>NZ_JACBYW010000001.1 GCF_013408175.1 Actinopolyspora biskrensis
GCGCCCAAGGTACTGCACCCCCACGGGTGTGGGAGACTCGGACACCGCCGACCCAACCCCCCCAAGCCCGGCCCCCACCACAAGGGGGCCGGGCCATACTCATCTCTCACAACACAGCACAACACACACCCGCTCTGGTCGAGATCGACCCGCACCGTGAGTGATCCACCGCCCACGGAAACAGTATCCTGGGTCACATGGCCGAGGCGCGGATTCTTGTGGTGCAACCCTCCGAGAGCGCTCCAGTGGGAAAGCTGGGCGACTGGCTCGGGGAATCGGGTGCGGAGCTCGACGTCGTCGACCCCGCACGGGAGGCCGTTCCCGAGCGGCCGGACGAGTACTCGGGGGTGGTCGTGCTCGACGGGGGGATGAGCGCCACGGCCGATCCGCAACACCCGTGGCTCGGTACGCTGCGTAAACTGCTGAGCACTTCGACGAGTTCCGGAACTCCGGTGCTGGCTGTCGGCCTCGGTGCCCAGCTGCTCGCGATGGCGACGGGCGGAAGGCTCCGGACACGTGCCGACGGGCCCGAGGCGGGAACACTGCTGGTGGCCAAGCGGGACGCGGCAGCGGAGGACGTGTTGATCGGGCCGCTTCCGCTGACCCCGGACGTCTTCCAGTTCCACCGCGAGGAGATAAGTGCGCTGCCACCGACCGCTCAACTGCTGGCTGCCTCACCACGAGGGGAGAACCAGGCTTTCCGGGTCGGCACCCGAGCCTACGGGTTGCAGTTCCACATCGAGACCACACCGGAGATCGTCCGGGGGATGGTCGCCGGCGATCCGGAAATCGCCGCGACGATACGCCCGGGCCAGCTGGACGAGGAGCACCTCGAGCAGTTCCACGCCGATCTGGAGGAGTCGTGGAAACCGGTGGCCGAGCGTTTCGCCGAGATGGCAGCCACTCCTCCCGAAGAGCGGACCACCACTCGTTCCCTGCCACTCGCCTGAGAGACCGCGCGGCTCGGTTCGCTCGGGTGGTGAGTTTCGGTGCAGTGAGCGGCGAAGGGAACCCCGATCCGGACGACGAACCGACGACAGGTGGCAGGCCGGGGAGCACTGATGCTCCGGCACGGTGATCACGGACACGGAGAATCGACCACGGTCGGCCCTGTCGTCGTCACGTGATCGCATTACCGTGCTGGACATGGCCCAATCCAACTGGCAACGCTCCGGTGCGGTGCCGTCTCCGGCAAGGTACGGATTCAGCGACGTGGAGCGAGCCGAGACCCAGCTCCGCGCGGCCGGATGGTGGTTCGACAGCGGACCGCTGCCGGAAGCGGAGCAGGTGCTCGGCGCGCTGTCCCGAACTCCGGATCCGGATCTCGCGCTGCACTCGGTGGACCGGTTGCGGGAGGCGCTGGGCGGGAACTGGACGGAGCTCGCCGAGCGGTTGCGCACGGACCGGGGACTGCGCGCCCGGTTGCTGGCCACCCTGGGGTACTCCGGTGCTCTGGCGGATCACCTGGTAGCCCATCCCGGGGACTGGCGGCGGTTGTCCGGAACGGAGGAGGAGCACCGGCCGCGTTCCGGTGACTTCACCGCTGAGCTGTTGCACGGCGTGGGCGCGCTCGCCGCGGAGGAGGAACCTCCCGACTGTCCGGTGGCCGAGACGCGGGGGACGGCGGCCGTCAGCGAGCTGCGTGCCGTCTATCGGGGGCAGTTGCTCGAGATCGCCGCCGCCGACCTCGCCGGAGTGGTCGACCCCGGGATGCCGCAGCCGTCCTACGAGAAGGTGACAGCCTGGCTTTCCGACGCGGCGGTGGCCGCTCTGCGGGCGGCCTGGGCGGTGGCCGCGGCCGAGACCGGAATCGGACGGCAGCCGCCCCGGCTCGCCGTGATCGCGATGGGCAAGTGCGGCGGTCGTGAGCTCAACTACGTGAGTGACGTGGACGTCGTCTTCGTCGCGGAGTCCGAGGAGGACCTCAACCCGGCGACCAGGCTGGCCGGCACGTTGATGCGGATAGCGGGGTCGGCGTTCTTCGACGTGGACGCCGCGCTGCGTCCGGAGGGCAAGTCGGGGGCCCTGGTCCGCACTCTGGACGGCCATCTCGCCTACTACCGCCGCTGGGCACGGACCTGGGAGTTCCAGGCCCTGTTGAAGGCCCGGCCGGTGGCGGGGGACTCCGAGCTGGGACAGCGTTACGCGGACGCCGTCCAGCCGCTGGTGTGGACGGCCGCGGAGCGGGAGAACTTCGTGGCCGACGTGCGTTCCATGCGTCAGAAAGTGGAGCAGCACGTTCCCCAGGACCAGCTGGACCGGGAACTGAAGCTCGGAAAGGGGGGGCTGCGCGATGTCGAGTTCGCGGTGCAGCTGCTCCAGCTGGTGCACGGCAGGGGCGACGAGTCCGTCCGCTCGCGGTCCACGACGGAGGCGCTGCGCGCGCTGGGGGAACAGGGGTACGTGGCGCGCAGCGACGCCGCGGCCATGTCCGATTCCTACGCTTTTCTGCGCGGGGTGGAGCACCGGCTTCAGCTGAGGCGTCTGCGGCGCACGCATCTGTTCCCCCAGGCCGAGGAGCGCGAGACGCTGCACCAGCTCGCTCGTTCCATGGGGCTGCGTTCCCAGGGGCACCAGGAGGCCTCGGACGTGCTGCTCGGCGAGTACCGCAAGCAGATCAGCAGGGTGCGCCGGCTGCACGAGAAACTCTTCTACCGGCCGTTGTTGGAGTCGGTCGCCAAGGTTCCGAGCGAGGCGCTGCGGTTGACCACGAGCGCCGCGGTCGAGCGGCTCTCCGCGTTGGGCTACACCTCCCCCGAAGGTGCCCTGCGGCACATCGCCGCTCTGACCTCGGGAATGTCCAGAAGGGCCAGTATCCAGGGGGCTTTGCTGCCCGTTCTGCTGGATCTGCTCGGCAACACCCCGGACCCCGACGGTGGGCTGCTGGCCTACCGCAACGTCTCGGAGGCCCTGGCCGACACACCGTGGTACCTGCGGCTGCTGCGGGACGAGGCCGTGGTGGTCGAGCGGTTGGCGGTGCTGCTCGGCACCTCGAAGTTGGTGCCCGAGCTGTTGGTGCGGGCGCCGGAGGTGCTCCGGCTGCTGTCGGACGTCGAAGAGCTGGCGGGCCGGGATCCGGACGAGGTGGCTCGGTCACTGCGCAGTGCTGTGTCGCGGCACGTCGATCCGGACAGGGCCGCGGCGACCGCTCGCTCGTTGCGCAGGCACGAGTTGTTGCGTCTCGCCTGCGCCGACCTGTTGGGCGTGATGTCCCCGCGTGCGGTGTTCGACGCCCTGTCCGGTGTGTGGGTGGCGGTTCTGCAGGCGACGCTGGACGCGGCGGTGCGGGATGTGGCCGGAAGGCCGGAGTGGTCCGGTTCCGAGGGGGTGGTGGACGCCTCGCGGGAGCCCGCCCGCATCGCGGTGATCGGTATGGGCAGGTTGGGCGGGGCCGAGCTCGGGTACGGTTCGGACGCCGACGTGATGTTCGTCTGCGAACCGGAGGAGGGGGTGGCGGACAGCACCGCCGTCCGGTTCGCCACGGTCGTGGTCGAGCAGGTCCGCAGGGTTCTGGGCAAGCCGAGCCAGGACCCTCCGCTGGAAGTGGACACCGATCTCCGTCCGGAAGGGCGTTCGGGTCCGCTGGTGCGTACGTTGGACTCCTATCTGAACTACTACCGGAGATGGGCTCAGGTCTGGGAGGCGCAGGCCCTGTTGCGTGCCCGCCCCGTGGCGGGGGACGAGGAGCTGGGGGAGCGTTTCTGCCGTGCCGTTGATCCGATCCGGTACCCGGAGGGCGGGCTGGACGCGACCAAGGCGCGCGAGATTCGCCGCATCAAGGCGCGGGTGGACGCGGAGCGTTTGCCGCGTGGTGCCGATCCGGCCACGCACACGAAACTCGGCCGTGGCGGTTTGGCCGATGTGGAGTGGACGCTGCAGTTGCTGCAGTTGCGTTTCGCCGGTGATCTCCCCCCGCTGAGAACGACTTCGACCGTGGAGGGACTGCGGGTGGCCGTCCGGGAGGGCGTGCTGGATGCCGAGGACGGGCAGTTGCTGGAGACCGCGTGGACGACGGCGATGCGGGCACGCAATGCCGTGATGCTGGTGCGTGGCAAGGGCGGCGATCAGCTGCCGAAGCGCTCCGGGGAACTGGGGGCGGTCGCGGCGGCTCTGGGGTATCCGGCCGGTTCCGATTCGGGACAGGTGCTGGACGACTACCTGCGTGCGACCCGACGGGCTCGTGCCGTGGTGGAGCGGGTCTTCTACGAGGCCCCGCAGCGGTGACCGTGGACGGGTCGCAGCGGTGCTTTCCCACGTGGTCGGCTAGCCCGCACGCGGGTCTGCGCCTTGGCAGCGTCGGGCTCGCTCCTGAGCAGTGGACTGCGCGGCGAGCGGCCCGGCCTCGTGGTGCCTGAGACCCGGACACCGGGTCCTCTGGTCCTGCCCGTGCTGAAGCACCCGCGTCGGACGTGCCTCGGAACCTTTCGAGCGTTTCGCGCGAGACCGTCACTCTGGAACCGCTCCGGAAGGGACGTTCCGCGCGAAACGCCCACGCCGCGGTTCGGGTGGCGGTTTCGGCGCTGCCGCGCCGCGGGAGAACCCGTGGCGGGGCGCGTCGTTCGGAGTTTCCGCCTCCGAACAGTGGAATACGGTTGCTCCGAAACGGTGTTGGAACGGGCATGAAGGCTATCGCGCTCACCGAATTCGGAGAACCCGACGTTCTTTCGCAACAGGAGCTGGACGATCCGCTGGTCGGCCCCGACCGCGTGCTGGTGGAAACCAGGGCGGCCGGAGTCAACCCGGTGGACTGGAAAATCAGGCGCGGATATCTGCGCGGGGCGTTCCCGCACCACACACCGTTGATCTCCGGCTGGGACGTTTCCGGAGTCGTGCGTGCGGTGGGGCCCGCGGTGACGCAGTACAAGCCTGGCGACGAGGTCGTCGGCTACGTGCGCGAGGACCACGTGCAGAACGGGACCTACGCCGAACTGGTGGCCGCCCCGGAGCGCACTCTGGCGCACAAACCGAGCTCGGTCGATTTCACCCGGGCGGCCGGGCTGCCGTTGGCCGGATTGACCGCCCTGCAGATGCTGCGGTCGGTGGACGCGGACTCCGGGGACGTGGTGCTGGTGCACGCGGCCTCGGGCGGTGTGGGGCACTTGGCCGTGCAGATCGCGCGGGCGCTGGGGGCCGAACGGGTGATCGGTACGGCTTCGGAGCGCAACCACGACTTCCTGCGCGAACTGGGGGCGGAGCCGGTGACCTATGGCCCCGGGCTTCCGGAGCGGGTCGCCGAGGTCGTCGGTGGTGACGGCAAGATCGACGCCGCCGTGGACATGGCCGGGGGCACGGCGCTGAGCGAGACTCCGGGGATGCTGCGGGACAGCACGCGGCACGCCTCGGTCGAGGAGCCGGACACGGTGCTGGGGCAGGGCGGACACTACGTGTTCGTACGCCCGGACGCGGGGGAGCTGAACTGGCTGGGCGGGCTCATCGATCGTGGTGAGCTGCGCGTCGAGGTGCAGCGGAGCTTCCCGCTGCACGAGGCCGCACGGGCCCACGAACTGCTCGAGGAGGGACACGTGCGCGGAAAGCTGGTTCTCACGGTCGAGTGAGAGGTCGTGCGTGCAGGTGTCGCGGAGGTGCGGTCGCCGGGCACGTGTCCGCCCGCACCGCGAAGTCCTGCCGGCACCCCGTGGGAAAAGGGCCCCGCGCGGGGCCCTTTTCCCACGGGTGCGGGGATCAGTCGATCACACGTCGTAGTACAGCGCGAACTCGTACGGGTGCGGACGGAGCCGGATCGGGTCGATCTCGGTCTCCCGCTTGAGCGCGATGAAGTTCTCCAGAAGGTCCTCGGTGAACACGCCGCCCTCGAGCAGGTAGTCGTGGTCGGCCTCCAGGTTGTCCACCGCCTCGGAGAGGCTGGAGGGAACCTGCGGCACGTTCTTGGCCTCCTCCGGCGGGAGCTCGTAGAGGTCCTTGTCGATCGGTTCGGCCGGCTCGATCTTGTTGCGGATGCCGTCCAAGCCGGCCATCAGCATCGCGGCGAACCCGAGGTAGGGGTTGCCGGACGGGTCGGGGCAGCGGAACTCGACGCGCTTGGCCTTCGGGTTGGTTCCCGTGATCGGGATCCGCATGCAGGCGGAGCGGTTGCGCTGCGAGTACACCAGGTTCACCGGCGCCTCGAAGCCGGGGACCAGCCGGTGGTAGGAGTTCACCGTCGGGTTGGTCAGCGCCAGCAGGCTCGGGGCGTGGTGCAGGATGCCGCCGATGTAGTACCGGGCGGTGTCGGACAGCCCCGCGTAGCCGGACTCGTCGTGGAACATCGGGGCGCCGTTCTGCCACAGCGACATGTGGCAGTGCATTCCCGAGCCGTTGTCGCCGAACAGCGGCTTGGGCATGAAGGTGACGGTCTTGCCGTTGCGCCACGCGGTGTTCTTGATGATGTACTTGAACAGCTGCAGGTCGTCGGCCGCGTGCAGCATGGTGTTGAACTTGTAGTTGATCTCGGCCTGGCCGCCGGTGCCCACCTCGTGGTGCGCGCGCTCCACCTCGAACCCGGCCTTGATGAGCTCGCTGGTCATCTCGTCGCGCAGATCGGCGTAGTGGTCGTAGGGCGCGACGGGGAAGTAGCCACCCTTGTAGCGGGTCTTGTACCCCAGGTTTCCGCCTTCTTCGGCCCGTCCGGTGTTCCACCAGCCCTCGACCGAATCCACTTCGTGGAAGGAGGAGTTCGCGTCCTCGGAGTAACGTACCGAGTCGAAGACGTAGAACTCCGCCTCGGACGCGAAGAACGCGGTGTCCGCGATTCCGGACTCGCTCAGGTACTGCTCCGCCTTGCGCGCGATGTTGCGCGGGTCACGGCTGTAGGGCTCCAACGTGAACGGGTCGTGCACGAAGAAGTTGAGGATCAGCGTCTTCTCGATGCGGAACGGATCGATCCGGGCCGTGTAAGGGTCGGGCAGCAGCAGCATGTCCGATTCGTGGATCGACTGGAAACCACGCACCGAAGAGCCGTCGAAGGCCAACCCCTCGGTGAAGGTGTCGTGGTCGAACGCCGAGGCGGGGACGGTGAAGTGCTGCATGACGCCCGGCAGGTCGCAGAACCGGACGTCGACGAACTTCACACCCTCGTCGGAGATGAAGCGTAGGACCTCGTCTGGATTCTTGAACACCCTCGATGGCTCCTTCACGCGTTGGTGCCGCTCATCGGGGCAAGCCTTTGCCGCCGACTCGGCAACGAAGTTAAGGACGGGGTGTTGCCCCACCGTCACCCGCGTGTTTCGCCGACGTTAACGAAACGAATCCGGATTTCGGTTCTGTTGTGCCGCAGCCCTGCCCCGGGGCGGACGGCCGGGCGGACGCGTGGTCGTGGTCGGCGCGGTCCGCGGTGCGGGAGGCAACGACCTCCGTGGCGGTCCGTATGCTGGTTTTCGTGGGTAGAGTACTCGGGTCCTGGTTGTCCGGCCCCTCGGCCGCGCGTGAGTCCGCCGAGCCGCAGCAGAGCTGGCGGGGGGAACGCATCGGCCTGCCGGAAAGCGGTTCCGGCTCCGTGGCCCCCACCGGTCGGCGTGTTACGGGGTTTCTGCTGGACATCGTGCTGGCGGCTTTGGTGGCCGGATTGTTCACCGCTCCCGAACTCCCGAAGAACTGGAGCCTGCTCGCGTGGGCGGTGATCACCTTCGTCCCGGTCGCCTTCTTCGGGTTCACCCCGGGGATGGCCGTCGTCGGAATATGGGTGGCGCGTCTCGACGGTTCGGCGACCGTGGGAGTCCCCAGGGCACTGCTGCGCTGCGTCCTGAGCGCGGTGATAGTCCCCGCCGTCCTGTGGAACCTGGACGGGCGCTCCTGGCACGACCGGCTGAGCGGAACCGCCGTGCTGCGTCGTTGACGGTTCGGGCCTGCTCGGTTACGTCCCCGGGAACGGTTCCTCCGGACGGAGGAGGGGAGGTAACCGGTGCTTCATCCCGTGACCACTCCCTCCCGTGACGGTCCCCGCGGAGGCCGTGGCCGGTGCACGATCCCCGCGCTCCGTGGCGGAGACCGTGCCCGTTCGAGAAGCGTGGACTTCGCCACGGAGCGCTTCTCCCGGTTACTTCCTGCGGGTGGCGCGTTGCATGTTGCGCATCTTGGCGCCCTGCGGAGCAGGCCCCTTGGGCGTGGCCGTGCCCCTGCTTCCGATGGCTTCGAGGCGTTTGTCCAGCGAGTCGATCTGTCCCGCGTTGATGTTGCGCGGTAGCTTCATGATCCTGGACTGGAGCTTGCTCAGCGGAACCTGGTCCTGCTCGTCCCCGACGACGAACTCGTAGATGGGAGTGTCGCCCACGAGCCGGGAGATGCGTTTCTTCTCCTGGCTCATGAGGTTCTTCACCCGGTTCGGGGAGCCCTCGCCGACCAGCACGACCCCCGGTTTCCCGATGACCCGGTGCACCGCGTCGAGTTGGCTGGTCCCGGCGACTCCCTGGGCCAGCTGCCACTTGCCCCGCATGTTCTCCAGGGCCCAGCCCGCGGCACCGGGCTGCCCGCTGGCCTTGCTGTAGACGTTGGCCTGCACGCGCCTGCCGAAGATGATGACCGCTCCCAGCGCACCGAGGGCGACGCCCACGGGGAGGAAGAACCAGTGCAGTCCCCAGACGAGGCCGAGTAGGAACGCCACTACGGCCGTGCCGAGCAGCACCGCGAGCATCAGCGGTACGAGCAGCCGATCCTCCCGGCGTTGCATCTTGAACGCCTCGAACAGCTGTTTGCGGCGGGCGCTCGACGCCTGCCGCTTCTGCTTGGCCGCTTCTTTCTTGGCGGCCCGGTCCTGCTTGGCCATACCCACAGGATACGGCCGGGGATGCGGGACTCGTCCATACGGTTCGCCCCGCGCCGGATCGGCTCGTTGAGGAGCGCTTACCCGGGCGCGGCACCCGTCCGCGAGACCGGCGGCGCGGGTGGGCGGGTGCCGGTGCGCCCACCCGCGCCGCTTCGGTCCCGATCGGTTCGAAAGCGGCCGGTGCGGAGGTTCCGCGGCCGCGCCGCTCAGCGGGACAGCAGGTTGCTCGCCTCCTGAGCGGCCGTTCCGGCCTTGGCCAGGTGCTCGAGGTTCTCCGGAAGCGGCATGCCGCGGTGCTCGGTGGCCTTGGCGTACAGCCTTCCGGCGCGGTAGCTGGACCGCACCAGCGGGCCCGCCATGACCCCGGGGAACCCGATCCGCTCCGCGGCCTTGGTGTGCTCCACGAACTCCTCGGGCTTGACCCAGCGGTCCACCGGGTGGTGCCGCGGGCTGGGCCGCAGGTACTGCGTAATGGTGATGATGTCGCAGCCCGCCTCGTGCAGATCACGAAGCGTGGGCTCGACCTCCTCCGGGGTCTCGCCCATTCCGAGGATCAGGTTGGACTTGGTGACCAACCCCGCCTCGCGGGCGAGCGTGAGCACCTTGAGCGAGCGGTCGTAGCGGAAAGCGGGCCGCATCCGCTTGAACACGCTCGGAACCGTCTCGATGTTGTGCGCGAGCACCTCCGGACGTGATCCGAAGACCTCGGCGAGCTGGTCGGGCTCTGCGTTGAAGTCGGGGATGAGCAGTTCGACACCGGTTCCGGGGTTCAGCTCGTGGATCTGACGCACCGTCTCCGCGTACAGCCACGCCCCGCCGTCCTCCAGGTCGTCACGGGCCACACCGGTCACGGTCGAGTAGCGCAGGCCCATCGCCTGCACCGACTCCGCGACCTTTCGCGGCTCGGTGGTGTCCAGCTCGGCGGGTTTGCCCGTGTCGATCTGGCAGAAGTCACAGCGGCGGGTGCACTGGTCCCCACCGATGAGGAAGGTGGCTTCCCTGTCCTCCCAGCACTCGAAGATGTTGGGACAGCCTGCCTCCTCGCAGACGGTGTTGAGGCCCTCACGCTGTACCAGCCCCTTGAGTTCCTGGTACTCCGGGCCCATGCGGGCACGCGTCTTGATCCAGGACGGCTTCTTCTCGATCGGCGTTTGGCTGTTGCGGGCTTCCAGCCGCAACAACTTCCGCCCCTCCGGCGCCACAGTCACGACCACAGGTTACGCCCCGCCCGCCGGGCGGCGACAATGACCGAGGTCACCCGATCTTCACCCGGAGGGCACCGCGCCCGGTGCCGAGTGCTCCCGGGCGAGCGGGTCCGCCTCGACGGCGACCGCTCATCCGGACGAGGTCCCGGGGGAAGTCACAGGGGCGGCTCCACGCCGGTCAGCTCGGCGGTGAGCTCCCAGAGGCGTTCCGCGGTCGAGTCGTCCTCCGCCGCGGGGTTCTTCCTGGCTCGCTTGGGGGCACCGCGGGTCTCGGCCACGCGGGAGGGGCCGAAGAAGTCGTCGCCGGAAACCCCGGGGGCGGTGGCGGCGTACAGCTGGGGCAGCGCCCCGATCTCCACCCGCTGGGTGACCGCACCGGTGATCGTGCGGACCGTTTTGCCCACCGGCCCGGGTAACTTGCGCTGCCGAGCGGAGTTGGGGATCAGCTCGGTTCCGGTCATGCCCGGGTGCGCGGCGACACTGATCACGTCCGCTTCGGCGGAGCGGAGCCTGCTGTCCAGTTCGCGGGTGAACAGCAGGTTGGCCAGTTTGGACTGCGAGTAGGCCCGCATCGGGGTGTAGCGGCGGCGCCGGAAGTTCGGGTCCGAGGTGTCGAGCCCCCTGCCGTGATGGGCGAGACTGGTCAGTGTCACCACTCGCGCGTTCGCGGACCCGCGCAGGGCGGGCATCAACAGCCAGGTCAGCGCGGCGTGACCGAGGTGGTTGGTTCCGAACTGCAGTTCGTGGCCGTCCGCGGTGCTCCGGTGCGGGGTCGCCATGACCCCGGCGTTGTTCATCAACAGGTCCAGGCGATCGCCGGTGCGTTCCCTGACGGCGGGGGCGGCGTCGCGGACCGAGTTCAGGTCGGCCAGGTCGAGCCGGATCAGCTCGGGAGGTGTCGCGGCCGTCGCCGCGACCCTGCGCAACGCGGCCGTGCCGCGTTCGGAGTCCCTGCAGCCGAGCAGCACCCGCGCGCCGCGCTCGGCGAGAGCTCGGGCGCTGTGCAGCCCCAGTCCGGAATTCGCTCCGGTGATCAGAACCGTTCTCCCGGACTGGTCCGGGATGGCGCTCTCGTCCCACTTGGTCATGCCGCAGTCCTATCCCACGAGGATCACCGGGACAACGCCGCGTCCTCGCCGATGTCCGCGAAGTTCGGAAGGGGCAGGTGAGCGCTGTCCGATGCCGGGGCGCCCGCCCTCCGCGAGCCGGTGCGCGGAGCGGCTCGCCCCGAAGGTCGTTAGCCTCGATGACGTGACCGAGGAATTCAAGCTCAGGATCTTCACCGAACCCCAGCAGGGCGCCACCTACGACGACCTGCTCCGAGTGGCGCGCACGGCGGAATCGGCCGGCTACGACGCCTTCTTCCGCTCGGATCACTATCTGCGGATGGGGGATGCCAGCGGGCTGCCCGGTCCGACCGACGCGTGGCTGACGCTGGCCGGGCTGGCACGCGAGACCTCGCGGTTGCGGCTGGGCACGTTGATGAGCGCGGCGACGTTCCGCCTGCCCGGTCCGCTCGCGATCTCGGTCGCCCAGGTGGACCAGATGTCCGGAGGACGGGTCGAGCTCGGGCTCGGCAGCGGCTGGTACGAGGAGGAGCACACGGCCTACGGCATCCCGTTCCCACCGCTGCGGGAACGTTTCGACTGGTACAGCGAGCAGCTGGAGATCGTCACCGGCATGTGGGCCACGCCCTCCGGCTCCACTTTCGACCACGAGGGAACCCACTACCGGATCAGCGACTCCCCGGCGCTGCCGAAGCCGGTACAGCGTCCCCGGCCTCCCGTGCTCATCGGAGGGGCGGGCAAGAAGCGGACGCCCGAGCTGGCGGCGAGGTTCGCCGACGAGTTCAACCTTCCCTTCACGGACGAGGACACGGCGCGGGCGCAGTTCGAACGTGTCGACGCGGCGTGCCGGGAGGTCGGAAGGGACCCGGCGGAGATCGTGCGGTCGGCCGCGCTCGTGCTGTGCGTCGGCAGGAACGAGTCCGAGCTCGCCCGGCGCGCCGAGGCCATCGGACGCGATGTGGACGAGCTCCGCGCCAACGGCCTGGCGGGCACTCCGTCCGAGGTGGTGGACAAGATCGGGCGGTGGCGCAGGAGCACCGGGATCACCAGGGCCTACCTCCAGGTGCTCGATCTGACCGATCCGGACCACATCGAGCTGGTGGCCTCCGAGGTGGCGGGCAGCCTGGACTGACCGGAGGCCCCGTGCCGACCGCCCGTGCGGCGGGTCCCCTGGCGGGGGCGGGGTCAGCGCAGGCTCGGGTCCAGCGAGAACGTCATCCCGGCCGGTGCCTCGGGGGACGAGCGGATGTCGCACTCGGTGACCTCGAGGGCTCCGTCCAGCGCGTCCGGCACGGCCTTCCGCACCAGCGGAAGCGCCTCCGCCACGGTGACCTCCCTGCCCAGTTCCGCCGACAGCGAGGTGACCCCTGCGTCGCTGATCCCGCAGGGGACGATGCGGTCGAACTCGCTCATGTCCGAGTTGCAGTTGAGCTCGAGGCCGTGCATCGTCACGCCGCGCTGCACCCGGATGCCGATCGCGGCGATCTTGCGTTCCGGACGGCTCCCGTCGGCGGCGAGCCACACACCGCTGCGCCCCTCGACGCGCCCGGTGCGCAGACCGAACTCGGCGCACACCCGGATCAGCGCCTGCTCCAGCCTGCGCACGTACTCGACCACGTCGACCGGGTCGGCGAGCCGCAGGATCGGGTAACCGACGAGCTGTCCCGGACCGTGCCAGGTGATCTTGCCGCCGCGGTCGACGTCGATCACCGGTGTGCCGTCCTGCGGGCGGTCCTCCGGCCTGGTGCGCTTGCCCGCCGTGTAGACCGAGGGATGCTCCAGCAGGAGCAGCGTGTCCGCCCCGGAGTCCTCCGCGCGTGCCGTGGCCAGTTCCCGCTGGCGCTGCCATGCGGCCTGATAGTCGATCGTGCCCAGCTCCTGCACCTCGATCTCGTGCGAGGCGGAGCGGCACGAGCTTCCGCTGTCGCTCACGTCGTCAGCCTAACGCTCGTGGGTCCCGGACGGTTCACCGCACGGAGCGACGAGCCCGTGCGGCCCCCGAAGGGGCTCCGAAAGGTCTCCCCGGTCGAGTCGTCGGTCGGGGAGGGAGCCGCTACCCGGTGGCGGGCCTGCCCGCGGCGAGAGCCCGCGAGAGGTTCCGCCACCCGCGTCGCCACGCCAAGCCCCGCCACGGTTCCGGCCTCATGCGGAGATCGCGGTTCCCAGCGCGGACCGCACGGTGGCGTGCTGGAAGTTGAAGCCGTGCTCCTCCAGCGCTCCCGGCACGGCCCGCTGCCCGGTCAGCGCGAGCTGCTGGGCGAGTTCTCCCAGCACGGCCTGCAAGGCGAAGGCGGGGAGCACCCACGGGGTGGGACGGCCGAGCGCTTCGCCCAGGGCTCTGGTGAACTCGGCGTTGCTGACCGGTTCGGGGCCGGTGAGGTTCACCGGACCGGACAGCTCCGGGTTCTCGAGCGCGAAACGGATCCCGGCTATCCCGTCGTCCAGGGATATCCAGGGCACGTACTGCGTTCCCGCGCCGAGCCTGCCGCCGAGCATCAGGGAGAACAGCGGTTTGAGCCGCCCCAGCAACCCGCCGGAGGGGGACAGCACCGGACCGATCCGGAGTCGTACGACCCTGGCGGGGCCCGCGTGCTCCGTCGCTGCTTCCCATCGGCGGCAGAGCTCGGCGAGGAAGCCGGTTCCCGGCTCGGCCGACTCGGTGACCACCCTGCTGCCGGTGTCTCCGTAGTAGGACACTCCGGAAGCGTTGATCAACGTCGGGATCCGCCTCGTGCGGACCGCCTCGGCCAGCACGGTCGTGCTCCTGATCCGCGAGTGGGCCAGCTCCCGCTTGCGCTCGGCCGTCCACCGCTTGCCCATCAGCGGGGCTCCGCAGAGGTTGACGACGGCGTCGGCCTCGTCGAGGGCGCGCTCGTCGAGTTCGCCCCCGTCCGGGTCCCATTCGCGTTCGTCCGGTGCCTGCGCCGTACCGCGCACCAGGCGAATCACCTCGTGCCGTGCGTGCCGCAGCGCGGGGACGAGATGGCTTCCGAGCAGGCCGGAGGAACCGGCGATCACCACACGCATGCCCTGATCTTCGCGCAATGATCGCCACAACGCGAGGTCCGTCGCGCGACTGGTGAGTACCCCGGTGGTGCGCGGGCAGGACGCGAAAAGGCCGGGGCCGTCCCACTCCGTCGGGACGGCCCCGGCCTTACCGGCGCTTCACGCGGGGGGTCCGGCCGCGCGGGTTCGCTCACAGGCCGAGGTCGGCCTCGAAGGCCCCCTCTTCCAGCCGCTGCTTGACCGTGTTCAGGAAGCGGGCCGCGTCGGCGCCGTCGACGAGCCGGTGGTCGTAGGACAACGCCAGGTAGGCCATCGAGCGGATGGCGATGGTGTCGCCCCCCGCCTCGTCGGAGACGACCACCGGGCGCTTCACGACCATCCCGGTCCCCAGCATGCCCACTTGCGGTGGGTTCAGGATCGGGGTGTCGAACAGGGCACCGCGACTGCCCGTGTTGGTCAGCGTGAACGTGCCACCGCTGAGCTCGGTGGGCTTGACCTTGCTCTCCCTGGTGCGCTCGGCCACGTCGGAGATCTTGCGCGCGAGTCCGCCGAGATTGAGGTCACCCGCGTCGTGGACCACCGGGCTGAGCAGACCGCGTTCGGTGTCCACGGCGATCGAGAGGTGCTCCGCACCGTGGTAGGTGATCTCCTTGGCTTCCTCGTCGACCGAGGCGTTGAGCTTCGGGTGCAGCTTCAGCGCCTCGACCGTGGCCTTGGCGAAGAAGGGCAGGAAGGAGAGCTTGACCCCCTCGGCGGATTCGAAGTTCTCCTTGGCCTGCTCCCGCAGCCGGGCGATCCTGGTGACGTCGACCTCGGTGACCGTGGTCAGCTGCGCCGCCGTCTGCAGGGAGTCGACCATCCGCTGGGCCAGCACCTGCCGCAGCCGCGACATCTTCTGGGTGGTGCCGCGCAGCGCCTTGGCCTCCGGGGAGGGCTCCTGGTCGGCAGCGGTGGTCGCGGGCTCGGTCACCGGTGGTTTGGCGCCGGAGGACTGCTGTCCACCGGTCTCCCGCGGCTGGGAGCGCTCGGCGATGGCCGCCTGAACGTCCTGCTTGCGGATGCGTCCGCCGACACCGGTTCCCCGCAGCGAACGCAGATCGATCCCGTGTTCGTTGGCGAGCTTGCGCACCAGCGGGGTGACGTACGGGGCCGATGACTCGGCCTCTTCCCGTTCCGCCACCGCGGGCTGGGCAGCGGCGGGCTGCTGCGGCTCGGGGGAGGGCTGCGGTGCGGGTGCCTCCGCTTCGGCGGGTTCGGGGGAGGGCTGCGGTGCCGGAGCGGGGGCAGCGGGTTGCTCCTGCTGCTTCGGCTCCTCGGACGAGGGGGCGGTTGCCCCGGACGGGGCCGCGCCCTGCTCACCGACCACGGCGAGTTTCGCACCGACCTCGATGGTGTCGTCCTCGCCCGCGGTGATCTCCAGGATCGTTCCCGCGACGGGCGAGGGAACCTCCGTGTCGACCTTGTCGGTGGAGACCTCCAGGAGAGGTTCGTCGACTTCGACGGTGTCCCCGACCTGTTTGAGCCACCGGGTGATCGTGCCCTCGCTGACGCTCTCACCGAGTGCCGGCATCTGCACGTCGGATCCCCGGGCCGCACCCGCGCCGGACTGCTCGGGCCGGGAGGCCGGAGCCTGCTGGGGGGCGGGCTCCGGTTCGGGAGCCGGTTCCGGTTCGGGGGCGGCCTGCTCGGCTGCCTGTCCCGACTGCTCCTGCGCGGGCGGGGTCTCGCCGCTGTCCCCGATCAGGGCCAGCTCACCACCGACCTCGATGGTGTCGTCCTCGCTGGCTACTATTTGCTGCACTACACCGGCGGCGGGAGAGGGGATCTCCGTGTCGACCTTGTCGGTGGAGACCTCCAGGAGAGGTTCGTCGACTTCGACGGTGTCCCCGACCTGTTTGAGCCACCGGGTGATCGTGCCCTCGCTGACGCTCTCACCGAGTGCCGGCATCTGGACAGAGAAGGCCATCTTTTGCTGACTCCTCGTACTCGTGGCGTGTGGTGGACGGGCGTTCTTCCGGTTGAGCGTTGCGCGTCAGCCGTGTACGTGCAGTGGTTTGCCCGCCAGGGCGAGATGCGCCTCGCCGAGTGCCTCCGACTGCGTCGGGTGGGGGTGCACCAGCGGGGCCACGTCCTCGGGGAGAGCTTCCCAGTTGTAGATGAGCTGTGCTTCGCTGATGAGCTCGCCCACTCGCTCACCGACCAGATGCAGGCCGAGCACCGGTCCGTCCGCGGCGCGGACGACCTTGGCCGATCCCGGTGTCTTGAGGATCTGGCTCTTGCCGTTGCCCGCCAGGTCGTAGGTGAAGGTCTCGACCTTGTCGTACTGCTCCCGCGCTTCGCTCTCGGTGAGCCCGACCGAGGCCACCTCGGGGTTGCTGTAGGTCACCCGCGGGATGCCGGCCTCGTCGATGACCGGGGGGTTGAGCCCGGCGATGTCCTCGGCGATGAACACGCCCTGCTGGAAACCGCGGTGCGCCAGCTGCAGACCGGGGACGATGTCACCGACCGCGTAGACGCCGGGGAGGTTGGTGCGGAGCCGTTCGTCGGTGCGTACGAAGCCGCGCTCCAACGAGACCCCGGCCTCCTCGTAGCCGTGCCCCGCCGTGTTCGGGCCCCGGCCCACGGCTACGAGCAGCAGGTCGGCCTCCAGCGTCTCGCCGTTCTCCAGGCTGACCGTCACGCCCTCGTCGGTCTGCTGCGCACCGGTGAACTTGACCCCGGTGGAGAACTTGATGCCGCGCTTGCGGAAGGCGCGCTCGAGCTGCTTCGAGCTGGACTCGTCCTCGTTGGGCACCAGGTGGGGGAGAGCCTCGACGACGTTCACCTCGGCCCCGAAGGAGCGCCACACGCTGGCGAACTCGACTCCGATGACGCCGCCGCCGAGGACGACGACCTTCTCCGGCACGTGATCGAGGTTGAGCGCCTGCTCACTGGCGATGATGCGGCCGCCGAACTCGAGCCCCGGCAGGGTCTTGGAGTAGGACCCGGTGGCGAGTACGACGTTGTTGCCGGTGTAGTGGGCCCCGTCGACCTCGACGGTGTTGGCGTCGACGAGCGTTCCCGCGCCCTCCACGTAGTTGACCTTGTGGGCCTTGGCCAGCCCCTGCAGGCCCTTGTGAAGTTTGGTGACGATGCCGTCCTTGTAGGAGTTGACACCGTCCATGTCGATGCCCTCGAGGGAGGCTTTCACACCGATCTGGGAGCTCTCGCGTGTGGAATCCGCGACCTCGGCGGCGTGCAACAAGGCTTTGGTGGGGATGCACCCTCGGTGCAGACAGGTCCCACCGAGCTTGTCCTTTTCGATGAGGGTGACGGAAAGGCCCAGCTCCGCCGCGCGGAAAGCGCAGGCGTAGCCGCCGGAGCCGCCACCGAGGATGACTAGATCGGCGGACGTGTCGGTCACTTCGCACTCCTCGACAGGCATCATTGTTCACTCACTGCTGCTGGGGCGGAGGATCCCCCGCCACCGGAAGCCATCTTGTCACCACGTGAGCCACGGGCGCGACACGGGCTGCTGGGGTCGCCGGGGCAAGTGGCGTGAAGATCACAGTCCCCGAACTCCTCAACAACGGACGGACCGCTTTTTATGCCCGAACTGGCAATATCGTGGTAGCTGCTCAAGGAGGGAATCGTGGGTTTGTTCGAGCGTCTACGCCGTCGTGGAGGGCGGAGACGCCCACGAGCGGAGCGGGATCAGGACACCGAGCATCTCCGACAGTGGGCGTCCGAACGGCGGGGCGTCGAGGGGTTCCTGGAACCACCGACGCAGATGACCGAGACGACGATCGTCTTCGTCGCTCACGACGGTGAGTGGACCCGTCGTCGGATAGGTGACCGCGAGGCGGCGATACGTTTCACACACCGCCTCGGTGTTCCGTTCTACGAGGTGCACAAGGTCGGGTACCCGCAGCGGATGCGCGACTACCAGCGAAAGCAGCGCGTACTGCGCCGCCGCGAGTACCGCCGCGGGCTGGAGGAGGAGTAGCCCGCCCGCGGTGGTGTTCGCGGCGGCGCAGCCCGCTCGGATCCGTCCGGGGACGGGCCGCGGGTGCGGCCGGTCCGGCCCCCGGGTCCGGGGGCCGAGTCCCGCGCCGTCAGCCGTGCTCGGCGATGTCGGCCAGCGTGGCCGCCATGGTGCGCACCGGAACGCCCGTTCCTCCCTTGGGGGTGTAGCCCCACGGGGAGTTCGAGTTGTACGCGGGACCGGCCACGTCGATGTGCGCCCAGGACGTGTTCTCGGCCACGAACTCGCTCAGGAAGTGCCCGGCTACCAGCATGCCACCCCAGCGCTGGCCGGTGACGTTGCTCATGTCGGCCAGCTTGGAGTCGAGCTCGCCGCGCAGCTCCTCGGGCAGGGGCATGGCCCAGCCCGCCTCACCGGTCGCCTTGGACAGTTCGGCGACCCGGTCCCTGAACTGCTCGCTGCCCATCACTCCCGGTGTGCGTTTGCCGAGCGCGACCAGCTGCGCACCGGTTAGGGTCGAGGCCTCGATCAGGTATTCCGGCTCGTCCTCGCAGGCGCGGGTGATCGCGTCGGCCAGGATCAGCCTGCCCTCGGCGTCGGTGTTGAGCACCTCGACGGTCTTGCCGCCGTACATCGTGAGCACGTCACCGGGGCGGTAGGCGGTTCCGGACGGCATGTTCTCCGCCATGGGGACCGTGGCCGTGATGTCCAGCGGGTAGTTGAGCTTGGCCGCGAGCACCATGGTCGCCACCACGGCGGCGGCTCCGGACATGTCCGAGGTCATGTCCTCCATGCCCGCGGCGGGCTTGAGGGAGATGCCTCCGGTGTCGAAGGTGATGCCCTTGCCGACGAGCGCCACTTTCCGCGCGCCCTTGGGGCCCTTGTGCCGCATCCGCACCAGCCGCGGAGGCCGGGAGGAGCCCGCGCCGACCCCGGTGATTCCGCCGTAGCCGTGCTTGCGCAGCTCGTCGGCGTCCATCGTCTCGATCTCCAGACCGGCGGCCTTGCCGAGCTCGTTGGCGCGTTCGGCGAAGGTCGCGGGAGGGAGGTCGTTCGGGGGGGTGTTGATCAGGTCGCGCGCGGTGTTGACCGCCTCCCCGATCGCCGTCGCGCCCTTCAGCGCCGACTTCGCCGTCTCGTTCTTGGCCTCGGACACGAGCAGGTCGACCTTGGAAACCGGCTCCTCGCCGGGCTGCGACTTGTAGCGCGTGTAGGAGTAGGCCCCCATCACGGTTCCCTGGACGGTCGCGGAGAGGTCCAACGCGGACAGAGTGGTCGCCGCGTGCGAGACGCCGCTCAGCGCGCGGGCCGCGGCCCCGGCCGCGCGCCGGACCGACTCGCTCGGGACCTCCCCGTTCTCGTCGCGTTTGCCCAGGCCGACCGCGAGCAGCACGTTCGCGCGGACCGACCCGCTCGCGGGAACCCGGACCACTTCCTCGGCCTTGCCCTTGGCGCCGAGCAGGGTCAGCGCCTCGGTGAGGTTTCCGTCGAAGGCCGCGGCGAGTTCGTTGGTTCCCTGGGCGAGTTCGGGTCCGTCCGTTCCCTCGACGGTGCCGATCACCAGGGTCTCGACCGTCAGCTTGGTGGCCGCGTTGTCGACGAGGGTGAGTTTGGGCGTTGTCACGTGTGGCTCCTCCCGGACCGTGCCGTGGGGACGAGGGATGGTGTCGACCCACGGGTTATCCCTTTCGCAGGCACTGTAGAACGGTACTTCCCCGGGGCGCGCAGCAGTCCGCTCCGTGTCGTTCGGTTTCCGGCTCGTCACCCGGTGTTGTGCGGACTCCCGGGGTGAGGACCCGCCGCGGAGCCGGGCTCCCGCCGCGCGGGCTCCCCGGAGGGGGTGCTCCGCGGTGCCGACGTCACCGGGACGGTCAAGTTGGCGGTCGGCGTAGACTGTCCCCCTCACGTCAGAGTGCGAAGTGCCACCGGGGGACCGGCGCTACTACGAGGATGGTTTGCGTGGCCGGACTAGCTGGAGCCTCTCCGTGGAGGACGGGGCTGCGGACGATTCCGCTCGGCCTCGGGGGGATGCTGGGGGCGGGAGTGTTCGTGGGTCTCTCCCCGGCCGCGGGCACGGCCGGGCGTTGGACCTTGATCGCGGTGCCGTTGGCCGCGCTCACGGCATGGTGCGCCGTGGTCTCCACTTCGCACCAGTCGGCTTCCTACCGGGGTGCGGGCGCCGCCTACAGCTGTGTGCGGGACAAGCTGGGGGTTCTTCCGGGACGTGTGGCAGCGGGCACCGGCCTTTTCGGACATGTCGCCGCCATGGCGGCGATCGCCGGTGCCGTGGCCGAGTACCTTCCCGCGCCGAACCCGGTGACCACGGCGGTCGTTCTGCTGCTCGTCGTGCTGGTCTCCACGGCGGGGCTGCGTATCCGCGGGCTCTCCGGATGGCTCTGGTTGGGACTGACCGTGGCGGTGCTGACCGTGGTGGTCACGGCGTGCCTGTCGATCGCTCCCGTTCCGGTGAGCACCGGTGTCGAGCACGGGCCGCTGGCCATCACCTCCTCGGCGGGGTTCTTCTTCTTCGCCTTCCTGGGGTTCGAGCGTCTTACGGCTCCGGACGAGGAGCGGGACCGGCACCCCCGCGCGGCGGTGCGGCGCGGAGCGCTCCTCGGGGTCTCGGCGACGGCGGTCGTGCTGCTGACCGTTTCGTTCGCGGTGGTCCGCCAGCTGGGTGCGGCGCGGTTGGGGCTGTCCCCCGCTCCACTGCTCGACGCGCTGCGCGCGGCGGACGCCGCCACGCTGACCTCGGGGGTGGGCCTGGGGGCGGCGTTGGCCATGACACCGGTGCTGCTGGGAGCGCTCGAATCCGGCCGTTCGACCGGGCTGGCCGTGATAGCCGACGGGGAACTGCCCGCTCCGCTGGGACGCCGCGGCGGTAACGGGACTCCGTACCTGTTCGACCTGGTCCTGGCCGCGGCGGCCGTCGTCCTCGCCCTGTTCGTCGCGCCCGCGGTGGCGACGGGTGTGGCCGCGTGCTGTCTGCTGGTGCACTACGCCTTCGTCAACGCCGCGGCCAGGGTGCTGCTGGTCGACGAGTGGACCTGGTCGACGCGGACGGCCTGCCTGGGGATGGGGTTGTCCGTGATTCTGGCGATGAGCATGCCCGTGCCTGCGATGTTGTTCACACTGGGGGCGGTGCTGGTTCCGCCGGTGTGCGGTGCCCTGGTCGACCGGACGGGGGCGGCGACGCGTGGTTGACCGTCCCGGAAGACTCCTTTCGCGTGCCGTCGTCCGTCTCCCGGGGGAGTCGCCGGGAAATTTCCCGGTCTTCCGCACCTCGCGTGTTCAACCGGACACCGAACGGGGCCGCAATGGTCGTGCACCCGACATTGAAAACGGATGAAACTCGGAAGGCCAACTTTTCCCGGTCCGGTTTCCACTGCTCTCGAGGGCGCGATACGGTACGCGCATGAACCAACCCCTCTCGTTCTCCCGGACCGAAAACCCGCAACCGGCAAGTGCCGAGCACCGTGCTCAGGTACTGGAGAATCCCGGATTCGGGAAGTACTTCACCGATCACATGGTCACGATCGGGTGGAGCTCCGAGAAGGGGTGGCACGACGCGCGCCTGGAGCCGTATCACTCGATCGATCTGGACCCGGCGACAACGGTGCTGCACTACGGGCAGGCGATCTTCGAGGGACTGAAGGCCTACCGCCAACCCGACGGTTCGGTCGCCTCCTTCCGGCCGGAGGCCAACGCGACCAGGTTCAGGGACTCGGCCCGCAGGCTGGCCATGCCCGAACTTCCCGAGGAGACCTTCCTCGACTCGCTCCGCGAACTGGTGAGCGTGGACAAGCAGTGGGTTCCGGAAGAGGGAGAGAGCTCGCTGTACCTGCGGCCGTTCATGATCTCCACGGAGCAGACGCTCGGGGTGAACAGGCCCGCGGGCAGCTACCTCTACGCCCTGATCGCCTCCCCGGCCGGTTCCTACTTCACGGGCGGCATCAAACCCGTGACGGTCTGGCTCAGCCACGAGTACGTCCGCGCGAGCCCGGGGGGAACGGGCGCCGCCAAGTTCGCGGGCAACTACGCCGCCTCGTTCGTCGCGCAGGCCCAGGCCGCGGAGATGGGATGCGACCAGGTCGTCTGGTTGGACGCCGTGGAGCGCCGTTCCGTCGAGGAGATGGGCGGGATGAACCTGTTCTTCGTGTTCGGCTCCGGTGACCGGGCGCGGCTGGTCACTCCCGAACTGACCGGGAGCCTGCTGCCCGGGGTCACCCGCTCCTCGTTGCTCAGCCTCGGCGAGAAGCTGGGGGTCGAAGTCGAACAGCGGCGTGTGACCACCGACGAATGGGAGGCCAAGGCCGCTTCCGGTGAGCTGACCGAGGTGTTCGCCTGCGGCACCGCCGCCGTGATCACCCCGGTGGGCAGGGTCAAGCACCGCGACGGCGAGTTCACCATCGCCGACGGGAAGCCGGGCGAGCTGACGATGAAGCTTCGTGAGCAGCTGACCGGGATTCAGTACGGCAAGCTCGCCGACCCGGAGGGGTGGATGAGTCAGCTGGCCTGACCGGCCCGGTGAGGTGGCGTGCTCGCGAGAGCGCACGCGGGGAGAGGTCGCGGTGGCGCCGGTTGTTCCGGGGGCTCCGGCGCCGGGAGCGCCCGATTGCCGGGCTCGGCTCGGGCCGGGCCTCTTCTTTTGGACGGCGACTGTCGGAGGTACGGAGTAGTTTCCTCCTCGAGGAACAGCGCACTCTGCCTCGGAGGTCGTCGTGTCGGTGTCGATACTGCTCGTTATCGGAACCAGGAAGGGCTTGTGGCTGGCACGCGGGAACACCGGTAGCGGCGAGTGGGAAGTGACCGGCCCGCAGCTGCCCACGACGGAGGTCTCCGCCGTGGCCGTCGACAAGCGCTCGTCCCCGCGCGTGCTGATCGGCGCCGAGAGCCCTCATTTCGGCCCGAGCCTGCTCACCAGTGACGACCTGGGAAGCACCTGGCGGGAACCGGAGCGCGCTCCGGTTGCCTTCCCCGGCGACACCGGAGCCGCGCTGAGGAGGGTCTGGCAGATCGCGCCCGCGAGCGAGTCCGAACCCGGTGTCGTCTACGCGGGAACGGAACCGTCCGCGCTGTTCCGCTCCGAGGACTGGGGCGAGAACTACGAACTGGTGCGGGGACTGTGGCACCATCCGCATCGCGAGCACTGGTTCCCCGGCGGGGGAGGGCAGGCCGTGCACACGGTGCTGCCGGACCCGCGGGACAACGGGCGCGTGGTCGTGGGGATGTCCACCGGCGGGGTGTACCGGACCGAGGACGGCGGTGCGAGCTGGCGACCGGCGAACACGGGAATCAGCGCCCAGTTCATGCCGGACGACGAGTACCCGGAGTTCGGTCAGTGCGTGCACAAGGTGGCGCGCAACGCGGTGGCCCCCGACCGGTTCTACCTGCAGAACCACCACGGTGTGTACCGCAGCGATGACGGGACGGACACCTGGGAGTCCATCGCCGACGGACTGCCCTGCGATTTCGGTTTCCCGATAGCCGTCGACCCCGCGGACCCGGACGTCGTCTACTCCTTCCCGCTCGTCGCCGCCGAGAACCGGTTCCCCCCGGACGGACGCTGTCGGGTCTACCGCAGTGAGGACGCCGGGCGTACCTGGAACGGGTCCGCTCGGGGCCTGCCCGCGGAGGGGTTCTGGTCCGCGGTTATGCGCGACGCCCTGTGCCTCGACGACGCCGACCCCGCCGGCGTGTACTTCGGTTCCCGCTCGGGTGAGGTGTACGCGAGCTTCGACCGGGGTGAGAGCTGGTCCCGGGTGGCCGCGCACCTGCCCGATGTGCTCTCCCTCCGCGCCGCGGTCCTCTGAGAGGAGACGGGATGTCGGTCGATCCGCACGAGGGGAACCGGGCGCGAGTCACGCTGCGTCTGCCGCGGATGCTGCACGCGAACGCCGGGGGAGTCGGCAGTCTGCGAGTCACGCTCACCGACGGGGGGACGCTGGGAAGCCTGTTGAACGAGCTCGCCCGGACGCGTCCGGCGCTCGAACGCAAGCTGCGGGACGAGGCCGGGACGTTGCGGCGCCACGTCAACTTCTACGTCGACGGGGAGGAGTGCCGTGCGTTGCGGGGAATCGACACCGTGCTGCGCGACGGCGGGGAGGTGCGCGTGGTCCCCTCCGTGGCCGGTGGTTGAGCTCGGTGCGCGGCGTGGAGCTTCCGCCGCCCGCACCGCCCCGCGGACCGAGCCGGCGGAGTTCCCTACTGGGACGGGCCCAGGGTGCACAGGGCGAGGACCAGGGTGGTGCCGAGTTCGCTGGAGGCACCGAGCACGTCCCCCGTGATCCCGCCGAACCTGCGGTGCGCGTGCTCGCGGAGCAGCCAGAGCGCGCACCCCGTGAGCAGCACGGCCGCGGCGCCCACCCACCACGTTCTCCAGGTGGCGGCGCCCCCCGCCAGCAGCAGCACTCCCCACCAGACGGCCGTGGTGCCGCGGGACTGCGATCCGGCGACCAGCGCACCCATGCCGTCCGGGCGGGCCGCGGGAACGTTTTTCCCGCAGCACAGCTGGAAAGCGGCTCTCCCGACCGCGCAGGCGAGCACGACGACTCCCCACTGCCCGCTCGTCGCCGCGTGGGCCAGCCCCGTGGCCTGGATACCGACCACGAGGACCACGGCCATGACGGCGAAGGGGCCGGTGCTGCCGTCGCGCATCACCGAGAGGGCCCGTTCGGCGGATCCGTAGCAGCCGAGCCCGTCGACCGTGTCGGCCAGCCCGTCGATGTGCATACCGCGGGTGACCAGCGCCAGGGCCGCGGTCGTGACGAGACCGGCGAGCAGTGCGGGGGAGCCCAGGGCGAGCAGCGCCCACAGCGACGCGGCCGCGAACCCGCCCAGGGCGGCCCCGACCAGCGGGGCGAGCGAGACGGCCCGCCCACCGGTTCGTTCGTCGACGCCGTCGACCCGAACGGGGAGTACCGTGAGCCAGGCCAGCGCCAGGCGAAGACCTCGCACGCGTTCAGCCCTCCGCGTCGGAGGTGGCCTCGGTCCGCCCGGTCGCTTCGTCCTCCGTCGGCCCCCGTATCCCGGCCTGTTCGAACGTGGACATCTCGGCGAGGACGCGCACGGCCGCGTTGACCACGGGAAGGGCGGCCATCGCGCCGGATCCCTCACCGAGCCGCATGTCCATGTCGAGAACGGGGCGCAGATCGAGGTGGTCGAGCACGATCGCGGCGGCGGGCTCGACGGAGCGGTGCCCGGCCAGCCACCACCGCACGGCTCCCGGAGCGAGCTCCTCCGCCACCATCGCCGCGGATCCGACCACCATCCCGTCGAGGATCACCGGGGTGCTCCGGGCGGAGGCCTGGGCGAGGAAACCGGCCATCGCGGCCAGATCCGCTCCTCCCGAGGTGCGCAGCAGGGCCAGCGGGTCGTCGGCGACCTTGCGGGCCCGGCGCAGGCCGTCCCGGACGGCCGCGGTCTTGCGGATCCACGCCGTGTCGTCGATACCGGTGCCGCGTCCCACAACGGCCACCGGTTCACTCGCGGTGAGCGCGGCGATGAGCACGGCCGCGGGGGTGGTGTTCCCTATGCCCATCTCGCCCGCGATCAGCAGGTCCGCTCCCGCGTCGATCTCCTCGTCGGCCAGCGTTCGCCCCGCGAGCACGGCGGAACGGACCTCCTGCTCGGTGAGGGCGTCCTCCACGTCCAGCGAGCCGGATGACCGGCGGATCTTGTGCGCCGAGACCGTCTCCTCCGTGGCACCGTCCACGGCGATGTCGACGACCCGGACCCCGGCTCCCGCGTTGGCGGCCAACGCGTTGATCGCGGCTCCTCCGGAGCGGATGTTGGACACCATCTGCGTGGTGACCTCGCTCGGGTAGGCGGAGACTCCGCTGCGGGCGATGCCGTGGTCCCCGGCGAAGACGACCGCCCGGGGACGGGTGAACCGGCGCGGGGGGCAGCTGCCCTGCCTGGCGGCGACCCACACGCCGAGCTCCTCCATCCTGCCGAGTGAACCGGCCGGCTTGGTGAGCTCGTCGTGCCGCGCGACGGCCCGGCGGTGTGCCTGGTCGTCGGGTGACGGCACCGCGCCGAACTCGACAGGCGGCTGGTCCGGGGCGTCCACCTGTTCTCCGGTCGGGGAATCCGCCGACTGCGAATCGGGCACCGTGGACAAGCCTTACCTCCGTAATCGTTCGGCCGGAGCGACACACCACCGGGGTGCGGGACGACGATGCTCACTGCATCGGGGGAAAGTGCGTGCTCGCGACGCTGGATCCGTCGACTCACCGTAGGTGAGTCACTCAGCGTAGCCGAAGGGGCATTCCAGCGACCAACAGCGAGACCTCGTCGCAGAGTTCGGCCAAGCCGGCGTTGAGCGCGCCGAGCTCGTCGCGGAACAGCCTCGCCGAGCGGGTCGCCGGGACCACGCCCAGGCCGACCTCGGCGGAAACGACGACCAGGCGGGCCGAGCAGGCTCCGCAGGCACGCAGCAGCTCGGCACGGTGCTCCTCGGCGTCCCGCAGCGCCGCGCGGTCGCGTTCCCAGGCCCCCGCGTCGTCCAGCACCCCCGTCAGCCAGGTGGCGAGGTCGTCGACCAGCACCGGCGGTTCGGACTCGTCCACGGAGCCGAGGAAGGCGGCGAGGTCACCCGGAGCGGGGACCTCCACCGTGCGCCACGACTCGGGGCGGCGTGCGACGTGCTCCGCGATGCGCTCGTTCCACTCGGCGTCCTCCGGATCCCGCCTGGCCGTGGCCACGTAGGTGGCGGCGGCGGTGCCGGAGAGCAACCCCTCGGCGTGGGCCGACTTGCCCGAGCGGGCGCCGCCGAGGACGAGCGCGCGCCGCGGCCCCTCGGTCACGGCGTCCTCGTTTGCCGGGGGTCCGTTTCCGCGACGTGCCCGATCACCTCGTCGATCCTGTCGAGCACGTCCTGCTCGAGCGTCACTCCCGCGGCCCGCGCGTTGTCGGTGACCTGCTCGGGCCGGGAGGCCCCGATGATGGCGGCCGAGACGTTGGAGTTCTGCAGCACCCAGGCCACAGCCAGCTGCGCCATGGACAGTCCCAGCTCGTTCGCGATCGGTTTGAGCTGTTGCACCGGCTCGAGCACGTCGTCGCGCATCCACCGGGAGATCGTGTCGGCTCCGCCCGCGGAATCGGTGGCCCTGGACCCGGTGGGAGCGGCCTGCCCCGGCGCGTACTTGCCGCTCAACACGCCCTGCGCGACGGGGGACCACACGATCTGCCCCATGCCCGCTCGTTCGGAGGCCGGGATGACCTGCGGTTCGATCACACGCCACAGCATCGAGTACTGCGGTTGGTTGGACACCAGCGGGACCCGCAGCTCACGGGCCAGCTCCGCGGCGCGGATGATCTGCTCGGCGTTCCACTCCGAAACCCCGATGTAGAGCGCCTTGCCCTGCCGGACGAGGTCGGCGAAGGCGGTCATGGTCTCTTCCAGCGGAACGGTCCGGTCGAACCTGTGAGCCTGGTAGAGGTCCACGTAGTCGGTCTGCAGCCTGCGCAGCGAGGCCTCGCAGGACTCCATGATGTGCTTGCGTCCGAGGCCCCGGTCGTTGGGACCGTGGCCGGTGGGGAAGAAGACCTTGGTGAACAGCTCGACGCTCTCCCGGCGTACCCCGGACAGCGCCCGGCCGAGCACGGACTCCGCTCTGGTGGCTGCGTACACATCGGCGGTGTCGAACGTCGTGATGCCCTCGTCGAGGGCGGTCAGCACGCACGCCTGCGCCTGCTCATCCTCGACCTGTGAACCGTGTGTCAGCCAGTTGCCGTAGGCGATCTCGCTGATGTTGAGACCGCTTCGGCCGAGTCGACGAAACTCCATGCGAGCAGCCTAGATCGAACAAGAACGCGGGACCAACCCGCGTGACCGAATCCCCGGTGGGCTCGATCACGAGTCCCCGGGCGGACGAGCCGCTCCGCCCGGAGGACGGGGCCCGCGTGCGCCCGGGGACCGTGGTGGTCGATCAACCGATCTTCGCGGCGTCCTTGGTGGTGACCCTGGGGCGGGGAACCCGCAGTTTGCGCAGCTGCATCGCCCGGATGAACGCGTACCACCCCAGGCTGAGCGGTTTCTCCCCGGACTCGGGGAACTTCGCCCGCACCTGTTTGTTGACCACCCTGCCGAGCATGATGCCCTCGAAGACCATCGTCACCAGCAGTGCCAGGCAGAACACCGTGGCCGCCTGCTCCAGCAGCGGGTTCCGGAGCAGCGTCACGGCGAAGACGATCAGCACCAGCGGCATGAACAGCCCCATCAGGTGTCTGCGGGAGTCCACGAGGTCGCGTACGTGGGCCCGCACCGGTCCGCGGTCGCGCTGCATCAGATAGCGGTCGTCCCCGGCCATCATCCTTTCGCGCCGTTCCGCCGCCGCTTTGCGCCTCTCGGGCTTGTTGCGGCGCATTCGCTTGAACGCTTCGCGCTGGGTCCGCGGCGGGGGCGGGACAGGTCCGCGTTTCCCGCCCTCGGCCTCGCGTCGTTTCGGGGTCGGCCTGCCCTTCGGCCGGGTGGGATCGCCCGCTTCCCTGCGCGTCGCCTGTTCGTCCCCGTCGTTGTCGACGGTGGCGGTCTGTTCGGCACTGTTGCGACGGAGGAACTTCACACCACCAGCGTAAGCGACACCGCACGCGCGCTGAATAAGGAGTCAGGGCGAGTTTCCGCTGCGGCTCGTTTCCGGCGTGGTCCGGGACTGCCCCCCGCTGCGGTCGTGTGCACGGTGCCGATCGACCCCGGTTTTCCGCGCGTACCATGTGAGGTAGTGCCCGAGGGTGTCACAATCGGCCGTGCGCGGGTTGGCCCGCGGGAATACTCGCACTTACCGTGACGGTTGAGGTCGCGGGAACCTGCCAGCAGCCGCAAACCGCAAGGGAGAGCCATGACCGCCCAGGAGACAACCGTGCAGACCGAGGCGCCTGCTCATGGCGTCACGTTGACCGACTCGGCGGCCAGCAAGGCCAAGACCCTCCTCGACCAGGAGGGGCGCGACGACATGCACCTGCGTATCGCTGTGCAGCCGGGCGGATGCGCCGGTCTGCGTTACCAGCTGTTCTTCGACGAGCGCACGCTCGACGGGGACGCGGTGCGTGACTTCAACGGTCTGGACGTGGTGGTCGATCGCATGAGCGCCCCCTACGTGCAGGGCGCCGTGATCGACTTCGTGGACAACATCGAGAAGCAGGGCTTCACGATCGACAACCCGAACGCGGGCGGCTCGTGCGCCTGCGGCGACTCGTTCCACTGAACGATCCGGAGAACGTCTCGTGCGGGGTGGCCCTCGAGGGCCGCCCCGCGCTTTTGTTCCGGGGCTGTTCTTCGGCGCGGCCCCGGGCTCGGAGCGGCCGGTCGCGGGCGTTGCGCCGCGATCCGCCCGCCGCGGAAGTGACCCCGCCCGTGGTCCGGGTGGCCCGCTGCCCTCGCTTCCGAACGTGAACGTGGCCCCGAGCGGCCCGCGCCGCCGGGAGAGCGGGTCGGGCACGTCCGTGCCGAATCCCCGAGCGGCGCTTCGGGGAGAATGCCCGCGGCGACTCGGTGAACCCCATTCCGGGAATCGGCCTCGTCCTTGTTCGGACGATCGGGGGAGAACGCGCGGGAATTCCTCGAGGAGGTAAGAATCCCGCCGCCGGAGTTCCGCCCCGTTCGTGGGGGGCGCCCTCACCGGTTGATCTCCTTTTTCGGCGCGTTTTTTCGGTGCCCTAGAGCCTTTTCGGGGTTCCCGCCGGTGATGTGCGGCGGTCGTGCGCCCACCCCGCAGTCGAAGAACGCGACCTCCCGCGCGGTCTCCCGCGGTGGGACCGCCCCACCGCGGGGAACCGCCGAGTGGTCACCCCCCGATCTCGGCCTCCTGGTGCAGTGCCACCCCGGAGTTCGGTCCGACGGTCGCGGTGAACGTGCCGTCCGAGTTCACCTCGACGGTCTCGCCGCCGCACTCACCGCTCTCGAAGCGGCCCGTCAGCACGTTGCAGTAGGTGCCGGCGGGAAGGGAGGACCGGAACTGCCGGGTCGTCTCCCCGGGGTCCTGTCCTCGGGCGCCGCCGGAGTTGAACACGGCGAACCCCGCGTCGCCGCGTCCGAAGGCGATCACGTTGCTGCCGTTGTCCCACCAGTCGGTCAGCTCGGTGCCCTGCACGGCCCGGTTGAACCCGACCATGCCCGCGACGGGCGCGTGCCGGTGGGCGCACACCCAAGCACTGCCGTCCGCGCAGCTCGCTGGCCGTGTGAAACCGTTGCCGCCGGAGGGCGGGCCCGCGTCGGTGTCGTCGCCGAAGTCGAAGCCGGACAGGATTCTCGGCGTGCCGTGGGGGAAGGCCAGGGTGAAGGCGTTGGCGAGATCGTAGGCCGCCCCGTCCTGGTGGCTCAGCGGCGGCGAGTCGCGTTCGGTGTCGTGGTTGGCCACGAACACGACAGCCTGCTCACCTGCGAGTTCGGTCTCCTCCGGGAGGCCGCTCAGATCGGCGAGGAAGCCCTCGGCGAAGGCGTTGGAGACGCGGTCGGTGTAGGTGAACGCGGTCACGTCCCCGTTGCCGGTGTACTCCGTGCCCTTGGTGGTGGGGTCCGCGATCACCTCCTGGTAGACGTACGGCTCGGTTCCGGCGGACGTCTCGTGGAGACCGTCCACGATCGCCGCGATGTCCTCCGGGGGAATGTGCTTGGCCCCGTCCAGGCGGAACCCGGACACGCCCATGTCGATCAGCCTGTTCAGGTAGGCGAGCTGGGTCCGCCGCACCTCGTCCGACTCCGTTCTCAGGTCGGCCAGCCCGACCAGCTCGCAGTTGCGGACCTCCCACTGGTCCGTGTAGTCCGCGATGTCCTCGCGGCAGTCGTGGAAGTCGGGGTCGGCGTAGGTGCCGGGGTAGTCGTACTTCGAGTACTCCGTGCCCCCGCTGCCCGGGCCGGACCCCCGGGATCCCGAGCCGGACATGTGGTTGAGCACCGCGTCGACGTAGACCTTCACACCGGCCCCGTTGCACGCGGAGACCATGTTCTCGAAGCTCTCCGCGTCACCCCGTCTGCTCCGCAGGTCGTAGCTCACGGGCTGGTAGTCCTCGTACCAGGGATACCCCTGGTCGGCGAGTTGGACGTGCTCGGTGGGCGGCGACACCTGGACCGCCGTGTAACCGTCCGGGCCCAGTGAGCTCCGGCACTCCTCGGCCAGCGATTCCCACGGCCATCCGAACATCTGCACGATCGGCCCCTCGGCCTCGGTGGCCGGTGCGGCAGCCGCTTCGTCGGCGGGAGGTGTCGTGATCGGGGGAACCACGACAGCACCCGCGAGCGCGGTGATCGTCGCCAGAGCAACCGGTCGCATCGCACCGTCTCCTCTCGCAGTGTTGTGCGGCACACATCAGAGCTTCTTGAAAGGATAAAGTCAACACTTCTCGGGGTCATTTCCTGTTCGACTCGCGTGGGATTCGGGGGGCGACGTTCGATTCTGAACGAATGAAAGAAGTCCTTTTCCTGGGAATTCTTCTGTATCGATTGCGCGACCCGGGTGGAGGAATGTAGATAATCCGTCACGGGCTGATCGCGTGAAAGCCTCGCCGTGGCGAACTCCGGTGAGGCCTTCGCGGGTCCCGACAGGAGGGAAGGAATCGACGATGGATTCTGAACGGAAAAGGCGCACCGGTCGCGGTGGCCGTGCGGCCGGGTTGGTCGCCGCGGCGCTGGCCGGGGTCACGGCCGCGGCCGGAGCGACCCCGGCCGTGGCGGCCGAGGAGGCACCCGGCGCCCCGGGGATCTCCGCGGCGTGGACGACCGGTGCGAAGAACGGGGTCGGCACCTCGGCCACGACGGACTCGAAGGTGTGGCACACGCTCGGGCAGGGAGTGCTCAACGAGGTCTACTACCCGCAGCTGGACGTGCCCAACGTCCAGGACATGCAGTACGTCGTCAGCGACGGGGAGGGCTTCACCGAACTCGAGCGCGACGCCACCGAGCAACGGGTCGAGCTGCCCGACTCGCGTTCGCTGCGCTACCGGCAGATCAACACCGACGAGGACGGTCGCTACCGCATAACCAAGACCTACGTCACCGATCCGCAGCGTTCGGTTCTGATGGTGCGTACCCGCTTCGAGGTGCTCCGCGGTGGTCCGCTGCAGCTCTACGCCCTGTACAACCCTTCGCTGAACGGCAGCGGCACGGGCGACACCGGAGCCACCTCGGAGGGCACGCTCGTGGCCAGCGACGGGGAGGTCGCCAGCGCGCTGGCCGCCTCGTCGGGCTTCTCAGCCGCCACCAGCGGATACAGCGGCACATCCAGCGATGGTTACCAGGACCTCGCCGAGGACGACCGGCTCGACGCGGAGTACAACCGGGCGGCGGACCCGGGCAACCTCGTGCAGACCGCGCGCATCCCCGTGGACGACGACACCGAGTTCACGCTGGCCCTCGGGTTCGGAGCGGACCGGGCGGCCGCGCGTTCGGCGGCAGAGAGCTCGCTGAACAGCGGTTACGCGGCCAAGCGGGACGAGTACGACTCGGGCTGGCACGACTACCTGTCCTCCCTGCGCGAGCCACCGGAGTCGGTCACTTCGCGCGGGCTGACCACCCAGTACAACGTCGCCGCCATGACGTTGAAGTCCCAGGAGGACAAGACCCGGCGGGGAGCTTTCGTCGCCTCCACCTCGATCCCGTGGGGCGAGGCCAAGAACGCCGACGACTGCTGCACCCCCGGTTATCACCTGGTGTGGTCGCGAGACCTGTACCACACCGCCACCGCCGCTCTGGCGCTCGGCGACCGGGACGCGGCCAACCGCGCGCTCGACTACCTGCTGGACGTGCAGTGGAACGAGGACGGTTCGTTCCCCCAGAACACCTGGCTCGACGGGGAGCCGCACTGGCAGAGCCTGCAGCTGGACGAGGTCGCCTACCCGATCGTGCTGGCCCACGAGCTCGGCCGTACCGGTGACGCGGAATGGGCCAAGCTCAAGAAGTCGGCCGACTTCATAGTCGACAACGGGCCCTCCACTCCCCAGGAGCGCTGGGAGGAGGAGGGCGGCTACTCGCCGTCGACGATCGCGGCCGAGATCGCCGGACTGGTCACCGCCGCGGACATGGCGCGCCAACACGGTGACGAGCAGGCGGCGCAGCGCTACCTGGACACGGCGGACGAGTGGCAGCGCAAGGTCGAGGACTGGACGTTCACCACGTCGGGCCCGCACGGCGACGGCGAGTACTACCAGCGCGTCGACGACGACGGGAACCCGAACAACGGGCACGAACTGTGCCTGAACAACGGGGGCGGGTGCCACGACGAGCGCGCGATCGTCGACGCGGGATTCCTCGAACTGGTCCGGCTCGGCGTCAAACCGGCCGACGCGCCCTCGGTGCGCGGCTCCCTGGCCGAGATGGACGCGCAGCTGCGGGTGCGGACCCCGAACGGTCCCGGCTGGTACCGCTACAACCACGACGGTTACGGCGAGGGGGCCGGCGGCGAACCCTACACGGGCGAGGGCGTCGGCAGGCTCTGGCCGCTGCTGACCGGTGAGCGCGGGGAGTACGAGCTGGCCGCGGGCGGCTCGGCCGGTACGCACCTGGAAACCATGGCGCGCATGGCCAACGAGGGCTACCTCATCCCCGAACAGGTCTGGGACCGGGAGTCCGGGAACGGATTCGCGTTCGGGGAGGGAACCGGTTCCGCGACACCGCTGGCCTGGTCGATGAGCCAGTTCGTCCGGCTGGCGCGCAACATGGACGCGGGCGAGAACGTGGAGACCCCGGACGTGGTGGCCGAGCGCTACGCGCGCTGATCGGTTGCGGCTCGTACCTCGTCGACTCGGCCGGCGTGGGTGGAGAAGAGCGGTCGCTCAGGCGCGGCGGCGCCTGAGCGACCGGCTAGCCGCCGCAGCCGAACGGGCGCACCGGGGCCCGGCGAGGCCCCACGGCGAGCCGGGAAGAGCTCGGGTGGGGACGCCGACCGGCGTCCCCACCCGAACGTCACAGCTTGACCGGGTAGTGCGGTTCGGGAACGCTCGGCGTCAGCCGGTTCTCCACGAAGATGCCGTGCCAGATCATGAACACCAGCAGCGCCCACAGCCTGCGGCTGTGGTCCAGCACGCCGGAGCGGTGCTCCTCCAGCAGCTGGAGCACGGCGGTCTTGTTCAGCAGCTCGTCCGTCTGCGACTCGCGGATGATGTTGCGAGCCCAGTCGTGCATCTCGTCGCGCAGCCAGTGCCGGATGGGGACGGGGAAACCGAGCTTGCGGCGGTTGAGCACGTGGCCGGGGACGATCTTGGCCAACGCGCGGCGCAGCGCGTACTTGGTGGTGTCCTTGGTGATCTTCTGGTCCAGCGGGATGGTGCTGGCGGTGCGGAACACCTCGTGGTCGAGGAACGGAACCCGCAGCTCCAGCGAGTTCGCCATCGTCACCTTGTCGGCCTTGACGAGGATGTCACCGCGCAGCCAGGTGAACAGATCCACGTGCTGCATGCGGGTCACCGGATCCCAGTCCTGGGAACTCCGGTAGGCCGCCGCGGTGACGTCGGTGTGCGAGACGTTCGGGTCGAAGTTCGTCAGCAGGTTCTTGAGCTGTTCGTCGCGGAAGATCCGCGCGTTGCCGTAGTAGCGTTCCTCCAGCGGCAGCGCCCCGCGACGGAGCAGGTCCTTGCCGCGCACTCCTTCGGGGATGGCAGTGGACACGCGCCCCATGGCCTTGCGCACCGAACCGGGAACGCGCTCGAAGGGGGCCAGCGAGAGCGGTTCGCGGTAGATCGAGTACCCGCCGAACAGCTCGTCGGCGCCCTCACCGGACAGCACCACCTTGACGTGCTTGCGCGCCTCCCGGGCGATGAACCACAGCGGTACCAGCGCCGGATCGGCCACCGGGTCGTCGAGGTACCAGATGATCAGCGGCAGGGTCTCCATCATCTCCTCGGGGGAGACGGTGCGCACCACGTGCTTGACACCGATGGCCGCCGCCGACTCCGCGGCGACGTCGACCTCCGAGTAACCCTGGCGCTCGAACCCGGTCGTGAACGTGACCAGGTCGGGGTTGTGCTCCTTGGCCAGCGCCGCGATCGCGGTCGAGTCGATGCCGCCGGACAGGAACGCCCCGACCGTCACGTCGGCGCGCATGTGCTTGGCGACGGAGTCGCGCATCACGTCGGCGATCTCGTTGTGCAGCTGGTCGGCCGCACCGTCGTCCTTGATCTCCCGGGACGAGAAGTTCGGGGAGAAGTAGCGCTCGGTGACCAGCTGCCCGCCGGGAGCGACGGTGAACGAGGTCCCCGACTCGATGCGCCTGATCGAGCGGTGCAGCGACTCCGGCTCCGGCACGTACTGCAGGACCAGGTAGTGCTGCAGGGACCGGCGGTCGACGTCCTCGGAGACCCCCAGCGTCGGGGCCAGGTGGAGAAGGCTCTTCTTCTCGCTGGCGAAGGCGACCCCGTTCGGCCCGCTGGAGTAGTACATCGGCTTGATCCCGAAGGGATCCCTGGCGCCGAACACGACGTGCCGTTCGTTGTCCCAGATCAGGAAAGCGAACATCCCACGCAGCCGTCCGACCATCGAGGGGCCGAGGTAGTGGTAGGCGACGATGATCGTCTCGCTGTCGCCGTCCGTGTGGAAGGCTGCGCCGTAGTGCTCGGTCAGCTCCGCGCGCAGCTCGAGATAGTTGTAGATCTCACCGTTGAACAGGATGGTGTAGCGGCCGGGGGATTCGGGCGGCCCCCAGCTCAACGGTTGATGCGAGTGTTCGACGTCGATGACCGACAGGCGGTTGAAGCCGAATACGACTTCACCGCCGTGCCAGGTGTCGCTCTCGTCCGGTCCTCGATGCCGCTGACACGGCAGCGCGTTGGCCACCGCGTTCGTTGCGTTGCCGGCGTTCTCTTCGGTGGGACAAACCAGTCCAAGCAGGCCGCACACGCGTCTCGCGCACCTCTCGTGTCGCGGGGATTTCGATTCGCTGACCCCGATACGGTGATCGGGACCCCAGTATGCCGTGCCCTCTCGGCAGGGCTGCACGCACGGGGCGGGGTCGCTGCTTGTTCACTCTTCCGGTGCCGGTGCTCTCGGGTGCGCCCCTGCCCGAGCGCCCGCGTGGGCGCCCGCCCGATGCGGGCGGATCCCGCGGCGAGCCCCCGGTCGGGGGTCCCCGTCCGAACCGCCGGGCAAACCGATCGCCGCTACCCGAGGTGCCCTCCGGCGTTCCCGGGGTGCCTCGGGAACGCGGGCGGTGCCCGACCGGCTGCGCGAAGTTCCGCCGGGGGTCTGACTGGTGATCTGGGCCACTGGAGGTGACCATGGTTCGGGCGGTCACCTGACCCCGGAGCAGTATCGCGGCTACTGCTGGGCTAGGGTCGCTACAGTATTCCGGCGGCCGATCCTCCGTCGTGGACGGAGGAAAAACGCCAGCGCCGTGCCGGTGAGTTTCACATGGAGGAGGCGTCGCGCAGTGGCCCTGAAGGACGGGACCCGAGTGCCACGGCTGGTCAAGCTCGGTGGGCTGATCGGTTTGGTGTGTGTCGTGGCCACGGGCTGCACCCCTGACCAGGTGCTGCGGTTCGGCTGGCCGACCGGCGTCACCAGTGACGCCGCGGCGATGCGTCAGCTCTGGACCTGGTCGGTGATCGCGGCTCTCGCCGTGGGTGTGCTGGTTTGGGGACTGATCTTCTGGACGGTGGCCTTCCACCGCAAGAAGAGCGATGAGTTGCCACGTCAGTTCCAGTACAACAACCCCCTGGAGATCATCTACACCGTCATACCGTTCGTGATGGTCGTCGTGCTGTTCTACTTCACCGCGACCACCCAGCAGGAGGTCCAGGCCGAGGAGAGCGATCCCGACGTCTCCGTCGACGTGGTCTCCTTCCAGTGGAACTGGGAGTTCCGCTACCCGGGGTACACGACCCCGGACGGGGAGCCGGTCAACACGGTCGGAACCAGCGACTGGACACCTCTGCTCGTGCTCCCCACGGACTCCACCGTGGAGTACCGGTTGAGCTCCAAGGACGTGATCCACTCCTTCTTCGTCCCGAAGTTCCACTTCAAGCGGGACACGTTCCCGCACCCTGACAAGAACAACCAGGACAGCGTCTACCAGAACTCCATCGACGAAGAGGGCTCGTTCGTGGGGCGCTGCGCCGAGTTGTGCGGGACGTACCACTCGATGATGAACTTCGAGGTTCGCGCGCTCTCGCCGGACAAGTTCGAGCGCTACATGGACCTGCGCACGCAGATCAATCCGGACACCGGACAGGCCTACACGACCTCCGAGGCGCTGAGGACCATGGACTGCGGGCGGCTCTGCTCGCCGAACTCGGTGACGACCATCCCCTTCGACCCCGACCGGGAGGACTCCTTGCCGGATGAGACCGCCGGTGCCGGGGCGACGAGCGGTTGATCGCGGGAACGGCTTGGCAACGAGGACGAGTGCGCCCTAGTGAGGCGCACGGGGCGAGAGTGAGGACTCCATGAGGGTCGAAGCGAAGATCTTCAACATCATCACCTTCTTCTTCTTCCTGTCGGCTGTGGTTTATGGCTTCTGGGCGAAGGAGCCCGTGGGAACGGTCGCGCTGATCCTCGTTGGCGCACTCTCGTTGCTGATCGGAAGCTACTTCCAGTTCGTGGCTCGGCGCATCGATCTGCGTCCGGAGGACCGTTCGGACGCCGAGATCAGCGACGGCGCGGGTGATCTCGGGTTCTTCAGCCCGGGAAGCTACTGGCCGATCGGTGTGGCGGCCGCCTCGGCGTTCGCGGGCATCGCGCTGGCCTTCGGCCACGTCTGGATGATCGTGCTGGCCTCGGGGGCCGTGCTGATCACCGTCTCCGGCCTGGTTTTCGAGTACCACACCGGCCCGAACCACGAGTGAACCGCGTGCAGGCCCGGCCCGATTCGTCCACGGTGGTGGACCGGGCCGGGCCGCGTTCTTCTCCGGGACCGCTGTCGGCGGTCCTTCGAGTGCGGCGGGCCCGTGGCCGCCGTTTTCGTTTCGAAATCCTTACGGAGGACAACCGTGATTACCGCGATCGTGCTCATTCGGACCTCGGCCGAGTACCTCACTCAGGCCGCGCAGGAAGTCGCGGACATCGACGGTGTGGCCGAGGTGTACTCCTGCGCCGGTGATGTGGACCTGATCGCGATGGTGCGCGCGCGGGCCCACGAGGACATCGCGGACATCGTTCCGGGCAGGATCAACAAGGTCGCCGGGGTGCTCGACACCGACACGCACATCGCGTTCCGCTCGTACTCCAAGCGGGACACCGAGGAGACCTTCTCCATCGGCCTCGAATCCTGAAAGGGCCGGCGGCCCGGTTGCCGTGGTGGTGCGGCGGAACCTCGGTCGGGGGCTCGCTCCGGCGAGGCCCCGACATCGGGTGGGCACCTACGCAACGCCGGGCCTCGCTCGCGAGACCCGAGACTGAGAACCCGCGGCGGTGCTGACTGCTCAGGCTCAGAGCGCTTGCGCTGGCGCGGCGGGATTTCCGGGACTCGTCTTGCGTAGGTGTCTTCTCAGCCTGCACGTGAGTCGGCGCCTTGCTGCGTCTCAGGGCACTTCGAGCAGCCCCGGTTCCGGAAGCCGCTCAGCGCTCCGAGCGCAGTTCGGTGGAGAGCTCGACCCAGTCCCGCAGCAGCCTGCTCGCCGCTCCCGAGTCGATGGCCTCGGCCGCCTCGCGCAGCCCTTCCTCCAAACCGGCCCCCAGGTCCGTGATCGGACCGTTGTAGGCGGCGAGAGCGCCGGCGGTGTTCAGCAGCACGGCATCCCGGACCGGACCCCGCGCGCCCGCCAGCAGTTCGCGCACCACCCGTGCGTTCACCGGGGCGTCACCGCCCTGGAGCTCGTCCGGGGCGGTCAACGGGATCCCGAAGTCCGCGGGGTCGATGCGCTCCTCCCGCACCGAGCCGTCCCCGACCACCCAGACCGTGCTCGTCGTGGTGGTGGTGATCTCGTCCATCCCGTCGTCCCCGCTGACCAGCAGTACCGAGTGCCCGCGGCGGGCGAAGGCCTCGGCCATGACCGGCGCTATCCGCCGGTCGGCACAACCGATCAACCCGGAACCGGGACGGGCCGGATTGGTCAGCGGGCCGAGCACGTTGAACGCGGTGGGGATGCCGATCTCGCGGCGCGGCCCCGCCGCGTACTTCATGGCCGGATGGAACAGGGCCGCGAAGCAGAAGCCGATGCCGAGTCGCGAAACGCAGTGGTGGACGTCCTCCGGGGAGAGGTCGATGGCCACTCCGAGCTCTTCCAGCACATCGGCCGTGCCGCAGCTCGACGAGGCGGCGCGGTTGCCGTGCTTGACCACCGTGGCACCGCACGCGGCGAGCACGATCGAGGTCATGGTCGAGATGTTGACCGTTCCGGCACGGTCCCCGCCCGTGCCGACCACGTCGATCGTGTGCTGGGGAACCTCCAGCGGACGTGCGTGCTCGACCATCGCGTCGGCCATGCCGAGGATCTCCGAGGAGGTTTCGCCCTTGGCGCGCAACGCGACCGCGAACGCGGCCACCCGGGTCGGGGTGGCCTCACCGCTCATGATCTGGTCCATAGCCCAGGCGGTCTCCGTGCTTTCCAGGGTTTCCCCGGAGACGAGCCGGTTCAGCAGATCGGGCCATGTGGTCGTCGCAGTTCGCACGTTGGTGTCCTCGAGTACTCGTGTCAACCGTGGGGTGCGGGCAAGGCGTGCGCACGCAGTGTCTCGGCCACGGTCTCGGCGGCGTTCAGCGGGTCGAGCGGGTGAACGAGGACCGCGTCTGCCTGTGACCACGTGGCGAGCCATCGGTCGTCCTTGCGCCGCACGGTGACCACGATCGGCGGGCAGTCGGCGAGCTCGTTCTTCAGCTGCCGCGATACTCCCATCCCGCCGGTGGGCTGGGCTTCACCGTCCAGGACCAACAGGTCCACACTGCCCGCGTCGACCTTCCCGAGGATCTCGGCCACCGTCGAGGCCTCCGTGTACTGCACCCGTTTGACGTCGGGTGCGGGGCGGCGTCCGACGGCCGTGATGATCGAGTCGCGGATCTCCTGTCGGTGGCTGAACACGCAGACGTTGCTCGCCGAAGTGTTCATGGGCACTCCTTGGCTGCCGTGGCGGCCGGTGAGGTCTGGTTCGTGACTCGTGCCGAGTGCTCACGAGTGCTCGTATCGTATCCGGTTCGCCTCGCCGCGGGGTAATACACCTCACTGTTGCGAAGGTCTCGTCACTTCTGGGGGAACTCGCGGTTCCGCGTGGCGGCACCTCCGTCCCGCACCGCTCGGGGAAAGCGCTCGGGGAGCTCGCCCGCCCGCGTTCGACCAGCAGGAGCTCCGGACACGTAGCGCGATCACCGGGAGGCGGTGGCCCCGGTGATCCCGGTCCGGTTCGTTCCGCTCCGGCGTCCGGGACGCGGCGGGGTGCTCGTGCGGCGGGTTTCGGTTCCGCTCGGGAGGGACGGATGTCCCCTTCGGAGGCAGCGCGGGGAGTATCCGGGTCTGTGCAGGTGAGCGAGCCGGTTCTCCCCGGGGGCGGGGCCGTGCTCCCGGGATCGTGCGGTCGCCGCTCTCGCGGGTGCGCGGCGGACCCGGCACGCGGCGGGGATCGCGGGACCCCCGGCGCGCGCTCGGCGTCCGACGAGCACGGTGACGTTCACTCCGGGTAACCCCCGCGGTGGACGCGGGCGACGAAAAGGACGAGAGCGGGACCCGAGCGGGCGGGCCGAAATCGTTCGCGACATAATGCGTCGCGTGACAACGGCAGCGCCCTCAATCAGTCAACGCGTGCACTCGCTGAACCGGCCGAACATGGTCAGCGTGGGCACCATCGTTTGGTTGGCCAGCGAGCTGATGTTCTTCGCCGGGCTTTTCGCCATGTTCTTCACGGTGAAGGCCCAGAACGAGGGCCCGTGGCCACCGCCGCCCGCCGAACTCAACGTGAGCTACGCCCTACCGTTCACCATCATCCTGGTGGCGTCCTCGTTCACCTGTCAGTGGGGTGTGTTCGCGGCCGAGCGTGGTGATGTCTACGGCCTTCGTCGTTGGTACATGCTCACGCTCGTGATGGGCCTGGTCTTCGTGCTGGGACAGGCCGGTGAGTACTACACGCTGGTCACCGAGCACCACACGACGATGGCGACCTCGGCGTTCGGCACGGTCTTCTACATGACCACGGGCTTCCACGGTCTGCACGTGATCGGTGGGCTCGTCGCGTTCGTGATCCTGATGATCCGGACGAGGATGAGCAAGTTCACGCCGGCCCAGGCCGTGGCCTCGATCGTCGTGTCGTACTACTGGCACTTCGTGGACATCGTGTGGATCGGGCTCTTCCTGGTCATCTACCTGGTGCCATGACACGGTCCGCCCGGGCCGACGGAAACCAGGGACAAGGCAGCGATACGAAGCAGAGCGTGATGTTGTTGCCGCTGAATCGTCCCGAACATGACAGCAAGGGTTTTGCGCACTCATGACCACCAAAAAGAAACGCAACCGCGCGGGTTCCAAGTTCCGGCGACGGCTTTCCGGTGTGCTGGCGCTCGGGATCGCCTTGGTGGCCGCGGGCGGCCTCTACAGCGTGCTGCTCCCCGAACCGCAGACCGCGACGGCGGCGGAGGATCCGTCACTGGTCCGGGACGGCAAGGAACTTTACGAGACCTCCTGCATCAGCTGTCACGGCGAGAACCTGCAGGGCGTTGAGGACCGGGGGCCGAGCCTGATCGGAGTCGGTGGTGCGGCCGTGCACTTCCAGGTTTCCACCGGTCGCATGCCGATGAAGCGCCACGAGGCGCAGGCTCCGCGCAAACCCGAGGACTTCTCCCCGCAGGAGATCCGGGCGCTCGCCGCCTACGCCCAGTCGGTCGGAGGCGGACCGAAGCAGCCCTCGGCGAAGGGGGAGCAGCTGCAGGGCGACGACCCCGCGCGCGGTGCCGAGCTCTTCCGACTGAACTGCGCTTCCTGTCACAACTTCACCGGTCGGGGGATCGCGCTGTCCGCGGGCAAGAACGCTCCGGATCTGAGCCAGGCCACCGAACAGCAGATCTACGAGGCGATGCACACCGGGCCTGCGAACATGCCGAAGTTCTCCGAACGTCAGCTGACCCCTGACGAGAAGAAGGACATCATCGCCTACGTGAAGTCGGTGACCGACGGCAACAACAACCCCGGTGGCAACGCGCTCGGTGGCTACGGGCCGGGGCCAGAGACGGTCGTGGCCTGGGTCATCGGGCTCGGAAGTCTCGTCGGCCTCACCCTGTGGATCGGAGCCAGGGCATGAGTGAGCGGGATATGAGCGAGCAGAACAGCAGCGAACGACACGGCAGCGACTCGGACAACGAGCACCTCACCGGCAAGGACGAGCAGCAGCCGACCGAGGCGGAACTCGCGGAGATGAGCCGCGACGAGAAGGTCCGGCTCGGTCTGGCCCAGGACGACGTCGAGCTCGTCGAGTACCCCGACCCGTGGCCCGTCAAGGGGACCAGGGCCGAACGGCGCGCCGAACGCGCGGTCGCCGCGTGGTTCTCGCTGGCCGGGTTCTCGGCGCTGGCCTTCATCGGGGTCTTCGTCTTCTGGCCGTGGCGCTACGTCAATCCGCTGGCCGACGAGCAGGGGCACTTCCTGTACTCGCTGTACAACCCCCTGATCGGCTTCTTCCTCGGACTGTCGATCCTCTCGGTGGGAATCGGCGCGATCCTGTACTCGAAGAAGTTCATGCCGCACGAGGTCGCCGTCCAGCAGCGGCACGACGGGCACGGTTCCTCCGAACTGGACCGCCAGACGGCCGCGGCCGAGCTGGCCGACGCCGGGTCCCGGAGCACGATCGCCCGCCGCTCGATGATCAAGCGCACCGCCGGTTTCGGAGCCGGGGCCTTCGGTCTGGGCACGGGCGTGCTGGTTCTCGGCGGAATGGTCAAGAACCCGTGGGCCGAGACCGGCCCCGATTCGCTCAACCACACCGGTTGGATGCAGAGCGGCGACGAGAAGGTCTACCTGCGTCGCAACACCGGTAACGCCCACGAGGTTTCGCTGGTGCGGGCACAGGATCTCACCCCGGGCGGGTTCGAGACGGTGTTTCCGTTCCGCGAGTCCGAACGCGGGAACGAGGAGGCGTTGCTGCACGCCCTGCGTCGTTCCGACAACCCGGTCATGTTGATCCGGCTGCGGCCCGGCGACTCCCCCGTGGAGCGCAAGGGGCAGGAGGACTTCAACTACGGCGACTACTACGCCTACTCGAAGATCTGCACCCACCTGGGATGTCCGACCTCGTTGTACGAGACTCAGACCGGCAGGCTGCTCTGCCCCTGCCACCAGTCGCAGTTCGACGTGGCCAACAGCTATGCCAAGCCGGTCTTCGGGCCCGCTACGCGCGCTCTGCCGCAGTTGCCGATCACGGTTGACGAAGAGGGCTACTTCGTGGCGAAGAGCGACTTCATCGAGCCGATCGGTCCGGCCTACTGGGAGCGGAATTCATGAGTTCGATCACTACCCCGACAAAGTCGGAAAGTGCGGTGTACCGCGCGGCCAGCAAACAGGCCGACGAGGTGGACAAACGGCTCCAGATCGCGCCCGGTCTGCGCAAGCAGTTCAACAAGGTGTTTCCGACGCACTGGTCGTTCCTGCTGGGCGAGGTCGCGCTCTACACCTTCATCCTGCTGCTGCTGACCGGCACCTATCTGGCGTTCTTCTTCGACCCCTCGATGGCCGAGGTGCAGTACCAGGGCGCCTACACCAACCTGCGCGGCATCGAGATGTCCCGCGCCTTCGCCAGCACGCTGGACATCTCCTTCGAGGTGCGGGGCGGGATGTTCGCCAGGCAGGTGCACCACTGGGCCGCGCTGCTGTTCATGGCGTCGATCGTCGCCCACATGCTGCGCATCTTCTTCACGGGCGCCTTCCGGCGTCCGAGGGAGACCAACTGGATGATCGGCATCCTGCTGTTCATCCTCGGGATGTTCGAAGGGTTCACCGGCTACTCGCTGCCGGACGACCTGCTCTCCGGCACCGGTGTGCGCATCGCCTCCGGGATCACGATGTCGGTTCCCGTGGTCGGCACCTGGATCCACTGGATCCTCTTCGGCGGGGAGTTCCCCGGAACCGAGCTGATCCCGCGCTTCTACATGATGCACATCTTCCTGCTTCCGGGCATCATCCTCGGGCTGATCGCGGTGCACCTGGCTCTGGTCTGGTACCAGAAGCACACCCAGTTCCCCGGTGTGCGGCGCAAGGAAAGCAATGTGGTCGGTGTGCGGATCCTTCCCGTCTTCGCCACCAAGGGCGGCGGTTTCTTCGCCATCGTCACCGGCGTCACGGCCATCATGGGCGGGATCTTCCAGATCAACCCGATCTGGCACCTCGGGCCGTACAACGCCTCGCAGGTCTCGGCCGCGTCCCAGCCGGACTGGTACATGATCTGGACGGACGGATCCAGCAGGCTCTGGCCCTCCTGGGAGGTCTACCTGTGGGGTGAGTACACGATCCCCGCGGTGTTCTTCCCGACGGCGCTGTTCATGGGCCTGATCTTCACCGTGGCGCTGGCCTATCCGCTGATCGAGCGCAAGCTCACCGGAGACGACGCGCACCACAACCTGTTGCAGCGCCCGCGGGACGTTCCGGTGCGGACGAGTCTCGGCGCCATGGCGCTGACGTTCTTCTCGGTGTTGATGATCTCGGGTGTCAACGACATCGTCGCCTTCAAGTTCGACATCTCGCTGAACGCGATGACCTGGATCGGCCGGATCGGCCTGCTGATCGCTCCGCCGATCGCCTACTACATCACCTACCGGCTCTGCATCGGTCTGCAGAAGTCCGACCGCGAGGTGCTGGAGCACGGCCTGGAAACGGGCATCATCAAGCGTCTGCCGCACGGGGAGTTCGTCGAGGTGCACCAGCCGCTCGGCCCCGTGGACGAGCACGGTCACCCCGAGGAGCTCGAGTACCAGGGGGCTCCGGTGCCGAAGAAGATGAACAAGCTTGGTGCCGCGGGCAAGCCGGTCGAAGGCGGTTGGCTCAAGCCCGATCCGAGCGGGGAGACGGCCGCGCTGGACGCTGCCCGCGAGGAGGAGCACGTGGCCGCGGGCGAGCACGAGGAGATCCCGGAGTCGGAGGCTTCCGAACGGGGCGAGCTCGTCGGCGGCAAGGCGCGTCAGCCGGAGGAGTGATCCTTCCCGGAGAAGTGGCGTGTTGACCGGACCGGCGGCTCCCGCACCTCAGGCAGGTGCGGGAGCCGCCGGTTTTTTCGCGCCGGTTTCCGGCGGTGCGCGGGTGTCGCCGGGGCGGTGGGTACTACCGTCGGAAGCATGACGACGATCACGGACCAGGTGCGGTCCTTTTTGGAGCAGGGTGGTCGCACGGGCAAGCTCGGCTACCTCGGTTCGGACGGGCGCCCGCTGGTGGCCCCCGTCTGGTTCGCCGTGGACGGGGAGCGGATCGTGCTCACCACCGGCACCGCCAGTGCGAAGGCCGCGGCCATGCTAAGGGACCCACGTTTGACGTTGTGCGTCGACGAGCAGAGCGCGCACACCTTCGTGCAGATCCAGGGCGACGCGGAGACCACGGACGACCCGGACGAGGTCCTGCGAGTGGCCACCACCGTGGCGGCGTACTACGTGGGCGAGGAGAAGGCGGAAAGGGTCGGGAAGAAGATCGCGGGCCCGGGCCAGCTCGCCGTGCATCTCACCCCCACCAGGATCGTTTCCAGCGAGGACCTCGGGGAGTAGGCTCGGCGACTCGGTTGCTCGGATTCCGGGCAGTCCCGCCGCGGAACCATCCAAGCAAACCGAGTCGGGAACAGGAGTTGTCCTCAGTCGACTCCCGGGTAGGGGGTGCGGGCCAGCGAGGCCGAATCGACCCAGTCGCGCCACTTCCCGACCGAGCCCGCGGGCTCGGTCCAGGGGACGTCACACCGGACCATTCTGGCGTCGCCCGAGGTCAGCCACCGGTGGACCACGTGGACCTCTTCCGGGGGCGCCCCGAACAGCGGCCCCTCGCCGGGGATGACGGTCTCGGCCGAGGCCCGCAGGGAACCGACCACCGGCATCGGGGGCGTCCCACGCGGTGCCGCTCCGGCGGAAGCCAGTCGCCCGTGACGCACCACGGCGAGCAGCCAGCCGCCCGATCCGTCCGGCCGCGCCGCGACCAGTTCCGGTACCCGGGCCAGCGCGGACAGTCGTTGCCCGCGGTCCACCGCACGAATGAGTCCGGCGAGGCGGTCCCGGTGCTCGGCCGCGCCCTCGAAGCGCTGGCCCGCCGCGAGCCTGTCGATCTCCGCTCGTAGCCGGTGCAGCGCGGAGTCGCCCTCCCCGGTGAGCACTTCGCGCACCGGGACCACGTGGGGCTCGTACCCCGCGGGGCTCTCGTAGCCCGCGCACGGCGCGCCGCAACGTCCCAGTTCGTAGACCGCGCAGGGGCGAGCCGCGGCGCCCCCGGCGGGTATGTGCTCGGTGCACTCGCGCAGTCCGGTGACGTCGTGCAGCGCTTCGACCGCTTCCAGAGCGGTGTTCCTGGTGCGGAAGGGACCGAGCGAGTTCCGGGCGGGTGCCCGGGAGACCTTCAACCGCGGGAAGGGCTCTTCGGTGAGCGAGATCCACCAGAGCTTCCGCTGGTTCTTGGATCTGCGGTTGTACCAGGGGTGGTGGGCGTCGAGCAGCCGCAGTTCCCGCACCTCGGCTTCCAGGGGGTGCGCGCAGGTGACGTGCTCGACGTGTTCGGCGAGCGCGACCATCTCCCTGATCCCGTTCCTGCGCTCTCCCGCCGTGAAGTACTGCCCGACCCTGCGCCGCAGGTTCGTCGCCGTGCCGACGTAGAGCACTTCCTCGTTCGGGCCGCGGAACAGGTACACGCCGGGCTCCTCGGGAAGCCCGGAGGCCAGGGTTCGTTTGCGGCGCTGCTGCGCGGTCACACCGGGCAGGTACTCCAGCAGGTCCTCCAGGGTGCACACCCCCGAGGGGCCGAGCAGTCCCAGCAGCGCGTGCAGCACGTCGTTCGTGGTTCTGGCGTCCTGAAGTGCCCGGTGCGCTGGTGCGTGGGCGGTCCCCAGCGTTTCGGCGAGCGTGGCCAGCCCGTGGTTCGGTGTCCGCCCTCCGGACAGGACACGCCGCGAGAGCCGGAGCGTGCAGACCACGGAGGGGTTGGGCCAGCTCAGGCCCAGCCGTGCGCATCCGGCGCGGAGGAACCCCGTGTCGAACGGGGCGTTGTGTGCCACGAGCACGCAGCCGGCCGCGAACTCGAGGAAGGCGGGCAGCGCGGTGCCGAGCGCCGGGGCGCCCGCGAGCGTGTCGTCGCTGATCCCGGTGATCGCCGCGACCCCCGCGGGCACGGGGCGTCCGGGGTCGACCAGGGTGGAGAACTCCTCGACGACCTCGCCTCCGCGCACCTTCACCGCGGCGATCTCGGTTATCCCGTCCCGCTCGCGGTGCTTTCCCGTGGTCTCCAGGTCCACTACCACGAAGGTGACTTCGCGCAGGGGATGTCCCAGCTCGGCGAAGGACATCTGGGCGCGCTCCGGTAACCGGCTCATGGTCGGCGAGCGTATGCGGTGCTCCCGATCATGCGTTGAACAGTGCTCCGGTGCCGCAACAACCGCCGGATGCGGGTAATGCCGGATGGAACACTTAGCCTGGAAGAGTGATACCGCCAACAACGGGCGACAACGCCGAGGACCCGCGAGCCGACACGGACTCCGTCCCCGCTTCCGAATCCGCCGAGAGCACGGGGGACAGCGCCGTCGACTGGGACGCTCTGCCCGGGCCGTTGTGCACGCGGTTAGCCGAGCTGGCAGCGGCCGCTCTCGGTGAGATGCGAGCGGGGGACGTTCCAGTCCCGCTGCGTCCGGTGATGCGTTTCGCGGTTGCCAAGAGAGCGAAGCTGGGGCAGTCGAACCTGTTGGCGGCCATGCGTGACTCCGCCGTGTTCCGTGCCACGGTGCTGGAGTGGTGCAGGAAGAACAGACCGGGGGTGTTGGAGCCGTGGCAGTCGGACCCGCTCGCGGCTGCCACGGCCGCGGTGTTGCTGGGGACCGTGACGGCTCCGCACTACGTGGAGCTCATCGGGTACCGGAGCGAGCACGGCAGGCTCCGCGAGCGGTGTGACTCGGCCGTTTCGCGGGCCGAGAAGCTCTCGAAGGAGAACGAGCGGCTGCGCGGCGAGCTCGCCGAAGCCAGGGAAGCGGCTCAGCGCGCCGAGCAGTACAGCGGAGCCGACGCGGACCGGCTGCGTAAACGATTGCGGCAGCAGGGCGTCCAGCTCAAGGAGTACAAGGACGAGGTGGCACGCCTCGGGGCCGAGTTGGAACGGCTCACCGAGTCCAAGGACAGGGAGCTGTCCGAGATCGCCGGTGAACGCGACCGGGAGCGGGGGCGTGCGCTGGACGAACGGGCCAGGGCCCAGCGCGCCGACCGCGAGGCCGAGGTGGCCAGGCAGTCGGCCCGGGAAGCCAGACGCGGTGACGAGGTCAGGCTGGCGCTGTTGCTGGAAACCCTGGAGGGGTCGGTCGCCGGGCTCCGGAGGGAGATCGGCGCCAACCGGCGCGGTGACGAGATCTCCGGCCCGAGACCGGCCGAAACGGTCTCGGGGGTCCGTGCGCACTCGGGAACGACGGACGACGTGCCGGACGTGGCCGCGCTGGATCGGCTGTTGGCGTTGCCCGCCGTGCATCTGATCGTCGACGGTTACAACGTCACCAAGACCGGTTATCCGGACCTTCCGCTGGCCGAGCAGCGGGACAGGCTGGCCCACCAGGCCGCGGTGCTGGCCGCGCGTTCGGGCGTGGAGGTGACCGTCGTCTTCGACGGGGCGAACGTCGTGGCGGTGCCGAACGCGGGACCTCGTGGCGTGCGGGTGCTGTTCAGCGAACAGGGGGTCCAGGCCGACGACGTGATCAGGGGGTTGGTCGAGTCGGAGCCGAGGGGGCGCCAGTTGGTCGTGGCCACCTCGGACAGAGAAGTGGTGGACTCGGTACGCAAGCGGGGCGCCTACGCCGTGGCTTCGGCGGTGTTGCTGGAGCGGATCAACCCGGGGTGAGAGAGGCGGCGGCTCGGTTGCCGTAGGTGGTTGCGTGGCGGAGCTTCGCGTGGGTGGTCGGGTGGCCGTCACGTGAGTCGGCGCCTTGCTGCGTTGGGCCCGCTCTTGAGTAGCGACCTGCGCGGCGAGCGGCCCGGCCTGGCAATGCATCCGACTCGCGCACCGGAGCGTCGCTACCCGATGTCGGGCCTGGCCGGAGCGAGAGCCCGCGAGAGGTTCCGCCACGAAACCACCCAAGCAGGCCAATCCGTGCACTCTTTTACCTGGTTTTGATCACGCTGTGTCGTGTTGTTGCCCCCACTCTGGACTAGTCGGCTCACCTCTCGTAATCTAGCCGAGACTTCGCGGCGATCAGCCGCCCAAACCGGGGCGGCTCCGCGGAGTTGTCGCCGGATCGGCTCGTCGGGGGAGTCGAACCGGGAGCATTCCCGAGCGCGCCACCGGTGCTGCGCGGACGGTCTTACGCGGGAGCACGAGCACACGTCTCCTGCCCACGGTGCTGGTCGCCGTCGGCCGGGTGCGCTTCTTCCAACGGGACCTCCTGGTCGGCGGCCGAGCAAACGAAGGAGCAATGCGCGAAGTGGCCTCGCACGGACTCAAACGCTCAATGCGGGGAGCACTGACGGCTACGGCGGTGGCCACCGCCGTCACCGTGAGCTCCGCGCCGGCTCTCGCGGACCCCGATCTGCCCGACGACAAGTCCGAAGCCGTCGAGCAGCTTCAGAAGCTCTCCCGCCAGGCCGAACAGCTCACCGAGAAGTACAAACGGGCCAAGGACGACCACGAGGCCCGTATGTCCGAGCTGGACGAGGCCAAGGCGGCCGAAGCCGAGGCGAAGAAGGCCGCCGATCGGGCCAGGGCCGAGGAGGAGAAGTTCAGGGGGCAGGTGGACGAGCTGACCAGCTCCGTCTACAGGGGCTCCCGGATGAACCAGCTCTCGGCTCTGATGGCCAGCGAATCGCCGGACTCGTTCCTGGACCGTGCCTCGATAATGGACGAACTGGCCAGGGACAACCAGCAGGCCGTCTCCGCCGTGAGCAGTGCGACCGAGAAGGCCGAAGCCGCGGAGCGGAAGGCACGGGAAGCGCGCGAGCGCGCGGCCGAGGCCGAGCAGGAGGCGGCCCGCCTCCAGGAGGAGATCTCCGAGAAGAAGTCCAAGATGGAGGAGCGGGTCTCCGAGGTCGAGGAGCACATCGAGGAGCTGAGCCAGGAGGAGCAGGAATCGCTGTCGGGAGGCGGGCAGACCGACTACGACTACGCGGGCGGTTCCGGCTCGGCGGCCGGTGCTGTTCAGGCGGCGTTGAGCAAGCAGGGCTCGCCCTACGTGTACGGTGCCGACGGCCCCAGCCAGTTCGACTGCTCCGGACTGATGTACTGGGCCTATGCGCAGGCCGGGGTGGATCTGCCCCGTTCGAGCAGCGCGCAGGCGCAGGTGGGCAAGCCGATCTCCGCTTCCCAGCTCAAGCCCGGTGACCTCATCTTCTACTACAGCCCGGTCAGCCACGTCTCCATGTACGTCGGCAACGGCAAGGCCGTGCACGCCCCGACGAGCGGGCAGGTCGTCAAGGTCGTGCCCTACGACCAGATCGCGTCCGTCAACCGGATGCGCCGCGTGGTCGGTTGATCGAGGTTCCGCAGGCTCGGCCGTCCCGGTAACCGGGGAACCGTCTTCCGGTCGCGACGGTTCCCCGGCGCCGGAGTGGTTCGGGGGATCCCGCTGAAGTTCTCCGCTCGCATCGGCGGCTGATTCGGGGTTCCCTCCGGTACCTGCCGCGCCGAGACGCACCACCCGGTCGACCGGCACCGCCGCGGGGTCTCCCGCGGTGCTCTCGCGCGGAAGGCCCGGCGTCGTGCAGGCCGCTGCCCGACGCCGGGCCCCGGTGGAGGCGAGCACCCCGCGGGAGGTTCGGCCCCCGCACCGCCACGCGATCCGAACCGGGGACTCCCCGGTCAGGTCAGGAGTAGATCGCCTCGATCTCGGAGGCGTAGTTCTCCGCGACCTTGTTCCGCTTGACCTTCAGACTCGGGGTCATCTCCCCCCGGTCCTCGGCGAAGTCCTGCGGCAGGATGCGGAACTGCTTGATCTGCTCCGCCTTGGACACAGCCTGGTTGGCCTCGTCGACCGCTTTCTGCACCTCGGCGCACATCTCGGGATCGTCCGCCAACTCGCTCGGCGAGGTGTCCTTGGGACGTCCCCTGGACTCGAGCCAGGAGGGCAGGAACTCGGGGTCCAGGGTCACCAGTGCCCCGATGAAGGGTTTCTGGTCCCCGACCACCATGCACTGGCTGATCAGCGGGTGCGCCCGCATGTGATCCTCCAGCACGGCGGGAGCCACGTTCTTGCCGCCCGCGGTCACGATGATCTCCTTCTTCCTGCCGGTGATCCGCAGGAAGCCGTCCTCGTCGAGCGAGCCGAGATCGCCCGTGTGGAACCAGCCGTCCTCGAGGGACGCCTCGGTGGCCGCCTGGTTGTTCCAGTACCGGTGGAAGACCACGTCGCCCTTGACGAGTACCTCGCCGTCCTCGGCGATCCTTATGGAGGTCCCCGCGATCGGACGGCCGACAGTGCCGATCTTGTAGTTGTCCTGGACGTTGACCGCCGCGGCCGCTGTGGTCTCGGTCAGCCCGTATCCTTCGAGGATCGGTACTCCCATTCCGAAGAAGAAGTGGGTCAGGCGCTCACCGAGCGGAGCACCTCCGGACACCGCCGCGATGCACCGTCCTCCCAGCGCGGCGCGCAGCTTGCCGTACACCAGCTTGTCGAACACGAAGTGCTTGGCACGCAGTACGGCGCCCGGCTTCCCGGAGCCGGACAGGGCGCGGCTGTAGGCCACCGCGGTCTCCTCGGCCGCGTCGAAGATCCTGCCCTTGCCCTCGCCGTGGGCCTTCTGCTTGGCGGTGTTGTAGACCTTCTCGAAAACCCGCGGCACGGCCAGCACGAAGGTCGGCCGGAACGATCCCAGGTCCTCGACGAGGTTCTTGACGTCACCGGTGTGCCCGAGGGTCAACCTGGCGTAGACGCAGGAGATGGTGATCACCCTGGCGAGCACGTGCGCCATGGGCAGGAACATCAGCATCGAGTTCCCCGGCTGCATCAGCTGGGGGAACGCGTTCAGATCGCCGCGCACCTCGGCGAGCAGGTTGCGGTGGGTGAGTACGCACCCCTTGGGGCGTCCCGTGGTGCCGGAGGTGTAGATCAGGGTAGCCGTGTCGTCGGCACCGATGGAGCGCCTCCGGTCGTGCACCTCCCCGTCGGCCAGTTCCGAACCCAGTGACGTGAGTTCGGCCACCGCGGTGGAGCGGTCCTCGGGGACGGGGCCGTCGATCTGCCAGACGTGCCGCACGGCGGGCAGGTCGTCGAGGACCGTGTCGAGTTCGGCACGGTGCTGCGGTGTTTCGATCACGACCGCCGATGCCTCGGAGTCGCTCAGGATCCATTCCGCCTGGTCCGCCGAGGACGTCTCGTAGATCGGGACGGTGACGCATCCCGCCGACCAGATCGCGAAGTCGAACAGGCTCCACTCGTAGCGGGTGCGGGACATCAGCCCCACCCGGTCACCCTGCTGCAGACCCGCGGCGATGAGCCCCTTGGACACCGCGAGTACCTGCGCGGCGAATTCGGCCGTTGTCACGTCCACCCAGGTGCCGTCCACCCTGCGGCGGAAGCCGACCGTGTCGCCGAACCGCTCGGCATTGGCCCACACCATGTCGGTGAGGTTCTCCTCGGCGGCCACCGTGACAGTGGCGGGGGCGCTGAACTCTCGCACGTTGCATCCTCCGAAAGCACGCCAAATTGTGATGGCCAACCTAACCCCGAGCGCTACTGGGCGGTAGCCCCCCTTCTCGTTGTGGGGCGGAATCATAGCGCGACCCGGGAGGTTTCCCACGACGAGTCGCTTCACCGGACGGGAAGGACCCGGCCGGCGGGAACCGCGGCCGACTGCCGTCCGAGGGGTCCGGCCCGCTTCCCGGACGTCGACCAACGTGCCGGTGGCCGAGCGCCTGCGCGGGGCCGCGGCGCGAGTCCTTCGCCACGCGGTCCCGTGAGCGGTTAGTTTGGTTGAGCAGGATATTCGGCGGAGAACGGAGGCACCTTGCGGGTGCATGTGGTCTCGGACGTGCACGGAAACGTGGAAGATCTCAAACGGGCCGGCGACGGCGCCGACGCGTTGGTCGTGCTGGGCGATCTCGTCGACTTCGTCGACTACCACGATCACGAGAAGGGAATCCTCGGTGCCGTGTTCGGACCCGAGAAGGTCGGTCACTTCGCCGAGCTGCGCCGGAATCGCCGCGGTGCGGAGATGGCCGGGTACCTGCGCTCGCTGTGGGACGGCCTCCCGGATCCGGCGACGGTGGTTCGCCAGGCGGTCCGCGAGCAGTACGCGGAACTGTTCGCCGCCATGCCGGTGCCCACCTACGCGACCGCGGGGAACGTGGACGCGCCGGGGCTCTGGCCCGAGTTCACGGGTGACGGTGTCCGGGCGCTGGACGGTCAGAGCGTGGAGATCGGCGGATTGCGTTTCGGCTTCGTCGGCGGGGCGCTGCTGCCCCCGGGAGGGACGCTGCGGCACGACCTTCCCTGGGTTCCCAACCTGCGCACCGAGACGGAGTTCGACGAGCTGGTGGAGGGGTTGGACGAGGTGGACGTGCTGTGCACCCACGTGCCCCCGCAGGTCCCCGAACTGGTTTACGACGTGGTGGCCCGCAGAGCGGAGCGGGGCTCGGCGGGTGTGCTGCGCCGGGTGGAGCGGGACTGCCCGCGCTGGTCGCTGTTCGGCCACGTGCACCAGCCCCTGGCCGGGAGGACGCGGATCGGGCGCACCGAATGCGTCAACGTCGGCCACTTCAAACGTCACGGGGAGCCGTACGTGCTGCGCTGGTGAGCGCCCCGAGCTCGCCTGCCGGTGGCCGTCCGACGGGCGATGACCTGTAATCTGCCCGGCATGGTCGACCAGTCCACCCAGTCCATCGTGATCGAGGCGCCGGCCACGGAGATCATGGCCGTGATCGCGGACTTCGGCGCGTATCCCGAGTGGGCGGAGGCGGTCAAGGAGGCCGAGGTGCTGTCCCGCGACGGGGAGGGCAGGGCCGAGCGGGTGAGGTTCGTGCTGGACGCGGGTGTGGTCAAGGACACCTACACGCTCGTCTACGAGTGGGGGCGCGACGAGCTGTCGGTCAGCTGGAACCTCCTGGAGGGGCAGGTGCAGAAGGCCCAGCGGGGCAGTTACACGTTGCGGCCGCTGCAGGACCGGCGCACCGAGGTGACCTACAGCCTGGCCGTGGACCTCTCGATTCCCGTGATCGGCCTGTTCAAGCGCAAAGCCGAAAAAATGATCATGGACACCGCGTTGAAGGAGCTCAAGCGGCGCGTGGAGTCCGCCCGGTGATCCTCCGGAAACCGCGGTGACCGCGCTCGAGCGGGGCGAGGAATGCGAATGCTGATGTTCACCGGAAAGGGTGGGGTCGGCAAAACCACCCTGGCAGCTGCCACGGCGACACGTGTGGCGGCGCGGGGCGGGAAGGTCCTGGTGGTCTCGACCGATCCCGCTCACTCGCTCGGGGACTGCCTGGGCAGCGCGTTGTGCGGCGAGCCCCGCGAAGTGACCGCGCCGCCGGGCGACGCCCGCCCGGACTCCGGAACCGCCGAAGTCCGGTTCCACGCGGCGGAGACGGCGACCAGGAACCTGCTCGACGGGGTCTGGGGCGAACTGCGCGAACACCTGCACACCTTGCTGGCCTCCTCCGGAATCGCCGAGGTGGAGGCGGCCGAGCTGACCGGTTTCCCCGGCATCGAGGAACTGCTGGCTCTGGCCGAGGTGCGGCGACTCGCCACCGAGGGGCCCTGGGACACGGTGATCGTCGACTGCGGACCCACCGCCGAGACGCTCCGGCTGCTGACCCTTCCCGAAGCGCTGTCCGGCTACCTCGAACGAGCGTTTCCCAGGCATCGACGCGTCATCAGGGGCGTGCTGGCCGGAGCGGCCGGTGAGCCCCACACGCGACGCTGGGACGCCGCTGCCGACGCGCTGGGCCGGCTCGCCGAACGGCTGGGGGCGCTGGCCGGTTCGCTCACCGACCCCCGGACCAGCGTGCGTCTGGTGACCACCCCCGAATCCCTGGTCGCCGCGGAGACCCGCCGCACGCTGACCGCGCTGTCCCTGCACCAGATCCACGTCGACGGCCTGCTGGTCAACCGGATGGTCCCCGACCCGGGGTCGGCTCGTGGGCAGGCGGCGGCCTGGATGCGGACCAGGCGCAAGGAGCAGCGGGAGGTCGTGGACGGGCTGCGGGGGCTCGGCCTGCCGCTGCGGACGGTCGAGTACAGCGCCGACGAACCGGCGGGACCACGGATGCTGCGCGAGCTGGGCGAGCGGATCTACGGGGAGTCCGACCCCCTGGACGGCGCCGAGCGCGCGCCCGTGATCGAGTTGAGCGACGAGGGCGCCGATGCGTGGGCGCGCTACTGCCTGCGGCTCGCGCTGCCGTTGGGACCGGACGCCGAACCGGAGCTCGCGCGCGTCGGTGACGAACTCGCCGTCACCGTGGACGGACGTCGCAGACTGATCGCCCTGCCCTCCGTGCTGCGCCGCTGCGTCGTCGTCGACGCAGCGGCGGGAGACGACGGGCTGCGAGTGCGTTTCCGACCGGACCCCGAGCAGTGGATGCGGTGAGTCGTTTTGCGCGACGAGCACGAGGGAGCCGACTACGAACGACTGGTCGGGGAAATGCGTTGCCTGCTGCGGGACGTGGCCGCTCGCGTCGAGGAGTTCCTGCTCGAACTCGGTGGCCCAGAGCGCACCGCTTCGGGCGAGGAGACCGACGCACGGGGGGAAACCGCGGAATCCGGCAGCGGCGAAGGGGCGCGGGACAGCCGGTGCTGCCCGCTGTGCGGCGTGCTGTCGCTGCTGCGGCAGCACGACGGGAGGGGCGTGCGCTCCGCGGAACTCCCGGAGCAACTGACCGGGTTGCTGGCCGCCCTGCGCGACGTCGCTCGCGCTCGTGCCCCCGGGGGAAGCGGATCCGGGGCGGGCGCTTCCCCCGGGGACGAACGCGCGGACGCCGCGGCGGCGTCGGATCCGGAGACGGAGGAGGACGCGGGGCCCACGGCGGAGCGGGTGCGTCCGATACCGGTCAGGCGGGTCGCCGGAAGCGTGCTGGACGATCAGACCTGAGCACCGTCGTCCCACCCGTCCTCGGGTTCGGAATCGCCCCTCCGCAGCCTGAGCAGCAGTCCGCCGATGCCCGCGCTGATGGCGATCAGACCGACGGGCATGGTCAGCGGACCGAGCGAACTCGCGGCCACGGGCACGAAGAGGACGAGCACTCCGAGGACCACGAGCACGACGGCTCCCACGGCACCCGCGCCCGGTTTGGGCAGCGGCGGGGGTTCCGGGGGTTCGTAGTGGCCCTCGTCCTCCTCCGCCTCCGTCGGAGCCCAGTCCCTGGGGCCCTCCTCGGTTCCGCTCGGCTCCTCGGCGGCCGGAGCGGGGGAGGTTTCCGGGGCGGACGCGGTTTCCGAGCTCGACCGCTCGGAGGACTCCTCCGGCCACCGCGGTACGGAGGAATCGCGCTCCAGCTCGGCCACGATCTCCGCGAAGGCCTTGTCGATGTCTTCCGGGCCGTCGGAATTGCCCTGGCGCGTGTTCATCGCTTCTCCAATTGGCGGAAACTCCGGCGCTCACGTCGGGGAGGAGTCTTGTCCGAGTGCGTTGTGGTCAACATCCGGGAATCGGGCTCACGAACAACGCGAGTAGCATGTGAGCCGTGGGCGGGACGCGGGTGGAGCGGGCGTACAGGTACCGTTTCTACCCCACGCGGCAGCAGCGCATCGAGTTGCTGCGCACGTTCGGCCGCGTGCGTGATGTCCACCATCTCGCTCCGGAGGCGCGGACTCGCGCGTGGTTCACCGAGCGTCGCCGTGTGAACTGCGCGGAGCCGTCGGAGCTGTTGACCGAGTGGAAACGCCCCGAAGGGCTCTCGTGTCCGGGCGAGGTGTCGTCGGTGCCGCTTCAACGAACCTCGCGGCACTCGCGGAGCGCGTTCGCGAGCTCCTTCGCCGAGCGGGCCCGCTACCCGAATTCCGATTCCCGCAAGTCCGCGCGCCGGTCGGCGGAGTGCACCAGGTCGGCGTTCACGTGGCGCGACGGCCGGTCGACGTCGGCGAAGAGGGGCGAACCGCCGCCCCTCCGAGCGCGCACGTGGACGTGTTCCGGCTGCGGCACCACGCACGATCGCCACGCCAACGCCACGAGAAACATCAAGGCCGCCGGGCTGGCGGTGTCGGCCTGTGGAGCCGGTGTGAGACCTCAACGGGAGTCCTCCCGGACGGGGCAGTCGGCGACGAAGCAGGAACCATCCGGCGCGAGCCGGAAAGGAATCCCCGCCCTCCGGGGCGGGGAACGAGTCGAACGGGGTCCCTGACGCGCTCGCGGTGGATGATGGGTTCGGGGCCGGTGCTTTCCGCGTTCGTCGGCGCGCGACCGAGCGACGAGGTCGTTGCGGGAGCGGGTCGGTCGTCGTGAACCACCCGGTCCCAGGGTCGCGGCTCGCGGCCCTCCGGGCAAGGTCGTGTCGTCTTCCACCGCGGGAGGAATGCCGCCCCGGTTCTTCGGCGCGCCGAATCGCCGCCCTCGTTCACACAATCGCGCACGAACACACTCTGCCATGCGCCCCACCCGCGGCGTGGCGGTGCGGCGCGACACGCGCCGCGTGCACCGCCGACTACCGGTCCCCGCGCGAGATCGCGTGGGTGGGCCCGCATTGTGTGCCGTATCGCTGCTCCGTACCCTGGCAACGTAATCGGGCCACGAGGGAGGCAGCGACGCGGTGCTGTACTGGGTGATGAAGTACGTTCTTCTCGGTCCCCTCATCAAACTGTGGTGTCGTCCCAAGGTGGAGGGCGCGCACAACGTCCCGGACTCGGGCGGGGCCATTCTGGTCAGCAACCACGTGGCCGTGGCCGATTCCTTTCTCATGCCGCTGAAGCTTCCGCGCAGGGTCACCTTCCTGGCGAAGCGCGAGTACTTCACGGGCAAGGGGCTCAGGGGGGCGCTGAAGCGGTACTTCTTCAGCGGAGTGGGGCAGGTCCCGATCGACAGGTCCAGCGGAGCCGCGGCCCAAGCGGCCCTGGACACGGGGATCAGGCTGCTCAACGAGGGAAGGCTCCTCGGGATCTACCCGGAGGGGACCCGTTCCCCCGACGGACGTCTCTACAAGGGCAAGACCGGCGTGGCCCGCATGGCTCTCGAGGCCGACGTCCCGGTGGTGCCGGTGGTCACGATCGGCACCGAGAAGGTGAACCCCATCGGCTCCAAGCTGTGGCGCCCGTACCGGGTGCGGATCGTGGTGGGCGAACCGCTCGACTTCTCGCGTTACGAGGGGATGGCCGGAGACCGGTTCGCGGAGAGGTCCATCACCGACGAGATCATGTACTCGCTGATGGAGCTCTCCGGCCAGGAGTACGTGGACGTCTACGCCGAGCGGGCCAAGGACGACATCGCCGAGAGCGGCAGGGTGATCAGCAAGCGGGAGCGCCAGGCGGCCAAGTCCACGGGCAGCGGCAAGTCCGCGGGCAACGACAGGCTGCCCGAGTCCAAGGCCGGTTGACGGGGGGAACCGCCCAGTCCGGCGGAAACCGCTTCCTCGGGCGGGGCGTGTCCCGCCTCCGGTGGACGGCGCATACCCTTTTCCAGTGCGGTTTTTCTACGACTGCGAGTTCATCGAGGACGGCCATACGATCGATCTCGTCTCGATCGGCGTGGTCGACGAGACGGGGCGCGAGTTCTACGCCGTCTCCACCGAGTTCGACGCCGGCCGGGCGGGTCCCTGGGTGCGTCAGCACGTGCTGCCCCAGCTTCCGGCGGCCGGTTCCGAGGCATGGCGCCCCCGTGCCAGGATCCGGGACGAGCTCTACGAGTTCCTGACCGCGCAGGACTCCGAGATCGAGCTGTGGGCCTGGTACGCCGCCTACGACCATGTCGCGTTCGCGCAGTTGTGGGGAGCGATGCCCGCCCTGCCGCCGAAGCTGCCCAAGTTCACCCGGGACCTCCGACAGCAGTGGGAGGCGGTGGGCAAGCCGAAGCTGCCCTCGGCGCCGGCCAATGCCCACGACGCCCTCGCCGACGCCAAGCACAACCTGCGGCGTTGGCAGGTGATCGAACGGCAGCAGCAGCGGATGGGTTACCCGCAGCGCTAGTGGCGGGTGCGGACGGCTCGGTTCGCGTGTCGGTGCGAGCCGCTCGGGCGGCCGTTCGGGGCAGGGCGCGCCGGAGGGCGCTCCCGGAGCCGTCGGACGGACGCACCTGACGAGATCCTGCTCGTTCCGTCGGTCGGGTGAGATTGACCGGTCCGTTTTCACCCGTGCGGAGAAGCGTTCCAGCGGCTCGGGGGCGTTCCGACCCGCTAAGACGCCGACCGCTGCGGTTCTCGGCCCCGTCGCCGACCCCCCGCCGGTACTTGCTGCACCGATTTAGCCCGTGAAAAGCTCTTGAGCTGAGATCAACGTCACGTCGGCAACGGCGGGTTTCGAGGAGGCGCGATGTCGGGGACCGGACGTGTCGGAGTGCTCACCGGAGGTGGGGACTGCCCGGGACTGAACGCCGTCATCCGTGCGGTCACGCGCAAGGGGATCGAGGTTCACGGAAAGGAGATCGTCGGCTTCCGCAACGGCTGGCGCGGTCCGCTGGAAGGACTGACGATGCCGCTCGACCTCGACGCGGTCGAGAACGTCCTCGACCGCGGAGGTACGGTTCTCGGCTCCTCCAGGACCAATCCGTACAAGGAAGCCGAAGGGGTCGAGCGGATCAAGCGCACTCTGGAGGAGAACCGCGTCGAAGCGCTGATAGCCATCGGCGGCGAGGACACGCTCGGTGTGGCCCACGGGTTGGCGGGTGAAGGCGTCCCGGTGGTGGGAGTTCCCAAGACCATCGACAACGATCTCGACGCCACCGACTACACCTTCGGCTTCGACACCGCTGTGCACATCGCGACGGAGGCCGTCGACCGCCTCAGGACCACCGCCGAGTCGCATCACCGCGCGCTGGTCGTGGAGGTGATGGGCAGGCACGCGGGGTGGATCGCGCTGCACTCCGGCCTGGCCGGAGGGGCCAACGTGATCCTCGGGCCGGAGCAGCGTTTCAGCGTGGACTGGGTGTGCGACTGGGTGATGCGCCGTTTCGAGCGCCAGTACGCGCCGATCATCGTGGTGGCCGAGGGGGCGGTCCCCGAAGGGGGCGCCGAAGTGCTGCAGGCCGGTGAGCGCGACGCTTTCGGGCACGTGCGGCTCGGAGGGGTGGGAACCTGGCTGGCGGAGGAGCTTTCCCAGCGCACCGGCAACGAGTCCAGGGCCGTGGTGCTCGGGCACACCCAGCGTGGGGGCACTCCCACGGCGTACGACCGGGTGCTGGCCACCCGGTTCGGCCTGCACGCGATGGACGCGGTGGCCGAAGGTGACCACGGCAGGATGGTGGCACTGCGCGGGACGGACATCGTGCGGGTTCCGCTGGAGGAGGCCACCGCCCAGCTCAAGACCGTTCCGCTGCACCGCTACACGGAGGCTCAGGCGTTGTTCGGCTGATCGGGGCGGGGCGCTCGGGCCGGGGTGATCGGCGGGAGTCCCACGGTGCTGTTCAGCACACGGGACAGTGTCACAGGATGCGAGACGAACCCGCTACGCTGGGCGACATGCCCGTTGACCCCGAACCAGCAGCGCAAGGCACGAGTCCGGACACCTCGCGGTCGTGGACCGTCGACGTTCCGATGGACACTCTGCCCGAGCTTCCCCCGCTGCCGACAGACCTGCGAACCCGTCTCGACGACGCACTGTCCCGTCCCGCCGCCCAGCAGCCGGAGTGGCCGGATCCGCAGCAGACGCGCAACGTGCGCTCGGTGCTGGAGAGCGTTCCTCCGGTGACCGTGCCCAGCGAGGTCGACAATCTGCGGAGCAACCTGGCTGCCGTGGCCCGTGGTGAGGCCTTCCTGCTGCAGGGCGGGGACTGCGCGGAGACGTTCGCCGACAACACCGAACCGCACATCCGGGCGGGAATCCGCACTTTGTTGCAGATGGCGGTCGTACTCACCTACGGGGCCAGCACGCCCGTGGTCAAGGTCGGCCGCATGGCGGGGCAGTACTCCAAGCCGCGCTCCAAGGGCACGGACGCGCTCGGCCTGCCCAGCTACCGCGGTGACATGGTCAATTCGCTGGCGGCCTCCGAGGAGGCCCGCAGGCACGATCCCTCCCGGCTGATCCGCGCCTACGCCAATGCCAGCGCGACGATGAACCTCTCGCGGGCCCTGACGAGCGGGGGAACGGCCGCGCTCGGAAAGGTGCACGACTGGAACAAGGACTTCGTGCTCAATTCCCCGGCGGGGGAGCGCTACGAGTCGGTCGCCGCCGAGATCGACCGCGCCCTGCGGTTCATGTCCGCGTGCGGGGTGGACGACTCCAGCCTGCACGGGGTGGACTTCTACTGCAGCCACGAGGCCCTGGTGCTGGACTACGAGCGGGCGATGCTGCGGTTGGACACCTCCGGTCCGGAACCGAGGTTGTTCGACCTTTCCGGGCATTTCCTGTGGGTGGGGGAACGCACTCGTCAGCTCGAGGGCGCCCACCTCGCGTTCGCCCAGCTGATCTCCAATCCGATCGGGATCAAGCTCGGGCCCACGACCACCCCGGAAGAGGCGGTGGAGTACGTGGAGCGGCTCGACCCGCACAACGAGCCTGGAAGGCTGACCCTGATCAGCAGGATGGGCAACGACAAGGTCCGCGACCACCTGGGGCCCATCGTGGAGAAGGTGACGGCCTCGGGGCACCAGGTGATCTGGCAGTGCGACCCGATGCACGGCAACACGCACGAGTCGAGCACCGGGTACAAGACCCGGCACTTCGACCGGGTCGTCGACGAGGTGCAGGGCTTCTTCGAGGTGCACAACCGGTTGGGCACTCACCCCGGCGGTATTCACATCGAACACACCGGGGAGAACGTCACCGAGTGCCTCGGCGGAGCCCAGGACATCTCGGACACGGACCTGGCGGGCCGCTACGAAACGGCCTGTGATCCGCGACTGAACACTCAGCAGTCCCTGGAACTGGCGTTCCTGATCGCCGAGATGCTGCGGGGCTGAGATCCACCGCGGGCACGCCGCGGGGGAAACGTCGGTGGTTCACGGTTCCCCCGCGGACTCCCCGAGCGGTCAGAAAACGGTCACCCGCACTTCCGAGCCCTGCTCGACGGTGTTGCCCGGCACGGGGTACTGGCCGAACACCCTGCCGTTGTCCCTGCCGATCACGGAGTGGACCTTTAGCTTCAGCCCGGCTCGCTCGGCCTGCTCGCGTGCTTCGGACAGCTGCTTGCCCGAGAAGTTCGGGACGCTGACGGCGTTGGACAGCACGAGTCCGACGCGGGGGCTGCCGCTCATCTGCACCTCGGTGCCCGCGGAGGGATCCGTTCGCACCACGTGGTTGTTCGGCACTCCGTCCGCGAACTCGTGCCCGGCGACGTAGGGCTCGAACCCGGCCTTCCGGAGGGCCTGCATGGCCTGCTCCCGTTCGGCACCGCCCACGTCGGGGACGGGTTCGGGGGCGGGCCCCCTGCTGACGACGATCGTCACCGGGCTCCCGGTCCTGACCTCGGTTCCCGAGGACGGTTCGACCCCGATGACCCGTCCTTTCGGGACGCTGTCGTGATACCGGTCGGCGGAGGAGTCCAGCTCGGGGCTGAGCTGGGCGTTGCGCAGCTCGCTCTGCACCTCGGACACGCGGCTTCCCGCCCGGACCTCCGGCACGCTCGGTCGTCCCTGCGAGACCCGCAGGTCCACCCGGTCCCCGGTGCGGATCCGGGTGCCTTCCTCCGGGGCCGAGCTGATGACGGTGTTCTCCGGAACGGTGTTGTGGAACGAACGGGAGACGTGGGCCTCGAGCTCGGCCGAACTCAGGGCCCGCTTCGCCTCCGCCACGGGGCGTCCCGAGAGTTCGGGAACCTTGACGTAGGAGCTGCCGCTCCACAGCCACGAACCGCCCGCCACCAGAGCGCCGATCAGCACGACGGCGACCCCGAGGGCTGTCAGCATCCGGCCGCGCCGTCGCCCGCTTCGCCGCGGACGGTTCCCGCCGGTACCGCTCGCGGGGACCGCTGCGAACTCGTTGGTGGTCCCACCGGCGGACTCGTCGTCGGCGGACGGTGCCCCCGCGCCGGGGCGCAGCAGCGCACGAGTGCCCCGGGGGCCTCCCGAACCGCTCCCCTCCGACTCCGTCCCCGTGACGGGGGAGAGGCGTTCCGTGGGCGGCCCTTCGCCTTCCGCGCGGTGCTCGCCGCCCGGCCGGGGGCCCGGTTCGGGGACGGGGACGGCCGCCAGGCCGAGCTCTTCGCGGACCCCGCGCAGTTCCTCCAGGGCCGCGGCGCCGTCCACCGGCCGTTGCGCGGGGTCCCTGCGGGTGAAGCGCGTCACCAGCTCGTCGAGGCGCTGTGGCAGTCCCGGCACGTATCGGCTCGGCGCGTCCACATCGCTGTTGACGTGGCGATAGGCCACGGACAGGGCGGTGTCCCCCGTGAACGGAGGGGCTCCGGTGAGCAGCTCGTAGAGCACCGTCCCGGCCGCGTAGACGTCCGAACGGGCGTCGGCCGCCCCGCTGGCCACCTGCTCCGGGGAAAGGTAGGCGACGGTTCCGAGGATGACGCTGTCCCCGGTGGTTCCCGCGCCCGCGGCGGCACGCACCAGGCCGAAGTCGGCGACCTGGACCGAACCGCCACTGCCGATCAGCACGTTCTCCGGTTTGATGTCGCGATGGACCATCCCGGCCCGGTGCGCCGCCGACAACGCGGACAACACGGCTTCGAGCACGGACAGCGCCACGGGAGGGGACAGGTGCCCCCGCTGGCGCAGCAGGTCGCGCAGCGTTCCGCCGTCGACGAGCTGCATCACCAGGTACACGTGGTGCTCCCCGTGCTCGCCGGGGTCAACGCCCTGGTCGTAGACGGCCACTATGTTCGGGTGGTGCAGCCGCGCCGCCGCGCGTGCCTCGCGTTCGAACCGCTCGGTGAACGACTGGTCCCCCGAGTAGCGGGAGTCCATCACCTTCAGGGCGACCGGACGGTCCAGCCTCGTGTCGATCCCCCTGTAGACCGTGGACATGCCGCCACGGGCGATCACGGAGTCCACCCGGTAGCGGCGCTCCAACGCGTATCCGAGCAGGTCGTACGGCCCGTTCGCCGATGAACCGGAAGTCATCGCGTTGCCACCGCCCGTGGTAAGCAGATTGGGAGTGACCGAACGCACCGCGCGCTCGGTTTCCGGGGCGAAATCGTCGCGTGGCCACCCGCGTGGACCAGCCCGCATACGTTCTCGAACACACTACCGATGGTAGGTGAGCTCCTTCGTGAAAACGTGCGCGGCATACGCGGTGGAAATCCGATCGCGGTGATGGCACTCTGGGGCACGTGAGTTCGGTTCCTTGCGCTCCTGATGTACTCGCTTCCGACGTGGAGGTCGTATCCATAGCCAACGTCGCGGAACGCCTCGGGCATCCGCCGACGAGGGTGCACCAGATGATTCGTGACGGGCAGTTGCTGGCGATGCGTCGCGAGCGGGAGTACGTCGTACCCGAGGCTTTTCTGACCGACACGACCGTGGTCAAAGGGCTCGCCGGCACGATCACCCTCCTGCGGGACAACGGCTACACCGAGGAGGAGATCCTCGAATGGCTGTTCACCTCCGACGAAACCCTTCCCGGGACACCGATAGACGCTTTGCGCGGTGACCGGGGGCGTGAGGTCAAGCGCCGGGCGCAGGCGATGGCGCTCTGACGGGAGTTCCCCGAGGTCTCCTCGCGGATCGGTCGGCTTGGTGAGCAGGTTGGGTGCTCGGCCGGGTCGGCTTGCTCACGTGGGCGGGAAGCGGTTTCGTCGCTTCCCGAAGGGGCCGCAGGGTGTGCCGGGACGCTGCCGTGCCGAGGTGCGGCAGCGTCGGCCCCTCCGCGTTCGCCGGCCCCGTACGCGGTCGTCCCCGTGGGGGCTCCTACGCCGCTCACGCGTCGCGGTCGGTCACCGTGACGGTGAGTCGCTCCAGCGCCCGAGCCGCGGGTTCGGGCAGCTCCGCCTCGTGCAGCGCGGACAGGGCGGACTCGGTGAGCGTGCCGATGCGCTTCTCGACCGCCTCCACGGCCCCGAGCCTGTCCAGGGCGTCGCGCACCCGCTGCACACCTTCACGGGTCAGTTCCGCCTCGCCCAGCGAGGTCTCCAGCAGTTCCAGGGCGGTCTCGTCCGACTGCTGCTTCGCGCGCAGCATCCCCTCGGCCACCAGCAACGTCCGCTTGCCCTCCCGAAGATCGTCCCCGGCCGGTTTGCCGGTGACCTCCGGGTCGCCGAACACCCCGAGCAGGTCGTCCCGCAGCTGGAAGGCGACTCCGATGTCGGCTCCGAAGCGGCGCAGCACTCCCAGCGTCGCCCGATCGGCCCCGGCGGTCTCCGCTCCGAACTCGAGGGGGCGCTGCACCGTGTAGGAAGCCGCCTTGAGCTCGTCGATGCGCAGCGCGGCCTCCGGCGTCTCGTCGGCGCGGGCCTGTCCGAGCATGTCCAGGTACTGCCCGGCGAGCACCTCGGTGCGCATCGCCTGCCACGGTCCCAGCGCACGGGCCAGCGCGCCGGAGGCGAGACCAGCGGAACGCAGCATGTCGTCGGCCCAGCTCAGCGCCAGATCGCCGAGCAGGACCGCCGCGGCGAGTCCGAAGTCGCGCGGCTCGCCCGCGTAACCGTGCTCGCGGTGGAACTCGGAGAACCGGACGTGCACCGTCGGGCTGCCGCGCCTGGTGGCGGAGCCGTCGATCAGGTCGTCGTGCATCAGCGCACCCGCCTGGATCAGTTCCAGCGAGCTGGCCGCGCGCAGCATGGCGGTCGCCTCGGGGCCCAGCGCCGAACCGCCCCCGGCCCGCCATCCCCACCAGGCGAAAGTGGGGCGGATGCGCTTCCCCCCGCGCAGCACGAAGTCGACCAGTTCCTCGGCCGCCCCGGCGACGGCCGGGTCCAGATCACCGCACTCCCGGACCCGGATACGCAGATAATCCGCCAGGGTCTGCCGTACCTGCTCCGGGATGTCGTCATCCACGGCAACCTCCGTCGCACCGCGTCCGGTCACCAGATCCTCAAGGGGCATACCGGTCATCCTCCGTGACGACTCCCCACGGCCGCATCTCGGGGGCGAGCGCGTCCCGTGCACGGTTCCCGGACCGCGTGTTGCCGGGAGGGCCGCCGCTCCCGGCCGGTGCGGTGAACTGTCAGCCCTGCTCCGCCTCCTTCCGGTAGCGCTGACGCGCGAGCAGCGCCAGCACGGCGACGAGGAAGGCCGTGCCGAAGGTCCCCAGACCGACGATCGTCGACCAGCCCAGAAGCCCCGCGCTGCGGTTGCTGCTGAACTGGAAGGTCGCCGACATCTCGGTGACCTCACCGGGGCTGGGCCGCCAGCTGACCATCCCCGCGTCGGTCTCCCCGTTGGTGGTGGTCACCTCGCCCGGGGTGCTGACTTCGACGAGCACTTCGGAGTTCGTCTCGGCGAGCGGGGTCAGATCCACCGACCCGTTCATCCTGACCAGGGTGCCGGAGCGGGACAGCGAGAGCGAGTACCTGGAGTCGGAGCTGCTCAGCTCCCTGGCGAGCCTCTCCAGCTCATCGAAGTCGAGCGACTCGAACTCGAGCTTGGAACCCTGCCGATCACCCTCCTGGTAGGGACTGACGCTCACCCGGTCGGACAGGTCGCGCGGCACCCGCATCCGAAGGTCGCGCTGGTTCGCGGCAGGAGGGGCCGCGATCATGACCTCTCCGGAGACCTCGTCCTGCTCGTCGATGCTCAGGGAGACGGTCGCGTTCAGGCATCCGGAAACCAGAACGCCCACAAGCAAGATCATCAGCGCTGTACCCAAACGGGACCGCGCCACGTCGACACAGCACCACACACCCCGCACCTTTGTGATCGTGCCACGTCACAGCGTTTTTCACCCGTTGAACCGGATTCGGGACCACATTTTTCGGAACGGATCGGTATCGAGGACGCGAAGCGGACGCGATAGCGTGCTGCCATGTCATCCGAGGCCCGAGGTGTGCACGAGATCAGCAATCGACATGTGGAGGAACTCGCGGCGCTCGACCCGATAACCGCGACCTCCCTGGGGATTCCCGTTCGCCAGCAGGAGCTGACGGACTACTCCCCGGACGGGCACCGAGCGCGTGGCGAACTCGCCCGTCGGGCCCTGGCCGAGATGTCGGCGGCCGAACCGGCCGACGACGCGGAGACGGTGGCCAAAGCCGTGTTCACCGAACGTGTCGGTCTCGACGTCGAGCTGCACGACGCGGGTGCCGACATGTCCTCCCTGAACGTCATCGCCAGCCCGGTGCAGGAACTGCGCCAGGTCTTCGACCTGATGCCGACCGAGACCCCCGAGCAGTGGCACGACGTCGCCAAGCGCATGTCGGCGATGCCGACAGCGGTGAAAGGGCTGACCGCCGGTCTGTCCGAGGCCGCCGCGAACGGGGAGGTGGCCGCGGCCAGGCAGGTCAAGCGCGTCGCCGAGCAGTGCGACACCTGGTCCGGCAGAAGGGACGGCGGGTCTTTCTTCGCCGACATGGTGGCCCGTGCGCAGCCCTCGGATCCCGCGCTGCGGAGCGAGCTGGACACGGCCGCGGCCCTGGCCTCCGAAGCCTACTCGGATCTCGCCGATTTCCTGCGCACCGAACTGCTGCCGCAGGCCCCGGCGGAGGACGCCGTCGGTGAGCAGCGCTACCGCCTCTGGTCCAGGTACTTCACCGGTGCCGACCTCGACCTGCGGGAGGCCTACGAGTGGGGGTGGAACGAGTTCGCCGCGATCGAGGCCGAGATGAAACGCGTCGCCGGCCGGATCAAACCCTCCGCCACCCTCGCCGAAGCGGCGGCGGCCCTGGACGCCGACCCGAGGTACCGGGTCCACGGTCAACGCGGGCTGGCGGAATGGATGCAACGCCTGTCCGACCAGGCGCTGCGGGAGCTGCGGGAGACGCAGTTCGACATCCCCGACAGGCTGATGAACCTCGAGTGCAAGATCGCGCCCCCGGGCGGGGGAACAGGGGCCTACTACACACCCCCGACCGACGACTTCAGCAGGCCGGGGCGGATGTGGCGGTCCGTGCCCCCGGAGAAGGAGGAGTACTCGACCTGGCGCGAGGTCTCCACCGTCTACCACGAGGGAGCCCCCGGGCACCACCTCCAGATCGCCACGGCGGTGCACCAGGCGCAGCGGCTGAACAAGTTCCAACGCCTGGCCTGCATCGTCTCCGCGCACGCGGAAGGCTGGGCACTGTACGCCGAGCGACTGATGCGGGAACTCGGGTACCTGTCCGACGACGGGGACCTGCTGGGAATGCTGAACGAGCAGCTGTTCCGCGCGGCCAGGGTGATCGTCGACATCGGCATGCACCTGCGATTGCCGATCCCGGCGGGAACCGGTTTCCACGAGGGCGAGACCTGGACCCCGGAACTCGGCCTGGAGTTCATGCTCACCCGCACCATCACCGACACCGCCAACGTTCGGGACGAGATCGACCGGTACCTGGGATGGCCCGGCCAGGCGCCCTCCTACAAACTCGGCGAACGGCTCTGGCTGTCGGCACGTGAGGACGCCCGTGCGCGCCACGGAGCCGAGTTCGACCTGAAGCGGTTCCACCGCGACGCCCTCGGGATGGGCTCGATGGGGCTGGACACGCTGCGCGAACAGCTCGCCCGGCTGTAGAACGTCCGCCCGCGACCACCCTGCCCGGGTGGCCGTTCGTCGACGACGGCCGCCGAGAACTCCCTCGGCGGCTCACCTCTCCAGCGGAAGAGGCCTGCCGAGCACCGCGAACGGACGTGGGTCCCCCGCGAAGCGGTAGTCGCGGAGCACATCGGTGAAACCGACCCGGCGGTACAGCTGCCACGCCCTGGTCGGTCCCTCGGGGGTGGACAGCAGCACGTTCGCCCCCGGGGCGGCGGCGAGCAGAGTACGCAGCATGCTCTCACCCAGACCGTGCCCCTGGGCCTCCGGATGCACGTGGAGCTCGGTCAACTCGAAGTAGTCCCCGAGCCACTCCTCGATCCGTTCCGGGGGCAGGCGCTCCTGCATCCCGCGGCGGACCTGCTCGTGCCACCACTGCCCCGCGTCCCCCGAATAGCCGTAGCCGACACCGCTCAGTTCGTCACGCTCGTTGAAGGCCGCGACACAGCGCCACCCCGTACGCGACATGTGCGCCGACCAGACCGGGATGCGCTGTTGGGTGGCCCACGAGGGATAACCCATCGCCGTCACGTAAACCCGCACGGCTTCGGGCAGTCTGGCACGTAGTTCTTCGGTGGAGAGTTCCACCACTCGTTCGCAACGTGGAGACGGTGCAGCGGTCACAGCTCCGCACCTTAGAGGATCCTCCGTCGTGCTCGCCCGCCGGTCGGACTCTGTGCCACGGCCGGGTCACGCAACGCCGCGCCCCGAAGTCCCGGATCATCCGCGCAACCGCAAACCCCGGGGAGTGGGGCGGAAACCGAACTCGGTCAGGAGCCCGGCCAGTCGAGTCCCCGCGGCGCCGGCCCCGTCCGCGGTGCGGAAGGAGAGCTGTCCCGTCCCGCCCGCGCGCACCGAGTCGGCCAGCCGTTCCGCCGCCGCGCGCAGCATCCCCTCGTCCTCGGTGAACGACAGCAGCGACCTGCCACCGCGCTCCACGTAGAACACGGGACACCCGGAGACGAGCACCACCACGGCCCCGGCCCTGCGCCCTGGACGATGCCGCGTTTCACCCACCGGATCCGGCCAGCGCAACGCCGCCCCGTACGGCTGGGCAGGATCGGCGGCGGCCAGCACGACCCCCACCTCCCGGGAACCACCACCGGAGCCGTGCGCCGCTTCCGGAGCCGCGCGATCGAACTCGCGCAACCGGTCCACCGCCCCGGGAACGGCGAACTGCGCCGCCCCGAGCCCCTCCACGAGGTAGCCCCTCCTGCAGGTTCCGGCCTCCTCCATCCCGCGCAGCACCGTGTACACCCGGGACGGTCCGCCGACGAGCCGCTCGGCCTCCAAGGAGCCCCTGCTGAGCACCCCGTGCCTGTCCAGGAACACCTCGGTTCGCGCGGTGGAGCGCCGGGTGAGGTCCTCGGCGGGGAGCGGGGCCAACGACCAGCGGCCGGACATGCTCGGCGGCCCCGCCACCCCCGGAGCGCGGGGACGCCCCGAGCGCAGCCCGGAGCGACGCCCCCGCGGAGCGCTGCCCCGGCGGGCGGACCGCGCGCCCCCGGACATCAGCGTGCGCAGCGGAGCCAGCGTGTCATTGGTGACCTCCCCGGACCACACCAGCTCCCACACGGCCGAGCTCACGACGGTGTCGGCGGGTGCGGACTCGCCCCGCTCCGAGAACGACTCACCAACCCGGGCCGTCAACTGGCGGAAGAAGAGCGCCCCACCGCGCAACGCGGCACGCACCTCCTCGTGCACGGAGGTCTCCGCGTGCTCGGCGGTGCGCTCGGGAAGCACCAGCTCGGCCGACTCGGCCGGTGCCAGCACCACCCACCCCTCGGAAGCGCTCGACGAACCGGCGCCGACCCAGACGACCTCACCGTTCGAGGTGAGCTCGTCCAGCATGGCGGCCCCGTAGTCGGGGACCCGCGCGGGAAGGATCAGCGATTCCAGGGCCCCGGAAGGCAGCGGAACCCCGGCGAGCTGCTCCACCACGGCGAACACGTCCTCCACCGAACCGCGGCCGAGGGAGCCCACCCCCTGCCATGCGGGCAGGAAACGACCGAGCGCGGCGGGATCGACCGGGGAGATCTCGGAACGCAGCCGCGCCAACGAGGCCCGCCGAAGCCCACGGAGCACCTCGGGATCGCAGTACTCGGTGCCCCGCCCGCCCCCTGCCTCCAACGGGCGCAGCTCACCGCGCACCAGGTGCCCCGAGGCCGCCAGCCGGTCGAGCACCTCGGCCGCGACCGCGGGCCCGAGCCCGAACCGCTCGGCGAAGCTCGGGGCGTCGAAAGGGCCGCGGCAGCGGGCGTGCCGCAGGACCAGCTCGGCCAGCGGGTCCGCGACCGGCCGCGCGAGCTCCTCGGGAACCCACGACGGCAGCGCGACCCCCAGCGCGTCCCGCACCTTCCCCGCGTCCTCCACGGCGACCCACCTGGTCTCACCCGCGACGCGCGCCCGGAACGCCCTGCGCTCCTCCTCCAGCTCCCGCAGCCAAGCGGGATCCACCCCTCGGTCGGCCGCCTCGCGTTCCGTCAGGTCCCCCAGGAAGCGCAGCATGTCCGCCGCGTCCTCCACACCCCCGGCGCGACGGCGCGGATCCAGCCGCTGCAGCCGCGACTCCACCTCCTCCACGGCCTCCGGGACGAGCAGCTCGCGCAGGGCCTCCGAACCGAGCAGCTCGGCCAGGAGAGTGGAGTCCAGCGTCAACGCGGCCGAGCGGCGCTCGGCGAGCGGAGCGTCCCCCTCGTACAGGAACATCCCCGCGTAGCCGAACAGCAGCGTCCGCGCGAACGGTGAAGGCGAGGAGGTGGCCACCTCCACCACCCGCACCCGACGCTGTTCGATCCGGGACATCAGATCGACCAGCCCGGCGACGTCGTAGACGTCGCGCACGCACTCCCGCATCGTCTCCAGAACGATCGGGAACCCCTCGTAGCGCGCGGCGACCTCCAGCAGCCTGGCGGCGCGCCGCCGCTGCTGCCACAAGGGGGAGCGGCGCCGCGGATCACGACGCGGGAGCAACAACGCCCGCGCCGCGCACTCCCTGAAACGGGAGGCGAACAACGCCGAACCGGTCAGCGACCCGGTGACCAGCCTCCGGACGTCCCCCGGATCCGCGACCAGATCCCCGACACCGGGCACCACGTCCTCGCCGGACTCGTCCGCGGCGTCGGTAAGCCGCAGCACCATCCCGTCGTCGGACGAGACCACCTGCGCGTCCACCCCGCCGCGCTCGCCGAGGAGGGACTCGACGATCAGCGCCCACGGAGCGTTCACCCCGGCACCGAACGGGGAGTGCACCACCACCCGCCAGTCCCCGAGCTCGTCCCGGAACCGCTCGACCACGATCGTGCGGTCGTCCGGAACGTGGCCGGTCGCCGCACGCTGCTCCGCGACATAGGCCAGCAGGTTCCTGCGCGCGTACTCGTCCAGCCCGGCCCGCCGTGCCCTGTCCTCCGCCTCCCGCTCGTCCGCGGAGGAGAGCTCACGCAGGAACGCGCCCACCGCCCGTCCGAGCTCCAGCGGTCTGCCGGGGGAGTCCCCCTTCCAGAACGGCATTCTGGCCGGTCGCCCGGGAGCCGGCTCCACGACCACCCTGTCGTGGGTTATGTCGGCCACCCGCCAAGCGGAGGTCCCGAGCAGAAAAGTGTCCCCCACCCGGGACTCGTGAACCATCTCCTCGTCCAGCTCCCCCACGCGGGTGCCCCCGGACCCCCCGGCGGACTCCCCGTCGGGAGCGACCACGGTGAACAACCCCCTGTCCGGGATCGTCCCGCCGGAGGTGACGGCCAAGCGCTGCGCACCGGGACGCGCCCGCAACTCGCCGGTCGTCCTGTCCCACACGATCCGCGGACGCAGCTCCCCGAACTCCTCACTGGGGTAGCGCCCGGAGAGCATGTCCAGAACCGAACGCAGCGCGGAGTCCGACAGCTCCGCGAACGGAGCGGACCGCCGCACCAGCGCGGCCAGCTCCCCGACCTCCCGCGGATCCATCGCCACGGCGGCCACCACCTGCTGCGCCAGAACGTCCAGGGGATCGCGCGGAACGGACAGCGACTCGATCAGCCCTTCGCGCATGCGCTCCGAGACCACCGCGCAGTCGACCAGGTCGCCGCGGAACTTCGGGAAGACCACCCCGGTGGACGGTGCGCCGACGTGATGCCCGCCGCGCCCGACGCGCTGCATCCCCGAGGCCACGCTGGGAGGGGCCTCGATCTGCACGACGAGATCCACGGTCCCCATGTCGATGCCGAGCTCCAGCGAGGACGTCGCCACCACGCAGGGGAGCGCACCGGACTTGAGCTCCTCCTCGGCCAGCCGACGCTGGTGCTTGGACATCGAACCGTGGTGGGCGCGGGCGACGGTGACCTCGGAACCCGCGGTGACCCCCGAGCCGCCCACGGCCTCGGCGGGGAACCGCTGCTCCCGGGCCAGCTCCCCGACCCCGGTCTCCGCGGGGCCACGGTCCCCGGCGGACTCGGCGGGCCGCTCGGCGGCGAGCTCGTTGAGCCCGGCCGTCAACCGCTCCGCGAGCCTGCGCGAGTTGGTGAACACGATCGTCGAGCGGTGCTCGCGAACCAAGCGGAGCACGCGTTCCCGCACTGCGGGCCAGATCGCCGCCTTCCGGCTCCCGTCCGGTGCCGAGCCGTCCTCCGCCGTGACCTCGGGCGCGGTCATGTCCTCCAGCGGGACCTCCACCGAAACGTCGACCCGCTTCGGGTCCGGGGGGCGAACCACCCTGGTGGGACGTCCTCCCGCGAGGAAACCGCTGACCTCCTCGACCGGGCGCACCGTCGCAGAGAGACCGATCCGCTGCGCGGGCCGCTCGAGCAGCTCGTCCAGCCGATCCAGGGAAACGGCCAGATGAGCACCGCGCTTGTCCCCGGCGACCGCGTGCACCTCGTCCACGATCACCGTCTCCACCCCGCGCAACGACTCACGTGCCGCCGAGGTCAGCAGCAGGAACAGCGACTCGGGAGTGGTGACCAGGATGTCGGGAGGTCGCCTGGTGAACGCCCTGCGCTCCGAGGACGGGGTGTCGCCGGTGCGCACACCGACCTCGACGTCCGGTGGTCGCTGCCCCAGCCGCCGTGCGGCCGCACCGATGCCCTCCAGCGGCGAGCGGAGATTGCGCCGCACGTCCACGGCCAGGGCCTTCATCGGGGACACGTAGAGCACCCTGCAGCGCTCACGCGGTTCGGCGGGACGCTCCGCCGTGATCAAACCGTCCAACGCGGACAGGAACGCGGCCAGCGTCTTGCCCGAACCGGTCGGGGCCACGACGAGGGTGTGCTCGCCTGCGGAGATCGCTTCCCAAGCCGCGCGCTGCCCCTCGGTCGGACTCCCGAAGGCCGTGCCGAACCAGTCACGGGTGGCGTGGGAGAACGGTGCCAGCGGGTCGTCTGTCACGTGCCCATCCTGGACCCGAACACCGACACGGTGGATTTCCCGCGCCCCGGCGGCACGCCGGCGCCCCGCTCGGGAGGAGCGCTCACCTGTTCCGCTGGTTGCGGAACCTGCGCCACAACAGGATCACGACGACGAGCAGCATCAGGGCGACGGCCAACTGCCCCCAGAAGGACGAGAACCCGGACGGATCGGCCTGCAACATGCCCCCAGCCTATCCGTTCCGCCGCGAACGCGTGGGTTTCCCGCCCCGCCGCGGAACCGCCGGACAACGTGACGCGGCCACCGGGCCGCGAGGGCACGCCCGCCACGTACGGTGGGAGGAATGCGCTACACAGCTCTGCGTCAGCGGATGGTCGAGGAACTCGGCGAGATCAGAGCCGACACCCTGGCCCGCGATCACGTGCTGGCCGCCCTGGGCGAGCGCACGGTAAACGAGGCGCTGGAGGACGGCTGGGACCCCAAGCGGGTCTGGTCCGTGCTCTGCGAGGCGTTCGAGGTGCCCAAGAGCAGGCGCTGAGAGCCCGGAGGGGCGTCGCGGCCCCGGCGCTCAGCGCTCGTTGCCGGTCCGGTCGCTTCCGCCCCCGGACTCCCGAGCCCGGTCCTGAAGCGCCTGCTGGAGGTGCGCGTAGTGCTCATGGGCGCGTTGCCGCTCGGCTCTGGCCAGCCGAGCGGCCTCGGCCCGCACCATCCTCTCCTGCTCCGGGGAGGCGTGTCCCTCGCCCAGGGCCACTTCGGCCTCGGCCAGCGGTTCCAGCTCTGCGGAGCGCTGCTGCTCGATCGTGCGCTGTTCGGGGACCTCCCCCTCCGGGGGCTCGTTGTGCCGGTAGCGCACGAACGGGTTGTCCTCGGGCAGTCCTCCGCTTATGCGCCCGTACAGGCCCACGAACAGCAGCAGCAGCCCGGCGACGAGGCTGAAGACGACGTTCTGCATCTCGAAGGCGAGCAGGTTCCACCCCGTTTCGAGCACGGCCAGGTTGGCCAGCCCGGACAGCAGGAACAGCGCACCGATCGCGGCGGTCGTCGTCGAGGCCAGCGGGCCTCCGAGCGCGGCGGCGAGGATCAGCACCGCCCCCACGATCACGGAGATCAGCGAGAGAAGACCGTTGGTGGAGAGCCCGAGGATCGTGGTTCCGCTGGTGGAGAGGAAACCGAGGTTGTTGGTGAAGCCGAGTATCCCGAAGGCGATCAGCGCCCCTCCGAAGGCGGCCGCTCCCGCCCGGTAGATCTTGCTCAGCCAGTGGTGCGGCGTCAGGTAACGGTCGATGCGCATCGGGGCACCTCCCGGTACTCGGGGGTCGTGGGGGCCGGACCGGCCCCTACGTGGGTCGAGTGTCCCCCCACCGAGGGAAAGATCGCACCTGATCAGCGACTTGCGCGGTCGTGACGACTCGCATGTCGCCACGTTATCGAACATTAGTTCGGTTAGAATGGATCCACAGCGGGCCCGGTTGTCCACGGAGCCGCGAACCAGCGGCCGGACTGTCGGCCCTTCCCCGTAGCGTCGGTCGTGACACCACGACCTTCGACCCGACCGAGGTGGCCCCGATGGCAGCAGCATCCGAAAAGGGTGGCGACAAGAACAACGACAAGAGCAAGGCCCTCGAACTCGCCATCGCGCAGATCGACAAGCAGTTCGGCAAGGGATCGGTCATGCGGCTGGGTGAGGACACCCGCCCGGCCGTCGAGGCGATCCCGACCGGATCGATCTCGCTGGACGTCGCGCTCGGTATCGGCGGACTGCCGAGAGGGCGCGTCGTCGAGGTTTACGGTCCGGAGAGCAGCGGCAAGACCTCGGTGGCCCTGCACGCGGTGGCCAACGCCCAGAAAGCGGGCGGCACGGCCGCGTTCATCGACGCGGAGCACGCGTTGGACCCGGATTACGCCAAGGCCATCGGGGTGGACACGGACGCGCTGCTCGTCTCCCAGCCCGACACCGGCGAGCAGGCGCTGGAGATCACCGACATGCTGATCCGCTCCGGCGCGCTGGACCTGATCGCCATCGACTCGGTGGCGGCCCTGGTGCCGAAGGCGGAGATCGAGGGCGAGATGGGCGACAGCCACGTCGGCCTGCAGGCACGGCTGATGAGCCAGGCGCTGCGCAAGCTGACCTCGGCGTTGTACACCTCGCAGACGACCGCGATGTTCATCAACCAGCTCCGCGAAAAAGTCGGGGTCATGTTCGGGTGTATGCACTATGACACGCGGGTGACTCTCGCCGACGGTTCGCAGGAGAAAATCGGGGAGATCGTCAACCAGAAGCAGGACGTCGAAGTGATGTCCTACGATCCCGAATCCGACGCGATAGTTCCCCGCAAAATCGTCAACTGGTTCGACAACGGCGTCGCCGACGAATTCTTGCAGTTCACGGTGGCCAGGTCCGGAAAGAACGGGCGGGCCCAGTTCGCCGCCACCCCCAACCACCTGGTCCGCACCCCGGGAGGTTGGAGGCAGGCAGGGGAGCTGGCCACCGGCGACCGCCTGTTGACGACGGAAAAGCACTACCTCAACGAGCAGCAGTGGAGCGTGGTGCTCGGTTCGTTGCTCGGGGACGGAAACCTGTCACCGAACCGCCGCGACAGGCAGGACGTGCGCTTCAGAATGGGACACGGTCAGCAGCAGGCCGCGTACCTGGAGTGGAAGACCGAATTGCTCGGCAACCTCTCGCACAGCCGTACGCGGAACGAGCACGGGGCGGAGTTCGCCGACTTCGCACCACTTCCGGAACTGCACGAGCTCTACGAATCCGTGTACTTCGGCGACGGCAAGAAGGTTGTTTCCTGGGACTACCTCAAGGCGCTGACCCCCTTGGCGCTCGCCGTCTGGTACATGGACGACGGTTGCTTCACCCTTCGTTCCAAGGGGGCGCAGGAACGGACCCGCAGTGGTAGCGGTCGGGTAGAGATCTGCGTCGAAGTCCTCAGCGAGGGCAGTCGTGAGCGGATGGCGCAGTACCTGCGCGATACGCACGGCTTGGACGTCACGCTCTGCTCCAAGGGTGAGCGCGAGGTGGCCACGCTGCGTTTCACGACCGCGGCCACCGCCAGGTTCCACGAGTTGATCGCTGCCTACGTGCCCTCGAGCATGGAGCACAAGTTGCTGCCGGACTACCGGGGACGGTGTGCTGTTGCTCCCGTCTTCGGCGAACCCGAGACGCGGCTCGTCCCGTCGCGAATCCTCGATATCCACGTGAAGCCGGAGACGCGGAGCATGCACCGGTTCGACATCGAGGTGGAGGGCAACCACAACTACTTCGTGGACGGCGTGATGGTGCACAACTCCCCCGAGACCACCACGGGCGGCAAGGCGCTGAAGTTCTACGCCTCGGTGCGGCTGGACGTGCGCAGGATCGAGACCCTCAAGGACGGTTCGGACGCGGTGGGCAACCGCACCAGGGTCAAGGTGGTCAAGAACAAGGTGAGCCCGCCGTTCAAGCAGGCGGAGTTCGACATCATCTACGGCCACGGGATCAGCCGCGAGGGATCGCTGATCGACATGGGGGTGGAGCACGGCTTCATCCGCAAGTCCGGGGCCTGGTACACCTACGAGGGCGACCAGCTCGGGCAGGGCAAGGAGAACGCGCGCAAGTTCCTGCGGGACAACCCGGACGTGGCCAACGAGGTCGAGAAGCGCATCAAGGAGAAGATGGGGATCGGTTCGACCTCCGGTTCCGACGAGTCGTCGGCCGAGCAGAGCGAACCGGCTTCCGTGGAGTTCTGATCGAGGTCATGGACACCACGAGCGGGGGCGGAGTCCCCGGTGCCGGTCGTGTCGCGGACGATCCGCACGCGGCGGAGGCGGACGGTTCGGAGGGGCCGGACTCCGCCGCAGAGGTCCCCGGGGCCGCCGATGCCGAGAAGACCGCGCGCGAGACGGTGTACCGCCTGCTGGCGGTCCGGGCACGCAGTCGTGTCGAGCTGCTGCGTGCCCTGAGCAGGGCCGGGGTGGACTCCGGCACGGCGCACTCGGTGCTCGGGAAGTTCGTGGACGCCGGTCTGGTCGACGACGCGGCTTTCGCCGCGGAGTGGGTGCGCAGCCGCCACCGGCAGCGCGGACTCGGCCGGAGGGCCCTGGAGGAGGAGTTGCGGGAGAAGGGTGTCGACGACGACGCCCTCTCCGCCGCTCTGGACACTCTGGACACCGATGACGAGGTGTCGCGCGCGCGTGCGCTGGTGCGGCGCAAACTCGCCGGTACGGCGGTGACCGATCCGAAGGTGCGGATGCGGCGCCTGATGGGCATGCTGGCCCGCAAGGGCTACGGCGAGGCGCTGGCCTTCCGGGTGGTCCGGGAGGAGCTGGAAGCCCTCGACGAGGAGGGGGCTCTCGAGGACGAGGGGTTCGTGGACCCGGATCCGTGAGCTCCGTACCACCGCGTGGGCGGCACTGGACGGCGGAACCGCCGCGAGAGGTTCCGCCGAGTGACCACCTGCGCGAACCGGAGGGGGAACTTCAATAGACTTCTGCGGTGACCGAATCGACCATCGTGCCCACCGGGCACCACATCGTCTGGGACTGGAACGGGACGCTGCTGGCCGACAACCACGCCGTTGTCGCAGCGGTGAACGCGGTGTGCACGGCTTTCGGTGCCGCGCACGTGGACCTCTCCCGCTGGCGCTCCGTCTTCGGCAGACCGTTGTGGCGCGCCTACGAGAAGGTGCTGGACCGCGAGATCGCGCAGCGGGACTGGGCGCGGATCGACCGGATATACCACGAGGCGTACCGGGAGCTGCTGCACACCTGTGAACTGGCCGCCGACGCGCCGGAGGTGCTGCGTGGCTGGTGGAGCGCGGGCCGGAGCCAGTCGCTGCTTTCCATGTTCTTCCACGAGGAGCTGGTCCCGCTGGTGGAGGACTTCGGGCTGAGCTCGGTGTTCAGCCGCATCGACGGTTTGCGTGATCCGGCGGTGGGCGGCTCCAAGGCGGGACATCTCGTCGCGCACCTGGACTCGCTCGGTGTGGCCCCCTCCGAGACGGTGGTGGTCGGGGACGTGGCCGACGACGCCTCCGCGGCGGAGTGGGCGGGCGCGGGCTGCGTCCTGGTCACCACCGGGGTGATGTCGCGGGAGGCGCTCGAGGCGACCGGTCATCCCGTGGTGGATTCACTGGGGGAGGTCGTGGAGCGGCTCGCGGGGGCCCGGGCAATGTGATTCGGGCCCTCGGAGCGCGGACTCGTATTGATCCCGGGCTTTGGTTTTGTTTAGCCTAACCTAAGGATCCCTTGCAGGGGGTCCGTGTGGCGGGGCGGCTCACACGGACGCGAAGTGGCTGCGGCCGCTTCCTGGAAGGAGTCCTGAACACAGCTCCCGGTATTGAAGGTGTCCAATGTCGCGCAACACGTCCGGTCCGTCGCGTTCGGAAATCAGTCGCAGAGGCCTGATCGGTGGAGCGGGAGCGCTGCTGCTCGCCGCCTGTGCTCCGGGCGGGGACGGTGGCTCCGGCGGTGGTTCGGCCGGGGACGGCTTTCCCGTGCGCATAGAGCACAAGCACGGCACCACCGAGATCCCCGCACGGCCGAAGCGTGTGGTCACGGTCGGACTCACCGACCAGGACACCGTTCTCGCACTCGGCACGGCTCCCGTGGGAACGCGGGAGTGGTTCGGCGGCAAGGACGGAGCATTGTGGCCGTGGGCGCGCGATGCTCTCGGCGATCGCGAACTCCCGACGGTGCTGGCGCGGGAGGAGCTCGAGTTCGAACGGATCGCCGCGCTGGAACCGGACCTGATCATCGGGGTGAACTCGGGGCTGAACGAGCAGGAGTACAAGAAGCTCTCGAGGATAGCCGCCACGGTCGCCCAGCCCGCCGAGTTCGCGAACTTCAGCGTCCCCTGGCAGGACATGACCCGGATCATCGGGCGTGCCCTGGGCAAGAAGGAGCAGGCGGAAGGGATGGTCACCGACATCGAGTCCCGCTTCGAGCGGGCCAAGTCGCAGCACCCCGGGTTCGCGGACTCCACCGGCCTGCTGGCGACCTCGATCAGCGGTCAGGTGTGGGTGTACGCGGAAGGTCCCGCCCCGCGGATGCTCCGCTCGCTCGGTTTCCGGATGCCCTCGGCCGCGGAGAACCTGTTCTCCGGGGACAACCGGGAGCCGGTTCAGCTCAGCAAGGAGCGGCTCGGGGTGCTCGAATCCGATGCGCTGCTGCTCGGTATCTACGGTTCCCCGGAGGAGAGCATCTCCCGCAAGGCGATCTACCAGCGGCTCGACACGGTCGAGCAGGGGCGGGACATCAAGATGCCGCGGGAGAGCGAGCTCAACGGCGCGGTCTCGTTCGCCAGCCCGCTGAGTCTGCCCATCGCCCTCGACGGGCTGGTTCCGCGACTGGCCAAGGCGGTCGACGGCGATCCGAGCACCGAGGTCGAACCGGTGCGGTGATCCGGGGCAGCCGTGGGAAGGTCCCACGTCCGTCCGGAGGCGGGGCTTCCGTTCGTCCGGACGGACCCGGGTTTTCCGGCGTTGCCGCGTCGCGGAGACCGAACTCGGGACTCCCGAACGAACCCCGTTGTCCGGACTCCGGTGATGTGGTGCGTTCGAGCGGCCGGAGCTTCCGTCCACGGCGGGGGCGTTCCCGGAGGGAGTCAGCCCAGTGAAACCGCCTGGCGGGCCAGCGCCTCGACGTGTCCCCAGTCGCCCTTGACCAGGGCGTCCCGCGGTGCGAGCCAGGTCCCTCCGACACAGCCCACGTTCGGCAGCGCGAGGTAGTTCCCCGCGTTGTCGGGGGTGATACCGCCGGTCGGGCAGAAGGACAGCTCCGGTAGCGGACTGGCCAGCGCCTTGAGGTAGGGGACTCCGCCCGAGGGTTCGGCCGGGAAGAACTTCAGGGCACGGTGCCCGCGTTCGGCGAGCCGCAGCGCCTCCGAGACCGTGCTGATCCCCGGCAGCGAGGGCAGCCCGGTGTCGGCTACCTCGTCCAGCAGACGATCGGTGCTTCCCGGGGTCACCAGGTAACTCGCCCCGGCCCGGGCCGCTTCCTTGGCCTGGCCCGGTCCGGTGATCGTTCCGGCTCCGACGGAGACGCCCTCCACCTCGCCGGTGATCCGTTCGATCGCTTCCAGCGCGACCGGGGTGCGCAGGGTGACTTCTATGGTGTGTATTCCGCCGCGTTGCAGCGCTTGCGCCAGGGGCACCGCGTGCGTCGTGTCGTCGAGCACGACCACCGGGACGACCGGGCTGATGTCGAGGATGTCGGTTGCGGCTGGCATCGGTGCTTTCCGTTCCGTTGCTGCTCGTGGGATCAGGCGGAGACTTCTTCGGAGGAGGCCTGCCGTTCGGGGGCCGGGAAGACGCTCGCTCCCCGATCCGCCCGTCCGACAGCTTGCCGGAAGCTGGCGAACAGTTCCCGGCCGGTGCCGAACTGCTGGGCCGCCGCGGGGGCGGCGGGGTCCCGGGAGCCCAGTTCGTCGTCCGGAACCAGCACCTCGAGGGTGCCCTGCTCACCGTCCACGCGAAGCACGTCCCCGTCGCGGACCTTGGCCAACGGGCCTCCCGCGCTGGCTTCCGGGGTCACCTGGATCGCGGAGGGGATCTTGCCCGAGGCGCCGGACATGCGCCCGTCGGTCACCAGGGCCACCTGGTGCCCCCGGTCCTGAAGCACTCCGAGGCTCGGGCTCAGGCCGTGCAGCTCGGGCATCCCGTTCGCCTGCGGTCCCTGGTTGCGCACCACCACGACCACGTCCTTGTTCAGTTCGTCGGCCTGGAAGGCGGCCTTGAACTCCTCCTGGGTGTCGAACACGCGGGCCTGCGCGGTCACGGAGCGGTGCTCCGGTTTGACCGCCGAGACCTTGAGCACCGAACGGCCGAGGTTGCCGTCCAGGACCCGGAGTCCCCCTTCCTTGTCGAAGGGGGCGGAGACGCTGCGCAACACGTCCGTGTCCAGGCTCTCCCGCGGGCCTTCCCTCCAGACCAGTTCGCCGTCCTCGAGGAAGGGCTGTTGCCGGTAGCGTTCCAGCCCCTCCCCGGCCACGGTCCGCACGTCGGGGTGGAGCAGTCCCGCGTCGAGCAGTTCGCTGATCAGGGTCTGCACACCGCCTGCCGCGGTGAAGTGGTTGATGTCGGCCGAGCCGTTCGGGTAGACGCTGCCGAGCAGCGGCACCACCGCGGAGAGCTCCGCGAAGTCGTCCCAGGTGAGTTCGATTCCCGCTGCCGCGGCCACGGCGGGCAGGTGCATGGTGTGGTTGGTGGAGCCCCCGGTGGCCAGCAGTGCCACCACCCCGTTGACGACGGCGCGTTCGTCGACGATCTCTCCGATGGAGGGTGCGTTCTCGTCCTTCGCGGCTCGCACCGCCTGCCGCGCCGCCTCCTCGGTCAGCGCCTTGCGCAGCGGTGTCCCGGGGTGGACGAAGGTGGCTCCCGGCAGGTGCAGTCCCATCGTCTCGACGACGAGCTGGTTGGAGTTGGCCGTTCCGTAGAAGGTGCAGGTCCCGGGGGAGTGGTAGGAGGCGGCCTCCGCCTCGAGGAGCTCCTCCCTGGTGGCCTTCCCCTCGGCGAACAACTGCCGGATCCTGCTCTTCTCACTGTTCGGGAGCCCGGAGGGCATCGGCCCGGCCGGCACCAGTGTGATCGGGAGGTGGCCGAAGGACAGCCCGCCCATCAGCAGTCCGGGGACGATCTTGTCGCAGATGCCGAGCAGCAGCGCCGAGTCGAACATCTCGTGGGACAGGGCCACGCCGGTGGCCATGGCGATGACCTCCCGGGAGAACATGGACAGCTCCATGCCCGTGCGTCCCTGGGTGATGCCGTCGCACATGGCGGGGACGCCGCCGGCGAACTGGGCGACCCCGCCCGCGCCGCGTGCGGCTTCCTTGATCCACTGGGGGAACTCCGCGTACGGCTTGTGCGCCGAGAGCATGTCGTTGTACGCGGAGACGATGGCCACGCCGGGGCGCACGAGCCCCTTGACTGACTCGCGGTCGGTGCCGTTGATCGCGGCGAAACCGTGTGCGAGGTTGCTGCAGGCCATGTCGGCTCTGGCTGGTTCGGTGCGTTTCGCGGCCCGGATCCGTTCGAGGTACTCGCGGCGCGAGTCGGCGCTGCGCTCGGCGATGCGTTCGGTGACACGTCGGATCACGGGGTGCAAGCTGACCTGGGACATTCATCGCCTCCCGATGCGTACGGGGATGTGTGCTGGAGGTCGTTCACGACTGGCCGGACGACCCTGGTGGTCGGCTCGATACCTTGCCGTGCCGGGAGAGCGCCTCGAGCGGCCGTGCCGCGTGCCCCGCTGCTTGGCAACGCATCGATCCGGTCTCGGAACGGGTCACCGTCTCCGATCCGGGCATTCGGGCCGAAAAGCCGGTTCCGTGGAGGAGCTCCTACGGGTGGGCGACGACGTTGGCGCCTCGACTGGTGCGGATCGGTGTGACCCTAACCCGTGTCGAACACGCATCACAACCGATCCAGATGGCACTCAGCCTACCTTAGCGCCCGCGCGGATCGGGCCGAGCGCTCGCTCGGTCGGGGTCGGTCGTCGGGCGAGCTTCGAGGCCGCTTTCCCCACCTGCGCGGTCGCCGCCGCCACGCAACCACCCACGCGAACCAATCCGCGCAAACCTCTTGACGTCACGTCAGGTAAGTGGACACGGGCCCCGAAGGCCACGAGGATCGCGGGTATGTGGGGTAGAGCGATCTCGGTGACGGTGGTGGGTGCGGTGCTCGTCTCGGTGCTGTCCGGATGTGGTGGGGCCGGGGGCGGCGGGGCGGCCGAGCTCGCGCCCCCGGGGCGCGGAGCGGGGGCGATTTCGTCCGCTGTGGAAAGCCCCGGGGCGGCGGCCGGTGACGAACTGCCAGAGTCGCCCGCGGTCGCCGAGATCCGGCGCCGTGGAACCCTGCTGGTCGGCGTCCCCACGGACGCCCCCGACTTCGTGCGCCGGTCCGAGGGGCAGTACCGCGGTTTCGACGTGCGGATCGCCCGGATCCTCGCCGAAGGACTGGGGATGGACCCACGCGAGCAGCTCGCTTTTCGACGTCTTCCGCCGGGCCTGCGCAGCGGGGCGGTTTCCCGCGGCAGCGTGGACGTGCAGCTCGGCGGCGTCGAACGCGGAGCGGACGGGGTGCGCGTGGTGGCTCCCTACGTGGTGACCACCGGCTCCGCCGGTGGGCGCGCCGAGCGTCTCGTCGGTGTCGAGCCGGGGGACGAGAAGTTCCGCGCGCGGCTGCGGAAGGTCCTGGGCGAGGCCGTGGCGGACGGAAGCTGGCAGCACGCCGCGGAGCGGACGTTGCTGGAACGACGGCCGAGCGCACGGCCCCCCGAACTGTCCGGGGAGTAGGGGCCCCGCTCGGTTCGCGCGGGTGGTCGCACCAGGTGGCCACCCGCGCGAACCGAGCGGGAAACACCGGTCAGTCTCCCGTGGCCGCGGCGCTCTCGGGCTCCCGTGCGGTGGCGGAGGACTTGCGGCCCCTGCTCAGCGCGCGCTCGGTGCGGACCGCGACCCTGCTCAACGTGTAATTGATCAGGATGAACACCACGGCCACCACCAGGTAGACCTGGATCTGGTTGCCGAGGTTCTCGATGGCGATCTCCCCGCGCTGCACGAACTCCGGGTAGCTGATGGTGAAGCCCAGCGAGGTGTCCTTGAGCACCACGACCAGCTGGCTTATCAGCGCGGGCAGCATCGCGCGGAAGGCCTGCGGCAGCAGCACGCTGAACATCACCTGGTGTCTGCGCATCCCCACCGCGTAGGCGGCCTCGCTCTGTCCACTGGGGAGCGCGGCGATGCCGGCGCGCACGATCTCGGCGATGATCACGCAGTTGTACGCGGTCAACCCGACGACGAGGGCCCACATCAGGGAGATGTCCAGCCCGAACGCGGGCAGCGCCTGGGCGGAGAAGAAGATCAGCACGACCACGGGCGTACCGCGCAGCAGTTCGATCACCCCGACGACCGCCCAGCGGTACCACGCGGCGGCCGTGATCCGGGTCAGCGCGAGCAGAGTGCCGATCACCAGTGAGAACAGGATGGACCAGCCCGCCGCCGTCAGCGTGTTGACGAGCCCTCCGCCCAGCAGCGTCCACAGCGCGCTGAAGTTCTCGTTCGTGGGGTCGACCAGCGCCCCCCACTTGTCGTAGGCGAACTCGCCTTCCGCGGCGAAACGGTACAGCGCCCAGGTCAGCCCCGCGAGCAGCACGAGCGCGGTCACGACGCTCGCGTAGCGCGCCCGGCGCCTGGCTCGTGGCCCGGGGGCCTCGTACAGCACCGAGTCGGTCATCGCGCGATCGCCACCTTCCGTTCCACGTACCCCAGCAGCAGCCCCGCCGGGATGGTGATGATCAGGTAACCGAGGGCCACGCCCAGCAGCACCGGCACGATCGCCTCACCCTGTGCGGAGGACAACCGGGTCCCGGTCTCGTACAGGTCCCCTCCGACTCCGAAGGCCCCCGCGATGGCGGAGTTCTTGATCATCGCGATCATCACGCTGCCCAGCGGGGGGACGATGCTGCGCACTGCCTGCGGCAGGATCACCAGACGCAGGGTCTGCGTGAAACCGAGCCCTATCGAGCGGGCGGCCTCGGCCTGTCCCGGTGAGACGGAGTTGATGCCGCTGCGGATCGCTTCGCAGACGAAAGCCGAGGTGTACAGCGCGAGGCCGATGGTTCCGAACACGAAGTAGGAGGCGTTGAGCCCGAGCGTGGGGATCGCGAACGCCATGAAGAACAGCACCACCACCAGCGGGCAGTTGCGGAACACCGTCACCCAGGCGGTGCCGAAGGCGCGCAGCGGAGCCAGCGGCGAGACGCGGCATCCCGCTACGGCCGTGCCCACGAGCAGGGTCAGCAGCCCCGCGTAGAAGCAGATCTGCAGCGTGGTCCAGATACCGTTCAGGTAGAGTTGGTAGTTCTCTGTGAGGACTTGCACGGTTCACTCCAGCCAACAGAAAGGGGCACCGGAGTCGCCGATGCCCCTCTGCGGAACCTGTTCCGCGGTCGGCTCGCCGGGCCGGGAGCGGGCCGGGCACCCGGCGAGTCCCGGAAGGCGTGGTGCGCGACTCGCACGCCCCGGACCGCCCCTCACCGGGCGCGAACCGGTGGCGTGAACAGGCTCCGTTCAGCGGAAAGACGGATCAGCTACAGGACCGGAGTTCGGGCAGTTCCGGGGTTCTCTCGGAGACCTGCCCCGCGGTGGTGTTCCACGCCTCCGCGTAGCTGCCGTTCTCCGCGGCGGTGCGCAGGCTCTCGTTGACGAACTCGCAGAAGTCCGCGTCGCCCTTGGGGATGCCCACGCCGTAGGGCTCCTCGCTGAAGGTGTTGCCGACCACCTTGAACTGGTCCTCCTCGCGTTCGCTGACCAGTCCCATCAGGATCGCGTCGTCGGTGGTGACGGCCTGGACCTGGCCGTTGCTCAGCGCGTCGGCGCACTTGGAGTAGGAGTCGAACAGCACCAGCCTGGACTCGTCGACGTACTCGCGGATCCGCTCGGAGGGGGTGGAACCGTGTGCCGAGCAGACCTTGGCGTCACTGTCCCGCAGCGACTCCGCGCCCGTGATCGAGTCGTTGTCCTGGCGCACCATCAGGTCCTGACCGGCCTCGTAGTACGGACCGGCGAAACTCACGCGCTCGGCGCGCTTGTCGTTGATCGTGTAGGTCGCCACGACCATGTCGACCGTGCCGTCCTGAATGTACTTCTCGCGGTTCTTGCTCGGGGTCTCCTGCCAGACGATCTTGTCCGCGGGTATGCCGAGCTGGCCCGCGATGATCTCGCCGATGGCGACGTCGAAGCCCTGCATCTCACCGTTCAGGCCCTGCAGGCCGAACAGCGGCTGGTCCTTCTTCGTCCCGATGGTGATCTCGCCTTGCTCGGCGTAGTGGGCCATGGTCGTGCCCTGCTCGAACGAGGGGTCCTCCGCGACGGGAGCCGAGAAACCCCCGGAACTCGATCCGCCTCCGCAGGCACCGAGCAGCAGGGTCGTCGAGGCCGCCACGGCGGCAGCGGTCAGCTTGCCTTTGCGCATGGGAGTCCCTTCCAGTGTTGGCCGCTGTGGCGGCCGGCGTCCGTGGGGTTTTCGGTGTCAGTGGGTGAGGATCTTGCCGAGGAAGTCCTTGGCGCGGTCCGATTCCGGTTCCTCGAAGAACCGCCGGGGAGTGGTGTCCTCGACGACCTCTCCGTCGGCCATGAACAGCACCCGGTGGGCAGCGCGCCGCGCGAAGCCCATCTCGTGGCTGACGACCAGCATGGTCATGCCCTCCTCGGCCAGGTCGGCCATGACCTCGAGGACCTCGCTGACCATCTCGGGGTCCAGTGCCGAGGTGGGTTCGTCGAAGAGCATCACCTTGGGGCGCATGGCCAGCGCTCGCGCGATCGCGGCGCGCTGCTGCTGACCACCGGACAGCTGTGCCGGGTACTTCTCGGCCTGGTCCGCTATTCCCACGCGACGCAGCAGGCGCATTCCCTCTTCGCGCGCCTCGTCCTTGCCCAGTTTGCGGACCTTGACGGGGCCGAGCGTGACGTTGTCGATGATGCTCTTGTGGGCGAACAGGTTGAACTGCTGGAACACCATTCCGACGTCGGCGCGCAGCTCGGCGAGCGCCCGGCCCTCCTCCGGGAGCGGGACACCGTCCACGAGGATCGATCCCGAGCTCACCACCTCGAGCCTGTTGAGCACGCGGCAGAGGGTGGACTTGCCCGATCCGGACGGGCCGAGAACCACCACGACCTGTCCACGCGGGATCTCCAGGTCGATGTCGGAGAGGACGTGCAGCGAGCCGAAGTACTTGTCGACCGCGGACACCCGGATCATCGGTGTATCCGTGGAAGCTTCGGTCATTCGATCTCCAGACCGGTCGGAAGCGGCGAACACGATGACGGCAACCTAAGCCGCGCACGGCGGTGAGTCCAGCACTGATCGGTCAACGGAGATTGCAACTCGATTACGTTCGCCCGCGGGGCTGCTCCGCGAACGCATGGGGGAATCGTCCGGTCACGCGCGGTGTGGAACGGTCCGTCCTCGACTCCCGGTGCGGAGGGTTTCCGCGTCGGTCGTCGTGGGGCGGCCGGGGCGGACCCCCGGCCGGATCGTGAGCGGAGCTCCCGCGCCGGGCCGCCGCCTCCGCGTGCGGGGCCGGGGCAGTGACCAGCGACGCTCTCCGGCGGAGCGGCGGCGGGAACCGGCTGCGCCCATACCACGAAAGAGCGCTTCCCACCAGGGGATATGGTGGGAGCGTGACGGACAACCGGGCGCCTCAGTCATTCGAAGTGCGCACGTATGGCTGCCAGATGAACGTGCACGACTCGGAGCGGATCTCCGGCGTGCTGGAGGAAGCGGGCTACGTGCGGTCCTCCGAGGAGGGCACCGCGGACTTGGTCGTGTTCAACACCTGCGCCGTGCGGGAGAACGCGGACAACCGCCTCTACGGCAATCTGGGCCGACTGCGCTCCGCAAAGCAGGAGAACCCCGGCATGCAGATAGCTGTCGGCGGTTGCCTCGCGCAGAAGGACCGCGGCGAGATCGTGCGGCGGGCGCCGTGGGTCGACGCGGTCTTCGGCACGCACAACCTCGGCTCGCTGCCGACGCTGCTCGAACGCGCCCGGCACAACGAGGAGGCCGAGGTCGAGATCCTCGAGTCGCTGGACAAGTTCCCCTCGACCCTCCCGGCGCGGCGCGAGTCCGCCTACTCCGGTTGGGTGTCGGTCTCGGTCGGCTGCAACAACACCTGCACCTTCTGCATCGTGCCCGCGCTGCGCGGCAAGGAGAAGGACCGGCGCCCGGGGGACGTGCTCGCCGAGGTCGGCGCGCTGGCCTCCGAGGGCGTGCTGGAAGTGACCCTGCTGGGGCAGAACGTCAACGCCTACGGGGTGGAGTTCGGCGACCGCTACGCGTTCGGCAAGCTGCTGCGCTCCTGCGGCGACATCGAGGGGTTGGAACGCGTGCGTTTCACCTCCCCGCACCCGAGGGACTTCACCGACGACGTCATCTCCGCCATGGCCGAGACGCCGAACGTGTGTCCGCAGCTGCACATGCCGTTGCAGTCGGGCTCCGATCGGATGCTCAAGGCGATGCGGCGTTCCTACCGCGCCGAGCGCTACCTCGGCATCGTGGACAAGGTGCGCGCGGCCATGCCGCACGCGGCGATCACCACCGACATCATCGTCGGTTTCCCCGGCGAGACCGAGGAGGACTTCGAGGCGACCCTCGACGTGGTCCGCAAGGCCCGGTTCGCCAGCGCCTTCACCTTCCAGTACTCCAAGCGTCCGGGCACCCCGGCCGCGGAGATGGAGGGACAGCTCCCCAAGGAAGTGGTGCAGCAGCGTTACGACCGGCTGATCGAGCTGCAGAACGAGATCTCGCTGGAGGCGAACTCCGAGCTGGTCGGAAGCGAGGTCGAACTGCTCGTCGCCGAGGGGGCCGGACGCAAGAACGCCCACACCGCCCGCTGGTCGGGACGTGCCAGGGACGGCCGTCTGGTGCACTTCACCCCGAGCGGGGAGGTCGAGGACCGGATCCGGCCCGGGGACGTGGTGCGCACCAGGGTCAGCCAGGCGGCTCCGCACCACCTGCTCGCCGACGACGGGGTGAGCGAACACCGCCGCACGAAGGCGGGGGACCACTGGGAGGTCGGGCAGCGCCCCAAGACTTCGGGGGTCGGTCTCGGGCTTCCCACTTTCGGGGCTCCGTCCGCCGGGCCCGCCGAGTCCGCGGAGCAGGGGTGCGGCTGTTGAGTGACAATGCGCGGGCCGGGAAGATCCCAGAGGAGGACGCCGTGGTGGACCAGTCCGGTGAACAGCAGCGGTTCCGTGCCGACCTGTCGCGTGCCGAGCGGGACATGAGTCGCAGGATCGACCCCGGCGGCCGTGCTCTGGTGATCACCGGAGTCATGCTGGTGCTGGTGCTCACCGCGGTCCTGCCGTGGGTCGGCGGTGCGAGCGGTTGGCAGGTGGTCTCGGGGCAGGCCGATCCGGCCCTGGAGATCAAGCTGCTGCCGCGGCTTTTCTCGATCAACGCCACCGTAGCCGGAGTGCTGCTCGGCGCGTTGACGCTGGCGACCAGGCGGTGGGCGCTCTCTTGGGTGACCGCCATGACGTGTTCGGTGGTGACCGTCGAGGGGGTCATCGCGATCTGGTCGCGGCAGACGGTCCCCCAGGACCAGGCCGGTCCCTCCATCGGGCTGGTGCTCGCCGTGATCTCGATGGCCGTCCTGGCCAGCCAGTGGTTGCGGATCGCCTGGTCCCGTCCGTGAACCGCCGGAAGGAAGCGGTCCGCGACGCGGCCGGGTGAAGGGCTTCCGTGGCTCGGCCCCCTCCCGGGAACCGAGCCACGGAGTCAGGCCCCGTTCACCTGTCGGCCAGCGCGTTCTCCGCGGCTGTCAGCCACTCCCGCCACTGCTGAGCCTGCCGGTCGGCTTCCTTGGCACGTTTCTCGTCGCCGGCCGAGCGCGCCTTCTGCGCCTGCTGCTCGTACTGCTCCACGCGTTCCCGGAACTGCTCGACCCGTGCCTGCGCCTCCGGGTCGGTCTGGCGCCACCTGGTCTGCTCGGTCGACCGGACCCGGTCGTTGACCGCGCGCAGCCGTCCTTCCAGCTCGCGCATCCGTTCCCGCGGAACCTTGCCTATCTCGTCCCAGCGCCGCTGGATGCGCTGCAACTGCGACTGGGCCGCGCTCAGGTCGGCGGCGGGATCGATCCGCTCGGCCTCGGCGAGCAGCTCCTCCTTCAACCTGGCGTTCTCGGCGAACTCCGCGTCGCGTTCGGCGAACGCCTCGGAGCGCCGGGAGAAGAACCGGTCCTGAGCGGCTCGGAACCGCTTCCAGAGCGCCTCGTCGCTGTCCCTGGGCGCTCGACCCACGGACTTCCACTCCGTCATGAGCTGTTTGTAGCGGTCCGCAGTCGGCCCCCAGTCCGTGGACTCGGTCAGCGACTCGGCCTCGTTCACCAGCTCCTGCTTGCTCTCCTTGGCGACGTTGCGCTGCCGGTCCAGCTCGGCGAAGTGCGATCCGCGGCGTCGGTTGAAGGCGTCCCTGGCCTTGGTGAACCGCTTCCAGAGCGCCTCGTCCGTCTTGCGGTCCACCCCCTTGACGGTTTTCCACTCGTCGAAGATTGCCTTGAGCCGATCTCCGGCGGCCTTCCAGTTGGTGGCCTCGGCGCCGATCTGTTCGGCTTCGGCGACCAGCGCTTCCTTGCGGGCCACCGCGTCTGCCCGGGCCTTCTCCCGCTCGGCCTTGGCGTGTTCCACCGCGTGCTCGGCCCGTTCGACGATGTGGTCGATGCGCGCGGCCAACGAGTCCACATCACCGACCACCGAGGCCTCGGGCAGTCCGTCGCGCAGGTGCTTGGCGTTGGACAGCGCCTGTTTGGGATCGCCCGAGCCCGTCGAGAGCCGTGTCTCGAGCAGCTCGGCCTCGGTGCGCAGATCGTCGAACCGCCGCGCGAAGTGGGCGAGCCCTTCGGTCGGCTCACCCGCCTGCCAGGATCCGACGAAACGTTCCCCGGTCGAGGTGTGCACGTAGACCTGGCCTTCGGAGTCGACCCGGCCCCAGTGCGCCGGATCGCTGGAGGCGATCGGTACCGCGGGCGCGGCGCCGCGTCCCGAACCGCTCGTTGTCGAGTCCGCGGCCGCCGAAGCGTCGGCGGTGTTCGGCGTCGTGTCCTGGTCTGTCATGGCCGGCTTCCTCCTTCTGCCCGCTCAGGTGCTCGTGCCGAGCACGAGCGCCCCGCCGTGGCGGGGCCCAGCACGCGGCGGCACGTGGTCGGATGTGCCGCCGTCGGCGCATTCAAACAGTCGGGTCGCACATCGACCAGTCCGCGGTGCCGGCATCGGCGGGGCGCGGTTCCGGTGCGGCCGATGACGCCCGGTGACAGCTCTCGCTACGAGTGTGCCCCACCACGATATTGGACGGCACCACAGCTGTGGAGCCAGGAATCCCTTTCCGCGCCGATCGATGCCTTCCCGCCGTGTCGCGGACCGGCGTGGTGCTCCGGCGCGGACGGCGCGGAAACTTCGGTCCGAGCCAACCGGGCCCGCCCGTCCCCTCGCGTTCCGGAGCGGGCCTCTACTGTTCGACGGTGTGATTAGCCGTGTCGCCGTGGTGCCCCAACCGCCCCTGCTGGTGCCGGAGCTGACCGTGCGCTCCAGGCCGGAGACCGAAGAGCTGCGCGCGGCCTGCCTCCGCGCAGTGTCCGCCCTCGCGGAGGTCTCCGGGGACTGGTTGGCGATCGGCACCGATCGACGGGTGAGCGGTGAGCTCTCTCCCGAGAGCACGGGAACCTTCGCCGGTTTCGGCGTCGACGTCGCGGTTTCTCTCCGGGCCGGGGCGAGTCGGGGCTGCGGGGACGACGAGCTTCCCCTGGCCGCGTTGGTCGCCGGATGGCTGCGGGGAGTGGCGGGAGCTGACAGCGTGCGGATGCGACTGCTGGACGAGGAGGCCTCCCCCGCGGTCGCCGGCCAGGTCGGTGCCGGGCTGTCGAACTCCGCCGGGGGTGAACCGGCGGGGCTGCTGGTCCTCGCCGACGGCCCGCGCCGCTTCGGCGACTACGAGCGGGAGGGAGATCCCGAGGGGGTGGCGGAGCTGATCCGTGACGGCCTGGCCGTGCCCGGCTCGGGGAAGCTGGATGCGCTGGACGCCGGTTCGGCGGAGCGTTCGGGAGTCGTGGGGAGGGCGGCCTTGTGGAGTCTCGCCGGGTTGGTCGAGTCCGACGACGCCGCTTGGAGCGGGGAACTGCTCCACTCCGCCACGCCGTTCGGTGTCGGGTACCACGTGGCGGTGTGGACACGCGCGGAGTAGCCGTGCCCGGTGGCGGGGGAGCGTCGCGGCGCTGGTGGCCGACCACCGCGCGGACGGTTCCCCGGGAACTTTCTAGGCTGGGAACGTGTCCGCGATGATGCAGCGCCCCGTAGCCGTTGTCGGCCCCACGGCAACCGGGAAGTCCGAGCTGGCCCTGTGGCTGGCCGAACGGCTCGGAGGTGAGATCGTCAACGCCGATGCCATGCAGCTCTACCGGGGCATGGACATCGGGACGGCCAAAACCCCTCCCGAGCTGCGCCGGGGGATTCCGCACCACCAGCTGGACGTGCTCGATGTGACCGAGAACGCCTCGGTGGCCGCGTACCAGCGGCAGGCCAGGGAGGTCGTCGAGCGACTGCTGGGAGCAGGGGTTCCGCCGATCGTCGTCGGCGGCTCCGGTCTCTACGTCCAGGCACTGCTGGACGAGTTGAACTTCCCGGGGACGGACCCGGAGGTGCGTGCTCGCTGGGAGGAGCACCTCCAGCTGGTCGGCACCGAACGGCTGCACCGGGAGCTCGCCGAGCTGGATCCCCCCGCGGCCGAGTCCATACCGTCCACCAACGGGCGCAGACTCGTCCGGGCGCTGGAGGTCATCGAGATCACCGGGAGGCGGTTCTCGGCCAACCTCCCCGAACCGGGACCCCCCAGGTACGGAACCCTGCTGGTCGGTCTGGACCGCCCGGTCGCCGAACTGGACGAGCGGATCAACGCACGGGTGGCCGAGATGTTCGACGAGGGGCTGGTGGAGGAGGTGCGCGAGCTCGAGCGCGTCGGGCTGCGCCACGGGCGCACCGCGTCGCGGGCGCTGGGTTATCAGCAGGTGCTGGCCGAACTGGACTCCTCCGGGGACATGAGCGAGGCCGCCGCGGAGACGGCCCGGCTCACCAGGAGGTTCGTGCGCAGGCAGCGGTCCTGGTTCCGCAGGGACGGGCGGATTCACTGGCTGGACGCGACCGCCGATGCTCCGGGTGAGGCGGTGCTGAGCCTGCTGGAGCGCGCGGACGCCGGGTGAGCCGGGCGGGCGGTCGGGTGGGTCACGTCCCGGTGGGCGACGGCTAGACTGGTCCGGTGCAGTCTTACGCGGGACCGGAATTTCTCAAGGGGCACGGCACCGAGAACGACTTCGTCGTGTTGCCCGATCCGCGCGGGGAACTGGAGCTGACGGCTCGGCGCGTGCGGGCACTGTGCGACCGGAGGCGCGGCCTGGGGGCCGACGGGGTGCTGCGCGTGGTGCCGAGCGGATTGCTGGAGGAGGAACCGCCTGCCGACGTTCCCGCCGACGCCTGGTTCATGGACTACCGCAACGCCGACGGCTCGGTGGCCGAGATGTGCGGAAACGGGGTCCGGGTGTTCGCGCGGTACCTGTTCGACGCGGGGCTGGTCTCCACCGGAAGTGTTCCCGTCGGTACCCGTGCGGGGGTGCGCACCGTGGTGGTGGAACCGGACGGGCGGGTGACGGTGGACATGGGCTCGGCCGCCGTGCACGGGCACTCCAGCGTCACCGTCGCCGGGTACGCCATGTCGGCGTTGTCCGTGGACCTGGGAAACCCCCATCTGGTTTGTCTGACCGGCGAGCTCGCCGAGCTCGACCTGTCGGTGCAGCCGGGGTACGACCCGGATCTGTTCCCGGACGGGGTGAACATCGAACTCGTGGAGCCGCTCGACGACGAGCGGATCCGCATGCGGGTCTACGAACGAGGGGTCGGCGAGACCCGTTCGTGCGGGACCGGGACGGTGGCGGCGACCGCGGCGGTGGTGCGCGCGGCGGGCGAGGAGAGCGGTTCCCGTTTCGTGCACGTCCAGGGGGGAATCGTCGAAGTCCGGGTCACACCGGTCACCAGTACCCTGACCGGCCCCGCCGAACTGGTGGCGCGGGGACGGCTGGATGCCGGGTGGTGGAGCTCGCTCGACGAGGAGCCACTGACCGCTTCGAGTGTTACTTCCTGAAAAGCGGTCGACGAACGTGCCATAATACATGGTGGTGAGGTTGTTCCCGTGGTCCCGCCCCCGGTGGTTCAGCTGGGGAGCCCGGCGGATGTCCGGTGGGGCTGTGGAACCCCGGGAGGGACGCGCCGAGTTCGAGAACGATCCACGAGCAGCTGAGTAAGGATCACTTGACCAACCGTTACTTCACCGACGAGCGCTTCGACACCGCGGAGCGCGTGGCCGATACCGACGGCTTCGACACGCAAGCGATCAACGAGGCCCCGAACGCGCCCGAGGACGAACCCTCCATCGGAGAGATGGAGCGGGAGGAACGCGCGTCCCTGCGGCGGGTCTCCGGTCTTTCCACCGAGCTCTCCGACGTCACCGAGGTCGAGTACCGGCGACTGCAGCTGGAGAAAGTCGTGCTCGTCGGGGTGTGGACCGAGGGGACCTCGGCGCAGGCCGAGGCGTCGTTGGCCGAACTGAGCCGGCTGGCCGAAACAGCGGGCTCGGAGGTGCTGGAAGGACTGGTCCAGCGCAAGGACCGCCCCGATCCCGCGACCTACGTGGGTGCGGGAAAGGTGCGTGAGCTTCGGGACATCGCCCTGGCTGCGGGCGCCGACACCGTGATCTGCGACGGTGAGCTGGCCCCCGGTCAGCTGAGGCAGTTGGAGGAGAAGCTCAAGCTCAAGGTCGTGGACCGCACCGCCCTGATCCTGGACATCTTCGCCCAGCACGCCAACTCCAAGGAGGGCAAGGCCCAGGTGGAGCTGGCGCAGCTGCAGTACTACCTGCCCAGGCTGCGTGGTTGGGGTGACAAGATGTCCCGGCAGGCCGGCGGTCGTGCCGGTGGCGGTAAGGGCGGTGTCGGTACCCGTGGTCCCGGTGAGACCAAGATGGAGACCGACCGCAGGCGTATCCACAAGCGGATCAGCAAGCTGCGCAAGGAGCTCGCGGCGATGAGCACGATCCGCGAGACCAAGCGTTCCCGGCGCGTGGCCAACGCCGTTCCCTCCGTGGCGATCGGTGGCTACACCAACGCGGGCAAGTCCAGCCTGCTCAACGCGTTGACGGGCAACGGTCTGCTGGTGGAGGACTCCCTGTTCGCCACGCTGGATCCGGCGACCCGCCGGGCCCGGACCGTGGACGGCAGGCCCTACACGCTCAGCGACACGGTCGGTTTCGTCCGGCATCTGCCGCACCAGTTGGTGGAGGCCTTCAGGTCCACCCTCGAGGAGGTGACCAGGGCCGATCTGCTGTTGCACGTGGTGGACGGTTCGGACCCCGCTCCGCAGGAGCAGGTCGGTGCCGTCAGGGACGTGGTCTCCGAGATCGGCTCCGAGCAGGGGGGCGCCGTTCCGCCGGAACTGGTGGTGGTGAACAAGGCCGACGCGCTGGACACGGCCAAGTTCGCCGAGCTGAAGCGGTTGTTGCCCGAGGCCGTCTTCGTCTCGGCCCGCTCCGGTGCGGGCATCGACGAGCTGCACCGGGCCATCGCCGAGTGGCTCCCCAAGCCCGATGTCTACGTGGACGCGCTCGTGCCCTACACCAGGGGTGAGCTCGTCTCGCGGGTGCACACCGAGGGCGAGCTCGTCGAGCGGGAGCACACCGCGGAGGGAACGCGGCTCCGTGCCAAGGTGCGCACCGACCTGGCGAACGCGCTCGAGCCGTTCGCCACGACGGGTTGAGGTCCGGGCTAGTGGTGTTTTGCTAGGTCTTGGTGTGGTCGTCGATGTGGTGCCCGGTTGGTGTCGTTCGGCGCGGCGAGCGCCGAAACCACCACCCCGCCCACCGGCGCCGCCGCGGGTTCTCCCGTGGTGCTCTCGCGAGGAAGGCCCCGACGTTGTGTAGGTGGCTCCCCGAGGTCGGGGCACCCGCGGCGAGAGCCCGCGAGAGGTTCCGCCACGGAACCACCCACGCGAACCGGGACAGCAAAGTCCTGCTCGGGCGTGTGACCGCCGTGCTTCTCCTGGCAGCGGCCCCCGTCTGCACGGGGGCCGGGCAGGCTACTGCCCGGCCGGGCGCTTCGGCGGCCGAGGTTCCCGCCCCGCGAACCGGTTGTACTCCACGGGACGAGCGACTGGCCGAGCTGTCCGGGCTGTCCGCGGGGCCACGCGGTTGGTACGCCGTGGGCGACGGCGGCACCGCCCTGCGGGTTTTCGAGGTGGACCCGCGGAACTGCTCGATCGTCGACGCGCACAGCTGGGACGTGGACCCGTACGACGTCGAGGATCTCGCGCGTGCGGAGGACGGAAGGCTGTGGCTGGCGGACACGGGTGACAACAGCCGGAAGCGGGAAACGGTCGCCGCCCACGTGCTGTCCCCGGAGGAGGGGACCGCGAAGCTCTACCGGTTCCGGTACCCGGACGGCCCGCACGATGCGGAGGCGCTGTTGCTCGGCCGGGACTCCGTGCCCCACGTCGTCACCAAGAACCCCTTCGGGGAGGCCGGGATCTACCGGCCGGTTTCGGAACCGAGCGAGGGGACACCGGTGGAGCTGGAGCGGGTGGGCACGTTGAGTCTGGAGTCGACCGGCACTCCCGGTGGCCCGCTGCCCGGTTCGTTCGGTTCGGTGGCCGTGACGGGGGCCGCGGTCAGTTCCGGGCGCGAGGTGGTGGCCGTCCGGACCTACACCGAGGTCTATCTGTATCCGGCTCCGGACGGCAAGGTGCTCGAAGCCCTGGACGGTGATCCGCTGCGGGTGCCGCTGGCCGACGAACCGCAGGGTGAGGCGGTCGCCTTCGAACCGAACGGTGACCTGCTCTCCGCTTCCGAGCAGCTGGCCCCGGTGCGTGTGGTGCCGAACGCGGTGGGGCTCGCGGCCGACCACGGGCGCGGCACCGGAAACGGCTCCACCGGGGGAGGGGCCGACTCGGACGGATCCGTCTCCGCGGGGTGGTCCCCCTCGACACGGGAGGTCGCGCTGACGGCGGGTGGGCTGTTCGCGCTGCTGGCCGTGCTGTCCGTGGTGTCGCGCCTGCGCAGACGGCGCGGCGGCTGAGCGGTGTTCTCCGTTCGCCCCTCTCGCGGGGGGTCGGGTGGCGGAGAGCGGAGAACCTCGGTCAGAGTTTCCGGAAAACGGCCACGACCTTGCCCAGCACGGTGGCCTCGTCACCGAGGATCGGTTCGTAGTCCGCGTTGTGCGGCAGCAGCCACACGTGGTCCTCGGTGCGTTTGAGGGTTTTGACGGTGGCCTCTCCGTCGATCATCGCGGCGACCACGTCGCCGTTCTCCGCGTCGGGCTGTTGGCGGACGGTGACCCAGTCCCCGTCGGTGATCGCCAGGTCGATCATGGAGTCGCCCACCACGTTCAGCAGGAACAGCGAGCCCTCACCCACGATCTCCCTGGGCAGTGGGAACACGTCGTCGACGGACTGTTCCGCGAGTATGGGGCCGCCCGCTGCGATGCGTCCGACGAGCGGCACGTAGGCGGGATTCGCCCGTTCGGCGAACTCGGAGGACGAGGAGGTGTCCTCCGCGGTCAGCACGCCGACCGTGCGGGGACGGTGCGGGTCGCGGCGCAGGTAGCCGCGGCGTTCCAGCGCGCGCAGCTGGTAGGCGACGGAGGAGGTCGAGGTCAGCCCGACGGTGTCGCCGATCTCCCGAACGCTCGGCGGGTAGCCGTGATCGTGCATCCAGCCGCGGATGGTGTCGAGGACTCGGCGCTGGCGTTCCGTGAGCTCGGAGTCGTACCCGGTCTCCGCGGTCCGGGTGGACCGCTCGGGCGACGCGGTCGTCCCCGCGGCGTCCTCGGTGCCCCCGCGCCCGGCGGGGTCGGAAGAGTCACTCACCGTCGCGGCCTCCTGTCCACCACTGTCCGCACGTGCACGCACATTTCCACAGTAGACGGCACGGGGAGACGACACCAAACACCAGTTCGAGTGAGTCGGTTGCGACTCCGCCCGGTGTTTTCCGCGTTCGTTCGAGACCGATGGTACACCACTCGTACTGGTGTTCGACTTCGTTGCCTTCGGCGGCACCGTTACAGGGTCGGGTGCGAGATGTCTCGCTCGCGCGTGAGTGCCCACCGCCTCGGCCGCCTGTCGGGTCCGTTTTCCGCGGAACAGCTGGTCACAGGTTTGCTTTTCGGGTCCCCTCCGGCGTGGGCCGAGGGGAGCCGCGGTTTCGCGCGATCTCCGGCGCGGTATTTTCCCGAGGGGCGTGCCGGCGGGGCCGTCGACCGCTCGTCCGCGTGCGGGGCGAGTCGAGTACCCGCCCGGTCCTTCCCGGGCGAGCGGCTGTCCGGGACTCGGTTCCCGCGATGCGTCGACGTGCCCGAGCGCTCGACCGGTCCGTCCACGAACTCACTCGATCGGTGTCCGTGTTCCTCCCCGCGTCGTGCGTGGGGGGCGCTTTCCGTGTTCGCGGCGGCTTCCCTCCGGGGGGATTCGGGGGTTCGGCGCTCCTTTCCGAGGGGACTTCGGCGGATTCGAGGGCTTGTGCCCGCCGCTTCGGCGAGTCGCCGGAAAACCGGGCCCCGATTTGCTTAGGATGGCCCCGGGAGCTAAAGTCGACCACAACATCTAGTAGTTTCATCGGTGTAATTAATCAATGACTTGGGTATACTGGCCGGTGAGCGGTTGTCCGAGTCTTATCGTGCCGACTGTCCGCACGACGAAGTGTGTTGCGTGATGCGCACCGGTGGCCGGTCGGGTTGTGTCGAGGAGATGACTCGCGTTGCGATGTCCGTTCTGTCGAGGTGACGACTCGCGCGTCGTCGACTCCCGCGAGGTGGAGGAAGGGCAGTCGATTCGGCGCAGGCGGTCCTGTGCGAGCTGTGGCCGCAGGTTCACCACGGTCGAGGAACTGGTTCTCACGGTGGTGAAGCGCTCGGGGGTGACCGAGCCGTTCAGTCGGGACAAGGTCGTTCGGGGGGTGCGCCGCGCCTGCCAGGGACGTCCGGTGGAGGAGGACGCGCTGCAGCAGCTCGCCCACCGGGTGGAGGAGACGATCAGGTCGCTGGGGGTGCCGGAAGTGCCCAGCCACGAGGTGGGACTGGCGATCCTCGGGCCGCTGCGCGAGTTGGACGAGGTCGCCTACCTGCGGTTCGCGAGCGTGTACAGGTCGTTCACCTCGGTCGAGGACTTCGAGCGGGAGATCGCGGACCTGCGCGACGCCGACGAGGATCCCGACGACACCGCCGGTGCGGAGGTGACTCCGCGGAGCGGGGCCGACACGGACGAGCAGCCCGGTCGAAGGAGCGAAGCGGACGCGAATGCCTAAACCGGGGCGGGGAGCGGCACAGCGCCGGAACGGCGCGGCCAAACGCAAGCGGGTGGCCCACGCGGGCGGCCCCGAGCAGGGAAAGAAGCGACCGAGCCGGACGGGGAACCCGGACGGTGGCAGCAGGAGAGCGAGCGACGAGGGAGAGACCCACGCCATGACAGAGACCGTCGGTAGTCCGGCCTCCGCAGGGGAGTCGGAGGCAGGAACCCGCACGGCGGGAATCCGGGTCGAGCGTGTTTACACGACCGAGGGAGTGCACCCCTACGACGAGGTGACCTGGGAGCGCCGTGATGTCGTGATGACCAACTGGCGCGACGGTTCGGTCAACTTCGAGCAGCGCGACGTCGAGTTCCCGGACTTCTGGTCGCTGAACGCGGCCAACATCGTCACGAGCAAGTACTTCCGTGGCGCACTCGGCACGCCGGAACGCGAGAGCAGCCTGCGGCAGCTCATCGACCGCGTGGTCAAGACCTACGTGCACAGCGGTCTCGAACACGGCTACTTCGCCTCCGAGACCGACGCCGAGATCTTCGAGCACGAGTTGACCTACATGCTGCTGCACCAGGTGTTCAGCTTCAACTCGCCGGTGTGGTTCAACGTGGGGACCAGCTCCAAGCAGCAGGTCTCGGCCTGCTTCATCCTGTCGGTCGACGACACGATGGAGTCGATCCTCGACTGGTACAAGGAGGAGGGGCTGATCTTCAAGGGAGGCTCCGGAGCGGGGCTGAACCTCTCCCGCATCCGCTCCTCCAAGGAACTGCTGTCCTCCGGGGGAACCGCGTCCGGGCCGGTTTCGTTCATGCGCGGCGCCGACGCCTCGGCGGGCACCATCAAGTCCGGCGGGGCCACCAGGCGCGCCGCCAAGATGGTCGTGCTCGACGTCGACCACCCGGACGTCGAGGAGTTCATCGAGACCAAGTCCAGGGAGGAGCACAAGATCCGCGCCCTGCGCGACGCGGGCTTCGACGTGGACCTCGGCGGTTCCGACATGGTCTCCGTGCAGTACCAGAACGCGAACAACTCGGTGCGGGTCAGCGACGAGTTCATGCGCGCCGTCGAGAGCGACGGCCAGTTCGGGCTGCGGGCACGCACCGACGGGTCGGTGACGGACACGCTCCGCTCCAGGGACCTGTTCAACAAGATGGCCAAGTCCGCCTGGGAGTGCGCGGATCCGGGCATCCAGTACGACGACACCATCAACGACTGGCACACCAGCCCGGAGTCCGGCAGGATCAGCGCTTCGAACCCCTGCTCGGAGTACCTGCACCTGGACAACTCCAGCTGCAACCTCGCCTCGCTGAACCTGATGAAGTTCCTGCGCGAGGACCTCACCTTCGACGCGGAGCTGTTCAAGAGCGCCGTCGAGATCGTGATCACCGCGATGGACATCTCGATCTGCTTCGCGGACTTCCCCACGGAGTCGATCGCGCGGACCACGCGGGACTTCCGCCAGCTCGGAATCGGGTACGCCAACCTCGGCGCGCTGCTGATGGCCACCGGTCACGCCTACGACTCCGACGGCGGTCGGGCGCTCGCCGCCTCTGTCACCTCGCTGATGACGGGGGCCGCCTACAAGCGTTCCGCCGAACTCGCCGGTGCGGTGGGGCCGTACGCGGGTTACGCGCGCAACGCCGAGTCCCACCAGCGTGTGATGCGCAAGCACGCGGCCGCCAACGATCTGGTGCGGACCTACCACCACAACGACGTCCACGTGCACGACCTGGCCACCCAGGTGTGGCAGGAGGGGCTGGAGACCGGCGCGCGGAACGGCTGGCGCAACGCGCAGGCCTCCGTGCTGGCTCCGACCGGAACCATCGGCCTGATGATGGACTGCGACACGACCGGTGTGGAACCGGACCTGGCCCTGGTCAAGTTCAAGAAGCTGGTCGGTGGCGGCTCGATGCAGATCGTCAACCGGACGGTCCCGCGCGCGCTGCGCGCGCTGGGCTACCCGGACGAGCAGGCCGAGGCCATCATCGAGTACATCGCCGAGCACGGTCACGTGGTGGACGCGCCGGGGCTGCGGCCGGAGCACTACGAGGTGTTCGACTGCGCGATGGGTGAGCGCTCCATCGCCCCGATGGGGCACGTCCGCATGATGGCCGCGGTGCAGCCGTTCCTGTCCGGGTCTATCTCCAAGACCGTGAACATGCCCGAGCACGCCACGGTCGAGGACGTCCAGGAGATCTACTTCGAGGGCTGGCGACTCGGCCTCAAGGCACTGGCCATCTACCGGGACAACTGCAAGGTCGGTCAGCCGCTGTCCGCGGGCAGCGGGGGCAAGGAGAAGGGCGAGAAGCAGGTCGAGAAGGAGATCGAGTACCGCCCGGTGCGCAAGCGCCTGCCCAAGAAGCGCCCGAGCCAGACGATCTCGTTCACGGTCGGCGGCGCCGAGGGGTACCTCCACGCGGGTTCCTACCCGGACGACGGTCTCGGCGAGATCTTCATCAAGCTCGGCAAGCAGGGGTCCACGCTCGCCGGTGTGATGGACGCGTTCGCGATGTCCATCTCGGTCGGTCTGCAGTACGGGATCCCGCTGGAGTTCTACGTCTCCAAGTTCCAGAACGTCCGGTTCGAGCCCGCCGGTATGACCGACGATCCGGACGTGCGCATGGCCAGCAGCGTGCTGGACTACCTGTTCCGCAGGCTCGCGCTGGATCACCTGTCCTACGAGAAGCGGGCCCAGCTGGGCATCTTCACCGCCGCCGAGCGCACCGAGCAGACCAACGGTGCCGAGGCGGGGCAGGAGCAGAACCAGCTGGACTCGATGCGTGGTTCGGTGGAGTACGCCGAGCAGCCCAAGCCCGTGGTGCAGAACCCGAGCGACGACTCGGACGCGGGGAGCTCGACCGAGCTGCTGGAGCTGAAGCTGGGCAAGGCCGCCGACGCCCCGCTGTGCATGACCTGCGGTACCAAGATGCGGCCCTCCGGGGCGTGCTACCTCTGTGAGGGCTGCGGAGCCACCTCGGGCTGCAGCTGAGCGATCGACCGAGCACGGTGAGCTCCGAGAGCGGGTTCTCCCGGCTCGGGCTCGACAGGGGAGTCGGCCACGACGGCCGGCTCCCCTTCGCTCGTTCCGGAGGCGTTCGCGGGGCGCCGCCTCCGGCTCCCGGCGGAGGGCCCGTTGTGTGCGTCGAGCGCGACGCCGGCCCACCGGGCGTCGTACCGCGCCGTCAGCTCTCCGCCCTCAGCCCCGGGTCCGTCCCGCGGCAGGTTCCCGCTCCGTCGCCGCGCCGGGGAGCGCCGTTCTCGTCCCGTCCCAGAAGGCAGTGCCCGCGTCCGGGGAGCTTTCCGGCCCCGTCCGTACGGACCCGCCCTCCCGGACTGTCCTTTGCAGACGATCACTGCGCGGCGCGGATTGGCTGGAAAACGCCGCGCTGCGTGATTGACATCGCCGATGTGGCTGGCAAGCTGCTGATCGTCCTTGGAAACCTGATGGGGAGTTCGCATGTGGCGAGCGCGAACCGCTCTTCTCTCCGCGGTGGTCGTCCTACCGCTGCTCGGTGTTCCCACGGCGGACGCCGAACCCGAACCGTCCGCCCCCGTCATCGAGAACGGTGCCGCCCAGCCGGTGTTCGATGCGTCGAAAGCGGTGCGGCAGGACCTGTTCGTGACGGCGAACGTGGACAGTGACGACGACGGCCGGGACGACAGGGTGCACGTCCAGGTGGTCCGTCCGAAGGGGACCGAACGGGGGATGCGCGTGCCCGTCGTCTACCGGGCCAGCCCCTACTCCGCGGGTGGCAATCCCGTCTCGAACCACGACGTGGACCGGGAACTGTACGTGCCGGACCGGGCCGCGGCCCGGTCGGCCGGAACCGCGGAGGCTTCTCCGCGGTCGTCCAACGCCGCGATCGACTGGGAATACCAGCGTTTCCTGCTGGAGCGGGGGTACGCCGTCGTCTACGCCGAGTCGTTGGGCAGCGGGGCGTCGGACGGTTGCCCGACCTCGGGAGGGCGGAACGAGACCCTGGGTGCCAAGTCGGTCGTGGACTGGCTGAACGGCCGGGCCCCGGGCCACGACGCGAACGGCGAACCGGTCCGGGCGGACTGGTCCACGGGCAAGGTCGCGATGATGGGTGTCTCCTACAACGGGACACTGCCGAACGCGGTGGCCACCACGGGGGTCGATGGCCTCGAGACGATCGTGCCCATCGGGGCGATATCCAGTTGGTACGACTACTACCGCTCGGACGGGGCCGTCGTGGCGCCGGGCGGGTACCAGGGCGAGGACGCAGACGTGCTGGCGAAGTACGTGCACACCAACGACCGCGACTGCGCGGCGGCGACGGAACGTCTCCGCTCCGGGCAGGACCGGTTGACCGGCGACTACAACGAGTTCTGGGACGAGCGCAACTACCTCGACGATGTGGACCGGATCGAGGCGTCGGTGCTGTCGGTGCACGGCCTGAACGACTGGAACGTCAAGACGAGGCAGGCGGCCCAGTGGTACCGCGCGCTGCGCGAGCAGGGCGTGCAGCACCGGATCTGGTGGCACCAGCGGGGACACCGCGATCCGATCGGGATCAGGAAGCAGGAGTGGCTGCGCACGTTGAACCGCTGGTTCACGCACTACCTGCACGGCGCGTCCAACGGGGTGACCTACGAACCCAGGGCGACGATCCAGCGAGCCGACGGCAGCTGGCACCGGGAGTGGGAGTGGCCCGCCCCCGCGGCACGGGAGGTTTCGCTGACCCCGACCCCGGGCGGCGACGCCAGGGGAGGGCTGAGCCCGCGCGGGCACGCTTCCGGGGATGAGGTGGAGACACTGCGCGACGACGCGAGCGTGCCGGCCGGGGAACTGGCCGGCGCCCGGCGTTCACCGCACCGGCTGGCCTACTTCACCCGCGGCGTGCCCCGCCCCGTGCGGATCAGCGGTACCGCGCGGGCGGAGCTGGCCCTGTCCTTCGACCGGCCCGCGGCCAACGTGACCGCGATGCTGGTCGACCGTGCTCCGGACGGTTCGGTCGAGCCGATCACGCGGGGATGGGCCGATCCGCAGAACAGGAGGTCCGTCGAACGCAGCACTCCGGTCGAGCCGGGGCAGCGGTACCGGGTGAACGTGGAGATGATGCCGGACGACTACGTGCTCGAAAGGGGGCATCGGCTCGGGATGGTCGTGTTGTCCAGCGATCACGAGTACACGTTGCGGCCCGCGCCCGGAACCGGGCTGAGTCTCGACCTGTCGGAGAGCAGCCTGGTCGTGCCCGCGGTCGCGGGGCGGGGGGTGTTCCAGTAGGCCTTCGACTGCTCGGCCGGCGTGAGCCCGGGAACCTTCCGAGCACCTTTTCCACGCGGGAGCGGCCCGGCGGAGTGAGCACCTCCGCCGGGCCGCTTCTCGTGTTCCGCGCCCTCGGCGAGTCGCGGAGGGCCGGTGCCCGTCCACACCGCCCGGAGGCGTCCACAGCTTCGCGAACCGCGGCTCTCGTCTCCGGTGCCTTCCGCCGATGCGGGAAGTATGAGTTCTTCGGCGAAGCAACAAACCGTACATCTCTCCGATCCGGCCGAGTTCGTGGCCGCCATCCCGCATCTGCTCGGGTTCTACCCGGAGGAGTCGCTGATCGTCACGACGCTGCACGGGGCACCGGCGGCGACGCGACTGGGGTTCACCGCGCGGGTGGACCTGCCGGCAGAGGGCAGACGTGCCGAACTGGCCACCGAACTGGTGCGGGGACCGATCGCACGCGACGAACCGGCCGGCGTGCTGCTTGCCGTGGTCGGCGGACTCCTGTCCGGGAGCACCGAACGCGCGGTTCCGCCGTCCGGGGCACCGGACACCCCGGACGGCGGGATTCCCGCACCGCCCCACAGCGAACTGATCGGGTTCTTCCACGACGTCCTGTACGAGGCGGACCTGTCCCTCGCCCAGGCGCTCTGGACACCGGAGATCGGCAAGGGGTTCCCGTGGTACTGCTACACCGACGGGCGCAGCGGAAAAACGCCCGATCCGAAGGCGTCCCCGCTGGCAGCCGCCCTGGCCGTCTCCGGCACGGTGACCTTCCCCAGCAGAGCGGAACTGGCCGAGTCGGTGGCTCCCGAGTCCGCGGAGACACCGGCCCGCTGGTCCGCGCGGTTGAACCTGCTGCAGGACGACGCGGAGCCGCACCGCGGTGCGGCCGACATGTGCACCACCGATGTCGAGACGGTGTTCGCGGCGATCCGCCGTACGGCGCGCGAGGAGGCGTTGACGGAGGACGACCTGCTGCGGGTTCTCGTCGCGCTGTCCGACTACCGGGTGCGGGACCTGGCCATGGGAAGCGCGTTGAGTACCGAGGCACGTGCCGCCGAGCGGCTCTGGCTCACCCTGGTGCGCAAGGCACCGGAGCCCGAGGTCGCCGATGCGGCAGTGCTGCTGGCCTTCTCCGCCTACCTGCGCGGGGACGGGGCGCTGGCCGGCGTCGCACTGGAACGGGTGGAGCGGACACGCCCCGCGCACCGCCTCGGCGAGCTGCTGCGCAGGGCGTTGGACACCGGAATCGGTCCGAGCGCGCTGTCGGTGATAGTGCGGGACACGGTCGCCGACGCGCAGGCGATGATCGAGCAGGAGGAGTGTTGACCGGCGGAACGGGCACGCGCGGGCACTCGCCGGGAAGACGGAGGCCGGAACGACCCGGACCGCCGAGCGGCACCACCCCCGGCCGGGAACCGCGGTGAGCGCAGGCCGGAGGTGCCGCCATCAGCACCGCCGCGCGAAGCGGGGCGACGAGGTCCTATTGGGCCCGGTCGAGCACGAACTTCCACGCGTCGCGCACGATGTCCTCGATCTCCCGGCGTTGCGGGGACCAGCCCAGTTCGCGCTGGGCCCGCTCACTGGAGGCCACCAGCGTGGCGGGGTCGCCCGGACGACGTTCGGCCGTCTCCGCCGGGATGTCCCTTCCCGTCACGGAACGGCACGCGTCGACCACCTGTTTCACCGAGAACCCGGTCCCGTTGCCCAGGTTGTAGATCCGGTGTTCACCCGGCACGGCCTTCTCCAACGCGAGGAGATGAGCCTGGGCGAGGTCGCGGACGTGGATGTAGTCCCGCACGCAGGTTCCGTCGGGGGTGGGCCAGTCCTCCCCGGCGATGTGCACGCGATCGCGCAGCCCCCTGGCGACCTCGAGCACGATCGGGATGAGGTGCGTCTCCACGGTGTGCCGCTCCCCGAAACCGTCGTGCGCACCGGCGACGTTGAAGTAGCGCAGGCTGGTGGCCGCGATTCCGTAGGCGCTCGCGTAGGAGCCGATGGCCTGGTCGATCGCCAGCTTGGTGGCCCCGTACGTGTTGGTCGGTCCGGTCGGTGCGTCCTCCGGGATGGGGACGGAGTCCGGCTGGCCGTACACGGCCGCTGTCGAGGAGAACACCAGCCGGGGGACGCCCCGCTCGCGCATGGCGTCGAGCAGCCGCAGGGTGGTGACCACGTTGCCGTGCCAGTACAGGGCGGGGTCACTCATCGACTCGGCCACGAGCGACTTGGCCGCGAAATGCAGCACACCGTCGAAGCCCTCGGCCAGCACCTCGGCGGCCCGTTCCGCCACGTCACCGGTTACCAACCGGCAACCGCTCGGCACGGCGTCGGCGTGCCCGGTGGACAGATCGTCGAGGACGACCACCTCGTGTCCGGCCTCGTCGAGCCGGGCCGCGCAGACACTGCCCACATAACCCGCCCCGCCGGTAACCAGCAGCTTCACCGCGTTCTCCCCTTCGGCATGCTCGTCGGTCGCTCACGGAAACGCCCGGGCACAGCGTTCTCGCGGAAGCCGGGGCGCAACCGAACGGAAAAGATCGCCCCCAACGTACACCGCGCGGCTGTGAACCACCGGGACGCTTCCGGCCCAGCGCGGCCCGGCAGCGCTCCGCGGACGGATCGGCCTCCGCCGACCACCCACGGACGGGTTCACGACCGCGGTTCCCGCGCGGCCCCGGTCGAAGGCACGGCGGTGAACAGCCGCGGTGCCGCCGAACCGTTCCGCTCGAAGGCCTCGGTTATCGCCCGTTCGGTGTGCTCCCGTTCCCGGGAGGGGACCAGAGCTATCGCGGACCCGCCGAAACCGCCCCCGGTCATCCGTGCTCCGAGAGCGCCCGCGTCCAGGGCGGTCTCGACCGCGAGGTCGAGCTCGGGGCAGGAAACCCGGTAGTCGTCGCGCAGACTCGCGTGCGAGGCGGTCAGCAGTTCCCCCACCTCGGTCAACGCTCCGTTCCGCAGCCGATCCAGCGTTTCGAGCACCCTGCCGTTCTCGGTGACCACGTGCCGCACCAACGGGCGCAGCCGTTCCGGAAGCCCGTTCAGCGCACCGTCCAGCTCGGCCGCGGTGATGTCGCGCAGCGCGGGGACGCCGAGCAGCGCGGTGGCCTCTTCGCAACCGTTCCTGCGATCTCCGTAGCCGGATTCGCTGTGCGAGTGATTCACCCGGGTGTCGATCACCAGGATCTCCAGCCCGCTGCCCGCGGCGTCGAAGGGAACCTGCTCGGTCTCCCCCGAGCGGACGTCGAAGAACAGCGCGTGCGCGGCACGGCAGCGCAACGAGGCGGTCTGGTCGAGCAGACCGGTCGGTGCCCCGACGAAGTCGTTCTCGGCCCGGCACGTCCAGTGCGCTATCTCGGCGAGTTCGGGGCCTTCCGGGCCGTCGGCGGGCCGGTCCGCCGTGTCCAGCAGTACGAGGGCGGTGGCACATTCCAGGGCCGCCGAGGAGGAAAGCCCCGCCCCGGTCGGGACGTCCCCCGCGATGACCAGATCGGCGCCGGGCAGCTGGATACCGGCCTTCCGCAGCACCCAGGTGACCCCGGCCGGATAGCCCGCCCAGCCCGTGAGAGCACCGGGGGTGAGCTCGTCGATCGGCACGGTGCCGCCCCGCTGGGGGGAACCGTCCGAGTCCAGGCTGGTCACGGACAGCTTCCCGTCCGTGCGCCGTCGCGCGGCCACGGCGGTGCGGTGCGGCAGCGCGAACGGGAAGACGTACCCGTCGTTGTAGTCGGTGTGCTCGCCTATGAGGTTGACCCGGCCCGGAGCCGACCAGACCGAGTCCGGTTCCGCCCCGTGTTCCGCCACGAACGTCGCCGTGGCCCGTTCCGCCGCCTCGCTCATCGCGGCCTGACCAGTACCGCGTGCGCGATGGACGGGGGAAGTTGCGTGGTCCCCGAGACACCGTGGACGTCGATGGGCTTGTTGCCGCCCACCACGGAAACGATCTCGATGTTCTCGTCCGGGACCACCCCGGCGGTCTTCAGCGCGTTCATCAGCTCGGGGTCCAGCTGCACGTGCTCGGCTATCCGGCACACGAGAGCACGACCACCGCCGTTGCGTGCGATCTCGTCCACACGCTGCAACTCGCTGTCCACGGCCGGTGCGGCCTCCCCGACCCCGAGGTCGTCGAGTCCGGGGATGGGATTGCCGTAGGGCGAGGTGCCCGGGCCGCCGAGCAGGTTGATGAGCTTGTGCTCCACCGCTTCGCTCATCACGTGTTCCCAACGGCACGCCTCGCTGTGCACGTGCTCCCACTCGAGTCCGATGACGTCGACGAGAAGCCGTTCGGCCAGGCGGTGCTTGCGCATGACTCCGATCGCGCGGGCGCGACCGGACTTGGTCAGTTCCAGGTGCCGGTCCTCGGCGACGGCCAGCAGGCCGTCCCGCTCCATGCGAGCCACCGTTTGACTGACGGTCGGCCCGCTCTGCTCCAGCCGCTCCGCGATGCGGGCCCTGAGCGGCACGAGTCCTTCTTCCTCAAGCTCGTAGATGGTCTTGAGGTACATCTCGGTGGTATCGATGAGATCGTTCACGCCAGCTCCCCATTCGGTCCGGCACCAATGCTAGCCGGAACGGGCGACGTCGAAGGCCGCCCGGTCGACGTCTCCAGGGGACCGCCCGTTCGACGGCCGTACCGGAACAACGGGACGGCCGATCCGGCTCATTCCCTGAGAGGATGTGAGCTCCGACCTCGACCGACCGGAGGCGATGATGACTCCGCTGATCAGCCCGTCCGAGCTGCGTTCGACGTGGGAGGAGGAACCGGCTCCCACGCTGTTGGACGTCCGTTGGAACCTGATGGGGCCACCGGGGCGCCAGGAGTACGACCGAGCGCACCTTCCGGGGGCGGTCTTCGTGGACCTGGACACCGAACTGGCCGCTCCGCCGGGGCCAGGTGGACGGCACCCCCTGCCGGACGCGGGGGAACTGCAGCGCGCCTTCCGGGACGCCGGGGTGGGCTCCGAACGGCCGGTGGTCGTCCACGACTCGGGGGACGGTTCGGTCGCCGCGCGTGGCTGGTGGCTGCTGCGCTGGGCCGGACACGGACGCGTGTTCGTGCTGGACGGCGGTTTCGCGGCCTGGGTCGAGGAGGGAGGCCCGACCACGACACGGGTTCCGCGGCCCGAGCCGGGTGACTTCGTGGTCGAACCCGGCGGCATGCCCACCGCCGATGCGGATGCCGCAGCGCGACTGGCGCGCACCGGGGTGCTGCTGGACGCGCGTGCGGGCGAGCGCTATCGCGGCGAGCGCGAGCCCGTGGACCCCCGGGCCGGGCACATCCCCGGCGCCGTCAACGCTCCCGCGGCTGAGCACGTCGCGCCGAACGGTCGGTGGCGGGCTCCGGAGGAGCTGGCGCAACGTTTCGCCGGACTCGGTGTTTCGGAGGCGGGTGAGGTGGGTGCCTACTGCGGATCCGGGGTCAATGCCTGTTCCGTGGTCCTCGCGCTCGAACAGGCCGGGTTGTGCTCCCCGGACGAGCCCGCCGTGCTCTACCCCGGTTCGTGGTCGGAGTGGGCCGGGGATCCGCGACGCGCGGCGGCCGTCGGCCCCGAAGCGGGTTGATGGAGGCTGCTCCCCGATGTCGGGCCTCGCCGGAGCGAGAGCCCGTGAGAGGTTCCGCCAAGTGACCCGCTGAGCAAACCGAGCCGCCGAACGTGCCTGAGGGCTGTGGCGTTCGCCTCTTCAAGGGTAGCTTCGCCCCATGGGCAACGAGTGCGCCGTTATCTGGGACGAGTCACTGCTCGCGTACGACCTGGGCGGAAACCATCCGCTGCATCCCGTCCGCCTGGACCTGACCATGAGGTTGGCGCGCTCACTGGGTGTGCTGGACGGCATCGAACCGTCGGCTCCCGACCCGGCGACCGACGAGGACCTCGCGCGGATCCACACCCGTGACTACGTGGAGGCCGTGCGCACGGCCCCCACGGCCGCGGAGGGCGTGGGGCACGGGTTGGGAACGGCCGACAACCCCGTCTTCGACCGGATGCACGAGTCCGCGTCGCTCGTGGCGGGCGGTTCGATCGCGGCGGCCGAACGGATCGCATCGGGACGCGCGAACCGGGCCGTCAACCTCTCCGGCGGGCTGCACCACGCGATGGCGGACAACGCGGCCGGGTTCTGCGTGTACAACGACTGCGCCGTGGCCGTGGCGTGGCTGCTGGCCAACGGGGTCGACCGGATCGCCTACGTGGACGTCGACGTGCACCACGGGGACGGGGTGCAGACCGCTTTCTACGACGACCCCCGCGTGATGACGATCTCGCTGCACCAGCATCCGTTCACCCTGTGGCCGGGCACCGGTTTCCCGAACGAGGTGGGTGCGGAGAACGCGCAGGGCACTTCGGTGAACGTGGCGCTGCCGCCCGGTACGGACGACGCGGGCTGGTTACGTGCCCTGTGGGCGGTGGTGCCCTCGATGCTGGAGTCCTTCGCGCCCCAGGTGCTGGTCACCCAGTGCGGGGCGGATCCGCACCGGGAGGACCCGCTGGCCGATCTGGCGATGTCGGTGGACGGGCAGCGGGCCGTGTACGGCGCGCTGCGGGATCTCGCCGACCGCCACGCGGGCGGGAAGTGGTTGGCGCTCGGAGGGGGTGGGTACGCGTTGCACCGCGTGGTTCCGAGGGCGTGGACCCATCTGCTCGCCACACTGCTGGACAGGGACGTCGATCCCGCTCGGATCGTGCCCGCCGAGTGGACCGCCTACGCCACCACGCTGGCCTCGGACGTGGCGCTGCCGACCACGATGACCGACGAAGTCGATCCGGGGTTCACTCCGTGGGACGGTGTGACCGAGCTGTCGGTCGACGCGGCGATCAGGGACACCCGACACGCCGTCTTCCCGTTGCACGGCTTGGATCCCGCCGACGGCCGTGATTGAGTCCGGGGCGACGGGCGGTGAAGTGTCCGGGGGCGGGAACCGGTGGTTCCCCGGTGGTTGACGGGGGAGTGCTTTCCCGGAGACACCGAGCAGGTTCGGCGAACAGGCGCTGAGAGGTCCGTTATGGGCGGTTCTTCCGAGTTCGGGGAACGAGAAGAGGCGGAGGGGAGTGCCTATCCGCGGCACTGGGAGGCCGATGTGGTCCTCTCCGACGGCGGAACGGTTCATCTGCGGCCGATCGTCCCGGAGGACGCCGACCAGCTCGTCGCGTTCCACGGCAGGCTCAGCGATCGCACCCGCTACTACCGCTACTTCTCCCCGTACCCCCGGATGCCGCAACGCGATGTGGAGCGCTTCAGCCACGTCGACTACGTCAACCGGGTGGCCCTCGTGGCCCTGCTGGGCGAGAACATCGTCGCGGTGGGCAGGTTCGACCGGCTCACCGAGCAGGAATCGGCCGAAGTCGCCTTCGTGGTGCAGGACGGCCACCAGGGCAGAGGGCTCGGCTCCATCCTGCTCGAACACCTCGCCGCCGCGGCCAGGGAGTGCGGGCTGGGGAAGTTCGTCGCCGAGGTGCTGGCGGAGAACTCCCAGATGGTCCACGTGTTCCGCGACGCCGGTTACCAGGTTAAACGAGCCATGGAGGAAGGGCTCGTCCACCTGGAGTTCCCGCTCGACCCCACCGAGGAGTCGTTGGCCGTGTCCAGGGCGCGTGAACAGGCCGCCGAGGCCCGCAGTGTGCACAACCTGCTGCATCCGCGCTCGGTCGCGGTGATCGGTGCTTCCACGGATCCCGGCAAGATCGGGCACACCGTGCTGGCGAACCTGTTGGGCGCCGACTCCGCCGCGCCGATCTATCCGGTCAACCCGGAGCACAGGGCCGTCCGCGGGGTGCGCTCCTACTCCTCGGTGCTGGACATCCCCGACGACATCGACCTGGCCGTGGTGGCCATACCGGCAGGCGGTATGGCCGAAGCCCTGGACGCCTGCTTGGCCAAGGGCGTGAAGGCGCTGCTGATCGTCAGCTCCGGTTTCAGCGAAGCGGGGCCGAGCGGACGTGAGACGGAGCGCCGGATGGTGCACGAGGCCCGGGTGCACGGTATGCGCGTGGTGGGGCCGAACGCGCTCGGAGTGGTCAACACCGATCCGGCGCAGCGGTTGAACGCCAGTCTGGCTCCGCAGCTGCCGGGCAGGGGGCGGACCGGGTTCTTCTGCCAGTCCGGAGCGCTGGGGGTCGCGATCCTCGCCGCCGCCACCGAACGCGGCCTGGGGCTGTCCACCTTCGTCTCGGCGGGGAACCGGGCCGACGTCTCCGGCAACGACCTGCTGCAGTACTGGCAGACCGACCCGACCACCGACGTGGTGCTGCTGTACCTGGAGTCCTTCGGCAACCCGCGCAAGTTCGCCAGGCTCGCCCGCAGACTCGGACGCAGCAAACCGATCGTGGCCGTCAAATCGGGGCGCAACGCGGTACGGGCCGGACTGGCGGCCACTTCGGTGCGGATCGACGAGACCAGCGTGCAGGCGCTGTTCGACCAGGCCGGTGTCATCCGGGTCGAATCCGTGGCGCAGATGTTCGACGTGGCGTTGCTGCTGGCGCACCAGCCGCTTCCCGGAGGGGATCGCGTGGCGATAGTCGGCAATTCGAGCGCCCTGGGGATGCTGGCCGCCGACGCGGCTCTGGAACAGGGGTTGCGCCCGGTGCTCGACCCCGTCGACGTGGGAGCCTCCGCAGGCCCGGAGGAGTTCGCCGCGGCCGTCCGCTCCGCCGCGGAGAACGAGGAGGTCGACGCGCTGGTAACCGTGTTCGCACCCCCGGTGGCCGTTCCGGGGGCCTCCTACGCACGTCAGCTGCGGGAAGCCCTGCACGAGGCGGACACGTCGCACAGCAAACCGGTGGTGAGCACGTTTCTGGCCGCCGAGGGGGTACCGGACGAACTCGCGGTTCCCGGGCAGGACGGAACTCCCGGGTACGGCTCGATCCCCTCCTACCCGACGCCGGAGCGAGCGGTACTGGCACTGGGCAGGTCCGTGCGGTACGCGAACTGGCGTGCCGCACCGCAGGGCGAGTTCGTCCGGCCGGAGGGAGTGGATTCCGAGCACGCCCGTGAACTGGTCGAGCAGTGGATCGAGCGGGGCGTGGAGCGGTTGTCCGACGCCGACACGGTGCGGTTGCTGGAGTGCTACGGGATCGGGGTGTCGCCCTTCCGGTTCGTCGCGGACGTCGAGTCCGCCGTGACGGCCGCGGAGGAGGTCGGTTTTCCCGTGGTGCTGAAGTCCGCGAGCGGGCAACTGCGCCACCGCACGGACCTGGCCGGGGTGCGGCTCGACCTGGGGACCGTCGACGTGGTCCGGACGGCCTACTCGGATCTGTGCGAACTCGCGGGCAGCGGTGAGGTGTACGTGCAGCGGATGGCCCCGAAGGGGACCTCGTGCGTCATCCGCCTCATGGACGACCCCTCGTTCGGCACGCTCGTGTCCTTCGGACTGGCAGGTCTGGCGAACGATCTGCTCGGGGATCGCGCGTACCGCGCGGTTCCGCTGACCGACACCGACGTGTCCGCCCTGATCCGGGAGCCGCGCGCGGCTCCGATGCTCACCGGCTACCGCGGTGCCCCGCCCGCGGACATGGCGGCGATGGAGGACCTGGTGCTGCGGGTGGCCAGCCTGGCCGAGGACCTGCCCGAAGTGCGGGAACTGGTGCTGGAACCGGTGCTCGCGACTCCTTCGGGGGCCCACGTCGCCGGAGCGGCGCTCGGGCTGGGACGCACTCCGGACTCCCCCGACTCGGGGCCGCGGAGGCTGAGATGAGTTCGGGGCCGTCGCGGCGGCGCGGTGCGGCCCCGCGCGGTGCGGCCCCGCCGTGTCCGGGAGCTCGATCCCGAGCGGTTGTCGAAATGTCGCCAACACGAAGAATGCACGCAACCCCACGTCAACGTGCCCTCGTCCATGAGGTATGAGACGCCTGAAGACTCTCCTGGGCGCGGGCATGGTGCTGTTCGCACTGACGGCCTGCGCCGAGGAACAGCCCGATGTCGGATTCGGTGGCCAACCGCCTTCGGCCGCGGAGGACGACCGGTCCGGGGAAGAGCAGTCGACCGACGGAAACATCAAGCCCGTGCCGAAGGAGAAGCGCACCCGGGTGCCCGCGGAACAGGTGGACGCCTCGCAGCTTCCCGACGGCTATCCGAAGGAGGTCTGGACTCAGCGCGAGGGCGCCGTGCTCGTCGCGACCGGCCAGGAAGGCGGTTGTGGCAGCGTGCACGCGCGTGTGACCGAGCAGACCCCGGAACGGATCGGGCTCGAGCTCGTCGAGGAGACGCCGAAGGACGCCGGGCCCTGCACGATGGATCTGCGCTACCCGCCGGTGACCGCTCCGCTGGACGAGGAGCTCGGTAGCCGCCAGGTCGTGCTCACCCAGCGGGAGACCACCGTCTCCGGCGGCTGAACGGCGGTGACGGTCGTGTGATCCGTGCTCTCCCGCAGGAACCGTTCCTGCGGGAGGCATCCTGTGCCCGGGGGAGCAGCGCTGAGCGGGATCGAAAACGGGAGATTCCCTTCAAGCCCGCTGCCAAAGCTGCGATCCTGTGCGCGGGTGCGAGGCCGACGGCGAAAGGGCACGTTCACATGAGCGAACAGATCCACGGCAGTCCGGACGGACTGGTCAACTTCCGGGACCTGGGAGGGCTTCCCGCGGACAACGGGGTGACCACGCGATCCGGGGTGCTCTACAGGGGGGACGCCCCGTACGTCGGGGACGGTCCGCCGGACGGGGCCGAGCAGTGGCCACCGTCGGTGGTGATCGACCTGCGGGACACCGACGCCGAGTCCGATGTCGTGCACCCCTTGGACTCGGCGAGCACGGTGCACCGGGTTCCGGTCCTGGAAGGGCTGCGCGGTGATTCGGGGGAGGACCCGTGGCTGACCCTGGATGAGCTGTACGCCTACATGGTGCGGTACGCCCCGAAGCGACTGCTCGAGGTGTTCCGCACCACGGTGGAGGCGGACGGGCCGGTGCTGATCCACTGTGCCGCGGGAAAGGACCGGACCGGCGTCGCCTGCGCGTTGTTGTTGCGTGCCGCGGGGGTGCGGCACGACGCGATCGTCTCGGACTACGTGCGCACCGACCACAACATGTACCGCGTGCTGCAGCGGTTGCGGATAGCTCCCGCGCTGCCTCCGGGAGTGGACGAAGCCGATGTGAACGACCTCATATCCGCGCCGGGGGAGGCCATCGAACACGCGCTGGAACTCGTGGACTCCGCGGAGGGAGGCGCGGCCGGATGGTTGCTGGAGCAGGGGGCCACGGTCGAGGAGCTGGACCGCTGGAGGCGTCGTTTCCTCGAACCGGCCGTCTGACCGATGCTCGCCGTTCGGCGAGCATCGGTGCTCGGTCCCCGGGGGTTCGGCGTGTCGCGCCGAACCCGCTCGGCGGGTCACCGACACGGGCGGTGCGGGCGCGCCGACGTGCGGGAGGTGTCGAACGCGCCCCTGGCCGCCTCAGCTCGCGTAGGAGCGCAGCTTGTTCGCGCGGTCACCCTGGCGGAGCTTGGACATCACCTCGCGCTCGATCTGCCGGACGCGTTCCCTGGACAGGCCGAAGGCCTTGCCGATCTGGTCCAGCGTGCGCGGTTGGCCGTCGTCGAGGCCGTAGCGCATGCGGATGACCTGCTGCTCACGTCCTTCCAGCGTGTCCAGCACACGGCGCAGATCGTCCTGGAGGAAACCGGAGATGACGGCGTTCTCCGCGTCGGCGCCCTCGGAGTCCTCGATGAAGTCCCCGAGAGGGGCGTCCTCCTCGGAGCCGACGGGCATGTCCAGGCTCACCGGGTCCTTGGAGTGGTCCATCAGATCGACGACCTTCTCCACGGTCATGTCCGCTTCCGAGGCGATCTCCTCTTCCGTGGCTTCCCTGCCGAGCTTCTGGTGCAGGTCACGCTTGATCCTGGCGAGCTTGTTGACCTGCTCCACCAGGTGGACCGGGAGCCTGATGGTCCGGCTCTGGTCGGCCATGCCGCGGGTGATGGCCTGGCGGATCCACCAGGTGGCGTAGGTGGAGAACTTGTAGCCCTTGGTGTAGTCGAACTTCTCCACCGCGCGGATCAGGCCGAGGTTGCCCTCCTGGATGAGATCCAGCAGCGGCATTCCCCTGCCCGTGTAGCGCTTGGCGAGGCTGACCACCAACCGCAGGTTGGCTTCCATGAGGTGGTTCTTGGCGTCGCTGCCGTCGCGGACGACGGTCTTGAGGTCGGCGCGGCGCTGCCTGCTCAGGTCCTCGGAGGTGTCCAGCAGGTGCTTGGCGAACACGCCCGCCTCGATGCGCTTGGCGAGATTCACCTCGTCCTGTGCGCTGAGCAGTGCCGTGCGACCGATACCGTTCAGGTAGACCCGCACCAGGTCGGCCGAAGGGCCCTGGTTGTCGAGGTCAGCCTCGTTGGTGACATCCGGGGCGACGGTCTGCGGGACGGTCATAGAGCTACCTCCCTGACGGGCTGGTTGTCGGGTGCCGGTGCACCGGCGCGACACTGCGCCGCTCGAAGGACGGGTACGCTCGGTGTGGAGGGGAGAGGTCGTACCTCGTCGGTAACACCGGTGACCGGTGGTGCCGGTGGTTGTGTTGGTTCGATTTCGCGTTTTGGTCGAAGCTGTCGGTTCGGTCGGGTCGGCTGTGCGGCCGGACCGGCCGGGTCATCCGATCGGGGTGGTCGTCTGGTCGGGATCTTGCGAAGCGTTCGTTCCGTGGCCTGTCGCATGTCTCGTCGTTGGTTGCCGTCCGCTCCCGGTCGATCCGCACCGGGCGTGATGGTGTCGTGATCGCCGGAAAGTCGGCCGCGGCCGACCGGTGGCCGACGGCTGATGACCGGCGGCTGCCGATGCCGTGTTGAGTTGGCTACCCGGAAAACGCGTGAGTCGTCGAAATCGTTCCCGGATTCGTCGAACGAAGGACGTCAGCGTCGTCACACCCGTTGTGCCCATAACCTGAGAATTCGCTGAGTCCCCGTTGCCGGGCCACCGTTCCCGGGTGCTCCGGGGCGGGAGGTCGGAAGTGATCGTGCGGGCCGTCCGGCTCCGGCGGAGTCCGGCCGCTCCCGTGCGCGGGATCGGGCTCGTGCCTCAGGTGACCTCCGTGGTGGTGGGCACCGGCTCGAAACGGGAAAATTGTTCCGAAAAGGTCCGGGTGCGGTGCTCGTCGAAGTGTCCGGACGTCGGATGGAAACGGGTCCTGCCTTTTTCGGGGATACCGCCTCCCGGATGGTCGGTTTTCCGGAGAACTCGGGGAGTGCAACGGAAATACGTTCGGAACTATTCCGGGGGCGGAGGGTCGGTTCGGCGGTGAAGTGGCTGTTTTCCCGGCTCCGGCTCCGGCCCCGTTCCGGAACGGGGCCGGAGCCGGGCGGGGGATCCGCCGCACCGGAGCGGAAGCTCGTCACGTTTCGACGAGCAGGGTGAACGGGCCGTCGTTGGTGCTGTCCACTTCCATCGCGGCTCCGAAACTCCCCGTGCTCACCCGCGCTCCGCGTTCCCGCAGCCGGTCGACCACGGACTCGACCAGGGGTTCGGCGTGTTCGGGAGGGGCGGCGGCGCTCCACGAGGGCCTGCGCCCCTTCCTGGTGCTGCCGTAGAGGGTGAACTGGCTGACGACCAGCAACGGCGCGTCCGCCGTGGCACACGACTGCTCGTCACGCAGCGCACGCAGCTCGTGCAGCTTGCGCGCCATGACCCCGGCCTGTTCGGTGGTGTCCGAGTGGGTGACGCCGACCAGCACGAGCAGGCCGGGTTCGTCCACGGCGCCGACCACCGCGCCGTCCACCCGTACCGAGGCCCGCAGCACTCGGGTTACGACCGCTCTCATTCCCGCGACTCCTGCCATTCCGCCGGCAGCAACATGCCGTGCTGGATCAGCTCGCGCAGCACCGGTTCGGCGGAGCGCGTGAGCTCCGCCGAATCGGCCCCGTACGCGGCGGCCAGCAGCTCGAGCAGCTCGTCGACCGGGAGGGCGCCCTGGCAGCCCGCGATCAGCCGGACACCGAGCTCGTCCACCTCGTGCTGCCATCCCGGACCGTCGGTGCGGTGCAGCCGGTGCACGAACTCGGCCCAGCCCTCCGAACCGTGGGAACTGACCTGTTCCAGCACCAGAGTGGGCGCGGTGACCAGCCTGCTTCCGAGCAGGTCATCCGCCGAGGGACGGGCGCGCAACCAGTCGAGGCGGCGCAGCCAGCCGTCGACCTCCTCGCCGAGCGGGGCGTCGAAGGTCTGCCGCAGGTCCTCGCAGACCGTCTGCCCGCGTTCCCCGTGAGTGCGGCGCAGGGTGACGAAACCGAAGCCGACGCCGATCACGTCGTTGTCCGCGAACCAGTCCAGCCACTCCGCCGACTTGCGCCTGCCGAGCTCCGAACGCGGGTCGATGCCCGCGTCCCGCAACCAGGTGCCCACGTACAGCTCCGGTTCGGCGATATCGCGCTGCACGAACCAGGCGTCCACATCCGGGGCGTCGATCCAGGAGGCGACCCGATCCCGCCAGTCCTCGTTCTCGCGGTGCAGCCAGGAGGCGAGCAGGTGCCCGGTCCCGCCCCCGTTGAGCAGTTCCGGGGTCCTGCGCACCACGAGAGCGCTGGCTTCGTCCCCGGGCAGTCCCGAATCGCGGTAGACGAAATCGGTCCGTGCCGGGCCGACGACGAACGGGGGGTTGCACACGACCTGGTCGAAACGGCTTCCGGCCACCGGGTCGAACCAGTCACCACCGCGCAGTTCCACGTCCACGCGGTTCAGGCGGAAGGTCGCCGCGGCGAGGGCGCGAGCCCGTTCCGAGACGTCCGTTGCCGTGACCCGTTCGGCACGGGCGCCCGCGTGCAGCGCCTGCACTCCGCAGCCGGTTCCGAGGTCCAGCACGGACCCCACGGAACTTTTGGGCGTCGCCTGCACCAGGCTCATCGAAGCCTGCCCCACCCCGAGAACGTGCTCCTCCGTGACCGGATCCGAGGGGGAGCGCGTCTCGGCGTCCAGGTCGGAGACGACCCACCACGAATCGGCAGCGGCGGCGTGGGGACGGATGTCCAGCCCCGCCCGGACCGAATCCCCTTCCACGAGGGCGATGCCCGCCGCCGCGGCTTCGGACAGCGGCAGCGGGGCCAGAGCCCGCCCGGCCGAGTCCGTGTCGACGGGCTCACCGAGCAGGAACACGCGTATCAGGGTTCCCAGCGTTCCGGCCTCGGCCGTGGCGCGGAACGCGGGCTCGGGTTCCCCCCTTCCCAGTGCCGCGTGGGCCTCCGGGCCCAGCAGTTCCAGCACGCCGTCGGCCGTGTAGTTCGCCGCGAGCAGGGCCTCGCGCAGGAGGTCGATGCGGTCGTGTGAGAGTTCGAGAGTCACGCCGCGATCCTCACACGCCCCGCACACCTCCGGTCGACGCGACCCGCTGTCCGTGTTCCCCGGCACGCCTTCCGGCCCGCTCCCGGAGACCTGGGTCAGCTCCCCGGTTTCCGGGTACCCGGCCAGGGCGGCGGAGGACTCCGCCCGATCCGCCGCCCCCCGGTTCCGAGCTCTGCGCGCGGAAACCCCTTCGGGGGTCCTGCATCGCCGGGGGCGGAAGTGGGACGATGGAAGTCGGAGGTGGTGTCGTGAGTGGCTTCCAGCGTGGTGACGACACCCCGGTGCTTATCACCGAGGCCGAGCCGTCGTACGACGATCAGCAAGCGGCGCGGCGCAAGAAGTACGCATTGATGATGTCCTTGCGCATCCCTTGCCTGATAGCGGCCGTGATGGTCTACCCGGTCTGGTGGCTCTCGCTGATCATCGTGGCGGTGTCCATTCCGTTGCCCTGGATAGCGGTGCTCGTGGCCAACGACCGGCCGCCGCGCAAGAGCGAGCACGTCAGTCGTTTCCAGGGGGAACCCGACACGCGTGAGATCGACGATCCGCAGCACCGGGTCGTCGACAGCCCGTGAGTCGCACCGGCAGGGGCGACGACCGAGGGGACACCCGCGTCCGCGGTGCGGCATCATGGGGTTATGACCACTACTCTTCCCGAAACCGAGACCAACCCGGAAACCACCGAGCAGACCAGCGACGACCGGCCCGAGGTCTTTCACTACGTGCAGAAGGACAAGATCGCCGAGAGCGCCGTGATGGGCAGCCACGTGGTGGCGCTCTGCGGTGAGGTGTTTCCCGTGACGAAGTCCGCGAAGCCGGGCTCTCCGGTGTGCCCCGAGTGCAAGGAGATCTTCGAGGGGCTGCCTCCGGGTGGTGACGACGAGTGAGCCCGGACTGAGCTCCTCCGATCACTCGGGTTCCGCCCCCGGAACGCCGTCGCGCCGCGCGCGTTTGCCGCGCCAGGCCTGATACCCCTGCTCGGTGCGCAAGCGCTGGGCGGCGCGCCGCATCTCCAGCCGACGCCACCGCCTGCGTTCCCGCCTGGTCATTCCGGCCGGCCACATCTGCTGGATGGCGTTGTTGAACTGGGCACCCCCCACGATCGCGAATCCGATGAAGAAGGCGAACAGCAGGAAGGCGATCGGCGTGGCCAGGGCCCCGTAGGTGTAGCCGGTCGAGGTGACCCAGGTGATGTAGATCCGGAGACCGGAGCTGGAGCACAGGAACACCAGCATCGCCAGCAGCGCCCCGGGAAGCCCCCGGTGCCAGGGGAGTTTGCGCGGAAGCGCCAGCTTGTACAACGTCGCCAGCCCCAGCACCAGCAGGATTCCCGTCACCGGGAAGTAGAGCAGCCGGATCAGCGTGGCCACGTCCTCGCGCAACCACGGGGGCAACACCGTGAGCAGCCAGCGGGGGCCCATCGCGGTCAGGGGCAGCACCAGCACGGCCAGCACCAGGCTGATCAAGTACAGCAGCAGCGCGAGCACGCGCTGCCAGATCGCGTTGCGGACCATGTACTGGTCGTAGGCGAGAGTGATCGACTCGATCAGCGAGGCCAGCGCCGAGGAACCGGCCCACAGCGACAGGAGGAAGGCCACCGAGGCGATTCGCGTACGCCCGCTGGTCAGTATGTCGCCGACGGTGGGGCGGATGATCTGGTCGACGACGCCGGTGCTGAAGATCGTCCCGCCGAAGTCCACGATTCTGCGCTGCATGGTCTCGACGACTTCGGGGCCCAGCCACCCTCCGATGAACCCCAGGCTGCTCAGCAGTCCGAGCAGCAGGGGCGGCAGCGACAGGGCCTGCCAGAAGGCCGCCGCCGCCGCTTCGGAGAAGATGTCGTCGTCCCACGACTTGCGCAACGTGCGCGTCACGAGACGCAGCGGTCCGCGTCGAACGGTTCCGGCGGTGTTCGGCCCCGAAACCGTCCGGCTCTCCTCGTGCGGACTCGCTGAACCCATCCCACTTCCAAAGTGTTCGGCGATCGTGATCTCGGCGTTTTCCGTCGCGGACTCTCATTCTCCTGGCGGACCTCCCCGGAGGGCGCGCTGGCGGGGGTGGGGACGGTAGGCTTCCCCGGGCCGCGGCGACGCGCGGACACCACCCGGCCGGGGCGCGGCCGTCCGGCACGGCACCCGTTCGCCCGGGTGAGGGGTTGTTCGCGCGAAGGCGGATTCACCGGTTTCCACGGTGACCCGTAGCACGGGCGTGTCCGGTCGTGACCGGACTCCCGCGGAGTGATCGCACGGTTCGGAAGAGGGCTTCCGGGCGTGCAGTGCCGGACGGGTCGGCGCGGGGAGTCCTCCGTGGTCCGGGCCGTGGCCCGTTCGTCGGTGTCCGGTCCGCGCAGCGTGGTTCGCGCAGTGATCCGTGCGCGGCTCGGCTCCCGGGCGGCACCCGCTTCGGTGAAGTGCCGTGTCGTGATGACGCGGGCCGGGGGCGGCGTGGAAATCTCGCGGCGCCGCGTACCGTCCCGCGGGTCGCGGGACGAAAGCGACGTTGTTCCGCGGGACGGCGGCCGAGAGCACCTTCACAGGCTTGTCGAACGGCGTTGATTGGAAGGGAGCGGCAGACGGGCGTGTCCGAGACGCAGGTTGACCAATCCGTTCGCTCAGTGCTCAGTGATCCGTCGCAGGCGAACGACAAGCCGCTGCGTGATTGGCAGCGCAGGGCGCTGACGCGGTACCTGGCCAGTAAACCCCGGGACTTCATGGCCGTCGCGACCCCGGGCGCGGGCAAGACCACTTTCGGCCTGCGCGTGGCGGCCGAGCTGCTGAGTGACCGCACGGTGGATGCCGTGACCGTGGTCACTCCGACGGAGCACCTCAAACACCAGTGGTCCCTGGCCTCGGGAGGGGCGGGGATCCCGCTCGACTCGGAGTTCAGCAACTCCGACCGCACCACGTCCGGCGACTACCGGGGTGTGGTGCTCACCTACGCGCAGGTCGCCGCTCACCCGAACCTGCACAGGCTGCGCACCGAGCGACGCAAGACGCTGGTGATCCTGGACGAGGTCCACCACGCCGGGGACGCCAAGTCGTGGGGCGACGCCGTGCGGGAGGCCTTCACCCCCGCCGTCCGCAGACTCACGCTCACCGGCACGCCCTTCCGCTCGGACGACAACCCGATCCCCTTCGTCAACTACGAGCCCGATTCGGACGGGGCGCAGCGCAGCAAGGCCGATCACTCCTACGGCTACGCCGACGCGCTGCGGGACGGGGTGGTCCGGCCGGTCATCTTTCTCGCCTACTCCGGGGAAGCGCGCTGGCGGACCAGCGCGGGTGACGAGTTCTCGGCGCGGCTGGGTGAGCCACTGACCGCCGAGCAGACGGCCCGGGCCTGGCGCACCGCGCTGGACCCGGGTGGGGAGTGGATCCCCTCGGTGCTGCACGCGGCCGACACCAGGCTCACGCAGTTGCGCCGCGGTGGAATGCCCGACGCGGGTGGCCTGGTGATCGCCTCGGACCAGAAGAGCGCCCGCGCCTACGCCAAGACCCTGCAACGGATCAGCGGAACGGAACCGGCGGTCGTCGTCTCGGACGATCCGCAGGCTTCGGAACGGATCGCGGAGTTCGCCGAGTCCGACGACCGCTGGATGGTCGCGGTGCGCATGGTAAGCGAAGGGGTCGACGTCCCCAGGCTGGCGGTAGGGGTCTACGCGACCAGTGCTTCGACCCCGCTGTTCTTCGCCCAGGTGATCGGCAGGTTCGTGCGTGCGCGGAAGGCGGGCGAAACGGCGAGCATCTTCCTGCCGAGCGTGCCGGTGCTGCTGGACCTGGCCAGCCAGCTGGAGGCCGACCGGGACCACGTGCTCGGCAAACCGCAGCGCGAGAAGGAAGGCTGGGACGACCAGGAACTGGCCGAGGCCAACCGACAGCGGGACGAGCCGGGCGAAGAGGAGCAGCCCTACACGGCGCTTGGCGCGGAGGCCGAGCTCGACCAGGTCATCTACGACGGTTCCTCGTTCGGTACCGCGGCCTTCTCGACCACCGAGGAGGAGCAGGACTACCTGGGGCTGCCGGGGCTGTTGGAGCCCGATCAGGTGCGTGCGTTGTTGCAACAGCGCCAGCAGCAGCAGTTGCAGGAAGTGGACAAGCGCGAACAGCAGCACAAAGCCGCGGAGTCCGCGAAATCGGCCCAGTCGGAGGGGCTGGCCGAAGAGGGGGGCAAACAGCGCCCACAGAGCGTTCAGGAGCGTCTCAAGGCACTGCGCAAGGAACTCAACAGTCTGGTCGCGCTGTACCACCAACGTACGGGCAAGCCGTACGGAGTGATCCACGGCGCGCTGCGTCGCACCTGCGGGGGGCCGCCCACGGCCTCGGCGACCATCGAACAGCTGGAGGAGCGCATCGCCACGCTCCGGTCCTGGTGATCGGCTGTGGCCGACCTCGGCCCCGGGGCGGCCGTGTGCGCGACCGGGGCGGGAAAGACGAAGTGCCCGGCCGGAACCTTTTCCGACCGGGCACTTCGGCTCGCTTCCGTTTTCGGATCTTCAGAGCCCTGACCGAGGCCTTCCCGTCGTGTTGCCGACCGGAGCGGTGCTCCCGCCGCCGCGGGAGGTTCCGCTCAGCGGACCACCGGCGACAACCCGAACGGAAACCCCGACGAGGTCTCAGAGGTCGATCTGTTCGTCCTCCTGCAGATCCGCCTCGATGTCACTGAGACCGGCCTTGAATTCGCGGCCGTGATGTCCGCAGAACAGCAGCTCTCCGCCGGACTGGAGAACTGCCCTGAGCTTTGCGGCGGCCCCGCAGCGGTCACAGCGGTCGGCGGCGGTCAACTCGGGGCGGGTGAGTGTGTCAGGCATCGGAATCTCCCTCCGTCCCGGCGTCGGGGGTACCCGACGCCTCGATCCTGCTGCAACCACCGGTAGCCCGCTGGCGACGGGGCCGGTGTCGCAAGTTCCACTCTTACAGACACTTGGAGCCGCGTCACTGTTCCAGGTTCGATCAGCGACTTGAGTCACTGGGAAATGCCCGGATGGCGCAGTGATCGGGAGCACAGCGTGACCATTTCCGGTTTTGAAGCTGTGACCTGCTAAAAAAGCGTTCGTTTTTCCTGTGTTCCACTCCGGTTGACTGCGGGGTCAAGGGGGAAAACGTGTTTTTCGGCATATTTTCGCCCGGTTTTCGGCGGAGGTGTTCCGCTGTGGGCGAACAGTTCCCGACCACTCATGAAGGGATGAAAACGCCGAATCAGTGATGTGTGTCACACACAATCGAGTGGTTTCCTGGCTCCGGAGCGACGCCCCCGTGGAGCGAGCCGCCTCCGGCGAACACAGGGGAACCGCATGAAAGCGCCCCGCACTCGACCGGGCTGGGGATCCGGGAGTGCGGGGCGTGGCACGGCAGCCCGAGAGGCTGCCGGCCGGTCCGTCAGTCCAAGTAGTCGCGCAACACCTGCGAACGCGAGGGGTGCCGCAGCTTCGACATGGTCTTGGACTCGATCTGTCGAATACGCTCCCGCGTGACGCCGTAGACCTGTCCGATCTCGTCCAGCGTCCGAGGCTGTCCGTCGGTGAGTCCGAAGCGCAACCGGACGACGCCGGCCTCGCGTTCCGACAGGGTCTGCAACACCGACTGCAACTGGTCCTGCAGGAGAGTGAACGAGACGGCGTCGACCGCGACCACGGCCTCGGAGTCCTCGATGAAGTCCCCGAGCTGGCTGTCGCCCTCGTCGCCGATGGTCTGGTCGAGCGAGATGGGCTCCCTGGCGTACTGCTGGATCTCCAGCACCTTCTCCGGGGAAATGTCCATCTCCTTGGCCAACTCCTCCGGAGTCGGCTCCCGTCCCAGATCCTGCAGGAGCTCACGCTGGATCCGGCCGAGCTTGTTGATCACCTCCACCATGTGGACCGGGATCCGGATGGTGCGGGCCTGGTCGGCCATGGCGCGGGTGATGGCCTGGCGGATCCACCAGGTGGCGTAGGTGGAGAACTTGTAGCCCTTGGTGTAGTCGAACTTCTCCACCGCGCGGATCAGGCCGAGGTTGCCCTCCTGGATGAGATCGAGGAAGGCCATACCGCGTCCGGTGTAGCGCTTGGCGAGGCTGACCACCAACCGGAGGTTGGCCTCAAGCAGGTGGCTCTTCGCGCGTTCACCGTCTCGCACGATCCAGCGAAGGTCCCTGCGGAGCTGAAGCGGGGGCATCTCGCCTGCTTCTTCGGCCTGCCGTAGCCGTTCCGCCGCGTAGAGGCCGGCCTCGATGCGCTTGGCCAGCTCTACCTCTTCCTCGGCGTTGAGCAGAGCGACCTTGCCGATCTGCTTCAGGTAGGCACGGACCGAGTCCGCCGAAGCCGTCAGCTCGGCGTCCTTGCGCGCCTGCTTGAGCGCCTCGGACTCCTCCTCGTCCCAGACGAAGTCGGGGTCGGTCTTGCCTTCCTCGTCCTCGACGACCTCCGGCTCTTCGGGGATGTCCACCTCGATGTCGTCGAGGTCGCCGATGTTCGCCGAGGTGAGGTCCGTCTCGATCGGTTCGTCAATGCCCATGTTGTCGGCATTGGCCTGGTCGGAAGTCGAGTCGGCGCTCGAATCGGAGGCACTTTTGTCCGAGGTCGACTTCGTGCCCTTCTTGGCCGTCGACTTGGAAGTGCTCTTGCGGCTGGTCGACTTGGTTCCGCTCGACTTGGTTCCGCTCGACTTGGTCGCGGTGGAGCCCTTGGACGTCTTCTTTCCGGAGGACGAGGATTTTTTCGGCTCGTCGGTTTCGGACCCGGAAACCGCCTCGGTCGTCGAAGCGGTGTTCGTCTCACTGGGCTCGGACCGGACCCCGCCTGATGCTGCAGCGGAGCCGGAGCGTCGGGTTGCGGTTTCTGCGGCTGCCACGTACGCCCTTTCGCGACGGTCTGCCAGGGCTGGCCGGGGGCGCGAAACCTCGGCCGCCAGGGGTCGGGGACAACCCACCGTTCGAGCCCTACGAGGCGTGCCGGAAGGCCGTGAATTCGGTGGGACGTGTTCCATTGTAACTGCGTCAGGTGAGTGCGGTTCCGCTGCAAGGCTGATCAGAGCACGATGTCACGTATTCGTGATGCTCCGGCCGTTCGAATCCGCCCTCATCCGACCTCACGCCGCAGCCCTCGAACCGCTGTTGCCACCCGAACGGGGCGGGCTCAACATCGTGATTCGAACGATGCGGCGCCTGTTTCTCGTCGCAGCCGATACTACGCGTTTTGCGCAGCGGCTGACGCGGCTCCGACTATACCCGCGTCGTTCTTCAGGTCGGCTGCCACGATCGGAGTACGGGTTTGCAGCAGGGGGAGCCACTTGTGCGCCTTCTTGCTCACGCCGCCGCCCGCGATGATCAGGTCCGGCCACAGGAACTTCTCCAGTGTCTGGATGTACCTGCTCACCCGTGGGGCCCACTCCTCGTAGCTGAGCTCGAGGTTGTCCTTCACGGAAGCGGCGGCCTCCTCCTCGGCGTCCCGGCCGGCCACCTCGATGTGCCCGAACTCGGTGTTGGGGACGAGCCGCCCGTTCAGGAACGTGGAACTCCCGATGCCGGTGCCGAAGGTGAGCACCACCACGAGCCCGCTCCGGTCCGCGCCTGCTCCGAAACGCATCTCGGCTATCCCTGCCGCGTCGGCATCGTTGAGCATTACGATCTGCTCGCGTGCTCGACCGAGCCGCTTGGCGAACAGTCCTTGCGCGTCTGTATCGATCCAGTCCTCATCGATATTGGCCGCCGTCATGGCGGTGCCGCTCTTGATCACGCACGGCAGAGTGATGCCGACCGGTCCTTCCCAGCCGAACTTGCCGACGATCTCGGCCACCGCGTCGGCCACCGATTCGGGGGTGGACGGCTGTGGGGTGGAGATGCGCAGTCGATCGTCGGCCAGAACTCCGCCTTCGACGTCGACGGGGCACCCCTTGATGCCGGAACCGCCGACGTCCACGCCGAAACCACGGGCAGTGCCCATGCCTGATCCTTCCTATTCGATTCAGGACGAGGTGTGCAGACCTTAACCGCGCCGTGTTGCGATGTGAACGTGGGTTTGACACACGAGTATGACGCCCAGCGTTTACGCGGCATCTCCGTGCAGGTCGCGAAAGAGGCCGCGGAGCTCGCGGAGACGATGCGAAACGAAGTGGTCACCGAGGGTGCCGTCGACACGAAGAGTACCGAGACCGACGTGGTGACCGCTGCGGACCGCGCCGTCGAACGGCTGATCCGCGACCGGCTCGCCGAACTGCGTCCCGAGGACCCGGTCCTCGGTGAGGAAGGGGGCGGTGCCATCGACCAGGAAGGACTGCGCTGGGTGGTCGACCCGATCGACGGGACCGTGAACTATCTCTACGGCCATCCGAACTACGCGGTCTCCATCGCTGTTCAGCTCAACGGTGCCTCCCTGGCCGGAGCGGTGGTGGAACCCCGCTCGGGGCGGGCCTGGAGTGCCGCCAGTGGGCACGGGGCCGATCTGGACGGCCGCCCTCTCGAGGTGTCGGCCGCGCGAAGGCTCGATCTCTCGCTGATCGGGACCGGCTTCAACTACCTGCCGGAGCGGCGCGGCAGGCAGGCCGCGGTGCTGGCCGAACTGCTGAGTGAGATTCGTGACATTCGGCGCGGTGGTGCCGCCTCGCTCGACCTCTGCGCGGTCGCGGCGGGCTGGACGGACGGCTACTACGAGCACGGACTGTCCCGCTGGGACTGGGCGGCGGGGAGCCTGATCGCGGCCGAGGCCGGAGCCCGCACGCGGCTGCCTGCGGGAGGGTCCACGGACGGCCTCGGCGACGAGGCCGTCCTGTGCGTGACCCCGGGGATAGCCGACGCGCTCACCCGCGCCCTCCTGGAGAGGAGAGCGGGAACGATCTGACTCGGAGGGTCGGCGGCTCGGTTCGCTCGGCGGTGCCGGCTGCGCGGGTGGAGGGGAGCGGGTGCGTCGCTTCCTCCGGAAGGATCCTGCCGGTCCGGTTCGCCCGGGTGGTCGTCCGGCGGATCCCCGGTCGGGGCCCGTGCGCCGAACGAACCGCTCCGGTGCGGGGCCTCCGGTGCGGGGCCTCCGGTGTTCAGCAGTGCACGTCGCGAGCGGCGCTGAGCAGTTTCGGGTCGAGCCCGGGGTCGGAGGCCTGCGGTTGGTCCCCGGTCTGCCCCCTGTTCTGCTTGGCCCAGTTCTTCAGCTGCTGCAGTGCCCGGTGCCCCTGCTGGGTGGCCTTGACCCCGTCGAAGTCGGAGCCGAGGGCGAGGTCGACCCTGGCGTCGGAACGCTGGTCCCTGACCAGCTGGGCGCACGGTGCGATCAGGCTCAGGGTGCGCGCGGCTCCCGCACCGGCCTCCCCGTAGCGGATCTGGGCGTGGCACTTCAGGTTCATCTCGGTGTAAACGGGGTCGTTCGAGGGGGAGCCGCCCTGCCCGAAACCGAGGTTGGTCAGCTCCTCGCTGACCAGGCTGGCCTGGTTCACCTCGCCGTTGGCGTTGAGCACCCGCACCGAGACGTCCTGCGGGGGTACCGGAGTGGTCTCGTTCAGGGCGCTCCTGGACAACATCGTCCCGGCGGCCGTCTCGGTCGGCGGCTTGCCCGGACGTGCCTCCGAGGTCCCCGGCTCGGCGCCGGGCACGTTGCACCGGGTCGCCATCTCGACCGATTCGGTCGACTCGAACACTCTCGTCCAGACGAACCCGGACAGCACGACGAGCACCGCGAGCAGAATCAGTGCGGGCAACGGGCGGCGGCGCCGGTACCGCGGACCCCGCGGCCCTTGTCCTGTGCTCGCGGTGGACACGTTCTGCCAACCTCCCTGGTCGAGCCTTCGCCTTGCCGGTGAGTTCGCCGGTCCGGATCTTCGCCGAACCGTCCTCTGTCGGTCAGCTTAAGTGCTGTCCCGTTTCGGTGCGGCATCGTGCGGGTGGTCGTGTCGAAGTTGTTGTGCGGAATACCCCGGTTCGCCGCCGGGCTCGTCCGAACGTGCGATCACGCCCCCACGATGGTGCCCTTCGGGCATCGGAGTCACGAATGTCCCGAGGATGCCACGTTGTAAGCGAGATCACCCGGCGCTCGGCCCGGCGAGTGCAGTACAAACCACACCTGTGGGTGACCCGGTACGTGTTCCGCGGCGTCATGAGCTACCCTTCCGGCGCTCCACGCTGTGTCAACGGAGGTAGTCGCTCGTTTCGGGGGAACTTGGAGCGCAGGTAAGACGAGACCTCCGCCACTCGAGTGTGCGGGCACAAAACGGGGCCCTGGATCGTTGACCAGCGGCACACCATTGCAAGTCTCCACAATGCAGGGGTGAAAGGAAATGGCGACCGACTACGACGCTCCGCGCCGTAACGAGAGCGAAGACCTGCCGGAGGATTCGCTGGAAGAGCTCAAGGCCAAGCGCAACGACGCGCAGTCCGGGTCCGTGGACACCGACGAAGGCGAGATGGCCGACAATTTCGAGTTGCCGGGAGCCGACCTCTCCGGCGAGGAGATGACGGTCAAGGTGCTGCCGAAGCAGGCCGACGAGTTCACTTGCTCCAGCTGCTTCCTGGTGCACCACCGCAACCGGTTGGCCGAGGAGCGCAACGGAAAGTACGTGTGCCGCGATTGCGCGGCCTGAGCCGCCTGTTCACGGAGGTTTGAAGCGGACTGGATATGAGCGGGAGCATGCGCATGTCCAGTCCGCTGTTCTCGGGACGATCTTCGGGAACGGGGATCCGGGGGCGCGGGACCTCCGGGCTCACTCCGTGTTCAGCTCGGCGGCCAGTCGTTCGGGGTGGCGGGTGCTGATCACCCAGTAGGGTGTCGGATCCTCGGGGTCCTCCAGCCAGATCCGTACGGCTGTCGGCGCCCACGGGCGGTGGACCAGAAAAGCTGCCGGGTCGAGCTCGGGACCGAGGGCACGTCGCTTGCGCTCGCGCGGGATCACCTCGACCTCGGACACGAAGCGCAGCGGCAGCCGTGCGTCGCCGACCACGAGCTCCTCGTCGGTGACGAGTATGCGCAGCCTGCTCAGCAGTACGGGCAGCGCGAGCGAGAGCGGGATCAGCACCACGTAGGGAAGCCAGGCGCGAAGACCCGGATGGCCCATGTGCACTTCGGCCGCGAGCAGGGTCGCCGCGACGAGGGGCAGGGGCCAGCTCCACCACGAGGCGTGCACCCGTTCCCGGTAGCGGAAGTGTCCGCGCCTCTTCGACGTCTCGGACGGCGAGCCGTCCACGGGCCCCGCTTCTGAACTTTCCGACACGTCCCCAGGGTAGTCTTGTCCCTCGTGCCAAGCGTGAAGGTCCTGCTGACTCGTACCGATTCCGAAGTGCCGATACCGTCCTACGCGCGAACGGGGGACGCGGGGGCCGACCTCGTCACGACCGAGGACCTCGAACTGCGCCCCGGGGAACGTGCCGTGGTCGGTACCGGGGTGGCGATAGCTCTGCCCGCGGGCTACGCGGGGTTCGTGCACCCGCGTTCCGGGCTGGCGGCCAGATCGGGACTCGGCGTGGTGAACGCGCCGGGAACGATCGACGCGGGCTATCGTGGGGAGATCAAGGTGTGTCTGATCAATCACGATCCGGAGCAGAGGTTGAATCTGCTGCGTGGGGACCGAATAGCCCAGTTGGTGATACAGCGTGTCGAGCAGGCCGCTTTCGAAGAAGTCGCCCAACTGCCAGAGTCCGTGCGTGGCACCGGCGGATATGGTTCGACCGGAGGCCACGGGGCGTTGATGGATTCGATCGACGCCGGGACCGTGGGCAACACGACCGGTAGTACGGAGGTCTGAGGGGATGTTCGGATGGCGCCGTCGCGGCGGGCGGAACGACCGGGTGGACGACGATTCCGGATTCGGCGACGAACACCGTGGGCAGGATGAGTCCGACGTCGAGGGCGGCCCGTACGACAGCCAGGAAGCCCCGGACGACGAGATCGAGCGGCTGGACCTCGGGTCCGTGCGGTTGCCCGTTCCGGAGAACAGTCAGCTGCAGGTGGAGATCGACCCGGAGGGGCCGGTGCGGGCGGTCCACTTGCTCACGCCCTCGGGAAGGCTGACCGTGAGCGCTTTCGCAGCCCCACGAACAGGTGATCTTTGGCAGGAGGTCCGCCAGGAACTGGTGGAGCAGCTGCGTTCCGACGGGGCGACCGTGCGTTTCGAGGACGGGGGCTGGGACACCGAACTGGTCGCCGAGACCGCGAAGACCTCGTTGCGTTTCGTGGGCGTGGACGGGCCGCGCTGGTTGCTGCGCGGTGTGGCGGCGAGTCCAGCCGCCGATCTCGACGCCTGCACGAAGCTGCTCTACGCGGTGATCGACGAAACCGTGGTGGACCGTGGCTCGGAGCCGATGCCGGTGCGCACTCCGCTGCCGATCGAACTGCCCCAGGAGATCGCCGCGCACATTCAACAACAGCAGGAACAGGCGCAGGCCTGATGCGCGTTATCCCGTTGGGTGGCCCCGTGCCGGCCTTCCGACAGGAGAACGTGGTCGTTTTCCGTCGGCCCGGAGACGCGGGAATCGGACACGGCTAGGCTGTAATCGCACGGGTGTAACCTGCACGGGTCGCGAGGCCCACTGCGCACGGGAGCGCGAGATGAGCAATACCGGAGGCGGCTACCTACGTCGTCTCGTCCGCCGTCTCACCAGCGACGTCGCCGAGCTCGACGCCGATGACCTCTCCGAGATGTCACAGGCGAGCGGGGCGCGGCGCGCGTGTGACTGCAAGTGCGGCGAGCAGGCGGAGGTGCTCGGCCGACTCCGCTGTGTCGGCATGGTCCCGAAGGCCTCGGTTCCGACTCTGGAAGCGGAGCTGTACGACGGCACCGAGGGTGTGACGTTGGTTTGGCTCGGCAGGCGGAAGATCACCGGAATAGATCCCGGCCGAACCATCAAGGCGCGGGGCCGAATTGCCGATCGTGACGGACACAAGGTTCTTTACAACCCCTACTACGAGTTGCAGAACACCGCATGACCGAATCCAGTTCATCGCCCCCCGAAGGACAAACACCTGTCGGGGGGTCTACTGACGCGGCGTCAGCCGATCCTGCCGGCTCCGACTCGTCGAGGGAAGCCAAGGCGCCGTTCGGGTTACGTCCCGCGGCAGGGTCCGGCGGGACCGAGCAGACGTTGCTGCAACAGATGGGCGGCGTCAGCGGACTCGCCTATTCCGCGGTGCCCATCGTCGTGTTCGTGGTGGCGAACTCGCTGGTCGGAATGGTTCCGGCCATCTGGATCGCCATCTCGGTCTCCCTGCTGATAGCCGTGGCACGCATCATCCGCAAGGAACCCCTGCAACCCGCGATATCGGGTGTGCTCGGTGTCGTGGTCTGTTCCTTCATCGCCTACCGGACCGGGGACGCCAAGGGGTTTTTCCTGCTCGGTATCTGGACCAGCCTGATCTACGGCGGAGTCTTCCTGATCTCGACAGTCGTGCGGTGGCCGTTGGTCGGTGTCGCCTGGTCGGTGCTCAACGGCAGCGGTTTCTCCTGGCGCCACCAGCGCAGGGCGTTGCTCGGGTACGACCTGGCCACGCTGTCCTGGACCGTGGTCTTCATCGCCAAGTTCGTGGTGCAGCAGTGGCTCTACGCGGCGGACGAGACGGGTTGGCTGGCCTTCGCGCGGATCGCGATGAGCTATCCGCTCACCGCGCTGGCTCTGTTGATCACCGTCTGGGCGATCCGACGGGCCAACAAGATCGCCGAACTGCAGACGGCGACGGCAGCGACCGACTCCGGGCCGCCGCGAGGGGAGGAGCATCCCACTTCCGGGCGGCCCGCTACCGGTTGAGACCCCGCTGTCGGTCCGTGGCCCGCTCGGGACCGAACGACCGGCCTTTCCGTCCCTCAGTCGAGCCCCGGCGGGTCGTGGACCAGTTCGCTGATGCGGTGTTCGAGTTCTTCCGGGGCGATGAACAGCATTTCGTCGCCCACTTCCAGCGGGTCGTCGGACTGGGGGACGATCACCCGCCCGCGCCGGAGTATCGCCACGAGCGCGGCGTCCCGGGGGAGGCTCAGGTCCCTGACTCGGTGACCCGCCAACGGCGTGCCCTCGGGCAGGGTCATCTCCACGAGGTTGGCCTGCCCCTGGCGCAGGGTCATGAGCCGGACGACGTCTCCGACGCTGACCGCTTCCTCCACCATGGCGGCGAGCATCCGCGGGGTGGAAACAGCCACGTCCACTCCCCAGGCCTCGGTGAACAACCACTCGTTCTGGGGGTCGTTCACGCGGGCCGCGACGCGTCGTACCGCGAACTCGGTCTTGGTCAGTAGGGAGACCACGAGGTTCACCTTGTCGTCGCCCGTGGCGGCGATCACGACGTCGCAGGTTTCGATGCCCGCCTCTTCGAGGGAGGACAGCTCGCAGGCATCGGCGTGCACCCACTGGGCATCGGGTATGGATCTGGGGTGGTAGTTCCGGGTGGAGCGCTCGAGGAGCATCACCTGATGCCCGCCCTCCAACAGCTCCTTGGCTATGGACTGTCCGACGGCGCCTGCGCCGGCGATCGCGACACGCATTACTCGCTCTCCTCGGGTGGGCGCTGCGCGGTGGCCGTGACCTCGGTGACAGTGCCGGACAGGGTGGCCGCGTAGACGGTGTCGTCGGCCTGGACGACGGTGTTGGACTGCGGGAGCACCCCGTTGCCGAAGCGCATCACGAACGCCACTCGGCAGCCGATCGCTGCTTCCAGGTCGCGGACCCGTTTGCCGACCCAGTCCTCGTGCAGGGGGAGCCGCAGCACGGCGACCGAACCGGAGGGGTCCCGCCACTCCGTGGCCGCCCCCTCGGGGAGAAGCATGCGCAGGAAACGGTCCGTCGTCCAGGGAACGGTGGCCACGGTGGGGATCCCGAGGCGCTGGTAGACCTCGGCCCGCTTGGGGTCGTAGATACGAGCGACGACTTGCTCCACGCCGAACGTTTCGCGTGCGACCCGGGCGGAGACTATGTTGGAGTTGTCCCCGTTGGAAACGGCGGCGAAGGCCCCGGCCTGTTCGATGCCCGCCTCGGCCAGCACGTCCTTGTCGAAACCGTTGCCCGTGACGTGCCTTCCGCGGAACTCCTTGCTCAGTCGGTGGAAGGACTCGGGGTCCTTGTCCACCACAGCCACGGTGTGACCTAGCCGTTGCAGTGCCGCGGCCAGGGACGCTCCGACTCGGCCGCAGCCCAGGATCACAACATGCACGACCGGTTTCCTCGCTCTCGGCTGGTTGCCGGACCGACCGTGGGCGGTTCGGCGAACCGTTCCACGGCCATGACAGTACTCCTCGGGTGACGGAATTCCTCGTTCTTCGCCGCGTGCTTCTTCGCCGGCCGGAACTCATTCCCGCGAACGGGTCACCGCATCCGGGCTGCTGCACCGTATCGGGTGAACGGAACCGCTCGTCCACAGGGGTTTTCACGTCTGTCCCCCGGAAGGGCTCCGAAAGCGGCGAGTCCGTGCGCTCCGCTCCGGTGGGCGAACGTCCGCGGTAGTTCCGGACGAGCTGTGCCCCCGCGGGCGTCACGGCGGACGCGACGAGGGCCGAGGGTCACCGAGTCCGGTGATCCCCGGCCCTTACGCTCTGGGTCGTGCCCAAGCTCGCGACCGTGGCCAAGCGTCTGTTGGTGGGGCGACCCTTCCGTAGCGATCGGTTGTCGCACACGTTGTTGCCCAAGCGCATCGCCCTACCGGTGTTCGCGTCGGATCCGATGTCCAGCGTCGCCTACGCGCCGGAGGAGATCCTTCTCACGCTGTCCGTGGCCGGGGTGTCGGCCTACGCGATCAGTCCGTGGGTCGGGTTGGTGGTCGCCGCCGTGATGCTGGTCGTGGTGGCCTCCTACCGCCAGAACGTGCGGGCCTACGCCTCGGGCGGAGGTGACTACGAGGTGGCCGCCGTCAACCACGGATCCAGGTGGGGAGTGGCGGTGGCCAGTGCGCTGATGGTCGACTACGTCCTCACCGTGGCGGTGTCCATATCATCGGCCGCCGCCAACATAGGTTCGTTGGTGCCGTTCGTGGCCACCCACAAGGCGGCGTTCGCGGTGGGCGCGATCGTCGTGCTGACGGCGGTGAACCTGCGCGGGGTGCGGGAGTCGGGGACGATGTTCGCCGTTCCGACCTATGCCTTCGCCCTCGGGATCCTCGGCATGATCGGTGTGGGGCTGTACCGCACCTACGTGCTCGGGGACGAGCTGCGCGCGGAGAGCGCGGGATTCGAACTGGCCCAGGAGCCCTCCCAGATGGCCGGGTTGGGCTTCGTCTTCCTGGTGCTGCGCGCCTTTTCCTCGGGGAGCGCCGCGCTGACCGGGGTGGAGGCGATCAGCAACGGTGTGCCTGCCTTCCGCAAGCCCAAGTCGCGCAACGCCGCCACCACGCTGCTGATGATGGGGCTGACAGCGGTCGCCATGTTCATGGGGCTGCTGATGTTGGCCAGGATCACCGGTGTGCTGGTCGTGCAGGACCCGGAGCAGCAGTTGATCGGCGCCCCGGCCGGGTACGAGCAGAAGACGCTGATCGCCCAGCTCGCCGGAGCGGTGTTCGGCGGGTTCCAGCCTGCCGTGTACTACCTGATCTTCTTCACCGGGCTGATCCTGGTGCTGGCGGCCAACACGGCTTTCAACGGTTTTCCGCTGCTGGGCTCGGTGCTCGCCCAGGACCGGTACCTGCCCCGGCAGCTGCACACCAGGGGGGACCGGCTGACGTTCTCCAACGGCATCCTGTTCCTCGCGGGGTTCGCGATCGTGCTGGTGCTGGTGTTCGAGGCCGAGGTGACCAAGCTCATCCAGCTCTACATCGTCGGCGTGTTCGTCTCGTTCGTCTTCAGCCAGAGCGGGATGATCCGGCACTGGAACCGCCAGTTGCGCAGTGCGACCGACCCGGAGGCGCGCAAGCAGATCGGCAGAGCGCGCGCGATCAATTCCGTCGGGCTGGGCATGACGGCTACGGTGCTGGTCATAGTGCTGGTCACGAAGTTCGTGCACGGAGCCTGGATAGCTCTCGCGGCGATGGTGGCCAGCTATCTGCTGATGGTGGGGATTCGGAAGCACTACGTGCGGGTCGCGGAGGAGCTGCGACGTGCCGAGGGGCAGACCGTCCTTCCCGCGCGCAACTACGGTCTCGTGCTGGTGTCCCAGCTGCACCTGCCGAGCAAGCGGGCGCTGGCTTATGCGCGGGCCACTCGTCCCGACGAGTTGGAGGCCATCACCGTCAACGTGGACGATTCGGAGACGAGGCAGCTCGTGGCCGCATGGGAGGAGCGCGGCATATCCGTTCCGCTGAAGGTCCTCGAGTCCCCGTACCGGGAGATCACGCGCCCGGTCGTCGAGTATGTGAAAAGAATTCGTAAGGGTAGTCCGCGCGACGTCGTCACGGTGTTCATTCCGGAGTACGTGGTGGGGCGCTGGTGGGAACAACTGCTGCACAACCAGAGTGCCCTGAGGCTCAAGAGCAGACTGCTGTTCGAGCCGGGGGTGATGGTCACGAGCGTTCCCTGGCAGCTCGAGTCCTCGAACAGGGTCGATCTGCGCGCGCCGACACCGCGTCGTTCGGTGCGCTGGGGTGCCGGACAAGAGGGGAAGGGAAACGACCAGCGGTGAACGAGAAACCGGACTGGAACGGACGTCGGCTCCGGCTCGAGGTCGGGCCGGTCGCGCACGGCGGGCACTGCGTCGCCCGCCACGAGGGAAGAGTCGTTTTCGTGCGGCACGCGCTGCCGGGGGAAACGGTCGAAGCGGAGGTGACCGAGGACCGCGGTGGGGGGTTCTGCCGAGCCGATGCCGTGCGGGTCGTCGAGGCGGCCGAGGGGCGGGTGACACCACCGTGCCCGCTGGCGGACATGTCACTGGGGACGAACCGCTGCGGGGGCTGCGACTGGCAGCACGCCGATCCGGTGACCCAGCGTGAGCTGAAGGCTTCCGTGGTCGCCGAACAGCTGTGGAGGCTGGCCGGGATCGAACACCCGGTGGAGGTGCAACCGCTTCCCGGCGGGGCGCTGCGCTGGCGCACTCGGGTGCGGCTGGCCGTGGACGAAGCGGGGCGGGCCGGGTTCCGCGCGCACCGCAGCCATCGCGTGGTGCCGGTGGACGACTGCCCGATCACCGTCGAGGGAGCCGTGGACGAGGTCGCTTCCAGTTCCTGGACGCCGGGAGCGGAGATCGAGGTGACCGCGGACGGTTCCGGAGAACTGCACGTGACCGAGCACCTCCCCGGTGGTGCGCCCGCACGGGGAGCGCGTCGCCGGGGAGGTGCGAAACCGGGGAAGACCCGCAAGGTGCGCGGCTCGGGAGTCGCTCACGAGACCGCCGCCGGACGTGAGTGGGCAGTAGCGGCGCACGGTTTCTGGCAGGTCCACCGGCAGGCGGCGGAGCGCTTCGCCGAAGTGGTGGACAGCATGGTCGAGGTGCCGCCGGGAGGCTGTGCCTGGGACCTGTACGGAGGGGTCGGTTTGTTCGCCGCCGTGCTGGGGAACCGGGTGGGGGACTCGGGGGACGTGGTGCTCGTCGAGTCGGCCCGGACCAGTGTGCGGGACGCCGCCGCCAACCTCGCGGACATGCCGCAGGTGCGGTTGCGCGAGGGCGAGGTGGAGAACGTGGTCACGGACCCGACGATGCCCGCGCCGGACGTCGTCGTGCTCGATCCACCCCGCAAGGGGGCTGGGCGGAACGTCGTCGACGCCGTGGCGCGCTCCCGGCCGCGCCGGGTGGTCTACGTCGCCTGCGACCCGGCGGCGTTGGCGCGGGACCTGGACCTGTTTCAACGGGACGGGTACCGGCTCGTCCGGCTGGAGGCCTTCGACGCGTTCCCGATGACACACCACGTGGAGTGCGTCGCCCTGCTGGAGGTCGCTGAGCCCCCTTCATGAGCGAGCACTCCGGGCAGCCGTCTGGACCGGACTCGTGTACGGCTCAGTAGACTGGCACGGTCGCGAGGGGTAGCCCAAAACACCGGAAGGGCACGCGGCGGAAGCACGAGGGCCCGAAAACGTGTTTCCGGGCATCCGCACAGTCGGTTGCCCACAACGCGGACCGGCCGTTCCGGGCCGGTCCGAGATTCGACCTGTAGTCGGGCACGACGAGCGAGGTGGAGCGGTGACGCTGCTGGAGTCCGTGCACAGTCCGGCCGATGTACAGCGCCTGGAGCACGGTGAGTTGGTTGAGCTCGCCGCCGAGATCAGATCGTTCTTGATCGACAAGATCTCGCGCACCGGAGGGCACCTCGGGCCGAACCTGGGTGCGGTGGAACTGACTCTGGCCGTGCACCGGGCGTTCGAATCACCGCGCGACGCGGTCGTGTTCGACACCGGGCACCAAGCCTACGTGCACAAGATCATCACCGGTAGGCAGGAAGGCTTCGAGCGGCTGCGCAAGCGTGGCGGCCTGTCCGGATACCCTTCCCGCGCGGAGAGCGAGCACGACCTGGTGGAGAACAGCCACGCCTCCACCTCCCTCTCGTACGCGGACGGGCTGGCGCGGGCCTTCCAGCTCGGCGAAACGGACCGGCACGTCGTGGCCGTGGTCGGTGACGGTGCGCTGACCGGAGGTATGTGCTGGGAGGCGTTGAACAACATCGCCGCCGACCAGGAACGTCCCCTCGTCATCGTCGTGAACGACAACGGTCGCTCCTACGCCCCCACGATCGGTGGGCTGGCCGAGCACCTCGCCTCGCTGCGGTTGCGCCCCGGTTACGAACGGGCCCTGGAGAACGGCAGGCGGACCGTGCGCAACCTGCCCGTGGTGGGCAGGCCCCTGTACACGGGGCTGCACGCGGCGAAACGCGGAATCAAGGACGCGCTGAGCCCGCAGGTCATGTTCTCCGACCTGGGGATCAAGTACCTGGGACCGGTCGACGGTCACGACTTCAAGGCGCTGGACTACGCGCTGGGGATGGCCAAGACCTTCGGCGGTCCGGTCATCGTCCACGCGGTCACCCAGAAGGGCAACGGGTTCGCTCCGGCGGAGAACCACGAAGCGGACCAGATGCACCAGGTCAAGGTCATGGACCCGAACACGGGCGCTCCGACCGGTCCGAGCGCGACCAGCTGGACCAGCGTGTTCTCCGACGAGCTGGTCCGGATCGGAGGGGAGCGCGAGGACGTCGTGGCGATAACCGGTGCGATGCTCGGGCCGACGGGACTGGACAAGTTCGGCAGGCACTACCCCGACAGGTGCGTGGACGTGGGCATCGCCGAGCAACACGGCATGACCTCGGCCGCGGGGATGGCCATGGCGGGACTGCATCCCGTCTTCGCGGTTTACTCCACGTTCCTGAACCGGGCCTTCGACCAGCTGCTCATGGATGTGGCGCTGCACCGCCAGCCGGTGACGGTGACGCTGGACCGTTCCGGAGTCACCGGCGACGACGGGCCCAGCCACAACGGGATGTGGGACCTGTCCGTGCTGGGCATGATTCCCGGCCTCAGGGTGGCCGCACCACGGGACGCCGGAACCCTGCGCGAGGAGCTGCGCGAGGCGGTGGCCGTCGACGACGGGCCCACAGCGGTGCGCTTCCCCAAGGGCACCGTCATCGAGGAGGTCCCCGCGCTCGAGCGGGTGAACGGGGTGGACGTGCTGCGCCGCCCCGCCGAGCACGAGAACTCCGATGTGCTGCTGGGGGCGGTGGGCGCCTTCGCGGAAATGGCCGTGGCCGCGGCGGAGCGGCTGTCGGACCAGGGCATCGGGGTGACCGTGGTCGATCCGCGCTGGGTGAGCCCCGTGCCGGGGGCCATGCTCGATTTCGCCGGACAGCACCGCCTGGTGGTCACCTTGGAGGACTGCGGCAGGCACGGCGGTTTCGGCTGGTCGATGGCGGCCGCGCTCCGCGACGCCGAGATGGACGTCCCGCTGCGGGACCTCGCCATCCCGAACCGCTTCCTGGACCACGCTTCCAGGGGCGAGGTGCTCGCCGAGCTGGGGCTGACGGAGCAGGACGTGGCCCGGCGGATCACCGAGTGGGTCGCCGATCGGCTCGAGGGCAGCATGGAGGACTCGTCCCCCCGGGTCGCCGATCTGGACACCTCCCGCTCGGAGGCGACCGACCTCTCCGAGTCCTGATCGTCGGCAAGAGCGTCGCTGTGGCAGTTTGACTGTTCCCCGCCTTGGAGGCGGGGTTCCCCGTCGGGCTCGCGCCCGAGGGGTCCTGCTTCCCAGCCGATTGCCGAAGGGAGGACCCTTGCGGACTCACACCGGCTCCACAGGCTTCGCCGGTGCGCTACCCGACTACCGCTCGACCAGCGGCCAGGATGTTCTTGGCCGCGTCGGTCTCCCGGTACGAGGTGGCCCGGCCCTCGGTGTGCCGGCGGCGGTGCCGCGCATCGAGGGTCCTGTTCCGCACCAGGCGCACGCAGCCGAACGCACGGACCAACAGGGGCGCCTGCTCGGCATCCGGGCAGGCCCGGCACTTGTACGCTGTCCGCACACCGATCATTTTCCACGACTGTCGAGCACGAGTAACTCCGGGCGTGTGATCGCGCCGCACAACACTCGAGACCGATTTCCTCCCCGAACCGAAGCCCGGGGCTTCCATCGATAGGAGACAGGTGAAGACGTGCGGATCCTTGTGGTGGAGGACGAACAACCGCTCGCCGATGCCATAGCGCGTGGGCTGCGGCGTGAAGGCCTGGCCGTCGACATCGCCTACGACGGGCCCGACGGCCAGGAGAAGGCGATGGTCACCAGATACGACGTGATCGTGCTGGACCGGGATCTGCCCCAGCTGTCCGGGGACGAGCTCTGCGGGGAGATCGTCGCTTCCGAAGCGCTCACCAGGGTGCTGATGCTCACGGCCAGCGGCAGCGTCGAGGACCGGGTGGAGGGGCTCTCACTGGGAGCCGACGACTACCTCGCCAAACCGTTCGCCTTCAACGAGCTCGTCGCCCGGGTGCGCGCGTTGGGCAGACGTTCCACTCCGGCGAGTCCTCCGACGCTGACGGCGACCGAGCTCGTGCTCGACTCCGCCCGAAGAAGGGTTCGCCGTCCCGGGGGGGAGATAGAGCTGACCCGCAAGGAGTTCGGGGTCCTCGAGGTGCTGCTCTCCGCGAACGGGGAGGTGGTCAGCTCCGAGGAACTGCTGGAGCGGGTGTGGGACGAGCACGCGGACCCCTTCACCACGACCGTTCGGGTGACCGTGATGACCCTGCGCAAAAAACTCGGTGAGCCGGGTGTGATCGACACTGTGGTCGGATCCGGTTACCGGATTCCCTCGGCGGGGGCTGAGACGACGCTCGACACCTCCGACGCGGGGCGGAGTTGATGTCCCTTCCGGAGGATTCGCCGGAGCTGTTCTCCTCGGCGAGCAGGACCAGACGTGGTCCCGGCCTGCGGCTTCGGTTGACGATGCTGGCCACCGTGCTCGTGGCGGGGGGCAGCGCGTTGTTGCTGTGGCTCGGCTGGTTGCTGGTGGGGGACGTGGTCGCGGCCGTGCCGCGTGTGCCCGAGGGCACGACCGTGCGGCTGGACGGGGCCGTGGTCTCCGCGGAGGACGTGGGGGCGGCACTGCGGAACCACGCCAGGAGCCAGGTCCTGTCGGTGGGGGCAGTGGCCTTCGTGAGCGTCGTGCTCGCCGCGGCGGTGCTGTCCTGGTCGGTCTGCGGGAGAGTGCTGCGCCCCCTCAACGAGGTGACCGGTACGGCGCGGCGGCTGACCGCCCGCTCGCTGGGCAGCCGGATCGAGCTGGACGGTCCGCGGGACGAGGTGGCCGAACTCGCCGACACCTTCGACGGAATGCTGGACAGGTTGCAGACGGCGTTCGAGTCACAGCACCGGTTCGTGGCGAACGCGAGTCACGAGCTGCGCACGCCGTTGTCGGTCATCCGCACCGAGCTGGACGTCACGCTGTCCGATCCGCGGGCGGACGCGGAGGAACTGCGCAGGATGGCCGAGGTGGTCCGCGAGGCCACGGCCAAGTCGGAGCGGCTGGTCGAGTCGTTGCTGCTGTTGGCCCGCACCGAGGGCTCCGAGCTCCCGGAGCGGGAGCGGGTCGATCTCACCGAGATCGCCGGGAACGCGTTGAAGAGCATCGACGCCGAGATCACCGCCGCGGAGCTGCGTGTCGGGGTCGGCCACGCTCCCGCGGTCGCGATGGGCGATTCCGCGCTGCTCGAACGGGTGGCGGGCAACCTGCTGGAGAACTCCGTGCGGCACAACGTCCGCGGCGGATGGATCGAGGTGGACACCGGAGTTTCCGGGAGGTGGGCCTTCCTGACGGTTTCCTCCTCCGGAAGCCACGTGGACGCGGAACGCGTGGAGAACCTGTTCGAGCCCTTCCGCAGGGCGGGAGCCGAGCGAACGAGCCGTGCGGGGGCGGGACTGGGGCTTTCCGTCGTGCGTGCCGCCGCGGCGGCGCACGGTGGACAGGTGCGGGCTGAGCCGGTCGTCGGTGGCGGGTTGAGCGTGACCGCGTGGGTGCCTGCGGCAGGGGACGTGGCCGGTGCGCTCTAGAGGCGCAGCGCGGCGATGTCCACTACGGCGGGTTCGGGGGCCTCGGCGGCGCGCACCGCCCCGTCGCCGGCGCGGACCGAAGTGGCCGGCACGTAGTGCCCCCCGGTCCAGCCGGTAGGTGACGAGCTCGGTCGGCCCCCGGTTGTCCTGGGCCACGCTCCAGAAGGAGGGCACTCCCGCGCGGGCGTAGGCGTCCAGCTTGTCCCGCTGCTCCCGCGGGCTGTTGCCCGGGGACCAGATCTCACCCGCGAGCAGGACGTGCTCGGGAGCGAACGAGGTCCCGACGGGCGCGGTGTCCAGCACGACGAAGTCCGGGATCAGCGCGGTCCGCTGCTCGGAGCCGATCTCCACCCCGATGCCGCCCACCGCGTACAGCTCGGAACGGTTCGCCTCACGCAACGCGTTCTTGAACAGCAGGATGATTTCGTTCTCGGCCCACTGGTGCGGGCCGCTCGGCGGTGGCGTCACCAGCCAGTACCCCTCGAGCAGTTCCAGGCGCGACCCGTCGGCGCGGGCGGGCAGCGCGTGCCAGTCCTCGATCGTGAACGGGCCGATCTCGTGCTGTACAAGCGCGGTCACCGAGCATCACCTCACCTCGTTCGCGATTCATCATGCCACAACGTGGGACCGCGGGAGCACCGGCACAGTGAGCACGGGAAGGGGCCGGGGCGGCCGCGCAACCGCCCCGGCCCGATCGTCTAGCCGAGCGGAGAACTCCGGTCAGGAGTTCGGCACGCTCGCGACTCCCGGCTCGAGGAACCGCTCGCCGTTGACCGACTCGGAGTAGCCCGCGCGGTCCAGGTAGGGGGTGATCCCGCCCAACCAGAAGGGCCAGCCCGCTCCGAGGAGCATGCACAGGTCGAGGTCGGGGGCCTCGACCACCACGTCCTCGTCCAGCATGATCCGAGCTTCCTCGGCCAGCGCACGCAGCGCCCTGTCGCGGACCTGCTCCTCGGACAGCGGTGCGTCGCCCTGCTTCCAGAGCTCGGCGACCTCGGGGTCGACGATTTGGTTCCCCGCCTCGGCGGTGGTCCACACGGACGTCTTGCCCGCCTCGACGAACCGCTGAAGGTTGTCGCTGAGCCCGAAGCGATCCGGGTAGGCGGCGTGCATGGTCTCGTTGACGTGCTGGGCGATGGCGGGACCGACCAGTTGCAACAACACCATCGGGCTCATCGGCAGGCCGAGCGGCTCCAGTGCCCGGTCGGCGACCTCGAACGGAGTGCCCTCGTCGACCGAGGCGATGACCTCGCCGAGGAAACGGGTCAGCAGCCGGTTGACCACGAAAGCGGGCGCGTCCGCGACCAGCACGCAGGACTTCTTGAGCTTCTTGCCGACCGCGAAGGCGGTGGCCAGCGTCGCGTCGTCCGTCCGCTCACCACGCACGATCTCCAGCAGCGGCAGCACCGCCACGGGGTTGAAGAAGTGGAACCCGACGACACGCTCCGGGTGGTCCAGCTCCGCGCCCATCTCGCTGATCGACAGCGAGGAGGTGTTGGTGGCCAGCACGGCCTCGGAGGAGATGTGCTGCTCGAGCTCGCCGAAGACCTGCCGCTTGACCGACATCTCCTCGAACACGGCCTCGATGATGAAGTCGGCGTCGGCGAAGGCCCGCTTGTCGAGCGAACCGGTGACCAGGTCCTTGATCCGGTTCACTCCGTCGGCCGAGAGGCGGCCCTTCTCCGCGAGCTTGTCGATCTCGCCGTGCACGTAGGCGACGCCCTTGTCGATGCGCTCCTGGTCGACATCGGTCAGCACGACCGGCACTTCCAGGCGCCGCGCGAACAGCAGGGCGAGCTGGCCCGCCATGAGGCCCGCGCCGACCACACCGACCTTGTTGACGTCCCTGGCCAGGGACTTGTCCGGAGCACCAGCCGGTTTCTTCGCCCTTTTCTGGGTCAGGTCGAAGGCGTACAGCCCGGCACGCAGCTCGTCGGACATCAGGGCGTCGGCCAGCGCCTCGGTCTCGGCGGCGTAGCCCTCGTCCAGGTCACCGTTCCTGGCGAGGTCGATCAGCTCGACCGCCTTGTCCACGGCGGGGGAGGCGCCGTGCGTCTTGGAGGCGACGAGCTCCCTCGCGCGGTTGATCGCCTCGTCCCAGGCCTGCCCCCTGTCGATCTCGGGGCGCCGCACGGTCTGCTCCCCGTTGACCACGCGGGCGGCCCAGCGCGCCGATTCCTCGAGGAAGTCCGGGGACTCCAGCTCGACGTCGAAGATGCCCATGCCGGTGGCCTTGCCGGGCTTGAGCATCTTGTTCTGGTTGAGCGAGTTCTCGAGGATGACGCTCACGGCCTGGTCCGCGCCGATCAGGTTCGGCAGCAGTTGCGTGCCGCCCCAACCGGGGAACAACCCGAGGAAGCACTCCGGGAACGCGATGGCGCTCACGTTGTCGGCCACCGTGCGGTAGTGGCAGGAGAGGGCGAGTTCCAGCCCACCACCCAACGCGGCACCGTTGACGAAGGCGAAGGTGGGGATCCGCGATTCCGTGAGCCTGCGGAACACGTCGTGGCCGGTCTTGGCGATCCGGTGCGCGTGCGCGCGCTCCGTGAGCTGGCCGATCCCGCTCAGGTCGGCCCCGACGGCGAACACGAAGGGCTTGCCGGTGACCGCGATCGCGGCGGGCTCCGCGGCGAAGGCCTCGTCCAGCGCCTTGTCCAGCGCGGAAAGCCCGGCGGGACCGAACGTGGAGGGTTTGGTGTGATCGTGGCCGTTGTCGATGGTGACCAGCGCGAGTTTGCCGCTCAGCCCGGGGACGTCGACCAGCCGGGTGCGGGCCTCGGTGACGACTTCGTCGGGGAACAGCGCTGCGAAATCGGTTTCGGTGCTCACTTGGCGCCCCCAGCGGTCTCGTCGTGGTGCGGGTTTTCCCAGATGACGGTGCCGCCCATGCCGAAGCCGACGCACATCGTCGTGATGCCGTAGCGGACCTCGGGATGTTCGGCGAAGTGCCTGGAGAGCTGGGTCATCAGGCGGACTCCGGAGGAGGCCAGCGGGTGCCCGCAGGCGATGGCGCCACCCCACGGGTTGACCCGTTCGTCGTCCTCGGCGATGCCGAAGTGGTCCAGGAAGGCGAGAACCTGCACGGCGAACGCCTCGTTGATCTCGAACAGGCCGATGTCGTCGATGGTGAGACCGGCGCGTTTGAGGGCCTTCTCGGTGGCCGGCACCGGGCCCACGCCCATGACCTCCGGCTCCACGCCCGCGAAGGAGTAGCCGACCATGCGCATGCCGACCGGGAGCCCGAGCTCGCGCGCGGTGTGCTCGTCGGCGACCACACAACCGGTGGCGCCGTCGTTGAGCCCGGCCGAGTTACCCGGGGTCACCCTGCCGTGGGGGCGGAACGGAGTCTTCAGACCTTCCAGGGACTCCGCGGTGGTCCCGGGGCGCGGCGGTTCGTCGGCCGTGGCCAGTCCCCAGCCGTGCTCGCCGGAGCGGGTGGCGACCGGGGCCAGGTCCGCGGCGATCTTTCCGGCCTCGGCCGCCGCCTCGTAACGCTGTTGGCTGAGGGCGGCGTAGGCGTCGGTGCGCTGCTTGGTCAGCTTCGGGAACCTGTCGTGCAGGTTCTCCGCTGTGGACCCCATCACCAGTGCGGAGGAGTCGACCAGGTTGTCGGAGACGAACCGGGGGTTCGGGTCGACGCCCTCGCCCATCGGGTGATTGCCCATGTGCTCGACACCGCCCGCGAAGGCGATGTCGTACCCGCCGATCCCGATGCCGCCCGCCGTGGTGGTCACGGCTGTCATGGCTCCGGCGCACATCCGGTCGATGGCGAAGCCGGGGACGGACTTGGGCAGGCCTGCGAGCAGCGCCGCGTTCCTGCCGATCGTCAGTCCCTGGTCACCGATCTGCGTGGTGGCCGCGACCGCGACTTCGTCGATCCGTTCGGGGGGAAGTTCGGGGTGCCTGCGCAACAGTTCGCGGATGACCTTGACGATCATGTCGTCCGCGCGGGTCTCGGCGTACATGCCCTTCGGACCGGCCTTGCCGAACGGCGTGCGGACGCCGTCGACGAAGACCACGTTCCTGGGGGCACGCGGTGCTCCCGCTGATGCGGGGCCGCTGCTCGTGTCGGCTGATGCCGACGCAGGTGCTGCCACGGCGTGCTCCTTCTCGATATGGGTACGCGCCAGGCCGGGCGGAGAGGGCAGCCCGACGGAGGGCTACGCCGCTACCGGCCGGTAACGTGCACTCTAGCGCTCATTACCGATCGGTAACCAGCGGGATCGTTGTCTGCTGAACCACACCACGAATTCAACGGTCACACGCGTCCGGTCCCTCGGCGGACGAACACGGGCCCGGTGCGGCTTTTCCGGGGTCACTCGCCGCTCGCGCGCAACGCGGCCGCGATCTCCGCGGCGGTCAGCTCGATCTGCCACTGTCGCGCGCCGCGCTCGCGCAGCACCTCGGCCACCTGCTCCGGTCCCCTCTCGTCGGGAGGCTGCCAGCACAACCTGCGCACGATGTCGGGAAGCAACAGGTTCTCCACCGGCAGCGTGTTCGCTTCGGCGATCCCGCTCAGCACGTTGCGGACGGCGTTCAGCCGGGCTGCCGCCGTCGGGTCCCGGTCGTGCCACCGGCTGGTCGGGGGCGGGCCCTCGTTGGCCGGACTGGTTTCGGGAAGTTGGTCCTCGGGCAGCTCCCGTGCTGTCTTCAGCGCGTCGAACCACTGCGGCGCGCGCCTGCGCTGCTGTTTTCCGCTGAAGATCGGCAGCGCGACCAGCTCCTCGCGAGTGCTCGGGTTCTGTTGAGCCGCTCGCACGATCGCGCTGTCCGGAAGCACGCGTCCGGGCGCGATGTCCTTGCGCCGGGCGAGCTCGTCACGGGTTCGCCACAGCGCCCGCACGATCGCCAGCTGTCTGGGGCCGCGGAGGCGGTGTATCCCGGAGGTGCGTCGCCACGGTTCCGCGCGGGGCCCCGGTGGGGGAGCCGTGCGCACGGCCTCGAACTCCTGGAACGCCCAGTCGAGCTTGCCCTGCCGCTCCAGGTCCTCGTACAGGGCGGCGCGAAGTTCGACGAGCAGTTCCACGTCGAGCGCGGCGTAGACCAGCCACTCGCGGGGCAGCGGTCTGCGGGACCAGTCCGCCGCGCCGTGGCCCTTCTCCAGCCGGTAGGAGAGCAGCTTCTCGGCCAGCGCCCCGAGGGAGACGCGCTCGTAACCGGCCAGGCGTCCCGCCAGTTCCGTGTCGAAGAGCAGCTTCGGCCGCATCCCGAGCTCGGAAAGGCACGGAAGGTCCTGCGAAGCGGCGTGCAGTATCCATTCGACGTCGCTCAGCGCAGTGATGAGCGGTCCCAGCTCTCCCGCCAGCGCGATCGGGTCGATCAACACCGTTCCGGTGCCCTCGCGGCGTAACTGCAGCAGGTACGCCCGCTGCGAGTACCGGTAGCCCGAGGCGCGTTCGGTGTCGATCGCGACCGGCCCGCTGCCCGCGGCCAGTGCCGCGGCGGCGAGACGAAGGGACCGGGTCTGCTCGACCACCGGTGGAACACCACCGGAGGGACGTGTCAGCAGTACCGGTTCGGAACGGTCCGGGTCGACGAAATCGGAGTGAACAGTATCCACGGCTCCCAGACGATACGTCCTTCCTCCGACCGAGTGAGCCAAATGGTCCGATTTCGTCGACACCGGGCCGCCCAACAGCGTTTATCCGATCATCGAATCACCCCGGCACGCATCGCCAAAGCGACCATCTGCGCACGATCACCGGTGCCCAGCTTGCGCCCGATCCGCGACAGGTGACTCTTCACCGTGAGCGCGGACAAATTGAGCGTCTCGCCGATCTCTTTGTTCGATCGGCCATCGGCCACCAGCTGCAGCACTTCGATCTCGCGAGCGGACAGCTCACGCGGTGTGTTGTCGGTTCCCGGGACTCGGGTACCGGCAGCGAGCACCGGGGCCACGTTCGGGTCGGCTTACACCCCGCCGTCGAGTACGCGGCGCACCCCGTCCGTGACGACCGTGGGTGAGGCCGATTTCAGCAGGTAAGCCTGAGCTCCTGCCTGAAAAGCGGCACGCACCGCGTACGGGTCGTCGGAAGACGCGAGCACCACGATTCGCGGCCAGCCCTGGGTACGTAATTCGGTAACCAGGTCAACACCTGTCCCGTCCGGCAGTCCCAGATCGAGCACTGCTAGATCGCACGGACCGGTTGCCAAGGCACGCGCCTTGGCCTCGGCCATCGATGCGGCTTCGTGCACCGTGCCGGCGCCCATCTGCAGCAGCCGGGAGGATATGGCCTCCCGGAGCAGCGGATGATCGTCCACCACGAGCACCGTGAACAGCTCTTCCCGCGGATGCGGAACCATGTTCGCCGGCAGTGTGCCGGCTGGCGTGGTACGAGCGGCCTGACCTAAGCCGACGGCAGCCACGTCACTACCTCCCTGGAGTCGGTCGTGCCCCCCGACCGGCACCGGGACTCTCGGCCAATCAGCCGCGCCACTGATCGACCGAAAGTGGTGTCGTTCAAGTTGTAGCGTAACCGTCCGAGCGGATTATTGGGACGATCAAATGGGTATGTATCCCGATCGAGTTGTCCTCAAAGTGACTCTTCTTCCCTCTTTCGGGTGGTACTCGAAAACGGTGTTAACACCAGTGCGTGTTCATTCGATATAGGACTTTCCTGGTGGTGGAAGTTCGCGCTCAGTGGCGGGGTACGAGCAGCGCATCCCTCGAAGGCGCGCGAGGCGGTGCCGACGACGGGCGCCCGGATCGAGCGAGTGTTTCGACGATTGTTGCCGGTTTTCCCATTCACGGGAGTATCTCCCGGCATGCGGGAACCGGGAAGGAGGTGTGTCGCTCGTCTCGTCGAGGTTTTCGAAGCGCGCGAGACGGCTCGCCTGCGGGCGGCGCGCTCGGTGCGGGGCCGGAGACGGTTCCACGAGCGGATCCGACGGCCCGGAAACCGGCGCGGGGACTCCGGCGTCCCGGGAGCGGCCCGGTCGCTCCCGGGACGCTCCCGAGGACGAAGAGATGCTTCAGGAGTTCCTGCGTCGCTCAGCGGAACGGGTGCCCAGCACGCTCACCCCCACGGGGGGCAGGCCCGCGGCGGAGGAGAGCAGCTCGTGGAAAGCACGTCCGTGCGCGGACAGCTCCTCGTCCAACGGGGTCCAGGAGCCGCGCAGTTCCAGTTCGTGCTCCTGCTCGGGGAGGGCGAGCTCGCCGAATTTCGTCGAGGAGGAGACCGTGACCGTCCCGCCGAGCGCGGTGTGCGACGTGCGGCACGAACGCAGCGCTCCGGTCAGCCAGGACCAGCCGAGTTCGGTGATTCCCTGATCGTGGGCCAAATCCTGATTCACTTCGGCACGCAGGTAGACCACCATGCGCAGCACGCCCCCCCAGGAGGGGTGCCCGTCCGGATCGTGCAGCAACACCAACCGGGCGGTGACCTCGGTCCCGCTCGGGCCGCACGTCTCCGCGCCCAGCGCGTAGGTCCACGGAGCCAGGCGTTTCGGTGGGCGGATCTCGTCGAGTTCAATCTCCCTACGTGGTGCGAGGGACTTCAACGCGGCAACCGCGTCCCGAAAAACAAGGGGAATCGCCGACATCTCGGTCACGGCAGGTAACTGTAAGCCCGTTGCGTTCCCGAGTGGTGACGCCACGCCGTGGATCATCGACAACTTCCTCCGAAGGAAGTCGGATCCTTGGCTGTACCGGGGGAATCGCGGGGTCGCGCGGAACGGGAACCGGGCCTCGGGTGACGCGGGACCGGACGATGCCCGGCGCGCACGGCGTGCGAGCATGACCTCGGGTCCGTCGAGACGGACCCGATCACCCGCAGGGGCGTACAGTGGCTCGTTCCTGCCGTGCTCCCGCCTGCCTCGCGTGACGGGAAACGCGGTGCGCTGCCACGATGCTCCCCGGACTGCCCTGCGGCGCTTCGCCGTGACCGTTGCGGACCGTGGTAGCTCCACGGCCCTTCCGCCCTTACGACCAGCGGAGTTTTCATGAGCCTTCCCGCGAACGTGTCGAACCGTCGTCAGCTCGACGAGGCGCCGCTGCTCGTGGCCGCGCGTGGTGGCACTCCGGCACACACACCGGTGTGGTTCATGCGTCAGGCGGGGCGCTCGCTGCCGGAGTACCGCCGCACCCGCGAAGGGGTGCCGATGCTGCGGGCGTGCCTCACCCCGGATCTGGTCAGCGAGATAACGATGCAACCGGTGCGCAGGCACGGGGTGGACGCGGCGATCCTGTTCAGCGACATCGTGCTCCCGCTGTACGCCTCCGGGGTGGAGCTGGACATCGTCGCCGGGACCGGTCCCGTCGTCAACCGGCCGGTGCGCGGCGCGGCCGACGTCGCCGCCCTGCCCGCGCTGCGGGCCGAGCAGGTGGAAGGGGTGGCCGAGGCGGTCCGGACCCTGGTCGCGGAACTCGGTGCGACCCCGCTGATCGGATTCGCCGGGGCACCGTTCACCCTGGCCTCCTACCTCGTCGAGGGAGGGCCCAGCCGCAACCACGAGCGGACCAAGGCCCTGATGCACTCCGAGCCGGAGACGTGGCACGCCCTGCTCGGCAAGCTGGCCGAGACCACGCTCGAGTTCCTGCGCGTCCAGATCGACGCGGGAGTGGACGCCGTCCAGCTGTTCGACTCCTGGGCCGGGGCGCTCTCCCCGCACGACTACGCCGTTTACGTGCAGCCGCACACGAACAGGATCCTGCGCGGTGTCGCCGAGCACTCGGGGGAGGAGGTGCCGCGGATCCACTTCGGCGTGGGCACCGGTGAGCTGCTCACGGCGATGCGGGACTCGGGAGCCAGCGTGGTCGGGGTCGACTGGAGGGTTCCGCTGGACAGGGCGGTGAACAGGCTCGATCCTCAGCAGCACCGGCCGCCCGTGGTGCAGGGCAATCTCGACCCGGCCGTGCTGTTCGCGGGCTGGGACGCCGTGCGGAGCGAGACCGAGCGGGTGCTCGCGGAAGGGCGTTCCGCCGGTGGGCACATATTCAACCTCGGGCACGGCGTGCTGCCCGACACGGACCCCGACGTGCTCACGCGGATCGTGGAGCTCGTGCACTCGTCGAGCGCGGGGCGACGGTGAGGTGACCGATGAGCAGGGTGGCCGTCGTCGGGGGCGGGATCTCCGGGTTGACCGCCGCTTACCGGTTGCGTCGTCTGCTGGGGGAGACGGCCGAGATCGTCGTGCTCGACCAGGCGGAGCGGCTGGGGGGGAAGTTGCACACCCCCCGACTCGGGGGGCGCGGCTACGACCTCGGCGCCGAGGCGTTCCTCGCGCGTCGCCCCGAGGTCACCAGGCTGGCCGAGGAACTCGGTCTCGGTTCGGAGCTGGTGCATCCGAGCGGGGCCTCGGCGCGGATCCGGGCCGGAGGCGCGACCCTTCCGCTGCCGAGCGGAATGTTCATGGGGGTTCCCGCTTCGGCCGAGGCCGTGCGCAACGTGCTGTCCGACGGCGCGTGCCGCGCTGTCGGTGCGGAGAGCGAGCTGCCACCGCTCCGGATGGCGGGCGACGACGCCTCGGTCGGCGAACTGCTCCGCCGGCGGTTCGGTGCCGAGGTCGTGGAGCGTCTCGTGGAGCCGCTGCTCGGAGGGGTCTACGGAGGCTCGGCCGACGCTCTGGGACTGCGCGCGACCATGCCGGGGCTGGCGGCCGCGCTGGACGCGGGCGCCGAGTCACTGACCGAGGCGGTCAACGAGGCGATGCCCGCCCCGACGCCCCCCGGCAGTGCCGGACCTCCCGTGTTCGGGGCCTTCGAGGAAGGCTACGGAACCCTGGTCAACGCCCTGGAACGTCGTTCGGGAGCTCGGATCGAACGAGGGGTCACCGCACGACGGTTGTGGCGCGAGGGGAGCGGTTGGTCCCTCTCCACGGGGTCCGCTGCCCGGCCGGGAAGGCTCGACGTCGACGCCGTGGTGCTCGCGGTTCCCGCTCCCGCGGCCCGCGGGCTGCTGGCCGAGAGCGTTCCCGAGGCTTCCGCGGGCTTCGCGGGGATCTCGCTGGCGTCGATGGCCGTCGTCGGCCTGGCCCTCCCGGCCGAAGTCGAGCTGCCGCCGGCCTCGGGGGTGCTCATCGCGCGCGGGGAGCGGCACCGGGACGGAACGGCCTTCACCGCCAAGGCCGTCACCCTCTCCAGCCGCAAGTGGCCGCATCTGCGCGGGCGCGGCGGTGAGCCTCTCGTGCGGGCCTCGGTCGGCAGGGGCGATCCCGGCGAGCTCCGGGTCGACGACGCCGAGCTGCTGCGCCGGGTCCGTGCCGATCTGGCCGAGCTGACCGGTTCGACGGCCGAGCCCGTCGACACCGCCGTCGTCCGGTGGGGTGGTGGGCTGCCGCAGTACGGGGTCGGCCACGCGGAGACGGTGGCCGGGATCGAGGAGGCGGTCTCCCGCGCCCCCGGGCTCGAGGTCGCCGGTGCGTCGCTGCACGGGGTGGGCGTGCCCGCCTGCGTGGGCACGGGTGAGACGGCCGCGGCGGGGATCGGCGAGTTCCTGGGGGCCGGACAGCGGCACGCACGTGGTTGACCTCTCCACGAACCCCGCTCCGGGCAGTGGCAGACTAGCGGTATGGCCCGCCTGAACTACGCCGAACTGAACGAGACGATCCGTTACACCATGTGGTCGGTGTTTCGGGTTCGTCCCGGCGAGCTGCCCGAGGACAGGGAGAAGGCCGGGACCGCGACCAAGGAGTTCCTGGACGGCCTCGAGGACTCCTCCGACGTCGTGGTGCGCGGTGTCTACGACGTGTCCGGTCTGCGGGCGGACGCCGACTTCCTGATCTGGTGGCACGGGCCGCGCATCGAGGACGTGCAGGCGGCTTACACGGACTTCCGGCGCGACACTCCGCTGGGCCGGGCGAGCGACCCGGTGTGGAGCAACGTGGCGGTGCACCGGCCCGCCGAGTTCAACAAGAGCCACGTCCCGGCTTTCCTGGCCGGTGAGGAACCCCGCGCCTACGTGTGCGTCTACCCGTTCGTGCGTTCCTACGAGTGGTACCTGCTTCCGGACGAGGAGCGCAGGGAAATGCTCGTCGAGCACGGCAAGGAGGCGCGGGACTACCCGGACGTGCGCGCCAACACGGTCCCGGCCTTCGCGCTGGGGGACTACGAGTGGATCCTGTCCTTCGAGGCCGACGAGCTCTACAGGCTGGTCGACGTGATGCGCAAGCTGCGGGCGACCCAGGCCCGGTTGCACGTGCGCGAGGAGACGCCCTTCTACACCGGTCACCGCGTCGAGCCGGAGACGCTGGTCGCGCGGCTGCCGTGAGGCCCAGGACCCTCTTGCGCCGTCCCCGAGCGTGCGGCAGCCTTCCGTTCGGGGTTGATCGGCGGAGGGTGAGCGGCAGTGCGCGATCGGTCGGGACGAACAGGTGAGGACTCCGCGGCGCGACACACCCCGAGGATGTCGGCCACAGAGGTCGAACGGGTCCGGAGATGGCACGAGCGCGCCTACCGGGCCGCCCTCTCGGAGGGTTCGGTCGAGCGCACCTTCAGCTATCTGGGCCGAACGATCGGGGTGCCGCCCTCGGTGCAGCCGATCCTGCCCGTTTCGCACCTGCTGGGGGAGGCGGTGCTCTCCGAGGTGCGTCCCGGGGACCGGGTCCTCGACATGGGGACCGGCAGCGGCGTGAACGCCGTGCTCGCGGCCTCGGTGGCCTCCGAGGTGTGCGCCGTGGACGTCAACCCGGCCGCGGTGCGCGCCGCGCGGGACAACGCCGAGCTCAACGGAGTGGCCGAGCGGGTGCGGGTCCTGAACGGTGACGTGTTCGATGCGGTGACCGGGCTTTTCGACCTGATCGTCTTCGATCCGCCGTTCCGCTGGTTCGCGGCGCGGGACGCGACGGAGGCGGCCATCACCGATCCCGGGTACCGGACCCTGACCACGTTCTTCACCCACGTGCGGCGACACCTGGCCCGGAAGGGCCGGATGCTGGTCTTCTTCGGGACCTCGGGTGATGTCGACTACCTTCTCGAGCTGGCCGCCGAGCAGGAGCTCACGGTCGAGACGGTGGCCGAGACCGCCGTCACCGGCACGGAGAGCACCACCCGGTACCACACGTTCCGGATGAGCTGAAGCGGTCCCGGCCAGGGGTCAGCTTCCGGACTCGCCGCTTTCCACCAGCCGCAGCGCGACCGAGTTGATGCAGTAGCGCTGGTCGGTCGGCGTGGGGTATCCCTCGCCCTCGAAAACGTGCCCGAGGTGACCGTGGCACGAGGCGCAGAGCACTTCGACGCGGACCATTCCGTGTGAGCGGTCCTCGCGCAGCAGCACGGCGTCGGAGTCGTTCGGGTTCCAGAAGGAGGGCCAACCGCAGTGCGACTCGAACTTGGTCGTGCTGCGGAAGAGCTCCGCGCCGCAGGCCCGGCACTCGTAGACGCCCTCGGACTTCTCCTCGACGTACTCCCCGCTGTACGGGGGCTCCGTGGCTCCCTCGCGCAGCACGGCGTACTCCTCGGAGCCGAGCTGCTCCCGCCACTGCTGTTCGGACTTGACGACCTTGGGGGTGGCTCCCACTACCGGATCCATACCTCCACGATAATCCTGTGGGGTTCGCCGGCCCAGTCGGCACGGGCGGCGAGCGCGCCCGTCGAGCTTTCCCGCTCGCCCTCGCCGCTGGCCGTCGACCGGGAAGGCGTCGGTCAGCCGGTGAAGGTGGCGGTCATGTACACCAGGGCGTTCCACACCGTGAACCCGACCCCGAACAGCATCAACACGACCAGGAACACGGCCACGAGTCGGCGCTCGCCGCGAAGCCGGTTGGTGCTGTGCGCGAAGTCCCCCACCCCGCGCAGCATCCCCTCCACCGTGGATCTGGAGTCGCACTGCTGTATGCGGTCGAGGTGTGCGGCGAACTCCTGGGCCTCGGGGTCGTACGGGTCCAGTCCGATCAGATCGTCGGCGAAACGGCCGGCCGGCTCGTCCGGTTCGCCGTGCTCGGCGCGTGCCATGGCTACAACGGTAACTCCCGGTGCGGTCGTATGCGGAAGAGTTCACACCGTCGTAGGCAGGGGAGAGCTTCGGGGGCGGGAGAGCGCACGTTCCGTTCGCCGGTGGCGGTGTTCCACGGTTCCTTCTCGCCCGTACGGCGGTATCGACACGGATCGGGGCGGGAGAGGATCGGCCCGTCGAAGTTCCTGCGATCGGGAGGCCGCCATGGAACGAACGGTAGTGTATTCCGCGACGGAAACCCACTTCGGTGGTTGCAGTTGCTGCAGTAGCTGCAGCGGACCGTCCTGCGGGTGCTGCAGCAGCTGCTGACAGCGCTCTGTCCGGTGTGCTCGTTCGGCCGTCAGAGCCCGGTGCTTCCCTGCGCCGCCGTGGTGCCGGGGCCGGCTCTGTCGAGCCGAACGGCAGCGGGCTCTCCTGCTTCGTGCTCTCGCGAGTGCGGCCCCGACGTCGTGTAGGTGTCACTGCCCGAGGTCGGGGCACTCGCTCCCGAGGACCCGCGGGAGGCTCACCAAGCTGTCACCCGCGCGAACCGGGAGGGCGAAGCCCTACCGGCCAACCTGAGCGGAAAACTTCGATCAGGCCGGGCAGGCCGTCTCCTCGGGCGGAACCTCGCCGTCCGTGAAGAACCGCCCCACGAGCCTGGTGGCGCATTCCGAATCCCCGATCGCGCCGTGACCGCTTCCCAACCAGTTCACCGCGACCCCGCTGGGCAACCTGCTCGCCATGTTCTTGCTTCCGCCGGCGGGAGTGAGCGGATCGTGCTTGGTGCTGATCACCGGGACGGGCGGGAGCTCGCCGTTTTCGGGTGTCGGAAGTGCTTCCTGGGGGCGTGGCCACAGGGAACACTGAACCAGTCGTTGCGCGAACACCCCGCCGAACAGCGGAAGAGCGTCGGCCCACTCGCGAGCGACGTCGGTCGCGCGTTCCGGCGGGAGGCGCAACATCGTGTCGTTGCAGCGCGTGATCATGCGCGCGTCCAGTCGGTTCACACCCGGTTCCGGGGAGCGGACGAACGCGGCGAGGTCGCTCGCGTCCCCGCTGTCCGCGGCGGCCAGCGCCGTCTCGAGGCGCGGCCAGGAGTCCCCGTCGGTGAGTCCGTGCAGCACCGCGCGAACCAGCTCGCCGGACCGCAGCGGTTCGTCCGCGGTGGGCAGACCGCCCGCACGTGCCCGCTCGACGAGACCGTCCAGCAGCGCGCGCGGATCGTCGCCCAACGGGCAGTCCCCCGAACCGCCGCATCGGGCGGCGAAGGCGTCGAAGGTGCGTTCGGCGCTGCGCGCCTGCTGCTTCGTCCGGGCCAGTGACTCGAGCACCGGGTCGGGAGCCCCGTCCAGGACCGTTCTGCCCACCGAACCGGGGTGCTTCTGCGCGTAGGTCGTCAGCACGCGTGAGCCCTCGCCGCGTCCGATGGCGTGCAGCCGCGGCACCCCCAGCTCGATGCGCAGTTCCTCCAGATCGTCCGCGGCTCTTCTGGTGTCGTACGCCTGGGCGCGCTGTTCGAGTTCGAGCAGGCACTCCTTGCTGGCCGAACGGACCGATTCGTTCAGCTCGTCCAACTCGGACTTCTCGGTGGCCCTCGGATCGAATCCCGTTATGGTTTCGCGGTTCTGCGCGGGGACGCAGTTGGCGGGATCCGATTCACCGGTGCCTCTGCGGTCCATTCCGATGATGGTGTACTCGCGCAGCACCCTCTCGGGAAGGTGCAGGGCGAGCCGGGCGGCGAAGGTCGTTCCCCGCTCGCCGCGAACGTCGTTGACCACGACCAGCGGGATCTTGCCGGTTCCGACGCCGAGCAGTGAGAGCCGCATCGTCCCCCTGTGCCGCGTCCCCGTGGGGCTGAGGCTGGTGCTCAGGTGCGTGCACGAGAAACGCATTCCGTCGGGGACCTCGACTTCGCCGAGGTCGTTCTTCGTCGCCGTGGTGCATTCGCGCCAGCCGAGGGCGTCCTGACTCCGCGGACCGAGCGGGGGGACCGGCTGCTGCTGGGGGAGCCTGCGGTCGGGAGGTACCTGCTGCTCGCTGCCGCGGTAGGCCACCGCGGGGCGGTCCGAAGGGCCCGCCGAACACCCCGCGGCCACCAGTAGCAACAAGACGGCGCAGGCTCGTCCGATGATGCGCGGCACGGATGCTCCTTCGTAACGCTGTGCGGTGGTCCCTAGCGGATCTCCCCCACCGCCGAGAGCATCGCACGGCGGGCGTGAGCCGCGAGTTAACGGGTTCACACGGGGAGAGCCCCGGCAAGCGGAGCCGCCTCTCCCGCCGAACACCCCAGCCGTGGCGCGGCGGCCGTCGACCGCGGAACGGACGGTACCTCCGGGAGCTCTCCGGAGGGCGCGGTTCGCATATTCTCACCAGCGGCGCGTCTCGGAGGAAGAGCGGCGTTCGGCAGCCGCGGAAACGTCGATCGGCCGTGCTCGGCCGGAACGGAGTGGAACGCGAACGTGGAGCACACGGAAGAGGTAGCGGTCGGTCGGCATCCCCTCGGGCGGCTCGGCAGGCTGTCGGGACGGGCGTTCGGGGCGGTTCCGCCGCCGATGCTCGTGGTCACCGGGATGATCAGCCTGCAGGTCGGTGCTGCCTTCGCCAAGCAGCTCTTCGCGCTGGCCGGGCCGTTCGGGGTCAGCGCGATCAGGCTCACCTTCGCGGCCCTGGTGCTGCTGCTGGTGTGGCGCCCCTCCCCCCGAATGGACCGGAGGACCTTCCTCGTGGTCGCGGGTTACGGCGCGGTGCTGGCCGGGATGAACGCCAGCATTTACCAGGCTTTCGAACGCATCCCGCTGGGAGTGGCGGTCACGATCGAATTCCTGGGCCCGCTCTCGGTGGCAGTGTTCGGCTCACGCCGCAAACTCGACGTGCTGTGGGCCGTGCTGGCCGCCCTCGGGGTGCTGCTGCTGTCCAGGGGGGAAGGCGGACTCGATCTCGTCGGTGTCGGTTGCGCGCTGCTGGCGGCCGTGTTCTGGGCCTGTTACATCATCATGGGAGCCAAGCTCGGCGACCGGACCACCGGTGGCGGAGGGCTCGCCGTGGGGATGGCCGTCGGAGCGGCCCTGGTGCTGCCGTTCGGGGTGGTCGAGTCGAACACCGCTCTGCTGCGTCCCGAAGTGCTGGTGGTGGGGCTGGTGGTCGCCCTGATGTCCTCGGTCATCCCCTATTCGATGGAGCTGGAGGCCCTGCGTCGCATACCTCCGAGGGTGTTCGGGGTGTTGATGAGTCTGGAACCGGCAGTGGCCGCGCTGGCCGGCCTGGTCGTACTGCGGGAGGGGCTCGGAGCCCTGCAGTGGTCGGCCGTGTGCTGTGTGGTGATCGCTTCCATCGGGGCTACGAGGAGCGGTCAACGCGGGTAGTAGGACTTTGTCGTCTCGGTCCGCGTAGGTGGTCGCGTGGCGGAACCTCCGGCGATGCCGGTTGCTCGGGTGGTTTCTTAGCCGTCGCGTGAGTCGGCGCCTCGCTGTGCTGGGCCGCTCTCGAGTAGCGGCCTGCGCGGCGAGCGGCCCGGCCTCGCGATGCATCCGACTCACGTACCGGATCTCCTCGTGCTGCACGGGTCCAGAGCATTCGCGTCGGACGGTGCCCTTGATCGGAAGTTTCCGGTGGAAGTTCGGCGGGGCGGTTGAACCGGGGCACCGACGGCTGTGCCGCTCGCACGACGAGCGTTCGGCTGTCCGCGGGGGAGGGTGTCAGCGGACCCGCTGCCCGCGGGAGCGGTCCAGTTCCAGCTTTATGACGGTGGGCAGCGACTCGGTTTCGAGGGCGCTGCGTGCCCTGGAGAGCACCCGGTGGTCCAGCTCGTCCCAGACCCGGCGGATGTCCGTGTCGTCGCGCAGCGACAGCACCACGCGCAGTCCGGGACGCTCCGGGGTTCCCGTGGTGCGCACCCTGGCCCCGACGACACCGGTCACCTCGCGCGCGTCCGCGCGGACGGCCTCGCTCAGCGCCGAGCCGGACAGCGAGGTCCTGCCCGCGGCTCCGCCACCCAGGTGGAGGTTCGGCCGCGTTTCGGGACGCAGCGCGTGCGTGATCCACCAGAGTCCCAGCACCACCAGCACGACCCCCAGGATTGCCGCCGCCGTGAGGGCGATGCCCGGGTTTCCGCTCACCCAACGTTGCGCGAGCGGATCGAGCAGCGGGCGGCGGGCGCGGTAGGCGCCGAGGACTCCGGAGCCCACCAACAGCGCGAGCGCCCCCGCGGCCAGGGCGAGCAGCCCCGTGATCGAGGTGACCGCTCGTTCGAAGCCCAGCGAGCGGGAAAGTCCGGCCGGGGAACGTTTTCCGCCCGTTGTCGTGCTCGGCTGTTCTGTCGTCATCGGCTTCTCCCGGACGAGGCCTCGGCTGCTCATCTCCGTTTGGTGGGGCGAACCGTCACGGAAACCCGCGGAGTGGTCACCAGCGGCAGGTCGTCGATCGTCGCACGTGCCGTGTCCGCCAGCCTCCGCTCGAGGTCTCCGACTTCGGTGAACTCGCTGACCGCTGTCACGCGCACCGCTTTGCGCCGCGCCACGACCGTGGCCTTGGCCACGCCCTCCTGCTCGCGCATCTTGTGACCCACCACCCTGGCGAGCGAACGCGGTCCGGTGACCACGGCCACGCCCTCGGCGGGATCGTGCAGTCGGATGTCACCGCGTCCGGCCCGCAGGCCGAACAGCAGCAACAGCACGCCGAGAACCGCCGTGACAGCCGCGCCCGTCCGCACCGCGGGGGCGTTCCAGGAAAGCGTTCGCAGCTCGGCTTCGAGAGGGGGCCGCTCCAGCAGGAACGTTCCCTCGAGCGGAGGGCTCGCCGTCCACACGAGTTCGATCAGCAGCACCACTCCCGCGGCCAGCAGGAGCAGACCGAGCAGCACTGTCAGGAATCGGACGAATGGGCGCATCGGTCACTCCACTCGGGGGGCGGGCGGATGCGGGACCAGCGCGGTCACCCGTACGTCGACCGAGGCGACCCGGCACCCCGCCACACGGTCCAGTTCTCCCCCCACGCGCTCGCGGATGGCCCGGACGGTGCTCGTCACGGGGGCCGGGTAGCGCAACGCGAGATCGAGGTGCACGTGCAGCTGCTGGTCGGGGCCGGTCACGCGTGCCGCGGCACCGTGCTCACCCATCCCGATCCCCGCGACGCGACGTCCGACCCGGACGCAGTCCGGTTCGAGGTTCGCGGCGTGTTCGGCGATCTTGCGCAGCACGGACCGGTCGATCCGCAGTTTCCCCCTGTGGGAAGGCTCGGTGCGCTCGTCCTCGACGGAGGGTTTCGTGGAATCGAGTGTTCCGGTCAACGGTCCCTGCCCCGTCCGAACAGATCTCCGATCTCCATGCCGCCGTCCACGAAGCGGCCGACGCCGAAACCGATCACACCCACGGCTACCGTGATCAGGAAGGCGATGAAACCCCCCACGGCCACCGCTACTCCGAGGATCAGTCCGGCCAGCAAACCGGTCTGGGTTGCGTTCAAGGCGAAAACCTTCCTACTCCGTCGTGCGGGATGCGTGGTGCTTCTTCGCTCTCATACGACCCGCGGGCCACGTTTGCGGCGAGCCCGCCACTCCCGTAACCGGGCCAACAGACCGCGCGGACCACGCCGCCGCACGACCACGATCGGGGCCTCGCCACGTTCGGCACGCCGGGGTCCCGCGGGCCGGGAGCACTCGTACGCCCCGTCCCGTGCCGCCTGGAGCTCGGCCACGCGTGCCGCGAAGAGCTCGGGATCCCCGCCGACGTCCGGATGATGGGTGCGCACGAACTCGCGCAACCTGGCCCGCGCGTCGGTTCCGTCCCGGACACGTTCACTCGGGTCGCTCACCGCGATCACCTGCCGCACGAGGGGACTCCTCGGATTCCTCCGGGGCGAGCACGTCCGCAACCGTGACGTCGACGGCCGAGTCCCCGACGACGTCACGCAGTCTGGTCCGGATCTCGTCCACGGTTTCGGGAACCGGGCGCAGCAGCCGCAGCACCACGCAGACCTCCGCCGTCTCGACACCGTCCGGATCGACCCGCACTCCGGTCACCCGCCGCCCGGGCAGATACGTGGCGACGGTGCCGTGCTCCCCACCGTCGAGTCGTACGACACAAGGATGCCCGAGCACCGCCTCGGCCATCCGTTCGGCGTGCGACCCCCGGTGTTCTTCGGCGTTTCCGCTGTTCAAGGGTCTCTCTTTCGAGTGTCGGCAGCACGGGCCCCAACGGGGCCGGACGCTCCGGTCCGGGCGGACCGGCACGGTCGCGATCATTGCACGCGCGACCCGCCCCCGGTGGCTCCGCTGCTCTCCTCCTCCTCGTCGTCGGGCAGGTGGACGTCGTTGACCGAGATGTTGACCTCGGTGACCTCGAGTCCGCACATCCGTTCCACGCTGTGGATCACATTGCGCCGCACGGAACGGGCGAGATCCACGATGGCGGCCCCGTACTCCACGACGATGTCCAGATCGATCGCGGTCTGCCGCTCGCCGACCTCCACCTGCACGCCGGAGATGTTCGAACTCCCGCTCCCGCCGGGGATCCGTTCGCGCAGGGCGCCGAAGGCGCGGGAGACACCTCCACCCATCGAGTGAACCCCCGAGATCTCCCGCGCCGCTATGCCCGCGATTTTCTGCACGACGGACGAGGCGATGCTGGTCTTGCCCTCGCCGGTGTCGTCGGCCAGTCGGGCCGGGGTTCCACCGGAGCGGGATTCCGGGATGCCGGCCACGTCACTGCTGCTCGGCTGTTCCGAACCGGAACGCGTCGAGGACGACGTCGTGGACGACTGCGTGCCACCGGACTGGCTCATGTTCGGCTCCCTTCGGGAAGGATCTCGTCGCGGCCGTTCACCCTCCCCGGGAGGATCCGGGTGGATGGGCCGTGCTCCCGATGAAATGCTAGTTCCGCCCCGACTGTTCCGGCGCGATGCGTGATGCCACCCGATCGGGGGAAGCGGGTGCGGGCAGGCTCCGCCGGCTCCTCGCGCCTCGGCAACGGGTCAGTCACTCCGGAGCTCTTCCGTAGCGAAGCAGCAGCACGGAATCATCGACGTGCAGCGCCGAGAGCAACCGCATCCCGCGCGGCGTTCCCGCGCCGTCGCCCGCGGCGATCCTGCCCGCCTGCCCACCGGCCAGCAGCGGGGAGATCGTCAAGCAGAGTTCGTCGACCACATCGGCGGCTATGAGCGAGCCGAACAGCTCGGGACCTCCTTCGCAGCCGATCCGGTACAGCCCGCGCTCCCCCAGCTCCCGCAGCGCGGTGGCCGGATCGACCTCATCGGTTCCCGCGACGATCACATCGGCCCCCGCGTCGGAGAGTTCGGAACGCCACTGCCGCGGTGCGTTCGAGCTGGTCAGCACTATCGGGGTCGCGATCGTGTCCGTTATGAGCGGGGAGTCGACGGGGACCGAGCCGCTGGAGCTCACCACCGCGATCGGGGGGAGCTCGCTCAGCCCGTGCTCACCGCGCCGCCTGCTGCGGACCTCGGTGCGGCGCACCCCGCGGTATCCCTCGGCCAGCGCTGTTCCCGCGCCGACGAGCACGACATCGGAGAGATCCCTTATCAGGCCGAGCACACGCTGATCCGTCGGACTGGACAAGCCCCGCGAACTGCCGTGCACGGCGACCGCCCCGTCGAGACTGGAGACGAAGTTCACTCTCACCCACGGACGGCTCAGCGCGGCGGGGTAGGAGTAGAACCATTCCAGGGAATCGACGTCGGAAAGGGCGCTGTCCACCTGTTTCGTCGCGGAAGTTGGCCACAGCTGGTGCATTGCACCATCTCAGCACGCCGCCCGAGGAGTTCGGGCGGACGGTTACAGTTCCCCCATGAGCACCTCGCGCCTGGTGGAACACCATCCCGAACTGGGTTCCGAGGAGTTGGTGGCCGCGCTGACGCCGCCGCCGCGCTTCGACGAGGCCCGGTTCGAGAACTACGTTCCGAACCCGGAGGAGCCGAGCCAGGCCGAGGCCGTCGAGAGCTGTCGCGAGTTCGCCGCCGAGGTCGGCGACCCCTCCTCCAGGGGAGGTTCGTGGTTCCGGACGCTGTTCGGCCGCGGTTCCAGGGCCGGGACGAGCGGTGGACGGCGGCCCGGGCTGTACCTGGACGGCGGGTTCGGCGTGGGCAAGACGCACCTGCTGGCCTCGATCTGGCACGCCGTGGAAGGCCCGAAGGCCTACGCCACCTTCGTCGAACTCACCAACCTCGTGGGGATTCTCGGGTTCAACGAGGCCGTGCGCAGGCTCTCCGGTCATCGTTTCCTGGCGATCGACGAGTTCGAGCTCGACGACCCGGGGGACACGATGCTGGTGACCCAGCTGTTGTCCAAGCTGACCGAGGCCGGGGTGCGGGTGGCCGCGACCTCGAACACGCTGCCGGACAAGCTCGGGGAGGGGCGGTTCGCCGCCGTGGACTTCCTGCGCGAGATCCACGCCATGGCCGAGCGGTTCAGGGTGGTGCGCATCGACGGACTCGACTACCGCCACCGGGACGTGGCCGATCCGCCGGAGCCGTTGAACGAGGCGGAGCTTCGCGAGCTGGCCCGAACCACCCCCGCGAGCACCTTCGACGACTTCGAGGAGCTGTGCGCGCACCTGCAGCGAGTGCACCCGTCGAAGTACGGGCGGATGGTCGACGACGTCGCTGCGGTGCATCTGAGCGGGGTGCACGCCGCGCCCAACCAGGGGGTGGCCCTTCGGCTGGTCGCGCTGGCCGACCGGCTCTACGACCGCGCCGTGCCCGTGCGGAACTCGGGGAGTTCGCTGTCCGCCCTGTTCACGGAGGAGATGCTCGAGGGCGGCTACCGGAAGAAGTACCTGCGCGCCCTGAGCAGGCTCACCGCGCTGTCCAAGGAACTCGCCAGGTCGTGACCCGCCCGGCGGGGGCACCGTCGGGCGGGACCGGTCTCCTCCGGGGTCCGGAGCTCCGCTCCGCGTGGTTCAGCGGGTCGTGAGCACCTCCGCGATCGCGTCCAGCCCGGTTTCGAGGTCCTCGGGGGTTATGACCAGGGGCGGGGCTATGCGCAGCGTGTTGTCCTGGGTCTGCTTGCACAGCACGCCGTGCTGGAGAAGCCGCTCGCAGGCCCGGCGGCCGTCGGGCCCTCCGGGGGAGATGTCCACCCCGGCCCACAGGCCGCGCCCGCGGACCTCGGAGACGCCGTGACCGAGGAGTTCGCCGAGGCGCCGGTGCAACCGCTCGCCGAGTTCGCGTGCTCTCCCCTGGAACCAACCGTCGGACAGCAGGCTTACGACGGCACGTCCCACGGCGCAGGCCAGCGGGTTTCCGCCGAAGGTGGATCCGTGCTCCCCGGGGCGGAGAACTCCGAGGACGGAACGGTCGCCGACCACGGCCGACACGGGAACGATCCCGCCGCCCAGTGCTTTGCCCAGTGTGTACAGGTCGGCGCGCACCCCCTCGTGATCGGTGGCCAGCAGTTCTCCGGTGCGGGCCAGGCCGGACTGGATCTCGTCCGAGATCAACAGCACGTTGTTGTCGTCGCACAGCTCCCGGAGCCTGCGCAGATATCCCTCCGGGGGGACCACGACCCCCGACTCGCCCTGGATCGGTTCGACGAGCACCGCGGCGGTGTTCGGGGTGATGGCCTCCTCGACGGCTCCGGCGTCGCCGTAGTCGGTGACGACGAATCCCGGTGTGTAGGGCCCGTACTCGGCACGGGCGTCGGGATCGGTGGAGAAGGAGACGAGCGTGGTGGTCCGGCCGTGGAAGTTCGAGCCGGCCACGATGATCTCGGCTCGCTCCTCGGGGACCCCCTTGACCCGGTAGGACCACTTGCGGGCCACCTTGATCGCGGACTCCACCGCCTCGGCCCCGGAGTTCATGGGCAGCACCATGTCCGTGCCGGTGAGTTCGGCCAGTTCGCGGCAGAACGGGCCGAACTGGTCGTGGTGGAAGGCCCTGCTGGTGAGGGTCACCCGGTTGAGCTGTTCCGTCGCGGCGGCGACGAGGTCGGGGTGGCGGTGTCCGAAGTTCAGCGCCGAGTACCCCGCGAGGAAGTCCAGGTAGCTGTGACCGTCCACATCGGTCATCCGGGCTCCGGACGCCGTCGCGAGCACCACCGGAAGCGGGTGGTAGTTGTGCGTGGAGTAGGCCTCGTCCAACGCGAGGAAGTCGGAAGTCTCGGAGGGCGTGTCGCGCACGCCGGGTACGGCCGCTGTCATGGCAACAGGCTATGTCCTCGTGGCGACACTTTCAGCCGGAACGCATTGCTTTTTCCGAAGATTCGTTGCGTCGTGCTGGTTCCTCGTTTTCCTTCGTTGTCCCTCCGTGGAGGGAAGGGCCGGTTCTTCCGGGCGGGGAGAACCGGCGGTGCCCGCTTTCCACGGCGTCGCGCGGTGACCGGAGCCGGTGGTGCGGGCGTTGTCCCTGAAGGGGCACCGCGGCGAGGTCCCGCGGGGGTTCCGCCGCGGAAACACCGACGTGAACCGGGCCGAGGAGCTCCCGCCGAGCGGTGTCACACGATCGTAGCGATTCGCACTTGATCCTCCGTGTGTACCTTTTGTGGTTTTTCGTGTGCTGATAGTCACGGAAGGTCGATCAAGGCCACCGGAGGTGACCCGTGCGTAAATCCGTGCTGTCCAGCTGTCTTTCCGCTGCTTTCGCCGTAGCGCTGCTGCCGTTGTCCTCCCCCGCTGCCGCGGCGGCGGACTCGGAGAAGTCCGATTCGCTCGAGTACGTGGCACTCGGGGACTCCTACGCCTCCGGAGTGGGGACGGGGGACTACATCTCGGGGAGCGGTGACTGCCGCAGGAGCGAACTGGCCTACCCGAGCCTGGCCGCGGCCGGTGCGGGAGCCGACGCTTTCGCTTTCGCGGCCTGTGCCGGCGCGAAGACCGGCGACGTCCTCGACGGGCAACTCGCCCCGTTGAGCCGGAGCACCGACGTGGTCACGATCTCGGTCGGAGGTAACGACGCCGGATTCGTCCCCGTGGTGACGACCTGCGCGACCGAGGGAGAGCAGGCCTGCGACGACGCCGTCACCGAGGCGGAGGACTACGCCACGGAACAACTTCCCGGACAACTGGCCGACACCTATGGCGCGATCGCCTCGAAGGCTCCCGAAGCACGGGTGGGCGTGGTGGGGTACCCACGGTTGTTCGAACTCGGTCCCTGCCTGTCCCCGCTGAGCGAATTCGAGAGGCAGCGCCTCAACGAGGCGGCCGGAACGCTGAACCGGGCCATTTCCGAGCAGGCGCGTGCCGCCGGTTTCTCCTTCCTGGACGTGGAGGAGGACTTCGAGGGCCACGGCGTGTGCGGCGCACAACCCTGGATCAACGGGCTCTCCTACCCGGTCGGGGAGTCGTACCACCCGAACGCCGCCGGACACGAGCGGGGGCTGCTGCCGAGCGTCACCGAGTTCTTCTCCGGAGCGGAGAAGACGAGCCCGAGTCCGCTCTCGGCGCCCTGACGGTTGCTCTCCGCTCCCGGTTGCCGGGGTGCTCGCTGCCGACGGGACCTCCCGCGGTCTCGTGAGCGGGTGCCCCCGGTCGCGGGCAGCGGCCCGCACAACGCCGGGACCGCTCTCGCGAGCGATCAGACCAGCCGCGGGTCGTACCTGCTCGGCGCGTACTGCTGGAGCGCGGCGCGGAGACGTCTGGCTTCGCGCCGCCTCTTCCACCATCCGCCACTGGCGCCGATGGTGAATATCCTGCTTCCGCCGTGGTACTCGCGAACGCGGTGCCACCAGCGTGACTCGGGCGTGGAAGCAGAGGCGACCCACACGGCGAGGGCCTGCTTCTTGCCGGTTCCGACGAGACCGACCCGGCCCACCCTGCTCCAGGGGATGTCCCGGTGCAGTCCCATCCGGCTCACCCGGATCCCGTCGGGGTTGATCTTGAGCCGGATCGCGGGGACCAGGGCGTGCGCCAGGGACAGCACCGCGCTGAGCAGCAGCAGGAAGACAGCGAGCATGAACACGGCCGCGCTCTCGCCGGACACTCCGAAGTCCGCTCCCGTGCGCACCGTCCCGTAGGCGAGCAACGCCGAGAAACCCGACCACAGCAGTGCGCTCGCCCTGCCGGCCGTGTGGAACACGGGGCCGGGCAACTCGCCCCGCACCCCCTCCGGGGGGTCGGTGCGGTGTTGTCCGGAGTCGGCCTCCCCGGCCGCGGAGGGGCTCCCCCCGGCAGGATGTGGAGGTGCGGCGCTCCCGTCCGGTCGCGGGACGCCGGGAGGGGGTGGCTCCTGCCCCGCGGTGGAAGATGACCGGGGCGCGAGAACGGAAGGGTTGTTTCCCGCTCCCGCCGCCGGGGGCGGGGCCACTGCGGTGCCGCCTGCTCCCTTCCGCGGGGCGGGCGGCCGCTCGTGGTCCGGTGCGCCGCCGTGGAGCACCCGCTCCAGCTGAGCGGTGTGCCCGTTGATCAGTGTTTTCACGTCCGAGGGCAGCCAGTCGGCCGAGAAGTGCCGCGAGCTTCCGATGATGTCGAGCAGTTCACCGGTGCTCGGTCGTGCGTCGGGGTCCTTGGCGAGACAGGCCGCCACCGGTGAGCGCACCGCCTCCGGCAGCGCGCTCAGGTCCGGCTCGTTGTGCACCACGCGGTAGAGCATGGCCGCGGTGTTCTCGTTGCCGAACGGGGCCGTTCCGGTCGCCGCGAACACGAGGACAGCTCCCAGCGAGAACACGTCGCTCGGCGGCGCGACATCGGTGCCGGTGGTCTGCTCGGGGGAGAAGAAACCCGGCGTTCCGAAGAACATCCCGGTGGCGGTCATTCCGCTCGCGGTCATGGCGCGGGAGATCCCGAAATCGATCACCCGGGGGCCGTCCGGGCCGAGCAGCACGTTCGCCGGTTTGAGGTCCCGGTGCACCAGTCCGGCCCGGTGCACGGCCTGCAGGGCTTCGGCCAGTCCCGCGCCGAGTCCGAGCACCGTGCCCTCCGGGAGCGGCCCGTGCTCGGCGACAGCCCGGTGCAGTGTGGGCCCCGGTACGTATTCGGTGGCGAGCCAGGGGTGCGGAGCCTCCGGATCGGAATCGACCACGGTGGCGGTCCAGAAGCCACCGACCGCGGCCGACATGCGGGCTTCGCGCCGGAACCGTTCCCGGAAGTCCGTGTCCTCGGCGAGTTCCGGCTTGGCCACTTTCACCGCTACGGGGCGCCCTCCCCTGGAGCCCCCGAGGTAGACCGAGCCCATCGCGCCTTTGCCGATGCGGGCGAGTAGCCGGTAGTCGCCGATCTTGCTCGGATCGCCGGCCAGCAGCGGCTGCACTGAGATCGTCCCCCTTCGCCGATACGCCCCCAAGCTTACGGCCTCCGGACCGTCGGTGGTGCACGAACCGGTTCGAAAGAGCGCGCGGAGGAAGACGGCCCGGGGCACGCGGATTCCGAGGGGAGCGGTCCTCCGAACGTTCGAGGGAGCCTGCGGTCGCAGCACGACCGGAGGACAGTGGAGTAATCGGTTACTCGCCGGATCGAATCTCTTCCGGGTGATTTTCGAAGCGTCTATGATCCAAGTCACGCCGTCCGGTCCGATGTGGCCGAGTCGTCGGGAGGTTCGTGGTGGGTGAATTCGCGCAGGTCGGGGAATCGGAAGTCGAACCGCTGGCACGTCTGACCGAGGTGAGTAAACGATTTCCCGGGGTCAATGCGGTAACGGAGGTCAGCCTTGACATTTTCGGCGGTGAGGTGCACGTGTTCGCGGGGGAGAACGGGGCGGGAAAGTCCACGTTGATGAAAATTCTCGCCCAAGTGGACCGGCCGACCTCCGGACGTGTCGAGGTAGCCGGTGCTCCGGTCACGCATCGGGGCCCCGCCGAGGCGCGGCGGCTCGGGGTGGCGATGGTTCACCAGGAGTTCGCGCTGGCCCCCGATCTCACGGTCGCCGAGAACCTGTTCATCGGGCAGGAACCGGGCGGGTTCGGTTGGATACGGCGCGGCAGGGAGCGCGCCCTCGCCCGTGAACTGCTCCGAAGGGTCGGCCTGGGGGTGCGGGAAACGCGTGCGGTGCGGAGTCTTTCCACGGCCGAGCAGCAGCGCGTCGAGATAGCCAAGGCGCTGGCCGTGGATGCCCGGTTGCTGATCCTGGACGAGCCGACCGCGAGCCTGACCGAACGGGAGAGCAGGGAACTGTTCACCGTCCTGGGTGAACTCACAGCGCAGGGCATGGCCGTTTGCTACATCTCCCACCGGCTGGACGAGATCTTCGCGATCGGCGACCGGGTGACGGTGCTGCGGGACGGTTCGGTGGTGACCACCGTCCCGGTCGGAGGGATGGACGAGTCCGCTCTGGTGCGTTCCATGGTCGGTCGCGAGGTCGACGATCTCTATCCGCGCACCTTCCGCGAGCCGGGGCCGGTTCGACTCGAGGCGCGGGGGCTGGAACGTCCCGGAGCCCTGCGTCACGCCGGACTGACCGTGCGAGCGGGCGAGATCGTCGGTCTGGCCGGGTTGGTGGGTGCCGGACGCACCGAACTGGCGCGTTCCGTATTCGGCGCGGAACCGGCCACGGCGGGAAGCATCCGGTTGGACGGTCGTCCGGTGCGCATCCGACGACCACGGGACGCCATAGCCGCCGGGATCGGCTACCTGACGGAGAGCAGGAAGTCCGACGGACTGGCTCTGCAGCTGGGAGTGGACGTCAACATAACCCTCGGAAGGCTTCCGATGCGCGGCGGTCTGATCGACCTTCGCGGACAGCGCCGGGTGGCCGAGCACTACCGGGAGAGCCTCGGTATCCGGGTTCCGCGGGTCGACCGCGCCGTGAGCCTGCTCTCCGGCGGCAATCAGCAGAAGGTGGTGCTGGCGCGGATCCTGCGTACCGGCGCCGAGGTGCTGCTCTTCGACGAGCCGGGGCGCGGTATGGACGTCGCCGCGAAATCCGAGATGTTCCAGCAGCTGGACCAGCTGGCCGCCGAGGGCAGGGCGATCGTGCTGATCTCGAGTTACCTGCCGGAACTGATGAACATGTGCGACCGCATCCTGGTGCTGCGCGCTGGACGGGTCGTGGGCGAGCTGGAACGCGAAGAGTACTCCGAGCAGCGCATCGTCGCGCTGGCGACAGGGGCCGGAGGCGAGCATGAGCAGCGGGACTGAGGCGGAAACCGGCGGTCGTCAGCGGTTGTGGTCGCCGGTACGGGTGTCCGGCGCGGTGTCCAGGTTGGCCGCGGCCGGGGCGCTGATCGTGATCTTCGTGGTGCTGTCCTTCGTGGCGCCTTCCTTCCTCACGGCGGACAACCTGTTCAACCTGGGGTCGCAGACCTCGGTCAAGGCCGTCATGGCCGTGGGCGTGACACTGGTGATCATCACCGGTGGGATCGACCTCTCCGTCGGATCTGTGGCCGCGCTGTCCGGTGTGGTCGGAGTGCTGCTCATGGCCGAGCACGGGCTGAACCCACTGCTCGGCGTCCTCGGTGGGCTCGCGGTCGGAGCCACCGCGGGGCTGGTCAACGGGCTGCTGGTCTCCAGGGTCGGGCTGCCGCCGTTCATAGCCACCCTGGGGATGCTCAGCGTGGCGCGCGGGGTGGTGCTGATCACCACCGGGGCGGTGGCCGTGTTCGGCGCCCCGGACTCGTTCCGGGTGCTGGGCCAGGGGGTGCTGGGGCCGGTGCCCGTCCCGGTGCTGTTGATCGTGTTCGTCGCGCTGGCGGGGCACGTGATCCTGACGAGAACGCGCCTCGGCCGCTACGCGTACGTGCTGGGGTCCAACCCGGAGGCCGCCCGGCTGTCCGGAGTGGCGGTCAGCAGGCACATCACGGCCGTCTACGTGCTGTCCGGAATGTTCGCGGGCCTCGGGGGGATGATCGCCGCGTCACGGATCAACTCGGGGCAGCCCAACTTCGGGGAGGGGCTGGAACTGGACGTGATCGCCGCCGTGGTGATCGGCGGCGCCAGCCTGTTCGGAGGCAGGGGAACGATCCTCGGCTCGCTGATCGGGGCGTTCCTGGTGGCCGTCATCCGCAACGGCGCGGTCCAGCTGGGGATCGGAACCTTCTACCAGAACGTGCTGATCGGGCTGATCATCTGGTTGGCCGTCTGGTGGGACCGCTACCAGCGCCGCAAGTTCAACAACGAGGAAACCGGCTAGGTTCCACCGCCTCCCGCCGTGGCGCGTCGGGGCACGGCGGCTGTCTGCGAGGTGATTCGATGCGACGCGCGCTGGTCGTCTGCTGCCTGCTGCCGCTGCTGCTTTCCGCGTCCTGCGGTGTTCGGGTCTACCAACCGGGAGGTGGGGACGACGGCCGTGGCGGCTCCCTGCGAGTAGCGGTCGTGCCGAAGGCGATCGGGTTCAGCTTCTGGGAGAAGGTGCGCACGGGGGCGGAGTGCGCGGTGAAGCACCGCGAGGACATCGATCTCCACTGGGACGGGGTGACGGCGGAGAGCGATGTGAGCGGGCAGCAGAACCTGCTGCAGAACCTGCTCGCGCAGGGGGTGGACGGGCTGGTCTACGCCGCCACCGACGCCAAGGCCCTCGGCGCGGTCAGTCGTACGGCGCTGCGCCAGGGGGTGACGGTGGCCAACATCGACTCGGGCACCTCGCCCCAGCCTTCGGGGGTTCCGGTGTTCGCCACGGACAACGTGGCCGCGGCCGAGCGGGGCACGAAGCTGCTGACCGAACGGCTCGGGGGCGAGGGCGAAGTGGCGCTGATCGAGTTCCAGCCGGGGACGAGCACGAACGCGACCAGGGTGGAGGGGTTCCGGAAGGCACTGCGCGGCGAGCCGGGGGTGCGGATGGTGGCCAGGCAGTCCAGTGACAGCAGCTACAACACGGCTATGCAGGTCACCCAGGACATCCTCACCGCGCATCCCGATCTGGACGGGATCTACGCGGCGAACGAGCCCAGCACCCTGGGGGCCGCCGAGGCCGTCCGCCAGGCCGGCAGGGCGGAAGAGGTCGAGATCATCGGATGGGACGCCTCCAGCGGTCAGGTCCAGGCGCTGCGGGACGGCGTGGTGACCGGTCTGATCGCGCAGGATCCGTTCCGCATGGGGTTCCGCTCGGTGCGGGCGACCGTGGCGGAGTTGCGTGGTGGTTCGCGGCGCTTCGCCGACTTCGACACCGGTGCGCGGCTGATCACCGCGCGGAACGTGGACTCCCCCGAGGTGCGAAAACTGCTCGAACCGGAGTGCGCGGCACGGACGGATCGGTAGGAGTGTTCCGCCGAGCCCCCGGTCGACCCGAGCGGAAAGCGCCAGTCAGCTCCGCGCCCGGAGGAACTCGATCGCCCTGTCGGCGTGTGCCGCCATGCGGAACTCGCTGCGGATCACGTGCAGCACCCGCCGGTCGCGGTCGAGGACGAACGTGTGGCGCTTGACGGGCAGCGGCCCGAACCCGCGCCGTACACCGAATTCCCGCGCCACTTCCGCGTTCCCGTCGGAAAGCAGCGGGAACTCCAGGGAGTTCTCGGCGGCGAAGCGGGACTGCTTCTCCACCGGGTCGGGACTGACACCCACCGGCTGCGCTCCCAGCGTGGCGAATCGGTTGGCCAGGTCCCTGAAGTGGCGGTTCTCCGCGCCGCACCCCGCGCTCATCGCGGCCGGATAGAAGAACAGAACAACGACACCCCCGGTGAGCAGGCCGGACAGCGAGCGGGAAGTTCCGTGCTGATCGGCGAGTTCGAAATCCGGCGCGAGCTCCCCAGACTGCACTGATGCCTCCGCTGATCGGCTTCGGTCCCGTCCCAACCTACCCGTTGAGAGGTTGCGCGGGTTGGTTCGCCCGGTGGTGCGGGTGGGGGAATCTCGGTCGGGGCTCGCTGCGGGGTCCGCCCACCCCGAGGGGCACCCGCGCCGCGTGTCCCGTGGCCCCGCGCCGCGTCCGACTCACGCGCTCCGAGCCGCTCGCCCCGCGTGGGTGCTGAGCACCCGATCCGGACGGCGCCTCTCGTCGGAGGTCCCGGGCCCGGACCGGTGGCCGCGGTCGAGGTTTCGACCTTCGCGGAAGCGGGTAAGGCGGTGTGACGAGCCGGTTGGCGACCACCGTCCTCAGCGTTCGGCGTGCGGACGACCCGATCACGGACCGGTTCACGTGGTCCAGCGGAAGATCGTTGAACGAAGTGGGGTGATCGTCGGATGGCAGCGAGCTTGGATGGATTGCGGGTCGCCTTCCTGGTGGCGCCGGAAGGCGTGGAGCAGGTCGAGCTGACCGAGCCGTGGCGCGCTGTCGGTGAAGCGGGCGGGCAGGCCGAACTGGTGTCGGTCTCCTCGGGGCCCGTCCAGGCGTTCAACCACCTGGACAAGGCGGACACCTTCACCGTGGACAGAACCGTCGACCAGGTGGGATCCGCGAACTACGACGGGCTCGTGCTTCCGGGAGGCGTGGCCAATCCCGACGCGCTGCGTCGGTATCCGGAAGCCGTTCGCTTCGTCGGGGGCTTCTTCTCCGCGCAGAAGCCGGTGGCGGCGATCTGTCACGCCCCGTGGATGTTGATCGAGGCCGATGTGGTGCGGGGCAGGAACGTCACCTCCTACCCCAGCCTGGCCACGGACCTGCGCAACGCCGGGGCGAACTGGGCCGACGAGCAGGTCGTCGTGGACTCGGGGCTGGTCACCAGCCGCACTCCCGATGACCTGAACGCGTTCTGCGCCAAGCTGGTGGAGGAGGTCGCCGAGGGCAAGCACCGTGCCCAGGCCCGCAGCGCGCACCGAGAGGAAGCGGAAACGGGCTAGCAGGACTCCGGCGCCTGGTCATCGAGCAGGTGCCGTGAATCCGCCCCGCGCTCGAGAGAGACACAGCGGTGGCCGGGTGAAGGCCACGAGACCGTAAATAGGAGAACGACTTCCATGAAGCTCGGGTATCTGCAGGACGTGTACGAGAACAGTGGACCGTTCGTCACGGTCTACCTGGACACTTCCGGCGACGACCAGGACGCGAGCAAGGAGATAGAGCTGCGCTGGCGGTCCGCGCGTGAGCAGCTGTCCCGGAACGGTGCCGAGGAGCACGACCTGCGGGCCATCGAGAACGTCGTCGGGGAGCACGGATGGCGTGCCGGGCAACGCGGCCAGGTGCTGGTCGCCGCCGGCGGAGAGGTCGTTTTCCGGGACGAGCTGCCCGAGGCCCCCGAGGAGTTCGCGGACGACGAGCTCGCGAGGGTCGGACCGCTGCCGCACCTGATGCCCTACCTGCGGTTGCGAAGTGCCCGGCTCCCCTACGTGCTGGCCCTGGTGGACCAGACCGGGGCCGACCTGCACGTGGTCGATGCCGGGCGGCACAGCGGCAGCACCACCGTCGAAGGGGACGGAAGCCCGATACACAAGAGCAGCCGGGCCGGCGAGGGCTCCGAGAAGCACCATCACGACGTGGTCGAGGAGCAGTGGCTGCGCAATGCGAAGCAGATAGCGGACGAGATCGACAAGCAGGCGTTGCGCGTCGGGGCCGAGACCATCGTGCTCGCCGGGGACGTGCAGATGCGCAAGATGGTGCACGATCACGTCCGCAAGGGACTGCAGGACTCGGTCCACGCCACGGAGGCGAGTCATCGGGATCGCAACGCCTCGGAGGAGACCCTCCAGCGTGAGGTGAGCGAGACCGTGCGCTCCGCCGTGCGGGAGCGGGTGAACGCGACGGTCGAGGAGTTCGACCGCGAGCTGGGTCAGCACGACCGGGCGGTGAACGGCTGGGCCGAGACCGTGGGAGCACTGCAACGCGGTCAGGTGCGAACACTGCTGCGCAGCAGGCAGGAGGTCGGTGAACCTCCGGAAACCCTCTGGACGGGGCCGGAGCCCAATCAGATCGCCACCGAGCGGCGGACCTTGACGGAGCTGGGTGTCGCGGAGCCCGAAAGCGTCTCCGCCGATGCCGCCGTGGTGCGCGCGCTGGTTGGCACCGATGCCGAGCTCGTGTTGATCGACCCGGAGCGGAGCCGCTTGACCGCGGGCATCGGAAGCGTCCTGCGTTACAGCGACTCGGGCGGCGGGAACTGATCCGCGCCCGTAGAGACGGATTGGAGGAGACGCGGTGGCGACGATCGACAGGAGGAGTCTGCGCGCGAGCCTGTCTTCCGTGGATTTTCCGGCGAGCAAGGAAGATCTGGTGACGCACGCCGAGAACAACGGGGCCGACGAGGAGACCCGGGAGGCCCTGCGCGCGATGCCGCGTGCCAGTGACTACGCCAACATGACCGAGGTCGAGCGCTCGGTCATGTCGGACACGGCGGCCGAGGAGGGGCAGAGCGACGCGGACAAGGCCGAGCAGAACACCAGGCGTACGGCCGACGGCCTGGCGGAGCACGAGACCGGTACCTCGAGCAACCCGATCGTGGAGGAGCTCGGGGAGAACCGCGGCAGCTGACATCCGCTCCGCCCGGGCACGCCCCGAGGCCGTCCACCCGAGCGGTCGGCACCCCGGCAGTGTCCCGGGCGCCCGGCCCACGCGGCCCGAGAAGTTCCGGTGCGTGAGTCGGACGCGTCGCGAGGCGGCAGGGCACGTGGCTGCGGGCCGCTGCTCGAGCTGCCCTGCAACGCTCCCGGGACGGCCGACTCGCGTGCGGGCCAACCGAACGCCCTCGCAGGACTTCGTCGGTTCTCAACCGTCCACGAGGGCTTGGTAGACGAGGGGCTGCAGCTGGGTGCGGATCGGGTGCGCGCTGGAGGGCATGAGCTGGGTCAGGAACAGCACGGTCAGTTCCTCGACCGGATCCACCCAGAAGGCCGTGCTGGCCATGCCGCCCCACGCGTACTGCCCCTGGGTGGCGAGCACCTTGGCGGCCTGCGGGGACTCGTTGACCGAGAAGCCGAGACCGAACCCCTTGCCCGCGTTGCTCGTCTCGGAGAAGGACCCCATGGCGATGTCGGCCAGATCAGCCCCTCCGGGCAGGTGGTTGCGGGTCATGAACCCCACGGTCCGGCTGCCGAGCAGCCGGGTCCCCTCGAGAGCTCCGCCGCCGAGCAGCATTTGCGTGAACCTGTGGTAGTCGCGAGCGGAGGAGACCAGTCCGCCGCCACCGGACAGCACACGCGGCTGGTGGCTGCTCACCCGGTTCAGCCGTGTGTTGCGGACGGCCAGGCCGTTCCTGTCCGCGCTGTACAGGGCGGCGAGTCGTTCCAGTTCGGACTCGGGGACCGCGAAACCGGTGTCGCGCATGTCCAGCGGGTCGAATATGCTCTCCCGGAAGAACTCGTCCAGTGCTTTGCCGCTGATCACCTCGATGACGCGCCCGAGCACGTCGGTGGCCACCGAGTAGTTCCACGACCGCCCGGGGTCGAACAGCAGCGGCAGTTCGGACCAGGCGGAACAGGCCCCGGCCAGGTCCGTCCCTTCGGGGTAGCCCGCTTCGAAGCCCCGCTCCCGGTACATCTGGTCCACGGGGTGGATGCGGTGGAAACCGTAGGTGAGCCCGGCGGTGTGGGTGAGCAGGTGCCAGATCCGGATCGGTTCGGCTGCCGGACGGGTTTGCGGGGCCTCGGCCGGGCCGTTGACGTAGACGCGCGGTTGTGCGAACTCCGGGATGTAGTCGGCCACCGGATCGGTCAGCTGGAGAAGGCCCTGTTCGTAGAGCATCATCGCCGCCACCGAGGTGACCGGTTTGCTCATCGAGTAGATGCGGAAGATCGTGTCGCTTTCCACGGGGAGCCCGGATTCCACGTCCCGCAGTCCGTGAGTGCGCAGGTAGCCGATCTTGCCGTGCCTGGCGATCAGCACGAGCCAGCCGGGCAGTCTGCCGTCGGCCACGTACTTCGCGAAGTGGTCCTCGATGCGCTGCAGCCGTTCGGGGGCGAGCCCCACGTCCGCGGGCGCTACCTCGGTTTGCAGTTGCCCCACGCCGAACTCCTCTCCGTGCTGTTATGACCACCGATTCCCGCTCGTCGTCGATCTTCGGGCACGCGGGGGCAGGACGCAACGGGCGGCCGCGCGGAGTACGGCCCCGCTCGCATTCTGCTGCATCCGCGCGGGGGGCGCCGCGTACGCGCGGGACGTTTCGCGCGGAACGCCGGTTTCGTGCTCGCCGGGCCCGATGGCCCGTGACTCCGGACCCGCGGCCGGTGCCGTCTTGGGGAGCGGCTGGTTTGACTCGGTGGTTCTCGGGTAATCGGCCGGGTGCGGATGGTACGTGGAGTCCCGACGAGAAGGGGGCGAGCATGTCGGATCCGTTCGACGCGGAGACTCCCTCGGCGGACGAGGTACAGCACGAGGAGGGAACCAGGGACCCTGCCGAGCTTCAGTCGGCGGGCGATCTGGACGAGGACGAACTGGACACCGACCCGCTGGAGGGCGGTATGGAACCGCCGCAGCGCTGGTCGTCGGTGAGCAGGGACCCTCCGACGCCGAGTGATCAGTTCGAGGCCGACGACCTGGACGAGCGCCTGGCGCAGCAGCGTCCGGACTTCACCGCTGAGGAGGACACCGGGTCGGTGGGTGAGACCAGGACGGTCGATCTGGACGAGTCGGTCGACGAGCGGGCCTCGGCCGAAGTGGCCGACGGGGTGGACGCCGACGAGTACGCCGACCAGCCGGTAGCGGCGGAGCACAGCACGGTCGTCGAGCCGGAGCGGACCGAGGAGACCGGCAGGAGTGCTTCCTCGGTCGAGGGATTCGAGGCGGACGAGTCCCGGGTCGTGGACGAGAACCCCGAGGAAGACGCCGAACGGGTTGAGGACAGTGGGCGCTGAACGAGGGAATCACGGGGCGGGCGCCGCCGAGGGAGAGGTCCTGCTGCCCGCGAGCGGGAGCGCCTCCGGTGAGCAGCTGGGGGGAGATCTGGCCGGGGTCGACAATCGCGACGGTCTGGTCGTGTTCGTCCACGGCAGCGGTTCCTCGCGGCACAGCCCGCGGAACAGGGCTGTGGCGACCGGGCTGAACCGGGCCGGGTTCGCCACGCTCCTGATGGATCTGCTCACCCCGACCGAGCACGCCTCGGACGAGCGGACGGGCAGGCTGCGTTTCGACATCGAGCTGCTGACCAACCGCGTGTTGGGAGTGCTCGACTGGGTGTCCGAACGCGCCGATCTGAACGCTCGCAGGGTGGGACTGTTCGGTGCGAGCACCGGGGCGGCCGCCGCGCTCGGGGCTGTCGCGCGTCGTCCGCGGGCGGCGCGGGCGGTGGTCTCGCGCGGTGGCCGCCCCGATCTCGCGCCGGATCGGCCGGAAGACGTGCACACGCCCACCTTGTTGATCGTCGGTGAGCGGGATGCCGAGGTGCTGCGGCTCAACGAGAACTTCGCCCGAAGAATCCCGGCCGAGCAGGAGGTGCACCGGGTCCCCGGGGCGACGCACCTGTTCGAGGAGGAGGGGGCGTTGGAACAGGTGGGGCAGGCCGCCCGGGCGTGGTTCACCCACTACCTGTTCGAGCCCTCCTCCACGCCGTCCTGAGCGCTCGTTCTCGGGCGCACCCGCCCGGTGCCGTGGTGGCCCGCGTCCTCCGGGTGCTTTTCGGAGGGGCCTTGCCGTTCACCCGTCTTGCTGCCGCGGGCACAATGGCGGCCAGTATGGTTACCGGACGGTAATCTTTGGATCCGTGGCAGTTGGCGGGCAGCGGGGCCGTCCTCGCCGCCCGCCGTTCTTCGAGTCGAAGGGACGCGAGTGGTGGAGCAGATCCAACGACTGGGGGTCGTGGGCGGCGGCCTCATGGGGTCCGGCATCGCCGAGGTGGGCGCCCGTGCCGGGCTCGACGTGGTGGTTTCCGAGGTGGACGACTCGGCCGCGGAGGCGGCGAGTTCGCGGATCCGGAAATCGCTGGACCGCGCCGTCCGCAGCGGAAAGCTGGAGGAGGGCGACCGGGACGCGGCGCTCGGGCGGCTGCGTTTCGCCACGAGCCTGGCCGAGCACGCGGACCGGCAGCTGGTCGTCGAGGCCGTGGCGGAGAATCCCGAGGTCAAAAGTTCGGTGTTCGGCGAGCTGGACCGGGTGGTCACGGATGAGGAGGCGATACTGGCCTCGAACACCTCCTCGATCCCGATCGCGCAGCTGTCCGCGGCCACCAACCGCCCGGGCAAGGTGCTCGGTATCCACTTCTTCAACCCGGTCCCGGTGTTGAAACTGGTCGAGCTGGTCCCCTCACTGGTCACCGAGGAGAACACGGTGGAGCGGGCCGCGGCTTTCGCGGTCGACCAGCTGGGCAAGCAGGCGATCCGCGCGCGGGACCGGGCCGGTTTCGTGGTCAATGCCCTGCTGGTTCCGTACCTGCTCTCGGCCGTCAGGATGTTCGAGAGCGGTTTCGCCTCGGCCGAGGACATCGACAACGGCATGGTGCTGGGGTGCGCCCACCCGATGGGACCGTTGACCCTGGCCGACATGGTCGGGCTGGACACGGTCGTCGCCATCGCCGACTCGATGTACGCCGAGTACAGGGACCCGAACCACGCGGCGCCGCCGCTGTTGCGGCGGATGGTAGACGCCGGGCTGTACGGCAAGAAGTCGGGCAGGGGCTTCTACAGCTATTCCTGAGCGGAGTTCCGCAGCGCGCCGCCCCCTGTGGCCCAATTTTGCCTATAACTGGACGTTGTCCACAGGGGGCGCGACGAGCGGAGACCGGGTCGGTGCCCGAGTGACGTCGTGCTCACGGCTCCGTTCGGGTCTCCGCTCCGGCGCTCCCGCCGGAGCTCTGCCCGGGGGCTTGCCGGTCGGTGCCGACCGTTTCGCGCAACGAATCCACGGCGTGCTGCCGGTGCGCGTGCAACAACCGAACGAGTTCGGCGCCGTCGCGGTCACGTGCGGTCCGCACGATCTCCTCGTGCTCGTCGAGCACCCTGGAGCGGTTGTCCGCGGAGTTGTAGTACACGGCGCGGTAGGCGTCGGTGGTGTCCCACAGCGTGCGGATCACGCGCATCAACCGCGGCATCCCGGCAGGCTCCAGCAGGGCGAAGTGGAACCTGCGATTGGCCGCGATCATCTCGACCAGGTCGTCGCGCTCGGCCGCGTCGATCACCGCGCGGTGCTCCTGCTCGACGCGCTCCAGCTCCGTCGCTCCGTAACGTTCCACCGCCAGGGACGCGGCCTCGGACTCCAGCAACTCGCGCAGCCGGTAGACCTCCAGCAGGTCGGTCAGCGAGAGCTCGGTCACCGTGTAACCGCGGTGCGGGCGGTAGACCACCTGCCCCTCGGCCTCGAGGATCTTCAGAGCCTCCCGCAGCGGCACGCGGCTGACTCCGAGACCGCGAGCCACGCTGTCCTGTCTTATGGGCTGGTTGGGCAGGAGTTCGCGCGCAAGGATCGCCCTGCGCAGCTCGGCGAGGACGAACTGCTGGGTGGTAGGCGGTCGTGACATCGGATCCTCGTGAGTCGGCGTCGACACGGGTCGATCCCCGGAACCGGACACCCCGAAGCCGTGTTCCCGGAACTTGACCGATGCGGTCGAGCGGGGGACTCCGCGCATGTTCTGTCCGGGTTGACCGATGACTGCCCGACTGTATATTGGATCCAACTTTGCGTCGATGCAAGCCGTCCAGCCCGGTCGACGAGTGTGGAAAGGTCAGAGCCGAATGACGCGGACGCTGCCGCTGGAGGGAGTGCTGGTCGCCGACTTCAGCCGGGTGCTCGCGGGGCCCTACGCGACGATGATGCTCGCTGATCTCGGGGCCACCGTCGTCAAGGTGGAACGCCCGGAAACCGGGGACGACACCCGCGCCTGGGGTCCCCCGTGGACGGATGTGAGCTCCTCGTACTTCGAATCCCTGAACAGGGGGAAGCGCAGCGTCACCCTCGACCTGGCCGTCGAGGAGGACCGCGCCGCCGCCGTCGAACTCGCCAACAGGGCGGACGTCCTGGTGGAGAACCACAAACCGGGGGCGCTGAAGCGCTTCGGGCTGGACTACCCGGCGCTCAGCGTCGACAACCCCGGCCTGCTCTACGCCTCGATCTCCGGGTTCGGCAGCGCCGAAGGGGCGGACCTGGCCGGGTACGACTTCGTGGTGCAGGCGGTGGGCGGCCTGATGAGCATCACCGGAGACCCGGGCGGCCCGCCGACCAAGGTCGGGGTGGCCGTCGTCGACGTGCTCACCGGCAAGGACGCGGCGCTGGGGATCATGGCCGCGCTGCGGCAGCGCGAGGCGACCGGACGGGGGCAGCACATCGAGGTCAACCTGCTTTCCAGCCTGCTGTCCGGTCTGGTGAATCAAGCCGGAGGTTTCCTCGCCACCGGCGAGAGCCCCGAACGCATGGGCAACCGGCATCCGAGCATCGCCCCTTACGAGACCCTGCGCTGCGAGGACGCCCTGCTCGCCGTTGCTGTGGGCAATGACGAGCAGTTCCGCCGGTTCACGGAGACCCTCGGACTGGTCGGTATGGCCGACGACACGCGGTTCGCCACGAACGCCGAGCGGGTGCGCAACAGGGAAGCGCTCGTCGTCGAACTGGAGAACGTGCTCGGGGCCAGGCCCGCCACCGCGTGGCAGCAACGTCTGCGGAGGGTGGGCATAGCCTGCGGACAGGTCAACGACCTCGCCGGTGCAGTGCGGTACGCGGAATCGCTCGGGCTCGACCCGACGGTCACCCCCGTCGGCGGCGGAACGCCCGGTGTGCGTTTTCCTGTCGACCTCCCCGGAGCGGCGAGGACCCTTCCGACCGCGCCTCCCGCGCTGGGGGAGCACAACGCCGAAGTGCTCGACTGGCTCTCCCGCCCGTATTCCCACCCCCTCGGTGGCCCCGAGCCGGAAACGCGGGTTCCCGACGCGCCCGAGAACGGGCCGAACATCCGAATCTCCTGATTTCGTTCTTGGAGGATGGAGCAGATGAACGCAGGAAAACGCCCCGACTTCGACCCGCGCGACCCGATCGGGATCGACGACGAGCTCAGCACCGAGCAACTGGCCATCAGGGACAGCGTTCGCGCGTTGTGCCGGGACCGCGTACGGCCGTACGTGGCCGACTGGTTCGAACGCGGCGAGCTTCCCCGGGCCCGTGAGCTGGCTCGGGAACTGGGTGAGCTCGGAGTGCTCGGTATGCACCTGGACGGGTACGGGTGCGCGGGGATGTCCGCCGTGGACTACGGGGTGGCCTGCGAGGAGCTCGAGGCCTGCGACTCCGGGCTGCGTTCGCTCGTCTCGGTGCAGGGGTCGCTGGCCATGTTCGCGATATGGCGCTGGGGCTCGGAGGAGCAGAAGCAGCACTGGTTGCCGAGGATGGCCGCGGGCGAGGCCATCGGCTGCTTCGGCCTGACCGAGCCGGATCACGGCTCGGACCCCTCCTCGATGCGGACCTCGGCACGCAGGGACGGCTCGGACTGGGTGCTCAACGGGCGCAAAATGTGGATCACCAACGGGACGATCGCCGACGTGGCCGTCGTCTGGGCCCGCACCGAAGAGGGCATCCGCGGTTTCGTGGTCCCGACCGACGCACCGGGGTTCGCGGCACCGGAGATCGAGCACAAGCTGTCCCTGCGCGCCTCGATAACCAGCGAACTCGTGCTCGACGACGTCCGGCTTCCCTCCGAGGCGGTGCTGCCGGAGGCCGTGGGACTGCGCGGGCCGCTGAGCTGCCTGAACGAGGCGCGCTACGGAATCGTGTGGGGAGCCAACGGGGCGGGGCGCAGCTGTCTGGAAACGGCGCTGGAGTACTCGACCACCCGCGAGCAGTTCGGCAAGCCCCTGGCGGGGCACCAGCTGACCCAGTCCAAGCTCGCGGACATGGCCGTGCGGGTGCAGAACGGACGACTGCTCGCGCTGCACCTCGGCAGGCGCAAGGACGCGGGGACTCTGCTCGCCCAGCAGGTCAGCTTCGGCAAGCTGGACAACGTGCGCGGTGCTCTCGAAGTCGCGCGCACCGCCAGGACCCTGCTCGGTGCCAACGGCATCTCGATGGAATACCCCATCATGCGCCACATGACCAATCTGGAGTCGGTGCTCACCTACGAGGGCACCTCCGAGATGCACGCGCTGACCATCGGCGCGGCCCTGACGGGAGTGGACGCCTTCCGGGGGTGAACGCCCCTCGCGGGCGGTTACGCCACGCAACCAGCTGGCGGGGTCCCGTCAAGGCCTGGTGCGCCCGTTCGGCCGTGGCAGCTCGCCGTGTTCTTCGGCGCGGCGGCGCCGAAACGCACCGTCCCGGAAACCGGCACCGCCGCGAGAGGTTCCGCCGGGCAACCGTCCAGTCAACCTGAGCGGAGCTCTCAACAGTACGGCGAGGGATCGGTCACTGCTCCGTTCGGAGGTGGGCCCTCGGGTGCTATGACGCGGTGGGCCCGGAGTCGACCGAACGGCAGGTGCGGTGATGGTCAGAGTTCCCGCGAGCGCGGCCGCGCGTACCGCGTACGGCCCCGGACGCGTGGTTCCGGCGGTCTCGGGAGTGGTCACCGTCGGCATACTTCCGGTGTTCCTCGTGGGAGGGCTCGGGGTGCAGCTGCAGGAGCGGCTCGACTTCGGGCCTGCCGTCCTCGGTCTGGGGGTCGCGGGCTTCTTCGCGGTCGCGGCCCTCTGCTCACGTCCCATGGGGTGGGTGGCCGAACGGATCGGGACGGTCACCTCGCTGCGGGTGGCCGCCACGGGCAGCTCGCTGTGTCTGCTGGGAACGGCCGTGGCACCGAACCGGTTCTGGCTGTTGGCGGTGCTCTGGCTCGCGGGGCTGCCGAACGCTCTCGGGCAGCCCGCCTCGAACTCGTTGATCGCCCGGTGCGTGCCCCTGCGCCACCGGGCCACGGCTTTCGGGATCAAGCAGGCCGCCATCCCCACGGCCACTCTCCTGTCCGGAGTGGCCGTGCCGACCGTCGCGCTGACGCTCGGTTGGCGCTGGGCGTTCGCGATGGCGGCGTTCGTCGGAGTGTGCGTCGTGCTGCTGTTGCCGGTTCGGGTGCGCTCGGAACAGCCCTCCGGGGCCGCCTCCACCGGAGGACGAGGCGGTTCCCCGGGGCGGGGAGTGCTGCTGTTGATCGCGACGGCCGCCGGGCTCGGATCGGCGGCGGCCAACTCACTGGGCTCCTTCGTGACCACCACGGGTGTGCACGTGGGGTTCACTCAGGCCTCCGCCGGCATGGTGCTGGTCGTGGGTTCCGCAGTGGGGCTCTGCATGCGGCTGGCGGTGGGGGTGCTGACCGACCGCAGGAACCCCGATCCGATCGTGCTGATCACGTTGATGCTGGTGATCGGTTCCGCGGGGTTCGCCCTCATGGCGTTCCCGGTCCCGCTCGTCTTCCCGCTGGGAGCCGTGATCGGTTTCGGAGCGGGGTGGGCCTGGCCGGGGCTGCTCAACTTCGCCGTGGCGGCGCTGTACCCCGGGCGCGTGGCCGGGGCCACCTCGATCAGTCAGACCGGGGTCTACATCGGTGGCAGCAGCGGACCGCTGCTGTTCGGAGTGCTGGCCTCTCACGCGGGTCTGTCCGCGGCGTGGATGGCCGCGGGGGGTGTCGCCGTGCTCGGCGCCGTGCTGCTGTGGCTCGCCAGGAGGAGCGTCGCGGCGGAGCGCTCCGGCTGAGAACGGCTCGCTCCGGAAACGGGTCGAGCGGACCCTTTTGCGTGCTATACCGCCGTAGAGGACCGGGTGGTTCTCATCGTCGCCCGCCCCGGTGCGGGGGTCGGGGCGCCACGAGGTCAACAGCCCCATGCCCGGTTCGAGCGGCTCGAAGTCGCCGAACAGGGTTTCGATCCACTCGATTCCGCGGGTGAACAGCGGATCGCTGCTCTCCGCGTAGAGCTGTCGCAGCGCTCTTCCGTGCTCGGGGGCGAGGCTCTCGGTGAAGTGCCCGAGGATCAGGTGGCTGCCCGCGGGAACGGCGTCCCGGTAGGAATCGACGACCGCGCGCGCCTCGACGCTGTCCGGCAGGAAGTGCAGCGTGCCGGTGAGCACCAGCGCGATGGGCTCGTTCGGGTCGATGAGCCGGCGCAGTTCGGGAGCGCTCAGCACGGCTTCCACGTCACGGCAGTCCGCGTGCAGCAGGGTCGTCCGCGGTTGTCCGGCGAGCAGGTGTGCTCCGTGCGTGGCCGTCAACGGCTCGTTGTCCACGTAGACCACACGGTGGTCACGGGTGATCCTGTTCGCTATCTCGTGGATGTGGCCCACCGTCGGCAGTCCGGAACCGAGGTCGACGAACTGCCGGATTCCGCAGGAGAGCGCGTGGTCGACGGCGCGGCGGAGGAAGTCCCTGCTCCTCCGGAAGGTGCCGGTGATCCCGGGCAGCGCCCGTTCGGCCCGTTCCACGAATCGTCGCTCGGCGCCGAAGTTGTGGCAGCCGCCGAGGAAGGCGTCGGCGATGCGAGCCGCGCACGGACGCGTCAGGTCCATTTCTCGCCTGTGGCGTGGGTTTTCCGTGGTCATTACCGCCTGCTTTCCCGAATCGCGCCGTGGAGCGTCACCCGGGGGGTGCCATCGGATACGGAAGGGGCGATCGTGGAACGGCTTCGTTGCGAATCCGAAGTGGACGCATCACGAAGGTGTGGCCGGAAACGTCCGACACCGCTCACCTGCCGTGCGAGTGGGCCGTCGGGTTGAACTCATAATGTAGTCATTTGATGACTAATAGTACTGCAACCCCGGAGTAACCGGGGAATGGCGTGTGTCACTTTTGCGCTTTCGCGCATCCGATCGAGCGACGGTTCGGTGCCTTCGCGGGAGAAACCCGGTCCGCTCCGGTCGGTGCACCGAGGTGGCCCCGCGGGCTCCCCCGGATGAGGTTCGGCCCCGATTCGCCGAGCGAACCGAGCCGCGAACTCGCCACGTAATATCCGCGTTACCTCCGTTCGGGAACTCATTGCTAGTTTTGCCGGAAGTGGCCGGTATCGGCGGTGCTCTGCCGGATGTGCGCCCTGCCCCGGTTCGTCCGGGCGGGGTCGTGTTCTCGGGCGGTTCCGGGGACGCGGCGCGGTGATTTTCCGCTCGTTTCCCGTCCGTGCCGGGAACGTCCGGGAAATCGAACGCGAAGGTGCGGATCGGAAGCGGTGCCGATGGGTGTGTTGCACGGTGAGGCCGTCGGTGAGACCGGAGCGGCTCCGGGAGGTCCCGGAAGGCTTCCGCGGCGCGCCGTGCTGCTCGACGTGGGGCTCGTGCTGGTTTTCGCGGCCTGTCACGTGCTCGTGATGTTCCTGTCGCCCCACCCGCGGGAGCCGTTCTGGTGGTGGTCGGTGCTGCTCAGCCTTCCCGCGTTCGGGTCCCTGCTGTTGCGGCGGTACCTGCCGTGGGTGAGCCTGAGCGTGCTCCTGGTAGTGATCATCCTGCTGACCTGGATCAACGAGCCGGTCGGGTCGTTGAACCTGGCCATTCTGGTCAGCGTGTACTCGGTTTGCGTCCGTGGTGGACTCCTGGCCACGCTGGGCGCGGGGGCCGCCGCCATGGCCTGGCCGGTGAGCAAGCTCCCGCTGATGTCGGCGGGCGCGGGAGCGGTGATGCTCTCCGGGGCACTGGCCAACCTGGTCATGGTGCTGGGCTGGGGCTGGTCGATGCGGGTCAAGCGAAGGCAGGCCGCTCAACTGGAACAGGCCGTCCAACTGCTCGACGAGGCGCGGGACCAGCTCGCCGAAGAGGCGGCCACCGTCGAACGGGCCCGGATCGCCAGGGAGTTCCACGACATCGTCTCGCACAATCTTTCCGTGGTGGCCCTGCGGGCCGGGGTGGCGCGCTCTCTCGTCGACGAGGACCGCGAACACGCGCGGGAGACCCTGCGGGAGCTGGAGCAGACCTCGCGCTCCTCGCTGGAGCAGATGCGTCAGCTGCTGGGGGCGTTGCGCACCGCTCCCGACCAGTCCACATCGGCCGACTTCGTCACCGAGGAGCCGGAGCGGGCCGAACGACGGCCTTCCCCGGGGCTGGACCAGCTGGACGAGCTGATCGATTCGGTGCGTGGCACGGGGGTCGCCTGGCGGCTGGAGCGTTGTGGAGAAGTGCGGGACCTGGGACCGGGGGTCGAGATGACGGCTTACCGGATCGTCCAGGAGGCCGTGACCAACGTGCTCAAACACGCCGGGGCCGGCTACGCGCGGGTGCTGGTGAAGTACCAGCGGGATCAGCTGACGATCGAGGTGAGCAACCACGCCACTGATTCGTTCATCGGGGGAGGTGGCCCGATCTCCGCCATTCGGGCGGAGGGAGGGGGAGAGAGCGCCGCGGAGGAGCACCGGGGGGCGGCCGGGCATGGTCTGATCGGTCTCCGCGAGCGCGTGTCGTTGCTCGGAGGGGCGCTTACCGCACACCCTGTTCCGAATGGGTTTCATTTGTCGGCCGTGCTACCGTGCCCCGAAACTTCGGGCCCGACGTGAGCCTGAGGAGGTCCGCTGGCGATGACAGAGTCGATCACGAACGTGCTGGTCGCCGATGACCAGGCGATGATTCGTGGCGGTCTGGTGGCCCTGCTGTCAGCCGAGTCGGACCTGCGCGTGCTGGCCGAGGCCGACGACGGTCAGGCCGCCGTGGCGGCGGTCCGGCGTCGCAGACCCGATGTCGTCCTCATGGACGTGCGGATGCCCGGGCTGGACGGCATCGCCGCTGCTCGCGAGATCGTCGAAAGCACCGGCGGCAACACGGCTGTCGTCATGCTGACCGTCTACGACCTCGATGAATACGTTTACTCGGCACTGCGCGCCGGGGCGAGCGGTTTCCTGCTCAAGGACGCGCCTCCCGAGGAACTCGTCCGAGCGGTGCGCACCGTCGCCGCGGGGGACGCCCTGCTGGCCCCCAGCGTGACGCGCCGACTGCTGCACAGATTCGCCTCCCTCGAGGTGCGCGAGGCCTCCAGCGAGCTGGCCGCGCTCACCGAGCGTGAGCGGGACGTGCTGCTCGAGGTCTCCCGAGGTGGTTCCAACGCCGACATCGCGGCCAATCTGGGACTGGCCGAGCTGACGGTGAAATCGCACGTCTACCACGTGATGCAGAAGCTCAACCTCAGTTCCCGCACCCAGCTGGTGATCACCGCGTACGAGACCGGGCTGGTCTGCCCCGGCCGGGACGGCGCGACGAGCGAACCGTTCGGTGGGGTGGGGGCGGCCGTGCGGAACTCCCGGGGCGAGAGCGCCTGATCCCGGGCCGGTCTGCTGCGCGTCGTCGCCCGGCCCCGGACCCTCGCGAGGTGTGGCTCCCGAGCGGGTGAGCTCCGCGGCAGGCTCCGCCCGGTCGTGACCCGGTCACCGCTCGGTCCGCCGGCGAACGCCGTTGATGTAATGAGGGCATGGATTCCCCGGGGCAGTTACGTGTCGGTCTGCTCGGTTACGGCTTGGCCGGGGCGGCGTTCCACGCGCCGCTGATCAAGGCGGAACCGCGTACGCGACTGGAAGCGGTGGTGACCGGCAGCGCGCAACGTGCCGAGCAGGTGCGACAGGATCATCCGGACGCGCGGGTGCACGCGCGGGCCGAGCAGCTCTTCGAGAACGCCGACGAGTTGGATCTGGTGGTCGTGGCCACTCCGAACAGCAGCCACGCCGAGCTGGCGAGTCGCGCGATCGAGGCAGGGCTGCCCGTGGTGGTGGACAAGCCGCTGACCCCGACCCTCGAACAGGCTCGGGAACTGATCGTCCGCGCCCGCGAACGCGGGGTACTGCTGACGGTGTTCCAGAACCGGCGCTGGGACAGCGACATGCTCACCCTGGGCGAGGTCCTCGGTTCGGGGGAGCTGGGCGGGGTTCACCGTTTCGAGTCCCGGTTCGAACGCTGGGTTCCCACGCCCAAGGACTCCTGGAGGGACAGCGGCGGCCCCGAGGAGGCGGCCGGAGTGCTCTACGACCTCGGCAGCCATCTCATCGATCAGGCGACGTACCTGTTCGGCGGGGTGGACTCCGTGTACGCGGAGATGAAGACGCTCCGTTCCGGTGTGGCGGCCGACGACGACGCCTTCGTGGCGCTCGAGCACTCCGGCGGTGTGATCAGTCATCTCTGGACTGGAAAACTGGCCGCTCAGTACGGTCCCCGTTTCCGGGTGCTCGGTGATCGTGGCGCGTTCACCAAGTACGGGACGGATCCGCAGGAAGCGGCGCTTCGCGCCGGAGGGCTGCCGGGCGACCCCGGTTGGGGGGTCGAGTCCGAGGAGACCCGGGCCGTGGTCGGAGTGGGCTCCGAAGCGCGTTCCCGCCCGAGCGAACCGGGACGTTATCAGGACTTCTACGCCGGAGTGGCCTCCGCGCTGGAGTCCGGAACCGCCGCCCCCGTGGCTGCCGAGGACGCCGCGCGCGGATTGGCGATCATCGAAGCGGCTCGGCGTTCGGCCCGGAACCGCTCGGTCGAGGCACCGGTGGATCCCGGCGTTTCCGGGGCGGAAGCCTGACGGGGTCCTCCGGAGCCGGGGCCGTGCCGCGGTCGCCTCTCCGGTGAGGTTCTCCGGATCCGCCATGAGCTCCGTACCGGCGGCCACTTCCGGGGACGGAAGTGGCCGCCCCCGCGCGGTCCCGCCCGCCGTGAACCACGGTCTCCCTCTTTCAGGGGACCTCCCGGAGGGTTGCCGACATCATTCCGCGCTCGCCTATACCGTGGTCGACAGGTCGATGCGCTTTCCGAAGCACGATGTCGCGCAATCAGATTCCCGCTTCTCGGTACGCCGCGAAACGCGCGTTCGTGAGCGGCCCCCTTCTTCGGGACATCCGGGGTGATTGCTGGTGAACAGTCTTGCCGTCTTCGTGATGGTGGCCACGGGGACCATGAGTTCGATCGTGACCGCGTTGGTGGCGATGAGCTGGGTGGAGCAGCGGTGGGTGGGAACCGTTCCGTTCACCCCCACTCGGGTGGGTGAAAAACCCGCCACGGAGAGTTCGCCCTCCGTGGCCGGGACGCCGACCGAGTCAGCCCCTTCCGAGTCGTCCCCACCCGAACCGAGCGGTGAGAACACGCCGGGGACCGGTTCGTGGTTTCCGGGACCGGTGGTCCCGTCCCCCCGGAGCCCCTCTCCGGCAGGCGGGGCCGTCAACGTGACGAGCGCTTCGCCCGCCCGGCGGAGCGGTGAACGCGCGTGGTCACCGCGCGCAGCGGTGATGAGCCGCTCGGGGAGGACGGCGGCGGGAAGAGCGGGAAGCGAGTCCACCGACGTTCGCGGGTTGGCGCTGTCCGGGGTCTGCGTGGCCGTGGTGCTGGTCTGCGTGCTGACTCAGCGGGGGGTCCGGTCACCGATGCGCGGTCGGTGACCGGCGCCACGACCGGGAGCCCGCTCAGGAGGACACCTCGAAATCGGCGAAGTCGAATCCGGGGGACACCACACAGCTGACCAGGGTCTCCTCCGCGGAGGACGCGGGTTCGGCGCACTGCCAGGTCCCGGCGGGAACCAGGAACTGGGGACTGTGACCCGCCGGGAGGTCCGGGCCCAGCGTGACGGTCTCCGCCCGTGCGTCCGGATGTTCACCCCGGGCCGCGGTGGACAGCAGCAGTGGGCTTCCGCCGTGCCACATCCACAGCTCGTCCGAGCGCACCGAATGCCAGCGTGAACGCTCCCCGGGAGTGAGCAGGTAGTAGATGGAGGTGGCGCTCGGGCGTTCGCCACGATCCGTGAGCAACGCTTTCTCCGCGCAGGTCCAGGTGCGGCGGTACCAGCCACCCTCCGGGTGCGGGAGCAGGTCGAGACGCTGCGCGGTTTCTCCGCGGTTCTCGAAAGCCACGAACTCGCCGTGCACGTCGCGGCGCGCGTAACGGACGCCGCGAACGGCGGCGCGGTCCAACGGGCCGTAGACGTGCGGGAACGGGGTTTCCGGGGGCACCCCCTCCGGCGGGCGCGGGGTGGGGGGCTCCCAGCGGACGGGGCTGGACAGCTCGGCGGGATCCAGTTCGAGCAGCACCAGCTGCTCCTCAGCGGAACGGTACATCCCGTTGGCCACGGCCAGCGTGGTCTCCGGGTCCGGGGAACAGTGCACGAACCCCTCGTGCTCCAGCGAGTCGGCCGTGATCGGACTCGTGCTCTCCGAGCGGTACTCCCGCAACGGCAGCAGGTGAAACAGCGTCGTTGTGGTCACGCATCAGAGTATCTCCGGGGCGCCACACGAAGCGAAACAGTCCTCCCCGAGTGCCCGCGCGGTTCGGGCCAGTGCTTGCTCGCCCGGTCCGGTCGTCAGCCGAGCGGCGGAGCCGCGCACTCTCCGATGCTCTCCACGGGCCGCGAAGAACTTCCCCCGGCGGGTAACCTGCCGTCTCCGGAGGAGATCAGCCGTTGACCGAAACCCGACCAGTGACTGGGAGTGCCATGCTGGGTGACAGCGCACAGGGCCCTGAGGACGCCGCGAACAGCTCGGATACCGGCATCGCCGTCGCGGTACTGGACGACTACCAGAACGTCGCGCGCGAGTACGGAGACTGGAAGAGCCTGCCCGGGAACACCGAAGTGGTGGTGTTCGACGAGCACATCGCCGATCGCGACGAGCTCGTGCGCAGGCTCGGACGTTTCGACGTCGTAGCGGTTATGCGGGAGCGGACCGCGTTCCCCCGGGAGGTTATTGAAGCGCTTCCCAAGTTGAGCTTGCTGGTCACAACCGGCATGGGCAATGCGGCCATTGACATGGATGCGGCGACCGAGCACGGGGTCACCGTCTGCGGGACCGGGAACGGTTCCGCCACAGGAGGTGACTGGGCTCCCACCGCGGAACTCACCTGGGGGCTGATCCTCGCGCTGGCTCGGGGGATTCCGCGGGAGGACCGCGCGGTGCGCACGGGGGGATGGCAGCACACCATCGGCGTCGACCTGGCGGGACGAACCCTCGGAGTGCTCGGGCTGGGACGTCTCGGCGGGCAGGTCGCCGCCGTCGGACGCGCCTTCGGCATGGAGGTGCTGGCCTTCAGCGAGAACCTCACGGAGGAGCGGGCGAGCGAGTTCGGGGCCCGGGCGGTCGGGAAGCGGGAGCTGTTCTCGGCCTCCGACGTGGTCACGATCCACATGCGACTGAGCGAGCGCACCCGAGGGCTGGTCGGTCGTCCGGAGATCGACGCCATAGGACCGGACGGCTACCTGATCAACACCTCCCGCGGTCCGATCGTGGACGAGCCGGAACTGCTCGCCGCGTTGCACGAGGGCCGCATGGGCGGCGCGGGGATCGACGTCTACGAGCGCGAACCGCTCCCGGCCGACGATCCCTGGCGCAGCGCGCCGCGCACGGTGCTCACCCCGCACATCGGTTATGTCAGCGAAACCACCTACCGCGCGTTCTACACCGAGACGGTGGAGGACATCCGCCGGTTCCTGGAGGGGAGCCCCGTGCGGGTGCTCAACGGTGGCTGACGGCGGACCGCCGGTCCGGTGCCCCGGGGGAGCGGACCCCGTCCGGGCGGTGCCCTGACGCCTCGGAGGGCCAACCGGCGCCCGGCTGCCCGGTGAAGTCCGGACAGCCGGGACGCCCACCGCGCCCGAACGGCGAACTCCGATCAGAGTTCGTCGGCGAGCCCGCGCACCCGTTCGATCAACCGCGTCCGCTCGACCGCGGAACCGGCCAGCGGGGTCACGTTGAGGGTGGTCACGCCGGACTCCCTGAACGCGGCGAGTCGTTCGCGCACGTGCCCCTCGGTGCCGATCAACGAGGTCTTGGTCAGGAGTTCCCGGGGAACCGCCGCCGCGGCTTCGTCCTTCTTCCCGTCGAGGTACAGGTCCTGGATGCGCTCGGCCTCGGCCTCGTAACCGTAGCGGCGGGCCAGGTTGTTGTAGAAGTTCTTGCCCTTGGCTCCCATGCCGCCGATGTAGAGGGCGAGCATGGGACGCATCGAGTCGAGCAGCTCGTCGAGGTCCTCGCCGATGGCCAGCGGGGCCTGCACCACCGTGTCCAGCTCCCCGAGAGCGGGATCCCGCTTGGTTTTCCCGGTGGCCAGGGACTCCCCCCACACCTCGTTCGCCTTCTCGGGCACGTAGAAGATCGGTTCCCAGGCCTCGGCGATCTCCGCGGTCATGGCCACGTTCTTCGGGCCGATGGCGGCGATCATGATCGGTATGCGTTCCCGGACCGGGTGGTTGACGAGTTTGAGCGGCTTGCCGAGGCCGGTGCCCTCTTCCTCCGGGAGGGGGATGTTGTAGTTCTTGCCCTCGTGGGTCAGCTTTTCCCTGCGCCACACCTTGCGGCAGATATCCACGATCTCGCGCGTGCGCCCGAGGGGAGCCTGGTACGGCAGCCCGTGGAACCCTTCGATCACCTGCGGTCCCGACGCGCCCATCCCCAGGGTGAACCGACCGTCGGACACGTAGTCCAGCCCGGCCGCGGTCATCGCCGTGAGCGTCGGCGTGCGGGTGTATATCTGCAGGATTCCGGAGGCGATCTCCAGTCGTTGCGTGCGAGCCGCGATGAATCCCATCTGGCTGACCGCGTCGAAGGAGTACGCCTCAGGGACGTAGACGATGTCCAGCCCGGCCTTTTCGTGGTCGACGAGCTCGTCGACGGTCTCTTTGAAGCCCCCGCTGAAACTCAGCGGCATACCGATACGCATGTCTCTCGCTCTCTGCCGGGGATCGGTCCCGCTCTGCGCGTAGTGTCCGCGACCCGGAGTGGTTCGACGGATCGCGCACAGGTTACCGGCGAGTACGGCAGTTGGGCAGTCCCTGTGCGCGGTCGTCCCTCCCCGCGGCCGGGAGTCGTGCTCGACGAGGGCGCGTCGCCACCCACCGGGAAACGAGCACGAAGGTGGGAACTCCCCCCTTCGGGGGACGGTGTCTTCCGAAAAGCGCGATCAGTACAAGTAGCGTTGAGCACCGCGGAAACGGCAGCGACCGCGGAGGGACGCATCGTGACACTCGTAGTGCATATCCTGATTACGGCGGTGGCCGTGTGGGCCACCACCGCTCTGCCCGGCATCACCCTCGGAGACCCGGGAGACCCCACCCAAGGAGTAGCGGACCAGGCGCTGACGCTGCTCGTGGTGGCCGTGGTGTTCGGGATCGTCAACGCCGTGCTCAAACCCGTGGCCAAAACACTGGGGTGCGTGCTCTACGTCCTCACCCTCGGCCTGTTCGGTCTCGTGGTGAACGCCTTGCTGTTCTGGTTGACCGGTTGGTTGGCCACGAGGCTGGACCTGCCGTTCCACGTGGACGGCTTCTGGGCGGCGTTCTGGGGAGCGATCGTCGTCACCGTGGTCAGCAGCCTTCTGCACGCGATCGTGCGGCGGGTCGCCTCTGTCGACGACTGAAGGCTTCACACGGGGCGGTCTGCGCGGTGGGACGGGTGGCTGGCCCCTCGGCGCGGAGGCGCGGAGGGACCGGCCCCGCGATGGCTCAGTCCGGCGTCTTGCGCCGGATGCGGGTGGCGATCTCCCTGCCGATCACCAGGGAAGCGGTGGCCGCGGGGGACGGTGCGTTGAGCACGTGCACCCAGTGGGCGTCCTCGGTGATCAGGAAGTCGTCCACCAGCGTCCCGTCGGGCCTGACCGCCTGCGCCCGTACTCCGGCGGGGGCCGGGACCAGATCGGAGGAGCGGACGCGCGGGGCCAGCTTGCGGGCGGCGCGCACGAACAGCGGTTTGGCCAGCGAACGGGCCACTTCGGCGAGACCGGGGCGCCAGTACCTGCGTGCCAGGGCGCGCAGTCCCGGATCCCCCGCGAGTTCGCGGACGTGGGCGGCGGACCGGTCCCGGCGCTCGTAGCCCTCACGTGCCGGGGCGAGTACGGCGTTCGGTCCCACGTGCAGGCTTCCGTCGAGCATCCGGGTCAGATGCACCCCGAGAAACGGGAAGGCCGGGTCCGGCACCGGATACACCAGCGAGTGCACCGCGAGGTCGCTGGACGCGGAGCTCTCGTAGTACTCGCCCCGGAAGGGCAGGATCCGCACCGGAACGTCGCCACCGGCCAGGTGGGCGACCCGATCGCTGTGCAGACCGGCGCAGTTGACCGCCCTCCGCGTGCGGATCTCTCCGGACGTGGTGGACAGGACCAGCTCGTCGCCCGTCGACGTGCTGCTCAGCAGCTCCGTGCCCGTGCGCAGTTCCACGCCGGCCTCGGACAGCAGCTCGGCCAGCTTGCGGCACACCGCGGCGAAATCCGTCACGCCCGCTTCGGGGACGAACAGCGCCCGGACGCCGCTGATCTCGGGCTCGCGCTCCCGCAGCCGCGCGCCGTCCAGCTCGCTGACACCCACCCCGTTGGCCCTGCCGCGGCGGGCGAGTTCCTCCAGAGCGGGCAGTTCGCGCTCCTCGGTGGCCACCACCACCTTGCCGGTTCGTTCGACGGGCACCCCGTGGCGAGCGCAGAACTCGTACATCTCCTCGCCTCCGGCACGTGCCAGCCGTGCCTTGGAACTCCCGGGGCTGTAGTACAGGCCGCTGTGGATCACCCCGGAATTCCGCCCGCTCTGGTGCGCCGCCCACGAGAGCTCCTTGTCGATGACGGTGACCCTCGTGTTCCCACGTCCTCCGGTGCCCGTGATGGCTAGGGCGTACGCGGTGGCCAGTCCGACGATGCCTCCGCCGACGACCGTCACGTCCCTGGTGGCTGTCATGCCGCACATCCTTGCCGAGTCGCGTCCTCGGGAAAAGGGGCCCCGTACCACCGCACCGCCGAGGTGTCTCCGGTGAGTGCCGCGAGGACGGCCCCCGACGTTGTGCAGGCGCGTACCCGACGTCGGGGACCGGCGCGGCCGGACGTCGTCCGAGGTCCGCTCGTCAGCACCACTCACGTGAAGCGAGCCGACGAAGTCTCCTTGCGCAAGGGGACCGGTTGCCACCAGGTGACCCAGCGCCAGACCCACTCGAACGGACCGTAGCGGAACTTCTTCAACCACAGGTTGCTCGCGATCGCTTGCACCGCAAGGATCCCGACGCACAGCGCCAGTAATCCGCCCCAGTGGTTCGACTGCCACAGGCCGATCAGGTGACCGGTCGGAACGAACATCAGAGTGGCGCCCACGTAGTTCGTCAGTGCCATCCTCCCCAGCGGTTCCAACGCGCTCGAGATTCGTTTGCCCGTGGACGTGCGGAGCACGAGCAGCAATCCGGTGGCGTAGACCGCGGCCAGGCACAGTCCGGCGATCGCGGACGAGCGGGTGAATCCGGCGGAGAGTGGCTCCTGTTCCTGCCAGATCAGGCCACTGGTGGCCAGCACCAGTGACACGCAGAAGGCGGTGGCGAGTCCGGTGGAGCTTTGTTCGACCCGGTGCAGCAGACCGGTTCGCCCGATGACGAATCCCGCGAGCAGCATCCCGGGAACCAGGGCGAGCCCGCCGCTGGCGACAGCGACTCCCGCGGCGGTCAGACCACCTGCCAGCAGGCCGTTGAGCCACAGCGGAGCCCGGTTGAGCGGCAGGAGGAGCACGAGCCCGCCGAGCCCGTAGTACAGCAGTGCCTCTCCCGGCTGCAACAGGTGGTGCAGGGCGCCGAGAGCGACGAGGAACAGCAGTCTTCTGGCCAACACCGCTCCGGGGGGTCTGTTCCTGTCCTGCGCGCTGCGCAGCACCAGAGCGAAGCTGATGCCGAAAAGGAGCGAGAACAAGGGGAAGAAGCGCTGCTGAACGAGCAGGTCCAGCGTGTGCTTCACGGGCTGTACCGCACCGTCGGTTATCCCGGTCATTCTCATGACTGGGGGGACGTTGACGAATATGATCCCGCAGAGAGCGAAACCGCGCAGCGCGTCGAGCTCGGTCATTCTGGTCGTGAGGTTCGTCGTCGGTTCGTCGGCTCGGGCAGCGGGGTCCTCGGGTGCGGAGCCCGGGGGATGTTCCTCCGGCGAGCCTTCCGCTCCGTCCGGCTTCCCCCGGTGCGCACCGGGAACGGATCCGTTCATGCGTCCCAGTCTGGGCGAGGACCTCCGCGCGGGGGACGGCAATTCGGTCGGAAGGTCCCGGCCGATCGGCCGATATCCTCCGACCGAGGGGCTCGGCCGGAAGAACGATTTGGCTTTTCGCCCCGCTCGGCTTTCGGCCGGGCGAAACCAGCGATCGTTTCGACTCCCGCGGGGCGGGGGTGCGTACTTACTCGCGGGATTCGTTCGTGCGGAGGGCGGAATCGCTTCCGAGCGGAGCGGTGGTAACCTTTCGTGTCTTTCCGGACACGGAAAGTGCGCAGCTGTTCGAAATTGCGTCCCGGTGCCGATTTGCCGGGCAGTGGTTCACCGTGTCACTTTCCCCGGTGGGAATCACGGAAACTCGGATCACGGAAACCGTGGACGAGTGCCGGGCCGTTGTCGCGGGATCGCGCGCCCGGTGTGGTGGGCGACGGACACCACCGGTGGAATGCGGGAGGCGGTGCCTCCCGCCTGGCGGTGGGGAAATTCCGGAGTCAGCCGGTTTCCGCGCGCCGTGGCGAGAATGACAACGATCCGGCCGCCCGGAAGGTGCTCCCGAGCGGCCGGATCATGTGAGTGGGCGATGCTGGGTTCGAACCAGCGACCTCTTCGGTGTGAACGAAGCGCTCTCCCGCTGAGCTAATCGCCCGTGTTCTGTTCGTCCTCGCCGTCCCCTGTCAGCGACAGCCAAAAGCTTACACGATCGTTCTCAGGGGCCGAACAGGGGGGAGGTCAACCACGGCCAGTTCAGCCCTAACAGGTTTCCGAGCAGGGAGAACGCCCCGATCGCCCAGAGAGTGGCCAGGACGATCAGGCCGGTGGTTCCCATGATCGTCAGTTTGACGACGAGGTGCTGGCGGGAGAGCCAGCGGACCCAGCGGTGGTAGTGGTGCCTGGCGAACATGTTCACCTGGTGTGCCCAGGCGAATTCGGTGGCCAGCAACCCCAGTCCCGCGAACACGCACAACCAGCCCGGTCCGGGGTAGGGGATCATCACGATGCCGACGACGAGCACCAGGCCGCCGGTGAGCCCCAGGGTGAAGCGGTACAGCGCGTTCAGGCCGCGCTTGGCACGAATCCTCTCCCTGCGCGCCCGCAAGCGCTCACGCAGCTCGTGCAGCCGGGTGCGCAGGGCCGAAGTGGCTCGCTGGGGGGTTGCCCGGTGTTGTCGCGAGTCGGGTTCCGCCGTCCTGTTCAGAACACACCTGCCAGCTTCAGGGGTCTTCTCTCCGGTCTCGTCCGCGGGGGCGAGGCCGCGATCCTTCGGTCTCTCAGCTTACGGAGTGCCACCTCGTCTGTAAGGTGGACGTGTCGGCTGTTCCGCAGTCCGGTGCGCCGGGGCCGGCGGTTCCGGGGTCCGCGCCGGGGCCTGCGAGCGGAGTGCTCCGCGGGTGTAACCCGAGGATAGCGCTCGTTCGTCCGGTGTCGCGTCGATCTCGCGCGCACGGGGCAGGCCATCTCACACTGTGACCCCGCTCTCTTTTTCGAGGGGCGTTTCAGGCGTGAAAGCTCGACTTCGGAGTATTTGATATTCGCCCGTTTCGGTGAATGTTTGTGGTGTGCCTCTCGCGGGGCACTTGTGTGAAACGGCCTGTCGTATAAGTATCGACTATCCTGAAAACAGCGCCCCGTGGTGGCCGCGGGAGACGGATCGTGATTTCGAGCGTTGCGGTGGTCGTTTCGGGGTGTTGACAACGGGTTCGTGCCATGTCCGGCCGAGGAACGGCCGTGTGTGGGTGTGAGATCCGAAAGGAAGTATCACGTTGATATCGGAACCGGTGCGGTTCCCGAATACGTGGTCAGCGCACTCGGTGGTTTTCTTCGTTGGTGTCGGGCGGTGAGAGCCGTGTTGATGAATCTCGGGGATCCGCCTCGGCCACCTGGGTTGTCGGTTACTCTGCGGAGTTCACCGGTAGCTCAGCGAATTAATTTTCCCCCGTGTGGGTGATCTGTTCGTGAGTGGCGAGCGAACGAACCCGGACAGCCGTCACAACTGTGTTGCTCGGTCGATTTTCACAGAGACCGGGAGGGAGCAAGGAAGGCGAGGACGATGCGCAACGATCATGTGACCCTTCGCTCGACAGCGGTGTTCGATCTGCTGGCGCCGCAGACGCCTGCTGTGCCCGTTCAGGTGGAGCTGCGCTACGACACCCGCGATCCGTACGCCGTGGTGGCCGCGTTCCGCACCGGCCGCGCCGGATGGGTCGAGTGGGTTTTCGCGCGCGACCTGCTGGCCGACGGGTTGATCGCTTACGCGGGTGAGGGAGACGTGGCCATCCGGCCGGCGGCGGACGACCCCGAGGTGGTGGTGATCGAGCTCAGTTCGCCCTCCGGGCACGCCGTGTTCGAGGCGTCGGCCCAGGAGCTGGCGGATTTCCTCGACCGCACCTACGACGTGGTCGTGCCGGGCAACGAGAGCCTGTGGGTCAGTATCGACGAAGCGCTGACCAGGCTGCTTCCGCACGACCTTTCGTGATCCCCGGTGCGGTGGGGGCGGTTCCGGTGGGGCCGTGGTCGTCGAACGGGCCCCCCGGTTTGATCGCCGTTCAGGGCGTGGTCTAGAGTTTTTGGTGCAACACGGCGGAACGGCCGAGGCGAACTTCGGCCCCGTCGTGAGTGCGGATGTAGCGCAGCGGTAGCGCATCAGCTTGCCAAGCTGAGGGTCGCGGGTTCGAATCCCGTCATCCGCTCTGGTGCCACCTGATTCCGGCGTTGCCGGTCGCGGGTGGGTTCGGCGGAGTGGCCGAGTGGCTTAGGCAAGGGCCTGCAAAGCCCTGTACGCGGGTTCGATTCCCGCCTCCGCCTCGCGCGATTAGCTCAGCGGGAGAGCGCTACCTTGACACGGTAGAGGTCGCTGGTTCGATCCCAGCATCGCGCACCGGTTCGGCCATTTTCCGTCCGTGTCCTTCGAGGCCGCAGCTGCCGTGTGGGTGGCTGCGGCCTCCTCGCGTTTCGATCCCGCTGCTGCGAGGTTCGGGACGCGGAGTGCCGGGACGACGACGGTGCCGGGCCCGGTGCTGCCGACCTCGGCGACGAGGGCTTCGCGCTTGGCTGCTCGGGTGCGGTCGAGTTGCCTCCGCTCGCCGAGCAGGCCATCGATCCACGCAGCGCATGCGGAGTGCGCCGCACACGTCGGTGTCCGGGCCCGCTCGCGGTCGCGGTCTTCGGGTTCCGTGGGGACGAGGAGCGCAGCCCGTCGGGTCCGGCCCCGGGGCGGATGGTGGTCCCGGCAGCTGTGACCGGCACCGAACCTCGTATGTGGCCGGTACCGCGCACCACGGCCCCCGTGAGGTTCTCGGGGTGAGCACGTGGGTTCTCATCCTGGTGTGTGAGTTGCCGGGGTGCTCGTACCCTCCGGAGCATGTCCACCGTTTCTAACCACGAATTCGAGTGCCTGCGCCGGTGTGCGGAACTGGCGGAGGACGCGCTGCGTGCCGGGGACGAACCGTTCGGTTCGGTGCTCGTGGCCGCCGACGGGACCGTACTCGCCGAGGAACGCAATCGTGTGTCGAGCGGGGACGACACACGGCACCCCGAATTCGCCCTGGCCCGCTGGTCCGCCGAGCACCTGACACGGCCGCAGCGAGCGGCTGCCACCGTCTTCACCTCGGGTGAGCACTGCCCGATGTGCGCCGCCGCCCACGGCTGGGCCGGCTTGGGGCGGATCGTCTACATCGTCTCCTCGGAACAGCTGGGGGAGTGGTTGGACGAGCTGGGTGCTCCCGTTGCCCCGGTGGCAGCGCTGCCGATAGGGGAGGTGGTCCCGGCGCTCCGGGTGGAGGGTCCGGTGCCGGAACTCGTCGACCGGGTTCGCGAGCTGCACGTCCGCTACCACGGCGGAACCGGTGGGCTCCGGTGACCGCGTGACGTGGAGACCGGACCCCGGGGACGGCCGTCCGTCCCCGGGGTCCGTCGCGGTCCGAGGGCCGCGGGTGAGAAGCCGAACGAGCCCGTTCAGCGGGTGAGCAGGGAACGCAGGAAGAAGCCGATGTTGGCCGGCCGCTCCGCCAGCCTGCGCATGAAGTAGCCGTACCACTCCTGGCCGTACGGAACGTAGACGCGCAGCCGGTCACCGTTCTCCGCCATGCGCTGCTGCTCGCCGGGGCGGATGCCGTAGAGCATCTGGAACTCGTAGCTCTCCTTCGCGCGTCCGGCGCTTCCGGCGAGCTCGGAGGCGATACGCACCATGCGTGGATCGTGCGTGGCCACCATCGGGTAGCCCTGCCCGTTCATCAGGGCGCGCAGGCAGCGCACGTAGGACCTGTCGACCTCGTGCTTGTCCTGGAAGGCCACCGAGGCCGGTTCGGAGTAGGCGCCCTTGCACAGCCGGACCCTGGAACCCTCGTTCGCCAGATCACGGCAGTCCTGCTCGGTGCGGTGCAGGTACGCCTGCAGCACGGCCCCCACCCAGGGAAAGTCCACCCGCAGGTCGGAAAGCGTCCGCAGGGTCGTGTCCGTGGTGGTGTGGTCCTCCATGTCCAGGGTGACCGTGGTGCCCGCCTCGGCCGCGGACTCGCAGATCCGGCGGGCGTTGTCCAGCGCGATCTTCTCGCCGTCGGCGGCCAGCTGTTGCCCCACCGCGGAGAGCTTCACGGACACCTCGGCGCGGTGCGCCAGGCCGGCCCGCCGCAGTTCCGAGAGCAACCCCTGGTAGGCCAGCACCGTCTCGTTCGCCTGCCGGGCGTCGGTGGTGTCCTCGCCGAGGTGGTCGAGGGTCACGTGCAGGCCCTTGTCGGCCAGCCGACCGGTCACCCCGATCGCCGCCGAGGTGTCGGAGCCCGCGACGAAGCGGTCGACGACCGTGCGGGTCAGCGGATTGGCCTCCACCAGCCGACGTACCGCACTGGAACGGGCCGCGGCCAGCATCGTGGTGCGCAGCATCTTGTCTCCTCGTGGATGCGGGCGCGAGGCCCGTCCGGGACGTCCTCCCGGACGGGCCTCGGGTCAGCCCTGGTGCGGGTAGGTGTGGTTGGTGGGCGCGTCGAAGGTTTCCTTGACGGCGCGCGGGTTCACCCAGCGTTGGATGTTGAACATCGAACCGGCCTTGTCGTTCGTGCCCGAGGCACGACCGCCGCCGAAGGGCTGACGTCCCACGATGGAGCCGGTGGGCTTGTCGTTGACGTAGAAGTTGCCCGCGGCGTGCCGCAGCCGGTGGTGCGCCTGCTGGATGGCGTCCCGGTCCGTGGCGAAGACCGCTCCGGTCAGCGCGTAGGGGCTGGTCTCGTCGACGGTGTCCAGGATCTCGGAGTAGCGGTTGTCGTCGTAGACGTGCACGGCCATGATCGGGCCGAAGTACTCCGTGGTGAACGCCTCGTCGTGCGGATCGCTGCCCAGCAGCACCGTGGGCTGGACGAAGTAGCCGACCGAGTCGTCGTACTCACCGCCGGCCAGGACCTCCAGCGAGGGTTCGGTCGCCACCCGGTCGATGGCGGCCTTGTGCTTGGCGAAGGCGCGGGAGTCGATCACCGCCGCGCCGAAGTGCCCGAAGTCGGTGGGGTCGCCGTAGGTGATGTCGCTGGTCGCGGCGATCAGGTCCTCGCGGAGTCCGGACTCCCACAACGATCGGGGGACGTAGGCGCGGGAGGCCGCGGAGCACTTCTGCCCCTGGTACTCGAAGGCCCCGCGCACCAGCGCGGTGACGAGCTTGGCCGGGTCCGCCGAGGGGTGCGCCACGACGAAGTCCTTCCCGCCCGTCTCGCCGACGATGCGGGGGTACGTGCGGTAGTTGTCCAGGTTCTCCCCGATGGTCTTCCACAGCTTCTTGAAGGTTCCGGTGGAACCGGTGAAGTGCAGTCCGGCCAGGTCCGGATCGGTGAGCGCGACCTCGCCGACGGCCTGTCCGTCCCCGGTGACCATGTTGACGACTCCCGGGGGCAGCCCGGCCGCCTCCAGCATCCGCATCGTGTAGTGCGCGGCGAACTGCTGGGTCGGAGTCGGTTTCCAGACCACGGTGTTGCCCATCAGGGCGGGGGCCGTCGGCAGGTTCGCCGCGATGGCGGAGAAGTTGAAGGGGGTTATCGCTGTGACGAACCCGTCCAGCGGGCGGTACTCCATGCGGTTCCACTCGCCCGGCACGGAGTTGGGCTGCTCGGCGAGCACGCGCCGTGCGAAGTGCACGTTGAACCGCAGGAAGTCGGCCATCTCGCAGACCGCTTCGATCTCGGCCTGGTGCACCGACTTGGACTGGCCGAGCATGGTCGCGCCGTTGATGGTGTCCCGCCACGGGCCGGACAGCAGGTCGGCGGCACGCAGCATCACGGCGGCGCGCTCGTCGAACGGCGTGTTCGCCCATTCCTCGGAGGCGTCCTTGGCAGCGCGCACCGCTTCGGCCACGTCCTCGTTGGTGGCCTGTGCGCAGACGCCCAGAACGTGGGAGTGGTTGTGCGGTTCCACAACATCGAACCGCTCACCGCCGGCCATGCGCTGTTTGCCCGCGATGGTCATGGTGAGTTCCACGGGTTCGGACCGGAGCTCGGCGAGGCGCCGTTGCAGGGACTGTCGCTCGGCCGTTCCCTCGGCATAGGACTTGACCGGCTCATTGGCCGGCACGGGGACCGAAGTGATGGCATCCATGGCCGTTACGCCTCCTCGCGCGACTTCCGTCTCGGGTCGGTGACCTCGCCCCGTGGGGGCGGTTTCCTCACCCACCGAGAATAGAAGTTCCGGCCGTTCGGCGGCTTGTGCGCGCGTCTATCGTTGTCGGTGATGGATTGGCCGATCGAACAAATCGCTAGTGACCCGGGTCCCACGCGGACCGCGGCGGAGGGGTCCGATCCCCCCGCGGTGGGCGAGGCGGGGGCGGAGGGTGTTCCGCTGCGGCAGCTGCTGATCGCCGTGGGGGAGCCGCTCGTGGACGTGCTCGCCGCTCCCGCGGGGTTCGACGTCGACGTGCGCGATGTGGTCATCGTCGATCCGGAGGAGGACTCCGGGGCGGGGGCCAACGATCTGGTGCTGGTCATCGGAGCGCGTGGCCGCTCGGCGGTGCGTCTGGTCCGGCGAGTGGCCCGCTCGGCCGCTACCGCCGTAGCGGTGAAGGTGGAGGCCGAGCAGGACGTGCGCGCGCTGCGCGAGGCCGCGATCGACGAGGGAGTGGCCCTGCTCGGGGTGCGCCCCGGGGTGCGTTGGGAACAGCTGGAGTCGTTCGCCCGGTCCGCCCTGGACAACGCGCGGATCACCGGTGACCCCGACGTCGGGGAGGCGCTGGGGGACCTGTTCTCGCTGGCGCAGACGGTGGCCGCGATGACCGACGGCATCGTCAGCATCGAGGACACGGCCAACCGGGTGCTGGCCTACTCGCGCTCCGACGACGAGGTCGACGAGTTGCGCAGGCTCTCCATCCTCGGCAGGCGCGGCCCGGAATCGTACTTGGCCATGCTGCGCGAATGGGGGGTGTACCAGCGTCTGCGTGGTGGTGAGGAGGTCGTCCGGATCGAGGAGCGTCCCGACCTCGGGATCCGCCGCAGGATGGCCGTCGGCATTCACGCCGGAGCGCAGCCCCTGGGCACGATCTGGGTCCAGGAGGGGACGCGGTCGTTGAGCGAGCGAACCGAGCGGGCGCTCATCGGCGCGGCCAGGGTCGCGGCGCTGCAACTGATCCGGCAGCGGACCGAGTCGACGATGGGCCCGCGGTTCAGGGAGAACCTGCTGGCCGGGCTGTTGGAGAACCGGATCGACGGGGAGTCCGCTGCGTCCAACATCGGTGCCGACGTCCGCCAGCCCGTCGCCGTGGTGGTGCTCACTTTGCGCCCGCGGGACCAGTCCGGCGCGTCCAACCGCTCCGAGATCGAACTGGAACGTGCCGAGATGACCAGTCTGATCTCGGTGCACGCCGCTGCTTACAGGCGCAGCGCTCTGGTCACCACGATCGGGTCCCGGGTCTACGTGCTGCTCCCCGACCTGTCCGAGCGGCAGCCCGAGTCCGCCGTTTCCGGGCTGACCCAGGAGATAGTCGCCGCCGCCCGTGGTCACATCCGCTCCAGGGTGCAGGCGGGCATCGGTTCGGTCGTCCCGAGTCTGGAGGAGGCGGCGGCGTCCAGGGCCGAGGCGGACCGGATCCTGGACGCGCTCGGGCACGAGCCGGGCACCGAGGTCGCGACGATCGCCGATGTTCGTTCGCGCGTGCTGCTCAGCGAGGTGCTCACCACGTTGCGGGACAACGAGCGGATGCGCGACCCGCGCCTGGCGAAACTGCGCGCCTACGACGGGGACAACGGAACGGAGTTCTGCCGCTCGTTGCTGTCCTACTTGGAATCCTTCGGGGACGTGCGTTCGGCCAGCCTGGCGCTGCACGTGCACCCGAACACCCTGCGGTACCGCGTCCGCAGGGCCGTCGGCATCTGCGGTGTCGATCTCGACGACCCCGCGGAACGGCTGAGCGTTCACCTGCAACTGCTGGCGGCCCGCCGAGGTGAGGGTGGCCCGCGCCGTTGACGTGGAGCGCGCGGATCCGGCCCGCTCCCGAGGTTCCGCAGGTGGCTCGTGAGCCCGCTCCGCGGGCGGGCGCCGCGGTGGCGCTGGTTCGTCCGGGAGGCGGAACTTCCGGGCGGAAGCCGTGACGCTTCGGCCGCTCGCTCGTTGGTGTTCACGTCCGTGTGCCACATCGACCCAGCTCCGGAGGACGGAAGAAGTCATGTCGCCGTACAGCACCGTCGTCGTCGGAACCGACGGCTCTTCTCCGTCGATGCACGCCGTCGCCCGTGCCGCCGAGGTGGCGGGTGAGTCCGCCGAACTGTTGATCGTTTGCGCGTATTATCCGAACAGCAGGCGTGAGGTCGAGCACGCCAGGGACGAGATGGGACAGGAGGCCTTCCAAGTGGTCGGTTCCGCACCGGCTGAGGACAGCCTGCGCACGGCCGCCGATCACGCCCGTTCGGCCGGTGCGCGTGCGGTCGATACCGTGGCGGTGCTCGGCGAGCCGGTCGAGTCGCTGATCGGAGCGGCCGAACGGCGCTCGGCCGAGTTGCTCGTGGTCGGAAGCCGTGGGCTGAACACGTTGAAGGGGCGCATTTTGGGGTCGGTCCCCTCGGAGATCTCACGACGTTCGGAGAGTGATGTGCTCGTCGTTCGAACCGCACGATGATTTCGTAGCGCCCGAGAACCCGGTGGAGTGGTCACTGCTGGGTGGCGAACCGCGCTATCGGAAGAGCGAAGTCGCGCGGCTGGCAGGTGTGGAGCTTTCCAGGGCGGAACGGCTCTGGCAGGCGATGGGGTTCGCGCACGTCTCGGACGAGGCGGTCGTGTTCACCGATTTCGACATCACGGCGTTGCGCACCGTCGTCCGGCTCGTCTCGGCCGAGGTCATCCCTCCCGAGCTGGAGACCGCGGTGGCGCGTTCGCTCGCGCAGACGATGTCGCGGCTCGCCGAGTGGCAGGTGGGCATATTCAAGTCCGTGCTGGGGGAGAGCTTCACCGGCGACCGCGAGACCACGGCCCAGGTCGCCGAGGCGATCCTGCCGGTGATGGAACACCTCCAGGGCTACGTCTGGAGAAGGCACCTGTCCGCCATCGCGGCCCGCGAGCTCAACGAGAGCGAGGACCGGGCCGAGGAACCCACCCTGGTCGTCGGATTCGCCGACATCGTGGGCTACACCAGGCTGATCCGCGATTACAGCGAGATCGAGCTGGCCAGGTTGATAGACACCTTCGAGGAGCTGGTCACCGGTGTGATCGCCGAGAACCACGGCAGGATCGTGAAAACGGTCGGTGACGAGGTGCTGTTCGTCGCCGACACGGCCGGGGACGCTGGCGAGATCGCCCTGTCGCTCAACGAGCGAGTGGCCGAGGAACCGCGACTTCCCCCGCTCCGCATCGGATTGGCCAGCGGGCGGGTGCTGGCCCGGTTCGGTGACGTCTACGGTTCCACGGTCAACATAGCCAGCAGGCTCACCACCCTGGCGCGGCCCGCTTCGGTGCTGGTGGACCGCGAGTGCGCGAGCGAACTGCGCGAGCTGTCCCGTTTCGACCTCACCGCGCTCGGCCCGAACAAGGTGTCCGGGTTCCGCGGACTGAAGGCCTGGGCGCTGCGTCGAGCCGGCTGATGGGGGTCGCCCGGCCGGGTCGTGGCGGGGCTTCGCCGTCCCGGTCCGCGTGGCGGCGCGGGTCGCGGAACCCGCGACGAGCCGGGCGGAGTTCCCATCGAACGTGCCGATCGGAACACGGTGTGTCGCCGATCCGGGGGCCGTGGAGTGCTCCGGGGCAAAACAGGATGCCGTCATCGGTCGAGCGGCATATGGTCGGAGATCATGGAGACCGATCCCCCAGTGCCCTCAACCGGTGCCGAACACGCGGACGAAGTCGCCGCGCTGGCGACGCGTTACGGCCGGATCCCGGCTTCCGAACGCGTCCGACTGGCCAAGTCCACTTCGAACCTCTTTCGTTTCCGCTCGCCCGTGGGCGGGGGCGGACTCGACGTGACGGGGCTCGACCGGGTGCTGTCCGTGGACCCGGACACCATGACGGCCGACGTGCAGGGAATGACCACCTACGAGGACCTGGTCGCCGAAACGCTGCGCCACGGGCTGATGCCGCTCGTGGTTCCGCAGCTGCGGACGATCACCATCGGCGGCGCGGTGGCGGGGCTGGGGATCGAGGCGTCCTCGTTCCGGAACGGTCTTCCCCACGAATCCGTCCGCGAGATGGAGATACTCACGGGGGACGGTCAGGTGGTGCTGGCCAGGCCGGACAACGAGCACGCCGGACTCTTCAGGGGCTTTCCGAACTCCTACGGTTCCCTGGGATACGCGCTGCGGCTGGTCATCGAGCTCGAACCCGTTCGGGACCACGTGCGGCTGCGGCACGTGCGGTTCACCTCGGCCGACGAGTGCGCGACGGCGATCGAGGAGATACACGGCGCCGGAACCTGGCGGGACCGGCGGGTGGACTTCGTCGACGGAACGGTGTTCGGGCGGTCCGAGCTGTACCTCACGCTGGGGACGTTCGCCGACGGGGCTCCTTACACCAGCGACTACACGGGCAGCAGGATCTACTACCGGTCCATCCGGGAACGGGATGTGGACCACCTGAAGGTCGGTGACTACCTGTGGCGCTGGGACACCGACTGGTTCTGGTGCTCACGGGCCATGGGAGCCCAGCACCCGCTGCTCCGCCCGTTCTGGCCGCGGCGTTTCCTGCGCTCCGACTTCTATCGCAAGGCCGTTGCCCTCGACCAGCGTTTCGCGCTGTCCGACCGGATCAACCGGCTGCGCGGACGCCCCCGCAGGGAGCCGGTGATCCAGGACGTGGAGATCCCGGTGGACCGCCTCGCGGAGTTCCTGGAGTTCTTCCACGACGAGATCGGGATCAGCCCCGTGTGGCTGTGCCCGGTGCGGCTCCGGGACACGGCCGGTTGGCCGTTGTATCCGATGGACCCGGGGACACTGTACGTGAACGTCGGTTTCTGGGCCACCGTTCCGCTGCGTGCCGACCAGGAGCTCGGCGCGCACAATCGTGCGATCGAGGGGAAGGTGAGCGAGCTCGACGGCCACAAGTCGTTGTACTCGACCGCCTACTACGGACGCGAGGAGTTCTGGGAGCACTACGACGGGGAGACGTACCGGAGCCTCAAAGACCGGTACGACCAGGCGGGAAAACTGCCGGGACTGTACGAAAAGTGCGTGTTGGGGAACTGAGCGGCCTGCTGCGCACGGCCCGCTCGGGGACCACGACACGACTCCCTTCCTTTCTGGTTGCGATGGAGGATCAGCAAATGGCGTTGGCAGCCGTGTTCGCACGTGTGTTCGGGGACGATCTGCCGATCGAGTTCCGGGCTTACGACGGCAGCAGGCACGGACCTTCCGGCTGTTCGGCCGCCATAGTGCTCAAGTCTCCCCTGGCGCTGGCCCACCTGGCCTCCGCTCCGGGAGAGCTGGGACTGGCACGGGCCTATGTGAACGGGCACCTCGAGGTGCGGGGTGACATGTACACCGCACTGGCGGCCTTTCCGCCGATCGAAGTCGCCGACATCCCGCTGGGGCAGCGGATCGAGCTCGCGGCGCGTCTCGGGGCGTACCGGATGTGGTGGCCGGTGAGCCCCCCTGCCGAGGAGAACCGGGCCGCGCGGGGGAGACGGCACTCCAAGAGCAGGGACAGTCGCAGCGTCTCCTACCACTACGACGTGTCCAACCAGTTCTACGAGTGGGTGCTCGGCCCGTCGATGACCTACACCTGCGCCGTGTTCGAGCGGGAGGACGCCACCCTGGAACAGGCGCAGCACGAGAAGCACGACCTGGTCGCGCGCAAGCTCGGGCTGCGCGAGGGGATGAGCTTACTGGACATCGGCGCGGGTTGGGGCGGCATGGTCCTGCACGCTGCCGAGCACTACGGCGTGCGCGCGATCGGTGTCACCCTCTCCGAGGAGCAGGCCGACTGGGCGCGGCACACCATCGCCGAACGCGGGCTGAGCCATTTGGCCGAGGTGCGGTACCAGGACTACCGCGACGTCCCGGAGACGGGGTTCGACGCTGTCAGCTCGATCGGGCTGACCGAGCACATCGGGCGGGACCAGCTGCCCGGGTACTTCCGGTCGCTGCGGGACAGGTTGCGGGTCGGCGGACGGCTGCTCAACCACTGCATCACCCGCCCGGACGGTTCCTACCCGGCTCGTCCGGGCAAGTTCATCCGCCGTTACGTGTTCCCGGACGGGGAGCTGGAATCTCCGGCGGAGATCCTCGGGCGGATGAACGACAACGGGTTCGAGGTGCGGCACGAGGAGAACCTCCGGGAGCACTACGCCCTGACCCTGGCAGGCTGGTGCGCGAACCTGGACCGCAACTGGCGGAAGGCCGTGGCCGAGGTCGGCCCCGCTCGTGCCCGGGTGTGGCGGTTGTACATGGCCGCCTCGCGGCTGGCTTTCGAACGCGACGACATCCAGCTGCACCAGACCTTGGGGGTGCGCTCCGACGGCGGTGCCAGTTCGATGCCGCTGCGCCCCGACTGGTGAGGCCGCCGTCCTCGGCACGTTTCGCGCGGAACGTCGTCCCCGGAACGGTTCCGGAGGCAACGTTCCGCGCGAAACCGCTTTCCGTCCACCGGCGCCGCCACGCGGGCCAACCGGCGGGCTCGCTCAACCGTCCGTGCGCACATCTTCCGCGGCGACCGGGGGGATCAGTTCGGTGAGCGGAGTGCGCACCCACCACACCCCGGACTCCCGGTACTCCTCCCCCGTGCTGAAGCGGTACTCGAAGAGCCGGGCCCGCACGTAGCGCGGGGGCTCTTCCCGGAACGGGACGTGGCGCAGCAACCGCAGGATCCGGCGGTCGTCGCGCAACATCGCGATCACCAGCCGTTCCAGCCAGCCCCTCCCGTAGGAGGGCGAGATCGCCACGAACCACATCAGCCAGTCCAGACGCAGGTGGTAGGGGGCGATCTGCGGCGGGCGGCGCGAGACGCCCCCCGGCTTGCCGCGGAACTCGTACTCGCGCCATCCCGAGTCGCGGTCGCCAGTGCCTTCGAGCACCACTTCGTAGCGGGTGCGGGTGATGCTGCCGAAGGCTCCGTAGGTGTTGCCGAGGTGGATCTTGTTGAAGCTGCGGTTCATCACCTGCCCGCGCCCGAGCATGTTCCGCACCGGCCAGTAGCTCAGCACGATCACCAGCGCGGTCAACGCCAGCACGGCGGCCCGGTGCCACAGCGGGCTCGCCGCGTCCTGCTCCGGAAGGACGGCGGGCGGGGTGAGGGCGTCCATCGGGACCCACCGGAGCAGGGTGGTGTCCAGCGCGGTGCAGGCCAAGGTGATCGTGATCAGGTTCAGCCACGCGAAGTTGCCGCTGAGCAGCAGCCACACCTGGGTGACGATCATGATCGCCGCCGCGGTCGAGGCCACCGGCTGGGGGAGGAACAGCCCGAACGGGACGATCAGCTGGGTGAAGTGGTTGGCCAGCACCTCCACCTTGTGCAGCGCGCGCGGCGCCCGGTGGAACCGCCGGCTCAGCGGGCCGGGCATCGGTTGGGTCTCGTGGTGGTAGTGCAGCGCGGTCAGGTCCCGCCACGCCGGGTCGCCACGAATCTTGATCAGCCCCGCGCCGAACTCCACGCGGAAGAGCAGCCAGCACAGCAGCCATATCACCGGTCCGGGCGGGGAGGTGTGGGCAGGTCCGAGGAAGATCGCGAGGAAGCCGGTTTCGAGCAGCAGCGATTCCCAGCCGAAGGCGTACCAGAGCTGACCGATGTTGACGATCGACAGGTACACCGCCCACAGCACGAACCACACCGCCATCGAGCCCCACACCGGGAGCACGTCGGCGACGCCGAGGAAGGCGGCCAGGCTCAGCAGCAGGCCGCACCACCCGACGACCAGCAGGAAACGGTCCGAGTAGTGGAACTGGAACAGGCTGGGCGCCTTGCGGAAGGGGACGTCGCGCAGGAAGCGCGGTACCGGCGTCAGCCCGTGTTCGCCGAGCAGCGGCCGGAACTGGGCGAGCACGTTGACGAAGGCCAGCGCGTACGTGGCGGCGAGCAGGTGCTGGAACACGAACCGAGCCGGTCCGTACTCCGGTGCCCAGAACCATTCCCAGCTCATCGCACACCCCCGCGTGTGTGAAGCACGGCAGGACCGGCCCGCGCTCGAAAGTACGGCGCGGCGACGATGGTCGCAGTGATTCGGGGGCCGGTGGCCGACCCCCGGTTCGCGGGGTCGGCCGCGGAGCGGCGGGTTCGCGAGAGCTTTCCGGCCGGGCTGTTTTTCGGCGCAGTCGGCGCCGAGCACACCATCCGAGCAACTCGCGCCGCCGCGAGAGGTTCCGCCGAGCGACCACCCACGTCAACCGAGGTGCGGCCACTGCCCGGTCAGGCGTCGGCCCCGCGGCTGATCCGCACCATCTCGTCGCGTTCGACGACCTTCAGGCGCTCCCTGCCCCGTTCGGCGCCGAGGGCGCGCTCGTGCTCGTCGAGCCGGTTCCAGCCCTCCCAGGTGGTGTAGGGGACCCCGCGCTCGTCGAGCATCCGCAGTATCGAGTCCCGGTCGGATTCGGCCGGTTCCGGGAGGTTCTCGGTGTCGGACAGCAGGTTGTTGACGGTTTCCAGCGCGTCGCCCTTGGTGTGACCGATCAGCCCCACCGGACCGCGCTTGATCCAGCCGGTCGTGTAGACGCCGGGGACGTGGTCCCCGTCGAGGTCCAGCACCCTGCCCCCGTCGTGCGGGATGGTTCCCGAGCCGTGATCGAAGGGCAGGTCCGGCAGCGCCGAACTGAGGTAGCCCACGGCACGGTAGACGGACTGCACGTCGAAGGTCTCGTACTCGCCGGTCCCGCGGACCGAGCCGTCACCGGTGAGTTCCATGATCTCGGTGCGCAGCCCGCTGACCCCGTCCTCGCCCAGGATCTCCACGGGACGCCGCAGAAAGTGGAAGTGCAGCCTGCGCGCCGTGTTGCCCACGGGGTCCCGCAGCGCCCAGTCCTGCAGGGTTTTGACCACGGACTTGACCTGGTTGTTCGTCCGCATCGCCTCCTCGCCGGCCTCGTCGATCTCGAAGCCCTCGGGGTGCACGATCAGTTCCGTGTTCGGCTCGTGGTCGAGCTCGCGCAGTTCGAGGGGGGTGAACTTCGTCTGCGCGGGCCCCCGCCGGGCGAACACGTGCACATCGGTCACGCGGGATTCGCTCAGGGCGCGGTACACGTTGTCCGGGATCTCGGTTCCGAGCAGGTCGTCGGCCTGCTTGGCCAGCACACGTCCGACGTCGAGGGCCACGTTGCCCGCTCCGAGAACGGCCACGTTCCGCGCGTCGAGGTTCCAGTCCCGGGGGGCGTCCGGGTGGCCGTCGTAGAAGGAGATGAACTCGGAGGCGCCGTGGCTGCCGGGCAGCTCGGCGCCCGGGATCCCCAGGTTCCTGTCGTCGGCCGCGCCGGTGGCGAACACCACCGCGTCGTAGTGCCTGCGCAGGTCCTCCAGCTTGCAGTCCACTCCGTACTCGACGTGCCCGAGGAAACGGATGCCCGGCTTTTCCAGCACCTTGTGCAGTGCGTTGACGATTCCCTTGATCCGCGGGTGGTCCGGGGCGACGCCGTAGCGGACCAGCCCGTAGGGGGTGGGCATCCGGTCGAAGAGGTCCACTTCGGTGGTCGTTTCCGATTTGGTCAGGATGTCCGCGGCGTAGACGCCTGCGGGGCCGGCGCCGATGACGGCTACTCGGAGCGGGTGGCTCACGGTTCTCCTCCTGGGCGACGTGCGGCTGCGGCTGTTCCCTGTTCGCGTGGATGTCGCTTGCTCGGTGTTCGGTTTCCGTAGTGGTGGTTCGCCGTGCGTGATCACCGGGGTGCCGCGCCGACTGCGGGTCCGTGGAGCGCGACATGCTGTCCTATGACAGCTTAGGCATACCTAATCCGGCGGCCCGTAATGTGGACGCGTGAGGCTGCTTACACGGCTGAAGAATCCCCGAAGGGGTGATGCGCTGTTGTTTCGCGACAGCCGACCGTGAATGACTGAACTCGAGCTGTCACAGTAGGATTTGTGTTGATCACCCGGTGGCAGCTCCGGAAAGTCGGGCGGGGGAGTCGCATCGGTGATCGAGTACACACAGCTACGAGGGCCTTGGTATCGGGGGGCGCTGCTGGTGGCCCGTGACGACAGGGAGCTTCCATGTCAGAGCCGAACCGTCTGCCTGCGGACGTCGATCTGGAAAAGGCCAGCGCGGCGCGCTGCTACGACTACTACCTCGGCGGGTCGCACAACTTCGAGGTCGACCGGGAACTGGCCCACAAGGTCGAGGCGCAGGTCCCGCACGTGAAACCGCTGGCACAGGACAACAGGGCCTTCCTGCGTCGAGCGGTGCGTTACTGCCTGGACAGGGGGATTCGCCAGTTCCTGGACATCGGGTCGGGCATCCCCACGGTGGGCAACGTGCACGAGATCGCTCAGGCGGTCGACCCCGGCGCTCGGGTGCTCTACGTCGACAACGAACCCGTGGCCGTCGCGCACAGTCGTACGCTCCTGGAGGGCAACGATCAGGCGGGAGTCGTCCAGGCCGACTTACAGGACATCGAGGGGATCCTCGGTTCCGAGGAGGCCGGGCGGCTGCTCGACCCCGAGGAGCCGATCGCGGTGATGATGATCGCCCTGCTGCACTTCGTCCCCGAGTCCGCGCGGCCCCGCGAGATCATCCACGGGTACCACGAGCGCATGGCACCGGGTAGCTTCCTCGGGTTCTCGCACGTCACTTCCGATGACTACCCCGATTACGCCCGGAGCCTCGTGGAGCTGTACGCGGGGAGCAGCAGTCCTGTCATCGTGCGCAGCCACGCGGAGGTGGCGGATTTGCTCGGGGGGTTCGACCTCGTCGAGCCGGGGCTGGTTTACGTGCCGGAATGGCGTCCGGACACCGAGGAGGACCGCTGGCAGGATCCGGCGAGTTCGCTGGTGTACGGAGCGGTCGGGTACAAGGTGTGATCGATGAGCGGCACTTCCTCCGAGGAATCACCCGTTTTCGACGGTGAGCGCGGGCGAGCGGACCCGAACGAGGTGGAGACCGCCACCGTGGTGGATTTCGCGCGGCAGTGGGCACGTCTGGTCATCGGCACGAGCTACGTCCCGATGGCCCGCCCCGAGCTGTGGAAGTTCCTCGAGGAACGCACCGAGCGGTTGCTCGCGGCGCTGTGGGCCGAGCACCACGACGACGAACGCTGCGCGGAGGCGGCCGTCGACCTGGTGCGGGCGCACATAGTCGCGCCGGAGGCGCTGCGGCGGTCGCTGCGCCTGCTCGGTTCCGAACTGCCCGAGCTGGCGAGCAGGCTCGCGCCGGAGACCCCCGTGGAGCCGGGACGTGTCAACGAGCTGACCGCCTCGTTCGGCGCCGGGTTCGAGCGGGCGGCGCAGGACCGGGTGCTCGCCGAGCAGGGGGTGATCCAGCAGGCCGTGCTCAACGCCCGTGACGCCGCCGAGGAGGCCCTGCGCTCGAGCGAGGCGCGCTTCAGGGCCGTTTTCACCTCCTCGGCCCTCGGGATCGCCATCGTCGGGTTGGACGGGGTGCTGCAGGACGTCAACGATTCGATGACGGTGATCTTCGGCATTCCGCGCGCCGAGCTGGTGGGGCGGGACATGCTGGCGTTGTCCGACTCCCGCTGGGTCGAGGTGCTGCGGGAGGCCGACAGCGGGCTGCTGGACGAATCGACCGAGCAGTTCGCGGTGGACACGAGGTTCACGGCCCCGGACGAGCGAACGGTGTGGGCGCAGGTTTCCGGGGCGTTGGTCAAGGATTCGGAGGGAGTGCCCGAGTACCAGGTGGTGCTCTACGCCGATGTCACGGACAGGTACCTCCTGCAGGAGGAACTCCGCAGGCAGGCGACGCACGATCCCCTCACCGGCCTGGCCAACCGCACCCTGCTGGGCACCAGGATGGACGAGGCGCTCCGGGCCGTCCCCGCCGACCGCAGGGTGGGGATCTGCTATCTCGACCTGGACGGGTTCAAGACGATCAACGACAGTCTCGGTCACCCCATCGGGGACGATCTCCTGCGGGAGGTCGCCAATCGGGTCAACGCGCTCGCCACGAGTCAGGGGGCGCTGGCTGCCCGGATGGGTGGTGACGAGTTCGTCGTCCTCGTGCCGGACACCGACGGTTCCGCCGGGATGCTCCGGCTGGTGGAGCGGTTGCTGGACGAGATCCATCGGCCGGTGCGGATAGGAGGCCACGAGTTGAACGCCTCGGCCAGCGCCGGGGTGGTGGAGCAACCGGTGGCGGGGGTCGATGCGGACCAGCTCCTCCGCGAGGCCGACATCACGCTGTACCGGGCCAAGGACGAGGGCAAGGCGCAGTGGGTGATGTTCGACGCGGAGCGCAACGCCGCGGCCAGACGTCGTTTCCGGATGTCGGCCACCATGCCGGCCGCGCTGGACAACCACGAGTTCTTCGTCGAGTACCTGCCGATACGCAGGCTCTCCGACGGAAGCGTGATCGCGTTGCACGCGGCCGTGCGCTGGGACCATCCCGAGTACGGCGAGTTGGACGCCGATGATTTCGTGGATCTGGCCGAGGAAACCGGTGTTATCACCCGTTTGGGTGACTGGTTGCTTCGTCAGGCCTGCGAGCACGCCTCCCGGTGGGTCCGGGAGCTCGGTGCGGACGCCCCGCTGGTGACGGTCGACCTGTCGGAACGGCACTTCCGGGACCCCGACCTGGTCAGCCGGTTCAAGGGCATCCTGGCGGAAACGCAGCTGCCCGCGGAGCAGCTGCGGCTCGGCGTGCCGGAATCGGCGCTCTTCGACGAGGTGGACGATCCGGTCGACACCGTCGAGATCGTCCGCGAGCTCGGGGCCGCCTTCGTCGTCCGGGACTTCGGCGCCCGCTACACCGGAGTGCGCAGACTGCGGGAACTGCCCGTCACCTCGGTGCGCATCTCCGGCGAGTACCTGAAGCGCCTGTCGGAGCCGGAACACCCCGATCCGTTGGACGAGCACCTCGTCGGCAGCGTGGTCTCGGCCGCTCACCTGCTGGGCATGACAGTGCTCGCCGACGGGGTGGACACGGCTCGCCAGGGTGACCGGCTGCGTGCGATGAACGTGTACGCCGCACAGGGGCAGCACGTGGGTGAGCCGGTCTCGGCCATGGAAGTGGGCGAGCTCCTGGGCGAGGGTGCCTGAACGGTCGCCCCTCGTCCGGGCGCGCGGCCCGGGCGAGGGGGATGTCCCGGAGAGACCGCCGATGGTGACCGCTCGGCCGGATCGCGGCGAGGACACCGGTGGCCGATAGCATCGACGCGAAAACGTTCGCCCGCCCCGACCGCGTCGTCGCCGGAGCTCCTTCGGTCGTGGTCGGGTCGCGCATCCCATTCGAGCAACGATCGTAGGAGTAACCGTGTCAGTCTCGCCGCTCCAAACCCAGCAGGAATCCCGGGTTAAGGTACCGGCGGGCACTACGGCTGGTGATGCCGTCCAGCAGGCGGGATTGCCTTCCAAAGGTCCCGAGGCGATCGTCGTCGTCCGCGACGGCGACGGGGAACTGCGTGATCTCGCCTGGGCTCCCCCGGTCGATGTGGAGGTCGAAGCGGTGCCCGCCGCCACCGAGGCCGGCCGCAGTGTCATCCGGCACTCCACCGCCCACGTGCTGGCCCAGGCGGTACAACAGCTGTTCCCCGAGGCCAAGCTGGGAATCGGCCCGCCGGTCACCGACGGCTTCTACTACGACTTCGACGTCGAGCGGCCGTTCACCCCGGAGGACCTGCAGGCGCTGGAAAAGCGCATGAAGCAGCTCGTCAAGTCCGGCCAGAAGTTCTCCCGCCGCGAGCTCGGCTCCCTCGAGGAGGCGCGTGAGGAGCTGGCCGCGGAGCCGTACAAGCTGGAACTCGTCGACCTCAAGTCGGGGTCGGCGGACGTGGACACCAGCGAGGTGATGGAGCTCGGGGACGGTGAGCTGACCGTCTACGACAACATCGACCGGCACGGGGAGACGGTCTGGGGAGACCTCTGCAGGGGGCCGCACGTCCCGCACACGAGGTTCCTCCCGGCCTTCAAGCTGACGCGGGTCGCCGCGGCGTACTGGAGGGGCGATCAGCGCAACCGGCAGTTGCAGCGGATCTACGGAACCGCCTGGGAGTCCAAGGAGGCCCTGGACGCCCACCTGGAGTGGCTGGCCGAGGCGGAACGGCGGGACCACCGGCGCCTGGGCGCGGAGCTGGACCTGTTCTCGTTCCCGGAGGAGATCGGATCGGGGCTGCCGGTCTTCCACCCCAAGGGCGGGGTCATCCGCCGCGAGCTGGAGGACTACTCGCGTCGCAGGCACGAGCAGGCCGGCTACGAGTTCGTGAACTCGCCGCACATCACCAAGAGCGCGCTGTTCGAGACCTCGGGGCACCTCGGCTGGTACGCCGACGGGATGTTCCCCCCCATGCACCTCGACGAGGAACGCGACGCCGACGGCGAGGTGCGCAAGCCCGGGCAGGACTACTACCTGAAGCCGATGAACTGCCCGTTCCACAACCTCATCTACCGTTCGCGCGGACGCTCCTACCGCGAGCTGCCGCTGCGGTTGTTCGAGTTCGGTTCGGTGTACCGCTACGAGAAGTCCGGCGTGGTGCACGGGCTGACCCGGGTCCGCGGCATGACCCAGGACGACGCGCACATCTACTGCACTCCCGACCAGCTGCAGTCCGAGCTCAAATCGCTGTTGAACTTCGTGCTGGACCTGTTGCGCGACTACGGCCTGGAGGACTTCTACCTGGAGCTGTCCACCCGCAACGAGGAGAAGTACGTCGGCAGCGACGAGCTCTGGGAGGGGGCCACCGAGACGCTGCGGCGTGCCGCCGAGGACTCCGGGCTGGAACTGGTGCCCGACCCGGGCGGGGCGGCCTTCTACGGCCCGAAGGTCTCGGTGCAGGCCAAGGACGCGCTCGGGCGCACCTGGCAGATGTCCACGATCCAGCTGGACTACCACATGCCGGAGCGCTTCGACCTGGAGTACACCTCGGCCGACGGTTCCAAGCAGCGGCCGGTGAAGATCCACCGCGCGCTGTTCGGCTCGATCGAACGTTTCTTCGGCGTGCTCACCGAGCACTACGCAGGCGCGTTCCCCGCGTGGCTCTCCCCGGTGCAGGTGGTGGGGATCCCCATCGCCGACGACCACGTCCCGCACCTGGAGGGCGTCTTCGAGCGGCTCCGGGAGAAGGGGCTGCGGGTCGAGATCGACACCGGTGACGAGCGGATGCAGAAGAAGATCAGGAACCACACCACGCAGAAGGTTCCGTTCCTGGTGCTGGCCGGTGGCAAGGACGTCGAGGCGGACGCGGTCTCCTTCCGCTTCCGCGACGGCAGTCAGCTCAACGGAGTACCCGTGGAACGAGCCGTCGAGGCGCTCGGCCACTGGGTCGGGCGGCGCGAGAACGCCTCGCCGACGGCGGAGAGCTTCGGAGCGGAGTTGGCGTGACACAACGGCCATCGAACGATGAACCCGGGAACTCCGCGGGCGGTTCTTCCGCGGATTCCGGGGCGGAGTTCGCCGGGCAGCGAGGTATCGGGGTCCCGGACGCGCTGCAGCGGCTGTGGACCCCGCACCGGCTCTCCTACATCCAGGGGGAGAACAAGCCGACCGGGGACGGCAGTGACGGGTGCCCGTTCTGCGGGCTGCTGGCGGACGAGCGCTCCGACGGCGAGACGCTGATCGTGGCCAGGGACGAGCTGGTCTTCGCCGTGCTGAACCTCTATCCGTACAACCCCGGCCACCTGATGGTGCTGCCGTACCGCCACGTCGCGGACTACACGGAGCTGACCGGGGAGGAGACCGTCGCGGTGGCCGGTTTCACCCAGCGGGCCATGCGCGTGATCCGCGGTGTCTCCGCTCCGCACGGCTTCAACATCGGGCTGAACCAGGGGCCGGTGGCCGGTGCGGGGATCGCGGCGCACCTGCACCAGCACGTCGTCCCCCGCTGGGGCGGCGATTCGAACTTCATGCCGGTGATCGGCCACACCAGGGTGCTTCCCCAGCTGCTGGCCGACACCCGTGAGCTGCTCGCCGACGCCTGGCAGCGGATCGCCTGAGCGACGACGCGGCGGCACAGGACGACGAAGGGGCCGTCGCACCGAGCGGTGCGGCGGCCCTTCCAATAGCTCATAACAGAACTTCGCGTAGCTGGTCGGGTAAGCCGTCACGTGAGTCGGCGTTTCCGCGCTCAGTGGAGTCCTCCGGTCGAGTTGAGGCTTTTCTCCGGCGCCGGCACCGAGATGACCACGGTGCCAGGCCGAGTGGCCGCGAGAGGCTCCGCCGGGTGACCGCCTACGCCAACCGAGACGGAAAACCTGTTATCCGCGCAGGGTGGCCTCGATCTCCAGGTTGATCTTGACCTTCTCGCCGAGCATGGCGCCACCGTTCGGGCCGACCTTGAAGTCGGTGCGGTTCAGGGTCGTGCTCGCCGAGAGACCGAGCAGCTTTCCCCCGTCCGAGGTGTCGGTGAAGCCGCCGAGCTCGGCTTCCAGGGAGACCGGAACCGTCACGCCGTGCAGGGTGAAGTCGCCGTCGATGATCCAGGTGTCACCGTTCTCCCTGATTCCGGTGGAGCGGAACTCCGCCGTCGGGTAGTTGTCCGTGTCCAGGAAGTCCTCGGCGCGCACGTGGGCGTCGCGGTCGGCGCTGCCCGTGTTGATGGAGGCGGCGTCGATGGTCGCGGAGACGCTGGAGTCCAGCGGGTTCTCCGCGGTCACGATCTGCCCCTCGAACTTGTCGAACCGACCGCGGGAGCGGCCGACCCCCATGTGCCGGAGGGTGAACTCGACCTCGGAGTGCACCGCGTCGATGTCCCAGGTGCCCGTCGTGTAACCGGGGATCTGCGTGGCGTCTGTCATACCGGACCTCCGTGGAATCGGTGAGGATGTTCCACCGATGTCCAACTAACCGGTTTCGTTGCTCATTCCGGGTGTGTCATGGATCATTGGCCGGTTCCGCCCCTCGTCGGTGGTGCGCGTGGGAGCCGGCGATCGTCGCCGGTTAGGCTGCCGTGTGCGGGAAACTCCCGTGTGGCGGTGGATGAATCGAAACGATGTTGAACGTTTTCGCGCGAGCTTCGGTGGCCAGGCTCACCGACCCGGTGGGTGCGTGGTTGGTGCGGCATCGGATGTCACCCAACGTGGTGACAGTGGTCGGGACGGTTTGCACCGTCCTGGCGGCCGGGACGTTGTTCCCGCTCGGACACCTGCTGGCCGGAACCCTGGTGGTCGCCTTCTTCCTGCTGTTCGACCTGCTCGACGGGGCGGCGGCGCGGGCGGCCGGTGCGGACGACGGCTTCGGGGCCGTGCTGGACGCGAGCTGCGACCGCGTGGCGGACGGGGTCGTGTTCGGTGCGCTCGTCTGGTGGGCCCTGGTCGGGGATCAGTACTGGAGAGGGGCCGCGCTGCTGATCTGCCTGGTCGCGGCCCAGGTGATCTCCTACGTCAAGGCGCGCGCGCAGGCCCAGCGGGTGAAGGTCGAGGCGGGCATGGCCGAGCGGGCCGAGCGGTTGGTCGTCCTGCTCGTCGGCACCGGCCTGTACGGGATGGGCGTGCCCTACGTGCTGGACATCGCGCTGTGGGGGCTGGCCGCGATATCGATCCTCACCGTCGGCCAGCGGCTGGCCGGTGCCTACCGCGCCTAGCTCGGTGTTTCTGAGGGAGCCTGGACCTCGACTCGTCTCGCCTTCGCACGGCAGCCTCTGCTACATTAGTCACTAACATGGCCAGCCCCTCTGATCTTCGGATCACGGGCTGGTTCTCTTTTGTTCGGAGTCCGGAAGGCGACGTCCTTGCTTGCGTCGTATACCAAGCCTCACCTGGAGTTGTTCGATCAGGTGCAGCTTTCTCCGTGCTCGGGTCGACGAGCTTCGGAACCGCGAAGAGCGCCGCGATCAGCGCGAGCCCGACGACGGCCCCCGGTGACCAGCCAGGTGGTGCGTGTCCGTGTGCTCATGGCTTCCTCTCTCCGGGAATGCCAGGGCATTTCCGGAGAACTGAGGCTGTCCGTCGCGGCTCCGCCGGTACACGTTTCCCTCCGCGTCGCCGCAACGATCGACCGGTTCCGCCGAACGTCGACCGGACCCGCGCACGTTTCGCGCGGCCGCCGGACAGTGACCAGGACGCGGCCAGATCCGGCAGCGAGCCCCCGCGCACGAGCCCGTGAGAGGCTCCGTTCGGCGATCGCCTGTGGCCGAGGAGCGGAAAACACCGGTCAGGCGGGTGCCCGCCGTCCGCCGACGGCCGCCGCGGTCCGCGTCGTGCTCACCGCGGAAGCGGTTCGTAGCCCGCGAAGTCCCGGGTGAAGCTGGCGCTTCCCGAGCTCAGCGAGCGCACGTTGACCGCGTAGCGCGTCAGCTCGGTGCTCGGGACGTGAGCACGCACCACCGTCCAACCCGCGTCCTCCGGTTCGGTGCCCAGCACCCTGCCCCTGCGGGCCGACAGGTCGCCCAGCACCGCTCCCAGGTGGACGTCGGGAAGGTGGATCTCCACCTCGTCCACCGGTTCCAGGGTCAGCAATCCCGCCCGCTCCGCGGCGTCCCGGAGCGCCGCGGCCCCGGCCGCCTGGAAGGCAGCGTCCGAGGAGTCCACGCTGTGCGTCTTGCCGTCCACCAGGCTCACGCGTACGTCGACGAGCGGGCACTCCGGCTGAACGCCCCGCTCCAGCTGGGCCCGCACCCCCTTCTCGACGCTGCCGACGAACTGCTTCGGGATCGCGCCGCCCACGATCCGGTCGACGAACTCGAACCCGCTTCCGCGCGGCAGGGGCTCCACCTCGATGTCGCACACCGCGTACTGGCCGTGTCCTCCGGACTGCTTGACGTGCCTGCCGTGTCCGGCGGCGCGTTTCGCGAAGGCCTGGCGGAAAGCCACCCGCACGGGCTCGGTCTCCACGGTCACCCCGCTCTCCCGCAGTCGGCGCAGGATCACCTCGGCGTGGGCCTCGCCCATGCACCACAGCACCATCTGGCGGGTCTCGGTGGAGCGGTCCAGGCGCAGTGCAGGATCGGCCGCGAGCAGCCGGTTGAGGCTCCGGGACAACGCGTCCGCCTCCGTCCCGCTGCGCGCCGTCAGAGCCATCGGGAGCAGCGGATCGGGCACGTCCCACGGCTGTATCAGCAGGGGGCTCGACGGATCCGAGATCGTGTCGCCGGTTTCGGCCGCGCCCAGCTTGGTCAGCGCGCAGAGATCCCCGGCCACGCAGTGGCGCACCTCGTGCAGCCCCGCCCCGAGCGGTGTGTAGACGTGTCCGACCCGTTCCTCGGAATCGTGCTCGGGACGTCTCCGCCCCTTCGGGGCGTGCCCGGAGACGTGCACGGACCGGTCCGGCAGCAGGGTGCCCGAGAACACCCGGGCCAGGCAGACCCTCCCGATGTAGGGGTCCACCGAGGTGTGCACGACCTCCACGGCCAACGGTCCGTCCGGATCGCAGTCCAGCACGCGCGGATCCCTGCCCTCCGGGGTGGTCGACTCCGGGGGCACGTGCTCCAGGGGTGTGGGGAAACCGCGCACGATCCCGTCGAGCAGTTCGTGCACACCGATCCCGGTCTCGGCCGAGACCGGGATCACCGGGTGGAGCCCGCCGCGTGCCACCGCCGTTTCGAGGGCGCTCAGCAGCGTTCCCTCCGAGATGCGCCAGCCGGCCAGGTAGCTCTCCAGCAGCGAGTCGTCCTCGCTGCCCGAGATGATGCCCTCGATCAGTTCGTTGCCCGCCGCTTCGACCTCCGCGTCCGACAGGCCGGTGTGCGTCGACGCGGCGGGGACGTCGTCCAGCACGTGGTCGTGGTCGCTGCCCGTGAGCAGCCCGTGGAGCCCGGTCGGGCGGTCCTCGTGAAAGCGGGGCAGGTACAGCGGGACCACCCCGGGTCCGAAGGCGTTCCTGCAGGACTCGACGGCCGCGGCCACGTCGGAGCGCGGCTGGTCGATCCGGGACACCAACACCGCGCGGGGCATCCCGACCCTGGCGCACTCGTGCCAGATCGCCCGGGTGGTCGCGTCCGCGCCCTCCGTGGCGGAGACGACGAAGACGGCGGCGTCGGCCGCGCGCAGCCCCGCGCGCAGCTCCCCGACGAAATCGGCGTACCCGGGGGTGTCGATGAGGTTGATCTTGGTGTCGCCGTGCCACAGCGGAGCCACGGCCATCCCCACGGAACGCTGTTGCTCCACGGCGGCCGTCTCGTGGTCGCAGACCGTGGTCCCCTCCGGAACCGAGCCCTGCCGCGCGATCGTCGAGCTCGCCGCGAGCAGGCGCTCCACCAGCGTCGTCTTCCCCGCGCCGGAGGGACCGACGAACACCACGTTGCGGATGGATGTGGGGTTCGACGGTCCCGCCGTCGCGGGACCGTTGTCCCCGCGCTTGTTGGCCATGGCCGCTCCCGCGCCTAGCGCCGACAGCTGTGTGTGACACCGAGCACACACCCGATGGGATGAGTACGCAAGGCGGGCTGAAGGGCAGTGGTGCGGGGTGAGTGGGTGTTTTCTTAGCCGTCACGTGAGTCGGCGCCTCGCTGTGTCGGGCCGCTCTCGAGTAGCGGCCTGCGCGGCGAGCGGTCCGGCCTGGCAATGCATCCGACTCACGCACCGGATCTTCTCGTCCTGCTCGGACTCAGAGCGCTCGCGTTGGGGTGAAGCCTTCTTCCGGAAGTTTCCGGTGGGAGTTCGGCGGTGCCGACTGTTCGGGTTCAGAGTGCCTGCGCTGGAGTGGGCCTGTTGGTCGGGACTCCCCGGCGGGAGCTCGGCGGCTCCAAGCGAGGCCGCTGCCTCCAGTGGCCTAGCCAGAAACCCGGACAGTGGCCCGTTTCCGCGGGCGCGGACTTCCCTACCGTCGAAGCCGTAATCCGATGACGGATCGTGGTCGTGAGAAAGGATCGATCCAAGGTGACCAACGGAGACGTCGCGAGCAACCGCCCCGTGCGGACTTCCGGCACGGACGGTGTCAAGCGGGGCATGGCGGAGATGCTCAAAGGCGGCGTGATCATGGACGTCGTCACCCCCGAACAGGCCAGGATCGCCGAGGAGGCCGGAGCGGTCGCCGTCATGGCGCTGGAGCGGGTGCCCGCCGACATCCGCTCCCAGGGCGGGGTGGCCAGGATGTCCGATCCCTCGATGATCGAGGAGATCGTCCGGTCGGTGTCCATCCCGGTGATGGCCAAGGCGCGCATCGGGCACTTCGTCGAGGCGGAGGTGCTGCAGTCGCTCGGGGTCGACTACGTCGACGAGTCCGAGGTGCTGACCCCGGCGGACGAGGCCAACCACGTCGACAAGTGGCCGTTCACGGTCCCCTTCGTCTGCGGTGCCACCAACCTGGGGGAGGCTCTCCGGCGCATCGCCGAGGGCGCCGCGATGATCCGTTCCAAGGGCGAGGCCGGAACCGGCAACGTGGTGGAGGCCACGCGGCACATGCGCCAGATCCGTGCGGAGCTGCGCAAGCTCTCGGTGCTGGACAGCTCGGAGCTGTACGCGGCGGCCAAGGAGATGCGGGTACCGGTGGAACTCGTGCGGGAGATCGCCGGCACGGGACAGCTCCCCGTCGTGCTGTTCACCGCCGGAGGCATCGCCACGCCCGCCGACGCGGCGATGATGCGTCGGCTGGGCGCCGAGGGCGTGTTCGTCGGTTCGGGGATATTCAAGTCCGGTGACCCGAAGGCCCGTGCGGAGGCGATCGTCAAGGCGACGACGTTCTACGACGACCCCGACCTCCTCGCCAAGGTCTCGCGCGGGCTGGGTGAGGCCATGGTCGGTCTCAACGTGGAGGACCTGCCGGAGGGGCAGCACTACGCGCAGCGCGGCTGGTGACCGCTCGTCCCGCCGCGACGGGAGCGTTTCGCGCGAAACCGTCGACGTGGGCCCGGGGCTCCCTCGCCGGGGTGAGGGAGCCCCTACTTGTGTTCCATGATCAGCAGTGCCGTGGCCTGCCGGGAGAGCGTCCGGTACACGTGGGCGACCTCGCCGGAGAAGGTGAGGTAGTCGCCGGGTTCCAGCTCGACGGGCTCCGCCGCCGGACCGGCGCGCAGCGTTCCGGAGGTCACGACCAGGTGCTCGATCGTCCCCCGGTGGTGCGGTTCCGCGTGTCGTTCCTGCTCCGGAGGGAGGGTGATCTCGTAGAGGTCCCTGCTGGCGCCCGCGGGACAGGACGAGAGCAGGCCCGCGGCGAAGTCCCCCTGCTCGGATCCCAGCTTGGGAGCTCGTCCGGATCGGATGACCTTCACGTGCGGGGCGGGGGGTTCCACGAGCCTGCTGAAGGGGACCTCGAGGGTCGCGGCCACCGCCCACAGCGTTTCCACGCTGGGATTTCCCGCTCCGGACTCGAGCTGGGAGAGGGTGGACTTCGCGAGTCCGGCGCGTTTGGCGAGTTCGTTGAGGGAGATCCCCGCGTCCTCGCGGGCGTGCCGCAACGCGGGGGCGATGACCTCCAGGGCGGTGGCTGCTCTGCTGTCGCTCATCGTTGTTCGCTGTGTCCTTCCATTTGTTCGCCTTGACGAACAATCGCTGTTGTGTTCAATATAACTGACTATGCGTTCATTAAAGCGAACAGCGAAGGTTTCCGGGGGTGAATCCTCCCTGCTCGCCGCAGTGGCCTCCATGGGGTTCGCGCTCGCGGTGATCGGCGCTTCGCTCGGGGCCATCGCCGTCTCGCGGGGTGTTCCGCTGTGGCTGGCCACCCTGATGGCCGCCCTGGTGTTCGCGGGCGGCTCCGAGCTGATGGCCGTCGGGATGGCCACCTCCGGGGCGGCCCCGCTCGCGGTGGTGCTCGGCGGGGTGCTGCTCAACGCCCGGCACCTGCCCTACGGGCTGGCTCTGGGGAACGTGCTGGAGGCGAGCGGACCGCTCGGCAGGCTGTTCGGAAGCCACCTGCTGGTGGACGAGGCCGTGGCCTTCGCGCTGGCCGAGTCGGACCCCCACCGGCAGCGACGTGCCTACTGGGCCGCCGGACTCACCCTGTACGGGGTCTGGGCCCCCTCCGTGTTCGTCGGCGGGCTGATCGGCAACGGTGTCGGGGACCCGCGCGCCCTCGGGCTGGACGCGGCCCTGCCCGCCGGGCTGCTCGCCCTGGTGCTGCCCTCGCTGCGGGACCGCCCCACCCTCCGGGCCGTGGCGCTCGGATCCGTGGTGGCCGTGGTGCTGACCCCGCTGCTGGCGGAGGGGCTCCCCGTGCTGCTCGCCCTGCTCGGGACCCTGGCCGCGCTTCCGATCTCACGTGGTGCGCGCCGTGGGACGCGTGAGGAGGAACCGGCATGACCCTGGGAGTCGTGGTGGCGCTGGCCGCGGGCACCTACGCGCTGCGGGTGGCCGGTCCGCTGTTGCGCGGCAGGCTGCGCGTTCCCGAGCGGGGACGACGGCTGCTGGCCACGGCAGCCCTGGTGCTGCTCGGGGCCTTCGTGACCACCAGCGCGCTGTACGAGTCGGGAGCGTTCGCCGGGATGGCGCGGGTCGGCGGAGTCGTGGTCGGCGGGGTGCTGGCCTGGCGGCGGGCGCCGTTCGTGGTGGTGGTGCTGGTGGCCGCCGGGGTTGCCGCGGGGATGCGTGTGCTCTTTGACACGTCCTTTATGTGAACATTCGTTAACCCCCGTGCGGGGGTCGAAAACCGACTGATTAGGGTCTTGTCGATCGCGCCGAACCCGCACCACGGGTTCGCGTCGTACCGAGCCGGGCCATCCGTACCCGGCCGATGCGCAGTGGGAGGCAGACCTTGGTCAGCGCACCCGACCCTCCGAACGACAGCACGGCCACGACCGACCGGCCGGGTGAGCAGGGCAGCGAGGAAGGCTACGCGGCCGGACTGGGCAACCGCCAGGTCCAGATGATCGCCATGGGCGGGGCGATCGGAGTCGGGCTCTTCCTGGGGGCGGGCGGCCTCCTGAAGGAGATGGGGCCGGGGATCATCCTGTCCTACCTGGGCTGCGGCATCGCGGTCTTCTTCGTGATGCGGGCACTCGGCGAGCTGGTGCTGTACCGCCCCGTCTCGGGAAGCTTCGTGGAGTACGCCCGCGAGTTCATCGGCCCGTGGGCCGGATTCGCCGCGGGCTGGATGTACTGGGTGAACTGGGTCGGAAGCGGTGTCGCCGAGATCACCGCCGCCGGGATCTACATCGGGAAGTGGTTCCCGGAGTTCCCCCAGTGGGTCACCGCGCTGCTGTCGCTGCTGGTCCTGCTGGGGGTGAACCTGCTCTCCGTCCGGTTGTTCGGCGAACTCGAGTTCTGGTTCTCGGTGATCAAGGTGCTGGCCATCGTCAGCTTCCTGCTCGTGGGAACCTGGCTGGTCGCCACCGGCGCGCAGGTGGGCGAGACCACGGCGGGCGTGTCGAACCTCTTCGACCACGGCGGCTTCCTCCCGATGGGGTTGCCGGTGGTGCTGATGAGCCTGCAGGGCGTGATCTTCGCCTACGCCTCGATGGAGATGGCCGGTATCGCCGCGGGGGAGACGCGGAATCCGGCGAAGGTGATGCCGCGCGCCATCAACAGCGTCATCGCGCGCATCGCGCTGTTCTACGTGGGCTCGTTGCTGCTGCTGTGCATGGTCCTGCCCTGGACCGCCTACAGCGGCGCGGAGAGCCCGTTCGTGACGGTGTTCTCCAGCATCGGCGTTCCGTGGGCCGGCGACATCATGAACTTCGTCGTGCTGACCGCCGCGTTGTCCAGCTGCAACTCCGGCCTCTACTCGACGGGGCGCATCCTGCGTTCGCTCTCGCTCAACGGGGAGGCCCCCTCCTTCACCGCCAGGATGAACGCGCAACGCGCCCCCTACGGAGCCGTGCTGTTCACGGCGGCCGTCTTCCTGCTCGGGGTGCTGCTCAACTACGCGGTTCCGGACAAGGCCTTCGAGATCGCCACTTCGATCTCCTCGCTCGGCGTGATCGCCACCTGGGCGGCGCTGCTGTACAGCCAGCTCAGGATGCGCAGGCTCGCGAAGCTGGGTCGGCTGCAGCGCCCCTCCTACCGGATGCCCGGATCGCCCTACACGAACTGGATCGTGCTCGGCTTCCTCGCGCTCGTGCTCGTGCTGGCCGGGTTCTCCTCGGACGTCGCGGCCCGCTGGTCGCTGTACGCCGTCCCGCTGCTGATCGTGGCGATATGGTTCGGCTGGAGTGTCGTCCGCCGCCGGGCGGGCGTCTCCCGGGCGGGGTGACCCTGGCTTTGCCCGATCGCGGGTGTGCAGGACAATCGGGGGTGTGAACCAAGCTCAACCGGTGGTGGGTGTGCTCGCCCTGCAGGGCGACGTCGCCGAGCACCTCGATGCGTTCGAGCGCATCGGAGTCTCGGCGCTACCCGTGCGCAGGCCCGAGGAACTCGCCGCTGTCGACGGGCTCGTACTTCCCGGGGGCGAGTCGACGACGATGACACGCCTGCTGGAGAACTTCGAGCTCTTCGAACCGTTGCGGCAACGGCTGCGGGACGGCATGCCCGCCTACGGCTCCTGCGCGGGCATGGTGCTGCTGGCGGGCAGCGTGCTGGACGACCGCTCCGACGACCGGGGCGGTCCCGGTGTCCGCCCCCTCGGAGCGCTGGACGTGGTGGTCCGGCGCAACGCGTTCGGACGTCAGGTCGACTCCTTCGAGGCCGATCTCGACTTCGCGGGGATCGAGGGGGATCCGCTGCACGCCGTGTTCATCCGCGCCCCCGTCGTGGAGAAGGCGGGTGCCGGTGTCACGGTGCTGGCCGAAGTGCCGGGACGGTCGTCGCACGACTCGGCCTCCGAAGCCGGGACGGGTACCATCGTCGCCGTTCGGCAGGGTCCGGTGCTCGCGACCGCGTTCCACCCGGAGCTGGTCGACGGGGACGATCGGGTGCATCGCCTGTTCGTGCGGGTAATCCACGAGAGCGGTGCCGGAGACACCCGCGACACCACTCCGGCAAGAGCAGATACCACGGAGGACTGATGAGCGGCCACTCCAAGTGGGCCACTACCAAGCACAAGAAGGCCGCCCTCGACGCCAAGCGCGGCAAGCTCTTCGCGAAGCTGACCAAGAACATCGAGGTTGCCGCGCGGATGGGCGGGGGCGATCCCGAGGCCAACCCGACCCTGTACGACGCCATGCAGAAGGCGCGCAAGTCCTCGGTGCCGCAGGACAACATCGAGCGCGCCCGCAAGCGTGGTGCCGGTGAGGAGGCGGGCGGCGCCGACTGGCAGACGGTCATGTACGAGGGCTACGCACCCAACGGTGTGGGAGTGCTGGTCGAGTGCCTGACCGACAACCGCAACCGCGCGGCCAGTGAGGTGCGGACCACGATGAACCGCCACGGTGGTTCGATGGCCGACGCGGGTTCGGTGTCGTACCTGTTCAACAGGCGCGGGGTCGTGCTCCTGCCCAAGAACGGGCTGAGCGAGGAGGACGTGCTCGGCGCCGTGCTGGACGCGGGAGCCGAGGAGATCGAGGACCTCGGGGAGAAGTACGAGGTGCTCTGCGAGCCCGGCGACCTCGTCCCGGTGCGCAAGGCCCTGCAGGCCGAGGGGTACGAGTACGACTCGGCCGAACCGAGCTTCCTCCCCTCGGTGAACGTTCCGCTGGACAGCGACGGCGCGCGCAAGGTCTTCAAGCTGATCGACTCGCTCGAGGACTGCGACGACGTGCAGAACGTGTACTCGAACTTCGACGTCAGCGACGAGATCATGGCGCAGCTCTCCGCTTGAGGCGGAGAACTCTCGGGGGCGGCTCGCTGCCGGCCCCGAGAGTTCTCCACGAGCGGCAGTGGGCACGTTTTCCGAACGGCTCCGCTCGTCACAGCCTGCGGGCCCGCGCCAGCCAGGCCGCCGTGTCCACCACCTCGCCCGCCCGGACGTTCAGCTGTCCGGCGTACTCCTCGCCCGCGGTTCCCCGGTAGCGGTCCTCCCGGAGCTCCTCCAGCTCCCAGCCGGGACCGAAGGAGCCCCGAACCGCCTCCGCGCTGAGCCGGGGACCTCCCGCGTCCCGGGTGTCCGCCAGTGCCAGCACGTGCAGCACCGCGCCGGGGTGGCACACCGCGTGCAGGCTCCGCGTGTAGACCAGGCGGTCCCGCTCCCCGAAGACGTGCAGCAGCGCGCTGTCCACCACCGTGTCGAAACGGGGCGGTGTGCCGAGGTCCAGGGCGTCGGCGACCTCGAACCGGGCAGGAGTCCCGCGCTCGGAGGCGTTCCGCCGTGCCGTGGCGACGGCGGTCCCCGAACCGTCGATGCCGAGGACCTCGTAGCCGAGCTCGGTGAGCAGGATCGTGTTCTCCCCGGTACCGCACCCGGCGTCGAGCACCGAACCGGACACGTGCCCGGCCCGTTCCAGCTCGACCAGCGCGGGTTGGGGTTCTCCGATCACCCAGGGGGGTGTGCCTTCCGCGTAGGCGCTCTCGAAGCTGTCGCGCGGGAGCGAAGCGTCCATCGGTGCTCCTCGTCTCGTCCGTGCTTTCCGCTTCCGGGGGCGGTGTGCCCTCGGAACGGTTCGGTTCCGCGAACTGTGCTGGTTCGATCTGACTCGAAGTCAAGTGCGGATTCCGCGGAGCACCCCGGTGGGGTGGTGACACGGTGAACTAGGCTTCGCCCCGACGCCGCGCGCCCGGACACCGCCCGCGGCGGCCGCGAACGCGTACCACCCGACGGAGAGGCGAAGCGCGATGACCGCCACCCCGGACGCCACCGACGAGCTGCGCGACTGGCTGTTACGCACCTCCGAACGCCACGGTGCCGCCGTCGTGCACGTCGACGAGGAGGAACAACACCCGCCGTACGCGTTCTCGGTGGGCGCCTGGAGACGGTTCGGCAAGCCCGAGGTCGTGGTGGTCGGGCTCCCCCAGGAGGTCGCGCAGACCGTCGTGAACACCTACACGGCCCGGGCCGGCCGGGGAGAGCGCTTCGTCCCGGGGTGGCTCTACGAGGGCTTCCTGGCCGAGCAGCCGGTCACCTTCGAGCGGGTGTCCGGCAGGTACTACCCGGAGTACCTCGGCAGTGCGATGCTCCTGTACGGAGACGAGGACTTCCCCGCCGTTCAGTTGTTGCTGCCCACTCCCGACACCGGCGTCTTCCCCTGGTCCGACCGGGCGCCGAAGGGGTTTCCCGAGTACCAGCCGGTGCTGACCGACTCCGGACTGCCCGAGAGCTGGGTCCCCGGCCGCGACGGGGTTTGACCTTCCGGGGCGGCGCCGTCCTCCGGGGCCTTCGGTGTGTCGTCCGTGCCGGACCGCTCGGGCGGGCGATAGGATTCGAACGTCTGTTCAACGAAGGCTCGCGCGAGAGGATGACGGGGTGCGCGTACTCGGAGTCGACCCGGGGCTGACACGCTGCGGGGTCGGCGTCATCGAAGGAGGACACCAGCGGGGTGTGAACTGCCTCGGCGTCGGTGTCGTGCGCAGTCCCGTCGAGGACGAGCTGCCGCAGCGCCTGCTGACCGTCGGTGACGGGGTCGAGGAGTGGATCCGTGAGCACGAGCCGGAAGTGGTGGCGATAGAACGGGTGTTCAGCCAGCAGAACGTGCGCTCGGTCATGGGGACCGCCCAGGTCTCGGGGGTGGTGGCGCTGGCGGCGGCGCGCAGGGACATTCAGGTCGCCTTCCACACCCCCAGCTCCGTCAAGGCGGCCATCAGCGGTTCGGGCAAGGCCGACAAGCGCCAGGTGACCTCGATGGTGAGCAAGGTCCTCGGGCTGAGCACACCACCCAAACCCGCCGACGCCGCCGACGCGCTGGCGCTGGCACTGTGCCACCTGTGGCGCGCGCCGATGACGGGGAGGTTGGCCGAGGCCGAGCAGCGGGCCGCCGAGCTCGCCCGCAACCACCGGCAGCGGCTGCGCCGGGCCGCTCGTGACTCGTCCGGGACGGGAGGGCAACAACGATGATCGCTTCGGTCCGGGGCGAGGTGCTGTCCGTCGGGCTGGACCACGCCGTGATCGAGGTCGGCGGTGTGGGGATGGCCGTGTACGCGACCCCGGCCACCCTGGGCGGGATCCGGCGCGGGGAAGAGGCCAGGCTGGCCACCTCGCTGGTGGTCCGCGAGGACTCGCTCACGCTCTACGGCTTCGCCGACGCCCAGGCACGTGACCTGTTCACCCTGCTGCAGACCGCTTCCGGGGTGGGCCCCCGGCTGGCGCTGGCCGCGTTGGCCGTGCTCGAACCGTGGCAGTTGCGCGACGCCCTCGCCGAGGGCGACATCGGTGTGCTGACCAGGGTCCCCGGCATCGGCAAGAAGAACGCGGAAAGGCTGACCCTCGAACTGCGGGACAAGGTCAACGCGTTGCCCGGGAACCAGGCTGTCCCGGGAGGCGAACCGGCCGGTCCTCAGGGCGAGTCGGTGGACGGAACGCGGGCCGCGGACGAGCCCGGCCCGGTCCCCACCGCGCGGCTTCGTTCCGAGGTCGGCGAGGCCCTGGTCGGGCTCGGTTTTTCCGCCAAGCAGGCCGAGCAGAGCGTGGACGCGGTGCTCGCGGAGGGCGGGGAGGACCGGCTCGACACCTCGACCCTGCTGCGCAGGGCGCTGGCGACGCTCGGTCCCAAGAGTTCATGAGGGAATCCCTGGAACACTGGGGGTGAACGGGCGCGCGGACCGGTCGCTCGGCGATCCGCTCCGTTCGCGGCGCCGGGGACGCGGAGAGCCCGCCGAGGCAGCCTCGCGGGTTCCAGGTCAGCACGGACGAGGCTTCGAGGAGACCGATGCACGAGGACGAGTGGGGGGAGAGCTCCGGTGCTCCACCGGCCGAGGACGCGGGGCAGCAGGAGGAGCTGTCACCGCACCAGAGCAGTGGTGAGCAGGAGATAGAGGCGAGTCTGCGTCCGCGCAAGCTCGCCGACTTCGTCGGGCAGCCGCGGGTGCGCGAGCAGTTGAAGCTCGTGCTGCACGGTGCGCTGGGGCGCGGTGAGCAGCCCGATCACGTGCTGTTCGCGGGACCGCCCGGGCTGGGCAAGACCAGCCTCGCGATGATTCTGGCCTCCGAGCTCTCGGCCTCGATCCGGGTCACTTCGGGCCCCGCGCTGGAACGTCCCGGGGACCTGGCGGCGATGCTGTCCAACCTGACCGCGGGCGACGTGCTGTTCATCGACGAGATACACCGGATGGCCCGCCCGGCCGAGGAGATGCTCTACCTCGCGATGGAGGACTACCGGGTGGACGTCGTCGTGGGCAAGGGGCCGGGCGCCACGAGCATCCCCCTGGACATAGCTCCGTTCACCCTGGTGGGGGCCACCACCCGCTCCGGCTCGCTCACCGGGCCGCTGCGCGACCGGTTCGGTTTCACGGCCAACATGGAGTTCTACGAGCCCTCCGAACTCGGCGAGGTGATCCGGAGGTCGGCGGGAATCCTCGGGGTGCGGTTGCGCGAGGACGGGGCGCACGAGATAGCCCGGCGGTGCCGCGGCACCCCGCGCATCGCCAACCGCCTGCTGCGACGGGTCCGGGACTACGCCGAGGTCCGCTCCGACGGCACCGTCACGGTGGAGGTGGCCCGCGCGGCCCTCGAGGTCTACGACGTGGACGAGCTCGGGCTGGACCGGCTGGACAGGGCGGTGCTCGGTGCGCTGGCCCGTTCCTTCAACGGCGGACCGGTCGGGATCTCCACGCTGGCCGTGGCGGTCGGGGAGGAGCAGAGCACCATCGAGGAGGTCTGCGAGCCCTACCTGGTCCGGGCGGGGATGCTGGCGCGCACCCCGCGGGGGCGGGTGGCCACGGCGGCGGCGTGGCAGCACCTGGGGCTGGTGCCCCCCGCGAACGCCTTCGGTGTGGGAACGGCTCCCCCGGAGGAGGCCGAACCGACGCTGTTCGAGGAGTAGGGTCGGCGGGTCTTTTCGCTTGGCGGTTCGGGTGGCGGAACCTCTCGCGGGCTCTCGCTCCGGCCAGGCCCGACATCGGGTAGCCACCTGCACAACGTCGGGCCTTCCTCGCGAGAGCACCACGAGAGAACCCGCGGCGGTGCCGACTGCCCGGGCTCGTAAGCGCTTGCGTCGGAGGAGAGCCCCTTGGTCGGGAGTTCTGACGGGATCTCGGCGCAGCAGCGAGCGTTCGCGCGACCGGGACGACGAAGCCTCGCCGAGAGAGGGCGGGTGGGCTTGCGCACGTTTGCGCGCTCTCCGCGGGGGAAGCCGGGGCGTGCGCGCCGCTCGGCCCTGTGCGCTGGGACACAGCCCGTCGAGGTGAAGGGTTCCGGGTAGGCCCGTTTCACCGCAGGTGAGCCTGGCACACTGGAGGCGGTACATCCGAACAGTCCGGGCGCCGGTGGTGCACGGCTCCGTTGTCGCGGTCGCCGCGCTGTCCGGGAGACGTCCGTGGATGGAGCAAGATGGAAGGCCTGATTTTTCCGATTCTGCTCGTCGGCATCGCCGCGATGCTGTTCTTCCAGATGCGCAAGCAGCGGAAGGCGATGAGCGAACAGCAGAAGCTGCAGAACTCGTTGACGGTCGGTGACCGCGTCATGACCACCTCGGGGCTTTTCGGCACCGTCGTGGAGACGAACGACGATTCCCTCGATCTCGAAATCGCCGATGGTGTCGTCACCACCTGGTTGCGTCAGGCGATCAGGGAGAAGGTCAACTCCGAGGCCGACGAGGACGACAGCGACGAGGACTCGGACGACGACGAGCTGGCCGATTCCGGTGACGAGGAGACGGTCGACAGCACCGAGAAGCAGAAGACCAGCTGACGGGCGCGCTCGTCGGTCCGTCGGACCGCGTGGCGCGCTGAGGATCGAATGCCGCACCGGACACGTGTGCGCGAGACGGTTCGTGTCCGGTGGCGGGTTCTCGCCATCGACGTGTGCGATTCTCCCCGGCTGAACACGCGGAACACCGCGCGCCGAGGTGATCCGCGCGGAAAGCGACACGGATCATGGTGGCAAGCACGCGGGTCCGCGGATATGTTGCCGACGTCCCCTCCCGACGGGAGGGGGCGAACATGTGACCTGTCAAACTGAACAGCGCTGTCGCGCAGTTACCGTGCGGCGCGTCGCGTCGTGCCGGACCGGTGCGACGGCGTGGCTCTGGACGACTGCTGGACCTTCGGCACCGACCTCGGACGAGGAGACAGACCTAACGTGGCACCTCCACGCGGGCAGATCCGGCCGGCACGCTACTTGCTGGCCTTCGTGGTGATTCTCCTGGGTATATACAGCCTGGTGTTCTTCACCGGCGACCGCAAACCCACCCCGGAGCTGGGAATCGATCTACAGGGTGGCACCCGGGTCACGTTGACGGCCCGCACTCCCAACGGGAAGCCACCGAGCGACGAGTCGCTGAAGCAGGCTCGGCAGATCATCGAACAACGGGTCAACGGGCTCGGGGTGAGCGGCTCCGAGGTGACCATCGACGGGACGAACCTGGTCATCACCGTGCCCGGCAAGGACGGGGAGCAGGCCAAGCGGCTCGGCCAGACCGCGGAGCTGAACCTCCGCCAGGTCAAGCAGGCCGTTCCCGTCTCGGCCACCCAGGGCGGTCAGGGCGGCCAAGCTCCCCAGCAGGGTGACGGCTCCGGCGCCTCGGGCCAGGAAGATCCGGCGAACACGGCTCCGCAGGCTGCCGCCCAGCGGGCCCAGGCCCAGCAGCAGGACCCGGGCCAGCAGGGGGACTCCTCCGGGGAGCAGGCACCCGGCCAGAACGGCGACGACGCCTCCAGGGCCGAGCGCATCGAGCAGGCGAAGAAGCTGCGGCAGAGCGAGAACCCAGCGATACAGCGTCAGGCGGTCATGGCGCTGGACTGCAGCGCCCCCGACCCGCTGCGCGGCCACGCCGATCCGAAGAAGCCGCTGGTGACCTGCGGCCAGGACGGAGAGCGCAAGTACATCCTCGAGCCGGTGCTGATCCCCGGCACCCAGATCGCCGACGCGAACTCCGCCCCGCCGGGTGAGCGCAAGCCCGAGTGGACCGTGAACCTGAACTTCAAGCAGCAGGGCAGCGGGACCTGGGCCGACTTCACGTCCCAGAACGTCGGCCAGCAGGTCGGCTTCGTCCTGGACAACCAGGTGGTCTCGGCCCCGTCGATCAACAGTGCGATCGTCGGCGGCAACACGCAGATCACGGGTGACTTCAACCAGGAGGAGGCCGAGAACCTGGCCAACACCCTCAAGTACGGCTCCCTGCCGCTGGCCTTCGACCAGTCGACGGCCGAGACGGTCTCGCCCACCCTGGGCATAGCCTCCCTGGAGGCGGCCCTGCTCGCGGGCGGCATCGGGCTGATCCTGGTCGCGGGCTACTGCCTGGTCTACTACCGACTGCTCGGACTGCTGACCATCCTCTCGCTGGTGCTGTCCGGCGCGGTCGTCTACGGCGTGCTGGTGCTGTTCGGGCGTTGGATCGGCTTCACGCTCGACCTGCCCGGCATGGCCGGATTCATCATCGCGATCGGAATCACCGCGGACTCGTTCATCGTGTTCTTCGAACGCCTCAAGGACGAGATCCGCGAGGGCAGGACCTTCCGGTCCGCGGTGCCGCGCTCCTGGGCACGAGCGCGCAGAACCATCCTCTCCGCGGACACGGTCAGTTTCCTCGCCGCCGGGGTGCTGTACCTGCTGGCGGTCGGACAGGTGAAGGGCTTCGCGTTCACGCTCGGGATGTCGACGGTGCTGGACCTGATCGTCGTGTTCCTGGTGACCCATCCCCTGGTCGCCCTGGCCTCCCGCAACAAGTTCCTCTCGCGCCCCGGGCTCTCGGGGCTCGGCGCCGTCCAGCGGATGGGTGAGCGTGCCAGGAGACAACGGCAGGGCAACCAGCAGCAGAGTGCTTCGGGCGGCACTCCGAAGGAGGCTTGAGGCGTGGACACCACCGGAAGCAACGGGAACGCTCCGGCCGCGGACAGCGGTGCGAACACGGCGGGTCGCAAGAGCGGGGTGCTGCACCGCCTCTACACGGGCACCGGTGCCTTCGACATCGTCGGCAAGCGCAAGTACTGGTACGTGATCCTCGGGCTGCTGATGTTGGCCTCGGCCGCCTCGATCGGCATCAAGGGGTTCAACCTCAGCCTCGAGTTCGAGGGCGGGACCAGCATCTCGATGCCCGCCCAGGGAGCCTCCGGGCAGATCACCACCGAGCAGGTCGAGAGCACGTTCCGGGACACGCTCGACGAGGACCCCTCCTCGGTTCAGCTGGTCGGCAGCGGTGGCTCGCAGACGGTGCAGATCAGCACCGAGAAGCTCAGCGTCCAGCAGGTCGGCGAGGTCAAAACGGCGCTCTACGAGGATCTGCGCCCGCTCGGGGCGAACGGTCAGCCGAGCGCGGAGGCCATCAGTGACAGCGCCGTCAGCGGGACCTGGGGCAACGAGATCACCAGGCAGGCGTTGATCGCGCTGGGCGTGTTCCTCGCGCTGGTCACCGTGTTCCTCGTCTTCTACTTCGAGCGCTGGATGGCCGTGGGCGCGCTGGTAGCGCTGGTCCACGACGTGCTGGTCACGGCGGGGATCTACTCGATGACCGGCTTCGAGGTCAGCCCGAGCACGGTGATCGGCCTGCTGACCATCCTCGGGTTCTCGCTCTACGACACGGTCGTGGTCTTCGACAAGGTCAAGGAGAACACCTCCGGTCTGTTGAGCGTGACCCGTCGCACCTATCCGGAGGCGGCGAACCTCGCGGTCAACCAGTCCCTGATGCGTTCGATCAACACTTCGGTGATCGCCCTGCTGCCCGTGCTGGGGCTGTTGTTCGTCGGTGCGGGACTGCTCGGTGTCGGCGTGCTGCGCGACCTGGCGCTCGTCCAGGGGATCGGCATGATCGCGGGTGTGTTCTCCTCGCTGCTGCTGGCCACTCCGCTGCTGGTCGACCTGAAGATGCGCGACCCCAAGTACCGCGCGCAGCGGGACAAGGTCGTGCAGCGCAGGGAGAACCGCAGTGAGACGAGCGAGCAGCCGGACACGGGCGAGGACGCCCCCGCGGGGGGAACCGGCGAGCGGCCGAGGCGCAACGGCTCCGCGGCCCGGATGGCCGGGGCCGGGGCCGCGAAGGGATCCGGACCCTCGGAGCAGGCACGCCCGTCCGGCAAGGCTCAACGCCGAGCCGGGGAGCGAAGGCGCAGGTGACCTTCTTAGAGAGTGCGCGGCTTGGTCTGCTTGGGTGGTTCCGTGGGGGAACCTCGGTCGGGGTCTCGCTGCGGGTGCCCCGACATCGGGTAGCGGTTCTGCACAACGTCGGGACCGTCCTCGCGAGACCCGAGACTGAGAACCCCCGGCGGCGCCGATTGCGCGGGTGGTGAAAAGCGGCCGCGCCGCTCGACCGACACCCGGCCCGAGCGAGCACTCGCTCAACCCGCACGGGTTTCTCGGTCCCCGCAGCGATCCGCCGTGCGGCCCTTGCCGGGTCGCGCGGCGGATTTTTCGTGGGACCGTCCTGCTCGTGAGCCGGTGGGACCTGCTCGCGAAGTGATCGGCCGGACGGGTCACGGGATCGGTTCAGATCGGTTCGGCCGCTGCCCCGCCGGGTGATCCGCAGCACTTTGCGACCGCCGAGCGCGGCACGGGGGCGACGGGGAAGTTCGATCGGCCGGTGCAGCGTTATGCTCGATGTCCGGGTCATACACCGGACACCTCGGGTGTGCCGTGACGAAGTGGACCCGGGGCGAGAGCGGATCCTCGAGTGCCCGGGAGCGTGCTGTGAGCCAAGAAGCCGAGTCCCCTGCGACCGAGTCCTCCGGGCAGCGACCGGCCTCGGCGACCCGACGGGTTCGCGCGCGGTTGGCCCGGCGGATAACCGCGCAGCGACCCACCCAGGTCAAGCAGGTCCTCGAACCGCTTGCCTCGGTGCACCGCGAGCTGCATCCCCAGGCCGACCTGGGGCTGCTCCAGCGGGCCTACGACGTCGCCGAGGAGCAGCACAGCACGCAGCAGCGCAAGTCGGGCGATCCCTACATCACGCACCCGCTGGCCGTCGCGACCATCCTCGCCGAGCTGGGAATGGACACGACCACGCTCGTCGCGGCGCTGCTGCACGACACGGTCGAGGACACCGACTACCCGCTGGACCAGTTGCGCGCCGACTTCGGCGAGGAGGTCTCGCACCTGGTCGACGGGGTCACCAAGCTGGACAAGGTCAAGCTCGGAACGGCCGCCGAGGCCGAGACCATCCGCAAGATGGTCATCGCGATGGCCCGCGACCCGCGCGTGGTCGTGATCAAGCTGGCCGACCGGTTGCACAACATGCGGACCATGCGTTTCCTGCCGCCCGAGAAGCAGGTGCGCAAGGCGCGCGAGACCCTCGAAGTCCTGGCTCCGCTGGCGCATCGGCTCGGCATGGCCACGATCAAGTGGGAGCTGGAGGACCTGGCCTTCGCCATCCTGCAGCCGAAGAAGTACGACGAGATCGTGCGGCTGGTCGCCAACCGGGCTCCCTCCAGGGACATCTACCTGCGTCAGGTCGTCGACGAGATCTCCGGCAACCTGGACGCCGCGCGGCTGTCGGCGAAGGTGGAGGGCAGGCCGAAGCACTACTACTCGATCCACCAGAAGATGATCGTGCGGGGCCGGGACTTCGACGACATCCACGATCTGGTGGGCGTGCGGATCCTCGTCGACCAGGTGCGGGACTGCTACGCGGCCATGGGGGTGGTCCACGCGCTGTGGCAGCCGATGCCGGGGCGCTTCAAGGACTACATCGCGCAGCCGAAGTTCGGCGTGTACCAGTCGCTGCACACCACCGTGATCGGACCGGAGGGCAAACCTCTCGAGATCCAGATCCGTACCGAGGAGATGCACCGGACGGCCGAGTACGGCATCGCCGCGCACTGGCGGTACAAGGAGTCCAAGGGCCGCGGTCGGGGCGGCGCGGGCGTCGAGATCGACGAGATGGCGTGGATGCGCCAGCTGCTGGACTGGCAGCGCGAGGCGGCCGATCCGGGCGAGTTCCTGGAGTCGCTGCGCTACGACCTCAACACGAGGGAGATCTTCGTGTTCACCCCGAAGGGCGACGTGATCACGCTGCCCGCGGGCTCCACCCCCGTCGACTTCGCCTACGCGGTCCACACCGAGGTCGGGCACCGGTGCATCGGTTCCAGGGTGAACGGCAGGCTCGTCGCTCTGGAACGCAAGCTGGAGAACGGCGAGGTCGTGGAGATCTTCACCTCGAAGGCGGAGGGCTCGGGGCCCAGCCGCGACTGGCTGTCCTTCGTGGCCTCGCCGCGGGCCAAGACCAAGATCAAGCAGTGGTTCGCCAAGGAACGCCGCGAAGAGGCGATCGAGTCCGGAAAGCAGGCGATAGCCAAGGAGCTGCGCAGGCTCGGTCTGCCGGTGCAGCGGTTGGTCTCGGCCGACTCGATCGGCTCGGTGGCCAAGGAACTGCACTACACGGACGTCACGGCGCTCTACGCGGCCGTGGGGGAACGTCAGGTTTCCGCGCACCACGTGGTGCAGCGGTTGGTCGCCTCCCTCGGAGGTGTGGAGCAGGCCGAGGACGAGATCGCCGAGAGGTCCACCCCGTCCACGGTCCAGCAGCAGCGCCGGTCCTCCGGCGACTCCGGTGTGCGCGTGGAGGGAGCAGGCGCCGGCGAGGTGTGGGCCAAGCTGGCGCGTTGCTGCACCCCGGTTCCCGGCGACGAGATCCTCGGCTTCGTCACCAGGGGCGGCGGGGTCAGCGTGCACCGCACCGACTGCAACAACGCCGGTAACCTGCGCAACAAGCCCGAGCGCCTGGTCGAGGTCTACTGGGCCCCCTCGAACTCCTCGGTCTTCCTCGTGGCGATCCAGGTGGAGGCACTGGACCGGCACCGGCTGCTCTCGGACGTGACGAAGGTGCTCGCCGACGAGAAGGTCAACATCCTGTCGGCCTCGGTGACCACGTCGAAGGACCGCGTCGCGGTGAGCCGGTTCTCCTTCGAGATGGGCGATCCCAAGCACCTCGGCCACGTGCTCAAGGCGGTGCGCAACATCGAAGGGGTCTACGACGTCTACCGCATGACCTCGGCGGCGTGATCGGGCCGCTGCGCACCGCTCCCGTGCGTGCCGGGGGCGCGGCGCGTGCCGGGGGCGCGCCCCCGGCACGCCGTGCTCAGGACGAGATCTTGACGTCCTCGAAGTTGATTTTCTCGTTCGGGTGACCACCGCCCGCTCTGGAGAAGGAGCCGTCGTGGCCCGCGCGGGCCACCTCGTCGACCACCTTCAGTCCCTCGTCCGAGACGGTTCCGAAAACCGTGTAGTCGGACTGCAGCGGCGCCTCGCCGTAGACGATGAAGAACTGGCTGCCGTTGGTGTTCGGCCCGGAGTTGGCCATGGCGAGGTAACCGCGCCCGTAGTCGATGTTCGAGTAGGTCTCGTCGTCGAACTGGTAGCCGGGCCCGTTCTCGCCGGTGCCCTTCGGGTCGCCGCACTGCAGCATCTGCAGCTGCTGCGTGGAGAGCCGGTGGCACGGGGCGTCGTCGTAGAAGTCGGCCTCGGCGAGGTGGACGAAGCTGTTGACCGTGCACGGGGCCAGGGAGCGGTCGAGGGTGACCGGGATGCTGCCGCGGTTCGTCTCGATCGTGGCGTCGACGGCCCCCTCGGAACTCACCTCTCCGTTCTCCGGGGGATCCACCGGTTTCGCGGGTTCGCCCGCGGACCGGTACTCGCAGGAGACCTGCGCGGGCAGCGGTTCCGGCCGGGAGGGGGACGGAGCGCGCTCACTCGGTATGGAGACCGTCGATTCCCGGGAGCTCGTGGGTTGTTCCGTGCCGCTCTCGGAGGGAGTGCCCGCCGCGTTCTGACCACCGCCCGAGCGGGTCAGGAAGTACACCCCCACCACGGCGGCTATCACCACCACGATGGTCGTGGTCACTGCGATGGTTCTGCGTTTGCGTGCCTGCTCCTCCCTGCGAGCGAGCTGGCGTTCGAGCTTGCTCTTGGCGGCTTGACGGCGTTGTTCGTTGCTGGACACCTGTTCCCACTCCGTGGTCGCGGTCGGTCGGCTGGGCAGTCCTCGTGTAGATGTTTCGTGGGCTGTCGGTTCCGGTACGTGAGCCATACCCGCTCGGGACGGGGATCCGGAGTGCGGACCCCGCACCACGTGCCGGTCGCGCTCACGGGCCGGGGCCGGAAAGTCCGCGGGGTGCGGAGCACCGGCGTGTGGATGAACGACTCCCGCCCCCGTTCGGGTGCGGTCGTCGAGCACGCACGGACCCGATCCGTGCGGAGCCCGTTCCGGAGGGGGCACCGCGCGGATCACGCCTTCGGGGAGTGTAGAACGGCCCGGTGTGCGAAAACCGTGAGACCGCACGCCAGGAAGGTCGGCGGTGCCGGTTGCTTGCGTGATTGCTTAGCCGTCGCGTGAGTCGGCGCCTTGCTGCGTTGGGCCGCTCTTGAGTGGCGGCCTACGCGGCGAGCGGCCCGGCCTTGCGATGCATCCGACTCGCGCACCGGAGCTTCTCGTTCCAGGTAGGTTGAAGCGCTCGCGTCGACCGAGGCCTTTCGCCGGAAGTGCGCAGCGTTCTCCTGCGGCGCGGGCAGCGCCGAGCTGCCGGAAGAAGGACACCGTCCAACGCGAGTGCTTACGAGCCTGCGCAACCCGACCGACCGCGGGTTCTCTCGTGGTGCTCTCGCGAGGAAGGCCCGACGTGGCGTGTGGCTACTCGATGTCGGGCCTGGCCGGAGCGAGAGCCCGCGAGAGGTTCCGCCACGGAACCACCTACGCCAACCGAGCCGCCGATCCTCATGCCGCCACCCGCACCGCCACGCGAATCGATCCGCCGACCCTCTAAGCTGGATGTACTTGAGTGATCCGGGGGTCCGCTCCGCGAGTGGTGAGCGGTGCGCACCCCGGTCGTACGCTCGTACCCGAAGACGAAGGGGAAGCACTCCGTGCTTGTTGTCGGTTTCCCGGTCGGACAGCTCCAGGCCAACTGCTATGTTCTGGCGCCCCACGAGGGCGGTCCCTGCGTCGTGGTGGACCCGGGGCAGGACGCCGTCGACGCCGTGAACGGCCAGTTGGACAAGCACGAGCTCACCCCGGAGGGTGTGCTGCTCACGCACGGCCATTTCGACCACGTCTTCTCGGCGGGGGAGCTGTGCCGGGCGCACGGGATACCGGCCTGGGTGCACCCCGCCGACGAGTACATGATCGCCGACCCCGGCGCCGCCCTGGGGCCGGAGGGGCGTCAGCTCTTCGACGGGGTCTCCGTGACGGTGCCGGAGGATCTGCGCGCGCTGTCCGGGGACACGACGCTGGAGATCGCGGGAATTCGTTTCACGGTGCACCACGCTCCCGGCCACACGGGCGGCTCGATGCTGTTCGAGGCCGTCACCGAGGAGGGCGGGCGGTTGCTGCTCACCGGGGACACGTTGTTCGCGGGGGCGATCGGACGCACCGATCTGCCGGGAGGCGATCATGAGAGGATACTGGGGACGCTGAGCTCCGAAGTCCTGCCGCTGGAGGACGAGACGGCCGTGCTTCCCGGCCACGGCCCCACGACCACCGTCGGCCGCGAGCGTGCGGGAAACCCGTTCCTGCAGGACCTGCGCGCCCCCGACGACGCGGCGAGCTGACCCGCTCGCGAGCACAACAGGAACCACCGAACCCGGAAGAAGCCGGCAATGAGCATGTTCAACGCCCCCAAGGGCATCCCCGAGTACTACCCTCCGGAATCAGCGCGTTTCCTCGCCGTGCGGGACACCCTGGGCGAGGCCGCGCGCAGGGCCGGGTACGGCTACATCGAGCTTCCCCTGTTCGAGGACACCGCCTTGTTCGCGCGGGGGGTCGGCGAGTCGACCGATGTGGTCAGCAAGGAGATGTACACGTTCCCCGATCAGGGAGGACGTTCGATCACACTTCGTCCCGAGGGGACGGCCGGGGTGATCCGCTCGGTCATCGAGCACGGACTCGACAAGGGGCAGCTGCCGCTGAAGCTGTACTACAGCGGCGCGTTCTTCCGGTACGAGCGGCCGCAGGCCGGAAGGTACCGCCAGCTGCAGCAGGTCGGTGTCGAGGCCATCGGTGTCGACGACCCGGCGCTGGACGCCGAGGTGATCGCGGTCGCGGACGAGGGCTACCGCAGGCTCGGGCTGACCGGGCACCGCGTCGAGCTCACTTCCCTCGGGGACAGCACCTGCCGCCCGGAGTACCGCGCCAAGCTGCAGGAGTTCCTGCGCGGACTTCCGCTGGACGAGGAAACGCGCCGTCGGGTGGAGCTCAATCCGCTGCGGGTGCTCGACGACAAGCGCCCCGAGGTCCAGGAGATGGTCGCCGACGCCCCGCTGATGGCCGACCACCTGTCCGAGCAGGCCGCCGAGCACTACGAGTCGGTCAAGGCGCACCTGCGCGACCTGGGGGTCCCGTTCGTGGAGAACCCGCGTCTGGTCCGGGGGCTCGACTACTACACCAAGACCACTTTCGAGTTCGTGCACGACGGTCTCGGCGCGCAGTCCGGGATCGGCGGCGGTGGCCGGTACGACGGGTTGATGGCCGATCTGGGCGGTTCGGAGCTGTCCGGCGTTGGCTTCGGGCTCGGGCTGGATCGGACCGTGCTCGCCTGCGAGGTCGAGGGGGTCGACGTCGGGGACGAGTCGCGGTGCGATGTGTACTGCGTGCCGCTCGGTGAGCAGGGCAAGCGGCGACTGGTCTCGGTCGCGGGAGAGCTGAGGGCGGCCGGTCTGCGGGTCGACGTCTCCTACGGCGGCAAGGGGCTCAAGGGTGCGATGAAGGCTGCCGACCGTTCCGGGGCCCGTTACGCGCTCGTGCTCGGCGACCGTGACCTGGAAGCGGACTCGGTGCAGCTGAAGGAGTTGGCCACGGGGGAGCAGCGGAGCGTTCCGCTGGATGACGTGGTCGAGCAGGTGCGGACGGTGCTGTCCCGATGAGCGGACAGGAGGACGTCGTATCGCTGGATCTGCTCGACCGTCGCGTCGTGCGCAAGCGCGCGATCAGCGTCGCGATCGCGGCTGTGCTGGTCGGCGCGGCCACAGGTGGCATCGCCGGGCTGTTCGCGGGTCCGGCGGGCTTCTTCGTCGTCTTCGCGGTGCTGGCCCTGCCACTGCTGTTGATGGCGCTCGGCGAGGCGCGGAAGACCTACTGGTTGAGCGGTACCGAGGTGGCGGCTCGGGCTTTCGGCACCCGCAGAGTGGACCTGAGCTCGGCGACCAGGCTCGACGTGCTCGTCACCGACGTGCGGGGGGCGCGGACGATCAGCCTGCTCGTCGCGGGGCCGCCGAAGAGCCGGGCGCTGAACCTCGCGTTGGCCATGTACGCGGGGACCGGGGGAAAGGAGCTCGGTGTCTACGAGCTCCGCCGGTTGGCGGACACGCTGGCGAGCACGGGGGACACGCGCGCCCTGGTCCTGTCGGAGCTGGTCGTGGCGCAGCTCAAGTCCGAGGCGCGTGGGGACGCCGCCGCGGACCGTCCGCTCTACCGGCTCGCCTCGGTGGCCCCTTCCGGCAGCATGGCCCAGCGGCTGGCCAACGAGGACGTGGCCAAGTTCGTGGCCACTCTCGGATGAGAGCCCTTCCGGTTCGGCGTGCGCAGGTGGTCGCTGAGCGGAATTCGCCCCTCGGAAGGCGGGACTCCGATTCACTCGGCGTTTCCGGACCGCCGCGTGTGCGGACCACCCGTCGATCGAGGCGGAACCGCTGTGAAGGGGAGCTCCAGGCCCGGATCGGTGCGGAACGGATGATCGATGCCCGCGGCGGGCGGGCTCCCGGCGCCGAAGGTGGCCCGCGCGGCTCCCAGCCGAGCCCCGTGCGCGATCAGCTCCGCCGCGTCCGTGCCGTGCGCCTTCCCGGCGGGGCCGTCGCTCCGCTTCTCCCGCATGACGATCAGCGCGGCGATCGCGGTGGTCAGCGGAACGGCCGCGATCAGCCCGAGGCTGCCGACGAGGGTGCGGACCACTTCCTGGGCCACGTCCTGTGTGGTGACGATGTCCACGAACGAGCGCCCGGACAGGCTGTAGGTGAGCAGCAACGGCAGTGCGGTGCCCGCGTAGGCGAGTACCAGGGTGTTCACTGAGGAGGCCACGTGATCCCGGCCGATCCGGAGCGCGGCCGAGTACAGCTGCCTCCACCGCAGGGCGGGATTGGCCCGGTGCAGTTCCCACACCGCGCTGGTCTGGGTGACCGTCACGTCGTCGAGCACTCCGAGAGCGCCGATGACGATTCCCGCGAGTAACAGCCCTCTCGCATCGATGCCGTGCCCCAGCGCACCGACCAGGGAAGAAGTGGAATCGTCCAAACCGGTCAGCTGGGTCAGCGCGGCGAAGACGGAGCTGAGCAGGCCGATCAGGGTGAGACTGGACAGCGTTCCCAGCACGGCGGTGGAAGTGCGCGCCGAGAACCCGTGGGTGAAGTAGAGCACGAAGAACATGATCAGCCCGGCTCCCACGACGGCGACCTGCAGCGGACTCCGTCCGGCCAGGACGGCGGGTAGGACGAAGCCGGCTATCACGGCGAAAGCCACGCCGAGCGCCAGCAGGGAGGCCACCCCCTTCCAGCGGCCCAGCACCACCACGGCCCCCGCGAACAGCCCGAAGAGCAGGAGCATCCAGTGCCCCCGCTGGTAGTCCACGATCTGGTAGGAGGTGCTCTTCCGGGGCGCTGTTCCCGAGTAGGCGAGCACGACCTCGTCGTCGACCTCGAACTCGGGAGTGGTGGGTTCCACCGGGACGTTCTGCTCGATGGTCTCCCCGGCCGCGGGGCCGTCCCGCAGCTCGATCCGCAACCGCAGACAGTCCCCCCGGGAGCCGCTTCCCGAGGAACCGGCCCCGGCCGAGCCGTTTCCGGCCCCTCCCAGGGTGCAGGCTCCGGATTCGGAGCCCACGATCATCCCGTTCACGGGGGTTCGGGCGAACCCGGTGGGCTTGGCCGGGGACGGGTGCTCCCCGAAGGGGTAGAGCACGAGCGCGCCGATCAGCGCGGCGAGCAAGAACGGTGCGAGCACCGCTGTCAGCAGCAGTCTGGTGCTGTTGGAAGCCGGTGGCGCGTCGTGGCCGTGGCCGTGGCCGTGGTCTGGCAGCTGCGGAATTCCCTCGGAACTGCGGTCTTCGGGCACCGGATCATGGTATGGGCGGTTCCGGCGCCGCGGGCGGGGCAGGGTTGCTGAAGCGGGAGCGGGGGAGTCTCGGTGCGGCGTGGCCGCCGATCACCGAAGGCGCCGTGACCTGCCTCGAGGTCGAACACCTGACCGGGGACGGGGCCGAGGAACCGGTCTGACCGTGCAGGTCCGGCCTCGACGCCGCTGACGACGGTGTCGCGGTTGGCCCGGGTTGTCACACGCAGCTCCGACTCGCCCGGGCCCTGGACCGCGATCTCCGGTATCTCCGGGAACGCCCCCGATCCACCAGCCAGCCCCATTCCGGCCCGCGTGCGGCGTCGGAGGCATCCTGGCCACCGGCCACAGTCGCACCCGCTCCGCCCACCGCCGGAAAGGCGACGAACTCCGTCGCGGAGGTTGAACGGCAGGGCCACGGGGTGCAGCTCGTTGGTTCCCGCGTCCTCCGGAGCGTCACGCGCGCGGTTTCGGCGTTTTCCCCGGGTCGTTTCCGCGGAAGTGGAATATTCCAGAACTCGGTTCATTCATTTGGAGGATGGGAATGCGTGTTCGGCGTGTTTATTATTCAGTGCGTCCGTTCGGGGCGACCTGTAGAATAAATTCACGACGAATAGATGAACACAGCCGGAGCGCTGTGTTTCCTTCCGACCGTCGGACGTTCGGTGTCGCGTGACGCGCGAACCGTTCTTCGTGTCTTTTCTTGTTCTCGGTTGGAGGTTCCCGATGGTCTGTTTCCGGGTTCTCGGCGCGGTGGGCGTTCTCGACGCCGAGGGTGAACAGGTGGAGGTCCCGGGAGAGCTGCGCAGGGTCATGCTGGCCATGTTGTTGCTGAACGGGGGAAAAGTCGTTCCCCGTGAGCAGCTCGCGGAGGAGATGTGGCCCGACGGAACGCCCGAGCACGGCGTCAACGCCCTGCAGGCGCACGTGGTGCGGCTGCGGCACGATCTGGACCGATTACTCGGTGTCGGCCAGGGGAAGCGTCGCATAGGGACAAATCGTTTCGGATACTCGCTGCGTGTCGAATCGGGTGAGCTGGATCTGGACGTTTTCGACTCGCTGTGCGCGGAATCGCGCGAGCTGTCCGAGTCCGATCCCGCGACGGCCAGCGACATGTTGCTTCGGGCTCTCGAACTGTGGAGAGGCCCCGCCCTGGCCGACGTGCGGGAACGGAGTCCGCGACTTTACGCCGCCGCGGTGCGTGCCGAGGAACATCACACGCTGGTGCTGGAGGAGTTCATATCCCTCAACATCAGAATGGGCAATTACGACGGGGTGATAGGGCGGCTGAAAGCGCTGACCGCGCGTTATCCCCACCGCGAGAGGCTGTTCGAGCAGCTGATCACGGCACTGGGCAGGACGGGGAGAAAGGTCGAGGCGGCGAACGTGTTCCGCAGGCTCCGCGCGGAGCTGGTCGCCGAGTTCGGCGTGGAACCCTCTCCCACGCTGAGCCGCAGGGTCCAGGAAGCGCTGGATCAGGGCAGCGGCGATTCCTGACGCGGGGCGGTCCGCCTCCGGTGCTGGGCGCGGACGAGCCCGCGGAGGGACGGGATCAGCGGAACCGCCGCGCGTGGCCACGCAGGTTCTCGGTGCTCGGGGCGTGCGGAAACCGCGCGGTCGGAATCGCGGCGGTGGTCCGCGCGGGCTCCCAGCGTACGTAGAAGGCTCCTCTGCCGAAGTCGAGTGCCACGGCGTGGGTGTGCCCACGGGAGTCCAACGACATCGGTTTGGGCGAGTCCCGTTCCGAACCGTCGGAGCACACCGTGAAGTTCTCGCAGTGAACCGGAGGGTTCTCGGGATCGAAACGCAGTTCGACGAGATACTCCCGCACGGGAAGTCGGAACCTGCGCGAATAGGTGTGGTCCTGGTCCGTCCCCACCAGACCTTCGGGACCGTGGGCGACCTCGTACTCGAGCAGGGCGGTTTCGCCCTTCTCCAGCGCGCGTTCGAACAGCAGCTCGGCCACGACCACTCCGCTTTCGTGGTCGGACAGGACCTGCCCCAGGGCGCAGCCGTTCAGCGTCCGGATGGTCGGGGGTGCGATGTTCGTTCCGGAGTTGTCGAAGACGGTGACCCAGCGATCCACTCCGTTGCGCTCGGCCTGCACGAGTTGCCGTACGCGCAGGCCGCGCTGCTTGCCCGCTCCGTCGATGTCGAGGACGTCGTGTTGGCTGAGCCTGGTGAGGTGTCCGTCCGCGCTGGTGTCCAACCGGCTGAGCATCCCGGCGGCCGAAGCGTTGTCGGACCAGAGACTCGTCAGTGGAGGGGCGGAGCTCTCCACTCTGCTTCTGCCGCGTGGTTTGGGCGGGCCGAGCAGCGCGGAGAGCGCGCCGTCGGGGATCCCCAGCACGTCCTCCAGCTCGCGGAGCGCGGCCAGCGAGTCGGGGCGTTCCGGGCGGCGACGGCCGGACTGCCAGTAGCTCAGCGCCGTGATGCTCACGGGAGCCCCCCGGAGGTGGAGGCGGTGCTGGATGCGTTCCAGGCTGAGCCTGCTCGTGCGGATGGCGGCGCGCAGCGCGACGTCGAAAGGGCCTGTGCGCAGCAGGTTCGTGAGTTCGGGTGACAGTTGTCGCTGCTCGTGCCCGACCGCCGAAGACGGCGTGGAGGGTGTTCGCGTGCGGGGAACGACCATTACCACTCCTCGTGCCGACCGATCTCGTGCGGAACGCTAATTGTATGGATCACGGGCGTGCAACGAGCTTGCGAGAAATAGACGTCCCCGGGGGATGACCGTTGTCCGCTCTTCTTCGGGCGAGAATTCTTCGAGAGAAGAAGGTGCGGTTCCGCGGGGCCGGAGGACGGCGCCGGAAAGGTCTTTCCTCGCTTCTCCCCGAAGGGCGCGCGATCGGCGGCACGGGGCCGTCAACCGGCGGTGATCGCGACGGGCGTGCCGGGTGAAACCTGCTGCGAGGGGCGTGCGCGGCATTGGCTAACCTGGAGTGGTCCGCGCCGACAACGGCCAGCACTCACACCGAAGAGGAGATCAACACCCGTGATGCGCACGCACGAGGCCGGCTCGCTTCGCGCCGACCACGCAGGGCAGTCCGTCACCCTCGCGGGATGGGTGGCGCGTCGCCGGGATCACGGAGGAGTGATCTTCAGCGATCTGCGTGACGCCTCCGGCGTCGCCCAGGTGGTCTTCCGCGAGGGGGAGATGGCCGAGCGGGCCCACCGGTTGCGTGCCGAGTTCTGCGTCCGGGTGACCGGTGAGGTGGTGCGCAGGCCCGAGGGCAACGAGAACCCGGAGATCCCGACGGGCTCGATCGAGGTGACCGTCACCGACCTGGAGGTCCTCTCGGAGTCCGCTCCGCTGCCCTTCCCGCTGGACGAGCACCTGGAGGTCGGCGAGGACGTCCGGTTGCGCCATCGCTACCTGGATCTGCGGCGAGCCGAGCCCGCCCGCGCGATCAGGATGCGCAGCGAAGCCAACCGCATCGCCCGCGATGTGCTGCACCAGCGGAACTTCGTCGAGGTGGAGACGCCCACCATGACCCGTTCCACTCCGGAGGGGGCCAGGGACTTCCTGATCCCGGCGCGGTTGCAGCCGGGCAGCTGGTACGCGCTCCCGCAGTCGCCGCAGCTTTTCAAGCAGCTCCTGATGGTCGGCGGGCTGGAGCGTTACTTCCAGATCGCCCGGTGCTACCGCGACGAGGACTTCCGCGCCGACCGTCAGCCCGAGTTCACCCAGCTCGACATCGAGATGAGCTTCGTCGACGCGGCGGACGTGATCGAGATCAGCGAACGGGTCGTGGCCGCGCTGTGGAGCGAGCTGGCCGGCTACGAAATCCCCACTCCCATCCCGCAGCTGAGCTATGCCGAGGCGATGGCTCGTTACGGTACGGACAAGCCGGATCTGCGGTTCGGGGTCGAGCTGACCGATCTCACGGAGTACTTCCGCGAGACTCCCTTCAGGGTCTTCCAGTCCCCCTACGTCGGGGCCGTCGTGATGCCGGGTGGTGCCGACCAGCCGCGTCGTCAGCTGGACGCCTGGCAGGAGTGGGCCAAACAACGGGGGGCCAAGGGCTTGGCCTACGTGCTCGTGGGCTCGGACGGCACCCTCTCCGGTCCGGTGGCCAAGAACCTGTCCGCGGAGGAGCGCGAGGGACTCGCCAAGGCGGTGGGCGCTGCTCCGGGGGACTGCGTGTTCTTCGCCGCGGGGCGGGCGGCTCCGTCCCGCGCGCTGCTGGGAGCGGTGCGCCTGGAGATCGCCGAGCTGTGCGGTCTGGTCGACAGGCAGGCGTGGTCCTTCGTCTGGATCGTCGACGCCCCGATGTTCGAGGCCGTCGACGACAGCGACGACGTGGCGGTGGGAAGCGGCGGTTTCACCGCGGTCCACCATCCGTTCACGGCTCCGGAGCCGGAGTGGGCGGAGGAGTTCGAGCGGAGCCCCGAGGACGCCCTGGCCAGCGCCTACGATCTCGTGTGCAACGGAAACGAGATCGGCGGGGGGTCGATTCGCATCCACCGCTGGGAGATGCAACAGCGCGTGTTCGAGGTGCTGGGGATCTCCAGGGAGCAGGCCGAGGAGAAGTTCGGTTTCCTGCTGGAGGCGTTCCGGTACGGTCCGCCGCCGCACGGTGGTGTCGCGTTCGGCTGGGACCGGATCTGCATGCTGCTCACGGGAGCCGAGTCGCTGCGGGACGTGATCGCCTTCCCGAAGAGCGGCGGTGGGTTCGACCCGCTCACGGGCGCGCCCGCGCCGATCACGGCCGCGCAGCGCAAGGAGGCCGGGGTGGACGCCAAACCGGCCGCACGCGCTGCCGGTGGCTCCAAGGAGGCCGCGAACGCCGAGGGCGAGCGGAGCCAGGAGTCGGAGTGACCCGTTCGGTTGTCCCCCGAGGGGACGACATTTCGTGACGAGTCGGTAATCCGTGCACCCAGTATGGCTCCGGGGACGTTGTCGTTCCGGACGGTGCACAACGGTGGCATGGGTTGCCGAGTCGTTGTCGTCCGAGTAACGGTGGAGATGGTCGTGTTCTCTCCGGTACCGTTCGGTACGGAGACCGACCCCCGATCCGGGGACAACTTGACCGGTCAGGCCCGTGGAAAAACGGGCGGTGGCGGTAGGGTCTGGAGACGATGAGCGTGGAAATCACCACCGGTCCGCCGGAGGTTCGCGTGCCCGCGAGTGCGGAGGTCACCGATACGATCGGTACTGCCGAAGCCGTGCTCACCCGTAGAACGGGGGCATCCGTCCGGCTCGCCGATCCGGAGGATCTGGGGGGTAGTGGCCGCTCGGTCGTCATGAGGGTGCGGGTGGCCGAGACGCCTTTCGAGTTGCCGCGCACGCTCGTGATCAAGCACTACGGAGCGATACCGGACGAGGGGTGCTCCGATCCGTTCGCGCACGAGGCGGCCAGTTGTCAGCTGGCCACCGCGCTCCCGCCGGAGCTGCGCGTGGGACCGGAACTGATCGCCCAGGACATCGAGCAGCGGATGCTCGTGCTCGAGGACCTCGGCCGAGGAGCCACCCTGGCCGACGTGCTCTTCGCCGACGACCCGAAGGCCGCCGAGAGGTCCATGCTCGCCTGGGCGCGTGCGCTCGGCAGGCTGCACACTTCGATGGCGGGCAGGGAGGCCGACTTCGACGCGCTGATGCGCAGGGTCGGGGGTGACTCGTGGGCCGACCCCGTCGCCGTGGACATCAGGCGCTCGTTGAGCGAGCTCCCCGAGCTGCTGGAGCGGACGCTGGGCGTTTCGCCGCCGGAGGCGGTGCGCGAGAGGCTGTCGGCGGCCTCCGGGCTGCTCGGATCGACCAAGTACCGCTCGTTCAGCCCTTCGGACATCTGTCCGGACAACAGCCTGGTCACGGGCAACGGTGTGCGTTTCCTGGATTTCGAGTGGGCCTGTGTGCGCGACGTCGCGCTGGACGCGGCCTATCTGCTGTTCCCCTTCCCCTCCTCGTGGTGTTCCTACGCCCTGCCCGAGGGGATGGCGGAGAACATGCTGGCCACCTGGCGTTCGGAGGTGGTCGAGGTCTGGTCGGACCTGGACGACGACGCCGTGCTGCGCCCCAGGCTGCTGGACGCGCAGCTGCTCTGGGTGTGGGTTTCGACCTGGTGGTTCCTGCCGCGCGACGGTCAGTCGGACGGTCCGATAGACGCCCACATGCCCTCACCGCGACGCAGTACGGCTCTGGCCGACCGCTGGCGTCGGTTGGGCGAGGACGCGGACTCGGCGGGGTTGAGCGAGGTGGCCGAGTACGCGGATCGGGTCGTGCGGGCCCTGGTCGAGCGCTTCGGCTCCGGGATTCTGGAACTGCGTCCCTATCCCGCTTTCCGCTGAAAGAGTGAGTCGCTTCCCGGCATATGAGAAAATTGTTACTCACCGGAATGGTGGGTGCGGCTTCGTCGCGTTCGCGTGTGCCGGACGTCGAAATGAGACGTGTTTCACTTTTCGTGGTCGTCGGACGTGGCCGCCCCTCGGTTGACCTGAAAAAATTCTCACTTTCTTGTGTCCGCGTGGATCGGTGCGGCATTTTCGTACCGGTTCGGACCAGCGCGAGTTCACCTCGAGGAAACATTTCTTCAGTAGTATTGGTCGTGTCGGCCGATTGAGCCGACTCGACAGACTCAGCCGAGGAAATCGTCCGGGCGTTCGCCGGGGGGGACAGTGGACACCAGGCTTGGTGCGGCACTGCGAACGGTGCTGTTCCTGCTGTTCGCGGTGGTGCTCGTCGCGTTCACCCCCGTGCACGCCGCCGGTGCGACGACTCAGGTGACCAGGTCCGCGTCCTCGGAGCAGAAAACCGAGCACAGCGTTCCCTGCGAGACGGAGAAACTGCGCAAGCGTTCCGGTGTTGCCGTGCTCGGCCGCAGAACCGGAGAACGGGGCCACCAGGTCCTGCGCGGAAAGGCTTCCGAGGCGCGGGTGAGCCTGACGCGCGATAAACATGAAAACTGTTCAAGGGTAGTGCGGGCCGTGGGCAGCAGACGCGGCTTGTGCGAATCCACCCACTCGCAGGCCAGACTTCAGGTGTATCGCAGGTGATGGCCCACTGCTCCGGCAGGACGGGTTGCGCGACCGCGGAGTCGTTTCCGGCTGCGCGGCGCTGACGGCTCCACCGCCGGGCACTGACAGGCCTTTTCGGAAACCGTCGGTTTCACTCGACAGGATCCCGTTAGGTGCTCGACACCGGGCGCCGGGATCCCTCGGTCCCGAACCGGATTCGAAACACTGCCTGTCCAAGTCCGCGGGTGTCCCCGCCGAATTCTCTCTCGCGAAGACGCGAGTTCATTCAAACTTCTTTTCCGGAAACGAGTCACTCCTGCGGGGGCTTCGTGTCCGGAAAGGTTGCCGCTCGTACCAGCGACGTATTTCGACTGACGACTCCTGCGGGACCGCGTGTATCCGATGAGGACGCACGCGGCCTGTACGACCTCCACGGAGTGAGACGTGACTGCACAGCTCGAATCGCCCCGCCCCGAATCGGAAAGCACCGCGGGGCCAATTCACCGGCACAAACAGACGTTCGGTTTCGACTTCGGCGCTTCCCTGGTCGTCTTCCTGGTGGCGCTGCCGCTCTGCGTGGGTATCGCGGTGGCCTCCGGGGTCCCCGCCGAACTGGGCATCATCACCGGTGTCGTCGGCGGGATCGTGGTCGGCTGCATGCCGGGGAGCACCATGCAGGTGAGTGGCCCGGCCGCGGGCCTGACCGTGCTGGTGGCCTCCACCGTCGCCGATCACGGGCTGGCCGTGCTCGGTGTGGTCGTGCTCGGCGCGGGCCTGCTGCAGATCCTGCTGGGGCTGATCGGCATAGGGACGTGGTTCCGGGCGATATCCCCCTCCGTGGTGCAGGGGATGCTCGCCGGGATCGGTCTCGTGATCATCCTCGGCCAGATCTACCCGGTCGGAGGGATGGAACAACCCTCCGAGACGAGCGCCAAGTTCTCCGGGCTCCCGGAACTGCTCAACTCGGTGCTGACCACTTCCACCGGTAGGTCCGGGCTGGCCATCGCCGTGGTCACCCTGCTGACCATGGCGTTGTGGGGCAGGCTGCCCCAGCGGCTGCGCATCGTTCCGGCCCCGCTGGTCGGTGTCGGCATAGCGGCCCTGCTCACTTCCGTGCTCGGGCTGCCGCTGGAGACGATCCAGGTGGGCTCGCTGCTGGAAACGGTCAACATCGTCACCCCGGACGCCTTCGGTGCCGCGACCAGTTTCGCCGTGCTCGGGTCGATACTGACCTTCGCGTTGATCGCCTCGGCCGAGAGCCTGTTCAGCGCGGCCGCTGTCGACCGGATGCACGACGGTCCCAAGACCCGCTTCAACACCGAGTTGATGGCCCAGGGAGTCGGGAACACGATCTGCGGACTGCTCGGTGCCCTGCCGATGACCGCCGTCATCGTGCGCAGCACGGCCAACCTGCACGCGGGGGCGCGGACCAAGTTCTCGCGGGTGATGCACGGGATCTGGCTGCTGCTGTTCGTGATGCTGCTTCCCGGGGTGCTCTCCTACATTCCCCTGGCGACCCTCGGAGCGCTGCTCGTGCACGCGGGTTGGAAACTGCTCGGGGTGCGCCAGGTGGCCAAGCTGGTTCGTGAGCAGCGGGCCGAGGCGTTCGTCCTGGTGCTGACGGCGGGCATGATCGTGGGCACCGACCTGATGATCGGCACGCTGACCGGTCTGGTGGCAGCCGTGATCAAGACCGCCTGGGAGGTTTCCCGGCTTTCGGTCGAGGTCGAGCACGAGGAGGACCACGCGCAGGTCCGCCTGCACGGCAACGCGACCTTCCTGCGGCTGCCCCAGCTGCAGGACAGGTTGGAGCAGTTGCCGGTAACGCGCAGCGCGCACGTGGACCTGACCCCGGTGCGGCACCTCGACCTGGCTTGCCACCAGGCGGTGGAGAACTGGGCGGAGCAGCGACGCAAGAGCGCCTGCGACGTCGAGCTCGCCATGCCGAACGCCAAGTGATCCCCGAGCCCCGGTAGGACTTCCTCGCCCCGATTGTCGGAGGTGTTCGGACGGCGGGTCCTCCCGCGGCGGCACCAGCCGCTCGGGTGTCCTTCGGCGCTGCCCGCGCCGAAGGACGCCCGAGCTCGGACGACCGGACGGACGACACCCGAGGAGGGCCTTCCTGCCGGGGCCGGTCCGGGGCCTTCCCGTGTTCCGCGGGATCCGGAAGCTCCGCGCCGGTCGTCCCGCGACACCGGTGCGGGGGGACGCGGGTAGCGTCGAAGGCGTGAGTGAGGGGCTGTTCGACACCGGTTCGTTCGACAACCGGCTTCTCGATGACGGGTTGTTCGGAAACGACGCCGAGGAGCGCGCGGAACAACGGCTTGCCGACAACGCACCGCTGGCCGTGCGGATGCGTCCGCGGAGCCTGGACGAGGTGATCGGGCAGGACCACCTGCTCGGGCCGGGAGCTCCGCTGCGGCGTCTGGTGGAGGGGGCCGCCCCGGCGTCCGTGCTGCTGCACGGGCCGCCCGGAACGGGCAAGACCACGCTGGCCGGCCTGGTCTCGCAGGCCACCGGACGCAGGTTCGTCGCGCTCTCCGCCCTCTCCGCGGGTGTGAAGGAAGTCCGCGGCGTGATCGAGGAGGCACGTCGCAGACTGGGGCACTCCGGGGAGGCCACCGTCCTGTTCATCGACGAGGTGCACCGCTTCTCCAAGACCCAGCAGGACGCGCTGCTCTCGGCCGTGGAGGACCGCACCGTGCTGCTGGTGGCGGCCACCACCGAGAACCCGTCGTTCTCCGTGGTGTCGCCGTTGCTGTCCCGCTCCCTGGTGCTGGGGCTGCAACCGCTCGACGACGCGGCCGTGCGGGATCTGGTGCGCCGGGCCGTGTCCGAGCAGCGTGGCCTGGCCGGGGTGTACCGGCTCGTGGAGGAGGCCGAGGAGCACCTGGTCGCGCTCGCCAACGGGGACGCCCGCAGGGCGTTGACCGCTCTCGAGGCCGCTGCCGAGGCCGCGGAGACCAACGGGGCGACGACGATCGACCTGAACACCGTCGAGACCACGGTGGACAAGGCCGCCGTGCGCTACGACAGGGACGGTGACCAGCACTACGACGTGATCAGCGCTTTCATCAAGTCGATCCGCGGCTCGGACGTGGACGCCGCGCTGCACTACCTGGCCCGCATGGTCGAGGCGGGGGAGGATCCGCGTTTCATAGCGCGTCGTCTCGTGGTGCACGCGAGCGAGGACGTCGGGATGGCCGACCCCACGGCGCTGCAGAGCGCCGTCGCCGCGAGTCAGGCGGTTCAGTTCATCGGGATGCCGGAGGGGCGGCTCCCGCTGGCCCAGGCGACCGTGCATCTGGCCACGGCCCCCAAGTCCAACGCGATCATCACGGCCGTGGACGCCGCGTTGGCCGACGTGCGCGCGGGGAAGGCGGGTACGGTTCCGGCTCATCTGCGGGACGGGCACTACGCGGGAGCGAACCGGCAGGGCAATGCCGTCGGGTATCGCTACCCGCACGACAGGTCCGAGGGGGTGCTGGCGCAGCAGTACCCGCCGGACCGGTTGGTCGGAACGGACTACTACGAACCGAGCGGACGGGGCGGCGAGCGCACGCTGGCCGAACGGCTTCCGAAGCTGCGCGGGATAGTGCGCGGAGAACCCGACGACTGATGCTTCGCGCGGGCTGCGCTGCGCGGCGGATCGGCTTGCCTGCACGGACTCCGTGCGGAACCACGGACGCGGAGCGGCTTGGCCGCTTCCTGAGAGGCCCCTCCGGGGCATGGCGACCGATCTCTCTTGAAGGGACGAGTGAGTGAACGCCCGAACAGTGGTGACCAGGTGGATACCCGACTCGGCCGTGCGGCTGCTGGAGTCGGTCGGTGAGGTCCGGTTGTGCAGTCAGAACCGGGCCATGACTCCGGACGAGCTGGCGGAGGCGGTCAGCGGCGCTGACGCGGTCGTCTCGATGCTGCACGACCGCGTGGACGGGGCGATGCTCGACGCGGCCGGCCCCTCGTTGCGCGTGGTGGCCAACGTCGCCGTCGGCTACGACAACGTGGACGTGCCCGCGCTGGACTCGCGCGGGGTGCTGCTGACGAACACCCCGGGCGTGCTCACCGACGCCACGGCGGACCTGACCTTCGGACTTCTGCTGATGTGCACGCGCAGGCTGGGGGAGGGGGAGCGGCTGCTCCGTTCCAGGACGCCCTGGGCGTGGCACTTCTCCTTCATGCTCGGTTCCGGGTTGCAGGGCAAGAGGCTGGGGATCGTGGGGTTCGGCCAGATCGGCCGGGCGGTGGCCCGCAGGGCGCGGGCCTTCGGCGTGGAGATCGTCTACACCGCGCGGCACAGGGCCGCGGAGGAAGCGGAGAACGAGGTCGGCGCCGAGTACCTGCCCATGTCGGAGCTGCTGGAGCGTTCCGACGTGGTTTCCCTGCACTGCCCGCTCACCGCGGAGACCCGTCATCTGATCGACGGCTCGGCGCTGGCGCGGATGAAGCCCTCGGCTGTGCTGCTCAACACCAGCCGCGGTCCCGTGGTCGACGAGCACGCGCTGGCGCTGGCACTGCGGGAAGGTTCGATAGCCGGGGCCGGGCTGGACGTTTTCGAGAACGAACCCGTGGTGGACCCGGAACTGCTCGAGCTGGACAACGTGGCGCTCGCGCCGCACCTCGGATCGGCCACCACGGAGACGAGGACGGCCATGGCGATGCTGGCCGCCCGCAACGTGGTCGGGGTGCTCGACGGCAGCGGGCCGGTCAGCCCGGTCAACGGGTGAGGTGAGCCCTCGGAGCTCCTTCACGGCACGGTCACCGTGGAGGAGCTCTCCGGGCGGCTCGACGGCCGTGGCCCGGGGCGCCCCGGGCCACGGCCGCTCGGAGATCACCCGGTCCGTGGTTTGCGCATCGAGCCGATCGCGGCTCCCGCGACCGCGGCCAGGGCGGGCGCGAGCACGGACACCGTGGTCCGCACACCCCCGGGCACCAGCGTGAACCACTGGATCCGCAGTCCCAGGAACGCCTCCATCGGGGCGCGCAGTGCCAGGGCGGCCAGCACTCCCAGTCCGGTGGCCAGCACCCCGGCAACCAGTCCGATGCCGGCAGCCCGGCCGAGCACGCCGCGCCCGTCGAGTTCACCGAGGGTGAGTCGCCGCACTCCGGAGGCGCCGAGCAGGGCCGCGCTGATCAGCACCCCGAACAGGGCCACGTAGCGCCAGAGCTCGACCGTCCTGATCAGGTTCTTCTCACGCTCGACCAGCGGGAAAGCGCCGATGCCCATCTCCCGCAGCCGCGCCGCGACGGAGTTCACGTCGCTCGCCTCGTCGACCAGGACACCGACTCGCTCGGCCCCCGAACCGCCGTGCAGTGCCTCCGGCGTTTGCCCCGTGTCCGCGGCGGCGAGCATCGCGGCCGTGCGCGGGGCGACGTAGGCCGTGTCGGACCCGTCCGCGTGCCAGCGGGGATCGTAGGTCGCGGCGACGCGGAGCTCGATGGTCTCGCTGAAGCTGGGCGGAGAGCTCGGAGCCGTCTCGTCCGGAGCTCCCCCGGCCGGGGCCTCCTCTTCCTGAGCCCCCTCCTCCTGGGCGTCGCCCTCCTGCTCGGCTGCCTCCTGCTCCGCCGCGCTCTTCTCGTCGGCGCCCTCGTCGCGAGGTGGCTTCCGCGGATCGGGCGAGGCGACGGTGTAGCTCATCCGGATCGTCCGGCCGAGGTACCGGGTGAAGTCGGTCCCCTGGGAACGAGCAGGCACCACTATCGCGTCCGGAGGCAGGGGGCCCTGCACGGTTCCCTCGGTCAGCGGCGGCGGCACGTAACTGCCCCAGGAGCGCACCGCCAGCGAGAACTCCGGAAGCGCGCTGTCCCCCTCCGGAGCCCGCAGCGAGGAAGGATAGTCGGGGACGACCTGCTCGACCCCGGCGACGGCCTCGATCAGGTTCAGCTTCCGGGCGTTGAGGTTGCCCCTGGTGGTCATGCTCGGCAGCGAGGAGACCACGATGCGGTCCGCGCCGTCGGCGCGCAGCACGTCGCGTTCGGTGGCGGCCCGCATTCCCGAGCTGACCCCGGTGATGGTGCTCAGCAGGAAGGTGAACACCAGCACGACCGCCAGCGTGCCGCGGTTGATGAGTTCTCTCGGTGATCCGGCCGAACCGGCCCCTCCGCCCATTCGGAGCGCTCCCCCTTGATGTTCCGTCGCCGCCGGAAGTGTGGACGACAGTGCAATCTATCGTGTGGCGGTGGCCGATCCTGCGCCTGCCACCTGGCACCGGGGCTCTCCGCGGATCACCGGCTCGGAACCGGGGGCGTGAACCGCGCGGACGGCGCCGTTCCGGCACACCGCTGTTCGGGTGCCCTGGGGACCCTGCGGGACGCGACCTCGCCCGGCCGGAACCGAGCTGCTCGCGGAACCCGTCGCGATTCGCCGAAAACGACGTGTGCGGAATGCCGTGCGCGTGTCAGCACGACGGGCGCGATAGCCTGACCGCGATCACAGCCGCCGTGCCGAGCTCTTCGGCGGGGCGGCCGCACGAGTCAGCTGGAACCCGGGAGGACACGTGACGCCCACCGAGATCGCCGCGCTGATCGCAGCAGGCGCTTTCGTGCTGCTGGTCGTGCTGCTGGCGATCCCGTTGGTCAAGCTCGGCCGCACGTTGGACGAGGCGACCAACGCGATCCGCAAGGCGCAGGAGAATTCCGATCCGCTGTTCACCGGCGCGAACACGACTCTGGACCATGTGAACACCCAACTGGACCGCGTCGACGGCATAACGGCCAACGCCCAGTCGGTCTCCAGCAACGTGTCCGCACTGTCCTCGCTGTTCACCGCTACACTGGGAAGCCCGCTGGTGAAATCAGCCGCTTTCACCTACGGCGTGAGCAAGGCCCTGCGCGCCCGTCGCAAACGCGGCGAAGAGCCCGTGGGCAGGCACTCCCGCAGGCGCAAAAGGGGGCGTAAGTGAGTCGTCTGTTGTTGTTCGGTGCCGGTGTCGCCGCGGGCGTCGCGCTGAGTCGCAAGGTCGGCCAGACCGCGCGCAAGGCCACGCCGGTCGGTGTGGCCGATCAACTCGGTGACGCGGTACGGGAACTGGCCGGAGCGGTCGGTTCGTTCGGCGCGGACGTACGCGCCGGAATGACCGAGCGCGAACACGAACTCCACGAGAGCGTGAGCGAGCGGACCGGGATCGTGACCGGCGGCCGCGAACAGCGGACCGTCGACGGCCCCGACAATGGGGCCAGGCCCGTCACCAGGATGGCCGGAACCATCGACGGTGCGGACTCGCGGGCGCGCCGAGCTCGTCGGGCGGGGCGTTGACCCTCGACGCGAGCCCGTCGTGCTCACGTCGACCAGGCGCCCCGCCTGCTCCGCGCCGGCAGCCGCATCCGCGTAGAAGGACTTCACCGTGCAGACCCACGAGATCAACAAACGTTTCACCGAACACTTCCGAGGTAGGGGCCATACCGTGGTCCCCAGCGCCTCGCTGATCCTCGACGACCCGAACCTGCTGTTCGTCAACGCGGGGATGGTGCAGTTCAAGCCGTACTTCATCGGCGACGCACCCGCCCCCCACCCGCGTGCCACGAGCATCCAGAAGTGCGTGCGCACCGGTGACATCGACGAGGTGGGCAAGACCACGAGGCACAACACGTTCTTCCAGATGGCGGGCAACTTCTCCTTCGGGGACTACTTCAAGGAGGGGGCCATCGAGCACGCCTGGAGCCTGGTCACCAACTCGCAGGACTCCGGCGGTTTCGGATTCGACCCGGACCGGATCTGGGTCACCGTCTACGAGCACGACGCGGAGGCGGAGCGGCTGTGGCAGAAAGTCAGCGGCCTGCCCCCGGAGCGCATCCAGCGCAGGGACGCGCACGACAACTACTGGGACATGGGGGTGCCCGGCCCGGGAGGACCGTGCTCGGAGATCTACTACGACCGCGGTCCCGAGTACGGCCGTGAGGGCGGCCCCGTCGTCGACGAGGACCGCTACATCGAGATCTGGAACCTGGTGTTCATGCAGGACATCAGGGGCGAGGGCAGCCCCAAGGACGGGCACCCGGTGCTCGGCGAGCTCCCGACGAAGAACATCGACACCGGTATGGGAGTGGAACGGGTCGCCTGCCTGCTGCAGGGAGTGGACAACGTCTACGAGACCGACCTGGTCCGTCCCGTGATCGCCAAGGCCGAGGAGTTCTCCGGAAAGCGCTACGGGGACAACCACTCCGACGACGTCCGGTTCAGGGTGATCGCCGACCACATGCGCTCCGGCATGATGCTGGTCTCGGACGGGGTCACCCCGAGCAACGAGACGCGCGGCTACGTGCTGCGCAGGCTGCTGCGCCGGGTCGTGCGCTCCACGCGGCTGCTCGGTGTGCACGAGCCGGTGCTCGGGGAGTTCACCAAGGTCGTCCGGGAGTCCATGTCGCCGGGCTATCCCGAGCTCGACTCCGACTTCGACCGGATCGACTCGGTGGTCCGCAACGAGGAAGAGGCCTTCCTGGCCACGCTGTCCGCCGGTTCCAAGATCTTCGACACGGCGGTGGAGCAGACCCGCAAGTCCGGTTCCGAGCAGCTGCCCGGCACGAAGGCGTTCCAGCTGCACGACACCTACGGGTTCCCGATCGACCTCACTCTGGAGATGGCGGCCGAGAAGGGGCTGTCCGTCGACGAGCAGGGCTTCCGGGACCTGATGGAGCAGCAGCGTCAGCGCGCCAAGGAGGACGCGCGGTCGCGCAAGACCGCCCACGGGGACCTGTCCACCTACCGCAACCTGCTGGACGAGAACGGATCCACCGAGTTCATCGGCTACACGGACCTGCAGGGGACCAGCCGTGTGCTCGGGCTGCTGCGGAACGGTGCCCCCGTTCCGGCCGCGGGAGAGGGCAGCCAGGTCGAGCTGGTTCTCGACCGCACTCCGTTCTACGCCGAGGGCGGTGGGCAGATAGCCGACACGGGGCGGCTCGTCGGTCCCGGCGTCGAACTGGAGATCACCGACGTGCAGCAGGCCGTGCCCGGGCTGTTCGTGCACCGCGCCAAGGTCCTCGGCGGCGAGGTCGGGGTGGACACCAGGCTGGAGGCCAGCGTCGACGCGGAACGCAGGCACGCGATCGCCCGCTCGCACTCGGCCACCCACCTGGTGCACGCGGCGGTGCGCAACGCCTACGGGAAACGTGCCGCCCAGGCGGGCTCGTTGAACTCGCCCGGACGGATGCGTTTCGACTTCACCGCGCCCTCCGCCGTTTCCGGCTCGGTGCTCGGGGGGGTCGAGGAGGAGGTCAACGACTACCTGCAGAGCGACGTCGAGGTGCGCTCCTACACCACCTCGATGGACCGGGCCATGGAAATGGGGGCCGTCGCCCTGTTCGGGGAGAAGTACGGCGACCAGGTCCGCGTCATCGACATGGGCGATTACTCGAGGGAACTGTGCGGGGGGACGCACGTGGGGTCCATCGGTCAGCTCGGCGTCGTCAAGCTCGTCAACGACACCTCCGTCGGCTCGGGAGTGCACCGGGTCGAGGCGCTGGTGGGCATGGACGCGATGCGCTACATCAACAAGGAGCACATGCTCGTCAACGAGCTGGCCGACAGGTTCAAGGTCAAGGCCGAGGACCTGCCGGACCGCATCGACAGCGTGCTCACCCGGCTGCGTGACGCGGAGAAGGAGCTCAAGCAGCTCCGCATCTCCAAGGTGCTGCAGTCCGCCGGCGAGATCGCCGGGCGAGCCGTCGACATCGACGGTGTGAGCCTGGCCGCCGAGCGGGTCGCCGACGGTGTGGACGGCAACTCCCTGCGGGCCCTGGCGGGTGAGGTGCGCGGCAAACTCGGTTCCCGCCCCTCCGTCGTGGCGTTGTTCTCCGGCGACCCGGAGACCTCCAAGGTCGGTTTCGTCGTCGCGGCGAACCGGGAGGCGCAGGACAGGGGTGTGGCCGCGGGAGAGCTGGTGCCCTCCTTCGCCGCGCACATCGGTGGACGCGGTGGCGGCAAGGCCGAGATGGCCCAGGGAGGCGGGTCCGACCCCTCCGGGATCGACACCGCCGTCGCCGCGCTGCGCAAAGAGCTGGAGCAGGTGGTGGCACGGGCGTGAGCGCCGAGCAACCCGAGTCCGAAACGAGCGCCGGCGGGGAGAAGGGGCGTGCCGACCCCGGTCCGGGCAGGCGCATCGGTGTGGATGTGGGCGAGGCCAGAGTGGGCGTCGCGGTGAGCGACCCGGCGCCCCTGCTGGCCACTCCGCTCAGCACCCTCAAAAGGGACCGGTCCGGTAAGACCGACCTGAGCAGGCTCGTCGAGCTGGTGAACGAGTACGAGGTCGTCGAGATCGTGGTCGGCCTGCCGGTCACCCTGGCTGGGCGGCACGGGCAGTCGGCGGACATCGCACGCTCCTACGCCGATGCCCTGGAAGCACGTGCAGGCGGGGTGCCGGTGCGTTTGAGTGACGAGCGACTCACTACCGTGACGGCCACACGGATGCTTTCCGACCGCGGGATTCGTGGTAAGCGTCAGCGTGCCGTGGTGGATCAGGCCGCCGCGGTGGAGATCCTGCAGTCCTGGCTGGACGCGCGTGGCCGAGGCGAGTGAGGGGTGCTCTCGGTATGACCGGGGGCGTGCCCGCCGAGTCGGCTTCGTGGTGCGCGTTCCGTCGTGCTGCGGGAGGAGGCGGTTGACGGGCCCGGTCGAACGGGTCGTCGCGGTGCGACCCGTCGAACCGGAAACACCGGGGCGGAGCGCTCCGCTCGGGCCGATCGACCGAGCGACGGAAACGGGGCTTTTCGGAAGGCTCGCTGGGAGGACGCTGGCGTGAACGACGATCTCGGCCTGTTCACCGATGAAGCCGGTGACGAATCGGAGCTGCGCAGGCAGGAGGACGCCGAAAGCGAACGGTTCCGCAGACGACGACGGCGCAGGATCGTCACGGCAGTGGCGGGGTTGCTCGTGTTGCTGATCGTCGTCAGCGGCGCTGTCTACGGCACGTCGCAGTTGCTGAGCCTCGGCGGTTACGAGGACTACGAGGGCTCCGGCAGCGGCGAGGTGGTCATCCGGGTCGAGAAGGGGGACACCACCAGCGCCATCGGACGGACGCTCGCGGAGAAGGACGTGGTGGCCTCGCCCGCCGCCTTCGTCGAAGCGGCCAAGGAGAACAAGAAGATCACCGGGATTCAGCCGGGCTTCTACTCGATGCGCTCCAGGATGTCCGGAGAGGCTGCCGTGGGCCGGATCGTCTCGGACGAGGCCAGAGAGGGCCGGGTGGAGATCCGCGGCGGGATGCGGCTCGCGGACCACGTGGGTCCGGACGACGAGGTCGTGCCCGGCGTCCTCTCCCTGCTGGGGAAGGCCGCCTGCGGCGGGAGCGAGGACTCCGCCGACTGCGCGGGCGAGGAGGACATGACCAGGGCGGCCGCCGAGACGCCGTTGCCCGAGCTCGGCGTTCCCGAGTGGGCCGCCTCCGGAGCGGCCGAGGCGCCGGACCCGAAGCGCAGGCTGGAAGGGCTGATCCTGCCCGGCATCTACCACGTGGAGCCTTCGGCCGACGCTCCCCAGGTGCTGCGTTCGGTGTTGAGCACTTCCTTCGAGAAGATGCGCTCCATCGGTTTCCCCGAGATCGCGGACGGGACGAAGCACTCCCCCTACGAGCTGGTCAAAGTGGCCTCGTTGGTGCAGAGCGAAGGCATCGGGAAGGACTTCGGCAAGGTGGCCAGGGTCGTCGAGAACCGGCTGGACATCGACATGAGGCTGCAGTTCGACTCGACGATCAACTACCTGCTGGAGGAGCCCTCGCTGCTGACCGAGGACGAGAACCGGGCCGAGGAGGGACCGTACAACACCTACCGGACCAAGGGGTTGCCACCGACCCCGATCTCCGCGCCGAGCGCGGATGCCGTCGAGGCGGCTGCCGATCCACCTCCGGGGGAGTGGATGTACTTCGTCAAGTGCCAGAAGGACGGCACCTCGTGCTTTTCGAAGACGATCGAGGAGCACGAGAAGGCCAAGGAGAAGGCCAAACGCAACGGCGCCTACTGAGCAGGAGAGTGCGACACCCCGGTCTGCGTGGGTGGTTCGTGGCGGAACCTCTCGCGGGCTCTCGCTCCGGGGAGGGCCGACATCGGGTGGCGGCCTGCACGACGTCGGGCCTTCCTCGCGAGAGCACCGCGGGAGAACCCGCGGTCGAGCATCCTGCATGGGCTCAGAGCGCCCGCGTCGGAGTGGAGGATTTTCCGGGGACTCGATTTGCTCGGCGGGTTCTGATGAGCGGAACTCAGCGGAGGCGCCGACCACGCGGGCGGTTCCGGGGAAGAGGAGGAACGAGGTGGTGAGGATGACTGAGAGGGTCTCGCGGGACGAGGAACCACGGCCCCGCCGCGCGGGAGTGGTCGGTTCCCCTGTCGAACACTCCCTGTCCCCCGTGCTGCACGGAGCCGCCTACCGCGCGCTGGGGCTGGACCACTGGTCGTACGAGCGCGTCGAACGGGACGCGGAGGGACTGGGCCGGCTGGCCGGGGAACTGGAGGAGGACTGGGTCGGTCTCTCCGTGACGATGCCGGGCAAGCAGGCGGCACTGGCTCTGGCGGACAGCGCCACGGAACGGGCACGTGCCGTGGGGGCGGCCAACACGCTGGTTCGGACGCGGGACGCCGGTTGGGCGGCGGACTGCACCGATGTGGACGGGATCGTCGGGGCGCTGCGCGCGGCGGGCGGTTTCGCGGGAGGTGGTAGTGCTCTGCTGCTGGGGGCGGGGGGCACCGCGCTGGCCGCGCTGGCCGCGTTCGCGGAACTGGGGATCACCGAGGTGATCCTCGCCGTCCGTGAGCCGGCCCGGGCCGAGGACGCGCTGGCCACTGCCGAGCGGCTGGGCGTGCGGGTTACCACGCGGCGGTTGGACTCCACGGACCTGGCGCGCACGGCCGCGGAGTCGGATGTCGTGGTCGCCACCCTGCCCGCGGGGGCCGTTGACGAGCGTGCGCACGAGCTGGCCCGGGCCCGTCTCGTGCTCGACGTCGTTTACCACCCGTGGCCTACCCCGCTGGCCACCGCCGTGCACGAGGGGGGAGGAAGACTGGCCACCGGGCTGGACATGCTGCTGCACCAGTCGTTCGGCCAGGTGGAGCAGTTCACCGGGGAGAGAGCGCCCAGAGCGGTGATGCGTGATGCGCTCTCCGCGGCGACGGGAGGCGAGCTGCCGTTGCCGCTGGTCGGGGAGCTCGGGGAGTGAGCCGTGCGGGGACCGGCTCACCGCGAACCGGTCCCCGCGCTCGGTCAGGAACCGTCGAGCTCGCTTCCGACCAGTTCCGCGATGTGGTCCAGCGCGTCCTCGGCGCCTTCACCGTCGGCGGCCAGCACGACTTCGTCGCCGTGGGCGGCGCCCAGTGTCATCAGCCCCAGGATGCTGGCCGCTTCGACGGGGTCGGTCTCCTGCTTGCGGATGGTGATCTTCACCGATTGAGCGGCAGCGGCCTTCGCCAGCATGGCGGCCGGGCGTGCGTGCAGCCCCACCTTGCTCGCGACGGTGACGTGTCGTTCTGGCATCCGTTCGTTTCCGTTCTCTTGTTCCGATGTCGCGGGCCGTGCGCTGACGGTGCTTCAGGTCCCGCCCGTCTTCGGGGTGCCGGAATCACCGCTGCTGCCCGAGGGGGTGGCGCTCGGCTCGGAATCGGCTCCTTCGGTGTCCTCGTCCTCCTCCCGGCCGGGAGTCGGTAGGTTCATTCTCGTGATGATGAAGCGGAAGAGGAAGTAGTAGATGACCGCGTAGCCGAGCCCGATGGGGATCAGCCACAGCGGTTTCTGCGCGATCCCGAAGTTGAGCAGGTAGTCGATGGCTCCGGCGGAGAAACCGAATCCGTGGTGGATGTCGAGCAAGTTGACCAGTGCCATCGAGGTTCCGGTCAGGACCGCGTGCACGATGAGCAGTGGCCAGGCCACGAAGATGAACGAGAATTCCAGCGGTTCGGTGACGCCGGTCAGAAAGGCGGTCAGCGCCGTCGAGAACATGATACCCCCGACGACCTTGCGCTGTGACGGTTTGGCGCAGTGGTAGATCGCCAGCGCGGCCGCGGGCAGGGCGAACATGAAGATCGGGAAGAAACCGGCCATGAACGTCCCCGCCGTCGGGTCGCCGGCGAAGAAGCGGTTGATGTCTCCTCGTTCGCCCTGGTAGTTCCCGGTGAGGAACCAGACCACCGAGTTGGGGATGTGGTGCAGCCCGAAGGGCAGCAGCATCCGGTTGACCACCCCGTAGATGCCACCGCCCGCCACGGCGCTTCCGGTGACCGCCTCGCCGAATCCGGTGAGCACCATGTCGAAGTAGGGGAATATCAGGCCGAGCACCACGCCGATGATCAGCATGGCGACCGAGGTGGCGATGGGGACGAAGCGGCGCCCGCCGAAGAAGCCCAGGTAGGAGGGGAGCTTGATCCGGTGGTAGCGCTGCCACAGGCCCGCGGCGACCAGACCGGCGATGATTCCGCCGAGCACCCCGTAGGGGCCCTTGTTGTAGACGGTGGAGGCCTCGGTGTCGGTCATCCCCCAGAGAACTCCGGAGAGCACCAGGTAACCGACGGCCCCGGCCAGCGCCGTGGAACCGTCGGCCTTCTTGGCGAAGCCGATCGCGACACCGATGGCGAACAGCAGCGGCAGGTTGTCGAACAGCGCCCCGCCGGCGGAGCTGATCACGGCTCCGATGTCGGCCATGCCGGGGATGGCGCCGATCAGGTCGTCCTGGCCGAGGCGCAGCAGCAGCGCCGCCGCAGGCAGCACGGCGATCGGCAACATCAGGCTCTTGCCCAGCCGCTGCAACTGGGCGAAGGTCTTACTGCCGCCCGAGGACGGGCTGGCGCTGGTGCTCATCGAGTACCTCCTGGACACACCGGTGCTTTGGGGGGACGGGTTTCGTTGATGTGCGGACGGTTCGCCGCGGTGTTCCTCCTCGGGGTGGAGGGCACCGCGGACCGACCGTCCGTCGAGTCGCTCGTACCGTATCCCGAGATTGGTACGGTAAGGTCTAAACCAGTTGGAGGGAACCTTGCGCCTCCGGTCGAACGAGTGTCAAGCGGATGGTCGATTCGTTGCCGGTTCGACATCGGAAGAAGGCGGGGCGGCATGGTTGGCTGAGCGGGAGCGCTCCGGCGCGAGCAGGATCGGAATTGGAGGAGTTCGGTGGCCGAGGACAAGGCAGCGGCGATTCTGGCCGCCCTGGGCGGTCAGGGGAACATCGTCGAGATAGAACCGTGCATCACACGGCTGCGTTGCGAGATCGAGGACGGCTCCAAGGTCGACGAGGCCGCCCTGAAGACCGCGGGCGCGCACGGTGTCATGCAGCAGGGCACCGTCGTGCAGGTCGTGGTCGGCCCGGAGGCGGACACCATCGCGAGCGATATCGAGGACTTGTTGTGAGCATTCGAGTAGTCAGTCCGGTGGCCGGGCTCGCGGCTCCGCTCGGTGAGGTGCCCGACCCGGTGTTCTCCCAGGCGATGGTGGGACCGGGGGTGGCCGTCAAGCCGAACGGGGGAAGCGCCGCGGCGGTCGCCCCGGTGGACGGCACGCTTTCCACCCTGCATCCGCACGCTTTCGTGGTGTCCACCGGGGACGGCAGGGCGATACTGGTCCACCTCGGGATCGACACCGTCAAGCTCGAGGGCGCGGGGTTCACCCTGCACGCGGCGAAGGGAGACCGGGTGCGGGCCGGTCAGGAGATCGTCACCTGGAATCCGACCGAGGTCGAGGAACAGGGGTACTCCGCGGTGTGCCCGGTCGTGGCGCTCGAGGTCGGCCAGGACGAGCTGTCGGACATGACCGAGGACGCGCAGGTCTCCGGCGGGGACCCGCTGTTCACGGTGGATTCCTGACCGGGGGTTTCCGCTTCGGTCGCCGGGCGCTCGTTCCGGAGGAACCTCCCGCCCGGTCCCGGGGGCGGGTGCCCGGAACCGGGTGCTCGGCGCTCCACCGTGTCCGACACGCCCTGCGGAGGGGTGTGCTGGACAGCGTCGTCGGAGTGGGGCGGGAACCCTCGGAGCATGATCCTTTCCGTGCTGGTTCCCGCCGCGATGGCGGTGTTGCCCGGTCCGGCCTGCGGTCGGATGGGGCGGTGGATCCTACGACGTCGGTGCCCGGAGCTGGATGTGCCGGCCCGCTGGTGCCACCTCGCGGTGGCGGTGGTGTGGGCCTGCGCGGTGTCGTCGGTGTCGTTCGGGGGTTTCCCACCGTGGTGGCTTCCGACGCAGTTGATCACGGGATGGCTGATCGTGCTGCTCACCGGGTGCGATCTCTGGCACCGGCGGCTTCCGGACGTGTTCACCCTGGGCGGTTGCGCGCTCGTCCTCGGTGCGCTGCTCGTCGCCCCCGTGCTCGGAGCCCCCGCCCGGTTGCCGTTGTGGGGGCTGGTCGGGGCGGCGGTGTTCGGGGGAGCCTACGCGACGGTGCGCCTGATCGGGCCGTCTTCGCTCGGTCCGGGTGACGTGAAGTTCGCCGTGCTGCTCGGACTCGCGATCGGAGGGGTGACGCCGCTGCTCGTCCCGGTGGTGATGCTCGGCGCCGCCGTGGGGACGCTCGTGACGGCCGGGATCCTCCGCAGGCGGACGGTGCCGCACGGCCCGGCGATGGCGCTGTCGGCGTGGCTGGTGGTCGGTGTGCCCGGGTGGCCGTCCTGACGAAGTACGCTGCCCGATTCGCCCCCGAGGTACTCGGTGCGGGGCGTTTCGTGGCAGGATCACAGGCGTGCTGCGCTGGATGACCGCCGGGGAATCACACGGTCCTGCCTTGGTGGGGGTGCTGGAGGGGATGGTGGCCGGAGTGGAGGTCACCACGTCCGACATCCTCGCCGAGCTCGAACGTCGGAAGTTGGGGTTCGGCCGTAGCCCCCGGATGAATTTCGAGTCCGACGAGCTGGAAATCGTCGGAGGGATTCGCCACGGACTCACTCAGGGGAGCCCGGTGGCCGTGCGGATCGGCAACACGGAGTGGCCCAAGTGGGAGCAGGTCATGGCCGCCGATCCCGTGGACCCGGAGGTGCTGGCCTCGCTCGCCAGGAACGAGCCGCTGACCCGTCCGCGACCCGGTCACGCCGATCTGCCCGGTATGCAGAAGTACGACTTCGACGAGTCCCGGCCGGTGCTGGAACGGGCCAGCGCCCGGGAGACGGCCGCCAGGGTGGCGGTCGGCACGGTGGCGCGGTGCTTCCTGCGCCAGCTGCTGGGGGTGGAGCTGGTCAGCCACGTCGTCTCGCTCGGGGACGTGGACGCCGCGAGCGACGCGCTCCCGACCGCCGCGGATCTGCCCACCATCGACGAGAACCCGGTCCGCGCCTTCGGGGACGGCGCCACCGAGCGGATGATGGCGGAGGTGGAGGCGGCCAAGTCCTCCGGCGACACGCTGGGCGGGGTGGTCGAGGTGATCGCCCACGGAGTTCCTCCGGGGTTGGGATCGCACGTGCACTGGGACCGCAAGCTCGACTCGCGGCTGGCCCAGGCCCTGATGAGCGTCCAGGCGGTCAAGGGGGTGGAGATCGGCGAGGCGTTCACCAACGCCCGGCGCCGCGGCAGTGCCGCGCACGACGAGCTCCACCCGACGGCGGGGCCGGAGTGGGTGCGCCGTTCCAGCAACAGGGCGGGCGGCCTGGAAGGCGGCATCACCAACGGTGAACCCCTGATCGTGCGCGCGGCCAAGAAACCGATATCCAGCCTGCCGCGTGCCCTCTCCACGGTGGACGTGCGTACCGGCGAGCGGGCCCAGGCGATGCACCAGCGCTCGGACGTCACCGCCGTCCCGCGCGCGGCCGTGGTCGCCGAGACCATGGTGGCGCTGGTGCTGGCCCAGGCGGCGCTCGAGAAGTTCGGCGGCGACTCCCTCGGCGAGACCAGGCGTAACGTGGAAGGGTACTTCGCGGCACTGAGTCGGCGCGCCGAGAGCTGGAAGGAACAGGCATGAACCCTCGGCTCGTGATCGCCGGCCCTCCGGGGGCGGGCAAAACGGTTGTCGGACGTCTGCTGGCGGAACGGTTCGGCGTCGGGTTCCGCGACACCGACTCGGACGTGGAACGGCTGGCCGGGAGACCGATACCGGAGATCTTCACCGTGGACGGCGAGTCCGTCTTCCGCGAGATCGAGGAGCGCGCGGTGGCCGAGGCGCTCGGGGAGCACACCGGAGTGCTGGCCCTGGGAGGCGGCGCCGTCGTGGCGGAAGGCACCCGGAAGCTGCTGGCCGATCGTCCGGTCCTCTTCCTGTCCGTCGGGTTCGCCGAGGGGGTGCGCAGGACCGGTTTGTCCGCTCCGCGGCCGCTGCTGACCGGAGTGAACCCGCGGGCGACGTTCCAGGCGCTGCTGCGGGACAGGCTGCCGCTGTACCGCGAGGTCGCGGACTGGGAGGTCGACACCGACGAGCTCGCTCCGGAAACGGTGGTCGAGCGGGTCGTCCTGCGCATGGAGGACGCGGCCCCTGGCGGCGTGCCCGCCGAGTAGCGGGGTGCCCGCGACGGCGCTCCTGTCGATCACCCACCCTCCGCTCCCCGGAGCGACGGCGCGACAATATGAAGACTATTCGGAGGCTGAGCGCTGCGACCGCTCGATGCCGGATCTCCCGCGGCGGGGCCCGGCGGGTGGTTCCGCTCCGGCGAAGCTCCGAGGGCCCGAACGGAACACTTCAGTGAGAGGACACGATGAGCGAGCCGGACCGGATTCCAGTCAACGCCGAAACACCCTACGAAGTGTTGGTCGGGCGCGGTCTTCTCGGTGAGCTCGTCGAAGTCCTCGGAGACGCCTCCGTGGTGGCCCTGGTGCACCAGCCGACCCTCACCGAGACCGTCGAGACGGTCCGCGAGGAACTGGCCGAGGCGGGCCTGGACGCCCACCGGGTGGAGGTTCCCGACGCGGAGGACGGCAAGACCCTGGCCGTCGCGGGGTTCTGCTGGGAGGTGCTCGGCAAGGTCGGCATGGACCGCGAGGGCATCGTGGTCTCCTTCGGCGGAGGCGCGGTCAACGATCTGGCGGGCTTCGTCGCGGCCACCTGGATGCGCGGGGTGCGTGTGGTGCACGTGCCCACCACGATGCTGAGCATGGTCGACGCCGCGATCGGCGGTAAGACGGGGATCAACACCGAGGCGGGCAAGAACCTGGTCGGCCTGTTCCACGAGCCGTCGAAGGTGATCGTGGACCTGGCCACGCTGGAGGAGCTCAACGGCAACGAACTGCTCGCCGGGATGGCCGAGGTCGTCAAGTGCGGGTTCGTGGGCGATCCGGAGATCCTGCGGCTCATCGAGCAGGACGTCGAGGCCGCGCTCGACCCGACCGGTTCGGTGCTGCCCGACCTCGTCGCGCGGGCGATCAAGGTGAAGGCCGATGCGGTCGGGGCGGACCTGAGGGAGTCGCACCACCGCGAGATCCTCAACTACGGGCACACCCTCGCGCACGCGATAGAGCGCCGGGAGCGCTACCGCTGGAGGCACGGAGCCGCGGTGAGCATCGGTCTGGTGTTCGCGGCCGAGCTCGCGCGTCTCGCGGGCAGGCTGGACGACGAGACGGCCGACCGGCACCGCGCGGTCCTGGACCGGTTGGGGCTGCCGACCTCCTACGACCCGGACGCGCTCAACGACCTGCTCGAACTCATGAAGGTGGACAAGAAGACCCGTTCCGGGATGCTGCGCTTCGTCGTGCTGGACGGCTTGGCCAAGCCGGGCAGGCTCGAGGCCCCCGACCCCTCCCTGCTCGCGGCGGCCTACTCCGCGTTGGCCGAGGGCGGGGCCAAGTCGTCGGACCGGGGGGTGTTCCTTTGAACGTGCTGGTGCTCAACGGGCCCAACCTCGGCAGGTTGGGCAAACGCGAACCGGACAAGTACGGACGCGCCACCTACGCCGATCTGGTGGACCTGTGCGAGCGCACGGCCGCCGAGCTCGGGATCGGTGCCGAGGTTCGCCAGACCGACCACGAGGGAGAGATGGTCGGTTGGCTGCACGAGGCGGCCGACGAGCAGCGCCCCGTCGTGCTCAACGCCGCGGCCTGGACGCACTACTCGGTGGCCGTGCGGGACGCCTGCGCCCAGCTGCGGGCCCCGCTGGTCGAGGTGCACCTGTCCAACGTCCACCGCCGCGAGGAGTTCCGGGGGCACAGCTACCTCTCGGACATCGCCACCGGTGTGCTCGCCGGTTTCGGCGTGTTCGGCTACGCGATGTCCCTGCGCTGGCTGGCCGAGCAACAGAGCTGAACAGTTCCCGCCGGAGCCCCCGGCAGGGCTGCGCCGGGGACGCCCTCCGCTCGTTCGGGGCTACCGCGGAGGTCGCGCAGCGAGGGACCGCGAGAGGCTTCGCCAAGTGACCACCCGGGCAAACCGAGCCGCCGGAAGCCTCAGTCGAGTGGTGGGGGGACCTTGACTCCGAACTCCCGGCGCAGCGCGGCCCTGGCCGCCCAGTAGCCGCACATGCCGTGCACCCCGGGGCCCGGCGGGGTGGCGGAGGAGCACAGGTAGACCCCCCTCAGCGGTGTGCTGTGGGGGACGATCCGCAACGTCGGGCGGGCCAGGGTCTGGAGCAGGTCCACGGCTCCGGTGCTTATGTCGCCTCCGGGGTAGTTCGCGTCGTACTCCGCGAGCCGCGCCGCCGAGGTTCCACTGCTTTCCAGGACGGTTTCGGAGAATCCGGGAGCGTAGTGCTCGATCCGGCCCCGGATCAGTTCCACCGGGTCGCGCGTGTCGCCGTTGGGCACGTGGCAGTAGGCCCAGACCGGGTACTTGCCGGGGGCTGCCCTGGTCGGGTCCACATTGCCCGGCTCGGAGACCAGCACGAACGGGTCCGGCACCGGTTCACCGCGCGCGGTGGACCCCTCGACCGCGCGAATCCTGTCGGCGGTCCCGCCGAGGTGCACTGTGCCTGCCCGCTTGATCTCGGGGTTCCGCCACGGGACCGGTTCGGAGACCAGGAAGTCGGCCTTGGCCGCCGCCGTTCCGTAGCGGTAGCGCTCCAGCCGCCTGCGATAGCCGTCCGGAAGAAGCGTTCCCGCCAAGGCCAGCAGTCCGCGCGGGGCCACGTCGAGCAGGATCGCGCGCGCCGAGCGCAGTCGCCGCAGGTCCTCGACCGGATCTCCGGTGTGCACGCGGGCGCCGTGTGCCAGCAGGTCGTCGAGCATGGCTTCGGCTATGCGGTGGCTTCCCCCCTCGGGGACCGGCCAGCCCTTCGTGTGCGCGAGATGGCCCAGCAGCAGTCCCACGCCGGCTCCCGCGGGGTCGGGCGGTGGGCTGCCCGCGTGCGCGGCCACCCCGGCGAAGAGCGCCGGTGCTTTCGTCCCGCGGAACCCGGAGGGCAGCGGAGTGCCGTGGCGCAGCAGCCGCTCCGCGATCAGCAGGGCCGCGCGGGGAGACGGCGGTCTCCGCAGGTCGGACAGCATGGTTTCGGTGACTCCTCCGGTGTGTTCCAGCAGCGGCCGCATGAGTCGATCCCACCTGTGTCCGTCCGTCCCCAGACGTGCGCTGGTTGCGGACAGATCGCGGTAGGCCAGTGCGGCGCCGCCCCCCTCCAGGGGGTGCGCGTAGCTGAGGGCGGGGGTGTGCATCCGGACTCCGTCCCGGACCGGCCCGAAGCGGTGGAAGAAGGGGGAGGCGGTCATCGGGTGCACCGCCGAGCAGATGTCGTGGGTCACCGAGCTGTCGAAGAGCTGTGCCGAGCGCAGTCCGCCGCCCGGTTGGTCCGCCGCCTCGTGGAGATGAACCCGCAGACCGCTGCGGGCCAGCAGCACGCCCGCGGCCAGCCCGTTCGGTCCCGTTCCGACGATCGCCGCCTCGGCTTCGTCGCCTCCTCGCGAGGCCGGGCTCGGTGCCATTCCCCCTCCTCCCCGTCCGTGACGATGCCTCATCTCCCGGGTACGTGCCGGGCGTGCCGCGTCGCGGAGGGAGGTGCGGCCAGGTATCGGTCCTCCCGTGGTCGGCGAATAGATATCGCAGAAAGTGTTAACAAAGTGATTCTTCTTTGATAATAATGACTCGCATCACACGTACGAGTGAGTGTCGGGAGGGCTGATGGTCGATCAGGAACCGTCCGTGATCAGCAGGAGACGCACCCTCGGGGGTGCGCTCGCGGGCGGAGCCGCCTTCGCGGCCGGAGGTTTGCTGAACGGTTGTGCCACACGCGGCGACGTGCGACGACGCGACACCGCCGATCCGTGGAGGCGGTTCGCGGGGTGCACGCTCAACTTCGTCTCCGAGAACACCGCCCCGACCAGTGCCATAGCGGCCGACGCGGAACGCTTCACCGCGCTGACCGGGATCCACGTCAACATCGTGACCCTGGAACTGTCCGCGCTGGTGCAGAAGGTCGCGCTCGACCTGGCCTCGGGGCAGTCCCAGTACCAGATCATCTACGCCGACTCCTACCAGGTGCTGGCACCCTACGCGGACGGGTTGGTCGACCTGCGGGAACCGGCCTCCGACGACTCGCTGCCGGGTGACGACTCGGACCTGGCCGACTTCTTCCCGCTGCAGATGGACGTCTCGGGACGGTTCGGCCGGGGCGACCGGGTGCTCGCGCTGCCCTACGACTGCGCGACGATGATCTGGCAGTACCGCGAGGACCTGTTCGAGGCCCACCACGAGCGGATGGCGAACGATCTCGGCTTCGATCCGACCCCGGGGCCACAGCGGAGCTGGGAGGAGTACTACCGGATCGCCGAGTGGTTCAACGACAACGTCGACGAGGTCTCCTACGGCACCGGACACCAGGCCAAGCAGCACGACTCCCTGATGTGCGACTTCTCCAACGTGCTGTTCGCCCACGGTGGGCAGTACTTCGAGAACGGGGAGCACATCGGGCGCTTCGGTGCGGTCGATCCGGGGCCGAGCACGCTCGGCTCGGAGGAGGCCCTGGCCGGAGCCGAGTTCTACCGCAGGCTGCTCTCCGTGGCCGACCCCGCCTCCACCACGTGGGACTGGACGGGTCTCGGCGCTGCGTTCGCGGCGGGCAGAGTCGCGATGTGCCCGAACTGGCACGAGTTCGCCGCGGACAACGAACGGTCCCTGCCCGGCAGGGTCGGCTACACCACGTTGCCGAGCGGCCCGGCGAAGTCGGCGAACATGTACGGCGGGGCCGGGATCGCGATCAACGGCAACACCGCCCCCAACGAGCGGGACGCGGCCTGGCTGTTCCTGAAGTGGGCCACCTCCCGCAAAACCCAGCTGCGCAACCTCACCGGAGAGGTCGGAGGGGCCACCCCGACGCGGAGCTCCATCTACCGGGCCCCCGAGATCCGGCGCGCGCAGCAGCGCCCGACCGGGATGCCCACCATGCTGACCGCGCCCGCCGTGCAGCAGGCCTGGAAACCCGAGTACTCGGGCCTGCGCCCGAAGATTCCGATGTGGAACGAGTGCGACACCGCGATATACACCGAACTGTCGAGGATGCTGGCCGGGGACGCCGCGCCACGCCGGGCGATGCGTGACGCGCGCGATCACATCGACCGCATCGTCTCCCGAGGGTGGGTGGCAGCGGAATGAGCACTTCCGAGGACGTGCGAGAGCCGGTGAGGCGCAGGAGGAAGGGGGCGGCGCCGCGTCGTGTCGGATTCACCGGGCGCATGATGCTTCCCGGGATCGTTCCGCTGGCCGCGCTGACCGTGCTGCCGTTTCTCACCATCGTGGTGATGAGCTTCAGCGATGTCCGGCTGCTCGGCGGGATGCGCTTGGACTTCGCCGGGCTGAAGAACTGGGGGCGCTTCTTCACCGACCCCGAGATGGGGTGGTTCTGGCTGCGGACGGCGGGCTACTTCGCGCTGACGCTGGGGCTGGAAATGGTGCTCGGCGTGGTGCTGGCGCTGTGCGTGTGGCGTCTCGTCCGCGGGCGCAATCTCGTGCTGAGCCTGCTGCTGCTGCCCATGTTCGTCGCCCCGGTGATAGTGGGGCTGCTGGGCAGGTTCCTCACCGATCCGACGTTCGGGCTCTACACCTGGCTGCTGGAGCGGGTCGGTTACGACGGTGACCTGTTGGGAGGCACCTTCACGGCTTTCGCCGCCGTGGTGGCCATGGACGTCTGGGAGTGGACACCGCTGATCGCGCTGATCACCCTGGCCGGGCTCTCCGCCGTGCCGCCCACCCTGCGCGAAGCGGCGGCGCTGGACGGCGCCGGGCGCTGGCAGACGCTGCGGCACATAGTGCTGCCCTCGATATCCAACGTGCTGCTGGTCGCGCTGCTGATCCGCGCGATGGACGCGATCCGCTACTTCGACATCATCTGGGTCACCACCAACGGCGGTCCGGCCAACGCGACCAAGATCGTCCCGGTTCGGTTGTACGAGACGGCCTTCCGGTTCTTCGACTTCGGCTACGCCGCCGTCGTCGGGTTGGCGATGCTGTTCGCGTCCATAGTGGTGGCTCGGCTGTTCGTGCGGATGCTGGACCGGAAGGGACTCGCCAGATGAGCGTGCTGGACACTCCGAACCCCCGCCGGGCGGAATCGGCGGGGCAGCAGGAAGCCGTTGAGCAGGAGAGACGACACGCGAGCACGAAGCGGTCGCCCCGCGAGGGCTCGCGGTCGAGCCCGCTGGACCGGACCGGCACGGGCACCCGGGTCGTGATCCTCGTGGTGCTCGGCCTCGCGCTGCTGTGGACCCTGGTGCCGCTCGTGTGGATGGTGCTTTCCTCGTTCAAACCGGCCACGGCCATCACCTCGGCCGAACCGAGCTGGTTGTTCACCCCGACCGGAGAGCACTACGCGGGGCTGTTCACCGGGGGAAACGAGCTGATCCCGTACCTGTGGCACAGCGTGGCCGCGGCCGGGCTGTCCGCCGTGCTGTCCGTGGTTCTGGGAGCACCGGCGGGATACGGGCTGGCCCGCAGCGAGATGCGCGGCAAGAGGCACCTGTCCTTCTGGATCATCTCCACGCGAATGGCCCCCATCGCCGCCGTGGTGCTGCCGCTGTTCCTGATGTTCCGCCAGCTCGGGCTGATCGACACGATCCCCGGGCTGGTGCTCGCCTACATGACGTTCAACCTCCCGTTCGCGATCTGGCTGCTGAGCTCGTTCTTCTCCGACCTGCCCCCGGCCCTGGAGGAGTCCGCGCTGGTCGAGGGCTGCACCAGGTGGCAGGCGTTCCGGCACGTCGCCCTGCCGCTGACCAAACCCGGCCTGGTCACCACCTTCGTGCTCTGCCTCGTGTTCGCGTGGAACGACTACGCCTTCGCCCTCGTGTTCAGCGGTCCGGACTCGCAAACCCTGCCGATAGCGGCCAGCCAGCTGGTCACCCAGGCCGGAATCGACTGGGGCCAGCTCTGCGCGATCGGCACCTTCGTCGTGGTCCCGATGATGTTGGCGGGACTGGCAGTTCGCCGGTGGTTGGTAACCGGCCTGACTCTTGGAGCGGTGACTGGAGAATGACCGAATCAACGGAATCGATGCGTGTCTCCGTGCTGCGCGCGGTCGAGGACGTCGTCGTCGAGCGGCGTCCGGTCCCGGAACCGGGCCCGCACGAGGTGCTGGTGCGGGTGTCGGCGGTGGGGACCTGCGGTTCGGACACGCACTACTACGAGCGGGGCAGGGTCGGTGAGTTCGTGGTCCGCGAGCCGTTGGTCCTGGGGCACGAGGCCTCCGGGACGATCGTGGCCCGCGGTTCCGAGGTCACCGGGCGGGAGCCGGGGACCAGGGTGTCCCTCGAACCGGGGGTGCCCTGTCTGGCCTGCCACGAGTGCCGTTCGGGGCGCTACAACCTGTGCCCCGGGGTGCGGTTCTTCGCGACCCCGCCGGTGGACGGGGCCTTCAGCGAGTACGTCACGCTGCACGAGCAGTTCGTCCACCCGGTTCCCGAGGACCTGTCCGACGAGGCCGCCGCGCTGATCGAACCGCTCTCGGTGGCCGTGTGGGCCTGCCGCAAGGCGCGAATAGCGCCGGGCGCGCGGGTGCTGGTCACCGGAGCTGGACCCGTCGGGCTGCTCGCGGCCCAGGCCGCTCGCGCGTTCGGAGCCACCGAGATCGTGGTCACCGACGTCGTCGACCACAGGCTGCGCACGGCCGAGGAGCTGGTCTGCTGCACGGCCGTGAACGTCCGGCATCGCCCGCTCTCCGAGTTCGGCTACGAACCCGACGTGCTGCTGGAGTGCTCCGGCAACCCCACCGCGGCGGCGGAGGCGGTGCGCACCGTCGGTCGTGCCGGACGGGTGGTCTTCGTCGGCATGGGCGGTGACGAGCTCCCGCTGCCGTTGTCCCACGTGCAGACCAGGGAGATCGAGGTGACGGGTACCTTCCGGTACGCCAATACCTGGCCGACCGCCATAGCGCTCGCCGCCTCCGGTGCGGTGGAGCTGGACAGGCTCGTCACGCACCGTTTCGGACTGGACGGGGTTCCCGAGGCCCTCACCGCGTCCGCGCGGGACGAGACGGTGGTCAAGGCCGTGGTGTATCCGCAGGAGTAGCCGCGAGCGAAAGGCAGAGGTCCCATGGTCGCCGCCCGGCCGTCGGAAGCAGCAGTGGAACAGCGCAGGCAGGAGGTCCTGCGCTTCGTCGTCGACAGCGGACGAGCCCGCATAGACGAACTGGCAGCGCGCTTCGGGGTGAGTCTCATGACGATGCACCGCGATCTGGACGATCTCGCCGCCAGACACCTGCTGCGCAAGTTCCGCGGCCGGGTGGAGTCGTTCCCCTCGCTGACGATGGAGACCGCCACCCGGTTCAGGGTGGGGCTGCACGTGGCCGAGAAGGAGGCCATGGCAGCGGCGTCCGTGGGGGAGGTGCGTTCGGACAGCACGGTGATCCTGGACGACTCCAGCACGCTGCTGCCGTTCGCCCGCAGACTCACGGGAATCGAGCGGCTGACCGCTGCCACCAACTCGTTCGGGGTGGCCCGCGCCCTGTCCGGAGGCAGGCGAGAGGTGCTGATGATCGGTGGGCGCTTCCGCGAGGAGTTCGACTCGTGCACCGGCCCGGACGTGCTGCGCGGGCTCTCGCGGTTGCGCGCCGACCTGGCCGTGACCTCGGCGACCGCGGTCGCGCAGGGGCGGCTCTTTCACCCGATACAGGAGTTCGCCGAGATCAAAGAGGCCATGTGCGCGGCAGCGGAACGCAGGGTGCTGCTGGTCGACCACTCCAAGTTCGGCAAGACGGCCACCTACGCGCACGGTGGCGTCGACGCCTACGACCTGGTGGTGACCGACGAGGCCACCCCGGCCGAGGAGATAGCGGCCATCCGGGAACACGGCACCGAGGTGCGGGTCACCCCCGTGCCCGCGGCCGAGGACTTTCCCGGTGACGTCCCCCAGTCCCAGAGGAGCGATTGAACTCATGCGCGCGGTAGTCATCGAGAAGCCGGGCGAGTTGTCGGTAACCACCGTCGAGGACCCGACCCCCGGCGCCGAGCAGGTCGTCGTCGAAGTGGGCGCCTGCGGTATCTGCGGCACCGACATCCACATACTCGACGGGGACTTCGCCCCGGCGCCTTACCCGATCGTTCCCGGCCACGAGTTCGCCGGAACGGTCGTGGCGACCGGCGGCGCGGTCTCCGGCCCCCGGGTCGGCGACCAGGTGGCCGTGGACCCCTCGCTGTTCTGCGGATCCTGCCGCCAGTGCGAGGTGGGACGCGGCAACCTGTGCGAGAACTGGAACGCCATCGGGGTCACCCGCGACGGTGCCTGCGCCCAGTACGCGCTGGCTCCGGCCGCCAACTGCCACCGGTTGCCGGAAGGGGTCACCACCGCGCACGCCGCGCTGATCGAGCCGCTCTCCTGCGCGGTGCGCGGTTTCGACCGGCTTCCCCGCGAGCTCGGTGAGCACTACCTCGTCTACGGAGCGGGCACGATGGGGCTGCTGATGCTCCAGCTCGCGAAACGCAACGGTGCCGTCTCGGTCTCGGTCGTGGACCTCAACGAGGAGCGGCTCCGGGTGGCCGAGCGGCTCGGTGCCGACGCGACGAGCACGGACGCGGCCCGGCTGCACCGTTCGGACGGTTGGGAAGTGGTGGTGGACTGCACCGGCGCGATCCCGGCCATCGAGGACGGGCTCACCCGGGTGCGCCGCGGGGGGACCTTCCAGCAGTTCGGCGTGGCCCCCGGCGAGGCCACCGCCTCGTTCTCCCCCTTCCGGGTCTACAACGACGAGATCACCATCGTCGGCAGCATGGCGGTGCTGCACAGCTACGCGCGAGCGGTCGAACTCATGGGCGCGGGGGTGGTGGACGCCGACACCATGATCACCCACGCCTTCGGGCTCGAATCCTACGAGCAGGCCGTCAGCGGATTCCGCGCGGGAAGTGGCCGCAAGATCCAGGTGCTTCCGGGGAGTTGAGCGAGAGTCGGCGGTGCCGACTGCTCGGGCTCAGAGCGCTTGCGCTGGAGCGGGCCTCTTGATCGGGAGTTCCTGCCTGGGGTTTGGGCGGCTCGGGCTGCCCGGACGGGGGTTCGGCGGCGCCGGAAGGACCGCGTCGGTCGTCAACACGACCGGAGATCTTCGGAAAGGCACGAGAGAGGAGTCGACGATGGCAACGATCACCTACGACCGGACGACCCGCCACTACCCGGGAGCCGAGCACCCCGCCGTGGACGGTTTACGGCTCGACGTGGCCGACGGGGAGTTCCTGGTGCTCGTCGGTCCCTCCGGATGCGGGAAGTCCACCAGCCTGCGAATGCTGGCCGGCCTGGAGGACGTCGACGACGGCGCCATACACATCGGCTCGCGCGAGGTGACGCACCTGGCGCCGCGGGACAGGGACATCGCGATGGTCTTCCAGAACTACGCGCTGTACCCGCACATGTCGGTGGCGGGCAACATGGGTTTCGCGCTGCGCATGGCCGGGATGGACAGGACGGAGATCGCGGACCGGGTGCGCAACGCGGCGCGACTGCTGCGCATCGAGGAGTTCCTGGACCGCAAGCCGAAGGAGCTGTCCGGGGGGCAGCGGCAGCGTGTCGCGATGGGGAGAGCCATCGTGCGCGAGCCCCAGGTCTTCCTGATGGACGAGCCGCTGTCGAACCTGGACGCGAAGCTGCGCTCCTCCACCCGGGCCCAGATCGCCGCGCTGCAACGCCGCCTCGGAGTGACCACCGTCTACGTCACCCACGACCAGGTCGAGGCGATGACGATGGGCGACCGCGTAGCCGTGCTGGACGAGGGTGTGCTGCAGCAGTGCGACACCCCCCGCGCGCTCTACGATCGCCCGGCGAACGCGTTCGTCGCGGGTTTCACCGGTTCCCCCGCGATGAACCTGCCCACGGCCGCCTTCGACGCGGACGGGGCCTCGCTCGGAGGAACGACCGTTCCGCTGCCGCGCGAGGTGCTGCGGGCCGCCGAGGCGGAGGGGGCCGAAATCCTGCGGGTGGGGTTGCGCCCCGAAGCGCTGTACCTGGACACCGAGGGGATCCCGCTGACGGTGGAGCTGGTCGAGGAACTCGGTGCCGAGGCGCTGTGCCACGGGGTGGTCGACACCGGGGACGGCGACGAGGAACGGCTCGTGGTGCGCGTCGACTCCCGCACCCCGCCGCGGGCGGGGGAGCGGGTGCGGGTCGGTTTCCGCACGGACGAGGTGCACGCCTTCTCGGCCCTGACGGGGGAGCGGCTGGGCGACTGAACGGGCGGTTTCCCGCTTCTCCCCTTCCGGTCATCCGGGGGAGCGCCAACGACCGCTGACACGGATCACTCGCTCCGGTCGGCGCTTCCGTCGATCGATCGAGCCGATCGGCCGGAAATCGACGGGTGGATTCGGCACGGGGTCGACCGACGCGCACCGCGGGTTTTGTGAGCACGAATTCGGTTCGTCTCCGTTCGCGCGGAACGGAGCGCGGCACTCTCGCTCTTCGGGTGCTCACCGGGTGAGAAGGAAATTCGCATGGCGACCGGAGAACACGTGCTCGGCGCTTCGGGGCCGAGTCGATCCGGGCCGAACTGGATCGTCGAAGAGGAGGCTTCGGGGCCGGAGACGGGCGATGGCGGGCACGTGTCCGTGATTTCGTGAGATCGGAACGAAGGGGCCACGGGCGAGAGGGGGGTGGTGCTCTGGTCGCGTTGGCTCCGGCCGCGGCGGGCTCGTTCCTGCCCCGGACCGCCGTGGCGCAGGTGGAAACGCCCGCTGGAGCCGCGGCGGGACTTTGCGTGATCGGCGGGGCGAGGGCGGGAGCACCGCTCGGGCGTCGACCGAATTGGTGGGGCCGGGGGCCGGGGTTTTAAGCTGCCAGGCATGCCCGAAACGCACGTACATCGCCGGGATGCCCTGCGTGCCCACCTGCGCGACAGCGAGGTGGACGCGATGCTGGTGACCGACCTGCTCAACATCAGGTACCTCACCGGCTTCACGGGATCCAACGCGGCCCTGCTGGTGCACGCAGCCGACTCGGTCGAGGCCGAGCGGAACACGCTGTTCTGCACCGACGGCCGCTACCAGACCCAGGCCGCCGAGCAGGTGCCCGAGCTGGAGCACCTCATAGACAGGGCCAGCGCGCAGCGGCTCGCCGAGCGCGTCGAGTCCCGTGTCGGTTCGTACCGCCGTGTCGGTTTCGAGAGCCAGCACGTCACGGTGGACGGCAGGGACGCCCTGGAGCACGCGGCACCCTCCGCCGAGCTGGTCCGCACTCCCGGCCGGGTCGAGCGGGAGCGTCTGGTCAAGGACGAGAGCGAGATCGAAGCGCTGCGGATGGCCTGTGCGGCAGCGGATCGGGCACTCGCGGAGCTGATCGAGCACGGGGGGCTGCGTCCGGGGCGGACCGAACTGGAAGTGGCCCGGGAACTCGAGAGCCGGATGCTGGACAACGGCGCCACGGGGCCGTCCTTCGAGACGATCGTGGCCGCCGGTGCGAACTCGGCCGTGCCGCACCACCGGCCGACACCGACCCGGCTTTCCGCGGGCGACTTCGTGAAGATGGATTTCGGAGCGCTCGTCGACGGGTACCACTCGGACATGACGCGCACCGTCGTGCTCGGTGAGCCCGCGAGCTGGCAACGCGAGATCTACGATCTCGTGGCGACCGCGCAAGCGGCCGGGCGCGAGGCGATCCGGGCCGGCGCCGACGTGCGCGACGTCGATTCGGCGGCGCGTGACGTGATCACCGGGGCTGGGTACGGCGAACAGTTCCTGCACGGTCTCGGCCACGGTGTTGGCCTGGAGATCCATGAGGCACCGGCCTTGTCCCAAAGAGGAGAAGGTACCATCGGGGCCGGAATGGCGGTCACCGCCGAGCCCGGTGTGTATCTGCCGGGGTGGGGCGGCGTCCGCATCGAGGACACGCTGGTCGCGCGTGCGGACACGCCGGAGTTGCTCACCTTGACGACGAAGGAACTCGTCGTTCTCTAGGTGAGGCAACGCGCGCTCGAACCCGCTTCTCGGTCGCGCGCCAGCTCGAATCGGCGAAACATCTGCAGCCTGCACCACAGGAGAGACTCCGACCGTGGCCACCACGAACGACCTGAAGAACGGAATCGTGCTCAACATCGACGGTCAGCTCTGGACCGTCACCAGTTTCCAACACGTGAAGCCGGGCAAGGGCAGCGCCTTCGTGCGCACCACCCTGAAGAACGTGCTTTCCGGCAAGGTCGTGGACAAGACCTTCAACGCCGGCGTCAAAGTGGAAACCGCGAATGTCGACCGCAGTGAGATGACCTATCTCTACAACGACGGCGTCGACTACGTGTTCATGGAACCCGATACCTACGAACAGATCAGCGTCTCGCCGGAGACGGTGGGCGACTCCGCCGGATACATGCTGGAGAACAGCACCGTGACGCTGGCCCGTCACGAGGGCGAGCCGCTCTACGTGGAACTGCCCGCTTCCGTCGAGCTGCGCATCGCGCACACCGATCCCGGGGTGCAGGGGGACCGCTCCACAGGGGGAAGCAAGCCCGCGGAGCTCGAGACGGGGGCCACCGTCCAGGTGCCGCTGTTCATCGAGTCCGGCGAGAAGATCAAGGTGGATCCGCGGGACGGTCGCTACCTGGGGCGTGTCAAGTGACCGGGTCCCGCAGTTCGAACAGCTCGTCGGTTCGGCCGTTCCGTCGAGGACCGCGCGCCGGAAAGAGGGTATGAGTTGGGCGAACGTAGTAAGGCCCGCAAACGCGCGGTGGAAGTGCTGTACGAGTCCGACCTGAGGGAGCTGGATCCCGAGACCCTGCTCAAGGAGCGTGTGGGTTCGACGGAGGCTCCCGCCGTCAGCGACTACGCCGTGACGCTCGTCTCGGGGGTCGCCGAGCACAGGGAGCGCATCGACGAGCTGATCGTCGATTATTCGGAGGGCTGGGCGCTGTCGCGGATGCCGATCGTGGACCGGTCGGTACTGCGCCTCGGTTTCTTCGAGATGCTGTGGGGGGACGGAGTCCCGCCCGCCGTGGTGATCGACGAGGCCGTTCAGCTCGGCAAGGCGTTATCCACGGACGACTCCCCCCGGTTCATCAACGGTGTGCTGGGCAGGCTGTCCGGCATCGACGAGAACGAGCGCGAATCGATGCGCGGTTCGCGGGACGACTCCGCGGAGCGGGAACACGACGGTGGGACCGCCGCGGACGACTCCGCCGACGTCGAGGACGCCGCGGACGGATCCGGTCAGCGCCGTGCTGAAGCGGGGCGTGGCGGCCAGGAGGAGGACTGAGTCCGGGGGCGTCGTTTCGCGCCCGGACCTCCGTTCACGCCCCTCCGCGCCGCGCGCCCGCGTGTTCGCGCTCGGGGTCCGGACACGGTGGCGGGGAAACGTTTCGGTCCCGCCTCCCGATCGTCGGGAGGCGGGACCGAAACGTTTCGGCGGGTTTCTGCCGCTGCGCGCCGGGTCCGGGGCCGAAGCGGTGCTGCTCCCGCTCGGATCCCGAGGCCGTGTCCGCCGGTGCCGGGCCGTCCGTGGACGTGCTGCGAGCGGTTCACGGCGGGCGCCTCTCCCGCGTGGACCCGCATCCGCCGGGGCGGATGCGGGTACCGGGTCTTCACTCCTCGTGCGACGGGCGGGCCTCCGGCGGAAGGACTCCCCAGTCGATGAGCTGCTCGGTGAGTTCGCCCGGTGACATGTCGTAGATGATGGCCAGGGAACGCAGGTCCTCGGTCCGGATGGACAGGACCTTGCCGTTGTAGTCACCCCGCTGGCTCTGGATCGTGGCCGCGTAGCGCGCCAACGGCCCGACCTTTTCGGCGGGGAGCTGCTGCAGCCGCTCCAGATTGATGACGACCTTCGTCGCCGGTTCCGCGGTGGAGGGGACGCGGCCTTCCGGAAGTAGTTCGGCTACCGGAACTCCGTAGAAGTCGGCCAGTTCGGCGAGTTTCTGCACGGTGACCGCGCGGTCACCTCGTTCATAAGACCCGACGACCACGGCCTTCCACCGCCCGCCTGACTTCTGCTCGACGCCGTGCAGCGAAAGACCCTGCTGCTGGCGGATAGCGCGGAGCTTGCTGCCCAGCGCCTTGGCGTAGTCGCCCATGTGGCGTTTCTCCGTTTCATTCGCCCCGTCAGCCTAGTTTCAGTTGCCGGGGAGGAACGCTCTGTGTTGATACGGAGAGTAATGGTCGCTCGCGAGCGTCACCAGGTCAAGTTGCTCTCGGTGTGAATGTGGCACGAATCCCGCTACACCACCCCGGCGATTGACCCCCCGACGCTGATAGCGTACAGGGCAAGCCCGGCGGTTGCCGGGATCCAGGCGTCCTTTAACGGCCCGTCCAGTGAGGCGGGGAAGGAGGTCCCCGTGGCGTCACGCCAATCGGCGGACGCGACGGCCCCGGCCGGGCAACGTGAATTGCTCTCGGCCGGCGACGTCGCGCGCACTGTCGCCCGAATGGCCCATCAAATCATCGAAAAGACCGCGCTCGACAGCGGTGGCGACCACGTCGTCCTGCTCGGTGTCCCCACCCGGGGTGCTCCACTCGCCCGGCGCGTCGCGGAGCGCATCGCCACTTTCACCGGTGTGCACCCGCCCGCCGGAGCGTTGGACATCACCCTGTACCGGGACGACCTGCGTCAGCAGCCGAACCGTCCGCTCGAGGCCAGCGACGTCCCCGTGGAAGGGGTGGACGGTGCGCTGGTCGTGCTGGTCGACGACGTGCTGTTCTCGGGGCGTACGGTTCGTTCGGCGCTGGACGCGCTGCGCGACCAGGGACGTCCGCGAGCGGTCCAGCTGGCCGTGCTGGTGGATCGCGGGCACCGCGAGCTGCCCATCCGGGCCGACTACGTGGGCAAGAACGTGCCGACGGCCCGGAACGAGGACGTCGCGGTACGCCTCACCGAGGTGGACGGCACCGACGCCGTGCTGCTCCGGCGCCCCGAACCCGCCCCCGGGGCCGCGGCGGACGATTCCCGTCCCACCGGCGAGTCCTCCACCGAAGAGCCCGACCACCCGAACAGCGCGAATTCCGGTGCCACCGGTTCGGCCGGAGAGGAACAGTGATGCGGCACCTGCTCACGGCCGAGCGGCTCGACTCGGAAACCGCGACCGCCGTGCTCGACACCGCCGACGCGCTCAAGCAGACCCTGCTGGGCAGGGAGGTGCGCAAACTACCGACCCTGCGCGGGCGCACCGTGATCACGATGTTCTACGAGAACTCCACGCGCACCAGGGTCTCCTTCGAGGTGGCGGGCAAGTGGATGAGCGCGGACGTGATCAACGTTTCCGCCTCCGGCTCGTCCACGAGCAAGGGGGAATCCCTGCGGGACACCGCGCGCACCCTGTCCTCCGCCGGAGCGGACTGCGTGATCCTGCGGCACCAGGCCTCCGGTGCCCCGCACCGGATCGCCGAGTGGCTGGATCCGACCGGAACCAGGGTCGTCAACGCGGGCGACGGGATGCACGAGCACCCGACCCAGGCGCTGCTGGACGCGGCCACCCTGCGCGAGCGGCTCGGATCGATATCCGGCCGCAGGATCGGCATCGTCGGCGACCTGCTGCACAGCAGGGTGGCCCGTTCCAACGCGCACCTGTTGCGGACCCTCGGCGCGGAGGTGGTGCTGATAGCACCGCCGACGCTGGTTCCGGAGGGGACGGAGGACTGGGGGGCCGCGGTCACGCACGACCTCGACGCCCAGCTGCCGGGATTGGACGCCGTGATGGCGCTGCGCGTGCAGGCGGAACGGATGCACGGCGGGTTCTTCCCCACGGAGCGGGAGTACTCGATCGGCTACGGCCTCAATCCCGCCCGCGCGGCGAAGTTGCCCGAGCACGCGGTCGTGCTGCACCCCGGTCCGATGCTGCGCGGCATGGAGATCGCACCGCAGGTCGCCGACTCGCCACGCGCGGCCGTCGAGCAGCAGGTGCGCAACGGGGTGCACGTGCGGATGGCGGTGCTGTACCACCTGCTGGCCGGAGAGGAGAGCGCGGCGTGAACGGTGTCGAACGACCGACGGAGGACTCCGGTGGGCGGGTGCTGCTGCGCTCGGTGCGCCCGTACGGCACCGGAGAGCCGGTGGACCTGCTCGCGGAGAACGGGAAGATAGCGGCGATCGGCGAGGGTCTCGACGTCGAGGCGGACGAGGTCGTCCACGCCGAGGGGGGCGTGGCCCTTCCCGGTTTCGTGGACCTCCACACCCATCTGCGCGAGCCGGGACGCGAGGACGCCGAAACCGTCGAGAGCGGTTCGGTCGCGGCGGCCCTCGGTGGCTACACCGCGGTGTTCGCGATGGCCAACACCGATCCGGTGGCCGACAACGCGATCGTCGTCGAACACGTCCGACGGCGCGGGACCGAGGTCGGCCTGGTCGACGTGCACCCGGTCGGGGCGGTGACGGCCGGGCTGGGCGGTACGAAGCTGGCCGAGATCGGTGCGATGGCCCGCTCGGACGCCGCGGTGCGCGTGTTCTCCGACGACGGCCACTGCGTGGACGACCCGCTGCTGATGCGGCGGGCCCTGGAGTACACCGGCGCTTTCGGCGGTGTGGTCGCCCAGCACGCCCAGGACCCGCGGCTCACTCCCGATGCCCAGGCCCACGAGGGGGGCAACGCCGCGCGGCTCGGGTTGGCCGGCTGGCCCGCCCCGGCCGAGGAGTCCGTGGTGGCCAGGGACTGCATGCTCGCCGGGCACACCGGCGGCAGGCTGCACGTGTGCCACGTGTCCAGCGCGGGGACGGCGGACTTCCTGCGCTGGTGGCGTTCCCGCCAGGTGCGGGGAGGCGTCTCCGCGGAGGTGACTCCGCACCACCTGCTGCTCACCGACGAGCTGCTGGAGACCTACGATCCGCTGTACAAGGTCAATCCGCCGCTGCGCACCGACGACGACGTGCGGAGCCTGCGCGAGGCCCTGGCTTCCGGCGTGATCGACTGCGTGGCCACCGACCACGCGCCGCACGCCGAGCAGGACAAGGACTGCGAGTGGTCCGCCGCACGCCCCGGGATGCTCGGGCTGCAGACCGCGCTCTCGGTGCTGGTCCGCAGCATGGTCCGTCCCGGGCTGCTGGACTGGCGGGGCGTCGCGCGGGTGCTGAGCGAGGCCCCGGCCCGCATCGCGGGGCTGGCCGACCAGGGGCGCCCCCTCGAGGTCGGGGAACCGGCGAACATCGCGCTGGTGGATCCGGAGAGCGAGTGGACCGTGCACGGGACGGAGCTGGCCGGAACCGCGGTCAACACTCCGTTCGAGGGAATGGTGCTGCCAGCCAGGGTGTTCGCGACGATCTCGCGCGGACGCGTCACCGCGCTGGGCGGCAAGGTGGAAGCGCGTGGAGGTCGATCCTGATGGCACGAGCACTGTGGGTGCTGGGACTGCTCCTCGTCGCGCTGCTGGTCGTGTACGGGATGCGCCGGGGGTGGCTCAACCGCGCGCGCAGGCACGCGGACCTGCCCGGGCTGCTTCCCGAACCCCCGTCCGGAGGGACCCCGGAGGCCGAGCTGGTGCCGGCCTCCGACGGGCTCTACGTGGGAACGACCGTCGCGGGCGACTGGCAGGACAGGGTCAGCGCCGGATCGCTCGGGCACCGCGCGAGCGCGCGGGCCCGGCTGTACCGCACGGGACTGCTCCTCGAGCGGACCGGAACGGAGCCGCTCTGGATACCGGTCTCGGCGGTGCGCGACGCACGGGTGGATCACAAACTGGCGAACAAGGTTGTTCCCGGTGTGGGAATGCTGGTGGTGACCTGGAAGTTGGGGGACCACCTGCTGGACAGCGGATTTCGCCCCGAGGGTGAGACCGACCCGGGGGAATGGGTGCGCGCCCTTCACGCGTTGCCGCCCGCCGACCCCGACGGTTCCGAATCCGAGCACGACTACGAGACCGCGACTCCGCGGCAGGAGGAGACATGACCGCGCAGACGCCAGCCGCCCTGGTGCTTGAGGACGGCCGGATCTTTCGCGGCGAGGCTTTCGGCAGCGAGGGCTCTTGCCTCGGTGAGGTCGTATTCAGCACCGGAATGACGGGTTACCAGGAAACTCTGACCGACCCCTCGTACCACCGCCAGATCGTGGTGTCCACGGCACCGCAGATCGGCAACACGGGGTGGAACGACGAGGACGACGAGTCGCAACGCATCTGGGTCGCGGGCTACGCGGTGCGCGATCCGGCGCGCGCGCCCTCCTCGTGGCGCTCCACGCGTTCGCTGCCCGCGGAGATGAGCAGGCAGGGGGTGGTCGGTATCTCCGGTATCGACACCCGGGCCGTCACCCGGCACATCCGGGAACGCGGCGCGATGCGGGCCGGTGTCTTCTCCGGCGCGGAGCTGGCCACGGACCGGGAGATGATCGACCGGGTGACCGCGGGCGGCGGGATGGTCGGTGCCGACCTGGCCGGTGACGTGACGACCGGCGAGCCCTACGTGGTGCGGGCGCGGGGCGAACGCCGTTTCACGGTGGCGGCGCTGGACCTGGGCATCAAGTCCAACACCCCCCGGATGATGGCCGAGCGGGGGATCGAGACCCACGTGCTGCCGCTGACGGCTTCGCTGTCCGAGGTGCGCTCCCTCGCTCCGGACGGGGTGTTCCTGTCCAACGGGCCGGGGGACCCGGCCACCGCGGACCACGCCACGGAACTGACCAAGGAGATCCTGGGGGCGGGGATCCCGCTGTTCGGGATCTGCTTCGGCAACCAGATCCTCGGCCGGGCCCTGGGGCGGGACACCTACAAGCTGCCCTACGGCCACCGCGGCGTGAACATCCCCGTCATCGACGACGAGACCGGCCGCGTGGCCATCACGGCGCAGAACCACGGTTTCGCCGTGCGCGGGGAACCGGGTGAGCGCTTCGACACCGAGTTCGGCCGTGCGATGGTCAGCCACCACTGCGCGAACGACGGAGCCGTCGAGGGGCTGCGGTTGCTGGACACTCCCGCGTTCAGCGTGCAGTACCACCCGGAGGCCGCCGCGGGTCCCCACGACGCGGCACCCCTGTTCGATTCCTTCGTACGACTGATGAGCGAGGCACGCTGATGCCCAAGAGGACCGACATCAACCACGTTCTGGTCATCGGATCCGGCCCGATCGTGATCGGCCAGGCGTGTGAGTTCGACTATTCCGGCACCCAGGCCTGCCGGGTGCTGCGCTCCGAGGGCATCCGGGTGAGCCTGGTCAACTCGAACCCGGCGACGATCATGACCGATCCCGAGTTCGCCGATTCCACCTACATCGAGCCGATCACCCCCGAGTTCGTGGAGAAGGTCATCGACGCGGAGCGTCCGGACGCGTTGCTGGCCACGCTGGGCGGTCAGACGGCGTTGAACACCGCCGTGGCGCTCTACGAGCAGGGCGTGCTCGAGAAGTACGGGGTCGAGCTGATCGGCGCGGACATCGAGGCCATCCAGCGCGGTGAGGACCGCCAGCGCTTCAAGGACATCGTGCGCTCGGTGGGCGGCGGCGTCCCCGGCAGCCGGGTGTGCAACACGATGGACGAGGTGCGCGACTTCGTCGCGGAGTGCGGCCTTCCCGTGGTGATCCGCCCGAGCTTCACCATGGGCGGTCTCGGCTCCGGCATGGCGCACACCCACGAGGAGCTGGAGCGGATGGCCTCGCTGGGGCTGACGGAGTCCCCGGTGCACGAGGTGCTCATCGAGGAGAGCGTGCTCGGCTGGAAGGAGTACGAGCTGGAGCTGATGCGCGACCACGCGGACAACGTGGTCGTGGTCTGCTCGATCGAGAACGTCGACCCGATGGGCGTGCACACCGGCGACTCGGTCACCGTGGCCCCGTCCATGACGCTGACCGACCGCGAGTACCAGCACATGCGCGACGTGGGCATCGACGTGCTGCGCGAGGTCGGGGTGGACACCGGGGGGTGCAACATCCAGTTCGCCATCCACCCGCGCACCGGGCGGATGGTGGTCATCGAGATGAACCCGCGCGTGTCGCGTTCCTCGGCCCTGGCCTCCAAGGCCACGGGCTTCCCGATCGCCAAGATCGCGGCGAAGCTGGCCGTCGGCTACAGCCTCGACGAGATCCCCAACGACATCACCAGGAAGACCCCGGCCAGCTTCGAGCCCGCGCTGGACTACGTGGTGGTCAAGGCCCCGCGCTTCGCCTTCGAGAAGTTCCCCGGCGCCGACACCGGGCTGACCACCACGATGAAGAGCGTCGGCGAGGCCATGGCGCTGGGCAGGAACTTCACCGAGGCGCTGGGCAAGGCCATGCGCTCGCTGGAGTCCGCGCGCTCCGGTTTCTGGACCGTGCCGGACCCCGAGGGGGCGACGCTGGACTCCACCCTGGACGAGCTGACCAACGGGCACGACGGCAGGCTCTACACGGTGGAGCGGGCCCTGCGCATGGGGGCCACCGTCGCCCAGGTGCACGAGGCCTCGGGGATCGATCCCTGGTTCGTGGACCAGATCGCCGGGGTGGTCGAGCTGCGCGAGGAGATCCTGGCCGCTCCCGTGCTGGACGCAGAGCTGCTGCGCCGCACCAAACGAGCGGGCCTGTCGGACCGCCAGATCGCCGCGCTGCGCCCCGAACTGGCCGGGGAGTACGGGGTGCGCTCCCTGCGGCACCGGCTCGGTGTGCGCCCGGTCTACAAGACCGTCGACACCTGCGCGGCCGAGTTCGCCGCCTCCACGCCGTACCACTACTCTGCGTACGAGTCGGATCCCGGCGCCGAGTCCGAGGTCGCGCGGCAGCGCGAACGCCCGAAGGTGATCATCCTCGGATCCGGCCCCAACCGGATCGGGCAGGGGATCGAGTTCGACTACTCCTGCGTGCACGCGGCGATGGGGCTGGGAGCGGCCCCCGACAACGGCGGCCTGGGCTACGAGACCGTGATGGTCAACTGCAACCCGGAGACCGTCTCGACCGACTACGACACCTCCGACCGGCTGTACTTCGAGCCGCTCACCTTCGAGGACGTGCTCGAGGTCGTGCACTCCGAGCAGGCCTCGGGAACCGTCGCCGGAGTGGTGGTGCAGCTGGGCGGGCAGACGCCGCTCGGTCTGGCGCGGAAGCTCACCGAGGCGGGGATTCCCGTCGTCGGGACCCCGCCGGAGGCCATCCACCTGGCCGAGGACCGCGGCTCCTTCGGCGAAGTCCTGGGCAAGGCGGGTCTGCCCGCGCCGAGCTACGGGACGGCCACCTCCTTCGAGGGGGCCAAGCGGATCGCCGACGACATCGGCTACCCGGTGCTGGTCCGCCCGTCCTACGTGCTCGGCGGCAGGGGCATGGAGATCGTCTACGACGAGGCCTCGCTGGAGAACTACATCGCGCGTGCCACCGAGGTCACTCCGGAGCACCCCGTGCTGGTGGACAACTTCCTCGACGACGCGATCGAGATCGACGTGGACGCGCTGGCCGACGGGAACGAGGTCTACATCGGCGGTGTGATGGAGCACATCGAGGAGGCCGGGATCCACTCCGGTGACTCCGCCTGCGCGCTGCCGCCGATCACGCTCGGGCGTCAGGACGTCGAGAAGGTCCGGCGCTGCACCGAGGCCCTGGCCAACGGGATCGGAGTGCGCGGGCTGCTCAACGTGCAGTACGCGCTCAAGGACGACGTGCTCTACGTGCTCGAGGCCAACCCCCGCGCCTCCCGCACGGTGCCGTTCGTCTCCAAGGCGGCCGGGGCCCCGCTGGCCAAGGCCGCCGCGCGGGTCATGCTCGGGTCCACGATCACCGATCTGCGCGCGGAGGGGATCCTGCCCGCGCACGGTGACGGTGCCGACCTCCCGATGGACGCGCCCGTCGCGGTCAAGGAGGCCGTGCTGCCGTTCCACCGGTTCCGCACCCCCGAGGGGCACGGCATCGACTCGCTGCTCGGGCCCGAGATGAAGTCCACCGGCGAGGTCATGGGAATCGACACCGCCTTCGGGCAGGCGTTCGCCAAGTCGCAGAGCGGGGCCTACGGTTCGCTGCCCACTTCGGGCAGGGTCTTCGTCTCGGTGGCCAACAAGGACAAGCGGTCCATGGTGTTCCCGGTCAAGCGGCTCGCCGACCTCGGGTTCGACATCTGCGCCACGGCGGGGACCGCCGAGGTGCTGCAACGCAACGACATCGCCTGCTCGGTGGTCCGCAAGCACAACGAGTCCCCCGAGGGGGCCGGTGCCGCCGGAAGCGGCGGGCCCGGCGACGAGCGCGACGTCATCGGACTCATCAAGGCCGGTGAGATCGACATGGTGTTCAACACGCCCTACGGGAACCCGGGGCCGCGCGTGGACGGCTACGAGATTCGCACTGCCGCCGTGTCGCGGGACATCCCGTGCATCACCACGGTGCAGGGCGCCGCCGCGGCCGTACAGGGCGTGGAGGCGGCCATCCTGGGCAACATCGGCGTTCGGCCGTTGCAACGGCTGCAGGCGGCGCTGCGAAGTGATCGGACGGGTGAAGCAGGATGACGGCGGTGCAGGCGACCTTCGGGCAACGACTCGGGGAGGCGATCGACGCGCGGGGACCGCTCTGCGTCGGCATCGATCCGCACCCGGCTCTGCTGCACGCGTGGGGTCTGGAGGAGACCCCCGCAGCCCTGGAGCGCTTCGCCATGACGGTGCTGGAGGCCGTCGCCGGGGAAGTGGCGGTGCTCAAGCCCCAGTCGGCGTTTTTCGAGGCGTACGGCTCGCGGGGCATCGCCGTCCTGGAACGCGTGGTCGCCGAGGCCCGCCAGGCCGGGGCCTTGGTGATCCACGACGTCAAGCGGGGTGACATCGGTTCGACCATGACCGCCTACGCCAACGCCTACCTGGACGAGAACTCGCCGTTGTCCGCCGACGCGATAACGGTCTCGCCCTACCTGGGCTACGGTTCGCTCGCCCCGGCCCTGGGCATCGCCGCCCAGTCCGGACGAGGGGTTTTCGTGCTCGCCCGGACCTCCAACCCGGAGGCGGTCGGGTTGCAGCGCTCGAGCACCTCGGAGGGCACGACGATCGCTCAGTCCATCGTGGACGCCGCGGCGGAGAGCAACGCGGGTGCCAGCCCGATGGGGCACGTGGGCGTGGTGGCAGGCGCCACGATCCGTTCCGGTGAACTCGATCTGTCCGAATTGAACGGTCCGGTGCTCGTTCCCGGGCTGGGTGCTCAGGGCGGAACTGTGCGCGGTCTGCGTTCCGTGTTCGGTTCAGCCCTGCCGCACGTGGTCCCCGCCGTGGCGCGGGAGCTGTTGCGGCACGGACCGAGCGCGGAGGAGTTGCGCTCCGCGACCCGGAGGATGCGTGATGACCTGTCCGGAATGACCGGGAGGTGACCTCGCCCGGTACCGCGCGAAGCGGCTGCGCCCCGTGAACAAGCTCGCCGGGGCCCGTGACCGCGGCCCCCGGACGTGCCGCGTGGACGCGCCGGCCCGGCGCGTCCACGCGACGAACCGCGACGGCGTGGGATTCGATCAGCAATCGTTACTTTCGTCACGGCCGCCTTCTGCGGAACTCCGCCGGGGTCGGCGGTCCGGTGTGCGAGCGGTCGCTCCGGCTTCCGTCGGCGCGTCGCGGTTTCCCGCGGTGAGCGGCGCCCGTGCCTCGCCGGGGCCGTCCTCGTGGGAGTCGGGTCGGGAGCCGTCGTTTCCGGGGCGGAAAGCGGATTTCTCGGCGTGTTCCGGCGTGTTCCGGCGCGACGGGAGGCGTGCTTCCCACGTGAAATCGAACACTTCGCCGTGCGGTGCCTGTCGTCGCGTCCCCCACGTGGAGTCGGTTTTCCGGTGTGTTTCAGCTCTCCCGAACCGGTTCGCGGGGCGGGAGGGCGAGACACCGGGATCCTCGGGCGGTGGGGGAACTCGCTCCGGTTCGTGCAGTTTTGCTCACACGCCCGACATTCCCGCCGTGTGCCCGAAATGACCTGCTATGACTCGCTGAGCGTCGCTCAACTGCCCGGAAATCGGACAGTTCGGAACAGTTTTGCCCCGGGTTAGTGCACTTCAGCGTGGTTGTTGGTAGTACTTGCAGCGGCCGGTGCTCGTCAGTGTCGTGGGCGAGTCACCTGACAGGCCGGGCGGCGGAAGAGCCGATGAAACCGACTCGAAAAAGGAGGACCCGCCTCGTAGCGACCTGACCTGGGTCGGTACCGTCGCCGCACCGATCAAGAAAACCCACATCACGGAGGACATGGTGGCCCTTCCCCAGCTGACCGAGGAGCAGCGGGCTGCGGCACTCGAAAAGGCGGCTGCCGCCCGTCGCGCCCGCGCTGAGCTCAAAGAGCGCCTCAAGCGCGGTGGGACCAGCCTGGCCGAGGTCTTGGACAGTGCCGACAACGACGAGACCCTCGGAAAGATGAAGGTCTCCGCGCTGTTGGAGGCCCTTCCCGGCGTGGGCAAGGTCCGCGCGCAACAGATCATGGAGCGGCTGGAGATCGCGAACAGCCGCAGGCTGCGTGGTCTCGGCGAGCGTCAGCGCAAGGCGCTGCTCGCCGAGTTCAACGCGGCGTGATCGACGCGGACGACGGCGTGCGGCCGGGGAGTGTTCACACGGACGCTCCCCGGCTCACCGTCGTCTCCGGCCCTTCCGGTGTCGGCAAGTCGAGCGTGCTCGACGGGCTGCGCGAACAGGCACCGGAGATCTACTTCAGCGTGTCCGTGACCACCCGCCCCCCTCGCGCGGGCGAAGTCGACGGGGTGCACTACCACTTCGTCGACCGGGCCGAGTTCGAGCGGATGGTGGACGCGGGCGAGATGCTGGAGTACGCCCACTACGCGGGCAACTACTACGGCACACCGCGTGAACCCGTGGAGCGAGCGCTGGCCTCGGGACGACCCGCGGTGTTGGAGATCGAACTGCAGGGTGCCCGGCAGGTGCGGCGCAGCATGCCCGAAGCGCGGCTCGTCATGCTCCTGCCTCCCTCGTGGGAGGATCTCGTCCGGCGGCTGACCGGTCGTCGTACGGAGGACTCCGAGGTTCTCCGGCAACGACTGGACACGGCACGTGCCGAGCTCGCGGCGCGTTCCGAGTTCGACGCCACCGTCGTGAACGCCGATGTGCGGGCAGCGGCGGATGAATTGGTACGATTGATAACCGGCCCAACCCCCGGTTAGCTGCGGACTTCCGGTCGGCCGCCCGGTGCGGCCGGCCGCGTAGTGGTTCGTCGCGGTTCCGCGTCGGAAGCGCGGCACACCGCGGAGCGGCCGGTAGGTGGGTCGGACGCCGACCCGGTGCGCGTGTCACGTGCGCCGAGTCGAGTCACCCGGATCGACCGAACCCGATCGCCGTCGGAGAGCACAGGAGCCACGCACGTGAGCATCCCCAACTCGCTGACCGCCTTTCCCGGCGGCCAGTCCTCGAACACCCAGTCCCAGTCGAGCCTAGTGGCCGAGGGCATCACCGATCCGCCGATCGACGATCTGCTGGACAACGTGAGCTCCAAGTACGCGCTGGCCATCTACGCCGCCAAGCGCGCCAGGCAGATCCAGGACTACTACGCCCAGTTGGGCGAGGGACTGCTGGAGTACGTCGGCCCGCTGGTCGAACCGGGACCGCGGGAGAAGCCGCTGTCCATCGCCCTGCGCGAGATCCACGCGGGCGTCCTGCAACACTCCGAGGGCGCGTGAGCGAAGACGGGAGCGGGTCGGGCGGTTCCCGGGTCGTTCTCGGGGTCTCCGGTGGCATCGCCGCCTACAAGGCCTGTGAGGTGCTGCGCGGGCTGACCGAGAGTGGCCACGACGTCCGGGTCGCTCCGACCGAGGCGGCGTTGAGGTTCGTCGGTGCGGCAACTTTCGAGGGGCTGTCCGGGCATCCGGTGCGGACCGGCGTGTTCGAGGACGTGCCGAGCGTGGCGCACGTGCGACTGGGGCAGGAGGCCGACCTGGTCGTGGTCGCCCCGGCCACGGCCGATCTGATCGCCCGCGCGGCGAACGGCATCGCCGACGATCTGCTCACCTCGACGCTGCTGACCGCGAGCTGCCCGGTCCTGCTCGTTCCCGCGATGCACACCGAGATGTGGGAGAACGCCGCCACCCGGCACAACGTCGAGACCCTGCGGAGCAGGGGGGTCGTGGTCGCCGAACCGGACAGGGGCAGGCTGACCGGGACCGACTCCGGGAAGGGGCGGTTGCCCGACCCCGCCGAGATAGTGGACCTGGCCAGGTTGCTGCTCACCGACCCCGCGGCCGTGCCGCGCGATCTCGCCGGGCGGAAAGTGGTGATCTCCGCGGGGGGAACGCGCGAGCCGCTGGATCCCGTCCGCTACCTCGGGAACCGTTCCTCGGGCAGGCAGGGTTTCGCCCTGGCGCGGGTCGCCGCCCACCGGGGGGCGGAGGTGACGCTCGTGGCCGCGAACACCGCGGACCTGCCCGTTCCCGCGGGAGTGCGGCTGCGCCGGGTGGAGACGGCCGAGCAGCTCCGCGCCGAGATGTTCGACGTCTCCGCGGACGCGGACGCCGTGGTCATGTCGGCGGCCGTGGCCGATTTCCGGCCCGGCGAACGGGTCGAGCACAAGATCAAGAAGTCCGATCGGGAGCCGGAACCAGTCGGACTCGTCCGCAATCCCGATGTGCTCGGTGAGCTCGGCTCGGCACGTTCCGAGGGACGGATCCGCATCGGGGTTCTCGCCGGGTTCGCCGCCGAGACCGGGGACCCCGACACCACCGTTCTGCAGTACGGCAGGAACAAGCTCGCGAGCAAGGCGTGCGATCTGCTGGTCGTCAACGCGGTCGGTGACGGGCAGGCCTTCGAGGTGGAGGACAACGCGGGCTGGGTGCTGGCGGCATCGGGGACGCAGCGTCCCGTCCCGTACGGCGCGAAGTCCCTGCTGGCTTCCAGAGTGTGGGACGCGGTGGTGGAGCAGTTCGCCGACCAGCGAGCTCCCACCGTAGGCTGAGTGCAGAAATCACGCATCGTGCTCGTGGCACGGCGGCATCCCGGCCGAGACGCGGGCACACCCGACCTTTTTACCTTGTGACGAGGTGTTCCATGGAGCCTGACCAGCGCAGGTTGTTCACCAGTGAGTCCGTGACCGAGGGCCACCCGGACAAGATGGCCGACTCGATCAGCGACGCGGTCCTGGACGCGATGCTGGCTCAGGACCCCCGCTCCCGCGTGGCCATGGAGACCATGATCACCACCGGGCAGGTGCACCTGGCCGGTGAGGTGACCACCGAGGCCTACGCCGACATTCCGGGCATCGTGCGGGAGAAGGTCCTCGAGATCGGTTACGACGACTCGGCCAAGGGCTTCGACGGGAACTCCTGCGGCGTCAACGTCTCCATCGACGCGCAGTCGCCGGACATCGGGCAGGGCGTGGACTCCGCGCACGAGTCCCGCGTCGAGGGCGCTATCGACGAGATCGCTCAGCAGGGTGCAGGCGACCAGGGGCTGATGTTCGGTTACGCGTGCGACGACACGCCGGAGCTGATGCCGCTGCCGATCGCGCTGGCGCACCGGCTCTCCCGCGGGTTGACCCGAACCCGGAACGAGGGCGTGCTGCCCTACCTGCGTCCGGACGGCAAGACCCAGGTGACGGTCGAGTACGCGGGCGACCAGCCGGTCCGGTTGGACACCGTGGTGGTGTCCACTCAGCACTCCGAGGAGGTCGATCCGGACGAGGGCGTGGCGAGCGGTGTGCGCCGTCAGGTGGTCGACCCCGAACTCTCCGACCTCTCCCTGGACGCTTCCGACACCCGGCTGCTGGTGAACCCGACGGGTCGGTTCGTCACGGGTGGCCCGATGGGTGACTGCGGCCTGACCGGCCGCAAGATCATCGTCGACACCTACGGCGGGATGGCCCGCCACGGTGGTGGCGCGTTCTCGGGCAAGGACCCGTCGAAGGTGGACCGCTCGGCGGCCTACGCCACGCGCTGGGTGGCCAAGAACGTCGTGGCCGCGGGCCTGGCGAGCCGGATCGAGGTGCAGACGGCGTACGCGATCGGCAAGGCCGCGCCGGTGGGCCTGTTCGTGGAGACCTTCGGCACCGAGAACGTGGCTCCGATCAAGATCCAGGCCGCGATCAACGAGGTGTTCGACCTGCGTCCGGCGGCGATCATCCGGGACCTGGACCTGCTGCACCCGATCTACGCGCCGACGGCGGCCTACGGCCACTTCGGTCGTACGGATGTGGACCTGCCCTGGGAACGCACCAACCGCGTCGAGGCGCTCCGCTCCGCGGCCGACCGCTGATCCGGCCCGGATCCTCTCCGCCCCCGGACCGCTTCCAGCGGGAACGTTTCGCGCGAAACCGCCGTTCCGGAACGTTTCCCGAACGGCTCGCTGACGCGTGGACGGGTCAGGACGCTCCCGCGAGCGTGAGCCCGTGGACCGTGCGCCGCTCCGGTGCTCGCTGCCGCGGGGTGCTCGTGGACCCCGCCGCATCACACAGCACGTTGTTCTGCAGTGATTCGACCTGCCGGTCGATCGGGTGCGGGATCGGCAGGCCGTTGTCGTCGAGCCGCCGGTAGTCGGTCAGGTTCATCCCGTAGCTGAGCTGCCTGCTCCCGTCGGCGCTGTGCAGCGAGAGCGTCGACATTCCCCAGACCTTTCCGTCGTGCCCCCACAGGGTGCCGCACGGTCCCGCGTCGAGGCGCATCAACCCGAGGCCGTAGCGCATCGCCGGGCTGCCGGGGACCGGAACCGTGCGCCGCATCTCGGCGAGGCTTTCCTCCGCCAGCAGCTTTCCGCGGAAAAGGGCCCGGTAAAAGCGGTTCAGATCGGAGGGGGTGGAGATCAGCGCCCCGGCGCTGCGGGCCCAGGTCATGTTGTACACGCTGTACTCGCCGCGCCGTTTCGGCAGCTGGTAAAGAGCTTCGTAGGCCTTGCTGTGCGGACCGGGGACGAACGGGTTCGCGCCGGGGAAGTACGTGTCCCGCAGCCCCAGCGGGTGGATGATCTCCCGGGTGATGTGGCGCCTCGGGGACTGCCCGGTGACTTCCCTGAGCAGTTCCCCGGCGATGACGTAGTTCGTGTTGGAGTAGGACCAGCTTTCACCGGGCGCGTTGGTCGGTGGTTGGTTCAATCCGGTGGCCACCAGTTCGGCGGGGGAGTGGTAGCGGAACCTGTTCTTGTCCAGATCGGCCAGTGAACCCCGTGCGATCGAGCCGAACAACACGTCGGCGTAGTCGGCGATGCCGCTGGTGTGGTTCAGCAGCATGCGCACGGTGATCCGTTCTCCGCGTTCGCCGGGAACCAGTTCGGGCAGGTAACGCCCGACGGGGGCGTCCAGTTCCACACGTCCGGTCTCGACCTGCCGGAGGACGGCGGTGGCGACGAACGTCTTGGTGACGCTGCCGATCCGGTGGTGGAACCCCGCCCGCAGCGGTCGTTCGGTGCGGGTGTCCGCGACTCCGGCCGCCCTCGCCCGGCTCCGGTCGCCGCGGCGAAACGCGGCCTGAATGCCGGGCATCCCCGCGTCGTGCACCGCGTCGAGTCGTCGTTGCAGTTCGCGCTCGGTGCTGCGGGACGTCGCCGCCTGGCGTTGCTCCGGGGGAGTGGTTCGGGCGGGCTGCACCGCCCCTGCTGTGCCGGGAAGACCGACCAGGGTCACCGCGACCAGTGCGATCAGCCCGCGTCGTAGTGCTGGGAATCCGTTCAAGACGCTCTCCTCGAATGCCGTGTTCGGTTCCCAGGTAATCGTGATCGCGGCTGCGTCGTGCGGTGTTCTCGCCGAACTCACCCGAACGGAGGGTTCATCGTGCGGCGAAGCCCTGCTGGCGCCAGGCTTCGTAGACCGCGACGGCCGCCGAGTTGGCCAGGTTCATCGAGCGGATGCCGGGAACCATCGGGATACGCGTCCGGATCGTCTCCGGCCCCACCTCCAGGGCCTCCTGCGGCAGGCCGACCGACTCCGGTCCGAACAGCAGCACGTCGCCGGAGCGGTACTCCACGGTTTCGTAGGAGCGTTCCGCCTGGGTGGTGAAGGCCACGACCCGTTCCGGTTCCAGTTCGCGCCAGGCGACCTCCAGGCTGTCGTGCACCCGCAGCACCGCTCTGTCGTGGTAGTCCAGCCCGGCACGTTTGAGGTCCGCGTCGTCCACGCGGAACCCGAGCGGGGCGATCAGGTGCAGCGCGCTGCCCGCCCCGGCGACCATCCGGATGGCGTTGCCGGTGTTCCCGGGGATCTCGGGGTGATAGAAGACGACGTGGAACACGCGGCACCCTTTCCACAGCACGGACCGGTCATCATCCGCGTGCCGATCCTACTGGAGCTTTCCTCCCCGGTTTCCGGGGTGCTCGTGTGGTGCGTTTCGGCGCCGGGAGGGCCGGAAGGAAGCCCCGACCCGACCACCGACCAGAGCGGGCGATCTCCGCGGGAGCGCCGTTCTCCGCGCCGCCTCGGTCGTCGCAGGTGGTTCCGCCGCCCGCGCCACCACGCGCACCGAGCCGGCGAACTCCGACCGCGAGCGCTCGGTAGGGTGGCTGCCCGGTCCGTGTCGGTGTCTGGGAGGTGCGCGCATGGCGGGGTCCGGATCCGGACGTGCGCGTTCCTCCGGTGGAGCGCGCTCGGGGCGCGGTTCCCGCGTTCCCGCTCCGAACCTGCCGGTGGCCAGGGTCCTCGTCGACGTCTCTCCGCACCACTTGGACCGCCCCTTCGACTATCTGATCCCGCAGGAGTTCGATTCCGCGGCCGTCCCGGGGTGCAGGGTGCGAGTGCGGTTCAACGGAAGGCTGCTGGACGGGTTCCTGCTCGACCGGCTGGCCGAGTCGGACTACGGGGGCAGGCTCGCCTGGTTGCAGCGGGTGGTGTCTTCCGAGCCGGTGCTCTCGGGCGGGACGCTCGAGCTGATCCGGTCTGTGGCGCGTCGCTACGCGGGCACGTTGAGCGACGTGGTGAGCCTGGCGATCCCCCCCAGGCACGCCGGGGTGGAGAAGGAGGCCGTTCCGCCCCCTCCGGCGCAGCCGCGGCGGCCGGTGGACACGCTCTGGGGGCGGTACGGACACGGCGAGGCCTTCCTCGAGGCGGTGCACGACGGGAAACCGGCCCGCGCCGTCTGGCAGGCGCTGCCGGGAGAGGACTGGGCCACGCGGTTGGCCGAGCTCGCGGCGACGGCCGCCGCGGCCGGGCGTGGCGCGGTGCTGGTGGTTCCCGACCAGCGTGATCTGGAGAAGCTGGTGAAGGCCTGTGCGGACGTGCTGGGGGAGGAGCGGGTCGTCGCCCTGGCCTCCGAGCTCGGTCCGGCCGAGCGGTATCGGCGTTGGCTGGCCGCGCACCGCGGGAACGTGCCGGTCGTGGTGGGCACGCGGGCGGCGATGTTCGCCCCCGTGGCGCGGCCGGGGCTCATGGTCGTGTGGGACGACGGCGACGAGTTGCACTCCTATCCGAGGGCGCCATATCCGCACGTCCGCGACGTGCTCACCCACCGTGCTCACGCGGCGGGGGCGGCCTTGCTCGTCGGGGGGTTCGCGCGCACAGCCGAGGCCCAGCTGCTGGTGGAGTCCGGTTGGGCGAGCGAGCTCGTGGCGAGCAGGTCCGAGGTGCGAACTCGCGCGCCCAGGGTCACCGCGATCGGCGAGGACGACACCCAGCTGGCCAGGGATCCGGACGCGCGTGCCGCACGGGTTCCCGCTGTGGCGTTCGAGGCGGCGCGCAACGCCCTGCGCGGGGGTGCGCCGGTGCTGGTGCAGGTCCCCAGGAAGGGGTACGTTCCAGCGTTGGCCTGTGCGCAGTGCAGGGAGCGTGCGCGTTGCAGGCACTGCGGGGGACCGCTGGCCGTTCCCGGTGAGGCCGAGCGGGGAGCTCCCGGGGAGGTGGCGTGCCGGTGGTGCGGCAACACCGATGCGGGCTTCCGGTGCGACAACTGCGGTGGCACGAAACTGCGCGCGATCGTGATCGGGGCGAGCCGCACCGCCGAGGAGCTGGGCAGGGCGTTCAGCGGGGTGACCGTGCGCACTTCGGGAGGGGGGAACGTGCTGGACCGGGTCGACCCCGGTCCGGCTCTGGTCGTGTCCACCCCGGGGGCCGAGCCCGATGTTTCCGGGGGATACGGGGCGGCCCTGTTGCTGGACGCGCGGGCCCTGCTGTCCAGGCCCGACCTGCGCGCGGGGGAGCAGGCGTTGCGGCTGTGGTTCGCCGCCGCGGCCAAGGTGCGGCCCGCCGGTGAGGGCGGTCGCGTGGTGGTGCTGGCCGACTCCTCGTTCTCCCAGGTTCAGGCGCTGGTGCGCTGGGACCCCTCCTGGTACGCGGCCGTCGAGCTCGCGGGCCGGGCAGAACTGGGCTTCCCCCCCGCGAAACGCGTGGCCTCGGTGGACGGTTCGGGGGAGGCCGTGTCCGGGCTGTTGGGGCGTGTCGAGTTGCCGCCGGAGGGCGAGGTTCTCGGGCCGGTTCCGCTGGGGGAGGAGGACGAGGACGGGATCGCCGAGCGGGAGCGCGCGTTGTTGCGCGTCGATCGTGGGAAGGGGCGTTCCCTTGCCGACGCCCTGTGGTCCGCTCAGCGGGAGCACTCCCGCAACGGGGGCGAGTCGGTGCGGGTGCGCCTGGACCCCCTGGAGTTGATCTGAGCGGGGTAGGGCTCCTTCCTCCGCTCGAGGTGCTCGTCCTCGCGGAATGACGATGCCGGTGAGTCCGAGCACGCGGTGGGAACGTTCCGCGCGAAACGTTCGCTCTGGAACCGTTCCAGAAGGAACGTTTCGCGCGGAACCGGGCGAACCCGCGCGGAACCGGGCTCGGTCCTTCGCCGCGGGCAGCACCGGAACAGCCCCGAGCCGCAAGGCAGTGCTGGAAGGTCCACCCGGGCAGTCGGCGTCACCCGAGGTTCCGCCGCGGAGTCACCCACGCGAACCGAGGTGGTGGGGTCCTGCTAGTAAGCGTTGATTCGTTTCTCCTGGCCGGGTGCTGGTGTGCGGGTGCTGTCGGCGGGGTGGGAGATCACGGAGGGATCGCCGTCCGAGGTGTACCGGCGGGCCGGGTCGGCGGCGAGTTTGTCCAGCCACACCGTCGAGCCGAGCTCGGAACCGGACCCGGATCCCCCTTGTGAGCGTATCCGGGGGACGTTCAGCGGGTCGAAATTCCCGGAGAACGGGGAGGGGGCGGGGCGCGCCCCGACGAGGAGTACGGCGTCGTGCCGGTAGCTCACTCCTTCGGATTCCCCCGAGCGGGCGAGCTTCTCCGGTTGCGGATGCACTCCGTGTGGCAGGGCGATGGTGCTCACCTCGGCGTTCGGGACCTCTCGGGTGATCCGCCGCTGCATTTCCGCTATCTGGTGTGTCGCTTCGGAGGACGAGCGCGCGGAAAGGGTAGGATGATCCAAGGTGTGGTTGCCCAGTTCGAAACCGTGCTGGTGCAGCCAGCGCAGCTTCCGTCCACTGTGTTCACCCCCGAACGGTGGTGTGGTGATGTAGAGCGAGGCCACCGCTCGGAAGTCCTCGTGGGCGGCGGCCACCTCGCGCAGGATCGCCACCGCGGTTCCCTCGGCCGGTTCGCCCGAGGAGTTCAGGCGGAACTGGCTTTCCGCAGCGTCGTCGAAGGTCAGCACGACGGGGTGCTTGCCCGCGGGGACGTCCATTTCTCCTGTCGCGTACTCGGCGGTGGTGACGGGGGCGTAGTTCTCCCGCGCCAGTCGTTGCAACTCGGCCCGGAACCGCTGTGGGGTCCGGTCGTAGACGCTCTGCGGATTCGGAGTGATTCGGTGGTACATCAGGATGGGGACCTCCCCGAGCTCGTTGGCCCCCACCTCGGCGGCGGAGGGAGGGGCGGAGGTCGGCGAGGGGGGCGTCGAAGACGTGGGGCCGGCGGTGTCCTGCTCGGACTCCGAAGCCCCGCGGGAGGCGCAGCCGCCCGCGAGCAGGAGTCCGATGGAGACGGTAAGCGCGAGCGCGCCGCGTAAGCCCGCCGGCCTTCCCGCTCGGGGGAGTAAGCCTGTTCCGTATGAGCTCCTCGTATGTGCCATAGATTCCAAACTGTAGGCAGGATCGAGCCCGTTTTGGTTGCTCCATGCCGGTTATTGCTCGAATTGCCGCCGACTGTCACCGTGAAATACGACGTTTTGTCGCGATCTGCGAGCGGCACGGCGTCGGCTTACCGTGGTGATTCAGGTGAGGTGACACGATGGTTGATCCGACGCCCGATGAAAACGACAACATCGACACTCCCGACGAACGACAACACGAAGAGTACGAGTCAGGCCGACGCCGCCGGCGTTCATCCTGGACACGGATTCTGCTGAGCGCGGCGGGTATTCTGCTCGTGATCGGTGGAATCTGGGTCGCCTATCTGATGACCGAACAACGTCCCACCGTCGTCGGTCTGCCCGAACACGCCGTCACGCCGAGCAAGGTGGCGGACGGCGCCATCAGGGTGCGGGCGGAGTCGCCGGACGGGATCACGGCGAGCATCGACGGTGAGCCGGTGCCCGTTCGGGTCCGCGGTGGTGAGGCCGTGCTGCGGCCGGGTGAGCTCGAAGAGGGCGGGCACGACCTTCGGGTGGAGCTGAAGTCCGGTTCCCTGCCGTGGCCCCAGTCCCTGAATCGCAGCTTCGACGTGGACTCGACCGCGCCCGAGGTGAACACGCCGGAGACGGTGCGCGCCGACTCCTTCTCCGCCCCGGTCACGGTGCAGGGCAGCGCCGAGGGGGCCGCGCGGGTCGACGTGGCCGGTCAGCGGGTGCACCCCGACGGATCGGGGAAGTTCAGCACGGAGCTGTCCGACCCGCCGGCGACCGTCACCGTGACGGCCAGTGATCGCGCGGGCAACACGGCCTCTTCCGAAGTGCGCGTCGAGGTCGATCACCCGGGGATGCGCGCCGTGCACATGACGGGACTGGCCTGGTCCAGCGCGCAACTGCGGGAACCGGTGCTGCGCATGGCGCGCAACGGCAAGATCGACACCGTGCAGCTGGACATAAAGGACGAGAGCGGTGAGGTCCAGTACGACTCGGGGGTGCCACTGGCCGAGCGGATCGGTGCCGACAAGGGGTACTACGACGCCAGGAAGGCCGTCGAACAGTTGCACGGTCTGGGAGTGCGCGTGGTCGGCAGGCTGGTCGCCTTCAAGGACCCGGTGCTGGCCGAGGCCGCGTGGAAGTCCGGAAACCGCCAGCAGGTGGTCCAGACGGGGACGGGAGGTCCCTACAACGGAGGCTACGGGGACTACTCCTTCACCAATTTCGCCGATCCGACGGTGCGGGACTACAACATCGACATCGCGGCCGAAGCGGCGGAGCTCGGTTTCGACGACGTGCTCTACGATTACGTGCGCAGACCGGACGGCGATCTCGGCAGCATGAGTTTCGCGGGACTGAACACCACTCCGTCCGAGAGCATCGCCGAGTTTCTCCAACAATCCCGGGATCGGCTCCGCGGTCACGGTACGTTCCTCGGCGCTTCGGTGTTCGGAATCACCGTGACCAGGCCCGAATCGGTGGGGCAGAACATTCCGAAAATGGCTTCCTACGTCGATTATGTGGCGCCGATGATCTATCCGTCACACTGGGGTGCCGGAGAATACGGCGTCTCGGACCCGAACAATGAGCCGTACAAGATCGTGAATCGTTCCTTGCGGGACTGGCAGCGGACGGTCGAGGGGACGGGATCCGAGGTGATCCCCTGGTTGCAGGACTTCAGCCTCGGAGTCGACTACGGTCCGGACAAGGTGGGCGCGCAGATCGAGGCCACCAAGACCAACGGGATCGACTCGTTCCTGCTGTGGTCGCCTTCCTGCAAGTACACGGAGGAGGCGCTCTCGGTCGAGCCGTGACGCGTCGTGGTGCCGCCTCCGTCGTGGAGCTCGCTTCCGGGCTCTGGGCGGAGGCGGCACCGTCCGGACGGCTCGCTCGCCTAGACTGGTCCAGCAACTCATAACAGAACTTTGCGTAGCTGGCCGGTTAGCCGGCACGTGAGTCGGCGCCTTGCTGCGTTGGGCACGCTCTTGAGTAGCCACCTACGCTGCGAGCGGCCCGGCCTTGCGATGCATCCGACTCACGCACCGGAGCTTCTCGTCCTGGTCAGGCTCACAGCACTCGCGTTGGGGTGCGGCCTTGCACCGGAAGTGCGCAGAGCGCCTGGACCGGCGCTCCTGATCAAGGGGTGCTGTCCAACGCAGGCGCTTACGAGCCTGAGTCACCGGCACCGCAGCGGGTTCTCCCGTGGTGCTCTCGCGAGGAAGGCCCCGACGTTGTGTAGGGTCGCTACCCGAGGTCGGGGCACCCGGAGCGAGAGCCCGCGAGAGGTTCCGCCAAGCAACCACCCAAGCAGGCCAAGCCGTGTACTCTCGAAGACCAGGGGGCTCGCGTGACCGTCCGGCCGATCAGGCTCTTCGGCGATCCGGTGCTGCGCACCAGGGCCGGTGAGATCGTCGATTTCGACAGGGAGCTGCGTACGCTCGTACGCGATCTCTGGGACACGATGGAGAAGCGGGGAGGCGCCGGGCTGGCGGCTCCCCAGCTGGGGGTGGGGGCCCGGGTCTTCACGTACCATTGCGACGGCCACGCGGGGCACCTGATCAATCCTTCGCTGTGGTTGGCCGACGAACAGACGCAGGACGGGATGGAGGGATGCCTGTCCATCCCGGAACTGGGCTGGAAGTGTCGGCGCTACCGCAACGTGGTGGCTCGTGGCTGGAACATGCACGGGGAGCCGGTGGAGGTGAGCGGTTCCGACCTGCTCGCTCGGTGCCTGCAGCACGAGACCGATCACCTCAACGGGGTGCTGTTCCTGGACCGGCTCGACGAACGGACCCGCGAAACCGCGCTGCGCGAGATCCGCGCTGCGTCCTGGTTCGACGGCACCGAACCGGTGATCAAGCAGGATCCGCATTCGTTGTTCCAATAACTCGTAACGGAGCTTTGCGTGGCTGGTCGGTTGGCCGTCACGTGAGTCGGCACCTCGAGCAGCGGCCTGTGGCCACGTGCCCTGCCGCCTCGCGATGCGTCCGACTCGCGTCCCGGGGCCCACGCTCCGCGTGGGCTGAAGCACCCGAGCCGGACCAAGCCGCTTGTCGGGAGTCCTGAAAGGAGCGCACTGGACATGCGCGTGGTATTCGCGGGAACGCCGGATCCGGCCGTTCCCGCGCTTCGCGAACTGCTCGCTTCGCGGCACGAGGTCGTGGGAGTCGTCACGCGGCCGGACGCCCCGGCGGGGCGGGGGCGCAGGCTGGTCCCTTCGCCGGTGCGCGAGTGCGCCGAGCAGTACGGTCTCGAAGTGTTGACTCCGAGCCGGGCCTCGGACCCGGAGTTCCTGAACCGGCTCGCCGAGCTGGAACCCGACTGCTGCCCAGTGGTGGCCTACGGAGCTCTGCTGCGGGAACAGGCGCTCTCGATCCCCCGGCACGGTTGGGTCAATCTGCACTTCTCGTTGCTGCCCGCTTGGCGCGGGGCGGCCCCGGTTCCCGCAGCGATCCGTCACGGTGACGACATGACGGGGGCCACCGCGTTCCGGATCGTTCCCGAACTCGACGCGGGGCCCGTCTTCGGAGTCGTCACCGAACGGATCGAACCGCGCGACACCAGCGGTTCGCTGCTCGACAGGCTGTCGGTTTCCGGGGCGCGGTTGCTGGTGGCGACGATGGACGCCATCGAGGACGGCACCGTGCACGCCGAACCGCAACCCTCCGAGGGGGTGAGCTACGCGCCCAAGGTCACCGCGGAGGACGCCAAGGTCGACTTCGGCGTGCCCGCGCGAGCGGTCGACCGGATGATCCGTTCCGTCACGCCGGATCCCGGTGCTTGGGCCTGGCTCGACGGGAACCGGTTCAAGCTGGGACCGGTGGAAATCCCCGAGCGGGATTCCTCCGGGACCGGTGAATTGCGGCCGGGGGAGATCTCCGTGGGACGCCGTCAGGTGTTGGTCGGGACGGCCACCACCCCCGTGCGGCTCGGAGAGGTGCAGGCACACGGCAAGAAACGCATGCCAGCCACGGACTGGGCGCGTGGAGTCAACATCGAGCAAGGAACCGTGCTGAAGTGAACCGCGACCGTTCCCGGGACAACTCCCGGCCGAAGAATTCCCGCCCGCCGCGTCGGCGGGCCGATCGGACGAAACCGCCCGCCGACGATCCCGCGCGCACCGTGGCACTGGAGACGCTGCGCGCGGTGCGCGAGCGGGACGCCTACGCCAACCTGGTCCTGCCGGGGCTGCTGCGCCAGCACAACCTGACCGGCAGGGACGCCGCGCTGGCCACGGAACTCGCCTACGGTTCCTGCAGGGCCCGCGGACTGCTCGACGCGGTCATCGCGGACTGCAGCGACCGCTCGCTCGACGAGACGGACCCCCTGCTGCTCGACGCGTTGCGGCTGGGGGCCTACCAGCTGTTGCGGACCAGGATTCCCGGGCACGCCGCCGTGGCCGCCACCGTCGATCTGGTGCGGGGCAACCGCGGTTCCAGGGTGTCCGGTTTCGCCAACGCGGTGCTGCGCCGCATCGGTGAGCGCACCGAGGAGGAGTGGGTGGACAGGCTGGCCCCGGATCCCGCTGTCGATCCGGTGGGCCACGCGGCGTTCCGCCACGCGCACCCCGAGTGGATCGCGCGGGCCTTCTCCGCCGCGCTGGGTGACGTCGCCGCGGAGGAACTGGACGAGGCACTGGCGGCCGATGACAGGCGCCCCGAGGTGCATCTGACCGCCCGGCCCGGGGAGATCAGCGCGGACGAGCTGGCCGCCGTCACCGGTGGTGACCCGGCCCCGTACTCCCCGTACGGGGTGCGTCTCGAGCCCGGCGCGGGGGACCCCGGGGAGCTGGAGCCGGTCAAGGAGGGCTTCGCCTCCGTGCAGGACGAGGGCAGTCAGCTCACCGCTCTCGCGTTGAGCAGGGTGGAGCTGGAAGGTCGGGACACCCGTTGGCTGGATCTCTGCGCGGGACCGGGGGGCAAGGCCAACCTGCTCGGTGCGCTGGTGACGATGGACGGCGGAAAACTGGACGCCGTGGAGCAGACCGAGCACCGGGCCGAGCTCGTCAAATCGGCCACCCGGGGGCTCTCGGTGAACGTGCGGGTCACGGACGGGCGTGACCTCGGGAAGTCCGCGAACTACGACCGAGCGCTGGTGGACGCCCCCTGCACCGGCCTGGGGGCCCTCCGGCGCAGGCCGGAGGCCCGGTGGCGCAGGCAGCCCGCGGACCTCGACGAGCTCGTGCGGTTGCAGGGTGAGCTGTTGCGCTCCGCGATCGAGCGGACCCGCTCGGGCGGGGTGGTGGCCTATGTGGTCTGTTCCCCGCACCCGGCCGAGACCACGGAGGTGGTCGCGGAGGCGGTCCGCGAAACCGAGGCGCGCGAGCTCGACGCCCGTCAGTACTTTCCCGACATGCCCGCGCTGGGCGAAGGGCCCTCCGTCCAGCTGTGGCCGCACCGGCACGGCACGGACGCCATGTTCTGCGCTCTGCTGCGGGTGGAGCGGTAACCGCGGGTTTCGTCAGCTGTGGGTTCGGAGGTAACCATGTCGTCAACTCCCGTCGAGGTCACCAGGACCGACCGGTCCGTTTTCACCGCGACCAACGGACGCGGTGGCGAGGTGACGATCTCGACCGAGGAAGCGCCCGACTCGTTCACCCCGGGGGAACTGCTGTTGGCCGCGGTGGCGGGCTGTGCTCAGCTCACCGGAGAGAACCTGTTGACCAGGCGGGTGGGCGAGCACTCCCCGATCACCGTCCACGCGGACGGGGAGCTCGACGAGGAGGAGCCCAACAGGTTCGGTGCCGTGCGGCTGTCCTTCGACGTCGATCTGTCCGCTGTGGCCGACGAGACCGAGCGTGCGAAACTGGCCGATGCCGTCGAGCGCGCGATCGCACGGCGGTGCACCGTCAGTCGCAGTGTCGAGCACGGCACTCCCACCACGGTCTCGCTGCCGCACTGAGCGGTTGAGGCTGTCCGGCCCCGTTGCTCGGGTGGCTCTGTGGCGGAACCTCTCGCGGGCTCTCGCTGCGGGCAGGCCCGACATCGGGTAGCGGCCCGCACGACGTCGGGCCTTCCTCGCGGGAGTACCACGGGAGAACCCGCGGCGGTGCCGACTGCTCGCGTGGTGTGCGGCTCCGGGAGCGCCGAAGGAAAAACCCGGCCCGGTTCTCGGCGCGGCCGGAAATTTTCGAGGCCAGCACGCGGCGCCGCTCATCCGGAACCGGGTGCTTCCGCCGGAGGACCGCGTGGCGGTGGCCGCGTGGTAGTGAAGTAGTGGAGATCGATGAATTATCAGGCGAAGCTGCACGAGTACCGGAGCTGGCTCGCGGCGGCGGTCGAAGAGGCCCGGGCCGGTGCCGAGGCGGGTGGTGTGCCGATCGGAGCGGTGCTCGTCGGTTCGGAAGGCGAGATCCTCGGCCGGGGTAGCAACCGGCGGGTCCAGGACGACGACCCCACCGCCCATGCCGAGACCACCGCCTTCAGGAGGGCGGGCAGGCTGCGCACTTACGGTGCCACGACGATGGTCACCACGCTGTCGCCGTGCTGGTTCTGCAGCGGTCTCGTCCGTCAGTTCGGCATCGGCCGGCTCGTCATCGGCGAGGCCCGCAACTTCCACGGCGGCCACGACTGGCTGGCCGAGCAGGGAGTGGAAGTGGTCCTGCTCGACGACGCCGACTGCGTGCGCATGATGGCGGACTTCATCGCGGAGTCCCCCGGTCTGTGGGAGGAGGACATCGGCGAGTAGCCGGTGACCGTGCCCGAGAACGGCGCTGTGCTCGTTTCCGGAGGGTTCCCGTACCGCCTGCGGGCCCGATGAGTGCGCTTTCTAGGGTTGTTGCCGCTTGTCCGGTAGCCGATCGACCACGGGAGGAGCGCTGGTGGGGCAACAACAGGAGGAAGAGCACGAGAGCGGTTTACGGAGGGATCTCAGCAGCAGGCAGGTCGGGATGATCGCCGTCGGCGGTGCGATCGGCACCGGCCTGTTCCTCGGATCGGGACTGGCCATATCGATCGCGGGACCGGCCGTGCTGGTGGCCTACGCGGTCGCCGCGCTCGTCGCGCTCGCGTTGGCCTACGCGTTGGCCGAGATGATGGTGGTGCACCCGGAGGCAGGCGGTTTCGGGGCCATAGCGCACCGCTACCTCGGTGGGCTGACCGGGTTCGTCCAGCGGTGGGTCTACTGGGCCGCCCAGGTGGTCAACATAGGCAGCGAGGTCGTGGCCGCGGGCATCTACTTCCGGTTCTGGTACCCGGAGGTCCCGCTGTGGATGCCGGTGGTCGCCTTCTCGGTGATCATGCTCGTGGTCAACGCCGCGGCCGTCCGCTACTTCGGCGAGTTCGAGTACTGGTTCGCCATGATCAAGGTCGTGACCATCGTGGTGTTCGTGCTGCTCGGGATCTTCTACATCTTCTTCGGCCTTCCGGGAGCTCCCGCGACGGGAACGGGGGCGCTGACCGAGCACGGCGGGTTCCTGCCGAACGGGATCGGTGCGGTCTGGCTCGCGCTGACCGTGGTCACCTTCTCCTACCTCGGCACCGAGGCGGTCTCCGTCACGGCTTCCGAGTCGAGGAATCCGACGCGGGACGTGCCGCGAGCCGCGCGGGGCATGGTGCTGCGTCTCGCGCTGTTCTACGTGCTCGGCATGTTCGTGATCGTCTCGATCCTGCCGTGGAACAGCGTCTCCACGGGTGAGGAACTGACGCAGAGCCCCTTCGTGCGGTTGTTCGACACGGCGGGAATTCCGGCGGCGGCCGGAGTGATGAACTTCGTCATCCTGACGGCAGCTTTGTCGGCCATGAACACGAACCTCTACGTCACCGCCCGGATGACCTATTCGCTGGCCAGGGACGGATACGCCCCGCGCTGGTTCGCCGGGCTGAGCCGGCAGGGGACCCCGCGCAGGGCCCTGGTGCTCTCCGCCGCCGGGCTCGCGCTGGCCGCGGCGGTTTCCGCGCTGTCCCCGAGCACGGCGTTCCCCGTGCTGCTGGGGATGGCGCTGTTCGGGGCACTGCTGACCTGGTTGATCATCTTCGCCAGCCAGTTGGCCTTCCGGCGCAGGCGAGCCGCCGAGGGGTTGCCCGCTTCCCCGGTACGGCTGCCGGGTACGCCGGTGACCACCGTGCTCGCGATGGCGTTCGTGCTCGCGGTGCTGTTGACGACCCCCTTCACGGATCAGTTCGGCATGGCCTGGAAGGCCGGGGTGCCGTTCGTCGCGCTGCTGCTGGTCGTCTACTGGATCATCCGGCGCAGAGCACGCGCCTGACCGGAGTTCTCCTGTTCGGTCGCCGTGGGGGTGCCGGAGCGGCCCCGGACCTCGGGCGGCGCTGTTCAGCCGCCCGGTCCGGCCGCGGTCGGGCCGGGCGGCTCCGCCTCCCGCGGGAGGAAGGAGACCGCGGGCAGGGTGCGGGCGAGTTCCGCGCGTCCCCGCGGGGTCAGCATCGGCCACCCCGTAAGGCGGGTCAACAGCCGTGCCGCCCAGGGGTGCTCCCGCACGTACCCGGCCAGCAGCTCGGCGGTTTCGCTCTCGCCGAGAACCCGTTGGCGCGGGCGGTGGTACCGCCTGCGCCCGATGCGGATCTCCAGCGCGGGGGAAGCGGTGATGTTGCGGTACCAGTGGGACCTCGTCCCCCAGCCCGAGATCACCACCACCTCGCCGCTTACGGGCCGGTGCCGCACCACTTCGAGCACCGTTTCGCGCGGCAGCCCGCTGCTGCGGCCACGGTGCACGAGGTAGACGAACCTGCTGCCGAGCAGCCATCCGAGGTTCCGGCGGTAGAGGTGGATCGGGGTCCGCAGCAGCTTGCGCGGTACCCCCCGCGGGACTTTCCGGGTCAACGACACTCCTGCTCCTCCTCCGCTCCGCGTGCTCGTGGGACGGCGCCGCACGAGGACTGCCACGGGCTCCTCTCCGGTCGATCGTCCCGGGACGCGAACCGGTGCGCTCTTCCGGGGGCGGGTGGACGCGCGGGACAGTCGGAAGGGGTCACGACCCAAGGGCTATCATTCCGACTGTGTCGAACCAGCCCATGATCGCGCCGTCCATTCTGTCCGCGGATTTCGCTCGGCTCTCCGAGGAGATGGCCGCTGTCGGGGGTCCGGGTCAGGGTGCCGACTGGCTGCACGTCGACGTTATGGACGCCCATTTCGTCCCGAACCTCACCCTGGGGCTTCCCGTGGTCGAGTCGTTGCTGCACAGCACCGACACACCGCTCGACTGCCACCTGATGATCGACGATCCCGACCGGTGGGCACCGGGCTACGCCGAGGCGGGAGCGCACAACGTCACGGTGCACGTCGAAGCGGCCGAGGACCCGGTGGCGCTGGCCAAGAACCTGCACGCGGCCGGATCCAACGCGGGACTGTCGATCAAGCCGAACACCCCGCTGGACCCCTACACTGAGCTGCTGCGGCACTACGACACGCTGTTGATCATGTCCGTGGAGCCCGGTTTCGGCGGGCAGAAGTTCATCACCGATGTGCTGGACAAGGTGCGCTCCGCGCGCCGGATGGTCGACACCGGCCACCTGAACCTGCTCGTCGAGATCGACGGCGGCATCAACACCGACACGATCGAGCAGGCGGCCGAGGCCGGTGTGGACTGCTTCGTGGCCGGCTCAGCCGTCTACGGCGCCGAGGACCCGACCGGGGCTGTCGAACGCCTGCGCTCCCAGGCTGCGGCGCACGGACCTCGCTGATGCCTCCGGAATGGGCCCGCACCCCGGGTGTGCTCGCCGCCATGCGGCACGCCGCGGAACTCGCCGAGGGGGTGCACGGCAGCACCAGCCCCAACCCGCCGGTGGGGTGCGTGATCCTCGACACCGAGGGTGAGGTCGTCGGTAGCGGGGCCACGCGGCCGCCGGGAGGGCCGCACGCCGAGGTGGTCGCTCTGGAGGAGGCCGGTTCCCGTGCGCGCGGCGGGACGGCGGTGGTGACGCTCGAACCCTGCGCGCACACCGGCAGAACCGGGGCGTGCGCGGCGGCGTTGCGCGCGGCGGGCATCGGCGGGCTCGTGTACGCGGTGTCCGACCGGAATCCGCCGGCATCCGGAGGAGCCCGCGAGCTGGAACGAGCCGGGGTCGCCGTGGCGGGCGGGGTGCTCGCCGAGGAGGTCGCCGGTGGGGCGCTTCGCGGGTGGCTGCACTTCGCACGTACCGGTCGTCCGCACGTCACCTGGAAGTACGCCGCGAGTCTCGACGGGCGTTCCGCCGCGGCGGACGGGACCAGCCAGTGGATCACCTCTCCCGAGGCGCGTGTGCAGGTGCACCGGCTCCGGGCGAAGTGCGACGCGATCGTGGCCGGAACCGGAACGGTCCTGGCCGACGACCCGAGCCTGACCGTGCGGGACGAGCACGGTGCCCCGGTCCCGGAACAACCCTTGCGGGTGGTGCTCGGTGACCGGGAGGTGCCAGCGGGGGCCGAGGTGCTCGACGACGCGGCGCCGACCCTGCGCCTTCCGGGCGGTGATCCCGAGGGCGCGCTGCGCGCGCTCGCGGACAGGGGGGTCGTGGAGGTCTTCCTCGAGGGAGGCCCGACGCTGGCCGGGGCCTTCCTGCGGGCCGGACGAGTGGATCTGGTTCAGGCCTTCGTGGCCCCGGCACTGCTCGGATCGGGAAGGTCCGCGCTGGGGGACGCGGGCGTGGTGAGCATCTCGTGGGCATGGCGCTTTTACTTCGAACGGGTCACCATGTGTGGGCCGGACGTGTGGATCAGCGCTGTTCCCGCGGAAGGATAGAGTGGAAGCAGCGGCCTCGGTTCGCGGCCTGCCGCGCGGGGGAACGGGATGACGGCCGCACGTCGGGTACCGTGCTCACCCCGGGTTCACCCGTGAGGGGACCACGCTAGGCCAACGGGATCGCCCAAAGGAGGGTGTCACGTGTTCACCGGAATCGTGGAGGAACTCGGTGAGGTAGCCGCTGTCGACCCCGTGTCCGGAGGAGCGCGGCTCTCCGTGATCGCGCCCAAGGTCACCGCCGACGCCTCCCACGGTGACTCCATCGCCGTCGACGGAGTGTGCCTGACAGTGGCCGGAACGGCCGACGGCCGGTTCACGGTCGACGTGGTCGACGAGACACTGCGTCGTTCCACGCTCGGTGCGCTGAAGGCGGGTGATCGGGTCAACCTCGAACGCGCCATGGCGCTCGGCGAGCGGCTGGGCGGACACATCGTGCAGGGGCACGTGGACGCGACGGGGACCGTGTCCGGAGCGGACTCGGACGGGCTGACCAGGATCTCCATTCCCGGCCGACTGTCCAGGTATCTCGTGGAGAAGGGGTCGATCACCGTCGACGGCGCGTCGCTGACCGTCGTCGAGGCCGGTGCGCAGGAGTTCAGCGTGGCACTGATCCCGACCACTCTCGAAGAGACCACACTGGGGCGGCGTGCGCAGGGGGACAGGGTCAACATCGAGGTCGACGCGCTGGCCAAGCACGTGGAGCGGCTGTTGGGCCCCCAACTCGACCAGCTCGCCCGTACCGGGGCACCAGGCGCGGTGGACAACGGCGAAGGCAGGGAGTAAGCGCGGTGAACTCGAACGAGTCGACCCCCCACGACAAGAACACGCAACAAGCCGGCGACACGCGGTTCGCCGACATCGACCGCGCACTGGCCGACATCGCCGCGGGCAGGCCCGTGGTGGTGGTCGACGACGAGGACCGGGAGAACGAGGGCGACCTGATCTTCGCGGCGGAGAAGGCGACGCCGGAACTGCTCGCCTTCATGGTGCGCTACACCTCGGGGTACGTCTGCGCCGCGCTGACCGGGCAGGACTGCGACCGGCTCGACCTGCCTCCGATGTACCACGCCAACCAGGACCTGCACGGCACCGCCTACACGGTCACGGTCGACGCGGCCAACGGGGTGGGGACCGGAATATCGGCCGCGGACCGCGCGCGCACCATCAACGTGCTCGCGGCCGAGAACTCGGTGGCGGCCGACCTCAACCGGCCCGGGCACGTGGTCCCGCTGCGCGCCAGGGAAGGGGGGGTGCTGCGGCGTTCCGGACACACCGAGGCCGCCGTCGACCTGGCCCGGATCGCCGGGCTGCGCCCGGCCGGGGTGCTCTGCGAGATCGTCAGCGAGAAGAGCGAAGGCGAGATGGCCAAGCGCGACGAGCTCGAGGTCTTCGCCTCCGAGCACGATCTGGCGCTGATCACCATCGCGGACCTGATCGCCTACCGCAGGCGCTTCGAGAAGCAGGTCCAACTGGTCGCGGAGGCGCGCATCCCGACCGAGCACGGCACCTTCCGCACCTTCGGCTACGACAGCCTGCTGGACGGCATCGAGCACCTGGCGCTGGTCTACGGCGAGATCGGGGACGGCGAGGACATCCTGGTCCGGGTGCACTCCGAGTGCCTGACCGGGGACGTGCTCGGTTCGCTGCGCTGCGACTGCGGCCCCCAGCTCGACGCGGCGCTGGCCAAAGTGGCCGAAGCGGGCCGGGGCGTGGTGCTGTACATGCGCGGTCACGAGGGACGCGGCATCGGCCTGATGCACAAGTTGCAGGCCTACCAGCTGCAGGACGCCGGTGCCGACACCGTGGACGCGAACCTGGAGCTGGGGATGGCGGTGGACGGGCGCGACTACGGCCAGGGCGCCCAGATCCTCGCGGACCTGGGCATACGGTCGATGCGCCTGTTGACCAACAACCCGGACAAGCGCGTCGGTCTGGAGAGCTACGGGCTGCGTATCGTGGGCAGGGAACCCCTGCCGGTGCGCCCCAACGCGGAGAACCTGCGCTACCTGCGGACCAAACGGGACCGGATGGGGCACGAGCTGCAGTATCTGGACGACGGCGAGGACTCCTCGCTGGGTGACGGTTCGGGGGTGACGGCATGAGCGGTGAGGGAAGACCACAGGTGCGGGTCCCGCACGCCCCTGACCTGCGGCTCGCGATCGTGGCCATTCGCTGGCACACCGAGATCGCGGAGCGGATGCTGCGGCGCGCGCTGGACGCGGCCGGGGAAGCGGGCACCGCGGAGCCGAGGGTGGTGCGCGTTCCCGGGTCCATGGAGCTGCCCGTGGTGTCCCAGCAGCTGGCGCACGACCACGACGCGGTCGTCGCGCTCGGCGTGGTCATCCGCGGCGGAACCCCGCACTTCGAGTACGTCTGCGAATCGGTCACCTCCGGTCTCGGCAGGGTCGCCCTGGACGAGGCGACGGCCGTCGGCAACGGCGTTCTGACGGTGGACACCAGGGATCAGGCCGTGGAACGCGCCGGTTTCGAGGGGTCCGTCGAGGACAAGGGGTTCGAGGCCACGGCGGCGGCACTGGACACGGCGCGGGTGCTGCGTGAGCTCCGTGGTGACTACAGCAACGAGCGAGGGTTCCTGTGAGCGCTTCCACCGGGACGGACGACGTGGTTCAGGTGCGCCCCCTGCGAGTGCGCAGGGTGGCGATCCCCGCCGCGACCGTGGTGCTGATCGTCTGCGTCATCGCCGCCCTGCTGCTGCGCCGGACGTCTTCGGGGTTGTTGCTCACCGTTTCGGACCAGGTCTCGATGGTGGGCATCGGGGCGGTGCTGGCCGGGCTGATCCTGCTGACCGTTCGTCCGCGGCTGCGTGCCGACGAGAACGGCGTGGAGGTGCGCAACTCGATCCTGACCCGCCAGTACGCGTGGTCCGACGTCCGGGGGATCAGCTTCCCGGAGGGAGCCAGCTGCGCGCGCCTGGAGCTTCCCGACGACGAGTACGAGGCGATCACGGCGATCCAGTCCTTCGACGGTGAGCACGCCGTCCGGGCCATGCGCGATCTGCGGGCGCTGCGGCGCAGGATCGGCCAGCTCGAGTAGTCGGGGCCGGCGCAGGGTGGGGATCGAGAGCGCCGATCACCCACGGTGCGGGGAGCGGCCCCGGGGTGAGGGAGAATGGTCGTGGTGACACCGAACCGGGCGCCGTGCAGGCGGTGAGGAGAGAGATCGTGAGCTTGGCCCAGGAGCGCAACCTGCGGTTGGTTCGAGCCGACGAGACCGCGGGGCCACACGTGCGGTTGGGAGATGTGAAACTCCGGAACCGCCTGGTGACCTCCTCCAGTCTGCTCGGCTACGGAGTGGCCAACTCCAAGCTCATCCCGTACGGCATGAGCCCCATATCGCAGCTCGTCCCGCTGGACCGCTTCGGTGCCGTGACCACCCGCACGCTGACGGTCGAACCCCGCGAGGGGCACTTCACGACCAAGGACGTGTGGTCGCTGGGGGAGCTTCCCGGGCTGCTGAAGTACTACGGACGGGCCCTGCGGCAGGTCGACGGTGGCTGGTTGAACGCCTTCGGCTGGTGCAACGTGGGCATCGACTCCTACCTGCGGGACTACTACCCCCGCACCAGGGGGCAGAACACGATCATCTCGGTCGGGGGGTTCTCGACCGAGGAGTTCGTCACCCTGGTGGACAGGATCAACGCAGCCGTCCCGGCCGGGGAGATCGCGGCCGTCGAGTTCAACGTCTCCTGCCACAACGTCAACTTCGACTTCAACGCGATCATCGAGTCGGTGCTGGCCGAAGCCGTCCCGCGCAGCAACCACCCCGTCATCCTCAAGCTCTCCCCGGACTACGACTACCTGCAGCACGCCAAGCTGGCGGCGCGGCACGGTGTGTCCGCGCTGACCGCGATCAACACCGTGAAGGGGCTGCGGCTGGACCCGCGGACGGGAACCCCGCTGCTGGCCAACGGGTTCGGAGGACTGTCCGGCCGGGCGATCAAACCGATCGGGCTGCGGGTGATCTCCGAGCTGCGGGACGCGGGGGTGACCCTGCCGATCATCGCGACCGGGGGGATCCGCACCTTCGACGACTGCCGCGAGTACTTCTGGGCCGGAGCCGACGCGGTCAGCCTGGGCAGCGCCAGCTGGTTCGCCAGCTTCCCCGGCTACGCGCTCTCCCCGCTGTACGCCCTGCGCATCAGGTCGTTGCTGCGTCGGATGGAGAACTACCGGCCCCCGAGGCGGTAAGGCCGGGGAACCGAGGAGCTCGGGGGTGCGCCACGGCGCGAGGTGCCTGCCACCGCCCTCAGAGCTTGATGTCGGCCCCGGACCACCGGTCGGCGTAGACCATGTGGAGCTGGCTGTCCTCGCGGGGATCCGCGTGAAAGCGGAGCTCGTTGCACTGGTGCGCTCTGCCCGTCAGGGAGCGCATGCTGGGGCCTCTCGTCGCGAGATCCAGGAACCACGTGCTCAGCTCCCGGAACAGCGGTGCGTTTCCGGTGAGCAGCAGTGTTTCCGCGTGCACGTGCTGCCGCAGGGGGTGCTGGTCCATCCAGTGCTCCTCGAAGGGAAGCACGTTCTCCTCGTCCGGAACATCGCTCGCGGGAATTTCGGCCGTTTCCGGCCTGCCGCCGTCCAGCCGGGCGCGTACCTCCTTCCAGCGCGAGGGGCGGAACTGCAGACCGCGATGAAGCAGAAGCAGATCCAGCTGCGGTTCGTCCTCGGCCAGCGGACAGCACCACTCGACGCATCGCGGCCGGCACTGCGGCGTGACCGGTGTCGTCCTGCCCCGCAGCGGGATGTGCACCAGCGATCGCGGTGATCGGGCGGCCAGCAGCCAGGCCACCCCGATCCGGTGGGCGGCGCGGGCGTCGAGCCGCATGTCGAACTCACCTTTTCGGTTCCTGAAGTCCCGCAGCACCACGTTCGGCGGGGTGGGTCTGGGCCGGATCACCCGGTAGGAGTGCTTGCCGAGCCGCGCCCGGTGCACCGTGATCGGAAGTCGCATCCCGCGAATTCTTCCCCGGACCACGCGCCGCTGTCGCCCCGATTCTGGTGGGCACTCCCGCGGGCCGAACTCCTACCACCCTCGAAACCGACACCGCCGCGAGGTCTCTCGTGGTGCTCTCGCGAGGAAGGCCAGACGTGGCGTATGGCTACTCGACGTCGGGCACCCGGAGCGAGAGTCCGCGAGAGGTTCCGCCACCTGCACCGCCACGCGGAAGGCCCCGTCGCTCCATCTCTGGAGTGGTCTTGGTCAACGCCGTCACCGGCGCACGTAGGCTGGGGGCGTGGCCGATCCGTCCACCTACCGACCAGCTCCGGGAACCATCCCGTCCTCGCCCGGCGTGTACCGCTTCCACGACGGCGACGGACGGGTCATCTACGTCGGCAAGGCGAAGAACCTGCGCAGCAGGCTCGCCGCGTACTTCGCCGATCTGTCCGCCCTGCACCCGCGCACGCGGCGGATGGTGACCACGGCGACCGGTGTCCAGTGGACCGTGGTCAACACCGAGGTGGAGGCGCTGCAACTGGAGTACTCCTGGATCAAGGAGTTCGATCCCAAGTTCAACGTCCGCTACCGCGACGACAAGTCCTACCCGGTGCTGGCCGTGACGCTGCACGAGGAGTTCCCGAGGCTGCACGTCTACCGCGGTCCGCGCAAGAAGGGGGTGCGTTACTTCGGTCCCTACGCGCACGCCTGGGCCATCAGGGAGACCCTGGACATGCTGCTGCGGGTCTTTCCGGCGCGTACCTGCTCCAACGGTGTGTTCAAACGGCACGCCCAGATGGGGCGTCCCTGCCTGCTCGGCTACATCGACAAGTGCTCGGCCCCCTGCGTGGGGCGGGTCGACGCCGCGGAGCACCGCCGCGTGGTGGACGAGTTCTGCGATTTCCTGTCCGGGCGCTCCGACGCGATGATGCGCAGGTTGCAGCGCCGGATGGAGGACGCCTCCGCCGAACTCGACTTCGAGCGCGCGGCCCGGCTGCGGGACGATCTGGAGGCCCTGCGGCACGCGATGGAGAAGCAGGCCGTGGTGCTCGGGGACGGTACCGACGCCGATGTGGCCGCCTTCGCCGAGGACGAGCTCGCCGCCGCCGTTCAGGTTTTCCACGTGCGCGGCGGCCGGGTCCGCGGCCAGCGCGGGTGGGTCATCGACAAGGTCGAGCAGACCGGTACGCCCGAGCTGGTGGAGCAGTTCCTCACCCAGTTCTACGGTGAGCAGGCAGCGCTGGCGGACCAGGCAGACGCGGGCGGGGGCAGTCCGGTTCCCCGCGAGGTGCTGGTGCCCGAGCTGCCGGAGGACTCGCGGGCCGTCGGCCAGTGGCTCGGTGAGCTGCGGGGGAGCAAGGTCGCGTTGCGGGTCCCGCAGCGGGGGGACAAGCGGACCCTGCTGGACACGGTGCGGCGCAACGCCGAGGAGGCGTTCGCCCAGTACAAACTGCGCAGGGCGGGCGACATCAGCGCGCGCTCAGCCGCGTTGCAGGAGTTGCAGGAGGCGCTCGGGCTGGACAGCGCACCGCTGCGGATCGAGTGCGTGGACGTGAGCCACGTGCAGGGCAGCGATGTGGTCGCCTCGCTCGTCGTGTTCGAGGACGGGGTGGCGCGCAAGTCCGAGTACCGGCGTTTCTCGGTGCGCGGGGGGTCGGAGGGCGGTGACACCGCCGCGATCGCCGAGGTGGTGCGGCGCAGGTTCGAACGTTATCTCCGGGAGGCCGGTGACGGGGAGCCCGCGGCTTCGCTGACGCCCCAGGGGGTTCAGCCGGACGCGACCACCAGGGCGGGTGAGGCCGCCGGTGGGGCCGACGGAGCCGAAGCGGAGTCGGACTCCGAGGAGGGGGAGGCCGTTCCCGCGGGGGTGGACCCGGAGACCGGCAAGCCGCGCAAGTTCGCCTACCCGCCGAACCTGCTCGTGGTGGACGGCGGGGCCCCGCAGGCCAACGCGGCCGCTGACGAGCTCGCCGAGCTGGGCATCACCGATGTCGCCGTGGTCGGTCTGGCCAAGCGGTTGGAGGAGGTGTGGCCTCCTGCCGAGCCGGCTCCGGTGATTCTGCCCCGCACCAGCGAGGCGCTGTACCTGCTGCAGCGGGTGCGGGACGAGGCGCACCGCTTCGCGGTCAGCTACCACCGCAAGAAGCGCTCCGCGCGGATGAGCGGTTCCCGGCTCGACGGTGTTCCGGGGCTGGGTGAGACGCGGAAGAAGGCACTGCTCAGGCATTTCGGTTCGGTGCGCAAGATTCGTCGTGCCACTATCGAGGAAATAACCGCCGTTCCCGGGTTCGGGAACCGATTGGCCGAAGCGGTGCACCACGCCCTGTCGGACGATCGGGACACGGCCGGGACCTCGGACGACGGGAGCTCGGAGGACGAGAACTCGGACGGCGGGGAGCACGTGCGGAACGAGGGGACGACGGTGTCCGGGCCGGTCGAGGACGGCACCACCGCGGAGCCGGGCTCGTCCGACCGGACGTCCCGGGAAGAGGCCCGGGACACGACGGGGGAAGACGGTACTCAGGGGGTTGAGCAGTGACCGAGGAGAAGACGGGCATGGAGGTCGCGGTCGTGAGCGGGCTCTCCGGCGCCGGACGCAGCACCGCGGCCAAGTGCCTGGAGGATCTCGGGTGGTTCGTGGTGGACAACCTGCCTCCGGAGCTGATCTCCACGATGGTGGAACTCGGTGCCCGTTCGAGTGATGCGGTCACCAGGGTCGCCGTGGTGATGGACGTGCGCAGCCGCGCTTTCACCGAGGACCTCGGTTCGGTGATCAAGGATCTGGACGCCCGCGGCTACAAGCCGAGGGTGCTGTTCCTCGAGGCCACCGACGAGGTGCTGGTGCGTCGCTTCGAGCAGGTGCGCCGCGGCCATCCCCTGCAGGGCGAGGGCAGGCTCGCCGACGGGATCGCGGCCGAGCGTTCCCTGCTGTCCAAACTGCGTGCGGAGGCCGATCTGGTTCTGGACACCACCGGGCTGTCGGTGCACCAGCTGCGCACGAAGATCGAGGACGCGTTCGGTACCGAGGCGAGCACCAGGACCAGGGTTACCGTGCTCTCCTTCGGCTACAAGTACGGGCTCCCGATGGACGCTGACCTGGTGATGGACTGCCGGTTCCTGCCGAACCCGTTCTGGATCCCCGAGCTGCGCGACTTCGACGGCAGGCAGGACCAGGTACGCAACTACGTCCTCGGTCAGGAGGGCGCCGAGGAGTTCCTCGGGAACTACCAGCAGCTGCTGCGACTGGTCGGAACCGGGTACCAGCGTGAGGGCAAGCGCTACCTGACGCTCGCCATGGGGTGCACGGGCGGAAAGCACCGCAGCGTGGTGCTCACCGAGGAACTCGCGAGGAGACTTTCCGAGGAGGAAGGTTTGACGGTCAAGACGGTTCACCGCGATCTGGGGCGCGAATGAGTACTCCCGAGTCAGGGGTTTCCGGCGAACGGGAATCGCGTCCGCTGCGTGCCGTCGCCCTCGGCGGTGGTCACGGGCTCCAGGTGAGCCTCGCGGCGCTGCGCCGCATAACCACCGACATCACCGCCGTGGTCACCGTGGCCGACGACGGTGGCTCCTCCGGGCGGTTGCGCCGTGAGCTCGGGATGCTGCCTCCCGGCGACCTGCGCAAGGCGCTCTCCGCGCTGTCCTCCGAGGAGGAATCCGGCCGCACCTGGTCGCGGCTGTTCGAGCACCGCTTCGGCGGCAACGGCGTCCTCGCCGGGCACGCGGTGGGCAACCTGGTCTTCGCCGGTCTGCTGGAGGTGCTCGGCGATCCGATAGCCGTCCTCGACGAGGCCTGCGAGCTGCTCGGCGTGCAGGGGCGGGTGCTTCCCATGTCGGTCGAGCCGCTGGACATGGAGGCCGATGTCGTCGGGCTGGACGAGGACAGGGAAGCCGTACGCACGATCAGGGGCCAGGTGGCCATCGCCAGCACACCGGGGCGGGTCAAGCGCGTCCGGCTCGACGCGGTGAACGGTCAGGCGCACCAGCCGCGGGCCGCGCAGGAGGCCGTGCGGGCGGTGCTCGACGCGGACGTGGTGTTGCTGGGCCCGGGGTCCTGGTTCACCAGCGTGCTGCCGCACCTGCTCGTCCCCGAGCTCCGGGACGCCTTGGTCAGCACCGCCGCTCAGCGGATCGTGGTACTCAATCTTGTCCCGCAACCGGGTGAAACCGCGGATTTTTCTCCGGAGCAGCATCTCGACGTGATCTCGGAACACGCACCGAAATTGCGGGTGGACGCGGTTCTGGCCGACAAGGACGCGGTTCCCACCCCCGATCGACTTCGTGCTGCGGCGAGCGCGCTTGGTGCGCAGACTTTGCTTGATCGAGTCGCCGCTGCATCGGCTTCGGGGAGACACGAACCGGATGCTCTCGCGGCGAGTCTGACAGCCGCACTGGAGAGGAGGACGGACCGGTGGCGATGACCGCGGCGGTCAAGGACGAACTGAGCAGGTTGCCGACGACCAAGGCCTGCTGCCGCAGAGCCGAGGTGTCCTCGTTGTTGCGTTTCGCCGGCGGGCTGCATCTCGTCGGAGGACGAATCGTGGTGGAGGCGGAGCTCGACTCGGGCTCCACCGCGCGCAGGCTGCGTCGCGAACTGCACGAGCTGTACGGGTATCACTCCGATGTGCACGTGATCACCTCGGGGGGCCTGCGCAAGGGCACCCGTTACGTGGTGCGCGTGGTCCGCGAGGGTGAGGGGCTGGCGCGGCAGACCGGGCTGCTCGATCCGCGTGGGCGTCCGGTGCGCGGACTTCCCTCGCACGTGGTCGCGGGCGGGGTCTGCGACGCCGAGGCGGCCTGGCGGGGAGCCTTCCTCGCGCACGGTTCGCTGACCGAACCCGGCCGGTCCTCGGCGTTGGAGGTCACCTGCCCGGGCCCGGAGGCCGCGCTCGCCCTGGTCGGGGCGGCGCGCAGGATCGAGGTGCAGGCCCGCTCCCGTGAGGTGCGTGGTACCGATCGGGTGGTCGTGCGGGACGGCGATGCCATCGGCGCGCTGCTGACCCGTCTCGGGGCGCACAACAGCGTGATGACCTGGGAGGAGCGGCGGGTGCGCCGTGAGGTGCGCGCCACGGCCAACAGGCTGGCCAACTTCGACGACGCCAACCTGCGCCGTTCCGCGCGCGCGGCGGTGGCCTCTGCAGCCAGGGTGGAACGTGGACTGGAACTGCTCGGCAGCTCGATTCCCGAGCACCTGCTGGTCGCGGGCAGGCTCCGGCTCGCGCACCGGCAGGCCTCGCTGGAGGAGCTGGGGCAGTTGGCGGACCCGCCCATGACCAAGGACGCCGTCGCGGGGCGGATCCGGCGGCTGCTTGCCATGGCCGACAAGCGCGCGCGGGAGTTGAACCTGCCGGACACCGAGTCAGCGGTGACCGCTGAGCTGCTGGAGTCCGGGGTCGACGGGATGCTGGGCGAGGAGCAGCACAGTTGAACGCGGCGCCGAGGTGGCTCGTGCCGCCGGGAGCGGGTGATCTCCCGGCGGCGCACCACCGGCGTCTCCGGGGCACCGGTTCCCGGGGACTGGGAAAAACGGTTTCGCGCTCCTCGGCCCGATCCGGGCGTCCCGTGGCGCGAGCCCGTGGGCAGGCGATTCCGTCCGGGTGACGTTGGTGGGACTCGCCGTCGCGGCGTCTCCCTGATGCGCACGCGGGCCGTCGTGGGCGATAGGGTCTGAAGTGAGTCCATACAACCGCCCACCTGCCGATGATTCGGCACGGTAAGTCGCGAGGAGAGATCGGCGTGACCGTTCGCGTAGGTATCAACGGCTTCGGCCGGATCGGACGCAACTTCTGGCGTGCGGCACTTGCAAGCGAGCACGATGTCGAGGTCGTGGCCGCGAACGACCTGGGCGACGTCGCGACCATGGCGCACCTGCTCAAGTACGACAGCGTGCTCGGTCAGCTTTCCGAAGAAGTCACCGTGGTCGACGACGGGATCAAGGTCGGTGGCAGGACCATCAAGATCCTCGCCGAGAAGGATCCGGGCAACCTGCCCTGGTCGGATCTGGGTGTCGACGTGGTCGTCGAGTCCACCGGCCTGTTCACCAAGGCCGAGGACGCCCGCAAGCACGTGGACCAGGGAGGCGCGAAGAAGGTTCTCGTTTCCGCCCCGGCCAAGGGCGAGGACCTGACCATGGTGCTCGGCGTCAACGACGACTCCTACGACGGGTCGCAGACCGTGCTGTCGAACGCCTCCTGCACCACCAACTGCCTGGCGCCGATGGCCAAGGTGCTCAACGACAACTTCGGCATCGAGTACGGCCAGATGACCACGGTCCACGCCTACACGGCGGACCAGAACCTGCAGGACGGGCCGCACAAGGACCTGCGCAGGGCGCGTGCGGCCGCGCTCAACGTGATCCCGACCAGCACCGGTGCGGCGAAGGCGATCGGCCTGGTGCTGCCCGAGCTCAACGGCAAGTTGGACGGCTACGCCATGCGCGTGCCGGTTCCGACCGGCTCCGTCACCGACCTGACCGCCACGCTGAACTCCAGCGTCACCGAGGAGCAGGTCAACGAGGCGTTCCGGGCCGCGGCCGCGGAGGGCTCGCTCAAGGGCGTCCTCCGGTACAGCGAGGACCCGATCGTGTCCAGTGACATCGCGGGCGACCCCGCCTCGACGATCTTCGACGCACCGCTGACCAAGGTGATCGGGAACCAGGTGAAGATCGTCGGCTGGTACGACAACGAGTGGGGCTACTCCAACCGGCTGGTGGACGTGGTCAACCTCGTGGGATCGAAGATTTCCTGAATCGCCTCCGGCCCCGGCAGCCTCCGCTGCCGGGGCCTTCTCAGCAGTGCTCCGGCCCCGGCCCGCTCGAACCGCCGCCCTCGTGGTCGCACCGCGCCGCGGGGACGAAGCCGGTCACCGAGCCGGCGCCTCGTGGTCCCGGTCCGCGCTCCCGGGGTGCGGCGGCAGGGGGCGCGGAAGCGCTTCGCAGCGGGGTTTTCCGCTCGGGGTGCGGCCGCTACCGGATGTCGGGACACCCGCGGCGAGAGCCCGCGAGTGGGTCCGCCGAGTGGCCGCCCACGACAACCGAAGCGGAAAATCTCCATCAGCAACCAACGGTGTATTCCCCTGGAGGAGCCGCAGCGTGAAGAATCTCGACGACCTGTTGGGCGAGGGGGTTCAGGGCAGGAACGTACTGGTGCGTGCCGACCTGAACGTCCCGCTGGACGGCGAAACCATCACCGACGACGGCAGGGTGCGCGCCGCGCTCCCGACGATCGAGAAGCTGACCTCGGCCGGGGCACGCGTGGTGCTCGCCGCGCACCTCGGCAGGCCGGAGGGTGCGCCGGACACCCGTTATTCGCTCGCCCCGGTGGCGCGCAGGCTCGGTGAGCTGCTCGGTTCCGAGGTCGCGCTGGCCGACGACGTGGTCGGCTCGTCGGCGCACGAGGTCGTGGGCGGGCTGGCCGACGGCCGGGTCGCCATGCTGCAGAACGTGCGTTTCGACCCGAGGGAGACCAGCAAGGACGACGCGGAGCGGGGCGAGCTGGCCGACGCCCTCGTCGAGGTGGTCGGGAACTCGGCCGCCTTCGTCTCGGACGGCTTCGGCGTGGTCCACCGCAAGCAGGCCTCGGTCTACGATCTCGCTACCAAGCTGCCCTGCTACGCGGGTGGGCTGGTGCTCGACGAGGTCGAGGTGCTGCGGACGCTGACCGGCGACCCGCGGCGGCCCTATGTCGTGCTGCTCGGCGGCTCCAAGGTCTCGGACAAGATCGAGGTCATCAACGCCCTGCTGCCGAAGGTGGACAGGCTGGTCATCGGCGGTGGCATGGCCTACACCTTCCTCGCCGCGCTGGGCAACTCCGTGGGCGATTCGCTGCTGCAGCAGGATCAGATCGCCACCACCAAGCAGTTGCTGGACGAGCACGGCGACAAGCTGGTGCTGCCGGTGGACGTGGTGGTCGCCGACCGCTTCGCCGACGACGCGAACACCCAGGTGGTCCCGTCCGACGCCATCCCGCGGGGCTGGCAGGGGCTGGACATCGGTCCGCGCACCGTCGAGCGCTACACCGAGATCCTCGGGTCGGCGAGCACCGTGTTCTGGAACGGCCCGACCGGCGTGTTCGAGTTCTCGAACTTCGCCGAGGGGACCCGCGGGGTGGCCAAGGCGATCGCCGACTCCGACGCGTTCAGCGTCGTCGGCGGCGGTGACTCCGCGGCCGCCGTCCGCACGCTCGGTCTGGACGAGCAGCGGTTCTCGCACATCTCCACCGGAGGCGGGGCCTCGCTGGAGTTCCTCGAGGGTAAGAAGCTGCCCGGTGTGGCCGTACTGGAAGGCGAGGTCTGATCATGTCCAGGCAACCGTTGCTGGCGGGCAACTGGAAGATGAACCTCAACCACCTCGAGGCGATCGCTCTGGTGCAGAAGATCGCCTTCGCCCTGCCGGAGAAGTACTTCGACAAGGTCGAGGTGGCCGTGCTGCCCCCCTTCACCGATCTGCGCAGCGTGCAGACCCTGATCGACGGGGACAAGCTGCTGCTCCGCCACGGGGCCCAGGACGTCTCGCCGCACGACTCGGGGGCCTACACCGGCGACGTTTCCGCCCCGATGCTGGCCAAGCTCGGCTGCGACTACGTCGTCACGGGCCACTCCGAACGTCGTGAGCACCACGGTGAGACCGACGAGACCGTCAACCGGAAGACGCGGGCCGTGCTCAAGCACGAGATGACGCCGATCCTGTGCGTGGGCGAGCCGCTCGACGTCCGCGAGGCGGGCGACCACGTGCGGCACTGCACGAGCCAGCTCATCGAGGGCCTGAAGGGGCTCAAGCAGGAGCAGGTCGCGCGTGCCGTGATCGCCTACGAGCCGGTTTGGGCCATCGGCACCGGCAAGGTGGCCACCTCCGAGGACGCCCAGGAGGTCTGCGCGGCCCTGCGGGGCGCTCTGGTGGACAAGTACGGTTCGGAGATCGCCGAGCAGGTCCGTATCCTGTACGGGGGTTCGGTCAAGTCCAGCAACATCTCCGAGCTGCTGGGCCAGGGCGATGTGGACGGCGCCCTGGTCGGCGGTGCGAGTCTCAACGGCGACGAGTTCGCCAAGATGAGCGCGATGGCAGCGGGTGGACCACTGCCGTGAACGATTCCGCGGCGGACGGTCGCAAGGGCCGTCCGCCGGGAAGCGCTGTGAAAACGGTCGGAGTCCGGCCTGCCGCGTGAGCACGCTGATGCGAACTGCTGCCCCACGGTGGGTGGCCGATTCGGTAGGCTTGCCACGAACCGTGGTGTGAACGAGGACGATATGACACTTTTGCTGCAGATCATGGTCCTGCTGACCAGCATCATGCTGGTGCTGCTCGTGCTGCTGCACCGTGCGAAGGGCGGCGGGCTCTCCTCGCTGTTCGGCGGCGGTGTGCAGTCCAACCTCGCCGGGTCCAGTGTCGCGGAGAAGAACCTGGACAGGATGACGTTGTTCGTCATCGCGCTGTGGGTGATCTCGATCATTGGAACCGGGCTGTTGATCAAGATGAGCGCCTGACGGGACGCGGTCGGGCGGTTCCGGCCGTCCGACCGCTTCGATCTGCGGTCTCGGTCCACCCGGTTTCGGTCCGTTCAAAGGCGGGTACGGTGGGTGAAAGCTGATGACTGGCGGTAATGCGATACGTGGTATGCGGCTCGGCTCCGGAACGATCAGCGGTGATGTGGAGCGGGGGGAGTCGGCGCCTCGCCAGCGAGTGGAGTACTGGTGCGACAACGGGCACCGGGTGGAACCCTCCTTCGCCGCGGATGCGCGGGTCCCCGAGATCTGGGAGTGCACGCAGTGCGGTCTTCCGGCGGGGCGTGACAGGGAGAACCCGCCCTCGCCGAAGCGCAACGAGCCGTACAAGAGCCATCTCGCCTATGTGAAGGAACGGCGCAGTGACGCCGACGGGATGGAACTGCTGGACGAGGCGTTGAGCAGGTTGCGGGATCGGCGCGGTCGGTCCGAGCGGTGAGCGGTCCCGACGGGTGAGTTCCGCCGGGCCGGTTTCGCAGCCCGGCCGGTGTGTTCCGCCGCGGTGGAGGCACGGATGTCGACGTGCCTCCACCGTTTTTTCGTTCCGGGGTCCGGCCGGGAGCGGCAGCCGGTGCGGGAGGTGTCCGCGCGTGGCGGGACCGGAGTTTTCGTGAGAGTTTGGCGCCGGAAAGCGATGTCACGGTTCCGGGAAGGAAAGCACATGCGCGCCATCCAGTTCTCCGACTACGGGTCTTCGGAAGTGTTGAAGCTCGTGGAGGTGGGCGTTCCGGAACCGGGGGCGGGACAGGTCCGTGTCGCTGTTCGCGTGGCCGGGGTCAATCCGCTGGACTGGAAGCTTCGCAGCGGTGTGATGACCGAGCTCTCCCTGCCGCGGCGCCCTGGTATGGAGTTGGCCGGTGTGGTCGACGCCGTGGGGGCGTCCGCCTCCTTCGAGGTGGGTGACGAGGTGTTCGGGTGGGCCGAGACCGGTTCCTACGCCGAGTACGCCCTGGCCTCGCTGGTGGCCCGCAAGCCGGCCGAACTGTCGTGGCGGGACGCCGCCGCCCTGCCGGTGGCGGGGGCGACCGCGCTGCGGGTGCTGCGGCAGCTGGAGCTCCGGGAGGGCGAGGTGCTGCTGCTGCACGGGGCGAGCGGGGCGGTCGGCCGGTTCGCCACGCAGCTCGCCGTGGACCTGGGGGCGACGGTGATCGGCACGGCCGGTGAGCAGCGTTTCGAGGACCTCCGTTCGCTGGGGGCGACGCCGGTGGCCTACGGCGCGGGGCTGGTCGAGCGGGTACGGGAGATCACTTCTCGGGTGGACGCGGTGTTCGACGCGGCGGGCCAGAACGTGCTGCCGGAGTCGGTGAAGCTGCGCGGCACCACCGACAGGGTCATCACCATCGCAGATCCGCGGGCCTCCGAGCTGGGGGTGACCTTCTCGAGCGGGGGGTCCGGGGAGCGGAGCTCGGAGCTGCTGGACGAGATCGTCGAGCGCGTCGTCGCGGGGAAGCTGAGCGTGCGGCACGCGCGGGCGTACCCGTTGAGCGAGGCGGCCGCGGCCCAGGACGACAGCGAGACCGGCCACAGCGGCGGCAAGATCACGCTCGACGTCGTGTGATCCGCAGCGTAGCCCTCTGCGGAGCTTCGTGCGCCTGGTCGGGTGGTTGCTTAGCCGTCGCGTGAGTCGGCGCCTTGCTGCGTTGGGCCGCTCTTGAGTGGCGGCCTACGCGGCGAGCGGCCCGGCCTTGCGATGCATCCGACTCGCGCACCGGAGCTTCTCGTTCCAGGTAGGTTGAAGCGCTCGCGTCGACCGAGGCCTTTCGCCGGAAGTGCGCAGCGTTCTCCTGCGGCGCGGGCAGCGCCGAGCTGCCGGAAGAAGGACACCGTCCAACGCGAGTGCTTACGAGCCTGCGCAACCCGACCGACCGCGGGTTCTCTCGTGGTGCTCTCGCGAGGAAGGCCCGACGTGGCGTGTGGCTACTCGATGTCGGGCCTGGCCGGAGCGAGAGCCCGCGAGAGGTTCCGCCACCCGCGCCGCCAACGCAGAAAGAGCAGCCGACCCTCCAGTCCTAAGCGAGATAGGCCTTGCGCACGGGGCGGGTGGGTCCACTGGTGAAGTACTCGGGTGTTCTCGCCTTGACCGCGTCGATGTCGTGGAAGACCTCGCGGAGGTGCGAGCGGAGGGCTTCTTCCGCGGCTTCCGGGGGGCCGGACTCGAGCTGGTCGACGATCTCCGTGTGTTGCTCCAGCATCCGCTCCAGGGTGTCGGCGATGGGCAGGCACGCCCGACGAGCTCGGTCGAGGTGCGCCTTGGCCGAGCTGACCACGTCCCAGGCGGCCTCGTGGTTGGCCAGCCGCAGCATCGTGGCGTGCAGCGTCTCGTCCAGCTCGAAGAACCGGTCGACGTCCCGCGCTTTCACGGCCAGCTGCTGTTGTTCGAGGTTCTCCCGGAGCTTTTTCAACTGGGGCCGTTCGATGGTCAGGGTCAGTTCGCGGAAGGAGGCCAGTTCCAGCGCTTCGCGGATGAACTGCGCGTCGGCCACCGCTGTCGGGTCGATCCGGGAGACGAAGGTGCCCACTTGGGGGTAGATCTCCACCAGGCCGTCGTTGGAGAGCAGGATGAGCGCCTCGCGGACGGGTGTGCGGCTCACGCTCAGTTCGGCGGCCAGCTCGTTCTCCGCGATACCACTTCCCGGTTCGAGAGTCAGATCGAGGATGCGGCGCCGCACCTCGGCTGTGGCCAGGTCGCGTGAGGTCCTCGTGCTGTTGTTTCGTGAGCGCATCACCGGTGCATCCTATTGACGAAACGCTAGTGTGGTTCTACTAATATACTAGCATATTGCCGCCTCGCCGGAGTTCGAATGACTACCGAGACATCCACGTCGGCACGGGATCCCTACGTGCTGACCTCCGATGAAGTGAAGGAACCACCAGCGGGCTGGCGTGGATCGTTGCGCTTCCTGGGTCCGGGGCTGATCCTGAGCGCATCCATCGTCGGCTCTGGGGAGTTGATCGCCACGACGGCGCTGGGCGCCGAGGCCGGCTTCGCGCTGCTCTGGTTGGTCGTGTTCAGCACGCTGGTCAAGGTGGCGGTGCAGGTCGAGCTCGGGCGCTGGTCGATCGTGACCGGGCAGACCGCTCTGGAGGGTTACAACAAGGTGCCGCCGCGTTTCCGCGGTCTCGGCTGGATCAGCCTGCTGTGGATCCTGATGGCGGTCGTCAAGGTGCTTCAGGTCGGTGGTGTCGTCGGCGGCCTGGCGGCGGCCCTGAGCATCCTGATGCCCGTCGGTTCCGGCCCGTTGGAGTTCACCTCGCTGGCGATCTGGACCGCCGTGGTGGTCGTCGCCGCGATCGTGTCGCTGTACTCCAACAAGTACACCCTCATCGAGCGCGGCGCCGTCGGACTGACGGTGATCTTCGTGCTGATCACCTGCGTGATCGCCTTCGGGCTGCCGTTCACCGAGGTCGGCTACGGGCTCGCGGAAGTGCGCACCGGCCTGAGCTTCACGATCCCCGGTGGTGCGGTCGGCGCGGCGATCGCCATGTTCGGGCTCACCGGCGTCACCTCGGACGAGATCACCTACTACACCTACTGGTGCATCGAGAAGGGCTACGCCCGCTGGGTGGGTCCGAACGACGGCACTCCCGAGTGGCGCGAGCGTGCCAGGGGCTGGATCAGGGTGATGTACCGGGACGCCTTGTTGTCCTGGGTCGTCTACACGGTCGGCACGATGGCGTTCTTCGTCATGGGCGCGGCCGTGCTGCACCCGGCCGGGCTGGTGCCCGAGGGCAACGACATGATCACCACGCTGTCCCGCACCTACACCGAGACGCTGGGCGAGTGGGCGAGCACGGCCTACCTGCTGGGCGCGGTGGCGGTGCTCGGCTCCACGCTGTGGGCGGCCCTTCCGAGCTGGACCCGTGTCGCCGCGAACGCGGTCTCCGTCTGCGGTGGGTTCGACTGGCGCGACACCGCACGCCGCACGTGGTGGATGCGCGCGTTCACAGTCGTGTTCCCGATCACCTGGGGAGCCGCTTACCTGTACTTCAGCTCCCCGGTGTTCATGGTCCAGACCGGCGGTTTCATCGGAGGGGTCTTCCTGATCGCGGTGACCGTGGCCACCTGGTACCTGCGCAGGAACGAGGTGGACGAGGGCCTGCGGGGTGGCAGGTGGTTCTCGGTGGCTCTGACGGTCAGCAGCCTGCTCATCGTCGGGCTCGGCGTCTACACGGCGATCAGCGTTTTCGGGGGTGGGAACTGATGAATCGGACGATGAGCGCCGCGGTGCTGCACGGTGCCGGGGACCTGCGGGTCGAGCAGCGCGCCGTGCCGCGGGCATCCGCGGGCCAGGCGCTGCTCGCGGTCGGTCACGTGGGGTTGTGCGGTTCCGACGTGCACTACTACCGGGACGGCCGCAACGGGAACAACGAGCTCCGCGCGCCCGCGGTGCTCGGCCACGAGATCGGCGGGAGGGTCGTCGAGGTCGGCCCGGAGGTCCCGGACGAGCTCGTGGGCGGGACGGTGGTGGTCGAACCGGCGGTGCCCTGCCGTCACTGCTCGTTGTGCACGGCGGGTCGCTACAACCTCTGCGGGAACGGCCACTGCCTCGGATCGCCGCCCAGCGACGGCGGGCTGGCCGAGTACCTCGCCGTGGACGCCGCCCAGCTGCACCGGGCGCCCGAGGGGCTGCCCGCGGCGGCAGTCCCCTCGCTCGAACCGCTCGCCGTCGCGGTGCACGCGCTGCGCCGCACCGGCTTCGCCCCCGGACAGTCCGTGCTGGTGACCGGGGCCGGACCGGTCGGCCTGCTGGTGGCCCAGGTCGCGCTCGCCTGGGGCGCCCGCCGGGTGACGATATCCGATGTGGACGAATCGCGTCTGGAGGTCGCCCGAGCGGTCGGCGTCGAGCGCGCCTTCCGCCCGGACGAGCTCGACGGGCTCCGCGTGGAACGCACGCTGGAGTGCTCCGGGGCGGTGTCCGCTCTGGACACCGGTGTGGCGGCGACCGTCCCCGGAGGTCGGCTGGGGCTGGTCGGCACCGTTCCCGACGAGGCGGTGCGGGCGCGCCTGGCTCCGGTGCAGCGCTACGAGATCGACCTGGTGGGCGCGTTCCGGTACGCGGGCGGCTTCCCCGAGGCGATCCGGCTGGTCGAGGACGGAGCCGTGGACCTCGTCGCGCTCGGCACGGCGAACTACCCCCTGGAACGCGCTGCCGAGGCCCTCGGCCGGGCGAGCGGCGGTACCGGGGTCAAAACGACCGTCGAATGCACCACGGAAAGGTGAGCATGAAGATCGTGGACGCGAAGGTGATCGTCACATCACCGGGACGCAACTTCGTCACCGTCAAGATCACCACGGAGGACGGTGTCACCGGGGTCGGCGACGCCACGCTCAACGGGCGCGAGATGGCCGTCGTCGGTTATCTCACCGAGCACGTCTGCCCGCTGCTGATCGGTCGCGAGGCGAGCCGCATCGAGGACACCTGGCAGTACCTCTACAAGGGGGCCTACTGGCGGCGCGGGCCGGTCACGATGACCGCGATCGCGGGTGTCGACACCGCGCTGTGGGACATCAAGGGCAAGGTGGCGGGACTGCCCGTCTACCAGCTGCTCGGCGGGCGCAGCCGCGACGGGGTGATGGTCTACGGCCACGCCCAGGGCTCCACGATCGAGGAGACCGTGGACGAGGTCGGACGTTACCTCGAACGCGGGTACCGGGCGGTGCGCGCGCAGACCGCGATACCGGGGCTGTCCGGCACCTACGGCATCGGTTCGGACGGCGAGCGCTACGAACCGGCGTCCTCCGGGCTGCCGGAGGAGACGCCGTGGTCGACGCCCGCCTACCTCAACCACGTGCCCGAGCTGTTCGACCGGGTGCGTCGCGAGCACGGCTACGGGTTCCACCTGCTGCACGACGCCCACCACCGGATGAGCCCGAACGAGGCGGCGGGGCTCGCCAAGGCCCTGGAGCCCTTCCGGCTGTTCTGGCTGGAGGACCCGACACCGGCGGAGGACCAGACGGCGTTCCGCCGGATCCGCGAGCACAGCACCACGCCGCTGGCGACCGGTGAGATCTTCAACTCCATCCACGACTGCGATCGGCTGATCACCGAGCGGCTGATCGACTACATCCGCACCAGCGTCACGCACGCGGGCGGGATCACGCACCTGCGCCGGATCCTGTCGCTGGCCGAGCTGCACGGCGTGCGTTCCGGCTCGCACGGCGCCACCGACCTGTCGCCGGTGTGCATGGCCGCGGCGCTGCACGTCGACACCGCGATCCCGAACTTCGGCGTTCAGGAGTACATGCCGCACGAGGAGCGGACGAACGAGGTCTTCCCGCACGGCTATCACTTCGCCGACGGGCACCTGTACCCGAGCGAGGATCCGGGGCTCGGCGTCGACATCGACGAGAACGCCGCCGAGTCCCACCCGTACGAGCCCGCCTACCTGCCCGTGGCGCGGCTGCACGACGGATCGATGCACGATTGGTGACCACAATGGACTACGACGTCATCGTCCTCGGCGAGGTGCTGCTCGAGGTCGGCACGTCCGCGGTGTTCCGGGACGGCGTCGAGGCACGGCTGGGCTGCTCCGGCGACGCGCTCAACGCGGCCGCGGCCGCGGCGGCGGCCGGGGCGCGTGTCGGTCTGCTGACCAGGATCGGCGACGACGAGGTCGGCGAGGGGATCGTCGCGCGTATCGAGGAGCTCGGCGTGGACACCGGACTGGTCGACAGGACCGGGGGCCACAACGGCTGCTACCTGATGCGGGCCGACCCCGGGGGAACGCGGGGGTTCGCCTACATGCGGCGCGGGAGCGCCGCCAGCGGGTTGAGCCCGGACGACGTTCGGCGGGCGCGGCTCGGCGAACGCGCGCGCTGCGTGCTCACCAGCGGTATCACCGCCGCGCTGTCGGACACCGCCCGCGCGGCGGTGCTGGCCGCCAAGGAGGCGGCGAACGAGTTCGTCTACGACCCGAACCACCGGCCCGCGCTGGTCGGTTCGGACGAGGCGGCCGCCACGCTGCGCGCCGTGTCGGAGGGGGCGAAGCTGGTCACCCCGTCGCATCCGGGGGAGACCTCCGCGCTGCTCGGGTGCGGCACCTCGGAGGAGGCGGCACGCGAGCTCCGTGCGCTCGGCACGGAGGCGGTGGCCGTCACCTGCGGTGGCGACGGGGTGCTGGTCGAGGCGGAATCGCGGGACGGTTCGTGGCGTCTTCCTCCCGTGCCCGCGAGGAGCGTGGTGGATCAGACGGGTGCCGGGGACGTCTTCGCCGGTACCGTGACCGCTCGGCTGGCCCTCGGGGACGAGCTCCCCGTGGCGGTCGGGCTGGCCGCGGCGGCCGCGTCGCTGTCGGTCGGGGGACGTGGTGGTACCGGCGGGATCCCGGCGATCGGGAGCACCCGCGAGCACTTGGCGACGAGTCCCGGGAGCGTGTCATGCGCCGGTTGAACCTGGAGAACCTCACCGACGTTTCCCGGCGCTCCGGGGACGGGATCGCCCCCGAGGAGCTCACCGTCGGAATCGTCCACTTCGGAGCGGGCAACTTCCACCGGGCGCACCAGGCCGTCTGCACCGAGGACGCGATGCTGGCCACCGGTGAGACCGGGTGGGCGATCAGCGCGGTCACCCAGCGCGGTCCCGCCGTGCGCGACCGGCTGCGCGGCCAGGACTGTCTTTACACAGTGGTCACCAGGGACGAGTCGGGGACGGCGTACCGGGTGGTGCGTTCCGTCCGCGAGGTGCTGGACGGTCCGTCGGAGACGGAGGCCGTGCTGGAGCGCATCGCCGACCCCTCGGTGACGGTCGTGACGCTCACGGTCACCGAGCACGCCTACCGGCTCCTGCCGGGAACGCGGCGGTTGGACACCGCCGATCCCGGCGTGCTGGCCGATGCCGCCGGGCAGGGGCCGTCCACGGTGGTGGGGCGGCTCGTGGCCGGGATCCGTGCCCGCCGCGCGGCGGGAGCGGGTCCGCTGGCCGTGGTCAGCTGCGACAACCTCGACGAGAACGGTCCGGTGCTGCGTGCGGCGGTGCGTGATTTCTGCGCGCTGCTGCCGGACGGCGCCGAGCTGGCCGAGTGGATCGAGCGGCACGTCACCTTTCCCGCGACGATGGTCGACCGCATCGTGCCCGCCACGACGGAGGAGGACCTCGCCGGGGTGGAGGCCGAGCTGGGTGCGCGCGACGAGGCGGCCGTGGTCGCCGAGCCGTTCATCCAGTGGGTGATCGAGGACGACTTCCCGGCGGCCCGGCCCGCCTGGGAGAAAGCCGGTGCCCTGCTGGTCGACGACGTCCGGCCGTACGAGATGACCAAGCTGCGCACGCTCAACGCGTGTCACTCGCTGCTGGCCTACCTGGGCGCGCTGGCCGGTGTCGGGACCATCGCCGAGACGATGTCGGTCGCGGAGTTCGAGGCGGTCGCCAGGAGGCTGGCCGACAACGAGGTCGCCCCCACATTGCCCGGGATCGCCGGTTTCGAGCACGGCGGCTACGTGGACACGGTGCTGCGCCGCTTCCGGAACCCGGCGCTGGCGCACACCACCCAGCAGGTCGCCTCGGACGGGTCGCTCAAGATCGGGCCGCGGCTGCTCGGAACCGTCGGCGACGCGCTGCGGGGGTCGGTCGTTCCGAGCGCGGCGGCGCTGGCGATCGCGGCCTGGTTGCGCTGCGTGCTCGTGCGGCGGACCGACGGCGGGGAGCCGTTGGAGGTGCGTGAGCCCGCCGACGAGCGGATCCGGGAGGGCGCCGGTGGCGGCACGGGCAGGGGGGTCGTGCGGCCCGCGCTGGCCGCGGCCGGGGTCGACGAGGCGCTGTTGGACGACCGGCGCTTCCTGTCGCTGGTCGAGCACCACTACGACGAGCTGGCCAGGAGCGGGGCGCGGGAGACCGCGCGGAGCGTCGCCGCCGAGTAGGAGGTCGGCGATCCTTTTCGGACCTTCGTGGGTGTGATCGCCCGGCGTGCCGCTGCGCGCCGGGCGGTTCTTCGTCGTGCGGTGGATTCCGGGTCAGGCCCACACGAGGTGGAGGGTGCGGCGACAGGCCAGGCGCTGGCGTGCGGTGGCCGCGTCGCGGAAGCCGAGGTGCAGGGTGCCCTCGGTGCCGATGAGGTCGGTGCGGTCCTCGTGGGCCATGCCCCAGTAGTGGATGACGGCGTCGTGGCGGTCGCCGATCTCCTCGCACAGGGCGAACAGGCCGGGGGCGTTCTCGGTGACCACGCCCTGCAGTTGGGCCATGAACTCCTCGCGGGTGCCCAGCGGAGGCAGCTTGGGGTAGAAGGGGTTGTTGCCTGACATTGGATCTCCTCACAAATCGAAGAACGATGTACTAACAAGTTAGCTGCTAACGGTTAGTCTGTAGATTCCACGATTGGTTGAACCTTGGGGCGAATATCGCCTGGGGCAGACTGGAGTTTACTCGGAGGAGGTGCTGTGTCAGAGCGAACGGATCCGGTCTCGCTGCGACGTCGTATCGGGGCGAAGTTGCGTCAGGCGCGAACCGATGCGGGAAGGACGACCAACGAGGCGGCTGCTGAGTTGGGATGTTCGAGAGGAAAGATCAGCCAGATGGAGGCCGGTATGTACCGGCTTCAGCATCGGGATGTCCGTGACCTGCTCAAGTTCTACGGGGTCGCGCACTCCGCTGCGGCTCCAGTGGTGGAGCAAGCGAAACGTTCCGCGGAACCGAGTTGGTGGGCGCCTTACGCCGATGTGGTCGAGGAGTGGTTCGCGTTCTTTCTCGGTTCGGAAGGAGAGGCTGTTCGCGAGTTCAACTACGAACAGCTGGTCGTCCCCGGTCTGCTACAGACCAGTGACTACGCGGCGGCTCTGACCGCGGCCAGTCGTAGTGTTTCGGCCGAGGACCGACAGAAGGTGGCTGATCTCAGGCTGGAACGGCAGAAGCGACTCCTGGAGCCGAACCCGCTCGAACTGCACGCGGTGTTCGAGGAGTCCGTCCTCCGGCGGCCCATCGGTGGGCGCGACATCCTTCGAGAACAACTCCGCCACCTCGTGGAGATGGCCGAACTGCCGCACGTGGATATCCAGGTGCTTCCCACCGATGTCGGCGCGCATTCGGGTATGGACGGCAAGTTCGTCCTCCTGGAGTTCGAGGAGTTCGATCCCGGTGTGTTCCTGGAAAGCCATCCCGTGCTCGGTGCTCGCTACGATGTCGAAGACCCGACCCTGACGCAGACCTACGTATCGACTGCGAAAGCCCTTCGCAACGAAGCTCTCGATCAGAGACAATCGGTCGAGCGCTTGGAAAGTGCGATCGCTGACCTGACGTAGGGGTGTGAGATGCGAGGTATTCCGGACACAGCATGGCGCAAGTCCTCCCGCAGCATGAACCAGGGCGCTTGCGTCGAGGTGGCACTCGGTGGTGAGGGGGTCTCGGTGCGGGACTCGAAGGAGCCCTTCGGTCCTGTGCTGACGGTCTCCTGGAGACAGTGGGCGATGTTCGTGCGGAATTCCTGGACGGTGCCGGGCCGGAGCGAGTAGGGATCCGGTTTCGTTCGGGTGGACACGTGGCTGGGGTGCAGTGGTGAGTGGTTGGTCGCGGTCGTTGGTGACCGCTGGTGTCGGTGCGGCTTTGCTGGGGGCTGTCGGGTGCAGTCCCGGTGATTCCTCGGAGGGTGCGACGGAGGAGACCTCGGCTGCCAAGCCTTCGGGTGAGGTGTTGGCCGGGGTGGATCCGTGCGGCATCTTGTCGGATGCTGAATTGAAATCCTTTGGACTGAAGACGGAGGGCAAGGTTACGAACAGCCCCCCGTGGGCACCGGGATGTCAGTACCAGGGCGATCCTGTTGTTGCGAGTATCCGCAAGGAGACGCGTGACACGGTGGACTCTGCAGCGAAGAAGGAGACGTGGGCCGAGTTCGAGCGCACCGAGGTGAATGGTCGTGCCGGAGCGACTGCGGTGACCGAGGGGGCTACCCAGGCGGGGACCTGCGACGCGATGTTCGACGCCGGTCAGGGCATGATCCAGGTACGTGCCCATGACGTCGCTCGTTCGGGCAGCCGCGACGAGTGCGCCAAGGCGCTGGAGACCGCCGAGAAGGTCGAGCCGAACGTTCCGGGACAGGCGTGAGGTGCGTGATTGTGTCGGGGCTTCCGTCGCGCCGGTTCGTGGGGCTGAGTTGGGTGATTGCGGGCTGCGCAGCGCTTCCGGAAACCTCGACCGGGGCGGTGGAGCACCGCTCCGGCGCGCACTCGGAGGGGTCTCGTGGCGGTGGGTGAGCAGTACGGATGGCGGAAGAGCAGCTACAGCAATCACCAGGGCGCTTGCGTCGAGGTGGCGCTCGGTGGTGCGGGAGCGTCGGTGCGGGACTCGAAGGAGCCAGCCAGCGCGGTGTTGACTGTGGACTCCCGAAAGTGGACCGCGTTCGTGCACCGGTTGAAGGACTGAGATCTCCGTCACCGGAGTGGTTTTTGCCGGTTTGGCACACAGTGCCGTGGGGCGGCGCTACAGTGTTCGTGCCGGTGGGCGGTCGTGACGAGCGCGTTGTGAGGAGTGGCTGTGTCCGTTGTCAAGGGGGAGGGCTCCGGGTTCTCGGGGGCCAGCGCGGCGCTGGGGGCGATCAGCGAGGAGAACTCCTGGATCGAGCAGCAGATCTCGGGCGGCGGGCTGAGCATGGAGCCCAGTGCCGCCGACGAAGCAGCCAAGGTGTACGAGGAGAAGGCTGAGAAGGTAGCCTTGCTTGCCGATAATGCCGCTCGTCTGCAACAAGTTCCTGGGTTGGGGGATTACCCCTCGGGGCGACAGTTGGCAAATAAGTTCTCGCAGAAAGCCACTAACGGTTCTACCGGGGCAGCGGACCTACTGAGACAGTTCCGGGACGAGTTGCTGCGTAAGGCGGACCTGTTCCGCCAAGCCAAGGAGAAGTACGTTGCCACCGACGAGCAGATCAGCAGTGACCTGAACAGGGGGAGTCAGCAGTGAGCAGGTGGTCGCGGTCGTTGGTGGCCGTTGGTGTCGGTGCGGCTTTGCTGGGGGCTGTCGGGTGTAGTCCCGGTGATTCCTCGGAGGGTGCGACGGAGGAGACTTCGGGTGCCAAGCCTTCGGGTGAGGTGTTGGCCGGGGTGGATCCGTGCGGCATCTTGTCGGATGCTGAATTGAAATCCTTTGGACTGAAGACGGAGGGCAAGGTTACGAACAGCCCCCCGTGGGCACCGGGATGTCAGTACCAGGGCGATCCTGTTGTTGCGAGTATCCGCAAGGAGACGCGTGACACGGTGGACTCTGCAGCGGAGAAGGAGACGTGGGCCGAGTTCGAGCGCACCGAGGTGAATGGTCGTGCCGGAGCGACTGCGGTGACCGGGGGGGCGACTCAAGCCGGGATCTGCAGTGCTTTGTTCGACGCCGGACAAGGCATGATCCAGATTCAAGCTCAAGAATTCAGTCGTTCTGACGATCTCGACGAGTGCGCCAAGGCGTTGGAGATCGCCGAGAAGGTCGAGCCGAACGTTCCGGAACCGGCGTGAGGTGACGTCATGGGTGTGATGGGCTGGCTGGGCGAGCAGGCGAGCTCGGCGGGTGAGGCCGTCGGCGAAGCGGCGAACGCGACGGTGGACGCCGTCGGTGACGCCGCCAGTGCCACGTGGAACGCTGCCGGTGACTTCGCCGGGGCGGTGCGCGACGACGTCGGAAGTGTCTTCGGCTTCGACACGCGTGCGGAGAACGCCCAACAGGAGCGGGCGGCCGCCGCCGAGAAGCAGGGTCAGCAGCTGCGTGACGAGCTGGCCCAGCGCAACCAGCGGCTGGACGCCCCGGCAGGCTACGATCCGGCCTCGATCTCGCAGCAGGAGAACTGGCAGTCCTACGGGCACCGCCAGATCTACGACACCAACCAGAACACGCTGAGCCAGTCCGACGCGGCAGCCGTGGCCGAAGGATGGCGGAACATCGGCAAGGAGCTGAGTTCCATCGGCGACGAACTCGTCCAGGAGGCCACCAGAGCCATCGACAGCGGCTGGTCCGGCGAGGCGGCCGAGGCGGCCAAGCGGTCCGCGCAGCCCCTGGCCAAGTGGTCCAGCGGCAGCGGCGAGTGCTTCCGGCTGACCGGCAACAAGATCGAGGAGGCCGGTTCGGCGGCGGGCCAGGTCAAGGCGATGGTGCCCGAACCGCAGGACCACGACGTGAGCCGGACCGTGGTCAGCGGTCTCGCCGCCGGTCCTCTCGGGGGTGGGACGGACGCCCTGCGGCAGATGCACGAGCGCCAGCAGGAGGAACGCAAGGCCCAGGAGACCATGGACCGGGTCATGGGGGCCACCTACCGCGACGTGGACACCACGGTCCCGGCGTACCGTCAGCTGGACGGCAAGCAGGCGCCCCCACCGGACTCCAAACCTGATGGCCCGGGCACCGCGGGTGTCCCGCCCGGAAGGGGCCCCGGAGGTGGAACCGGGGGCTACTCCGGCGGAGGGGCAGGCACGGCCGGTTACCCCGGCGGTGGCTACTCGGGAGGCGGCTCCGGAACCGGCCAGGGCGGTGGCCCCGGCTGGGACGGCCAGTCGCGGCAGCCCGGCGGGAGCGGAGCCGGCACGCTCCCCGGGGGAGGATCCTCGGTGTCGCCTTCGGACAGCGAATCGGCCTGGGCGTCCGGCCCGTCCGCCGGCGGGCCCGGAGCGGGCGCGGGTGGCCCCGGTGCGGGTGGTGCCGCCGGAGGTGCCGGTGGTGGCGCCGTCGCGGGCGGCTACGCCGGAGGCGCTCCGGGAGGCGCCGGATCGGGCTCCAACATCGGGCCGGGGGGACGCTCCGGCACGGGCTCCGTCAAGAGCGGTGCCGGCCCGGCCTCGGGCGGTGGTGGCACCACGGCCGGTTCCGCGGGACGCGGCGGCGGTGGCGCGCGCGGCCCCATGGGGATGGGCGGCGGCCAGCGCGGTCAGGGCGGCGAGGAGGAGGAACACGAGCGCCCCAGCTGGCTGGAGGAGTGGGACGACGTGTGGTTCAACGACATGCCCAGGACCGCCCCGCCGGTCATCGAGTGAACGGGTAGGACTCGGCGGCTCGGTCGGCCTGGTAGTTACCGCGCCGAGCGGCAGCACATCGGGAAAGCATTCGAAGACACCAGGTGCGGAGGAGCTCCGCACGAAGCAAAAGGGGAGAAAGTTGGCCGTCGCGGGCCGTTGGCAGCTGCACCCGCTGCACCTGTACTTCGTGCACGGTTATCTCGGGCTGGACGACCTGGCTCTTCCGCTGGAGGTGGCGCCCTACACCCACACGCGGCAGGAGTTCGCCGAAGTGGGCAAACGCGAGTACGGGACGATGCGTTCGCAGGGGCTGATCGTCGACGACGAGATCGAACCGGGCCTGGCCCGGGTGCTGACGGTGCTGGCCAAGCCCTACCTGTGGGTGGACTCGCTGTGGGTCCCCCGGGCCGGTGAACCACACCTCTGGCGCACGATCGCCGCGGTCACCGAGGGCAGCAGGATCGTCCTCGGCGTCCAGCCACCCGGTGAGACCGAGCGCTACGGCGGGCCCCTGACCGTCGAACTGCACGAAGGGGTGAGCCTGTCCCAGGCGCTGCTGCCGACCCTGCCCGCGGCCCCGCCGGGCAAGCAGGGGCCGGTGAAGGTGCCGTCCAGCTCCTTCCCGAAGGAGGAGACCGAGCAGGAACCCGCGCAGCACGGCTTCCTGGAACGGGCCGCGACGACGCGGGGCAGCGCCACCAGCGGGGACCGCCAGCTGGAGACGTACCGGGCCGTCGGGGGCGCCGAGCACCTGCGGGCGGGCCAGCTCGCGGCCAACGCCCGCGACCGCAACGGGCGCGTGAACCGCTCGGCGGTGGTGCGCTGGTTCGACAACGCCGAACCCGACGGGCGCTACCTCGACCACACCGAGCGCGGCAGCACCGGCGAACCCGTGCACGCGCTCACCCCGGCCGACGCCAGGGTGCTCGGCAACAAGATCGAGGAGCTGATCACCACCGTGCGGTGAGCCCACCAGCGGCTCGGCGTCCTCCCGCCCCGAACGAGGCCGTGTGGTGGTGGAAGGATCGCGGAAGCGAGATCGGGATGACGGAGCCACCGCGCGCGGTGGGGGAAGAGTCCGGGCCTTCTGGCGCTGATCCAGCCCAGGGCAGAGGACGTCCATGATCGGATAACGTGCTCCGCACGTTATCCGATCAGCAGCCCGCATTCTTCGGCTACGGACAGGTAGTCGGCTCGCCATCCGAGGGGCAGCGAAACTGTGTGGCAGTCGGAGCCTTCGGTGCGACGCAGCTCGTCGGTTGTGCGCTGTTCCGCGGCTTCTCGGTCGGTGTGGACGACGATGACGATCGGATCACGCTCCACACTCCTCGTCCACAATGGCCTGTTGATCCGAGCACAGTAGATAGCACCTTCGAAAACGAGGGTGCCGACAGTGGTAGCGGCCCACGTGGTCGAATCCGGGCCGTTGCAGCGCCACGCGATGTTCTTCTGCTCGCACCCCGGGTGCGGCGGACGATGTCGACAGCCTCGTCGGTTCCGGCACCGTATTCCCCGCGCCGTAGGTGATGAGCTCCTGACGCGAGGGCAGCCAGCGCGCCCAACGTCAGCGCCTGCTACCGCAGCAGTCGCCGCAACACATCCGGATCAATTCCGCTACTACCACGCACCCAGGCAGCCTAGACCACACGTGTGGTTAGCCAGGCATACCGCAGGATTCCGGTCCACTGCTCCTCAAGCACCGGGCCGTGGGCGTCATCGTCGGCACTACCACAAAGGCCACCGGCGGAAAGGTTGACGCGAAACGGGTAACGGGTGCGGGAGTTGATTCTTCAGGCCTGCTAGTAGCGAACGCGTCGCGCCTGACCGAGACACGGGGCGGAAGCCGACGCGGTCTTTATCCTTTTTTCGTGAGTTTCACCCTCGGTGTCGCTGCGGGAGATAGCATAACGGATACTACGCCGACCGAAGGGCAGGAACATGGCACACACGGGCAAGGATTTCGGTGCCGACCTGTACGGACTGAAACAGGTCGCCAAATCCCACCTTTCGACGGTATCCGATGTGTACGGGAGCGCGATCGACAAGTGTGCGAGCGCGCTGGATGGGGTGGACGGGCTCGCGGGTGTGCCCGAGCAGTTCGTCGCAGAGCGGGGTGCGGTGGTGGACAAGTACCAGCAGGCGCACGATTCCGTCATCGACCTGTTGCGCAAGACCCGGGAGAACCTGGACGAGACCGCCGAGGCGTTGAACCAGGCGGCCGACCAGTACGCGGAGGACGACCGGGTCGCTGCGGCGGAGCTACAGCGGCTCATTGACGATCGCGGGAAACCGAAACCGGAGTGAGGGTATGAGTTTCGACGACTTGATGCAGCGGGCGAAGGAGATCGAGCAGCGCGCCGCCGAAGTCGAGTACCAGCATGAGGTGGATACAGCCAGTCAGGGTGGCCCCAGCGGGGCCCGTGGGGTCAACTATGCGGAGATCCAGCGAAAATACGAAGGAGCGGCAGTACCGCGCTTCGAGCCGTTCGCGGGCATGCCCGACCCCGAGTCTTACGATCCGCTGATCGAGGCGCTGGGGAACGCGATGCAGCAACTGTCCTCCGGAAAGAAGGACCCGATCAACGGTGGGAACATCACTGCGAATCCGGATCTGGCCCAGGTCGACTCCGCCGGGGACAAGTTGGAGGACTGGACCGGTGAGGCCGCGGACAAATTCAAGACGAATTTCCTCGACCCGTTCCCGGCTGTGGCCGAGAATCAGTTTTTGCTGCTCGGCGCGATGAGAGGTGCGCTCGAAGCGGATCAGGAGCGGTGGCGCCGAGCACGTGACGACATTGAAACTATCGCGAAGGAAACGCTCAACGGTTTGGACAATACCAACAGTTGTGGGAAGAACGAGCTGAAGTTCACCTTTTCGGTGGCTGCCGCGGTGGCGGCAGTCGGTTCGGTTCCGTTTACCGGAGGAGCTTCGGCAGCCGTGATCCCGGCCGTGGGGGCCGCCGGTGCGGTTGGTGCCGCCGGAATGGACGGGGCGAAGTTGGGTGACCCGAAGGAGTCGAACAAGGAAGGCGGCTCAGCGGAGCAGATCATACAGTCCATGAAGGATTCGATCGACGAGCTCACCGAGGAGATCCGCAAATCCGGTGGTGATGTCGCCAAGACTCTGGACGCGATTCCGGGTGAAATAAAGGCTGCCCGCAGCGATTTCGTCTCGGCGCGCCCGGCGTTGGCAGGCATGGGCGGCGACGAAGTGACCAGCGATGACGGGCTCGGGCGGGCGACCTAGACGGGAGTAGTACAGTGGGTGAACTGGCTGAGCGACTGGACAGGATTCGGGTCCGGGCGAACGCTCCTGGTGTGGACCTCGAAGCCGAGCTACGTGATCGTAATCAGGTCACGCTCACGTTCGGGGAGAGCGTGTACGAGTTCATCGACGAGCGTTTTCTGGAACGTGCTTTGGCGGGGTTGGCCCGACGGTTGTACACCGGGTGGGTGCGGCAGTACCGCGAGGCGATCAGCACCACGAACCTGAATATCGAACCGAACGACCAGCACGACTTCGCCTTCGAGGAAGAGATGCACGCGGTCGAGGCGAGTGCAGAGTCCAGCGACGGACGCGTCACCATATCCACGGTCGGAATGCAGGAATTCAGCGTGTCGATCCGTCGCGGGACCGTGCGTGAGCTGAGCGAGCGCGAGTTCGTCGCGCGGGCCACCGAGGTAGTTCCGCGTCTGATCCAGCACTTTCAGGCGCAAGTCGCCGAGCTGAAGGTGCGATACTACGGATGAGTGGTCGTACCGTGCGGTTCGTGTCCGCGATGTTGGTGCTGCTGGGTGTGGCGACGGCGTGTGGCTCGTCGGACCGACCACGCGAGTTGTCGTTGGACAATGTGCAGCCATGTGATCTGATTTCGCAGGCAGAACTGCGTGATCTTCAGGTGAAGGCGCCGCCGCAACCGGTCTCGGTTGTGGAAGGTGCGGGCGAAGAAGGTACGAGTTGTCAGTATTCGCCTCTGTACGGGGGGACTGTCTCTGTCGCTGTCGTAACGAACCACGGAATCGATCGGTGGACCGACGGGTCCATGGAGTCTTCCCGGGCGGTCGATTTGTCCCGGGTGAAAGGATATCGCGTGATCAGGATCGAGTACGGCGAATCTGCGAGTGAGCCGCACGACAGCTGCACGTCATACGTCGATGTGGCGAGTGACCAATCGCTGAAAGTGCACGTGAGTGAGAACTCGACAGATGACCCACCCACGTGTGAGACGGCTCGCCGGTTCGCGGGGAATGCGATTCGAGCACTCGCAGGTTAACGCGACAACAGGAAGGCGAGTGTTCCGTGCCGGCCGGATCCGTTCCGTCCCGCAGTCGGGGAACACGGCACCGTGGCCCGTTCCGGGCGAGGTGATCTCACGGCGCGCGGCGGGATGGAGAGTTCCCGCCGCGCCCGGGCGAACCGGTCAGACGCCGAAGGCGTCCGGGTACCGGATGGTCCCGCCGGGAACGGGTCGGCTCCCGTCCAGCGCCAGCGCCATCATCGCCTCGTCGGGGGCTTCGAACGGCGCACGCACGCCGAAACCGGAGGCGGGGGTGAATCCGAACCGCGGGTAGTACTCGGCGTGCCCGAGGCAGACCACGAGGTTCTCGCCCAGCGCGCTGGCCGCGTCGAGCGCGGCGCGGATGGCGGCCGCGCCCGCTCCGCGCCGCTGGTGCTCGGGCAGCACCGCGCACGGGGCCAGCGCCAGCGCGGGGTGGTCGTCGACGTGGCAGCGGGTGAGCAGGGCGTGGCCGACAGGGGTGCCCTCTGCGGTCTCGGAGAGCATCGACAGGCCGTCCATCCAGGCCAACGGGTCGGCACGCAACCCGTCGACCAGGTCGGCCTCCTCGGCGGTGGGGAAGGCCGCGAGGTTGACTGCGCGGACGGCGGCGCGGTCCGCCGCTCCTTCCGGTCGAGTGGACCAGGCATCGTTCACGGGAGCTTCTCCTGTCATGTTTTTCCTGCCGACTGCATAGCGGGGACTTCGGCGTTGTCCCGTCGAAGGGGAACCTCTGACAACAGGCTTCGTGCGACGTGGAGTGCTTTCAGCCTACGCAGATCGAGAAGCTCCGGTGCGTGAGTCGGATGCATTGCACGGCCGGGCCGCTCGCCGCGTAGCCGCTACTCAAGAGCGAGCCCAACACAGCAAGGCGCCGACTCACGTGACGGCTACCCGACCACCCGAGCAAGTCGCTTCGCAAAACTAAGGGAGGAGTTCGTTGATGAATTGGGTGGCCTGCCGGTAGTTCTCGTAGGCCTCGGGATCGTCCGGCCCGCCGGACTCGAGCATCTCCTCGTAGGCCCGGGCCTGGGCGGACATGGCGTTGTGCAGCAGCAGGGCCTGCTGGCGGAACTCGTCGAGCGTGGCCCGCAACGTCTCGCTGCCCGTGCCGAGCTCGTCCAGCTCGTCCAGCGCGGGCTGCTGCCGCGGGTGCATCCGCTCGGCCAGCAGCAGCCAGCCCGCGGACTGGCTGCGCAGCGTCTCGGCGAAACCGGGTTCCCGCCCGCCGTCCGTGCCGCGCCCGTCCGGCGCGGATCCGTCCCGGTCCTCGTGCTCGCCGACCTCGTCCATGACCCGATCCTGCCACGGCCCCTCCGCACCGCCGGACGTCGCTCGGCCGGGCGAGCGGGCGCCCACGGCGCCGAATCCGGCCCGGGGGCGGTGATGCCCGGACCGCTCGCCCGTCGACGGCGTGAAGCGCGGCTGTCAACACCGGTGCGGTGTGTAGCACGTCCTCTCCCGCGCGCGACGACCGGCCGGTAGGGTCTGGCGCATGGCGGCGCCGTCGTTGCTCGCGACCAGCGATCTGCACGTCTCCCACCGGGACAACCGCCCGGTGCTGGACACGATCAGGCCTCACACCGACGAGGACTGGCTCATCGTGGCCGGGGACGTCGCCGAGAAGACGGACACGATCCGTTGGGCCCTCGAACTGCTGCGCGAGCGGTTCGCCAAGGTCGTCTGGGTCCCCGGCAACCACGAACTGTGGACCCCGGCCGACGACGAGGTGTCCGCGCGCGGCGTCGAACGCTACGACCACCTGGTGCGGATGTGCCGCGAACTGGACGTGACCACCCCCGAGGACCCCTACCCCGTGTGGCGGGACGGGGAGCGGGAGGTCGTGATCGTCCCGCTGTTCGTGCTCTACGACTACAGCTTCCGCACCCCCGGCACCACCGCCGCGGAGGCGTTGGAACACGCCTACGAGACCAGGGTGGTGTGCACCGACGAGGTGCTGCTGCACCCCGATCCGCACGAGTCGCGGACGGCGTGGTGCCACGACCGGGTGAGGCGAACCCTGCCCCGGTTGGAAGCCATCCCCGAGGACCTGCCGACCGTGCTGGTCTCGCACTGGCCGCTGCACCGCGACCCCACCAGGAGGCTGTACTACCCGCAGTTCGGAATCTGGTGCGGCACCGAACTCACCGCCGACTGGCACCTGCGCTTCCGCGCGCTGGCCGAGGTCCACGGTCACCTGCACATCCCGGTGACCGACCGGATCGACGGGGTGCCGTTCGAGGAGGTCTCGCTCGGTTATCCGCGGGAGTGGCGCAGACGCGGAGGCCCGGGGGAGCCGCTGCACAGCATTCTGCCGCCCGCGGGCGAACGCACCTTCGAGGAACTGGTGAGGGCCCACCGGTGATCGAGCGAATCCTGCCGGAGGGGGTGGTGTCCTCCGAGACGTTCGGCGACGACCCGCGGGCGCGGCTGCTGCCGGAGGAGGAGCCGTCCGTCGCCAGAGCCGTGCACAAGCGCAGGCGGGAGTTCACCGTGGCGCGCGGCTGCGCGCGCCGCGCGCTGGCCGGGCTCGGCTACGGCGAGATCGCCGTCCCCAGTGGAACGAACCGGGAACCGCTCTGGCCGGAGGGCGTGGTCGGCAGCATCACGCACTGCACCGGGTACTGCGCCTCAGCCGTCGCGCGGGAAGGCGTGGTTCGCTCGCTGGGTATCGACGCCGAGACCGACGGTGAGCTGCCCCCGGGGGTGCTCGAACAGGTGACCGTCGAGCGGGAGCGGGAACTGCTGTCGCGGCTGCCCGCCGACCGGAGCTGGGACCGCCTGCTGTTCAGCGCGAAGGAGAGCGTGTACAAGGCGTGGTTCCCGCTGACGGGTCGCTGGCTCGGTTTCACCGACGCGTTCGTGAGCTTCGGGCCCGACGGTGGTTTCCGCGCCGAACTGACCGCCCCTCCCGTCGAAACCGCGCACGGGACGCTCACGGGGTTCACCGGCGGATCCGTGTCCGAGGCCGGATTCGTGGCCACGGCCGTGGTCGTCCGCGCCGGTGATCCCTACCTGACGACCAGCTGATACGAAAGGCATTCGACCATGACGACAACCACGGCGGACCTCGCCGACCGCGACGGGGAAGACGTGCGCAGCTGCGATCTGCAGCTGTGCCGTTTCGGCACCCGCCAGGTCTTCTCCGGGCCGATCCGGACGGTGCGGTGCTTCCAGGACAACGCGCTGCTCAAGAAGACGCTGTCCGAGCCGGGAGAGGGGGCCGTGCTCGTCGTCGACGGTGCGGGCTCGGTGCACACGGCGCTGGTGGGCGACCTCATCGCCGAACTCGGGAGGTCCAACGGGTGGAGCGGGATCGTCGTCAACGGCGCGATCCGCGACTCCGCCGTCATCGACGGGATGGAGTTCGGTGTCAGAGCGCTGGGCACGAATCCGCGCAAGAGCTCCAAGAGCGGTGCCGGAGAGGCGGACGTGACCGTGGAGTTCGGAGGGGTGCGGTTCGTCCCGGGCGAGTACCTGCTCAGCGATCACGACGGTGTGGTGGTGAGCCGGACCCCGGTCGAATCGTGACGCGTGCCGGCCCCGGCGGGACCGTCGTCCTTTCTTTCGTGGGAACCAGCCGGGGCTCCTGGTCCCTCGCTCCGTCGGGAGCGTGCTCTCCTGAGGTTCGGACCGGGGGGCGGTCCCACCGGGCCGGGACAGCACAGCTGGTCAGTCCGCTCCGGGCAGGAGGCGGTCACTGCTGGTGGCGCGGAATCTCGGCGGCGAACTTCGGTAGGCCGGTGCGTTCGAGGCGGTTCATCAAGCCCGCGATCGTGGTGGGCTCCCTGGTGTAGGCGCTGACTTGCCGGGCCAGGCAGGCCATGACCCGCGCCGGGTAGAGGTCGAGCTGGTCGAGCAGGAACTCGTCGGGGTGCACGGCCTCGATCGCGTACGGCTTCAGCGCTTGCTCGGGGAAGTGGCGCAGGTTCGCGGTGACGACCACGGCGGCGTTTCCCCGCACGGCGGCCGCCAGCACATGACGATCGCCTTCGTCGTTGGTCATGGCCGGTATCAAGGACTCGTAGCCGGTGACCTCGGCATCGGTGAAGTGACGCCGCATGTTGCGCAGCCGATGGTCGGCTTGCGCCTCGGAAGTCATCCTGACCAGGTTGCGGTGCAATTCCTCAAGCACGTCGGCGGACCACAGCGGGCGGTACGTCTCCGCTGAGGCCAGCCGCAGCAGGGTGTCGTTGAGATACCCCGGAACGAGGACGCACGTGTCCAGGAAGGCGGGGAAGGCCACCGCGGGCTCCTACTCCTGTGGCAGTGGCTGCAGGGTGTCGTCGTGGAAACCGGCTTCCTGGCCGGCGGCGCCCATCTCGTCGAGCGCTTCCTCTCGTTCCTGCCACGTGTGATTCCGGTAGGCCACGACATCTTTCAACCGCACCTTCCGGTGACGGCCGTGCAGCACGTAGGGAATCTCGCCCGCCTCGAGCCGTTTGATCAATGTCGGTCGCGAGATCCCCAGCAGGTCGGCCGCCTCCTGGGTGGTCAGCATCGTGTTGTGCGGGGCCACCGTGATGGCCAATCCCTGCGACATCGCGCTGACGACATCACGCAATGCCTGGAACACGGGATCGGGCAACTCGATCTCGCTGCCATCCGGCCCCAGCAGCAGGGCGTGTTCGCCCTGCTCGTCGCGGGCCAGTTGCTTGGCCAGCGCGCCCAACAGGTTCTGCTCCTCCCCGGCATCCGGAGGTAGCACAGTCTGGTCCTGCATCGTCGCGGTCATCGGTGACCCTCCCTCGATGCACAGCGGTCCGCGCGGACCACTCGTTTCCTGACACGTGCCAGTGTACACGCTTACTCGAAAAATTCGAAAACTTTGGATCTTGCGAGGTCGCGCCCTCCCGTGGCGTCATCGCATCGACCGTGGTGGGGCGGGATCGTCGTCAACGGCGCGATCCGCGACTCCGCCGTCATCGACGGGATGGAGTTCGGTGTCAGAGCGCTGGGCACGAATCCGCGCAAGAGCTCCAAGAGCGGTGCCGGAGAGGCGGACGTGACCGTGGAGTTCGGAGGGGTGCGGTTCGTCCCGGGCGAGTACCTGCTCAGCGATCACGACGGTGTGGTGGTGAGCCGGACCCCGGTCGAATCGTGACGCGTGCCGGTTCCGGCGGACCGGCCGGAGACCCTGGCCCGAACGTGTGAGCGGGAGGGCCCGCCCCGGATTCCTTCATCGGAAAGGGGCCCGCGAGCGTGTTCGTGGACCGGTGCGGCCGGAGACGGGCCCTACCGTTGGTTCGGAAGAACTCTTCGGCGGGTGCGAGGTTTCCCGATGATCACCAATCCCAAGTTCGTCGTCCTCTACGCGGAGAACCAGCAGCGGGTGCTCGACTTCTGCACGGAAACGCTCGGATTCGAGGTGCAGGCCGACGCGGCCTACGGCGAGAGCTCCCGCTGGATCGAGGTGCGAATCCCGGAAGCGACGACGTACCTGGTGATCGCGGAGGGCGATCCGGAGGTTCGCGGGCTCGTGCGCAGGCGGCTGGGCGAGATGAGCCACGTGTGGTTCGACTGCGACGACCTCGACGCGACGTTCACGTCCCTGGCGGGACGGGGAGTGCGTTTTCCGGTGGAGCCGCAGCCCGCGCCGTGGGACCCCAGCGGGCAGACCCGCTGGGCGCAGTTCGCCGACCCGGAGGGCACGTTGTACGGGCTGACCCAGCGCGGCGCTTGAGGACGCCGCGGGCCTCCGTCCGAGCGCGGCGTTTCGCGCGGGACCGGCCCTCCGGAGTCGCTCCGGGAAGGACGTTTCGCGCGGAATCGTCAAAAGTTATGGGCACGACCCGAGGCGGGATTTTCGGGGCGGCGGATTCGCGATCACCGGAACGCGACGGCCACCCGGCTCACCAGAGCCGGTGCCCCGGCCCACGGTCGTCGGCGGGCCGAGGACCGTGGGACCGGAGCAGTTCGTCAGGGCGTCCTTAGCGGACGGCGTCCCGGCAGGCAGCATCACGGCGGGGTGGTGCCCTGCTCCGGCGTCGCCGGAGCGGTCACCGCCGCCGACTCGGCCGCGGCCTGACGGTCCAACAGCCACAGCGTGCGCTGCCTGCCGCGGGCACCGGCCGCCGGAACGTCGACGGCGTGCGCGCCGCCCAGCGCCCGCGCCACCGCCTCCGCCTTGCCCGCGCCACCGGTCATCAACCACACCTCGGAGGCGGCCCCGATCGTGGGCAGCGTCAGCGAGATCCGTTCCGCGGGGGGCTTCGGGCAGTCGTGCACCCCGAGCACCACGTGCTCGGTGTCCCGCACGTAAGGGGTGGCGGGGAACAGCGAAGCGGTGTGCCCCTCCTCGCCGACACCAAGCATCAGCACGTCGAACCGGGGAACCGGCGCGGCCGAGCCCGTCTCGGCGAGCGCGCCGAGCACGGCGGCGTAGTGCTCCGCTGCCGCGTCCACATCGGAACCGAACCGGCCGTCCGAGGGAGCCATCGGGTGCACCCGGCGCGGATCGACCGGAACGTGGTCCAGCAGGGCCTCGCGGGCCTGGGTCTCGTTGCGCTCACCGTCGCCTTCGGGGAGGAAGCGCTCGTCCCCCCAGAACACGTTCACCGCGGACCAGTCCACGGCCGCGTGCGCGGGCGACTCCCGCACCTTGCGCAGCACCCCGATACCCGTGCCGCCGCCGGTCAGCACGATCGAGGCGAAACCCCGCGCCTGCTGGGCGTCCACGATCCTGGTGATCAGCCGCGCGGCGGCGGCCTCGGTCAGCACGTCCGTGTCGGAGTGCACCATGATCTCGTCGTTGCTCATGACTGCTGCCCCGCGGACACCGGTTCGGACTCCTCGGCGTGCTCGTCCGGGTCCTCGCGAACGACCTCGGACAGCCCGCGCAGGGTGCTCTCGTAGATCTCGTCCGGTCCCAGCCTGCGCAGCTCCTCGGCCAGGCAGTCCCGGACGGCGCGGCGTTCCAGCGCGACCCTGCGGTCGGGCTGGCCCGGCTGGGTGAGGTAGCCGATCTTGCCGTCCGGGCGGACCACCTCGACGTTGCCGCTCGGACGCTCCAGCACGGCGGAGACGATCCCCGGCCCCTCCCGGTTCACCTTCCGGTGAACCGGGATGTCCAGGCTGGACGCGAGCCAGCCCGCCAGCAGGTCGGTGGACGGGGAGTCGGCCTCGCCGGAGACGGTGGCGCCCCGGATCGGCTCGAACGGCGGCTGGTCCAGGGCCGCGGCGAGCAGGGCCCGCCACGAGGTCAGCCGGGTCCAGGCCAGATCGGTGTCGCCGTCCACATAGGACCTGGTTCTGGCGCCGAGCGCGTCGATCGGGTCGGGCTCGGCGGCGGCGTCGGTGATCCTGCGGTGGGCCAGCTCCCCGACCGGGTCCTTGGCCGGGTACTCGGGGGAGTCGTTGGGCCACCAGGCCACCACCGGGGCGTCCGGGAGCAGCAGCGGCACGACGGAAGCAGCCCCCTCCTCGGCCAACTCGCCGTACACCCGCAGGACCACGACCTCCGAGGCGCCCGCGTCGCCCCCGATGCGGATCTGCGCGTCGAGCCTGGCCGCGGCCTGCCGTGCGCCCTTGGCGACCACGATCACCCGCGCCGGGTGTTCCCGGCTGGCCTCGTTGGCCGCCTGGATGGCCTGTTCGGTCTCCGAGCTGTCGTCGGTGACGATGACCAGTGTCAGCACCCTGCCGAGTGCTACGGCACCACCGGACTCCCGCAGCTCGACCATCTTCTTGTTGACCTGCGAGGTGGTGGTGGAGGGCAGATCGACGATCACGGCCGCCTCCAGACTCGTCCAGTGCGGGCCAGCATCGTCTCAGCCGACGGTGGCCCCCAGCTTCCTGCCTTGTACTTCTCCGGGTACCCGTGTTGGGCCCAGTAGTCCAGAATCGGGTCGAGGATCTGCCAGGACAGCTCCACTTCCTCGTTCACGGGGAACAGCGAGGGCTCGCCGAGCAGCACGTCCAGCAGCAGCCGCTCGTAGGCCTCGGGCGAGGATTCGGTGAAGGAGTGCCCGTAGCCGAAGTCCATCGTCACGTCGCGCACCTCCATCGAGGTGCCCGGCACCTTGGCCCCGAACCTCATGGTGACGCCCTCGTCCGGCTGCACCCGGATCACCAGCGCGTTCTGACCGAGCTCCTCGGTCATGGTGTCGTCGAACGGCAGGTGGGGCGCGCGCTTGAACACCACGGCGATCTCGGTGACCCGCCTGCCGAGCCGCTTGCCGGTGCGCAGGTAGAACGGCACCCCGGCCCAACGGCGGTTCTCGATCTCCAGGGTGATCGCCGCGAAGGTCTCCGTCTTGGAGTCGGAGGCGAAACCGCCCTCCTCGTGGAGCCCGGGAACCTGCTGGCCGCCCTGCCAACCGCCGGTGTACTGGCCGCGCGCCGTGGTCTGGGCGAACGGTCCGACCGGTTTGGTGGCCGAGAGCACCTTGCTCTTCTCCGCGCGCAGGTCGCCCGGGGAGAACGAGAGCGGCTCCTCCATGGCGGTCAGCGCGAGCAGCTGGAGCAGGTGGTTCTGGATCACGTCGCGGGCGGCGCCGATCCCGTCGTAGTAGCCCGCGCGACCGCCGAGCCCGATGTCCTCGGACATGGTTATCTGCACGTGGTCGACGTAGTGGGCGTTCCACAGCGGTTCGAACAGCTGGTTGGCGAAGCGCAGCGCGAGGATGTTCTGCACCGTCTCCTTGCCGAGGTAGTGGTCGATGCGGAACACCGAGTCCTCGGGGAAGACCTCGTTGACGGTCCGGTTGAGTTCCTTCGCGCTTTCCAGGTCGTGCCCGAAGGGCTTCTCGATCACGACCCGGCGCCACTCGTCCTCGGTCTGCTCGGCGAGCCCCGAGTGGGACAGGTTGGTCAGCACGGTCTGGAACGCCCCCGGCGGGACCGAGAGGTAGAAGGCGTGGTTGCCCCCGGTGCCGCGCTCCTCGTCGAGCTCCTTGATCGTCCGACTCAGTCGCTCGAACGTGCCCGGGTCGTCGAAGCTGCCGGAGACGAAGCGGATGCCCTCGGCGAGCCGGTCCCAGACGGCCTGGTGGAAGGGGGTGCGCGCGTTCTCCTTGACCGCCTCGTAGACGACGTCGCCGAAGTCCTGGTTCTCCCACTCCCGCCGGGCCACGCCGGTGAGGGCGAACCCCGGGGGCAGCAGCCCCCGGTTGGAGAGATCGTAGATGGCCGGCATCAGCTTCTTGCGCGACAGGTCGCCGGTGACCCCGAATATGGTCAGACCGGCCGGTCCCGCGATGCGCGGCAACCGCTTGTCCCTGGGGTCGCGCAGTGGATTGTGCTCAGGGGAGCTCACGTCTCGTCCTTTCCTGCTAGAGCCGCGCCTCAGCCGGCCGCACGCAAATCCTGCACCGCCTTGACCAGTTCCACCAGTCCGGCGGCGCGGTCGGTCAGGTGCAGGCGGAGCACCGGCCGGTTCTGCTGCGCGAGGACCTGGCCGTCCCCGAGCGCCTGCGCGCGCTGCAGACCGGCCAGGGTGTAGGGACGCCCGGGGACGTCCAGATCCGCTCCGGGACTGCCCGTCACCTGGAGGAAGACCCCGTTCTGGTGCCCGCCCTTGTGGTACTGGCCGGTGGAGTGCAGAAAGCGCGGTCCCCAGCCGAAGGTCGTCTGCAGACCACTGCGCCGGGACAGCTCTGGTCGCAGCACGGTGATCGAGGCGTCGTCGAGACGGTCCAGATAGGCCTGCACGGCCAGGTAGCCGCTGCTCGGGGCGATGGCGACCAGGGACCGCAGCGCCTCGGCCACGGTCCCGACCCCGGGGGAGAGCCAGTCACCCGAGGGGTGGACCTCGATCGAACCGTCCACCACCGCCGGGGTGGCGATCGGTCCGCCTGCCGGGCCGTCCAGCAGGCTGCGCGCGGCCTCCTTGGCGGCTTCGACATCGGGCTGGTCGAACGGGTTGATCCCGAGCAGCCTGCCCGCCAGCGCCGTGGCGAACTCCCAGAGCAGCATCATTCCCCCGAGCGGGCCCCGGGTGCTGATCGAGGCGGTTCCGTCCGGCGGACCGACGGCGACCGGGGTGGCGTCCCCACCCGCGGTGGCGAAGCCGGTGGCCTCCACGTTCTCCACCGGAACGGGAAGCAGCCCGATCCCCGACTTGCCGGTGGACTCGGCGATCAGCTGTTCCACCCAGTCGCTGAAGCCGACGATCCCGGAGCCGCTGTCGGCGAGGACGACCTTCTCCGCGCCGTTCCCGTGGGCGGCGGCCAGTGCGGCGGAGAGCCGGATCGCCGGGTTGGACTCGTCATCGGAGGCGAGTGCGGGGAAGGCGGCCGCGGCGTCGTCGAGCAGTCCGGCGATGTCGGCTCCGGCCAGCCCGGCCGGAACCAGCCCGAAGGCGCTCAGCGCGGAGTAACGTCCCCCGACGTTCGGGTCCGCGGCGAAGACCTTGCGGTAGCCGGACTCCTCGGCCAGCTCCTGCAGCGGCGAGCCCGGATCGGTCACCACGACCATGCGGCGGGCCGGGTCGATGCCCTCCTCGGAAAAGGCCTGCTCGAAGATCCGCCGGTGGCAGTCGGTCTCCACCGTGGTCCCCGACTTGGAGGAGACGACCACGACCGTGCGGTCCAGCTCGCCCTCCAGGGCGTCGGAGACCTGGGCCGGGTCCGTCGTGTCGAGCACGACCAGCGAGGTCCCCGCGGTCGCGGTGATGACCTCGGGAGCCAGCGAGGAACCGCCCATGCCGGCGAGCACCACGCGGTGCAGCCCCTCCTCGTGCAGCTCCGCGCGCAGTGCGTCGATCTCGGCGAGCAGCCCGCGGGACGTTTCGTGCAACGTCGTCCACGACAGTCGCGCGGACGCCTCCTCCTCGGCGTCCGTTCCCCAGAGCGTCGGATCTCCGGCGGCGAGCTTGCTCGCGGCCCGGTCGTTGACCAGCCGCTGGACCAGGGACTCGGCCTCCCGTGCCAGCGAAGGATCGGCGATCTCGGCCGAGGTTTCAGTCGTCATACGGTTCCTTCGCGTTCGATCGTCAACACGTGACGAAAAGGTGCACACGTTGACAGGCGGCCGCCGGTTCCTCCGACCGGGCGGCCGCCTGCGTCCGGGCGGTGACCCGTCCACGGGCCGCGGCACGTGGACGGGCCGACCGCTGCTACCGAGCCTGTTCGAGCTGCTGCGAGACCGTCTGGAGCAGCTCCTCCCAGGACTTCTCGAACTTCTCCACGCCCTCGCGTTCGAGGACGGCGTACACGTCGTCCAGGTCGATTCCCGCCTCGGCGAGGGAGTCGAAGACCTCCTGGGACGCGGCGGCCGTGCCACGAACCGTGTCACCCACGATGTTGCCGTGATCGGCGGTCGCGTACAACGTGGACTCGGGCATGGTGTTGACCGTGTGCGGGGCCACCAGCTCGTCGACGTAACGGGTGTCGGAGTAGGCGGGCTCCTTGACTCCCGTGGACGCCCAGAGCGGACGCTGCCGGTTGGCGCCGGCCTGCTCCAGCGCCTGCCAACGCGATCCGGTGAACGTCTCCTCGTAGGCGGAGTAGGCCAGCCGGGCGTTGGCGATGGCGGCCCTGCCGTACAGGTGCTCGGAGGCCCCCATGGCCTTCAACCGCTTGTCGATCTCCGAGTCGACCCTGGAGACGAAGAACGAGGCCACGGAGTGGATCCGGCTGATGTCGTGACCGTTGTCCTTGGCCCGCTCCAGGCCCGCCATGAACGCGTCCATGACCTCCCGGTAGCGCTGCACCGAGAAGATCAGCGTCACGTTCACGCTCACGCCCTCCGCGAGGGTGCGGGTGATGGCGGGGAGTCCCTCCGGGGTGGCCGGGATCTTGACGAACATGTTCGGCCGGTCCACGGCCTTGGCCAGCTCCAGGGCCTCGGTGACCGTGCGTTCGGTGTCGTGCGCCAGCCGGGGATCGACCTCGAGCGAGATCCTGCCGTCCTCGCCGCCGGTCGCCTTGTGCACGTCACGGAAGACGTCGGCCGCCTCCCGGATGTCCCTGGTCGTGAGTTCGCGCACGGCCTCGTCCACGCCCGCCCCGCGGGCGGCGAGCTCGTTGATCTGCTCGCGGTACTCCTCCGCGTCGGACATGGCGCTCGCGAAGATCGTGGGGTTGCTGGTCACCCCGACGAGGTTGTAGTCCTTGATCAGCTCGGCGAGGTTGCCGGAGTTGATCCGCTGCCTGGACAGGTCGTCCAGCCAGACGGCCACACCGGCGTCGCTGAGCGCCTGCAGGTTGCTGTTGCCGCTCACTAGTTACCTCCGTCGTTCGCAGCATTGCGGGTCGGTTGGCGTGCGCCCGTGGGCTCAGCCGGAGCGCACGCTGCTCAGGCTCCGCCGCGCGGCCGCGACCACGGCTTCCGTCGTGATGCCGAACTCGTCGAACAACGTCTTGTAGTCGGCCGAGGCACCGAAGTGCTCCAGCGAGACGATCTCACCGTTGTCGCCGGCGAAGCGGTGCCAGGACTGGGCGATGCCCGCCTCGACGAAGACCCGCGCGCGCACCGAGGACGGCAGCACCCGCTCGCGGTAGTCGCCCTCCTGCGCGTCGAACCACTCGACGCACGGCATCGAGACCACACGAGTGGCAACGCCCTCGGCCTCCAGAATCTTCCTGGCCTCCACGGCCAGCTGCACCTCGGAACCGGTCGCTGTGAGCACCAGTTCGGGGGTACCCGAGGAGGCCTCGGCCAACACGTAACCGCCCCGGGAGACTCCCGCACGGTCGGTGCCCTCCAGGGTCGGAACGCCCTGGCGGGTCAGCGCCAGCCCGGCGGGGCCGTCGGGCTTCTCCAGCACGGCCTTCCACGCGGCTGCCGTCTCGTTGGAGTCGGCCGGGCGGACCACGGAGAGCCCCGGGATGGCACGCAGACTGGCCAGCTGTTCGATCGGCTGGTGGGTCGGCCCGTCCTCTCCGAGACCGATCGAGTCGTGCGTCCACACGTAGACGGTGGGCACGCGCATCAGCGCGGCCAGGCGCACGGCGGGCCGCATGTAGTCGGAGAAGATCAGGAAGGTGCCGCCGTAGGGACGGGTTCCCCCGTGCAGCGCGATGCCGTTGAGCAGCGACCCCATGGCGTGCTCCCGGACGCCGAAGTGCAGCGTGCGCCCGTAGGGCTGGGCGGGGAACATGCCCGTGGAGATGCTTTCGGGACCGAACGAGTCGGCGCCCTTCATCGTGGTGTTGTTGCTCTCGGCGAGGTCGGAGGAACCGCCCCAGAGCTCGGGCAGCACGTCCTTGAGCGAGGCCAGCACCTCGGCGGAGGCCTTGCGGGTGGCGATGCCCTTCCCGTCGGCCTCCCAGCTCGGCAGCGCGTCCGCCCAGCCCGCGGGCAGCTGCCTGGCGCTGATCCGGTCGAGCAGTGCCTTGCGCTGCGGGTTCTCATCGGCCCACGAGTCGAAGGCGATCTGCCACTTCTCGTGGGAGGCCTTGCCGCGCTCGGCGACCGAGCGGGCGTGGGCCAGCACCTCCTCGGAGACCTCGAAGGACTTCTCGGGGTCGAAGCCGAGAACCTTCTTGACCTCGGCGACCTCCTCGGAGCCCAGCGCGGCGCCGTGGGCCTTGCCGCTGTTCATCTTGTTCGGCGCCGGGTAGCCGATCACCGTGCGCAGCACGATCATGCTCGGCCGGTCGGTCTCGGCGCGCGCGGCCTCCACGGCGTCCAGGAAGCCCCGCACGTCCTCACCGCCGTCGACGGTGACCACGTGCCAGCCGTACGCCTCGTAGCGCTTGGCCGTGTCCTCGGACAGGGCGATGTGCGTGTCGTCCTCGATGGAGATCTCGTTGGCGTCGTAGATCACCGTGAGGTTGCCCAGCTGCTGGGTTCCCGCCAGCGAGGAGGCCTCGGAGGTGACGCCCTCCTCGATGTCGCCGTCGGAGGCGAGCACGTAGATCTGGTGGTCGAAGACGCTCTCGCCGGACTCGGCCTCGGGGTCGAACAGGCCGCGTTCGCGCCGTGCGGCCATGGCCATGCCGACCGCGTTGGCGAGTCCCTGACCGAGCGGTCCGGTCGTGGTCTCCACACCCGTGGTGTGGCCGTACTCCGGGTGCCCCGGAGTGGCCGAGTCCCAGGTGCGCAGCGCCTTGATGTCGTCCAGCTCCAGCCCGTAGCCGGACAGGTAGAGCTGCAGGTACAGGGTCAGGCTCGAGTGCCCGGCCGACAGCACGAAGCGGTCCCGGCCGATCCAGCTCGCGTCGTTGGGGTCGTGCCGCAGCACTCGTTGGAACAGTGCGTACACGGCTGGGGCCAGACTCATCGCGGTGCCCGGGTGGCCACTGCCGCATTTCTCGACGGCGTCGGCCGCCAGAACGCGGATCGTGTCCACGGCGCGCTGGTCCAGCTCGGTCCAGTCCTCGGGAACTCGTTTGGTGGTCAAACGGGCAAGGTCGTCTGTGACGGACACTCCTCGCGGCTCCAGTTTCCCTCGTGCGGTGAATCCGGTCGAACTTGACCGATTCGTTCCGCTGTTATCCCTCGTCCAACTTGCAGCGTAATCGTGTTGGATCCGGCGTGTCGCGACCCGTCCGGTTCCGGTGGGGCCCTTTCGGCGTGGCGTTGGCGACACAACCCGCCGTCGAACTCGCTCCGTGATCGAACGGGCTCCTTCGGTTACCGAGCGGGGTGAGGGATTCCGCGGTGGGTGGACTTGTGTACAGGAACCGGGGGATGATCGGGTCACGCCCGAAGTGGGGGGATCGCCCGTTCCGACGGTTTCGGGACCGTCGGGCGTTCGAACGGATTGGGGGAACCTTGGTCGGGGCACTCAGCCGAGGACAGCGTGACGCGCTGTACGAACTGGTCGCGGCGGGCGAGCTCACCGACGAGCAGGCGAGGGCCGCCGTCGAGGCCGTCGAGTCGGAGGGACGAGCACGCGACTCCGCCAGGGCGCGCAACGTGCTCGTGGAGATCGCGGGCTATCTCGGCGCCGCCCTGATGCTCGTCGGTGGTTCCGTGCTCGTGTCGGGACTGCACGACACGCTGGCCAGGCCGCTCCGGGTGAGCGTCATGGCGGGGCTGACGATCGTGTTCGTGCTGATCGGTGCCTACCTGGGCGGTGGCAGGAACGGGCTGCGCGAGCAGGCGCGCGAGCCCGGAGCGCGGGGCAGGATCGTGGCCACGCTGTTCGCGCTCGCCGCGCTCACCGGGGGGACGGCCGTCGGGATCGGTACTCCGGAGCTGGACACGCTGCTGCCCGCGACGGGAACCGCTCTGGTGATCGCGTCGCTCGGTTACCTGGCGCTGCCCGCGGTGCCCGGCCTGCTGGCCGTGGCCGTCGCGGCGGTGTCGGTCGTGCGGGAGTTCGCGAACCTGTGGGTGGGGCCCGATTACAGCCCCTACCACGGCGGGACGTTCCTCTCCGCGCACAACATCACGGCCGTGGCGCTGCTGGCGCTCGGGATCGTCTGGACCGTGCTCGCGCTGCGGGGGCTCTTCGTCGCGCCACGGCTCGCGCTCACCTTGGGCGTGATCATCCTGCTGCTGGGGGCCTACTGGCCGCTGGGGAGCAGCTACGAGCTGTGGAGCTACCCGGTGCTGTTCCTCGTCGCGGCGGCGTTGCTGGCCGGTTTCGCGCGGCGCCGGGACCCCGTGCTGCTCGTCGGTGGGCTGATCGGCGTGATGATGCTGGTGGGCGAGGGGCTGTCCGATCTGGTGGACAGCGACCTGCTCGGTGCGCTGATCGTGCTGGTGCTCGGTGCGGTGCTGCTGCTCGGCGGAGCCGTCGGGATACGGCGGACGAGGCGCGGGGGCGGAGCCGAGCGGGACGCCTCGGGAGGAGCGGGACGCGGGTGATGGCCCGCCTCCCGGACCCACCCGGCCGCAGTGCTCAAGAGGGATCTTTTTCGCCGACCGCGTTGATCGGATTCTCGGCACGTGGCACCGATTTCGCTCGTTCGTACGATTCCGCGTGTTTTCTCGTTCTGATCCGCCGCACGGCGAAAATCACGATTCCTGCCGCGACCAGCAAACCGAGTACGATCCATCCCACGGTGCCGAGAATGTTCTCGGCCTGTTCCAGCGAGGCACGCGCCAGGGCGCCCGCGCACACGTAAACCGCCGCCCACAACGCGGCGGCGGCCAGCGAGGCGGGTAAGAAGCGGTTGTAGCGGACACCGGAGACTCCGGCCGCCGCGGGGGCGAAGGTCCGCACCACGGGCACCAGCCTGGTCAGAAAGATCGCGACGGCTCCGTGCCTGTCGAGGGCGCCCATGGCCTGGTCCCAGCGCGGCACGCCCATGCGGCGGACCACCGAGGTGTTCCGCATGGAGGGCCCGTAGCGTCTGCCCAGCAGATAGCTGACGTGGTCCCCGGCCGAGCCCGTGATCGTGACCACGACCAGCAGCGCGCCGAGCAGCGCTCGGTTGTCCACGGAGGCGCTGGCGACCAGCACCAGGGTCTCGCCGGGCAGCACCATCCCGATTCCGATACCGGATTCCGCGAATGCCATGGCTCCGGCGACGAGGAGGATCAGCCCGGCCGGCAGGGCCGAGAGCGTGTCCAACGTGTCGGAAACCAACGACATGCGTCCGCTCCTGAATCGAGATCGCTGCGCCGAAACTGACTCCGCGATCATACACAGCGCCGCGCGCGGGCCGGGTGATCGTCGTTGTGCTCCGTCGTATTCGGCACCATTTCGCGGGCCCGCTCCCCCGGCGGGAAAAACTTCGACCCCTCGGCGGCGGCCCCGGGAATCATGGTACGGGGGCGAAATCGGGTGCGGGGGATTTTTCGGGTGTGGTGAATTCGACGGGCCGTTCACCGCCGGGCGGGTCCACGTGCTCCCCGTCGCGCTGGACGGAGGACTTCCGCCGTGTTCCGGTTCCGGCCACCGCGGTGCCCGCACGTCGCGGCCGCGCGGGCGAGCTCTACGCCGGCTGTTCACGCGGTAATTACACGCCCGAAAAGTGAATGAGGTTCACTGGGTGGTGATCGTCGATTCGACCTCGGGAGGAAGCGATGCGCACGGTCCTCGAACAGATGGGCGGCGAAAGCGTCGTGAGCGATGTCGTCACCCGGTTCTACGAGAAGGCACTGTCCGAACCGAGGCTGGCCGGCTACTTCCACGGCACGAACATCCACCTGCTGCGGGAGCACCAGACGCGGCTGTTCGCCGGGGTGCTGCGCGGCGAGCCCGCTCCCGTCGGGCAGGAGGGGGCGGGCACGCCCGACCCCGGAATCCACTACGACGAGTACGGCCTGGTCATCGGCTACCTGGCCGACGCGCTGCGGGAGAGCGCGGTCCCGGAGACCGTGCTCTCCGAGACCCTGTTCGCCGTGGCCCCGCTGGCCAGGGACGTGATCACCGTCCCCGCGGTCGCCCGGTGAACACCGGCGACGAGCGCCGGTGACGCGGACACCGCGGTGCGGCGTTCCTCCCGGTGGAGGGAGGGGTCAAGGCTTCAGCAGCAGCTTGTCCGTGGTGCGCCTGCCCTCCAGGTCCTCGTGGGCGCGGGGCGCCTCGCCCAGCTCGTAGTCGCCGCCGATCCGGATGGTGAGCTCACCGCGCGAGACCACGTCGAACAGCTCGCCGGTCCGCCAGTCCAGTTCGGCCCGGTCGAGCACGTGGTGCGCCAGCGTGGGGCGGGTGAGGAACAGCGATCCCGCGGAGTTGAGCCGCTGGGGGTCGAAGGGGGGAACCGGTCCGCTCGCGGCACCGAACAGCGCCAGCGTCCCCCTGGGACGCAGGCAGGAAAGGCTCGCCTCGAAAGTGTCCTTGCCGACCCCGTCGTAGACCACGTGCACGCCCCGGCCGTCGGTGGCCGCCCGCACCCCCTCGGTCACGTCCCGCTCGGTGTAGCGGATGACCTCGCTCGCCCCGGCATCCCGCGCGAGACGTTCCTTCTCCGGGGTGGAGACCGTTCCGATCACGGTGCCGCCGCGCCGCGTGATCCACTGGGTCAGCAGCAGCCCCATGCCTCCGGCGGCGGCGTGCACCAGCGCGACGGTTCCCGGGCCGACCACGTGCGTGGAGGAGATCAGGTAGTGCGCCGTCAGCCCCTGCAGCATGGCCGCGGCGGCCGTGCGGCTCCCCAGGGTGCTGGGCAGTTTCACGGCCTTGTCCGCCGGGACCGCGACGCGCTCCGCGTAGCTTCCGGGAGCCATCGCCCAGGCCACCCGGTCGCCCACCGCGAACCCCGTGACCCCGGACCCCACGGCGGACACGGTGCCCGCGCCCTCGGAACCGGGCACGTGGGGCAGCGAGACCGAGTACTTGCCGCTGCGCTGGTAGGTGTCGATGAAGTTCACACCGCAGGCGGTCGTGTCCACCAGCAGGTCGTCCGGTCCCGTCCCGGGGTCGGCGACCTCGGTGGTGCGCAGGACCTCGGGACCTCCGTGTTCCGCGATCCGGACAGCGCGCATTGGAAAACCTCCTGGTCGAGCAGCCTGTGACGTGCGAGTGGACGGACGTTCGTGACCGCCGATCATGCCACGTTCCGCTCCCCGCGGAGGGTGGGCGTGCTCGGACGGTATCGATACACCGGGAGGCGTGGACCACGTGTTCGCGTCAATCCCGAACCGCACGTCCTAGGATCGGCGACGTGGCGACGCAGCAGAACAGCGAGACCGAACAGCAGGCACCCCGGCGTGCGGTGGAGGCGGCGACGCGTTTCGTCTCCGGGCACGGTGGATCGGCGCGGGCCGTGGTCGAGAACCTCGGACGGGGTGGGGCCCGGATCGTGCTGATCGGCGCGGACGGCGCGCTGGGTGACGTCATGGTGCCCGATCCGGCCACCGGCGAGTCGGTGGTGGAGCAGGTCGAGGGGCTGGACAGCAGCGAGTGGGACGCCGACACCGCTGCGGCGTTGACCATAGGCCCCGGCCACCGCAGGCGCATGGCGGGGCCCCGCGCGCGATGAGCGGTCCGGTCGACGTTCCGAACCGCGAAGTGCTGCTGGCGACCTCCGCCGACCGGCCCGAGACCGGCGTGGACGAGGCGCTGCTGCCGGAGGCGCTGGCCGAACTCGGCCTGCACGCCGGATGGGCGGTGTGGGACGAGTCGCGCCCCTGGGCCGAGGCCGGTCTGGTGGTGCTGCGCACCACCTGGGACTACACGAACCGCAGGGACGAGTTCCTGAAGTGGTGCGAGTCCGTTCCCGCGCTGGCGAATCCCGCCTCGGTGGTGCGGTGGAACACCGACAAGCGCTACCTGGGTGAGCTTATCTCCGCCGGACTGCCGGTGACCCCGACCGAGGTGGTCGATCCGGGCGAACCGGCCGGGACCGCGGCCTGCGGGACGGCGGAGTCCGTGAACTGGCCCGACCGGGAGTTCGTCGTCAAGCCGAGCGTGGGCGCGGGCTCCAGGGGAGCGGTGCGCTTCCTCCCGGAGCAGCGCGCGGAGGCCGTGCGGCACCTGAACGCGCTGCACGAGGAGGGTGTGGCCGCGCTCGTGCAGCCCTACCAGCCCGCCGTCGACCGCGAGGGGGAGACCGCCGTCGTCTTCTTCGGCGGGGTGTACTCGCACGGCTTCGTCAAGGGCCCGCTGCTGGACCCCGCGGGGGACTCCGGAGAGCTCGGAATCGAGAAGGGGCCCTTCGCCACCGAGCCCGCACCGGAACTGCGCCGGGCCGCCGAGGACGTGCTCGACGCCACGAGCGCGCTGCTCGGGATCACCCGCCACGAGCTGCTCTACGCCCGGGTGGACCTGGTGCGCGGCGAGGACGGTGCGCCCATGCTGCTCGAGCTGGAGCTCACCGAGCCCCGGCTCGGGTTCTCCCTCGCCGACCGGGCCGCGCCGTTGCGGTTCGCCTCGGCCGTGCGTTCCGAGCTCGCGCGCCGCGCCGAGTGAGCCCGCGCTCCGGTTCCGGCCGGGGTGGACCCGGAAGTGGATCGCTCCGGCCGGAGTGCCCGGCTCACTTCGGCGGGCCGAGCCAGCGGTGCGTGCGGCGCCGGTACTCCCGGTAGGTCTCGCCGAGCTTGTCGTCGAGGTAGGACTCCTCCAGGGAGATCCAGTAGCGGAAGCACGCCACCACGCCTGCCCCGAGCAGGGCCGCTACGCCGGATCCGCGCGCGACCGCGAGTCCGGCCAGCGACAGCGTGTATCCCGTGTACTGGGGGTTGCGGGTCACCCGGTAGACGCCGGAGTCGACGAGCCGGTCGAGCTCGGCACCGGCGACCTGCTTCGGGGTGAACCGGCTCATTCCCGCCGCGGTGAGCCCCCCGCCCGCCACCGCGGTGATCGCGCCTGCCCGCTTCACGGTCGGTGGCAGCGAAACGGCTCCCGCGCGGCGCCACGCCGCTACCACGCTCGCGGCGAAAGAAACCCAGAGTGGGCAGGCCCAGCACCCCCGCCAGGCGGGTCGGCGACGGATTCACGTACTCGATCATCGAGTCGTCGGAGGCTCTGCGCCGCAACATCCCGCTGTTCAACACGGCTCCCGGTCGTACTTCGTCGGTTCGGTTCTCGTGGGTGCTCGTCGAGTGGAGCTCTCGCGGTCCCGTGAGCGGGTGCCCGACGTCGGGAGCGTCCCCGCGACGGCACCGCGGGAGGACCCGCCGCGCAGTCCGGTCGCTGCCGTGCCGCTCACCACGGGGCGAGGGTGGCGGCGATCTCGTCGACGGTGGCCGTCAAGGTGATGGTGACGGGCCGGGAGGGGCCGGAAACGCGTGCGACCGCTGCCAACCGGTTGCCGGTGCCGTCCTCGGGCAGCAGCTGGGCCTCCAGCAGCGCGGCCCACTGGTGCAGCACGTCGGCGCGTTGCTCGCTCCAGGGCGGCACCTGGCCCAGCAGCCGCGCGCCGGTGGTGCTGACCGTCCAGTCCAGCGGCGTCAGCCCGCCTTGGCGGCCTCGGCGGGCCACCTCGACCAGCGCTTCCAACGCGGCGTGCTGATGCTGCCCTCGTTCGGTGGGGGTGGGGATGTCGTCGTCCATGCGCTGCTGCTCCCGAACACCGCGGTTGCCGATTTCCGTGGCACGGTGCCACCGCGCCGATCTCGCACAGTAGCGGCTTCGTCCTCGTCACGTAACCGGCGCTCGAGCACTTTCGGTCCCGCGCATCGAGCCGGTCGACTTGCCCTCGTACGTCGGTTAAGCCTATTGTTTCAGTGTTGAGCGAAACCGATCACGGTGCTGCCGTGGTCCGGCACCGGAGGCGAGCACAGCAGTGGCCGAGTACACCCAGCGCACCGACCGGCCCGCCATGTCGGAGTGGATCGAGCAGATGGCGGCGCACTTCGAGGCGACCGAGGGGATGCCGCTGATCGCGGGGCGCATCCTCGCCTTCCTGCTGATCTGCGACCCGCCGGAACGCACCGCGGCCGAGCTGTCCCACGCGCTCAGCGCCAGCACCGGATCGGTGAGCACCAACGTGCGCTTTCTGCTGCGCATGGGCATCATCTCCAAGACGACGCGGCAGGGCCGCGAGGCGGCGCTGTACCGGGTCGAGGAGGAGCGCTGGCCCGAGCTGGTCAGCGCGCGCATGCACCGCATGGTCGAGCTGGAGGGGCTGCTCGAGTCCGGGCTGCGCATGTTCAGCGGCCAGGGCGAGCGGGCCCGCAGGCTGCGGACCGTGCACGAGTTCTACCAGTGGCTGTCGGAGGAGATCCCCGAACTGTGGCGACGCTGGGAACGCGACTCCCGGCGCAGGAGCTGAGCGGTTCAGCCGCTCACGGTCTCCGAGACACCCGTCCCGCGTTCGGTGAACGCGCGTTCCGGCCCGACCGGCTCGCCCCGGTAGCGGGACTCGCCCCACAGCAGCGAGACCGTGGCGATCACCAGTGTCGCCCCGGCCACGTGCAGCACGACCAGCCCCTCGGGAACGCCGATCGCGTACTGCACCGACCCGACGATCCCCTGGGCCAGCACGACCAGGCAGGAAGCGGCGTAGGCCCGCAGCAGTCCCCGCGTGGGAGAGGCGTTGCGCAGCCACACGCCGAAAACCGCCAGCAGGCACAGGTAGGCCATCACGAGCAGCCCGTGCGTCTGGGTCAGCAGCGGGATGGACAGCGGCAGCCGCGGAGTGGCCGGATCGCCCGCGTGCGGTCCGGCCGCGGTCACCAGCGTTCCGGCGAACACCATCGCGGCGGCGACCACGGTCAACGCGACCAGCAGCCTGCGCATGCCCGCCGGGACCACGGGGTACGCGGGATCGTCGCCCTCACGCGCGGCCCTGACCAGCAGCCCGGCCAGCCAGATCAGCACCGCCGAGGCCATGAAGTGCAGCGACACGCTCCACCAGCGCAGGTCGAGCAGCACGGTCATACCGCCTATCACCGCCTGCACCGGTACGCCGAGCAGCACCACCGCGGCCAGCAGCCGCAGCCGCGGCCGCACGGGCCGCACGCGCCAGGACAGCAGCACGCAGATCAGCGCGGCCGCGGCGACCACCCACGTGAGCAGCCGGTTGCCGAACTCGACGGCCTGGTGCAGCGGCTCGATGTCGGCGTGCGAGACCGGGACCATGCTTCCCGGGAAGCACTGCGGCCAGGTGGGGCACCCCAGCCCGGAGCCGGTGACCCGGACGGTGGCACCGGTGACCGCGATCAGGCACTGGGTCACCAGCACCGCTATCGCCGAACCCAGGACGAGTCGGGGAGACGGTCGGGAGATCCGCTCGGGCAGCGAGAGTGTCGGCACGAGGACGATGGTAGGCACACGCGCGGGGCGGGCGAGGGCGGGGCCGCGGATCGTGCCGTGCGTCACCTGAGTACTGGTCGGCGGGTCTTTTTGCTTGGCGGTGCGGGTGGCGGAACCTCAGTCGGCGCCCGGCTGCGGGATCCTCGACATCGGACAGCGGCCTGCACAACGTCGGGGCCGTCCTCGCCGGGCGCTCGGCTGGGAACCCGCGGCGGTGCCGGTGACTCGGGCTCAGAGCACCCGCGTTGGAGTGATTCTCTTGGACGGGGCTGTCTGGGTTTTCGGTGCTGGCCGCGCCGAAGGGGGAGATCGGCGCACTTCCAGCGGAATGCCTCGGTCAGCGCAGACGCTTCAGCCCGCGCAGGAGGAGAAGCTCCGGTGCGTGAGTCGGGTGCACTGCGAGGCCGGGCCGCTCGCCGCGCAGGTGGCCACCCAAGAGCGGCCCAACACAGCAAGGCGCCGACTCGCGTGCCGGCCAAGCAACCACCTACGCAGCGAGAGCCGTCGAACGTCACTGGATGAAGGCCTCCTTGGGGAAGGCGCCCGCCTTGACGACCTGCTTGCTCAGCGCGGAGCCGTGTTCGAACAGGCGAGCCGCTTCCGTGGAACCGAGGTGCCGCCACGGCGGGAGCGCGGCCTCGTCGGTGGCCTCCTCGACCCGTTCCAGGAGATCCTCCCCCTCGGCGGAGAGCTCGCCCGAATCGTCGAACAGCCCTCGTTCGGTCAGTTCCCGGCGGGTGGTCTCCCAGTCCTGCTCGGACCAGTGCCGGGTCCGGCGCAGCGTGGCGGCGTTCATCCCCCTGCCCGTCGCGTTCTGCAGCACCAGTGCCTCCAGCGGGCCGATCCCCGCCTGCTGCAGCGCGGCGATGTGCGCGTCGCCCCGGAACTCACGCAGCAGGGTCAGCGCGTGCCAGAGCCGCAGGTGGGGCCGTTCGGGCCAGGACAGGTCCGCGTGCGCGGCGAACAGCGGTTTGCCCGCGGGTGAGCACCCCTCGGTGGCCCTGGCGGCCAGCTCGGCAGCCTCGCGGACGGTCTCCGACTCCAGCGTCTCCGAGCCGAGCATCCGCTCCAGCGCGGCCGATGCGGCGCGGAAGCGTGCCGCGACGATCTCCACCGGGTCGGCGATCGACCACGCCTTCGGGACGCACGTGGCGACCAGTTCGGGGTTGAAGTTGTAGAAGGTCGCGCTCACCACACCGGGGCCGACCGGGCCCAGCGGGGCGGCGCGCGCCGCGAAGTACGACATGGCGCCCGGTTCGAGTCCGAGGGCGGTCGTCTCCCGCTCCGCCTCGGGGGCGAAGTAGATCATCGAGTGCGGGGCTTCGAGGGCCTGCTTGGCTTCCCTGGAGATCCGAGTCTGCATGGGCGCACTCTAGATCGTCTCCGTGGAGAAGGACACGTCTCGTCGCGGTACCCGTCCCGCCGGAGCCGCACGCGGGCCCCGCCGCAGCAGGCCGGCCCGGGCCCCGCCGCCGGCGGGTGTCGCTCGTCACGCGAGTCCCTCAGCTCGTCCTGGTGGTGCGGACCGCGAGCGCGCCCGCGGCCAGTCCCCAGCCGAGCAGGACGAGCAACGAGCGGAGCGGAGGACCTCCGCCTTCGGCGAAGCAGGCGCTGAGGGCCTCGGCCAGCGCTCCCGAGGGGAGGTAGTCGGCGACGACGGTCAACGCCGCCGGGAGGTGCCGGGCCGGCACGGCCAGTCCCCCCGCCAGCAGCAGCAGGAACCAGACGGTGTTGGCGACGGCGAGCACGATCTCGGCCCGCAGGGCCCCTCCGATCAGCACGCCTCCGGCGCCGAAGGCCAGCGTCCCGAGCACGAGGACGGGCACGGCCAGCAGCGCGCCCGTGATCGAGGGGAGCCAGCCGAGGGCCACCGCAGTGCCGGACAGCACGAGTGTCTGCAACGCGACCACGAGCAGCGCGGCGAGCACGCGTCCCGCGATCAGCACCCATCTCGGCAGGGCGGTGGCGGTGAGGCGTTTGATGACCCCGTAGCGCCGGTCGAAGCCGAGGGCTATGGCCTGGCCGGTGAAGGCGGTGGACATGACGGCCAGCGCCAGGATGCGCGGGGCCACGGAGTCGACCCGCGGCTGGGCCACGATCCCCATGTCCAGCTCGCTGAGGCCGATCAGCAGCACCAGCGGGATGAGCAGTGTGAGCAGCGTCTGTTCCGGGTGCCGCAGTGTGAGCAGCGTCTCCGTCCGCGTCTGCGCGACGAGCATCCGCAGGGGGCTCGCCCTTCCGGGGGCGGGGTGGAACGTCCCCGGGGCGAAGCTCGGGGAGTCCCTCCTCGCGCGGAGCTCCGTTCCCAGGGTGTCCTCCTGGTCGCCGAGGTCTTCTCGTGTCACGCGCGCAACTCCCGTCCGGTGAGGTCGAGGAAGACGTCTTCCAGGCTGCGACGTCCCAGCCGCAACTCGTCGGCGAGCGCGCCGTGCTGCGCGCACCAGGAGGCGACGGTCGAGACCGTTTGCGGGTCGATCTCGCCGCGCACCAGGTACTGGCCCGGGCGGGTTTCCCAGGCCGCGCACTCCTCGGGCAGGGCGGAGAGCAACAGGTCCAGGTCCAGCTTGGGGCGGGAGCGGAAGTGCAGCTCGCGACGCCGTTCCTCGCCCGCGGTCAGCTCGGCCGGAGTCCCGTCGGCCAGCACCCGTCCGTGGTCCACGATCACCACGCGGTCGGCCAGGGTCTCCGCCTCGTCCATCAGGTGCGTGGTCAGCAGCACCCCGACTCCGTCGGAGCGCAGGGCCGATATCAGTTCCCACACGAGGTTGCGGGCGTGCGCGTCCATGCCCGCCGTCGGCTCGTCGAGGAAGACGAGTTCGGGTCTGCCGACCAGGGCGCAGGCCAGGGACAGGCGTTGCTGCTGTCCGCCCGAGAGCCTCTTGTACGGGGTGGAGCGCGCTTCGTTCAGCCCGAGCGTTTCCAGCAGCCACGCCGGATCCAGCGGTGCGGCACAGCAGGAGGCGACCAGGCGGAGCATCTCCTCGGCGCGGATCCCGGGGTAGGCGCCGCCGCCCTGCGGCATCACACCGATGCGCGGCCGCAGCCGTGGACCCTGCGCGACGGGATCGAGCCCGAGCACCCGCACCTGCCCGTGGTCGGGGCGCAGGAAGCCCTCGCAGGTCTCCACGGTGGTGGTCTTCCCCGCTCCGTTCGGGCCGAGCAGGGCCAGCACCTCTCCGTGGGCCATGGACAGGTCGATATCGGCCACGGCGAGGTTCTCGCCGAATCGCTTGGTCAGTCCGCGCACTCGCACGGCAGCGTGGTCGGCGTCTGGGGTCACGCTCTCCCAGCCTAGGACCCGGCCGGGAGGCGTTCCCCCCGGGTCGGCAACAGGCGTGGAACCCTTCCGCGCACGCACAGCAGGACCAGGGCGAACGCGACGAGCGCGGCGATCACGGCGAAGGGGATCATGTAGGCACGCAGGACGTAGGCGGCTCCCGTCGGGGGAACCAGCAGCGCGACCACGGCGCTGACGGCGGTGATCGCCGTCCGGAACCGGGAGTCGTGGGTGGAGGCGGCCAGCGGGGGCAGCGCCCACAGCAGGTACCAGGGGTGCAGCACCGGTCCGAACAGCGCCACCGCTCCCAGGGTGATTCCGAGCCCGGTGAGGGGTTCCATCCTGCCGCGGAACGAGCGCCACAGCAGCCACAGGCAGACCGCCACGCTCAGTCCGTAACCGACGACCTTGGTTATGCTCAGCATGGCGTCGGTGTGGTTGCCGATGCCGAGCAGCATGCCGACCCCGCCGCCTCCGAACATCCCGAGCGCCGTCATCGGCGCGAGCCAGGTCTTGATGCGGTTGGGCACGTCGAAGGTCTCCAGCCATCCGAGTCCCCAGGTGCTGGTCATCGTGATCACGGTCATCGTGGCGAGGAAGACCACGGTGAGCAGCAGGGCCACCCGCAGCAGGTCGACGATCCTCCCGCCGCGTCGTCTGGCCAGGTAGATCCCGAAGAATCCGAGCGCGATGAACGCGGGTGGTTTGATGGCACCCGCGATCACTATGACCACGGCGGCGGCCACGGTCCCGAGGTTCCCGCGCATCCTGAGCCCGAGTTCGATCCCGGCGAGCATGAGCCCCATGAGCAGCGCTTCGTTGTGCATGCCGCTGACGACGTGGAACAGCACGATCGGATTGGCCGCGCCGAGCCACAACGCGCAGGAGGGGTGCACACCGCAGCGGGCAGCCAGGTGGGGGATGGCCCAGATCGCCAGGGCCAGGGCGGCGAGCATGACGATCCGCCACAGCAGCACGCCGAAGACGACGTTGTTGCCGACCAGCACGGCGACGACGCGTCCGAGCATCAGGAACAGCGGCCCGTAGGGCGCCGGGGTGTCCCGCCAGATGTTGGGCACGTTGGCGGTGAGCGGGTTGTCCACTCCCAGGGCGGTGTCGGGCCCGACCTGGTAGGGGTCGGCCCCGCTGGCCGCGACGGCGCTCTGCGCCAGGTAGGCGTACATGTCGCGGCTGAACAGCGGAGGGGCCACGGCCAGCGGGAGCCCCCACATGACGATGGTGCGGCCCAGCTGGGTGCGGGACAGCACTCTGCTCCGCCCGGGAGTGGCCAGCTTGCCCAGCCACAGCCAGGCGACGACGATCATCAGCACGCCCAGCCAGGAGCAGGCCATGGCCACCGTGGGCATCCGGGCGGGCAGCCCGATCAGACGCATCCCGGAGACGGGGTTGTCCACCGGCGCGGCTCCCGCGCCGATCGCACCCACGGCTAGTATCAGCGCTCCGGTGGTCCCGAAGCGTCGGGTGAGCGCGAGCTGGCGGCGTTCCCGCTCGTCGAGCGGCGCCGGGGCTTCGTCCCCGCTCTCGGGGGGAAGCTCCGTCGTCGTTCCGAGTCGTTTCCGCTCGCGGGGGTGCTCGCCGTGCTCCCCCGTGCCGGTTGCTGCGCCTGCCGCCATGTCGACCGAGCCTAGCGAGTGGCTTCCCGCGGTGGTGTCCACGGGCGCGCCCGTGTCCTCGGACCGGGGCGTGCTGCCGGCTCACTGGTGCGGGCACTCCCCCGGACGGCGCTTTCCGGACCTCCGGAGGTGTGAGTCAGGTCATGTGGTCAACCCTGCCTCCTGCCAGGAGCCGGATAATTAGGTAACATCAGTGTTGTGAAAAACGTCGGAGCCTCCCCACCGGGCGCGACGGCCGGATGGGCCGCCGCGGAACCGGCTGCCGAACAGGGGCAGTCGGCTCCGAACGCCGGCGACGGGCGGACCCGGCAGCTGGTCGCCAGGATGGTGCTGGAACAGGGGCCGGTCACCGCGGCCGCGGTGGCCGAGCACCTCGGTATCAGCGCCACGGCGGTGCGCAGGCACCTCGACGCGCTCGTCGCGGACGGCGAGGCGTGGATCAGGGAGTCCACCCGCCGAGGCCGCAGGGGGAGGGGACGTCCGGCTAAGCTGTTCCTGCTGACCGAATCGGGTCGGGCACGGTTCGGCCACGCCTATGACGACCTGGCTGCGTCGGCTCTGAGGTTTCTGGCCGAGCAGTCCGGAGAGCAGGCGGTGCGTTCGTTCGCCAAGCGGAGGATGGCTGCTCTCGTCGAGCACCACCGGGAAGCTCTGGCAGCGGGCGAGACCGTTGCCGAACGTGCTCGGGTGCTGGCCGACGCGTTGACGCGGGAGGGGTACGCCGCCTCCACACGAGACGTCGGATCGGGTGAGCAGCTTTGCCAGCACCACTGCCCGGTGGCCCACGTGGCTGCGGACTTCCCGCAGCTGTGTGAAGCCGAGACCGAGGCCTTCGCCGAGGTTCTCGGTATCCACGTGCAACGGCTGGCTACGATCGCCAACGGCGACGCGGCCTGCACCACGCACGTCCCGCACGTTTGGTCGGAGGGCCGGGTGGAAGGACGCTCGGAAACCGACCACGACGCTGTTGAACCGGGGACCGCCGAGCGGGAACCGAAGCAACAGGAGACCGCCCCGATTCCTCATGATGGAGGGGAGCCCGTATGACTGCCGCTGCGGAGCAGCGCACACCCACCACGGTGCCCAGTTCCGAACCAATGTCCCAGGAGGAGACCCTCGCCACGCTCGGCAACTACGAGTACGGCTGGGCCGATCCCGACGTCGCCGGCGCGAACGCGCAGCGTGGCCTGAACGAGGACGTCGTCCGGGAGATCTCCGCCAAGAAGGACGAGCCCGACTGGATGTTGCAGGCTCGGCTGAAGGCGCTCGGCCTGTTCGAGCGCAAGCCCACGCCCAACTGGGGCGCGGACCTGTCGGAGATCGACTTCGACAAGATCAAGTACTTCGTCCGTTCCACGGAGGAACAGGCCCAGACCTGGGACGACCTGCCCGAGGACATCAAGAACACCTACGACAAGCTGGGAATCCCCGAGGCGGAGAAACAGCGTCTGGTGGCCGGTGTCGCCGCGCAGTACGAGTCCGAGGTGGTCTACCACAAGATCCGTGAGGACCTCGAGGAAAAAGGTGTCAAGTTCCTGGACACCGACACGGCGCTGCGTGAGCACCCCGAGATCTTCGAGGAGTACTTCGGCTCGGTGATCCCGGCGGGGGACAACAAGTTCTCCGCGCTGAACACCGCCGTGTGGTCCGGTGGCTCGTTCATCTACGTGCCGAAGGGTGTCCACGTGGACATCCCGCTGCAGGCCTACTTCCGGATCAACACCGAGAACATGGGCCAGTTCGAGCGGACGCTGATCGTGGTCGACGAGGGTGCCTACGTCCACTACGTCGAGGGCTGCACCGCGCCGATCTACTCGACCGACTCGCTGCACTCGGCCGTGGTGGAGATCGTCGTCAAGCGCAACGCCCGTTGCCGCTACACGACCATCCAGAACTGGTCGAACAACGTTTACAACCTGGTCACCAAGCGTGCCAAGGCCGAAGAGGGCGCCACCATGGAGTGGGTCGACGGCAACCTCGGCTCCAAGGTGACCATGAAGTACCCGTCGGTCTTCCTGATGGGCGAGCACGCCAAGGGCGAGGTCCTCTCGGTGGCGTTCGCCGGTGAGAACCAGCACCAGGACGCCGGCGCGAAGATGGAGCACATGGCTCCGCACACCTCCTCGTCGATCGTGTCCAAGTCGATCGCCCGAGGTGGTGGGCGCACCTCCTACCGCGGTCTGGTCAAGGTCGCCAAGCGCGCCAACCACTCCGCGTCCAACGTCAAGTGCGACGCGTTGCTGGTGGACAACATCAGCCAGTCGGACACATACCCCTATGTGGACGTGCGCGTCGACGACGTGACGATGGGCCACGAGGCCACCGTCTCCAAGGTCAGTGACGACCAGCTGTTCTACCTCATGCAGCGTGGTCTGACCGAGGACGAGGCCATGGCGATGGTGGTGCGTGGTTTCGTCGAGCCGATCGCTCGCGAGCTGCCCATGGAATACGCACTGGAACTCAACCGTCTGATCGAGCTGCAAATGGAAGGGGCCGTCGGCTGATGACGGAGTCGACTCTCGAAACGTCCGGCCGTGATGGCCTCGACGAGCAGGCCGGTGGCCAGCGGAACTCCGCGGCTCCGCCGCGGAGTTCCCGCGGTCACCGCTTCACCTCCTACGACGTGGAGGCCTTCGAGGTTCCCGGCGGTCGTGAGGAGGACTGGCGCTTCACCCCGATGAAGCGGCTGCGCGGACTGCACGACGGGTCCGCCTCGGCCACCGGTTCGTTGCGCGTCGAAGTGGACGGGAGCTCGGCCGCCAAGGTCGAGACCGTCGGCCGGGACGACGAGCGCCTCGGCACGGGTGGCGCGCCCGCGGACAGGGTCGCCGCGCAGTCGTGGAACTCGTTCACCGAGGCCACCGTGGTGACCATCCCGAAGGAGACCCGGGCCGCCGACCCGGTCACGGTCACCGTGCACGGACCGGGGCGGGACAGCACCGCCTACGGGCACCTGCAGGTGCGGGCCGAGCCCATGTCCGAGGCCACCGTGGTGCTGGACTACCGCGGTTCCGGCGTGATCGGTGACAACGTCGAGATGATCGCCGAGGAATCCGCGCGGTTGTCGGTGATCACCATCCACGACTTCGAGGGGGACGCCACCCAGGTCTCCTCCGAGCACGCCCACCTCGGCAAGGACGCGGTGTTCCGCCACTTCGCCGTCACTCTCGGCGGGGACCTCGTGCGGGTCAACACCAAGGTGACCTTCGCCGACCGCGGCGGTGACGCCGAGATCCTCGGGGTGTACTTCACCGACGGCGGCCAGCACCAGGAGCACCGGCTGCTGATGGACCACGCCCAGCCGAACTGCCGCAGCAACGTCACCTACAAGGGGGCGCTGCAGGGCGATTCGGCCAGGTCGGTCTGGATCGGCGACGTGTTGATCCAGGCAGCGGCCGAGGGCACGGACACCTTCGAGCTCAACCGCAACCTCGTGCTCACCGAGGGGGCTCGCGCCGATTCGGTGCCGAACCTGGAGATCGAGACCGGAGAGATCGCCGGGGCCGGTCACGCCAGCGCGATCGGGCGTTTCGACGACGAGCAGCTCTTCTACCTGCAGGCGAGGGGCATCCCCTACGACCAGGCACGTCGGCTGGTCGTGCGCGGCTTCTTCGGCGAGATCCTGCAGAAGATCACGATCGACGAGGTCCGCGAGCGGCTGGAGGCCGCGATCGACGAGGAACTGGCGGCGGTCGGAGTTTAACCGGCCACGGCCGAAGCGCTCCGGCGTTTCGGCCCCGCCCACCGCCGCTGCCGCGGCGTCAGACAACAGCTTTTCGCGCCAACACCGGGAGAAGAACGAACACGATGGCCACCCTGGAAATCAAGGACCTGCACGCCGAGGTCGAGACCGAGGAGGGATCCAAGGAGATCCTGACCGGTGTGAACCTCACCGTGAGTTCCGGCGAGACCCACGCGTTCATGGGCCCCAACGGTTCCGGCAAGTCGACGCTGGCCTATGCGATCGCCGGGCACCCCAAGTACAACGTCACCTCGGGCTCGGTGCTGCTCGACGGTGAGGAGGTGCTGGAGATGAGCGTGGACGAGCGCGCTCGCGCCGGCCTGTTCCTCGCCATGCAGTACCCGGTCGAGGTTCCGGGCGTGTCCATGTCGAACTTCCTGCGCAGTGCCGCCACGGCCACGCGGGGTGAGGCGCCGCAGATCCGTCACTGGGTCAAGGAAGTCAAGCAGGCGATGGGCAACCTGGAGATCGACGAGTCGTTCTCCGAGCGCAGCGTCAACGAGGGCTTCTCCGGCGGTGAGAAGAAGCGCCACGAGATCCTGCAGCTCGACCTGCTCGACCCGAAGTTCGCGATCCTGGACGAGACCGACTCCGGTCTGGACGTCGACGCGCTGCGCGTGGTTTCCGACGGGATCAACCGCTACCGGGAGAGCGGGGACAAGGGTGTGCTGCTGATCACCCACTACACCCGGATCCTCAAGCACATCAAGCCCGACTACGTGCACGTTTTCGTCGGTGGCCAGGTCGTCGAGTCCGGTGGTCCGGAGCTGGCCGACGAGCTGGAGGAGTCGGGCTACGTCCGTTTCGCGAACAAGAAGGAGGCAACCGTCCAGTCATGACCGTTGAGCCTCCCGGTGTCCGGGGGCAGGACACCGAGCAGACAGGTGGGAGCACCACGTCGGCGCCGTTGGACGTCGCCGCGATCCGTGCCGACTTCCCGATTCTCCAGCGGACGGTCCGGGACGGGCGCGATCTGGTTTACCTGGACTCCGGGGCGACCTCCCAGCGCCCCCGTCAGGTGCTCGACGCGGAGCGCTCTTTCCTGGAGAACTCCAACGCGGCGGTGCACCGTGGCGCGCACCAGCTCGCGGAGGAGGCCACGGACGCCTACGAGGGCGCGCGTGCCAAGGTCGCCCGGTTCGTCGGGGTGAACACGAACGAGATCGTGTTCACCAAGAACGCGACCGAGGGCGTCAACCTCGTCGCTTACGCCATGAGCAACGCGGCCACCTCCGGTCCCGAGGCGGAGCGTTTCCGCCTCGCCCCGGGGGACGAGATCGTGGTCAGCGAGATGGAGCACCACGCCAACCTCGTCCCGTGGCAGCAGCTGTGCGAGCGGACCGGCGCCACGCTGCGCTGGTTCGGGGTGACCGACGAGGGACGGCTCGACCTCTCGGAGCTGGACACCCTGGTGCACGAGCGGACCAAGGTGGTCGCGGTCACCCAGCAGTCGAACGTGCTCGGAACCGTCAACCCGCTCGACTCGATCGTGCGGCGCGCGCACGAGGTCGGCGCGCTGGTCGTGCTCGACGCGTGCCAGTCGGTTCCGCACGGGCCCGTCGACTTCGGGGCCCTCGGAGTCGACTTCGCCGTGTTCTCCGGGCACAAGATGCTCGGCCCCTCCGGGATCGGGGTGCTCTACGGCAGGCACGAGCTGCTCAGGGCGATGCCGCCGTTTCTGACCGGCGGTTCGATGATCGAACTGGTCCACATCGACCGTTCGACCTTCGCCGAGCCGCCGCAGCGGTTCGAAGCGGGAGTCCCGATGACCTCCCAGGTGGTCGGGCTCGGCGCGGCGGTGGACTACCTGTCGGTGGTCGGCATGGAACGGGTCGCCAAGCACGAGCACCAGCTGGTCGAGCGTGCGCTGCGCGAGTTGTCGGCTGTCGACGGAGTGCGCATCATCGGTCCCACGGACACCGAGGACCGCGGCGGGGCCGTCTCCTTCGTGATCGACGGGATACATCCGCACGACGCGAGTCAGGTGATGGACGACCGGGGCGTCGAAGTGAGAGTCGGACATCACTGCGCGTGGCCGTTGCACCGGAGGATGGGAGTTCCGGCGACGATCCGGGCGAGCTTCTTCCTGTACAACGAGCTCGACGAGGTCACGGCGTTGGCGGATGCTGTTCGGGAGGCGCAGCGTTTCTTCGCGGTGACACCGACGGCAGGCTGAGGATGTGGTGATGCAGCTCGAACAGATGTACCAGGAGATCATCCTGGACCACTACCGCAATCCGCATCGGCACGGTCTGCGGGAACCGTTCGACGCCGAGTCGTTTCAGGTCAACCCGACCTGTGGTGACGAGGTCACGTTACGCGTTCACTTGACCGGTACCGGAACGGAGGCCACCGTCGAGGACGTCTCCTACTCCGGACAGGGCTGTTCCATCAGTCAGGCCGCTACCTCGGTGCTGACGGATCTGGTGGTCGGACGTCCGTTGCAGGAGGCGTTGGACAAGCAGGCCGCCTTCACCGAGCTTATGGAGGGGCGCGGCCAGGTCGAACCCGACGAGGACGTCCTGGAGGACGGTGTCGCCTTCGCAGGAGTCGCCAAGTACCCCATGCGGGTCAAATGCGCCCTGCTGGGGTGGATGGCGTTCCGGGACGCCGTATCGCGCGTTGTCGATGAGGTGGGAGCGTCATGACCAGTACTGAGAACGAATCCCGCACGGGCGGGGTCGCCACGGAGGAAGGCGCCGACGAGGTGGTTCGCGGGGCCGAGGGCATGCCCGAGACCGCGACGGCAGCGGCCGAGCTGGCCTCGAAGGAGGACGTCGAGGAGGCCATGCGCGACGTGGTCGACCCCGAGCTGGGAATCAACGTGGTCGACCTCGGTCTGGTGTACGGAGTGCAGGTCGAGCAGGACAACTCGGCGACCATCGAGATGACGCTGACGTCCCCGGCCTGCCCGCTCACCGACGTCATCGAGGAGCAGGCGCGCTCCGCGTTGACCGGTGGACCCGGTGGCGGTCTGGTCAACGACTTCCAGATCAGCTGGGTGTGGATTCCGCCGTGGGGGCCGGAGAAGATCACCGAGGAGGGACGGGAGCAGCTCAGGGCCCTCGGCTTCACGCTGTGAGTCGAGTGGCCGTGGAAGGCGGGACTCCCGCGAACTGAAGCGATCCCCGCACGGACCCCGGGAAGGTGTTTCCCGGGGTCCGTTCTCGTCGCGGCGGCCTCCGCCCCGAACCGGGGAGCCGTCAGAGGTTCCCCCGGCGGCGCCCGTTGTGCGGCCCGCCCGAACCGCCGAGGGGCGGGTCCGGATCGCGGTCCGGGAACACCGGCTCGGTCTGCTCCGGTATGTCCTCGTGGCCACGCAGCACGTCGACACGGTCCGAGCCGATCCGCGACATCACCCAGCTGGACCCGACGAGTGACTTGGCCTGCTGCTTCAGCGGGACCAGCATCCGGGAGGCCTCCTGGTACGAGGCGGTCCCGCTCTGGGTGCACACGAGAGTGGACAGGGAGAGGCCCACCCGTATCCCCCCGGCTTCCCGGGGCGGGTCGAGGACCATCTCGGCGAGGGTGACCAGATCGTCCAGGTTCGCCACGAGCAGGAAGTCGTCCCCGCCGACGTGCCCGACCCGCACCGAGTCCAGGGCGGTGGCCGCGTCGGTGAGACTCCTGCCGACCGAGCGGATCAGCTCGTCCCCGGTGGAGAAGCCCGCGTTGTCGTTGACGCTCTTGAAACCGTCGATGTCCAGCCAGCTCAGCGCGAAGACCTCGCCGCCTGCGATCCGCGAGTCCACATCGCGCTGGATGGCGTCGCTGCCGGGGAGTCTGGTGAGCGGGTTGAGCGCGGCGGCCTGTTCCGCCCGGAACTCCGCCATGCCGCGAATCAGATGAACCGCGCGGACCACCCCGAGGCACCTGCCCTGCTCGTCCACGACCACGGCGTCGTCGTGCACCCTCGTCTGATCGGAACCGCTGACCAGGTTCAGGGCCTCCATCGCCGTGGTGGCGGTGTTGACCACCCTGGGTTCGTCGGCCAGCCGGGCGGCGGGTCGTTGTGCGTGCAGCGCGTGACCGTAGGGGCCGGTGACGGCGAGCAGAAAACGGTTGCGGTCGATGGAGTACTCGGGCCTGTTGTACTGGTCCACGAGCACCACACCGCTGACCTCTGGGTGATCGGACAGCACCCCGCGCACCGAGTCCGCCGTGGTATCGGAGGGCAGCATGGTCGCCGGGGAGAGGAAATCGGTGACCCGGGGGCCGGAAGGCGTCGGCACGGAGTCGGCGGGGGCGTCGGTGATCTCGGCGGCGGGTTCCGTGATCTGCAGGGACGTGGGCGGCCGCCGCGCGGCCGGGGCCAACAGGTTGCCCTGGACCGTCCGGACCCCCGACTGCCGGAGCGCGTCCAGCTGACGCTCGCTCTCCACGCCTTCCGCGATGAGCACGGCTCCGGTCGCCTCGCACAGGCCGCGCAGCGACCTCAGCAGAGCGGTGCTTCCGGGGTCGTCGGGCAGCCCCTGCACCACTCCGGGGTCGAGTTTGATGGCGTCCGGCCCCAGGTCCGTGATCAGCTTGAGCGGGACGTCCCCCTCACCGATCCCGTCGATCGCGATCCGGTACCCGTGGGAGCGCAACCGTTCGACCTCGGTGCGGAGCTTGTCGAACTCCAACCTGGCGAACGGGGGGCTGAGTTCGAGGGTGATCTCGGGGGCGCGGCGTCCGACCTCGGCGAGTTTGTCGTGCAGCGCGCGCATCCGATCGGATTCGTAGGCGACCGTCCCGCCGAAGACGTTGAGGTGCAGCGGCAGCAGGGACTGCTGCTCGGAAACCCGGTCCACGGCTGAAACGGCCAGTTCTACGTCCAGCTCACCGACCCGCCGGTCGCGGGCGGCCTCGCGGAACAGGTCGGTGATGTGCCCGTCCGCGGGACGGGCGAGCGCCTCCACGGACACCACCGCGCCGGTGCGGATGTTGATCAGTGGCTGGAACGCGAATCGCACGTCGTTGGCGGGCCCAAGCACGTGGTCGATACTGCCCGGATTCATGCCTTCTCAGCGAGTCCGTTCACCAGCTGTTCACTGACATATCAACGCTCCTGCCTGACAGCGCTCGTTCGGAGTCCTCGAGCTCGTGCTTCGGAGCGGAGAGCACCGAAACATCCCCCCAGCTCGCAGGCACCACCGCGGGGTCTTCCGCGTCGTGCTCTCGCGAGGGCGTCCTCGACCGGCGCGTAGGTCGTTACCCGATGTCGAGACCCTGCTTCCGCGAGCGGGTGGAAGGATTTCGTCCGGCGACCACCAGGGCAGCCGAGTCAACGAAGTCCTACTGGTCGTCCTGCGACAACATAGCGCGTTCGTTCCCGCCGTGACAGCAATCAGGGGTGTGCGATGTGGCGATCCACACAACAGACCGATCACGGGGGGACACGCTGCGCCGCCGGTTCCGGGAGGTCCCGGCCCGCGTGGGGAAGGAGGCTCAGGGGCGCGTCCCGTCCCGGGGCCTCCTGCCTCCGCCGCTTCCGAGCACACCGTGCCCGAACAGGCCCCCGTGAACCAGCCGGTGGCGCAGCCACCAGGGAGAACGGCGGAACAGTTCCGTCATCGCCCCGCTGCTGCCGCCGGGGTCACTCGTCGAAGTGAGAAACGAGTGGCGTCGTTCGGCGGGCATCGTGAAGAACACGTCGAAGAAACGGGGGACCACCTCGGGCGGCATCGCGAGCAGCCCTTCGGCGGCGCGCAGCTGCAGCACGCGGTTCAGCAGGGCCGAGCCGGGCCAGATCACCGAGCGGGCGTCGCGGGCCGCGGTCACCGGACCGTGCTCCAGGCCGTCGGACAGGGCACCTGCGACGAACGGGGCCAGCCGCAGGACGGTGGCCACGCTGAATCCCGTGGCGGGGTGTATCAGTCCCGCGGAGGCGCCGAAGGGAACCAGCCCGAACGGAACCGTCCGTCCGGACTCGGGAACGGGGTCGTCCAGCGCGAAGCGGACCCGCTCCTCGTGCGTGCCCTTCGCGAAGGGCACACCGGCCGCGCGCAGCCTGCTCCGCAGCCGACCGCGCAGCGTGCTCAACGGCAGACCGGGACGACGCGCCAGCGCCGTCTCCTCCAGCAGCATCCGGTTGCCCGGCCAGGGCACCGCGTAGAGGAAGCTCGGCCACGAGCCGTCGTTGCCCGGTGCCTGGCGCCAGTCCATGAAAATCCCCTGCTCCGGGGTGGCCAGCGGTCGGGCCTGCGGTTCGTCCACCACCACGCCGACGGCGGTCTGCTCGCTGGCCGTGCGGGCCGGCCGTCCTCCGCAGAGGGTCCGGTTGCCTCCCGTGGCGTCGACCACCACCGCGGCCCGAAGCGAACGCCCGTCCCGCAGCCGGACCGTTCGTCGGTCTCCCGTTCGCTCCAGCGTGTGAACGGTTCCGGTCACCTCGCGGACCGTCGTTCTGCGCAACCGGCGGTGCAGCTCCGCGTTGTCCAGCACGCAGTACTCGCCCGTGAGGGAATGGGCGCGGGTTCCGACGGCCGTCATCCTCCCGGCCGTGGTGGCCACGACCTCGTCACCGAGGGACGCGGGCAGCTCCGCGCGCCACAGCGCGTAGGTGTGGGGCCAGCACTCGTCCGGAGCGGGATCGACCAGGGTCACGCCCAGCCCGATGTCGGCGCAGGCGGCGGCCAGTGCTCTCCCCGCGGGGCCCGCTCCGCAGACCAGTACATCCGTCATCGTGCCTCCAATCGGCGGGGACCCCGGCGCTCCCGTCGGGATCCCCGGTGGAGTGCGGGATGTCCCCACCCGACGAGAGCGGCCGGGCCGACACGAACGACGAGCGGTGCTCGCCCCGGGTCGGCAGAAGATAGCGTGACGGCATGGAAAAGGATCCGCCAACCGGGCGAACCGCACGGCGCAGCAGCACCGGAACGGGAGGAGTCGAGGAGCACGGGACACCGCACCAGTCGTCGGATCTGGCCTCCAGCCCGTTCCGCGCGGACCGGGACCGGGTCTCCGGCTCCGCCTTCTTCGCGCGTCTCGGCGGGGTCACCCAGGTCGTCAGTCCCAGCGGCTCCGGCCTGCTGCTGCACAACAGACTGACCCACAGCCTCAAGGTCGCCCAGGTCGCGCGGGCGTTGGGGGAGAACCTGCTCGGCGACGCGGCCGGTCGGGACACGATGAACCGGCTCGGTGGCTGCGACCTCGACGTGGTGGAGGGAGCGGGGCTCGCCCACGATCTGGGGCACCCTCCGTTCGGGCACCTCGGTGAACGGGTTCTCGACCGCATCGCGCGTCAGCGCTTCGGGCTCGTGGACGGCTTCGAGGGCAACGCCCAGACGTTCCGCATCGTCAGCAGCATCGACGTCCGCGGGGGTGGAGGGGACGGCCTGGACCTGACCGCGGCGATGCGGGCCGCCCTGCTGAAGTACCCGTGGACGCGGTTGTCCCGCCCCGATCCGCATCCGCGTTCGCTGCCGGTACCGCCGCGCGGGGCCTCCGAGCCGGAGGACGCGCCGGAGACGGGGGCCTCGAAGTTCTCGTGCTACAGCACCGAGCTCGACGACATGCTCGACTGCAGGTCCGTGTTCTCCGGCCGTCTGGAGAGCTGGCAGCAGAGCGTTGAGGCCTCGGTCATGGACACCGCCGACGACATCGCCTACGCGATCCACGACCTGGAGGATTTCCACCGTGTGGGCATCCTGCAGCACGCCACCGTTTCCACGGAGCTGACCGAGTGGCTCGGTCGCTGCGTCGAGCTGGCCCGCATCGACGAACACGCGCTGCAGCGTGGCATCGAGGCCCCGGGGTACTCCCTGGAGAGCCTGCGCAGGAGGCTGCGTTCCAAGGATTCCTGGATCGCCGACGACGAGGCGTTCGTCAACGCGGTCAAGAAGGTTCAGTCCGATCTCGTCACCAAGCTGCTGGAACAGCCGTTCGACCGCTCCAAGCAGGCGGAGCAGGCGGTCGCGGCGTTTTCCGGGAACTGGACCCGGCGTCTGGTGGAAGGAGTGCGGGTGGAGGCCGATCCCACCACCCGCTCCGGGCACGTGACCCTGGACACGGAGCAGTGGCACGAGGTGCAGATACTGAAGTTCGTGCACCGGCGCTTCGTGCTGCAACGTCCGGACCTCGCGCTGCACCAGCGCGGTCAGGACAGGTTGTTGAGCAAGCTGGTCCAGGCGCTGGACGAATGGCTGATCGACCGCAGCGAGTCCGCCCGGCTGCCGCATCGGCTGCGCGACCTGTTCGAGCACGCCGCGGCCGAGCTCGAGGCGGTGAGCGTGCAGGACCCCGAGCTGTTGGGCCGCTCGAGAAGCAACGGTCCCGTGGACGAGGTTCCCGAACGGGAGAGGCTGGAGCGGATGGCCAGGGGGCGCGCGGTCATCGACTTCGTCGCCTCGTTGACCGACGAGCAGGCCGCCGCGCTGCTGGAGTCCCTGTCCGGTCGAACCACCCAGCTGTGGTCTGACACCTTCGTCCTGTGAGCAAGGTGAGACAGCTGCCGGGTGGCGGCAGAGCGGTGGAGGTGGAGCCGGCGAGGCTTCCGGGCTGGTTCGAGCGGTTCGTGGGGAACCACGGGGGTGCCGAGTCGACCTCGGTGGGCCCGCGCGAGGTCCGGGTGCTGGCCGAGGACGGTGCGACCGCCCGGGTGCGGGTCCCTTTCGAGGAACTCGCACCTCCGCACGGGGAATCGTCCGGGCTGGATGTCGACGGGCTGGTCGCGCACGTGTCCCGCCGGAGGCGGACGGGGCTGGTTCTGGTCCGGCACGGCGCGCACAGCGTCGGTGTCGCGGAGGGGGAGCGGATCGTGTCCTCCTCCACCGATCGCCACTACGTGCAGGGCAGGAACAAGGCCGGAGGTTGGTCGCAGAAGCGCTATGCGCGCAGACGCGCGGGCCAGGCCCGCAAGGCCGTGGACTCGGCGGCCGAGGCCGTGGCCGAGGTGCTGCTTCCGGAGCGCGAGTCCCTGGACGGGGTGGTGCTCGGGGGTGACCGGCGGGCGCTCTCCGAGCTGGAGGAGGACAGCCGGTTGTCGCGGCTGTTGTCCCTGGCCGAGCCGCGGGTGCTGGAGGTGGCCGAACCGAGGCTCAGCGTGCTCAAGGAGGCGGCGCGGCGGGCGAGCGCCGTGGAGGTGGAGGTTCGCGAGCCCCCGGAGTGATGGTCGTGTGCCGCGGAGCGCTGCTTCGCCCGGTCCGGAGCCTTCGGGCCCGCGCAGGCGCTCGTGAGTTCCGGGCGACAAATACCTGTCGGCTCCGCGGTCGTGGCCGGTATACTCGTCCCGGTTCGTGACCGGCCGTTTTCTCCGTGCTCGTGGATTCGTCGAGCGCGGATGGCCGCTCCCGCGAGTGGTCGCGGCCCGCGGTCCCTCCCCGCGCGAACTCGTGATGTCGTGTCGTGGGGTCCGCGAGCTCGGTACGACCCTCTTTCGGTCGCCGTCGGTGCGGCCCGCGACTCCGTGCCGGCGGAGCGCGTGCTCGTCACGGCTGTTGCCGTCTGCAAATCTGTAGCCCCATACGTCTCGATCCGGAGTTTTTCGTTGATCTCTGCGAATGGCCTCGAACTCAGGGCCGGTTCCCGCATACTGCTCTCGGACGCGGCGCTGCGCGTCCAACCCGGTGACCGAGTCGGGCTGGTCGGACGCAACGGTACCGGCAAGACCACGACGCTGCGCGTGCTGGCGGGTGAGGGGGAGCCCTACGGGGGCGAGATCACCCGGCATGGCGAGATCGGTTACCTGCCCCAGGACCCGCGGGAAGGGGATCTCTCCGTGACGGCGCGGGACCGGGTGCTGTCCGCGCGTGGGCTGGATCGAATCCTGCGGGACATGGACAAGGCCCAGTCGGAGATGGCCGAGCTCGTCGACGACAAGGAGCGGGACCGGGCCATCCGCAGGTACGGCAAGCTGGAGGAGCGGTTCGCCGCGCGGGGTGGATACGCGGCGGAGGGGGAGGCGGGCCGGATCTGCGGCAACCTCGGTCTGCCGGACGGGGTGCTCAACCAGTCGCTGGGAACTCTCTCGGGTGGTCAGCGCAGGCGGGTGGAGCTAGCCCGCATCCTGTTCGCGGCTTCGGAAGCCGGCCCCGGGGGAGCGTCCAACACGACCCTGCTGCTCGACGAGCCCACCAACCACCTGGACGCCGACTCGATCAACTGGCTGCGGGACTTCCTCAAGGCCCACGACGGGGGGCTCGTGGTCATCAGCCACGACGTGGAGCTCATCGACGCCGTGGTCAACAAGGTCTGGTACCTGGACGGGGTGCGGGGCGAGGCCGATGTGTACAACATGAACTGGCGTCGTTACCAGGAAGCCCGTGCCGACGACGAGAAGCGGAGGCGCCGGGAACGGGCGAACGCGGAGAAGAAGGCGGCCACCCTCAAGGCTCAGGCCGACAAGTTGGGGGCCAAGGCGACCAAGGCCGTGGCGGCCAAGAACATGGCCAGGCGTGCCGATGACATGCTCGCCAACCTCGACGAGGAGCAGGCGTCGGAGAAGACGGCCAAGATCCGCTTCCCCTCGCCCGCTCCCTGCGGCAGCACTCCGCTGACGGCTCAGGGGCTGTCCAAGTCGTACGGCTCGCTGGAGATCTTCAGCGGGGTGGACCTCGCCGTGGACCGCGGTTCGAAGGTGGTGGTGCTCGGGTTCAACGGCGCGGGCAAGACCACCCTGCTGCGGCTGCTGGCCGGGGTGGAGTCCGCGGACGCCGGTGAGGTCCAGCCGGGGTACGGGCTGCGCATCGGGTACTACGCGCAGGAGCACGAGACCCTGGACACCGATACCACCGTTTGGGAGAACATCCGGGGGGTGGCTCCGAACACCCCCGAGCAGGAGCTGCGCACGCTGCTCGGCGCCTTCCTGTTCAACGGTGAGCAGCTCAAGCAGCCAGCGGGCACGCTTTCCGGCGGGGAGAAGACGCGGCTCGCGCTGGCCGGTCTGGTCTCCAGTTCGGCGAACGTGCTGCTGCTGGACGAGCCGACCAACAACCTCGACCCGGCGAGTCGGGAGCAGGTGCTGGACGCGCTGCGCAGCTTCACGGGCGCGGTCGTGCTCGTGACGCACGACCCCGGTGCCGTCGAGGCGCTGGAGCCGGAGCGGGTGATCCTGCTTCCGGACGGCAGTGAGGACCACTGGTCCGAGGAGTACATGGACCTGGTTCAACTGGCCTGACCGAGCTCGCTGGTCGGCTCGCGTGGGTGGTCACTTGGCGGAACCTCAGTCGGCGCCCGGCCGCGGGGGCCCCGACATCGGGTAGCCCCACACGACGTCGGGGCCGTCCTCGCCGGGCACTCGACCGAGAACCCGCGGCGGTGCCGACCGCCCAGGCTCAGAGCGCCTGCGTTGGACGGAACCCTTTCGCTGGAAGTCCCTGGCGGGAACTCGTCGATTCGGTTCGTTCGCGGCGGTGCCGGCGGGCGAGCCTCGTGAAAGCTGCTTCCGCCGCTTCGGGACGTCGCAGCCGGCCGCGCAGCATCCGCCCGGTCCGCACCGGCGGTGAGAAGGCCCGCGACAGGGCCCGCGACAGGGCCCGCGACAGGGCCCGCGGGCCGTGCCGAGCGCTCCTTTTTCCCTCGTCAATCCCTGACGGAACGGCCCGGGGCATATTCGAAGCGAATTGTTGATCTTGGCTTTCGGTGCTCCATACCGCATTTTCAAGATCAATAGGAATATATTCGGCTTCACCGGGGGATCTGTTGCCGAGGTCGTCTGGCGTTTCCGGCTTTCCTGTTCGATCATTGGCTTGACAGGGGTCGTGAGCGGCCCTACCTGTACGGGGAAGGCGGGGACACTGTGGTTGATCTAAAGAAGGGTGCGCGAATCACAGGAAGCGCACGAGACAAGCTGGCCAGCGATCTCAAGAAAAAGTACGAGAAGGGGGCGAGCATTCGTTCACTCGCGGAGGCGACGGGCCGTTCCTACGGCTTCGTGCACCGCGTGCTGGTCGAGTCGGGAGTGCAATTGCGCGGGCGCGGAGGAGCGACCCGATCCAAGAAGAAATAGCATTCGCAGCTGTGCGGCGTGCCCGGCACGCTGTTGGCGCCGGGCACGCCGTGCCCGAACGGCCGGTGAAGATTACGGACTCCGATCGCGACGACATGATCGGTCCTCTAGGCTGGTGGCCATCGTCGACCGCTGTGGTGTATCGCGACGGAGGACCGTTTGACGGAATCGGCAATTGATCCCGGTGTACTTGACCGAGGGCACGTCCGACTGACGATCAGTGGGGCCCGGGCCACGATCGTTCTCGACCGGCCGGATCAGCTCAACGCGCAGACGCCGGACACGTGGAGGGCGTTGCGCGAAATCGGCCAGAACCTCGCCGAAGAGGTGCGCGTCGTCGACATCAAAGCGGCGGGCAGGGCGTTCTCCGCGGGGCTGGACCGTCGGCTGTTCGAGTCCGCGGAGGTGGACGGTTCTCCCGGGTTGCTCTCGTTGGCATCGCGGCCGGTGGAGCAGGCCGATGCCGACATAGCCGCGTTTCAGCAGGGATTCAGCTGGTTGCGTGATCCGGAACGGGTGACCATCGCCGCCGTTCAGGGGCATGCCATCGGTGCCGGGTTCCAGCTGGCCCTGGCCTGTGACATGCGGGTGCTGGCTTCCGACGCCGTGTTCCGCATGGCCGAGACGAGTCTCGGTCTGGTGCCGGACCTCGGTGGAACGCTCCCGCTGGTGCAGACCGTCGGCTACTCCCGGGCCACCGAGATGTGTCTGACGGGACGGGACGTTCCGGCCGAGGAGGCATCGCGCGTCGGGCTGGCCAATTCCGTGGTCGAACCGGCTGAGCTGGAGGCGGCCACCGATCGGCTGGCCGATGCCATCGCGCAGGCGCCGCACGGTGCCGTCAGGGAGACTCTCGCACTGCTCTCCCAGGCGAGTGAGGCCGAGGACCCGGAGCAGCAGCTCGCCGCCGAGCGGGCCGCTCAGCTCCGCAGGCTCGGGGAGCTGAGCGGAGCCACCGCTCCGGATCGGTGACCTTCGCGTCGGTGCGGGCCGTTTCGTGGCGTTCGGACGATCGACGGTCGTCGAGCGGTTCGGTCCCGGGGCGAGCGGGCGGTCTCGCGGACGACATCCGGTCTGGACCAGTTGAGGCATTCCGCCGTGTCGTCCGAACCGGGCAGTCCGCCGCTCCGGCTCAGCGCAGTCGCGTGATCCGCCCGGAGTAGTGCTCCAGCCGGGACGCGTTGGCCTCGTCACCGCCCGGGGCGTTCGAGCTGCGCCACCAGGGCAGCGAGATCCCGTCCTCGTCGGCTCGTTCGTACGCCTCGACCATGAGCAGGTTCCACAGGAACACGTTGGCCAGCGAGGAAGCGGGCGCGGTCACGGGGCCGGACTCGGGGTAGGTGGTGTCCCCGGGCGGTACCAGCGTGTCCAGCACCAGCGTCGCCTGCTCGCTCAGGGTGCCCGCGTCCGTGCGGCGTGGTGCGCCCTCCGCCGCTGCTTTCGAGGTGAGGGCTATGACCTCGGACCCCCGCGCCCGCGCGGTGGCGGCCAGTTCGACCGGGTAGGGGTTGATCCCGGAGTTGGAGAAGACCACCAGCACGTCGGTGCCGCCGTCGAAGCCGGCCTCGTGCAGTGTTTCCTCCGCGAGCCCTCGTCTGCGTTCGGTGGCCGTGCTGGTGGCCGCTCCGTGCAGCGGAAGCAGATCGGGGTGGTAGAGCGGACGCACCGCGGCCAGTCCGCCTGCCCGGTAGAAGCTTTCCAGGACCCCGGCGAGCGAGTGCCCGGCCCCGGCGGTGAACACCAGACCGTCGGCCGAGACGCATTCGATCAGTAGTTTCGCGGCCTCCCCCAGGGCCGCTCCGTTGTGCTCGACCACCCGATCCAGGTCGTGCAGACTCCGCTCGGCGTGCTTGCGTGCGTGCGAACCGTCCGGCATGCCGTCCTCTCACTGATGTCTTTCCGTCGTGTCGGCGATCGGCGCGGCGCTTCGGCGCTCCCGGCGCCGAACGACCGTCCGAGCGGTCCGGCGCCGCCGCGGGAGGTTCCGCCGCCCGCATCGCCACGCACCCCGAGCGGAGAACCTCGATCGTCCGGGATGCTCTCGCGGAATCGATGCTCCCAGGAACCGCCTTCCGGCGGGGAGTTGTGTGGCGGATCACTCCGCGTGGGCGGACGCCTCCGGCGCGGAGACCGCGTTCGGGCCGCACGGCCTCCCCACCTGGGGTCCGCGGAGCACGAAGCGGCCGGTACCGTTCCCACTCGGATGTCGTTGGTGCGATTCGGTCACCGCCTCGCCACCGTGGCGAACCGAGCTGGCAACATGATCACCACAGCCCGGTGGCGGAGAGGTTCGAACGGTGCCACCAGGGAATCGGGTACACGGATTGAAACACGGGGAAAGCATGTCGAATCCGCCGTCGCACGACGAGTCCGCTGCCCCGGAGAACCTCTCGGAGGTGTTCGCCCGGCTGACGGATGTTCCGCTGGACCAAGTGGACAAACTGATCGAGACCACCGAGTCCGCCTACTCCGATCTGAACAGGGTGATGGAGCACTCGTACTGGGCCGATCTGGTCTACCACCAGGGGGCGACCCTGCGCGCGCTGCGGGAGGCCCGCGCGGAACTCGACGCGTTCCGCGCCGAGGCGACCGGCGCGCGCAACACGGAGCTGGGGATCATGGTCGCCACCGGGGTGGTCGACGGTGAACGGGAGTACGCCGAAGACGAGGAGCACAAGCACGCGTTGGTCGAGCGGTTGCTCCGTCCGCCGCGGCAGGGGAGTGCCTGCCACCTCTACGTCTGGGACCGGCCCTACGAGGACGACGGGGTTCCGGGGCCGTACCGGCAGGTCCGGGTGGTGACGTCCGCCGACGACGAGGTGGGGGCGCTGAACTTCACCGAGGAGCAGGAGGACGGGCAGCTGTACTCCTGGCAGACCCGCAGTTCGCGGGAGTCCGCGGAGGCGCCGGTGTTGCGTTTCGACCTGGGCAGCGCTTTGACCTTTCCGCGCAGTTCGGTCGTCGGCTTCACCGAGTTGCGCGCTGCGCTCGACGAGTTCGTGCGGAGCGGTGAGTGCCCGGAGAACGTGGGCTGGCAGCAGGCCCGCTGGGGCGAGTGAACGGGTGCCCACCGGTTACGCGCGAAACGTTCGCACCGCGTGGCTCGTGCCCCAGCGGGCGAGGCTCACCCGTACGTGTCCTGGGCGGCCTTGGAGGCCACGGTGGTGATCACCTTGAAGGTTTTCATCGCCGTCGTCATGTCCGCGGCGTCGAAACCGACACGTCGGGGTGACAGCTGCTCCACTGTGGGCACGAGGGCCGCCGCGGCGGCGAGGTGGGTTCCGGTGAACTCCAGCTCGACCCGGTGTGGCTCGACCTCGCCCTCGCCACGGCCGGCGAGTCCCATGGCGTCGGACGCCGTCGTCCTGATCGCGGAACTCGTCCGCTCCGGAGTGGAGCAGACGGCCGCGTACCTGCTCACGCATTCCTTCACCGGGACGGTCCGGCACTCCGGAGCGTAGGAACCGGCTTCCACGCAGGTGAGGTCGTCACCGGTGACCAGCAGAACGGGCACTCCGTGCTCGGTGGCCAACGCGGCGTTCAGCCTTCCCTCGCTGGCGTGGATACCGTCCAGCCAGACCCCGGACAACCCGCTCTCCATGTAGGTGTGCGAGAGCACGCCCTCCGCGCCCGCTCCGGTGTGATAGCCGAGGAAGACCACACCGTCCACTCCCGAATCGACGCCTTCCATCATCGACAGCGGTTTGTGCCTGCCGGTGAGCATCCGAGCGCGCCCGTCGAGCCGTTCGAGCAGCAGGTGACGCTGGACCGAGTGGGCCTCGTTGACCAGCGTCTCGGTCGCCCCGGCCGCGAACAGGCCGGACACGCAGGCGTTGACGTCGCCGGTGAACAGCTCCCGGAAACGCCGCCAGGGCTCGGTGCCCGCGATCACGTCGTCGACACCGGTCACGCCGGTGGCGCCTTCCATGTCCGCAGAGATCAGGATCCGCACGAGAACCACCCTAGAACCCGTGGCCCTCTCGAGCAGCCCCCGAAACGCGGCGGGGCGCGTCCGGTGTTCGTCCGACGTGCTCGCAACGCCGAAACGGTGAACCATTGACTGGAAGACGGGTCCGGTGGTTCTTTTCTACCACGTGACGTGAGGGAGTGATCACCATGGGTGTGCGGTCTGCCGGTGTTCGACCGAGCTTTCCGCGTGCCGCGGCCACCGTGGTGATCGCCGGGCTGCTGCTTCCCGTGGTCCTCGCCCCCGGCGCTCTTTCCGCGAACGAGCGCGGCGACGGTTCGGGACAGGAGGGGGAGGCCACCCTCAGGGTCGGGATTCAGCAGGAGTTCGATTCGCTCAATCCCTTCCTCGGTTTCAGCCGGGCCGCCACCGAGGTCTTTCGGCTGATCTACCCGACCCTGACCACCTACAGCTCCGAGGACTTCTCGGTGGTCCCCGAGCTGGCCACCGACTGGGAGTCCTCGCGCGACAAGCTCACCTGGACCTTTCACATCCGTGAAGGAGTGAAGTGGTCGGACGGGGAACCGGTCACCGCCCACGACGTCGCCTACACGTTCGACCGCATGATGACCGACTCGGCGGCGGCGACGGCCAACGGGAACTACGTGGACAACTTCGCGGAGGTCTCCGCCCCCGACGACGGGCGGGTGGTGATCAGAACCGAGACTCCCCAGGCCACGATGCGCTCCCTCGCCGTGCCGATCGTGCCCGAACACGTCTGGTCGGAAGTCGACGACGTGGCCGGGTTCGCGAACCGGCGAATGCCCATCGTGGGCAGTGGCCCCTTCGAGGTGACCGACTACCGGCCGCAGCAGTCCCTGACCCTCGAGGCCAACGAGGACTTCTGGCGCGGGGCGCCCACGGTGGACCGGCTGCGTTTCGTCAACTTCGAGAACAGCGACGCCGCGGTGCAGGCGCTGCGCAAGGGCGAGATCGACGTGGCGAGAAAGCTGACCCCCGCGCAGTTCGACGCCCTGAAGGGGGCCGAGAACATCGAACGGGTGAAGGGGAAGGGACGTCGGTTCTACGAGCTCGTGCTGAACCCGGGAGCGGCCAACAGCGCGGGCGACCCCATCGGCACCGGCCACCCCGCGCTGCGGGACGTCCGGGTGCGCAAAGCTTTGGACCGCGCGATCGACCGGTCCGAACTGGTCGACCGGGTGCTCGGGGGGCACGGCACGGTCGGAGCCGGTTACCTGCCTCCCATCTTCCGGAAGTACCACTGGTCTCCCCCGGACGACGAGCGACGCTCCTTCTCGCTCGAGGCGGCCGACCGAGCTCTGGACGAGGCCGGGTATCCCCGCGGTCCCGACGGGATCCGCCGGGGGCCTTCCGGGCGGCCGCTGGACTTCGAATTCGTGCTGCACGGTGACTCGTCCACCGACGCGCTGGTGGGCAAGTTCGTCAAGGAGTGGTTGTCCGGGATCGGGGTCGAGGTGAGCCTGCAGCCGGTGTCGGACAACCAGGTCAACCAGCGCACAACGGCAGGCGACTTCGACATGGTGATCAGCGGCTGGTCCGTCAACCCCGATCCGGACTACGTGCTGCGGCTGCAGACCTGCGGAGCCAGGCCCAACCCCGGGGGCGGAGGCCTCCCGGACAGCTTCCTCTGCGACGAGCGCTACGACGAGCTGTACGCGCGGCAGCTGGCCGAATTCGACCGGGACGCGCGGGTGGAACTGGTGAAGCGGGCCCAAGGGCGGTTCCACGAGATGGCGACCGGCCTGATCCTGTTCTACCCGAACGCGCTCGAGGCCTACCGCTCGGACCGTTTCGCGGGATTCGAGAGGCAGCCGGCGGAACGCGGTGTCATCACGGCCCAGCAGGGCTACTGGGGCTACTACCGGGCGGAACCGACCGAACGGGCGCGAACCGCCGGGGGCGGGGCCGGGTACCGCTCCGCGGCGTTCGTGATCGTGGGCGTGGTCCTGCTCGGCGCGCTCGTGGTGTTCTCCGCGAGCGCTCACAGGCGTCGTACCGCGGAACACCGGGAATAGCCATGACCGACACGCGTGACAGGGACGACGTCCGGAGGCCCCCCGCCCGCGCGCCGCGGATCCTCGGGTTCGTGGCGCTGAAGCTGGGCGGCGGGGCGCTGAGCCTGCTGCTGGTGGTGGTGCTCGGATTCTTCCTGTTCCGGGTGTTGCCCGGCGATCCGGCACGCACCATGACCAGGTCGGCACCGGTCAGCGCCGAGCAGCTGGCCGCGTTGCGGCACCGCTTCGGGCTGGACCAGCCGTTGTACGTGCAGTTCCGCGACTTCCTCGGGAACCTGGTGCGCGGGGAGCTGGGCACCTCCTACACCTACAACCGGCCGGTGGCGGAACTGATCGGGGAGCGGATCGGCCCCACCGTGCTGCTGGTGGGAACCGCGACGGTGCTCGCCGTGCTGCTCGGGCTGTGGATGGGCACGCGCGCGGCGTGGCGTCACGGCGGCTCCGCCGACCGCTGGTTCACCTCGGTGGGGCTGACCCTGTGGTCCGTTCCGACCTTCTGGCTGGGTCTGCTGCTGCTGATGGCCTTCGGAGTGGGGGTCGGGCCGATGCCCGGGCTGTTCCCGGTGGCGGGAATGTCCTCCCCCGACGTTCCACCCGGTGTGCTGCCGCGCGTGCTCGACGTGGGCCACCACCTCGTGCTTCCGTGCGTGACGCTGGTGGCGGTCATCCACGCCCAGTTCATGATGGTGATGCGCAGTTCCCTGCTCGAGGAGATGGGCGAGGAGTACCTGACCACGGCCCGCGCGAAGGGACTGCGGGAGGACCTGGTGCGGCGCAGGCACGCCGTTCCCAACGCGTTGCTGCCCACGGTGACGTTGATATTCCTCCACCTGGGGCTGGTCGTTTCCGGTGCCATCACCGTGGAGACCGTTTTCTCCTGGCCCGGACTGGGGCTGTTGACCTACGAGGCGCTTCGTGTCCCCGACCTCCCGTTGTTGCAGGGAACGTTCATCGTCCTGGCGGGAAGCGTGATCGTGATGAACGTGCTGGCCGAACTGCTGTACCGGGTTCTCGACCCACGGGTGCGTGCCTCATGACCACGAATCCCCCCTCCGGAAACGTGCGTTCGCGGCGACTGGCCGCGCTGGCCGATTCGTGGCGCGTCTACCGCGCCGAACGCGGTGGGGTGCTCGGGCTCGCGGTCCTCGTGTGCGCCGTGTTGCTGGCCGTGCTGGCACCGGTGCTGACCGACTCCGCCGAGCTGGACGTCACGGGGGTCGACGCGTCCGCGCTGCGGCCACCGGGAGCGCAGCACTGGTTGGGCACGGACGAGTCGGGGCGCTCCGTGCTGCTGCTGACCTGGTGGGGGGCGCGCATGTCCCTGCTGGTCGGGGCCGCGGCCGCCGTGCTTTCGATGGTGATCGGCACCGTGGTCGGTCTGACGGCGGCGCACTTCGGTGGCTGGGTGGAGACCGTGCTGCTGCGGTTGACCGATTTCTTCCTGGTGCTTCCGGCGCTGGTGCTGGCCATAGCGCTGTCGACGGTGCTGTCCAGGGGGCTGTTCACCATAGTGCTGGCCATCGGGGTCACCTCGTGGCCGCAGACCGCCCGACTGGTGCGGGCTCAAACGCTGACCGTGGAGACACGTCCCTACGTCGAACGGGCCAGGGCGCTCGGCGGTGGGCACGGGCACGTGCTCGTGAAGCACGTGCTGCCCTCGGTGCTTCCGCTCGTGTTCGCCACGACCACGTTGACGGTGGCCAGCGCGATCATAGCCGAGTCGACGCTCTCCTTCCTCGGGCTGGGCGACCCGAGCCGGATCTCCTGGGGCGCGATGCTCAAGTCCGCGATGGACACCGGGGCGGTGACGGCAGGGGCGTGGTGGTACCTGCTTCCTCCCGGGATCGGCATCGCGGTGGTCGTGCTCGCTTTCACCCTGTGCGGCCGTGCCCTGGAGACCGTGCTGAACCCGAGATTGCGGGGTGGGGCCGAATGACTCCGGTTCTCGACATGCGCGACGTCTCGATCTCCTACCGCGCGGGCGGGGGACTGCGGCGGGCCGTCACGGACGTGAGCCTGAGCCTGGAAGCCGGGCAGACGCTCGGGCTGGCCGGGGAGTCCGGCTGCGGGAAGACCACGCTCGCCCTGTCGGTGCTGCGGTTGTTGCCGCGCTCGGCGCGCGTGGAGGGCGAGGTCCTGCTGGGCGGGCGTGATGTGGGGAAGCTGACCTGGGGCGGGTTGCGGGCCGTGCGCTGGGCCGGAGCCTCGGTGGTGTTCCAGGGGGCCATGCACGCGCTCAACCCGGTGCGCACCGTGGGTGACCAGATCGCCGAGCCCATCCGGTTGCACTCCGCCGAGCGGGTCCCCACCGCGGTGCTGCGCGCGCGGGTGGCCGAGTTGCTGGAGCAGGTGGAGCTTCCCGTCGAGCGCCGCGACGCCTATCCGCACGAGCTCTCGGGAGGGCAGCGCCAACGGGTGATGATCGCGATGGCGCTGGCCTGCGAGCCGAGCCTGATCATCGCGGACGAGCCGACCACAGCTCTCGACGTGGTGGTACAGTCCCAGGTTCTGACGTTGTTGCGGAACTCGGTGGCCCGGCGCGACGTCGCCCTGCTGGTGATCAGCCACGACCTCTCGGTGCTGGCGAACACCTGCGGGCGTTTGGCCGTGATGTACCAGGGGGAGCTCGTGGAGCGGGGACGGGCCGAGCGGCTCGTCACCAGCCCCGAGCACCGGCACACCCGTGCGTTGGCGACCGCGTTCCCGATCGTCGGCGACGTCTCCTCCCGGCGGGTCGGGGAGGGGGAGCGCTCGGGCGGTGCCGACACGCCGAGAGGTGGGGCCGCCTCGAACGGTGCGCTGCTCAGCGCCCGCGGGGTCAGCGTGAGCTTCACCGACGGTGCGCGGATCCGTACGAGGGCGGTCAGCGGTGTCGACCTGGACGTGTGCGAGGACGAGATAGTCGCCCTGGTGGGACAGTCCGGTTCGGGCAAGACGACCCTGGCCCGCACACTGCTCGGGCTGCGACGTCCCGACGCGGGCGGTGTGAGCTATCTGGGTGCCCCGCTGGCGCACACGGGTGGTGGGCTGCGGGCCTTCCGCAGGCGGGTTCAGCTGGTGCTGCAGGATCCGACCGGGGCGCTCAATCCGCGCCACACCGTCTACGAGGCCGTCGCCGAGGGGCTTCGGGTGCACGGGGACGTCGTGAACGAGGGAGAACGTGTTCGGGCCGCCCTCGAAGCGGCCGAGCTGCGTCCTGCGGAGGAGTTCCTCGGCCGTTTCCCGCACGAACTCTCCGGTGGCCAGCGCCAACGGGTGGTGATCGCGGGAGCCCTGGTGCTCGACCCCAGGGTGCTGGTGGCCGACGAGCCGGTCGCCTCGCTGGACGCCACCGTCCGGGGTGAGGTCCTCGAGCTGCTGCTCGGACTCCGGAGGGAACGTGGTCTGTCCACTCTGGTGATAACGCACGATCTGGGGCTCGCCTGGAGCATCGCGGACCGCGTGGCCGTGATGCGAGCCGGGGAGGTGGTCGAGCGGGGGCCCGTCGAACAGGTGCTGACCTCTCCCGAGCACGAGTACACGAAAGCCCTGCTCGCGGCCGTCCCCGTGCTCACGCGCACGGTCACCTGAGCGCGGCCTTCCGCCCCGGTCGGCCACAACCCCCGCGAAGTGCCCGCGCGGCTCGGGCGACTGCTCGTCCGGTCGCCGCTGCTCGAGGTGCCCTCCAACGCAGCGAGGCGCCGACTCACGTGACGGCTGCCCGACCGCGCAAGCGAAGCTTCGTTACGAGTCGTCTCAGTCCAGGGCGTCCACGACGGCGGGCCGTTCCGGACGGTCCGCCCGGATCAGCCGGTCGGCCGTCCTCTCGGGGCGGATCTCGTGCGCGTACTCGGAAAAGGCCGGAAGCTGCCACTCGTCCTCGGCGGGCACTTTCCGCCGCAGTACCTTCTCGGACATCCACAGGTGTACGGCGAAGTCGAAGTCGAGCCGTTTACCCAGCAGAAAGGGCCCCTCGACCAGCACCGTGCCGTTCTCGCCCACCTCGGTGCGGGGTTCGCGGGGAGAGCGGTCGCTGTCCGGGTCCCAGAGCGCGGTGAGCACGTGACCGTCGCCTCCGGCCGCGAGCGGGGCGAGCACCTCCCGGGACAGCCCCTCGAAGTCGAACCAGTCGTGCAGGAAGACCTCGGGGTCGGTGCGGCCCCGTTCCAAGCGCAGCGAAGCGGGACGCAGGTAGTCCCACGTGCTGACGCGCACGGCGCGACGCCCGCGGGTGCGCAACTCTTCCGCCAGTGAGTCCGCGAGCTCGCGCGTGCCGGTCAGCGGATGGCCGTCGAGCGCGACCAGGGACCCGAGCGGGCCGGTTACGTGCAGCAGCCGGTCGGCCAGTTCGGTGACCAGCGCTTCGTGTGTGATCGGACGTACGCGCATTCTCGGATCCGGATCGTTGCACGATCGCCCCGGAGGGGGACACCCGGTGGGGCGGGATCGATGCCTGATCGAGGTTCGCCGCTCGGGCGGGCGGCGCGGAGCTACCGGGCGGGCCCTCGGAGCCCTCCCTTGGTGGGGCGTCGGACAGCGGCTCAGCACAGGGCCGGGCCGGCTAGGGTGAGTTCGCAGGCGTCGGCGTCCAGCTCGGCGGTGACCCCGAGCGGAACGCTGAGCTGACCGTCCCGGTGCCCGAACCCCAGTTCCCAAGCCACGGGAACCCCCAGGTCGCCGAGGAGGTCCGCCATAGTCGTCCGGACGCGTTCCAGTGAGCCGCACGCGCGCCAGGAGCCGAGCGCCACACCGGCCACGTGGTCGAACCAGCCCGCCCGGCGCAGCTGGGTGAGGTAGCGGTCGAGCTGGTAGGGCTCCTCGGTGACGTCCTCCAGCAGCGCTATCCCCGGGTTCGGCCGCCGGGGCGGGGCGGCGGAACCGAGCGTTCCGGCGAGCACGCTGAGGTTGCCCCCGTGAAGCACCCCCGTGGCACGGCCGCCGCGCAGCGGTTCCACCCCGGCGCCCCGCAGGGAGAGCGACTCCTGCGGTTCGAACAGGATCCCGCGCAACCGCTCCCGCGCGGTGGCGTCCTCCGTGAACGCGGAGGTGGCGACCATCGGGCCGAACAGGGTGACCACGTCGAGCTCGCGGGAAAAGGCTTCGTGCAGCGCCGTCACGTCGCTGGAACCGACCAGCAGTTTCCGCGGCGCTCGGGCGAGGGCGTCCCGGTCGAGCTCGTCGAGCATCCGCATCGTTCCGTAGCCACCGCGCGCGCAGAGGACGGCGGAGACCTCCGGGTGGCACCACGCCCAGCGCAGGTCGGCGGCGCGGTCCCCGTCCAGCCCGGCCAGGTAGTCCAGCCGGGGGTGGCGGTCCAGGACGTGCTCGCCGAGCAGGACCCGCAGCCCCCAGGACTCGAGTCCGGCCACTCCGGCCCGCAGCTGTTCGGCGGGGACGGGCCCGGCCGGAGCCACCACGGCGACCGTGTCCCCCGGCCGGAGTCCGCGTGGACGGGTGTTCTCCGATGTGCTGATCGACATGTGCTCCATGATGCGGCGTCGCGAGGTGGCGGGAGAATGTTGTTCGCCGGGTGAACACTTTTGGTCAATTTTGGTTACCGATGGTGACTCCGATACGCTTCGGGGCGAGGTGTTCGCCGGAGGCGAACACGCCGCGCGGGAGCTCGAAATCCCCGGTGGGGCCGGATTCCCCTGTTCGAGAAGCTCTTTACCAGGCAAGATTTCGCCGAGCATCATGGGGGCGGGGCTGCATGATCCGAGCGACGGTGACTTAGTGTCGAGGGTGTCATGGCTCGTGTCATCCACGTATTCCGTCAGCCCGATCGTTTCATCGTCGGAACGGTCGGAGAGCCCGGCGAGCGCACCTTCTATCTGCAGGCCACCGAGGACTTGCGGACAGTGAGCGTTCAGCTGGAGAAGCAGCAGGTCTCGGTGCTGACCGAACGCATCGATGCGCTGCTGGAAGAGGTGCAGCGCCGGTTCGACACCGAGCTGCCCACCGAACCGCCGGACGAGCTCGTCGACTCCGGTCCGCTCGAGGTCCCCGTGGAGGAGGAGTTCCGGGTCGGCACCATGGGGCTCGGCTGGGACGCGGAGACCGAAGCGGTGGTGGTGGAGTTGCTGGCCGTCACCGAAGAAGAGGTGGACGAGTCGGTGGTGCTCGACGACACCGAGGAGGGGCCCGATGCCGTTCGGGTGTTCCTCAGCGCCGCGCACGCTCGTGCCTTCGCGGAACGTGCCCAGCGAGTGATCGAAGCCGGACGTAAGCCGTGTCCGTTGTGCTCGGAGCCGCTCGACCCGAACGGCCACATCTGCCCGAGGCAGAACGGTTATCGACGTTCCGAGGAGGAGTAGTCGACCGTGCTCTCCGACGATGTCGCCGCCGAGCTGCTGGCCAACGGGCGGATCGAGGTTCGGGGGCGACTGGTCGAGGCATCCAACGCGACTCTGCTCTGCTCCGTCGAGCACGACGGACTGAGCGCGGACTGCGTTTACAAGCCAGTGCGCGGCGAGCGGCCGTTGTGGGACTTCCCGGACGGCACGCTGGCCGGGCGTGAGGTCGCCGCGTACCTGCTTTCCGAGGAGATCGGGTGGAACCTGGTTCCCCCGACGCTCTGGCGTGCCGACGGCCCCTACGGGGCCGGCATGTTGCAGCTCTGGGTGAACACCGAGCAGGAGGACTCCGGGCTCGTGGACGTGCTCTCCCCGGAGGACGTTCCCCACGACTGGCTGACCGTGCTGCACGCCCAGGACGAGCGGGGCGCCCCGCTGGTGCTGGCGCACGCCGATCACGCGGACCTGCGTCGGCTGGCCGTTCTCGACGTGGTGCTCAACAACGCCGACCGCAAGGGCGGGCACGTGCTCCGCACCCCGCGGGGTGAGGTGCTCGGCATCGACCACGGGGTGAGTCTCAACGCGGACGACAAGCTGCGCACGGTGCTGTGGGGCTGGCTGGGACGTGAGCTGGACGAATCCTCGGTGGAGCGGCTCACGCGGTTGCGTGCGAGGCTGGACGGGTCGTTCGCCGCCGGGCTGGCCGAGTACATAACCCCCAAGGAGATCCAGGCGGTGGCCGACAGGATCGACCGGCTGCTGCAGCAGGGCGTGCTGCCCGCACCGTCCGGTGAGTGGCCCGCGATTCCCTGGCCCCCCTTCTGATCGTGGTTCGCCGGCCGACTGCTCAGGTGGTGTTTCGGTGCTGCCTGCGCCGAGGGCACGCTCCGGTCCTCGACGGGACCGGAAAGCCTCGGTGAGGGAGCCCGGCGGGCCGGTCTCTCGGAAACCTCGCGGGGCGCTCGAACTTCCGGAAGCCCCGCAGCGCGTTGTCACTCGACGGAGCGTTACGAACGCGGGCCGGTGCGTGGGAGTCTCGTGTCCTGCACGCCGTAACCGCGTTCCGGTCTCCCGGGCAGTTCGGAGGCGGCCACATGGTGATCCGGTTCCAGCGTCGTCGCTCCTTCGCGGATCGGTTGGACGGCCCGTTGCCGAACGTGCGTGACGTGCTGCGTTTCATGTGGAAGGAGAAGCAGCGGGGGACGGTGCTGGATCGCAGGCTCGTCCCGCTGCACGGTGGACCGCTGCCCGGGGTCGAACCGCACGACGTCGCCGTGACCTGGATCGGGCACGCCACCTTCCTGCTGCGGGCCGCGGGGTGCCGGGTGGTCACCGATCCGGTGTGGTCCACGCTCATCCCGGGAGTCCCGCCGAGGCTGAGCCCGCCGGGGCTCGCCTTCGAGGAGCTGCTCCCCGTGGACGCGGTGCTGATCAGCCACAACCACTACGACCATCTGGACGCGTCGACGCTGGCCCGGTTTCCCCGGAGCACGCCCGTGCTCGTTCCGCTGGGGCTGGGGAACTGGTTCACCCGGCGCGGGTTCACCGACGTCCGGGAGCTCGACTGGTGGGATTCCACCGCGCTCGGTCCGCTCCGCTTCGACTTCGTCCCGGCTCGTCACTGGAGCAGACGCGGGGTGTGGGACTTCTGCCGGAGCCTGTGGGGTGGTTGGATCGTCACGGCGCCGGACGGTCGAAGCCTGTACCACGCGGGGGACACCGGTTACGGATCGTTCTTCGCGGAGATAGGACGCAGGTTTCCGAACATCGAGCTGGCGATGTTGCCCATAGGCGCGTACCACCCTCCGTGGTTGATGCGCTCGGTGCACCTGACCCCGGAGGATGCCGTGGCCGCTGCAGCGGACACCGGGGCGGGCAGGCTGGCCGGGATGCACTGGGCCACCTTCCCCCTGACGGGGGAGCCCGTTCTCCAGCCGTTGGAGCGGTTGCGCGGAGCGTGGTTCGCCGCGGGAGGCAGCGGGGAGCTGCTGTGGGATCTGGCCGTTGGCGAGACCCGGATCCTGCCTCGGTGAGCGCTCCCCGAACCGTTCCGGGGGATGAACGCGGGACCGGCTGTTCCCGGTCGCGGAGAACCATCCGGACGGAGCAGCGCGGGGTGTGGTGCGGGGCTCGCACCTCGTGGCCCGCGACGGCTCCTCGTGGCACAACGGCTAGGGTCGGACACATGCAACCCTGGTCCTCGGTTTCCGTTCCCAGCCTGCCCGGCAGGGCTCACCCGTTACGTTTGTTCGACACCGCGACCGGTGAGATCAGACCTGTCGGTGCGGGACCACGGGTGGGGATGTACGTGTGCGGCATAACCCCCTACGACGCCACGCACCTGGGGCACGCGGCCACGTACATCGCTTACGACCTGGTGCACCGCATGTGGCTGGACAACGGTCACGACGTGCACTACGTGCAGAACGTCACCGATATCGACGATCCGCTGCTGGAACGCGCCGAGCACGACAACGAGGACTGGATCGTGCTCGGGATGCGGGAGACCGCCCTGTTCCGGGAGGACATGGCCGCGCTGCGGGTGCTTCCCCCGCGGGACTTCGTCGGTGCGGTCGAATCGATACCGGAGATCGAACAGGCCGTGACCAAGCTGCTCGCCTCGGGCGCGGCCTACCGGGTCGACGACGAGTACCCGGACGTCTACTTCCGGCACGACGCCACGGGCCGGCTCGGATACGAGTCGCGGTACAGCGCGGACGAGATGGCCGAGGTGTTCCCCGAGCGGGGCGGTGACCCGGACCGGCCGGGCAAGAAGCACCCGCTGGACGCGCTGCTGTGGCGGATGGCGCGGCCGAACGAGCCCTCCTGGGACGCGGAGGAGCTCGGGGCGGGCAGGCCGGGGTGGCACCTGGAGTGCTCGGTGATCGCGCTCAACCGACTGGGCATCGGCTTCGACCTGCAGGGCGGCGGGTCCGATCTGGCTTTCCCGCACCACGAGTTCAGCGCGGCCCACGCCGAGGCGCTGACGGAACAGCACCCGTTCGCACAGCACTACTCCCACGCCGGAATGGTGGGGCTGGACGGGCAGAAGATGTCCAAGTCCAAGGGCAACCTGGTGTTCGTCTCCCGCCTGCGCGGGGACAGGGTCGACCCGATGGCGATCAGGCTGGCCCTGCTGGGCGGCCACTACCGGGAGAACCGTTCCTGGAACGCCGATCTGCTCACCAGCGGGGCCGCCAGGCTGGCACGCTGGCGTCAGGCCGTGTCCCTCGAACGGGGGCCGGAGCCGGCGGAGACCCTGGACCGCATGCGGGAGCGCCTCAGCGACGATCTGGACGCGGAGGGGGCACTGCGCGCCGTCGACGAGTGGGTCGACCGGGCCCTCGGCGAGAACGGCTCCTTCGAGGAAGGGGCGCCCTCGGTGGTCCGGAACGCGGTGGACGCGCTGCTGGGTGTGGCTTTGTAGCGGCGATTTCGTCCGATCGGGGTCTCCGCTCTCCCCTTGGTGGGGGCTCGGGTGGCGGCCCCTCGCGGACTCCCGCTCAGCCGAGGCCCGGCAGCGGGTGACGACCTGCGCCACGTCGGGCCTTCCTCGCGAGAGCGTGACGCGGGAGAACCCGCGGTCGGTCCGGTCGCGTGGTGGGGTGTTCTCGGCGCTGCCCGCGCCGAAAGCACCACGCCGGTCGTCGACATCTCGGAAAGCGCCACCGAGCGGGGGTTCGCCCCGCCGGCGCCGCGGGGGCGAATTGATCGTTCGGCCGGTGTCTGCCTTCGTCCCGGACGTTGTTCCGCGTGCTCCCCGGGAATGCGTTCGGCGAGTGTTCCGCCCCGTCGCGTTCGGGTGTTTTCGGCCGCCTGCGGGAGCTGGCCACCGGAGTGTTCGATCACGTACGGTGTCGTTCGCGGCGTCGCACCTCCCCGTTGTTGTGTCCATTGTGTACATACGGTGATGTTTCGTCCGGCGGTGGAGCGCTCCCGCTCTTGATTCGGGCGAATGGGTTGCATTAATGTCCGGGCGAACGAATTCATACCGACACACGGCGATGTCCCCGGGTGCGGTGAACTCCGCGGAAACGAATCATTCGGTCGCCACTCACCATTCATGTTCGAGGCAGGGGCATCGTAGACTCCCCGTGATCGGTCTGATTGGATCTCGTGGCATGAGTCCGCACGAAGCCCGGATCGGTGATACGCGCTTTGGTTGCGAGGTGGGATGGTGAGTCGGGTATGGGAGATGCTCGAACGTTCGCGCAAGTCGTTGCGCGACAGAGCGGCCAGACAACGGCTGGAGGGTTCGACCAAACAGCTGTTGCAGCGTTCCCGCGAGACCGTGGCGCAGATCATCGGGCCCGTTTCCCCGCGTGAGCCCGGAGCGCAGGATGTGCTGGCCGGAGTCTGTTCCAGTGTGGCCCTGCGCGACCTGAACCTCGTGGACTCGCTGCTCGAGCAGCTCGAGCAAATGGAGTCCGAGGAGGACGACCCGGAATCGCTGGACCGGCTCTACCGGCTCGACCACCTGGCGACACGGTTGCGTCGCAACGGGGAGAACCTGCGGGTCCTGGCCGGCAGGGACGCGGGCGGAACACGTCCGGAGTCCGCTTCGCTGGTCGACGTCATCCGTGCCGGGATGTCGGCCATCGAGCACTACAGCCGAGTGGAGCTCGGCAAGATAACCGAACTCGGCGTGGTGGGGCTGGCCGCCGACGACATCAGCAGGTTGTTGGCGGAGCTGCTGGACAATGCGACGACGCATTCCCCGCCGAACTCGGCGGTGACCGTCAGCGCTCACCTGACCGAGCGAGGAAGCATAATGGTGCGGGTCGAGGACTCCGGGATCGGTCTGCCCGCGGCCAGGCTCTCGGCGCTCAACGAGCGGCTGGCGAGCGCGCCGGTGCTCGACCGCGACGCGGTGCGGCACATGGGACTGGCCGTGGTGCGGCGTCTGTCCGGCAGGCACGGCATCCGGGTGTGGTTGTCCCGTCGCGCTCCGCACGGGACCACGGCTTCGGTGCTGCTACCGTCCACTCTGGTGCACGAGGAGTCCTTACCGGAAGGACGCGGTCCGGCGCGCAGGCCCATGCGGGAGAAGCAGCAGGCCGCAGCGGACAGTGCTCCGGACGCGGGCACGAGTCCTCCGGAGCCCTCCGCGCAGCGGAGTTCCGGAGCGTCTCCGGCCGAGGCGAGCAAGCGAGCGGTCGCCTCGTCGGTGACGGCCGAACCCGTGTGGCCGTCCGAGGAGCAGGCTGCTGCTCAACAGCCGGGAACGGAGTCGTCCACCACCGTGAACGGATTGCCGCGCAGAGTTTCGCAGAGCCTGAAGGGGTCGTCGACCGCCCGACACGATTCCCCCACGCCGTCCACAAAGGACACCGGTGTGGACATGCGAGAGAGTCATGAGCAATTGCTGGCGGACCTGGGTGCCTTCGCCGAGGGTGAGCACGAGGCCAGGAAGGACCAGCAGGACGACAACGACGACGCCGAGAGGTCACAGCAGTGACGGCTGCAGAAGACGACGCCCAGCCCCCGAACTTCGACTGGTTAGTCGACGATTTCGTACGCCGTGTTCACGGCGTCACCCACGCGTTGATCCTGTCGGCGGATGGTCTTCCGCTGGCGGGGTCCTCCTCGGTCACCAATGACGAGGCCGAGCAGCTGGCCGCCATCTCCAGCGGTTTGCTCAGCCTTGCCCAGAACGGTTCGGCACTGTTCGACAAGGGCGGTTGCGAACAGATCATCATCAGGCTTCACCACGGATACTTCCTGTTCATGGGGATCGGGAGTGGGGCGGGACTGGCCGTGCTCACTTCCTCGGAGGCCCAGATGCGTGTGGTCGCCTACGAGATGACCCAGTTCGTGGAGAACACGGGACACGCGTTGACCCCCGAGGTTCGGGCCGATCTACGACGTGTGGTCACCGCCAAGCGACCGCGTGACTGATCGTTTAAGGAAATCTCCATGGCCACACACTCACAGACCCAGCGGGAAAGTCGCAGCAGCCGGGTACGCCCCTACGCCCTCACGGGTGGGCGGACCCGCTCGCGGCATCAGCTTCTCGTGGAGACGATGATCTCGGTCACCGAATACGACCGGGATCGCGCGGAGAAGCTGCTCCCCGAATCCCGTGCGGTTTACGAGCACGCTCGCAGTCCGGTATCCCTCGCCGAGCTGTCGGCCACACTGGATATTCCACTCGGCGTCATCCGAGTGCTGGTCAGTGACTTGGCGGCGGATGGGGTGATTTTCATTCACCCGACCGGACAGGCCTACAGCTACGACCACAACATCCTCGAGAGGATTCTCGATGGCCTCAACAAGCTCTCCGCATGACCACGCCGAGTTGATGCTCTCGGCGAAGATCGTGGTCGCGGGTGGCTTCGGAGTCGGCAAGACCACGTTCGTCTCGGCGGTGTCCGAGATCGCCCCGTTGAACACCGAGGCCTGGATGACCGAGGCCAGTGAAGGGATCGACGAGATCGATCCGACGGGGGACAAGACGACCACCACGGTCGCGATGGATTTCGGGCGCATCCAGCTGCACCAGGACCTCATGCTCTACTTGTTCGGAACTCCCGGGCAGTCCCGTTTCTGGTTCCTCTGGGACGACCTGGCCAGGGGTGCGCTCGGTGCCGTGGTTCTGGTGGACACCCGACGGCTCTCGGAGTCATTCGCCGCGATCAACTACTTCGAGCACGACTCGGACATCCCCTTCATCGTCGCGGTCAACCTGTTCGACGGGAAGCTGACCCACGACCTGGAAGAGGTGCGTGACGCCCTCGCGCTGGCTCCGGACATCCCCTTGATCGCCTGTGACGCACGTGATTCAGTGTCCACTGTGGATACACTGCGTGCTTTGGTAACGCACACGATGCGGTTGAACGTGACGCACGGCGCCGCATGATCGTGTCCGCCGCCGCGGCGGGAAGGTGTCGGCAGGTGAAAAGGAGAACGCGATGCGCAAGATCCTCATCGTGGGAGCCGGACAGGCGGGGTTGCAGACCGGGCTGAGCCTGCTCGAGCACGGATACGACGTCACTGTGATGTCCGCGCGGACGCCGGAGGAGATCCGCGGCGGGCGTGTGATGTCCACGCAGGCCATGTTCCACACCGCTCTGCAGTACGAACGGGACTACAAGCTCAACCTCTGGGAGGACCAGGCCCCCGAGATCCGGGGAGTGGGCGTATCGATCGCGGGTCCTGAGGGTGACCGGGAGCTGGACTGGGTGGGCAGGTTGGACAACCACGCCCAGTCGGTGGACCAGCGGATCAAGATGGCCGGATGGCTGGAGCTGTTCGAGGACCGCGGCGGGAAGGTCATTTTCCACGGGGTGACCACTTCCGATCTCGATTCGTTGACCAGGCACTACGAACTCGTCCTCATCGCCGCGGGCAAAGGCGAGCTGGTACAGCTCTTCGGCCGCGATCCGAACCGTTCCCCTTACAGCACTCCGCAGCGCGTGCTGTCGGTCAGCTACGTGCACGGAGCGGGGCGCCGCCCGGAACACCCGGACATGGACGCGGTGCGCTTCAATGTGGTCCCCGGGGTGGGAGAGCTGTTCGTCATCCCCGGGCTCACGCTGAGCGGTCCCTGCGAGATCCCCTTCTTCGAAGGATTACCGGGCGGCCCGTTGGACTGCTGGTCCGATCGCCCGGCAGCGGGGGAGCACTGGAAGCGGATGCTCGAGCTGATGCGACAGTACTTCCCCTGGGAGTACGAACGGTTCAAGCACGCGGAGCTGACCGATTCCCAGGGAACGCTGTCCGGTGGGTATCCGCCGGTGGTGCGTCGTCCCGTCGGGGAGCTCCCCTCGGGAGGGATCGTGCTCGGCATGGCCGATGTGGTGGTGGCCAACGATCCCATAACCGGTCAGGGGTCCAACAACGCGAGCAAGTGCGCGGCGTCCTACCTGTACAGCATCCTCGAACGGGGCGACCGCCCCTTCGACCGGGAATGGATGGAGCGGACTTTCGAACGTTACTGGTCGGTCGTGGAGCCGGTGACGACCTGGACGAACGCGATGCTGCAGCCCCCGCCGGAACACGTGATGAACCTCTTCAGGCAGGCCGCCGACACCCCGGCGATCCGCCAGCGGTTCGTCAACGCCTTCGACGATCCGGCCGATTTCGGGAACTGGTTCCTCGATCCGGAACTCGCCGAGCAGTACCTGCGTGAGGTCGCCCGGGGTTGACGCACCGCCGGGCGGCGTCTCTCGACGCCGTCCGGCGGGACCGTCCGAGACGGTTCAGCCCTGAGCGGGGCCCGAACTCCCCTTGCCGCCCTGTCCGCCCGGACCTCGCCTGCGCAGGTAGCGCTCGAACTCGGCGGCGATGTCCTCACCGCTGGTCTCGGTCAGCGAGTTCTCCGCGTCGCCGCGTTCTTCCAGGGCCCGGACGTAGTTGCGCACGTCCTCGTCCTCCTCGGTCATCTCGCTGACCGTGTTCTCCCACTCCTCGGCCTGTTCGGGGAGGTTGTTCAGCGGAACCTCCAGGTCGAGAACCTCCTCGACGCGGTGCAGCAGTGCCAGGGTCGCCTTGGGCGAGGGCGGCTGCGAAACGTAGTGCGGGACCGCGGCCCAGAACGAGATGGCCGGGATCCCGTCGCGTACGCAGGCGTCCTGGAAGATACCCACGATGCCGGTGGGGCCCTCGTAGCGTGAGTGCTCCAGGCCGAACCGGTTGGCGGACTCGGTGTCGTAGGCCGTTCCGGTGACCGGGATCGGACGGGTGTGCGGAGCGTCCGCGAGCAGCGCGCCGAGACTGATCACGGTGTTCGCGCCCGCCTGCTCGACGTGGGCGAGCAGCTCGGAGCAGAAGGAGCGCCAGCGCATGTTCGGTTCCATACCGTGGATCAGCACCACGTCCTTGCCCAGGCCGGGCGGACGGCACACCGACATGCGGGTCGTCGGCCAGGTGACCTCGCGGGTCACACCGTCCACCAGCTTCACGGTAGGACGGGAAACCTGGAAATCGTAGTACGGATCCGGGTCGATCTCGGCCCAGCTGGTCGCGTCCCACACGAGCTGGAGATGCTCTATGGCGGTGCTGGCGGCGTCGCCGCCATCGTTCCAGCCCTCGAAGGCGCAGATGACGATGCTGTCCTCGAGGGTGAAACCGGCGGGTGGGGCAGGTACGGACACAGGCCGAGGGTACTATCCTGCTCCGATCGTGTCGGACGCGACGACCGCGAAATCGCGGTGTCGGCGCCGCTGCCGTGTCCGTAGCGGCTCGTGGCCCTGTTCACACCACATGCCGTGTGTCCCGAGCTTCACGGGGTCGGGGCTTCGGCGCGTGGTCGTGTGGATGTCAGTACCACTCGGCGAGCTGCCAGTGGACGCAGGTGGGGCGCTGGCCGGTGTGGATGAATTCGTCGATCGCGGTGCGTATCAGATCGATCGGTAGGGCAGCGTTCTGGCGAAATTCCGTGCCGCTGTGTGGGGAGAACAGTATTCGAGGAGCATCGTCCGGCGCGTGAGGGTTGAACGAGTCTCGGGCGTCCCCGTCCGAGCCCTCTTGGAACCAATTCAGCGCGCCGTATCCGGTGCCTGGCTCCACCATGACGCGTAGTTGGTGTCCGGGGAGTTCGCTGTTGTCGGCGGTGAGTGGTCGGTCGCACACGTAGATCAAGCTGGGCCAGTCGCCATGATCGTCATCGACGATCGTGCGGATCAGCTCGGTGATTTCGCTGTCGGTCTGAGCATAGTGTCGCCGGTTCTCAACGATCGCCGTCACGACGTTGGTTATGGTCGTCATGGTATCGCCTTTCCGTGGAAGACGTGAGGCTGGTCGGTACCGGGCTCCCAGACGTACAGGGTGTAGCCACGTGGAAGGATGGCTGGTACGGCGAACTCGCACCCGTAGGGCTCGCGGCAAATTTCGTTGTTGACGACCAGGACGCCGTTGGTGTTGCCGCGCTCTCGCATGATCTGAGCGGCCTTCGTCTCGACGTGCGTACTGACGTCGGGACGGCCGATGTCGCGCGGCAGCTCGGGATAGTGGTCGCTGGTAATCAGGAGGGCACCTGCACGGTCAGCGAGTTCGCTCTCCAAGCGTTGTTCGCGCTGCTGTTGTGTCTCCTCCCTCTCGTGCTGATCGCGTTGCCACGATTCCGCACCTCCTTGCCACGGGGACCGCCCGGCTCCGCCGCTGCGGCGGTCGATTTCGTTGCCGTCCGGGTCGACGAACAAGCCGGTGGTGGGCTCACGGCGACCACGCACGGGTAGTCGATCGCGGGCTCTGACGACACACTCCGATGTCATCGACGCTTTGTCGACGATTCTTGAGCCCGTCGAGGGGTGCGGCAGGCTGAGCGGGGATTGGTCGGTGTTGAGGCCGAGTCCGGCGAGGTAGTTGATCAGGTGGGTTCGGGTGGTCTCGCTCAGGGCGAGCACGTCGTCGATGAGCTCGCGTGTTCGTTCGAGCAGCGCTACCGCTTCGGTCAAGTCGGGCGACGAGCTGCCTTCGCCGACTTCGGTCAGGGTGGGCAGGGCGTATTCCTCGATCCAGGCTTTGATCTGGTGGAGTTGTTCGGGCGGGATGCGTCCGAACATCCCGCCGAGGGTGTTGCCCACCTCTTGCACCTCGGACATGCCGGGCTCCTACAGGACAGCGGAAAAGGACCGGACGTGTTCGGCAGCCTGTATCGTTGCCTGCGCTGCTTCGCCTGCTTTCTCGACTGCGATTCCGAGAAGCTGGAGTGCCTGCCGCACGTCGTGGTTGGTGCTGGTTCCGGCGACCTGGTGCAGCTGCCCGAGTAGCTCGTCGAGCGTGTTCTGCGCTGCCTGCAACTCGTCGGCGGGGGCGGTGTCGATGATCTGCTGTAACTGGCCGCGAATGTTCTCGAGCATGATGGATCTTCTTACCAACAGGGGACGACAGTCAGACCGGGTTCGCGGCCTGCGCGCACGTGCTCCGGGCATTGGGTGGGGGTGTAGGGGTCGAGGTAGAGGTAGAGCTGACCGGTGGTGGTCAGTACCAGCGCGTCGACCGAGCCCCCGTGCGCTAATGCGTATTCCCCGCGCTCGACGTCGTTGTGCACGCCGGGGGTGTCGATGAGCACGCCCCCCGGTAGCCAGTAGTGCCGTCTCTCGCTCGTTTTCACGCCTGCTCATCCTTTCCAGCTGGGTTGGTCACGATCGCGCCACGGATATTCGTTGGAGCAGTCGTCACAGAACGATCGGATGTGGCTCATCCGTCGATCACGGGTCGGGGAGCTTCGGCGCGATCGCACTGCCCCGGGCAGAACAGCCCCACCTTCGACCGACGCACGACCGACTCCTCGGTCCGACCGCGAGGTGCTTGCACTGCGCGACCCTGACTCATTCGCTGCTGTTTCTTGCCTGGCTCATGCTTCCAACACGACAACATCCTGACAGTGTCAAAATATGCCCCTGACGGTGTCAGAGATGCGTTCGTCTGAATGGGTGACGATCTTCCTGCTTCTGTCGTGGCTACGCTGTGGGCATGTCATCTGCGAGACGTCGTCAGCTCGGCTCATGGCTTACGAAGCTCCGTCAGTCGGCAGGATTCGATGTGGAAGACGCAGGTAGTGTTCTCGGCTGCTCAGCGTCGAAAGTTCGTCATCTCGAAGCGGGACGCTCCAAGATCAAGCGTCATGAGCTCGTGACCTTGCTCGACCTCTACGAAGCGGACCAAGACGTTCGGAACCAGTTGGACGAGACGCGTCAACAAGCCGAGCAGCGTGGTTGGTGGGAGAGCTACCGAGTACCGAGCTGGTTCGAGCCGTTCGTGGACTTCGAGAGCTTCGCCACCGAAGCGGTCAACTTCGAGCTCGACCTGATCCCTGGCCTACTACAGACGGAGGCGTACGCCTACGAGATCCACCGAGCGGGCCGCTACACGACGAACCCCGTGGATATCTCACGGCGGGTGCAGGCCAGAGCGGAACGTCAGAAACGGCTCACGGAGTTGAACCCGCTACGCCTTCGAGCGGTTGTCAACGAGGCGGCCCTACGCCGCGAAGTCGGCGGTCCCGCCGTCATGGCTGAGCAGTTGGATCAAGTGATGCGCTGGTGTGAGCTTTCGAACGTGATTGTTCAGGTGCTCCCCTACAGCGCCGGGGCGCACGCCAGCCCTTCCGGCGCGTTCGCGTTGCTGTCGTTCGACAACAATGAGGCTGTCGGATTTCTCGACACTCCGTTGGGAGGGCACACCGTGGACGATCCCAACGACGTGGAGGCTCTGAAGTATGTCGGGGATGAGCTGAGGTCTACAGCCCTACCAGCGCCAACCTCGTTGGAGTTGATACGTAGCATTCGGGAGGCGCACACGGCACAGACCTAGGAGGTTGGCACAGTGGATCTCTCGCGCGCGACGTGGCGAAAGTCGTCGCGGTCGAACAGTGGTGGTAACTGCGTTGAGGTCACCGTCACACCGACCGTTGCTGGGGTTCGCGACACCAAGGACCGCTCGGCCGGGTATTTCACTACCAACCGGAAGCAGTGGCAGGCGTTCCTCGACGCGGTGAAAACCGACCGGTTCGCCTGATCCGCTCACGGTGTGAAACGACCCCTGGTGCTGTCGGGGGGCGTTTCCGCATTTCAGGACCTCAGCACGTGGTCGTGTGGATGTCGGTACCACTCACCGGGTTGCCCACAGCGCTCTTGTTCTCCGAACGTGGAGCGCTGCTTAGAGATCCTGCATCCGTAGCACGTTCACCTGAAGCACGTTCTCGCTGAGAATGAACGTGATCATGATCAGCCCGTTGTCGGCCGTGGTCGTCCAGCGATCCGTTTTCGGATCGTACCCGCTGATCGACTTCGGTTCTTGCGCGAGTCGTGCGTTGACCTGATCGACCTTCTTCTTTCTGGTGGCGGGAAGTTTGTTGTAAGCGTCATCGGCGATTTCCGACCAGATCACCCGGTATTTGGCCATCAGTGATGTTCCTTGAGTCCTGAAGGGGCTTCGCGGTGGATCGCCCCGTTCTCTTCTTTGCGCCAGATGATTCCGTTCTCGTCTTCCTGCCAAGACGTACCGTCCGTGTCGTGCTGCCAGACCTTGGAGAAGTCGCCGCGCTCGGCTCGTGCGATGGCGTCTCGCTCCTCGTCCGTGATCGGCTGCGCCGCGTCAACGGCACGCCCCCACCACCGGATGAGCACGTTGTCGATGTGGGACGTGTCGAAGTCCCGGGCGACTTCCCAGAGGGCGCCTCGGAACTCCCGTTCGAACACCGGGCGATCCTCCTCGTCGAGGACCTCGCGGAAGACCTGAGCATCGCGCGAGACATTCCCTTGGATCTTCCAGTCGCTTTTGTCGACCATCACCTCTCCCTTCCTTGCCGAGCTTACGGCAGGTGCCCGTAACGCAGTGTCCCTCGAAAGGGCGGAGGACGATGCCGTGGGAATCCCACCCCGGTAATCGGCCCGCCCGGAAGAACTCGTCGAGCGGTGCCCCGCGCGTCAGGTGGTGCTCGTGGAAGCGCCGGTGGAGTTCCAGTGGTCCCGGGCGTTCGCTGCCGCGCCGATGACCCCGGCTCGCCGGCCGAGCTCGGTGCGTGCGAAGGACGGCACGCTCGCGACTCTCGCGCGTTCGGTGAGCTGCTGGTGCACTGGGGCCAGGAGGTCTTGCCCGGCTTCGGCGAGTCCTCCTCCGAAGACGACGAGGTCGGGCGCGAGCAGGGTGCACGCGGTGAGCACTCCGTCGGCGAGGGCGCTGGTCGCGTCCTGCCACACGCGGTCGGCGGCAGCGTCCCGGCCGAGCCGTGCCCACACGTCCGCGGCCCCGGTCACCGCGCGTCCGGTGGCGGTCGTGTAGGAGCGCGCGATGCCGGAGGCCGATGCGAGGGCCTCCAAACACCCTCGCTGACCGCAGCCGCAGAGCGGGCCGTCGGGGCGCACGACGACGTGACCGAGTTCGCCTGCCTGGCCCGCCCCGCCGTGCACCACGCGGTTCCCCCCGATGACGACCGCGGCGATGCCGGTGCCGATGACGACGACGAGCAGATCGGACACACCACGTCCCGCTCCGAAACGAGCTTCGGCCTCACCGGCGGCAGTCACGTCGTGATGGAGCACTACCGGCAGTCCGAGAGCTGCTTGAACCCGATCACGCACCGGCGTGTTGTGCCAGCCGACGTTGGCGCTGTACAGGGCGACACCCCGCACGGTGTCGACCAGACCGGGAATCGCCAACCCGATTCCGCGTACCGCCGGACGGGCTGACGCGGGCAGCGCGGAGAGCACCTTCTCGATCAAAGCGACAACGGCCCGCGTGGCCGCGGCGCCGTCGCCCCGCGGTGTCGCGGCCGTCGCGGAGGCGTGCGTGGTCCTCTCCTGGTCCAGGACCTCGGCGGCCATCCCCGTTCCGCCGACGTCGACGGCTACGACGAGATCAGCGTGGCCGTCCGTGCTGTGCTGGTCATCGGTCATGTTCGCGTCTCATCAGTGATCTGTGGGTGTCCGCCGGCCGTCCCCTCGGTGGACCGCACACCGGCGGGCACCACGGGAACGGGCGACGGGCACCGGCGGTCGGCGTTTCGGGGCAGCGCTCCTCTCGAGGACTCCTGGGTCAGGAGGCGGGCCGCACGGAGTCGACCCCCGGATGCGGTGTCTTCCACTCGCCGCGTGTGAAGTCCGGAAACTCCATGGGCGCGCCGCCTTCGGTGATCGATGCGGCGCTCAGGGCGAACGGCGCGCTCCAGGTAGCCGAGTCGTAGACGTCGATGTCCGGCGGCAGGCCGAGCTTCATCGTCTGCGCGAGCCGGTAGAGCATGATGTAGTCCATGCCGCCGTGGCCCCCGCCCGGTCCGGGATCGACCTCCTTCCACAACCAGTGGTCGTAGGAGGAGTAGTCGGCGAAGTCGCCCCACTCGTGCCCGCTCATGTCCGGTTCCAGGTAGATGCGGGTCGGGTAGTCCTCGAACACGCCCCTGCTGCCGCCGAGGTGGTTGAGCCTGCTGTAGGGGTGCGGGCTCGAGACGTCGTGCACGAGGTGGATGACGCGCCCCCGCTCCGTCTGGATCAGGCTCATGGTGACGTCACCCTTGACGTAGTCCTCGTGCCACGCCTCGTCGGTCTCGGGGACGTTGCGCGCCCGGTACTCGGACAGACTCGCCGCGGGGGAGCCCATCGAGGTCAGACGTACCAGCCGGTCGCCGCGATTGATGTCCATGTAGGAGGCCACCGGGCCGAGGCCGTGCGTGGGGTAGAGGTCTCCGTCGCGCTCGGCGTGCCACGCCCGCCGCCACTCGTCGGCGTAGTAGCTGTCGGAGAACAGCAGTTCGCGCAGGTCGTGGATGTATCCACCCGCGCCGTGGAGCAGCGTGCCGAACTTCTCCTCGTGGACCATGCGAAGCACGCGCATCTCGTTGCGGCCGTAGCAGCAGTTCTCCAGCTGGATGCAGTGCCTGCGGGTGCGTTCGGAGGTGTCGACGAGTTCCCACAGGTCCTTGATCGAGGGCGCGATCGGACACTCCACCCCCACGTGCTTGCCGCCGCGCATGGCCGCCGATGCCATCGGAACGTGCCACTCCCAGGGGGTGGCGACGTAGACGAAGTCCACGTCCTCCCGGGCGCACAGGTTCTCGAAGTCGTTCTCGCCACGGGTGTACCGCGCCGGGGCGGGATCGCCGTGGTCGGTGATCCCCTTGGCGGCGCGGCGGACAGCGGGAACATCCACGTCGCACAGCGCGGTGACCCGGACGCCGGGCACGGCCAGGATCTGCGTGAGCATGGCACTGCCCCGGTTGCCCAGCCCGATGATGCCCATCCGCACGGTCTCGTGGGCTTCGAAGGGCACCCCCATCATCGACCTGCCCTTGCGCGCGGGAGCCGTGTCCTCCCCGTCGGGGGAGGCCGAGGTCGCCTGCGCCGTGCCGAGACCCGTCAGTCCGATACCGGCGGCCGTCGCGGCGCTGGTGCGCAGCATCGCTCGCCGCGAGAGCGGCCCGTTGCTGGTTTCGTCATCGGACATAGCAGACTCCTGATTGATAATGATTGATATCTCGTTAGTTAAAGCACTTTCACACAGAGTGTTGCCGTATTGCTATCGTCCGAACAGACGAATTCGGCGGCAGCGTCCACAGGAGTCCACGGGCGACGCCGGTCCGCTGAGCGCGGGAGCACGTTGCTCTCCGCGGGTGGGGCCACCGGGAAGGGAGAGTCAGGTGAATCGGCACGAGCGGCTCAGCACACTGCTCGACCTCGTCGGTCAGCGTGAACGCGTCGACGTCGACGAGATGGCCGCGGAACTGGACGTCTCGGCGGCGACCGTCCGCCGTGATCTGGACCAGCTCGCCGAGCAGCAACTGCTGTCGCGGACCCGTGGCGGGGCGGTGGCCTCCAACGTCGCCTACGACCTCCCGCTGCGCCACAAGAGCGCCCGGCACGCCCCCGAGAAGCAGCGGATCAGTGCCGCGGCCGCGCGACTGGTGCGACCGGGCATGGTCGTCGGTCTCAACGGCGGCACGACCACCACCGAGGTCGCGCGGGCGATCGCAACCCGAACGGACCTGCCGGAACGCGGTGAGAGCCCGTCGCTGACGGTGGTGACCAACGCGCTCAACATCGCCAACGAGCTGGTCGTGCGCCCGCACATCAAGATCGTGGTCACCGGGGGAGTGGCACGGCAGCACTCGTTCGAACTGGCCGGTCCGCTGGGCACCCGTGTTCTCGACGAGATCACGCTGGACCTCCTGTTCCTCGGTGTGGACGCGATCGATCCCACGCTGGGGGCCTACGCCCATCACGAGGGTGAGGCCAGCATCAACCAGCTCATGGCCTCGCGAGCCGCCCACGTCGCCGTCGTCGCCGACAGCTCGAAGCTCGGGCACCGCGCGTTCGCGCGCATCTGCCGGAGCAGTGGCGTGCACACGCTGATCACCAACGAGGGGGCCACGGACGAGCTGGTGAGCGCCTTCCGGGGCGAGGGCACGCAGGTCCAGGTCGTGTGACGGGGCACTCCGCAGGTTCGCCCGACTTTATGCTTGAAGTTGCTCAAAGTTTCGATTGACATTGCAATTTCGAGCACCCTACTGTTTCCTCTGATCGAGGCGCCGGTGTGATCGTGCCGCCTCACCCGGTAGTCGACGGCAGGGGAAGGACGCGTGATGGCGGAATCGTTCGTGCAGGCGGAGATCGCCACCCAACCGGAGTGCTGGCGGCAGGCCGAGCGAATCGCGGCGACCGCTGCCGAGGGCCTTCCCGAAGCCGGTGAGCGGGTTGCCGTCCTCGGCTGCGGGACTTCCTGGTTCATGGCGCAGTCCTACGCCGCCCTCCGGGAGCTCTCGGGCGCGGGCGTGACCGACGCCTTCGCGGCCTCGGAGTTTCCGCGCACCCGCGACTACGACCGCGTCGTCGCCATCACCCGGTCCGGCACGACCACCGAGGTGCTGCGGGTCCTCGGCGATCTGGACGGTCACGTGGCCACTGCTGTCCTGACAGGAGTCCCGGATGCGGTCGCGGGAGGAGCCGGACACGTGGTCGACTTGTCGTTCTGCGACGAGCGCTCCGTCGTTCAGACCCGCTTCGCGACCACCGCGCTGGCCTTGCTGCGGGCGCACAACGGCGAGGACCTCACCGGCGTGGTCGAGCAGGCCGAGCAGCTCCTCGCCGAGACACCGGAAAGCGCCCTGCTGGACGCGGAGCAGATCAGCTTCCTGGGACGCGGATGGACCGTGGGGCTCGCTCACGAGGCCGCGCTCAAGATCCGCGAGGCCGCCAACGGGTGGACCGAGTCCTACCCGGCACTGGAGTACCGGCACGGTCCGATCAGCATCGCCGAGCACGGTCGCGCGACCTGGATGTTCGGTGCCGCGCCTGACGGACTCGCCGACGAGGTGCGGGCAACGGGGGCGGCGTTCGTGCCCACCAGCGCGGACCCGATGGTCGAGCTCGTGGCCGCTCAGCGGCTCGCGGTCGCCCTCGCGTTCCGTCGTGGTCTCGACCCGGACCGGCCGCGTCACCTGAACCGTTCGGTCGTGCTGGAGACCACCTGAATCAAGCCGGGTGGGACGGCACGGAAGACGGGGAGGTGCGGTCGTGATCGTGACGGTGACGGCGAACCCGGCCCTTGACGTGACCTACGGTCTCGACCGGCTGGTTCCGAACCACGCGCACCGCGTTCGATCGGTGCGCCAGCGGGCCGGTGGCAAGGGCGTCAACGTGGCCCGGGTACTGCGCCGGTTGGGGCACGAGACGCGTGTCGTGGCGGCGGTCGGTGGAACCACGGGTGCACTCGTCCGGGGTGATCTCGAGGCCGCGGAGCTGCCCCGTGATCTCGTCGAGATCGCCGGGGAGTCGCGCCGCACGGTGACGCTCGTGTCTGGTGAGGACGGTCAGGCCACACTGCTCAACGAGCCCGGTCCGACGGTGCGCTCCCAGGAGTGGGCGGAGCTGAGCGAACTCGTGCGCCGGGTGGGCGCGTCGGCGAGCGTGGTGGTGTTCGCGGGCAGCCTGCCTCCCGGGGTCGCGGGCAGCGAGTACGCCCAGCTCGTCGCGATGCTCGCGGAGCAGGGGGTGCCGACCGTGCTGGACACGTCCGGGGACGCGCTGCGCGCCGGAGTGACGGGCGGTCCCGACATCGTCAAGCCCAATGCCGAGGAACTCGCCGAACTGACCTCGACGGCCGATCCCGTGGAGGGCGCTACGGCGCTGCGGGAGCTGGGTGCGCGCGACGTCGTGGTCTCGCTGGGGAGCGACGGGTTGCTCGCCGTGACCGGTGCGGGGAGCTGGCGCGCGAGCCCGTCGAGGACGGTCCCCGGGAACCCGACCGGGGCGGGCGACGCGGTGGTGGCCGCGCTGGCGGCCGGGCTGCGGAACGGAACGCGGTGGCCCGACAGGTTGCGCGAGGCCGTCGCCGCGTCCACATCGGCCGTTGCCGCACCGGTGGCGGGCGACATCGACGAGAGCCACTACCGCGGCGAACTCCGTGCCGCAAGAGTGAGCACTGTAGACGGACAGGAGGAGTTCCATGGCGCTGGTTCCCACGGGTGACCTCGTCACCGCGGCGCGCGAGTCGGGACAGTGCTGCCCGGCGTTCAACGTGATCCAGCTGGAACACGCGGCTGCTGTCGTCGCCGCGGCCGAGCGGTCGCACTGCCCGGTCATCCTGCAGGTCAGCCAGAACGCGGTCCGCTACCACGGTGCCCTGGAGCCGGTCGGGGCGGCGATGCTGGCGACCGCGCGGACGGCGCGCACCCCCGTCGCGGTGCACCTCGACCACGCGGAAACCGCGGAGCTGGTGGAAAGCGCCGTGACGCTCGGATTCTCCTCGGTCATGTTCGACGCGTCCACCCTGGACTACGACGACAACGTCCGGGAGACGGAGCGCGTCGCACGGTACTGCCACGACAACGGCGTGTGGGTCGAGGCCGAACTCGGGGAGGTCGGCGGCAAGGGCGGGGTGCACGTCCCCGGGGCGCGCACCGACCCCGGGGAGGCAGCGCGGTTCGTGCGCGACACCGGTGTCGACGCCCTGGCGGTGGCCGTGGGGACCTCCCACGCCATGCTCACCCGCGACGCGGAGCTGGACTTCGCCCTGATCGAACGGTTGCACGCGGCGCTGACCGTCCCGCTGGTGCTGCACGGGTCCTCGGGGGTGGCCGACGACGACTTGTGCGCCGCGGTCCGGTCGGGAATGGGCAAGATCAACATCGCCACCCAGCTCAACAAGGAGTTCACCGCGGCGGTGCGGGACTCCCTGGCGACTCACCCCGACGGCGTCGATCCGCGCCGATACCTCGGCGCGGGGCGCGAGGCGATCACTCACGAGACGCTGCGCCTGCTCGCGGTGCTCAGCGGCACGACAACGCCGGTGACCTCGGAACCGCGTAGCGACCGCATCACCGACCAGTGAGAGGAAACGGGTTCATGTCCGACAGTCCCTCCACCGAAGCGGCGAGGTCCCGCGTGACCTCGTCCATGGGTTGGAAGATCGCCGTGGCCGCGGCCACGCTCGGGGTCATCTACGGCTACGACATCGGCAACATCTCCGGTGCGTTGCTGTTCATCACCGAGGAGATGGCCCTCTCGCCCGCCATGCAGGGCACGGTCACCACGGTCCTGGTGGCCGGCAACATCGTCGGTGCGCTCATCGGCGGCAAACTGGCCACGGCCATCGGCCGCCAGAAGTCGATGCTGCTGGTCGTGCTGGGGTACGCCGTGTTCGCCACCTGGTCGGGTCTGACCACCGAGATCCTCTGGCTGGACATCTCCCGGTTCTTCCTCGGCGTCAGCATCGGATTGTCACTGGTGGTGACCCCGATCTTCCTGGCGGAGTCGGCGCCGGCAGCCATCCGCGGCGCCCTGGTGGTCGGTTATCAGGTCGCCACCGTCAGCGGCATCCTGCTGGCCTACCTCGTCGACTGGGCCCTGGCCTCCTCCGGCAACTGGCGTCTCATGCTCGCCCTCTCGGCCGTGCCCTCGATACTCATCCTGTTCCTGCTGATCCGGTTACCCGACACGCCCCGCTGGTACCTGATGAAGGGACGGCACGAGGAAGCTCGCGCGACGCTGCGACAGGTCGATCCGGCCGCTGACGCGGACCGGGAGCTGGCCGAGATCAGCGCCGACATATCCGCGGAACGCGGTGGGCACCTCAGCGAGATGTTCCGCAAGCCTTACTCGACGGCCACGATGTTCGTCCTGATGATCGGTTTCCTCGTGCAGATCACCGGTATCAACGCGATCACCTACTACAGCCCGATCATCTTCGAGGAGATGGGTTTCGAGGGCTACGCGACGATCCTGGGCCTGCCCGCCGTCGTGCAGGCGGCAGCGCTGGTGGCCACGGTCGGTTCGCTGTTCGCGGTGGACCGGATCGGGCGTCGCCCGCTGCTGCTCGGTGGGATCGCCGCGATGATGCTCGCCGGCGTCATGATGATCACCGTGTTCGCCACCGGGTCGCTCAGCACCGGCTCGGTGTGGGGATTCGTGGCGATCCTGCTGTTCACGGCCGGGTACAACTTCGGGTTCGGTTCGATGGTGTGGGTCTTCGCCTCGGAAAGCTTCCCCGCCCGCTTGCGCACCCTCGGCGCCTCGTTGCTGCTGGCGTCCAACCTGGTCGCGAACCTGGTCGTGGCCCAGCTGTTCCTGCCGCTGATGCAGGGGATAGGCGGCGTGAGCACCTTCGTGATCTTCCTCGCGCTGGCGGCGTTCTCCTGGCTGTTCGTGCTGCGCTTCGCTCCGGAGACCAAGGGGCGCCCGCTGGAGAGCATCCGCACCTACTGGGAGAACGGAGCCCGCTGGCCGCAGCGGTCGTGACCACGGCGGCGCGCTCAACCGGAACGGACTACTCGGTGTCGCCGCTCCGGCGGCCGAAGTAGAAGAAGCCGAGCGCGAACGAGACCGCGCCGAGCGCGACGGAGGTGACCCAGTGCCCGGCCCACGGGAATTGCCCGGTGAAGCCGTCGGCGACGGCCAGGCGACTGGTCAGCATGGCGAGGAGCATGCACACGCACGCTCCGACGAAGGAGATTCGGCGCGCGATCGTGGAACGCCGCCGGTGCTGGCTCATGGTCGCCCTCCCGAGGAACTCCCCCGCGATCAAAGCCTAGCAGCGGAGGCCGCCGGCGATTGCGCGGCTGCTGCGCTCCGGCCGGGGAGGAGCTTGGGCCGGAACCGACCGTCCCGGCCGCTCCGCAGTGGCTCGTGGCCCTGCTCACACCACACGCTGCGCACGGTGAGCGAACCACTAGGCTGGAACCATGTCGAACGATCTTCGCGCGCTGAACGCGGTCTCCGGACGGCGTGCCTCGGAAAGAGCGTACGGTTAGGCCCGGCCGATGTCCGATACCAGCATTCGCGACGCGCGGTCGTCGCGGGCGGACTCGCAGGTCCTTCCCGCGGCCGTGTTGTTCGACATGGACGGCACCCTCGTCGACTCCGAGAAGCTATGGACGATCGCGATGGACGATTTCGCCGCCGCCAACGGCGCCGAGATCAGCGACGCGGCCAGGGCTCGAATGGTCGGCTCGAACATGGCCCGCAGCATGAGCCTGCTGCTGACCGACCTGGGCATGTCCACGGAGCCGACCGATATCGCCGCCGCCGCGGAACGCGTCATCGCCCGCATGTCCGAGATGCTCGCGTCCGACCTGAGCTGGCGCCCCGGCGCCGAGAGCGCGCTGCGCGCCGTGACCTCCAACGGGATCCCGACGGCGTTGGTGACCTCGACCATCAGGTCGTTGACCGACATAGCACTGCGCACCATCGGGCCGGACACCTTCGACGTGACCGTTTGCGGAGACGAGGTGGACGGTCGCAACAAACCGGACCCGGAGCCGTACCTGCGGGCCTGCGGGGAACTCGGCGTGGATCCGGCGCACTGCGTCGCGGTCGAGGACTCGCCCACCGGGGTCGCCTCCGCGGTGGCGGCGGGCTGCACGGTCCTCGGGGTCGCCTGCGAGGTGCCGCTCGCCCCTGATTCGGGCTGCGTGCTGCGGGACTCCCTCGAAGGGGTCGATCTCGACGAGCTGGCCGCGCTGTTCGCGCGAAGCTGAGACGAGCCGGAGCACCGGCCCGGCGGCCGGTGTCTTCCCGGTGGGAGCGGGATGCAAGGATCACGGGTCGTGAAGACCTTCGACGAGCTGTTCAGCGAGCTCGAACAACGTGCCCGTACCCGCCCCGAGGGATCCTCCACGGTCGCCGCTCTCGACGCAGGCGTCCACTTCCAGGGGAAGAAGGTTCTGGAAGAGGCGGGCGAGGTGTGGCTGGCCGCCGAGCACGAGTCGGACGAGCAGCTCGCGGAGGAGGCCTCCCAGCTGCTCTACCGGCTGCAGGTGATCCTGCTCGCGCGCGGACTGTCCCCGCAGGACGTCTACCGCTACCTTTGAGCGGGTTCCGGGCTGCCGCGGCGGGGCCCGGTCGTGCTCCGAGCGCGGGGCTCGCAGAGTGATCGGATCGTGACCGAAACGCCACACGGCGAGTTCTTTTCGGCGGATAATGCGTTTGCGAAAGATCGCGAAACCGCTCGGGGAGGACCTTATGGGTGTGGTCCCTGTGGACTCGGCGCCGCCGAAATGGCAACTGTACGCGGGAACGCCCTGCTGGATCGAGTTGGTGACCTCCGACCTCGACAGCGCACGTGAGTTCTACGCGGGATTGTTCGGATGGGAGTACGAGCAACGACGCGACTCGGAGAACGGTCACCACCTGGTGGCGCTGCACGACGGCTTTCCGGTGGCCAGCCTGCGCGCGGCTGACGCCCCGGAAACCGCGAAGTGGCGGCTGTTCCTGGCCACGAGTGACTGCCGAGCGGCCTGTGAGCAGGCCGAGGAGAAAGGAGCCACCGTCACCGTACCGCCCAGCAAACTCGGCGGTATCGGAACCAAGGTGGTCCTGGAGGGGCCTTCGGAAGCCGAGTTCGGGTTGCTCGAGCCGGAGTCCTCCTGGCAGTTCGACGTCGGGCTGCCGGGGACGCTCATGTGGGCCGAGCTGGTGACCATCAAGGCCCAGACGGCCGATCTGTTCTTCCAGGAGCTGTTCGGTTACACCTCATCCCAGTTCGGCACGGAGAACCAACTCGACTACTCGGTCTGGTACCTGGGCGAGGAGTCGGTGCTGGCCAGGGTGAGCATGATCCGCGAGCACATCGACGCGGAGACGCACCCCCACTGGCTGCTCTACCTCGGGGTGGCGGCGAAGGTCGGCACCGACGAGGCGGTGCGCCGTGCCGTCGAGACGCACGCACGAGTGCGGGTGGACCCGTACGACTCCCGGCTGGGAAGGGCGGCCGTGCTCCGTGACCCCACGGGAGCCAGGTTCGCCCTGGTCGACCCGGCCCAGGCTCCCGCGAACAACGGCAGCGCCGCGAACTACGACCCGTACGAGGACTGATCCCGCGGCGGTGCGAGCCGCTCGGATGGTGTGTTTCGGCGCTGCCCGCGCCGAAACCCCGGCGAGCTGCCACGGCCGAACGGGCGCACCGGACTCGGCGGGTCCCGTTCAGAGCCTGGTCGGGAGAAGTGCCTGAGCGCAGCGCCCCACCGGGCCCTCGGTGTCGTGCAGGACGGTCTGGGTCAGCCCGGCCCCGTCCGCGCCGAGCGCCATGCGCGCGTCCAGCCCGATCCACTCGCCGACCGGTTCCCGCGTCAGGTGGACCGTCAGGTCGGTGTTGGCGAACGCCCACCGCTCGAACGGGAGGGCGCTGGACACGCCGCTGGCGCAGTCGGCGACGGCGAACAGGCGCTGCAGCGGGCTCGGCTCCTCCCCCGCGATCAACGGCATCCGCTGCCTGCCCCAGACAGCGACTCCGTCGGCGTCCTCCCGTGCGAGCGTGTCCATCCGCCAGTCGAGCGCCTTCGCGTATCCGCCGGACCACCCCCCGGGTAGCGGCATGGGGCCGCACGACTCCGGCGCGCTCGGGCGGGGAGCGTGGTCAGCGGCCACATCGGCCGTGTCGGACCGCCGCATCCGCCAGGCACGTGCCGTGGCGGCCACCCGGTCCCCGGCCGAGATCTCCGCGGAGATCAGTTCGACGGAACGTCCGGGGCGGAGCGTCTCGGTCCGCACCGTGACCTCGTCGACCGGCACGGGCCCGAGCACGTCGACGGCCACCCGTCGGATCCCGCTCCCCGCCTCCGGTGCGTGGTGCTCGATCTCGCGGACGAGCAGTGCGGCGACCGGACCGAGGTGCTGCGCCTTGTCCGACCACGGCCCCACGGTGTGCTCGGTCGCGCGGTACCGGCCCTGGCCGAGCGGTTCGTAGAACACCTCGTCGGTGTGGGTGCTGTCCACGGGGTCTTCCTTCCTGGAGCGGGACTCTTCCGCCTCGGGCGACGATGATGCCACGGAAGTTCGGTTCATCCGTCCGGAGTGGACGGAGTCTCGGCGTCCTCCCGCGTCCCGGGCCAACCGGGGTACGGCGGAGCCGTGCCGCCGTGCGCGGGGCAGATGGGTTTGAAGTCGCAGAATCCGCACAGCCGGGAGGGACTCGGCCGGAAATCGCCGGTGCGTCCCGCCCGGAGGATGGCCTGCCAGATCGCCTCCAAGGTGCGTTCGAACCTGTTCAGCTCCGCCTCGTCCGGCGTGTAGGCCAGTGACTGCCGGTCGGCCAGGTACATCAGCAGCAGCTGCCGGGGCAGTTCCCCGCGGCTGCGCCACAGCGCCAGGGCGTAGAATTTCATCTGGAACAGGGCCTTGGCCTCGTTGAGCTGTCGCGGCGCGGAACCGGTCTTGTAGTCGACCAGCCGCACCTCGCCCGTGGGAGCCACGTCCACCCGGTCGATGAACCCGCGCAGCACGAGCCCGCTCTCCAGCTCGGTCTCCACGCGCTGCTCGCAGGACTCCGGCTCGATGCGCTGCGGGTCCTCCAGCTCGAAGTACGACTCCAGCAGTTCACCCGCGGACTTCAGCCAGTCGTTCAGCTCCGGTTCACCGGTGAACAGCTCGGCCAGCTCGGGCTGTTCGGCGCTGAGCTCGCGCCAGGCCGGGGCCAGCAGCTCGGCGGCGGTGTCGCGGTCCCGCTGGTCGGCGGGCAGCTCGAACAGCCGTTCCAGGACGCTGTGCACGACCGTGCCCCGCGCCTGGGCTCTCGTCGGAGTTTCGGGCAGCCGGTCCACCGCCCGGAAGCGGTACAGCAACGGGCACTGCTTGAAGTCGCCGGCTCGGGACGGCGACAGGGCGAGGCGGCGCGGGCGGTCCTGCTGCGGCTGTTCCGCGGGGGAGGGATTGGTGGGGTGGTCACTCCGGGCCGATTGCGCCATGGACGAGCACCATAGTAGGACTTCGTCGGAGCGGTCGTTGAGGTTCGCCGGAGCGGCGCCGTCCACAGGATCGCGGTGCGAGCTCCCCGCCCGGGCGGCGGTCCGTGCGGGAACGCGCCGCGGGAGCCGAGACGACCGACACGCCGGAATCGTGCCGGTGGGATCGAAACGGCCCGCGCGCTTCGTTCTAGGCTTTCCGCATGGCCACCACAGCGGGAGGCGAGCGCACCGGAACCGGCACGGCGGGACTGCAGCTATGCCGGGTCTCCGGAGTTCCCGTGCTGCTGTCCCCGTCCTGGTGGTTGGGGGCGGCCGTGATCGTGCTGCTCTACACACCGCTGGTCGGGCGACTGCTGCCCGGATCCGGTGTCTGGACCAGCGCCCTGGTCGCCGCCGCTTTCACCGTTTTCCTCGCGGGTTCGGTCCTGCTGCACGAGCTCGGACACTGCCTGGTGGCCCTGCGGCTGGGACTGCCGGTGCGCAGGGTCCGACTGTTTCTTCTCGGCGGGATCTCCGAGATCGCGCGGACCCCGCCCACCCCGTTCCGGGAGGGACTGATCGCGGCCGCCGGGCCCGCCGTTTCGCTCGCCCTCGCCGCGTGCACCGGCGTGGGGTGGTTCGCGCTGCAACCGCACGGGGCCGTGTGGCTGCTCGTCGCGCAGACCTGCGTGGCCAATCTGGCGGTGGGGGTTTTCAACCTGCTGCCCGGCCTGCCGCTCGACGGCGGCCGCATGGTGCGCGCGGCCACCTGGAAGCTGACCGAGGACCGGCACCGCGGCACCGTCGCAGCCGTCGTCGGGGCCGGAGCCGTGGCGGTGGGGCTGCTCTGCTGGGCACTGGCCGGGATGCTCACCGAGGCGCAGGGACGCTGGTTGCGCCTGGCCGTCTGCGTGCTCATGGCGTGGTTCGTGATCGCGGGGGCCGCATCGGAGTACTTCGCCGGACGGCGTGAGCGCTGGCCCCGGGGGATGGAGCTGCGCGATCTGCTGCGGCCGGTTCTGCAGCTGCCCGCGGAGAGCCCGGTGGGAGACGCGCTGCTGGCCGCCGCCGGGCGCGGGGTGGTGCTGGTCCGGGCCGACGGGGTCGCTGTCGGACTGCTGGACGGGGACAAGGCGGTGCGGCTGTCCGAGACCTCCCCGCGGGAACCGGCCGAACGCGCGGCCGAGGAGATCAGACCCGAAACGGTGCTGCTGGACAGCGAATCGCCCGAGGCGGTGCTGCACCGCGTCGGCAGTGTTTCGGTGGGCCAGTTCCTCGTGGTGGACCAGGACGGCAAACCGTGCGGGGTGCTGCGGCGGTCCGAGCTGCGCGCGGCGGCCAGGCGACGCGGGACGAACCCCTGACTGCTCCTCGGGCCCCGCGCGGCGTCTGGGATGATGGCCTGCCGTGTCCGCACGGGACAGCAGTACACATTCACCAGGTCTTCGATCGGTGGCAGCCCGGCCTTCGGGCCGGGGAGGAAAGCGGTAGCCGGGCCGTAGCCCGGCGAAGCCCGTGGAGCCGGTGTGAGTCCGCAAGGGCCCTCCCTTCGGCACTCGGCAACGAAGCAGGAACCATCGGGCGCGAGCCCGACAGGAATCTCCGTCCCCGGGGCGGAGAGGAAGTCAAGGGAGGTAAGGCACAGGTGAGCAGCGTCAGCGGGCCGTTCGGGCCGGGGGATCGAGTTCAACTGACCGACCCGAAGGGACGACGCAAAACGATCGTGCTCCAGGCGGGAGGCGAGTACCACACCCAGCACGGTGTGCTTTCGCACGACGCCCTGATCGGCCTGCCCGAGGGGTCGGTGGTCACCTCGGCCGGGGGCACGTCCTACCTGGCCGTGCGTCCACTGCTGTCCGACTACGTGCTGTCGATGCCGCGTGGCGCCCAGGTCATCTACCCCAAGGACGCCGCGCAGATCCTGATGTGGGGCGACATCCGCCCGGGGGCCCGGGTGCTCGAGGCGGGTGCCGGATCGGGTGCGTTGACCTGCTCCCTGCTGCGTGCCGTGGGCAACGAGGGAAGCGTGGAGTCGTGGGAGGTCCGCGCCGACCACGCCGACTACGCCGAGCGCAACGTGCGGCACTTCTTCGGGGACCGGCCCGACAACTGGACCCTGCACGTGGGCGACGTGACCGAGTACTCCGGCGGCGAGGTGGACCGCGTCGTGCTGGACATGGTCTCGCCCTGGGAGGCGCTGGAGGCCGTGCACGGTGCTCTCGTCCCCGGCGGTGTGCTGGCCGTGTACGTGGCGACCACGACGCAGCTCTCCACCGTCACCGAGGCGCTGCGGGAGCAGCAGGGCTGGACCGAGCCGCAGTCCTGGGAAACCCTGCTCCGCCCGTGGCACGCGGTGGGAATGGCGGTGCGCCCGGAGCACCGCATGGTGGCGCACACGGCGTTTTTGCTGGTCACCCGAAGGCTGGCCGACGGGGTGACGCCACTGAGGGTGCACCGCAGGCCCAGCCGCGGCTAGCGAGTCCGGTCCGCCGGCCGGGCCCGGAGGCCGGCGACGTCCGGGGCCGCCCGGTTGCCGGTCCCGGACGGCCTGCTGCGGACCGCTGATTCTCCCCGGCGCGGGCCGGATCGTTGAGGGAACGTTGGGGTGGGTGACTCAAGCGCTCGCCTCGTCGGGCGAAGAACCGCCGGTCGGTTCAGCCCGTTGAGCCCGTGGGACCGGATTCCTGCATCCCGCACATCTTCCAGGACCCGTCCTCCACGGTCATGTTCACGCTGAGGTCCATGGGAATCGACTGGGACCGGGTTTCCCCGAGGGCGGTCAGCTCCATGGTTGCTTCTCCGCTGATCTCGGCGACGGCCCTTTCGTCGGACTCCCTGGTCACGTTCTCCAGGCTCACGTCGAACTGCATCTTGTCGAGCAGCTCACTGGTATCGATGCCGGACGCGCCGTACTGGCTCATGCCCTGCTCGAGCGGGTTCTTTCCGGATTTCGAGCAGGACAGGTTCGCGATCCGGCTCGCGTTCTTCTCGTTGAACGAGTCGACGTACTTCCGGGCGGTCTCCTCGGGGTCCCCCGGTCCCGAGCTCAGTCCCACGATCAGCGCCGTGATCGCGCCTATCACGAGGATTCCGCCGCCGGTGCCGCCGAGGATCCAGGGGAGTTTGGACTTGTTGCCGGTGGGGGGAGGTGCGCCGGGCTGTCCGTAGGGGTGCTGCTGGCCGGGGTAGGCCTGTTGTGGCCAGGGTTGGCCGGGTTGTTGGCCCCACGGTTGCTGCTGTTGCTGAGCCCAGGCCTGCTGCTGTTGTTGCCCCCAGGCCTGCTGCTGGTCCCAGGGTTGTTGTGGGCCGCCGGGCTGCTGGCCCCAGGCCGGTTGCTGCCCGCTCTGCGGGTACTGCCCGCCCGGTTGTCCGTAGGGGTTCGGCTGGGCTGGTTGCTGGCCCCAGGGATCGTTGTGCCCTGGTTGCTGCGGGTAGTTCATCGAACCTCTCCGAGGAGTTCGGTGTTTGCGACGGTCGAGCGGGGCGGGACTCCGCTGTCGTGTTTCGTCCGGGGACGCTGACGTGTTTCGTCCGGTTCCGGTGATCGGCCGTGATCAGTTCGAGCTGTTCTGGACAGGTCCGCACACCTTCCAGCCGTCGTCTTCTTTCTTGAGTTCGAACTCGGTGGTTTGGGAATCGCTTTCCTCGGGGTGGTTGAATTCCAGAGTGAAGGAACCGCTTTCTTCGGTGTGGTTGACCTCCTTGAGTTCGATGGTGGTCTTCTTTATCTTGTCCAGAGTTTCCTGGGGGAGATCAGCATCGCTCTCTTTCTGATTTTCGATGGACTCGTCCAGATCTTTCTGCATGTCGCTGCACGCGATTTCCTTGTACTTTTCGAGCGGGGGGTTCTGAGGATTCGATATTTGCTCCTTGTAGAGGCTCATGTAGCGGTTGGCGACCTCTTCCGGGGTGTTCCCGCCGGTGAGGACGAGCACGAGGGCGACGATGCCGCCGATGATCAGGAGGCCGCCGCCGGTGCCTCCGAGGATCCAGGGCAGCTTGGACTTCTTGTTGGGTGGTCCCGCCATGGGCGGACCGGGGTGTCCCGGGGGCATCTGGCCCCACTGCTGCCCGGGCTGCGGCTGCCCCCAGCCCTGCTGCGGCCATGCCTGCTGCGGCCCGGATGCGGGGTACTGGCCGCCCGGTTGTTGCCCGTAGGGGTCCGGCTGACCGTACGGTTGCTGGGGCTGGCCGTACTGCTGGCCCCACTGCTGCTGCGGGTCACCCCCCGGGTGCTGGCCGTACGGCTGCTGGGGCTGTCCCCACTGCTGCCCCTGGGAACCGGGCTGCCCGTAGGGATTCTGCGCGCCCCACTGCTGCTGCCCCCGGGGATCGTTCTGACCGGGCTGCTGCGGGTATGTCATCCGTTCCTCGTTTCGGCGGTCCTGCCGCGTCTCGTGCGCGATCCGCTACGGGGCGAGATCGCAGACCTTCCACTTGCCGTTCTCCAGTCGCAGCCCCAGGGGCTGATCGACGCGTTGGGACGCCCCGGCGACGGTGTAGGTTCCGCGCACCCTGGCCGTGGCCGTGTCACCGTCGGCGTCGACCTCCCCCAGGCTCAGCTCGAACCGGCCCGTGCTGAGCTGATCGAGCTGGCGCCGCAGTTCCGGAGCGTTCGAATCGCACAGCTCGCCGTCGAGCGCGGCGAAACGTCCCGAGTTGATTTTGTCCACCACCCGCGTGGCGGTCTCCCGCGGGGCACCTCGGTCGGTCGCGAACAACAGGAAGTAGCCGGCCAGCAGTGCAGCGACCGGGACCGCGGCCAGCAGCGCGTACATCCACGAGCGACGCGATTTGCGGGGCGGCGGGTCGACCTCGGGAAGGGCGTCGGGACGGGTCAGGTGCGCGTGTGGACCGAGAGCGGGGTTGGTCCAGCTCCGGGCCCCTTCTTCCGCTCCTCCTCCCGCGCGCGAGCCCTCCCGCGGCGGCTCCCCGTGCGCGGACTCGCCGGGGAAGCGTCCCCAGGGGCCCGGGGCGCCGACGTCCCCGATGGATCCGGTTCGGCCGGTCGTGCTTTCGTCGCCGGGGGGCCGAGGGCGCCCGCCAGGCGCGGGGTGCTGTGGCGGGTGGGACATCGGTTCCTCCGAACGGGGACGTGACTGGTGGAGGCGATCGATCGTCAAGTAGAACAGAACCTCCGCCCGTGAACGTGGGTAGTCGGTGAATTCGGCCCGCGAAACCGGTCCTGTGCGACTCGCACGGCCGTTGTGAGCACTTCTCGTGTCAGTGGGGTGTCGGGAGCTGTCGGGTTCGGTCCGGCCGCACGGGCTTGTCCGGAATGCGGGAGGAACTCCGCCCAGGAGTCCCGTTATGTGGGCGGGGTCGGCGTCCGAGGGGCGAACCCGGGTCACGGATCGGATACCACACGGATGTCCGCCCGGTGGGGTGTGAACGGGTGTGTGACGACAGCAGGTGTGTGCGCCGTCCCCCCGGGGCGTTCCGCCGCCGCTGTGCTCTCCCGAACGGACCAACGGGACAAAACGTATCGTGGTCGCCGGCGGACGCTCCGCTGGAAGGAAAGCGGTTCCGGAGTGGCGTGGTTCATGTGGCGTGGCCGTCTTCTGTGGCACTCTGGGCCGTCTAGCGGGATTCGATGACCTCGCGTTGTCGTTGATCGCCGGTACCGTGGTGGTACGAACACGGGAGGAGGGTGCCGATATGCAGCACGACCGTCCCGACAGCCGACCCGAAGAGGGTGTTGGGCAGGGTGCCCGCAGCAACGCGGAAACGAACGACCAGATCCGCGAGTTGGAGGACGAGGTCGCCTCGCTCCGCAGCAGGCTCAACGAGTCCCCTCAGCAGGTGCGGTTGTTGGAGCAGCGGCTGGCCGAGGCATCCGAGAGAGTGAGTCAACTCACTGAACGGAACGCCAAACTCACCGAGACTCTCAAAGAAGCGCGCAGCCAGTTGACCGCCCTGCGCGAGGAAGTCGACCGACTCGCCCAGCCACCGAGCGGGTACGGGGTCTTCCTCGCCAGCTACGAGGACAACACGGCCGACGTGTTCACCTCGGGACGGAAAATGCGCGTCGCCGTATCGCCGAACGTGAATGTGGAGGAGCTGCAACTCGGCCAGTCGGTTCGCCTCAACGAGGCGTTGACGGTGGTCGAGGCCGGAACTTTCGAACGTACCGGCGAGGTGTGCACTTTTCGCGAGGTGCTGCCTTCCGTGGACGTCGACCAGCCTCGGCGTGCACTGGTCACCGGTCACAGCGACGACGAGCGGGTGGTTTGGCTCACCCCTCCGATGGTCGAATCCGGACTCAAGTCCGGTGACTCGGTGCTGGTGGACAGCAAGGTCGGATACGCCTACGACACGGTGCCCAAGGCCGACGTCGAGGACCTCACGCTCGAGGAGGTTCCCGACGTCCAGTACGAGGACATCGGTGGTCTCGGCGGTCAGATCGAGGAGATCAGGGACGCCGTGGAGCTCCCGTTCCTGCACTCGGAGCTGTACGTGCAGTACAAGCTCTCCCCGCCCAAGGGAGTGCTGCTGTACGGGCCGCCCGGGTGCGGCAAGACCCTGATCGCCAAGGCGGTCGCCAATTCACTGGCCAAGAAGGTCGCCGCGAACCGGGGTGACGAGGACGGTCAGGCGAAGTCCTACTTCCTCAACATCAAGGGTCCCGAGCTGCTGAACAAGTTCGTGGGCGAGACCGAGCGGCACATCCGGCTGATCTTCCAGCGTGCCAGGGAGAAGGCCTCCGAAGGCACGCCGGTGATCGTGTTCTTCGACGAGATGGACTCGATCTTCCGGACGAGGGGCAGCGGAGTCTCCTCGGACGTGGAGACCACGATCGTTCCCCAGCTGCTCAGCGAGATCGACGGTGTCGAGGGCCTGGAGAACGTCATCGTGATCGGTGCCTCCAACCGGGAGGACATGATCGATCCCGCCATCCTGCGTCCGGGACGGCTGGACGTGAAGATCAAGATCGAGCGTCCGGACGCCGAATCGGCCAAGGACATCTTCGCCAAGTACCTGACCAGCGAGCTGCCCATCCACGAGGACGATCTGCGCGAGTTCGGCGGTGATCAGCCGACCTGCATGGACGCGATGATCCAGACCACGGTCGAGCGGATGTACGCCGAGACCGACGAGAATCGCTTCCTCGAGGTCACCTACGCCAACGGGGACAAGGAGGTCCTGTACTTCAAGGACTTCAACTCCGGGGCGATGATCCAGAACATCGTGGACCGGGCGAAGAAGGCGGCCATCAAATCGGCGATCGAGACCGGCCAGTCCGGGATACGGATCCAGAACCTGCAGGACGCGATCGTCGACGAGTTCGCCGAGAACGAGGACCTGCCCAACACGACCAACCCGGACGACTGGGCGCGCATCTCCGGTAAGAAGGGGGAGCGGATCGTTTACATCCGGACGCTGGTCAGCGGCAAGAACCAGGAGTCGGGACGTGCCATAGACACCGCCACCAACACCGGTCAGTACCTGTAACCGTCGTTCGCCCGAGCACCGGATCGGTTTCCGAGCCGGTTCGGGCGGGAAGTTCGAGAGGGGCGTCGTCCGAACGGGCGGCGCCCCTCCGCTTGTCCGGTGTCGCCATCGACGTACGGAAGTTAGGTTACGGCGCATGACGGGTGCTGCGAACGGGCGACTGGAACGCCTCGGTGTCGGGCTGGCCGCGTTGGGCAGGCCCGCCTACATCAACGTCGGACGAACCGACGTGCTGCCCGGCTCGCGCACGGTGGACGCGATGCGCGAGCGGACCAGGCAAGTGCTGGACGCCGCCTACGCGGAGGGGATCCGGCGGGTGGACACCGCGCGCTCCTACGGCAGCGCCGAGCGGTTCCTGGCCGAGTGGTTGCGCGACCGCGGCCACGAGGACGTGGTCGTCTCCAGCAAGTGGGGCTACGTCTACGTCGCCGAATGGCGGCTCGAAACAGAAGTGCACGAGACCAAGGAGCACTCGCTGGAGCGGTTCAGACAGCAGTGGCCCGCCACGCGCGAGCTGCTCGGCAGGCATCTCCGGCTGTACCAGGTGCACTCCCTGACCAGGGACAGCCCGCTGTTCGAGGACGCCGACCTGCAGCGGGAACTGGCGCGGCTCAGGGACAGCGGGGTTCGACTGGGGATATCCACCAGTGGAGCCGCTCAGGCCGACGCGATCGAGGCGGCCTGGGAACTGCGCGTCGGTGGGAGCCAGTTGTTCGGTGCTGTGCAGTCCACCTGGAACTCCCTGGAACCCTCGGCGGGCAAGGCCCTGCGGTACGCCCACGAGGGCGGTTGGACGGTGCTGGTGAAGGAGACACTGGCCAACGGCAGGCTGGCGGTGCGCCCACCGGAACCGTTGGCCGCGGTCGCGGGCAGGCACGGCGCCGGCGCCGATGCGGTGGCCCTGGCGCACGTGCTGGCGCAGCCCTGGGCCGACACGGTGCTGCTCGGCGCGGCCAGCGTGGGGCAGTTGCGCAGCAACCTGGCCGCCTGCTCGTTGACGCTGGAAGAGCGCGATCTGGACGAGTTGGCCGCGGCCGCCGGGGATCCGGCGACCTACTGGGGGGAGCGGTCGGCGCTCCCCTGGCATTGACCGCGCTGTTCGGGATGCTTGGCTCGGGCGGTTGCGCGGCGGGAACTCGGGCGGTGCCCGAGGGCGGGCTCCCCGGAACCGGGCAGCGGTTCTCCGCACGACGTCGGGGCCGTCCCAGCCGGGCACTCGACCGGGAACCCACGGCGGTGCCGGTTGATCGGTTGGGTGTTCCGGTGCCGGGAGCGCCGAAGGGACGTGCCACCAGCTTTCGGAACGTTTCGCGCGAAACCGTCACTCCGGAGCCGCTCCAGGAAGAACGTTCCGCCCCTGCTCCGCGGGATCACTCCGCACTGCGGCGCTCAGCTTCGCGTCCAGCCGGGCAGTGCGCGCAGCACCTCCCGCAGCACGGGCCGGCCCGGCCCGTTCCGCGGGGGGTCAGCGACCGCGGAACTCGAACCACTCCTCGACGAACTGCCTCCCGTCCGGTACCAGCGGTCGGTCCGGATCGTCCAGGTGCCGCCGCAGCTCGGACAGCGGCACCCACCGGCCCTCGGCCACTTCCGCGGGTTGATGGACGATCGGCCCGTCCCAGAAGGTCTCGTAGAGGAACGCGTGGAACCGGATGCTGCCCAGCTCGTGCCTGGTGTGGAACAGGAAACGAGGGGCGGAACCGACGCCGAGCTCTTCGGCCAGTTCCCTGCGCGCCGTGGTGTCGGGGTGCTCACCCGCTGCCACGACCCCTCCGGCCCAGCAGTCGTACATCCCGGGGTAGACGTCCTTGTCCGCCGTCCTGCGGTGCACGTAGACCGCGTTCAGGTCGGTGGACCGGACCAGCACCGAGGCGGCCGCGTGCCACAGCCCCTCGGCGCGCATCCTCCTGCGCGGGGCGGAGCCGACCACTCCGCCGTTCCGGTCGTAGATCGCGACCGGTTCGTCACCGGTAGTCACGCTCACGATGGTGACAGCGTCCGCGGCTGCTCCGTTCGGCCACGGCGGTTCGTCAGGGATTCGTTCGCCGGGCTGAACCCGTAGGCTGAGTACCATGCGCCGGATCATGGGAACCGAGGTGGAGTACGGGATCACCGTGCCGGGGGACGCTACGGCGAACCCGGTGTTGACCTCCACCCACATCGTGCTCGCCTACGCGGCGGCGGCCGACATTCCGCGTGCCCGTCGTGCGCGGTGGGACTACGAGGTCGAGTCGCCGTTGCGTGACGCGCGTGGATTCGACATGGGTGCGTCGACGGCACAGACGAACGGCTCGGAAGGCGACGACCTGGGGGCGGCCAACGTCATACTGACCAACGGGGCACGTCTCTACGTCGATCACGCTCACCCGGAGTACTCCGCGCCGGAGGTCACCAACCCGCGGGACGCGGTGTTGTGGGACAAGGCGGGCGAACGTGTCATGGAGGAGGCGGCGCGCCGCGCCGCCAGCGTTCCGGGGACCTCTCCGGTCCAGCTCTACAAGAACAACGTCGACGGCAAGGGCGCCAGCTACGGCACGCACGAGAACTACCTGTGCTCGCGGGACACACCGTTCACGGCCGTCATCGCGGGGCTGACACCGTTCTTCGTCTCCAGGCAGATCGTCTGCGGTTCGGGGCGGGTCGGACTGGGCCAGGTCGGTGAGAAGCCCGGGTTCCAGCTCTCGCAGCGTTCGGACTACATCGAGGTCGAGGTGGGGCTGGAGACCACGCTCAAGCGCGGCATCATCAACACCAGGGACGAGCCGCACGCCGACGCGGACAGGTACCGCAGGCTGCACGTCATCCTCGGTGACGCCAACCTCGCCGAGACCGCGACCTACCTGAAGCTGGGAACGACGGCCCTGATCCTGGACATGATCGAGGACGGGTACCGCTTCGACGATCTCAGGCTGGCGGATCCGGTCAAGGCAGTTCACCTGATCAGTTACGATCCCGAGCTCAGCCAGAAGGTGGAGCTCGCCGACGGCCGTCGGTTCACCGGGCTGGACCTGCAGCGGGCATACCACGAACGGGCCGCCGCGTACGTGGAGTCGCACGGCGGGGAGTCGGCCAGGGACGTGGTCCGCACGTGGGGCGAGACCCTCGACATGCTCGGCAACGATCCGATGGACTGCGCCGACCGCCTCGACTGGCCGGCCAAGCTGAAGATACTGGAGAACTACCGCAGCAGGGACAACCTCGGTTGGAGCTCCCCCCGGCTGCACATGATCGACCTGCAGTACGCCGACGTGCGGATGGACAAGGGGCTGTACAACAGGCTGGTCAGCCGCGGTTCGATGAAGCGGATCCTCTCCGAGGAGGAGGTGCGCTCGGCGGTGACGAACCCGCCGGAGGACACCAGGGCCTACTTCCGGGGGCGCTGCCTCGAGCACTACCCCAACGAGGTGGCCGCGGCCTCGTGGGACTCGGTGATCTTCGACCTGGGTCGGGACTCCCTGGTGCGGATTCCGACCCTGGAACCGCTGCGCGGGACCAAGGCCCACGTCGGGGAGTTGCTCGAGGCCGCGAGCAGCGCCGAGGACCTGGTGGACTCGCTCACCGGAGGATGACCTCCGAAAGGGTGACTCCCACGTGCGGAAAAGATCGGAAAGTCACCGTTCGGATCTGGGCGTGCAGCCGGTTGACTAGGTAGTGTTCACACCAGGATGTTTCGATGTTCGGTTCGGGCGCCGGAGGCGTCCGGGACATCGGAGTTCGGCGGGTGCTCCCCGCTCGGACGGGCATCCTCGACAAGACCACCGGGAGGCGAGATGTCCCAGGAAAAGGTTGAGCGGCACGGCGGCGGAGACAACGAGGAAAACGAGGAGAACGGTGCTGAATCCGCCGGGCAGGAGCGTCGCGAGAAGCTCGGCGAGGACGTGGACACCATCCTGGACGAGATCGACGATGTCCTGGAGGAGAACGCCGAGGACTTCGTGCGTGCCTACGTCCAGAAGGGTGGACAGTAGATCGTTCCGTACGACGCCGGTCGGCCCGGAGGGCCGACCGGCGTGCGTGCGCACCGCATAGAGTGTGCACGACCGACCATGTGACGCCAGTTACTTCGAGCAGGAGACGATGTCGCCCATGGATTCCAGCTCGACTCGGGGCCACCCGGGTCAGGCCCTGCCCCCCGCGTACTTCACCCCCGGATCCGCCTCGTTCACGGAGTTCCTCCGAGACGCGGCCCCCGAGTTGATGCCACAGCTTTCCGACAACGCCGATGTTTCGGCGGAGGCCCCGCACGGGACGACCATCGTCGCTCTGACCTTCCGGGGCGGCGTCCTGCTCGCGGGCGACCGCCGTTCCACCATGGGCAACCTCATCGCGCAGCGGGACATGGACAAGCTCTACGTGACCGACGACTACTCCGCGGTCGGGATAGCCGGGACCGCGGGCATCGCACTCGAGATGGTGCGGCTGTACGCGGTCGAACTGGAGCACTACGAGAAGATCGAGGGGGTCTCCCTCTCGCTGGACGGCAAGGCCAACAAGCTCGCCACCATGCTGCGTGGCAATCTCGAGGGAGCGATGGCCGGGCTGGCCGTCATGCCGTTGTTCGCCGGATACGACACCGCCTCCGAGGACCCGGAACGGGCCGGAAGGATCGTCACCTACGACATCACCGGCGGGCGTTACGACGAGAGCGCGGGATACCACGCGGTGGGTTCGGGATCGGTGTTCGCCAAGTCCGCGCTGAAGAAGCGCCACGACCCGGAGGCCGACATCGATTCCGCGGTGCGCAACGCCTTGGAATCCCTCTACGACGCCGCTGACGACGACAGCGCGACCGGAGGGCCCGACGTCGCCAGGCGGATCTACCCGACGGTGGTGACCATCACCGGGGCGGAAGGAGCCGTGCGGCTGTCCGAGGAACGCACCGCCGCCGTCGCCGAAGAGGTGGTCGCCGGGCGTAAGCAGAACCCGGGTGGTTGAGCCGCCGAATCATCGCCGCGGGTGACCCCGGACCCACGGTTCGGGGCACCCGTCCTCGTCGTTCGCCGCAGTGTGTGCGGAGCAAGCGCCATGTGCCGACTCGGCACAGCACGATTCGAGCCAGGAGTGCACAGCCGTGACGATGCCCTTCTACACCTCGCCAGAGCAGCTGATGCGCGAACGCTCCGAGCTGGCCCGAAAGGGCATCGCTCGGGGACGTAGTGTGGTGGTGCTCAAGTACGCGGGCGGGGTGCTGTTCGTTGCAGAGAACCCCTCGACCACCCTGCACAAGATCTCGGAGATCTACGACCGCATCGGTTTCGCGGCGGTGGGGCGCTACAGCGAGTTCGAGAACCTGCGCATGGCCGGTATCAGGATGGCCGATGTGCGCGGGTACTCCTACGACCGCCGTGACGTCACCGGACGTGCCCTGGCGAACACCTACGCGCAGACGCTCGGCGCGATCTTCACCGAGCAGGTCAAGCCGTTCGAGGTGGAGATCTGCGTCGCGGAGGTGGGTGCCACACCGGACGCCGACCAGCTCTACCGGCTGACTTACGACGGTTCCATCGTCGACGAGCCGCAGTACGTGGCGATGGGCGGCCAGGCCGAGACCGTCACTTCCGCGCTGAAGGAGTCCTTCACCGACGGCATGGAGCTGGAACCGGCGATCCGGGAGGCCGTGCGCGCGCTGGTCGCCGGTGGTGAGGGATCCCGCGAACTGGGAGTCTCCCAGCTCGAAGTGGCCGTGCTGGAACGGTCCAGGCCGCACCGCACGTTCCGTCGCATCACCGGGGCGGCGTTGCGCGAGCTGCTTCCGAGCGAAGGGGACGGCTCTTCGGGCTCGGGAGCCGGGGACGAGAGCGCCTCTGACGGTGAGAGCGGGACTCCGGGCGCGGAAAACGGCAGCTCGGCGACCTGATGCCGTCCCGGGTGCCGTCCGGGGCCACGACGGGGGCCCGTGGTCTTCGGAGCCACGACCGGCTCGGACCGGTCGTGGCTCGGGGAGTCCGCGTCGCGGTTCGGAACCCGGGAACGTGCACCCTGTGTGATGATTTCGCGGGGAATCTGTGACTTCCGTCCCCGAACGGCGGACCGCCGAGTTCGACAAAGAGGCCTACCGTGGAGGCATGCAACGGAGGATCTTCGGCATCGAGACCGAGTTCGGAGTGACCTGTACGTTCCACGGGCAACGCAGGCTCTCCCCGGACGAGGTGGCCAGATACCTGTTCCGCAAGGTCGTGTCGTGGGGCCGTTCCTCGAACGTGTTCCTGCGCAACGGCGCCAGGCTCTATCTCGACGTCGGCTCGCACCCCGAGTACGCGACGGCCGAGTGCGACGATCTCGTCCAACTCGTCACCCACGACAAGGCCGGTGAGCGGATACTCGAGGATCTGCTGACCGATGCCGAACGCAGGCTGGCCGAAGAGGGCATCGGCGGGGACATCTTCCTGTTCAAGAACAACACGGACTCGGCGGGCAACTCCTACGGCTGCCACGAGAACTACCTCGTCGGTCGTTCGGGGGAGTTCTCCCGCATCGCGGACGTGCTGCTTCCGTTCCTGGTCACGCGCCAGTTGATCTGCGGTGCGGGCAAGGTGCTGCAGACACCCCGCGGGGCCACCTACTGCCTGTCCCAGCGCGCCGAGCACATCTGGGAGGGCGTCTCCAGCGCCACGACGCGTTCCCGCCCCATCATCAACACCCGCGACGAGCCGCACGCCGATGCCGAGCGGTACCGCAGACTGCACGTCATCGTCGGGGACTCGAACATGTCCGAGGTCACGACCCTGCTGAAGGTGGGGGTGGTGAACCTGGTGCTCGAAATGGTCGAGCAGGGCGTGCAGTTCCACGACTTCAGCCTGGACAACCCGATCCGGGCCATCAGGGAGATCAGCCACGACCTCACCGGACGTCGGCCGGTCCGGCTGGCAGGGGGCAGGGAGGCCTCCGCGCTGGACATCCAGCGGGAGTACTACGGCCGCGCGGTGGACTACGTGGCGAAACGCGGCTCCGACCCCATGACCGATCGGATCATGGACCTGTGGGGACGTGCGCTGGACGCGGTGGAGTACCAGGACTACTCGCTGATCGACAGGGAAGTGGACTGGGCCATCAAGCACCGGCTGCTGGAGCGCTACCGCGACAAGCACGGCCTGGAGCTGTCGAGCCCGCGGATAGCCCAGCTCGACCTCGCCTACCACGACATGCGGCGCAGCCGTGGTCTGTTCGAGATGCTGCAGCGCAAGGACCTGGTGGACCGTGCTACCAACGACGGCGACATCGAAGCGGCCAAGGACACGCCTCCGCAGAGCACCAGGGCGAAGCTGCGCGGTGACTTCATCGCGGCGGCCCAGGGGGCTGGCAGGGACTTCACGGTCGACTGGGTGCACCTCAAACTCAACGACCAGGCACAGCGCACCGTGCTGTGCAAGGACCCGTTCCGTGCGGTGGACGAGCGGGTGGAACGTCTGATCCACTCGTTGTGATCCGCGCCCTGTTCGGTACGCCCGGACGCGTTCGGCGCGGACGGCGTGGACGAAAGGGGCGGCGTGGACTACTCGGAATACCGCGAACACGACGGTGTGGGCTTGGCCGGACTGGTCCGCGAGGGCGCCGTCTCGGCATCCGAGCCGCTGGACGCGGCGCTCGCACGCTGTGCGCGGGTCAACGACCGGATCAACGCGGTCACCAGGACGACGGAGGAAACCGCCCGGGGACTGGCGGCCGGAGCGGGCCGGGGCGAACTGGCCGGCGTCCCCTTCCTGCTCAAGGACCTGCAGCAGGAGCTGGCCGGGCATCCCTCCTCCGCGGGAACCAGGGCGCTGGCGGAGGTCCCGCGGGCTGACACGGCCGAAGTGGTGCGTCGTTGGTTGGACGCGGGGCTGGTGCCGTTCGGCCGGACCAACTCCCCGGAGTTCGGGGCCAAGCCGGTCACGGAACCGGAGGCCTTCGGGCCCACCCGCAACCCCTGGTCCCCGGACCGGACCCCCGGAGGGTCCTCCGGAGGCGCCGCCGCCGCCGTGGCCGCGGGAATCGTTCCGGTCGCGGCCGCCAGCGACGGTGGTGGTTCGATTCGGATCCCCGCCGCCTCCTGCGGGGTCTTCGGCCTCAAACCGGGGAGAGGACTGGTGCCCGCGGGGCCCGATCGTGCGGAGAACTTCCACGGGGCCGCGTTGGACGGTGTGGTCTCGCGGACCGTGCGGGACAGCGCGGCCGCGCTCGACAGCGTCGCCGGCGGGAGCGCGGCCGGGCCCTACGCTCCGGCCGAACCTCCGCGTTCCTTCTCCGCCGAGACAGCGCTCGAACCGGGAAAGCTGCGGATCGGTTTCACCGCACGCTCCGCGCTGGGACGTCCGCACCCCCATGCCGTGGAGGCGTTGACCGACGCGGCGCGACTGCTGGAGTCGCTGGGCCACCACGTCGAGCCGGTGGAGCCACCCGTCGACCTGGACGCGTTGTCCGTGGACTTCCTGCGTGCCTGGTCGGTCAAACTGGCCGTGTCCCTCGACGAGGCCGCACGGATCGCCGGAGCTCCGGAGCGGGCCTTCGAACTGGACAGCCGCCTGCTGGCCGCCGCGGGCCGGGCCGTCGGCGCTCCCGAGTACAGCGCGCTGTTGGACGGTTGGCACGACTACACGCGAAAGCTCGCCGAGTTCCACCGCGGTCACGACCTGCTGCTCACACCCGGACTGGCCGGGCCTCCGGTGCGGGTGGGGGAGCTGGACACTCCACCGGCGCTGCGTGCCGCGGGACGCGCCGGCCTCGCGTTGCGGCTGGGCGGGCTGCTGCGTTCCAGCGGTGCCGTGGACCGGGTCGCGCGGAAGAATCTGCGTCACGTTCCGTACACCCAGCTGGCCAACATAACGGGCAGACCGGCCATGTCGGTTCCGCTGTACTGGAACCCCGAAGGGCTTCCCCTGGGGGTCCAGTTCGTCGGCCCCCTCGCGGGGGAGGGAATGCTCTTCCGGCTGGCGGCCCAGCTGGAAGGGGCACGGCCCTGGTCCGGCCACGAGCCTCCGCTGTGAGGCCGGCACCGAGCGACAGCGGCCTCCTGCCCGCGTTTCGTCGACCGCTCCCCGGGGGGCAGGGGTGGCCGCTCACGGGGCAGCGGGGGCTCCGCCGAGCGAGCACCTGCGGGGACCGAACCGGAAAAGCTCTACTAGAGTTGGCCCGGTGGGGATCCCGCGGGTCGAACGCCTGGTCAACCTGGTGCTGTGTCTGCTGTCGACTCGTCAGTACCTGACGGCGGAACGGATCAGGGACATCGTTCCCGGCTATGCCGAGACGACCAGCGACGAAGCCTTCTACCGGAAGTTCGAGCGGGACAAGGCCGAGCTGCGTGATCTGGGGGTTCCGCTCGAGACGGGACGCAACTCCTTCTTCGACGGGATCGACGGTTACCGGATAGCTCGCCGCGACTACGAGCTGGGCGACATCGAGCTGGAACCCGACGAGGCGGCGGCCGTTGCCCTGGCCTCCAGGCTGTGGGAATCACCCGAACTGGGCAACGCCGCGCGTGGTGCCCTGCGCAAGTTGCGCGCCGCGGGGGTCGATGTCGACGACGCCGCCCCCGCGCCGATCGAACCCAAGGTCCGCGCCGACGAACCGGCGTTCGTGCCGTTGCTGACGGCCGTCCGGCAGGGGCGTCCAGTGGTTTTCGACTACCGCAGGCCGGTGGACAACGTGGCGCGACGGCGCTCGGTCGAACCGTGGGGAGTGGTGGCCTGGCGGGGCCGCTGGTACGTGGTCGGACACGACAGGGACCGCGGTGCGGCACGCTGTTTCCGCCTGTCCCGGATCAGCGGGTCCGTGCGCTCGTTCGGGGAGGAGGGGCAGGTGTGCTGCCCGCCCGAGGTGAACCTGCTGGATCTGGTGACCGGTGCCGAGCCGACGGTGCCTGCCCGGACCTCGGTGCGGCTCTGGACGGCTCGCGGGCGTGCTCAGGGCGTACGGCGCCACGCCGAGGTTCTCGGGGAGCGGGAGCTCGACGGCGTGGCCGGGCAGGAGGTTCGCCTCGAGCTGGACAACCCGGAAACGGCCGTCGGGTGGATCGCGGGGTACGGCCCGGACGTCGCGGTGCTGGAGCCGGAATCCCTGCGGACGGCCGTCCGCGAGGCCCATCTGGCCACCCTGGCCGCCGTCGGAGGTGAGAACCGTGGGCAATAGCACGATCGAGCGGTTGCCGCGGCTGTTGGCGTTGGTGCCCTACCTGGTGAGCAGGCCCGGCGTGGCCGTCTCGGAGGTGGCGGCCGATTTCGGGGTGGGCGAGCAGCAGTTGCGGCGCGATCTGGAACTGCTCTGGATGTGCGGACTCCCCGGCTACGGACCCGGTGATCTGATCGACCTCTCGTTCAGCGGGGACACCGTGACCGTCGTCTACGACGCGGGGATGCGCAAACCGCTGCGGCTGACCGGTCAGGAGGCCACGTCCCTGCAGGTGGCGCTGCGTGCGCTTTCGGAGACCCCCGGCATCGCGGACACGGACGCGGTGCGGCGCGCGCTCGCCAAGGTGGAGAACGCGGCCGGGCGGGCTAACCCCTCCGGGGTGGTCGTCGGTCTGAACGACTCCCCCGGGCCCGTTTCCGCCGATACCGGTGGGACGGTGGAGTGGGCGGTCAAGCACCGCAGGGCGCTGCGGATCCGGTACTACACGGCGTCCAGGGACGAGATCACCGAGCGCACTGTCGATCCCATGCGACTGGTGCTGCTCGAGGGACGGGGGTATCTGGAGGCGTGGTGCCGCCGTTCCCGCGGGGTTCGGCTGTTCCGGCTGGATCGGGTGGACGAGGCCGAGTCGCTCGACGAGTACGCCCGGCCGCCGGCCGAGGCGCGGAGCACGGACTTCTCGGCCGGTCCGTTCCGGCCGCTGCCGGACCAGCCGAGCGCGGAGCTGGAACTGCAGCCGGAGGCACGTTGGGTCGCCGAGTACTACCCGGTCGACGAACGGGCGGATCTCCCGGACGGCCGGACCAGGGTGGTGCTGCGTTACTCCGATCGGGCATGGATTGTTCGGCTGGTGCTGGGGCTCGGGGGGCGCGGAAGGGTGACGGCTCCCGAGGATCTGGCCACTGAGGTGCGACAACGTGCGTACGCGGCACTGGAACGCTCTGGTCACCTGTTGTCCACCTGAGGGGGTTACCGTGTTGCTCGTGCCTTATGCGTTCATGGCGGGGCTGCTGGTGCTGGCCCTGGTGTTGTTGACGGCTTCGTTGCTGGTCACGCTGCGTTCGGTGCGGCGGTTCCACGCCGTCCGTTCCGCGGTGACGACCGATCTCGCCGACAGGGCGGGACTGTTGCGTGCCAGGGTCGCCGGTATCGGGGTGGCGCTGCGGCGGCGTCGACCGGATCGAAGCTGTTGAGAACAGACGGCTAGGGCGTAGTATTTCCGTGGCAGCAGGCTTGAGAGAGGTGTGCGGACATGAGTTTTCCCGGTGGGTGGGAGCTGGTTCTGATCGTCGGTGTCTTGGTGCTGTTGTTCGGTGCCACCAAGCTGCCGCAACTGGCCAGGTCGCTGGGGCAGTCTGCCCGGGTGTTCAAGGCCGAGACGCGTGGCATGAAGCAGGACGAGGAAACCGCCTCGCGGTCCAAGACCGAGCAGGAGCAACCACAGCAGCTCACCACTGGAGAACCGCAGCGTGACGGTTTCGCCGCTCCGGGGGCGGACCGGGTGAACGGTGAGCGCCCGGCCGAGAGCGCGTACCGCAACGACGCCACGAACTGATCCGGGGCTGTGACGGTGGAAGACAGTCCGCGTCGTAGTCGTAAACGATTCGGTCGCGATCGGAACAAGTACAGCCGCCGCCGCAATCCCGACGGGACCATGAGCCTCGTCGATCACCTTTACGAGCTGCGTCATCGGCTCGGGGTGGCGTTGCTCTGGGTGCTGATCGGCGGGGTATTCGGATTCTGGTGGTTCTCGAACCAGTTGTTCGTTCTGCCGAGTCTCGGGGACCTCATCACCGGGCCGTACTGCTCGTTGCCCGAGAGCGCTCGGATGACCCCGAACGGCGAGTGCCAGCTCATGCAGACCCGGCCGTTCGAAGTGTTCATGCTTCAGCTCAAGGTCGGTCTCGCGCTGGGCGCGGTGTTGTTGAGTCCGGTCTGGTTGTACCAGTTCTGGGCCTTCATCGCTCCCGGGCTGCACTCGAAGGAGCGCAAGTTCGCCAGGATCTTCGTCGGTATCGGCAGCCTGCTGTTCGTCGCGGGAGCGCTGCTGGCCTACTTCGTGGTTCCGAAGGGGCTCACCTTCATGGTGGGTTTCGGTGGGGACGAGTTCTTCACCGCCCTCACCGGTGGCGAGTACATCAACTTCGTGCTGCTGATGCTGTTGTTCTTCGGTATCAGCTTCGAACTCCCCCTCGTCATGGTGATGCTCAACAGGGCGGGCGTGGTCAGCTACGCCCAGCTGCGCGGCTGGTGGCGGGGAAGCGTGTTCGCCCTGTTCATCTTCGCCGCCGTGGCCACCCCGCAGGACCCGATTTCCATGCTGGTGCTCGGCGCGGCGCTGTGCGTCCTGTACTCCGTCGCGTTGCTGATATGCCACTCCCACGACCGCTCCAAGGAACGCAAGCAGCGTGAGCAGGACTCGGCGGAGGACCCCGACGCTCCCTCGGACGTGGACCCCCGTGCTTCCGAGCTGAGCACGACCGGTACGTCGTCGGCGACTCACGGGGACGACGAGGCGACCTGATCGAGGTTTCCGCTCGGGGCCCGTGGGGGCTCGTTTCGGCGCCGCCGCGCCGGGGAGCCCCCGTCCGGCCGGCGAATCGGAGCCCCGAGACCGCGGAGCGGGGAGGCCGTGCGCGCGACGTGCGGGCTCCCCGCGCCTCCCGTGCGGTGAATGTCACCGCGATTGGCACATTCCCGGGGCGGATATGAAAGTCTGGGAGTGTGGCTGACAGCCGTACCGAAACCACGGAGACAGGCGCCGCACCGGTGGATCCGGCGAAGGCCCGTACCGACGACCACCGTGCCCGCGGTGCCCACCCGCGCCTGAACGCGTTCACGATGGACGTGTCCTTCGAACTGGACGCGTTCCAGCGGACCGCCTGCCAGGCCCTGGAGGACGGGCACGGGGTGCTGGTCTGCGCCCCGACGGGGGCGGGCAAGACCGTAGTCGGTGAGTTCGCGGTGAACCTCGCCCTCGGGGGAGGGCACAAGTGCTTCTACACCACTCCGATCAAGGCGCTTTCCAACCAGAAGTACACCGACTTCTGTGAACGTTACGGTTCCGCCTCGGTGGGGCTGCTGACCGGCGACACCTCGATCAACGGCAACGCGCAGGTGGTCGTGATGACCACCGAGGTGCTGCGCAACATGCTCTACGCCGGTTCGAGCACCCTCGACACGCTCGGCTACGTGGTGATGGACGAGGTGCACTACCTGGCGGACCGCTTCCGGGGGGCGGTCTGGGAGGAAGTGATCCTGCACCTGCCCGAGCACGTGCAGCTCGCGAGCCTGTCGGCGACGGTGAGCAACGCCGAGGAGTTCGGCGAGTGGCTGGTCGAGGTGCGCGGGGACACCACCGTCGTGGTCGACGAGCACCGCCCGGTTCCGCTGTGGCAGCACATGCTGGTGGGAAGCAGCATGTTCGACCTGTTCGGCGGTGAGACGGAGAACCGGGAGCTGAAGATCAACCCCGAGCTGCTGCGTCACACCGGGGAGCTCGGTCGCAGCAGGGGAGCGCCGGGCAAGGTGCGCCGCGGGCCGGACGGCAAGAAGCGGGTTCAGCACCGGGGGAACAGGTTCTTCCAGCCTTCGCGGGTGGACGTGCTCACCCAGCTCGAGGACGCCGAGCTGCTCCCGGCCATCGTGTTCATCTTCAGCCGTGCGGGCTGTGACGCTGCCGTGGCCCAGTGCGTCCGGGCAGGTCTGCGGCTGACCACCGAAGACGACCTGGCCGAGATCCGCGAGGTGATCGAGGAGTACACCAGTACGCTCCCCGAGAGCGATCTGGAGGTGCTCGGGTACTGGGAGTGGCGGGAGGCCCTGGAGCGTGGAGTGGCAGCACACCACGCGGGACTGCTTCCCGCCTTCAAGGAAACCGTCGAGGAGCTGTTCGTCCGCGGGCTGGTCAAGGCGGTTTTCGCCACGGAAACTCTCGCCCTCGGGATCAACATGCCCGCGCGCACGGTCGTGCTGGAGCGGTTGGTCAAGTTCAACGGCGAGTCGCACGTCGATCTGACCCCCGGGGAGTACACGCAGCTCACCGGAAGGGCGGGACGCCGCGGTATCGACGTCGAGGGCCATGCCGTGGTCGTGTGGCAGCCGGGGATGGACCCCAAGCAGGTCGCGGGGCTCGCCTCGACACGTACCTATCCGCTGCACTCCTCCTTCCGCCCCGGCTACAACATGGCGGTCAACCTCGTCGGGCGGGTCGGCTCCGAAGCGGCTCGGGAGCTGCTGGAGCAGTCCTTCGCGCAGTTCCAGGCCGACCGTTCGGTGGTCGGCCAGTCCCGTCGGGTGGAGCGCAACACCGAGGCGCTCGAGGGCTATGCCGAGGCGATGCACTGCGATCAGGGTGATTTCGCCGAGTACTTCGAGCTGCGCCGACGCATTTCCGAGCGGGAGAAGGAGCTCGCGAAGCAGAACAAGGCGGCCAAGCGGGCCGAGGCCGCCAAGTCCCTGGAGAAGCTCCGCAAGGGTGACGTGATCGTGATTCCATCGGGGCGGCGTTCCGGGCTGGCCGTGGTGATCGATCCCGGCCTTGATCCGATGGAGGAGCCGCGTCCGCTGGTCGTCACGGAGGACCGCTGGGCCGGACGGGTGTCGGTGGCCGACTTCACCAACCCGGTCGAGGCCCAGGACAGGATCAAGTTGCCCAAGTACGTCGACGTCCGTTCGCCGAAGTCGCGGCGCAATCTGGCGAACACGTTGCGCGAGACCGGCGTGAGCACCAGCGGGGGGCGGCGCGGGAAGAACAAGGGCGCGGACACGAACAGCGACCAGGAGCTGGCGAGTCTGCGGCGGGCCATGCGTTCGCACCCCTGTCACGGCTGCGCCGAGCGGGAGAGCCACGCCAGGTGGGCCGAGCGGCACGAAAGGCTGCGCAGGGAGACCGAACAGATCAGGAACAAGGTGGCCGCCACGACGAACTCCCTCGTTCGGTCGTTCGACCGGATCACGGCCCTGTTGGAGGAACGGCACTACCTGGACCCGTATCAGCCGGACGATCCGGTTACCGAGTTCGGCAAGCGCCTGTCCAGGATCTACAGCGAGTCGGACCTGTTGGTGGCCGAGTGCCTGCGGGTGGGCAAGTGGCGGGCCCTCGAACCGGCCCAGCTGGCCGCCGTGGTTTCCTCACTGGTCTACGAGGCACGCGGTGACTCCCCCTCGGCTCCGGAGGTGCCCCCGGGCGCCGTGGCGGACGCGCTGTCGGCCACCTGGGAGCTGTGGGCCGAGTTGGAGGACGACGAGCGCAGGCACAAACTGGATCGCACCCGTGAGCCCGATCCGGGATTCGCCTGGCCGGTCTACCGCTGGGCCAGGGGGGATTCGCTGGAGAAGGTGCTGACCGCTTCGGCCACGGCCGGGCACGAGCTGTCCGCGGGCGACTTCGTGCGCTGGTGTCGTCAGGTGATCGACCTGCTGGATCAGATCCGCGAGGTCGTGGGCCGCGAGGATCCGGTCGGTTCGGCCGCGAACAAGGCGCTCAGCGGGATCAGGCGCGGGGTGGTCGCGGCCGGTTCCGTCTGATCCCGACCGGTGCCTTCCGCTCGGGTTGTCGTAGGTCCCGGGGGAAGACCGCTTCGACGAGCGTCCCCGAGCGCCGCCCACCTGCCGTCCGGCGCCTCGGCTGTGGTTGGATCGGATCTCGATGTCGGCCGAGCCAACACGATCGAGTTTCCTCCGGAGGGGTGAATGAGTGATCCTCGTGGCACCCCTCCGCACCGGAGTCCGGAGGGGTGGCCGGACCCGGCGACGCCGTCCGGGAGCCAGTGGGAGGGGGACCCGTACCGTGCGTACGGACCTCCGGGTGGTGGAGACGGCAGGGAGACCGCCGGCACCGCTCCCGGGACTTCCGGCGCCTGGCCGGGCGGGGAGTCGTGGGACTGCTCCGCCGGGGGTGCGGCACTGCCCGGAACGTACGCGGCTTCCTCCGGTCGAGGAAGAAAGCTCCGGCCGTGGTTTTTCGCCGCTTTCACGGTGCTGGTGGCTCTGGTGGTGGCGTTTCTGGGCTTCGTGGCCCCCGGCTGGTTCTATCGGAGCGTGCTCGACGCGGGGTCGGTGCAGGCCGGGGTGCGTCAGATCGTGCGCGACTCCTACGGAATGGAGGGCGTCGAGTCGGTCTCCTGCCCTTCCGGCCAACCCGTCCGCCCCGGGCACAGCTTCACCTGCGAAGTCTCCACCGGTGGGGACGACGAGCGGGTCCGGGTCGTGGTGCAGGACGAGGAGGGCACCTACGCCGTCGAGCGTCCCGGCTGATCGAGTCCGGCCGATCCGAGGCAGCCTCGAGGCCGTCGTGGGGTCGCCGGAGCGGGACCTGCGGTCGGTGAAGTGAAACCGTTCGAGATTCCGGGGTGGCGGTAGGCATCATGGGGGAGTGACCGAACATGATGTCCGTCCCCTCACCGAGTCCGAGTTCCGCGCTTCGAACGACCTCTTCCGGAAGGCGTTGAACGCCCCGACGGTCACGGACGAGGGGTGGCGGCTCCTGGCCGAGCGCTACGAGCCCGGCCGGGTGTGGGGGGACCACATCGGTGGGCAACTGGCCGGGACGACCATGTCCTTCGCCAGTTCGCTGGCCCTGCCCGGCGGTGCGGAGCTGCCCGCGGCGGCCGTGACCGCCGTGGGGGTCCGCGCCGACCTGACGCGCCGCGGCGTGCTCACCGAGCTCATGCGTGCCCAGCTGGACGAGGTCCGCCGGCGTGGTGAGGCGGCGGTCATGCTGCACGCCTCGGAAACCGCGATCTACGGGCGTTTCGGTTACGGGGTGGCCACCAGGTCCAGAACCGTGGCCCTGGAGACCGCGCGGGCGGCGCCACGCGACCGGGCTCCCGGTGGTGGCCGGGTCAGGCTGGTCGGTGTGGACGAGGCGGCGGAGATCCTGCCCGGGCTGTACCGCGGCCTCGGAGTCGTGCGGGCCGGGATGATCGCGCGCCCGCCGAGCTGGTGGCTGACACATCTCCGCCGACGGGACTCGAACGGGGACCACGCGGTGATCGCGGTCCACAGTGACCCGAACGGCATCGACGACGGTTTCGCCGTGTGGGTGCCCAGCGGCAACGACTACCGCTTCGGGGACGGGCGCACGACTCTGCGCCTGCTGGATCTGCACGCGGCCGGTCCGGCGGCCACGGCCGCGTTGTGGTGGTTCCTGCTCGGGGTCGATCTGGCCGACGAGGTGGTGGCCATCGAGCGTCCGATCGACGAGCCCCTGGAGTGGTGGCTGACGGACAGCCGCCAGAGCCGGGTCCGCGATGTCTACGACGGACTGTGGGTGCGTCCCGTCGACGTGCCGGCGATGCTCCGGGAACGCGACTACGGCACGGCCGAACCGGTGGTGCTCGAGGTGCGGGACGGGCTGTTACCGGACAACGCCGGCTGCTACCTGGTCGGCCCGGACGGGGCTGAGCCCACCGAGCGGGACCCGCAGCTGAGCGTCGACGTCGCCGAGCTCGCCTCGCTGCTGTTCGGTGAGGCACGTCCGTCCACTCTGGCGGAGGCGAACCTGATCGAAGCGCACGATCCGAAGGCCCTCGACCCCGCGGACCGCTTGTTCGCCACCCTCGAGCGGGCCTGGTGCGGCACGCACTTCTGAAGGAACGCGGCGGACGGCTCGTGTCCCGAGGGGTCAGCCGAGTGCCGCGACGAGCCGGTCCACCGAGCTGCCGAGCCCCCGGTCGCGCTGCAGCTCGGAGACTCTCGCGGCGTCGACGGGCTCGTCGCGCCGAATGTCCGTGGGCAGGCTGTGCTCGACCGGTGCGTCGGTGACCGCGCGCACCACACTCGGCGCGGCGGCGAGGTACTCGCTCGCCTCGACGAGTTTCTCCCTGTCGCGCGGGGTCAGTCCCGTGTCGCCGTTCGCGGCGGCTTCCAGCAGTTCCTCCAGCGAGCCGAACCGGGAGACGAGTTTCGCCGCGGTTTTCTCCCCGATCCCGGCTACCCCGGCCAGCCCGTCCGAGGGGTCCCCGCGCAGCACCGCCATGTCCGCGTAGGCCCTTCCGGTGCCCTCGTCCGGCAGGCCGTAGCGTTCGGCCAGCTCCGCGGGACCGTAGTCCTGGAGTTTGTTGAGCCCGCCTCCCATGTAGACCACCCGGGTGGGGGTGGGCTCGTTCCGCACCAGCTGGAAGAGGTCGCGGTCCCCGGTGATCACCTCCACCGGGTCGTCCCGTTCCGCCTCCGCCAGCGTCGCGATTACGTCGTCGGCCTCGTACCCCTCGGCCTCGGCGGTGTCGACCCCGAGAGCGGCCAGCAGGTCCAGGATCACGGGAATCTGCGGTGTCAGCGTGTCCGGAACCGCCTCCGCCTCCGGTGCTTCCTCGGCGACCCGATGGCTCTTGTACGAGGGCAGAGCCCGCACGCGGAATTCGGGACGCCAGTCGTTGTCCAGACAGACCACGAGTCGTCCCGGGGAGCGCTCGGTGAGCAGTCTGGCGAGCGTGTCGCAGAAACCGCGTACCGCGTTGACCGGACTGCCGTCCGGGGCGGTCAGTGATTCGGGCAGCGCGTAGTACGAGCGGAACCACAGTCCTGCGGCGTCGACGAGCATAACGGGGGTTTGCACGACGTTCAGCTTGGCACGTGCGCGGTGTCCCGGCACCCGGCCCCCGCTTGGAACTCGCAGCGGAACTTTGCCGCAACCGGTCGGCCGGCGCGCGATCCGGCGCCTTGCCGTGTTGCGGGGCGCCTCGAGTGGTCGACTGCGCCACGTGCCCCGCCGCCTTGCGGGGCGCTCGACCCACGCACCCCGCGCTGGCTGAGCACCGAGCCGAACGGACCCTGCTGTCGGAAGTGCTTCGAGCGCGTCCGGCGGGGGATGGCTGCGCGTGCGGCCGGCTGGATCGGTTCGGAAGTGAATGTGGTATTGACAACACCACAATAACGGGCAGAATCAGGCAATATCAAACCTCAATCGGAGGAAAACGGGCATGTATGGGGCAGAGCGCCGGCAACTGTTGACGCAGCGGCTGCGTCAGGAGGGGCGCATCGATGTCGCGACGGCATCCGAGGAGCTCGACGTCGCTCCGGAAACGATCCGGCGCGACCTCGGGGCTCTCGAGCGCCAGGGATTCGTGCGGCGGGTCTACGGTGGCGCCATTCCACTGGAGCGGTTGGACTTCGAACCGGAGGTGGCGCAGCGGGACACCACCGCGTCCGCGGAGAAGGACCGCATCGCCCGCGCGGCACTGGAGCGGGTGCCGGAACGGGGGACACTGCTGCTGGACGCGGGAACCACCACGGCCAGATTGGCCGGGATGCTGCCCGCCGGTGAGTTCACGGTGGTGACCAACTCGCTTCCGGTGGCCAACCAGCTGGCCCACCGCGGCAACTGCGATCTGCACCTGCTCGGGGGCAGGGTGCGCGCCACGACCCTGGCCTCCGTCGAGTCCTGGGCCCGGGACGTTCTCGCCGGACTGACCCTCGACTTCGGTTTTCTCGGGGCCAACGGTTTCTCGGCCGATCGCGGATGCACCACACCGGACAGCGCCGAGGGGGCGGTCAAGGCCGCCATGGTGCGCGCGTGCAGGCAGCGGGTGCTGCTGGCCGACCACACCAAGTACGGCCACGACCACTTCAGCCGGTTCGCGAGCATCTCCGAACTCGACGTGCTGGTCACCGACAGCGGTCTTGACCCGGACGCCGCCGAGGAACTGCGTGCGGCCGGAACGGATGTGGTGCTGGCATGATCGTCACTGTCACCCCGAACCCGAGCCTGGACCGCAGCGTGGCGCTCGGAAAGCTGGAACGCGGTGCGGTGCACCGCACCGAACGGTCCCTGCTCGAGCCCGGTGGTAAAGGGGTCAACGTCGCGCGCGCGTTGGCCGCAGCCGATCACAGTGCCGTCGCGCTGCTGCCCACCGGGGGAGCCGAAGGCAGCCGTCTGGCCGAACTGCTGGCTCCCGAGGCCGTGTCCGTGGTCGAGGTTCCGGTCGAAGGTGCCACCCGAACCAACCTGACGCTGCTGGAGCCGGACGGGACGACGACCAAGATCAACGAGCCCGGCAGCGCGCTAAACAGGGGCGAGCTGGAGGGATTGCGGAGCAGGCTGGGCGATCTCGCCGCGCGGGCCGACTGGGTGGTGGCCTGCGGAAGCCTTCCAGCGGGTTGCCCGGAGGACCTGCACGCCGCACTGGTGCGTACCTCGCGGTCGGCGGGGGCCCGTATCGCGGTGGACACCTCCGGGACCCCGCTGGCCGAGGCCCGGCGGGCGGCTCCCGACCTGCTCGCTCCGAACCTGTCCGAACTGTCCGGACTGGTCGGACGTGAGCTGTCCGACGTGGAAGAGGTCGTGTCCGCCGCCCGTGAGGTGCGGCAGGACGACGTCGGCGCCGTGCTGGTGACTCTCGGGGAACTCGGGGCGGTGCTGGTGGAGGCGCGTGGTTGCTGGCACGCCAGCAGCCGGGCCCGGCGGGTGCGCAGCACGGTCGGCGCCGGGGACGCGGCACTCGCGGGCTTCCTGCTGGCAGGCGCGAACGGGCCGGAAGCGCTGCGGCACGCCGTCGCCTACGGAACCGCGGGAGTCGAACTCTCCGGGAGCCGGATGCCCTCCCCGGGTGACCTGCGTGTCGAGTCGGTCCGGGTGACCGAAGTGGACGAATACCGCCATCTCGATGGAGTGACACTGTGAACAACGAGCTCATCACCTCCGACCTCGTCGATCTCGACCTGCGCTCCCCGGACAAGCAGGCCGCCGTGCGCAGCCTGGCCGAGCGGCTGGTCACCGCCGGGCGTGTGACGGACCTGGAACGGTTCCTCACCGACGTCGCCGAGCGGGAGAAGCAGATGTCGACCGGGATGCAGGGCGGTATCGGCATTCCGCACTGCCGGTCCGAAGCGGTGACCGCGCCGACGCTGGCCTTCGGGCGTTGCCAGGAAGGAGTCGACTTCGGCGCCGAGGACGGACCGGCCAACCTGGTCTTTCTCATCGCCGCGCCGCAGGGCGGCGATTCCGAGCACATGTCGGTGCTGGCCGCGCTGGCGCGCAGGCTCGTGCGGGCGGAGTTCAAACGAACCCTCACCGAATCCGACGACCCGGCCGCGGTGGCGGAGTACGTTCGCGAGGAGGTCACGCCATGAGATTCGTCGCGGTGACAGCCTGTCCGACCGGCATCGCGCACACCTACATGGCCGCCGAGGCGCTGGAGCAGGCCGCGGCCGAACGCGGGGACGAGATCTCGGTCGAGACCCAGGGTTCGGCGGGGTCGAGCCCGCTGGCCACCGAGGACATCCGTGCGGCGGACGCGGTGGTCCTGGCGGCCGACGTCGGGGTGACCGACCGGGACCGGTTCGCCGGGAAGCCGATCGTGGAGGGCACGGTCAAGCAGGCCGTGGAGAACGCCGCCGAGCTGCTTGAGCGGGGTGCCGCGGTCCCCGCGTCCGAGCAGGAGGACTCCCACCGCGCGGAGGAGCAGCACCACGCGGAGTCCGCGACTGCGGGCGCGGAGGGAACCGGTTCGGCCACCAGGCTCCGCCAGTGGTTGATGACCGGCGTGAGCTACATGATCCCGTTCGTGGCCGCGGGCGGGCTGCTGATCGCGCTGAGCTTCGCTCTCGGCGGCTACCGGATCACCGAGGCCCCCGACGTCACCGAGCACTTCGATCCGGCCACCCTGACCAGTTGGGCCGCCCTGGCGAACCAGATAGGTTCGGCCGCCTTCGAGTTCCTCGTGCCGGTGCTGGCCGGTTTCATCGCCTACGGGATGGCCGATCGGCCCGCCCTGGCTCCCGGGTTCGTGGGCGGTGCGGCAGCGATGTCCGTCGGAGCCGGTTTCCTCGGCGGGCTCGTGGCGGGACTGCTCGCGGGCGCCGTCGTCGCCGGACTGCGCAGGGTCAGGGTCCCGAAGGCCGTGGCGGGGATCATGCCCGTGGTGGTGCTGCCGCTGCTGGGGACCCTGATCGTGGGCGTATTGATGTTCGTGGTGCTCGGCAGGCCGATAGCCGCCGTGATGACCGCGCTGACCGACTGGCTCAACGGTCTCGGCGGGGCCAACGCGATGTTGCTCGGAGCGCTGCTCGGCGGAATGATCGCCTGTGACTTGGGCGGTCCGATCAACAAGGTCGCCTACACCTTCGCGGTCGGCGGTCTGACCACGGGCAGCGAGACGGCGCTGGAGATCATGGCAGCGGTGATGGCCGCGGGCATGGTTCCGCCGCTGGCGCTGGCCCTGGCGGCGACGTTGCGGAGCAAGCGGTTCACGGCGGCCGAGCGGGAGAGCGCCCGGCCCGCCTGGTTGCTCGGCGCCTCGTTCATCACCGAGGGGGCGATCCCCTTCGCCGCCACCGATCCGCTGCGGGTCATCCCGTCCATGATCGTCGGGTCAGCGGGCGCCGGTGCGCTGTCCATGATGTTCGGCGTGACGCTGCGCGCCCCGCACGGGGGCTTGTTCGTCCTGCCTCTCGTGGGCTCTCCGGCGCTGTACGCACTCGCGATCGTGGCGGGGGTGGCGCTGTCCGCCCTGCTCGTGACCGTGGCCAAGTCCTTCGGGCGGCGTGCTGCCGAGAACGTTCGCTCGGAATCCGTCGAGTCGCCGGTCGCGGCCTGAGCGCGCGTCCGCGGAACGGAAAACACAGTGGAAACGGAGTCGAATCATGCCGCGACGTCGTGTCGGTATCGCTTCCGGAGTCGGGTTGCACGCCCGTCCCGCCGCCCTGCTGGCCAAGTCGGCCGCAGCCCAGCCCGTGCCCGTGACGATCGCCAAGGTCACCGACGGGGCCGCCGGGGAACCGGTGGACGCTGCCAGCGTTCTCGGACTGATGGGCCTCGGGGTCGAGCACGGTGACGAGGTCGAGCTCGGTGCCGCGGACTCCGAGGAGGCCGATTCCGTCCTCGACGAGCTGGTCGCGCTGCTGAGCACGGATCTGGACGCCGAACCGGCGAGCTGATCCCGGAACTCGTGGTCGGCGCTTTCCCCGCGAATGCTCGTGGGAACGGGGATGAGCTCCCGCCCGTGGGGCGAGCCCGTGTGCGGGTCACCACTTCTCGTGTCGAGCGGAGAACGCCTTGCTCGTCGTGCCGGGGTTCTTCTTCCTGCTGGGCACGGCGGATGCCCTGCGATTCGGATGGATGAGCAGCACCGAGGTCCGCGAGGTGCTCGTGGGAGTAACGGTGACGGCCGGGGTCTCTGCTCCCTCGGTGCTGCTGTTCGGGCTTCCCGTCGCCGTGCTGACGGAGAGGATCTGCTCCCGGGTGCGGCTTCCGGTGACGCTGCTGACCTTCGCGCTGGCCGGAGCGTTCGCCGGGGGCTCGCCGCGTCCGCGCTCTTCCACCCGCTCTTCTCCTACTACGTGGCTCCCTTCGCGGTGGTGAGCGCGGTGTCCGCGCGGGCGTTGTCCGGGCCGGTGGCGCGCAGCCCCGTGCTGTGGTGGGGCTTCGTGCTGCTCGCCGCGGTGGCGGTGCTGTACGCGCTGTGGAGGCTGCCCGCGGTGGACGGCGGCGAGCGCGCGGGGCTGCGCCGCGAGTTCGCCGCGGGGCTCGGTTACCTGCGCCGGGACCGGCTGGGCGTGGGGCTGCGCGGCACGGTGGTGTGCACGAGCCTGAGCTACGCGGCGGTTCTGCTGCTGTCGCTGTTCGGGCCGAGCTGGAAAGAGCTCGACCGCCCGAGACCGCCCGAGCACGAGGCTGACGCGACCGCGGGACAGCGCGTCGGGGGTGAACCGCTCCGCCACGGTTCCTCCGCCGAGCGGTTCGCCCGGGACCGCTCGGCGGAACCTCCCGGTCGGGAGGAGTTACGGCTTTCGTCATCCCGGTGTTGTGTGCGCCGGTGCGCGGGCACGGGATGATGACCGTGTCGGTGCCGGGGCTCCTGCCTCCTCCTCCCGTCGGGCGCCCCGGTGCCGCCCCCCGGCTCGTCCCGCGGGAGCTCCGTTCGACGCGCTTCCGGGAGGACCCCTTAGGGTTGAGCCATGTCCACCGGTGCAATGAAGCAGGACCCAACGGTTCTCTCGGCGCGGCTACAGCGCGCTGCCGAGACGGCTGCCAGCGCGGACATCGACGCGCTGCTGATCTCGCCGGGATCCGACCTCGGCTACCTCATCGGAGTAGACGGCGAGTCCTTCGAACGGCTCAGCTGCCTGGTACTCCCCGCGGCCGGAAGCGCTGCCCCGCCCGTGCTCGTGGTGCCCAAGCTCGAGGAGCTCGGCTACGCCGAAGTGCCCGCCGGGGAACTGGGGATGGAGATGGCGACGTGGGTGGACGGGCAGGACCCCCACCGGATGGTCGCCGATCTGTTGAGCAGGGACGGCGGGTCTCCCTCGCGGGTGGCTGTGGCCGACGCCATGCCCGCGCTGCACACGCTGCCGCTGCGTTCGGCCCTGCCGGACGCCGAGCAGGTGCTCGCCGGTTCGGTGCTGCGTGAACTGCGGATGCGCAAGGACGCCGCCGAGATCCAGGCGCTGCGCGACGCGGGCGCGGCCATCGACAGGGTGCACGCCCGCATGAGCGAGTTCCTGCGCGTCGGCCGCACCGAGGCCGAGGTCGGTGCCGACATCAGCAGGGCGATCGTCGAGGAAGGACACACCGCGGCCGAGTTCGTGATCGTGGGGTCCGGACCGAACGGGGCCAGCCCGCACCACGCGCTCTCCGAGCGGGTGATCCACGAGGGCGACGTGGTCGTCGTGGACATCGGCGGGCCCATTCCCGGCGGTTACAATTCCGACTGCACCAGGACCTACTCGCTCGGGGAACCGCGCGAGTCCGACGTGCGGGAGACGTACGGGGTGCTGCAGGCCGCGCAACGAGCGGCGGTGGAGGCCGTTCGCCCCGGCGCCACCCCGTCCGAAGTGGATGCCGCCGCCCGCGAGCCGATCGCGCGAGCCGGATTCGGCGACTACTTCGTGCACCGCACCGGGCACGGCATCGGCCTGGACGTGCACGAGGAGCCCTACATCATGGGTGGCAACGAGATCTCCCTCGAACCGGGGATGGCGTTCAGCATCGAACCGGGGATCTACCAGCAGGGGCACTGGGGTGCGCGGATCGAGGACATCGTCGTGGTCACCGAGCAGGGCGTGGAAAGCGTGAACAACCAGCCGCACGAGTTGGTGGTGCTACCGACGTGACGGACCGAAACGCCGCGCAGGGTTCCGAGCTGGAGGCCACCGACCGTGCGATCCTCCGGGAACTGCTGCGGGACGGCCGCTGTAGCTTCACCGAACTGGGCGAAAAGGTCGGGCTCAGCGTGTCGGCGGTGCACCAGCGTGTCCGCAGGTTGGAGCAACGGGGGGCGCTGCGCGGCTACACGGCCAGGGTCGACGGGGAACAGATCGGGCTGCCGTTGACGGCGTTCATATCGCTGACCCCCACCGACCCGGCAGCGCCGGACGACTACCCACAGCGGCTGGAGCACCTCTCCGAGATCGAGTCGTGCTACTCGGTCGCGGGGGACGAGTCCTACATCCTGCAGGTGCGGGTGGCCTCGCCGCTGGCTCTCGAGGACCTGCTCCGGCAGATCCGAGAAGCGGCTCAGGTCTCCACCCGCACCACCGTGGTGCTCTCGACGCCGTTCGAGAACAGGGCGCCCGAGCTCTGAGACCTGCCGGAGCGCCGCGCTCGGGTGGGGACAGGCGGGGTGCCCCGGCACGGCGGACACCGCAGGACGACGGTGTCCGCCGTGCCGGGTGGGAACGGCGATGCCCGCGGGCGGTGTGCCGCTCGCTGTGAAGACGGACCGAGATTCGAATACCGTGGTCGGGTGGCACGTAATACGGTCTACGACCAGTTCGCGGAGGCCTACGCGCGGCATTCGGAGCACAGCCCGGCCAACGCCTACTACGACCGCCCGGCCGTTCTCGAGCTGGCCGGCGACGTGCGCGGCAAGCACGTGCTCGACCTCGGGTGCGCCGCGGGCGTTCTCTCCGAGCAGTTGGTCGAACGCGGCGCCACCGTACTGGGGGTGGACCGTGAGCCGAAGATGATCGAGCTCGCCCGTGGCAGACTGGGCGAACACGCCAGGTTCGAAGTGGGCGATCTCTCCGAACCGTTGGACGCGGTTCCCACGGCCGGTGTGGACCTGGCCGTGGCCTCCCTGGTGCTGCACTACCTGCCGGACTGGGAACCGCTTCTCGGCGAGCTCAACCGTTGCCTGGTCACCGGTGGGGAACTGGTCTTCTCGGTGCACCACCCGGCCGCGGACTGGCAGTGGTTCGGCAGGCCGGACTACCTGCGCACCGAGCTGGTTTCCGAGACCTGGCCGGTCGGAGGCGAGGAGGTCTCGGTCTCCTTCTACCGCAGGCCGCTCTCTGCGGTTTTCGAGCAGTTGCACCGGGCCGGTTTCGTGGTGCACACCGTCGACGAACCCCACCCGTTGCCGGAGCTCAACGAGCTGTCCCCCGACGCCTACGCGGAACTGAGCACCAAACCCGTTTTCCTGTTCGTCAAGGCCTTCCTGGTCGGGTGAACCGCTTCCCGAGGTCGGGACGACCGCTCACGAGCCCGCGAGAGGTTCCGCTGTGAGTCGTAACGGCACCCCGAGCGGAAAACACCGGTCAGTCCCCGGACGCCCGTTCCGCGGTCGTGGTGCGCACCCCGCCCTGCCCGTTCGGCACGCACCGCGCCGTGTTCCGGTCGCTGTCCAGGAACTCACTCAGGCACTCGGCGATGCGCTCGTAACCCCGCGCGTTCGGGTGAAACGACTCCTGCATCGCGTGCGGGGCCCGCTTCTCGTGCTCCAGGGCCTTCCAGTCCACGGCGAGCCGCCGGAACCACTCCGAATCGGGCGGAGGCGAGGAGGCGGTACACGCCTCGTGCCCGTACCCGGCCCGCGAGAGGTCCAGGAAGGCGGCGCCGTTCTGCCGGGCCACTTCGTGGAGCCCCTCGGACAGCTGGGGGACCGCGGTGCGCCGGACCCAGCGGACATCCGAGCCGAGCAGCGGGCAACCGGACAGGTCCTGGAGGTCGGACCGGATTCCTGGCCCCACGGGGGACGCGTAGGACTGCAGCACCAGCGAGTAGTCCCCGCGCGTGTAGCCCGCCCTGCGCATAACGCTCCGCACGTCGGAGAGAGCTTCGGAGACCTTGGGGCGCATCTCGTCGACCCTGCGCGGCCACTGCGCGCGCAGCCGCTCCGAACATCCCCCCTCCTGCTGACCGACCCAGGCGTTCACGCAGGAGTTGAGCACCCCGACGAAGTCGGGATCGTCGTTGGCACCGACGGCCACCACGATGTCGGTGATCCGGTAGCGCTCGGTCAGCTCGGCCAGTCTCCGCGCCTGGGAACCCTCCGGAGGACTCCCCCGCGGGTCCAGTCCCACCTGACTCGCCCGCGCACCGGAGCAGGCCAGGTTGATCCGCTTCACGTCAGCGGGGAGGGAGAGCTGGTGAACCACGGCTTCGGGGGAGCGGTGGCACCAGTTGCCGTTCCGACCGTCCGTGCCCGGCACGTAGTTTCCCGTTCCTTCGCCGGAGAGGGTACTGTCACCCATTGTGACCACGGCACGTGGCAGGTCCGGCTCCGGTTGCGGGGGGACGGGCACCGGTCGGTCGCTGACCAGTAGGACCAGCGCGAACACACTGCCGACCAGGAACAGGGTCAGGAGTTTCGCCAAGCGCGTTCGCATCACGTGGAGAGTTTATGGCCCGGGGCGAGGGAGGCGGCATGGTGTCGGCCGGGATTTGGTGGCGGTTCCGTGCCCGGGAACCCCGAATCCGAGGATGTAAGCGTGTCCGGGAGTAAATTCGGCTCTTCGAGCGTTGTCCGGGAAACAACCCCCTAGTGGAGGTGCCAGCGCGACGTGCCCGTATTCGTCCTGTTGTTCGTCGGTGTCGCCGTTGAGCTCAGCGTTCTCATCCTCGTGGGGCAGGCCATCGGGGCCCTCCCCACCATCGGACTGCTGCTCGCCGGCGCGCTGATCGGTTCGTGGCTGCTGCGCAGGGAGGGTCGCAAGGCCCTGCGCGAGTTCAGTGAGGCAACCCGGATGAGGCGTCCCCCCGAACGTGAGATCTCGGACGGGATGCTGATCGGCGGCGGTGGGCTGCTCATCCTGCTTCCCGGTCTGGTCAGCGACCTCGCGGGGCTGGTCCTGTTGCTCCCGCCAACGAGGGCGCTGTTGCGCAAGCGGCTGCGGCGCAGCGCCGAACGGCAGCAGCAGCGCATGCAGCAGCGGATGCGGGAGCGGATGAACGCGTCCGGGACGGGTGGTTTCGGCCCCGGTGCGTTCACCGAAACTCCCCCCGCGGACGGCAACCGGCGCTCCCAGGGGAACCGGGACGGTGACGTCATCGACGGCGAGGTGGTGTCGGTCACCGAGGATGACGAACCGAGCTCCGGGTCCTCTGGCACCGTATTGCCTGGTCAGGAAACTTCCGATCCTTCCGCCGACGAGAGGCGTGAGCGTGGTGGGAGCTGAGCGGGTCGGCTGTGTCGATCGACGACAGGGGGCGGGTTAAGCTACTCCCGGCGATCGTGACCGACGGCGACGAGCCGCGCTGGCTTCTCCGAAACGCGGCCGGAGCGCGCTGAACGACGGTCGGTGCCGGTTTTGCGCAGTTTGCACACGCGACGGTGAATTACAGGGGTCAGGTCCGATACATGTCCGACACCACGCTCTTGCTCGGCGGGCGGATTTATTCGCCGGGTAACCCGGATGCCACCGCGATGGCCGTCAAAGACGGGACGGTCGCCTGGGTCGGCACCGACACGGTCGGTCGTGCGCTGCATCCGGAAGCCGAGATCGTCGACCTGGACGGTGCTTTCGTCGCTCCCGCGTTCGTCGATTCCCACGTCCACGCCACCTCGAGCGGGTTGCTGCTCAACGGGCTTGATCTCACCGGATGCGCCTCGCTGACAGAATTCCTGCACGCCCTGCGGGACTACGTCGCCGAACACCCGGGCCGACTGGTGTGGGGGCACGGCTGGGACGAGAGCTGGTGGCCGGAGCAGCGTCCACCGACACGGGCCGAGATCGACGACGCCGCCCGCGGGGAGGCGGTGTACCTGTCCCGCATCGACGTGCACTCGGCGCTCGTCTCCAGCGCCCTGATCGAGCGGGCCCCGCTCGCCAGAGGTGCCGAGGGGTGGGACGCGCACGGTCCGTTGACCAGAGTGGCTCACCACCACGCGCGCAGCGCTGCACGCGAGTCGTTGAGCGCGGCACAGCGCAGGGAGGCCCAGGCCGCGTTCCTGCGGCACGCGGCGGCCAGGGGGATCGCCAGTGTGCACGAGTGCGCGGGACCGGACATCTCCGGCGCGGACGACCTGGCGGATCTGCTCGGTCTCTCCGAACGGGGCGGGGTCCCCGAGGTCGTCGGCTACTGGGGTGAGCTCGGTGCGCTGGAGAAGGGTCGGGAGCTGGGGGTGCACGGGCTCGGCGGTGATCTGTTCGTGGACGGGGCGCTGGGTTCGCGTACCGCAGCGCTGCGCGAACCGTACTCCGACGCGCCGGGAACTTCCGGAGTGCTGTACCTGGACGCCGACGCCATAGCCGAACATCTCGTGGAGTGCACCCGCAACGGTGTGCAGGCCGGTTTCCACGTGATCGGCGACGCCGGAGTGGCCGAGGTCGGCGAGGGGTTCCGGCGCGCCGCACGGGTGCTCGGAACTCCCGCGCTGGCCGGCGGCAGGCACCGGCTGGAGCATCTCGAGATGATCGACGGCGGACTCGCGGCGGAGCTCGCGGAGTACGGGGTGGCCGCCTCGGTGCAGCCCTGTTTCGACGCCTCCTGGGGAGGCACCACGCGGATGTACGCGAGCCGGCTCGGCGCCGAGCGCGGTGCCCGGCTGAATCCCTTCTCCGAGCTCGCTTCGAGTGGGCTGGTGCTCGCGTTCGGCTCGGACACCCCTGTCACCCAACTGGGTCCGTGGGAAGCGATCCGAGCGGCCGTGCACCACCGCACCGAAGGGTTCGGGATCTCCCCGCGGGCGGCGTTCAACGCGCACACCAGAGGCGGTTGGCGTGCGGCGGGTGCCGACGACGGGGTGACCGGCACGCTCGTGCCGGGAGCTCCCGCCACGTACGCGGTGTGGAGCGTCGACGAGCTGGTTCCCGCCGGGCAGGACACCAGGGTGCGCCGCTGGTCCACCGATCCCCGATCCGGGGTGCCCGCGTTACCCGACGTCTCTCCACAGGCGAGGTTGCCGCGCTGCCTGCGCACGGTGCTGCGCGGGGAGACGATCCACCAACGGAACCCGGGGGACGAGGACTGATCTCGGGGCCGGCCGCGTGCGGGGACCTCCGGGACGGGGTGGCCCGCTCCGGCTCCGGCCGGTCGGGGCGGTTTCGCGGCGTGCGCCGTCGTTCGAGGTGGCCGACCGCTCGTCGGTGCCTTGCAGAACGGTTCGTCGTGGCCGGAGTGCTCGGTCCACGCGGAGTGAGTGACTCGGTGTCCGAGCACCGAGCGGGTCTTGCTGTAAGGAATCCCCAGTGACGAAGGTTGATCGTTGGTTACCTCCAGGGTGAACCCGGAAAACCGGGAGCGTCCCGGCGCGTGGAAGCGTTTGTCCCGGTTCGGCGGAGACCGGGGGCGGTACGCGATGCTCGCGCGTTCGTTGCTGGCCGCCTCGGCGGGCGGGCTGCTGTACTGGGCGAGCCCCCCGCGCGACCTGTGGTGGCTGGCGCCGGTGGCTCTGGCGGTGTTCACCCTCGTCGTGCGTGGACGGCGCGGACGGGCCGGTTTCGGATACGGTTTCGTGCTCGGCCTGGCCTACATGCTGCCGCTGCTCGGGTGGCTGCTGGACTTCCTGGGCGGCCAGTTCGGTCCGTGGCCCTGGCTGGGCGTGGGGCTGGTGGAGGCGCTCTTCCTCGGACTCGCCGGGGCGGGAATGGCGCGCGCCGGAAGGCTGCCGCTGGCGCCGGTGTGGCAATCGGCCGTCTTCGTCGCGGCGGAGCTGCTGCGTTCCGCGCTGCCGTTCGGGGGCTTTCCCTGGGGACGGCTGGCATTCACCCAGACCGGCGGGGCGCTGTTGCCGTTGGCCTCGATCGGGGGGACGGCTCTGGTCGGGTTCGGCGTGGCACTGACCGGCACGGCACTGGCAGAGCTGGTGCGCGGGCTGACGCGCCTGGTGCGCGCCGGGCGGAACTCCGCCGGTGGAGCGGAGCGCGCGGGACCGCTGCGCGGGCTGGCCGTCCCCGTCGCGGGGACCCTGCTGCCGGTGGTGCTGGGGCTGGCGGTCACTCCCACGCTGGGAACGGCGGCCGAATCGGGTACGGCCCGGGTGGCGGTCGTACAGGGCAACGCCCCCAACGTCGGCCTGGACCTGCTCTATCGGGACCGGCAGTTGTACGCCAACCACGTCCGGGCCGCGCGCGAGCTCGTCGCCGACGTGGAGGCCGGAAGGGTCGCACGCCCGGATTTCGTGGTGTTGCCGGAGCAGGTCGGCTCGTGGGGGGCCGAGCGGCGGGACCCGGCACTGCGCGACGTCGTGGAAAGGCTGGGCGTCCCCGTGATCGTCGGTGGCCTCGCCACGGACTCGGCCGGCAGGCTCAGCAACCGCATCGTGCGTTGGGGGCCTGGTGAAGGAGCGAGCGAGGAGTACGTCAAGCAGCATCTGGTTCCCTTCGCCGAGAAGATCCCCCTGCGCTCGGTGGCCGGAGCGGTGAGCCCCTTCGTGCGGCGCTTCGATCGGGACATGGTCGCCGGGGACGATCCGGGCGTGCTGAGCGCGGGGCCCGCGCGGCTCGGTGTCGGGATCTGCTACGACGTCGCCTACGACGACGTCTTCCGCGGGGCGGCGCGGTCCGGGGCCAACCTGTTCGCGGTGCCGACCAACAACGCCTGGTACGGGCGTTCGGAGATGAGTTACCAGCAGCTGGCGATGTCGCGACTGCGTGCCGTCGAGCACGGGCGTTCGATGCTCGTCGCAGCCACGAGCGGGGTCAGCGCGGTGGTGCGGCCGGACGGGAGCGTGGCGCGGCGGACGGATCTGTTCACGGCGGACACGATCGTCGACGAGGTCCCCCTGCGTTCCTCGACGACCCCGGCCACGAGCATCGGGGAGTACGTCACGTGGGCAGTCGCCGCTCTGGGGGTGCTCGCGATGGTGCTGAGCACGCTGCGCGGACGCCGTGCGAGACGAGGCGGGTGAATCCCCACGTTGGCGATCGTGAACGAAGGGCGCGCGTCCGGGAGCGGCAACAGCGGCGCCGGAGCGGCGGTGAGCAGGCGAGGAGACAGGGATGGCTGAGCCGCGGGAACCGATGGTTTCCGGAGAGCACCCGCGCACGTTGGTGGTTGTTCCGACCTTCAACGAACGGGACAACCTGCGACCGATCGTAGGTCGTCTCAACGATGCCGTGCCCTACGTGCACGTGCTGATCGTCGACGACAACAGCCCGGACGGAACCGGTGAGCTCGCCGAGGAGCTCGCCGCCGACGAGCGGGTGCACGTACTGCACCGCACCGTGAAGGCGGGGTTGGGCGCTGCCTACGTCGCGGGATTCGACTGGGCCCTGGAACGGGGCTACCAGGTGATCGTGGAAATGGACGCGGACGGTTCGCACGCCCCGGAGCAGCTGCCCGCGTTGCTGGAGGCGCTGCGCTCCCGGGGGGCGGGCGCGGTGCTCGGATCCCGTTACGTCGCGGGCGGCAGCGTGGTGAACTGGCCGTGGTACCGCTCGTTGCTCTCCCGCGGGGGCAACATCTACTCCAAGTGGGCGCTCGGAGTGCCGATCAACGATCTGACGGGTGGGTTCCGGGTGTATCGCAGCGAGGTGTTACGCAGCGTGAACACCCACGCGGTGGCCTCGCAGGGTTACTGCTTCCAGGTGGACTTGGCCATGCGTGCCGTGGAGGCGGGCAGCTCGATCGTCGAAGTCCCGATCACGTTCGTGGAACGGGAGAGCGGCGAGTCCAAGATGAGCGGCTCCATAGTCCGGGAGGCGCTGCTGCGGGTCACCAAGTGGGGGGTGCGCAGAAGGGTGAACTCACTTCGTGCCCGGATGCGTTCCCTCGCCCGTGGGCGTGGCTGAGGGGCCGGTGAACGTTTCGGGCGCCCGACTCGCGGAGGGAGTCCGGGCGCCCGAGTGCGTGCGAGCTGTCAGTTCGAGCTGTCGCCGGACCGGCTGCGGCGGGAACGCAGCTCCTCCAGCCGCTCGTTGAGCAGCTCTTCGAGCTCGGGAACGCTGCGGCGTTCCAGCAGCATGTCCCAGTGGGTGCGCGGCGGTTTGGCTTTCTTCTGCTCCGGCTGGCTGCCGTCGATGATTTTCGACTCGGTGCCGTGCAGACGGCATTCCCAGGTCGACGGGACCTCGGCGTCGTCGGAGAAGGGCACCTCGAACTCGTGGTCCTTGGAGCAGGCATAGCGCACCGTCCGGCGCGGTGCGAGGTCGTGGTTACGGTCCGTCTCGTAGCTAACCGCTCCGAGCCGGCTGCCACGCAGAACGCGGTCGGCCATGACGGTTCCTTTCGCTTCGGCCCGGGTTTTCCGGGCGGCTTTGCTCACCGAGTGCAACGACGGGGGACGCGTCGTCTGTTCCCGGTTCGGGGCTTCTGGTTGCCGTCGGTGACGGCATTCACTCGTCAACAGCGTTGACTTACCCGTGAGATGCACAGGCGGAACGTTCGTGACGCGTTCTCACTCTTGTAACCCACAGGTGCGTCCGAACGGGTGATAGTGCCAGAGCACCCGTCACCGAGGCCAAATACATATGTGGCCACACGTGTGAATGGGACCGATATCACGTCCTCCGTCGTAGTGGCGAACGAGTCTGACTTCACTCTTCGTGTTCATGCCGGTTTCCACTTCGGTGGTAACGGAAGGTACTGGAATATGCCACAGCACGGCTTACCGGGGGCCAGTGTCACCGACATGGAGCAGTCACCGGCTCCGCGACGTACGGAGCAAACTCGAGAACACCGTTCCGAGTGAGCAGTACAGGTTCCCACGGCGGTGGGGCCGGGGCGAACCCGGCGTTGCCCACTCAGACCCGTCAACGTCGCTGCACCGCGCCGACATTCCCGCCGACCGGGGCCGAGCGGGATCCGAGCCGGTGCTCGCACTCACAGCACTTCGGGGGGCTCGTTGCCCGCCTGGCGGATCGCACGGCCCACCGGGATCGGAGAGACCAGCGCCAGACCGAGGACGAAAAAACCGATCAGGGAGATGATCGCCAGCCGGAAGGACCCCGTGGCCTGCCCCACGGCCGCGAAGACGAGCGGGCCGAGCCACGAGGTCGACCGCTCGCCCACCTGGTACAGGGAGAAGTACTCGGCCTCCTTGCCGCGCGGGATCATCTGACTGAACAGGGATCTGGACAGCGCGTTGGTGCCTCCGAGGACCAGACCGATCCCCGCCGCGACTCCGTAGAACTGCCCTGGCTCGCCCTCGCGGGTGAAAAAGGCCGCGATCAACACCACCACCCAGATCGACAGGCTGATCATGATCGTTCTCTTGGCGCCGATCCCGGCCGCCACCCGGCCGTGCAGCACGCCGCCGAGAAAGGCGATGAACTGGACGACCAGGATCGTCGTGATCAGCACGTCCTGACTCAGCCCCAGCTCGATGCTGCCGTACTGGGCCGAGACCTTGAACACCGTACTGATCCCGTCGGTGAAGATCATGTAAGCACCGAGAAAGGCCAGGGTGAGCGGTAACCGCCGCGCCTGGCGCAGGGTCGCCGCCAGTTGGCGGAACCCGGAGCCCAGCGTCGCGCGCCCCGTCGCTCCGGAGGCGGGAGCGCGATCACGCAGTTTCGCCAGCGGTAGCAGCGTGAAAACCGCCCACCACAGCCCGCAGGAGACGAACACCAACCGAACCGCAGTCTCCTGGCCGATGCCCAGCGTCTCGTGCCCGGTGTAGAGCACGAGGTGGCCGGCCAGGGCGACTCCGCCGCCCAGGTAGCCGAAGGCCCAGCCACGCGCGGACAGGGCGTCCCGCTCGTCGGCGGTGGCGATCTCCGGCAGCAGTGAGTAGTACACCACCACCGAAGCGCCGAAACAGACATTGGCCAGCACGAACAGTCCCGCACCGAGGCGCCAGCTCTGCCCGCTCGTCAGCGCGAGCAGAGCGGTGGCCGTCGCGCCGCCGAACGCGAAGACCGCGAGCATCCTCCGCTTGTTGCCCGTGCGGTCGACGAGGGCCCCGGTCAACGGCAGCACCAGCACCTGGATCACGGCGGCCAGCGACAGCAGGTACCCCCAGAGCGAACCGGCCGGAAAGCTCCAGCCGAGGAACTCGACGGCGCAGCGCCGGAGGGCGTCGCCCCCGGGGCACGCGTCGGCCCCGTTGCGGGCCTCGGCGGCCTCGGCGGCCTCGGCGGCCACATCGGTCAGGTACAGCGACAGGAACACCGTGGTGATCGATGTGGGAAACACCGAGTTGGCCCAGTCGTACCAACACCAACCGAGGTGCTCGCTGCGCCGAGCTGTTTCGGGTGCGGCTTCCGCACGGTTGGCAGTCATGCGCTCCCGTCCTGGTGTGAGCGGCTGTGTCGATTACGCCGAGCACCTTTCTCGGCCACCGCTGGACGGAGCAATGCGTAGTTTCACTCAAAACCGCTCCCCCGCGCGGTGCGACGGGGCTCCGCTCCGGGGAGGCGGACGGGGGAACCGGTCCCGCGTGCGAGCACTCAGCGATCCGCGTTCCCGCCCGTGGGAACCGGGGGGCCGGCGTGGGAGGTCGCACGCTCGTGCCACTGTCCTCTGGTGCGCAGCAGTTCGCGCAACACGTCCGGGCGGTCCGTCAGCAAACCGTCCACACCGAGGTCCAGCAGTTCCGCCATCTCCGCGGAGTCGTCCACCGTCCACACGTGCACTTCGGCGCCCCAGCGGTGCGCCAGTTCCACGAACCGGGGAGTGACCACGGGAAGGCCACTGTGCGTGCGGGGAACCTGAGCGGCCGCACCACTTACCAGAACGGACCGCGCGAGGGCCGTCACGGGACGCGCGGCCGGGTGCGAGCCCGCCCACACGCAGGCCACCGATTCCGGCCCCATCGAGGTCAACAGCCTGAACTCCCCGTTGCGCCGCAACATCCTCAGACGTCTGTCGTCGAAACCGGCCAGACAGACCCGGTGCCACGCGTTGTGCCGGCGGACCGCGCGCAGTGTCGGCACCACGGCCGAATCGGCCTTGACGTCGACGTTGATCAGCGCCTGTGGCAGTTCCTCGAGGAGCTGGTCCAGCGAGCACACCGGCTCTCGTCCGGCGATCAGCGCGGAACGAACCCGCGACCAGCGCTGTTCGCTTATGCTCCCCGCGCTGTCGGTGGTTCGTCCGAGGTCCGCGTCGTGGTGCACCACGGCGTGTTCATCCGAAGTGGAGTGAACATCGGTTTCCAGGTACCGGTATCCCTCCGCGCAAGCGCGCCGGAAGGCGCTGAGGGAGTTCTCCATGCCCGCGAGGTCGTCGATGTGCCAACCCCTGTGGGCGAAAGCACGTGGATGCGGGCCCCGCAGAAAGGGGTGGTTCCGGGACAGCGGTGGGAAGGAGCCGAACACCGCTCCAATGTCTCGCGTGGAACGCGTGTGCGGGCACGGGGGTGGGAACCGGAGCGCCCCGGCCTCCGCGGCGGCGAAGCCCCTATCGTCCGGTGGCCGGGAGCGGAATCGGGCCGGTTCGTGCGCGGAATCCGAACGACACGGGGATTTTTTCGGCGTGGCTGCCCGCAAATGAGCCTGTTTCGGACTAGCGTGGTGCAGCGTGGAGACAACGTCAGACCTCGAATCGCTCGGCACCCGCGGCCGGACACCTCGGCACTGCTCGTGGTGCGGTCGTCGGATACCGGGAGCGGGCAGCGTCGGACGCCCGCGGATGTACTGCGCGCAGTCCTGCAGGCAGCGGGCCTACGAGCGTCGGGCCGCGGTTCAGCGCGGTGGACTTCCCGAGGACGCGGTCGTGCTGTCGGCGGAGGAGCTGGACGATCTGCAGGATCGACTCTTTCAGCTGCGGTGCGCGGCCGAGGACATTGCCACCGCGGCGCGGGAAGGGGCCCAGCAGCACGAGGTGCACGGGTTGGCCCAGCAGCTGCTCGACAGCGCGCGTGATCTGGAACGTATCCGTTGATCCCCTGGAAGGTCCTGAACCTGCACCCGAGTGGAGTATTGTTGTGATTCACGAGACAAGCCAGGATAATACGCCGAATTTACCCCCGAAAGAGTGATCAACGTGCTGCCCGCGCGGGCAGGAGACGTCCGGTCGCTCCAGGTCCGGCCAGAAAGTTACGAAGTTGCCTCCAAACTCAGCGGTTTACGGCCTGCGCCGCGCCGAGCTACGTACTCCCGATCCCGACGCGACCACCCACTTCTACCGGAAGTTGCTGGACTGGACGGTTCTGCGCTCCGAGGAAGGACTCGACTGCTGGGTCGGCGAACGCAGATGTGCCAGAGTTCGCCCCGGCCACTCTTCGCACCTCCCGCAGTGGCACCTCGTCTTCGCCGGGGCCCCCGAGAACGGTGAACTCACCGGCCCGGAGGACACGTTCGCCAGCATGGTCAAAGGCCGTGCGCAGCACGGCCCCTGGGCGCCCCGGCCCCGTCGCGGTGAACCGTGCTGGATAGAACTGCACACGGCACTGGCCGAATCGGCGGATCGGTTCTGGAGCGAGTCACTGACCTGGTCGGTGCGCGAGGACGACCCGAAAGCCACTTACACGGTGCGGGACTCGGCGATCGCCGCGCGGACGGTTCCCCGCGAGTCCGACGGCAACGTCGGGTGGTTGTGCTACTTCAACGTCGGAGAGCTCGACGGGGCCGCGGAACGGGTGAACGACCTCGGGGGGTCGGTGCTGGAGCGCAACCGACACGACGTACTGGGGGAGACACTGCTGATCGCCGATTTCGACGGAGTCGTCTCGGCGTTGGTCGCGGAGCCAAGCCGCTGGGGCGGGTGAACGCCCCTCACTCGGTGCGTTCGCGTGAGCTGAGCTCCCCCAGTACCCGGTGCGTGCGGTTGGCCCGTACCGAAAGGCGCTGTTCACGAGCGGTGACGTCGATGTAGGACTGACTGGAGTTGATCGAAGCGTGTCCGAGAAGCTTCGCTATCTCGGTCGCGTTGGCACCGTCCTCGGCGAGTCGGGTGGCGAAGGTGTGCCGCAACGCGTGCACCATCGCGCCACGCCGGACGCGGTCGGAAACCCCGGCGGCACGCAGGGACTGCTGCACCAGGTACTGCAACCCGCCCCGCCGCAGTGCCTCGCCGCGGTGGTTGACGAACAGGGGCTCGGCTCCGGGGAGACGTTGTCCGAACCGCTGACCCCTGGTCTCCAGGTAGTCGTCGAGCACCTTCTCGAGCGATTCGTCCACCGGTATCGACCTGTTGGTGCCGCCTTTGCCGCGCACGTGCAACCTGCGTTCACCGCGCCGTCCGGCCAGATCGGACACGGTCAGATCGAGCAGTTCCGCCGAGCGCAGCCCCGTGCACAGCAGTGTGGCCAGCACGGCCAGATCCCGTTCCGGCCACGGGTCGCGGGCCTTGCGCGCTCCCTGGGCGATCAGCCGCAGCAGCCGTTCGGGGGTTTCCTCGCCGTCCAGCGGCTTCGGGGTGGTGTCCTTGGTGCGGGGCTTGGGGACCACCGGCATCGGATTGCCCGAGGTGGCACCCTCGATCACGAGGAAGCGGAAGAAGCCGTTCCAGCTCGACCAGGCGCGGGTGACCGAGGAGGCCGAACGGGTGGCCGCGTGGCGGGCGAAGGCCGAGCGCAGTGACTGCGCCGTCACCCCGGACAGGGGTAGTTCGGCCGTGTCGTGACCGGTGACCTCGGCAAGCTCGCCCGCGATCGAGTCCAGGTCGCGGCGGTAGGAGCGCAGCGAGTTCTCGGCCAGTTTCCTGGCTTGCAGGTGCTCCAGATAGGTCGCTATCCAGTGGGGCAGTGTCCGCTCGCCCTCGGCGGTTTCGGTGTCCGCGCGCATCCGGGACCACCTCCCAGAAGTAGGGGACTCGTTCCACGAGTCGATCACACTTGGGCTGCCGGTGCCGGAACGGCACGGCGCCGCGGGGAGCGGCGCCGTGCGACCGGTCCGTACCGCCGATTCAGGCCGTTCGGAGGAAGTGGTCCAGCACCCTGGTGCCGAAACGCAGACCGTCCAGCGGCACCCGCTCGTCCACGCCGTGGAACAGAGCGGAGAAGTCCAGTTCGGGGGGAAGGCGCAGCGGGGCGAATCCGAAGCAGTTCATTCCCAGCCTGCTGAAGGATTTGGCGTCGGTGCCGCCGGACATCATGTACGGCAGGGTGTGGGCAGCTGGGTCCTGGGTGAGCAGGGAATTGCTCATCGACTCGACCAGTTGTCCCTCGAAGCGGGTTTCCACCGGTGGCAGCCCGACCCACTCGCGTTCCACATCGGGACCGAGGATCTCGGCGAGCTCCCGGTCGAAGGCGTCCTCGCGTCCGGGCAGGACGCGGCAGTCCACAGAGGCCTCGGCCACCGAGGGGATGACGTTGGCCTTGTAACCCGCGTTGAACATCGTGGGGTTGGCGATGTCGCGCACGGTGGCGCCGATGATGCGGGAGAGATTGCCGAGCTTGGCGATCGATCCGTCGAGGTCGTCGGCGGGGAATTCCCACCCGGTCAGCTCGGTCACCCCGTCGAGGAACTCCCGCACGCTGTCGTTGATCACGATGGGGAAGCGGTGCCTGCCGAGCCGGGCCACGGCCTCGGCGAGCTGGGTGACCGCGTTGTCCTCGTGCACCATCGAACCGTGCCCGGCGCGGGCGCGGACCCGCAGCTTGAGCCAGCGAATACCCTTCTCGGCAGTCTGGATCAGGTAGGCGCGCACGCCGTCGCCGAGGGTGACCGAGTAGCCGCCGACCTCGCTGATGGCCTCGGTGCAGCCCTCGAACAGCTCGGGACGGTGGTCGACCAGCCACTGGGCCCCCTGCAGTCCTCCGGCCTCCTCGTCCGCGAGGAAGGCGAACACCAGGTCGCGCTGCGGGGTGATGCCGTCGCGTTTGAGTCGGCGTGCGGTGGCCAGGCTCATGGCGACCATGTCCTTCATGTCCACCGCGCCGCGGCCCCAGAGGTAGTCGTCCTGGACCGCCCCGGAGAAGGGGTGCACGGACCACTCGGTGGGGTCGGCCGGGACCACGTCGAGGTGACCGTGCACCAGCAGCCCGCCACGTTGCCGGTCGGCTCCGGGGAGCCGGGCGATCACGTTGCCGCGTCCGGGGGTGTCGCCGGACTCCACGTAGGTGGTTTCGAAGCCCGCTTCGCCCAGTTTCTCGGCTACGTACTCGGCCGCGGGACGTTCCGGGCTCAGCGTGGCGGGGTCGCCGGTGTTGGTCGTGTCGAAGCGGATCAGTTCGCCGGCGAGATCGACGACCTCGTCCTCGGCGCGCCGCAGGCCCGGGTCGGTGGTCTCCGAGCCGTCTTTTTCAGGATCAACATGTGCGCTCACCTGGTCTTTCTATCATCTTTACGGCAAAGAAGGGGGGGAGTTAACGGGGGGTCGGACCGATCAGTTATTGTGGTGTCACAACGCAGTGAGGGCGGCATTGAGCGGCCCGGGGCTGCACGTCGGAGTGGCGGAAACGGTAGACGCGCTAGCTTGAGGTGCTAGTGACCTATTAATGGTCGTGGGGGTTCAAGTCCCCCCTCCGACACCCTGTCCGGGGAAATTTCCCCGATGTGCGAGGTTCGAAGGTTTGTTGGCGCGGCACCATGGGTGCCGCTTTTTCTCATGTCTTGACGCGCTGGCTGTGCGTGGGCCGTGCTGTGGCCGCCGGGGTGGTGGTCGGCGTGGGTGAGTCGGTCGTGTCCGCGGTGGTTCCCGGTGCTGGGCGTGGTGATTCCGCCCGGAGTTCGGTGGCTGATGGGGTGTGGCCGCGTGCGTTTCCGCTGGCGGAGGTGCCGGAGTCTGCCGGGGTGTCGTCGTGGGTGTTCGGCATGGGCCGGGTGGATGCCTCGGGCCGGGTCGGTGACCGTGCGGTGGTGGCCGCGCTGGGCTGGGGGCGTGCTCAGCGGTGCGAGCTCGGTGTGCTCGCGGGCTCGGTGCTGCTGCGGGCCCACCCGGACGGGCTCTACGGGCTTTCCGGGCCGGGGTATGTGGTGGTTCCGGCGCGGGCGCGTTCGCGCTGCGGGATCAGCGCGGGGGATCGTGTGCTGCTGGCGGGATCGCCGCAGCGGGGGGTGTTGCTGGTGCACCCGCCGGTGGTGGTGGAGGCGGCGTTGGCCGAGCGGCACGCGGCCGTGCTGGGGGTGAGCCTCGATGAGTGATCGAGTGGAACACTCCGGCAACGCTGGTCCCGCTCCGTCGGAGCTGGAGGCGGCTCGGTTGGTGTTGGCGCGGATGGGGGTGGCGCCGGAGGATCTGGTGGGGTCCGCGGCGGAGTCCTGCGTGGTGCCGACGTTTGCCGAGTATGTGCCGGTGGTGCAGCAGGCGGTGTCGGCGGGGACCAGGCGGGTGTATGGCTCGTACTGGAAACGGGTACTCGAGTTCTGGGGTTCTCGGCGGTTGGACGAGCCCACCGCGTCGGAGATCAAGCACTTGGCTGAGCAGGTGCGGGCCCAGCGGGTGCTGCGGCGCAACGCCCGGGGTGGGCGCAGCGCGGTGGAGCACTGTATCGCGGCGTTGCGGTGTGTGTACCGGCACGCGGTGGCCGACGGGATCCTGTCGGAGTCGCAGGATCCGGCCCGGCGGGTGGCGATGCCGCGTCGGTTGCCGAGTACGCGGCGCGGGTTGGGGGAGCAGCCGGTGGCGGAGCTGAACCGGGTGGCCGCCTCGACGGGTAATGATCCGGCGTTGGATGCGTTGTTGGTGCGGTTGCACACCGAGACGGCCTGCCGTCGGGGTGGTGCGTTGGCGTTGAGGGTGGCTGATCTGGATGCGGATCAGTGTGTGGTGCTGCTGCGGGAGAAGAATGATGCGATGCGGTGGCAGCCGGTTTCGCCGACGTTGATGCGGCATTTGCGGGAGCATGCTGATCAGCGGGGTGCGCATGCCTCCGGTGACGGGAGGGTGTTGCGCTACCGGAATCGGTCACCGTTGACGCATCGCCGGTATGACCACCTGTGGCACCGGCTCGGACAGCACCTGTCGTGGGTGGCCACCCAGCAGGTCAGCACCCACTGGCTGCGGCACACCACGTTGACGTGGGTGGAGCGCCACTTCGGCTACGCGGTGGCCCGGGCCTACGCCGGCCACACCGACCACGCGGGCCAGGACGGGGCCACGGCCACCTACGTCCGCGCGGGGCTGCCCGAAATCGCCGCAGCCCTGGCCGCTTTGACCGGAGAGGAACACCCCCTGGTCCCGGCGGGCTAGAGTCCGCCGGTCCTTTCCAGGACACACCGACCGGTGTTCCGGGTATCGGTACGCGTGAGGGTCTGCTCGTCATCGCGGATGGTGGGCAGGCCCTCCTGTCCGCCGGGGACGGGCTTGGAGTGCGTGTCGAGCGCTTCGGGTGATGTCGCGTTGACCGTGGGGGAGTTGGGGTGGTGGCGCGTTACGCGCTCGACAGTGTGCGCGACGTTCTCGCGGTCTTCGAGGAGGTCTGTCCCGGGGATGGGCGGCCGCGTGCTGCTGTGGAGGCCGCGCGGGCTTTCGCCGGTGGTGCTGTGTGGTCGACGTGGCAGCGCGTTGCCGCTCTGGAGGCGCACCGCGCGGCGGGAGCCGCCGCTGAGCAGACGTCTGCAACGCCGGTCGTGCCGCGGGGGATGCGGCCGCGGCGGCTTATCTGCATCCGCTCGCGCGGGCGAGCCAGCTCGGCCACGTCCTGCGTGCGAGCGCGCACGCGGTCCGAGCTGCCGAGCTGCGCGCCGGTGACGATCCCGCGGTGGCGGAGGCGGTGATCCGGCGGGCGCGTCAGCGCACCACGCCCGTGTTGATCGACGTTCTTCGTCGCTACCCCCGTGCTCCCGCGGGGAAGAACCGCGTCGCACAGTTGATGAAGACTCTGGACAGCACACTACGAACGCCGTACTCCGCAGCGCAGGCCCCTCCGAGAACCGGACAAGTCACGAACCGTGGAACCGACCGGCCCACGAGGCTCCGGCAACTTACTCCGCCCTCAAGGGGCGATCCGGCCGGTCTCGTCGTTTCCCTGCATGCGTATCCGGGCGGATTCGAGCAGAACACAAGCCCCTACGAGCTCGCTGCGAGCTATAGGACAGTGGCTGCCCACAAGGCACGTTTCGTTATTGACTCTCCTCCTAACTTGCTCAGGAGCGATATGTTTCTCCAGCACAGGTGGGAACCCTATTGTCTTCGTAGGAGTCTGATCATGGTTCCGCTGAGCGGATTCTTTCAGAAGCGAGTCTCTCCTGGAGAGCGGTATGGCTGAATTGGTAGAGGGGGCCCACTGTCCGGATCAGCCTCCGTGCGCGGGCGTCTTCGAGAAATCTGATCATGTTGCGAGGAATGCTGTTTTTGTTCGAGAGTCTAATGTAAGATAATTTTACAATCACAAAGGGACTGGACAATAATGTAATGAGTATGGAAAACAGTCCGTATGAAATCCCAAAAATAATTCCGATTGCGAATCCGAAAGTAAGTGTTGTTATGGTTCCAGTTGCGATTCCTGTTCCTGGGCCGATTAAGATTGCTAATGTGATTATGCTGTTCCGGTCTTGTCTCCACAGTATGGAGGGGCTTCTGAAATCGTGATCAACCAAATGTGACCGACACAGCTCAGCCGTAGGCCCGATTCCGAGCCCGTGTGCGAGTCCGAGGGCTAGTCCGTCCACGAGTCCGGCTACGACTCCGGTCACGAATCCGTCTGTGATCCCGAATATGAGCAGGAGCACAAGCCCGATAATGCCTCCGCCTGCCAGCCCGCCCATGAGGCCAAACGCGAGCCCGACTGCGAGTCTGCGGGGTTCCAGTCTCAATCGTTGAGGCTGCATGGGTGATGTGATTATGGGATTGTTACTGATTACGACGGGAAAATTCCACCAGGCGAAGTCGTGGGTTTCCGCTGCGGTCATTCGGGTGGCGAGGTATACCAGAGCGTTGCGAGCGGTCTTGATCGTGTAGGGAGGTTGTGGCTGTCCCGGACGGGGTGTGTAGGCGGCGTCAATCGTGTGATCGAGCAGGTGGTTGCCGATGTCGGTGGCGGTGGGGAAACGGGTGGTGTCGAGGAGCTTGTCGACAGGGTCGGCGGGGTTGTAGACATCGCGGAGCAGACTCAGCGTCAACGGGTTGGCCAGTGCTTGGTGGACAGCACTGTCCGAGTCATCCGCGGTGAGGTGCTCGGCAAGATTCTGCCAGGCAGTCGGAGGTGGGGCTGGACGGTCTGCCAGGAGGTAGTGGGCGGCGCTGTCTGGAGGGATGGGCTGTAGCTCGAGGGCTACGGCTCCGGCCAGGATCGTTGTTTCAGCGGTGGTCAGTGCTTCGTCAATACGGCTGGTAATGACTAATCGAAACGGGACACCGGCCAGGGCCGTGAGTGCGTTGGAACGTGTGTGTTCGGGCATTTCGTCGAGCCCGTCGAGCAATACGGCCACCCGGCCAGTGGACAACATATCAGTGGCATGATCGTGGTTGCGGAATATCGGGTAGCTCTCGACGAGTTTGTCGGCCAACCAGTCGATGACAGCGATCGTGGGATCCCAGCCGTGCAACGTGAACATCACCGGAACGGGCACCCGTTCCCGAGCCTCCACAGAGGCTTGATAGCGAAAGCGTAGCGCATCCTGAAGAAGCAGAATCGCTGCTGCACTCTTTCCAGATCCGGCCGGGCCGAGTAACAGCAGCCGGCCCGATCCCAAACCTCCGTACACGGTGTGTAGGGAAGTCGCGTCCCCTTCCTCTAGCTGTGTATGGTCCACAGATTCCAATCCGGGCAGCGGATCGAATCGGGCTCCGGTGGACGTGCTGCCTGTAGCAGCGGAGACCGGGCCGGCTACGGGGTGCTGCGAACGACGCCACCGCACCGGCAGCGGCTGCGGATGCAGCAGCTTCCGCTCCTCGATGGCCTGCGCCCATTCGTTCCACACCGCTGTTGCGAGCCGATCATCCAGATCGTGTGCATCCGAGCTCGATTTGCTCAGTGATATGAGCGGCAATACCGGTGCGAGGGCGCCGGAGAGTCCACCAACGATGCCAGCGAGATTGTTCCCCGTATCCAGCCCTTGAGCAAGGGTGGTGCCGATGATCAGAGCGATGATTCCTAAAACCACCGAGAGCGTTATACGCGCCCTCGAAAACCGCCACCGTGTCACGACAAAGGATCCTACCGTCGACCGCCGTCGTGTCGGTGGACTGTAGCGATTCGCGCAGTGCTCGTTTTACGGGGTTGTTGTGTTGGTGGTGTGGGGGTTGGTCAGTTGGGCGTATTCGTGGGCGAGGGCGAGGAGTTGGTGGGTGTCGGCGTGGGTGTCGGTGGTGGCTGGTGCGGCGATGATCGAGGGCGGGGTGGTGTGGGTGGGGGTGGTGTTGGTGAGTGCGGTGTGGATGAGTTGTGCTTGGTGTGCGGGGGTGTGGTCGGGGTGGATGGGTTCGGGTAGGTAGGGGCTGAGGCAGACGAGTCCGTCGCGGCATTCGATGATGCGGCGGTAGTAGCGCAGTCGCATGTGGCGGAGTTGCCAGGCTTCGCGGTGTGGTGGGGGTGGGGTGAATAGGGCGATGGTGGGGAAGTGCTGGTGCAGTGCTGCCCAGAGGGGGCGGAGTTGCCGGTGCTGGCGGCGCATGGTGATCCACAGTCGGGTTGTGGTGATGCCGGTGCGTATGCCGGGGTAGCCGATGCCGAGGAAGAAGACGCTGATCCCGAGGGCCAGCAGGGGTGGTGTCCAGTGTGCTGTTGCGGGGACGGGGTCGGTGCCCAGCAGTAGTCGGCCGGTGGTGGACAGCACGCGGGGCAGGTGTGTTCCCAGCAGGCATGCGGTGAGTCCGAGGGCGGCCACGGTCAGGCTCTGACGGGCACCGGAGTAGGTCTGCCTCGCCGAGGCTCGGCATAGCCAGGCGCCGCGGGCGGTGGCGTAGCTGAGGTAGAGGTTGCCGATGAGGTAGAAGGCCAGCACCCCGGGGTACTGACCGGCTTCGGGGTAGCTGGTTCCGCGCCACTGTTGGGCGGTGGTGGCGAAGGCGAGGATCAGTCCGGTGCTGGTCAGGACCGCTAGCGCGATCTCTCCGTAGCCCTGTCGGGTGGCAGTGGTGGGGGCCAGGTTGGAACGCAGCAGCACGATCAGCAGCGCGAAGAAGAACGTCAGCAGCACGTTCTGCAGCAGTTTCGGTGAGTGGCTGGGAAAGATCCCCGCCAGGCCGGGAATGCTGACGGCCAGCTGGGCCGACAGGGCCACAGCGACCAGGACCGTGCACAGGGTGACCACCCGCAAGCCCCGATCGTTCGGGAGGCGGATCAGCTGGGAGGTTTTCCATACTGCGGCGATCACGGCCGCGGTCCACATGAGCAGGTTGGGCCCGAGCATCACAGCCACCCTTGGTGGTCGTCGAACGCGTTGCTCAACCGATCGCGCCTGCCCTGGGGAAACTGGAGATGGTCGAGCAGGCTCGCCCATTCCTTGATCACGGTGGCCACCATTTCGGCTTCCCGCTCGGCAGCGGGCCCGTAGTCGTCCCGGCGTAGTGCGCGGCGGATCATTTCGGGCGGAATGTCGGGGAACAGGTGGTTCCACACGTCGGCATCGCTGTTGTCGCTGCCGTGCTCGGAGAGGATGTGGCCGATTTCGTGCAGGATGATGTGTTCTTGATGGGCGGGGGTGGTGTCGCGCTGATAGAGGATGTAGTCGGTATCGGCCGTGCCGATCCACAGCCCGAACACCCCGGGAACGGGCAGGGGATAGGGCACCAGTCTGATGGGGCGATGTCTGCGCTGAGCCAGCCGGTCACACAGCAGGGGGACATCCAGCGGTGCGTCCAGACGGAGTTCGCGGAGAAGACGACGGACTCCGCGTCGCAGGTGGAGATCGTTGCGCCATCCACGAGCTTCGTCGGTCATGTCCCGACCTCCGTGAACAGTGTCCGGAGCGCGGCCGCACTGGCCCGGGGATGACTGACCAGACCGTTGTGCCCACCCGGGAGTTCGACGAGTCGGTGAGTGAGGTGATGGGCCAGCTGTTCGGCGCAGCGGTATTCCCACCGTTCGCGGCCGTGATCACCACCCGTGGGGACGATCGGTACCGAGGAACAGGACAATTGCGCGAGATCGAGGTGAGCGTGCCGGACGGCGGGGAAATCGTGGGCGAAGAACCACCGCAGGTTCGCCGCGGTGTCACCGACCTGATCCCCCGCTTGGGCTCCCTCTTCCCAGACGGGCGGTTCGTTACCGCTGAACGTGACGAAGTGCCGAATCGCGGCGTGCACGTCCCGCTCGGCGAGTGCGGCGACCTCGTCCAGCCCGGACTCCTGAACCGGGTCCCGAACCAGCGACAGCATCGGCGGCTCGTGAGCGACCAGCCTCGCCACGCGTTCGGGATGTCGCAGTGCCAGGGACAGCCCGATGACCGCGCCGATACTGGGGCCGACGACGTGGGCGGGCTGCTCCGTCACCGCATTCAGCAACGCTGCCGCGTCATCGGCATGGGTCGCCATCGTGACCGGTGTCTTCGCCTGTCCGTCCGGAAGGGAACTGCGCGACAGACCACGACGATCATAGGAGATCACTTGGTGGTGCGCGGCCAACTCGTTGGCGAGCTGCTCCGTGGTGCCCGCTTCGCTCAAACCCCCTTGAATGATCAGCAGCGGAGTGCCGTTACCGCGGATCTCGTAATAGAGCTCCGCCTCGTCGACCGTGACCATTCCCTGACGTGCTCGCACCGTCCCCTACTTCCCTGCCGCACCCAGCATGACCAGTAACGCGGCATGGCCATCGAAAGGACCTTGAATACGTGTTCAGTTGTCTAGACCAAGGATGGCCTCACCATAAAACAACGAGAAGCCCCACGTCAGCGAAATGAGGTTCACTCGGAAGGGTGGTCCTTTGAGGAGCGGCCAGCTTGGAAGTCGATGAACTCCATCACGCTGCGAAGCTGCTCCGGTGAGAGCTGGCTGGCACGAGCCGCGATGTGGCGTGCGTTCTGCTCGCCCAGCTTCGCCAACAGGTCATACTGCTGGTTGAGGTCACGGCCGCGTTCGGTGTCGGCGAAGTACTCCAGTTCGACGCCGAAGAAGTCCGCGAGTTTGACCACGACGGAGTGGCTCGGCTCGTTCTTACCCTTCAGTAGGTCGTAGAGGTACCCTCGCGACACTCCGATGAACTCGGCCACCTCCGGTTTGCCGTACGAGGTGCCGTCGTCACGCTTTACGCTGCTGAAAAGTCGGCTCAGTCTGGTGGCGAACGTATCCCCCGCCGCGTTTGCCCCGGGCTCGGTCACTGTTCTCACCACCTCTCGCGAGGGTGTCGTAAAAGCCTGACCAGCAATATCAACTGTCGACTAAACTTGACAACCCTGTCGAGGGTTCCTACTCTCAAGGTTGCACTGTCAAGGATACCGGACAAGAGCTCTCGACGATATGGCCCGTCCGGAGCGGTGCTTCCCTGGGAGCAGAAATACAGCAGTGGACAGTCAGGGCTGACTGCTGTCCGGTTCGTCGGAGACCCGTCAACAGAAGGTGTTTCGATCACCAGGTCGGTCGAACACGGCGTAGGAACAATCAACGCTCTGCTCGATGAGAGGAGAAAAGAGCGAACAACCGCACCTCTGGATCGTTCCTGTGTTCGAAAAATCAGGGAAGGTGCGTGTCGTTGCGGAGGAATTTCGGTATTTTTCTGATTGTGAGGTCAGGACGCTCCTGGTCAAGATGATGTTTTCTTGATCGGTGCTATTCGGCATCGCTTGGTGCTGCTTTGTTTGCTGTGATGTTTCCCCGAGAGTTCCGTTTTTCTGGGCTCATGTGGGGTGCGATCTGTTTTCTGTGGAGTTCATTCGGAGATTATGTCGTTGCGTGATCTCATGAAACTGGTCGGTCAATACGGAACCTGCGTCTCGACGGACAATGCCGATGCGTGGTTCCGAGAGCAGCCACGGGGGCCATCGGCCCGTGCTATCCAGCGCAGGCAGGCGCGTGAAGCCTGCTCCGACTGTCCGGTGCGGACCGAGTGCCTGACTCTCGGAGTCACTCACGAGCTGAACACCGAGATGTGCTGGGGGATATGGGGCGGAGTGTGTTCCGCCGACCGGCAAGAGCTGATCGACGAAAACCTGAACAGCAAGAACTGCGAGAGCGACCCTGTCGAAGACATAGTGTCCCGTTTGCTGACGGGTGAACACTTTAGTGAGTGACGGCCTTTTCTGCTGTCTTCGTGTTCTTCTGTTTCGAGTTCGTTTTTATTTCTACGAAGTTGCTACTCGGTCCGAATTTGATCTTGTGCACTGTTGAGGTGACGACTTCATGACCACCGAGCGGGTCGATCGCGATTCCGAAGCTGCTGGCGAGCTTGAGCACTGCGACCGGACGTTGACGGGGCTGGCTTGCCGAAGTTGGCAGGACCTGCCCACAGCCGATGTGGTCGCTGCGGTGGAAGCCGGAGAGCTCACCACGGCTAGTCAGGGTGCTGCGGCAGGTCAACGGGTCACATCGGCCACCGCGACGAGTGCGGCCGCGGTGCAACGGCAAGGGCTGCCACCGCTCAGCGACGCGACAGCGGACTGGTCCGGTTTCGGCGAGGCAGTGATTCCGGTGCTGTCGGGTTCGCCCGGCGCGGGAGCCTCGGTCGTGGCGGCAGTGCTCTCCGATGCTCTGAGCAGTCTGCGGCAACGGGTGTTGTTGGTCGACACCGCCGAACCGCCCCGGTCGGGGTTGGCCACGGCCGCGGCGGCGGAAGGTCCGGTGCTGCCCGGTCCGCACGAGTCGGTGCGCGTCCGACAATCCCAGCGCGACGACAACATCCTGCTCGCACGGGTGGAAACCGACTTACCGGTGCTCACACCGGGTATGGTGCCGCCGCCCCGATTCTTCAAACCCACCAGCGGGTCGATCGACGCCACCATCGTCGACATCGGCCACGACGCCTGGCGGATGGCCACGCATCCGCTGGCCGGATCCGGTGCGTGGATGCGGACGGGGAGTCCGCCCGTTCGTCCGATCGTGGTGTGCCGGGCCACGCGTCCGAGCCTGCTGCACACCGAACAGGTGCTGACTCGGCTGGAGACGTGGAACGCGACGGGAGCGATCACACCACCGGCACAACTGGTGGTCGCCGGTGCCAAGAAATGGCCCGCGGGGATCCCCGGTGGAGCCGGACGGCGTGTGGCGGCACTGCTCGACGAGGCGGTGTTCGTGCCGCACGACCCGACGACGGAGCTGTCCGGTGTCACCGACGAACCGACTCCGAAACAGCTGCGGACAGCGGTCATGTCGTTGTTGGGCCGCTGGAACCTCATCGCTGGCAGCGCTCCCGCGTCCTCTCGGCGTGCCACCGCGCGCCGGAGCAGAAAGGAATCCCAAGCATGATTCAGCACTTCGAGGCCCTGATGCCGATACTGGCCCAGATCCCCAATCCGGGACCGGAAGCCCCTCCCGGTGCCGATCAGATCCTCGGTGTGGTCGGCAACATCAAATGGGGAGCCGGGGTGGCTCTGCTGGTCGGATTTTTCGTCGGTGTGCTGGTCTGGGCCGGCGGTCGATGGGTCGATCACCACCGGGCGGGCAAAGTCGGCGTGGTCATGATGCTCTGCGCCCTCGGAGGCGGCATCTTGTACGGCATCGGCTACCAGCTGATCAGTCATTTCGCGGGGGTCTGACGATGCGGGCCTCGGCACAGCAACGACATCGGCAACGTCGCGCCCGACTGGGACTGTCGGCGGTACTGGGAGCGCTGGCGGTGCTGGTGCTGATCGCGGCACTGGTGACCGCACGCTCGATCACCGAAGACAGGTCCGCTCCGAGTTCCCCGACACCGCGGACACCGTCCTCGAAGCCGAGCCGGGAGAGCGGCAACTGGAACGTGGACGCCCAGCAGAGCCTGGCCGCGCGGGAGATGGCGCAGCTGCCGCCGGCGGCCGCGCGACCTCACCCGCTGAGTACCGAGCGGGCCGGCCCACCGATCACGCTCCCCGCCCCGGAACGCACGCGGGGGCAGTGGATTCCCACCGGGTTTCCCGACACCCCGCGGGGCGCGCTGGCCCAGCTCGCGGCGCTGGACGAGACGGCGATGCGGGGTGGAGATCCGGGCGTCTATGCCCGCGGATACCGCGAGCTCGCCCTGGACGGTGCACCGAATCCGGAAAGCACCGGGCTGTATTCCCTGCTGACGTCGATGCGCAGCAGCGCTGGTCTCAAGGAGACCGGGTCGGTGCCGGATCTGCGGGTGGGATACGAGGCCACCCATGGCCAGATCAAGGGCACCACCGACAACGAGCGCTATGTCGTGGCCTGTGTGCTGGGCCAGTTTTCGGTGGACCACAGGGGACGGACGATCTCCGCAGGCGTGGGCGATTGCCAAGCCCTGCGCCACGTCGAGGGACGTTGGCGGATCTCGCCGGGACCGTTGCCCGCCGCAGCGCCGAGCGCCTGGCCGGGTAGCAGCGCGGCGGTGCGAGCCGACTACCGACCGATCAAGGAGCGTTAATGCGATGGCCGCTGTGGGTGTGGCCGTTCGACGATCTCGGTAACTCGATCGGAACCAAACTCAAGAACATGTTCTCGTCGGCGTTCGAGCAGGCGATGCAGGCGGTCTGGGACGCCAGCCTGATGATTCTGCGGGAAGCCTTCAAACTCGCCGACCGGTTCTCGGTGTTCGTGGTGGACCCAACGACCGAACCGATCTCGATTCTGTGGCCGATGATGCTGTGGTTGTCCGGTGTCATCGCGCTGGGATTGTTCTTCTGGCAGCTTGCCATGACCAGTCTGCGTGGCGGCAGTGGCTTCCTGCGGCTGGTCGGTGGGCCGGTGCAGTACGGTATCGCTCTGGCGGTGACCACGGGCATGGTCGGCGTGTTTCTGGCCGCTGCTGACGGGGTGACCAACGGCATCCTCGAATACGGGCTGCAGGCGTCCAATTTCCAGGACGCACTGGAGCACACTTCATTCGCCGACGGGGCCGTGGACAGCGTCAAGGCCAACGTGCTGGGGCTGTGCGCGGTGTTCGGCATCATCCCCACCGGTGTCGGCTACGTGCTGGAAATGCTGTTCCGCGAGGCTGCGATCTATATTCTGGTGGCCACGATCCCGATCACTGCGGCCGGGCTGCTGGCCGATGTGACCAAAAATTGGTACTGGAAAGCGCTGCGGTGGATGCTGGCCAGCATTCTCATGAAGCCCGTGCTGGCACTGACGTTGGTGCTGGGCGTGTCCATCGCCGGGGGGTCGAAAGGTCTGTCCGGCCTGCTGGCCGGAACCGGTGTACTGATGATTTCCCTGGCGGCACCGTTCGCGGTGTTCAAACTGTTCGCCTTCGTCGATCCCGGAAGCGATGCCGGAGTGGCGCTGCGCACCAACGTGGGCATGGCCTCCTACGGCAACGGCAACCCCGCCCTGCAAGGCATTCAAAAGCTGACCAGCCCCGGTGACAATGCCGGCAGTACGTCCGGTGGCGGGGCCGGTCAGCTCTCCGAAGCCGGCGGTGGTGGCGGTGGGGCCCAGGAAGCGGCCAACACCCTCCGGTTCGACCATGCCATGGCCGACTACGCCGAGGGCGAGGGCGCCAGCTACGGCATCGGTGGTGACACCTCCGGTGGGAGTGAGAGCACCACCGGTGGGGGTGCTTCCGCAACCGGGGCGTCGGCCGAAACGAGCGGAGCCGGTTCACATTCGGAGTCCGGTTCGGACAGTAGCTCCTCAGCAGCGACGAGCACCTCCTCGCCGCCTCCTGCGGCCAATCGGGGGCAGGTGACCGCCTCGGACGGGATCGGTCCGCAACACACCTCCTCCGCGGGAAGCAGCACCGCAGCGGAGACCGCTCCGTCCGGCGAGGAGGAACCCCCGCCGCAGCCGCCCGAGCACGGTGGTGGCCCCGATGGCGGTGATGACGATCCCGGTGGTGGAACTCCACGCGGGGGTAACGGTCCCCGGGGCGGTGGCCCCCGCGGAGGCGGGGGTGGTTCCGGCAGCAGTGGCAGCGGTGGCGGTGGTGCCGGTGGTGCCGCTGCCACCGATGAGGCAGCGGATGCGGCGGTGATCACCTGATGAGCAGTGTGCGGATGTATCGGGGACTGGCGCGCCGGGAGAAACCCGGCTGGATCATGGGGCTGTCCCCGTGGCAGGCACTGACCTGCCTCGCGCTGGCGGTGCCGGTGCTGTGGACCCTCTCGGCCGGGCAGTTCCTGCGGGCGTTGATCCTGGCCGCGGCCTGTGGGACAGGGACCTGTCTCGTGGTCGTTCCGGTGCGGGGCCGTCCCGCGTTGCGGTGGCTGGTGCATCTGCTGCTGTACCAGCTCGGGACGGCGTTGGGCTGGTCCCGGTGGCAGTCTCGGGTCGCCGCCGGCGATCCGGTCGATCCGGACGAGCCGGATCTGCCCGGTGTGCTGCAGCGGGTGTCCTTTCCGGACGGTCCGGTGTTCAAGGATCACGGCCGGGTGTGTTTGATCCACGACACCGGTGAGGGCAGGTGGGGCGCGACCGCGCGGTTGACCCACTCCGGGGTCGGCATGCTCTCGGCCGAGCAGTGTGACCGGCTGGCCTCGCGACTGGGCACCCTGCTGTTGTCGATCGGGCACCGCGACGTCGTCGACCGGCTGTCGCTGCTGGTACGCACCGTGCCCGACGACGGCACCGAGTACGAGGTGTGGCGTGCCCGCCACGATGTCGCCGACGCGCCGGATCTGACCCGGCAGGCGGTCGACGAGCTCGACCGCAGCATCGGTTCGGTCTCGGTGCGCCACGAGGTGTTCGTGACGGTGTCCGGCCCGGAGGACGCGCTGCGCAAACCCGCCGCGGCCGCGGGAGGGGGCGTCGAGGGCCGCGCGCGGGTGCTCTACCGCGTGCTCGACGGACTCGAGGATCCGTTCAAAGCCCTCGGAGCCGAGAGCGTGGAGTGGTTGTCCGGTGGGGCTCTGGCCGAGTCCATCCGCACCGGGTTCAACCCCGGCAGCTCGGCGGTGTTGCGGGCCGGGCAGTTGACCGGCGACGGCGTCGACGGGCTGCCGAAGGCCGCGGCCGGTCCGACCCAAGCCCCCTCTCCGGGGTGGCGGCACTACGACCACGACGCCTATTCGACCGTGTCCTACAGCGTGCTCATGCCCGAATCCGGGACCGTGTTCGGCTCGCTGTCACCCCTGCTGGCGGTCAAATCCGCAGGGGAACGGCGGTGCGTGGCCATCCACTACGAGGTGATGGGCGCTCGGGCGGCTTCGAAGTCGGTGCAGAACTACCGGTTCCGCTCCGGGGTGATGCGCGACTACAAGGCCAGCAAGGGATTTTCCGCCTCGGCGGTCGATGAGCGGGAAGCCGGCGGTGCGCGGGCGCAGGAGCAGGCCGTGGCCGCCGGTCACTCGATCGTGCGTTACTCCGCTGTCGCGGCGGTGACCGCGCCGGCCGACCGGCAGATCGAGGACCACGCCGCCCGACTGGAAAACGACTCCGCCGGCCGGTTCCGCCTGCTGCGGCTCGATCTCGCCCAGGACAGTTCCTTCGTGGCCGCCTGCCTACCGGTGGGCATCGGCCTACCCCGCTCACGAGGAGGTCTCCTGTGACCCGCATTCGGCGGCGCGGTGCCGCGCAGCTGCTTCGCGACGGTGGCCAGACCCCACCGCGCGCCCCCAGAACATCCCGAGAGGAACCACGCTCTTCCACGGGGCAACGGATCAACCGGCCGCGGGCTCCCCGTCGCGGCCGGGCCCGTGCCGGACATGGCTGGTCCCCGGTCGAAGCGCCGATGACGGTGTACCAGGCCACCACCAGCGAGATCGGCGGCCTGTTCCCGTTGTTGGCCGCCAACGGGATCCCGGCCGTGGGGGCGCGCATCGGCTACGACACGCTGTCCGGCAGCGCGTTCTACGCCCACCCGATCGAATGGGTGCTGCGCGGCCTGGCCACCAATCCGAACATGGTCGTCTTCGGCGAACCCGGCCGCGGCAAAAGCAGCACCGTGGTCGCGTTTTTGCTGCGCATGATGTTGTTCGGCACCAAAACGCTGATCTCCGGTGATGTGAAGGGCGAGTACTCACCCCTGCTGCGCGCACTGGGCATCACCCCGATCGCGCTGGGCAGCGGCTCACCGGCTCGGCTCAACGCGCTGGATCTGGGGCCACTGGCGCGCTGGTGGGAGTCCTGGTCGATCGAGCGCCAGCGCGAAGAGCTCGACGGGTTGCTGGCCCGCTGGGTCAAACTCCTCGTCGCGTTGGCCGAAGCCCAGGGGTACGTGCCCACCGTCACCGACGAGGCCGTGCTGGCCCGGGTGCTGCGCCGGCTGCTCGGCGTCGCCGACGGGACCACGCGGCTGCGGCCGGTCACGATCCCGGACGTGCAGCGCGAGCTGGCCGATCCGGACGAGCAGCTCTGGCGCGAGACCCGTTTCGCCGACCGGCGCCAGTTCCTCGACACGCTGCGCCCGATCACCGACGCGCTGGCCAACCTGGTAACCGGCCCGCTGGCCGGATTGTTCGACGAGCCCACCAACTTCGACCTGGACTGGCAGGCCCCGATCCAGTCCATGGACCTCTCGGGGCTGCGCGGCCGCGGTGATCAGGCCGTGGCGGTGGCACTGACCTGCCTGGGCTCGTGGTCGTCGATGATCACCGACCTGCAGGACGACGGGGAGATCCGCATCGTGGTGCGCGACGAGGTCTGGCGCCAAATGCGACTGGGTTCGAAAGCCGTGCAAGCCGTCGACTCGGACCTGCGGCTCTCGCGAGCCGAGCAGAAAATCCAGGTCCTCGTCGGCCACAAACCCAGCGATTTCCTCTCCGTCGGCAGCGCCGGCTCGCAGGAAGTCGCCATCGCCAAGGACCTGCTGGCGCTGTGCAGCACGCGAATCCTGTTCGGGCAAAGCACCCGGGTTGCCGACGAGTTGGCCGAGGATTTCGCCCTCTCCGACAAAGAATCCGAGGTGACCACCGGCTGGTGCATGGAACGCACCGGGCGAGCGCTGTGGAAGCTCGAAAACACCCCCGGCTACAAGGTCCAAACCGTGCTCTCCCGCACCGAAAAGACCGCGTTCGACACCAACGCCCAACTGCGCGGTGCAGGGGAGGGCTGAACCATGGGCAGCAAAATCGGACTCATCGCGGCACCGCTGGCGATGCTGGTGGTGCTGCCACTGGCCCTGATCGGAATGGCCCTGATCTCCGTCACAGGCGGTGCGGCTGCTCTCGCGGGGGCCTGCACATCCACCGGCGGTCCTGGAGGACCGGCCCAACAAGTCGGTGACCGGCACTGGACCTCCGAACAGCTGACCAACGCTCGCACCATCACCACCGTGGTCCTGCGCCGGGCGCTCCCACAACGAGCTGCGGTGCTGGCCCTGTCCACCGCCATCGTCGAAAGTCGTCTACGCAACCTCGACCACGGTGACCGCGACAGCCTCGGGCTGTTCCAGCAACGTCCCAGCCAGGGCTGGGGAACCCGCGAACAGATCCTCAACCCCGTCTACGCCACCAACACCTTCCTCGACCACCTGGTCGCCCTCGACGGGTGGTATTCGATGCCGCCGGGACGAGCCCAACAGGCGGTGCAGCGCAGTGCCTATCCCGATCGCTACGCCCCGCAGGAGCCCGCGGCCAGCGCGTTGACGCACGAGTTCTGGCGCGGGCCCAACAATCCACCACCGGAGTCCGGGTCGAACACGGATGGCCCGACGCAGCAGGCCGCGCTGGGCTGCTCCGATCAGGGTGGCTCCACTACGCCACTGGATCCGCAGAAGATTCCGGACGATTTCGAGCTGCCGGCCGATCCGCGCCGTCGCGCGGCCGTGAAATACGCGCTGAGCAAACTCGGCGCGCCGTACGTGTGGGGCGCGAAAGGACCGGATGCGTTCGACTGCTCCGGGCTCACCCAGGCCGCCTGGGCACATGCCGGTGTGGCTGTCTCGGCCGGAACCACCAACCAGCTCCACGACGGACGCGTGGTGGGCTCCGTCGCCCAATTGGCTCCCGGAGATTTGGTGTTCATCCCCGGCTCGCTCGGTTCGCCGAGCAACCCCCGACACGTGGGGATCTACGCCGGGCACGGGCTCATCGTCAACGCCTATGACGCGGACACCGGGGTGGTCCTCGAGAAGCTGTCCGCGTGGCGCGGCGAGATCGTCGCCATCCGCCGTGTCGCCGAACCGACTGCGCAGCAAGGGAACCGGACATGAGCACACATCGTCGTCCGTCACCGGCAGCCGATCGCGACCTGATGCTGCTGGGCCTGCTCGTTTCCGGACTCGGCCTGCTGCTGGCGCTGGCCGCCGGACTCATGACCGGTGCCGCTGTGGCCACCGCGCTGGCCGAAGGCCCTTGGAGCATGCCCGGCTTCGACGCCTGGCTTGACGGAGTGCTCGGCGTGTTCGCCCACCCGACAGATCCGGCTGCCGGACTCGGAACCCCGTGGGAGATGGCCCTGGACGGGCGGGCCGGGCTGTACTGGATTGTCACCGTGACGATATTGGCTACGGGGACAGTCGTGGTGACAACGGGGATTGTGCTGATCTGGCACCGATTCGGTCCCTCCGCACCGGGGCATGCTTCCCGGGAGGACATCCGCCGCGAGCTCTCGCCGGAAGCCGCCCGCCGCACCGCCCGCTGGACCCGCCCAGGGCTGAGTTCACGCGAGCGGCGTCGCGCCCCGCTGGAGGAGTTGGCCGTCCCGCTGCACCGCGGGCCGAACCGCCAGCGCCTGTATGTTCCGCTGGAGAACCCGACCGGCGCGTTCGCTCCTACTCAGTCGGGCAAATCACGCACGGACCTGGTGCACAAAGCCCTGGCCGCCCCGGGCGCGCTGTTGTGCTCGACGACCAAACCGGACCTGGTGGAATTCGCCGCCCTGGCCCGCACCCGCCGCGAGCAGGCCGGCCCGGTGCTGGTGTTCGACACCACCGGCGAGGTGTCCTGGCCAGCCCGAGTGCGATATTCTCCGATCCCCGGCTGCACCGAGTTCACCGTCGCCCGCCGACGAGCCGAAACCCTCGTCGACGCCGCCGCGGTCGGTTTGGAGAGCGTCGGCGGCAACGACAAGATCTTCCGCGAACGCGCCAAAACCGTCGTGCAGAGCTATCTGATCGCCGCCGCCCACGACGACCGCGGCGTGGGGGACCTGGTTACCTGGGCCATCACCAAACCGCCCGACCAGGAGCCGGTCGAGCTGTTGCGCCACTCCGGCTTTCCTGAGCTGGCCGACAACCTACGAGCCGAGATCGGCATGGTCGCCGAAACGTCGGATGCGGTGTGGTTGAGCGTACGCCGCGTCATCGAACCCTGGCTGGACCCACAGCTGCGCCAACTGTGCAGTCCCGAACCGGGTCAGGAGTTCGACGCCGGCAGCTTCATCGACAACCACGGCTCCCTGTTCCTGATCGCCGGCGAACACCAGGCCGCCCAGGTCCGCCCGATCCTGACCGCCCTGGTCGAGGACATCCTGACCACCGAACAGGAAAGGGCACTGACCTGCCCCTCCCGACGGCTGGACCCACCGGCCACCAACGTGCTCGACGAACTCTTCGACGCCACCCCGATCCCGCGGCTTCCCGAGATCCTGGCCGACTCGGCCGGACGCGGGGTCCGCATCGACTGGGCCGCCCAGTCGCTGGCGCACCTGGACATCCTCTACGAGGAAGCCGGGCGGCGCCAACTGCTGGACAACACCACCACGCTCACCCTCTGGGGTGGGGTCAAAGATCCGACCACCCTCGAATGGATCTCCACCATCGCCGATCACCACGAACGGCTGCGCTACCAACAGCAGTCCGACGGGTTGCTGGGCACCGGCCGCACCTCCATCGGCACCGAGACCGTGCCCACCTACCGTCCCGGCGCCGTGCGCACCATCGACCGTGGCTGCGTGCTCATCTTCCACCGCCACCTCAAGCCCGTTCTCGCCCGCACCGTCGATGTCACCCGCCGCCACGACTGGAAACAACTCTCCGCCGACGTGAACACCGTGCGCAACGGTGAGGCTGCCGTCTCCCCGGAGGGCTACGCGCTGAACACCCCGACACAGCCGAGCACCACACCCGTTTGCCAGGAGGGAAGAGCGCCATGAGCGACGACGAGGAGGACATCACTGTCGGCCGTTCCCGGGAGTCCGAGCCCGCGCGCACACTGCGGGAATTGCAAGCCCAGGTCAACACCCTCACCGATGTGGCCAGCGGGCTGTCCACCCGAGTCAGGGCTCTCGACGACAGAATCGAGGCTCTCGAAGATACCGAGGACAACGACCCCGTCGAAGATCAGCCCGCCCCCTGGGTGGTGTTCACCCCGCCCGCAGCGGCCGAGGACCGTCGGCACCGCGACGACGAACACAGCCCACTGTGGACTGTTGAGAACTTCGTGGCCTGGTTCAACATCACCTACGTCGGTCTGTCCGGAGGGCCGGCCAGACCGATTCCGGACTGCTGGCGCGCCCACCCGCCACTGGCTATGGAAGTGGCCACGCTTGCCTACTCCTGGCGCCGGGCCAACATCGGCGCCACCGCCAACGTCCGCGACGCCCAGTACTGGCACCACCAATGGCGGCCCGGCTTCGCCGCGCGGCTGACCGACTGGGTTCATTCCCACTGTCTCGACGGCCGCCACCGCGACAGCGGAACGCCAGCCCGCACCGACCGGTTCTCGACGGACGCGGACACGATCCCGACCGGAGACAACGAGGTCCAGCAGCACAACGTCTAACTCGTCGAAAGGCAGCCGTCATGCACCTCTGCGAATGGATGTCGACCCCCTTGACCAGCCGGTCGTCACGCTCGGCGGCCACCTTGGGCACGGCGACCGTGGCCGCGGCCGCCGGATGGGCCGTCACAGCCTGCCGACTTCGCAGCCGCACCCGCCAGCTCGCACGTGCCCACCGCGACCCGGTCACCGGTCTGCTGACCCGGACAGGATTCGAAGCAGCCGCCGCCAGAACACTGACCAAGGCCAATGCTGTCGGCCTGCTCGATCTCGACGGGTTCAAACCGATCAACGACACCCATGGCCACCACACCGGCGACCGTGTGCTGCGCACCGTCGCCAGGCGCTTGGAGGCCGAACTCGGCACCGCGGCGGTTACCGGACGGCTCGGTGGGGACGAGCTGGCCTTCGTCACCCGGCTGTCCGACCTCGATCAGCTGGATCGACTGCTGAGCGCGCTGACCGCGCCGATCACGGTGCCCGACCTCGGCAGGCCGCTGCGCGTCGGTGTCTCACTGGGCATTACCACAGTGACTATTCCGGCCCCGACCTTGAACGAGGCTCTGGCCGGCGCCGACCTCGCCATGTACGAGGCGAAAACCCACCGCAGTGGGTGGCGCGTGCATTCTCCACAGAGGACGCCCGAGTTCCATAAGGTTCTTCTGCGCCCACCGCCGCGCGAGGGTGAGCCCGTCGGTGCCACCTCCACCGACACGGCACGGCGATGACCAACATGACCAGTTCTGCCTCCTCGACACCGGGATGGGAACAGCATGCCGCGTGCGCGGGAACTCCGATCGAACTGTGGTACGGCCCCGACGATCGCCCCGAATCCGGCCACGAGGCCTACTGGCGGCGTCGGCACGCGAAAACCATCTGCGCCCGATGCCCGGTGCGCACTGAATGCCTGGCCGACGAACTCACCCAACCCCGTGCCGACCAGCACGGTATCCGCGGCGGTACAACACCCCGGGAACGCGAACAACTACTCGTCGCGTGGCGACGCAATGGACTCGTACCCGCCGACAAACCTGCCAGCTCCGAGACCGTGCGAAGATTGCTCACCCGGGAAGTAATCAACACTTCGGTCTCGTAGTCAATAAGATTGGCAATCCGTTGAATATATCCGATATGTTCTGCGTCAAGTTTAGTCGGAAAATGTTCACCTGTGTGGGGAATTTATCTTGTCTTGCTGGAGTTTAAGAAGAGGGGTTGTTTGTGGAGCGGTGTGGCGATGAGTGTGATCGTATTTAATGAGTTGGAACTATCGCAATCGATTGCTCGGCGGCGTTGTTGATCTGTATTTGATATGGTATAGCGCTGTTTTCTGTTGGTAGAGAAGGTGACGTGACTGTCTTCGGGCGGACTGGGACGTTGAGTTGATGTCAGGAGTATTTGTTTGATTTTGTCAATTAGTTAAGTGGCTATAATAACCCTTTTTGTGACCGCGGTTTATTTCTGAAACGTGGTTCCCCGTGCTTTGTCGCGCGGGGAACCGTTCTCGTTCAGTCGTTCCCTGCGCCGTTGCTCACCGGGGCGAGGCTCATGAGACCGCACCCGTAGGCTTTGGCAGGGCCGATGCCGTCGCTGATCGCTTGTACTAGCTGGTTTGGGTCGGTCACGACGAGGCGCCCGTCGAATCGGACCGGCGCGATCGTGATCTTGTTATGACGTGGGGATTGCGTACCTTCGGCCGTGTCCTTTTGACGTCCGCTGAGATCCGGTAGCGGCGTGACGGTGACATCCGGCTCGCCCGTGGACGCAGCTGGCAGCACGAATCCGCGTTGTTCTGCTTGCTGTACGAGCCACGAAGTCTGCTCGTCCGGCCGGTGCAACGGCACACGACGATTGTGTTTGCGGTTCCCGTCGTTGCGGTAGTCGTTTTGCGGTTTCAGCCGTCGCGTCGGATTTGCCACGATCCGGAATCGGAACGCTGTCCCGGCGCGAATGGCTTGCAACACGGGCTGCAGACACCGCACCTTCCCACGTTCGGAGAGGTAGTTCTCGGGTAGTCTGTCCCAATTCGGCTGGATTCGGCTCTGCACGTACAGCACGTACCCCTGGGTCGTGCGGTCCAAGCGCCACAGCACGCCGTGTTCGCTACGGGCCGCGGACTGGTCGGTGCTCGGGAAAGCATCCATCACGGTCCGGTGCATGTCGTGCACGTTCGCTATGTCGCGGCGAAACTTCCTGGAAACGACATTGACGGGAAGCTTACTCAGAAACATGGGAAGCTCCATCGGCTGATTCCGGAGGCACGGGAACCTCACCGGTGCGGACGGCACGCGTGGCGTACCGCCGATCATCTCTGTCGAACGAGAGGGGGTGATCGTGACGTGGTTCCGCCGCCGGATCGGTGACCTCTGTGTCGACCACAGTTCGCAGGTGTTCGTCGGAACCGGCTGCTTCCTGCCGCGCCCCACGGCGCGTTTCCAGCCACGGATGGCTGCGCAGCACGTCCGGCAGTGAGTGGCTGAAGAGCCCCGTCCCCCGGTTGGCTTGCTCCTCGGGAGCGGCCACGAGCGGGCTGGCCGGTACGAATGCCTTGCGGCCGAAGAACAGCGGCCAGTGCGGTCTACGAACAGCCTGCTCGAGTTCCGTGAGCAGCGCCGGATCTCCCTCCAGCACGACGAGGAACAACGCGTCGGCGAGATAGTACCGGTTGCTGATCACCGTGCGGTGCCCCTTGCCCTCGGTGTTGGGCACGTTCTGCGCGGTGTGGAAGTCGCGCTCCACCAGTCCTTCCCGGTCCGCGCGCACCCCCATGCGCAGGCCTGCGAGTTCAGCGATGGCGGTTTCTTCGTGACGCGCGTTCCCCCGCGCGGCAGCCAGGAGGCCGACGATGCCCGATTTGGTGGGTTCTCGTTCGGTGTCGCGGATGATGAATTCGGACCGGATCCCCCAGGACTGCATGGGGGCGTCGATCCGCAGTGCGAGCGTCCTTGTCGTCATAACCGTCATGTCGTCGCTGCGGTGAGGGTCCGCTCGGCGAGTTCCTCCACGGAGGCGGCCTGATCAGCGGGGTCCAGGGTCGGCAGTTCGCAGGAGAGCGCGGAGCCGGTGACGCTGCGGATCTCCTCGTCCCCGTAGAAGCGGCGCAGTGTGGCGAAGTGCTCGAGCATCGCCTTGGTCGAGTCTGCCATCAGCTCGGTGCCTTGAACGGGCTTGAGGAACGCGTTGGCGAGGTTCCAACTCCCGTGGTCGCGCACCACGGTCAGCAGGGTTTCCGGCATGGTGTGCGCGGCCATCGAGTTCTGCTTACCGCTGGGGCGGGCGGCGATGAACGAGTGGAGCCAGGCGCGCGCTGCTCGCGCGGTGAGTTCGGTGTCGCCGCCGAGGTTCTTCGTGAGCTGTTCGGTGTCGAGGTTGGCGTAGCGGTAGTAGCAGGCGGCGTTGAAGTCGACCGTGCCGATCATGTCCGCCCCGGCCTCGTCATCGGACTTGAGGTCGTCGACAGCGGTGTAGAAGTCGAACTCGGTGGCCACGGCGTGCGTGGAGATCGCGTGTGCGACCTGGCTGGCCGCGTCGACGTTGAAGTCCTTGTTGTCGGCGACCATCCGTCCGAACAGCGCGACGTCGGCGACCCGTTCGGCGTTGAGGATGCGCCGGCCTTCCGCGAGGTCGCCCTGCGTCGGTTTTACCTTGTCGGTTTTGCCTGAATCCGTCCTGCCTGCGGCGGCCTTGGACAAGGTGTCCCAGTTGCGCAGGCAGTAATCAGCCAGCTCTTGCCGAGCACCTTGACCGACGAACAGCAGGTACTCGGTCAGGTCGTACTGATCGACCTCGAAGCCGAGCTTGCGGATGCCCTCGCGGACGATCGCCTGGGTTTCTGCGCTGGGTTCTTCGGCATTGTCGATGATCTTCCCGGCGCCCTCGACGAGCCGTTTGGTGCGCAGTCCGGTTTCCTGCTTGTCCAGGCCGTAGCGCTGGAACAAACCTCGTGCGGAGCGCTTCATCGACTGGCTGGAGACACGTCCGCGGACCGCGCCACCGAACGTCACGGATTTGGGTTGTCCGATGTCGTCCCGGTTGAGGTTGCTCGTCGGGAACGACTGCAACAGGTGCAGTTCAAGAATCACGCTGCTTTTCCTTTCGTCGAGGAGTTACCGGTTCGGGCATGAACGGTGCGGTAGTAATCTCGTACCCAACGCAGCCGCAGTTTGTGCGTGTCCACTTTCGGATTGGTGAGCACGCAGAGATCGCGCAGCAGTCTCAGGTAGTCGATTCCTACATCGTGCGACCGCAGTAACTGCACGGCTTGTCGCAAGTAGTGTGGCAACCGAGCTTGGTCGACTGTGGCGAGTTGCCGCAACCGCGCCTCAGTGGCACCCACACCGTGCAGCTGCCCCAGGGAGCTGCCGAGCGAACGGCTGCCGCTCGCTTCTTTCATCGGGTGGAGCGCGAAAAGGCCTGCGGTCAGCAGCCATGCTTGCTCCTGAGTCTCCGGCGGATCGTACTGCAGCACGAGGTCGTACGCGGCCGGCGCGGGGTAGGATCTGCCAACGCCTCGGCGCAGCTCCGCCAAGCGCTTTCTGGCCTGACGGACCAGGTGGTTCTCCGCAGCGGACAGGTTCGCGGCTTCTCGTCGCAGCTCGGTGATGAACCGTTCTTGTCGATTCTGGAGTCCCTGATCAGTCATTCTCCTCCTTGCTGGGGTCGTAGTACCGCGCGGTGTTCGCGTCGAAGGTTCGGCAGAGCCAGTCGAGTAGGCCTTGGAAGTCGTTCAAAGGCTTCGCCAGTGCCTGGAGCTGGCGTGCTCCGCGTCGTGGTAGGTCCTCAGCCCACTGATCGGCGGTGTTCTCGCCAGTCCTCTGGACGCGTTTCTTCCAGCGCCCTGCGGCATCCAGCAGTTCCTGTTGCTGGGTACCGGCATCATCGTTGTTCAACGCTCGCCCCAGATCCCGGAGGAAATCGCCGAACGGCTCGGACAACCGAGGCCAGTACCACTGCGCCAGCAATTGGCGTTTAGCCGGTGTCTCTCCGGACAGTGCCGTGGCGAAATCGCGTTCCAGTCTCTTGAGCGCGTCGCCGACGTCATCGGCCAGCCCGATGGATAGACCGAGCAGGTCACCCACGGCCTCGTGACGGAGGTCCGCGCGCAGCAGCGCCACGGGGGCGGGCAGCGTCTCCTGTTGCCAAGCATGAACTGCCCCGCCCTGGGGATTGAGCTGTTGTCCGAACACGCGCAGCGTGTACACCGCATCGGCGGCGATGTTGTCCGAAGCGGCCATCTCCGCCACGTGTTCGATGGTGCGGGGGCGCTCGCGGTGCGCGTTCTCCCAGTCGCCGACGAGCAGTTCACGTGCGTGGCGCCAGACGCCGCGCAGCTCCTCGAGCACGACGGGCTGGGCCTGGCCGGTTTTGACGACCTTGCCGCGCTGTCGCTTGGTCTTGTACCGGAAGGCGGCCATCAGTTCGGAGTCCGTCAGCTCTGTGCGCAGTCTGGTACCCGGCGTGATGATCACACCGTCCACACGCACCCCTTGGTCGGTGTGCGCGGGGTGCAGCAGCACGCGGCGCGACGGCCACGTGAGCATGTCCGTCCAGCCGTTCGGGGCACGTCCTTGTTTGTCCGGTTCCGGTCCCGGCGGATGCTCGTACTCCCACGTCGGGCAGTCCGCGGCGGAAGTCGGCCGCGGATAACCCGCATGAGGATGGTAGATCGGCAGGTTCAGCAGGAGGGTCTCGCGCAGGGTTGAGCCCTCGAGCAGGGTCGTGGCGAACCGGTTGGCGAGACCGGCTTCGGAGGACTTGTCCACGCGGTACGGGGTTTTCAGTCCGCCGACGTCGAACGCCTGCAGCGTCACCAGCCACCGCGCGGCCTGGGCCGGGGACAGGGTTACGCGGTCAGCGGTGGTCGTGTGGTCGAACAGCGTCGCGTTGTTGCCCGTCGCCCTGTGCGGTAATAGCTGGGTGACGTTTCCCCAAGCCTTCTCGCTCAGCGCCGGAGTTTGCAGGAACGGACGCGTCGTGTGGAACAGGTCGAACCGGTCGGCGACGGTGGCCAGGTAATCCTCGAAGGCCCGTTCGTCCTCCGAGCGCTCGTGCAGCGACGATCCCGTCCACAGTCGCTTCCACACCGAGGCGTCCTCGGGCCCGTAGCAGCGGTGGGCGAAGGCGAGGAGCATCCGGTGCAACGCCGCGGTCACCACCGGCGTTTCCCCCTCCAGCCAACGCAGCTCGTGCGCCCGGGTGAATACGTCCCGGATGCTGACCTCGGTGTGCGCGCCATCGAGCGTGACCACCGGAAGCCACGGTTCGGTAAGCAGGTCGAACTTCACGGATTGTTCCTTAAGGAGTCGGCCGGACTCAGCGAGGAGTGCCTCGTGGGCCGGTGTTGCGTGCCGTGGCTTCGAGTCGGCGAGTGCCACGGCACGCCACCTTCACCCCCGCTGTCGCGGGGAAATAACTCGTGCGATGCGCACCTGCGAGTCACCCCAAGGCTGCTTGGGAACATGCATAAGCCTACCAAGGTGCCCATCTCCATTGCTGAATGATACTTATGCGTACCTGCTTGACTCGTTCTGCGGCTTCCAGTAGCTTTGCACATCAAGATCAGGAGAGGATCTTCTGCGGTATTGGAAGGAGCACGTGTGCGAAACCTCGAGTACGTCAGTCCTCACGGGCGGCCTGATGTGTGTGTCCAGCTGAACCTGTCCCTGACACAAGCTATGGTCCTCGTGGTCGTTGTTTGGCTCGTCATCGGTGTGCTCTCCGGGGGTGTGGCCGTGTAACGATGTCCCCCGACTGGGGAGCGGAACCGGTGCCGCTACTCCAGCGATCTTCCACGATCCCGGACCAGCAGCCCGAAGGTCGTGTGGTGGTGGATGGTCACCTCGTCCACCACCGTGCGACCTTGTGCGTCGAGTTCGAGGAGCTGGTGGCCGCGCAGCGAGCCGGAACGATCGAACGCAGGCGGTAGTGGCAGCTGCTCGCGAAGCACCGTCAGCGCACGAGGTGACAGGTCCACCGGAGCAGAGAGGGTGACCACGGAATCCGCCAGTGCAAGTACCAGTTCTTCGTCCAGTGTCTCGGCCTCCGGGTCGACGATTCCTCCTCTTCGGCTGTGGAGTTCCCCGGAATCGACGCGCCACACGGGGACGACGTTGATCGCCGCTTCGATGGGGGGATCGGAGGCTTCGTCGGCTTCGGGAGCGTCTTCCGGACTCATGGCTGCTGCTCTTTCCTGCCGCGTTCTTTGCGTGTTCGGCTGGGGTTGGTCGTGTGGCGGGTGAACTCGTTCAGGCTCTGCCCGGGAATCGACATCGGCAGCGCGGCGACTTCTCCTTCGTGGGTGTCAACGTGGTCGGTGCGCTCATAGCGCTTCCGAGATTCGTCCCATTGTTCGTATCGCGCTTCCTCGTTCGGGCGAACTTCCTCGACGTAGACCTTCTGCACGAGCTTCGGCACCGCAGCGGGCATGTCCAGCGTCATGTTCGCGCCCACGGCCTCCATTGTGGAGATCTTGAGGTACTGCCGGTACACGGCGGACTCCGGAAACCGGTACTTCCGCTTCGCTTTCTGCTTCGCGTTCGCCGGTGGTCGGGGATCGATGAGTCCCAGCATGCGCTTGGATACGGGGCGGGCGGAGCGCGAATGCCGGTGAAGTCGACCGGCGCGTTGCAGCAACAGGTCCACCGGGCACGGATCGGTGATCATGATGTCGAAGTCGAGATCCAGGCTCTGTTCCAGCACCTGCGTACCGACGACGATGCCACGGCGATGTTCGCTCTCGGCTCCGAACCTGGCCTGCAGGATCTGCTCGCGTTCTGCTCGGTCCTTGGCGTCGAGCTGGCCCGTCAGGAAGAACAGCTCCGGTGGTTCTTCCCAGCCGGCGCACTCGGTCTGCAGCGTTTCGAAAGTCCGTTTCGCACGCGCCACCGTGTTGTGGATGATCGCGGCGCAGCCTTCCGACTCGATGTTCTCGCGCAACCAGCCGACGAGATCCCTGGAGTCATCACGGGAGGTGGTGGACCGCTCGTGGATCCATTTCAGCACGAGGGGGTTCTGCTCGCTGACCCCGAACTCCCTCGGCGGCCTGCGACCGGTGCCGTCCGCCCACGTCACCTGCCATCCGCCAGGCTGGGTAGCGGTGAGTTCCTCAGGGGCAGAAGCGGGATTGCGGTGACCGGACTGCCATCGATCGATCAGTTCGTCGCGCCGGGTGGCCGCCAGGGTCGCGGAGAGGAGGACGACCGTGATGCCCAACCGGCCACACCACCACAACAACCGGTCCAGCAGCGTGGAGGTGTACGTCTCGTAGGAGTGCACTTCGTCGACGACGAGCACCTTGCTGCTCAGGCACGACATGCGCAGGAAGTTGTGCCGCGAGCGAATCACCGCCTGCAGCGCCTGGTCGATCGTGCCCACTCCGATCGGTGCCGCCAACCCACGTTTCTTGGCGAACCACTCGTGGACTTCGTTGCTTCCGGTCTCGGAGTCGGGTTCTGCCGATGAGTCGGCGGATGCGCCGTCCGATTCCCGCGACGGCTCATCAACACCGACCTCGCGCACCTCGATACGTGGCCCGTGGGGACTCCGCTCGGCCGTCGCCCCGGAGTACACGGGATTCGCCCGCAGCGATGAACCCTGCTGTGTGAGCAGCGCATCGATCTCGCCGCGTGCCTGTCGACTCGTGGCCTTCGTCGGCATGCCCATGTACATGCCGGACAGGCCGAGCCGTTGAACCAGCGTGGCGGCTGCTTGCAGAGCCGCCCGCGTCTTGCCCTCTCCGGTGGGAGCCTCGATCGTGAGGATGCCGGGGGAGTCGCAGTCGGCGACGAGCTCTTCAACGGTCCGTTGCAGACTGTTCGGAGCGGGTTCGGGGAACATGCCCGCACAGCTCACATCAGTGGGGCGCCACGGTTGCCAGCCCAGCTCGGCGATGGCTTGCTGAGCGGTCGCCACTGCCTTTGCCCGGTACTCGGCGAGGTCCGACACATCGGGGTGCGCCTCGAACCACCGCTGGTTCGACGCGATCCAGTCGCTGATCGTCGTCAAACCGGCCAAGCCGACACCCGCCGGATGCGGTAGCGCGACTTCGGTGCAGCCCGTGGCCGGGAACGTGCAGTCCCACAGGGACGCGACGGTGTCCATCAACTCGTCCCGAGCCACCTGCCACGGTCCCGTTCCCAAGTCTCCTGCCTTGCGCTGGGCCGCGCGGATTTCCGCACGTTGTGGCAAGGTCCCGTGGTGTCCGCCGATCACCGAAGCGATCTCGTCGGCTGTCTCACCCGCGACACCCATCCTGCGGAAACGGTCCGCCATGTGCGCCGCGGTGGCCACGCCGTGGGGAAGGTCCGTCCGTTCCGGTGTGGCTCGGTGTCTCTTTTCCGCGTAGTCCAAAGCCCGTAGAACAGGAACACTTCCAGTGGTGGAGAAACGGGCCGCGGCTATGTCGTGCCGCAATGCCTGGAACGCCGGGGACAACTTGCCGAGGTCGTGCAGCCCGCACAGCACGGCCACGACCGAACGTGGCCGTCCCAGCGGACGTAATCCCGCTTCCAACTCGGCACGCACACTCGGGCCGAGCAACACCTCGTAAAGCTCATGGGCGACCGCTGCCGTGTCGATGAGATGGCAGACCAACGGGTGCGGTACGGGTTCGGACGTGTTGCCGGCCTTCGCCCACGCCGCCGTAACCGGGAGGTACGACGTTTCAGAACCCATTCGACCACCCTCCGAACCAGTGGACTGTTCCGCCGCTCGGTGCGGGCCACTGCGCTCATCCTTGATCAACTCATTGGATCTTGCCACGACCACCACCATCGTTTGGGGCGAAAAACGCAAAATGGTTTGTGAGCAGTGGAAACGGCCGGTATGTCACGGGCACGTCCAATTGGCCGGCGGTGGTGCCGGGTGCTGCGAGCGTCGTTGATCGTCGAATTCGCCGCGGTGGCTTAGAGCCCCAGACCGGACTGCAGGTCGTTGTCCTGGTCGAGTCCCTCATCGTCGTCATAGCGGTAGTGCTCGTCGGAGCTTTCGTCGTCGCGGTCATCGGCACGCCACTTGAGCTGCTCGTGGTGGGAGGCTTCGCTGCTGTCGAGCACGGCTTCGCGCAAGGCTTCGAGGCGGGCGAGCGTGTCGTCGGGATGGTCGTTGTCGTTCGGGATGCTCACGGGCTGCCTCCATGCGTCGGTGATGACTCGCCAGGCTTCGGCCTTGGCGTTCTGCCCGCCGGGTTCCGGACCCAGCGGCGTGTCGGGGTCGGTGCTGCGGATGTTGTAGGTCTCGCGGTAGGCGGCGGCCAGGCCCGCGAGCTCGTCCCAGTGCTCGGCGGCGACCGGCTCATCGGGCCGCGGCCCCAGGCCGGAGGTCCAGTCAGGAGGTTCGGCCGAGACCTGCTCGCACAGTTCGGCCAGGCGGGCGTGTGCGGCCTCGGTGACCTGCTCGAGCTGCTCGGCGAGTTCGGGATCGGCGGCGCGCACGGTGTGGTGCGGATTGGCCAGCCAGGGCAGCACCGGTACGTCGACGGCGTTCTGCTCGCGTTGCTCGTCCAGCTGGTCGACCACGAGCTGGGCGGCGTAGCGGTGTGCCTCGGTGGGGTCGTCGTCGGCTCGGTAGGTCAGTTGTTCGGCGGCGGTGGAGACGGCTGCGTCGGCGTCGAGCCCGTCGGCGGCTCCTGCGGCGGCGTGGCGCCACACCAGCTGCCAGGCTGGGTCGGTGACCGTCAGATCGGGGGCTGCGTAGGTGGTCAGGATCTGCCACCGCCGGATCTGCTCCTCGTCGGGTTCGGTCACGCGGGCCGGGGGATGACGGTCGGCGATGTGGGACTCGATGCGGCGTGCCAGCACAGCGGCCGGATCAGCGACCGCGTCGAGGTCTCCTTGGGCCGCGGTCGTCTCGACGAGTCGCTCAGCGTCCCACCCGTCGCGTTGGGCGCGGCGCAGCACGGTCCGCAGCGCGGGCTCGGCTGGCTGGTCCAGTGCGGTGGGCGCGTGTTCGACCAGGGCGTGCTGCGTGGCGGTGTCGAACAAGGTGTCGGTGAGTCGCTGGTGGCGCTCGGTCAGCACCGCCAGCGAGTCCTCGGTGCGAAGTGCCGTGTCGGCAGTGTCGGTGCCCGCGACGGCGATGGACAACTCGTCGGCGTCGAATTCGGCGCGGATCCGCTCCACCGGGTCGAGCTTGGTGGTGCTGTCACCACCGAGTTCGACAGCGGAGCGGAGTTCGGCAGGGTTCCACTGGTTGATGAGCTCGTGCCAAGCGTGGGCGCGCAACCCCTGACTACCGGGCTGCTCGCCCAGCGGGTGGGCGGGGTCGTCGGTGGTGATGCTGTAGGTCTCGCGGTAGGCCGCGGCCAGCCCGACCAGGTGGTCCCAGTCTTCGGCGGCAGCAGGGTCCTGCGGGCGCGGCCCGAGTGCGGTGGTCCAGCGCGGCGGGTCGGCGATGACTTGCTCGCGCAGTTCGCGGTGACGGTGTTCGACGGCGGTGTTGAGCTGACGCGCGTAGTCGGTCACCTCCCGGCTGAGACCGGTGAAGTCGGGCCGGGCCATCCACGGCAGTGCGGGTTGCCATCCGGCTCCGTCGGCGCGTTGTTCGTCCAGCGCCGCGGCGAGTACGTCGGCCGCGTAGTCGCAGGCGGGTACGGGATCGTTGCTGGGGCGCCGGGAGAGTTGCACAGCCGTGGTGTCGAGGGCGGCTTCGGCGTCGAGTCCGTCCGCGGTGGCCGCGGCCGCGCGGCGCCACACCGGCATCCACGAGGGTTCTTCGACGTCGGCGTTCGCAGCGTGCACTTCGACGATCCCGCGCCACCGGTTGATCTGAGCCATCGTGGGATCAGCGCTGCGCGGTGGTGGCTGCTCGTTCAGCAGACGCTGTTCGAGGCGCCACTGCAGCATCGCGGCGGGATCGTCGGCACCGTCCAGCGAGCTTTGGGCCAGGGCGGCGGGAACGAGATGTTCGGCCTGCCAGCCGAAGTCTTCGGCGGTGCGCACGGTTTGTCGCAACGCCGGCATGGCCGGCAGGTCCAGCAGTCGAGGGATGTGCTCGGTCAGCACGGACTCGATACGCTCCTCGGCACCGAGGTGGGCCACGTAGTCGTGATGCCCGACCAGGGTGCGCAACGACTCCGCTTTGCCCAAGCAGGCGCGGAGCTGCTCGGTGGCCGACGTTTCGGCCGAGGAGCGCTGCAGCGCGGCCTCGAGCACCCCGCGGGCGGTGCGTTCGGGTGGTGTTTCCCGGTGCGAGTCGATGGTGTGCTGGACGGTTTCGACGTAGAGCCGGTTGTCGTGTTCGGCCCGGGTGCTCTGGGTGTAGAGCTGTTCGCGGGAGAGCCCCTGCGGAACGAGACTGTGTGACGAACCGCCGGTGACCGACATGCCCTGGCTGCGGTTCACGGTGGTCGCGTAGGCCAGTTCGACGTTTTCGGCGACGTAGTCGGTCGGCAGCACGATACTGCCGCCACTGGCTTGGTGGAGGACCTTGAGGGCCCCACTGCGCCGCACGGTCTGCACCTGCCAAGTGTCACCGTTCTTGACGAAGTCCTTGCCGCCGAACAGGGTTTTCAGTCGATCGTTGCGGCGAGTGACCACCAGGTCGCCCTTGCCGGCCGCGGTTCCGTCGTGCAGCCGCACCGCGCGATCTCCATCGACGTCGCCGCGCTGCAAACGTAGTTCACGAGCCTGGCGGTTCAACGCGACGACGTCCTCGTTGGCGGGCACGATCAGCAGCGACGGGCGTCCGACGTCGAGGTCGCCGCGCCAAGCGCGATGGGCGGCCTCGCGCATCGTCTCCCGGCTCCCTTCCCGCACCCAGCCCTGCTCGAAGTAGTAGTCCAACCCGGACGGATCTCCGGAGTGCAGCTTCAACGAGGCCGCCGCCTGCTGCTGGTCGGCGAAACGCACGACCTCGCGCAGGTGCAGCGCCCCGTTGGTGTGGGCGAACCAGCGTACTGCCCCACCGGCCTCGACGGCCGCGAGCTGCTTGTCGTCACCGACCAGCCGCACGTCGGCACCACGGTTGAGGGCGTAGCGCACCACGTCGTGCAGCGTGTGCGTACCGGCCATGGCGGCCTCGTCGATGACGAGCACGTCGCCACGGGTGAACGGGAACACCTTGTCGGCCGTGCCGAGTCGTATCGCCGTGGTGACCTGATGCAAGGTGTGCGGGCGTGCCCGCAGGGACCGCCCCAGTTCCTGGGCCGCTCGGGCGGACGGGCCGAACGCGTAAACCTCGCCTGCCTCGGCACGCCACGCGTCGGCGAAGACCCGCATGGCGGTGGTTTTGCCCGCACCGGCCGGGGCATGCAGCAGCTGCACTCGACGCCCGGAGGTGGCGAACCCGCTCACGGCGCGCTGCTGCCCGGCATTGAGCCGCGCGCGGCCGAGCGCACGTTGCACCGTCTCGTCGCTGATGCGCACCCCGTCACGCCGCCGTCCCCACGTGGCCAGAGCCGACTCCTCGCGCAGCGTGCGGTGGGTGGTGTACCGCTGCGCGTTGTGCTCGACGAACACGCTCTCGCCGCTGGCCCGGCGCAGCTCGGACGGTTCCTCGACTGCGGGCGGAGGTTGCAGCGAGACCGTGTCGGGATCCGCCAGGACCGCCTCGACCACCCTGTCCACGAGCTGCTCGCGGCTGCCGTCTTCCACCCGCAGATGCGCTGTCTGCCGGTGCACCTCGGCCTCGATGTTCCACGTGTTGAAGTGCGAGTAGTGGTCGGAGACCGTTGCCAGGGTGCGCGCGGCCAGCTCGGAGACATCGACCTCGGCAACGTGCTCACCACCGCCGGGGAACACTCGCCGGCTCAGCGCCGCGCCCAACGTGCTCTCTTCGACCATCTCCTCGGCCTGTACGCGCCAACGCTGCACGTGTTCGCTCAATGAGCGGGGCACTTGCTTGGCCTCACGCGTGCCGTACTGCGCGCGCCGGCTGATCTCCAGCATGTCCTTCGGACCGGGTTCACGGCCGTGTTCGCGACGGAAGTCGACTATGCGTGCTGCACGATCGGCCTCCACATCAGAGGCCCGCTGGGAAAACCCGGCCAGCAGGTCATCGGGGACCCCGTCGAGTTCCCACACGGGACGTTTGAGGTCGAAACCGCCCTGGGGACGTTCACTCCAACTCGCCCCGTGTTCGCGGAATAGGTCCCGCAACCGCGAGTTGTAGTGCTCCGAGGTGGTCACCGACGCGGCCAGCACCGTGCGCCCGTCCAAGCTGGTCCACTTCCCGTCCGGGCCCTGCACTTTGGCACTGATCGGTACGTGGGTGTGCAGATGCGGATCCCCGGCACGCGAATCCCAGTGTTCGAACAGCGCGGCGGTGATGCCCCGGGAGTCGTGCTGAGCATAGCCACCGTCACCTTTGCGGGTGAATGCGGCGTTGTTCTCGAACCAGCTCAGCGTGTCGCGCACCGCCTGGCGGTGCAGTTCGGCGATCAGCTCGCGGGTGTTGTCATCGGACAGCGCCCAGACCACGCTGACCGACTTCGGTGGGGCTAACACGAGCTCGTATCCGGCTGTGGCGTCTTTCTGCTCCCGCTTCTGCTCGGCCAACCACCGGTGCAGCTCGGCGTCGTCGGGATGTTGGCCGTCGTGTGCCTCAGCGTAGGCCTGCTTCTGCACGCCCTGTCGGATCCGCGTGCGAGTCTCCTGGTCGATCGCCGCGTCGACCGGACGGCCGTGCTCTCGGTTGTACGCTTTGTAGGCCTCGGCGACTTTACGACGCAGTTCGTCGGCACCACTGTGCTGGCGGAACCGATAGCCCAACTTGGTTTCGGCCAGCGCGTCGTCCTTCGACGCACCTTCGGCGATCCTCTCCGCCTCGATGCGATCGGCATTCGGATGTCGTCCCTCGCCGAACAACGCGTTCATCTGCGCCGCGGTCACCTCGCCCGAGACACCCAACGCGACCGCTCCGGAACCGAACCACTCACCGGCGGGGTACCCGTGGGCGGTGTAGTAGTCGAACAACGCTTCGCCGGGTTCGAGGTCGCGGTCGCCGCACGCGACGCTGCCGGTGAGGTATTCGTGCCCGCTGGGCGAGAGCTTGCGCACCGCGATCACGACGCACCCCACCAGACGACATGTCCGTGCCAGTTGCCTTCTTCAAGGTAGGTGCTCGCGAAGGGGTTCCCCGGTGCATCTGATGCGATTCAGAACCGGAGGTTGGGGAAATGCAAGAGGTGCTATCCCAGGGGAGGGGTGTGCGAACGGGCGCGGCGTGGTCGGGACGGCGGCGCAGGGGTGCGGCTGGTGTGCGCACGGGCGCGGCGTGAACAGCAAAGGGTCCCCCGGTCGGTGACCGGGGGACCTTGGCGCGGCGGGCGCGGCGTGAACAGCAAAGGGTCCCCCGGTCGGTGACCGGGGGACCTTGGCGCGGCGGGCGCGGGTGGTTAGGCGCTCACAGCGGCGGTGGGTTGCGGGGTGGCTGCGGCGTCGGCGCGGCAGCGTCGACAGGCTCCGTCGTCGGCGTTGACGTGGGCGGTATCGCGCGGGCTGCGGTAGTTGCCGCAGTGCTCGCACGGGCTGAGCTCGTGCGAGTTGGCGTGTTCGGTGGGCATGTTCTCGGCTACCCACCGGGTGATCGCGTCACGGTCGTTCTGCGTGCTGTGCTGCCACAGTTCCCGCAAGTGTTTCGTGGGGTAGGGGTAGTACTCGGCGATATAGGCACACCGTGCTGTCACTGTCGGTGCGGTTAGTCCTGGGCGTCCGACTTCTCGGCACTCCTCGCACAGTCCATCTCCTTGGTGCGCGTCGGCGTGGCTCGTGACCAGGTTGCAGGCGAGCGCAATACAGCGCTCGCCTTCGCGGGCGGGCGTGGCGCGGGGGTCGCGGCGTTCCTTGTCGCGTGCGTCGGGGTAGACGGCCAACTCGTCGTGATCGACGGCGTAGCCGTCGGGCTGGCTGCCCCGGTCAGGGGCGTCGTTGGTTCCGGCGCGGGTGTCCAGGTAGTCGTGCACGGTGGCGGATTCCTCGCGCGCTACGCGGCGGGCGCGGGCGCGGCGTTCGGAGCGGGAACGCCGCGCTTCGGGGTCGACCGTTTCGCGATGGTCGCGCGGGGCCTGGTAGCGGTTGCGCCGATTCCACCGGGGCGTGCGGTCGGATTCGGCTTCGGGACGCTGGCGGTGCTCGTCCGGTGCGGGTGCGCATGCTTCGATCACAGCGCGGGCGTGCTCGTCGCTGCGTTTCCACAGTTCGCGCAACTGAGCGGGGGCAGTGCGTGGGTACTGGGCGAGGATGCGGCCGCATTCGGCCAACACTGCGCATTCGCGCGGGTCAGCCTCGGTCAGCGTCTCGCGCCATTGGTGGCGCGCATTGCGCACGTTGCCCGCACGCAACAGAGCGGCCACGGCGGAAACGGATTCGGAAATCGTGCCGGACTGCGACATGAGAAAAATCCTTCGCTAACGGTTTTACGCGTTCGCCGGGCTTGGCGGTTCCCAGCTTCATTGCAATTTCAATTCTAGCTTAATTTGTGAGCAATGGCAACATTTGCGAGGGGCGTATTGTGTTGTTTTTGCATGGCCTCGAATTGGCGTAATAGGTTCGTGCGCTGCATGTTTGGCGAATTTGAAGGGGTCTATCCATGAAAAACAATAATGAGAATAGTTGTGTCTGACCGTTCCCTCCTCGGCCCTTCGCACAGGCCTTTCTCGTCGCGCGGGGTTGTCGTGTCAAGGTCGGGTCCCGCGATTTTTTCCGAGGTGTGCGGAATGTGTGCATGTCATCGAAACGGGAAAAAATTGTGGGTGTCCTTGACACGACGTTTCCGCGCGCCACGACAATTCGGCCGCGAAGGGCCAGGGAGAGAGCGGGCAGTCCCGTGGCTGTCAGGGCGACCCGGCACCTGGTCACGCCTCTGGCGGTCGGCACACCCGCTCGTTCACCGATCCTGACGGCAACGGCCACGCGGGACATGGGTGGGAGAAGCTGGCAGGGCTGTCCGGCCAGGATCACTGGGTGTCGGCACCGGAGGCTATGCTGGATCATGCGTCCGGCGGCACAGGCACTAACGGGCCTTACGCGACGCCGGGCGTGGTGTCGACGCGGTCTTGGCGGAGCCATCCATGCGGTGGTAAGTCCTGCGGGGCTTCCGCGGCGACGCAGGGGCGTGTCCGGCTTCGGCCGGGCACGCCCTGACTGTGTGCTCTCCTTGGCGGAAGGCCCGTCGAATCAGCAGCAGCCTCCCTCGAGACGGGCGACCTTACTTGTGGTGCTGACTAGCCTGTCACTGACGTCGCACCGTCGGGAGGGAGAGGTCATGAGTGAGCCCACCGCCGGAACAGGCAGCACTCGTCGTCGGCGCTCCACCAGGGTCAGTCAGCAGCTGGCGCGGGCGCGGCAGCGCAACGCGGAGCAACTCGCCGAGCAGCGCGCGCGGGAACAACGGGTGGAAACCGCGCTGCGCCAGTTCGTCGAAGCCGGTGAGGCGATCGCGACAGAGCAGGCTCGGTGCGAGGACAAGGTCGCGGTCTACCAGCGCAAGATTGACAAACTGCGTGCCGACTCCGAGGAGAAAGTCGTCGGCGAGTACACCAAGCAGGCCCAGGCGGCCCTGGCTCTCCACGAGGGCGGCGGCCGCACAGTGGAGCAGGTGGCCGAGCTGCTCGAGTTGGACTCGGAGAAGCAGGCCCGGCGGCTGATCGCCTCCGGACGGGAGGCCCTCTCCGCGGGTACGGACACCGATCCGCCGTCCGACCACGATGAGAGGGAAAGGGCGGAGCCCCGGTTGGAGACCACGGCTGACCACGAGATCTCAGCCAATGGGGCAGGGGAACGGGCTGAGCCGACCGAGGACGCTGGTCAGCAGCACCGCGCACAGTCGGACCTCGTCCCAGCTCCTACCGCGCATGACGAGGCACAGGGCGCGTGACTGTTCGACGCGTTCGCGCTGCTCCGGCTCGGCTCACTGCCGGAATCCCCGGATCGTTGAGGCCTTGAGGCCCAGGTGCTTACCGTCGGTCGAGACGTTGGTGCGGGGACGCTTGGGCCAGGGCGACTTTTCGGCGGCAGCCGCGCCGCCACAGGATCGTGGTCGTGATACTGCCGAGAGCCGTGCTCGGAAAGGTTACTGCGCTGACCACCTCTCCTTGGCCGACAGCGGTCGCCAGCGGTAGGACGAGCAGACCGGAAGAGGCGAAGAGCAGCCAACGGCGCGGCATCGAGGGGAAGAACCAGCGGCGGGTCAACCATGCCGTGGTGGCTCCGACAGCCGCCCCGAGCGCGGCGAGCACGGGAACCCCGGCCAGCCAGGCGGTGCCGTCGGTGAACGCGCGACCGGTGATGATCCCGACCAAACCCGCGATGGACAGGCCGAGGAACACACCGAACCCAGTGACTCCGCACAACCGGATGAACACCACGAGCGGGTGGGGCCTCGTGATCGAGGAGACTCCGTCACTGCGGCGGCGTGCTCGGCTGCCGCCGTTTCGATGTCGCCCGGACGTGGGGTGGCGCCGTTGTCGCATGTCGCCGAGCGTCCTTGGTGCTCGTCCGGGAGCGTTCGTGAGTGCAGCAGGGCACGAGCAGCAGAGTTCACCATGCGTTTGTCCCTGTCGCGCTGGGGTGGTGTGCGCACGCCTTTCGAGTTCCGGGGACGTGCGCACACCGCCACCGTCCACGTTTCCCTGGTCGCGGTGCGGGAGGGCCTGCTCCTCGTGTCGAGTTCGAGGAGCAGACCCGGGGTCAGGACGTGAAGGGGTTGCTGTGCCACCCGAGCTCGTCGAGGATGCCGCGGGCCGCGTCGTTGACGAGCGTGACCAGCTCAGCTGGTGGGATGCCGCGGTCGAGCGCCTGGTGGAACAGGACACTCAGCCGGTGCTCGGGCTGGGAGTGCTCGAGGTTTTCCAGCACGACTCTGGCCAAGGGGCCATCGCCGCGCAGATAGGCGTGGACAGCCAGCAGGAGGGCGACTTCGCCCCTTTCCGGGGTGGGGGCTTTGCGGATCAGCGTTCGCCAGAGTTCGTCGGCGGCCTGGCTCCAGTCGCCGAGTGCCGCGCTCAGGGCGAGGTCGCGGACGCGGGTGTCGGTGACGGCGATCAGCGCTCGCAGCAGCTGGTCCTCGGACAGCTCCTTCCCGGCGGCGGTGGCCTGAAGCGCCTCCCCGACGGTGTGGATGCGTTGGGGCAGCGTCGTCGACTGGGCATGCATGGATTCTGGTCGCAGCCCGGCGAGTTTCGCGGACAGCACCTCCTCGGAGTCCTCAGCGGCGATGATGGTGTGCAGGTCCTGCCTGCTCGGGCAGGTTGTCGCGCCACGGACTGCCTGTGCTGCGGCTAGCGGGGATATCGCGGGGTCGGGAAGCGTGCCGGAGCGAGCGGGGTCGAGATATGACCGCCACGGGGTTCCTTCCCGGATCGTTGGGGTCCACAGCGCGTCGGCCGTGCTGATGGTGGACTGGCTGAGCGTGTCGCAGAACGTGGTGACCAGCTCGGTATGTGGCAGGTCGGTGGTGCTGTCGGCGATGAGGAACACGACCACCGCGTCGGCGGGACGCTCTCCGAGAGGTCCGGTGAGCAGGGACTCGGCGAGTTTGTGGGCGTGTGTCGCGCTGGGGAGGTCGACGCGCAGCGTCATGCCCAGCTGCGTGGTGTCGTCTCGATGGTGCAGTGTGCTGAGTACCAGCGAGTCGGCCGGATAGAACCCCAGCATGTGGGGGACTGCTGCCAGCAGCTCCGCCGAGTTGGACAGTGAGACGTTGTTGAGCATGTCCATGGTGTCTTCTTCCTTGGGTCGAGAAGCCGGGCTCCACGTCGGGAGACCTCACGTGTGGAGCTGGCCCGTGGGGTGAGCGATGCGTTGCCCGCTGAGGCGGGGAACCGGTTTAGGGAATGACTCCCGGCGCGGGATGAGCTGTGCTCAGCGGAATGAGCACGGCCGATGCCGGGCCCGGTAGGTGGAGGTGCGGGGTCAGGTCACGTCCAGACCGCAGCGGCGGCAGACGAGAATGGTGGCCTCGCCGTCGTAGCCGTACCAATCGTTGGCGAGCGGATCGGCATTGGTGCAGCGCTCCGGGGACTCCGCCCACGGGCGGCCCGGCAGCATCAGCACCGCCCGGCCGGGGTAGACGTACTCACCGGCGTGGTGGCTCGGGGCGTGTCCCCAGTGGGCGTTGTCCGGAAGCGGAGGTCGTTCGTAGTAGTGCGTGTACGGGTCGCCGTGGGCGCCCGGTGGTATCGAGCTCAGCATCGTCCTTGTCCTCCTGAGGTGGGTGAGCGTGTTCTCGACCGGTGCCGAATCAAGCCCACGCAGTCACCGAGTGGCGTTGGTGTCGGTAGTGGGGGCACGCGGGATCAGGAGGAACGGGGTCGGCGGCATGCTGTGAGACCAGTGAGCTAAGAACACTGCCGCCGGGATAGGCTTCCTCTATGGCCTCGGTCAGCCACGGCGCAACGGCCGGGCCGAGTTCCTGTAGCATCCAGCAGGCGGCCTGGTCCCAGTACTGCAGCGGTGGGTCGGGAAACGGGGCTCCGTCGTCCCAGGGGTACAGAATTTCTCCGAGGGCCAGGCAGAACCAGGCCGCGAAGCGCTCGCGGTAGGAGTGAGGTGTGGTCGGCGACGTTGCGCAGGCATAGGCCACCCGGATCAGCTGGTTGCGAGTAAGAGCTCGGCCGGTGGCTTCTTGCGTGATTTCGACTGTGGTCTCCTCGGCGAGGACGTTGTAACAAGCCTGAGCAAGGATTTCCAATGTCCGCAGTGCATCGACACCTTGATGTGTTTCCCGCCAGAGCACGCGAGACTGGGGGTCGTCGATGATGTTGTCGAAGCGCGTGATCACCACATGCAGAGACATGCGTTTCCTCCAAACACGAATCGATACGCAAGAAGGCAGGTCCGACCTGCCGGCCTGACCTGCCCGAAGTGGTCAATGGATTCCGCTACGACGAGAGCCCGTGCTCGTCACCGGGGATGGTGTGTGAGCGAGGTGTTTTGGTGATGCGGGCGGTGGCGTAGCGCAGGCTGGGGCCGACCTCGTCGACCTCCATCTCGACGACGGTGCGCTTCTCGCCCTCCTTCGTCTCGAAGGAGCGCTGGCGCAACCGCCCCTGCACCACCACGCGCATTCCGCGTGCGAGGGTCTCGGCGACGTTCTCCGCGGCCTGTCGCCAGATGTTGCAGCGCAGGAACAGCGCCTCGCCGTCCTTCCACTCGCCCGCCTGGCGATCGTAGAATCGCGGCGTCGAGGCGACGGTGAAGTTCGCCACCGCGGCGCCGGAGGGCGTGAAGCGCAGTTCCGGGTTCGCGGTCAGGTTGCCGACCACGGTGGGCTGGGGTTCTCCGGTCATGAGGGGCCTCCTCGATGAGTCGGTGTTCTCGGATCGCGCCGATGCCCGGGCACGTACTGCCCCGATCCGGGATCGGGTGCGTGCCCGAAGGGCTGTCGATCTGGGACGCGCGGATCAGGACGTGGCTGCTGGAGCACGGGTGCGCGCAGCGCATCGCGTTAGCGACGCCGAAGGCGCCCTTGCTCCAGCTGACGCGGCCTGATGGACTCCGCGGCGATCGACAGCCCCGCGGCACGAAGCCCCCGCCTGGCACCACGCGCGGCGAGCTCATGACGTGGAGGTGAGAGAGCACCTCGACCGCTCCAGCGGCACCAGGAGGCGGTGCTCGGTCGATGCCGTCTGTTCATGGTTTCAGCAGGGCAGGGAGTAACGGCTCAGTTCGTGCTGGCGCCGGTAGAGGGCGCGTTCCTCTGGAGAGGGGGTCTCCACGCGTGTGTAATGTGCCCATGCCGGGGTCAGCAGAATGGGCAGGGGCAGGTCGTCGGCGAAGACGAGGTGCCACCAGCCGTTCGGGTCGTGGACCGTTTCGAGCGGGGCGATGCTCTCCACACGGCGAGTGGTCCATTCCGAGAACGGGTCGCGGTAGTCGCGGCGCACCCGCAGGTACACCTCCTCGGTCGCCAGCGCCTGGTGGATGTTGAGGGGATACACGAGTCCTCCTTGGTTTCTGTGGACGCACGGGACGCGACGCGCTGCTACTGCCGGGAAAGAGGCGAGTGGTGGGCGAGTGAGGGGCTGGCTACTCGCTCGGGGCGGTGATGCGGCGGGGACGGTTCCTGCCCCAGGACAGTCCGTCGTGGATGGTGCGGTCGGCCTCGCGGTCGGTGAACCCGTCGTGGCCGATGTGCACGGCTGCTGCGGTGCGCAGTGCCTGCTGGGCGGTGTGCTCGTCGAGGTCGCCGCCGCCGACCAACCGGCCGAGTCGTCCGGCGGCGCGCAGCAGGGTGTCGTGGCGCTGGCCGGGGTTGGCCTGGGTGACGGCGCCGGCTTCACCGTCGACGATCGCGGCCACGTACGCCCCGGCTCGAGTAGTCGGCAGGTTCAGTTCCACCGGCTCCGGTGGGGGTGGTGGTCTCAGGGCCTCGACCAGCCATCCCGGCAGCGGCGCGATCGGTGCGGGGTTGGTCATCCGGTAGGAGCCTTCGGGGAGCACGGAGCCGGCGGCGACGATGTAGCCCCCGGCGCCGCGGGTGTCGATCCGCCAGCCCAAGCGGGCGACGGTGGAGCGCAGTTCCGGTGCGGCCGGGGCGCGGAAGTACAGATGCCGCCCCTGGTTCGGGGTGGTCACGGTGTAGGTGTCGTCGGGGTAGGGCTGCCCGGTTGCCGAGCTCACTCGGGCGAGCACGTCCTGTCCGCCCGTGGTGCCGGACCATTCCGGTGGGGGTGTTTGCCCGTGGGCGTCATCGAGATCGAGCACGTGCAGGGCGCTGGGCCCGCAGGCGATGCCGATGTTGTAGGGCCGTTGCGACCACCATTCCCGGATCAGGGCGGGGTCGGTGGTGGCGGCCGATTCCCAGTCGGAGAACACGGCTCTTTTGCTGCGCGGCCACAGCGGGACCACGTGATGGCCCGCGAGCGCGGTGTGCAGCGCGCGGCGCATCAGACGCGGTGTCTGCCCCCGCCCGCAGACCCGGAAGGGGGGCGGTTGCGGTGCCGACGACATGGGATTCCTCCTCCGTGGTCGTAGTGTGCCCTGGGCGGCGCCGGTGTGCGAGCAAGGTCCGCACCATCCCCACCGCCGCCGGCGACGGTGGGCGGGCGATCAGACCGCCGGTGAGCACGCAGGGACGTCGATGGCTGTGCCGGCCGGCCCTGCGCGGCCGCCGGGCTGGGGAAGGCTGCGGCCAGGTCAGCTGGGCCGGGCTCCCACGGGCCGGTCGTTCTCCGGGCCACCGGCAGCGTCGGCGGCCTCGTGGGCGGAGGGTCCCTTGCCCAGTGCGGTCACCAGGGTGGTCACCTCGCGGTGGTCGAGCACCACCCGACCGGGGGCACGTACCTGGGCCGGCAGGTGCGTGCGTGCTGAGCACTGGTGGTCGGTGGTGCTCAGGTGCAGGCCGTGTTCGCCGGTCTCGATGAGCACTCCGGCCAGGCTCGGCACCGGGAGCGTGCGGCAGGTGGCCATGCCGACCGTGCGCAGTGCCTGCAGCAGGCTCGCCCGATCGGTGCGGGCGTCGAAGTTGACGTTGTTCACGGTGGTCATCGGAAGAAGTTCCTCTCACTCGGAGTAGCAGATCGGTGCGGACGCGGTCGTGGATCCGGCCCGCACGGGCGTGAAAAGGCCCCGACCAGACGTGCTGGTCGGGGCGGGGTCCTGGGGCGGTGTCACCACGCCGTCACGGCGACGGACGGTGCGCGGTGCTGGGGGTAGTCAGCTCGACCGCGGGGAGGCTGCCTCGGTGGCCCACAGCCAGGTGCGCTCGGGGTGTTTTTTGGCGCGGTACATGGCTGTGTCGGCCGTGCGCAGCGCGGCCGACAGTCCGCAGGCTCGGTGCTGTTCGCTTCGTCGGGCGGCTGGTGCCACACCCAGGGCGATGCCGACGCGCACCGTGGTGTCCTGGTCGGCCAGCCGGATCGGGCGGGTCAACTCCGCCACGAGCACGTCGAGGTGCCGCTGCGACGGTGTGGTGTCCATGAGGAAGACCAGCTCGTCACCGCCGAGGCGGCCGAGGAGAGCTCCTGAGCCCAGCGCGGTGGTCAGGCGAGCGGCGATGGTGCGCAGCACCTCGTCGCCGGCGGCGTGTCCGTGCCGGTCGTTGACGGGTTTGAGCCCGTCGACGTCGAGCAGCCCGAGTGCGGCCGTCGGGCCGAGCCTTCGTCGGGCGCGGGAGTACCAGGCCGCGCGGGTCAGCAGCCCGGTGAGGTCGTCGCGGCGGGCCTGGTGCAGTTGCCGAAGTGTGCGACACAGCCAGGCGGTGGTGGCCAGCCACCCGGTCAGTACGGCTGGTCCCAGTAGTCGCTGTGTGCTAAACCCGGGCATGGTCTCTCCTTGCTGTGAGATCACCCGGCGCGGGCAGGCTGTCGGAAGGCGGCCCGCGCCGGTCTGCTTTCGTCGGACAACAGTGCGGGGGTGACTCGCGTGCAAGGGGTTAGGCGGGGTGGTCGAGTTCGGCCAGACGCCGCAACTGGGTGATCACGGACTCGATCTCGTCGGCCGACCAGCTACGCGGACGATGGGAGGCGTAGGGCGAGACGAGTTGGTTGCGGAGCTGGTACAGCACGCCGCGTTCAACCGGGTGCAGCAGTTCACCGACCGGGGTGTGCACGCGCAGCATCGGACGGAACGCGCCGCCGCTGGAGTAGGACGGGCACAGGCGTGCCAGCTCGGCCAATACCCGTGCCCGCGGGGCATCGACGGGCTCCGTCCCGGAGCTTTCGGACTCCATTGCGGATTCCACGGTGGTTGCGCGTGAGCCAGTGCGGCGGACTCGGCGCAGGATTCGGGCGAGCATGCAAACCTCCTGTGGTTTTCGGGAGTCGAGACACAGCACCCCGTCCCCGCAGGGAGGACGAGGCGCGAGTTCGCAGTGGACATGGACGAATGGCTGGTCTCGGGAGGACTCGCCGCAGTCGTGCTGGCGTGCGAACACCCAGCGTCGGACGAGCCCTGCCCGTGCCCGAAGCCGTCTGGTCGGGGGTGATGCGCTGGGTCAGTACACGCGGAACCCGTTGCACCGCGCGGCGGTGCGCAGGAACGGGATCACGTCGTCGGCGAACTCGTCCGGATGCGCGGCCCCGTCAGCGATCGTGTGCTCGTAGGCCTGCACTGCGGCGGCGCATTCGGCGGCGGTGACGTGCCACCCGTCGTTGGAGTCGAACTTGTGCAGCGGGATCCCCGTGCCGCTGCCGCCGTGGGCGGACAGAGTTTCTTCCAGCTGGGCCAGGTACGTCCGGGCCTGCTCGGTAACCGGTGAGCCCTCCTCGGAGAAGTCCTCACCGGACAGGTGGCAGGAGTCGGGGAATTCGGGCCTGTCGCTGGCGAACGCCATGCCCAGATCCACCATGTGCTGACTAGTGGCCAGCATGCTGAAGACGGAGCGGCGCAGGTAGCGGTGCGGGTGCTGGCCGGTAATGCCCTGCACGAACATGTCGAAACCCATGAGACATCCTCTTTCGTTCGGAAGTACTGAGGCGGGGTGGTCGGTTCCCGCCCGCGCGTCGACGGCACGGGTCCGTCGACACGCGGCCGAGCCGGCAGGCACTGCTGTGTGCTGCCGGTGGCGCCGTTTCAGCGGAAGCAGTGATGTTGCGCTGCGGCCAGTTCGTCGGCGAGGTCCGGTGGGACGAGTGCCCACTGGTGGGCGGTTGTCACCACGACCTGCGGGTCGGTGATCCGGTCGTAGGGATCGCCGCGGTCGACCAGAGTCGCCTTGTTGGCGCCTTGTACGTGGATGACGAACGTGGCGAACAGGCGGTGCCAGCCCACGGTGACCGCGCTCGCGCCGGTGCTTGTACGGGCAGGCAGGGAGTAGTAGCTCATGGCGGGCTCTTTCCGCAGGAGACGGCAACGACGCTCCGTTGCGAGGCGGATGTGGCGTGCCTCGGTGGAGCGCACTCGTGACGCCCCACCGCCGGGGCAAGGGGCAAGCGCGCTCCGTTCAGCGCTTGCCCCGGCCCGGTGGTGGGGCAGAGTGCGCACCGCTCCACCGAGCACACCGGCACGTCCCGGCCCGCCGGCGTCCACGTCGCTGCCTGCTGCGGCCGAGAACGGGCTTAACGGTGGTGGCGAAGCCTCGGGGCTCAGGCGCAGCGCGCGTGCAGCGGTGCGCCCTGGAGCGGGCCGCCGTAGAACAGCGACCCACCTGCCCGTCCGGGCGAACGAGCCTGTCCGCGCTTCCGGCGGTGCTCGTGTTCAGTGGTCCGGCCCTTCCGATGTGGACGAAGGATGGCTCTCAGCTCGGACGATGCTGTCGAGCCAGGCTTCGAACCAGGCGGGCTTGGTGGCGTTGCTCGAGGTGTGGTGGGTGTGCCAGTCGGGCAGCTCGGCGGCGAGCAGGTTCGTCGCGACCGGGTGCCAGCGGTGGTGGCGCCCGTGGGCGCGTTCGAACACGGTGTAGCGATCGGTATCACCGTCGACGCGGCTGCACACCACGGCCCGATCTCCCAGCGTGATGAACTGGCTGGTGGGGGTGCAGTCAACGGAGCGCTCGATGTGCACCACGGTCAGCACCGCCGCCCCCTCCGGAGTGGACACCTCGACGGCGTGGTGCCAGTCCCATACCGCGAGCACGGCCCGGCCGTTGCCGGCGACGTGCTGACGTCCCAGGTGCCCTGCGGTACGGGTGCAGCGATACCCGTCCTGGTTGACGGTGTCGCAGCGGTGGTGGTGACTCACCCCGCGAGCACCGTCGGTGGCATCGAGCATGCCCGAGGTGCACACATCATCCAGCGCCGAACCGCACCCGTCGCAGGTGTGCCACCAGCGCGGGTTGTCCTGGCGGCACCGGCAGGCCCACAGCAGCTGAGCCTGGCGTGCCCTCCGGCGGATGATCGCCTCGTCGTGCTCATCGGCGACGTTCAACAGCGCGGCCAGCGTGTTCGTGACAGCGTCCATCATGGGCTCCTCGGGAAGAAAACGCCGGGACACGCGTGACGGCGTGCCCCGGCGAACAAGCAGGAACGAGGTGCGCATCCACCAGCACGTTGTGGTGGGGTATTGCGCTAGTCTGCTGGGGGAAGAGGTTCTCTTTCGCTCGGAAAACAGATATTTCCGGTCGTGCGGAGTCGGTCGGTCTCGCACGCGTCGCTTCCGGCGTGGCTCTGGTGCTCGGTGGGAGGCACTTCGTGCAGCCCCGGCGCAGGGGCAGCATGCGGCACCGCCCAGCCGAGCACATCGAGCCGTGCCGAGGTCATCTCGACGAGTCGCCAGTAGGTCAGCCGTCGTTGCGGGCGGCCTCGAACAATTCCCGGGCCAGCTGTTCGGCCTCGTCGGCATCCTCAGCGGCCACGGATGTGGCCACCCGCTGGTAGCCGCCCTCCTCACCGGGGTCAGCGTCCTGACAGCTGACCCGACCGGCGATGATCCCGGCGATCAGCGTCTCGTCGGGGCAGTCGTTGTTCCGCAGCCCAAATACAGTTCAGGAGGGAATCTCGGGATCGCTCCGTGCTTGTCTGCTGTCGGTACTGGCCTGCGATATCGTCTCGTGCTGCTGGGGCATGGGAATCCTCTTTCGATCGGATACGCACCGAAGGTGGTGGGGCGGCTGATCGAGTCCGCCCCACCGCGGGGAAGCGCCATCACGTGCTCGTGGCCGTTCCCGACGTGAGGTGGAAAGTTCACGCTGTGGCCGGTGTGGAAGGAGCGGAACCGGGGTCGCGCGGGAGAGGCTGTGCGGCGTAGGTGCACGTGACCCGTTCGCCGTGGTGCCGACCGGAACATGCGATCGGTCCGAGCGCACGATCGGCTACGGTGAGCTTGGTGCGCATCAGGGATTCGGCGTCGTCGATGCGAGCTCCGTGCAGTCGTTCGCGGTGTTGCCGGTTGGTGTCGATCTCCGACTGCTCGGGGAACGCCGTTGCCCACATGCGAAAGACCAGCCCTTCGGCTGCTGTGTTGATCGGCGTGGCCATCGCCACGCCACACAGGGCGATGACGATTTCGGCCGCCGTGCCGGGACGGGTGTCCTTGCCGGTCGCGACCCGGTCGAGCAGTTCGCGGCAGTGTCCCCGGTAGACGAACTCGGTGTTCATCCGCTCGCTGGTCGGGCGCAGGAGCGTGAAGCTGTGATGGAGTGTGTCCGCGGCGTGCGGGTGACGTTGCTGAGCCGTGCGGATCTCGTCTTCGCTCCAGCTCATCTGTTCGAATACGGGAGCACATGCCTGGAACGTGACCCGCAGGATTTCGGTGAGCGCCGTCGATTCGGTGGACATGGTGGTTTCCTCCGTCACTCGGTTGTTTGTGCAGGCAGTAGGGAATCGACCGGTGACCTCACGCCGGTGCTGACCTCGTGGATTCCGGAACTACGGGCGCGATTGAGGCGACTTTCACTGCGTGAAAATCGGTCGGGGTGGTGTGGCGCATGCGGAACAGAGATTTCTGATTTCCACGTGGGGCTAGGTTTTCGAGCAGGAAATTCCCGGAATGTCGGGATCTGGGTCTGATAAGCGGATGATCAGCTCGGCCGCAGTCGACCGTGCTCGGGGCGGGATGGATCGGCTTGGTGGCCGTTCCTGGTCCTATTCGTCGCTGAGCCCGAGATAGATGTCCGACCAGCACTCGCTCGTATCGTCCAGCCCGTCCTCAGGTACGGGAAGGAGGTGAGCTTCATGGCAGTCCCGGCAGCGTCCGTTGACGCTGATCGTCATTTCTTTCCCGCAGGACGGGCAGTACTCCCGAAAAACAGGAAAACCGTCCTCGTCCAGCCCGTCGTAGGAGATCCATTTCCGGCCGGTCCATTCCGCGTGGGTGGGAACCGCGTGCGGACGTGAAGATGAGTCCATCGATACTCTCCCCTCCAGGAGAACCGACCTGCTGTGGCCGGTGATTGTGTTCTCGGCTGATGCCGACTCGACGCGGGACGGGAGGAAGCCTCAAGCCGCCAGAGCGCGATGTTTTCGGTAGCGAGGAACGAGCGAACGAAAACTCGCGCGTGGCTTGAGGCGAACGACCGGCCCGCGTAGGCATCAACTCAGCCGAGAACACGCCGGCCTCAGGAAAGTCTTCCGCCGCTGCCCTACCCGAACCGGGTTACGTGGTTCGTGTGGACGTCAAGCAGACCGGAGTGATCTCTGTGACGGGGCAGGATGGCTCGTTCGCGGACGAGGAGCCGATCAGGACCGTCATGCTGGGCGGTAGCTACCCGGCACATCGCTGTGGACGGCTGCTCGCGAATGGCCTCCACCAGAACCTACCCGATAAAAAGGGCCGCACTGCCCATTGTTCGCCCGAACATGGGGCTCCTTCGTTGCGCACGGCATTTCCGGTATCCAGCAAGTGATTTCTGGCAACGGGGCGCGCTATCGAGCACGAGTCCTCGACAAGGTCGTGGGAAACCGGCGATCGTGTCCCGCCACTGCTACGTCCGGTGAGCTCACCCCCGCTTGCGCGGGGAAAGCCGGAGCGGCCACTGCTGTTCCCACCCTGGCCGGGACTCACCCCCGCTTGCGCGGGGAATCCGGGCAGCTCAATCGTCCGGATGGTCAAGGCACCGGCTCACCCCCGCTTGCGCGGGGAAACCCGTGGCGGGAGCTGTTGCAGGAGATGCTGCGGTGGCTCACCCCCGCTTGCGCGGGGAACCCCGGGCCGCGCTCAACAGGATCGAGCTCGTGCTGGGCTCACCCCCGCTTGCGCGGGGAAACCAGCTCGATGATCCGCTCGGCGTAGTCCTTGCTAGGCTCACCCCCGCTTGCGCGGGGAAACCCGTAGCTCGTAAACAACGGCATCCCCGGATCCAGGCTCACCCCCGCTTGCGCGGGGAAACCCGTGCCGGCGGCGTCGGTGGTGTCGCCGGTCTGGGCTCACCCCCGCTTGCGCGGGGAAACCGTAATCCACCACCACATCGGACGACTCGGCGCGGGCTCACCCCCGCTTGCGCGGGGAAACCATCGACACCATGCTCGTCACCGCTGGTGAGCGGGGCTCACCCCCGCTTGCGCGGGGAAACCGCTCGGAGTGCCGTAACCGAAAGCGAGGATGCCGGCTCACCCCCGCTTGCGCGGGGAAACCTGAAATACTGTTTTGATGCCGTCCCACAGGCCCGGCTCACCCCCGCTTGCGCGGGGAAACCCGGGTGGTTGCCCAGTCCTGCCGGGACTCGGGGGGCTCACCCCCGCTTGCGCGGGGAATCCGTCTCGGTGTTGACGGTGATCGTGCACCGGCAGGGCTCACCCCCGCTTGCGCGGGGAAACCATCACGACCCGCCAGGAGACCGAACGCCCGCGGGGCTCACCCCCGCTTGCGCGGGGAATCCGAGGCCCGCCCGGTGGGCGAGGACCAGGAACTCGGCTCACCCCCGCTTGCGCGGGGAATCCAAGGAATGGTGGGACGAAAACGGCCGGATGACGGGCTCACCCCCGCTTGCGCGGGGAATCCGGAGCACGGAAAACCGCTCACGCCTCAACTACGGGCTCACCCCCGCTTGCGCGGGGAATCCCACGTACGTCGTGCCTACCTTCAGGGCGCGCCAGACTCACCCCCGCTTGCGCGGGGAATCCTCCCGTCACAGCTCAAGCTGTGACGGAGTCGCCGGCTCACCCCCGCTTGCGCGGGGAATCCTCGCCAGAGCTGCCGGAGTTCCCGCCGCCGGTCGGCTCACCCCCGCTTGCGCGGGGAATCCCCTTTTTGTGCTGGGAAAATCAGAGTGGTTTACCGTTTTGTGATCTTGTGGGGTGCTTGCGTGTTGTGACGTCGGAAGCTGCGGGTAGGGGCATTGACGATCAGTCTGCCACCGATGGCGCGGTTGGTGTAGCAGCATGGCCGTCTGGTCTCGTAGCAGCATGTGAACACTGGCTGCTACGCGGATCTCGTGGCCGGGTGACTCGGGAACACTGCACCACTACCGTGCCGTGGTCGTCAGGTACGACGAACTCGTCGTCTACCACGAAGACACCGCGACTATCATCGAAATCGCTGGTCAAGCTGGTTCCATCGTTTTCCTGCGCCGATGGGGTCGTCGAAAGCTCCTGGGGCTGGACCAACCAGCACTGCCGCAGCTTCTGCGGCTACGAACGTCTGTCCGAATGCCATGAAGCTATCGTCCGCTGCTCCATGGTCAACACCACCAGCAGGCGCCTCACCCCGCTGGGGAACGGCTGTTGGGGGAGAAGAGTTGTTGTTCCAGGTGGGTAGGCGGTCGAGGCCGCCAGTGTTGTGTCGCGAGGTGGCGTTCCTGCGGGGCAGTGGAGGGGACAGCGGTTCGGTCGCTGTGGCCGGTGACCGGTGGTATGGGCAGCCACGGGAGGAGGACGGAGGCGAGTGCATTTCCGGTGTGCGAGGTGTGCGGTTTCTTGTTACTGCTGTGCTCGTAGGAGGTCCCGGACGCGGATGAGCAGGTGCACATCGGTGCACGGTGTGGCTGGCTCGATGAGTTGCCCGGACCACGACAGCCGCCGGTCGAGCTGTGCTCCTTCGGAGGTCTGCGGTTCCCGTTGCGGCAGTTCGGACGGGTGCGGGGCCGCGTCAGTCACGGCAGGACACCCCGCACAGGTGTGCCCGGGCATAGCGGGTGATGTCGGCCCGGACGCACTCGTCGCAGCCGAGCACGGCGTGGGTGGGCTTGTCCGGAGTGGACACGGTGAGTCCGCACAGAGTGCGTTCAAGCTCGTCGGAGCAGTCCCGGTAATGCGCTGTACCGGTCGCGTCGGTCCAGGTGGACTCCGACGGCAGGTGGAGTGGTGTGACGTCGCACTGTGTCATGGTGATCACGCTAAGCATGATTGCTCGTGTGGAGTTGCCACGCTGGCAACGTCCTCACCGCAGACCGAAGCGACGGGCCAGGCTGGTCAATTCCCACGAGGGCCGCGCGGCTCGACGGGTCAGTTGGGCGATGAGCTCACGGGCGAGGGGATCGGGGCGGAGCCGTTGCGGGGCGATGCGGTCGGCGGCATCGAGATGTCGGACGGCCTCGGCGTCACGTGTTCGGTCGTGCTGGGTCAGTGCCCGGGCCAGGTCGAAGTGGATCGACGAGGCGCGTTCTCGGCTGCCGAGCGCGGTCACGTCCAGCCCCGCGCGCATCACCTCGTCGTAGACCCGCGGGCCCTCACCCAGTTCGATGCCGGTGCTCAGTCGCCAGGCGGCCGCGTTGCTCGGGCCGAAATGCTGACGCATCCCGTCCTGTTCGCCGGTGTGGGCAGCGATCCGGTCGGCCTCGTCGAGATGGAGATGGGCCTGCTCGCCGTCGCCCTGCCGGGCGGCGGTACGAGCGAGCTGGAGATGCAGCAGCCCGGTCATCTCGGCGGTCAGCGTGTCGGTGTTCGACCACCGCACCGTCGGGGACAGCTCGGTGATCCCCTCGGTCAGCACTGTCGTGGCACGGGTGCGGGCGGCGGTGCTGGTCAGTTCCAGGGACCAGTACCAGCGGGCGAAGCCGGCCAGGCCAGGATCGCCGCCGCGTTGCGCGAGATCGTGGCCGCGTCGAGCCGCCGCGGCCGCCAGGTCGATGTTGCCTCCTCGGCTGGACACCACTCCGGCGACGAAGCAGGCGAGTACTGCCGCGCGGACGGCCGTACGGCGATCGGCTGCCGAGCTGGTCCACAGCTGTGCCTGCGATTCGGCCACCAGAGTGGCCGCCTCCCGCGCCGCACGGTGGTACTGGGCCTGCGCGCAATCCGCGTTGGCGGCATCCACGGTGTGCACCAGCTTCGACAACGGTCTGGGGGCCACGTCCGGGAGGTCGTCGGCGTCGTAGGTGTGCAGCACCGCCCGGATCTCGGCGAGAGCATCGTGCGTCTGCTCGTGATCGTCGTGGGACGACGCCATGGGAGCCCCCGTGATGTCCGCGATCGAGCAGCCCAGGGCGCTGGCGAGGTCCTCGATCAAACCTCGCCGGTCGAACTGGCGATGCCCGGACTCCAAGCGACTCAGGTAACTCTTGGAGATCCCGGCCAGCCCGGCGACGACCTCCAGACCGAGTCCGCGTCGCCGCCGAATCATGCGAACTCGCGCACCGAGATCGGCCGAGGTCAGTGCGCCCGCGCTGCGGTTGGTCATCTCGTCTGCTCCTCATTGTGCGCCGCTGCCTCCCCGATGTCCCGTGTCGCAGCGGCGAAGGAGCCTGCTCCGGGAGTCGGCGGGATGTTCGCGGCGGGGCTGGCCATGGTGGTGGCGAAGTCGTTTCGCGTGCCTGTCGGCGGTGGTGGGCAGCAACCCGTGCAGCTGGCGGGGAGGTCTTCGGCGGGTGTGGCACTCGGAGAGGCCCGGAACTCAGCGTGGTCGGGGGAGCCGCTGTGCAGGGCCCTGTCTCGTGAGTGGGGTCCTCGAGTGCGGGAGGCGTCTTCGGGTCTGGAATCGACAGGGGATCGGCGGGGGAGTCGTCAGAAGTGCCGGTGGTCCTCCGCTAGCTGGTCGGGTTCGGGAGCGTAGGTGACGGCGACTCGGCTGTGGCGCTTCTCGATGGTGGCGCCGTGATCGTGCTCGGTGCTTGTCGAGTCCGCGGGGTAGGCGATGAGGGTGGGCCGCTGCTCGCGGGCGTGTGCCCAGTGTCCGATCACCTCGACCAGCCGGTCGGCCAGTGCGGCTGCGTTTGGTCCGTGGCCGATCGCGCCGAGTTCCCAGCGGGACCCTTCTTCGGTGCGGTGCCGGTGCTGGGTCACGTAGGCCAGCGACTCGCCGTCGGCGAGTGCGGGGGAGCGCATCGGTGCCAGTGGGGCGACCAGTTCGCGGGGCACGTTCGGGTGCGCGTTGATGCGGCAGGTGCGGCTGTCTTCGGCGGTCAGCCGCAGCCAGATCCCGTCGAAGGGCTCGTTGGCGACCATCATGTGCCCGGACCAGCGACTGGTGTGCGGGGTGTCGAGCACGCCACGCAGCTTGGCGGAGTTGATCGGCTGGTCGCGGTCCCAGTGCAGGCTCACGGTGCCGTCGTCGGTGATCGGCGCGGTTCGTTCGCCTTCGGTGTCCCCGGTCAGGGGGACGAAGCCGCACAGCTCCACACCATCGGAGACGAGCTTTCCGCCTCGCTCGGCCAGCGCCACTGCGCGGGTTTGGCCGCGCCAGCGCAGCGGCAGCACCATCCGCCCGGTGGGGGTGAGCTGCTGCCACCAGCTCGGGGGAATGTCCCAGGGGGAGACGGTGGCGATGATCCGGTCGTACGGGCCGTTCTCGGGCGCGCCGTGGGTGCCGTCGCCGGTGACGACGTGTGTGTGGCCGTGTCCGGCAGCGTCGAGGTTGCGGCGTGCCTGCTCGGTCACCTCGGGGTCTGCGTCGATGGTGGTCACGAGTTGGGAGTCGCCGGTGAGTTCGGCCAGCAGTGCGGCGTTGTAGCCGGTGCCCGCGCCGATCTCGAGGACGCGGTGACCGGGGTGCACGTCGAGCTGGTCGAGCATCATCGCCACCACGAACGGGGCGCTGGCGCAGCTCAGGGAGGTGCCGTCGGCGAACCGGTGGGTGATGACTGCTTCGAACGGGTGGTAGGCGGTCTGGAGGTCGGCCTCGGGGACGAACTCGTGGCGGGGCATCTGCCGGAGCGCGCGTTCCACGCGCGGGTTCGTCGCGAAGCCGTCTCCTCGGACTTTCTCGACCATGCGGGCACGCAGTTCCTCGGCTGATGCGGCGGTGGCCTCGGTGTTCATCGTGTCCCTTCCTCGCTTCTTCGTCGTGTCAACCGTCCAGCAGCAGGCAGGCATCCCACCGCGTGACGGGGACCTGATCGGTGGTGGCGGTGTGCAGCGCCAGCCGGGCTCCTGCTTCTCCGGTGAGCAGGCCCGCCCCCGGTGAGGAGTGCTCGTCCAGCCGGTTCGTGAGTCGTTCGATCAGCATCGGCAGGTGCGCGCGGAGGCGCGGGGCGTGCTGGCTCATGCGCCAGGTGGTGTGCAGCAGCCCCGCCCACCCGTGGCAGAGGGAGACGTCTGTGAACTGGGCGAGCTGCCCGTTGTCGGCCCTGGTAACGACATCTAGCCGGGTCGGTAGCGGGCGTCGTACGGGGCGGTCGAGGCGAACAACTCGGCGGGGTCGTAGAAGAAGTTCAACAGTTCTCCAGTCACGGGGCACGGCTGTGTAGTCGCTGAGACGTGTCCCAGGGCTGACGAGCGGGGAAGTGACGTCAGCTCCCAGGGTGGATTTGCCACGTGCTGCCGTTTCACGGTCTTAGTAGCGAGGCATCCCTCGCGGCGCTGCCTCTGCCGTGTCTGTCGGTCCGGCCAGGTCATCGCCGAGTCCGCCCCGTGGTTGTGGGGCAGTCGTGCTGGGGTAGTTCCTTCGGGGCTGGTCGTGAGTTGACTGTTGTCGTGTGAGTGCGTGAGCCAGGCTGGTTTCGCTTCTGGCTATCGCGTCGGTGAGTTCGGTGAGGGGCTCGGCTGGTGCTTCCTCGCCGTGGTGGAGGCCGGCGGTGGTGATGATGTGGGTTAGCGCGCGCTGGTCGGTGTCGGACATGTTCTGCGCGCAGGCTGGGTGGGTGAGCACGTCGTGGGCGGCGTAGGCGTCTGCCGCGGTGATGGCTTGTCGGATGATGTCGGTGGTGATTGGTGTGTGGTTGGTGAGGTCGAGTACGCATAGACCGAGGCGGCAGCGAAACACCGGTGGTGTGGACTGGTGGGGGAGTGCGAGGTAGCGCTCGACCATGTCCGTGTCAGCTGGTTGGGTGTCGCGTTCTGCGGTGGTCAGGCACAGCGTGGTGAGGTAGGACGCGACGGCTTGTTCCCACGTTTCCGGGGTGGAGCTGTGTGCGAGCAGGTCGAGGGCGTGCTCGTGGTCGTCGTTGACGATGCGGGTGAGGACGGCGACTTGTCTGCCGTCGAGCATGCGGTCGCCGATACCTTTGTGGCGTTCGAGGTGTTCGAGCGCGTCGTTCCATCGTCCGGCTCGGGTCAGGGCTCGGGTGCCGTCGGCCAGCAGCACTGTCCAGAGGAATCGGACGAGGTCGCCTCGTGCTGCTCTGTGATCGTCGGTGAGGTCGGTGAGGTCGATGTTCCGACCGTCGATCGTGGTCGCCGTTCTCGTGCGCAGGGCTTGGTAGACGTGGGTGAGCAGCTGGTGCGCACGGTTGCCGTGGCCGTTGCGGATGTGCAGTCGGCCGAGGTTGACCAGGGGTTGCAGGGCGAGTTTGGCCGTTGTCGGTGCCAGCGGCCGGTGGGCGTGGAAGAGGTCGAATTGTCGCCGGCACAGCTGGTGGGCGCGGTCGGGCAGGCCGCAGTCGCTGAGGATGAGCGCGGCCTTGTTGCAGGCTTCGGCGGCGGTGGTGATGCGTTGTTCCGGTGGGCCGTGCGCGGCGGTGTGGGCGAGGTGGTTGATCTCGTCGACGCGTTCGGTGAGTGCTCGGCAGGCGGGCCGTGGCCGTGGCAGGAGCGGGAACCACGAGGCGAGTCGTTCGTGGAGGTGGTCGTTGCTGGAGAGAGGCATCGCGGGGGTCCGATCAGTCGAAGACGAGCGTGGCCGCGGCGTGGGCGAGCAGGGTCTGGTTGGCCGGGCTGAGACCGAAGCGGTTGAACGCGAACAGGGCGTGGTGGGCCAGCACGGCGCGCAGCCCGCGCTCGAGGACGCCCTCGCGGGCCAAGCGGGCTAGCTGTGTGCCCGCGTCGTCGAAGGCGGTGAACCAGTCCGCCGCGACGGCGAGGTCGCTGGTGGGGTCGCATGCCAGCTGCGCGGTGTCGACGGTCATCAGGCGACGTAGCGCGGGGTGCAGCGCGTGCACGGTCTCCGGTGGGAGCTCGTGGATCGGGCGACGGTTCTGTGCGATCCGGGCCCAGATGTCTCCCTGCTCGTACCAGTCCTGCCCGGCCGCGCGGAACAGACGGCTGCACAGCAGCATCGCCAGCTCTCGGCGCCCTACGATCCCTTCCGCGGCGCCGAGATGGTTGAGGTAGGTCAGGACGTGGTGGCTGTCCTGGTGGAACAGGGTGTGGGCCAGCGCCATGCCGGCGGTTCCGCCGAAGGCGTGGACCTCGGGTTCGTAGATGACCGGCGTGGCCCGGGGAAAGTGCGTGTGGAGGAGGGCGAGCGCCTCGGAGGCGGTGTCCTCGTCCGGTGCCTGGATGCGCACTCGCCAGCACGGGAGCGTGGCTTCGCGCGGGGCGAGGCCGCTGTGGCTATCGGGGACCTGTTCGGCTTTGCGAGTGAAGAACCAGGCCTCGATCAGTCCGGCGTGGCTGGCTTCGGTGAGGGCGGGCCCGAGGTGGGTCACCGCGGTGTGTTCGACGGTGTCCCAGTCGTCGAATCGGACGTTGAGTTGGCGCCAGGACGGGGTCACGCGATGGCTCCTTGTCGGGTCAGGCCAGCAGCAGACAGGCGTCCCAGCCGGTGTGCGGATCCTGGTGGGTGCCGAGGGTGTGCAGGGCCAGCGCGATACCGGCGGATCCGTCGAGGAATTCGGGATCCGACGGGGGTGGTGACAGCCGTGCGAGGAGCCGCTGGCACAGGTGGGGCAGTTCGCCGGTGATCTCGCCGGTGTCGGCGTCGGCGGCCATGCGCCAGGCGGTCTGGCCGATTCCGGCCAGGCCGTGGCACAGGCCGGTGTCGGTGACGCGGTCGAGCTGGTCGGGGTCACGCAGCAGGCCCAGCATCGCGGCCTCGGCGGTGCGTTGTCGGGCGGTGTCGCCGGTGGCGATCCCGGCGAGTTGCAGTGCGCGGGCCAGCCCGGCGGTGCCGTAGCACCAGCGCGGCGCTTGCCGCTGGGAGGGATCGATCTGTCCGGTCTCGACGTTGGCGCGGCTGATCACTCCGGGCCACCAGGGGCCCGGTTGTTGCCAGGTGTCGAGCCAGCTGCAGATCCGTTCGAGCGCGTCGCGCTGGCCGTCGACAGCCACACCGCGCAGCAGGGCCAGGGACAACAGCGCCAGCGGTGCGGCGATGCCGTGGGACAGGCCGATGTTGCCGTGCCCACCGGGGAAATCGGCGGTGATTTCTCCGTTGGGCGAGACCTCGGTCCACCATCCTGGTAGGCCGTCCGAGGTGGACGGCAGGGGTTCGGTCAGCCGGACGAGGTAGTTCAGCACGGCGCGGGTGATGGCGTGCCGGCGGTGGTGGCGCAGGTGGTAGGCGCCGAGCCCGGCCAGGCCCCGGAAGAGGTCGAACTCGGCCAGCAGGGGGCGCTGGCCCCGGTCGAGACGCGCGTGGGCCAGGGTGAGACGGGCCCGGGTCAGCTCGACGGTCTTGCTGTCCAGCGCGGCCAGCACGGGGGGACACCGGCGGGGATCGTCGGCGACCGAGCGGGTGAGAAACCCCAGCGCCGGTGCCCCGTAGAACAGGGTCGCGTTGCGGCCGGTGGAGACTTCCTCGCGTGCGGCCGCGGTCAGCCAGGCGCGGGCGGTGTCCCAGCTGCCGCGGCCGCTGCGGGCACGTTCGAGGTGCAGCAGCGCGAGGCCGACCGCGCCGCCGAGCAGCGATTGCGGCCGAGTGCGGCCCACGCCGCCGTGCGGGTAGAGCGTGTGCGGGTCGGAAAGGGGCTCGGCGAGCTCATCGACCGCGGCGAGGACGTCGACGGTGTTGAGGGTGTTCACGGGGCTCCCTGGGTGCGGGCGGTCCAGCTCAGAGCGGCGGCGCGGGCCAGGCGCAGGCACGTCCGCTCGGTCTCGGGCGCCACGCCGGTCATGCGCACGTGGTGCAGGTGCAGCAGGTCGGTCAGCACGCCGGCGGGTTCGCGGTGCCCGGACTCGGTCAGGGCGCTGCGGTAGGCGGTCAGCGCTGTCCGACGCCGGTGCCAGGCGGCCGCGAGGTCCTCGCCGCCCGGCAGGGCGCGTACCGCGGCCCAGTCCTCGCGTGGCTCGGCCAGCCGCAGTGCCTGCTCGCGCAGGACTCGCTCGGGGGCCGGGCCCGAGGGGGTGTGGGCGTGCTCGATCAGCCACCGCATTCCGGTGGCCGGATCGTCGTGGAACGAGCACACGAGGTGGACCATGCTCGCCGCGGTCAGAGCCAGCGGCCGAGCACCGTCGTGGTGCTCGACAGCGTGCAGCTGGGCGAGCACCGCGCTCGAATCGGCGGCGAAGACCGACTCGGCGGCCCGCATCGCCGTTCCGGCGCCGAACCGGCCGGTTTCGGGACAGTAGGTGTCGACCTGGGCGCGGCCTACGAGCCCCCGTTGGCGCAGCTGGGTGAGCCAGGTGTTGACCCTGGCCAGAGCAGGGGCGCTCTCGTCGTGCTGGCCGGTCCGGATCCGCAGCCGCAGGTGCGGATCCGGGTCGGCATAGCGCACGAACCACCACTCCGGCGCGGTGTCCCAGCTCGACAGCAGCTCGGGCAGATGATTCGTGAGCACCGTGTTCTGCCGGTGGGGGTGCCCGTAGAGCTTGAGGTAGAGCCAGGACTCGCTGCCGGGCAGGTGCCCGTGCTCGCGGTCGAGGTGCTGGGCCGACCACCTCGGCGGTGAGGCGGCCGTGGTGGTGGTCGCCAGCGGGATCACCACCTCGTGGGCGTGCCCGTCGAACCAGCCGAGCTCCTCGTCGGCCGGTGCTTCCCGCAGGGTGACTTCTCCCGTGCGTTCCAGCTCGGTGCGCAGCAGGGACACGTGCGCCGGAGTGTGCAGGTGCAACCGCATCCGCTGATCGCTGTCACCGAGAGAGACCAGCTCCGGCACGGCGAAGTGCTGCCGCCACGCTTGAAAGCCCTGCATCCAGTCCTGCCACGAGGCCCCGGAACCGGGAAGGTCGCTTGCTTCCAACCGCCACCGCGCTGGTGCCAGGATCGTGCGGCGGTAGCGCACTCGGGGCAGAAACGGCAGCCGAGCCGCCGCTGCCCACGAGAACGGCACGCACGGCCTGGCACGGGCGGTGCTGAGCTCGGTGACGAACCGCACGAGCGGATGCGCGTGGCCGACCATCTCCACCGCGTTGAAGCCCACCGGTTCGACCGGACGCTGCTGGGACAGCGACAGCAGCACCAGCCGTTCGGCGTCGGCGGTGACGGCGAGATCGTCCAACGGCACCACGTCGTGACCCGACTCGCGGTGTTCGCCCAGCGAGACCACCGCGGGCAGCACCTGCCGACTGCGAGCGACGTTGTCGGTGCGCGCATACAGCGCCGGCGCCGAGATCTGGGCCGGGCGCGCGTTCGCACACACTGTGGGCAGTTCGGCACAGGCCGCGGCCGCACGCTGCTGGTCCTCGCCGTCGAGCAGGTCGAAAAAGCGGCCGGTGGTGGCTCCGGCCGAGCGTGAGACCCCGGCCAGAGCCAGCTCGAACTCGCCGCGATCAAGGGCGTCCCGCGTCCGGGCCCGCACCTGCACGCGCAGCTCGGTGTGCGGTTGGACCGCTGTCTCCCTCGTCCCCGTGCTCTCGAGACGACTGATCGTGGCCTCGTCGAGCACGATTTCGGTACGGCCTTCCCAGGCGGCTCGCTGGGCCAGGGCCAGCAACTCCGCATCCCGCTCCGTGGCCGGAGCGGACTCCGGTGCGTCCCACGGGCAGTCGCGGTAACCGGAGGGGAAACCGAGTCCGGTATCGGCCACCAGCTCGGCCACCGGCACGACCGCTCGTGGTCCGTACCGTTCCAGGAACCGACCGTGGTACTGCCGCCACGCCGGGGTTCCGAACGGCTCCGGAGCCAGCCGCACCAGCGCTGCGGCCGCGGCCTCGGCCTCCCGGGCCACCCCCTGCGGCAGGGCCAGGTCGCAGTCCAACCGCAGATCCACCCCGACCGGCCGCTGGCTCGGCGTCAGCCGGGTCATCGCCCGCGATAGCCCGGCGCGGCGCTGGTCTGCTCGGGTCGGTGCGCCAACGGTGTTGTGCCCCACCACGTCCTGGTGGATGGCACGGAGCTGGGCCACCTGCCCCGACACCCCGGCCGCCGTGTCGGCCTCGACCTCGTCCAGCGCCGCCACGACGTGGGCCAGGGGGTCGGTGACCGTCATGGGCGGCCGCAACTGGGTGATCAGGAATCCCTGCTCGACAAGGGCCGCCAGCATCGGCTCCACCGCGGCGGCGGAGGCGTTGACCGCGGCCGCGACCTTCTCGGCCGCCTCGCACACCCGGATCGGCGCGGCCACGGCCCGCATGATGGCCCGCACCACCCGGCTGTGGCGCACCGAGACTTCCCCCAGCCCGGTGGCCTCGTCGGAGCGGCGCTGCCAGCTCAGCACCATCCTGCCGTCGCGGACCACGGCCGCCGAGTTCGCCACGACCAACAGCCGGGAACACAGCTGCGGATCGGACTCCAGCTCCGCCAGCACCGCCGACAACCACTCCGCATCGACCCGCGCCACCGCCCGATGCCGGTCGCCCCAGCGCAGTGTCGTGGCGCGGCCGAACCGGGCGGCGGCCACCCCCGCGAACAACCCGAACGGGGTCGCCCGAGTGGTGGCACGCAGCAGATACCGCATCATCGAACTCGTCGCGCGACGAACCTCGCGGACACGCTGCTCCTCGCCCGCGCAGATCGCACGCACACGACCGGCCAGCACCGGGCTGGCCAGCTCCACGGCCACCGCGAACTCCTCAACCGCCCACACCCGCCGTAACCACGAACACCACTGCCGCACGTGCGCATCCGTACTTCCGGTCAGATCCGGCCAGGCGACGCTGTCCACAGCGTGGGGAAGTACTGCCGCCCGAACGAGAGCGGCGTCAACCATCCTGTACAACTGCACCCCAAAGAAGAAAGCCGGGTGGCGACGCAGAACGCCCCGCCACCCGACATCACCACTGGTTCGTCACCGTCAACCCGGGTTACGGGCAGGTCTGCATGCAGGCCGACTCGCAAGTTTGGCCGCATCCGTCATCGGTGGGCCGCATGAGCTCCTCGACGATCGGACCGGACTCCGCGAAGCGGATATCGAGGTCGAAGTCCTCGACAGCAGGAGACTCGGCCCCCACATCGGCGTTGGCCTCGGCCACTCCCGGCACGGTGACCTCGGAGTCGGTGGAAACAGTCAACACAACCTCCATCATTCGGCAATCGTGGTTGCCGCAGGGCCCTGTCGGTCAGAGCTCCCGCGCTCCCGGCCAGGAGACGACGACACGCGTGTGCTTCTTCTCGATGACGCGTCCCCTGGGGAGTTCACTGGTCGGCCGCGTAGCGGGAAACACCTCGATACGCGCGCCGGGACCGCCGCGCAGATCGCGATCGAAGCGCCGCAACAGCTCGACGTAGTCCTCGGCCACAGCCTCTGCCTCGGGCCCGTGCGCGTACACGCCGTTCTCGAACGTGTCGCCGCCCTCGAGAGGCCGTTTCGTGCGATAGGCAAAAGACGCTCCGCGGATCAGCGTCGGCACGCCCCGCTGAGCCGACCGAGTTACGAGACCGCGTTCGATCGCGTCTTGCCGTGCCGCGAGCAGACCGAACACCGGCGCTTGCGTCGCGATCCAAAAGTGCGTCTCATCGGGGTAGCTGAATTCGACGTCCGGCCAACGCTCCAATCGTGGCTGCTGCAACGACTTCTGCAATCCGGTGACGTCGAGCAGCTGCTCTTCCTCGACCCGCAGCGCCACCTCGGACCCGTCGAGCGGGATCAGGCGTTCCTCGCGGGCGCTGGCACCCTGCATCGGAACGAACCCGCACAGGCGATATCCCGTGCTGACCAGGTGGTCCTCGTCGTGGGCGAACACCACCGACCGAGTCAGCCCCCGCATCCGCAGCGGGACCACGATCCGCCCGCCCGGCGCGAGCTGCTCGATCCAGGCCGGGGGGATGTCCCACGCGCCGGCCGTGACGATGATCCGGTCGTACGGCGCCTCCGGCGCATGTCCGTGCTCGGCGTCCCCGTGCACCACCCTGACCCGCTCGTAGCCGGCAGTCTGCAGGCAGCTGCGGGCACGTTCGACGATGTCGCCATCGATGTCGAGCGAGACGACCGTGCCGGCCTCGCCCACGAGTTCGGCGAGCAGGGCGGCGTTGTAGCCACCGCTGCCGACCTCCAGAACCCGCATTCCCGGTTGGAGCTGAGCCTGCTCCAGCATCGTGACCTGGATGTGGGTGGCCGACAGCGAGCTGGTGGCCAACCCCTGCTCGTCCCGCTTGGTCACCACAGCCTGGTTCGCCGCATACACGTCCTCCAGCGACTCGCCCGGTGCGAACAGGTGCCGCGGCACCGTTCGCAGCGCTTCCGCGACCGAATCACTATGCAGGTCGCCCCAGTCCTGCAGCTGGCGCACCATCGCCTCGCGAAGATCCTGCGCCTGATCTCTTTGTGTAGTCACGTGATCACTCTCCCAGTGCTGTTCGGTCACGAGTCTGTCGACTCGATGCTGCGGTTGTTCCGCGTGGTCGGTGAGGAGTTCGGTGCAGGCGCGGGCGAGGGGCACGGCTGCGGCGGGGCCGACGATGAGGTGGAGGGCGTTGTCTCGGTGGAGGCGTCCGAGTACCGCGGGGTGGTCGCGCGGTGCGGTGTCGTTGATGGCGTGGTGGTCGGCCAGGGTCAGGCGTAGTCGGGTGAGGCAGTGGGTGACCGTGACGACGTTGTCGCTGCCGCCGAGCAGGGGCAGCAGGTCGGTGGTGGTGCGGGCGGAGGCGCGCTGCACCCCCGTCCCGTGGTGTGCGTAGCCGCGGGTAGGCATCCCCACCTCCGTGGCCGAGAAGACGGGGGCTGGACAGTGCCTACCCCGGGGCAGGGAAAGTGCTCAGGCAGTCGTGGTGCAGGCCGACTTTTCGCAGGTGTGGTCACACCCGTCGTCGGTCTGGCAGGCCATTTCCCGAAACGGAACCTCTTCGGTCGTGACCTGCACATCCAGCTCGAACACGTCCTCGACCGTCTCGCCCGCGAGTGCTGCGGCCATGGGGCACCTCTTCCTTCTGGGGACAGCGGGGGCGAACCCCTCAGGTTTTAACGAAAGTGCGCTACGAACATGCTTAGCGCACTTTCGATGCTGTCGGCCAAAGAAGAAGTGATCAATCGTCCAAACGAGTGACGCCCTCGGTGACGGGCGGAGTCACCGAGGGCGTCTGGTGCTTACGCGTTCAGAGTTCGAACTTGCCGTCCCTGACGTTGGAGAGGAAGGAGGTCCATGCGTCGGCGGTGAAGACATGCGCGCCCTTCGAGCGGTCCTTGGTGTCCCGGACGGCGACGTGTCCTGGCGCGTAGCCGACCTCGACGCAGTTGCCGCTGGGCTCACTGAAGCTGGACTTGTGCCAGCCTGTGATGTTGTCCATCGAGATCATGATGGCTTGCCGCTCCTTCGGGTGTGGATCATGCGAATTCGGTGGCGACCCGGAGCAGGAAGTCCTTCGACTCCACCGGGTCGAGGGCTGCTCCCAGCAGCCCGTTCCACAACCCACTGTAGGTGGCCACGTCGTTGACCCCATCGAGGTAGTCCCCGTTGTTGTACTGCTCGATATAGACGAACTCCAGGGGTGGAGCGTTCGTGCCCGCAGCCGGGACACGGAAGCGCACGAACGGAAACGAGCTGGCCATCGCCGGGATCGCGGTGAACGGCAGGATGTGCAGATGCACCATCGGCAGTTCGGCGAGCTCGGCGAGATGCCGCAGCTGCCGGTGCATGATCGCTGAGTCGCCGTAGACGCGTCGGATCGCGGACTCGGACAACACCGCCGTGATCTCCGGAGCGTCCTCCTTGTCGAGGACGTGCTGCCGCTCCAGCCGGGCTTTGATGCGCTGCTCGGTTTCCTCGTCGCCGTAGCGGACGTTTTCGAACATCGCCCGCATGTACTCCTCGGTCTGAAACAGTGCGTAGACCACCTCTGTTTGGTAGATCTCCATCGCCTGCGCATCGGCTTCCAGGTCGACCGCGATCCGGAAGTGCTGTGGATGCGTGGCTCGGTACCCGCGCCATCGGCCGCGGTTCTCCGAACCTTTGTTGAGCTCGCAGAACTGTTCCGGATCGATCGGCTCACCGCCGTCGCGGGGTGTCCCGTCGTCGCGGGTGCCGATGTGGTCGCGGTAGTAGGTGACCAGTTCCCGCAGAGGTTTCTGCCGGATGCCGGTCAGGCCACGTTCCAGCTTGGAGACGACACTCCAGCTCCGTTCGATCACCTCGGCGGCATCGGTCAGTTCCAGCCCGGCTCGATCGCGCAGGTGTCGCAGCTCGTTGCCCAGCTGGAGCCGTCGCACTGTCGGGGTTGGCATGGGGTGATCCTCCCACTCCCGTGTGCGCCGGGAGCACGTCGGATTCAAAGTTCTCGCACTCATCGCATTGTCGTTTTGCACTTTCGGATATACGCTCAGCGGCAAGCGACAAAGCAAATCGCACATGCGATGAAAGGTTGCTCCGTGAACCCCCGCGCCACGCTCATCGGCCCCACAGCAGCGCTGCTGTGGACCGGCCCTGCCGCGTCGTCCGCCCGGTCACGCGGTCACCCCGAAGTGAGCATGGTCGGCCTTGTCCTGGGGCCAGTCAGGACGAGGTTGGCGGGGTCCGTGCTGTTGTTCGGTGCCGCGATCGGCCTCGGGCTGTGGTTCGAGGGCCGACGGGATCGAACGGGCCCGCACCGCCGAACGCGTCTCACGGATTCGGCGAGGCGCGTCTGTCCCCACAGGTTCCTGCCGTCGGCGACGGACAACGGGGTCCGTCGCCGACGGCGGGTGGACCCCGGCAGTTCACCCCTGTAGCTGCCGGGGAGAGGTCGGCTGCCGCTCGTGCTCGCTCTCGCCCCCCGACCGGGACGGTGCGGGCGGCAGCCGGCCCGTCCGTGATTTCTCGATGGAGCTCGCCCATGTCCATGCCGCTCGACGAACTCACCGCCGAGACCGCCTGTCCGTCACGAACCGGCCGGGGAGCGCACTATCCCCGCTTCCGCGACGGGATACCGGTGACCATGCCCGGAACGATTACCTCCCCGATGCGGCGGGAGGTGGTGCTGCTGTCGCTGTGCGGCACCGCGCACCTGCGCACACCACCCCGCGACAGGGAGCCACCGCGGCAGGTGTGCTCGTTGTGCCAACGTGCTCGCGCCGAGGCCGTCGACATCGCCCCGACAGCCTGACTCGGGACATGCCTCGCCGTCGCCGCGGACCGGCATGAGCTGTGCGAGACAAACGGGCACAGGGCGTCGGCGCACCGGCGCGGTTCAGCGATGCCGGCGGAGGCCATAGCGCCGAGCTCACGAACCGAGCACCGTTTCCGTGGTTTTCCCGGACGCGCGGCCACGGCGGTTCGATCCGCAGATCCCGACGATCTCGGCGCGTTGTTGAACAAGCTGCGCCGCTGGCCCCTCCTGAGATCACCCTGGGAATGAGGAGTGCGGCCGCGCACGGTGCGGCCAGCATCGGAAACATATCCCGATGAGCGCACACCGCTCGTCAACTCTGGACAGCCCACAAGATACCAACCATCGACAAGGAGCCGACACCATGAGCCAGCAACAGCAGGGCAATGAGCCGCACCGCTGGCGCGCCGTCATCAGAGACGTCGATCCCGAGGCGGTGTATCGCTCGGTGCGAGCCGTCAACGGATTCCGGAGCTGGGAAGACCCGCCACGCACGCTGTACCAGGTCGCTACGACCACTCTCGAAGTCGTGCACGACAGCGGCACATGGGCGTTGCTGATCAACGGGACCACCGCAGAGCGCGTTCGGGACACGGCCGCACGTCTGGGGTATCCGCACGAGGCTGTGGAACTCCGGTCGGTTCCAGAGCTCGCCGGACTGCCGGAGCTGGTGCGGCAGGCACGGATGCGGAAGGAAGGTGCGGCATGAGCGTCCCGCCGGTGCTGTACGTCGTGTCCTTCGGGTACGGCCACGGTGATCCTCCCGTGGCGAACCTCGTGATGGACGTGCGCTGGATGCCGAACCCGTTCCGCACAGCGGAGTTGAAAGACCTGTCCGGCCGGGATCAGTCGGTGCAGGAGTGGGTGTTCACACGCCTCGAGGTGGAGGGCTGGTTCCGCTCCGCGCTCGATGTCGTCGATCCGTTGATCCGCGCCGCGCGGGAACGGGACAGTCGCGCGGTGACGATGGCGTTCGGATGCCAGGGCGGGCACGACCGCAGCGTGGCCGTCGCCGAACGCTACTCGGACGCGCTGCGCCACGCCGGATACCGGGTGATGACCGAGCACCGCGACATCCACCATCGGGGAGGGCCGTGATTCGAAGGTGTGCAGCTGACCGCTGCCGGACCGCTACTTGTGGGCCGCGGAACGAGAGGTCCTCGGGTGTGTGATGTCGCTGGGGGCCAACCCGGTGACGGATGAGCAGCGGGTGCGGGTCAGGCTGGTCGGTGTGGGTAGTTCGTACAGTTCGATGTTCCCGGCCGATCCACCGGAAGATCACGAGGATCCGGTTGGTATCGCGGTCCACGATCAGGCCGCGTTCGAGCGAGTCGAGCGGATGCTGTGCCACTGGGACCGTCCACACCGGCGTTCCTATCACTGGATGATCACCCTGGACGAGCAGGAACCGGCCCGCGCGTTGAGCCGGCGTTGTCAGCAGCTGCTGCCCGCGGAAGGGCTCGATCTGGTTCCGCCGGAGAGTCTGCACCTGACCGTGCGCCGTCTGGGCTATGTCGATGAGGTGCCCGTGCCGACGTTGCGGGCCGCGGCCAGGGCCGTGGGGAACACTGCCGTGGGGTCGAGCCGTTTCGTCTGCAACTGATCCCGTTGGCCGGTTCTCCGGGGGCTGTGCGGTTCAGCGTTGCTCCGTGGTCTCCGCTGCTTGGGGTGTATCGCGCGGTGTCGACGGCCTCGGGCCATGCCGACATCGACCCGCTGCGGATGTACCGGCCCCATGTGGGTATTGCCTACAGCAATCGGGTGCAGTCACCGGAGGAGATCATTCGCTCTGTGCGCCGGGCACGGGCACTGCCTCCTGTCGAGGTCACCATCACTGAGCTGCGCCTGGTCGAACTCACCCGCGCCGATCACCACTACACCTGGCACGTCCTCGAGCGGTTTCCCACCACGGGAAACTGCTAGCTGCAGCGCCCGGTGAGTCTAGTCGTCTCGTGTGAGCGGGGAAACCCAGCAGCATGCGGGCCTGCTCGGCCGCGGCGGTCAGCCACGGCTCACCCCCGCTCGCGCGGGGACTTCCTCACGCACGCGCCCCATCTCACACCCCCAGAGGGCTCACCCCCGCTAGCGCGGGGACTTCACAACCTTCGACCACGCCTCACTACCAGGCTGCGGCTCACCCCCGCTCGCGCGGGGACTTCGCATGGGCAAGATCCAGCCCAAGATCAGTTGGGGGCTCACCCCCGCTCGCGCGGGGACTTCCGAAGATGATCGCTCCCGCCGGCGGTGGGCGCGGGCTCACCCCCGCTCGCGCGGGGACTTCAAGAGCAACCCGCATCCGGGCGGACTCGACGAGGGCTCACCCCCGCTCGCGCGGGGACTTCTCTTTTTGTGCTGGGAAAATCAGAGTGGTTTACCGTTTTGTGATTTTGTAGGGCGCTCGCTTGCCGTGACATCGGAAGGTGCGGGTAGGAACATCGGTGATCAGTCTGCCAGCGATGGCGTGGTTCGTGTAGCGTGCTGGTCTCGTAGCAGCGTCTGAACACTGGCTGATACGCGGCCTCAGAGCCAGAAGCGAGATCGGGAACATTCACCAGTGTGCCGTGGTCATCAGATACGACAAACTCGCCGTCCGCTACGAAGACACCGCGACCATCGTCGCCATCAACGACTGGCTCCAACTTCTAAGAGGGTGTCTCATATGGGGAGTTTTTGTAGCAGGTGAGGGTGAGTAAGGTGGTGAAGAGGTCGGCACGGTTTTCGTAGCGCAGAGTCAGTCGACGGTAGCCGCTCAGCCAGGCGAAGGTGTGCCCGATGCTCCAGTGGCGTTGGCCGAGCCCACTTCACTGAGCCGGCCGGATCCGGCGCTGCCCAAAGCACGGTCGCTGGCGCGTCACGATCACATCCACAGCGTGGAAATACGGCCCGGCCAGATCGGGCCGACGACATAATCGGTGTTGGGTGACCGACACAATGTTTCGTCGCGCTTGGACGTGACGATCGGGCAGAGCTTCCCGAAATGGGGGCATTGCTCTGCCCGGGGCGGCGGACAATCGGTGTGCTTGTCTCGGGGTTATGTGCTGGTCGCGTTGCGTACGTCTTCGAGCTGTGCTCGGGTCAATACTGTTCCGTCGGGCCAGAGGTGTTGCATGAGCTCCTGCAAGCCGGGTGAGTGGTGGTCGTTGTGGCCGAGGTCGGCGCCGGGGACGGTGATGTCGTCGAGGAGCCGATCCGCGAGCACCGCGAGGGTTGTGGGCCCGGAGCCGCCGTACCCCCAGGACAGGCCATGGTAGTCGTCGTGGGGTGCGGGATAGAGAGTTCCGTTTTCGGTGCGTACCCAGATGTCGCCGTCCAGGATCAGCTCAGCCAAGGGGCTGGACGAGGGTAGTCGGTAGGGCGCCAGTGCACGTACTTCCGCACCGCTGGGATCGATCGTGACAGGGGTGTCGCTGAGCGGGTCGATCCAGAGGGTGTCTGCGCTGTCCGGGTCGAGCATGACGAACACGGCCCGGTAGGTGACCGCGTCGAGACGGGTGAGGAACTCTTCCCCCCACTTGCTGTGGGGGATGGTGATGGTGGAGATGTGCGGGAAATCCGCGCGCACGCTGATTGGCATGTCTGCGGTATTGTGGACGCAGTCGACTGCGAGTTTGTCGGACCGTTGCAGTATCTGGCGCCACGCATCGCGGCGCTCGTGCTCAGGCAGGTCGTCCAGTTCGACCTTCGGGGTTTCGACTGGCTCGGCGGCGAGGTGAATGTGGTGGCTGCTGATCCCTCCGTCGTCGAGACGTTCGCGCAGCAGTCGTTCGTCGGAGATGTCAGCGTATTGGGCGGCCTGCACCGCGTTGATCAGGGTGCGGTGTACCGCGTGCCCGGCCGGGTAGAGCGTGGCCATGCGGAGCAGCACCGTTTCGTCGACGTTGATCGACAGGTGCGGCGGGTAGAACACGGGCTCGTCACCGGGTTTCCAGTCCAGAATGAGTTGCGGGATCCGCAGCGAGAACGGCCAAAACGGCAGGGATCGACCCAAGGCGGTGGCGACCGCGGACCATTCCACTTCCTTGTCGTCCTGTTCAGGATGCTGCCCTGTCGTGGCACGCAGCTCCGGCGTATGCGACCCCCAAAAAATACCGTTGACCAGCACATATGCATCTCGGCCGGGGAACCGGTCAGCAATGTCGACCAGCTCCGGTTCCATTTCCGGCATGGGCCAACAAAACGCGACGGTGGCCCCATCCGCGTGTCGCCAATCCTGCACCACCATCGCGGTGAACTGCGTACCCAGGTGCCGGTGGTATCTGCGGTCTTCGGCCGCGCCCAAGTAGGTAGCCGCGGTGTTGGTGACTGGCCACTGTTCAATCAGTGTGGTGTTGAACTGGGTGCTGCTCATGGAGTTCCCTTCATTGGCAGGAATCGGTGCTGGGATGTCGGTTTCGTCGGCCAGGGGCAGCGACCAGTGTTTGCGCACTGTGGTGAGTAGTTGCCAGCTCCATGCCGGGGTGACTGCCAGGGCTTGCCGGGCAGCGGCGAGTTGGCTCAGGCTTCCTGGTCCGGGCTGCCAGCTGGTTTGCAGAGTCGGCTCGTCGAGGTCGGCGTCGAAGATGTCGAGCACGGTGGCGCAATAGTAGAGATAACTGGCTGCGTGCCAGCGCAGTTGCGTCAGTCCAGCGGTGGGCTCGGTCTCGACGACCTCGAGGAGCCGGGTGGCCAGAACGATCATGTCGTCGGCGGTGTCGCAGGAACTGGTGTGCAGGGTCAGGGTGACGGTGTCGACATCGGCTGCGGGACCGAGCTGCTGGCTCGCGGCGGCGAAGGCTCGGATCTTGGCGCTCAGGTCGGTGGTGACCAGCTGATGTGTTACCTCCTCCAGGTGAGGAGGTTTTGCGCTGTCGATGCGGTCATGCAGGGCGGTAGCGGTGCGGCTGAGCTCCCGGGGGATGCCACCGGACAGACAGTGGCACAGGCCGATGAACGGCAGCGGCAGGCCGATGACGCGGCGGCTGAGCCAGCGTTGGGACTCGTCCAGTGTGAACGGCGGCACGGAGATCATGGTCGTGAAGGCGCTGTCGAGAGCATCGCGGACGGGGATGCCGCGACGTTCGAAGTCGGTGAGTGCGTCGTCGGAGACGGACACGACGAACGGGCAGTGGGCGATGCCGAAGATGCCTTTGATCTCGTTGACGAAGTCGTGGGCCTGGGTTGGGCTGGCCATTTTGTCGAGTTCGTCGATGGCGATGACCAGCCCCTCGATGTCCCCGGTCTCGCGCAGTACCGCCACAGTCCGTTCGAGGAAGGCGCGGAGCTGGTCGACCAGTTCCGGGTGTGTCAGTGGTTGTTCGGCATGCTGGAGCGAGCGGTTCCAGTTGATTTCCGCGCCTTTGCTTGTGCTGAGTTTTCCGGACCAACCGGAGGTGTGGGTTTGCAGGTAGCGCACGCGACGGAGCTGATCTTCGGCGAGTTTACGCAGCGCAGCGATATCAGCATCGAAGGCCCGATTCTCTGCTGTCGGATTCTGGGCCTTGGGTGTGTACGCCCGGATCCGTGGGGTGAACGACTCCATACCGAGCACGACGAACACGCGGGTCACCGCGGTACCCACCGCCCGGGAAGCGCCTGAGGAATGCCAGCCGTAGCGCAGTTGTCTGCCGAACTGGACGATGTGGCGCCCCTGCGCGCAGAGGATCTTGCCCAGGGGGATCGCTACAATCCCCAGGGCGTTGACCACGGCGATGGACAGGCCCGTGGTCACCGCGAGCAGGGCGAGCAGGTGCCGAGCAGACCACTGTGGCGAGTCGGCATTGTTGGCCCCCGCGGCGTGCAGCAGCCGTACGTCGGCGACGTAGTGATCCACCGCACTGGCCAGGTCGCGGTACCACAGCAGCCAGCCCAGCACCAGCAGTGGCACCGCCCAGCGCAGCCCCCGCCAGAGCCGGCGCAGCAGTGTGCTCGCGTCATGACGGCGCCGAACTTGGCCTCGCAGGTGTTGCCAGCGCTGGTGCTCGGCGCTGATGTGGTCCGCATCGCCGCGGGCAGTCAGATGGTCCAGGACGGCGCGACAGACCCGAGCATGCAGATGCAGCACGAAATCCCGCGCCTCGTAGCGGGCAGGTGCGCCCACGGTAATCGTCAGCCGTGGTGGTTCGTCGTCGCCGACCATGTCTCCAGCCAGCGCCTGGATCAACGTGGTTTTGCCGGCTCCGCGTTGGCCGGCCAGAGCGATGGCGCCCACTTGCGGGCGCCGCAACTCCCGCAAGAGTGTGCTCATGGAGTCGGTGCGGATGAGCAACGACACCTCGTCGACCGACTGCAGACCCGCGGCGTCGCGCACGGTGAGAGTATGCTCGAACGAGGGAGCATGGCTGTCGTTGATGCGTTCGCGCACCTCCGGCAGGATCAGCTCATCCCGGACGGTTTGCTTCCACCGAAACCGCCGGACGGGAACCCCGAGCTGCAACGCTTGCCGTCGGCGCCCCCATTGCAGCCGCTCCCAGGTGGCCTGTGGCAGATTCGCTAGCTCCAAAAGCGGCCGGATACGTAGTTCTGCCCAGTAGGAGACTGCCATGAGCCCGAAACATATCCACAGGGGCGCCGACCAGACAACGCCGAACAGAACGCCTATCGCAACCGGCGGGAGTAACCCCGCTGCTAGCACGATCAGCCAGTGGCGTCGTTCGGGCTGCCAGTCCTGCAGTCCCCAGGAAGGCTTGAGCTCGCGGTGTTCCCGCAGCTGCTGGCGGCGCTTCTCGACCGGCTCGTACATGCTCAACGCCCGCGCCCGAAACGACCGATCGTGCAGGATCTGCTCCAGCAGCTCGTATCGGTTCAGACGCGCCGCGTCCAGCGCCTCCAGGATCTCCGGAGTGCTGAGCACGTTTTTCAGCAAGTCGTCCAAGCTCGCCACCATGCCCGTGTCGAGCTCAGCCTCCGGAGACATCGACCACCGAGCCTGGGTCATGCGGCTGCTCCTTTGCCCACGGCACCACCACCCGCGACGATCATCACAAGGAGCCCTGACAGCGCGATCACGAATCAGGCGATGTCACCTACATGGAGCAACCCACTGCCACTCCCCGTGACCCCCAGCAAGCCCCCGGCCCACAGTCGCGGGCCACGCGACCCCTTCCCGGCGCATGCCGTCCCCCCGCCACGGAAGATTTGGCCGCTGCGAGGCAGACCTTCCGTGAACAGCTGGCAGGGCGTGACCGAGCGATATCGGAAACGAGTTCCGGGCGGCGGTGAGAGATGTCCGCACCCCCGCTGACCAGCACGACGGGAAACAATCTTCATTGGCGTGGTGAACCCCGTCTTGTCAAGATCCGTCGTCGCAGGCCAGCGGATTTCGTCGGTGGCCCAGATCACGGCGACCGTAGAGCACAACGGCACGCACCAGGTGCGGGTGGATATGCCCACCTGGAACGAACATCAGTTGCAGTATGCCCAACGCGTCGCTACCGGTGGTTCCGACGACCTGTCCGACGCCGTCCACACCGCCCTCGTTCACAACGGACAAACGCCCGGGCCGGAACAGGGCTCGATCACCGCGACCTGCAGCTGCCGGAGCCGCAAACGTCCCTGCGCGCACATCCTGGCCGTGTTCTTCGACATCGCACGCCATCTCGATCACCGGCCCCGCCTGGCCCTGGTGTTGCGCGGCATGAACGATGCCCACCCCACGACCACCACCGCCCGCATCCCGATCGGCCTGCTCGACCCCGCGCACTTCTACGAGTAGAGACCATCTGGGGTGATCTCTACTGTGAGAAAGCGATCCGCACCATCCTGCCCCGCGGGTCCGTCTTGGACGTCTGGGAACCCGGGAGCCACCCAGCCACGACGAATCGAGGGACAAGCATAACCACCATCGACACTGCCACCGTCGTCACTGTGCTCTTCGATCAAGACGAGCGCACCCACACAGCCAGCGCCCCGGACGAGGTCGAAACACTGCTCAACCTCGTTCTCGCTGAGAACACCGACTACAGCCGCACCACCATCGTCTGCTCCTGGGACCGGCCCGCACGCTCCGACCGTGACGAGGGCGGAGCCCTGTTCCCACCGGCCTACCTTCGGGTGGCCTCCCACCCGCCTACCGGATGGGCAGCGATGACCTGGATCGGCACCGCCGAGGTACTGGACACCTTCAACCCACACGCCCCCGAGGACGCCCCCGAACTGGTGTTCGCCTGCGATGGCCCCGACCTCCTGCCCGCCTCAGCCTCACTCCCCCAAACCGACGTCCGCCGGGCCCTGACCGAATACACCCACACCGGGACACGCCCCACCACGGTGCAGTGGCAGCAGGGCTACCTCGCCCTCTGAATCAACGGCCCCATGCGAAAAGAGTGCCCGGAGCTCCGCGGAGTTCCGGGGGCGCTCGTGTGTACAACTACGCCGACGCTGACCGGGCTAGGGTGGCTCACCCTCTGCGCGAGCGGGGAAACCGATGAGGAGGTCTAGCGGCGTGTACAACTGCGGGGATCACCCCCGCTTGCGCGGGGACTTCTAAACCCTGTCGTCAGAAGGCGTTCCCATGGAGGGCTCACCCCGCTCGCGCGGGAAGTTCGAGCTATGGGTGTTGCCGACGTGCCTGGACATGGGCTCACCCCGCTCGCGCGGGGAGTTCTCCTACGTGTGCCGCACCTGCGTCGAACCCGGGAGCTCATCCCCGCTCGCGCGGGGACTTCTCTCCTGGGGGGTGAGTTCCAGCTCTGGGTCGGGGCTCACCCCCGCGCGAGCGGGGAAATCCTCGGGCTGACTCGGGCGCACGTGGCCGTGCTGGGCTCACCCCCGCTCACGCGAGGAAACCGACAACCTGATGGAGCGGCACAAGTCCCGCCTGGACTCACCCCCGCTCACGCGGGGAAACCCCTTTTTGTGCTAGGAAAATTAGAGTGCGTTACCGTTTTGTGATCTTGTGGGGTGCTTACTTGTCGCGACGTCGGAAGATACGGGGAGAGGCATCGACGATTAGTTTGCCAGCGAAGGCGTAGTTCGTGTAGCCGCATGGTCGTGTTGGCCTCGAGCAGCGTGTGAACTCTGGCTGCTACGCGGTCTGGTGGCAGGACCGGATGAGCGTCGTTAATAAGTATCCTTGTCAAGGAAGCACTGACGTCGTTGCAGATCAGGTGATATTTCGATCCGGTTGTGCCTCGCTTGACCGCGAAGGGAACGGTTATCGAGCTGTCCTTTCTATGCGGATGTGGGAGAGTCCGCGATGTCGAGAACAGCTGCCCCGCTCGGCATGTTCAGCTCGGCCCGAATCACAGCTTCTGCACAGCTCATCTCTCTGGACGCCGGTGGATCACACGAACGGCCTCCTTACACTCTTGAGCGAGCAACAACGGCTTCGGGCCTGTCTACTGGCAGCGCATACCGGCAGCAGAGGCTCGAACCGATGCTAGTGAGCCTCGGAGAGGCTCCGCGGAACTGATGGTGGTCTCCGGAGCAAAATCGGACGTGGCCGCAGGGCGTGTGGCACGCTCGCTCGGCGCGTGGTTGGTCCCGTTGCGGACATGGTGAACCCGCAGGGGCGCGATAGCGAGTGTGCTGCGGAGGGTATGTCGTGTCGTCGAAGTCCCGAGCGGAGTGTGTTGTCGAGGGCCTCGTTCCGGTGAGAAGACCGATTGGTGGTCGGGTCCCGCGGCTTCCGGTGGCGGCGTTGTCGTCGACCGGTACGGCCTCGATGACCTACGGGATCGCGGCCGTTGATGCGAGTGGCCGGGTGAGTGAACGTGGTGTGCTGCGGGCTTTGGGGTGGCGAACCGGTGACCGTGTTCGGGTGTGGTGTTCGCGGAACGCGGTGATCGTGCGGAGCTGTGTGGACGGTGAGCTCGCGGTTGCCGAACGGGGGAGAGTGCCGATTCCGAGCTTGCTGCGTGAGCGGTGCGCGATTCGTCCTGGGGATCGTGTGTTGTTGGCGGGTTCTGCCGAGTACGGGGTGCTCATCGTGCACACGATGTCGACGGTGGAGGCGATGCTCGCGCGCCATCATGCCGCCTGTAACGGTCAGGAGTCGGGGGAGGCGTTGTGAGTTCGGGCGATGCTCTCAGCCCGGACGCCGGTGGTCGGTCGGCTGATATTCAGGCAGCGCGGCTGGTGTTGACCCGGATGGGCGTTTCTCCGGAGGAGCTCGTCAACGTACGAGGTCAGCGGGAAACGGTGCCTGTGTTCGCCGAGTACGTCCCCCGGGTGGCCGAGGCGGTGTCGGTGGGGACCTGTCGGGCGTATCGATCGTACTGGAATCGGGTCGTACGTGAGTGGGGAGAGCGTCGACTGGATGAACCCACTCCTTCGGAGATTCGCCGGCTCGCCGAGCACGTTCGCGGCCAAGTCGTGCACCGGCGCAACACCCGGGGCGGTCGTTGCGCGGTGGAGCATCTGATCGCGGCGTTGCGGTGCGTTTACAGTCACGCGGTGGCCGACGGGTTGCTCGACGAGGCGGACAACCCGGCCCTGCGGGTGCGAAAGCCCCGGCGGCTGCCGAGTACGCGGCGGGGGTTGTCGGACGAGAGCATGGCCGCGATCAACCGGGTGGCCGGCCAGACCGGCAACGATCCGATGCTGGACACGCTGTTGCTGCGGTTGCACACCGAAACCGCCTGCCGCAGGGGAGGCGCGCTGGCATTGACCTCGGCCGACCTGGATCCGGATCAGTGTGTGGTCCTGCTGCGGGAGAAGAACGATACCGTGCGCTGGCAGCCTGTCTCGCCGACGCTGATGCGGCATCTGCGGGAGCACGCCGAGCAGCGCGGTGCCGAGGCTTCCGGTGATGCTCTGCTGCGGTATCGCTCGGGAAAACCGTTGACGCGGCGGCGCTATGACCACCTGTGGCGCCGACTGGGGCAACATCTGCCGTGGGTGGCCACCCAGCAGATCAGCACTCACTGGCTGCGGCACACCACGCTGACGTGGGTGGAGCGCCACTTCGGCTACGCCACCGCTCGTGCCTGGGCCGGGCACACCGATACCAGTCACGCCAGTGCCACCACCACGTATATTCGTGCCGATCTCGCCGATATCGCCACCGCCTTGGCGGCACTCACCGGCGAGGAGCATCCTCTGGCCGAGTCCCGGAAGTGATCCGAGACCTTCGCAGGATTCCGCCACGGCAGCGGATTCTCCACAGCGGACACCTCTGGTGCTGAGCCCACGGTGTCGACGTACGAGCACACAGCGTTCGACTTCGGAAGCGGTGTTCCTCGTGTGCGCCAGGCCGGTGATCTGTTACGGTCTCGGTATGATTTCCCCAAGGTGGGGAAATTTCCCCGGATGGAGGGGTCAAGTCCCCCCTCCGACACCCTTACTATTCACCCGGCCCACGGGCTCGATGGTGACGTCGGCCGCGTGGTCATCGGGTTGGTAGCGAATCTGCAGGGAAACAGCTGTGTACAGGTTCGCGAGTTTCTCCGGGCTGGTGTTGGCCAGTGCTGGGCCGATTTCTCCGAGTGAGTCGATCCGTGCGTGAATCTCGGCCTCGCTCAGGGCGCTGCTCGTGGGGGTGGCGTCGAGTTCGGCCTTGGCCGCCGCTCGTTCGGCTTGGGCTTCGTTGATCGTCTCGGCCAATGCCGCGGGGTCCACGCCCGCTTCGATGGCCTCCTGGAACCGGCGGATCCGCGTCTCGGCGTCGGTGACGCGTTTCTGCGCGGCCTCGCGGCTGCTGGACGCGCCGGACTGGTCCTGAGAGGCTGCCAGCGCTTTCACGGTTCGGGTGACGTTGTCGCGGTGGAACAGGTCGGCGAGCCATCCGTTGATCTCGTCGCGGATCATGTCCTCGCGGAGATAGACCGCCGGGGGATGGGACTCCAGAGCGGGTGAGCTCGGGGCGAGCGTGCGGGCCGGGCACCGGTAGTACATCGCGTGCTTGCGGGGACTGGCCTCCATCTTGCGGCCGCACAGCGCGCACCGGACCCGACCGCGGAACAGATAGGTCCGCTTCGTGGGCCGCCCGCCGCGCTCGGCTTTCCGCGCCGTCCGCAGTCCGCCGGTCGACTTCGACCGGCGGAGCAGCTGTGCTTGGGTGAAGTCCTGCACGGTGATCAGGGCCGGATGGGCCGGTTGTCGGGAGCGGACCACCCGGTCCGGTTGGGAGCGGCGGAAGCGGGTCACGTGCCCGGCGGCGACGTCGTCGGGGTCGAGCAGGGTTTCGTGCCTGGTCCAGCGTCCGAAGAAGGCGTAGCCGGTGTAGCGCGGGTTGTCCAGGATGGCGCGAACGGTGCTGGCCTGCCAGCCGTCGGCCAGCCGGTGCCGGTTCTGCCTCGGCCGCTGTGCCGAGGGGCAGGGGACGCCCTCGCGGTTGAGGCCGTTGGCGATGGCCCGATCACCCTGACCGGACAGGTACTCGGCGAAGATCCGGCGCACCACCTCGGCCGCGGACTCGTCGACGGCCAGCACGCGCAGCCGGTAGCCCTCGGACTCCTTGCGCGGGTTGGGGTGAGAACCACCGTCGACGACGACGTACCCGTACGGAGCCCGGCCTCCCTGGTGGCGCCCCTCGTTGAGCACCTGGGCATCCATCGCGGCCCGGACCCGGGTCTGGATGTGCTGGCGTTCCGACTCGCTCATCCCGCCCAGCACGCTCATCAGCATCTTGTGCGAGGGGTTGTGGGAGTCGAACTTGCCACCCAGCTCCGGGACCCACAGGTCCACCCCGTGCGCGGCGAACTTGGGGGCGATCAGCGAGAACTGATTGCCGAACCAGCACCGTGTCCCCTCCCCGACGACCACCGCGTCCCATCCCCGGTCCGAGTCCTTCAGAGCACTCAACAGTCGTCCGGCCTCTTCGCGTCGCTCCCACGGCACGGAACGGGACTGTCCTATGTCGAAAAACTCGGCGACCACGCTTCCGCCGAGCGGCTCGACGAACTTGCGGGCGTTGCTCAGCTGCCAGTTGTACGAGGTTTCCGGGTCCTGGTTGTCCTCAGTGGAACAACGGCCGTAGAAGGCCACCGCTCCGAGACCGGTGTCCGCGGCTTCGGCGACCTCGACGCCGAGCAGGCCATCGAGCGTCGCCCACGGGTCTTGGCTGATATCAGCGGTCATGTGATCCCTCCTCCGTGCTTTCGTGCGGTAGCTGCGTCTCGGTCAGCTCGATCAGCACGGCAAGCAGTATGCGGCTTCTCGCCGGGGTGAGTACAGGAAGTTCCTCCGGTAAGTGAACAGTTGGGGATTGCTCCTTTCGATCAGCGCTGTTCATGACGGATCGCTGTCCCCGTCGTCAGGAGAGCTGATTTCATCGTTCGCCGCACGTTCGACGGCCGCGCGGATCTCGGCCGTGAGATAACCACGCACCCGGCGTGTGTCGCCGTCCTCGTTCTGGACGCGATGCCGGACGGGTCGACAGCCGAGCTCACCCATCCGCTGGGCGAACGTGCTCGGTTCCGCGTCGAGCGTCTCGGTCAGCTCGGCGGTGGGGACGAACTCACGTACCCCGGGATCGAGATCACCACCGAGGTAGTTCACGACGGAGGCCAGTGGTTCCGTCAGTTCCAGGGACTCGCGTCCGCTCCAGCCGCCGGTTGCGCCGGTGTCGCTGCCGAGAGCTTGGACGACGCTGCTCTGGTCGACGGTTTGGAGGCTGTCGTCCCCGGCTGCGTGTCCGCTCAGGGTTCCGGCGGTTTCGCGGAGCGCTCGGCCGCGGGTGCAGATGCTCCGCCACTCGGCATTGTCCATGTAGTAGGTCTGCACGGTCACGGCGAGAAACTCGGAGCCGGTGTCGGACTCGGAGTCCGGGCGGAGGATGCCGACTCCCTTGTGTCTGGGAAGCAGCCCAGAGGCGTCGTAGCCGCGGGTGTTCATCTGTTCCCCGAGCACGATGTTGGAGTCCCGCCAGTCCATGACGCGCAGCGCGAACCGGGAACCGAGCACGGCGCGCAGTCGCGGAGGGATCGTGTTCGAATCCGGCCGCTGGGTGGCGAGGACGACCACGATCCCGACCGCCGGTCCCTTCCGGGCGAGGTAGGCGAGAAGGTCGGTGATGTAGGCGCCGAGCGTGGTCTTCTTTCCGCCCACGTCCTGCCGCGTCGTGTTCTCCAAGTAGACCTGAACCTCGTCGATGATCACGGCGGTGATCGGCATTCCGAGCTCGGGATCTCGGGAGATGCCCGGTGTGATCTTCGATTCGGGGCAGACAGCGTCGTCCAACGCGGACATCTTGGTGAACCTGGACTGGACCTCGGCGACCAGTTCGACGAGACGGTCACGGACGGTTTCGACGTGTTCGAGTTCGTCACCGCAGACGAAGCGGTGCGCGACGGCCCCGGCCGCCTCCCAGTCCTTGCCGCCCTTGCCGTCGAAGACGTAGAGCCGTGTGTACGGATCCAGGATCAGTCCGGCGGCCGGAAGCCGTGCGGCGAAGGTCTTCCCCTGTCGTGGGATCGCGCCCACCACCAAAGACGTCCACACCAGCTGCAGGTCGATTCGCCGGTTCCGCGCGTCCTGCCCGAACGGGATCGGGCGCCACGCGTCCCACCGTTTCGCGTCGAGCAGTGGGAAGCGGACAGGCGGTCCCGAGTACGGGTCCTCGTCGGCGATCCAGAGAAAGACCCGCCCCGCGTGCCCGCCGCGGCCGCGTACCCGCTCAACGATGAGCTGCATCTCGTCCACGGCCAGCGCCGATGCCAGCGCCTCCCGGTTCTTGATCGCATCGGCGGCTTTGCGGGTAGCCGGGAGGTCGACGGTGACCGCCCACCCCGCTCCGTCGTGCGCGGCTCGCTCGACCAGCCGCAACGATTCGTCCTTGCCGATCAACTTCGCGTCGCGGAAGGCATCGACGAGGAGTTGCGGATCCATCGTCCAAGCCAAGGTCCTCGGTCCGGACAGGGACGGTTTCCGCCCCGGTGATCCGTCCTTGCGACGACCGAGGAACGCCAGCGCGACCGCGCAACAGCTCCCCGTGATCCACAGCGCTGCAGAGCCGTAGACGAGATCGGCCACGGCGACCAGCACGGCGGCCGTGATCGTCACGGCCACAGTGACCTTCCAGCGGAACAGCGTCAGGGCGCGGATCTCGGTGAACTTGTCGGCGAGCTTTTCCGAGTGCTCGGCGGCCTCCCGGTAGTCGTGCACCCGAACCCACCGACGCCAACCGCGTACGGCCGCCAACAGTCCCCGACCTGCCGTGGTGGTGAACCGCCACGGCGCTCGCAGCGCGAACGCCGTGGCATCCTGAACCGCTTGTTTCGCGGCCTGTCGTGACTTCAGAGCTGCCGGTACGCGTGATGAACGCTGCCACCGATTCACGAATTGCCGCCACAGCCTCGACGCCGAAATCCCCGAAGCGTCCTCGACCAGCTCGCCTTCGAACACGTGCGGCTCGATCTCCGCGGAGGTGGTCGTGGTGCGAAGGCTCCTGTCTTGCTCGCTCATCGTCGATCACGCCTCGAACGAGGGGTCTCCTCCGTCAGCACCGTCAGAGCTCGGGTGAGCGTGTACGACGCGATCACCGCCGGTAGTCCCAGCACGACCAGCAACAACGTCGTGTTCCCGGGGTGAGTGATCACGGTCCACTGCACGCCCACGATCCCCGCGGCGGTGAGTGCCGTTCGCCCGGTCAGCGACATGAGGCGCGTACCGGTCCGGGCGGTGTCCGCGGCTCGTCGGGCGGCCCGCACGCTGAAGCGCCAGGAGAGGACCAGCACCAACACCAGGGTCAGCAGGACACCGAGAGCGGCGAGTACCTGAGTGGGGGTCAGGTGCACGGTCACCACGCATCACCTCCTTCGGTGTCCTCGGCGCGCTCTCCACGGCGGAGCCAGTGCGGATGGAGTTCTCGGCGGTCGTCCTGGGACAGAGCTCCCCAAACCCCGAGCGTGTGTTCGCCCTCCGCGCGCAACTCCAGCTCCAGGCACTCGTCCTGCACCGGACAGCCCGCGCAGAGCAGTGCGGCGAGTTCCGCGTCCGTGAGGGGGTGCTCGTGGCCCGGTGGCTGCTCATTCGCGGGCGAGGGCCACATGCAGGAACCGTCGCGCTGGACGAGCTCGGTGAGTGCGGCACGTGGCACCCAGCGCAGCCGGTCCAACCGCCACGCGATGCCGATCAGTCGGAGGTCGTCGTACGAATTCGTCATCACAGACCACCTCCGGACCGTCGGTTGCTTCCGGTGCTGGTTTCCCCGCCGTCGGTCGGACCGTCGAGTGCCTGCATGAGCGCCTTGGCCGGAATCAGCAGCCGACCGCTCCGCAGCACGGCGCGGAGGCTCCCGGCTCGGATCGCGTGCGATACCCGTGAGGGATCGACATCGAGGATCAGGGCGACTTCTCGGATCGTGTAGCAGTCCGAACGCCTGACTTCGGACATGGCGAAACGCATGAGAATCCTTAGCTGGTTGATGATTTCAGCGATTTTCCGCTGATTTCAGCGTGCTTGTGGAATGACGTGTGATCCACGGGGCGATGAATGAAATGTCGTTACGTGGAGCTGGAAGAGAACCGTTAGCCTCGGCGCTGAGGCGGAGCGCGGAGGAATAAGTGTCAGAAGACTGGGCGGCAGTCGCCGCGGCCATCGACGAGCGCGTAAAAGCGTTGGGGTGGCGTCAACGGGAACTCGCGGATCGCTCCCTGGTCTCGCAAGCGATAGTCCGGGAGATCCAGCACCACACGGTCGAACGGCGTCGGAGTCAGCGGACGTTGGAGTCGCTGTCCGTCACGCTTGGTTGGCATCCCAAGCACCTCGAAGCCGTGTTGCACGGACGCAGGCCACCCGAACCGGACAAACCCGAGGACGACGATGACGCCCTCAGGGCTCGTTTGGACGGGATCGAACAACGGCTGTCCGAACTCACCGAGCGCGTGGACGGTCTGAGAGCCGACCTGAACACGGTGGTCGAGCATGTCCGAACGACTCGATAGCGCCGGTTTTGCTTCTGTGTCGGAATTGGCTTTTTCCATGCCATTGATTTCATCCGACATTCGCGTTGATCCCCATGAATCGACGACGCAATTCCGGTGCACGAGCGGTGCAGATTCGATGCACGACGCATTTGTGGAGGCGTGAGGCATGGAGCAGACGAGCGATTGGACAGGACGTAGTGCCTGCGCGTTACAGGCCGCTTCGCGGCTGAGTAACGAGTCGTTCGCGGAACGCCTGGGAATCGCCGTCAGGACGGTTGCCACGTGGCATCAGAAGCCGAATCTGCGACCGAAGTCCGAGATGCAACAACTTCTCGACACGGCGTTGGAACAAGCCTCCCCGTCGGTCAGGGAGCGGTTCGCAGCCCTCACGTCCGGCTCATCGGACGACGAGCGCGCTCGAAGCGACGGGGAGCGCGACGAAGCGGTAACCGAGGCTGAGCAGCGACTCAGCTCTGATCAGAACATCGTCGCCGCGCTGGACTGGCTCGACCGCCAGGCCGGTTGGCAACCGGGAACGGCTCGTCGGAAGACCGCCGCGAGGCTGGTTGGTCAGAACGCCCACTCGTTGCAGGATCGCGGAAAGCGACGCGGACGCGTGAACCAACGCGACATCGCGCGAGCCCTGAGCGAGTACTACGGCGACACAACCGGAAGTTATGGCCTTTACGGCGCTACCTGCGGTCGCGATGGTGGGATCACCAGCAGTGTCCTCACCTGCCCCGAATGGTTGGATCTCGACGCTTCACTGGTCGCGGCCAATGATCGGCTCACCGTCACCCAAGCCGCGATGGATTCCAGCAGATCGTTGGACGCGGAAGCCGCGGAACACGCCGTTGAACGATTGACCGAGACCCTGACGCTGGGAACCCGACTCGTCGACATGCCTCTGTACCGGCTCCTCGGAACGGACATCAGCAAGGGACTGATTTCCGGTTCGGTCGGTATCGCCCACTTCGTCGAGTACGCGTTGACCGCGGATCTCCTCGAAGGGGAACTGGTCGACGCGCTCGCGTCCGGTAACGCGACCCAACCCGGCTCGCTGCCCCTCCGCGACAGGTACCTCCCGGATCTCGCTTCGGTTCTCGACCTGCCCGGACGGCTCTGCGCGGGCGGCACACTCGCCCTGTGCGCCATCGCCCGCCCAGCCAGCCCCTACCGCGGCGAAGCCGACTACCTTCTCCTGGTGCAGGAGCGTTCAGGACACGTCGTCAACGCCGCGCGCAGCCTGGCGGTCACCCCCAAGGGCTTCCACCAGCCGTTGACCGATCCCCGGTCCGACGCGCAGGTCGGCGCCACGCTCCGCCGCGAGCTGGAAGAGGAGCTGTTCGGGCGAGAGGAGATCGACAACACGGTCGGCGATCAGCGCAAGGCCGATCCGATGCACCCGAGCAGGTTGTCCGGGCCGATGAGCTGGCTGCTGGACGAGGCCGCTCAGGTGCGAATGGAGTGCACGGGGTTCGGCTTCAACCTGGTCAGCGGGAACTTCGAGTTCCCCGCCCTGATCCTCGTCGAGGACGAGGAGTTCTGGGAGCGCTATGGCGGGCAGATCGAGGCCAACTGGGAGTCGTCGAACCTGCGCCAGTACTCCAGCCTGGACAGGGAGTTGCTGACTGAACTGGTGCACGACGTGGCCTGGAGCAACGAAGGGCTGTTCGCGTTCCTGCAGGGGCTCCGGCGGTTGTCGGAACTCGGTGGTGAGAGAGTTGCGTTGCCGGACGTCGAATGGGAGATGCGGTAGTGGGCACCAACTGGCACAGCGGGAACGCTTCCGACGACGGGCAGGACACCAGGGGATGGTTGCTCGGACACTTCATCGACCCTCCCGAGGACGTGCGCGCCACGGAGGCTCTCGAAGTGAAGTGGGGCCACCACGCCTCGGGGGAGAAGCGTTCCGGGTGGACTGCCGACGACCAGCGAACGACTCTGCTGCTGCTGGTTCAGGGACGGTTCCGCCTGGAGCTCACCGAAGGCAGCTTCACACTGGAACGGCAAGGTGACTACGTCGTGTGGGGACCGGGGATCGACCACTTCTGGGAAGCCCTCACCGATTCGGTCGTGATCACCGTCCGGTGGCCCTCCTCGACCTGATCACGCCTGCATCGCCGGATCGACGGCAGGAAGATCGACCCGCTCGTCCCCGAGTTCACCGAGCCGACGGATTCCCTGGAGCATCGCGAACAACCCCTCGTTGCTCCAGGACTCGTCGGACAACAGTTCGTTCACCAAGTCCCGGTCCGCGCTGGAGTAAAGGCGCAGTCCGGCCGTCTCCCAGTTGGCTTCGAGCTGTCCACCGTACTGCTTCCAGAACTCCTCGTCCTCGACGAGGATCAGGGCGGGGAACTCGAAGTTCCCGCTGACCAGGTTGAAGCCGAACCCCGTGCACTCCGTTCGTACGCACTCGGGGTGCTCGGTGATCCAGCGCATCGGTTCGGACAGCCGGCTCGGATGCATCGGGGCCGCGATGCGCTGCGGACCAGCTGTGCTGTCGACCTCGCTGCGACCGAACAGCTCCTCCTCCAGCTCGCGGCGGAGGGTTACCCCGATCGAAGCGTCGGCGCGGAACTCCTTCAGCGGCTGGTGGAAACCCTTGGGGATCACGGCCAGACTCTCGGCGGCGTTGATCACCTGGTTGGAACGCTGTTGGACGAGCAAGGCGTAGTCGGCTTCGCCGCGGTAGGGGCTGGCTGGGCGGGCGATGGCGCACAGGGCGAGTGTGCCGCCCGCGCAGAGCCGTCCGGGCAGGTCGAGAACCGAAGCGAGATCCGGGAGGTACCTGTCGCGCAGCGGCAAGTTGTGCCGTTGAGCGCCGCTGTCGGAACCGATTGTCTTGATCAGCTCACTTTCGAGGAGGTCCGCCGTCAGCGCGTACTCGACGAACGGGACCAGGGAAACCGTGCCGTCGATCGAGCCCGGCTTGATGTCGATGTCCAGCAACCGGTACAGCGGCTCGTTGGAGACCTGCACGTCCAGGGCGGCTGCTTCGGTGAGCCGGTCCACCGCGCGAGTCGCATCGAACTCGCCGGGAGCAGCGTGGTCGCTGGTGGTTGTGAACGTCAATCGGTCGTTGTCCGGAGTTAGTGGGCACGCCAGGTCGAGCCAGTCCGGGCGCGTGAGGATGCTGGTCGCGATCCCGCGATCGTCACATCGCACGTGGTACGTGTTCCGCCGTGTCTCCACGGGTCCGTAGTACTCGGACAGTGCGTCGACCAGTTGGCTACGGCCCACCTTGGCCCGCTGCGCGTGCCAATCGTGCAGGTCCGTCGGGGGAGACTGGGCGAGCTGTGACCGTACTTGTTGCTCTGCTGTCCGGGATGACCACTGCGCGCGCTGATCGAGCCAGTCGCAGGCCGTCTCCAGTCCGGCGTTCGTGGAGTGCTCCCGCAAGGCTGTCCCTGTGGTGCTGGGGAGTTGCCCTGCGTTGAGCTGAGAACGGCCGCTCGTGACCTCGCTGGAGGGCACGGGGTTCGATGGTTCGGCGAGAAGGTCGTCGATGCTCTCGTCGAAGATGCGTTCGAGCAGTCGAGCCGTGGCCGGGCGAACCGGGCCGAGTGGCTTTCCGCCGGTTCCGCGGCCGGATGCGAGACGTTGCAGATGACGTAGCCCAAGTGTTCCGGGCTCACCGTGCTCACGGGCGAACGTCTCGGCGTATTCGGCGAACTCTTCGAGGGTTTGTCGGCGTTCCCGGATTCTTTGTTCGAGCACGGTCCGAAAAGTCCGCACTGTCGTTCTCCTTCGTGCTGTCCGGTCGGTCTCGTGTCGTCGCGATGTCGTGCGCGAGTCGTTCTGGTGCTCCGTCGCCGCTGACAGGCTGTCGTCAGTCTGCCACGGACCGCGCCAGGAGCGGTCCGCATGAATCGTCCGGAAGCGGCGCTCTCCGCCTCTGTCGCGTCGCTGCCGGACATCCGGTCGCGGGCGGAGCCGGTGAGCACCCTTCGGTTCTCGGCTCCGCCCGCGTTCCGTTGCGAGTGGAGGTCAATTGTGGACGCGAAGATGCGGTGGTTCCAGTACCGGAACGGTGTAGCGGGGCAGCGGCACCGTGTTGCGCACTGTGAGGATCAGTCCGCTGGGGGAGGGACGTGGTCGTGGTGTCGCCATGAGTTCAGCCCCACGGAGGTGGAAGAAGTCGCCGAGCCCGGTGCCGTACCGGAGACGGAACAAGCAATGCCGGGTGCGCCGTGTGTCCCGTGCCTGATGTTGGTCATGGGCGCCACTGCCGATGGAGCTGCCAGCGGAACAAAACTCGGCGAAGCACATGATGCGCCTACATCCTCGTGCGGCGATGTGCCCGATGATTCTGCTGCGGAAGCTGCCGGAACGGTGAGCACGGTAATTGCCACCGAGGAAGCAGCGGAGGAATGTCCGCCGAAAACCGTGCTCGCCATATCGATGCTCAAGGCACAATGGTTGCTCGACGACGCTGCGCACGATATCAGCGGTGGCCGCTACAGCACCGCGCAGGCGAGCGAGCTGGTGGAAATTCTCGAAGAGTTGTCTCGGCTCATGCGCGAAACTATCGGAGACGAGCACCGTTGATCTCGCAAACGAGGAGAAACACGAGCGGCAAGCACCATGTCAGAAGCGATCCTGTCGGCTACGTGACCGCGTTCCGCGGTGACCTCTACGCACCCTCTCTTACCCTGATGAAGCGCGTCCTCGACGGCCTGCGGCGTCTGTAACGGCGGTCTCCGGCCGTAGCGCGCGGTGAGGTGTCCCGCTGTCCCGTCCCAGCTTCAAGAGCCGTCCCCGTGCTCTGTACCGGGGGACTGGGACGGCTGGGACACCCGGAAAGTGTCTCCCGCCAACCAGCACATGCGGGGCATTTTTGCAGATCACTAGCTTTGCGCCGCTGTCCCAGTAAGCCTGTCCCGTATAGGAATCGCCGGAGGCGCGGGACAACTGCGGAGGGCAGCTGGTTATACGGTGCTCATTCGAGATCTCGGAAAGAGTGGATCCCACAAGGACTCTTCGTTTCTATATCCACCCTCATTGTCATCCCATTTTTTGATATTATCTACCTGCTGATCTCTGCTGGTATGATCACCAGCACTGTACGTGTATATGGTGATGCGAAAAGGTTCTTCTCATGGGAGATCGTAGCTATAGCGCTGCGACGGAAGCAGCAATTTTTGCAGTTAGTCTCAAATGTTACTATCCAGGTTGCACTATTCCTAGCGTGAGTTTTCTTGGTGATAATACTCAAAAGAAAAATGTGCAAATTGCTCATATTGTAGCAGTTTCACCTGAAGGTCCTCGGTATCGCCCCATAAGTAAGGCCGATCGGGATGATTTCGAAAACCTTATCCTTCTTTGTGGGGGGCACCACCCGCGGGTGGATAAAAAATCAAATGAGCATGAATACACAGAGGAGTTGCTTCGTGAATGGAAACAGGAAAACGAAAAAGGGATCAGAAGTAAAATAGATGGAATTGATCGTCTCACTGAAGAACGTCTGAATGAGATGCTGACAACAGCAGCAGAGTCCACAAAAGATGAGATATTGGCCTCTTTGGAAGATTTAAAAGATGTCAGTGAGGGTGCCGCAGAACTGCTGCGCAGTCTTTTTGAAGAAATCGAAAATCACTATATTGACTCAGATTCTATTGAAATGCTTTATATGGCATCAGAAAGGCTTAGTTTTCTTGAGGAGGGATCCGCGCAGCTGCACCAGGCGTCAGTGAATCTTGGGGATCTTGAGTCAAACTCGAATGCCATGATCAATGCAGCTGATAAAATATCATCGATAGATATAGGTGAGTTGTTGAGTTTTTCTCAAAAGCTGGAGCAGCTTAATGATGATTACGCAAGCGTGATTAGAAACTCGCCTGACATATCAGATATTAGTAGTTCAATTGAATCCGCGGGGCGTTCCGCGATTTCTGATATCAACGGATCAATCGAGTCAGCTGGCAAGGCTGTGGTGGCTGAAATTGAGAAGAAATCTAAATTGATCGACATTGGTGAGCGTCCAGTTTACGTTGATCACGAACAACGTTGGAAGTTTGGTTTAGTTGGTTTCATGTTGGGCGTGCTTGCTGTGTTGGTAACTGTGATAATCCTTGCATCAAATGGAGTTATTTAGAGTGCGTCTCGTTGGGGGATGTTCTTGTAGCAGGCCAGTGCTGTGGTGGGGTGAGGGATCCTTCGACGTCGGTGCGGGCGATGCGCGGCACGATGTTCCGAGGGTGCAGCCAGTGACGTAGTTCGTCGTAGTCGTAACCTGTGTCTGCGTGCAGCTTCGCTGGCCTGCGACGTCGTGGTCAGCGAGGCGAACGCCTCCGGGACCGCGTGCACGAGAGGTGTGAGGGCATTCATCTCGTGGGTGTTTGGGCCCGGAGACCGCCACCGACAGTGGCAGTCCGCCGGGCTCGGTCAGGATGTGCAACTTCGCCCCGGTTTTGCCTCGGTCGACGGGGTTCGGCCCGGTGGCAGATCCCCGTTTTTCGTACGAACGCTGGCCCCGTCCACGATCGCTCGGGCCCCATCGAGCTCGCCATCGGCGCCGAACTCGTCGAGCACGGCCCGGTGTAGACGTCGCCACATCACCTATCAAGACACCCTCTTAGCAGGTGTCGATCGTTTGCCCAAGGTTCTCCCTGGCGAAGGCTATGCGAATAGTTTGTCGATACCCCAGGACGAAGATGCTTTCAGGTAGTTTCGCGGTCGCCGGTCGAATCGTGTCGAGCGGTTGTCTCTTCGGGCTCTGCCCTGAGGCCAGGAGTTGTAGATGTCTGGGGCTTAGCGTTAACGATTCATTGTCCCCGGGACGAATCTCCGCGTATTTGCCGAACTCTTCGAGGATTTGCTTTGCTAATGATGCTTGATCTGCTGCCTCAACACCGTGCGGAACGAACCGTCGACGAGTGATCACACGATCGTCCGGCGGCACCCGACCTCCTCAACGTTGGTGCCGCCGGAGACCCTCTGAAAGGCATCCAGAACCGGAAGGTCCCCGAAAAGGAGACTCTGGCCACTTCCTGCCGTAGGAGGTCAGCCGGTGATGCAATGGTTTCAATGTAAGCTGGGTACCGTTGGCGGAGCCCCAACGCGTTGCCCACTATGCGGCACCATTCGCCGGCGAGGGCCGGTTGTATTCCTTGTGCCAGAGAGAATTCCATCCGGATCGCTAGAATGCTATTTAGTCAGGTCCTCAGCTAGGTGTTGAGTAAATGCTTGCCTTTTTGTTGCATCCGCTGCGGTGGTGCTGTTTACTTCAGTAAACCGGTCCAGGCTATCCTTCACGAGCCTTGCCGCTTCCTCGATTTCGTCCCCTGAAAATTTCCTTCCTGATTCAACTAGATTTGATAGCTTATTCCAATGATTCGAAGCATAGCCAAGTTCCTTCGTTACCGCGGCATACGCGACAAAAGGAGCCAAATAGCGTCGCTCAGGATACCGTGCCTGAGAAACAGACTGCAGATGCGCGTCCGCTGACCTCAACACTTGAGCAACCCAGTAGAAGATTTGAAGTCCTGCGCCAGGATCGAAAGCTTGTTTATATCGCGCCTCCTCGGCAAGCAACGAGTTAGGCTTTCCTCTCGCAACCTCCGGCTTACCGTAGGCGATAGCGTACATAGCCTGCCCTAGGTACGAAATGCTGATAATTTTACCAGGATCCTTCCCCAGATTCCTGTAGTACCCTTTTCGTCGGTCATAAAAGAGATCATTAGATTCAAAATAGCGTTCGATTTGACGCTGGATTCTATCGGTAGCCCGTAGCGAAGCATCAGCAACGGGTGTCTGTCGGTTAGTTGCCCGTATTATCCGGTCGCGCACTATATCATTATCGGCCACAATGATGCGAACCAAAATTTTGCGGTTTCGTGCCTCCTGCAAAGGTTGACTATCTCCATCCAATTCATTTATTTTTTTGAACCAGCTTGCAATCGTGTAAGAAGTTTGAAGCCCATTGACGATTTGGATGTTTTTCAATGCGAATCTTTTTCCGACGCTATGTGCCTCATCGCACAATATCGTAACCCCGTTGTTCATCCACCAGAATTCGGGGCTCGATTGATCTTCAAGGGTGCTCATGATCTCTTTGTTGACAGCAACGTTTCCCTGGTGATCACGAACATTTGCATCGAAGAGGTGACGGCGGACTGAAAAATCTGACCCGGGTTCGCAAATGAGAGATATGTAATTTTCAAGCGGGGCCAATGCAACATATGATTCCCCGCTGGTCATGATTTCATCACAATGGAGATCCAAAGTGTCAGGAGAGCGGCTATCGTATGTCTTCCATAGCTCGCCCGCCCCGGTGAATTCTACATTTACTCGCGCATTTGGTAGGACTTCCTCCAGGTTTCTTCTGAGTCGTTTGGCTCTATCTGTGACATTTGGGTTTATATTGTCAGTTAAACCACGTGATGCAAACCATACCTTAATCGACAAGTTTGGTCGGCGCGTAAGTAAATTGGTGAGTGTCTGTCGGAATATTTCTAGGCGTTCTCGTGTTTCTTCTCGAATCTCTCGTTTTAGTTCGCTCAATTCTTGACTCAAGTCAAGCGCCTGCGGAAGAATACTTTGGAGTTTAGTAACTTCGTTTTGGCTGAATGCGTTTCGATTCTTAGCTTGTACGATATGGAGTTCTAGGTTGAGCCCCTCTCGATATTCCTTTGCGACATCATTTTTCTCTACTATGTCAGAATCGTGTTGCAGCAGAGTGTCTTCCAGTAAAGTGTAGACAGAATCTATTCCTGCATCATTACCTCCGTCTACAACTCCGTCCTGCACGTCATCTAACGTGACATTGTATTCTTTTAGCAATAGCCACGAAACAAATACCTCCCATGCGTCATCTTTGCCCATCGTTGAAACATTAGTTTCGCGCCATTGGTCAAAAATAGTGCGGACTAATGTCTCGGTGCCACTTGACGCCATGTTTCCTCCATTGCTCAGCTACACCGTAGTGAGCTGAGAGTTTGATCTCATCCTTACGATTCGTAGTATGCCACATCGGTTGAGTAGCGGGTGCTGATGGCTAAATCTCAGAAGACGATGCGTTGGCTACTGGTCGTAGACCAGCATAAACGTAGTGGGACGAAGGGCGTGCCGTTGATAAGCCTGCAAGCTTCACATAACGTGAACACACGGCCGCCGTGTCATCCGCCTTCAGATACCTGGATCCAGGTGGATAGTGCGCAGCTCGCCCCTCCGACACCGTGTGGGTACAAGTCCCTGCGGTTTGCCCCGAACTCGTGTGAGTGTTCGAGGCGAGAACGGGTGCCGATCGGGGCGCCTTGGAGTCGACCCGTTGTCGGCGGGGATCGAGCACGGATCTGGGGAACCGGGACTTGTTCCAAGTTTTCTTCTGGTGCAACATCAAGAATGCGTGCCCCGTTTTCGCTCGTTGACCAGTCGTTCGATCCGCCCTGCGGCGGTTTCGGGGTCGTCGTGCTCCCACACGCGGACGACGAGCCACCCTGTGGCGGTGATCTCGGCGTCCGTGTCCTGGTCGCGTCGCACCACGCCTTCCAGCTTGCGCCGCCACCAATCGCGGTTGCTCTTCGGGAGGAGGCCGTGCTCCGGGTACGAGTGCCAGAAGCACCCGTCCACGAGGACGGCTATCCGTGGTCCGCGTAGCAGGACGTCGACTCGTCTGCGCCTGTTCCCACCGGGGATCGCCACGTCGACCAGGTACCGGAGTCCCCGGCGGTGCAGCGTCTTGCGCAGCCGCAGCTCCGGGCCGGTGTCGCGGCGTCGCATCCTGCGCATCACCTTCGTCGTCGCAGCGGACGAGGCCGGTGGTGTCGGACCTGGATCAACGTACTGGTAGGCGTTCATGTGCGGTCCTCCGGAATCAGGGCTGGGCAGGGGCGGATACTTGCACGCTGCTGCTGGCACCGGCCTCGAGCAGCGGCTGGGCGGACATTGCCACACGGGCAGGCGCGTTCTCCCGAGTCGTCGGCAAGGTGGGGAGGGCAGTGGATCGGGTGTACCCGGTTTGTTTGGCCACGATCGCGACGGTGAGGCCCAGTTCGGAGGTGGTTCAGCTCGGCAACGTCTCGTGGGGCCGCCGTCGGCCCGAAAGCGGTCCACGGTCTCCGCGGTTCGTGCCGATTGGGGTCGACGGTCAGTCGTCGGGTGCGCGGCTCGTTCTTCCTGGACGCGAATCCGGTCTCGTGAGGCCTGGTGCACCGCTGACACCCCTGCGTTACTGCCGGGGGCAAAACGATCGTACGCGGTTTTGCAGGACGGGAAGTCGGTCGACAACGCAGCCCAGAGCTGTCACTGCGCTCACAAGCAAAGGCATTTCCCGCGCCCGCCCCGGGAATCCCAACCGGGGTTCTCGGAGATCGGGCCTACACTGTGCGATCCCGGCGTGATTGATCAGGCTGAGTGCTTTGTCGCTGCCACGGTATGATCCGTTCAGAACGCATCTGCTCCACCTCACGCTCGAGCCGGCGCGCTTCCGGCGCTTCCAGCACCGTGTAGTCCTGCAGAGCCAGCTCCCACTGCACCATCGCCTCATCAGTTCGTCCTCGAATCCTCGCCACGCGGCCGAGACCATGGCGAGCGCGAGCTCGTTCGAACTGGCTGCCGCACTCCACGCTGTGCGCGAGCGCCTCTTCGTGAGCATGCTGTGCCTCGGCGGGCCTGCCCGCTGCGTGGTGCACCTCTCCGAGGCCGTTGAGAGCCATGGTTGCGTCCAGGTGCAGTTCGAGTTCACGGAACTTCTCCAAGGCACGCTGGAGGTGCACGACGGCCTGGCCGAAGCGCCCGAGATCGACCTCGACCAGCGCCATGCTGCGCAGCGTGATCGCGGTATTGCGGGTCGACCCTGTTCGTTCGTAGGAGCTCAGTGCACGTTCGTTCTCCCGCAGCGCTGACTCGTGGTGGCCCTGGTAGTGCAGCACTGTGGCCCGGTTGGCCAGCGCATTGCTCACCCCGTGGACGTCCCCGACCACCTCGAACAGCTCCCGGGCCTTCTCGTAGTGCTCAGCCGCGCGATCCCAACGCCCCTGCTCCAGCAGAGCCAGCCCGAGGTTGTTGCGAGTTTGTGCCTCAGCGTACTGGTTCCCGTCTCGACGGGTGCTGTCCAAGGCGACTTCGTGGGTCTGCTCCCAATCCTTCCACTGCTTGGTGAGGAAGTAGTACCCGCGCAGGGTGTAGGCGAGCTGCCACAAGTTCGGTTCCACATCGGGCCCCGCCATTTGGAACATCGCCCGCACGTTGTGCCGTTCGGAATCCAACCACGACAGCGCCGAAGCATGACTCGCAAGTTCTGGCAGCGACGGTGGTTCGCCATCGAGCGGAATCCGGTAGCGGTGTGGCGTGATGATCCTGTCAGCCTTGTCCGCTGCATGCAGGTAGTAGGTGAACAACCGGTGCAGCGCTTCGGAGCGCTCCGCGCTGCTGCCATGTTCCTCGGCGAGCTCTGCCGCGTAAGCCCGCAGCAGATCGTGCATGTCGAAACGCCCCGTCCCGACTTCAACAACCAGGTGGGCGCGCACCAACGTGTCCGCGAGACGGCTCGCCGAGCGAGGGGAGGTTCCCATGAGCGCTGCGAAGGCATGGGTGTCAAGGTCATGGCCAGGGTGAGTACCCATCATCCGGAATGCTCGTGCGGCTTGCTCGTCGAGCTGGTCGTACGACCACGAGAACACGGTGCGGGCAGTGGTCGAGGAGTCCTGCTCTGCGGTGAGAACATCCAGCCGGCTTCGACGATCGGCGAGATCGGCGACGAGGTCCGCCAACGATGTCGACGGGTGGGACAAGACGACCTCACCGGCGACGCGCAGCGCCAGCGGGAGGCCGGCGGAGTACCGCGCCAGCGCGGTTGCCGCGTCGATGTCCCGGTCCACCCGGTCACCGAGGAGCTTACGCAGCAGGCTCAACGCATCCGACTCGTCGAACGGATCGACACGAACGACATCGGCCCCCTCGCCGGCGATCAACCCGGCGAGAACTCGGCGACTCGTGACCACTACTCGGCACGACGGGGAAGGGGGCAGCAGCGGACGTATCTGACTGTCAGTGCAAGCGTTGTCCAGTACGACGAGAACTCGCCGCTCGCTCAGCAGCGTCCGGTACAGGCCGGCGCGCTCGTCCACGTTCTCGGGGAGCTCGGCATCCACAACACCAAGAGCGCGAAGAAACCCCGCCAGCACGTCACCGGGCTCCAGCGGAGCGTGCGGCCCGTAACCACGCAGGTCTACGTAGAGCTGCCCGTCGGGAAAGGTCGAACTCACCCGATGGGCCCAATGCAGCACCAATCCGGTCTTGCCCACCCCCGCCGTGCCGCAGACCAGGGTGATCGCCGGCCCTTGCACCGACTCATCACCTTGCCCCGCTGCTCCAGCATCCAGGGCAGCGAGCTGCTGCGGTCTCCCGACGAACCCGCGTGGCACCGCGGGCAACTGCCGGGGAACCTGTGCGCTGCGGGGTGGAGCCTGCACCTGCACACCACCGAGGATGGTGCCCGCCTGCACCACGGAATGCGCCTGCCCTGACAACTCGTTCAGCGAAACCTCGCCGTCCACCTGCTGCTCACCACTATCTCGGTCCGGCATGTGCTCCCCTCCTCGAACAGCAACGCACTACGAACATGGCAGCACACGTACCGGGCCTGCGGTACCGTTTGCCGACGATCTCTCCCGGTGCCCTCGCTCGAGCCTCGTCCCGCGGCCGCCAGCGCAGAAGATCCACCCGGCACACCGCCCTGATTCCGGACCAACTCGGCGCGTAGTGATGGGGAGCAACGCCGTGCGTGTCCCGGTCCTCAGAACCCCGGGAAACGCGAACCGCCACGTGCCAACTGTTCGCGAACATCAGCCATCAGGCAGAGATCAAGTTCAGTCGTGCTCGGGCTCCTTTCCAGCCGTGAGTTCTCCTCCGGTGCCACTCGTGCGAGGCCCCGTCCGAGTGTGGATTGCAGCCAGGAAGAGGACGAATCACGCACCGAAGTGGGCCGCACCCGATGTTCCAGACCGAATCCGGAATGCCACCGTCATTCCGATGTGCTCTGCCTGAGTTCGCCGGAGGGCCGGCGACAAGGCACCTTCCGCCTCCTGCTCAGCGGGTATTCCTCCACCGCGACAAGTTGGACGGCTGAAACCGGATTTGGCAACATTGAACCGGTTCATGATCATCTGGAGGGGTAGTGGCCACCGGAGTCGAGGACTGCGAAGCGGACCTGAAGCGGCTTCGCAGGAACCGCGGGTTGTGCTTGGCGCGGTCCGACCAGGTCGGTGATGCCCTGCGCACCGCCTGCGGGGTGAGCACCGATGACACGCCGGTGAGCGCGGTGCGGAAGGTCACCGAGGTTTTGAGCCGGCGGGCCGGTGCGTTGGGGAGTCAACAGCGGTTGGCCGTGCTGACGGCCTTGGGACTCGAGGGGCCTGAATCGCGGTTCCTGCAGGAACGGCAGGAGTGGCTCGCGCGGGAGCTCGAACGCGACTCCCGCACCGCTCGGCGCCGCGTAGACGAAGGCTTCGCAGAGCTCGCTTCGCTGCTCAGCGGAACCGAGACGGCGGCAGCGGTGCCGACGGGTTCGTGGCACACCGAACATGTGCGGGTCCTTCTAGCTCTCGACCAACCGAAACCGGAAACGTTCGTGCTTCACCGCGTGGTGGCCGACGCCGATCCGCTTGACGAGCTCGACCTCGCGGACACGCTGACTGCGGCGGATCAGGTTCAGAACGACATCTCGGTCGACGTGTTCGCCGGCGGCACGTTGCTGTGCGGGCGGAGCGGGATCATGGTGCGGCCGCCTGTACCGCTGCGGCGTGGGCAGAAGCACGAGATCGCGCTGCGGTTCCGCGTGGCCGAGGTGCTGCCGCACTGCGTGTGCGTGCCGAAGGACGTGTGCACGGAGATGGCCCTCACCGTGCGGTTCGGGACACGGATTCCGCGGGCGGTCGAACTGCTGGAGAAGATCGTCCAGAACGAGGTGCGGTCTCGGCAGATGACCGGCGTATCGCTCGAACCGGATTCCGCGGGCGAGGTCCACGCGCACTTCCGGGATCTCGATCCGGGGTTCGCCTACGGCGTTCGGTGGGAGGAGTAGCGCGCTATGGCCGGTTCCCGGATGCCCATCCGGGAGAGCCGGGACCTGATTTCGGGGGCAACTCGAGTGGCGGGCCGAGCTCCGGTCGGACGTGTTCCGGCTGCAAGGTCAAGGTGCGATACAGCTCCTCGATGCCCTCATCGTCGAGTGTCGGTACCGGGTAATGGGTTACACCCCACGGCTGGAGGAAGTCGGGGATCTCCGCCTTCGTTCGCCCGGGCAGTACGACCGGGAGGATGCGCTTGGTCCACTTGCTCCTGGCACGCTGGAGCATGTCTCGGAGGATGGAGACTTCCCACTGCCCGCCTTCGTTCTCGTCGTCACTCACCTCCCCGTTGCCGACGAGCCGGTAGCGCGGCGAAGCTATCACCAGGGTGTAGTCGGTGTTCTTGATGCAGCGCTCGGCCCATTTCCCCAAATCTCGCCGGACCGGGTCGAGCCAGAAGTCGTTCTCCGAGTGGATCCTCCTGTCACCCAGCAACCGCGCGAACTTCCGCACTTGGTCGCGGTGCTCATCGTTGTCATGGATGTAGGAGATGAATACGGTCGGTAGCTGCACTTCTACCTCTTCATATCACTAGCCGGAGATCTTTCGCGAGGTCCATGAGAGCACGCTCCGGTGGACATCCATGTGCCCCTGCTGGACAAATCTTGGACAACTCGTCTTTGAGTCCACGACGCCTGGAACAGGTGTGGCACGTTCTTCGCTGGAGCCGATCATGGGAACGGAGGGCGTTCGTTCGTGTTGAATCCGGGGGAAACCACGCGAAGCCCGCAGGTGTACGTCTTCCACGCGAACGACACGGCCGAGCACTTCGACACGGTGCACCAATTCGCGACGATGTTGCGTATGCGTGCAGGAATTGCTGCTGAACTGGAGGAATGGAGCCCGCCGCAGCGGACCGACCAGGTCGTCGCCGAGCTCCAACGATTCGCGGAAGCGGACTTCGTCCTGGTGGTGGCGTCGCCGGAGATGAAGCGCCTGATGGACACCCTGCATCAGGGAGAGTCCCGCAGGACTATCGGTGCCTCGCTTGCCCGGAACAACCTCGCCGAGGACCTCCCCGGGGCGCTCAGGCAGATGCTGCCGGTCGTCCTGCCCGGGGCGACCCCTGCGGACATCCCGCGAATGCTGTTCTCGTACTCTGCGGACTGCTACGAGATCGACGAGATCGAGACGGACGACGACGACGTCCAGAAGCTCCTGCACGCGTTGTACGACCGCCCCTTGCATGCCAAACCACCGCTGGGACCGCCTCACCCGGTCGCCGCGGAGCCGCGTCCAGCTGGCAGCACGCCTGCGGATCCGTCTGCGGAGGTGCTCCTCCGCCCAGGAGCGACGGTCGTGCTCGGAGGCCGGACCTACCTGGTGCACGACGGAGTCGAGACCCCCAGCGGCGAAGGCGGCCCCGAGGTCTTCCGCCAGGCGCCGGCACTGCTGATCGGTGAGCCGAACGAACGGGTCTGGCTGCGGCAGGTCGAGCGGAAGTCCCGGTGCACCGGAGAGTCCTTCGCAACGCTGGCGGGAGAACACGATCTGCTCGCGGAAATCGGGCAGGAGCAGGAGACCGTGCCACGCCCGCTCGCCCTCCTCGACGAGGGCCGCACGCGGACCCTCGTGCTGGCCTGGCCGCGGCGGGACGCACCTCCCGAGCACTTCGAGACCCTCGCTGACTACGTTCCGCATCCCGCCGAGCTCGACCCGATTGTGGTGCGCCGGACGCTGGAGGCCCTGGCCGGACTCGCCGCCCCGCTGGAGTCGTTGCACGACCGTGGGCGCAGCCACCGCGAACTGGCCCCGCGCGGCATCGTCCGGATCGACGAGGAGAACCTCGCGCTGCGCGATCTCGGCGCGGCGGCTCGGCCGGCCGTTCCGGGCGAACGCGCCACCTATCGCGCCTCGGAGCAGACCCATCGTGGACGCTGCCAGATCGGCCCCTGGACCGATGCCTTCCAGCTGGCCGCCGTCGCCTACCACCAGATCAGCGGTCACCGGCCCGGTGACGAGAGACCCGTGCCGGTGCGGCAGGCCTGCCCGCTCGTGCCGGAGACCGCGCGCGCGTCGATCGATGCCGCCCTCGACCCCGACCCTTTCCGACGTCCGACGGTCACCGACCTGGCCGCCGCGTTCCGGAAGTGAGCCACATGCTGCGAGAAGTTCGAATCCACGGGCCGATCCACCTGGTCCCTGGAAAGAAGCTGGATGAAGAACTGAAGAAGCGCAGACAGGAAGTTCCCGGGCTGCCGACGGGCCCTGAGCAGATCGTCGAGGATCTGTCCGGCCGGCCAGACGGCGTTCCCGCGATCGTGCTGGAGGGATGGGGCAAGGGCGGTCTCATCCTCCACACCTACGGCTATGTCGTGAAGCTCGGCCCGAGCAACGACGAGGACTTCTTCTGGCTCAACCGGGTCGAGCCGTTCAAGCTCGGGGATCATTCGAACCTCGCCCGGACCTGCCTGCTGGTGCACTCCCGGTGGCGTGCCGAGGCGCATCCGCGGGAGGTTCCGAAGGACGCCGCCAAGTCTTGGGGTGCGCTGTGCAAGAAGTGGCAGCGGCTCCAGCAGGACTTGGCGGACCAGGAGAACGTCGCACGCCTGGATTCGCAGCACGTGCGGTACCTGGACAGGATCGCAGCCTTCAACGAGGTCGACCGCGACACCTCGGAGCGGAACGCCTCGCACCGCTCCGGATTCGCCTACTGCAGCGTGCGTCCGGTAGGCGATCACGGCTCCACCGCGACGAGCACCTACGCCTTCGACATCGTCGGGCGTGCGCCGGAACGGAACGCGCACCTGCAGATCAGCGGGGTCGACGATCGGCGGGGGCAGGTGTTGCGGGTGACCGGTGGTACGGCGGTCGTGCGGTTTGACGGGCCGTTGGACTGGGACCGCCTGCCCGGCCGAGGCGAGCTGGTGCCGAGTCGTGTCGACGTCGTGCACGCCAAGCGCCGTGAGGCCGTGGAAGCGCTGCGCTCACGGCAGACGGTGCACCGCTCGTTGCTGAGGGTGCTCGTCGAGCAGCGGATGTCGCCGGTGCGCGAGGTCGGTGCGCAGCCCTCCCCCCAACTCGACCCGTCGCAGGCGCGCGCCTTCCGCGGTGCGCTGGGTGTTGAGGACCTCCTGATCGTTCTCGGGCCGCCGGGCACCGGCAAGACGCGCGTCATCACGGAGATCGCCAGCGCCCTCAAGCACTCCGAGCGAGGGAAGATCCTGATGACCTCGTACTCCAACAAGGCTGTGGACAACGTTCTGAAGCGTAGACCGAAGGACGTGATCGCGATCCGTCTCGGTAACGAGTTGAACGTGGATCCTGATGTCCGCCCCCTGTTGCTCGACGAGTTCGCGAACGATCTGCGCTGCGAGCTCGAAAGGAGCAGCAGCATGCGACACGAGAGGTACGAAGGGCTTCCGGCCGCGCTCGCCTGGCACCACGAATTGGGCGAGCGGATCAGCGACTGGCGATCGTCCTGGACCGAGCTGGAATCGTGCGGGACCGAACTGGAGCAGTGCCGCCGCGCGGTCGGTGGAGCTGCGCATGTCCGCGCACGGCGACTTTCCCGGCGAGCTCACCGCCAGCAGCAGCGGACTACCCGAATGCAGCACCGGTTGGATCGGCTCGTCCAGCGTGCCGATAGCAACAGGTCCGGAACTGGTTGGTGGTCTCACATGATCGGTCGTCTGCGCGACCGCCGGATCGTGAAGTGGCAGGAGCGGCTCGTTGCCGAATCCCGACGGTTGGGCGAGATCCGCGAAAACCTCAGGCGCACTCAGGAAGAACTCGAAGCGGTGCTCCGGGACGTACCGGAGGTGCAGGCAGCGCAGCGGAAGTTCGAAGAGGCGACGGAGAACAATTCCCGGAAGCGGGCCGACGCCCTCCATGCGTTGGCAGAGCTGCGCCACGCGCTCCTCAACGTGCAACCGCTGCCGGGGGTGTCCGGTGTCGAGGACGACACGACAACGTTCCGGCGAGTCGAAGAGCTGTACGCGACCGTGCACGAGCGCGTCGGTCTCCTGCAGGCCCGCGCCCAGTTGATAGACGACTGGTACACGGCGATCACCAACTGCCAGTCCCAACAGCTGCGCCCCGAGCTGATCCGCTACGCCGACGTCATCGGCACGACCTGCATCGGCGCGGCCAACTACGAGGACATCTCCGCGGAGGAGTTCGACCTAGTGATCATGGACGAGGCTGGGCAGGTGCGGACCTCGGATGCCCTGATTCCGTTGATCCGGGGACACCGCGCGGTTCTGATCGGCGACGAGAAACAGCTGCCTCCGGTGAGCGAGCACGAAGTGGAGGAAGCGATCGAACAGCGCGGGGATTCCGCAGCGCTCCTGGAGCTGTCTCGGAAGAGCCTGCTGGAAGCTCTCGTCAACTCAGTGCCCGCGAGCCACGTGGTGCAGCTGCGGACGCAGCGCCGGATGCCAGAGGAGGTCGCGCGGTTCGTCTCCCAGCACTTCTACGGCGGAACCCTGCAATCCGCTGTGGAACCGCGGCAGGGCGACGCGCTCTTTAGCAAACCGCTGGTGTTCGTGGACACTGCGGGGCTGTCCGATCAGGAGCGCCACGAACGGCTGGCACCCGGCCGGCACAAGGGGTACGTCAACAACGCGGAGGCGCAGGTGCTCAACCGGCTCGCCGAGCACTACGCGGCCAGCGGGGCGGAGTGGGCGCTGATCGTGCCGTACCGAGCACAGCTCGAACACCTCAAGCACATGGCCGGAACCTGGGCTCCGAGCCAGGAGCACGTGGACGCCAACATGGGCACGGTCGACTCGTTCCAGGGCGGCGAGCGCGATGTGGTGCTCTACGGCTTCACGCGCAGCAATTCGGGCGGCCACATCGGATTTCTCGACGACCTGCGGCGACCGAACGTCGCGTTCACCCGGGCCAAGCAGCGGCTCGTCCTCGTCGGTGACATGAAGACGCTGCTCACCGCCGCAGATCCCGAATTCCGCACCATGATGGAGACACTGCACGGCACGCTGCGCACCGACGGGGAAATGATCAACCACCACGACCTCGTCGCCCGACTCACAGCACTGGGATCATGACGACACAAGAACGTTCGCAGCAGAAGAGCTTCGCCGCGAAGCGGCGCGCACTGGAGGACGCAGCGTACCGGAAGGGGCTCCACCCCACCCGCGTGTTCCCCGTTTTGTTCCCGGTGCACGAGGTCGAAGTCCGGGCCACCACCAGGGTGGGGCGTCCCTACGGGCTCATCGACAAGTTCCTCGAGCGGTCCATCGCCGAGGGCGGGATCACGACGATTACAGACCTCGCCGATTTCCTGGGGCTGGACGCTGTTCTCGTCGACCGGGCACTCCGGGTGCTGCGCCGTATCGGACACCTGCGTCCGCACGACGACGAGCTCGTGCTCACTCCGCTCGCCCACGAGTCGCTGAGCGACGGCACCCGTTACGAGATCCGCCGCGAGGAGCGGCGCAAGATCTACTTCGAAGGCTTCCAGTCGCAACCGCTGCACCGGCGCCACTACGAGGATTCTAGCGCCTTCTTGACTCCGGTGGAGGCGGAAACCCGGGCCAAAGAAGAGAGATTCTCCCAGCTGCTGTCGACACGACCGTTCCGGAAGGATGCACTTGCCGCTTTGGAGAAGCACCCTGAGCGCGGGAAGTTCAACCTCCCTCTCACCGTGGAGAACCCGCGGGAGATCCAACCGGAATACGTGTTCCTCCCGCTCTACCTCGTGCGCGCGATCGCGCGCGGCGGGCACCTCCGCTACCTCGCCTACGACGAAGCTAACGTCGGTGAGTTCGACGAGGGGCTCAGCGAGCTGTGTACCCAGCAGCCGGAGATCGCCCGCGCCCTGCAGAACGAAACGCCATCGGTCGCGGAGCAGAAGTACAGCGTCCAGAAGTGGCTGGACAAGAACGCCCCTTCCGGACGGAGCCCCTTCCAGCACCCGGACGGGTCGTGGCAGGTCAACTTCGCACCCGAGGACTTCGAACCGGTTGGATCGCGAAGCATTAGGGACGTGGGCTCGTTCGTCGACCTCCGCACCGTCGTGGTCCGGATGTGGTGCCAGGACCACGATGTGCGGCGACGTGCCTTGCTGAAGCGTGTCGAATCCCAGTTGGACCGGTTCCGCTACAAACCGCAGGACCGTGCGGACGAGTTGCGCATGACCGGGGATCAGCTGGAGTTTCCCGGCCTCGACGAAAGCAGGCTGCGCGCGTTGGCTACCGAGGCCGGGAGGAGTGACCTGGTCGATCGGCTCGACCAGGTGGTCGGCACCCCCGCGCAGGACACCTGAGCCCAGGTCTCTTTCCTGGTGCTGATATGGATTTGGGAACGGATCTGAAGCGCTGTTCTGCTCCAGCCCCGGTGAGCAGTTTGGGACGAGCGGCAGAGTGATGGGCGAAGAGGACTCGCCCGTGCTCTTCCGCGTCCGCGCCAGTCGTCACCAGCTCGATCGCTTCCGGCGGCGCGCCGGACGGCTCCGCATCTTTTCTGATCTCGTACGGGCGGCCAGTCGTTCACGTTCTGCGCGATACCACTCTTTTCGCCCCTAGTAGGGATCGAGTGGAGAGCGCAGCCTCCAACATCGACGGCCGCCTGGCCGCGCCGCTATGAGGGGTCCGGCAATGTGATCCGGGTGGTTAGTGCGCAGTTCGCCCCTCCGACACCGTGGTGTGGGATCCCTCCCACAGTATGTGAATCTTTTTCTTCCTTTTTCGGTGGCTGGCGCGTGGTGTCGCGTCGGCCGTTGTGTCGTGTCCTGCTCCCGGTGCTGGTGTCCCGGGGGTGAGGCGTGTGTCTGAGTCGGTGGTTCCCGGCCTGGCCCCGTCCGGGGCCGGTGATCGTGCGGATATCGGTGGTGGGTCGGGTTCGGCGCGGGCTGTGCGGGCGATGCCGTTGGCGGTGCTGCCTGCCCTGCGTGTGCGCGGTTCGCGGTGCTATCGGATCGTGGCGCTGGACGATCGTGGGCGGTTGGCCGAGTCGGCGGTGATTGCGGCGCTGGGGTGGCGGCCGGGGCAACGGTTGGCGATCCGGGTGGTCGAGGGCGTCGTGTTGATCGAGGCCGATGGTGGTGGGGTGTTTCGGCTGTCCCGCCGTTGTCACGTGCCGTTGCCCGCGCCGGTGCGCCGGTGGTGCGCGTTGGGTGCGGGTGATCGTGTGCTGTTGGTGGCCGAGCCCGCGCGGGGACGGTTGACGGTGTATTCCCTGACTGCCCTCGACGGGGTGCTCTCGTCGGTGCACGAGCGCGTGTGGGGTGAGGCCGAGTGAACGCTCAGAATGATCAACCTGGTGCGCCGAGTGGTGCCGACGTGGAGGCGGCTCGGTTGGTGTTGGCGCGGATGGGGGTGGCGCCGGAGGATCTGGTCGGGTCTGCGGTGGAGTCTTGTGTGGTGCCGACGTTTGCCGAGTACGTGCCGGTGGTGGAGCAGGCGGTGTCGGCGGGTACCAGGCGGGTGTATGGCTCGTACTGGAAGCGTGTGCTGGAATTCTGGGGTTCTCGGCGGTTGGATGAGCCCACCGCGTCGGAGGTCAAGCACCTGGCCGAGCGGGTGCGGGCCCAGCGGGTGCTGCGGCGCAACGCGCGGGGCGGCAGAAGCGCGGTGGAGCACTGCATCGCGGCGTTGCGGTGTGTGTATCGGCACGCGGTGGCTGACGGGATTGTGTCGGAGTCGCAGGATCCGGCCCGGCGGGTGGCGATGCCGCGTCGGTTGCCGAGTACGCGTCGGGGGTTGGGTGAGCAGCCGGTGGCGGAGGTGAACCGGGTGGCCGCTGCGACGGGCAATGATCCGGCGTTGGATGCGTTGTTGGTGCGGTTGCACACCGAGACCGCCTGCCGCCGGGGCGGGGCCCTCGCGCTGACGGTCCGGGATCTGGATACGGACCAGTGCCTGATCCTGTTGCGGGAGAAGAATGATGCGGTGCGGTGGCAGCCGGTTTCGCCGACGTTGATGCGGTATCTGCGCGAGCACGCTGATCAGCGGGGTGCGCATGCCTCCGGTGACGGGAGGGTGTTGCGCTACCGGAATCGGTCACCGTTGACGCATCGCCGGTATGACCACTTGTGGCACCGGCTGGGTCGGCATCTGTCGTGGGTGGCTACCCAGCAGGTCAGCACGCATTGGTTGCGGCACACCACGTTGACGTGGGTGGAGCGTCACTTCGGCTACGCGGTGGCCCGGGCCTACGCCGGCCACACCGACAGTGCGGGCGAAAGCGGGGTGACGGCGACCTACGTCCGCGCGGGGCTGCCCGAAATCGCCGCAGCCCTGGCTGCCTTGACGAGTGAGGAACACCCACTGGCCCCGGCGGACTAGATGTGCTGTCCGCCGCGGCTCCGAGTCCTGAACGGTGCCGAGTTCGAGCAGGAACACCAGTGCGAGACGCTTTCGTCATCGCGGTGACCGGTTGCAGCACGGCTTTAGTGACGCGCTCATCAGTGCCCTATTACTGTCCTGGGAACGACGAAGCTGCCGTCGATAACGAGCCTGCCGATCGGAAATCACTGGTCATAGGCGGGACCATTTGTGTCGTGCCCAGCCAGGGGCTCATTCTGGCGTCGCTGCGTTGTCTCGGTTGGCTTTGCGGAGCTGCCTCGTGCTCGTGTGAGGGGTGGTCAGCTACGGGGTCTCGCACGGTGGTGTTGAGGCGCCGCGGAACCGGTCGATACGACGTTGGTGGCCGGCTCGGCGGCCTCTGGGGGCGTCCAGTGGGGACCGGTGGAGTGCTGCTCCGGTTGGTTTGCCGGTTCCAACGCCCGCTCCTTCGCTGCGAAGATCGTGCGCGGATGCGCGGATGGGAGTCGCGAGGTCCGCCGTGCCGGTCGGGCTGTCGACCGTGGATCACGAAGGGTTCTGTGAGGGATTCACTTCTCTCGATGGGCAACCTCCGGCCACATCGACACAATCCGCGTGCGACAGGTGGTGAGGTTCACTGGGGTATGCCACCCGAACATCGGAAATCAGTAGGAGTTTTGCGCGGAAGGTTCAAGGGAACACGAATAGTGGGGGCGGAGGACACAGGGTATTCGTACGAATACGAGTAGTTTCACAGTTGCCTGAACGAGAATTCGTGTTTGGTTCCTGCGGTGGAGTGGGCCATGTGATGTCGTTAGTGGGGGGAAGCATGGGTGTGGTCGACTACGTCAGCACAGCAGAGGGAGAACGAAGCGGAGCGGGAAGCGAAGCAGTCGCTGTTCCCATCGACAGGGGATTCCTCGATGCCTGGGGTTGCGACGACGACGGCGAGGGGCGGGTGCCGGATCGGCTGAAGAACACCATGGTCACCGCTATCAGCGCGGGGTCTGGGCACAACCTCGTCCTCAAGGCGGACGGCACCCTCGACGCCTGGGGGCACAACAAGTGGGGGCAGGCCACGGTGCCGGACCGACTCAAGGAAGCCGAGATCACCACCATAGCCACCGGGTACGACCACAATCTCGTGATCAAGCAGGACGACACCCTCGACGCCTGGGGTTGCAACGATGATGATCAGGGCGGGATCCCGGATCGGCTCACGGGCACGAAGGCCGTAGCGATCAGCGGTGGGGCCTGGCACAGTGTGGTGGTCAAGGACAACTTCATCCTCGATGCCTGGGGCCCCGAGAAATTCGATCAGGCCGCTGTGCCGAGCCGACTGCAAAACACCAAGGTGGCGGCTGTCAGCGCCGGCTACAACCACAATCTCGTGATCAAGCAGGACGGCACCCTCGACGCCTGGGGGTCTAACCACAAGAACAAGGCCACGGTGCCGGACCGGCTCAAGGACGTCAAAATCGCCGCCATCAGCGCCGGTCACGACCACAGCCTCGTGATCAAGCAGGACGGCACCCTCGACGTTTGGGGCATCGAAGGTCAGGACGCGGTGCCGGATCGACTCAAGAGTGCGATAGTCGTCGCCATCAGCGCCGGCTATGACCATAGTGTGGTGCTCAAGCGAGATGGCACGCTCGACGCATGGGGTGGTGACGCCTGCGGCAAAGTCACGATACCGCCCAGGTTCAAAAACACCAAGATCGCCGCTGTCAGCACCATGTACTCCCACAACCTCGTCCTCGCGGCGGTTCTGCCGAGCAAGGCCATCAGTCTGGTCAATCCCGCGGCAAAGGGGCAGGTCGTCAGACCGAACACGAACGCCCCGCATGCGCTTCACGCGCGGGTGCGAAGCGAAGACGGTAAGCCGATCCGTGGGCTGGGGATCACCTTCACCGTCCTGGGAAGCAGCGGGTCGACGTTCCTGGCAGGGGGCAGGGTATACGGCGCGACGACGGACACGGATGGCATCGCCCGGGCTTCGCCACTCCGGGCGGGATCGGGCAGCGGTTCCTTCAGCGTCGTAGCCAACGCTCCCACTCGACGGGAGCTGGGAGTGCTGGAGATCCCGTTCACCATCACGTCTGTCTGAGACGAACACGTGACCAGGCCGGGACAGCCCGACCGTGCTGGTCAGGCGATTGAGCGTGCAAGGCAACCCCTTGATTGTGACCGCGAATTCGGCTCTTCCCTCTCGCGGGACAACCTGCGGTGAGCGTCCGTCATCCGATGGGATTTCGCGCCGCGCGAGAGCGTATGGCCTTCGGATGGGGCAACCGCACTGTGGATGTGGTTCGCGGAGTGTCGCCATGGAGGTAGCACATGGGTACGATTGATCTTTCGAGCACAGTGGACGAACTTCGGGGCGGAGTGGAAGGTGGGCTGACCGCCGCTACCGTCGGCGCGGGGTTTCTGGATTCCTGGGGTAGCAACCACAGTGGTGAATCTGTCGTGCCGGATCGATTGCAGAACACCGGGATTATCGCTGGCTGCGCCGGCCGTCATCACAGTCTGGTGATTAAGAAGGACGGTACCCTCGACGCCTGGGGAAACAACGTGTTCCGCCAAGCGACGGTGCCGGATCCGCTCAAGAACACCGCGATCGTCGCTATCAGCGCTGGTCTGATGCACAATATTGTGATCAAGCGGGATAGTACCCTATATGCTTGGGGACGCGTGAACGATTACGGTCAGGCCGAGGTGCCCCACTGGCTCAAGGACACCAAGTTCGTCGCGGTCAGCGCTGGCTATTCCCACAATGTGGCGATCAAGCAGGACGGCACTCTTGAAGCCTGGGGCTCTGGCGGGGCCCGTAGTGTGCCGGATCGGCTCAAGAGCACCAAAGTCGCAGCCGTCAGCGCCGCGCGCGTAATGACACTCGGGCACGAGCACAATGTGGTGATCAAGCAGGACGGCACCCTCGACGCCTGGGGCAACAACCGCTGGGGGCAGGCCACAGTGCCTGACCGCCTGAAGAACACCAAGGTTACCGCGGTCAGCGCCGGTGGCAGCCACAACCTGGTGATCAAGCAGGACGGCACCCTCGACGCCTGGGGACATAACAACTACAAGCAAGCCGTCGTACCGGAGCGGCTCAAGAACACCAAGGTGAAGGCGATCAGTGCCGGGCTCAGGCACAACCTGGTGATCAAGCAGGACGGCACCCTCGACGCCTGGGGAGAAGACGGCGACGAACGGAAAGCCACCGTACCGGACCGGCTCGCAGCAGCCGAAGTCGTCGCCATCAGTGCCGACGATCACCACAATGTCGTTCTCGCGTCCGTTCTGCCGAGCAGGACTATCAGCCTGGTGAATCGTGCGGCTATGCGTCAAACGGCCAAACCGAACATGAACTTCCCCCACGCGCTCGACGTACAAGTGCGCAAGGACGGGCACCCGATCAGGGATCTGGGCATCACCTTCAAAGTCCAGGGCAGCAGCGGATCGGCATTCTTGGCGGGTGGCACCGTCTACAACACGACGACGGACAAGGACGGCATCGCCAAGGCCTCTCCGTTGCGGGCGGGCTCGAGGAGCGGCCCCTTCGTCGTCGCCGTCAACGCGCCCACGCGGCCGGACCTGGGAACTCTCCACATCCCGCTCGCCATCGCATCCGCTTGACGGCGGCGTGCGGTCGGACCGAATCGCTCAGCAACACCTGACATCCGAGGAGGGAAGGATGACCGAGTCAGTGAAGAACAGGACGGAGCCAGGAGAAGAGGGGCTGGCCGGCGAGGGAATCACCGACATAGCGATCTTCACCGATCTCAAAGCCGTGTCCGGATATCAGAAGATCAATCGAAACATCAACAACCAGGGTACGGCCTTGTACCTGGGATTCTCGAAGTCTGGCAAGGGGTCGGCACTGGTCAATCTCGTTTTCCACTTGGCGTGGATGGAGACACCGGACTGCTACAGCGTGCTGGACCAGGACCTCAACCAAGGGGCGAAGAACTGCTCGGTTCCCCTGTACCTCGCCACCACCGCGAGAGCGACGGAGGGGGACAAGCCAATCACCAACCTCGACGTGATCGAGTCATCGAAATCGCCGGCACAGGGGTGGAAGAAGGTCCCCTTGAGTCTCAACATCGGTGTACCGCAAGGCGAGAACCTCAATCTCGCCTACCTGATCAAGCAGTAAATGGCCGCTCGGGTCGGGCGGATCTTCTCGGCCCGAGCGGCAAACGGCAGAGGATTCGCGCTCTGCGATCCCCGTAATACCGAACGCACGATCGCTGCTTCCGTGGAGGACACCGTGGAGTACGGGAAGATTTCGCCGGAACTGGCCCTCGCCTACGACACGTACGTGGAGTCCGGATGGGAGAGACTCGCGGCTCACCTCGACAGTCATGACCTCGCTGGTTTCGCCGTTCCAGCGGAGGAGGAACAGCCGGTTCGTGTCGTGGTGAACCTGATGTGCGATCCCGAAGCCGACTTGGGGGAGCTCGCCGACATCGGCGTCAGCATCGACGAGGGCGGTCGGCGCGTGCGCACGGCGAGCTTGCCGCTGGACGCGTTGGAACAGCTCACTGAACATCCCGGTGTGGAGTGGGTCGGCCATGACGAGCACGTCCACCCGCGTCTGGACGTCGCCGCGGACAAAGTCGGGCTTCCCGAGTACCGGACGCGCACGAGCACCAGCGGCAAGGGCGTGCTGATCGGGATCGTCGACACCGGCATCGACGCCACGCACACCGAGATCACGGGCCGGGTCCAGCGGATCTGGGACCAGACGGTCACGGGCAACGGCGTGCCCGAAGGAAAGTACGGGACGGAATACACCGGTTCCGACGTGACGAAGTCGAAGGACACCAGAGGACACGGCACTCACGTGGCCGGGATCGCCGCAGGTGCGGGGGCGACTTATCGGGGGGTCGCTCCTGAAGCGGAACTGGTCGTGGTCAAGTCCACCCTGGATTCCTCAGGGGTCATCGCCGGGATTCGCTACCTCGCACGCATCGCCAAGGAAGCGAAGAAACCGCTGGTGATCAACCTGAGTATCGGTCGTCAGATGCACCCCCACGACGGCACGGACCTGATGTCGATGGCGGTTGACGAGGCATCGGGGCCGGGTGTGGTCGTGTGCTGCAGCGCGGGCAACGACGGATCGAGTCCGATCCATACTGAGGCCAACGTCGGACCGCACGAAGTGACAATCCCGTGCAACTACGGTTTCTACGACCAGTATGGATACTTCTGCGTCAACGGGTGGTACTCGGGCACGGACGAGATCGAGTTCGCTCTGGAAGCTTCGAACGGCGCGCGGACCCCCTTCCAGGGTTTGATCAAGGCCGGGAAACCCTACACCAGTCACAAGTTGGATGAATGGGAGGTTTATCTCGCTCATGGCGTGGACGCGCGCAACAAGGATAATTACATCGCTACTACGGTCATTCCACCGAGCGATGCCGAGAAGAAGCGCTCGTTCTGGAAGCTCGTCCTGCGCGGCAAGAGCCTCAGCAAGCCCATGATCACTCACCTCGACGTGTGGTGCAGAGGTGACGTCTATCTGGCGGGTCCGGGAGACCACACGAAGATGACGATCGATGCTCCCGGCGATGCCTCCAAAGCGATCACCGTTGGTGCCTACATCACGCGCAAGAAGTGGACCGACATCAAACAACTGGACTGGCAGTACAGCTCCTACACCGAGAACGCGATGGCACCGTTCAGCAGCCAGGGCCCACTTCGCAACGGCACCGAGAAACCGAACGTGGCGGCCCCCGGGGCGGTCATCGTGTCGTGCCTGTCGAGCACGGTCGCGGAGAAGCCCGCCAGCGAGGACACACCCGACGCCAACCATGTCATCAGCAGCGGCACGAGCATGTCCGCCCCGTTCATCGCCGGTATCGCGGCCTTGCTGCTGCAGAAGGAACCGGCCCTCGACGCGACCAAGATCCGGGACAAGCTCGCCTACTGGCCGAAGAGCGACGCCAAGCACGATCAGGACGTCTGGGGAGAAGGCCTGATCGACCTCGACCAGATGTGACCGCTCAGGGAGCATTGGTGGCATGCGCCGCCAACACGTTCCTGCTCTCGAGAAGTTCCAAGAAAAACACCCCTACGAGAAGACCACGCGAATCCACGCACCCTGGGGAGCAAACCGGAACATTTCCCACTGGCGAATGGTTTCGAAGAGTTTCCGGTCAGCCAAAAGAGTTAGTTCGCCTTTCTTCCGCGGGGCTCACACCGACGTGGCACTGCCGCGCGACCCGCAACCACTAGTGGCTCGTCTATGGACCTTGGACGGGCTATGTGATCTTTGTTTCGGGTGGTCGGGCATGCTGTCTCTACGACGGTGTTGAGTTCGTGGAGGTGGTCGATGCCGCGTCGTCCGGAGGTGTTCGTGTGCCCGGTCAGCATGGCCGAGGGGCAACACCTGCAGAAGATCAGTCGAACCTCGAAAGACCCGGTCAAGCTGCGACGGGCCATCGTGGTGTGGGCCTGAAGCGCAGGGCCAGTCCGTGCCTGACATCGCGCAGCTGCTCGATGTCAGCGCCGACTATGTCCGTGACGTGGCCTACGCGTTCAATGAGCAGGGATTCGAGGCGTTGTCCCGCACAATGGAGCGGAGGGCGCACCCAAGACGATCGCTGAGTCCACGCGGGCTCGGATCTGCGCGATCGCCGGGTGTGCCCCCCGTATCCTGCGGCAAACGTTCAGCACGTGGTCACTGTCCAAGCTGTGCGACTACCTCCTCACTCACGGCTACGTCGAACGGATCAGCCGCGAGATACTGCGCCGCATCCTGCGGGACGGCGGAGTGTCCTGGCAGGCCACCGCGACGTGGAAAGCCTCCAACGATCCGGATTTCACCGCCAAGATGAGTCGCATTCTGGAGTTTTACGACCACCCACCCGCCGACGGGCGCGTGCTCTGCGTCGACGAGTTCGGACCCTTGAACCTGCTGCCGCGCACGGGCCAAGCTTGGCGCCCGTTCAAAAAACCCCTGCGCACGCGGGCGACCTACACCCGCACCCACGGTGTTCGGCACATGCTCGCCGCCCTCGACCTGGCCACCGGCAAGATCACCTACCGTATCCGCGACCGCAAACGCTGGCGCGAGTTCCTCACCTTCCTCAAGCAACTGCGTCGCCGCTGGCCCGGCCAACGGCTCTACCTGATCCTGGACAACTACGGACCGCATAAGCGCCCCGAGGTTCTGACCTGGTGTCAGGCCAACGACATCGAACTCGTGTTCGCCCCGACCAACGCCTCCTGGCTGAACTGGATCGAGTCCGAATTCGCAGCCCTGCGCTACTTCGCCCTGGACGGCACCGACCACCGCAGCCACGCCGAACAAGACGCCGCCCTCGGCGCCTACCTCCGCTGGCACAACCAGCGAGCACAGCCGAAACACCACTTCGCAATCAACTCACGCATCCGACAAACCGATTACACGATCAACGCCGCCTGACACGACACTAGCGATACTTGCCGTTACGCACACCACCAACGAGCCATCACGCAGAACACGGTCAAAACTGACCGAACGAACTCCCCGATTTCTAGCGTTATTTCGAGTGCCTGGCGTCCGGTGATGACCCGTTCAGCCGATAGATCGTCTTCGTGCGCTCTGAGACTCTCTGCAGCGGCACGTGAGGTGTCCGGCCGGGAACGCCGTTGTGGGAGGGGAGTGCTCTGCGCTCGCGGGACGGGCGCCGGAGGTGGTCGCACGAGGATATGGCCCTGCCTGGCCACGACGGTACGAGGGGATGGTGCTCGATGGATGACGAGGCTGCCTTGTCTCCACTGCTGGCTGTGAAAAGCAAATGGGGTGAGCTCGACGCCGTTTTCCAGACCGAGACCGCTTCACCGGCTCCGATCATCATGGTCGAGCTGCTCGACAGGCTCCCGGATTCCGAGCGGGCCATGATGATGAAGAAGCTCGTGCGGGCCGGAGCGGAGCTCGTCAGAGCTGGACGTTCCCTGTGGGTTGATACCACGTGGTTGTCGGTTTCGAGCTCACTCGCGAGGGTTCCACAAGGCCCCTTCGAGTACTTGGACGAGAAGATCGACGCTGAAACCGATGGAGAGCTTCCTTTTCAGGGGATTGATGTTCCGCCGTTGATCCCGGTCGTTTCGGCGACCGTGGATAAACGCGAACTCAACAGGGTTCGGCTGCTGCGCGAGCACAAGCTCAGGCAGATCGCGGTGCGGTTGGGAAAGGAGTCCCGCAGCAGCGGGACCCAGTTGATCGCTCACCTCGAACGAATCATGCACATCGTGGAGGTCAGTAGTCGAGACGTGCACCTCGTGTTCGACGAAGGCTACATCGAGGGAGTCGACGGACAACGGGTTCACAACCTGGTGAACACGATCGCCGCTGTCCGCGAGTACGAGTTCGCCTCGATCACGGTGCTGTCCGGATCGACGCCGCCGCAGCGTGGCACGTTCGAGACCCGCTTCAGAGCACGCCCCGAACTCGAGTTGTGGTCGGCCGTTGCTCAGCTCAGCCGGCAACCGCTTCGCTACGGCGACTACGGAGTGGTGCACCCCGTGCCCCCGAAAGGAAGTGGGGGATTCCAACCGAACCCGTACATCCACTACACCCTTCCTGACAGATCCCTCTCCGTAGCGCGGAGAATCCCGAACCGCAAACCAGGATCTGTGCCGGAAGGGGCCTTCGAGAAGTACTTCCTCGAAGTGGCCGAGGAACTCGTGGGGCGTCCCGAGTTCGCCGGTAAAGGCTTCTCCTGGGGGGACGGCAGGCTCTACCAGTGCCGCCACGACTCCTACCCACGCGTCGGTAACTCCTCCAGCTGGATCGCCATCGCCACCTCCCACCACATCGCACACCTCTCCCAGCGGCACGGCTCGGAATCGTCCGGCGAACCACCCGGTCCCTGAGCTTCGCCGGGCAACGACCACCGTACGGAGCACGACGGGAATCAAGTGGTTGCGAACACCGAATTTCCCATCGCTCTCCGCCTGCTCACGAAGTGATAACGCGGTGTTACGCGATCTTGGTGCAATGCGATGGGGAGGGTGTAGAACCGAAGTGACGTGACACGATGGCACTCTCGGAGGGGTTGAAAGGGGCACGAGTGCAGTCAGGTCGCTGGGTCGAGGTGAGCCCGTCGCAGTTCACTCACGAGGCCGAGGGGTTGCGCCTGGTCAAGGAGCTGCTGCCGGACGTGGAGCCCTTCCGGGCGTGGTCGAACTTCGAGTTCCGGGACACCCACGGTCGTTGGCACGAGGTCGATCTGCTGGTGCTCGGCCGCGACACGCTGCACCTGGTCGAGCTGAAGTACTACAACGGCCGGCTGCGCGGCGACGACCACCGCTGGCTGCGGGACGGCCACCGCGCCGAGGACTCGCCGCTGAAGCTGGCCCGCCGCAAGGCCCAGTACTTCGCCACCCTGCTCAAGACCCGGCTGCGGGAGCACCTGCGGGAACGCGGTGAGCACCACGTGGATGTGCGCGACTACGTGCCGTTCGTGCAGGAGTCGGTGTTCCTGCACCACCCGAACCTGAGCTGCGAGCTGCCCGCTCATTCCCGTCAAGGGCTGTACGGCCTGGACGGCCACGAGGCGAGCTCGGGGTTGGCGCCGATCTCCGAGCTGTTGTTGGCTCCGGCCAAGCACAAGCCGATCTCGAAGAAGAACTCGGGAATCGTGGCCGCGCTGATGGAACAGATCGGGCTGGTCCAGCGCCGCCAACGCGAGGTCGGCTCGTGGGTCATCGACGACGAACCCCTCGGCGACGGCGACGGCTGGCAGGACTGGCCGGCCTTCCACCGGGTGGCCACCACCGACCGGTACCGCATTCGGTTCCACATGCCCAAGCCCGGCAGCAGCTCCGCCGAACAGCGGCAACTGGAACGCCGGATCGAGCACGAGCACCGGCTGCTGTCCCGGCTGCGCCACGACAGCCTGCTCACCCCGCGCGACATCATCAAGGACGAGCTGGGCGTGGGCCTGGTCTACGAGGACGACCAGCGCCTGACCCGGCTGGACCTGTGGTTGGCCGATCACGGCGCGAACCTGACGCTGGAGCAGCAGCTCGACCTGCTCCGCCAGGTCGCCGAAGCGCTCAACTACGCCCACCGGCACCGCGTGGTGCACCGCGGGCTCACCCCTTCGGCGGTGTCGCTGCGGCAGCGCAGTGACGGCGACTACGCGATCGTGGTGGCCAACTGGGACGCGGCGGGCCGCACCTCAGCGGCAGGCCAGACGAGTCTCAGCCACACCGCCCTGCCTGAGGCGGAGCTGTCGGTGAGCCCGCTGGGAGCGGAGCTCACCGACGAGGAACAGCTTTTCGAGGCCCCGGAGGGGCGCTGGTCGGCCGATGCCGACCGGATCCGCCTGGACGTGTTCGCGCTGGGCATGCTGGCCTTCTACGTGCTGACCAACCAGGGCTTGCCCGCGCAGGACCGGGGCGGTCTGGTCGAGCGGATCCGCCGGGATTCCGGGCTGGACCTGTCGGCGGAACTGCCGCAGAGCCCCTCCGCCCTGCGTGCCCTGGTGCTGCACGCCACCGACCCGCGCCCGTCTGAACGCACCCCGACGGTGACGGCGTTCCTGGAGCAGCTCGAAGCGGCAGCGGGCGCGTTGGCCACCCCGGCGGCGGTCGAGGAGGACCCGCTGGAGGCCCGGCCGGGCACGGAACTGGCGGGCACGTTCACCTACCTGCGCAAGCTCGGCTCCGGCTCGACGGCGGTGGGCATCCTCGTTCAGGATGCCACGGCCGGGGACGCGGTGCGGGTGCTCAAGGTCGCCAAGGATGACGCCGCGGCCGAACGCCTGAAAGCCGAGGCGAAAGTACTGGGCAAGCTCAACCACGAGCGCATCGCCCAACTGAGCTACTTGACCAGTATCGGCAACCGCACCGCCCTGGTGCTGCAGCACGCGGGCGATTCGACTCTGGCCGACGAGCTGGCCACCAAGCGCGGCCGGTTGTCGCTGGACCTGCTGGAACGCTGGGGCACCGACCTGCTGGACGCTCTGGCGGCGCTGGACCGGGCCGGGATCACCCACCGTGACATCAAGCCCTCCAACCTCGGCGTCCGCAAGGTCGGCAAGACCGAGACCCGACTGGTGCTGTTCGACTTCTCGATGGCAGGTACCGAGTCCCGCGCGCTGACCGCGGGCACCCCGCCGTACCTGGACCCGTTCCTCGGCGAGGGTGAGCGCACCAGCTACGACAGCGCCGCCGAGCGGTATGGCGCGGCCGTGGTGCTCTACGAGATGGCGGCGGGCAAGCTGCCGCAGTACGGCCCGGACCCGGAGGCGAACCCGGCGAGCGTGGCCGAGGACATCACGGTCGACGGTGCGGCCTTCGACGCGGCGGTGCGCGAGGAGCTGGAGGCGTTCTTCCACAGGGCGCTGTCCCGCGATGTCGCCCTGCGCCCGGACACGGCCGAGGACATGCGCCGCGACTGGAGCGGCATCTTCCGCAAGCTCGGCAGGCACGCCGACGACACCGAGGACAAGGTCGCCGCGGCCACCCTGGAGACCACCCTGGCCGAGGCGGGCCTGTCCGCACGTGCGATCTCCGCGCTGGAACCGGCCAGCGTGGGCACGGTCGCCGACCTGCTCTCGCTGGATTCGGTGCAGCTCAACCGGCTGCTGGCCAAGGAGACCAAGTCCACCTCCGAGGAGATCCGCAAGCGCGCCCGCGCCTGGCGCAAGGAGTTCGGCAGGCAACTGTCCGGCAAGCGCCGCGCGGAGCCGACCAGTCTGGCCGATCCGATCGCCGCCGCGGGCATGCTGGCCAGGACGGTCAACCACCCGCGGCGAGCCGCCAGTCGGGAGAAGGCGGCCCGCCTGATCCTCGGGCTGGACGAGGGGCTCGACCCGTTCGCCGCGCAGCAGGAAGTGGCCAAGGCGGTCGGCAGGTCCGTCCCGCGCGGCCACCAGCTCATCAAGGAACTGCAGGACTCCTGGTCCAAACAGGACGCGCCCCGCAACCTGCTGGAGCACCTGGTGGGTCTGCTGGGCCGCACGCTGAACTCGCTGGGTGGGGTCGCCACCGTGCAGACCTTGACCAGCGAGGTCCTCGCCGCCCTGCCGGAACTGCCGCAGGAGTCGGCCAAGCAGGGCGAGCGGGCGGCGGCCGGGCTGCTGCGGCTGGCGCTGGACCGCTACAACGAGCACGAGATCGCCGAGACCGCCGAGCCGTTGGCCAAGCGACGCCACGGCGGCAGACTGGCGCTGCTGGCGAAGGAGCCGGTGCTGCTGGACGCCGCCGAAGCCGCGGCCCAGCGGGCCGGCGAGCTCGTCACGCAGGCCACCGCCTCCGGTGATTTCCTGGTCAGCCAGCAGCGGGCCGCACGGGAAATCCGCACCCGGTTCACCCGCGCCTTCGCGGCAGGCTCGACCGACGCCGAGGCCAATCCGCCCGCGATCACCGACCTGCGGTTGGTGCGGCTGGCGGCGCAGACCTCTCGGGGCGCGGCGCTGTCGGCGCGGGGTGAGCTGCACGCGGCCGATCTGCCCGCGGCCACGGCGGTGCGGCTGGCCCTGGCCGGGCTGGCCGAGACGGCCGAGTTGTCCCCGGCGGAGCTGACCGCGCGGGTGCGGGCCCGGTTCCCGCAGCTCGGCGCGTTGCCGGAGCGACCGGAGCTGGATGCGGTGGTGGATCGCTCCGGGGTGGGCTTGCGCTTCGACGACGGCGCCTACCGCTCCCCTCATGCCGCGCGTTCGGCGACCACGGGACTGCCCTCGCGGGTGGGCACCAGCGTGCCCGCCCCGAGCGAGGCCACGTTGAGCCGTGGTGACTACCTGGGGGCGACGTTGGCCGAGAGCATCTCGGCGCGCTCGTTCCTGGCGCTGGGGGTGGCGGTGCGCCGTTCCGACGAGGCCGACCGCGCCGCGCACGTGCTGGCGCTGCGCTACGGCGGCACGGTGCTGGACGTGACGGGCATGCTCGTCGACGAGATGAAGACCGTGGCCGGGCAGAAGGGGTTGCCGTGGGATCTGGTGCGCGGCGCTGACGCCGCCCAGGAGGGCAGCCGGGACGCGCAGGGCCTGCATGCATTGTTGAACAAGGCGTTCCCGGCGGTCGGGGAACGTCTCGACGCCGAGGTGTTTTCCGAGGGCCGCGCGGGTGCGGGACCGCTGATCCTGACCGAGCTCTCGCCGCTGGCGCGCTACGGGCAGTTGAAGATGGTGGCGCGCTGGAGCGAGCTGGCCGCGCGGCGCTCGCGTGCGGTGTGGGTGGTGCTGCCGCAGTTGTCGTGGATGCGTGGTGCCCTGGTGGACAGCAAGCCGGTGCAACTGGGCTCGAACGGGCAGTTCGTGGAGCTGGACGCCGACTGGCTGGCCACGCAGGAAGCCGAGACCGGTGCCGAGACGGACAGCGCCGAAGGGGACGGCGCCGACTCGGGCAGTGCCGAGGCCGGCGCGGACGAGCGCTCGCAAGCAACGCGGTGACCTTTCGCGAAGGCGGACGCGCGAAGCAGGGTTTTTCAACGAGGAGGATGTAACTGTGGCCAAGGTGACCGGGCTGACCGGCGAGCTGCGCAAGCAGGTCACGGAACTGGAAAAGGACCTGCGCGCGCGGGTGGACGGCGCCGAGGAGTTCGCCCGGCAGGAGGGCGTCGCCGAACGCTGGCGCACCGAGTACGAGGCCGCGCTGAAGGCCGAGCGCACGGCGGCGTCCTGGCAGGAGTGGCGGGACGAGCGGGTCACCCAGGCCGCGGTGGCCTGGGTGCTGCTGACCGTGTTCGCCCGGTTCTGCGAGGACAACCAGCTCGTCTCGACCGTTTGGATCGCCGGGCCGTCGCGGCAGCGCAGGCAGGAGGCCTTCGATGCCCGCCGCGCCTACTTTCAGGCCAACCCCGAGCACAACGACCGGGACTGGTTGAGCCGGATCGTGGAGCACTTCGGCCGGTTCGGCGCCACAGCAGGTTTGGTGGACGACTACTCGCCGCTGCACCAGGTCGCACCCTCCGGTGACGCGGCGCGGAAGCTGCTGGAGTTCTGGTGGGAGACGGACGCCGAGGGTGAGCTGCTGCGCAGCTTCGGCCCCGAGGACAACCCCGAGCTGGACACCCGGTTCCTCGGTGACCTCTACCAGGACCTCTCCGAGTTCGCGCAGAAAACCTACGCGCTGCTGCAAACCCCGGAGTTCGTCGAGGAGTTCATCCTCGACCAGACCTTCGAGCCCGCGATCGCCGAGCGGCCGCTGGAGGGCTTCAGCGTCATCGACCCCACCTGCGGTTCCGGGCACTTCCTGCTGGGCGCGTTTCACCGGCTGCTGGACCGCTGGAGCAAGCACGCCCCCAACTTGGACTCCCGCGCGCTGGTGCAGAAGGCCCTCGACGGGGTGCACGGCGTGGACATCAACCCGTTCGCCGTGGCCATCGCCCGCTTCCGGCTCATCATCGCAGCACTGCAGGCAACCGGAGAACTCTCCCTGGAAAACATGCCGGACTTCCAGCTGAAGATCGCGGCAGGAGATGTGTTGATCTTCGGTGCGCGGGAACAGGCCCTGGAAAGCGACCTGCTCAACGTCGACCAGGAGATCTTTTCCTACTCGGTGGAAGACGTGAGCCTGCTAAAAGTGCTCTTGCAGCGCGAACACGATGTGGTGGTGGGCAACCCGCCCTACATCACCGCCAAGGACAAAGCTCTGAACGATGCATACCGCGCGCAGTACAACTACTGCAAGGGGAAGTACGCGCTCACAGTTCCGTTCATGGAGTTGTTCTTTGGGCTTGCTCATGGGGGCAGTCGACCGGGGTGGGTAGGCCAGATCACCTCGAACTCCTTCATGAGGCGTGAGTTCGGTAAGCCGCTGATCGAGAAGTTCTTGAAGAACAAGGACCTGCGCGCAGTGATCGACACCTCGGGAGCTTATATCCCCGGACATGGCACTCCTACCGTGATTATGGTGGGGCGTAACCAGAGAAGAGTCGATGACACTGTGCGTGCTGTTCTCGGCGTGCGCGGTGAGCCGGGGCGCCCCGAAGATGCAGCTAAGGGGCTCGTGTGGAGCAGCATCACCGACCACATCGCTGAGCCAGGTTTCGAGAACGAATGGGTTACCGTTACCGAGCTAGATCGCGGCTTGCTAGGACAGCACCCGTGGAGCTTGTCTGGCGGCGGTGCTGTAGGTGCCTTGCAGGCTATTGAAGATCAGCGCCAATTGCTAAGCAAGCGAGCTCAGAGAATTGGCGTATTTGGCATGACAAACGCTGATGAAGTTATGCTTGCTCGGCGGGATGATTTCCTTCGCAGGCGAGTTGAAGCTGATATGGTAAGGCCTCTCTTGCTGGGGGATGAAGTTCGCGATTGGATTGGCGGAGGGGATTCCTGTTCTGTTTTTCCGTATGGTGACCCTCCTGAGTACAGGAAATTAGAGCTGTCGGAGTATGCGGAAAAATGGCTTTGGTCTTCGCGTACTGTGCTCGGAAACCGAGCTACATTTGCTAAGATGACTTACTTTGCAGAGGGTCGTCCATGGTATGAATGGCACCAGTTGACAAGAGATCCGAACTCTTCCCCGCTGTCGATTACGTTTGCGTTTGTGGCTACGCATAATCACTTTGTTTTGGATCGGGGTGGGAAGGTCTTCAACCGTTCGGCTCCGGTGATCAAGTTGCCGGAGGGGGCGACGGAGGACGAGCACCTGAAGCTGCTGGGGGTGTTGAACTCCTCGGTGGCCTGCTTCTGGCTCAAGCAGAACAGCTACCCCAAGGGCGGCGATCCCATGGGGAATGAAGGTGCGCGTGTCAGTGGAGCGGCTTGGACTGATCGATACGAGTTCACCGGCACCACGCTGAAGGACTTTCCGCTTCCCAAGGAGCTTCCGCTCGATCGTGCTCGTCAGATCGACGAGCTGGCTCAGGAGCTCGCCCGGTACACGCCGCAGGCGGTGGCAGAGGCCGGCGCACCGACGCGCGAAGCGTTGGACGCTGCACACGCTGAGCACGAGCGGGTGCGGGCGCAGATGATCGCAGTGCAGGAGGAGTTGGACTGGGAGGCCTACCGGCTCTACGGGCTCCTCGAGGAGGATCTGACCTACTCCGGGGAGCTCCCCGGGCTGGAGTTGGGCCAGCGGGCCTTCGAGATCGTGCTGGCTCGTGCGATGGAAAACGGGGAGGACTCCGCCTGGTTCGAGCGGCACGGTTCCACCCCGATCACCGAGATTCCCGCGCACTGGCCGGAGGACTACCGCGCTCTCGTGCAGCGCCGCCTCGATGTGATCGAAAACAACCGCAACATCCGGCTGTTGGAAAAGCCCGAGCACAAGCGCCGCTGGGCGATCGAGCCCTGGGACAAGCGCGTCCAGGAGGCGTTGAAGGACTGGCTGCTGGACAAGTTGGAGGACCGGTCCCTGTGGTTCGACCGCCAGGGCAGGCCGCGTCCGCAGAGCGTCGCGCAACTGGCCGACCGGCTCGGCCGCGACGAGGAGTTCGTCCGCGTGCTGGAGCTGTGGACCGGCAGCCCGGACACTCCGGTGGCCAACGCCCTGCAGCAACTGCTGGCCGATCAGGCAGTGCCGTTCCTGGCCGCCTACCGCTACAAGGAATCCGGCCTGCGCACGCGCGCGGCCTGGGAGGAGACCTGGCGGCTGCAGCGCGAGGAGGACGCCGGGGAGACACTGGACAAACCGATCCCGGTGCCGCCGAAGTACAAGCCCGCCGACTTCTCCAAGCCGCACTACTGGCAGCACCGGGGCAAGCTCGACGTGCCCAAGGAGCGGTTCATCGGCTACCCGGACGCGGGCCGGGAGACCGATACGAGTCCGCTGCTCGGCTGGGCGGGCTGGGACCACGCGCAGCAAGCGCTGGCGCTGGCCACGATCATGAACGAGCGCGCCCAGGAGGGCTGGTCCGACGAGGGCATGGTGCCGCTGATCGCGGGACTGGCCGAGCTGCAGCCGTGGGTACGGCAGTGGCACGGCGAGATCGATCCGACCTACGGTGTCAGCCTGGCCGCCATCGTCGACGAGGAACTGGAATCCCGCAGGCAACGCGCCGGTAAAACCCTCGACGACCTCGCGGCCTGGCGGCCCGCGGCACCGGCACGCGGGCGCAAGAAGAACGCCACCAAGCAGGCGCAGACCACCCAGGGGGAGACGGAATGAGCACGCTGCTGCGCGATGTCATCGGCATCCCGGAACGGGCCGGAAGCGAGGACTACGTGCTCCGGCTCGCCGAGAGCACCGAAGCCTCGCACATCCGGCAGACCCTGGCCAACTACGTCGTCACCGACTCGCTGGCCGAGAACTTCGACTCCGCGCTGGGCCTGGTCTCCGACGCGCTGAGCCGGCAGCAGAGCAAGGGCGCGTTCCTGACCGGCTCGTTCGGCTCCGGTAAGAGCCACTTCATGGCCGTGCTGCACGCCCTGCTCGGCCACGAGCCCGCCGCCCGCGACGTGACCGCGCTGCAGCCGGTGATCGCCCGGCACGACCCGGCACTGCGGGACAAGAACATCCTGCGGCTGACCTACCACCTGCTCGGCGCCAACTCCCTGGAAGAAGCCGTCCTCGGTGGCTACCTCACGCAGATCAACCAGCAGTACCCCGGTGCGCCCATCCCCGCGGTGCACACCAGCGACGAGCTGCTCGTCGACGCGGAGAACACCCGCAGGCAACTCGGCGAGGAGGCCTTCTTCGCCGGGCTCAACGGTGGCGAGTCGGACGGTTCCGGCGACGCGTGGTCGGCCCTGCTGGGTGAAGGCGAGTGGAACGCCGAGTCCTACGAGGCAGCCCGCGCAGCCGGCCCCGACACCGAACAGCGCCAGCAGCTGGTCACCGCACTGACGCAGAGCTTCTTCACCTCCTACACCCGGCACGCCACCTACGTCGACCTCGACACCGGTCTGTCGGCGATCTCCCGGCACGCCCGGGCACTCGGCTACGACGGGATCGTGCTCTTCCTCGACGAGCTGGTGCTGTGGCTGGCCTTCTCCGTGCGCGACACCGAGTTCTTCCGCAAGGAAACGCAGAAGATCACCAAGCTCGTCGAGTCCTCCGCCACCGTGCGGGAAGTCCCGATCGTCTCGTTCGTCTCCCGCCAGATGGACCTGCGCAAGTGGTTCGCCGACGCGGGAGCCTCCGGCGCGGAGCAGGAAGCCCTCGACCGGGCGTTCCGGCACCAGGAAGGCCGGTTCAGCACCATCGAGCTCGGCGACGACAACCTGCCGCAGGTGGCCCACCAGCGGCTGCTGCGCCCCGTCGACGACCGGGCCGCCGACGAGCTCAAGGACGCCTTCAACGGCCTGGACCGCCGTCCCGAGGTGTGGGACGTGCTGCTGGACGGGGTCAACACCGGCGAGCAGCACCGGGGTGCCTCGGAAGCCGACTTCCGCCTGACCTACCCGTTCTCGCCGGCGCTGGTGACCACGCTGCGCTCACTGGCCAGCGTGATGCAGCGCGAACGCACCGCGCTCAAGGTCATGCAGCAGATGCTGGTGGACCGCCGCGACGCGCTCACAGTGGACGACGTCATCCCCGTCGGCGACGCCTTCGACTACATCGTCAACGGCAAGCAGGCCCTGGACACCCACGTCGCGAACTTGTTCGGCGCCGCGACCAGGCTGTACGAGGACAAGATCAAACCGCTGCTGCTGCGCGAGCACAACGTCACCCAGCAGCAGCTCGACGAGAACCCGGACTCGGTGCCGCAGGGCTTCCGCAGCCAGGAACGACTCGCCAAGACCCTGCTGCTCTCGGCGGTCGCCCCCGGAGTCCCCGCGCTCAAGGAGCTCACCGCCTCGCGGCTGGCCTCGCTGAACCACGGATCGATCCTGTCCCCGCTGCCCGGCAACGAGGCCCGGGTGGTGATGGCGGCGATCAACACCTGGCAGAAGGAAGTCCCCGAGATCCAGACCTCCGGGGACGCCACCAACCCGGTCATCCGCGTCCAGCTGTCCGAAGTGAACTACGAGTCGATCGTGGAGCGGGTCAAGAGCGAGGACAACCCCGGCCGTCGTCGCCAGCTCGTCAAGGAGATCGTGCACGACGCCCTCGGGGTGGACCCCAACAGCAGCGACCTCGGCTCGGCGGCCACCCGCACGGTGATCTGGAAGGGCTCCCGTCGCGAGGTCGACGTGGTCTTCGGCAACGTCCGCGACACCGCCTGGCTGTCCGACGAGCACTTCCGGGAACGCCCCGGCACCTGGCGGTTCGTCATCGACTACCCGTTCGACGAGGACGGTCACGCGGTCGCCGAGGACATCGAACGGGTCGAGCGGATGCTGCAGGCCGGCAAGTACGCCAGCACCGTGGTGTGGCTGCCGTACTTCCTCACCGACGAGGTGCAGCGCGACCTCGTCCGACTGGTCAAGCTGCACTGGCTGTTCACCGGACCGGGCGAGCGCTGGCAGAACAACGCCGACCACCTGTCCGAGAACGACCGCGCCCAGGCCCGCATCATCCTGGAAAACCAGCACACGAACCTGAAGAACCGGCTCACCCGGGTCCTGCAGCAGGCCTACGGTGCGGCGGCGGCCGAGCAGGGCAACCTCGTGCAGGAAGCCGGGCACACCCGGGTGCTGTTCTCGCTCAACCGCGAGTTCGACCCCGCCGAACCGGTGGGTGCGGACCTGGGCACGGCCTTCGGCAACCTCATCGACCAGGCCTACCGCGCCAGCTACCCCGCCCACCCCGACTTCGAGCCCTCGGACAACGAGATCACCACCAGGCAACTCGAAACCGTGCGGTCCTACGTGGAGCAAGCCGCCACCGAGCCCGACGGGCGGGTGCCGGTGAACACGCCCGACCGGCAGACGCTGCGCCGGATCACCGGGCCGCTGAAGCTGGGCAAGACCACCGAGACCCACTACCTGTTCGGCGACGACACCTTCGACTTCTGGGCCACCGAGCTCGATCGGGGGATCGCCAAGGCCGGACTCGACGCGCACGCCCCGGTCACCGTGCAGCAACTGCGCGGCTGCGTGGCTGATCTGCAACCCCGGTGGGGGCTGCGCACCGACGTGTGCGACCTCGTGATCAGCGCCTGGGCGCTGCTGCGCAAACGAGCCTGGTACGAGGCCAACACCGCGATCAAGATGCCCGCGCTGGGCAAGCTCAAGGACCACCACGAACTGCGGCCGGAGTCGCTGCCCACCGAGGACGACTGGAAAGCGGCCCGGGAGAAGGCCGGGCACCTGTTCGGCATCACCGTCAACCCCTACCTGACCGGAGGCAACGTCGGCGAGTTCAGCGAGAAGGTGCGCCAGGCGGCCGGTGACTGCGCCACCGCCGCTGAGACCCTGGCCACCGAGCTGACCGAGGCCTACCGGCGGCTCAACCTGGAACGTGCCACCGACGACCGGCTGACCACCGCCGAACAGGCCGCCCGGTTCGTCACCGACGCCTCCCGGACTTCCGACCGGGTGCGGTTGATCGAGAACATCGCCAAGACGAGCTTCAGCGCCTCGCCGCAGGTGGTGGGCACCTCGCTGGCCGAGGCCCGGCGTGTCGGCGACGCCCTGCACACCTTCCAGTGGGAACGGCTGAACCCGGTGCTGACCGCCGAAACCGGTGGTGACGAACGCGCCCGACAAGCCCGGGAGATCCTGCGCAGGCTGCGCGAGGTGGTCTTCGGCAGTGAGCTGGCCGCCAAGCTGCCGGAAGCGCTGAAGCGGGCCGAGGACGAAACGTTCGACTGGCTCGGCAAGGCCGCCCACGCACCGACCCCGCCGACGCCAGATCCTGCTCCGCAGGATTCTTCCGGTCAGGCCGGCACGGAGAAGACCGACGTGGGGGAGATCGGCGCGGAGAGGACCACGGACGAGGCGACCGAGCAGCCGCCCGCCGAGGCCGTCCGCGACCGGATCACCCTGACCTCCAGCAACGATGTGTCCACCGTGGAAATCGAGTTGAAGCGACTGCTGGCCGAGCACCACAACGGTCACGTGCACGTGCAATGGTGGGTGGAGTGACTGCAGCGACAGAGAGGCGCACCAACGCCAGCCAGACCGTGGTGCACGCCCTGCTCGACGAGGCCCTGGCCAAGGGATATGAAGGCGGCGTGCTCGGCGTGCAGGCCGAAGCGAGCTGGGAAGGCCCGGAGAGCTTCACCCACGCCGGGCGACCGGTGCGGGTGGCAGCCTGCCCGTCCACCCTGGCGGTGTGGGAAGCGCTGCGCGAACGCGGCGGCGAGGGATGGCTGGTGGTGCTCACCCCTCGCGACGCCACCGAGCTCGGCGGGGGCGCGCTGACCCACCTGATCTGGAACCGGCTGCGCACCCCCGACCCGTGGCAAGCCGTGCAGCAGCGGTTCGCCGCCGCCAACCTCGACCCCGCGCTCTACCAGCACGCCGAACACCGCACCGTGGCGGCCGGCCTGCTCGCCGCGATGCCCCAGGACGGCTGGCCACCCGCCCCCGGCGGGGTGCTCACCCGCGACCATGCCCTCGAAGCCGTGGTGCGGGCCCAGCTCCAGCTCGTCGAACGCGGCGTCGAGATCGACGTCACCGCCGTGCTGGAATGGAGTCTGAAACCCGCCGCCCCCTCGGCGCTGGCCGACCTGCGCGCCACCGTTGGTGACCCGCTGACCGACTCGGTGATCGACTGGCTCGCGGGGCGCTGCGGGCTGGCGGCAGGACCGGTGGCGACCCTGCTGCGGCAAGGGCGACCGTTCGACCTCGTGCCGCTGGGCCTGATCGCCGGACTGCTCAACGACGAGGGGAAAGCCGTGGCCCGCGCCGTGGGCCACTTCGAAGGGGCCTACCGGCTCGGCCGGACGCACTCGAATGTCCTGAATGCTTGGCACGCCGACGCCTTCGGACTGACCACCCAGATGCTGGCCCCGGAGACGAAGCGGCGCGTGCTGGACACCGCCACGGCCCGGTTGGGCGAACTCGACATCAGCGAACTGGCCGAAACCTCCGATGTGCTGCCAGCCGGGCTGCGAGCCCGGCTGGCCGAACTGGCCAAGCAGATCCGCACCGTCCTGCCGCGCGAGGACGAGGTGACCCGCACCGGCGAGTCCGACACCGCACTCGACGGGCCGCTGATCACCGCCGAGTTGGCCGAACTGGAAGCGACGTGGAAACGGGTCACCGAACACCACCTGGCCGGCACGGACGACACCGTGCGCGCCTTCGCCGCCGCCGTGCGCCTCGTGCGGTGGCTGGCCACTGACGTGACCACGCGCGGTGGAGTCTCAGCGCTCGTCGAACGGCAGGTCACCGCCGACGCCTGGGTGGACGCGGCCGTCAACGACGCGATGCGCGGCTCGGCCGAGACCGAGCTGGCCGGGGTGCTGGGCTCGGTCCTGGAACTGGTGCGCCTGCGTAGAGACCGGCACGACCGCGCCTTCGGTGCCGCGCTCGCCGCCGACAACGACCCCGACCACCTCGGCGTGGAACGGGTGCTGCCCGAAGTGGTGATCCCGCTGGCCAACCAGCAGCCCGTACTGCTGCTGGTGATCGACGGGCTCAGCGTGGCCATCGCCACCGAACTGGTCGCCGACGCGGCCCGCACCGGCTGGGCCGAATACGCCGCGCCGGGACAACGCGGGCGAGCCGGGGCGCTGGCCGTGCTGCCGACCCTCACCGAGCTCAGCCGCTACTCGCTGCTGTCCGGACAGTTGGGACAGGGCTCCGAGGACGCCGAACGGCGCGGCTTCGCCGACCTGACGAAACAGCGGCTCCGCACCTCGGCGGATGCCGGTGGGCGGGCAGAGGTTCCGCTGTTCCACAAGAAACAGCTCGACACGGCACCCCCAGGGCAGGCCCTCGCCCCGCAGATCCAGACCGCCATCGCCGACACCGAGCAACGTCGCCTGGTCGCCGCGGTGCTCAACACCGTCGACGACACGCTGCACCACACCGACCCCGGCGGCACCGACTGGACGCTGCAGACCATCCGGCACCTCGCACCACTGCTGGAAGCCGCCCGGCGAGCCGGCCGCACCGTCGTGATCACCTCCGACCACGGGCACGTCATCGAGCGCCGCGATGGGCAGCTGCGCAAGCACGAAGCCACCTACGGTTCGCGGGCCCGCGCCACCGGCGACCCGATCACCGACGAAGAGGTGCAAGTCAGCGGCCCGCGAGTGCTCACCGGTGATGGCACCGCGGTGCTCGCGGTCAACGAGCGCGTGCGCTACGGGCCGCTCAACGCCGGCTACCACGGAGGAGGTTCCCCCGCCGAAGTGGTGGTGCCGCTGCTGGTGCTGCACGCCGGCGATGTGCCCGGCAACGCGGAACTGACCACCATCGGCACCAGCGAACCCACCTGGTGGCACCCCGCCCCGGCCGAAGAACCGATCAGTGCTGCCACCGGCACCACCCCGCAGCAGGTGCCACAACCGGCCACGAAACGCAACCGACCCGCGCCGACCGAGGGGCTTTTCGAACTCGACGAACCCGCCGAGGCCGAACCCGAACAACCCGAGTCGGCGAGTCCGGCGTCCGACGCCACCGCGGCCAAGCTCGCCAAGGCCGTGACGAGCTCGAAGACCTTCACCCAACAGCGCGCTATCGCCGGGCGCGTGTCCGTGTCCGACGAGAAGATCACCGCCCTGCTCACCGCGCTGCTGAGCGCACCGGACCGGCGAATCCCCGCCCAGCGGGCCGCCGGCGAACTGGGCATCGCTCCCAACCGACTGCGGGGTGCGTTGCCGCTGATCAAACGGGTCCTCGATGTGGAGGGGTACGTGGTGCTGGGCTACGAGCAGGAATCCGCCGACGTCGTGCTCGACGAGGCGATGCTGCGCGAGCAGTTCGGGGTGCGCGCATGAACGCGGCGATCTCCCCACGCAGGCGACGGGAGGTGCTCGACGCGCTGCGGCGCGGCACCGTCCCGGCCAACGGGTTCGACCAGTTGGCCGTCGGGCTGGAATCCTTCGACGGGGAACTGGATGCCGAACTGACCGCCGTCGCCGGGGGCGGTGCGGTGTTCAAAGCCGTGCGCGGTGAGTACGGCGCGGGTAAGACGTTCTTCTCGCGCTGGCTGTCCGAGCGAGCCCTGAAGAAGGGGTTCGCCGCCGCCGAGGTGCAGATCAACGAGATCGACACACCCCTGCACCGGCTGGAGACGGTCTACCGGCGCACCATCGAGTCGCTGCGCACCGATACCGTGCCATCCAGCGCGCTGCGCCCCATCCTGGACTCCTGGCTGTTCACCGTGGAAGCTGACGCCGCCGGCGACGACGGTGAGGTCTCCGACGCGGCCGTGGAGAGCCTGCTGGAACAGCGACTGTCCGACGTGGCCGCCCGAGCCCCGGTGTTCCCGATGGCCATCCGCGCCTACCGGCGACTCGTGGAAGCCGGTGACCACGACGCCGCCGACGGGCTGGTGGCCTGGCTGGGTGGACAGCCGCACGTCGCCGCGAGCGTCAAACGCACCGCCGGGATCAAGGGCGACCTCGACCACTTCCTGGCGCTGGGGTTCCTCAAGGGGCTGTTGGCGATCCTGCGCGATGCCGGCCATCCCGGGCTGCTGCTGGTGTTCGACGAGGTCGAAACGCTGCAGCGGGTGCGCAGCGACGCGCGCGCCAAGGCGCTCAACGCCCTGCGGCAGCTCATCGACGAGATCCACGACGGCCACTTCCCGGGGCTGTACCTGATGGTCACTGGAACCCCCGCCTTCTTCGAAGGGCGCCAGGGCATCCAGTTGCTGCCGCCGCTGGCCGACCGGTTGCACACCGACTTCTCCCGCAATCCCCGGTTCGACAACCCGCGTGCCCCGCAACTGCGGCTGACCGGATTCGACCTGGACAAGCTCGTGGAACTCGGCACCCGGGTGCGGGAACTGTTCGCCTCCACACTGGACGAGTCCGAGCGGGTGCTGCGCACCGCCGACGATGCGTTCCTGCGCGACTTCGCCTCCTCGGTGGCAGGCGGGCTCGGCGGGCGCGTCGGCATCGCCCCCCGGCTGTTCCTGCGCAAACTGGTCGACGTGCTCGACACCATCGAACTGCACCCCGACTTCGACCCGCGCAGCGACTACGAGATCAACATTTCCCCGGCGGAACTCAACGACGCCGAGCGCCAGGCCCACCGCTCGGCCGACGACATCGAACTCGATGTCTGAGCACACCGAGCTCGACTCCTTCGCCGCCCTGCATCCGGTGGTGCAGTACCACCTGGCCAACACGTTGCGCTGGCCCGGGCTGCGCCCGCTGCAAGCCGAAGCGGTGCAGCCGGTGCTCTCCGGTGCGGACTGCCTGCTGCTGGCCCCCACCGCCGGGGGCAAGACCGAAGCGGCCGCGCTGCCGCTGCTCACTCGCATGGCCGAGGAGAACTGGCAGGGCACCTCCGTGCTCTACCTTTGCCCGCTGCGGGCGCTGCTGAACAACCTGCAACCCCGGCTGTCGTCGTACGCCGCCTGGCTGGGCCGGTCCGTGGCGCTGTGGCACGGCGACATCGGCCAGTCCGCACGCGCCCGCGTGCTGCGGGAACGTCCCGACATCCTGCTGACCACGCCCGAATCCGTCGAAGCCATGCTGGTGTCGAGCAAAGTGGACCCGCGCGTGCTGTTTGAAGGACTGCGGGCCGTGGTGGTCGACGAGGTGCACGCCTTCGCCGGGGACGACCGCGGCTGGCACCTGCTGGCCCTGTGCGAGCGGCTCTCCCGGATCGTTGGCCGTCCGCTGCAGCGCATCGGGCTGTCGGCGACCGTCGGCAACCCCGGCGAGCTGGTGCGCTGGCTGCAAGGTACCGAGCAGTCCCGGCCGCGACGCGTGGTGCAGCCGGCCGTGTCCCCGGCGGCACCGGACACTGAGATCACCCTGGACTACGTCGGCAGCGTGCCCAACGCCGCGAAGGTCATCGCTTCCCTGCACGAGGGCGAGAAGCGGCTGGTGTTCGTCGATAGCAGGCGCCGTGCCGAGGAACTAGGAACCGCGTTGCGTTCTCAAGGGGTCACGACCTTCTTGTCGCACTCTTCGCTGTCGGCGGCGGAGCGCCGGCGTTCGGAGGAGGCCTTCGCGGAGTCCAGCGGCACCGTGATCGTGGCGACCTCCACGCTCGAACTCGGTGTCGACGTCGGTGACCTGGACCGGGTGATCCAGCTCGACGCCCCGCGCACGGTGGCCTCGTTCCTGCAGCGCCTCGGCCGCACCGGCCGACGAGCCGGAACGAGTCGCAACTGTCTGTTCCTGTGCCTGGAGGAGGAGTTCCTGCTGCAGGCCGCCGGGCTGCTGGAACGCTGGGCGGCGGGCTGGGTCGAACCCATCGCCCCACCGTCGTCCCCGCGGCACATCGCCGCCCAGCAATTGCTGGCGCTGTCGCTGCAGGAACACCGCATCGGCGCCCACACCTGGCGCGACTGGTGGGGCGAGCTTCCGCTGTTCGACGAGCACGCCGAAGAGATCGTGGACTTCCTGCGCAGCGAGGGCTATTTCGAAGCCGATGGTGATCTTCTGTTCATCGGCCCCGAAGCCGAACACCGATTCGGGCGCCGCTACTTCTCGGATCTCACCGCGGTGTTCAGCGCACCGCCCGAGTTCACCGTGCTGCACGGACGCGAGGAAGTGGGCACCATCGGTGATGAGCTGCTGGTCGAGGAAACCGACGGGCCTCGGGTGCTGCTGCTGTCCGGGCGTGCGTGGCAGGTCAACCACGTTGACTGGGCGCGGCGCCGGTGCTGGGTTGACCCCAGCGAGCTGACCGGCCGGGCGAAGTGGACCAGTGGTGGCGGTGGGCTGTCCTTCGCGTTGACCCGCGGAATGCGCGCCGTGCTACTCGGAACCGATCCGGCCGGGGTGACGCTGACCCGGCGGGCGGAGAAGATCCTCAACGGTCTCCGCGACACCCACGCCGAACACGTCGACCCGGATAAGCTGTTACTGCGCGAAACCAGCAGCGGGGAATTCCGGTGGTGGACTTGGGCGGGCAGCGCGGTCAATCGCACCCTGCAAGCCTCCCTGCCGGAGATCATCGACCCGCGCCAGCGCATCAACGACCGCTCGCTGCGGCTGCTGCCCGACCTGACCAGCCGGGAGACCAGTGCAGCGCTGTCCGAGGCGATCGTGCGCAACCCAGCGGTGAACGCGAGCGCGGTAAGCGGCCTGAAGTTCTCCGCGGCACTGCCGCCCGAGCTGGCCATGGACGCGCTGGCCACCCGGCTCGGCGATCAGCCCCACGCACGTGAGGTTCTCACCGAACCACGGCAAATCCTGCGTCGTTGAAACGACTCCAACTCCGGTAGTCATTGTGATCGAATATCCGCTCGTCAGCGGACTCGGATTCCGGGAGAAGCGGACAGCACCATGAACGCGCAATCATAATCAGGCCAGTGCGGACCTTATAGTCCGCTACTTTACGTATCGTGATAAAGCGCTTTTGGGCTACAAGGAGTTACGCTACCACTCCTTCGGGTTGCATGATCTCTACAGTGCGTTAAACTTACCTGCGCAAGCAGCCACTATAGACTGACCTTGCTGGGGATCGTTTGCGTTGCGTTCGCGGTAGCGCTGCCGATTTGCGCAGAAAGGCCGAGGTCGAGCAGGAGCAGCTGCTGAAAGAGCTCGCCGACCTCGTCGGCGGCGAGTACGATCTTACTGCCACTCACGGCGAGATCGGCGCGTGGCGAAACAGTCTGCCGGAGCTGTTCGAACTGCTCTGCAGCGCAGGACTCGGCCAAGTCGAGGTACTCCTCGAGTGTCGGCTGCCCTACAGTCCGAAGCGGATCGACGCACTGCTGTGCGGACGCCGTCCCGACTCGGGTGAGGCGTCGTACGTCTTGATCGAGTTGAAGCAGTGGAGTCGAGCCGAGGCAGTGGGTGACGGAGTGGTCGAAGTGGCAGGGCTCAAGAACCACCAGCTGCCTCCCGTGGCGCAGGTTCGCCGCTACTGCCAGCACCTGCTCGACTTCACTCCTTCCCTGGCGCGGAAGGCGGAATCGGTAAGGGCGATCGCCTACCTGCACAATGCCTCTCGCGGGGCCGTCGACGGGTTGTACAACTACGACTCGAACGGTGGTCTTGTGAACCTCTACGCAGCAGATGAGCGTGAAGGTCTGATCGCGGAGTTGCAGTCACTGCTGGACTCGGCCCCGGATTCGCGCGCGGACTCCCGGCAGTTCGCCGATGATCTGTTGGCCTCGGAGAAGGCGCCCGCGAGAACGTTGTTGAAGACCGCGGCGGACTCCTTCGAAAAGCGCGACGAGTTCGTGCTCCTCGACGAACAACAGGTTGCCTTCAACCTCGTGATGAACGCCGTCTCGCAGGCAGAGCGCGCCGGTGACCGCGGGGAAACCGAGCGCAAGACCGTGGTCATCGTTCGCGGCGGCCCCGGATCGGGGAAGAGCGCTCTCGCGATGAACCTGCTCACACGCCTCGCTCGACACGACAAGCGGGTTCTTCACGCCACCGGCTCGAAGGCGTTCACCGAAACACTGCGAGAACGTGTCGCCAGGGACGATCAGCGGGTCAACAGGATGTTCGGTTATTTCAACACCGTCTCGGAGAGGAGGGACGAACTCGATGTCCTGGTGTGCGACGAGGCTCACCGCATCCGTGGCGGACACCAGGACAGGCGCGCACAATCGGATTACGGGCGACGGCAGATCAACTCCTTGATGGATGCGGCGAAGGTTCCGGTCTGCCTGCTCGACGAGCACCAGGTCGTGCGACCGAACGAGCGCGGAACGCCCGACAACATCAAAAAGGCTGCCGAAGAACGCGGGTACAGAGCCTGCATCATTGATCTCGAAGGTCAGTTCCGATGTGGTGGTTCGCCGTTGTTCGACGAGTGGGTGTTACGCCTGCTGGGGCTCTCCAAAGAAGAGCCAACCAGTTGGTCCGAACTGGTGGCGAACACGCGGGACGAATACGCGGTCCACGCCGTGCCGAATGCGCACTCCTTGGAGAACTGGCTGCTCCAGCGGTCCTCGATCTTCGGAGGTTCGGCGAGGATTTCGGCCGGCTACTGCTGGGATTGGAACCCACCGGAGCGACTCGACGGGAAGCACGTGCTTGCCACCGACATCGACATCGACGGGTGGCGCCGCCCGTGGAACACGCCCCCCGGCAGGTCGGTACCCGACGCACCACCCACCTCACTGTGGGCATCGGACCCCCGTGGATTCGGACAGGTCGGGTGCATCTACACAGCGCAGGGATTCGAATACGACTGGGCCGGGGTCGTCTTCGGCGAGGATCTGGTTGTTCGCGGCAACACGTGGCGCCCCCAGCAGGAAAAAACCAGAGACCCCTCTCTGAAGTCCACATCCCCCCGGTTTTTCGGCAAACTGGTTCGCAACACCTACAAGGTTCTGTTGACCCGGGGGATGCAAGGGGTGTGCTTGTACTCCGTAGATCCTGAGACCAACGAGTTCTTGCGGCGCTTCGCGCGCTGACACAGGTACACGAGGAGAGAACCCGTCTTGACCAACGTGCTGATTCAGCCTTGCGCGAGCACTGCCGCACGACGCAATTGGCAAGAGACCGTCGACCAGCTGGTCGCCTTCAGCGAGGCACCACACGTATCAGCGCTGACCACGTCTGAGCTCGACCGGCTGACCGAGTTACACGGTCGTGGTGCGGCGATGTTCTGGGGACGCACCAGTTTCCACGACAAGAGTATGTCCTCGGTTCGAACCGGTGACGTCGTGTTGTTCACCCGGGAGAACCACATCAGGAAGGTCGGAACTGTGGGTGCGTCGTTCCGGAACCAGGCGTTCGGCGACCTGCTCTGGCGTAAGCCCGATGATGCCGAAAGCTTCCCCAACGTTTTCAGCCTGCTCGATGTGGCGGATGTGGAGCTCCACTACAGCGTGCTGTGGAACGTTCCGGGGATCAGTCATGGCGACATCTTCCGGCAAGGCAGAGTAATCACAGATCTGCGACTGGCGGATGACCTCCTCGAAGCGATCGGCGTTCAGACCGCCGAGGGCGAAGCCTTCGCCAAAAACTTGAAGGAGGCCGTCGACACGAGCCTGAAGAGCAACGTTGAGCTCCGGCTTGAACAGGTGCTCAAGGAAAGGACGGAGTACCAGGCACCTGCTCGTGCGGTACACGTCGATCGCACGGAAGCCAGACTCGTGCAGGAGTACGACGAGGCGCTTCCGCACACCGAGTTCGTGCGGGTCAGCTCATCAGCCGGCATCACGGACCTCCAGACCTCCGGCCGCGAAGAGGCTGAGCTCATCGAGGCCAAGGGGGACAACACCCGTCGGAGGGTGCGCGAAGCCGTCGCTCAGCTCCTGCAGTACGCACCGGAGAACGAGGAAGACCTGGATCGGCTGACTGCGCTATTCCCCGCCCCGCCCAACGGAGACGACATCAGGTACCTGCACCGGCTGGGCATCGACTGCGTCTATCGCGCCGGACCGCAACTGTTCGAACGAAAGCCGGCGCCGGACTCGCACCGTCAGTACATGCGTAGGATCTGGAACGACAAGGTCGAAGTACAACCTGCTGATTGATGCTTTGCCGAACTCCGTAGCGACCCCCGCCGTCAAGTGTTCTCGTCAGGTGAGTTCAGCTGGGTGAATTTCGCCGTGCTGCCCCGAGTCAGGTACTGGGGATACCTCGACTCGTTGCGGTCGAACTTCTCCCGCGCCGCTGCCACTGGATCGTTGTCGCAGGCGTCGGCCAGCCGGATGAGGTACGACAGGACGTCGACCACCTCATCCGGCAGCCGTTGTCGCGGCTCACCCGGTGACAACTCGTCGTCGATCGCGGCATCGCCCAGCTACTGCATCTCCGCTACCAGTTCCTCGGCTTCCCCGCTCAAGGCCATCGCCAGGTTCTTCGGGGTGCACCGTTAGCAGCCGAAGAGTTGATGTTCGTACTGATCGGTTTGTATCGACTTCTAGCAGCAGATCGTCGTTGTGATTGCACAGGACGCTTGCTCCGGCTTGCCGTAGGGCCTCGTATGGTTGCGCGACGTGACTCTTGAGGAACTTCAACAGCGCTTGCGTGCTTTCGCGGACGAACGTGACTGGCACCAGTTCCACGACCCGAAGAATCTCGCCATGGCTTTGACCGGCGAGGTGGGAGAGCTCGTCGAGCTCTTCCAGTGGCTCACGCCGGAGCAATCGGCACGGATCATGAACGACTCCGTGACCGGTGATCGCGTGCGGCACGAGTTGGCTGACGTGCTCGCGTACCTGCTGCGCTTGGGGGATGTGCTCGATATCGACATCCTGGCCGCTCTGAACGAGAAGATGATCATGAACGCGGCCAAGTACCCGGTCGAGCTGGCAAAGGGCAACGCGCAGAAGTCCGATCAGCTCGGGGGAGACGGTCGCTAAGTGTCCCGTTCTCGTCGCCGCACCCTTGTGCCCCCGGCGTGATCAATCCATTACCCTCGTACGGTAAGAGCGCGGCCCGCCGGGCACCGAAGCACCACTTCGTCGCTGCCCCCACCCGCGAGTGAATCACTCGTGTCCAGTGGGGGTTGGAAGTGGCGCTGGTTCGTCGGAGCGCTGGGGATCTGCTCGACGACGCGAAGGCCGACCGGTTACACCTGCTTCTCAACGAGCAGGCCAGGTTCCAGCTCGGCTCCCGAGTGGGAACGTCCGAGGTGCGATCCTGGCAACGCAGCCTTCCAACGCTGCTGGCCGATCTCGCCGATGCCGGGCTCGGTCACGTCGAGGTACTCCTGGAGCACAAGCTTCCGCACAGTCCTCGGCGCGTCGACGCCGTGCTCTGCGGGACACATCCCAAGACCGGCGAACCCAGCTACGTGCTCGTTGAGCTGAAGCAGTGGTCCGCTGTGGAAGAGGTGCTCGGCGACTTGGTCCGCGTCTCCAATTATGGACAGGATCCTGTCCTGCACCCGGTCGATCAGGTTCGTCGCTACTGCCAGTACCTCGTCGATTCGACCCCTGCCCTCGCCGCACGCCCCGACTCCGTCCACGGCATCACCTATTTGCACAACGCGCGCAACTCTGATGTCTCGACACTGCGCGACCAGGCGCTGGACGAGTACGGGCGCCTGTTCACTCTCGACGATCGGGGTGCACTCGTCGCCCACCTGCAGGCAAGGCTCGATCGTACCGGTGACGGCGACGCCGCGCGCAACGCCGCCGACGAGTTCCTGGACTTCCACCACGCCCCGTCCAAGCCGCTACTCAAGCTCGCGGCCAAGGAAATCCGGGAACGCGAGCAATTCGTCCTGCTGGATGAGCAGAAAGTCGCCTTCGAGACGGTCATGCAGGCCGTCCGCAATGCTCGTGCCGCCAACACTCGTACTGCCGTGGTCGTACTCGGTGGCCCTGGCTCCGGGAAGAGCGTCATCGCTCTCAACCTGGTCGGCGAACTCGCCAGGAAGGGCCGTACCGTGCATCACGCCACCGGATCCAGCGCCTTCACCCGCACGCTCCGCAAGATCGCTGGAAGCCGTAGTACTCGCGTTCAGGGACTTTTCAAGTACTTCAACAACTACGTGGATTCCGATCCTCGCGAACTCGACGTCCTGGTCTGCGACGAAGCCCATCGCATCCGCGAAACCAGCGTCAACCGTTTCACCAAGAAGGAAGTACGTGCACAAGCCGGACGTCAGATCAACGAGCTGATCGACGTCGCCTCAGTTCCCGTGTTTCTCCTCGACGAGAATCAGATCGTGCGTCCAGGAGAAATGGGTTCGCTGGAGGAGATCACTACAGCAGCAAAAGTTCAGGGCTGCGGTGTTGAAATCGTGCGTCTGGAAGGCCAGTTCCGCTGCGGCGGCTCTGCGGTGTTCGACACGTGGGTCTCGCGGCTTCTCGGGCTCGAGCGGGCCGCTCCGACGTCGTGGAGCGGGCTCTCCTCTTCGACCGACGACGACTTCGTCGTTGCCAGTGTTTCCTCCCCGCAGGAGATGGAAGCATGGCTGCGGAACCGGCAGTCCGAACACGGCGGTACCGCGCGCATCGCAGCAGGTTATTGCTGGCCGTGGAGTGACCCGATCGAGACCGAACACGGCAAACGACTCGTCGACGACGTCGTCATCGGTGACTGGAAACGCCCCTGGAACGCGAAACCCGAGAAACGAGTCCCCGACGCGCCCGAATCCTACTTCTGGGCCTCAGACGAGCGCGGATTCGGACAGGTCGGATGCATCTACACAGCGCAGGGGTTCGAATACGACTGGGCCGGGGTCATCATCGGTCCCGACCTCGTTCGCCGCGACGGACAATGGATCGCACGCCGCGACCACTCCTTCGACCCCGCCGTGCGGAAGGCCGACGAAATCCACTTCGCCGGACTCATCCGCAACACCTACAAGGTGCTTCTCACTCGCGGAATGAGCGGAGTTTGCGTGTATTCCCCCGACCCCGAGACTCAGGAGTTCCTGGAGCAAGTGACGCGGTGATCCGAGCGGGTGTTTCCACTGGTGTGGAACGAACATCCCATGAGCGTTGTTCACGGTTCGGTGCCGCCTGCCAGAGTCGGGGACGTTGAGCTACCGCACGACTCGGGAGATCCTCTCCCGCGCGTTGTCCGTCGTCTCCGGCGAGCACTTCGACGATCTCGATGACGACAGCGACACCCTGGCCGGATACCGTTCCGTGCTGCACGGGCCTGACCCCGCGGTGACCGGTTATGACTCGTGGAGCGAGGAAATTGCTGCTCTGACCGCGACACTGCGAACCTGGCTCGCAGAACTGGGGACCAGTGAGCACGGCATCGAGCAGGATCCCAGGGGGCGCATCGCGATGTGCGTCGCGGACCGCGAAGCGGTAAATCAGGTCATGCGTTACCTGAGCGACGAGGCCAGCATCACCTGTGCCGAGCTGACCAAGGAAGGCCCTCGCGGAGATGGGCAGATCCACGTCGGAACCATGCACCGCTTCAAGGGAATCGAATACCAGCGGATCGCCCTCGTCGGTGTCTGTTCCGGAATCATTCCCCGGGAATCGGTCCTGGAGCGAATCCGCGAGAAGGATGCCGCCCGCTATCAGCGAGAGCTTCGCAAGTCACGCTCGTTCCTGTTCGTCGCCGCCACCCGTGCCCGCGATGTCCTGAGGATCTCGTGGCACGGTCAACCGAGCCCCTTCCTCGCGGGGATGATGCCCGACAGTTAATCGCGGCGGAAGCAGGAGCGCTAACGGCGAGAGGTCCGGTTTTCCCGTGGCGCAGATGTCGCGGACTCGGAATTGATGCCGGTCGCACCGAGATCGGCCCGACGGCTCAGAGCGACCTGTCGTCGCACCCCCTGGTGACGTGATGGCTGGAACAGGACAGGTCACCGATCAGGTCGTCGAGGACGTGTTCCTCCTCGACTGCGCGACCGACCCGCAGCATCGTGGTGCTGAGGTGATGGTCCCAGTCTGCGCGGGCTGGTTTGTCGCCGAGTTCGTGCGAGGAGTGTTCGGCCACGGCTACCTCGTAGGCGGCGGTGTCGAAGCGCCACGGAGCCGCGGGCAGACGGCCGAAGATGACGTTGCCGATGCGCAGCCCACCCCAGTCGAAGTCGCCGTGGTAGCGCAATCGGGCTGTCGCGGAGGTGAGCTGGCGCAGCAGGTGCATCACGGCGGCGCCGGGTTGGCCGTTGGTACACACCAACGGAGCCGATGCCGGGCCGAGACGGTCCGCGGCGGCGGAGACCACGATCGGGTTCTCGCAGATCGAGACCTGCTGCTCGTGCACCGGCCAGGTCGGTGTGTCCCGGATCAGTTGGCGCAGGGTCAGGACGGCTGGTTGACCGGCTTCCCGGAGCGCGGCCAATGCCCGGCCGGTGGCTGTTGTGGTGTCCCCGGGCAGGCCGAGCGTCAGCACCGTGGTGGATAGTTCGTCACGCAGAACGCCCACGGCCGCCCACACTTCGCGGCGCCACTGCGCCCCGGAGCCGTCGTCGGCCAGGCCTGCCATGGCGACGGCGGCGCTGAACGCGAGTGTGGTCAGTGGGCGGTCGTCGTCGAGGGCGTGGGCGCTGCCGGTGATCCGGGCGGCGAAGTGCCCCAGTGGTTCGGCGGAGGTAGGCAGCGCGCGAATGACCCCGGCGAGGTCGTAGAGCAGCGGTGTGGCCTCCTCCGGAGTGCCTGCGAGTCGGCGGACCAGTCCACTGGAATGCAGCCGCTCGTACCAGCCGGAGAGCTCGTTCCTGCCGGTGATGGCCGCGTGCAGTGGGGCGAAGGCCTCGCGCCACTGACGTTCTTCCCGTTCGATCTCCTCAGATCGCACGGTGACCGGGCCGGTGAGGGAGGTGACGGCGGCTTCCAGCCCGTCGGGGCAGACCCCGGAGCGCCGGAGGACCGCGTCGACGGCCGGTAATGACACGGTCAGGGTGGTGCCCGGACGCGGGCTGCGCCCGAGCAGCCGCTGCACGGCCGACCGTTGCCCCGAGGTCGCCTCGGACAGCCTGACCTGTGTGGACAGGGTCTCGCCACGTTCCATGCGTTTGCGGACGCGCTGGACGAGCCACGCGAGATCATCCCCACCGAGCAGACGGTTCAGTCGTTCGTGGTCGGTGTTCAACCCCACAGCCCTTCTTGCTGGTTAGGTGGTTGCTGGCGTGTCGGCGTCGTCTCGGGCCGGTCGACCCGGGTGCGTTCGCTGCCGTTCCACTCCCAGTGGGTGACCAGCACGGCGTCCACCCCCTCGGTTCGTGACAGCTGGGCGATGGAGAGCCCTGGCACCTCGGGATAGCAGCCCCATTCACGTTCGCTGGTCATGACCACGTCGAGGTCGAACGCGGCCAACAGCCCCAGGTACTTGGCTCGTGCGTTGTCGTCGACCCCGGCGAACGCCTCATCCAGGGTGACCAGTCGTGGTGCGTGCGGGTTGCCCGCGGAGGCGTAGTGCGAGGAGGCCGCGGCGAACAGCGGTACGCTGGCGGCCAAGACACGTTCGCCACCGGATGCGGGCCCGGTCGCCGACTTCCACTGCCCGTTCTGGTTGCGTTCGATGACGAAGTGGTGCCAGGTGCGGTAGTCGAGTGCCGTAGTGAGCTGCTCCAACCAGGTGCCCGCTGTGTCGCGGGCGCGGACGTCGGCGATCCGTTCTTGCAGGAAACTGCCGACGGCTACCCGGTCCTCCTCGGACCACGCGTCGGGGGTCTGGCGCAGGAGTCGTTCGCGGACTTCGCTCAGACCGGTCGGCCCGTCCGAGCGGGGACGCCAGACGAGACGCAACCGCATTCCGGTGCTGGTCGGGCGGGAAGTGAGTTCGCCGTTCATCCGCGCGACCTGATCCTCGGCCGTGGCGATGAGTTCCTGCAACGTGCTGGCCACCTCGTTGACCAGGTGGTTTTCCAGGATCTCGCGCTCGCGCTCGTCGAGCAGTCGCTGCCGGTCGGTGACGTCGGTGTCGAGGGCGTCGGCGAGTTCCGGCACGGAGGTGCGGCGCCCGTGGAACTCCACCTCGACGATGATGCCGTCGTCGAGCAGGTCGGCCGTGGCGCGGTTGCCCTGGCGCGTCAGGACCTCGGTGAGCGTCTTGTGCTCGTCTGTGACCCTGCGCTGCGCACGTTCCCAGGCGGTGTCGTCATCGGTGATGTCGGAAAGCTCGTCGTTGACCCTGCGTGCCAGTCGTACGGTCGGGTCGGGTGCCCAGGAGTTCTCCGGGGACGGCAAGTCCAGTTCGGGCAGAGCGACGGTCAACAGGCCGGTGTGGGCGAACCGGCGGAACGACTCGGTGGCCGTGACCCGTTGCTCGGCGGCCTCGTCGAGGGCGGTACGGAGCTGTTCGCGGTGGCCCTCGGCGAGGCCGCGTGCTGCGATCGCGTTTTCCACCTCGGTGTCGGCTTCTCTCCGCTGGTGCTGGTTGGCGGTGAGCGAGTCGGTGACCTCGGTGAGTTGCCGTTCGAGTTCCTCGACGGCGGCGCCGACGGTGCTACGCAGGGTCTGGTGGCGTTCGGTGGCCGATACGGCGGTCTGTTCGGCCTCGTTCGCGCGCTCGGCCAGCTCGGTGAGATCGGTTTGGGCGCGGTCGAGTTCGGCTGCGGTGTCCTCAGCCCGCTGTTCGGCGTCGGTAACGGCCTGCCATGCTGGCCACAGCCGCTCCAGACACGTGCGGTAGTCCTGCAGTGCGGCTGCCACTTCGTCGAGGGCGGTGCGCTCGGCCGGTAGCGCGGCGTCGTGGGCACCGGTAGTGAGCGCGTCCTGCGCGTTCTGGGCGTGTTCATCGGCCGTGGTCAGGGTCCTGGCTGCTTCCGACTGACGTTCGGCGAGACGTCGGCGTTCGGCGACCAGCGAACTCACTCGCGCGTGGGCGTCTCGCAGTGCGTCGTCGGCGGGCAGGTCGGCCATCTCGGCGGTGAGGGTCGTGGAACGTTGTTCGAGTCGGGTGCGGGCATCGGTGAGCTCGTCGAGTTTTTCGTCCAGCGTGGCTAGTTCGGCGCGCAGTTCGGTCAGTCGGGCACGGCGGGCGATCTCGCGGGTGCTGCGTCCGATGTACTCCGCGGTGGGCTTGCTCCAGTGGCCCTCCAGTGTGCCGACCCGGAATCGCCCCCGACGCGTGACCCAGGTAGCCGAGTCGGTGTCGGGTGCGTTGTCGACGAGGCCGATGGCGGCGAGTACTCCGGCGACGGTCGACTTCGGCACGGCGGCAGCGTGAGGGTTGTCGTGGTCGATGATCGGTCGCAGCGCTGTGGCCAGCGAGGTGCGTGCCGGTGTGCCGGGGCGTACCACAACGTCCTCGGTCTCGGGCGCGAGGAGCTCACCACTGGGGGTGATCCAGGCGTCGAGAATTCCGGAGGCTTCCAGAGCGGCTTCGATGCCGGCCCTGTCGGCCCAGCTGATTTCGTCGGTGAAGTCGACCAGCCGCCACAGCGGTGCGCCGTCGCGGTCGACCCGTGCTGCGTGGTCCCTGGTGTAAGGGGTGGGAGGGGTGGTGTCCTCGCCGCGTTCGAGACGGTCGATCTCGTCGGTCAGCTCCGTGCGGCGCAGCTGGTAGGAGTGTTGCTGGGCTTGCAGCTCGGCGTCGGCGCGGGCAAGCTCATTGGTGGTGGAGTGGCCGGCCGTGTTGGCGGCGGTTGTCGCGGGGTTCGCGCCGTCGAGGGTTTCCACCCACAGTTCGAGTTCAGCGATCGTGCTTGCCGGATCGGTCAGTCGTAGTTCGGTGGCGTGGTCGAGGTGTGCTCGGATCGCCGTGACCAGTTCGGCGCCGCATTGCTCGGCGGAGGCCTCGGCGGATGCCTTGCGTTCATTGAGGTCACTGGCTTGCTCGTCGAGTTCGGAGGCCTTGCGCTGGGCTTCGCCCAGTGCTCGTTCGGCGTTGTCGACGGCTGTGAGCAGTGTGAAGACGTGGCGTATGGCGTGTTGTTGACGGTCACGCAGTTGCTCGGCCGCGCGGCGCGGAATAGCTGGATCCGGTTGACCGTCCAGCGGTGCGTCGACAGCCTCGGCGTGGCGGTCCGTGACCAGAGCCGCCGACGCGCGTTCGGCCGCCTGTTGTCGGGCGGTGGTCAGCTCGTCGCGGGCGTTTGAGAGCCGGGATGTGGCCGTGTCGTGCTGTTCCCGGCGGCTGGCCAGGCGTTGCTGACTGTTGTCCCGTTCACCAGCCAGGCGATGGGCTTCGTCGGTGTGGCGTCGTGCTTCTTGCGCGGCCCGCTCCAGTTCCTCGGAATTGCGCATTTCCGGGCTGGTGCGCAGCGCGTTCTCTCTGGCCCGCAACTGGGTGCGCGTGTTGGTCAGCTCCTGTGCACGACTCCTGGCTGCTTCCAGTCGTTCTTCCGCCGCGGTGTGGTCGGCTTCGGCGGTGGACAGGTCGCGGCTGACGCGCTCGTAGGTAGCCTGGGCGTCTCTGGGCCGTTTGGCCCGTCGACGTGCGGCCATGCGGGCATAGCGGCGGTAATGACCGAGGAAGGATGTCGCGGCGTCACGTGCCTCGGTCATCGAGCGCAATGCTTCGCGGTCCTCTTCGAGGCTGCGGAACGCCTCGGCGACGTCGGCGATGACCGCCTGGTCCAGTGGGGGAAGGGCTTCGGTCAGCGCATTGGAGAGCGTCTTCTCGTCGGGACGTTTGGACAGATGGGGTTGACGCAGCTGCACCAGCAGGTCGACCAGAGCCCCGTAGCGCTTCTCGCCGAACCCGAACAGGGCTTCGTCGACGGCCCGCCGGTAGTCGCGTCGAGCCCGCTCGTAGACGGTTCCGCGGTCGGCGAGGGCGTCGGCGAGCCGGTCCTTGCTCAGGGCCGTGCCGGTGGCGTCCACCAGCTCCAGTTCGTCGCCGACGCGCTGGTCGGTGACGAAGAACCAGTGACGGCTGATTCCCCGACCGCTGACGGCTTTCATCCCGCAGCCCAGCGTGCGTATGTCGACGCGGCCGTGTTCGTCGAGGCGGCCGAACTCCAGCCAGGTGTAGCCGAGTCGTTCGGGGTGCGGGTGGGCACCGCCGAGCAGCAGATTCCAGTCCATCCGCTTTTTCGGGTCCGCGTCGGGTTCGACCCGGTGCGGGGAGAGGTCGCCGTCTAGCAGGAACGGCAGGGTCAGTGCCAGCACCTTGGACTTGCCGGTCCCGTTGTTACCGCGCAGCAGCAGGCGACCGTCGTGGAACCAGAACTCCTCGGAGTCGTAGTAGAACAGGTCGATCAACCCGGCGCGCAGCGGTTGCCAACGGGCCACTCGGGGGTGCGGGAGGTCTCGCGTCACGAGCATTCCTGGATGGTCGGTTCGGCCAGTGCGTAACGGGCCAGTGCGGGCAGGGGAGTCACGGAGTCGAGGTCGCGGGAGATCAACCGCAGTGCTTCCAGCCGATCCAGTGCGGAGGTGGTCAGCTCCACCTCGGCACCCGGCTCGGCGGTGTCGCGGCGCCAGTACGAGCGGTGTGCGTCGGCCTGCTCGCGGATATGCCGGTGGAGTTCTTCCAGCGGCACAGCCTCCTGCGTGCTGCGCGCGAGGTACTCGGCGAGCAGCAGCGTGGCGTGACCATCTGTGCCGGTCTCGGGCATGCGCACGTCCGTCAGATCGTCGAGCGGGTCGACCATCGCGATGCCCTCGGCGCGGATCTCGGCGACCAGGCCGGTCAGTTCGGTGATCCGGTTGGTGATCGCGGTGCGTTGGCCGGAGAGATATGTCCGCTGGGCGTCGTCGAGGTCGACGTAGTACAGCACCGGTTCGTCGAGCAGTCGGCGTGTCAGGTGGTGCCGGATCCGCTGGTTGCGCAGTTCGTCGGTGACCGCAGGCATTTCGGTGGTCAACGCGGTGATCCGGTCACGAAAGGTCTGGATTCCCTCGGCGGCGACGGTTGATGGTCCCCGAGGTGTGGCCAGCAGTCCGGCGAGCACGTGACGGTGCACGTCGTAGAGCACGTCGCCGGTGTCCTTGACAAATGCCTCCTCGTCGCCGGCGATCTGGCTGAGTACACCGAGATCGAGCAGTAGCCGTACCACCGCGACGAGGTCGCTGCGCTCGTCGCGACTGTCGAGGGTGAAGGTCATGCCTGTCGCGACCAGATCGGGGTCGCTGGCTCCGAGGACGACCTGTTCGGCGAGGCGTCCGAGGGTGACTTGCGTTTCGGCACGGTCCAGCATGGCCAGTGCCAGACAGGTCAGTACGTAACGACGTCGGGTGAAGGGAGGTTTCGAACGCGTTTCCCGAGCGGGATAGGTGGGGTCATCGGTGGTTGCGGCTTGCTTGACCAGGCGTGCCAGGTCCGCTTCGACGATGAGGCGCCAACCGGTGTTGCGGTCGAACCACTCGCGCAGGGTATCGACGTGTCGACGGATCAGTATGAATGCTTCGGTATCGGGACCGCTGGCCCGCACCAGCGGGCGTCGCAGCAGAGTGCGCGCTGCTCGTCGTAGTTCGCCTGCACGGGAGGATGCGAGCACATCGTCGACGGCGCTCATGCGCTGCGTCCCTCCGTTTCGTCGAGCGCGGTCAAATCCGTGATCTCGACCAGCATCTCCGGTCCGCGAAACACACCGTGTGGGGTGTGGATCTCGGCCTGTTCGGCTCCGTCCAGCAGGCTTAACCGGATCACCATGCTGCCGTCGGAGGTGCTGGTGCGTACCGTGTCGGCGCCGGAGGTTCGCGCGGCGAGCGCATCGCCGAGCAGCCCGAGGAACAGCTGGAACGCTCCTGGCTCCAACGATCCGAGATCGGACAGGCGGGTCGGCTGGCTGGTGGCCAGCGCGGCCCGTGCTGCCGCGGTTTCGGCGGTTTCCTTGGCGGCGAGCTCTGCCAGGTAACGGCGCTGTTCGGATCGGTCGGTCACGCGGTTGGGCCTGCCCCGCCGTTCATAACTGCCGGTCTTGCGTAACCGTGGACTGATCGGCAGTGGGGGAGCGCTCGCCCACGGCGTGGTGGACTCGATGGTGCTGTTCCGATCGGGGTCGGCGGGGAGATGCCGTGCTGAGGAGAGCCCGAACGCCGAGCGCCACAGGCGGTGCAGCGAGGGTTCGTCGGGGGCCTGGGCGAACCAGCGGGCCAGTGTCCGGAAATCAGCGGTTCGGTCCGAGCGTCCGACGCGACGTTCGTTGAGGGCAGCGACGACCTGCAGCAATTGAGGGATCGCCGCGCGGGCTTGGGACCGCAGCAGTTTCGCCTGGCTCGGGTGATGCTGGTCACTGATGAACCAGGCCCGGAATCCCTGCCATCGTTCGTACCAGAGGACACGACCGCGTTCGAAGGCTTCTAGTCGTGGGGCAGTCCTCTCAGCGCCCTCGTCGGCTCCGGGGGCGGCGTCCTCGGCCTCGCGCCACGCGGCGACATCCAGCAGTCGCCGCACTGCGGCGTGCCCCACGGAGTCGAGGAGCCCGGCGATCTCCGCGCCGGTACTGACGAGGTCCTTGACGAATCGTTCGAGGTACTCGATCAGCCTGTCCTTGTAGGCGCGGAACGCGTCCGCGTCGGCATCGTGCAGGTCGATGGTGCGCTGCAGGGAGCTCATGAACGCCTGCGCGTTGTCAGCGAGATCGCTGAACCGGTTGACGAGGCTGTCCAGCAGCAGATGCACCTTGGCCGGATCGACGTCCGCTTCACCGGCGAATGCCAGCAGGGCGCGCAACTGGATGGCGATGTCGGTCAACGCTACTGTCTGCAGCGCCCCGCGTCGCCCGAGGGTCTCGTCGTAGGTCGTCAGTGCCTGCTCAGTTGCTTCACCCTGCCGGGTGATCTGGTACAGGAAACGTGCGCGGTGGAAGTCTTCAACGGTGGTCACCCGACTGGTGTCTGGGTCGGCGCGGAGGTTTCCCCAGTCCACGAGTTGGGCGAGCGCACCGGCGATGACGGACACCTCGGGGGCGTTGTCGAGCTTCTCTTGAACGTCCTCGGGACGGAGGTGCACGGTGAATCGGCGTTTGGCGTTCAGGAACGTCGCCATGATGCGTCGGTACAGCGCCGCGTTGGGTGAGGTGAGGTGGGCGAACGTTCCGAATTCCTGATCCACCACGGCGGCTCCTCCTTCCTGGTGCGAGCGCCGCTGACGGTACGACACACCACTGTCAGGCTCGTCGTTCATGTTGGGGTGGTGCGATGGGCTACCGCAATCTTGTGAACCGTCGTTCGTCGGCACGAGGTAAGTATGACGAGATGCGTGTGATTGAGTCAGGTGTGGACCGCACCGAGCTGTGCTCTCCGTCCCGCGCTGGGCGGGTGCGGGTTCGCACCCGGTTGTCTCGGCCGAGGAAGATGAGTTCCACCGCCCCGATGAGAGCTTACGAGGCATTAGCGGATGGGGGCGGTGCCGCGCTTCGCCTGTTGGATGAGTTTCCACGTGGATTCGTCTTGTTCGTGTCGATGCGGGGTGTCAAGTACCTGTGATCCCAGCTGGCCGGCCGGAACACACCGGTCGCAAAAGTGATGCGTCGGACCGATTGTTCCGTCAGCTGTTCAGCATGGGGAATTGCCCGGGGAAGAGGGGATCGTGCGGCTTGAATCGCCTCGGTGTGTCTGGAGGTTTTAGAGCTCCTAACGCGGCGCGTTAGGAGCTCTAAGCGGCGGACTCGATGCCGAAGGGAACCGGGTTGTTCTGCTGTGTCGCGGCGGTGTCGCGTTGGATCCATGCTTTGCCTTCGGCGGAGATTCCTTCCAGGACGTGGAGGGCGTGCGTGAATCCGGTGGCGTCGAGGCTGATCCGGGACAGGCCCGGTTCGTCAGGACTGGCCGGTTCGAAGTTCCGCTCGGGTTCGGTGACTTCGATGGTGCGAGTGGGACCGTTGCTCAGGGTCAGTTCCAGCGTGTATTTGTGGTCGCCGGATTCGACCACGCGGAGCGATGATACGGCGTCGAAGCGGAAGTGCCCGCGTTCGTTGCCGTGGAAGGTTCCGTGCTCGACGTCGAGCTGCTTGGCCAGCTCCCGCACCCCTTCAGCGGTGATCAGGAACAGTTGAAGGTCGTACTTCGAGTAGCGCCACGGCCCGCCGTTGACGCGTGCTCGCTTGCAGCTCTTCGCGGGGGTTTGCACGATCGTGTGGGCGGTGATGTCGCGCCAGGCGAGACGGTAGTGACGCAGCGCCTCGTCGACGAGCAAGATTCGATCGCATTCCAGCCAGGTCTCCATCTCCTCCTCGGTGGGGCAGGTGGCGGCCAGCTTGTCTTTCCACCGCTGGTACGCGGTTTGGCGAGCTTCCATCTTGCGTGCGTACTCTTGATCCTCCTCGGCGAATCGTCGGTGTTCACCGAGGATGTAGCACCAGCGAAACGTGGCGACCCGACCAGTTATCACTGCGATGAGCACGCTGGCCAGCGCCGACAACGGGGCCGTCCGTACGGCCGCATCGACGACGGCACAAGCCGCGAGGACACCGACCACGAGCGCGGACAGGCACCAGGCTCGTGTGGACAAGGGCGTCCGGTACTGCTGCCGGTAGGAGAACAGGACGTTCTCACACCACTGTTTCCGGACATCGAGGATCAGGTGCCGGATGAGCCACCTGACCCGGCCGACCTGGATTCTGCTTTCGCGGTACAGCTCGACGACTTCGTTGCGCAGCGTGGTGCGGATGCCCCTGGTCTCGGCCAGCCAGACCGAGCGGTCGACTTCCTTGGGCGCGTACTTGTGGGCGTAGTACTGGAAGGCGTGATCGACCTGGTTGGCGAACCCCGAACCGGGTGCCGCATGGGCAGCGACTTCGCCGGCGTACTCGCGTTCCTTGGAGCGGAGGCGTTGTGTGCGGTATCGCCACTCGAATCCCGTCTTGGCTGCGAGCGCTCCGACTGCCAACGTCGTCAAGTAAGCGATTACTGATATCGCTGTCGGGCGTTGCAGCAGAATCCAACCGAGGCTTCCCAGGGATCCGGCGAGCAGTGCGCTCGCGAGGACGGCGCGAAGCCACTGCTGGGGAGTGGCACCCTTCGGGTCAGGATACTGGGCCCGCGGCCGGATCGGCTCGGGCTGAAAGTAGGCCCACACGCGGTTCTCGCGATTTCCGGCGCGCCGTCGCCGCTCGGCGGTGCGTCGGGTCTCCGCCCAGAGGCTGTCCTTCACCCCGCTGGTCAGGACGAGATCGCAGTGACGCACGATCTGCTCGCGTTGTCGGGCGGGAAGTGACCGCAACTTTTCCAACGCCGGCGTGGGATCGCGGTCGGGGACGTCGAGATGGCCGAGTAGCTCGCACAGCGCTTCGAGTGCGCGTGTCCATTCGCTGTCCGGATACGTGGCGATGTGGTCGGGCAGCTCACCGAGCAGCCCTCGCTCCTCGGTGCTCAGTTCGCGGTACGAGCGCTTGCTGAGCAGGGCCAGGGCCCAGTAGAAGCGCACTGCGGCGCCGTCGTAGTCGCGGGCGATGGCTGCGTCGATCCACTCGCGGGCCCGCAGTGGCACCCCGTTGTCCAGGTAGTTGACGCCGACCCGGTACTTCTGTTCGGGCGGGTCGTCGGAGGACACCATGTACACGTTGGAGTTGTGTACCCATTCGGCCTGGATCCCCACGCTGGAGCCGGATCCGGCGGTGTTGGTCGTGGTGGTGGTCTCGTTCCCACTCATGACAGACCGTTCACCGCTGTGATCAACATCGCGACCTTGGAGGCCACCTCGGCAGCCTCGTCGGTCAGCCCGCCCAGACGCTTGAGTGCTCGTACGGACCTGCTCTTGCTCTCGGACGTGTCCTCCTCCAGCGCCTTGCTGGCGAGGGCGAGCTCATGCTGCGCGTCTTCGTAAGTGGGGGAGTCGAGCGTGCCGGTCGAACGGGCACGTTCGAGCTCGTCGCGGACGGAGGCAAGCTTGGTCGCGAGATCGTCGGGCGTCGTGGTCGGTTGTGCCGCGCCGACCGTGACGGTGCTGTTGGTGACGTCTCTGGCCTGGATGCCGACCGTGCTGCCGTGCGCGATGTTGGTGACATCGCCGCTGCTGGGCCTGTTCCGATGCCGCATCGGGTTGTTCTCCTGTTCGGTGATGAGTTCTTCGGCGAGCCGAGTGGCGAATGCCGCGGCGTTGTCGGCGGCCCGCGGTTGCCAGGTGCCGTCGCCGTCGGTGTTCTTGGTCCCGTCGGCCTTGTCGCTGATTCCGCGTACGACGGCCACCGGGGAGCCGTTGAGGTGGCCGGCTTGGGCGACACCGGCTGATTCCATCTCGATGGCCAGCGCGTCGTTGTAGTGCTGGCGGATCCATGCCGCCTCGTACGAGATCCGGGAGTTGTGCACGATCTCTCCGGCAGCGATTGCTCCGAAGTGGATGTTGGGGTGGTGCCGGCCGGAACCTGCGTCGCCGGTCCAGTCATCGGTGCGGGCCACGTGCGAGGCAAGCTGGCTGATCCCGTGTTCGGCTTCCCACGCCCGAGGTCTGGCTTTGAGTCCGTCATCCTCGCTGGTGCCGCCGTGGTAGGCGTAGACGTGCGTGGCCATCACGACGTCGCCCAGCGGCGTGGCATCCCACAGCGCCCCGGCCACGCCGACGAACAGCACGGCCACCGGATCGAACTCGTGGATCGCGCGCTCGGCCAAGACCGCCGCGGAGTGATTGCCTTTGCTGGTCAAGGCAAGTGCTACCTGACAGCCCGTATCGCGCAGGGAACCGACCTCGAACCGGGTGCCTCGTTCATGTAGCTGAAGCTGCGGGTCGACCAGTCTGCGCCGCACGGCGTCGTACTCGAGATTCAAGGCGGTGAGCACCACCACCATGTTCTCCGTCATCTCGCTCCTTCGGAGTCGATGGATTCAGGTCTCACCAGCGGTGGATGCAGCACAGTCGTCGGCCCGGCCTTGAACAACCGCGCGGGCCGTCCCTTCGTGGCCCTGCGCTCCTGTCCGGCCGGCTCGATGAAGCCGGGGACCTTCTGCACCTTCCGGTAGAAGTTCCGCGGATCCAGCTGCACCCCCCACACGGCCTCGTAGACCTGCTGCAGTTCGGCGATCGTGAAGGTCTCCCGGCAGAAAGCGGTCGCCAACGCCGAATGCTCCAGCTTGCTCCGCGCCCGCTCGATGCCATCGGTCACGATCCTGAGGTGGTCGAAGGCCAACTTGGTCCGACCGAACAGCACGTCCTGCACCGATTCCCACCCGGCGTCGGCCGCGTCGGTACCGGCCACGGGGTCCGGAAGCTCGGGCGCGATCGCCAGGTAGGCCACCGAGATGACCCTCCCCCGCGGATCACGACCAGGAGCCCCGTAGGTGCCCAGCTGCTCCAGGTGCAGCCGCGCCACGTCCAAGTCCGCCTCTTCCCGCAACTCCCGATGGGCGGCATCGAGGATGTCCTCACCGGCATGGTTCAGGAACCCCCCGGGTAGTGCCCGCGCACCCCGATACGGGGCCACACCACGCTCGACCAGCAGCACGGAAAGTTCCTGCTCCCGCAGGGTGAAGATCACCAGGTCCACAGTGACCAGAACTTCCGGCGGCGACCACGACTCTTCGATCACGACGACTACATTATCTTAATGTCATTCTGACAGAAAGGGGGGATCGGTTCAGTGCTGCAGGAGTGAACCGGGTTCCCGCCTCGATGATCGGAAAGGGGCCGTGTCGGCTGCTCTCGGAGCTGGGAGCGGATTCGGGCATGCCTGACCAGGTGGCGAAGCCGGTGATGGCGGGGTTGCTGGTCCGGCAACGGGACGGATGTCAGCGAGCGCGCGGGCTGGAGCAACCGTTTCGGGGCGTTGAACTGCGTATACGTAGGTCAAGATCCCCCGGCGGGGCGTCCCGCTGAGGGGAGCGTCGGTGCTGTGCCGGTCGAGCTGCAGCGCCAGGGCGGCCCGCAGGGCCTCGTCGAAGTGGCGCATCGTCTGCCGGGGCAGCGCGCCGCAGTCGCGGGTGACCTTGTCGGCGTGGACCTCGTCCACGTCGCCGCACACGATCGCTCCGGTTCATGGTGCGTCGATGTCGGTCAGGTGCACGATGCTCGGCAACGGTGGCTTGCGGCTGGTGGTCAGCCCACCGCCAGGAACGTGCCCAGCTGGGCGTTGCGACGGTTTGACGCGTTTGATAGTGCGAGACGTTCATGGGATACGCGTGCACCGGTGTCGCGTCGAAATCGTCGAGCCTCGTGCTTTCGGACTCTGTCGCGCGTGGACGATCAGCGGGCCGGTGTGATGCGGTCGGTGGGTGCCCGGGTGGTGTGTGGCGGCGGGGCGCAGCGATTCCGAGGGGGCGCTTCCGGCGCGGAGCACGACGAGGTGAACTCGGCGGGCCGCGCGCCGACGGGGGCTACGGTCACGACGAGTTGCGCAGTGTGCTGTTGACCGGGAAACGGTTGGTGTTCCCTGTGTGGTAAGGCATCGGCGACCTGGCTCGCACCCAGGCGTCCTCGTGGGAGGAGTACCGAGCGCTCTCACGGAGCGGTCCGGGCCGGGGCCTCGTCCCGGAGGCGGTCCGCGGGTCGAGCACCTCCGGGGAGGACCACGGTCGGGAATGCGATCACCACTGACAAGATCCGTGGCGCTGCCCCCGTGACTTCAGAGGCGAAGTCACCTGAACGCTCCGGCGGTAGGAGATCGGTCGTCAGCTGAGCTTTTGGACGTGGGTGTTTCCGGCGGTGAGGGTGGTGCCGTCCGGACGTTGCAGGTGCAGCGTCGGAACCGGTGTGCCGGTGTCGTCGTCGACCAACACGGAATGGGGCTCGCCGGTGTCGAAAGCGTGTACCTCGCCCCATTGCCGCAGGGCCACCATGGCGGTGAACAGCTGCTCACCGGAGTTGGTGAGGACGTACTCCTGCCGCTTGCCCGACGCGGCGGTCTGTCGGGCGAGGACGCCGTGGGTGACGAGCCGACGGAGCCGGTCGCTCAGGATGTTCTTGGCGACACCGAGGTTGCGCTGGAAGTCGGTGAACGCCCGGGTCCCGTCGAAGGCATCGCGGAGGATCAGCAGGCTCCACCTGTCCCCGACGAGATCCACGGCGCGCGCGAGGGCGCAGGGAGGGTCGGACCACCCATCGGAGGGCGCAGCTGGGTGTCCTGACCCGGCGGATGGCGTGGTCACGGCAACCCCCTCGGACAGATCGGTTGCATATTGCTACCTTTACGACTACATTTCGATTGGTTTCATACTACTACCGATTGGAGGGTGGGTGCAGTCTTCGGCGTCTACCACGTCCACTGTGCTCCTCACCAGGCCACGCCTGCTGTTGCTGGCCGTGCTGTGCGGGGTGTCGGTGGCGAACGTCTACTACGCCCAGCCTCTGCTTGAGTGCATGGGTTCCGACCTGTCGATCTCGACCGGACAGGTGGGCTGGGTGGTGGCCCTCGGACAGGCCGGTTACCTGGTCGGCCTCGCCGCGCTCGTCCCGCTGGGGGACTGGCTGAACCGCCGGATGCTCATTCCGGCGCATCTGCTGCTGATCGCGGTGGGCACCACGGTGGCGGCGCTCTCGACGACTGCGGCGGTCCTCTATGTCGGAGTGGCGATCGCCGGTCTTTTCGCCGTGGTCGTGCAGACCGCGGTCGGCTACACCGCGGCGAAGTCCCCTCCCGAACACCGCGGCCGGAACATCGGGATCGTCACCTCCGGAGTGGTGGTCGGGATCATCCTGGCCCGCACCGTCGCCGGGTTCATCGCCGACGTCACCGGTTGGCGCGCCGTCTACGCGGTCGCTGCCGTCATGGCCGTGATCATGGCCGTCCTGATCCGGACGGCTCTGCCCGACGACCAACCGAGCCAGGCACCACGCTCGTACGGAGCCGCGGTGGCTTCGATCTTCGTCCTCGGAGCGACCGACCGGGTGTTTCGGACCCGCTCGCTCATCACTTTCTTCCTGTTCGCCTCCTTCGGCGTGCTCTGGAGCGGACTGGCCCTGCCCCTGGCCAACGCACCCTGGCACCTTTCCCCGGCCCAGATCGGTCTGTTCGGGTTCGCCGGCCTGGCCGGAACCCTGGGTGCGGCACGGGCCGGTCGGTGGGCAGATCGTGGGCATGCAGATGTGGTCACAGTGGTGTCACTGATCGTGCTGATCGCTTCGTGGTGGTTCACCGGACAGGCCGGGTGGTCACTGTGGCTCGTGGTCCTCGGCGCGGTGCTGCTCGACTTCGCCGTCCAAGCCGTGCACGTCACCAACCAGAACCTCATAGTCGCGCGGGACCCGGACTCGAGCAGCCGGATCATCGGTGCCTACATGATCTGCTATTCTCTGGGATCCGCCCTGGGGGCCGTCACAGCGTCGAGCTTTTACGACAGCATGGGGTGGGCGGCTGCTTCGGTTGCCGGTTCCTGCTTCGCCGGCGCCGCGCTGGTGATCTGGCTCATCGACCGAGTCGTGCCCGACCATTCAACGCGCCCCGGTGTCGAGCGTGACCCCCTGTCGGCGTCGGCCGAATGCTGAGCAGTGATCGACGAGTGAACCATGATCGCTTTGGACATCGGGAGAGCCAGATCGGCCATGTCGCGGATTGACGGCGCTACCGTTGATAAGTCCATAGCGTGAGCCTGTCCAAGTGTGCTGGCTGAGGTGATCACTTCGACACGTCGATCCGCTCGCCGCCGTAGCTTCAGTGCTGGCGGTTAACGGATGCTAGCAAGCTGGTGACTTCGACAAACGCCCGTTCAGAGGGCTTGAAGTGGCGGCGGACGTTCTTGGGATTCCCGTGCCGGGAGGTCGCAATCAGCAACAACAGGATAGCGCCCTGCTTACCGAGGGGCCAATGCGGAGCGCGAATTCGTGCAGGGTTCCAACCGGGGCAGGAGCGCATCGCGCGGTGTGAACGTCGAGCAGGCCACGGGCCTGGTTCCAGCACAACCCGCACTACTAACTCCTGGCTGATGACCAGGGCACCGGGGCGGCAGCACGGCGGGCGCGGTGCCGACTGCCGTTGATCAGGGCGTTGAAGCGGTCCATAGCCCATATCGTGCGTAGGCCGAGTGGATCCAACATCGCGAAGGTAGGGAACTTCGGCTCCTTCGCCCAGATGGCGTCGAGATCTTCGGGTCGTGATCCATCCACGGTCCGGTCGGCGATGAGCGCTCCGATGTACGGTGCCTGGACCAGTCCGTGTCCGTTGCACGCGATCGAGTAGTAGATGTTGTCCTCGATCCGGCCGGCGATCGGAAACCAGGACGAGGTGAACGCGGTCCAGCCACCCCATCCCCGATCGTCTGCTCCATCCCAGTGCGGCGATGCGCTCCGGGACAATCGGCTCCGTCTCCATCTCGATGATCCATATCGGCACCGAGAGTCGCCTGGGGGATGTCCCACTCACCCGAGTAGGCGCTCGCCTGAGTAGACGTTCGTCGCGAGCACCGCCTTGTTCGCGTGAACGGTGCCGCGGGGGGTGTTTCTATGGGTTGGGTCAAGGGGTTGTGGGTGGTGGGTGTTGGTAGGGGGTGCCGTTTTTGAGCATGGCGTGAGCCACGAGCACGGCCGCCGGGCAGGTCGACCCGCGGCGTCATCCGCATGACGTGCGTGCATTTGTTGCGGTGTCCTCAACAGCCTCGGACGAGGAACAGAGTTGAACTGAACACTGAAAGCAGTAAAGATACTGTTAAAAAAATGTTGAAAAAGTGACGGCCGTCATGTTGAGTTGCGCCTCATCTGGCGGGAAAGGTAATTTCGGCGCTGTTGATCAAATAAGAATAAAACCACTGGGGGTATCTGCACGTATTGAAGCCGCCCGCCATGATTAGGAATTTATTCGAGGTCTTCGGTCGGCTGATCGTCATCACGGTTCAACGCCTCAGTGCGACATGAACGGGTGTTACCGTAAGCAACACACGCTGCGTCAGAAGCGGTCTAATCGGCTGTTTCGGGTGCGGCGGAAAACTACGAGCAAAAATGCCGTTTCCTTATTGCTTTTGCACTAAAATCCAGCGATGTTCTGTTGTCAGCATATTGGCGTCGAGCAGCGAGAGCGTGTCATTTCAACGATGACTACAACCGATCCATCCACGAGTCGTCAGCCCTTGTTCAGCACCGTCGCGATCGTGGCGTCATGTGCGGCCTTCGTAGTGATCGGCGCCTTACAGGCCCTGTACGGTCCTGCGATTCCTGCACTGCGCCAAGAGTTCGGTATTAGTCCTGCCGTGGCGGGATTCAGCCTCAGTGGGCACTTTATTGGCGCGTTGCTGGGCGTGCTGGTATACCATATGCTGCGCGGCCGGTTAAATAACCGCGCACTGCTCGCCGTCTCGTATCTGTTCATGGCAGTGGGGGCTTTTCTTTTCGCATTATCGCCCAGTTGGGCGCTCGCGTTGATCGGCACTTTTTTCGCCGGTCTCGGCTATGGTGGTATCGACTACGGACTCAATCAGCTCTTTGCCATCGGATTCGGTAGCCGCAGCACAGCTATGCTGAATCTGCTCAACGGTGGTTTCGGTGTGGGCGCTGTCGTGGGACCGGTACTGATCGGTGGGTTGGGTGCGGAGAATTACCCGTGGATCTTCGCCGCAGTGGGGATCATGTGTGCGCTCATCCTCTTAACCCTGCGTGGGGTCGCTGCGTGGGAGCCGTCCCTCCCCGGCGAGGGGGCCGCACGCAACGGTGGAGCACGGGTACTGCCGATCATCGCATCCTTTATCGGCATCTACGTGTTCCATGTCGCTATTGAGACCGGAGTCGGGGGCTGGGAACCGACCCACCTCCAAGCGGTCGGGTACGGTGCAGCGATCGCAGCGTCCGCCACTTCGGCGTACTGGCTCGCTATGACCATCGGACGCTTTGTGGTGATCCCGCTGAGTCTGCGATGGTCGGCCTCGGCGATCCTCAACGTGTGCTGCGCGGGAATGGCAGTTTTCTTGCTCCTGGCTACCATCCCGGTACTCGCCCCGTACGCCTACTTCGGCGTGGGTCTCATGATCGCCCCTATCTTTCCGACCTGTTTGCCGTGGCTGAGCCGGGCCGTGCCAAGTATGTCGGGAGCCAGTGCCTATGTGATCGCTGCGTCAATGCTCGGGGGAGTTGCTTTTCCGCCACTGCTTGGTGGGGTCATCGACACTACCGGGGTGAAGTTTATGCCCGTCGTGTTGTTCGTGCTTGCTGTACTGTGCGTGGTGCTCGGTGTGTGGCTGAGCAAGAACGCTCCCGACCACGGCAGCACCACCAATACATCAGGTTCGGTAAAAGCCAAACACTGATTACGATACGGAAAGCGTAAACATGAAAGTAATTCTTTTCGACATGTTCGGGGTCATAGCTAAGGTCCAGTCCGCCGATTCCCGAGCCGTGCTTGAGCAAACAGCTGAGGCTGACAGTGACCGCTTCTGGGCGAGCTACTGGTCATCGCGGCCCGCGTACGATCGCGGCGAGGTATCTGCAACCACCTACTGGAAATCCGTCGGCGAGCAGCTGGGAGCGCCCTTTGGGGATCAGCAGGTGACCGATTTGGTCGCAGCCGACCTGGCCAGCTGGTCCGAAATCAACCAGGGTAGTGTGGACCTGGTCAGCTCGTTGGCACGTAAAAACATAAAGCTCGGACTGCTTTCCAACGCCCCCGAGGAAATCGCGACGCACTACGAGAACTCCCACAGGTGGCTAGAACATTTCTCTGTGGTGGGATTCTCCTGCCGGATCGGCAGTGCCAAACCGGAGCGTGCCGCCTACGAGTGGTGCTGGCGCGAACTGGGCGCCGCCCCCGAAGAGATCCTGTTCGTGGATGATCGCGAGGGCAACGTGCTGGCAGCTCGTGAACTCGGCATGTACGGTCATGTCTTCACGTCCGTGCACGCCCTGGCCACTCAACTGGAAAGTTCGCATGAAGGTGTGCAAGACGACCAACCGATCACATGATCGTGCGGCGGAACCCCTCCGAGCGTTCGCCGCACAGATTATGGACGTCACCAAAATTTTTGTACCCGATTTGGCCGCATGCCTGTTTTCGGCCAGGGCTGTGCAATTCGACCGGATCTAGCATGAGCGCCCTTGTGCTGCCCGGGTAGGTCCTGCTGTCGGGTGACGTTGGCGCTGCCCGGCCTTCGTCAGTGGACGCGTCAATAGGATGCCGCCCGTTTTATAACCGTGCTCACCCGTTGGAAGACAACAGATGCGACGCAGCGCTTGTCCTTTGTCGAAACCCGTCAACATGTCATTGCATGACTTCAGAAGCGACAAGACTCACAAAAAACAATAACGATCCCGAGCGTGTGACTATCTGTTTTATCGTCCTCCCTTGAGTTTCCTGGCTTCGATGCTGGGCGCCCAAAGGCAATAACAAGGAGAATGATGAATAATCAGGAAGTGCTCGATTCCATTTACTATCCTGTCAGTGCCCGCAAGATGGACCGCGGCGAGGGTGTATACCTGTACGACACGGATGGAAACCAATACTTGGACTGCGCCTCCGCGACTTTTAACTTGAGTCTGGGGTACTCCCACCCGGATGTCGTAAGGGCCATGAAAGAGCAGCTGGACGGGCTCGTTCATCTTACCTCGTCATATCAGAGCGATCCGATCAATGGGATGGTGCGACGGCTGGTGGAGACTTCACCGGCTAACCTGGTCAAGGTCCATCCCAAGGTGTCGAGTGGTTCATCCGCCAACGAGGGCGCCATCAAGATGGCGCAGCAAGCGACCGGAAAGAGTGAGGTCATCACTTTGTTCCGCAGTCATGTGGGACAGACGATGATGATGACCTCGATGTCAGGAAACGCGTTTCGTCGCGAGCCTTTCCCCAGCCTCTTTCCAGGAAACTTGCAGGTTCCTGACCCTTATTGCTTCCGTTGCTTTTACGGCCAGCAACGCGAGACCTGTGGTTTGATGTGTGTGGACCGCATCGAGGATTTTATCGAGTACGCGAGCAGCGGGCGGGTCGCGGCGGTAATCATTGAACCCATTTCGGGCAATGGTGGAAACATCGTTCCCCCGGACGGCTATATGCAGAAACTTCGGGCGCTCTGCGACGAACAAGATATCGCCCTGATATTCGACGAGATCCAGACCGGTATCGGCCGAACCGGACACATGTTCGCGGCTCAGCACTTCGACGTCGAACCGGACGCGATCACCACCGCTAAGGGGCTCGGTGGTTCCGGGGCCCAGGTCGCTGCCATTCTTACCAATGAGAGACTCGCGGGGTTGCCGTCCGATCAGCACTCTTTCACGTACGGTTCGAACCTGTTGGCTGCGGCGGCAGCCAACACCACACTTGACATCGTGCGTCAACCAGATTTTCTGGCGAATGTCCGGAAAACCGGTGACTACATTCTCGGCCGGCTCGAAGAGATGAAAATGCGCTATCCGGCCATCGTGGACGTGCGCGGTGTCGGCCTGATGATCGGATTCGAGTTGGCCGATTCGGATGGAAGTCCTGACGCCAAACTCACCAATCATCTTGCCAGTGCCGCGATGGAGTACGGACTCATCCTGCGCACCTCGCGGTACGGTCGTGGCAATGTACTCAAGATTCGCCCGCCACTTATTCTTACTGTTGACCAAGCGCAAGAAATCTGTGACAAGTTGGAAGACCTGTTCATGAAGGAGTTGTCATGATGAAGGATTTGCTCAAGGGGCTTGGTGAACACGTCCGTTCGGAACTGCTGGCCTACGCTGACCGTGGCCTGACCAGACAGGTGCACGGCGATTCTCCGGGCGGTGACGCCCAGTTCGACGTCGACGACGTGGCGGAGCGAGCCGTCGTGGACTATCTGCGTGAACACGCTGAGTTTCCCGCAGCCGTATACACCGAGGATGGCGCCTTCCTCGAACTCGCCCCCGACCCCCGAGTCTTGTTCGTCGTGGATCCCATTGACGGAACCCGACCCACGTCGGCCGGCCTGGAGATGGGCATGGTCTCGATCGCCGCGACGCCGTTCAAGAACGGATCCCCCGTCCTGGCGGACGTCAACGCGGCCTACCTGATGGAGATCAAAAACGGTGCGTGGATCTACGGTGACGACGCGGAGGGGCTTTCCAGCAGTGGTTATCGGACCGCTGTGCCGCGGTTGAGTCAGAACACCGATCTGGCAACGATGTTCTGGTCGATCGAGTTCAACGGGCATCCCATGCGTCTGATGAACGCAGCCTATGCCCACCTGGTGGATCAGTCCGCCAATACTGGTGGCATATTTGTCTTCAACAGCGCCTGCTTCTCTATCTCCCGCATCATCACCGGACAGCTCGACGCCTATGTGGACATCGGCAACCGCGTATTGCGTGATCACCCCGAGACCGAAACAGCGTTTCTGAACGCGGGACGCGGCTCGATCCTTCACCTCTTCCCGTACGACATCGCCGCCGCCGTCTACCTGGCGCGGTTGGCCGGTGTGGTCATCACTGACGCGTACGGCGACGACCTGGGGAACACTTCACTGGTCGACCTGGGGGCTATGAACCAGAAGTCGTGCATCGCAACGTCGAACCCCGAACTGCATAAACAACTGCTCGACGCCATCAGCTGGGACCTCACCAGTGCCGCAGCCACCCTCCAGGAGGACAGGACATGAAGGCTCTCACCCTGAACGCGGACCGCAGGCTGTCGCTGGCCGCACATCCCAAACCAGAGCCGCGGGATGCCCTCGATGTCACTGTCGAGGTGGTGCAGAGTGGTATCTGCGGGACGGATCGCAGCGTGCTCGTCGGTAAGTTCCCCGCCGAGACCGGCGTGGTGATGGGCCACGAAGCCGTGGGCGTCGTCGACTCGGTGGGAGCCGAGGTTACCAGGTTGGCACCGGGTGACCGCGTCGTCATCAATCCTACGTTGTACTGCGGCACATGCCCGACCTGTCTGGAAGGGCACTGGGATTTCTGCAGTAACAAGGCCGGTACCGAAGTGGGGCTGGACTACGATGGCTCCTTTGCGGATTTCATCCGATTACCCGAGCTGTTTTGTCACCGAGTCCCCGACGAGATGAGCTTCGATCGGGCGGTCGTGATTGAGCCTTTGACCTGCGCGCTGAACAACGTTGAGGCCGGTCGGCTGCAGCCGGGCGAGACGGCAGTCATCGTCGGTGCCGGCCCGATGGGGGTGGTGACCGCCATGGCGGCCGAGCGGTACGGGGCCCGTGTGCTCCTGCTCGAGCCCGACACGACTCGCCGGTCTCTGGCCCAGGAGGTGTTCTCCTCTCCCGAATTCGGTGAGCGGGTGACGCTGCACCATCCAGAGGAGCCCGAACTCACCGGCCGCGGGAACCTGGTGATCGATTCCGTCGGGAACCAGCTCGAACGATGCCTGGATTACACCGCGACGCGCGGTCGTATCGTGATCATGGGCTTCAACAGCAACGCTTCGGCGACCGTACAACCGCTGAAGCTGCTCCAGGACGGCGTGCAGATCATCGGAGCCGGCGATTACAACAGCATGTTGTTCCCCAAAGCCGTCGAGCTCGCCCGGTCGATGCCGCTGGAGCGGGTGATCACCCACCGCTTCACCCTCGAGGAACACGAGGAAGCTTTCAAGGTGCTCGCCGCCACGCCCGGCGTCGATTACTCCGCCCTCAAGGTCCTCCTCGTCCCCCACTCCGAGGGAGCCGAGACATGAGCGCGCGCATCCACAGCGCACTGGTGCCTGGCGCTGCACGGCCGATTGTCATCGGTGACTACCCCTACTACCGTGCAGCCAGGGACAACTGGTCCGCAAACCTCACGCAGCTGCGTGATCTCGGTGTCGACGTCATCTCCTTCTACCTTCCGTGGCGTTTCCACGAAGTAGGAGAAGGAACAGAGCGTACATTCGATTTTCACGGCACCACCGCTCGGCAACGCGATGTGGCTGGGCTGGTCCGCATCGCTGCGGAGCTAGACCTGGGGATTCTGCTCAAACCAGGCCCCTTCATCCACGCGGAGGTCCAGTTGGGAGGCCTGCCGGACCGGCTCTGCGGCCCGGACCACACCGCATACCGTGGACTCAATGGAGCTCTGCTCACCTCCCAGGCCAGACCGTTGCCCAGTCTGGTGGACCCAGCGGTATGGGCCGAGGTGGAGACTTGGCTGCGGGCCGTTGCCGACCAGGTCGTGGCATCGGCCGCCAGACCACACGGTCCGATCGTTGCTCTGCAGCTGGGAAACGAGGGAACCTGCGGTGACGTCCACATCCCCATTGACGCCCAAGACGCCTCACCCGCGGCACGCGAAACTTTCGGGCAGTGGCTGACGAGCCACGGCCTGGCCGAGGCGGCTCACCAAAGCACGGGTGACTTCATCGACTGGACGGGCGAGCTACGCAGGTTGTGGTCACAATGGTCCGGCCATGCCATCGTCGGCCTGTGGGACAAGATTTCCAGTCTGTTTCCCGAGGGACCGGCACGGTTGGCCAACGCACCGCTGGCACCAGCATGCGGCCCCAACGCCACCTTGGATGCATGGGCCGCACGGCAACGCGCCATCAAGGGTTCTCCGCACCTAGTCGGGCACACCGAATGGGTGGGAAATCCTGCGGGGGAACTGTCCGCTTTCGGGGTACACCTGACTGAAATCCTGCTCGGCGACACTGATGTGTTGGAATCCAACTGGGGATTCACCTGGACCGATGAGTCCTTCGCCGAGGCGCGCACCCCCCTGTTCAATGCCTTGCTCGCCCTGATGCTGGGCTCTACCACGGTGAGCGTCTACACTGCCTGCGCCACCGCGAGCTGGGGCGATCTCATCGCCATGGACCCTGACGGCTTAACCGCCGAAGGCGTTGATCCCCAGCTGCACACTCCTCCCTACTGCCCGGGGGCGCCTCTCAACGAGAGCGGCGAGCAGAATCCAACTTCCGAGGGCCTGTGGCTGCTGTCCAGATTCCTCGACCAATTCGGTACGGAGCTGCTCAGCAGTCAACTGGACAAGGACGCTGTTGTTCTCATGGATCGAACCTTGCCAGAGCAAGGGGCGTGGCAGCGTTCCGGGCAGACCGCACTGCAAGAGGCGGCCGCGGCGGTGCACGACCAACTCGCGCGTACTTCACGTCTGATCAGCATGACCTGGCTCGACGAATATGAGGACGGCATGGCGGAAGCGGCCACGGTCTCGGACACGCTCCCCGTCGGGGTCGTACATGCCCGAGCGGCAAGCCCCCGTATCGACACCGAAACGGTCGAACTTGTCTTGGATCCAGACCAACCCGCCAACGGTGCGGTCACGGACTTCTTCGCGGCACTACCCGGCCCGACCAAATCACGCTGGAGTTCAGCCCACGGTCGCGCGGTCGCGTTGACCCGCACAACGCCGAGCTGCGGGGCACAGTTCTTGGGCGCCTTCAACCCCACTGACGAGTCCGACCGCATAACCGGCACCGACGGCGTCGACTGGGAGTTTGAGCTCCCCGCAGGCTCTGCGGCTGTCGCCGTCACCCGGGGTGGTGAGCTACTGGGCTGGGTGACGACCCCGCCCTCTTCGGGAATCACTTCACCCACGATCACCTGGGGCAGTGAAAAAGTGGACACCACCAGTTCTGCGGTTCTTTGAGGTGATGATCCACCATGACCGAATAAACTAAATCTAACCGAATTATCGGTCGACTGCTGCTGCACGCAGCAGTCGGGGACGGAACCGTTCGAAATGTCGTGACCTTCGGTGTATTCGGAGATTTGTACTTGCGCGACATTCGTTCATGGGCTGTGGGCACACACGGGGGCACCTCGTTGTTGGCGGTGTCCACAGCCCGCCTCGCCCTCCCACAAGCTCGTGAGCGCGGTGACCAAGCGTTGTGTGCCCGCTGACGGCCGGAGAGCATTCGGAAGGGGCTGGTCTCGTGCGGGCGGGATCACGCGTCGTCGGTCTCGGCGGCGTTCGGGTCCTCGGCGGCACAAGCCACCGCGCTCAATCAATCCGATGAGCACGTGACGCCCCCGAACGTCGTCGAGCTGACTCCGACCACCTATGTCGAAGCACGCGAGATCGGTGACCACGTCCGAGCCCACACCCCGGTTCTGCTGGACCTGACCCAGATGACCGAGGCGAACGCCAAACGTCTCGTCGATTTCACCGCCGGGTCGGCCTACGCCGCGTCCGGCACGATGCCGCGTGTTCGAGCACGCCTGTTCCTGGTCAGAAGCGGCGGCCAAACCACCCGGACAACGACGGGTTCCGGAGTATCTTCGCAGACATGATGGGACAACACCGGTGGACATCATCAACGCGTATCTGACCACTCAGGACAGCGCCGAACTCGCGTCGCACTGGGCGACGACGTGTTCATTGTCCAACTCGACGGGGACGAGCAGTGGGAAGTGCGCGGACCGTCGCGGGTAACGCCGATGTTCCGCGTCACCGACCCAACCTGGAGTCGCCGGAAGAGAGCGTCTGATCGCGGGGCCCTGCGTGCTGACGATGCGCTGCGCATCCCCGCGGGTGCTGACGTCGGGCCGTCCGGGTCGGCGGGGGCTGGGCACAGCTTGCACGTTACGTTCGGCCTGCATCAGCGCACGGGCGCCGATCTGCTGATCTGGTTGGCCGACCAGAAAGTGCGGCAGTACGAGCAGTTCCGGACCGGCTTGCCGCTGGCGGGGTCGAACGGAGAGACCGGACGTGCTGACGCGTTCGTGGCCGTCGCCACCGAGCTCGGTCTCGCCGGCATGGTCGTGATCGGAGTCCTATGAGACTCTGCCCGAAACCGGCGGTTTCGGTGTGTGGTCCGGGGAATTGGCGAGAGTGATGAGCGGCGGTTTACCCGCCAGGCTCGACAGCATTCCCGACGGTGCGCCAACGGCCAGCGTCGCTGCCCCGTCTCCCCGGAACGCTGCCGAGTTCGGCGTCACCCGCCACACCATCTACCGCCACCGCGAGTCCACGAGCCAGCAGTGAATTTTCGACGTGTGCTACCGGTGCGCCGCCGGAGCCGGGGCAGCGGTCACTGGTCGTGGTAGCCGGGTCGCAAGCCCCGACACCGCGCCCAACACCGCTGGACTCGCCATCTACTTCCGTCCGGAAGAGAGGGACCGGTGATCACCCGTTGAGGCGTCATCGCGGCGTGCCTTTCAGGCGAGCCCGAGCACTCCCCGGTGCCTCCAGGCCAGGAGCAGGCAGCTGCGCGCTGATTCCCGCATGCCCGGGTGGTCGGCGTAGCCGTGGACGTTCTCCGGCTCGAACGGAATCCCTCGGCCTTCCGGTCCGGTGAGGATCGTTCCCTCCCGGCCGTGCACGACGATCCGCGCGAAAACATCGTCAAACACCGCCTCGTCGATGACGCACGCGGTGATGATTTCCGCCTTCCAGGTGAGCGGGTCCAAGCCGATTCCCAGAACCCAAGGACGCACCTGTCCGGTCGAGCGGGCCGCATCCAATTCTCGGTACGGCCACTGCCTGCGGTAGTCCGGTCGCGGTAAGCCGCGTCCATAACTTTCTTCGACGCCGAGGAACTCCTCGGCGTACTCGCGCAACATCATCCGCCACAGGTCGAGGTCCTCGGCGGCGGAGAGCTCGTCGGCATCAGCCGGGCTGAACTCGCCCGCGGGCACGGCTTGGAGCATACCCGGAGCTACCACCACCTGCTCGTCGCTCCTGCGGTGCAGGAAGAACCCCGCGCCCCGCGCCGAACGACGAATCGTCAGGGTGAGTACTCCCAGCCCGGTCGCACGCCGCGACAGATCGAAGGGGTCGGCGACGAACCGTCGATAACTACCGGTGAACGGGTCCGCCGCATCCGCGGCCCGCGCGGAGGCTTCGTAGGCCAGGAACTCCGTGGTGTCGAGGTGGTCGAAGTAGTTCCCGAGCGTGAACCGCAGCATTAGTCGCCCGCCGAAGGAATCGATGCCGACGGGTCGGTAGATCCGTCCGTTGAAGAGCTGGTCCATTCCGGCGATCTGGACCAAGGCATTCCCGTAGCTGGCCAGTGGACGGCCGTCCGATCCGGCGGGCAGCAAGCGGGAACTGCGTTCGCGGCAGGCTGCCAGCGACGCGTCGTCGGTGGCACGAGCCCAGTCGAGCCCGACCGCCTCCAACGGGCAGGGGTGTGGCAGTACCCATCCTGGCGCGGTGAGCACGGATACCGCGCCATCCCGCCACTCCGGCGGGGAGGCCCGCCGAGCAGCCGCACGCAGCGCGGACTGGCGGGCGCGCATACCGCTGACGACTCCGCGGAAGTGTTCCTGCGCGTCGATGGCCCTACTCCGCCCCGTGATCGGGAAGTTCGGTCCACCAGGGGTTCTCCTCCGCCCACGCGATCGTGCGGCGAAGGCCTTCCTCGAGGGTGGTCGTGGCGTGCCACCCGAGCATTTCGGCGGCGCGGGAGGTGTCGGGCACGCGGCGGCGTAGGTCCTGATACCCGGTACGCAGCGATTGTGACGTGTCGGTGTGCTCGGCTCCGGGGTGCCCGGTCAGTCGGCAGATGGTGTCCACGACCTCGTGGACGAAGGTCTCGCGCGAGCTGCCGATGTTCAAGCACATGCCGTCGACGCTCGGTGCGGACGCGGCGCGCAGGGTCGCCTCGACCGCGTCCTCGACGAAGGTGAAGCACCGTGTCTGACCGCCGTCGTCGTACACGACCGGCGGATCGCCGCGGAGCGCGCGGTGCACGCTGCGGCTGATGACGAATGCGGGACGCTGCCCGGGTCCGTACACGTTGAAGTAGCGCAGCACCGTGGCGCGGATGCCGTGCCGGTGAGCGAGCGCGAACGCGACGTGCTCGGCCAGCGCCTTGCTCGTGGAGTAGCACCAGCGGTGTGTCGATGTGCTGCCCAGCACCCGGTCGTCGTCCTCGTGCCACGGCACCTGCGGGTTTTTGCCGTAGATCTCGCTGGTGCTGGCCAGCACCACCTTGGCGCCGGTCGATTCGGCCAGGTGCAGGACGTTCTTCGTGCCCTCCAGCGCGGTGTCGATGACCTCCAGCGGCCGGTCGAGATAACGGTCCACGCCGACGGTCGCGGCGAGGTGAAAGATCGTTTCGATCCCGTCCGGCACGACGGCGGCGAGATCTCCCGGGTCGCGGATGTCGGCGTTGACGTACTCCACCGTCCCGGGATGCTGGGGAAAACGCGATTCGCGCGGCGCGGGCGCGGCATCCACGACAACGGCATCATGCCCCTGCAGGAGCAGGCGCTCCACCAGATGACTACCGATGAACCCGCAGCCGCCGGTCACCACGAAGCGGGCCATGCGCTCACCTCCCCACACCGCGGTAGCGAAACCCGCGGTTTTCGAGCTCGGCGATCGTGTCGCCGTCGAAGTAGGCTCGCCCGTCGAGCAGTAGGCACTCTTCGTTGACCGCTCGTCCGAGCTCGCCGAAATCGAGCTCGGTCATCACCTGGTGCCAGGCCAGAACAGCGACGCAGTCGACACCGGCGGCGGCATCGTACGCCGAGGCACACGGGGTCGTGTCGAACTTCGATGCGATCTCACCGGGGTCGGCGAGTGGATCATGCACGGTTACCGAGACGCCTGCGCGGCGCAGCTGGTCGACCATCGGCAGCGTGGGGGTCTCGCGCAGATCACCGGTGTTGTTCTTGTAGGCCAGCCCGAGCACGGCCACCGCGGATTCTTCCAGTTCTCGGCCTCGACCGCGCAGGTCGCCGAGTACCAGCTCGGCGGTGTAGTGCGGCATCGAATCGTTGACCTCGCGGGCGGTGGTGACGGTGTGCAGCGCCACGTCTCGGTCCCGCGCCGCTCGTTGCACCATCCACGGGTCTTTGGTCAGGCACGATCCGCCGACGCCGACGCTGGGCAGCAGGACGTTGACCGGCCCGTTGCCGCGGTGGATGGTGTTGGCTGCTGAAATGACCTGCAGTGAATCCACCTCGAAGGCGGTGCAGAACTTCCCCACCTCGTTGGCCAGGGCGATGTTGTGGTCGATCCACCAGTTATTGACCAGCTTGACGATCTCGGCGGCCTCGACCGATTCCACCACGCGGACTTCGACACCGAGGCCACGCTGCCAGAAATCCTGCGCCGCACGGGAACTGTCCGGGCAGATCCCGCCAACCACCATCGGGAACGTGGCTAGTTCGCGCAGCGCGCTGCCTTCCGAGAGCCGCTCCGGGCTGAACGCCACGCCTAAATCCTCGCCGCAGCGCAGACCTCCACTCTCCAGGAGAGGGACGACGAGGTCGCGGGTCGTCCCCGGCGGCACCGTGCTCTTGGCGATGACGAGCTGGCCGCGTCGCAGGTGTCGCCCGAGTTCCCGACATGCGACGGCGAGCTGCTCATCGGCGAGAGCCCCGTCATCGCACGCCGGTGTACCGACCGTCACCAGCACCACGTCCGCCTCGGCAGCGGCGCGGTACTCGTCGGTGACCCGCAACTGCGGGCCGCCCGAACACCGGGCCATGAGCTCGCTGAGACCGGGCTCGTTAACTCGCACGTGGCCGGCAGCGAGTTCGGCCACGCGCGTGGCGTCTTTGTCGATGCCGATGACGTGCGCACCCCGGTCGGCCAGGGCACCGGCCACGCACGAGCCCACGTAACCGAGCCCCACGACAGCAACGGTCGGTTGTTCAACATCCGCTAGAAAGCGCACACCGCGCTCCCCTCAACCCTCGGTCGGGTGGGATTGATGCTGTTTCTGTGGACGTCCGGGGAAAACGGGTTCCCGGAACCTTCGTCACCGTAGCCGTGCGCGGATCCCGCTATGCAGGTTCGACGTCGTGCACATCGCGGTTCCTGCGCACATGCGTGATGAGGATTCGCGCGCGTCAGCGCGGTGCAGCGTTCCGTTCACCGCGATCGTGTCGCTGGTGGCGAAAACACCGTCACGGGCGAACGGCTTCCCGGATCAGAACCGTGACGATCACGTGGTTCGACACGTCCCACGGCTTGGTGCAATCGGCAGCAACGGGCCCGTCCGTCGCGTAGGATGGCGCTGCTGGTCGACAACACGTTTTCCGGATAGTGAGTCTGATCTTGCCGAGCGTTTCCACCTCCTCGTCGCACGTTCCGCTACCGGGCGTGTTGCAGGCGAGTTTCGTCGTCGAGGCGGACAGCTTCGTCTGGTGGGGGGTCGAGGATCCGGCCGCGAGCGCCGATGTGGTGGGGCTGCCGCCAGGGGACCAGGCCTCGGTGACGATGGCGCTGCCGGACAGCACGGCCAGCACGATCATTCCCCGTACCGTGCCGGCCTCGTTCGTCGCCGCGGACGCGGCGGTGGATGCGCTGTCCTCGTGGCACACACGGACGCATGTGGGGCGGTCGCTGCGGATCTGGGCCCGCATCGCGACCGCGATCCGGGCCGGTGAGTCCACCGACGAGCTGATCGAGGAGCTGCCCACCGCCGGGCACGCCGCGCTCGGCCTGGACCGCGCCACCATCTGGTCGGCCGCGGCCGCCGTCGACGCCGCTCGCCGCGCCGGCACGTACAACCAGCAGCACGAACCGTCCACCCCGCACGATGTGCTGCGTCCCTACCAGCGGGCCGGGGTGGCCTGGCTGCGTGGCGCGGCCGAGCACGGCGGCGGTGTGCTGGCCGACGACATGGGCCTGGGCAAGACCGTGCAGGCGATCGCGCTGCTCCAGGAGTGCCGTGAACACCCCAACCTGGTGGTGTGTCCGAATTCGCTGCTCGGCAACTGGGCCCGCGAGCTCGCCCGATTCGCCCCGGCCCTCGAGGTGCTGACCTACACCGGCCCGGACCGACAACGCGCGCTGCGGGCGGCTGGTCCGGGCTCGGTCGTGCTCACCACCTACGGGGTGATGCGCAGCGATACCGCCCTGGCCAGCACGGTCTGGCACGTCGCCGTTCTCGACGAGGCCCAGCAGATCAAGAACCCGGAGTCGCAGGGCGCGCACGCGGCCCGCGCTCTGCGGGCACGGCTGCGCATCGCGATGACCGGCACTCCGATCGAGAACCGCCTCGACGAGCTGTGGTCGCTGATGGCCTTCACCAATCCCGACCTGCTCGGCACACGTGTGCGGTTTCGGCGCCGCTTCGCCGCGCCGATCCAGCAGAACCGTTCGCGAGCCGCCGCCGCACGCTTGCACGAGATCGTCGGTCCGCACATCCTGCGCCGCCGCAAAGAAGACGTCGCCCCGGAGCTGCCGAGCAAGCTGGAGACGACGATCGTGTGCGGGATGACCGAGGAGCAAGAACGGCTCTATCGGACCAGTCTGGACGAAGCCTTCGACGACGGTCTCGGGTCCGACATCGGCCGCCGCGGCCGGATTCTGGCGCTGTTGACCCGGCTCAAGCAGATCTGCAACCATCCCGAACTCGTATCCGGCGACGGCGAACCGTTGGGCGGTCGTTCCGGCAAGCTTGACCGGGTCACCGACATGCTGACCGAGCTGACCTCCACGGGGCAGCGAGCACTGGTGTTCACGCAATACCGCAGGACCGGAGAGCTGCTCGCCGAGCATTTCCGCACCGAACTGGGCACGAACGAAGTCCCGTTCCTGCACGGCGGCCTGAGCTCCGAGAGGCGCCAGAACATCGTCACGCGGTTCCAGGACGATCCGGATGGCCCACCGGTGCTGCTGCTGAGCCTGCGCGCGGCGGGTTTCGGGCTCAACTTGACTCGGGCCACGCACGTGGTGCACTACGACCGGTGGTGGAACCCGGCCGTCGAAGACCAAGCAAGCGACCGGGCTCACCGCATCGGACAGCAGCACACCGTCACCGTGCACACCCTGTTGACCGAACGCACGCTGGAGGAAGCCATCGCCGAGATGCACGAGGGAAAGCGCGCGATCGCCGGCATGGCCACTGGCGAGAGCACCAGCATCGACAGTGATCTGGCGCGGCTGTCCGATGACCAGCTCCGCGAGCTGCTCGCCCCCACCAGGGCAGGCCGCCGGTGAGCGATTTCGGAACCACGGCGTGGGGGAGGGACTGGCAACGGTTGGCCGAGCCCACCTCACTGAGCCGGCCGGATCCGGCGCTGCCCAGAGCGCGGTCGCTGGCGCGCCACGGCCACATCCACAGCGTGGAGATGCGGTCCGGCGAGATCACGGCGACCGTGGAGCACAACGGCACCCACCAGGTGCGGGTGGAGATGCCCACCTGGAACGAACATCAGCTGCAGTACGCCCAACACGTCGCCACCGGTGGTTCCGACGACCTGTCCGACGCCGTCCACACCGCGCTCGTCCACAACGGCCAACCGCCCGGGCCGGAGCAGAACTCGATCACCGCGACCTGCAGCTGCCGGAGCCGCAAACGCCCCTGCGCGCACATCCTGGCCGTGTTCTTCGACATCGCACGCCACCTCGACCACCGGCCCCGCCTGGCCCTGGTGTTGCGCGGCATGAACGATGCCCACCCCACGACCACCACCGCCCGCATCCCGATCGGCCTGCTCGACCCCGCGCACTTCTACGAGTAGAGACCACCCGGAAGCGGTGGAGTGGCCGAACGGTGCCGAGCTGTTCGCGGACTTCGCCTCGCTGAGCTGTTTCGTCGTGTGGTTCCGAGCGCGGTCAGCGCTGGGTGCTGGAGCCCGCTCTCAGCAGCCGCGCACCGAGTGAGCGGGCGAACGCGGCCAATTCCGGAGGCTCCACGATCTCGAACTCGTAGTCGTCCGGCATCCACGCGATGCCGAAGACGAGGTCGGGCAGGTGGTCGGCGCTGATCGGCAGCAGCGTGGTCGTCTCCGATTCCGCTCGGGCGTCCTGAGCCCAGGCCCCAACCTGCGCATAGAGCTCCTCCACCGAGGCGTGGAGGCGCAGCAGACCGACGTGGCCGCGGGCGAACCGGGCCGCGGCCGCGTTGGCGATCTCGGTCGCGCGCTGCACGTCCAGCTCGTGCGGGCCGAATCGCGTCCCGGTCGCGACGAAGGAGTCGATCCGGTTGATCTGGAACGCTCCCCACGATTCTCCGTGCGGATCCCAGGCGACGAGATACCAGCCCTGTTCGGTGGAGATCAGGCAATGTGGTTCGACGGAGCACGCCGTTCGGGTGCCGGTCGCATCGGTGTAGCCGAAACGGACGCGTTCGCCGTCTCTGCTGGACAGCGCGAGGCGGGCGATCATCTCGGGTGTCGCCGAGGAAGAGGACTCGGATACGGCCGGCATCGTGTGCGACTGCAGCGCGGATACTCTGCGCCGCAGCCGCGCGGGCAGCAGCTGTTCGAGCTTGGCCAGCGCCGACAGCGAGGTCTCGGTGGTGTGCTCCGCGGCACGGGCGGCGACCGCACGCAGGCCCACGGCCAGGACGACGAGCTCGTCGTCGTCGAGCAGCAGTGGAGGCAGGTTCCCTCCAGCTTCCAGGGAGTAGCCACCGTCGTAGCCGCGTTCGGCCGTGACGTGGTAGCCGAGCTCGCGCAGTTGGTCGATGTCGCGGCGCAGGGTGCGCTCGCTGATCCCGAGCCGATCGGCGAGCTCGCTGCCGGCCCAGAACCGGCGCGTCTGCAGCAGGGACAGCAGCCGCAGCACCCGGGCGATGGTGGAACGGCTCACGCGCACCTCCTCGGGTCGCTGATCCGGGCTCGGTCCGCAGCGGTGAATCTGCGTACGACCAACCGGGTTGATCATGGAGTTCCGGTCAGCTCCTGACCGGAAGGATTCTTACCATTTCCGGCATGAGTATGAAAGTGATCGAGGCCGAGCGGCTCACGAAAACGTTCGCCTCGGGCAGCAAGGAAGTTCAGGCGGTCCGCGGGCTCGACGTGCGGGTCGATCCGGGCGAACTGGTGGCCTTCCTCGGACCGAACGGGGCCGGGAAGTCGACCAGCCTGCGGCTGCTGGCCACTCTGCTGGAACCGTCCGGAGGAGCTGCCCACGTGGCCGGGCACGACATCCGCACCGATCCCGCCGCGGTGCGCGGCAGGATCGGCTACGTCGGGCAGTTGAACAGCGCCGGGCACAACCAGCGTGTCCGCGACGAGATCATCATGCAGGGGCGGTTCTACGGACTCGCCAAGGACGCCGCCGGGCGACGCGCCGACTCACTGTTGGAAAGCCTCGAACTGGGAGGGGTGGCCACCCAGGTGGTCTCCTCGCTGAGCGGTGGCCAACGACGCCGGCTCGATATCGCCATGGGCCTGGTGCACGCGCCGTCGCTGCTGTTCCTGGACGAGCCTTCGACCGGGCTCGATCCGCAGAGCCGTGCGAACCTGTGGCGCCACATCCACAGACTGCGCGACGAGTACGACACCACGGTGTTCATGACCACCCACTACCTCGACGAGGCCGACGCTTTCGCCGAGCGCGTCATGGTCATGGACCACGGACGGGTCATCGCCGATGACACTCCCTCCGGGCTCAAAGCTGACCTCATCGGAGAGCGGGTGGTGCTCGAGTTCGATTCGCACGCCGAGGCAGAGCTCGCGCTGCCGCACCTGCGCGATCACGTGCCGGCCGGTGCGCTGCAGGACCTCGACCGGCGGGGCAACACGGTCGAACTGCCCGTGCACAGCGCGAGCCGGCGCCTGCCGGAGATCGTGCTCGTGTTGGCGCAGGCCGGGGTGACCGCGCACAGCACCGAGACCAAGCGCCCCACGCTCGACGACGTCTTCTTCGCGCTCACCGGCCGGACCCTGCGTGAGGCAGGAGTCGCGACCACCACCGAGCCCTCCGGCGAGGAGGAAGCAGCATGACGATGTCCACTGACCACCGGAGCACCGTGTCCCGCCAGCAGAGCGAAGTCTTGTATCCGAACAGCTTTCCGGTCGACGTCTGGCTCGTGTTCCTGCGCGAACTGCGCCCGGTGCTGCGGGATCCGATGTCGGTGGTGTTCGGGCTGCTGCAGCCGCTGATTTTCGTCGGCCTGTTCATGCCACTGCTGAGCAGCTTCAGCGGCGGCGAGCTGGACCTTCACTGGTTCGTGCCTGGCGTGCTCGTCATGGTGTCGCTGTTCGCCACCGCCTCCACCGGATCGAACCTGCAGTTCGACATGCACACCGGCGCGCACGAGCGGACGCTGGTTCTTCCGCTGCGGCGCGGTCCGTTGCTGATCGGGCGGGCACTCAAGGAGATGGTGCCGCTGACGGTGCAGGCCTGCGTGCTGGTGGCCATCACGATGCCGTTCGGTTTCCTGCCGCATCCGGTCGGTGCGCTGGTCGGGCTGGTGATTCTGGCGGTGTTCGGCGTGGGCTTCGGCGCGCTGAGCTATGCCTTGGCGCTGGCGGTGAAGAACCAGGACTGGATGTTCTGGACGATCCAGCAGGCGGTGCTGTTCCCCCTGATGATCCTGTCCGGTATGCTGCTGCCGCTGGAGCAGGGCCCGGGGTGGATGAGCGTGGTCGCCGGGTTCAACCCACTGAGCTACATCGTCGACGCCGAGCGTGCCCTGTTCGCAGGCCAGTTCGGCCCGGAGGCGCTGCGGGGGGCCGCGGCTGCCGTGGTCGTCGTGCTAATCGGCCTGTTCGTCGGCACACGGACGATGCGCAAGGCCTGAGCGCACGGGCAGCGCTCCGCTCCGGGAGCACACCGGAACGGAGCGCTGCACCGACTTGGGGGTCCTTTCAGTGTGGTTTTTCTTGGCTGGAGCGCTCGGCCAGAGCAGAGCGAGGTGCTCCGGCGCGTGAGGTGGATGCATCGCAAGGCTGGAGGGGTGGCGTAGGTCGCTACTCGAGGTGCCGTCCAACGCAGCAGGGCGCCGCCTCACGTGCCGGAAGCCGACCACCCGAGCAAGTCGTACTGCGAGGAAGCCTTAGTCCAGCCACGCTTCCGGGGCGGGGCGGCCGCCACCGGGCGGCGGGAACAGCTCGTCGAGACGGTTCAGCTCGTCCTGCGCCAGTCGCATCCGGCACGCGCGCAGGACGCCGTCGAGCTGCTCGACGGTGCGCGGTCCGACAATGGCCGAGGTCACGGACGGGCGGGACAGCACCCACGCCAAGCCCACGTCGGCGGGATCCTTGCCCTGCCGTTCACAGAAGTCCTCGTAGGCCTTCAAGGTGGACCGGTGCTGCTGCAGCGCGACGGCGGCTCGACCCTGCACACCCTTGACCGCCGCTCCGTCGCGCTGCTTGCGCAGGACGCCGCCCAGCACTCCGCTGTGCAGTGGCGACCACGGCAGCACGGCCATGCCCAGCTCCTCGGCTGCGGGCAGCACTTCCGACTCGACCTGACGGCTGAGGAGGTTGTACAGGCACTGTTCCGATACCACGCCCAGCGTGTTCCTACGTGCGGCGGTCGCCTGCGCTCGGGCGAGATGCCAACCGGCGAAGTTGGAGGAGCCGACGTAGCGGACCTTGCCCTGGAGCACGAGCGCCTCCATCGCCTGCCAGACCTCGTCCCAGCACGCGGTGCGGTCGATGTGGTGCATCTGGTAGAGATCGATCCACTCGGTACCCAGCCGACGCAGCGACTGCTCACACTCGGCGATGATGTGCCGCGCCGACAGTCCGCCCTCATTGGGGGAATCGCCCATGGGATTGCCGACCTTCGTAGCCAGCACGGTGCTCTCGCGACGGCCTCCGCCCTGCTTCAGCCACCGGCCGATGGTCTCCTCGGTATGCCCTTTGTGGACCCGCCAGCCGTACATGTTGGCGGTGTCGACGAGGTTGACGCCGTTGTCCCGGGCACGGTCCAGGAGGCGGTGCGCCTCGGATTCGTCGACGCGTCCGCCGAAGTTCACAGTTCCGAGACCGACCCTGCTGACGGTGAGCGCGGTCCGGCCGAATCGCGCGAACTCGGGCATGGTCCCTCCGAAGAAGTCGTGGTGCCCGCAGGTCACCACAGCGTCTGCAGGCAGCAGACGAGGCTGCGGGCTTCGATGTTGAGGTAATAGCTGTGCCGCTGGAGGTCGATGAGCTGTCCGAGGGTCAGCCACGCGAAGTCGTCCGGAACCGTGGTGGGGAAGTCCGCACCGACCTCCACCACGAGGTAGCGATTCAGCGCGTGGTGGAAGCGCCCGCCTTCTTCGGACTGCGTCACGTCGTAGTGCACGGTGCTGCTCGCCGAGGAGGTGACGTCGTGGAAGAGGGGCCACTGCTCAGGCGGGAGGTGCGCGTAATCGGCCGGATGGAATTGGACGGTAGGGCCCAATTCAACCGTGTCACGGTACCCCGGTTCAACCGCGGCTCGTACCAGGACGTGGGCTGTTCCGCGGAACTCGCGCACGAGAAAGGCGTTCATCCCGGTGCCGCACGGCCGCAGCAGGGGCTGCGACCAGCTGCCCACCTCGCGCCCCTCGGTGCTGACCGACACCCCGACGATGCCGAAGTGCCGGTCGTGGCGGTGGTTGAGGCCAAACGGGCCGAGGCTCCAGTCGTCCACGTCGCGCAGCGGGATTCGGCGCGCCGACAGCCCGTAATGGCTGCGCCGCTCGGTGATCCAGCTCAGCACCTCGGTCCTGCGTGCCGGATCGGCGGCCCCGTCGACCTCCAGGGATCGGCGCAGTGCGCGAACGAACCGCCCCCCGCCGGTGCGGCCGTGCTCGGAGGCGGCGAACGGGAGCGCGCCGAGCACAGTGCGAGCGTCCATGTTCACCGTGTGCGGTACCTGCAGCAGCGCGTGGATCTGCGCGAGCGTCAGCCACTGGAAGTCGTCCCGCACCGGCACGTCTTCCGCGGTTTCCACGACTACGTTGCGGTTGCGCTTGTGCAGGAACCACGAGCCCTGCTCCGACTGCAGCGCGTCGGTGAGCACGCGTGCGCGCCGGCCGTCGGTGAAGTATTCGACGTACGGTGTGGCCCCGCCGCGGTGAGCCCTGGTGTAGTTGCTGTGTGTGGCCTGTACCGTCGGTGACAGCTGGACCGCGTTGACGTTGCCCGGTTCGAGCTTGGCCTGCATCAGGAAGTGCAGGATCCCGTCGAACTCCTTGGCCAGGATGCCGAGGATGGCGATGTCCTCCTGGTTGATGATCGGCTGGCGCCATGTGCCGCGCCCGTCGTGATCGGTCGTGGCTTCGATGCCTTCGATGCTGAAGAATCGCCCGCTGTCGTGGCGCAGGTTGCCGGTGTCGGCGTCGAAGCCCCATCCATCGAGCTGCTCGAGCGGGACGCGACGGATATGCGCGGCTGCGCTGTCGCGGCGCAGCGCCAACCAGTCGCAGATCTCGGTCGCGGTGGTACCCGACTCGGTCAGGGCTGAACACGTCATGCGTGCCGCCAACTCGGCACCCGCTCCAGCGGCGGGTCCGGTGGGGTGGCCGAGCCCGGTCACCGGGCGTCTCCACGTGCGGACGCGGCCGGGAGGTCGTGGTCGGTGTGCTCGCGGACGAGCCGGACGACCTCGGCGACCTCGGCATCGCTGAGCGCCTGGTGCAGCGGCAGGCACAGCGTGACTTCGGCGGCGTGCTCGGCGCCGGGCAAGTTCGCCCCGGAGTCGTAGGCCTCCACCCGGTGCAGGAGCGGGTAGCGGAACGTCGTGTACACCCCGTTCCGGTAGAGGTGGTGGGCGAGCCGATCGCGGCGGTCACCATCGGGCAGCTGGATCCAGTACAGGTAGTGCGAGGACGCGTGCCCGTGCGGCAGTGGGGGAGGGCGGGCGATGTCAGCGGCGTCGGCGAATCCGTGATCGTAAGCTTCGGCGATGGCGCGGCGACGCTCGACGAACTCGCAGAGCCGTCGCAGCTGGACGGCGCCGATGGCCGCGGCGATGTCGTTGGTGATGCTGCGCCGGGCGAATGCCGCGACGTCGACGTCCCACCAGCGGACGGCGTCCGACCGCGCCCGGTCGAGGCCGCTGCGCTCAGCCAGGCCGAGATAGGTGTCGCGCCGCGCGCGGGCGGCGATCCCCGGGTCACGCGCGTGAAGCATCCCGCCGTCGCCGGTGACGAGGATCTTCATCGCGTCGAAGCTCCACACCCCGATGTCGCCGAACATGCCGCACGCGGTGTCGCCCACCCGCGAGGCCACCGCACAGGCGGTGTCCTCGATGAGCCGGATGCCGTGCTCGCGGCACAGCTCAGCAATACGGGCCACATCGCCGGGGTGGCCGCCGTAGTGGAGCACCAGCACGGCCTTGGTCCGGCCGGTCAGCGCCGCCGCGACGTGCTCGGCGGTGGGGTTGAGACCGCGCGGGTCGACATCGCAGAAGACCGGGCGCGCTCCGGAGGCGGCCACGGCGTTGGCCGCGCCCACCCAGTTGACGCTCGGCAGTACGACTTCGTCGTCGGTGCCGATGTCGAGCAGCTGCACGGCCAAGAACAACGCTTCGGTGCACGAGTTGGTGGACACGACCTGCTCGGGATCGGCACCCATGCGCTCGGCGAAGGCGCGCTCGAACTGCGCGGTGCGCGCGCCGCGACCAAGCCACGCGCTGTCGAACACCTCTTGCACGGCGTTCAGTTCCTCATGTCCGACGGTGGGCTGGAAGACGTTGATCACTTGGTTCGTGCCTCCTCGCGACGGGCACCGCACGGGCGCTGGGCTGCATGGGGTGACGATGAAAGGGCGCGAGAACACATACTCTCCGCCCGCGCGGGTGTTCGTGCATCGCGTGGTCGAGGGGGATGACAGCCCGCCCCGGGCGCCGCGCGGTAGGGAAAACCCGCGCGTTCGGCCGGGTTGGCGACGCACAAAACCTCGGTAATGTCTGCGAGGCACGCATCGGAGACCGACGACGCACCGCTGATGACGGGAGTCCGACATGTACGAGGAAGAAATGGCCGCTGTGTACGACTTCGTCTACTGTGGACGCGGCAAGGACTTCCGCGGTGAGGTCGATCAGATCATGGACGTGGTGCGGGCGCGGAAACCCCACGCGGAGTCGCTGCTGGACGTGGCTTGCGGCACGGGCGAGCACCTGCGCTACCTGCGGGAAAACGTGGCGCACGCCGAGGGGCTGGAGCTGTCCGAACCGATGTTGCGCGTCGCCCGGGAGAAGCTGCCCGCTGTTCCGCTGCACCACGCCGACATGCGCACGTTCGAGCTCGCCCGCACCTTCGACGTCGTGACCTGCCTGTTCAGCTCGGTGGGCTATATGAGCACCGTCGACGAACTCACTGCCGCCATCGGCCGGATGAGCGCGCACCTAGCACCCGACGGGGTGCTCGTCGTCGATCCGTGGTGGTTCCCGGAGAAGTTCCTCGACGGCTACATCGCCAGCGACGTGGTGCGCGACGAATCCCGCGCGGTGGCCCGGGTGGCGCGCTCGACCCGTGAAGGCGGCGCTACCCGCGTCGACGCGCAATACCTGCTGGCCGACGACAGCGGAGTCCGGCACTTCACCGACACCCAGCTGATCACGCTCTTCGAGCACAGCGACTACTTGGGCGCATTGCGCGCGGCCGGCTGCGACGCGCTCCATCTCGCTGGCCGCTTCTCACCCCGCGGCCTGTTCGTCGGCACACCGCACTGAGCGCTGCGCACGGATCGATCAGCGTGGACGGCGCGCCAGGAAGCACACCGTGTTCGGCAGATCACGGCGGCGGACTTCGTCGAACAACTGCTCCAAGTCGCGTGAGACGACCGAGAGCACATGCTCGGGGAGCCCCAGCGAGCGCTGGATGCTGTCCGGGGCCGTACTGCTGTGCCAGGACATCGCCAGCACACCGCCCGGGCGCAGCACGCGGCGCAGCTCCCGCAGTGCGGCCTCCAGGTCCGGCCACAGGGCGAGGTTGTTCACCGACAGCACGTGGTCGAAGCTCGCATCCGCGAAACCGGTGTCCTCAGCCGTGCCCAGTTCCAGCCGCACCCGTCCGGAGGCGATCCCGGCACGGTTGCGGCGCATCGCCATGCGGCGCATCTGCTTGGACGGGTCCACCCCGGCCACCCTCGCGGCCGACCCCCCCTCGGCAAGGGTGCGCACCATCCAGCCGGGTCCGTAGCCGACGTCCAGGATGTGGTCCCCGCTCCGGACGTCGAGCTGGTCAAGCAGTTCGCGCTGGTGCGGCCGGTTCCCCCAGTACATCACCAGACCTGCGAGGCGTCCGCGCAGGCCGCGAGGGAGCCCGAAGTTGTTGAGCGGCTTGTCCAGCGCCCACGGACGTTGCTTCCAGAGCCGAGTCGTCGACATACGCCCCAGTATCACCGGTGCGCATCATGCGGGCATCCCGCGCGGCCACGTGGTTTTCCGCTGCCGTTGCGCCACCGCACACGTGGCGGGGTCACGAGAGTCGCCGTGCCGGGCCACGCATCCGTGCCGGATTCGAGCCCACGTGTCGTCGCCCGGAAGAACCGGACGCCCGGGCGGCTTAGGCTGCTCCATCAGCGCCGTTGTACCGCCCGCACCCGATGATGGGGGACCCATGCGCGTGTTGTTCACTTCCTGGGGATGGTCGACGCACTTCCAACCCGCGGTTCCGCTGGCATGGGCGTTGCGCGTTGCCGGGCACGAGGTCGCCGTCGCCAGCCAACCGGGACTGGCCGATGTCGTCGCCGGCGCCGGGCTGACCATGCTCCCCGTGGGCCACGAGGTGGACATTGCCACGCTGCGGGCCGATCCGACGCTAGGCCGGGTGCACGACACACTGCGCGACCCGGCGGTGTGCTACCAGCAGCACGGTGAGGTTCCCGAGGCCGAGCGGTCCAAGTGGTTGGCCATGCAGACGCACTTCACGTTGGTGGCCGAAGCGATGGTCGACGACCTCGTGGCCCTGACCGAGCAGTGGCGACCCGATCTGCTCGTCTGGGAGCAGACCACCTTCGCCGGAGCAGTGGCCGCCCGGGTGCACGACGTGCCCGACATCCGACTCGTGATCAGCCCGGACGTGCTCGGCGACCAGCCGCCCGAGATCGAGCGGCAACTGGCTAGCCCGGACCTGGCCGCGCTGTTCGAGCGTTTCGGTCTGGCGGCGGACCGCCACCGGGCGCACTGGACGGTCGACCAGTGCCCGCCGAGCCTGCGGCTGCCGACCCGCTCCTCACGGGTGCCGATGCGTTACACGCCCTATGCCGGTGGCGGTACGCGACCGGACTGGGCCCGGTCTCCTGGGCAGTTCCCGCGCATCTGCCTGAGCGCGGGACTGACCACCGGCGGATTCGCCGCTCAGGACACGGCCCAGCTACCGGAGATCGTCGACTACCTGCGCGAGCTCGACGTCGAGGTCGTCATCCCCGGCGCCGCCGACGCCTTCCCCGAACTCGCCGACGACCCGCCGCCGAACGTGCGAGTGCTGGAGTACGTGCCGCTGTCGCTCGTCCTGCCCACATGCTCGGCCATCGTCCACCACGGCGGTGGTGGCACGATGCTGACTGCGGCGGCCTGGGGTGTCCCGCAGGTGGTACTGCCGCAGATCGTCGACCAGGCCATCAACGCCCACCAGATCGCCCGGTCCGGTGCGGGCAGGCAGGTGCCCCGCGAGCGGGCCGGTCCGGATGCGGTACGCACGGCGCTGGCCGAGATGCTGTCAGAGGCCGCGTTCGCGGTGACCGCAGGAGACCTCGCCGCGGAGATCGCCCACCAGCCCAACCCTGCGGCGATCGTGCAGCACCTCGAACGCGGCGAACTCTGATTCGCGGAAACGAAGAACCTGCCGTACCCGCTCCATCCGGTGTCCGGATCGGATCCGACACGGCGGCACCAACGTGCCGCCCACTCGACCGGGGCGGCACCGGCGGAACCTCCCGGACCGCCGGTTACGTGCGGGCGGCGTCACGTCGGGTGCGGGTGACCAGCAGCTGCTTGGGACCGAACACGTCCGGATTACCGTAAATGGGGATCGCGCTCTCCGCCAGCTGCAGGTCAGGCATGCGGGTGAACAGCCTCTCCAGCAGAGTGCGGCTTTCCAATCGGGCCAGTGGCGCGCCCAGGCAGAAGTGCCCACCGTGTCCGAAGGCCAGGTGCGAGCTGTCGCCGCGGTGGATGTCGAACCGATCCGGCCGGTCGAACACCGCCTCGTCGTGGTTGGCCGACATGATCGCTGCGCTCAGGAAGCTGTTCGCGGGGATCTCCACGCCCGCAACGACCGCGTCCTGCACCGTGACCCGCCGCGCGGGCAAGAACGAGGGGCGGTAACGCAGGACCTCCTCGACCAGTTGCGGGATGAGCGTGGGGTCGTCACGTACCCGGGCGTCGGTCCGCGGGTTCTCGGCCAACGACCGCATCGTGTTGCCCAGCAGCACGGTCGTGGTGAGACTGCCCGCCAGTAGCAGGAACGAGGTGAAACCCACGATCTCCTCGTCGGACAGCCGTGCCCCATCGACCTCAGCGAAGGCCAGTCGGCTGATCAGGCCGTCACGTGGTTCCTTGCGGCACTGGTGCACCTGCTCCAGCAGGTACTCGTCGAGCGCGTGCCGGGCGCGCATCACCGCGCTGTCGTCGAGCAGATCGGTGAGCTGCTCGTACGGTGGGTCGAGCATGTCGTCCACCCAGGACCGGAACAGACTGCGGTCGCCGGGAGGAACACCGAGCAGCTCGGCGATGATGACGACCGGCAGCTGGTAGGTCACCTCCGCTACGAGATCGAATTCAGCGCGCTGCTCGACGCGCGTGAGCAATTCATCGCTGACCTGGCGAATGCGGTGACCGAGGTTCTGCACCGTGCGGGCCGTGAAGGCCTGGTTGACGAGCTTGCGCATCTGCAAGTGCTGCGGCGGATCCATGGTGGCGATGTTGCCCCGGGTGAACGCTCCGATCGACATCACACGTTCCAGATCGGCCGAGAACGTGCTCGGGTCGGACAGGATCCGCCGAGTGTCCTCATGCCGGAACAGGTGCCAGGTGCCGGTCGCCGGATCGTGCGCGACAGGGTGCTCGGCGCGCATCCGACGCGCCCAGGCGAAGAACTCGTGGCCTCCGTCCCGCAATCCCGGCCGTGCCGCCAACATCTCCTCCGCTGACACGTCTATGCCTCCTTCGCGCGGCCGCGCGTGCGGCTGTGGTGGTCGTCGGCTCCGCGTTCGATCCGGGTCAGGGCACCTGAGCCGAGAGCAGCACGTAACCAGCCTGCGGCATCTCATCGAGCCGTTCCAGGGTCCGGATCATCCGATCCACCTCCCGCTCGCCCATGGTGGGCACCAGCCGGTGGCGTTCGTCGCGGAAGACTTCGGCGTGCTTGGTGAGTGAGGGGCGGGCCTGCGTGCTCACGTCCAGGGCCTCGATCACGTCCAGCCCGGCTTGGCGGAGGTCGGCTACGTAGTCCTCGATCGTGCCGAGGCTGTGTGCCCCGCCTCCTTCGCGGAAGGCCTCCACGGTGTGCCGGTCCGGCCCGTGCACGGGTCCGGTGAGGATGAAATCGGCGACGGCCAGCGATCCGCCTGGCCGCACGACCCGCCGCAATTCGCGCAGTGCCCGCACCCGGTCGCTCATGTGATGCAACGACTCCAGGGCCCAGGCGGCGTCGAACGCGTCGTCGGTGAAGTCCAGTTCCATCGCGTCACCGCAGTGGAACACGACCTCGTCGGACAGCCCGGCCTCCTCGGCACGCGCACTCGCCTGCGCGACCTGCGGCGCACTGGTCGAGATGCCCGTGACGCGCACGTGGCGCGTACGCGCGAGTCGCAGTGCGGGCACCCCCACACCACACCCGACGTCGAGCACGTGTTCACCCGGCGAGCACGACATCCGCGCAAGCAGTTCGTCGGTCATCCGCTCGGTGGCCTCGGCGATAGGCGCATCGGCCACCCCCGACTCCCAGTAGCCGAAATGCAGGTTCGCACCCCAGACGCGGGCGAACGGGTCGGTGTGGTCGTCGTACATTCGCCGCACGGGGTCGGCGGTCGCGCCCGGCGTTGCACCGGGGTGGCTTGTGCCGTCGATGTCCGGGTCCACGGGTCCTCCGTTTCCTGCCGGACGATGCTCGGTCGTCCGGCACGTGATCATCGCTTTGCGAGCGCTTCGATACGATCGGCGGCTTCGGCGCGTCCACCGCGGCCGCGGTACTCCTCCCGCAGGGCGCGCGCTCTGGCACGAAAGGAAGGTTCGGTCAGGATCCGGTGCACCGCGTCGCGAACGTCGCGCTGTGACAACTTCCGATTGCGCAGGTGGATGCCTGCTCCCGCCCACGCGACCCGCTGGCCGACTTCGTGTTTCTCCTCGGTCGCGCCGGCAACCACGAGTGGAACGCCGTGTGCCAGAGCGGTGTTGACGCCTCCGTAGCCGCCGTTGGTCACCATGACGTCGGTGCGCGGGAGCAAGCGGGCGTGCGGGACGAAGCGTTCCAGCCGCACGTTGTCCGGCAGTGTCCCCGGATCGAGGCCCTCGGGATCGACCCCGGTAGTGGCCACCGCCATCACGTCCTCATCGGCCAGTGCCTGGATGGCGGGCAGCAGCAGTCGCCTGGCGTCGTTGGCGACCGTGCCCTGAGTAATGTGCACGACCGGCCGTGACCCGTCGAGATCAGCCCACCACGACGGCAGAGCACCAGAGGGGGATCCGGCCGATTGCAGCGCTCCCACGAAGTGCGTCTGCGCCAGCATGTCACTGAGTGGATATTCGAACGAGGGCACCGTGCCCATCAGATACAGGTCCGGCGGTCGCACGATGTTCTCGAACGGGCCCGTGCGCAGCGGATCGAGGCCGACGCGGGAGCGGACTCGTTCGCCGTGCCGCCGCAGGCCGCGCAGCACAGCGTGATCGGTGGCCAGGCGCAGCATCGCGTTGCGTGCGCGGCCCCACGGCCCGGTGCTCGGGAACAGGCCAAGACCGAACGGCGCGGTGTCGCGGCTGCTGAACATGTACACCGAGGTGGCCGTCCATGCTTGGCGCAGGCCGAGGCGCTCGCGGACGAACCCCGCCCCGAAGATGGTCTCGTCAGTGACAAGCACATCGGGCCGCTCGTCGGCCACCAGCTCCAGCAGGTCCGCCATCTGGTCCGGTGCCGGGTCGATGAAGATCTCCCGGAATCCGGTAGTCATTCCGGTCAGGCCGGTCAGACCCGCGTGGTGCGGGAAGGCCTGTTCGCGCGTCATCCCGCTGAAGTCGTAGGCTGCGCGCATCGGTTCGAACCGCGCTCCGGCGCGCACGACGGCGTCACCGAACGCCGCACCGGTGTACCAGCGCGCACGGTGCCCGCGTCCAACGAGCTCCTCAACCACCGGCAGCATCGGAGCGACGTGTCCGGCTCCCGGCGTCGTCGCGATTAAGACCCGCACTGGACCTCCTGCTCGTTCATCGCCGGTTCGCACCGCCTAGCCCAGGTCGCTGGCAGGGCAGGTCCGGTGACTGTAGGGTCCCGGTCGCGCCACGCGGGCGCATCGAGGGCCGATCCGCACCGAACCTGCGTGGACGTGCGAAGGAGCAGGCACGAGCTGCCTCAAGCGCGTTCAGGCACCCGCGTGCAGGACTACTCAGGTATGCAGTAGCCCCCCGCGGCCGCCAGGCGGCACCGTTGCGGTGTGCGGTGACGCGCAGCGCGGATGGATTCGTCTTCCGCGCGGGTACTCCCCGATGTTGCTGGAGTGAGGTGGTTCGCGTGTCCGACGAGAACCCGGCCGACGAGCCCGCGTGCTCGCGCCGTGGGAACATCGGTACGCGCACGGTGGAACCGGGCTCCGCCGACGGTGCGCGCAAGAAGGTCACGATCCTCGGTGCCGGGATCGCCGGACTGGTGGCCGCCTACGAACTCGAACGGCTCGGCCACGACGTCGAAGTCCTCGAAGCCGACGCGCGGCCGGGAGGCCGCATCCACACCCGCCGGTTCGGCACCGGTCCGGACGCGCCCTACGCCGAACTCGGAGCGATGCGGGTGCCCGAGGAGCACCACCACACCTGGCACTACATCCGCGAGATGGGCCTGGCCGGAGCGGTGCGGACATTCGAAACCCTGCTCTCACACGACGAGACCTACCTGACAACGCGGTCCGGCCACCTGCGCCGCAGGGACGCCGCACCCGTGCTGGTCGACGAGTTCACTCAGCAACTGACCCACTCCCAGTACAGCAGTAACACCGTGCTGTTCGGAGCGTGGCTGGCTGCGCTGTCCGACGCCATAGCCCCCACCGAGTTCCGCGCGAACCTCGACGACAGCCTGCATCACGAACTGCTGGACCTCGTCGAGGAAACCGATCTCACCCCGCACCTGGTCGGATCGGCCCGCGACCAGATCGACCTGCATGGCTACTTCGCCGAGAATCCGCACTTGCGCACAAGCAGCAGTGGGCGACTGGCACGGTTTCTGCACGACGTCATCAACGAAACCAGCCCCGAGCTCATACGCCTGGCCGGAGGCATGGACCAGCTCGTACACCGTCTGGTCGAGCGGATCCGCGGCCGGATCACGTACGGGCAGCAAGTCGTCGGGATCGGCCAGCGCGGCGACCACACCGAACTGCACGTGCGTGATGGCGACACGACGAGCACTCGCCGTTGTGGCTATGTGCTGTGCACCATCCCGTTCTCGGTGCTGCGCCGCATTCCGTTGACGGGATTCAGCGCGGCCAAGCAGGACCTCATCCGGCAGATGCGGTATTGGTCGGCGACGAAGGTGGCAGTGCACTGCAGTGCACCGCTCTGGGAACGAGACGGCATCGTCGGCGGCGCATCGTCCGGTGGTGGCCGGATTCGGCAGATGTTCTATCCCGCCCGCGACGAGACCGGCCGCGACGGGGCGATCCTGATGGCCAGCTACACCATGGGCAATGACGCTGACGTGCTCGGCGAGATGACTCCGGAGCGCAGGCACGCGGTGGTGCTCGAGGAAGCCGGGCGCATCCATCCCGAGCTGCACGCCCCGGGCACAGTCCGCGATGTGGTCAGCTCGGCGTGGGGAGAACATCCGTTCACCCTTGGCGCCGGGGTGACTCGCTGGGGCAAGGACAGCGCGGAGTGCGAGCGGGAACGCGAGCTGGCTCAGCTTCCCGAAGGGCGCACGTTCTTCGCCGGGGAGCACTGTTCGTCGACCCCGGCGTGGGTCGACGGTGCCATCGAGTCGGCGGTGCAGGCCGTCGCCGCCATCGACGCGCACGCCGGGCATCCGGCGCCGACCGCTGCCACGCGAAGCGGGGTGGCGCGATGAGCATGTACGATCTGCCACGGCTGCATTTCGCCGGCACGGCGTGGACGAGCTTGCCCACCGGTCCGCGCAACGGCCTGTTCGACGTGGCCACCAATACCGCACTCACCGAGGACGGGGCCTTTTCCCCCGAGCGCGATCCGCGCGAATACCAGGACTATCTGCACGAGCGTGGACCCGCCGTCGACGCGGTGGGCTGTCCTGACCCGCACGGCACGTTCCGCGCAGGAACCGGATCGAACTTCGCGGGCAACGGCCACTTCTCCATCGACGCTGAGGTGATCAGCATGGAGACCCGGCCCGGCGACGTCCGCCGCAACGACCCGGTGATCGGGCGCAGCGTCGACATGTGGGGCCACTACAACGAATACCTGGCCACCACGTTCAACCGCGCCCGCGTTTTCGACCTCGATCCCGCGTCGAACTGGACCACGACGCTCATGATCGGGCACTTCTGCTTCGGACGTCAGGACCGATCCCTGGACACCGGCTACATGATGACGGGTCCTGTCACCGGGTACCAACCACCTCGTTGGCACCGGTTCGACCCCGCCCAGGGGCCCCGGCGTGCTGAAGGATGGAACCAGCCCCACAACGTCATCCACCAGTTCGTGGTGCGCACCACCGACGGACTGCGGTGGTTGCGCGAATCCGGCGCCTCACCGGCGGTCACCGAGCTGGCCGCGGCTCTGCGGTCGCCGGGCGTCGAGGGACTGGTCGTGCAGTTCGCCCTGCACGATCCGGTTCCGCCACCGGAACCGAACAGCTCAACCCGCTGGGGGCTGCACGGAACGATCGCGCCGTGGCGCGCCGAGGAACCGCGCACCGAACCCGCCGGACGTCTGCTTTCCCCGGTACGTCCCGACGTTGCCGGTTCCGGGCACCTGCCGCAGCTTACCGTGTGCGTCGCCGAGGACACCGCCACGTTCAACGTCCTCAACGCGTTGACCACGACCGAGGGCGACGCGCCCGGTGTTCTCGCTGAGCTCGGTAACCTCGAACTGCGCACGAGTGAAAGCGGCGAGCACATCGCGACTCTCGACACCGAGCTGTACCGGAATGTGCCGACCAGCAGCGGGGTGCTCACTGTGCCGGCCGTGCACGTCGATCTCGCCCACACCCAGGGGCTGAACTTGGTGCGCTGTGGCCGCACGTTGTACACCGAGGTCGAAACCCGCCTGGTCGTGGACGAGCCCACCTTGTTCGTCGAACATCCCCGCCATACGGCCGATGCCGAGCACGACCGCGAACTGGTGGTGCACAGCTGGTACCGCGGGCGCCGTGCACCGGTCGGACCTGTGCACGCGCGCCAGTTCCGCAACCCGCGGGCCATGCCCCGCGCCGGGGCCACGACGTCACTCGACTCTCATGCCGTCGTGCAGCTGTGCGGCGACGAGGGCTACTGGACATCCGAGTGCACCGCCAGGGCTCACCCGCCCGGCCAGGCCCGATTCACCCTCCGCGGCGCACAAGGTGGGACCACCCGGCTGCTGATCAGCACTGATCCGGAAGCCGAGCCTCACAAAGGCGGTACACCCGCGCACACCGCCGCGGCGGCCTATGACAACGACGACGCGCTCGGTTACTGGGCGGCCACCGCCTGGGTGGCCGTACGCGTGCTGCCGAACCACTGGCACCTCGACGCGATCGCCGAAGAGCAGGTCACGTTCGACGTGCTCTACCGCGATGTGTTCGCCTGCTACGAGCAGTGTTACTCGTTCATGCGCAACGGCGTATTCAGCCTCGCCGACCGGTTCCGCGTCGAAACGCATCCGGACCTCATCTGGCAGATGTGTGACCCGGCCAACCGGGACAAGACTTACTACATGCCGCCCTCCCGGGACCTGACCGCGCCGCAAGCGCGGTTGTTGCTGAAGTTTTTGCGCCAGCAGCGCAAACCCGATGCCGTGCCGGTGCTGCAGTCGGCCACACCTTGCGATGACCGTGGCATCACCACCCGGGACGACCTCGTCGAAACGCTGCGCCACGGCGTGCGCATCGAACTCGCGGTGATGTTGCAGTACCTGTACGCGGCGTTTTCCGTGCCGACTTACGGCGCCGCGCTCGAATACGTGCGCACCGGCACCTGGACGCCGGACCAGCTGAGCCTGGCCTGCGGTGAGGGTGGCGAAACCCGCGACGAGGGCATCCGCGGCACGCTGATCGGGGTCGCCCGCGAGGAAATGATCCACTTCCTCGTGGTCAACAACATCCTCATGGCCATCGGCGAACCGTTCTATGTCCCCGACATCGACTTCGGCTCGATCAACAAGGACCTGATGGTGCCGTTGGACTTCGCGCTGGAGCCGCTGAACGTGGGCAGTCTGCAGCGCTTCATCCAGATCGAACAGCCCGAAGGCCTGGACGGCGAAGTGCGGCGCGACGGCCTGCGCGGTCGGGAACCCCTCACCAGCGGTGTGGCCTACCGCTCACTGAGCGAGCTCTACGGCAACATCCGCGACGGCCTCCAGCGCATCCCCGACCTCTTCGCCGTCGAACCCGGTCGAGGCGGGGGAGAGCACCATCTGTTTCTGCGGGAATCGCTCAACACCGAGCACCCCGACTACCAGCTCGAAGTCGACGACTTGGCCAGCGCGCTGTTCGCGATCGACTTCGTGACTGAACAGGGCGAAGGCGGCACGCGCACCACCGAGACCGCCGACACGGACGAACAGTCCCACTACGACACGTTCCTGCAGCTGTCCGACCTGCTCACGGCCGAACGCAGCCGGGCCCGGCAGGCCGCCCGGGCCCCGTGGACCCCGTCCTACCCCGTGATGCGCAACCCAACGCTGCGAGCCGGCGACCGATCACGCGATCACGTCAGCGATCCCGTCGCTCAGGAGGCCATGCACCTGTTCAACCGCTCCTACGGCATGATGCTGCAGCTCATGGTCCAGCACTTCGGTCAGCAACCTGACGCGAGCCTACGTCGATCGACCCTGATGAACACCGCGATCGACGTGATGACCGGGGTGCTGCGTCCCCTCGGTGAACTCCTGGTCACCCTGCCGTCGGGACGGCCCGGCAAAACGGCAGGGCCATCGTTCGAACTGGAGCACGTACCGGGATTCCTCTCCCGCCCGGACGTGGCGGCCCGCACCCTGGCCGCTCAATTCGACGAGCTCGTCCAGTCGGCACGGAAGTGCTCGCTGGTCCCGGGCCGGGTTACCGAGAACCTGCGGTTCCTGGCCGCACACTACCGCGCCGAGGTGTGAAACTCCGCAACGAGGAAGGTGGTCCGGAATGGACGACGAGACCCGGGAGGTCGACGTGCTCATCGTCGGCGGCGGCCCGGTCGGCATGGCACTAGCCCTCGATCTGAGGTACCGGGGCGTGGACTGCCTGCTCGTGGAGTCCGGTGACGGAACCGTGTCGCATCCGAAGGTGAGCACGGTCGGCGCCCGCTCCATGGAGCTGTTTCGACGGTGGGGACTGGCCGAGGCGATCCGCAACGCGGGATGGCCCGGCGACCACCCGCTGGACGCGGCCTGGGTAACCGCGGTCGGTGAGCACGAGCTCCACCGGCTGAAGCGGGGCACCGTGGACGACCGGCCCGCGCACGAGCACGTTCCCGAACCGGAAGCGGTGTGCCCGCAGCACTGGATGGCCCCGCTGCTGACCGGAGCACTGGGCGAGGTCCCCGCGGGGCCGCTGTGGCTGCGCTGCTCGCTGGAGGCCTTCGCCCAGGACGAGCACGGGGTGTCAGCCACCGTGTTCGACCACGGCACCGAACGACAGCACGCGATTCGCGCCCGGTACCTGGCCGGCTGCGACGGTGCTTCTTCCCCGGTGCGCACCCGCTGCGGAATCGACTCTCCGGCCTTTCACCCGACCCGCACCTTCCGAAACATCCTGTTCCGCGCACCGGAACTGCGCACCCGGCTCGGCGACTCCAACGCGTTGTTCTACTTCCTCATGCTGTCCTCGTCACTGCGCTTTCCGATGCGCGCCATCGACGGCAGCGAGCTCTACCGACTCACAGTCGGCCTCGACGGCGACCACGAAGCCGACGAACCAGCCCAAGAGCTGGTCGACCGAGCAGTAGCCGTGGAAACACCGATCGAGGTGCTGTCCGACAACCGCTGGCACCTCACCCACCGGGTCGCCGAGAGCTTCCGCGCCGGCCGGGTGTTCCTCGTCGGCGACGCGGCACACACGCTCTCCCCGTCCGGGGGATTCGGAATGAACACCGGCATCTGCAGCGCCGCCGACCTCGGCTGGAAGTTGGCCGCCGTCCTCTCCGGGTGGGGCGGCGAGCACCTGCTGGACACCTACGAGCTCGAACGCCGCCCGGTAGCGGTGGAAAGCCTCGAAGAGGCCAACCTCAACCTCACCCGCACCGTCAACCGCAGCATCCCCGCGGAGCTGCGCGCGGACACGCCGGCCGGACGGCGAGCGCGCGAGCAGATGGTCCGGCGTCTGCGGGCCAGCGATGTCGGGCGGGAGTTCAACGCCCCGCACATCCACCTCGGGTTCCGCTACTTCTCGCCGGCCGTGGCCACCGACCCGCTCGATCCCACCGGCGCGGCACCGGTCACCGCGCCGCGGGCCACCACCGGCTCGCGGGCCCCGCACTGCTGGCTGCCCGACGACAGCTCGACGCTCGACCTGTTCGGCCGGGAATTCGTCCTGCTGCACGTCGCCGACACCGCCGACCTGGACGAGGTGCACCAGGCCTTCGCCGACCGCGGTATCCCGCTGCGCAGCGTGCACTGCGCGCAGCGGGATGTCGCCGAGGCCTACGAGCTCTCGTACGTGCTCGTACGCCCGGACGGGCACGTCGCCTGGCGCGGCGAGCACTCCCCGGAAGAGCCGCATCGCCTGGCCGAGGCGGTGCGCGGAGCCGAACCGGCGCGCCACATCGACGAGACCGCGGCGGGCGCCCGGTGAGCCCGGAGGTGTTACCGCCGTTCAACCCGACGGGGTGGAGCGAGCGAGAACTGGCGGACCCGTATCCCGTTTACACGCGCTACCGCGAGGCCGCGCCCGTCCACAGCGGTCTGCCCACCGAAGGGGAAACCGCGGTCTGGTACGTGTTCACCGCGGCCGAAACCGAGCACGTGCTCACTTCCCGGGATTACGGCCGTGACGCCACGTGCGGTGCCGCGCAGCGGACAGCGGTACCGTCGCTCCCGGACGGCAGACCCGGGCTGCGGCAACTGGTGCAGGACTGGCTGGTATTCCTCGACCCGCCGAAGCACACACGGCTGCGACGCATCCTCAGCGGCGAGTTCACCCCTCGTGTGGTCGACGCGCTGCGCCCGCGGATCGCGGAGATCACCCACGAACTGCTCGCAGGCATGCGCACGAAGCCGGTTACCGATCTCGTCGCCGGTTTTGCAGCACCGCTTCCTCTGGTGGTGATCGCCGAACTCCTGGGAGTGCCCCGTCGCCACCTCGATTGGTATCGCACGCGGGCTCTTGCGCTGCAGGAGGCCAGCACCGCCCGGACTGGACAGTGCCCCGACGCGTACCGCCGATCGGATACCGCGGCCAGCGAGCTTCGCGACTACTTCCTCGACCAGGTGCGCAGGAGTCGCCGCAGCGATCGGGAGGATCTTGTCGGATTGCTCGCTGCTGCGCGGCGCAGCGGCCTGTTCCTCGGCGACGACGAGATCGCGGCCACATGCGTGCACCTGCTCACTGCGGGGCACGAGACCACGACGAACCTCCTCAGCAAAGCAGTGCTGATTATGTTGGACAGGCCGGACGTGCGTGCACGGTTGCAGGATCATCCGGAGGAGGTGGGGACCGCCGTGGACGAATTCATCCGCTTCGACGGGCCGGTCCAGATGATTTCGCGGTGGGCCTATCGCGACCACGAGCTGGCAGGTGCGCACATCCGTCAGGGCGACAAGGTCGTGCTCGTGCTCGGCTCTGCCAACCGCGATCCCGGCCGGTTCCACGATCCCGATGTGCTCGACCTCGATCGCGGGACGGGCAAGCATTGCGGATTCGGCATGGGAATCCACTTTTGTCTCGGTGCCGCATTGGCCCGCGCCGAATCCGAGATCGCGATCACGGCGTTGCTGAAGAAAATTCATGAATTCAGCCGATCTGAGGACCCGATTATATACAATCAGGACCTGGTGTTCCACGGCCCGGCGACTCTTCCGCTGCGCACACGCACCGAACCCCATTCGTCGAGCACGGCTTGAGGACGTGTTTCTCGCTCGTTCCTCAGAACCAGGGTACCGGTGGGGACCCGCGCGAGACGAACGACGTGACCGGTGGGCCTCGGTAGCCGGTTCCGTAGTGGTGGTGTTGGTGCTGGAGAAGCGCATGCGGTCATGCGGACCCCGTCCAAGTTCCTGCCGCCGACGGGGAAGCGGTTCGAGCGAGTGCTGCACGACCGAGACCGGGATCCTCGCGCGACAGCCTCATTCCCCGACGAAAGCTGCTTCGCTGTTCGTCGCCGCACACCACACAACAATCACCCTAACGGTTGTTCTTCTGAGAATTAAGGCAGAAAGAGCTAAATGTGGCATTGGCGAATTAGTTCGGTGATGTTAATCTTCCCGACGAAGAGATTCGAACTCTGGGGGTGTGGTACTTGCTCTCGGAAAGGCGTACGCTGGCGTACTCAGCATGCGGCCAGAAGGAAAAGCGTACCAACTACCGACTGAGCCCAGGGGAAGAAGACGGCCCGGCTCGGACCAACACCAGCGTGCACGACCACCGCGGTGCGCTGCAGTCGATCGAGGAGGCGCTCAACGGTCGCCGGCACCAGGTTGTGCTCGTCGAAGGTCATCGGGGTGCAGGGAAATCGTACGTGCTGGACAAAGGATGTGCCCTGGCCGCCGAGCACGGGTACCGGATCGCCCACCTCTCCTGTGAGGAAGGTGAATACCCGCCGGCCCTGTTCAGTGCGCTCGGCTACACGACACTTCCCGCGGCCCCCGGATCCGCGGGTGCCGACGCTGCGCACACCCGCATGCTGCTCGTCGAACGCGCTGGATCCGTCGTCGATCACCTCGCCTCCCAAGAACCCCTGCTGATCAGCCTCGACGACGTCCAGTTCGCCGACCAGATCAGTCTGCTCGCACTGCGCGTGCTGCCCAGCCAACTGCGCGGAAAACCAGTCGTGTGGATACTGGCGCGCTGCGTCGACCGCGACAACCGCGACACCGCTCGGCTCTACGCTCATCTCGAGCGCGGTCTTTCCACCGCACGCGTGGAGATCGAACGGCTCTCACCGTCCGCGGTCACCGACCTCACGCGCGACCTGTGCCAAGCTCGCCCGGACCAGGATCTGCTGGACCAGCTCGGTGAGCTCGACGGCAATCCCCGCAGCATCACCGAGCTCGTCAACGGCTACCTGGACGAAGGCAAGATCTCCACCGAAGACGGACTCGCCCGCCTGTCCGAGTTCGGAGAGCAGGACCAGGCCAGCGTCCTGTCAACGCGGCTGCGCGGTTTGCCGGCCCGCCCCGCACTTCCGCAACGGTTTCTGAACCTCGTCGAAGAACGTCTGGCGAGGCTGTCCCGTCAGACCCGACTGCTCCTGCAGGCAGCGGCGGTGCTGGGCCCCGCCTTCCAGCCCGACGACCTCACCGGATTGCTCGGCAAGTCCTGGGCCGAGATCATCGCCGAAGCCCAAGAAGCACTCGACAGCGGTCTGCTCAGGACCACGGACTACGCGCTGGCCTTCCGCGACGAACTGCTCTGGCGGTCCATGCTCGATTCCTTCCCGGTCCCACTGCGCACAGCTTTGCACCGCCGAGTCGCCGACACGCACCTCGAACGCGGGGGCTCGGTCACCGAAGCCGCCATCCACTTGCTGCAGGGCGCGCGCCACGGCGACACCGCCACCACCCGGATCTTGGCGCAGGCCTCCCACGAGGCACTGGCGTCCGAACCGAGCGTCGCCGCGGAATTGGCTCGCCGCGGGTTGGAGTTCGCCGACCCCGGCATCTCCGACCACACGGCGTTGAGGACTGTCGCGGTCGAGGCGCTGACCCGAGCCGGACCTCTCGCAAGCGCCGCGTCGACTGCCCGCGAGGCCCTCGCACGCGGCCTGCCACCGCAGGCTGCTGCGGCAGCGGAGTACTGCCTGTCAATCGCCGAAACCCTTGGTGGACAGGCCGCCGAATCCCAAAACGAGCCCGACGACGCGACACCCGACGATCACGTCGAGAAGCTGCGGGTCGGTTTCCTGCAGCGTGAATACGCCCGTGACCGAGACGCGGCCATCGAACGCGCCGACGAACTGCTGACCTCACCGCAGGTCGCCGAACCCGCCGTCCGCGTTACCGCCATGCAGATCTGCGCGCAGGGGCGCTGGGAAGCCGGTGAGCTGCACGCGGGACTGGGCCTGGCCCGCGAAGCAGCGGAGCTCGCCCAGCACACCCCGAGCTTGCCCTGGCACGTGCGCCCGCGTCCGACGCTGACGTTGATGCTCGTGCAAGTCGGCAAGCTGAGGGAGGCCGCGGAGCTGGTCACCGCTGAGCACACCTACATCGAAAGCCACGGGCTGCGCACTCTGGCAGGTATTCCGCACCTGCTGCGCTCGCGCGTCGCCCTGGCGGACGATCGCCTCGACGAGGCCGTCGCCGAAGCGCACGCGGGACTGGCCGCTACTACCCGCGTCGGAATGCCATTGTGCGATGCCCTCGGGTGGGATGCACTCATCACGGTCACCTTGCGTCGGGGCCATCTCGCGCAGGCCGAGGAGGCCATGTCCCAGCTGGAGGCCTCAGCTCAGGCGGACCCCACTGCTCGAGCCCGGTCCAGTTGGATGCGAGTGCAATTGGCCATGGCCCAGGACGACACCGACACCGCCGCGATGACCATGCGCGCACTCGTCGATCACCCCGGGGCCTGCAGCACGCTGCTGGTCACCGAACCAGTCGCCGGCCCGGTGATGGCACGCTTCGGCGACGAACGCACCCGAGACGCCGTGACCGCGGCCTGTCGTAGGATCGCCGAGGACAACCCGGGGTTCACCGCGCTGGAAACCGCCGCCGCACACGCGCAAGCAGTACTCGACCGCGCTCCCGAAATCCTGGAACGTACCGAAACATATCCAGATTCGTGGTCGTGCGGCGTGCAGAACGAGGACCTCGCCATCCTGTACGAACCCACGGATGAGCATAGGGCCATCAACTATCTCGACCAGGCGCTGGGACACTACAGCGCCCACGGTGCGGAACGCGATGCCGCCCGCGTACGGCACCGCTTACGCCAGTGGGGCGTGCGTCGTCGCCATTGGAACTACACCAAACGTCCCGCCAGCGGCTGGGACAGCCTCACTGATACCGAAAGTTCCGTCGCCCGCCTCGTGGCCCAAGGACTCACCAACCGGCAGACAGCGAAGCGCTTGTTCTTGTCGTCGCACACCGTCGGCTTTCACCTGCGGCAGATTTTCCGCAAACTCGATGTGCGCTCGCGCATCGAGCTCGCCCGCGACTGGGGCCGCGCCCGCGACTGACCACCACACCCGAGCCTCGGCGACGACTCGATCCACGCGTGCTCGCCGAGACCGCCAAAGGAACGAAGATGCCGCGACCCCTGCACCAGCCCCACGAGCACCACACCACCGTTCGGGCGGCCACGTCACCGTACACCGCAGGCGATCCCGGGGGTCTTCGCAGCATGATGCGCTGCTTTCCCACCGGGGTCGCGGTGGTCACCACCGTCGACGAGCACGGCAAGCCGCGCGGGATGACCTGCACCTCACTGACCGGTGTCACCCTGTCCCCGCCGACCGTGCTCGTGTGCTTGAACCACAGCAGCGGGACTTCCCGTGCCGTGCGCCACCGCGGTACGTTCGCCGTCAACCTCCTCCACAGTCGAGCGCAGGACACAGCCCGGTTGTTCGCCGGACAGCTCCCCGATCGTTTTGCTCGGCTCCGCTGGCATCGCTCCCAGCAGCTGGGCCTGCCGCTGCTCGACGACGACGCGTTCATCAATGCCGTGTGCTCGGTTCACGATTCCGTACCGGTGGGCGATCACGACGTGGTCTTCGGCCGCGTACACGGAATCGAGGAGTACGACGACGTACCACTGTTGCACGGCATGCAGGAGTTCCGCACCTGGGTGCGCCCCGGAGAAGACGGCAACGAGCAGTCCTGACCCCGCACACCGACACCAGGTTTCGCGGAAACCGGCCCCACCGCCCCTCGTGAGCCGGAATCCCGCACCGAAGGCCGTGACCGGGTCGCCGAGCCGCACGGATCGTCCCAGTAGCTGCCGCAACCGCATCGCGGTCGGGACAGCGCATCACGCACATGCGGGTAACGCGCCCGTACACGTGGGGTGTGACGGTCGGACCACGTCGACCGTCCGCGACCACCGCATCCTCAGCCTGGGCAGGAAATCCGTGCAACCCCAGCGATCGAAACCGATTGCGCGAGAACGCGAATAGGATCGACCGCGCTGAAACCGCTGACTAAGCGAGGGAAAAGTGACCGACTCGATTGAACGCATCGTGATCCTGGGTGGCGGAACCGCCGGATGGATGAGCGCCGCGTACCTGAAGAAGGCTCTCGGTGACACGGTCAGCGTCACACTGGTGGCGGCACCGGACATTCCGACTCTCGGAGTGGGGGAAGCGACCATTCCGAACCTGCAGACCGCCTTCTTCGACTTCCTCGGCATCGACGAGGACGAGTGGATGCGCGAGTGCAACGCCAGTTACAAGATGTCGATCCGGTTCATCAACTGGCGCACCGCCGGGGCCGGCCGACCCGAACCGCGCGGTGGCACCGAGCACGGTGACGAGTTCTACCACAGTTTCGGGCTATTGCCGTACCACCACGGGATTCCCCTGTCGCACTACTGGTTCGACCGCCATTGGCGGAACCAGCTTGATACGCCTTTCGACTGGTCCTGCTACAAGGAACCCCCCATCATGCGGGACCGGCGCTCGCCGCGGTGGTTGGACGGCACCCGCGCAACAAACTACGCCTGGCACTTCGACGCTCACCTCGTCGCCGATTTCCTGCGACGTGTGTCCACCGAACGCCTCGGAGTCAACCACATCGAAGATCGCCTGGAGCACGTGCAGCGCCGTCCTTCCGGATTCATCGACACCATCACGACCCGGAGCGGTCACACCCTCCGAGGGGACCTGTTCGTCGATTGCTCCGGTTTCCACGGTCTGCTCATCAACCAGGCGATGGAAGAACCGTTCTTGGACATGAGCGACTACCTGCTCAACGACAGCGCCGTGACCACGGCAGTGCCTAATGACGACGCGACCCACGGCGTCGAGCCCTACACCTCGGCGATCGCCATGCCAGCCGGGTGGACTTGGAAGATCCCCATGCTGGGCCGTTTCGGCACCGGCTACGTCTACTCCAGTTCGTTCGCCACCGAAGACGAGTCCGTGCGGGACTTCTGCGCCTTGTGGGGACTGGACCCCGAACAACAGCAGCTCAACCACATACGGTTCCGCGTGGGCCGCAACCGGCGCGCGTGGGTGCACAACTGCGTGGGCATCGGCACTGCCTCGTGCTTTGTCGAACCGCTGGAGTCCACCGGGATCTACTTCATCTACGCCGCCCTGTACCAGCTCGTGAAGCACTTCCCGGACAAGTCCTTCAATCCGGTGCTGACGGACCGGTTCAACCGTGAGATCGAGGTAATGTTCGACGACACCCGCGATTTCATCCAAGCGCACTTCCACTGCTCGCCACGCACCGACACGCCATTTTGGCAGGCGAACAAGGAGATCCAGCTTGGCGAGGCTATGCAGGAGAAGATGGAACGTTATCGCGCCGGGCTCGGCATCAACATCCCGGCCACGGACGATGTCCAGGCCTACTACGGCAATTTCGAGGAGGAGTTCCGAAACTTCTGGAACAACAGCAACTACTACTCGGTGCTAGCGGGGTTGGGCCACCTGCCCGAGAAGCCCCTGCCGAAGCTGGCGCATATGCCCGGGGCCCTCGAGACCGTGGACCACGTCTTCGACCGCGTCCGCAACGACCAGAAGTACCTGCTGGACACACTCCCGTCCTGCTACGAGTACCTCACGCTTCAACACTCCTGACAACGCGCTTCCCCGCGCGATCGCCAACACGGACGCAAACGCGAGGTGGGGGCACGCGTGCTGCCGGAAGGCCTGCTGAAGCAATGCCCGATCACGGGGAGGTCCGTATGCAGGTCGACTCGCAGGTGCGGCCGCATCCGTCATCGGTGGGCCGCACGAGCTCTTCGAGAGCCGGACCGGACTCGGCGAACCGAATGCCGAGGTCGGAGTCCTCACCCACACCGGTGACGTGCACCTACGGAACAGTCATAGCATCCTCCTCGGCGTGCGGTGATCCGCGTTATCAGACCCAGGGCACAGTCGCGTGGATCAACACCCGCTTTCTGGGGGGTGCGGATCGTCCGAGTAGCGGTCCAGCAAGCACCGGAATTCTCCGGATATGTGGCCCTCGTCGCACGGCCGTGCGGTCAGTCACCGCCCGTCGAGGCACCCGTGGCCGGGTTCCGGACGCATTCCGGTCATTACTCACGAGGGGGGTGGTGGGCGGGTCCGTCACAGGTAACCTATTTTTTTATAAAAATCCTACTTTTTGGCGCTGGAATTTTTCACCCGTTTGCAGCGCAACGTCATGCCGTTCATCGGCGTCGTGCCGGGGTGTGGCGGCGCGGCCGCTGACGTGGCGGGTGCCGTTGTGCCCGAGGTGGGGACCGTCGGCAGGGCAGGGGCTGCGTTGGTGGCCCCCGGAATCGGGGGATTGTTTGCCGCGCAGGGCGAAGGCGCCTCGGCGCTCGATGGCCTCGCGCCACACTCGGTTCGGTCGGTTCGCTCCTGCGAGTTCTCAGGGGCAGCGGCGGTCGGTGGGGATCACGCCCAGGTTTCGCAGGCCTTCGGTGTTCGGGAGCGATGTCGGTGTCGGTGCCGGTGTCGGCGCCGACGGTGCCGTCTTCGCCATTCGGGCGAGGAGGGCGTGGAGGTGTGCGCGGGTGCTGTGCGACATCACGTGGACGTAGGCGTATTCGTGGACGAGTCCGTTCCGATGCACGGTGAAGGTCGGCAGGAAGAAGTCGTCCACGATGTCCTGGGGCGGTTTCCGGAACCACACGCTTTGCGACCACGGGCCGCGTCGTGCGCCCCACTCGGTGTCGAGTGAGGCCAGTTCGCGGTGCAGTTCCTGCGCTGTGCGCAGTTCGTCGGCGACGGTGTCGATGTGGTGCTGCTCGGAGTGGGCCGCCAGGAAGTTCCACAACGAGATCGGGGCCAGCGCGTTGCGGGAACCGCCGAACAGGGTGTCGCCGCGAGTGATGGCATCCGGTTGTCCGGGTGCGCTCGGGTGCGGGTCGTTCCTGGTCATCACGATCCCGGCGGGCAAGGGCGAGCCGATGTGCTTGTGGGCGCTGGTGACGATCGAGCTCACCCCGGGGATTGTGAAGTCGCACCTCGGAACCGCCCCCGAGTCCTGCACGAGGCCCTGCTGGGCGGCTCGGCGCAGGAAGGGCACGCGCATCGCCCCGAGCGAGCCGTCGATGTTGATCCAGTACCCCGACCGCTGCGCGGTGACCTCCGTGCCGTTCTCGTCCCGGCCGCACTGGATCTCCCGGCGGTACAGGCCGTGCTCGCGGAGCATCGGCAGGAGTTCGGAGCTGACGCGTTCGACGTCGTCGTAGGCGCCTTTGATCATCGTGCCGCAGTTGAGGTGGATCAGCACGGGATGGCCCCTGGCGGCGAAGAACTCCACCAGTTTCCGCAACGCGTCGACGTCGACGCTTCCCGGTCCTTCCGGACCGTCCTGACAGGGCACCTCGTGCGGCCACGGGGCGCCGGGAGACAGCGGGTTGGTGTTCGGATGGTGGTGCGTGCCCATTTCGTAGCAGGTGGGGATGCCCAGCATGCGCAGCGCTTTGGTCACCGAGTAGTGCGTCTCGGCCGAGTGGAAGGCAACGGGGGTGTACGCGTTCGGGTTCTCCGTCGGCAGGGTGTCCTGCACCCACACCGGGCACGGGCCGTGCTCGCCGGAGTCGGTCGCCAGTGTCTTGCCGGACAGGTACTCACGTGCCACCCACAGGGCGTACAAGGCGCCCTCGGTGGCGCCCATCGTGGTCACGTATCCCCAGTAGGGAGCTGCTGCGGACGGGTCGTCCGAACGAGGTGGTGCCTTCCAGAGCCGGGCGAGGTGGTCGAGCACCGCCTGTTCGAACAGCCGCGTGTAGGGCGTGATCGGGGTTTCCTCGAACGGATCGTGGGCATAGCTCAGAGGGTGGCGCAGCAACGGTGCCAGTTCGTGGGAATGTTCCCCCCGCCGTTCGTCGTGTTCCCCGAACATCAGACGGTGTTTCGCGTCGAGCCGGTCGGTGAGCAGTTCGAGCACGGCTCGGCGTTGTCCGGGGTCCCACCCGCAGGCGGGGAGTTGGAGATCCCGCGCCGACAGTGTCGAATCCCCGGTCGGTGCGGCGTTGTCCGCGGTGCTGGTCATCACTTTCCTGCGTGCTTCGCTGCTCGTGGGTGTCGTGCCGGTCGGAACGGGCCTCCGGCTAGCTCGGTGTCATCGGTTCGCCCGCGTTCGCCGGACCGCCCTCGTTCGGTGTCGACGGACGGGCGCTTCGCGGGACGGTGGCGGTGTGCGCCGGGGCCGTGTGGCTGCCGAAGACCGCTTGCAGTCCACCGTCGGAATCGATGTCGAGGCGTCGCGAGGCGCTGAGCCATGCCTGATAACCGACAGGGGAGCCGTCCACGAACGCCGCTGTCAGCGTGCGGTGCGTCAGGCGCTTGTCGGGATGCACGTGTTGCGCCGGGACGTACTCCTGGGCGATCCACCCGTCCCGTGCTCCGCGTTCGACCACCTCCCGCCACTGCTCGGGAGTGTGTTCCCGGCCGAGGTGGACACCCTGGCTCAGCGCGTCGTACGGCGATTTGACGACGAGGTCGAGTCGCTGGGCGGTCACTTCTCGCGTGCTCACTCCGTCCCCCAGTTTCCGGCTCCACGGGATGACCGAGTCGATGTGGCCGCGCTGTTCCTCGGTGAACAGCCGGCGGAAGCGAGGATCGGACAGCACCGCGAGGGTGAGCTTGTTGCCGCCGATGAAGCGGCCCCGGAGACCGTTGAAGACGGTCAACTCCCCGTCAGCCACGCGCTTCAGCAGAGGGGCGAACCGAACAGGCTGTCGCACCAGGTGGGAGTTGGTGTACATCAGCAGACCGAGTGCGGAGTTCTCGGCGTCGGGATCGTCGCCCGTGACGCACTGCGGAGTGTGGCCGTGCAGGCGGATGTGGTCCTGCAGCAGGAACACTTCTGCGCTCGCGTGCAGTTCAGCCGGGGCGATGAGCCTGATCCGCTCCACGTCGTCCACGGCCGTGCCGTGACGGGCGGCCAGTTCCAGCAGCGCGGACACCATCCAGCCGGGATGTTCGAAGTGCGCCGCCGGGTACTGCCGGACCAGCGCGCCGATGCCCGTGGTGCGGCGCCAGCACCTGTTGAGCACTCCTCCCGTGTTGGACAGTACCGGGAAATCCCCTCCCAGCTCGAGCACGCGCAGGGCGCTCAGCCGGTCTCCGGCCAGGTCGAAACGGTTGTAGTCGATGTAGCGGTCTCGGCGTGGTTCCGCCAAGGCGCACTCGTGCACCGGTTCGGGCAGCTGGAGGAACCGCTGCAGCTCCGCGTCGTCGCCGTAGTGCGCGGCCACTCGGTCCGCGGCCTCGAGCACGTGCCGCAGGCGGGTCACCAAAACCTGCTCGGCAGCGGGCTCGAGGGTGGTCACCGCCGGTGCCAGCGGGACGTTCATGCCGTGCTCCGGGAAGAGCCCCTCGGCATGAGCATGCCGCGTCAGCTGTTCCCAGTCCCGGTGGTTCGTCCCGTCGCGGCCGGAGACGAACTCGAGATCGGACCGGAACAGCGCCGGGTCGGGCTCGGTGCGAGGTTCTTCTCGTGGCATCACTTGTCCGTCCTGATCGATCGGAATGCACCTATGGTGCCGGGGTATTGTCTCTGCCACAATTGTGGTCATTCTTTCGAGTGGTCTGCGCGGCCTTTCCGCGAAACACCAGTGATGCTTTCGGGTGCGTTCCGTTGATTTCCTCGGGTGTTGCTGTCAAATTCGGGGTCGGCGCCGACGGCGCCTGGTGAAGAATTCCGAACGAGTGGAGGTGTCTCCTGTGGATGCTTACAAGGAAGAGCCGTTCGAGGTCGTCGAGAGCCCGGAGCCCGAGGTGGTCCCGATTAGTGCGACCGCAAGTTTCGTCTCGTCGGATGTGGAGGACGACGAATAGGTGAACACGTGTTGCCTCATTCGTGTCGGGACCCGCGGGCGCGGCTCCGTCCGCGGGTCCGCTCCATCGCGCCAGAAGTACTTACCATCGCGATCCACCCGCCGGCAACGCGGGTTCGGCGGTGTGGGCAGACCCGAGCAAAGCACTTTCGGGCGTATTTCTTTGATTTCCTCGGGTGTTGCTGTCAAATTCGGGGTCGGCGCCGACGGCGCCTGGTGAAGAATTCCGAACGAGTGGAGGTGTCTCCTGTGGATGCTTACAAGGAAGAGCCGTTCGAGGTCGTCGAGAGCCCGGAGCCCGAGGTGGTCCCGTTCACCATGACCATGACTTTCGTCGCCGCGGATGTCGAGGACGACGAATAGGGGTGCGCCACTCCCCGTTTCGGGTCCGTGGGCGGATCTTCGTCCGCGGGTCCGCCCCTCTCTGCCGGGGGCACCTATGGGCTCCGGCGGCATCCCGCATTTGTTCCGTACAGGAAGGTAGTCGGTGGCACCACTGTGGTCGGCGTTGGTCCCGCGCCGTGACGTCAGGTTTCGTCATTCCGGGGAACATCTGTACGTGTGCCGCGGCGACGGTGCGCCGTTGCGGTTGCGCGGCGAGCACGCCGAGGGCGAGCCGCGGTTGTGTGAGCTGCCGGGAACGGCGTTGTCGGATCTGGCCGAGCGCGATCTCCTGGTTCCGAACGACGAACCGATGCGCCGGCACCCGTCCTTCGCGCACTCCTGGAGCACCGACCTGCGGGCCGAGGTCGTCGGTGGGGATCAACTGAGCTCGGCCGTCACCGGCGCGCTGGTGGATTTCGGCGTCGAAGTCGACGCCGGTTCGGGGGTCGTGGTCCTTCCGCTGACGGCTCCCGACGAGACAGTGCGGGAGCGCTCGGAGCGGGCGGTGCGTGAGGGAGTGCCGGTGCTCGTTTTCGCCGTGGCCGGGGCCCGCGTGTACTTCGCGGTGTTGCGCCCTCCGGACACGGCCTGCCCACTGTGCCTTGCCTCGAGGATCCGGTCCAATCGGTCTGATCAGGAGCTCGGCCGCCTCCCGCTGGAGATGCTGCTGGGTACCGCCTCCGATGCCGGATGGCCCAGCACCGCCGCCGCGGCGGGTCTGCTGGCGCACCAGGCACTCCGGGCGATCACCGCTCCCGGATCCTGCCCCGAGGGCCTCGTGGACCTCGATCTGGACACCTGCCGACGAACGACACATCCACTCCTGCACACCCCCTGTTGCCCGGCGTGCCGGGACCACGTGGGCCCGCCCGCCACGGCGCTCGTCGAGTCGGCCGCCACCGCCGAGTCCGCCTCGTCGGCGGGTAATGCCGAGCGGCTGCGACGTGCGGTGGACCCGCTGACCGGCATCATCGCAGGAATCCGCGTGACCGGGCCGGACGATCCCGGATCCGCGGTGGACTCCACGATGGCCTGGGGGCGCGGCGGCACCGATACGACGTGGTTCTCGCCGGTGCGGTCCTCGACGGTGGGTGGGGCCACCAAGCACGATCCGGTCGAGGCCGAGGTGTGCGCGATCGGGGAAACGCTGGAGCGCTACGCGGCCGGCATCTACGACCCCGACGAGTTCGTCCGCGGCTCCCTGGCGGAGCTGGGCACGACGGCCGTTGACCCCCGCGATCTCCCGCTCGGTTCGGAACGGGAGTACGAGCGGGCGACGGGCACACTGTTTCCCTACGAGCCGGATCTGGTGATCGACTGGACAGCCGGAGTGGATCTCGAAACCGGTGAGCAGCACTACGTGCCCGCCTGCGCGGTGTATGTCCCGTACCTGCCGCCCCGCAAGCGGGAACGCCTGTTCCACCCCGTCTCCACCGGTCTGGCCGCGGGCAGCGCCCCCGCGCAGGCTCTCCGTGGTGGGCTGCAGGAAACCGCCGAGCGCGATGCGATGGCCGTGTTCTGGTACAACCGCCTCATCCGCCCGACGCTCGACTGGCGGAGCCTGCCGAGCTGCCGTGCCCGCGACGTTCTGGAGGGGATGACCCGGCGCGGCATCTCGTTGACGGTCAAGGACCTCACCACCGACACCGGCATCCCCGCCGTCGTCGTGCTGGGCCGCGTCGACACACCGGAGCGCCCGGTCGCGTTGTGCGGATTCCGGGCCGACGTCGGCCCCTACGCGGCGCTGCTCGGTGCGGCCGAGGAACTCGAGCACGTCTTCAGCATGTACTGGCGCTTCGCCGCCTCCGGAGGGGAACTGGACCCCACGCGCGAACCCAGCGATATCTGGGATTTCACCACCTACTACTGCCACCGCAGCCGGATCCCGATCCTCGACTTCATGCACGAGGGGCCACTGCACCCGGCACCGAGCCCGCCGTCCGAACCGCTGAGCGACGCGGAGGCGGTTCATCGGCTCGTCGGACTGCTTTCCGGGAGCGGACACCGCTGCCTCGCCACCGACATCACCCCGGTCGACGTCGCCGAGTGCGGCGTCACCGTGGTCCGGACCGTGGTACCCGGTTTGCAGCCGATCAGTTTTTCCCCGGCCTTCCGGCGGCTGGGCGGTTCCCGGGTTTACCAGGCCCCGGTACGGATGGGCCTGCGCGCGACTCCGCAGGCCGAGGACGAGCTCAACCCCTACCCGGTTCCCATGGGCTGACGCGGATGGACAGTGCTCGAATCGCGCATGCCGTGTGCCGTGCGTCCGGCCCGTACCGGATCGAGGTCGGCGGCATTCTGGGTCCTGGGGGAGTGGACCGTGGCAGGCGAGACATCACGGTGCTGCCCACCGGCGGCTGGAAGGTGGGCCGTGCCGAGGACACGGTCTCGCCCGTCCTGCGGCTTCCCGAGAGCATCGCCGCCCCCGCGCTCTACGATGCCCACGTGCACCTGCACCCGCAGGTGCGCCTGACCGACTACGTGCGTCACGGCATCGGGAGGATCCGTGACCTCGGTTCCACCGTCGGTGCCGACCAGGCGGTTCCCACCGGCCGGTGCTGTGCCGAGCCGGTGCCCGACATCGTTCTCGGCGGCCCGCTGCTGGACCGTCCGGGCAAACAGCGGTTGCCCTTCGCCGCGCCCTGGCGGGATGCGGCGGAGCTGCCCAACCTGGTGGACGCGGCCGCCGAACGCGGCGCAGCTTGGCTCAAGCTCTACGACCGGTTCCCGGGTGAGCTGGTCGAACCGGCGGTTCGACTCGCCCACGACCGCGGGCTGCGGGTCACCCTCCATCCCCCGCCGGGAGAGTACCGGGCCGCCCTGGACGCGGGGGTCGACGAACTCCAGCACTTGGCCTGCCTCACCCCGCGCGGGGACGGCAGCAGGGGAACCCGTGCCGTGCTGCGTCACTGGGCGGGCAGAGACCACGGTGACGCCTGGCCGGACCTGCCGCGGGGTACGGCGATCTGTCCGACACTGCTCGTGCAGCACCAGCTGGTCCGCGAAGCCGAAAGCGACTGGACCTTCCCCGACCACGCCCCGGGGTGGGCGGCCCTGTGGCGACAGCTTCCCACCGCGGCGCGCCCTTGGGGAGCGACGCAGCTGATCACCGCCCGTCAGGCCGTGGCTCGGTTGTCCGCGGCGATCGGGGAGCTGGATCACGCGGGCGTGCGCTGGGTGATCGGCAGCGACACCCCGAATCCCGGAGTGCGCCCCGGACGCAGCCTGTGGGAGGAAATGAACCTGCTGGTCAGCGCGGGGCTGGGTCCACTGCGGATCTACCGTTCGGCCGCCGTCGCACCGGCAGTGGCCGAGGCCGGAGAGCACCCGCTCACCTTCCTGCCGCGCGGTGCGTTCGATTCCGGGCGGTTCTCCACTGAGCCGCCGACCGCCACCCTGCTCCACGGCTGCCTGTTCCGTCCGAATCCCTGAACGGAGATGATCGTGTCTCGATATCAGCGCAACCCCTGGCTGTTCATGGAGTGGGACGACGGCGACCGCGTGGGCGTCGTCGATGCACGCTCCCACAGCAAGTACCGCGTCGACCCCTCCCTGCTGCGGCTGCTCAATCGGATGTCCACACCGGCCGGTCCCGGAGAGCTGCACCTGAACGGCTACAGCTCCGAGGAACTGGACGCCCTGCTGCAGCGCATGGCCCGAGTGGGTCTGGTGGAGGTGGTCGGCGACGACGGGGCCGACGCTCTCCCGCAGTACCATGGCGAATGGTCCACGAGCGAGCTCGCCGTGCACGCGCGCTCGGGCCGGGGCGGTAAGCAGAAAGTGCGACGGTCCGAGATCCCGGACGCGCGGCTACAGCACGCCGAGGTACTGCACACGATCCCGCTGCTCGAATCGGAGCTGCCGAGCAAACCTCTCGACGAGGTGCTGAGCAGCCGCCGCAGCATCCGCGACTTCGCCACCACACCGCTGACGCTGGACCGACTCGCGGCGTTTCTCGGCACCGCCGCACGCGTGCGGGGATGGCTGGGGGAGTGGACCTGGCAGACGACACGCCGCCCCAGCGCCTCCGGCGGCGCACGACACAGCACCGAGCTGTATCTCGTCGTCCGCGACGTCACCGGTCTCGAACCCGGTGCTTACCACTACGACCCCTTCACTCACGAACTCCACCAGTTGCAGCACTGGAACGACGAACACGACGAACTGCAACGCAGATTCCTCTGCGGCCCCATGCTCGTCGACACCCCACCCCCGGTGAGCCTCTACCTCGCCTCGTACTTTCGGCGCATCCAGTGCAAGTACGGTGCGATGACGCTCAGCCTCATCTACCGCGAAGTCGGCTGCCTGCTGCAAACCCTCTACCTCGTCGCCACCGACCTCGACCTCGCTCCCTGCGCCACCGCGCTCACCGAGAGCGATCCCAGCCCCGGCTTCCTCGGTGAGCACCGCGATCAGTTCGTCCACAGCGGCAACTTCGCCCTCGGGACGCCTGCCGCCGTGGAACCCGCCGCCCCCGGGTTCCACCCTCTCGGTTCCTGACATCGGTCCAGCAACGAGGGGTACGACGTAGGTCGATCGTCGACACCGCGAACGCGCTGCTGCCACGGGGACGTCGACCGGAGCGCTACCCCGACCTTCGGAAAGGTCGTCAAACGTGACGACGAGCGGCTCGGTGTTCTTCCGAAGAAGTCACCGAACCGCTCGTCGAAGTCCGGCACCAATAATCAAGGACGCTCGTTCCACGCGGAAAAGGCCGCGACGACCTCGTCCTTGCTCACCTCGCCGTCACCGTTCTGGTCGACCTCGGCCAAGTAGGAATCGACATCGACGTCGATTCCCGAATCGGAGACGAAATCCTCGATCACCTTCCGGGTTATCGCGTCGTTGCCGCTGAGCTCGACAATTCCCCACAGCGACTCGGCGGATGGTCGTACGACATCATCCATGTTCTCCTCGGCGAGCTTGTCCATGGCTCGACGGAAACCGTCCTTGCTGATCGCTCCGTCGTCGCCCACCTGCGCGACCGACCGGATCTCGCTCCAAAAACCGGTGAAAGCCTCTGCGGCCTTCGTCGCCTTGGCGGGAGTCTCGGCGCCACCGCTCACCGCTCCCTGCAACGCTCCCGCGGGGTTGGAAACCGTGTTCTCGGTGACCTGCTGCGTCATCGTCCGGGCAGCCCCGCTCACATCCGACTCCGTGATCCTGCCGTCACCATCGGAATCGAGGCCACTGAAAATAATGTCGGTCACGTACTGCTTGGACAGCATATGGTCGTAGTCTCCATGTTTCGGATGCGAGAAGTAACTCCTTGCGATCGAAATCGCATCACGCCCGAGTCAAGACCATCAAGTCCGTTAACTCCATGGTGAATAGATTCTCCTTCGTTGGTGGATTACTGTTCGGCGTTTCGGTTGATGAAATTGTGGACGAGGCAAATTCGCGAAAATATTTCGCGGTGCGGAGTGGATTCCATCGAATACCGTCCGGCCTTTCCCGGACAATTCCCGACACGTGACAGGTCCCCAGCTGCCCGTTCCAGGCGATGACACGCAGTGCAACCGCGACCGGATGACCGTCTCGGTCAGTGTCCTCGCGATCCCCCGAGGAGGCCTGTCCCGGGAATGCGCGACCGCGAACGCGGCACGAGTCGCCGAGCTGCTCGACGGTTGGGACGCGGTCCCGGAGCACGCGGCCGCACGTCCGAAGCCTGTGGTTCCCGCGAGCACCACCAGGACCTGCTCGCCACCGGCGTGGGCGACGTGTTCGGCCCGTCGATCCGGACCACCGACCACCAGCGTGAAATCGTCGAGCGGCTCCGCCTGACGTCCGGATTCTGTCCGACCGACCCCACAACGGAACCTGGCCCGAGCGCTCGCTCCGCCCACGTTCGAGGCCGGTGGGATGACACTGTGAGGGCAGGCCCGGCCGTTGATTCCGCGGTTTCAACAGCGTCCACAGGGCGGAGGCACGGCAGCTGGTGATCTTGCGGTGTTGGCCGCGGTCGTGTACGTGCTCGTCAGCGGAGGCGTCTGGCGGGACCTGCCGCCGTCGTTCGGAGTCACCGTGCCCACGGCACACCGCCGGTTTCAGCGGTGGACCGAGGCCGGGCTGTGGCGCAAGCGGCACCAGGCCGTGCTGGACGATCTCGGTGTCCGGGGCGCGATCGAGTGGACCCGTGTGGTGGTCGATGCGGCCACGGTGCGCGCCACGCAAGGGGAGCGCTGACCGGGCCCAGCCCGCCTCGCTCGTGGCAGGGCCGGCTCGACGATCCGCCTGCTTTCCTCGGGGCGGTCTGCCGCTGGTGGTCTCCGCGGCCGACACCCACGACAGTCACGGCCTGAGTCCATCGGTCAAAGCGATCCCGAAGGTCCGCTCCCGGTGGGGAGCACGGCGGGCGTGCGCCGCGGGGAGGACCAGCCGATCACGATGCCTGCTCGCTCCGGTGACGGTCGCTGTTCCGTTCTCGAACCGGGTGTTCACCGCATGTCCTCCCGTGCGGGCGGGTCGTGCGGGCGGTCGACGAAGATGTCGTGCTCGAGCTCGCGGGTACCGCCGTAGGGCGTCAGGTCGGTGATGCCAGCCTCGTGCAGGACATCGACGTCGAGGAAAGTGTTTCCCGTGCAGGTGGCTGCGGACCGCTCGAGGACGGTGACGGCGGCATCGGCGACGATCGCGGGTGTCCGGGCTCGCTCCAGCGCCGCGTCCCCGCCGAGGACGTTCTTGACCGCGGCCGTGGCGATGTAGGTCTGCGGCCACAGGCAGTTCGCCGCGATTCCTCGCTCGGCGTACTCCTCGGCCCATCCCAGGGTCAACATCGTCATGCCGTACTTGGCCGTGGTGTAAGCGGGGTGCGCGCCGAGCCACCTGGGCGACAGGTTGAGCGGCGGTGACAGCGAGAGGACGTGCGGATTGGTCCCCGCGCGGAGGTAGGGCATGGCCGAGCTCGTGAGCAGGTAGGTGCCGCGCAACTGGATCTGGGTCATCAGGTCGAACTGCTTCATCGACAGGTGGTCGGTGCCGTCGACGGCCAGCGCGGAGGCGTTGTTGACGACGATGTCGATGCCCCCGAACCGTGCGGCTGCCTGCGCGACGGCGTTGCTCACCGAGTCCTCGTCCCGGACGTCGCCGACGACCGCCACGGCCTGTCCGCCTGCCTCTTCGATCTCCGCGGCTGCGGTGTGGACGGTCCCGGGGAGCCGGGGGTGCGCCTGGTCGGTCTTGGCGAGCAGAACGATGTTGGCCCCGCGGCGCGCGGCGGCGGCCGCGACGGCCAGGCCGATGCCGCGGCTGCCGCCCGACATGAGCAGGGTGCGACCGGTCAGGCTCATCCGGTGATCTCCTTGCCGAAGATGTTGCGGGCGATGACCCACTTCTGGATCTCGTTGGTGCCTTCGTAGATCTCGCCGATCTTGCTGTCGCGATAGATCGCCTCGACGGGCCCGGAGGTGCTGTCGGCGCTGAGCTCGCGGGCGAAGCCGAGCCCGCCGAACGCCTGGACGGCGTCGCGGGCCATGTCGACCGAGAGCCGGGTGGCGTAGTACTTGGCCATCGCTGCCTCCGGCTCGGGGAAGATATCGTCGGCGTCGCGGCGCAGTGCGGCCTTGAGGTAGAGGCTGCGGGCGTTCTCGAGCTCCGTGGCGCGGTCGGCGAGGAGGAACTGCCAGTGCTGATTGGCGGCCAGCTTTCGTCCGAAAGCCTCGCGGGCCGACAAGTGCGCGGCAGCGTGGTCGAACGCGGCCTGCGCCATGCCGACACCGGCGGCGGCGATGCCGACGCGGCCCAGGGTGAGGGTCGCCAACGCGTGCCGCAGGCCCTGCCCCGGCTCGCCACCGAGCAGGGAGTCGTTCGTCAGCTCGACGTCCTCGAACCACACGTCGGCGGTGAGTTGACCGCGGTTGCCCATCTTCTGGTCGGGTGTGCCGACTCGCACTCCGGGCAGGGAGGTGTCGACGATGAACATCGACAACCTGTCGCCGGTGCGGGTGAGGGTGACTATGAATCCCGCGACGGGTGAGTTGGAGATCCACCGCTTGCGGCCGTTGAGGATCCAGGTGTCGCCCTGCTGGACGGCGACGGTCTGGACCGCTTGCGGGCTCAGGTCCGAGGATGCCTCGGGTTCGGTGGTGGCGAAGGCGCCGACGACGGAGCCGTCGGCAACCCGGCTCAGCCACTGTCGTCGCTGCGCGGGGGTGCCGTGGGTCAGGGCATTGCCGGCGAGGATGCAGTGCACGTCGAACACCGCCGCGATGCTGCTCGAGAAGTAGGCCAGCTCCTCGATCGCGACGGCGGTCGCCGTGACCGGGTGGACCAGGCCGTCGCCGCCGACCTCGGACCCGAAGGGCACACCGAAGAGTCCGGCGTCGGCGAGGGAGTCGAACACGTCCCGGGGGAAGCCGTCGGCCTTCTCATCGCCGTTGGCGATCCGGCGCGCGGCAGGCGCGACGCTGTTCTCAGCGATCTCGCGGGTCCGTGACCGGACCTCGCGCACCTCGTCGGGCGACAGGAGGTCGTGGCAGAGGCGGTCGGCCTGGCGAACGGGGCTGGTGGTGGGCATGAGGGCCTTTCGGTCGGTTGTGTAGTCGGGGGGCGGTCCTAGCCGCGGATGGCTGCGGCGAAGATCGCCGGGAGCGATCTCCAGCGTGGACGGGCCGAGAAGGCTGTGAGTCGTCGTCCGGTGATGTGCGCGGTGCGGTTGTCGACGAACCACGGCGGGGTCGGGCTGATCGAGGGCTCGCCGTGCAGGAGCGAGCGGCGCAGCGGCCGGAACGGACCGGTGACCACGGTGCGTTCGGGGCGTGCGAGCAGCAGTGCGTTGTGGACGACGCCGATCCCGCTCCGGATGTCGTCGAGGGTGTGCCCGGGGAAGGCGCCCCAGGTGGCGCGCGGGGTGAGGTAGCCGACACCGGTCCAGGCGTTGATGCCGATCGTGCCGTAGCGGAGGTTCGCGACGGCCTCGTCGAGCCGCGCTCCCAGCTCCTTGCGAGTGCGCGGGTGGATGACGATGTTGGCGCCCAGCGTTCCGCGCAGGGTCGTGTTGGCCGCGGTGACGGCCGCCGAGAGGAACCCCGCACCCTCACCGGGCAGCTCGGCGACACCGAGTACGGGGGCGAAGTACTCGGTGCGGAACGCTGGTTCCCGCGGGTCGTCCAGGTCCAGACCGCGGAGCAGGGCGCGCTCCCGGTCGGCAGCGGCCTCCGCCGTCCGCTCGTGGCGGGCCCGCGCCTCGTTGATGCGCTCCGCTGACCCCGGGTACCAGGCCGTTCTCGGGTGGGCTGCCGCGAGGGCGGCGCGCAGCTCGTCGAGGAAGGCGTCCTTTTGCTCCCAGTCGCTGCTGACGAGCACGACCTGCGTGGCGATGCAGTTGGAGCCGGAGTTGTGCAGGCGCTGGGTCGCGACGTGCCGGGCCTGGTACCGCAGGTCGGCCTTCGACCACCGCCCGGGGACGATGATGACGGGGGCGACGCCACCGAGCTCGCTGGTCACCGGCTTGGCGAGCTGCGGCTCTCCGGCTTCGCGGGCAGCCCGTCCGGCCTCGCCGGTGCCCCACACGATCGCGTCGTGGGTGGCCTCGCTTCCGGTCATGTGCACGGCGGTGACCACCGGGTGGTCGACCAGCGCCGCTCCCGTGCCGGCCCCGCCGGTCATGATCTCCATGACGCCGAGCTCGAGGAAGGGGGCGAACACGGCCTCGAACACCGGTTTGAGCGGGTCGGTGACCGGGTTCAGTTTCAGGACGACCACGCGGTTCTCGGCGTAGAGCTGGTACAGCACGTCCAGCGGGGCGATCGAGAAGATGTTGCCCGCGCCGAGGACCGCGCAAACGCCGCCTGTCTGCTCCGGTCGGAGCAGACCGAGCCCTGCCGTCGCCCTCGCCTCCTCGACGGTGACCCCCGGCTGCAGCCACACCTCGGCGCGGAACCCGCTCAGCAGGAGCCGGTCGAAGACGTGATGCGGCAGGACGTCGATCGCGACGCGGTCCCCGGGCGCCCGGTGGGAGGAGAATCCCGTGAGCGGGCTGGCTCCGCCCGCGAGGTGGTCCAGGGACTCTCCCAGGGCGGTGAGATAGCCGGACAGGGCCCACGGTCCGCTGATCCACTCCTCGCCGAGCAGGGGCGAGGTGGCGGACAGTTGCTTGATCGAGGCCGCGACCTCGACCCAGCGCTGGGCGTGCTCGGCCACCAGCTGCTGCATCCGGGTCAGCAGGGCGCGCCGCTCGGCCAGGCTGGTGGCGGCCCAGGTCTGCTCACCCTCACGCACGTGCCGGACCGCCGCGTCGACGGCGGCCTCGCCCGTCCCGGTCCCGCGGCGCCCGGTCAACGGTCGGCCTTGATCAGGTCGCAGGCCTTCTCGCCGACCATCATCGTCGGGGCGTGCGTGTTGCCGTGCGGGATGTTCGGGAAGACCGAGGCGTCGGCGACGCGCAGGCCGGCGATGCCGTGCACGCGCAGGGACGCGTCGACCACGCCTTCGGTCTCCGAGCCGATCCGCGCCGTGCAGCTGGGGTGGTAGGTGTGGTCGACGCCGGCACGGATCTCCTGCTCCAGTTCCCGGCGGGTCCGCTTCGCGGGGCCGGGGTGGATCTCCTCGCCGACGAGGCCGCCCATCGCCCTGCTCGCCGCGACCTCGCGGGCCCGTTCGATGCCGGTGACCATCGCCTCCATGTCGCCGGGGTCGCTGAAGTAGTCGAAACGGACCGACGGTTTGCTCAGGGGGTCGCCGGAGGCCAGCCGGACGGCTCCGGTGCTGCGGGAGCCCACCAGCGAACACCCGAGTGCGAGCGCCGCGCCGTCGTGGGTGGCGAAACCGTGGTCACGGAAGTAGGCGGGCCCCCCGATCAACTGCATGTCGGGCGCGTCGAGCCCGTCCCTGGTGTGGAAGAACGCGCCTGCCTCGCCGATGTTCGACGTCAGCAGGCCGCGCCGGGCCGTGAGGTACTTGACCAGCTGGACGGGCGACTCGGCGTTCGCCAGCGTGCCCTTCGCCGAGGTCTCGTAGTTGAGCATGTACATCGGGTGGTCCATCAGGTGCGCACCGACGTGCGGGTTGTCGACCACGCACTCGATGCCGTGGCCGGTGAGGTGGTCGGCCGGGCCGACGCCCGAGAGCATCAGCAGGTGTGGTGTCCCGAAGGCGCCCGCGCTGAGCACGACCTCGCGGGTGGCGTGACTCGTCCGGCGCAGGCCTGCCACGGCGACCTCGATGCCGTACGCCCGTCCGCGCTCGATGAGGACGCGGGTGACCTGGGCCTCGGTCATGACGGTCAGGTTCGGGCGCTTCCGTGCGGGGCGGAGGTAGCCGTCGTTCGTGGTCCAGCGGCTCCCGCGCTGCTGGGTCACCTGGTACAGGCCCGCGCCCTCCTGGGCGGCGCCGTTGAAGTCGGTGTTGGCGGCGATGCCGCTGGAGACCATGGCATCGACGAGGCGCCGGCTCAGCGGGTTGGGTGATCGGGGGTCCTCGATGTGCTGCGGTCCGGAGGCGCCGTGGAACGTGCCGGCTCCGCGGCTGTTGCGCTCCGAGCGGATGAACAGCGGCAGCACCTCGTCGTAGGACCAGCCGGTTGCCCCGTCCTCGGCCCAGCCGTCGTAGTCCGACCGGTTCCCGCGGATGTAGATCATGGCGTTCTGGCCGCTCGAACCGCCGAGCATCTTTCCGCGCGGGTGGTAGACTCGCCGCTCCTCGAGGTGGGGCTCGGGTTCGGTGTAGTACTCCCAGTCCAGCGGTGTCTTGAACTGCTTGGCGAAGGCGGCCGGGATCTTGACGTTCGTGTCCGCGCCCTTGCCGCCCGCCTCGACCAGCAGCACTTGCGCGGCCGGGTCGGAGCTGAGGCGGTTGGCCACGACGGCGCCGGCCGAACCCGCACCGACCACGATGTAGTCGAAGGTGCTCATGTCACTCCTGTTCTGCGAGGTTCACGCGAGCTCGCACTTGAGGATCTCGCTCGTGGCGGTCATGGGGAAGCTGTCGACGATCTCGACGACGCGGGAGTGCTCGTCCTCGCGCAGGAATCCCCGATCGCTCGCGAGACCGTGGGCGTGCCTCACCGTGGTCTCGTCGAACGTGCGCCCCAGATCGCCCTGGCCGGGAGCGCGTTGAGCGAATCGGAGCTCGCCGCGGTCGGGTGGGCTTCGTGGCGCGCATCAGCGGAGCACCCGGCTCAGGAACTCGAGCTGGTCGGCCAGTGCGCGCCGCTGCCACACGCCGTCGTAGACGTCGAAGTGGTCGACCGGGTACTCCTTGACGACGCCGTTGTCGAGCTTGCTCGCCATCGTGCGCGCGGCCTTGACCGGCACGACGCGGTCGGCCTTGCCGACCTGCACGAGCACGGGGCAGGTCACCTTGCGGGCGTGGATCGTCGGCCTGTTGCGGCCGACCTCGAGCGCGTGACGCGCCGCGGTCTCGTTGCGCCAGGTCGGGCCCGCCATCGAGGTGTAGGCCTCTTCGCCGCCGGGCGCGGTGATCATCGAGTCGCTTCCGGGCCGGCCGACGATCGGGACCATGCGCGGCCCCTTGGCGCGGATGCCGCCGACGAGGTCGGCGATACCGAGGACCGCCAACCGGGCCAGGTGGCCGACGCCCTCGGCGGAGGCGATCAGTCCGAGGCCGGCCAGCCCGTCGGAAGCGGGCGTCATCGAGACCACCGCACTCACCCACGGGGAGTGCGCCGCGACGACGATCGCGTGGCCCGCCGAGTACGAGGTGCCCCACAGGCCGATCCGGTCGGGGTCCACGCCGGGAAGTCGGCGTACGGCGTCCACCGCGGCGTGGTAGTCCCGCCGCTGGTCCCGGTAGGAGATCACCTGCCGTGGTCTGCCTTCGGAGGCGCCGAACCCGCGGTAGTCGAAGACGAAGGCGTCGATGCCCGCGGTGGCGAACGCCTCGGCGTAGGGCAGCAGGCCGGTGTCGCGCGTACCTCCGAACCCGTGGGCCATGACCACGCAGGGACGGCCGGCCTCGGAGGCGAGGGCGTCGCCGGTGGCGGGGATGTGCCAGGCGGCGCAGGCGACGCCGCCGCTGGTGAACGTCAGCTCGTGGCGCGATGCCGTGGCCATGCCGTTCACCGTCCCCGCACGGAGGTGGCCGTGGCCCGGTGTTCGTCCTCGGGATCGGCCGCTCGGGGGCGGTCCCGGTCTCGGACGCTGCTGAAGTGCAGCTGGGGGTCGTCGACCCGCCCGTGTCGCAGGCGCTCGACGTCCTTCTCGTAGGCCTGCTCGACGGTCCACGGGCCCTCGTCCCCGGCGTGCGGGAAGGCGGCGATGCCCCGCTGGACGTAGCCGGCCTGCAGCTCGAGGATCGGGCTGCGGCGCATCCCGGGGTTGTCCGGGACGGGCACGAACGTGTCATGGCCGTAGGCGTCCATGAAGTCGAGCAGGCGGCAGAGGTGCTCGGCGACCAGGTCGAACTTGAGCGTAGCGGAGATGTTGCTGTAACCGATGGCGTAGGCGAGGTTCGGCAGCCCCGACACCATCATCGACCTGAACGCGAACCGCTCGGACAGCTCGGCGGGTTCCCCGTCGACGCTCAGCGAGATCCCGCCGAAGGGCAGCAGGTTGAGACCGGTCGCGGTGACGACGATGTCGGCGGAGAGGTGCTGGCCGGACTCCAGCTGGATTCCCGTCGGCGTGAACCTCGCGATGCGATCGGTCACGATCGAGGCATCACCGCTGGAGACGGCCTTGAACAGGTCGCCGTCCGGCACGATGCACAGGCGCTGCTCCCACGGGTTGTACCGGGGTGCGAAGTGCGTGTCGACGTCGACGTGCTCGGGGAGCTGGGCCCGCACCTGCGCGATGAGGAGCCTGCGCATCAGCTTCGGGAACCGTTTGCTCCACCTGTAGAGGGTCCTCGTGACGGCGATGTTCTTGCGCCGGACGTAGCGCTGTGCTCGCCGCTGACCGAGCACCTTGTTGAGAGCGTGGGCGAGGTGGTCGGTCGCGGGGAGCGTGAGGACGTAGCTCGGGGACCGCTGCAGCATCGTGGTGTGCCTGGACAGCGGTGCCATCGACGGGATCAGCGTGACCGCGGTGGCCCCGCTGCCGACCACGACTACGTTCTTGTCGGTGTAGACGAGGTCCTGGGGCCAGAACTGCGGATGCACGACGGTCCCCCGGAAGTCCTCGACACCCTCGAAGTCCGGCGTGAAGGCCGACTCGTAGTCGTAGTAACCCGCGCTGACGAACAGGAACCGTGACGTCAGCGTTGTGGGGCGGGGGTTGCCCTCGCGCCGCACGGTGACCGTCCAGAGTCCGGCCGAGGTGTCGAAGTCCGCCGAGAGCGCCTTGTGACCGAACCGGATGTGCCGCCGGAGATCGCAGTCGTCGACGGTCTTGTGCAGGTACTCGAGGATGTCGGTACCGGAAGCGATCGACAGGGGGCTCGTCCACGGCTCGAAGCCGAAGCCGTAGGTCGCCATGTCGGAGTCCGAACGCAGCCCCGGGTAGCGGAAGAAGCTCCAGGTGCCACCGATCTCGTCGCGTGCCTCGAGAATCGCGATCGAGGTGCCGGGGCGAGAGCTCGTCAGGTGGTGGGCGGCGGAGATCCCGGCGATGCCGGCGCCGATGATCAGGACATCGACGTGGTTCGGCCCGTCCTCGCCTGCGGTGGGGGCCTGCCGGCCCGTCGGACCCGTCGTGATCATCTGCCAGCTCCTAAAAGTAAAAATCGAATCGAAATCGAGTATGTGCGGGGCCGGGTGTCCGCGTCAACGGTTCCCGCGGCGTCATCGACACCGCGCGTGGTCTGCGGGTCACCGGCCTCGAGGTCGGTTCACCGGCGCCGCGCCCCGACGTGCGTTGCGCCGGCTGCCGTTGATCCGGTCGTTGAACCGGTCGACGGCCCAGATGGTGCGCAGTCCGGGCGCCCCCATCATCATGGGCCGCCCGAACTCGGGTTTCTCCCTCCACAGCGCCTTCAGATCCACGTGTCGCTCGCCGTCGACGATCCGGTCGGCGATGAGCGAGCCGAGGTACGGCGCCTGGCCGAGTCCGTGGCCGTTGCAGGCGATCGAGTAGTAGATGTTGTCCCGGATCCGCCCGGCGAGCGGCAGCCACGTCGAGGTGATCGCGATCCACCCTCCCCAGGCGCGAGCGGCCGCCACGTCGGCCAGCGCGGGGAAGCGGGTCGCGAACGCGCGGGCGAGCTCGGCCACGAGCGGCTTCCCGGGCTCCTTCAACGGGAGGGGGTGGGTTTTCCGTCGCTCCAGCCTGCGGACGCCGAACACGATCGTGTTGCGGTTGGTCAGCCGGTAGCTCTCCATGAAGTTGTGCTGAGTCACCAGCCCGGAGCGGCTGGTCCAGCCCAGTGTGGCCAGTCGCTCGGGATCGATCGGCTCGGTCTCGACCTCGCCGATCCAGATGGGTACGGACAGTCGTTTCGGTGTGATCGAGAGCTCGCCGCCGAAGGCGTTCGTCGCGAGCACCACATTCCTCGCTTGAATTCGGCCGCCCGGGGTTGTGATGGCCACCCGGTCACCGGCCGTCCGGACGTCGGTGACCTTCGTCCGCTCGAACACTCGCGCGCCCGAGGAGAGGACGGCGCCCCGGACGCCCATCGTGAACTTCCCGGGGTTCATCGTCCCGCCGACGGGCTCGCGGAGCCCACCGAGGAATCCGCGGGGAATGCCGAGTTCGGCGCTCGTGCCGAGCTCGACCTTCGCCCCGCACTTCTCCAGGATCTTCGCGACGCGGCGTACGCGGCCCAGCTGACCTCGTGACACCGCGGCACCGACGTTGCCGGTCGGCTCGTAGTCGCAGTCGATGGCGAGGCGCTCGATCAGGTCTTCCACGTGGTGCGCCGCGTTCTCCGCGAACCGGACGATGCCGGGCAACTTCTCGCGGTGCAGCATGTTGAGCAGCTGGATGTCACCGCCCGGCCCGCCGGCCAGCTGACCGGCGTTGCGCGAGCTGGAGCCGTGCCCGCAGAAGTGGGTCTCCAGCAGCACCACGTCCAGGCCGCGCTCGGCCAGGCGCAGCGCGGTGGACATGCCGCCGAGGCCGCCGCCGACGACGGCGACGTCGCAGGCGAGATCGCCGGAGAGCGCGGACCCGACGTCGCCGGGCGGGTCGATCCATCCGGTGAAGGTGGTGCATTCGACGTTGTCGGTCCGCATGTCATCTCCCGTCGCCAGGGCGCGGTGCGGTGGCGGCCGTCCGGCTCTGAGCGCCGAAGCCCTGTCCGCCCAGACCGGCGTCGGCCGCGGCTCGCAGGTTCGCCACGGCGGCGGCGAGCACGCGACCGTGCTGGCCGGCTCCCCGCAGGACGTCGAGGGCGGGCCGTGCGGCCTCCAGATAGGTGTCGACCGTGGCCTGGTTCGACGCGTGATCGCCGCTCGCGATGCTCTGGGCGACGTGGGTCGTCTCCTGGTGGAGCTTCTCGAGGGAGACCTGGCTGAGAAGGCCGAGCATTTCGGGAGTGACGCCGTTGTCCAGGGCGTAGGTCACCGCCTCGACGTAGGCGCTCAGCGCCGGGACGAAGAAGGCCCCGATCAGGCCGACGTTGAGGACGCTGGCCACCGTGACCTGTTCGGACACGTGCAGCGACGACTCCGCGAGGATGAGCAGGGGCCCCTGGTGCTCCTCCCACGCCTGTGCCGACCCGGAGTACAGGACGGCTGCCTCCGAGGTGCCGATGTCGTCGGGGTAGCAGATCAGTGCCCCGTCGAGGTGGCGCGCGCCGCGACCGGCGGCCCACCGGTCGAGGGCGGCGACCTCGGTGGGGGACCCGCTCGCGACGTTGACCAGCGTGACCCCGGTCCAGTCGGCGACCGGGTCGAGTGCCTCGGTGGTGGCGTCGTAGCTCAGCAGGCAGCTGACGACCAGCGGTGCGGAGGTGACCGCGTGGGCGATGTCGCGCACGGGCTCGATCCGCTCACTCGCCAGCGCCTCGGCCTTCTCCGCGGTGCGGTTCCAGACCGCCACCGACAACCCGCTCCGTGCGAAGGTGCGAGCGAGCGCGGCGCCCATCAGGCCACACCCGACCACGGTGACGTCGTGGGCCTTCCCCACGGATTCCCCGTCAATGCTCATGGTCAGACCACCTCGACGATCTCGTGACGCGGGACGCCCACGCGCTCCAGCGCGCGGTAGAAGGACGCCGGGTCCGCCCAGTCCTCGGGTGCGAACGATCCCGACCGCTGACCGGCCTCCTCGAGCGCGAGCACGGCGAACGCCGCGCACGCGGTGCCGGTGACACCGCCCATGTTGTTGAGCGGACTGCTCGGATGCAGTGCCGTGCGCCGACTCGAGCGAGCCGGCTTTCCGTCCTTGGTCCCGTAGGCGATCGCCAGCAGGCCGCCCTTGTAGGGGTAGAGGCGCCGCGCGGCCGACTTCGCGACGTACTTGCCGAGCACGCCGACGGTGCTCTCTCGGCGGCGGACCTGGTCGACCATCCCGCCGATGGCGTGCCGCCATCCGCGGAGATCGCCGTAGCCACCGGTGGCGACGTCCTCGATGAAGTCGATCGCCTGCTTGTGAGCGATCCGGCCTTGTTGGACCGCCACTCCCATGCCGCGGAAGAGACCGTTCATCGGCGCCGGGTCGAGACCGCCGACGCACCGGATGCGCTCGGCTTCCGGGTACCTGCGAGGCAGGGTCACCGGCTCGGGGTGCGCAGTCTCGTAGAGCAGCACGTGCGGCTCGCCCGCGAGTATCGGGAACCTTCCGGTCTCCACGAAGGTCTCGTGCACGACCCGCCTTCCGTTCTCCCACGTCACGCAGTCGCCTGCGGAGATGTGCAGCATGTGCTCGAGCACGGCGCGCCCGACGTCGGGGCGTTCCTCGCCGACGAGCCAGCACAGGTCGATCCGGTCGACCGTGTCCAGGTCGTTCGCCGCGTCGACCGCGAGGACGTTGGACATGCCGGGGGAGGCGCCACAACCGACGTGGATCGGGACGCCCGCTGCCTTGGCCCGCTCGTCGAGGCTCAGGGCGTGCTCGGTGCTCTCGACGTCGTCGTCGAAGTCGAGGTAGGGGATCCCGGCCTCGAGGCAGGCCTCGATGACCGGCTCCGAGGTGCGGGTGTAGGGCCCCGCGCCGAGTACGACCAGCGCCGCACCCGCGATCACGTCCCGGAGGTCGTCCCGATCGAACAGGTCGAGCCGTCGGATCGTGGCCACTCCCCGCGGCAGTTCGTCCGCCAACGGGGTGAGGAGTTCGGGGCGGATGTCGGTGAGTACGAGCTCCCAGTCGCCACCAGCGGAGGCGAACCGTTCGATCGCCACCCGACACATCTCACCGGCCGCGCCGATGAAGACCGCCTTCTTCGTCCCGTTCGTCACTGCCGTCTCCGTCCTGTGGGGTGTCCACGGGTATGCGCCAGGTCACATCTCAAATTCGTGTCGAGTTTGAGTATTGTTGCGGCGGCTGTCAAGGGATCGGACCGGGAGGTTGATTCCCCGTGGGCGTAGGCGGTGAGGCCGGTCCGGCGGGAGCGATCTGCAGCGTGACCGGGTAGAGCGGACGCGCCGGGATCGACAGCCGCGCGGGGACGACCGGACGAGTTCCTCGACGACCAGTGTCGTCGGGATGCCGACGGAGAACAGCTCGGCGAAGACCCGACGAAGGTCTCCCACGGTCCCGAGAGCCGCTGCTCCCGGCACGGCGTTGTGCCAGGTCCGCCAGCTGGAGGACAGCGGCGAAAACACGTCTCCGAACGCGAGGGTGGCGATGGTCGGCCACGGGCCCCGACCTCCGGAGCTCGTGGCGTGATCCCAGCGGCCACCACCGTGATCACAATGCCGGCGGCGTGCAGGACCGGATTGAGCGAGCGCCCGGAGGCGTCGAAGGTCTCGGCAGGGCCGCTGCCATGTCCCCGCCCGCAGGAGGGGCGTCGCCAGTTGGCACTGATTATCAGCACCATATTTGCAGACATGCGCATGTGTTTATATGTTGTGTCGTGTCGGCCCGGCCCGCGTGTCCAGCGTGCCGCTGCCGGAGCCGAGAGCGGTGAGCAATCGGAGCATGACCGAGCACACGAGGAGGCCGAGCCGGACATGGGCGAAGAGCACCCACACGGGGGGCATTCACACGGAGGGCACGCACACGGCGGCGGAGGCCACGCCCACGGAGCCGGGGCGAACAAAAGGGCTCTGGGGGTGGTGCTCTCGTTCACCCTGGCCTACATGATCGCGGAGATCGTCGGCGGGTTCGTCACGGGCTCGCTCGCGCTGCTGGCCGATGCCGCGCACATGGCCTCGGACAACATCGCCCTGGGGCTGGCCCTGTTCGCGTTCTGGCTTTCGGCCAAGCCGGTCACGCCCAACCGCTCGTTCGGCTACAAGCGCACCGAGATCCTGGCGGCGCTGTTCAACGGGCTCACGATCGTCGCGATCTCGCTGTGGGTCTTCTACGAAGCTTTCCGGAGGCTTCAGGACCCGCCCGAGGTGCGCGGCGGATGGATGCTGGTCGTGGCCGTGATCGGACTGGTGATCAACCTGGCCGGCCTGCTGATCCTCTCCCGCTCGGCCGGGGAGAATCTGAACATGCAGGGTGCCTTGAGGCACATCCTGGCCGATCTGCTCGGGTCGGTCGGGGTGATCGTGGGAGCGGTGGTCGTCCTGGCGACCGGCTGGCGCTATGCCGACCCGCTGATCAGCGTCTTCATCGGGGTTCTCGTGCTCGTGAGTTCCTGGAAGCTGCTCAAGGACTCGGTGAACGTCCTGCTGGAGTCCTCGCCGACGGGGATAGACGCCCGCGAGGTCGGTCGGGCGATGGTGGGCCTCGAGGGCGTGGAGGAAGTCCACGACCTGCACCTCTGGACGGTCACCTCGGGCTTTCCCGCGCTCGCCGCCCACGTGCTCGTCGCAACGGGGAAGGACTGCCACGCGTCCCGGCGGGAACTGGAAGAGCTGCTCGAGCACGAGTACGGCATCGACCACACCACGCTTCAGGTGGACCACGTCGGCGACCACGAGGCCGAGAACCAGGAGTTGCGGATCGCCGCCCGGTCCCTGTCGGAGACGCGGACCTGATCCGTGTCGGACCTCCCGTGGGCCCCGGTCCGGCCGGTGGCTGAGCGGGTCGGGACGGATCGGCGGATTCCTGCTCACTCCGCTGGTGACCGGTCTCGTGGCCAGCGCCTTCGCCGCGGCGAGGGCACCGCGGACCTCATCGGCTCGGGACTGCCCTTGCACGCGTGCGCACGCCGGGTGGGGAGGCGGGTCGCTTCATCCGGAAGGCGTCTCCGGCCGCAGCATCATGTAAAGTCGAACTCGAATCGACTTTCTATTCTGTGGCCGCGGGAGTTGAGCGCGAATGAGTACAGCGCAACACGTGCGCGAGGGGACCTGCGAGGTCGTCGTCATCGGCGCGGGCATGGCGGGGTTGATGGCTGCCACGACCCTCGGCGGCGAGGCCGATGTCGTGGTGCTCGAGGCGGCGGACCGGCCGGGCGGGCGCGTCGAGACGGTGCGGCGGGGTGACTACTGGATCAACCTCGGGACCCAGTTCGCCGAGGGGACTGGGCCGCTGATCGATGCGCTCGAGCGCCACGGCGTCGAGATGGGGTCGCTGGCCGGCAAGAGCGTGGGGCTGGACCTCAACGGCAAGGTGGTCGACACGAACAAGCTGTTCGACCTCGTGTTCCGCACGCGGATGGGTTTCACGGACCGGGTGGGCATGGCGATGGTCGGCGCCCGCGTCCTGTCGGCGGCCCCGTTCCTGGAGTCGGACAGCCGCGTGGCGAAGAGGGTGCGCGCCAAGCTCGACAAGCGTCTCGCATCGGACCTGCTCCGCGGCGTCCGCTCCGAGTTGACGCAGGACGTGGTCCGGTCGTGGTCGGGGCAGTGGATGGGGTGCGAACCCGGGGAGACGGCTGCCAAGCAGCTCGTGACGTCGATCGGGATCGCGCTGACGGACCCGGCCAAGGTGCCGAACTTCGCCCTGCCGGTCGGGGGCAATCAGACGTTGACCGACATCCTCGCCGCCGATCTCGGAAAGCGCCTCCGGCTCAACTCGGCCGTCCGGTCCGTGGAGCGCAGCGACGACGGGGTCGTGGTGAACTACGTCGGTGAGGACGGTCCGGTGCGCGTGCGCGCGAGGCGCGCGATCGCCGCGATTCCCAGCGATGTCGCCTCGCGGATCCTCCCGGAGCTCCCGCAGACCTACCGCAACGCGTTCGCCGACATCCGCTACGGACGGTACGTGATCGTCGGCTTCTTCACCGAGGAGGAGGGGCCTCAGCCCTGGGACGAGTACTTCGGCGTGTCCACGCCGCAGCTCTCGTTCCAGGCGATGTTCAACCACGCCGCCGCCCTGCGCAAGGGCGACTCGCGGAAGCCGGGCGGTGCGCTGGCGTGCTTCGCCGGTGGCGCCGCGGCCGACGAGTTGTTCGAGCTCTCCGACGAGGAGATCGTCGCTCGTTTCAGCAAGGACCTGCTCTCGCTCTACCCCCAGCTCGCGGGCAAGCTCGGGGAGGGGATCGTGCGGCGCCACCGTCGCGTCGTGCCGTTCTGGGCTCCCGGCAGGCGCGAATCGCTGCCGACGCTGCGCAACCCGCTCGGGCCGATCCACCTGGCCGGGGACTACCAGCTCGAGATGCCTTCGCTCGCCGACGCGGCGACGTCGGGGGAGAACGCGGCGAAGGCGGTTCTCGCGAGCATGAAGAGCTGACCTGCTGCCAGCGCGGCGGGGCGGCTCACGACTCCGTCGAATCTTGCACGGACAGCTCTCTCCTCGGGCTCGACCCGAACCGGGGCACCGGACGCGGAGGCAGAACTCGGATGCCGCGCCGGAGGCCGTTGACCTGCTGGCGACGGTCGGTGGTCGGGCTGGTCACCCGAGCCCGCGGGAGGAGCCGAGCCCCTGCGGGTCGGCCGTGGTCGCGGCGTTGCGGTCCCGTTCGTCGCCGAAGGCCCTGCGGGCCCCGGACCGCACCAGCTCGAGCTGCGCCTCCACGGCCGGTCGGCGGTAGCTCGGAACGGTCTCGCGCAGGTGCTGGAGCAGTGCCCACAGGCGGCGGACGACCTGCACCGAACCTTCCCCGAACTGGCGGGTCTCGTCGAGCGCCAGGCTCAGGTAGTCCTCCCAGGAGGGTGCTCGCCAGCGGAGCCGGGCCACCCCCGCGTGGTCGTACGTGGCGCCGGGCGTGAGCCTGCGGTGGGCGATGACGCGCAGCAGCGTTTCGATCTGGTTGAGCGCCTGCGTCGCGGTGCTCGGGTCGTTGACTCCGGGGGAGAGCGCCTTGGTGGAGATGTCGGCGAGCAGGCGGAAGGCGAAGGCGGGGTCCTGCTCCATGGACCGCTCGTCACCGACCGCGATCGAGGACCGGAGATCGCCCTCGTCGAGCGGGCCACTGCCGGCCCGGACCCGGAAGAGCGGGTCGCCCGGGGCCACGAGGTCGCCGATCGCGGGCACCAGCTCGATCACCGCACCGGTCCCGGCGGTGAGGCGGAGCAGGTCCTTCCGGTCCAGGCCCTGAAGCACTCCCGGCTCACCGCGGTAGACGACGACGCGGCAGTCCTCGGGCAGCGGAGCGAGCCCGTCCTCGCCGCCTTCGTCGTCCACCGCCGGCTCGGGGTGGACCTGATCGATCACCCTGCGTGCCTCACGAGCGAGCTCCCCCAGCACCGAGGCCACCCGCAGGCCGGAGGCCGTGTTCGTGATCAGCCGCAGGAACATGAACATGCTCGCCAGGAGCATGAACAGGGCGATCGAGATCGAGTCGTCGGGCACGAACTCCGGGTTCTCCGGCCTGCCGACGGAGCTCAGCACGAGCAGCGAGTACAGGAAGGTCGCGATGAAGGTGCCGAGCGCGACCTGGGTGATCAGGTCCCGCAGGAAGAACAGCAGCATGCGCGGGGAGAACTGGCTCGAGCCGAACTGCACCGCCACCAGCAGGGTCGAGAAGACGAAACCGGTGAACGTGATCATCCCGCCCGCCAGCGAACCGAGCACGCTGCGGGCGGCCTCGGGGTCGAACGTGATCCCGATCGTCGTCCCGGTGCTGCCGTCCACGAGCGGCAGCACGATCCCGGCCGCGATCGCCACCACCGCGAACAGCGTCGGAATGATCCAGATCTTGTCGCGCAGGTGCTCCCTGACGCGCCAGCGCACTCGCCAGAGCATTCGCCGCGAGCCCCTACGTCGCCTTCGGTTCGTTCCCGGCCGCCCGGCGGATCGCGTCGGGGCGTTCGCCCGGCGGCTTGCGGGACTGCCCCAGCAAGGTGTGGACGACGGCTGCCGCGAGGTGGAAGGGGAGCGGTGGGGAGGTCAACTGAGCATCCCTCCGTCTCGGACTCGGCGGTCTCGACTCACTCGGTGTCATTCCCGTGCGGACGATCACGCCGCTGACGAGGCTGACCTCCGCGCACGCCGGTCTCGACCGGTTCTCGGCTCGGTACGGGCCGCGTGCGAGCGCGCTCACCACCACCGCTGAACCGGGTGGCTCGCACGGGACCCGGCGAGTTGCCGAAGTCCCGCCAAAGTAGCAGGGCAGGTGCTGTTCGGCGAGCTGAGCGCCGCACTGCTGCCGCCCGGTACGGCGCCGGAGGGGGCACCGCCCCGGCGGCACGTCCGATCGCCGCTGCTGCCGCGGGGAGTGCGTCCGGCCGACTCGTCAGTCGTCGTGCTGTGGGGGGTGCGACGCGTGTGTCGCGACGTAGGCGGTGATCAGGCGTCGGGCCTCGTCGATGGTGGTGTCGTCGCCAGCGGGGGAGTGCTGGAACGCGACGTCGAAGAGTCGGTTGCCTGCTTCGAAGGCGAGTCGCAGGACGAACCGGGGCGTGTCGGCGGGGAGGAGTTCGCGCTCGACGAGGGCGTGCCGGAGCCGATCGGCCTGCGACTCGTCGAAGGCGCGGACCAGCTCGCTGAGCACCGTGTGGCGTCCCGCGAACCACAGCTCGACGCAACTGGGGTGCCGGCGGAAGTGGTCGCGGTAGCGGTCGATGACCGCGTCCGTGACGTCGCGCAGCGTTCGCAGCGCAGGGTCCTCCAGCGCGGTGGTGAGGTCCGCTTCCAGCTCGTGCAGGTGGCGCTGCAGCAGCTCGGCGTCGACCTGCTGGCGATCGGCGAAGTAGTGGTAGACGGACCCGACGGGAATGCCCGCCCGCTCGCTGACCGCCTTGAGCGTGGCGGCCTCGTAGCCCTGCTCGCCGAGCAGGGCCTCCGCGGCGTCGAGCAGGGCCTGCACGCGCTCGACCCCGCGGCGTTGCACCGGGGTCGGGCGAGCGGGGGCCACGGACGTCCACTTTTTCTCGAACACGACTTGAGATCGTATCAATCGCGGCCCGGGCGTGCCGGGCTGACGTCGTGGCGGCCGGCGAGGGCGTGCCGCACCGAGTGGCGGCGAACTGGAGCGGCGTGTGCGAGCGCCCTCGGCTCCGGCGCGGTGTCCGCACCCGTGGAGAGCACGGCCCGAAACCGGGGGCGAGTCGCCGCGCTGTCTGCGGTGACCACGACTGCCAGGGGGCCGCCCTGTTCGCAGTCCGGGTGGCCTGGTGGTTCAGGCTGCCTCCGGGTTCGGCCGCGCCGGGGCAGCCCGGTTCCACGGTGATCCCGCCGGGTGGCTCGGGCCGGGGCCCTCCTGCTCGCCTCCGGCAGCGGGACAGCGCGCACGAGCGATGAGCGGTTGTTCGACGCGACGGGTGTCCCGCGATGCCGTGACCCGCGAGTCGCTCGCGCCGCTGGTGTCGGTACCGAGGGGCTCCTCAGTGCTGGCGACCGAGGCGGTCCGAGATCCGGTCGGCCGCCCACGCCGCCTGCAACGTCGGTGTGCTGAGGGCGAACGAGGGCAGGTGCGGTGGCCGCGGCCGCCACACCGCGCGCAGGTCGTCGTGGGGCTCATCACCGACGAGCCGGTCGGCCAGCAGCGTGCCGAGGTAGGGCGACTGGGCGAGGCCGTGGCCGTTGCAGCTGACGGCGTAGAAGACGTTCTTCGCGGTTTCCCCGGCGACCGGGAGGAACGACGTCACCGCGACCCATCCGCCCCACGCCCGCTGCGGCGCGACGTAGCGCAGCGACGGGAACCGCTCGTGGAAGCCGCGGACGAGGTCCGCCACCACGGCGCGGTCCGGTTCGCGGGCACCCAGTGCTCTCGGTGCCGCCCGGAGCTGGCGGGTACCGAACAGGATCGTGCCGCGAGCGGTGCGCCGGTAGTTCTCGAGGATCGTGTGCGGAGTGATGATGCCGGTGCGGCTCGTCCAGCCGATCGCTTCCAGCCGGTCGGGATCGACCGGTTCGGTCTCGACCACGCTGGTCCACACGGGCGTGATCCCGCTCGGGGCGATCGCGAGGTCGCGGGAGTGGGCGTTGGTGGCGAGCACGACCCGCTCGGCGTGGACGCGGCCGCCGGGAACGTCGAGCACGACCCCCGCGTCCTCGGGCTCGACGGCTCGCACCGCCGTCCGCTCGAACACCTTCGCGCCCGATGCCAGCAGCGCGTCGCGGAGTCCGAACGCGAGCTTGCCCGGGTTCAGCAGTCCCCCGCCGCGCTCGAATATGCCGCCGAGGAAGGTTTCCGGCAGGCCGAAGTCACGGCCGTCGACGAACTCCACGTCCGCTCCCGCGTCGCGGAGGATCCGCATGCCCTTCCGCAGCTGCTTGAGCTGTCCGGCCGAGACCGCGGCGTTGACGTTGCCGGTGGGGTCGTACTCGCAGTCGATGCCGAGCCGTTCGATCAACCCCTCGGTGAAGCGTGCCGAGTTCTCGGCGTAGCGGGTGAGGTCCCGGAGTTGGCGCCGGTACAGCAGGCGCAGCAGCTGCGGATCCCCGGCCAGTGCGTTCGACAGGTAGCCTGCGTTGCGCGAACTCGCACCCCAGCCACAGCACCCGGCCTCCAGCAGCACGACATCGGCGCCGCGCTCGGCCAGCCGGAGTGCCGATGCCATCCCGGCGAGGCCGCCGCCGACGACGGCGACGTCGCACTGGACTTCCCCCTCGAGCGCCGGCGCGAAATCGGTGGGCCGGTCGCACCACCCGGTGAACGCCGAGCAGTTCACACTGCCGGATGTCTTCGTCGACATGACTTCTTCCTCTGCTCACTTCCCCTTGCGCAGGGGCGAACGGTTATCGGTCGGACTTCGCTTCGAGTGGTGTTCGAGCGTCACCACGTGTCGGGGCTGCGCGCCTTTCCGGGTGCTCACGGCCCCATTCGTCGTGTACGCGCGCAGGAGCGCCAACGGCGCCTCTGTTGCCTCGCCGGCGTCGAGGCCGGGGGTGAGTGCAGCAGCGATCCGTCGCTGGCGGTGGCGATCAGCGTCGCCGGCGCAGGCGGTGACCCCGCGACGTCGGCACCCGGGGGTTGTTCGGCGCGCACCAGCCGCGCGAGCAGCCGCCGGTACTCGGTCGGCGAGGTGGCCATCCGGTCCCGCAGCGCGGGGTCGCGCCCGGACTCCCGCACGGTTTCCCCCAGCACCCCCGAGCCCACGGGGTCGAGGGGAGCCCGGTTGGTCGCCGAGGCGACCATCCGCGACAGCGCCTCCAGCGTCTCGACGGCGTGGGGTTCGGCTGTCGGGAAGGTACCTTCCACGCTGCGCGGCCTCGCCTGACTCCGGCGGGTGAGCCGGTGCGGCAACCAGTGCCGCGGCCAATCCGGGCGAGGGGAGGCCGGTGTCGAGGAGGTCGGCGGTGAAATGGCCCGCCACCACCTGCGCGGCGGGCCCGCCACGGCGGGCACCGTCCCGGGGGGAGGGAACCCGGAGGACGGGGCCGATCTGTGCGGGGGCGTGATCGCGATGTCCAGTGCGGTCGTGCACACGCGCAGGATCAAGGCCAGCAGTGCTGTGCACTGCTTGGTCGCCAGGTGGGTCGAGTGCGCGGCCGTGCCGAGTCTCGCGGGGCGTTCACTCATGGTCCGGTGTGGTTGGCGACCGGGGGTCGGTGGTGGGGGAGTCGGGTCGACCTTCCGAGTCCGCGGACTGCGTGCGCAGCAGCGCGTGCAGGGCCCGGGTGGCTTCGACGACGTCGAGTTCGGGGTCCAGCAGCGCGTGCAGCAGTAGTCCGTCGCAGGTGGCCAGGAGCAGGGTCGCCAGCGCTGAAGGCGCCGGACCTGTGGCGACGGTGCCGCGGTGCTGCTCGGTGTCGACCAGCTCGGCCAGCGATCGCCGGTATTCGGCCAGCAGGGTGGAAAGGTGGTGGCGCAGCGCCGGGTCCCGCTCGGACTCGCGCATGGCCTCCATCAGCACCCCGCTGCTGACCGCGTCGAACGCGCTCTCGTCGTGCATCCAGGCCGTGATGAGCGACAGCAGGCCTGTCAGCGTCTCGGCGGTTTCGAGTCGGTCGAGGGGAATCATGCGCTCGACCGCGCGCAGCGCCGCCTCCGTGAGGAGCTCCTGCTTGCCGTGGAAGTGGTAGCTCACCGCGCCGTGGGGCAGGCAGGCCCGCTCCGCGGCGGCCCGCGTGGTTACGCCGCCCCAGCCGCGTTCGGCGATCAGTTCCGCCGCTGCCGCGAGCAGTCGCTGCCGGGTCTCGTCGGAGCGTGGTCGTTCTTTCGTTCGTTCGTGTTGTCCAACTGGATTGTCCACGTGGACAACGCTAGCGCTTCTCCGTCGGCACGTTGACGGATTGTGAACGGAGTCATGAAAATAAAACCCGAGTCAACTTTGATTTTTGCGGGTGGTGTCGCTCACGTGCGGCGACGCGCGCAGGACGGAACTGATCATGGCCAGCAGTCGTCGCGGGAGTGCTCACCCGGGTGCGGGCCGAGTGGTCTTCATCGGTGTGGCGGCCGCGTGTCACCACGCGGGGTGCTGGCGACCGGCGGGGCGCGGCGGAGGAGCTCGGCGCAGCCCGGTGACCGCGCACCGGCAGCGGGGGCTCTGCTCGGCCGTCGGCGGTCGACGCGCTCATGCGCGGCTCGTGCTCCAGCGGCCGCTGACGTGTCATCGGGATCACCGGTTGCCTGACTGGTCGCCGTGTCAGTCGCCTTGCTGCGGAGCCGGGCCTGGCCGCGGTTCGCCCCGCGCCTGTCCGCGACTTCCGGTATCGCACGGGATGCGGGAGTGGGACGAATGTCGGATCGAAAGGTACGGTGATCGGGAAATGGGCACCACGGGGTACACAGCAGCGGAATACGGCGGGGTCAGTGTCCTGCTCGGCCCGAAACGGGGTGCCTACCCGTACAACAACTCGCTGCTCATACGGGGCACGACCGCATCGCTGGTCGTGGATCCGTCGCTGTCGCTCCTCGAAGCGGCGCCCCCGGCGGACCTGGTCCTCGTCAGTCATGCGCACGAGGACCACATCGCCGGTCTGGGAAGCTACGACGTCCCCGTCCACATCCATGAAGGCGACCTCGAGGCGCTGCGATCCCGCGCGGAGATGGTAGCCGGTTACGGACTTCCACCCGACGCGGTCGAGGACGCCGACGCGATGATGCGGGACCAGTTCCACGTGCGGGGACGTCCGGACGCGACGGGGTTCGAGGACGGCGCCGTGTTCGACCTCGGCGGCCGCACGGTGACCGCCGTGCACCTGCCCGGCCACACGGCGGGCCACAGCGGCTTCCTGATCGAGCCGGACGGCTTCCTGTTCGTGGCGGACATCGACCTGACCTCGTTCGGTCCGTACTACGGAGACGTCGGCAGCGACCTCGCGGACTTCGAGGCCTCGATGCGCCGGTGCCGGGAGGTCGACGCGCGCTGGTACGGCACGGCGCACCAGAAGGGCGTGATCGAGGGCTCAGCGGAGTTCCGGCGTCGGCTCGACGCCTTCGTCGGTGTCGTGGAGAGACGGGAGGCGGAACTGCTCGCGTTCCTCGGCGAGCCGCGGACGGTCGAGGAGATCGTCGAGCACAGGCTGGTCTACCGGCCCCACGTCGAAGGACCGCACGTGAGGCCGGTGGAGCGGAGAACGGCGGTGCAGCACCTGGACCGGTTGGTGAGCGACGGGCACGTCGCGGAGGTCGAACCGGGGCGGTTCCGCGCAACGTAGACCAGAAGCGGAGGTGCCCCGGCCCCGTCGGCCGCGTGCTGCCGTCGATGCCGCACGGACTTTCGCCCATGGCACCGCCCGAACGAAACTGCAGCGTGCTGGGGCCGAGCAGCAGCGAAGCAGGATCCTCCGCCGGGTAGGTCACGTGACCGGACCCCGGGCCTGCTGCGACACCCCGGAGCCGCGTGAGAACCGCCGTTCCCTCGGCGGTTCTGCGCAGGAGGGATCAGACGGCGGAGCGCGACGTGTCGACCTCGGGCAGGGCGTCGATGACGCTGCGCAGGTGCTCGCGCATCGCCTGCTCGGCGGCTGCGGGATCCACCTCGCGGATCGCCTCGACGATGGCCAGGTGCTGCGGCAGCGACACGGCGGGACGCCCCGGGTGCACGGCCAACCGGAACTGGTGGCGCACGTTCTGCCCGCGCAACCTGCCGAGCACCTCGTGAGCGGTCCGCTGCCCGCTGACGCGCAGCACCAGGGAGTGCGGCCGCTTGTTCAGCTCGGAGCAGCCCCACACGTCGCCGGAGACCGCGCTCCGCATCTGCTCACCGATCTCGCGCAGTTCGGCCTTGTCCTCCTCGGTGGCGCGCTCGGCAGGATCGGCGCTTCGTCGAACTGCACGTCGAGCAGGGCCGTGGCCTGATCGACCTCGGGAGGCCGGTGGCGATCGGCTCGTCGATCATCGGCCACGGACGTTGGCGGATCACCGTAACCGGGCAGGGCAACCATGCCGGCACGACCTCGATGTCCGACCGGCACGCCCCCGTGGCTGTGGCGGCCCACATCACCCTGGCGGCCCAGAAGGCGGCACGGTCAACGCCCTCGGCTCGCGCGACGGTCGGACGTATCGTTCCGGTGCCCGGCGGGACCAACGTCATCGCTTCCTCGGTGGACGTGTGGCTCGATGTCCGGCACCCGGACGACGACGTGGTCCGTGGCCTGGTGCGGACCATCGTCGAAGAGACCGGGGAGGTCGTGGCCCAGGAGGGGTGTTCCGTCCCGGTCCGGGAAGAGTCGTTCAGCCCGACAGCTCACTTCGCCACGGGGCTGCGGCATCACTTGACCCGAGTCCTACCGGACACGCCGATCCTGGACACCGGTGCCGGTCACGACGCAGGGGTGCTGGCGCCGTTCGCGCCGACGGCGATGCTGTGCGTGCGAAACCCCTCCGGCGTCTCCCACTCTCCGGAGGAGCACGCCGAGCCGGATGACAGCCCGAAGCGCTCACGGCCGTGCTGGCAGACCTGACCGGGCAGGAGGCACTTTCCGAGTCGACATGACGGTCGAGCTGCGTGATCATTCCGTAGTCGCTTCCGCCTCGCCGAAAAACCGCGCTTCCCGGTGCGGAGGAATCCGAGTCGGCACGTCGGTCAGTCGAACGGCTCTGCCGCTCCGATGCGACGGCCGCTCGCACACCCGCGGAGTGGAGCAGAGCGTTCGAGCGCGCCGAAGTCGGCGCAGAGGGTGCGCTCGACGATCCCCGAACCGGCGGCGATCGTGTCCACGTCCACCGCATGGATGCCGCGGCCGTAGGGCGGCTCGGGGGAGTCCCGAGGGTGTTCCTGGCCTCGGGGACCGCCCTGTCCTGGGCCGTGATCACCGGCGTGGCGGGAGCCGTGCTGCTCGCGGTTGTGAGACCGCGTTGACCGTGCTACAGGTCAGCTCGATCACCAGCGCGCCGCCACGGTCGGTTTCGGTGCGAGTTCGTACCGGCAGACCGTGCGGCTGCTGCTGGACGTGGCGGTATGGACAGTGCAGGGTCCTCGGTGGCGGATCAGACGATCCCTGCGGGTTTTCGAACGGACGGGAGAAGCATGCCCCTGAGCGACTTTCCGCGGTACCCTCTGCTGTTCGGGCCCAGCCCGATTCATCCACTGGAGCGGTTGACCAGCCATCTCGGTGGCGCGCGGGTGTGGGCCAAGCGGGAGGACTGCAACTCCGGGCTCGCCTTCGGCGGAAACAAGACCCGCAAGCTGGAGTACCTGGTTCCGGACGTCCTGGCCAACGAGTCCACGCACCTGGTCTCGATCGGCGGAGTGCAGTCCAACCACACCCGGCAGGTCGCGGCCGTTGCCGCGAAGCTCGGGTTGCGGGCGCGGTTGGTGCAGGAGAGCTGGGTCGATTGGCCCGATGCGGTCAACGACCGGGTCGGAAACATCCAGCTCTCGCGCATCATGGGCGCGCAGGTCCAGCTCACCGACGCCGACTTCGACATCGGGTTCAAGCAGAGCTGGCAGAACGCGTGGGAGGAGATCCGCGCGGAAGGGGGCACGCCGTACGCGATCCCGGCCGGTGCCTCCGATCACCCGCTCGGCGGGCTCGGCTTCGCCAACTGGGCCCACGAGGTCGCCCAGCAGGAACGGGAACTCGGCGTCTTCTTCGACACCGTCGTGGTCTGCAGCGTCACCGGTTCCACGCACGCCGGGATGATCGCCGGTTTCGCCGAGCAGCAACGCCCCCGCCGGGTCCTCGGCATCGACGCCTCCGCGAAGATCGACGGTACCCGCGGCCAGGTCGGCAAGATCGCGCGCGCCACGGCGGAGCGGATCGAGCTGGGCCGGGAACTGCGGGACGAGGAGATCACCGTGCTCGAGGGGTGGGCAGGTGAGCACTACGGGATCCCGGTGGACTCGACGCTGGAAGCGATCCGGCTGACCGGCAGGCTCGAGGGCGTCATCCTCGACCCGGTTTACGAGGGCAAATCGATGGCGGGGCTGATCGACCTCGTCACCACCGGTGAGATCGGACCGGACAGCAACGTGCTCTACGCGCACCTCGGCGGCCAACCCGCCCTGAACGCCTACAGCGCCCTGTTCCGGGACTGACCACGACGTGTGGCGGTGAAGCACCAATGACAGCGGCACGACGGAACCCCGGAAAGGCAGCGCGACTGGTGCGGCAGCAACCGCAGCAGCCCCACCGACACGACGGCGGTGGCGGCCTCTGCGACAAACACCCAGGGCAGCCACGGGGTGAAACCGCTGGTCGAGGCCATTGAACGGATGCTGCTCCCTTCGGCGCTTCCGGGGGTTGTGGTAGCCACGCGCCCGCTTCTCGAGCGGACGGACGTTCCGCGACGCAGGGCCTTGCGTCATAGTGCGGGAGTCTTTCCACGATGACGGCCTCCCGAGGTGTCCACCCCGGATGGTGGGTGCTGAGTCAGATGGGTGCGCCGTGCTCACCGGAGTTGGCGACACCGTTGGACAAGGTGGACGAGGGTGTGGACACGGTGCCGCTGCGAGTGTTGTCGGCCTGTGCGGCGTATTCGCCCGATCCACCTCGTGGAGTGTTATGCCGGGGAGCTCGGGCGGTCTCACGCGTCACATGTTGGTGAGACCTGTCATGATCCCGCTGTCGAGCGTCTCGTGTATTCGTTGGTGCCCCTCTTCGAGCAGTGTGTTGACCCGACGGGCATCGGGCGCTGCTGCCGTCACGAGCACCGCCGATTCGGCAAGGGGGGTGACCATGGCATGCCCGGATCCGGGACTGTTCGACAGCAGGAAGGGAGCGCACATAACTTCGCTCAGCTCGGGGGAGACGTACAGCAGGTTCCCCGTCGCCCGGTGATCGGCCAGTACGACCGGGCTGCTCCATGTGGGGTTTCCCGCGCCGAAGAGCAGTTCCTGGTCGAGAATCGGTTTGCCCGAGCGGGCGACCGTTAAACACGTCGCCAGTTTTCCCGGTGACTCCTCCGCTCGTCCGAGTACTTGCACATCACGCAGCAGGAGTCGTGCTTTCGGGGCGAGAGTGACGGAGTTCCTCATAATGAGGTCGCTTCCGGCCGCTGCGATAACGGGTTCCGGTGACCAGCACAACTCGGCCTCGTCACCAACGGTGATACGCGTGTCGTGCGTAGCGGTTCCCCCGTTGGGGCCGGCCAGGGCCAGTGCGCACCCGGCCGAGTCCACTCGCAATCGTGCTCCTGCTGACACGGTGGCATCGATGGTGATCTCGTCTCCTCCGAGCGGACCGGCCATCGTGTCGATGAGGGTGACATGGGCGTGATCTCCGCGTGTTCGTGAGTGGAACGGCACGAGAGCACCACGGCCGTTGAGAACGGGGAGGACGGTCTCGTCCCCGTCCCGGGCGGGAGCTGCGTGAATGCTCACGGAGGTGGCGACGGTGGACGTGGTGCTCATACCGTGTGCCGGCTCCGGAGGTGGAGTTGTTGGCGGGCCCACTGCGCGACTTCGTCGATACCGTCGGTTCGCGCCAGCGACGTGAACATCACGGGGAGCTCGCCACGTTGGGCTTTGGCGTCGTTGGCCATGGCTTCGAGATCGGAGCCCACGTATCGAGCCAGGTCGATCTTGTTGATGACGAGCAGGTCGGCGGTGGTCACTCCTGGTCCGCCCTTACGCGGGATGTCGTCGCCGGCGGCGACGTCGATCACGAAGATCTGCGCGTCGACCAAGCCTTGGGAGAAGGTCGCGGTCAGGTTGTCCCCACCCGATTCGACCAGGATCAGGTCGAGTGGCCCCCCGGAGTTCTCCAGCGTCTCGATGGCCTCGAGATTCGCCGAGATGTCATCACGAATCGCGGTGTGCGGGCAGGCCCCTGTTTCGACGGCGGTGATTCGTTCCGGTGGCAGCACCGCTTCTTGAATGAGGAATTCGGCGTCTTCCCGGGTGTAGATGTCGTTGGTGACCACGGCCAGATCGAGGTCCTCGTTCAAGGAACGGCACAGCGCGGCGACCGTGGCGGTCTTGCCCGATCCGACGGGACCTCCCAGTCCGATGCGCAATGCGCTGTGCCGACCGCGGGTGTGCTTCGGCGAGCCCGCGTGGGGCGGGGGCGTGGCGTGTTCGTGGTAGAGGTGCATGGTTCCGTTCCCTTCGGAGGCCGGTTGTTACGAGGCGAACAGACGTCGTTGCCAGGTGGCGTGCCATTCGGCGTTGATTTCCAGCAGCGGTGTCGCAGTTCGCGGGAGTGCGGTGATTCCGTGGCGCTCCGCTCGCTCGGAGCTCTCCACTGCTCGTGCTGTTACCGCGTCGAGTTCCGGTGCGAGCCGAGCGAGAATCCCGGAGGCTTCGAACGGGTCGATCCCCAGGAGCCGTATCGCTGCGGAAATCGGGCTGTTGACGGTTTCGTACGCGGACACGGCTGCCGCGTCCTCTCGGTGCAGACCGGCAGCGGCGGCGGCGAGACCGAGCACGATCGGTTGGTGCAGGCCATGTGGTCGCTCGGTTGCGAGTCTGTCCAGGGAGGTGTCGGGCCATGTGGCTCGTGCTGCCCGTAGCAGCTGTCTGCCGAGTTTGCGACCTGTCGCACGCAAGGACGGTGATGGTGTGCGTGCGTCGACGGCGTCGTCCAACAGGAGTGCGTCGATCCCGCTCGCAGCGGCGGCTGCGACGGCCGTCATCACCAGGCCGGTGGTATTCAACCGGGCCCGGCAGAAGCTCTCCAGGCTGTTGGCGTTCGTGATCTGCCCCAGGTGTACAGCGGCTTCGGCACCTCCGGAATGCGCGTGGTTGCCGGAGGGGAAACGCCCGTCGGCGAGGACGAGCAGCATCGCCTTGGACGAACTCGTGCCGGCGGCGGTATTGGTGAGCACTCGAAAGGACCTCCTGTGCGGAGGCGAATCAGAACAGGAAATAGCGCTGGGCCATGGGGAGCTCCCCGGCCGGGGCCGGTGTCTCGACAGCGCCGTCGATGGTGACGCGTTGCGCGTCGGGCTGGACGTCGACTTTCGGTGTGGCGGTGTTTTCCCTCAAGTCCTCCTTCGTGATCTGACGGGTGTCGTGAGCGACGCTGAATGCGGTGGCCAGGCCGAGACGCTCGGGAAGTCGTTCTTCCAGGGCGAGTTCGGTGACGAAGTTCAGCGACAGCGACGCGGGAGCGTCACCGACGGCTCCGTAGCTCGCTCGGGGAAGGACGGGTTGAGGTGTCGGGATAGCGGCGTTGGTGTCGCCGTTCTGCGCACGGGCGACAGCCCCACCTTTGAGAACTACGGAGGGTTTCACACCGAAAAACTTGGGGTCCCACAGGACGAGGTCGGCGAGTTTTCCTGTTTCGACGGAACCGACTTCGTGGTCGATGCCGTGTGCGATCGCGGGGTTCACGGTGTATTTCGCGACGTAGCGCCGGGCTCGTGCGTTGTCGGCTCGGGAACCGCTGTCGGGGAGGATCTTGTTCGTCTTCATGCTGTGTGCCGTCTGCCAGCTTCGCATCACCACTTCGCCGATACGTCCCATGGCCTGCGCGTCGGAGGACATGATGGAGATGGCACCGAGGTCGTGCAGCACGTCTTCGGCGGTGATCGTGCTGGTGCGGATCCGCGACTGCGCGAACGCCTTGTCCTCTTTTACATTGGGGTTCAGGTGGTGGCACACCATCAACATGTCCATGTGCTCGTCGACGGTGTTGATCGTGTGCGGCTTTGTGGGGTTCGTCGACGCGGGGAGAACGTTGTCGTGCGACACGAGTTTGATGATGTCGGGAGCGTGCCCACCACCGGCCCCTTCCACGTGAAAGGCGTGGATCGTGCGCCCGTTGATCGCGGCGATGGTCTCTTCGGCGTACCCGGATTCGTTGAGCGAATCGGAATGCAGTGCTACCTGGGCGCCGGTGGAGTCGCAGACCCGCAGGCACGCGTCCAGCGCCGCCGGGGTGGCTCCCCAGTCCTCGTGCACCTTGAAGCCGAGCGCTCCCGCTCGGAGTTGGTCGTACATGGAGGCTTCACCGAGGGTGCTCCCCCGGCCGAACAATCCGATGTTGACCGGGTAGGACTCCAGCGCCTCGAACATGCGGGCGAGATGCCAACTCCCCGGAGTGACGGTAGTCGCTCGTGTTCCCTCGCTCATGCCGACTCCACCACCGATGAGTGTGGTGACTCCTGACGCCAGCGCCTCGTCGGCGAGCTGTGGAGTGGTCATGTGTACGTGCGTGTCGATGGCACCTGCGGTGAGGATCTTCCCGTTCCCGGCGAGGACCTCCGTTTCCGGGCCGATAACCAGATCGGGATGTACTCCGTCCATCGTTTCCGGATTTCCGGCCTTGCCCATGGCTGCGATTCGTCCACCACGCAGGCCCACGTCCGCCTTGATCACCCCCCAGTGGTCCAGCACCAGGGCACCGGTGATCACCGTGTCCGGGGCCCCGCGGATGCGGGAGCGCACTGACTGGCCCATCGACTCGCGGATGACCTTGCCGCCACCGAAGATGGCTTCGGAGCCCGAATGTTCCGGGCCGCCGGCCAGATCCTGTTCGATCTCGACGAACAGTTCGGTGTCCGCGAGCCGGACTCGGTCACCCGTGGTGGGGCCGTACAGGTTGGCGTACTTCTCACGGGAGATCGTGGATATCGATTCGTTGTTGTCGGTCATCGGTCTTCTCCCGGCCCGTCCAGTGGTCCGCCAACCTGGCCGCGCAATCCGTAAACCACTCGCTCACCTCCGATGGGCACCAGCGCCACTTGTTCCTCACCGCCAGTGGGTTCGAAACGCACCGACGTGCCCGCCGCGATGTTCAGACGTTTGCCGTAAGCTTTCGTGCGTTCGAAGTGCAGCTTCGGATTGACCTCGGCGAAGTGGTAGTGCGAACCTATTTGGACGGGGCGGTCCCCGGTGTTCTTCACCGCCACCCACGTCACCGGAAGTTCTTTGTTGAACTCGATGTCCTCTTCGGCGAAGATGATCTGGCCAGGTATCATGGTGCTTCCTCCGGCTGTCGTGATGAGGTGGCACCGGACGTGGAGTCCGTGCCCGGCTCGTCATCCATCGGTGTCAGATCGTGCGGAGGTACATCAGCGGGTTTTTGGATGGGGGTGTGTACGGTGACCAGCTTGGTGCCGTCCGGGAAGGTGGCCTCCACCTGCACATCGGAGATCATCGAGTCGACACCGTCCATGACGTCGTCGGTGGTGAGCACCTCGCGGCCCGAGGCCATGATGTCCTTGACGGTCTTGCCGTCACGCGCTCGCTCCAGAATGTGCGAGCTGATCAAGGCGACCGCCTCGGGATGATTTAGTTTCACTTTTCTTTCCATGCGACGGCGTGCCACGTCGGCGGCGGTGTGGATCAGCAACTTCTCCTGCTCGTGCGGAGTCAGATGCATATCACGTCCTGTGCTTCCTCGCGCTCGATACCCGTGATCCGCCGGGGCGGATCGAACGGACGGAACCGTAACAACCGCTTCGTTCCAGCGGAATGAAGCCTCGTTTGGAGTGTGTCCCGACGAAACCGGTGGTCACAGTACTGTTGGTCGACTCGGAAACGCCGGTGGAACCGCCGGTCGGCGGTGCTTGTTACAACGAAGCAGCGGCAACGCCACACTTTCTGGTGATTTCTGGGCGAAGCATGTGCCGAATCGACGTGAACGGCCTCCGGTGACGTCGACGGCGCGGTTCGGTTCCCTGCGGATCAGGAGGTTCGTGTATCCCCACGGGGATCACGGTGCGGTGTCGAAGAAGGCGAATTCTTCGACAGGAACGATCGTAGTCAGGAGGCGCGGAGTGTCAGCAGAGGCTCAGTTCGAGGCGGGCCATCGCCATTGGGCCGCACCGCGGTCCTGTGTTGAGAGCCCGCCTGTAGGTGTGCCTCGTTCGCTCCGATCACCCGCCGAGGAGCCGGGGCTAAGGCCGCTGGGCCGGGAAGTCCTCCTCCCGGCCCGTCGATACCGGCCCGGGAGGAGAGCCGATCCCAGGCGAGGTTCTTTTGCGCGGAACTGAAAGACCCGTCCGGTTGGGGACCAGGCGGTGCGGGAGCGGGTGTTCCCGCACCTCGAGGTGGACAGCTGGTCCCACTTCACGCTCGATGTCGCCGACCCGTTGATCCGCGCCGCGCGGGATCGGGGCACTCGTGCGGTGACGATGGCGTGCTGCGCGAGTTGACTTCGATGTTGTTCGCGGCCCGCCACCTGGCAGCCGGGCCCCGGACGGACGTCCCGGATCCGCCGGTGCTGGACGAGCTCGACCGGTTCGGCATCGGCCGCGGTGTTGGAGGAGTGCGGCACCTTGTGCCGCGCTGGAGGGCGCGGACGTCTACCCGCTTGTCCCGGAGCGCGGGCTCTCCGGTCAATCACCATGAAGGTGGTACCTCGTTTGGAGCACTTGTGCGAGCCTGTTGATCACCCGCACACCCCAGACGGCAGGCCGCGACGGGTCGGCCCCGGTATTGGAGAAGCATGAACGTCGCAGTTCCGATGGACAGCCTCTTCACCACTGCGAGTCACGACCGTCTCCGTGATGAGGTGCGTCGCTTCGCTGACACCGAAGTGCGCCCCCACATCCCGGACATGGAAAGCTCCCGATCGGTCCAGCACAAGCTCTCCCGTCTGATCGCCGAACAGGGCTGGCTCGGCGTGACGATCGGGTCCGAGCACGGTGGCATGGGTCTGGGGCACCTGGCGAAAACCATCATCATCGAAGAGCTTTCGCGGGTCAGCGGCGCGATGGGCGCCATGGTGCAGGCTTCCCAGCTGGGCGTGGCGAAAATCCTGCACTTCGGGAGTGCGGGCCAGCAGCACCAGTGGCTCCCGAAGATCAGTGCGGGACGCTGCTTACCGACCATCGCCGTGACCGAGCCCGACTCCGGTGGCCACGTGCTCGGCATGACGGCAACCGCACGCCGCGACGGTGACGACTACGTCCTCAACGGACGCAAGGTCTTCGTCGGCAACAGTCACGTGGGCGATCTGCACGGCGTGGTGGCTCGTACCGGCGAGGGGTCCCGGGGGTTGTCGGCGTTCCTCGTGGAACCGGACCGCCCCGGGTTCTCCCTCGGGGAGCACCAGGCCTCGATGGGACTGCACGGTTTCAGTTACGGCGAGCTCGTCTTCGACGAATGCCGCGTCCCGGCCGGAAACCGACTCGGCGACGAAGGACAGGGCCTCGCCGTGGCCTACAGCTCCAGCATCCTCTACGGGCGGCCCAACCTGACCGCTGTCGCCCTCGGTATCCATCGCGCCCTGGTGGAGGAGGCCGTCGACTTCGCGACGCGGCAGTATCGCTACGGACAACCCCTGTCCCAGCTGCCGACGGTGCAGCAAAAACTGGGTCAGATGCAGTCCCAGCTGATGACGGCCCAGCTGGCCGCTTACCACGCCGCGCACCTGCTGGACAACGCGATGCCGTGCGATGCGGAGCTGATGAACGCCAAACTCGTCAACGTGGAGTACGCGCTCGACTCGGCACGGACCGCGATGGAGGTGCACGCCGCGTACGGGCTCGGTACCGACAGCCCGGTGGAACGCTATCTCCGCGACGCGCACCACATCTTCGCCCCCGCGGGCACCTCCGACATTCAGCGGTTACGGCTGGCCGAAACGGCCATGGGAAATTCGCACACCCAGTGGTCCGAGCGACTCGCCCCCCAGCTCGGCGTCTTTCCGCACTCGAGCTGACCCGCTGAAGTCGGGCCCCGTTCCCGCCGGTGTGCGCGTGATCCGGCGGGAACGGGGCCAGGTGGGAGGGTGCAGTCCGAGTGGCACTGCGCTACGTGCTCCTGTGGTGTCAGGACCGCTCGCGGCGGTGAATCAGCTCCATCACCTCGGCCGCGAACTTCTTGATCGTCTCCAGCTCGGGACGACCCCACGATTGAGTCTCGGGCGCGACGGTGCAGACCGTGCCCAGCGTCAGGCCCGTGTGATCGATGAGTGGGGCCCCCATGTAGGAGCGGATGCCGATCTGATCCACCACGGGGTTACCCGTGAACCGCGGGTACGAGCAGACATCGCCCAGGACGAGCGGCAGCCTGCGGGCCACCACATGAGGACAGAACCCGTGATCACGTGGCATCTCCCGGCCCGGTGTCATGGCGGTTTGTGCCGCTTCCATCGCGGCACTGGTCTGGGACTCGGACCGGGTGTACAGGCCGGTGAAGAATTGCCGCTGGCTGCTGATGAAGTTCACCATCGCGTAGGGTGCGCCCGCGGTTTCGGCGAGCCGGCGCGCGACGGCGTCGAACTGCGGGTCCGGTTCCTCCCGGATGCCGAGTTCCCGTAACCGCGCCGTTCGTTGCTCGACGTGCGGATCCGGCGGTGTGGTCACGAGGCGCATGTTGTTGTGGGGCATCGGTTCCTCCCGTGGGGTCAGGGGGTGGGCTGGGGCGCCGACGTCGTCAGGACGTACTCGAGCAGCGATATGAGTGTCCTCGTCGCGGATTGGGTGTCGCGGGCATCGCACAGCAGCAGCGGAACGCTCTCGTGGAGCGCGAGGGCGTTCCGCACCTCGTCGGGGGTGTAGTACATGGCGTTGTCGAATTCGTTGACGGCGACCAGGAAGTAGATTCCTCTTTGCTCGAAGAACTCGATCGCTCCGAAGCAGTCCTGCAGTCGGCGCGTGTCGGCGAGCACTATCGCGCCGACGGTGCCGCGGGACAACTCGTCCCACATGAACCAGAAGCGGTCCTGTCCAGGGGTGCCGAACAGGTACAGCACCACGTTGTCCTCGGGGAAGGTTATGCGGCCGAAGTCCATGGCCACAGTGGTCGTGGACTTGCGCTCCACGCCGGCCAGACTGTCCGTGTCGAGACTGGCGGTGGTCAGGTGTTCCTCCGTGCTCAGCGGCTCGATCTCGCTGGCCGAGCCGACGAAGGTGGTTTTCCCGACACCGAAGCCGCCGGCGATGAGAATCTTGAGCTGCCAGGGGAACGCGTCAGAGTCGGGTCTTGAGCCCATTGAGTACCGCCTCGATCAGATCCGTGGTGACTTCAGCGGTCGCGGTGGGGTCGTGAGTGGTTACCGCGCCGGTGCCGATGAGATCGGAGAGCAGGATTTTGACGACCACTGCTGGCTGCCGCAAGTGTCCTGCCACTTCGGCGACCGTGGTCGGGGAGTGGCACAGCCGCAACGTCTGGGCGTGTTCGGGCCCCAGCCGGTCGCAGGCCACCCGGCCGGTGCTGCGCACCATGGACAGGAGTTCGAGTGTTGCGCTGGGGTGGGTGCGCCCGTTGGTGACGATGTACGGACGCACCCCCTGTGCCCTCGAAGGGTGGTCATCGGGAGCGCTCATACTGGCTAGCTTTCCTCCGGCGTGGAGTGCCGCGACGGTGTGGCCAAGCTGTTGGGCACTTTCTTTCCGAGCTGCTGCATCTCGTAGCTGAGAACTCCGGCGTTGACCTTGCTGTCGGCCAGGACGGTGAGGATGCTGCCTGCACTCGCGGCCGTGATGGCCAGGATGGTGCCGTCGTCGAGTTCGGCGTTGGCCTGGCGCATCCCCTGCCTCCCGCCGAAGCACTTCCCCACCTCCTGGACCAGCGAGCACAGCGGGCTGGCGAGGGAGGCCAGCTTGTCCGCCTCGTCGCGGTCCAGGCCGTAGTAGAACCGCGGTATCGCATCGGTGGACAGTAAGAGAGCGCTACGCGTGTGGGGAACCTGGTTGACCAGGTTGCTGAGCAGCCAGGTCAGATCCTGGGGTTGAGTCACGATCGACTCCTCGGTGTCGTTCAGTTGGAATTCGAGTGGTCTTCCCGACTTCCGGAGGTTCCTGGATCACCGGTGTCGGACTGGCCGAAGGCGCCCAGCAATCCCGTGTTGTGTCCGGGGATCGGGGTGACGCTTTCTCGCCGTTCCTGCAATCCGGCAGGGAGGTTGTCTTTGCCGGGTCTGCGCTGAGGCAGATCCGAAGCGGCGCCTCGGGGGCGATGTCCGCCCGTGGTCGAGCTCGTCGTCTCCGCCGGTGGGCGGTATGTCCGTGGGGGCTGCGGGGCCGGTTCCGAAGGGGACGGTGTCGAGGCCCGGGCCGGTTCCGGAGGGGGCGGGACCGGGGCCGCTGCCGGTTCCGGTTGCGGAGGCCCCGGGACCTTGTCGTGTCCACCGGGAGACGGTGCGGGGGCGGGCTCTGCTACGTCGCCCGTCCATCGCGTCATACCGGGACGGACGGAACCGGGGGCCGGCTCGGAAGGCACGTTCGGGGACGACGTCGTCGGCAGCTCCTGAGCAGGCTGACCGGGCTGCGCGGGTTCCTGGGGCGGGGTGCCGAGCAGGCTGTCCGGCAGGAGGACGACCGCCTCCATGCCTCCGTAGATGCTGGTCTGGAGGCGGACCTTGATGTTGTACCGCTGGGCGAGGACCCGGACCACGGACAGTCCGATCCGTCCGTCCGCGAGAAGCTCGTCGAGGTCGACTCGATCGGCATCATCGAGCAGGCGGTTGTACCGCTGGATCTCCTCGCTCGTCATACCAAGACCGCGGTCCTGAATTTCGATGGCCAAGCCGGCGGTGACGGTTTCAGTGCGCAACACCACCGGAGTGTTGTCCCTGGAGAATCGGGTGGCGTTTTCGAGCAGCTCCGCGAGCAGGTGAATCACCTCCGCGATGACGGGGCCCTTGAGCGTCCCCTCGACCGCGGCCATCTTCACTCGGGAATAGTGCTCGATCTCAGCCACGGCCGAGCGCAGCACTGTCTGCAGGCTCACGTCTTCCTGGGACTGCCGCTGCGGTGCCTTGCCGCCGAGTATGGCCAGGTTCTCCGCTTGCCTCCGGGACAGGTTGACGAGGTGATCCACCCGGAAGATGCGTCCGAGAAGCTCGGGGTCTTCCACCTGGTGTTCCGCCTCGTCGATTTCCGTGATCGCCCGGTCGGCCATGGACTCCAGGCGGCGCGCCAATTTGGCGAACGCCGCCTGGAGTCCGTCGTTGCTGTACGGCGAGGAGGACGGCGGATCAGCGGGGGAAGGCGCTTCGGTGGAGGTGGCCGCGGTGCGGCGAACGCTCTCGTCGTGCTGTCGTCGGAGCAGCCCAACGACGTTCTTGGCCCGCTCGGCGGCGATGAAACCGATCAGCAGGGCCACCGTCACCCCGAGAGCGCTGATCGCGAGTGCGGCTATCCAGTAGGAACGATCGACGGCCACGAGCATCGCCATGCCGGCGCCCAGCACTGCTGTCAAGGGCACCGTCGGCAGCAGAGCGAGCCACGTGATGCGCCCTCGCAGGTCCGCGGCAGCTTCATCCGAGCTCTCTCTAGGGGCGTGGTCCTCGGAAAAACCAGTGGTAGGTAAGCGTTCAAACATCGAGGTCCTCAACGCGGCGGTGTACGAAGGACAGGCGTCATGGCGTCACGCATGAGGCGAAGGACGTGAAATACCCAGCTCACCCTATTCCGCGTCCCCAGTCGCAGTGCAGCCGATCATGTCCGCCACTCCTAGAGGTGTCATTGGATGGAGTATCCTGCGTGATCTTGCGAGCGCAGATCGTACCTCAGTGAGGTGTGCGTGCTCGGATCCGCTGCAGTGAGCAACCACGATCTTGTGCCCAGCGAGTTTCTCGCCGAAGGCCGCTCCGAATCGATGGCGGGATCGGGCGTCACGGCCACCGGCGGATCCCCGGCCGGGGTGCCGGAGCCGGAACCGTCTTGCCTCGGAGTTTTTCCCACATCGGATGTCCACCACCGACGGCCGGCCCTGGCGGGCGCGGACCGAGTTCGTGCGCTGGCACGGCAACGACCGGGAATTCCGCCACCGGTCGGGACGTGCCCCGCGGGGACTGAACCTGTCCGGTGAGATTCTGCGATCGGTGATTCCGTTCCCGGCTGGTCGGCAGATGCCGGAGGAATTCCTCGGGGAGGCGGGATAGGCCCACTCGCTTACCCGTGTCGGGACGGAAGCGCCCGCACAGTCGCTATTGGACGGAAACAGCGGGCTCGGCCTGTGGAAACGGCTCCTCGGTATCGAACGCTTCAACAGCGAGGCGCCTCCAAGCCGCGTTTCCTCTGACTCGGTGCCCACCAACCGCCCACCCGCCCCGACGGCCGACCGCGTTCTCGGCCTCGTGAATCACCACGTCCGGAAGGCGAAGAGCGGGTTTGGCTAGAGTCCGGATCATGGAAACCTACGTTGTGGATGCGTTTACCGGCACACCGTTCCGTGGGAACCCGGCCGGCGTGGTGGTGCTGGAGGAGCCTGCCGAGGATTCGTGGATGCGGGCCGTGGCTGCCGAGCTCAAGCACTCCGAGACCGCGTTCGTCGTAGCGGGCGTCCCTGAAGGAAGGCCAAAGCCGTTGCGCTGGTTCAGCCCGACCACCGAGGTCGACCTGTGCGGGCACGCGACGTTGGCGACCGCACACGTGCTCGGTGGTCAGCAACGCTTCGACACCAGTAGTGGCGAACTGACCTGTGAGGACCTCGGGAACGGTTGGATCGGGCTGGACTTTCCCGCCGATCCTCCCGACGTGACCGAGGTGAGTGCGGAGCTGGCTGCGGGACTGCCCGGTATCACCATCGAGCGGGTCGCGCGGGGTTCGTTCGACGTCCTGGTGCGTGCTGGATCGGCGGCCGAGGTTCGTTCCCTCGTCCCCGACCTCGAGGCGATAGCACGGGTACCTGTGCGCGGGGTGATCGTCACCGCTCCCGGTGACAGCGATGGCATCGACTTCGTGAGCCGCTTCTTCGCCCCTCGCTACGGCATGCCCGAGGACCCGGTGACCGGTTCCGCGCACTGCACTTTGGCTTCCTGGTGGTCGGCCGAGTTGGAACGGAGCGAACAGGGGACGGAATTCGTCGGGGAACAGGCCTCGCCGCGCGGTGGAGTGGTGCGGACGACTCTGCGAGGAGCACGGGTCGGTCTGTGCGGCAGCGCGGTCACGACCCTCAAGGGGCAGATCGTCGTTTAGGCAGTGTGGACCGCTGCCGTGCCGGACGCTGGCGGGCACTTCGGGAACGATTCGAGTTGCGGCATTGAATCAGCTGGTCACGGACTTGGCTCTGGTTGTGTGTTGATCGGGTTCCGAGAGAGTTGAGCTGGCCTGCCGTGCGGGCGGGAAAGTCGTCGACGTGGGGAAACGCTCCGCGCCGCTCGTGAAGGTTGCTCGCATTCTTTGAGGGTATTCCTCCATCGGAACAACCGATTCCTCCGGTTGATCGAGCGACTACGTGGATTTCGTGTCCGTCCTTGACGAGGGAGACCTGTCTCCATCAGGCTAAGCGCGTTGATCACGGTGCGCTCACGGAGTGCTGTCTGCTGCAGGAAGGAGGTGCCACTGTGCGCCAGGGGGTGGACACAGGCCGGGCCTGGGTGGTGCTTGGTGGGGCTACGCTGGGACTGTTCGTTGCCTTCGGCATCGCCTACAGCTACGGTGCGTTCTTCACCCCGCTCGCGACCTACTTCGGTGTCGGCCCGGGGCTGGCTTCGGTGTTGTTCTCCATCACGTCCTTGCTGTTTTTCTGCTTGGGTGTGGTGACTGGTCCGTTGGCCGACCGGGTGGGCCTACGGCTGGTTCTGAGCGTGGGGGCAGTCGTTCTCGCCCTCGGTTTGGTGGGGGCGTCGCTGGCGCACACGGCCTGGCAGGCTTATCTCGCCTACGGATTCGGCGTGGGGCTCGGTGTCGGTTGCCTCTACGTGCCCGTGGTCAGCGCGGTGGGCAGCTGGTTTGCCCGGTACCGGGCGTTGGCCACCGGTGTCGCTGTCAGCGGAATCGGCCTGGGCACGGTCGCCGGACCTCCACTGACCGCATGGCTGGTGGGGCAGATCGGGTGGCGGCACGCTTTCCAGATCTGGGGGGTCGCGGGGCTGGTCCTGCTGCTGGTGGCCATCGTGCTGCTTGCTCCCGCACCGGAGTCGCAACGCTCCGCCACCACGAAAGATCCCGCCGTTGCTTCCCGCGGGTTCGTGCGGTTGTACGTGTCAGTACTGCTGATCAACTGTGCGCTGTACGTCCCCTTCGTCCATCTGGCCCCATCGGCGCTGCGGCTGGGGTTGTCTCCGGTGACCGCCGCGGCTCTCGTCTCGGTCATCGGGGCTGCCAGTATCGCCGGGCGGTTGCTACTGGGGGTGGCCGCCTCGCGCTACCGCACGATGACTCTGTTCCTGGCCTGCTACGCGTGCACCGTCATCAGCTTGCTCATCTGGGCCAGTGCAACGGGATACCCCCAGCTGCTGATTTTCACGCTCGTGATGGGGGTTGGGTATGGAGGCTACATCGCGCTCACACCGGTGATCCTGGCCGAAGAGTTCGGTCCGGCCGCACTTTCCCGGCGCCTCGGGATCGTTTACACCGCCGTGGGTGTCGGTTCCGCTGCCGGACCAGCCATGACCGGGTTCATCGTCCAGAGCACGCATTCGTACGCTACGGCAGCCTACCTGCTGGCCGCCTTTTCTCTCGCCGGATTCCTCATATTGGCTCCGAAAAGCGGTCCGGCGAGTCGGCAACTTGAGAACAGCGTCAGCGACGGTGCTGATGCCGCTGTCAAGAAGGATTCCTGAAAACAGGGTCAGGATTGATCCGGCAAACATAAACAGGGATATTTATGTCTATCGATGATTCCATGAATGCTGGTGCTGGTGCTGGTGCTGGTGCGACCTCCATGGAAACGAACACTCATGATTTGTTCGGACTCGAAGGTTGCCCGCAGCGGATCAACCGGTCTTTATCGTTGAACCTGACAGATCATACCTACCTGCCCAAGGCGAAGGACCCGCGACGTGACTGGGTTGCTTCTGTGGCCCTTCCCGCGCTGCGGAGCTACGCGGCGGTTCACGGAGAATCCTCCGTCGATACGTTCGCAACTATAGGGACTGGAGCCGGAACCGACGTGCTCGCCGCCATCGAGACGCTGAATCCGTCCACCGCTCTGGTGACGGATTTGCACGAAGAGGTCGTCGAGCACGCCGTTGACAATATTCGACGTAATGTTCCCGATTCGAGCATGCATACCGTGGAAGGATATGTAGGGCATCTGGGAGAGCCGCTTACGGCGCACTCCGGAACGATCGACCTCCTTTACGAGAACCTGCCGAACATTCCCGCGCCGACGCACGTGGACTTGGCGGCCGGACAAGCAACTTCCAGCTTTTTCGACACTTCCGCGCTTGCGGGGGTACCCGCAGGGGCACATCGCTATTTGCTGGCACTCCACTGCGCCATGCTCAACCAGGCTCGGACGCTGTTGAGTCCTTCTGGACGTGTTGTTTGTTCTATCGGTGCACGCGCTCCGTTGACAGAAATACTCGACGTTCTCAATTCGACTGGTTTTGACACCGAGCTGCTCGGCTACACGTGGAAAATCCAATCCGAGCCGGAGGAGGTGATCGGAGGGTATGTTGACCAAGAGCGCAAGGGGGGTGGGCCGTTTCACTTCTACCCCGTCGATGCGCTGGCCCGGGTACTGTCTCCGTACAGCCCACAGCAGGCCGCTGGGCAAGCCAAAAAGATCGAGCAGGACCTGGCTGGTTCCGCATTCGATGTCGATACGGCTTTCGAGGCCGTGAAAAGGGGCGACCCCGTCGGGCACACCGTTGTTGCTGTACAGGCCGCTCCCGTCGACTGAGGGCAAAAAACCTTGCACGTGAAATTTTAACGTGTTTGGGAGCGCGGTGAAGTGCTTGAGGAGCGATGGCCTCTTCTGTGAATGTTCAGAGTCACTGAAGCGGTAATTTCGTGGGAAGAGGAGGTCGTCGTCCTGCTTTTCTGGGTGTGCTCTTTTTCGCGGGGAAAATTTCCTGCGTGCCGGTGAAGTGCTGTGTCTGACGAGGTCAGCCGAGAAAAGCGGGCTGCATCGGGCCGTGCTGGATGAACTCGGTGCTCGAAGGTGGGTTCGACGGATCGGTGACCGGGCTCGGTCCGGTCGACCGCGGCGAGCCCGGATCGAAGGTCCAGCTGCTGACCGGTCAGCCCGGGACCCCGTTGGCGGTGGTCCTCTCGGCAGCCAGCACCCCACGGCAGAAACGGGTTGAAGCCCTCGGTCGGGGCCACCCCGCAGGTGCGCTCCCGGAGTGGACCGCGCATGGGCGGGTCCGCCGGGCTGCACGTTGAAAGAGCCTACGACCACCACGTCTTACGCGGATGGATTCGAGTCGAGGCACCGCTCCACGCGCCCGTACCGGTCCCGGCACGAGCGAAGAACTCGGTCGCTGCCGCTGGAGGCGAGCGCAGCTCGGCCCGGCCGCCCGGCTGCCGCCGCCTGACTCACCGCTGCGAACGTCATGGGCACCTCTTCGACGCGTTCCTCACGTTCGCCGCCGCCCCTGCCCACTACGGGAAATCGACCACACGAGACACCGTCTCACTCGTACGCGTGCCCGTTCAGCAGTGCTTCCGCTGCTGTACGGGCACGCGCGGCCGGACTGCTTTTCCTGCTCATCTCCGAGACCACGATCCCCCCTTCCATCAGGACGAACAGCTGTTCCGCCAATGAGTCCGGGTCCTCAGCCCCGGAATCCGCAACCAGTTTTCTCAGGATCCGGTAGAAGCTGTCCTTGTGGGATTTGATGGCCTTCATCGCTTCTGGCCCCTGGCTGTGCTCGCTGTGCGCGTTGATGAACGCACATCCATGAAAATCGGGGTCCTTGACCCATTCGGCGAACATCTCGAAAAATGACAGAATTTTTTCCTTGGGGGTCTGTCCGGGTTCGTTGATGCGCTCCATGAGTTTTTGGTGCCACCAGGTGTCGCGCTCCTGCAGATAGGCGGCTACGAGGTCGTCTTTTGAGTTGAAGTTTCGATACAGCGTCATTTTGGCCACGCCGGCCTCCTCGATTACTGTATCGGTGCCAACATTGTTTATGCCGTGTGCGTAGAACAGTCGGTGGGCGGCCCCCAGCAGTCGTTCACGTCCAGAATTAGTGCGAGCGCTCATGCCCTGATAGTAACCCGAATTGCGGACAAGGGGGGCGGCCAGGGCACGGCTGAGCGACTTTTGCGCAGCGTCGCCGTCACGGTCGAGATCCCCGTAGAACCTGTCCGCAAGATCAAGTAATATCGCAGTGACCGCGCTCTCGGACCGGGAGACCGTGAAAATGCCCGTCGAGAGCCGCATCCGACGCACCCTGTGAGAGCCCGACGTGTCGCGTTGGGGAGGCGGCGCCAGCAAATGAGGTTGGTGGCGAGTGCCAGGAAGCCGTGATGGATGTCAGCACGTCGCTCCCAGCGGGTGCCCGGACGCCGAAACTGATGCAGCAGGGCCGTGGTTCGTTCGGCACCCCAGCGCACGGTTTGGTCGTCGTCGCGAGTCCTGCGCCGACCGGTGAACGGCTGGATGCCCCGGTCCCGCGGGTGGGCACGGCAGGTGCTGTGGTCGTAGTCGCGGTCGGTCACGAGAGCTTCGGGTTCGCGGCGCGGTCGTCCGCACCGCCCGTGCACTGGTGGGAACGCGTCGAACCGCGTGCGGCCGGCCGAAGACACCGGCGGCCCGCCAGCCCCGCGACCGTCGCCAGCACGTCGTCCCGGCCCCGAAGCCCAACTCCTGGGGCAGGTCTTCCCGGGCGATGCCCGCAGGCAACACGAACAAGATCCCTCACGGGGTCAGGCGATCCGGCAGCGGGTGAGGACCTGCTTGAGGTGATGGCCGGGGCCCGGCCGGGGTGTGCTCGGGGGTGGACGGGAGCCCGGGCGCCGGCGCCAACCGGCACTGGCCCCGGAGCGGCGCAGTTTCCGCTGCGAGCGCGTTCGACCGGTCGGGAAACCCCAGCACGCTCCAACGGCTCACCGTCGTCCGCCGGGGTGTCGGCTACCGCCGGGAAGGCCCGCTCGCGGAGGGCTCGGCGGAGGTCGCGGAGTGCTGCTCGGAGTGTTCCGGCGGTTCCGCTTCGTCTCCCGTGGCGGGCTGGGAGTCGCGTGCGCACGGGCTCCTATAATCCTGGCCGCGCTGGTGTCGTCGTTCTGGGGCGACGCGCGGGAACCGTGATTTCAGGAAAGGGGATCAGTGAGTACACAGGCGGAAACGTTCGAATTTCAGGCGGAATCTCGCAAATTGTTGCAGTTGATGGTCCACGCCATCTACTCGAACAAGGACACGTTCCTGCGCGAGCTCGTTTCCAACGCCTCGGACGCGCTGGACAAGGTGCGGCTGGAGTCCTTCCGTGACAAGGACCTGGAGGTGGACACCTCCGATCCGCACATCCTGCTCGAGGCCGACAGGGAGAATCGCACGCTGACGGTGCGCGACAACGGTATCGGGATGTCGCGTGACGAGGTCCAGGAGCTCATCGGCACGATCGCGAAGTCGGGCACGGCCGAGCTCCTGCAGCAGCTCAAGGAGACCAACGACGGCGCGGCCGCCCAGGAGCTGATCGGCCAGTTCGGACTCGGGTTCTACGCCAGCTTCATGGTCGCCGACAGGGTGACGCTGCTGACCCGCCGGGCGGGCGAGAGCACCGGCACCCGGTGGGACTCGACCGGTGAGGGCACCTACACCATCGAGACGGTCGACGAGGCCCCGCAGGGGACGGCGGTGACGCTGCACCTGAAGGCCGAGGACCAGGAAGACAGTCTGCTCGACTACACCGACAGCACGACGATCACCAACATCGTCAAGCGTTACTCCGACTTCATCTCGTGGCCCATCCGCATGGAGGTCGAGCGCACCGACTCCGAGGGCGAGACCACGCGGCAGGTCGAGACGATCAACTCGATGAAGGCGCTCTGGGCGCGCCCCAAGGAGGAGGTCGCCGAGGAGGAGTACCGCGAGTTCTACAAGCACATCAGCCACGACTGGAACGATCCGCTCGAGACGATCCACCTGCGGGCCGAGGGCACGATCGAGTACCAGGCGCTGCTGTTCATCCCCTCGGTCGCTCCCTTCGACCTCTTCACGCGTGACCACAAGCGCGGTGTCCAGCTCTACGTCAAGCGCGTGTTCATCATGGACGACTGCGAGGAGCTCCTGCCGGAGTACCTGCGCTTCGTCAAGGGTGTGGTGGACGCGCAGGACCTCTCCCTCAACGTCTCGCGGGAGATCCTGCAGCAGGACCGCCAGATCCAGATGATGCGCAAGCGCCTGGTCAAGAAGGTCCTGTCCACGGTCAAGGACATGATGAGCGCGGACCCGGAGCGCTACGCGAAGTTCTGGGACCAGTTCGGCCAGGCCGTCAAGGAGGGGCTGCTCAACGACGTCGACAACCGCGAGCAGATCCTCGAGATCGCCTCCTTCGAGTCCACGCACGATCCGGAGAACAAGACGACGCTGCGTGAGTACATCGAGCGGATGAAGGACGGTCAGGACAGCATCTACTACATCACCGGCAGTTCGCGGTCCAAGGTCGAGAACTCCCCGCACATCGAGGCCTTTCGGGACAAGGGCATGGAGGTGCTGCTGCTGACCGACCCGGTCGACGAGATGTGGGTGGAGTCGGTGCCGGAGTTCGACGGCAAGCCGTTCCAGTCGATCGCCAAGGGCCAGGTGGATCTCGACGAGAAGGACGAGGACGGCAAGGACTCCGAGAAGGCTCAGCAGGAGCAGGAGTTCGCCGACGTGCTGTCCTGGATGACGACCAAGCTCGCCGACGACGTGAAGGAAGTACGCCTCTCCTCGCGTCTGAGCACGTCACCGGCCTGCGTGGTCGGCGACAGCAACGACATGGGGCCGACCCTGGAGAAGATGTACCGCGCCATGGGCCACGAGGTGCCGCCGGTGAAGCGCATCCTCGAGGTCAATCCCAACCACCCCCTCGTGAGCGGGATGCGCGACTCCTACGACAAGAACGGCCAGAGCCAGGAGCTGGAGGAGACGGCCGAGCTCGTCCACGGCATGGCGCTGCTGGCCGAGGGCGGTGAGCTCCGCGAGCCCGCGCAGTTCACCAGTCTGCTGGCCAACAGGCTAGCCCGGACGCTGTGAGCACGTCGTCTCGTCGGGGCCGGGGAGCGGTCGCTTCCCGGCCCCGACAGGGGCGCGTGGGACGGGTGTGGTCGAGCGTGCTGCCTGCAGCGCGATCGGCGCGGCGAGACTCCGGCTGGGGATTCCCACCCGAGCCGCCAAGCAGTCCGATCCGTGCCGCTCTCCGCGCCCGGTCACGCCGGTGACGGGTATCGCTACAGCTCCGAGGCGGAGGCGGTGGTCGGCCTCAGTGGCGCCGCAGGGAGCCGCCGGCTGGGGGAGCGTAGGCAACTTTGCTCCATACGAAGTCGGCGGCGAATGCCACTGCCGCGGTGCCACAGAGCAGCTCGACCGAGTAGGCAAACGCCAGCGGCCCGACCCATTTCCGGCCGACCTGGTCGGCGACGGTCGCGGCGTAGACGGGGCCGAACACTGCTGGTACCACCAGCATCGTGATGGCCGGGTGCGGCCACCGGACAGCGGTTACTACGATCAGGGCCACGGAGGTCAGGAAACCGGCGGTCCGCCACGTCGCGTCATGGTCCTCAGCCAGTCCGGACCAGAGCAGCCAGCACCCCGCGGTGGCGATTCCTACCGCGACGGTCATGCTGATGTGCCGTGCCGTGCGCCGTCCGTGGTTCTTGTCGCGCATGTTCCGAGCATGACAACGTGTCGCTGATATCAGCCGGGGTGGTTCGGCACCGAATGCCGGTCACCCGGGCGGAACCGTTCCGGTGAAGCTGGCGGTCGAGCGCGTCACCGGTGTCGTGTTCGTCGAAGTTGTGCTCGACGAGGTCGGGTGTCGTTCGAAGTCGATATCCGTCTCGTCGTACAGGAAGTTCTTGCCGGGGCCGCTGCCGATCCGCTCGGGTTCGGTTCCGTTCTCGTTGCCCGGGTACGAGACGCAGAGTCCGTGTTGGGGTCACCAGGGGCGCACGCCGCCGTAGAAGGTGTCCTCGCTGAGCTTGTGCGTCTTGCGCATGACCCTGTCGGGGTTGTCCCCGGTGTTGCCCTCGATCAGGGTGACGTTCTCGCCCCGGACCTCTTCGACCACACCGATGTGGTGGCTGGAGTCGGGGGTCTCCGGGCCGGTGCCGAACAGCAGCACGTCGCCCGGCCTGGTCGTCTCCAGCTGCGCGCTGCCGTAGGCCGTGCCCTCGGTCTGCCCGGTCGTGTAAACGTCGCCGGTGAAGGCGAACTCCTCGTTCTCGACGTCCACGCCCGCCCTCTCCCAGGTCGACATGGCGAACAGCGCGCACCAGGGCACGCACTGCTCGGAGTACTTCTGGCAGCTCTTCTCGGCTTCTTCGGTGCCGAGCTCGGCCCGTGCTGCCGTGACGATCTCCTCCTGCACGGTTCCGGGTGCGGCCGTGATCGCCGGCGCTGTCTGCTCCCCCGCCGGATTCTCGGAAGGAAAAGGCGCGAGCACGGCCACCGCGGTCGCGGCCGCCACCGCCAGGCGCGTCACGACGCCCAGCACGGCCACGCCCCCGCGGGGCCGGCGCGCGGCCGGTTCGCTGGTCCGATCACCACGGTGCGCCACCGGCTACCTCCTCCCGCCTGGTGCTGCCGGGCTCACCCCTGGTGTTACCCGTTCTTCCGTGGTGGCAAGCACCTAGGGGGGGACAACGAGGTCAGCAACCGCTGACCACGCAGCGGTGCGCGTGCCGCCGCGCGTTCTCGGCCGGGGCGGTCCCCGTTGCCGACGGGGAGGAGGCGCGCACGGTGGTCGGCGCCGGGCCGAGTCACCGCCCCCCGGAGTGATCAGCGGCCTCGCCGATCGTGCGCGGCGTCGACGATCTGGCCAGGGGGCCTCCGGTCGTCGGGGACAGGTGGAACATGCGCAGCTCCCGGCCGGACCTGCGGGTGTAGGTCCGGTAGGGCGGCCAGGTCTCGAGCGCGCTCGGCCACAGCGCGGCGTGCTCGTCGCCGGTGACGTGGCGCGCTCGGACCGGCGCGGTGGTCCCGCCGACGGTGATCGCCGCCCGCGTGTCCCGGAGCAGGTTCGTTGTCCACTGTGGATGTCGCGGGCGCCCGCCGTTGGATCCGAGGACCAGGTAGGAGTCCCCGTGCCGCGTGCATATGACGGGAACGCTGCGCCAACGGCCCGTCCGGGCTCCGCGGGTCCACAGCAGGCACAGCGGCACGCCCAGCGAACCGCTGATGCTGTGCCGTCCGCCGGTGCTGCGCAACGCGATGCGCTCCGCGGGCGTGAGCCTCAGGGCCAGCTCGCACACCCACGCTCGGTGGCTCAGGCCGCGGGCGAGTCGCGTCAGGAGAGGCGTCGGGTTCCTGCGTTTCCGGGATAACACGATAGTGATGATCATTGGCGGGCGGATCTCTTCTCAATACCTCTTTCGGGGGTGACCAGCACATTGTTGCCCGATTGAGCGACTTGAAGATCGGCAGCTGGCACATAGATTTTCCCCGTGTCCGAGGGAGCAGCGGAAGCGTCATTCAGCAGGCCGAAGTACGACCCGATCGCCGTGGTCGGCATCGGTTGCCGATTCGCGGGAGGCGTGGATTCGCCCGGTGCCTACTGGGAGGTGCTGGGCGAGGGGCGTGACATGGTCACCGAAGTTCCACCGGACCGGTGGAACGTCGCGGAGGCCTACGATCCGGAACCGGGTGTTCCGGGGAAAACGGTGTCGAAGTGGGGTGGTTTCCTCCACGACGTCGGCGGTTTCGATCCGGAGTTCTTCGGCCTGTCCGAGCGCGAGGCGGAGGCGATGGATCCGCAGCACCGCCTGCTGCTGGAAACCGCGTGGGAATCGCTGGAGCACGCCGGTATCCGGCCGCGCGACCTCGGTCATTCGCCGACCGGGCTGTTCCTTGGGATTTCCGGCCAGGACTACATGATGCGCACCCCTTACGGGGAGCTGTTCACCAATCCCTACGCGATGACCGGCAATGCGCGCAGCATGGCGGCCGGACGCATCTCCTACCTGCTCGGGCTGCGCGGTCCCAGCGTGGTGCTGGACTCCGCGTGTTCGTCCGGGCTGGTCGCCACCCACCTCGCGGTGCGGAGCCTGCAGACCGGCGACGCGGATCTGGCCCTGGCCGGCGGCGTCAACCTGATCTTCGGCCCCGAGACCACGGTGGCCTTCTCCAGCTGGGGGATGCTCTCCCCGGCCGGGCGCTGCCGGGCGTTCGACGTCGACGCGAGCGGGTTCGTCCGGGCCGAGGGCTGCGGGGTGCTCGCGCTGAAACGGCTCGCCGACACCGAACGTGACGGTGATCGGGTGCTGGCAGTGCTGCGGGGCTCCGGAGTGAACCAGGACGGTCGCTCGAACGGCATCACGGCGCCGTCCGGGGAGGCGCAACGCGAGCTGCAGCAGCAGGTGATCGCCCGCTCCGGGGTCGACCCGTGCCGGGTCGGCCTGGTCGAGGCGCACGGCACCGGTACCCCGGTCGGTGATCCCATCGAGTTCGCCGCGCTGGCCGACAGCTACGGACACGGGGACGCGGGCCCGTGCGCGCTGGGCTCGGCGAAGACGAACGTCGGCCACGCGGAGACCGCCTCCGGCATGGCCGGGGTGATCAAGGCGATCCTGGCGTTGCGGCACGGCGAGGTCCCGGCCAATCTGCACTTCACCGGCTGGAACCCGGAGATCGACCACGAGAGCACTCGGCTGTTCGTCCCCACGCGGACCGAGCCGTGGCCGGTCGGGGACGGACCCCGTCTCGCGGCGGTGTCCTCGTACGGTTTCTCCGGGACCAACGCGCACGTGCTGCTCGAGCAGGCACCCGTGCTCCAGCCGGGAACCGCGTCCCCCGGGCGTGCGCCGCTGCTGGTGCCGCTCTCGGCGAGCTCACCGCGAGCGCTCTCGGACACGGCGGGCCGGATGGTCGCGTGGCTGGAGAAGACCGAGCACGTCCCGGTGCACGACCTCGCCTACACCAACGGCGTGCGGCGCGAGCACCGGTCGGCGCGTGCGACGGTGGTCGCCTCCGACCGGGCGGAGCTCGTCGGGAGGCTGCGCGCCGTCGAGCGGGGGCAGCCGGCGCACGGTGTCGCCGTCGGCACGGCGGCCGCGGGGCGTGAGGGCGACCCGGTGTGGGTGTTCTCCGGGCAGGGTGCCCAGTGGGCGGGCATGGGGCGCCGGTTGCTCGACCAGGAGCCCGCGTTCGCCAAGACCGTCGAGGAGCTGGAGCCGGTGGTGCTCGCCGAGTCGGGGTTCTCGTTGCGTGACAGGCTCTGCGCCGAGGAAGTGGTCACCGGCATCGACCAGGTGCAGCCGGCCCTGTTCGCCATGCAGGTCGGTCTAGCGGCCGTGTGGCGCTCGCACGGCGTGCGACCGGGTGCGGTGATCGGTCACTCGATGGGTGAGGTCGCCGCCGCGGTGGTCAGCGGAGCGCTGTCGCTGACCGACGGTGCGGCGGTCGTCTGCAGGCGCTCGCGGCTGATGCTGGAGCTGGCGGGTGCGGGCGCGATGGCCTCGGTCGACCTGTCCCGCGAGGAGGTCGAACGCGAACTCGAGGAGGCCGGGGCGCGCGGTGTGGTGGTCGCCGTGGTCGCCGCACCGGAGTCCACTGTGGTCGCCGGTGACGCGGACGAGGTGGGCCGCCTGGTACGGCGGTGGGACGAGGCCGATCGGATGGTCGGTGAGGTGGCGGTGGACGTCGCGTCGCACTCGCCGCAGGTCGCCCCGATACTCGACGCCTTGCTGTCCGCGTTGTCCACGGTCACGCCGTGTCGGCCCGAGGTTCCCTTCTACAGCACGGTGCTCACGGGGGAGGAGAGCTCGCAGATCTCCTTCGACGCGGCCTACTGGGTGGACAACCTGCGTCGTCCCGTACGTTTCGCCGACGCGGTCTCCGCGGCGCTAGCGGACGGGCACCGCGTGTTCGCCGAGCTCGGCCCCCATCCGCTCCTGACCCGCGCGATCGGTGACACCGCCGCCGCGCGGCACGCGGACGTCGCCGTGGTGGGAGCACTCCGCCGCGACGAGGACGAACCGGCCGCGGTGCTCTCGGCGATCGGCGAGGTGCACTGCGCGGGCGGTCGCGTCGACTGGTCGGCGCGGCACCCGGAGGGACGGCTGCTCGACGTGCCGCTGCCGACCTGGAACCACCGCTGGTTGATGAGCTCCGGGGCGGAGCGCTCCGCCCCGGCGGTGGGGCATCCGCTGTTGGGCGCGCACGTGGAGACCCCGCGCGGCGACGGTGAGCACGTCTGGCAGGCCGACATCGGTACCGACACCCACCCGTGGTTGGCCGACCACCGGGTGCGGGGCACGCCGATGATGCCCGCCGCCGGCTACGGCGAGATGGCGTTGTCCGCGGCGGAGGAGGTCTTTGGTGCCGGCTCCGCGATCGAGGTGTCCGGACTCTCCTTCGACAACGCACTCGTGCTGGACGGCCCGATGACCGTGTCGACCACCGTGGAGCGCACCACCGGGCGCCACGGCGGGGTGAGCGTGCTCGGCCGCGGCGTCGACGGCGGCGCCGTCACGTACGCCCGCGGCCACGCCCGGGTCCTCGACGAGGACGCGGCGCCGCGGGGGGTGGACATCGACGCCCTGCTGGCCGAGCACACCGAGTGGCAGGACCCCGAGGCCTACTACGCGAATTTGCGCGGTTTGGGCGTCCAGCACGGCCCGGGGTTCGCGGCGCTGACCGCGATCCACCGCGGAGCGGCCGACCGGCGCAGCCTCGTCGGCGAGGTCCGGCTTCCGGCCGAACGCCGTTCGGAGGTGGACTCCTACCGCGTGCACCCGGTGCTGTTGGACGCGTGCCTGCAGACCATCGCCGCGCACCCGGAGTTGATGGATCAGACCGGCCTGTTCCTCCCGCTCGGCATCGGAACGCTCCGGGTGTTCGGCGATGCGCGGAACGCCCGCTACTGCGTGGCAGCGGTGCACGAGTTCGGCGACCGCTCCGGCCTCGGAAACGCCCAGCTCGTGGACGAGGAGGGCGCGGTGCTGGTGGACGTCCGCGACGCGCGGTTCGGCACCTCGGCCGAGGAGGCGCCGGACCGGGTGTTCGAGCGGCGCCTGCTCGCCGTCGAGTGGGACGCCGTGCCCGCTCCGCAGCTGGCGTGCGCGGAGACCGGGCGGTGGCTGCTGGTCACCGAACCCGAGGGGAGGGGCCTCGCCGATCGCCTCGCCGACGGCCTCCGCTCGCGGGGCGGCACCGCGACCGTGCTGGCTCCCGACGAGCCCGACGAGCTGGGACCCGCGGTGCTCTCCTGCCCGGAGGGCGTCGACGGCGTGGCCTTCGTGACCTCACCGGAGCACGATCGGCGCGCCCCGGCCGCGACCTCGCGGCAGCGGGTGGGCCGCCTCACGGCACTGGTCCAGGCGCTCACCGACGGGGAGAGCCGTCGGTCGCCGACGCTGACCGTCGTGCTGCACGACGCGCAGGAGGTGCTCGGCGGTGACGGCACGAACCTCGCGCAGGCGCCGCTGCGCGGCATGGCCAAGGTGATCGGGCACGAGCACCCCGAGCTCGCGGTGTCCGTCGTCGACAGCGTGGACACCGATCCCGCCCGGCTCGTCGGCGAGCTGCTGGACGCCCCCGTCGAGGAGGACGAAGTCGCGTGGCGCGGTGACGTGCGCTATCTCGCGCGCCTGCGGAACAGCCCGCTCTCGGCGGACGAACGCCGCCGAGAGACCGTCCACTTCGGCAGGGACGGGATGGGCGTGCAGACCGCGCGCCGGGGAGATCTGGACACGCTCGAACTCGCCGCCCGCGAGCGGGTGCGTCCCGGGCCCGGCGAAGTGGAGATCGAGATCCGCGCCGCGAGCCTGAACTACGTGGACGCGCTCAACGCGATGGGCCTGTACAACACCGTGGACGACGACCCGCCGCCGCTCGGAGCGGACTGCGCGGGAGTGGTCTCCCGCGTCGGCCCGGGAGTCACCGACTACCGTCCGGGCGACCGCGTCGCCGCGATGATGTGGGGCGGGCTCGCCTCGCACCTGACGGTGTCCACCGGCAACGTGTTCGCCGTGCCCGAGCACGTCTCGACCGAGGAAGCCGCCACCATGCCTGCGGTCTACCTGACCGCGTGGTACGGGCTGAGCCACCTGGCCCGGCTGGAGGCCGGCGAACGGGTGCTGATCCACGCCGCCACCGGCGGCGTGGGCTTGGCCGCGATCCACATCGCGCGCTCCAGGGGAGCGGAGGTCTTCGCCACCGCGGGCAGCCCGGACAAGCGCGCCCACCTCGTCGAACTCGGCGTCGAGCACGTGATGGACTCGCGTTCGCTGGACTTCGCCGAGCAGGTGCTGGCCGTCACCGGTGGTGCGGGTGTGGACGTGGTGCTCAACTCGGTCACCGGCGCCGCCCAGCGGGCCGGCATCTCGCTGCTGCGGACCGGCGGGCGCTTCCTGGAGATCGGCAAGCGGGACATCTACGCCGAGCACCGGATCAGCCTCGCGCCGTTCCGGCACAACCTCACCTTCGCCAGCATCGATCTCAACCTCGTGGTCGACCGGCTCACTTCGCTGACCGCGAGCATGATCGGCGAGATCGAGCGCGGCGCGGCCGACGGCAGCCTCGTCCCCCTGCCGCTGACCACCTACACGGTGGACGAGCTCTCCGAGGCCTTCCGCACGCTCGGCGCGGGCAGGCACATCGGCAAGATCGTGCTGCGCATCCCCACCGAGGGCAGTCGGCAGGTTCCGGTGTCCCCGGAGGACGTGCCGGTGGTGCGGGCGGACGGCGCCTACGTCGTCACCGGCGGGCTCGGCGGGCTCGGTCTGCTGGTGGCCCGTTGGCTGAGCGAGGCGGGAGCAGCGCGGGTGGTGCTCAACGGGCGCCGGGAACCGGGGGAGACCGCCGCGGGTGTGCTCGACGAGCTGCGTGCGGCGGGCACCGACGTGCGGGTCGTGCTGGGGGATCTGGCCGAGCCGGACACCGCCCGCGGGCTGCTCGGCGAGGCGAGCGCGGACGGTGTGCCGGTGCGCGGCGTCGTCCACGGCGCTGCGGTCGTCGAGGACGGCGTGGTCTCCCGCCTCGACGCCGCGGGAACGGACCGGGTGTGGTCTCCCAAGGCGCTCGGGGCGTGGCACTTGCACGACGCGCTCGGCGCAGGCGGCCACGAGGGCGGGCTCGACTGGATGCTGCTGTTCTCCTCGGCCGCCGCCCTCATCGGAAACCCCGGGCAAGGTGCTTACGCGGCGGCCAACGGGTTCCTGGACGGGCTGGCCACGCTCCGGCGGTCACGGGGACTCGCCGCCACCAGCGTGTCCTGGGGTGCCTGGGCCGAGCACGGCCGGGGCGCGGACATGGCCGATCGCGGGCTCGCGATGATCGAACCGGCGGAAGGCATCGAGGCCTGCGAGCGGATCCTGCGGTACGCGCGCACCCGGAGCGGGTACCTGCCGCTGGCCGACGGCAGCTGGCTGGACGCGGTCGGCGACCGGGCACGCGGCTCCGCGTTCTTCGCGCCGCAAACGACGCGGTCCGGTGATGGCGGGGACGAGTCCGGTACCGACCACGAGCTGCTGGCCCGCATCGCCGAGACCGACGAGGCGAGTGCTGTCGACCTGCTCACCGAGTTCGTCGTCGAGCAGGCGGCGGCGATCCTGCGGTTGGACCCGGCCGGTGTCGACCCGGGGCGGTCCCTGCTCGACTACGGCCTGGACTCGCTGATGGGGCTGGAGCTGCGGACCCGGCTCGACAAGGCGCTGCGGATCCGGGTGCCGACGAAGAAACTCTGGGCCCACCCGGAGCCGTCCTCGCTCGCCGCCCACCTCGCCGAGCTCCTCGACGGCACCTCCGCTCCCGCGGACGCGTGAGCGCGCAGCGAGCCGAACGTCTCCGACCACCGCACCAGAAAGGGAAACCCGCAGTATGGCGCGAACGACGCATTCGCCGGTATGGGACGTCGCGGTCGTCGGCGCAGGTCCGGCAGGAGCGACGGCGGCACGCATCGCGGCCGAGAACGGTTGCAGCGTGCTGCTGCTCGAACGGGAGAGCATCCCGCGCTACAAGACCTGTGGCGGGGGACTCGTGGGAGCCTCGCTGGCGGCGTTGCCGGAGGGCGCGGACGTGCGGATCTGCGACGAGCTGAGCCGCGTGACCCTGTCCATGCACGGCAGGCGGGAACGCACGCTGCCCTCCCGGCCACCGCTGGCGAAGATGGTGTTCCGGAGCGAGTTCGACGCGGCGCTGGTCGAACGAGCCGCGGAGGCCGGTGCTCAGGTTCGCGACAAGTGCCTCGTGAAAGGGGTCGAGGGCGGTGAGGAGCAGGTGTCGCTGCGGGTCGCCAACGGTGACGTCCTGCACGCGCGAACCGTCGTGGGCGCGGACGGCAGCGCGAGTCGCGTCGCGCGGTTCGTGGGCGTTCGGTGCCGCCAGGTGGACCTGGCCCTCGAGATCGAGGTTCCGGTCGACAGCCGCACGTCGCGTCGTTGGGAAGGGCGCGCGCTCCTGGAGTGGGGGCCTTTCCCCGGAGCGTTCGGGTGGGTGTTCCCGAAGGGGGACATCAGCACCGTGGGAGTGGTGGGCAGCCGCGGCCGACCGGACGAGACGCGCAGGTACATGCGCGGTTTCGTCGAGCGTCAGGGGTTCTCCGGGATCGAGCCGATCCACGACACCGGGCATCTGACCCGCTGCCGGTACGCCGACTCGCCGTTCGCCCGCGACCGCGCGCTCGTGGCCGGGGACGCGGCGGGGTTGGCCGATCCCTGGCTGCGCGAGGGCATTTCGTTCGCGATGCGTTCCGGGGAGTTGGCGGGGCGTTCCGCGGTCGCGATCGCGGGCTCGGCCACGCGGTCCGACACCGAGGCAGCCGAACGCGACTACGCGCGCTCCGCCGAGCGCGAGCTGGCAGCCGAGATGTACGCCAGCGAGAAGCTGGCGAAGATCTACTTCGCGAGGCCCGCGCTGGTCCACGCGGCGCTGGTCGGGGTTCCCCTCGTGTGGCGGCGCGTGGACGACTACCTCACCGGGCGCAAGACCATTCCGGAGATCGTCAACTATCCCGGGGTCCGGCCCCTGCTGTCCGCCCTCGCCGCGCTCGGTTGAGGCCGCGTCCTGCCGTGCACGCCCGTGGTGGTCCGGGAGCGCCGCAGGGACATTCAGGGATCTGATCGTGTCTGAGCATACGTAATCCCTGGTCACGAACTCGACCAGTAGTCCTGCGGGCGGTTCGGCTGGACTCCGGCTCGTCGCTGCCCCGGATGGCTGAGCTGCCCCACTTCTCGAAGCCGTACCTCGGGCAAGTGGAAACCGGGACACGTGCGGCAGCGATCGACGTAGTGGCCGCCTACGAGCGAGTGTCAGGGGCCGAGATGTGGCGCAAGGAGATCACCCACCCCGGACTTACCAGGATCAAGGGAGCGCAGCGGCTCTCGACTCTTGCGCAGTCGATCCAATCGGGCAGTCCGGACGTATTCAGTCGGCTGTGCCTGGCCTCGGACATCTCCCGGTTGACTCAGGTGGACTGAAGACCTTGCCCCGGTCGTAGGCCGCTGAGACGCTGACAGCGGTTCTCACGGATCGCTGAGAGCGTCACGGACGGGTGATTGACGTTCCCGAGGGGTAGAGGTCCGCTAGACACGAGAAGGCCCCCGGTTCGTTCCGGGGCGTTGGAGCGGGTGATTTTCGCGCGTCGGGCAGCGCAGGATCCGGGCGGCTCCGGTCCTGTCGGTCGTAAGTCCCGGCGCTCAGGTTCGCGCACTGTCGGCCCGTCTTCGCCGCTCTGCGCGTAACTCCCGGTACGGCGGGCCCGTGGCACGACTCGTGGGGTGAAGTTCCGAAGTCACAACTCCGGTACACGGAAGGCAGCCGGACACCCGTGTCCGGTGCTCCTGCGGCGTTTCCTCTTCCCCCGGCTCGGGTGATCTCTGTCAGTTCGACGGAAGTCGCTCGAACAGAGGGGGCACAGCCTTACGCGTCCACACGGTGCCGGAAGAAGCTTTCCGCGCCCCCTCCGGGGCCCGGCGACGTCTTCCTGGCTCTCACCGGCAGCGCCGGGGATGAGAGGGTGACCTCCTGATGAGCATCGCTACCCCGGGTATTTGCGTGAGTCCGTTACGTGAATCGGCGACGATGCTGCGCGGGCCCTCGAGCACTGGCTGCGGTAGCCGTCGATGACGCTGATGCTCCCCGGGCCGCCGAGCACCTTCCTGCTGCTGTTGCCCCACGTGCTCGGCAGCATGCCGGGTGTCGGGCTCGGAGGGATCTCCGGCTGACGTGCCGAGCACGTCAGCCGCGTGCCGCCGACGATCACCCCGAGGGCCGTGGCGGCGACCGACGCAGTACCGCGACCGACCAGAGAGGAGATCCGATGAGTCGAACGGTTCCCGTCCCGCACGGCCTGCCCACGGAACGCGATGCGGGGCCCTTCGCCCCGCCCCGCCGGATCACCCGGCTGCGCGAGGCGCGCCCGGTCAGTCCCATGGTCTTTCCCGACGGTCACGAGGGCTGGATCGTCACCGGCTACGACGCGGTCCGCCAGGTCATGGCCGACACCCGGTTCAGCTCCCGCCAGGACCTCGACGTTCCCCACGTGCCGTACGAGACCCCCGAGATGTCCGCCCTCACCGAACCGTCCCCGCAGGTGCCGGGCATGTTCGTCACCATGGACCCGCCGGACCACACCCGGTTGCGGCGCAGGCTCACTGGCACTTTCACCGCCAAGCGCATGAAGCAGCTCGAAGAGCACGTCATCGGCATCGCCGAGCGGCGGCTGGACGAGCTGGCACGTCTGACCCCGCCGGTCGACCTGGTCGAGGAGTTCGCGCTGCCGGTGCCTTCGCTGGTGATCTGCGAACTGCTCGGTGTCCCCTACGCGGACCGGGAGAACTTCCAGGGCAACTCGGCCAAGTTCTTGGAGAAGGACGTGTCGCTCGACGAGAAGATCGCCGCGTACAGCGGAATGACCACGTACCTGTCCGAACTGATCACGAGCAAACGCGCCGCCCCCGGCGAGGACGTACTGTCCGACCTGGCCCGTCATGACGACCTCACCGTCGAGGAACTGACCGGCATGGCCGTCCTGCTGTTGCTCGCAGGCCACGAGACCACCGCCAACATGCTGGCGATGGGCACCTTCGCGCTCCTGGAGCACCCCGGGAAGCTTGCCGAACTGCGCGCCGAACCGGACCTGATGCCCGGTGCCGTCGAGGAGCTCATGCGCTACCTGTCAGTCGTCGACACCGTCTACCGCTACGCCACGGAGGACGTCGAAGTCGGTGGTGAAACGATCGGCAAGGGAGCGACCGTCGTCGTCTCGTTGCTGGCCGCCAACCACGATCCCGAGCGCTTCGACGATCCCGACACCCTGGACCTCCACCGCGAGGCCCGCGGTCACCTGACCTTCGGCCACGGCGTCCACCAATGTCTCGGTCAGCAGCTGGCCCGCGTCGAGATGCGTGCCGGGTTCGACGGGTTGCTGCGTCGCTTCCCGGACCTCGAGCTCGCCGTCCCCGCCGGCGAGGTGAAGCTCAAGACCGACATGAACATCTACGGCGCGCACGAGCTGCCGGTCACCTGGGCGGAACCGTCCCGGTGAAACCGGCGGCCGAGCGCGTCACTCGTGGGATCACCCGCATCTCCTCGTGCGAGACGGTCCGTGGTGATCGCGATCGACCTCGGGGACGGTGCTCGGCACCGGCACGTCCGGGGACGTTGGATTGGCCGACGCGGAAGAACGCGAGCCGTGGGGGCGAAGAGCGGTCCCGAGGACGGCGGCTGCTGCGGCGGCGAGGAAGGCGCTGGTGGGGCTGTTGATGTCGCTGAGCAGGCCCACCAGCGGGGAACCGAGGGCCTGGCCTGCGGCGATCAGCAGAAAGGCGGCACCGACGCCGAAGGAGGGAGCGGTGGGGTAGACGTGCGTGCCCCACAGCAGCAGGAGGCCGGTCAGCACGATGTAGACGACACCGAAGAGCGCGGCGGCGACGAAGATGCTCGGCGAGGAGCCGGCGGCGAGGGCGAGACCGGCGGTGGCCGCGGCCAGGGTCAGCATGGCCGCGATCCATGCGCGGCCGAGGCCGGTGCGGGTGGTGAGGTCTCCGGTCAGGGCGCCGAGGAGGCCGGCGGCGCCGAGGCCGATCCACATCAGGGTGGAGGTCAGCGGGCCGGCACCGTGGAGCACGGCTATTTCGCGGCCGAACGTCCAGACCGCGGAACTGGCCATGCCCATGACACCGGCGGCGATCAGCAGTCGCGGCGCTCCGGGAGGCAGCCAGGACGAGGGTGACCGAGTCGTGGTGCGGTCCGGGGCGGAGTCGTCGTCCCCGCTGTGCACGCGGTGAACGGGGATGGTTCTGGCGGTCCATACGGTGATCACGGCTGCGGCCAGCGCGAACGCCGCCCAGGCCAGCCGCCAGCTGTTCCCGAACAGCAGGGCGACCGGTCCGGAGACCATGACTCCGAGACCGGTCCCGGCGTTGACCACGGTCTGGATCCGACCTGCTCGGTCGGCGGCGACCCAGCGAGCCACCGCGTCGGCCAGCGGCGGGGAGGCAAGCCCGGTGCTGGACCCCGCGAGCACCACCCCGGCCGCGAGGACACCGGCGTGCGGGGCGGCTGCGATCAGCCCCGTGCCCAGCGTCGCCGTCGCTCCGGCGGCGACCGCCACCACGCGCGGGCCACATCGTGGAGTGGTCACCGTTGCGAGCACGATCGCCACGCAGTAACCCCCGTAGCTGCCGGAGGCGATGGCACCTGCGGTGGCGGAGTCGAGGGAGAACTCGGCGCTCAACACCGGAACGAACAACCCGTAGGCGAACCGCGCCAGCCCGTAGCAGACCGCGATCAGCGACAGGCCCGCGGCGGCCAGCCCGGCCGTGTGCACGGGTGAGCCACCAGTGCGTTCTCCGATGCTCCTGCCTCGGCGATGGTTGGGCATGCTCGCCTCGCTTTCTTAGTATACCGACCGGTGTGGTTACCACAATGTACGGCACGGCGTGGATAAGTCAACTCACCGGTGGGTATAGTTTCGGGTGTGGCGATACGAGCGGAGATGACCCCGGCCGGGCAGCGCGTGCTCGACGTGGCAAGCAGGCTGTTCTACAGCGACGGGATCAACGCCGTCGGCGTGGCCCTGGTCGCCGAGACCGCCGGGGTGACCAAAAAGACCCTCTACGACTGCTTCGGTTCCAAGCGGAAGCTGGTCGTGGACTATCTCCGGCATCGCCATGAGATCTGGTGGTCCCATCTCGAGCAGCGCCTCTCCGGGGCCGTTCCGCCCCGGACGCTCACACTGGTCGAGGCCTACCTCACCCATCCGGACCTGCACGTCAACCGCGGCTGCGCGTTCCTCAACGCCGCAGCCGAGCTTCCCGCCGACCACCCGGGGCTGGACGTGATCCGAGAGCACAAGAAAGCCGTCCGCACCCGGCTCGCCGAACTGGTCGCCGAAGACGCTCCAGCCGTCGACTCCGAGAGCGTGGCTGAGCACATCTTCCTGCTCATCGAAGGGGCCATCGCCCACATCGGCATCGATGACCACGACAACCGGGCCCAGCAGGCTCGGCAACTCGCCGCCGCGCTCCTCAACAGCGGTCACGGAGACCGGTGAGGGGACCGTGCGTGCTTCCTGCGATCAACACGCCTGCACGGACTCGCTGCCGCCGATGAACGGATCTACCTCGCCCACGCGCTGACCGGCGATCAAGAGCTCGGCGTTCGCTTTCCCGCGGTTCTTCCCGGGGGCCGATTTCCACCGCGAGCGGCCGGCTACGTCGTTGAACGAGCCGGAGCGAAGGCCGGGGAATTCGGCTGTTACTCGTGGAGGTGCCGCTCGATCGAGTAGTACCGTGCCCGGATCCGGGCCGCCTTCGGTTTCGGATCGGGAGCATTATGATCGGATGGCGGAGTGGCAACTTCGAGAAGCACATCCACTGCGCCATCGGTCGTTCCCGGGGCCCCGGATTCGCGGGAGCGGTTGCACGCTCTGATGACACGGTACTCGCGTGTCCTCGTTGTCGCTTCGATACCGCTTTTGGTCATCTCGGTGTGGTTCGTGCTCCCGCCCTTCCTCTTTCGCGGGGAAGACGGGGGCTTCCACCTCCGGGGCGATTTCGAGGTTTACCGCTGGGCCGTGCACACCTGGTTGGCCGGGGGCAACACCGTCGAGAACTGGGCCCCGATGCGGAACGGCGAGCTGTTGCCCTGGGTGTACCCCCCGTTCGGGGTGTTGCCGCTGAGCGTGTTCGCCCTACCGCCGGTCACGGTGGGAGTGTTCCTGATGTGGGCCGCGGACCTGGCGGCCATCGGCATGACGCTCTACTTGATCGTGCGGTACCGCTGGCCCAGCGTGGGGCCTCGCGGCGCGTTGGCCGTCGCGGCCGTCGTGCTCCCGTTCACCTTGTGGTTGGAGCCCGTCTACTCGTGCTTCGCCCAGGGGCAGGTCAATCTCGTGCTGATGGGGCTGGTAGCCGCGGACTGCCTCGTGCCGAATCCGCGGTGGCCGCGCGGACTGCTGGTGGGCATCGCCGCCGCGACCAAGCTCATGCCCGCGGCCTTCCTGGTGTTCTTCTTGTTCCGCAGGGATTTTCGAGCCGCGGTGACCAGCACGATCACCGCGGTGGTGTGCACGCTGATCGGTTTCGTGATCGACTTCGAGTCCTCGATGGACTACTGGTTCCGCTACGGCCCGGCCTCCTCCGTGGCAGGTCATGCGCTCGACAGCAACCAGTCGATCATGGGCGCGGTCGCGCGTTGGGGATTCCAGCCGGTGGTGCAGCACGGGATCTGGGCGGGGGTGTGCCTCGTGCTGACCGTCGTGCTCGTACGCACGGTCGGGCGGGTCGACCCGTCGGTGGCGATGACGCTGACCGGGTTGTTCGCGCTGCTGGTCTCGCCGACGTCCTGGTCGAGTAACTGGGTTTGGGTCGTTCCCGGGCTGCTGATCCTGCTCGGATCCGCGGTGCGATCCCGCAGCATCAGCCGGTTCGCACTCGTCGTGCTGATCGTCATCGCGGCCAGGCGGATACCGTTCACCGCGCTCGCGAACGAGAACGTCCCCGCGCTGCTGTGGGTACCGCAGCAGCTCGTCGGCAATGCCTACGTCGTTCTCGCGGCGGCGTTGTTGCTGCTGACGGGCTGGCAGGCGAACCGGTCCCGCGCGGCCGGGCCCGGATCGGGGGGTCGGTAGGGGCGCTGTCGACCGCCGCTCTGCGTGGATCGGACCGCCCCGCCCCGGTTGTCGGCTCGTCGTGGGGGGAGGTGCGTCGACTTCGGACCGATCGGCTGTGGTCGTCCGCATCGGCGGAGTCCACCGGTGTCCGTGTTCGGGTACCACCGGGGAGCTCCGCCGGGGGCGGGAAGTTCGGGTACCGGCCGTGGATCCGAGAACGGCGCGGGAGACTTTTCCCGGAATCGTGGTGTTCGGTGACCGCCGACGAAATCGCCGAGCACTTCGGAATTTCGCGACGAACGCCGAAGAGCCGAAGCACGCTCGCGCAGCACTGCTCGCCGAGGTCCCGTCGCAGGTGTGTGCCGAGGTACTCGGGGCCTCCGGTCGGTTGTCCGGACCGGATGCGTCCGTTGTCCGCCAGAGGCCACGGCGGGGCCGGGCGTGGTCACGGTGCTGGTCAGACGGGTGACCGCCTCGGCCGTGAGGCGGTCCCGCCGGGTGTACATCGACTCTCCGGCCGTGGCCTCGCGGAGGACGGACCGGCAGCGCGGGTTATGCCTTTTGCGTGGCGGCTTTCTCCAGAACCGCGGCGACGTGCTTCTGGTTGTCCCAGTCCTCGGCCAGGACCTGGGCGTGCTGCTCGGCTTCCGCCAGCGCCGCCGACAACTTCGCCCAGCTTTCACTCGGCGTCACGCCGTCCGGAAGCTGCTGCAGTTCGTCCTCGGAGAAGCCCTCGACGTGCAGGACTTTGCCCAGGCCGTTGACGATGGCGCCGTTGACCCTGGCGTTACCGTTCAAGATGGCCTCTCCTACCTTCTTGAAGCCGTTACCGATGTCATCGAAGATCGACATTTTCGCTTCCTTTCGGCGATTCGTGTGGCAGCCGGCTGGTGCCGCCGTGCCACCGCAGGCTAGTTGATCTTGGAGGGAACGAGGGGGAGCGCGAGGTATATTCACACGAAGGTGTTTCAGGGCTCGCTCGAACGTCGACGGTCTTCGACGGACAGCGGGACATCGCGGTGGGAAGCGGACGGATACCCGCGGTCCGGGGACGAGCTGCTCGGCAGTGCTCGTCCTGCCGCCGGAAGATCCGCCCCCCTTCACGACGGCCCAGCCCCGTTGGCAGCAACGTCGTGCCCCGCGGTGCCTAGGCCTCACAGCAGATTCGGCGTGCCCATTCCGGCTCGTGCCACCACAGGGCGGGATCGCGCTCGGTCGCGGCGCTGTGGGTTCCGCGGACGGCCGCGGTGCCTGCCGGGCCCTGTGGTCGCGCGAAGGGCCGCATCAGTCGCTCGGGGGTGTGCACCTCTCCGCCCCGGACGACTCTCCGCACTGCTGCTGCTGCGGTGATGTCGTCGAGCGGGTCGCCGGACACCAGGGACAGGTCGGCGTAGGCACCGGGGCGGACCTCGCCCAGTTCGCCCTCCAGCCCGAGCCAGCGGGCCGGGTTCCGGGTGGTGATGATCAGAGCCTCCCGTGGGGTGAAGCCGTACCGGACCATGGCGCGCATGTTCATGTGCAGGGAGATGGCGACGTTGTCCAGCGGCGCGTCCGTCCCGGCGATGACGTACCCACCGCCTCGGTGGATGCGCAGCAGCATGTCCACCTTGTTCGCCAGCTCGCGGCGCTTCGCCTCGCCTTCTGGGCCGGACGCCTTCTCGGCCTCCGCGCGCAGCCGGTCGTATTCCCACGGGGGGAACAGCACCTTGGTCCGCCTGTCCTCGATGAGGGAGCGGTCGAATGCGTACAGCGCCGTGGAGGTGAACAGCGTGGGGGTGATCGACATGCCGCTGTTGACGAACAGCTGGATCGCGTCGTCGTAGGAGTGGCCGAGTTCGCTGACGGTGTGGGAGTAGCCGAGACGGTTGGTCGCACCGGTGTGCTCCATCCCGTCCATGCCGATGTTCGCCGCGGGGTACACGTAGTGGGAACTCAGCGGCAGGCCTTGCCGGTGCGCCAGTTGAACGGCCTGCTGCTGCAGGTGCACGGACAGCCGCACGTAGGTTTTCACCATGTCGTAGTCCAGCGCGAGCGCACGTTCCATCTCCCGCTGAAGCTGCTCGGCACTGAGCGTCGGCCGCATGAAGTTGTAGTAGATCCGGCTGCCGTCGATGGCCTCCCCGGTGGCGTAGTAGCGGGGTCCGATGCGCTCGCCGGAGGTCAGCGCTTCGCGCGTTTCCTGCATCTGATAAGCGGGATCGCCCGGCGAACGGGTGGTGGTGATGCCGTAGGCCAGCCACGCCCGCCCCTGCCGGTCGCCCCACTGTCGTCCGCGTAGGTGCCAGTGGTTGTGTGCGTCGATCAGCCCGGGGATCGCGGTCAGGTCCCGCGCGTCGACGGTGGGGCGACCCGTGTGGTGAGACCGCACGGCGGCGATGCGATCACGCGCGAGGACGATGTCGACGTCCCGCTGCAACGTCTCGGTGTGCCCGTCCCACAGGGCCCCGACCCGCACCACCTGATGTTCCTCGGTGCGTGCCGGTTGCCACGAGAGGTGCAACGGGATGTCGGAGACGTCGCCGGTGCCGATGTGCACCGAACGCAGGTTGCCCCCGTTGAGGAACAGCAACCTCTCGGAGTCCTGCCAGGACAGCGAGTCGGTCACTTCGCTGGTCACCCGACGCGGTTCGCCGGTGAACCGGCCTGTGGCGTCCACCGGAACCACCCAAGCCTGTGATTCCACCGAGAACGCGAGGTGCGCCCCGTCCGGTGACCACACCGGACCGTCATCGCCCCTGGTGCTGATCGAGCGGAACGGCATCACTTCGGTGTACTGCAAGGTGCCGCTGTCCAGCTCGACCCGCAGCACTTGGCTGGTTCCCTCCCGGAAGCGCTTGCTGTGCGGCTTCACCGCGGCCAGCACCAGCACCCGGCCGTCCGGGGACCAGTCCGGCCGTCCCGGCAGGAACAGCGGTGGAGTCACTTGCCGGGTCCGACCGGTCCCGAGGTCGGCCACCCAGGTCGCGCCGTCCTGGTCCTGGTAGGCGATGCGGTGGCCATCCGGTGCGAATCGGGGGGTGATCTGGGCTCCGTTGAGACCGGTGACCCTGCGCTCGGTGCCGGACTCCAGCTCGTGCAGCCACAGATCGGCCGTGCCCGTTCGGTCCGACGCGTAGACGATCCGGCGCCCGTCGGGGGAAAAATCCGGGTCGGAGGCGAAGTAGCCGTCGGCGACGATCTTGCGGGGTCGTTCGCCGATCTCCATCAGCCACAGCGCGTTGAGTGCCCGGAACGCGATCCGGGTTCCTTCGGGGGAGCAGACCGGACCGGCGATGCCGGTGGCCTTCGGGCCGCGTGCCCCCGGGCGGCGTTGTCGGTACGAGCGGTGGGGCAGCACCGGAACGGTCGCTGTGAAGGGCACGTCGGTGGCCCCGCTGGTGAGATGGCGCTTGCGCACTCGGCCGTCGGCCGTGTAGAGCAGTTCGTCGGCGGACAGCCAGCGCGGCGCGAACCCGAACACGTCCTCGCCGGCGGTGATCTCGCTCCGATCCACCATCAGGTCGGACCGAGTACCGGTTCGCCGCACGTAACTCAGCGTCGAACCGTCCGGTCCGAGGCTCGGTCCGTGCAGCGTGGTCGTCGAATCGGCTTCGACGAGGCGGCGCACGGTCCCGCTGGCGAGCTCCACCCGTTCGATGGTCGTGCCGCCCGCGAGGTAGACGACAGCGGTGCCGTCCGGAGACCAGCTCGGCATCGCGGTTTCCGTCCGGTCGGTGGCGATCGGCGCGATCCGGCCGTTGGACACCGCGAGGGTGTAGAGCTGATAACCGTGCCCGGCCCGATCCGAGCTGAACACGACGTGTCGGCCGTCCGGGGAGAACCGGGGTTCGCGGTGGTCGTGCGGACCACGGGTGAGCTGCCGCAACGCGGAACCGTCCGTCTCGACCAGCCACAGCTGGAAGTTGCCGTCCCTGTAGGACTGGAACACCACACTGCGGCCGTCCGGGGACCAGTCCGGCTGCGTCGCGTCCTGGAGTTCACCGGTGAGCTTGCGGGCCTGTCCACCGGAGGCAGGCACCAGCCAGATGGCGTTGACCAGGTCGAAGGCGATCCCCGCGCCGTCCGGGGACGACGCCGCGCAGATGTTCGTGCCCCCGGTGAGCCGGACGTCCCCGGAGCCCGCGCCAGTCGGTTCCGCGACGGCCGCCCCGGACCACTCACCGTGGGGGGTGAGCGTGAAGGCCGCTACCGCACCCGTGCCCACCTGCAGCGCCTGCCTCCGGTTGAACGTGTGCCGCCCGCCGCGATCCGGACTCCCGGTGTCCGTGGTGTTCATCGAGCACTCCAGGTGCCTGTCGACACTGCCGTGTTGACGTCTTCCTACCGCCCGCACCCGGCAGGTTCAACGTCCATTGGGGGCATGTTCACCAGCGGAAATGCTCTCGGTTCCTGTTGATGGGAACCGCAGTCGTCGATTTCGGGCGTGGCACTGCCGGCAGGGGTGCTCGGCGTGCTGGTGGAGGGCGTCCTGCGGGGAGTGCTCTTTGCGCCGCCGCTTCGGGGGTCGCTCCTGCGGACTCCGGGAGGACGGGGTCGAGTCACGCCGGTGCCGAGCCCTTCCGCGCGGCCGCGGGGAGTTCGGTATCGGGTGCTGCCGGCCAGCGTCGTGCGTCGGGGCCGAGGGCGCGGAGCTGGTGTACCTGTTGGACGCACCAGGGGGAGAGGTCGGGCATCTCGTCGGCCGCGGCGGTTTCCGCGAACTCGTCCCAGGGCGTCCACCGGAGGGCGTCGACTTCGGCGGGGTCGGGGTGCGGCACGGCGCGGGTTCGGGCGCGAAAGACCGGGCACATCTCGTTTTCCACGGTGCCGTTGTCCATGACGGCGCGGTAGCGAAATGCGGGCAGGATCAGCTCGACGGCCTCAGTGGACAGGCCCAGCTCCTCGTGCAGCCGCCGCGTGACCGCCGTGGTGAGGGGTTCGCCGGGGGAGGGGTGCCCGCAGCAGGAGTTGCTCCACACCCCGGGCCAGGTCGTCTTGCTCGTGGCGCGCCGGGTCAGCAGGAGCTGGTTGTCCCCGTTGATGACGTAGCAGGAAAAGGCCAGGTGCAGTGGGGTGTGCTCGTGGTGCACGGTGGCTTTGTCGGCGACGCCGCTGGCGTGACCGGACTCGTCGAGCAGGACGACTTCTTCCACTGTGGTTCCTTCCTGGCGTGCCGGCAAGCGTGATCATCGTGGCGTTGGCGACGTGTCGTGTCGACCTCTCGCTCGTGTATGTGACTGGCCAAACACGACTTGTGCTAGCTCGTATTGATCAATTAGCTTACCCCATCAGGTGGCTGCTGATCACCTTTTCGGGTGATTACCAGCAGTCGCCCTCCGACTGGGAAGAGCACGTTCGGAACCTGCTGGGGAGAGTTCGGCGCGCAGGTATCAACTGGTCTGACTGGACGGACGGGAATGTGACATACGTCTAATTGGTGGTGTGTGGTGACAAGCACGGAGTCGGCCTTCGGGCAGCAGAACGGTGACGGACAGTCTCCGTTGAGTCTGGGTACGGCGGCGGCGCGGAATCTGTCGACGACGACGAAGACGCCGCCGCAGATGCAGTCGATCACTTCGCGGTGGTTACTGCGCCTGCTGCCGTGGGTGCAGGCCTCGGGCGGGGCCTACCGGGTGAACCGCAGGTTGAGCTACCAGCTCGGGGACGGGCTGGTGACGTTCTCCAACACCGGATCGACGGTGCGGGTGATCCCGGGCGAGTTGTGCGAGCTGCCCGCGCTGCGGGGTTTCGACGACACCACGGTGCTGGAGGGGTTGGCCGAGCGCTTCGTGCAGCGCGAGTACGCCGCGGGTGATGTGATCGCCGAGGCGGGACGCCCGGACGAAGAGGTCGTGCTCATCGCGCACGGCAAGGTGAACAAGCTCGGCACGGGGCCCTACGGGGAGCAGACGGTGCTGGGAGTGCTGGCCGGTGGGGAGCACTTCGGCGGTCAGGTGCTGGCCGAGGGGCAGGGTAGCTGGGAGTTCACCGCCAAGGCCGTGACTCCGTGCACGGTGCTGGCGCTGCCGCGCCGGTCCGCCCAGGAGGTGGTGGATCGCTCCGAGGCGCTGCGCGGCCACCTCGCCCAGCTCCGGAGCGGTCCGCAGGGGGCGCACAACGAGGACGGCGAGGCCGCGGTCTCGGTGGCCGCCGGGCACGCCGGCGAGCCGGACCTGCCGGGCACGTTCGTCGATTACGAGCTCAAGCCCCGCGAGTACGAGCTCAGCGTGGCCCAGACGGTGTTGCGCGTGCACAGCCGGGTCGCGGATCTGTACAACAAGCCGATGGACCAGACCGAGCAGCAGCTGCGCCTGACCATTCAGGAGCTGCGCGAGGAGCAGGAGCGGGAGCTGGTCAACAACCGCGAGTTCGGCTTGCTGCACAACGCCGACCTGCGCCAGCGCGTCCACACCCGCACCGGCCCGCCCACCCCGGACGACATGGACGAGCTGCTGTCGCTGGTGTGGAAGGACCCCGGCTTCTTCCTGGCGCACCCGCGGGCCATCGCCGCGTTCGGCCGCGAGTGCAGCCGCCGCGGGTTGTATCCGGCCAATGTGGATGTCGGTGGGCACCAGGTGCCCGCGTGGCGGGGTGTGCCGCTGTTCCCGTGCAACAAGTTGCCGATGAGCAGTCAGCGGACCACCTCGATCATGCTGATGCGCACCGGTGAGGCGAACCAGGGCGTGGTCGGGCTGCACCAGACCGGTCTTCCGGACGAGTACGAACCGGGCCTGTCGGTGCGTTTCATGAACATCAGCGAGAAGGCCATCATCTCGTACCTGGTCTCCACCTACTACTCCGCCGCGGTGCTCGTGCCGGACGCGCTGGCGGTGCTGGACGACGTCCAGACGGGCCGGGAAAGCTGAGCCATGGCGGACCAACCGTTCGAACTCCCCGAGTTCTACTTACCCTGGCCGGCCCGGTCGAATCCGCACCTGGAATCCGCCCGCGCGCATTCACGGACGTGGGCGCGGGACATGGAGATGCTCGTCGCCGAGGGAAACGTGGGAAGCGGCGGTGCGTTCGCCTGGGACGAAGCCACGTTCGACTCGGCCGACTACCCGCTGCTGTGCGCCTACACCCACCCGGATGCCACCGCTGAGGACCTCGATCTCGTCACCGACTGGTACGTGTGGGTGTTCTACTTCGACGACCACTTCCTCGAGCACTACAAGAAAACAGGGGATCTGACCGGGGCGCGCGAGTACCTGACGGGGTTGTCGGCCTTCATGCCGACACGGCCGACCGACCACACCCCCACCGCGACGAATCCGGTGGAATGGGGTCTGGCCGATCTGTGGAAGCGCACCGCCTCCATCATGTCGCCCGAATGGCTGGGTCGTTTCGCCGCCAGCACCCGCGATCTGCTCGAGGACTGCGTGTGGGAGCTGACCAACATCACCCAGAACCAGGTCCCCAACCCGATCGAGTACATCACCATGCGCCGCAGGGTCGGTGGGGCTCCCTGGTCGGCCGGGCTCGTGGAGCTCGCGGCCCGCGCGGAGATCCCGGACGTCATCGCCGCGAGCAGGCCGATGCAGGTGCTCACCGACACGTTCTCCGACGGGGTGCACCTGCGCAACGACCTGTTCTCCTACCAGCGCGAGACGCAGGAGGAGGGTGAGCTCAACAACGGGGTGCTGGTCATGGAGACCTTCTTCGGCACCGGCCCGCAACGGGCCGCCGAGCTCACCAACGACCTGTTGACCTCGCGGCTGGAGCAGTTCAACAACACCGCGCTGACCGAGGTGCCGGCCCTGTGCGACGAGCACGCCCTGGGCCCGGCGGAACGCGCGAGCGTGCTGGCCTACGTCAAAGGACTGCAGGACTGGCAGGCCGGTGGCCACGAGTGGCACGCCCAGTCCAGCCGGTACATGAACGAGCACGTCACCGCGGCCTCCAGCGCCCCGGTGCTGCACGGCCCCACCGGACTGGGCACCTCGGCGGCACACGCGCTCACCCGGTTTCGGCCGGGCGTGCGGCGTCGGACGCGGCAGCACTCCCACCGGCCGTTCCAGGCGGTGGGGCATTTGACGCTGCCCGAGTTCGACATGCCGTACTCGACCCGGATGAGCCCGCATCTGGACAGCGCGCGGGTCCACGAGGTCGACTGGGCGCGCCGGATGGGCATGTTCGACTCCGTGCCCGGGGTGGAAGCCGGTGGGGTGTGGAGCGAGCACCGGTTCGTCCGGTTCGATTTCTCCTACTGCGCGGCGATCATCCACGCCGACGCGGATCCGGATCAGCTCAACCTGTCGACCGACTGGTTGACGTGGGGCACCTACGGGGACGACTACTTCCCGCTCGTGTTCGGCAGCACCAACAACCTCGCGGGGGCCAAGGCCTGCAATGAACGTCTCGCACTGTTCATGCCGCTGGACCTCGGCGCCGTTCCGGAGGTGACCAATCCGGTCGAGCGTGGCCTGGCCGACCTGTGGCGACGGACCGCCGCTCCGCTGACCGTCGCCGCACGACGCCAGTTCCGGACCGCGGTGGAGGAGATGACCACCAGCTGGGTGTGGGAGCTGGCCAACCGGATCCAGCACCGCGTGCCGGATCCGGTCGATTACATGGAGATGCGGCGCAAGACGTTCGGGGCGGACATGACGATGAGCCTGTCCCGGCTGACCCAGCTCGACGCCGTACCCGCCGAGGTGCAGCAGAGCACGGTGATGCGGCAACTGGAAACCGCCGCTCAGGACTACACCAGCCTCGTGAACGATCTGACCTCCTACCAGAAGGAGATCGAGTTCGAAGGCGAGATGCACAACCTGGTGCTGGTCGTGCAGAACTTCCTCGAGGTGGATCGGTGGCAGGCCCGCGACGTCGTGGTCGACCTGATGAACGCGCGCAGGCACCAGTTCGAGCGGATCCTCACCGAACAACTGCCCCGGCTCTGCGAGGAGTTCGACCTCGACGAGTCGGCCCGCGGAGTCCTCACCGAGCACGCCGAGGGGCTCCGGGAGTGGATGGCGGGAGTGCTGGCATGGCATCGCAAGTGCGTGGTGCGCTACTCCGAACCCGAGCTGCGTGCCCACCACCAGCCCCGCACGTCCGGCACGCCGTCCGCTTTCGGAGCTCCCACGCCGTCCCAGGAGCTCGACGCCGGGTCCGCACCGGTGCGGCGACTGCTGGCCGGTCCCACCGGACTGGGCACCTCGGCGGCACGGCTCGCCGGACACGGAACCGCCCGGTCGGCTTTCTCCAGCTCCGAATGACCGGAACGGTGCCGTTCCCGTTCCCGCTTCCCGCCCCGACACACGATGGGTGACTACACAACATGACCGAGAGCGCGCCGGACGCGGCGTCCCTCCCCGCCCACGACGCCCAGCAGCAACTCAGCCTGGGGACCGCGGCAGCACGCAATCTGGCGACGACGACGAAGACGCCGCCGCAGATGCAGTCGATCAGCCCGCGGTGGCTGCTGCGCATGCTGCCCTGGACCGAAACCACCAGCGGTTCCTACCGGGTCAACCGCAGGCTGACCTACGAGCTCGGCGACGGGCGTCTGACGTTCTCCAACACCGGCGATCAGGTTCGCGTGCTGCCGCCGGAACTCCGCGAGATCGCCTCCCTGCGCGATCTCGACGACGAGACGGTGCTGACCGCGCTGGCCGACAGGTTCACCCAGCACCACTACGCGGCGGGGGAGAGCATCACCACCGCGGGCCAGCCCGCCGATGAGCTGATGCTGCTGGCCCACGGCAAGGTCAACACCCGGACCCCGGGGCCCTACGGGGACGAGACCTCGCGGGACGTGCTCGCCGACGGCGAGTACTTCGGCGAGCACGTCCTCACCGGCGGCCGGGAGACCTGGCCCGTCACGGCCACCGCGTTGACCCCGTGCATCGTGCTGAGCCTGTCCCGCCGTGCCGTGGACGAGCTCGCCGACCGCTCCGAGCCGCTGCGCACCCACCTCGAACGGGTGCGCAACCGCGCTCGGCCCGCGCAGAACAAGCACGGCGAGGCCGTCATGCGGCTGGCAGCCGGGCACGACGGCGAGCCCGAGCTGCCCGGCACGTTCGCCGACTACGATCTCAACCCTCGCGAGTACGAGCTCAGCGTCGCCCAGACCATCCTGCGCGTGCACACCCGGGTCAACGACCTGTACAGCCAGCCGATGAACCAGCTCGACCAGCAGCTGCGGCTCACGGTGGAAGAGCTGCGTGAGCAGCAGGAGGCGGACCTGATCAACAACCGCGAGTTCGGGCTGCTGCACAACGCCGACCTGCGTCAACGCCTCCAAACCACCGGGGGTCCGCCCAGTCCGGGCGATCTCGACGAGCTGCTGTCCCGGCGGCGCAAGTCCGAGTTCTTCCTCGCCCATCCGCGCACCATCGCCGCGTTCGGCCGCGAGTGCAACCGCCAGGGCGTCTACCCGGACAGCATCGACGTGGACGGCACCCGCGTGACCGCCTGGCGTGGTGTGCCGCTGCTGCCCTGCAACAAGATCCCCATCAGCGAGACCAACACCAGCTCGGTCCTGGTCATGCGGACCGGGGAGGACCACCAGGGCGTGGTCGGGCTGCACCAGACCGGTATCCCCGACGAGTACGCTCCCAGCCTCAACGTGCGGTTCATGGGCCTCAACGCCAAGGCCGTCACTTCGTACCTGGTCAGCGCGTACTACTCCGCCGCCGTGCTCACCCCCGACGCACTCGGCGTGCTGGAGAACGTCGAAATCGCCAGTTGACTTCCTCCCCGCCCCAGGGGGCGGGGGTTCCCGTCGGGCTCGCGTCCGATGTTTCCTGCTTCGTTGCCGACCGCCGGAGGGAGGACCCTTGCGGACTCACGTCAGCTCCACAGGCTTCGCCGGGGTTCTGCCCGGCTACGGCTCGACCAGCGGCACGGATGTTCTTGGCCGCGTTGACGTCGCGCTCGTGCCGGGCGCGGCAGCCCGGGCACGTCCACGCCCGCACGGACAGCTTCGGATGGCTCAGCAGGTGCCCGCAGGCCGAGCACGTCTTGCTGGACGGGTACCAGCGGTCGACCACCACGAGGATCTTGCCCGCGCCCTGCGAAGGAGTTCGCAAACGCGGTGTGCCGGTGCCGGAGCGTCTGTTGCAGCGGCACGGCCGAGACCTCGGACGGGAGCCCCGGGCCCTAGGCTCTCTTCCACGCGGCGAGGTTCGCGTCGGTTTCTTCGCACGAGGTGGACCGACCCTCGGTGCGCCGGCGGCGGTGCCGCGCATCGAGGGGCTCGTTCCACACCAGGCGGACGCAGCCGAACGTGCGGCCAAGCCGGGCCGCCTGCTCGGGGCCCGGGCAGGTCCGGCACTTGCACGCCGTCCGCGCACCGATCATTTTGCACGACTACCGATCACGAGTAAGCACGGGTGCGTGGACACTGAACAGCACTCGGGACCGGCTCCTCCCCGGCGTGAACGCCGGAGCTTCCGCCGATCGGAGAAAAGGTGAAAGGAATACGCACATGGCAACCCCCGATGTGCTCCCGCACGCCGTCCCGGCCCAGGAGGCATACCGAGCTCTGGACGTCGCGCGCGGCCAGGTGGAGCCCGCGCTGCGGACCGCCCTCGACACGCTGCCCGAGGACATGCGCCACATCGCTCGGTACCAGTTCGGCTGGATCGACGAGCACGGCCACCCCAGCGACGCCTCCGGTGGTAAGGCGCTGCGTCCCGCGCTGGTCCTCCTCGCCGCCGAGGCCGTCGGCGGCACCGCCGAGGAGGCCCTGCCCGCCGCGGTCGCCGTCGAGCTCGTGCACAACTTCTCGCTGCTCCACGACGACGTCATCGACACCGACGCCACTCGCCGTCACCGCCCCACGGCATGGACCGTGTTCGGGGCCAGCGCGGCGATCCTGGCCGGCGACGCCCTGCTCTCGCTGGCGTCCGGAGTGCTCGCCGACAGCGGGCATTCGGCCGCCCTGCCCGGCATGCGGCTGCTCAACACCACTGTCCAGGAGCTGATTCAGGGCCAGGTCACGGACCTGGCCTTCGAGCAACGCAGCGATGTGGACGTCGCAGAGTGTCAACGCATGGCCGAAGCCAAAACCGCCGCACTGCTGGCGACCTCCTGCGAACTCGGTGCCCTGTTCGCGGGCGCCGGCCCGCAGCGAACCGAGCACCTGCGCCGCTTCGGTCACGATCTGGGGCTGGCCTTTCAGCACGTCGACGACCTGCTCGGAATCTGGGGTGATCCCGACGTGACCGGCAAATCCGCCTATTCCGACCTGCACGCCCGCAAGAAGACCCTGCCCGTGGTGTTCGCGTTGAACTCCGGCAGTCCCGCCGGGCAGCGACTCGCCGACCACTACCACCACCCTCCGGCCTCGGAAGCCGATCTGACCGACACCGCGGACCTCGTCGACACGGCCGGGGGGCGCGCCTGGAGTCATGCCCAGACCGACCAGCTACTCACCCACGCCCTGCGTCAGCTCGAGGAGGCAGGTCTCATCGCCCGGACGCGTGAACTGACCGCACTCGCGCACCTCGTCACCCAACGCGACCACTAGCAGGACGTGTTTTGGACGTGGAGGGTGGGAGCGAGCCGGGGCCCGGGCGCGAGACCGCCTCGGCAGCCGCTACCGGTGGTGTCCCGGATTCGACGGCACTGTTCGGTCGCTGTCCACAGTGCTCAGGGGTTTCGCTCTTGGCTCGGACGGTGTTCGCCGGGGTCCTGTCCGCGTCGTTCCGGTGAGGGCGACGCGGTTCTCAGGTGAGCTTGATCTGGCGGTTGACATCCTTGTAGAGCAGGTACCGGAACTTGCCGGGACCACCGGCGTAGCAGGCCTGAGGGCAGAACGCGCGCAGCCACATGAAGTCGCCGGCTTCGACCTCGACCCAGTCGTCGTTGAGGCGGTAGACCGCCTTGCCCTCCAGGACGTAGATACCGTGTTCCATCACGTGCGTCTCGGCGAAGGGGATCACGGCGCCGGGATCGAACGTGACGATGTTGACGTGCATGTCGTGGGAGAGGTCGTCGGGATCGACGAATCGGGTGGTCGTCCACGCACCGTCGGTGTCCGGCATCGGAGTGGGGGTGATGTCCTGCTCCTGCACGGCGAAACCCTCGGGAGTCGGGTGCCCCCGCAGCGGCTCGTAAGCCTTGCGGACCCACTGGAAGCTGGCCGTCTCGTCCGACTCGTTGCTCACCGACCAGTCCGCGCCTGGGGGCAGGTAGGCGTAACCGCCGGGGGAGAGGACGTGGGGCTCGCCCTCGATCACGACGGTGAGCGTGCCGGAGAGCAGGAACAGCACCGATTCGACACCGCGCTCCGGTTCCGGTTCATCACTGCCCCCGCCGGGGGAGACCTCGACGATGTACTGTGCGAACGTGGTGGCGAACCCGGCCACGGGCCGGGCCAGGATCCAGGACCGCGTGCGGGTCCAGCCGGGCAGGTTGCTGGTGACGATGTCGCGCAGCACGCCGCGGGGGATGACGGTGTAGGCTTCCTTGACCACTGCCCGGTCGGTGAGCAGCGTGTCCTGCGACGGGAGTCCTCCCTGCGGGGTGTGGTACGACGGTGCGTCCAAGGTCTGCTCCTGTCCTGATCGGAGTTCGCGTGCTCGGCCCCGCGGTTGTGGTACGGGGCTTTTCGCCATGTCCGTCCGCGAGCGGTCAGCACATCGGACCGCCGTTGGCACGAGGGGCGAACCCCTTCAGCGGTCGGGAAGGGTCGTTGGCGGTGGTGATCGCTTCTCGCGCGCTCGACGTGCCCGTGTCGGAACCGGTGCCGGTCGTCGTCGACGAAGCACGACACCGCGCCGGGAAGCGGCGACTCCGACGGACGCGGTCTCTCCGCGCGGGGCGCCGCGCACGTGTGGTTCGTACGTCTGGACGAGCGCGATCGGGCCTGGTTTCGGCGGCGGCCGACTTGGTGCCGCCCCCTGCACGGTATCTAGTTTCGCAATTCGAAAAAACTATTTCACATTAAGGATAGTTTAGCCAGTCCTGTGATCCGGGTCAACGCCGCCGTGCGCAACAGCGGAGAAACCGTCGCGTGCCGGTGAAGGGGATGCGGATCGGCAGCCTGCGGTCCTCCAGCCGGGGTGCGGTGTTCTGACACACCGATGTCGGCGGCCGGAACCGGTCGGGAACCGAGCTCGCCCCGGTGCGTCGTTCGGGAGTCCGTCGTGCTCCAAGCCGAGCAGCCTCCGGGCGGGGTGCGACGGCAAGTCGTCGGTTACGGTCGAGTGGATCAACGCCCATTGCGCGCAAGGGCTGTGACCGCTGCCGACCAACGGGTTTCGGAGAACGCTGATGAGCGGACAGGTGCGGGTGGACCACGAGCTGGCCGAATACGTTCGGCAGTGCTCCCTGCGCGAGGATGACGTGCTCCGCCGGTTACGTGAGGAGACCGCGCGGCTACCCGAGCAGGACATGCAGATCTCACCGGAGCAGGGCCAGTTCCTGTACCTGGTTGCTCGCCTCCTGGACCCGGCCCGTGTGCTGGAGATCGGGGTGTTCACGGGCTACAGCACGCTGTGCACGGCTCGTGCGTTGCGTGCCGGTGCGCGTCTCGTAGCCTGCGACACGAGTGCGGAGTGGACGTCGGTCGCCCGCCGCTACTGGGACGAGTCGGGCGTGAGCGACCGCATCGACCTTCGCATGGGTGAGGCGACGGAAACGCTCGACTCGTTGTCCTCGGAGTTCGGCGTGGAAACGTTCGATCTCGCTTTCGTGGACGCGGACAAGAGCGACTATCCGGAGTACCTGGAGCGGACGCTCGAACTGCTGCGTCCGGGTGGGCTCGTGATCTTCGACAACACCTTGTGGGGCGGCAGGGTCGTGCGGGAAGACGCGGAGGACGAGGACACGAGGAGTGTCCGGCGGTTCAACGGGATGATCCGTGAGGATGCACGGGTCGATATCAGTCTTCTGCCGTTCGCGGACGGGTTGACCCTGGCCAGGAAGCGTGAACGGTGAGTACCTCGGGCCTGCTGAGAACCCCGTTCGGGAGCTACGGCGTGTTCGTGCGTTCGTGGTAGCGGGTCAGCTTTCGCGCCGACGGAACGGTGGCGACGACCAGGATCACCGCGAACACCAGGTAGACGAGACGGATGCTCAGCAGGGTGGTGAGAACGGTGCCGACGAGGAAGACCAGAAAATGAGAAGCAGCCTGCGTGGCACCGAGTATCGCGTAGTTCCGGCCCTCCGTCAGCGGGTCGAGCTCGTGCTGTATCAGGGTCTGGTAATATGCCCAGAATTGCAGCACCACTCCGACCAGGAGATACGAAACGGCGCTCTGCGCTGATGTCTGCGACTGGCTGAAGACGACTATGGCCGCTCCCGCGAACGGCACGGCCCCCTGGATCAGCAACTTGCGCGGGAGCCTGCTCGCCAGTACCGGGATGAGGACGCCTCCCACCAGCGCGCCTGCGGCCAGAGCCCCCTGGATGAGGCCGTACTCCAGTGAGCTCGCCCCCAGCTCGCCTTCCACGAACGGGGCGACCTGCCCGATGAGGAACCGCTGGGCCCCCGTCAGTGCGAGGAACAGCACGGCGGCGTCTCGCAGACCCGCGGATCGGCCCATGAAGCGCAGAGTCGACACGAGTTCCTTCCGGAGTCCGGGCCCCAGAACCGGGGTGCTCGTCCTGCGCGGCTGTCGAAAACGCCGTCCACCGATCGAGAGGATCCCGAGTGCCGACAGGGCGAACGTCGTGGCGTTCATGACCATCGCCGCGTAGGGGGACCAGATCGATACCACCAGACCCCCCACGAGCGCGCCCAGGGTGTTGCCGAGCTGGTAGACGAAGGCGGTCACGCTGTTCGCCGAGAGAAGCAGCTCGGGGGGAACGATGTTGCGGACGAACGAGAGCGTCGCCGAGAAGAACACCGTACCGCAGAAAGCGATGGCGAACTCCTGAACGTAGAGCTGCCAGGCTCCCAGCACTCCGAGTGCGCTGGTGAGCGGGATGGCCAGGACGAGACCCGCTTGTACGATGTCGAGGACCAGCAGGACGAGCCGCTGGTCATAGCGTTCGACGATGCGTCCCACGACCGGGGCGAGGACAACACCCGGCACGGCCGAGACCAGGAAGAGAGCGGGAACCGAGGCGGGGTTTCCGGTGATTTCCAGCAGCAGCCACGTGGCGGCCACCAGGTGGGCCAGGTTCCCGAGGAACGATACGAGGATGCAGACGATGTATCGGCGGTACGCGGACACCGAGAGGGCGGCGAGGCCGCTTCCGATGGATCGGGACAATGCGGGACCGTCCGGTATCAGTCGGGTGTTCCGGAAGAGTGGTCAAGAAAGACGCAACAGGCCCAGTTCCTGTTGCAGTACCTGTTCGACGAGGTAGTTCTGGCGCACCTTCTCGCGAGCACGTTCGCCCCAGGTTCTTCTCCTGTCACCCGAGTTCACCGCACGATCGAGCGTTCTCCGCCATTCCGGCCCGCCTTCGGCGCCGGTGAGCAGCAATCCGTTGTGCTCGTGGTCGATCTGCTCGGGTATTCCGCCGACAGCTGTGGCGGCGACCACCGCCTTCTTCCACATCGCCTCGGTGACGGTGAGCCCGAACGCTTCCCTGCGGCTGTTCTGGACCACCACGTGGGCACTGCGCTGCAGGAGATTGATGGCCAGGTCCTGGGCCGGGCGGGAAACGTCCGCGAACTCCCACACGTGGACGCGGCGGGCGACCTCGTGCGGGAGGTTCGCACGTGCCCTGAGCACCGAGTCACGGATCTCGACGTCCATCGGGTAGTTGCGTCGGGTGTCGATGTGGTGGCCGACGATCACGAGTTCCAGCTCCGTGTTGTCCAGCGCTGTCGGAAGGAAGCCCTCGACGAGCTCGGGAAGTCCTTTGAGGGGGTCCCAGCGGGACACCTGCAGCAGGAACGGAGCGTCCGCGTCCCGGAGGTAGCCGGTTCCGTGCTCGTGCACGACATTCGCGCTCCGCCGCGGGCCGTCGGCGTGGGAGCGGGGACCGGTTACGGCGTTGGGCAGCTGCCCGGTCGTCGCGAGCAGGGGCCAGGCCTGCTCGGCTGCCGTGTTCGAGAGGTCGGCGTTCTTGGCGGAACGACCGTCCAGTCCCGGCGGCAGGAGGTGCACTCGTGCGTCGTCGCTGAGCTCGGGCCAGACGTAGGATCGGTTCAGGAAGCAGACGGCGTCCACGCTGTCCAGGTACGGAACCAGGGCGTCGCGGGCTCGCACCGTTGTACCGGTGTGCTCCGCGGTTCCGAGGTGGCAGCGCCACAGTATCTGTCCGGCGTGTTCCCGCAGCCGGGGAGCCAGTGTCAGACACAGCGGGTCGTGCAGGACGAGTCCGTCCACCTCGCCCATCGACCGGATGAGCCGCTCCGCACAAGCGTCCTGGTACTCGCGCAGCGCGCTGTCCAGGTCGAGCTCCGCGGCGATGTCGTTCGTTCCGTACAGCGCGAGGTGCAACGCCAGCGCGGCCTGTTGTGCTTCACCGAAGGCGGGTGCCTCGTGCCACTCGGCAGCGAAACCGTGTTCCTCCGCGTACGGGAGCTCCGCGCGGATGACTTCCGCGACCCCGCCCAAGGCTTTGCTGACGCTGACGTGCGCGATTCGTGGTGAAGTGCTCGTGCTGCTCATGCTCTGCCTCGAAGAAGTCCGTGGTTTGGGGGCTCGTCGTCGCCTGCGGAGGAATTCCCCGCCCGGGCGCCTCGGCTCGGAGTGGAAGACGTGGTTGCCGCGGAACCGATCAGAACGGCTCCCCGAGCAGCTCGTGCAATGCCGCCGGTCCGATGCCCTCCAACGAGTCGAGCCGTAGTCGTGCCTCGGGAAAGCTGCTGTCACGAGTCAGCGAGGTGGGGTTGGCCACGCTCACCAGTCCCGCGTTCGCCGATGCCGTCACGCCGAGCGGCGAATCCTCGAACGCGATCGAGTTTTTCGCCGAAGTCCCCAGCAGTTCGACGAGCCGGAGATAGATCTGTGGATCCGGTTTCGGCCGGTCGACGTCGTCTCGGCAGCGAATGCCGTCCCAGCAGTCGACGAGTTCCATTCGTCGCAGGTGGGGCAGCACCCAAGCTCGGGTCGAGTTGGAGGCGACTGCTGTTCGGCAGTGCTGTTCGCGTGCCTGTCGGAGTAGCTCCCGCAGACCAGGGCGGGGGGCCACTCGGTCGACGAGGCAGGTTTCTCGTTCCTGCCTGCGGCGCGCGAGTTCCGGTCTGTCGAGCGGTGCTGCGAGACGGTGCTCCAGTTCGGCGAGCACGTCGATCGTGCCTGCGGGCTTGCCGAGGACGTTGTCAACCCACCAACGTGTCTCGAGCTCCTGGCCGAACTCGCGGTAGAGCTCCTGCCAGCTCTGGAGGACAGCTGCCTCGGTGTCCGCGATCACACCGTCGAAGTCGAAGATCAGGAGTCGGTTCACAGCCGCGGTCTCGTCTCGGCCCATGCGTTCAGGTGGTCCGTGTCCGGTCGCTGTGCTGCTGCCAGCACAGCAGGTCGTAGAGCCGCAGTGGTGTGAGCGTGCGCAACGGGTGCGACCGCCGCTCCAGCTCCTGCTGGAGCTTTTCCAGTGCGGTTCTTTCGGTGGCCAGTACTCGTCCGAGCGCGAAGGAGACCTCGGTCAGTTCCGCGCTCGTCCAGTCATCGGAGGGGGCAGTGGTCAAAGCCGGCCACATGCATTCCTCGTCGACGACGGGAAGGAGGAAGGGGCGTTTCCGGTGCAGGAGTTTCGTGACGTGCGAGACGGAGAAGCCGGGGAGCGCGCACTCCGAGTACAACCGCTCGAGTTTTCCCCGGTTCTCCGCGGAGTCCTCCCATGCCCAGAGGTCGGTGTCGGTGGGAATGTCCCGAAGAGCTCGTGACATGTCGTCGAGTTTCTCGGCGACGCCGGAGAATCCGTCGGCCGAGAGCTCGTCGAGCGCCGCTTCGAGCGGGGGCGGGGCTCCCAGGAACGAGGCGATCGTCAAGTCCGTCAGCCTGACCTGCTGGGGATCGCTCTGGATGTGGTCGTAGGAGGCGGTGGTCGGCGGGAGCGTGCTCACCGCCTCGGTGATGCTCAGTGCCCGAACCTCGTCGGCCGACATCAACCGGAGGTCCTCACCTGGTTGTCGTGGCTCCATGGTCTCCTCGGGAAATGATCTCGGTCCGCCGGCCGGCGGTTCGGAGCGATCTCCTCGTGGCCGAGTGCTGTCCGTGCCCGGTTCTCACTCGCCGTACTGTCGCACCTGTGGTCCTGCGTGGCCCGGGAGGCCTTGCCGCGCCGGGACGACACGCGCGAGTCGCCACGGGCGGCAAGAGCTCTCCGCCGGTCTTCTGTTCGAGGGAACTCGTCCGGAAGACACCGGAACTGCTCGGGAGCGGTCACCACCCTGCCGCGATCGTGAGGGGCCGGTGTCAACGCGTGGTGGTATCACGCGTCCAGATCGGGTACCGGCCGCTTGACGTGAGGAGTTCCGAAGAGGACGGAATCCCGGTCCACTCGTATCATGGACGTCTCGGACAGGTGCAGAGCGTCGTCGACCCACCGAATGTTGAGATCGCCGACAGCCGATCGTCCCTCTCCGACGATGACCGGTGACGTGGAGACCGCGATGCGATCAACAGTTTGATCACACATCGCCGAGGTTATCACTTCTGCTCCGCCCTCGATGAGCAAAGTGCGCACTCCGAACTCGCCGAGCGCGCGAAAGGCGTCGTTCAGATCTACGCCCTGCGGGCCCTTCCGCGCACGAAGTACCGTGACACCGCTGCTCTCCAGCGAGCGTTGCTTTTCGGGATCGCAGTCGCTCGTCGTGATCACCACCGTGCGACTGCCGTCGTCGAGCACGCGGGCATCCGTCGGTGTCCGGCCGCGGGAATCCAATACCACTCGGAGCGGTGAATTTCCGGGAACCATCCGCACCGTCAGTTGTGGATCATCGGACAGCACGGTTCCTATCCCGACCAGCACCGCGTCACAGGCGGCCCGCATCGAGTGGGACAGGGTCCGTTCCTTCTCCGAGCTTATCCACTTGGAGTCGCCAGTGCTCGTCGCCAGGCGTCCGTCCAGGGTCTGCGCGTACTTGACGATCACGTAGGGGCGGTTCTGCCGTTGTGCCGGCAGGCCGAGCAGGTCCGGAACGTCCCGGATGACTTCGTCGTCGGTGAGGAACTCCCCTCCCCGGGGAGCAGAGTGCCCGAGTTTCTCCCGCTTCGTCTCGCTGTATCTGGCGTGGCGTGAGTGCGACGCCACATGGGCGGGTACCGTGCACTCGACGTCGACGCCTTCAGCCTTCAACGAGTCGGCCTTGTCGTCGTTGTTCGTGATGAGGCGAACACTGTTCACCCCCAATTTCTTCAGAACCGCGGCCGCTCCGCTGAACTCACGCGTGTCCGCCGCGAAACCGAGGATCGTGTTGGCCTCGACCGTATCGGCTCCCTGTTCCTGGAGGGCGTACGCGCGCAGCTTGTTCAGCAGGCCGACTCCGCGCCCCTCGTGTCCGAGAACGTAGAGCAGCACGCCGCGCCCCTCGTTCCGAATCGTGCTCAGGGTCGCGTGGAGTTGTACTCCGCAGTCGCAGTGCAGCGATCCCAGCGAGTCTCCCGTCAGGCATTCGGAGTGTATGCGAGTGAGTACCGAATCGCCGTCCGCGATGTCGCCCACGATCAGCGCGAGATAGGTGTGCACGTTGTCGCCGGAGGGCTGAAAAGCCTTTGCCCGAAATTCTCCGTGCGTTGTTCCCAGTAAGAATTCCACTTCTGTTCTGAGGTCTTTTTCCGTGGTTTTTTCTTCGTGCTGCATGGCGTGCTCCTGTGTCGGTGGTGGAGCATGTGCGAGTGGCCGGTTCGGCTGGTGCGAAACCTATGCGGCACTGCTCGAGGCCCGCTGCTCGACCTGGTACACATTTCCGTCGTAGGAGCTGGCGAGGAAGTTCCGGTTCACTCCGTCGTAAATGATGTCCGATATTCCCGCGGCCGTGGGGCGGGTCACCGTTGGCCAGCTGTCGTCGTCACGATCGTAGATGCCCACGACCCCGTCGTAGGCGCCGATGGCGATTCTGCGCCCGTCCGGGCTCGCGGCGACGCACTTGTGCGAGTGCTCGTGCGGTGTCTCCAGAACCCGGACGTCGAATTCGGGGGACCAGACGCGAAGCTTGAGGTCCCGCCCCACGCTGGCGAACCACCCGTCTCCCAGGGCGACGCAGTCGTCGGCGATCATGCCGTGGGCATCGGCCTTCGTACGCAGGTGCTCGAATGTGCTGACCCTGTGCCAGGCAGCGCTGTGGTCGGCGCAGACGGAGAAGATGAGATCGCCGGAGACCGCCACGCCCTTGATCGCGTTGTCGTGCAGGGAGAGGTCCCCGACGTGCTCGAGCCGGCCGGGCTCGTCGAAGCGAAAGACCAGCCCCTCGCCGGTGTAGGAACCGATGACGACGTGCTCGATCCCGTCCTTCCAGAACTTGGCGGCACAGTTCAACGGTGATTTGTGCTGGTACAGGTTCCTCGCGAAGAGCGCGTCGAAGACCTTGCCGAGCTGGCCACCGGCGAGGACGAGTCCACCGGTGGAGATCAGGAAGTTGCACAGACTCCCCACGTCCGCGAGCTGCCGGTCCTCCTCCCGGACCCTTCCGGAGTCACCGACCGTGAGTCTCCTGCCGTCGTGCAGGCCTACCGCGTTCACACCGGGGGTGGGAGGAGCGCCTGTGGAGTCCCACTGGCGGCTTTCGTAGTCATAGGTGCGGTAAGTCGCACCGAAGGTCGCGAATACCAGCGTGGAGTTCGCCCCGAAGGCACAGGACCGGGGCCACACGTCGTCGGGTATCTCGGCGCTGTTCAACCATGTCGGCTCCGGGGACGTGACGTCCCAGAGGTGCATGCTCCGGTCGTAGCTGAGGCTGACGAGCAGACCGTGTTGCTGTCCGAGCACCAGACGCTTGATTCCGGCCGCATGGGCCTTGACGGTCCGCTGCCCGTTCGAGGTGAGAACGATCAGTTCGCCTTCGTCGTTGCCCGCGTAGATCGTCCCGTCGGTGCTGATGGCTACGGTGTCCGTCTCGGCGCCTCCCAGGTCGATGTCCGCGACCAGATCACCGCTTTCCAGGGACCAGCGTTTGATCGTTCCGTCGTCGCTGGAGCTGATGAGCTCGTCTCCCGAATGGGACCACTCGACGGAGATGACGTCGGCACTGTGCCCGACGAACTTTCTGACTAGTTTTCCGGAGAAATCGTACGCCCGGACGATGTGGTCGCGAGACGCGGTCGCTACGTACTCGAGAGTCGGGTGGAAAGTCGACATCTCCACGTCGTCGTCGTGATCGTTCAGGACCGCTCTCAAACGCATGTCCGGGACGGACCACAAACGCGCCGTGTAGTCGCTCGAGGACGTGACCAGCAGAGTCCCGTCCCGGCTGAACTGGCACTGGTTGGCGAGGTGGTCGTGGAGGATGCGCCGAAGAGGCTCCCCGTTCCGCTGATTCCACAGGATCACCTGGTTGTCGTATCCCGCGGTGGCCACATACTTGTCCGAAAATGCCGCGATTCCACTAATAGGACTGTGGTGCTGTATCAACGATCCTCCTCGCGCGAACCGGGGAAGTCCTGGTTTAACCGGGTGCTGCCTCCGAGAGCGTAGTGTGCACTTCCGCACAAAGCGGGTCAAGAGAAAGGTTTTTCGTTCGAGTACGATGTGGACTCTTGACGGGACGTTCCGGTTCTGGGAAGGTGTGGACAATTAATCGACTGCTCATGCGTCCGAAAACGGAGGTATGGATGCGCGACGGGTGAGGTTAACGTCGATGCCCCGGTCGTGTGCCGCCGGGGTTTGCGCTTTCAGTCTTGTTCTGGTTAGTATTCCCGTGGATTTCCGGAAAGATTCGGCGAAACCGTTTGTGCGGTAGGAGGGACCGATTGTTGCCCGGAGTCCCGGCCCGTCGGGGCAGGAGTCCCGTTGTGGCGGTGAGGTGTGAACGTTGCCAGGCGATCCGTTCGCGATCCCCCGGATGACGGTGTCCGGCTGTGGTGAGCTCCACCTCGTCGAGTGCGATGAGTACGACCGAGCTGGTGCGCTGACGTGCCGACATCGGGATCAGGCCGTCATCAGCCGCCATCATCGGACTGGCCGGTCTCGGCCGGAGCGCGGTGCATGCTCGTTGTTCGGTACCGGTGACGGAGTTCGGGCTTTCAGTCGGGGGTTGCCTGTCCGATTCGGCTGTTCGGCGAGCGCGTCCCGATGCTCACGATCCCGTATTTCCCGTATTTCATTCGGTGATCCGCGGGTGAGGCCGAGATCCAGCGTTGCAGCGGCTCCTCGCTCCTCGGGTGTCGATGAGCCCGGGGCGGCTGTCGTCGGTGGCCTGCTGCGGGACAGGCCCTCCGAGGTCCGCCGTGGACCAGGACCACGCCCTGGCGGAAGCGCGGGCCGACCATCCGCGACCGTGCCCGACGCTCTCCGAGATGATCGCGGCGACCATTCCGCTCGACGATCGCCTCGAGGGGCGGTTGCCCGTCCGGCCCGGTCCAGGCTCGATCGAGAGATCCGGTGCACAGCCCGGGGCGTGATGTCGGACGAGTGCACCGCCCTCCCGAGAATCCGGCAACCCACCGGATCACCCCGGTGTGCTCGCCCTGACGCCGTCGAGGTCCTCGGCGGTCAGCCGGGTGAGGTCCGCGGTGGAGGTGTCCGGTGAGACCGACAGCCGTGAGGCCTGCTGGTCCACCATCCGCTCGAAGGTCTTGCGTGCGGTCCGGCCGTTGCCGAAGGCGCCGTCCTTGGGCAGCGCCTCGAAGTGCTCGAGCAGCGCGTCGGCGGCGTTCTCCTCGAGTTGGTAGTCGTGCTTGGCGCACTCCTGGCGCACGATCGTGACCAGTTCCTCGGCGGTGTAGTTGGTGAACTCGATGGTCCGGCTGAAGCGGGACTCCAGCCCGGGGTTGGTGGCCAGGAACTCGCGCATCTCCTCGGAGTGGCCCGCCACGATCACCACCACCTCGTCCCGGTGGTCCTCCATCAGTTTGACCAGGGTGTCGATGGCCTCCTTGCCGAAGTCCGGCCCGGAACCACCGGAGGAGCTGCTCAGCGTGTAGGCCTCGTCGAGGAGGAGCACGCCACCGAGCGCCTTGTTGAACTCCTCGGTGGTCTTGATCGCGGTCCCGCCGACGATGTCGGCGACCAGGTCGGCGCGGGAGACCTCGACCAGGTGCCCGGAGGTGGGCACGCCCAACTCGGCCAGCACCGCGCCGTAGAGCCGGGCCACATCGCCCACAGTGAGCGATCATGACGCTACGGCGAGCCGCGGCGCCGTGCCGGTCGCCGCCGTGGACGCGGTGATGGGTGTGGTTTCGGCGCCGGGGTCGCTCGGGCTCGTGTCGAGCCGTTCAGCCGGGGGCGCGGCAGAGCACCTCGCCGTGCGGGAGGGCGAGCCAGCCGTCGGGGTGCCGCGCCCACTCGCTCCAGGCCGCCGAGATCGCGACCAGTTCCTCGCGGTTGGCGTGACCGCCTGACACGGCCTGCTCGGCGATGCGCGAGTCCAGGATCCGCTCCGCCCACATCTCGCCCCACCACGCGCGCTCCTCGGGAGTGGCGTGGCACCAGATCGACGCGCTCGGAGTCACCTCGTCCGCCCCTGCGGCGCGCGCCCAGGCCAGCAGCCGCCGCCCGGCGTCCGGCTCGGTGCCGTTGGCCCGCGCCACCGATCGGTACACCTCCTGCCAGCGGTCCAGCCTCTCGTCGGCGGGCCACCAGATCGCTCCGGCGTAGTCGGTGTCGCGGGCGGCGACGACCCCGCCGGGGCGAACGACCCGCAGCATCTCCCGGAGAGCGCCCACCGGATCGGTCAGGTGCAGCAGCACCTGGTGCGCGTGCACCACGTCGAAGGTGTCGTCGTCGAAGTCCAGCTCGTGGACGTCGCCCCGGCGGAACTCCACGTTGTCGGTCCTCGCCGCCGCGGCGGTCGCACGTGCCTGGGCCAGCACCGACTCGCCCGGGTCCACGCCCACCACACGGCCGGGCGTCACCCGCCCGGCGAGGTCGACCGTGATCGTTCCGGGGCCGCAGCCCACGTCGAGCACGGCCTGTCCCGGCCGGAGTCGTTCGACCAGGTAAGCGGCGGAGTTGTCCACTCTTCGCCAGCGCTGTGAGCGAATCACGCTTTCGGCGTGGCCCTGGCCGTAGTCCTGGTCGGAAGTCTGCACCGCTGATCCTCCCCGCCGCGCCGTGGTGGTACCGCTGCTCGGATGTCGGGATCCGCCACGTTTTTCTCATTATTTGGGTGATTCAGTTCATTTTGTGGGAAATATTAGGGGGAGCGCCGCGACCGCCACAAGTAGCCGCCCACGATCACACGGCGGTGTCGTGGGAAGAACCGGCTCGCCGCGGAAGCACGACAGCGGTCAGCGGGCTCGCGTGTGGTGCGATTTCGCGGGCGAGCCGAGCGGTTCCTCTACTACTCTTCCGGTGTGGACCCGTCGTGGGCGCAGGAGACGTTCACTCCCTACGGCGTCTCCCACTGGGCTCTCCTCGGGGTGGCGGCGGTAGGGGCGGGGCTGCTCGTCCGTGCCGGACGCCGACAGCGCGGAACGCGCTCGGGGGTGCTGTTCGCCAGGGCGTTCGCGTTGCTGCTGGGGCTGTTCGCGGTGGCGATGCAGATCTACCGGCTCCTGCCGCCGCAGTGGGACATCGCTGTCTCGCTGCCGTTGCACCTGTCCGACTTCACCTGGCTCGTGGCGGTTTGCGCGTTGTGGACGCGGTGGCAGTGGGCGTACTCGCTGACGTACTACTGGGGTCTCACGCTCAACCCGCAGGCCATGATCACTCCGGCGCTGGACGCGCCGGGGTTTCCGCACGTCGACTTCGTCGACTTCTGGACCCAGCACGTCCTCGTGGTCTGGGCGGCCATCTACCTGACCTGGGGACTGGGGTCGCGTCCCGACTGGCGGAGCCTGGCGACCGCCGCCGTCGTCACGATCGCCTGGGGGGTGTCCGTGTTCGGGTTCAACCTGGTCACCGGGGCGAACTACGGCTTCCTCAACGCCAAGCCCGACAATCCCTCGCTGCTGGACGTCATGGGGCCGTGGCCGTGGTACCTCGCCGTCGAGTTCGCGGTGGGGATCGCCGCGTGGGCGTTGATCACGTGGCCGTGGACGCGCTCGGCCGGGCGGTCGACGCGGCGAGCCCGGGCCACACCGGCGAGGTGATCGCCACTTGGAGCCCGTTGTCCGAGTCGGGGCCGTTCGCTTGACGATTCGACCGATGGCGCCCCGACACAGGTGGCAGAGCCCAGCCGCCGAAAATGTCACTGACAGACATCGGTCGTTCAGCGACGAACGATATCGGGCGGCGGAAGGAGCGGCCACGACGGCTCTGCCGGGCTTGCGGACCTGGTTGAACGAGAACCTGCCCACCTCGCTCGCGCCCGCGGGCACCGTGCCGGCGATGGCTCCCCGCTCACGAGGCGCCCGGGGTGAGTGGCTCGCTGCGGGAACGGCGGAAGGGCGGTCGTCGACCGCGGGTGATCGAGGGGCGGTGGTGCCCGGAATCAAGTCCGGCCGGGTTCGGCGGTCGTCCGCGGGGGGAAGAGCCCTTTCAGCATGTCCGAGATGGTGACCACCCCGATCGTTCGTTCGGGGGTTCGGACGAGGGCCAGTTGGGTGCTGGTCCGGCGCATCCGGGAGAGGGCGTCGAGGACGGTGGTGTCCGGGGCCAGTTCGGAGCAGCCGCGGACGAGCCCGTCGAGGGATCGCTCGGGGGCGGTGGTGAGGGTGTCGCGGACGTGCACCAGACCGCCGGGTTCCTCGGGGGTGCCCACGAGGATCCGCAGGTGTCCGGACCGCCGGCTGGCGGCCTGCACGTCGGCCACGGTGGCCGTGCTCGGTACGGAGGCGATCGGTTCCTCGCCGGTGAGGTCACCGATCCGCAGCCGGGTCAGTTCGAGCGCGCCGGCGAGCTGGTCGGAGGACCAGGAGTCGAGGTCACCGCTCTCGGCGGAGTGCCGCACGAGTTGGCGCAGTTCGTCGGGGTTCTGCTCGATCGCGACCTCGTCGACCGGCTGCACCCCGACGGCCTCGACGAGTTTGTTCGCGGCGTTGTTGAGCAGCATCAGCACGGGGCGGAACAGCCACATGAAGCCGCGCATGGGGAAGGCGAGCAGGACGGCCGAGCGCTCGGGGTGCGCGATCGCCCACGACTTGGGCGCCATCTCTCCCACCACCAGGTGCAGGAAGGTCACCAGCAGCAGCGCTAGGACGAACGCCATCGCGCCGCCGAGCCAGTGGGGCAGGCCGAGTGCGATGAGCACGGGGGCCAGGGCGTGTTCCACGGCCGGTTCGGTGATCGCGCCCAGTGCCAGGGTGCAGGCGGTGATGCCGAGCTGGCAGCCTGCGAGCAGGACCGAGATCTCCGAGGTGCTGCGCAGGGCTGCCCGGGCCGCGCGGCTCGTGGTCGCCTGTTCCTCCAGACGGGTCCGGCGCGCGCCGATGGTGGCGAACTCGATCGAGACGAAGACCGCGCTGGCCGCGATGATCGCGATGGTGGTCAGGATGGCCGTCCAGGGGCCGTGCATCAGGACTCCTCGTGGCCGGGATCGGTCGGCTGGCCGTCAGCCGTTGCCGAGTTCTCGTTCGGGGTGCTCTCGAGCAGCTCCAGCGTCAGGAGCGCGGGCACGTGCTGCTCGATCTCGGTGACGGTGGCGCGCAGCACCCGGTCCGGTGGGTGTTCCTGGTGAGCGAGTTCGACCGGATCGCCCGGAAGCCCGATGTCGACCACCGTGTTCTCGTCGGGCAGCGTTCCGTGGCTGGCGATGACGAGGCCGGAGACGGTCTCGTAGTCCCCGCGGGGGAGGACGTGGGCGAGCTCGCGTTCGACCTCGTCGAGCGGGGCGTCACCCCGGACCCACCACTGCTCGCCGTCGTCGCCGGCGAGCAGGTGGGGTTGTTCGTCGACGTCGTGTTCGTCGGTGAGCTCGCCGACCAGTTCCTCGGCCAGGTCCTCGACCGTGACGATGCCTGCGAAACCGCCGTACTCGTCGACTGCGCAGGCCAGCTTGCCCCGGGACTCCGTCATCGCGGTGACCGCCTCGGGCAGTGACATCAGCGTGGGGATGACAGTGGCGGGGCGGGCGACCTCGGTGACCGGGCGCTCGTCGGCCTTCGCGCCCTCGGCGACCGCGTCCAGGACGTCGACCAGGTGCACGACGCCCTCGATCCTCCCGTCGTCGTTGAGCACCGGATACCGGGAGTGCCCCCGGCTCATGGTCTCGCGTACCTCGGCGAGCGTGACATCGTCGCCGAGCACGTCCACGCGGGAGCGAGGCACGAGAGCGTGCTCGACGTCCCGGTCCGGAAAGTCCAGCACTCGGTCCAGCAGCAGGGAGAGTTCGGCGGGAAGTTCTCCGGCCTGGCGGGAGGCGGCTACGATTCGTTGCAGGTCACGCGGGCTGGCCGCGTGCTCGACGTCGTGCACCGGCTCGATCCGCAGCAACCGCAGCAGTCCGGCCGAGGCCCGGTCGAAGAACCAGATCAACCAGCCGGCCAGGCGCAGGTACAGCACCGTCGAGGCCGATAACCACCGTGCGAGTTGATGGGGTCGGGCGATGGCGAGGTTCTTGGGGAACAGCTCGCCGAAGAGCATCTGCACGAAGGTGGACACCACCAGCACCCCGACGGTGCCGATCGCGATGCCGGTGGTCGTGGACACCCCCGTGGTCCCGAGAAGCGTTCCCACGGCGTTGCCGACCAGCGGCTCGGCCACGTAGCCGACCAGCAAACCGGTCACGGTGATGCCCAGCTGGGCGCCGGACAGCATGAAGGACGTCCGACGGGTCACCCGCAGCATCCGCCCGGCGACCCGGTCACCCTGTTCGGCCTGGGCCTCCAGCCGTGCCCGGTCGACGGTGATGAAGGCGAACTCCTGGGCGACGAAGTACCCGTTGGCCGCGATGATCACGGCGATCAGCAGCAGACCGCCGAGCAGGGAGAGAGCCAGTACCACGCGACCATTGTGCCGAATGCCCGATTCTGGCGGGTAGGTCGGTACCCGGGTGAGAGACGAGCGCGGTCCGACCCGCGGACACATCCTGGCAGTGGGAGCGCTGTCGGCCGATCTCCCGGTTTGCCGGCTACAGTCAACCGTCGGCTACGCGTGCCTCAGGCCCGTCGACCGTCGCGACCCGACCGGAAGAGCGTCGCAGTGTCCTGTTGCGGGCGTAGAGCGGTTCATGCATAGCCTGGCCTGCGTTGCGCGACGTGGGAAGACCACGCGCATCACCGTCGCGAGCCCGCACACCTGGCGGGCTATCGATCCGATGCGGCGCCGGTTGAACCGTCTACTCCGAACCGGCTGTGGGTTGTGGGGAGCCGACATCACCTGTGTCTCCCCGTGGTCGCGGTGGGGATACGTAGCCGTTCGTGCTCGAGACCTACGCCCACCACATCCGAACCTGCTCGCTACCACGAGCAATGACACGACGCAGCGGCCGAGACAATCAACGGGCTGCGCAGGATCGGATCACGGAAACCCTGGTTGCGCCGCTGTCCCAGGTCGAACTCGTCACCACCGAACGGGTTGATCGGGGCAGCTTCCGACGCCTCCACCAGCGATGCGGCGATATCCTGGTAGTCGAAACCGAAGCCGCCAACTACGGTCACGACCGGCCCCCACCACACCGCAAAGCCGACACACCGGTAAGTCCCCGGGCACCGTCGGGGCGGGCTCACAGGTGGGCGACCTACGGTCACCCCCGTCGGGGTCGGCGCGCACACTGAAACGTTGGAACACGGTACGAATACTGAGGTGATGGTGACGAATGACTCTGACGAACGGTAGGACCGATCTGACCGCCGAGGAGCGCAAAGCCGAGATCATCGATACGTTCGTCGAGGCGTTCGGCGACATGATCCGGGCCGATCCGGACGCGTTCCGCAAGAAGTTCCGCAAGATGTCCGACAACCCGTTCGCCTTCTACCGCGGCGCGGCGTGCCTCTTCTACCGCGACATGGGCGGCGCGGCCGATCTGTGGGTCGACGAGCGCACTTCTCGGGTGTGGGTCCACGGGGATCTGCATGCGGAGAACTTCGGTACGTACATGGACTCGGCCGGTCAGCTGGTCTTCGACGTCGTGGACTTCGACGAGGCCTACCTGGGACATTTCACGTGGGACATCAAGCGGTTCTGTACGAGCGTGGCGTTGTTGGCGCGGCGCAAGGCCGTCTCCGACGCTGACATCGAAGAACTCATCGAAACCTACGTACGTGCCTACTTGCGCTTGGTTCACGCGTTTCATGAGGGTGCCCGCGACGAAGAGGCGTTCAAGCTCCACCTGAGCAACACCGACGGCGCCGTGCGCGACGTACTGCTCGACGCCAAGATGAACACCCGCATCGCCCTGTTGGAGGAAGCCACCGTCGTCGAGGAATACGAGCGGCACTTCAGGTCCGGTAGAGGTGTGCGCCGTCTCGACGAGGCCGAATACGCCGAGGTGCTGTCCGCGTTCAACAAGTATCTGGACACAATTCCGGAGCACAAGCGGTTCCGCAATGTCAATTATCAGGTCAAGGACATCGTGGGCCGCAAGGGATTCGGCATCGGCTCGGCTGGTCTGCCCGCCTACAACATCCTGGTTGAGGGGCCGACCGAGGCGCTGGAAAACGACGTCATCCTGTCACTGAAACAGGGCAACGTGGCCGAACCCAGCCGCATCGTGCACGATCAGAAAATCCGTGACTACTTCGTCCACCACGGGCACCGCACCGCCGTGTCCCAACGGGCGCTGCAAGCTCACGCCGACCCATGGCTGGGCCACACCGAACTCAATGGAACCGGCTATGTCGTCTCCGAACTCTCCCCCCACGTCAAGGAACTCGACTGGTCCGACCTCACCGAACCAGCCGAAATGCGACCTGTCATCAACTATCTCGGTCAAGCCACTGCGGGGATGCACTGCATCTCCGACATCGACTCCGATCAGACCCTGGTCGACTTCCAGAGCGAGCAGGCCATCATGAACGCCATCGGTAGCGACGAGGACGCTTTTGTCGCCGACATGGTCCAATTCGCGCAGAACTACGCCCAGCAGACTCGTCACGATCGCGAGTTGTTCGTCGACGCTTTCCGCAACGGCAACATCCCCGGCCTCGAATCCGCCACCGCAGGGGGCTGACTGAGGTTTTCCGGTCAGTTGTTGGTGGGCGCGGACTTCTCCGTCGTAGCAGTGGCGTTGAAACGGTCATGTCGTCCCGGCGCCGGCGAGGAAGGCCCCGGCATTGTGTAGTGACTCCCGATGTCGGGGCTTCCGCGGCCGGCGCAAGCGGGAGGTTTCCGCTCATCAGAACCACCCACGATAGGGGGAACGGAATACTTCGATCACGCCCGAACGCGCCGGTTGCTGGTGGGCGGGGTCGGATCGTGACGCGTTGGACCGACGCCCCCGGGTGACGGTGCGTGGGGCTTTGGCTGACAAGTGGTTGGCGGTGTCGAGGCACTGCCAACCGAGCTTCCTCGTCGTCGGTGTCTCGTGGCTGTGGGCGAGAGGTGGTGTCAGAGCTGGTCGCGACACCACCGTGATGAGCGGCTGGTTGGTCACTCCTCTTCCATTTCTTCTTCCATGTCGGCCATTTCTTCCTCCATCTCTTCCATCTGTTCGTCCTCGTCGCCGTCGAGCATCTCTCCGACGACCATGCCGCCCACCGCACCGGCGGCCAGTCCGCCCGCACCGGCGGCGATCATCCCGCCCATACCGGGGCCGGAGCCTTCCTCCTCGTGTTCCGAGTGCCCATGGTGCTCGTGCACGTGGTGCGTGTGGATGCCGCCGCGACCGTGGATGCCGCTCGCGTGACTGGTGGCCACGGCGTCGAGCCAGCGGGTGATCTCGGCGTGCCAGTCGGTGTTGACGGCTTCCTCGTGGCTCCGGTGGATGCGACCGATGGCCTCACCCTCGGGTGTGAACAGTCCGCCTCGCTTGTCGGCCTGCAGCACGATGTCGATGCTGTCCGGGCGTGCGACGAAGGTCAGTTCGATCTCCTCGATACGTCCGGCGAACTGGGCGGGTGGGAAGAACTCGATCTCCTGGTGGAACGGCAGTTCCTGCGGGGTACCGTGGAGGTGGCCGTGTTCGATCTCGGCGTCCTTCACCCTGGCCCCCATGTCCAGCAACGTCTTGATCACCGGAAGCTGGGAGTCCAACGGTTCGACGTGGAGCGGGTCCATGTCACTCGTGTCGACAGCCTTGGCCACCGCGACCTCGGTGCTGATGCCCAGACGCATTCCGCGCAACGTTTCACCGAACACCGTCGTGATCGGTGTTTCCCACGACACGGGCATGCTGAACGGGATGGTCTGGTACTCCTCAGCCGCCAGGTGCAGATCTTCGGCGACGGTGACCTGCTGCAGTGGCATCCCCCGCTTCTCGTCGTCGCTGGTTTCCACTTCGGCCACCAGCGTCAGCACGATCCGCTGGATGTTCGTCTCGGCGCTGGCACCGCCGATCCGGACCTCACCGAAGGCGGCCCCACCCGGTCGGACCGGCTCGCTACTCAGGACGGTGTCCACCGACGGCCCGCCCACGCCGACTGCCTGCAGCATCTTCTTGAACATCACCACTCCTGTTCACTGTGATATCGAATCCGCGCCGGGCAACGTGTACCCGTTGTCAGTGGTTCCTCGTCGATCATGTGGAGTCGTCGATCGTTATCGGGTCGTAAGAAATGGGGCGTACCGGTGCGGGGGCCGCGGAGTCGTTTCGTCACAGACGATCGTGTTCTGCGCCATAAGTTCGCGGTGGTGTGTGACCTGTGGGAATCAGCTTCCCGGGCGTGCTCGTTGGGCCGAGAGGGTCGCGTTTCGTCCAGTGCGTCCCGATTCCGCGCGAGGTGAGGTAGAGGTGCATCGACTCCGCAACGGATTCAAGACCGCGGTGCTGCTGGGAGGTCTGTCGGCGCTGATTCTGCTGATCGGGCAGGTTCTCGGCGGCACTGTCGGCCTGCTGCTCGCCGCCGTGGTGGCGCTGGGACTCAACGGTGTGTCGTATTTCTACTCGGACAAGCTCGCGATCCGGGCGATGCGCGCCGAGGAGGTCGGTCCGCACCAGGCGCCGCGGCTGCATGCGATCGTGGCCGAGCTCGCCGCTACCAAACGGATGCCCATGCCTCGCCTGTATCTGAGCCCCACGGCCAATCCCAACGCGTTCGCCACCGGTCGCAACCCGTCCCACGCGGCGGTGTGTGTGACGTCGGGAATTCTGGAGGTTCTCGACGAGCGGGAGCTGCGAGGTGTGCTGGGGCACGAACTCAGTCACGTCGGTAATCGGGACATTCTGATCTCCTCGGTAGCCGCGGGGCTGGCCAGTATGATCATGATCCTGGTCAACATCGCCCAGCTGGGAGCGCTGTTCGGGTTCGGTGGTGACGAGGATGGTCCGGGGTTCCTCGAGATCATGCTCATGGCGGTGCTGGGGCCTGTCGCCGCTGGTCTGATCCAGGCCGCGATCAGTCGCTCACGGGAATACGCCGCCGATGCCTCCGGCGCGGAGGCCACCGGCGATCCGCTGGCCCTGGCCAGTGCTTTGAACAAGATCGAGCGCGTCGCTCAGGGACGCCCGTTGCCGGACAATTCCGAAACCGCTCCGGTCAGTTCGTTGATGATCGCCAATCCGTTCGTGGGCCGGGCGGTGATGCGTCTGTTTTCCACTCATCCCGACACACAGGAGCGCGTCGCCCGGTTGCGCACCATGTCCGGCGAACACCGCTGAACACGACAGTCACGAGAACTATCCCGGAGCACCTCGACAGCGGCCGTGGACGCGCCGAACAGGAGACAGGGGGCCTACGCGTTGCTGCGGTCCCGAGTGGCTGTCGAGTACGACGTCTGGAACAGCGGAGCTCCCGTCTCAGGACTCACTCGGTGTCAGCGCATCGCCCACAGCATCACCATGATCGATACCAACACATGTCCGGCGCCGAGTGCGGTGCCCAGCAGCGCTGTGGCGTCGCGGCGGTAGTGGCCACGGGTGGTCACAGAGGCCGTGCCAGAGATCACGGCGGCGACAGCACAGACCGTGCCCGCCACGACGAGCATCCAGCTCACGAGTCCCAGACACAACGCGATCGGGCCAAACCAGGCACACGGGCCGGGACGGTGCCGGGCGGGAATCCGCTGCCCTTGATTCATGCCGTCTTCTTCCGGAGGCAGGCCGTCGAGTCGGTGCTGCTCAGCGTGTCGACGAATTCCGGTGGGAACGTTGTGCCGAATTCGAGGGGCATTCGGTTTCGTGAGCGCCTTCGTTCACCGGGGCGGTATTTGCCCCACGGCGGTACCGACGCCAGATCATCGCGCTCGCGAGAACGACGGCGAGGACGGCGAACAGGATCCAGCTCGCACGTCCGAGAATGTCTTCGAGATAGGTGGCCGAGGTCCCGGCTGCCGTGCCGAGACCGATGTGCAGCAACGCCCAGCCACTCGCTCCGAGCAGTGCGGCGGGCAGAAAACGACGGAACGCCACGCCGCTCGCCCCGGCCGCCACCGGGGTCAGGGTGCGTACGACGGGCAGGAACCGGGCGGTGAACACCGCCCCACTGCCGTGGCGGCGCAGCATCGCAGCGGCACGGTCCCAGTGACCACGTCCCAGCCTGGTTACGATGCGTGTTTCCCGCATGCGGGTGCCGAAGCGGCACCCCAGCCAGTATCCGAAGCAGTCACCGGTGCACGCGCAGCCTGCGACGACGGCGACCATGCCCAGGAACTGGTCGGGTTCGGTCACGCTCGCACCGGCGATGAACAGAGCGGTTTCACCGGGGATGAGAAACCCCAGCCCGAGAGTGCACTCGCTCAGGGCCAGCATCCCGGCCAGTGCGATCACCAGCGGCCACGGAAGCTCCGTCAGGACGGTGAGCCCCTCGCCGATGTCCGGCATGCACACTCCTCGTAAACGGGGGCGGTGCCGCCACCGTACCGGCGGCGGTGCTCGTGCGCCGCAGCGATCGAGGACGCTGTGCCGGTATCCTCACCGCGAGGTGAGGCCACGACGCCAACGTGGGGATTGTCGTAGACACGGAGGTCACCGTGCCGGGCGAGGAAGATCCGAGGTTCAGTCGCGATCAGCGCGGACCCTACCGCGGTTACCGCTCCGACTCGCGACGTTCGGGCTCTCCCGCGGACGGCTGGCAGCACCAGGTCCCGGGCAACACCCCGCAGCGCTCCTCCGATCCCGACCACCATCGGTCAGGACAGGAATCGCGGCAGTGCCCCGACGACACAGCCACACGCCCTATCCAGGCCGTGTCGGCGCGCCGCACTCGGTCACGCCGGGCTCTGCGTGCCGCACTGCGCTCGACGCTGGCGCTGGTGTCATTGACCGTGTTCCTCATCAGCGGCTATGCGTGGCTGATCCTCAACGACCTCGACGGCCGCCTCAACACCAGTGATGTCACCGCCAACGCCGGTGCCGACGGATCGATGGACATTCTGCTGGTCGGCAAGGACAGCCGCACCGACGCCAACGGCAACCCGCTGCCCGAGGACGTGCTGCGACGGTTACGTGCTGGGGACAACGAGGCCGAGCTCACCGACACCCTGATCCTGCTGCACATTCCCCGCGACCGTTCACGGGCCGTGGCGTACTCGATTCCGCGGGACACCTACGTGTCGATGCCGGACGGCTATGGAAAACACAAGATCAATTCCGCGTTCGGGCGTGCCAAGGCCCAGACCGCCGAGGAACTTCGTGCCGAGGGCGTGTCGGATTCGGCCGAGTTGGAGCGCCGCTCGGCCGAATCCGGCCGCGAACTGCTCGTGGACACGGTCACCGAGCTGACCGGTGTCGGCATCGACCACTACGCCGAGGTCAACCTGCTCGGCTTTTACCGACTGACCAAGGCCGTCGGCGGTGTCGAGGTGTGCTTGAAGGACGCCGTCGACGATCCGTACTCCGGAGCCGACTTCCCCGCGGGCCGACAGACCATCTCCGGTGGCGACGCGCTGGCCTTCGTACGGCAACGCCACGGTCTGCCTCGCGGTGACCTCGACCGCGTGGTGCGCCAACAGGCCTTCATCGCCGGACTGGCACGCTCGATGCTCTCCAGCGGAACGTTGTCCAACCCCGCCAGGCTCGAACGTCTGTTCAGCTCGATCGAACGTTCGGTGGTGCTGGACGCCGGATGGGATGTGCTGGAATTCGCACAGCAGATGCACGACCTGGCGGGCGGAAACATCACCTTCGACACGATCCCCGTGCAGGACCCCGCCTACGACACCCCCGACGGGCTGGCCGTCAAAGTCGACCCGGACGAGGTCGGCGACACCATCCAGCGCGTCAACGACGGACGCCCACCGCAGCCGGTGCCTCCACGCCAACTCGCCGCCACCACGGTCGACGTGCGCAACACCACCACCGTCTCCGGCCTCGCCGGACGCGTCCGCGACGACCTGGCCGAGGCCGCCGTGCCCGTCGGCGACGTGGGCAACGCCGCCGAACGGGACCGTTCCCGAGTCACCTACGGACCGGGCACCGGCACCTCCGCCCGCTACGTCGCCGACCAACTCGACGATCTTCCCGTCGTCGAGGACGACGAACTCGACCCCGACGAAATCCGGGTGCTGCTGGCAGCCGACTACGATGGTCCCGGCGCCAAGCGAAGTCTCACGGCCTCCGACCCGCTGGCGCTGAACCCCGAAACGCACCCGCCCCGGGCGAATCCGTCCACTCCCAGCGACGACGCCATCACCGCCGAAGACGTCCCCTGCATCAACTAGGCCCGCGCTTTCCGCCGGGCCGGTGAGACTTGATCAAGCGACAGTCGAGGCCGCGGGGCCCCGGCGCTCGTCGGCCCGGCGAATCTCCGAGTGTCTCGTAATTCGTCTCAGATATTGTCCTGCCCGGTTTTGAGATGGCGGTAGACCGTGGCCCGGGAGACGCCCAGTCGGGACGCGATCTCCTCGGCGGAGTGCTGTCCGGAGGCGTGCAGTTCGCGGGCGAGTTCGGCGTCGGCGGCGGAGAGCGTCCGGGGGCGCCCACCGCGAGTGCGCCGGGTGTCTCGTGTCCTCGTGGATTGCTGCCCGAGCAGGCGCCACACGCCGGCGAGGACGTGCTCGCGCAGCACCTCGTCCGACAGGTCCGGCAGCAGCGCGATCGGGTCGGTGGCGGCCGAGATCGCCTGCGCGAGCGCGACCCGCTCGGCGGGGCCCGCCTCCGTGCCGGCCGCGATGTCGACGGCGTGTTCCATCACCGCCAGCATGCGGGTGAACGCCTCCGACGGGACGGAGGCCAGCTCGCGCAGCAGCGCGAGCAGGGTCCCGCGGTAGCGCAGGAAGATCTCCACCCATCCGGTCATCAGCTCCGTCCGCACCGTGCCGATGTCCTCCTGCTGCGCCGCGTCGGCGAGCACCTGCTCGAGTTCGGTGGTCATCGGATCGAGCAGGTGGGCGAGGATCTCCGCTTTCGAGGTGAAGTGGTGATACAGCGCGGGTTTGGTGATGCCGACCCGGACGGCGACCTCCTGCAGGGTCGTCGGGTGGTAGCCGTGCTCGACGAACAGCCGCTCCGCCGTGGCCAGGATCCGCTCCCGCGTGTCCGACTGTCGATCCACCATGCCGCCACTTTACCTCCGGTCGGCACGAGGCGTACCTTCGCTTACCAAAGGTAAGTAGCTTCTTCGAGGAGATGAGAAGCATGACGACCAGCCCCACAGCAGGAGACGGTCCGGCGGTCTCCGCGCCCGGGACGTCCGTTTCGTCGGTCAGCCATCCGATCACGCTTGACAGCCCGGAGTTCGTGGTCGATCCGCAGGCGCACTTCACCTGGCTACGGACCCACGCCCCGGTGTATCGGGGCCGGGTGGATTCTTCCCTGGTCGATCAGGACGTCTGGATCGTGTCCCGGTACGCCGACTGCAAGAGTCTGCTCACCGACGACCGGTTCCCGCGCTCACCTGCCGGAGGTCCGGCCATCGCTTCCGGGATGCCCGATCACCTTCGGTTGCTGACCGAATCGATGATCTACAAGGATTCCCACGAGCATCGACGGCTGCGCAGGTTGGTGGCCAAGCCGTTCACCCCGCGCGCCATCGAACGGCTGGGGCAGCGGGTGAGCGAGCTGGCCAACGGACTGCTCGACGACCTCGAGGCCCGTGACGTAGTAGATTTGCGCACCGAGTTCGCGTTGCCCGTCCCGATGACCGTCATCAGCGAGATGGTCGGTGTCGACGAAGCCGACCGCGAGCGGTTCCATCGTGGTGTGCAGGGGCTCTTCGACGGTATGGCCGGGCCCGAGCAGGAAGCGGACCACGACGAGGGAGCCGCGCTGGCGGAATTCGTGCGCGAGCTGATCGAGCGGCGCAGGAGCGTCCCCGGCGATGACCTGCTCACCGGCCTGATCCAAGCCGAGGAGCAGGGCGAGCGACTCGCCGACGACGAGCTGGCGGCGATGGTGTTCACGCTGATCACCGCGGGCTACGAGACCACGTACAACCTGATCACCAACGCGGTCGTCACGCTGCTGGATCACCCTGAGCAGCTCGCGCTGCTGCGGGCGGACCCCTCGCTGATGAGCTCGGCGGTCGAGGAAATCGTTCGCTACGCCGGGCCCGTGCAGAGCAGCGAAGCGCTCACCGCGGCCGAGGACGTCACCTGGCACGGTCGGACCGTCCCCGCCGGTTCCCTGGTGCTGCCGCTGCTGGCCGCGGCCAACCACGATCCCGAGGTGTTCGCCGCGCCCGAGACGTTCGACATCACTCGCGGCCCGAACCACCACCTCGGGTTCGGCCATGGGGAGCACTTCTGCCTCGGGGCCAACCTCGCCCGGATGGAGGCTCGGGTGGCGCTGGACGCGTTGCTGCGGCGCAATCCCGGTCTCACCCTCGCCGTTGATCGGGAGCAGCTGACCCTCGACCCCGTGCCGATGCTGGTCCGTTACCGTTCCCTTCCCGTCCGCTTCGGCTGACCCGCCGGTCACCGGTAGCGGCGCTCGGCCGTGTCTTCGGTGGGGTGTGCTGCGCGGCGGCGGAATCCTGCGGAGGTGCGGGCGGGGAAGTACCGTTGCGGTCACGCGACCGCCGTGACCGGACCGGGCTTCGCCGGTGGTGGGCAGGACCGTGCGGGACACGCGGCGATCCTCCCGGCAACAGGGGTGCGGAGCTTCCGGGGCCGCTCCGGTGGGGCAGAACTCCGATCCGTGGAGGTGCGGGGTGAGTGGGGACTCTTCGGAAGCCGGTTCGGCCCGGCGGCCGCACCCGGTTCGCTTCGACGTCGAGTACCCGGACCGGGAGCTCAACCGCGTGGGCACGGCATTCCGGTTGATTCTGGCCGTGCCGATCCTCGTCGTGCTGAGCAGCGTCGGCGGCCGGGCGATGCACCTCGACGAGGGCTCGACGGAGGTGGTCGTGTCCAGCGCCGGTGGGCTGCTCTTCGTTCCGCCGCTGCTGATGCTCCTCTTCCGGCGCAAGTACCCGCGCTGGTGGTTCGACTGGAACCGCGAACTGCTGCGCTTCGTCAACCGGGTGATCGTCTACCTCGCTCTGCTGGACGACCGGTATCCCTCCACCGACGAGCACCAGGCGGTGCACCTCGATTTCGACGCCCCCGAGGACCGCACGCTCAACCGGTGGCTTCCGCTGGTGAAGTGGTTGTTGGTCGTTCCGCACTACGTGGTGTTGTTCTTCCTGGACATCGCGGCGGTGGTGGTCGTGGTGGTCGCGTGGTTCGCGATCGTGTTCACCGGTCGCCATCCACGGGGGTCGTTCGACTTCCTGGTGGGGGTGGGCCGCTGGCACAATCGTGTCATCGCCTACGCCTGGATCCTCGTCACCGACCGGTATCCGCCGTTTCGGCTGACACCGTGATCGGAGAGGGGCCCGGTATCCGGTCGTCGACGGATTCGCCGTCGGCAGGGTTCCCGGTGGCCGTCCGCATCGAGATCTCCGACGGGGACGAGACCTGCTGTCTCGATGCGGGCAGCGATGAGCCCGAGGTCAGCCCGGCCAGCCTGGTGAGGATCTTCGAGTCCGACGGTTCGGACCGGCAGAAGTGGTGCGTCCGCGGGGACGGATCGGGCACCGATGCGATCAACATCGCTCCGCACCTGAACCGGGGTGCCGGGCTGGGGCTCCGGGACGGCTTCGGGCACCACTCCTACGACGAGGCCGTGCTGGTGCGGAACTTCTCGGCCATGAACCAGCTGTGGTACTGGAACGGCGCCGATTACCACGACATCATCCCGAACTAGTGATCCAGCGTCACGTTGTGACCCTAGCTGGTACTCAGGGATGCGAGAACAGCGCGTTCACCCCGTGATCAGGCAGTTTGGTGCGGAACATCCGAGGATCACGGGATGGTAGCAAGCTGGCTGTGGTGTTGGTCGGGCTCCTGCGGGACCTCCGAACGGCTACGAGAGACCGGAGCCGCGCGGTTCGTAGGCCCAGTGCATCGCCGATTCGAGCGGGCCGCGCCGGAAACGGCGCAGCCACCACGACGCCAGCACCATGAACGTGCCGACGACCGCGCACCACGCGACGATGACCCACCACGGACGGGCGGGGTCGAGACTCGTCGCGAGTCCGAGCCCCCAGCCGTAGCACAGCGCGCTGCTCATCAGGTTCTGGAACACGTAGCAGGACATGGCCGTCCGCCCGGTCGAGGCCAGACCGCTGCGCAGCGGCCCAGGGCGGCCGCGGGTGCGATACGCGAGCTCGACGATCAGCCCGAGCAGGCCGAACGCGACCACGGGCGGCAGGACGTAGCGATCCACGAAGAACCATTCCTGCCCGGCGAAGGTGGTCACCAGGTTCACCGGAACACCGAAACCGAGGCCCCAGCGGATCAGCCGGGCGCGGATCGCGGTCCCGTGCGGTGTTTCGGTGAACGCGCCCGCGCGCATCAGTTCGATGCCGGCCAGGAACAGGACCGTGCTCATCGGAATCACGATGACCAGCTCGGATCGGTACGTCCCGATGTCGGCGATGCGGGCCTGGACCTGTTCGAGCCAACCGCCGTGGCTGTACAGCGGGGTCCCCGTCCAGCCGCGGGGTGACAGAGCGACGTGTCCGGTGTGCATCCCGAGGGTGAGCACCGTGATCATGCCGGTGTGCAGCAGCGCCGCCGTGGCCATCCACCAATACCGCACCTTCGTGCGGGCCCCGACGAGCACGGACACGTACATCGCCACCAGCGCGTAGCCCATGAGCACGTCGAACTCGAAGATCAGCAGGTAGTGCAGCGCTCCCTCGAGCAACAGCAGTACGCACCGCCACAGGTACCTGCCGGGCCAAGCTCGCCCCCGGCGGCGCGCGGAACGGTACTGCAGCTCGAGGCCGACCCCGAACATGATGGACAGCAGCGCGACGGACTTGCCGTTGACGAGGAACAGCAGCAGCGATTCGACCACCTCGGCGAGTGATCCGTCGCGGTTTCCCATCGCCCGCAGCCACCCGGCGGGGCCGGCGGGATCGGTGAAGATCCAGATGTTGGTCCCGAGCGTGCCCAGGATCGCCGTGCCGCGTACCAGGTCGAGCGCCTCGATGCGCTGCGTCGTGCTCGTCGTCGCGGCTTGATCCGGGTTGTGCGCGGGGTGAGTGCTGGTTGCGGGTCGCTGCCGTTTCACGCTTGCCGAGCTTAGGAATTCGTGCGCACGGACACCTGCACCCGCGGGTGGATTCGTGGGTGGAGATCCGGCGGGAGCTAATTCCTCGTCAAACCGTGCTCGTAGGCGTAGCGCACGGCCTCGGCCCGGTGCCGTGCCCCGATCTTGGAGAACGCGTTGTTGATGTGGGACTTGACCGTGGCTTCGCCGATGAACAGCTCGCCCGCGATCTCGGCGTTGCTCAGCCCCGCGGCGATGAGCGCGAGCACCTCGCCCTCCCGGGCCGTGAGGCCGGCGGGCGGCTCGGGGGAGCGGGCAGCGTGCTCCCCTTCGGTGGAAGGCGGGCCGGACGGTTCGGTCAGCGCCGCGACGAGTCGCCGCGAGACGGGCGCGTTGAACGTGGACTGCCCGGTGACGGCGGCGCGCAGCGCGGCCTCGATCTCCCCGCGCCCGGTGTCCTTGGTCAGGTAGCCGAGCGCTCCTGCCCGCAGCGCCGCGCTGATCGATTCGTCGTCCGAGTACGTCGTGAGCACGACGACCGCGACCTCCGGGTGCTCGGCGCGCAGCCGTTTCGTCGCCCGGGTGCCGTCCAGGACCGGCATCCGCAGGTCCATCAGCACGACGTCGCAGGTGACCGCGGTGATCAGGTCCAGCACCTGGCGACCGTCGGCGGCGCTGCCGACCACCTCGACGCCGTCGATCAGCCCCAGCAGCGCGACGAGTCCCTCACGGGTGACCTGCTGGTCGTCGGCGACGATCACCCGGATCGCGTTCGCGGTCACCGGCAGCTCCCCTCCGTCACCGGTGCATCGGCGGTCACCGACCATCCTCCCGCGTCGTCCGGTCCCGCCGTCAGGCGTCCGTCGACCAGCGCGAGGCGTTCGCGCATCCCCGTGAGCCCGAACCCGTCGTCGCGGTCTGCTCGGCCGTTCGCGCGGTCGTCGTCGGGCGCGGCCGGGGAGTCCGCCGAGTCGGGCGCACCGGCGTCGCGCACCCGCAACCGGATGGAGGACGCATCGTACTCGAGGGTGATGGCGATCGCGGCCCCCGGAGCGTGCTTGGCCGCGTTGGTCAGCGCCTCGCGGGCGGTGTCGAGCAGGGCCACCGTCGTGGCCGACGGCAGGGAGCGGCCGGTTCCCGTGGTGCGCACCGACACGTCGGCGCCCTGGTCGCGTCGGTGGTTGTCGGCCAGTTCGTCGAGCGCTTCCGGCAGCGACGGGACGTCGCGGCGCAGCGCCGCCACCGCGCTCCGCGCCTCGGCGAGTCCGTCGGCGGCCAGTCGGCGGGAGCGGCGCACGTGCTGCAGCGCGGTTGCGGGGTCCTCCTTCTCGCTCAGCAGCGCTTCGGCGACCTCCAGCTGCACGCCCAGGCCTCCCAGGGAGTGCGCGAGCACGTCGTGCATCTCCCTGGCGATCCTCGCGCGCTCGTCCAGCGCGGCGGCTCGTGCCTGGGCGTGCTGTGCCTGGCGGAGCTCCTCGAGCAGCTGTGCCGTGCGCTGCGCGTGGATCTGGTACTGCCTCCTGCTGAGTCCGAGCAGGACGAGCACGAGCATCACGGGGATCGCGCTGAGCAGCACGGCCGGAGACATCTCCGAGATCAGGACGGATGCGCTGACCAGCGTCATGTCCAGCGCGCAAACGCCGGTGATGATCCGGGGTCCGGGTGTGGGGTGCGAGGCGAGGATCCCGAGGGAGACCGCGGCGATGATGATCGCCACGCCCTGCACGGTGCCGGCGGTCGCCGAGGCCAGCACCGAGCACACGGCCAGCGCGGTCGTGGCGAGACGTGGCGAGTACCGCTCAGCTCCCACGAACGTCACCCAGCACAGCAGGCTCGTGACGAGCGCGGTCGAGATCCACGGCGGCGGACCCTGCCGCAGCACGGCGAAGAGGGGCCAGGCCAGCAGCACGGTGCTGAGCAGCTCGGCGATCCACCAGCTCCTCGAGTAGTGGTCCATGAAACGCGACGTGCGGGCAGGACGTGCGTCCGTGGTCATGCGCTGCTCCCGGGATCGACGTCGTCCGCGGCACTTCGGCGTCACGGCGACCGTCCGGCCCGCCGTGCCCACCGCCTCGGCGTCCGGCGTCGTTGTTCGATCGCCTGTGGAGGCCGCCGGTTCGGGGATACGATCGTATTAGTGATCGTGGTTCTGGGGGTGTCCGTGGTGGAGACACCGCTGCCGGCGAACGTGCGGTCCGGAACGGACGGTGCGCCGAACGGAGGGACTTCGCGCCGGAATCGATCGAGCGCCCCGCGCCGCGGGGACGTCGAAGGCCCGGCCCGACGTTTCGCGCGGGGCCTTCGACAGCCGAATCGAGCACTGCTCAACTGGGAGGATTCGTGTCCGCCAACGTGAAATCGCTGTTCATCGGTGCGGTCCTGCTGATCGCCGGTCTGGTCCTGGCGTTCACCGCGCGAGGAGTGCGGCTGCCCGTCGTCGCCCCGGACAAGGTCGGTGTCGTGCTGGCGGTTCTGGGAGGGATCGAACTGGTCGTCACGGCCGGGGTGATGCTCCTTCCGCCGCGGAGCGGTGATCTCGGCCGCGAGTAGCGGTCGGTCGCGGGCCGCCGGCAGCGCCCGTGCCCGTCGCCTCGGTTCACGCGGGTGCTGTGGCGGCGGCGATTCCTTCGGCGGGGCGTCTCGGCAGGGGGCCTGAATCCCGCGTGAACGTCATCGCGCGAACGGATGACCGTCAGTGGGCGGGGGCGTCAAATGGGGGTCGGCTCTGTTGCTCCGGAGCGGTCAGCGGGTCCACTGTGTGCGGCGAGACCGATCGAGGCGATACCCGGCACAGCGGGTATGAGACGGGGAAGAAGGGGGCGCTGGACGTGCCGCTGCGTTCGTACGGGGTCGTGACGGCTCGAGTGGTGGACACCCGCCGCGAGGGCGGTTCCGATGACACGCCGCACTACCAGATTCACCTCGCCGACGACGAGGGGACGCACTACCGCGCCGCCGTCAACGTCAAGTCCGCGCAGCCTCCGTGGGAGCTGCTGTACCTCGCCGTCGAGGACTTTCGGCATTCGCTGATCGAGCAGCTGCCGGCAGCGGGTTCGGGGTGGAACGCCCTGCCGTCGGAGCAGGGCGGTGCGAGTCTGGACTACATCCGTGCCGACCTGGTGGAGCGTTCGCGGATGCGTCCCGTGCCCCCCGACGTCGAGGGGGCCAACAACGATCTGGCCGACTTCCTGGACCGCTACGTGCGCCGGGCGCAGCAGGACCCCTCGGCGTGCGCCTACGTGTTCGGTGAGCCGTGGGGGCCCGAGGAGGAGCCGGACAAGGTGTTCGGATTCGAGCCGGGCAACGGTGTGCACAGCGTGCACATGAACCAGGGCAACAGCGAGGAGTACCGCGAGGACGACGGCGTGTGGCAGGACGGCGGACTGCTGCTGCACTTCGCCGAGGAGGACCGCTGGGTGGCCGTCTTCCTCGCGTTCCAGAGCCAGTCGTGGAACACCGACGACCGTACCGGGCACGCCCTCGGGAGCGGAGCGCCGCAGCCGGAGCAGACGTCCGCGGTGTGAGCGACGGCGTCGCGTTGGCGGCTCGCGGCGTCTCGGCGGGCTCGGCGATCGCCCGGTTCGCCCCGCCCGGTGCCGATTCGGCGCTGCCCCGGAAGGGGGAGTTCGGGATCGTCGACCACGAGGGGCTCTTGTTCCCCGATCCGGCCGTCGGCGTCTTCGAGCTGCGCGGCCTGGACAGGCGGGAGGGGGCTCTCCGGCTCGACGCTCGTCGCGAGCGGGGCGACCTCCTCGGCGGAACACTGGTCGAGGTCGCCCCACCCACCGCTCCGCCCGGTCGTGGCGGTGCCGGTGCGGCGGCCCCGTTCCGCGGCGCACGACCAGCGCGCCGCCTCGGGGCGACGGGGCTGCCGCACCTGACGTGCCACCGGCGCATCCGGAGCGGTCGTTGGGCCGGTGGCGCACGTCCACCGAGTACCGATCTCCGAGAGCACCTCGCCTGGAGTTCTAGGGGGTACCGGTCTCACCCACGTGGGACACGCCGTGGTCGCCCTGCCGTGCTTGGACGTCGCGCAGCAGGGTTCGCAGCAGATCGCCCAGCTGGTGACGTTGCTCGTGGTCCAGCCCCTGGAGCAGCTCGAGCTCACGGCTGAGCACCCTGTCGACCGTTCGTTCCACGAGCGCGTGGCCGGTTCGCGTCAGCTCCACCCACATGCAGCGGTCGGGGCCGGGGTCCGGCCAGCGGACCACCAGACCGTCGCGTTCGGCCTTGGCCACCCGCTGGGAAATGGCCCCCGCGCTGACCAGGGTCAGCTCGGACAGCTGGCGCGTGGTCAGCCGATACGGAGTCGAACTGCGACGAATCACGCTCAGCAGGTCCAGGGTCGCGGAGTCGACTCCGGAATCGGACAGCACGCGCCGACGGTCCTCGCCGAACAGCTTGGCCAACCTCCACAGTCGTGTTACCACTCCGATCGATTCGACGGGTGTCCCCGGGCGCTCCTGGCTCCATGCCTCGGCTATCTCGTCGGCCGCGTCCGGAGGGGCCTGCTCTGCTCGCGTGCTTCGGTCGCCGGGGTCGTTCTCCGTCATCGCCGCGTACCTCCTGCCCTGTCCGAATTCAGGATACTGTGGTGTTTGAGCCTAAACAAAAAGCCCTCTCCGGGGGGTGTGGTCTGGCGGGGCGAATCCTTCGGCGCTGCGTGGGGAGGTCTGATCTGTGGTGTGTGTGCAGCGCACTCCGGCAGTGTTCGCCCGCTGATCGAGTCTCGTGGCCCCGCTCCGCGCTCGATGCTCGACTGTTTTGCGGCCGCAGTTCGGTTTTTCCGGGGGAGCACGGCGGCGCGCATCCGGACTTTCTTGCTCTTCCGAAAGGATTGATCTAACCTGTTTAGGTCTAAACATCAAGCGGAGGGAAGTGCTCCGTGAACAGGACAGTGCTCGTGACCGGCGGGTGTACCGGTTTCGGCCATGCCATCGCCGCCAGGTTCGCCAAGGGCTCGGACCACGTGTACATCACGGGGCGGCGCACGCACGTGCTCGAGGGGGCCGTTCGCGCACTCGGGGACAACGTGCACGCCCTGTCCTGCGACGGGACCGATCCGGAAGCGGTCGAACGTGCCGTGGCGAGCATCGACGGCCCGCTGGACGTGCTGGTCAACAACGCCGGGGGCAACACCGACTTCGGCATGCCCGCCGACGGTGGTCTCGAAGGCAGCCTGCGGCGCTGGCGGGCCAACATCGACGCGAACCTCATCTCCGCGGCCCTGATGACGGAAGTGTGCGACGCCAAGCTCAACACCGGCGGAACTTTGGTCCACATCGGATCGATCGGCGCCGATCAGGGGGGCGGTTCCTACGGAGCCGCGAAGGTGGCGCTGGCTTCCTACAACGTCGGTTTGGCCGAGCAGTTCGGTCCCCGCGACATCACGTCGAACGTGGTGGCCCCCGGCTACTTCCCCGACACCGAGTTCTTCGGTTCCGGGCTCCCGCGGGACGCCCACGACGACCTGGTGTCGCTGACCGCGCTGGAGCGGCACGGGGATCCCGCCGAGATCGCCGAGGCCGTGGCCTTCCTCGCGTCTCCCGGCGCGCGCTTCATCACCGGTCAGGTGATCAACGTCAACGGGGGCGCGTCCACCATCCGCTAGTTGTCGCGGAGCGGGGCGTTCACGGTGCTGACCGACGTGGGATCCGGTTGCGCCGCGGCCGGGGCGGTTGAGTAGCGCGCGGGGCGTGTCGAGTCCGGAGAGTTCCAAGGTGGGGGCTGTCGGTCACGCCGTCAGCCCCCTGAACCGCTAGGTTCTTCGTTCGCGTCCCGACCGCTTTCCCCGGTCGGGTCCGCTGCGCGCATCGTCGGGTGCTGACCGCGGTGACGAGACGTCGTCTGTTCGTTGCTCTCCTCATCTCGGAGTCCTCTGATACCTCTTGCGCTGTCCCTGCTCGCCGTGTCGGTCTTCGCCACGGGCACCTCGGAGTTCGTGCTCGCCGGCCTGTTGCCGGACATCGCCTCGGGCCTGGGCGTCTCGGCCGGCACGGCCGGGCTCGCGGCCTCGGCGTTCGCGGTCGGGATGATCCTCGGCGCTCCGCTGATGGCCGGGATCACCCGGCGCTGGTCCGCTCGGAGCAGCCTGCTCGGGTTCGTGCTGGTGTTCGCGGCGGCCCACGTCGTGGGTGCGCTGACCTCGAGCTTCCCGGTGCTGCTGGGCACCCGCGTGGTCGCGGCTGTGGCGAATGCTGGCTTCCTGGCCGTGGCCCTGGCGACGGCGTCCGCTCTCATGGCACCCGACCGGGAGGGGACGCGCTCTGGCGGTGCTGCTGTCGGGCACGACGGTGGCCGTCATCGCCGGGGTTCCCGGTGGGGCGGTGCTGGGCACCGTGCTGGGCTGGCGAGCCGTCTTCTGGGCGATCGTCCTGCTGCGCCCGCCCGCGGCCCTCGGTGTCGTGCGGGGGGTTCCGGCCCGAGCCTGCGCACCGAGATCGTCCAACTCGCCCGGCCCCGGTTGGTGCTGGTCATGGTGTTGGCTGGGCTGGTCAACGCCGCCACTTTCGGCAGTTTCACCTTCCTGACCCCGATCGTCACAGGTACCGCCGGGCTGGCAGAGCTCTGGGTTCCGGTCGTGCTGGTGCTCTTCGGGATCGGGTCCTCGCTGGGAGTCAGGGTCGCGGGGCGCCTGCCGGACCGGCGTCCCGGCCAACTCGTCGCGACCGGGGGGCGCTGGTGCTGCTCGGCTGGATCGTGCTGGCCGCCCTGGCCGCTCATCCGGTCGCGCTGCTGGTTCTGGTGCTCGTTCAGGGGCTGCTCTCCTTCGCGCTGGGCAGCACCCTGATCGCCAGGGTGGTTCACGAGGCGTCCGGCGCTCCCACCATGGGCGGCTCGTATGCGACCGCGGCCCTCAACCTCGGTGCGGCCGGAGGCCCCGTGCTCGGGACGGCCCCCCTCGAAACCGGTCTCGGTCAGCTCGGCCCGGTCTGGGCCAGCAGCCTGCTGGTCGCTATCGCGTTGAGCATCGCCCTACCGTTCCTACGGATCATCGCGCCCCGTGCCGGCGGGAAGCCCGCGGCCCGGTGACCCGGGCCGGCGCTCCGCTGGACGTCGAGGGGCGGCGACGCCTCCTCGGACGGTGCCGCAACCCGCCCGGGCGTCCACGTAGCCGGCGGTCAGCCACCGGCAACGCGCCGTTGGACTAGCGTCACCAACGTCCGGGCCTCCTGCGGCGAGCGCGGCCACCGTGGCACGAACCAGTCGCGGCCCTGCTGCCGCGCCGTTTCACGCTTCGCGTGAGCAGCGTGCTCGTCGTCCGATGGGGTTCCCGGGGCGGGGTTTTCCGCGAGTTCCCCGTTCGTCCGGCCACCGGACAGGCGTCAGCTTCCGGTGCCGCCGACTCCGCCCGGCGGTTGGGAGGGGAGCGGCGGACGGGAGGGGCGGGGAAGCGGGCGTGCGGCGCCGGGTTCTCGCGCGGCCGAGCTGTCCGTCGGGAACGGACCTCCGGGGTGGTTCGCGCAGCGGGCGCACTCGTCGGTGTCCGCGAGCAACGTCCTCCGAGACGTTCACGCGGCCGGGTCCGGGAGACCCGGTGGAGTCGGCTCGGTCCCGGTCGCGCGAGACACGTCGAGCGCACCACACGGGACACGGGCGCGTGCGCGCGCACCACCGCTCGTTGATCATGCGGGGAGATCGCTGGTGTGGAAGAGTGCTCTTCGGGGTAGCAGGGGGGGCGGTGAGTGGATCACGGTGTCGGGGCCGAGCTGACCGGGGGTGCGCTCCACTCGTCCGGCGCAGTCCTGAGCGGAGCTGAGCGAGGAGAGGCCACATGGGCAGCGGATTCGGCGCGGTGCTGGTCCTGCTCGGGGTGGGGCTCGTGCTGGCCGGTGCCGGTTACGGGGCGGCGCGGCTGCTGGCTGTCGCGTCTCCAGCCGGTCCCGTCGGCCCGTTCCTGTCCGGCCACGAGCCCGCCGAGCACGCCGTGTCCCGGTTCCACGTGCGCTGGTACGCGCTGACGCTGATCTATCTGGCCTTCGAGATGGAGATGCTGTTCATGTACCCGTGGACGCTGGTCGTGGCTGCGGAGGGGGCGAGCGCGGTCGTCGAGATGTTCGTGTTCCTCGGGATCCTGCTCGCCGGCGTGGTGTACGCGTGGCGGGAGGGGGCGCTGCGATGGAGCTGACCCGCGCTCTGCTGCGGTTCGCCGCCGGGCGGCCACACGTGCTGCTGCTGGAGTTCCCCGGCGGCACCGCGGCTCGGCTGGCTGTGGAGGCCGAGCTGCGCCGCCGTGGTTGGCCGGCCGCGGCGAGTCCCGCCGAGACCGACGTGCTGGTCCTGACCGGCCCCGTCGGTGCGTGGCCGGAACCCCTGCTGGACCGGCTGTGGCGGCAGGTGCCCGAACCGCGGGTCCTCGTGCGCGCGGAGAGCTCCGCGGCGGTCCCGCGGGTGCTCGAGCGGGCACGTCGCAGGCTGGCGACCGGGGGAGAGGCGCGGGAGTCCTCCGCTGGTGCGGGCGGGCACGGCGCCACCGCCGAGGGGCAGCCCGGTTCCGGACGGGACGACGGTTCCGGCCACGGTGACGGGAGCCGTGCGGGCTCGGGCCCTGCCGGTGACGAGGATGCGCGCGGCCACGGCGGTGCGGACGAGCAGGGCGGTGGGCAGGACCACGGGCACCACCACGGCGGCGGGCACGGGCACCACCACGGCGGCGGCGCGGAGCTGCCCGGCGGGCTGGCGATGGCCGACCGCGGACCGGACCGCGACGGTCTCCGGCTCGACCAGCTGCACGTGCCGCTCGGTCCGCTGCTGCCGGACTGGCCGCCGGGACTGGTGGTGCACACGACGTTGCAGGGCGATGTCGTCCAGCGGGCCCGGGTGGAGGTGCTCCGCGCGGACGGCGGCCACGAGGACTTCTGGAGCGAGCCCCGGCGTCGCGCCGCGGCCGGGCAGGAGGTGAGTCGTGGTGCGCAGGCGCGGCGCCGCGTCGCCGCGTACCTGGACGGCCTCGCCGGGTTCCTGCGGGTGGCGGGGTGGTCCGATCCCGCCTTCGGGGCCGGGGCGCTGCGCGACGAGGTGCTCGCCGGAGCGCGCGTCGACCGGGTGCGGCCCCGGCTGCGGCGGCTGGCCCGGCGACTGCGTCGAGCGTGGACGCTGCGCCGGCTCACCGACGGGATCGGCGTGCTGCCTCCGGACCGGGCCGAGGACGCGGGGTTCGGAGGTCCCGTGCTCCACGCGAGCCGTCGCGGTGGTGATGTCACCGCGCGCTGGCGGGCGTGGCTGTCCGCGGTCGAGCGAGCCCTGCCGGACCTCGAGGACACCGGCGCGCTGTCCGTCGAGGAGGCGCTGTCGCGGTCTCCCCGGAGCGGGGCCGCGCACCCGGCGCCTGTCCCGGCCGTGCTGCCCGAGTTGCTGGAGGGCTGCGAGCTCGCCACCGCGCGACTGATCGTGGCCAGCCTCGGTCCGGAGCACGCGACGCCGGACAGCCGGTCGATCACGGAGGCGAGCGGTGGCTGAGGCTCCACTCTGGTCGGTGCTGGTGCTGCCCGCGGTGCTGGCGGTGGTCACCGCGGGGGCGAGTGCGTTCGACGCCGTGCTGGAGGCGCGGGCGGCCGGCGCGGCGGGCTCCCGCGCGCGGGCGGTCGCCTGGCCGCTGCGCGAGGCGGCTCGACTGCTGGTGGGGCAGCGCCGCGTGACCACGGCTGCCGACGGGCTGCTGTGGCGGGTCGGCGTGCTGACCGTTCCGCTGGCGGCGCTGCTGGCGGCCCTGGTGCTGCCGCTGGGCGGGGTCGCCGTGGCCGATCCCGGTGTCGGTGTCGTGTGGTTCAACGCGATGGAGATCCTGTCCTGGGCGGCGGTGTGGCTGGCCGGCTGGGGACCGAACTCGGCGCTGTCGCTGGTCGGCGGCTACCGGTTCGTCGCCCAGGGGCTGGCGTACGAGCTGCCGCACATGTTCGCCCTGATCACGGCGGCCACGGCCGCGGGCACGCTGCGGGTCGGCGGCATCGTCGAGGCGCAGTCGCACCTGTGGTTCGCCGCGTGGATGCCGGTGGCGTTCCTCGTCTACCTGCTCAGCGCCGTGGCCATGGCGTTCCGGAGGCCGTTCGACGCCCCGCTCGGGCGCGACCTGGCCGGTGGTGCGGCCGGGGAGCTGTCCGGTGTGGACCGCTTGGTGCTGCTGGGCGGGCGCTGGTTGCTGCTCGTGGTCGCGGTCGCCATGTCGGTGCCGCTGTTCCTGGGGGGCGGTCAGGGGCCGCTGCTGCCGTCGTGGTTGTGGACGCTGGTCAAGACGGCGGTCGTGCTGGCGGCGGTGGTGTGGCTGTCCCGGCGGTTCCCGACGGTGCGCATGGAGCGGTTCGCGGAGTTCGCCTGGGTGGTGCTGCTGCCGCTGACCGTGCTGCAGGCGCTGGTCGTCTCGGTGGTGGTGCTGGCGTGGTGAGGAGGTGGTTCGCGTGCTGAGCGCGGTGCTGGCCTGGGTCTTCGGTGTGCTCGCCCTGGTCTCGGGTGCTCTGGTGTTCCGGTTGGACTCGATGGCGCGGGTGACGTTCGCGCTGCTGGCCTCGTTCCTGTTCGTCGCCGGTGAGGTGCTGCTGCTCGGCCTGGGCTACCTCGGCGCGGTCATCATCCTCATGATGGTCATGGAGATGGTGATCATGGCGGTGTTCATGATCATGTACATGATGAACCCCGCCGGGCTGATGCCGATGGCGATGTTTCACAACACCCGCGGGGCGGCGGGGATCGCCGGGGGCGTCTTCGTCGCGTCGGCCCTCGGGATCCTGCTCGTCGACTGGCCGCGGCGCGCCGGGAGGCCTCCGGCGGATCCCACGCGCGCGCTGGGCGAGGCCCTCATGGGTGGTCAGATGCTGACGATGATGACGCTCGGCCTCGCGCTGTTCGCCACGATCGTGGCCACGGTCGTGCTCGCCACGCACCGCGGCCGCTACGACCGGTTCGGCGACGACCTGCGCGCGGACCGCCCCGCGGACCCGGTTCCCGGCGGGGTGGACGGATGAGCCTGGAGCTGTTCCTCGTGCTCGGCGCCGGGTTGTTCTCCATCGGCCTGTTCGGAGCGCTGACCCAGCAGTCGGTGGTGATGCTGATGATGGGCCTGGAGCTGATGATCAACGGGATCGTCGTCGCCGCGGCCGCGTTCTGGTACCACGTCGCTCCGTCCGCTGCGGACGGTCAGGTCCTCGTCGTCGTGGTGATCGCGGCGATGGCGGTGGAGATGGCGGTGGGTTTCGCCGTGGTCACGGCGATCTTCCGGGCGCGGGACGTGGACATGACCGACATGGCCGCCGATCTCAGGGGGTAGTGGTGATGGGCGCGCTGATGTGGTCGCTCGTCGCGGTGCCGCTGGGTTCCGGGGCGGTGCTGGGCTGCACCGGTCGCCGCGGCGACCGGGTCGCTCCCGCGGTGGGCGTCGTCACGGCCCTGGTGACGCTGGCGCTGGCCGCGGCCGCGGCCGTGCTGCGCCCGGCCGCGTCGGCGCCGCTGTTCAGCGGGATCGGGGCGGGGCTGGCCGTCGACGGGCTCTCGGCGGTCCTCGTGGTCACCACCGCCGCGGTGACGCTGTTCGTGCTGCTGTTCGCCGCCGACGGCGCCGGCTCCGCCCGGTCGGGGGCGCGGTTCACCGGGCTGATGCTGCTGTTCTCCGGGGCGATGCTGGTCACCGTCACCGCCACCGGGCTGGCGCCGCTGCTGATGGGCTGGGAGGTCATGGGCGCGACGAGCTGGGCCCTGATCGGGTACTGGTGGCGCGAGCCGGACCGGGTGCGCGCGGCCGACGTGGCGTTCCTGACCACCCGCGCCGCCGATCTCGGGCTGTACCTGGCGGCCGGGGCGTCCCTGGCGGGCGGGGTCGCTTCCCTCGCGCTGGTGGAACTGCCCGGCGCGGCCGCTCCGTGGCTGGACCTGGTCACCGCCGGAGTCGTGGTGGCCGCGCTGGGCAAGTCCGCGCAGCTTCCGTTGCACTTCTGGCTCTCGCGCGCGATGGAGGGCCCGAGTCCGGTGTCGGCGCTGCTGCACTCGGCGACGATGGTCGCCGCCGGGGCGTACCTGCTGCTGCGGCTGCGGCCGTTGCTGGTCGCCTCCGGCTGGGGCGAGCCGGTGGTGGCCTGGACGGGTGCGGCCACGGCGGTGGTGCTCGGCCTGGTCGCCGTGGCCCAGTCCGATCTCAAGCAGTTGCTGGCCGCCTCCACCTCCGCCCAGGTCGGCTTCGCGGTGCTGGCCGCCGGTGCGGGAGGGGTGGCGGGCGGTGCGATGCACCTGGTCGCGCACGCGGCCACCAAGTCGGCGCTGTTGTTGGCCGCGGGCGCGTGGTTGACCGCGCTGGGGACCAAGGCGCTGCCCGGGTTGCGCGGTGCCGCGCGCCGGTACTCGCTGGTCGGGGTGACGTTCACGATCGCCGCCGCCGCTCTGGCCGGGGTTCCGCCGCTGTCGCTGTGGGTGACCAAGGACGAGGTGCTCGCCGCCGCCCTGCGGGAGAGCCCCGGGCTCTACGCCGCGGGGCTGGCTGCCGCGGTGGTGGCCGCGGTCTACAGCGCCAAGGCGGCCTGGTTCGCGTGGCGGCCGCGGCCGGAGGACGCCGCTGCCGGGTGGGACACCGAGGGCACCGGCGTCCGCGAGGTCTCGGCGGGCGCGCGGTCGGCGCTGGTCGTGCTGGCCGGGTCCGCGGGCCTGCTCGGGCTGCTGGGGCTCGCGCCGGTGGCGCACGCCGTGCGGTCCCTCGTCGGGGCGGAGGACGCGGCCGCACCGGGGGCGTGGGAACCGGTGCTCTCCGCGCTGCTGGCGCTCGCCGCCGCCTCCGCGGCTTGGTGGTGGGGCGACCGGCCGCTGCCGGTTCCGGCGGTGGTGGGCCGCTCGCTGCGGGGGTGGTTGCACCTCGAACGCGGCGCCGAGCTGCTCGTGGTGCGGCCGGTGACGGCCCTGGCCCGGGCGCTGGCGGCCTTCGACGACCGGGTGCTGCATCGGGCCGTGCTGGCCGTGCCCGTCGCCGGATCGCGGTTGGCGCGGCTGGTCGACCGCGGCGCCGAGGTCCCGATCGATGGGGTGGTGCGCCTCGTGGCTCGGGCCGCCGGTGGGCTGGGCGCGCTCGCGCGTCGCCCGCAGACCGGCCAGCTGCACCAGTACTACGCCCAGGCCGCCGTGGTGCTGGCCGTGCTGGCCCTGTTCCTCGTGTTCGTGAGGTAGCCCGTGCTGTCACTGATCGTGTTCCTGCCCCTGGCGGCGGCCGCGGTGCTGGCCGCGGTGCCGCCCTCCGCCGGCCGCCGGGTGTTCACGGGCGGCTGGGTGGCCGTGGCCGCGGTCGATCTCGTCCTGGTGGTGGCTGCCTGGAGCGGCTACGACGCCGGGGGCGGGCTGGACTACGAGCAGCGGCTGCCCTGGATGCCCAGCGCCGGGGTGAGCTACCACGTCGGCCTCGACGGGCTCTCGCTGCCGCTGGTGGCCGTGACCGCGGTGCTGTTCCTGGCGTGCGCGGTCCACTCGCTGCGCCGGACCGACCGGGTGAAGAGCTTCGTGCTGCTGTTCCTGTTCCTGCAGACGGTGAGCCTGGGGCTGTTCACCGCTCTGGACCTGATCCTGTTCTTCGTCTACTTCGACCTGTCCATCGTGGGCATGTACTTCGTCATCGCCCGCTGGGGGCACGGCGAGGCGCGGCGCTCGGCGCTGACGTTCTTCCTGTACACCTTCGTCGGCTCGCTGGCGTTGCTGCTGGGGTTCATCGGCCTGTACCTGTCCGCCGAGCCCCACACCTTCGACATCGTGGAGATAGCCCGGGCCGACCCGCTGGCGGGCAGTGGTGCCCGCGGCGCGCTGGTGCTGCTCGCCATCGGGGTCGGCCTGGCGGTGAAGACCCCGACCGTTCCGTTCCACACCTGGCTGCCGCCGGCGCACACCGACGCCCCCGCGGCCGGGTCGGCGATCCTGGCCGGAGTGCTGCTGAAGATGGGCACCTACGGGTTCGTGCGCGTGGCGATGCCGCTGCTGCCCGCCGTCTGGCGCCAGTACGCCGCGGTGGTCGTGGTCCTGGGGGTGGTCTCGGTGCTCTACGGCGCGCTGGTCGCGCTGGCCCAGGAGGACTTCAAGCGCATGGTCGCCTACACCTCCGTCAACCACATGGGTTATGTGGTCCTGGCCGTCGGGGCGGCCGGGCTCGTCGCGGGCAGCGACGAGCAGGCCCGTTCCCTGGCGGTGGTCGGCGCGGTGACCCAGATGGTCAGCCACGGACTGCTGACCGGTGCGCTGTTCCTGCTCGCCGGGGTGCTGCACGACCGGGCGGGCAGTTACGACATGAACGCCTATTCCGGCCTGGCCGGACCCGCTCCCGTCTTCGCCGCGGTGACCGGGCTCGTCGTGTTCGCCTCCCTCGGCCTGCCGGGCTTTTCCGGGTTCGTCGCCGAGTTCCAGATCTTCACCGGCAGCTTGGCCTCGGCGACGATCGCCACGGCCTTGGCGCTGCTGGGGATCCTGATCACGGCGGGCCTGCTGCTGCGGGCGCTGCACCGGGTCTTCCTCGGCCGGCTCCGCCTTCCCGGTGCGCCCGGTGCCGCCGGTGGTTTCACCGACCTGCGGCCGAGCGAGGCGGTCTCGATCGTACCCCTGCTGGCGCTGGCCGTGGTCATCGGTGTGCTCCCGCGCTTCCTGCTGGACGTGGTCGAACCCGCGGCGAGCGCGCTGGTCGGGGTGGTCGCGCGATGAGCGCGGAACTCGCGGCGCTGCTTCCCGAGCTCGCCCTGGCCGCCGGCGCCGTCTGCGGGCTCCTGCTGGGGTCCTGGCTGCCCCGGTACCGGCAGTGGCCGGTGCGGCTGCTGGCCGCGCTGGCCTGCCTCGTCGGTCTGGTCACCACCGCCTCGGCGGTGGGCACCGCCCCGCGACTGGTTTTCGGCGGCAGTTACGCGGTGGACACCGCCACGAACGCCGGGCGGTTCGTCGTGCTCGCCGCCACCCTGCTGACGATCTGCCTGTCCGTCGGGGCCGTCGGCGCGCACCACCGGGAGACCGAGTTCCACGTCCTGGTGCTGCTGGCGGCGCTGGGAACGGTCGTGCTCGTCGGTGCCTGCGATCTGCTGCTGCTGTTCGCGGGCTACCTGCTGGCCTCGGTTCCGCTCTACGCGCTGGCCGGGTTCGGCAAGGACTCGCCGGGGACCGAGGCCGCGCTGAAGTACTACCTCGTGGGGGCGCTGCTGGGCGTGACCACGCTCGCCGGCATCACCGTCCTCTACGGAGCCGGCCGGTCCACGGGGTACGCGACCCTGGCCCAGACCCTGCCCGCCGGGCCGCGGTCCGCTGTCGCGGTCGGGTTCGTGGCGGTGCTGGCGGGGCTGCTGTTCAAGTCCGGTGCCGTGCCCGGGCACTTCTGGATTCCCGACGTCGCCGAAGGGGCGAGCGCCCCGGTGGCCGCGTTCGTGACGACGGTGCCCAAGGTCGGCGGGTTGGTCGCGGTCCACCGGCTGGTGACCGCGGTGCTGCCCGCGGTGGAGGTGAACTGGCCGCTGCTGCTGGCCGTGCTGGCCGCGGTCTCGATGAGCCTGGGCAACCTGGCGGCGTTCTTCCAGGACGACGTCCGCCGCCTGCTGGCCTACTCCACCGTCAGCCAGGTCGGCTACCTCCTGCTCGCCCCCGTGGTGGCCACCGGCAGCGCCCTCGCCCTGCCGAGCCTGCTGTTCTACCTCGGCGCGTACGCGGTGACCAACCTCGGCGCGTTCGCGGTCGTGGCGGAGCTGCCCCGCGCTCGGAGACCGGACGACTACCGCGGCCTGGCCCGGCGCCACCCCGGGATGGCGGCGGTCCTCGTCCTCTGCCTGCTCGGTCTGGTCGGCACGCCGCCCACCGCCGTGTTCCTCGGCAAGCTCGAGGTGCTCAGCGCCGCCGTCGACGGCGGCTACGCCTGGCTGGCCGTGTTCGCCGTGGTCAACACCGTCGCCAGTCTCTTCTACTACCTGCGCTGGATCGCCCCCGCCTTGCTGCGCCCCGAGCCGGAGCGGGGGGAGCGCGAGGACGTGCTCGCCCCCGCCGGGAGCTGGTCGGCTCTGGGCGCCTACGCGGCCGGAGCGGCCTCGCTGGGGCTCGGACTGGCGGGGGGAGCGGTGCTTCCGCTGGTGAGCGGGCCGCTGCTGCCGTGAGGAGGTCCCGGGGAGGGCGTCCCACGTGCCCGCGCATGCGCCACGCCCCCGACCTCGTCGGGCCGGGGGCGTGGTCGTGGTGGGTGCTTCACTCGAAGCGGTCGGTTTTCACCGCGTCGAGGAAGGCCTGCCACTGCTGCCGGTCGGCGGTGAAGTAGCCGAGCGAGCGGTCCTTGGTGTCGCGCACCGCCGCACCGTCACCGACCCGGCCGACCTCGACGCAGTGCGAGTGCTGGTTCGAGCGGCTGGACTTTCGCCATCCTCGGGGGTGTACCGTCATTTCTGGTTGTCCTCCAACTCCGTTGCGATACTGGCGATGAGCTCCGCCGAGTCCTCTGGACTCATCGCCACGTCACGGAGGTTAGTCGCTGCGTCGTGGTACGCCTCGATCTCCCCGGGGCTGCTGAGAAACGCGTCGGAACGCAGGTGTTCCACGTGTACGACCGGGGCTGCTTTGGCGAACTCGAACAGCAGGAAGTGACCTGCGTGCGCCGGTGTCCAGTAGCCGGTTCTGCTGGGGACCACTCGCATGGTCACGTTGTCGAGTTCGGCCATCTTGATGAGGTGTCGCAGCTGGTCGGCCATGATTTCCGCGCTGCCTATCGGCTCGCGTAGCGCCCATTCACCGATGTACGAGTAAAGCTGTGGGGCGTTGCGTCGTGTCAGCACATCGCGGCGGCCGACGCGCATGGTGACCTGTGCTTCGAGCTCTTCGGGCGGTGTTCCTCCCGCCATGACTGCTCGTGCGTAGTCGGCGGTTTGCAGTGGTCCCGGAATCATGATCGGGGAGACGTCGATGATCGAGGTGGCTGTTCGCTCGAACTCGATCAGCGTGGTCAGGTCCTGATTCACCGAGCGGGTTTTCGGCTTGATCCAGTTCGATTCGTCTGTCGCATCGCGGGCCATTGTCGCGAGTCTGTCGCGTTCGGACTCAGAGGCTCCGTACGTCGTGAGCAGTGCGACGACCATTTCTGGTGTCGGCGGGGTATGCCCGGTTTCGAGTCGGGCGATTTTCGAGTGGTGCCCGCCAAGGCGCATGGACACGTCGCGCACGGTCATCCCTGCGCTCTCGCGGTATTCCCGAAGCTCTGCGCCAAGTGCACGTACCCGGGGTGAGGTGCGTTTGGTGTTGGCCATGCGACAACCCTATGTCGCTGGATCGTGTCTGTGTATCTGCGTCACTCGATCAGAGCATTGTAGATGGTGCATGCGACAAAATACTGTCGCAACATCAGATCGGATAGAGGCGATGACGGAACGTCGCCGAGAGATGTCGGGAGTCTAAGCCATGTCGACGAGATCCAGATCACTTGATGGTCCCGGCGAGTTGGTCCCCTGTTGGTCCGAGGGTGGGGCGGTGTCGTTGCGGGTGTCGCGGGTGGACGGATTGATTCGGATCACCACGCCGACCATTTGGAATCGCACCACGTGGACGGTCGCTCAGGCTCGGCAGTTGCGGGACGTGTTGGATGCGGCGCTTCGGGGGTGGGCATGAGGTCGGGTGAGCTGGCGGTGTGGGCCGCGCACGAGCAGTGGCGCATGGAGCAGTTGGCCTACGACATCGCTCGTGGTTCGGCCACGGGTGCGCAGTGCCGGGAGGCGGCGTCGGTGTTCGAGGGGATCGCCGAGCGGCTGCGGGGCTACGCCGCCGAGCTCGACGGGGTGGAGGTCGTCGACGGTGACGTCGATGGCTAGCCCGTCGTCGGGGGTGGTCGTGCGGGCGGATGCGGCCCGCACGGAGGTGATGCCCGCCGTGGTGCGGTTGCCGCGCTGGTCGCGCTGGCGCGGCACGCTTCCGCTGCCCACCGTGATCGAGCGCCGACCCGGCAGTTCCAGCCTGCCGGGTCGACATCCCGAGCCTACCCCGGGGTTGCATCCGGACCCGGATCAGGCCCTGCTGGCCCGCGTGCTCGACGGGCTGCGCGCCCTGTAGCGACCACGCCTCGGCGCCGTTCGAGCCCCAGCCTCCGGCGCCGGGGTCGCCGCCCGGCCGGTGCCTGTGCCCCGAGGGCACCGGCCGGGATCCCGCCACGGCAACCGAGGAGAAGGGAGGTGAGTGTGCGCTGAAACGAGTGCGGCAATCCGCTGCACCCGCCGCACGAGACAGGACAGCCGCGGTAGGGCCGCCCATCCGGCCAGATGACCAACGGCCCCACCGCCGACAGGACCGCTCGCGGCCCCGCGCCATTGTCCCGGGGCCGCGAGCGGTGAGCCAACACCCCGGGAGAACCATGTCGCACGATCTTCCGACCCGCTGGGTCGAGCACGAGCTGCACTGGCACGCGCACCGGTCCGAGCGTTCCAGCAGCGCGAAGCTGCGCCGCACCTACGACCCGGACGCGGTGCTGTTGACCCCGCAGGCCGGAGCCGAGTGGATCGCCGAGCAGCTCACCCGCTACAGCGCCGAGACGATCGCGATCGAGTGGCGCACCCCCTGGGGCGTGGCGCTGGACGGTCCCGGAGTTCGCGACGCCGCCCGCGACCGACACGCCCTCGCAGCAGGACTCTCGGTCGACGCGCTGATCGCCACCACCACCGGCGACCTGCACCTGCACATCGACCCCCACACCCCCGAACAGTGCCCCCACCACAAGTCACAGGCCACGTTCACGGTCTGACCCTCGCCCATTCGGTGGTCGTCGCGTCAGCACGGGAGGAGGTGCACGCCGGGAGAGGGTGATCACTATGTGCCGCATGTGTGGCGCTGAGGCCGACCGTGACGGCGACTTGTGCGACTCGTGCCGCAATCAGTTCCACAAGGGAGACTAACTGCTAATCGATGCGCCCCGCTGGCCGATGCTGGCGGGGCGTGACTACGCGGCTTGCTGCTGCTGCGATTCCTGTGACCAGATCCTCAGGCACCCGTTGATGAACTTGATGCCCTGCCACGAGCGGCGCAGGAACCAGTTTCGCCACGCCTCGGCGAGGTCTGGGTTCTGCTCGATACTTTCCGGGGGCCACACCCCGTGTGGGTAGTTCAGGTCCGCATACCAGTCAGCCTTGATTCTCTCGCGGCGTTTGAGCGCGTCAAGCACGTCCTCGTTGGTGAGGTCGAGCTCGTGTTCCGGCGGGTCCGCGGGCAGGGTGTCCCACTCGCCGTACTCGGAGGACGACGGAAACGGGCGCACATCTGGATCACACGACACGACGTCAGGCAGGCGCAGCACGTGCACGCTGCTACCACCGTGAAGTCATGACGACGCAGCAGCAGGAGATCTGGCAGGCCTGCGAGACGCTCGACCAGCTCGGCCGGGTTCCCGAGGACGCCGCGGAGTCGTTGCAGGCGTTGCTCCGCCGGGTGCGCGGCATCGAGATCACCGACGAGACGGTCCAGCCGTGGCGGGACGTGGTCGAGGCGGGCAACGCGCTCGACCCGGCGAGCGCTTCCGACGTCGTGGGGCTGATACGGGTAGTGGAGGCCGCGCCGACCACACCGCTCCCGCCGAAGGGCTGGCTGTTCACGGACATGGCCATCCTCGACTTCGCACGAGCGGTGAGCGCGACCGCTGCCGAACCGTGGCCCCGCCTGCACCCCGTCGTGTTGGCCTACGGGAGCGGGAACGGGCTCACTCAACGGTGGGTGTCAACCGAACTGCGTCCAGTAGGGATTTGTTAAGTCGGTAATCGTTGCTGGTGAGTGGGTTTCGTGCTGCCTGGGAGGGAGTGGTGGCAGGTGGGGCGGGCGTCGGTCCAGACGGCCAAGGGGACTGGGAGTTCGCGGGCGACGGTGTAGAGGGGCAGGCCGGCGCAGGGGGTTTTGGGGCGTAGCGCAGTTGGGTGCAGATGGCTTGGGCGAGGCTGGCGAGGGTGACGTGGCGGTGCCGGCCGGGCATGCTGCGGCCCTCGAAGTGATCGAGGCCGTCTGTGAGTTCGCGGTGGTTGCCTTCGATGCGCCAGCGCATTTTGGCGAGTTGCAGCAGCCCGCGCAGGTACAGCTCACCCCTGGCCCGCTGATCCCGTCGTGACAGCCCCGCCAGCACCTTAGCCGCGGACGCCTCCACACGCGGGGTCACCGACCGCATTTCACCCCAAGAGCACCACACAGGGGATCAACAACCTGACAAAGCCCTGCCAGGCCCTGTTCGATGGTTGTGGCGTCGTAGTTGACCAGGAGTGACGGTCAGCTGTGTTCGTCCGGCCCTATCGCCCAGAGTGGACGCTCGGGTTCGGGGCAGCTTGTGCTGCTGTCGTCGACGGTGCGCTATCGGTGAGCGGAGAGCTCATCAGCCTGCCGAGTGGGTCGCGGTGGAGCACGAGTGGGACTGTCGACGCGTCACGATCCGTGGGTGTCTGCAGAAGCTCGCCTGCAGCCAAACGGCTCCGCCCACTGATAATCGGGGCGGCTGCCCCACCGTAAGCCTGGTGGCCCCACGGGCTTGGTGGCTCCTCCGCTCAGCGTAGCCTAGTCAAGGCTCGCCCGCATCGATCAGGCCGAGTACAGCCGGTGCGCACCGGATTGGTCGGGGATCCACTCGAGAGATGGGGTCGCTGTCGCGGTGAGTCCACGGAGACTTCCCTGGCGGTACCCGCGGAAGGAAGAGATGATGGCGGTCAATCAGACTCTGTCCACCTACAGTGACATGGCGTTTGCCACGTCGGTGGCGGTCTACGTCGTGGCGATGTTGCTGTATTTCGGCGAGTTCGCTTCGCGCAAGCCGCGGGGCGCAGCAGTCGGGCGAGAGCCGGAGCTGGTGGCCGCTGGCGGAGCCAGTGCCGAGGCGGGGACCAGCGCGAGCTCAGATGAGGTTCCTTCTTCAGTGGTCGGACACGTGCCTGCGCCGCGTGGGCGGGCGCTGTCGGAACGGCTGGGCGGCATGGCGGTCGCCATGACCATACTCGGGGTGCTGATCCACGCGTTCTCGATAGCCACACGAGGGTTCGCGGTCGGCCGGGTGTCGTGGGGCAACCTGTACGAGTTCGGCTCGGCGATCTGTCTAGTGGCGGTGCTGGCGTGGCTGGTGGTGCTGTACCGCCAGTCCCGTCCGATCCGCAAGCCCGCCTCGTCAGCACAGCTGCGGGGCCTGGGTGGATTCGTGCTGTTGCCGATGGTGATCCTGCTGTTTCTGTCGGGCACGTTGCTCTACGCCGAGGCTGCACCGTTGCAGCCGGCGTTGCGATCCTACTGGATTTGGATCCACGTCTCCGCGGCGATCATCTCCACTGGTGGGTTCTGGTTCGCCGGGGTGGCCAGTGCGTTGTTCCTACTGCGCACGGCCTACGAGAACAATCCGGCGCGGCTGGCCCGGTTCGCTGGCCGGTTGCCCAGCAGCCAGGTGTTGGACCGGATGGCCTACCGAGCCACGGTGATAATCATGCCGGTGTGGACGTTCGGGCTCATAGCCGGTGCGATTTGGGCCGAGGCCGCCTGGGGGCGGTTTTGGGGTTGGGACCCCAAGGAGACCTGCTCCCTCGTGGCGTGGGTAATCTATGCCGCCTACCTGCATGCCCGAGCCACGGCCGGCTGGCGGGGCAGCCGAGCGGCGTGGATCAATATCGCCGGCCTGGCCGCGATGGTCTTCAACCAGTTCTTCATCAACACCGTGATAGCCGGCCTGCACTCCTACGCAGGGCTGTAACCCACCAGGCACGTCGTGCGCACCAGCGGGAGCGCGGAGCCCATTATTCGCTCCCTCCCGAGGGGGCTGCGGGCGTCCGCCGGTCGACCCAGGTGCGCCGGAGCTTGGCCACCACGTCGGGACTGTGTAGCCGTTCGGCCTGCTCCAACGCGTAGCGGCTCATGTAGTCGCGGAAAAGGTCGTTGGGCTCCTCGGCCAGGTGGAGCATGCGGCGGTTGGCCGGGACGGCCTGGTCCCCCAGCTGGTCGGCGGCGGTATCCACCGCCCGTCCGACCAGCTCGGGTGGGCGGACCTCGTCACACAACGCCCCGGCCTCGGGGGTCGCCGCCGCGACCCGCTCACCGAAGAAGATTAGGCGCTGGGCCATCCGCCGTCCGACCAACCGCCCCAGCCGCAGGTTCGCCGCGCCGGGGATGATGCCCTCGGCGAGGGCTGGTAAGGAGAAGTACGCGTCGGACGCCGCGATGACGTGGTCGAGGACGAGTGCGACCTGTGTGGCACCTCCGATGGCGAAGGTTTCGACGGCACCAATCCACGGTTTGCCGCCTGAGGGGTCGAGCAGGGTGTTCGTTGAGCCGTGGTCGAGGCCGTGCACCAGCTTACGGATGTAGCCCAGCTCTCGGCGGAGCATGAAGTCGACGAAGGTGATCCTTCCCTCGTACAAGTGCGTCAGGTTGATCCCGGCGCCGAAGACACGCCGGCCGCGGTACCGGGAATGCGCGAGCGCGCTGCCACGCAGCACGCCGACCGACACCGCGTCGTCGAGCAGTGCGAGGTCCACGGCGGTCTCGAGCGCTTCGACCACCGCGTCGTCCTCTGCGTTGAGGACGTGCTGGTTGCAGATGGTCACTTCAGCCACGCAACCGTCGCGTTGGACGACGGCCTGACCTAGGTCAAGATGGCCGGTCCGCTGGAACTCCGGGAGCAGGGCCAGCGCACGCGGTGTCGGGGCCAGCATCGAGCGCAGGAGGTGCTCGCCGGTGGCGCGCTGCCGAAGCAGGTATGCGAAGAAGATCCCCTGATCGACCTCGCCACCGGACTTTGCGGCCTGGGGCAGCTGGTGGTCCGCCGCCATCTGCGCACGGGTTGGGACGAGCCCCGGTAAGCGGTCTGCCGCCGCGAACACCAGTTCGTTGAGCCGGAGGGCCTGATTGCGCCCTGCGGTGAGGTCGTCGTAGACGTGGCCGGCATGCCGGTCCAAGAAGTGGTGCCGGGCCTGCCGCGCCGCGTAATTGACCTGATTGGCATCACCCTGCTGCGCGGGGGAGCGCTCAGTGGGCGGCGGGAGAGCCGACAGTCGCTCCTCACAGATCTCGATGTAGGCGCCCAGCAGGCGGATGTCCCTCGCGTAATCGTCGCTGAACGAGGGTGCCTCTGGTACGCGCGGCAGCTTCGGTGCGCGCTCCGACACGGGGTTGTCCACGCTGCGTCTTCTCCTTCTCGTGCTCAAGCGGGGCGGCCCTCCACGCCAGCGGCTGTCACGGGTGGGCGCGCCCCGCGTTCATCACCGCGGTGAACAGGGCGCCGTCCGGGTCGTAAATCGCATGGTGATCGCCCGGGGCCCGCCGAATGCGGAACGATCCGCCCGCATATCCTCGCCAACCCTCCATGACGGCGGGCGGAACCACCGGATCGTCCTCGGCGGCGAGGACCTCTGTGTCGCAGAGCAGCGGCTCGGCAGGGCCAGGCTGGTAGTCGGCGGCGATTCTGAGGTCGGTGCGGAGAACAGCCAGCAGTCGACGGACAAGCGACTCGTGCCCCAGGAGGGGCTCCGGCAGCCCCTTGGTCGTGCGCAGGAACTCAACTAGCTCGTCGTCGGCAAGCACGTGATATGCGTTCTTCGCGGGCAGCTGCGGCGGGCGTGCTCCCGAGATCAGCAATGTCCTCGGCAGCGGATGCCGCAGCTCGTGCAGACACCTGGACACGGCGTAGGCGAGCAGGCCGCCAAAGCTGTGCCCGAACAGGACGTACGGCGGTCGGAGTAGCGGGAGTAGCGCTCGGGCCGTCTGGTTGGCGAGCTCGACGAGTGTGTCGGGCATCGGCTCGTCAATGCGGTTCTCCCGCCCGGGGAGCTGGACGGGGCAGAGCTCGACCGACTCCGGGAGCCGTGAGCGCCAGGAGTTGAACACGCTCGCCCCACCTCCGGCGGGGGGAAAGCAGAACCACCGCTCGGTGCCTTCGCGGTCCACACGGCCAAGGACCCATGGCGTCAGGGTGCCGGTCACGTGCCACCTCCCGGGGCTTCCAGCAGTCCGGCGATGCAGGCTCCGGTGCGGTACTCGAGGAGGTCGACGAGGTTCAGTCCGGAGGACGGCGCCAGCTCCTCGAGGCGGGTGAATAGGTCGACCATGAGCAGTGAGTTGCCGCCCAGCTCGAAAAAGTCGTCATCAGGGCCGATGACGTCGAGTCCGAGGGTCGCGGCCATGACATCCAGAACGCGATCTTCCATAGTCGAGCGCGGGGCGTCGGAGTGACGGGCTCCGCCGAACTCTGGCGGCGGCAGGCTGTTTCGATCCACCTTGCCGTTCCCGGTCAGCGGAATCCGATCGAGCCAGACGAAGGCAGCCGGAATCATGTACGACGGTACCCGGGTCGCCATGTGCTCCCGCAGCTCGACGTCACGGGGGTGGGTATCTCCCACCAGATAGGCGGCGAGCGCCCGCCCGCCGGGCGCATCGTCGCGGACCACTGTGGCCACGGCTCTCACATCGGGATGCGCAGCCAGTGCTGCGTCGACCTCACCTAGCTCGATCCGGTATCCACGAATCTTGATCTGGTCATCACAGCGCCCGAGGAATTCGAGGTCGCCGTCGGGCAACCAGCGGGCCAGATCACCCGTCCGGTAGATCCGGCCGCCGGGCGGGCCGAACGGATCGGCCAAGAACCGTGCGGCGGTTAGATCGGGGCGCCCGAGGTACTCGCGGGCCAACCCGTCGCCGCCGAGCCACAGTTCACCGGGGACTCCGACAGGAACGGGTGCGAGGTTCTCATCGAGGACGTAGGTCCGAGTGTTGGTGATCGGGCGCCCGAGCGGGACGGTCGGGCGAGTGGTGTCGACGGCCTCGAGGTGCTTCCACGTGGCAAAGAGGGTGCACTCCGTGGGGCCGTACACGTGGACCAGGCGCGTCCCGTCCAGGTACGGAAGCAGCTCCGCGGCACTGCTGGGCGAGAGTACGTCTCCGCCGACGAGGAGCTGCGGGACGCGAGCCAGCGCTTCGGGGAACTGCTCTGCCGCGATGTGAAGCTGGGGAGACACGAGCAGCAGCACCGTGATGCGGTGCTGCCGCAGCGCGACCTCGAGCAGGTCGGGGAACGGCAGTCCCGACGGCGGCAGCACCAGGGTACCGCCGTTCAACAGCGATCCCCACAGCTCCAACAGCGATGCATCGAAAGACAGAGGCGAGAGCTGAAGGTGCACTTCATCGGGACCGAGCCGCGCGTAGTCCGCCCCCTTGACCAGTCGGCTGAGGGCCCGGTGCGCGACGGCGACACCCTTCGGGGAGCCGGTGGAGCCCGACGTGTAGATGACGTAGGCAAGGTGCTCGGCGGTGGTCGCCACCACGGGATTGGTCGTCGGCCTGGTGGCGTCCGACCCGTCCAGCGCGTCGAGACTGATCACGTCGGCGGCTGTGACGGAAAACGCGTGCGTGTGCACATCGTTGGTGAGCACAACGCGTGCCCCGGCATCCTCCACAACGTAGGCCAATCGCTCTACGGGATGCTCGGGATCGAGTGGGAGGTAGGCCCCACCAGCTTTGAGCACTGCGACAAGGCACACCACAGTGTCGATCGAGCGGGGCAGGCAGACGCCAACGGGGACGTCGGGTCCCACACCCCGATCGATCAGACGGTGGGCCAGACGATTAGCCCGTTCGTTCAGCTCGCCGTAGGTAAGCCACGCGCCCTCGTGCTCGACTGCCCTGGCCTCCCGGTCGCGGCTGACCTGCTCTTCGAACAGCGAGGCAGCGGTGCGGTCGCGAGGGAAGGCTCGTTCGGTGCGGTTCCACCCGGACACCACGAGGGCGCGCTCGTCCGGCGGGAGCACTGGTAACGTCGTGACCGGAGCACGCGGGTTCTCTACGGCCGCGGCGAGGAGATGCCCGAACCTCCGCACGATCCGCTGCGCCGTGATCGGCTCGAACAGACCGGTATCGTACTCGAGGACGCCGCCGGCCGTGTCGCCGCACAGGTCGACGGCGAAGGACAGATCCCGAGTAGCCATGCTCACGGGAAGATCGACTGATGTGCATGAAACGCCGCTGTAGGCGGGCAACGTGGTGGTGCGCCTCCGCACGGCCACCCGGACCGGCACCGGCTGGCGCCCCGGGTCGCCACAGCTCCCGATCTGGTCGGCGAGCGCCCCCGGCGGAAGGGCGGCGGCGTCCATTCGAGCCCGCGCGAGCTCAGCCCCAACCTGGTCGGCCACGTCCTGGAAGGTTGAGCTCCCGTCCAGCAAGGCACTCACCACCACATCAGTCTCCGGCCGGCCGAGCAGGGTGTCGGTCTCGGCCGGAGAGGGCCGAACGGGCACGACTAGTGGAACGGCGCTTTGGGGCGTGAGGCGGGCGACCAGCGCCGCCACGCCAGCGAACAAGACAGCGGGATCATCGGGTATCCCCCGCACGTCGCGCAGTCGGCGCGCGAGACCTGTGGGCAGAGCCAAGGGCTCGACGGCACCTGTCCGGGTCGGTCGTGGACGGTGCGGTCGGTCCGTCGGCAGGTCGAGGACAGGAAGTGCGGACAGCCGCTCGAGCCAGCGCTCCCGGGCGGCAGCGCACTCTTCGACGGACGGCCAGCCGGGTTCCGTGGCCCCGCGCGCGGGTGCCTCGGGTGCCTGTCTCAGCCGGGTGTACGCAAGGCCATGCTCGACGAGGAAGGCATCGAGCGCTGTGGGATCGAGAGCCAGACGATGCGCTACGGCCACGAGGAGCCGGTCGCGGTCGGTTACGCGCAGCACGCGCACCCTCAGCAGCGGGCCTCGTACGAGGTCGAACGGCTCGGCTGTGACATCGACGGCATGCGCGATCGCCTCTGCCTGGTCCACGCTCACCTCGGTGAGGTCCACGTCGACCGAGCCCGGCGCGGCGGGCTGTGGTGACGTCACGTCGGGGTAGGCGGGAAAGACGGTTCGAAGCACCGGGTGCTGGCCGGTGAGGAGCCGCAGCGCCGAACGGGCCGCTTCTACGTCGAAGTCGCCATCGAGCCGTAGGCACCGGACGACGTGATGAGCAGGGTGCGACCAAGCAGTGGAGCCGGCTTCGGTGCGCGTGCGCGCCGGGCGGCTCGGCCCCGTCACGGGTCGCCCTCCACGGTGCGACTGAGCGCCCGCTGCTCCCCCAACGCGGGACCACCGGGTCGCGGCACAGTTCGCACGGGCAGGTTCTTGATCCCGGCGATGAACGTCGATTGCAGGTGGCGGGGCTCCCCGGCGAGCTCAATGCGTTCGAAGTTCCGCCCGATCTCGTCGAACAGCACGTTGAGCGCGAGTCGGGCGACGTGGGCTCCGAGGCAACGGTGGGCGCCTACCCCAAATGCGATGTGGCGGTTGGGGCGGCGGTCGACGGAGAACCGGAAGGGGTCGGGGAACACCCGCTCGTCGCGGTTGGCCGATCCGAGCCATGCGGACACCGGCTGGCCGGCCCCGATGATGGTGCCGTGCATCCGCACCTCTTTGGTTGTGTGCCGCAAGGCGTGGTTCGCAGGCGACGCCCAGCGCAGGATCTCTTCCACCAGGGCTGGCGTGTCCCCCGTCGCCAGCCAGCGGGCGTGCTCGGCCGGGTTCTCGAGCAGGGCGAGCAAACCAGCGCTGGCCACATGCGACGTGGTGACCGTGGCGCCGATCAGCAGGCTGTAGGCGTTGAGGATCACCTCCTCGCGGGTCAGTGCCGCGTCGTCCCGCGCTGCTCGGAGGAGGGCACCTATGAGGTCGTCAGCCTCGGCCCGGTCGGGACGCGCCACCTCGGTGTGGAAGTAGAGGAAGATCTCCGAGTGGGCCCTGCTCAGCACGGCGGACCTGGCCGCGCCGGGCTGAGCATAATCGGGGTCCGACTCGGCGACGGCCGCGTACGTGGCACTCGTGAGCCCGGCCCACGAGCGCTCCGGGATACCGAGGAGCAGGCCAGCTATCCCAATCGGGTAGAATGCCGCCTGAGCTGCGAAGTCCCAGGTTTCCGGGGAGGCACCCGGCGCCAGGACCCGCCGCGTGAGCTCGCGTAGAGCGGGTTCGAGTTCGCGGACCGCCTGCTTGCTCAGGCGTGGGGCCAGGGGCGCCTTGAGGCGTCCGTGCAACGGAGGGTCGGTGACCGCGAGCATCTTGCCACCGGCGATGTCGGTTTCGCCCAGAGTCGTGAGGATGTTTCCCCGCGCGGCCGTAAACTCGCCGTGCTGGCCGAGTACCCTGGCTACGTCATCGTATCGCGTGACGGCCCAGAACTCCGGCGTCGAAGCCCGGGGACATTGGCGGTAGACCGGGGCATGATCTCGAAGTCGCGTCCATATCGGGTGCGGGTCACCGAGACCGAAAAAACACGGATCGGCGAGGTTAACAGAGTCGATATCGTTATTTGCGTGCGTCTCGCCAGTGCTGATTCGCACGGTCAGCCCTCGGTGCGCAACGTCATCGACTTGTCTACGCGCTGGCGAGTAAGCATAAAGACTCCTAAATCGCAGCGATGACGCCAAAACAATTCATACACTGCACGACGCCGGCCGTCGGCGCAACCCTGTCCTTGATCATTCGCTGGTGGTGCGGGTCGGGCTCGCCCTTCATGACTGATGATCTTCATTTCCGTTCTTGAAGGGGGACGGACGTGGTCGGGTAACCGACGGCGCGACGACCGGACAGGGTAGTTCCATCGGCACCCATCTGGTCGATGACAGCAGCGATCGACAATGGTGTCCTGGGAGCAGGAATGGCACTCCTGGCAGCGACCAAGCTTGATGTGAGAGCCGCAAGATCCCTACTGGAAACCGCGCCGGCGTCCACACCACGATCGTGTGTCGTCGCAGTTCAGCGCCTGCTCACCGCCACTTTGATCTTCCGTTTGCGTTCGCCGCGGACGATCCTGGCGACGGTGTGCAGCGCTATCAGCAATGATCAAGGAGAACGATGCGAGACGGACATTCCCTCGTTGACAGCCGCACAAGCGCATGTTCAACTCAGCTGGACACTGCGGAACGCAGGAGACGCTCGCAAGAGAGCAAGGGCTCAGGGGTCGGCTCGGGGATTCCATGGATCACGAAGACAGTCATGTCCGGCGAGAATTGTGGCACAGAATTTCGTGGGGCATCCGCGCACCGTTTGAGGAATGTCGTCCAACGGACTCGTCAGGCTCGGCAGGCTGCGGTGGTCCAGCAGACAAGCGAATTAACAGCATTATCTTCCTGCCGGCCTCAGCTTGCCGTCCCGCAGCCGGATCCGGAATACGATGAATTCTGACTGCAGTCTTTATCTCCTTGTGACAGCGTATGAAGCCCGAGAAGACAGGCTCACCGACATCCACGCGCTCCCGAAGGAACGCGGATCGGCTCGGCTCGCGCTACGCGGGCGCCCGATAGCCGGGGAAGTGACAGTCTGCCCGAGAACCGGAAAGGTCGGCGAGTCCGAGCCGCGTCGGCAGTCAGCCCAGCAGGGACTTCCTACATGATCCCGCTCTCTCACGCGCAGCGGCGCCTGTGGTTTCTGAGCCAGGTGGAAGGTCCGAGCGGAACGTGGAACATGCCGTTCGCTCACCGGCTGCGCGGCCCGCTTGACCAGGATGCCCTATACGCGGCCGTCGACGATGTGCAACGCCGCCACGAGGTGCTGCGCACAGTGGTTGTCGGAGACGACGAGCCACACCAGATGATCGTGGCTGAGGAACGGGCGACGGTACCCTGGGACGTCCGGTCCGTATCGCCTGAGGACGTGCTCAACGTGCTGGGCGAGGAATACCGGAGACCTTTCGACCTCGCGACCGAGTTCCCGATCCGCGCCTCGCTGTTCCGTCTCGGCCCCGACGATCACGTCCTGTTGGTCATGACCCACCACATCGCTTGCGACGGCTGGTCGATGGTGCCGTTGGCGGCGGACCTCGCCACGGCGTACGACGCTCGCCTGAAGAGGCTGGCACCGGCGTGGGATCCCTTACCGGTCCAATACGCCGATTACGCGCTGTGGCAGCGGGAGCTGTTGGGCGACGCTTATGACGAGAAAAGCATCCTCGCGCGACAGTCGCGCTTCTGGCAACAGGAGCTCGCTGGGGTTCCCGAGGCCGTGTCACTGCCGTTCGACCGTCCTCGTCCGTCCGAGTCGTCCCGACAAACGGCGTTCCTGGAGATCGACATCGGCGCCGATGTGCATCGCCAGTTGAACACCCTGATACGCGACACCGGAGCCAGTCTTTTCATGCTGCTGCACAGCGGTCTCGTCGCGTTGGTGTCCCTCTTGGGGGGTGACACGGACATCTGCGTGGGCGCTCCGGTCGCCGGCCGCACGGACGAGGACCTGGACGGGCTCATCGGCTTCTTCGTCAACACTCTGGTGCTGCGTACCGACGTCTCGGGCCATCCGTCCTTTTATCAGCTCGTCGACCAGGTCCGTCAGAAGACCATCTCGGCCTACGACCATCAGGATATTCCGTTCGAGTACCTGGTCGAGATCCTGAGCCCGCAACGTTCGCTCGCGCACGCCCCCCTGTTCCAGATCATGCTGATCCTTCAGAACGAGCCGGCGACCGATATGGAGCTCGCGCATCTTGACGTCGAGCCCGTCCGGGTCGCAGCTTCGGCCGGTAACTCGGCATTCGACCTCAGCTTCAGCCTCTGGGAGCGGCGCGGCGAGGACAGGCCGTTGGGACTCTACGGTTTCATCGAGTACTCCACCGACCTCTTCGATCGGACCTCCGTCGAGTACCTAGCCGAACGATGGGTACGGCTGCTGGACATCGCGAGCCGGACACCGTCGTTGCCGATTACCCGGATCGACGTGCGCACCGTCGCTGAGTGCGCGGATCCGGTGGTGTCCTCCGAGGCTCGACGTCGACCTGCGGCGACGCTCCCCGAACTGTTCCAGCAACGGGTTCACAGCAGCGCCGGGGCCCCCGCCGTGGTGACCGGCGCATCGACCACGACGTATGGCGAACTGGAGGACAGGGCGAACCGGCTCGCCCACTTGCTGATCTCCCGGGGAGTTGGGCCCGAGGACGTCGTAGGCATCGCCATACCACGCTCAGTCGATCTCATCGTCGCCGTCCTCGCGACGGCGAAGGCCGGTGCAGCCTTCCTGCCGTTGGACGTCGTCTATCCCGTTGCGCGGATCCGCTTCATGCTCGGCGACGCCCGACCGGCGATCCTCCTGCAGACGCAGGTCACCGCCGAGATAGTGGACGTCGCGACACCCCCCCGGCTAACGATCGATGCGCCCGACATCGTCGCCGAGCTGACCCGCAGGTCCGCGGAGGCCCCCCGGGACACCGATCGACACAGCCCATTGCTCCCGCTGCACGCGGCGTACCTGACCTACACGTCCGGCTCGACCGGAGCGCCCAAGGCCGTGGTCACACCCCACGCTGGCCTCGCCCCGCTGGTTTCGTCGCAACGCGCGCGGCTGGACGTCAGCACCGACAGCCGAATCCTTCAGTTCTTCTCGCCCAGCTTCGACGGGTCGGTGTGGGAGCTGTGCATGGCGCTGCTGGTTGGCGGGGCCGTCGTCCTCGCCGAGCCGGAAGAATTGGTGCCTGGGCCCCTGTTGGGGCGGGTCGCCACCGCCATGCGCATCACGCACGTGACGCTTCCACCGCTCGCGCTCAGCGCCATCCCGGTCGACGTCGGTCTGCCACCTGGGACGACGGTGATGCTCGTGGGAGAGGCCGCGCCGCCGCACGTCATCTCGCAGTGGTCCGGTCACCAGCGCGTGATCAACGTGTACGGGCCCACCGAATGCACGATGATCGCGACGATCAGCGACCCGATCACAGCCGGAGCCGACGACACACCGCCCTTGGGCGATCCGGTCGCCGGTACGCAGCTGCTCGTCCTCGGCCGCGGTCTGCAACCGGTACCGCCTGGCGTCGTCGGCGAGCTATACATCACTGGTTCGGGTGTGGGGCGTGGCTACGCGAGCCAGTTCGCCCTGACCGCGCAACGCTTCGTCGCGTGCCCGTACGGCCCACCGGGTAGCCGTATGTACCGCACCGGGGACCTCGTCCGACGCACCGCGCAAGGTCATTTGGAGTTCGTGGGACGGGCGGATCAGCAGGTCAAGATCCGCGGCTACCGCGTCGAGACCGGCGAGGTGGAGGCGGTTCTGGCCGACAACCCCGCCGTAGCCCAAGTGGCAGTCGTTCCCCAGATCGACAGCATGGGCACCAACCGCCTGATCGCTTATGTCGTGGTCGAGGATGGCGCCGAGAACGAACCGAATCTGCGCGACTTCGCGCGGGAGCGGCTACCGGACTACATGCTGCCAGCGGGTGTCGTTTTCCTCGACAGCCTGCCTACGACCCCCAACGGCAAGCTCGACCGCGCGGCGCTGCCCGGGCCAACGTTCCAGACGGATCATTCCGGTGCGCTCCCCGCGACCCCACGGGAGAGGATCCTCGCCGAGCTCTTCGCCGAGCTGCTCGGCCTGCCCGAGGTCGGGGTGCGCGACAACTTCTTCGAGCTCGGCGGGCACTCGATGCTGGCCCTCCGCCTGATAAACAGGGTCCGCGCGACGCTGGGTACCGAGCTGACGTTGAGCGCGCTGTTCCAGGCGCCCACTGTGGCCGATCTCGTCCGGAGAATGAGCACGGACGACCGCGACACGACCTTGGACGTGGTCGTACCGCTCAGGGAGGGCGGAGCGGCGACGCCCCTGTTCTGCTTCCATCCCGCCGGTGGTCTCAGCTGGTCCTACGCCGGTCTCCTGCGCCATCTCGACGCAGCTCATCCGATCTACGGCGTTCAGGCGCGAGGCCTCGCTCGTGATGAGCCGATGCCGTCGACGATCACCGAGATGGCGGCCGACTACGTCGACCAGCTCCGCCGCCTCCAGCCGACCGGTCCCTACTGCTTGCTCGGCTGGTCCTTCGGAGCCGTCGTCGCGCACGCCGTGGCTACGCAGCTGCAGGAGGAGGGCGAGGACATCGCCCTCCTCGCGCTCCTCGACGGCTACCCCGGATGGGCGCCAGCAGCGTCCGGCGCCGACGACACACCGCAGCGTCTCCTCGCTGACCTGCTGCAGCTATTCGGCTGGGAAGCAGCCGAGCTGGACACCGACGACCTCACCCCGGCCACAGCGGTTGAGATCCTACGTCGGCGCGACGGCCTGACTGCGGCGATCGACGAGGAACGCATCCTCGCCATCACCCGCATCATGAGCCGCAGCGGTGCGCTGCTGCGCGAGTTCACACCGAGGACGTTCCGCGGCGACGTCGTCGTGTTCGCCGCCTCGAAGGGGCAGCCCGCCGACGTGCCGTCGCCGGAAGCGTGGGGTGACTACGTGCACGGCCACCTCGCAGTGCACTACCTCGACTGCACGCACGAGCAGATGACGAGTTCAGCATCGCTGGCCACCGTCGCGCAGGTTCTCGCACCCCGGCTAAAGGGGTCCGGCGGGTGCGAGCGGTGACGGTGTCCGCGTTGACCATGTAGGTGACGGCGACGGGAGAGCAGTGAGATGAATCCGTTTGAGGATCCCGACGGGCAGTACTACGCCCTGGTCAACGACGAGGGGCAGTACTCCCTGTGGCCGGCGTTCGTTGACATTCCCGCAGGCTGGCTAGTTAGCCACGGCCCTGATGTACGCGACGCCTGTCTCGCGCACATCTCTGAGTACTGGACGGACATGCGCCCGAAGAGCCTCGTCGACGCCATGGAGAACCGGGACCACTCAGATCCGGGACGGTCATAGGGCCGTTTCTCCGCGACATCGTGGAAGGATGTTCAGATGAGCCCCGACCGGCGAGCGAGTGCCAGCGTCCATCCTCTGTCGGCCGCGCAGGAAAGCATCTGGTACAGCCATTTGCTCGACGAGCAGAAGAACGTCTGCAACTTTTACGCCTACCTCGACATCCGTGGGCCCATCGAGCCCCGACTGCTGATCGCCGCGATCCGTCAGACGGTGTCCGAGGTGGACGCTCTCAGAACCGTGTTCGTAGACGTCGACGGCACCGTGCAGCAGAAGATCCTGCCGGTCGTGGAACCGGCGATCGACGTTGTCGACCTCCGCTGCCATGCCGACCCACACGACGCGGCGTTCGAATGGATGGAGAAACGACGACGCGCTCCCTTCGACATGTCGGGATCCCCGCCGATGGACTACGCCCTCCTGCAGCTGGCGGACGAGTCCTGGTATTTCTACCTCTGCTACCACCACATCGTGGCCGACGGCATCGCGATGACGGCGATCCTGGAACGCATTGGTGTCCTCTACTCTGCCTCGGTCTCGGGACGATCGGCGCCGCCCGCACCATTCGGAGGACTCGCCGACCATCTCGACGAGGACCGCGAGTACCAAAGCTCATCGAGCTCCGCCGATTCGGCGGCGTGGTGGCGGGGGCGGATGTATGGAACTCCTGCGCCGACTCACCTTTCCGGCCGGGCGCTGTCGGTACGCGGGACACGACGGCGCACCGTTGCCCTGTCGTCCAAGGTGTTCGATGGGTTCAGGCGGGCGGCCGAGAGTGCCGGAACGAGCTGGTTCCAGCTACTGGCTGGGGCAATCGCGGCGTATGCAGGATGGGTGCGCGACGAGTCCGAGGTCATGCTTAGCCTGGTAGTAAGCGGGCGTGGTACGCCGACCGCGCGGCGAGTGCCGACCACGACCGCGAACGTGCTGCCGTTGCGCCTGGATGCCGCACGCAACGCGACCTGGGCCGAATTGGCGACCGGTATGGCGGCCGAGGTGCGCAGACTGATCCAGCACCAGCGCTATCGGGGTGAATACGTACGACGCGACCACCTCCGCCGGACACCCGACCCGTACTTCGGTCCGCTCTTGATCAAGAGTCCGTTCCCGGAGGAGATCTTCTTCGGCGACAGCCCGGCCACGTTCCACCAGATGTGGGTACCTGCCTACGACATGGCGGTCGTTAGCCAGCAGACGGCGGGAGGGCGCCTTCTTGTCGACCTCCACGGGAACGTCGACTTATACGACGACCGCGACCTAGAGAGTCATCGGGATCGCCTGCTCACACTGCTGAGCCACATCGCAGAATCCGGCGCTCGCACGACACTTGTCGACGTTGATCTCGTCGGTAGCGCGACGCGCGAGTGCATCGTCGGCTGGTCACGACCCGAGCCGGATATCGGCCCGAGGACCGCCACGTTGCCGGAGCTGTTCGCCGAGCAGGTCGCGCGTGACCCCGGCGCGACGGCGCTGGTCCACGAGGGCCGGAGCTGGACGTACGGTGAGCTGAACGCCTGGTCGAACCGTCTTGCTTGGCACCTCCGCGAGCACGGAGCCGGTCCCGAGCAACGCGTGGCTCTTCGACTGGGCCGTTCACCCCTGTTGGTCGTCGCCGTCCTGGGGGTCACCAAGACGGGCGCTGCCTACGTGCCGGTGGATCCGGACTACCCGCAGGACCGGATCGACCTCGTGCTGGCCGATGCGCAGGCGATGATGGTCCTCGACGAGGAGGTCGTCGGCGATGTCCAGCTCGACCGGTACCCCGCGGTCGACCTGTCTCCTGGCGTCGACCCCTCGAATGTGGCCTATGTGATTTACACATCCGGGTCGACCGGCCGCCCCAAGGGCGTCGAGATCACACACCGGAACGTCACGCGGCTGATGGCGTCGACCCGACGGCTCTTCACGTTCGGCGCCGACGACGCCTGGACGTGGTTTCACTCGGCATCGTTTGACTTCTCGGTGTGGGAGATGTGGGGGGCTTTCACGCATGGCGCACGGCTCGTCGCCGTGCCGCGGGAGGTGACCCGTGACCCGGAGCGCTTCCTGTCACTTATCCGAGATCAGCGCATCAGCGTCCTTAGCATCACGCCGTCGATGTTCGGGCACATGGCAGCGCTCGATGCGGCACACCACAGCGGCATCGGTGCGTCTTTGCGTACCGTTGTGTTCGGCGGAGAGGCGTTCGACCGGTCGGCAATGCGCGCTTGGTACTCCCGACACGCCGAGGAACCGATGTCCTACGCAAACATGTATGGCATCACGGAGTGTACGGTCCACGTGACGCTGTCTTGGGTCGACCCTGCGGAGCCATCGGCTGATGGCAACGCGGTGCCCGTGGGCGGGCCGTTGCCCGGCTGGGGCACGTTCGTGCTGGACGGTGAGCTGCGGTTGGTGCCACCGGGCATCGTCGGTGAGCTCTACGTTGCAGGCGCCGGTGTGGCTCGCGGGTACGCGAACCGTCCGGATCTCACGGCGGAACGCTTTGTGGCCTGTCCGTTCGGACCTGCGGGAACACGAATGTACCGGACAGGCGACCTGGTGCGGTGGGACGTCGACGGCAGGTTGTCTTTCGTGGGCCGGGCCGACGAGCAGGTAAAGGTACGGGGTTTCCGGATCGAGCCAGGTGAGATCGAGTCGGTGCTGCACGGATATCCCGGTGTGAGCCGGACGATCGTCCGGCCGCACGAGGACGATTCGGGTGAGCGCCGCCTCATCGCCTACGTCGTCGCCGGACCCGACGTCGAGGGAAACAGCGTCCGCCACTGGCTTGCCCAGCGCCTTCCCGAGTACATGGTGCCTGCGGCGGTCGTCGTCCGCGAGGCCTTCGCCCTAACAGCCAACGGCAAGATCGACAGCAGCGAGCTGCCGCCTCCCGAATACCCGACCAACGCCAGCGGTCACCCGCCCCGCACACCACGAGAAGAGCTGCTCTGCGGGCTGTTCCGCAACGTGCTGGGCGTGACGGTGGTATCCGTCGACGACAGCTTCTTCGACCTCAGGGGCCACTCGCTGCTCGTCACGCGGCTGATCAGCAGGATCCGCGCCGACATCGGCGTCGAGCTGTCCATGCAGGCCGTGTTCGATGCGCCAACCGTCGCCGGCCTGGCCAAGCGAATAGCTCAGTCCGAGGGACAGGTGCGCCCACTGTTGCGCCCCAAGCCGCGCCCGGACGCGCCGCCGGCGTCGTTCGGACAGCGTCGACTGTGGTTTGCGCATGCATTGGACGACGGGTCCTTCACCTACAACATCCCCGTGTCCTGGCGGCTACACGGGATGCTGGACGTTCCGGCGCTCCGCGGCGCCGTCGAGGACCTGCTCGGGCGCCACGAATCGCTCCGGACGCTGTTCGTCGAGGTGGGCGGGGAACCCTGCCAGCGGATCCTCGACCTGGCAGACGTCGAGCTTCCCTGGTCGCAGCGTCAAGTGCGCGATGATGACCTCGAGACCGTGCTGCTGAGCGAGGCCCGTCGTCCGTTCGACCTCACCGTGGACGTGCCCATCCGGGTCTGCCTCGTCGAGCTCGACCCCGAGACACACGTGATGCTCGTCGTGCTGCACCACATCGCGGGCGATGGGTGGTCGATGGACCCGCTGGCCCGCGATCTGGGAGCCGCCTATCGCGCCCGCAGCACCGGAGCCGAACCGTCCTGGGCGCCGCTACCGGCCCAGTACGCTGACTACGCGATGTGGCAACACGCGTTGCTGGGGGATCGGGAGAACCCGGAGAGTCTCTACCGGCGGCAGATCGCGTATTGGGTCGACGAGTTGCGGGGGCTGCCCGACGTGGTCGAGCTACCGTTCGACCGCCCGCGCACGGCGGCGACGTCCAGTGCCGGGGACGTCGTCGCGTTTGAGATCGACGCCGACCTCCACGCCGCGCTCCTGCGGGTCGCCGGCGACCAGTCGGCGACGCTGGCCATGGCGCTACACGCGGGACTCGCCGTCCTGCTGACCCGGCTCGGCGCGGGGACCGACATCGCCGTCGGCTCACCCGTCGCCGGCCGCATGGATCACGCTCTCGAGGACATGATCGGGTTTTTCGTCAACGTCTTGGTGTTGCGTGCCGACACTTCGGGCGATCCGACCTTCGTCGAAATACTGCGGCGTGTGCGTCGCAAGAGCCTCGGCGCGTACGAGCACCAGGACATTCCCTTTGACCACCTGGTTGAAGTCCTCAACCCTTCCCGCTCGGCCGCACGGCACCCGCTCGTCCAGGTCACGCTCGCGCTCCAGAGCGAGGTCACCCCCCTCCAGCTGGACGGGCTGTCATCGCGACCGGAACGCGTCGACCCTGGGGTCTCCCACTTCGACTTGGCCCTGAACCTCACCGAGAAGACAACGTCGGCCGGATCACCCGCGGGCATCGAGGCCGCGGCCGTCTACTCCACGGACCTATTCGACCGCACCACGATCGTCGAGTTCGTTGAGCGCTGGACACGGGTGCTCAAGGAGCTCGTAGCCGATCCCGGAACTCGCATCGACCGGGTCGATGTTCTGCTGCCGGGCGAAGCAGAGCGGGTACTCGACTGGTCGGGGCCGGGGCGAGCCAGGAGTGCTGTCACCCTCGTCGAAACATTCCGCGAGACCGTGGCGGAACATGGCTTGGCGACGGCCCTCGCCTTCGAAGGACGTCGATGGACCTTCCGCGAGCTCGACGCGTGGTCTGACCGAATTGCGCACCACTTGGCCCGGCGCGGCGTCGGTCCGGAACGGCGTGTCGCCGTCGTGCTGGAGCGCTCGCCGCTGCTCGTCGCGACGATCCTCGGCATCGTGAAGCTCGGTGCCGCCTACGTGCCGATCGATCCGGGCTATCCTGCCGAACGCCGCAAGTTCATGATCGACGACACCGCTGCGGTCGTTACCCTGGACGCCGAATGGGTTCAGCATCGCCTGGACGACCTCCCGCTCGACGAATCGCAACCGTTCCCGACACCCGATGCCCGCCATGCCGCGTGCGTTCTCTACACATCGGGCTCAACAGGAAAGCCCAAGGGCGTGGAAGTCACGCAGGAGAACGTCCTTGACCTCGCGAGCGACTCCTGCTGGGGCTCGGAACACCGCCGAATCCTTGCGCACGCGCCGCAGACATTCGATCCGATGACCTACGAGGTCTGGGTGCCGTTGCTCAGTGGCGGTACGGTCGTCGTGAGCCCACCTGGCCGCCCCGACATCGCGGCGCTCGCCCGGAGCATCGTGCACGGCGAGGTCACCGGCCTCTGCCTCACGGCCGGGCTGTTCGCCGCCATCGCGGAGAACCACCCCGGCTGCCTCGCGTCCGTCGAGTCCGTGTGGACCGGTGGCGACGTCGTGACGGCCGAACCGTTCCGGCAGATCCTGCACGGCAGTCCGGGCACCGCAGTCGTGAACAGCTACGGGCCTACGGAGACCACGACGTTCTCGACCTACCAGGCCTTGAAGCCAGCCGACGTCGAGGCCGATCCGGTGACGATGGGCCGACCGATGGACGGTACGCGGACATTCGTGCTGGACGAGTGTTTGCGGTTGGTGCCGCGGGGTGTGGTGGGCGAATTGTATGTAGCTGGTAGTGGTGTTGCGCGTGGGTATGTGGGGCGTGCGGGGCTGACTGCTGAACGTTTCGTGGCGTGTCCGTTCGGGCCGCGTGGGGCTCGGATGTACCGGACGGGTGATCTGGTTCGGTGGGGTGCTGGTGGATCTCTGTATTTCGTGGGGCGTGTTGATGATCAGGTGAAGGTGCGGGGCTTCCGTGTTGAGCCAGGTGAGATCGAGTCGGTGCTACGTGAGCATCCCGATGTGGGGCAGGCCGTGGTCGTCGCCCGGGACGATCACAGCGGTGATCGACGGGTGGTGGGTTATGTGACGCCGGTCCGAGATGGTCTCGACGGTGCAGAGCTCCGGCGCTGGGTGGCGGGGCGAGTTCCCGATCACATGGTACCGGCGGCCGTCGTGGTGGTCGGCGAGCTGCCGTTGACGGCGAACGGCAAGGTCGACCGCCGCGCTCTACCAGCCCCGGACTATCGTTCAGCCCCGGGTGGTCGTGAGCCACGGAACCCCCGCGAAGAGCTGCTGTGTGGGTTGTTCTCCGAGATCCTGGGTGTTTCGCCGATATCGATCGACGACGACTTCTTCGATCGTGGCGGACATTCGCTGCTGGTGATCCGACTGATCAGCCGGATGCGGTCAGTGCTGGGAGCAGAGATCCCGGTGCAGACCGTGTTCGACGTACCCACCGTCGCCGAGCTCGCGGAGCGTTCGAGTCGTTCCGGAGCCCGAGTCCGACGACCGTTCGCGGCTCAGCCGCGCCCCGAGGCCGTGCCCCTATCGTTCGGTCAGCGCCGGCTGTGGTTCGTGAACCGGATGGAGAGCGGATCCCCGCTCTACAACACCCCATTGGCCTGGCGGGTGTCGGGCACGCTCGACGTCGCGGCCCTGAGACAGGCGTTCACCGACGTCCTGGCACGTCACGAATCACTGCGAACGATTGTCGACGAGGTGGACGGCGAGCCTTACCAGCACATCGTCGATGTCACCCGTGCGCGGGTACCGTGGACGCAGCAGAGGGTGGCGGACGACGAGGTCGCCGACGCGCTGCTGGGCGCCACCCGGCACGCATTCGACCTGACCACCGAGCTCCCGATCCGCGTGTCGCTGTTCCGCGTGCGCGACGACGAGTTTGTCCTGCTGGTGCTGCTGCACCACATCGCCGGTGATGGCTGGTCAGTGGGACCGTTGACCCGTGACCTCACTGTGGCGTACGCGGCTCGCCAGGCTGGCACGGTGCCCTCCTGGAAGCCGCTACCGGCTCAGTACGCCGACTACGCCGTGTGGCAACGTGAGCTGCTGTCCGATCGGAGCGACACCGACAGCCTGTACTACAGGCAGGTCGCCTACTGGCTCGCGGAGCTGCAGGACGCGCCGGAGAGCGTGTCATTGCCCTCCGACAGACCCCGTCCGGCCGTCTCCTCCTACTTCGGCGACGTCCTGCGGATCGAGATCGAGCCGGAACTGCATGCAGGATTGTCGCGCATTGCGCGAGAGAACGGCGCGACCACATCGATGGTGCTGCACGCGGCATTGGCAGTGCTAATGACGAGGCTGGGCGCGGGGAACGACATCACGATCGGTTCGCCCATCGCCGGACGGGTCGACGAAGCACTTGAGGACGTGATCGGGTTCTTCGTCAACTTCTGGGTGCTCCGCACGGACACCTCGGGCGATCCGGCCTTCGTCGAAATACTGCGGCGTGTGCGTCGCAAGAGCCTCGGCGCGTACGACCACCAGGATGTCCCCTTCGACCATCTCGTGGAGCTGTTGAACCCCCCTCGCTCAATGGCTCGCCATCCGGTGTTCCAGGTCGCGCTCGCATTGCAGAACGACGTCACCGACACGCTCCAGCTCTCGGGCCTTGACGTGCGGACAGAGCCCGTGTCGATCGACACTTCACCGCTCGACCTCACCCTCAGCCTGACCGAGAACCACACCGCGGCAGGTAATCCCGCGGGCATCACTGGTTCTGCCGTGTACTCCACCGATCTGTTTGACGCGACGACCGTCGAAACCATGGTGGCACGCTGGAAGCAGGTCCTGGCGCAGGTCGTCGCAGAGCCCGCTAGACCTGTCGGACTGCTGGATGTCTTCGTGCCCGGCGAGGATGCCGAGTTGCTCAGGTGGTCGGAATCGGCATTCGGCCCAGCCAGCTCGACCACGTCGATCGCCGCTCTTTTCGCTGATGCTGTTACGCGAAACCCGGGAGCCACGGCAATGACCTTCCGGGGCTGCGAATGGAGTTACGGTGAGCTGAACGCTTGGTCGAACAGAATCGCGCACCGGCTCATCGAAGACGGAGCGCGAGCTGAGCAGCGTGTCGCTCTGATCCTGGAGCGGTCCCCCCTGCTGGTGGCAGCCGTTCTCGGGGTCTCCAAGACCGGCGCCGCCTACGTGCCGGTCGACCCCGACTATCCCGACGAGCGCACTGCGTTCATTCTCGGTGACAGCAAACCAGTCATCACGATTGACGATACTTGGGCACTCGATCTCGAGCGATACCCGACGAGCGATCCGGTCTCGGACCCCAGCGGTGCTTACAATGTCGCCTACGTGATTTACACGTCCGGATCGACTGGAACACCGAAGGGCACCGAGGTCACGAACCACGGGATCGGTTCCCTCTCTGCGGCGCAGGTTCGTGCGGCAGGCCTCGGTGCGCAGAGCCGGGTGCTCCAGGCGTCGTCACCGGGCTTTGATTCGATGGTCGCCGAGCTGGCGATGACGTTCCGTGCTGGCGCGACCCTGGTCATCCCGACCGCGGAAGAACTGGCCGGCGACGGTTTGGCGTCAATTCTGTCACTGGAGGCGGTCACCCACGTCACGCTGCCCCCTTCCGTGCTAGCCACGGTCGACGAGAGGGAGAAGTACGAGCAGTTTTCCGATCTGGCGACCCTCATCGTGGCCGGCGAAGCCTTGTCGTCCGCGCTAGCCGCGCGATGGGCGGCCGGTCGGCGCCTGTTGAATGCATACGGCCCCACCGAGGCGACAGTCTGCACGACGATCGACGTGGTGTCACGGAAATCGGACATATCGATCGGGCGGCCGATCGACGGTGCGCAGGCTTTCGTGCTGGACGAGTGTTTGCGGTTGGTGCCGCGGGGTGTGGTGGGCGAATTGTATGTAGCTGGTAGTGGTGTTGCGCGTGGGTATGTGGGGCGTGCGGGGCTGACTGCTGAACGTTTCGTGGCGTGTCCGTTCGGGCCGCGTGGGGCTCGGATGTACCGGACGGGTGATCTGGTTCGGTGGGGTGCTGGTGGATCTCTGTATTTCGTGGGGCGTGTTGATGATCAGGTGAAGGTGCGGGGCTTCCGTGTTGAGCCAGGTGAGATCGAGTCGGTGCTACGTGAGCATCCCGATGTGGGGCAGGCCGTGGTCGTCGCCCGGGACGATCACAGCGGTGATCGACGGGTGGTGGGTTATGTGACGCCGGTCCGAGATGGTCTCGACGGTGCAGAGCTCCGGCGCTGGGTGGCGGGGCGAGTTCCCGATCACATGGTACCGGCGGCCGTCGTGGTGGTCGGCGAGCTGCCGTTGACGGCGAACGGCAAGGTCGACCGCCGCGCTCTACCAGCCCCGGACTACGATTCGACGCGGACCGGACGTGGCCCGCGCAATGAGCGGGAACAGGTGTTGTGCGCACTGTTCGCCGAGGTGCTGGGCCTGTCTGCTGTGTCGATCGACGACGACTTCTTCGATCGTGGCGGACATTCGCTGCTTGCGACTCGGCTGATCAGTCGGATCCGGTCGGCCCTCAAGGTGGAGGTCCTGATCAGGACGGTGTTCGAGGCGCCGACCGTCGCTGAACTAGCGGCGCACATAGACAACGCGGCGATGGCTCGGCCCAAGCTACGACGAATGCGATGAATAGAACAGTGGCGGTCGAACCTCACTGGGCAGGCCGTGACGAGACGATTGACCTTGATGGCGGTCCGTCGCCGTCGGGAGACATGTGCATGCAGGTCGGTACCAATGTCGGGAGTGAAAATCGATGGTCGTCGCTTATCCATTCAACAAGACCGGCACCTTGGACCTCGACGAGGCGTACTACGAGGCGCAGAAGCAGCCGGGTCTCGTTCGTGTGCAGATGCCTTACGGCGAACCGGCATGGCTGGTCACGAGGTACGAAGACGCCCGCTTCGTGTTGGGAGACAAGCGGTTTAGTAATGCGGAGACGGCCAACCACGATGCGCCGAGGATCCGAGCGGAGATGGAACCGGGCGGAATCAACTCGATGGATCCGCCGGATCACACCCGTCTCCGCACGCTCGCGGCCAAGGCGTTTACCAAGCGCCGGGCGGAGGAGCTGCGTCCCCGGGTCCGCGAGATCGCGACGGGGCTGGTCAACGACATGGTTACCGCGGGGCCACCCGTCGACCTGGTTGACTGCTTCGCGCTGTCGTTGCCTATCTCGGTGATCTGCGAGCTGATGGGCGTGCCCCTCGAGGACCGCCCGAAGTTTCGGGTGTGGACCGACGGTGCGCTGTCGACGTCACGCCTGCCGCGCGGGGAACTGATGGCCAATTGGGAGGACCTACGGGGATACATGCGGGACCTGGTCATCGACCACCGGACCGCCCCTAGGGACGACCTGATCACGGCACTGATCGAGGCCCGCGACGAGCAGGACCGGCTGTCGGAGGACGAGCTGGTCGAATTGTGCGTCACCCTCTTGATAGCCGGTCATGAGACCACCTCGAGCCAGATTCCGAACTTCGTCCTCACACTGCTGGACCACCCCGAGGTTATGGCTCAGCTGCGCTCGGACCCCACGCTGATTCCCGGGGCGGTGGAGGAGCTGCTGCGATTCGTCCCGATGGCCATCGCCGCCATGTTCCCGCGGTACGCGAAGGAGGACGTGCAGGTGGGTACCACCCTCGTACGCGGGGGCGAGCCGGTGCTCGTGGCCATCGACGCCGCCAATCACGACAGCCTTCGCTTCCCGGACCCCGACACCTTGAAGGTCGACGCGCCACCCAACCAGCACCTCGGCTTCGGGCACGGCATGCACCACTGCGCCGGTGCTGCGCTGGCGCGGGTAGAGCTCCAAGAGGCGCTGAGGGCGCTGTTGCTGGGTCTGCCCCGCCTGCACCTCGCGGATGACGTCGAATGGAAAAAGGAGATGATGATCCGCAGTCCCCAGACAATGCCCGTCGGATGGTAGCCGTTCTCGCCGGTGGCGGTCAGGGTCCGGAGACGGTTGGCCCCTGGACGGGCGGAACCTTGTCGTCCCGGACATTGCCTGCGCAGTGGGCTGACCATCGGGCTACGCCGCGCTGGCGCCAGCGATGACGAGAGCGTCGACCAATGCTGCTGGAAGCGCGGCTCCCACACCTTGCAGCCATACTGAATCAACAGGGTGCATTGACGGATCCCTCGGGTAGTGTTGTAAGAATACTGTGGGACGCGCTTATCCGGTGGAGCGTGTCCGGTGTCTCCGTTCTGTGGACCCCACCGAGCCTTCTGTTTACCCGCAGCGGAGTGCTCAGGATGAATGATCCCGCCCGTTCAGCACGGACCGGCTGTTGCCGCGTTCACTTCTGGATCCAGAGCCGTCTGGAGCCCAGAGCCGTCTGGAGCGCTGCGCCGCTCTGACCGAGTACATCGCCAGCGTCCACCATCGGCTCACAGCGGCATTCCTGGGCCGCGACGGCTACCGCCATGTCTGACTGGACATGGCGCTGCGGATGTCCGGGCGGGACGAGTGCAGGCTGAACATCATCAACGTATCACCGCATCGACACATCTCTCGGCGCAACATTGCCGAATCCCTGGCGTCCCCTACTCTGGTGCGGTACGTTTCAGGGTGTGCGTGAAACGGATTTGCATGGCGCTGGACGAGCAGCGCTTGACGTCGTGACGACCTTCTTGTCAACGGCGCCGCAGCAAGTCCCGGAAACATTAAATCGCCTGAAGAAGCATTCGATTGACCCATTGCTCCACGAACGTGCTCCATGCGTGATTTCGTGGTGACCTGTCAGGTTTCGAGGATGCCGTTGATACCTTTTAATCATTGTCGCAGATCTATTTCCGTCCGCTGGTGCGCACCGCAGCCCGCGGCCGTCTGCAGCTATTGAAGCGCATTCAGGGAGGTCGGCCATGAATTTACCCGGCGCCACAGAAACGATGCGGTACCGGGCTTACGGCCCTCGCCATTTGAGCGAGATAGCCAGCCGCTTCTCGCTGGACGCTGAATTCTTGCGCAACGCTCAACTGGTCTGCCGCGTAATTCCTTTCCGTGTCAACGAATACGTCTTGTCGGAGATGATCGACTGGGACGCTGTGCCGGACGATCCGATGTTCCAGATGCTCTTCCCGCAACCAGGAATGCTGTCGGACGCAGACGTCCAGCGGCTCGAGGAGGCAGTAGCCGACGGGAAGCGGGCCGAACGCGACACAGTACGGCAGATTCAGGCGCGACTCAACCCTCATCCCTCCGGTCAGCGGGAGTTCAATGTTCCTCTGCTGGGAGGCGAGTCGACCTCGGGACTACAACACAAGTATCGCGAGACGATCTTGTATTTCCCGCAGCAGGGTCAGACGTGTCATGCGTACTGCACCTACTGCTTCCGCTGGGCTCAGTTCGTCGGCGACTCAGAAATCCGCTTCGCCGCGGTAGAACCATCGCAGCTCGTCGCATATCTCGCAGATCATCCCGAGGTCGAGGATGTCCTCGTCACCGGTGGCGACCCTATGATGATGAGCACCGAGAGGCTCAGGGAGCACATCGAGCCACTCCTGAGCGTGCCCACAGTGCGATGTATCCGAATAGGTACCAAAGCGCTCGCTTACTGGCCGTACCGTTTTGTAGACGACGAGGACGCCGACGACCTCCTGCGCCTGTTCGAGCGGGTGATCGACTCGGGTCGGAACCTGGCGGTCATGGCCCATGTCAGTCATGGCCGTGAGTTGGGTACCGATGTGGTGCGCGAAGCGGTTTCGCGTCTCCGCGCGACCGGCGCGTTGATCTTCTGCCAGGCACCACTCGTCGCTCGGGTCAACGACGCCCCGTCAGTATGGAGCGATATGTGGCGTGCTCAACTCGCCATGGGCGCACTGCCCTACTACATGTTCGTCGAGCGAGATACGGGGCCGCATGACTATTTTAAGGTACCACTGTCCGATGCGGTAGCAATCTTTCAGACGGCCTATTCGAGTCTTCCCGGTCTCGCACGTACCGTACGTGGTCCGGTCATGTCGACGACGCCAGGCAAGATCGTGATCGATGGCGTAGAGCAGTCGCCTGACGGCCGCTTCTTTCGGATGAGGTTCCTCCAGGCCAGGAATGCCGGCCTTGTGGGCAGGCCTTTCCGCGCCCCCTTCTCGGAGCACGCTTCCTGGCTGAGCGAGATAGGACCGCTGACGGCCGACACACCGGACGACATCGCGAAGGCCGTCCGAAGCGCTGGAGAGTCGCAGTGACCACGCGTCCCGTTTCACCCAACCTCGCGCTCGATGAGGTCGTCGCGCAGAGGCGCGCGAGGGGCGAAACGATCGCTCACTTCGGCTTCGGAGAATCACGCCTTCCGGTCTTCCCGCAACTGGCTCTCAGACTCGCCGCTGGCGTTCACCGCAGCGCTTACGGCCCGGTGGCTGGTGATCCGACAGTCCGCGCCGCCGTGGCGGGCTACTTCGGTCGCCGCCGAGTCCCCACCGAACCCGACCAGGTGGTCCTGGCACCGGGCAGTAAAGCATTGCTGCTGGCTTTGCAAATCGTCGTACCAGGTCACGTAGTGTTGCCCCGACCGAGTTGGGTTACCTACGCGCCGCAAGCCCGTCTCGCCCGCAAGCCGGTCCACGTGGTGCCGATCGCGACAGATCACGGCGGGGTGCCGGATCCGGCCCTGCTCCGGCGCGCCGTCGCCGGGGCCCAGGGACAAGGCTTGATCGTACTCACCATTCCCGACAACCCAACGGGTACGACGGCCTCACCCGAGCTCGTCCGCCGGATCTGCGCGATCGCGGAGGAGAAGGACCTGCTGATCGTCAGCGACGAGATCTACCGCGACCTGCGGCATCATCCCGACGTGCCTTTCCTCAGCCCAGCCGAAGTCGCTCCGGAGCGGACCGTGGTGCTCACGGGGTTGAGTAAGAGCATGGCCCTCGGCGGGTGGCGGATCGGCGCGGCGAGGTTTCCCGCCGCCGGACGCTGGCGGTCGTTGCGCGATGCGGTCCTATCGATTGCCAGTGAGATGTGGTCGGCGCTGGCGGGCCCCATGCAGGAGGTCGCCGAGTACGCTTTCTCCGAGCCACCGGAGCTGCGAACGCGAGTGGCGGAAGACGCGAGGCTGCATGCCGCAGTCGCAAGCGCAGTACATCGGTTGCTGATCGAAGCCGGCGCGACCAACAGCCGGCCGACCGGCGGGTTTTATTGTTACCCCGATTTCGAGAGCCTCCGTGCACCGATGGCTGACCTCGGCATCAGGAACTCGGCTCAGCTGCAACAACACCTGTTGGAGGAACACGGAGTCGCGGTCCTGTCGGGTCACCATTTCGGTGATGATTCCCAGGCACTGAGGTTTCGTGTCGCTACCAGCATGGTCTACGGCGACAGCGAAGAGGAACAGATGCAAGCTTTGCAGAGTCGCGACCCCGCTGGCCTGCCCCATATCCGGAGACAGCTGGACACGCTCGCCGCTGCTCTGGCCAATTTGAGCGGGCGGTGGCGCCGACCTTGAAGTCGGACGGCGCGCGAATGGCTGCGAGCAGCGTTCACCGTCGCGATGTCCGGTCGGGCTGTGGTGCTTTGTGGACGGTGGCCGCTGCGATGTTGGTATGGCCAGCCAGGCGGAGAGTGCCGATGGCGGGTTGCGCGGACTGGCCATCGTGCGGGGCATGGTCGTGCGCCACGGCAAACAGCTCGCGGACATCACGTCGACGTCCGGACGTGGTCTAGGCAGTGTTCGGTGATCTTGTGGTGAGCTCGTGGAGGCAGGTGCGTATGCTGGCCACGGTCGGCTGCCCTGGTAGGTGCAGTCGCGTTTGTCGTAGCGAGTGGCCGCGGAACGGCATTGCTTGTGCTTGTTTCGGACTGTCCGAAGTGGCGCACCTTGCCGACCTCGACCAGCTCGCACACCGCCCCGGCAACCGCCCACGACGACCCGAGCGGAAAGCGCCGGTGAGTTCCCGCCGCACCTCGCGGAGTCCTGAGCACGGGGAGCGGAAGGCGTCTCCGGGGCGTGGACGGACCCGCATCAGACAATCAGACATCCTGATGAATTGAGTCTCGAGGCGAGTTGTTCCATCCGGAGCGGAGCGCGCCCGGGGCGGGTGACACGATGACCCGCGTGACCGACCACGCCGAGGACGACGACGGCCCCGGCGCGTCCGATGCCGACGCGCCGTTGACGCTGTACCTGGTCAAGCGGCTCGAGATGGTCGTGCGGGCGCTCATGGACGACGCGCTGCGCCCGCACGGCCTGACCACGCTGCAGTACACCGCGCTGACCGTGCTGGAACGGCGCGGGGAACTGTCCTCGGCCCAGCTCGCGCGGCGCTCGTTCGTGACTCCGCAGACCATGCACGAGATGGTGCGGTGGTTGGAGCGGCGCGAGCTGGTGCACCGCAGGCGCGACGAGACCAACCGCCGCGTGCTGCTGATCGGCCTGACCCGGCGCGGCAACGAGCTCGTGACCGCCTGCGCTCCCCTGATCGACGCTCTCGAGCAGCGCGTGCTCGACTCGATGAACCCGGGCGAGCGCATGGTGTTCCGGGAGTGTCTCGAGCGCGGCCACGCCGCGCTGACTCCTCTCGTGGACCGCGGTTCCGGATCGGGGGGACCCGCCGCCGCGGAGTCCTGAGGCGCCCGCGTCCCGGCCGGCGGCGCAGCCCGAATGGAGTATTGCGGCGTTCCTTTTCCTCTGTGCACTATCAGGGAACCTGATCAATTCGCTGCTGTCGCAGCGGGGTGCTCGGCCCGCGGGCCCGCCCCGTCCGCTTCCCCGCACGAGGAGCCGCCCTGTGACCACCGCGCACGAATCCGCCACGGACCGGTACGAGACCGTCACGATCGAGGTCGACGACTCCGGGATCGGCTGGCTCGCGTTCGACCGGCCCGCCAAGCGCAACGCGATGAACCCGACGCTCAACCGCGAGATGACCCTGGCGCTGGAACGGCTCGAGGCCGACGAGCGGGTCCGCGTGGTGGTGCTGACCGGGAACGGCCAGGCCTGGTCGGCCGGTATGGACCTCAAGGAGTACTTCCGCGAGGTCGAGCAGGCCCCGCCGCACGTGGAGAACCGGGCCCGCCGGGAGAGCGCGGAGTGGCAGTGGCGACGCCTGATCCACTTCGCCAAGCCCACCGTCGCCATGGTCAACGGGTGGTGCTTCGGCGGCGCCTTCACCCCGCTGGTGTGCTGCGACCTGGCCATCGCCGACGAGGACGCGACGTTCGGGCTGTCCGAGGTCAACTGGGGCATCCCGCCCGGAGGGCTCGTCTCCCGCGCGCTGGCCGAGACCGTGCCCTCGCGGGACGCGCTGTGGTTCATCATGACCGGCGAGACCTTCGACGGCCGCCGCGCGGAGCGGATGCGCCTGGTCAACGAGGCCGTGCCCGCCGAGCGGCTGCGCACGCGCACCGTGGAGGTGGCCACCCGACTGGCGGGGCTGAACACCCACGTGCTGCGCGCGGCCAAGGTCGGCTTCAAGAAGGTCCAGCAGCTCTCCTGGGACCAGGCCGAGGACTACCTCTACGCCAAGCTCGACGCCGCCACCGGTCACGATCCGGAGCAGGGCAAGCAGCAGGGTCTCACGCGGTTCCTGGACGAGAAGAGCTACCGGCCGGGGCTCGGCGCCCACGGGCACGAGGCGTAGCCGCGAGCGCCCCGGAACAGCCCCGCGATCGTGCCGCGGCGGCAGCGCGCACGGGAGGCCGCCGCGGCGGGAGAGGTGAGACAGGCATGCGCAACCAGGGACTGGGCTCCTGGCCTGCCCGACGCGCTCGCAGCACTCCGGACAGCATCGCCACGGTCCACCGGGGCCGCACCCGGACCTACGGTGAGTTGTGCGGACGCGTCCACGCGCTGGCCAACGGGCTGCACGGCCGCGGACTCGGCCGCGGTGACCGGATCGCCTACCTCGGCCCGAACCACCCGGCGCTGCTGGAGACGCTGTTCGCCGCCGGGGTGCTCGGTGCCGTCTTCGTCCCGCTGAACACCAGGCTGGCCACGGACGAGCTCGCGTTCGTGCTGGACGAGTCCGGCGCCGGAGTGCTCGTCCACGACCGGCGGCACACCGACACCGCCCGCGCGCTGCGGGAGCGCTTCCCCCGGCTGAAGCTGGTCGCCGTGGCCGACGACGCGGCGCTCGCCGACGGTTTCGAGGCCCTGATCGCGGCCGCTCCGGCCGAGCCGCGCGACGAACCCGTCGCCGCCGAGGACACGGCGCTCATCCTCTACACGTCCGGCACCACCGGGCGGCCGAAGGGGGCCCGGATCAGCCACGGCAACGCCGTGTGGAACGCGCTCAACGTGGTGGTGGACGTCGACCTCACCAGTACCGAGGTCACCCTGCTCAACGCTCCGCTGTTCCACAGCGCGACGCTGGGGATGACCTGTCTGCCCACTCTGCTCAAGGGCGGGACGGTCGTGCTGGCGGAGACGTTCGACGTCGAGGCCACCTTCGACCTCATCGAGCAGCGGCGGATCACGCTGGCTTTCGGGGTTCCGACCATGTTCGACGCGTTGAGCCGTTCTCCACGCTGGTCCGAGGCCGACCTGTCGAGCCTGCGATTCCTGCTGTGCGGCGGGGCGCCGGTTCCCGAGGAACTCATCCGGCGCTACAGCGAACGGGGGTTGGCCTTCATGCAGGGCTACGGCATGACCGAGGCCTCGCCCGGGGTGCTGCTGCTGAGCGCCGCCGACAGCACGGACCGGATCGGCTACGCGGGAAAGCCCGCGTTCTTCAGCGACGTCCGTCTGGAGCGGACGGACGGGACGGTGCCCGCGGTCGGCGAACCCGGCGAGGTGCTCGTCGCGGGGCCCAACGTCGTGGACGGCTACTGGCGGCGGCCCGCGGAGACCGCCGACTCCTTCACCGAGGACGGCTGGTTCCGCTCCGGCGATGTGGCCACCGTCGACGAAGACGGGTTTCACCGCATCGTGGACCGGATCAAGGACATGTTCGTCTCCGGCGGGGAGAACGTCTACCCGGCCGAGGTGGAGGCGGTGCTGCACGAGCATTCCGCGGTCGCGGACGCGGCCGTGGTCGGTGTGCCCGATCCCACGTGGGGCGAGGTGGGCAAGGCCGTTGTCGTCGTCCACCCCGGCGGGCGGGCCGATACCACCGAGCTCGGCGAGTTCCTCGCGGAGCGGCTCGGCAAGTACAAGGTCCCCAGGAGCATCGGCCTGGTCGACGAGCTGCCGCGCGGTGCCACCGGCAAGGTGGACAAGGCCGCGCTCCGGCGGGAGCACACGTGAGGGCGGGCTGCTCGCGGGGCTGCCGGTGGGTGCCGGAGCCGTTGGAACCGCCGGGTGGCCGCACACCCGCCGGAACCGGGTCCGACGCCGCCGCGTTCGAGTACGTCCGGCCCGCGGCACGCGCGGGTGCGGACCGCGTTCGGCGCTCGGGCAGCGCTCATCGGGTCGGTTCGTAGCTCAGGTGCGTCGCGGTCGAGGACGCCCGCACGGAGCGCTGCACGAGTCGGTGCGGCGTGCGGTGGCGCAGCAGCGGAGCACCGTTGTGCGAGCGGGCGTCGTCGGCCGGGGCCGTCGAGTCCCGCACCGGTGAGCACGACTCACCAGTGCCGACTCCCGGTCCGCCGCGGCTCCTCGATCCGCTCCCGGTTCGGGTGAGCGCGGGGGGTGCGGGTATGCTGCTGTGACGATCTTCGCGGCGTGTGTGGTCTACCTGCGCACACGTGTTCTCGTCTTCTCCGCACGTCCGAACCCCGGCCGACAGGGCGGCGGCCTCATCGTGCGCCGAAAGCGGTGGTTGGCGCGGGCGTGCCGCGGGCTTCGGCGCCGCCGCGCCGAGGTAGCCGCCGATTCCACCAGCAATCCGACCGGAAATCATCAGTCGAACATCGCGGTCGTAGCACGGTCATCGGCACCGTGGAGCGACAGCGCGGAAAGGATGTGGCCAGTGAGCCTTCGTTTCGAGGAACTCGATTGGCGCGCGACGCCACTCGGTCTGATCAGCCTGCGTCGTCGCCGGGACCGCTCGCTGGACCAGGACGTGTACGAGATCAAGCTGGACGAGGAGTTCCTCATGTCCAGCCTGTTCACCGTGGCGGAGATCGAGCTCGCGCGGCTCGGGCTCGCCGCCTCGTCCGCCGCCGATCTCGATGTCGTCGTCGGCGGGCTCGGACTCGGTTACACCGCGCACGCCGCTCTCGAGGATCCGCGGGTGCGTTCGCTGCACGTGGTGGAGTCCCTCGGTGAGGTCATCGAGTGGCACCGTCGCGGTCTGCTGCCGCTGGGGGCGGAGCTGACCTCGGACCCGCGGGTCCGTCCGGTGCACGGGGACTTCTTCGCGATGGCCGGTTCCGACGCGGGCTTCGACCCCGAGGTGCCGCAGCGGCGCTTCCACGCCGTCCTGCTCGACATCGATCATTCGCCGACGCACGTGCTGGACCCGAGCCACGCCTGGCTCTACGAGGTCGAAGGCCTGCGTCGGCTCGCCGGGCACCTCCATCCGGGCGGAGTGTTCGCGCTGTGGTCGGACGATCCGCCGCAGGAGGAGGTCATCGCGGCCCTGGCGGAGGTGTTCGCCGTGGTGCGGGCGCACGTCGTCACGTTCGACAACCCCTACACCCGTGGCACGTCCAGCAACACCGTCTACACGGCCGTGCTGGAAAGCACCGAGGCGGACCGCGCCTGAGGACGAGCGCCCGTCTCCGCTTCGCCGCGAGTCTCCGGCTGTGTCCGGATTCGGGGTGGTCTCGCCGGCCGGTGGGTGGTTCCGTGTGAGGCGGGGCGTCGACCGCGTCGGTCCCGCCGCGGCGCGTCATGGGAGGGGAGTGGACCTTGCGTACGACCACCAACGCCGGTGTGCGCCGGTTCTTCGACAAAGTCGCCGACCGTTACGACCGTCAGATCGGCATGTGCGAGCGGTTTCTGTTTCCCGGTGGTCGGCGGTGGGCCGTCGGTCACGCTCGTGGCCGGGTCGTCGAGATCGCGGTGGGCACCGGGTTGAACCTGCCGTTGTATCCGGAGGACGTCACCGTCGTCGGGGTCGAGCTGTCCGAGCGGATGCTGTGGCTGGCGCGGGAGCGCGTCGTCACCGAGGCGCTCGCCGATCGGGTCGAGCTGTACCAGGGGGACGTTCAGGAGCTGGACCTCCCGGAAGCCAGTGCTGACACCGTGGTGTCGACCTTCACGATCTGCACCATCCCGGATCCGGTCGCCGCGCTGCGCGAGGCTCACCGCGTGCTGCGTCCCGGGGGACGTTGTGTGCTGGTCGAGCACGGGCCGTCGGACAACGCGGTCGTGCGCGCGGGGATGCGGATGGCCGAGCACGGGACCACTCGTTTCCTGGCCGACCATCTCACGCGTGATCCGGTTGAGTTGCTGGAGCAGGCGGGGTTCCGGGTCGCTTCCGTGTCGCGGGCCAAGGCCGGTGTCGCCTTCCACGTGCTCGCCGATCGGCCGTGACGGCGTGGTGCTCCTGCGGTGCTCGTGTGCCGGTGGTTTCTCGAGGGCGCATCGGATCCCGAGCGGCGCAACCGCGGCCGACCCCGGGAGCTGAGCCGCTCACGAGGCCTCTACCCCCAGTGGAGAGGCCTCGTGGAGCCGAGCTCGGATGAGCGCCACGTCGCGCCCGACCGCTTCGCCGGAACGGCTCCGGCGGAGGCGGTTTCCACGAGGGTGAGCGGTTCTGGACAGCCGGATGCGCTCTGTCCGCCACAGCAGGCCCGTTGCGAAGTCCTGCCGGCTGGCCGGCTCGAACGAGTGGCTCTGCGGCCGGTTGCGCATGACCGCATGCCCTGGCCGGGGTGGCCTCGGCCGGGGTGATCGGTCAAGGATCTCGTTCAGCGCGGCCTCGGTTCCAAGCTCATCCCCCTTCCTCGCTACACCTGACGCAGGCTGTGGGCAGCTCATCGTGTCAGATATTCTTGACGCACTTGGGAACATACGGCCGGATGCATCAGTTGTCAAATATCAGCGACAGTGATGTTGTGGATGTTTGACGTGGATGCGGCTGGGGGACCGATTGGAGGCTCGGCGTGGCAGACGAGGGACGCGAGGCGTTCGCGAGCCGGCTGTACGAACTGATGGACGAGCAGGTCCAGGACGACGGGCGTCCGTGGTCGATCCCGGCGCTGGCACGTGCGCTGACCGAGCGTGGCCATCCCATCTCCCGGCAGCACCTGCACGGCGTGGCCAACCAGAAGCACGTACCGACCTGGGACCTGGTGCGCGCGCTCGCCGAGCTCTTCGGCACGACGACGGACTCGTTCACGGGCCGCCGGTCCGGCGCGGACGACGAACTGCCCGTTCTGCTGAACAGGGCGGGTGAGCTGGACGAGAACGGGCGCGCGGAAGTCGCGGACTTCATCCGGTTCCTGCACCAGAAGCGCCGGAGGACCGATCCGGGCGAGTGAGACCCCTGCGGCCGGTGGCACCGCGGCCGGCCGCGACAGCACAGTGGTCCGGGCAATCGAGGGAGGAACGTGTCGCTACGGCAGGTCTGGAGACAGAGCCGGGAGGAGGCCCGGCTGCGGCGGCAGTTGCGTTCGACGCTGCGCAGAGCGGGCATCGCGGAACCCACCGACATGCTCGAGGTGTGCGAGCGCCTCAGCGCGATCTGGCCGGTGCCGATCGTGGCAGCACCGTTCGATCTGCCCGCGCACGGACCGTTCGGGCTCACCATCCGGTACGCACCGGAGCCGCGGGACGAGGCGATCTACATCCTGTACCAGCGCGTGGCGACCCCGTTGCACCAGCAGCACGTCGTGGCGCACGAACTCGGGCACGTCCTCGGCGGTCACCCCTTGGAGCCGGTCAACGACCTGTCCGAGATCGACCCGGACGGCAGCACGGGAACGCTCCGCCGCACCTCGTACAACTCGCGCGTCGAGCGGGAGGCCGAGACGATCGCGACCGTCCTGCTCGGCCGCGCCGCCGCGCAGGACGGTGTAACCCTGCCCTCGAACGGTGCCCGTGACGACCGGTTGCGGCGTGTGCTTGGAGACAAGGTCGAATGGCTGTGACGCCGACCGAGATGCTCGAACTGGTGATGACCGGTTGGTTCGGTTATCGCCTCGCCCGCAGCCCCCGCGACCGCGGGTTGTGGGTCATCGTGGTCGCGCTGGTGCTGTTGCTGCTCGGTGAGGCGTTCATGATCACCGCGCTGCGGGCGTTGAGCGACGGCGCGATCACTCCTGGCGTGGGCAAGCTGATCCAGAACTGCGCGCTGGCGCTCGGGTTCTACGCGGTGATGCTGTTCTTCCTGCTGTCGGCCTCCGGGACGCGATACGCCTCCGGCCGCGCGGAGGAACGGCCACGAGTGCCGCTGCGTGGATGGTGGGACGGTGCCGCGGCCGTGGCCGTGTGCGTGGTGCTGTCCCTGTCGATGGCGACCACCCCGGCGCGGCTCCAGGCCGGTGCCTACCCGGCCAGCGGCCGGTTGCAGGAGGCCGCTCTCGACCGCCCCGAAGTCGTGGTCTTCTACGCGGTGGCTCTCGTCTACTTCACGTACTCCTGCAGCGCCGCCGCGGTCTGGGCGGTGCGCTACGGACGCGAGTCCAGCTCCCGCGTGCGGTTCGGGCTGCGGCTGGCAGCTGCGGGCATGGTGCTGTTCGGCCTCGCCTCCGCCGGGCGCGGACTGTACGTCGCCGCCGCCGGGCTCGGCCTGGCGGTCCCGGACACGCTGGCCACCAGCGCCACCTCGCTCATCGAGCTCGGTGCGGTGCTGTGGATCAGCGGGTTGCTCGCGGTCGGGATCGCCGCCCGGTGGGCCACGTTGCGGGTCTGGCTGCACCACCGTCGCCAGTACCGGGCTCTGCGGCCGCTGTGGGAGCGAATGCACCGGGCCTTCCCCGAGGACGCGCTCGACCACACCCGCCGGGAACCGGGACAGCTCTGGCGGGACCGGTTCTCCGCCGCACAGGTGCACCGCGCGTTCTGGCGCCGCGCGATCGAATGCCGCGACGGCCTCTCCAAGCTCAGCCCCTGGCTGCGGGACGTCGGCTGCGACCCCGAGGCCGGTCCGTCCGAGCAGGCCGACGCCGTGCGCCGCGCGCTCGAGTTGCGCGCGAGCGGGCACACCCCCTCATCGTCGGCGCCCCTGCTGGTGGCCGCACCGACCACGACCGCGGCCACCGTGGACACCGATGTGAGCCAGTTGGTCCGACTCGCCCAAGCCCTCGACGCCCACGACTGAAAGCGGATACTCATGCAACAGCTCATCACAGCCGACCAGGTGGTGCCCGGCCCGGCCGGACAGCGGATCGAGGACGGCGCGGTGCTCGTCGACGGGGACACGATCACCGCCGTCGGCCCCCGCGCCGAAGTCGAACCGCAAGCCGACGACGCGCGGCGCCACACCGCGGTGGGCGGCACCGTGCTGCCCGGGCTCATCAACGCCCATGTCCACCTGTCGTGGGACGCCGGATTCGGCATGCTCGACCGCTACCGGGAGGCCGACGACGCGGAGCTGCTGCTCGGCATCGCCGGTCGCGCGCAGCAGGCCCTGCGGGCCGGGGTGACGACTCTGCGGGACCTCGGTGACCGCGACGGGCTGGTGCTGCGGGTGCGCGACGCGATCAACCGCGGTGATCTCGCGGGCCCGCGCCTGCTCGGGTCCGGTCCGCCGCTGACCCCGCCGAAGGGGCACTGCTGGTTCTTCGGCGGCGAGGTCTCCGGGCCCGAGGAGATCCGCGAGCGCGTCCGGGGCAACGCCGCCCTCGGCGCCGACGTCATCAAGGTGATGGCCTCGGGCGGGGAGATGACCCCCGACTCGCCGCCCACCTGGCAGAGCCAGTTCTCCGCCGAGGACCTGGCCCTCGTGGTGCGGGAAGCCCACGCGGCCGGGCTCCCCGTGGCCGCGCACGCGCACGGCACCGAGGCGATCGCGGCCGCGGCAGCGGCCGGTGTGGACACCATCGAGCACTGCTCGTGGCAGGGTGCGGAGAACTCCGGCTCGGACCTGCGGGACGAGGTCGCCCGCGAGATCGCCGAGAAGGGGACCGTCGTGTGCCACGCCTACCCGCCGGACTGGAGGACCTTCCAGCGGCTCGTGGTCGGTGAGCAGCGTTCGCGGGCCGCCCTGGACCGGCTCCACTGGATGGACGAGCACGGTGTTCGGTTCGTGCCCGGCACCGACGGCGGGCTGCCCACGTCGGTGTTCGACAACTACGCCGGTGCGCTGAGCTACTACGCCGACGCGGTCGGCTGGTCCCCCGCACGCGTGATCGACATGGCCACCAGCGGGGCGGCCGGCGCGCTCGGTCTGGATCGGGTCGGCCGGCTCGCTCCCGACCACGCCGCGGACCTCCTCGTGGTCGACGGCGATCCGCTCGCCGACGTGACCGCGCTGCACCAGCAGCGGCTCGTGCTCGCCCGGGGGCGCGCGACCACTCCCGACGTCGCCGTCGGGTAGAGCCGGGCGGGGCCCGCCCGGACTCGCTCCGGTCGGGCCCGTTCCCGCACGTGCAGGCACCACGGGGCAGGCGGTTCGTTCGTGGAGTGGGCGAGGGCCGAGGTGGTTGGTGACGCGGCACGTCCTGCATGGTCGTCCTCCGGGGACCGCTTCTGCCCGGTTCCTCGGAACTCCTGCCTCGTTCGGCGGGAAAGGTTTCGAGAGGTGCAGCAAGTGCGGCAGGAGGGGCGGCGAGATGTCGAAGAACTGCTGCTTCCCCGGATTCGGTCGAGGTCGTCGCGCAAAGGAGTGGCGACGGGAAACGTCCAGGTGATTCTTGTTGACGACGTGAACTCGACGCCCGGCACCGAGCACCGTTCGGAACGCTGCCCAGGTGTCCACGGGGTTGAGCTCGCCGCCGTTGTCGGCGCGGGGCTCCCACGGTCCAAGGAGACACGGGGAGTGCGACCGTGGTCGAGATCGGCATCAGTGCAGGCAAGGCCCGTCGTCGTGCTGCTGTAGGGGACGCCGAAGGGCTGGTGCTCACTTCTCATGCACGTCGAGCAGCGACCGGAACGGCCTTCCGGAGGACGGATCACAGGTTCTGCCGGCGTCCCACCCCGTCAACTCGGCATGACATGCTGGTGGCCACCGAAAACGTCAAGAGTGAATAACTCGATTCACCGGGTGGTAGCAATGATCGTGCTCGATCATTCATTCTTTGGGGTGTGCGGGCGACAAAATCATTGACCCAAAACAGGTTCGCGCCTACCGTCGAGTATCGATATGCGAACCATCGGCGAGCCGAGATGCCGACAGCATTCCTCGTTGTGTTCCGAGTTTCGTCGAAGATTTCGCCTCGTTGGGGTGTGCGACGTGCCCACCCGGGTTGTCGAACCGGAAAAGCAAAGCACGGTCGCCTGTGGCCGTTCGTGTTGTGTCAAGATCGATTTGTCGGTGATTTCCTGTGGTCCGTCGAAGAACCTCGACGACCGAGTGGCGGGCGAACGTGATGCCGTCCGGTAATACCGCCCAGGGGAAACATGTCCATGGGCGCGGGGACCGATGCGGGAAAAGCCGCCGCTTCCGTCCGCGCGACGACCGGAGAACGGGAAGAAGCTGTACGAACGGGTCAGCGGGAGGAACAAGATCACCGACGAAACCTGGGCGGGCAGGAACGAGCAGCAGGGTGAGGAATCAGAACATTCCACACAAGGGTGATCGGGGAGATCGCGATGCGCGAAGTGGCCGGAAGGAAGCTGTCGTCCGTCCCTGTCGCACCGAAGCGTGATCCGGTGCTTGGTCATCTCGTGCCGCTGCTGCGTGATCCGCTGGCGTTCCTGTCTTGCCTGCCGCGGTACGGCTCCCTGGTACGCATTCACCTGGGGCCGGCCACGGCCGTGGTGGTATGCGACTCGGGACTGACCCGGCACGTATTACGCGACGACCGTACTTTCGACAAAGGCGGCCCCTTCTACGCACGAGCGCGAGAGATCGCCGGTGACGGGGTAGGCAGCTGTCCCCATGACGTTCATCGTCGGCAACGACGTTTGATCCAGCCCGCCTTCCACCACCGGCGTCTGTCCGACTACGCACAGGTCATGACTCGGGTCGTCGAGGAGGTGACCGGGACCTGGTACGACGAGGAGGTCCTCGACCTGCCCAGAGAGATGTTCACGGTGAGCTCCCGGATCCTGCTGGACACAATCGGGGCCGGTGCGTGCTCGTCAACGGTCCGCAGCCACATGCTGACCGACGTATCGACGCTTTTCGCGGGCATGTATCGGCGGATGCTCCTGCCGACTCAGCTCGACAAGCTGCCCACTCCGGGCAACCGTCGCTACTTCCGAGCTCGCGCACGTCTGCGCCGAACCCTGGGAGAGATCGTGGTCGACCGTCGGCTGCGTGATAGCGATCAGGGCGATCTGCTGTCCGCATTGCTGCGCGTCAGCAGCACCGAGAACGACGAGAACGAGTTCTCCGAGTCCGAGCTGGTCGATCAACTGGTGACGTTTTTCGTCGCCGGAACCGAGACCGTCGCTTCCACGCTCGCCTGGGCGATGTACCTCCTGGACCAGCACCCCGACGTCGATCGGAGGCTGCACACGGAGGCCGGCAATGTACTGGACGGTTCCGCAGCCCGCCACGAACATCTTCCCGAGCTGGAGCTGGCCTCCCGGGTGGTCAGCGAAACGCTGCGACTGTACCCGCCCGGCTGGTTGTTCACGCGAGTGAGCACCGCCGGCACACGACTCGGCACGTACGACATCCCCTGCGGTACACACCTCGTTTACAGTCCCTACCTCGTCCACCACGACCAAGATCTCTACGACGCCCCGGAGCGCTTCGATCCGGATCGCTGGGGCAGTCCCCACAAGCCAACCCCCGGATCGTTCATCCCCTTCGGGGACGGGGCCCGCAAATGCATCGGCACGGAGTTCGCCCTGACAGAGGTCACCCTGGCGCTGGCGACCATCGTGGCTCGATGGCGGTTACAGGGGCTGCCGGGTCAACATGTCCGGCCTGCTCTGGGGGTTTCACTGACCCCCCGCACACTGCGCATGCGTGCCATAGCTCGCCGGTAGTGAGCACCGTGAGACGACCTCGGGCTCTCATGGGCGGACAGCAGGCGAAACGAGAGCAGAGAGCAGCCAATGACAGATGTTCCCCCTTTCTGGTGTCCTGCCGATATCACCTCGGCGGTGAACCCGGCCGCCGAGCAGGCCGAGCGTGAGACCAAGAGATGGGGCGCGTTTTTCGGGATCAAGCCGTACTATGCCGATATCGTGCGCTCGGCGACGTTCATGGGGCGGTTCGCGCCGACAGCACCCCTAGCGCGGTTGAAGGCGATATCGTGCTGGAATTCGTGGGGTTTTGCCTTCGACGACTACCTGGACACGCGGCTACCTCACGCCTTCCCGGTCGTCGTGGCGACCACGCAACGCGCGTTGACCCGGCCACACCCACCTGTCCGTGATGACCCCTGGTCCGCAGCGTTGCAGGACGTTGGAAACCAACTGCGAGACTTGGGCAGCAGCACGCAGTTTCGTCGTTTCGTCGACTCACACCGGGCCTGGCTGTTCGCGGCGTGCTGGCGGCACAGCAACCACGTGAGCAAGCGCTTACCTTCCCTGGACGAGTACGTACACCTCCGAGAGCAGGACAGTGCCGGGGAGTCGGTCTATCACCTCGTCGCTCTGGCTGAGCGGATCCACCTCTCCGACGAGGAGATCGATGCGCCGCCTGTCCGGGCAATGCTGGAAAGCGCGGTCACGGTGCTCATCCTCGACAACGACCGGCATTCGTTCCAGAAAGAAGACAGGGAGCGCCCGTCGTCGCAACACTTGTTCTCCGTGCTGATGCGGGAGAGGGGGCTCGGTCTCACCGAAGCGTTGCGCCAGGGCGTCGCGCTGCGGGACCGCATCCTCCGCCTCTTCCTCGTACGTGAGCAGGAAGTCGAAACCAGTGCCACCAGTGCTGATCTCATCAGGTTCGCCCAGCTGGTCAAGAGTGGAATTCGAGCGCACCTCGACTGGGCGTCCGAAAGCGCGCGCTACAGCCAAGCGAAAACATCGTTTGCTGTCTGTGACACTCCGTCGGACGACACGCTGAAACCTCCCCCCGATGTTCCCTCGATCGCTTGGTGGTGGTACGTGTGATCGCGGTGAGCTCGGTGAGAGGCCGGTTGCCCAACGCGATCGGCCACGGTCAGCGACAGAAGGCGCGACCAACTGTCGGGAAGACAACCCGGGCGTGCGGAGTCGGGGCGGACCGCACGATTTTCGCGGAAACGCCGGCCGGGATTCCAGGCCGTGCGTGCAGCGCTACTGCGGTGGCCGCACGACAATGCCGAGGACCGGCGGTCGGCCAGCACGCCACGACCAAAAGAACCGAGTAGGTATCCGGATCACGTTGTCCCGTGCCGCAGGTGTCCAGATGAGCCGGGGGCACTGGGCGGTTCGGCGGTGGCCCCGGGCAGGGCGTTCAGCGTTGTTCGAGCGTGCGCGGGCTCGGGTATGCTGCGGGCGAACGAGGTCGTCGAAGAACCACGATCTGCGCCCAGCACGGGAGTCGGGACGGACATGACCTACCCGCCACAACCCTGGTGGCTGTGCGGCGAGCTGTCCGTGTCGTTGTGGCGACTGCCGAAGCGGCTGCTTCCCGCTGTCCCGGAGGGGTTGTCACCGGTGCTGCTGGGGGATGCGGGCGTCGTCGGCACCGCGTGGGTCCTCTACCGGTCCGGCAGCGTGTTGGAGTACAACGAGCTGCTCGCCGCCGTGCTCGTGCGGCGTGGGGCCCGGCTCCGCGCGTGCGTCACCCACATCTGGGTGGACAGCGAGGCCTCCCGGCGGGGTGGTCGCGCGCTGTGGGGCATTCCCAAGGAGAGTGCCACGTTCTGGGTCGAGTCCGCGGAGCCGTTGCGGATCGAGGCGCACGGGATCGCTTCGGCGTCCCTGGGCGACCGGGTGACGCTGCCGGGGAAGTGGCCGCTGGGTTATCGGCTCGCTCAGCCGATGGCCGGGGACATCGTGGAAAGCCGGGTGCGGGTGCGCGGTCGCGCTGCCGTGCGCACCGCGTCGTGGTACCCGGACCCGCACGGTCCACTGGGGTGGCTCCACGGCCGCAGGCCGTTCCTGAGTCTCGCGATGCACGACTTCGAGATGCGGTTCGGCGCGGAAGCGGACCCACCCGCACAGGGGTGATGCGCTCAACCGAACGAGTGCGATGGGCCCTCGCCGGCGGTGGGAACCGGCGCGGGACACCCGCCGCGGTGCGGGCGGTACCGGCCGCGGCGGTGCTCACGTCGTGAATCGTGACCGGCACGGGGTGTTGCTGCGAGGATGCGGGCATGGAGGGGAATCCCGGAAGTGACGATGCCCGCTACGCCGACCAGGCCCCCACCGGCGAGGTCGACCACTCGGCACCGAACATCGCGCGGATGTACGACTACCTGTTGGGCGGGGCGGCCAACTTCGAGGTCGACCGCAACGCGGCTGAGGAGTTCAACGCGTCCGTGCCGGGCAACGTCGAGTGGGCCTACAGCCATGCCCGGTCCAATCGGGCGTTTCTCGGTCGGGCGGTGCGTTACTGCGTGAACCGGGGCATCGACCAGTTCCTGGATCTGGGGTCGGGTGTGCCGACCAAGGGCAATGTGCACGAGATCGCCCAGCAGTACGACCCGCACGCGCGGGTGGCCTACGTGGATGTGGAGCCGATCGCGGTGCACCACGCGCGGCAGCTGCTCGACGGGCGCTCGCGGGTGACGGTGACCCGGGCCGATGCCCGGTATCCCGAACAGGTGCTTTCGGCGCCCGGCGTGACCGGATTGTTGGATTTCACGCGTCCGGTGGCGGTGCTGGCCGTGGCGCTCCTGGAGGTGCTGGGGGAGGTGGACCCGGTGGAGCTGGTCGCCGCTTACCGGAAGGCGTGCGCGCCCGGCAGCGTGCTCGTGCTGTCGCACATGACCCAGCTGTCGTTGACGGACGCGCAGGTGGACGCGTTCCGCGCGATGATGGCTTCCACACCCACCCCGCACGTGCGCTTCATCAGCCGTGAGCAGCTTGACCGGGTCGGGGCCGGGTATCAGTGGGTCGAGCCGGGAGTGGTGCCGCTGGACCACTGGCGTCCCGAGCGGTCCGTCAGCGACGAGCAGGCCCGGCGGGCCAACTCCTACGCCGCCGTCGGGGTGCTGGACTGATTCTTCCGGCTGTCGGGAGCGCGTCCGGTGCGGCGCGGCGACCGCGCGCGGTCACCGCGCCGGGAGCTCGGTGTTCTCGGCGGCTCCGCAGGTCTCGCGCACGTGCAGGGTGGGCCAGAGCTGCACGCGGTGCACCGGTCGGTCGGAGTTCTCCACGGTCCTGGTCAGCGCCAGTTCGGCCGCGAGTGCTCCGACGCGGTGCTTCGGCGGGCGTATCGCCGTCAGCGGTGGGTCCGCGGCCGCCGCGATCTCGTCGTCGTAGGCCAGCACGGCGAGTTCGCCGGGCACGTCGATGCCGAGGTCGCGCGCGCGTTCGACCACTCCGACCGCCTCGCGATCGGAGTGCACGAGCAGCCCGGTGGTGTTCTCCCGCCTGCAGCGGCGCAACACGTCGTCGTAGGCGTCGCCCCACCCGGCCGAGCCGTACGTGGGGACCTCGACCTCGAGGTCGTCGGTGTCGGGGATTCCCAACGAGTCGATCGCCTCCCTCCAGCCGCGACGCAGCATTCTGCTCGTGGGGCTGGACCGTGAGGTGAGGATCCCCAGTTTCCGGTGGCCGAGGGTGATCAGGTGGCGCATCGCCAACCCCGCTCCCACGTCGTGCGCTGAGGTGACCGCGTCCAGAGCCAGTGCGGGCAGCTCGGGTGGGGGCAGGCGTTCCAGCAGCACGACGGGCACCCGCAGCGAGCCGAGCCACCTGAGCAGCTCGACGCCTTCGTTCCCCGTGGTCGTCGGAGCTACCAGCATCACTTGGACACCGTGTTCCAACAGCTTGGCGACCTGCCGTCGGTCCTCGGTGGAGTCGTAGGAGGAAGCGCGCAGCACCAGCCTCCCGCTGGAGGAGGCCGTCGTCGCCTGCGCGCCTTTGATCACGGCGGGCCAGTAGTACTCGACCGAGGGGGTGACCATGCCGGCCAGGGTCCTGGTCCTGGTGGACCCGGTCACCGGGTTGCCGTCGATCCCCGGCTGATCATTGCTCTCGGGGCGCTGCGGCAGGGTGATTCCGCCGTGGACGCGCGCGACCAGTCCTCTGTCGGCCAGCTCCTTCACGTCGCGACGAACGGTCACGGCTGTGACCTCCAAGCGCTCGACGAGGTCGGATATCCGGACGGCGCCGTGCTGACGAACGGCGGAGAGAATGAGCTTCTGCCGTTCGGCGGAAAGGGTCATGGTCGTTTCCGATTCCAACCACCGGTGAGTGCGTCGAACGTCCGTCCGATCTGGCCACGTCGGCCGTTCGGCGTTACCCGTTCGTCCGATTCGGGCAGTGAGATCAACACGAACGCACAGCAGGTGGTTTCGTTTCTGATCGATTGTGAACGTTTGGTTGCGATTGTGTTGACTCGGAACTATGCCACGCGGTGAGGTGACTGTCATCACCCAGCCACGGAAGGAGCGGGAGGCTTCATGGACGAAGCGAGAGGTGGCGGGCACCGTTCCGGCGAGCGGCGAGCGACCGTCTCCCGTCGCACGCTGCTGCGCACGGCTGGCGCGGCGGGTGCGGGAGCGATGTTGGCCGGTTCCCTGTCCGGGTGCGCGTCGCGCGAAGCCTCCTCCGGTGCTACCAGGGTCACGATGTGGTCCTGGTTGACGGGCATGGACCGGTATGTGGAGGCCTTCAACGCGTCGCAGCGCGAGGTCTTCGTCGACCTGAACGTGCTCGCGGGTGGGCTGTCCGGGGGCTACGCCCAACAGACCAACGCCATCCGCGCGCACAACGCGCCGGACATCATGCACGTCGAGTACCAGGGGCTTCCGCAGGTTCTGACTACCGGCGGATTGCGCGAGATCACCGAGGACACGTCCGATCTCGCCCCCGAGTACTCCTCCGCGGCGTGGCGGTCGGTCCGGCCGGACGGTCGGACCTGGGCGGTCCCCTTCGACGTGGCCCCGATGGTCCTGTACTACCGCAAGGACCTGTTCGACGCCCACGGGCTCGCCGTGCCGAGCGACTGGGAGCAGTTCCGCACGACCGCCGAAGAGGTGCGCCGGATCGATCCGGCGGCTCGGCTCACCACGTTCCCGCTCAACGACGGTTCGTTCTTCGCCGGCATGGCCTGGCAGGCGCGCGACCCGTGGTGGCAGATCCTGGGGGACAGCTGGAAGGTCGACATCGGCGGTGCGGGCACCCTGCGCACCGCGCGCTACTGGCAGGAGCTGATCGACGCGGACCTGGTGCGCAGCGACGGAATCGGCACCCAGGACTGGATCGCGTCGATGCACGAGGGCAGGTTGTGGAGCCTGCTGGGGGCGGCGTGGAGTGCCGGAACGTTGAACAAGTCCATCCCGCGGGATTCGGGGCGATGGGCGGTGACGACGTTGCCGACCTGGGACGGAGTTCCCTCGACCGGCATGCAGGGCGGCAGCGCGTTCGCGGTCTCGGCCGAGAGTGACGTGCCCGAAGCGGCGTTGACCTTCCTGCGCTGGCTCAGCACCGATCCCGAGGTGCCCGGGATCGCCGCCTCGTTCACCACGTTGCTGCCCGCCTACGTTCCCAACCGTGCCGTGGCCCGGGAGAGCTACCGGAGCGGCTACTTCCTCGGCGAGCCCATCTACGACGTGCTGGACGAGGCCGTGCGTCGCGTGTCCGACTGGACCTGGGGTCCGACGGCGCTCGGGCTCTTCTCGACCCTGGAGAACCGGTTCAGCCCGGTCGTGACCGGGGGAAGCACGCTTGTGGAGGCGATCGAGCGGGTCCAGCACGATTCGGTGCGGTCCATGCGCGGTTCGGGGCTCTCGGTCATCGAGGGGGGGTCGACATGAGCCGGAGCACCTCCGGTGGTGCGCGTTCCGGCCGCAGAGCCGTCGTTCTCGGCAGGACCCCGGCGGGGCGGATGCCTCGTTTCGGCGGCGCGGCGGTGCTGTTGTGCGCGCCCTTCGCCCTGCTGCTCCTCGGCACGGTGCTGGCGCCGGTCGCGTACGCGCTGTACCTGAGTCTGTTCACCGAACGGTTGAGCGGGTTGGGGTTCTCGGGGCCCAGCCGCGCTTTCGTCGCTCTCGGCAACTACGCCGATGTCGTCACCGACCCCGATTTTCTGCACGGTGTCGGCAACGTCGCGCTGTACGCCGTGGTCCAGGTGCCGCTGATGCTCGGTGGTGCGCTGGTCGTGGCGCTGCTGATCGATTCCGCAGTCGCGCGGTTGAAGCAGGTCTGGTTGCTCGCGGTGTTCCTGCCCTACGCGGTTCCCGGGGTGATCGCCGGGCTGATCTGGGGGTATCTCTACAGCCCCGACATCGGCCCGATCAGTGCCGTCGCTCCGATCGACCCGCTGGGGGCGAACGGAATCCTGCCGTCGGTGGTCAACATCGCCACCTGGCAGTGGATGGGCTACAACATGATCATTTTTTACACCGCGTTGCGGACGGTCCCCCGTGAGCTGCTGGAAGCGGCCCGTGTGGACGGTGCGGGGCCGATGCGGACCGCCTTGTCGGTGAAGCTGCCCTCCATCAGGCCCACCCTGTTCGTGGGGCTGGTGTTCACGATCATCGGTGCGTTGCAGCTGTTCACCGAACCGCTCGTGCTGCAGAGCTTCACCGGGGCGGTGACCAGCACCTGGACCCCCAGCCTCTACGTCTACGACTCGGCATTCGTCGCCGGCGACTACGGACGGGCGGCGGCCGCCTCCGTGCTGCTCGGTCTGGTCTCGGCGGTGCTCTCGGCCGTGGTGATGCGGATTTCCGCCCGGAGGTCACGATGAGTGCGTCAACGACGGTCAACGCCACGTCCGCGGTCGGTGGCCCACCGGGCCGGAGTGGTCGGCGCGGTGGGCGGGAACCCTCACCGTGGACCTCGCGGACCGTGGTCCACGCCATGTTGGGGATCGCGGCGCTGTACAGCGTGCTTCCCCTGGTGTGGCTGGTCACCTCCTCGACGAAGTCGCTCGGGGACTTCTCCACGACCTCGGCGTTCGAATTCGCGGACTGGAACCTCCCCGCGAATCTGCGGGCCCTGTTCTCCGAGGCGGACGGTGTGTTCCTGGCCTGGGCGCGCAATTCCGTGTTGTACGCGGGTGTCGGTGCCGTGCTGGGGGCGTTGATCTGCACCGCGTGCGGCTACGCGGTCGCCAAGTTGGATTTCCCGGGGCGGCGCACGCTGTTCGCGGTGACCCTGACCGGGGTGCTGGTGCCCACCACGGCCCTGGCGCTGCCGCTGTACCTGATGGCCTCCGAGTTCCGGCTGGTCGACACGTTCTGGGCCGTGTTCCTGCCGTTGCTGACCAATCCGTTCGGCGTGTACCTGGCGCGGGTCTACGCCGAGGCCGCGGTGCCGGACGAGGTGCTCGAGGCCGCGCGCATCGACGGTTCGGGAGAGCTGAAGACGTTCTTCAGGGTGGCGCTGCCCATGATGCGCCCCGGGTTCGTGACCATCATCCTCTTCCAGTTCGTGCAGATCTGGAACAATTTCTTCCTTCCGCTGGTGATGTTGACCGATCCCAGGCTCTTTCCGCTCAGTCTGGGGCTGTATCAGTGGAGCACTCGAGTGTCCCAGTTCCCGCAGTACAACCCCCTGGTGATCACGGGGTCACTGCTCGCCGTGTTCCCGATCATCGTCGCGTTCTTGGTGCTGCAACGACAATGGCGGTCCGGCTTGACCGCGGGGAGTGTGAAATGAGTTCGGAGCGCCCGGAAGCGCTGCTGGTGATGGACCGGAAAACCCTGCTCGCCCAGTTCGGCGACCAGGAGATGGATCGCTTGCGTGAACTGGCCTCGCTGGGAGATCCCGTCAGCAGTGCGGAACTGAGCTCCGCCGGGGTGCGTCGGCGGTTGGCCGAAGTGGAGGTGCTGATCACCTCCTGGGGGTGCCCCCCGCTGGACGCGGACGTCATGGCGGCGGCTCCCGAGCTGAGAGCGGTGCTGCACGCGGCGGGCAGTGTGCGGGGGCACGTCGGCGAGGAGGTCTTCGACCGGGAGGTGCTGGTCACGACCGCCGCCGATGTCAACGCGGAGCCGGTGGCGCGCTACACCCTCGCCGCGGTCCTCTGGTCGGGCAAGAAGGTTCCGTTCCTGCTCGGCCGTTCGCACTCCTGGGACGGTGACCGGCAGGTGCGCATGCGCGACGAGCAGACCGTCGTGGTGGTGGGCTTCTCGCGGGTCGGCAGGCGCGTGGTCCACTTGCTCCGGGAATTCGACTCGAACAGGATCCTGGTGGTCGATCCCGTGGCCGACCCCGCGGAGATCACCGCGGCCGGTGCGCTACCGGCGACGTTGGAGCAGGCGCTGCCGCAGGCCGACGTGCTGAGCCTGCACGCGCCGCTGCTGCCGCGGACCCGGGGGATGATCGGTGAGCCCGAATTGGAGGCGCTTCCGCCCGGTGCCGTGCTCATCAACACGGCCCGGGGCGCCCTGGTGGACACCGCCGCCCTGGAGCGGGCGTGTCGTGCTCGGGACATCTACGCGATTCTCGATGTCACCGATCCGGAGCCGTTGCCCGCCGATTCCGCGTTGCACGGTTTGTCCAACGTGGTTCTGACCCCGCACGTGGCGGGATCCCTCGGTGAGGAGACCCGGCGCATGAGCGCGGCGGCCCTGGACGAGCTGCATCGCTACGTCTCGGGGCTTCCGCCCAGGGCCCCCGTGACGCGGCGGAGTCTGGAGGTGCAGGCGTGACACCGGTGGAGAACCGTGAGCTGAGCCCGTACACGGGCTGGACGCGGCAGCACTGGGCGAGCACGGCCGACGGGCTGCTGCACGCGGTCCAGCGGTACCGGTCCCCGCTGGGGGCGCGTTTCGACCTGCCGGGCCCGGTCAGCGCGAACGGGTCGAGTGCGGACGGTCTCGAGGGGTTCGCGCGCACGTTCCTGCTGCAGGGGTTCCGGGTGGTCGGTGAGCAGGGGCGTGATCCGACCGGTTTGCTGGAGCGGTACGCCGAGGGGCTCGCCGCGGGCACGGATCCGGCTTCGCCGGAACGCTGGCCCCGGCCGGACGAGTTGGGGCAGGCCAAGGTCGAGGCTGCCTCGATCGCGCTGATCCTGCGGATCACGCGGCGGTGGTTGTGGGACGAGCTCGACGATCGCGTGCGCCTGCGGGTCGTCGACTGGTTGTCCACTGTGGTCGGACAATCGTATCCGCCCATCAACTGGGTGTGGTTCCGCGTCATCGTGGAGTCCTTCCTGCGTGAGGTGGGCGGGCCCTGGTCCGCCGCCGACATCGAGGAGGACCTCGCCGTGCACGCCTCGCTGCGGCGCGGCGACGGCTGGTACAGCGACGGGCGGGAGCGGGCCTTCGACCACTACGTCGGCTGGGCGCTGCACCTGTACCCGATGCTGTGGACGCAGTGGTTCGACGTCGTCGGCTCGCTGTGCACGGCCGAGACCTACAGCACGTGGTCCGCCGACCTGACCCGCTGTCTGGACGATCTCGTCCATCTCGTGGGGGCCGACGGTTCACCGCTGCTGCAGGGGCGCAGCCTGATCTACCGCTTCGCCGCCGCGGCACCGTTCTGGGTCGGTGCCATCACCGGGCACGGAGGACAGCCTCCCGGGCTGGTGCGCCGGGTGTGCAGCGGTGTCCTGCGGCATTTCACGGACCACGGCGTTCCCGACTCGGACGGTTTGCTGAATCTGGGCTGGCACGGCTCCTGGCCGGGGATGCGGCAGGCCTACTCCGGTGCGGGGTCGCCGTACTGGGCGAGCAAGGGGATGCTCGGGCTGGCCCTGCCCGCGCACCATCCAGTCTGGAACGCGGTCGAAGAACCGCTGCCCAGCGAGAGTTCCGACCACGGTCGGGTGGTGGCCGCGCCGGGGTGGTTGGTCTCGCACCGCCGCGCGGACGGTGTCGCGATCGTGCTCAACCACGGCACCGATCACGCCGAGCCCGGTGAGCGCAGAGCCGATTCCGCGCTGTACGCCAGGATCGGCTACTCCACGGCGACGTCGCCCCCGCTCACCGGAGCCACCGTCGTCGACCCCGTGGACAACACGGTGGCGATCGTCTCCGCGGACGGCAACGCGACGCACCGGACCGGGTTCGAGCGGCTGTACGCGCGCGAAGCGGCGGGCGACGTCCTGACGGCGGCCACCCGAGGCCGGGCCTGCTGGATCGATGCGCACGACGACGAGACGGCCGACCACGGGTACGGCAGGCACGGACCGGTCGTCGAGGGGCCGGTGCTGACGGTCGCCTCGGTGCTGCGCGCCGGAGCGGAGGTGCGGTTGGTCCGGGTGGACGCCGCAGGCTCGGACGCGCTCGCTCCGGGCTGTTTCGTCCGGATGGGCGGCTGGCCGGTCGCCTCCGACAGCGAACCCGCGGCTCGGGACGGTACGCGGCGTGCGCGGGTGTCGTTCGAGAGCTCCGAACTGCGTTCGCTGGTGTCCGGCATTCGTGGTTTCACCGGCGGCGGGCTCGCAGCGGACTTCGGCACGAGTCCGCTCGGTGCGTGGACGGCCATCCCGTGGCTGGCCACCGACGGTGTTCCGGTGGGCGAGGTGCTGGCCGGAGGCGTCCTCCTCGACCGAGGGGGAGCGCCACCGGCGGATCCCACCGTACTGGCGCGCCCCGACGGGGAAGGCGGACACGACGTGACAGTGGAATGGCCCGACGGGATGAGCACCACGGTCGAGCTGCCCGGAGTTCCGTGAACCGGCTTTCGCCGGGCGCCACCGGGCGACGGAGAACAGCGGTCGCGGGGAGCGGGGTGGCGTGCCCGAACGGTCCGGTCCCCTCCGGGGCCGGTGACGTCTCGGGACAGGGGTTCGTCCCACCGAGCGGGCACGCTGGCCCGTCCCAACCGAACAGGAGTTGTCGTGTCATACGGACCGTCTTCGGCGAGCTGGTTCACCGGGACCCGGTGGGAGGGGCGAATCGCCTACGGCGCCGATTACAACCCGGACCAGTGGCCGCGTCACGTCTGGGACGAGGACGTGCGGCTCATGAACGAGGCCGGGGTGAACATCGTGTCGCTCGGAATATTCTCCTGGGCCCGCATCGAACCCGAGCCGGGAGTCCACGATCTCGGGTGGCTGGACGAGGTCATGGACCTGCTGCACGAGCACGGGATCGCGGTGGACCTGGCCACGGCAACGGCCTCGCCACCTCCGTGGATGGCCGCCCGCCACCCGGAGATCTTGCCGGTGGACCGGCGGGGGCGGACCCTGTGGCCGGGCGGGCGCCAGCACTGGCGGCCCACCTCCCCGGTGTTCCGGGACTACGCGCTGCGACTCGTCCGGACGCTCGCCGAGCGGTACCGCGATCACCCGGCCCTGGTCGCCTGGCACGTTTCCAACGAGCTCGGTTGCCACAACGTCCACGACCACTCCGATGACGCCGCCCGTGCCTTCCGGAGCTGGCTGCGCTCCCGCTACGGAAGCGTGGAGCGACTCAACGAGGTGTGGGCGACGGACTTCTGGTCGCAGCGTTACGGCGACTGGGAGGAGATTCTGCCGCCGCGGCTGGCCGCGGCGTTCCCGAACTCGACTCAGCAGCTCGACTTCCGACGTTTTTGCTCGGACTCGCTCAAGGAACACCTTCGAGCAGAGCGGGACGTGCTGCGCTCGGTCACCCCGGCGGTTCCGGTGACGACCAATTTCATCGGCTCTCTGATCAGCGGTAATCTCGGTGTTCAGGTTGGACAGGAGTCGATCCCGAGTGTTGTTCGGTGACCGTCCGAGACAGGGACTCACAAACAACACTGCTAGTGTGTGAAGTATGGGCAGGATGCAGGTGAAGCGGGCGTACAAGTACCGCTTCTATCCCACCGAGCAGCAGCGGCAGGAGCTGTTGCGTACGTTCGGCTGCGTCCGCAAGGTCTACAACCTCGCTCTCGACGCGCGGACCCGCGCGTGGTTCACCGAACAGCGCCGTGTGAACTACACCGAGACGTCGAAACTACTCACCGAGTGGAAACGCTCGGACGAGTTCTCCTACCTGGGCGAGGTGTCGTCGGTGCCGCTGCAACAAACCCTGCGACACCTGCAAACGGCATTTACGAACTTCTTCGACAAGCGCGCGAAGTACCCGACGTTCAAATCGCGTAAGATGTCGCGCCAGTCTGCGGAGTATACCCGCTCAGCGTTCACGTTCGGCGATGGCCGGTTAAGGCTGGCCAAGATGCACGATCCGCTGAACATCGTGTGGTCCCGCCCCCTACCGGATGGAGCGGAGCCGTCCACGGTCACCGTCTCCCGCGACGCGGCCGACCGATGGTTCGTGTCCATTCTGGTCGAAACCAGCACCGACCACCACGAGCCCACGGACAATACGGTGGGCGTGGACGTCGGGGTGGACTCGCTGGCGACTCTGTCCACAGGAGAGAAGGTCACCAACCCGAAACACGAGCGCCGCGACCGGCGGCGCCTGGCGAAAGCCCAACGGGAACTCGCCCGCAAGCAGAAAGGCTCGAACAACCGGGCCAAGGCTCGCCGCGACGTGGCCCGTGTGTACGCACGGATCACCGACCGGCGTCGTGACCACCTGCACAAGGTCACTACCCGACTCGTCCGTGACAACCAAACGGTCGTGCTCGAAGACCTTCAGGTGCGCACCATGCTGCGCAACGGCAAGCTCGCGCGGGCAGTCTCGGATGCTGCCTGGGCACAGTTCCGCACGATGTTGGAATACAAAGCCGCCTGGTACGGCCGAGAGGCGATCGCGGTCGACCGCTGGTTCCCCTCCAGCAAGACGTGTTCCGCCTGCGGCGGACTCGCTGAGTCGATGCCGCTGCACATCCGCACGTGGATATGCAACGGGTGTGGCACCACGCACGACCGCGACGTCAACGCCGCCCAGAACATCAAGGCCGCCGGGCTGGCGGTGTCGGCCTGGGGAGCCGGTGTCAGACCTCAACGGGAGTCCTCCCGGACGGGGCAGCCGGCTAGGAAGCAGGAACCTTCCGGCGCGAGCCGGAAGGAAATCCCCGCCCTCCGGGGCGGGGAGTAGTCAAGGTCATGGGCAACGCCAGGGGGATGAACTACGCGGACTGGGCGGGTGAGGTCGACTTCGCGTCCAACGACCACTACCTGAATCCGGGGCCGCGGGCGCTGGACGAGTTGTCCTTCTCGGCCGGCCTGACCGGCGGGATCGCGGGGGGAAGACCCTGGTTCCTCATGGAGCACGCCACCGGCGCGGTCAACTGGCGTCCGGTGAACAAGCCCAAGAAGCCGGGCGAACTGAGCCGCGACTCGCTGGTCCACGTCGCGCACGGTGCCGACGCTGTGTGCTTCTTCCAGTGGCGGCAGTCCCGCGCGGGGGCGGAGAAGTACCACTCGGCGATGCTTCCGCACGCGGGGGAGGACACCGAAACGTTCCGCGCGGTCAAGGAGCTCGGCGGGGTCCTCGATGGACTCTCCACCGTGGTGGGCTCGTCCCGAGCTCGGGCGCGGGTCGCCGTGCTGTTCGACTGGGAGTCGTGGTGGACCAGCGAGCTCGACTCGCTTCCCACGTGCCGGCTGGACTACCGGAGGGAGGCCCTGGACTGGTACTCGGCTCTGGTCGAGCTGGGCATCGTGGTCGACGTGGTCCCCGCCGAGGTCCCCCTCGACCGCTACGAGGTGGTCATCGCCCCGGTGCTGCACGTAGTGCCGAACGAGTCGTCCGAGCGGTTGCACCGGTTCGTCGAGGCCGGTGGGCATCTCGTGACCACGTACTTCTCCGGCACGGTCGACGAGCACGACCACGTCCGGCTCGGTGGCTACCCCGGGGCGCTGCGTGAGCTGCTGGGCATCCGCATCGAGGAGTTCGGTCCCCTGTTCGAGGTGGAATCTGTGGAGCTCGACGACGGTTCGACCGGCACGCTCTGGACCGACCGGATCGAGCTCACCGGAGAGGCCGTCGAGGTGCTCGCCTCCTACCGGACCGGCGACTACGCGGGGCGTCCGGCGATCACGCGCAATCCGCGGGGGAGCGGTTCGGCCTCCTACGTGTCCACCCGGTTGGAGGCGGAGGGCCTGGAGCGCGTGCTGCGCACTGTCCTCGCGAGGGCGGGTGTGGTCAGCGAGCTTCCCGAACAGCTGCGGGGACGAGTGCAGCTGGTGGTGCGGCACGGCGCGCAGCGCCGGTACTGGTTCCTGATCAACCGGACGGAGCAGGACGTGGAGCTGGCCGGGGTGGCGGGAACGGAGATCGCCCGGAGTGCGCGTGCCCAGCAGCGCGGTGCCGCGTCCGTGGTCCCGGCCAGGGGAGTGGTCGTGCTGGAGAAACCCCGGTAGCGACCGCGCGGCCCGCACCCGGTCGCAGCCCCGACCACCTCGCACGCGCTGCGGCGTGTGCGTCGAACGGAGAGTAGGACACCGATGGCGAAAAAACTTCCCGCAAGCGTTTCCCGGCTGATCCCGTCCTGTCTGGCACTGCTACTCGGCGTCTCGTTGCTCGCGCCGACCGCGGTTTCCGCCGAGACCGATGAGGCGTCCTGGCTCGACGGCAACGCGACGACGATCGCCGGTGTGCGACTGGACTCGCTCAAGACCGAGGCGCTCATCGACGAGGACGTGGGCACGGTGGTGCTGCCCGTCGAGCCCGGCACGGAGTTGCGCAAGCTGCGGCCGGAGTTCGACATCGCCGAGCGTTCGACGATTCGTCCCGGCAATGGCAGTACCCAGGACTTCACCAGTCCGGTGGAGTACGAGGTGCGCAGCAGGGCCCACGAGTCCCGGACCTGGACGGTGCGGGCGGTGGAGATGAACAGTCCCAGCCTGCCCGGCTACAACGCCGACCCGAACATCGTGCGTTTCGGCGACACCTACTACATCTACGCCACCACGGACGGTTACCCGGGGTGGGGCAGCGACTCGTTCAAGACCTGGTCGAGCACGAACCTGGTCGACTGGACCGAGCACGACACGATCCTCGACCTCGGTACGGACGTCTCCTGGGCCGACGAGCGAGCCTGGGCGCCGGCGGCGATCGAGAAGAACGGCAAGTACTACTTCTACTTCACCGCCGACACCAGGATCGGTGTCGCCGTGGCGGACAGTCCCACCGGGCCGTTCGTCGATTCGGGTGAGCCGCTGGTCTCGGTGAATCCGCACGGCGGGCAGGCCATCGATCCGGCCGTGTTCACCGACGAGGACGGTCAGTCCTATCTGTACTGGGGCAACGGGCACGCCTACGTGGTGCCGCTGAACGACGACATGGTCTCGTTCGACCGCTCCGAGGTCAAGCACCTGACCGGGCTGGACGGCTTCCGCGAGGGACTGTTCATGCACGAGCGCGCCGGTACCTACTACTTGAGCTGGTCCATCGGCGACACCCGCAGTGAGGACTACCGCGTCGGGTACGCGACCGGCAGCAGCCCCATGATGGAGGACATGCGCAATCGGGGTGAGATCCTCACCAAGCGGCCGTCGCTGGGAATCTACGGCACCGGGCATCACTCGACGGTGCGGGATCCCGAGACCGGCGAGTGGTTCATCGCCTACCACCGCCACGCGATCCCGGACGGGGACGGCACCCACCGTGAGGTCACCATCGACCGGCTGCGCTACGCCGAGGACGGCACCATTCGCCCGGTCGAGCCCACGCTTTCCGGCGTAGATCCCGTCTGAGCATCGCGCGGTCGGCTGAACGGGCTCCGGGCACCGGACTGCTGAGAGGGGTGGAAGTCCCGCCGACCGCAGGCGTGGCGCGCTGCGGTCGGCGGGAGGCAAGGGGGCTCAGCCGAGCCGGAAGTCGGCGACGTGCACGGGTGAGGGGGTCGTTCCCGCCGACGCCTCCTGGTACAGCACGGACAGCACACCGTCGGCCGCCAGCCGGGAGGTGTCCACGTTGACCTCGCCGAAGGCGTTCATGCCGGGGCGGTCGAACACCACGGTCCAGTCGGTCCAGTCGCTGGCCGCGCTGGCTGCCACGATCCTGCCCTTCGGCATGACGAGGTAGGCGTTGTCGTCCTGGTCGAAGACCAGCTGGGTCCGCTGGGTGGAGTCCGGCGGGACGGGGACCTCGCGCTTGGTCCAGTCGCCGTCGTCACCGCGGACGAGGTGGAACGTGCGGCCGTGTTCGGCGCGCTGCTCGGAGTAGTCCGTCACGCACCGGGTGAACCGGCCGGGCACGTAGCTGATCACCGCGTGCGGCGTGTCGGTGGAGTCGACCGCCTGGCTTTCCTGGTTCATGAGCCCGTGATCGGGCCCGAGCGGGTCGGCCACGATCCCCGGGGAGTCGACGGCCACCGGGTCCCGGCCGGTGACGCCGACGGTCTCCCCGGCACCGTTGTGCCAGGTCCGGCCCTGGTCGTCGCTGTAGACGTAGCCGGTGTCGTGGTTGGCCAGTCCGCCCGGGTCGCACAGCACCGACCGGTCGCCCTCGCGCCACGTGAAGGCCGCGTGCAGCCGCCCGTTGTCGTCGTAGGTCAACCCGTGCAGGTACATGTTGCGGGTGTTCGACACCGCGCCGTTCGGGGCGGTCCACGCTCCGGTCGCCGAGGTCCAGCCTCCGAGCTTGTCCCAGGTGCCGTTGGCGTACTCGGCCAGTTCGTTGACGCCGTTGCCCGAGCCTCCGGTGCGGTAGCTGAACTGGAGCTTGCCCTGCGGGGTGACGACGAATCGCGGGTAGGTCATCGACCCGAGCCGTTCGTCGCCCAGCGTGCGCCGGACCTCGCCGAACACCTCGGAGGTCCAGGGGTGGGCGGCGGGCCGGGAGGCCAGCCCTTCGGTGGACCCGACGTAGTGGATCCGGCTGTTGTGCGTGTCCATCGCGACGTGCAGGCGCCCGTCGACGGGAGAGATCCCGAGGGAGATGACGTTGTGCGAGTCGTCGACGCTGAGCTCGTGCGGCAACGTCACGGTCTGCCACCCGCCGTTGCCGTGCAACGGCCTGCGGCCCACGACGGCGTTGCGGCTGTCCGTGTACCAGGCGGCGTACTGGTAGCCGGCGTGGGTGCGGACGGCGTCCTGCTGGAACGAGTTGTTGTTGACGATTCCGTCGTAGGAGACGAAGTACAGCGCGGACCGGTCGAGCACCGTGTCCGACAGCAGGGTCGCGTCGGGATCGGCGTTTCCGGGGTTCTGGGCGAAGTCCGGCGGATCGGCCGCGGCGTTGGTGGGCATCACGAGCGCGGCGGTGATCAGCAGGGTCGCGAGTACGGCTCTGCGCATGTCAGACGGACCTTTCCGGCAGTGCTGAGTGCGGTAACTCGGGTGCGGCTTCCCAGAGCGTGCGCATGCGGCCTCCTGTCTTGAAACGTTTTAGAATGTGCTGAAGTTAAGTGAGTCACAGCGTCCCGTCAAGAGGTGTTGGCGCCGCGTGGAGATGGCTCCACTGTTCCGACAGGTCGCCGCGTGGGGTTGTTTCGCCGCCCGCGTCGCGTCTCCCGCGACGCTCGCTGTAAAACGTTTTACCGATTCGGTTTCGCAGTCGTCGGACCCGCTGGGAGTTCGTGTGCCGCCGTGCTTCCTTCCTCGGTCGCCCGGGTGGTGCGACGGCAGTGTCGTGGCGTCGGAGTGGATCGACTCCGGACGAGCGAGCTGGGGCGGTTTCGTTTCTGATCGATTGTGATCGTTTAGTTGCGATTGTGTTGACTCGGAACTGTGTCACGCGGTGAAGTGACTGTCGTCACTCGGACGCGGAAGGAGTGGAAGGTCCGTCATGGACGAAGCGAGGTGTCCACAGTTTCCGGACTTTTCCCGGTCCGCCGAGCGTTCCTGTGAACCGGCCTCCCGGCAACAGATCACCGGCCTGATCAGCACAGTCCCGGACATCACCGACCTTGGGGAAAACATGACTCCGTTACTCGCCAAGCGCTCCCCCGAGCGGGGGCGTTCCACCGGCTCCGCTCGGGAGCGTCGCCGTCGCCGTGTTCTGGCGGCCACGCTCTCCGCGTTTCTCGCCGTGCCGTTCTCCGCGCTGTCGTACACCTCGGCGACCGCGGCGGAGCGCCCCGCGGAGCAGTCCGCGGGGCAGGCGGTGGGACGGGCCCACTCGGCCGCCGATTTCCAGGGGGTGAACTGGGCCAGGCCCGAGGACAACTTCGTCGACGGCCCCGTCGTTCCCGAGGGGTTGAACGTCTCCGACGACTACGCGACCGTCAAGGCCAAGGCGAGTGCCGTCTACGAGGAGTTCCGGGAGACGAGCGGGGCCAACACCGTTCGACTGCCGATCAACACTCATTCCGTTCCCGGCACGGAGTGGGGTGACGCCTACGCCGGGGCCGTCGACGCCGCGACGGAGAACGGTTTCAAGGTGATCCTGTCCTACTGGGAGGACGGGGCGTCCTCGGACGGCCGGATCGCCGACACGGAGGCCTTCAACGCGATGTGGGACGCGGTCGCCTCCCGCTGGCGGTTCGACGGCCGGGTCCACTTCGAGCCGATGAACGAACCCCACGGCTACAGCGCCGCCGAGTGGGCCGACGTCGCCGCCCAGTGGATCGCCGACCGCCCGTGGGTTCCCAGGAAGCGGATCTTCGTCAGCGGGCACGGCTACAACGGTGACGTCACCTCCGTGTGCCACGACAGCCGTCTCGCCGGGACGTACCTGTCGCTGCACCTGTACGCGTTCCAGTTCGACTCGATGAGCTACGACGAGTGGCGGGAGCTGTTCGACTCCCGGATCGGTGAGTGCGGTTCCCGCACCGTGCTGGACGAGTTCGGCGCTCCGATGGACGACGGCAGGAACTACGGAGAGGCCGGCAGCGCGGACAACTTCGTCCGCTACATCCGCGCGGCCACCGACGCCGTCCGTTCCCACGACATGGGTGCGGTCTACTGGCCGGCCCTCGGCGGCAAGCACACCTACCGGCCCGACTACGACTGGTACTCCCTCTACGCCCTGGAGGGCAGCGGCACCGACCTGTCGTTGCGCGTGCGCAACGACAGCATGATCGACCGGCTTCGCCACGCCTGGGACGGCGCGGGCCACGCGGCTCCCGCGGCTCCCGCGGCAGGCGAGCACCGGTCCTCGGTTCCGGTGGGCCGGTGACGAGCTGTCGAGCACGGAGAGCGGGGCGCCCGACGGAGCCCGTGCCGGGGGCGTTCCGCGCTCCGTCTCGCCGTCTCACCCGGTCCCGCCGAACAGCACTGGTCCGGCGGGGCCACGGAGTTCCACAGTGGAAGGAGTGGTCATGTCCCCGGCAGCACGGCGCGGATCACGGAGAAGGGGCGCGCGCGGTCTCTGGTTGCTGGTGGCGGTCGCGTGCCTGAGCCTCGGCGCCACGGTGCTCGTGGTCCCGCCTGCGCAGGCGGATCCCGTCACCGTCCGGAACGGCACGCAGTTCACCGCTCCGAACGGCGAGCCGGTGCACGCGCACGGCGGAGGCGTCATCGAGGTCGACGGCTACTACTACTGGTTCGGGGAGAACCGCGCCGCGGACGACTCCTTCCGGCACGTCTCCGCGTACCGCTCGACCGATCTGAAGCACTGGCGGTTCCGCAACCACGTGCTGAGCGCCTCCTCCGCGCCGGAGCTGGGCAGCGCCAACATCGAGCGACCGAAGGTGATGTACGACGAGTCGACCGGCCGATTCGTAATGTGGATGCACAAGGAGAACGACCAGGACTACAGCCAGGCCCGGGCGGCCGTGGCCGTCTCCGACACCGTCGACGGGGACTACAGCTGGCAGGGCAGCTCCCGGCCGCTGGGGAACATGTCCCGCGACATCACGGTCTTCGTCGACGACGACGGCACCGGATACATGGCCTCGGCCGCCAACGAGAACCTGGATCTGCACATCTACCGGCTCACCGAGGACTACACGGCGGTGGAGAGCCTGGTGGCCAACCCGTGGCCCGGGGGTCACCGCGAGGCCCCGGCCCTCTTCAAGCGCGACGGCGTCTACTTCATGCTCACGTCCGGGGCCACGGGCTGGGATCCCAATCAGCAGCAGTACGCCACCTCGACCAGCCTCGACGGCGGCTGGAGCGGGATGCGGGACGTGGGCGACTCCACCGCCTACGGGTCCCAGACCGCCTGGGTGCTGCCGATTCAGGGCACCGGGGCCACCTCCTACCTCTACCTCGGTGACCGCTGGGCGGGATCCTGGGGCGGGCCGGTCAACGACTCGCGCTACGTGTGGCTGCCGCTGCGGTTCCCCGACGACCGCACCATCCGGATGGACTGGGCGCCGGAACTGACCGTCGACACCGCGGCGGGCACCGTCGGAACGAGCGGTGGGCCCTACGAGACCCTGACCGCCCGGCACTCCGGCAAGTGCGTGGACGTCCCCGCGCGTGCTCAGCTCGCGGGCGAGCAGCTGGCGCAGTACCCCTGCAACGGCGGCGGCAACCAGCGGTTCTGGCTGGAGGACGTCGGTGGTGACTACGTCCGGCTGGCCACCCGGCACAGTTCGATGTGCCTGGCCGTGGAGGGGGCGTCCACAGGCGACGGTGCGGCCGTGGTCCAGCAGCGGTGCGGTTCCGGGCAGGAGCAGCAGTGGCGGGTGAGTGACTCCGGTGACGATTCCGTCACCTTCACCGCCCGGCACTCCGGCAAGTGCCTGGACGTGGCCGACGAGTCCACTGCCGACGGTGCCCGTCTCATCCAGTACACCTGCTCCGGTGCCGCCTGGCAGCGGTTCCGGCGCGCCGCTGTGTGAGTGTGGTGCGGTGCTCCCGGCCGGCGCGGACCGGCTGTCCGGGATCGCACGGCCGGTTCGGTCCCGCGCGTTGCTCGCGCGCCTGCGGGCGCTGTCCGGGAATGAGTGAGGTGAGGGCTCCATGAGTTGGAAGTTCGCGGTGAGCACGCTCGGAATGCCGGGCACACCGGTGCGGGAGGCCGCGCGGGTCGCTCGTGAGCACGGTTGTCACGGTGTGGAGCTGCGGGTGCACCCGGACGAGGAGGTTCGGCTGGGGATGACGCCCCGGGAAGTCGGGGACACGCGCAGGCTGATCGAGGGCGAAGGGCTCGAGGTGGCGTGCCTGGCGGGCTACGTCGAGGTGTGCGCTCCGGGCCCGGACGGACCTCCGATCGCGGAGCTGCGTTCCCTCGTCGAGCTGGCCGGGTTGATCGGTGCGCCCGCGGTGCGGGTCTTCCCGGGCGGGGAGTCCGGTGCGGACGGTCCCGCTCGGGAGCGGATCGGGGCCGTGCTGCCCGATCTGGAGCAGCGGGGTGTCACGTTGCTCGTCGAGACCCACGACTCGCACCCCACGGGCGGGCTCGCGCGCCGGTTGGTGGAGCCGTTCGGTGCGCCCGAGGCCGTGGCCGTGCTGTGGGACGCGCTGCACCCGTGGCGGACGGGCGAGCCCCCGGCGGAGACACGGGAGCTGCTGGGCGACTACCTCGGTTATTTCCAGCTCAAGGACGCGCGGAGGGCGGATTCCTGGACACCGGTCCCACCGGGCGAGGGGGATGTCCCGCTCGCCGAGTGCGGGCGCTTGTTGCAGTCGTGGGCGGGGTGGATCTCGCTGGAGTGGGAACGTGCCTGGTATCCGGCCATCGATCCCGTGCCGGTGCCGCTGCGCGCCGCTGCCGACTGGTTCGAGCGGTGGCGGCGCGCGGGGTGAGTCGTGCGGGGGAACGCGCGCGGTGTGGCGGCTCGGGGTGCTCGCTCGATGCGCCTCCGAAGGGGTCCGTGTCGTGGTGCGGGCCGAGCGGGGCCTCCCCGTGAGCTGTATTTATTTCAGTGTTTGAAATAAAGCGTACGCTGTTGGCATGGGGAGTTGGCGGAGTTCGCCGCAGCGGCGAGCCTGGAGGCCGTACATCGAGGCGAGCCTGCTGTTGGAGACCCGGCTCGACGAGGACCTGCGCGCGGCCGCCGGGCTGAGCTTGCGGGACTACAACGTGCTGCTGGTGCTGTCGGAGGGGCCGGAGCACCGGCTGCGGATGGGGGACCTGGCAGCGCGCATGGTGTTCTCGCCGAGCCGGCTGACCTATCAGATCAAGGCGATGGAGCGACGCGGTTGGGTGCTGCGGCAGCCCTCGCGGGAGGACAAGCGGGTCAACTACGCGGTGCTGACCGCGAGCGGCCTCGAAACGCTGCGCGCGGCCTACCGCCACCACGTCGGGACCGTGCAGCGGTTGTTCACCGATGACCTCGACGAGCACGAGCTGGAAGTGCTCACGAACGTGTTCTCCCGCCTGCGTGCTCGGCTGCACGAGTTCCCCGGGCAGTCGAGCGACGGAACTCCGCGTCCGGCGCTGACCGAGGCTCCGGGAGAGCAGGGAGGGTGAGGCCGGTGAGTCGCTTCGGCGACCGCCCCGCCCAGCGGGTCCGGAACCGCGTCCGTCCGGGAGCGCGGCGGTGGTGCTCTTCCCGCTGATTCGACGGTCTGCGTGTCCTGTGTCACCGGGTCGGTCGAAGCGGAATAGCGTTCTTCCCACTGCGGTTTCCCCAATAGTTAAAATTTGAATTAGTTGGGAGTTCGGCTATGCAGTTCGGGGTTTTCACGGTCGGGGACGTCACGCCGGATCCGACGACGGGGCGGACCCCCACCGAGGGGGAGCGGCTCCAGGCGATGGTGACCATCGCCCGCAAGGCCGAGGAGGTGGGCCTGGACGTGTTCGCCACCGGTGAGCACCACAACCCGCCGTTCGTGCCGTCCTCGCCGACGACGATGCTGGGCTACATCGCGGGGCTGACGGAACGGTTGATCCTGTCGACGGCGACGACGCTGATCACCACGAACGATCCGGTCAAGATCGCCGAGGACTTCGCGATGCTGCAGCACATGGCCGATGGCCGGGTCGATCTGATGCTGGGGCGGGGCAACCAGGGGCCGGTGTACCCGTGGTTCGGTCAGGACATCCGCCAGGGCATCCCGCTGTCGATCGAGAACTACCACCTGCTGCACCGGCTGTGGCGCGAGGACGTGGTGGACTGGCAGGGCCGGTTCCGCACGCCGTTGCAGGGGTTCACCTCCACCCCGCGCCCGCTGGACGGGGTGCCCCCGTTCGTGTGGCACGGCTCCATCCGCAGCCCCGAGATCGCCGAGCAGGCCGCCTACTACGGCAACGGGTTCTTCCACAACCACATCTTCTGGCCCAAGGAGCACACCCAGCGCATGGTCGAGCTCTACCGGCAGCGTTTCGAGCACTACGGGCACGGTTCGGCCGACCAGGCCGTCGTCGGGCTCGGGGGGCAGGTGTTCATGCGGCGCAACTCGCAGGACGCCGTCGCCGAGTTCCGCCCGTACTTCGACGACGCCCCGGTCTACGGGGGAGGGCCGTCACTGGAGCGGTTCATGGCCGACACCCCGTTGACGGTGGGCAGCCCGCAGCAGGTCATCGACCGCACGCTGTCCTTCCGGGACTACGTCGGTGACTACCAGCGTCAGCTGTTCCTGATCGACCACGCCGGGCTGCCGCTCAAGACCGTGCTGGAACAGCTCGACATGCTCGGCGAGGAAGTGGTTCCGGTGCTGCGCGAGGAGTTCGCCGCCCGCAAACCCGACCACGTGCCCGAGGCGCCCACCCACGAGTCCCGCCGGGCACAGCAGCAGAACACGGGAGGGAGTGCGGAATGACCAGCGTTCTCACGATCTCCGCGGGCCTGTCGCAGCCGTCCAGCACCCGGCTGCTGGCCGACCGGCTGTCCACGGCCGTTCGCGGTGAACAGGGCGAGGAGACCGCGGTCGACGTGGTCGAGCTCCGCGACCACGCCCACGACATCACCGACAACCTGCTCACCGGTTTCGCCAACCAGCGCCTGCGGCAGGTGCTCGAGCTGGTCGACGGGGCGGACGGGCTCGTGCTGACGAGTCCGGTGTTCACGGCCTCCTACAGCGGACTGTTCAAGTCCTTCGTGGACGTCGTCGATCCGGAGTCGGTGCGGTACAAGCCGGTGCTGCTCGCCGCGACCGGCGGCACCGAGCGGCACTCGCTGGTCCTCGAGCACGCGCTGCGTCCGCTGCTGTCCTACCTGCGTGCGCAGCCCGTGCCCACCGCCGTCTACGCCGCCAGTGCCGACTGGGGCAACGACACCGAGCTCAACCAGCGCATCACCCGCGCCGCTGGCGAACTCGCCACGGCGGTGCGGACCGAACCGGAACGTGTTAGGACGGATCCGTTCGACGATCCGGTACCGTTCGAGCAGCTCTTCCAGGACACCACGGCGCACTGAGGAAAAGCCATGGCTGAGGACTCCCCCGAGGTGGCGGTCTCCCGGGCGACTGACCGGGACCGCTACGAGATCACCGTCGACGGCAGGAAAGCGGGCCACGTCTCCTACCTCGACCGCGGCGGGCAGCGCGTCTTCTACCACACCGAGATCGACGAGGAGTTCGGCGGGCGTGGGCTGGGCAGCAGCCTCATCGGGCGGGCCCTGGCCGACACCGGGGCGGCCGGTCTCCGCATCGTGCCGGTGTGCCCGTTCGTGGCGAGATACCTCGAGCGCCATCACGAGGTCGACGACCTCGTGGACGCGGTCACCCCGGACGTGATGGCCGCGGTGCGCGAACGGAGCGGGTGAGTCGGCGTCGGAACGAATCCTCGTCGACGGGCGGAGTCCGTGGGGCGGTTTTCGGGGAGTGCGACACCAGATTCAGCGCGTGCGCGTGGCCGGGGAACGGCGTCAGCGCTGCTCCGGCCCTGCGCTCACCTCGCGCTGCTGGCCAGTGTGACGGCTGCTTTCGCGGTCGGATCGAGGACCTGCTTCGGCACGTTGCCGTCGCGGGATTCGGTTTCGGCGAGGAAGACGGTGGTGCGTCGGCGCTTCGAATCGTAGTGGTAGCCGCTGAATCGCACCGTCGGCAGAACGGGGCGGATGTCTCCGCTGCCGTGTTCGTCGATCAGATCGCGAAAGCTTCTGGCGCCGCTGACGGAACGCATCCGGACGCGGGACACGAGAACCGAGATCGTCCCACCGCCGTACTCCACGGGGAACTGGAAACGTCGTAGATCTCGGCACGACCTGTGGACGAGGAGGTTCCGCACTTGTCCGTAGGTGGCTGTCACGCATTCGAGGGCGTTATCGGTGACACGACGGCCCAGGCGCAGTCCGAGTCGTTTCCAGGCGCGGCGGGGATTGCCGTGTTTGATGTCCCGACGTGCTTTCGGGAGGTTCTTCCCGATGCTGCGCACCGTGGCCGCGTCTACGGTGGACATCGATCCCGCAGTGGTTCCCGAACCGCCGAGTGTCACGCCGCCGGTGCCTCCGCCTGCCGCCCACATGGCCAGTGCCAGCCCTCCTGCGACGATCGCGGTGGTGCCCTTTCCGCCCCCGCTCCCGCGCAGCGGGTACTTCGTGCCGTCCGGTCGGGTGCGAATCGGTGGTGTCATCACTTCCTCCTTTTGGTCGGAAAGAGTTTGTGACAGTCACCTGACGTGTTGGGACGGAAAACACCGATTTCACTCGTTTGAGTGAGTGGCTCTCGATCTCCGATTTCGTCGGTTTCCGCGCGATTCCCCACGGGGCGGGGCGACTGCTGCGGGGACGGTGACGTCCTCGCGGGATCAACCACGTGCCGTCGCCTTCCGGTCGGGCGGGGCGAAGCAGGCACCACCCGGCGGCGCGTGGTCGTGGGGCGTTCGACGAGCGCTGCGTTCGGGTGCTCGACTCGGCAGGGTGCTGGATCGTGCCCTGCGCGGCGGTGGCGAAGCAGCGGCCGCTTGCGGCACGTCCGCGGTACAACCGGCCGGACCGGTCCGCCACGCACCGAACGGTGGATCACCGGTCCTCGCTCGGTTCCATCGCGTACGGGGGGGCGATCATGCTCAGTCCACCGTCCACCACCAGTGTCTGGCCGGTGATGTATTCGGCGCCGGGTGAGAGCAGGAACATCACGGTCTCGGCGACTTCCTCCGGGAGACCGAACCGTTCTTTGGGGATACGCCCTTTCAGTGCCTCGTGATCTCCTATTCCTGTCGTGTTCAGGAAGTGGTTGAGCGAGTCGGTTCGAACGAGTCCGCCGTTCACGGCGTTGACATTGATGCCGTGTGGGGCGAACTCGGATGCCATGTAGCGGACCCACGCCTCGATGGCTGCTTTCGCCTGACCGAGCACGGCGTAGTTCTGATAAGCTCGCATGCTTCCGTAGCTGGTCATGGCGATGATGCGACCGCTGGTTGCTTCCGAGAGCAGGGGAAGGGCTCGTTGAGCGGAGAGGACGAAGGAGCGGACGTTCGTCGCGTAGGAGCGCTCGAGGTGGTGGGGTTTCACGTCCACTACTCGTTGAAAGCTCGAGGCCGCTGCGTTGGCGACGAGGATGTCCAGTCTTCCGCAGCGTCGAGTTACGAAGTCGAAGAGCGAATCGATGTCGGTGGGGACTTCGAGGTCGGCGGCTACGGCGAAAGCCCGTCCTCCGTTCCGCTCCACATCCTGCACCACTCGTTTGGCCGCGTCTTCGCTGTGCTTGTAAGTGAGCACCACAGTCGCTCCGGCCGTTCCGAGGGTGAGTGCGATCTCACGTCCTATGCCACGCGAGCCACCCGTGATGAGCGCTACCTTTTCAGTGAAGTTCTCGCGGGTGGCCACGGAGTGTTTCCCGAATGTCATCGTCAGCCCCCTTCCTCGAAAAAATCCACTTGCTACCACGTGACGACCGCGGCACCGGCCGTCATTCCGCCTCCCACGGAAGCGAGCAGAAACTTCTCGCTCGGCGCGAAACCACGACGTTGCCGATCGGCGCTCATCGTCAAGGGGATGGACGCACTGGCCGTGTTCCCGAACCGGGGAGCGGTAAGAGCGACATGGCTCCGGTCCACTCCCAATGCTTCCGCGAGCCGCCGTACCATGATCGCGTTTCCCTGATGGAGGAATACCCGGTCGATGTCCTCGGGGTTCAGCGCCGCTTCCGCGAGAGCCGACTCGACGACCTGCGGCAGATTCGCCAGGCTCCACTCCATCACCGCGCGGCCGTCCATCTCGAAGCGGGTCTCGGGGGAGCCCTTGCTGCCGTCAGCGGGTTGTCGACAGCCTCCACCCGGTACTTTGACGAGTTCGGACGCGTGCCCATCGGTAATCAGGGAGACACCCATGATGCCGTGGTCATCGGGAACACGCGTGAGCAGTACCGCGCTCGCGCCGTCACCGAACAGGGACACCGTTCGCGGATCGCTGGCGTTCATGATCGACGAGTACTTGTCGGCGCCTGCCACGACGACCGCTGTCCAGTCATGGTGCGTCGCGAGCAGGGAGCGCCCGAGGTCGAGCGCGTAGAGGAATCCCGAGCAGACCGCGTTGACATCGAAGGCGGGGACGGGGCGCCCGAACCCCACCAGCTCCTGGACCATCGCCGCGGTCGCGGGTTGAGGTTGGTCGGGCGTTGACGTTGCCAGTATGAGCGCGTCGACGGGGCACTCCGTGCGGTCCAGCAGAGGTTTGACCGCGCCTGCCGCGAGAGCGGAGGTGTTTTCGCTCGCCGGAGCGTATCGCCGCTCGTGAATGCCGGTGCGGTCGACTATCCACTGCTCGTCGACTCCGCTCCAGTGCGCGATCACATCATTGTCGATGATGTTCGAGGGTACGTATCCGGCGACGTCTCGTATTCCGATGTTCATACCAGCTCCCTCGTATTCTCTGCCGTCCGCGCTACGAGTTCGGTGGCGTTTCCGAGTGGTCCTGTTCTCCGTCCGATGGGGCGACTTTCTCCTCTCCTCACTGCTTCACGCCTTACCGCGGCGAAACCGCTCTCGTGCGGGGCGGTGACGTCCGAGACGGTCTTTTCGATGAGATTCACCTTCAGGAGGACACCCAACTGGACACGGAAGTCACGTGGCCGCCCAGCTTCTGTCCGGTCGAGTACGGAACCTATACGGTGCGGTTGACATGTCGCTGACTCAGCGCTGACGCGAGTAGTGCGGCCACGAGCGAAGCCGGTGCCGAAATGCCAGTGGTGAGGGGGCGCCTGCGTCGCCTGCTACTGCCCGCGTGGGGAAGTGAGCACGTAGGGGTCTCTTGTCGCCGGTCTCCCGTCCGAACCGGTCGCGCCCGAAGTCGCCGGGGCACAACGTCAACATCGCCGGTGGTCTGCCAGGGCTGACCACGGGTTACGGGCCCAGTCACCAGGCCACGGAGGACGTCGCGGTTCTGCGTGCGCTGCCCGGCCTGACCATCGTGGACCCGGGCGGCTCGGTCGACACCGAGCAGGCAGTTCCGGTCATGGCCGCCGACTCGGGGCCCACGTACTTGCGGCTGCTGCGCGGCAGGCTCCCCCCGGTGCTCGACGAGTACGACTACCGGTTCGAGCTGGGCAAGGCCAAGCGGCTGCGCGACGGCGGGGACGCGGTGCTGGTCAGCAGCGGGTTGATGACGATGCGGGCCCTCGAGGCCGCCGAGGAGCTGAGCGAGCACAACGTGGACGTCGCGGTGGTGCACCGCTCGACGGTCAAACCGCTCGACGAGGCGACGCTGCTGCACGAGGCAGACTCCGATCGGCTGCTGGTCACCCTGGAGAACCATTCGCTCGTGGGTGGTCTCGCCGAACCGGTGGCCAGCGCGCTGGTCAGGAACAACGCGGCCAGGGTCTGGTGCCGATCGGGCTGCCGGACGAGTTCCTCGAAGCCGGTGCGCTGCCGACGCCGCACGAGCACTACGGCTTGTCGACGGATCGGGTGGTTCGCCGTGTGCTCGACGGGCTGGGCTAGATCGAAAGGGCGACGTTCGTCCGCTCGACCCGTGGCCGTCCGCCCACGGGCGAGCCGTTCCGGTGGAGCCGGTCGTCGCGGCCCGCGTGGTGGATGTGCTGAGTGTGCTCAACCGACGATGGGACGCTCCTCGGGCAGGTCGTAGCGGCGGCCGCGTTCCCGCAGCGCGAGCGCGGAGGCCATGGTGATGGGGCCGATCCTGCCGGTGAACATCAGTGCCACCAGCACCAGGTGCCCCACCGCGGGCAGCTCGCCGGTGATGCCGGTGGACAGTCCCACGGTGCCGAACGCGGAGACGGACTCGAACAGCACGGCGTCCAACCCGAACCGGGTCAGCACCAGCAGTACCAGGGTCGCGGTGAACACCATGCCCACGGCCACCAGCACCACGGTCAGCGCTTGACGGACGACCTCGGTGGGCAGTCTGCGTCCGGCGATGTGCACCTGGGGCTCGCCCCGGGCTTCGGCGAGGATGACGAAGGCCAGCAGCGCGAAGGTGGTCACCTTGATGCCGCCTGCTGTGCCGGCGCTGCCGCCGCCGATGAACATGAGCACGTCGGTGACCAGCAGCGTGGCCGGCTGCATCTCGCCCACGTCGAGGGTGTTGAACCCGGCGGTGCGCGGGGTGAGGCCGTGGAACAGGCCGGTCAGCAACCGCCCGTCGGTGTCCATCGCGCCCAGCGTGGCCGGATTGTTCCACTCCAGCCCGGTGATGGCCACGACCCCGACCAGTGCGATCAGGCCGTAGCCGGCCAGCGTGATGCGGGCGTGCAGCGACCAGCGGCGCTGCACGCGCCGCAGGTGCCGGGTGAGTTCGAACAGCACGGGGAACCCGAGCCCGCCGAGCACGAACGCGACCGCGATGGGCAGGCAGATCCACCCGTCGGTGGCGTAGCGCACCAGGCTGTCCGGGTACAACGCGAACCCGGCGTTGTTGAACGCCGAGACCGCGTGGAACACCCCCAGATACGTGCCGTGCGCCCACGAGTACCCGTAGGCGTTCACCAGCCGCAGGGACAGGATCGCGGCGGTGACGATCTCCATGATCAGGCTCAGCACGATCACGCCGACGACCACGCGACGCACCTCACCCAGAACCAGGCTCTTCGTCTCGGTCTGGGCGCTGCGCTGGGTCCGAAGCCGCATTCTGCGGGTGACCACCATCCCCAGCAGTGAGGCCAGGGTCATGATCCCGAGGCCTCCGACCTGGATCAGCCCCAGTACCACCAGCTCGCCGAAGGTGGACCAGTACGCGGGCGTGTCCACCACGATCAACCCGGTCACGCACACCGCCGAGGTCGCGGTGAACAACGCCGTCACCCACGAGGTCAGCTGCCCGTTCGCGCTGGCGACCGGCAACATCAACAGCACCGTGCCGATCAGGATGGTCACGGCGAAACCGGCCACCACCACCCGCGCCGGATGCCGACTGTCCGGCAACATCCGCCGCGCACCCCGGACCAGTCCACCGACGACACCGGTCACCCACCCCGGCATCCACGTCCCCACACGGTTCACGCCCCACGACATCAACGGCGCAACCTACGCCCCGCGCATCTTCCGGTGCAGCCCCTGGTGATCACGCCCACGTCTTGGCCGGAGGGGGGCGGTTCTCCCCGTTCCGCCGGGCCACGATTCCGGTGATCTCGGTGGTGAGGCCGATGCGGCACACGGGCGGCCCGCTGGTGCGGTCGGATCCGTGTGCCGGGGCGTCTCGGGGCGGGCGTGTGCTCGGGGGAGCATCGCCGTCCGGCGAGTGGGCGAGGTGATCCGCGAAGCCGCCTGCGATGGGCGCCGACGTGTTCGCCGGACGACCGACCGGACCGTGCACGCCTGTCAACGCTTCCCGAAGCCGGGGCACTCGCAGCGAGAGTCCGCGGGGGATTCCGCTCAGTAACCACCCGGTGCAGGCGAGGACGGGAGACACCGGTGAGGTGCCGTGGTGATTCGCGCCGCGGATCTCGGGGTAGCCCCGCAGCGGGGAGACGAAACCGAAGCAGTCAGGAGTGATGATGTCGCGGATTCCCGTGTACTCGGTCGACAACGCGCCGCAGGAAGCGCGTGACCAGCTGGAGGCCCTGCGCGCGCAGTTCGGCAAGGTCCTCAACATCCACGGAGAGATGGCCCACTCGCCCGTGGTCCTGGCCGCCTACAGCGGGATCCAGGACGCGATCGCCCGGCACGGCACCTTCGATCAGGCGACGCAGGAAGCGATCGCGCTGGCCGTCGGCAACACCAACGACTGCGACTACTGCCAGTCCGCGCACACCCAGGGGGCGCTCGCCGCGGGCTGGTCCGAGCAGGACACCGCGGCTATCCGCGCCGGGGGCATCGACGCGAATCCGAAGCTGACCGTCCTGTTGGACGTGGCCCGCGCCATCGCGCGTGACGGGGGAGAGGTCGACGAACGAACGTGGTCCCGTGCCCGCGAGGCCGGGTGGAGCGATGTCGAGCTGACCGAGCTGTTCACGCACGTGATCGTCAACGTCTTCACGAACTACTTCAACCACTTCGCCCACACCGATCTGGACCTGCCGGCCGCCTCCGGCCTGGGTGGGTGAGCGTTTCGGTTCGGCGGGAAGGACGTGGTTCGAACGGGGCGGGGTGCTCCCGTCTTCCGACGGCGGGAGCACCCCCGTTCACGAGCAGGCGGAAAGTTCCGACGACGCGGTGAGGGTGGACATCATCGACTGGTGCTCTCCTCGGACGGGGGTGTGAACGTGCTCTCGGGGGTCCGGGGCGGGATTCGTCCGGTCGTCGTTGAGCGCGCCGGTGCTGTGTCGACACCGTGCTCACGACGCCGGTGGACGGCCTTGGCGACGGCGCGGGCTTCCAGCCCAGCGTAGCGCAGATGCCCGCTCGGGTGGTTGGTGAAGCCGATGAAGTACAGGTCCGGCGCTTGGGGGCTGGTCCGGGACCCGCGCACGGTGGGCAGCCCGCGTGGGCTGAGCAGGGGCGCGGGCCCCAGCAGTTTCTCGAGGTCGGTGGCGTAGCCGGTGGCGGCGATGATGCTGTCGGGGCGGATCCTGCTCCGGTCTGTCAGGTGGACCTGCGGGCCGTCGATCGCGGCGACGGTGGTCACCGGCCGCACCCTGTCCCGCCGGATCTCGTCGACGAGGCCGCGGTCGTGCACCGGGTTGAGCTCGTCGCGCCGGGCCCGGGTGTAGAGCCCTTCGTCGGGGCGGGGAAGCCCGCGGGAGGTCAGGTCCGGCAGGCAGACGCGTTCGAACGTGGTGGTGAGGAAGTCCGCCGCCGGTGTGGGGAGTTTGTCCACGAGGATTCCCATCCGCTGCCAGCGGTCGGCCGCGGGCGGAATGATGTTCGGTGGTGTTCGGACGGACCACCAGACGCGGTGCGCGCCGTTGCGGGCCAGGGCGACCGCGATCTCGGCTCCGCTGTTGCCCGCTCCCACGACGAGGACCGAGTGGCCTTCGTAGGGAGCGGGGTTCTGGTATCGGGCCGAGTGCACCAGGGAGCCGGGGAACGTCTCCGCGCCCGGCCAGTCGGGCAGGTGCGGGGTGCGGTTGAGTCCGGTGGCGATGACGACCGCGGAGGCGGCCAGGGGCCCCTCGGGGGTGCCCAGCTGCCAGCCGGAGCCGTTGCGGCGGACGTGCTCGACCGGGGTGTTCAATCGGATGTCGAGTGCGTTGCGGTGCGCGTACTCCTCCAGGTAGCGGACCATGTCGTCGCGCGCGACCCAGCGCCCGTAGGAGCGGGGGATCGGCATGCCGGGCAGGTTGGACAGTTCGCGCGTGGTGTGCAGCCGTAAGTGGTCGTACTGGTACCGCCAGCCGGCCGCGAGGTGCGCGGAACTCTCGAGGATCGTGGCGCGCACTCCCCGCCGTCCGAGTTCGGCCGCTGCCGCCAGGCCGCTGGGACCTGCGCCGATGATCGCTACGGGGAGCACGGTGTCCGTGCGGTCCTGGTTCAACCTTGACTCCGGAAGTTGGGGAACGGGGCGTGGTGACCCGCGCGGCGTTTCCGACGCCGCGCTCGGTGCTCCCGGCGCGCGCTGACACCGCCGTCGTCGAGCGCGACGGCGGGTTCGCGGGCGTATTCCGCGGAACGAGCCCGGCGGGAATACCGCGAGCGCCGGTTCGCTGGGCCGCATGTCACCAGGTGCAGTCAGCGCCGTCTGGCCGGAGGTGCTTGCGGATCACGCCCATCGGCGGTGAACCACCCCTGCTGCGTCTCGTGCGTTCCTCGCACACGGGGCACCGCACGGTCACGGAGTCTCCCCGCTTCGGTTTGTCGGTGGCCCCGCGTTTGGCCGGTATTCCACTGTTGGCGCAGAACGGCTGCTCCCACGTGGTCCGAAGCAGCGAAAACGTCCAACGCTTGTGGAAGAGGTTGCCGTGGTGTCGAGGGATCTTGCCGGATTTGGTCGGTTCGAACTTCAGATCGCAGCCACCGCAGAACACGTGGGCACCTTTCCGTCCGGTCGTGTGCGTCGGGCGCCGTGGCCGATGACGGTGATGTCGAACCCTCAGGAGAGCACGCGGGTTACCGCGCCGGGTACCGCCGAAAGGGGATCATGGCAACGTCGGTCGTGTTCACCGCGTGATCCGCCGGTTCGCGGGACCGCGGTGACCGGCGTTCGTGCCCGCGGACCCCGCGGTTGGTGGCGTGCCTCCTGTCGTGCGGCTCCACGGCTGGGGCACCGGACGACCACCGGACACACGAGCCCGGATTTCGGTGTGCACCTGATCGAACTCCGGATGGCGGACCCGGCCGTGGTGCCGCGGGGGATCGTCGTGGACACGGGTGGGAGAGGTACAGTTGTCTCGGCCCGCCGGAGAGCACGCGGCGGGACTGAGGCCTGTCGCGAAAGTGCGTGCGGAGGCGGTGTGCGGTAGCACTCCGGGGGAGTCCGAAGACACGCCGTTGCTCGCTTGGAGTCGTCGATGACCGTTCGCCGCGTCATGCCCATTCTCCGGTCGGACACAGCGCAGGGGAACCGGGAGTTCTACGGCCTGCTGGGCTTCGAGGAGGTCATGGACCTCGGCTGGATCGTCACACTTGCCTCGCCGTCCACTCCTGCGGCCCAGATCAGCTTCATGACCAGCGACAAGACCGCGCCGATCACGCCGGACATGAGCGTGGAGGTGGATGACGTGGACGCGACCTACGCGATCGTGCGGGACAGCGGCGCGGAGATCGTGCACCCCCTGCAGGACGAGGAGTGGGGTGTGCGGCGGTTCTTCGTCCGTGATCCCAACGGCCGAGTGATCAACGTGGTGAGCCACCGCTGACATCGGCCCCGCGCCGCTGGTGAGGGTGCCGCTCGTCGAGGACTGCGACCTGGCACCGCCGCCGCGCAGCGGACGGCGAGTTCGTCGTACGGGACGGGGCTGGCCCGTGGTGCTCGAGGCGACCGATGCCGTACCCGGCCGCGTGCCGTTTCCTGCGATCGGCCTCGTCGGACCCAGGCGGCCGACCCGGCCTGATGCCCTCCGGCGACGACGGCTTCTGCACCGGCACCCCGTTGGTCGCCGCCGCACCGGGGCTGCTCGTGCTGGTGGTCCAGGACTACGACGCCGGCACGTGAACCTGGTCGTCCCGCTGATCACGTTCCCGTCCGGACCCCGGGTTTGGAAACATCACGGCCCGGGTACGGACGGGTCATGGTCGAGGAGGTTGCGCGCACATCGTGTGGAGTGTCCTGCGAGGCGTTTGGCCGGTACGGGGTCGAGCCGGTGCCTTCCACCGGGCCGGCGCGCCACACGTGCCTCGACGCCGGTGCCGACATCGCCTCGTCGCCGAGGAGTGCGCGCTTAACCGTCCCGCGGGCCGTTCCGCCGGAGCTTCCGCCCCGAGAGCTCCTCGGTGTCCGCGGCACGCCCGACGGTGTTTCGTGTCGTGCGGGCTGAAGCGCTGCTGCTCGCCGTTCCGGGTGTGCTGCTGGTGGCGACGCTCGGCGCCGTGCCGCTCGCCCGCCGGTTCGGTGTGGGCGCCGGATATCCGCTGGCCGTGCTCTCCGCGGGTGCCGGGGTCCTGCTGCTGACTCTGCTCGGGGACGCGCTCGAGGACCCGATCACGGTGGCGGGGGCGTGGATCCCGGCGCTGGGAGCACAGTGGAGCCTGCGGCTCGACGCGTTGGGCCTCGTCTTCGCCCTGGTGGTCACCTTCGTGGGTGCGGTGGTGCTGGCCTATTCGCCACGGTATCTCCACGGCGGGGAGACCGATCCGGCGCGCTACTACGGTGCGCTGGCGGGATTCGCGGCGGCGATGACGCTGCTGGTGCTCGCCGGGGACGCGCTCGTGCTGTACGTCGGGTGGGAGATCACGACCCTGACCTCCTACTTGCTCATCGCGTCGGTGCGGGCCGGACGCCGCGCCGCGACGCGCGCCCTGCTGATCACGTTCGTCGGTGGGCTGGCGCTGCTGGCCGCGATCCTGCTGGCCGGGGCCTGGTTGAACACCGTGGCGCTGACCGAGCTCACCGATCCGGCCCGCTGGTCCGGGGAGCCGCTGGTGCCGTTCCTGGTGCTGCTGGTCGTCGCCGCCGCGGTGAAATCGGTGCAGGTGCCGTTCCACGTGTGGCTGCCGACCGCGATGGTGGCCCCCACCCCGGTCAGCGCCTACCTGCACGCCGCGGCGATGGTGACGGCGGGGCTCTACCTGCTGCTGCGCTTCGCGGAACCGATCGGTACTCAACCGGCTGTCGGGGCGGCTGTCGCCGCGCTCGGGGCGGTCACCGCGCTGTTCGCCGCGGCGGCGGCCGTGCGCCGCGGCGACATGAAGGAGCTGCTGGCGTTCTCGACGATCAGTCAGCTCGGTTTCATGATGGCGCTGGTCGGCATCGGCACCCGGGACGCGATCACCGGTGCTGTCGTCTACTTCCTGGCGCACGCCACGTACAAGAGCGCGCTGTTCTTGTGCGCCGGGGCTTACGACCACGCGGTGGGCTCGCGGGCACTGCCCGAACTCGCCGGATCGGATCGTCGGTTGCCGCTGACCACCGGCGCGATGGTGTTGGCGTGCTTGTCGATGGCCGGTCTGCCGCCGGCGTTGGGCTACGTCGGCAAGGAAGCGGCGCTCAAGGGGGCGCTGCACCCTCCCGACGTGCTGCGCTTCGCGGTGCTGGCCTGCATCGTGGCGGCGCAGGCGCTCACGGTCGCCTACAGCGTTCGTCTCGCGAGCGCCCCGTTCCGGCGCGGGGCACGCACTCGTCCCGGGGAGCTCCAGCCGCCCGGCGCGTCGGAGTGGCCGATGGCGTTGTGGCCTGCCGCGTTGGCCGTGGTGACGGTCTGGCTGGGGACGGCCACCACGGTGCTCACGCCGTTGACGGACGCCGCCGCCGAGGTCGCGGCGGGAGCACCTCCCGCCACCTCGCCCGCCCTGTGGCACGGGGTCACTCCGGCGTTCCTCGTCTCGCTGGGGATCTTCGGCGCAGGCGGGGTGCTGTTCGTGCTGTGGCGGGTACGGGGCTGGTGGCGGTTGCTGCCGGACGAGATCGGTTCCCGGGCGCTCGACGCCTTCGGACGTCTCCTGCGGGCCTGTGGGCGTCCCGTCGAGCGGATCCTCGTGAGCCCGGCACCGGCGACCCACTTGACGATCGTGTTCCTGGTTTCCTCCGTGGTGGTGTGGGCGGCGCTGCTCGCGTTTCCCGCGACGATCGGTCCCGCGGGGGAGGCGGCACCGCGTTGGGGGGTTTCGGTGCTGATCGCGGTCGCCGCCGTGGCCGTCGCGGTGACGAAGAACTGGCTGACGGCGTTCGCGACGTTGGCCGCGGTGGGGTTTCTGGTCGCGGCGTGGTACGTCCTGCTCGGCGCGCCGCAACTCGCGGCCGTGCAGCTCGTCGTCGACGGTCTGACGGTGATACTGGCGTTGTTCGTCCTCCGGCACCTGCCACGCAGGTACGTCGACGTGCAGTGGCCCCGTCGGGCGTGGGCCGCGGGCGTTGCCCTCGCCGGGGGCGTCACGTTCGCGGGCTTGTCGCTGTTCCAGCGCGACGCGTCCCCGCCACCGGCGTCCGAGTCCTATCTCGCCGAAGCGCGTTCCTCGAGTACCGGAAACGTGGTCACCGAGATCCTGAGTCACTACCGCGCGCTGGACACGCTCGGCGAGACCGCGGTGATCGCGGTGGCCGCGATCGGCGTCGTCGCCGTGCTGCGCACGCGGAGGGGGCGGTCATGAACACGCTGATCAGCCGGATCGCCGCCCGCGTGATCACTCCGCTGGCCGTGGTGCTGGGAGTCCTGCTGTATCTGCGGGGCCATTTCACGCTGGGCGGTGGGTTCCTCGCCGCCGTGGTGATCGGGATCGCCGCCGTGTTCCGCCACATCACGATCGGGGCGAAATCCGTCGAACGGCTCCTCGACCGCGGAACCGGTGATGTCGTCGGTGCCGGGATACTGCTGATGATTCTCTACGGTTTCGCGGGATACCTGTGGGGAGGCGGGTTCTTCGCCTCGGCTGAGCTGCATCTGCGACTTCCCGTTCTCGGTGAGGTGGCGGTGCCCTCGACGCTGCTGTTCGAACTGGGGATCGCGCTGACCGTGTTGGGCATCGTGGTGGCCGTCATTCACGAACTCGGGGGAGAGCGATGAGCGCCGCGATCGCGACCGGAGCGCTCGCCGCGGCGGGGATCTACCTGCTGCTCCACGGAAGTCTCGTCCGCGTGGTGATCGGTTTCCTGCTGCTGCAGCACGCGGTCAACCTCCTGCTGGTCACCGCGCGCTCGCCCCAGCGGGAGGAGGCGCCGATCCTGCCCGCGACCGTGCCGCAGGACCCGCTCGGGCAGGCGTTCGTGCTCACCGCGATCGTGATCGGTTTCGCATCGGTGATATTCCTGCTGGCGCTCACGCTGCGGTACGTGCGGGAGGCCCGCGCGGCCGGACCGGCCGACCGGAACAGCAGCGCGGTCGGCGACACCCCTCGGGAAGGAGGGGACCACGCATCATGGTGAGTACCCAGCTGCTGCTGTTGAGCCCGCTGATCGCGCCGCTGGCCGCGGCGGCGTTCGCGGCGCTCGGGCGACGCTGGAACGGCGTCCAGCGTGCGGTCACCATCGCGGCGCTCGTGGTGGTGATCGCCGCGGGGGTGCTGCTCGTCGTCGAGTCGTTGTCCTCGGGGGTCGTGTCCACGGTCGTGGGGGGCGAGAGTTCCCTGACCGGCATCGCGTTGACGGCCGATCCGTTCGGAGCGGCGCTCGTGGCGGCCATCGGACTGCTGGCGGCGGTGGTCACCGCGACGATGGCCATGACCGGTGACGATCACTCGCCCTTCCTGCAGCCGTTGATGTTGGTGCTGATCGGTGGGGCCTCCGGCAGCTTCATCGCCGGTGACCTGTTCAACCTCTTCGTGTTCTTCGAGGTGGTGCTCATCGGCAGCTACGTGCTGCTGGTCCTGCTCGGCGGACTGCCCCGGTTGCACGCGGCCAGCGTCTACGTCACGGTCAACTTGATCGGGACGATGCTGCTGCTGACCGGGATCGCCGGTGTTTTCGCCGCGACGGGCACCGTGAACCTGGCGCAGCTGGCCCAGCAGCCGGTGGTCGAGTCCGGGGCCATGCCGGGGGCAGTGCTGGTGGTGCTGGCCTTCACGCTCAAGGCCGGTCTGCTGCCGTTCTCCGGCTGGCTCGCCGTTGGTTATCCCGCTGCCCAGCGCACCACGATGGCGTTGTTCGCGGGCACGCTGACCACCGTCGGTGTGGCAGCGCTGTACCGGGTGGTGCTGCTGGCCTTCGACGGTTCGGCCGTCCTGCGGAGCGGTGTTCTCGTCGTCGCCGTGGCGACCCTGCTGCTCGCGTCGGTGGCGGCCGTGGCGGCGAAACAGCACGGGCGGGTTCTCGGGTTGCTGATCGTGACTCAGGTCGGGTTCATGGCCGCCGGTTTCGGTCTGGGAACCGTTGCCGCCGTGACCGCGGGGGTGTTCTTCGTCCTGCAGGACGTGGTCATCAAGGCAGCCGCCATTCTGGCCTATCGTCCGCTCGGTGATTCCCCCGTACCCGCGGGAGGGGTGCGGGCGGTGGCTTTGACCGGTTTCGCGCTGCTCGCGTCGTCGCTGGTGGGGATTCCGCCACTGGCCGGTTTCGTCGGCAAGGCGTTGCTCGTGGAAGCCGCCTTCGACGCGGGCTCGGTCGTGGTGGCCGTCGCGGTCCTGGTGGCCTCCGCGGCGACGCTCGCGGCCCTGCTGCCGCTGTGGTGGCATGTGAGCGGGCGGGGGGACACCGAGCCCGGCAGCGGGACGAGCTCCGCACGGCTGTCGGCGTGCGTCGCTCCCGCCGTGGCGGTCGCCGTGGCCGCCCTGGTGGTCGGGATCGTTCCCGGATGGCTGCTCACGGTCGCCGAAGGATCGGCGGAGGTGCTCGTCGACCCCGCCGCGTACGCACGGCAGGTGCTCGGGTCATGACTCCGCTGCGACGTGTTCCACGGCTGGCGGCGCTGGTGCTGACCTTCGCGGGCCAACTCGTACGTGCCAACTTCGAGGTGACCCGCACAGTGGTCACTCCGGGAACGGTCGATGCCGCGGTGCTCGCCCTCGAGCTGGAAACCGGCAATCCGTGGTTGATCACCACGCTCGCGAACCTGATCTCGCTGACGCCCGGCACGCTCACGCTCGACGTGGCCGAGGATCGGAGCAGCATGTACGTCCACGTGCTCGCGACCCGCCCGTTGGAGGACCGCCGGGACGATCTCCGCAAGATGCAGCGTCTGCTCCTGGAGGCGGTGGGATGACACCGGTGGATCTGCCGCTGGCCGTGCTCGCGATCGGGTTCGCGCTCGCGTTGGGGCGTGTCGCGTGGGGACCGTCGCCCGCCGACCGGGTGATCGCCGCCGAGCTCGCCTTCGTCGTGCTGCTCGCCGGGTTGGGGCTGCTCGCCGTGCGGCTCGAGTCCACGCACGTGCTCACCGTCGCGGTCGTGGTCGCGCTGCTCCAGTTCGTCACCACGGCCGCGCTGGCCTATCTGATCCAGCGCACCCACACGGGTGAGGAGGATTCGGAATGATCTGGGCGGGCACGGTCGTCGCGACCCTCGGCGCGCTGCTGTGCCTGATCGCCGCCGTGGGGTTGGTACGGCTGTCCGACCCGCTCTCCCGGCTGCAGGCGGTGACCAAGGCCAGCACGCTCGGACTCGCGCTCTCGCTGATCGGGGCGGTGCTCGCCCTGCCCGCTGTGGATATCGCGGTGAAGGCCGTGATCGTCGTGGTCTTCTACTGGCTGGTGGCCCCGGTGTCCGGGCATCTCATCGGGCGGGCCGCCTACCGCACCGAGCCCGGAAGGGAGCTGCGGGTCGACGAAGCCGTCGAGCACTTCGAGCCCCCGGGCGGCGAACATTCGGACGGACGGGCTTGAGCGCTTGGCCGGAGGTGTGTCCGCCGCACCGCTCCCGGGAGCACGGTCGTGTGAACCTCTGGGGAGGGACTCGTGACACCTGTCTCGTTCCGGTGCTGGCGCTCAGCGCGGGGCGTGACCACCGACTCGCCGCTGAACAACGGGTCGAGACGCCGGTTCCGGGGGTCGGCGTCCGCAGCCTGATCCGTCTCGGGGTGGTGGGGGAGTCTCCGGGGACGACAAGTTCTGCGGGGTGGACGTCGGTAAGGGCGAGCATCACGTCATCGGCCTGAGCAGCGAAGGAACACGGGTCCACGACGCAGTTCCGCCTAACACCGAGGCCGGTCAGCGTGAGGTCTTCGATCGATTGGCCCAGCGTGGTCAGGTGCTGGTCGTGGTCGATCACCCCTGACTCGGTCGGGGCGCTACCAGCCGGCGGCCCGTGCTGATGGTAACGAGCAGACCGTCTCCGTAGCGGGCACCCGAACTGCGGAAACAGTGCTACCGGAAAGCGACCGAGACCCTGAAAATCGTACTGTCCCAACACACGACCACCGCGGGTGAGTTCGATACGTTGCTGAAGGCCCGTCCTCTTTCCGAAGTCCCAACGTCGATGCCCGGCATCGGTGATGCCGACCACCGCCCACCTCCTGCTCGAAGTCGGCGACGATTCGGCCTTCACCGTCCCAGGGCATCTGACCGTCTGTGCCGGACTGGCCCCGAGCACCAGACCGCCCCACTGGTCGCGCGACCTTGAACAGAGCCGAACCTACCTGACGGCCCCGAGCGTCATGGGGGTATCTGGCTAGACCAGGTGCATGACGTGTTTGATCCGGGTGTATTCGTCGAGTCCGTAGAGGGAGAGGTCCTTGCCGAAACCGGATTGCTTGAATCCGCCGTGGGGCATTTCGGCGGGCAGCGGGAGGTGGGTGTTGACCCACACGCAGCCGTAGTCCAATTCGCTGGAGGCGCGCATCGCGGTGCGGTGGACCCGGGTGTGTACGGATGCGGCCAAGCCGTAGTCCGCCGCGTTGGCCGTGGAGATCACGTCTTGGTCGGCGGAGAACCGTTCGACCGTGACCACCGGGCCGAACAGCTCGTCCCGCACGATCGCGTCCTCGTTGGTGACATTGGTGACGATCGTGGGCGGGTGGAAGAAACCGGGACGGTTGAGCGGTTTTCCACCTGTGGTTACCTCGGCGTGGTCGGGGAGCGCGTCGAGTGCTCGGCCGATCCGATCGATCTGGTTCTGGTTGTTCAGCGGACCGTAGAACGCTGCCACGTCGTCGTCAGGACCGGTGGTGACCAGGGATGTGGCCTGGTTGGTCAGTTCCGCGATGAAGTCGTCGTGCGCGGTGGAATCGACGAGGATCCGCGTGGCCGCCGTGCAGTCCTGACCGCCGTTGAAGTACGCGGCGTGTGCGATGTGCCTCGCGGCGCGCGGAACGTCGGCGTCGCCGAAGACGATAGCGGGGGATTTCCCGCCCAGTCCCAGATGCAACCGCTTGACACTGGTCAGTGCCGAGGTGGCGATCGCGAGCCCCGAGTCGGTGGCGGCCGTTGCGGAGACGTGCTGAGCCGTCCGGTGGCGGGTGATGTCCGCGGTGGCGTGTCGATCACCGCAGACCACGTTGACCGTCCCCGGAGGCAGGAGATCGGCGGTGAGGTCGGCGAAAGCCAGCACGCTCAGCGGTGTGTTGCGGGACGGTTTGAGTACGACAGTGTTACCCGCCGCGAGGGCGGGCGCGAGTTTCCACACCGCCATGAGAAGCGGGTAGTTGAACGGCACCATGTGCGCGCACACGCCGATCGGTTCGCGGCGGACGTACGAGGTGTGGTCAGCCATGTACTCACCGGCCGCCGGGGCCAGTGCCGACCGGATCGCGCCCGCGAAGAAGCGGAACACGTCGACGGCGACCCCGATCTCCTCCACTCGTGTGGTTTCCCGTGGCTTGCCCGTGTTGGCGGACTCGATCCCGGCGAGCCGGCCAGCGTTGCCCTCAACTCTGTCGGCCACGGCGAGCAGTACGCGCTGACGTTCCCACGGGCTGTACGCCGCCCAAGTCGGAAACGCCGCTGCCGCCGCGGCAAAAGCGCCGTCGATGTCGGCGCTCCCGGAACGAGCGGCCTCGGCGAACTGGTCACCGGTACACGGATCGATCAACGGGGAGTACGAATCCGTCGCGGTCGGGGACCATCGCCCGTTGATGAAGTTCGGGTGGCGATCCATCGCGCTGCTCCTCAAATAACGATGCGGCCGGTTCCGTCGTGGTGCAGGTGCGTCAGCTTCCATGCGTGGTCCCGGGCCGGTTCGGTGACCGGTTCGCCGCGGTAAATGACCCGGACACCGTCACCGTGGCTGCCGTAGGTACCCGGCGGGTCCCACGCCGGTTGGCCGTCGGAGCGAGCTGCGGGGACCACGAGCTCCCCTTCGACGAGCTTGGCCAGGCAGGACGCCTGGCGGAGGACGTGGTGGCCGCTGGTGGCCTGATGTGACAGCACTACGGCCTTGTAGGCCAGCCACAGCCCCCCGGAGGTATCACCGAGGTAATATGGCTGGTACGAGCCGTGCTCCAGCACCGCCCGCGCTTGGGCGACGGCGTCGAACGACCGCTCGTCGAACTCGTCCCGCATGGACACCCAAGGCACCCGCAACCGGGCGGCCTCCGTCGCGGGGTCGAGACCCCACCTCTGCCAGGCCGAGCTGCGGAAGTTGTCGATGACCATGTCGACGTCCCCGGGTGACAGATCGATGACTTCACGGGCGTGCGCGGGACGCAGGTTCTTGTCGTGGTTGATCCAGGACCACAATTCGTCGCCGCGGTGCAGTCCTTGGATGGGATCCGGGTGTCCGGCCGGATTGGTCCACTTGGTGACCTCGTAGCCCTGCTCGGCCAAGATCATTCCGGCGTAGGCGGGCAGGACGTAGGAGCCCAGTTCGAGTACTCGGGTCATGACTCTCCCTTCGCGGCGAACGTGTGCGACGCACGTGCGATGTCCGTGGTGAGCTCGTCGACGAGATCCGAGGACATGTCGGAACGAACGACGATGCGCCCAGTGGTCGGGTGCGTCGGGGTCCGCGACTGGTACACCGGGATGTGCCACCCCTTGTCAGCCAGTGACGTCGTGAGGTCGGTAACCGCCGCACTGGCCGGTGAACCTGCCGTGAATGTGACGACCGGCAGGTCACTCCCGCCGCTGAGCACTTCGATGTCCGGTTGCTCCGCGAGCTGCCTTGCCACGCGTTCGGCGATGTCCCGGGAACGCAGGTGCGTGGCACGATAACCGGAGCGGCCTCGGCGGATCAGCTGCAGGTACTGCTCCACGACCGGCGCCGATGGGCGGGAGAACGACAACGTCGGCTCCGGTGCTCCCGTTCCGATGTAGGGCGCCGCAAGTGCCAGTTCGTCCATAGTGGACCAACTGGTGCGCCACAGCAGCCACCCCACGCTCGGTCGGGTCAGGCCGTACTTGTGCCCGGATGCGTTGATCGACACGACGCGATCGAGCCGGAAATCCCATGGGAATTCCGGCTGGAGGAACGGAGCCACGAACCCACCGGAAGCGGCATCGACGTGCAGCGGAATATCCAGTCCCGTGCGCGCGTGCAGCTCGTCGAGCGCCGTGCTGACCTCGTGGACCGGGTCGTACAGACCGAACTCGGGAGAACCGAGGGTAGCCACCGCGCCGATCGTTCCGGCATCGCAGCTGCTTGCCACGGCGGCGGGATCACTGATGGGCTCACCCTGCCGTGGCGGAAGAAGGCGCGGCTCGACGTTCCAGAACATGCAGAAGCGCAGCCAGCACGTGTGCGCGGTGGGGCCGAGCACGAGGTTCGGCTGCTGATCGTGGTTCTGCTTGCGCCATCGGCGAAGCAGCTCGGCCGCGGCGATGACGGCGGCCTCGCTGGATCCCGTCGTGGCGCACCCGCCGGTGTCAGCGGACCCGTGCCACAAGTGCCGCAGCATGGCCAGGCACCGGTGTTCGAGGATCGTCACGCCGGGATATTCGGCGCGGTTGATCAGGTTGTGCCTCGACCAGCGCCGGACCAGTGTGTCGATGTGCGGGTCGCACTCGGGGGACACGAACGTACCGAGGTTCCGGGACGGTGGGATGTCGCTGCGAGTGACGTCCCTGATCACCTCCTCGGCGGTTTCCTGAGAGCATGGTGCTTCCAGGAAATCGACGTCCACGGGGCCTGTGCCGGGCATCGTTCTCCGACCTCGTATTTCTGCTCGGCGTCGCGATCAGCGTTCGCTGCGTACCGGCCCGCATCTGCCCTCGATGGGCAAATATCCGCAGCCTCGGCGTGCTGCCAGAAAAACTAGGTGGACGCGCTGACACGGCGCTGACGTCACAGTGACGTCGAATCAGTCACCAGGAATGGTTGCGGGAATCTCGAGAAGGTGGCGGCCGTCCGTGGTCGGAAAGGTTCACACTGCGAGTCGCGCTGCCAAGCGTTCGGCCAGTTCGGTGAAGTAGAATTCATCGTGTTCAACGGGAAGGAGCTTCGTTATCAGCAGGTAGCCACCTTGCGTGGTTCGCTCGCTGCTCTGGGAACGACCAATCAGCATCGTTCGTAGCGTCACTCGGGAACGGGGCGCCTCGGTCTCGTCACCCTTCCAGGGAGGATCCGAAGGCCGGTCGTGTGATCGAGTCGTGGGTGAACTGGACTCAGCGTAGTGGAATGTTCCGGACAGCAGTGCACCGTCCAGGAATCTCAGTGCCGATTCAGCGCGGAAATCGGTGGACGGGCACGAGGAGATCATTCTTGGGGCGGTGGAGGGAAACAGGATGTGACCACCACATGGCGGCTACTTTCCCGTTGTCTTCTTTTTACGGTGGGATCGTCCAGTGTCGAGTTCTCCGGGCACTCCCGGTGAGTCACTCGAAGGGCGAATATGCACGTGACTGCTTTCCCGGGAAGTAAACCTCTGCGCGATCCGCTCATGGTCACGATTTCCGACGTCGGCACCGCGGGGAGAACTCGTATGACTCGTTTTGGCGTTCTCGGCCCGATCCGGATCGATTCGTGCGACTCCGGCGCCGAAGTGAGGGGGTCCGGCGTCGAACCTTGCTGGCGATGCTGTTGGTCAATGCGGGAAGGGTGCTCCCCTTCCACGAGCTCTACGCGGAGATCTGGCCGGACGGGCTGCCTGCCGATCCGGCCAACGCGCTGCAAGTCCACCTGGTGCGATTGCGTCGACAGCTGGAGTCCGGTGAGCCTGGCCGTGAGCTGCGGATCACCACCGCCGGACCTGGCCTGTCGCTGTCCCTGGAGCCTGGCGAACTGGACCTCGAGGTGTTCTCCACCTGCTGGCAGCAGGCCCGGCACCTCGTTCGGAGCGAGCCGCGGACGGCCGCGGAGAAGCTCCGCGAAGCGCGCGCATTGGAATGGGCCCGCGCTGGTCGACGTGCGCGACCACAGCCTGCGGCTCAGGGTCCGTGGCCGAGCAGGCCGAAGAGGACCGTCTCGCGGTGATCGAGCAGCTCGTCGACCTCGACATCACGCTTGGCCGTCACGACCGGATCATCGGTGAGCTCAGGGCACTCACCGCCGAATTCCCGCTGCGTGAACGTCTCTGCACTCAACTGATCACTGCTCTCGGCAGGTCGGGGCGGCGCGCCGAAGCGGTTCGTGTCTTCCGCTCCTCCTGGGAGCACGTGGTCTCCGAGGCCGGTATCGAGCCGTCCCGCGATCTCGACGACGCGTTCCACGGCGCGCTCGCCGACGATCCGCGAGTGATTCCTCAGTGGCCTCCGTACAGTAGTGAGTAGCCGTTGCGGGCAGGGGCTGTGACGTTGGTGGCGATGATGGGCTGGATGCGCTCGGACCTGTCTGCACGAGCAGGGAGTCCTGAGCCACTGAGGTTTTGTTGGTTAGCACCTCTGGTGGTCCGAGGCGGTCCGCGGCGCGTGGGAGAAACGTGTCGACTGCCGAGAGATCGGTGATGTCGATGCTTTCGCGGTAAAAGCGGTCGGCGAAGGTCTCGTGCAGTTCGGCTGGACCGGAGGCGGAGCTTCGGGAGAGCGCGGCTACACGGTGACCGCGCGAAAGCGGTCGTTCCGCGGTAGGAGTGTTCGGCCGGGCGAGGGGAAATGCCGCCCTGCCAGCGTGCAACGCGAACGCCGCTCCGGCTTCGGTGGGAAGCGGAGATCCGATTCGCTCTGGTTTTCGGGAAGCACGCTCGTCGATTCGTCGAGCAGGAGCTTAACCCCGGATGCCGCTCTGCGTGCCGCGGAGTTCGCGCAGCAGCGCGGCGACGTGCAGGGACACCCGGGACTCCGCGTCGGCCAGGTCCACGTCGAGCACGGACTCGATCGTGGCGAGCCGGTTGTACAGCGCCGGTCGGCTGAGGTGGGAGCGTCTGGCCAGTTCCGTCTTGTTGCCGCCGTGACGCAGGAACTCGCCGAGCAGTTCGGCGAGCTCGGTGCGGTGCTTCGCGTCGTGGGCCAGCAGTGGACCGAGTTCCGCCTCGGCGAACGCCACCAGCCGGGGGTCGTCGCGGAGCAGCGAGAGCACGCCGCGCAGCCGCACGTCGGCGCTGCGGTGGAAGGAGCGGCTCCCCGGGCCGCGCGGCTGTTGCACGGCCGCGACTTCCGCGGCGTGCCCGGATTCGTCGATCAGCGGTCCGATGCCCGCGAGCGTGCTCGCGCGGCGTCCGACTCCGATCACCCAGGTTGTTCCGTCACCCTCGGCGGCGATCCGTTCGTGCACCGCCGGGGCGAGTCGCTCCAGGAGCTGGTGCTCGTTCTCGGAGGTCGGGCCGAGCACGGCTGTGACGGTGCCCGGCCGGGTGGAGGCGACCAGCCCAGGTCGGCCCGTGTCGCGCAGCTGGGCGGCGACGATGTCGCGCACCCGGGCGCTCGGGTCGCTGCCCGGCTCGGTCCCGGTCGCGGGGCGGGTCCCGTCGGGCTGGTCGCGGGTGGGGACCAGCGTGAGCGGGAGGTAGGGGCCGGTGGCGGTGAGCCCGGCGGCGGAGGCGCGGGTGCGCAGATCGGGCCCGTCGATCGCTCGTCCGGTCAGCAGTTCGGCCAGGAGTCCGGCGTGCGTGCGGTGCTCCTCCCCGCGCCGTTCGCGTTCGACCAGGCGGGCGACGGTGAGAGCCTGGGCCGCTCGTTCGAGCAGGGTGCGCGCCGCGTCGTCGTCCAGTGTGCCGCCGAGGAGGACGAGCCGGCCCCACGGGGTGCGCCGAGGGCCCACCAGCGAAGCGATCCAGCGTTCGTTGCCGAGGGGCGTGCTGACCCCGTCGCCTGCGGCGCGGGAGCGTCGCTCCCACTGGTCGAGTACCTGGGCGGCCGAGGCGTCGCCGAGTTCGTAGGAGATCACGCGGTGCCCGAGGTCCTCCAGCACGAGCGGTGCGCCGGCCAGGAGTTGCCCCTGGTGCAGGATCTCCTCGGCACCGGTGGTTTCGACGGCGAGCTCCGAGAAGGTCCGGTGCACCCGTTCGGAGAAGCTCAGCCGCTCGACCTGCTCGTCGACGATGCGTGCGTGCACCGCCTCGGTGAGCGCGACGAACCGCAGCGGGCGGTGCAGCACCACGAGCGGGAGCTCCAGTTCACCCGCGGTCCGCACGAGGGCCCGCGGAGGTTGGTCGAACTGGCGTCCGAGCTCGATGACCAGCCCCGCGGCCCCGGCGCGGTCGAGGTTGCGCAGGTAGTCGCGTTGCTCCTCGTCGGTGCGGCCGATGCCGATGCCGGTGGTCAGGATCAGCTCGCCGCCCTTGAGCAGTGCCGATAGGTCTTCCAGTTCGCTGACGTGAACCCAGCGCACGGGGCGGTCGGCGGTGGCGGGCGAGACGAGTTCGGGGACAGCGTCCTGGACGAGGGGCAGGGCCACGATGTCGCTGACGGTCAGTTGCCGCACCATGCCCGTGATTCTACTGACGAGTTGTCAAGAAGGAGTGGAGTTGGCTGACAGGTCGTCAATTGCCGGTGGGGTGCGGTGCGCCCGAGGATGAGGTGAGCACCGTCGACGAGTGAGGAGCCCCATGACTTCCGAGTCCTCCGTCCCGCACACCTTGCCGCACTGGGTGGGCAACGAGCCGTGGGAGGGATCCGCCGCGCGGACCGGCGAAGTCGTCGACCCGGCGACCGGTCGGTGGCGACTGCACGTGCGGCTGGCCGATTCCGCCGATGTGGACGCGGCCGTGGAGGCGGCGCGGGCGGCTTTCCCCGGTTGGCGCGACACCTCCCTGACCCGGCGCACGCAGGTCCTCTTCCGCTTCCGCGAGCTGCTCGCCGAGCGCAAGGGCGAGCTGGCCGAGATCATCACCGCCGAGCACGGCAAGGTGCTCGACGACGCGCTCGGCGAGATCTCCCGCGGGTTGGAGGTGGTGGAGTTCGCCTGCGGGCTGGGGCACCTGCTCAAGGGCGAGATGACCGACAACGCCTCCACCGGGGTGGACGTGCACTCGCTGCGCCAGCCGCTGGGGCCGGTGGCCGTGGTCAGCCCGTTCAACTTCCCGGCCATGGTGCCGATGTGGTTCTTCCCGCTGGCGATCGCGGCGGGCAACACCGTGGTGCTCAAGCCGAGCGAGAAGGATCCGTCCGCGGCGAACTGGTTGGCCGAGCTGTGGGCCGAGGCCGGTCTTCCGCCGGGGGTGTTCAACGTGCTGCACGGCGAGGGGGACGCGGTCGACGGGCTGCTGAGGCACTCCGACATCAAGGCCGTCTCGTTCGTCGGGTCCACGCCGATCGCACGCCACGTCCACGAGACGGCGACCGCGCACGGTAAGCGGGTCCAGGCGCTCGGCGGGGCCAAGAACCACATGCTCGTGCTGCCCGATGCCGATCTCGACCAGGCGGCCGACGCGGCGGTCAACGCCGGGTTCGGTTCCGCGGGGGAGCGGTGCATGGCCGTCAGCGCTCTCGTGGCGATCGACCCGGTCGCCGACGAGCTCGTGGCCAAGGTGCGGGAGAAGGTCGGTGGGCTCCGCGTCGGTGACGGCAGGCGGGGCACCGACATGGGGCCGCTGGTCACCGGCGAGCACCGTGACCGGGTCGCCGACTACGTGCGGTCCGGTGTCGAGGAGGGGGCGGAGCTCGTCGTGGACGGGCGCGAGGTCACCCCGGAGGGCTCCGGCGAGGGGTTCTGGCTCGGGCCCACCCTGTTCGACCACGTCACTCCGGAGATGTCGGTCTACACCGACGAGATCTTCGGTCCGGTGCTGTCGGTGCTGCGGGTGCCCTCCTACGACGAGGCGCTCGAGCTGATCAACGCCAACCCCTACGGCAACGGGGTCGCGCTGTTCACCAACGACGGCCGTACCGCGCGGCACTTCCAGCGCGAGGTGGAGGTCGGCATGGTCGGTATCAACGTGCCGATCCCCGTGCCCGTGGCCTACTACTCCTTCGGCGGTTGGAAGGCCTCGCTGTTCGGTGACACGCACGCCTACGGCACGGAGGGGGTGCACTTCTTCACCCGCGGCAAGGCCGTCACCACGCGCTGGCCCGAGCCCGAGCAGCAGCGGGTCGATCTCGGTTTCCCGCAGAACACGTGATTGAGGTTTGTCGTCCCGTTTTGCGTGGTGGTGCTGGTGGCGGAACCTCAGTCGGCGCCCGGCTGCGGGTGCCCCGACATCGGGTAGCGACCTACACAACGTCGGGGCTGTCCTCGCCGGGCACTCGACTGAGAACCCGCGGCGGTGCCGACTGCGTGGACGGGTGTTTCGGCGCTGTCCGCGCCGAAAGAAGCCTGGCTCTCACCGCAAATCCGCGCGGGAAAAGCCCCGTGAGCCGAGGTTCCCCAGTGAACCCGTCAAGCGGACCAGTTCGCGCACTCTCTTTTGGAAGGTTTCCCCATGTCACTTGCCTCGTCTTCGTCCGCCGGGACCTACGAGCTCGACAGGGCCCACGTGCTGCACTCGTGGTCGGCCCAGGCCGATGTGGACCCGATGGTCGTCGAGCGCGCGGAGGGCGTCCACGTCTGGGACGCCGACGGGCGCTGCTACCTCGACTTCACCAGTCAGCTGGTCAACACCAACATCGGCCACCAGCACCCGGCCGTCGTCCAGGCCGTCCGCGAGCAGGCCGAGCAGCTGTGCACGATCTCGCCTGCCTGCGCCACGGAGCCGCGCAGCCGGGCCGCGCGGTTGATCGCCGAGCGCACCCCGGAGGGGTTGGACAAGATCTTCTTCACCAACGGGGGAGCGGAAGCCGTCGAGAACGCCGTCCGGATGGCGCGGTCGCACACCGGGCGGCACAAGGTGCTCTCGCGGTACCGCTCGTACCACGGTGCGACCACGACGGCGATCAACCTCACCGGCGATCCCCGGCGTTGGCCCAACGAGCAGTCGGGAGCGGGCACGGTCCACTTCTTCGGACCTCATCCCTACCGCTCGCCGTTCCACTCCCGTGACGAGAGCGAGGAGTGCCGGAGGGCGCTCGAGCACCTCGAGCAGGTGATCGAGCTGGAGGGGCCGGAGACCGTCGCCGCGCTCGTGCTCGAGACGGTTCCCGGCACGGCGGGCATCATGCCTCCGCCGCCCGGTTACCTGCGGGGTGTGCGCGAGTTGTGCGACCGCTACGGCATCGTCTACATCGCCGACGAGGTCATGGCCGGTTTCGGACGCACCGGCGCGTGGTTCGCCGTGGAGCACTACGGCGTGACCCCGGACCTGATCGCCTTCGCCAAGGGGGTCAACTCCGGCTACGTCCCGCTGGGCGGGGTGGCCGTCAACGAGGCGATCGCGTCCACGTTCGACCACCGCGCCTATCCCGGTGGGCTCACCTACTCCGGGCACCCGCTCGCCTGCGCCGCGGCGGTGGCCACCATCACGGCGATGGACGAGGAGGGCATCGTGGACAACGCCGCGACCGTCGGCGCGGAGGTGCTCGGTCCGGGGTTGCGGGAGCTCGCCGAGCGGCACCCGAGCATCGGGGACGTGCGTGGTCTCGGGGTGTTCTGGGCGCTGGAGCTGGTCACCGATCGTGCGACGAAGGAGCCCGCGGCGCCGTACGGCGGGTCCGGTCCGGTGATGAAGCGGCTCGTGGCGGAGTGCGCCGAGGCCGGGTTGCTGATCCCCACCACGTACCACCGTGTTCACGTCGTGCCGCCCTGCACGATCACCGCCCAGCAGGCCCGCGAGGGGTTGGCCGTTCTCGACGGGGCCCTCGACACGGTCGATCGGACCCTGGCCGAACAGCACGGCTAATTAAATACCGAGTCCAACTTCCGGGCCCACTTCAACGGGGGCGGGGCGTGGTGCTTCGCGTCTGTCCTGCGGGTGTGGAAAACCCCCAGTTTTACCTAAAACTGGGACAACAGCGGGCAGCCGGACCCCTCACTCGCCCGTGCCCGTCGCGGTGCGTGTGCGCCGGTTCGGCCCGCGCAGGGTGCGGACCAACCGCTCCAGCATGAGGTGGATCAGGAAGGACGCACCGAGCACGGGCAGGGCCATCACGAGCACGCCGAATCCGAGCAGCAGCGGCAGGGGAGCGGTGCGCAGCAACGGCCCCATTCGGGGCGGCACGCCGAGTCCTCCGGAGGGGCGGCGCAGCCACCAGGTGCGGTATCCGGCGAGCACGAGCACGATCAGCGCGGCGGCCAGGACGGTCAGCCCGATTCGGTTGACCGCGCCGAACAGCTGGGCCTGGTGGAAGTCGATCCCCAGCGTGGTGGCCTTGGCCGGCAGCGGGTAGTCGTCCCAGTCCACCCGGTCGGTGACCTCACCGCTGCCGGGGTCGACGGCCAGGCTGGTGGCGGTGACGGGCCACCGGTTGTCGTCGACGCCTGCTGTCCACGCCCGGCCGGGTTGTTTCGGGGGTTCGAGCTCGATCACCCCGTGCAGTCCGGCCTCTTCGGCCGTGGTCGCGACCCGGTCGATGCCGGTGAGCGGATCGGGTGTGCCCGGATGCGGACCGGTCCGCTCGGCCGGGTCTCCTCCGGCCGCCGGTGTGGCCGCCAGCTGTGTGGACACCGCGGGAGCGTCCGACCGGAACCGGGACTTGGCGAGATCGACCCACGAACCGGCGTACTCGGTCCAGGTCAGCCCGGTGACGACCAGCAGGGCCAGTCCGGCGGAGGCCACCGCTCCCAGCGTGCCGTGGAGCGAGCGCCAGCGGGTCCGTCCGGGGCGGCGGAACCGGAAGGCACGCCGCAGGGCCCTTCGGCTGCGCGGCCACCACAGGTACAGCCCGGTCAGCAGCGACACCAGCACCCAGCTGGCCGCGAGCTCGGTGAGCGGTGTGGCCACCGTTCCCAACCGCCAGCTGGAGTGCAGGTTGCGCAACCACTCGTCGGGACGGTTGGCCTCGACGATCGACCCGGTCACCCTCGCCGAGGCCGGGTCGACGTAGACGGTCGTGACCCCGCGGGGTTGGTCGAACCTGTCCGGCTCGGTTTCCGGTGGGGTCAGTGTCACTCCGGTGGTCTGCTCCCCGCCCGGGGCTCGCGGGGCAGCCGGGGTGACCGTCGAGACGGTCCAGTCGGGGTGGGTGGCGGTCGCGGCGGCCACCTGCTGGCTCAACGGCCGGGCCGGGCCGTCGGCGACCGCGGTGAGCGCCTTGCCGTGCAGGGCCTGCTCGATCTGCGGGTTCCAGGCGAACAGGATTCCGGTGATCGCCAGCGACAGCACGATCGGTGCGGCCAGCACACCGCCGAGGAAGTGCAGCCGCCACAGCAGTGGCCGCAGCGCCGCTCGCCCCGCGCCCCTCGGCCGTCCCCTCCGAAGTCCGGAGGCCGGGTCCGTGCCTGCTTCCTCCGCGGCGACTCCGCCGCCGTGCTCGCCTGCCATCGCCCGTCTCCCGCCTGCTGCGGCTCGCCGTGCTGCTCGTTGCTGAGCGAGTCGCTCGCGGGCACGGCCCGGTTCCCGGGGGGAAGGATCTTGTGCTGCGGATCACCGGCTCGTAGCCCTCGTTCGAACATTGGTGGTGTCCGTGCGTTGATGTGGAGCGCGGGACGGGCGGTCGCTCGAATCCGCGGGGTGGAGCGCGACAAGTCGTGTGAGCGGCGATGTCGGGAGAGGCCGGTTGTCGTGGTGCTCACAACTCCTCCTGGGCCTCCGCTGTGGCGTTTTGTACGTGTTCTCGGACGGTGTGGGCGAAACGCCGGGCGTGTTCCCTGGTGTAGTGACGGCGTCGGTGGAGCACGTCCAAGCCGATCGTTCCGTCGGGGGCGTTGCCGATGCCGACTGCTGGGCAGGTCGTGGGGGGTTCCACGGGAAAGCTTGGTTCGGCGGTCGAGAGTTCGTCGGGGAGGGGCAGAGAGCGGCAGCGGCCGAGGAGGCTGCTGATGAGCAGTGTGGGGCGGTGCTGTTGGTGGCGTTTCCACAGGTCGCTGAAGCCGGCGAGTTCGTAGCGGAACTCGTTGTTGGCGATGGTGGCGGAGACGCTGTCCCAGAGGCTTTTTCCGAGTTCCGCGGGGGTGTCACGGATGGTCGCGTGTACTTGGGGATAGGTGGTGGCGATTGCGGCGCACATGTGGTCGTCGGGGGTGGGTGGTTCGGTGAAGGGGCGCAGATCGATGGGCAGCGGGTAGGTCACCGGAAGCGGCCGGTGGTGGGGAGTGATGTGGTGGCGCGCTGCTGCGGCGAGGGCACCGAAAAGAAGGGCGTTGGTACCGAGCCCGTGTTTTCGTGCGGTGTTGGTGAGCGTCGCCGCTTCGTTCGGAGGGATGGTCAGATGATGGTGGTGCAGTCCGTTTTCGGCAGTGTCGGTGTCGGGTGGGATTTCTGTGCCGGGTTGGGGAGAACTGGTGCGGCTGATGTAGTCGGAAAGGTGCTTCTCGGTGATGTTGGTGGTGAATCGGGGTTCTATCGGGTCCGGCAGTACGTGGTCGGGTTCTGGTGGTGTCCAGGTTTCTCCTGTGACCAGGTGTGTGTAGATGTTCCACAGGAGACGGTGCAGGGCGAGGACACTGGCGCCGTCACTGACCGCATGGTGCACCGCTAGGTACAGCGTGTGCTGGGTGGGGCCGTGCGGTTGTAGTGTGGGACGAAAGAGTGGCTCTTCGTCGGTGAAGAGCCGTGTTGCTTGATCGGTGTCGAGGTTGACGTCGAGTGCTGGGGCGGGGCGGTTCGTGGCCCGCAGCATCGGCCCGCGCGGGGGGTGGCTGATGTGAGCTGTCAGTACCGGATGGTGTCGAGGTAGTAGGCGGACAGCCGTGTCCAGCAGGTCTCGATCGAGGGGCCCGTTCACGTGGTAGGACACGACGGTGGGGGTGCCGTATCGGGCGTGAGTCTCCTCGGTCCCGGCTAGGGGGCGCTCGGCGGTATCGGCCATGGGGTCTCCACAGAGCTCACCTTTGGTGTTTTTGAGGGGTGGAGGCTGTCAACTCGTGTGTGATCCGACAACCACTTTTCGTGTACTACACCGGTGATGAGCCCTCGTGCTCACCCGATGTGCGGTTGCCTCGCGCACTGAGCGGTCCGTGCCGGTCAGACCCGGGTGCACCGACCGTGTTACTGCGGAGTAGCTATGTCCGCTCGTTGCGCACGACACTCACGACCAGCATCCCCGGGAACAGCGAGTTGACCTGAGCGGGCCGCGAGCACAGTGACGTCACGAGCGGACCGAGGTCGCGTTCCAGTACTCGGTGAAACGTCCGTCGTGGACACGCAGGATGTCGTTGCCGACGAAGGTCGTCGCACCGTTCGCGGCGTGCCCGTGTCCGATCCAGCGGCCCGCGACCAGGTTCCCGTCGACCATCGGCCCGACCTCCAGGGTGAACGTGATCGCGGTGAACATCTCGTGGGTCTGCCCGATCACCGCGGCCAGCTCCTCCGGACCCCTGACGTCGCGGTCGGGCCAGTGGCCCACGAAGTCCGGCGTGACCAGCTCGTGGGCGCTTCCGGGGGAACCGTTCCACAACTCGTCCAGCCAGCGGCGGTAGAGCTCGGACGGTGTCGGCGAGGTCATGTTCCCAGTCCAGCACACGTGGTCACCACGGCACCACGTTCGATCTTGATGACGTGGTGGATCCGAGCCCCGGAACGGTCCGGGGACGGGATTCGTTCAGTTGTTTCCGCCGCGTCGGATCAACTTCGCCGGGCCGCTGGAGAGGTGGTGCAGACCCCATTCCAGCGGGCCGCGTCCGAGCAGGAGACGCCACGCCGTGGTGAGCGCGAGTGTCGCGAGGACGAGCAGCACCAGCGGAACGTAGGGGTGCTGTTCCAGCAGCTGGGTGGGGTGGTCCGGGCCGAGCGCCTTGAGCACGAGGAGGTGGCCGACGTAGGCGGTCAGGGCCAGGGCCCCGACGGAGGCCAGCGGGGTCAGCGCACCGCGGAGCGGTTCGGCGAGCAGGCACAGTCCGATGACGGCGGTGGCGACTCCGGTGGCGCCGATGACCTCGAACGGTGTTCCGCTGTGCGCCCCCGCGGTGAGCAGGTAGATCGGGTCCTCGGTGGGCACGACTCCGTAATTCGACCTCAGCACCATCCTGACCAGTTCGGGGGTGAACTGTTCGTGCAGCGCCAGGATCCGCTCGAAGCCGCCGAACACGTTCAAGGCCAGCCACGAGGTGCCGTAGCCGAGCAGTCCCAGGGCCGCTCCGATGCCCACCAGCCTGCCGCGCACCGCGCGCAGGTCGAGCCTGCCCAGCGCCATCCCGGCCAGCAGGAACGGGATCCAGGTCAGCACCGGGTAGGCGCCGGTGAGCAGGAGGGCCCGGAAGGCGTGGGCGAGCCCGTCGAGGGAGGTGAAGTCGGCGAGGCCGGGGGTGTAGCCGATTATCTTCCTCGGGGGCGTGGTGCTGCGGATCAGGAACGAGGCGATCGGGCCCGCCACGGCGAACACGGCGGCCAGGGTCGCCAGTGCCGTGGTGCGCAGCCGCAGCACCGGGATGGACAGCACGAACAGCACGCCGTAGAAGGCCAGGATGACCATAGCGGGCACGTTCAGGGTGGTCAGCACCAGCCCGATCACGAACAGCACCGCCGCGCGCACCGCGATCCGCGCGGCGGTGGCGGTGCGGTTCCTGCCGGTCACCGGCTGGGAACCACCGCTGAGCAGCGCGAGCGACACGCCGGCCAGCACGGCGAACAACGCGGCGGAACGCCCGGACGCGAGCGTGTACAGCCAGCCGGTGGGGCCCGCGTGCGCGGCGAACATTCCGAGCACGGCGAGGCCGCGGGCGACGTCCAGACCGATCAACCTGCCGGTGTTCGGTGCGGGAGGTGACGGTGCGGACGGGGGTTTCGTCGTGGAGGCGGCGGGTGCTTCGCTCATGCCACGATGCTCCCCCGGCGGCCGCGGGCGGGGATCGACCGAAAGATCATTCCCGCCTACGACTTTGTGGCAACGTCCGGCCGATTCGGTGTGGTGGCCCCGGGGAGGGGTACTTTTCCGTGTCGCGTCGTGCTCGCGGTTCGGAAGTTGCCCGGGGGCGGGGAGCGATCGGCCGTGCCTCCTGCCACGACGCGCGTGCGCGGGTCAGATCAGTCCGGCGTCGTGGGTGGTGATGGCGACCTGGGTGCGGTTGGCGGCGTCGAGTTTGGTCATGATCCGGCCGAGGTGGACCTTGACGGTGGACTGGCTCATGTAGAGCTTGCTCGCGATCTCGGCGTTGTTCAACCCCTGGGCCACGGCCACGGCGACCTCGCGTTCGCGGGCGGTGAGTTCCGCGGTCCGGGCTTGGGCCGCGTGGGCGTTGGAGTTGCCCGCGAAGGTGGACAGCAGTTTCGTGGTGATCCGGGGGGACAGCATCGCCTCGCCGCCCGCCACGACGTGGACGGCGCTGGCGAGCTCGCGCGGTGGTGTGTCCTTGAGCAGGAAACCGGCCGCGCCGTCGCGCAGGGCCGCGTGGACGTACTCGTCGAGGTCGAACGTGGTCAGCAGGGCCACGGCCGGGGCGTCGGGCAGGGCGGTGAGGCGGCGGGTGACTTCCAGGCCGCCGACGACGGGCATCTGGATGTCGGTCAGCACCACGTCCGGGCGGTGCTTGGTCACGAGTTCCGTGGCGTTGGCTCCGTCGCCGTCCTCGGCTACGACCTCGATGTCGGGATCGGCGTCCAGGATCATCCTGATGCCCCCGCGCACGAGGTCCTCGTCCTCGAGCAGGATCACCTTGACACTCAAGCCGCTGCCACCTCGTCCGTGTGAAGGGGGAAGACCGCCCGTACACGGTACCCGCCGTCCTCGGTCGGGCCGGTGTGCAGTGTGCCACCGGCCAGGGTGACGCGTTCGCGCATGCCGAGCAGCCCGTAGCCGGATCCGGGGACGGTGTCGGTGCCGGTGCCGCTGTTGCCTCTGCCTCGGTTGAACACGGTCACCACGAGCTGCTCGTCGGCGGTGGTGATCTCGACGTGCACCTCGGCGTGCGGGGCGTGCTTGGCCGCGTTGGTCAGCGCTTCCTGCACCACGCGGTAGGCGGCCCGGCCCACCTCACCGGAGGTTCCCGGCAGCGCTTCGGGCATGTCCAGGTGGATGTTGGCGCCTGTTTCCACGTTCTCGCGGACCAGCGGGGCGATGCTGCCCACGGTGGGGTCGGTGCCCAGTTCCGCGCTCGACCGCTCCGTGGTCTCGGAGGTGTCGTCGCGCAGCACCCGCAGCATGCTGCGCAGCTCGTTCAGCGCCGTGACGCTGGTGCTGCGGATGGTTTCGGCCAGCTCGCCGGTGCGCTCGTCCGGTGCGGCCACCGTGAGCCCGCCCGCCTGCACCGAGATCACGCTGACCCGGTGGGCGACCACGTCGTGCATCTCGCGGGCGATGCGCCGCCGCTCGGCGGTCACGGCCCGCTCGGCGAGCAGGTCCCGCTCGCGTTCGGCCTGCTCGGCGCGTTCCCGCAGGGTGACCAGCAGCTGTTTGCGCTGGTAGACCCACAGCCCCAGCAGCGCGGCCACGCCCACTGCCAGCAGCGGTATCGCCAGCAGGTACGGAGTCCCGATCGGGTAGGCACCGATGTACTGCCCGATTGCGACGACGCCGACGGCGATCCAGGACTGCGTGCCCGGCCCGCGCCACCGGACCATCGTGTAGAGCGCCACCAGCGGGGCGAAGCTCTCCGTACCGAGCACGTACAGAGCGACGGATCCGATCAGCGGCGCCCACGGGAATCGGCGGCGCACGACGAAGGCCAGGACCGTCGCCGCGGCGAGGACCACGACCGGCACGGTGGCAGGCGCGAGGGTGTTGCGGATCGATCCGGCCACGAGGGCGGCCACCGCGATGTCGAACAGCAGCGAGCGGAACTTGCCGCCCCACCAGCGCAACCACACTCGCCGCTTCTGGAGCAAACGCACCCGCCCACGATAATTCTCGCCGAGGTCGGTCCCGCGCATCGGGCTCACGTGCCCCGGAGGGCGGCGCCACGGCGGTGCCGAGCGGTGATCAGCTGTTCCCGTCCGGTCACGACGGGGCCGTGGGCCGGCGCCGCCATCTCGGACAGCGGGGGCGAGGAAGCCGGGGACTTCGTGGGGCGGCCGATGTTGACAATTTAATGGAAACGAATATCGTTTTCAATATGTTCGAACGCGTGAACGACACAGCACAGGGGCGGGCTCTGCTCGACGCGCTTCCGGAATCGCTGCCCGCCGAACGGATCGTCTCGCTGAACCAGTCCGGGACCGACCTGCACAGCCATCGCGAGTACGAGTGGAACGGGCTGCGCTTCGATGCGCCGCCGGGCGTTTTCCTGCCCGGGCACACCAGCCGGATGATCTACGACCGGCTGCTCGACGGCAGGATCGAGGTGCGCGACCGCAGCTATGTGGCGATGGGAGTCGGGCTCGGTGTCGAGGCCGTCGCGGCCGGACTGGTCGGCGCGCGGGAGATTCACGCCGTCGACGTGCATTCCGACAGCGTGGCCGCCGCCGCTCGCCACTTCGAGCGGCACGTCGGTGCCGCGGCGCGATCGGCCTTGGTGCCCGTGGTGGCCGACGTCTTCGAGGGGTTTCCCGAAGGGGCCCGGGGCGATGTCATCACGTTCAATCCGCCGGCGGTGCGCCAGCCCATCAGTGACGACCCCGACGTCGTGCGCAACGTGTGCGAAGGCACGCCGCTACTGGGGAGGTTCTTCGCCCAACTCGCCGAGCGCGAGATCCTGGCTCCCGGAGGCGAGGTCTTCGTCGTCGCCTCCACCACCGCCGACCTGCGCGGCATCGTCGGTCACGCCCTCGAACACGGATTCGTCCCGGAGATCCGGGATCTGCACGACTGGCAGGACGGGGTGGTGACCCATCTCTTCCGGTTCGTTCGGGAAGCCACTTCGTGAGCGCGGCGGGCACGGCTTCCGGTGCCGTGGTTCCTCGTTCCCGCTTTCCCGGTGACCCACGGGCGCGGTGGTTCTCCCGGCCACCCGCCCGGGAAGGACGTGCTCCCGGAGGACGAGCGGATTCGAACCGTTCCCCGCGCCCGTCTCGGCCGCGGACCGTCCGCGTCACCCGGTTCCGGCGCGGTTATTCGCGCGTGTCGGGTTCGCGGGTGGGCGTCTTCTCCCGTGGGAGGAGGGAGTGTTCGGTGGTGGTGTCGCTGTGGTCCGGGGTGGAGCGTTTCCGGAGGCGTTTCCACAGCGCGGTGCCGGCAGGCAGCGCGAGGACCAGCCCGAAGAGGATCCAGCTGGCCCGGCCGAGCACGTCTTCGACGTAGGTGGCCGAGGCTCCGGCGACGCTGCCGAGGCCGATGTGCAGTGTGGACCAGCAGACCGCTCCCAGCAGCGATGCCGGTAGGAAGCGGGAGAGGGGCAGTCCGCTGGCTCCGGCCGCGGCCGGAGCCAGGGTGCGCACGAGCGGGAGGAACCGTGCCGTGAACACGGCACCTCCGCCGTGCCGGCGCAGCATCTCGGCGGCGCGGTCCCAGTGCCGGTGTCCGAGGCGGGCGATCAGGCGGGTTTCGCGCATGCGGGGGCCGAAGCGGTGTCCCAGGCCGTAGCCGATGAGGTCGCCTCCGGCGGCGCATCCGGCGACCACCGCGGTCATGAGCACGAACCGGAACGGGGTGGACGCGGTCGCGCCCGCGAGGAACAGGGCGCTGTCCCCGGGCACGAGCAGCCCCACGCCGAGCGTGCACTCGCTGAGCGCGAGCGCGCCCGCCACGGCGACGACCAGTGGCGCGGGCAGGTCGGTCAGGACGGCGAGCCCGTCGCCGAGGTCGAACATGCGTGCTCCTTGCCACGGTTTCGGCGTTCCCACGGTACCCAGTCGGTGACGTTGGGGTGTGAGACCGCCGACGCGGAGGCAGGACAGGAGGGGCCGTGGACGTCCCTGCCCGTGGAGGAGGAAAGCCGTACGGGCACCGAGGGGAGCCGCTGTCCGGAGGCTGGATCCGTGCGTGCTCGCCGAGGACCGCGCCGGGCGCGGCAGCACCGCGGATTCCGGGATGGCTGCGACGACGGTAGGCACCGTGTCGTTCGCCGCTGTCCCCGAGGTGCCTGCGGCGGTCTCGCGATCGGAGTCGCGCACCGGGATCGAAACCCGGCGGTGGGCGCGGCCTGCCTCGAGGGCGGCCATTCGAGGCCGGGCGGAAGGGCGTCATCTCCCCGCCGTTCTCAACATATAGCGCATCGGGGGACTTGTGGCAAGACCCGGGGTGTGCCGCAGGCTTGTCGGCCGAACGCACGGAAACGGGGGGTTGCAGTGATCGATGTGATCATCGCCGGCGGCGGTCCGACCGGCTTGATGCTGGCCGCCGAGTTGCGGCTGCACGGCGTGCGCGCGCTCGTGCTGGAGAAGGAGGCGGAGCCGACCGAGCAGGCCCGCGCGCTCGGCCTGCACGCGCGCAGCGTCGAGGTGATGGACCAGCGCGGCCTGCTGGAGCGGTTCCTCGAACGCGGCAGGCAGGTCGTGGCCGGCGGCTTCTTCGCCGGTATCGACAAGCCGTGGCCGGACCGGTTGGACACCGCGCACTCGTACGTCCTCGCCGTCCCGCAGAGCACCACCGAGCGCCTGCTGGCCGAGCACGCCACCGAACTCGGCACCGAGATCCGGCGCGGCTGCGAGCTGGTCGGGCTGAGTCAGGACGAACAGGGGGTGACCGTCGAACTGGCCGACGGCGCGCGGTTGCGCTCGCGCTACCTCGTCGGCTGCGACGGCGGGCGCAGCGCGGTGCGCGAGCTGCTCGGCGTCGGTTTTCCCGGTGAGCCCACCAGGACCGAGACGCTGCTGGGCGAGGTGGAGGTGACCGCGTCACCGGAGACGCTGGCCTCCGTGGTCGCCGAGGTCCGCGAGAGCTGTGTCCGGTTCGGCACCATGCCCCTCGGAGACGGGGTGTACCGCCTCATCGTGCCCGCCGGGGAACCGGTCCAGGACCGCTCGGTCCCACCGACCCTCGCCGAGCTCAAGCAGCGGGTGCGGGAGGTCGCCGGTACCGACTTCGGCGCGCACTCACCACGCTGGCTGTCCCGTTTCGGAGACGCCACCCGGCTGGCCGAGCGCTACCGGAGCGGCCGGGTGCTGCTGGCGGGCGACGCGGCGCACGTCCACCCGCCGACCGGTGGGCAGGGGCTCAACCTCGGCATCCAGGACGCGTTCAACCTCGGTTGGAAGCTGGCCGCCGAGGTCGACGGTTGGGCACCGGCGGGGCTGCTGGACAGCTACCACGCCGAACGGCACCCGGTGGCTGCCGACGTGCTGGACAACACCCGCGTCCAGACCGAGCTGCTGTCCGCCGAACCGGGGCCCCGGGCGGTGCGCCGGTTGGTGTCGGAGCTGATGGACTTCGAGGAGGTGAACCGCCACCTGATCGAGAAGGTCACGGCGTTGGGGGTTCGCTACGACTTCGGCGAGGGGCACGAACTGCTCGGTCGGCGGATGCGGGACGTGGGGTTGAAGCGGGGACGCCTCTACGAGTCGATGCGCGGTGGGCGTGGTCTGCTGCTCGACCAGACCGGTGGGCTCTCGGTTGCCGGATGGGCGGATCGGGTCGACCACGTCGTCGACGTCAGCGAGGAGCTGGACGTGCCCGCGGCGTTGCTGCGACCGGACGGACACGTGGCGTGGGCCGGTGCGGATCAGCGGGAGCTGTCCGCCCGGCTGGCCGAGTGGTTCGGAACGCCATCGGCTGAGCGCGTGGTCCGCTGAGTGCGCGGCCGGCATCAGGCTGACCACCTGCGTGGTGCTCACCTGCCGCTCGCCATGTTGCACGCGGGGGCACTGGAGGTGGCGCAGGGGATCGAGCAGCAGCACGCCGTGAAGGCCGGTGAGCTGCGGTCGAGCATCACCGCGGTCACTGATCAGCTGCGCGGGAGCACCAGCGTGCTGTCTGCTTCCGGGGCGGGCAGCTGGCCGACAAGGACGTGATCGAGCACTGAACTCATGCTTCGAGGAGGGGCGCTGTGGAAGACGGGTATTTCTGTTCGGAGTGTGCAAATCCAGGAAGTACAGCACGGACATCACCCGCTGATGAATCTTTCTCGCTTCTGAGGGGAGTGTTCGAGGAAGCCTCCCTGGGGCCCGGGGTTGCCAACGAAGACGACGATGACCTGACAGTGAGATTTTTTCTGTGCGACATTCGGAGGGTAGGGCGTGATACGGCAGAGGTGGTGCTTTATTTTCACAAGACCCCGGAAATCCTCGCCCCCTTCTTGTCTCGGGCGCAACAGCCTCTGGCCGTCCTCTACTCGCTGACTCGTCCTTATGGGAAGGCGCACAACCTGGAAATGCCGAGCCTGGAGATACACGAGTTCGTTTCCACGGGAGGAGTGAACGCCGAAACGGTATTGGGCGAAGACGATGAGGGAAATTTGGTGGTGGATTCCCGGGGAGAGCTCTAGAAGGGCCTGGCGCATTGGTGATCCCGAGACGGAAGCTTCTTGGTGCTGGTTGCGCCGTGGGTTATCTCGGACGAGTTGTGCGGAGCGGATCGAGCCGCTGGCCGAGCGGAAGCGCGGGGTGCTGTCACTGGTCGGGGAGGGGTTGTCGGACGCGAACACCGCGCCACCTGCCCGCCTCCGCGACAGGTCCCCCGGCTCGGCGGACGGGAGCGGTGTCCCGTCCGCTCGCCGCGAGGGGGCTGCGTGTTCGGTGCCCCGCTGGGCCTGCTCGGCCGGTGGCGCCCGTCAGCCCCAGCCGGCCTGCGCACCGCCGACGCGCTGCTCGGCCAGGTACTGCTGGTGGCCGGACTCGGCGTAGGCGCGCATCGGTTCGGCGGGCAGCCCGCGCGAGGCGCGCCACTGCGCCAGGGCCGGTCGGACGTCGGTCTGGAAGGCGTCCATCAGCACCTCGTTCGCCCCGAGCACGTCGTGCTCGGCCTGCGCCTTCTCGAGGGCCGCCCGGTCGATCAGCAGCGCGCGTGCGGTCATCTCCTGCACGTTGAGCACCGAGCGGATCTGGCCGGGGATCTTCTCCTCGATGTTGTGGCACTGGTCGAGCATGAAGCGCACCGGGGAGTCCGCGTCGAGCCCACCGTTCGCGATGACCTCGTGCAGGATGCGGAACAGCTGGAACGGGTCGGCCGCGCCGACGATCAGGTCGTCGTCGGCGTAGAAGCGCGAGTTGAAGTCGAACGAGCCGAGCTTGCCCAGCCGCATCAGCTGCATGACGATGAACTCGATGTTGGTGCCCGGCGCGTGGTGGCCGGTGTCCAGACAGGTCAGCGCCCGGTCGCCGAGTGCGCTGACCTGCGCGTACGAGGTCCCCCAGTCGGGGACGTCGGTGTGGTAGAAGGCAGGTTCGAAGAACTTGTACTCCAGCACGAGCCGCTGGTGCGCGTCGAGCCGTTCGTAGATCTCGGCCAGTGATTCGGCGAGCCGGTCCTGGCGCGCCCGCAGGGAGTCCTGGCCGGGGTAGTTCGTCCCGTCGGCCAGCCAGATCTTGAGGTCGGTCGATCCGGTGGCGTGCATGATGTCGATGCACCGGAAGTGGTGGTCGATGGCCTTGCGCCGGATCGCGGGGGCGGAGTGGGTGAGGCTGCCGAACTTGTAGTCCTCGTCCTGGAACGTGTTGGCGTTGATCGTGCCCAGCTCGACTCCGAGACCTTCGGCGTGGGCCTTGAGCTCGGCGAAGTCCCCGACGTCGTCCCACGGGATGTGCAGCGCCACGGTCGGCGCGAGCCCGGTCATCTCGTGCACCTTGGCGGCGTCGGCGATCTTCTCGTGCGTGGTGCGCGGGGTGCCGGGGGTGCCGAACACCTTGAAGCGGGTGCCGGAGTTGCCGAGCGCCCAGCTGGGCAGCTCGATGGACTGGCGGGCGAGCGTGTCGGTGATCTCGTCGAAGCGAGGCGGCACGGTCATCGTTCTCCTTCGTTCGGATCGGAGTCGTCGAGCGGCGGTGTGGTGCCGGCGTGCGGATGGTGCTGATCGAGCTCGGCGAGCTGGTCCTCGAGGTGGAAGACCTCTTCGAGGGTGATCGCGGCCTGGTCGGCGCGTCCGCTCCGGCCGACGAAGAGGTCGGCCATGTACTCCTCCCAGATCGCGGCCACCCGCGATTGCGCGAGGTGGGCGTCCGAAGCGGTCGCGGAGTCCGTCTCGTAGTAGCCGATCAGCAGCCCGTCCGGGCGCAGGAACAGCGAGTAGTTGCGCCGCCCCGAGGCCTCGAGTTCGCGCAGCATCTCGGGCCACACGGCCGCGTGGCGGTGCCGGTACTCGTCGAGGCGGTCCGGATCGATCCGCAGCTGGAAGCACACGCGGGTCATGGGGTCATCACCGGGTCCTCGGCGGTCGGGGTGGTGCTTCCGTAGCGCTCCCGCTCGATCTGCTTCAGGTCCTTGCCCCGAGTGCGGGGTGTCCACAGTGTTCCGATGAGCAGGGAGGCGGCCAGCAGCCCGAGGATGAGCAGGCCGAGTCCTTTCAGCCCGATCCGTTCCAGCAGCATCGGGAACCAGACGCTGAGCACGCCGACGAGCACGCGGGCGGCCAGGAACAGCACGCCCTGCGCGCTGGCGCGGTAGCGCGTCGCGAACAGCTCGCTGGTCCACAGGCCGTAGAACGCCTGCGCACCGACGCCCATGGACACGCCCCAGCCGATCGCGAAGAACAGCAGGGTGACCACTCCCGGCGGGGCGTAGATCAGCGCGCTCCAGGCGAGGATGCCGAGCAGGGCGCCGGAGCAGTACAGCCACCGGCGGCTCATCCTGTCGGCGAGCCGCATGAACCCGAAGTAGGTCGCCGCGCTGGTGCAGCCCCACATGAGCACCTGCAGCAGGTACTGCTCGGTCACGGACGTGAAGCCCGCCGCGTCGTACACGCGCGGCTGGAAGATCCCGGACTGCCCGGCCACGGTGTTCCACAGGGCGTAGACGCCGAACAGGAACAGCAGCGCGGTGAGGTTGGCTTTCCTGGTGAAAAGCCCGCCCAGGCTGCCCAGGAAGGAGGGGCGCTCGTCCGGGGCGTTGTTCCGGTCGCGCCAGAGCCCGGATTCCGGCAGGCCGCGCCGCACCCACCAGGTGATGGCGGCGACGACGAACAGGTGCGCGAAGATCAGTCGGCTGCCGAGCAGGCCGAGCGGGGCCACGACGACGGCCAGGAAGTAACCGATCATCGGCCCGATCGACCAGGCCAGCTGGGCGGTGCCCACGTGCGCTGCTCGCTGGTGCGCCGGTGCCTCCTCGGCGATGTAGGTCCACGAGGCGGTCACCCCGGCGCCGACGGCGATGCCGGTCAGCACGAAGGCGGTCAGCAGCATCCCGTAGGACGTGGCGAAAACGGCCAACAGCACGCCGAGCATGTACAGCAGCAGGTCGTAGGTGTAGATGAACTTCCTGCCGAACCGGTCGCACAGCGGACCGCCGACGGCCGCTCCCGCCGCGGCGCCGAACGCGTTGGCGCTCAGTGAGGCGAGGAGTCCGACCGCCAGGTTGTCCAGGTCGAACCGTTCCTGCCACAGGCCGAGGCTGGTGGCGATAGCGATGATCGACCCGGCCTCGATGTAGTTCGACATGGCCACGGCGATCGTCGCGCGCCACCCCGTCGTGCGCTTGCTACTGGAACGGACCCCCATTGGCCCTCCCATCCGTCGACCCTGGTGTCTCGTGCTCCGTTCCCGGAGCCGTAGAGGTAAATCGTTTCAAAGTGAAACGCACCATAGCGGCCTTCGCGGTTGTGAACAAGACCGTGCGCGAGATTCGTGCGGGCGGGTCGGCTCGCGGCCGTGCGTTGGCGAAGCGCGCTCGGGGAGGTTCTCGGTCACGGTCGGGAGCGCCCGCGGCGCGGACCCGGAGGGTGGCTTCCGTGGCGGGGCCCAGCCGGGGCGTGCCGAGGGGTGCGGCACTGCCGCGGTTTTCCGCTACGGAGGAGAGTTCCTTGTGTCCAGTCGGTTTTCGGGTGCGGCTTTCGAGCTTCCCGCTGTGGTGCAGGCTGTACCGCTCCTTCGTCCCGTCGGGTAGCGATTGCCGACCGGTGTGGGGGCGCGTCCGTGCGGGCTCACTTGGCTCGCGCCGAGTTGCGAGCTCGCGCGCGTGCCGAGTCGACCGGGAGGACTCTCCGGGGGTGCTGCGAGCCAAAGCATAAAACGTTTTATTTCAGTGGGGGTTGATCGAGTGCTCCCGCCCGGTGGGCGGAAAGTCGCACCGGACCTCGCGGTCGTGTTCTCCCGTGGTGCGGGTCTCGACGGATTCGTGGCGGAGCGCGGCCCCGCTGTCATGCACTTCGGCCTGCGTAGCCCGGAGCCGTCCGGGGCGACGACCGTCAGCGGGGTGTCAGGGCTGTGTCAGCGCTGTGTCAGATCAGACGGCTAAACCGAACCCTGAGCAGTCACAAGTGATCGGGAGGCCGTCGCTGATGCGAGAAAGAGCCGCTCCGGTCCGGGACGAGACAGACGGACGGGTTCTCGAAGAGCTCTCCCCACCGCACGAACCGGGAGAACCCCGCGTGACGGAGACGGGCCACAACGCGAAGGCGTCGTTCGACCAGCGGCACCAGCTGACGGTTTCCGGGTGTTTCGCTGCGCTGCTTTCACGGGCGGAGCGGCCCGGCAGGCGAGTGCGGCACCGCCGGTGCGGGAGGCGGGCACTCCGCCGTGCGCGGTGAGCACGACGCGACGTTGGCACGGCTCGTATGAACCCGAGGAGGTGTGATGACACCGGTCAGTACCGGGATCGTCGGACTGGGCGCTTATCTGCCGGAAACGGTGCGCAGCAACAGCGAAGTGGCCGCGGGTGCCGGAGTGACTTCCGACTGGATCGAGCAGCGAACCGGGGTGCTCGAGAGGCGAACGGCCCGACAGGGCCAGGCGGCTTCGGACCTGGCGGCGCAAGCGGCGCTGCGGGCCCTGTCGTCGGCCGGTGTCACGCCGCAGCAGGTGGCGATGGTGGTTCTGGGGACATCCACCCTGGACGAGCTGGGCCCGGCCACCGCGTGCCGCGTGCAGCACCTGATCAACGCCACCGACGCGGTCGCGTTCGATGTGAACGCCGCTTGTTCGGGATTCGTGTTCGGCATGCAGACCGCACACGACTGGCTGGCCCAACGCGGTGGCGGGCGGTACGCGCTGGTGATCGGGGTGGAGCTGTACTCGAAGTTCCTCGATCCCACGGACCGGGGCACGGCGGTGCTGTTCGCCGACGGAGCGGGAGCGGCCGTGGTGGGGGAGGTGCCGCCCGAACGGGGAGTGCTGCACGTGGCGACCGGCTCGGACGGGAGCCAGGCCGACCAGGTGCTCATCCCGGGAGGGGGCAGTCGTCTTCCGGCCAGCGACGAGTCGTTGACGAACGGTGCGCACACGATCCACATGAACGGAAGCGCGGTGCGCGACTTCATCACCACCGCATTCCCCCGCGTGCTGGAGGAGTCGTGCCGCGCGGCGGGAATCGACAGGACCGACCTGGACGTGATCGTGCCGCACCAGCCCAATCCGCTGTTGCTGAGCCGCCTGGCCGAGCAGGCGGGCATCCCGGCGGAGAAAACGGTGATCACGGGGGACCGGGTGGGCAACGTCGGCGCCGCCTCCATACCGGTGGCCCTGACCCACGCCGTCGCGGAGGGACGGGTCGGAGATGGGGACCACGTGCTGCTCCCGACCTTCGGGGCAGGGGTCACCTGGGGCTCCTGCCTGCTGCGCTGGTCCCCGCCGTTCAAGCAGCCGTGCAGCCCGCTCGATGAGATTCGCGGAGAGTGATCGAAGTGTACGGGCAAGCCTTGTTCGACCTCACCGGGCGGCGAGTGCTGATCACCGGGGCTTCCCGGGGGATCGGCGCGCAACTCGCGCGAGGTTTCGCCGCGGCGGGAGCACGTGTCGCGCTCACCGCCCGTTCGCGGAACGCGCTGCGGCGGCTGGCCGCCGACATCGAGGAGGAGGGAGGAGAGGCGGTGGCGATACCGGGGGACCTGTCCACCGCCGAAGGGTGCACCACCGCGGTGGAGGACGCCGTCGCCGCCCTGGGCGGGCTGGACGTGCTGCTGCACAACGCGGGTGGGCCGGTGGTCGACGAGCACGGGGTGGTGCAGCTGCGCCCCGTGCTGGGGGCTTCCGACGAGGAGTGGGCCGGAGTCCTGGACGTGAACCTGATGGGCGCGGTGCGGCTGCTGCGGGGTGCGCACCCGTTCCTCTCCGTCTCGCCGGACCCGAGCGTGACGATCATGTCCTCGGTGGCCGGATTCGTCGGTATGGGCGGAGCGGAGTCGTACGGAGCGGCCAAGGCCGCCCAGATGTCGCTGGTGCGCTCCTTGGGCACCGCGTGGGGAAGGGCCGGTATCCGGGTGAACGCGCTGTGCCCCGGCTGGGTGCGTACCGACATGACTTCGTCGATACACGAGGACGAAACCACCTCCGAGTCGGTGTTGGCGGAGGTTCCACAGCGCCGGTGGGCCGATCCGAGCGAGGTGGTGGGCCCCGCGGTGTTCCTGGCGTCCCCGGCCGCGTCGTTCATGACGGGCCAAACACTGGTGATCGACGGGGGACTCGTGGCTCACCCCGCTATCGGCTGACCACGCAACACGACCGACGGGAGGTAGGACCGATGGGCGAGACGCACGTGTGGGTCGTCGGCGATTGCTTCGCGCGGTTCACCGGCAACGAGAACGTGATGACCACGGCCGAGGTGTCGCGGTGGGTGCGATCCCGCACCACCGAGTCGGATGCCCGGGGAATGGTGCTGCACCCGGCGCTCGGAGTGGACCGTGCGATGTGGCGCGAACTCGCCCGAACCGTCTCACGAGCGGGGCTGGAGCAGGTGGTGCTGCCGCAGGGTGCCCCGCCCGAACCGGTCGGGCGGCACACCGTGCTGAAACAGCAGCAGGACAACGTCCTCGTCGGGGATCCGCACGTCTCGGGAAATGAGGTCACGGGAGCGCTGCTGGTTCCCAACGACACCGAGATGCTGCGGGATCACACCGCCGATCAGCAGCACATCCCGGGCATGCTGCTGATCGAGGCGGTCACCCAGCTGATCACCTGGGCCGTGGGGGAGACGGTGCCCCCGACCGCCGACGGCACACCGCGCTACGCGGTGATGCACCGGCTGCGGACCGAGTTCCACCGCTTCGTGTTTCCGCTGCCCGTCGTGCTGCGTGCCCGGCTCACCCGGGATGGCGAGGCCACCGACGAGCGAGTGCCGCTGACGGCACAGGTCGACATCGAGCAGGCCGAGCGGGTGACCACCGCGTGCGAGATCGCGTTGAACGCCTTCGACCCGGACGCGGTGTTCACCGTCGAAGCCGGACAAGCATCCAAAACCGTGCTGCGCACGGCACCGGTACCGGGGGAAGCGGCATGAGCGGTGACGTGCGGGACGGGAGAAGTGAGTTCGACTCCGACATGCGGGGCGTGTTCGGTGGTGGGCTGTTCGCACCGCGCGACGACCAGGCACCGTCCGGGCGGCACCGGCGCACGTATCAGCAGCTGCGCCACATCACCCACGGCCTGGACCTGCCGCGGAACTCCCGACGGGACCCGCGGTTCCTGTTCGCCGCGTTGGAGTGGGCCGCCGTGGTCAATCCCGCGTTGTTCCTGACCGGCACGGTGCACTACGGAGTGTGCGTGTCCGGGATCGACGGGATGGCCCAGCCCGACTCGGACCTGTCCGAGCTCCGTGGCGAACTGGATGCCGCCAGAACCGTCGGCACCATCCTGATCACCGAGGTCGGGCACGGCACCAGCCACGTGGCGCTGCGCACCCGCGCCGACTACCACCCGGGAACCGGACGTTTCGAGTTGTCCACTCCCGACGAGACGGCGTGCAAGTTCATGGCCCACGCCGGGCTGGAGGGAACTCCCAAGGTGGGCGTGGTCTACGCCCAGCTGCACGTGGGCGGCGAGTGCCACGGGGTGTTCCCCTTCCTGGTGCGGCTGCGTGACGAGCACCGCACGGGTGAGGGAGTGCGCGTCGGACGCGCGGTTCGTTCCGACGCGGTGGACCTGGACTACACGCTGGTGCGGTTCGACGGCGCGGTCGTGCCGTACGAGCGGTGGCTCTCCGACGGGGCGCGCATCGACCACGAGGGTGTTGTCCACGACCCGGCGGCTTCCCCGCGACAGCGCCTGGTGCGCTCGCTTCAGGTGTCCCGAAACGCCTCCACCGCCGGTGCGGTGGGGCTGGCCGCCGTGGCACGGGCCACTGGTGCGTTGACCACTCGTTACGTGCACCATCGCACCACCTCCGGCGCACTCGCACCGGGAGCGACACTGGCCGGGCACGCGCGGGTGCGGCGTACCCTCTTTCCCGCGCTGGCCGCTGCCATGGCCGCCACAGCGCAGGTCAACCGTGCGCTGCGCATCACCCTCGACGGTGGTGATCCGCAGCGCGCCGCCGGAACCGACTGGTCTCCGTGGGCCTCGGTGCATTCCGAGCTCGCCCTGTCCAAGGTGATCGCCACCTGGGCCGCGGAGCGGGTGACCGGTGACTGTCGAAAGCTGCTCGGGGCGCACGGTGTGCTGAACGCGAACCGCATCCGCGCCTACGAGGGACTGGCGGCGATCTACCACTCCGCGGGCGGGGACAACACCCTGACCACGATGGATCTGGCTCGTTCCCTGGCCGATGATCCCCGCGCGGTGCCCGTGCCCTCCGGGACCGGGCGGATGGACCAGGTGGACACGCTGGTGGTGCTCGCCCGCGCGCGGGAGAACCTGCTGCGCACCCGGCTGTGCGCCCGCCTGGGGGCCGACCGCTGCCTGCCCGAGGCGGATCGCTGGGACCGGCACGCTCAGCTGGCCGACGAACTGGTGGGCGCTCACGCCCACCGGATCGTGCTGGAGCAGTTCCTGACCTGGGCCGACTCGTTCCCTCCGGGGCAGCGACGAGACACCCTGCACCGGTTGTGCCTGCTGAACGGACTCGACCACGCACGGTGGCACGGGGACGAGCTGCACCGCGCCGGCTGGTTGTCGCGTGAGCAGCACCAGCGGGTGGACGCGGTGTTCACCGAGCAGTGCGACGTGCTCGCCGAGCACGGAGCCGAGCTGGTGGACATCCTCGGGCTCACCACCGAAGGCACCGGAGCACCACTGGCCGCGGACGACCACGTGGCCGCCATGACCGGTCTGGCGGGGATCGGCGAGCGAGACGTCGGGGACCGGATGCGTGAGCCCTCCTCCGCGGGGAATTCGGGAGAACCCTGATCCGCTCGCCGGTTCGGTGGAGTTCCGATGTCGCGGGGAGGTTCGCTCGTCGGTTCCGGGGGTGAACGTGCGAATGATCAGTACCGAACGTCGAAAGGTGAGGTGTTCTTGCTGTGAATCTGCACCAGCGGATCGGAGTGCAGCCGCCCTACCGGGCGCTGTCCGATGTGGTTGTCGCATGTCCTGGCAGTGTCCGGTCGAGCATACCCGTGCAGGTGCCGACCGGCGGAGCTCCGATCACCATGCACGAGGCGCTGCGCCACGGGGCGATTCTGGGGATATACTCGGTGGCCTCGCTGATGGGGGATCAAGAGAAACGTTACTACCTCGCACGGGGTGGTTATGCCTCCTGGGAGATTTCTCCTCCGGAGCGCGAGCGGGCGTCCACTCCGCTGACTGCCTGTGCTGACGGCGCTCCGCGGGGAGACAACCGCGAGGGGTCGGCGAGCATGACGATGTACGCTGCGGACGAATCGGTCGTGATGCGTGCTTGGACGTGGTATTCGATCGTCGCCGAATCAGACATGGATCGATTCTTCCCGGGCCTGTACCGTCCCAACGTCGCCGGTCCGGAGAACAATCCGTACGTCGACGCTCTCGAGCTCAACGCGACCAGTGCTGACGCTTCTTCGGCATCCGCCTGGGTCACGGCTCCTCCTGAGCGCTGCGCCGGACATTTTCCGGGTTATCCGGCCGCCCCGGTGGCGATGCTGATCCGGTCGGCCCTGGACACCTGTGAGTCGATCGCACCGGCCGCGCGGTGGGCGTTGGCCGACTGCCGGCTGCACGACATGCGTACGCTGCCTCCGGCGGACGCACCCGTTCAGCTGCGGGCCGAGTTGGTCCATGCGACGCCGCACACGAGGGTGGTGCTGACGACGATACGAATGAACGACACCGCCATCGGCGAGGTGTCGTTCCGCTACGTACCGGCGTGATCCCGTCCACGAGGTTCGTCTCGTCCAGCGACTCCGGCAGTCGGATGCACCACTGCTTCAACAGCTCGGCGCGCCCGATCACCACGGCGCGACCATCGACAGCTCTTCGCGCACCGAGTCCTTCGACGTTGATGAAGCCCTCGACGTCGGGCAGCTCACCGACGCGTTCGCGGGTTTCGGCGGTGAACGCTCGTGCTGGGACTTGTGGGAGGACTCGTTCTTCCCGAACTGAGCGGGTCGGTGCTTCCGTGAACCGGACCGGTCGATCCGGAGGGGCTGCGGGGTTGCGGTGCGCACACCTTCGCGTGCGCGGTCCGACGCGACCGCCGTGACGGTCGTTCCACGTGGTTGCCGGAACGTCCTCCCCGATGCGTGCGGACCGCTGTTCGGAGGCGTTCCGGCCTGGTGGCGAGGGAGCGGTGATTCGCGCGGTGATATCGATGAGAAAGGATACTGTCGTCGCGACGCGCTCGGGTGTTACGTCCTGCGGGGCACGTCGGCTGTGCCCGGTTTCGCCCCTGGCGTCGCGAGTTCGACAGAGCCCGGAGTCGGTTCGTGCGTGAACCACGGACTTCGCTCCACGTCCGGTACGGCAGCGTAGTTCCCGCTGATCGGGTTGGTCGTCGTGCTGGAGCTGTGGTCGCGGGGGCACCACGGAACCGTGGTCGAGCTGGACGACGGGTCGAGCTGCTCGTGGTGCCATTGCCGTGCTCCGTAGCCGCTGTGTTCGGTCCTCCGGGACGTACCGTCAACCGTGCTGATGGGAGTGGCCGTCCTCGTGCTCCGCCGGAGGTGCCGGGGCTGTCGACGGCGAGTCGGTGGAAGTGGCGGGCGGTGCGGTACCATCCGTCCCGTGCCCTGACGTTTCGTTCTCGGAATCCTGGTGGTGCCCGGTTTCCGTGCTGTGGTGACCACCTGTCTCGTGGTGACCCCCCGATCCGTGGTGGCCGCCGCTCAACGTGGTCAGCACCGCGACCGAGGTCGCCGCGATCACGGCGAAGCCTCCGGCACCCACGCCGCCGAGGTAGCGGCCACGGGATCCCGGAGCCCCGCGCGTTCCCGCCAACGTGCCGAGAAGGCCCACGACGGCGACGATCTCGAGCAGTACAGTGAGGGTGCCGGGGAGACCCACCGGCTCCGCCGCACCGGCTGCCGGGCCGATCGGTTGGCCGAACGTACGCGTGACCGCCCACGCGGCCACGAGGACGGCTTGCAGTGCCACACCGCTCCCCACAAGGGCGCGATTGTCGCGCAGCGCAGCGGTGATCCCCCAGCCGAGTTGCGCGATCGCTGCGAGGACGAACTGCAGACCGTACCCCCACCACACGATCCAGTGATCGACGGCAACAGCGGCGTGTACCGTAGCGGCTCCGATGCTGGCCAGAGCGGCGATCACCTGGGCGGCCGGTACTCGAGTGCGCATGCTTCTCCTGGTTGCTCCGAACGGGTGAAGAGCACGTGATTCTGTCGAGAGACGGGAACCGAGTCAACAGGTGGTCGAGCACGGCCTTCGGTGGTGGGCCGCCAGAGGTGACGGAGCTGAGACCGACCGACGAGTGTGAGAGGGGGCGAAAGTTGGCCGATCACGAATGACAGTGGTTCCCGGCTGGTCGTCGTGCCGAATAGTAGCGATCAACACGGCTTTGCCCGCTTTTCTCGTCTGCCCCGGCTGACGCCGGCGTTTCCGAAAGCCCTGTCGGGAACACTTGGGAACACGGAAGGACAGGTGCACGGCGCGAAACTCTTCCTGGGACTCACGGTTGCCGCCGCGAGCGCTCATGGCTCCGAGGGGGTGATCCGTGATCTCTCCTGGGGTTCCGACAGCGTAAGGGGTACCGCTATGGGGTGCGGCAAGGATGGTGGGTGGTGGTAGAGGGTGCCGGTTTTGAGCATGGTGTGGAGGATGTCGCAGCGGCGTCGTGCGAGGCGGAACAGGGCTTGGTTGTGGCGTTTTCCCCGGTCGGTTTTCTTGCGGTAGTAGGCGCGTGAGGGTGGGTGGTTCAGGGAGGCGAAGGCGGCGAGGAAGAAGGCGCGTGTGAGTTGTTTGTTGCCTCTTTTGCCTGGGTGCTCGCCGCGGATGCTGCTGTCCGAGTTGCGGGTTGCTGGTGCTAGTGTGCTGAGTCGTTAGTTCGGTGTTTGTTTGTGTGATGGGACGTTGAGGGGCGTGTCTGCGGGGTGTCTCTCGTCGATGCCGAGCGTCGGATGGTGGGAGGCTGGGCGTGTCGGGGTTCCATGGCACAGGCGATGGCACTGCGGGCGCGGATTGTGTTGGCGTGCGTCGATGGTGTGTCCAATATGGATGTGTCGTGGCAGCTATGGGCCTCGCGGCCGACGGTGACCAAGTGGCGACGCCGTTTCCTCGAAGATGGTCTGGGGGCCTGTCCGATGAACCGTGGCCGGGTGCTCCTCGTGCGATCACCGATGAGCATGTCGAGCAGCTGATCATCAAGACGCTGGTGGAGGCGTCACCGCGCGACGACACGTACTGGTCGACTCGGTCGATGGCCGAGGTGATGGGTATGTCGCAAACCGCGATCTCGTGCATGTGGCGGGCCTTCGGACTCAAACCACACGTGGTGGATACGTGGAAATTGAGCACCGACCCGCAATTCATCGACAAGGTCGGCGACGTCGTCGGGCTCTATATGGATCCGTCCGAGAATGTGCTGGTGCTGTGCGTGGACGAGAAGAGCTAGATGCAGGCCCTGGATCGCCCCGGCAGGCCCATGACTACGTCCGCCACGGTACGACCAGCCTGTTCGCCGCCCTGGATGTAGCCGGCGGCGGAGTCATTACCGCCCACCAGCGACGGCATCGGCACCAGGAATTCTTGAAGTTCCTGACAACGATCGACACAAATACTCCTGTCGAGCTGGACCTGGACCTGGTCTGCGATAGCTACGCCACCCACACAACGCCGGCCATCACAAAGTGGCTCCTGCAGCACCCGCGTTTCCACGTGCCTTTCACGCCGACCAGCGTCTCCTGGCTCAACCTCGTCGAACGCTGGTTTGGTGAACTCACCACGCGCAAACTCCGCCGGTCTGCCCACCGTAGCGTCACCGAACTCGAAGCCGACGTCGCAGCATGGATCCAGCAATGCAACACCGACTCCAAACCCTTCGTGTGGACCAAGACCGCCGACAGACATCCTCGGCACCCTCGCCGCAAACTGCCAACGCATTAACAACTCAACACACTAGGTTTTACTCTCGGTCGGCAGGAACGATCGTGCATCGCCACGGCAGGAGTTTCAGCAACTGCCGTGCGCTGCGCGGTGGGTCAATCGGCGTGCCGTCCACACATGGCATGTCCAAGTATAGTCGGCGGACCTCGTACGGGTAACCATTGAGGTCTTCCCGGTGGCCGGTAATCAGTTCCCAGGCCAGCGGATCGCGGAGTAACCGCTGTGCGTGTTCGGCTGTGGCGAGGTCGTTGGCCAAGACGTTCCACAGTTCGCTGTCGGTCATGTGCGGAATCTGCTGTATAAGAGCCTGGGAGCTCCCTCCCCGGTCACGTAGCAAGCGGGTCACCAAGCCACGGACGACGCCGTTGGTCACGCATCCCTCCCACGAGCACAGATATCCCGCCTCGCCAGCCGCGAGCTCGGCCAGGTACGTGGCCGTGGCGGGGTCCGTGTTCACAACGCCGTCCACGATACGCAGCCGTTCCAGGGTGGTGCTCGGCCTCTCGACCAGGCGACCATGCGCCTGTCCACTTCGAACGAAAGACTCCACATGGTCTAGCTTGAGCGCTCCCGGAGACGAATGAAGCACCGAAGGGCGTTCACCGCTCGCTGCGGCAAGCACTTCGTCCGCGTCCATATCATGCTCGCAGAGCAGCGGTGCTAGCCCGCGGATGCGTTCCTCCCCGAGTGCGTGATGGTTCAGCCCCGCCACGCCCTCGAAGGTATGACTAAACGGCAGATGCCCTACGTCGTGGAGGAGCGCAGTAACCCTCGCGACCACGTCCTTGGGCGCGAAGTGAGCCGTCAACGCGAACAGCCCAAGGGAGTGCTCCAGTCGCGAGTACGTCTGGTGGGTGGCCAACGCGGCGGCTCCAGCGTGGGCCACGAATTGCAAACGACGTACCTCCCAGGTGCGCAGCAGCCTTTGCTCCAGCCGGGTCAACCCGACCTCGACTTTCCACATCGGATCGCGGTATGTTCCCCCGCGACCCAGGATTCCACCGACGGCCGACGTATGTGACACTCAACTCCTCTCGCGGACATACGGAGTAGACGGTTGACTCGAGCATCAGTGCGATTGTTACCGGCTACGCACAAACCGAATCATGGGTAATCGCTCAAGAGAGTACGCACATGCTCGCGCACGGTTGTGAGCCGACTCCTGGCCTGTGCGCGCGCTTCCGCGAGTCCAACGTCCTCAAGCACTGGTTCCACGACCTCCAGATAAGTCTTCAGCTTCGATTCGGTACCCGACGGACGGAGCAGAACCCTGATGCCTCGGCCTTCCAGCGCCAAGAGGTCTACCTGAGGGAGGTAGTCTACCGGGTCGACGACGTGGTCGGCGATCTTCGCCGGAGGATCCGCCCGGACCTTCTCCATCATGGTGGCAATCCGGCTGACGTCCCCGACGCGTACCGAGACCTGATCGGTCTGATGCACACCATGCTGAATTTGCAGCTCGTCCAAAAGGTCGAACAGAGTTCGTCCCTCACTCTTAAGTGATTGGGCTAGGTCTGCCGCGAGAACCGCCGCTGAGATCCCGTCCTTGTCTCGGACGACCCCCGGCAGCACCGCCTGACCGAGGGCCTCCTCGTAAGCGAAGACAAGCTCATGATTTGTCGCACTGCCAGCACGTGCCAGCCACTTAAACCCGACCTGCGTTTCTTCGAACCGCACGCAATGCTGCTCAGCGACCGCTTGCAGCATGCTCGACGATACCATCGTCGTTGCGACGACCGGACGGGGAATCTCGGTCCTGTCGAGCTCGGCGATGATGTGTGTTCCGAGCAGCACACCGATCTCGTTTCCATCTAGCATCCGCCACGCGCCATCGTGTTGGCGAGCTCCGATAGCACATCGGTCCGCATCAGGGTCGAGCGCGATGGCGAGATCTACACCGCGCTCGTGAGCCAACCCTAGAAGAGCGTCGGCCGTGCCTGGTTCTTCCGGGTTGGGATACTCGACCGTCGAGAAGTCCGGATCGGGATCGGACTGCTCAGCCACGACGTGGACATCGCTGAAACCGCTGGCGTTCAACGCCTCGACCAGGGTGCTCTTACCGACACCGTGCAACGGGGTCGCCGCGATGCGAAGGTCGCGCGGCATGCGGCTCGCCGGTCGGGCTACCCGTGTGATGTAGCGTCGTACCGGCTCGTCGTCCAGCACGCTCCACCATGGTTGTCTGGGAATCGACGACGGTGCAGGGGCCGAAGCGATCGACTCTTCGATCTCGCTGTCTGCTGGGGGAATCACCTGACTGCCGCCGGCGAGGTAAACTTTGCAGCCGCTGTCGTCCGCGTGATTGTGCGACGCGGTGATCTGTACTCCCGCGGCAGCATTCCATTCCTGCACACTGAACGCGAGTACGGGAGTCGGCAGTGGGCGCGGGAGAACGAGAACCTCGAAACCGGCGCCTGCGAGGACTCCGGCGACATCTTCGCAGTGCTCTTCCGCACTGTGCCGGGCGTCCCGGCCGATCATCACCCTCTTGCCCCGGTCCCCCCGGTCCAACAGCCATCGGGCCAGTCCGGCCGCCGTACGGGTCAGCACCGAACGGTTGATCCCGTTCGGACCTGCCCTTCTCGGCCCACGCATTCCACCCGTACCGAACCGCAACGATCCGTTCATACGGTCCCGCAGGTCCGCGATAGACGCTACGTTCCCCGCTTGAGCAGCACGAAGGACCTCACGGAGTTCCGCCTGCGAAGCGGGATCGATATCCGAGTCGATCCACCGTTTCGCCGCGTCTCGAAGCTCAGGGTCAATCTCCACTTTATCCGACGTTGTCGTCACTGTTGCTCCGTATTTAGATCAGCTTCCGACGTCGTAACAATATATCTCGGAAGTGCCCAGATCACGACATAATCCACGCACATGCGACCACGTCGCCCGATAACCGCGAGTGTTCCACGACCTCGACGCATCCGCAACACTTCATTGTTTCTCCCGAGAACACCGCTCGAGCTCGATTATCATGAATCACAACCAAAAGACAACCTTCTTGTCTTGTTTTGGTCAACGATTTGACTATTTCCTCAATCACAGCCGAATGTACCAAAGAAAGCCCTGTGCAGGAACTATTCGCAACCACCCGATGGCGAGCGGCAACCTGAGCGCTGTGTCCTGTGTCAGCAGCATTGACGATCTTCTCGGGGGTCGGTAACTTAAAATGTGCATCAGCGCTGGCAAATGAGCAGTGGGGGTGAACAGCTGGGACTGGGGTAAAACGCCGGGTAGCATCTCCGGGGATGAACGGATCTTCTGATCGCGCCAGCAATCGCATTGGCCGTGCGCGCAAGAATTCTATATCCCTGCATCCGACGTTAGCGGCAGCTGCACTCTGGTCGCCAATGTAGATACGTGTTCAACACAGCTGTTGTCCGATTCGTGAGAGAACCTTCGCGTCAAATCATGCTGCAGGAACCCGCGCGTGTAGGCCACTATACGAGGAGGTGCATCCAGCGATGAAAAGAACCATTCCTACGATCGATGCCGGGATCACGAGCGACAAAGCACGGCGTGCGGCCTCGATTGCCGCGTCCACGCGACGGCAGAACGTCAGCCCTGGCAGCACCCTGGAGGGTCTGCCGCTCTTCTCCGAACTGAAGGAGCGTGTCGTTGCGCAGCTCTCGTCGGACATGCCGATCTGCGTGCTGCGCGGTACCGGTTACCTCGATGTCGGGGGAGAGGACCGGAAGCCCTACCTGGCCGAACTGGCGGCGCTGCTCGGATATGTTTCGGACAGTAATGTCGTCGACGAGCGGAGCGGCACGTTCGTCGACGAAGTGCGTCCATCAGACCCCGGCAGCAAGGATGTCACCTTTCAACTGGGCGCGTGCGAGGCTCACGCCGACGAAAGCTCGAAGTTGGTCCCTGAAGATGTCGTCGGGCTCTGGTGCGCACGCCCTGCAGCCGAGGGGGGGAGCAACTTGGTTTGGCTCACCGGAGACCTCGTCGAGAACATCGCGGCGCAGCCCAACGGCCCTGAACTGGTCGAAACCCTCCGACAGCCAGACTTCATGTTCGGGGGCAAGCTGCGGCAGCCCCCGAAGGTGGTTCGGGCCCCGATCTTCTTCGGCCAGGACGGCGTACGGTTTCGCCTCGGCTCCCTGCAGGACGCGATCGAGGTCACCGAGCGGCCGCTGAGCGAGAAGCAGGAGGCCGCGCTAAAAGCGCTAATCTCAGCGACCCAGACCGCGACTCCCCTCGAGTACAACCTCGACGCCGGCGAGGCGCTGGTGTGGATGAACCGCAAAGCCCTGCACTCTAGGACCGATTTCGACGACCGCAGTCGGCTCCTATACCGTACGCGCTGTTTCAACGACGCCCTAAGCAACACGCGCGACGACCGGTCCGAGTGGTTGACGTTGTGACGTGATCCGAATCAAGAGTAGCCGAACCTCACGTCATCGGTCCCGCCGGAAACGCGGGACACGGTGCCCGGCAACCTCGGTATGCCGGGCACTCCCGCAAGCACGAATTCACTCTCGCGACGAAAAGGTGCCCATGTCGACCACACCTATCGCCATCATCGGAGGTACCGGGTTCTACCGGTTCCTGGACGAGGGCGAGGACCACCACATTGATACCCCTTACGGCAGCCCAAGCGCTCCTATCCGTATCGGCGAGGTCGCCGGTCAGCGCGTGGCCTTCCTCCCTCGGCACGGCCGGAACCACGACTTCCTGCCATCAGAGGTTCCCTTCAAGGCCAACCTGTGGGCACTCCGGGAAGCCGGCGTGCGGCAGGTCATCGCTTTCAACTCCGTCGGGAGCCTTCAGTCAGAATACCGCAAAGGAGAGTTCGTTCTGGTCGACCAGTTTGTCGACCGCACCCACGGCCGAGACGCCAGTTACTTCACCGGGTCCGATATCGCCCACGTCAGTGCGGCGGAACCGTACTGTGAGCGGATGCGAAACCTTGCCGAAGAGGCGCTTCAGGACGCCGATATCCGCATCCACCGCACAGGCACCGTCGTCGTGATCCAAGGTCCCAGGTTCTCGACGACCGCGGAGAGCCGGTGGTTCAGCCAGCAGGGTTGGCACCTCGTCAACATGACCCAGTACCCCGAGGTGATTCTCGCCAGGGAACTGGAGATGTGCTACGCGAACCTCTCCTACATCACCGATTACGACGTGGCCGCCAAGGAAGTGGTCGGAGATGCCGAGGAAGCGGTATCACACGCCGCTGTGATAAAGGCGTTCAGCTCCGACTCCGAACTCATTTATGGTGCCATCCAGCGTCTAGTCAAAGCATTGCCCGATGAGGACTGCCAGTGCCGAAGCGCTCTGGCAAACGCACGCGGATAAGCAGCGTTTCGCATGACCGACCAAGCACCCCCTACGACCGACGACCACACATACCCGGGCGGATAACGTGAGCGAACACTCGGAACTGGCCAGCAAACTGATCCTGATCCGGCACGGCCAGACACCGTGCGTCGTGATCAATCGCTTCTGCGGCGATCATGAGGCCGAGCTGACCCCCGAGGGCCGACTAATGGCCGAGTACGTAAGGGGGAACCCGGCGCTCGACGACGTCGAGCTGATGCTCAGCAGCCCGAAGAAGCGCGCCATCGACACGGCGGAGACGATCGCAAAACACCATAGTATGGGAGTGACCGTCGACAACCGTTTGTCCGAAGTCTCCTTCGGGCTCTGGGAGAATCAGCTGCCCAGCGAACTGCCGGACAAGGGGCCCCACCGGGCGTGGGAGGCCAATCCTGCGCTGTTCAGTCCGCCGGGAGGCGAAACCGGCCTGCAGGTGATGGCACGGGCAGTCGCTGCGGCTCGCGACGCTGCACAGCAGGCCAAATCGGTCGCGATCGTCTCACACAAAGCGCCCATACGTTTGATCGCAGCATTCTTCCTTGGAATCTCACCATCACGTTACCGGGATATCGCTAACGTTTCCTGCAGTTCCGTATCCACCCTCGAACTGCAAGGCAGTAGCGTAGCTCTCAAGCAACTGGGCGATGTCTCCCACTTACCTGCTGAATGGCAGACGGCTCCGGACCAGTACCAGGGAGTCACGAAGAGCCAGGATAGGATGCGCCGATCCAGCACCGACAGCGATTCAAAGGAAGTAAGTGCGTGAAAACCACCGAACAATCGCTGGACAATAGCAAGTCATCATCCCTGCGGGACGCGCTCCTTTTAGCAGCCGGTCTTATTCTGCTCCACATGCCGGCCGGCCTGCCCGCACCGCTCTATCCGCTGTACCAGGATACGATGGGGATTGGGCCCGGTATAGTGAGCATGCTGTTTGCTAGCTACATCGCGGGCACCATCATCGGGCTTGTACTGATGCCCACTGCAGTACGGAGTCGATACGGACTCATTTGGGCGTGCCTTTTGTCGATCATCGGTGACTTTTTATTCATCTTGGCGACCGGCGCGCTTGGACTTTTCGTGGCGCATATTCTGCAGGGAATTGTGTTAGGGATCTTCACTGGAGCAGTTCCCGCGGCGCTGGCGAAACTCGACTTGGCACAACTCGGAAAAGCAGTCGGACGAATCACAACCTCCGCTAACGCGATCGGGCTTGCGGTGTCACCGCTGTGGAGTGGTCTGCTCCTGCAGTTTGCTCCCTGGCCCGGCGAGCTGGTGTGGGTTATCCAGATCGTTGCAACGTTGATCGTCGCTCCCTTCTTGCGCCTGCCCAGTCACGTGAACACACCTACTGATTCAGTCTCCGTGCGCGGGATCCTCGCCACGATCAGACGCGGTCGGTCAATGCCCGCAAGCTTCATAGTTGGATTTTGTGCATTCTCCTCGGGTGCACTGCTTAGCGCACTCGGGGCGCTAGTACTGCGTGATGCAGTGCACACCAACAACGGTGCTCTCGAAGGATTCGTCGTAAGCATCTGCTTTATCCTATCGGCAATCATCGGCGCCGTGAAGTGGAGGAGCAACGATCTCGGAATGGTCCGGATCGGACTCCTGTGGGTCGCGCTGGGATGCTTCGGCCTGGCTATTGGGGCCTACGTCGGAATCTTGCTATTGATAATCCTGTCTGCGATCGCCTGCGGGGTGGGTCAGGGGATCGGGCTTCAAGGCGCCACCGAGGTCGTCGCGTTGGAGTTCGACGAAAACTCCCGGAACAAGGCGATCTCGATATTCTTCATCTCCTGCTACGTCGGCACCGCCCTGGCGGCGCTCGGCGTGGGCTCCCTCATCAATGCAACCGGACTGCCTATGGGTTTCGGAGGATTTGCGTTTTTGCTCGCCCTGCTGGGGACGGTGGGTATCGCACTCTCACGGACGCAAAAGCCGTATTTGATTACCCGTTAGGAGGTGGTGTTCAATCGAAAGCAAGTAAACAGCACGAGTGAACACTCTAGGAAATCGGGAGAATCGATGACATCCACGACATTGGTGGAACGTATAGAACGGCTTTCGAATAACGGAACGGGCCTCCTCGCCGCCGACGAAAGCAACCCGACGGCCAGCAAGCGAATGGCCGAGTTCGGTGTGGAATCGACAACAGAGTCAAGACGCCGGTATCGCGAACTATTGATCTCTACTCCTGGTCTCTCGCAATGGGTGAGTGGCGTCATACTCTATGATGAAACCGTCCGGCAGGCCGATTCGGACGGCACACCATTGTGCCGATTGGCCGTTAAGAACGGTCTCGTTCCGGGGGTCAAGGTAGATCGTGGAACACGCGTCATGGGGGACCGTCCACGAGAATTCCTCACTGAAGGAATCGACGCTTTAGGGCAACGTTTGGTCGAGTACCGTGATCTCGGCGCTGAGTTCACAAAATGGCGTGCCGTGTTCCAGGTCGACGCCGAGCGACCGACCCCTGAGGCGATCAAGGCCAACGCGCATGCGCTCGGCAAGTATGCTGCCATTGTGCAAGAGCATGAAATGGTTCCGATCGTTGAACCCGAAGTCCTCATGGAGGGTAACCATTCTTTGGCGCATGCCGAAGAGGTAACCTCCTCGGTGCTGGAAGCGGTGTTCCAGGAGCTCACGGATCAACGGGTGGCGCTTGACGGAATCCTATTGAAGCCGAATATGATTGTCCCAGGAAAACAGCATACTCCCCAGGCAAGCATCAGTGAAGTAGCGGAGGCGACGGTACGAACCCTGTTACGCACGGTTCCTGCCGCGGTACCAGGAATTGGATTCCTATCGGGCGGACAGGATGATCAGACTGCCACGGCCCATCTCAACGAGATCAACCGACACGGTCCGTTCCCATGGAACGTGACCTTCTCATTCGCTCGGGCACTGACTGGCGCGGCGCTAAAGGCATGGTCTGGCAAGGACGCGAACCGCGCGTCTGGCCAAGCGGCACTGGCTCACCGAGCGCGACTCAATGCTATTGCGTCGCAAGGAAGGTACAGCCCCAAGCTAGAGAAGGAAGACTTGTCCTGACAATTCCAGTATTGCTACCTCTTGTATCCCACAGATACGCGAATATCGGAATCGAGGAGGCGAACCATGGAAATCATTGACCCAGCCATCGGACCGGATTACCTCCGCAAGCTTTCCGAGGACGAGCTCACTAGCGTATGCCAGGAAATCCGTGATCATCTGGTCTCGAGCGTGACATCAACCGGCGGCCACCTAGGATCCAACTTAGGAGTCGTTGAGCTGACCGTCGCTTTGCATCGGGTGTTCGATTCGCCGATTGACAAGGTCGTGTGGGACATAGGTCATCAATCCTATGTGCACAAGATGGTGACGGGTCGAGCGAATGAGCTCCCTACTCTCCGCAAACTCGACGGGCTGTCGGGGTATCCGAGCCAGCGTGAATCTGTTCATGACATCGTCGAAAATTCCCACGCCTCGACATCCCTGGCATACGCGGGTGGGCTCGCCAGGGCATTCGAACGACGTGGTGAGACCGAGCGCTCGGTGGTCGCGGTGATCGGTGATGGCGCGCTGACCGGAGGTATGTCCTGGGAAGCTCTGAACAATATCGCCCTGCTGCGCAACCACAGGGTGGTCATCGTCGTCAATGACAACGGACGCTCCTATGCGCCGACCGTGGGCGGCATCGCTAGCCACCTCGCCGCCCTCCAGAAGAGCGCATTCTACGACGGAACCGGTACGGAGGATCCAATTGTAACGCGGTATAAGGAACGAGTTGGTCCCGAGTCGGTAAATTCTGAGGAAAGTACCGACGAACTCACGTACTCTCGATCAATATTTGAGAGCCTCGGATTCGCTTACGTCGGTCCATTGGATGGCCATCACGTCCCCTCTCTTGAGGAATATCTCCGCCGTGCCAAGGATTACGGAGATCCGGTAGTGGTGCATTGCATCACCCGCAAGGGAAATGGGTACGGGCCCGCTGAAAACGAGCCGATCGACCGATTGCATACGGTGAAGCCGTCACCCTCTTCGAATGCGAAGTCGCCGGCCAAGAAAAAATCGTGGACCAGCGTGTTCTCAGAGGAAATCAGTGTACTTGCGGATACCCATTCCCACATCGTAGCGGTGACCGCAGCGATGTCCGACGCGGTGGGGCTGGGCAGACTTTTTGAAGTGCATCCAGACCGTGTTATGGATACCGGAATCGCTGAGCAATACGCTGTCACATCGGCGGCAGGGATGGCGCTTGGTGGGCTGCATCCGGTTGTTTCGATATATTCGACGTTCCTCAACCGCGCGTTCGATCAGATCGTTCTGGACGTCGCTTTGCACGGGTGTGGTGTGACGTTCGTACTCGATCGAGCGGGCGCCACAGGGGAAGACGGCCCTAGCCACAATGGCATGTGGGACCTCTCGCTGTTGCAGGTGGTTCCAAGTCTTCACATCGCGGCTCCTCGGGATGCGCCGTCACTTGTTGAACAGTTGCGGGAAGCGGTGCGGGTCGATGACGCTCCGACAGCAATACGATTTCCGAAAGGCGAGGTCACGGAAGACCTTCCCGCGTCACGCAGGATCGATGGTATCGATGTGCTCCATGAAGGTACCGACCCCGAGATCCTCCTGGTTGGTATCGGGGCGATGGCGCCTTCATGTGTTGCAGCAGCTAAGATGGTGGAAGAGTACGGAATCGATGCCGCAGTGGTGGATCCGCGCTGGATCAAGCCTGTTCCCGATGCACTGGTGCACTTCGCACGCCGATTCCGGTATGTTGTGTCTGTGGAAGACAGTGGCCGCGTCGGCGGATTCGGTAGTGCTATCTCACAGCGGTTGACCGACGCCAACGTGATGGCACGCGTCCACAGTCTTGGATTGCCTCAGGATTTTCCGGAACACTGCTCGCGATCGGAGTTGCTAAATAGTAGCTGTCTTACTCCTCACGGTATCGCATCGTCGATCCAAGGTATTCTCGAGTCAGACTCCGCGCACAATTGATCGCGGTAAGTAACATGAGTAGACTAACCGTTCGCGCTTCCCCTGTCCGCCCAATGGCACCGTGACCGTTTGGAAGCGGCGAATACGCCGCTGATCTCAGCCGTGATTTCACGTGGTTTAACCACCGTTCGAAACGGAAGCGAGAACGCGAGGCTTCGCGGGGTGTCCCGGAGCTCACGCAAGACACGGTTCGGTTTCGACCGTATTCGGGACGCGAGATCAACTAGATAGTTATTGACGACTCTCTGGCGCATGACCGCACCGCAACGATGGCATTTGACGTAAAGTAGGATCCTGCCCGCGTAAGCCAACGTGTGTAAAGTATCGTTGAAACAGGCAACACACTGCAACTCGACTGTTACAGAACTGCGCAAGACAACCCTCCATGCTGACTCTAGGACCCTGGTTACCACATCACAATACACGAAAAGTATCCGGTTGTGTAAGGCTACTGTAGACCGTCGTCCGATCAGCTGAGTGAGCCAGGGAAGGGATCGATTCAGATCCTCGTTTTGGTTTTCTGTCGCGCACAGCTGGCCCGGGACGAGGCGGATCCAAGCGAGTTTCGACATGTATCGGTGTTTCTCCGTGCCGAGAACACAGTGGATTTGCCCCAATCGGACGATTACTCTCGAGTGGTACCGCGAATACGATGAACGGCGGTGACTGGACACCGCGTACACCGAATGTCATTACGCGCTGTCCGCGGTTTTCTGTGTATAATTGGTTGCGCTTCACAAGTTGCGATGCGATAGTAGTAATAGGGTACTGGGATTGGTAACGGACATTGCGTGGCCTCGCTTCTGTCTGGCCCTTGCCTAGTGTGCTGAGTCGTTAGTTCGGTGTTTGTTTGTGTGATGGGACGTTGAGGGGCGTGTCTGCGGGGTGTCTCTCGTCGATGCCGAGCGTCGGATGGTGGGAGGCTGGGCGTGTCGGGGTTCCATGGCACAGGCGATGGCACTGCGGGCGCGGATTGTGTTGGCGTGCGTCGATGGTGTGTCCAATATGGATGTGTCGTGGCAGCTATGGGCCTCGCGGCCGACGGTGACCAAGTGGCGACGCCGTTTCCTCGAAGATGGTCTGGGGGCCTGTCCGATGAACCGTGGCCGGGTGCTCCTCGTGCGATCACCGATGAGCATGTCGAGCAGCTGATCATCAAGACGCTGGTGGAGGCGTCACCGCGCGACGACACGTACTGGTCGACTCGGTCGATGGCCGAGGTGATGGGTATGTCGCAAACCGCGATCTCGTGCATGTGGCGGGCCTTCGGACTCAAACCACACGTGGTGGATACGTGGAAATTGAGCACCGACCCGCAATTCATCGACAAGGTCGGCGACGTCGTCGGGCTCTATATGGATCCGTCCGAGAATGTGCTGGTGCTGTGCGTGGACGAGAAGAGCTAGATGCAGGCCCTGGATCGCCCCGGCAGGCCCATGACTACGTCCGCCACGGTACGACCAGCCTGTTCGCCGCCCTGGATGTAGCCGGCGGCGGAGTCATTACCGCCCACCAGCGACGGCATCGGCACCAGGAATTCTTGAAGTTCCTGACAACGATCGACACAAATACTCCTGTCGAGCTGGACCTGGACCTGGTCTGCGATAGCTACGCCACCCACACAACGCCGGCCATCACAAAGTGGCTCCTGCAGCACCCGCGTTTCCACGTGCCTTTCACGCCGACCAGCGTCTCCTGGCTCAACCTCGTCGAACGCTGGTTTGGTGAACTCACCACGCGCAAACTCCGCCGGTCTGCCCACCGTAGCGTCACCGAACTCGAAGCCGACGTCGCAGCATGGATCCAGCAATGCAACACCGACTCCAAACCCTTCGTGTGGACCAAGACCGCCGACAGACATCCTCGGCACCCTCGCCGCAAACTGCCAACGCATTAACAACTCAACACACTAGCTCCTTCGCCCGATCCGGTTCCTGGAATACTCGAGCCCTCGTGCTGGCCGTGGTCGATGTGGGCCTGCTTGACCCAGTTGCCCAGGGGCGAGCCGTAGAAACCCAGCTGCCGGTCAGCTTCGGCCGCCGAATTCTCTCCGACCAGTACCAGCTCCACTGCCTCGCGGTTCAAGTCCACCTCGGCAGGACCGGGCCTGTAAGAGCTCACCACCCCCGAGTCCGACTCGATCGGATCCGTTTCTGCCACAAGTTGCGGCCGCGTGCGAGGCGTGGCTCACTGGGAATGGAGACGGCATGTCCTATGCGGAGGCACGGTGCGGATGAGGACACTCACGTTTCATCCCGAACGGCTCGGCCCGGCATCCCGGCAGGTACTGCTCGAGCGCGTCGCCGACGTCCATCAGCGGGTCTTCGACGACTCCTCCAGCCGAGCCCCCTTCGCAGAGTTTCTCTATCCACCGGGCGCCCGGACCACGGTCAAGGTGCAGATCGACGCCGCCGGACACACGGTCGGCTTCATCGCCCTGCACCACTACCGGCTGTCCCACCGCCGCAGGAAGATCGACGTCTTCCGAGTGCAAGCGGGCAAGGTGTCTCAGGCGCGAGGCAACGCGGAGACAGCACGGACCATGCTCACGCACTGGCTGGGGTATCTGGTCAAGCATCCCCTGCGACGGGCCTACTACTTCTCCGCACTCGTGGACCCGTCCAGCTACCGTGGGGTCTGCGCCTACGCCCCACGCATGTGGCCCAAACCCTGGGAAGAGCTCCCGTCGGACGTGCGTGAGCTCATGGACACCCTGTTGACGGCCTTCCACTTCGATCCCGAGGTCACGCAGCGCCACCCTTATCCGCTCGTGCACGTCGGCTGGCGCACCCGCGACCCCGGAAGCGGAAGAACGGACGAATCGATCCGTCACGATGACCCCACCACGTTCTTCCACCACGTCAACCCCGGTTACCGGGCCGGAACGGGGCTGGCGACCATCGTCGCGATCAGCAAACGGGACGCGGCCATCGCAGTAGCTCGCTTCACACGCCGCGCCCTGCACCGCACCTGTGCCACTCCCCCTGGAACCGGCTTCCGATCCTCGTGCTCACGCTCGCTCCTCGGACCAGTCCGGCACGTCCAGCAGCCGCGAGGCCGCCAAGAAACGCCTCACCGACGCCGAAACGCGACTCCGCCGGTTCCAGGAGGCCATCGAAGCGGGCGTGGACCCCGCAGCATTGGCCGAGACGATCAACGAAGCCCAAGCCGAACGAGCAGCGGCCACCGCCGAACTCGACGCCACCCCCACGAGCAGCGCTCTGAGCGAGGCCGAGATTCACGCACGGATCGACTCACTCGGAGACATCGGCCCGGCACTGGCCAACACCAGCCCGGATAAACTCGCGAACCCGTACACAGCCGTTTCCCCGAAGATTCGCCACCAACCCGACGACCACGCGACCGACGTCACCATCGAGCCCGTGGGCCAGGTGAACAGTAAGGATGTCGGAGGGGACTTGACCCCTGACACGTGGGTGGCATCCCCATTCCGGGGATTGGTCACCATGCCCAGCACTGTCATCCAGCCCCGCGCGTAAGCGAACGGGGGCATCCTTATCCGGATGCGAGTGGGTGATCCTCCCCCGTCAAGAACGCGCGCAGCAAGCTTCGCCGATCCGTGCCGTTCTCGGCGCTGCGATCGATCGCGTTGCGGATGAAGGCCCTGTTGAAACCCGTTACCACTCCTGTCGCCGATCAACAACCGAACCGGGCACCCCACCCCCATGCCGCGGATCCAGAAGTGTCCGGTATCGCCACTCGCAGTGAAAGACGTCGTGACCGGCCACGCACGTCGAAGTCCCCGATCGTGCGAAAACAGCTCTTCGACCGAGGACGCGCGCGTGTCGCACCGATCGCCACGCGAACCCCCGCAATCAGGGCATGATTCGCTGGCCGACGAACAGGGGTGGGTGATCCTCCCCGAGGCAGCCGAATGGCGACAGCGCGACGATGCACGTCCTGCAGCGGTACGAACGGTGGCGAACCGTCGTCCGCGCGCGGGGAGACGGCATTCGTGCTGACGTCCCAGGTGCTCAACAGCACTGAGTGGACTCCTGGTCCGGCTGGAGCAGCGCCAGCGGGAGCTCGTCGGGGTTCCGGCCGAGGAGTGGTGCTTCGACTGAGCACCGCCCGACCACCTGTCCGGAGCCGGACCGTCGGCGGGTGAGGCTGGACTCGGTGCCCGTGCAGCGAGGGCGGGGCGGCGCTCGGTGGCGCTGCCCCGCCCTCGCCGGACCGGAGGGTCAGTACAGCGTGGTGAGTGCCTCGCGGGTGAACGGGACGAGCTCGGTCTCGCGGCCGTCCAGCACCTTCCGGCTCCACTCCGGGTCGGCCAGCAGGGCGCGACCGACGGCGACGAGGTCGAACTCGTCGCGCTCCAGTCGTTCGGCCAGCCCTTCGACGCTGGCCACGTCGGTTCCCGCGCCCTCGCCGAGGGTGGCCGGGTCGAACACCGCGTCCAGCCCGACCGAGCCCACGGTGATGACCGGCTTGCCGGTGAGCTTGCGGGTCCAGCCGCCGATGTTCAGGTCCGGGTCGGACTCGGGGAACTCGGGCTCCCAGTAGCGACGTCCGGAGGCGTGGAAGGCGTCGACCCCGGCCTCGCTGAGCGGGGTGAGTATCGCCTGCAACTCGTCCGGGGTCTCGGCGAGCTTGGCTCCGTAGTGGTCGGCCTTCCACTGCGAGAAGCGCAGGACCACGGGGAAACCGGGCGATACCCGCTCGCGCACGGCGGCGACGATGTCGGCGGCGAACTTGGTGCGCTCGACCGGGGAACCGCCGTAGGCGTCGGTGCGCCTGTTGGTGCGCTCCCACAGGAACTGGTCGATCAGGTAGCCGTGCGCGCCGTGGAGCTCCACACCGTCGAATCCGGTGCGCTCGGCCTGCTGCGCGGCGTCGGCGAAGGCCTCGACGAGGCGTTCGACGTCGGCCAGGGCGAGTTCCTCGCCCGCCTGCGGGGTGCCGTCCAGAGCGCGGCCGGAGGGTCCGACCGAGGGTGCCTCGGGGTAGGGCGGTTTGCCGGCCTGGCGCTGGATGCCGACGTGCCACAGCTGCGGCATGATCTTGCCGCCTGCCTCGTGCACGGCGGAGACGACGTCGCTCCAGCCTGCCAGCGCGTCCTGTCCGTGGAAGCGCGGCACGTTGGCGCGGTCCCCGGCGGAGGGAGCGTCGACGTAGGTGCCCTCGGTGATGATCAGGCCGGTTCCGGCGGCGGCGCGCCGGGCGTAGTAGGCGACGACGTTCTCGTCGGGAACGCCTCCGGGGGACTGGTCGCGGGTCATCGGAGCCATGACCAGCCGGTTCGGTAGCTCCACCGAGCCGAGGGCGAGCGGGCGGGCGAGTGCCTGGGCGGCGCGAGCGGACATGTGGGCATCCTCCTGGTGCACACGAAAAAAGTGTTCGTAATAAAGATACACTTCTTTGTGGAGGGCCGTAGCCAGGCGTTGCTAACCTGGGGTGCCGCCGGTGAGGAGCCGCCGGGTCCGGCCGAGGAAGGGAGGTGTTGCCGTCGTGCTGGACATCCGCTTCTCCAGTGCCCTGATGGCGATGCTGATCCTCGCGGTCGCGGAGGAGGACGGGACCCCGACGCTCAGTTCGGCCCAGCTCGCCGAGAGGATGGACACCAACGCGAGCCTGGTGCGCAAGCTGCTCGTCCCGCTCGCACAGGCCGAACTCGTCGTCTGCACCAAGGGACGCGCGGGGGGAGCCCGGCTGGCACGGCCCGCCGCGGAGATCACGCTGGCCGAGATCTACCGCTGTTCGACGGGGGACAAGCCGCTGTGGAACTGCCGCTCGGGCAACGAGCAGGACTGCCGGGTCGCCGCGAACGTGCAGTCCTACTTCGCCGAGCTGACCGCGGAGGCCGAGCAGGCCGTGCTCGGCGCGCTCGGCGACCGCACGCTCGCCGACGGGGTGCGTGACCTCCGGCGTCCCGGTCGAGAGCCGTCCCGGGGCTGAGGCCGCGCGTCCGCGAATCCGCTGGTGTGCGGACGCGTTCGCCGCGGGAGTCCCACTTCGGGCGGGGCACTTGAGTCTACTGGTACGCCCAGGCGCGGACGCCGATCTCACCGGTGCTCCCGAGATCGATGGTGATCTCGTTGCGGTCCTTCCCGGGCGAGTTCCGTTCCCGGCCGACCGGCTTCACCGGCTGCCAGGGCCGGTCCCGCGCCGGAGTGATCCTCAGGTACTTGCCCACCGAGGGAGCGTCGAAGCTGGTGTTGGTGTTGCGCCACATCAGCTGGGTCTCGGCGTGCTCGCCCGGGCGCACCGTGATCGCCTCCGGCGGGGCGTCGAAACCGTCGACGTGCGCGATGTCGGCCGAACCCTGCTCGGTCCGCACGTCCAACGGTTGCCGGGCCTCGTCCAGCACGCGCACGCGCGGGTAGCCGTTCAGCGCGTAAGGCCGCTCGCCGCAGTTGGTCAGCTCGACGTGCATCAGCCGCAGGCCCATCGCCGTTTCCACCAGGTCGGTCGTGAGACGTACCCCCGTCTCCGGGCAGGCCGCGGTGGTCGTGTCCGGGGTGGAGGTCGTGGGGGCGGACGTGGTCGAGGAAGGGCTCGAGGACGAGGGAGGGCTCGAGGACGAGGGAGACGACGTTTCCCCGGCCGGCTGTGCCGGGTGCGCGGCACAACCGACGAGGACGAGCGGTAACAGCGCCACGATCCTCCGAGGTTTCACGGCCGCCATGATCGCACGCGGCGACCGCGCCCGGTGTGCCGGAGTTCGTCGGTCAGGAGCGGTTGGGCGCGGACCGGTGCTTCCGTGGTCGGACCCGTGCGGAGGAGTGCGCCGGGGCGTTGTCCGTGGAGCAGCCGGCCTGGGCGGGACACCAGCCGCTGCGGGTGGTGCTGCGGCAGCGGTTCCTCGTCGTGGGGACGAGGTGTCCGTGGAGCCGCCAGCTCCCGCCGTCGTGGCTCCAGTGCAGGAAGTTCTCCTCCCAGGGACGGTTGAGCAGGATGCGGCGTTCTTCGAGCTCACGGATTCGGGTGCCGAGCTGCCGCAACCAGCGGATCGCGGCGCGTGCTCGGGAGGTGTTGTTCCGTTCGCGCATGTTCTTTCTCCGTGTCGTGGGTGGAGAGGTCCTGTCCGGACCGGACGGAGCGGGAAGTCCGGTGGCTGCCCAGCAGCACACCGGTGATGACCACGGTGGCGGCAGCCAGTTCGACCAGGGCGTACTGCTCGCCGAGCACGAGCCGGCTCGTGCTCATGCCGACCACGGGCACCAGCAGTGAGAAAGGTGCGACCACACCTGCGGGGTGGCGCCGCATCAGGGTTGTCCAGATGCCCGAGGCCACAACGGTGGCCAGCACCACGATGTAGGCCAGCGCGGCCCACCCGGTCGGCGTGTTCAGGGTGGTCACCGCGCGCGGTCCGGCTTCAGGGCCCTCGAACGTCACGGACAGCGCCGCCAGCGGCATCGGCGGCACGACCGACATCCACAACGTCAGCCGCATGGGGTCGGTCTGACCGGCCCGCCCATCCGGGCGTGAGCGATTCGCGGGGGACAGCGCCTGACGGCTGCAGAGATTGCCGAGGGCCCAGCCCAGGGCTCCGGCCAGGGTCAGCGCCACGGGGAGTGCCGCGGCGACCTCGGCGCGGTACAGGAGGATCACCGTCATCCCGCCGATGGCCAGCGTGATCCCGGCGAGCTGGATGCCGCTGGGGCGTTCCCGCAGTACCAGGATTCCCAGCAGCACGGTGAACGGAGCGGATGCCTGCAGCACCAGGGAGGCCAGCCCGGCGGGCATCCCCACGTGGATCGCGGTGAACAGCAGGCCGAACTGGGCGGTACCGAACCCGAGCCCGTAACCGAGCACCCAGCGTGTCGGCACCGCCGGGCGGGGCACGAACAGCACTGTCGGCACCGCGATCACGGCGAACCGCAGGGCGGCGAACAGCAGCGGGGGGAAGTGCCGCAGTCCCACGTCGATGGCCAGGAAGTTGACTCCCCACAGCACCGCGACGGTGAGAGCGAGCAGGCGGTCCCGGATCGGCATGTCTCCAACCTGCACGCTCAATAATGTGAAGCACCAGCGCAGATTTTTGCACCACATCGGTAGCATCGCTTTATGGACATGACGCGCCTGCGGACCTTCCGGGAGCTGGCCAACCGCGGCACCGTCGCCGCGGCGGCCGCCGCGGTGCACTGCACGCCCTCGGCCGTGTCGCAACAGATCAAAGCCCTGTCGGCGGAGCTGGGGGTGGCGTTGACCGAACCGGCCGGGCGCGGCCTCCGGCTCACCGACGCGGGAGAGGCCCTTCTCCGTCACGCCGACGAGGTCCTCGCGGCCTCCGAACGCGCCGAGGCCGAACTGGACGCCTTCCGGACGGTTCCCCGCGGGCGGGTACGTGTGGCCCTGTTTCCCTCCGGGGCGTTGTTGCTGCTGGCCGGGCTGATCCGGCGGGTGAACGAGCTGTCGGAGTTGACCGTGGACTACCGCGACGTGGACATGCGCCATTCCGAGGCCAAGGGGCTGCTCGCCGACTTCGACATCGTGGTCACCCACTACGACGAGCGGGGTTTCTCGGCCGCCGACGAGCGCGCGGACGCCGTTCCGCTGCTGCGGGAGCCGCTGGACGTGGCGTTACCACCCGGGCACCGGCTGGCGCGGCGGCGCACCGTACGACTGGAGGAGCTGGCCACCGATCCGTGGATCAGCGTCGACGTCGGGATGCCCGTCGACGACGTGCTGGGCTCGCTCGCGGTGCGCACCGGCATACGTCCCCGCATCGTGCAGCGCATCAACGACTTCCGTGTCATCGAAGAGCTCGTAGCAGCCGGGCACGGCATCGCCCTGCTCCCGCGCTACACCACCAACTGGACCAGTTTGTTGCAGCGCCCGCTGAGCGGCATCCGCGCCGCTCGGCACATGGAGGCACTGGTCCGCCCCGGCACAGCGACCCGTCCCGGCATCGCCGCCGTGCTCGACGCCCTTCGCGCCGAGATCGCCACCGTCACGGCTTCCGCACCCGGGTGATCCTCCGCGGCGGGGTGCCCGGACGAACCGGAAGCAGTCCGCAGCGGCCATCGCGCCGACGGACGCCGGTGGGGTGTGCTCGATGTGCTGGCCCCCGCAGCGAGGCCCCGGTTGAGGTTCCCCCGCGGAACCACCCGAGCAGGCCGATCCGTGCACTCTTCAAGGCAGGATTCCGACGGCTCCGTATACGTTGCCGCGCCGGGCCTCCTGCTCGGTGACGGGCTGATCGGGGCGCCACAGCGACGCGGGCACCACTCCCGGATCCAGCAGTGCGTAGCCGGGCAGCAGTGCGGCGACCTCCTCGGCGGTGCGCATGTACAGGTTCGGTGTCGAGGTGTCGGCCAGCAGGGAGCGCAGCCCCTCGACCTCCTGGTCGGTGCGGCTGAGCTGGGCGTTGTTGGACACGGCCAGCGCACTGCCCGGCACGCACGCGTCGCGGTAGCGGGACACCAGTCCCGCGCCGTCGGTGGTGGGCAGGATGTCGAGGATGCCGAAGGCCAGCACCGCGATCGGGCGGGTGAAGTCCAGCAGTCCCGCCACTCCGGCGGCGTTGAGCACGGTCTCGGGCTCGCACACGTCGGCCTCGGTCACCGTGACTCGGTGCTCGTCGGGACCGAGCAGGTGGCGGGCGTGGTGGCAGGCGATGGCGTCCCAGTCCACGTAGGCCACGCGGGCGGACGGGTCGTGCTGGTGGGCGCTCTCGTGCACGTTGCCCACCGTCGGCACTCCGGAGCCGAGGTCGAGGAACTGCTCGATGCCGTGCTCGGCGACGAGGGTGCGGACCGCGCGGCCCAGGAACGAGCGGTTGGCCCAGCAGTAGTCTCGCTCCGTGGGGGCGATCCGCAGTGCCTGCTCGGCCACGGTCCGGTCGACGGCGAAGTTCGCGGATCCACCGAGGTGGTAGTCGTACATCCGCGCGATGCTGGGCCGGTCGAAGTCCGCGTCCTCCACCTGGGCGGCCGGTTCCGCGTCGTGCGACATGTCGGCATCCTAACTGTGATAACTCGGGACGTTGGTGACACCGCGACGGGGTTTGGACAACGGTGATCCGCGGGAGGGGCTGCTGGTTTCGGTGTGGATCGCGACATCGACACTGACCCTTCCGGAGTCCTCCTGTGTCGGGGCAACCACTCGCGGGCCGCGAGAGGGCCCGCACAGCGAGCACCCCGCCAGGGGAGCACGGAAAAACCTCGATCAGATGGAGTTCACGGACCCAGCGGCGCTCCGAGAGCGGGTTCCCGAAGCACCGATGACCGTATCCGAGGCACTGTCGATCGGTCATCGTGCTCGAACGGGATCCCCTCATTCCTCCGGGCCTGTTGTGGAGTTATTGGCCGGTGATGTACTGCACGGTCGGACCGGCGGTCCAGCCACCGTCCACGGCGAGTTCGGCACCGTTGACGTAGGACGCCTCATCGGAGAGCAGGAACACCGCGGCGCCGACCAGTTCGTCGGAGTCGGCGACTCTTCCCATCGGATTGTTCGGGAAGTTCCCCTCACCGCGGACGATGCCGGTCTCGGAGGTCATCGGCGTGTAGGTCATACCGGGATGCACCGAGTTGACCCGGATGCGGTCCTTGCCCAGTTCCACAGCCGCGATTTTGCTCAGTCCCCGTACTCCCCATTTGGAGGCCCCGTATCCGGCGGTCAACGCCATGCCCATAAGACCGGCGGACGAGGAGATGTTGACGATCGACCCCCCGCCTGCTTCGCGCATCGCCGGAACGGCCGCCTGGATCCCGGAGAACACCCCGGTGAGGTTGACCCTGACCACTTTTTCGAAGTGTTCCAGGGGTTCGTTTTCCAGGAACTCGCCCGTGGAGAGACCGGCGTTGTTCACCAGACCGTGCAACGCCCCGAAAGTCTCCCGGGTGAGCTCGACCGCTGCCGCCCACTGCTGCGGGTCCGTGACGTCGAGGTGGGCGTACCTGGCGGCTTCTCCCAGCTCGTCGGCCAGCGCGCGCCCCTCCTCGTCGAGCACGTCCGCGATGATGACACGGCCACCGTGGGTCACGACGCCTCTGCTGAACGCCGCGCCGAGTCCACGCGCTCCGCCGCTGACCAGCACGACTTTGTCCCGCAGTCGAGTCATATTCGTACTCCCTTCGTGGATTTCCACATTTCGAGCATGGTCCTTTCGACGTTCGGGGAACGCATCTCGGCTCAACTCAGGTGGGGGCCGCTTCCGCGTCCGAGGGCCTTGCGGTCTCGGCGCTCCGGGAACGCCTCCGGCTCCGGTGGCGGTGGCGACGCGGTCGTGGGAACGCAGTTCCTCCATGTTCCCGTCCTTTCGTGGAACAGGTGGGGAGAGGGGCGTCGGCTTGTCGACAAGCCGGTGTGGGCAACGGCCGCGCCGGAGCGGGCGGTATTGGAGCCGGAGACCGTGTTGCCCGTCGAAGGAGTTTTCCGGGGAGCCTGTGAACCCCGGTCGTCGTCAGCGTTGTCGCCGAACGCGGGCGAGACTCGGAGCTACATTGGCGCGGCGGTGCGCGACACCGAGGACCGCGGTCTCGGCTGCTTCACCGTCGGCCGGCAGCAGTGGCAGGCGTTCCTCGACGCGGTGAGAACCGGCCGGTTCGAGTGAGCCGGTCGAACGGAGGGCTCCCCCTGGGGAGCGGTTCAGAGTCCGGGGGCGCTCTTCTCGTGGTTGCAGTGGTTACAGCGACCAGTGGCTGGGGTTGTCGGGGTGGTCGAGCCAGAGCCACTGGTGGTGGGCGGTGGCGGTGAGGCCGAGTCGGGGCCAGTCGGGCTGGTCGTGCTCGAGCCAGGTCTGGTGGGCGTGTTCGACGGGGTCCCACAGGTGGGTGGGTCCGGTTTCGGTGAGCTCGTGGCGGCTGTCGTCGGAGGCGGTGAGGCTGACTTCGGCGGTGGACCCGTCGGGGGCGGTGAGTGTGGCCGCGGCCGGTTGCTGGGTGTCCGGGTCGAGGCGCATGCCGATGGTGACGCCGGTGGGCATGCCGTGGAGTTGGGCGAGCAGCCAGACCACGCGGTTGTCCCACCAGGGGCTTGGTGGCGTGGTGGTGGTGCGGGTCCGTGGTTCGGTGCCTTCCGTGCTTGCGCGCGGTGTGGGTGGGGTCTGGTTGTGGGGGTGGTGGCGCATGGTCATGAACGCCGCCCACCGTTCGGTGAAGCGTCCTTCCAGCCGGTCGGGGTGTCGGTGCAGCAGGGCGAGGTTGCCCGCGTGGATGTTGGGTTTGACGTTGACGAGCACGGCCCCGCCCGGGGTGAGCTGTTCGGCCCAGCTCCACGGGACGCGGGGTACCGAGCAGGTGGCGATGATGCGGTCGTAGGGCGCGTGTTCGGACAGGCCGTCCGCGCCGTCTCGGGTGTCCAGTGTGGGGTGGTGGCCGAGGCTGGCCAGCCGGGTGCGGGCGGTTTCGACCAGAGCGGGGTCGATGTCGATGGAGTACACGTTGCGGTCGCCGAGTCGGTGGGCCAGCAGGGCGGTGGTGTAGCCGGTTCCTGTTCCCACGGCCAGCACCCGGTGCTGGTCGTGGATGTCGAGGGTTTCGAGCATGCGCACGATCAGGTCGGGTTTGGTGCTGCTCGAGGTGGATTCCCGGTGGGAGCCGCGGTGGGCCAGCTGGGTGATCAGGGTGGTCGGTGAGTAGGCCAGCTCGAGGCCCTCGCCGGAGTCGGTGGTCAGCTGCTGCCACGTTCCGGTGCTGTCCTGCTGGTGTGCCTCGGGCACGAGCACGTGTCGGGGTACGGCGGCCACGGCGGTTTTCCAGGCCGGGTCGGTGAGGTCGCCGCGGGTTTCGAGGTCGTCGGCGAGCCGGCGTGCTCGCCAGGTCCAGTCGGTGTCGAGGTGTGTGGTCACGTGGTTTCCTTGCTCAGCAGGTCGGCCAGGGTGCTGGTCAGTGGGTGGTCGGTTGCGGATTCGAGCCAGCCATACTGCCCGCCCGGGTTGATCTCGAGGAACACCCAGTCACCGTCCGGGGTGACGACGAAGTCCAGCGCGCCGTAGTCCAGCCCGAAGCTGTCCAGCAACGCCCGGATCCCGGCAGCGACCGGCCGTGTGGCCGGATGATCATCGCTCCAGTCTCATGTCACGACGGGAGCGGTGGAGACCACGATCACCACGCAGGTGCACAGCGGTTCGGGATTCACCGACGTGAACTCCTGGAGCCTGCGGCACGAATTCCCGGACCCGGGCGATGGTGAAACGCCGGCGATGTGGCTGGACGGCATCGAGCACACCGGACACATCGGTGGTTCGTCGATCAGTCTGCCGGAGGTCACCTTCGAAGGTGTGCCGAAACCCAACCGGGTCTACGCCGAGGACGGGCACGCCGCGCTGATCCGGTACCGAATCAGCGCGATCGTCTCCGAAACGGGCGGAGTGCTTTCGGTGAAGTACGCCGAACCGGAGTGCGAGACCGATGTGAACATGCCGGACAACCCGGAGACGAACACGCTGCGCTGCTTCCCGGTCACCTGGTCGGCGCCGTACGTGTCGGAGCGCACCGACTACTTCCACAAGTACGTGGTCGAGTCGGTGACCGAGCACGACCGCATCGGCAGCACCGCGGGGTCGGTCACCAGCTACGAGTACCTCGACGGTGCGGCTTGGGCCAGCCCCACGTCCGCGGTGGTTCCGGACGACGAGCGGACCTGGAACGAGTTCCGCGGCTTCGGACGGGTTCGGATCCGTTCCGGATCGGGCGACGACGGCCCCGTGACGCTGACCGAGAAGCGCTTCTTCCAAGGGATGGACGGCGACGCCCTGCCCGACGGCGGCGAGCGCAGCGTCCAGGTCACCGATTCGGAGGGAAACAGCCACACCGACCACGCGTGGTTGCGCGGGTTCGAGTACGAATCCATCACTTACAACGGCGAGGGCGGCCCGGTGGTCAACAAGACCATCACCGAGCCGACCTGGCAGGGACCGACCGCCAAGCGTGACGAGCTCGAATCCTACGTGGTCAAACCCGGAACCGAGACCACGTACACGCCACTGGAGAGTGGTGGCAGACGCGTCACGCGCACCGTGACCAGCTACAACGAGCAGGGGCTGGTCACAAGGGTCAACGACCTCGGCGACGTGGACGATCCCGCCGATGATCTGTGCAAGCACACCGCTTACGCCCGCAACACCGACAGCTGGCTGCTCAAGCTCCCGAAACGGAAGTGGACCAACTCGGTGGCCTGCGGGCAGACGCCTTCGCTGCCGGAGGACGCGGTGTCGGACACCCGCACCAGCTACGACGGCGGAAACTTCGGCGATGCTCCCACCTCGGGCAACGCCACCCACGTCGAGGAGCTGTCCGGCCACAGCGGTGGATCGCCGGACTACACGACCACGGCGACGAAGACCTACGACGCCCATGGCCGGATACTGACCGAGTCCGACGCGCTGGGGCGCACCACGACCACCAGCTACACCCCACAGCTGGGTGGTCCGCTCACGTCGAAGGACGTGACCAACCCCGCCGGGCACACGAACACCATCACGTTGGCCCCGGAATCGGGGAAACCGAAACGCAAGGTCGGGCCGGACGGACGGGTCACCGAGATCAGCTACGACGCGCTGGCTCGCAAGACCGCGGTGTGGTTGCCGAACCGCGAACGCGCGGACAGTGAAAGTCCGAACTACCGCTTCGGCTATCGTGTCGCCCGCGAGAAGCCGGTCGTGGTCACCACCGAGGAACTCAACGCCTCCGGCGACTACACGGTTGCGAACAAGATCTACGACGGTCTGCTTCGTGTCCGCCAGACCCAGAGACAGGCTCCGGGCGGCGGCAGGCTGATCACCGAGAAGCACTACGACTCGCACGGTCGCCTCCACCGCGCCACCAAGCCGTACTTCAACGACAATCCGGTGGACAAGAAGCTGTGGCGAGCGAGCAGTGCGGGTGATGTTCCCGCGATGACCCGCATCGAGTACGACGGTGCCGGGCGCGAGGTCGCCGAGATCTTCATGGGTGGCGGCGTCGAGAAGTGGCGCACCGAGTACGGCTACGGCGGTGACCGCAAGCACGTCACCCCGCCGAAGGGCGGGACCGCCACCACCACGATCAACGACGCTCGCGGCCGCGAGGTCGAGCTCCGGCAGTACGAGAACCCAACTCCCACCGGTGAGTACGACTCGACGAGCTACACCTACACGGATGCGGGCAAGCTCGAAACGGTCACCGATCCGGGCGGGAATACGTGGCACTACACCTACGACCTGCGTGGGCGCAAGACCAAGGTCGAGGACCCCGACCGCGGGACCACGAGCTACTCCTACGACGCCGCCGGTCAGATGGTCTCCGAGACGGACGCCCGGGGTGAGACGCTCGTCTATGCCTACGACGCGCTCGGCCGGAAAACCACGACACACTCGGGTTCACCGGACGGCTCGAAACTGGCCGAATGGGAGTACGACACAGCACTGCAAGGCACGGGTGAGCTCGCGTCCGCGACGCGCTGGATGGATGGCAACGCCTACCAGCGAAAGGTCGCGGGGTACGACTCGCTGCGCAACCCGCTCAAGACGGAAACGATCGTTCCGGATGCGGAAGGAAAACTCGCCGGGACGTACACCTCGTACTTCAAATACGCCCCGGACGGATCACAGGACAGCAGAACGTACTCGTCCATCGGCGGGTTGGCCGAGGAGACGGTGAGCCACACGCATGGCGAGCTGGGCAACGTCCTGACCACGTGGGGGACGATGGACAACAGTCCCGAGTACGTTTCCGACACGCGGTACACCTCCTACGGTGAGGTCGCTCGTGTCCAGATGGGCGAGACCGGGAACCGGGCGTGGCAGTCGTACTACTACGACGAGCACACCAGGCGCACCGAGCGCATGATCGTCGACGCCGAGGTGCCGGATCCGATGCAGGCAGATCTGGCCTACTCCTACGATCCGGCCGGCAACGTGACCTCGATCGCGGACCAGCCGCGCGGCGGTGTGGCGGATGTGCAGTGCTTCCGCCACGACCACCTGAGCAGGTTGACCGAGGCGTGGACCACGGGTTCGCAGTGCTCGCAGGACCCCAAGACCGAGGAGTTGGGGGGCCCGGCGCCGTACTGGCGTTCCTACACCTACGACGAGGTCGGTAACCGGCTCACCGAGACACGGCACTCCGCCGGCGGTGACACCGTTCGTGAGTACTCGTACGAACAGCAGGGTCACGCCCTGAACTCGGTGTCGACCGACGGTTCCACGACCGGTGAGTTCGGCTACGACGCCACCGGCAACATGACCAGCCGCAAGGTGGCCGGTCGCGAGCAGCAGAAGCTGGAGTGGAGTGAGCGCGGGAACCTCGAGAAGGTTTCCACACCGGACGGTGACAGCACCGAGTTCGTCTACGACGCGGAAGGGGAGCGGCTGCTGCGTCGTTCGCCGTCGGGAACCACGCTGTACCTGGACGGTCAGCAGCTGCGGTTGAACGCTACGACCGGGGAGCTGTCGGCCACCCGTTACTACACGCACGGCGACAGGACCGTGGCGATGCGCGAGTCCGGCGAGGGGTTGACCTGGCTGACCTCGGATCACCAGGGAACCTCGAAACTGGCGATCGACGCGGACTCGCTGCAGACGACGCGGCGGCGGTTCCTGCCGTTCGGTGCCTCGCGTGGTGGGCAGATCGAGTTTCCGGGGGAGAAGGGGTTCGTCGGTGGGACGATCGACGCCTCGGTCGGACTGACCACCCTGGGTGCGCGGCAGTACGACCCGAACACCGGTCGGTTCATCTCGGTGGATCCGGTGATGGATCTGACGGATCCGCAGCAGATGCACGGATACACCTACGGCAACAACAACCCCGCGACGAATGCGGATCCCAGCGGGAAGTTGTTCGGGATTTTCGGACGGATCTTCTGGCTTCGTTTCAGTTTGTTCCTGAATTCGCTGTGGGAACAGAGTGGTCAGGGTGCGCAGCGCCATTCGGTTGGCGGTGGTGGTTCCCAGAATCGCTCCGGCGGTGTGTCCGGGCAGCGTACGAAGTCGAAGTCCGAGTCCGACAAAGAGGACAACCATTCGTGGTTGCCGATGCTCAAGAAGGCCGGGCACGCGATGTTGGATGTGGCCGGAATGGTCCCGGTTGTCGGCAATGTCGCCGACGGCGCCAACTGCGGCTGGTACATGGCCGAGGGGAAGAAGACCGATGCCGCGCTCTCGTGTGCGGCGGCGGTGCCCGGTGCGGGACTGGCAGCGACGGCGGGCAAGTACGGCAAGCGTGGTTGGGACGCGGCCAGTGGTCTGCGGAAGACACCTGGGTTGTCCGCGTCGCGGCGCAAGGCCGCCTGTGTACCGAACAGTTTTGTTCCGGGCACGGCGGTGTTGATGGCCGATGGTTCGCACGAGCCGATCGAGGACGTCGAGGTCGGGGATCGGGTGGTGGCCACCGATCCGGAGACCGGCGAGACGGTGTCGAGGAAGGTCGTGGCCACGATCACCGGGCAGGGCGAGAAGGACCTGGTCGAGGTCACCGTCGACACCGACGGTGATGCCGGTGATGAGACCGGGGTGGTGGTGGCCACCGGTGAGCATCCGTTCTGGGTGGATGACCGGGGGCGCTGGGTCGATGCCGAGGACCTGGACACCGGGGACCAGCTGCGCACCCCGGACGGTGAGCTGGTCGAGATCACCGACACCCGTGAGTGGGCCCAGGCCCGGCGGGTGCACAACCTCTCGATCGCCGGTGTCCACACCTACCACGCAGTTGCGAGTGACACACCGGTATTGGTGCACAATAGCGACTGCGGGCCAGCCTCGAAATACAAGGATACCACTAGGCCTGGTGCCCGTATGCTGAACAAATCGACCGATGTGGGACCCGAGGAGTTCGGCAAGAATCTCGAGATGAACGGATGGGCTCGCACAGACAAAGGGCCAAATATTATGTACGAGAAGGATGGGGCAAGGTATTTCCTCCGAGGGAAGGCGAACAGTCACGAAGGATGGACTGCTGACTATTATAATCCAGGGTCTAAGAAAGCAGATATCAAAATCCGGCTGGGAGAGGACTGATGGTAGATTCAGATTTGCTCGTACTTGATTGCGATGAGTACCAACGTGTCCGCTCCCGTGTGGCGAACACGTTCGACTTGGATGCAAGGCTGCCTGGTCAGGTTTTCCAGGAAAATAGGTGGGATTCGCTTTTTTGTGAGTTCGATGCGGTCCTTGCTCCGGAGTTTTGGCCCGCGCTGTGTGAGCTGGCCCGATGGCATGGCGATGAATGCATCGACTTGCTGGTTCTTGATCCTGCTTGTGAAGCTTTCTACTTTCCGGAGTACCGAATGTATCCGGCTATGTCGTTGTCGGTCGAGGCCGGGACGGACGACTACTGGTCGGGGATCGGTCACGAGCCGGGTGGCGACATCATGGGGTCGATCGCGGTCTCGGCGGACGTCGTAGCCGTCACCGGAGGATCCGGGGAGTGGGGGTGCTGGGGTGAAAGAAACCCCGAAGTCGCAGTGTTCCAGGGTTTTCCGAGTACGGTCGCACGGAACGAGTGGCGCGCGCAGTTCGGGCCTTTCCTGGAGGTGTCGGGGGCGTTGGAGTCGTATGTGTACCCGGCTCCGGCGGGACGGACTGTCCCGGACGAGTACGCTGCGATCCTGACGGCCAACTATGGTTCTTCGGGATGACTGGGTGGTCGAAGTGGACGCTCTGGACCGCTGAACCAGCCGTGAGCGAACCTTACAGGGCGATGTGCGACGTGATGGGGTGATTGCCGATGCGCGTAGAGTGTCTTCATCGCAATGCGGGCTCGATAGGTGCGCATTGGAGTGAAAGTATTTTCCCGCCCTCGATCGATTACTCTGTAACGGTGGGAGATGTCTACACGGTATACGCGGTCCGATTTGTCGAGCCAGGGTCGATGATTCTGTTGCTGGGGGACTCTGATACGCCCGACTGGTATCCCTTCGATTCTTTTTCGGTGGTGGACGACGATATTCCGTGGGATTGGAAGATCGGAAAAATTGAATGGCATACGGGGGATGTGCACGATTTTGGGTTACCCGGAGATGGTGGAAGATGAGGATCATCACGACCTTCTGATCGAACGTGACAGATCGACGTTGTCGATTTTCTCGAAATATGTCAAGCAGTACGCGGTGGACGACTGAAGCAGCCTGGCGTTTTCGTGGCCCCGACTTGCGGTGTTCGTGGTGTGGCTGCGCCGTAGGTGGGGTCGAAATGGCGGGGCAACACGCGCTGAGCTGCTGTTGGTGCCCCCGGCTGTTCGGACGGGGTGGGGGAAGGTCGCTTGACGATCGTCGAGTGCTGCAGGAGACTCCGCTCGTGCTCGTCACCGGGCAACGGGCGGAGGTCACCACAAGGTGCTGTGTTGTGTGCGTGTGTGCCTGTTCACGAGGGGCACGGTGCCTTGATCGTTAAAGAATCAGCCGGTGGGGCCGTTCTCGGTGGTCGTGGCCAGATCCACGATGACTTGGGCTCCTTCTTCGACGGCGCGGGTGCCGCGGTGTTGGATGAAGTCGGTGGCGGTGTATCCCGGTGTCGTCGAACCGACCCTGACGTGGGACAACTCCGGGGTCTTGGCGAAGGCATAGGAGTACTGGGTAGTGAGCATGTCGAGCGCGGTCTTCGACGAGGAGTTCGCCGAGACAGGGTAGGTGGGTCAGCAGCATGTTATAGGTGCTGTTTTCGGCGTCGAGAACAGCACCGCGCATGGTTGGTGGCTTGCCTCGGGTAGATCCACTGCCGAGTCGGGGGTGACTTCAGAGGACCACATGGGGGATCCATCCAGCCCGGGGACGACCTGGACAGTGCCGCCGAACTGGGTGGTGACCGGAGTACCACAATGTGCGCAGCGTGTACCTCGATGGCTTCGTGGAGGTAGCGGTACGCGGTCGGGATACCGATCCCGGCGTCGACGGCCAGCTGCACCATCCGAGTGTCGTCGCGGAACCGGAGCGCCGTGGCGTGACCTTCCCGAACGGTACGGGCCGTGCATGAGCGGCTGCGCGTGTGGACCGCGGACGGCACCTGGCAGCGCATCCTGGATGAGATCGTGGTCAAAGACGACTCGCTCGGTGAGCCGGAATGACTGATCAGCGTGGACTCCACGGTCGTACGAGCCCACCAGCACGCCGTCGGCGCCCGGAAAAAAGGGGCTACCGACCAGGCAACGAACTGCTCGCCGTCGACGGAGAAGGAGTCGGGCGCTGCCGGGGCGGACTGAGCACGAAGGTCCCTCTCGCTGTCGACGGGCGCGGTCTGCCGATGCGCGTGGTCCTTCCCCGGTCAGTCCGGGGACAACCCGCCACTGCTCCCCCGCTGGACGGGATTAGCGTGGCGCATCCGGGCCCGGGTAGGCCTGGTGCCGCCCGGACATAGTAATCGCGGACGAGACCTAATCGCACCCCTCGACTCGACACGCGATGCGGCGACGACGAATCCGTTTTGTGTGTCCCGAACGCGATGATCAACACGCCCACCGGGCAGCCCAAGGCTCACGCGACGGCCGCCCGCCAGGGTTCGAGCCGTAGCTCCACAAGCACCGCAACGTCGTGGAACGCTGCTTTAACCGGCTCAAACAGTTCCGAGACCTGGCCACCCGTTACGCCAAACGTGGTCCGGCCGGGCCGTATCGGGTTTCGGAGCGGAACTCGTGTGGACGGTCGGGTAGTCGGTGCAGGAGATGGCGGAGCGGGAGCGTCGCGGGGAAACACCGAGCAGTCACCTGCTGCGTGTGCTCTGTCGTCTCGTGGCGCGTTCGCCGTATGAGTCGGAGCTGCTCACCCCGGGCCGGGGTGAGCAGCCGAGCCGAACGAAACGCTCCGTCAGGGGTTCTTGGGAACCGAGGCGTAGACCATCCGCCTGTTCGGGTGCTCGGCGACGGTCCAGATGTTGCCGAGAGTGGTTCCGCCGCGTCCTTCTTCCCAGTGCGAGAGGTCCTCCGGGCCGACGGCGGCCGGTTGGACCTCTCGTGGCCGAAGGACCTCGTCCGACGCGGAGGCCCGATCCGTCTGGTACAGCAGTCCTGCCGCGTCATTCCCGCGGCTCTGGCTCAGGTACCAGCGCTCGTGAAAACGGACCGCTCCCTGAATGTTGCTGTACGGGAGTTCGTGCGCGGCGTCGGCCTGCCACCGGTATCCGGTATCGGTGATCTGCTCCCCGTCTTCGTCGGTGGCACCGGCGATCGGCCATGCGGCCACCCGGCCGGGAACTTCCTCGCTCTTCTTGCAGTACTCCCCCGCGAGCATGTGATCAAGGCCGCTGCGGTCCAGACCCGCGTAGGAGAAGCTCATGGCTTGGTCGTCACTGGTGCACTTCTCGCCCTTCGGGGCGGTGACGGTCCACGAGGCCACCTGCGGCATCACGTAGCGGTACCCGTGGCCGTGATACGTCCCGCTCCGCCGACCGATCCGGCTCCGGTCCTGGGTGCTGCCGTTGGAGGCGGCCCCCAGATCGTAGATGTGGCGCATGTCGAATACCCGGAAGCCGCGTCCGGTGTCGGCCACGTACAAGTGGTTGCCGTACCAGACGATCCCGCCACCGTGCAGGGAGGTGCCCTCGCCGGTCTGCTTGTAGCGCACGCTCATGTAGCTGGGATTGTCGTAGGAGTTGATGGTCGGATAGACGAGAAGCACGTGACGGTAGCGCCCGGTGTGCGGGTCCATGAAGGACACGCGCACACCCTTTTCCAGCTCGTCTTCGCCGTCGTCGACCCCGTCCTTCTTGCTGCTGTCGTACCAGGAGACCAGAACGGGCTGGTTCTCCGCACCCCAGTGCTTGTCGTCCTGCGCGTCGGCGATGGTGCTCACGCCCTGCGGGTACCACAGCATGGTGGAGTTGTCGCCGGAGTTGAAGCACATGCTCGTACTGAGCCTGCGTACGAATTCTCCCGTGCCGTCCAGGTCCGCGTTCTCGTTGCAGACCCCGCCCTCGACCACGCCCGTCCGGTTGGCGTCCTCGAAGATCTTCTTCACTCCGGCCCTGGGCAGTTCCTCGTCGAGTCGGGCGACTCGGTCCTTGAGCTCGGTGCCCATCTTGTTGGGACGCAGTTCGAAGTTGGCCAGGTCCAGGGGGTCGTCCGCAGGGGAAGCCGCCGCGTGGGCGGGGACCGTCGTGGCCAGCAAGCCGAGGACGGCCAAGCCGGCCACGGCCAGCCCACGTCGTCGTGTGCGCATCACAGGCTCCTCATCGGGGATGGTTGCACTCCAGGGCTGGTTTCCGCCCGGAGGTTCTCGGAGAACTCAGCCTAGTGGGACCCCCGGTCCCCGGGAGGCGAAATCGGCGAAGAGCGGCCGAATGGCCCAACCCCTGCTGGGCCCGCCGCAGCACAGTGGCATCGAACGCTTCCGGGGCGCTCGGTTGGGTTCCGGGGTGTGCTGCCGCATGTCCTGCTCGGTTCGGAACGTCTCCCGTCGACGTTGCACGCCGCTGTGCATGTCGCGGGATGACCCCCGTGTCGAAGCCCTCGTCTCCCGGATGAGGGAAATCCGGTTGGGCGAAATCATGGACAGTGGCACCCAACGGTGTTCAACGACATCCGATCAGCTTTCCAAAAGTGAGGACTTCTTCGAACGGAGTTTCCTGATCGACCCCTGGTAACGGGGGAGCGGGTTCCGCCCTCCGGGGGCGGAACGCGGATTCGGCGCGCTGCTCCGTGCGAGGACGTGCTTTCACATCGAGGCTGGTTCCGTCCTGGCGCGGTGTTCGCGAACGGCGGTGACCTCGACTGAAGTCGCTTTCTCCGCTCATCCCTCCTGTTCGGCGGGCTGTCGGGGCGCCGGGTGCAGGGCGGTGGCGGTGGTGGTGATGGTGTCCAGGGCGGTGGTGACCACGGGGTGCTCGCGGCTGCCACGGCGGGTGGCGGCGAGGATGCGGCGTGCTGGGGCGGGCTCGCCGTGCAGGGGGATGCGTGCGACGGGCCGGTCCTCGTGCAGCCGGGCGAGCCGGGGCACGAGGATGATGCCGAAGTCGTGGGCGACCAGGGCGGTTCCGGTGTCCCACTCGTCGGCGTAGTGGACGATGCTGGGGGTGAACCCGGCGGCCATGCAGGCGGTGAGCACCAGGTGGTGGTAGGTGCTGCCGGGCCGGCCCACGATCCACGGCTCGTCGGCGGCGTCGGCCAGGGTGACCCTCCTGCGGGCGGCCAGCGGGTGCCCGCTGGGCACGACCAGGTCGAGGGGATCGTCCAGCAGGGGGTGCTGCTCGAAGCGGGTGTCCGATGTGGGGGGAGTCTCGGCGGTGGCGATCAGCAGCGCCAGATCGGCGTCACCCGCCAGCAGCAGGTCGAAGCAGCGGGCGGGTTCGGCCTCGATGACTCGCACCTTGGACTGGGGGTAGTGGTCGCGCAGGGTGGCCGCGGCCGGGGGAAGCAGGTGCGTGGCGGCGGTGGAGAAGCCGCACAGGGTGAACGATCCGCCTGCTCCTTCGGTGGCGGCGGTCAGCTCGGCCTGCGCGCGTTCGGCCTGGGCGTGGAGCACGTCGGCGTGGCGGAGCACGGTGCGCGCCGCGGTGGTCAGCCGGATGCCCCGGCCGGACTGGGTCACCAGCTCGACGCCGAGTTCGGCGGCCAGTTGACGCAGCTGGTGCGAAACGGCGGAGGGCGTGTAGTGCAGTGCCGCCGCGGCGGCGGTCACCGTGCCGTGGTGGGCCACCAGCTGCAGCACGCGCAGCTTCGGATCGATCATGCAAATATTTTACACGGTCTCGTCTAAGAACGTTTGCTTCTCTTTGCTGGTCCTGAGCGCCAGGATGTGGTTGTGCTGCTCAAGGGGATCTTCGACGAGGGTTGTTCCGGTGTCTCCGACACCCGGATCACGCACCGGACGCGCCGGGACGCGCGCGAGGTGCGCACGGCGGTGTACCTGCTGGTGGTGCTCACGGCCGGGGCCTATCTGCCCAGCCCGCTGTATCCGGGCTATCAGCACGCCTTCGGGTTCGGCGACCTGACGATGACGCTGATCTACGCGATGTTCGCGCTGGTCAGCGCTCCGGCGCTGCTGCTGTTCGGCTCGGCGGCGGATGCGCTCGGCTCCCGGAGGGTGCTGCGGATCAGCGTGGCGGTGGCCGCGCTCGCCTCGGGGTGCTTCGCGCTCGCGACCGGCCCCGGGTGGCTGTTGCTCGGCCGCGCCGCGCAGGGGGTGGCGCTGGGCGCGGCCACGGGGGCGACGACCGCGCTGATCACGGCGCGTGCTTCCGGTGGGAACCGGGCGCGGGCGTCGGTGCTGGCCGGAGTGGCGTTCGTGGGGGGAACCGCGGCGGGCCCGGTCGTGGCGGGTCTGCTGGCGCAGTACGCGCCCGCACCGCGGGTGCTGCCGTACGTGGTGCACCTGGTCCTGCTGGCGGTGGGGTGGTACCGCGTCTCCGCCCTGAGCCCGTCCGCCGCGCGGGGGCGCCGCTGGCGGCCCACGCGCCCGCGCGTCCCGGCCGGTGCGCGGTTGCTGTTCACCGCCGCCGCGGCGACCGGTTTTCTCGCCTGGACCGTGGCCGGTCTCTTCCTGGCGGTCGTCCCGGCGGTGCTCGGCCGCGTCGCCGGGATCGACGACCTGGCGGTCATCGGCGGCGTTCTCGGCGCCGTGCTGGTCTGTTCGGTGCTGTCCCAGCCTCTCGTGCCCCGCTGGGGTGCGCGTGGTGCGCAGCTGCTCGGTCTGGGCGCGCTACTGGTCGCGCTCGCGGCCCTGGCGTGGACCGGCGGTGGGTCGCTGGTGGTCACCGTGCTCGCGGCGGTGGTGGCCGGATTCGGACACGGTCCGGCCTACGGCGGGGCCGCCGCGGCCGTGGACGCGGTCGCACCGGCGCGGGAACGTGCGGCGATCAACTCCGCGTTGTACCTCGCGTTCTACTGCGGCACCGGGGGCCCCGCCGTGGCGGTCGGGCTGCTGACGCTGCGGCTGCCCCTGGACACGGCAACCTCCTGGCTCAGTGCCGCCGCGGCGGTGCTCGTGCCGTTCGTCGCCGCTGCTGTCGTGCTGGCCAACCGCGGGCCACGAGTGCCCCGTGCGGGCGCCGGGTGGAACCACGGCCGGGGTTACACGGCACTTCGGTCCGACAAGGTGTAGGCATCGGCGAGCGTCGTGGGGCGCACACCGCAGGAACGGCCCGCACCCCACGAATCCGAGTGTCCTTCCCGGACGGTCCTCACCGGCTTGTCGGATCAGGAGGGGGTGCCGACCCGGCCGGGGAGGAGCTTCTCGGGGAGGGGATTCATCCACTGACCGTGATGTTGGAGTTCCCGCTGCTCTGGTACCCTTCCGTAGCGAGGATCATGTAGTGGTCGAAACTTCCCAGCGGCATGTTGTGCCGGGCCCACGCGTCGAAGTGGCTTCCGGTGGTGATCGTCCCGCCCGATCTCGGCGACTGCCGGACGCTCCAGAACTGCGGGAAGGTCGCGGTCCCCTCGACGGAGGGGGCGTCGTAGCGCATCGTGCGGTAGATGTCGTAGGTTCCGCCATCGCTGGTGACCGTGCCCCGGTGGTCGTCCCCACCGGGGCGATAGGTTCCGTAGCTCTCGACGATGTAGTACTCCACGAGCGGATTCGACGTCCACCCGTAGAGGGTCAGATATCCGTTCCCGGACGGGTTGAAGCTTCCCGAGTAGTGCACGTTTCTGCGACCGCCGTTGCTCCACCCCTTACCGCAGACGAAATTACCGCAGTCGGTCCACGATGTGCTGTAACTCCCACCGGACGACAGGGTCATGGAGACCGAGCCGCCACCATTGGTCCAGAAAGAATAGTAGAATCCGCCGTGGGTTCCGGTCTGGTTTTGGGTTATGGTCGTGTCCGCGGAGGCGGTGCCCGGGAGAAGCAGGGCGGAGGCGCCCAGCGCCAATGTGCCGGCACTTCCGAGGAAACTCCTGCGGTCGAACGAGCGCGCGTAGGAATCGTCCGTGCTCATCTTTCCTCCTAGTCAGGGCGATGTCGAACAGGTGGTGCGAACCGACGGGCCCGTCGGTGGAGCGGTATTCGCGCGGATGACCAGGATCAACGGTGATCAAGGCCTGTCGACACCGAATAATGTTGGTCAGATACCTTCGGATTGTCAATGCGTTCCCCGGCTGTTTTCGAAATGCGATCCCGATTCGTGGTGGCGCAATGATAGGATAATACTAAATTTTTCCAGGTAAAGCAGAGTGCACTGTGGAATAAAGTTTTGTCCGGTGGGTTCGTCGTCGCGCTGTGGGGGATGCTTTCCTGGTGTGTTTCGCCGGTGAGCGGCGTTGACATCCCCGGAGGACGGTCCTACGTTTCCCGTGTTCCCCGTATTGTTTCCGGGAGATTCCGGTGATTCTGCGTCGGCGCGTCCCGAGGGAGGACCATCATGGTGAATCGAGGATTTCGACGACGGCGAGGACGGGTGTGCGCCTCCCTGGTGGCCGTCGGATTGTTGTTCGGAGTGGTGAGTTCCGCGCAGGCCGAGCCCCGCGAGTCGGCGGATGCCACCATCGTCGACTCGACCGGGCGTGCGGGCCGCACGGTGGCGCTGACCTTCGACGACGGGCCCGATCCGCGCAACACGGCGCGGATGCTCGACGTGCTCGGCGAGCACCACGTCAAAGCCGTCTTCTGCCTGTGGGGCGAGCACGTGCGGCAGCACCCGGGGCTCGTGCGGCGCATCGTCGACGATGGGCACGCGCTGTGCAACCACACGATGCGGCACGAGAACATGAGCACGTGGACGCCTGCCGCGATCAGGCAGAACCTGCGGGCCACCAACGCGGCGATCCACGCCGCGGCCCCGGGGGCCGAGGTGCGGTACTTCCGGGCGCCCAACGGTGCTTGGGGCGACACGCCGCAGGTGGCCGCGGAGCTGGGCATGCAGCCGCTGGGCTGGCGCCTCTCGGTCGGGGACTGGAACCGGCCCGGCGCGGACGTGCTGGTCCGCAGGCTGCGCGAGGGTGTCTCGCCGGGCAGCGTGGTGCTGCTCCACGACGGGGGTGGCGACCGCGGTCAGACGGTGGAGGCGGTGTCGCGTTTCGTCCCGTGGGCGCGCGGTGCTGGGTGGGAGTTCACGCTCCCCGCCCGTGGCTGAGCACGCCCGTTGGTTCATTTCGTGTACGAATCAGTGGGCGCCGAGGCTATGGAAACCCCGCTGGCCTGCCCTGCCGCGATGAGGAGTGTTCCCTGGTGACAGGGTTGCTCCGTGTCCCCGTTGTCGTGTTTCCCCGCCGAGGCGCTCGTCTTAACGGGCTATGGCGTTTCGGGAGGGGCTTGGTTAGTTTTTCGATTATCCTTATTCGAGAGGAGATCGGGTGCGCGAGGACGACAACGGGGACGGACGGGACGGCAAACGCGGGGGTGTGGACCACACCGCCGTCCGACGGGACAACCTCGCCCGCGTGCTCGGCGAGATCCGCTCTCCCGGAACGCTGTCCCGCGCCGCGCTGGCCACGCGGACCGGGTTGACCAAGGCCACGGTCTCCAACCTCGTCAACGAGCTGATCGAACGCCGGTTGGTCCGGGAGACCGGCTGGCGTCAGACGGGCAACGTGGGCCGACCGGGGCGGCTGCTGGAACTCGACGGTAGTTCGGTGGCGGCGCTGGGGCTGGAGGTCAACGCGAACTACCTCGCCGTGCGCGGGGTCGACCTCGCCGAGCGAGTGCTGATCGAGCGGCGCGTCGGCTTCGACGCGGTCGGGGCGGAGGCCTCCCGCGCGGTCGGGGAGCTGGCGCGGCTCGCGAGCGAGGCGATCGCCGAGTTGGAGGGGGCGCGCACGAGCCTGGTCGGTATCGGCGTGGCCGTGCCGGGACTGGTGGACGTGCCGAGCGGCACCGTGCGTTACGCGCCGAACCTGCCCTGGCAGGACGTGCCCATCGCCGAGTGGCTGCGTCACCGGCTCGGGCTCGGGGACGGAATCGGGATCACGGTCGACAACGAGGCGAACCTGGCGGCGCTGGCCGAGTTCGGCAGCGCGGCCAACACGGCCGATGACCTGGTTTATCTGACCGGCGAGCTCGGCATCGGTTCCGGCCTGGTCTCCGGGGGGAGGTTGTTGCGCGGCTCGGACGGTTTCAGCGGCGAGATCGGGCACGTGCCGGTCGACCCCCACGGGCACAGGTGCGGCTGCGGGCAGCACGGGTGCCTGGAGACCAAGATCGGCCTGCCCGCGGCGACCCGGGCGGCCGCACCGGACCTGGACGGGACGTTCCGCGATCCCGAGGAGCAGGCGCGGGTGCTGCTCCAGCGCGCCGAAGCCGGGAATCCGCAGGCGCTGGCCGGGCTCGACGAGATCGGGCGCTGGCTCGGTGTCGGGGTGTCGGTCGCGGTCAACATGCTCAATCCGGGCGCGGTCGTGCTCGGCGGGTACTTCGCCGTGGTGTCGGCCTACGTGGTCCCGGCCGCGATGCGGGAGCTGCGGAGCCGGACCATCGCGGGGGAGACGGCCATCTGTCCCATCACCGCGTCCTTCTTCGGTTTCACCGCCGCCGTCCGGGGCGGAACGAGCGTGATCACCGAGGAGGTGTTCCGGGACCCGCTGCGCGCCCCTGCCGGTGCGGGACGGCAGGGCCCCGAGGGCACGGTCTGACCGCGCGAACGCGGTGGCCCGGCTGCCGCCGCGGCGGGTTTAGTCCGCCCCTGCTCCGGGCACCGACCGGGAGAGGCCCGGTGCCGTTGTGGAGGGGGTGCGCGTGCTGCGAATCGTCGAGTCGGCGAGGCCGGTGCGGGACGAGCCCCCGCGCCACCCGGAGGACGTGGCGGCGGCGCTGCGGCAGGCGTTGGAGCGGGGCGAGCTGGAGCTGCCCCTGCCCGGGAGGGGCGAGACCGCGCGCCGCTGGGCCGAACTGGCCGGATACGGACGTCGGGACTTGGCACTGGCCCGTCTCGTCGAGGGGCACGCGGACGCCACGGCCATCCTGCACGAGGCCGGGGAGAAGCCGGAGCCGAACGCCCTCTACGGGGTGTGGGCCTCCCGGGCCGCGGGCAAGGGCGCCGTGCTCTCCTCCGCGGGGGCCGACGCCGTGCTGACCGGCACAGTGCCGTTCTGCTCGGGGGCCGATCTGCTCGACCGGGCGCTGATCGTGGCGCGTCCGGAGGGCGCGGGCGGTGCCGAGCACGACGTGGTGTTCGACCTCGTCCTGGACGACTCCCGGGTGTGCTCGGTACCGGACACCTGGCAGGCGACCGGCATGGCCGCCTCGCGAACTCTGGACGTCGAACTGCGGGAGCTGCCCGTCGACGGGCAGGAGCACATCGGCCCGGCCGGGTTCTACACCGCGCGGCCGGGATTCCGGCTGGGTGGCGCGGGCGTCGCGGCGGTGTGGCTCGGCGGGGCGGTCGGCTTGCACGATCGGGTGCTCGACCTGCTCACTCGGCGTGGGGCCGATGAACACCAGCTCGCGCACATCGCGGCGATGCACGTGGCGCTGCTGGCGGCCGAGAGCGCGCTGGACCGCGCGGCCGCCACCGTGGACGACTCGGAGGCCGACCCGAGCGGGGCCGCCGCCACCTGCCGTTCGGCCGTGGAGCACGCCGCCCGCCAGGTGCTGGAACGCGCTCCCCGCGTCAGTGGCCCCGGCCCGCTGACGCGGGATCCGGTCTTCAGCCGCAGGCTGGCGGACCTCGAAGTGTACGTGCGCCAGCACCACGGCGAGCGCGAACTCGCCGAACTGGGCAGACGGGTGCTGCACGACCGGGCGGGCGGGATCGACCGTGAGCCCTGATCCCGTCCCGGTCACGTCCGAAGCCGAGTGGCTGGACGCGCTCGCCCGGAGCCGGTTGGGACCTCCGGACACGGCGGAGTGGTTCCGGGGCGTGATCGTGGCGGCGCACCCGGACGACGAGACCCTGGCGGTGGGCGGGTTCCTGCAGGAGCTGTCCGCGCGGGCGGTGCGTCTCAGGATCGTCGTCGCCACCGATGGGGAAGCCGCGTTTCCCGGGCTCGCCGCGGCGGAGCGCGCGCGGTTGGCCGACACGCGCAGGGAGGAACTGCACGCGGCGCTGCGCGCGCACGGCTTGGGAAGCGTTCCGGTGACCTGGCTGGCGTTCCCGGACTCCCGTCTCGTCGAGCACGAGCGGAGCTTGGCGCGCGCACTGCGGCCGCTGCTGGCCGGGGCCGACGCGAGCGTGGTCCCGTGGCCGGTGGACCCGCACCCGGATCACCGGGCGGCGGGTCGTGCCGCCTCGGCCGCCGCTCCCGAGGGCGGTCGGGTGTGGTCCTACCCCGTGTGGATGTGGCACTGGATGCGCCCGGACAGCGCGGTGATCCCGTGGCGGAGTGCGGTTGTCCAGCGGCTCACCGGTGAGCAGCGCGCGCGCAAGTCGGCGGGGCTGGCCGAGTTCGTCTCCCAGACCGGCCCGGACCCCGCGGGCAACGGTCCCGTGCTTCCTCCGCGGGTGTTGGCGCACTTCGAACGCGATGTCGAGGTGCTCTTCGAGGAGCGCCGGTGAGCAGTACACCGCTGGAACGCTTCGGCGAACTGCACGAGAGGTGGTTCGACCCGTGGGACACCGCGAATTCCTGGTACGAGCGGCGGAAGCGAGCCGTCGCTCTCGCCTGCCTGCCGAGACCGGTTTACCCCGCGGTGGTCGAACCGGCCTGCGGTATCGGCGAGTTCACGGCCGAGCTGGCCCCGCGGTGTGCGCGGCTGGCGGCTTCCGACGGGCTGGAGGTGGCGGTGCGGCGGGCACGGCAGCGGTTGGTGGACCGACCTCACGTGAGCGTGTGCCGCCGTCGATTGCCCGACAGGTTCCCGCCCGAGTACGCGAGTGCCGATCTGGTCGTGCTCAGCGAGGTCCTGTACTACTTCGACACCGGTGACTTCGACGCCGTCGTGGACGCGGCGGTGCGTGCCCTGCGCAGCGGGGGAGAGCTGCTCGCCGTGCACTGGCGACCCCGTGCCGACGACGCCGTCCGCGACGGGGACTCCGCGCACCGTCGGTTACGGGGGTGGTCCGAGTTGGAGGTTGTGGTCACTCACCGCGAGGCCGAGTTCCTCGCCGAAGTGCTGAGGTTGTGTTGAGGTCGCGCGTCGGAGCGGTGGCCGTGGTGGTGCCGGCGCACGACGAGCAGGAGCTGCTCCCCGGTTGCCTGCACAGCGTGGCCAGGGCCCTGCGGCGTGTTCCGGCCGGTGTGCGCACGGGGGTGTTCATCGTGGCCGATCGATGCACCGATGTCACCGCAGCCCGCGCGCTGTCCTTCGCCGCGGAGTTCGACGAGTTCGCGCTGCTGGTCAACTCGGCCCCGCTGGAGCTGGGCGGAGTGCGCAATCTGGGGGCCTCCGGCGCTTTCCGCGCGCTGTCGGCCCACGCGCCGGAGCGGACCTGGCTGCTGCACACCGACGCGGACACCACGGTCCCGCCGGACTGGGCGCTCGATCACCTGCGTTACGCCGAACGAGGGACGCACGCCGTGGCGGGACGGGCGATGATCCGGCGTTGGTCGGGTCCGGCCGCGCCTGCGCGGTACCGCTACGAGGCCCTGGTCGCCGAGCACGTCCGTGCGAGCGGGCACCATCACGTCTATGGGGCCAATCTGGGGGTGCGCGCGGACGTGTTCGCCTCCTTCGGAGGGTTTCCGGCGGTGTCGACCGGGGAGGACCACGCGTTGTGGCGGCGTGTCGTCCGGGCGGGGTGGGTGACCGGGCAACCGAACGACCTGGTGGTGTTCACCAGCGATCGGACCCGGGGGCGCGCGCACGGTGGACTGGCCACGTTCCTGCACGAACTGTCCGTCCTGGACCGGTCCGCGGCGGTCGCCGGCCCGAGCACGGCGTTTGGGCCGCCCCGCGGCGGGCAACACTGGAGTCATGCGCCCGTTTTCCGCACTGGACCGGATCGCTGAGTGGTCCTGGCTGGACAAGCCCGCCTCCGCACTGCGTGACACGGTGTTCGCCCTGCTCCGGAACCGGCGGTTCCGGGACGTGCTCCACGGTGTCTGGCTGGGCCACCCCCTGCATCCGATGATGGTGCAGACGCCCGTGGGAGCGTTCCTGTTCGCCGGGGTGATCGACGCGTTCCCCGACCGGGGAGCAGGGGAGCGGCGAGCGGCCGAGTCGCTGATCGGGTTGGGCCTGCTGACCAGCATTCCGGCCACGTTGGCCGGGGCGGCCGATTTCGCGCAGGCCCACGAGGAGCAGCAGCGCACCGGGCTGGTTCACGCCGTGGCCAACGGCGCCGCGTTGACGAGTTACCTGCTGTCCCTGCGGTGGCGGTCCGGAGGAGCCGAGCGTGCCGGTGTACTCGCCGGGTGGACGGGGCTGGCGTTGACCGCGGCCGGTGGGTTGCTGGGCGGGCATCTGTCGTATCACCAGTCCACCGGGGTCAACCACGCCGACGCGGTTCCGCACGTCGCCCCGGAGGAGTGGACCGATCTCGGTGCGCTGACCGAACTGCGGGACCGGGTTCCGAGCAGGCGGATGGTGGGCGAGGTGCCCGTGGTGGTGCTGCGGGACGGTGCGGAGCTCTACGTGCTGGCCGACCGGTGCAGCCACGCCTCGGGCCCGCTGTCCCGGGGGACGCTGTCCTGGCAGTCGGAGAGCTCGGGGAACTCGCCGTGCCTGCGGTGCCCGTGGCACGGGAGCGTGTTCCGGCTCTCCGACGGAGGTGTGGAACACGGCCCGGCGACAGCCCCCCAGCCGACGTTCCACACCCGGGTGGTGGACGGCCACGTGCAAGCCAGGGTGCGGCGCATCCCGGGGGTCCCCGCAGGAGGGTGACCGTCGCGGGGCGAGCCGCTTCCTCCGGGCCCCCGGGTGAGCGGGTCGTTTTCAGGGCCGGGGACACCCGCTGCCCCTCCCGAACCGCCTGCCGCCAGGCTCGAGCCACGCGGGTGATCCGCGGTTCGACGGGGGACGGTTTCACGGGGAGGTTTCCACCGTCGGTTCCGTGCTCACCAAACGCGCGTAGCGCACTCCGGCGGCCAGCAGCACCAGTCCGGTGCACAGGAACGCCACCACCCGCGCGAATCCGTCCAGAGCGGCCAGATCGAACAGGAACAGTTTGGTCAGCGCCACCGGAAGCAGCACCATGCCCGCGATGCGAAGAGCAGCCAGCCTGATCCCGCGCAGCAGCAGCGTGATCGCCACGACCACCCAGCTCAGCGTGATCAGCACGTGTCCGGTGAGGAAGCCGGAACGGTCCTGCTGGAACAGCGCGACCAGCGCCATCGTCGTACTGGCCGTGCCGTACAGCACCAGGACCCCCGCCAGACTCCACAAAGTCTTCGCCGCAGGCGGACGGGACAGCACGCCGAGACGAACCGCCGCGATCGGAACCACCACCGCGACCAGCGCGGTCAGCACGCCCACCAGGACCCCGGCGAGACCCGCGGAGTGCGGCACCAGCACCAGGTGCCACGGCGGGATGTCGTGCTGCAGCGCCAGCACCGTGCCGATCGTCGCGTAGCACAGCGCCCCGAGCAGCACACCGGATCTGCGCAGCCACAGCGCCCCGAAAGTCAACAACAGTGCTTCGCACAGCAGCGCCGTGGGCCACACCGAGGCGTCGAGCGAGGTCATCGTGGACTGCATCGCGGCCACCGCCGCGAGTCCGCCGGCCGCGGTGGTGAACCCCTCCGGCAGCCGAGCACGCGGGCTCGGGACGAACCGCGAGCTCCACAGGGTCGCCAGCATCGCGGCCACCCCAGCAGCGAGCGCCGCCGCGATCGGACGTTGCACCAGTGGAGTGGCGAGCAGGGCCGGTACCGGTGCGGCCACCAGCGCCGCGATCGCGGTGTCGTCGTCCGGGCGGAGAGCGGCGGTGAGCGTGGCGACCACCATTCCCAGCAGCGAGGCGGCGCTCATCGCGAGTACCACGGCGAGGGGATCGACCGGGGCCAGCATCGCCCACGTGTCGGCGAGGACGGCGGCGAGCACCACGGGCAGCGCGGCTGACCGGGCCAGCTGCCTCCATCCGTGTCGGAGTTGCACCGGGGTGGCCACCAGGTGCAGCAGCATCAGGAAGCCGACCAGGGTCGCGTTCGGTTCCCCGGTGATCAACGGCGCGCACACCGCGCATCCCAGCACCACCCCCACGGCCAGCGGCTGGGCACTCCAGCGGTCGGAGAGCAGCAGTCCGCCGCCCGCGATGGCGAAACCCGCCGCGAGACCGCCGAACACCGGCAGGTAGTCGTACAGGGTGGTGGCAGCGACCGTGTCCAGGTACAACGCGGCGAATCCCGTCGCGGCCAGCGCGTAACTGCCGGAGGTGCCGCCGGGTCTGCCGCGCACCCAAAAAGCGGCCGCGAGCAGTGCCGTTCCCAGACCGACGCCACCGAGTGCTCGGGTGGCGGGGCCGAGCCAGCCACGTTGGACCGCCAGCACCAGCAGGAAGACCACGCCGAGCAGCGTCACCACACCGCCGCCCCAGGCCAGCAGTCTGCTCGGAGTCCAACCCCGCCCCGGGGGACGGGACTCCGGACTCCGTTGTTCCTCGTCCGGGGCGATGGTCCGGGGCGGTTCCGGTGCTGTGTACCAGGACGGCTCGGCCGGGACGGGATCGGGGATCGGTGCGGACGGTGGGGCCTGCGGCATCGAGGCGGGTGGTGCCGCGGTTGGTTCCGGGGGCTCCTGTGCCTCGCAGGTGTGTGATGGAGGACGGTCCGCCTGGAGGTACACCGCATCGGCGAGACGGTCCAACCGGCGCCCCATCTCGGCGAGTTCGTCGGCGACGGTCTCCAGCGCGTGCTGTTCCGGCTCGGACATGTCCCCAGGCTGGTGGGCATGATCCCGCCGCGGGAACAGTACGACTACTCAGATGCCGGCGCCGTGTTCGTAGGCACCCGGCCGTTTCGCCGGTGCTCTCCGGTCAGCCGTGATTCCGGGCGGGAACGGGTCGGCTCCGCAGGGCTTGCGCACCCGTGCGGGCCGAACCGTCCCCGCGGGGATCACCTCGGCCGGTTCAGGACTCGGAGCTCTCGGAGCCCGCACCCGAGCCGGAGCGGGCCTGCTCGGTCAGCGCGCGCAGCTGGTCGATGTTCTCGAGAGCGCTGCTCAGTGCCTGGTGTGCCGTGTCGAGCTGTTCGGCGACCGAGTCGATGTCGGCTTGATCTGCGAGGGTGTGGCCCGCCGCGCTCACGGTCAGCAGCCGGTCCAGCCCCTCGGCGGTCTGGGCCGCGGCCACCGGGACGGGGCCGGCCTGTTCGGTTCGGGCGTTCTCCCGCAGCGGGGCGGAGATCCGCAGCAACTGCCACCGCAGGAACTCGAGCATGCCGCTCTGGTCGCCGGCGACCCCGACGGTTTGCTGCTGCTGGAGGTAGACGGCGGCGCGTTGCTCGTTGTCGAGTTCGACGGATTCGTTCAGGATCGCTTCGAACTGGGCCGCCCCGAGCAGCGCGTTGGCCAGGTACGCGCGGTAGACCGCTTCGCCGCCGAGTCGTTCGGCTGCGGCCGTGTGCTCGTCCGCGGTGTTCGTCCCGCGGTAGTGGCCCAGTGCTTGCAGTGCGGTCGCCAGTTGGTCGACCGCGGCAGGCTGATCGGTTTCCGGCGAAGAGGACGGGGTGGTCATCGCCGGGCAGCATAACGGTCTGCGTGGACGCGTCGCGGGGTGACGGTGGGTGGGACCACCGCGTCGCCACGTGTGAGGACCTTCCCCGGCCCCGTCGAACGAGTGCGCGAGGGGTGCGGCACCAGGTCCGTGATCCGCCGGTGATCCCGAGCCCCGTCCGAGCGGGTACGGGCTGGCCGGTACCGGGGAGGTCCCGGCGCGAAACCACCCCGGAAACCGGAACGACCCGGAACGACGAGGTCGCCGTGCCGTGTTCGGCGGGCCTGCTCGCCACCGAGGGCTCCGGGGTTCCCTCAGGCCGGGTAGCCGAGTGAGCCGGAGACGATGGTGGCGGCACGGGTGACGGTGGGAGCGAGCAGGACGAGGTCCTGCATGCTGTGCTCCAGCGAGAGCGTGGAGATGCTGACCCCGCCCATGACCGTCGCGGTGTGGTCGCGGACCGCGGCCCCCACGCAGCGGATGCCGTCCTCGTTCTCACCGTCGTCGACGGCGTAGCCGGTGTGGCGCGCCTGCTCGAGTTGTGCCGTGAGCGCCTCGCGCGTGGTCAGCGTGTACGGTGTTCTCGCCTCCAGGTGCAGCGTGTCCAGCAGGGTTTCGAGTTCTTCGACGGGCATCGCGGCCATCACCGCCTTGCCGATGGAGCTGCTGTGCCACGGCAGGCTCATCCCCACCCGCGAACTCATCCGGTACGGTTTGTCCGGTTCCTTCTTGTGGGTGTAGAACAGTTCACCCCCGGTTCGCAGCGCGAAGTGCACGGTGCAGCCGGTCTCGTGCAGCAGTCTGGACAGCGCGGGCTCGGCCTGCGTGGTGAGGTCGAAACGGTCGATCACCCGGTTGGCCAGGCGGACCGCCCGGCTGCCGACCCGGTAGTTGCCCGCTCCGTCCGTGCCGACGAAGCCCATCTCGACGAGCACCTTCAGCAACCGGTGCACAGTGGATTTGGGAAGTCCTGTCGCCGTGGACAGATCGCTGACCCGACTGTGTTCGGTGAGGGATTCGAGGACGCGCAGCGCCTTGGGCGTCGCTCCGGGCTCCTCGGAGGGGATGTCGTTGCTCAACGGCTCATCCAGCCACCGTCGACCGCGAGAACGTGTCCGTTGACGTAGTTCGCCGCGTCCGAGGCGAGGAACACCGCCGCACCGGTGAGGTCGTCGGGGGTGCCCCAGCGCCCCGCGGGGATGCGCCCCCGGATCTCCGGCTCGCGGGCGGGGTCGGCGCGCAGGGCGGCGGTGTTGTTGGTGGCGATGTAGCCGGGAGCGATCGCGTTCACCCGAACCCCGTGCGGTCCCCACTCGTTGGCCAGGGCCTTGGTCAGTCCCGCGACGGCGTGCTTGGAGGCGGCGTAGGCGGGCACGCCCTTGCCGCCCTGGAACGACAGCAGGGAGGCTATGTTGATGACCCTGCCGTGTCCCCGTTCGACCATGCCGCGCCCCACGAGCTGGCTGAGCGCGAACACCGAGTCCGTGTTGATGTCGAGCACCCGGCGCCAGTCGGCCATGTCGACCTCGGTGGCGGGTTCGCGGTGGATGGTTCCTGCGTTGTTGACCAGTACGTCGATCTCGTGCTCGGCGACGACGGGTTCCAGCAGCTCGCGTGCGTGCTGGGGGTCGGTGAGATCGGCGACGACCTGCCGCACCGCGCTGCCCCGGTCGCGGGCCTGGCCCGCGACCTCCTCGAGGTCGTCGTTGTGTCCGAGCAGGATCAGGTCGGCACCGGCCTCGGACAGGCCGAGAGCCACGGCCCGTCCGATGCCGGTGCGCGCTCCCGTCACCAGGGCGGTCCGCCCGCTCAGGGAGAACAGTTCGGTGCTCATTGCGATGCCTCCGGTCAGCGCAGCTCGTCGATGGCGACGTGGTCCATGTCCGTGAACGCCTGGTTCTCCCCGGCCATCGCCCACACGAAGCCGTAGCGGTGGGTGCCGGCTCCGCTGTGGACCGACCAGCTCGGCGAGATCACGGCCTGCTCGTTGCGCACGATCATGTTGCGTGTTTCGTGGGGCTGGCCGAGCAGGTGGATCACCCGGTGCTCGGGGGGAAGGTCGAAGTAGAGGTAGCACTCGGTGCGCCGGTCGTGGGTGTGGCAGGGCATCGTGTTCCAGATGCTGCCCTCGGCGAGCTCGGTGACGCCCATGACGAGCTCGCAGGAGCGGATCCCGTCGGGGTGGACGTACTTGCGCAGCTCGCGCACGTTGGCGGTCGCCGGGTCGCCGAGCCTGGCCGGAACCGTGTCCGCGTGCCGGGCCACGCTGGTCGGGTAGGAGGTGTGCGCCGGGGTGGAGACCAGGTAGAAGCGGCCTCCCTCGGAGCTGTCGAACGACACGGACCTCGCGCCGCGGCCGACGTAGAGGCAGTCGCGGTGGGCGAGTTCGTAGGTGCTGCCGTCGACGGTCACCGCCCCCTGGCCCAGGGACAGGACTCCGAGTTCCCGGCGTTCGCAGAAGTACTCGCTGCGCAGCGGGGGTTCGGTTTCCAGCTCCAGCGGGGAGCCCGGTTGCGGCACCGCACCGCCGAGGACGACGCGGTCCTGGTGGGAGTAGACCGTGTGGATCGCGCCCGGCTCGAAGAGCTCCTCGACGAGGTAGTGCCCGCGCAGCGCCGAGGTGTCGAAGGTCGGGATCTGATCGGGGTGCGTGGGGTGCCTGACGTCCATGTCGCTGTCCTCCGCGGAGAGCGGGATTCGTTCACGGACCGGTTTCGCCGGTTCGTGAACGAATCGCTGTGTCTGTCGCGGTATATGGAATAGCGTTCTGTTTTTCGGAACAACCGCTTTTCGGATGATTCCGAATTCCGTCGAATGGTCGCTGTCGCCGTTTTGTGGTTCGAGCCACGATGTTCGTCACGACATGCAGAACATTGTTCTGTATTTCGGAACGACTGTCTTTTTCGCAGGTCGGAGGTCGTCGTGCCGTACCACCAGGAAGCGAATCCGACCGGATCGCTGTTGGTGTCAGCCTTGCTCGCCCTGTTCCCGCTGCTCGTGCTGCTCAGTCTGCTCGGCGTTTTCCGGTGGAAGGCGCACTGGGCCGGTGTCGCGACATTCGGTGTCTCACTGCTGATCGCGGTCGGTGTCTACGGGATGCCACCACTCATGGCGGTCAACGCCGGGCTCTACGGTGCGGCACAGAGCGTGCTGATCATCCTGTGGCTGACGTTCAACGCCATCTGGATCTACAATATGACCGTCCACAGCGGCCATTTCGCGGTGCTGCGGCGGGCGTTCTCCTCGATCGGAGACGACATCCGGATCCAGGCGATCGTCATCGCGTTCTCCTTCGGCGCGCTGTTGGAGGCCCTGGCGGGCGGCGGCAGCCCGGTCGCCATCTGCGCGGTGATGCTCATCGCGCTGGGGGTGCGGCCGCTGAAGGCGGCCACCCTGACGCTGATCGCCAACACCGCGCCGGTGGCCTTCGGCGGGATGGGCAACCCGATCACGGTGCTCGGCGAGGTCACCGGCCTTCCCGCCGAGGACTTCGGCGCGATGGCCGGACGGCAGGTCTCGTTGCTGGCGGTCGTCGTCCCGTTCGTGCTGCTGTTCGTCGCCGACGGCAGGCGCGGGCTGCGCCAGGCGTGGCCGGGCGCGCTCGTCGGCGGGGTGAGCTTCGCGGTCGCCCAGTTCCTCACCTCGGAGCTGGTCTACCAGCTCGCCGACATCATCGCCGCGATCGTCTCCGCCGCCGCGCTGCTGCTGTTGCTCCGGTTCTGGCGCCCAGCCGGTGAACCGGTGACCGCGGCGGCCATCTCGGGAGGAGGCGGCGCGGTCGAGGAATCCGGCCCGGAGCGGAACTCGCGCTCCGAGGTGCTGCGCGCCTTCGCTCCCTACGTGATAATCATCCTGGTCTTCTCGCTGGTGCGGGTCGACGCGCTGCGAGCCCCGCTGGAGACGATCGGCACCACCTTCGCCTGGCCGGGACTGGACATCGTCTCGTCGACGGGCGCGACCGTCGACACCGACTACGCGTTCGCCTTCGGCTCGGCCACCGGAACCCTGCTGCTGATCTCCGGGCTGCTGTCCCTGCCGTTCCTACGCGTCTCACCGCGCGAGGGGGTGCTGGTGTGGGGACGCACCGTGCGCCAGTTCGGCTGGGCGATCCTGGCGATCCTGTCGGTGTTCGCGCTGTCCTACGTCATGAACTTCTCCGGGCAGATCACCACCCTCGGCACGTGGCTGGCCGACACCGCTCCCTTCTTCGCGTTCCTGTCGCCGATCGTCGGTTGGTTCGGCGTCGCGATCACCGGCACCGACGCGGGAGCGAACGCTCTGTTCGGCAAGCTGCAGACCACGGCGGCCGAACGGATCGGCGCCGACCCCGTCCTGCTCGGCGCGGCCAACTCCTCCGGGGGCGTGATGGCCAAGATGATCTCGCCGCAGAACCTGGCCGTGGGCACCGCGGCGGTCGGGCTGGTCGGTCAGGAAGGCGTGCTGTTCCGCCGCATCTTCGGCTGGAGCCTGCTGTTGCTGCTGGCCGTGTGCACTCTGGTCTTCCTGCAGTCCACCCCGGTGCTGGGCTGGATGGTCCCGTGAGGACCACCGCTGTTCGCCCGGTGGTTCCGAACGGACCGAGGACGTGCTCGGGAGGGCGACGGGCAACCGTTCCGGGGGGGAGGTGCCGAGGCGTCCTCCCCCGGGGACCGTGCCGTCGCGGTGCTGCTTCGGCCGCCCCCGAGCACGCCCGTCTTCGCCCGCGGCGTGGACACCGGCCGCCCGGACAGGTGTCCCGCGGCGGTTCTCACGCGGTGTTTTTGAGGGTGCGGTCGAACAGGGCCAGCAGCTCCGTCCAGTGCCGTTCGGCGGCCTCCTGGTCGTAGCTGGCCGTGTCGGCCTGGGTGTAGCCGTGGGCGGCGCCCTCGTAGACCTCGGCGCGGTAGCGAACGCCGGCCTCGGTGAGCGCCCGGTTGAGCCGGTCGATCTGCTCGGGCGGGAGGGCGTGGTCCTGGTCGGCGTGCCCGAAGTACAGCTCGGCGGTGATGTGCTCGGCGAACAGGTGCGGGCTGTCCGGTGCGTCCGTGGCCAGGCCCCCGCCGTGGAAACCCGCGGCCGCGGCGATCCGGTCGGGGTAGGCGGCTGCGGTGCGCAGGGACAGCGCGGCACCCATGCAGTACCCGGTGACGCCGATGGGGCCGTTGGCGGCCTCCGGGCGGGTCGATAGCCACTCGAGGTAGGCCCCGGCGTCGCGCACCGCGCGTTCCGGGGTGAGGTCCTGCATGATCGGCCCGATCGTCTCGAAGATCTCGGGGCGCTGCCCGGGGTCGATGAACTCGGGCAGCTCGACCACCGGGGTGCGGCCGTGCCGGTAGAACACGTTGGGCACCACGACGGTGTAGCCGGAGGAGGCGAGCCGGTCGGCCATCCCGTTCAGGTGCGGGCGCAGTCCGAAGGCGTCCATGTAGAGCAGCACGGCCGGGTGGGCTGCGTTGTCGTCCGGATGGGTGAAGTAGGCATCGGCCACGCCGTCCGGAGTGGGAATGTCCACCGATGTTGCGCTTACGGCGGTCATGGGAAGCGGTTCCTCCTCGCAGTTGGCGTTCGTCCGCTGTGACAGGCCGTTCGATCTCATCACGTCGCACGCCCGGTGTGCGGGGACAGGGGCGGGGAGTCCCACGACGGGACGGCCGCCGCGAGCGGAGCCGTGCCGGCCGGGTCGGCAGCACACCGGTCCGGCCGGCACGCACCGCTGCCGGAACGGAGCACGATCCGGCAGCGGTCCGCCACGGCGGTCGCGTGCCCTCTCCCGTCGCTACTCGGCGGCCGCGGTCGCGGAGCGGCTGGAGTTGACCTGGGTGGAGACGGCGAGCACGCCCATGATGAGGACGGTGGCCACGCCGAGCAGCAGCGGTGGAACGGCGTGGCCGAGCACCAGCCCCACGACTCCGACGACGATCAGCGCGCCCGCTGCCGCGTAACGGGCACGCGCGACGGCCCCGGTCCGCGAGCGCAGGAACAGGATGTTGCCCAGCAGGTAGATCAACGGTCCGCCCACTGTGGTCAACACCAGCGACGGGCCGGTGTGCTCGTGGGTCAGGCGCAGTTCGATCGACACGGCCACCACGATCGCCCCGGCGACCATGAGCGCGTGGGCGTAGGCGAACGCCGAGCGCAACGCCGAGGTGCTGGCGTCGCCGCGGCTGGCCTGGGTGTTGTGCCCGGCCAGTGCGAAGTAGGCCCACCACTGCACGAACAGGCCGAGGAAACCGAGCACCGTGGCCGCCACCGCTCCCGGCGGGATCGGGTCGATCTCGGACAGGGTGAAGCCCATGATCAGGATCGACTCGCCGAGCGCGATGATGAACACCCCGCGGTTGCGCTCGGCGAGGTGTTCCGGGTCCGTGGGCCAGGTGTGCATCGGCGCCGCGCCGAGCAGGGGGAAGCGGAACTCGAACCGCGGGGCGGCGACGTCCACGGCCAGCGCCACCAGCCACCACACCAGCCGCAGGTCGGGCGGGAACAGCGCGCCGACGATCCACAGCACCCCGGCCACGGTGCTCCAGGCCAGCAGATTCGCGTAGTTGCCCGACAGCACGTGCCCGCGCAACGCGACCACCATGAACGCGGCACGTCCCACCTGGGCGAGTACGTAGCAGCCCGCGAACAGCAGACCGTCCTCGGCGAAGGCGTGCGGCAGCCCCAGCGACATGCCCAGTGCGGCCAGCATCAGCAGCAGGTTGAGTACGCGCACCACCCCGCTGTGCGGGTCCAGCCAGTTCATCGCCCACGCCGAGTAGTTCCACGCCCACCACACGGCTCCGAACAGCAGGGCCACGCGCAGGGCTCCCAGCCAGTTCAGCTCGTCCAGCAGCGTGTGCGAGATCTGGATGATCGCGAACACGTACACCAGATCGAAGAACAACTCGATCGGTGCGACCTCCGAGCGCCCTGCTCCCGGAGCCCGCATCAACCGCGGTCGCGACTCCGCGGTCTCACCGTCCTGTTCAGCCATCGTTCCTCCCCGGAAAACCTCTCTTCGGAGGTGATTTTGGCGGTTCCGGCGACGTACGGCGCGGGCGGCCCTGACGGACCGCCCGCGCGTCCCCCTCCCCTCTCCCCAGGAGGGTGTTTCGGCACCGACGCGCCGCCGCGGCGTTGTTCGCGCGTTTTCCGGTCGAACGTGTCGACGATGTCGTTCGTGAGTGGTGCGCGCTGCGCGGGTGCCACGGACATCACGACGTCGACCGGTTCGTCGTGTCGACCCGGCGGAGCGGAGGTGGACGTGTTTCCGTTCACTCGTGCCGCTCGAACGTCGCGACAGCATCGTCGACGTTGGACGAGTGCGGGAACCGGTGGAAAACACACCTCTCCGGTGGGGGCACAAACAGGAGTGATACCCCCCCGGGGCGGTTCGCCCGTTCGAAGTTTTTCCACCCGGGTCGACGGAGGTGGTTCGCTGTCACCTCCGGCGGTAAGACGCCGGTGCGGGGTGCCGAGTTGCGCTCGTGCGCGTTCGGTGGGCTCATGACCAGCACGGAACGGATCAGTCCTCTTCGGGGAGGAGTGTCGGGGTGACCGCCTCCCGGCAGGCTTCTTCCACCGCGGAGTCCGCCTCCGCACACCAGCACGCCTCGTTGGTCGTGCGGGGCAGGGACAGCCCCGGGACCGTCGCCGCGACCGCGGGGGTGCTGCGTGAGCACCACGCGAGCATCGTGCCCCTGGACCAGTGCTCGGACAATCCGCAGGGCGGCGCGTTCTTCCAGCGCACCGTGTTCGGTTTGGACAACCTCAAGGCCGCGCTGCCGGGGATCGAGAGCGCTCCCGAGGAGCGGCCGGCGCGGGAGTTCGACCTCGAGTTCACCGTTCGGGAGATGCCGGTTCCCGAACGTGTCGCCGTGTTCGCGTCGAAGGCCGATCACTTGCGGCTGCTGCGGGGAAACGTCGCCCTCGTGGTCCTCGCGCGCCACATGCGGATCCCGTCGGAGGAGTTCCCGTCCGAACTCGGGGTGCCGATCATCAAGATCCTCCACTCGTTCCTGCCCGCGTTCATCGGGGCGGTCCCTACGCGCAGGCCGAGCAGCGCGGGGTCAAGCACGTCGGTGCCACGGCGCACTACGTGACCGAGGAGCTCGATCAGGGGCCGGCCATCGAGCAGGACGTCGCCCGGGCCACCCATGCCGACACCGTCATCGACCTGCAGCATCGCGGTGCCGACGTCGAGCGCACCGTGCTGTCCCGCGCGGTGCGCTGGCCCTGCGAGGACCGCGTGATCCGGCACGACAACGGCGCCACCGTCTTCGGCTGACCCGGGACTGTGTTTGCCCCGCCGCGCAGTGGGCAATCACTCGGGAGTAGGAGATGCGGAGGTGAGTATCGTGCCTGGTCGTGAAGAACTGCCTTCGACCCTGCAGCGGTCCCCGAAGGAAGCCCAGGAAACGTGGTTGAAGACCCACGACAGCGCGGTGCGGGAATACGGTGAGGGCCAGCGGGCCCACCGGACCGCTTTCGCGACGCTGAAGCGCAGCTTCGAGAAGGTGGGCGATCACTGGGAGCCCAAGCCGGAGCGCGGTCCCTCGGACGAGCAGGCCCGCAGGGGAGGAGCGGGCAAGCGCGCGAAGCCGACCCGCGGCGGGGTGAACGCCCGGGCCAGCAAGCAGCACCTCTACGAGCGGGCCCAGGAGCTGGACGTGCCGGGGCGCTCCTCGATGAACAAGGAGCAACTGGTCGAGGCGCTGCAGGAGAAGAGCGGTCGGCAGTCCCGTCGGGCCGGGCGGCGATGAGGTGTCCCCGGCTCCGGTGAGAGGGGGTGACGTGTCGTGGCCGAGGAGAGCGGCACATACGCGCGCGTTTCCGGATCGGCCGATAACGGCCCGCGGGAGTGGGGGAGGGTCGAGGACAGGACGCTGCGGGAGCGAACCGCGGAGTGGCGCTTCCCCGAGCAGGGGCAGTTGGAGAAGGAACCGTCGGCCACCGACGAGGACATGGTCGGGGAGGAGTGAGAAGCGCTCGTCCGCCCTCGCACCGGGAACCCCTGGGTGGAGCGGTGCGACTCGGCGGAAGGCCACCGAGCTCGTTCTCCGACCGGCAGGTGCGGTCCGGAGATGTGGTGTCGAGATGTGCCGTGCCTGGTGCCGCGAGCCCGGTTGCTCCGCGCGGGTAGCACGTCCCGGTGCCGAAGCCGTGCTGTGCTCCAACGGGCCGCGTCCTTCCGGGGGCGTGAGCGCGGTTGTCTTCCGCCGTGCGGCGGCTCGCCTTTCCGGAAGGCCCCCGCCGTCTCGCTGTAAACGCGCTCGCTCGGAGAACTTCCCCTGGGAAGATCGGGGAGACCGTTGGCGGGATCATCGACAGGTCGTGGAAGAGATGAGCTTCGGGAAGCGCACCAGTTGCCCGTGGCTGGATCCGCCGGAACGGTTCGGCCCATGGCAAAACAGCGCGGCCCCGCTTCTACAGCTGGGCTGGTGAAGGTAAGCAGGAACGCATCCTGACCGAGCCGCAGCGGGCAGGCGAGACGCCGCAGGCCAGCTGGATTGGACGGTCAGCGTGGATTCCACCGTGGACTCATCAGCACGCCACCGGCGCAGGGGGGCAGCCACAAGCCCTCAGCCGCTCGCGAGGAGATCTGAGCACTAAGGTGCACCTCGTGGTCGACGGACGCGGAGTCCGCTGAGTACGCTGCTCACCTCTGGGGCGGCTGGGGAGCCGCCACATGTGGCGACGAGGCCAATCCTGGAACCAGTTGATCAGGCTGGGTGTCGTCGCAGGCGCGCTTCCCGCGACGGACGCCCGCGTTCGTCACGAACGTGTTGGGCACGATCTCCCGCGTCGTTGGGTCGGAGACCGCGCTCATCGAAATCACCGCCCGCATCACATTGCCGGCCCGTGTCGCGGAATCTTCTCCCATCGTTCAGCTCCGGGAGTCCGGTCCTGGCACCCCGTCTCGTTGGAGGCACCCAATACGAGTCAGCGAGCCTCGGCTCTCTGACCGCTCTGATCGCGCGTCGGATGTTTTCCGGTCTCGACCGCCACGATATCGCGGGCGAGTGTCACGCTGATCTCGGACATGTCCTCCGGGCCGGCCGTGTGCCCCGGTGAGTAAAGACCATTGATGATCAGGAGAATACGTTCGGCGAGTCGGTCCGGTTCGGGTGCGCCCGTTTGGCGCGCGATATCGCCGAGCTGTTGCCTGACCAAGGAAAAGTGTTCGAGCGCGACCTGACGTGCGGGGTGGTCGTGCTCGGGGAACTCGGCATAGGTGTTGCGCAGCGGGCAACCACGCGTGCCGGGAACTTGTCGGCTCACCGTACGAACCAACTCGATGAGTTGCTCCTCCGGTCGTGTCGTGGTCGCACGGGTGGAGTCCAGGGTCTGGTCCCAGTACTGACAGCTTCGGCGAAGATAAGCCACGATCAGATCATCCTTGCTCGGAAACTCGCGGTAGAGCATGTACTTCCCACAGCCCACCTCGTCGATGACCCGCTGCAGACCGACGGCGTGGACTCCATAGCGATCGAAGAGATCCGCGGCGGCGTTCAGCACACGTTCGCGGACCACCTCGGTGGATTGCCGCACCATGTGCCACATGGTAGCAGACCGATCGGTCTTGTGTTGTGGAAACGATTTGACACCGCTCGAGGGAGTCGGCCACTCTCTGCTCAGACCGATCGGTCTGAATGGGGGTCAACAGCGAGGTGCTGACTGGTCCCACCGGCCATCATGCCCATAGTGGGTGATCAAGGAGTGCAACGTGACCACTGAAACAACGCCGGAGGCGCAGCGGGAAGGTGCGGAGAGCGGCGAAGTGCCCTATCCACGCCGGTGGGCAGCCGCGTCGGTGCTCATCCTGGCTTTCATGCTCGATCTGCTCGACATCACGATCGTCAACGTGGCCCTGCCTGCCATGCAGCGTGATCTCGGTGCCAGCGGTACGGAGGTCGAATGGTTTTCCGCGGCCTACCTGCTCGCTTTCGCGGTGGCTTTGATCACCTCGGCGAGGTTGGGAGATCTCTTCGGCAGGAAGAGGATGTTCCTGTTCGGGCTCACCTTGTTCGCCGTGACCAGTGTTTGGTGCGGGATCTCGACGAGTCCGGGAGAACTGATCGCCGCGCGTGCTGTGCAGGGGGTGTCGGCCGCCATGTTGGCTCCCCAGGTGATGAGTATCCTCCACACCATCTTCACTGGGCGCGAGCGGGCGTCGGTCTTCGGGGCGTTCGGGGTCGTCGCCGGGATCGCTCAGGCTGGTGGAATGGTCCTCGGCGGGCTGTTGGTCAGCGCGAATATCGCCGGGCTGTCGTGGCGGCCGATCTTTTTGATCACTGTGCCGGTCGCCGTTCTCCTCGTTTTGCTGGGAGCCTGGCTGGTCCCGGAGAGTCGGGCCTCCGGTAACCGTCCGCGCTGGGTCTCCGCCGGGGTCCTGACCGTCGGTCTGGTCGCGATCGTGTTCCCACTGCTCGAAGGACGTGTCTACGGCTGGCCGGCATGGTCCTGGATCATGCTGATCGCAGGCATACTGATCGTGGTCGGCCTGGCCTACACCGAGCACAGCCGTCCCGAGTGGCGCGCGGGTGCCCTGCTGCCCGTGGGAGTGTTCCGGAGTCGCACCGCTGCCGCCGGGCTCGTCGTGCAGCTGGTCGCCTTCGCGAGCTTCAGCGGCTTCCTGCTGATCTTCGCGTACTGGTTGCAGGAAGGTCAGGGTTACACCCCGCTGCAGGCAGGTGTGCTCACCATCGCGTTTTCGGTGGGCGGGCTCGCCATGGCGCTGTTCGTGGGTCGACTGACCTTCCGATTCGGTCGGCTGGTGGTACTGGCCGGTTGCCTGATCGGAGGTGCGGGCGCGCTCGCCGTGTTCTTCGCCGGTGGGCAAGGCGCGACGACCGGAATCAACGGCTGGGCACTCGTTCCCGGTCTGTTCGCGCTGGGAGTCGGGATGAACATGGTCATGCCGCCGTTGACGACTCTCTTCCTCGTCTCCGTTCCTCCTGAACTCGCCGGATCCGCCTCGGGTGTGTGGACCACCAGTCAGCAGTTCGGCGCCGCGGTGGGTGTAGCCGGACTCGGTACCGTCTTCTTCTCCGCGCTCAACGGCGGTGGATTCCCACTGGCGCTCACTGCGTCGATGATTACCATGATCACCGCCCTTGTGGTCAGCGCGGCTTTGTGTTTCGTCATCGCGCCTCGGTCGCAGATATCCATGTAGCAGTGGTCGATCTTGGCCAATGTCAGCGACGACCGATTGGAGCCGATCATGGCAGGCGGAACACGCGTCGATTTCTGGTTCGACCCGATGTGTCCTTGGGCGTGGATTCTTTCCGAATGGCTGCGTGAAGTGCGCGAAGTTCGCCACATCGATCTGCACTGGCACGTTATGAGCCTGTCGGTACTCAACGACGAGGAACCGATGGCGCAAAAGTGGCAGGCGATGCTCGCCAGAGCATGGGGGCCGGTGCGCGTGCTCACCGCAGCTCGGCTGGAGAACGGTCCGCAGATCATCGATCCGCTCTACTCCGCGATGGGAAGGCGGCTTCACGTCGAAGGTGCCACCGATCTCGACGACGTTGTCGTCGAAGCACTCGGTGAAGTAGGGCTCGACTCGTCGTTGGCAGACGCTGGAGCCGACGACAGCTATGACGATGAGCTACGGAGAAGTCATCACGAAGGTATGGACCCCGTAGGGATGGACGTCGGTACACCAGTGATCCATGTCGACGGTGGTGCGCTGTTCGGACCGGTCCTTTCGCGTGTACCGCGTGGTGAGGTGTCCGGTGACATCTTCGATGCCACTCGGACACTGGCCGGTCACAGTCACTTCTACGAACTGAAGAGAACCAGACGTGAGGCCCCCAGCTTCAGCTGAGTTGCGAGTGGGCGCTCTCTGTTGGTAAGAGCGTTGGCTTGACTGTGTATGCGCCCGGCATCGCGCGTATGAGGAAAGCGGGCGTAGGATCTCCCGGTTGGCCCGGTAGTCCTACGTCCGCGCACTCTGTTGTTCACTCGAGAAAGCGGGCGTGTGCGGGGTCGGTGCTGCACGCTCGCACGATTCCCCGAATCATTGCCAGAATCGAGCTTGCACGGGTGTTCGGATGAGGATTTTTCCGGCGGGTACCGTTGCTGCGCTGTCGGCCTCACGGTTGTCGAAATTATTCGTTTCCAAGGGTGCTGGTGGTCAGTCACAGCAAATTACTGCGTAGGACAAATCACGCCGATTGGATATGTTTCGTTTCTTGAAAACCTTGGAAAGGTGTTGCTCGACCGCTCCGACGGTGATGTACATTTGGTCGGCGATTTCATTGTTGCTCATACCGGTTTTTGCGAGCCGGGCGACTCGCTTCTCTTGTGGCGTCAACTTGGCGGAGGTGCTCGCGTGGTTCGGGCCGTTCAGTGCCTGATCGGCCCGTGAGCTCCAGAACGAGTTCCCACATTGGTGCGCGACCCTTTTGGAAGTCGCCAGCATGTCGCTCGCCTCCTCGGCGAGTTGAATCTCAGAAAGATGGGTTCCGAAGTCGAAGTATAATTTGGCGCAGTAACGCCAGATCTGACTGTGTGTTAATAGAGATGTAGCTTCCCGAAGCTGGTGTACAGTTCGTTCGTCTCCTTGGGAAAGGGCAACTGAATGCAAAGCCATCGCCTGTATCCAGGGAGTTCCCCATTTTCGTGCGGCCCGTAGTTCTTCGTTGGAAAGAGCGATCGCCAGGTCTTTCTGGTCAAGCGTGGTAGCGCACAGTGCTGCTTTTGACCGCCAATTGGTGACAGCCGGATTGAACACTCCGAGTCTGGTAAGTTCCCGGCCGCATGCGAGAAAATCTTCGAGAGCCCGTTCGAAACGTCCGACGCTCAACTCGACAGAACCGCGAGCGGACAAGAAGGCAGGGCGGTTTTCGATGTTTGCTATCGGCCCGGGAAAGGTGTGTACGTGGAGAAGCTCTTTTGCCTCTTCGGACTCGGCCAGCTCGGCCAATATTTCCAGGTGCCAAGCAACAGAAATTTCGGATAGTCGCGGATGTAACTTCTTGGAGTTTACTTCGGACAGAATTTTGCGTGCTTCCTGGAGGTTCCCTTTGAACGCTGTCAACCTGGCCTGCAGAACTGCGAGGGAGTCGCGAATATCGTCTACGTCGGACCAGCGAGCGGATTTTTTTGCCTTGATTACCTCGTGTTCGGCGAACTCTACTTCCTCGGCGTAGATCAAGAGCGTGATGGCATACCAGAATAATACTGGATCGCTGTCTTTCGAGTTGTTCAGGGATTCCATCGCGAGCATGGTTGCGGACTGGCGGTCGATGCCGCGGTTCGCCAGCAGGAGTGCTTTGCATAATCGGCGTCGAGAGTGCTGTACGTGCTCTCCTTTTTCGGTGTTATGAATTTGGTTTCCCCACGGCGGTTCGCCGGAAGTGTAAACCAGACTGCACAGGTCTTCTATCTTGGTGAACAATGAGCTGTTTGGCGGCTGATTCAGAAAATTTATCGTCGTGTCGAATGCTTCTGCCCAGCGGCCGCTGAGCGCCAGTTGATTGGTCTCGGCTTTCACTGATTTAATGTAGTCTTTTTGCTGTTCGTCTATATGGGCACTCACGAGAATATCCTGCCAAACTTTGTCGAATTGGAATTTTATTTTCGTGATATTGTTCTTTTCGGGCCTTGTTTGATTGATATTTTAAGATTTCTGATGTCTGTGATTCGTGTCGTGTTTCAAGTTTTTCTGTCAAATGTTGAACGGCACTCCGGGGATGCTACTTGGAAGCACGTTGTCAGAAGTCACAGGAATCTGAGTTCGCCACGATGGGGAGTGGTTCGCGTGAGGTGTTGCTGAAGTGGTGAGGAAGGTTCATGACACCGGTCGGTGTGACCTTGATCATCCACCTCGAGAAGCGCTGTGCTCGGACTGTGGTTGTGGTGGTGGTCGGGAGCACCGGTATGGGTCCAGTAGGACTGGGGACATCAATCGTGAACTCACCGTTCGCGGAACACGATTTTCTCGTTGATGTCCTGGATAGATCCTTCGTGGAGTTATCGGGCTCCGACTGCTTTGATCGACTTGTCGCACAGTTGACATTTGGAGTCAGACTCTCTTTGTCGCTGCGTACGCGTCGATAGCGTTGTTCCCCAGTGTCATCGTATCCCCAGTGTGCCGTGCTGCCACGATTCGTTGGGGTCTGCATGGTTATGCTAGACTCCGACGAATCGGAGTCTAGATTGTTGTGGGGTCTTCTGCAACTCTTTTTGTTGTTTTTAACAGAGGCGACCGGGTGCGCGCTCTTGGTGTCGGACATTTGGCCCTGTCCGTGCCGGCGATTGGATCAGTAACCGGCCCCGCGGAGTATTCGTGTAGTTGGCGACCCCCGGCACGACCGGAGTGGGAGTCACGTCGGCAGGGGACCGGTGACCGCATGGTGTACGGGGCTGAACGGCCTCCCGGGGTTCGAGTGTCCGCCGCGATCGTCCACGCATCACCGTCGTGCTCGCCGATCAACTCGTGTTGTCCAATGAGCGTGTCCGCATCGCGCGCTCGACTTGACCGGAGAGGGATGCGTTAGACACGGATAGCGGTACGCCACAGCTGGGAGCGACTGTGCCCCAGGTCCGCCGAAGTGATCCGCGACGTCGGACAGGTGTCAACTCAACCTGGCTCCCCGGCCGCCCGAGAGAGAACAGGACATGCCGAATAGCAGGTCAGCTGTGGAAGTGGTGACGTTACCTCACCCGGGCTCCCGGAGACATACACTCGCTCGCCACTCGTTTCCAGGTTTTCCGGGGACTGTGCGCCCTGATCCCATCAAGTTACCGTCCCTCCCGCGCGAACGTGCCACAAAACAGGGGGATCGCTCGAATCAGGGCATCATGCGACGCAGCACCCGTTCCTGCTCGCCTCGAGGCGAGGTCTTTCGCGGTACCATCCACCACGTCGCATGAAGCTGACCCTGCGCGGTTCGGCGGGGATGGGGCGGAGACGGTCTCGGTACACCGGTTTGCTCACCAGTGATTCCTTCGATCCCTCGTCGCGTACGTACCAGCGACACGTCCTTTGCGGACTCGGCACAGGTCCACCGCATTACCGGCACATTTTTCGGGGTGGTTCGGAAAGATCCCCGACCTCCCAGCGGAGTGGCCTGTTCGCCTGTCCAATTGCCGCCCCACGTCGGTAAACGTCATCGCGGGAAGCGGGGGAGCCCTCGCATCACGACCGCCCAGTCGCCTTGCGATGAGTCCGAACTCACGCGCGAGGGTCAACTCGGGGCGCGTCGGCCGGGCTTTGATTCACAGCATCACCGCGAAAGGATCTTGAGCCGTGCCCTAATAACCGGTGGCTGGGAGTGTGATGACCATCGATGATGGATTGAGCCGTCTCATCGATTTGGTATCGGACGAGCTGGCGGGCATTGGCGATTCAGGGTGTTCACGAGTGATTCCGAACGGGGGGAGTCAGTTGGGAAACGGCACTCACACGGTCGGCTCGACCATCGAGGAGGGACCGGGTTCATGTCCATCTGATCACCGGGAAGCCGACTTCCGCTGCGAACTTCCCAGTGTCCAATACCCACGACAACCGCGTGTTGATCCGGCTGATGCCGGTTGAGCCGCCCCTCGCGGTCGTCGAGGTCAGCGGTGATCTCACGCGACCAAGTCGCATGCTGACGCGAACAGCGGGATCAGGTAACCACTCCGACCACCGTGACATCATCACAGTCTCCAGGACCGACGTCTCGGGCACCGAGCACATTCGGACGGCACCGTCGGTCAGTCGAACACGTGCTCCGCCGCTCGGTTATCGCACTCCGGGGAGTGCGATACGAAGGCCGCGGCAACACCTTCAGCCGCCGTGAGAACTCACCGCACGCGACACAGCGCCAGCGCGGATCGGTCGTCGCTCATCGTCGCCGGCCGCGTTCTTTCCGGAAGCCTTCTTTAAGAGAAGGGTGTTTGAATGATTTTCGGATGAGGTGTCGCTTGTGAGGGGATCCCGGGTGGGGCTGGTGAATGGCTCCCCTCAGGGGGCGTGGTGGATTGGGTGGGAGTCCAGGAGGGGAGAGTGGTTCACCTGATCTTTTTCTGCCGCGGTTCACCAGGGCCAGCGCCAGCCCTCATTGTCCGGAACTACCCAGTAATGATCGAGTTGTACCTTCGCGAAGAGCCATCGGTCGTCCTGGTACACGTACTTGTCGGTAAACTGCCCGATGCTCTGATATATCTCGGTTTCCTTGTTGAACCTGATCATTTCCTCGAAGAAGCACACGCCTGTGGCTGATTCGTCGCTCAGGATCGTTGATTGGTGGCCATGGATAAAATTCTTGAGTGCTATTTCGGTTGCTCCGCGTCGGAATTCTGCGATTTTTTGGGCCAGTGCGCTGTAGTAGTGGCGTATCTCTTTCGCGCCGTGTGCTTGTCCGTACTGCCCGTAGTCGAGGTGGGCTTCGTCGGTGAATAGGTTGCTGAGATTGTCCCACTCGGCGTTGTTGAGGCAGCGGTGGAACTCTTTGCGTAAGTTGGTGAGCTCTTGCGTGATCTCCAGATGCTGGACTCGACTGGCGAGTCGTTCCACCGTCTCGGCGAGGTCGGTATTTTTTTGCACCTGATTTCCCTTCTGGATTTGTTTTCCGGAGTTTTACCGTACGTGTTCTACTTGTTTATGACTATGGCAGCGATGTGCTGTGGTCGCAATGATGTGCTGTGGGAACTGGGGGAGTACCGAAGGGTCAGGTGACCATTCGTGCCCTAGAGTCGCTCAGCGGGAACTGCAACAGGATACTTTGGTCGAGGAGGACGCGTGCAGCACTCAACTCGGATAGCGTTGATCAGCGGAGCGGGTCGTGGTATCGGGGCCGCTACAGCGCTTGAGATGGGTCGGCGAGGGTACCACGTTGTCGTCAACTACCTACAGAACACCGGTGCGGCGGAGGAGGTAGTCAGGGCGATCGAAGCGGCTAGCGGATCAGCGGAAACCGCGCAAGCTGATATCTGTGATCCGCAAGACGTGGAAGAAATGGTGGATCGACTGTACCGTGAACATGGCCGCATAGACGCGCTCGTCTGCAACGCGAACACAGTGAATCCACCGTTCGAACCGCTGCTCGCGCTCTCCTGGAGTGATTTCATCGGCAAGGTGAGTGGCGAGTTGGCCGGCTCGTACTTCTTGACCCAGCACGTGTTGCCGGTCATGCGAAAACGGGGAGAGGGGCGGATAGTCTATGTTTCGAGTACCGCTGCTGACACGATAGGAAGTGTCGCGGCGCACTCGACGGCCAAGGCCGCGCTCAATACGTTCAGTCGGCATGTGGCGGGAGTCGCCGCACAGTACGGGATCGTGGCTAATACGATCGCGTTGCCCGCCGTGCGTACCGACGCGACCACAGGCGTCATGAATGATCAGCTTCGTCAGTTTTTCCAGAGCCGTTCCGTCGAGGGGAGACTGCTCGAACCCGAGGATGCGGCGAGGAGCATCGCACTGCTCGCCGATGACTTCGGCGCGGCGGTTGGGCAAGTGATTCGAGTTGACGGCGGTTTCGATGTCCTTGATCAACAACTTCACACCATGGTAGCACATTTCGAGTAGGCCGCATTTTCTTCGTGGGTGACGCCGCTCATATTGCTGCTAGCTGGATCTGGGGTGGCTCCACAGTGAGGACGTCGGCTGCGGCTCGCTAATATTGGATTTGTTCGTGACAGGGATGAACTCGTCGGGTGGGGTTCGCGCCCCTGGCACCTGCTGTGGAAGCGAGGTATATATGCTGCAGAAAAATACGACGAAACGTTTGGGGTATTGGTTGGTGCTTCTGCATCAACTGTTCGACTCCGCCACTGAACGGGCGCTTTCTGGTGAGCAGCTCACCCGCAGAGAGTGGCAGGTTCTGCATGCGGTCAATATCGGAATGAGGACCGTGTCAGACGTCGACAAGGGGTTGGCCCCTTTTCTTGTCGAGGACGAGATGAACTCGTACAGGGGGGTTCTGGAAACTTTCGCCGAGAGGGGTTGGGTGGTACTGGATGGTGGTTCGATCGAGACTACCGAATCAGGGGTATTGGCCCACGATCGTGCTGAGGTGCTGGTAAATTCCTACGCTTCGGGGGCGCTTGAAGGTATAACTGAGGAAGAGTTCCTTGCCACGAACGATGTTCTGCGTCGTATCGCTCTCAATCTCGATCCGAAGAGCGTTGAGGACAACTAGTCCTTGAACAAGGAAATGGCCTCGAGAGGAATCCATCGTGCAGAAAGTGCTCATAGCCAACCGAGGTGAGATCGCGGTTCGGGTGGTTCGTGCATGCAGGGATGAAGGAATTGCGAGCGTGGCTGTCTATGCCGATCCCGATCGTGATGCGTTGCATGTGCGATTGGCCGACGAGGCGTACGCACTTGGTGGTGATGACCCAGCATCCAGCTATTTGGACCCCGGAAAGCTTCTGCGGGTGGCGGAGGAAGCTGGCGCCGACGCGATCCATCCAGGCTACGGGTTCCTCGCGGAGAACGCCGATTTCGCCCAATCGGTCATAGACAGCGGTCTTGTCTGGATAGGTCCTCAGCCCCGAGCCATGCGTGCCCTCGGTGACAAAGTCGCGGCACGCAAGGTGGCTGAAACGGTGGGCGCGCCGCTCGTAGCGGGGACCGCCGAGCCCGTCTCCGGGGCGGAGGAGGTATGCGACTTCGCGGAGGAACACGGCTTACCCATCGCGATAAAGGCTGCCTTCGGTGGGGGTGGTAGGGGGCTGAAGGTAGCGAGGTCGCACGAGGAGATAGCGCCGCTCTACGATTCGGCCGTACGAGAGGCTACCGCGGCGTTCGGGAGAGGCGAATGCTTCGTGGAGCGTTACCTCGACCGGCCCCGTCACGTCGAAACTCAGTGCCTCGCTGATGAGCACGGTACGGTCACCGTGATCTCTACCCGCGATTGCTCCCTACAGCGTCGGCATCAAAAGCTGGTCGAAGAGGCACCCGCCCCGTTCCTGACTGCTGAGCAGACCGCTGAGCTCTATGCCGCTTCCAAGAAGATCCTCGCGAACGTGGGTTATGTGGGTGCCGGGACATGTGAGTTCCTGGTGGGCCAGGATGGGACCATCTCCTTTCTGGAAGTCAATACGCGGATTCAGGTGGAGCATCCGGTCAGTGAGGAAGTCACTGGCGTCGATTTGATGCGCGAGATGTTTCGTATAGCTCGTGGCGATCCCCTGGAACAGCTTGACCCGGCTCCGCGTGGCCATTCGATCGAGTTTCGGATCAACAGTGAGGATCCGGGGCGCGGCTTTCTTCCCGTACCGGGGTTGGTGCGGGAAATCAACCTCCCGGCTGGACCGGGGGTCCGGACGGACGCGGGGGTGACCTCCGGGGACGTCATCGGTCCTGAATGGGACTCACTCATCGCGAAACTGATCGTGACTGGGGCCACGCGAGAGCAGGCGCTGCGGAGGTCTTACCGAGCGCTCTCGGAGTTCGAGGTCTCCGGTGTGCCGACCACGTTGCCGTTCCACCTCGTGGTGGTGGAGGATCTCTCGTTTTCCGCTTTGAGCGAAGAATGTCGGTTTGACGTGCACACCCGGTGGATCGAAAATGATTTCGACAATCGGATCGAGCCTCAAATCGACGAGTCGGGGGAAATCCGCGGGGTTTCCCGAGAGCGGGAAACGATGGTTGTTGAGGTCGATGGTCGGAGGGTGGAGGTATCGCTACCTGCGATCACTCCCTCACGATCTGTGGGGGAAACTGACCGCAAGTCCAGGCGTCCGCGAAGAAAGGATGCCAATCGCGACGTTTCCGGTGAAGAGCTCGTTTCGCCGATGCAGGGCACGGTTATCAAGGTCGCCGTGGAAGAAGGACAGCGAGTCGAGGTAGGCGACCCCGTAGTAGTGCTGGAAGCGATGAAGATGGAACAGCCACTGGTCGCGCATCGAGATGGCGTAGTTCGTGAACTTGCAGCGGTGACCGGGGCATCCGTTGTCGGAGGGGCGAAGATATGTCGCCTTACGGACACGACAGTCAACTGAAACCCTGGCTTATCCCTTGCCCTCGTTTCTGGAGAATTGAATGGACACTTCGGTCGTAGTCGTGGGAGCGGGGCCGGCTGGACTCATGCTGGCTGGAGAGCTGCGCTTGGCGGGGATCGACGTCGTCGTACTGGAAAAATTGGAAGAAAGAACCGGTGAATCGCGCGGGATCGGATTCACGATCCGAACGATGGAAGTGTTCGACCAGCGTGGATTGCTTCCTCGCTTCGGTGATTTCCAAACCAGCGACATGGGGCATTTCGGAGGGGTTCCCCTCGATCTGGGAGTGCTGGACTCGGAGCACTGGGCCGCCAAGACGATACCGCAGTCGCAGACCGAGACGGTGCTCGAGAGCTGGACGTCGGAGCTGGGGGCCGACATCCGTCGAGGTCAGGAGTTTACCGGGGTGGTCGCGGACTCCGAGGGGGTCAGCGTGCACGTTCGCGGTTCCGATGAGCCTCTGACGGCCCGGTACCTCGTCGGTTGCGACGGGGGGCGCAGCGAGGTGCGGAAAGCCCTGGGGTTCGATTTCCCGGGAACCGCGGCCACGACCGAGCTGTTCCTAGCCGATGTCCGGGGCGTCGAGTTGGAGCCTCGGATGACAGGGGAGCAGGTCTCCGGTGGCATGGTCATGGCCGCGCGGCTCCCGGACGGTGTGCAGCGGATCATCGTCGGGGAACGTGGAGTTCCACCGCAACGCCGCACGGAGCCGCCAGCCTTCGCCGAGGTGGCTGATATCTGGAAGCGTCTGACCGGGGACGATATTTCAGAAGCCGACCCGGTGTGGGTGAGTGCCTTTGGCGATGCCGCCCGACAGGTCACTCAGTACCGGAAGGGAAGGGTGCTGCTAGCGGGTGACGCCGCGCATATTCACCTGCCGGCTGGCGGGCAGGGGATGAACACCAGCATCCAGGACTCGGTGAACCTCGGCTGGAAGCTTGCCGCCGTGCTGCGTGGCAACGCTCCCGAATCCCTGCTGGATACTTACCACGGCGAACGCCACGAGGTCGGTCGCAAGCTCCTGGAGAACACCCGTGCGCAGAGCATGCTCATTCTCGGAGGCGACGAGGTAGGACCGCTGCGGGACGTGCTCGGCGAGTTGTTTGGATACCCCGAGATCGAACGTCATTTCGCCGCCCGGGTCAGCGGACTAGACATCAGCTACGAGGTAGGCGGCGGGGAGAACCCCCTGCTGGGGTTCCGGATGCCGCCACTCGAACTGACCTGCGGAAGCCAGCGCACAACCAGCAGCCGGTTACTGCGTTCGGGCAGGGGGGTGCTCCTGGACCTGGTGGGCAACCCAACCTTGCGAGCTCGTGCGGAGGGGTGGTCCGATCGTGTCGATCTCGTTGCGGGAACCCCGCGGAACGTCACACCCGGCAGTCCACTGGCGGAGACCGCTGCCATCCTGTTGCGTCCTGACGGGCACGTCGCGTGGGCGGCGCCGGGAAGCCACCACGACCTACCGATGGCGTTGAACCGCTGGTTCGGGCCTTCCCGATAATTACTGGAAAGAGGAACTATGTACAGCACGCTGATCGTGGCCAAGATCAAACCGGACTCGAGCGATGACGTCGCGGCCTTGTTCCGCGAGTTCGACGAGACGGACATGCCGAACCGCATGGGGACCCGTCGTCGTCAACTTTTCGAATACCAGGGGCTTTACTTTCATCTGCAAGACTTCGATGACGACAACGGCGGCGAACTGATCGAAGAAGCGAAAACGGATCCCAGGTTCGTTCGTATCAGCCAGGAGCTCAAGCCCTTCATCGATGCTTATGATCCCGCGACCTGGCGCTCGCCGTCTGATGCTATGGCTCGTCGCTTTTACCACTGGAGCAATTTATGAATCGTCGTGTCGTAGTCACAGGAGTTGGAGTAACCGCACCGGGTGGAGTGGGAGCCAAGAGTTTCTGGGGATTGATCGCCGATGGTCGCACCGCCACGCGTTCCCTCTCTTTCTTCGATGCTTCATCCTTTCGCTCACAGGTAGCGGCCGAAGTGGATTTCGACGGCGACCTGCTCGGACTTACTCCCCAGGAGATCCGGCGGATGGACCGTGCGGCCCAGTTCGCCGTGGTTACCGCGCGTGAGTCCGTGACCGACAGTGGACTTGAGTTCGACGCGGTCGATCCGAATCGGATCGGGGTGACCATCGGCAGCGCCGTCGGGGCAACGATGGGCCTGGACCAGGAGTATCGGACAGTTAGCGACGGTGGCCGGCTGGAACTGGTCGATCACACGTATGCCGTGCCGCACCTGTACAACTATCTAACGCCTGGTGCGTTCGCTACTGAGGTTGCTTGGGCCACAGGAGCAGAGGGGCCCAGCACCGTGGTATCGACCGGTTGCACGTCGGGGCTGGACGCGATCGGCTACGCCGCCGAGATCATCCGGGAAGGCTCGGCCGAGGTGATGATCGCCGGAGCGACCGACGCGCCGATCTCGCCGATCACGGTCGCCTGCTTTGACGCGATTAAGGCGACCACCCCGCGTAACGAAGATCCCGAACACGCTTCACGTCCCTTCGACGCGAGTCGCAACGGCTTCGTCCTGGGGGAGGGCGCTGCTGTGTTCGTCCTGGAGGAACTCGAAAACGCGCGACGACGAGGCGCGAAAATCTATGCCGAGGTGTCGGGGTATGCGACTCGCTCAAACGCCTATCACATGACCGGACTCAAGTCCGATGGCAAGGAGATGGCCGAGGCGATCCGCAACGCCCTCGACGAGGCACGACTCGACCCGGCCGACATTGACTACATCAACGCGCACGGTTCTGGTACCAGGCAGAACGACCGACACGAAACGGCCGCATTCAAACGCAGCCTGGGTGAGCACGCATACCGTGCTCCCGTCAGCTCCATCAAGTCGATGGTCGGGCATTCGCTCGGTGCCATCGGTTCGATCGAGATCGCCGCTTCCGTGCTGGCGATGGCCAATGACGTGGTGCCCCCTACCGCGAACCTGCACACCCCGGATCCCGAATGCGATCTGGATTATGTGCCGCTGACAGCGCGCGACTGGAAGACGGACGCGGTGTTGTCGGTCGGCAGTGGTTTCGGGGGGTTCCAGAGCGCGGTGGTACTGGCTGAACCGCACGGGAGGCAACGGTGAGTAAGACCGTCGTAACAGGATTGGGGGTCGCTGCGCCCACGGGACTGGGGCTCAGCGAGTACTGGGACACCACCCTTGCCGGGCGCAGCGGAATCGACCGGATCAGTCGCTTCGACGCCTCGTCCTACCCTGCTCGGCTGGCTGGGGAGATCACCGACTTCACCGCCGAAGAGTACCTGCCCAACAGGCTTCTCCCGCAGACGGACCGGATGACCCGACTCGCGCTCGTCTGCGCTGACTGGGCGTTCGAGGATTCCGGGATAGTGCCCGCCGAAATGCCCGACTACGAGGCGGGAGTCATCACGGCCAGCCACGCCGGAGGGTTCGAATTCGGGCAGAACGAGCTCAGGGCCTTGTGGAGCAAGGGCGGTCAGTACGTCAGTGCCTACCAATCGTTCGCGTGGTTCTATGCGGTCAACAGCGGCCAGATCTCGATCCGCAACGGACTCCGCGGTCCCAGCAGCGTGGTGGTCAGTGACCAAGCCGGGGGGGTGGATGCGATCGCCCAGGCTCGTAGGCAGATCCGTAACGGGACACGGGTGGTGATCTCGGGTGCTGTCGACGCCTCGATCTGCCCATGGGGTTGGGTCGCGCAGATGGCCGGTGGTCGACTGAGCACCAGTGAGAAACCGAGCCGGGCGTACCTGCCGTTCGATGACGACGCGTGTGGCCACATCGTGGGTGAGGGAGGCGCCCTGATCGTCCTGGAGGATGCCGAGCACGCGCGTGAGCGCGGTACCGAGGTCTACGGTGAGATCGCGGGACACGCATCCACGATGGATCCCAGACCCGGGAGTGGTCGGGAACCGACACTCCAGAAGGCCATCGAGCGCGCGTTGGTCGATGCGGCGGCGACACCGGACGAGATCGGAGTGGTCTTCGCCGACGCCGCGGCCGTACCGACGCTGGATCAGATCGAGGCCGAAGCGATCACAAAAGTGTTCGGGCCACGGGGAGTTCCGGTTACCGCCCCGAAGACGATGACCGGACGATTGTACTCAGGGGCGGGACCGCTGGACCTTACAGCGGCGTTCCTCACCATGCGGGATGGCGTCATTCCGCCCACGATCGGTAGCTCGCGATCGGACCGGTATGACATCGACCTGGTTGCCGGGGAACCGCGTACCGCGGCGCCAGGGGCCGCGCTCGTGCTCTCCCGCGGTCAGGGTGGTTTCAATTCGGCGATGGTAGTTCGATCCGGATACTGATAAACGAGATGGACTTCCGTCCAATTTTTCTTTAAATTTTTGAAGGAGAGAAAATGTCTTCTGGTGACTCGTTCACTCTTGATGACTTCAGGAGGGTTCTGCGCGAGGGGGCCGGTTTCGACGAGAGCGTGGACCTTGACGGCGATATCATGGACAGCACTTTCGAGGAACTGGGGTACGAGTCGCTCGCCCTGTTGGAGACCGGAAGTCGTATCGAACGTGACTATGGGATCCGGCTCGACGAGGACAAAATGGCCTCAGTGGTCAATCCGCGCGCGTTGATCGACATGGTCAATGAGCAACTGCGCTACGGCGGAAATACCTGAACAAGAATTTTTCGAGTTTTCGGGAAGGTTGACATGGCACACGGTTCGAAAATTGCACTCGTTACAGGGGCGACCAGCGGAATCGGTCTTGAAACGGCCAGGACCCTGGCGGACCAGGGGCATCAGGTGTTCATTGGAGCCCGTGACGCGGACAACGTGGCGTCCACGGTCAAGCAGTTCCGTGCCGACGGGTTCGACGTGCACGGAACCAGCTGCGACGTCCGAGACGGAGAGGGAGTTCGCGCCTTCGTCGCCGCCGCGGTGGACCAGTTTGGCCCGATCGACATCCTGGTCAACAATGCTGGTCGCGGGGGAGGTGGTCAGACCGCCGACATCGCCGACGAGCTGTGGTTCGATGTGATCAATACCAATCTCAACAGTGTTTTCCTAATGACTCGCGAGGTCCTCAGCAACGGTGGACTGCGGGAGAAGTCCTGGGGGCGCATCATCAACATCGCGTCCACGGCCGGTAAACAGGGCGTTGTGCTGGGAGCCCCGTACTCGGCGTCCAAACACGGGGTCGTTGGCTTCACCAAGGCGCTGGGAAAGGAGCTCGGGCAGACCGGTATCACCGTCAACGCCGTGTGCCCCGGCTATGTGGAAACACCCATGGCAGAGGGCATTCGTCAGCGGTATGCCGCCGTCTTCAACACCACCGAGGACGACATTCTCGAGCAGTTCCAGGCCAAGATCCCGCTGGGGCGCTACTCCACTCCGGAGGAGGTCAGCGGCATGGTCGGTTATCTCGTCTCGGAGACGGCCGGATCGATTACCGCCCAGGCGATCAACGTCTGCGGTGGACTTGGGAACTACTGATCTCTAGGAGAGGAAAATGACTGAGCACTCTGTTCGTGAGGTCGAACACGAGATCACCGTAGCGGCTCCGCCTGCCGATGTGTATCGCCTGCTCGCGGAAGTCGAGAACTGGCCCCAGATATTTCCTCCCTCGGTATACGTCGACTATCTCGAACGGGAAGGAAACGAGGAGCGGATTCGAATCTGGGCCACGGCCAACGGCGAGGCCAAGAACTGGAAATCGCGAAGGACTCTGGATCCCGATAAATTGCGGATCACCTTCTGGCAGGAGGTTCCCGCTCCGCCGGTGGCGGAAATGAGCGGTACCTGGATCGTAGAACAGCTGGGGGAACAGGAGACCCGACTCCGACTGCTGCACACCTACCGTGCGATCGACGACGATCCCGAAGGGCTGGAATGGATCGAGCAGGCCGTCGACAGCAACAGCAAAGCTGAGCTCCCCGGCCTGAAGGCCGGAGTGGAGAACGCGGTACAGAAGGACAAGCTATCGATTTCGTTCGTGGATTCTCTACGGATATCCGGTTCCGCCAAGGACGTCTACGACTTCGTCAATGAAGCACAGCTGTGGACCGAGCGACTGCCGCACGTGGCTGACGTCGAGTTGACGGAGGAAACACCCGGCCTGCAGATGTTGCGGATGAACACACGTGCCAAGGACGGTTCCACGCACACCACGGAGTCCGTCCGGGTTTGTTTTCCGCATCACCGGATCGCCTACAAGCAGACCACACTGCCGGCGCTGATGACGTTGCACACCGGGCGCTGGGATTTCGAGGAAGGCGCTGACGGATTCACCACTGCCAGCTCGCAGCACACCGTCGTGATCAACCCTGACAACATCACGAGCATACTCGGTCCCGAGGCCGACATCGTGGAAGCCCGTGAGTTCATTCGCGATGCGCTCGGGAACAACAGCCGCGCCACCCTCGGCCATGCCAAGGATTACGCGGAAGCGCGGGGTTGACCGATGACGGCCACACCGGGGGATGCCGCTCACCCTGATCCCACGCTGGACACCGACGTCATTGTGGTCGGAGCAGGACCTGTAGGGCTGTTGCTCGCCAGAGATCTGTGCGCCGGCGGAGCTCGGGTCACGGTCTTGGAACAGCGAACCGAGCCGATGACCGAGTCCCGAGCATCGACACTGCACACGCGGACTATGGGGATTCTCGCCGAACGAGGCCTCCTGGGCAGGCTGGGTGAGCTCCCGAGCGGTGGGGTCGGCCACTTCGGCGGTATCCCTCTCGACCTGGCCATCGCGGCTCCCACGGATCCCTACGCGGGGCAGTGGAAGTGTCCACAGACTCGCATCGAGGCTGTGCTGGCCGAAGTGGCCACCGAGTTGGGAGCGCGCATCCAACGTGGGCAGCGGGTGACGGAGCTGACCGGACTCGAGGACCACGTGCGAGTGGGGACGGTCACTGCCGAGGGCGACGAACACTGGATGACCAGTGCTTATGTCGTGGGATGTGACGGTGAGCAGAGTACTGTCCGCAGGGTCGCGGGATTTGAACTCTCCGGTGATGCGGCTACCAGGAAGATGCTTCGGGCCGATGTGGCCGGTATCGAGATTCCCAACCGCCGTTTCGAGCGGCACGCCCACGGACTCGCGACGGCATTTCGCTGGCCCGACGGAAGTACCCGTGTCATGGTGCACGTGTACGGTACCTCTCCGGAGGAGTACTCGAACGAACCGGAATACGCCGAGGTCGCCGCCGCTTGGGCGAAGGTGACCGGTGAGGACATAAGAGACGGAACTCCGTCGTGGCTCAATGCGTTCGACGACGCGCGATGGCAAGTGACGGAGTACCGTCGTGGTCGGGTGCTGTTGGCCGGCGATGCCGCTCATGTGCAGATGCCGGTCGGTGGGCAGGCGCTCAACCTTGGCCTGCAGGACGCCGCGGAACTCGGTGGAAGGCTTCTCGAACGTCTCACGACCCGAGCTGGTGACGAGGCGCTCGACGAGTACCACCGTGAACGGGCGGCAGTCGGTTCGCGGACGCTGACCAATATCCGGGCGCAGGCACTCCTGCTGCTCGGAGGGCCAGAAGTAAATCCTCTCCGAAATCTGTTCACCGAGCTGATGGGATTCGATTCCGTTCAGGGGCACTTTGCCCGCATGATCAGCGGTAAACGCGTCCCGGAAGTTCCAACCAGAAAAGTGCAGAAAACCATCTCTTCTGTTGATCGGAGTTTCGAAATGGGCAGGCTCAACAACAAAACCGCACTGGTCACCGGTGCCAGCCGGGGCATCGGCCGTGCTACCGCGATGCGATTGAGCGAAGAAGGCGCGCTGGTCGCTGTGCACTACGCGACGAACGAAGCGGCAGCTCGGGAAACGGTTTCCTCGATCGAGAAAAACGGCGGAAGAGCGTTTCCGGTTCGTGCCGAGTTGGGAGCTTCCGGTGATGTGCACGAGCTTTTCCTCGGTCTGGAGCAGGGGCTGAAGGAGCGGACCGGTGATACCACCATCGACGTCGTCGTGAACAACGCCGGAGAAACGACCCCGGCCGGGCTCGCCCCTGAGGACGTAACTCCGGAGCAGTTCGACAGGCTTTTCGCGGTGAACGCCAAAGCTCCCTACTTCATCGTGCAGCGCGCACTGAACAACCTTTCGGACGGTGGACGAGTCATAAACATCTCGTCCGGGCTCACCCGCTTCGCCAACCCGGAACAAGTCGCTTATTCGATGTCCAAGGGGGCTATCGAACAGATCTCGCTGCACTTCGCGCGTCACTTGGCGTCGCGCCGGATCACAGTCAATACCGTGGCTCCCGGTATCACCAACAACGGCAGCGAAATATTCGAAACTCCGGAGATCGTCGAACAGATGGCACAGCTCTCGGCCTTCAAAAGGGTCGGCGAAGCAGTGGACGTCGCGGACGTGGTGACATTCCTGGCCAGCGATGAGGCTCGTTGGATCACTGGTGCATTCATCGATGCTAGTGGCGGGACCCTGTTGGGTTGAGGGGAACCAAGTCGAGCGCTCACGAGAACGTACAGGAGAATTGATGACCACCGCACAGGGATCGACCGGATTCTCGGATCATCTCGAAGAACTCAACGAACTGAAAGAGCAGGCATGGCTCGGATCGGATCCGTCGGCTACTGACCGGCAACACGCCAGGGGGAAACTCACCGCACATGAGCGGATCGAGCAGTTGCTGGACGCCGGCACCTTCACCGAGGTCGAGACGCTGCGGCGGCACCGCGCCACCGGTTTCGGGATGGAGGCGAAGCGCCCATTCACGGATGGCGTAGTCACCGGGTGGGGGACCGTCGAGGGCAGGACTGTTTTCGTCTACGCACACGACTTCCGGATCTTCGGAGGGGCCCTGGGCGAGGCTCACGCGCAGAAGATTCACAAGATCATGGACATGGCCATCGCCGCGGGCGCACCCCTGGTGTCGCTCAACGACGGTGCCGGTGCGCGTATCCAGGAGGGCGTCTCGGCGCTGGCCGGATACGGCGGGATCTTTCAACGCAACACCAAGGTGTCCGGGATCATCCCTCAAATCAGCGTGATGCTCGGACCGTGTGCGGGCGGTGCGGCCTATTCTCCCGCGCTGACCGATTTCGTCTTCACGGTCCGTGACGTCTCACAGATGTTCATCACCGGCCCCGAGGTGGTTCGCTCGGTCACTGGTGAGGACGTCACCCACGATGGTCTCGGCGGATCCGACGTGCACAGTGATGTGTCAGGTGTCGCGCAGTTCTCCTATGAGGACGAGGAGGACTGCCTCGCCGACGTCCGATTGCTCCTGTCGATGCTGCCCTCCAACAATCGCGAGCTCCCCCCGGTGGTGCGGACCGGAGATCAGGCAGATCGTCGTGTCGATGAGCTGTTGGACGTGGTGCCGTTGGAGGGGAGTCGCTCCTACGACGTCCGCGACGTAATCGCCGAGACCGTTGATAACGGCGACTACCTGGAGGTCCACGCCCAGTGGGCCACTAACCTCGTTTGCGCGTTCGCCAGGCTCGACGGCCATGTCGTCGGAGTGGTCGCCAGCCAACCCTCGATACTGGCCGGTGTGCTGGACATCAAGGCCAGTGAGAAAGGAGCCCGGTTCGTCCAGTTCTGCGATGCTTTCAACATCCCGCTGTTGACTCTCGTCGACGTCCCCGGTTTCCTGCCGGGTACCGATCAAGAGCATGACGGGATAATCCGGCGGGGTGCGAAGCTGCTGTACGCATACTGCAACGCCACTGTGCCACGTATATCGGTGGTGCTGCGAAAGGCTTACGGTGGCGCGTATATCGTCATGGATTCACGCTCGATCGGTGCGGATCTCGCATTCGCCTGGCCGAACAACGAGATAGCGGTGATGGGCGCCGAGGCGGCTGCGGAGGTCGTATTCCGCCGGGAGATAGCCGCCGCCGACGATCCCGATTCCACGAGAACGCAGAAGATCAAGGAGTACCGCCAGGAGCTGGTACACCCTTACCACCCCGCCGAACGCGGGCTCGTCGACGATGTGATCGATCCATGTGACATGCGCTCAGTGCTGATTCGTTCGTTCGCGATGTTGCAGTGCAAGGACGCCGATCTGCCGCGGCGTAAGCACGGGAACCCTCCCCAATGAGTACTCAACAAGATTCATTCCCCTTTCGAGTGCGAGTCGAGAAGGGGGAACCGGATCCTTTCGAGATCGGTGCGCTCGCCGCTGTAATTTTTCGGCGCGCCGTCCTGGACGAGTTTGAACCGCCAGAGGACGTGCAAGGACCGAAAATGGCCCCATGGCGCCGCCCGGAGCGTTTCTCGGGGGTCGATGGCCCCCGAAGCTGGCAAAAAAATCCGCGCTGACGATACGAAGAACGGAGAGCATGGTATGGACGTCGGGTTCCTCTTCGATTTACGCAATCCTGCTCAGTGGCATCGCCCGTGGGCGGATCACTACGCGCGGACGCTGGAGTTCTGCGAAGAAGCCGACCAACGTGGTGCGGGCGGTATCTGGTTCACCGAACACCACCTGTTCGAAGATGGTTACTTACCGCAGCCCCTCACCTTCGCCGCCGCGGCAGCGGCACGTACCCACAACGTCCGCATAGGCACTGCCGTCCTGTTGCCGGCCCTGCGTAAACCGGCCCAGTTGGCAGAGGAGGCGGCGGTCGTGGACCTCATCAGCGGCGGGCGTCTGGAGTTGGGGCTGGGAGCCGGGTATCGAGTGCCCGAATACGACCTGTTCGACGTCGATATTCGAGACCGATACCCCGCTACGGAGAACAATATCCGTGAAATCCGTCGTTTGTGGGCAGAGGGCGGCATCACACCGGGGCCGATCCAGGACCCCCTGCCGATCTGGGGTGGGTTCTACGGTCCTCGGGGTGCGCGGATCGCCGGTAGGTTGGGAATCAACCTCCTGCACATCTCGCGCGACATATTCGAGCATTATCGTGCCGGGCTGATCGAAGGCGGTCACGATCCGGCCGCCGCGCAGGTATCGGATCTGCTTCCGATCATGTTGGCGGACGACCCTGATGCCGCGTGGTCACGTGTGGTACCGCATCTGGCACACCAGATGAACACTTACCGACAGTCGTCTGTGGAAGGTACCGACAAACCGAAGCCACCGCTGATCGTTCCGGAGGAGTTTCGCCACAAGACCAAGGACAGGCCGTGGGGAGCGCTGGAGATCCTCACACCGGAGGATGCCTGCGCGCGTGTCCGGAAACAGACGGACGGGCTTCCCGTCAAGCACCTCATCTTCTGGGCCAGCATAGCTGGGATGCCGGATGACCTGGTAACACGCAACATCGAACTGATCAGCGAGCATTTGCCGACACTGCTTGGGCGGGAGTCCACCACGATGTCGTCGGCGGGATCTGAACATGGTTGACCACGGATCAACAGGTACGGTCACAGCGGGCTGGGGGCGTGGACTGTGGATACTGCTGTTCGTCCTGTCGGGGAACATGGTCCTCGATGCGATCGAGGTGTCGGTGGTTCTCCTCGCGTTACCGGAAATCAGCGCCGACCTCGGTTTGACGTTGTGGACGGTACAGTGGTTGATGAGCGGGTTCTCCCTCGGATTCGCCGCCATGCTCATGCTCGGTCCGGTGCTGACGGCTCGATGGGGAAGGCGTCCCATTTACCTGGGAGCTATGGTTCTCTTCGCGGTCGCCTCAGTGGTGGGAGGGATGGCGGACAGTGTTTCCGTGCTCATTATAACTCGTATTGTGAAAGGAATTTGTGCGGCTCTGACGGCACCGGTCGGACTGGCGCTTATCAGCACTACGTTTCCGGAAGGGGCGCAGCGAAACAAAGCGGTTTCGATCTACTCGCTGTTCGGAGCCGCCGGCTTCACTATCGGGCTGCTGCTTTCCGGGCTCTTCTCCGAGACAAACTGGCGCTGGAACTTTCTGTTTCCCGCTCCGGTGGCGCTGGTGCTTTTGTTGTTGGGAGCGTGGGTGATTCCGGCTTCCGCGGCACCAAAGCCGCCGCGGGTAACCTCAGCGGTACTGCGTAACGGTTCGCTCGTACGCGCGGCTCTCGGAGCATCCACACTCAACGGAACCTACATCGGTTTACTGCTGTTGGTCACGGTCCAGTCCAAGGAGTGGTTCGACTGGCACCCGTGGCAGACCGCGGTGGCACTGCTGCCCGCGTGCGCTCCGCTCGCCGTCACGGTTCCCTTCACAGGGCGTCTGGTTCAGCGATTCGGGACCACCTCGCTCATCACCACCGGTGCGTTCTCCGCGTTCGCGGGAGTGGTGCTCTATCTCTGGCAGCCAGAGCCGGAGTCCTACACCACGGGACTGCTTCCGGTGCTGCTGCTCGTCGAAGCCGGATTCGTGCTGTCGTTTACTGCTTTGAACATGCAGTCGACGTCCACCATAGAGCCAGCCTCGCGATCGGTGGCCGTGCCGTTCTACCAGACGGCCGTGCAGCTTGGCTCCGTCGTGATGTTGCCGTCAGTCGCGGCACTGCTGACCCTGTTCCAGGGGTATCGACCAGCTCTGCTGGTGATTTCGGTGTTCGGAGCATTCGGAGTTTGTGTCGCGTTGGCCGGTTTTCGTAAAACTTCACTCGAGCGAAAGATCCAGATATGAACGAGCATCCACTCAAGCTGACCGTCATCCTGGGAAGTGTGCGGAATGGACGGTTCGGGCCGACCGTAGCGCGCTGGTTCGCTGAGCTGGCCGATACGCGCCCCGAGCTGGCGGTGGAATTCGTCGATCTTCTCGAATACCCGCTGCCGATGGTGATGCCGGAACCGGGTGAGGCGCCGGATCCCGAGGCAGACCAGGTGCGTAGATCCCTATCCGTTCGACTGGCCGAGGCCGACGTTTTCGTCGTTGTCACTCCAGAGTACAACCACAGCATGCCGGCTGCGCTCAAAAACGCTATAGACTGGTTTTCCGGCGAGTGGGCGGCGAAACCGATCGGTTTCGTGTCCTACGGTGGTATGGGGGGTGGCTTGCGGGCAGTCGAGCACCTACGCCAAGTGTTCGGAGAGCTACACGCAGTGAGCGTGCGAGAGTCCTTGAGTTTCCACAATTTTTGGGATCAATTCGACGGAAACCGTCCTCTCGACGTCGATGACGCCGAGAGCGCTGCCAAGACCATGCTGGACCGCCTGGTTTGGTGGGGCGAACTGTTGCGCACCGCGCGTACGTACCGCCCTCTCGAACGCTGAGATCAACAACGGCACTTTGTCGGGGCGCGTGACTTCTGCCTGCGCATGAGTAGAGGACACGCGTCCGGCCGGGCGCTCCGAGTGTTTCGTTCGACCGTCCGATCCTCGATGGGTGTGTAGAATACACATGACGTGAAGCTCACAAAAATATAGGATTTTTCGGTCAGTCAGGTTAAAGTTCACATTGGTACTGCAGGATCGGAGGAGGTGGAGCTGAAAACATCCGCCTCAGTTTCATTGAGGTTTCACTCTCGAGGGATCTGGCATCACAGGGGATTTACTGGTTCACGGATGTTCGCGAGGGTGATCCGACGCCAGAAGAGCAAGATCGGAAGATGTTTCCTGGTAAACTTTTGAACTTGTTGGGTCCGGCTAAGACAGGGTAGATCATCTTGACTGAGTACTGTACTGAGAATTCGGAGCCGAGACAGGTATTCGGTGGTCCATTCGATGATCAGGATGTCGAACACGGATACGCTGAACATGGTTTTTGTCCAGCTTCTCGGGCGATTTATCTGCTACTCGACGGCACAAGAAGGACTGAGGCGGTCGAACTGGCTGAATTGGCACTGGCCGAGTACTCCTGCCAAGACAGGTCATCTTGTGTGTGGTACGCGTTGCTGACGCTGCTGTATTCGGATGAACTTCTTCTGGCGGATGCGCACTGTACTCGTCTCAAGGAGAAACAGGAGTGGTCATATCGTACTGTTCCGAGGATGGTTCTCCTGCTTGTAGAGGCGAGGATATGCCATCTTTCGGGAGCCCACCAGCAGGCCTTCGTTCTGTTCGATCAGTTACTGCGTGGGATCGAACCCAACGAAATTCGTGAAATTTCTGTCGCATGGTTCGCCGAGTCATTGGTGAGCGTTGGTCAGTACCGTCGCGCCGAATGGCTGCTGGCTGATTACGGATATCTGGACTCGGTTTCTGATTGCCGTAGCGGTAAGGTGCACCTTTTGTGCGTGCGGGGCGTGATTTCCCTGTGTGCGGGCAAAATGGGAGCGGCGGTTCGAGACTATGTGGCATGTGATCGACTGCTGAGCGCGAACGGGGTTCGCAACGGGGTGGTGGTTCCCTGGCGAACGCGTGCAGCCTGTGTGGAAAATCAGTTGGGCAGAACGACCGTAGCCAAACGTCTGGTGAAAAACGAACTTAGCAGGGCGCGGGTGTGGGGAGCTCCAAGTGGGGTGGCCCGGGCACTGTGCAGTGGTGTTTTGTTGGAAGAGTACCGAAATCCCGGAAACGCTGCCAACGAGGCGATCGGGCTGCTTCAGTCGGGCCACAACCGAAGCGATCTTCCTATGTTGTTGACTCTGCTTGGAAAGTTTCTGTCGAATCAAAATGACATCGCCAGGGGGCGTCAGTTTCTTCGTCAGGCTATTGCGAGCGGTCGTGAATTCGAGAACGAATATTGGGTAGGTGTGGCCGATTCCGCTCTTGGTGGTATCGAGGCTCCTCGGAAGATGACTTCGCAGGAATTTCGTGTTTGCAGGCTCGCCAGTGCCGGGTACAGTAATGGGGAGATCGCTGATAAGTTGTCACTCACCCGACGTGCCATCGAGTACCATCTTACATCAGTGTACAGCAAGCATGGTATCTCCGGTCGCCGGGAGATCGAAATAATGCAGTCCTATTTCGATGAGATTTCTTTGGATTGAGGAGGTGCTGTGACCGATGTTTCGGAGTGGATGATGTGCGGACTCGGTCGATCCAGGGGTCCGCTGCGGCCTGGTGCGGTCTCCGATGGACGGGGCAGACGGAACGGGATCCACGCGACTGGTCGCGCTAGTGAGATCGGGACGACCAATTATTCGGCCGATTTTCGAGGCTTCTACGTTGCGGGATTTCGTTCGTGACATGATTCTGCGGGGGTGGGCGTCAAGTAACAGGGAGATCTGATACGCGTGAATGATTCTGCTTCTTCGGCGGCTCCCGTGGTGCGGGAGATTGTTCTGAATGCCGGTGGAACTAGACTGTCCGCGTTGCTGTGTGAACCGTCGCAAGCACCGCCGCGGGCTGTTGTCGTGGCATTGCACGGTGGTGGAATGCGAGCGGGATACTTCGACGGACTGGTGGACCAGAATCTGTCGCTGCTCGCATTGGGAGCGGATCTCGGATATACGATCTTGGCGGTGGACCGACCCGGTTACGGGTTATCGGCACACCAGCTTCCTTACGGGCAGACCTTGATGGAACAGAGCGAGACGCTGTGTACGGCCCTGAACGATTTCGCGCTTTATCACACTGTGGGGGCGGGTTTTTTCCTGGTAGCGCATTCTTATGGGGGGAAAGTGGCTTTGAGTGTGGCTGCTGACATGGAAACCGACGTGTTGCTCGGTCTTGATATTTCGGGTTGTGGGAACAGATACGCCGCTGATATGCACCGTTTCTTCGACTCAAGTGACAGAGAAGTATGGCGTATGCACTGGGGGGCGTTGCGCTTTTATCCGACCAACACCTTTCTGTGGGCTCGTTCATTGCTGTCCCCCATGCCCGAACGTGAGTACCGGGAGGTTCCGGAATGGCCGGATGTCCTTCCTGGTGTGGCCGAACAGGTCGAGGTTCCGGTTCGTTTTACATTCGCCGAGTACGAGTTTTTGTGGAAGCACGACCGGGAAACACTTGAGGGACTCAAGGACCTGTTCGGGGGCGAGCGTGTTGTGGTCGACCACCAACCGAATTCTGGGCACAATATTAGTCTTGGCTGGACGGCCAGATCCTATCATCTGCGTGCGTTGGCTTTCGCGGAGGAGTGCATAGTCACAAAAGGCACGTACGGAGAAATGGGGAAATAGCCCGATTGGCTCTCGCGTGTATGTGTTTTATGCAACTGAATCGACAGGATAGTATATGTCCTCGTATGCGACAGACAAGACCGTGGAAGAGGAGACAGCCGAGAGGGTTTTTTCCCGGCGCTCCAGCTCGATGTTCATATCACTGCGAGTGCGTAACTTTCAACTTTACGCGGGTGGACAGGTAGTATCCCTGCTCGGTACCTGGATTCAGCGCATCGCGCAGGATTGGTTGGTGCTGGAGATATCCGGAGGAAGTGCCACCGCGCTGGGAATAGCGGTCGCGCTGCAGTTCCTTCCGATGTTGTTGCTCACCCCCTGGGCGGGATTATTGGCCGACCGACTCGACAAACGACATCTGTTGATCGTGCTCCAGTACGGTATAGGGGGATCTGCGCTGGCTTTGGGACTGCTGGATGTGGCGGGACTGGTTCAGCTGTGGCATGTGTACGTGCTGTGTCTGTCCCTAGGGTGCTGCGGAGCGCTCGAAATGCCCATCCGTCAATCCTTCGTGATGGAGATGGTGGGAAGGAGTCAGGTAGGGAACGCTGTTTCTCTGAACTCTATTATCGTGAACTCATGCAGGTTGGTCGGGCCGGCCATAGCCGGTTATCTGATCGCCTGGATCGGCACCGGATGGTTGTTTCTGGTAAACGCTTTTTCGGTGATTGGGGTTGTGGTGACTCTCGTGATGATGAACCCTGCTCTGCTTCACCGCAACGATCCCGTGCCGGCTGGGAGAGGTCAGCTCCTTGAAGGGGTCCGCTACGTACGGCAGCGCCCTGAGCTGGTCTCGGTGCTGAGTCTCGTTTTCTGCGTCGGAACGTTCGGGCTTACCTTTAACACCTCACTCGCGGTTATGGCCAACCAGGTCTTCGAAACGGGATCGGATGACTTCGGCCTGCTCCACGCCATGCTCGCTGCGGGAACGTTGGTTGGGGCGGCATTCTCCGCGTGGCGCAGTGCGCGCGACTTGCCTCGGCATCACATACTGATCGGCAGCGCGCTAACATTCGGGGTGGCCGAGAGCATAGCTGCATTTTCTTTTTCCGCATGGGTCTTCGGCATCCTTCTCTTAGTGCTCGGGGCGACGCAGATGACTTTTATTCTCACTGCCAACAACACGATTCAACTTTCAGTGGATTCGAGTGTGCGCGGTAGGGTCATGTCGTTCTACATGTTGCTTCTGCTGGGTGGGACACCGTTGGGGAGCACACTCGCCGGCTGGTCGGCGGAATATGTAGATGGCAGGGCTCCACTGCTTCTCGGCGGTTCGGTTTCGGTTGTCAGCGCTAGTGTATGTGGTTTTGCGATCACGAGGATTAAGAAACGTCGAACATCGTAGAATCCGATGCTTATGAAGCGGTGGCGGAACGATGGATCGATCGTTTCTCGTGGGAAGTGCCCGTTTTTTCGGGATGAGGGGAATGAATTCTTCGTTGGTGTCGAGTTCCGTTGATGGGCTCATGGGGGCATGCTTTCAGAAAAGGAGATGGTTTCTTGCGATACAATTTTTTTGAGTTTGCGCGAACGGCTTCCCTCCGTGCTGGCCGAGATGTACTTGTGCCGGAGGTGTCCTATAGTGTTTACGCCTGGGAAAATGAATCTCGATTGCACGATGTGGAAGATCGTGATGAAAGCCACCTGGTCCGCGGATATGATTAGCCCGGAGTCGGGCCTGTAACCGGGGATTCCGACGCCGTGCGGGTGGTTTGTGGTTCTGCGGACGGGGAGAGGCGTGTCGTGATCCGGCTGGCCCCGTGTGACGCTTGATACGAAGAGCCACTGGACCTAGTACTGCGGTGGTACTCAGAGTGGGTGGACGCTGTCGGGAGGGGCATTGTCGGGCTTGGTGTTGGTGGTGTCGGCGCCAGTGTGACCAGGAGTAGACGTGTTTGGCTGGGGGTGATGCTCGGGTGATGAAGTTGATCAGGTGGCGGCGGAGTTCTGCTGGAGTATAGGTGATCACGCCTGGTTCGCTAGTGCTGCTGAACCTCTACTTTTGTGGCGTGTTTTTTGGTCACGGTCAGCCAGGCGAGAGCGAGTAGGGACAGAGTCGTGTGGGCATACCAAGCTCGTCGGGAGCGTGCTTGGTAGTGGTCGAGTCCGGCTTCGTTTTCGGCTTGTTGGAAGCATTCTTCGACGTGCCAGCGAGATCCGGCGGTCCAGACCAGGTTGAGCAGTCGCGTGCGGCGGGGCCCGTAGCAGATGTAGCAGGCGATCTCGCTGAGGTTGCTGATCGAGTGCCGTGCCAGCGGCCAGTGGCCTCGCCTGGGCGGCAAGTGGGTACCCAGCGGCACGCGAGCCCAGTCGTAGATGCGCGGACCGTGAGCACCGGTCCCGACCGACGATCGCCGCCAGGGTTGCTCGGACAGCCGGTCCTTGTCCGTAGGCCTCATCGCCGGTGACTCAGGAACGCGTCCCCGGTCCCGAACGCCCGTGCCAGCATCGTCTGGCCTGCGCGGGTTCGGTGTTGAAGCCGAGCGCATCGGGCACCCGGTGGTTCGGCAACGATCGCGGTCGTCGGTCCGCCGTGGACGAGCGGGTCGAGCGTCTGCTCGAGCGGGTGGCGCTGGTTCCCCAGGATCGGGTGGTCGCCAAGCAGCCGCACGAGTTCTCGGGCGGGCAGCGCCGGTGGGTGGCGATCGCTCGCGCGCTGGCGACCGGACCTCGGGTGCTACTGGCGGACGAGCCGGTTTCGATGCTCGACGTGTCGATCCGGTCGGACATACTCAACCTGATCGACGGGCTCAAGACCGAGGAGGACCTGGCGGTTCTCTACATCACGCACGATCCGGACACCGCGCGGCACTTCTCCGAGCAGGTTCTGGTGATGTACCGCGGTCAGGTGGTCGAGCGCGGCAGCAGCGACGACGTGATCCTGAGGCCGCGGCACCCCTACACCCGGCTGCTCAGGGACTCGGCTCCGGATCCGGGTGGGGACTCCGCGGCGCTGTCGTTCCCCCGAGCGGCCTTGCGGTGAGGTGTCGGCCGATGCGCGGGGTTGTCCTTTCCGGGCCCGGTACCCGCACGCGATGCCGAAGTGCGAGCAGCAACCGCCGGAGTTCGCCGTCGGCGACAGTCACACGGCACGTTGCTGGCTCTACGAGTCCTCCGTCGAGGAACGGATCGCGTGAACGAGTGAGTGCGCTTCCCACGCGGCCCGGCGCGTGCGGCACCGGCTGTCGCGCCGACCGGGCCACCACAGCGGATGGAAGAGCATGGTCCATCTGGGACACCTTCTGCGAGCGGCCCGGTGCCGTGGCAGGTGGGGACACCGGTGAACCCGCGGCGGACCACTACCGGCGGATGAGCGACGACGTTCGGCTGATGTCCGAGCTGGGGCTGCGGGCCTACCGGTTCTCGATCGCCTGGCCCCGGGTGCGGCCCGCCGGTTGTGCCGTCAACGGGACGGGACTCGACTTCTACGAGCGGCTCGTCGACGAGTTGCTGGAGCACGGCATCGCGCCGTGGCCGACGCTCTACCACTGGGACCTGCCACAGGAGCTGGAGGACCGCGGTGGCTGGGCGAACCGGGACACCGTGTACCGTTTCGCCGACTACGTCGGCAGTGTGCCGCGTCGGCTCGGTGACCGGGTGTCGAACTGGACGACGCTCAACGAACCCTGGTGCGCCGCCTTCCTGGGATACGCCGCCGGCGTGCACGCGCCAGGGCGGACCGATCCGCGCGCGGCCGTGGCGGCAGGGCACCACCTGCTGCTCGCCCACGGTCAGGGGCGTGAGGTCATCCGTGGACACGCACCCGGGGCCGGTGCGGGGATCACGTTGAACCCGTTCCCCGTGCACCCGAACGATCCGGAGGACGCGGCCGATGTCGAAGCCGAGCAGTCCGCGCCGTTCATCGGCCAGCAGGTCGTGGCTGCGGCGCAGGTCCGGCAGGCGAGAGCCGGGACCGTTGGCGTGCGCGTGGAGGGACCGCCCGGTCACGAAGCGACGGCGAACCGGGTGGGCGCAAGGTGCGTCCGGCCGGTGCCGTACGGGGCGCAACGGTCCGCCGAGGGGATCTCACACAGCCTGTGTCGTCACCGGAGTACGACTTAAGCGGAATATAGGATCCCGCTTCTTCTCGGGTCAACGTGCTGTCCACGGTGGCGGTGTTCGAGCAGGGACGTGTCGGTGTCCGCGGACTGTCGGGAGTCTCCCGCGGCGGGAACCGGAAGGTGCCCGGAGTGGAGACGACGGGCGAAATCACTGTGCACGGACGTTTGAGTCTCGGTGTGCGATTCGTCCGGTCCAGGTGGGCGAGTAGCGCGACCTTCAGGGGGCTGTCGCTCCATGAAACGGAGCAGTGGCGTGACCCTTGAGTGTTAAGGGGTTAAGCCCGTCCGGATTTCACTGTTCCGGAGGTGGGGACAGCCGCGTGACCCGCTCGTCGATCCCGTCCCGGGAGTTCTCGACGAAGCACGGAGAGGGGCGCAGCGCCGAACGCGGAGTGCCTCGGCTCCGGAGCGGGCGTGGTCAGCCCGCGCCGTGCCGGAACGCACTCGCCATCGCCGGTGTCGGGCAGGGCGTCTACGCCGGTGTGGACTACGCTCTGGTGACCGGTGTGCTTCCCAACAGCGACACGGAAGCAGCGAAGGGGACGGGTGTGTTCAACATGGCCAACTCCCTTCCGCGGACGGTGGAGCCGATGCTGGCTCCTGCCCTGCTTACGTCCGGTGGCGGCGAGAACCGCACCACGCTTTACCCCGGTGCCGCCGTGTTCGCCGCGTCCGGGTCCGTCGCCCTGCGGTTCCTGCGCCTGGTGCGGTAGCGGGCACGCACGTGGCTCGCGGTCGTGGCGCGGACCGCGAACTCGCGGGGTGGCCGGGTGGGTTTCCCGCCGGGCGGAGTCCCAAACGTCCTGGTTCCGGAGCGTTCGGCCCTGGGCTGAGGTGAGGACCGGTTGGGTCAACCGGTGAAGGACTCGGGGCCGAAGCGTCCCCAGGCGACGAAGGCGGCCATGGCCAGGTAGAGCAGGTTCGCGGCAACGGGCGTTCTCTCGTGACGACGAAGGTGCGTGATCATCGCGCCGATCATCAGCAGCACCCAGCAGACGGCGGTCACCGGCACCACAACCGGCGCGATACCGACCACGGCAGGCAGAACGACCCCCACCGCCGCCAGGACCTCGACGGCTCCGAGGGCCTTGACGAAACCGACGCCGAAGTCGTCGGTCCACCCTCCGTGCGCGGTCGCGGCCAACTTGTCCTTCGGCACGAACAGCTTCGTCGTGCCCCCGACCAGCATGACGGCGGCCAGCAGGCCGGTGACGATCCACAGCGCCAGGTTCATGAGGCTTCTCTCCTCGGCAAGGTAGGCGGGTACGGGACGGGTGATGTGCTGTTGGCCGCAGCGTAACCGCGTAATGTGCCCCACTCGCCGGTTTCGCCGCAACACGACGGGAACCGTGGTGCCCGGACCTTCACAGGAGACGCCCCGTTTTGCGGCTCCGCTCCCGCTGATCTCTTCCGACCGCGTTGACGACCGGCGCAGTGCTTGCGGCGCGGGCGGTGCCGGCGGGCGAGCCCCGCGAGCTCGGTCAGGACCGGAAGGGACTGCGGCCCCGGGCCGAGATCATCGGCGAAGTCGCGAGATCGAGCTGTCCAGCAGCGATGTTGGCGAGGTGCCGCTCGATCTCGTCGTCCGTGGCGAGGCCCGCAGCGGTGAGCTCGTCACGTACCTGGTGGACGGTGGCCGCCTCGAGGACGTCGCACTGGGGCGAGGCGATCGGGAAGTAAGCATCGGCCGTGACCTCCGCGAGGCCGATCTCGCGCAGCAGTCGTGGCAGCTTGCGCCCGTAGGCCAGGTCGGCGCCGCGCTGTTGCAGCAGCTGGCGGAAACCGCGGCGCAACCGGTTGGCGAGTTCTTGTTCGGGGCCGTGCTCGTCGGGACAGATCAGCGGTTGCAGAGCGGGGTCGGCGTCCTCGATCAGCAGCCACCCGCCGGGACGCAGCGCCCGGGTCATGGAGCGCAGCGCGGCATCGCGGTCCGCGACGTGGACGAGGAGCAGGCGGGCGTGGATCAGGTCGAAAGGGCCGACCGGGGGGTCCTCGCGGGCGACGTCGTGGCTGAGCACTTCGAGTATCGCGTCGGTTGCCTCGATCCAGGACACGTCGATGTCGGTGGCGAGTACACGTCCGCTGGGTCCGACGCGTTCGGCGAGTCGAGCGGGGAGGTTCGTGCCGCCGGCGCCGACCTCCCAGCACTGCCACCCCTCGTCGATTCCGAGCGTCTCGAAGTGCCGGAACGTGGAGGGGTCGAAGAGGGTCGAGAGCGCGTCGAAGCGTGCACCAGCCTCGACTTGCCGATTGTCCAACAGGTATTCCTCGTCGCGGCCCATGAGCCGATCATGCCACGGCCCGACGTGTGTCGGACGGTGACGGAGACGTGCCGGGGCGCGCTCGGGACACCGGGTAGAAGGGTGTGGCGGGAGGGGTGACTCCGGTCGCTCAAGCCCGCTGCGCGGTGCTGTCGCCGTGGGTGAGGCGGGGGGACAGCAGACGGACCTCGGGGGAGGCCGCGCCCTCCAGTTCGCGCATGGTCATCTCCACCGCGATCCGCCCGACGTCGTCGGACAGCAACGGCACCGTGGTCAGTCGCATCGGCCGGTTCGCGGCCATCTCGTCGGGGCCCACGGCCACCACCGAGACGTCCTCCGGTATCCGGCTGCCCCGGGCGCGCAGTTCGGACAGCAGGGTGCCGAGCACCGCTTCGTTGTGCACCACCAGGCCGGTGAGCTGCGGCTGTTCGACGAGGATCTTGTCGAGGCACTCGCGCACCCCGTCGTAGGAGGGGGAGCAGGGCCGGCTGGGGGCGTTCAGCCCGCGTGTCCGTGCCGCTTCGGTGAACCCGTTGAGGAAGCGCCCCGCGAAGCTGGTGCCGCGTTCGTAGACCGCGGGCGAGGGGCCGACCAGGGCGATGTGCTCGTGCCCGAGGTCGGCGAGGTGCTGGACGCAGCGTTTGGCCGCGGCGGAGAAGTCGAGGTCCACGCAGGACAGGTCGCCCGGCTCGTCCGGAAGTCCTATCAGCACCGTCGGGCAGGGCAGTGACCGCAGCACCGGAACCCGCGGGTCCGCGGACTCGACGTCCATCACCAGGAGCGCGTCGGCCATCGCCGAGTCGGCCACCCGGCGGAGCCCGTCCGGGCCCTCGTCGTTGGTCAGCAGCAGCACGTCGTAGTCGTACTTGCGCGCGGAGGTGACCACCGAGGTGACGAAGCCCATCAGCACCTGGACGTCGATGTCGGCCCGCAGCGGCATGACCAGGGCCAGCACGTTGGTGCGGCTGCTGGCCAACGCGCGGGCACCGGCGTGCGGGTGGTAGCCGAGTCTGCGGACACTGGCCTCCACGCGGTGCCGCGTCTCCGGCGAGATCGACCGCTTTCCGGACAGCACGTAGGAGACGGTGCTGGAGGAAACCCCCGCGTCCCGTGCGACGTCGGCGATGGAGACCATGTCGTCCTCCCGGCTGGCGTGTCGAAGCGCATCGAACGGTGGCCGGTTCATGGTAGATCAGGCGGACTCTTCCGGAGCGCAGGAGGCCCGCGTGTCCTCCACGGGTGGACGTGGGGGGGCGTCGGTTCGAGCGGCGTGTGGTGCGCGGTTCGCGTCCGCTGTCGGTGGTTGGCGGGCCCGGACGGCCCGTCGGGCTGGCTCGAAGCGGTTCGAAAAGTGTGCGCCCGAGCCGTCGACGGGCTCGGGCGGTTCGCTCGCGTCCTGTGCTCGCGGGCGCGCTCACCGTTCGAAGTGGAAAGTGGCGATCCTGGTGGGACCGTCGAGGACCAGGTAGACGTCGTGGCGCCCGCGTGCCCGGGTCAGCCGGGAGCGCACCGTGCGGTAGGCGTACTCGCCGCCGGTGGCGGGCACGGTGATCGCGCCCAGTTCGCGACCGGCCGGCCCGTCCAGCCGAACGCCCAGGTGCGTCGGACCGGCGGACCCGTTGGCCACCAGCGCGGTGATCCCGCCGGCTCCGGGGCCGAGGTCGACGTCGTGGAAGAGGATCCATCCGTGGCCGTCGGAGGCGGTCACGGCCGTGCCGTGCTGCTTGCTCCGGTCGGTCAGGGTGATGCCCGCGTAGTCGTCGAAGTTGGCCGCGGTCGTCTCCCGGTGCAGGTCCCGTGGCGGGATGGTCTCTCCGCGCACCCGCAGCGCGCGCCGCCGGCGGATGTCGGCGCTGGAGGAGCCGAGGAGGAGATCGTGCGTGGCCGCCTCGACCACCCACCGTTCGCGGGTGACGTCCCAGTGCGCGAGGTCGGCACCGCGCAGGGCGAAGTTCACGGTCCGGCTCCGTCCGGGTTCCAGCCGCACCCTCCGGAAGGCGCGCAACCGCTTCCGCGGCTGCGGGTTCCGCGACTGCCGTTGGTGCGTGTAGAGCTGGACGACCTCGTCCCCGGCGCGCCGGCCGGTGTTGCGGACCGTCACGCTCACCCTGGTCGCGCCGTCCGCGCTGATCACGGGTTCGCTCAGTTCCGGGACGCCGTAGTCGAAGGTGGTGTAGGACAGCCCGTGCCCGAACGGGTACAGCGGTGTCGCGGTGGAGTACTGGTAGGTGCGCTCGGACTTGATGATGTCGTAGTCGAGGACGTCCGGCAGGTCCTCGACCGAGCGGGGCCAGGTCTGGGTGAGCCTGCCCGCGGGGTCGGCCCGGCCGAGGAGCACGTCGGCCAGTGCGTTGCCGGTTTCCGCGCCCGCGTGGGTGGTCCACAGGATCGCGGGCAGGTTGTCCTGGGCCCAGGTGATCGTGGTGGGGTAGCTGTTCTCCAGCACCAGCACGGTGTTCGGGTTGGCCCGGTGCACCAGCTCCAGTACCTTCTGCTGCTCCGGTGCGAGGTCCATCTCCTGGCGGTCGTCGGTCTCCCTGGCGTTGATGAGCGGCATGCTGCCCGCGACGACCACGGCGACGTCGGCGTCGCCCGCCGCCGCGACCGCCTCCTGCCGTCCGTCGCGGACGACCTCGCGGGTGAACGTGGTGGCCGAGTCCGGTGAGCCGGCGGTGACGGTCAGCCTGCCGCCGTCGTCGACGGTGGCGTACTTCCGGTCACCGAACCACGACTCGCCCGCGTCGTAGCCGGCGTACTCCAGCACGTGGCCGTCGCCGTGCGCGCGCAGCCTGAACCGCTGCCGCACGTTCCACCCGTTGGGTTGTTCGGCGTCGTTGACCAGGGTGCGGCCGTCCTGCTCGAAGGAGAGGTACTTGCCGTTCGACGCGGCGCGCAGCGTCACGATCTCCTCGCCCCAGCCGAAGACGTCGAACCGCGTCGCGGAGTCCGCGCCGGAGGTCAGCCGCAGGGGCTGTTCGTCGTCGGTGGCGGTGACGTGTCGTCCGTCCGGTGCGGTGAGCGCGATCCTGTCCGCGCCCTCGCTCGAGGTCACCGTGGTGCTCGGTCCGAGCGCGGTGCGGACGCCGCGCAGCGGGGTCACCTCGTAGGGCAGGGCACCGGAGTACCAGTCGGTGTAGAGCGTGTCGGCGAGCTGGCCGATCACGGCGATCCGGTTCGTCCGTGCGGGTGACAGCGGCAGCGCGTCGTGCTCGTTCTTGAGCAGCACGGTCGCCCGCGTGGCCGCCTGGTGGGCCAGCGCGCGGTGGGCGGGGCTGTCCACGACCTCCCGGCCGATCCGGCCGTACGGGCCGCCGTGCGGGTCGAACTCGCCGAGCCGGATCCGGACGCTGAGGATGTGGCGCACGGCCTCGTCCACATCGGATTCGGCGAGCAGCTCGCCGTCCAGCGCGGTCCTGACCGCGGTGATCGTCTTTTCGGAGTCGGTGTCGTCGACGGTGAAGCTGTCCAGGCCGGCCTTGAGGATCGCCGCGTCGGCCTCCGGCTGGGTGGTGTAGTAGCTCTGGTCGCCGGTGAGGTTGTTGGGGCCACCGGCGTCGGTGACGTTGAACAGCGGCCGCGGCGCCCAGTCGCGCAGGAGGTCGTCGAAGTCGCGGTGGACGGTCATCGGTCTGCCGTTGACCAGGTTGTAGGCCGACATGGCCCCGGTGGCCGCGTCGGCCGACAGCGCCGGTTCGAAGGCCCGCTCGTAGTACTCGCGCTTGACGCGCGGCGGCAGCGTCGACGAGGCGGTGTGGCGGTGGATCTCGTTGTTGTTGGCCAGGTAGTGCTTGAGCACGGGCGCGGCGCGTAATCGCTCGGGGTCCGCGCCCTGGATGCCGCGCCCGTAAGCGGTGGAGATCACGCCGGTGAGGTGCGGGTCCTCGGAGTAGCCCTCCTCGTTGCGCCCCCATCGGGGGTCGCGCAGCAGGTTGACCGTGGGCGCCCACAGCTGCAGTCCCCAGACGTCGGGGTTGTCCGAGTGGTATCCGCGCGCCTCGGTGCCGACGGCTTCGCCGACGCGTTCGACCAGTTCGGGGTCCCACGTGCTGGCCAGGCCGATGGCCTGGGGAAACACCGTGGCCGTCGCGGTGACCACCGCGCCGTCGGCGTTCCTGTCGGTCGACCACGCGAGCCCGTGCAGCGCCTCGGTGCCGGTTTTGAACGCGGCGACTCCCAAGCGGGGGATGGCCGGTTGGTACTGGTGCAGCAGGGCGATCTTCTCGTCGAGGTTCAGCCTGCCCAGCAGGTCCTCCACCCGCTGCCGCGTGGGCAGCGCGGGGTCGCGGAACTCGGGTGAGCCGGTCGGCGCCGCCGAGGCGCCTCCGGGCAGGACGCTCGCCAGCGCCGTTCCGGCCGCGGCTCCGGCGGCCAGGGACAGCACGCGGCGGCGGGAGATCGGGTTCGGTGAGTCGGGGTGCATGGGAACGCATCACCTCCGGAAATATCGAAATGAATCGAAGCGATTCGATAATCATTCGACGGCTTTGTTCACACGAAGAGCGCGATGGCGGAAACTGTGGCACCGAGAACCCGTTCTGGTCAACAGCCGTTCTTGACAGTTCCCCTGCTGTGTCAAGGCTTTGTCGTGTCGAGCTCTTGTGTTTCCCCTCATCGTTCTCTAGCGTCAATCACATTGGATTTGTCGATGCGCTTCGATTTATCGGAGTGCTTCGCGGGTGGAACGGCGAGCACTGCCGGGAGTGCGCGGCGGGCGGTTCCGGGTCGGTTGCCGGCCGTGGGTGCGCTGTCCACCGGGGCGCGCTGCAAGGCCGTCGGAATGCCGGTCGGCACTGTCCTTCTGAGACGACGAGGAGCTGTTGATGCTGGAAAGCCGCGAGGGCGGGCGGGTGCTCGAGGTGCGGGTGCGCCACGAGGTGATCCGGATCGAGCCGTGGGGCCGGGACAGCCTGCGGGTTCGGGTGGGGCGGCACGGCGTCACCGACGACGTTCCGGGAGCGCTGGTCGAGCCCCGGGGTCGGGCCGATGTGGACGTGCGGATCGACGAGGAGCGCGGACGGATCGTCAACGGGGCGCTGGCCGCGGTGGTCGAGCTCGTGTCCACCGACACCGGTCTGGTTCCGGTGCTGGCGTTCCGGCGCGGCGACACCGGTGCGGAGCTGCTCAGCGAGCAGCGCGCCCACTTCTGGTGGCCGGGGCCGCGGTCGTTCTACGGGCACGGCGGCGGGTACGGCAGGTTGGAGCAGCGGTTCCACGCCTACGACGGCGAGAAGCTGTTCGGGCTCGGTCAGCACACGCACGGCAGGCTGGACCAGAAGGGCCTGGTGCTGGACCTGGTGCAGCGCAACGGCGAGGTGTCGATCCCGTTCCTGGTGTCCAGCAGGGGCTACGGTCTGCTGTGGAACACGCCCGGTGTGGGGCGGGTGGAGCTGGCCGAGAACGGCACCCGGTGGGTGTCCGACTACGCGCGGGGGATCGACTACTGGGTGACCGCGGGAGACGGCCCGGCGGGGATCTTGGAGCGCTACGCCGAGGCCACCGGCCATCCCCCGATGCTGCCGGAGTGGGCCAGTGGGTTCTGGCAGTCGAAGTTGCGCTACCGCGACCAGGAGGAGCTGCTGTCGGTGGCCCGCGAGCACAAGCGGCGGGGGCTGCCGATGTCGGTGATCGTGACCGACTTCTTCCACTGGACGCACCTGGGGGACTGGCGGTTCGACCCGGCCGAGTGGCCGGACCCCGACGGGATGGTGCGCGAGCTGGAGGAGCTGGGCATCAGGCTGATGGTCTCGATCTGGCCGTCGGTGAGCCCGCTGAGCGAGAACTTCCCGGAGATGCGGGACAACGGGCTACTGGTGGACACCGAGCGCGGGGTGCCGGTGCACGCGCCCTGGCACGACAAGGGGTTCGACGCGGCGATGCCGGTCGCCTTCTACGATCCGACCAACCCGCGCGCCCGGGACTTCGTGTGGGAGCGGGTCAAGCGCAACTACTACGACAAGGGGATCCGGGCGTTCTGGTTGGACGCCTGCGAGCCGGAGCTGCAACCCGGCCATCCGCACAACCTGAGCTTCCACGCCGGTCCGGGCTCCGAGGTCGCCAACGTCTACCCGCGGGAGGGAGCGCGGGCCTTCCACGAGGGCAGCCGTGCCGCGGGCGACGACGGGGTCGTGCTGCTGTGCCGCTCGGCGTGGGCGGGCAGCCAGCGCTACGGGGCCGCCCTGTGGTCGGGTGACATCCCGGCCACCTGGGCTTCGCTGCGGGCGCAGGTGCGGGCCGGGCTCAACGTGGCGCTGTCGGGGGTCCCGTGGTGGACCACCGACATCGGCGGTTTCCACGGCGGGGATCCGGACTCGCCCGAGTACCGGGAGCTGGTGGTGCGCTGGTTCCAGTACGGGGCGTTCTGCCCGCTGTTCCGGTTGCACGGTGTGCGGGAGCCGCGGATGCCGTTCGGTCCGGACATGACCGGTGGGCCCAACGAGGTGTGGTCCTACGGTGACGAGGCGCTGGAGATGATCAGTGAGACGTTGTGGCTGCGCGAGCGGTTGCGGCCCTACCTGAGCGAGCAGATGCGCGTGGCCCACGAGAGCGGGGTGCCGCCGATGCGCCCGCTGTTCGTGGACTTTCCCGGCGACGAGCGGGCCTGGCGGGTCGACGACGGTTTTCTGCTCGGGCCGGACCTGCTGGTCGCCCCGGTGCTGGACGCCGGGCACCGGGCCCGTGAGGTCTACCTCCCCGCCGGCGCCGTGTGGACGGACGCCTGGACCGGGTCCCGGTACGCCGGCGGTGCGGTGGTGAGTGTGGACGCTCCCCTGGGGCGGATTCCCGTGTTCCTGCGTGACGACGCCGAGGTTCCGGTCCGCGGGTGAACACGGTGGGGCGCGGTGCGTCGTGGTGCCGCGCCGGTGCGGAGAATCAGGAGGAGGTAGCAGCGATGCGATTACCCCGATTGGTCACCGTGGTCGTGGCCGTGCTGGCGACGGTCGGTCTCGGTGCGGGCACGGCTCACGCGGCGGTGTGGGAGTCCTCGGAGAGGTTCGCGACCTGGTCCGATGGTGACTACGTCGTGCGCAACAACATTTGGGGCAGTGGTGTCGGGCCCCAGACGATCCGGGCGAACTCCCACGCTGATTGGGCAGTGACGGCCGACCACCCGAACACCGGCGGGGTCAAGTCCTACCCGCACGTGGGCAGGGCCGTGAACGAGTCGGTCGGCGCGATCGGCGGGCTGAGCAGTGAGTTCGCTGTCACCGTGCCGGACGCCGGGGCTTATGCCACCGCCTACGACATCTGGGTCGACGATCACGACTACGAGATCATGCTGTGGATGAACCAGCACGGTGCCGTGGGGCCCATCGGTTCCCGGGTGGACACCGTCGACGTCGGTGGTCACCGGTGGGACGTGCACAAGGGGACGAACGGCTCCAACGAGGTGTTCTCCTTCGTGCGCACCGGTGGCACGAACGCGGGGACGGTGGACATCGAGGAGGTGTTGGACTGGGTCGTCCAGCGTGGCTGGTTCTCTTCCGATGCGTCGGTGGGTGAGGTCCAGTTCGGATTCGAGATCACCTCGTCCGGTGGTGGTCTGGACTTCGCCACCAGCCGCTACTCGTTGAGCGCGAGCTGACGACGCGGCGTCGAGGTTCGGGCGAGCCGTCCCGCGGAGGTTTCCCACCGCGGGACGGCTCGGTCGCGTTCGCCGGGGCGGGGGTTGTCGGGAATTCCCGCCCGGAAGGGGGAGTTGTGGCGGGTTCGTGCGCGCGGTGATCGCGTTACCGTGATACGACGGTTACGCACAGTCGCGCCGCGGGAGGAGCGGACGGTATGGACACGTGGTCGCCGACCGGGTGGGCAGCGATCTACGAGACCGAGGTGGAGGGGGAGCGCCAGCGCCGTTTCACACCGATACAGCGGTGGGGGACCGATGGTGCGCCGATGGTGGTCGACGACTCCGAGCACCACTGTCTGATCGACGCTCGGACGGCGGAGGGCTTCGCGGGGCTGGATGTCTGTGCCCAGGTCACCGGGGTGAGCCCGGCGGCGCCGGGGTGGTCGGTGTCGATCAAGTATCCCGGTGGGGACACGGAGACGCGGCCCGTGGCGGCCTGGGTGGTGGAGTCGGACGGGTCGGCGCAGCCGCTGGTGCCCGAGCACACCGGAGAGGGGCCGGTGACCGGTCTGATCACCGCTGGTGCGGACATCGTGGACGAGTACCGGCTGCAGTGCTCGATCAACGTCGTGCCGCCGGAGAGCTGACCCGGCTGTTTTCCAGTTTTGCCTATAATCGGGAGTTTTCCACAGCCCGGCCTGCTCGGGAGCTCGATCACCGGCCCGTGAGTCCCGGGACTGGGCAGCGTCGCGTGGGCTCTCGAGCGGCGGTGTGTCGTGCGCGGGGTGGGCTGGTGGCGCGCGAGTGTCGGTGGTCGGTGTCAGAGTGACGGCGTAGCCACTCTCACGAGGGGGAACGTCATGATCACTACGGATTTCGCGTTCGGTGCGCCGTGCTGGATCGATCTGGGGGTGCCGGACCCGGCGGCCGCGCGGGATTTCTACCGCTCGGTGTTCGGCTGGCGGTTCGAGTCCATGGATCCGGAGGGGAACCGTTACGGGGTGTTCCGCTCGGACGGCAAGGCCGTCGCTGGACTGGGGCCGCTCGACGAGGAGGGAGCCCGCCCGGCCTGGATGATCTATTTCAACGCGGCCGATGCCGACGAGGCGGCAGACAGGGTTCGCCGGGCAGGCGGAGGGGTTCGTGTGGAGCCGTTCGATGCCGAGGGCCAGGCGCGGCTGGCCCAGTTCACCGACCCGCTGGGGGCGGAGTTCGCGGTGTGGCAGCCTCGCGACAGCAGGGGGTTGGAAGCGGTCGACGAGCCGGGCTCGTTGATGTGGGTCGAGCTGTTCACCACCGACTCGGCCGCCGCTGTGGAGTTCTACGGCTCGCTGTTCGGGTGGAGCACCCGGGACGTGCCCATGCCCGGTGGGGAGGGCACGTACTCGATCATCCGCCCATCCGGCGAGGAGGAGAACCGTGCGCACGGCGGTATCGTGCAGATGGGGGTCGAGTTCTTCGAGCAGCACGCCGGTAAGCCGTATTTCCACCCGGTTTTCGCGACCGCCGACTGCGACGCCGCGGCGGCGCGCGTGGGGGACAGCGGTGGGGCCGTGAACATGGGACCGGAGGACGCGGAGGGTGTGGGGCGGTTGGCCGTGTGCGCCGATCCGTTCGGCGCCGACTTCGTGGTGCTCGCTCCCGACCCGAGCTGACGACCGGGGCCCGCTCGGGGTAGCTCGCGGCTCCTCTCGCGGGGTTCTCGAGGCGGAGAAGCGAGCTGTTCTTGGCGGTGAGGCCTGCCGAGGCGCTGTCCGTTAGGCCCCGCCGCAGCCGCGCTCGAGTATGTGGCATACGCGTCCCTTCGAAGTTCCCTGCTTCAGTGCCTACATGTATCGCGGGGCTGAAGCGTCTGCGACCAGGCTGTACAGCCGGACGAAGGAGACGGGCAGACCTCGCTTGTCGTGGTTGCTCGAATGTCTTGTCGTGCAGGCTGTACTCCCTTTTCCTGTCAGTCCGACGGTCGTGTTCCCAAGGCCCTTTTCGGTGTCATCGCCCCGGGAGGTCGTGTAGAACTCCCGGATTTCGTACGAAGCGACGTGGATCCGACAGCACTGCAACGACGCGTTGGTGATCGAGATGGAAGCAGCAGGTGTGGTACAGGCTGGCCATCTGAACGATTTCCCGGTGGCTGTCGTTCGTGGCATCAGCGATAGGGCCGACGGAACCAAGACCACCGATGCGGACGGTGTCTGGCAGCCGCAAGCAGCGGTAAACGCGGTGGCATTCGCCGTCGGGTTCGCTGGAGAAGTGGTCAAGGAACGGGAGTGCGTCACGATGAACGAGGGCAACAACCCGAAGAACAGCGCCGTCATCCACAATTACGTCTCCGGCACGGTCGGCATCCAGGGGCAACACGTCACCGGGAACACCGTTTCGATGGGTGCGGAGCCCCAGGTGTCGACCACGGCTGGTCCGGCCACCGAGTTGGCCGCGTTTCGCGACCACCTGAGGCAGCAACATTCCACGGGAGAGCTCGACCAAGTCACCTACGAGGCGGTGGAGGCGGAGCTCGACATCGTGAGCAGGGCTCCGAAGGAAGACACGCAGGCGGACAAGAGCACGTTCGTGCTGGCACTCAAGCGGGTGCGCGCGGACTAAGGAGTCGTTTCATAATGCTGAGGTGGGGAGTTTGCGAGTGAGGATCATGCATGCAGTGAGCCAGATGTAGGAATGCCTGGGCATGTCGTCGCGGATTTCCCACCGGATTCGGAGTTTGCGGGGGCCGTGGAGCCAGGTGAGGGCGGCTTCGGCGGCCCAGTGCAGGGCGCCGAAGCCGGGGCGGCGCATAGGGTCGGTGGGCGGTGGCGGGGTCGGCCGTGCTTAGCCGCGTACCGGGCGCAGCGCTTGCACCGACGGCATCAATTGGGTCACATCGTGGCAAGGACCGCCGGTCCATGACGCTCGGAGCGCAGCACGACACGCGTCGGTGAGCGCGTGGGGTTTCGAGTCCGGTCGACCAGGGTCGACCGGACTCGGACCGGCTTTTGGAACCGTTCGACCTCGCTTGGCCGGCACAGGGGAGGCATCGACCGTGGCACGGGAGAAATCCAACTGGTCGGCCGCGCGCAGCTTGTCCAGCGATACCCGCTGCACGTCTTCCCATGCCCCAGCCTTGCTGCCATTCCTCCAGCCGGCGCCAGCAGGTCGGGCCGGACTCGAAGCCCAACTCCTGAGGCAGAAACTCCCACCGGATACCGGTGTAGAGCACGAACAAGATGCCCTGCTGGGTCCTGCGGTCGTCGATGCGGCACCGCCCCGGATGCCGAAACCGTTGTTCATGGCGCGGCGGCAGCGGTTCGATCACCGACCGCAGCTCGTCACTGATCTCTCACGGTCTCGGCCGAACCATCCCGCGTTCCTCACACAGCGAACGTGATCGACTCCAATCGCACCCTGAAGCGCACCAAGATCATTCTTCAAGGGTCCTTAAGGAGATCGTTACCAACATGGTGCCACGGCACTAGCAATGCGAAAGGCAAATCCCGATATCATTACTGGGTTTCGAGGTGACTGTCATCGACCCAGTATCCATACAAATTCCAGAAGTACTTGTACTGGCCGAATCGAAGAACGTTCTGACTCCAGGCTTCGCCATATGAGCTGTCATAGTACTCGTAGCGCCCCTCGATATAGCCTTGCCCTTTGTCGAATTCGCTCTGGGGTATACATTTTCCACTTGGCAAGTATCCGAATTGGGTGTGCTCTTCATTGTCTGCGTACGATTGCAGTCTTTTTCCGAGAATTAAGTTGTCCTGAGTTATCTTGTAGAGCGTAGCTCCGCCGGCCTTGACTTTTGCCGCGCATTCAGGAGAGGCTGCAGCTGACGGTGCCGATGCCACTGCGAACGGCGCCGCCGCAAAGATCATTGTGGACGCAAACGCCACGATCTTACGCGCACTCATTCCTCCTCCTTTGGGTTTGACACCATCGAACCGTCCTCTACGGGCCGTCTCGCCTTTATGCTACTTTGAAGACTCTCTGCCGTCACTGCACCGAACGAATGAAAGTCAGCTATCAAGCGTCCCTTGTGGTAAACATCTTTGCTGTGAAGGAGTGACACTCAGGCCGTGTTCACGTGATGGTTCTTTAATCTTTGCCGTGAATGAGGGCAAGTGGGTCTGTGTGGTACCGCGAGGACTGCGGCAGCTCGTCCGATCGCTGTTGCCGACACCAAAAGTACGGTCGTGTCAATTTGCCACCGCCGCTAATAGATGATCTGGCGGAGTCGGCGGCGAAGGTAGCGACGCTGATCGCGGCGGCGAACGGAGTGTCATGAGCGAATCCGCGAATACCACGAGCAACGCCGCCGAGCACGGATCCACTGTCGGTATTCAAGCCGAACAGGTACACAACTCTTCGGTCTACCAAGTACTTCCTGAGGACTCACCGTCCAAGAAGTACGAGGTCGGCGTGCGTTTCCTGGAAAACGGCGTGCCCACTCGCGCCCGCGAACTGATCGACGAGGCCATCGCCCGCGGGCAAGACGGGGCGAGGTCCGATTCCACTGGGTATTGGCTCTGCTCAGCAAGCGTTCGTACCGCGACCTGGGGGTCGAGCAGTGTGAGCAACTGGGACGTATCTCGAACACCCTGCACGAGTACGCCGATAACGAGTGGAAGCGTGCCCTGGAGGCGATTTGCGAGCTGCTGGACCGCCTCAACGATTCCGAGAGTGATGCCGGGTTGGCGCTCAAGAAACTGGAGGGCTTGCCATCACGGCAGCGTGACAGGATCGTTCGTCATCTCGATCTCGTCCTGACCGCGGGGATGAAGGAACATTTGTGGGACGAGACTCGTCAAGCGGCTGAAGGCGGTCGAATCCGTGGGAACCGCATCCACAGTGTGTGGGCCTGTTTCCAACACGATCCCATCGAACCGCGAGTTCGACATCCGCCGTAGGCCCCGCACGCGCGGGGTAGATCCCCCGAAACAGAACAGTTGGCAGGCTCGCAGCAGCTCGTGGACGCTCGACGGCTCGCTCGATCGAGTCCCGTTCGTCACCGGCGCTGCTCAGTCCGGCTGGGTAGCCTGCCACGCATGGCCATCGAACTTGAGAATGTCGGCATCGCCGTTCGCGACCTCGAAGCAACGATCGCCTTTTTCACCGACCTCGGGCTCACGGTCGTCGGCCGCGACGCGGTCAGTGGTGAGTGGGCCGACACCGCCGTCGGTCTTGACGGCAACCACGCCGACATCGCGCTGCTTCGGACACCGGACGGGCACGGTCACCTCGAGCTCTTCGAGTACATCCACCCCGAGGCGATCGAGTCGGAGCCCACTCGGCCCAACGAGATCGGCATGCACCGCGTCGCCTTCTCGGTCGACGACATCGACGAGGCCCTGGAGACAGCCGCGCGGCACGGTTGTTATCCGCTTCGTGGCGTGGCGACCTACGAGGACGTCTACAAGCTCACGTACGTTCGTGGTCCCAGCGGCATCATCGTGATGCTTGCCGAGGCGCTGAAGAAGAACTGACGATTGATTCGCCCGAACAGGTTGTCCCGAGACTTCATCGAGGCCGTGAGCCTGTCCATCGGACCAGCACCTGTCGTGTCGTCGTCCTCGAACGCCGCGATCGTCCTGTCCCGAGCACGGTCAGACACGTTTCGGGGGCGTCGTAGTTCCGGGGTTTGAGGTGTCGGTGCTTCGTCCGAAGGAAACCGATTCCAAAAGCTCGATGTCGCTGGTAAAGTCCCAGCGCAAAAAGGTAGGCCCCGCGCATGTGGGGGACCCGTAGAACTTCGGGCTGCCGGTGGCCGGTGTGGCGCGCACGTCGGCCACCGGGTGTTTCAGCTGTCGATGAGCCCTGGCGAGAGCCGCTGGACGAGCTCGCGCACGGTCGTCCGCCCGTCGAGGGTGAGCACGGACTCCGGGTGGAACTGCACACCTGCGATGTGCGGCGCGCGGAACGCGTGCACCTCGCCGGTTTCCAGCTCGCGGCTGAGCTCGATCCCGCTGGTGTGCAGCCGCGCGGTCGTGTCCTCGTCGGCGTGGGCGGTGAAGGAGTTGTAGAACCCGACGGTCGTGCACTGTCCGAAGAGGTCGATGTCGCGCTGCAGACCTTGGTGCGGCCGTGGTTTGCGGAGCAGGGGCAGCCCGAGCTCGCGGCCGATCAGCTGGTGGCCCAGGCACACGCCCAGCAACGGGTGCTCTTTCGTCCGCGCCCTGTGAACCAGGTGGTGGGCCAGTTCGCGCAGTCGGACCATGCGGGCGTTGTCGTGGTCACCGGGGTTGCCGGGGCCGGGCCCGAGCACGGTGAGTTCCGCCCGCGTGTCCAGCAGCTCGCCCGGTGGTGTGTCGTAGCGGCGCACGACCGGGTCCAGCCCGAGTGAGCGGAACACCTGCGCGAGCATCGCGGTGAAGCTGTCCCCGGTGTCGATGATCAACGCCTGCCCGGTCGGTGCGGGGAGCTCTTCCCGCGGGCGCAACCAGAACGGGGCCAGCGAGTCGCGTCGCGCCGCCAGCCGTGCGGCGACCAGTGGATCGCGGGCGAAGCCTCCTTCGGGGCGGGTGGGGGCCGCGGAGGTGGCCGCTCGTTGGCGCACGCCCAGCGCGGTGAGCACGCCTGCTGCCTTGGTCCAGGTCTCGGCGACCTCCGAGGACGGTTCCGAGTCCCGCACCAGGGTCGCCCCCACGGGCACGCGGACTCGCCCGTCGGGGGCGATGTCGGCGGCGCGGATGAGGATGGGGGAGTCGAGTCGCTGGCCCCCGCCGGAGTCGCGGGAGAACAGCGCCAGCGCCCCGGCGTAGTAGCCGCGGCCGGACGGCTCGTGGCGGCGTATCACGCGGCAGGCGTTCTCCACCGGGCTTCCGGTGACGGTGGCGGCGAACGAGGTCTCGCGGAGGACGTCGCGCGCGTCCATCCCGGTGCGGCCGCGGATCTCGAACTCCGTGTGGGCCAGGTGCGCCATTTCCCGCAGGTAGGGCCCGTGCACGCGGCCGCCGCGGTCGCCGACCGCCGACATCATCTTCAGTTCCTCGTCGAGCACCATCGACAGTTCCGCGTTCTCCTTGGGGTCGGCGAGGAACCGCAGCAGGCCTTCGCGGTCGGGGCCGGTGTCGGGGTAGCGGTAGGTTCCGCTGATCGGGTTCATCACCGCCTCACCCTCGTCCAGCCGCACGTGCACCTCGGGGCTCGCGCCCACGAGCGTTCGCCCGCCCTGCTCGTCGGTCTCGGGGCTCGCGTGGACGAGGAACGTCCAGTAGGAGCCGTGCTCGGCCCGCAGCAACCGGCGGAACAGCGTCAGGGCCGAGTCGGGGTGGTAGTTCCGGATCCGGGCGGTGAAGTCGCGCCGGATCACGAAGTTCGCCCCCTCACCGGTGGCGATCTCGTCGTGCACGATCCGCTTGACGGTCGTCGCGTAGGTCTCGTCGTCGACGTCGAAACCGTCCTCGTGCAGCGCGACCTCGTCCTCGGGCAGGGCGTCGAGCACCTCGCGGGTGTCGAGCCGGTGGCTCTCCTCGACCCGGAGGACCCGCAGCGGAGTGCCGTCGTCGTGGCAGTCGAAGCCGCGTTCGCGGATCTGGCGGAACGGCACGAGCGCGAGGGCGTCGTGCCCGGTGCCTTGTTCGGGAGCGCCCTGCGGCAGCGGGATCTCGGAGAGGTGCTCGACCGTGGTGACCGGCCCGATGAGCACCTCGACGGGGCCGGGTGCGTCGTGCTCGGGGTCCCAGCGGCGCAGCAGCGCGAAGGCCGGGCAGTCGTCGGAGCGCAGGCGGTCGATCAGTTCGGCGGCGGAGCCGGTCGTTTCGGTTTCCCCGGTGCTCATGGGAGTTCCTCCGTCGGTTGGAGGACCGCCCCGGGAGGAACCGGGAGAGAAAGCCCGGGCCACCTCGACGAGGCGGCCAGTGGGAGTGCGTCAGACGCGCAGGCAGCAGGCCGCCGTCAGCGGCCACCACGCGGTACTCGCGACCCCGTTGTTCGGGGTCGTGCGAACGAGCTGCGTCTGCATGGCCGCGGACCCTAACACGCCGTTCGGGGCCGCTCGTGCTTCGGCGGTCTCCCGGGGCACGGAGGTCCAGACGTACCGGCCGTCCTCGGCGGCTCAACCACCTCACCGCGGAGGAGTGATCCGGGTAATACCGGGAATAGCCGCGTCGGCTCGGGGTGTTCGTCCGATTGACCGAAGCAGCGGCGCGAGTGCCTGCTGCTATGTCTGCGCGGAAGGGTGCGACCTCCATGGGTGTCCCACTGTCCATTCTCGATCTCGCCAACATCGGCCGGGGCGAAACGGCGGACGACAGTCTGCGGGCGAGCATCGACCTGGCGCAGCGAGCCGAGCGGTGGGGTTATCGGCGCATCTGGTACGCCGAGCACCACAACATGCCGCGCATCGCCTCCTCGGCGACGAGCGTGATCATCGGGCACATCGCCGCGCACACCAGCTCGATCCGCGTGGGCGCCGGCGGCATCATGCTGCCGAACCACGCCCCGCTGACCGTCGCCGAGCAGTTCGGCACCCTGGAAACCCTGCACCCGGGCCGCATCGACCTCGGCCTCGGCAGGGCTCCGGGCAGTGACCAGCAGACCGCGCAGGCGCTGCGCCGCGATCCGAAGGCGGCGGAGAGCTTCCCGCAGGACGTGCAGGAGCTGCAGGGCTACCTGGGGGAGAAGTCCCTGGTGCAGGGCGTGGAGGCGGTGCCGGGCAAGGGGACCGGCGTGCCGCTGTACATCCTCGGTTCCTCGCTGTTCGGGGCCAAGCTCGCGGCCGCGCTCGGACTGCCGTACTCGTTCGCCTCGCACTTCGCCCCGAACGCGCTGGAAGACGCCGTGGCGGTCTACCGGAACCAGTTCACTCCCTCCGAGCAGCTGTCCGAGCCCCACGTCATCGCCGGGGTCAACATCATCGCCGCCGACACGACCGAGAAGGCCCAGGAGCAGTTCCAGGCCGCCAAGCGCAGCAGGCTCCGGCTGCTCACCCGCAGGAACCTCACGCGGCAGGAGGCCGACGAGGCCCTGGAGTCGCCCGCGGGCCAGCAGGCCCGGCAGATGCTGACCTACTCCGCCGTCGGGACCCCCGACGAGGCGAAGGAGTACCTGGACGGTTTCGCCAAGCACGCCCGGGCCGACGAGCTGATGGTCACCTCGCTGGCTCCCGAGCGGGAGGCCTGGCTGCGCTCCTTCGAGAAGGTCGCCGAGGTGAGCGGGATGACCTCGTCCTGACAGGCTCACTTCGCTCGACTCCGCGACCCGGTCGTGCTCTTCGCTGTGGAGGCGTGCGTGTGTACGCTCCCGGACGGTGATTGGTCGCGGTAGTGGGGAGTGGGGCATGAACATCGGGGAGCCCGCGCGGTCCGAGGAGATCGACATCGAGACGCCGAACGCGGCGCGGATGTACGACTACTACCTCGGCGGGTCGCACAACTTCGCCGCGGACCGGCAGGCCGCCGAACGGGCGGTGGAGATCACCCCGGTGATGATCCCGGGGGCGCGGGGCAACCGGGCGTTCCTGCAGCGGGCGGTGCGGTTCTGCCTGCAGCAGGGGATTCGCCAGTTCCTGGACCTGGGCTCGGGGATTCCCACGGTGGGCCACGTGCACGAGATCGCCCACGCGCAGGACCCGTCTGCCCGAGTGGCCTACGTCGACAACGAGCACGTCGCGGTGGCCCACACTCGTCAGATCCTCGAGGGCGTCGACACGGCGACGATCACCCGGGCCGATCTGCGCCGGCCCGAGGAGGTGCTGGCCGCGCCCGGTGTGGCCGGGCTGCTCGACTTCGAGGAGCCGGTGGCCGTGCTGGCCGCGGCGGTGCTGCACTTCATCGGCGACGAGGAGGGGCCCGCCGAGATCGTGGAGGCCTACCGCCGGGCGGTCGCCCCGGGAAGTTTCTTGGTGGTCTCGCACATCACCGACCACTACGACGAACCGGACCGGGTCGAGGGGATCTCGAAGCTCTACCGGGACACCACCCACGTCGCCAACCACCGCTCGGTGGAGGAGTTCGCCGCGCTGCTCGGCGATCTCGAGCTGGTCGAGCCGGGGCTGGTGCACGCCACCGAGTGGCGGCCGGACACGGACACCGTGCCGGAAGGGGCCCGCAACGCCTTCTGGGCCGCGGTCGGCCGGTGCTGAGTCGTTCTCCTGCCCGGCGCGGAGCCCGTTGTCAGTCGCTCGGCGGGTTCTCGGCCTGTTCCGCTCGCTCGGCTTCCTGCCGCAAGGCCCTGTGGTAAGCCGCTCGCCAGGAGTAGGTCGTGCTTGCGAAGACGACAGTGTTGCACAGCCAAACCACCAGCCGACCGGACGACCCGATGGTTCCGGCTGCGTAGGGCATGGCGAGATACGTCGTCATGATGAGCGCGGACAGTCCGAAGAAGACTGCGCAGATCACGGCGAACCACCACGCCGTCCTGCTCGAACACTTCACGGGCGGAGGCTTGGGAGGAACGTAGTAGCGCACATGACCAAGTTATCCGGAAGGGACCGTCCGCGAATTCGTTTCGGGATGATCTGGTCGGTCGAGTAGCCGATCGTCGAGACGGACTGCTTCGTTCCGGCGCTCACCGTGGTTGGCGAGTCCCGCTCGCGGAGTCCAGCAGTCCCGCACCGAGTCCATTGGTGGCCCCACCCGAGGACCGCTTCCAGGGCAAGGTCAAGGATGCTGGCTCGGGAAGGTCTGATCGGGGCGCGGATTTTGGTGTTTTCCTGCCGTCTCGTACGTGAGATGGCAGAGTTCGATGTCATGGACATTCCCGCCAACGTGCGGCGAGCGGTGATCATCTGGGCGGTCGCGGTGGCGGCCGGCGTCTTCGAATCGGTCCTCGCCGTCATCCAGGCTGTGCACGCGGGAGCACTCGGCTCGGGTGTGTGGGTGGGGATAGCCGTGCGCCTCGTCGTCTACACGCTAGCTACGGCCCTGATCACGAACTTCCGGAAAGGACGGCGATGGGCACGTGCTGCTCTGACCGTCCTGCTCTCCATCATCGGTCTCGCTTCGCTCATCGTTCCGGCGGCCATTGCCATGGTCAACGGGCAAACTTTCGTGCGGGCGTTCAGCGATGGCGGCACGTGGGGCTGGATTTTCCTCGCCGTACGGCTGACCCACATCGCGTGCGTGGTCAGCGCAACGGCGCTGATGTTCACGCGGAGTGCGAACCGCTACTTCGCCGCGGTCAGGCGCTCACATCCCAGCGCGAGTGCGTCACGGTAAAGGAACTCCGCTGAGGCGAGGTTCTCCGGTTGTCACGGCCACGGGGTGAAGCCACGAGCTGGCGTTCTTCTGACCAGGGCTGTTTCAGTCACCTAGTACGGTGAGAATCTCACTCGGCGGGTTCTCGGCCTGTTCCGCCCGTTCGGCTTCCTGCAGCAGGGCCCTGTGGCAGCCCGATCGTCGAGACGGACTGCCTCGTTCCGGCGCTCACCGCGGGGCAGGATGTCCCGGTGCTGGTAGAGGTGCGCGTGTTCCGATCGTGCCTTTTTCGTGACTCCACGTCCCGAAAGGAGGTTGGTGATCGAGCCGATGTTCCTGGGGACGCTGTGGCGTTTTGATGAGGAGAGAGAGTGACGGACACGAATCAGCAGCCGGGGACGCCGGCTGCGGCGCCGAAGAACGGCATGGGCGTCACCGCCCTGGTGCTGGGGATCATCGGGATCTGCCTTGCCTGGATTCCGATCATCGGCTTCTTGGGATTCATCCTGGGGGCGCTGGCGATCATCTTCGGGATCATCGCCGTGGTGCGCTCCCACAAGGGCACGGCCACGAACATGGTCGTGAGCTACATCGGGCTCGTGACCGGAGTGATCGCCTTCATCGTCTCCATCGTCGTGTTCGCGGTGTTCGCCAACCAGGTGGACAAGCACTTTGACGATGTGAACCGGGGGCCGGGGGCGGACAGGTCGAGTTCTCCGTCCGGCACCAACCAGGACGGCTCCGGCGGCGATCAGGGTGGTTCCGGGGCAGGTGAGGTGGTCTACGAGGTCACCGGCTCCGGCGGCGCGAATTCCATCACCTTCGGCAGGGGTGGTCAGACCAGCCAGAACACGAACGCCGAGCTGCCGTGGTCGAAAACGGCCGAGGCCGCCGAGGGGATGGACTTCTACAGCCTGAGCGCCCAGAACGGGCAGGGTGGCGGCGACATCACCTGCAAGATCACCGTCGACGGGGAAGTCCTGGCCGAGAACACCAGCAACGGTCAGTACGCGGTGGTCAGCTGCAACGGCAACGCCGGATTCTGACCCCGCGCGGACACACGAAAACGCCCCGCGGTTCCCGTTCGTGCGGAATCGCGGGGCGTTTTGTGTGCTTTCCGAGCTGACGAGGGACTAGACCTCCTCTTCAGCCACCAGCGGTTTGATCGTCCGTAGCCGCTGCTGTGCTTTCGTGCTCAACTGTCGCCAGCCGAACCGGTGCAGCACGGCTCGGAACAGTCGTTTCTCGTCCTGCCAGCCGTGCTGGCGGGCCTGCTGGGCCAGCACGGTCGCCAGTTCCCGGGGCGGGATCTCGTCGATGGAGCGTGGCCCGGCGGTGCGCACGTGCACCGGTGGTTGTTCGGGCAACCGGAATGTGCGGTCCTTGATTTCGCTTTCCCCCAGTGGCGTGTCCTGCACCAGCATGTCGTTGTCCACCGCAGTGGAGATGGCGGCGTGGAGGGCTTTCGTGATCTCCTTGGTGCGCCGCCCGCCGTAGGCGCGGGCGTAGAGCTTGCCCAACCGATCGCCGAGTACCGGCCCCTCGACGGCCACGATCTCGCGCATTCCTTCGGCGAGCTGCTCGCGCGTGAGGCTCTGCGGATGCGGCAGTGCGCCGCTGTGCTCCACGTGGTCCGCGTGCTCGGAAACAACCCCCTCGTCGGTGAGCTCCGGATCCTCGGCACGGGGCTCCGGCTCCACGCCGTCGGCCGTGCTCGCGTGCTCGGCGACCTGACCTCCGCTGTTCACGACGGCCGGTGCGTCCACCACGACCGGCGAGTTCGCGGTGTCGTCGGTTTCCGTGCGGCGCGTCTCGGTCCCGGCATCCGGAGTGGTTTCCGGTGTGGACGGCTCCGCGGGTGCGGTGTCCGGCTCGACCACGGGGGCCGCGTCGGCGAGTGCCGCCTCCACGGTTTCCTCCACGGCCTGGTCCACGGTCTCGGGTTCGGCGCCCCTGGGGTGGATTCCCTGCTCGTGCAGGGCCTTCCACAGCGTCTCGAGCTCGCGGCCCTGGTCCACGTGGAACGAGGACTCCCGGATGCGGTGGAAGGTCCACCCACAGCGTTCCAGCTCACGCTGGCGGGCGAGGTCGCGTTCGTAGGCTTCCGGGCCGTGCCAGGCGTCGCCGTCGCACTCGACGGCCATCCGCGCCTTGGAGCCGATCACCACCAGGTCGATGCGGTAGGGGCCCACGGGGTACTGCGGGATCACCGAGTAGCCGCGGGTGACCAGCCGGTTGAACACCCGCTGTTCGAACAGCGAGTCGAACACGGTGTCGCGCTGGTCCTCGGAGACGGTTCCCACCAGCTCGCCGGAGTCCGTGCGGGCACTGCCGTCGATCATGCCGTAGCAGTGCTCGAGGAGCTGGAACCTCATGTCCTCCCGGTTGTGCAGCTCGGACAGGCTCACCGAGTGGAACAGCCAGACCTGGTCCTTGGCGCGGGAGACCGCCACGTTGTAGCGCTGCACGTGCTGCAGACCGGTCAGCGAGCTCATCCGCTTGTCCGCGCGCCGTGCCTCCACCATGGACAGGAACACCACGTCGCGTTCGGCGCCCTGGAAGTCGGGTGGTGTTCCGCAGCGCAGCCTGTGGCTCTCCATCTCCTGGGGGGAGATCCGCTCCAGCAGTTTGCGCTCGATCAGCCGGGCCTGCTGGTCGTCGCCCATCAGCGAGACGACCCCGAACGTCCTGCCCGCGTACCGGGGATCGTCGAGGCAGCGCACGATCTCCGCGACGACGGCCTCGGCCTCGGGCTCGTTGCTCTTGCCCGTCCGGTAGCCCTCGGTGACGTGGCGGGCCCGGAACGGTTCGAGCCTGTCGGCGTCGTACTGGCGCACCGGGCTCAGCGGAATGTTGTCCGGCCGGTAGGCGATGCGGTTGGAGAACTCGATGATCTCGGGCACGCACCGCCGGTGCTCGGTCAGCGTGATCTGCCCGCCGTAGCGCATCTTGGCGTCGTCGAACAGGCTGTGCTGCGGGTCCTCCCAGGAGGCCCTGTAGGGGTCGTCGGCGATGTACTGCCCGGCGAGCTTGCGCAGCTCGTCCTGGTTCAGCCCCACACCCATCGGCGAGACCTGCTTGTCGTCGCCGATGACGACCATCCGCGGTGCCATGTACTGCAGGAAGATCGCCTCCAGCCCGGCCTGGGAGGCCTCGTCGACCACGACCACGTCGAACATGTCCGGCCGGATCCGGAACTGCTCGGCGATCCGGTAGATCGGCATGATCCACACCGGCACGGAGGGGCGGCAGCGCATCATGGCGTCGCGGATGTCGGCACGCCGCCGTTCCGCGTGCGTGCCGGTTCCCTTGCCCAGGCGGCGAACGAGGTTGGAGTACTGGCGGAGATCGGCCCGCGCGTTGCCCCCGAGCCGTTCGGGATCGACCGCGTGGCTCCACGCCCGGGTGGCGCACAGCCGTTCGTTCTGCTCCCGGATGACGTTCTCGAGGCTGTTGATCCGGGCTTGCAGCTCGTTCTCGTCGGTGGTGTGCTGCTCCAGCACCCAGGAGCGCACGGCCAGCCACGACCAGGCCCGTTCGAAGTCGGCCAGTCGCTCGGCCCAGCGGCTGTCCTCCGGTTCCGCCTCGATCGCGGCGCGCAGCCGCGGCGCGGCCTCCTCCAGGCGCTGTTCCAGCTCCTCGCGCCGTCGGACCCGCCGCCTGGCCTCCAGCAGGTGCAGCAGCCTCCGGTGGTGCGCGGCGTAGGTCTCGTGGTCGCGGGCCCGCACGGCCTCGAGCAGCCCGTGCACGCACTCACCGGTGTCGGTCCAGCGTGTGGTCTCCTCCAGGTGCTTGTCGAGTTCGTCCAGCGGCGCGCTCGCGGTGGTTCTGGCTTCCACGGCCCCCGCGGCGTCGACGAGCGCGGCGTAGCGGCGCACCGCGGCGAGGTCGTTCCAGTCCGGTTGCGGCAGTCCGGCCCGGGCCAGCCGTTGTTGTTCGGTTTCCAGCTCGCCGCCGAGTTCGAGCACCCGCCCCAGCTGCTTGTGCTCGGTGATGTGCCAGTCGAGCCGCTCGCGCAGGGTGTCCTCGGCGGGGATCACCACGTCCTCGGGCCAGGTGCGGTCGAGCGCGGCCAGTGTTCTGTCGGCTTCCACCCAGTGCAGGAACGCCGACAGCTGTTCGACCGTGGTGGGTGGGGTGCCGTCGACCCGGACCTGGTCGAAGAGCGGTGCGGCGTGCTTGATCCACTTCGCGGTGAACAGACCGAGCTTCGGGGTGCCGTCGGCGCGGATTTTGATCCTGGCGCCCTTCCGCAGCTGCTCGAGCACCCCGTTGGCCAGGTTGACCAGTGCGGAGACGTCCCCGGTGGCCCGCACCTCGGTCAGCTGGTCCAGCTGGTTCAGCGCGGTCGCACAGCGGTTGACGAGCTCCTCGAGCTTGTCCGCGCGGGAGCGCCAGAGGTCACTTCGTCCCGCGAGCACGTCGTCCAGTGCCGCGCTCATCCACGTTTCCCGCCGGTGGGCGAGTTCGTCAGCGGTGTCGGCCAGCTCGTGCAGCCGGCCCCGCAGCGTTTCACGGGTGGCGTGGTCCAGCGCGCTGACCGCGTCGAACGCGGTGTGCTCCTTGAGCTCGTCGTACTGCCGCTCGTGGTCGCGGGCCTGTGCCTCGGCGTCCACCAGGTCGGCGAACTTCTCGGGAGCGGTGAGTTCGGCCGGTTCGAGCAGCCGTTGCCGTGCCCACGGTTCCTCGGCGGAGGTCTCCCGGTCGAACAGCGCGCCGTACCACTCGCCGATCTCGGTGTTGCCCAGCGGCGGGGTGCTGTCGGAGGAGGCGGTGACGAACTCGGCCAGCCACTCGTGGCGTTCGGCCTCGGCGGTGTGCTGCCGGGCGATCTCGGAGAGCGTGCCGTGGTAACCGGCCACGGAGTGCTCTTCGTGCTCGTGCCGGTGCGCCTCGATCAGCTGGTGGTGCAGCCGGGCGCGTTCGCGGCGGGCCTCGTCGATCCTGTTCGAGCACTCAGCGACGATCTCGGCGGTGCGGTCGCCGTCGTGCTCGTGGGCGTTGTCGGCGATGTTGTCCACGGCCACCCGCAGGTCGGACATGTCCTGGCGGGAGGTGCCGACCACCGCCACCGACAGGGGCTTGATCTCGTCGGGGAGCTTGTCGCGGACCTCCTGCAGCGCGCGGTCGGTGTGTGCGGTGACCAGCACGCGTTTGCCCTGGGCGAGCAGGTGGGCCAGCAGCGCGGCGGTGGTGTGGGTCTTGCCGGTGCCGGGGGGTCCCTGGACCAGGGTTTGCGGTTCGGTGTCGGCGTGCTGGACGACCCGCAGCTGTTTCTCGTTGACCGGCAGCGGGAGGAAGGTTTCCTCGTCGATGGTCTCCCGCTGCTTCGTGGCGGTCCGGTCGTCGGATGCGGAAGGCTGTTGGTCGGGGTCGACCAGCGGGCGGACGCCCGCGGGGACGGTGCCGTTCTCGGCGAGCTGTTCGGTGATCGAGTCGAAGATGCGCACGATGCCGCGCTGCGAGCGCTTCCGCAGGACGATCGCCGGTGCGAAGGTCGCCACGGGATACGGCTGCGCCTGGGAGGGTGTGTCCTCGTCGTGGTACTGCCCGTCGGCGTCGAGGGTGTGCACGAAGCGCCGGATCACGTCCGCGGGCTCGGCGCGGTCGAGCGGGTGGGTGGTGATCCGGGCGGCCTCGCTGCTCAGCTCGTTGAGCTTGCTCGCGTCCGTGATCAGTTCCGGGGCGAGCATGTCCCGTTCGAGGGTGAAGTTCTCCACATTTTCATTCGAACGTGTGAGGGTGATCGTGCCGGAGCTGTCGTCGAGCCGGATGTCGGCGGCCGTGGTCAGCAGGTGCCGCTTGATGCTCGACCCGTTGTTCGGCTGCCAGCTCAGGCAGCCGAGGCCGAGAACCAGTTCCAGGGATTCGGGGTTGTTGCCGAGTTCGGTGTAGGTGGTGAACAGTTCGTTGTACAGCCCGCGCACGGGCCGTTCGGACAGTTCCCGCTCGGCCCAGGACCGCCACTGTTCGATCCACTCGTCGTAGGCCCTGCTGATCTCCGGGTGGTCGTCGAGGTGGAGCCGCTCAGGTCCGGTCTGCTCGGAGTCGCGTTCCTGCTGCGGACGGGTCCCGTCCGGGATGCTCCTGTGCAGCTGTGGTGCCCGTTCGGGGGCGTCCCCGGGAGTGTCGAGCCACTCGGCCAGGGCCGTGGAGGGGGCAGGAGCGGGCCGGTGGGGCAGCCGCGCCACGCTGAGCACGTGGTCGTCCCCGTCCGGAGTGCTGTCGCGGCCCGCGAGCGAGATCGCCGGGTGGTGCGGGATCTCGGAGGTCCAGCGGACCCACTCGTAGTTCTCGACGGTGTGCACGGGTTTGGTGCGCAGCCGCTGGGATTCGGCGAGAAAGCGGAACAGCCGGCGTGCCCGGTCCACCAGCGGGTCGATCTCGGCAGCGTGTTGTTCGTCGTGGCCGTCGGCGTCGGGCCGGTCGGGGGAGTCCTGCTCCTCCGGTTCGCTGCCGGTGATCAAGGTTGCCTCCTCGTGGTGGGAGCGGTTCGGGACGAAAAGTGCTCGCGGAGGTTTTCCGGATGGTTCGTGGCCGGGCTTGCGACGCTGCCGATCCCCGAGCCGGCGGCGTTTCCGTACGGGGCTTCGACGTGTCCGGCCCCGTGACACCTCGGGTGTAGTTCTAACACCTCCCGCGGTGGGGCATCGCGGGCAGTCACGGTTTTCGCGGTCGGCTTTCCGTGGCGGAAAGGGCGGCTCGCCGCCGGTGTTCCGCGCCGAACGGGGTGCGGGGCCGGTGCGGACGTTATGGAGTTGTCGTTCGCGGGTGTTCGAACGGATGCCGGTTTCCCCGGATGACCCGGCAGTTCTGGGGTAGTGGTGGTGTGTCCCCGGATAGCGGGAGGTGGTTCTCGTGCGGGTGCGTGCCGACTGCGCGCGGCGTGTCGGCAGTGTGGACGGTGTTGCTCAACCGAAGAGTTTGGCGAGGAACCATCCGATGCGGCTGACCTTGCGCACGCGGGGGTTGTCGGCGACCCCGTGGATCTCCCACTGTTGCCCGCACGCTTCGCAGCGCCACAGACCGATTCGTGAGGTGTCCGGTTCGCACCGGTGCCCGTTGCGTCCTCGTCGCATAGTGTCGATCACACCACGAATTCGTCCGTGTGTCGGCGGTGAAACACCGTCGAATGAGGTGGCGGCCCGGAGTGTGGCTGGTAGTAGTGCCCGCTGTAGTCGGAAACGGGCTCGCGCCACCGGTCCCGCCTCGGTCAGCGGTCTCGCAGGTGTTGTCCAGGCTCGACGGACCGGGGCGATGGTGTGGATCATGCGGGTGGGGAAGCGGCGAGGTGTCGGCGGGAGGTGCGCATGGTCGGGCTCGGGGCGATGATCGGCCTGGCTGCCGGCATGTTGATGGTGGCCGGGGTCTTCGACGACGTTCGCCGGGGCACCACTCGGGGGAAGTTGGGCCGGAACCAGAGGGTCGGGCTCAGGACCAAACGGACCATGGCTTCCGAGCGGGCCTGGCAGGCCGGACACCGGGCGGCGGCTCCCTGGTTGTGGTGGGCTCTGCGCGGAGCGGTTACGTGCTGGCTCCGGTGAGTGTGCTGATCGGCGTCGTGCTCGCGGTGTTCGACACGGGTGGTGCGCTCGGAGTGATCATCGGCTTCGCGTGCTTCGCGGTCGTGATGGCGTTCGTCCTGGTCGGGACGCGCGCGGCGAACCGGGATGCCGCGAACCTGGCCGAAGAGCAGGATCACTGCTGATCGTCGTCCGGGCTCCGTCCGGTGCCGGGGACGGCCGATCGTCCTCTCCGGAGGGGAGCGCACGTGTCACCGGTGAGCGGCGAGCCGCCCGGCGGCATCAGCCGAACGGGGTGTCGGGGCGTTGCTGGTGCTCGCCGTCGAGGTGGACGTCCACGCGTTCGTCGTAGAAGCAGACCAGCCCGGCGATGCGCTGGCTCTCCGGCAGCGGTGTGCGGTAGATCCAGACCACGTTGGTGTGCTCGGCCTGCTCGGTGACCACGTTCCAGTAGGTCGCGGTCCCCTTGTACGGGCAGCGGGTCACGTGGTCGCTGGGGCGCAGCAGATCCATCCGCACGTCGGTCAGCGGGAGGTAGTAGCGGGGTGGCAGTCCGGTTTCGAACAGGATCCGCGGCTGGTTCGAGTCGGCCACGGTCGTTCCGTCGAGCCGCACCTCCACGTGCCGCGAGCTCGCCAGGATATCGACCCGCTTGTACGGGTCGCGCGGGTGGACGTAGACGGGCTCGTCCTCCTCGAACCACTCGTCCATCGAGTTCCAGTCGATCCGGACGAGGCCGCGCAGCCGCGTCAGCGGGGAATCCCGATAGCTGATCGCGGCGCCCGGGGCGCTGCTCGAGTCCGTGACCACGTCGTGGATCGTGCCTTCGCCCAGCCGCTGCGAGTGCCGCACCTCGCCGGTGTCCTTCAGCCCGGCGCGCACGTCGGCCGCAGGAACGTAGTAGGTGGGGTAGTAGGGGTGCTCCCAGACGAGGACCGGCTGTCGGGTGTCGGCCACGACGCGGCCCCCGAGCACGGCTCGCAGGCGTTTGCCGGACGTTTCGACGTGGATCTCCTCGCGGCTGTGCTCGCTCATCGGTGCCCCCGGTCCTCGTGGTCGTTGTGGTGCTCCTTTCCACCCTGCACCTCCGCGGCGGCTGGCCGAAACTGGCGCGGGCGGGTCTTCGTCGGCTCGGTGAGCGGGGCACTCCTGGCCGCCGGGTTCCCCGGCTCGGTGGGTGACGGGTTCGCACGGTGCCGACCGGGCCGAACCGTCGTAGTCTCGGGAGCGTGAGCGATGCCTCCGAGGGCGCGCGAAGCACCGCAGGGTCCGCGCGGCCCGAGCACAGCCAGGGTGGAGCGTACCCGGTCCGGGGCGAGGAGTACGTCCGCGACACCCGCTACATCGACACCCGCGTCACCGCCGACGGGCGCGACGGTTTTCCCGTCGAACCGGGGCGGTACCGGCTGATCGCCGCCCGCGCCTGCCCGTGGGCGAACCGGGCGGTCATCGTGCGCAGGCTGCTGGGTCTGGAGGACGTGATCTCGCTGGGCCTGGCCGGGCCCACGCACGACTCCCGCTCGTGGACGTTCGACCTCGATCCGGGCGGGCGCGACCCGGTGCTGGGGTTCGAACGCCTGCGGGAGGCGTACTTCCGGCGCGATCCGAACTACTCGCGGGGGATCACGGTCCCGGCGCTCGTGGACACGACCACGGGAGCGGTGGCCACCAACGACTTCGCCCGGATCACGGTCGACCTGTCGACGCAGTGGCGCGAGTACCACCGCGCAGGCGCTCCCGATCTGCTGCCCGCCGAGCACCGGGACGAGATCGCCGAGGTCAGCCGGTACGTGTTCACCGAGGTGAACAACGGTGTGTACCGCTGCGGCTTCGCGGGCAGCCAGTCCGCCCACGACGAGGCCTACCAGCGCCTGTGGACCGCGCTCGACCGGCTGGAGGACCGGCTGCGGAACCGGCGCTACCTCGTCGGTGACTCGATCACCGAGGCCGACGTGCGGCTGTTCACCACCCTGGCGCGTTTCGACGCCGTCTACCACGGGCACTTCAAGTGCAACCGCCACAAGCTCACCGAGATGCCCGTGCTGTGGGCCTACGCGCGGGACCTGTTCCAAACTCCCGGCTTCGGCGACACGGTGGACTTCGAGCAGATCAAGCAGCACTACTACATCGTCCACAGCGACATCAATCCCACCGGTATCGTCCCCGACGGGCCGGACCTGTCCGGGTGGACGGGTCCCCACGGGCGTGAGTCCCTCGGCGGGAGTCCGTTCGGCAGCGGCACCCCGCCGGGCCCCGTCCGGGAGGACGAGCGGGTGGACCCGGCCCACACCCCGTTGTCCTGAGTGCGGCACACGGGGGACGGGCCCACGAGTCCCCCGCCCCGGTGCTGAACTCCTGCCGGGCACGCGTGTTGCCCGGTTTCAGCGGTTGTCGCGGTCCGCGCGGCGTTCGTGCTCCTTCAGGCGGTCGTCGGTGCGGATGAACGCGCGGCAGTAGGCCTTGGCGACCTCCCAGAACGACGGTGCGCCCGAGTGGTCCGCGACGTTGTTCCGCTGGGCGGGCACGCGGTGGCGGACCGGGAGGCGCTCGACCCGGCCGCGTCGTGCTCCTTGTCCACGGGAGGTGGGGCGCGCGGCGCGGCTCAACACCAGGGCCAGGTGAGCCAGCGGTTGACGCGGCCAGTCGCCGAGCCCTTCCGGCTCTTCCGGAACCGCTGCGGGACGCGGGTGGGTCAGGGTGTGCCACTGCCCGCCCGCGGTTTTGATGACTCGCCGGGCCGTGGGGTCACCGGGCCGGTCGTCCGGATGCACCCGGACGGTGCCGGCAGGGTCGGTGGTGGGGTCGCTGCGGGTCGCCGATGTCTGCCTGCGGCTGTCGGGGGTCATCGCGGCTGCCCTCCGGTTCGGGTGCGGTGATGAGGACCGCTCTCCGGCCAGGGTGATCGATTCCGTCGAGGATGTGGAGCCGCCGAACGGATGGCACCGCGCGCCGGCGCAACGGGTCACTCGGACGTGTTCTTCCTCGGGGCGGCGCGCAGGTGGGCGCGTTCGCCCTGTTTGCCGAACAGGCTGAGGAACTCGACGGGTTCGGCGTCGGCGGGGCCGAACCAGTGCGGGACGTGGGTGTCGAACTCGGCGGCCTCGCCGGGGGTGAGTTCCATGTCGTGCTCACCGAGGACGAGCCGCAGCCGTCCGTTGAGGACGTAGAGCCACTCGTAGCCCTCGTGGGTGCGCGGATCGGGTTCCTGCCGGTGGTGACCGGCCGGGAGCACGATCTTGTAGGCCTGGATGCCGCCTGCGCGGCGGGTCAGCGGCAGCATGGTCATCCCGCCGCGGGTGATCGGCCGCGGGTGGATGCGCGGGTCGCCGGTGGGCGGGGCGTCGACGAGTTCGTCGAGGGTGACGCCGTGGGCCTTGGCCAGGGGGAAGAGTTGTTCGAGGGTGGGCCTGCGGTCGCCGGATTCCAGGCGGGAGAGGGTGCTCGTCGAGATGCCGGTCGCCGCCGACAGCTCGGTCAGCGTGGTTTCGCGCTGTTTGCGCAGCGCGCGCAGGCGGGGGCCGACCGCGTCGAGCGTTTGGTCGATGTCGTCGTCCATACCTTCATTTTGCCACATTGGCAATAAAGTTTGCCAAAATTGGGGACGGGTCAGCACGGTGGTCGTGGAGGTGGTCGTGATGACCGAGCAACTGAGCAACGACTACGACGTGGTGGTGATCGGCGGCGGGGCCGCCGGGTTGAACGCGGCGTTGATGCTGGCCCGGGCGCGGCGCTCGGTGGTGGTGATCGACGCGGGCGCTCCGCGCAACGCCCCGGCCGCGGGCGTGCACGGCCTGCTGGCGTTCGACGGGACGTCTCCGGCCGAGCTGCTGGAACGTGGCCGGGCGGAGGTGCGTGGTTACGGCGGAGAGGTGCTGGCCGGCGAGGTCGCCACCGCTTCTCGGGACCGGTCCGGGTTCGCGGTGCGGTTGGCCGACGACCGGACGGTTCGCGCGCGTCGACTGCTGGTGACGACCGGGCTGGTCGACGAGCTGCCGGACATCCCCGGCCTGCGGGACCGGTGGGGGGAGGACGTGCTGCACTGCCCGTACTGCCACGGCTGGGAGTTCCGGGACCGGGCGATCGGGGTGCTGGCCACCGGTCCGATGTCGGTGCACCGGGCGCTGCTGTTCCGCCAGTGGAGCGCCGACGTCGTGTTCTTCGCCCACACCACGGCGCCGCCGACCGGTGAGGAGGCGGAGAAGCTGGCCGCCCGCGGCGTCAGCGTCGTCGATCGCGAGGTGGCGGCCGTGGAAACCGCCGAGCAGCGCCTCACCGGCGTGCGGTTGGCCGACGGAACGACGGTCGCCCGCGAAGCGCTGGTGGTCTCGCCGCGGATGACCGCGCGTGCCGGTTTCCTGGCCGAGCTCGGGCTGCGTCCCGTCGAGCACCCGGCGGGAGTCGGGGAGCACATCCCCTGCGACGCGGCAGGACGTACCGAGGTTCCCGGGGTGTGGGTCGCGGGCAACGTCACCGAGCTGTCCGCCCAGGTCGGCAACGCCGCTGCGGCGGGGGCCGCCACGGCGGCCCGGATCAACGCCGAGCTGGTCACCGAGGAGACCGAGCGGGCGGTCTCCGCCCGCAGATCGCCGTTCTCACCCGAGAACGAGGCCCGCAACTGCGAACTGGTGCTGGGAGAACGCCGTCACGGACTGTGAACGGGGAAAGGAATCGTTGTGTCCCGAGAATTCGACAGGGCGTACTGGGAAGAGCAGCACAGTGGCCACATCGCGGCCCGCGCCGATGATCCCGATCCGCAGCTCGTGGCCGAGCTCGACCGGCTCGCCCCCGGTACGGCACTGGACGCGGGTTGTGGGCGCGGTGCCGAGGCCTGCTGGCTGGCCGCGCGTGGTTGGCGGGTGACGGCGGTGGACATCGCCACTGCGGCGCTGCGCCGGGCGCGTGAACGCGCCGGGACGTTCGGCGCCGAGGTCACCGGCCGGATCAGCTGGGTCGAGGCGGACCTGACCGGTTGGGTTCCCGAGGAGGAGAGCTACGACCTGGTCACCAGCCACTACGTGCACCCGGCGGGCTCGCGCGAGGTGTTGTTCCGCCGGTTGGCGGCGGCGGTCGCGCCGGGCGGCACGCTGCTCGTCGTCGGCCATCACCCGTCCGACTCCCACTCCGCCGCGCGGGCGTCGGGCCCGCAGGTGCACTTCACTGCCGAGGAGATCGCGGCCGACCTCGATCCGCGGCGGTGGGAGATCGTCGTCGCCGAGACCAGGACCCGCTCGGTCGCCGAGCACGCTGATCACGCCGAGCACGCCGGTAATCACGGTCACGAGGGGCGCGGCAATCACGAGGGGAACGGGATCGTTCTGCGGGACACCGTCCTGCGGGCCCGCAAGCGCACGTGACTCCTGACGCGCCGGAGAGCGCGGGACCTCGGCGGGGGGTGTGCCAATTTTGCCTATAACTGGGAGTTGTCCCCAGCCGCGGCCCCCTCGCTCCGCCCGGCCCGGAGTTTTCGGGTTTGCGGGACGAGCCCGGCCGTGGCCAGGATGCCCGCACCCACCCACAGGGCCCCTGCGGCCCCCACCGGTCCCGCGATGATCCCCGCCGCGAACGGCAGGGCCACCTGGCCCACGCGGTTGCTCATCAGGCGCAGCGCCAGGGCGGTGCTGCGGGCCGTTTCGGGTACGGCCGTGACCACGTGGGTCATGGTCAGCGGCTGTCCCACCCCGAGGAAGAAACCACCCACGAGCAGTCCCGCCGCCATGCCGAGGGCACCGGTCGTGGGCAGCGACACGACCAGCATCCCGGCGGCGGCCACCGAGCAGCTCGCGGTCACCAGGGTGGTGCGTCCCAAGAACCGGAGCAGGCGGTCGAGAAGCAGGCGGGAGGCGATGGAGGCACCCGCGCGCAGCGACAGCAGCAGCCCGACCACGGCGGGGGCGATCCCCCTGCTCTCGGCGATCAACGGAAGGTACGCGGTGATCAGGTCCAGACCGGCGAGCAGAGCGAGGCTGACGAAGAGGCCGGACGGTACCCCGGGCATGCGCAGCAGCGCCGTCGTCGAGGGCTTTCGGGTGGTTTCCGCGCGAGAACTCCCCCCGTTGCGGATTCCGGACAGCAGTGCGGGCAGCAGCGCCAGCAGCGCCGCGGCCGCGGCCACCCAGAACGCCTCCGTGGTGGCCTGTGCCAGGTGCCGATCGTGTGTGCCGCCGAGCAGCAGGCCCGACAACGCCGGGCCCACGAGCTGCCCCGCGGAGGCGGCCGCGGTGAACCATCCGAAGTTGCGGTCCAGGCTGTGCGCCGGGGAGAGCGCTGCCACGGCCCCCTGGGCGGCGAGCATGAACACCAGGTGCCCCAGCCCGAGCACCGCGTTGGACGCGGCAACGGCGAACACCGAGGCGGTCACGCCCAGGGACGCCGCTCCGCCCGCGAGCAGCAGCACGCCCGCGGCCAGGATGATCCAGCCGCGACGGGTGCGGTCGGCCATTCGGCCCAGGGGGACGGCGACGAGCACAGGAAGCACGGCGAAGGCGGCCGTGACCAGGCCGATCGAGAGCCCGTCGCCTCCCAGGGCGATCACCCGGTAGGAGATCAGGGGGCGGATGAGGTTCAGGGCGGTCTGGGTCAGCACCGTGGTCAGCAGGAGCAGCAGGAGCCATCTGCCGCCGCTCGTGCCTTCGGCGCGGTCTCGGGCACCGTTCGCGGTGTTCGTCAGGCCGCCGGGCTCCGCAGCGGTCACCGTGGTTCCCTCATGCCACGAGTTCACCGGATGCGGGTCGGTACGGCCAAGTGTCCACCCCGTGATCGGGAGACTGCTCACACCGCCGGATGGGGCCGGGTCCGCTCTTCCCGGAACCCGGACGCCCCCGGCTCCGCCCCGTGGAGCTCTCCTCGGCGTGACACAGACCGGCCTTCATCGGCGGCGGAGCGGCCGGGCTCGTGGCAGGGGTGCCGGTGGGCCGTTCGGCCGCGGTGCCGGCGCCCGCGTAGCCACTGTCGGCCTGGCCACCGCTCCAGAGTCTGGTTCCGAGCATGCCGTGGAGCCCGGTGCACGTCCGGAGTCGGTCTCACCGGCCGAAGGCAACACCGCAGTGCAGCACCACGTTCGCGTAAGGCGTGGCCTCGCCCGTTCGGACAGCGAACGCGCACTCGCCGACCAGGGACTTGAGGTCCTGGTGCGGCACGTTCCGGCCCGGTCCCAGCCGGTCGGCTTCGGCGGACAACAGCTGCAGGCAGGTTTCGCCCTCGGACTCCGAGGCGTAGGTGTGCGCCTCGACGACCAGCTCGTCCAGCAGCGCGGCCAGCGTCTCCTCGAACGTCGGTACGCCGTGGACCAGAGCGAGGTCAACGGTCGGCACCTCGGCTTGGATGGGCAAGCCGCAGTCCACGACGGCCACGCGGTCGGTGTGGCCGAGAGCCGCACAGTGGGCCGCGAGCTCGGTGTTGAGGATTCCGGTTCGTTTCACGGGAGCTCGTCCTCTGTGGTCGGATACGATGGTTGCGCGCCCGGGTGCCGTACCGAGTACGCACCTACCCGGACGGCATGTGAGGTGGCCGTGAGCAGGTCGTCGCCCGCGGCCAGCCGGGCTACCAGCCCGCCGATGAAGGCGTCACCGGCACCGGTGGTGTCCACCGCACTCACCGACGGTGCCGGCACGGCCCGCGCCCCTGACTCGTCGGCCACCACGGCACCGCGCGGGCCGAGCGTGAGCACGACCGATCGGATCCCGGAGGAAGCCAGCGCGGTGGCCAGCTCCGCGGGCTCCTCCGGAATCTCGAGCGCCAGGGCGGTGGCGACCGCCGCTGCCTCGTGCTCGTTGAGCACCAGCGGGTCGACCGTTCGCAGCACATCGGGGGCGATCTCACCCCATGGAGCGAGGTTGAGCACGACGCGGTGGCCGTCACTGCCGGCTCGCCGGACCGCGGCTTCCGTGGTTTCCCGCGGAAGTTCGCCCTGCAGGAGCACGATGCGCTGTTCGGCAGCTCGCACCACGGCGGACCGTACGTCCTCGGGCGTCACGGAAGCATTGGCGCCGGGGAGCACGACGATGGTGTTCTCGCCGTCGGCGGAGACGGTGACGGCCGCGAGCCCCGTGGGAGCTTCCGTGGTCACCCTCAGTTCCTCCAGGTCGACCCCTGCGGTCCGCAGCCGCTCGGTCGCGATGGCAGCGTCGCTGTCCGAGCCGACAGCGCCCACGAGGGCGACCTCAGCCCCCTGGCCCCGGGCGGCGAGGGCCTGGTTGGCGCCCTTGCCGCCCGGGGCGCGCTGCCCGCTGTCGCCGAGGATCGTCTCGCCGGGACGCGGGTGGTGCGGAACTTGTGCGAACAGGTCGACGTTGATCGACCCGATCACCGTGACATGTGGGCTCACTGGCGGAACTTCTCCACGTTCTGCTTCGTGACCGTCTTGACCTCGACCGACCGTTGCTCGGGCACCTTCTTGCCCGAGACGGCCTTCTCGGCGAGGTTCACCGCGGTCCTGCCGAGCTTGGCCGGCTGTTGGGCGATCGTGGCGGCCATCTCGCCATCGGCGACCGCCTTCATCCCCTCTTCGGTGCCGTCGAAGCCGACCACTTCGACCTCCTGCGCCGCGCGATCGCTGAGTGCCTGGACGGCGCCGAGGGCCATCTCGTCGTTCTCGGCGAAGATCCCCGCGACATCGGGATTGCTCTGCAGCAGGTTCGTGGTGACGTTCAAAGCCTTGGTCCTGCTGAAGTTCGCGGGCTGCTTCGCGGCGACGTCGATGTCCGAGTAGGACTCGATGCCCTGGTCGAACCCTTCACCGCGCTGGCGGCTCGCCGATGTCCCCGGTACGCCCTGCAGGGCGATGACCTCGCCCTTCTCGTCGATCGAATCGGCCAGCGCGGTCGCCGCCTTCTTGCCGCCCGCGACGTTGTCGCTGCGCACGGTGGAGGTGATTTGTTCGTCCTGAACCGAGCGGTCCACCGCGACAACGGGGATGTCGGCGTCGAGCGCCGGTCGAACCGCGGCAGCGGCGGCCTTCGAGTCGACCGGGTTGATCAGCACGGCGTCGGCGCCTTGTGTGACCGCGTTGGCGAGCTGGTTCTGCTGCGTCGTCGCATCGTTCTGGGCGTCGACGACCTCGATCGTGACGCCCGCCCGCTGCGCGGCGGCTCGGGCGCCGTCGCGCAACGAGATGAAGTACGGGTTGTTGAGTGTGGACACCGCGAACACGATCTTCGTGCCCTCGTTGCCACCACCGCGGTTACAGGCCGCCGTCATGCCCACCGTGAGGCACGCGATGAGGGCGACCACCATCGCACGGACCAGGCGTGTTGTTTTCAACGGAACTCTCCTCCGGGAATCGGATCGGGGCGGAACTTCGGGATTTGGCGGAATGGCTCGCTCGGCTGGTCGGTCAGCCGGCACGTGAGTCGCGACGTCTCGCCGCGTCGCCGGGCACCGCGAGCAGCGGCCTCAGGAAACCCTGCGGCGCAGTACGTCAGCGCCAACGGCGAGAGCGATGACGAGTCCGATCACGACCTGCTGCCAGAACGCGGAGACGTTGAGCAGGTTGAGACCGTTGCGTATGACGGCGAGCACGAGCGCTCCGACCAGGGTCCCCGTGGCCTTCCCCCTGCCGCCGGCGAGGCTCGCACCTCCGATGACCACGGCCGCGATGGCGTCGAGCTCGTAGGTGTCGGCAGCCTGGGGCTGGGCGGATTCCAGGCGCGCGGCGAGGACCAGTCCCGCGATCCCCGCGAAGAGGCCGCTGAGCGCATAAGCACGTGCGGTGATCCGCTTCACCGGCAGTCCGGACAGTCGCGCGGCTTCGTGGTTGCCGCCGATGGCGTACAGCGAGCGGCCGAAGACGGTGCGGTTGAGCACGAAGGCGGTGATCGCGAACATCACGAGCATCACCAGGATCGGAACGGGCACCGGTCCGATCTCGGCGCCCAGCCAGTTGATCTCCGGCGGCATCAGTACCGGTCGCCCACCCGAGATCACCAGCGTCAGGCCGCGTGCGACGGACAGCATCGCCAGTGTCGCGATGAAGCTGGGCAGCCTGCCGTAGGCGACAGCCAGGCCGCTGACCAGCCCGGCGAGCATCCCGAGGACGGGACCTCCGACGAGCCCGAGAACGCCGGGCAGGCCCGTGGCGGCTATCCACCCCGACCCGATGGCCGACAACGCGGCGACGCTGCCCACCGAGAGGTCGATCCCGGCGGCGACGATGACGAGGGTTACGCCGAAAGCGAGGATGGCCACCACTGCTGCCTGATTACCGACGTTGAGCAGGTTGCGGGCCGTGAGGAACTCGGGGGTGGCGATGAACATCGCGAGGCAGATGACCAGCAGGCCGACCAGAGCTCCGTTCTCCGCGAGCAGGGCGCTGATCCGCTGCCTGGTGGATCGCGTCTCCGCCCGCGGGGGGCTGGTGGTGGTGTCACTGGACATGGGTGGGTTCGACCTCCTTGACCGCGAGGGACATGACGGCGTCCTGGGTTGCTTCCGCACTCGGCAGTTCCCCCGCGACTCGACCGCCTGCCATGACGAGTACCCGGTCGCTGATGCCCAGGACCTCGGGGAGCTCGCTCGACGCGAGCAGCACGGCGCCGCCGTTGCTGGTGAGAGAGTTGATGAGCTCGTATATCTCGACTTTGGAGCCGACGTCGACCCCGCGGGTCGGCTCGTCGAGAAGCAGCACTCCGGAGCCCGCCAGCAACCAGCGGCCGAAGACGACCTTCTGCTGGTTTCCGCCGGACAACGAGCCGACGGGCCTGCGCACGTCGTCCGTTTTGATCTGGAGCTGGTCGGTGACCTCGCGGGCTCGACGTCGTTGACCACGAAGGTCGGCAAGGGGCCCGCGGGATGTTCGGGACAGGGTGGCCAGACCGAGGTTGTCCTCCACCGACAAGTCCAGCACGAGACCTTGTTCCTTGCGGTCCTCCGGAACGTGACCGATGCCCGCCGAGACAGCGGCGGAGACGTCCTGGCCCCTGACGGGGGCGCCGTCGACGAGGACCTGCCCGGTGTCGTACTTGTCCACTCCCGAGATCGCGCGCAGCACCTCGGTACGTCCCGCGCCGATCAATCCGGCTAGCCCGACGACCTCCCCGGCCCGGACCGAGAAGCTGACCTCGTCGAACCGGCCCTGGCTGGAGAGCTCGCGCACCTCGAGACGGGGCCGCCCCGTCGCGGGAGCCCGGCGCGGGTAGAGCTTCTCGATGCCTCGGCCCACCATGAGGCGCACGAGCTGGGACTCCGGCGCGTCGGCGGGCACCTCGTCGACGAACGAGCCGTCGCGCAGGACGGTGACCGAGTCCCCGACCGCGGCGATCTCGTCGAGGTGGTGGCTGATGAACACCATCCCGACACCACGGTCTTTCAGGCTGCGCAGAATCTCGAAGAGGTGTTCCGTCTCCGTGCTGGTCAGCGCCGCGGTGGGCTCGTCGAGCACGAGCAGCCGGGCGTCGACGCTGAGTGCCTTGGCGATCTCGACCAGTTGCTGGTGGGCGATGCCGAGGCTTGCCACGGTGCGGTCCAGGTCCACCCGCAAGCCGATCCGGTCGAGGGCGTCCTGCGCGATCCGACGCATCTCACCGCGGTTGACCAGTCCCAATCGACGCGGGGTGCGCCCCAGGGTGATGTTCTCGGCCACGGTCATGGACGGCACGAGGTTGAGCTCCTGGTGGATGGTCGCGATCCCGAACGACTCCGCCGTGGCCGTGTCGGGGATGCGCACCGGCACGCCGTCCACGAAGATCTCGCCCGCGTCCGGTTCGTGAACACCGGCGATCATCTTGATCAGCGTCGACTTGCCCGCACCGTTCTCGCCGAGCAACGCGTGCACCGTTCCCGCGTGCACCGTCAGATCCACGCGATCGAGGGCTTTGATACCTCCGAACCGCTTGTGCACACCCGAAAGCTGGAGCAGTGGGGATGCCGTCACGATCTCCTCCTCGCTCGTAGAGCCGTTGATCCGGCGCCGCAGGAGCCACGTACCGTGATCCGCACCGGAAGACATGCGTCCTGCGCGTCCTGGCCGTCCATGCGCGCCTGCAAAGTGTCGAACGCGCGCATCCCGAGGGCGTGCACGTCCTGGCTGATCACGGTCATGGGGGGGTCGAGCAGCGGGAACCAGTCCGTGTCGTCGAAAGACACCAGAGCCACGTCATGACCGATCCGCAGGCCCTGCTCCCTGATCGCCTGCAACGCTCCGAAGGCCATGAGGTTGTCCCCGGCGAAGATCGCGCTCGGTCGCCGCGGCAGGTCCAGTAGACGGGTCGCCGCCCGATAGCCGCTGGCAAGCTGGAAATCGCCCTCGACGAGGCAGTCCTCCCGGGGACCGCATCCGTGACCGTGCAGCCTCTCGATCGCCGCGGCGAAGCGCTCCTGGCCCGTGGAAGTCGCCTGCGGTCCGGAGATCAGCGCGATGTCGGTGTGCCCGAGACCGACGAGGTGGTCGATCATCAGCTGTGAGCCCGCCCTGTTGTCGGAGTGCACCACGGGCGCGTCGGCACCGGTTACCCGACGGTCGAGCAGTACCACCGGAATGTCCTCGGAGATCTCCTCGAACGCTCCGCCTCCCTGGGGGACGATGATGAGTCCGTCCACCTGTTGCATGGTCAGCGCGCGCAACGAGTCGGTCTGGCGCTCGACTCGCTCGTCGGCGTTGGTGGTGATGACGGCGATGCCCTGCTCGGCCGCGGCCTGCTCGATCGCATAGGAGAGCTCGGAGAAGAAGGGGTTGCGCACGTCCGAGATGAGCAATCCGATCGTGTCCGTGCGGTGCGTGCGCAGCGAACGGGCCGCCCGGTTCGTCCGGTAACCGAGCTCGTCGACAGCGGCCTGTACCTGCGCCACCGCGCCGGCCGAGACGGAGTCCGACCCGGTCAGCGCGCGTGATGCCGTGGCCTGTGAGACACCGGCACGCGCGGCGACATCGCGGATCGTGACCACGGACACCCACCTCCTCGCCGACTCTTCGGTGGAAACGTTTCCATCGGCGGCGCAGTAGAGCAAAAGGAGCCGTCGCCGTCAAGAGCGCCGGGGCGGTCGTGCGGACGGACGGCGTACCCGGACGCCGGTTGCGGTCGTGCGCGCGCTCCCCGGTTCGTCCCTGCCGGGGAAGGATTGCGCGGACAAAGTTTATGTCCTTTAAGGATAGTCTTTCGGTGTTGTTTTCCGATTCGATTCCCGGATCCGCGCGGGAGGGGGGAACACGTTCGGAACGTGGGTGACTGCGGGGAATTTTGGAGGTGGTGAGAATGTTTCGCCCGAGATCGGTGACCGCGCGGATGTGCTCCGCGGTGACGGTATTCTGCGGAGCGAGGTTCGTGTCGATAGCGCCGGTTTTCGGCGGGGGCGAAAAATCCGGTTGTCATCGTCGCGCTCGCGAAGTGTTCCCGATTTTGCCTATAATCGGGAGTTTTCCCCAGGGGCGGCGGCCAGGGGCGGAGTCCGGACGAGTCCATATCGGCCGCTCCGGCTCCGCCCCGCCCGCGGGGTGCGCTGTTTCTCGGCGACTGCGATCGGGTGGTCGACACGTCGCGAGGAGATGTCGCCGACGTGTCGCCAACCAAGCACCGTGCGGCGAGCTGTCACCACGCCGTGTTCGGCTCGGGCCACCACCCCGTGTTCCGCACCGGGGTCGCCGGGGAACCGGTCAGCCGGGGGACGACGTCGGTGACCGCGGAGATCTCGTCGCGGGCGATGGCCTGGAACCAGGAGATCCACGCTTCGATCTGCGCGCCGCTGACGCCCAGCCGCCACCGCCGTTCGAAGGCCTCCTCGAGGCTCTCGTCCTCGTAGCGGTAGGGCTTGCCGGTGGATTCGGCGATCCGGGAGACCATCTCCTCCAGGGTCAGGGCTTCGGGACCGGTGACGTCGAGGACGGCGCCGTCGTGCTCGGTGTTGTCCTCGTCGAGGGCTGCGGCCGTGATCGCGGCGGCGATGTCCTCGTGGGTGACGAAGGCGGCCCGGCCGGAGCCGCCCGGTCCGCGTACGACGAGCTCGTCGTCGGCGAGAGCGGCCGGGGTGGAGGCGTAGAGGCCGGAGCGGAACACCGTGTGGCGGAGCCCGGATCCGGTCAGGAACTGTTCGGTCAGCCAGTGGTCGCGGGCGTTGCGGTAGGTCGCGATCACATCGGCACCGATCAGCGATACGTACAGTACCCGGTTGATGCCTGCTTCCCGTCCGGCCTCGACGGCGGTGGCGTGTTCCTCCAGCCGTTTGCCGGTGGGGTGCGAGGAGATCAGCACGAGGGTGGAGGCGCCCCGCAGTGCCTGCCGCATGGCCGCTTTGTCGTCGTAGTGAGCCGGTCCGCGCGGCTCGGCCCCGACGAGCTCGGGCAACCGGGACGGATCACGCGCGACGAGCAGCTGAGGAGCACCGCGCTCGGCGAGTTCGGCCGCGATCCTGCTGCCCAGCGCACCGGTGGCCCCGGTGACCGCCACGGTGGGGTGGTTCTGCTCCGGCATGTCGCTCCTCTCTCCGGAACCGCTGTGCTCGCGGAACCCGCGCTGTTCGGATCGGGTGGCCTCGACGAGCGTCGCCACCCCCCGCCGACCGTAGCCGCTTCTCGAGGGCAGGACCGGTGATCAGGCACCCGGCGAGTGGTGGAGCACACGAGGAAGCGCCGGAGCGGTGCTCGAGCGCGGTTTCATGCCGGGAAGTGCTCGCGGAGCGCTCTCCCGCGTGATCCGGCCCCGGGGACTCCCGCGAAGCGCTGAGGTGCACCGCCGGTGCCCAGGATCCGGTCGCGTCACGCACGGTACCGCTGATCACCGGGTCGGTGAGTGCGCCGATCTCGCCGATCGTGTTCCCCATGCCGCCGAATGCCGTGGCGTGCTGTTGTTCCGGCACGAGGTCGGCGGTGAGTGCCTGCGACATCGGCTGCACGGTGTTGCGGAAGAGCCCGGTGCCGGGCAGCAGCGCACCGGGCGGACGTCCCAGCGGTTCACGCCCCGCTCGCGCCCGAGCAGCTCGCGCAGGCCGCTGGGTAACCGGGTGAGCACGTATCCGGCGAGGAACAGGCTGCCGATCAGCCCTCCGAGCGCGTGTGGTTCGGTCGCCGACCGCGTGAAGGCGACGTCGTTGTCGATCACCCACGTGACCACGGGACCGGTGAGCGAGCGATCGGCTCAGGCGAGCAGCCTGCCGAGGCACAACGCCGTCCACAGTGTGCGGCACCCGTGGAGCCCGTAGGCGGTGGTGGGGTGCGGGCCTGCTCGGCACCCGTCACAGCGGTATCTCACTTAGCGAGTTGTCCGGAATGTTTAATTACGAGCACCGTGATGCGCTGGCTGTCGATATGGAAAACTGGCTTTAAACAGTCAGTACTGGAAGCGTTGACAGCTTTTTTTCATTAAATTTAATCTGGTTTGCGGCGCAACGGGACAGTAACGAGGAGGGGCGTCCGTGGGCGCAGCCACCGAGCACGCCGACGTCGCTGAACGTTGTCGACGCGCGGGAATCGGTGAGCCCGTGCTCCGTGGCACCGGGCCGGCGGTGCTGTTCGTGGACTTCACTTCCGGGGTCGTCGACCCGGCGAGCCGGATCGGCGTGGACTTGGACGGCGAAGTCGCCGCCACGGCCCGGCTGTTGCGGGTCGTCCGTGCGACGGGGGTGCCGATCCTGTTCACCACGATCCTCTCCGAGGGAGGGGAAACCACCGCGTGGCTGCGCAAAGCACCGGGCTCCGGGGGCCTGCGGCGCGGGACCACGCTGGTCGAACCGGATTCCCGCCTCGACGGGAGCGCCGACGAACCGCTCCCGGAGAAACGCGCGGCGAGAGCGGTTGCGTCCGGGCGAGCGTGGTGCACGCGGCGCAGTACGGCTACCCGGCCCTGGTGGTCTCCGACTGCGTTGGGGGACCGCGCCGCGGAACCGCACCGGGCCGGTCTCGACATCCAGGCCGAGTACGGCGACGTCGTCGAGCTCGGCGACGCGCTCACCTACCTCCACGGAGCAGCATGACGACGCAGCGGATCGGGCTCATCGTGCCGAGCTCGAACATCACCATGGAAACGGAGGTCCCGGCGCTGCTGGGACACGAGGACCGCGCGTGCCACTCCAGCAGCGCGGCACCGCACAACGTCGACGCGGAGTCGCTGCACGCGATGGTCGGCGAGGGCGACCGGTGCCCCGGTGAACTCGCCGACGCGGGCACGGACGTCATCGGGTACGCGTGCCTCGTCACGCTGATGGCCGGGGCTCCGGTGCGCACGAGCGCGTCGAACGGGAACTCGGCGCCGTCACCCGTGGAACCGGTCCAGCGCGCGCTCGGCCTGCCCGTGGTCATCGCGACGACCGCGACGGCACGTGAACCGCTCCGCGCCACCGGAACCGCCCCGCGGATCCCGGGCGGTGGCGCGGCACTCGACGAGGAGGTGCGTCGTGTCGAACACTGACACCACGGTGGTGATCCTCGGGGCGGGACCGGCCGGGCTGACGGTGGCGAACCTGCTGCACGCGCGGGGAGTCGACACGGTCGTGCTCGACCGCTGCACCCGCGAGCAGATCGTGGGCCGCTCGCGGGCCGGGCTGCTCGAGCGCCGCACGGTCGAACTGCTCGACAGGAACGGTCTGGCCTCCCGGCTCTACGCGGAAGGTGCCGTGCACCGTGGCTGCGAGTTCCGTTCCGCGGGGACGAGCTTCTTCACCGATTACTCCGCGCACCACGGTGGGACACCGCACTGGGTTACCCGCAGCAGGAGATCGTCACCGACCTGCTCGACGCCTACGAGGCCGCGGGCGGGACCGTGCGCTGCGCCACCACGGTGGGATCGGTGCGCGAGGAATACGGTCACGTCGTGGTCGAGTGCGTGGACGGCGCGGTGTTCCGGGCGGACTACGCCGCGGGCGCCGACGGTCAGCACGGTGTCAGCAAGCACGGCGTTCCCGCCGAGGCGATCACCGAGTACACCATGCGGCACGAGTTCCGCTGGCTGACCCTGCTCGCCCACGCCGAGCCCTCCGCGGAGCACACGGTCTACGCCCAGCACGAGAACGGCTTCGCCGGTCATCTGCTGCGTTCGGACACCGTGACCCGCTTCCACCTGCAGGTCCCGTTCGGCGACACGATCGAGGACTGGCCGGACGAGCGCATCTGGACGGAGCTGAGAACCAGGCTGGCCAAACCTGGATGGACCCTGAACGAGGGCGAGATCTTCAGCAAGAACATCCTGGAGATGGAAAGCCGGGTCGTCGAGCCGATGCGGTACGGCCGGGTCTTCCTGCTCGGGGACGCCGCGCACATCATCACGCCCTCCGGGGGCAAGGGGATGAATCTCGCCATCGCGGACGCGGCCGAATTCGCCGACACCGTCGTGCGGCACCTGCGATCCGGTGACGAGGCCGAGCTGGACCGGTATTCGCAGCGACGGGTTCCGGACGTCTGGAAGGCCCAGGAATTCAGTCACGCGTTGCTGCACATGATGCACACCTACTACCCGTCCGACTCGCCGGACGCGGCTTTCCGGCAGAAGCTGCAGCAGTCCCGGTTGTGGCAGTTGCGGAACTCGCCCGCATACGCGCGGAACTTCGCGGAGAGCTACATCGGACCGCCCCTGGACGGGCTCCCCGGAGCGGAGGCACAACTGTGACGGAAACCGTTGGCACGAGCGAACACGTGCACGCGAACGGACCGCGGCACCACGTCCTCTCCTGCGGGCGCAGCCCACTGCTCTCCGGGGCCGGCCGGGATCCCCAATCGACCAGCCGCGCGGCGTTCCTCGCCCCGTCCGATCAGGCGGCCCGAGCGACGTCCCGTGCCACTTCGACGTCTCCGTGCGGGACCGTGATCTCCACCCCGACGACGAGCCGGTCGTGCGCGGTGGCGACGTCGTGGTGCCGGACATGCGGCCCGCGGGCCGGTAGCAGGGACGGTGGTCTCGGGAGCCTGCGGTGGCAAGCTGGGTCGGTGAGAACCGACAGGAGGGACCGCAGGTGAGCCGAGCCGAAGAAGGTGCGGCCGAGACACGGACCGACGTCGTCGCCGATCAGATCCGCCGGCGCATCGTGCTCGGCAACTACCCACCCGGCACCCGGTTGCGGGTGGACACGCTCGTCAACGAGCTGGACGTCAGTCGGGTGCCGCTCCGGGAGGCCTTTCGTGAGCTGGTCGCCGAGGGGCTGGTCGAGATGTATCCGCACCGGGGAGCCGTGGTCAGCCCCCTGCACCAGCAGGAGCTCGAGGACTGCTTCCGGCTGCTGGAGACCCTCGAGGTCATGGCCGCGGAACGGGCGGTGCGCAACGACCACCTCGGTGTCGCCGAGGCCATGAGGACCGAACTCGACCGGCTCGATGCTCTCGATCCCGACGAGGACCGTGCCGAGAAGCTCCGGGCACATCGCGCGTTCCACTTCGCCATGTTCGCCGGCCTCGGCGACGGAACCGTGCAACGGCACGTGCGGATGCTCTGGCACACGTGCGAGCGCTACATCAATCTCGCCGCCACCGGGCAGCGCGACGAGGAAGCCCGCAACGAACACCACCAGCTGGTCGCCCACTGCGCGGCGGGCGATGCCTCCATGGTCGCGGCGATCGTGCGCGTGCACGTGCAGCACGCCAAGCTGGCGGCGATCAGCCAGCTGCCCTCCTGACTCGCGTTCTTCCCTGCGTCGACAGCCGGCACTCCGCGTGCCGGAACGGGCCGAACCGGTTCAGCGGTGCCGCTGACCCAGGTGCGGTTCGAGTCGGTGGTGGCCAGGTGCTGTCTGGTGGGCGTGTTCGGCGCTGGTCACGATGACCGGGGGCTCGTTGGACAGCCGGACCGCACCGAGTTCCGCCACGGAGGCGGCGAAGTCACGACGCCTCCGCTCGGTGACGTGGGCCTGCACCGCCGAGTGCCGGCCCACCAGGGGCCTCGCGCGGCGCGCCGGTGTGAACGGTGCGGGACTCGAGCTAGGCGGTTCGCGCGTGGCTTCGGGAGAAGTGCCGGGTTCCCGGTGCCGTGGTGACCAGCGCGGGAACCGCGCAGCACAGCAGCGCGCTGGTGCCGAGCACCCAGGTGGTTCCGAGGAGGTCGACCGCCGGACCGATCAGTGCCAGGCCGAGCGGAGCGAGCCCGTACGAGACGAGGAAGTCCAGTGAGGACACCCGGCCCAGCAGTCGGGGGTCGACCTCGCGCTGGGTGGCCGTGAACCAGGGGACGTTGAACAGTTCGATGCCGACTCCGGCCATCGCGTACCCCGCGAACACCACGGCGGCCGGGACGGGGAGAAGCAGGGTAAGCGGGGCGAAGCCGTAGCAGGCCAGCGCGCCCAGGGCCGCCCACCCCTGGGAACCCGGGCGCCAGCGAGCGATGATCACCGCCCCGAGAAGGGCTCCCGCGGTGTAGGCGGTCAGCGCTCCCGCGAGCACGAACTCGGTTCCGTAGCGGTCCCGGCTGATCATGGGCAGAATGACGCTGGTCGTCGAGTAGCCGAAGGTGATCACGGTGCTCAGCGCGGCCAGCCCGGCCGGGAACCACGGGTGGCGGCGGGCTTCGCGCAGTCCGTCGACGAATCCGCCGACGACGCCGGGGGAGTGCTCCCCGTCGTGGACGGGGAGTGCGCCCCTGGGGGGAGCGAGCGCGGACACCAGCCAGAGCGAGGCGGTGATCAGCAGCAGCCACCGCACACTGAGCACTGTGGCCAGCAACGCGGTGCCACCTGGGGCCACCAGCGTGCTCACGCGTACGGAGAGCGTCCGCGCGGCGTTGGCCTGCTGGCGTCGGGCCTCGTCGACCACTTCGGCGGTCAACGCCTGGTAGGCCGGGCGCGTGGTGCCCTGGCCGATTCCGACCACGGCGGCGGCGCAGGCGGTGAGGAGCGTGGACTCGCCCATGCCCACCGCGATCACCGGTGTCGCCGCCGCGGCCAGCGCTCCGGAGACGAGGACGACGCCGCGCGCGGAGTGCCGGTCGGTCCACACGCCACCCAGTGGAACGGCCACCAGGAACCCCGCGGTGCGCGTCGCGAGCAGCAGCCCGATCTCGGCGGGGGTCAGCGTCGTCCGCAGCACCGCGAGACCGAGGACGAAGGGGAGGGCCCACGTGGCCATCCCGGAGGCCGTGGAACCGACCCAGAGGCGCAGGAAACCGCTGTCGAGCAGCACGGATTTCCGCGGCGGGGGCGAGGGGGACGTGTTCGGTTCCGCGGTCGTGGTCATGGTGACTCCGATCGTGCTGTGCGGTGCCTGTTCGTTCCGGACCGTGCCTGGAGGCACTTAAAGCTTACGATAATCATTTTCAAAAACATGACCCCTGTCGGCCGCGGGACCCCGGTGTCCCGGTTGGACGAAGCGGGGCGGGGTGCCCCGACGAGGTGTGATCACGGTCTCGCGCTGGGAGGTGTAGACGAAAATGATTTTCATTATTAGTATCAAGGTGTGACGCAGTGCGTTCGGGTGGGGTCTTTTGATCACCCGGACAAGTGATGCTTTTCGAGGAGGACGGTGCGTGCTTCGCTCGAGACCTCGTTCCACGTCGACCGGCGTGCGGACGAGACCGGGGCTGACACCGGTGGTGTCGACACTGATCCCGGTGCTGCTCCTGTCGCTGCTGCTCGGGATCGCGCTGGGCCCGACGGCCGTTCCGATCGGGGACACCGTCCGGTACCTGGGGGCCGCGCTGACGGGAGGCACGATCGATTCCACCGAGGTGGCCGAGTACTCGATCGTCTGGCAGGTACGCGCGCCCCGCGTGCTGCTGGCAGCGGTGGTCGGAGCCGGGCTGAGCGTCATCGGTGTCGCGGTGCAGGCGCTGGTGCGCAATCCACTGGCCGACCCGTTCATCCTGGGGATCTCCTCCGGAGCCTCGGTGGGGGCCAGCGCCGTCTCCTCCCTGGGACTGTTCGTCGGGCTGGGGGTCTACGCCCTGTCGACGGCGTCCTTCCTGACCGCGTTGGGGGCCTCCGTGCTGGTGTACCTGGCCGCCCGCACCGCGGCGGGACTCACACCGCTGCGGCTGGTGCTGGTGGGAGTGGCGCTGGCCTACGCGTTCCAGGCCCTGATGAGCGTGATCGTGTTCTTCGCTCCCCGCGGGGAAACCGCCCGTTCCGTGCTGTTCTGGCTGATGGGCAGCCTGGGCGGAGCGACTTGGGGATCGCTGCCGCTGGCGACGCTCTCGGTGGTGGTGGCGATGGTCGTGCTCCAGCGCAGCAGTGCCCGCATGGACGTGCTGTCCCTCGGGGACGAGGCGGCGGCGAGTCTCGGCGTGGACGCGACAGCGCTGCGCAGGAACCTGTTCGCGTTGACCGCGCTGGTAACCGGCGCGCTGGTGGCGGTCAGCGGCGCCGTCGGCTTCGTCGGGCTGGTCATGCCGCACCTCGCGCGCATCGTGGCCGGGCCGGGGCACCGTCGCGTGCTCGCCGTAGCCCCGCCTGCCGGGGCGGTCCTGCTGGTCTGGGTGGACCTGCTGTCCCGGACGTTGTTCGCACCGCGCGAGCTGCCGCTGGGCGTGGTCACCGCGTTGATCGGTGTTCCGGTGTTCGTCGTGCTGCTGCGCCGGAACGGTTACCTGTTCGGAGGCCACTGACATGCGTGTGACGCTCGAGGAGATCTCGGTCCGCAAGGCAGGCAGGGCACTGGTGCACGACCTCACGCTCCAGGCGTACAGCGGTGAGGTTCTCGGCCTGATCGGCCCGAACGGCAGCGGCAAGTCCACCGCGCTGCGGTGCCTCTACCGGGCGGTTCGACCGAGTTCGGGCAGGGTGTGGCTCGACGACACGGACCTGACCGCTCTCCCGTTGCGGGAAAGCGCCCGCATGATAGCCGCGGTCACCCAGGACAACGGCGCCGATCTCGACTTCACCGTGTTCGAGGCGGTGGCGATGGGGCGTTTTCCGCATCCGCGCGAGTCCCGGGACACGGGGGAGTCGGTGGAAGCGCTGTGCCGTGCCGCCATGCGTCGAACCGACACGGCCCACCTGGCCGAGCGCGGCCTGCTCTCGCTGTCCGGCGGGGAGCGCCAGCGCGTGATGATCGCGCGGGCCCTGGTCCAGCAGCCGAGCGTTCTCGTGCTCGACGAGCCCACCAACCACCTCGACGTGCGGCACCAGGTGGAGCTGCTGAGCTACCTGCGCGGGTGCGGCCTAACGGTGCTCGTGGCGCTGCACGACCTCAACCTGGCGGCGGCGTGCTGCGATCGCATCGCCGTTTTCCACGGCGGTTCGGTGGTCGAGGCGGGAGAACCGTCCGAAGTGCTCACCCCGAGTGCCGTGCGCCGGGTTTTCGGGGTGACTCCGTCCGTCGGGACACATCCTGGGACCGGAGTCGTCCAGCTGCACTACACGCTCGATCCGGAAAGCACGGAAGGAAAACACCTTTGAACCGGAGCACCCCCCTGTTCGCCGCGGGCCTGGTCGCGTGCCTGCTGACCACGGCTTGCGGGGCCGAGGTCGACTCCACCTCGCGGGAGAACGGCACGGTGACCGTCGAGAACTGCGGCGAGGAGATCGAGTACCCGGTGCCGAGACGTGCCGTGGCCTACGACATGAGCAGTACCGAGAAGATGTTCGCGCTCGGGCTGGCCGACCGGATGCGCGGCATCGTCATGCCGAGCACCGCCGACCGCTCGGTGGCCAGATCCCCGTGGAAGGAGGACTACGAGTCGGTGGAAACTCTCAGCACCGACGTGCTCAGCCTCGAAGTGGTGCTGTCGGCGAAGGCCGACTGGGTGCTGGCGGGGTGGAACTCCGGTTTCAGCGAAGGTCGGGGGATCACCCCGCGGAAGCTGGAGCGGTTCGGAATACGCAGTTACCAGCACACCGAGAGCTGCTTCAACTACGGCAGCGACCCGGTCAGCGTTCCCCCGCTGGAGGCGCTGTACATCGACCTGATCGACATCGGGAAGATCTTCCGCGTCGAACAGCGCGCGCGGGAGGTGGTGCGGGACCTGAAGGAACGTGCGGCGAAGCTGCGCGAGCAGCGGCCCGAGGACCTCACGAGCGTGTTCGTCTACGACTCGGGAACGGACAAGCCGTTCACCTCCGGTAACCAGGCCGCCCCCAACGCGATCGTGTCCCTGGCCGGAGGGCGCAACGTCCTGTCCGGGCTCGAGAAGCGCTGGACGACCGTGGGCTGGGAGAAGGTGGTCGACGCCAACCCCGAGGTGATCACCGTCGTCGACTACGGGGACAAGCCGGTGGACGAGAAAATCGAGTTCCTCAAGTCGTTCCCGCCGCTGTCCTCGACCCCGGCGGTGCGCAACGACCGCTTCCACGTCCTCGACTACGGAGCCGCCGTGAGTGGTCCGCGCAATGTGGAGGCAGCGGAGAGACTCGCCGAATACCTGCGTTCGGTCGAGAACTGATGCACCGGGCAGCACAGCGGTGAGGCTGTACCGGCTCTCGTGACTTTGTCATCCGACACGATCTTTCGAATCGTCGTGTCGTCGTTGTGAGGATTCCGCGCACCGAGTTCTTCCGACGGTGGGAGAGCGCGCTCTCGAGCGGTGCTGTGGTGGCGGAATCCGGAATTTCCTGGAGTGAACATGATCCGTGCGGACGAGGACGTCGAGGCCCTGATGAGCGGGGCCCTTTCCGGGAAGTGGGGCCCCGCGCCCGAATCGCTGAGCGCCACCAGCGTGTTCTGGGTTCACCACGGCACCCGACTGGCCGGAGGGGAGGTGACTTACCGCAACCAGTACGTGCTGGTCCGGGTCGGAGCGGTCTTCGGAGCGTGCGCCTTCGAGCCCGCCGAACTGGACCCGGGAATCTGCGAACGGTGCTCGGGGGTGACGCTGGACCTGCTGCTGCGCCACGCGCCGTTGCCGCTGCGGATCGCTGCTCTGGACGCCTACCTCGGCGTGCTCGAACCGCACGGCCCGAGTGCCGGGGCCGAGCGGGCCGTGCTTCCTGCGGGCTCTCCCGAGAGCCGGGCCGAGGCACGGGACGCGGCCATCGCCGGGCTGTTGGAGATCGCCCCCGGTGCGAACGTCGCCTTGATCGGGGTGGTCGACCCCCTGGTGGCCGCCATCCGTGAACGTGGCGGAAGATGTCTGCCCTGCGACTTCAACACCAGCAGCACGCGGTGGGGCGATCCGGTCGCCGACACCACCGGCGAGGTGCTGCACGCGGCAGAGGCCGTGGTCGCCACGGGAATGACCCTGGGCAACGGGACGTTCGACGGAATCGTCGCGCACTGCCGCCGCCGGGAACTGCCGTTGGTGGTCTACGCCCAGACGGGGAGCAACATCGCCCGGGCCTTCCTCGGCGGCGGGGTGACCGCGCTGTTGGCCGAGCCGTTCCCGTTCTCGCAGTTCAGCGCCGATTCCACGGCCGTGTACCGGTATCGCCTCCCGAAAGTCGACTCATGAACCTCGCGCTCTCCCAAGGGACGGTGCTCGGGTACTGCTCCTGTCACCACGGCGAGATCCTGCAGGGAGTCTTCCGGGACTCCGACGGGCGGTTGTGCCGTGGTTTGACCACACTTCCCGTCTTCGGTCCCGGCGTCTACGCCGAGTTCACCCCGGTTCCCGGGACGGATCCGGAGGAGCTGAGCGTCCACCCGCGGACGAAAACCAAGGCCGCCACCGCGGCGGTGCTCGCCGGTGCGGAGTGCCGACGCCGTGGCCGGCGGGGCTCCTGCGGAGGAAGGATCCGGCTGACCAGCACCGTGCCACTCGGACTCGGCATGGGCTCTTCGACCAGCGACGTCATCGCCACCGTCCGGGCGGTTGCCGCCGGTTCCGGGGTGTCGCTGCCCTGGAACACGATCGCCGCGATAGCCGTGCGTTCCGAGGGAGCCTCGGATCCGCTGATGCTGGACGACCACGCCCTGCTGTTCGCCCAGCGCCAGGGGCGTGTCCTCGAACGTTTCGGCAAGGCCCTGCCCGGGGTGATCGTGGTCGGTTGTGTGACCGGGGGAGGCGGAACCGTGGACACGCTCCGCGTCGGCTCCGGTGCCGAGCGGGAAGCGGACGTGCGGGCGTTCCAGCGGCTGCGCGGCATGCTCGGACGGGCCGTCTCCGAGTCCGACGTGGCGCTGCTCGGGCGGGTCAGCACCGAGAGCGCCCGGCACAACCAGCGATTCCTGCCCAAGGAGGAGCTGGGCGCGCTCGAGGAGATCGCGGGGGAGGTCGGCGCGGCCGGTGTGCAGGTGGCGCACAGCGGGAACGTCGCGGGGCTGCTTTTCGAACCGGACGCTCCCGGGCTCCGAGGTCGACTGCGGGAGTGCGTGCGCGCGCTGAACCGGCGCGGAATCCCGTTCTCCCACCTGTTCAGGAACTATCCCGTCCCGGAAGGACGCGAAACATGGACGAGCACATCGCGGACGCGATCAGCCGCCCGGACCTGGTGCGGCTCACCGACCGGGTCTTTTGCGTTCGATTCGAGACGATGAAGGTCGTCTCGGCGCTGGCCGCGGTACGACGCCTGCTCGAACAGGGGCGTGTGCGTCCCGGGGACACCGTGCTGGACAGTTCCAGCGGGATCTACGCCTATGCGCTGGCCCTGGCTTGTCACCGTTTCGGGTTGGGGTGCTACATCGTCGGTTCGACGACCGTGGACGAGACGCTGCGGGTGCAGCTCGAGGTGCTGGGCGCGACGTTGGAGCGGATGCCCCCCTCGGGAAGCCTCGAACTCGACCAGAACCGTCGGGTGCGGCGTGTCCGCGAGATCCTGTGGCGACATCCCGAGTACCACTGGATGCGCCAGTACCACGACGACATCCACTACCTCGGTTACCGAACCGTCGCCGACCACATCGTGCGCGAGCTCGGTGCCGAGGGGTTGACGGTGGTGGGCGGGGTGGGCTCCGGGGCCTCGACGGGGGCGCTGGCGGTCTACCTGCGGCAGCGTTCGAGCGACGTCCGGCTGGTCGGGGTGCAGCCCTTCGGCAGTGTCACGTTCGGGAGTGAGCACGTCGCCGACCCCGACATCATCATCGCCGGGATAGGCAGTTCCATCCGGTTCGACAACGTGGTGCACGGCCTGTACGACACGATCCACTGGACCGCGTTCGACGCGGCCCTGTCCGGAAGCGTCGAGCTGCTTCGCGGGCACGCGGTGTTCGCGGGGCTGTCCAGCGGAGCGGCGTATCTCGTGGCGAACTGGGAGAGCTCGGTGGATCGGAACAGGGCCGTGCTGTTCATCGCGGCCGACACCGGGCACCGCTACACCGGCTCGGTCTTCGCCCGGCACGACGAGGCGCACGCTCTCGAGAGCCTGGCCCCGCGGGAAGTGCTCACTCGGGACGAGCTGAGCCGTCCGTGGTCGCGTATGGAGTGGAACCGCCGTGGCCCGGGGCCGGAACCGCCGGACTGATCGTCGCCGTCCGCGCGCTCGGCTGACAGCCGGTGTGCGCGTCGCGCGTCCAGGTGGACGCAACTTCCCGGGGAGCCGTGCGTGCGGTGCGGCACGGGCGGTTCCTGCCGGAAAGTCGTCGGCCCCGTGCTTCCGTGGGAGCAGGGTCCGAGCGGGAATTCCGGTCCTCGAAGCGTCGGACGGTGGCGTCTCCGCCGGCGCGCGGAGGAGGATTTCTGCTGCCGCACCGAGGAGTCCGGTCGGTCACGGGGCGGATGCGTCGGTAGGCTGTCCGTGTCGGACCGGGTAACCGCGCGGGAGAGGTGAGCACTCATGAGGGTCAGCGTGGACGACGAGCTGTGCGACGCCCGCGGCCAGTGCAACATCGTCGATCCGGAGCTGTTCACACTAGACGAGTACGGCTACAGCGACATCGGCCAGGGCAAAGAGGTTCCCCCGGGCAAGGAGGACGCCGCCGAACAGGGCGTGGAGCTCTGCCCCGTACAGGCGTTGCGCATCGACTGACCGGCTGTGTCCGCTGCGGACCCACCGGGTCCGGGCGCTCGGTTCCGGGGCGGCCTCGTGTGCGGGGTCAGCGTTCCGCGGGGATCAGCCGGGCCAGTCGCCGGTAGGAGTCGAGCAGGGCGTCCTCGTCGTGGCCGCCGCTGGTGGTGACCAGCACCTCGTCGGCTCCTGTTGTGTCCACCAGGGAGTGCAGCGCGTCGGCGACCTCCTCGGCGGTGCCGTACACGTGGCCGCGCATGGCGAGTTCGAACCGTTCCTGTTCCCGGCTGCTCATTCGCCGCGCGAGGACGTCCTCCGCCGGCTCCAGTGGTGGGAAGACCCCGTGCACGCGCGAGTACGCGCCGGCCCACGCTTCGGGCAGGAGCAGGCGGCGGGCTCGTTCGGTGCTTTCGGCGACCGCGACGGAACGGGACAGCACCACGTAGGGCCGCGGTGCCCACTCCGACGGGCGGAACCGTTGGCGGTAGAGCTCGATCGAGCGCAGCAGCGCGTCGTCACCGCGTGGGGCGGCGATCACCAGCGGCAGCCCCGCCTCAGCGGCGTGCTCGGCGCCCGCGCCGGTGGCCAGCACGAACACCGGGATCCGACGTCCCCCGGAGGGAACCGCGTGCACCGGCGAATCCGGTCCTCCCGCGAAGTGGCCGAGCAGTTCGGCCAGCTGCGCGCCGAACCGTTCCGCGGCGTCCCGGTCGGTACCCAGCGCCCGGCGCACCGCCGCGGTGAAGCCGAGCGAGCGCCCCACCCCCAGGTCGATGCGGTCCGGGTGCAGCGACTCGAGGACGCCGAACTGCTCGGCCACCACGAGCGGCTGGTGGTTCGGCAGCATCACCCCTCCCGTTCCCACCCGGATCCGGGAGGTCGCCGCGGCGATCTCCGCGGCGAGCACGGTCGGAGCCGATCCGGCCACCCCGGGAACGCCGTGGTGCTCGGCCACCCAGAACCGGTGGTACCCGAGCGCTTCGGTCTCCGCGGCGAATCGGACGGTGCGGCGCAGTGACTCCGCGGGGTCGCGCCCGTGTCGGACGAGCGAGCGATCCAGGACCGAGAAGCGCACTGGTGTGGTCACACCGGCGCCAACGTTCACGGGACCGGCACGGATTCCCGGCCGGTGTCGAGCCGCTCGTCCCGCCGGGAGCTCAACGGGCACCACGACGTCAGCGGTCCCGGAGCACCCGATCCCACGTGTCCGCCCTGCGACTCCTCCCCGAAGCGGGCGGACGGACACACGACGTCGCCTCCGAACGTGCTCGAGGCCCGGACCGCCGTGGCGGTCCGGGCCTCGAGCACGGCCTTCACCCCGCCCGCTGTCCCGGGCACGGGGCAACGGGGGTGGTCCGGGGCACCGTCACCTCGATGTGCCGGGCTGGAGCAGCACCTTGGAGTACCCCTCCTCGCGCTTGTCGAAGCGCGAGTACGCGTCCGGAGCGCTGTTCAGCGGCAGGTGCTGGGAGACGACGAAGCTGGGCTTGGCCCGACCGGCGGTGATCAGGTCGCGGAGCTGGTGGGCGTACTGCTTGGCGTCGGCCTGGCCGGTGCCCATCTTCTGCCCCTTCTCGAAGTAGCGCCCGACCCTGAACAGCAGTTCGCCCTTTGCGGCGTTCTCGTTGGGAGCGCCGGGATCGGAGGGCAGGTAGAGCCCGACCACGCCGATCGTTCCGGTCGGACGGACGGTGTCGACCAGCTGGTTGAGCACGAGGGCCGGTTGTTCCTCGCCCTCGGCCGCGGTGGCCTGGTAACCCACCGCGTCGATTCCCCGGTCGGTTCCGCTGTCGCGCACCGCGTCGGCGATCTGCTGGGCCGGATTCCCCTGTGTGAAATCGATCGGCTCGGCCCCGATCCGGGAGGCCAGTTGCAGGCGGTTGGGGACCTTGTCGACGACGAACACCCGGGAGGCTCCCTTGAGCAGCGCCGAATAGGCCGCCATCAACCCGACCGGACCGGCTCCGTAGACGGCGACCGTCTCGCCGGGCTGCACCCCGGCCAGCACGGTGCTGTGGTAACCGGTGGGGAAGATGTCGGCCAGCAGCGCGAAGTCGTTTTCGTGCTCCTCGCCCGGTGGCAGCGGCACGCAGTTGTAGTCGGCGAAGGGAACGCGCAGGTACTCGGCCTGACCGCCCGAGTACGGGCCCATTCCCACGTAGCCGTAGGCACCGCCCGCCCCCGGTGGGTTGACGGTCAGGCAGAACGCGCTCTTGCCCGCTCGGCAGTTGGTGCAGAAGCCGCAGGCCACGTTGAACGGCAGGACCACCCGGTCGCCCTGACGCAGGGTGGTCACCGCGGAACCGACTTCCTGGATGACGCCCATGTTCTCGTGGCCGAAGACGATGCCGGCCTGCGCGTCGGTCCGTCCCTCGTACATGTGCAGGTCCGATCCGCAGATCGCGCTCGTGGTGATCCGAACCAGCACGTCCGTGGGGTCCTCGAGTCGTGGGTCGGCGACTTCCTGCACCGTCACGTCGTACGGACCCTGGTACACCACAGCTTTCATGATCACTCCGTCCCCGTTGTCACTGTGCGCTTGTCGAGTCGAATGCCGACACGCCCGCACGGGCGACCGCTTGGTCGTTGTCGACGGTGCTGCCGCTGGCGCCCACGGCACCCACCACCTGGCCGTTTCCGTTCGCGAGGGGGATCCCGCCGGGGAAGGTGATCAGTCCGCCGTTGGAGAACTCGATGTGGTACAGCGGCTGGCCGGGCTGGGCCATGGGGCCGAGGTCTCCGCTGGGCATGTCGAACAGACGTGCCGTGCGGGCCTTCTTGATCGCTATGTCGATGCTGCCCAGCCAGGCTCCGTCCATGCGCGTGAACGCCTTCAGGTTTCCGCCCACATCGACCACGGCGATGTTCATGAGCAGGTCCAGCTCGTGCGCTTTCTGCACACAGGCCTGTGTGATCGCGTTGGCCTGTTCCGTCGTCACGTCCGCCGTTGGCGTGCCACCGGCCATCCGAATACTCCCTTCGGACCGATTCGTCGTGTCCGACCGTCCGCGCCGCTGCCGCTCGCAGGCGAACGGCGGCGGCGCGGTTGGTTCCCGGCCGCGGAGTACCCGCTCCGGTGATCCGGTACACATGAGGATCACCCGGACGGGGACACCTGCCGGGTGTGCCGGCCGAATCCACCCGTGACCGCTGTGCCGAGCGGACCCTGTTCCCGCTGCCGACGGCGTTCGTGTTCCCGGTACGGTTCTGAGCCGTCTCGCTCGGCGGGTGGCCTCAGGGTGAGCGGGTCGGGGCGAGCAGCTCTCCGCCGCTCGCGCTGCCGGACGACCGGTGGCCGTGTTGGTCGGGGTCCGGACGAGAGAGCCGAGAGCAGGCGTGACGCTGCTCAGCCGGACGTGCGCTCGGCGTGGGCCGTCCGCCCGATCTCGGGGTCGATGCCCCAGCTCGCCGCGTAGCGCTCGTGCACGTCCGGCCAGGCCGCCGAGGAGGCGATTTCGCTCATCGTCCGACCGGCCAGCAGGGCATCGAGGCGGGCGAAGCAGCGGTCCCAGTCGGCGGCGGTTCGCGCTGCCGGTGTCGTCTCGTCGAAGACGTGGGTGAACACCGGGAAACAACCCTCCCCCTCGGTGCTCAGTTCGAACCGGAACACCTGATCGGCGAAGGTCCAGGCGATCACGTGCGGCGGATCGAGTTCGGTGATCTGTCCGGTTTGGCCGCCCAGCTCGAACACCTCCCCTCCTCGGGGGCCAGTCCGCGGCAGCGGGCATCAGGCTTGCGAGCTCGGCCTGCTCACTGACCGCCCGCCACATCCGCTCGACCGGATGAACTTCGCAGAATCGCGTTCAATCCGGGTTCTCCTCCAGGTGGCGTTCCAGGGCGTCGAGGCGGTCGGACCAGAAGGCACGGTACGGCGCCAGCCAGTCATCGACCTCGGTCAACGGTTCGGGGCACAGTCCGTACCAGCGCCGCTGGGCGTCGTGGCGCACCGTCACCAGGTCGGCTTCGCGCAGCGTCCGCAGATGCTTGGACACCCCGGGTTGGCTCAGGCCCAGCTGGTCGACCAGCTCGCTCACCGCGCGCTCACGAGCGCGCAGCAGGTCGAGGATCTGCCGACGGTGCGGGTCGGCGAGCGCGGCGAAAGCAGTGGCCATGGACTGAGGATGACCAATTGGTTATATAACTGCCGAGAAAAATAAACTGGACGCGACTGCCGCGCGGCCCCGGACACCGCCGGGGCCGCGCCGCCGGCGCCCGGAGGAGTGGCCGGGCGTAGCGCAGGATCAGCGGGATGAGCGGATCGTGGTCGGCAACTGCCCTGAGCGGGGCCGGCTGTTCGTCCTTTGGCCGTACCGATGGGGCGCACCTGCTCGGCACGCTCCGCGAAAAGGGCTTCGGCGGTGTGGTCCGCGTCGAGAACGAGGGTGCGGTCCGGAGACCGCCCACCGGGCGCTGAGCCCGCTCGTGGTGGCGCGAACAACGGCTCCGGACGCCGTTTTCGCTCGTCGGGCCCGGCCCCGGTGGGCGATCCGGTGTGGTCCCGCTCATGTGGTGGTTCCGCGGTGTTGTCCGGTTCGGGAGGATCGCGTTACTGCTGCGGCTGTTCCGCCGACCACGCGACGGTCAGCCCGTCCCGCTCGCCGAAACGCTCCAGGTGACGGCCGATGACGTCCTGCACGCTGGCCAGGTCATCGGTGGTGTCGGCCTCGGCGTGCATGGTCAGCGTCTCGGCGTGCGGCGTCAGCAGGCAGTGCCCGGTTCCCCGGTCCCGCGGCAGGGTGATCCGGGTGCTGTCGGTCTCCTCGGTGATCTCGCACCGTTCTCCCAGGTGGGAGGCGAGCTGCTTGAGGTAGCGCTGTGCTCGTTGTGTTCGGACTTCGGCGTGTGCCTGCGGCATCGTGTCCCTCTTCTCGGGTGATGATGTTTTCCTCGGGAGGTCTTCCGGACGGGGAGCGGTCCGGTCGTTCGGAACCGCTCCGTCCCCGCGACGAAGTGCTCGACCGCTCCCGCGGCCGGGACCACGGCTGGTGCGCGCAGGTCTCGGCCGGTCGTCGTGTGGCAGCGCGACGGCACGTTCACCCTCCCGGTGCAGTGTAGGCGGAGTGCCGGGGTGCTCTCCGGGACGCCGCCGACCGTGCGCGGGAACCCGGCCAGGCAGACGACGCGCTGTGGCGGCTCAGCAGGAGAGGTCGAACACCAGCCCGTTTCCGGGGGCGGTGTCGGCGCGGGCCCCACGTGCGTCGACCCGGACCTCGCTGGGCCGGGCCAGTGCTCCGAGCTCGTCCGGGCTCGCCCGGTCGATGTCTTCCACCATCCCCGCCAGCGGCACGCACAACGCCAGTTGACCGGACAGTTCCGGCAGCAGGTGCGGTGCCACCGGAACGTCGAAGGTGGCGGCGAGTTTCGCACCGGAGCGATCCACCTGCGCAGCGACGTCAACCTGCACGTCGGCGAGGGGCCACGGTTCGCTTCAGCCAGGACCGCGAGGACTACCTGCCTCCCGTGCGCACCCGCTGGGAGGGCGTCGAGCTGTACAACTACTCGCCGTTCATCTGTGCCGAGGACGTCACCAACGTCGCCATCGACCGGAACCGGCACGCTCGACGGTCGGGCGGACGAGGACCACTGGTGGCCGTGGAAGCAGCAGTCCAACGGTCACGGTGGTGTGCTCGAGACCGAGCACCGCGACGAGCTGTTCGAGATGGCCGAGAACGGCGTTCCGGTCGAGCAGCGTGGTTTCGGCGCGGACAGCGAGCTGCGCCCGAACTTCGTGCAGTTCTACGACAGCTCGAGCATCCTGGTGCGCTCACCAATTCGCCGATGTGGATGATCCATCCGGTGCTGTCCGAGAACGTGACCGTCGACAACGTGAACCTGGACAGTCCGAACGGGCCGAACAGCGACGGGGTGGTCCCCGAGCCCAGCAGGAACGTCGTGATCAGGAATTCGCGGTTCAACAACGGTGACGACTGCACAGCCATCAAGTCCGGACGCAACGCCGACGGCAAGCGCATCGACGTGCCCAGCGAGAACGTTCTGGTGCACGACAACCACATGCGAAGCGGGCACGGAGGGGGCACCATCGGAAGCGAGATGACCGGCGGCGTGCGCGACGTGGTGGCCGAGAACAACACGATGAGCAGTCCGAACCTGGATCGGGCACCGCGGGTCAAGACCAACCCGGTGCGTGGTGGTGTGGTCGAGCACGTTTACTTCCGCAGCAACGACGTCCCCGAGATCGGGGGCGAGGTCATCCGGGTGAGCTTCCAGTACGAGGAGGGTGACGCGGACGCGCACACCCCCGCGGTGCGGGACATCAACCTCTCGGACGTGCACAGCGTGGGCGGTGATTTCGCGCTGTACCTGAAGGGCTACGAGCGCTCGCCGATCAGCGACGTGACCGTCTCCGAATCCGGTTTCAGCGATGTGGGCACGCCGATGGAGCTGGAACACGTCGAGAACCTGCGGCTGGACGACGTCGACATCAACGGCGAGCACTACGACGAGACGGTGAACGAGGGCGTGTGACAGGAGCACACCCCTGGTGGCGGGCCCTCGTCCGCGGCTCCCGCGCGTGCGGTGCGGTCGGAGTGCCCGGCCCACCGCGCGAGCGCCCGCCCGGTCCGGTCGACTCGGCCGGACCGGGCGAGTGCCGCTCGGGCCGGTCTGCCGGGACGCCCTCGCCGGACGGTTACGCGTCCCGCCGGGGCAGGCCACCGGCGAACTGCATCACCCGGTAGGGCCAGTTCCGTTCGGTGTTCCACTGGCTGACCACGAGGTGCAGCTCGTCCAGCGTGGATCCGGGGACCAGGTAGGGGGCGTAGAGCTGGGCCACGTGCCCGGTGGCGTGGTTCTCGTCCTCCCAGGAGGTTCCGCGCAGCAGCGTGGTGCGGCGCGCCTCGTGGAGGTTCGAGGTCGGGTGGTCGAGCTCGAGCACGTCGATGCGGTAGTTGCCCGCGTCGAAGAAGGACAGCAGCCACCGGTCCTCGACGGGGCGCAGGCACAGCTCGCCGTGCGCTCCGGTCAGGGCGACGGTCGGCGGGTTGCCCCACGCCCACGCGCCGTCCCGGAAACCCCAGCCCTGCCACGCCTCCGGTTCGGTTATCCGGTCGGCGGGCACGCGCTGCAGGATGAGTCCCCGGTCGCGTTGGAATCCGGTGGAGAAGGCGTAGACGTAGCCGTCCGCCCCCCGCGCCCAGGTGAGCATCTGGAACAGGCCGTCGTGGTGGTCACCGGGCCAGGTGGTTCCGGTGTGCGTCCAGGTCGCGCCGTTGTCGGTGGAGCGGTGCACTTCGGTCCAGTGCACGTTGCCGATGCCTTCGCAGACCATCACGTGCAGGTACACGGTGCCGCCGATCGTGATGACGTCGGTCGGGATCACGGTGCTCACCCGGACTCCGTGGATGATCGAGTCGTGCTGGTAGGGCAGTGCCTGCTCCGCGTAGTCGCGGGGTCCGGTGGAGCCGGTCCAGGTGAGCCCGGTGCGTACCGACGCCGGATCGGCGAAGAGCACGACCGGTGAACGCCAACCGGGTCCCCCCACGCCCGGGCGTTCGAAGGTGTCGCCGAGCACCGCCACCAGCCGCCCGTCCGGGGCGGTGGTCAGGACGCCGAGGTCCGTGCCGCCGATTCCGAAACGGTCCGTCAGGCCCGGCCCGGTCAGGTTCCCGACCTTGTGCACCGCCTTCACGCTCCTTCGCGGTCCGCTGCGCGTTTCGGCCTCATCCTGGACCACCACACCCGTTCGGAGTCTTGCGCCCGCGCCGGGGAACGGGAAAACCAGCTGTCCGGGAGCCGGCGTCGTACCGCGCGCTCCCCGCTGCCGGGGAGTGGACCGCGTCGCGCGTAGGGGCTGCGGCGTCCAGCTTTTTCCCAGCTCTTTTCCAGTCCGTTCGCACTTCCCTCTGGCGGAATGGTCGTCGGATCAATCGGAAGAGAGGTGGTGGGGATGACAGGCGTGTCGCAGGCCGTCACCGGTTCCGAAGCGCGATCATCGCAGCGGGCCGCACTGGTGGACGTGGTGATCCCGGTCCACGACGAGGAGGGGGCGCTACCGGGGTGCCTGGAGGTGCTGCAGCGGCACTTGGCGGAGAGCTTCCCGTTCCGGTGGTGCATCACGGTGGTCGACAACGCGAGCACGGACGCCACGCTGCGGGTGGCGCGCGAGCTCGCCGAGCGGTCGGACGGGGTGCGTGTGCTGCACCTGGACAGCAAGGGCCGGGGACTGGCGTTGCGCACGGCGTGGGGTTACAGCGACGCCGACGTGGTCGTGTACATGGACGTCGATCTGTCCACCGGGCTGAACGGGTTGCTCCCGCTGGTGGCGCCGCTGGTCAACGGGCATTCCGATCTCGCGATCGGTTCCCGGCTGGCGCCCAGCGCCAGGACCGTGCGCGGCGGAAAGCGTGAGCTGATCTCGCGCTGTTACAACAGGATCATCCGTTGGACGCACGGTGCTCGCTTCTCCGACGCCCAGTGCGGATTCAAAGCCGTGCGCACCGACGTGGTGCGTCCGCTGCTCGAACGGGTGCGGGACGACTCCTGGTTCTTCGACACCGAACTGCTGCTGCTGGCCGAGTACAACGGGCTGCGGGTGCACGAGGTCCCGGTCGACTGGGTGGAGGACGTCGACACCAGGGTCGAGGTGGTGCGCACCGCTGTCGACGACATCGCGGGACTGGTGCGCGTGGCCCGTTCCAAGGTGACCGGCGCGGGGAGGGTGTCAGGTTTGCCCCGGCGCCCCGCCCCGAAGCCCGCGCATCCGCGGGCGGTGCTGGCCGAGCCGAAGAACGGGCTGTTGTGGCAGGTCGTCTCCTTCGGAGCCATCGGTGCGCTGTCCACCGGGATCACGGCCGTGCTGTACGCGTTGCTGCGCGGCTGGTGGCCACCGCTGGTGGCCAACCTGGTCGCGCTGGTGCTGACCACGTTGTGGAACACCGAGGCGAACCGGCGCTTCACGTTTCTGAACCAGTCGGGTTCGGCCGGGCGCGTCCACCTGCAGGGGCTGATCGTGTTCGCCCTGTACTACGTGGTCACCTCGGGGGCGCTGCTCGCCCTGCAGGCCGTGAATCCCGACCCGTCACGATGGTTGGAAGTGCTGGTGCTCGTGGTCTCCTCCGTGGTCGGAACCGCGTTGCGCTTCGTGCTGCTGCGGTCGTGGGTGTTCCGCACCCCGGCCTCCACAGAGGAAGAGGAATCATGACGAGTGTGGTCGAACCGACCGACACCCCGATCGAATCGCGTTCCGGGCGCCGCTGGCAGCCGTGGGCCCTCGGCGGGATCTGCGCTCTGGCCGCCCTGCTCTACCTGTGGGGCATCGGCGGCTCCTGGGGCAACACCTACTACTCGGCCGCGGTCAAGTCGATGTCGACCAGCTTCGAGAACTTCTTCTTCGGAAGCCTGGACCCGGCGGGTGTGGTGACCGTGGACAAACCGCCGATGGCCCTGTGGGCGCAGGTGCTGTCGGTGAAGGTGTTCGGGTACAACCAGTTCGCGGTGCTGTTTCCCCAAGCCGTTTTCGGGGTGGCGGCTGTGTTCCTGCTGCACCGCACGGTCCGGCGCTGGGCGGGTGAGCACCCGGCGCTGATCGCGGCGCTGGTCCTGGCGCTGACCCCGATCACCGTGGTGATCAACCGCGACAACAACCCGGACACCCTGCTGGTGCTGCTGGTCGTGGCCGCCGCTTACGCGGTGACACGTGCCTGCGGTGGGCAGCGGGCCACCTCGTGGCTGCTGCTGGCCGCCTTCCTGGTCGGCTGCGGCTTCACGACCAAGATGCTGCAGGCCTGGATGGTGCTGCCCGCCTTCGTGACGGCTTACCTGATCGGTGGCCGGAGCTCGTGGGGACGCAAGTTCGTCGATCTGGCCGGGGCCGCCGTCGTGCTGGTCGTCTCCTCCTTCTGGTGGGTCGCCGCGACCGCGCTGTGGCCCGATCCCAAGCCCTACATCGGTGGCAGCGAGAACGGTTCGGCGTGGGACCTGGTGTTCGGCTACAACGGGTTCGGCCGGATCTTCGGTGAGAACCGCGGTGGCGGCCGGAACGGTGGGGGCGGTGGCGCCGGCGGAGGCCCTCCCGGCGGTGGTGGCGGCGCCGGTTTCGGCGGTGAACCCGGGCTGCTGCGCATGTTCGGGGACACCCTGGGTGGGCAGATCAGCTGGCTGCTCCCGCTGTGCGGGCTGGTGCTGGTCGCGATGCTGGTCGCGGGGATCCTGCGGCTGCGTTCCGGTGCCGCCGTCGACCGCGACCGCCTCGCGGGCTGGGTGCTCTGGGGCGGCTGGCTGGTCGTCGTGGCCGGAACGCTGAGCTACGCCCAGGGCACCATGCACCCCTACTACACGACGATGCTGGCTCCCGCTGTCGGTGCCCTGGTCGGGGCGGGGATCGTGCGGTTCTGGCACTGGTACCGGGAGCCCTCCGGCAGGGCGCGGTGGTTGCTGCCGCTCGGGGTGGCGCTCAGCGTCGCCTGGGCCCTGGAGCTGGTCGCGCGCAACCCGGACTGGAACCGGTGGGCCGGATACCTCGCCGTCGGGTTCGGGGTGCTCGCGCTGCTGGCGCTGCTGATCGGGCGGAACGGCAGGGACGGTCTCGCGCGCGGCGGGCTGGCGCTGGGCCTGGCCGCCGCGCTGACGGTCCCCGCGGCGTGGTCGGTGATCGGGGCCTTCTCCTCGGCGCAGGCGATGGGGGGTACGAATCCCACGGCCGGCCCGGCGACGGGCATGTTCGGCGGTGGTGGCGGCCCCGGTGGATCCGGTGGCCCCGGAGGCTTCGGCGGAGGTGATGCCGCCGGAGAGGGACAGACAACGTTCCCCGGACAAGGAGGCGTTCCCGGCCGGAGGGGCACACCACCGAACGGTTCCGACGGGACGGGTTCCGACGGGGACGGCTCGCAGGACGCCGGTGGGCCTTCGAACGGCGGCGGAAGGTCCGGTTCGGGAACGCGTGGCGGCTCGGGCGGGCCGGGCGGAGGCGCTTCGCTGAGTGAGCAGCAGCGGACACTGCTCGACTACGTGCGGACCAACGCCGGTGACCGCGATGTCCCGCTGGCCGTGGAAGGCGGGGCGATGTCGGCGACCTCCTACATCATCAACTCCGATGTGACCGTGGTCGGGATGGGTGGATTCACCGGTTCCGACGACGCCCCGTCGGTGGAGCAGCTGACCGAGTGGCAGGACTCGGGGCAGCTCGGTTTCGTGCTGCTCGGCGGGGGAAGGGGAGGTGGTCCTCCCGGAGGGAGCTCGCAAGGGAACTCGCAGGATTCGAGCGGGAGTTCGACGGCGATGCCCGGCACGGACGACAGTGTGCGCTCCGAACGCCAGCAGTGGGTGGAGAGCAACTGCACCTCGGTCGATCCGCAGACGTGGGGCGGTTCGTCCGACAGCTCCCAACAGCTCTACCGCTGTGAGTGACCCGTGTGAGTGATCCGGGTGGGAGGGCACCTTTCGGGGAGGTGCCCTCCCGCCCGTTCGGGGACCGATCTCGGTGCCCGAACGGCGTTCTCGCGGAAGGTGAACGGATACTATGGATGTGGCGGAAGCGAACGGCGCGCGGACTCTGGTCGTCGACGACGAGCCGAGCATCCTCGAACTGCTGACCTCCGCCCTGCGGTTGAGCGGTTTCGAGGTGTGCGGGGCGGACAGCGGGGAAGCGGCGTTGCGCGCCGCGGAGGAGTTCCGGCCCGACATCGTCGTGCTGGACGTGATGCTGCCCGACATCGACGGGTACTCGGTGGCGACCCGGCTCCGGGAGGGCGGCAATTCCGTACCCGTGCTGTTCCTGACCGCGCGGGACGCCGTCGAGGACCGGATCGCCGGCCTCACGGCGGGCGGTGACGACTACGTGACCAAGCCATTCAGCCTGGACGAGGTGGTGCTGCGGCTGCAGGCGATCCTGCGGCGCGTCCAACCCGCGCAGCAGGACACCACGGCGAAGCTGCGCTACCACGACCTCGAACTCGACGAGGACACCTACGAGGTCCGTCGCGGGGGTCGTCTGGTGAACCTCTCACCCACCGAGTTCAAGCTGCTGCGCTACCTGTTGATCAATTCCGAGAAGGTGGTCAGCAAGGTCCAGATCCTCGACAGGGTGTGGAACTACGACTTCGGCGGGGACAGCCGCATCGTCGAGTCCTACATCAGCTACCTGCGCCGCAAGATCGACACCGAGCCGCCGCCGTTGATCCACACCATTCGTGGTGTCGGGTACATGCTGCGGTTGTCGCCGGGGTCGCGGTGAGAACGCCGCGCACCGTGCGCGGGCGGTTGACGCTGCTGCTCGTGGTCGTCTCGGTGGTCGGGCTGACGTCGATGGGGTTCGCCAGCGTGTCCCTGCTGGAGCGGTCGTTGACCGAGCGGGTGGATCAGCGCCTGGTCGAGATGTCGCGTCCCTGGGAGGAGGGGCGGCGGATGCCGCCGGGGCCTCCGACCGAGGGGGACGGCGGTCGCGGTGGAGTGCCCACCGACTTCCGGGTGCTGTTCTTCGACGCCGCGGGGGGCCCGACCGACATGCTCGGGCGGTCCGGACGGGGCGAAGGTGGGCCCGCGCTGCGCAGCCGCCCGCGGGACTCCTCGATCAGGACGGTTCCGGACCGTTCGGACGGCGCGTCGTGGCGGGTTCGCACGGTCACGCTGCCGGACGGCGAGACCATAGCGCTGGCGCTGTCGCTGTCCGGTGTGCACGCCACGGTGAACCGGCTCGTGGTCATCGAGCTGGTGGCGGGAGGGATCGTGCTCGTGGTGCTGGCCGTGGCCGCGGCAGTCACGGTTCGGCTGAGCCTGCGCCCGTTGACGCGGATCGAGCGCACCGCCGACGCCATCGCGGGTGGGGAGCTGCAGCGGCGGATTCCCGACCAGGACTCCCGCACCGAGACCGGGCGGCTGGGGCTGGCGTTGAACACCATGCTCGGCCGGTTGGTCGACGCGCTGCGGCAGCGCGAGCTGTCCGAGCGGCGGCTGCGCCGGTTCGTCGCGGACGCCTCGCACGAGTTGCGCACCCCGCTGACCTCGATCCGCGGGTTCGCCGAGCTGTACCGGCGCAGCGACCGGCCTCGGGAGGAGGACGTGCGGGCGATGATGGGGCGCATCGAGTCCGAGGCCGGCCGGATGAGCGGTTTGGTCGAGGACCTGATCCTGCTGGCCCGGTTGGACCGGGAACGCCCCCTGGACCTCGCCGAGGTGGACCTCGTCGCCCTGGCGCGGGACGTCGTCCACGACGCGCGGGCACGTGATCCCGAGCGGGAGATCGTGCTGGAGACGCCGGACAGCCCGTTCCGGGTGCTCGGCGACGGGCAGCGGTTGCGGCAGGTGCTGACCAATCTCACCAACAACGCCCTGGTGCACACCATCCCGGGAACCGGGGTCACCGTGGCCGTCTCCCACGGGTTCGCGAGCGAGGGGGCGTTGTCCGCCGCCGGGGCCGGGGTTGCTGCGGAGACGCCGCTGGCGGTGGTCTCGGTCGCCGACAGCGGCCCGGGAATCGCCGTGGAGGACGCGGACCACGTGTTCGACCGCTTCTACCGCGTCGACGAGGAGCGTTCCCCCGGGGGAACCGGGTTGGGGCTGGCGATCACCGCGGCGATCTCCGAGGCGCACGGCGGTCGGGTGGAGCTGCACGCCAACGAGCGCGGGGGCAGCACCTTCCGGCTGCTGCTGCCGCTTTCCTGAGCCGGGCAGCGGCGGTGTCGCGGGGCCGTCCGGGGGTTGTTCGGTGTACTCGGGGACGAGCCCCCGACGTGGTCCCGTGCGCGGTGAGGAGTTCCTCGTTCAGTGGTGTCGCACTCCTCGGCCGGACAGCACGGCGCGGTACCCCTCGCGGTAGGTGGGGTGGGTGAACTCGAACCCGGTGGCGAGGAGCCGGTCGTTGCGGAAGCGCTTGTCGCCGGGGCGCCCGGTCGCGGGGGCCCCGGCGGAGGGGCGGGGGACGTCGAGTTCGGCGGCCAGGAAGTCCAGCACCTCGGCGCGTTCGGCCGGCTGGTGATCCACCCCCACGTACACCGGGTCCGGGTGTGCGACCCCGGTCGTCAGGTGCACGATGGCCGCGGCGGCGTCGTCGCGGTGGATGCGGTTGGTGTATCGCGGTGCGGAGGCGTTGTCGACGGTGCCCTCGCGCACCCGGTCGACGAGTGAGGTGCGCCCCGGGCCGTAGAGCCCGGCCAGCCGCAGGACGATCGCGTCGGGGCGCCGTTCGTGCAGGGTCCGTTCGGTTTCGGCGAGGACCTCGCCGGTCTCCGAGCTCGGAGCGGTCGGGGTGTGCTCGTCGACCAGGCCCTCGGTGGCCCCGTACACGGCGGTGGAGGACACGAACAGGATTCGGGGGGAGATCCCGGTCCGGTCGAGCGCGTCGAGCACGTTCCGGGTGCCGTCCGAATAGGTCCGCCGGTAGCCCTCCGCGTCACGCCGGTCCGCGGTGAGGACGATGACGACGATCCCGGTGTCGGCGGGTACGGACGGTAGCTCGCGCGTGAGGTCGACGGACTGGCCGGTGATCCCGTGGGGAAGTCGGTGTGTCGACCGCCGCAGCCCGACCACATCGTGGCCCGCGGCGGCGAAACGCAGCCCCGCCTCCGTGCCGAGGTCGCCGCACCCGGCGAGCAGCACCGCCATCGTCACTCCTTCGTTCCCAACCGTGCCCGATGCGCTGTCCGGCACCGATCGGTGCCGCGAACCGGGCGCACGGGGCTGTCCCGTCCGGTTCGGAACCGTACCTCTCGTGGCGCCGCGGGCCGCTCGACCGGTCCCGCTCGACCGGTCCCGCTCGGGTGGTTTTCGGGAGGGGATCCGGGGGCTTTTCCCGCTGGTCGTTCCGGACGGAATCGTCCGCATCGACGGTACGAACGCGGTCGAGGAATCCGGCTCTCGGGGGAGTGGGCCCGTGTATCCGGTCGAGACGATGTGATCTCCGTTCGGCCGGAACGGGGTAGCCGGATTCCTCTGATCCCGCGTATTCGCTCAGCGTGGTCTGAGGAACAACCTGAATTCGCACGCTTTCCGCGACTGGTTCGTTCTCGCTAGTTTCGCGAATTGCATCCGGTCGCGGTCAACCAGAGCATGTTCTTCCTCGTGTTCGGCCCGTACACGCCGTCCACGGCGATCCCTGCCGAGCGCTGGACATCCGCGACAGCGGACCGCGTGGCCGGCCCGTATATTCCGTCCTCGGCCAGGCTCTGCCCGTTGCAGTTGTTCAGGGAGATCTGCAGTCCCTTCACAGCGTGGTTGGAGATGCCCTGTTCGAGCAGGCAGTCCCATGACTTGTCCGATGTGGCGGGAAGATACTGGACCACCGTCGTGCAGGTGGGCAGTGCCGTGGTGCCGTTGCTGGACGCCGCCGCGGCGGGAGCGATGGTTGCGGCCATCGTCCCGGCCGCCGCGATAGCGCCCAGAGTCCCCAGGAATTTTTTCAATCTTGCCTGCATGGTGTCGATGATCGCACGGGTTCGCGGGACGTGATCTCTTTTGACGAAAAGTGGACAACTCGTCCGCCGGGAACCCGGTGTTCCTCCGATCGTCGCTACTGCGGCGGCGGTGGCGACGAGAAACTGTTGACGAGGTCGAAGTGTTTCCGAATTGGAGCCGCTCCGCAACGACTACCGTGCGGTGCGCGTGGAACGCGGCTTTTGCGGTGTCTGGCTGGACGGCGAGTGTCAGGCAGGTGGCCGCGGGAGCGCCGGAGAAGGGGGCGGGATTCCGAGGAGCTGGTCGACGGTGTCGATGACTTCGGCGAAGCGCGGCTCGCGCACAGCCCGGCCGCTCCGGTCACCGCTACGGGACCGTCGTTCGTCGAAGTCATGGAATCAGCTCGTCGGGTTCGGTCTCGGCGCGGCCGCAACGCGGCGCCCGTGGACGATAGCGGGTCGGTTCTGGCCGCACCACGCACGATCAGGATCGGTGTCGAACCTGCCCGAGCGAAGGTGAGTGGTCCCCGGCTTCGATCGGTTGATTGTCACTGTTGTTTCAGTATTGAACGAAACCAATCCTCTCACCAAGAAGTCACCGATGACGATCGCCACCCGAAACGGCGGCACTAGAATGAGGAGCATGAGCTTTCCCGGCTCCACCGGTCCGGTGCTGATCGCCGATGGTGGTCTGGCCACCGAACTCGAGGCGCGCGGGCACGACCTCTCGGACGCGCTGTGGTCGGCACGGCTGATCGCGGAGGCCCCCGAGGAGATCGAGGCGGCGCACCTGGCGTTCTTCCGCGCCGGAGCCGTGATCGCCACGACCGCGAGCTACCAGGCCTCGTTCGAGGGCTTCGCCGCGCACGGAATCGAGCGGGACGAGGCCGCGGGGCTGCTGCGCCGCGGCGTCGAGGTGGCCCGCAGGGCCCGTGCCGAGGTCTCCGGCGACGGCCGACAACGCTGGGTGGCGGCCTCGGTCGGCCCGTACGGGGCGTTCTTGGCCGACGGCTCGGAGTACCGGGGACGTTACGGGCTGAGCGTGGACGAGCTGCGCCGGTGGCACCGTCCCAGGCTGGAAGTGCTGGCCGAGGCCGGTGCGGACCTGCTGGCTCTGGAGACGGTGCCGGACGTGGACGAGGCGCGGGCCCTGGTGTCCCTGCTGGAGGGAACGGGGACTTCCGCGTGGCTGTCGTACAACGTCGCAGGGGGGCACACCCGGGCCGGGCAGCCGATGTCCGAGGCCTTCGCCGTGGCTGCCGGGGTGCCCGAGATCGTGGCGGTAGGGGTGAACTGCTGCTGTCCGGACGATGTGCCTGCCGCCGTCGCCACCGCCCACCGGGTGACGGGCAAGCCCGTGATCGCCTACCCGAACAGCGGCGAGGGCTGGGACCCGGCGCGGAGGGACTGGACCGGCCCGGCCCGCTACTCCGCCGAGCGGGCCCGGCAGTGGGTCGCCGAAGGCGCACGTGTCGTGGGCGGGTGCTGCCGGGTGGGCCCGGCCGGGATCGCCGAACTCGCCCGAGCGGTGCGGTAGCCGCAGTGAGGCGAGGAACCGGGACCGCTCCCGGAGGTCTCGCCCGGCCGCGGGGCGGAACTCCCACGGCGCCGACCGCTGACGTCCGCGGGCAGGGTTCAGCTCGCGGACTCGACGGGGTTGGTCAGCTCGCCGATGCCCTCCACGAACACGGTGACCGTGTCGCCCGGCCGCAGCGGCCCCACTCCCGCCGGGGTTCCGGTGAGCACCACGTCTCCGGGTTCCAGGGTCATGGCCGAGCTGATGTGGGAGACCAGCTCGGCCACGCCGTGCACCATGTGCTCGGTGCGGCCGTTCTGCCTGGTCTCTCCGTTCACGATGGTGCCGATCGCGAGTGAGCCGGTTCCCGGTTCCGTCTCGATCCAGGGCCCGAGGGGGCAGAACGTGTCGGATCCCTTGGCGCGCCACCACTGGCGGTCCGGGCCCTGCAGGTCCCGCGCGGTGACGTCGTTGGCGCAGGTGTAGCCCAGCACGTGCTCGGGAACCCGGTCCGGGGGCAGGTTCCGGCAGCGCTCGCTCAGCACCACGGCGAGTTCGGCCTTGTGGTGGAGGTCCGCGGTGCGGGAGGGGCGGACGACGGTCTCGTTCGGGCCGATGACGCTGCTTCCGGGCTTCAGGAAGACGAGCGGTTCCGCCGAGACCTCGTTGCCCAGCTCCGCGGCGTGCTCCGCGTAGTTCCTGCCCACGGCCAGGACCTTGCCGGGGCGGACCGGGGCGAGCAGCCGTACCTCGTCCGCGGACAACCGGGAAGCCTCCGCGGCGGTCTCCGAGGGGGTGAACGGATCGGAGGTGAACGGCGCTATCCCGTCGTCGTGCCACCGTCCGTACCGGACCGAACCGCCGTGTTCGAATCGTGCGATGCGCGTGATCGGATTCTTCCACGGTGGAGCGGTACGGCTGTGCCGTTCGTGACGACGAGCCGGGGGCCGTGGTTCGGTGGCGTCTCCGGCCGGGGCAGCGGAGGCCGTCGAACGGCGCGAACCGATGTCGGGCCCCTGCGGCGAGAGCCCGCGAGAGGTTCCGCCGAGTGATCACCTGCGCCGAGGCAGAACGGGAAACCCCGGTCAGTCGGCGCTCCGCGATGCCGGGTAGTTGCGTCCCTTCCAGCTCGTGCCGTGGCCGTACCGCTGTCGGCGGGCCGAGTCGAGCGTCATCAGCACGTACAGCACGGCCGTGGCGGGCAGCAGGAAGGCCGCCGCGCCCGGGTGTCCGTAGTAGCGCAGCATCGGCGCGAAGGTGCCCGCCATGACCGCCCAGGCCGCGGTGCCGAGCAGCAGCGCGGCCGGACCGCCGCCTGTGAGACCGGCGATCGTGACCGCGGGTGGGCCCAGGAACATCAGCGCGAGCCCGAGTACGGTCCCGACCAGCAGCGTAGGCGAGTGGCGCAGCTGGGTGTAGGCGCTGCGGCTGATCATCTGCCACAGGTCCCGCAGCCGGGGGTAGGAGCGCGCACTGCGGACTTTCCCGGCCAGGCCGAGCCAGACGCGTCCACCGGCCCGTTTGACCAGTCGGGCCAGCGCCACGTCGTCGATCAGTGCTCCGCGGACGGCGGAGAGTCCGCCCGCCCGTGCCAGCGTCGCGCGCCGCAGCAGCACGCAACCGCCCGCGGCCGCCGCGGTGCGGCTCGAGGGTCGGTTGACCCGGCGGAACGGGAACAGCATGGCGAAGAAGTACACGAACGCGGGCACGATCAGGCGTTCCCAGCGGGTTCCGGTGCGCAGCACCGCCATCTGCGAGACCAGGTCGTAGCCGCTTTCGCAGGCCCGCACCAGTTCGGTCAGCGAGTCGGGGGCGTGTGCGATGTCGGCGTCGGTGAACAGCACCCGGTCCACCTGGCCGGCCTCGACCACCCCGTGCGCCAGGGCCCAGGTCTTGCCGGTCCAGCCCGGCGGGGGGCTTCCGGGGGAGGTGACCGTCAACGGGAGCCCCGCACCGGCCTCGCGGGCCAGTGACTCCGCGAGCTCGCCGGTGCCGTCGTCGCTGTCGTCGTCCACGAGTATCACTCGTGCGTGGGCGGGGTAGTGCTGCGCCAACACGGTCGGCAGGGTCCGCGGCAGGACGTCGGCCTCGCGGCGGGCGGGGATCACCACGGCCACCGACGGCCAGTCGCGCGGTTCGGTGCTGCCGGGAAGCCGTTGGCCGGTGCTCCAGAACCGGCCGTGGCAGGTCAGCAGCCACAGCCACACCGTGAGGACCACACCGCCCGCGATCTCCCAGCCGATCACCCGGACAATCCTGCCAGAACGAGCGGGGAGGGGCAGCCCGGGCTGCGGGGGACTACTCGAACATGGTGGGGTCACCCGCCCCGTACCGGACGATCTCGCCCTCGTCGTCGGAGAAGTCGATCACCGTGGTGGGCTGGGTGCCGCAGTCGCCCGAGTCGACGACGGCGTCCACCGCGTGGTCGAGCCGTTGCTTGATGTCCCACCCGTTGGTCATCGGCTCGTCCTGCTCGGGCAGCAGCAGCGTGCTCGACAGCAGGGGTTCGTCCAGGGTGTCCAGCAGGGCCTGTGCGGTGACGTGGTCGGGGATGCGCACACCGACGGTTCTCTTCTTGGGGTGCAGCAGCCTGCGCGGAACCTCCTTGGTCGCGGGGAGGATGAACGTGTAACTGCCCGGGGTGGATGCCTTGATCGCGCGGAACACCGTGTTGTTCACGTTGACGAGCTGGCCGAGTTCGGCGAAGTTCCGGCACACCAGGGTGAAGTGGTGATTCCGGTCCAGGTGGCGGATCGAGCGGATCCGCTCGAGACCGTCCTTGTTGCCCACCCGGCAGCCGAGGGCGAAGCAGGAGTCGGTCGGGTAGACCACCAGCCCCTCGGAGCGGAGGATCTCGGCCACCTGGCCGAGCGCGCGTCGCTGCGGGTTCTCCGGGTGCACTTCGAAGTACTGCGTCATGTGCAGAGCCTAGAACCGGCCCCGGTGCCGGTGTCGACAAGCGCACCGGTTCGGCGCGCCCGGAATTCCGGTCAGCGGTGGTCGAGCTCGACGACGGTGAGCCCGCCGCGGGTGGGCACGGGGTCGTTCATCGCCGCCAGCTCCGCCGGAACCCCCTCCAGACCGATCCGCCTGCCGAGCAGCCGGTGCAGCTCGAGACCGGAGGCGGCCACCGTCCGCAGCATCTCCGGGTACTCGTGGGCCTGCAGCCCGTGCGTGCCCACGACGCTCAGCTCGCGGGCGATCACCAGGTGCATCGGGATCGGTGGAACGCCCTGCTGGGGCGGCATCAGGCCGAGCTGGACGTGAACACCGTGGGGGCGCAGTGAGGACACCGAGGCCGCGCAGGTGGTCGGTTGCCCGACGCAGTCCAGCGAGACGTGTGCGCCTCCGCCGGTGATCTCCCGGACCGCCTCGGCCGTGTCGGAGGTTTCGCACCCGTCGATCGCAGCGGCGGCACCCAGCTGGGTGGCCAGGTCCAGCGCGTCGGGGGAGAGGTCCACGGCCACCACCCGGGCCCCGGCCGCTGCCGCGAGCATCACGGCCGAGATTCCCGCACCACCGCAGCCGTGCACCGCGACCCACTGGCCCGCCTGCGTTCCGCCGCGCCGCAGCACCGCGCGGAAGGCGGTGGCGAATCGGCAGCCCAGCGTCGCCGCGGCGGTCGAGCCCAGCTCGTCGGGCAGGGCCACGAGGTTGGTCTCGGCCCTTTCGACGGCGACCTGCTCGGCGAAGGAGCCCCAGTGGGTGGCGCCGGGTTGGAACTGGTGCGCGCAGATGTGCTGGTTTCCCGCCGAGCACTGCGGGCACGTGCCGCAGGCGCACACGAACGGGACGGTGACCCGGTCGCCGATGTTCCAGCCGCGCACCAGGGAGCCCAGTGCGGAGATGCGTCCGGCCAGCTCGTGGCCGGGCACGTGCGGCAGGGTGACGTCGGGCTCGTGGCCCTGCCAGGCGTGCCAGTCGCTGCGGCACACCCCGGTCGCCTCGACCGTGATCACCGCTCCGTCCGGGGAAGGGCCCGGGTCCGGCACCGTGCGCAACTCGGGCACGGCTCCGAACTCGTCGAACACGACGGCGCGCATCGCGGCTCCTTCCCGGCGGCGGAGTGAGTGACGACCGGCCTCAGCCTAGTCGTGAGGGGAGCCGGGGGCGGGAGGGCGTGCGGTGCCCAGCGCTTCGACGGCCTCGGGGATCGGGATCCCGCCCTCGGTCAGTTCGAGCGTCAGCCCGATTCCGCCGGGACGCGCGAGCAGTTCGACGAGCACGGCGGCCACGTCCCGGCGCGGAACGGAACCGGGCGTCACGGGAGGGGGTGACAGGTTCACCAGTCCCGTTCCCTCCGCGTCGGTCAGCCGGCCGGGGCGGACCACGGTCCAGTCCAGGTTCCTGGAGCGCAGGTCCTGCTCCGCACGGGTCTTGGCGTCGATGTAGGCCTCCCAGACCTCCCCGGAGCCGGGGGCGGGGGGCTGTCCGGCTCCGATGGTGGAGACCTGCACGAAGCGCGGCACCCCGGCCGCCTCGGCCGCCTCGGCCAGCAGCACGGATCCTCCCAGGTCGAGGGCGTACTTGCGGTCCGTGCCGCTGCCCGGGCCCGCGCCGGCGGCGAAGACGACCGCGTCGGTTCCCCGCAGCACCTCGGCCGTCTCCGCGCCGGAGCTCCGCTCCAGATCGAGCGGGACCGGCCGGGACCCGGCGGTTTCCAGTTCGGCGGCCTGGTCCGGTTTCCGGATCAGGCCGAGAACTTCTTGCCCCTGCCGGGCGAGCAGTTCGGTGAGCCGCAGGGCGATCTTCCCGTGCCCACCGGCGATGGCGATGCGCATATCGATCCTTCCCGAGGAGTCGGAGGCGGCTCCGGAGCGGTTCGGTGTGGTGGTCGCGTACCGGTCGACCGTATCGCCTCAGCGGCCGCGTGCCCGGCGGGTCGGGAGCAGGTCCGGGATGCCGCCGTTTCGGTCCACGACCGTGCCGATCCGAGGGTTGCGTGGATCCTGCCGCGTTCTTCGCCGGGCACCGACCAGGTGAGGTGGAACGCGTGGTGCGGTGCCCGGACGGCCGCTCACTTCAGCAGGGGCAGGATCTCCTCGGCCAGCGGTCCGGAGGAGGCGGGGTTCTGCCCGGTGTGCAGGTTGCGGTCGACGACCACGTTGGGCGCCCACGGCTGCCCCTCGGAGAACTCGGCGCCGAGAGCGATCAGCCTGTCCTGCAGCAGCCATGCGGCCTTGTCGGCCAGCCCCACCTGGCTCTCCTCCGTGTTGGTGAACCCGGTGAGCCGGTATCCGGCGAACGGGCTGGTCCCGCCCCAGCGCTCGGTGGCCAGCAGGGCCGCCGGGGCGTGGCAGACGACTCCCAGCGGTTTGCCGGAGTTCAGCGTGTCCGTCAGCAGCCGGGCTGAGTCGTCGTTGACGGCCAGGTCCTCCATGGGGCCGTGCCCACCGGGGTAGAACACCGCGTCGTACTCGTCGAGACGCACGTTCTCCAGTTCCACCGGGTGCTTGAGCTCGGTGGCCGCTTCCAGGGCCGCCGCGATGCGGTCGGCCTGCTCCTGGCCCCCGTTGACCTCGGGAGCCAGGCTGGACCGGTCGACCGTGGGGACCACGCCGCCGGGGGTGGCCACGGTGATCTCGTGCCCGGCTCCTGTGAACACCTGGTGCGGGGCGGTGAACTCCTCGGCCCAGTACCCGGTCGGGTGTTCGGTGCCGTCGGCCAGGGTCCAGTGGTCGGCGCCGGTCATCACGAACAGTATCTTCGCCATCTTTCGCTCTTTCGTTCCTGGACCTCGCCCGTGGCGAGGTCGCGGTTTCACGTTTGGTCCGTTCGGGCGGACGGTGTCGACCGTAGGCCGCATTGCCATTGTTCAGCCAATAGAGTTCTCGTTATGGCCCATAGGAATAATGATGGATCCGGGAGTGGTGTGCCATCGGGGACCCCGGACGGGCCGCTGGAACTCGGACTGCTGCGCACGTTTCTCGCCGTGTACCGTGCCGGGGCTTTCAGCGCGGCGGCGCGGTCGCTGGGGCTGTCCCAACCCACGGTGACCGGGCAGGTGCGTTCACTGGAACAGCGGTTGGGGCGGCAACTGTTCGAGAGGGTGCCCAAGGGGGTGGTGCCCACGAAGGTGGCCGACGAGCTGGCTGCCGAGGTGGCTGCCCCGTTGGACACGCTGACCGCCGTGGCCGAACGCGGCAGCTCGGAAGGCGAGGTCCCGCCCGAGCCGGTGCACCTGGCCGGCCCGGCCGAGTTCCTGAGCGTGAGCGCGCTGCCCGCGCTGGGGGACCTCGTCGAGCGGGGAGTGCGGCTCCGGGTCACCACGGGGCTGGCCGACGAACTGCTCGATGGGCTGCGCGCCGGGCGGTTCGACCTGGTGGTCTCCGCCGTTCGCCCGCGCGGACGCGCGGTCACGGCCGTCCCGCTCATGGACGAGGAGTTCGTGCTGGTGGCCGCACCCGCGTGGGCCGAGCGCATCGGCCCCGTCACCCCGGACGATCCCGGCGCGCTCGGGGAGGTACCGCTGGTCACCTACGCCGAGGACCTGCCCATCCTGCGCCGCTACTGGCGGCACGTGTTCGGGCGGAGGTTGACCGCGCAGCCCGCAGCGGTGGTCCCCGATCTGCGCGGGGTGCGGGCCGCCGTGGTCGCCGGTGCGGGGGTCACCGTCCTGCCCCGCTACCTGTGCCGCGCGGAACTCGGTTCCGGATCCCTGGTCTCGCTGCTCGAACCCGAGGACCCTCCGCTCAACACCGGTTTCCTGGCCCAGCGGACCGGGGCGCCGGAGCGCGAGCACGTCGCTCTGGTGCGCGAGCGGTTGCTGCGGGGGATCGACTCCGGGGGAGGCGGTGTGACGATGACGGCGGCGATGACCACGGCCAGCGGAAGCAGGCACAACGCGAGCAGGACCGGCTGGTAGGAGACGGTCCAGGAGCGGCCCGTGGCCAGCATGACGGGGCCGAAGGCCGACGCGCCGACCGTCACCGAGTGCACCACGCCCCGGATGGCGCCGATGTGGCGCAGGCCGAAGCACCGGGGGAAGGCCACGGCTTCGAGGGTGCGCAGGCCGTTGTTGCAGATGCCCAGCGCCATGCCGTAGGCCACCGCTGTCCATCCGGGATGGACCCAACCGGCGCCCGCGGTGGCCGCGGCCATGACGACCATCATGGCCGTGATCAGCACTCGGTCGGCGACGTGGTCGGCCAGCCATCCCAGCAGGAAACTGGCCGCCAGCCCCGCCAGGGTCTGCGGAACGAAGGTCGCGGCAGCCTCGGCCGCGCTGAGTCCGCGTTCCCCGAGCAGGGACACCTGGTGGAAGTTCAGCGCCGTGCTGATCAGGCTGCACACTCCCACGCCGAGCGCGACGACCCAGAACATGCCGGTGCGGATCGCCTCGCCCAGGGTCCAGTCGACCAGCGGGCGCTGCTGCCCGGGTGGGGCGGTCTCGGTGTCGTCCTCCTCGGGCGCTGCCCGGTTCTCCGCGTCGGGGGCCGCGGTGGACGCCGGGGTGCGGGGAAGCGCGAGCAGAGCGGCCAGCAGCACCAGAACCAGTACCGCCAGCCCTTCCAGGGCCCACACCTCGCGCCAGCCGAACCGGCCGATGAGGTGTTCCAGCAGCACCGGTGCGAGGGAGATGCCTGCTGTGCCGACAGCGGAGGTGACCCCCATCGCGAAGCCACGTCTGTGGTGCACGTACACGGCCACGGTGGTGGTCGCGACCAGGTTCAGCGCTCCCTGTCCACCGACGCGGACACCGATGAAGGCCGCGGTCAGACCGACGATCCCGGTGACGGCGCTGGCGGCGAGCAGCACGAGTCCGAAGCACACGCCGATGCCTGCCATGATCCGCCGCGGTCCGAAGCGGTCGATCAGGCGGCCCAGGAACGGCATGAGCAGTGCCCCGGACAGCGAACCGAACATGTAAGCCGTGGACACCGCGGTGCGGGACAGCCCGAGCGAGTCGATCAGCGGATCGACGAAGACCGACATCGCGGCGGTCTGCCCGGGAGCCGTCAGCGCCAGTGCCGCCGAGGCGGCGGTGATCACGCGTCCCAGGTGGACACCCGGTCGTCGGATGGTGTGCCGGTGTTGTCGGGCCGGGGATCGGGTGCCGGAGGGGATGGACACGAACGGGATCCCTCTCGATGTGTCGTGTTGCGGCGGGGGCGGTACTCACTCCGTGTCGGCGACGACGTGTCGTAGGTCCAGTTCGGGTTTGAGGCGTTGCAGGGACCGCATCGAGATGTCGTCGGTGAACACGGCCAGCGTGGTTCCGTCGGCACGGTCGAGCACCTCGCTGCTGTGGGTGTGCAGCATGGAGCGTTGGCCGGGATCGCCGACCAGCCGCACCACGGTGTAGGGGAGCTGCTCCAGCTTCAGGGGGGAGCGGAACTCCGATTCCATGCGCTGGTTGACCACGTCGAACTGCATCGGTCCGACGGCGGCGAGCACGGGAGCTCCCTCTCCGCGCGTTTCGGAGTGCAGCAGCTGGATCACGCCCTCCTGGACGAGTTGTTCCAGTCCCCGGCGGAACTGCTTGGACCGTCCGGGATCGGTGGTGCGGGCGACGGCGAAGTGCTCCGGGGTGAACTGGGGCATGCCGGGGAACCGCACGGCGGGTTTGCCGGTGTGGAGGGTGTCACCGACCCCGAGCGCGGAGGCGTTGACCAGCCCGATGACGTCTCCGGGGTAGGCCCGTTCGACCGTGTCGCGTTGTTGCCCGAACATCTGCTGGGCGTACTTGGTGGAGAAGGAGCGCTGGGTGTCGGCGTGGGTGGCGACGATGCCGCGTTCGAACTCGCCCGAGCACACCCGTGCGAAGGCCACCCGGTCCCGGTGGGCCGGGTCCATGCCGGTCTGGACCTTGAACACGAACGCGGAGAACGGCTCGTCCAGCTGCCGGGGCTCTCCGCGCTCGTCGGGCCGGGCGGAGGGGGCCGGGGCGTGCTCGAGCAGCACGTCGAGCAGGTGCCGGACACCGAAGTTCTGCACGGCGGAGCCGAACAGCACGGGGCTGGCCTCGGCGCGTGCGAACGCGTCCGGGTCCATGTCGTCCCCTGACTCCGTCAGCAGTTCGGACTCCTCGGCGGCACGCTGCCACTCGTCACCGACCCGCTCGACGGCCTCGTCCGCCGACATGTGGTGCTCGGGGGCGATGGTGGCCCCGCCCGAGGTGCGCTCGAAGCCCACGAACTCGCCGTCACGGCGGTCGAGCACCCCGCGGAAGTCCCCGGCGATGCCGACCGGCCAGGTAAGCGGCATCGGGCGCAGTCCGATGCGGTCGCGCAGCTCGTCGCACAGCTCGAGGGCCTCCCGGCCGGGGCGGTCCCACTTGTTGACGAAAGTGATCACCGGTATCCCCCGGTGGCGGCACACGTCGAACAGCTTCACCGTCTGGGGTTCCAGTCCCTTGGCGGAGTCCAGCAGCATCACGGCGCAGTCCACTGCGGAAAGGACCCGGTAGGTGTCCTCGGAGAAGTCCGCGTGGCCCGGGGTGTCCAGCAGGTTGATCACGTGCTCGCGGTACTCGAACTGCAGGGCCGCCGAGGTGATGGAGATCCCGCGGCTGCGTTCCATGGACAGCCAGTCCGAAACCACGCCCCGTCTGCCAGCCTTGCCGTGGACCGCTCCTGCTTCGGAAATCACCTTGGCGTGCAGCGCCAGCGCCTCGGTGAGCGTGGACTTGCCCGCATCGGGATGGCTGATCACCGCGAACGTGCGCCGGCGCCCGGCCTCCTTGACCGGATCGGCGACTCGGTCGGTTTCGGGAAGTTGCCGTGTCTGACTCATCTTCTCTCCCGGTGCGGGAAGCTGGCGGGGTCGGGTCCGGAGCGTGTCGTGATCACGTCCGGCGCTCACGGAGAAATGGTCTCGCGTCACGGGCACCGGAGGACGACACGGTGCTCCGGAAGGCCGGAATGCCGCGGTTCGGCTTCCTGCGTAGCGCGATTCCCCGCAGGCGAAAATAACACTTACGTTAATGGAGATTTTCGGGTAGACGGCTCGTGGTGCACCGTTGACCGAGGATGTTCCGCTGAGAGCGGTGCACCGCGACGTGCTCACGGACCGAGCTCCGGACACCCGCGCGAACCTGAACCGCGAGAACTACTCGGCCAGCTGGTCCAGCACGGTTTCGATGGTGCGGTGGAAAGTGGGGTAGGCCAGGATCATCCGACGCAGCTGGGCGAGATGCACCTGGGTGTGCACGGCGACCGCGAGCGCGCCCAGGACCTCCCCGCCGAGCGGGGCGACCACGGTGGCCCCGACCGGGATGTCGCGCTCGGTGTCGGCCACCACTTTGATCAACCCGTCGTTGCCCGCCTTGTGGATCCAGCCGCGAGGTGAGGACGGGATGGCGGCCACCGCCGTCCGGACGGGCAGTCCCTGCGCGCGTGCCCGGGACTCGCTCATCCCCACCGAGGCCACCTCGGGGTCGGTGAAGGTGACCGCGGGTTCGGCGCGGTAGTCGGCGGTTTCCTCACCGCTCCCGAGAACGTCGGCGGCGGCTATCCGTGCCTGGTAGATCGAGGTGTGGGTGAACGCGCCGTGGCCGGTGACGTCCCCGACGGCCCACGTCCCCTCGGCGGCGCGCATACGTCCGTCGACGTCGATGGTCTCCGCGTCCTCCCGGAGCCCGAGGTTCCCCACCCCCAGCGCGGCGAGGTCCGCGTGGCGCCCCGTGGTGACCAGCAGTTGCTCGGCGGTCAGCGTTTCCCCCGAGTCGAGCTCCAGGGTGAAGCGGTTCCCGTCGTGATGAACCCGGGTGGCCGAGGTTCCGGTGCGCACGGTGATCCCCTCTCCGGTGAACACCTCGGTGATGCTCGCCGAGGCCTCGGGCTCGGCGCCGGGCAGCAGCCGCGGAGAGGACTCCACCGCGGTGGTTGCGACACCGAAGCGCGCGAAGACCTGGGCGAACTCCATCCCGACCGGGCCGCAGCCGAGCACCACCAGCGAGGAGGGCAGCGTCCGGGTCCGCACGGCTTCGCGGTTGGTCCAGAACGGCGTGCCCGACAGCCCCTCGATCGGTGGGACGGCCGGTTCGGTGCCGGGGTTGAGCACGAGAGCGCGGCGAGCGCGGAAGACATGCTCGCCCGCGGAAGTGGAGACGGTCACCTCGCCCGGGGAGGTGACGCGCCCGAAGCCGCGGACGAAACGGCCCCCGGTGCCCTCGAAACGCTCCACGGCGGCCCGGTCGTCCCAGTCGGTGGTGGCCTCGTCGCGGATGCGGTCCGCCACCGGGGTCCAGTCCGGGCTGACCCGCGCGTCCCCGGCCAGCCGGGGAACCCGGCGCGCCTCGGCGAGGACCTCCGCCCCGCGGACCATCATCTTGGTGGGGATGCAGGCGTAGTAGGGGCACTCCCCGCCGAGGAGGAGGTTGTCCACGCCGACCACGTTCAGACCCGCCGTGGCGAGTCGTCCCGCCACGTCCTCGCCACCCGGGCCCATCCCGACCACCACGGCATCGACTTCTTCGCCCGGCATCCCGGCCTCCCGAGGTAGGCAGTAGGGGAAAGCACGCCGGTGCCCAGCACACCACCGGAACGCGGGTGGTGCACGGCGACGTCGGAGGGGTGGACCCGTTCCCGTCCGCGGCTGCCGGCACGGCGTGGTCCGCGGTGTTGCCGTGGAGCCCGTCGGTGCGGGCGCGTGCGAGCGGATCGAAGTCCGATCATATGAATTTGATTCGCTTCTGTGGTCGTAGCGGTCCGCGACGACCGGTCCGGCGGCATGGGTGCGGGAGGCCCCCGCCGCTGGTTCGAAGGGGAACGTTCCGGAAGCGCCGGAGCGTGGCCGGAGGCCGTCAGCCTCGTGTCAGTGTCGCGTCAGCATCGGTTGGTTGGCTGCCACAGGTCCGAACGGAGCACGGAGGTCGGAGGAGGGGGCGGGCTCGACGTCTCCGCGCGCTTGGTCCCCTCCCCGGTCGACCGCGTGTTCGTCAGGGCCCCTCGAACGTCGAGGCGTCGCCGCGCGAGGTGGCGCCGTGATCGATCGGGAAAGCTCATGGTCGACAAGAACAGTGCTGTCGTGGCTTCCGGGCCCCCTGCCGCGCCCGAGCGGGACACTCCGTTCGGCGCGGCGAGGGGAGTGGTGCTCGGAGAGATCAACATGGTCGCCGGGCGGGTGCGCGAGCGGGAGGCGGTCGGTCTTCAGGAGGAGATACTGCGGGCCGACCGCGTCTTCCTGCTCGGCATGGGGAGATCGAAGCTGGTCGCTGACGCGTTCGCCATGCGGCTCGTCCACCTCGGACTGAACGCTCATGTGGCGGCCGACATGACGACGCCCTCCACGGGGAAAGGCGACCTGCTCGTCGCCTGCAGCGGTTCCGGGGAAACACCGGTGGTGGTGACTCTGACCGACGAGGCGGTGTCCGCGGGAACCCGGGTGGCGGTCGTGACGGCGGAGCCGCGGTCGCGTCTGGGGCAGCGCGCTCATCACCTGGTTCGGCTGGACTGCGGTGGTGGCGACACCGATTCGGAGCAGTTCGTCGGAACGCTCTTCGAACAGGCGTGCCTGGTCTTCTTCGACTGTCTGGTCCTGGTCCTCGAACAGACCCTGGGGGTCGCTTCCGAGGAGATGTTCGCCCGTCACACCAACTTGGAATGACCGGAGGAGGCATGACCGAGCTCGCGGCTCCGCTGAGCTTTACCAGCACCAAGATGAACCTGGGACGCGCCGGGACGGTCGAATGGATGGAGCGGGTGATTCTGCCCTGCGCTCCGCGGCTGGCTCGTCTGTCGTTCTTCGTGTGCCTGCCGTACCCCCTGCTGAGCACGGCGCGCGAGCTCCTCTCGGGCAGTGGCGTCGGCGTCGGTGCGCAGAACACCTGGACCGGAGGTGGAAACGTCACGGGTGAGGTCTCGCCGTGCCTGCTCGCGGAGCTCGGTTGCGGACACGTGATGGTGGGTCACGCGGAACGTCGGAATCTGTTCGGTGAGGACGACTCTCTGGTGGCCCGCAAGGCGGCCGCCGCGTCCGAGGCGGGACTGGTTCCCGTGGTGTGCGTGGGGGAGCAGCAGCGCGTGAGCACCTCGGCGGCCGCGCGGCACACCGCCCGGCAGGCGCGGGCGGCTCTGGAGAACTTCGCCGAGGACGCGCCGGTGCTGGTTCTCTACGAGCCGGGCTGGGCGATCGGAGCGGAGCGGGGAGCCTCACCCGAGCACGCCGCGGAGGTCCTGGAGGAGCTGCACCGGGTCGAAACCCGGGCGAGAGCGCGTTTTCTGTACGGCGGCGCCGTCGTGGCCGGAACCTACACGGCCCTGCGCGAGCGCGGTGTGTGGGACGGGGCGGCGCTGGGAAGGGCCGTTCACGACGTTGGCCTGCTGCGCGAGGTGACGGCCGAGATGCTCGCGGCGTGAGCCGCCGCGTTCGACTTCCTCGCTCCCCGAGGAACCACCGTTCGTGGACGAGCTCCGGAGACGACCCGGTTCGCCGGGGCGCCCACCGGTCGAGAGCTCGGTGTGGGCCCGCAGCGCCGGGAGTGCTGTTCCCGATGGGTGGTGCGTGTGGCCGGAAGGTCCTTCGCTCGGCGCTCGACTCCCGGTGCCCGCGGGCCGGGGTGCCCGTTCTGCGTGACCGCACCGAGCGTTTCGGGGACGTGCCGGATCGTCCGATCCGGGGGAGGTGCTGTTGCGGAGGGCAGGAGGACGTCCGCGGTGTTCGACACGGGATGATCCGTCGACGCCGTTCGTCACTGATTGTGGTGATCTTGCTTAACGATCGGCGGTTCCGTGCCTTAGAGTGCCCGGTTGATGGCGCACGGTGATCGAGCACAGGCGAATTCCCACGAAACGTGTTCGGAAGAGGGCGGAGACGAGCGAGTTCCTTCGCGGCACCCGGCTTCCGGGACGAGCACCGTGGCGCTCCTGCACCGGCTCGTTCGGGTGCTGCTCGTCGTCGTGCGGCGTGGCGCCGTCGCGGGGTGCGGCGTCGCCGTCTCCCGGCTGCTCGGTCGGCGGCCGGTGAACGTGCGTGGGAGTGGCAGCGGACACGAATGGCTCGTCCGGACGGTTTCCGAACTCGGTCCGGCATTCGTCAAGGCCGCGCAACTGCTCAGCTCGCGGGTGGACCTGCTGCCGCCACACGTGTGCCGAGCCCTGGGGCGGTTGCACGACGATGTGGTGACGCCGCCGATCACCGGTTTGCCCGGTCTGCTCGGGAGCTCGCTCGGCGAGGCCGGGAGAGCGCTCGCTCGGAACGCGGTTCTGGCCGGTTCCGGCAGCATCGCCTGCGTCTACCGGTCCACGGCGCCGGACGGGCGGGAAGTCGCCGTCAAGGTGCGGCGTCCCGGTGTCGGACACGTGCTGCGTCGGGACCTGGAACTCATGCGGACCGTGGCGCGGGTGCTGGAACGAACGCCGATGTGTCGCGGCGTGCCCGTGCGCGGGATCGTGGATCAACTGGCCGAATCGGCGGAGTCGCAACTGGACTTCGAGCGGGAGGCGGCCGGACTGGAGCAGCTGCGAACGAGCAGTTCCCCCGAGGAGCGGGTCCACGTTCCCCGGGCGATCGCCGAGCTGTCCACGAGCAGCGTGCTGGTGATGGACTACGTCGCCGGGCTGAACGACCGGCGGCTCCGGCGGGCCGATGGCGAGGAGTGCGAAAGCGCGGTGCTGGCGGTGCTGCGTTCGGTCTACCGGATGCTTTTCGTGGACGGATTCGTGCACTGTGACCTGCACCCGGGGAACCTCTACTTCCGGAGGGACGGCTCGGCGGTGATGGTCGACGCCGGATTCACCGTCCGCCTGAGCGAGCACGCCCGCACGAAATTCACCGCCTTCTTCTACTGCATGAGCCTCGGGGACGGGCCCGCCTGCGCCGATGTGGTGCTGTCGACCGCCGTGGCCCGGCCGGGAGCCGACACCCACGGTTTCCGCGGTGAACTGGCCGGGCTGGTCGAGGAGAACAGCGGGCTGCGCGCGGCCGATTTCGACCTGGTGACTTTCGCGACGCGCCTTTTCGACCTGCAACGGCGCTACGGGCTGGCCGCGGACCCGCAGTTCGTCTTCCCGATCCTGTCCCTGCTCGTCCTGGAAGGAGCGGTGCGCGAACTGCACCCCGAAGTGGACTTCCAGCACGAGGCGAAGCCGTTCCTGACCAAGGCACTGATGCACCGGGCCCTCGCCCCGGATCCGGTCTGAATCGCGTCCGTTCCCGCGGACAGCGCGTTCCACGAAGCACTTCCGGCACACTCAGGAGGAAACTTGCGCACAACGGGTGGCGGAACCGCCCCGAAGAACACTTTGGCGAAGTCGTTGCTGCGGCAGAGTCACGGGCAGGTCGACTTCGGGCTGCGCCGATTCCGTCTCGGCACCGGACAGGCACGGCAACGCCTGGAGGACTCCGCACGGGCATTCCTGGAGGGTGTGAACGCGGTCGTCGAGAACCCGGGAGTCGAAGCGACCGTCGACAGCATCGAGCGGTTCGAACCCCAATGGCGCGGTTTCGCCTACGAGGGCGCGGGCATGGGATGCGCGCTTCTCGACCTGGTGACGTTGTCCCGGGGGCGGCGTAGCGCCGCACTGCTGGAAGGGGTCGGAAACTCCTATCCCCACCTGGTGCACACGGGGATGGGGTGGGCGCACGCGCGGCTGCGGTTGCGTCCCTGGTGGGGGCTTCCGGTCGGCGATCCGCTGCTGCGCTGGCTCGGCTGGGACGGTTTCGGCTTCCACCAGGGGTTCTTCCGCTCCGATGCGGTCATCGGCGCGTGCCGCCTCGAACGCGGTCTGTCCGCCGGGCACAGAGCGGTCCGGGACCAGGGGCTCGGACGGGCCTTGTGGTTTCACGAGTGCGCCGACCCGGACGGTGTCGCCCGGCGCGTCGCGCACTTCCCGGTCCACCGGCGCGCCGACCTGTGGAGCGGAGTCGGGCTGGCCGCGACTTACGCGGGCGGAGCGGGCAGCGCGGAACTCGAACGCCTGGCCGGGTCCGCGGGCAGGTACGCGGCGGATCTGGCGCAGGGCAGCGTTTTCGCCTGCGCGGCACGGTGGGCCTGCGGCATCGGTGTCGAACACACCGAACAGGCCGCCACCGCTCTCACCGGTGTCTCCGCGGCCGAGGCCGCCGGGTGGGCGGAGCTGGCCCTGGCCGCTCTGGGGGACGAGCCACACAGCGTTCAGCACTACGAGCGGTGGCGTGCGGAGATCCGTGCGCTCTGGAGCCGGCACCACCGAGCCAAGCGGAGCGAGTCACGTGGTGCTCCCCGTTCCGACGAGGAGAAAGCTCTCCGATGATACTTTTCCTGCGCAGGCATCTGGCCGCGATCACGGCTCTGCTGTGCTGCGTGCTGGTGTGGGACGCGGCTCGACTGCCCGCGGCCTCGTCCGAGGAGCACGCCCGGCTGGCCGCTCCGTTCCGGTTCACCGCGCAGCCGATCAACGCCGCGGACGGTCCGGGCTCCCGTGACCTGCGGACCGTGGCTCCGGCCTACCGGGACATTCGGTCCTGGATATCCTCCGTGGGCGCCGACGTCGGCATGTTCTCCCTCGACGGGGAGGCCGAAGCGCGTGATCTCTGCCTGGTCGATCCGCGTACCGACACCGTGAGCATCCGCCCGGCTCCGGGAACGGGGGAGCGGTACCGACCGTTCGCCCTGGAACCGGACACACCGCCGCCGGCCCCCGCCGCGCCGATGGGATGCGTGCCCGCCGACTACAACGAGGACGGTCGGCAGGACGTGCTGGTGTACTACTGGGGCAGGTCCCCGGTGATCTTCCTGCGCGAGCCGGGCAGCTCTCCCGCGGAGGGAGCCTTCCGGGCGCGCGAGCTCGTCACCCCCTCCCGGGTGTGGAACACCAACACGGCCACGGTCGGCGACTACGACGGGGACGGCCATCTGGATCTGGTCGTCGGGAACTACTTCCCCGACGGGTCCCGGGTGCTGGATCCGGCGGCGGGCCACGACGACCTGGTGATGAACTCCTCGCTGTCCAACGCGCACAACGGCGGGCGCAACCACCTGTTCCGCTTCGCGGGGGCCGAGGCCGGAGACCGCCCCGACGTGCGTTTCGAGGAGGACCCGGAGGCGTTCTCCTCCCGCCGGGCACGGCAGTGGACCCTGGCGCTGGGGACCCAGGACCTGGACCGGGACGGGCGGGCCGATCTGTACGTGGCCAACGACTTCGGGCCCGACCACATGCTGGTCAACGAGTCCGTGCCGGGACGTGTCCGATTCGGTGAGGCGACCGGGACCCGGCACGTGAACACGCCCAAGTCCCGTGTGGTCGGAAACGACTCCTTCAAGGGCATGGGAGTGGCCTTCCGGGACCTCAACCGCGACGAAACCTCGGACGTGCTGGTCAGCAACATCACCGAACCCTACGCCCTGCACGAGAGCAACTTCGCCTATCTCAGTACCGGTGAGGGAGGGGACGAGGGGCTGCACGACGGTCACGCGCCCTACGACGACCGCAGCGAACGGCTCGGGCTGGCCCGGACGGGGTGGAGCTGGGACGTCGACACGGGCGACTTCGACGCCGACGGCACGGCCGAGGTCCTGCACGCCACCGGCTTCGTCGCGGGAAGGACCGACCGGTGGGCCCAGCTGCAGGAAGCGGCCATGTCCAACGACCTGATCCTGTCCCATCCCGCGCTGTGGCCGAATTTCACCCCCGGCGACGATCTGTCCGGGAACGATGCCAACACGTTCTTCACCAGGGAGCCCGGCGGCCGTTACGTCGACGTGGCCGGGGACGTGGGGGTGGGCACCGAAGCCGTCAGTCGCAGTCTGGCCGTGGGCGATGTGGACTCGGACGGACGCCAGGACTTCGCGGTGGCCAACCAGTGGGATCGCTCCACGTTGTACCGCAACGAGTCCGAGCGGGGCGAGTTCCTCGGGCTCCGGCTCAGGCAGCCGGGAACCTCGCGGTGCGGACCGGACGGCTCGGGAGCGGACCGCCCGGCCATCGGGGCTCGGGCGCGGGTGCGCCTCCCCGACGGGACGCAGCGGTCCCGGCAGCTCTACCCCGCCAACGGCCACGGCGGAACCGACGCGCCGGAGATGCTGTTCGGGCTCGGTGAGCGCACGGCCGAGGAACTCCCCGTCGAGCTCTCCTGGAGGGACTCGTGCGGGCGGCGCCACTCCACGACGGTGCGGGTGTCGCCGGGCTGGCACGAGATCGTCCTGGGGGCCGACGGCTCGTCCGAGGAGGAACGATGAGGTCGCGGGCTCCGGAGCGGCAGCAGTTCGACCCCAGAAGCGCGGCCCTGCGCCGCTTCGGGCTCTCGATCACGGCGTTGACCGTGCTCGGGCACACGGTGCTCGGGTTCGAACAGGCCTACCGCACTCCGGTGGTGGCCGTGCTGGCGGCAGTGGGCACCGAGCTGCTGCTGGAGTCGGTGGAGGCCTTGACCGGAGGGCGCCGTCCTCGTTACCGGTCCCCTCCGGGACAGGCCCTCGACTTTCTGCTGCCCGCCTACATCGCCGGTCTGGCGTGCGCGATGCTGCTGTACGGGAACGGACGGGCCCTCCCGATCGTGTTCGCGGCCGTTGTCGCCGTGGCCAGCAAGTACATCGTGCGCCTACCGGTCGGGGGACGTTCACGGCACGTCCTGAACCCGAGCAACGCGGGCATCGTGGTCGTGCTGCTGATGTTCCCGTGGGTGGGCATCGCCCCGCCCTACCAGTTCACCGAGTGGTTCTCGGGATGGCTGGACGCGGCGGTGCCGCTGCTGCTGTTGGCGGCGGGGACGATGCTCAACGCCAAGCTGACCGGCAAGATGCCGTTGATCCTGGGATGGGTGGCCGGTTTCCTGGCGCAGGCCGTGATCCGGGGAGCGCTCACCGAGGTGTCGCTGATCAGCGCGCTGCTCCCGGTCACCGGGGTGGCGTTCCTGCTGTTCACCAACTACATGATCACCGATCCGGGGACGACGCCGTCCGCACGCCGCGGACAGCTCGTGTTCGGGGCCTCCACGGCGGCCGTCTACGGGGTTCTGGTGCAGCTGCACATCGTTTTCGGGCTCTTTTTCGCACTGGTGATCACTTGTGTGCTGCGTGCCGCGTGCCTGGTCGTCGGTGACGTGCTCGGTCGGCGGCGTGCGCGTCCGGCCGTTCGGCGTGAGCTCGTCACTTCCGACCCGGTTCCGGTGGCATCGACTGTTTCGGAGGGGAACGCGCGGTGAACGAGTCGGGTTCAGCAATCGTCGAACCGGTCGCTCTGGTCGGAATGGCCTGCCGGTATCCGGACGCGGACGATCCGGGGCAGTTGTGGGAGAACGTGCTCGACCGGCGGCGCGCGTTTCGCGCGCTGCCCCGGGAGAGACTCGATGTGGACGACTACTTCGACCCGGACCCCGCTGCGGTGGACCGCACCTACAGCGCCCGCGCCGCCGTGCTGGACGGTTGGGAGTTCGACCGGTCGGGATTCCGCGTTCCGCGGTCGGTGTACCGGGCCGCCGATCCCGCCCACTGGTTGGCACTGGAAACGGCGGCCCGGGCCCTCGACGACGCCGGGCTGTCGGCAGGCGGCGGAATCGACCGGCAGCGGGTGGCCGTGGTGGTGGGAAACACCCTCACCGGCGAAGTGACCCGGGCACGGTCCCTGCGGTTGCGCTGGCCCTACACCCGCCGGGTGCTGAGCGCGGCGCTGGACGAGGCGGGCGTGCCCCCGGAGCAGCAGCGGGTGGCGCTGGATCGTGCCGCCGAGCTCTATCGGAGCCCGTTCCCGGAGTCCGACGACGAAACCCTGGCCGGAGGGCTGTCCAATACGATCGCGGGCAGGATCTGCAACCACTTCGACTTCGGTGGAGGCGGGTACACGGTCGACGGCGCGTGTTCCTCCTCGCTGCTGGCGCTGATCGACGCGTGCCGGCAGTTGAGCGATGGCAGTGCCGACGTCGCCCTGGCCGGGGGTGTGGACCTGAGCCTGGACCCGTTCGAACTGGTCGGTTTCGCCAAGGCGGGGGCCCTGGCCGCGGACCGGATGCGTGTCTACGACGAGAACTCCGGCGGGTTCTGGCCGGGCGAGGGCTGCGGCATGGTGACGTTGATGCGGGCGACCGACGCCCGCCGGGCCGGGCTGCCGGTGCGGGCCGAGATCTCCGGGTGGGGAGTCTCCTCCGACGGACACGGTGGCATCACTCGCCCGGAGCTGCGCGGTCAGCTGTCGGCGCTGCGGCGCGCCTATGCCGCGGCAGGAACGGACCCGGGCGAGGTGCTGCTGCACGAGGGGCACGGCACCGGCACGGCGGTCGGGGACGAGGTCGAACTGGACGCGTTGGCGCGACTGCGGGAGTCGGCTCCCACGGCCGCCGCGCTCGGCTCGATCAAGGCCAACATCGGCCACACCAAGGCCGCCGCCGGTGTCGCTTCGCTGATCAAGGCGGTGCGCAGTGTGGAGACCGGAGTGCTGCCCCCGATCACCGGTTGCGAGGTCCCGCACCGCCGCCTGCGGGAGGCGAGTGGGGTGCTGCGTGCTCCGGACCAGCCCGAGCCGTGGCCGCGGGGGCCGCGTGTCGCCGGGGTGAGCGCCCTGGGTTTCGGCGGCATCAACACGCATCTCGTGGTGCGCGGGGAGAGCCCGGGAAGCGCCGTTTCCCCGGTGGTGCGGCGCCCTCCGCCCCCGGAGGCCGAAGTGGTCGCGGTGGGAGCCGAGGACGCGCCGGGACTGCGCGCGATCCTGCGGCGGATCTCCGTGCTGGCCCCGAGGCTGTCCGAGGCCGAACTGCGCGATCTGGCCTGCCGGTTCGGCCGTGAGTTCCAGGGGCCGGTGCGGGCGGGCCTGGTGGCTGCCACGGCCGAGGAGCTGGGCAAACGGGCGGACAGTGCCTGCGCGCTGCTCGACGATGCCGCCTCCGAGCCCCGCCTGCGGGGCGGCGACGGCGCGTATGTCGGTGCCGGGGTGGCGGGACGGGTCGGTCTGCTGTTTCCCGGTCAGGGGGCTCCCGCTCCGTACGGGGGTGGTGCGCTGGCCGAACACTGGCCGGGGGTGTGCTCGCAGCCGCGTTCCGGTGAACGGGAACCGGGAACGGCCGGAGCCCAGCAGCGCATTCACCGCGCTTCGATGAACGCGCTGCGCTGGCTGGACGAGCTCGGTGTGCGCCCGGTCGCGGCGGTGGGGCACAGTCTCGGCGAATTCGCCTCCCTGGTGTGGGCCGGATGTCTGTCCGAGGAGGAGGCGGTCGGACTGGTGCGGGAACGCGGCCGTGTGATGCACCGGGACGGTGCTCCGGGCACGGGAATGATCAGCATCGGTGCCGACGAGGAACAGGCACGGGAGCTGTGCACCGGGACCGGACTGGTCGTGGCCGCGTTCAACGGTCCCCGTTCCCACGTTCTGGCGGGCCCGCTGGGGGAGGTGCGCGCGGTGGCCGAGCACGCGGCGGCCCGCGGGCTCGCCGCCAGGATGCTGCGGGTCTCGCACGCCTTCCACTCCACGGCCATGAGCGAGAGCGCGCGCGGTTTCGCTCCACTGCCGTACGCGGCGAAGATCGCCCCTCCACGGCGTCGGGTGCTGTCCACAGTGTCCGGCGAGGTGCTCACGGGGGACGACGACGTCGCCGAACTGCTGGCCCGGCAGCTCACCGAGCCGGTACGTTTCCGCGGTGCCGTGGCGGGAGTCCGCGACGAGGTCGATCTGTTCTGCGAGACGGGGCCCGGTCACACCCTGAGCGCGTTGCTGCCCGACAGCACCTCGATCCCGGTGGCGAGTGTGGACGCGGGCAGCGATCGGGACCGGCCGTTGGCCGAGACGGCGGCGGCCCTGTTCGCGGCCCGGGCCGTGCCCGACCTGGCACCGGTCTTCGAGGGGCGTGCCGCGCGCCCCTTTGACCTGTGGCGCGATCCGGTGTTCGTGTCCAACCCCTGCTCGTCGGCCCCGGACATCCCGGGGCGGGACCGACCTCGCCCCGAGAACGACGGGGAGGGGCCACCGCGGGACGGCTCCGCACCGGCGCCACAGCGGTTGTCGGAGCCGGAGGCGGGAAGCCGCGATGCCGCGGCGGTGACGCGGCACGTGCTCGCCGAGGCCACGGACCTCGGTCCCGAGACGATGGAGTCGGACACCCGGCTGCTCGCGGATCTGCACCTGACCTCGTTGCGGGTGATCCAGCTCGTGGCGGAGATCGCCGACTCCCTCGGCAGGAAGCGCCCCGAGGAACCGTTGAGTCCGGCACACGCCACGATCGCGGAGCTGGTGGAGACGGTCGAGGCCCTTCCGGAGGTCGAGGAGACCGTGGACGAGGCCGTGCCCACCGGGGTGGAACCGTGGGTGCGGTGTTTCACCGAACAACACCACCCGTGTCGGCCCGCGGAGCTCCCGGTGGCCGAGCCGGGGCGGTGGCGGGCGCACGTCCCCGGCGGCCGCGGTCTGAGCGCGGTCGCCGCGGACCTGCTGTCCGGACAGGACACTCCCGTGCTGTACGCGCCCGAGCCGACTTCTCCCGAGAACGTCGAGGCCGCGCTCCGGGCGGGCAGGGCCGGGGTCGAGGCGGGCGGACTCGTCGCGGTCACCCACGGTGCGGAGCTGACCGGTTTCCTGCGCGGTCTGCACCACGAGCACACCGAACTCGGGATCACCGTGCTGCGTGTGCCGACGACGGTGGAGGGACTCCGCTCGGCTCGGCGACACGTCCGCGCCGAACCGGGGCGCTGGTGCGAGTACGTGCTCACCGAGCAGGGTTTCGCCGAGCCGGTCGAAGCTCCGCTGGAGCTGGATCGGGCCGGGGACCTTCCACTGGGGGACGCGGATGTTCTGCTGGTCAGCGGGGGTGGAAAGGGGATCGGACACGAGTGCGCCGCCGCCCTCGCGCGGGCGAGCGGGGTACGGCTCGCCCTGCTCGGGCGTTCCGCTCCCGAGGACGACGAACGACTCGCCGAGAACCTGCGGTTGCTCCGTGAGGAGGGCCTCGCGGTCGACTACGAGTCCGCCGACGTGACCGATGCCGCGCAGGTGCGTCGCGCGGTGCGACGTCTGCGGGACCGTCTCGGTGGCATCGACGGTGTGCTGCACGCCTCCGGAGGCAACGAACCGGTCCGTTTCGCACAGCTCGACGCGGCAGAGGTCCACGATCACGTGGCTCCCAAGGTCACCGGGCTGCGTCACCTGCTGGACGAGGTGGACTCGCGGAAGCTGCGCGTGCTGGTGACCTTCGGTTCGGTGATCTCCACCTGGGGCCTGCGGGGCGAAAGCCATTACGCGCTGGCCAATGCGGCCCTGCGTGCCGAGGCGCAGCGGTTGGCGGGAGCGCTGCCCGGCTGCCGGGTGCTCAATGTGGACTGGTCGGTGTGGTCCGGTGCGGGCATGGGGGAGCGGCTGGGAGCGCTCGACGCGCTCACCCGCGCCGGGGTCACGGCGATCCCGCTGGCCGAGGGAACGGAGACCTTCCTGCGTTTGCTGGCTGACGAACGGACACCGTCCTCGGTGGCCGTGCACGGACGTCTGGGCACGTTGTCCGGAACCGGGCAGCACACGGCGGGGACGGCCCTGGGAAGGTTCCTGGAGCGGATTCGACTGCACTGTCCCGGAGTCGAACTGATCACCGAGGCGAGCCTCGACCTGAGCAGCGACCCGTACGGGGCCGAACACCGCCTCGACGGTACGGCGGTGTTGCCGGGGGTGGTGCTCGTCGAGGCGATGACACAGGCGGCCTCCCAGCTGGCGGGGCGGACGTTGCGGGAGGTCGTCGATCTCCGGCTGGACCGGCCGGTGGTCCTTCCCGAGACGGGATCCCGGGACATCAGGGTGTGCGTGCTGCGACGAGCCGGGGCCGTCGAAGCCGTGCTGCGTAGCGCGGAGACCGACTTCCGGGTGGAGCACGCGCGTGCTTCCTTCCCGCTGACGACGGGCGAGCCCTGCCGGGGAGAAGCCCCGCGGAGTGCGCATCCACCCGGCGGGTGGGAAACGGATCCGCTCGGACCCGAGCAGCTCTACGGGTCCCTCTACTTCCACAGCGGACAGTTCCGGCGTGTGCGGGAGCTCGTTCCCGAGGGGGCGCGCCGGTGCCGGGCCCGGGTGTTGGCCAAGGACCTGCCGGACTGGTTCGACGTGGAACCGCTGCTGGGCTCGCCCGCGGTCAACGACGCCACCGTGCACGCGTTGCAGGCCTGCGTTCCCCACCGCCGGTTGTTGCCGGTCAGCTGTGAGCGTCTGGTGGTCGCGCCGAGCGACAGCTCCGAGCTGTGGGTGCACGGTTCCGAACGTCGTGCCGAGGGAGGGCGCTACCTCTGGGACGTGGTGGTGCGCGACCCCGACGGCGTGCTCGTGCTCGCCTGGTACGGGCTGACGCTGCGGGACGTCGGACCGTTGTCCGGGGACCGGCCGTGGCCGGAGTCCCTGTTGGCCGTCTACCTGGAACGTACGGGCACGACCCTGGGCAAGGACCCGCGGCTTCGCGTTTCCGTCCGGAGGGCCGAGCACGCGGTTCCGCGGGACTCCGCGCGGTCCCGGGACAGCGCCGCGGGGCTCGTGTTCGAGGTGGCCGGAACCGAGCGGGTCGGATGTGCCGCCGAACCGGTCGGCGCGGACGAGGGGATGCCGGGGCTTCCCGAGGAGGACCGGACCTTGGCCGCGCGACTGGGGCGGCCGTGTCCGGAGCCGTTCGGTTCGCTGGCGGCACGTGTGCGCACGGTTCGGCGAACCCTGGGCGAAGCGGGCCGGGACCGAACCTTTCCGCTGGAGTTCGACGGGGTCTACGAGGGCGGGGTGGTGCTCTTCCGTGCCGGGCCGCTCGTCATCACTTCGGTGGTTGTTCCCGTGCTCGACGTCCCGGACCCTGTGGCCGTAGCGATCCTGACGGAGGACCAGTGATGTGGAACTCGCGCAGCTACGACTATCGCCATTTGGTGACTCTGGAGGAAACCAACCTCGTCGGCAACGTGTACTTCGTGAACTACCTGCGCTGGCAGGGGCAGTGCCGGGAGCACTTCCTCGTCGACCACGCGCCCGGTGTGCTGCGCGCGTTGCGCGCGGATCTGGCCATGGTCACGCTCTCCTGCCACTGCGACTTCTTCAGCGAGCTCTACGCCGCCGACACCGTGGAACTGCGGATGACTCTGGAGGGGATGGACGAGACCACCGTGTCGATGGGGTTCGACTACTACCGCCTCGCCGGTTCGGCCGAGCTGGTGGCGCGCGGAACGCAGACCATCGGGTGCACGAGCCGGTCCGCCGGGAACCAGCGGACGGTGCCCGTGCCGGAGGAGCTCCGCGCGGCGCTTGAGCCCTACGAGAAGGTCGTGTGATGCGAACGGAGACCGTGCTCCCGCCACGCCACCACACCGGTGGACGCGGGCGGCGTGTCTTCACGGCGGTTGCCACGACGTTGGGCACCGTGGTGGTCGTGGCGGTCTCCGTGCGTCACGCCGTCGTGTTCTTCACCGGTGGGGTCGGTACCGAGGTGTGGCCGCACCAGGGACACCACAGGGACATGGTGCTCATTACCGTGGGCGTGGTGGTCGCGCTGGCGGGGCTGCTGCTTCCCGGCGCGCCTTCCGCTCCCCGTCCGCCCGCGCCCTCGCGGCCCGCGGCCGTCGTCGCGCTGGTCGTGCTGACCTCGGCTCTGGTGGTCGACGTGTCCAAAACGGCCACGCTCGGTTTCGTGCTGCCCGGTATGCGGGAGGAGTACGGCCTGAGCAACCAGTACGCGGGGATGCTGCCCGTGGCCGGACTGGCCGGAACCGTGCTCGGTTCGTTGCTGTGGGGGTCGCTGGTGGATCGGCTCGGTGTGCGGCGCACACTGCTGCTGTCCACGCTCGGCTTCATCTCCACCTCGATATGCGGATCCATGCCGACCTTCGAGGGGAACCTGGTGATGTGCTGGCTCATGGGGCTGGCCGTGGGCGGGTTGATGCCGGTGGTCTTCAGCGCGCTCACCGCCCTGGTGCGGCCATCCCAGGTGCCGGCCGTGGGCTCACTCATCGCCGGGATCGCCACAGCGGGCGGATACCTGCTGGCCAGCCAGTCCGCCGCGCTGCTCGCCCCCGACCACGGCTGGCGCTCACTCTGGCTCGTCGGAGCGTTCACCGGCGGATTGCTGCTGCTCGTGCTTCCGCTGGTCCCCGGCACGTGCGACACCGCCGTACGCGGCGCCCCGGACACGGCGCTGTCCTCGTTGGCCGGTCACCGGCAGCACAGACTGCACACCTTCTACGGTTTCATGGCCGGATTGATGGCGCTGGGGGTGTTGACCTGGGTCCCCACCGTGCTGCGCTCCTCCGGGGCCGCCGGTGGGGCCTGGGAGGGTTTGCTGGCCGGGCAGTCCTGGGTGGCCCTGCCGGTGGCCGTGGTACTGGCCCTGGCGTTGCGGCACAGCGCGCCGCAGTACTGTGCGCGTGTGCTCGCCCTCGGAGGCGGGATCGCGTTGGTGCTGTTCGGTCTGGTGATCCTGACGGGCCAGCAGGGCTGGGCGCTCACGGTGTCGTTGACCGCGACGGTGCTGTTCAGCAACGCGATGGTGGCCAGCGTGGTGCCGATGTCGTCGATCCACTACGCGAGCAGCATCCGGGGGCGCGGGCTCGGCCGGATCGCCGGGGCGAGCAAGCTCGGGGGGCTGGTGGGGCCGTTGGCCCTGGCCACCCTGGTCGGGGCTCCCGCGGGGTTCTTCGTGGTGTCGCTTTTGGTGGGCAGTGGTTCGGTGGTGGCCGGGATCGTCATGGGTGCGCGACGGCCGCGGCACGGTAGAGTGGGGGCCTCCTGAGTGGCTTCGTCGCGGTGCGGGTAAGGAGTCGTTGTGACCCGAGCTTCCCCGAAGCGACGTGAGCGCAACTACCGCCAGTACTGCGGGTTGGCCGCGGCGCTGGACGCGGTGGGCGAGCGGTGGACTCTGCTGATCGTGCGGGAGTGCATGCTGGGGCCCCGCCGGTACAAGGAGTTGCTCGCCGACCTTCCGGGGATCGGAACCAACCTGCTCTCCGAGCGGTTGAAGAAGCTCTGTGCGCTCGGGGTCCTGTCGCACGAGGAGAGCACCGACCGGGGGTACGTCTACGAGCTGACCGGCATGGGGGAGTCGCTGCGGGAACCGGTCAAGGGGCTGGCGCGTTGGGGAATGGCCCTGTTGGACGAGGTGCCCGACGACTCGGTGGTCCGTCCGCACTGGGGGTTTCTCGCGGTCGAGGCGATGGCCGATGCCACGCGGTGTCCGAGCGTTCGGGAGGAGTACGAGTTCCGGGTGGACGACGAGGTGTTCCACCTGCGGGTCGATCACGGCGTGACGGAAGCGGCCCGCGGGGCCTGTGCGGACCCCGCTCTGGTCGCCACGACCGACGCGGCGACGTTCGTGCGTATCGGTTCCGGAGGCTGCACTCCGCTGGAGGCGGTCGAAGCGGGCAAGCTGTCGTTGTCCGGGGCTCCGGAGGCCGTGCTGCGGTGTTCCACCGTTCTGGGGCTGAGCCCGGGCTCGTGACCTCCGCGCAGGCGGGGACACTCCGGCCCGTGCAACGCACGAACCGGAGTGCTCGCGGAACCGTCAGGAGTCGTCGAGGCCGCCGACCTGGACGGGGAACCTGTCGATCGTGGCGATCGTTTCGTCGTGGTTCGGAACCACCAGCTCGATGGGGTTCTGCAACTGGTAGACCTCGCCCTGGGGCGGGAAGTTGTTGAGATGTCCGACGAGCTTGCCGGGATTCTTGGTGGTCAGCACGAGGGGTTCCGGCCTCTTGGTCAGCGACACGCCGAGAGACCGCTCCATCAACTGCTGGGGCGGGTTCTCGATGGTCATCGTGAAGTTCAGGAACATGGTCTGTTCGAACTTCGGCGGGGACTGCTGGGTCATCTCCAGCAGGCTCTCCGGGGTGACCTCCGCGTCGCTCTGCTTGATGTGGACCCGGCCGAGCCCCTCGCGTTGAGCGCTTTTCGCCTCCTCCCCGGAGTCGCCGTTGTCAGTGCCGGTGACCTCGTGCCCGATGACCTTGAGCTTCAGGCTCCAGGGGTTGAGCGGGTTCGCCGACTCCACGCGCACCTTGATCTGGCCGCTGAAGTCGATCTGGACGGTGGCCGCCTGGATGGTCAGCGGCACTCCCGGCGCCAGGCAGCTGCACGGGATCTCGGCACCCACCGACGGGGGCGTGGGCGGTTGTGCCGCTGAGGCCTGTCCACCGACGAAGGCGAGCCCGCCAGCTGCGGCCGCGGCCCCCGTGGCCGCTTTCTTGAGGAAATCCCTGCGTGCGGTGCCGTCCGCGTCGTGCGGGGGTTCCGGTCCGTTCTCGTCCGAAGTGCTCACAGCTCTCCTTCTCCCGTCGTCGGTGTCTTCTCGTGGCCGCACGACCGGTCGCGGCAGGTGCGCGGCGAGCTTTAAATTAATATAGTGATCGTGCGGCGCTCCATTATCCGGACGGAGCTTCACCCCGCCCAGCGACGGGAAATCACTCGGCGGGGCGGTTCCGGTTGTTCGGCGCGTGTTCGCCCCCGCGACTCGGGGTCCGCTCGGAGTGTCCGGTGGCCGGCGCACCGGCTGCTGGAGTACCAATAACTCGTAACGGAGCTTTGCGTGGTTGGCCGGTCGGCCGTCACGGGAGTCGGTGCCTCGACAGCGTTGGAGTGCTCCTCGAGCAGCGGCCTGTGGCCACGTGCCCTGCCGCCCCGCCGTGCGTCCGACTCGCGCGCCGGGGTGCGTGCTCTGCGTGGGCTGAAAGCACCCGAGCCGGACGAAGCCTTTTGCTGGAGGTTCTGACGAGGGGATGAGTGCGTTGACGCGCCGTGGGTTCCTGGGCCGGCTCGGCACCGGGATCGCGGGGATGACGATGGGCGGGAGTACTGCTTCCGCGGCGGAGGCGCGACCACGTTCGCACGACGGTCTGGTGCGCGGGAGCCCGGAAGAGCTGGGCGTGGATCCCGGTGGGATTCTGGATTTCGCGGAGGGGCTCGAGAGAGCGGGGTTCGCCGGACACGGTTTCGTGCTGCTACGTCACGGCAGGGTCGCCGCGGAAGGCTGGTGGGAGCCCTACACCCCCGACGCCGAGCAGCTCACCTACTCGTTGACGAAGAGCGTGCTGGGAACTGCCGTCGGGTTCGCCGTGGACGAGGGCAGGATCCGGCTCGAGGACCGGATCGTCGACGCGTTGCACGACCTGCTTCCCGCGCGGGTGTCGGCGAATCTCGCCGCGATGCGGCTGAGACACCTGCTGACCATGACGGCCGGGCACGCCGCGGATCCCATGGCGGAGACGCGACTGCCCCGTTCGGAACCGAGCACGGAGTGGGTGCGTGCCCTGCTGAGCGTGCCGGTCGAGCACGCTCCCGGAACGCACTTCACCTACAGCAACGGTGCCGCGATCCTGGCCGCGGCGATGTTGCACCGGGCTGTCGGGCGGAGCGCCCGGAACTACCTCGAACCGAGGCTGTTCGCCCCGCTCGGCATCCGCGTCGGCTACTGGGAGGAGTTCCCGGACGGAGTCAGCGTCGGCAGCAGCGGCCTGGCTCTGCGGACGGGCGACATCGCCAAGTTCGGTCAGACGTACCTGCGTCGGGGAGTGTGGAACGGCGAACAGGTCGTACCGCGGTTCTGGGCCGAGCAGGCCACGGGCAAGCGGATCGACACTCCCGCGAGGGGCCCGGACGAGTCCGCGGGGTACGGCTACTTGTTCTGGCGCGGCAGGCACAACACCTTTCGGGGCCACGGAGCTCTGGACCAGTGCTCGATCGTCATGCCGGACCAGGACGCCGTGCTCGCGACCACGGCGGAGCGCCACGGGACGGTGCTCGATCTGGCCTGGCGGACCCTGCTTCCGGCCATGGGCGCCGCGCCCTCGGTTCCGGTGCGGCGGTTGGACAGGAAGCTCGCAGCGCTTCGGCTGCCGGTGGCGAGGGGAGACACCTCACCGCGCTCGTGCGGGCAGTACTGCGGCAGCTACGTGTTCGCCGCGAACGAGCTCGGCCTCGAAAGGATCACGCTCGACATCACCCGGGACCGGTGCACGGTGGAGATCGTGGACGCGCGGGGCAGTCACTCCGTCGTGTGTGGACTGGGGCGTTGGATCGAGTCGACGAGCACCCTGTCCGCCTCCTCGGTGCTGCTGCCCGGTTCGACGGTCGCGAAGCTCTACCGGGCTCCTCCGGAGACCCGCGTCGCCGCATCCGCCGCTTGGCCGTCAGCCGACACGCTGCGCATGGTCTGGCGGTTCGTCGAAACCCCGCACGCCGACACCGTGACCCTCGGGTTCGGGGAGGATTCGGTGGAGGTGGAGTTCGAGAGCAGCGTTTCCCGCCGTGGCCAGGGCACCGACAACAGGCCGGTGCTGGCGGGCTCGCGGCAGCGGTGACCCGCGGCCGCGCTGTGGTGGTCAGAACGAACGGGAGGCCCGGACCGGTAAGAACTCACAGCGGAACTTTTGCGTAGTCGGTCGGGTGCCGCTCGTGCGGTCGCTGCGGGGCTGGGGCACCGAAACACCGCACCGGTCGCCGGCACGACGAGAAGGCCTCAGTCAGGCGACTCGGGGGAGCGAGGCCATCTCGGAGCGCGGCTCGACGGCGGGCTGCCAGCCCCCGCCGAGTCGTTTGGCCCGGTACATGGCTGTGTCCGCCGAGCGCAGGGCGTGTGTCAACCCCGGACCGTTCTTCCCGTCGGTGCGGTACACCCCGATCGAAACTCCTACGCGCACCGCGGCCGCACCGGCGATCCCTGCCTCCGTCGTGACCGCCGCGGTCACTCGTTCCCAGTCGACGCCGGGGCGGACTGCCATCACGATCTCGTCACCGCCCACTCTGCCCAGTGCGGCGTCGGGGCCCAGCGCTCGCCGCAGTCGTTTGGCGACGAGGTTCAGCAACTGGTCGCCGACCGCGTGCCCGTGGGTGTCGTTGATCCGCTTGAAGCCGTCGAGGTCGAGCAGAGCGATTTCGCACGGCGCGTGCAGCCGCGCGGAGACCGTCGGTTCCCACGCGCGCCGGGTGGGGAGTCCGGTGACGGGGTCGGTCAGCGCTTCGGCGATGTCGGAGCGGTGACGTTGTTCGACTTCGCCGAGTTCGCGCCGGTGGCGTTCCCGCTGGTCCGCGAGCGCGATGCGGTGACTTCTGCGTTCACGGACCAGCGCGCGTTCGCTCCGGACGCGGTCCACGAGCCAGCAACCGAGCACCGCCGCCGTCGCCGCGGCCGGGAGGACGTTTCTCACGTCGCCCTCCCGGAACGCGTTGCCGGCGTGAGTGCCGAGACGGTACGGGCGGGAGGAAACGGGGCCTCGAACTGCCCGCGGCCACGTGGTTCCGGGCGGGACGAACACCTCGCGGTGCTGACCGCCCGGCTCGATTCCCCGCTTCCTCGGCGCGGGGTGTGCGTCCTTCCGTGCGGCATGGTCGGTTCGCGCTCCCAGGTGTTTTGAAGTCACCGGTGTTTTGAAGTCATCATACTAGGCCGAAGTCATACTATGATCAGCATAGTAGGCTGTACAACCTGTAGTCGCTCCCGCATTCGGGTCACGGGTGACTCGTGTGCCCGTCCGGGAACGCACGCCCCGCGCTGAGCACCAGCGCGGGATCGCGCAACTTCTGGAGGTCGAGCAGCGGATCGCCGTCGACGACGACCACGTCCGCGGCCAGCCCCGGCCGCAGCGCGCCGGTTTCGGCGGAGAGCCCGAGGTACCGGGCACTGGTCGTCGTGGCCAGTTCCAGGATCTCCTCGGGCGGAACGCCGATGTGCTCGTAGAGTTCCAGCGTGCTGACCGGATCCCCGTGCCGGGAGACCGGCACCCCCGCATCGCTGCCGAACAACAACGGGACTCCGTGGCCCCTCAACCACCGCAGCCGCTCGGCGATGCGCCGGGAGCGCTCGGGACCGAGCGCGTCCCACATGGTTCGCCACTCGGAGGGCAGCGCCGGGGACGCGGCGATGTCGCGCGCGGCCATGGTCTCGGCCACGGAGTCACGCAGGTCGACCGCGCCGTCGGGGGCCATGAAGGTGCAGTGTTCCACGGTGTCGACCCCGGCCTCGACCGTCGCGGCGATGACCTCGGAAGTGTAGGCGTGCACCGCGACCGGGAGCCCCAGGGCGTGTGCCTCGTCCACGATCAGGGCGAACTCGTGCGGTGCGAACTGGGAGTCGGTCATTCGTGGTCCGTCGGGAGTCGTCTGTCCCCCGTTGCCCATCACCTTGATCACGTCGGCGCCGCGGCGCGCGTTGTCGTGAATACGGGCCCGGATCCGTTCGGGGCCGGAGACCTCGCCGCCGAGGAAGGAACAGTGCCCTCCGGGCGGGGTCAGGGGAGCGCAGGCTGCCCGGATCCGCGGGCCGGAGGCCTCGCCGCGCTCGACGGAGCGGCGGAGCTCGGTGATCAGCCCGTCCCGGTCTCCCAGGTCGCGTATGGTGGTCACTCCGGCAGCGAGGTGCAGGCGCGCCCGTTGCCCCATGGCCGCGACCAGTTCGTCGTCGGCGGATTCACGTAGCGCGGTGACGGGGTCCTCGCCGGAGTCGAATCCGAGATGCACGTGGCAATTGACCAAACCGGGAAATACCGTCCCCCGCGGATAGTCCAGACGGCGGGCGTCGGGAGAGGCCCGTTCCTCGATCTCGGCGACTGTTCCGACCGCGGTGATCCTGTCGTCGTCGATCAGCAGGGCACCGGGGGAGAACCGCTGTCCACGCGGTCCGGCCAACAGCTGATGAGCGCTCAATACTTGCTGCACAACGGCACGATACCGTCGGAACGGTCCGCCGGACGATGTTCTTGCGCGGAATGATCACGCCATTAGACTTTCGCGCGGAGGTGTTATGTTCCCACGAATCGGAGGACCGCGGGAATGGTTGCTCCGGCGGAGATGCCGAGCTCTGTTGCGCGATCTGGACGTTCCTGTTCCGCTCGACGTCGGCGATCTCTGCCGTAGGCTGGGGGAGCAGCGCGGACGCCCCATCGAGCTCTACGAGTACCCGATCAAGGTTCCCGGCCCGTTCGGGCTCTGGTTCCGGCTGCGGGACCGCGACGCCATCTTCTACCAGCGGGAAAGTGTGCGCTGGCACCAGGACCACATCATTCTGCACGAGCTCGGCCACCTCCTCGGGGAGCATCCGAGCGATGCGGGGGTGCTGGACACGAACACGGAGGTGATCCGTAACGATCCTCCCACCGAACTGGACTGGGAGGAAGGAGACGAGGGCGGTGTGAGCCGGCGACGGCGCACCTGTTACGACGACCGATACGAACGCGAAGCGGAACTCTGTGCCACGATCATCCAGGAATGGGGTTCCGTGCTCACGGCGGATCCCGCGCCGGCAGACGACCCGGCGGAACGGCGGATCAGCCGGAGTTTGACTCACCACCAGGGATGGCGTTAGTGCTTTTCACCTTCACCCTGCTGTTATGGGCCGGCACCGCGCTCAAGGGGGTCCAGCTCCTGCGGGCACCCGACGACCGGTTGCTGCGCACGGTCGCGAGTGGTCTCGCGACGGCGGCCATCGCCTTCACCGTCGGGCGGCATCCCGTGGAGGCGTGGCTCGACGGCTTGTACCCGGGTATTCCCAGTCTCGTGCGCAACCTCGGAATGACCGCGGCCTTCTACCTCGTGCTCGCGTTCTTCGTCTACAGCACGAAACAGCACCGGCAAGCGGCCGGGGAGATGTTCCGCCACCGCGCGATCGTGGGTGGGCTGCTCGCGTTCGCCGTGCTCACGTGGGCACTGGCCCCCGCTGCCGTTCGCGCCGATCCGCGTGCCGCCTCCTACGAGGGGTTCGGGTACGCGACGGTGTTCCAGGCGCTGGCCGCGCTGGCCACGCTGTACAGCGTCTTCCACGCGCTTCGATACGGAGTGCGCCGTGCTCGCCGAGCACGGCGCAGGCACCTGCGGATCGGACTGTCCGTCCTGGTGGTCGGGCTGGTGGGCGCTCTGCTGGCGAACCTGCTGTCGGTGGCCATGACGCTGATGGGGCTCGTGCTGCCGCCGGAGGCCCCGGCCATGACGGCCGCGCAGCTGGCGTACGTGGTCGTGATCCTCTTCGGGATCCCGGGGGTGGCCTTCGGACTCGCTTATCCCATCGTGGCGGGAATGGCCGCCGCCACGCCCGTGTGGTGGCGGCACTGGAGGCAACACCGTGCGCTGCGTCCGCTGTGGCTCGAGATGAACCGGGCCTTCCCCGCGCTCACGCTGCGTCGGACGATCGGAGCGGTGCGCCCGTGGAGCATCCACGCCCGCAGGTATCGACGGGCCTGCGAGATCAGGGACGGTCTGGTGATGCTCGCTCCGTACTATCCCGCGGAGGAGCGGGAGGACGCGGAGGGAACGGCCACCACCGAGCGGTACGCCGCACGACTGCGCGAGGCGCTGCGAGCTCGTGCCGAAGCCGGTGCGGACGGCAGTGAACCCGTGGGAGGGACGATAACCACCCCCGCGCCCCGGAACGGACTCGGCGGTGGGATGGACGCCGACATCAGGTGGTTGGCCGAGCTGTCCACTGCGCTGCGCAGGGGTCAGGTCGTGGAGTCGGGCTGACCCCGTGTCGGGGCGTTGTCCTCCAGAACGTCGAGCATCGCCAGGATCTGACGCCGTGTCAGGGGGCTGGCGTCCCCCGCGCGCAGCGCGATCGCGCGAACGTCCTGGTCGATGAGCCTTTCGCGTAGTGTTTCGTCGCCGGTCCCGTGGGTCTCGCTGTCGTCTCCCGCCAGGAAGCTCACGGTGACCGGCGCGGTGTCCGACTCCCGGTGATCGTTGAAAAAACCGGCCAGCGCGGTCAGGACGTTCAGTCCGGGGTTGGTGTTGCGTCCGTTGCGCAGACCGTCGATGTAGCTTCGGGACAGCCCCGTCCGCTCGCCGACGTAGAGGTTCGAGAATCGACGACGACGCCCCGAGTCGTCCACATAGGTGACTTCGTCGAAGAGTCTGCGGAGTCGGGACACGAACACGGAGGAGCCGTGCTCGTCGGCATGTTGCCTGCGCATTCGGCCTCCCGAGTTGTCCGGACCTTTCGGGAGCACTATATCTAGCCCGCGCTGTCCACGACACCGGGCACCGCGGCACCGGACGGCGGTGGTTCCCCGGTCTTCACCGGGTTGTCGTCCGGGCCGGAGGGTACCGTCCTCGTGTATGTCCGTTCCCCATGTGAAGAGCCGTGTCTGCTCGAGCACGGACGCCGCGGAGACGGCCGGACTGCTGGACCGTTCTCGGCGTGAGCTCGACGAGTACACTCCCGGAGCCGAGGTGCTGGCCGAGCGGGCGCGTGAGCACATCACCTGTGGGCTCAGCGTTTTCGTGCTGACCGGTCCGCCGCGGACCGGCGTCGCTCAGCTGCGCTTCCGTGCCGGTTTGTACACCGGGAAACCGCTGTGCACGTTGGAGGAGCTCTACGTGGTCCCGGAGTCCCGGGGACTGGGCCTCGGTCGTGCGGTGCTGGAGGCGGCCCTGGAGCTGGCACGTGAGCGCGGGGCGGGCACGATGGAGTTGGGCACCGCGGTCGGCGACACCGCGGCACGCGGGTTCTACGAGAGCCTCGGGTACACCGACCTTGAGAAACCGGGGCGTCCCGGCACGCGGATGCTCTGCTACGAGCGAGAGCTCGGGGGAGACGCGGAAGGTCGTTAGGCGTGCCGTTCGGTTCCGCGGATCCAACGGGAGTGCGCTCACCGTCTCGCTCGGCCGCAGCCGACCGCACGAACCGGCCGTTCCGGGCGGGAGTCGTGCGTTCCGTTGCGGGATGTTCGGACTTCTGCGTCGAAAAGTGGGCAAACCGCGAGCCCGCACCGACGCTGACACCGCTCCTCGTGCTTGAGGAGTGAGAGCACGTTTCCACCCCGGACGGACCGTACCGGCACGGGACTCTTCCCCGGTCGGACGAGTCGGGGTTCGGAGCCGGGAATGCTCGGGTCCTGACGGATCCGCGCGGTGGTGTGCTGTCCGCCGCGTCGGGAACCCGTCCGACGGGACTCTCCGCCTCCTCCCCGCCGTCCGGCCTCCACCGTGCCCGTTGTGCGTTCGTACCGCTGTCGTCGCTGTCGTGGTGCGATCGGCCAATTATCCTCTGGAGTGCTCTGGACCACACTGCTCGGAGTTCTCGTAGTCGAAGCGTGCCCGGCACGCGGCGAACGGAGGCTCGTGGTGCGGCTCGATGTCAGCGCAACTCTCCGAAGCGGATCGCCGGGTGCTCGTTCCGTCTCGTCCCGCGGAGTCGGGATCCGGTTCGGCGATCCCGTGTTCCCGCCCGAACGACGGAGCGCTCCCCGCGCCCCCGCGACGGTCCGGCCCAGCGAGTCCCTGCGCCTCCGACGATTCGGGGAGTGGTTCCGGTGACCGCGCGCACCGAGTCGTTCACGGCCGTCGAGAAAGGACGGGTCACGGCGCGCTTCGCCTCGCTGACGACGGTCTCGCTGGTCGCCACGGCTGCCGTCCAGCTGGTGCCGTTCGTGAGCCCGGTGATCATGTCCTCCCTGCGGGAGGAGCTGGGGGTCTCGCCCGTCGCCGCCAGCACGCTGGTGACCGCGATGCTGCTGTGCAGCGCGGTGACTCCCACCCTGTTCGTCGGACGCGCTGCCCGCCCGCGGCGTTACAGGCTGGCCGGGAGCGGTCTGGCACTCGCGTGCGTCGGTTTCGGCAGCGCCGCGTTCGCCCCGAACTTCGTCACGGTCGTGATCGCGACCGTGCTGGCAGCTGTCTGCGCCGGAGCGACGAACGCGGCGGGCTCGGCCGCTGTGGCCGCGTTCGACGACGGTGAACGCGCTGCCGGAGTGGTCTCGGCGGGAGCGAATCTGCTGGCCGCTGTGCTGCTGGGGGTGCTCACCTTCCTCGACAGCGGTCTGCTGCCCGTCTTCGGCGCGTTGGCGGTTTTCAACGGGTGCTGTGCCCTGCTGACGTGGTGGTTGCCGGACGCCCCGGGGACGGCTGAGGACGACGGCGCGCGGACTTCGGTGCGGCGGGGCGGACTCGCCTCGAGCGGGTTGCGGGCATCCGGGGTGGTGCTGACCTGCTGTGCCTTTCTCTGGGGAGTCACGCAGGACGTGCTCCTGTCGCTGTCCGGGGACATCGGGATCGGGCGGACCGGCATCGGCGGCAACACCTTCGAGGTCGTGCTGAGCGTCGCCCGGGTGGCCTCGATCGTCGGGATCGTGCTCGCGGCCCTGGCCGGTAGTCGGGTGCGGCGGGTACCCGCGTTGGTCGCGGTGTTCCTCGTGGACGCGGCGATGCAGCTGGTGGTGTTCACCACCGGCTCGCCGCTGTGGTTCGCGGTGTCTTTGGTGTGCTGGAACGTCGCCTACACGGTCGGTCTGATCTACGTCTTCGCCCTGGGGGCGAGCCTGGACGTGGCCGGAAGGTGGGTCGTGATGGTGACGAGCGGTTGGATGCTCGGGACCTCCCTGGCTCCCGTGGTCGGGCGCGTCCTGGCCGAACGGCTGGGGTTCGTCGCGTTGGGCGGCTTCGTGAGCGCCTGCTGCGTTGCGGTCCTGATCGTGTTGTGCGTGATCGCCCGCCGTGCGGCGCGGCAACAGGCCGGACAGGCCGTCGCATCCCGCGAGGGCGGTTGACAGCGGGGGGCGCCCTTCGTGCGACGAGTTCGGAACGACGGTTCCGCGGGGAACGCATCGCTCTCACCGCACGGGCCCCGGAGTTCTCGTCCGCCCGCCGAGGTGAGCTCGTTCCCCGAAGATCGGGCCGGTCGGTTCGTCCCGATCGTTCCCGGCGAAGAACAGGAGGTAGTGACGATGGTGGATCGCCCGGTGCTCTACAGGAACGGACAGTTGTTCACCGCCGATCCCGAACAACCGTGGGCGAGTGCCCTGGTCGTTCGGGGCGAGCACTTCGCGCACGTCGGTACCGAGGCCGAGGCGCGCGCCCACGCGGGTCCGGAGGCGCTCGAAGTCGATCTGGAGGGCAGTGCGGTGCTGCCCGGATTCGTGGACGGGCACACCCACGTGCTGGCCACCGGGGAGACCCGGATGGGGGTGCTGCTCACCGACGCGGCGGATCTGCACGAGATCCGGCGGCGGGTGAGCGGTTGGGTGGGTGAGCACCCCGAGGCGGAACGCGTGCTGGGGCACGGTTGGTTGTTCGGATCCGTTCCCGACGGCAAACCCACCCGGTGGATGCTCGACGAAGTGGTCCCGGATCGTCCCGTCTACCTCGAGGCCAACGACAACCACTCGGTGTGGGTCAACAGCTCCGCGCTGGCCGAGCTCGGCATCACCGGGGACACTCCCGATCCGACCGGGGGCAGGATCGCTCGTGATCCGGAGACCGGTGAGCCGACGGGGCATCTCGAGGAGACCGCGCTGCACAACCTCGTGCGTCCCTTCCTCGACGGGGTCACCGCCGACGCCGACCGGGACCGCGCGCTGGACACCGCCGTTGGGGAGTACCTGTCCGCCGGGGTCACCGGCGTGGTGGACATGGCCGTGGACGAGCCCGCTCTCGCGGCCATGGTCCGGGCCGAGCGAACGAACCGTCTCCCGCTGCGGATCGCGGGGCATTGGCTCGTGCGCCGCAGTGATGATCCGCGGGAGCACTTCTCCCAGATCGAGCGGGCCGCCGAGCTCGCCGAGACCCACTGTTCGGGCAGACTGCGCGTGGTCGGGGTGAAGTTCCTCGTCGACGGGGTCATAGACGGTTGTACCGCCGCCATGCTCGAACCGTACGCCGACGGAGGAAACGCCGACCCCATCTGGGACTTCGAAGTGCTGGCTCCGGCGGTGGCGGCAGCCGACGCGGCCGGACTCCAGGTAGCCGTGCACGCGATCGGGGACGCCGCGGTACGGATCGCCCTCGACGCCTTCGAGCACGCCGCGCGGGTCAACGGAGCACGTCCGCGGCGTCACAGGATCGAACACCTCGAATGCGTGGCTCCGGAGGACGTCGCCAGGTTGGCCGAACTCGGGGTTGTCGCCTCGATGCAACCGGTCCACTCCGACCCGGCCATCAGGGGCAACTGGGCCGCCGTGCTCGGTGACGTGCGTGCCGAACGCGGATTCGCCTGGCCAGCGATGACCGGCAACGGGGCTCGACTCGTCTTCGGCACCGACGCGCCCACCGCGCCGCACCCGCCGTTGCCGAACATGTTCGTCGCGAGTACCCGACGTTCCGCCATGAGCCCCGAGCTGCCCGCGCTGCAACCGCATCTGGCCGTGCCCGTGGCGCGGGCCATCGAGCACGCCACGGCGGATGCCGCGTGGTCCTGCCACGCGGACACCGAGCGGGGGCGCCTTCGTTCGGGTTTTCTGGCCGACTTCGTCGTGCTCGATCGGAACCCGTGCACCGCGGAGGACCCGGAGGAGCTGCTGCGAACACGGGTTCTGCGCACCGTGTTGGGCGGGCGCTCCGTCTGGCGGTGGCCCGGCGGGCGCGGTCGGGATGAGTGCTGAGGGAAGCGGTGGACCACGCGTGGTGGCCGGGGTGCTCCGCCTCCGGAGCGCCGGGCTCCGGGGAGCTGGCGCTCACCCCTCGGTGGTCGTCACCGTGGCGGCCTCCAGCACGTCGCGCAGGCTGTTCCGGCTTTGGAAGGCCGCGCGTTGCATGCTCGCGTTCGTCCCCGTGTGAAGCAGGTGCGTGACCTGCTCACGCACCGCTTCGCGGTCGCCGTGCTCGCGCAGCGTCGGATCGAGGTAGTCCAGCATGCGGTGCACCTGCTTCGCGGCCGGGTGCGCCCGTGCCGCGACCGGGTCGACCAGGTCGCCGGAAAGTCCGGAGCGGGCCGCTCGCCAGCGGGCGGCGCACTCCAGCTCCGGCGTGGTCCGCGGCAAGGGGATCCCGTCGCGTTCCTCGGCCACGCAGCGGGCGGTCAACGCCCGCGCCAGCCCCGCCAGCATCACGGTCTGCTCCGCCCGCGGAACCACGTCACATATCCGGAACTCCACGGTGGAGAGGTGCTCGGAGGGGCGGATGTCCCAGTAGAGCATCCCGCGGTCCTGCAACACCCCGACGTCGACCAGGTGCTGCGTCGACTCCACGTACTCCTCGTAGGATCCGCACACCCCCGGCATTCCCGAGCTGGGCCACTGCCACCAGATCTGTGCGCGGTAGCTGTCGTAGTTGGTGTCCTCGCCCCGCCAGAACGGCGAGTTCGCCGAGAGCGCCAGCAACGTCGCCATCCACGGCCGCGCCCGGTTCATCACGGCCACGGCGAGGTCGGGATCGTTCACCCCCACGTGGATGTGACAGCCGCACACCACCTGTTCGCGGGCCACCACACCGAAGCGGGCGACCATTTCCTCGTAACGTTGTTTCGGGGTGATCAGGGAGCGGTACGAATCGGGGTAGGTGCCGCTGGCCACCAGGCGTTCCCCGCGCCTGTCCGCGGTGTCGACGAGGTCGTTTCGCAGCCGGGTCAGCGCCGCGCGCAGCTCTCCGAGATCGGAGCAGACCGGGGTGGAAAGCTCGACCTGGGAGGACAGCAGTTCCGGGTCCACCTGCCCCGGACCGGTGACTCCCGACCGCTCGTGGGCCATCTGCGGTCCCGAGTCGGACGGTTTTCCGGTGGTGGAATCGACGAGATGGAACTCCTCTTCCACCCCCAGGGTGCGTTTCTCGGCCACGGCATCACTCCCGGCGAGGGTGTTCCTCTCCATCCTTGCCGAGTGTTCGCCACAGCGCCAAGCCGATCCCCGTGGGAAGGTGCTCCGGGCGGTGGGGAGTGTGGCAACGTGACCGTGTGTTGCTCGGTCGCTGCCGAGCACGCCGAACGCAGCGGGAGGAGGAGCCGAACGTGGAATACCGTCAGCTGGGACGTTCCGGACTTCGGGTGTCGACGTTGACGCTGGGCACCATGACCTTCGGCGGGGAGGGCATCTTCGGCAACCTGGGGGACACCGATCTCTCGGGGGCCAGGCGGCAGATCGACATGTGCCTGGAGGCCGGGGTGAACCTCATCGACACGGCGAACATGTACTCCACGGGAACGGCCGAGGAGATCGTCGGGGCAGCCCTCGGGGACAGGAGGGACGACGTGCTGATCTCGACCAAGGTGCGCATGGCGATGGGGGACGGGCCGAACGACGCGGGGCTGTCCCGGCAGCACATCGTCCGCCAGGCGGAGGCGAGCCTGCGCAGGCTGGGGACCGATCACATCGACCTGTACCACGTGCACGAGTGGGACGGGCAGACACCGCTGGAGGAGACGCTCGAAGCGCTGGACACACTGGTGCGTTCCGGCAAGGTCCGGTACCTGGGGGTGTCGAACTACGCGGGTTGGCAGCTGATGAAGGCGTTGGCCACCGCGGACCGGCACGGTTACCAGCGTTTCGTGGCCAACCAGATCTACTACTCCCTGGAAAGCCGCGACGCCGAGTACGAGCTGGTCCCGGCCTCGGTGGACCAGGGGCTGGGGATCCTGGTGTGGAGCCCGCTGGCCGGTGGTCTGCTCTCCGGAAAGTACCGGCGCGGGCAGCGGAGCTCGGAGGGCAGGCACCTCACCGAGTGGAGCGAACCGCCCGTGCGGGACGAGAACAAGCTCTACGACACGATCGAGGAAGTCGTGGACATCGCGCAGGCGCACGGCGCCTCACCCGCGCAGATCGCGCTGGCCTACCTGCTGCGCAAGCCCGCCGTGTCCTCGCTGGTCATCGGGGCGCGCAAGGACGAGCAGCTGCGGGACAACCTGGGTGCCGCCGAGATAAGCCTCTCGGACGAGGAGTTCGACAGGCTCGACGAGATCAGCGCGCCGTGGTTGATCTACCCCCACTGGCACCAGGCCAGCCTGGCGGTGGATCGTTTCGGTTCGGCCGATCGGGCGCTGCACGGCTGATCGAGGTTTTCCGCTCGCTCGCGTCGCAGGGGACGCCTGGCGGACCCCTCGCGGTCTCGTGAGCGGGTGCTCCGCCGTCGGGTAGCGGGGCCCTGCACGACGTCGGGGCCGTGGCCGCGAGAGCACCACGGGAGAGCCCGCGGTGGTGCGCGCTGCTCGGTGGTTGGTGCGTTGCGGCGCTGCCGTGCCGAAGAAGACCCCTGAACCGACGAACGACTCGACCGGAGAACGTCAGTGAGCCCCACGGTTCGCGGTTCCCGCGGAAGCGGTGCCGTTCTCGCCCCGCGCTCCGGGGCTTCCCCGGCGGCGGGGCGCTCGGTCCCCGACGGTGCTCGGGCGTGTTCGCGGTGCTCACGGGGTGGGCGGTTTCGGCCAGGCGACTTCGGCGAGCCGTTCGGCGTATCCGCAGACGACGTCCTCGTCGTCGGTTTCGGGCAGGGCCAGCTGTATTTCGGCGATCTCCACCGTTCGCCGTGGTGTGCTGGTCCCGTCGAACTCGAGGTGGGAGGTCCGGGCCGTGCAGTATGCGAGCCCGTCGTCCCCCCGACCCGGAAGACGGGCAGGATCGCCGACTGCCTGCCCGCGATGGTGGTTTTCCGTCTCCCGTATCCCTCGGCCTCCGGACCCGGGCCGAATCCGGTTCGGACCGACAGGTACGCGCCCTCCCACACGTCGGGAGGTGTGCTCCACTGGCACAGTTGCCCGTCGGGGTACTCCGTTTTCCCGCTCGACTCGAGCGCGGGGATCGCGGTCACCTCCTCCCGGGGGACGAGTGGGCAGGTCTCCATCGACTGCAGTGAGTTCGCTTCCGGTTCCCGGTGTTCGACGGCTCCTTCGCGTACCGTTTGCACGACCGTTTCCATGGCCGCCTCGGCCACGGTGCACGGATCCGTCTTTCCGGTGTGCTCACCCCGGGAGTCGACGCTGACGGTCAGCGTGAGTTCGTCTCGGGACGGTCCTCGAGCCGTTCGAGCAGCCCGATGTCGACTCCCAGGTCCGCGCCCTCGTCGAGCTCGAGTTCGATCGCGCACTGCCCGAACGAGAAAAAGCTTCGGTTCTCGGGGGATTTCGTCGGCTCTCCGGATTCGGACAGTGCTCCGGGGTCGGTCATGCCGCACGGGTCGTAGGTGGACAGGTCCCCCAGTGCCCCCTCGGCCGTGCCCGCCTGCGCTCCTCCGACGACACCACACCCGCTCGCCGATGTCGTCACGACCGCACAGGCCACCACGAATCGTTTCCACCCGAGCCCGGCCATGCTGCTCCTCCCGATCGGCCCTGATTCCGAAAGAGAGTCTCATGCCGTATCGGTGGGTGGGGGCCGCGGATTTCGGTGCCGGGTTCGTCCGGTTCGGTGGTTGTGCTGCTGCGCTCGGCCTGGCGGGGGCCTCGTCGGTCGAACGGGTGCTGCCCGAGTCGGCGTGGTGTCTGCGGGCACGAAGGGTGATGGGCGGGTTCCGCACCATCTTCCCGTCAGGGGACCGCCCCTCGGACGGGGCCCGACGCGGCCCGTCCGAGGGGCGGCCGAGGGGTTACCAGGGAGTGAGGGTGAGCGTCACCGAGGTGGGAGCGGTGTCCTCGACGTAGGGGGCGAAACCGGCGACGTCGTCGAACGCGAAGCCGTAAGCCTTGCCGTCGACGGTGTTGGCGTGCATCACCTTCGCGTAGTGGTTGGTGATGTCGGTCCCGTAGAAGTCCCCCGCGTTGCTCGCGGGCTGATCGGTGACGTTGTGCAGGGCGGAACGGTTGAGGCCCGCACCGAGGATGGCGGCGACCGGTCCTCTGGGGGAGGCTCCGGCTGCCAGCGCGCCGTCGCAGAACAGCACGTCGCGGGTGCTGGGACGGCCGAACTCCCCGACGTCCCCGTCGAAGACGAACTTGTCGCCGGAGACGCTGCCGGTGTAGACCCCGGTTCCGATGTCCACGCTCATGCTCGTCGAGCGGTACTGCTCCCACACCCGGTCGACGTAGGAATCGAAGTAGGTCTCGGAGAAGTTGCCCAGGTCGAGCGCGTGTCCGGGGGCGACTATGCGGCGGTCGCCCTGTTGCAGGTTCTCGAAACCGGGAACGGAGGTGATCTCGGAGAAGATTCGCTGCCTTCCGCCGGAGGGGATCGTCCCCGTCGTCTGGTCCCGCGCACCGACCAGGTGGATGGCCGAGGGCACGCTGAACATGTCCACCATGGTGGTGTTGCAGTGCATGCCTCTGTCGTTGAGGGTGAATTCGAAGGTGTCGTGCAGTACCCCGTTGCTCGCGTCGCTGGGAACCCAGCCCGCGGGGTACTGCAGCGCGGGTTCTCCCGTGCCGCTCTCGACGACCTTGAACTTCAGCTCACCGTCCAGGGCGAAGTAGATCCGGCCGGACATGGGGGGTATTGAGAGGTTGGTGTTCCCGTTGCTGTTGAGCGGGATGCCGTAGTGGGCGTAGCCGTCCGACCCGTTGTCGGACATGGAGACGGGGACCAGCTCACCGTCCGCGGTGACGTGGCACTGCTGATTCGCCGAGTTGACTCCGACGATGTAGAGCGTGATCGACGTGTTGGCGAAGTCGCCGGTGTTGTTGACCACCGTCAGCGGCAGTGACGCGGCGGCGGGGCGCAGGCCGCTGGAGCGGGGGGTCGCGGACGCGGCCGCCCCGAGAGCCGGTACGGCGAGCGCGGCGGTCGACAGTCCTCCGAGGAAGGATCTCCTGTTGAACACGGTGTCTCCTTTGGGGGCCGTGTGTCGGGTACGACCCGAAGGGGTCCAGACCAGTCTGGTGGCGACCTGACCGATCAAGCATTCCGCTGTTTTCCCGTATTCGGTGAACCGTTCGGCGGTGTTGTCGACGATTCCGGCGTTGTTCTTCCGATGGGGCCGGACGATTCGTGCCGGGGTGATCGGCGTGATTTCCGGTGGAGAGGAGTTCGCCGCGCTTTCGTGGGGAGCCGGGTTTTTGGGATGAACGGGAAAATTCCCGCGGTTTCCCCGGGGCCGAGGCGTTTCTCCCGTGGTGCTCACGACGCGCTCCGCTGTGGAGGCGCTTTCCGGACCGGCCGGAGGGGTTGTTCACGGTTCGGCCGTCGAGCCGGGGGGACGATGCGCCGTCGTCCGGGAGTCCGTGCGGGGCACGAGACGTTCGGCGAAGCGCAGCGAGTGTTCGAAGATGTTCTCCACCAGCGAATCGGACGCTCCGCGCCAGACGTGATCGGTTTCCGGAACCGTCCACAGTTCGACTCGTGCCCCGGTCGACTCCAGGGAGGCGGCCAGGTCCGTGCTGTGTGAGCACGCCACCACGGTGTCCTGCTCGCCGTGGACGAGCAGGAAAGGTGGAGCGCTCGCGTGGGTGTGTGCGACGGGGCTGGCCGCGCGGGCCCGTGCGGGAGCGGACGCGGGGGCGGAGCCGAGCAGCCGGGCTTCGGGGGTGTTCGGGTCGTGCGGTGAGTAGCCCGGGCGGGCAGCGCCCAGGTCACTGGGCCCGTACCACACGACGGCTCCGGTCAGCGGCGGATCAGCGTGTGTGAGGGTCAGCAGCGCGGCCAGGTGCCCACCGGCCGACTCGCCCCACGCCACGGTCCGCGCGGTGTCGATGCCGAGCTCCCCGGAGCGGAGTCCGAGCCACCGCAGCGCGGAACGCAGGTCGTCCAGCTGGGCGGGGAAGACGGCTTCGCCGCTGAGCCGGTAATCCACGCAGGCGACGGCGAACCCCGCCGCCGCGATGCGGGCGAACGGCGTGGGCGACCAGTCGCGCGTGCGCACTCCCATGTCGTCGCGCCGTCCGCGCTGCCATCCGCCTCCGTGGACGAACAACACCAGCGGCAGTGGCTCGTCCGGGCGGCGGGGCAGCCACAGGTCGAGTTCCGGTGGCCGTGTGCCTTCCGGCTCGGCGTAGGGCACGGCGCGCAGCAGGCGTACATCCGGCTCCGGGAAGGCCTGCGGGGGCAGGGCGGCCTCGTCCGGGTGCGGAGCGGCGATCGAGTTCCGCGGTGCCGGCTCGGTCCCGTTCAACGCGTGTCCCAGCGGTGGTCGGGCAGGAAGCGCACGTCGTAGCGGTGGCCCACCTCGTCGAGTCGTTCCGCGGGGGGAACGACGGGGTCGTGGGGAAGCCCGCGCTGTTCGGTGGGTGCGCCGAGGTTCTCGAAGAACCTCTCGAAGGTTCCCGCGGGGCCCGCGGCGACGCCGACGACCTGGCTGTGGTGCCGCTCCATGCGGTAGGCGTGCGGGCAGTTCTTGGGAACGAACCCGAAGTCGCCCGGTGTCAGCAGTTTCTCCTGCTGGTCGCCCTCGGTGTCCTCGACGAACAGGCGCACGGCTCCCGCCGTGACGTAGAAGACCTCGTAGGTGTCGGGGTGCACGTGAGCCGGGATGATGTCCCCTCTGGGACCTTCGCAGGTGAAGAAGTTGAAGGTGTTCTCGGTCTGCTCGCCGCCCGCGTAGATGGTGAACAGGTCGCCGAACAGGTGCGCGCGGTCGCCTTCGCCCTTTTCCAGGAAGTAGGGCTTGCCCGGTTCGGGTGGGATGCCCGAGGCATGCCGGTGGCGGGTGGCGTACTCGATGGTCATGGTCCTCCTCGGGAACGAAGGTATTTGTCAGGTAGCCTGACATAAGTCATGGTGGTCCGGCAAATACCCGGACACCGCTTTCGTCGGCTCGTCGTGAGGAACGGATGCACACCACCGGCCGCAATCTCCCCGGGCTGCTCGGCGAAGCCCGGCGCTGGTTCGAGGAGGCGCTGCTGCGAGCTCTGGAGAAGAGCGGGGAGGTGCCCGTCTCGCCACCCCAGGTCCAGCTCTTCGCCGTGCTCGACGAGCAGGGCGCCACGGTCTCCGAACTGGCACAGCGGACGGGGGTTACCAGGCAGACGGCGCACCAGGCGGTGCACGGGCTGGTGGACGCCGGGCTGCTGGAGCAGTGCCCGCACCCGAGTTCAGCCCGGCAGCGGCTGATCCGCCGTACCCGGGAGGGGGAACGCGTGCACCGCAGGGCGAGCTCGATCCTCGCGGAGCTGGAGGAGCGACTCGCCGAGCGGATCGGTCGCCGAAGCGTCGACGCGTTGCGGGACGCCCTGGAAACCCCCTGGGGGGATCCCCCGTCGGTGGAACCTCCCGCGGAGTAGGGCGGTGTGGGACAGGCCGGGGGCGAAGTCGTGTTGTCGTCCCCGGCTGCCGACCTGGTGCGGGCAACAGGTGCGGAGCCGCCGAAATCCGGCTGGGGCCTGGTTCGAACCTCCGGAGGCACCGCGGACGTGGAGTCCGGGGGTGTCAATCCGATGTCAGCGTCGTGTCAGCCGGGGGTGAGACCGTGCGGGAAAGGTGCTCGGATCACCTGGGCCGCGAAACTCCGGGAGTTTCGAAACGTGGTTTCGGAGTGCGCCCCGCGTGTCCTCCAGCGGATTGAAGTGGGTGGGAGATGACCGGTGAAACGGGTGAACGGACAAGCGATTCGTCCGCGTGCTCGGAGTTGCGTGTCATCGACAGGACTTTCGAGCTTCTGCGCATCCTGAACAGCGAGAGTTTTCCGTTGACCCTCAAGGAGCTTTCCGACTATTCCGGAATACCCAAATCGAGTACGCACAGGCTGCTCAACGCACTGGTGGGCAAGTCGTTGGTCCAGCGCATCGGTGACGCCTACCAGGCCGATCACGGTGTGGTCGGATTCGGGGGAGCTGACGGCCGCGTAGACGTTTTACGAGCACACCTTTCCCGGTGCGTCGCGTGGCTGTGCGAGACAACCGGCTACACGGCGGAGCTCTCGGTGATGATCGGTGCGGAGAACGTGGTGCTGTGCCGTGTCGGAGCGCCCGGCCGGGTCTGGCGCGTTCCGGTTCGCTTCGACCGGGCGCCCGCGCACACCACCGCGTCCGGAAAAGTCCTGTTGGCCCATGACCGCGATACGTCCGAGCGCTACATCAGGACCGGGTATTTTCACGCGACGGAACCGGATTCGGGGATCTCCTCCGTACGCCTGTTGCGGGAGTTCGACGAGGTGCGGCGAGAGATGATCGCCTTCAGCGAGTCACCGTCACCGGCAGTGCGTTCTGCGGCCGTACCGGTCTGGGGCGACTCGGCGTCTCCGGCCGCTGCGTTGTCGCTCGTGTCGGATCGGTCGAGTTTCAGGGACGTGCTCGCCAGACAGGCGTTGCTGGGGATGAGCCGACGCGGTGGCGAGCTCCTGAGGCGACGCGGTGGTTCGCTCGTCGACGAGCGATGCTTGCGCGGTTGATGAGCCGTTGCCCCCGTCCGGTCAGTACCGATCTCCGAACGCGGAGTCCGAACGGTCACGGTGGTTCCGTTCGCCGAGCGGGGGCGACCGGAGCGAGAGCGGGAAATCGGAGAGGGGGCCGGAAGCGAGGAGGTGCCACCCGGTGCTCACACCACGGCCGTGAGGATACGGTGCGCTTGCAGGGCAATACCGCGTGACGGGCGGGAGAACTCAGTCGTTCCGCTCCGCGACTATGCTGTGAGCCGCCGCTTGGCCGCGTAGCATCATGATCGACAGGTGGACGGCGGCCGATCTGAGTTCCTCCAGAGTCCCCGTGACTCCTTCCGGGAAATGGGTTTCTATGTTGGAGCGCAGCTCCAGGAGCCAATGCGCGACGTCGGTGTTGGACGGTAGGATCCGCTGGTCGCGTACGGTGAATCCGTTGTCGTTCAACACGCGGGTGAAGTACTCGGGGCTCTTCTGGTACCTCAGTTCGAAGGGATCGCTCGTGTCGTCGGTGATGGCTGCCGCGGAAGCGTCGGCGTTCTCGTAGAGGGTGTCCGATATGACGAGCAGCCCTCCGGGGGCCACTCGATCGGCCAAAGCGGAGACGGAGGCCTCGTAGAGCTCGTAGGAGAAGTGGGTGGTGACCCCGCGAATCACCACCAGGTCGTAGGGATCGTCCGGATCCGGGAGCAGGCGCACGTCACGCGCGTTGCACAGGTAGAGGTTCGTGCGGTCCTTCAGGCCTCGTTCGCCCAGGTAGGTTCCACAGTGGTCCAGCTGGCTGCGGCTGATGTTCGCTCCGTCGAGGCGGGGGCACTCCGGGAACCACCGGGCCAGGCGTTGCAGCAGGAAACCCCAGCCACAGCCGAGATCGAGAATCCGTCGTGGAGCCACCACATGCGACGCGGTCGATTCGGCCAGTTCGAGCTGGCGGTCGAAGAAGCGGGTTCCCGCTTCGTCCAGCGATACCGGGCGCGGCGACTCCGGATGGTCGAAGACCCCCCATTCGAACAAGAGGTACTCCCCGAGCACCTTGCGCCACGTTTGCAGGTCGTACTCGTAGGCGGCGACGAGTCCGTCCTGTTGAGGGTCTTCCGTCGAACCCCGGACGACGACGGGTTCGATCTTTTCCTCCGCTGTGGACATGGGTCCTCCAGATTCCGTGGATCGTAGCTGTGTGCGACAGCGGTCCGCTGCGGTGAGAACGGAAAACGAGTGTCGCGGTCGTGATCAGAGGTGCGGAGCCGTGCCGCGGAACCTCTCGTTCCGGACGGTCGGCATGATGTGATGGTTACAGGGGCGCATTGTTGCTCCCGGTTCGCGGTGAATAAATAGTCCGAACGAGTGTTATTGATTTTGGTGCGAACTTCGGTGTGGATCGTCCCCGTGGATGTTCCCGGAGAGGATTTCCGAGGAGAACCGCGCTTTCCGGGTCGAAACCGGATCGGGTCAGCGCCGTGTCAGCGCCGTGTCAGCGCCGTGCGGGACAAAAGGGTGTGGAAATTCCCTCCGAGAGGGCGGATTTGATTCGTTCGATTCCCCGCGCCGGTTCGGAGGGAGAAAGTGGTCAACCTAGCAGGAACGTCTCGACACGGTTCGGACCGGGAGGATCCCATGGCCGGGAACACGACAACCGACGCGGAGAGGCTCGTGGAGCGCGTGCGGACGCTGAGGACGGAACAACCGGTGGGCAACGCCCTGCTGGACCGGTTGCGCGACGACACGCTCACCGTTGAGCACCTCAAGCGCTTCGTCGCGGTGGAGGAGAAGGCCCACCACGCCGAACTCGCGGTTTACGGGTTGTTCATGACTCGTTTCCCGTACCGGCCGGCGGTGGACTTCTACGCGAAGCTGAGCGAACTCATAGCCGGAGCGCAGCCGAAGCTGCTCGAGTGCGCCGGCGCTCTGGGGATGGACGAGGGAGACATGCTCCGCTGGCCGCCGCAGGCGGAGACCTACGCCTTCAACAGCACGTTGTCGTGGATCGCCCTCACCGGGAGTCAGGCGAGTGGTGCGCTGGCTCTGCACACCGACATGACGATCTACTTCTCGGGGTGCGCCGACATCGCTGCCGGTGTGCGGCAGAAGGGGATACCGGTCCCCGAGGAGTTCTTCACCTACTACGACGGGGGCCACTCCGACGAACTCATGCGTCAGGCCCTCGAAACCGTCCAGGACGGCCTGAACAGAGGGGACGATCCGGACGAAGCGGTGTTCCGCGCGCGTCTCCTCGAGGAGAGCATAGGCGGGTTCTGGCGCGCTGCCGCGAACACTCGCGCCGAATGAATCGAATCGGACCCGTGCGGGTCCGGAGCAACAGGAATTTTCGTGTCGTCCGTGAGGAGTTCGCCGTTGAGAATAGGAATAGTGGGTGGAGGAATGGCGGGTCTGGTGACCGCCTGGTTGATCGACGGCACCCACGAAGCGGTCGTGTTCGAGGCCCGGGAACGAATCGGGGGTAACGCTCGTTCGGTTTCCGTCCACCTCGGGGGTGAGCCGGTCTGGTTCGATCTGGGGACCCAGGAGATCTCCGAAGAGGAGTATCCGCTCAATTCGCGTCTGATGCGCTTCCACGGGTTCCGGAAACGGGACCTGGTGGAGGTGCCCGGGTCCCGTACCGTGCTTCGCGAGGACGGGGAGGACCCGCTGCTGGTCGGCCCTCACGGGCCGAACGCGGGATGGACGAGAAGCGAAGTGCTGGGTGAGCACTGGGAACGACTGGCCGCGTTCCTCCGGCACGCGTGGCGATGGGACGAGGAGGAGCTCGACTGGGAGATTCCGCTCGTCGACATGATGGACTCCCTCGAGGTGCCGGAGGGAGAACCGAGGGACCTGCTGTGCGCGCTGCCCGCCGCGCTGTTCGGATGCGACCTGAGGGAGGCCGGGCGCTTGTCCGCCCGGGCGGCCACGGCTCCCTTCCTGGGTGGGGACGACCGCGAGCGGGCTCCCGCGACGGAGAACCTCCGTGGTGGATTGGAAAGCCTGGCCTGGGCACTGGCCACCGATCTGCGTCTCGCCGAGATCCGTCCGGGGACAGGGATCATCGGTGTCCGCGCACGTGGTTCCGGATACGAACTGGTCGACACCGCCGGAGAGGTCACGGAGGTCGACGCCGTCGTCCTCGCCGTCCCGCCCCCGGTGGCGGCCGGGATCGTGGCCGCGCTCGACGACAGTTCCGAACTGCGCCGAACGTTGGGGGCCTTTCCGTACCGTGAGGTCTCCTACGCACTGCACCGGGATCCCTCCTACATGCCCGAGAAGCTCGAACACTGGTCGACGAACAACGTCACCATCGGCCAGGGGTGGAGCGAGAGCACCACCTGGTACGGGGCGGTGCACGGGATGGACGTCTTCAAGAGCCAGGTGACCAGGCGGACGGTGCGGCCGCGACGAGTGCTGGCGCGGGAAACCTTCGAGCAGCTGATTCCCACTCCGGAGGTTTTCCGGGCGCAGGCGCGCCTCTCCGAGTTCCAGGGATGCGGGGGGCTGTACTTCGCCGGGCACTACACGGCCGGCATCGATTCGCAGGAGACGACGGTGGAGTCGGCCTCCCGGGTCGCGCGGATGCTCGCTCCGCGAAGCCCGCGGGTGACCGCACTGCTCGACACGGAGGAGGAACCCGCCGATGTCCGATGACGGCAGCGTGGTGGAAGTCTTGGTCCCGTGCGTGGATGTCACGGACGGGAGGGCGGTCGATCCAGTGCGGTTCTCCGGAATCCGGGATCCGCACGATCCCGCCGAGATCGCTCGTTGGTACGCGGCCCACGGCGTCAGCCGGATCTTCTTCGACGTCCTCGACGACTGGGACGGTATCCACACGGTTTCTCCCCTCGTCTCCTCGCTGCGCGGCTCCGGTGTTTCGGTGCTGATGTCCGTCGGGAACGGTAGGTTGCGATCGGTCTCCGCCGCGGAGCGGCTGCTGGACGAGGGCGTTTCGGCGCTGTCGGTCAGCACCGATGCCGTGGAGAACCCCTCCGTGGTCGAGCGGCTCGCGCGGACCGTGGAGGAGGGGCGGATCATGGGAGCGGTCAACGCCGGAGAGGGGCCGCTCGGTCCGTGGTCGGCGTATGTCCACGGCGGTCGCACCGCGGCCGGTGAGGAGGCGCCCGCTTTCGCGCGCAGGTTGGCGGAGCTGGGAGCGAGGCTGATTCTGGCCAACAGCGCGGACCGCGAGGGCACGGGGCTGGGATACGATCACGCGCTCACCCGTGCCGTGGCAGGAGCCTCCGGGGTACCGGTGATCGCCTCCGGTGGCTGCGGCCGCGTCGACCATCTCGTCGAGGCGCTGGAGTCCGGCACGGCCGACTACGTGCTGGCGAACAAGGCACTGCACCGTGGTGATCTGCCGTTGCACGAACTGCTCGGACGATCGGCCGAGCGAGAGAACCCGTCGAGGTGAACGTCTTGCGTGCCGTTGTTTTCCACCAGCACGGCGCTCCGGAAGAGGTGTTGGAGACCGTCTCCGAGGTCCCCGCGCCCCTTCCGGGGCCGGGACAGGTGCGGGTCCGGCTGCACGCGCGTCCCGTCAACCCGTCCGATCTGCTCTACGTCGAGGGACGTTACGGCCGGAGAGCCGGGCAGTTCCCGGCAGCGGCCGGTTTCGAGGCCTCCGGCACGGTCGACTCCGTCGGTGACGGCTTGTCCGTGGCCACCGGGACGAAGGTCGCGGTGGCCGTCGACGGTACGTGGAGGGAGTACGTGCTGGCCGGGCCCGAGGACCTGATGAGAGTTCCGGATCACCTTCCGCACACCGTGGCCTGCCAGGCCACGGTCAATCCGGCCACCGCGCTGCTGCTGACGGACATGCTGGCGCTGGGGCCGGGAAAGTGGTTGGTGCACACCGCCGCCGCCTCCGCGGTGGGCAGGATGGTGCTGTCGTTGGCCGGGCGGTCCGGAATTCGTTGCGTTTGTGTGGTCCGAGGAGGCGAGCACGTCGACGAGCTCCTGCGGCTCGGGGCGGACGCCGTGGTCGACAGTTCGGAGGAGCACATCGAGGAGGCCGTTCGCGAACACACCGGTGGGGGAGCCGACGCGGCTCTGGACGCCGTTGGCGGCGATGTGGGCACAGAAGTCCTGAAGTCCCTGCGCGGTGGAGGAGTGTTCGTCTCGTACGGCCTGCTGTCCGGCCGGCCGCTTCGAGTCGAACCGAGCAGTCTGGTCTTCGACGACGTCCGGCTGACGGGGTTCTGGTTGCCGCTTCGACTGAGCGGTCTGGCCGAATCGGAGCGGCAGCGGCTGAACGAGCGCGCCGTCGAGCTGCTGTGCGATCCACGTTGTCGTCCGGATGTGGCCGAACGGTTCGACCTGGCCGAGGTCGACCGGGCGGTCGATCGTGCCGGGTGGGGGCAGCCCGGTGGAAAGATCGTGCTGACCGGCTGAGACGGCAGCGGCGCGCTCCGGGAGGTGGTCCCGGCCCGTTCTCGCCGGGGTGCCTGCCGCGCGCGCCGTGCGCGTGTGGCTTTCCGGGAGTCATCGTTCGTCGTCCAGTGCCTTGATCCGTTGCGCCGACGGCAGAATTCGCCTGGCCGTGGCGACTGCGGAACGCACCGCGCTTTCCTGGCTGTCCACGTCCACGGTCCAGCTACCCGCGCAGTGCAGGCCGTCGTTTCCCTGGATCTCTTCCAAAACGGCCTGGGCCCGCATGTTCCGGACCGTGGGAACCGGGTGATGGTACTCGCGTGCGGTGACGAGTTCCGTGGGCAACCGGTCCCGGTGGGTGAGCCAGCTCTTGAACACTTGGGCGCCGGTGATCGGCCCGTACCACGTCGACGTCTCCGCCCACCTCGTGCCGCGGTGCCGTTCGGAGACCGTGATGTTGTTCGTCGACCGGAGTCCCGGTTCGGAGGGCACGTAGGTCGGGTCACGGTGCACTCCCACCACGGAACGGACGAAGTCGAAACGCCGCAGTACCCCGTCGAGTTCCGGGTCGGCCGAGTCCGCCGCCAGTCGTCGTGCCGTGTCAGGTGGGGTGGCGAACACCACGTGGTCGACGGTTTCGGTTCCGCCGGTGCTGTCCGTGATCTCGTGTCCGTGCTCCGTACGTCGCATCCGGGTGACGGAGGCTCCCTTCCGGATCCGCGTGTTCCGCAACCGTTCGGCCAGGGAATCGGCGAGTCCGCCGAGTCCGCCGTCGAGATTGCGCCACGGTGGGGGCTGTCCAGGGGACTCGGGGGAGTTGCGAACCAGGAACGCCACCGCGGCCCGGAAGGACAGATCGCGCGTCGCCTCGAGCGAACAGCCGACGAAGGACGCCAGCAGCGGGTAGACGGCCTCACGCTTGAACCGGTCGGGGATGTCGAGTGGTTCGACGATCTCGCCCACCGGGGTGTACCAGGCGTCGGGGTCTTGCTCGAGTTCGGCGGCCCTGGCGAGGAAGGTGTTCAGGTGGCCCAGGTCGGCGTTGCCCGCCGCGCCCGTGGGCTGGGGTCGCAGCCTCGGATGCGGGGTCGTGACCACCGGGGCCGTCCCCGACGTCACGGTGACGCTCAACGGGGACTCGATCAGCCCCTCGTCCAGGCCGAGGCGGCGCAGCAGCCGCGTGTGCACGGGAAAGGCGTCGGGGGCGAGGTGTTGCGCCCCCAGATCGGCGAACCCGTCGTCGACGGGGACCGACTCGGCGTGGCCGCCGAGCCGGTGCTCCCGTTCGAGAAGGGTGATCGCGTCGATGCCCGCTCCGACCGACTCGTCGAGCAGCCACGCTGTGGTGAGACCGGCGATGCCGCCACCGATGATGCCCACACGCACGGGGCTCTCCTTTCACCGCTGCTTGAGAGCGGGGTTGAGAAAACCGGAGGTTTCGAATTGGTCGAGGTACAGATCGAGCAGACGTTCGTCCACCGGCGGGAAAGCTACTTCGGAGTCGGCCAGCGCTCGTGTGAGGTTCTCGCGGCCGAAGGTGGGGAAGGTGTCGGCGAAGTACATCTCCTTGACCGACATGTCCCCGGTGTTGGCCGAATCCGCGAACACCGGGATGAACGGTGCCAGCGGGTGGTCCGGCTCGGTGGCGGCCAGCTCGGCCATCTCGGTGACCCAGTGGTCGTAGGGCACCTTCCGCACCGGGTAGCCACGTGCCCGGAGTCGCTCGACGAGCAGCCCGAGCCGGGCGTCGTTCGGATTCGTCAGGTGGTAGACGTGTCCGCGCGGTGGTTCGTGGGTGATCAGGTGCACCAGCGCCTCCGCGGCGACGTCCACGGGGACGAAGTCCAGCGGCAGCGCCACGTCCGGAGCCACACCGGTTTCCGCGATCGTCCGGAACAGCGCGCACATCATCGTCTCCGTGTTCCAGATGCCCTCGTGGCTCGTTCCCGTTATCTCGTACGGGCGGTGCGTGCTGACGGGGAGTCCGCGTTCGGAGGCCCGCCGGAACAGCCACTCGGCGACCCACTTGGTCTCCTGGTAGCCCATGGAGAGTTTTTCCGGGTGGGCCGGTGGCGCGTCCTCGGAGACGTGAGGCACCCCGGCCACCCCGTTGCCGACGATGGTGGTGATCGAGGAGACGTAGTGGACCGGTTTGAGCCTGCGGGTGGTGGCCAGCCGGATCACCTCGTGGCTTCCGCCGACGTTGGCGCCACGCATGTTCGAGTACGGGAAGACGAAGTTGACGTGCGAGCCGTTGTGCACCACGAGGTCGATCCGCTCGGCGAGCTCGTCGAAACGTTCGCCGACCCCCAGTGCGGGCCGGGCCAGGTCGCCGACCACGGGAACCACCCTGTGGCGGACGTTGTCGAAGGACAGCCCGTAGCGGCGCATGTTGGCCGCGATCCGGGTGCGGGCGTCCTGATCGTCCTCGGCGCGCGTCAGGCAGAACACCGTCGCACGGGTGTGGCGGACGAGCCGGTCGACCAGAAAAGCCCCGAGGAACCCGGTCGCGCCGGTGAGCAGCACCGTGCCGGGATCGTTCCGGTTCTCCACGGGAGGAGCGTCGAATCGCAGCGCCGGGTCCAGTCGCGTTTCGGCCCAGAAGTCGACGGTCTCGTTCGCGACGGGGGCGGTGCCCGCGGGCAGCTCGTCCACGTGTCGCGCGAATTCGCGCAGAGTCGGCGAGGACAGCAGGCATCGGATCAGGAAGCGTCCGTGCGCCGCCGGGATGTCCCAGTGCTCCTCCAGCCGCACCACCATCCGGGTGGTGTGCAGTGAGCGACCGCCGAGGGCGAAGAAGTCGTCCTCGCGGTCGACGGCGGGGAGCTCGAGCAGTTCGCACCAGATCGAGGCCACGACCCGTTCGGTCTCGGTTTCGGGTGGGGTCCGGATCTCCACGTGCCGGTGGTCGGGGTCGGGCAGCCGGGACCGGTCGACCTTTCCGCTGGGAGTGAGCGGGAAGGACTCCACCACGCGCACCGCGTCCGGGACCATGAACAGCGGGAGGCGGTCACGCGCGTAGCTGCGTACGCGTTCGGCGAGTTCGTCCTCCTGCCCACTGTTCTCGTTGCGCGCGGAAGCCACCCAGGCGACCACGTGTCGGTCCCCGGAACCGGACCGGTGTGCTTCGACCACGGCCTGGTCCACAGCGGGGTGGACGGCCAGGGTGGACTCGATCTCGCCCAGTTCCACGCGGAAACCGCGGATCTTCACCTGCCGGTCGTTCCGGCCGAGGTACTCGAGCACGCCGTCCGCGCGCCACCGAGCCCGGTCGCCGGTGCGGTACAGCAGCGCCCCGGGGTCTTCCGAGAACGGGTCGGGAACGAACCGCTCCCGGGTGAGTTCGGGGGCGCCGTAGTACCCGGTGGCCACCCCGTCACCGCCGACGCACAGCTCCCCCTCCTCGCCGATGTCGGCGAGTCCGAGGTCCGGACGCAGCACGTAGGCCGTCGAATTGCTGACCGGTCGGCCGATCGGCACGGTCTCGGCGTCCTCGTCGAGCCGTCGCAGCTCGTACAAGGTGGAGATGACCGAGTTCTCGGTGGGTCCGTACCCGTTGATGAAGTGCGTCGGAGGGGCCTGATCGAGAACTTTCCGAGCGACGTTCGGGTTCATCGCCTCGCCCCCGACGAGCAGGTAACGCAACGGGCCGAACATCCCGGGGCGTCGTGGTGCCACTTCGTGGAAAACCCCCGTGCTCAGGAACGTCACGGTGGCGCGTTCGGACTCGACGAGCGCGGCCAGGGCATCGGGGGAGAGCAGGGTCTCGGTGCTGACGAACACCAGCCGGGAGCCGTTGAGCAAGGCTCCGAAGATCTCCCAGCACGAGATGTCGAAGCACAGGTTGATGGTCGACAACACCGTGTCCTCGGTCCCGAATCCGACGTGGTCGGTTCCGCGTACCAGCCGTACCGCTCCCCGGTGGGGGACCGCCACGGCCTTGGGCTGTCCCGAAGATCCGGAGGTGAAGATCACGTAGGCGAGGTCCGTGGCCGACCGTTCGGGCGTGTCCGGAGGTTCGGGAGCGGTGTCGTCGAGCCGCACCGGTGCGGCGATCCGGTCGGGACCGATCCTGGGGTGGGTTGCCCGCGTCGTCAGCACCACACGGATCCCGACCTGCTCGCACATGCTCCGCAGCCGCTCGTCGGGGTGGTCCGGATCCAGTGGTACGTACGCGGCACCGGCCTTCAGGACCGCCATGATGCCGGCGACGGCCTCGGCGGAGGACTTGATCAGCACACCGACCAGGTCGCCCGGGCGGACCCCGGCGGAGACCAGCTTCGCGGCGAGCGCGTTCGCCGCGGTGTCCAGACCGCCGTAGGTCAGCGCGTCCTCCCCGCTGCCCACGGCGGTGGCCTGCGGACGAGCGCGGGCCTGTTCCTCGAACAGGTGGTGAATCAGCGCTTCTCGCGGGTAGTCGGTCGCGGTCGTGTTCCACTCCGCGACACGGTTCTCGAGCGTGCTCGACGCTTCGATCGTCAACTCCTCGCCTCCTCGTTCACGATGGCGGCGCTGTCGAGCCGGTTCGGCGGTACGACACGGTCGGAAGCCGCCTGCCCGGACTCGTGACCTCCTCGGGTCCTTCAGCACCGTGATTTCACGGAGCGCTGACGCATCGCTTATAGCTGGCTGACACGCCCTCGCGGCCTGTGGCGACCCGTCGGTTCGTCGTTCGGTGTGCCGTGCTGGCGTCGAGCGGTGGTTCGGGGCGTCGCGGAGGCGACGGTCCCGGGAGCTCGTGGTCGGGGAGCGCGTCAGCGTGGTGCAAGAAGTGAGTCAGCCCGAGTGGTTACCCCGGAGGACACCGGTGGACGTGACACCTCGTCGCCGGGCTCCGGTTCGTCGGGAGGAGGACGGGACCGAGGAGTCGCTTTCCCGCGATCGCTCGTTTGGTGGACTTATGACGGACGGAAAAGTCGCTCGCGCTGTTTCGGAGGACCACGACGCGAAGGAGTGTCGGAGCTGTTCATCCGACTTCTCCCTCACCGGAGGCGCGGTCGGTGATCCGGACGAGGTCATGAGCGACCTGTCCGGGGCTCTGAAGGCGCGAGCGCGGTACATGCTCGGGTTCCAGACGAACCAGGACCTCCCCCGCTCACGGGTACTGCACGAGTTTCTCGGGGTTCACGCCAACAACGCCGGGGACCCGTTCGTGGAGGGTGACTACGGCATCAACACGAAACCGGTGGAGCGGGCCGTGCTCGACTACTTCGCCCGCCTGTGGAGCGCGGACTCCTACTGGGGGTACGTGCTCACGCTGGGTGGATCGGAGGGAACGATCCAGGCGCTGTGGAGCGCTCGTGAGCGGCTCGGTGCGAGCAGTTCCGGGCCGGAACCGGTGTTGTTCTACTCGGAGGCCGCTCATTACTCGCTGCCCAAGGTCGCGGGGATGTTGAAGCTGAGCACCTTCGCGGAGTCGGGTAGGCGTGACTATCCCGGAGAGTGCCCCCTGCCGTGGAGCGGCGACGACGCGGAGGTGGGATGGCCCGATGCGGTGCCGGTCGGCCCGGACTCCGCTGTGGACGTCGACGCGCTCGTCCGACTGGTCGGCTTCTTCGTCGAACGCGGACACCCGGTGATCCTCGTTTTCAACTACGGCGCCACGGCCACCGGAGCCTACGACGACGTCGCGGCCGCTTGTCGTGCGTTGCGCCCCTCGTTGTCCGGGAGCACGACCTCGGTGGGCGAAAACGGCGGTGCCGGATACTGGGTCCACGTGGACGGCGCCTTCGGGGCCGGATTCATGCCGTATGTGGAGACGGGGTACCGGCAGGGACGATCCGAGCGCTGCGGGCCGCTGTTCGACTTCCGCGTCGAGGAGGTCACCTCGATCGTGTGCAGCGGGCACAAGTATCTGGGGGCGCCCTGGCCGTGCGGTGTCTATCTGACCCGGAACGGGGGTTCCGGTGCTTCGGAACCGACCATAGTGGGATCTCCGGACAGCACCCTCGGAGGATCCCGCAACGCGTTGGCCCCGGTCTTCCTCTGGTACGCCCTCGCGAGGGCCTCCGAAGAGGAGAGAGTGACCTCGGCGCTGCGCTGTCTGGAGGTGGCCGACTACGCGGAACGTCGTCTGCGGGAGCTCGACGAGGAGATGCTCCTGCGGGACGGGCGGGGACTCGAGGTCACCCGGCCGCCGGTGTCGCTCAGTGTGCAGTTCCGGCGGCCCGGCGGTGGTGTCATGGACAGGTACGCGCTTCCCGGATTCGCGGATACCGGGGTTTCCGAGCGGCGACGTACTCACCTCTACGTGCTTCCGCACGTGACGGAAGGGTTGATCGACGAGCTCGTCGAGGACCTGCGGGCGCGTGGTAGCTCCGCGGGAACCGAGTAGCACCGTGTCGCGCTGCTGCGCCGATCAGTCTCGATCGCAGGCCTCGTGGTCGTGGTGGTCCGTGCGCTGGGGTCCGTGATGGGCGTGGCCTGGACGGAGCGGTGTGGGCTCGTTTGCGTGCGGACCTGTTCGGTCGGATACTGCGCGTACCCGAGGCGAGATTGGGGAGCACCGGGAAGCCGATCCTGTGCCCAGGAGTCCAGACAAGGACGTGTCCGTGTGTCTGCGAGGTCGTGGTGGAATCGGTGAACGACGATGGAGGAAGCTCCGAAGGTACCCCGGTAAAAGGAGTGGGCACGGGGAAACGTCCCTTGGCGGTGGTGACAGGGGGCTCCGGTGGGATCGGGAGCGCGATCGCGGGCACGCTCGCCCGGGACGGCTGCGACGTCGCGTTCACCTACAACCGCAACGAGGAGTGCGCCGTCGACACGACCAGAGTCGTCGAGGAATACGGCGTGGAGGCGGTGGCACTGCGCTGCGATGTCTCCTCGGAAGAGGACGTCGGCTGGTTACGCGATTCCGTGCACCGAGCGCTCGGCCCCGTTACCGTGGTGGTCAACAACGCGGGAATCCTACGGGACCGTCGACTGGAACGAATGACGGACGAGGAGTGGACGAGTGTGCTCGCCACGAATCTGGACGGTGTCTTCCGGGTGTGCAGGGCGTTCGTGCCCGATCTCGTGTCAAGGGGGGTCGGGGCGATCGTGAACGTCTCCTCGCTCTGTGCCGCGTTGGGCAATGTGGGGCAGACTAACTACGCGGCCTCGAAGGCGGGGTTGGAGGGGTTCACTCGCTCGTTGGCGAAGGAGTTGGCACGTCACCGGATTCGGGTGAATTCGGTGGCCCCCGGATTCGTTCGGACGGCTCGCACCGCCGACTACGAAGAGCAGTGGCGGGACCGCGTTCCACTGCGTCGCTTCGGGGAACCCGAGGAGGTCGCCGAGCTGGTAGCGTTCCTCGTCTCGAAACGAGCTCGTTACATCACGGGGCAGAACATCGGAATCGACGGAGGCCTGCGGTTCTGAACTCCTGTCGCGGGTGGGTGTTCACGTGTGGGTGCGGAGCTCTTCGTCCATCTCCACCGCTTGAAGGTGACAGGTTTTGAGAACGAGGTAGTGCGCTTCACCGTAGACACCGCAGGAAAGTCCGGTACCTCCGTGGGTGGGGAGGAAGGGGGTGAAATTGATGTGTGAACGGTTCACTTTTATTAGGGCGCCGTTGTGCACCCCACGTACGAAACGCTCCGCGACCGAGCGGCTGCGTGTCCACACCGAGTTCCGCAGACCGTAGCTGTTGTCATTGACGAACCCGATCATTTCTTCCAGCATTTCCGCTTCGTCGTTGTCGTGGGGAATGGCGAGAACGAGCAGTGGCCGAAAGGTCTCCTCGCGCACCGTGGATAAGCAGCTCGCGCGGTCCAACCCGTTGACACGCGTGATTGTCGGCTCCAGGAAGGTGCCGTGCGGGTCCGGTGCACCGGTGACGTCGAGGCGCTCTCCCCCCACGAGTACCTCGCCGTCCTCTTCAGGTGCTTCAGCGCGATCAGTCCGCGAGTGCTCTGCGGGAACCGGAGTCAACACGGTTTCCTCGTCCTCGGGATAGCCGGGGCGCATCCGACGCATTCGTGGAATGAGCGCGCGGGTCAGACTCGGCAGTGCACGGGGGTGGACCACTGCTTTGTTGGGGGCTATGCACAGTTGCCCTGAAGCCCAGAAGGCTTCGCACAGTGTGTCGGCGACTCGTTCGACATCGGCGTCGTGCCAGACGAGAACGGTGTCGTTACCGGACAGCTCCAGCAGAGCCTTTTTCCCGCGCTTCAGGCATTCCGCCTGTAAACGGAGCCCCTTTTCGCTGCCGCCCTGGTAGAAGATGTCGTTGACGCACGGCTCGTCCAGCCAAGCCCGCAGGGCCTCGCCCGGGGAGGCACAGCAGAAGTTGACCAATTCGTCGGGGCCACCGAGTTCGCGTAGCGCGGGAACGACGATCTCCCTGAGCAGTAACGTGGTGCTCAGTGGAGCGCTGCGAGGGATGCGGACCACGACTCCGTTGCCCGCCATGAGCGAGTAGAGCACCGCCATCGTCGTGCTGAAGCAGGGAGCGTTCGCCGGGGGATCGACGCACACGACCCCGTCCGGCTGATACTGAAGAAACCCATGTCCCGACTCCAGGGCGATCTCGGTGCGTCCGAGCTCCCGGTAGAAGGAGCACGATTCCGCGTCGAACAGGCGTGTGAGCGTGTTCAACTGCCAATCCGCGATCCTGCCCGGACACCCTTCGGAGATCAGCAGCCTGCGCAGTCGTTGCCGGGCGTGGATCAACCTGGCGCGGAATGTCGGCCCCAGGAGGAAACAGGTTTCCCGATCACGACGTACCCAGGATGGTGCGGCGGTGGCGGCGGAGCGTGCCGCCGCACGCATGTCCTCGTAGCCGACGACCGCGCATTTGCCGAGCAACGGTTCCGACACGGCCGAAGGCGTTTCCTCCGCGGTGAGTTCGCCGCGTTCGAGTTTCGTGGCCGTTTCCGGAGCGTCGATCCACAGCCGTGCCGCCGCGACGCGTCGCCACTCCCGTCCTCGACGGTCCTCTCCGCCGATCCTGGCGAGGTATTCGGGAACTTGGTTCTCGGTTCGCACACGTGGGTTCGTGTCCGCCACGGAGACTCCTTACAGGCCGTTGTTGTCTCCCGATTCGATTCGGGGCAGGCAGTCCAGGTCGTGCGCGGCCTCGCGGAAGGAGGAGTCGTCGAGCACGGCTTCGAGAGCGGAAACATTGGTCTGTACCCCGGAGCAGGAGAATTCCCCCAGAGCCGTCCTCAACCTGGAGACGGCCATCAGTCTGTCGGTGCCCCAGGCGATGATCTTCGCGAGCAACGGATCGTAGTGTGGTGACACGCGCGTTCCGGTCTCCAACCAGGTATCAACCCGCACACCGGGACCGGAGGGGAGACGGAGTTCCTCGATATGACCTGCACTGGCACGCCACCCGTCCTCAGGGGACTCGGCCGTTATTCGAGCTTCCACGGCATGACCGCTGGGAGAAAGCTCGTGCTGCGCGAACGGTAGCGCCGAACCGGCCGCTTCGGAGATCATCGAGACCGCGAGGTCGTAGCCGGTCCACATTTCGGTGACAGGATGTTCGACCTGAATACGCGGGTTGACCTCGGTGCAGTAGCAGGTCCCGTTCCTGTCGACGAGGAATTCGACGGTGGCGACGTTGCGCAGACCGACCGTTTCGGCCAGACGTAGTCCGCTGTTTCTCAGGGCCGAGCGCGTCCGTTCCGAAAGCGCCGGAGCAGGAGCCTCCTCGATGAGCTTTCGATTCCCACGTTGGATCGAGCAGTCGCGTTCGCCGAGGTGAACGGTGTGCCCGTATCGGTCGGAGATCAACTGTATTTCGACGTGACGTACCCCGGAAACGTGTTTTTCGAGGTATACTCGTTCGTCGCCGAAGGCGGTGCACGCTGTTGCCGTGACCTCGTCGAACGCTTCGTCGAGCTGGCTCCTGTCGTCCACTTTTCTGATTCCCCTGCCGCCTCCACCGGCAGCTGCCTTGAGCAGCACTGGATAGCCGACCCTCTCCGCCTCCGCGGCGGCGTCATCCGGGTCCCGCAGGGCGTGGTCGCTTCCCGGCAACGTCGGGACGTCGGCGTTCGCCATCGCCGTGCGCGCGGCGATTTTGTCCCCGCACAGTGCCAGCACCTCGCTGTTCGGTCCGATGAAGGTCAGTTCGGTTTGCTCGCACGCCCGTGCCAGTTCCGGGGACTCGGCGAGTGAACCGTACCCCGGATGGACCGCGTCCGCGCCGCTGTGAGCGCACGCGTACAGCACGTTGGGCACGGATCCGTAGCTCAGTGCCCTGTCGGGCGGGCCTAAACAGAAGGTGTCGTCGGCGAGCAGGGTGGCCCGAGTTCCCGCGTCCGCGGTCGAGTGCGCCACTACGCTGTGCGTTCCCAATGTGCGGCAGGCCCTGACGAGCCTTACCGCTATCTCTCCGCGATCACAGACGAGCACGCGCCTGAACATGTGCTAGGTCTCCTTTCCGGAGAGTTCTTCCGGAACGACCGTCATCAGTTTTTCCTCGTACTCGACCACCTGCCCGTCCGTCGCGTGAACCTCGTCGATCCGTCCTTCGCAACCCGCCGTAACAGGGGTGAACGTTTTCATCGCCTCGATCAATCCGACCCGGGTGTCGGTCTTCACCGGATCCTCACACTCGACGAAGGGGCGTTCACCAGGAGAAGGGCGGCTGCGGAAAACGCCCACGAGCGGAGCACGAACCTCGACGCGATCGGACTCCGCGGGTGGGATTTGAGCAGGATTCGTTCGAGGGTGCTCCGCCCCGGATCCTCTGTGCAGTTCCAACTCGAACAGAGCCGTCCTCAAATGGAGTTCGTCGCAAGAGGAGTTCTCGAACGTGGTCAGCACGCTCCTCACCAGGCTTACTACCTCCGAGTGATTCGTGTCGTTGCTGAGCTCGTACTCTTGCTCGGTGTTCCGTTTCCCGTTCGTCATCGGGAGGCCTCTTCCTGCCGGTCTGCCGTGGAGGAGGCGGTGAAGCACCATTCGGCCCCCAGAGTTCGGAGTCTGCTCGTCCGCCCGCGCACCAGTTCGGAGGTCGCCATCGAGTCATGAGCGGTCAGCTGTGCCACGATCCGTGAGCGAAGCATCCTCGTGGCTTTCTCCGGGGCGGAGTCGGCTCCTTCCGGAGGTTCCGGAACCACTTCGTCGATGAGCCCGTGCTCGCTTAGCTCTTCCGCCGTCAATCCGAGGTTGCGGGCGGCTTCGGAGGCGCGCGAGCCGTCGCCGTGTAGCAGAGCCGCGGCACCTTCCGGGCTGATCACGGAGAACACCGAGTTGCTTTGCATGAGCAGCCTGTCACCGACGCAGAAAGCGAGTCCTCCACCGCTGCCTCCCTCGCCCGTGATCACGCATATCACGGGTACCGGCAGTCGTGCGGCGGTGATCATGGTTTCGGCTATGGCCTCGGACTGGTTTTCCTCCTCGGACTCCACCCCGGGGTAGGCGCCGGGCGTATCCACGAGCGTGACCACGGGGAGGTTCCACCTGCCGGCCAGCCGCATGACGCGAGTCGCCTTCCGATATCCCGAAGGGCGAGCCATCCCCCGGTTGTGTTCGTGCGCGCTTTCACCACGTCTGTGGGCGATGAGCGCGACACGGTGCTGGGCGATTCTGCCCACTCCTGTCAGAACTGCGGAATCGTCCCCGGACACGCGGTCACCACGAAGTTCGGTGAAGTCGTCCGTCATGCGGGCCACGTGATCCCAGGGGCGAGGCCGTCGGGGGCTGCGCGCGGCGACTACCGCTTCCCAGGGGTCCCGCCGTTCGTGTACCCCTGCCCCCGTCCCGTCCTCCACCGTCGTGTCGTGTTCCTCGTGAGGGCGGGGGCCGGCCGAAGTCATCGCGACCAGTTTCCGCAGTGTCGGCGCGAGTCGTTCGCGGGAGCTGGTCGCGTCCACGTGACCGTGATCGAGTAGGAACTCGGCTGTCTGGAAATCCTCGGGAAGTCGCTGTCCGACGGTCCCCTCGATGACCTGACGGCCGGTGAAGCCGGCCCGCGCGCCGTGCTCGGCGAGCACAACGTCTCCGGCACTGGAGAAGGAGACGGCCACACCGCCGAAGACCGGATCTGTGAGCACACTTATGTAGGGAACGCCCACCTCACGCAACCGCGCTACAGTAGCAGCGGTCTTCGCGCCCTGGAGGAGGGCGAATCCACCTTCCTGCACTCGTCCTCCACCGGAGGCCGAGACGGTAATCAGTGGGTGCCCCCTCCCGATCGCGAGGTCGGCAGCACGGACGAATTTCTCCCCCACGACCACCCCCATCGTTCCGCCGAGGAAGTCGAAGTCCAGTACCAGCAGTACGACCGGTTGTCCTCCGAGAGCCGCCGTGCCGAACACGGCCGCCTCGAAGCGCCCGGTGGAGTTCCTGGCCTCGTGAAGGCGTCGTCCGTAGGGTCGCCGGTCCACGAACCCCAATGGATCTCCACCGAACATCCTGGTTTCGTGCTCGACGAAGCTGCCCGGATCGCTCAGCATGGCTATCCGATCGGACGCCCCGACCCGCTCGTATCGTCCACACTCGGTGCAGACGCCGGGAGCGGACCGGGAACGCCGTGTGCTCACCCAGGCGCCACAGCTTGAGCAACGCTGCCACTGGGCTGACAGCGCTCCGATCTGGGACAGCAGCCCTCGTTCCATTTCACTGTCCGTCCGAATTGGGATCACAGTGTGTTCCGAACTGCGTACACCGGATGCGAATCAGATACTAGAAGTGACATCGCGACAGCGCACTGTGGCAGCGCGTCCTGTTCTCCCAGGAGCACGTGACCGTGCCGTTGCCGACGCATCGATCACGCAGGAGAGCGGGCCGGGGACTGGTGGTGGAGATGACTTACGACACGGACGTCGAACCGATAGCGGTCGTGGGTCTGGGGTGCAGGTTGCCCGGCTCGCACGGTCCGCATATTTTTTGGCGCTCCCTCTTGCGTGGTGAGGAAGCCGTCGGCGAGCCGAACGACCGGTCCCGCGGCCTGAGTTCCCTGGGAGCGGGTGACCCGCTCACCCGCTCCGCACCGACCCGTCGTATGGGCTGGTTGGAGGGGGTCGACGAGTTCGACGCCGACTTCTTCGGGATCGGCGGGAAGGAAGCGCTCAAAATGGATCCGCAGCAGCGGATCCTGCTGCAGACCACTTGGGAGTCGCTCGAGGACGCGGGGATCCCACCGGGTGATTTGGCGGGAGGCAGTACGGGAGTGTTCACCACCGAGGTGTACTCCGGTTACTGGGACCTGCTGGCTCGCGACGGCAACGCGGACATGTACACCGTGCTCGGGGCTTCGTGCCACGGAGGGGCGAGTGGACGTGTCTCCTACACACTCGATCTGCGTGGTCCGAGCCTCACCCTGGACACGGCCTGTTCGTCGGGACTCGTCGCCGTTCAGTTGGCGTGCCGAAGCCTGCGTGCCGGGGAGTCCACGACCGCGCTGGCCAGCGGAACCCAACTCGTTCTGACTTCCGCGGAGAATATTGCCTACCAACGCAGCGGTGTGCTTTCCGATGAGGGGAAAAGCAGGTTCGCCGACGTCGACTCGGACGGCTTCGTCCGGGGTGAGGGGTGTGTCTCCGTGGTGCTCAAGACGGCCACGGCAGCGTGGCGCGACGGTGATCGCGTCTACGCTCTCATCAGAGGGGTCTCGGTGGGAAACGACGGCAGGGCCGGTCCGAACATGGTGGCCCCTGCCGAGGAACCCCAGCGACGTCTGCTGCGTGAGGCCTATGCGAACGCCGGTCTGTCCCCCGCTGACGTGGATTTTTTCGAAACGCACGGGGCAGGGCCGCCGACAGGCGACGCGATCGAGCTCTCCGCGCTGGCTTCCGTGCTCAACGAAGCCGGCCCGCGCGCAGAACCCTGTCTGATCGGTTCGAACAAACCCAACTTCGGGCACAGTGAGTGTGTGTCCGGATTGACCAGCCTGATCAAGGCCGCGCTCTCATTGTACCACGGCGTGGTCCCTCCCACGGTGAACCATCGTTCGCCCGGAGCGGGAATTCCCTGGAGTGAGCTGCCGGTGCGTGTTCCGACAGGGGTCAGTCCGTTGCCGGGACACGGTCGTCGACATGTGGCGGGAGTGAGCGCGTTCGGGGTGACTGGTACCGGAGCGCACGTCGTGCTCACCTCGGTGGACCGCGACGTGAGCACCGGCGGTGAGGAGCCCACGGACGGTCCTCATCCACTGCCGTTGTCCGCGCGCTGTCCGGACGCGCTGCGTGCCCGGGCAGCCTCGCTCGCCGACTTCCTCGAGCGGAGTCCGAACACGCGGATGGTGGATGTGTGCCACACAGCCTCGGTCAGGCGGGACCACCACTCGCCGTGCCGCCGGTGCCTTCTGGTCCGAGACGGGGAAACGACCATCGAACGCCTGCGTGAAGTGAGCTCGGAAAGTGATGACCGGCTCGTCCGGTCGGATTCGCGCGTAGTGTACGTGTTCTCCGGAGAAGTGGATTTTTCAGCGGAAGAACTCCGTCGTCTGGGTGACAGGTTCCCGGCCTTCGGGGCGGCGGTATGGCTGCGTGCTCGTTCGCTGCGCGAAAGTCTCGGGTGCTCTCCGCTGGATGGAGTGTCGAATCTCGAGGAGGTTCTCTCCGCCGAGAGTTCAGCGTCCGCCCACCGGGTCGTCGAACTCGCACTGCTCGACCTGTGGAGGAGTTTCGGAATCGGACCCGACGTGGTGATCGGAGAAGGACGGGGACAACCGGCCGCTCTCGTGGCGGCCGGGATACGTACGTTCGAGGAAGTTATGTCTCGGGAGTTCGACGACGGTGGTTTTTCGGAAGTCACCGGCAACGAAGGGGTTCCCTGCGTACTGACCCGGTCCGCCGCCGAAACCGGAAGGGAACTCGATCGGTTCGGTACTCCTCCTGAGCCGGGGCATCAGGAGAGGGCGGCGAACACGGTCCGCCGGTTGGTGTTGGACGTGTCAGCGCTGGCTCCCCGGGAGACTTCGCCGTGGTCGGGCGGAGGAGTTCCCGCGCCGGAAGTGGATGATCCGGTGGCGAGTGTGCTCGAGGCTCTGGCGGGGTTCTACGAGGCCGGGCGTGAGGTGAGCTGGCTCGGTGCGGCCCCGAGGGGAAACGTCCTCAGTTTGCCGACTTATCCGTGGCGGAGAACGCGGTTCTGGGCCCCTACGACGGGGATGGCGAGCACGCGTTCCCACCCGGTCTTGGCGGATCAAGGTCGGGAACGACGAAGAGTGGAGTGGTCGGGGACGTTGCCGTTGGGTGCCGACGGGGAGCGAGGAATTCGCAACCACGTCCGTCCGACCAGCGGCGAGATCGTCGACATCCTGGCGACGGTTTCCGAGCGCGCTGCCACGGGCGACCGCTCCTTTCTGAGCGACATCGTCCCGTGGTCATGCGGGAACGCGGTGTTCACCGCTTCGTGGATTCGTGCGCTGGCAGAGTTGACGGGACCGGGGCGCTGGGAGTTGGATCTCTCGGCCGCTGTCGGTGATGGCTCCTGGGGCAGGGTAGCCACCGCCAGCGCCGAGGCGTTTCGCTACAGCACTCCGGTCGAGCGGGGCGATTTCTCCGAAGCTTCCCCACTCGACACAAATGGGCTGCTCGCTTTCATGCGCGATGACGCGGGGGGTGAGGATGTTCGGGGCCGCTTTCTGCGTGCGGAGCGGAAGGACCGGGCCGCTCGTTTCACCCTGGAATCAGGTACCGATTCCGAACGAGGTTGTGTTCTCGGCCCATCGGTGATGGACACGGTGTTGAGGTTGGTGCCCGTTGTTTTCGAAGGGACGAAACCAACCGCTGGACACACCGTTCATCGGATCGAGCGGGCGACGTTCCACGCCACGGCGGGTGAGTGTGTGTTGTGTGAGGTCCGGGTCTACGAGTGGAGCGGAAACTCGATGCGGGTGGATCTGCTCTTCAGCGACCCTTCGGAGAGGCCGTTGGCGGAGCTGACGGGGGTTCGGATCGCTCCGTGGCAGTGACAAGAGGTTCGTGGGAGCGGAAGGCGCGCTCGATCCTGTCGGGCCGGAGTTGTAACGTCGCGGGGCCACGTTTCGACGAACGGCACGGTGTGCCCGCTCCCCGGAGGACCGATGATCGACCCCGAACGCACCTGCTGCGTGGTGGATGCTTTGGAGGACAAGGTGATTCTGTGGCACGTCCACACGGGTGCGGACCTCGGCATGTCGCGGATGACGGGGGCCTGGACGGTCGCCACGGACGATCCGGACACGGTAGCGCTGCTGGTCACACGACGTCGCGCGCTGGTCACCTCCCGGGGCGTCGCGGAGCTGGAACGCCTGGAAGTCCCGGTCGTCGAACACATCGACCCCGAAGGAACGCTCGATAACATCGAGCTGGTCAGGGACGAGCTGCAGAGCCACTACGAACGCCATCCGAACCGGCGAACGCTCGTCGCCCCGAGCTGGCCCCGCCTCCCAGAGCCGATCGACGTGCGACGTCCGCCCACTGTCGCCACGGAGGCCCCGAAGGGGGCCGCGCTCGCGGTGGCGCGCTGGTTGGCCGGGGTGGCCACCACGTGGGAACGAATCGAGAGCGAGCGCCTCGTCCGCAAGTACATGCCGGGTGGCCCCGAGCGTCGCGTGGCCCCTCTTGCCGTTCGGGAGAGGTCGTGATGCGGGGACTCGATTTCGTCGCCTTCGACGTGGAGACCGCCAACTCGCGACGCGGCTCCGTCTGCGCCATCGGTGTGGCCGTGGTACGCGACGGGCGGATCGCGGGTACGCACTCCTGGCTGTGCCGGCCGCCCGAACCACTCGACCACTTCGAGCCGCACAACATCGCCATCCACGGGATCACTCCCGATCACGTGGCCGGGGAACCGTCGTTCCGGCACAGGCTGGGCGAGGCGCTCGACGTGATCGGTGATCAGCCCGTGGTGGCGCACAACGCGGCCTTCGACACGGCGGCGGTGCGGGAGGGCTGCGACGCGGAGGGGCTGATGTGGCCCACGCTGCGGTACGGCTGCACTCTCGTGTGGTCGCGGCGCGAGTTGAAGGGCCTGGCCAACCACAGGCTGCCCACGGTGGCCGAGGCGCTCGACGTTCCGCTCGAACGGCACCACGAGGCCGCCGCGGACGCCGAAGTGTGTGCCGGGATCCTGGTGAAGCTGGCCGGCCAACGGGGCATCCGGACGGTCGAGGACTTCGCGACCGCGACGGGAACCAGGCTCGGTTTCGTCGGAACCGACACGTGGCAGGGGTGTCGAACGGTCTCCGGCGGGCGCGGTGGCGGTGGTGGTTTCCGGGAGGAGCTGACCGTGCCCACGGTCAACACCGCTGCCGATCCCGACCACCCGCTCTGCGGCGGGGTCGTGGTGGTCACCGGTTCCCTGTCCGTGTCCCGGCAGCGGGTCTGGGACCTCGCGGCCGAGTGCGGGGCGACGCCGAACAAGGACGTCACCAAGCGCAGCACGCACCTCGTCGTCGGTGACGGTTTCACCGGTGACCTCTCGGCGGGGTTCACCACGGGCAAGGTGGCCAAGGCGCTGCGGCGTCGGGAGAAGGGGCAACGTCTCGAGATCCTCACCGAGGAGGAGTTCACGGCCCTGGTCACCGGTCAGCGGAAACCGTCGGTCCCCGGGGTCGATCCGAGCGCGTCGATGTGATCGTGATTCCACCCCAGGGCGGGGGAGCGGTCACGGTGTTCCACCGACGGCACCGGATCGCGTGGCTCGTCCCCCGCCGGGGACGTGGGAGGAGCGCCCACGGAGGGGGACGGACGACCGGCCGGCTCAGGGAGTGGCCCGCCGCAGGGTCAGGTACCCCACCGCGGCGATCACTGCCGCCAGCGCCAGCGGATAGCCACCGAGCAGTGCCACCGGAGGCTGTTCGACGAAGAAGCGCCCGATCGAGGGCCACCATTCCTGCCAGGTCGCAGCGACCGCGAGCGCTCCGGCCAGCAGCCCGGCTCCGAAAACCACCGTGTACACCCCGGGCTGCCCCCAGCGCTTGAACACGATGCCCACCCACACGCCGATGAACGAGAGGAACAGGAACGGGACCGTGTAGGTGAGAAGCTGTGCCGGGGCGTTGTCCTGGGGAAGGAACGGCAGCGCGAAGAACTGGAGTCGCAGCCCCCACCCCGAGGTGGCCCGTTCGATCAGATTCAGCAGGTACAGCAGCACCCCGTAGCCGATCGACTGCCCCACCACGACCAGGGCGGTGGCTCCGAAGAAGGTTCGCCGGGTGACGCTGAGCCCCGCCGCGAAGGGGAAGACCTGGGTGATGGTCTGCAGGTGCACGGCCAGCATGACGCAGTAGATCGACATCAGGGCCCCGGTGATCCGTTCCCCGCCGGGGGAGGGTTCGCTCATCACGCCGTAGAGCGCCATGTTGACCAGGAACACTGCTGCCAGCACGAGCAGCGGCATCCCCAGGACCGCGAACTTGTTGACGAGCTGGATACGGACGACTTTGAACAGGCGTGTCATCGGCGCGTTCCCTTGTTGTTCGTGGCACCGGACGCGGTGCGTTCGTCGGCTGCCTGCTGGGTGGTTCGTACGACGAGCTGCTGCAGCGAGACCGGTTCCACGTGCAGGTCGTCCGGGCTGTGCTCGGGAGCGGCTCCGCTCAGGGTCACGCGGAGGAACCCGCCGAGCTGTTCCCGGTGCAGTTCGGAGTGACCGGCCGCGAACTCCTCGACGGCCCGTGCGGGGCCGGTGACCGTGACGGCGCGTGAACGCAGGCTCTCGGCGTCCTCGTCGAGCAGGACCTGGCCGGCGTCGATCAGCGTGACGTGCTCGATCAGATCGCTGACCTCGTCGATGAGATGCGTGGACAGCACGATGGTGCGCGGGTTCTCGGCGTAGTCGGCCAGCAGCAGGTCGTAGAACCGTTGCCGGGCCACCGCGTCCAGCCCCAGGTAGGGTTCGTCGAAGAAGGTCAGCGGGGCGCGGGAGGCGAGCCCGATGATGACGCCGAGCGCGGACAGCTGCCCCCGGGACAGTTTCTTGATGCGCCGCTTGAGCGGGAGTTCGAATTCCTCGACCAGCGAATCGGCGAAATCCGGGTCCCAGTTCTCGTAGAGCAGGCTCGCCGCGGTCAGCGCGTGGTGCACCGAGAACATTTCCGGGTACTTCTGGGACTCCTTGACGAAGCAGACGTGGCTGAGCACGTCGGCGTTCTCGTAGGGGCGCTGCCCGAACACCTCGACGCTTCCCGAGCTCTCGAACCCCTGGCCGGTCAGGATGCGCATGATCGTCGTCTTGCCCGCTCCGTTGCGTCCGAGCAGCCCGTGGATCCGGTTCTCGGCGAAGTTCAGCGAGACGTCGTCGAGCGCGACCACGTTTCCGTACTTCTTGTTCACTCCGCGCATGCTGACCGCTGTCATGTTTCGTCGCTCCAGGCGTCGATCATCTTTTTCAGGTCCTCGGCGTCCATTCCCAGCTTGTGCGCCTCGCCGAGCAGCGGGGCGATGAACTTCTCCCCGAATGTCTGCCTGCGCCGTTCGAGTAGCTGGTCGCGCGCCCCGCTGGCCACGAACATCCCGATTCCTCTCCGCTTGTAGAGCACCCCGTCGGTTACCAGCTTGTTGATGCCGTTGGCCGCCGTGGCCGGGTTTATCCGATGGAACGCGGCGAGTTCGTTGGTCGAGGGCGCCCGTGTCTCCTCGGGCAGTGAGCCGTCGATGACCGAGCTTTCGACCTGCTCGGCTATCTGGAGGAACAGCGGGCGGCCGTCGTCCATCACGTCCACCACCGTCGTCCGAACCGGTTGCTTGGTTCATTAGTCATGTGGGTAACCATGACAGTATGGTACATGGAAGTCAAACCTTCCAGCGCACGGCCGGACACGAGCGGAGGGGGACTCCCCCGTCTCGGGTGGGCAGCAGGGGAGATGAGGGTGGGACCGGAACGGGCGTTCGGTACGCGACCGGGCACGAAACGTCCGATCACGGAACTCGGAGGACTCCGGAAGGAACCGACGGGACGCCCGGGCGCACCGGGTTCGCGGTGTCGGCCGGCGGGAACGGTGGATCTCCCGGCGGGACCGCTGCTCTAGCTCGCCGCGGCCCTCAGGCGGTGCTCGTCGAGCAGCTTGCCGGTGTCGTCGAGGAGGTCGTTGTCGACGCCGGTGGGCACCAGTCCGAAACGCTCGTCGTAGGCGGTGATCACGGCCTCTTCGAGCTCGTCGAGGGCGACGTTCGGTGCCTCCTCACGGACGGACCCCACCGACTCCGGGTCGAAAGGCAGGTCGAGGCGGCGATAGACCTCGGTCAACACCGGCCTCAGCAGCTCGGCGTCGTCCACGACGGCTACCGCGCTGAACAGCCAGGCCCCCCGGATCATTCGCTGGGCGGTTCCGACGAGTTTGACCCGGCCCCCGGCGTTCACGCTGTGCTCTCCGGGGCAGTACTCGCCGGGGACCGCGCCGATGCGGGCGTCCACGCCCTGCTGGCGCAGCACCTCCGCCCACAGTTCGGCGTAACCGCGGAAGCGTTCGTCCATGCCGGCCAGGAATCCGGGGTCCTGCCCGACGTGGTCGACGACCAGGGAGCTGGTGGTGTAGGCCACGGCACGGCCACCCGGCGCGCGCACCACCGGGGTGAAGCCGGCTTCGTGGACGGCGCGGAGCGCGGAGTCGAATCCGGGCCGCAGGGTGTCCCGCCTGCCGAAGGCGACCACGGGAGCGCTCGGTCGGTACACCCGAACAGCGGGGGCGGCCTCTCCGCGTCCGACGCGGCGCACCAGCGCGTGCGCGAGACCGACTTCCGTCGCTTGGTCGTCGGTCGTCTCGAGCGCTCCGCGCAGCAGGTTCACGTTTCAGCATCCTACTGGTTGCGGGGGGCGGGTCGTTATCGTGGAGCCGCTCGGCTCACCGGGTGTCGTCCCGGCAGACGGAGTGCTCGGTGCCGGTGGGGGTGCGTTGCCCACGCGGGGTGGTGGTTCGGGGGAGTCCGAACAACCACACCGCTCCCAGCAGTGCCCAGCCGCCGAGGATGATCCACTCGGACGGCCAGTCGAGTCCGCTGGGCATGCCGGGCAGGAACAGCACGGCCAGTCCGAGGCTGAGCATCAGGGCCAGCCCGCCGACGGTCCTTCCGCAGCGGACCCGGAAGGGACGGGGCATGTCCGGCTCGCGGTATCGCAGCACCAGGAAGCTGGTCGAAACCATCAGGTAGGCGACGACGACGGCGAACCCGCCCGCATCGATCAACCAGGTGAGCATCTTTTCGCCGAACAGCGGGGCGATCAGGGAGAGCCCACCGACGAACAGGATCGCGTTGCTCGGCGTGTCGAATCGTGGATGGATCTTGCCGAACCAGCTCGGCAGCATTCCCGAGGAGGCCATGGCGTGCACCAGTCTGCTCGCTCCGAGCAGGAAGCCGTTCCAACTGGTGAGGATTCCGGCTACGCCGCCGAGCACGAGCAGGGTTCCCATCGTTCGGCTGTTCCACAGCGCGTTCATGCCGTCTCCGGCCGCGAGTTCGGACCGGGCGAGGGCCTCGGGCGGGAGCCCGGAACCGACCGTGAGCACGATCAGCACGTACCAGGCCGTGGCCGCGCAGGTCGCGAGCACGAGCAGTTTGCCGATGCGTCGGAAGGGCAGTCCGATCTCACCCGCGGACTGGGGAATCACGTCGAACCCGACGAACAGGAACGGTACGGCCACCAGCACACTCAGGACACCGGATGGAGCCGCGGAGACCAGCGGGCGCATGTTCGCGAGGTCACCGCCGAGGAAGGAACCGAGCAGCAGGGTGGCACCGACCGCGAGCAGGAACAGGACGGCGAGGCTCTGGAACACGGCGGCCGGGCGCACCCCGATGTAGTTGACGGTGGTCATCACCGTGGCTCCGAGGACGCCCACGCCCGTCCAGGTGGCGAACACGTCTTCCCCGGCCACCGACCACAGCGGACCCGCGGGCAGTTCGGGGAAGACGTAGCTCAGGCTTTGCGGCAGGGCCACGGCTTCGAAGGCGACCACCGAGACGTAGCCGAGCACCAGCATCCACGAGGTGACGAAGGCGGGCCGTGTCCCGAGCGCGCGCAGCACGTAATTGTGCTCGCCGCCTGCGTGCGGCATGGCCGAGACCAGTTCGGCGTAGGTCAGTCCGACGAGACCGACGACGACACCGCCGATCAGGAAGGCCGCGGAGGCCCCCAGCGTTCCCGCTCGGGTGATGAAATCCCCGGTCCTGACGATCCAGCCGAAACCGATCATGGCTCCGAACGCGATCACGAGCACGTCCCATCGGCCGAGCACGCGCGCGAAGGAGCGCTCCCCGCCGTCGATCATGGCCTCTCCCGCCGGTAACCGTCTTCGGGGCTTTCCGGGCACGGGGACATCCTGATCCCGCTCGTACGGACAGGCCAGCACCGAAACGGATGACAGCAGCGGGCAGCGGTCGGTGAGGAAGAGTGATTCCGCGGGATCCGGCATCGCGGAGGACGATCGGTGTATCGCTCGTTTCGAATCATTCGGGTCTGTCTGCCGGGATGATTCGGTTCCGGAATCGGGAAGGAATTCTGCGGGAACTCGTGAGCGTGTTGCGTCGATCGCGGTGGGGGCGGTTCGCTCCGAGGACGTGGAGCCGACGAGACGACGTGCTCGGTGGCGGGCGAGCTACTGCTCGCGGGGAGAGCGCGAGCCGTGGTCGCTGGTGCGCGGTCCGGGACGACCGAGCAGACGGTGGGAGTCTGCGCGGTCGACCAGTAGCTAATCGGCGCGAGCTCCGGCCGCCGGGCCGGAGTGAGCCGATCAGGAGTGCTTGTGGTCGGGTACGTCACGCAGGGCGCCGCTGGTTTTCCACGTACTGCCGGACGATGCGCAGCGGCGCCCCGTCGCACGAGGTGGCGAAGACCGCGCCAAGGCGCGTAAGCGTCTGGCGCGTCGACACGCCGAAGTCGCCGACACCCGGGCCGACTGGCCGCACAAAGAGTCCACACGGTTGATCCGGGAGAACCGACTGATCACCGTGGAAGACCTGGCAGCGTCCGGGCTCGCCCGCACCCGCCCGGCGAAGTCCGTGCAGGACGCCTCGTGGGGTCGATTCCGGCGGATCCTGTCGGAAAAGGCCCACCGATACGGGCGCGAGCTGGTCGTCGTCGACCGGTGGCTATCGACCAGCCGAACGTGCTCCGAGTGCGGACGCATCGACGGGCCGAAACCGCTAAGCGTTCGGGAGTGGAGCTGCCCGTGCGGCGCGGCCCACGACCGCGACGCCGCCAACATCCTCGCCGCCGGGCGGGCGGAGAGGCGAAACGCCTGTGGAGACCGGGGAAGACCCCACACGGGGGGCAGAGGTCGCCGAAGCAGGAAGCAGCGGAACCCCGCGAGGGGACACCGCTCCGCACGCGGCTGGGGTCGCGTCGGAATCCCCGCCGTGAACGGCGGGGAGCACGTCAACTGCTGCCGTGTGCGGAACGCGAGTGGGATCGGTCAGGCGGACTCCACGGAGACCCGCCGAGGATGCTCCTCGGCGTGCTCCGTGGTGTGCGCGTGAATGCTCAGCGTTCCGTCGCTCATGCTCGCGGTGACGCTGTCCTCGTCCAGTCCGGAGGGCAGGGTCACCTCACGGTAGAAAACCCGTCCGGCGCTGATCCCCGAAACGGTCATCATGACCCGTCGCCGCAGGCCCACGTCCACTTCGCCCGCCGTGACGCCGGGAAGCGAGACGTCGATCTCCACGTCGCCCGCGGGGGTCACCGAAGTGTTCGCCGTCGGTTCCCAGGAATTCTCCGGGGGAGTCTCGGAGGGGAGGTCCTGTCCCATGAGCCACTGCTGCTTCTGACGCAGCGGCTTGGAGCGAGTTTGCCGGAGTTTCTCGCTGTGCCTGGCTTCCCACTGTTCCGGGAGAACTGAGCGGGGTGCTTCGTCGAGTGGTTGCTGTTCGTGCTTCGGATGATCGACCGTCGTCGTTCTGCCTCGCTTCATGTCGCGCAGCAGCAACGCCAGGGACGCGACCAACGGCCGGATCGGATTGCTCAATCCCACCATCTCCCAGGACCCGCGTGTCGAGTTGTTCGAGGACAACCCGGTTATCATGAAACAATGTAACTATACTGATCTGTATAGCAAAGGGCGCGTTCCGGACAACACGTGCGGCGGCGCGAAGTGTCCTCCGTGAGCCGTTTCGGACGGGACCGGAGGGCACTCACATCGCCGGAAGTGGAGCCGAAGCCCCACAACTGTTGAGCCGTTCGGGTGATCTTGAATCGGAGGCTCCCGTCCTGAACGCGCTCACGGTTACGCAGGACTCGTGCACGAGACAGACGGGTTTGTCCCATTCAACGGATTCCGTTGCCCGTATTTCATCACGCATCAGGGACGTCTCGTGTGGCAGGGGGGTCTACTCGGCGCTGCTTCCGGAAGCGGGGTGCCGGCCGGGGAAACCCCCGGCGCGCGGCGGGTGTTCTCCCCGGAGGAGCGGGTGACGGTGCGCGGTCGAGGTCCCCGGATGAGTAGCGGATTCGTCCGCTTCGCCGAGCCGGCCGCGTCCGGCCGAACCGCGCGGGTTCGGCCGGACGGGGGCCGGTGCGGGACTTTCCGCGTTGCGGGTGGAAACCACCTGTTCCGAGGGGCGGACCGACTGGCGAGATCGGACTCCGCGCTGTCGCCTACTCGGCGCCGTTGTTTTTCGGAAACGGTTGATTTTCGGGGGAGCAGGCCACGGCAGTAAATTTTTCCCTCGGGTGTGCACCTGAACCGGTGAAGATTCGCCGTGATCTCGCTGAAGCCCGCGAAGCGAGTTCACAGCGGCCGCTGCCGCCGGGAGTGCTGCACGCTGACCCAGTGGTCCGTGGTGAACTCCTCGATCGCCCACTCGCCGCCGAACCGGCCGATGCCGGAGGCCTTCTCCCCACCGAACGCCGTGTTCGGTTCGTCGTTGATCGTGGTGTCGTTGATGTGGGTCATCCCCGCGCGCACCCGCAGGGCGAACCGGAGCCCACGCTCCCCGTTGCGGGTGAAGACACCGCTGGACAGGCCGTATTCCGTGTCGTTGGCCAGCTGCAGGGCGTGTTCCTCGTCCTCGGCGCGCACGATGGTGGCGACGGGGCCGAACACTTCCTCGGCGGCCGTGGGGGTTTCGTTGTTCCCGGTGAGCACGTGGGGCGGCAGCACCTGCCCGGTCGGCCCTCCCGGCTCCCCGGAGCACAGCGTTTTCGCGCCCTCGGAACTCGCCCGGGACAGCTTGTCCAGCACGGAATCGAGTTGGCGGGCGTTGATGACCGGGCCGATGCTGGTGCCGGGGTCGGAGGGATCGCCGCAACGCAGCTGTTCGGCCCGTGCTCTCATCCGTTCGGCCACCTCGTTGTGCACGTCCCGGTGTGCGATCACCCGGTTGGTGGCCATGCAGACCTGTCCCTGGTGGAAGAAGGATCCGAACATCGCCGCGTCCACGGCCTGCTCGAGGTCGGCGTCGTCGAGCACGACCAGCGGACCGTTGCCGCCGAGCTCGAGGCCGAGTTTCTTGAGCGGCGCCTTCCGGGCGAGGTCGCGTCCCACCTCGGTGGAGCCGGTGAAGGAGACGACGGGGGAGCGGGGATCGGTGACCAGCGGGTCACCGATTTCACCGCTCTCGCCGACGAGCACGTTGAGCACTCCCTCCGGGAGGCCGGCCTCCTGGTAGATCCCGGCCAGGAGCAGGCCTCCGGTCACCGGTGTGTCACCCGCCGGCTTGAGGACCACAGCGTTGCCGACGGCCAGTGCGGGGGCCACCGAGCGATTGGACAGCTGCATCGGGAAGTTCCACGGGCTGATCACGGCCACGGTGCCGACCGGCTGCCGGTACACCCGGTTCTCCTTGCCCTCGATGAGGGCTGCGGGAAGGAGCCTGCCCTCCACGTGGGCGGGGTAGGAAGCCGCTTCGAGCATGACGGCGCGCACCGCCATCCATTCCCACTCCGCTCGGGAGCGGATGGCGCCAGCCTCCGCGACCAGCCAGTCGATGATCTCCTGTTTGCGGCGCGACATGATCTCGGCGGCCCGGACGAACACCTCCGCCCGTTCCGAGGCCGTAGCCGCCGCCCACTCTCCCCGGGCTCGTTCGGATGCCCGGTAGGCGGCGTCCACGTCCGTGGCGTCGGCCTGGGTGATCTCGGTGAGCCGCCCCCCGGTGTACGGGTTCACGTCGGTGTTGACCGAGCCCGCCTTCCCGGGGCGCCACCGCCCGTCGACGGGCATCCGGTCGAAACCGCTGTAGGCGGGAGGGGGTGACTGCGTGTCGGTGCTCATGGCCGCTCCTTCCGGAAGAGGGGCTTGGTGACCCTCGGATACCCGTTGAGGCGCTCGTGGTCACTTCGCTCCTCCGGGACGAAGCGCCTTTCGTCATCGGCCGTGGGCCTACTGCTCCTGCCGTGTCCGAGTGCTCCCGTGGGCGGCGGGCTCGGGGGTCTCGGAGGACCGTGCCCTGTCACGCAGCAGGGCGCGCAGACCGAAGGTGCCCGCCAGCCCGAGAAGTGAGACGAGGATCAGAAAGACCAGTCCCGCGCGCGTGGATCCGGTCAGGTCGACTATCGCGGCGATTCCCATGGGACCGAAGCCACCGCCGAGGTTGCCGATGCCGTTGATCGCGCCGATCCCGGCCGCTGCCGCCGCGCCGGTCAGGAAGCGCGGCACGAGTCCCCACCAGGCGGTACCGCCCTTCGGGCCGGTAGGGAATCGCGACACCAGCCGTCAGGATGACAGCGCGTGCTGCTGCCCGGGGGGCTCATCCGGAGTGGACCTCGCCGGGAGCGCGCTGTTCGGAGCCCACGCCGGACCTGTGTTCGGTGCGGCCCCGCCGGTGGGGCAGCGAACCGAGCACGCAGATTCCGAGATTGAGCACGAGACCGAGCATTCCGCCGTGGATTCCGCAGACCGCGTCGACCCCGGCGATGGCCAGCCCGCCCGCGAGGAGGACGCCGGACAGCATTCCCCAGAAGACGGGTCCTGCCGCGAGACGTTTCCAGTACAGTCCCACCACGAAGGCCGGTGCCAGCTGTATCAGCAACTCGATCTTGAGCGTGAATATCTCGACCAGCGTGCTCGGCGGGTTCCAGGCGAGCAGCAGAATGCCGGACACGGCGACCACGCCCACGGCTTTGCCCACTCGCACCTGGTGTCGCGGGGTGGCGTCCGGTCGTATGTAACGGGCGTAGACGTTGGTGGACACGATCGAGGAAAAGCTCAGCAACGCCGAGTCGGCCGTGGACACGACGGCAGCCACGACACCGCCGAACAGCAGGATCATCATGACGTAGAAGAAGACGTTCAGCCCGGCGACCTCGTTGGCGATCACGCCCACGAGCCGTTCGGAGTCCTGAGCGGACAGGTCCGGGAAGAGCTCGAGCCCGAGCAGCCCGATCGCGAACACCGCACCGGCGGTGAGCAGTGGCATCCACACCATGGGCAGCAGGGAGCGCTTCAGGGTCCGTGCGCTGCGTGCCGCGTACACGCGCTGTATCGCGTGCGGATACATCGCGATCCCGATGCCGACCATGAGGACCATCGACACCCAGTTGACCGAATCGGCCGTGGACGGAACGGCCATGGCCTCCGGGTGCTCGGCCAGCACGGTGGGGCCACCACCCCGGGGGAGGTCGTTGACGAGGACAACGGCTCCCGCCAGCAGGGTTCCGACCCCCAGCAGCAGTGCGACCCCCTGCATGATGTCGGTCATGGCGACCGCGCGCATCCCCCCGCTCCACGAGTAGGCGAGCATGACGATCACGAACGCGGTCACGCCCACCTGGTAGGGGATCGTGCTCCCGGTCAGGCCGGTGATCGCCTGGCCCATGGCGATGAGCTGCTCCAGCAGGTAGTTCGCCAGCGCCCACAGCATCAACAGCGCGGCGAGCACGGTGAGCGGAGTGGAACCGAAGCGGTGACTCACCCAGTCCGTGGGGGTCACGAAGGAGTGCTCCTTCGCGATCACGTACATGCGGGGAGCGAACAGCAGGTATCCCGCCACGATCATGCTGAAGAACGTCACGGACTGCCACCAGGCGAAACCCTCGCGGAAGGCCTGCGGTGCGTAGCCGATCACCGTGTTGCCGCTGTACTGCGTGGCGTACAGCGTGAAGAACAGGGTGATCACGCCGAGGTTGCCGCCCGCGAGGTAGTGGTCCTTCGGGCTCCGTTTCGCCCCGGAACCGCCACGCCCGGCGAAAAACCCGATGATCAGCATCAGCGCGGCGTAGGACGCCAGGACGAGCACGCCCGATCGGCCGCTGAAGTTCAGCGTGTCCATGTCACACCGCTCCGCCGTGTCCGTTCGTGTCTCCGTTGCCGTCGTGCGGTGTCTCGCGGGGGGATTCCCCCGGGGATCCCGTCCGCTGTTCGGGGGTCTCCCAGAGGGACAGCAACATCCAGGACAGGTAACCGCATATCGCCAGCGAGGAGAGCACCGCGCCCAGGGTCCACAGCGGAAAGCCGAGCAGTACCGGCCCGATCGTGCCCTCGGGGAGGTACCACGGGACGCCGAGCAGGACCAGGAGCAGCAGCCCCGACCAGGCCAGGGGAGCGCGTATCGGTTCGCGTGGCTCGGAGTCACCCTCGTCCGGCATGTCCACCCCGTTCCCGTCGGAGCTCCCGTCGTCCGGCGGGTGATCGAACCAGTGGGAACGCGCGGGTGCAACACCTTTCCCGGTCGGTGGAACGTGGAATGCCCCGGACGGAGGCTTGTGCCGTGGGGCGTCGATCGGACAGAACGGTCGGGGAGTTCTGTTCCCGAACTACGAGAGGTGCACCGATGGGACAGTGGTTCAACGGCCCCGGCGAGGATCTGGCCACCGTCGCCCGTGCGACGGGGTATCCGGTTGTCGAGGTGCCCGGGTGGAGGGGGCGCGGGCACGGCCCGCTCGACGACTACGTCGGTGTCGTCGTGTGTCACCACACCGCGGGCCCCGAGCCGGAGGACACCTCGGACAACTACCCCTCACTCGGACTGGTCCGGGACGGTCGGCGAGGTCTGCCCGGCCCCCTGGGGCACTACGGTATCGGTTACGACGGGACCGTTTACGTCATCGCGGCCGGTCTCGCCTACCACGCCGGAGCCGGGGGGTGGGCCGGCCTGTCGGGGAACTCGGTCGCACTGGGAATAGAGGCCGAGGATTCCGGCGACGGAGACTGGACCGGGGAACAACGTGACGTCTACCCGAGGCTCGTGGCCCGGTTGTGCCTGTTTCTGGGAGTCGACTCATCGAGGGCGTGCGCGCACCGGGAGTGGGCACCCGAGCGGAAGGATGATCCGGCCGGTATCGACATGCGGCGGTTGCGCGCGCGGGTGGCCCACTACCTGCGGTCTCCGAACGAGATTCCCCGTGGCGCCGCCTCGACGTTCGAGGAGGACGCTTGACGGCCGCGCGGGCGGCGTGGACGGCTCACTCCGCGGCGTCCGCGTCCGGGGTGGAAGCGTTCAACCGCGATTTCCGCATCCCGTAGGCGAAGTAGAACGCCAGTCCGGCCGCCATCCACCCGAGGAAAACCAGCCAGGTTTCCGCGCCCAGGCTCGCCATCATGTACACGCAGAAACCGGCCCCGAGCAGCGGAGTCACCGGGGACAGCGGTACCCGGAAACCGCGAGGCAGCTCGGGGCGGTTCCGCCGCAGCACGAGCACGGCCACGTTGACGAGCCCGAAGGCGAACAGGGTGCCGATGCTGGTCGCGTCCGCGAGGGAGCCCAGCGGGATCGCGGCGGAGAGCACGGCCACGGCCAGCGAGACGATCACGACGTTCTTCCGCGGGGTTCCGGTCCGCTCGTCGACCCGGGAGAACACGCGGGGGACCAGCCCGTCGCGGGACATGGAGAACAGGATCCGCGTCTGCCCGTACATCACGGCGAGCACCACACTGGAGATCGCCACGAGCGCGCCCACGGACAGCAGCACCGACCAGAGCACGCCCGCGCCCGTGGCCTGCGTCAGCACCTGGCTGAGCACCGCCTCGGCGTCGGCGAAGCTTGTCCAGGGCATGGCGCCGACGGCGGCCAACGCCACCAGGCAGTACAGGACGGTGACCACGAACAGGGAGAGCACGATCGCCCGGGGAAGGTCCCTCCTGGCGTCGCGGGCCTCCTCACCCGCGGTGGAGGCGGCGTCGAAACCGATGTAGGAGAAGAACAGCGTCGCCCCCGCCGCGCTGACTCCCGCCATGCCGAGCGGCATGAAGGGGGTGAAGTTGCCGTCGCGCACGGCGGTGAAGGCCACCGCGCAGAACACCAGCAGCGTGGCGATCTTGATCACCACCATCACCGCGTTGGCCCGTGCGCTCTCCCGGGCTCCCCCGAGCAGCAGGAACATGGCCAGCAGCACCACGACCACGGCAGGGATGTTGACCAGGCCTCCCTCTCCCGGGGGTTGGCTGAAGGCCTCGGGAATCGTCACGCCGACGGTGAGGTGCAGCAGCTCGTTCAGGTACTGGCCCCAGCCGACCGCCACCGCGGCCACGGACACTCCGTACTCCAGGATCAGGCACCAGCCGCACACCCACGCGACCAGTTCGCCCAGCGTGGCGTAGGTGTAGGAGTACGAGGACCCGGAGGCCGGGATCATGCCGGCCAGCTCGGCGTAGGACAACGCGGAGAACAGCGCGGTCAGTCCCGCGAGCACGAAGGACAGCACCACGGCCGGACCCGCCTTGGGAACGGCTTCACCGAGGACGACGAAGATACCGGTCCCCAGCGTCGCCCCGATGCTGATCATGGTGAGCTGGGTCAGCCCGAGTGAGCGGCGCAGCTGACCGGTCTCGCCGGTCAGCTCCTCGACCGGTTTGCGTCGGGCCAGCCGGGAAGTCAGCCCCGCCGTTGCCGGTCGGGAGGGGCTGGCCGGTGTGGTGCTTCGGGGAGTTTCCGGAGTGCGTTGGTCTTCCACGGGGCGTCTCCTCGGTGGACTCCGTTCGTGCGCGGAGGCCGTGCTGTCAACAGGTTGTGAACGAGGTTATGGGTATTGGGCAACACTAAGAGTCCCTCTGTTCCACTCGAACCCGGATACTGTTGTGCGAATCGACGGATTAGTTTTCGAATCTTGTGCCGTCCGCACCGGTGCGGACGACGTGGCGGGCCTCTCCGGGACTCCGGCGCGACGTACCCACCGGGATCGGCACTGCCGGGGGCGCGAAAGGAGTGCGCGGCCGCTCGACTCGAGCGGCCGCGCGGAACGGTTCGGGTGAGCACGCTGTTGTCCGACGGGTTCGATTCCTCGTTGGCGGTTCCACTTCCCGAGGCTAGGACAGCGCTGCTCCGAACGGAGCAACCGGCCGCTCCGGCGACGGGTGGACAACCACGGAGTCGTCAGGAGGAGGTGGTCTCCGCGGCCGTGGTGGTTGCGCGCGAGTGGGCGGAACCCCCGGGGGACCGCCGACCGGGGAGGAAGGCCGCGATCACCAGGGCCGCGAGGGAGGCGAAGACGGCGATCCCCATGATCACGCGGAATCCGGTCTGCGAGGGGACGGTGACGGGTCCGAGCGTGACGGTCAGCTGCGCGAGGACCACACCTGCGACCGCGCTCGAGACCGAGGTGCCTATGGAGCGCATGAGGGTGTTGAGGCTGTTGGCCGCTCCGGTCTCGGACACGGGCACGGCCGCCGTGATGAGCGCGGGCATGGCCCCGTAGGCCAGTCCGATACCGGCCCCGATCACGCCCGAGACCAGGACGAGCTGCCATATCTGCGACATCAGCACCGTGTTGAGCCCGTAGCCGACCGCGACCACCACGGCGCCGACCATCAGGGTCACCTTGGGGCCGCCGAGCTTCGAGATACGTGCCGAGACCGGGGCCATGGCCATCATCACCAGCCCCGAGGGGGCCATCACCATGCCCACGACCAGCATGCTGTGCCCCATCCCGTAGTCGAGGGACTCGGGCAGTTGCAGCAGCTGCGGCAGGATCAGCGACATCGCGAACATCGCGAAGCCGAACACCGTCGAGGCGAGGTTGGTGAGCAGGACCTGGCGGTGTGCGCTGACGCGCAGGTCCACCAGCGGCCGGGGCGTGCGCAGCTCCCACCGACCCCACAGCATCAGCACGAGCACCGCGGCACCGAGCAGGCCGAGGGTGGTACCGCTGGTCCAGCCCCAGTCGCCGCCCTTGGAGATCGCCAGCAGCAGGCAGACCAGCCCGGTCGACAGCCCGATCGCTCCCGGCAGGTCGAATCGTCCTCCGGTGCGCACCGCGGACTCCGGAACGACCGCGAGCACGAGGACGGTGGCGCAGGCCCCCAGCGCGGCGGAGGCCCAGAACAGCACGTGCCAGTCGGCGTACTCGGCCAGGAAGGCGGCCGCGGGCAGCCCGAGCGCTCCGCCCACCCCCAGCGAGGCGCTCATCATCGCGATCGCAGAGCCGAGGCGCTCGGTGGGGAGCTCGTCGCGCATGATGCTGATGCCCAGCGGGATGACACCGGCGGCCAATCCCTGCAGGGAGCGTCCGACGATCATGGGCACGAGCGAGTTGCTCAGCCCGCCCGTGATCGAGCCGAGCACCATCAGCGCCAGGCTGAGCACGAGCACGCGCCGCTTGCCGTACATGTCTCCCAGGCGGCCCGCCGCCGGGGTCGCGACCGCTCCGGCGAGCAGGGTGGCGGTGACCACCCAGGCCGTGCCCGCGGCGGAGGCGTGGAGCAGTTCGGGCAGGTCGGGAACCAGCGGAATCACCAGGCTCTGCATCAACGAGACCACGATTCCGGCCATGGCCAGCACCACGACGACGGCCGACGTTCGGGGTGGGCCGGTCTCGCCGGGTGGGGTGGCGTTGTCGTGTGACACGGGGTCCTCCGTTTCGGTGTGTCGGGTCTTCGCGTCGAAGAATATTCAATCAGTCGATTGACTTAACGCGGTGAACCGGGTTGACTGGGGGTGCACTGAAGATCGGCTCGGAGGAGGTCGCGGTGGAGCGTGACGACGGTGAGCAGTTGCTGGACTACCCGCTCTCGGCGCGGGGCGCTCTGGACCCGCCGGAGGAGTGGGAGCGGTTGCGGCAGCGGTGCCCGGTTGCCGGGGTGCGGCTGCCCAGCGGGGACGAGGCGTCGTTGGTGACCAGGCACGAGGACGTCAAACAGGTGCTGTCCGATCCGCGCTTCACCAGGGACCTCGGGGCGCCGGGGGCGGCCAGGATCTCGGCCAACGAGTCGGGCGGGGTGTTCAACACCTCCATGGCCTCCGCGCTTCCGCAGAGCGGGGAGGCGCACCAGCGTTGGCGGCGCATGGTCAGCAAGTGGTTCACGGCCAAGCGAATGGCCACGATGCGTCCCGGGATCGAGTCCATGGCCGAGCGGCTGCTCGACGAGATGGTCGAGAAGGGCAGCCCCGCCGACCTCAAGGCGGCCCTGGGGTTTCCGCTGCCTGTGTGGGTGATCTGCGACATGCTCGGCGTGCCCGAAGCGGACCGGGACAGGTTCGCCCACTGGTCCGACACCCTGCTCAACCTGACCCGCTACGGGCAGGAGGAGATCGACGCGGCCCAGCGCGAGTTCGCCGCCTACATGGCCGATCACGTCGAGGCCAAGCGGGCCGAGCCCGGCGACGATCTGCTCAGCGCGTTGACCACCGAGACCGACTCGGCCGGTGAGCGGTTGTCGGACGAGACCCTGGTGGCCACCGGGCAGGGACTGCTGGTGGCCGGACACGAGACGACGGCGAACATGATCGGCAAGATGGTGGCCGTGCTGCTGTCCGACAGGCGGCGCTGGCAGCAGCTGTTGGAGGACGGTTCCCTGGTGCGCACCGCCGTCGAGGAAGCACTGCGCTACGACGCCAACCCCGGCTTCGGCATGCCGCGCTACATCGGTGAGCAGGCCCACCTCGCCGACGCGACCCTGCCGGAGGGAACCACCGTGGTGTGCAGCATGGCCGCGGCCAACCGGGACGAGAGCGTGTTCGACAATGCGGAGGACATGACCCTGGGGCGCAGTCCGAACCCCCACCTGGCGTTCGGCGTCGGTGCGCACTCGTGCCTGGGCCAGGCGCTGGCCCGCACCGAGCTGCAGACCGTGCTCGAAGTGTTGCTGCGGCGACTGCCCTCCCTGGAACTCGCCGTGCCCGTGGACGAGTTGCGGCGGGTCGACGGGCTCGTGGTGGGAGGGCTGCGCGAAGTACCGGTTCGGTGGTGACCATGACCGAGAGAACTGTCCGGAGTGAGCAGATCCGCACCACGCGGGAGAGCATTCTGACCACCGCGGAGCGCCTGTTCGCCGAGCACGGGGTGTTCGCCGTGTCCAACCGCCAGATCAGCGAGGCGGCGGGGCTGGGCAACAACACCGCGGTCAGCTACCACTTCGGCGCCAAGGCCGATCTGGTGCGGGCCATAGTGCGCGAGCACTCCGGGCGGATCGAGCAGCTGCGCAGGCAGCTGCTGGCGGATGTCGGGGACGAGCCCAGCGTTCGGGACTGGGTGGGCTGCCTGGTACGCCCGAGCGCCGAGCACCTGGCCACGCTCGGGTGTCCCACCTGGTACGCCCGCTTCGCGGCGCAGGTGATGACGGAGCCCTCGTTGCACGGGATCATGGTCGAGGAGTCGCTGACCTCGCCGGACCTGCACCGGATCATCGACGGGTTCGACCGCTCGCTGCCCGACTTGCCGCCGCAAGTGCGCTCCGAACGCTTCGCCATGAGCCGACAGCTGATGGCGCACATGTACGCCGAACGCGAGCGTGCCCTGGCCGAGGGCGTTGCCACGCCCAGGGCCGGTTGGCACGACGCAGCGACCGGCTTGGTCGACGCGGTGACCGGGTTGTGGCTGGCTCCGGTCACCGGTTGAACGGGTCGGAACGGAACGCGAGGAAACACTCCGCGACGGAAGGACGAGATCCGATGCAGGTCAGTGTCGACGAGGACAAGTGCTGCGGAGCGGGACAGTGCGTGATGACCGCTCCCGAGGTGTTCGACCAGCGCGACGAGGACGGGATCGTGGTGCTGCTGGACTCCCGGCCCTCCGAACAGCTGCACGAGGCGGTGCGCGAGGCCGCCGACATGTGTCCGGCCGCGGCCATCGAGCTGAGCGAGTGAGCGGCCCGCCCGGACGGGGAACGCGGCACGACATCCCGTGGAGGAGTTGATGAGCAGTACGGTGGATTCCGTCGACGGCGGCGTGGCCGACGTCCCGGAATACCCGATGACCAGGGCGGCCGGGTGTCCTTTCGACCCGCCGCCCGAGCTGCGGGAGAAGCAGCGCCAAGCCCCGCTTGCCCGGGTCGCGCTGTGGGACGGCAGCACGCCGTGGCTGGTGACCCGGCACGCGGAGCAGCGGAAGTTGCTGGCCGATCCGCGGGTCAGCGCCGATCCGACCAACCCCGGTTATCCGAGCCCGGCGCCGGTTTCCTCCGCGGAGCGCACGAGCGGTTCGCCGCTGAGCTTCATCCTGATGGACGATCCGGAGCACGCCCGTCTCCGGCGCATGGTGACGGGGCCCTTCTCCGTCAAACGGGTGGAGGCGCTGCGACCGAAGGTGCAGCGGATCGTCGACGAGGCGATCGAGGCCATGCTGGCCGGGCCGAATCCGGTGGATCTGGTGGAGTCCTTCGCGCTGCCGGTTCCCTCGCTGGTGATCTGCGAGCTGCTCGGGGTGCCCTACTCCGATCACGACTTCTTCCAGAGCAACAGCAGGGTCATCGTCAACCGGAACTCGAGCCAGGAGGACCGTTCGGCCGCGACCGGCAGGCTGACCGAGTACTTGGACGGTCTGGTCGGGGACAAGCTGGTCGACCGGGGCGAGGACCTGCTGTCCGATCTGGCGGAGCGGGTCGAGGCCGGGGAGCTGCCCCGGGACGAGGCGGCCAGGATGGGGGTGCTGCTGCTGATCGCCGGGCACGAGACCACGGCGAACATGATCGCGCTCGGCACGCTGGCCCTGCTCGAGCACCCCGATCAGTTGGAGGCGCTGCGCGAGACCGACGATCCCGAGCTGGTCTCCTCGGCGGTGGAGGAACTGTTGCGCTACCTCCACATCACACACAATGGGCGGCGCCGGGTTGCCCTGGACGACATCGACATCGCCGGGGAGACCATCCGCGCGGGCGAGGGGCTGATCGTGGCCAACGACATCGGCAATCGCGATCCCGAGGTCTTCGACGATCCCGACGGCCTCGACATCCGGCGCGGTAATCGTCGTCACATGGCCTTCGGCTTCGGGGTGCACCAGTGCTTGGGGCAACCGCTGGCCAGGCTGGAGCTGCAGGTCGTCTACGGCACGCTCTACCGGCGCGTGCCCACCCTGCGGTTGGCCGTCGATCCGGAGGAGATCCCGTTCAAGCACGACGGGTCCGTCTACGGCGTTTACGAGCTGCCGGTGACCTGGTGACCCCTCCGGTTCGGAGTCGTCGCCGCGGCGTTCCGCACGGGCCGCCGTGCGGAACGCCGGTTGCCTCTTCCGCTCAGGCGCTCGTCGGCGGGCTTTCCACGAGTTGGCTCAGGTAGAGCTGCGTGCCCAGGGTCTCGATCAGTTCGAGCTGGGTCTCGAGGTAGTCGATGTGGTGCTCCTCGTCGCGGAGGATGCCCTCGAAGAGGTTCGCCGTGGTGATGTCGTTCTTCTCGCGGCACAGCGCGATGCCCGGTTTGAGCCGGTCGAGGACCTCGCGTTCGATCGCGAGATCGGACTCGAACTGCTCCTTGAGCGTCTGACCGATCCGCAGGGTGAACAATCGCTGGTAGTTCGGAAGGGCCTCGAGGAAGAGGATGCGGTCGCTGAGCCACTCGGCGTGCCGCATTTCCTCGAACGACTCGGTGCGGGTGTGTTCGGCCAGCCTGGTCAGGCCCCAGTTGGCCTGCATCTTCGAGTGCAGGAAGTATTGGTTGATGGCGGTCAGCTCGCTGGTGAGCTGTTCGTTGAGCAACGAGATGACCTCTGAGTCGCCTTGCATGAGTCCTCCGCCGGTAGCCGTGGGTCGAACCGCACGTCGGACACGTTACGAGCAGCGCGGCATCGTGTGCGTAACCGCGACGGGCGTGTCCGGCAACCGGTGGAGACACCGACGGCCACGGTCAGACGCCGCTGGACAGCGGGCAGGAGGGGGTCGTGCTCGCCGTTCGGTTCTCCTCCAGGAGCTCCTCCAGTCGTTCCACGCACGTGCCGCAGCCGGTTCCGGCCAGGCAGCGGTCGCCGATCTCCTCGACGCTGTCGGCTCCGGCGTGGATGCACGTCCGCACTTCCGGTTCGGTCACGCCGGCGCAGATGCACGTGTACATGGGGCGGGGCTCCACAACTCCACGACGTTCATTAGGTAAGGCTGATCTAACTTTCGCTTAGCCTTGCCTAAGTAAACTAGTGGGGGTGGGGCGCGCGCAACCCCCGGTAACCGAGTTCACACGGTGTTCGGGGCGGGTGTGCCCGCAGGGGCGGGGCTTCTCCGCGGGCCGTGTGCCGGGTGTGCGGGGAACGCCCGGGAGGATGCGCGTGCGGTCCGGTCGTCCCGCCGACGGCGGAGCGCGCGGCTGTTGCCCTCGCGGCACGGCCGCCCTAACGTTCATCCGTGATGAACACGAGAAGCGCCGCGGAGTCCTACACGTTCGCCCCCGAGTGGTACGCCGAGCGAGAACGGCTCGACTCCCTGGAAGGGCTCTGGGATCCGTCCTCCTGGCGCGCTCTGCGAAAGCTCGGGGTGAGCGCGGGGAGCTCCTGCCTGGACGTCGGTGCCGGAGGTGGATCGGTCAGTCGGATGCTGGCCGATCTCGTGGGGCCGGAGGGACGTGTCGTGGCCCTCGACAGCGACACCGGGTTCCTCGAACAGGCCGGTTTGCCGGAGCGGGTCGAGATCCGTGCCCACGACCTGTTGTCCGACGGACCCGTCGCCGGGACTTTCGACCTGGTGCACGCGCGGATGACGCTCTCGCACCTGCCGCAACGGGAACAGGTGCTGGACCAGCTCGTGGAACTGTGCGCCCCGGGAGGCCGGGTGCTGCTGTCCGAGTTCGACGCGGAGGGGGCCTCCCTGGCGGAGCAGACCCCTCCCCGCGACGACGTGGAACGGTTCCAGCGCGTGCACGACGCGGTGGTGGCGGTACTGGCCCGCAACGGATGCGACTCGCGTTTCGCGCACCGGATGCCGGCGGCTCTCGCCGCGCGAGGACTCACCGAGATCGACGCCTCACCGGACGGCGAGCTGGTGCGCGGCGGCAGCACGGCCGCCGAGTTCTACCGGCACACATTCCTGCGGCTGCGTGAGCCGATCCTGGAACACACCCCGGTGGACGGGGAGACGTTCGACCTGGTGCGGGAAAGCCTCAAGGACCCGGACTTCGTCGCTCTTTCCGCTCCGCTGGTGTCGGTGTGGGGGAAGCGGGACGAGAACTCCGGCGCCGTTGATCGGTCCGCTCGGAGGCGACCCGGGCGTTCTGCCGGGTGAGCAGCAACACACGCTGTAGCAGGTCGATGCCTGCTCCGCCGCTTCCCAGCGGATACAGCCGCACCTCCTCCTGGTAGGCCTGTCTGGCGATGCGGTAGTGACGACCGCGGAAGGTGACGATCGTGCGCAGCACGCCGGCCAGGGCGTTCGCGCCGTCTCGTAGCCGGTGGCCCGCGCGGTCGTGACCTCCGGCCACGTCGAAGGCCTCGACGAGCCTGGTCACGACCGATGGTGAGCCGCGCCAGCCCGCGTGCAGCTCACGCCAGCGCGGTAGTCCGTAGGGCACGGAGTCGAGCAGGAAGTCCTCGTACTCGGCGATGCCCCGGTCGGACAGCCACAGGACCTCGTCGACGAGCCACAGCGGCACCTGCGCGGCGGCCGGACCGAGGTAAGTCCGTCCCCGCAGCGAGATCTCCTCGAAGTAGGGGCGCAGCGTGCGGGCGAAAAACACCGGGCCGACCTCGGCCATCACCGCGTTTATGGACTCGAGCATGGCACCGACGCACTCGTCTAGCTCCCGTGCGAGCACGGCGAAGCGTTCCGCGGCGGGGTCGGTGCGGTTGAGCTCGTCGCAGATCCGCAGCCCGGTGTTCAGCCGGGGGAAGGCGTGGCGCACGGAGTCCTGGAGGATCCGTTCCTGCGGGTCACCGGTGTACATCCGCCGCCGCTCGCCCTGCGGGTTCCACACGCAGTAGTGCAGCACCGTGTCCCTCGGGACCATGTCGGTGCGGCTGCCCAGTTCGGTCAGTACGGGGAGCGCTTCGGGCACGGCCTCGGCGGGTTCTGTTCCGTGGCGTTTGATCGAGCCCAGGAACATCCCCAGGTCTCTCATCGCCGCGAGGCACTCGTCGGTCGACAGCTCCGCGACCTCCTCGGTCGCGGGCAGCAGTGCGCGCAGCGATTCGATCAGGGCCGCCACGTCGGCGTCCTCGTTCATCCCTCGAAGACGCTCGCAGAGCTCGTCCGCGCGCAACGGATCGGCCGATCGAACCGCTTCGAGCTGTGCGGGGGAACCGTATTCGAGGCTTTCGAGTGTGCTCATCTTGCCTCCCACGGGACGGGCACGCGGTGGGTCTCGGAGAGCGCTTGCCCGGAAGGGGTGGTCGGTCGAGCGCGCTCACCGTGGGTGCGCCCGGACGTACTGCACGGACAGGCAGTGGGCCGTGTCCGGTTTCGGGGTCGGGGAACGGCCGGGGAGATGAGAACGAGTGGGACCGTCGACGGAGTTCCGCCGACCTCGGCCCGGTGTTCGTCACCGCACACACCCGTCTCCTCGGATGCCGGGCGTGGCGCTGGCATCACGGTCGAACGGGAGGGGAACGTGAGCGGAGCTGCGGTGGGCCTACTCCGCGCGTTTCCCCGGAGGGGCGCGGTGTTGTTCTCGTGCATCCGACGATGATCCTAAACGGGGATCACCGGAATGTACGAGTGTGATCGTGACTGTAATTCGCGTTTTATCGGTATTCTCACCGGGTTGGGACGAGCAATACGAATCTTGTTTGCTCCTTTTGTGGCGAACTCATCAGCGCCGGACTCCGTAAGGGGGATTGACCGTGCTGACGCCGTTCGAGCTCGGTGGCGTGACGGGATTCCTCGTTCCGGAACGCGACGAGGCGGTCACCCGTTCAGCGGCTGGGCGCGCGGTTTCCCGTCCGGGTGAGGCGTCCTCCGGCCTCGGCCACGAGGAGGACGTCAACTCGTTTTCGATCTCGGAGAGCCGTTCGCTCACGCACGTGGGCGAGGGGGTGGCGTTCTCGGAGGTCTCGCACCGCAACCACCGGGCCAGCGACCGCATGTTCGACACGATCAGCTGGGCGCGTTGCAGGCTGATCCCGGTGTTGCCGCCTTCTATGCGGATCGCGTGTTCGGTGGCTCCGTCGACGAGTCGTTCGAGCACGACGATCGACGGCCACCACTGCTCCGCCGTCCTGCTCGCCGAGCTCGGTTCCACGAGTCGTTGTCGCAGCGTGGTGCGCAACTCGGCCAGCTCCCGGTAGCTGCGCCGCCGCAGTGCGGGCCTTTCCCGTGCCATTCCGGTCAGGGACAGCGACACGTACTCGGAGACGGTCAGTACCGCATCGGCGAAACCCCGTTCCAGGGGAGGCCGACGGTGCAGCGGGGAGAGCACGTACCCGACGACCAGGACGACGACACAGCCGATGAGCGAGTCGACCAGCCGCACCGCGGGAAGCGCGGGAATGGATTCCACCTGGTTCATCTTCAACAGCACCAGACACGTCACGACTCCGGTGAACAGGCCGTAGTGACGGCTCAACGTGTCGGGCACCAAGGCGGCCAGCAGCACCGTGAAGGGCAGCATCCACCATCCGTGGGCGATACCGGCCAACAGCGCGCTCGCCACGATCACCCCCAGCACGCTTCCGATCCCGCGCAGCACGGTGCGTGCGAACAACGAGCCCGAGTTCGGCTTGAGGACCAGCGCTACCGTCAGCGCGACCCAGTAGGGCTGTTCCAGCGGAAGCAGCAGGCCGATCGTTTCCGCCACGGCCAGGCACAGCGCCATGCGGGCCGCGAGCAACCACCCGGTCCTGCCGACCGCGAGGCCCTCGCGCCACACCCGGAAGCGTGCGCGTCGATCGCGTCCGGTGTCGAGTTCGCCGGGATCGGCGAGTTTCGCCGTGCGCAGCGAGGCGACCAGTCTGCCGAGGGCGTGGTCCAGGGCGCGCAGGGGAGTCGGGTCGGTGGAGGCGGTGGTCGATGTGTACGGCGGGGGCAGGGCTCCGGAGCGCAGGCACCGGGCCAGCGTGCGCATCGTCTCCATCGGGGGGTCGGGAACTCGCGTGCCGGCGTGGGCGAGTGCGACGGAGGCCTCCACCATCGGAGTGGCCTGGGAGAGTGCCACGTAGAGCCTGTCGTGGACGCGACTGCGCGCCGTGGAGCCCGCCGCCACGCTGATCAGCACGTCGTGGGCCTCGTTCAGCGCCCTGGTCAGTTGCTGCCTGACTTCGGTGCGCGTTTCCTCGCTCTCGGTGTTCAGCATTCGTGCGGCGGTCTCGAAGACCCGCGCCACGGCATGTCTGGCCGGGGCGGTGCGCCGGAACGGCCACGTCGCCGCGATCAACGTGAAGGCGAGCAGTTCTCCGCCGAGGAACCACGCGAGCTGTTGTCCGTCGTGCATGGTTTCCACGGGGTGGCCGGTGGCCACGATGCAGAAAGTCAGCATCTGGGCGCCGGCCGCGCCCCACAGATCGCCCATTCTGCTGGCCAGAACCGACAGCACAGAAATGATCACGACGACGCACGCGCCCGTCCACGGCGACGGGGCGGCTATTCCGAGACCGAATCCGACGGCTCCCAGAAGTACGGTCAGCCCGACGCGACGTAACCGGTACCTATAGGAGCTGACCGGGTCCGAGAAAGCGACGCACAAAGCGCCGAGGGAAATCAGGATCGCTTCCCCGATTCCTCCCGTGGCGAGTCCCACCGCAGGGGGGAGGCCGACGGCCAGTGCCGCCACGCCGATACGGCTCCAGTCCACGGGAATGGGGGCCGGGCGCAGCATCCGGCGGAGCCAGGCGGGCAGGGCTGCGCGCAGCAGACGTGGCAACGCGGTCGACCACGTGTGTCGAACGGAAAACGTGTCGACGGGAAACACCCGACCTCCCGGTGATCTCTTCGACGTGCGCAGTGTGCCGCTGTGCGTCGCGGTCCGCCGCCGTGTTCGCGGCGTGCCGATTCGTCCTGCCCGATCCGTTTCCCCATTATTACTCGGGGATGCGGGGACAAGTCCCGTGCACAACACAGATCACACCTTGTCGTGTGTCACCTCCAAGTGGGCGATGAATGCCGGGTTAAAATGCGGTGTAGAGATTTTCGTCATGTTTCCGGTGTTTTTCCGAAACGCCGGGCGGAGATCTTCCGCGTTTTTCCCGTGGGCGAGATCACCTTCTCGTCGCGACCGGTCGGCTGTGCTTTGTCGCACCACTTCGCGCCGAGGGGAGGATGGAACCGGGTGAAGCCTCCGGGCGGGCCGTGGGAGTCGAACGCACGGTTTTCGGGGCGGTGCGTCGGTGGTCGCGACGTCCGGCGGGGAGGTGAGCGCGTCGTCGCCCCGAGTCAGTCCGCGAGGGCGCACTCTCCACGATCGACGGCGACGGGGCCGTCGGCGCCGGGACGGACGTCGAAGTCGAAGATCTCGGTGGGCAGGTACAGGGAGCAGCAGGCGTTGGGAATGTCGACGATGCCGCTGACCCGGCCCTCGATCGGCGCCGCGCACAGGATCAGGTACGCCTGCCTGCCGGTGTAGCCGAACTGCTCGAGGTAGGCGATGGCCTGCAGGCAGGCGCGGCGGTAGGCGACCGTGGCGTTCATGTAGTGCTGATCGCCCGATTCGTCGACCGAGATGCCGACGAAGGAGACGAACTCGTCGTAGCGCGGTTCCTGCCGTCCCGGGCGGAAGATCGGTGTGGTCGCGTTGTACGCGCGCATTCCGCCCTTGACGAGATCGACCCCGATGTCGACGTGCCCGCCCATCTCCACCGCACCGCAGAAGCTGATCTCACCGTCGCCCTGGGCGAAGTGCAGATCCCCGATGGAGAACTTGGCCCCCGGCACGTAGACCGGGTAGTAGACGCGCGAGCCGATGCCGAGATTCTTGATGTCGACGTTGCCGCCGTGCTCGCGCGGGGGGACCGTGCGAGCGCCCTCCCGGGCCACGCGCTCCCGTTCCGCACCGGTGAGCGAACCGAGCAGGCTGTTCGTCTCCAGCGGCGGCAACGCCAGCGGGGGAACCCGGTGCGGGTCGGTGTCGATCAGCGCCTGTTCCCGGCGGTTCCACGCGGCCAGCAGCTCCGCCGAGGGGGCGCATCCGGCCAGCCCCGGGTGGATGTTGGAGGCGATGCGCACTCCGGGAAGGTGTCGGGAGGTCGCGAAGCGGCCGTGGAAGTCCCAGATCGCCTTGCCCGCCTCGGGGTAGTGGTCGGTGAGGAAACCGCCTCCGTTGTCGCGGGCGAAGATGCCGGTGTAGCCCCACCCCTGGCCCGCCTGCTCGCCCTTCCCGCGGTCGACGGTGTTCGCGGGTCCGATGTCGAGGTAGTCGACGACGAGCAGATCGCCCGGCTCGGCTCCGGCCACGGCGATGGGCCCGCTGAGCATGTGGTTGTGGTCGAGGACCATGTCCCTGACGTCGTTGGCCGAGTCGTCGTCGTGGACCTGTCCGTCGGTCCAGTCCTTGCACTCGACGCGGAACTCGTCGCCGGGCCGGACCTCGGCCACGGCGGGGATGTCCGGGTGCCACCGGTTGTGTCCGGGAGTTGCCTGGTCGCGCATCGATTTCGCCTGGTCGACGTGGAAGACGGTCCGCGGCATGTCGGTCCCCTTTTCGCGTTGGCCCGCGCTCTGCTGGTGTCGCCGTCATAGCACCGAACGAGCTCGTGCGCTCGGGCAATGATCGCGAACAGCTCGGCCGGTGGGCGCTCCACGCGGACTTCCCGACCGGGCGTGGCCACCGGGACGTGGTCTTCGGGAGGGGAACGTGCCGCGACTTCGCGACGCCGTCCTTTCCCGTGCCGATCGCTCGCTGGTTGGGGGGACCGCTGCCGGACTCCCGTCCGGAAGCCCGGCAGCGGCAGGCGAACTCGCGACGGGGGATCAGCACACGTCCCGCGAGGTGTTCTCCAACGTGTTGTTCTCGATGGTGATGTTCTCCCCGCAGGGACTCTCCACGATTGCCGAGTCGGTGACCGTCAAATTGTGCAGGGTCACGTCCCTGGTCACGGGGAACTCCGAACGAGCGGCGATCCGGACGGTTCCCGGTCCGCTCACCTCCCCTCCTTCGGAGGCGATTTCCACGTTGTAGCAGTTCTCCACGAGGATGGCGTTGTTGCCGGTGTCGGCGATGTCCACGCGGTCGATCACGGCGCCGCCGCTTTCCGAGACGCAGAAGACGCCGCGTCCACCACCGCGTGCGATCACCTCACCGACGTGGACGTTGGTCGGATAGGCACCGTCCACGCGACCGTTCCTGTTCGCCATCCGGAAGGCCGCGTAACCGGTCCCCGAGCCCGCGTTCTCGGCGTCCACCGTTCCCACGGTGGCGTTCGTGGTGTTGTTGAGCAGCAGCCCCGAGTACGCGACGTCGCGCGCCACCACGGTGCCGACCGTCAGCCCGTCCACGCCGTAGGTCTCGACCCCGTGGTTGTCGGTGCCGGACACGTGGACGTCGTCGATCCGCACATCGGTGGTGGGTTGGTCACGGTCTGCGTGGTTGTCCACGCGGATTCCCAGCCCACCGGAAAGGCGCAGGTCGATCTGGCCGAGGTGGATGTCACTGGCGTTCCGGAAGAACACCCCGAACCACGGTGATCCGGTCACGCTGAGGTGCTGCACCTCCACGGCGGTCACGTGCCGCCCGCGAACCACCGCGTTGTCGCCGGTGGCCTGGCCGGTCACGTCGATGGTGCCGCAGACGTCCAGCACGGTGTAGCTGGGCAGATCCAGCGATCGGTCGGCCCTCATGCTTCCGGAACCGCGGACGACGACCCGTTCCTTGCTCTGGCGGCCGGATGTGAGGCTGTCCACGGCGGCCTGTGTAGCCGCTCGCATGTTCGGTCCGGTGTGGACGACCTCGCTCCCGTTACGCGCCGTCCAGGAGCCGCCGCTCGAGACGACCTCGGCGTCGAACGAGCCGCTTCCGCACTGCTGCGCGGTTCCGGTCGGGGTGCTCCGCTCGACACCGGGGCCCCGCTCGGTGGGCACGTCGGTGCTGTCCGCGCCGTGGGCGAGCGGTGACAGAGCCAGTGTCGCCAACACGGCCGTGGACAGCATCGTGAGTGATTTTCGGGAACTCCCGGCAGGAAATAATCGGGTTTTCATGGATTCCCTCGTTTTCGCGGAATGGACTGCAGTGTTCTGCCCCGTCTTTCCGGTGTTGCGGCGCGGAGTGGCACCACCGGGGCATCGCTGATTCGTGAACGGGCAAAAAATTCTCGGTAAGCGCTTACCAAGTGGAGATGGAGTGTAGCCCTATTCCCTGTGGCACTGTCAAGGGACTCGTCGGGTCGGCAGAATCGTAATTCGTTTTCGAGAATTCGGCGTAAGGGACTGCCCCGGGCGGTCTATTTGGCGTTCACCGCCGTGCGCCGGTTGGTTTTTCGGGAAGAACTGGTCGAACCTGTTCGGAAAGCGCGGGGAGCGCCCGCCCGGAAGGTGCGCACGGGCGGGCACGGCTCATCGGAACACGCTCTCCGGTTACTGCTGCTCCGGTCGGTTCCGGTACAGGGCGGCATAGCGGGCTTCCTGCTCGGCCAGCAGCTCCGCATCGGCCTCGGCCCGCTTCGCCTTTCCCGTGCCGACCGGATAGCCGTGTTTGGCCAGGCGGTGTTCGCAGGTTTCCACCATCGCCGAGACGGAGTACCACACCGCCATGATCACTCCTCCGAGCAGCGACATGGCGCTGATCCACAGCGGCCCCGGAAGCAGCAGCAACAACAGACCGGGCGATACCTGGACGAGCGCGCGGGCGACGTGCCGCAGCGCCCAGGTGCGACACGTGATGTCGTGCAGTACCCACTCCCGGCAACGTGCGGGGAGGCGACCACCGTAGGCGTACCACAGCCACTGCAGGGGATTGGGGCGTTCTCGGCTCAAACTCGGCAGGCTCCGTTCCTTCCGGCGTCCGCGTGCGGCCTGCTGAGAAAGATACTGCCCACGGAGAGGCGTGGGGGAACGGCCGGGGCCGTGCGCGGAGTTGAGCTCCGTCACACGAACGTCGCTCCCCGGTGGAGGGGCACCCGTTCACGAGACGGCAGGATGTTCCGCCCCGGCGATCCCACGACACGGGGGCGGAGAACACCGGTCATCCCGAAGTGGACCGCACACCGTGGTCGCGTTGGCGGTTGCCGTGCACCCGTGCTTCGACGGCGCTCCACTCCTGCGCTCCACCGGTGGGTTCGAAGCGCCGCAGGGGCTGGGTTTCGGCCACGAGCTCACGCGCCGCGGCCCGGTCGCCCGCCGCGCCGTGGGCGCGGGCCTGGACCAGCACGTTGCCCAGTGCGGTGGCCTCGGCGGGACCGGCGACCACGGGAAGTCCGCAGGCATCGGCGGTCAGCTGGCACAGCAGGTCGTTACGGCTGCCCCCGCCGACCATGTGCACCACCTCGACCTCGTGGTCGGCCAGCCGCGCGGCGTCGCGCACGGTGGTCCGATGGGCCAGGGCCAGGCTTTCGAGTACGCAGCGAACGGTCTCCTCCGGGGTCTCCGGGACGGGTTCCCCCACGTTCGCGCAGGCCGTGGCTATGGCCGTGGGCATGTCCTGGGAGGCGATGAAGGCCGGATCGTCGGTGTGCAGCACACTGCGGAAAGCAGGCAGGCGGGCGGCTCCTTCGAGCAGCTCGCCCAGCTCTCGCCGCATCCCCAGCTCCCGCCAGCGACGCAGGCACTCCTGCAACAGCCACAGGCCCATCGTGTTGCGCAGGTAGCGGGTGGTGCCCTCGACACCGCGTTCGTTGGTGAAGTTCGCCGCGCGCGATCGCTCGGTGAGCACGGGGGAGTCGAGCTCGAGGCCGACCAGCGACCAGGTTCCGCAGGAGATGTAGGCGAAACGTTCGGTCGCGGCGGGTACCGCCACGACGGCGGAGGCGGTGTCGTGCGAGGCCACGGAGGTGACCGGTAGTCCCGCGGGCAGTCCGGTGCGGGTTCCTACCTCCGCGAGCAGCGTGCCCGCGCACCGGCCGGGGGAGTGCGGCGGGGGGAGCAGTCGAGTGGGCAGTCCCAGACGTCGTACGAGGTCGTGCGCCCAGTCGTCGCCCAGAACGTCGAACAGCTGCGTGGTCGAGGCGTTGGTGATCTCGGCCCCGATGTTTCCGGTGAGCCAGTAGTTCAGCAGGTCGGGAAGCAGCAGCATGGTCCGCGCCGACTCGAGCTGCCCGCTCTCCTCGGAGGCGAGGAGCTGGTACAGGGTGTTGATGGGCAACCGTTGCAGCCCGGTGACCCGGTAGAGCTCCTCGTCGGTCACCAGTTCGCGTACCCGTTCCATCATGCCCTCGGTCCTGGTGTCCCGATGGTGGTACGGCTCGGCGAGCAGGTTCCCCGTCTCGTCCAGCAGGCCGTGGTCCACGGCCCAGCTGTCGATCCCCACCGAGGCCGGGGCGTAGGCGGAGGCGGCATCCAGTCCCGTGAGGACCTCCCGGTGTATCCGGGAGATGTCCCAGCGCAATCCCGCTTCCGTGCGTGAGGGGCTGTTCGGGAACCGGTGCAGTTCGGTCAGCTCGAGCTTTCCGGCAGCCACCTCACCCGCCACCACGCGCCCGCTCGAGGCGCCCAGGTCGACGGCCGCGCAGGTGAAATCCGTCCTCGTCATGGCAACCTTGTCCGTGGGTGTCCCGGGACACCGGGTCGGGGACCGGTCTCGCGGCCGGTCCGGATGGGAAGGACTCGTCGACGGTGGCGGCAGCACCGTCCGTCACCCGGACGGGCCGACCGGCTCCCGTCGGCCGGCCGGTCCGTCCGGGGGCACTGACACCTCCTCGGCGGCGTCAGCGCAGGAAGGCGGCCGGAACACCGCTGTCGACGGGCACGTGCGTTCCCGTGGTGTGCGTCAGATCGCCACCGACCAGGGCGAACACCGCGGCGGCCACGTTCTCGGGCAGTACTTCCCGCTTGAGCAGGGTGCGTTGGGCGTAGAACTCGCCGAGCTCGCTTTCCCTGACCCCGTAGTGGGCCGCTCGCTGGGCTCCCCAGCCCCCCGCGAAGATGCCGGAACCGCGTACCACCCCGTCGGGGTTGACGCCGTTGACCCGGATGCCGTGCTCACCGAGTTCGGCGGCCAGCAGCCGCACCTGGTGCGCCTGGTCGGCCTTGGCGGACCCGTAGGCCACGTTGTTCTGCCCGGCGAACACGGAGTTCTTGCTGGCGACGTAGACGATGTCGCCTCCGCGCCCCTCGGAGGTCATGACCCGGGCCGCTTCCCTGGAAACCAGGAAGGACCCCCGGGCCATCACGTCGTGCTGGGCGTCCCAGTCCGAGGTGCTGGTCTCCAGCAGTGGTTTGGAGACGGACAGCCCGGCGTTGTTGACCACCAGGTCGACCCCGCCGAAGGAGAGCGCGGCCGTGCGGAACGCGGCGGAGACGTCGTCCTCGTCGGTGAGGTCGGCGGCGACCGCCACGGCCCTGTCCGAGCCGCCCAGCTCGTCGACGAGCTCCCGGGCGGACTCGACGTCGCGGTCGACCACCACGACGCAGGCGCCTTCGGCGCAGAGCCTGTGCGCAGTGGCCTTGCCGATTCCCGAGGCACCGCCCGTGACGAGGGCGACGCGCGTGGCCAGTGGTTTCGGGGCGGGCATGCGGGCGAGTTTGGCCTCTTCGAGGCTCCAGTACTCGATCCGGAACTTCTCGGACTCCTCGATCGGTTGGTAGCGGGAGACGGACTCCGCCCCGTGCATCACGTTGATCGCGTTGACGTAGAACTCACCCGCGACGCGGGCGGTCTGCTTGTCCTTGCCGAAGGAGAACATCCCCACCCCGGGCACGAGCACGATCGTCGGGTCGGCTCCGCGCATGGCGGGGGAGTTCTCGTCCGCGTGGTGCTGGTAGTACTCGCGGTAGCGCTGCCGGTAGGCGGAGTGCAGTTCCCGCAGCCGTTCGACGACCTCCTCCAGCGGGGCGGTGGGGGGAAGGTCCACCACCAGGGGGCGCACCTTGGTGCGCAGGAAGTGGTCGGGGCAGGAGGTCCCCAGGTCGGCGAGTTGCGGGTGGTTCTCGCCAGCGAGGAACTCCAGCACCGAGTCCCGGTCGTCGTAGTGGCCCACCTGGGGGTTGTCGGTCGAGACCAGTCCCCGGATTACCGGGGCGAGCTCCGCCGCGCGCGCGTGCCGCTGTTCCGCGGGCAGTGCCTCGTTCGCGCTCACCGGCGGACCGAACGGTTCGGGACGGCCGCGCTCTCGCAGGAATCGCTCGGCGGTGCGGATGATCCACAGCGAGTTCTCCCGGCACCGCTGACTCGTCTCGCCCCAGGCCGTGATCCCGTGCCCGCCGAGGACGACTCCGACCGCGTTCGGGTTCTCCCGTCGTGCGGCGGCGATGTCCAGGCCCAGTTGGAAGCCCGGTCGGCGCCACGGGACCCACACCACTTCGTCGCCGAAGCACTCCTCGGTCAACTGTGGACCGTCCTCGGCCGCGGCCAGGGCGATTCCCGCGTCGGGGTGCAGGTGGTCGACGTGTTCGGCCTCTACGAGCCCGTGCATGGCGGTGTCGATCGAGGGTGCGGCCCCGCCCTTGCCGTACAGGCAGTGGTCGAGGGCCTCGACCATCTCGTCCTCGCGTCCGACTCCCGGATACACCTCGGTCAGGGAGCGCATGCGGTCCAGGCGCAGCACGGCCAGTCCGGACTCCTCGAGCGTTCCGAGGTCCCCGCCGGACCCCTTGACCCACATCAGACGTTCCGGTCGCGCGGTGACCGGATCGGTTCCGGTGGCCTTGGCGGAGGCGTTGCCTCCCGCGTAGTTGGTGTTGCGTGGATCGGCCCCGAGCTGGTGTGCACGGTCCAGCAGTTCGGATACCGCCTGTTCGGGGGATAGTTCGTTCATGGGGGTGCCTTTCGGTTCCGGGCCGTCTTGCTGAGGCTTTGCTGTCGCGTTGACGAGTGGTGTGGTGCTGCCGGTACCGACTGGACGGGAAACCTCGATCACGCGTCCCGAGCCGCTCGCGTTCCGCCCTGCCGTTCGGCGATGAGCTTTTCCCGGTGTCCGGAGACCCGGTGGGCCTCCGGCGGTGCCTCGTCCGGCAGGGCCTCGGCGGTGCTCTCCCGCACGTTGAGCGCCGAACGGATCGTGACCGGGGTCCCGGGCTCGGTGTCGTGGCACTGGCCGAGCACGAACGCGGCTCCGGAACCCTGGTCGAGCTCGCGCGCCCGTGGAGGGGTGCTGCTGAGGACCGCCTGGACGGCGTTTTCGTTCGGCATTGCCTGCGGTCTCCGTTGCGGGGCGTGCGAGCTGTCGCGAAACGACAGCCACCGGCTTCCGGTGTGGCCGGCGAGTTGTTGAAACGTTTTATTTCCCGGAAGGATAAGATGGGGGTGTATCCGAGTCAAGGGAGGCGTGGTGCCAGCCGGGGGAAGCAGTCGCAACGCGGGAGAGGTCAGCATCAAGGACGTCGCCCATCGGGCCGGCGTGTCGATCGGAACCGTCTCCAACGCGCTGAACCGCCCCGACCGGGTCTCGGCCGAGACCCGGTCCCGGGTTCGCGCGGTCATCGACGAACTCGGTTACGTGCGTAGCGAGTCGGCCAGACAGCTTCGTTCGGGCAACAGCCGCATGGTCGCGCTGCTGGTGCTCGACATGGGGAACCCGTTCTTCGTGGACCTGTCCCGCGGAGCCGAGCGCGCCGCGCGGAATCACGGTCTCGGAGTGATGCTGTGCCACAGTGCTCAGGACCCCGAGGCCGAATCGCTTTATCTGTCCATGTTCGCCGAACAGCGGGTGCACGGGGTGCTCGTCACTCCCGCGGAGGCCTCGGGCGGCAATCTGCTGTCCTTTCGGCGGCACGGGATCCCGTACGTGTTCGTCGACCGGGTGGTCGACAGCGACGACGCCTGTTCCGTGTCGGTGGACGACGTGGCAGGCGGCGAACTGGCGATGCGGCACCTGCTGGAGAACGGCCACGAGCACGTGGCCTACGTCAGTGGTCCCGTCGAGCTGGCGCAGTGCGCGGACAGGCTCGTCGGAGCGCGCCGGGCCGTCGCGGAAGCGGGACTGCCCCCGGATGCGGTGGCGGTGCTGGACACGGGGAGGTTGGACGTTCAGTCCGGGCGTGACGCGGGAGCACGGTTGTTGGGACTGCGCCCGCGGCCCACCGCGGTGTTCTGCGCCAACGACCTCTTGGCGCTCGGCCTGTTGCAGGCCATGTTCGACGCGGGGGTCCGGGTCCCCGAGGATCTGGCCCTGATCGGTTACGACGACATCGAGTTCGCCGAGGCCGCGGCCGTTCCGTTGACCTCGGTGCGTCAGCCGGCGGCCCGGATGGGCGCCACCGCCACCGAGCTGTTGTTGCGCGAGACGGAGGGCGAACCGGGCCACGAGCACGAGAGCGTGGTCTACAGCCCGGAACTCATCGTTCGTCGTTCCACACTGCACCGTCGGGACTGAGCTCGTCGGCGGTCGCGCGGCGCGGAATCCGCGCCGCGTCCTCCTCCGCCGGGACTCCCGGCCCGGCGGAGGAGGACGCCGAGCCGGGTGCTCCGGCGGCCTCACCGCCGGTCCGGGCGGGGCGTTTTCGCGCGCTGCGACTCCGGGTGTTGACTGGGCCACAGTTCGGCTCTACGGTCTCGTTTCATAAAACGTTTCATTGAATCGGTTCCACGAAGGCCGCGATGGTTCTTCGTGCCGATTTCTCCCCCCGCGCTCGTTCGACCGGGGGAAACGGGATCGGAGAGGTCGTGGCGATGACGTCGTCCGAGTCGCAGCTGACGGAGCGTTCGGGAAGCGTCGTTTCCGGACGGTGCCGGAAAGGATCGTTCGGCGCGCCCATTGTCGGCTGTACAGCTGCCGGGTTCGTCGTGGCCGGTCCGGTGGGGCCGAGTCCGCGGGGCTCCGGCAGCGGGGGACGTCGCCCACGAGATCGAGGCGTCCGGGCGGGGGCGCTCCCGGTCCTCCGCTCCGGCTCCGAGGGGGTTCCGGGGCCGGAATCCCCACGGGAAACCGATCCCGGAATTTTCGAACGCACTTTGCCCGAAGCACCAGAGGGCTCCGCGTGCGGAGCGGAAGTGTTTTCCTCCGCCCGGGTGTACCCGGTTACCGGCTTCCGCGGGCGTCACGTCTGTGCCGAACCGGAAAACCGGAGCTGAGCACGTCCGGCTGGAAAAAGCCGTGACGGTATTCGACAAGTCACTGTTCGGAGGCCGCCCATGCCCTTGGATTCACCGTTCGGTCGTCGTGGTTTTCTGGCCGGGGCCGGTGCCGCGGCAGCGGTCACTTTCCTCGGCAACGAAGTCGTGACGCCCGCGTCGGCCGCGGGGGAGACCGGAAAACCGGAGAGAACGGAACTGCACTGGCTGGAGGGCGCTCCGGCGGCCCCTGCCGCTGTCACGTGGGGGGTGCCGTGGCCGCGGGGAACGGTTTCCTCGGACGCCTCGTTCACCCTCGCCGGTAAGAACGGCGAACCGGTTCCCCTGCAGTCCTGGCCGCTGGCTTACTGGCCGGACGGGACGCTGAAGTGGAGCGGTCACGCGATGGCCGCGAGAGCTCCGGCGGATTCCTATTACCTGACCGAGGGAGAACCGGCCGCCCCGGAGAACGCGGTCGGCGTTTCCGAGGAATCCGGCGAGATCAGGATGAGCAACGGGATCGTGGAGGTCCGCCTGGCCCGGGGCGGTGCCGAGGTGATCGGCTCGGTCGGGCGCGACGGTCGGGCGACCGCGAACGCGGGAAGGCTGGTGCTGCTGACCCAGGACCAACCGGACGGAGAGGACGCCGAACCCCGGCGGTTCGAGTGGTCGGGGGTGGTGGAGAACGCGGAGATCGAGCAGCGCGGCCCGGTGCGGGCCGTGGTCAAGCTCTCCGGGCGGTACAAGCAGGACCGCGGTAATCGGCGCGGTGCGGGAGGCAGGGGGATCCTTCCCTGGACGCTGCGGGTGTACCTGTCCGCGGGGGACGAGTCCATGAGGATCGTGCACAACTTCGTCTGGGACGCCGAGGTCGACGAGGACCACGTCCGCGGACTGGGGCTGCGGATGTCGGTTCCTATGTCCGACGAGGCCCACAACCGCCACATCCGCTTCGGCACCGATTCCGGGGGAGTCTGGGGGGAACCGGTTCGGGTGCTGACCGGCCTCCGGCGCGATCCGGGGGAGAAGGTCCGGCACGCGCAGTACGCGGGGACGCGGACTCCTGCCCCGGAGGAGTGGTCCGAGGAGGTGCGCGAGGGCTATCAGGAGCTGGCGCTGTGGAACGACTTCGCGCTGTTCCAGGAGTCCTCCGAGCACTTCTCGGTCCGCAAGCGCACTTCCACCTCCGCGAGCTGGCTCAAGAACGCGGGCCGGGGGCGCAGGGCCGCCGGATTCGGGTACCTCGGCGGTGTCAGCGGCGGACTCGGAGCGGGATTGCAGGACTTCTGGCGACGTTTCCCGCGTTCGCTCGACATCAGCGGCGCCGCGACCGACTCCGCGACGGTGACGTTGTGGTCGTACTCCCCGCACGCCGAGGCCATGGACCTGCGGCACTACGACACCGAGGCGCACGGGCTCGGCCTGGCCTACGAGGACGTGCAGGAGGGGTTCAGCACCCCGGAGGGCGTTTCGCGCTCCACCGAGATGCGGTTGTGGGCGCTGCCCTCGACGCCGACGCGGAAGCGCGTGGCCGAGCTGTCCGCGGAGGTGGACGCACCGGCCCAGCTGGTCGCGAAGCCCTCCCGGTACCACGGTGCGGGGGTGTTCGGCAGGTGGAGTCTGCCGGACCGCAGCACATCGGGTCGTGCCGAGCTGGAGCGTTCCGTCGAACGCGACATCGAGTTCTACAAGGGGCAGATCGACCAGCGGGAGTGGTACGGCTTCTGGGACTACGGCGACGTCATGCACACCTACGATTCGGACCGCCACGAGTGGCGCTACGACGTGGGGGGCTACGCCTGGGACAACGGTGAGCTCGGCACCGACGCGATGCTCTGGTACGTCTTCCTCCGCTCCGGGGACCCGACCGCGTTCCGGCTGGCGCGGGCGATGACGCAGCACCTCAGCGAGGTCGACACCCACCACAGTGGCCGCTTCGCCGGACTGGGGGCCCGGCACAACGTCTCGCACTGGGGGGGCGGAGCCAAGGAGGCGCGGGTCTCCGAGTCCTTCACCAAGCGCTTCTGCTACTACCTCACCGCCGATGAGACCCTCGGCGACTTGATGCGTTCCTCCCTGAAGGCCGACGAGACCATGATGCGGGTGCCGCCGCTGCGCAACGCGCTGCCCCCGCAGGACGAGGCCCCCACCAGGTTGCGCATCGGTCCCGACTGGTACGCGCTGGTCAGCAACTGGATGACCGAGTGGGAACGTACGGGGGACACGCGCTGGCGGGACCGGATCGTCACGGGGATGCGCGACATCGCCGGCTTCCCGGCCGGGTTGTTCACCGGAGAGGCGGGCGGCGCGGTCGGTTTCGACCCGGAGAGCGCCCATCTGACCGATCTCGGCAAGGGCGACTACGAGAGCAGCTACAATCTGTCGATGGCCTTCTGCGGGGAGCAGATCCTCTGGGAGACCCTCGAGCTGGTCGACGTCCCCGAGTTCCGCCGGACCTTCCTGGACTTCGCGCGCTACGCGCAGGCCCCGGCCGAGGAGAAGATCGACAGGTTCGGCTTCGACTTCGATCCCGGTCTGTTCGGCACGATCTACTCGCGGGTGACCGCCTGGGCGGGCGAGGAGCTCGACGACCCCAAGCTGCGGCGGCGGGGCTGGGAGAAGTTCACTTCGGACCCCAACGGGCGTCCGTGGCCGGACCCGGTCCGCGTCGACGGCACGGCGGTGGCCACTCCGGTCGACGAGATCCCCGTCGACCGTTCCAGCAACCAGTCCGGTGACTTCGCGACCTGCGGGACCAACGACGCCGCGCAGCGCACGCTGGCCATCGTGTCGCTGCTGGCGATAGCCCCGGACGAGGCCCCCTGACAACCGGGCCCTGACCAGAGGGCGGGGAGGAGCGAGCAGCCCCTCCCCGCCGCGGGGCGACGCGGTCGGGGGTCGGATCAGTGTCGCGCCTCGCGGGCCAGGTGTTCGGCGACGCTTTTCCGGACGCACTCGGTGGTGTTCGCGAAGGACTCCGCGGTCCCGAACTCCGCGGACAGGTCCCGGACCTCGATCCGTCCCCTCACCTCGGGGGCCGCCGTTCCCACGACGGCGAGCACGTCCACGCCGCGCCTTTCCGCCGCGAGGGTGACACCGCCGACCACTTTGCCCGTGAAGGACTCCGGGTCGAGCTTGCCCTCCCCGGTGACCACCAGGTCGGCGGAGTCCAGGGCGGTGCGCAGGCCGAGTTCGTCGGCGATGGTCCCGAAACCGGATACCGGACGGGCGCCCAGCGCGGCGAGACCTCCGGCCAGGCCGCCCGCCGCTCCGCCGCCGGGGAGGCCCGTCACGTCGACGCCGAATCGGTTCCGGTAGTGCGCGGCGAGTCGTTCCAGGCGCTCGGTCATCCGGTTCCGCTGGAGCGCGCTCGCTCCTTTCTGGGGCCCGAACACCTCGGCGGCCTCGGTGAACCCGGTGTCCACATCACAGCAGAGGAGCACTTCGGGGCGTCCCGCTCGTCCGTCTAGCGGAGCGAACCCTTCCAGCACCTCGACGGCGCCGAGCCCTCCGTCGGTGGTGGCGGAACCACCCAGGCCGACCAGGACCCGGGAGGCCCCGGACTCCAGTGCCGCGGCGATCAGTTCGCCCGTTCCCCGGGTGGTGGCCTCCTCAGGTGTGTTGTGCTCGGGGCCTCCGGCCAGAGCCAGGCCCGATGCGGTGGCCATCTCGACCACGGCACGGCCGTCCGCGGTCAACCGCCACCCCGCCTCCACGCTCTCGTGGAGCGGTCCGGTGACCGCGGTTCGGCGGTTCGGCCCGCCGAAAGCGTCCAGCGTGCCCTCTCCGCCGTCGGCCATCGGCAGCTCGACGCACTCCGCGCCGTGCGCGCTCGCCGCGCTCGCGACCGCCGTGGCGACTTCACGGGCAGTCGCCGAGCCGCGGAACTTGTCCGGGGCGGCCAGTATTCGCATCCGTGCCTCCTGCGGGACCTGTCGGAGCCCGGTTACCGGGGACGTACCAGACGCCGGTACCTGTCGACGGTCGTTTCAACGACTTCGCGGGGCGGCCGGGACCACACTTCCTCGTTGAAGATCTCGACCTCCACGTCGCCCGAGTAGCCGGTCTGCCGGACAGCGGTGTCGATCGGGGCGAAGTCGATGTGACCGTCGCCCATCATCCCCCGGCCCAGCAGGACGTCGGCGGGCAGCGGGGTCAGCCAGTCGCACACCTGGAAGGAGGCGATGCGCGAACCGGCCCGCTCGATCTGTTCGAACAGTCGTGGGTCCCACCAGACGTGGAAGGTGTCCACCACGACTCCGACCTGTTCCACGGGAAACGGTTCGGCCAGTTCGAGGGCCTGGTCGAGCGTGGACAGCACCGCGCGGTCGGCGCAGTACATGGGGTGCAGCGGTTCGAGGGCCAGTCGCACCCCGTGCCGCTCCGCGAGGGGAGCCAGTTCCGCGAGTACCTCGGCGACCCCCCTGCGTGCCGCCGCCAGGTCCTTCGACCCCGGGGGGAGGCCTCCCACGACCAGCACCAGGCACGGGGCCTCGAGCTCGGCCGCCTCCTCGAGGGCCCGCCGGTTCTCCGACAGCGACTCGCGTCTGCGCTCGGGCGAGTCGGCGGTGAAGAAACCGCCCCGGCACAGCGAGGAGACCCGCAGCCCCGCCGATTTCACCAGTCGGGAGGCTTCGCCCACGCCGATTTCGTGGATCGACTCGCGCCAGAGGCCCACAGCGGGGACGCCCGCTGCCACGCACTCGTCGACGACTTCGGGCAGCGAGCTGTTGTTCAGCGTCTTCTGGTTGATCGAGAGATCGGCCGGTGTGGTGTCTTCGTCGGTCAACGAGGCACCCCCGCAACGTCGAGCAGTTCGCGCATTCGTGTCACGGCCAGCTCCGGGTCGGGGAACAGGCCGGCCAGGTCCGCGAGCCGGAAGGTCTCGGCGAGGTGGACGATGCCGCGTCCGCTCTGCAGCCCACCGACCATGGTGAACCCGGGTTGGTGCCCGCTGAGCCACGCCAGGAAGGCGATTCCGGTCTTGTAGTAGTAGGTGGGGGCGGAGAACAGGTGCCTGGCCAGCGGAACCGTCGGGGCCAGCGCCTCGTCGAAGGTGATCTCGTCCCCGTTGTCCAGCGCGCGCAGCGCGGCGGACGCCGCGGGGGCGATCGCGGCGAACACCCCGAGCAGCGCGTCGCTGTGGCTCCCGTTCTCCCCCTTGATGAGTCGCGGGTAGTTGAAGTCGTCCCCGGTGTAGAGGCGCACTCCTTCGGGGAGCCGGGAACGCAGGTGGATCTCGTGCTCGAGGTCCAGCAGCGACACCTTCACTCCCTCGATCCGGTGGGAGTGCGCGTGCAGGATCTCCAGCAGCGTCTCGGTGGCCTCGGTGATGTCCGTCGATCCCCAGTAGCCTTCCAGCGCGGGGTCGAAGGCCGGCCCGAGCCAGTGCAGGATCGCCGGGTGCTGCACGTCTTCGAGCAGGCGGTTGTAGACCTCGTGGTAGTCGGCGGCGCCGCGCGCACCCGCGGCGAGTTGCCTGCTCGCCATCAGGATCACCCGCGCGCCCGCCCGTTGGGTGAACTCGAGCTGCTCCGCGTAGCCCGCGGTGATCTTCTCCGGGTCGGTGACGTCGGGGGGCAGGTGGTCGGTTCCGACACCGGCGGCGATGCGTCCGCCGACCTCGTTCGCCTCGGCGGCGCTGCGGTTGATCAACTCGCGGGTGGCGGTCCAGTCCAGTCCCATGCCGCGTTGTGCGGTGTCCATGGCCTCGGCGACTCCGAGGCCGTGGCCCCAGAGATGCCTACGGAAGGCCATTGTGGACTCCCAGTCGACATCGGCGGGGGCTCCCGGCGCGTTGTCGCCGAGGGGATTGCCCACGACGTGGGCGGCCGCGTAGGCGACGCGGCTCCGGGGTGGGGCGGGCTCGACCGGCCGGGGGATCGGTTCGTTCAGCCGGTGGGTGACGAGCGAACCGTCCGCACCGGGCAGTTGGATGGTGTACGACACGGAAACCTCGAAAGAATTCGGAAAGCGTTTTCCGGAGCTTAGGTGGGAGGACAGCGTGAACGCAAGAAAACAGCGGGAGCTTTCCCGGGAAGGCTTCTCCCGAGCAGGTAGTATCGGAGCACTTCGAGTTAGGGAGGACTGATGCCGCGCGGTTCCGGCAAGGTGAATCTGGTCGACGTGGCGCGCCAGGCCGGTGTGTCGCTGGCGACCGCGTCGCGGGTTCTCAACGGAAGCACCCGCAGCGTCGGTACCGACCTGCGGGAGCGCGTCCGTCAGGCCGCGGCCAGGTTGGACTACTCTCCTAGCGCGCCCGCGCAGGCCATGGCCCGCGGTGGAACGGATGTCGTGGGGCTGGTGGTTCCCGACATCGCCGATCCGTACTTCTCGACGATCGCCGCCAGCATCGTCCGCACCGCCGAGCCCCACGGCCTGATCATCAACCTCGCCAGCACCGAGCGTCGTTTCGAGCGCGAGGCCGAGTACGTGGCCTCGCTGCGCCGGCAGCAGGCGCGCGGCATCGTCCTCGTCGGGAGCCGCACCACCAGCGACGAGGAGCTGGAGTCGTTGCGAGCGGAGATCGAGGCCTACACGGCCGCGGGAGGGCGGGCCGCCGCCATCGGACAGCACAAGCTGCCGGCCGACACGGTGGTGGTGGAGAACCGTGCCGGGGCGTGCGCGCTGGCCGAGAAGCTCGTGGAGCTGGGGTACCGCGAGTTCGCGGTCCTCGCCGGTCCCGCCGACCTGATCACGGCGCGGGACAGGCTGGCCGGCTTCCGGCAGGGGCTGCGCGAAAGGGGGATCGAGCTGCCCCGCCGGAACGTGATCAACGGTGCTTTCACCCGGGACGGTGGCCACGAGGCCGCCTGCGAGCTGCTCGACCGGGAAAGCGGTGCGGAGTGCGTGTTCGCGGTCAACGACGTCATGGCGGTGGGCGCCCTGTCCGCGTTCCGCGAGCGTGGAGTGCGGCTGCCCGAGGACCTGGCCGTGGCCGGTTTCGACGACATCGCCAGCCTGCGGGACGTGTGGCCCTCGTTGACGACGGTGCGCATTCCGCTGGAACGCCTCGGGGAGGAGGCGCTCGGCTTCCTGCTCGACGAGCCCGCGGACAGGGCGAGGGTGCGTCGTTTCCGGGGAGAGGTGGTCGTGCGGGCCAGCACCCCGGGGATCGGTTGAGGGAGGTCCGCGGACCGCTCGGCGCGCGAGGGCCCGCCGTGGAGCGGGGCCGCCGTCCGACGGTGCGTGGCGGTCTGCCCCCCAGTGCGGAACCCGGTGGGGGAGAGGCGGGATGCGGGGCCGGGGAGTCCGCCCGGAGTTTCTTCCGGTGCCCGGCCGAAGCCCCTCCCCGCCGTCGTCGGGATCAGCTCGCCAGCCTTTCCCCGCTTCCGGCGTCGAACAGGTGGATCTCCTCGAGATCACGTACGGCCACGTTCACGGTCTCGCCCGGCGTGGGGGGAGTGCGTCCGTCCCCACGGATGATCAGCGGATCCCTGTTCGTGCTCGTGAGCGTCCGGCCGTGGATCAGGCAGTCGGCCCCCAGCTCCTCGACGAGTTCCACCTGCAGCGGCAGGCTGCCCTCCTCGGAGGAGACGAGGTGCAGCGACTCGGGGCGGATACCGATGGTGATCTCGGAGTCGTCGGACCGCCCGGAGGTCACCGCACGCGGGACCGGGATGGAGACCTCGTCCAGTTCCGCGCCCTCGGGGGTCAGCGGCACCGTTCTGAGGTTCATCGCGGGAGAGCCGATGAACCCGGCCACGAAGGCGTTGGCCGGGCGCTCGTAGAGCTCACGCGGGGTTTCGCACTGCTGCAGGACACCGTCGGCGAGGACGGCCACCCGGTGCCCCATGGTCATGGCTTCCACCTGGTCGTGGGTGACGTAGATGGTCGTGGTCCCGAGACGACGTTGCAGCGAGGCGATGTTGGCCCGGGTCTCCACCCGCAGTTTGGCGTCCAGGTTGGACAGGGGTTCGTCCATGAGGAACACGGACGGTTCGCGGACGATGGCGCGTCCCATGGCCACGCGTTGACGCTGCCCCCCGGACAGCGCTTTCGGCTTGCGGTCGAGATAGCTGGTCAGGTCCAGCAGTTCGGCCGCCTCCTCCACCCGACGCCGCACCTCCTGCTTGTGAATGCGCCGCAGTTTCAGGGCGAAGCCCATGTTCTCGGCCACGGTCATGTGGGGGTATAACGCGTAGGACTGGAACACCATCGCGATGTCCCTGGATTTCGGTGGCATCGTGGTCACGTCCACGTCGCCGATCTGCACGCCGCCCTCGTCGATCTCCTCCAGGCCGGCGAGCATGCGCAGCGCCGTCGATTTGCCCGATCCCGAAGGACCGACCAGAACCAGGAACTCCCCGTCGTCGACCGTCAGGTCCAAACCGTCGACCGCACGCACGGGCGGGGTTCCGCCGAACACCCGTGCGGCCTTGTTGTACGCGACCTGTGCCATCGGTCCTCCTCCTGAAGCTTTTCCGTTCGTTCGGTTGTTCGAGCTCGGGTGTCCTTCGGCGCTGCCCGCCTCGAAGGACACCCGGGCGGTCGGCGTCGCCGCGGGAGGGTCCGCCGAGCGACCACCTACGGCAACCGAGTCAACGAGTTCCTGTTAGCTGTCGAGACGGTCCAGAGGGATCCGCTGCCCGCTCTCGGAGGAGCGCAGTCCGGCTTCGGCGAGCTGGATTCCCCTGGCTCCGGCGAAGAAGTCGTAGCGGTGCTTCGCATCGCCGACCACGTCCCGCAGGAACTGCTCCCACTGGGCCTTGAACCCGTTGTCGAACTCCTCGTTGTCCGGTACCTCGGACCACTGGTCGCGGAAGGGCTCGGTGGCGGGAAGATCCGGGTTCCACACCGGTTTCGGGGTCATGGTGCGGTGCTGCAACCTGCATCCGCGCAACCCGGCGACCGCGCTTCCCCCGGTGCCGTCGATCTGGAACTCGACCAGCTCGTCGCGGTTGACCCGCACCGCCCACGAGGAGTTGATCTGGGCTATCGCGCCGCCCTCGAGCTCGAAGATCCCGTAGGCCGCGTCATCGGCGGTGGCCTCGTAGGCGAGCCCCCGTTCGTCCCAGCGCCGGGGAACGTGCGTGGTGGCCTTGGCCGTGACCGACTCGACCCGTCCGAACAGGTTCTCCAGCACGTAGTGCCAGTGGCAGAACATGTCGGAGACGATTCCGCCGCCGTCCTCGGAACGGTAGTTCCAGCTGGGACGTTGCGCGGACTGCCAGTCCCCTTCGAAGACCCAGTACCCGAATTCGCCGCGCACGGACAGCACTCGACCGAAGAATCCGCCTTCGAGCAGGCGGTGCAGTTTCAGCAGACCGGGCAGGAACAGCTTGTCGTGCACCACCCCGTGGCACACTCCGGCGTTCTCGGCCAGCCGGGCCAGTTCGAGTGCCTGCTCCGCGGTCTCAGAGACCGGCTTTTCCGAGTAGACGTGCTTGCCCGCCTCCACGGCCGAACGAAGTGCTTTCTGCCTGGCAGAGGTTATCTGGGAGTCGAAGTACACGTCCACGGAATCGTCGGACAGCACGGTGTCCAGTTCCGTGCTCCACTCGGGGACGTCGTGTTGCCGTGCGATTTCCGCGAGTTTTTCGGGCCTGCGGCCGATCAGCACGGGTTCCACGGTCACCCGTTCGCCGTCGGCGGTTTCGATGCCGCCCTGATCCCGGATGGCCAGCACGGACCTGAGCAGGTGTTGGCGGTACCCCATTCGCCCCGTGACGCCGTTGAGCGCGATACGTACCGTTTTCGTCGTCATATGAGCAGTGCCTCGATTTCTGCAGTGCTGTTTCTCGGTCAGCCGGGACCCGCCCGCCGAAGCGTGTTCGTGCGGAGGGGCGTCCGGTGTGCTTCTCGGTTTTTCCGCGTCCGGCCTTTCCCGGAGCGGGGAATCGTTGTTCGGCTCAACCGGTTTCGCGTGGTGAGGTCTCCGAGCCACGGCTAGGCCTGCGTTCCTCGACGGCCGTGGCGGCCAGGCTGAGCGGTCCCAGGATCAGCACTGCCAGGACGGGCAGCATCCACACGCACAGGGCGGACACGGCCAGGGCCCCGAGCAGCAGCACACTCCCGCCGGGATCGGTGGCGGTGGTCCGGGCGGCCGTTGTCAGCGCCGCGCGCCAGTCGTGCTCGGACTCGGGCAGTGCCACGGTGCGCAGCCCGACCGGTACCAGCGTCAACGCCACGAGGAAGAGGATCGCCGTGACGGTTCCCTGCCAGGGGAAACCGCTGCTCGTGCGCGTCAACAACAGGTCGAGCGCCAGCAGTGCTCCCGTGGCCAGCGCGAGCACCCCGGCGGTGAGGTCGGGGAGTGCGCGTTCGCCGCGCAGTCTCCGGAGGAATTGGCGCGCGTACCCGAGTCCCCCGGGGCCACGACCTCCTCGGGAGCGTGCCCGCAGTTGTGCACAGGCCGTCGAAACCGCGGCGGGGGCCGTCACCACGGGCAGCGACGCCAGCGTGGTGGCCACCCCGATGCCCAGCATGTCCGCGAACAGTTCGAAGCCGGGGCCGAACGGGCCGCGGTGCTGCTTCGGCTGTGATGTGGCGGTCATCGAAAAGAACTCACCCCTTCACACCGGAGCTGGCCATCCCCTGGACGAGGAATCGTTGGAAGGCCATGAAGAACAGCACGATGGGCAGCAGGGCGATCACCGACATGGCGAACATCGGACCGTAGGCCGACTGGCTGGAAGTGTCCACGAAGGAACGCAGTGCCAGGGTGATCGTGAACTTCTCCGGCTCGAACAGGTAGATCAGTTGCAGGAAGAAGTCGTTCCACGTCCAGATGAAGGTGAAGATGGCCGTGGTGATCAGCGCGGGCCTGCTCAGCGGAAGGATGATCCGGAAGAAGGTTCGGAAGGGACCGCAGCCGTCGAGCGTGGCGGCCTCGTCGAGCTCCTTGGGGATCCCGCGCATGAACTGGACGGTCAAGAAGACGAAGAACGCGTCGGTGGCGAGGAACTTCGGCAGGACCAGCGGCCAGAAGGTGTTCACCATCCCGAGCTGGTTGAACACGATGTACTGGGGGATCAGCACCGCGTGCTGCGGGAGCATGATCGTGGCCAGCATCAGCGCGAACAACGGTCCCCGCAGCGTGAACCGGAGACGGGCGAACGCGTAGGCGGCGAGGGAACAGCTGAGCACGTTGCCCAGCACGGCGCCGACGGAGATGATCAGGGAGTTCCCGATCAGCCTGAGGACGCTCACCCCGCCGACGCCCTCCAGCGCCGTGGCGTAGTTGCCCAGCTCGATCCTGCTCGGCAGCAGCCGCAGGCTCGATATCACCTCGTCGGCGGGTTTGAACGAGGTCGCGGCCAGCCATGCCAGCGGGTAGAGCATGACCAGCAGGACGGCCAGGCAGCCGACGTGCAGTCCGATGCGGCCCCAGTCGGGTCCGCGACCGGTGATGGATCCTCTGACGGCTACCATCGTCACCCCTTATCGTTGTAGAAGACCCAGGAGCGTGAACTGCGGAAGAGCAGCGCGGTCACGATGCCGATGACCACGAGCAGCACCCAGGCCATCGCCGAGGCGTATCCCATGTGTGATGCGGTGAATCCCCGGTCGTACAGGTAGAGCGTGTAGAACAGCGTCGAGTCCGCGGGGCCGCCGCGTCCCCCGCTGACGGTGAAGGCCGGGGTGAAGACCTGGAAGGCCTGGATGGTCTGCAGCACCAGGTTGAAGAACAGCACCGGCGAGAGCATCGGCAGCGTCACCGAGCGGAACCGCCGCAACCGTCCCGCGCCGTCCACTTCGGCCGCTTCGTACAGCTCGCCCGGGATCTGCTGAAGGCCCGCGAGGAAGATGACCATCGGGGCGCCGAACTGCCAGATCGTCAGCAGGGCCACCACCAGCAGGGCCCACCCCGGCTGGTTCACCCAGCCGCCCATGTTCACCCCGAACGAGGACAGCAGGTCGTCCACGGTGCCGCCGTCGTTGAACAGGGCGCGCCAGACCAGCGCGATGCTCATGCTCGCGCCGAGCAGCGAGGGGGCGTAGAAGGCCGAGCGGTAGAAACCCTTGCCGCGTCCGATGGAGTTCAGCGCCAGGGCCGCGGCCAACGCGGCCGCGAGCTGCAGCGGAACGGCCACCAGCACGTACACCAGGGTGTTCACCGCCGACCGCCAGTAGCGGGGGTCCTCGGTGAACATGTGCACGTAGTTGTCCAGGCCCACCCACTCGGGAGCGGTGAACAGGTCGTACTCGGTGAACGACAGGTACAGCGAGACCAGCATCGGGGTCAGCGTCAGCACCGCGGCACCGAGCAGCCATGGTGAGAGGAACACCCAGGCGGCGCCCTCGCGCTTCCGTTTCCGCCGTGTGCCCTCCGCTTCGGCGGGTTCGGCCGGTTTCTCGGCCCTCGGCTTCTCGCTCAGCCTCTGGTCAGGAGCTTCGACGTTCATTGCTGCAACTCCGATCTCACGCTGGTGAGGAACTGCTCGGCCATCCGCCGCGGTGTTCGGAGTTCGAAGCCCACGTGGTCGTAGTCGCGTTGGAAGGTCGTCTGCAGTGCGAGATCACCCGAGGGGGGAGCACTCGGCGGGTCGAGCAGCTTGCCCTCGAGACGTTGCTGGAAGTCGGCGATCCGTTCGTCCAGACCGCTCAGGGAGGGCGTGATGTCCTCGCGGATGTCCTGGTTGACCGGCATCCCGCGACTCACCCCGAGAACGTCGCCAGCCTCCGGATCGTTGATCAGGAAGTCGACGAGCTGCGAGGCTTCCTCCGGGTGGGCGCTGTTGGCGGAGACGCCGACGAGCATCGAGGGTTTGAAGTACTGCCCCGGTGTGCCGTCCGGACCGGAGGGCAGCGGGGCCAGCCGCAGGCTGTCACCGATCAGGGCCTGGAAACCGCCGACAGCGGAATCCCAGGTGATGCCCGATGCGGCGTTGCCGCGTCCGAAGGGCATGTTCGCCGCCGACCCGTCTATCTGCGTCGTCTGGCGTGCCGGGCTGACCGCGCCCCGCTGGCTGAGCCCGTTCGTGAAGCTCCAGAACTTCGCGAGATCGCTCTTGTCGAAGCCGAGTTCACCGCTGTCGGTGTAGAGGCTCTTGCCCCTGCCGCGCAGCCACACCTCGAACCAGTCCTCGCTCCACCCGGGATCGGTGGAGCCCGCTTGGCCCGTGTTCTCGTTCAGTTCGCGCATGGCCGCGCTCCAGTCCCGCCACGTCCAGTCGAGACGCGGCTCGGACACGCCGACCCGCTGCCACTCGGCGGAGTCGTAGACCAGCACCTGCGAGGTCCGGCCCATCGGGATCGCGTACTGCGTTCCACGGACCTGGCCGGTGCGCAGCATGCCCGAGCCCACCTTCCCGGTGCCGACCTCGGGGCGGTCCCCGAGCGGGAGCAGCAACCCGGAGGAGGCGTACTGGCTGATCTGCCGGTAGTCCAGCTGCATCACGTCGGGGGCGTTCCCACCGGCGGCCTGGGTGGCCAGCTTCTGGATGTAGGAGTTGTAACTGGAGAACGAGGTCTGCACCTCGATGTTCGGATGGCGCTGTTCGAAGAGGTCGACGGCCTCGTTGGTGGCGGCCGCCCTGTCGGCGTTTCCCCACCAACTGAACTGCAACTCGACCTCGCCGCCCGCGGATCCGTTCGTTCCTGCGCCGCAGCCGGCCAGCAGACCGCACAGCGTCAGGACCGCGAAGGTCAGCGCTGAGGCCTTGATCCCGGTGCGGGGCAGCGTCCGCTGCTTCGGGGACTTGTCCGGCATCACTCGCCTCCGTAGGGAAGGGTCGTACCGGGGATCTCGTACTCGTCACGCAGGCCGCACACGCCGTACCCGTCCCGCCGTGACGGGTGGGCCAGACGGACCTCGGAGTTCTCCAGGTCGGCGGGATCGCCCTCGGCGAGTCGGTCCAGGCGGGCACCGGTGTGCTCGGCGGTGGCCAGCGCGCCGCGCCGCCACAGCTGCCGCCAGCGGTCCACTTCGGGACCCACCAGCCGGACGGCGGCCCGGTGGAACTCGCGCAGCGGTCCGGCATCGCCCGCGCGCAACGACTCGCGCAGCGCCAGGTACCCGGAGACGGCGAGGTCCCTGCGCCGGTGAGCGGCGGCTCGCGTCTCCTGCTCGTCCGCATCCCGTGGGATGCTCGCGGCAGCGGAGTAGGAGTCCGGGTCGGCGAGCACCTCGGGTGGGAAGGTGAACACCGCGTCGCCCGCCTCGGGCAGGCCGCTGTTCTGCATCAGCACCGTGACCCGCAGGTCCTCGTGCTGCACCATCCGGTGCACCGTGCCGGGAGCGAACCAGGCCACGGCACCGGGCTCCAGTTCGTGCTCGCGGTATCCGTCCGTGCTCAACGTCTGCACCGCACCGCGGCCGTGGGTGACCACGTAGGCCTCGGTGCAGGCCAGATGCATGTGCGGGCTACCGCCGCCGAGTCCGTCCTCGGCGGGCCATTCGTAGGAACGCACGTGTGAGAGCCCGATCGATCCCGGAAGGGGAATGTCGGGGGGTTCGGTCATGACGTCTCCTACCAGGGATGTTCGTCGAGAGTTCTGTCGATTCGCTCGTGGTTCAGAGCGCCGTCGGCGATCAGGATTCGGTAGGTGTACTCGAAGCTTTCCCCGCCGGGAAGCTCGAACTCCTCGAAAAAGGCCCAGGAAATCGCCACGGCCGGTGTGGGGTCCGAACGCACGAACCAGTGCGATTCGTGCACGGACTCGGAGTTGCTCGGGCAGTGCTCGAACACGACCGTGGAATGCCCGTCGACCTCGTCGTGTTCGCCCGTGAAGGCCAACCAGCGGCCCTGCGTGCCCATCATCGCGTCGGCCCCGGTGGTGCCGGGGCCGCGCACCGCGCCGCCCGTGAACTCCCGCGGGCCACGCCAGTGCAGTCCCGTGTAGCCGGCCATCTCGCGGCCCTCGGTCGTGGGGCTTCCGAAGCGCAGCGGCGCGTCGCACGTGTTGGTCAGCCGGATGGACCAGTCCAGCGCCCAGGTGCCGTTCGCGGGGTCGACGGAGTGCGCGCGCAGCTCGCGACGTTCGAGGGCCCACGGGTCCCCGCCGTTGTTCAGCCAGCGCAGGTTCTCGACGAAACGCAGTTCGTCCGGGTGCGCCTCGAAGGCCTCGAAACCCTCGTGGCGCATGGAGCCGACCCGCTCGGGCAGTGCGAGATACCCCTCACCGCGCACGTAGGTGTTTCCGCCCCAGAAGTTCTGTCCGGAAACGTGGCTGGCGGTCATCTGCAGCCCCTTGTGCCAGCGGTGGTCGTTCGGCCGGTATCCGGTCACCGTGTTTCCGGCAAGGGTGCGCAGGGGGTGCACGTAGGGCTTCTGGGACTCGAACTCGCCCGGGTCCGGTTTGTACACGTAGGTCATGAGCTCGGTCCGGCCGGATTCGACGGTGATGCTCTCGCCGTGCCGGTGCGTCACCGTGATGGGGTGACTCATGTGGTGCTCGCCTTTCCCCGCTGGATCAGTTTCTCCGGGCTCCCGCCGTGGATCACCGTGTAGTAGGGGTCGTCCGGGTCGATCTCCGTGGCGGAGACCGCGCGGCCGGTGGCCGCCGACTTGTAGAGCGCGGTGAGCAGTTCCAGGACGAGGCGTCCGTCCCGTCCGCTGCAGGGGGGGCGCTTTCCCGTCCGCATCGCCGTGACCAGTTCGCGCAGCATCCCGCGGTGGGAACTCGGCTCGTCGCGTTCGGGGGTGCGCCAGCGGGCGATCCGGGTCTCGTCGGTGACGTGCGGTGCCGGGGTGTAGTGCCAGTTCTCGTTGCCGTGCCCGTAGAGGTGGATCAGTTCGAGCGTGGCTTCCGAGCAGTCCAGGCGGATCCGGCTCGTCTCGTCCGGGGAGAGCACGCTGTTGACGATCGTGGCCAGTGTCCCGGAGGAGAACCGCACCAGCGCGGTGGAGACGTCCTCGGTGTCGATGTCGTGCCGCAGACGTCCGGTCATCGCCTGCACTTCCGTCCACGGCCCGAGCAGGTGCAGCAGCAGGTCGAGCTGGTGGATGCCGTGTCCCATCGCCGGGCCACCGCCCTCGGTTTCCCACTTGCCGCGCCAGGGCACGGAGAAGTACCGGGAGTCGCGGTACCAGGTGGTCTGGCAGTGCGCGACCAGCGGAGTGCCGAGTTCGCCGCTGGACAGCAGCGTGCCGGCGTGTTCGGTTCCCGAGCCGAAGCGCTGTTGGAAGACGAAGGAGGCGTACGGACCGTTCGTTCCTTCCGCGTCGACCATCTCGTCGTAGCCGGCCAGGGAGAGGCAGGGAGGCTTCTCGCACCACACCCAGGCGCCGGCCCGCAGTGCCTGTTTGACCTGTTCCACGTGGAGGGCAGGCGGGGTGCAGATGGACACGAGGTCCGGTTTTTCGGCGCTGAGCATCTCGTGCGGGTCGGTGTAGCCCCGCATCGTCCGGTTCTCCGCGCGGAAGGTCTCCAGTCGGGCGGGGTCGACGTCGACCGCGGCGACGAGGTCGATCTCGTCGTGCTCGGACAGTGCGGACAGGTGGTGTGTCGCCACGGCGCCGGTGCCGATGACGGCGGCGCGGAAGCGAGTGTTCGCGGGGGACGTGACTTTCTCCTCTCGTGGGCGTCGAGACGCCGCTCGCCTCGAACGAAAAGTTGGAAAGCGCTTTCTAGTGCGGGAGACATTAACCCGCTTGTAACGCTTGCCACAAGAGGAGCGTGCGGGTTCCTTCGGGCCGGGTGGGAGGTGCTCGTCAGCGTGTTCGAGTCAGTGCTGGTGAGAGGCTCGCCGGGCGAGGTGCCCTGCGCCGGTCCCGCCGGTGCTCCGGAGGGGAAGGGTTCGGTTGCGGTGGGGTTGCCCGGGCGGGTGTGGCAGGGCGAGCGCGGTTTCCGGTCGCACCGTCAGCGGGGTGTCAGTGACATGTCCGTCTCCGTGTCCCGGTTCGGTTCCCTGCTCGACTCGTCGGGGCCGATCGGTGCGGGCGAGCGGAAGGCCGCGGGGGTTTTCGCCGCTGACGAGACCTTTTTCTTCCTCAACGGCAGTTCCGGGGCCAATCGTACGATCATGCACGGTTGCGTTGCTCGAGGCGAGAAGATCCTGGTGGACCGCAATTGCCACAAGTGCGTGTGCGACGGGATCACGCTGACCGGTGCTCGGCCGGAATACCTTCCCGCTCAGCGCAACGGGTACGGGTTGCCCGGCCCCGTTCTCCCGGGGGCGCTTTCCCGTGAGACCGGGAGAACGGAGGGGGCGACCTACGCCGTCGTCACGAATTCCACCTACGACGGGTTCTGTTACGACACGAACCGGGCGGCGGACTCGTTCGCCGCCTCGGTACGGGACCTGCACTTCGACGAGGCCTGGTTCGGCCACGCCGCTTTCCTCCCCCTGTACAGGGGGAGGTATGCCATGGCGGTTTCCCGCGGAGAGGACGATCAGCTGATCTGCTCAGCTCAGTCCGCCCACAAGGTGCTCGCCGCGCTCTCACAGAGCTCCATGATCCATGTTCGTGCTCGTCGTGGTCGTGTCGACCGGCATCGTTTCAACCTCACCTACGCGATGCACGCCTCCACCTCCTCGTCGTATCCGATGCTCGCCGGGCTCGACGTCGCGGCGACTATGTTGGAGGGGGGGTCGGGCCCCGTGCTGATCGACGACGTCGTGCGCGAAGCTGTCCGGTTCCGGCAGGGCGTTTCCGCGAAAGCGGAGACGGCTCGACGGGAGGACGACTGGTTCTTCGACATCTGGCAACCACCCGAGGTGGCCGACCCCGTGGACGGGAAGCGGTACTCGTTCGGCAACGCGCCCGCTGAGCTGTTACGCACGGTCCCCGATTGCTGGGTGCTGGATCCTGCGGAGGACTGGCACGGCTTCTCCGGGGTGGAGATCTGCTCTCAGAGGTGGTGTCCGGACTGGTGGACGAGTACCCGGACCACTACCGTGGTGTCACTCTGCCCGGCCTCGCGGCCCGGACGCAGGATCACTTGAGGCAGTGGGATCTACCGGGACGGTTGAAGGATGCCTGTTCCTGTCTTCCACGGCGGTGCCGCACCCCCGCCGAGGCGCATGATGAGCTGGTGCGCGACAGGCTGCGTCGGGTACCGCTGGAAAAGCTGCACCACTCCGTGGCGGCCAGCATGGTGGTTCCCGTGCCGCCGGGGGCGCCGATTCTGATGCCCGGCGAGGCCACCGGACCGCGCCGCGGTGCGTTCACCGGCTACCTGTTCGGACTGCGTGATTTCGATCGGAGTTTTCCGGGGTTCGAACACGACGTGCGCGGTTTGACGAGGGATCGCTCGGGGGAGTACTGGATCGACTGCCTTCGGGATGCGTCCGGGTGATTCCGGGATATCTCGGAGAGGGAATCGAGAACGCGTGTGGGCGAGCCGTTCGGATCCGCTCGGCGCGGATCCGAACGTGGCAGTTGTTCAGCAGCCGCTCGAGTTCACCACGGCGTCCCAGTCGCCGTAGTTCCAGTCGGCGGCGCCGATCCCGCAGTTGTCGCCGGGGGAGTAGATCATGTTGCTCCAGTGCGTTCCTGCCGCCGAGGAGGCGTAGTAGGAGAATCCCTCGGATCGGTCGTGGTCCTCGACGCGCATTTCCAGTTTGCCGTCGGAGCGACTGCTTCCTCCCGCGTAGTTGCCGACGTAGAGCCAGTTGGTCTTGCAGGTGGTGGAGTAGCGCAGCTTGAAGGTGCCCTTCGAGGAGCTGACGGTGTCGACGGTGATGGCGCTGTCGTCACAGCCCGTTCGAGCCGGGTCGAGATCGTCGCAGCCCGCGCCGCCGCAGGTGGCCGGGGTGGAAGCAGCTTGGGCCGAAGTCGCCGGTGCGGCCAGCGGAACGAGGAGGACGGCGAGAGGCAACGCCGGGAGGGCGAATTTGCGCATGACTACCAACTCCCGAGATTTCGAGGAACCGGAATGGGGCGAGCGTTCTCGCGGGGAGCACATCGATTCGGATCTCCCGTGTCCCGGTGAGGACGTTCCGGATCATCATGCGCCCGAATCTCGGGGGGTTCCAGGGCGGTTTCCGTTCTGAACCCGTTCGGAGCAGGAAATTCAACCTTTTAGTTCCCGCCCCGAACGAGGTGTTGCGGGAATTCTCCCGCCGGTGACCGTGTTTCGGTTTTCCCGGGGCGTTCATTCCTCCGGGGCGGCCGCGGCGTAGTAGCCCCTGATGTGGTCGGCCACGCGCTCACCGGCCAGGCCGGCGGCGCCGTCGCGCACGGCGGCGGTGATCGCCCTGTGCTCCGCGCGCAGCCGGTTCGCGGTGTCCTCCCAGGAGCCCAGGGCGTCCGCGATCCGCCCGGTGTAGGTCTCGATCGAGTCCCGCAGTCCGCTCATCATCGCGGTCACCACCTGGTTTCCCGCCGCCCGCGTCAGCGTGAGGTGGAACTGCGCGTCGAGCGCGAGGAAGTCCTGCCGGGACAGTTCGGGATCGTCCATCGCGTCGAGCAGTTCTTCGGCCTCGGACAGGTCCACCGGCTCCGGGCGGGCGGCCAGCTCGGACACCGAGGAGGTCTCCAGGACCACCCGGGTGCGGACCACGTCCGGCACCGGGAAGCCCTGCCCCGCCACCTGCAGCCGCATCAGGGCGCTCATTCCGCCGGTCGGGCGGGTGAGGATGATCGCTCCCGCATCCGGGCCGGATCCGGTCTGCGCGCGCAGCACCCCCAGCGCCTCCAGCACGCGCATCGCCTCGCGCACCGAGGAACGCCCGACGTTGAGCTCGCCGGCCAGGGCGCGTTCGCCCGGGACTCGCTGTCCGGGGGTGAGCCTGCCGTTGAGCAGGTCGGACTCGATGTGTGCGAGTACTCGTTCCCAAGCGCGCGGAGCAGCGGTGGTCATGCGGCCGAGTCTATCGGCGTCGCCGCGTGGTCTCCCGCTGCTCGCGTCCGTTCGAGCGAGCACACTCGGAGAACGGGTGATCGTTCTCCCGACGGGGACTTCACGGTCGGTCGAAGGTGGCCTAGTGTGGTCAGACCACAGAGGGAAGGAAGGAAATGCGCGTCGCACTGTTCGCCACGTGTCTGGGCGACACCCTGTTCCCGGACGCGGTCAAGGCCACGGCCGTCCTGCTCACCAGGCTCGGGCAGGAAGTGGTGTTCCCGCCCGGCCAGACGTGCTGCGGGCAGATGCACGTCAACACCGGCTACCAGGCCGACGCGTTGCCGCTGGTGCGCAACTACACCGCGGACTTCGCCGACGAGTCGATCGACGCCGTGGTCGCGCCCTCCGGCTCCTGCGTGGGCTCGATCCGCCACCAGCACGCGATCGTGGCCGAGCGCTACGGGGACCGGTCCCTGCGCGAACGGGTGGAGCGGGCCGGCGCCAAGACCTACGAGCTGTCCGAGTTCCTCGTCGACGTGCTGGGGGTCACCGACGTCGGCGCGTACTTCCCCCACCGGGTGACCTACCACCCGACGTGCCACTCGCTGCGGATGCTGCGGGTCGGGGACAAACCGCTGCGGCTGCTGAAGCAGGTGCGCGAGATCGACCTGGTCGAACTGCCCGGTGCCGAGGAGTGCTGCGGTTTCGGGGGGACCTTCGCGCTCAAGAACTCCGAGACCTCCACGGCGATGCTCTCGGACAAGATGCGCGCGGTGACCACGACCGGCGCGGAGTTCTGCAGCGCGGGCGATTCCTCCTGCCTGATGCACATCGGCGGTGGGCTCTCCCGGCTGCGCACCGGGATCGGCACGGTGCACCTGGCAGAGGTACTCGCTTCCACCGAGCAGCGGGTCCGTCCGGAAGAGGAGGTTTCCGCATGAGCAGCGCGTTCCTCGGGATTCCCACCCCGCCGCCCCGGGCCCCGTACGCGACCGGGCACCTGCGCGGTGACCAGTCCTTCCCGGACGCGGCGCACACCGCGCTGGACAACACGCAGCAGCGGCGCAACCTGGGCAAGGCCACCGCGACGATCCGGGGCAAGCGCGACCGGATGGCCGACGAGCTGCCCGACTGGGAGGAGCTGCGTTCGGCGGGGGCGGCGCTCAAGGCGGATGTGCTGGCCCGGCTTCCCGAGCTGCTCGAGCGGTTCGAACGCGAGGTGACCGAGCGCGGGGGAGTGGTGCACTGGGCCCGCGACGCCGACGAGGCCAACGAGATCGTCACCCGCCTGGTGGCGGAGAAGGGCTCGGACGAGGTCCTGAAGGTGAAGTCGATGGCCACCCAGGAGATCGGGCTCAACGAGCACCTGGAGTCCGCGGGGATAGCGCCCGTGGAGACCGATCTGGCCGAGTTGATCGTCCAGCTGGGAGCCGATCGGCCCTCGCACATCCTCGTTCCGGCCATCCACCGCAACCGCGCGGAGATCCGGGACATCTTCCTGCGCGAGATGCCGGGGGTGGATCCGAACCTGGACGACGATCCGGTGCGGCTGGCCGAGGAGGCCCGCAAGTACCTGCGTTCCAAGTTCATGAGCACGCGGGTGGCGATCTCGGGGGCGAACTTCGGCGTGGCCGACACGGGCACGCTGAGCGTGGTCGAGTCCGAGGGCAACGGTCGGATGTGTCTGACCATGCCGGAAACGCTCATCACGGTGATGGGCATCGAGAAGCTCGTCCCGAGCTTCACCGATCTCGAGGTTTTCCTCCAGCTGCTGCCGCGTTCCTCCACGGGGGAGCGGATGAACCCCTACACCTCGATGTGGACGGGGGTGACAGAGGGGGACGGTCCGGGTGAGTTCCACCTGGTGCTGCTGGACAACGGGCGCAGCGCCACCCTGGCCGACGGTGTGGGGCGGGAGGCGTTGCAGTGCATCCGCTGCTCGGCCTGCCTGAACGTGTGCCCGGTGTACGAGCGCACCGGGGGCAAGGCCTACGGGTCGACCTATCCGGGGCCGATCGGCGCGGTGCTCACCCCGCAGCTGGCGGGGATGCACGAGTCGCGGGACGATCCGAACGCCTCGCTGCCGTACGCGTCGAGCCTGTGCGGGGCGTGCTACGACGTGTGCCCGGTCAAGATCGACATTCCTTCGCTGCTGGTGGAGCTGCGCCACCAGCACGTGGAGCAGAGCCGCTACACCGCCGAGGCCGCGATGATGCGGGCCTCCTCGCTGGCCATGTCCTCGGCCAAGCGTTTCACCAAGGCGCAGCGCGCGTCCCGGCTGGGCCGGGTGCTCGGGGGCGCGGACGGGCGGATCAGCGCTCTTCCGCCGCCGTTGAACGCCTGGACCTCCGCGCGGGATCTTCCCGCGCCCCCGAAGCGGACGTTCCGCGAGTGGTGGGACTCGGAGGACGGCCGGGAAGCGGTCCGGGCTGCCCGTCGCGAGGCGGAGCGAGGTGAGTCGTGAACGCGCGTGATGTCGTGTTGGGACGGGTGCGGGACGCGCTGGCCGCCGCGCCCCCGGAGCCGGTCACCGTTCCCCGCGATTACCGGGGGCGACGTGAGCTGCCCGACGAGCAGCGGATGGAGCTGCTCGTGGACCGGCTCGGCGAGTACCGGGCGGATGTGTACCGGTGTTCGGTGGCGGAGACTGCGGCCACGGTCGCCGAGGCTCTCGGGGACGTGCGGCTGGTCGCCGTGCCCGGCGGGCTGGACGGCTCCTGGACGGAGGAGCTCACCGGCCGGGTCGAGGTCGACTCGGCGGAGTTGCCCGTCCGGTGGTTGGAGGACGTGGACGGGGTGGTGACCTCCTCGGCGGTGACGTGCGCCGAGACCGGGACCGTCTTCCTGGACGCGTCGGCCGATCAGGGCAGGCGGGCGCTGACCCTGGTGCCGGATCTGCACGTGTGCGTGGTGGATCTGTCCTCCGTGGTCGTCGGTGTGCCCGAGGCGGTGGGCAGGCTCGACCCCGTGCGCCCGACGACCATGATCAGTGGCCCTTCGGCGACCTCGGACATCGAGCTGGACCGGGTCGAGGGGGTGCACGGTCCGCGCACGCTGCGCGTGGTGGTGCGAGTGGACGGCTGAGGTAGGAGGGCGGAGGAGTCGGCCCGCCAGCTCAGTCTCGCGGCGGTTCGCCGGGGGTGGTGTCACCGGGATGTTCACGGGCGAGGCTGTCCAGCCGCGCGCGCACCCGGTTCGCGCGCGGGTGGGAGGCCAGGCGGTACAACCGCTCGGCCTCCCTCCAGTGCCGCAGGGCCGTGGTGAGTTCGCCGCGCCGTGTCGCGAGCTCGCCGAGCTCGCCGAGGACGTCGGCCTGGTAGGTGGGCGAACCGGATTCGCGCATCACCGCCAGCGCCTCGGTCAGGCAGGTCTCGGCCGCGGCGAGCTCCCCGCGGCGGATGTGGAGATCGCCCCGGTCGGTCAGTGCTCTGGCGCGTCCACGGTGGTCGGAGAGCTCGGTCAGCAGCCCGAGCGCCCGGTCGAGGTTGACCGCGGCTTCGCCGTGGTTGCCCGTTTCCGCGAGCAGGGTGCCGATACGTCGGCAGCGCAGGGCGATGCCGCGCCGGTTGCCGGTGTTCTCGTCCAGCCGCAGGGCTCGCCGGAAGTAGCGCAGGGAGAGCTCGTGGTCGCCCCGGCCACGGGCCGCCTTCGCGAGTTGGGACAGCGCCGTGGAGATTCCGGAGCGGTCGAGGGAGGCTTCGGCCAGCCGCAGCGCCGGGGTGCAGAGTTCGATCACCGCGTCGAAGTGCTCCAGGTCGAGGTGGGCGAAGCCGAGCTGGCAGCGCAGGCGTGCTTCGGCGCGGTGGTGGCCGAGGCGGCGGGCCGCTTCGATGCCGAGGTGGTGCGAGTCGATCCAGTCGCGGTAGTGCTTGCGGTACAGGAAGAAGCTCCACATGGCTTCGCACAGCTGCCAGACCACCTCGTCCTGCCCGGTCCGGTGGGCCTCGGTGAGCACGGCCGCGAGGTTGGCGCGTTCGCGGTCGAACCAGTCGAGCGCCTCGGTAGCGCCGGACCAGGTGGGGCGGTGCGCGGCCTGCCGCGCGTGGTGCGGGCCGAGTCGTTGGCGTTGCGGCGTGATGACCAGGTCGGCCGCGGCGGCGCGGGTGAGGTACCAGTGGAGCGCGTGCCGCAGGGTCTCCGCGCGCGACTCGGGAGTGTCGGCGTGCTCGCCGGTCGTTCGCGCGTGGGCGCGGACGAGGTCGTGGAACCAGTAACGCCGGTCGGTTTCCTGGAGCAGGTGGGCTTCGCGGAGTTCGGCCAGGGTGGTGGTGTGGTCGGCGTCGTCGGGTTCGGCCAGGTGTCGCGCCAGTTCGTGGGGCAGGTCGGGGCCCGGGTGCTGGGCCAGGCGCCGGTAGAGCGTCGCCGCCCGGGCGGACAGACCGCGGTAGCAGGAATCGAAGACGGTGGACACCGACAGGTCCTCGGTGAGGGCGAGGGCGGCGAACCTGCTCTGCCGGTCGCGCAGCCGCGCGACCGTGTGCTCCAGCGTCCACTGCGGATGAGCGGCCAGGCGTGCGGAGGACACCGCCAGGGCCAGGGGGAAGCCGTTGCACAGTCTCACCAGGGCACGCGCGTTGTCGGGTTCCGCTTCCGTGCGCCGGCTGCCGAGGAGCCCGGAGATCACGCGCAGGCCGCTTCGCTCGTCGAGCGGGGGGACTTCCAGGAAGTGCGCCCCGTCCAGGGCCAGGCTGACCGGGCGTGTCCGGCTGGTGATCAGCAGGGCGCCCGTGGGGGAGTTCGGCAGCAGTGGGCGCACCTGCGCGGCGGAGACGGCGTTGTCCACGAAGACGACCAGGGACTTTCCCGAGGTCAGCGAGCGGTACCAGCTCAGCCGTTCGCCGACGTCCAGCGGGATCTCCTCCGCGGGCGCGCCCAGGGAGCGCAGCAGGTGCCCGAGGATGTCGGCCGCCGAGCGCGGGGTGTCCGCGGAGGGTGAGCTGCCTTCGACGAAGAGCTGTCCGCCGGGGAAGCGGGCGCGCTGCCGGTGCAGCCAGTGCAGCGCCAGGGTGGTCTTGCCGACCCCTCCGGGACCGCTGACGGAGATGAGCACGGGGTGTTCGGCCGTGTCCCGCAACCGGTCGTCCAGTTCGGCCTCTTCCGCTTCCCTGCCCACGAGCAGGTGTGGTTTCGGGGGAAGCTGCTGGGGCGCGGGCGGCGTGCCGGGGGAGTGGTCGTGCAGGTGCAGCCCGCCGTGGACGGTTCCGGCCTGGATCACGTTTCCCGACACCGGGCCGGAGAGCCCGTTGTCCGTGGTGGAGGGTGCGGGGCCGGTGGTGTGATTGTCGCGGTGAGCCGGTGTGTTCTCCCCTGGCACTGCTGCTGTCCCCCGAGTTCGCGGCACTACCGACTCCCGCCATGCAATCAGTGGAACGTTCCCGACGGATCCGCCATTCGCCTTGTTCGTGGGTAGTACTGGTCTCTCGACCGGACAAGCACTTCGCCCGGCGAGTCCGGAATTCGGGAGTTGCCGTGGTCATCGCCGCGGTCACGGGGCGGTGGGTTCGGTCGAGCGGTACCGCCGTGGCGGTGATGGGGGGCGGTGCCGGAATCGCTGTCGTCGGTGGACGCTCCACGGGTTTTCCCCGTCGAGGCGGTTGCGCGGGAACGCGGACGCGCGAGTCGGCCTGACCGGCTGCTCCTTTCGGGGGCGCAGTCTTGTTGTGCGCCGGCGCGGAGTGTTGGAATGCGCTTTCCAGAATTTGGCTCCCACCAGAGGGGAATCATGGCGCGAGCGCGGGAACCACGATCCACCAGAGGGCACCGGTCGTCGATCCTCCGGGCGGGCAGGTGCACCGAACGACCGAACGAGGACCTCGCGGAAACCTCCCCGCCCCGACGGGGCGGGCGGTTCTCCCGGCCGTTGCGCGCGGTGCTCGGCCTGGGCGCGGCGCTGGCTCTCGCGCTGCCGCTGCTGCCCGGAGCGGCAGCGGCGGGAGAGGACCACCACGGACATCGTCCGGAGTGGACGGCGAGCTGGGCGGCGAGCCCGGTGCGCGGCAGCGAGGTCCCCGGCTTCGAGTGCCCCGCGGGAGGGGGACTGCGGGGGCAGACCGTGCGCAACGTCGTGTTCCTCAGCACCGGTGGCCCCGGGGTGCGGATCCGCCTGACCAACGCCTTCGGTCAGGATCCCCTGCGAGTGGGTCGGGCCACGGTGGCCGTGCAGGGATCGGGGGCCCGAGCGGTCGAGGGGACGATGCGTGCGCTGACCTTCGACGGGCGCGAGCACACCACCGTCCCCGCGGGCGAGGAGGTGTTCAGCGACCCGGTCGCCCTGGACGTCGAGGCGCTGTCCACGCTGCTGGTCAGCGTCTACTACCCCGGATCGACCGGTCCGCTGACCCAGCACCCGTTCACCGCGCAGACCAACTACGTCGCCCAGGGCAACCGCAGCCACGAGCCCACGGGCGGTCACTACGGCACCACCACCTGCTGGATGGGAGTGAGCGGGGTCGACGTCGCCGCGGAACCACGTTCCGGGGGCGCGGTGGTCGCCTTCGGCGACTCCATCACCGACGGGGTCGACACCACCGTCGACGCGAACCACCGCTGGCCCGACTACCTCTCCAGGAGACTGCGCGCGGCCGAGGGAGGAACGGGGCTCTCGGTGGTCAACGCGGGGATCAGCGGAAACCGGCTGCTGGCCGAACGCCCCGGCAAGCCCTATTCCGGGGCCGCCGGACTCGACCGGCTCGAGCGGGACGCGTTCGGGCAGAGCGGGGCGGGGACGGTGATCCTGCTGGAGGGGATCAACGACATCTCCGACGACGCCACCGCCGCCCAGCTCATCGACGGCTACGAGCAGCTCGTGCGGCGAGCGCACCGCAACGGGATGCGGGTGCTCGGCGGCACGCTCACCCAGTTCAAGGGCTCTGTGGTGTGGACGCCCGAGCGGGAGCGCACCCGGCAGCGGGTCAACGAGTGGATCCGCGGCACCGAGCTCTTCGACGGCGTGGTGGACTTCGCCGCCGCCACCGCCCACCCCGAGGCCCCGCTGCGGCTGCGTCCCGAGTACGACAGCGGGGACGGGCTGCACCCCAACGACGCGGGATCCAGGGCCATGGCCGCAGCGGTGGAGCTGTCCGCACTGCACCAGCGGAACTGAGCACCCGCGCGGACCGCCCGGTGACCGCGCCGGGCACGCCGGTGTGGACGGTGCGGAACAGCTCCGTCCACACCGGCTCCGCGATCGCCGAGCGGAGCGGCGGGGTCTTCGAAGGCAGCGGTTCCGCGGGCGGGGATACACTGGCGCGGGCAGTGGTGACCACCCGACGAGGAGGGCGGCGAACCGGCCCATGAACGAGCACGAGCGAGCGGAGCCCGACACCGCCCCGGAGTCCCCGCGGCCGCGGGAGCGCACCGGCTGGCGGGGCAGGTTCTTCGAGGACTTCGACGTGGGCGACGTCTACCGCCACCCGCTGGGGCGCACGGTCACCGAGACGGACAACTCCTGGCTCACCCTGCTCACCCAGAACACGGCTCCGGTGCACTTCGGCCGGCACTACGCGGCCCGGACGGAGTTCGGCCGCCCGCTGGTGGACTCCACCTTCACCCTGGCGCTGGTGACCGGGCAGAGCGTCACCGACGTGTCCCAGAACGTGATGGCCAACCTGGGGACCGGATGCGGTTGCCCAACCCGGTGTTCGAGGGCGACACCGTGTACTCCGAGTCCGAGGTCCTGGAAGCGCGCCTCTCCGAGTCCAGGGAAGATGTGGGGGTGGTGCGGGTGCGCACCGTCGGGTTCAACCAGGACGGTGTCGTGGTCATCACCTTCGAGCGCACCCTGCTCGTCCACCGCAGAGGGCACGGCCCCGAGATGCGCTCGGTGCGGCCGGTGTGGACGAACGGGCGCGCAGGGCCGTCGCACCCGAGCAGTGAGAAAGCGCGGCGGTGCGTCGCCGCCCGAGGTGGGGGCACCCGCTCGCGGGCCTCTCCGGAGGTTCCGCTCAACGAGCACCTGCGACCGGGGAGAGCGGAGGACCTCGGTCAGGTGGAGTGATTCACAACACCGCCGGGCGGTGGCAGGCTGGCCGGTGACAGCGCGTCGTCCTCCGTGGAGGCCCGATGACCGGCACCCTGTCCGAACCGCCCGACGTCTTCGACCCCGGGGGCTACGCCCACGGCATCCCGCATCAGGCCTTCGGCTGGCTGCGGGAGAACCAGCCGGTGAGCTGGCAGCGTGAGCACGCGGTCGGCGACTGGCCCGCAGGCCCCGGGTTCTGGGCCGTCACCCGGCACGACGACGTGGTGCGGGTGCTGAAGTCCCCGGCGGAGTTCTCCTCCTGGCTGGGTGCCACCCAGATCCGCGACCCCGACCCGGCCGACCTGCCGTTCATCCGCCGCATGATGCTCAACCTGGACCCGCCGGAGCACAACAAGCTGCGCAGGGTAGTCAGCCGGGCTTTCACACCCCGCCGGGTCGAACGGCTGAAGGCCGACGTGGCCGCGCGGGCCCGCGACCTGGTCGACGGGGTGATCGAACGCGGCGAGTGCGACCTTCCTGCCGAGGTCACCGACGACTTCCCGCTGCTCAACCTGGCGGACCTGCTCGGGGTGCCCGAGTCGGACCGCGGAATGCTGCTGGAGTGGACCAACCGGATCATCGGTTACCAGGACCCGGAACACGCCGCGTCCGCGGTGGACTCCGCGGGCGAACCGGTCAACCCGCGCTCGCCGGAGCAGCTGGCCGACATGTTCGGTTACGCGCGCGAGCTCGCCGAGTACAAGCGTCGCCGGCCGGACGACGACCTGATGAGCGTGCTGGCCACCGCCGAAGTGGACGGGCGGGGGCTGTCCGAGGCCGAGCTGGAGATGTTCTTCTTCCTGCTGTCGGTGGCGGGCAACGACACCGTGCGCAGCGCGCTGCCCGGTGGGATGCGTGCCTTCGCCGAGAATCCCGCCCAGCGCAGAGCCCTGCTGGACGATCCGGGGCTGCTCGGTTCTGCCGTGGAGGAGACCCTGCGCTACCACCCGCCGGTGCTGAGCTTCCGCCGCACGGCCACCACCGATGTCGAACTCGCCGGGGTTCCCGTGCGGGAGGGGGAGAAAGTCGTGGTGTTCCACTGCTCGGCCCACTTCGATCCGCGGAAGTTCCCCCGGCCGCACGAGTTCGACATCCGGCGCGACCCCAACGAGCACCTGGCGTTCGGCGACGGGCCACACGTGTGCCTGGGGGCGCACTTCGCCCGGTTGCAGCTGCGCGTCTTCTACGGTGAAGCGCTGTGGCGGATGTCCGATCTCGAACTCTCCGGTCCGGCGCGCCGGTTGGTGTCGAACTTCATCAACGGGATCAAACACCTGCCGGTGCGATTCACCCCGGCGGCGAAGCGTTCGGGGGAGGCTGGGTGACAGTGTCACCCGTCCGCGGAATTGACCCCGTCGCGGCGGGAGAACAGGCTCGCGTGCGGACAACTCGAGAGCTCCTGACGGCGTGGTTCGTTCGGCACGGCGGTCCGCCCTCGGTGCTCCGCGCGAGACCCTGTTGCGAGTTCTGAACACTCGGGAGGCGAAATGGCGCACGCACTGCCCCACGACCGGGTCGGTTCCGGTGAGCACGCGGTGCTGGTGGTGCACAACTGGTTCGGCGACCGGAGTACCTTCGCCGGGTTGCACCCCTACCTGGACACATCCGAGTTCTCCTACGTGTTCGTGGACCTGCGCGGATACGGGCGGGCCCTCGAGCACGCGGGCGAGTACACGGTTTCCGAGGCGGCCGAGGACGTGCTGGCCACCGCCGACGCGTTGGAACTGCCCGAGTTCTCCGTGCTCGGGCACTCCATGGGCGGCATGATCGCCCAGCACGTGTTGATCAAGGCACCGAACAGACTGCGTTCCCTGGTCGGCGTCTCCCCCGTACCCGCCTCGGGTGTTCCGTTGGACGAGGAGAGCCGGGAACTGTTCACCGGGGCGGCGGAGAACCCGGTGAACCGCAAAGCCATCATCGACATGACCTCGGGAAACCGTCTCCCCGAGGCCTGGCTGGAGGCGGCCGTGCGCCGCTCGGTGGAACGCAGCGACAAGCGCGCCTTCCGCCGCTATCTCGACTCGTGGGCGGGAACCGACATCCACGAGCGGATCGAGGGCAGCGAAATCCCGGTGCTGGTGTGTGCGGGCGCGCACGACAAGGCGCTCTCGCCGGAGGTCATGCGGGAGACCTGGTTGCGCTGGTACCCGAACGCGGAGCTGGAGGTGTTCACCGACGCCGGGCACTACGCGCCGGAGGAGGTGCCGTTGGCGCTGATCGCCCGCATGGAGGACTTCCTCTCCCGTTCGTGACAGTCCGGGGCTTGTCGCGGTGAACGCCGCCGTCCCGAGCGGGGAACAGCGGCGGGAGACGGGGGAGACTCCACCACGGAACGCTCCCCGTGGAGCGGGAAGGCGAAGTCCCGGTACTAGTCGATGCCCGCCTGCAACACCGCCCGGGTGATCTCCAGGTGGCCAATCTGGATTTTCGGTGCGGTGCGGGTCAGGCAGGTGCTGTGCTGTTGGCTGCCGGGGGCGGCGCCCGCGCATTTCTGCTTCCAGTGGTCCAGCGCGTCGAGCACTTTCCGTGATTCAGCCACGGCCTCCGAGTACGCGGGTTCGCCCCCGATGTCGCCCAGCAGGTCCTCGACGGCGGTGGCCCGCTCCTCACCGAAGGAGTCCGCCAGGCACGACTCCGCGACGTGCGTGGCCCGCAGCTTCGGCCCCCACTTCCACCGGGTTCGGGGCCGGGCGGTTCACCGGTGCGCTCGTGCCGGGCGCGGTGCTCGTCTCCGTCGTGGAGGGTGCTTGCCGGGTTTCCACGGCTTCGGGGGCCTCCACCACGCGGAGGGCCCCGGAAACCGCGAGCACTCCCGAACCGGTCAGTACGGCCACACGAGCACGACCCCGGGAGATCAACGGTCTTCGTCCCGTGCCCGGGGCATCGTGGTCGCACGTGTGGTCCGTCAACCGAACAACGTGATCGCTTTCATGGCGCGTCACACAGCGGGAGACTGCTGCACCACGCTGCTCCGAAGGGACCTGTCGGCTGGGTCGTGCGGCGTGAAAACCGCCGACTGAATCGATTCCTGTCTTGATCGGTCAACCGGGCGCGGCGCACAGTATCGATTCACCGGGGGGATGTCCGTGTTGGACCCCACGAGAGGAAGGACCATGCCCGTACGATCGAAGACGGCGGCCACCGCCGCTGCATTGACGCTGGCCGCGTTGATGTCCTCTTCCGCGATGGCCGCTCCACAGCAGGACACCGCGGCGGACACCCAGGTCTTCTTCGACGACTTCTCCGGCGGTTCGCTCGACCGGTCGAAGTGGAACGTCGAGGTCACCGGGGAGAACTTCGGTACGGTCAACAACGAGCAGCAGGCCTATGTGGACTCGCCGGAGACGATCTACATCGACCAGGGCGCGGCTGGTTCCAGCAACGGTGCCCTGGCGCTGCACCCGCGCTACAGACCGGGTTACCAGGCACCCGATGGCAGGACCTACGATTTCGTGTCCGGTCGGGTCAACACCCAGGACAAGTTCGAGTTCACCTACGGAAGCTACGCGGCACGCGTGAAACTGCCCTCGGGTGGGAACGCGTCCGGGCTGTGGCCCGCCTGGTGGTCGCTCGGCGCGAAGATCGACGAGGGTGAACCGTGGCCGAACAACGGTGAGGTCGACGTGATGGAGCACGTCGGTGAACCGTGGACCAGCAGCGCCCTGCACGGGCCGGAGTACCACGGTGACACGCCGGTCACCGCCGACCAGCACTTCGAGGGCACGGACCCGGGCGGTTGGCACGTCTACCGCGCCGACTGGAGCCCCGACGGGATCAGCTTCTACGTCGACGACCAGCGGATCTACCGGATCACCAAGCAGGAGATCCAGAACAACGGCTGGACCTGGGTCTACGACGATCCGCAGTTCATGATCCTCAACTTCGCCCTCGGCGGTGGTTACCCGCAGGGAGTCAACGGCGTCACCGAGCCCTACCCGGGGCTTCCGCAGTCCACCGTGGACGAGGTGGCCGCGGACTCCGCCCGCTACCTGATCGACTGGGTACGGGTCCGGCAGTGACGCCGGACCGGAACACCGCGTCCGGTTGAGAACCAGTGCGATGCCCGCCCGGTGGGGCCGTTCCCGCCGGGCGGGCGCGGCTCCGGGGGGAATCGGTGCCGCCGCAGCCCTGACGCCGAACCACACCGCCGGTTAGGCTGCCGAGCGACAAGAGCCCCAGGGGGCTTTCGTCACCACCCGGTGTTCGGAAGGGAAGACGAGGATGACGCGCTACGGTGATTACCAGACCGAGATCTACGCGGGCGGGCTCGCCGGGCACCTGCCGGCCCAGCCGGTGGACTTCGCCTCCCTCGAACGCAAGGCCGCCGAAGTTCTTCCCTCGTGGATCCACTCCTACGTCGCCGGCGGTGCCGGTGACGAGCACACCCAGCGCGTCAACGTCACCGAGTTCCAGCGGTGGGGCCTGGTGCCGCGCATGCTCAACGGTGCCCGCGATCGCGACCTGTCGACCGAGCTGTTCGGCCTGACCCTGCCGCACCCGCTGTTCCTCGCGCCTATCGGGGTGCTCGGCCTCTGCGCCCAGGACTTCCACGGCGACCTGGCCACGGCACGTGCCTGCGCCCGCACCGGTGTGCCGATGGCCGTCTCCACCCTCACGCAGGACCCGCTGGAGGACGTCGCCGCCGAGCTCGGTGACACGCCGGGCTTCTTCCAGCTCTACACCCCGGACGACCGCGACCTGGCGCTGAGCCTGATCCACCGCGCCGAGAACGCCGGGTACCGCGCACTGATCGTCACCGTCGACACCTGGGTGACCGGCTGGCGCCCCAGGGACCTGAACACGGCCAACTTCCCGCAGCTGCGCGGCTACTGCCTGGCCAACTACACCAGCGACGAAGCCTTCCTCCGTCGGCTGCCCGCGAATCCGGCCGAGAACCCCTCGGCGGTGGTCGGCGAGTGGGTCAACGTCTTCGGCAGGTCCCTGGGATGGCAGGACCTCGACTGGATACGCGAAGCCACCGACCTGCCGATCCTGCTCAAGGGCATCCAGCATCCCGACGACGTGCGCCGCGCGAAGGACCACGGTGTCGACGGGATCCACTGTTCCAACCACGGCGGACGGCAGGCCAACGGCGGGGTCCCCGCGCTGCGGATGCTTCCCGAGGTCGTCGAAGCGGCCGGGGAGCTGCCCGTGCTGTTCGACTCCGGAGTCCGGAGTGGAACGGACGCGGTCAAGGCCCTCGCCCTCGGAGCCGCCGCCGTCGGCGTCGGCAGGCCCTACGCCTACGCCCTGGCCGCGGGCGGTGAGCACGCCGTGGCGCACCAGCTGCGTTCCCTGCTGGCCGAGGCCGACCTGCTCATGGCCGTCGACGGCTACCCGGACCTCGCCGCGCTGCGGCAGGCGGATCTGCGGCAGCTCTGAACGACCGCCGGTGCTCACCCGAGCCGGTCGGCTCCGGAAGTGCTGCCCCGGTCGGGGCAGCACTGTGGACGGATTCATGGGGAGGGGCGGGACGGCCCCCGTCGCTTCCGGAGCCGCGCGGTGGTCTCCGTCCCCGGCGGGACGCTCAGCGCGGGTGTCCGACGTCCGAGCCGGGCTCCCCGGGGCCGAAGTGGTTGCCCGACGCCCACACGTGCATCCACTTCTCGTTCTCCTGCCGGTAGGCGTTGCCCTGCTTGTTGACCTCGGTGGGCTTGGACCCGTGGTAGAACCAGTTGTTGTCGATGTCGCACCGGTCGGCGGGGACGCCGCGGATCGCGATGGCCTCCTGGGCCCGGTTGTCGGGATGAACGTCGTGGGTGAACCGGAAGGTGTTGTGGTGGATGTTGATGGTTCCACCAGCGACCTCGCCGTCACCGTTGTTCTGATTCAACCCGTGCATGTCGAAGGCGTGGCTGATCGGGTGCGCCCCGACGAGGTTGTAGCGGGCCGTGTAGCCGTTCTCCTCGTAGCCGAATCCGGCGATCGAGTGCCTGTTGTAGTCGAAGTAGTTCCACTCGATCACCGATTCCCCGTTGTAGAGGTTCACCCCGTAACCGAAGTGCTCCATGGGGTTGTTGTGGATGCTGGAGTGGTCCACCCGTGCGGAGACCGGGTACCCCTTGGCGCCGACGGAGATGGCCGCGTGGGTGAAGCCGTACAGCTGGCAGTTGTCCACCCGGCAGTTCTCGCCGAGGAAGTGGATCCCGCCGATCAGGTAGTTCTTGTATTCCTGGTGTTCGGAGGGGTCGCCCTCGTTGCCCTCGGGGTCCCAGTAGTCGGCGAGTCTGGGCCCCTGGATCCGCAGCCCGGTGAACCGCACCCGGTCACCGCGGGTTTTGAACATGGGCAGGGGAGTGTCGGAAACCGGGTTCTTGTCCCGAGTGGTGTACAGCAGCCCACCCAGGCTGCCGTTGTTGCCCCGTCCACCGGAAAGGATCACCCCGGACGCGATGGACAGGGTGTTCTCCCGGCCCGTCAGGTCGATCCGCGCGTCGTCCCCGACCCGGATGATGTCGCCGTCACCGGCCTGCTCCAACGCGTCTCTCAACCCGTCGAAGTCGTTCACGTGGAAGGAGGGCGCGTCCCCCGGGCTGGAGTGGTAGGTCTTTCCGCCGCCCTGCTTCAGGTCGACCGGTGCCGGGTCGGGCATCGTGTTCACCGCGAGCGGAGCGGACCCCGCAGGCCGGTGCGGACCGGAACCGGTGCGGCCCGCGGCCGTACCGGCCGAGAACCCGGCCACCGCGAGACCGGCCGCGCCCGCCGTGCCGAGCTTCAGGAAGTTCCTCCGGGCGAGGGAGCCGTCATCGGGTCTTTCGGAATCGTTCCGCGCGCCGAATCTCATGAGTCAACCTTTCCGTCTCGAACTTGGCTGGTGTTTTCCTCTCGTGGATTTCGCGGGGATCCTCGTTCAGAGCGGGACAAGGCGTCAACAGCGTGGCGGGACGGGGAAATCGAATTCATCGTTGCGCCCGTCCTGGTCCGAACGGAGTTGCTTCCGGTTGCTGCTTTCGGGGGATTCTCGTCATCGTGGAGCGCTTTTTGATCAATTGTCTTCGGCGAAGATTTTTCGGCGTGACCGGAGGTGCATTTCGGCGAGCGGGTTTCCGTGCGCTCCGTACGCGGGCGGTAGCGGTGGCCGCCCGCGCGAGTGCCGCGGACGGTGGAGCGCTCGCCGGGGAGTCGCGGAGGCAGCTCGGTAACGATGCGGAAACACTGGGGGTTTATGGGCGTGCCGCTTCCGGGCAGCGGGCTGTTCGAGCGAGCGAACGGGGCCGAGCTCGGGGACACTGGCTCGGGTCAGGGGAACCGGGGGAAGGGGGAGCTTCTGAAGGGGCTTCTTTCACTGGTAGCAGTCGCGTTGCTGGTGTGGTGGGTCGCCGACTCGCCGCAGGAGGCCGCGGCGGCCGCACAGCAAGGTCTGACGATGCTGCGTCAGGCGGCCGAGTCGTTGAAGACGTTCCTCGACACGGTGGCCTGGTCGGGATTCCTGTTCGGCTTGTCGTAGGTGGTCGCTGAACGAAACCTCCTGCGGTGGTGCCGTCTGCTCGGATCGAGAGCTCGGCGCTGCCGGTGCCGAAAGCACCGCGCCAGTCGTCAGCACGATCGGAGAACATCAGTGAGCGCGGTCCGTCCCGCGGTCGCTCGTGCGCTTCCGTCGGCACGAGGCCGCCGGACGGAAAGCAGGCCGAGGGGAGGTTCGGACTCGGATCAGATGTCGAGCGGGATGCGTCCGCCGGCCGCGCTCAGCATGGCCAACGCCGCGTCGGCGAGATCGAAGTCGTGACCGCGGTTCTCGGCGTGCGCGCGGCGCAGGTTGACCGCGTGACGTTCCGCGTCCTGCCACTCCGGCCAGTGTTCACGGGCACGCTGCTGCAGCGTGCTGTGCTCGGGTTCGGGGTCCGTGGTGACGGCGAGCAGCCACCGCAGGTAAGCGGACTGCCGCTCGAGCACGTCCTCGGCCGGAGTGGTGACCGGACCGTGTCCGGGAACGAGCGTGCTCGCCCCGAACCTTTTCACCCATTCGAGCGCTTCGATCCATCCGCCTATGCTGCCGTGCAACGCCAGCGGAGTGACTCCGGAGAACAGCAGGTCGCCGGTGAACAGCACACTGTCGGCCGGGTGGTGAACGACCAGGTCCCCACCGGTGTGCGCCCGGACGGGAACGGGATGGATCTCGATCCGGGTCTCACCCAGATCCATCTCGGTCGGTTCCGGGACGGGAGTGATCAGCTCGGGAGGGGATATCTCCCCCCAGGGGACCTCTCCGAAGATCTCGGGATGGGTGTGCGGTCCGCCGCGTATCTCCTCGGCCGCGGCAGGCGTGGCGCGCACGGTTCCACCGGCCAGCTCCACGTGTCCTGCTCCGTTGGCGTGATCACCGTGGGCGTGGGTCAGCACCGCGCTGATCCCCCGGTCCCGGTTGCCGCTCCGTGCCTGCTCGATCAGGCGGCGACTGCGCTGTTCTGTGGCGCAGGTGTCCACCAGCACCAGGTGCTCGGCGCCGCAGATCCAGCCCGCGTTGTTGAGAAACCACCCGCCGGGTGGTTGCAGGTACGCGGTGGTGCGCGGGCCGACCGGCCGGGTTTCGGGGACCGACATCGTTCAGGAATCCTCACGGTACGGCTTGCTCGGATGGTCGGGTGGCGGGCACGTGAGTCGGCGTCTCGGGAGGTTCGCCGGGTGGGGCGCCCGTGGTTACCCGGTGCCGGGGCGCCCACTCACGAACCCGCGGGAAGTTCCGCTCGGCGAGCACTCACGACGTGGAGAGCGGAAGACATCGGTCAGCCGGTGCTGACCCGCAGTGTCTGCTCGCCCACGGAGACCTCGTCGCCGGGGACGAGCTGCCTCCCCCTGCGGGTCTCGACCTCCTGATTGACCCGCACCTCGCCCGCCTGTACGAGGCTCTTGGCCTCGGCGCCGTGCTCGACCACTCCCGCCAGTTTGAGCAGTTGCCCGAGTCGGATGGTCTCGTCCCGGATCTCCACGTCCTCCATGGGTACCATTCTCCCCGCGGGGTGCCGGGGTGGTTCGAGGGTGTGCGACCGTCGCCGGCCCGGAGCTCGTCGCGGGGGCTGCACGGGCGGGTGATGTCGCAAGACGGACACCCGGGCAGCACTTGAAAATATTTCGTTTTGGCCGTTCCTTCTTTCGGGGAAAGGGATTCACTCGGTTTCGTGTTCTCCTTTCGGGGTGTTCACTGTCGATTGCTTCGAGGCACTGTGATACTCACCCGTCGGAATGAAATTATTCAAAAATCTTGCAGAAGGTGGCTAATAACCTTTGGGTCACGCTACGGTTACAAGTGTGGATCAGTTCGGGTCGACCGTGCGTGGTTTCGGGAAATGGCTTTCCGTCGGAACCGAAGTATCGCCGTCCCGCGCGGAACGCGTGATCGACTCGGATGCGGCCGTTACTCCGAACTCCCCGTAAAGCTGATCGTTCCGAAGGAGAGATGTCATCATGGCCGGTTCCAATCCGTCCCCGGGAAGCCCGTCTTCGGGAAATGGCGACTCGAAACGAGCCCACGGCGCCCCGGCTGAGGGGTCGGACGCCTCCACCGGGCGCTATGTGGTGGTACTGAGCGACGAGGTCTTCGCCCGGGAAGCCGACGGGATCGAAACACTGCGCTCGTTGAGCGGGACGAGCGACATCGTCAGCACGAGCGACTTCGAATTCGGCGCGCTGGACGTCGACCAGGCGGCGAGCGCCGGCGCGACGATGTTCGGCGATCTGGGGCTCGGCGTGTTCAGCGCTGATCCGGACAGAGCCGAGGCGATCGCCGAGGCCGCCGCGCAGGACTCCCGGATCGTTTCCGTGGAGCCCGAGCAGCTCATGTACGCGCTGGGAGACTCCGGACGGGCGTCCGAAGCGGATGGAGGAACCGCCGAGCGGATCTCAGCGGCCCCCACCTGGTCGGTGGCGAGCCCCTCCCAGCAGTTCGCCGACACGGATCAGGCCACCTGGGGGCTGCAGGCCACGGATACGACGAAGTCGCCGCTGGCCGGTGCGGGCATCAGCGTGGCCGTACTGGACACCGGATTCGACACGCAGCACCCGGACTTCGAGGGACGCGAGCTGAGCACCCGGTCGTTCGTGCCCGGCCAACCGGGCCAGGACGGCAACGGGCACGGTACGCACTGCGTGGGCACCTCCTGCGGACCGCAGAACCCACCCGAACCCCCGGGCAGCCGTCGTTACGGTGTCGCGGCGGAGGCCGAAATCCTGGTGGGCAAAGTCCTCGGGGACCAGGGGTCGGGTTCGGACACCGAGATCCTCGCCGCGATCAACTGGGCCATCAAGAACGACTGCCGAGTGATCTCCATGTCGCTGGGCGCCAACAGTCGCCAGGTCTCGAAACGCTACGAGACCGTCGGGCAGCGTGCGTTGAACCGAGGATCGCTGATCATCGCCGCGGCGGGCAACAACGCGGAACGCAGCGCGGGCGACCCCGGATTCGTCGGCGTCCCGGCCAACAGCCCCTCCATCATGGCCGTTGCCGCCTTGGACTCCAAGCTCGGCATCGCCGACTTCTCGGCACGCAGCAGTTCCGTGGAGGGAGGACAGGTCGACATCGCAGCACCGGGAGTGGAGGTCTACTCGAGCTGGCCCATGGACCAGCGTTACAACACGATCTCCGGGACGAGCATGGCGACCCCGCACGTGTCGGGTATCGCCGCGTTGTGGGCCGAGCGCAGCGGCGCGCGCGGGGAGGCCCTGTGGTCGACACTGGTTCGTGCGGCGCAACGTCTGGAGTTGCCCGCGGCCGACGTGGGGGCAGGCCTGGTCAAGGCCCCGTTGTGACGGTGTGCGTGCGGTCTTTTCCGCACCGGGCGATGGTTCTCGAAGGGACGGTGGATGTCCGAGAGAGTGGTGATCACCCTCGGTGAGGAGTGGATGAACGACCCCGAGACCGCCGCGGAGGAGCTGCGGCGGTCCGGGATGCACGTGGAGCAGGTGCTCGACCAGCTGGGCGTGGTCATCGGATCGTTGTCCTCGGCCGACGCCGAGGAAGTGCGCGGCTTGTCCGGAGTGGCCGCCGTGGAGGTCGAGGACACTTTCGGAATTCCCTGAGCAAGTCGCTCATCCCTCGCCGCCGCTGTGCCGATCCGGGTGTTCGGGAGGCAGTGCTTGGTTGATCACGCTTCTGTCGACCGAAGGAGATCACCCCGAGGGCTGCCCGGGACACCGCGCACGAGGGGATCGGGCGGCCGGGACCGAGCACACCGGACCGCCCAAGTCGCGTGACCCGCGCGCCGATCACTGGACCCGGCCGCTCGGAGAGCTCGCCGCAGAACTCGGACGACGCCCGCGCGACGAGGCGGCCCCGCTGATCAACGGGAGCCCAGCGGGGCCGCCTCGAATCGTTACTGTCAGGGGATGTAGTACATCGGGTTCGGCAGCTTGAAGGTCTTGTCCGCGTAGCCGCCCTTCAAATCGCTGTACTGATCACCGACGTTGGCGAGGATGTCGTACCCCCGGGACTCGATGTGCTTGCGAGTCCCCGACTTGTACTCGACCGTCGTGCACTCGCTGCCGCACTCCAAGTACGGCGGCGGGTTGTTGGTGTTGTCCAAGAAGAAGTGCTCCTTGTCGACCGGCACGTCGTACCCTGCTTTCTTCAGGTTCCGCACGCTCCAGTCGCGCTGGTACTCCTCGCGGCCGGTCACGAAGAAGACTGCGATGTCCTTGTCGTGTGCCCGGTTCACGAGGGCGGGCATGCCGAAGACGGGGTTCGCATCGGTCGATTCGAGATACTTGTCCTGGGCTCGGCCGGTGAAGTCGTAGCCTATCCGCCGCTCGAAGTTGTACATGAGCAGGGTGGTGTCGTCGACATCGACGACGAGGGCCGGTTTGCCGTCGGCCTCGTTCACGGCGGCCTGGTTCAGGCTTCTCCGGATCTGGTCCTCGATACGGCGCACCTGTTTGGCGTAGCTGCTGTCCGGTGAGGCGTAATGCTCGCCGTTCTCGGTCTCGACGTCGCCGTAATACGCCTCGATCTCGGTCTTGACCTGATCGAGGTTGGGGATGTTCCGGTCGGTTTGCGGAGTGCTGCTCCCCGCGGTTCCCTCGCCGGTGTTGAACAACGCAGCACCGGCGAGAGCAACGGCCGTGGCGGTCGCCGTGAGAACGCGACGAGCGCGCGGCGAAGTGACCAGCGGTTGACGAGACACGCTCTACTCCTTCAATGGTTGGAGGGCAGTAAACGACAGGATCGTTCGGGGATCGACGTCGGCGCTCTCCGGCGGGTACGCCCCGGATGAGCCGGAAGTGCTGTTCGGCACCTCGTCATCCCTCATCGGGCGGTGGCCACTTCCTGCGCGCCGGTTTCCGGGGTGGGTTTGATGAGCAGAGCGGCCAGCAGGGCCAGCACGACGAGTCCCGCCGATGCCCACAGTGCCGTGTGCAGCGCCTCGAATGTCGGAGGCCCGCCCGACGTGATACCGGTGACGACACTGGAGACGACGGCGATGCCGAGCGAGGAGCCGATGCCGAAGCAAGCTCCGTTGATCCCGGGCAACGAGCCGGGTTTGTCCGGGGGCGCGGATTCGACCGCTAGCCCGGTCAGCGCGGTCAGGCTGTAGCCGGTGTAGGTGACGCCCAATATCGCCAGCGCGGCGAACAGGACCCACGGCACCCGGGGCGCCAGCGCGAGCGGAAGGAACGCGGCGGCCGTACCCAGGAGGCCGATCAGGATCGAGCGTCGCCAGCCGATTCGAGGTGCGAAGTGTCCGGCGATCGGGGCCGCGACGATCCCGAGAGCCGAGGCCGGGGTCAAAAACAGGAGCGCCGAAAGGGTGGCCGACATCCCGTATCCGCTCTCGGAGCTCTGGGTCAGCAACGGGATGGTGAAGTTGAGCATTCCGAACACTCCGGCCAGGGTGAACACGGTGGTCAGCAACAGCGGCCACACTCGGCGAGAGGCCAGTGTCGCGGTGTCGATGAGCGCGTCACGGGTCCTGCCTTCCACCCGGGAGAACAGCACCAGAGCCGAAAGACCGCCGAGCAGCAGCCCAAGCGTTCCGGGAGAACCCCACCCCCAGCTGCTGCCTTCGTTGAGGGCGAGCAGTACGCCGGTCAGTCCGAGACCGAGCAGGAGAGCGCCTTTCCAGTCCATCTTGCCGGTTGACGGAGCGCTCGTGGACGGAACCCAGATGAACACCGCTGCGGTGGCCCCGGCGGTGATTAGCAGACTGGCAAGAAAGATGCCGCGGAAACCGACGGTGTCGGCGACCATGCCACCGAGCACCGCGTCGATGCCCGCGATGCCGCCGTTGACCGCGGTGACGATTCCGAGAGCACGCCCGAACCTTCGGGGCGGTAGGGACTCGTGCAGGATCAGGTACGCCAGGGAGAAGGTCCCCGAGGACACCCCTTGCAACATCCGGCCGATGACGAATATCCCGATGTTCGGCGCGAGGGCGCAGACCGCTTCACCGGCGATGAGCGTCCCCAGCGTCGCCAGCAGCATGCGCTGTCGCCCCACGTGGTCGCTGAGCCGCGCGATCGTGACCTGTCCGATCGCGGCGAACAGGAAGAACAGCGTCTGGGCCAGTCCGGCCGGTCCGCTGGTGGTGTCCAAACGTTCGATCACGTCCGGTAGCGCCGGGGCGAGCATGGTGGCGTTGATCTGGTATCCGGCCACCGCGAGTACCAACGTGCTCAGCAACCCGGTATGGCGGGACGGAGACACCGCGCTCGGTGACGGATCTCGGAGCGTCGTCATAAGAACTTCCACCTCTACCGAGGTTGGGAGCGGGGGGGAGCCACATGTGGGGGTGCGGGTGGCGTGGACGAGCCCGGTTGGGTGCAACCGAACTCACTCATGTCTGACAAGTTCTGCTTGTTGACGGAAGGGTTTACCGGCTCAGTCTCAACGAAGTCAAGCTTTGACTAGTATTTATCTCGATCCGAGGTGACGAAGTGTTGACGAAACGAGAGAACTCTTTCTATGTTGTCTGACATCAGAAGGTGTTCAGGAAGCGGACCGTGATGGGGTGGTCAACCGCTGCGACGTCCGCCCGTGGATCTCGACGGGCGACACGTCGACTCCCCCCCGCGCTCCGGAGGAAGCTCTGCCGTAGCGCGCCCACCACCCCGGGCCGAGCGGATCCGCTCGACGAACACGCCCCTGCCTGCCGTCGAACAGCCACTCCGGGCAGCGCGTCGGACCACCACGTACCAGATCCGTAAAACACCTCGACACCGAGTGACCGAGCAGGAAGGCACCCCACAGATGGCCACGGAGGAACCCCTGATCGTCGACTGCGACACCGGCATCGACGACGCGCTGGCGCTGCTGTACCTACTCGGTGACCCCGCCGTCGATCTCCGAGCCGTCACGAGCGTGTTCGGCAACACCGACGCCGTCACGGCCGCGGACAACACACTGCGCGTGCTCGAACTGGTGGGACGTCAGGACGTTCCCGTGACGATCGGCGCCCGCGTCAACTGGCGGGGAACTTTCCACCCCGCGCCGTTCGTGCACGGCGAGGACGGCCTGGCCAACGCGGGGTTGCCCGCGCCGGCATCGGCGCCGCGGGAGGAGCCTGCACCGGAAACGATCGTGCGCCTGGCACGGCAGCACCCCGGCCGGCTGCGGCTGCTCGCGCTCGGTCCCCTGACCAATCTGGCCACAGCGCTGCTGCTCGAACCGAAACTGCCCGAACTGGTCGAACACGTAACGGTCATGGGCGGAGCGATCCATCATCCGGGCAACGTCACCGCTGCCGCCGAAGCCAACATCCACAACGATCCCGAAGCGGCCCGGATCGTCCTTCGCGCGGGGTGGGACATCACGCTGGTGCCGCTGGACGTCACCATGACGGAACTCCTCACCGAGGAGCACCACAACCGACTTGAGCGAACCGGCCGTGCGGTGCCCTCCTTCGCTGCCTCGATCCTGGGGCACTACCTCGACTTCTACGAGCGGGACGTGTTCGGGGCCCGCAGCGCCGCCTGCCACGATCCCCTCGCGGCGGCCGTCGCCGTCGGCGACATCCCCTGTCACCGGGCACCTGGTTTGGCGGTCGATGTGGACACCGGAGACGGCCCGGCCCGCGGCGCGACCATCGCCGACACCCGCGGGAGCTACAGCGACTTCCCGAACCGGGAAGACACCAGTGCGCGCGTCGTGCTGCGCACCGAACGAAGCTTTCCCCAGCAACTGACCGAACGACTGTGCGGCTTTTTCGACGCCGACTCCCACCACGCCGCGTAACGCTCGTGGCCCTGCGAGAAAGGACCTGCGATGTCGCACGCCATCGACCTCGTCGTGGTGGGCTCCCTCAACGCCGATCTGACCGCGCGGGTGCAGCGTCATCCGTCGCCGGGCGAAACGCTGCGGGCGACCGAGCTGAACACGAGCGCGGGTGGCAAGGGATCGAACCAGGCGGTGGCCGCCGCCCGCTTGGGAGCACGCACAGCCATGGTCGGCCGAGTGGGCACCGACGCGCATGCCGATGTACTGCTGAACGCTCTGCGCGCGGACGGAGTCGACGTCACACGCACCCTTCGTGACGGTGACGCCCCCACGGGAACAGCACTGATCGCGGTCGCTGAGTCCGGGGAGAACACCGTCCTCGTCGCAGGCGGCGCCAACGCGCGGCTGTCGGCCGCCGACCTCGATGCCGCGCACTCGGTGCTCGTCGAGGCGTCCGTCGTCTCGCTCGTTCTCGAGGTTCCGGTCGCCACCGTCGTCGCGGCCGCTCGGGCCGCGCACGAGTCCGCCGCCCGCGTGGTGCTGAACCTGTCTCCGGTCGTTGAGCTTCCCCCGGACGTGGTGGCACTGGCCGATCCGCTGATCGTCAACGAACACGAGGCCCGCGAGATCCTGCACCGGAACGGAGAACACCCGCCCGGTGCTTCCGTCACCGACCACGCCGAGGCGCTGTGCCGTCTCGGAGCTCGCTCGGCCGTGGTCACCCTCGGCGCGGCGGGAGCGGTCGTCTCCGAGAACGGCCACACCCGACATTTCCCCGGACCGGCGGTGGAGGTGCTCGAAACCACCGGTGCCGGAGATGCCTTCGCCGCGACCGTGGCCTGGCGGCTCAGCCTCGGAGACACACTCGCCACCGCGACCCGCTGGGGCGTGCGGGTGGGTGCGTACAGCGTGCGATATCCCGGCACACATCCGTCCTATCCCACGTGCGACGCGCTGTCGGCGGACTTTCCCGCGGCCACGTCCGAGGACCCGTAGCGGAGTTTCATCCGGGGGCGGCCACCGGCACACGAGTCGGAGCCCTGCTGCTTTGCGGGGCACATCGAGCAGCGGTTACCCCGTGCTCGGGACTTCGAACGGGTTCAACGGCGGCGTCCCTGCCCCGGATACCACCAGTCCGCGGGCGGTTCCGCCCCGGGAGGAGCCCCCGTCTCTCCCGGGGCGGTCCGGGTGCGCGGTCTCGTCATCCTGTCGGTGACGATCCTGTTGAGCTCCGTGCCGAGAACCATTCCCACGGGACGATCGTTCTCGAGAACCAGAATCGAAGTGTTACCGGGGGCCCGGAGCCGGGGGAGCACGGTCGTCAGGGCTTCGCCCGCGGTGGCGGACTCGAACGCGGAGACGGGCCGGGCGATTTGTCGTACCGTTGTGCGCTCCTGATCCGGGACCGGAACCGCGCGTAGCTGTTCGGGGGCGACCACCCCCTCCGTACGTCCGGCCGTGTCCGTGACGGCGAGGGCGGCGTTTCCGTGCATGCCGGAGACGGTCAGCGCGGTACGCACCGGTGACTCCGCACCGATCGGCGCCAGACCGATACCGATGACGTCCTCGATCCGGACTCCCGCGAGCGCCGCGCTCACCTGGGCCTGCTGCTTCTCCGCCCCGGCCGCCTGGATGACGAAAAGCCCGATCAGCACCGCCCAGATCCCCTCGAAACCGCGGGTCACCAGGTTGTAGAAGCCGTAGGCGATGAGCAGGAAGCCCAACGCCGCCCCGGTGCGCGTGGCCCACACGGCGGCTTTGAAGCGGTCCCCGGTTCGGGACCAGATCGCGGCGCGCAGGATCCGGCCCCCGTCCAACGGGGCCGCGGGCAGCAGGTTGAACACGGCCACGACCAGGTTCAGCGCGCTCAGGTACCCTGCGACGGCCACGCTCAGTTGTCCCGCCTGCAACGCGGCCAGCACCCAGGCGAGACCGGCGAAGACCCCGGCGAGCAGGCCGCTGGCCACCGGTCCGACCACTGCTATGAGCAGGTCGACCCGCGGGTTGGACGCCTCACCGCGCAGCCGGGAGACGCCGCCCAGCAGCCACAGGGTGATCCCGTCCACCGGCACACCGCGCCGGACGGCCACGAGCGCGTGAGCCAGTTCGTGCACCAGCACCGAGGTGACCAGCAGCAGAGCGGCTACTCCCCCGGACAGCCAGTAGAGGAAGGCGGCGTGGCCGGGAAAGGTGCTCGGCAGCCAATAGGAGCCGAGCACGAAAACGATCAGCCCGACGATACCGGCCACGCTCCAGTGCAGTCCGAGGCGAATCCCCGCTACGCGGCCCAGCGGAATCGTGCCTGTCATAACCGATCTGCCAACCCGATCGGAGGTCTCGTGCCGGAAGGCCCGGTCCTGCTCCGTTCGACCCTTCCACGACCAGCGTCACAGCGTTTCCTCCCACGGGCAAGTATTCCGTTGCGGCGGGTCCGAGGAGGTTCCGAGAGGGCAGAGGCCCGTGAGGTCGGTGTTTTCAACCGGCCAGCACGTAGAGCGCGCCCAGTGCGGCCACCAGGACCGCCAGCAGCGTGATTCCGGCGGGCAGCGTCCCGTCGACCAGCGGCCGCGGTTCGTGCTCCCGGTTCCCGGAGTGGTGCCGCAGTACGGCCAGGCCGCTGACCACTCCCGCCACCGGCAGCAGCACGCAGGCCGCGCCGACCGCGAGCCGCGGGCGGGTGTGCGCGACGAGTTTGAGCAGCACCAGAGCGCCCACGAGGAACGTCAGGGCGGTGCGCAGCCAGGCCAGTGTGGTGCGCTCGGTCTGCAGCCCGGGCGGGGGCTCGGGGGGCTCACCGGGGTGGCCCATCTCGATCAGCTCCGTTCGCTTGGGTCTCCTTGCGGGGCGGAGCGCTCCGCGGGCGGGGGCTTCTCGGTCGTCGCCGGGCCGTTGAGGCCGGTCCAGCGGTTCCGGTGCGGAACGGGCTCAGAAGCCGAGCAGTACCAGCAGCACCGCGACGGCCACCCCGACGGCCGCGAGCCCGTAGCCGAGAAAAGCACCCATTCGCGGGGGAGGCAGCGGCCTTCCGGTGCGCAGCGCCTTTTCCGTGGTGGCCCAGCGGGTGAACGACACCGCGCTGATGAGCACGCCGCCGATCAGCAGCAGCACGGCGAGCGCCGTGACGAGCGGGGCGTGCAACAGGGCCGTGGTGGTGTTCACCGCCTCGATGCCCACCCCCGCGGCCATCAGCGCCATCGCTGTGCGCAGCCACGCGAGGAAAGTCCGCTCGTTGGCCAGGGAGAAGCGGGGATCCGGGTCGGTGCCCTCCCGGTAGACCCGGTGCGGCCTGCGGCGGGTTTCGTGGCTCGGCGCGGACATGGCGCCATCCTAACGGGGGCGCGGGAGCGGTTGATCGCGTGGAACTCGCCGGGGAGTGTTTCGGATCTCGCGGCAGTGGGCAGTCCGTTGTCGAACGAACTCTCGGGTTCTCGGAGGTCCGACCATGGCGCTGGGTCCTCGCATGGTGCACTGGATACACCGCTCGGGCGCGGCCGTTATCGGACTCGCCCTGCTCGTGTTCGCGGTCACGGGGCTGATCCGAGGGCTTTCCTGGTTCAGGACGGAAGGCCAGTGGGTGTACGGGCTGTCCAGCAACGGTGCGCTGGCCGTCATCTCCGTGGTGGCCGGTGCGCTCCTGGTGGGAGCGGCCCTGTGGGGGCCGAAGGCCTCCTCCACGACGAGTGTCGTGTTCGCTGCGCTGTTCCTGCTGTCGGGGATCGTGCACCTGGCGATCCTGCACACGTCGTTCAACATCCTGGCGTTCCGGTTGCCGAACGTGTTCTTCAGCCTGGTCGTCGGTGTCTTCCTGCTCGTGCTCGGTTTCTACGGCAGGGTCTCGGGAGGGCTGCCGCCCGACAACCCCTACCGGCGCGCGCATCCGATGCGTTCCCGCCGCCCGGATCCGGAGGAGCAACTGAGCGCGGAGGAGCCGGACGAGCAGGAGCGGCGACTGCTGGAAGCCGAGGTCGCCATGGGGGAGGGCAAAGCGACCGTCGACCAGGTCCTGTCCGTGCGGCGGGACCACGCGCGCCGGAGGGCTTCGGAGCACGCGAGGGCCCACCGTCAAGCCGCGCGTCGTGGCTCCTCGGGCAGGTCCTGAGCGGATTTCTCCGGCGGCGCCCGGTCGGGCCCGGTGAGTCCGGCCCGGGCTCCCCCGCGTCGAGATCGCCACGGCCACGAGGCGAGACCGCTTCCCGGCCGGTCAACGTTGTCTGCCGAATAGCGCGTCCCGCACGCGGTCGACGAGGCCCATCCCCGGATCCAGGAGCATGTTGGCGGGCGGATGGCTCGGTGCCGCCGGATGCGGCCGTGTCGGGGCGACGGAGCGCACCATCGTGATCTTGCTGCCCAGGGCCAGCAGTTGCCGGGCGCTGCACGCGGAGTACAGGCGCGGGAGCAGTTCCCGTTCCTCGCCGCGCATGTGCTCCCGGAACCCCCGGAACAGCGCACGGGTGCGCCGGTCGAACTCCTCCTGCTCGGAGGTGATGCCCTCCAGGGCTTTCAGCTCCCGCTCGAACCGGGCGTGCTCGGAGAGCTCCCGCTCGGTGGTGGAGCGGAGCTCGTCCAGCTTCTCCCGTACCGCCGGGTAGAGGTACTCCTCCTCGGCCACCATGTGGCGGATCATTTCGGCGGTGATGTACTCGACCAGATCACGTCGGTTCCGCGAGTCACCTGACCCGCCCTCGTACTCCTCGAAAGCACGTTCCAGAGTGCGGTGATCGTTGTCCACGATGTCGATCAGATCGCCCTCGTTGGTGACCAGTTCCCGCGGCATGGTGTTCTCCTGCGGCGTCGATGCGCACGCGTTCGAGTGTTCGGGCGGGGGTGCCCGGGACTTCGGTGTCCGGCTCGTTCCGGGGACACGCTTACTCGCGGATATCCCGGATGAGCCGGGGTGAAACCTCCCGCGGCAGCGCGCTCCCGCTCGGGTGGGAGTTTGCCGCCGGGATCACCGTGGAACCTTCCCGGTGGAACCCGCGCAGGAACACGGGCTCGCGATCCGGGGAGGTGACAGCGCCGTTGAACGCGGAGTCGGGGGAGGACAGGACCGCACCGACGGCCACGGTGGGGCTGCTGTCCGATCCGGGAAGGCCGACCGACATCGCTCAGAAGCTGAGCGCGGAGTTGCCCGGCGTGTTGGCGGACCGGGTGAACAGCGAGGTCGTCTGGCGGGTGTGCGTTCGTTCCGAACAGGTTCCACTGGACGAGCAGGGCCGTATTCCCCTGGACGAGGCGGCGGAGAAGATGCCCGCCGAGCAGTGGGACCTCATGGTCTGCATCACCGAGCTGCCCCGCAGTGACGGGAGCCGTCCCGTGGTGGCCGACGTCGACGTGAAGCGTGGTGTCGGGCTGGCCTCACTGCCCGCGATCGGCTGGTTGCGCCCCCGCGCCCACGCGCGCAACACCGTGGCGCACGTGGTCGGTGTGCTCAGCAAGGAGAAGCTGGGAGCGAGCGGCAGTCGTGCGGTCAGCCGCAGTCACCATCACATACGCAGGCGCCCCACCGAGTTCGCGTCTCCGGTGCGTCAGGTTCCCTCCGATCAGGAGAACATCGATCTGCACCTGGCGCTGACCGGTGCGCGGGGCAGGCTGCGGTTGTTGTTCGGGATGGTGCGGGACAACCGCCCGTGGAGACTGGTGCCCAGCCTGTCCAGGGCGATCGCCGCTTCGGCCGCCGCGGCCGCGTTCGGGATCTTCTACCCGTCGATCTGGGGTATGGCCGATGCGCTGAGCGTGCAGCGGCTGGTGGCGATCTCCTGCTTCGCCGTGGTGGTGATGGCCGTCTGGATCACCGTGCACAACAGCCTGTGGGAGCACCCCGCGCGGCACGTGGACGCGAAACGGGCCGCACTGTACAACGCGGCCACCGTGCTGACCCTGCTGATCGGTGTGCTGTGCATGTACGTGCTGCTGTTCGCCGTGACGCTGCTGGCCGCGGCGGCCGTCATCTCCGCCTCCTACATGGAGGCCCAGCTCGGGCACTCGGTGGGGTTCTTCGAGTACGTGAAGTTGGTGTGGTTGGCCAGTTCGATGGGCACCATCGCCGGCGCGCTGGGATCCAGTCTGGAGAGCGAGGCCGCGGTGCGGCGGGCGACTTACAGCAGGCGGGAGCAGGAACGCCGAGCGCGCCGTCGCAGGCGGGAAGGCGTCGGGGAGGAGAAGGGCACGGACTGACCGCCGTCGACTCCCGGTGGGAGGTTGCACAGCCGCGCGTTATGGGTAACCCCCTGCTGAAGCACAGCGTCGATCGAAGTACGGCGTCGATTGGGGAGGATCATGCAACACGACACTTTCATCGGCCAGGTGCAGGACCGTGCCAAGCTGCCGAGCCGGGGGGCGGCCGAGGCGGTCACACGGGCGACGCTGGAAACGCTCGGCGAGCGGATCCCGGAACAGCTCGCCGACCACGTGGCCGCCCAGCTTCCGCGGGAGATCGGCGAGCACCTGCGGCGCACCGAGGTGTTCAGCGGCGCGGGAAGCGGCGAGCGCTTCGACCTGAAGGAGTTCCTCGATCGGGTGGGTGCCCGTGGCGGGCTGGACGAGCCCCAGGCCGTGTACTCCAGCCGGGTGGTCATGGAGGTGCTGCGCGAGGCCACCCAGGGCGGTCAGATGGACAAGGTGCGGGACGCGTTGCCGGAGCGGCTCCGGGAGCTCCTCGACTCCGGAAGCACCGGCGAGATGCACACGACCTGACCTCGTCCCCGTGGACACGGGACCGCGTCCGCGGTCAGGTCGGGTGAGTTCGGTGCAGAACACGCAAGTGCCCGTACGAGACGGGGGTCTCCTGGATGCGGACCGTTCCCGCGGCGTCGCTCGCGGACGGCGAGTACGAGCGAGTGGACGCCTTCTGGCGAGCCGCGAACTACCTGGCCGTCGGCCAGCTCTACCTGACGGCGAATCCGCTGCTGCGCGAGCCGTTGCGCGCCGAGCACATCAAACCGAGGTTGCTCGGCCACTGGGGCACGGTGCCCGGGCTCACGCTCGTCTACGCCCACCTCAACAGGTTGATCCGCCACGGTGATCTCGACGTGCTGTACGTGACCGGGCCGGGGCACGGCGGCCCGGCCGTGCAGGCCGCCACCTGGCTGGAAGGCTCCTACAGCGAGATGTACCCGGCCGTGGGCAGGGACGAGGACGGGATGGCCGAGCTGTTCCGGAACTTCTCCTTCCCGCGGGGGATGCCCAGTCACAGCGGTCCCGAAGTCCCCGGTTCGATCAACGAGGGCGGGGAACTGGGCTATTCCCTGGCGCACGCCTACGGCGCGGTGTTCGACGCCCCGGAACGCATCGCGGTCTGCGTGGTCGGGGACGGCGAGGCGGAGACGGGGCCGTTGGCCACGGCCTGGCACGGCAACAAGTTCCTCGATCCCGTCCACGACGGCGCGGTGCTTCCGGTGCTGCACCTGAACGGGTACAAGATCGCCAACCCGACCCTGCTGGACCGCATCGGCGACGAGGAGCTCTCCGCGCTGCTGAGCGGGTACGGGCACGTTCCCTACCTGGTCGAGGGCGATGACCCGGAGCGGGTGCACCGGGAGCTCGCCGGGGCCCTGGACCGCGCGGTCGACGACATTCGGGAGATCCGCCGGTCCGCACGGGAGCACGGCACGAGAACCAGGCCGCGGTGGCCGATGGTCGTGCTGCGCACACCGAAGGGGTGGACGGGCCCTGGCGAGCTCGGTGGTGAGCCCGTGGAGGGAACCTGGCGGGCCCACCAGATCCCGCTGGAGTCCCCCGCGGAGGATCCGGAGCGGCTCGGGCTGCTGGAGCGGTGGATGCGCGAGTACGCCCCGGAGGAGCTGTTCGACGAACGGGGCCGGCCCCGTTCGGTGGTCACCGACGCGATTCCGGAGGGGCGCAGGAGAATGGGGGCCAATCCGGCTGCCAACGGGGGCGTGGCGGTCGCGCTGAGGCTTCCGGACGTCCGCGGGTACGCGGTGGACGTCCCCCGACGTGGTGGCGGGGTCGGATCGCCCATGGCCGCGCTCGGGGAGTACCTGCGTGACGTGTTCTCCGCGAACGCGCGGCGGCGCGGCTTCCGGATCTTCTGCCCCGACGAACTGGACTCGAACAAACTGGGCGCCGTCCACGCCGCGACCTCGCGGGCCTGGCAGGCGGACACGGAGTCGGTGGACGTCGGGTTGGCTCCCGGCGGCAGGGTCATGGAGGTGCTCAGCGAGCACACCCTCCAGGGCTGGCTGGAGGGCTACCTGCTGACGGGCAGGCACGGGTTGCTGGTCAGCTACGAGGCGTTCGTGCACATCGTCGACTCGATGTTCAACCAGTTCGCCAAATGGTTGAAGGTCAGCGGCGAACTGTCGTGGCGCGGGCCGGTCCCCTCGTTGACCTATCTGCTGAGCTCGCACGTCTGGCAGCAGGACCACAACGGTTTCTCGCACCAGGACCCCGGCTTCCTCGACCACGTCACGCACAAGAAGCCGGAGTTGGTCCGGGTGTATCTGCCTCCGGACGCGAACACGCTGCTCTGCGTCGTCGACACCTGCCTGCGCGGCGAGAACGGAATCAACGTGGTCGTTTCCGGTAAGCAGCCCCAGCCGAACTGGTTGGCGATGGACGAGGCTCGGCGTCACGTAGTGCGGGGGATCGGAACGTGGGAGTGGGCGGGAACCGCCGAGGGGGAACCGGACGTGGTGCTCGCCTGCGCCGGCGACGTGCCCACCAGGGAGACCCTCGCCGCGGTGGACCTGCTGCGGCACCGGCTCCCGCGGCTGGGGGTGCGGGTGGTCAACGTGATCGACCTGCTGCGTCTGCAGGGCGGGCACGAGAACCCGCACGGCATCCCGGACACCGAGTTCGAATCGCTGTTCACGGCCGACAAGCCGGTGGTGTTCGTCTACCACGGTTATCCGTGGTTGATCCACCGGCTCACGCACGGGAGGCCGAACCGGAACCTGCACGTGCGCGGCTACCGCGAGGAAGGGGCCACCACCACGCCCTTCGACATGGCTGTGCGCAACGGGATAGACCGCTACGCGCTGGTCGTCGACGTGATCGACCACGTCGCCGGGCTGGGGGCGGGAGCCGCGGACGTGCGGCAGGCGATGATCGACAAACGCACCGAGCACGATCTCCACACCCGCGAGCACGGCCGGGACCTTCCCGAGGTCGCGGAGTGGACCTGGCAGGGCCCCGGTTCCGAGGAACGCTCCGGCGAGGGAGCGGGGAGCGCGGAAGCGGGCGACGAGCACGGGATCGGAGGATGACGTGAATACCGGTGTTCTGACGGTGAACCCGGGGTCGAACAGCCTGCGGCTCGATGCGGTCGAGGTCACGGCGGACTTCTCGCCCCGGTTGCTGGACTCCCGCCACACGGGTGAGCCACCCACCTCGGGGGAGTCGTTGCGCGCTTTCGACGAGTTCCTCGAAAGGCACCGGTCCGTAGTGCGTGGAGTGGCCCACCGGCTGGTGCACGGAGGACGCCGTTTCCCCCGGCCGGACCTGTGCGGCCGGGACACCGTCGACGCGTTGCACGAGCTGGAGCCGCTGGCACCGCAGCACGTTCCCTCCACCGTCCAGCTGCTCCAGCGCGCCGGGCACGCGGCCCCCGAACTTCCGCAGGCGTTGTGCCCCGACACCGCTTTCCACGAGACCGTTCCCGAGGCGGCACGTGTCGAGCCGGTGCCCGAACGCTGGAGGGAAGCCACCCGCCGTTTCGGGTTCCACGGGATCTCCTACGCGTGGGCGCTGCGTCGTACGGGCGAACTGCTGCGAGCGCCCCGGGAGGACCTCGACGTGCTGGTGGCCCACCTGGGTGGCGGGAGCTCGGTCTGCGCGGTGCGTGCCGGTGCCAGCGTGGCGACGAGCATGGGGCTGACCCCCTTGGGCGGGATCGTGATGGCCCGGCGCAGCGGGAACGTGGATCCCGGCGCTCTGCTGTGGTTGCTGCGCCACGGACAGGTGAGCCTCGACGAGTTGAACGATTCCCTGTACGGGGAGTCCGGGCTGTACGGCCTGTCCGGGGGGTACTCCGACGACACCAGGGAGCTCGTCGCCGCGGCGAACCGTGGTGGGGCCGCGGCCGGACTGGCGATCGAGGTGTTCTGCGGGCGGGCCGCCGAGGGGCTGGCGGCGATGGCCACCCATCTGCGTCGTGTCGATGCCGTGGTGCTCACGGGCGAGATCGGCTGGAACCAGCCAGAAGTGCGCGAAGGAGTCTGCGAGCGGCTTTCGCCGCTGGGGGTTCCCGCCGGGCTGTCCGGGAACCGTGCCGAGGACGGTGTGATCAGCCGTTCCGGTGAGAGCCCGCCGGTGCTCGTCGTGGAGCCACGCGAGGAGCTGCAGCTCGCTTCGGAATCCGTTCCGCTGTTCGACGACGTCGCTCGGTAACAGCACTCTGCCGGGACGTGGTGGCGGCCGTTCAACGCGGCCGGTCCCGGACGGTGGCTTGCGCGCTGCTGACCGCGTGCTCGGCCGACTCCGCGTGGACGAACCTGTCGCCGACCTCCAGCAGCTCCAGCAGTCTGGTCACGGCTGGGCCGGGTACCAGCACCAGTTCGATCCCACGGGCCCGCGCCCGTGCGGCGGTTTCGAGAAGAGTGAGCACCCCGTCGGTGTCGATGAACTCGATACCGGACAGGTCGAGCACCAGCCCCGGAGCGGTGCATTCCAGCCGGTGCCGCACCAGTTCCGCGAAGTCGTTGGTGGTTGCCGTGTCCAGTGTTCCCTCCGCGGACAGCACGAGCACTCCGGTGCCGGGGCGGTGGACCTGTACGCGCAACGGATGGTCCGGACCCGCTCCGGGGCGGAAGAGCGGTCCGGGGGCCGCCGCCTCCGGGCCGCGGGAGCTCTGCTCGGGTATGTCGAATTCGGGCATGTTCTCCCCACAATTCGGGAGGGCTCCGCCGACCGGAACACGTGCTGGGGAATCCGGTCCACCCGTCCGGCCGTGGTCTCGTCATCGCAGCGGCTGCGTGCTCTCGACGGAGTTGTGGTGGATCGGCCGATCCGGAGGCGACCACCCGGGCGGAGCCGCTTCTCCGTCCCCGGGCCCGTAAGCGTGCTTCCCCCGTCGAGAGGTTCCGTTTCGTACGGAAAGCCGTGTCACCAGGATGCACCTGACAGGCCGGCGCGCAATCCGAGATGCACCTGACAGGCTGGCGCGCAATCCGAGATGCACCTGACAGGCCGGCGCGCAATCCGAGAACGGCCCCGAAGAGCGCCCGCCGCGAACGGAGTTTCATCCGGCTCCTCGGGGGGAAGCCGGGTGGCGGACCGAGTCGCGAGCCGTTCGTACCCGGGAGGATGCGGTGGTCGAGGAACCGGAGAGCGTGCCGGGGCAGCAACAGGACTACCCGGGGCGTACCGACGCGATGCGCCCGCTTCCGCGGGACGAGATGCGGGCATACGAGGGCAGGGGGCTGCTGGAGGGAAAGCGGGCCCTGGTGACCGGCGGTGACTCGGGCATCGGGCGTGCGGTGTCGGTGGCCTTCGCCAAGGAGGGGGCCGACGTCGCCGTGGTCTACTACGGGGACGCCGAGGACGACGACGCCGAGCGCACGGCCACCCTGGTGCGTGCTCAGCAGCGCCGTTGCGAGCTGTACAAGGGCGATCTGGCGGAGGAGGCCTTCTGCACGAGCCTTCCCGGCAGGGTCGCGGATTCCCTGGGCGGGCTGGACGTGCTGGTCAATCACGCCGGAACCCAGGCCTACCAGGAGGACTTCACCGTCATCGACACCGAGCAGTTCGACCGCACTTTCCGGGTCAACGTCCACGGACCGTTCTGGTTGACCCGCGCCGCGCTGCCGTACCTGCCGGAGGGCGGATCGGTGATCAACACCGGCTCCGTCAACGGGCTGCGCGGGAACAAGGCGCTGATGGACTACTCCGCGAGCAAGGCCGCCGTGCACATCCTGACCAAGTCGCTGGCCCAGTCCCTGGCCGAGAGCGGTATCCGGGTGAACTGCGTGGCTCCGGGGCCGGTGTGGACCCCGCTGATCCCCTCGACGCTTCCGGAGGACAAGGTCGAGGGATTCGGGGAGCAGACCCCGATGGGGCGGAAAGCCGAGCCGGACGAGATCGCACCCTCGTACGTGTTCTTCGCCTCCGAACTCCTGTCCAGCTACTACACGGGTGAGGTGCTCTCCCCGGTCGGTGGGGAGACCCATCCGGGAGCCTGACGGCCCGGAAGCACTCGGGACCCGGGGGTCCCGGCCGGGGGCTCGGCGGCCTCCGTTACTGTCTGCTTCCGACTCCGGTCGCGATCTCGTGTGCTCGTCCGCCCGCCACCCGTGGTTCCAGCGGAGGCGTGGGAGCGCCCTCTCCCCGGCGCATACCCGTGATCACCTCGGCTAGTGCCTCGGCGGCGTCGTAGCGCGGTGACCAGCCGAGTTCGTCCCGGACGCGTGTGGTGTCCATCCGGGGCAGCCGCAGTACCGCGTCGAACAGCTCGGGAGAGGCGGGAACGGCGCGCAGTTTCCACAGCGCTGCCAGTACCGACCGTGCGGTCCGGGCGGGGATTCGAAGTTGACGTGCCCCGAAGAGTTCGGCCAGTCCGGAGCCGTCGAGCGGGGGCTCGGCGGCCACGTTGAACGCCCCGGCGGAGGGGGAGTGGATCGCCAGGCGGTATGCCTCGGCGACGTCGTCGGTGTGCGTCGCCTGCAGCACCAGTCCGGTGGGAACGGGCACCACGGGGAGCGATTCGGGGCGCACGAGCCGTTGGGGGAGCAGCGGCCCCGCGAACAGCCTGCGTTGTTGGGCGGCCGACTCGCGCTTGAACAGGAATCCAGGACGGAGCCGTACCACTCGCGTGCCGGAGTGCTCGCTTTCGAAACGGTCGAGGCAGCGTTCCAGGTACGCCTTCTCCCGGGTGTAGGCCGCGCCGGGCCATCCGTGGGTGGGCCAGGACTCGTCCACGAGGTTATCCCCAGTGGACGGTGAGTAGGCTCCTATGGAGGAGGCGTACACCAGGGTGCCGACGCCCGCCTCGGCGACGGCGTCGAACACCCGCAGGCTTCCGAGCACGTTGTTGCGCCAGGTCGTGACCGGGTCCCGGGTGGGTTGGAATATCCATCCGAGGTGGACGACGGCGTCCTTGCCCCGGAAGTGCTCGACCAGTTCGTCGGTGCGGATGTCGGCGGACAGCCAGTGCACCCCGGGCGGGGCGAACCTCGGCAACCGGCGGACGACACCGGTGATCGAGGCAACCCCCGGGTCCGCGCTCAGCGCGTCGAGGAGGCTGGTCCCCACATTGCCCGTGGCTCCGATGACGACCACGTGTGCGCCGTCGTTCGCGTCCCCGTGCGGGCACATCGTCTCAACTCCTCGTCCGGAACCGGGGAAGCCGGCCGGACTCTCGGCTGCGCCTGCCCGCGTTCGAATACCCGCCCGGTGAGTGCGGCAAACGGTGCGAACCGACGGTGGCGCGTCCGAGCGGGACACGGAAACGCCCCGCGGCGGATGCGACGTGAGTGTTTTTTCGACAACGAGCGGGAACGCCTTCGGTGCGCGAGGATCTGTTTCGCGTTCCGGTGGTTGGAAGTGATCGTGCACGAGTCCGCTGACGTGCCGTTCCGCGCGTCGCGCGCTGCCGCTGCACGTGTCCTGCCCGCGTCGGGGAGCGTGTCGTGATGAGCGGTTTCGGTGCGGCGCTGGTGCTGCTCGGGGTGGGAGTCCTGATCCTCGGCTCGGTGTACGGCCTGGCGTGGGCACTGGCCGTGAAGCCGAGGGGGAGGCGGTCGACCAGTTCCTCTCCGGACACGAGCCCGTCGAACACGCTTTCTGCCGGTTCCACGTGCGCTGGTACACGCTGGCGATGGTTTATCTGGCCTTCGAAATGGAAATGTTGTTCATGTACCCGTGGACGTTGGTCGTCTCCTCGATCGGGACGAAAGCGGTCGTGGAGATGTTCGTCTTCCTCGGCGTCCTGTTCGTCGGTGTGGTCTACGCGTGGCGTGAGGGGGCGTTGCGATGGGACTGAGCCGGATTCTGCTGCGTTTCGCCGCGTCCACCCCCAGGCGATGGTGGTGGAGGGGGCCGCGGGGACGGCGGCACGTCTGACCGTCGAGGACGAGCTGCGCAGGCGCGGCTGGAGGCTCGCTTCGTCCCCGCGGACACCGATGTGCTGATCAGTACCGGGCTCCGGGGCCGGACTCGTGGAACGCGGTGTGCTCCCTGTGGTCACGGGTCCCGGAGCCCCGCGTGTTCGGGCACGTGGATACCCCGGAGGGGGTTCCCGAGCTGCTCGACGGGGTTGTCGGCGGGCTTTCCGACCGGGGGTGGCAGCTGCGCGAATCCTTCCGAGCCCGGGGCGGTGGTGGTGCGCGGGAAGCGGGGGAGGTCGACTCGGCGCGGCCTCGCGGAGCCGGAGAGGACGTGGTGAACCGGCACTCCGCCGCGGGCCACGACGTGGAGGCGGGGCACGGCAGCTCCTCCGGTGAGGGAGCGGGCGGCCACGAGGGCCACGAGGGCCACGAGGGCCACGAGGACGACGGGGACCACGGCGGCCACGGGGGTCACGGGGGAACCCTGCGGGACTGGCCGTGGCCGAGCGCGGCCCCGATCGGGACGGGCTCGCGCTCGACCGGTTGCACGTTCCGCTCGGGCCCGCGCTGCCGTACTGGCCGCCGGGGTTGGTCGTTCGCACGACCCTGCAGGGCGACGTCGTCCAGGAGGTCGAGGTGGAGCTGCTCGACGACACCGGTGAACACGAGGACTTCTGGACCGAGCCGTGGCGTCGCGCCGCGGCCGGACAGCGTGTCGAGCGCGGCGCCGGGACCCGACGCGTCGTGGCGGCGCATCTGGACAGTCTGGTTCGACTCCTCGCGGTGGCCGGTTGGCCCGACCCGGCGGCGCGAGCCGCGTGGCTGCGGGGGGAGGTGCTCGCCGGCACGTCGGAGGAACGGGTGCGCGGTCGGCTCGCGCGGCTGATCGCGCGGCTCCGGTCCAGCCGGACGCTGTGCGGGCTCACCACCAACCTGGGAGTGCTGTCACCGGAAGCGGCCGGGCACGCCGGATTCGGGGAAGCGTGGTGCGGGCGAGCCGTTCCGGCGGTGACGTCGCCGCGCGTTGGCGGGAATGGCTGGTCGAGATCGAGAGCAGGCTGCCCGGCGTCGACGGAACGTCCGAGTTGTCCGGGCAGGAGTGTCCGCCCGGGGCGGCGCGGGCACGTTCCGCACCGGTGCTGAACGTGCTGCCCCGGTTGTTGGAGGGGGTCGAGCTGTCCGGGGCGCGATTGATCGTCGCCAGCCTGGACCCGCAGGTGGCCGGGCCGTGTTCCGCGCGTCCCCTGGAGGTTTCCGGTGGCTGACACCCCGTTGTGGTGGGCGGTGTTCCTGCCCGCGGTGCTGAGGGTGTTCACCTTCGGTGCGGTCGCGTTCGACTCCCTGCTCGCCGCCCGCGCGGCCGGTGCGAGCGCGGTGGGCGGGCTCTCGGCTCCGCTGCGCGAGACGGCCCGGCTGCTGGTGACCCAGCGGCGTACGACTCGTTCGGCCGATCCGGTGCTGTGGCGCGCGGGGGTGGCGCTCGTCCCGCTGGCGGCGTTGTCGGCCGCGCTCGTGCTGCCGCTCGGCGGACGTGCCGTGGCCGATCCGGCCGTGGGGATCGTGTGGTTCAACGCGATGGAGATCCTGGCCTGGGCTGCGGTCTGGATGGCCGGCTGGGGACCGAACCCGGCTTTCTCCCTGGTTGGCGGGTACCGGTTCGTGGCCCAGGGGTTGGCCTACGAGCTGCCGCGCATGTTCGCGTTGATCACGGCGGCCACGGCCGCGGGAAGCCTCCGGGTCGGGGGCGTGGTCGAGGCCCAGTCCGGGGGCTGGTTCGTGGTGTGGATGCCGGTGGCGTTCGCGGTGTACCTGATCAGCGCCGTGGCAATGGCTTTCCGGCCTCCGTTCGACGCGCCCGTCGGGCGTGATCTGGCCGGTGGAGCGGCCGCCGAGTTGTCCGGTGTGGACCGGCTGGTGTTCCTCGGGGGACGGTGGGTGCTGTTCGTGGTCGCGGCCGCGCTGTCCGTTCCGCTGTTCCTGGGTGGGGGAGCGGGGCCGGTGCTGCCGCCGTGGCTGTGGACCCTGGTCAAGACGGCGGTGGTCGTGCTGTCGCTGGTCTGGCTGGCTCGCCGTTTCCCGACGGTGCGGATGGACAGGTTCGCCGAGTTCTCCTGGGTGGTGCTGCTCCCGGTGGTGCTGGCGCAGGCGCTGCTGGTTTCCGTGCTCGTGCTGGTTCGGTGAGGGTAAGCGATGGAAACTGTGCTGTGCTGGGTTTTCGGTGTGCTCGCCGTGGTGTCCGGGTTCCTGGTGTTTCGGTTGGACTCGATGGCCCGGGTGACTTTCGCCCTGCTCGCCTCGTTCCTGTTCGTCGCCTTCGAGGTGATGTCGCTGGGACTGAACTACCTCGGTGCCGTGCTCGTGCTGATGATGGTCATGGAAATGGTGATCATGGCGGTTTTCATGATCATGTACATGATGAACCCCGCCGGGCTGATGCCCATGGCGATGTACCACAACAAGGCCGCGGCGATGTCGATCTCGGTGGGTACCTTCGTCGTGCTCGCGGCCGGGGTCCTGCTCGTGGACTGGCCCGAACGCGTGGGACGTCCCCCGGCCGACCCGACCGGTGCGCTCGGACGTGAGCTGATGGGCGCGCAGATGCCGACGATGATGACGCTCGGACTCGTACTGTTCGCCACGATCCTGGCGACGGTGACGCTGTCCACGCGACGGGGGCGTTACGACCGGTTCGGTTCCGGGCTGCGCGACCGTCCCGCGGATCCGGTCCCGGGCGGGATCGGCACAGCCAGCACGGGGGCGGCGGGTACGGAGACGGGAGGCCGCCGATGAGTTTGGAAGTGTTCCTGCTGTTCGGAGCCGCTCTCGTAGCCGTGGGGCTCTACGGGGCGCTGTCGCAGCAGTCGATCGTGATGCTGATGATGGGGCTGGAGCTGATGATCGGCGGGATCGTCCTGGCCGCGGCGGCGGTCTGGCACGGCGCCGTCCCGCCATGGCGGCGGTGCTGGTGGTGTGTCTGCTGGGATTGGTCGGAACTCCGCCGACGGCGGTCTTCCTGGGCAAGCTGGAAGTGTTCAGCGCGGCCGTCGACGGGGGCTACACCTGGTTGGCCGTTGTCGCCGTGGTCAACACGGTGATCAGCCTGTTCTACTACCTGCGCTGGCTCGTTCCCGTCCTCTCCCCGGCCACCGCGGAGGACGAACCGGCGCCCTCCGGCCGTCGGGCGGCTTCCGTCGCCGCGTTCGCCGCGCTGCTGTCCCTGCTCGTGGGGATCGGTGGTGGCGCGCTGCTTCCGCTGCTCGACGGTCCGCTGCTTCCCTGAGTTCCCCCGTGGCGGGGGACGTCCGTTGCCGGAGGTCCGTCGCGGTGGTTCAGGGCCGGAGCAGCACCTTGAAGGCACCGTCGCTTTTGTGCTGGAAGATGTCGTATCCGTGCGGTGCTTGCCACGGCGGAAGGGTGTGGGTGGCGAAGTCCTCCACTCCCAGGGGGTCGGTGTTCTCCGCCGCTGGTGCCCCGGATGATCGCGTCCTCGGGGGCCCGCAGCCGGGGCTCGGGCACGTTCTCCACCCGTACGTCCCGTTTGCCCTGCCAGGTCAGTGCTCGCATCGTCTCCACCGGGGCGGCTCGCAGTGCTTCTCCTCATCCGGGGAACAGAGAGGGACGATCGTCTAACCGGGGACGGTTCGCTGGATGTTCTGTGTCGTCCGGCCGCTTCCCGGCATCGATCGGCGTCCTACTGGGTACTCCCACGGTGCGAACCGGCATCGTCGAAACGATCAGGGAGGCGACGCCGTGACCGAAACCCAGCAGAAGTCTCCGGAGTCTCCGGTTTCCGAGCATTCGACCACCGAACTGATTCGTGATCTCGGAGACCAGCTCGGCGACCTGGTCGGCAGCGAGTTCCGGCTGGCCCAGCACGAGTTGGAACGCAAGGGCAAGCAGGCGGGCAAAGGGGCCGCGATGTTCGGCGTGGCCGGTGGCCTCGCCCTGTTCGGGATCGCGGGACTGCTCACCAGCGCGGTCCTGGCCCTGGCGGTCGTACTGCCCGCGTGGCTCGCGGCGCTGACCGTGGGCGGCGGGATGCTGCTGCTCGCGGGACTGATCGCGCTCGTGGGCTCCGTATGGTTGAAGGGATCCACACCGCTCGCTCCGAGGGAAACTCTCGACGGAGTGCGGTGGGACGTTCGCGCTCTCAGGGAGGCGACGCGGAAATGACCATCCGCGATGAGCGGCGGCCGTGGACGCACACGACCGCGGCCGACGAGGACGAGCGATTGCGTGCCCGCCGCGACCTGGCCAGGCAGGAGATCGGGGAGACGATCGAGGCGCTGACCCGCAAGGCCGATCTGAGCTCGCGGGCGCAGGAAGCGGCGCACGATTACCTGGCCAGGGTGCAGGAGAGCGCCGCGGACATGGCCGGGCACGCACGGGGAGACAAGGGCACCCGGACAGCGGTGTGGTTGTCCCTCCTCGCGTTGGCGGGTGTGGCGACCGCCTCCTACATCGCCCTCTCCCGGGCGCGCCGCGCCACCCGGCCCCCGTTGTTCCGGCTGTGAGGGGCGAGCAGCGCAGCGACCGTGTGACCGTGGTGATCACGACACGTGACCGCAGGGAGGAATTGTCGCGCACACTGCCGCACGACTTCCCAGCAGGACGCCGCCCCCGTGATCGTGGTCGGCAACGGTTCCGCGGACGGTTGCGGTCGAGGCCGTGACCACCGGGTCCCCTGGGGCGTGAGTGTTGCGCAACGAAAGCGACCTGGGGCCGTGGCCCCGCAACGCCGCTGTCGAGTACGCCGAAACACCGCTGGTCGCCTTCTGCGCCGCTGGGCGGCTCGCGGGCACGTGTGATGCACGCGCCGAGGCGTTCCGGGCGGTAGGACTTCTCGGAGCGTCGGTGGTTCGGGGCGAGGAGGAGCTCCTGCTGACCGACATGGCGGGGCGGGGCCGGTGGGCGTGCTACGGCGAGGGCGCCGTGCTCCGGCACCGTCCTTCCGAGGTGCGGGGCCCGCGAAACGTCGCCGGATCGGCCTGCGCGAGGCGTCGATGAGGAACCGCCACCCTTCTCCGGTGCGGCTGACCACCGCACCGGCGAGAGACATCCCGAGGATCCGGCCCGGAACTGAGGACCGAGCCGTGCTGAGCGCGTTTCCGAAGTCTGCCCTGCAGGCCAGCTGCGAGCGGAAGGTGGTTGTCAGGGAAGCGGGAAAGATCGCGCTCCAGGGGCGGTGTGGCGTTTCGCCCCACCCGACTCGCGGTGTGTCCGCGGATTGCCGCGGTCCTGAACCGTCCGCGACGGCTCCGCGACGGCTCGGAGCCGGGAGTCTCGACACCCCCTGGGGCCTGCTGTATCGATTCCGGGGTCAAATGTGTTCACGCTCTCATGAACAACGCGATTCGTGTCGGATTTTGACCTTTACGTGCGAGGTCCGGTCGCGTGGGCTGAAAGGGAAAAGATCGGACGAATTCGACGAGCGTGATCCGTGTTTATCTTTCGTCCGATCGTGAACGCGGGTTTCGGGTGGATCCGCACGGGGAAGGGACGGGGTGCCGGTGAGTCCGCTGTTTTCCACCGCGTTCCGCGGAAGGGGCTTTCCCGGATTCTCGAACCCGTTCCCGAGACGGAAACCAGTTCAGGAGGAACTCGTGTCCCAGGCGACCAAGTACAGCGACATGATCGGAATGCTGATAGAGGACCACAGGAACGTGGAGCAGGCCTTCCAGGAGTTCGAGGGCGGGATCGAGGACGCCTCGCGGCGCAGGAAACTTGTGGATCACATCATCACCGAGCTGGTGCGGCACTCCGTGGCCGAGGAGCAGTACCTGTATCCCGTGGCCAGGCAGACGCTGGAGAACGGTAACGAGATAGCCGATCACGAGATCTCCGAACACGCCGAGGCCGAGCAGTTGATGAAAAGGCTGGAAGGGCTCGATCCCGAGGATCGGCAGTTCGACGAGACCACCAGGCAGCTGATCTCGTCGATACGGCACCACGTCGAGGACGAGGAGAACGATCTCTTTCCCAAGCTGCGCCGGTGGTGCGGTGAGGAACAGCTCCAGGACCTCGGCAACAAGATCCGCCGTTCCAAGGAGACGGCTCCGACGAGACCACACCCGTCCGCTCCGGACACGCCGCCCGCGAACAAGCTCCTGGATCCGGGCGCGGGGCTGGTGGACAAGATCAGGGACGCGCTCAGCGGGCGCGAGCGCTGACCAAGGGGACTTCGGGACCGGTCCGAACTCCCGTCCTCGAGTCCGTGGGGCTTGCCGGGCTCGAGGACGGGGTGGCGAGCCCTCCCGACTCCGGATTCGGGGCAGGGCGCGTTCGTCGACGGCGTCGAGCGCTCCGGGGACGGGCGTAGCAACTCACCGCGACCGTGGCTCGTCCGCCCGGGGCAACGGGACGACGAGAAAGCCGTGCACGCGGGCAGGTGGTTTGCCCGACTCGGGGGGCGGGTACGCCGATGGTGCGAAGCTGCACGGTCGTTCACCGACCTCGCCCGCGCGGACGGGACCGGGCGGTCCCGTCGAGAACGGAGCACGGGCGTGCGGACGACGGAAATCTCTTCGCGGACCACCAAGGGGAGCGATCATGTATTTCAACGGGACGACGATCCTGCTGATCGGGGGATCCGCAGAGTTGGAGAAGTTCCGGGAATGGGCACGCAGATCCGGTTTCCGACTCGCCGGAAGAGTGGGGCCGGAAGTGCGGTACGTGATCGCCGACGAGGACGTGCTCGACGGCAGTTGCACCCCTGAGCAGGGTCGCATGCTGGCCCGGGCGCGGGGATCGGGACTGGAATGCCTTTCGCCCGCTACCGGGCAGTCCTGTCTGCGGATGCTCCTCGAAGGGCGCACCCCCGAGGTAGGCAGGAGCGGAACGGTCCTCACCGGTGGGCGGTAGCGCCCTGCTGGGGGTCCGATCGGGACCGGACCGGTGTGGAACCAACGGCGCGGACGGGTGGTCACCAGCCGAAGGGCAGCAGGCCGATGCCCATGGCGACGAAAAAACCGGCCAGCAGCAGGACGACCACACCCGTTACGGTGATCCACGTCCACGTGGCCGGGCGAGCGGTGGCGGGTTGTGGATGTGAGACGGCGCGACTGGCCGAGCCTGCCTCGGGCGGAGTCTCGCCGGCAGGCACGGATCCTCCGGAGTCCAGGCCGGGAGTCCTCGCCGGATCCGGACCGGGGGTTTCCTCGGGCTGATCACCGCGCCCGTGATTTCCGGGAGGTTTTTCTCGTTCCATGGCGGGTGGCCTCAAAACGGTGGTCGAACGTCGGCGGGCGAGAAGGAGCGGGGCGGCGCGTGATCCTCGTGATCGTCCCGGACGGGGGATTCCCCGCACGGTGCTCGTTCTGCCCGGTCGCGGTCATTGTCCGCCCTTTTGAACGTAGGAGCGGACGAACTGCTCGGCGTCCTCCTCGAGGACGTCGTCTATTTCGTCGAGGGTGGTTTCGGTGTCGTCGGCGAGTTGCTCGCGCCGTTGGCTTCCCGTCTGCTGCCCGTTCTCGTCGTTCTCCTCGGAGGAATCGCCGTGGTCGTTCCGTGATGGCCTTTCCTGCTGCATTGAACATCTCCGGGGCGGGGTGTGGACGGTAGGCCCGTTCCTGTTCCCGCGGGGGAGGAACGGGCCGCTGATGACACCGGAGAAACCGGGGCGTGCTGTTCTCGGCGGAACAGTCACTGCTCACTTCGCAGGCGTTCGTAAAGGAGTTTTTTGCCTTGTTCACCGGCCTTCTGGTTGTTCTCCTTGATGGCGCGCAACCACCTGGCCAGTTCCTCGTCGCCCTGCGCCTCGGCGTCCTTCGCGTAGCTGTCCACCATCCAGATGTTTTCCAGTGACTGCTGAAGTACGGCGATCAGGTTGTAGTTCTTGTCCTTGAAGGGGCTTTCCCGCTCTTGGGCCATGGGAGCTCCTCTTCGTGCGTTTCGGGCGGTTTTCACCGTGCCGGCCGGAAGGGGCGCTTCCGGAAAGGTGTGTGAGGGCGCGCTTGGCCGACGTGTGTCGGGGAGCGCCGCCCCTGAGGACCGGAACGTGCTCCGAGAGCTCGGAGAGGGATCGCCGAATCCTCAGTTGTATCCGAGTGTGATGACGGTGTCGTTCTCCGAGTCCTCCGGGTCGAGCTCCGTCCGGGGGTGTTCGGAGGGTGGAGGAGTGGAAATCCTCGTTTCCCGGAGCTCTTTCTCCGGGTGCTGTTGCTCAGCGGTTTTCGCCGAGTGATACATCTCGATCACTCCAGTGGCCCGTCGTGATGGAAGGGGCTTTCCGCCTCCGGGTTCCCGGGACTCGCCCCGTGTCAAACCTCGGGGTGGCCGGTTGCGTGCTCCGGGCGGCGGTGGAGCGTTCGTTCGGGAAGTTCCGGGACGGACGTTGCCCCGGGGTTCGGACGGGGCGCGGCCAGGGCTTTGTCGCCTCGGTTCACCTCTCGTGGACCCGATTCGCTTCCGGGGGGATCCGGACGGGTGAGTCCCCCCGCAGCGGGGGGCATCCGCGGGCGGAGATGTTCTCCGCGGTGGGGGCGGTGGAGGAACGGGCCACTTCGATGGTCGTGTGATCGATGCCGAACTCCTCGTCGAGCAACCCGGTCAGTTGCCTGCGGACGTCGTCGGGATCGCTGTGGTCACCTACGACCACGTGGGCGGACAGAGCGGGGAAGCCTGAAGCGACCTCCCAGACGTGCAGGTCGCCGATCCCGGTGACTCTCGACTCGGAGAGCAGCGTGGCACGGATCCGCTCCGGGTCCATGCCGCGTGGCGCCGCCTGCAGAAGCACCCGGGTGGACTCGCCGATCAGCCCGGCGCCGGACTTGAGCATCAGGGCGGCGACGACGAGGGCGGCCAGCCCGTCGGCGCGCATGAAGCCCGTGGTCAGGACGAGAAGCCCGGAGACGGTGGTGCCGATGAAGGCGTAGAGGTCGTTGAGTACGTGCTGGAAGGCACCTTCCACGTTGAGGCTGTCGCGGTTGGCCTTCGCCAGTGTCCAGGTCGCCAGCAGGTTGGCCACGATTCCCGTGCAGCCCACGATCAGCACTGTGGCGCCACCGACCTCCGGCGGGTCGATCAGTCGATGGATGCCCTCGTAACCGAGGTAGCCTCCCAGGCCGGTGAGCGTCAGGCCGTTGATCGAGGCAGCGAGGGTTCCCGAGCGTTTGAGGCCGAAGGTGTAGGAGCCGAAGCTGCTCCACGTGCTCAGGGTCATGGCGATCAGCGCGAAGGCGATCGAGGCCGTGTCGGTGAGCATGTGCGCGGCGTCCGACAGCAGCGCCAGTGAGTTGGCCAGCACCGCCGCGACGGTTTCACCGATCATGAAGCCGCCGAGCAGGACCAGGGCGAGGACCAGCTTCTTCTTGTCCGCGTCCGGCTTCACTCCGTGGCCGTGATCGTGCTTTCCGTGGTGCTCCGCGCCCCGGGGGCCGAGCCTCGCTCGCGCACTGCCCGCTCTCCAATGCATCAACACTTGCGCATTTACTTAAAGGTGAATCTATAAATAGTTGCGTATTCGTGCAAGTAGTAGGCTGTTCGGGCAGCGTTTCGGAGTCGGGAGGAGGTAACCGGTGCGCCCGACCGATCGTCCGGCTCAGTCGTCGAAGCCCGCGTTCCGGCTGCGTCATCCGGACCGCGTGTCCGAGGCGAGTGCCGCCCTGCCCGACGAATCGACCGTCTTCCGGGTGACGCGGGCCCTGCATCTGCTCGGTGAAGCGGCTCGGTTGCGCATCGTCATCGCGTTGTTGGCCGCGACCGAGTTGTCGGTCAACGATCTGGCCGCGACCATCGGCCTCTCCGAGGCGGCCACCTCGCAGCATCTGCGGCTGCTGCGTTCGGAGTCCATGGTCCGGACGCGGCGCGAGGGGCGCACGATCTACTACGCGCTCGACGACGACCACGTGCGTGAGCTCGTCGAGCTGGTGCTGGCTCACGACGATCACCGGGACTGATCCGCCGGGGCGACTTTTCCGGGGTGGGACGTGGCGACCCCGGGCGTGAGCGCCCGCGGCACGGCCTGTCGCCACTACCCCGGGAGGGTGTCCGTTCCGGCCGGCGGGAGGTCCCGCGACGGGAACCACCTCGTGCGTCGGAACACCCCCCGGGGGGTATCGGAAGGAAGCTCGGTCGTCTCGTCGTGTCTTCCGGGGTTACGGGTAGGGGGTAGTGTGGACGCGGACGGCCAAGTAGGCGATGGGAGTGTGCTGTGCGCGGATACACGCAGGACAAGGAGGAATACCTCAAGCGGCTGCGACGCGTCGAGGGGCAGATCCGGGGACTGGCTCGCATGGTCGAGAACGACGAGTACTGCATCGACGTCCTGACGCAGATCTCGGCCGCGACGAAGGGGCTGCAGGCGGTTTCGCTCGGGCTGCTCGACGAGCACCTCAAGCACTGCGTCGCCGAAGCGCTGAGCGAGGGCGGTGAGGAGGCCGACGAGAAGGTCCGCGAGGCCAGTGACGCGATCGCACGGTTGGTGCGTTCGTGAGTCGGGCCCCGCAGCCCTGTTCGTGACCGGCGATGCTGGTGTTGCTTCACCGCGGGCCGAGCACGAACGGAGGTGTGCGCCGAAGCCTCGGAGTGCGGTGCAGCGAGCCGGAGGCCGCTGTCGAGGCGGCTGATCTGTTGTTCGCGGTTCCGCGGCGCACCCTTCGGCAGCGGGTGCCGGAACCGCCCCGCGCGTTCCCCGCTCTCCTCCCGGAGGGGCGGAAGCCGTAACCGCCGGAAGTCGCGGGTTCGTCCGTGATGTGGCCGGATGGACCGCTTCGGGGTGCCGGAGCCTTTTTCCCTCCTGCGCTCGTGATTCCTGTTTCCAGGGTCGGGGTTCGCCCGGAACCCGGTGCTGACCGCGTACGGGTGCGGTCGCCGCTGTTTCCCGGAACGATGTCGATCGGAGCGGTGGTGCAGCAGTTTGACACGGTACCCCCGTAGGGTATAATTTTGGATCGCGAGGTTCGGGTGGGCCTTACTCGTCGATGCCGAGCGGAAGGACCCTAGAGCGCCACTACCGGGTGACCGTGTGACTGGAGCCCGCACGAGGGGTGCTCTTCGCCCGCGCGGCTCCGTGGCGCGGAGTGCTGCTCGCCCGTGGGCGGGAATCCGGCAGGAAGGGATTGGAAGGATGAGCACCGACCAGCAGGACACGCGGCCCTCCGGGACGACGGCGGAGGTGGAACTGTCCATAGGCGGGATGACCTGTGCCTCGTGCGCCTCGCGGGTCGAGCGCAAGCTCAACAAGCTCGACGGGGTGGCGGCGACGGTCAATTACGCGACCGAGAAGGCCAAGGTGCAGTACCCCCCAGGGGTCGAAACGGACGACCTGGTCAGGACCGTGGAGTCGGCGGGATACAGCGCCGCGACGCCGGAGAGCGCGCGCGGGGGGGACGCCACTCCCGAGGGCGGGGGAGACGAGGGCGGCGCCGAGCTTCAGCTGCTGCGTCAGCGACTGGTCGTTTCCGCGCTGCTTTCCGTGCCGGTCATCGCGATGGCGATGGTTCCGGTTCTCCAGTTCACCTACTGGCAGTGGATCTCGTTGACCCTGGCCGCTCCGGTGCTGGTGTGGGGAGCCCTGCCGTTCCACAGGGCCGCCTGGACCAATCTGCGCCACGGGGCGGCCACGATGGACACCCTGATCTCGATGGGCACCCTGGCGGCGTTCGGCTGGTCGCTGTACGCGTTGCTGTTCGGCGACGCGGGGGTTCCCGGCATGACCCACGCGTTCGAGCTGTCCGTGGAACGGACGGACGGGAGCAGCTCGATATATCTGGAGGTGGCCGCCGGAGTCACCACGTTCATCCTGGCGGGCAGGTACTTCGAGTCCCGGTCCAAGCGCCGCTCGGGGGACGCGCTGCGGGCGCTGTTGGAGCTGGGGGCCAAGGAAGTGGCCGTCCTGCGTGAAGGACGAGAACAGCGTGTTCCGACGGGGGAACTGCGCGTGGACGACCTCTTCGTCGTCCGCCCGGGGGAGAAGATCGCCACCGACGGCGTCGTCACCGAGGGAACCTCGGCGGTCGACGCGAGCATGCTGACGGGCGAGTCCGTTCCGGTCGAGGTCGGTCCCGGGGACACGGTGGTGGGAGCGACCGTCAACGCGGGCGGCAGGCTGGTCGTGCGGGCCACCAGGGTCGGTTCCGACACCCAGCTTTCCCAGATGGCGAAGCTGGTCGAGGAGGCTCAGACGGGCAAGGCCCGGGTCCAGCGGCTCGCCGACCGGGTGTCCGGCGTCTTCGTGCCGGTAGTGATCGCTCTCGCCCTGGGGACTCTCGGCTTCTGGCTGTGGAGCGGAAGTGGCGTCTCGGTGGCCTTCACGGCCGCCGTGGCCGTGCTGATCATAGCCTGCCCCTGTGCTCTCGGTCTTGCCACTCCGACGGCCCTGCTCGTGGGGACCGGCCGCGGTGCTCGGATGGGGATCCTGATCAAAGGACCCGAGGTGCTGGAATCCACCAAGAAGGTGGACACGGTCGTGCTGGACAAGACCGGAACCGTCACCACGGGGAGGATGGAACTCGTCGACGTTCGAACGGCCGAGGGCGAGTCCGCGGACGAGGCTCTCACGCTGGCCGGGGCGCTGGAGAGCGGTTCGGAGCACCCGATCGCACGGGCCGTCGCCGAGCGGGCGGAGCAGCGGACGGGCTCACTGCCCGCGATCGAGGACTTCACCAACGTGGAGGGGCTCGGAGTGCGAGGGACCGTCGACGGGAAAGCGGTGTTGGTCGGTCGAGCGGAGCTGCTCGAGAAGTGGGACGTCTCGATTCCCGAGCCGCTCGCGGAAGCCAAGCTTGCCGCTGAGCGGGCCGGCAGCACGGCTGTTGTCGTGGCCTGGGAAGGCCGGGCCCGTGCCGTGCTGGTGATCGCCGACACCGTCAAGCCCACGGCCGCCGAAGCGGTCCGGGACATGCGCGAGCTCGGTCTGAAGCCCGTTCTGCTCACCGGGGACAACGAGGCTGTGGCCCGGACGATCGCCTCCCGGGTGGGCATCGACGAGGTCGTCGCCGAGGTCGTTCCGCAGGAGAAGGTGGACGTCGTCGCACGGTTGCAGTCCGCGGGCGGTGTGGTCGCCATGGTCGGTGACGGCATCAACGACGCCGCCGCCCTGGCCCGGGCCGACCTCGGTCTGGCGATGGGAACAGGTACCGATGTCGCCATCGAGGCCAGCGACATCACCCTGGTCCGGGGGGATCCGCGTGCCGCGGTGGACGCGATCAGGCTTTCCAGGAAGACCCTCGGCACCATCAAGGGGAACCTGTTCTGGGCTTTCGCCTACAACGTCGCCGCGCTGCCCCTGGCCGCGGCGGGGATGCTCAACCCCATGATCGCCGGCGCGGCCATGGCGTTCAGCTCGGTGTTCGTGGTCAGCAACAGCCTGCGGCTGCGTGGTTTCCGCAGCACCGCGCGGGGAACGAAGCTCGAGAGCGTTCCCGCGCCGAGCTCCACGGCCGGAGCCGAACGGGTGGCGGGGTGAGCTCTCCGCGGGGCGCGGCGCTCCGGACCGAGCTTCCCGACCACCTCGCGGGACCTCCCGGTGGGGCGAACCCTGCCGGGAGGTGCTTCCGTGCAAGTGCCCGTGCGGTTCGGAGGCGCTCAGTGCTGGCCGGAGGGCAGCGGTCCCACGGAGTCGTCGACCTTGCCGAACAGGGATTCCGACCGCAGGGCGGCATAACCCGGCTTGATCACCTCGTTTATGAGGGCCAACCGCTGGTTGAAGGGCAGGAACGCCGACTTCATGGCGTTGACCGTGAACCACTGCAGGTCGTCCAGGGTGTAACCGAAGTGCTCGATGAGCTCGGTGAACTCCCGGCTCATGCTCGTCTGGCTGATCAGCCTGTTGTCGGTGTTGACGGTCACTCGGAAGTGTAGTTGCCGCAGCAACGCTATCGGGTGTTCGGCCAGGGAGCTCACCGTCGAGGTGTGCACGTTGGAACGCGGGCACATCTCCAGCGGGATGCGCCGGTCCCGCACGAACGAGGCGAGACGTCCGAGTCGTGCCTGGCCGTTCTCGTCGAAAGTGATGTCGTCGAGGATGCGCACCCCGTGCCCCAGGCGGGCGGCACCGCAGTACTGGATGGCCTCCCAGATGGACGGAATACCGAAGCCCTCGCCGGCGTGGATGGTGAAGTGGAAGTTCTCCCTGCGCAGGTATTCGAAGGCTTCCAGCGACTGGGTCGGTGGGTGACCGGCTTCGGGGCCGGCTATGTCGAACCCGACCACTCCCGCGTCCCGGTAGCGTACGGACAGGCGCGCTATTTCGGAGGAACGGGACTCCTGCCGCATCGCGCACAGCAGCAGCCCGACCCGAATGCGGTGTCCCGCCGCGGCCGCTCGGTCGGTGCCCTGCCGAAAGCCCTCCAGGATCGCCTCGACCACCTCGTCGAGTTCCAAGCCGCCCTGGGTGCTCAGCTCGGGAGCGTAGCGCACCTCGGCGTAGACCACCCCGTCGGCGGCCAGGTCCTCGGCGCATTCGGCGGCCACCCTGGTCAGCGCGTCCGAGGTCTGCAGCACACCGACCGTGTGCGCGAAACGTTCCAGGTACTCCTCCAGGGAGTCCGCTTCGGTGGCCGCGGCGAACCACTTCTCGAGCTCCTGCGGGTCCGTCGTCGGCAGGTTCCGGTAACCGGTCCGCTCGGCGAGCTCCACGACGGTGCGCGAGCGGACTCCGCCGTCGAGGTGGTCGTGGAGCAGTACTTTCGGGGCCTGCTCGATCTGTTCCTTCGTCGGTGCTGTCGCCATCAAGGGCGGTACCTCCTAGCAGGACTGTGTTGTCCCGGGTTGCCCCGGTTGTTGTCCCGGGTTGCCCCGGTTCGCGGGGTGACTGCTCCGGGGGAACTCCTACGGGCTCCGGACAGCGGACGCCCTCCTCGAGTAGCGGCCTACGAGGAGCCGGGGAGTCCGCACCCGTCGTCGGCACGGGAGACCCCGCGGTCACTCGGTTCCGTCCGGGTCCGGTGTACTCCGGAGCGGACAAGAGCGATGCGGTGCTGTCAGACAAGTTTGATTTGAGTGGAGTGTCTACACAACACGTTCCCCGTTCGTCAAGCGACACGCCCGACCTCGTTCAAGCATATACCACTCCGCTCGAGCGCGGAGCAGTTTGACTGCGACGATCATCGGGGGTAGCTTGTCTGACAACGATTGTGAGCGAGGTGCGTGGTGCCGGAGAACCGAACGCGACGCAGACCGTCGGTGGATCTCTACGAACGCATCGTCGAGGGCATTCGCTCCGGGGAGTACCCACCCGGCTCGACGCTGCCTTCCGAACCCACGCTCGCAGCTGAGCTGGGGGTCAGCCGTCCCGCGCTGCGGGAGGCCCTGATCCTGCTGCAGGAGGACGGGGTCATCACGGTGCGCCGTGGAGTCGGCCGGACGGTGAGCACCAGCACCCCGCGCAGGGGGTTCGAACGCCTGACCCCGGTCGAGAACCTGTTCCCGGGGCGGACGCGGGTGCGTGCGCTCGCCCGGTCCTTCGAGGAACCGACCGATTTCGTGCTGCAGCACCTTCCCGTCCCCGCGAACAGCGAGATCCGGTTCTGGGAAAGCGTCGTCGACGTGGACGACTGGCCGGGGTGCCTGGTCCAGGAGTGGACGCTGCCGGACGAGGTCCTCGCCCGCGTCCACGCGGCGTTGCCGGAAGTGTTGGAAACGGCTGCCGCGCAGCCGCGAACCATGCTGGCCGTGCTGAGCGAGCGCCAGTACGACCTGCCGTTGCGTGGTTCGAGCGGTGTGACGGCCACCGTGCTCGGAAAGCAGCGCGGAGAGGTCTTCGAGCGTCCCTCGGACACTCCGGTGGTGCTGATCACTCAGGTGGTCAGCGCGGAGAACACCCCGTTGCTCGTCGGAAAGTACGTGCTCCCGAGCGGTGCTCCCGCGGTGCAGTTGTTGCAGTCCCGCTGAGCGCGGCGACCGGGCTTCCAGCAGGACGTGCGGCCTCGCCGGGGGCATACTCGGCACATGGACTCCACACGGGACAGCGGGGACACGGTCGAGGTGTGCGACCTGTGCGGGCTATCGGTAGATCGGGACAACGCCCGCTACGAACGGGTGGGCGGCTCCGAGGAGTCCGCTCCGGGGGACGTGCTCACCGCGTGCAGCGAGGATCACATGCGTCAACTGCGGGAAAGGCGGTGAACGAGCACGTCCCGCCGTGCTCCGCCGTCCGGCTCGCCTCACCCGGACAGGGGCGGACACCGCCGGGCGGACGTCGGCGGAGGCGTCCGCGGGGACGCCGAGTGATGTGTCGTTGCCGCGTACCACGGAAGGAAGGGGGCGGCCATGGTGGCGCGATACCAGGAGTTCGTGGACGGGGTGGTGGCTCGCGGGGAGCTGGATTCCGCTGAGGAGGCGCGTGCGGGCACCATTCGCGTCGTCGAGGCCCTGGCCGAACGCGTGGGCGAACGGGAACGCGAGCTGCTGGCCGAACGGCTTCCGGGCAAGATCCGGGATTCGATACGTTGGGACGAGCGAACCGGGCACGGAGAGCCGGACACTTTCCTCGAGGACGTCGCCGTGCGGACCGAACGACCGGCCGAGCACACGCGTTACCTGGTCATGGCGGTTCTCTCCGAACTGACTTCGCAGGATTCCGAACTGGCCGAGTCCCTGAGCAACCGGCTGCCCGCGGAGGTCACGGAGCTGTTCTCCTCCCCCGGTGGGCGACCTCCGCCGGAACGGGGAACGGCCGGTGTCGGCGATCGGCCCAGGCCGCTCGAGGCGGACGAGCTGGAACGGGCGTTGACGGGACTGGACGATTGGGCCGGGGACACCGGGCGAATCACTCGGACGGTCGTCCTCCCCAGCGACAGGTGGCCCCCGTTGCTGCGGCGCGTGGAAGCCGTTCAGCAGGAGCTGAGTCATCACGCCAAGGTGGACCGGGGCAGCAACGACGATCTGACCTTCTCGGTGCGCACCCGCTCGGTCGAGGCGGTGACCGAACTGGACCTGGAGCTGGCCCGGCGCATCGACGAGGCGGTCGCTCAGGTCTCGTCCGGTGGATGACTCCGGGCGGGCCTCGGTCCCCCGAACCGGTCCGCGGTGACCACCTGAGGGGTCCTTTCAGGATGGTTTTCTTGGCTGGAGTGCTCGGTCAGAGCGGAACGAGTTGCTCCGGTGCGTGAGGTGGATGCACAGCAGGGCGTCGCCTCCCGTGCAGGCAGGCAGCCGACCACCCGAGCAAGTCATTCTGCAAGGCCTCCTGAGTCAAGTAAGGGCCAGGGGAGAACCGAGGATTCCAACGGAGGGCCGGGGATCGGTGTGCCCGGGGCGATTCCGATCGGCAGGCGAAGGTCGGAGGCAGGTGCCAAGGTGTGCTGACGAGGCACTCACTCGGGTGCCTGGCAAGGCTGTGCCCGAAAGGCCGAAGTTCGGACAGCCGAACGAACGCACCCGACAACAGCACTGCCAGGACTCGTTCCGGAAGGGAAGATCATGATCACCACTGATTTCGTCGTCGGCTCCCCGTGCTGGATCGATATCGCAGCCCCGGACGTGTCCGCGGCCGTCGATTTCTACCGCTCGGTGTTCGACTGGGAGTACGAACAGCTGGGTGAGGAGGAGGAGTACGGTTTCTTCCGGCTCGGGGGGAGGAAGGTGGCCGGGATCGGCGGCCTCACCGAGGAAGACGCCCGTTCGGCGTGGATGATCTATTTCAGGACCGACGACGTCGACGAGGCGAGCCAGACCGTCCGCCAGCTGGGTGGGACCGTGCGTCGTGAACCTTTTGACGACGATCAGGCTCGGATGGCCCAGTTCAGCGACCCACTGGGGGCTCAGTTCGCGGTGTGGCAGCCGAAGGCATCCCGGGGGGTGGAGAAGACGGACGAGCCGGGGGCGTTGAACTGGATCGAGCTCTACACGACCCACGTGGCCGCGGCCAAGGAGTTCTACGTCGAGCTGTTCGGCTGGCAGACGGAGGACATGCCCCTGCCCAGCGGGTCGAGCACCTATTCGTTGATAACCCCGAGCGGAGGATCCCAGGAGCGCGTGATCGGGGGGATGATGCAGCTCGCTCCGGAGCATCTCGCCCTGACCGGTGGACAGCCCTACTGGCATCCGGTGTTCGCGGTGCGGGACTGTGACGCGACCATGTCGCGGGTCGTCTCGAGCGGGGGAAGTGTGCAGATGGGGCCGGAGAACGCGGCGGGCGTGGGGCGGATGGCCGTCTGCCTGGATCTCTCCCGGAGCGATTTCGTCGTGCTGGAGTCCGCGGCCGACTGACCGGCGTTCTCCGTTCTCCCCTCTCGTGGGGACGGCGTGGTCGTTCCGGCGCTGCCGGCGCCGAAAGGAAACCGGGGCCGACCGGCAACTCGACCGGAGAAGCCCTACGAGCACTCCCGGCGGTTGCCCCTCGGTGCTCGGTACCTCCGATCAGGGGTGCTGGTTCCACTCGTTTCGGTGAGTAGTGCTCCGATATCCGGCGTCAACGATCAGCAGAGCGTTGACCTTCGGTAACTTCACTTCTACCTTTCGTTTTCAAAGGTTTTCGAACGCCTTTCGAAATATCGAACGTATTGTTCGGCGGTGGGCCAACTCCGGTGTCCACCGTGCTTTCCGATTCCGGTGGAGGTGTTGTTCCATGCGTGGACATCCGGCTCGAATGGCAGGAGTGCTCGGAGCCGTGCTGATGTCGGTGAGTTGGGCGGTTCCCGCCGCCGCCGCCGACTATCCGATGCCGGGACTCGTGACGGGGGACCTGGCCGCGCACGACCCCTCCATGGTGCGAAGGGACTCCGGATACCTGCTGACCTCCACGCACGGGGGGATCGAGACACGCACCTCGACCGACCGAACCCACTTCGAACGGAACGGTTCGGCTTTCGACACCGTTCCCGAATGGGTGCACGAATACAATTCGTCCGGGGACGTCTGGGCTCCGGACATCTCCTTCCACTCGGGCAGGTACTGGATGTACTACTCGGCGTCCTCGTTCGGCTCGAACCACTCCGCGATCGGGCTGGCCACCAGCACCTCAGGCGACCCGGGGACCTGGCAGGACGAAGGGATCGTGTACTCCACGGCCAGCGGGGACGACCACAACGCCATCGATCCCAATCTGCTGGTCGACGACTCGGGGAAGTGGTGGTTGTCGTTCGGCTCCTTCTGGAGCGGAATCCGCATGATCAGACTGGATCCCGCCACCGGTAAGCGGCACGGTGCGGACGGCACGCTGTACCACCTGGCCAACGGCCCAGCCGGATCGCACGCCGTCGAGGCCCCGGCGATCATCCGGCACGGCGACCACTACTACCTGTTCGTCTCCTTCGGCCAGTGCTGCCAGGGAACCGACAGCACCTACCGGGTGATGGTGGGACGGGCCACCAGTCCGACGGGGCCGTACACGGACCGCTCGGGCACGCCGATGCTGGAGAACGGGGGGACCGAGATACTGGGCAGCCACGACAACGTGATCGGTCCGGGCGGGCAGAGCGTTCTCGAGGACGGTTCCGACGACCTGCTCGTCTACCACTACTACGACGCCGACCAGCAGGGAGCCACCAGGTTGGGAATCAACACCCTGGAGTGGGACGAACAGGGCTGGCCCCGGGTGGTGTGACGGGAGCGTTCTCCGGGCCGTGCCCCGCGGGGCACGGCCCGGAGCGTCGTCCGGACAGGGGACGGCGCGAGTCACCGCTCCGAGCGCTTCGTCCCTCCGGAGTTCGACTCGCCTCCCTCGTCCTCCTGGGCGCGCTGTCGGACGGAGTGCCGAACCGTGGCCTCCCGCAGCCCCACCAGCGGACTGGGCTCCTCGGGACGGGCCACCATGGGGCGTTCCTCGTTGAGCCCCTTGCTCAGTCCGATGCACATCAGCAGCAGCACGATGCAGAACGGCAGTCCCGCCAGGATCGAAGCGGTCTGCAGCGCGCTCAACGCGTCCGTCCCGCTGACCGCTCCCGCCGCGAGCAGCACCGCGGCGATCACACCTTCCATGACGGCCCAGAACAGGCGTTGCTGCCACCGCGGGTGGGGATCACCGCCGTTGGTGAGTATGTCGACCACCAGCGAACCGGAGTCCGAGGACGTGGCGAAGAACAGCACCACCACGATGATCGCTATCACCGAGGCGATCGTGGTGATGATCCCGAGCACGGGAAGTTGCTCGAACAGCACGAACATCGCCGTCTCGGAGCTGGCGTCGGCGAGCGGGTTGGCCGGGTTGGCCCGGAGCCGCTGCAGCGCGGCGTCCCCGAAGACGGTCAACCACACCATGGAGGCGCCGACAGGGGCGAACAGCGCTCCTCCGATGAACTGCCGGATGGTGCGGCCGTAGGAGATCCTGGCCAGGAACATCCCGACGAACGGTGACCAGGAGATCCACCAGCCCCAGTAGAACAGGGTCCAGCTGCTCTGCCAGTCCTGCGCCTGCGGGCTGTTGGGATAGGTCTCGAAACTCGTCAGCGGCAGGTTCTGCAGGTATGTCCCGATGTTCGTGGCCAGCGCGTTGACGATGTCCCGCGAGGAGGCGGACACGAAGACGAACACCATCAGGGCGAAGGCGAGCCAGAGGTTGATCAGGGACAGGTTGCGGATCCCCTTGTCGATCCCCAGCAGCACCGACACGACGGCGATCGCCGTGATGGCCAGGATCAGGATCACCTGCAGCCCGGCCGTGTTCTCGATCCCGAACAGGGTCTGCAGCCCGGCTCCGACCTGCTGGCCGCCGATGCCCAACGAGGTGCCCAAGCCGAACAGGGTGCCGAACACCGCGAGGATGTCGATCACGTGGCCGATCCAGCCGTAGATGCGGTTTCCGATCAACGGGTAGAACGCGGCGGCCGGGCGCAGCGGCAGTCCCTTGCGGAACGCGAAGTAGCCCAGTGAGAGGCCGAGCACGATGTAGATCGCCCACGGGTGCAGTCCCCAGTGGAAGAGCGTGAGGTTCATCGCTTCGGGAACTGCTTCCGCGGTACCCCCCGGGCCGGTGGGCGGGTCGAGGTAATGTGAAATCGGCTCACTCACCGCGAAGTAGACCAGGCCGATTCCCATCCCGGCGGTGAACAGCATGGCGAACCAGGCCATCTTGCCGTACTCGGGTCTCGAGTCGGGTGGCCCCATGCGGAGGGTGCCGAAGCGACTCAGCATGATCACCACGACGAAGATGAGGAAGAAGGTGGCCGCCAGTATGTAGAGCCAGCCGAAGTTCGTGGTGATGAAGCTGTTGACGGTCCCGGCCACCGTCGCGACATTGGACGGAGCCAGCACCCCCCACAGAACGAAGGCCACCGCTATGATCCCCGAGATGATGAACACCGGGGGATTTGTGTGGGTCCTGATGTAGTCTCGAATCACTGTGGATCACCATCCCCGAGCGCCGCGGGGCACACTTGTGGCGAAGAATCCGAGGGTACTCGGCATCCGGTGCACCATCTTCCTGCATAGTGCCGTCCTACGCAGGACAGGAAGCCGTGTGCTGCTCGGTGCGTCCCCCGGTGGGGTGCTGTATCGGTTGAGTGCCGCCGGTGGAAACCTGAGTGGCCGTCCGGTTGCCGGTCCGTGTCGATGTCCCCGGAGGTCCCGGAGGTGTCGCGGGACACCTCGATCGGTGCGGCGGCCTCCGCCGCGCGTCGTGGGCAGCGGTTAGCGTGATGGGGCAGTCGCGATCGGCGAGGAAGGTGCGACATGGTGGAACCGACCGCGAGCGCGCGGGCCGAACTGAAGGTCTCGGCCGACGAGGCCTACCGAATGGTGACCGACCTCGACACGCTCGCCGCAGTCTCGGAGGAACTGGAAAGCTGCGTCTGGCTGGACGAGACGCCGGTGGTGCCCGGAATCAGGTTCCGGGGCCACAACAGGAACGGTGCCAGATCGTGGTCGACGGTGGCCACGGTGCGTTCGGCGGAGCGGGGAAAGTGCTTCGCATTCGACGTCGACGACGGGGAGGTCCCCGTCTCGCACTGGCAGTACGAGATACATCCCACCGGTTCCGGTTGTGTCGTGGTCGAAAGCACCTGGGACCGGCGTCCTCAGTGGTACACCCCGGTGAGTGCGGAAACCACGGGAGAGACCGACCGCGGTGCGGCGAATCAGCGCAACATCGAGCGAACACTGCGGGCGCTGCGCGAGCTCGTCGAACAGGATTGAGTAGCGCGTGACTCGTCGCCCCGCCGGGGCCGGAACTCGTCGGGAACTGTCCTCGTGAAGGGGGTCCGCTCTTTCGGCGGATCCCCGCGGGGCGCCGTTCGGGCAGTCGTCGGCCCGGTGGGAGGGCCGGCGGATCGGTTTGCTTGGCGGGGGGCGAGCGGTTGCGCCGCTTGCCCGAGGACCGGCCCGGCCGAGCGAGTGCTCGCCCGGACCGCGCGGGCGCCGAGCCGGGGACAGGGCCGAACGCTGGGAAACTGTTCGCCGAACGGCTTCTTTGAGCCGGGATACTTTCCCGTGCAGACCGTAGTAGGTGCGCGGAACCGTTCGTCGTCGGGCACCGCGAGGCCGCGGTCCGTCGAGTGCGTACGATCTTGCCTGCGACCACCTCGCCGAACCGAAGTTGTGCCGGGCGAGTCCACCGTGGACCTCGGATCGCGGGACAGGCGCGAACTCCGGACGGCGGTGTCGCCTTCGTGGCGGCCATGGCGCGTGGTGCCCCGCACGTTCATTCACGAGGGACGCATGACAAAACAACACTCAATGAATTCGAGTCTCCGTTCCGGTCCTGCTCTGGTGATCCGTTCGGCCGGAATGGCCGGTTTGACCGCTCTGGCGGTCGCTGGAGCGGTCACCGTGGTGCGACAGCGGAATCGGATAACCGAGCTGACCAAACAACTCGGTGAGCACGAAGCCGAACTCGAACATCTGCGCACCAAACGGTTACCGGCACTCGCCGAATCGATGAACGGGGGGACGCACACCCAGGTGCCCGGGCCGCTCGGCGGTGGGAACGAGCACGGCGCCGCCGAGTCGGTGGAATCGCTCGTGGACGGTATCGAAGAGGTCGTGCGGCTCACTCGCGAGCACGTGGAGCAGGCTTCGCGACGGACACTGACCGGTGTGCTGGACACGGTGCGCGGTTTGGCCGCCGAGCAGCACATGGCGGTCTCGGAGATGCAGCACCGGCACGACGACGCGAACGTGCTCGCCGACCTGTACACGATCGATCACGCAGGTTCCCAGCTCAGCAGGAGGCTGCGGGGGTTCGCCGTGCTGTTCGGCGCGTGGATCGGGCAACAGCGCTCGGCCACCCCTGTCCAGGAGATCCTGCGCGGGGCGCAGTCGCAGATCAGGGACTACCAGCGGATCACGGTGAGTGCCCACTACCCGGAGATCGCCGGTTCCTCCGTGGAGGAGCTCGGGGTGATCACCCGCGTGGTGGAGCCCCTCGTGCTCGTCATCGCCGAGCTGCTGGACAACGCCGCCCGGTACTCGCCGCCCTACGCCCAGGTGGCCGTGGGGGTGCAGCCTGCGCACAACGGAGTGGCCATCACGATCGACGACGCCGGGGTCGGGATGCCGATCGAGGAGCAGCGCCGTGCCGAGCGGCTGTTGTCCAACGAACACGTCGCGCTGGACGAGATCGGTGATCCGCCCCGCGTCGGTTTCGCCGTCGTCGGGCTGCTGGCCGCGCGTTACGGGCTGCGGGTTTCGGTGGACGCGCCCCCGAGCTACGGGGGAGTCCGCGCGGTCGTGTTCGTGCCCAACGAATCGCTGACCCACGTCGAGCGGGAGCAGCAGGCCGAAGAGCCCGCCGCCGCTGCCGGCGAGGTCCGGCAGGGCACGACCTCGAGCGGGTTGCCGAAACGCAGTCGTCGGGACCGCGACACCACGGCCAAACAGGCTCCCGCGGCTGTCCCGGAGAGCTCCGACAGCGCGACGGGATTGGCCGCCTGGCAGCAGGCCACCGAAGCCAACAGCACCACGGCCGCGGGTGAGAACGAGGGGGAGGACAGCCACGCATGAACACCAACACCGTTCGGCGGCCCGAGCTGCGCTGGATGCTCGACGACGTGCTGCTGCCCGAGGTGCGCAGCGCCGTGGTGCTGGCCAGGGACGGACTGGTCATCACGGCGACCGGGGACATCGACGAGTCCGATGCCGACCGGTTCGCGGCCTGCCTGGCCTCGCTGCGGGGTGCCTCGGCGGCTTCGGCCGAGTTCTGTTCCGACAGCTCGGGGGGAGAGCCGACGTGGAATCAGACCCTCATCGAGCTGAACACCGGATACGTCTTCCTCATCGCGGCCGGGTCGCACGCCTACATGGGGGTTTCCACGACGAAGAAGGTCGACATGGGGCCCGCCACGCAGCGTTTTCACGCCGTGGTGCAGAAGCTGGGGGCCGAACTGGGCACACTTCCCCGTTCCGGGGACAGTGACCGATCATGAGTCCACCCCGGCGACGGGACCGGGAAGCCTTGGTGCGACCCTATTTGATCACCGGAGGACGAGCTCATCCGAGCGGGCGGGCTCTCGACCTCACCGCGCTGGTGCGCACGGAACGGGACACCGGTTACGTGGAACTGGGGCCGGAGCACGGACGTGTTCTTCGCCTGTGCTCCGGAGGGGCGCTTTCGATAGCCGAGATCGCGGCTCATCTCGAGCTTCCGGCCAGCGTGACCAGAGTGATCGTTTCCGATCTGGTCGATCAGGGTCGTTTGTCCACATTGTCCACCGAGTGGGATCGGCACGGACCCGATCGGGAACTGCTGCAGGAGGTGCTTGATGGGCTTAGAACCCTCCGGTGAGGTGTACCTGCCCGACAGCGTCAGCACCGCCGTCAAGGTTCTGGTGCTCGGGCCTTTCGCGGTGGGCAAGAGCACCTTCGTCGGCACGTTGTCGGAGATCCCCCCGTTGCACACGGAGGAGACCATGACGCGAACCGGCGCCGTGGCCGACGACCCGCACGGGATCACGGAGAAGACGACCACGACGGTGGCCCTGGACTTCGGGCGTCGCACCCTCAGCGACCGGGTCGTGCTCTACATGTTCGGCACACCGGGACAGCGGCGTTTCCTCTCCCTGTGGGAGGACCTCGCGCACGGTTCGCTGGGGGCGCTCGTGTTGGCCGACGTCGCCCGCATCGAGGAATCGTTCGACGTCATGAGTGTGCTCGAGGATCGCGGGCTCCCCTACGCCGTCGCGATCAACGATTTCAGCAGCGTCGAGATGCCGCCACGCGAGGAGCTGCGTGAGGCTTTCGACCTTCTGCCTGGGGTGCCCCTCGTGAGCTGTGACGCCCGCGACCGGCAGTCCACGGCACAAGCGATGATCTCACTGGTGGAGTACCTGCTCACCCCGTCCCCCGGACAGTCCCAGGAGTCCGCATGACCGAAACCGAAGACCTCGCCGCCATGGGCGGATGCCCCGCGGGGCAGGCCACCCCGATCCACGATCGTGCCTTCGCGGACGATCCGGACGGGGTGTACGCGCGACTGCGCGAGCAGGGGCCGCTGGCCACGGTCGAGTTGGCGCCCGGGGTGCCCGCCACTCTCGTGCTGGACCACGAGACCGCGCTGTCCGTGCTGCGCGACCCGGAGACCTTCCCCAAGGACTCCCGCAACTGGCAACAGCACGCTCCGGAGGACAGCCCGGTGCTGCCCATGATGATGTACCGGGACAACGTGCTGTTCCAGGACGGCCCCGAGCACCATCGACTGCGCGGGGCGATCACGGACGGCCTCGAAAGGTTCGATTCCTTCACGCTGCGCCGTTACGTCACGGAGAGCGCGGAGGAACTCATCCGCGGCTTCGCGCCGATCGGCCGGGCCGATCTGCTGAACGACTACGCGCGGATACTGCCGCTGTTGGTGCTGACCAGGCTTTTCGGCAGCCCTCCCGAGACCACGACGCGGATGGTTTCGGCCATCACGGCGTTGTGGGACGGTGTCGACGTCGAGCAGGCCAACGCGGACTTGGGGAGCTGCATCTCCGAGGTCATCGCTCTGCGACGTGAGCACCCCGCTGCGGACGTGACCACGTGGTTGCTCGAGCACGAGGCGGAGCTCGGGCACGAGGAGATGATCCAGCAGCTCGTCGTGCTCATGGGAGCCGGGGCGGAGCCGATGCAGAACCTCATCGCCAATGCCCTCCGGCTGTGGTTGTCGGACGACCGTTTCGCCGGGGACCTCTCGGGAGGGCGGTTGCCGGTCGAGGACGCCATCGAAGAGGTGCTGTGGAAACAGCCCCCGCTGGCCAACTACGCCATAACCTACCCGGCGCGGGAGGTCGAGCTGGCGGGCCGGGCTCTTCCGGCGCATCGGCCCGTGGTCATCGGCATCGCCGCGGTCAACACCGACCCCGCGCTGAACACCTCCCGGCGCGACGGGAACCGGGCGCATCTGGCCTGGAGCGCGGGCGCGCACACCTGCCCGGCTCGCGGCACGGCTCACTTGATCGCCTCTGTCGCGATCGAGACCATTTTGGATAGGTTGCCGGACATGGACCTGGCCGTGCCCGTGGAGCAGCTGCAGTGGAGAACCGGGCCGTTCCACCGTGCTCTGACCACGCTTCCCGTGCACTTCCCGCCGGTCCCCGAACTCGACCGCGACGAGGAAGAGTCTGGAGGCGGCGACCAGTGGAGCACTCGTCCTGCCCTTACACGATGGACCCGACAGGTCACGACGTCCACGCCGAAGCGGAGTTCCTCCGCCGGGAAGGGCCTGCGACAAGGGTTGAGTTACCTGGGGGAGTGGTTGCGTGGGCGGTGACCGGTCACCGGCGATTACGCGAGTTGCTCGCCGACGGCCGAGTCTCCAAGGACCCGCGGCAGCACTGGCCCAGTTGGATCAACGGGGACATTCCGGAGGACTGGGCGCTGGCCAGTTGGGTCTCGGTGCGCAACATGTTCACCGCCCATGGTGAGCGGCACCGCAGGTTGCGCTCGCTGATCTCGGCCGCGTTCACCCCGCGCCGGGTGGCCGGTCTGTATCCCGACATAGCCGAGATCACCAACGAACTGCTCGACGAACTGGGGTCCACGCCGGAGGGGAGCAGCGTGGACCTGCGGGAGCACTTCGCCTATCCGCTTCCCATCTCCGTGATCTGCCGCCTTTTCGGGGTGCCCGCCGAGGCCCGCCCGGGACTGCGGCGCGTCGTCGACGGCGTTTTCGACACCTCCGCCACCGCGGAACAGGTGCGGGCCACCCAGCGGGAGCTGTACGAGCTGCTCGGTGAGCTGGTGTCGAGCAAGCGTGCGGATCCGGGCGACGATCTGACCAGCGTGCTGCTGAGCGCCAGGGACGAGCAGGACGGCAAGCTGGACGAGCAGGAACTGGTGGACACGTTGATCCTGCTCATCGGAGCCGGGCACGAAACCACGGTGAATCTGCTCGATCACGCCGTGGCGGCCGTGCTCACCCACCGGGACCAGCTGGCGCTCGTGCGCGAGGGAACGTGCTCGTGGGGTCAGGTGGTCACCGAGTCGCTGCGTTGGCAGGCCCCGCTGGCCAACGTTCCGCTCCGCTACGCCACCACGGACATCGAGCTCGAGGACGGGGTCGTCATCCGCGCGGGGGAGCCGATCCTGGCCGGCTACGCGGGCGCCTGTCGTGACCCGCGAAGATACGAACGCCCCGATTCGTTCGACATCACCCGCACCGACAACGGCGATCATCTGGCCTTCGGGCACGGTGCGCACTACTGCCTCGGGGCGCCGCTGGCGCGTTTGGAAGCCGAAACGGCACTGCCCGCGCTGTTCGAGCGCTTCCCGGACATGCGGCTCGCCGTCTCCGCCGAGGAGCTCGTCGCCGGAAGCGGATTCATCGCGAACGGGCACAGCAGCCTGCCGGTGTTGCTGCGGGGCCGCTGACGCGGCGTTTCCCACGGCCCCGGCGGGTGCTACCCACGCACCGGGGCCGTGGGATCGGTCGTGGTCGGTGGAACCAGGCGGAGATGAACGAGAACCTTTCGCGTCGTTACTGAACGCGGATTAATATCCGGCGGAGCGCATCGACAGTGATGGGAGTTTCCATGCCCGTACCCGCCGGCCGTGCGATCGCCTCCGAGGTGACCGGATTCGGCCGGGAGCGTCCCGGTCCGATGGCATCCGTCGAGATCGCGCGCAAGATCGCGGAGAACCTTCGGGACGGGGTCACCGGTTCGAAAGCCCAGGCCGCGGTGCGCGGACTTCGCAGGTTGCTCGGAGCCGAGGCGGTGGCCCTGGCCGATCTGTCCGGAACTCTGGAACGGGCCGGGCGACCGGACGACGTGGACGGCGCCGCGGTCCTGGTCGGTGAGGTGCTGCGTACCGAGTCCCGCCGTGGTCGCCCTCCGCTGGTAGCGCTCCCCCTGCGGTCGCAGGACGAACTCGTCGGGGTGCTGCTGGTGCGCGGCCGGGTACGGATGTCGGAGGTGCGCCAGGCGGCGAGCTGGGTCGAGGACTCCCTGGAACGCGCCCGTCTGGAGTCCTCGGCGGAACAGGCGGCGCGTTCCGAGCTGCGCGCCCTCCGCGCGGAGATCTCGCCGCATTTCGTGTACAACGCGCTGACCGTGATCGGATCGCTGGTCCGCTCCGACCCGGACCGCTCGCACGAGCTCATGCTCGACTTCGCCGAGTTCATCCGCTACGGACTGGCACGCGACCGGGAGTACACCACCGTCTCCGACGAGTTCCACGCGGTGGAGACGTACTTGGCCCTGCAACGTGCGGTGCTGGGGGACCGGCTGCGCGTGCGGATACGGGTCGCCCCCGACGTGCTGGCGGTGCCCCTGCCGTACCTGGTGCTGCAGCCCTTGGTCGAGAACGCGGTGCGGCACGGTGTCGAGCCGGGTGGCGGGGACGAAGCGCGGCGCACCGGTCTCGTGCAGGTCTCCGGCGAGGCCTCCTCCGAGGGGGACCTGGTGATCAGCGTGGAGGACGACGGAGCGGGGATGGATCCGGCCAGGGCCGAGGAGATCCTGGCCGGCCGGGGTGCGGGCGACAGCGTCGGTTTGAGCAATGTGGACAGAAGGCTGCGTGCGGTGTACGGCTCCTGGTACGGCTTGGTCGTCGAGACGGCGCGGGATGCCGGTACGCGGGTGGTCGTCCGGATCCCCATGTTCCAGCCGGGGGTGGTGCCGCGATGACCAGGAGCCTGCGGGTGCTCGCGGTGGAAGACGTGCGGCCCGCTCTCGACGAGCTGTGCCGACTGCTGGACGACGCGCCCGAGGTGGACGAGGTGGTCGGGGTGGAAGCGGCTCAGGAAGCCCTGGAGCTGCTCCGGAGCGAACGTTTCGACGCCGTCTTCCTCGACATCTCGATGCCGGGGCTGGGCGGCATCGAGCTCGGCTCGTCGCTGGCCGGACTCGACGCGCCTCCGGTGGTGGTTTTCGTGACGGCCTACGACGGTTACGCCGTCACCGCCTACGACATCGGAGCGGTCGACTACCTGCTCAAGCCGGTGCGTGCGGAGCGCCTCGCAGCGGCCCTGGTCAAGGTGACCAAGATGGTCGTGGCCAGCACTCTTTCCGCGAACGCGGAGAACGTGGGGCCATCGCCCGAGGCGATGGCCGTCGTGCCGGTGGAAGCGGCCGGGCGGACCAGGTACGTACGGCGCAGCGAGGTGCGGTTCGTCTCGGCCGACGGCGATTACGTGCGGCTGCACACCCCCTCCGGCGCCCACGTGGTCCGAATGCCCATCTCCCGCCTGGAGGAGCACTGGCAGGGACACGGTTTCGTGCGGGTGCACCGCAGCTTCCTCGTGGCGCTGCACGCGGTGCGTGAGCTGCGCAGCGACTCGACGGGGGGCCTCGTCGCGCACACCGAGCTCGGTGACGTTCCGGTCAGCAGACGACACGCGCGTGAACTGCGCGAGTCGTTGCTGCGGTACGCGCGGAGCGCGGAGTCGGAACAGGCGGTGCGGGGGAGCCGATGAGCGGCACCAAGCGAACCGTCGTGATGAGCCCGCAGACACGACTGGCCCGCCACCGGGGCGGACCGCGCAGACCGCGCCGGATGCCGCGACTGGAGACCGCCGAGCTGGAACGGGCCCGTGCGCTGCGTCGTGCTCAGCTCACGCGCGGGCTGCCCACGCTGGGGGCGCTGTTCGCGCTCGTTTTCGGGATGCCGCTCGCGTTGAGCGAGCTGCCCGTGCTGGACGAGATCCGCGTGGCGGGGGTTCCGCTGTCCTGGTTGGTGCTGGTGCTCGTTCCCTTCCCCACGATGAGTCTGCTGGCGCTGCGGCAGCTGAGACGGGCGGAGACGCTGGAGAGGAGCCGATGACGGCGTTTCTCGCTGTTACCCCCGTCGTGTTGCTGACCCTGTTCATCGGACTGCGCGGGGTGGCCACGATGCGCACCACCTCCGACTTCCTCGTGGCCTCGCGCGGAATATCACCGCTGGTGAACTCGGCCGCGGTTTCCGGGGAGTACCTTTCCGCGGCTTCGTTCCTCGGGGTCGCCGGGATGATGGTCAAGGACGGCGTCGGGGCTCTGTGGTACCCGGTGGGCTTCACCGCCGGGTACGTGGCGATGCTGGTGCTGGTGGCCGCTCCGCTGCGTCGCTCGGGGGCGCTGACGGTTCCCGACTTCGCCGAGGCGAGGTTGGGCTCGCCCGCGCTGCGCAGGTTGACGGCGGTCGTGGTGCTGATCATCGCGGTGCTGTACCTGATTCCCCAGTTCCGTACCGCGGGACTGGTGCTCAGCGTGGTCGGCGGCACCCGATACTGGGTGGGTGTGGTGATCGCGGGCGGTGTGATCAGCATCGCCCTCGCCCTGGGAGGTATGCGCGCCGCCACCTATGTGCAGGCCTTCCAGTTCTGCCTGAAGCTGGTCCTGTTCGCCGTTCCCGCCGTCTGGCTGCTCGTGGGCGCCGGAGCGCAGGTACGGGAGGAGGCGGTGCACCCCGTGGAGTTCACCCACTTCGAGGAGCGGACTCGGGTGGACTTCCGAACAGGGGTGACGCTGCGGATCGAGGAACCGGTCCGGGTGCGGGCGCGGGACGGCCGCGCGGAGCTGCTGCGTCCCGGAGAGCACCGCGTGGAGGAGGGGCGGAGTCTGGCCTTTCCCGCGGGGGCCGCGGTCCCCGGGGTGGTCGGTGTCCTCCCTCCGGGAGGGGAGCGGTGGCAGCGTCCGTTGCTGGACGTCGACGACGCGGGGCATCCGCTGTTCGGGACCTGGGCGGTGCTGATCGCGACCGTGTTCGGAACGATGGGGCTTCCCCACGTGCTGGTCCGCTTCCACACCAATCCGGACGGCAGGACGGCGCGTCGGACTGCGGCGCTGACGGTGGGACTGCTGAGCCTGTTCTACCTGTTCCCCGGCGTATACGGGGCGCTGGGAAAGGTGCTGCTGCCCGAGCTGTACCTGTCCGGCACCACGGACACCGTGGTTGTCGAGCTTCCGGGGCGAGTGGACGGCGGCTGGGTCGGCTCGCTGTTCACCGTGTTGCTGACCTCGGGGGCGTTCGCGGCTTTCCTGGCCACCTCGCTGGGGTTGTTGCTCGTGGTTTCGGGAGCCATTTCGCACGATCTCGTGGCGGGTGGGCTGAACAGGTTGCGGGGGACCGCGCTGCTCGCCGCGGCGGCGGTCATCCTCCTTTCCGTGCCCGCGGTGTTCCTGGACGCGAACATTCTGGTCACGTGGGCGTTCACGGTCGCGGCCGCGACCTTCTGCCCGCTGCTGGTGCTGGGGATCTGGTGGCCTCGCCTCACCGTCGAAGGGGCCGTGAGCGGTGTCCTGGTGGGGCTGGTCGGTTCCTCGGCGGGGATCGCGGTCACCCTGTTCGGGCCGCCGTTGGACGGTTGGCCCGCCGTGTTGACGGCTCAACCGGCTCCGTGGTCGGTGCCGTTGGCCTTCGGCACGATGCTGCTGGTCTCGCTGCGCACCCGTGTTCCGTCGTGGGCGAGCACCGAGATGCTGCGGTTGCATCTGGACGAGGATCCGGTTTCGCGGCGGGTGACGGATCGCCGATGACACCGGAGACCCCAGCGGGGGAGGTGCTCGCTTCTCCGGCGCGGTGGAGCCGTTTTCGCGGGCGGCTCCACCGTGTACACCGGTGTTTCACCGTGCGGTGGGCTCCGGCAATCCCTCGGGCGGGGGTGTGGCAGCGGGGTCGATGCCGAGCACCACGGTGGCCCGCACGGTCTCCCGCGGGTACCACGGTGGTGTCCTGCCCAGGTCGAGCTGGGTCATCGGTCCCTCCTCACCCGTGGTGTAGAGCAGATCCTGCTCGTTGGTGGTCCGGGGGACCGTGTTGTCCGAGTAGGGATGTGTTCGGGCGAGCCGCTCGTTGAACTCGGCGGGGAAGTACAGCTGCCCCGTGTGCGAGGTGTGCCCGCCTTCCCAGGTTCCGTCCTCGCGGTGTCCCCCGGTGATCGTCTTCACGTGGATGTGGACGGTCCTGCCGCGGTACCAGCCGGGAACGACGCTGCGGAAGTTGGCGACTCCACGGTGGTCGGTGAGCTGGACGCCGCGGAGCCAGGTCGTGTCGTCGGTGGGTTCGGCGTGTCCGTTCTCGTCCAGCGGAGGCAGCTCTCCGTTGTCGTACTCGGTGTAGGAGGAGTACACCCCGGAGGCGTCGCAGTGCCAGATGTCGACGGCGATGTCCTTCAACGGGGCACAGCTCGAAGCGTCCACCACGACGATGTCGAGCAGCAGTCCGATCCCCCGCCGGTCCTCGGTGATGTCGCGGCGCAGGATGCGGTAGTCCAGGTAGTAGGGACCTTCCATCTGTTCCGGGGCGAGCACGCAGGAGGGGTCGAGCCCCGCTGACTCACTTCGGTCCGCTGCCGCCACGGCGGGGGTGCCGAACCCCGCTACGGCGGTCCCGAGTCCGAGTCCCCCGAAAGCGGCCAACACGCCGCGTCGTGTGGCGCCGGGCCGCTCCGGCCGGCTGTTCGGGTCCGGTGTGGTGTTTTCCGCGGGCTGGTGTGCGCTCATGTGAGCGAAGTTAGGTGGACGAGCGGGGCGGGGTACATGCCCGGCGGACCACAATTTCGCGAAACCGCTGCTCCGGCAGCCACGGGAACCGGCGGGAGGTGCTCGTTCCGGCGGTGCCCGCGCCGGGCTCCCGAGTTCCAGGCAGGAGTCCAGCGGGTGGGAGGTTCCCGGCGCAGGCGGTGCTCAGGCCGGGTGGAACCAGGTGAGGACCCGTCGTTGCGCACGTCCGCCGGAGCGGCCACGAACGGCGTCGGCGAGCAGGGACAGCGGGGTTCCGGAGGCTCGTCCCGGTCTCAGCGGGGCGAAGTAGCGCTCGACCAGCCTGATCCAGAGTTCTTTGCTCGGGGTGAAGTGCAGATGCAGTCGGGTGTGCTGTTCCTGCCACCGGCGGATCGCCTCGATCTTGCGTGTTCCGTGACCGTGACAGATCAGATGAATGTCGTGCGGCCCGAAAGCGCGGTGCTCGAGACTGCGCAGGAAGCCGATGAGGTCTCCCGAACTGTCCGAACCGCTGCGGCGGGACAGCTGTGTCGCCAACTCGGCGCGCAGGGCGGATTCCTCGTTTCCCGGGACCGGGGAGAACACTCTGCCCGCCCCGTTCTCGGGGTCGTCGCTCTCGTCGACCGCCACGGCCATGATCGATTCGGGTGGGGAGACGTACAACGCGCCCCACTGGTCGCGTTCCCGGCCCTCGCTCGAGTCCGCGGTCGTCCTGTCGATCGTGATCCCCATCCTGTGCAGGACCCGCATCACCGAGGAGGGCGAGACCCCCGCTCTGTCCGCCAGCGAACGCTTGGTCCAGCGGGAACCGTTGGGTGGGCGTTCGGTCAGCACGGCCTCCAGCACTGCCTGCACCCGATCGTCGGAGAGCGTGCGCGGGGCGCCCGACCGCGGAAGGTCCCTGAGCGCCGTGAGGCGGCCCTGCCGGAAACGCGTTCGCCACTTGCCGACCGACTGGGGGGACACGCCGAGTTCACGGGCGACGGCGGCATTGGTCCGTCCGCGGGCGCAGGCCAGGATGATGCGGCAGCGCAACACCACCGCCTGCGATGTGGAGGGGAGCCGGATCCAGCGCATCAGCTCGTCCCGCTCCTGCTCCGAGATGGTGAGCGGTTCCTTCGAGCAGGATGAGTCCATGCCCATACTCTGACGCGAGCCACCCCGCTTTCCACAAGATCGAACGTCGTTTTCCGCCGTGCCTCCGGTGACGACCCCGTCCCGCCCACGCCGATGTGGACGGGACGGGCGACACGCGGTCAGGACCACAGGCGTTCGGTGGCCAGTTCGGCTCCCCGTTTCAGGGACTCGAGTTTCGCCCACGCGATCTGCGGGTGGAGCCGGCCACCGAGGCCGCAGTCGGTGGAGGCGACGACGTTCTCCCGCCCGACGCACTCCGCGAAGTTCGCGATCCGGTCGGCGACGAGTTCGGGGTGTTCGACCACATTGGTGGCGTGACTGACCACTCCGGGAAGCAGCAGTTTGCCGTCCGGCAGCGTGACGTCGCGCCAGACCTTCCACTCGTGCTCGTGGCGGGCATTGCCCGCTTCGAAGGCGTAGGCCTGCACGTCGATGGACAGCAGGACGTCGACGAGATCCCGCATGGGCAGGTCGGTGATGTGGGGCCCGTGCCAACTACCCCAGCACAGGTGGAAGCGGATGCGGTCCTTCGGAAGGTCCCGGATCGCGTAGTTCAGCGCCTCGACCCTGCTCATGGTGAACCGCTTGTACGCCTCCACGGACGGTTCCGGGTTGATCTGGTCCCAGTTCTCCGCGATGGCCGGATCGTCGAGCTGCAGGATCAGCCCCGCGTCGATGATGGCCTTGTACTCCTCGCGCATGGCATCGGCGCAGGCGTAGAGGAACTCCTCCTCGTCGTCGTAGTACTCGTTGCCGATGCGGGAGCAGCTGGCCGGTGCGATCGAGGTCATGAACCCCTCTTCGAGCCCGGCCGCGTCCAGCGCCTTCTTGAACCTGGCTATGTCCGCGTTGATCGCCTCGTGGCCCACGTACTTCAGCGGTCCCCGGCAGACGGGAAACGACGTCGGACCCTTGCTCGCGAACACTCCCGAAGTGGGGTCGGCGTAGGCGTCCGCGAAAAGAACCCGGTCGCGCCGGTTCGCGAAACTGTTCAGCGCGATGTCGCCGAATTTCGAGGTGCTGTGTTTGATGTCGAACAGCGAGATGTCCCTGAGTTCCAGTCCGCCGAGGCGTTGGAAGGAGTAGGACCACCAGGCGCCGTAGTCCACCTTCTGAGTCATCGCCTTGCCGAATTCGCCGTCACCGACGAAGTCCAGCCCGATTCCGCGCTGCTTTTCGACCAGGTCGTTCGTCGCCCTTTCCACACCGGCACGGTAGTCGTCCTGTCCGACTTCTCCCGCTGCGTAATTCTGGTTGAGCTCGAGCAGTTCGTCGGGACGTGGGAGGCTGCCTACCTGGGTGGTCAGAATACGGTCGGTGCTCGAACGCACGATTCCTCGTCCTTTCCTCCGGCTGGCGTACGAAGGGCATGCTTGTCCCAAGTGCCGAAAATGGCAAACATCGCAGGTCAGTGTGGCGATATCGCCGGGGACGCGCCGGTGCTGCCGTGCGGTGGTCTACGAGGAACTTCCGGTCCGGACCACAAGTGGAACTCGATGCGCGGGCGTGCTCCCCGGAGCGGTGCGATCCTCGGAGCGTGGCCGACCGAAGTTCTTCCGGACGTTTTCGCCCCCGGCGGGCCAAGATCCGTTCCTGGCGCAGGAAGCTGGCCGACGAGCAGGCGGAGTCGACCGTCTACCGTGAACTGGCCGCCCGCAGGCAGGGGGAGGAAAGGGAGATCCTGCTGGAACTGGCCGATGCCGAGCAGCGCCACGCCGACCACTGGAGAAAACTGCTCGGCCCGGAGGCGGAAAGACCGTGCGGGGCCACTTTGCGCATGCGGTCGCTGGCCTTTCTCGCCCGCAGGTTCGGGTGGATTTTCGTGCTGGCTCTCGTTCAACGTGCCGAAGCGCGCTCGGATTACGATTCCGCTGAGGACGCCACCGCTTCGATGGCCGCGGACGAGCGAATCCACGGCGAGGTGGTCCGCGGGCTGGCCGCTCGGGGGCGTGCCCGGATGTCCGGGACGCTGCGGGCCGCGGTGTTCGGGATCAACGACGGTTTGGTGAGCAACTTCGCGCTCGTGCTCGGTGTGATCGGGGGCGGAGCCGGCACCGGGGTGGTGCTGCTGGCCGGGTTGTCCGGACTGCTGGCCGGTGCGCTGTCCATGGCGGCGGGCGAGTACGTCTCGGTGAGCTCGCAGCGCGAGTTGCTCGCCGCCGCCGAGCCGGACGAGCGGGCGCACAGGTCGGTGCCGTACCTCGATGTGGACGCCAACGAGCTCGCCCTGGTGTACCGGGCTCGCGGGCTGTCGGCCGAGGAGGCGCGGGAACGCGCCGATGCCGTGCTCCGGCGCGCCCCCACCGCCGCTTTCCCCGCGGGCGCGGCCGGAGCTGGGGAGGGGGAGGTCGTCGGAAGCGCGGTCGGGGCGGCCACGTCGAGCTTCCTCGCCTTCGGCATCGGAGCCCTGCTGCCGGTCGCCCCGTTCCTCGCGGGGGCGAGCGGGGCGACCGCGGTGGTCGTGGCCGGGCTGCTGAGCGGGCTCGCCCTGCTGGGGACGGGCTCCACCGTGGGGGTGCTGTCCGGGGGGTACCCGCTGCCGCGTGCCGCACGCCAGTTGGCCATCGGAGCGACCGCCGCGTTGCTGACCTACCTGCTGGGGGTGCTGTTCGGAGTGTCGGGGTCGGGCTGAGCACTCCGACCGGACGGACTTCCGGCGGAAGTCGTTCAGCTGATCAGCTTGTCCGGGGTGATCGGGAGTTGCCGGACGCGGACACCGGTGGCGTGCTGGACGGCGTTGGCGACGGCCGCAGCCGTGCCGACGATGCCGATCTCGCCGATCCCCTTGGAGCCCATGGGGTTGACGTGCGGGTCCTGCTCGTCCAACCAGGTGATCTCGATCGCTCCGACGTCCGCGTTCGTCGCGATGTGGTACTCGGCGAGGTCCTGGTTGACCACGTGACCCAGCTCGTGGTCGAGGACCGCTTCCTCGTGCAGCGCCATCGAAAGTCCCATGGTCATGCCACCGAGGAACTGGGAACGCGCGGTGCGGGGGTTGATGACGCGTCCGACGGCGAACACCCCGAGCATGCGCGGCACCCGAACCTCCCCGGTGTCGGCGTGGACACGCACCTCGGCGAACTGGGCCCCGTAGGCGTGCATCGCGAATCGGCCGGACTCGGGATTGCTCGTGGTCTCTCCCTCGGCGCTCGCCCCCGGAAGCGGGGCGGACCCGTGCTCGGCGCGCAGCTTTCCGGCGGCCTCGTGGATGGCGGTTCCCCAGCAGGTGGTTCCGCTGGAACCGCCTGCGACGTTGGCGTACGGCAGAGCCGTGTCGGCGATGCGCAGGTCGATGGCCGACACCTCGGTTCCCAGGGCGTCGGCAGCTATCTGGGTGAGAGCCGTGCGGGCCCCCGTGCCGATGTCGACGGCCCCGATACTCACCCGGTACCTACCCGACCCCTCGGCCAGGACGAGTGCCCGCGAGCCCGGGGACCGGAACACCGGGTAGGTCGAGGCGGCCACACCCACTCCGGGGATCCATCCGGCCGCGTCGGGGGAGGAGCGAGCGGGTGCGTTCCGGTCGTACCAGCCGAACCCCTCCGCGCCGCGCCGGAGACAGGTGGCCAGGTTGTGGCTGGAGAAGGGCAGCCCGGTCTCCGGGTCCTCGGACGGCTCGTTGCGGATGCGGAACTCCACCGGATCCTGCCCGCACTCCCGCGCCATCTCGTCCACGGCCGACTCGAGCGCGAACATGCCGGGACACTCCCCCGGGGCACGCATCCAGGACGGAACGGGGACGTCGAGTGCCGCCAGGCGGTGGGTGGTGCGCCTGTTCGCGGCCCGGTACATGTTCCTGGTGGGCACGGCGGTCTGCTCGGCGAACTCCTTGATGCGGGAAGTGTGTTCGACCACGTCGTGGGTGATCGCGGTGAGTTCGCCGGAACGCGTGGCCCCCAGGCGGATCCGCTGGATCGTGGGGGTGCGATGACCCGCGACGGTGAATATCTGTTGGCGCGTCACCGCGAACTTCACCGGAGTGCCGGGCACGGACCTGGCGGCCAGCGCGGCGAGCACGACGTTGGCGTGGGGCAATCCCTTGGAACCGAAACCGCCGCCGACGTGCGGTGCCTGCACACGTACCCGGTCGGTGGGGAGCCCGAACAGCGGAGCCAGTGTCGCGCGCACCGAGTGCGCTCCCTGCGTCGAGTCGTACAGCGACAACTCCCCGCCGTCCCAGTGCGCCACGGTCGCGTGCGGTTCCATGGGGTTGTTGTGCTCCATGGGAGTGCGATAGGTCCTGTCGATGAAGTACGCGGCCTCCTCGAACGCGGAGTCGGTGTCCCCCTGCTCGGTGTCGGTCCCGAATCTCGGATTGACGACCTCGGGCGCGTAGAGGTCCGCACGGTCGCCCTCGAGCGCGACGTCGGGCGGGCTCGCGGCGCAGCTCACCCGGACCAGGCTCGCCGCGTGCCGGGCGTTTTCCGGTGTGGTGGCCAGCACCGCCCCGACGTACTGCCCCCGGAACGCCACTTCCCGGGACTGGAGCACAGCCAGTTCCCGGTCCCGGGTGTCGAGCTGTTCCACCTGTCCGGCCAGGAGGATCGCGCGCACTCCCCCGACGGCTTCGGCGGCCGAGGTGTCCATCTCGGTGACACGCCCCCTGGCCACGGGGGCTCGCAACGGATGCAGGTACACGGCCCCCTCCGTGAGCTGCTCGAACGCGTACGGTGCGTTTCCGGTGACCTTGGCCTGCCCGTCCAGCCGTTCGACGGGTGAACCGACCGCTCCGGAGCCGACGTCCTGTGTCAACGGAGGACCTCCGTGGTCAGATCGCGCAGCACGGCGCCGAGCGTGTTGCGCGCCAGTGGGATCTTGAAGGCGTTGTCCGCCAGTGGTCGTGCGACGCTTAGTTCGGCCTCCGCCGCTTCCCGGAAGGTGGCCTCTTCCGGGATGGCCCCGCGAAGCCTTTCCTCGGCCGTCCCGGCCCGCCACGGCTTGTGTGCGAGCCCTCCGAAGGCGAGGCGCACATCGTCGATCACACCGTTGGCGACGCGGAGGACTGCCGCCACGGAAACGAGCGCGAACGCGTAGGAGGCCCGCTCGCGCACTTTGCGGTAGGCGGTGTACGTGCCCTCGGGCAGGGGCGGGAGGTCGACGGCGGTGATCAGTTCTCCCCGTTCCAGCACCGTGTCCCGGTGTGGCTGCTCCCCGGGAAGGCGGTGCAGTTCGGTGACGGGGATCGTGCGCTCGTCCCGGCTGCTTCGCACGTGGACGGTTCCGTCGAGAGCCGCCATGGCCACGGCCATGTCCGAGGGGTGGGTGGCCACGCAGGAATCCGAGGCCCCCAGCACGGCGTGGTTCTTGTTGTGCCCGTGCAGCGCCGAGCAGCCTGTTCCGGGGGAGCGCTTGTTGCACGGGGTGGTGACCTCCTGGAAGTACGGGCAGCGTGTTCGCTGCAGCAGGTTCCCGCCTGTCGTGGCCCTGTTGCGCAACTGGGCCGAGGCCCCGGACAGCAGTGCCAGGCTGAGGGCTCTGTAGCGTTCCCGCACCGGAGGGGAGGCCGCGAGGTCGCTGTTGCGTACCGTCGCTCCGATGCGGAGTCCGCCGTCGGGGGTGCTCTCGATGGTGTCGAGCGGCAGAGCCGTCACGTCGACGAGTTCCTCCGGGGCGGTTATCCCCAGTTTCAGGTGGTCGACGAGGTTGGTGCCGCCGGCGAGGAACACGGCTCGCGGAGCCTCCTCGACAGCCGCGACCGCGGAATCGGTGTCCTCGGCACGCCGGTATTCGAAGGGAATCATCGTATCGCCTCGCGCAGCGCCGCGACGATGTTGGGATAGGCGCCGCAGCGGCACAGGTTTCCGCTCATCCGCTCCCGGATCTCGTCCTCGGTCAGCTCGACGTTCTGCCGGGGATCCTCGGTCACGGCGCTCGGCCAGCCCGCCTTCGCCTCGTCCAGCATTCCCACCGCGGAACACGCCTGTCCCGGCGTGCAGTATCCGCACTGCAGACCGTCGTGCTCGAGCAGGGCGCGCTGCACCGGATGAGGACTCCCCGAACCACCGAGCCCGTCGGCCGTGGTCACTTCCGAACGGTCGCAGGTCACGGCAAGGACCAGGCATGCCAGCACTCGACGTCCGTCGAGCAGCACCGTGCAGGCTCCGCACTGCCCGTGGTCGCAGCCCTTCTTCGACGCGGTCACCGCGAGTTGTTCGCGGAGCGCGTCGAGCAGCGTCGTGCGCGTGTCCACGGACAGCTTCCGGGCCGTGCCGTCCACGTGCAGCGTCACAGGACGTTCCATCGCGCCCCCGCTGTTGCTCGTCGGAAGGCGGCCCGGTGTTCGTACCGGGCCGCGGCTTCGGGTCAGCTCTCGGAGAGGGTCTCGACGAGGTCACCCATGCGGGCTTCGGGGAGGTTCATAGCGAGGTCGGCGATGGCGACTATCCCCACGAGCCGCTGCTGGTCGATCACGGGCAGTCGCCGGATCCGGTGGGCGCTCATGAGCCGCAGCGCCTCGTCCACGGAGTCGTCGGCCCCGACCGTGACGGCTTCCCCCTGGTTCAGATCCCCGGCTGGGAAGGTTCCCGCGTCCCTGCCCTCGGCGACGACCTTGATGACGAGGTCGCGGTCGGTGATCATTCCCTTGACCTTGTTGTCGTCCTTGCCGCAGATGGGCAGTGCTCCCACGCCGTGGCGGGCCATCAGTCGGGCGGCGTCGGCCGCTGTCTCGTCCGTCCGGACGCACGCGGGGCTCGAGTGCATGACATCTCGGGCGGTGCCGGTCTCTTGGGCGGTGCCGGTCTTTCGGGCAGTGCTCATGAATTGCCTCCCTTGCCGGGGCGTGGTTCACGCGTTCGAAGGGCGCCTCGTGCGAGGTGCCGATGTCGTCCGGCCGAACCGAGCCGTGCACTCGGAACGGCCTAGCCTGATACCTCCGTGGGCGGAGGAGCGGTCCGCGTGGCACCGGACGGAAACGGCTCCTTTCCGCGTGGTGCCGCCTCCAGCCAGATCGTTTCCAGCTCGGGGCTCTGCCCGAGACCGTCGTCGGGCAGCTGACGCGGATCGGCTATGTCGGTGCTGTCCCAGGATTGTCGGGGGATCGTTCGAGTCTCGTGCATGAGAACCTCCCGAAACCGGGGGACGGGGTGGATCGGATGTCCGCCCGTACCAAACGAGTTTCCCCGTGGCGGGAGTGCGAAACATCCCGCCCGCTTCGGGAGCTTCAGCCCGGCTCCCCACGACGTTTGCGGTGCGCCACCCACGCGAAGTCGATCACCGCGATGACACCGAGCGCGATGAGCAGCCAACCGAACCAAGCCAGCGGCGGCAGGTAGCCGACCAGCAGCGCCCCCGACACGAGGCAGAAGAGCATCCCGAAACCGGCCAGCCACAGTCGCAGGGTCAGCGCGCTCAACGCGGGGGGAGCCCCGGTCACCCGCCCCAGGAAATCGTGGTAGCCGGGGAGCCCTTTCTCGTAGCGGGTCCTGTCCCCGTTCTCCTCCGTGCCGTCGTTCATCGCTTTCTCCAATTGGCGGAGAACCCCGGCGTTCGTTCCGGGGAGAAGCCGTCGGTGTCCCCGGGTCAGGTGGACGGGACGAGATCGTCGAGGAGTCGGCGCGGGCGCTCGAGCGAGCGGGCCCTGTTGCCGATGCTCGACCACTCGTCGCCGTGCTCGTCGAGGCGTTGCTGCACGTCGTGGATGGTGAAGCCCCACGGTTCGACCCGGTCCAGCTCCTGCCAGGAGATCGGTGTCGCCACCGGAGCCGTTTTCCTGGCACGCACCGCGTACGGGGTCACGGTCGTCTGCGCATAGGCGTTGCGCAGGTAGTCCACGAAAACGCGGCCGCTTCGGTCGGTTTTGCGCTGCTCGACGGTCAGCGTCCGCGGTTCGCGTTCGGCCAGCACCGTCGCGGCATCCCGCGCGAAATCGCGCACCTGGTCGAAGGTCTGCTCCCGGCGCAGCGGGACGAGCACGTGGAAGCCGCGCGAGCCCGTGGTCATGACGAAGGGGGTCAACCCGAGCTCCTCCAGCAGGTCTCCGGCGCTGCGTGCGGCGGAGCGCAGGGTTCGCAGGTCGTTTCCGGACGGGTCGAGGTCGAGGATCATCCTGTCCGGCCGTTGGAGGTCGTCGACGCGGGAGAGCCACACGTGCGGAGTCAGACACGCCTGATCTGCGAGGTGGATCAGGGCGGCCGGTTCCGCGCAGATCATGTGGACGGTCTCGCCGCCCTCCTTCTTGGGAACGGGTGCGCGCTCTATCCACTTGGGGGTGTGCGCGGGCACGTTCTTCTGGAAGATGCGCTGGCCCTCGATCCCGTCCGGGTACCGCTCGGCCGCCAGCGGGCGTTCGTCCGTGTAGCGGACGACGGTGGATCCGACCCGGCGGTAGTACTCGGCGATGTCCCCCTTGGTGATTCCGTCCTGCGGGTACAGGACCTTGTCCGCCCTGGAGACCTCCACCGAGCGCCCCGAGCTCCGCAGGGTTTTCTCGTTCATCGAAACTCCCGGGTCACATCGGACGGATCCTTGTCGCGGCGCAGCCCTCGGTAGGTGGGGTGGCGGAGTTTGCCGTCCCCGGTCCATTCGGTGAAGGCGATGCTGACGACCGTTCTCGGTTCGACCCAGTGCGCGCCGTGTTCGGCGACCTCCTCCGTGAACGGGCTGTCCGCACGCTCCAGCCGGTCGAGCTCCGCGCGGAGCTCACGCAGCGTGCGCTCCTCGAAACCGGTTCCCACTTTCCCGGCGTACGCGAATCGTCCGCCCTCGTGGTAACCGACCAGCAGGGCTCCCAGCGCGGGTCGGCTCCCGGTGGGGTCGGTGAAGCCCCCCACCACCAGTTCCTGGTCGTTCACGCACTTGAACTTCATCCAGGAACGCGAGCGGCCGGGGTGGTAGGCAGCGGTGGCGTCCTTGGCGAGGGTTCCTTCCCAGCCCGCCGCGCACGCCCCGCGGTGGTATCGCTGCCCGGAGCTGTTCTCGTACGGTGTCCAACGCAGCGGGTCGGTGAACTCCGCGGTCCGTGCCAACAGCTTCTTGCGCTCTCGCAACGGGACCCGTGTGGTGTCGTGCCCTGCCACGTGCAGGATGTCGAACAGGTAGCAGTACACGGCGACCTCCGAGTTCCGCACGTCCGCCGTGTTCTCGAGCTGCATCCGCGGCTGTAGGCGGGCGAAGCTCGTGGTGCTGCCGGAGAAGGCGACCACTTCACCGTCCAGCACGCAGTCGGGGCCGAGCTGTTCGGCCACCGCCTCGCGGATCTCCGGGTAGGTGTCGTCCAGCGGTTTGTCGTTGCGGGACAGTATCCGCACCCGGGAACCGTGTTTGACGATCAGGCAGCGTTGTCCGTCCATCTTCGGTTCGAACAGCCAGTCCGGGTGGTCGAACGGTTCGTGCACCAACGTCGCCAGAGTTGGTTCGGACCACTCGGGGCGGCCCCGCTTCCGCAGCAGCCCCACGGCCTCCGGGCTCAGCTCGTCGAACAACGCGTTCATCCGTTCTCCCCGCTGCGCCCGGCGATCGCGTTCAGGTCCCTGCCGCTGCGCACCGAGCGCGGCTGCTTCTTGAGCGGTTTGCGGCGCCGGTCGGCCCCCTCGTCGGACACCTTGATCAGCAACCATCGGCTGTCCGCGCGTTTTCCCATGCGAACCAGGGTGTAGCCGCCGCGGAGCTTGACCCCCTCCAGCCAGAGGTCGAGGCGTCCCTCCCGCAGCTGCCGCGCCGCGTCGGTCTCCCGCTCGGTGTTCAGCTCATAGGAGCCGTGGTCCCACACCAGCACCGTGCCCGCGCCGTACTCGCCCTCGGGGATGACTCCCTCGAACTCGGCGTAGTCCAGCGGGTGGTCCTCGGTCGGCACGGCCATCCTCTTGTCCGCCGGGTTGACCGACGGCCCCTTCGGAAGGGCCCACGACTTCAGGGTTCCCTCGACTTCCAGCCGGAGGTCGTAGTGCAGCGTGCTGGCGTCGTGCTTCTGCACGACGAAGCGGCGTCCCCGTCCATTTCGGGGGTCACGCTGGTTTCCACGGGGTTCGGTGGTGGTGCCGAAGTCCCGCTTGCGGCGGTACGTTCCGAGCTCGTCCCCCATATCCGGGCTGTACCCGCCGGAGCGGTGGAGTGAAACTCCGGTACCCGTTTCGGGGGCCGTTCGCGATCCCGGGGCCCGATCCCACCGGACGGGGGCGTGGAACAGGGTTCGTGAAACAGGGGCTAGCTCAGTTCGCGGACGAACAGTCCCGACACGGCCTTGGGGTCGAACCACGTCGATTTCGGGGGCATCACCGCTCCGGCATCGGAGACCGCCATGACCTGTTCGACGCTGGGCGGGTGCGGTACGAAGCACACGGCGTTGCGCGCCGCGCACCAGCATTTCGTGCTCGCCGAGTCGGGTGGTTGTTCCTCGACCGGACCGACGAGCCGGCTCACCGGGGGCAGCAGTTGCTCGTCCAGCAGTACGGCGTCCAACGTGGCCCGGACCGGCGCGTCGCCGCGAGGAGGGTGCAGCCACACTCGGAAGCACTGGTCGTGCAACCGCAGCAGCACCATCCCCGGTGCCGGATTGTTCGGGGCGTCGGTGGGGCACTCCTCGATCTGCGCGGTCGCGGGCTGGGCCGCCAACGTCCGCAGCACTTCGGTGGTGGAGTGGTTCCGCGGTCCGGGCAGACAGCGGTGGTATCCGAGCACCCGCATCTGGCTGCTCGGGAACAGCGCTGCCAGGGTGAACGCTCGGGTCTCGTCCCCGGGGCGGCCGTGGGTCCGCGCGTCGCGCTCGGCCACTGCCATCCTGTGGTGCCCGTCGGCTATGTACAGCGACTCCACGCTGCCGAGTTCCTCGCCGAGCACCCGCGAGAGCTCTGCGTCCCTGCGTATCCACACACTGTGCTCGACGTCGCCCACCGAGCGCGCCCGCACGTCGGGAGGCTGCTCGGTCACTCCCTCGAGCAGGGTGTCGAGAGCGGGGCGGTCCGGGTACGTGAGTATCACCGGCATCTGTTCGGCACCGCCCGCCTCGGTGAGTTCCGCGATCCGCCGTTCCCTGTCGGGGTGAGTGGCCTCGTGCCGTCTGATGAGGCCGTTCCTGTAGTCGTCGAGCGAGGCCTCGAGCACGACACCCGTTTGCTGGTGCCGTCCCGTGCGCAGCCGGTACACGATTACCGCGGGAAGCATGGGGCGTGTGTACCCGCCGGTGTCCAGCAGCCGTCTCACGCGGGCGGGGTCCATGGAACCGTCCAGCGACTCGACTCGTTGCTGGTTGACGACCAGCACGCGGGGAGAACGTACGGTCACCCCGCCGGTGGTGGTGTGTCCGCGCTCGGTTTCGGTGGCTGTGCGCTGCTTCTGCGGGATCTTCATGAGGCACCGCCGGAAGGGGCCGGCGTGGTGACCCGCGTTGGTTGTCCCGTCAGCAGGGTGTCCTCGTTGACGCAGTGCAGCACCGTTCCCGCGTCGAAGGCGTCGATCATGCGCACGACCTCGGAGGCAACGGCCTGCTGTGCCTGCTCGGTCGAGGCCCCGATGTGGTGGGTCCCGTACACGTTGGGGTGCCCGGCCAGGGGGGAGTCGATGCTTCCCGCGGAGGCTTCCGGCTCGGCGGTGAACACGTCGATTCCGGCTCGCACGCCCTTGGTCTCCATCGCCTCGATCAGCGCGTCCTCGTCGACGAGCTCCCCGCGGGAGGTGTTCAGAATGATCGCTCCCGGAGGTACCTGGGCGAGCAGATCGCGGTCGACCAGGTTCCGGGTGGTCTCGGTGAGTGGCAGGTGCAGGGAGAGCACGTCGCAGGTGCGGGCGAGCTCGTCGAGGTTGCGGACGAACTCGACTCCGATGGCGCTGGCCCGGTCGCTTGCCGGCTGTCCGCGTTCGGGGTTCTCGATCGCGTGAACGTGCGTGCCGAAGGCCGCGGCTCGTGCGGCGAACTCCAGGCCGATCCCGCCGAGTCCGAGCACTCCGACCCTGCGCCCGTGAATTCCGCGTGCCCGGGAGTAGCGGCGCTTGTCCCAGCGCCCCGCACGCAGATCGGCGACGTTGTCGGCGATCTGCCGGTCCAACGCCAGCAGCAGGGCGAACGCGAGCTCGGCCACGGCTGTCGCGTTCCGTCCCGGAACGTTGCAGACGTGGACGCCGTTCCGGGACGCCGCGGCGCGGTCGATCGTGTTCGTGCCGGACCCCGCGCGGATCACCAGGCGCAACGTGTCGGTGTTGTCCAGCACGGCAGCGGGAACCCTGGTGCTGCGTACGACGAGGACCTCACATCCGGACAGCGCTTCGGAAAGTTGTTCGGATCCGGTGTCCGGTCGGTAGAAGCACTCGTTTCCCAGCTCGGTGAGCTCGGTCAGGGAGGCTTCGGGGAAGGTGTCCGCGACAAGAATCCTCATCGACTGCTCCCTTGCGAATCGGCGGAGTCTCCCGAGTGCTTCCGCCGGAGTACCCCGACGAACGACTCGGTACTCCGACCTCGGCGGGTGCGCGACCACGACAATAATGTTGCTTATTACGCACAGTATTGCTTATAACGCAATGTTGGATGTGCTGTCGGGGAACGTCAACACCCGGACCGCGACTCGGGCCCCGAACTCGCTCGACCGCATGAACATCACCCGGCCTCCGGGGGAGTCATCGGAAGAACGAGCCGTCCCTTCGGAGCGGGGAGCCGCGGAGCGATTTCCCCTTTCGGGGGCACGTGGCCCCGGGGAGGGACGAGTCCCGCTGTGGGAGGAGGGCGTTACCGGGGGAGTCGTCGGTGGGACCACGCGGGCGCAGCGAACGGACGGCGAACGGTGCCGTCGCGCGAGCGGGTGCGGGAGCCTCCAGGGGGGAGCACCACCGGGGAGGCTCCCGAAGCGGTGGTGGGGCCGCCGATTACGGGGAGCCCGGTTCCCCCACGATCTCGGTGCAGGAGAGTCCGTCGGTCGTGGCGGGGTCGCCGCTCAACGCGAGCGCTTCCCGCTGGCCGAGCTCGGCGCAGCGGACCGGCTCGCCGCCGACGAGCAGCGGAGCCAGCTCGCGTCCGGCGGCCGTGTAGGCGAGCAGCCGCCGCGGCGTGGTGCCGTCGTCCAGTCGGACGTTGCGGGAGTCGGTCAGCCGTACGAGTCGGTAGCGCTTGCCGCGGCCCTCGCAGCGATCCAGCACACGTCGTTGCGCGGGGGTGGCGTACCAGACGGCGTGCTGCTCGGTCGCTCCGGGCGCCGCGGCCAGCACGGCGGGACGCTGCCCGTCGCGGGGGCGCAGTCCCGAGGACCACACGGCGGAGAGATCCGTGCAGTGCGCGCGGAGGACGACTGCCGGTCCCGTAAGGCCGAGACTGGTGCGCAACCAGCCGATCTTCTCGGGGCAGGCGTTCGAGCCGTAGGCGAGCACCGGGCGACGCCGGTCGAGCGGGGCGGCTCCTTGCTCCACGAGCCAGCGGTCGAGGCAGGGATGTGACCCCGTTCCGGTCCGTACGCGCCATCCGGAGGGGGCGGTTTCGTCCGGCAGGACCGGGTAGCCGACTCCGTCGACGTGCACGAAGGAGCAGTCCGGTCGAGCTCCGGGATAGGGGTCCTCGGGGTATTCGGTTTCGTCGAACGGCTCCCGTTCGGGGGAGCGCGTCCGCGGTGATGAAACGGGCATCGGTTGCCCACGTCTACCCGACAACGCCGGAACACGCCGCGATCCCCGTCACATTTCGGTGAGTGAGCGATGTGAGTTTCTTCCGTCCAGGCTCCGTCCGGGGGAACGGCGGCAAGGCGCGTGGAGGAACAGGACCCGCGGCAGGGGTGTCGGAGACGAAAGCGGTGGCCGCTCACCAGGAGCGGCCACCGCGTATCACATTCGACAGGTGAGTCGCCTCAGAGGGCACGCACGGTGTCCGCCTGCGGGCCCTTGGAGCCCTGGCTGACCGTGTACTCGACCTGCTGGGCCTCGTCCAGCGTACGGAAGCCGGGGGCGTCGATCGCCGAGTAGTGGACGAAGACGTCAGGACCGCCGTCGTCCGGGGCGATGAAGCCGAAGCCCTTTTCCGAACTGAACCACTTAACGGTGCCCTGCGGCATGGCTGTCTCCTTACGAGAGCTGATTTAGGTCACCGGTGACCGGTCCTTGCACGGTCACCCTTGGTCGCGGATCTCAGACGGCGCCTACTCCAGCTACACCAAAGACAGCGGCTCGCCCGCACCAACTATCTGCGAGCGTGCGCGAACACGACTCCAGAAAAACGACCAAGACCCATCCTACACACCTACTCGCTCGGATGCAGCAACCGTGGGCGGAAAGATCAAACAGCCGGATGCCGGTGGATCGTGCACAGTGATTGACGACAGGTGCCCGCGATCTCGCTGGAGGTGCCACGCTCGTGAGCGAACCGGAGGAAGACCGCGGACAGCGCGGGCAACACGGTGGTGTCGACGGGCGTTCCGGTCGGATGGGGCGGTTGCTCGCCGAAGTGCGGGATGCGGTCTCGGTCCGCACGTTGCTGTTGATCGTCGGCGTGTTGCTGCTGCAGCTGGGATTCATCCTGTCCTACGTGGGAGCCTTCCACGATCCTTCCCCTCATCGGTTGCCGGTACGCGTGGTCGGGCCGCAGGGGGCGGCGGAACGCATGGCCGACAGACTCGACGAACTCCCCGATCGGCCGCTGCGCGCGAGTGCGGCGCACAGCGAGCCCGCGGCGCGAGCGGAACTCACCGAGGGCGGGACCGCGGCCGTGTTCGTGCTGCGCCCCGCCGAGCAGCGGGACCGGTTGCTGGTGGCCACGGCCGGCGGTTCGGCGAAGGCGGGCGCGATCGAGGAAGTCCTGCGCCAGGTCCAGGCGAGCAGGCAGCGGGGGCTGGCCGTCGACGACGTGGTTCCCGTCCAGGAGGGCGACTCCCGCGGGCTGACCGGTTTCTACCTGGTTGTCGGGTGGACCGTCGGCGGTTATCTGGTGGCGTCGCTGCTGGGGGTCGCCCGCGGTGCTCGCCCGGCGAACCCGGGTCGTGCGGTGATCCGGCTCGTGTCCGTGCTGGTGTACGCCATCGTCTCGGGGGTGGGCGGTGCGGTCGTGGTCGGCCCGTTGCTGGGGGCGCTGACCGGTCACCTGCTCGAGCTGTGGTGGCTCGGTGCGCTGCTGGTTCTCGCGGCCGCCACGGTGACGATGGCCTTCCAGGTGCTTTTCGGGGTGCTGGGCATAGGACTGACGGTGCTGCTCTTCGTCGTGCTCGGGAACCCCAGCGCCGGGGGCGCCTACGCGCCGGAGCTGCTGCCGGGGTTCTGGCGCGCGATCAGCGCGGCGCTGCCGAACGGGGCCGGTACCGACGCGGTCCGCAACATCGTTTACTTCGGGGCGCACGGCATCGCCGTCGACGTGCTGGTCATCGCCGCCTACGCGCTGGGAGGGGCCGTCGTGGCGCTGATCGGCGCTGTGGTGCGTGGACGTCGTGCCTCCGCGGACTCTGCGGGGAGCGACGCCGAGCGCCCCTCGTGATCCGTCTCCGGGCGGGCAGCGAGGTGCCGCTCAGCTCGTGGTGTAGTGCAGGACTCCGTCGACTCGCTCACTGGTCAGCCGTTTCCGGTGGACCAGCAGTTCGAGATGGGCCGAGGTCTCCAGCACCGCCAGCGCCCGGTTGAAGGGGTCGAGTTCGTCGAGGACGCGTTCACGCCGGGTCCAGGTCAGGGCGCGGGCGGCTTCGTGGGCCGTGCCCGCTCCCCGGGCCACGGTAGCGGCCATGGTGTCGAGTCTGTGCTCGTGATGGGTGAGCAGTTCGTCCACCCGGGAGTGAACGCCGTCCCGGACGGGCCCGTGCGCGGGCAACATCCGGGCGTCCGGAAACGCACGGATCGTGCGCAGTGATTCGAGGTAGTCCCGCAGCGGGAGCTCGCCGGGGGCCTGTTCGAGGCCGACGGACGGTGTGATGCTCGGCAACACGTGGTCCCCGGTGAACATCAGCCCGTCGGTCTCGTCGAGGAACACCACGTGACCCCGCGTGTGCCCGGGGGTGCGCACCACCCGGAGAGTGCGGTCGGCGAGCTCGATCCCGCCGTGTTCGGTGAGCCATTCGTCGGGGGTCTGCCAGTGTTGTTCGTGAGGTGGCGGCTGGCGGGCGAGTTCGGTGTCCAGCGCCCGCAGCACCGGTTCCGCCCCGCACTCGGCAAGTTCCGCGCGCTGCTTTCCCATCGGGACGCTGTCGGGTGCGGTGAGGCGCAGCAGGTTGGGGTGCTCCCCGGCTCCGAGGGCGACCCGGCAGCCGACTTCCTCGCGCAGCGCGACGGCCTGGGTGTAGTGGTCCCGGTGCACGTGGGTGACGAGCACGCGGTCCACGTCGCGGAGTCCGACCCCCAGACTGTCCAGCGCCTCGGCCAGCCGCTCCCGTGACTCGGCGAGGGCCCAGCCGCCGTCGATCAGCGTGATGGAGGAGGCGTTGCGGATCGCGTACACATTGACCGCGCGCAAACCGTCACCGGGCATGGGCAGCGGTATCCGGTGCACTCCCGGCGCGACTTCGTGTGCTCCCGGTTCCGTCCATTCCGTACTCGACACGGTCACCTCCACGACGCGAGCGGTGAACGGCAGGCATACCATACGGTCGGTATACGATCGACGTCGTGCGACGCACGTCACCACGTTCGCTCGTCCCCGCACGGAGACGCGGGGTGGCGGGGGATTCCCGGAAGGGGTCGAGTCGCCCGCCCGCTCTCGAAGGCCCTGCGAGCACCACGAATACCCTGAGGTGACAATCAATGGTCGGCACCGAGCCCCGTGGGGCGGGTCGGCACGGTACCCGGCGGACAGGGAAGGGGCGCGGCTGTGTCCGGACATGTGCAGATCGGTGAGGTCGCCGAGCGCACCGGCCTGTCGTTGCGCACGATTCGGTACTACGAGGAGGTCGGTCTGGTGGTGCCGAGCGCGCGTAGCCAGGGCGGGTTCCGGTTGTACACCGAGCCGGACATCGAACGGTTGCTGGTGATCATGCGGATGAAGCCGCTGGGGTTCCAGCTGGAGGAGATGCGGGAGCTGGTGGAGTTGCTCGACGCCTCGGCCGGGGAGTTGTCCCGGCAGCAGCGCCACAGGTTGGCGCAGCTGCACGACGAGGTGCAGCAGCGGTGCGAGAAGCTGCGCTCCCGGCTGCGCACCGCCGAGGAATTCGCCGCGACACTACGGCAGCGACTCGACTGACCGGGGTTTTCCGCTCGGTTCGCCTGGCGGTGTGGGTGGGTGGCACGCTCCCCACCCACACCGACGGTCCCGTTCGGGGCCGGGCTCAGTGTCCCGCGCCCATCCGGCCGGCCAGCGCCTGGTGCCGTTGTTTGCTGGACTCGTTCATGCCCGTGATCGAGACGTTGATGCCGCGTTGGTGGTACTTGGTTTCCACGGCATCGAGGGAGGCGACGGTGGAGGCGTCCCAGACGTGGGCCTCGGACAGGTCGATGACCACGTTGGCGGGGTCGTTGGCGTAGTCGAACTGGAACACCAGGTCGTTGCTGGAGGCGAAGAACAGCTGCCCGGTCACCCGGTAGATCTTGGTGCTGCCGTCGGGGTCGAGCACGCTGTCCACGGAGACGAGGTGCGCGACGCGCTGTGCGAACAGGACGGTGGCCAGCACGACGCCGACGACGACGCCGATGGCCAGGTTGTGGGTCGCCACGGTGACCGCGACGGTCGCCAGCATGACCGCCGTCTCGCTCTTGGGCATCTTGCGCAGCGTCGCGGGGTGGACGCTGTGCCAGTCGAACGTCCCGACCGCGACCATGATCATGACCCCGACCAGCGCGGCCATGGGGATCAGGGCGACCACGGGGCCGAGTGCGACCACGAGGATCAGCAGGAACACCCCGGCCAGGAAGGTGGACAGCCGGGTGCGTGCGCCGCTGGACTTCACGTTGATCATGGTTTGGCCGATCATGGCGCAGCCGCCCATGCCGCCGAAGAAACCGGTGACGACGTTGGCCAGGCCCTGCCCCCAGGACTCCCGGGTCTTGTTGGAGTGCTCGTCGGTGATGTCGTCGACGAGCTTGGCGGTCATCAACGACTCCATGAGTCCGACCAGGGCCATGGCCACCGCGTACGGCCCGATGATCCGCAGCGTCTCGAAGGTCGGCGCGACGTCGGGGATGCCCGGTGTCGGCAGGGTGTGCGGCAGCTCTCCCTGATCGCCCACCGTGGGCACCGCGATGCCCGCGATCACGGTGACCGCGGTCAGCGCGACGATCGCCACCAGCGGAGCGGGAATCACCGTGGTCAGGCGGGGCAGTCCGACCATGACGGCCAGCCCGGCGACGACCAGCGCGTAGACGCTCCAGGGGACGTCTGTCAGGTACGGCAGCTGGGCGGTGAAGATCAGGATGGCCAGCGCGTTGACGAAGCCGACCATCACGCTGCGCGGCAGGAAGCGCATCAGCCGGGCGACGCCCGACAGACCGAGCAGGACCTGGATCACTCCGCCCAGCACGACGGTGGCGACCAGGTAGTCCACCCCGTGCTCACGGGCCACCGGAGCCACTACCAGCGCGATCGCCCCGGTGGCAGCCGAGATCATGGCGCGGCGCCCGCCCGCCAACGAGATGGTCACGGCCATGGTGAACGAGGCGAACAACCCCACCCGCGGGTCCACCCCGGCGATGATGGAGAACGAGATGGCCTCGGGGATGAGGGCCAGTGCTACGACGAGGCCCCCGAGCACTTCGGTGCGCAGCACGCGAGGCGAGAGCCACCATGGACGGGAACGCGGCAAGACGGGTCGCGACATCATCTTCTTTCGTCAGGAACGTGAGTTCGGAAAAAGAGTGCGAAGCGGAGCCACACCAACGGGGCTCACGCGAACACACGGAACTCTACCCTCACGTAACGGCAAAGATGAAAAGAATGTGACCTACGTCGACATGTGATTCACGTCGAATCCGCCCGGTGCGGGTGGGACCTCCCGCACCGGGCACGTCTCGCCGCTCTCCGATCACGGACTGCTTCCCGGTGCGTCGCCGAGGTTCTGGTTCCGATCCCACCCCGGGCCGTGATCGTGCCCACCGGACGTCGGTGTCCGGTGGTGGTTCAGTCCCGCTCGATCTCGGCGTCGAAGAGCTCCCGGGTCCGTTCGTCGAACAACACGAAACGGACGGTCTCCACCGCCGTCTCGGCGGCTCGGACCGTGCGTACGGCGATCCCGGCGGCTTCCCCCGCCGGGTAGCCGTACACCCCGGTGGAGATCGCCGGGAAAGCCACGCTCCGGGCACCGAGGGAGTCGGCCACGCGCAGGGCTTCGCCGTGGCACGAAGCCAGTGAGTTCGAGCGGTCCTCGCCGGGGGAGTACACCGGCCCGACCGTGTGGATCACCCAGCGGGCCGGTAGCTGCCCTGCCGTGGTGGCCACCGCGGCGCCCACCGGCAGACCATCGGGGTAGTCACCGGCACGCAGTTGTCGGCAGGCGTCGAGGATCTCCCGCCCGCCACGCCGGTGGATGGCTCCGTCGACACCACCCCCTCCGAGAAGGGTGGAGTTCGCCGCGTTGACCACCGCGTCGACGTGCTGTTCCGTGATGTCTCCCCGTTCCGCCACGACCTGCATGCCCCCATTCTGGGACGGCACGGCCACCGGTGCGGCGCGGCGGCCCGCGAGGTCCCGGGTGGCGCTGCCCTCGTTGCCCCCGGTGGGAACAGTGCGGTCAACCGCTCGTCAGGCCAGTGCCTTGAACAGCAGCACCACGGCGCTGAAGGCGGCGACGAGCAGCAGGGCGGGCCGGGTCCTTCCCCGGTCGAGCAGGTGACGGAGCGGGCCGGAGATCAGGAAACCGAGCAGGGCGAACGGGAAGAGCACAGCCGCGGCCAACAACTGTTGGCCCTGCACCTGGCCGGAGAGCAGAAGCACGCCCAGCGAGAGCAGCGACCCCAGGGCGAAGTACGCGCTGAGCGTGCTGCGCACGGTAGGACCCGCGTTGTGCTGGTAGACCAGCGCTATGGGGGGCCCTCCGACGGCGGCGGCCGTGCCGAACACGCCGCTGAACATGCCCGCTGTGAACAGCGTTCCCGGCACGGGGGTCGGGTGCCAGGTCAACAACGACAACCCCACCGAGATGAGCACCACTGTCGCGATGAGCACCGCCAGCCACCTGCTGGGCAGCAGCGCCAGCGCGGCCACACCGATGATCGCGCCGGGAACCCGCCCGAACAGTCCCCAGCGCACTCCGCGCCAGTCCGCCTGCCCACGTTCGCGCAGCAGCGGAAGCACCGCGAAGGCCGACCCCGTGATCAGCAGCGGCACCGGTACCAGGACGGGGTCGGCGATGGCCAGCAGTGGAGCGGCGATCAGGTTCATGCCGAAGCCGACGGATCCCTGCACGATCGCTCCGCCGAGCACGATCGTGCCCGCCAGTAGCAGCATCCAGATGCTCACGTGGTCCCTCGATTGATTCGGGTACTGCTCGGACGTGTCGAGTCAACGCTGTCGGAGGAGGCCGAAGCCACCGCCGGGGACCTGATGTGTGCCGGAGCTCACCGTGATCCTCGATCACTCGAGTGAGAGGGGGTCTCGGATCGCCGGTGCCGGGGTGCCGCGGAGAGGAGAGCGGTTCGGCGGGGCGGCCGGTTCGTGCGGCCCGTCCCGGTTCCCGCCGGTGCGGTGGGCGGGTGTTTTCCGCCCGAAAAAGTGACGAATCACACGTAGTGAGTGCGTAACGCCACACCGGTCGCGCTCGTGCCTGCGTGCTCCGGTTCGTCGCGGGGCTCGGCGGGGTCGCGTGCGGGTGGGTTCGGAAGTGAATCCGCAGTGCAGGCATGCGTTGGGAGCCGGGGTGCGGGGGCCTCGCGGCGCCGCCGTGTTCCCGTGGTGTCGGTTTCGTCGGGTCGCGCTTTGCGACACATATCACCGGGATGGCGCAACGGCTCGGACAATTCCGAAGGGGCGCACTTCGTGACCTGGTGTTTTTCCGAACGGCGCGGTGGCGCCAACTCCGCGTATTGCTCCATTCGGAGCAGTACCGTTGATACGAACGGAGGTGTTTCCGCCGTATTGGCGTCCGTACGTTGCTCGCTCGTGGCACGAATCGTGCTCGCGGTGGTGCGGGTTGGCCCCCAAGGGCTGCCGCGATCCGCCGTGACCGACGTCGACAGAAGGAAAACCTGAGGCCGACATGGAAACGATCGCACTCGAACTGGTGCCGCCGGACCAAGACGGCGGTGTGGAGAGCGCAGTTGAGGAAGGCCGCAAGGTGGCCGAGAGCTGCCGCACGTCCGGGCTCGGGGACCGCATCCAGCACCTGATGATCCCCGGCCTGATCGCCGAGGACGACGATCGGCCGGTCGAGATCAAGCAGAAGATGGACACGCTCGATTTCTGGCACGCAGTTCGTCCGGAGATCGGTGATGTGAAGGGGCTGTGCACCCAGGTCACCGCTTTCCACGACAAACAGCAGTTGACCGAGCGTCTCGAGAACCTGCGCAACGCCGGCATGGACGGCATCGCCTTCGTCGGGGTGCCGCGCAACATGAACGACGGCGAGGGGCCCGGCATGGCCCCCACCGACGCCCTGGCCGAGTTCAAGGATCTCGTGCCCAACCGGGGCGTGATCCTGATCCCGACTCGCGAGGGCGAGCACGGGCGGTTCAACTTCAAGTGCGAGCAGGGCGCCACCTACGGCATGACCCAGCTGCTGTACTCGGACTCCATCGTGGGGTTCCTCAAGGAGTTCGCGCAGCAGACGCCGCACCGTCCGGAGATCCTGCTCTCCTTCGGCTTCGTTCCGGGGGCCGAGAGCAAGGCCAAACTCATCGACTGGCTCATCCAGGACCCGGGAAATCCCGTGGTGGAGCAGGAGCAGGAGTTCGTCGCCAGGCTCGCCGAGAAGTCCTTCGAGGAGCGGAAGCGTCAGCTGGTCGACCTCTACAAGCGGGTCATCGACGGGGTGCACGACCTCGGTTTCCCGCTGAGCGTTCATCTGGAGGCGCCGTACGGCAACTCCAAGCCGGCTTTCGAGACCTTCGCGGAGATGCTGGACTACTGGTCACCGCGAAACGCGTGACCGGCCGATGGGCGCGGCCGGTGAACGTGCGTGTGGACGCCGTTCACCGGCCGCGCCCACTCGGGCGCCGCTCCGGTGCGTTCCGGGGCGGGCCCGAGGGGGAACGGCTCGTCGTTGCCCGGTGTCGGGGCAACCGATCACGAGACCGCGAGAGGTTCCGCCGAGCGACCACCTGCGACGACCGCGGCGGAAAACCTCGATCAGGCGTAGCGCCATTCCCGGATGCGTGCGTGACCACGGATCAGCCGCAGTGCGGTGGTGATCCCCACCCCACCGATGATGTTGCCGCCGAGGGCCCAGCCGAACCAGCTGAGCCACTCCACGTAGCCGTAGTCGGCTCCCGCGTGGATTCCCCCGAAGATCAGCAGACTGTCCAGCACCGCGTGGTGCATCCCGGTGCCCACGATGAGGAACCCGGTCAGCACGCTGGCCGTGAGCTTGGCCATGTCGTTGTCGGTGCCGTTGTGCATCCTGGTCATCAGGGTGATGGAGCTGCCGGCCAGGATCGCCAGGCACAGGTTCTTCGGTGAGAACGGGGCGAGGGCGAACTTCCCGCCCATCCCGACGGCCGTCGAGTGCAGCTCGGGAAAGGCCGTGATCACCACGAGCATCAGTGCCCATCCGCCGATCAGGTTTCCGGTGAGGGTTCCACCCCAGAAACGCGCCAGTTGACGCAAACCGGCCTGGCGGGCCGTGACGACCACGATCGGAACCAGGAAGCCTTCGGTGAACAGCTCGGCGTGACCGAGCAGCAGCGCGATCAGGGCCACTGAGAAGGCCAGCCCGGCCAGCAGTGAACTGCCGGTGCTCTGTTCCACGGTCAGCAGGGCGAGCACGCCCAGCGCCACTTCCACACCCGCGACCAGCGCGGTCGCCAACAGCTGAGGCCACGTTCGGTACAGGCGGGGACGCCCCTTTTCGATGATCCGATCTATGGCCTGGTCCACCTCGTTCTCACGCGGTCGTTGTCGACCTTCGGGAGTGTGTGGTGTGACAACATGACGGGGTTGCTCAACCTGCTTAGTAACCACGACCTACCTGTGCTTATATCGCTGGTGCAATGACTGATTTCCCGGGTGATTCGATTCCGGGGGCCGCGCGGACTCGAGCGTGTTCCGCCGCCGTTCGTTCCGTGGGAAGAGTTTCGTCGACCGGTGGATGTCGCTGCTCGAACCGCGCCGCGCAAGTGTCGCAAAACCGATATTCCGGTCAGAAGACCCGGTAGGCCAAAAGAGTGAAAGGGCAAGTGTTAGAGCCCCGGCGCCGGAGAAACCCTGCCGGACATCGGTGAAGTATCCCCAGCGTACACCCGGTTTGGAAGGGGAATCCCCGGGAGGACGCTCTTGTCCTTTCGGGGCGGTGGAACGCCCCGGATGAGGTGGGGGAGTACCTGCCGGAACGAGGTCTTCGGAGATGGTCCGGTGTGGAGCGCGGGGTCTCCCGTGGAACTCCCGGGACGCGCGTAGATCGCTGTTCGAGGAGGAGGTGCGGCGGCGAGCACCCGGGGGCGCGGAACCATCGCGGTACCCGCGGAACGGGCACCTAGCGAGGCTTCCGTGCGGAGTCCCGGGAATCGTCGGCGACGGCGGCGAACGGCCGCTTGCCCTCCGAACGGCGCAACCACAGGATTCCGCCGAGCTGTACGAGGATCGCGGCCGCCATGAGCCCCACCGCGACGACCGCGTAGCCGGACCAGCCCACGAGGGTGAACAGAACCACTCCCACGATCAGGAACACTGCGCTGCGGACGAGTACGAGGGTCAGCCTTCTGGAGTTCATGCGGTTTCCTCGGTGGGGGCCGGTCGACGCGCCCGGAAGCATACCGCCACCTCTCTCCGTGGAGTTCGCGCGCCGCCCCGCAGGGGCTCGTGCGGTTGGCTTTGCCCGGGTGACGACACCGCGGCGCCCCGCTGCCCGGATCCGGCGATGTCAGGTTCTCGCCGCGCCCGCCGAGATCACACGTACCCGGTCGGCGGAGGGGCGGTTCGCGTCGAGGACCAGGTCGGCGAACTCGGAGGGCAGGTACAGCTCCACCGGGTCGAACCCCGTCGAGGTCAGTGCCTTCCGGACCTCTTCCGGGATCGTGAAGTGGAAGTGCAGTCCGGTTCCCACGAACCTGCCGAGCAGCGTGGCACCGAGGGCGTCCACCGGCCCGCGGTTGTCCTCGGCCACGTGCAGATCGGACAGGTAGAGTCCCGCACCGAACCGGCGCAGCACCGCGAGCACGCGGGCCCACAGCGTTCGCAGCTCCTCGGTGGGCAGGTAGTTGAGCAGGCCCTCGCTGATCACGGCCAGCCCCTTCCCGGAAGTGAACTCGTCGGCCAGCGCGAGCAGGTCGTCACCGCCGTGGCCGCGCAGGACGTCGAGGGCTTCGACGCGATGGTTCGGGCCGAGGGAGCCGAGCTTGTCGAGGGCGTCGCGCTTGCGTGCGGCCATGTCCGGAAGATCGGTTTCGACGTAGCTGATCGCCGAGCCGTGGCGTCGGGCGAACTCGTGACCGCGCGGCGACATCCCCGAGGCGAGTTCGAGCACCCCGTCGACGTGCCCCGCTTCGATGGCCGCGGACAGCAGGTGGTCGATCACTCCGTGTCGGGCCAGCAGGAAGTCCTCCGGCACGGGCCCGCCGAAAGCACGGCTGAGCACCATGGCCGGTTGCAGCGCCCGGTAGTACCAACCTCCTCGAGTGGTGGCGAGTTCACCGCCCCCGAGTCCGTTCCTGGCCCAGACGTACCCGGTGTAGTGCGCCGTGGGGCTGATCGAGTCCGGCCTCGGGCGGGGTCGCGAAAAGCGCATGTCCTCATCATCGTGCATCGTGGGGCGTCTCGCCGCCGTGCCGAGCGGCCCCGGTCGGCGTCACCCGGTGGTCAGGACGGAGCGGTAGCGACGGGCCGTCAGCCGTACGAGCTCGCGGTCGTCCCCGAGGGGTTCGGCCACCCCCGCGCTCGGCATCTCCGTGAGCCAGCGGTGAAAGAGCCCGGGGGCCAGCAGGTACGGAGCTATGAACGTCCGGGGGCCGTGGCCGCCTGCCGCGCACACCTCTCCCGTGCGTGGCCGTGCGGAGGTGATGTAGGTCGGTTCCAGCGCCTTGCCCTCGGAGTGGACCAGGTGTCCCAGGCTCGAGGCCACGCGCCCCACCTCGGCGAGCGCCCCGGCATCCGCGGAACCGGCCGCGGCGAACACCACGGGATCACCGGGACGGCGACCGGCCTGCTCCAGTCTGCGCAGCATCACCTCGGCCAGTTCCGGCGCGGGGCCCAGCGGCTCGGTCACGGTGACATCGGTTCTGCCGTGCTGCTCCAGCTGGGCGGGCAGATCCGTGCGCACGTGGTACCCGGAGGCGAGGAAGGCGGGCACGGCCACGACGGGCCCGGCGAGACCGTCCAGGGCCTCGGCCACCGTCGGCCCGGTCACGTCGACGTTGGCCACCCGTCCGGTGACACCGAGGGATTCGCTCGCCGCAGCGGCCAGCCGCTCGACGGTTCGCCCGCCGCGCGGGTCACGGCTGCCGTGGGCCACCAGCAGCAGGGAAGGAGCCCGGGGACCGGTCGAACAGCTCCTCGCCCGCTGGTCCGAATGGTGTGCTCGTCGCCCGGGGAAGGGCGGGACGGTTCCGCTCACGAGGTCGCGATCTCGATCGTCTCGGCCCGGCGACGTACCGGATAGGTGGGCAACCGTGTCTCCGGATCGTCCAGGCACTGCCCGCTGCGCAGCGAGAAGGCCTGTTTGTGCATGGGGGAGGAGACCGTGGGTTCGCCGTCCCGGTCGCCGACGATGCCACGGCTGATCACCCCCGCTCCGCTGAACGGGTCCACGTTTCCCAACGCGTACACCTCGTCGGCCGCCGTGCGGAACACGGCCACGGTGTGCCCGTCCACCAAGGCGGCGACGCCGAACTCGGTGGGCAGGTCGGATTCGGAACAGATCCGCTGCCAGTTCACGCCGAAACCTCCTCGGAAGAGAACTCACGTCCGCGTGCCGCAGGAGTGGGAAGGTCGATCGGTGCGGGGCGGATCTGGCCCCGCTCCTCGGTGAACTCGATCGTCGGGTCGGGAGCCTCCGGTGCGTTGACGAACGAGACGAAGCGGGAGAGCTTCTCCCCGTCCCCCAGCACGGCGGCCCACTCGTCGGTGTAGTCCGCGATGTGTCGTGCCATGGCCTCCTCGAGGTCGGAGGCGATGCCCAGCACGTCGTCCACCACCACAGCGCGCACGTGTTCCAGCCCGCTGTCGAACGACTCGATCCAGCCTGCCGTGCGTTGCAGCCGTTCCGCCGTGCGCACGTAGAACATCAGGAAGCGGTCCAGCAGCACCACGAGCCGCTCGTCGTCCAGGTCGGAGGCCAGCAGGCCCGCGTGCCGTGGAGCGAACCCGCCGTTGCCCCCCACGTACAGGTTCCACCCCTTCTCGGTGGCGATGACCCCGAAATCCTTCGACCTGGCCTCGGCGCACTCCCGGGCGCAGCCGGACACTCCGGCCTTGATCTTGTGCGGTGCTCTCAGCCCCCGGTAGCGCAGCTCCAGCCGGACGGCCATGCTCACCGAGTCCTGCACCCCGAACCGGCACCAGTCGGTGCCCACGCAGGACTTCACCGTGCGCAGTGCTTTCCCGTAGGCGTGCCCGGACTCGAAACCGGCGTCGACCAACCTGCGCCAGATCTCGGGAAGCTGTTCCACGCGCGCCCCGAACATGTCGACGCGTTGCCCACCGGTGATCTTCGTGTAGAGCCCGAACTCGGTGGCCACCTGGCCCAGGGTGATCAGCTTGTCCGGGGTGATCTCCCCGGCGGGAACGCGGGGGACGACGGAGTAGGTGCCGTTGCGCTGCATGTTGGCCAGGAAGCGGTCGTTGGTGTCCTGCAGCGTGGCCTGCTCGTCGTCGAGGATGTGGGCATCGCTCAGGCCCGCCAGTATGGAGGCCACGGCGGGTTTGCAGATGTCGCACCCGCGTCCGGTGCCGTACCGCGAGATCAGTTCGGAGAAGGACTCGACCCCGGTGGCGCGCACGATCTCGAAGAGCTCCGAGCGGGACCGCGGGAAGTGCTCGCACAGCGCGTTCGACGTGACGACCCCGGCCTCGTCGAGCAGGCCCTTCAGCATCGGGACGCAGGAGCCGCAGCCGGTTCCCGCCTTGGTGCAGGACTTGATCGCGGCCACGTCCTCGGCCCGCCCGGAGGAGATCACACCGGCGATGTCGGCCTTGCTCACGTTGTGGCAGGAGCAGACCGTGGCGTCGTCGGGAAGCGCACCCGTCCCGCCGCCCCCGCCTGCGTCGGGGAAGAGCAGCTGTTCCGGCGCGGCGGGCAACGGCTTGCCGACGAGCGGACGCAGCGTGTTGTAGGTCTCGGCGTCCCCGACGAGCACACCCCCGAGCAGGGTGGAGGCGTCGTCGTCCAGGACGAGCTTGGCGTAGGTCCCCGCCGCGTTGTTCGCGTAGGTGACCTCCAGCGCTCCGTCCGAGCGGCCGTGCGCGTCGCCGAAGCTGGCCACGTCCACCCCGACGAGTTTCAGCTTGGTCGCCTCGTCCGCGCCGCCGAACTCCGTGTCTCCCCGCCCGGTCAGCTGGTCGGCCACGGCCGAGGCCATCTGGTATCCGGGGGCGACCAGCCCGTGGCAGCGGCCGTCCACGGCCGCGCACTCGCCGATCGCCCAGACACCGGGTTGGCCGGTGCGGCAGCCGTTGTCCACGAGGTACCCGCCGCGCTGCCCGCGTTCGAGCCCGGCGGACTCGGCCAGCTCGTCCCGCGGCCGGATCCCGGCGGAGAACACCAGCAGATCGGTGTAGATCACGGTGCCGTCGGTCAGCGAAACGGCGGAGACGCCTCCGTGGGGTCCCTTGTGGACGCTGTCGACGGCCGCTCCGGTGTGGACCTCGATCCCCAGTTCACCGACGAGCCGGCCGAGCACGGCCCCTCCGCCCTCGTCGACCTGCACCGGCATCAACCGGGGAGCCAGCTCGACGACGTGGGGGCGCATCCCCAGCTCGCGCAGCGCGTCGGCCGCCTCCAGGCCCAGCAGCCCACCACCGACCACGACCCCCTCGGCTCCCGTCTCGGAGGCGGCGCGGATGCCGTCCAGATCGTCCAGGGTGCGGTAGACGTGGCACCCGGGCAGCTCGGCGCCCTCCACCGGGGGGACGAAGGGACGTGATCCCGTGGCCAGCACCAGCGCGTCGTAGTGGATGCTCTCCCCATCCGTGGTGAGCACGGTGGAGGCTTGCGGGTCGACCCGTTCGGCGCCCACGCCGGTGCACAGCCGGACCCGTTCGTCCCGGTGCACCTCCTGCCCGCTCAGCACGAGTTCCTCGGCGGCGGCCTCGGTCATGTAGGCGGACAGCCCGACCCGGTCGTAGGCGGGGATCGGCTCCTCGCCGAGCACCACGATCCGCCAGTGCCGCTCCGGATCCCGTTCACGCACTTCCTCGACCAGACGGTGCCCGACCATGCCGTGGCCGATGACGACGAGTGTCCTGTTCATGCCGCGTCCTCCTCCTCGGCGGGGAATGCACGTTCGTGGGAGTTCTCGGGAAGCGCCGCCGCGGACAGTGATTCGCACAGCCTGCGCACGCTGTCGGTGCAGCTTCCGCACCCCGTGGTGGCCCGGGTTGCGGCGGCCAGCGCGGGAACGTCCCCGGCACCGGCGTGGAAAGCCGCGGTCAGCGTTGACTCGGAGACGTTGTTGCAGTGGCACAGCACCTTGTCGGTCACCGGCGGTCCTCCGGTCTCGGCCCGGCGTTCGAGTCCGAGCAGCAGCCCGAGCCGGTTCGACGGGACGGGGGCCCCGGTTTCGTGCAGCCGGGTCAGCTCGGCGCAGGCCTCCTCCAACCCGACCAGGGTCGCCGCGGCGAGCCGCTCACCGTGCAGGGCCAGCCGTGCGTAGCGGTGCCGCCCGCGATCGTTGAACGTCACGTGCTCGATGCCCGGAGTCCCGTCCGGAAGCAGCTCGGGAGGACCGAGGCAGGTCACCTCGAGTCCGCTTCCGCGTGCACGAGTGACCTCCACGTGGTGGTAGCCGCTGTCCGGGGCGGGGGCGAGGATTCCGGCGAGCGCGTCGGCCTGGTTCCAGGTGGTGTCGAGCGTCCCGCGCCGCACCGCGGGGTGCCGGGCGCAGTCCCCGAGGGCGTACACGCGCGGATCGCTGGTGCGCAGCGATTCGTCCACCACGATCCCGCCCGCGGCGACGTCCAGCCCCGCGGCGGCGGCCAGTTCGGTGTTCGGCCGCGTGCCGGTGCAGAGCAGCAGCGCGTCGGTGCGGACCGGTTCGGTGCCCCGCAACGACAGCTTGCCGGACGACAGTTCCACGGGGATCTCACCCAGCCGGACCGTCACCCCGTTGGCGCGCAGTCGTGCGGCGACGATCTCGGCGGCGGCGGAGTCCAGCTCCCGGGGCATCAGGCGCGTCCCCCGGTGCACCAGGGTCACCTGATGCCCCGCGGCGGCCAGCGCGTGTGCGCTCTCCACGCCGAGCAAGCCGCCGCCGAGCACGGTGACGGCCGTGTCCGGTCCGAGCGCGGCGCGCAGCCCGAGGCAGTCGTGCGGGGAGCGCGGGGACCGCACCCGCTCGTCGAGGGCTCCGTCAGCTCGGCGCAGGCCGGCGAGGTCGGGGACGTGGCCGCTCCCGCCCGTGGCCAGCACCAACCCGTCGTAGGGATGGTGGGCACCGTCCGCCGTGCGCACCAACCGGTTCTCCCGGTCGATGCTCGTGACGCGGGCGGGCCGGAGGCGAACGTCCTCGTCGTGCCCGGGAAGGGCCATCCACTCCAGGGGAAGTCCCGCGGTCATCGCCCTGGTGAACAGCGCGGGGTTGTACGGGCCTGCCTCCCGCGCGCCGAGCACGGTGATCCGGGCGGAACCGTCCCGCGCCCGCAGCCGTTCGGCCAGCCGGTGCCCCGCCGGACCGTGACCGATGATCACGACTCGGTTCATCCCTCGACCTCCTCGGCGGGGGAGAGGGCCACCGAGGCGACCTTGAACTCGGGGATGCCGCTGCGCGGGTCCACCACCGCACTGGTGAGCAGGTTCGCGCACCCCTGCTCGCCGTAGTGGATCGGCAGGAAAACGGTGTCCGGCCGGATCGAGCTGTCCACTACGGCCCTGACCACGGCCGTGCCGCGCTCCGAGCGCACCCTGGTGTGCTGGCCCTCGGCCACGCCCGCTCGCTGCGCGGTCTCCGGGTGCAGCCGCACGAACGACTCGGGGGATGCCTCGGCCAGCTCGGACACCCGCCGGGTCTGCACCCCGGTCTGGTACTGCTCCATGATCCTTCCCGTGGTCGCCACCAGCGGAAACTCCTCCTGCGGAGCGGTGGCCGGTTCCTTCCGGTCGACCGGGACGAAGCGGGCCCTGCCGTCCGGGTGGGCGAAGGCGTCCAGGAACAGGCGCGGAGTTCCCGGGTGCCGGGTGGCGCTCTCCGCGTCCGCGGGGCAGGGCCAGTGCAGGGCCTCACCCGCGTCGAGCCGGTCGTAGTCGATGCCCGAGTAGTCGGCGGTCCCCCCGGCCGAGGCGCGGGCCAGTTCGGCGAAGACGGTCGGCGCGTGCTCGGGGAACCGCTCCGGGGGCTGTCCGAGCCGGGTGGCGAGCCCGTGCAGCACCTCCAGATCGGACCGGGCCTCGCCCGGGGGCGTCGTCACCTTCCTGCGCCGGAGCACGCGCCCCTCCAGACTGGTCATGGTTCCCTCCTCCTCGGCCCACTGGGTGGTCGGCAGCACCACGTCGGCCGTGCGCACGGTTTCCGAAGGCAGGAAGTCGGCGGTCACCAGCAGGTCCAACCGGGACAGGGACTCGCGGGTGCTCGCCGCGTCGGGGGCGGACAGCACCGGGTTGGAACCGAAGACCAGCAGCGCCCGCAGACCGTCCGGCTGCGCCGCCGACTCGAGCAGCCGGGTGGCCGGAATCCCCGGTCCGGGCAGCTCCTCCGGGGAGATGCCCCACACCTCGGCGACCTCGGCCCGCGCCCGCGGGTCGGTGATGGACCGGTAACCGGGCAGCTGGTCGGCCTTCTGCCCGTGCTCACGTCCGCCCTGCCCGTTGCCCTGCCCGGTCAGGCAGCCGTACCCGTTTCCGGGAGTGCCGGGCAGACCGAGCGCCAGGGCGAGGTTGATGAAGCCGGACACGACGTCGGCCCCGTCCTCGTGCTGCTCCGCGCCGCGCCCGGTGAGCACGTAGCGGCGCCGCGCCCCGGCCAGCATCCGCACCGCCGCGCGCTGCGTCGCGGCGGGAACGCCCGTGACCTGCTCGACCCGTTCGGGCCACCACGTCCCGGCCAGGGGCCACACCCGATCGAAACCGGTGGTGCGCCGGGCGACGTAGTCCGTGGCGCACCAGCCCTCGGTCACCACCACGTGCAGCAGCCCGAGCGCCAGCACCAGGTCGGTGCCGGGCAGGGGGCGCAGGTGCAACGCGGCCTGCTCGGCCGTCGCGCTGCGCCGCGGGTCGATGACCACGAGGTCGGCGTGCCGCAGGTGCTGCATCAGCGGCGGCATGGTCTCGGCCGGGTTCGCCCCGGCCAGCAGGACCACCTCGGCTTCGGCGAGGTCGGTGACGGGGAAGGGCAGGCCACGGTCCACCCCGAACGCGGCGTTGCCCGCTGTGGCCGCTGCCGCCATGCAGAACCTGCCGTTGTAGTCGATCCGGCTGGTGCCGAGGGCGACCCGGGCGAACTTCCCGAGCAGGTAGGCCTTCTCGTTGGTCAGACCGCCTCCGCCGAACACGCCCACGGCATCCGGCCCGTGCTCGGCGGTGATTCGATGCAGTTCCCCGGCCACCAGATCCAGGGCGTGGTTCCAGCCGACGGGCACGGGACGGCCCGCGGCGTTCCGCACCAGCGGTTCCCGCAGGCGCTCCCGGTCGCGCAGCACCTCGGGGGCCGTCCACCCCTTGCGGCACAGCCCGCCGCGGTTGACCGGGAAGTTCGAGGGCTCCACCGAGACGGTCCCGGTGTTGTCGGTCAGTGTCGTGCCGCACTGCAGCGCGCAGTACGGGCAGTGGCTCGCCACTCGGTTCTCCACCGTCGGGCCCCTCCCGGGTCTTTCCGCAGCCGACACTTCCGCACGGCGGGCTCCTCCCGCCCGCAGGCGGTTTCGCCTTCCGGAGCTCGTTTCCGAGCGGATTCGGGGACGAAATCTAGTGGCGCGGTGTTTCCCGGGAGGGGGCGTCGTGTTGCGGCGGGGAAAAGAACCGTTAACCCGAACTCACGGGCTCCGAAAACCCCGTGCGGAGAAACGAGGGGTCCCGGGGCCTCGCGGCTTCACCGACGCCCTGCACCGCGGCTTCGGCGAGCGACGTGCGACCGTGGTGGACGTGGTCGAACAGGGCGAGGACAGCGCCGCGCAGTGGCGACGGGCCTGTGAACTGGTCGCCGCCGCGCGCCGGATCACGGTACTGACCGGTGCGGGGATCTCCACCGGGGCCGGGATTCCCGACTTCCGGGGACCGAACGGGGTCTGGACCCGCGACCCGCGGGCACAGCGGCTCAGCGACATCGACAGTTACGTGGCCGACCCGCAGGTGCGGCGACTGGCCTGGCAGAGCCGCGCCGAGCATCCCGCCTGGGACGCCGTTCCCGGTCCGGCCCACCGTGCTTTCGTCGACCTCGCGGCCTCGGGAAGGCTGCGTGCCGTGCTGACCCAGAACATCGACGAGCTGCACCAGCGGGCGGGTCTCGATCCCTCCTACGTGCTCGAGCTGCACGGATCGATGTTCGGCACGGTGTGCCTGTCCTGCTCGGCGGGCGGCACCATGCGCGCGGCCCTGGAGCGGGTGGCGGCGGGGGAGCAGGACCCCCACTGCACGGAGTGCGGGGGGATCCTCAAGTCCGCCACCGTCTCGTTCGGGCAGGCGCTGGACCCCGAAGTGGTCCGGGAGAGCCAGCGGGCGGCGATGGACTGCGATCTGTTCCTGGCCGTGGGGACCTCGCTGGGCGTGCACCCGGCGGCTGGATTCACCGATCTCGCCGCCCGCGCGGGCACGGGCCTGGTGATCTGCAACGGCGAGCCGACCCCGTACGACGGGCAGGCCGAGGCCGTGCTCCGGGGGAATCTCGACGAACTGCTGCCCGACCTGCTGTCCGTGCCTCCCGACGAGAACCGGCCTCCGCTCCGCACCTGGGCGGATCCGCGCACCTGGTGAAGCGAGGAGCACGGTCTCCGATCACCTGCTCGCCCGGCGCCGCTCCGGTGGCGGAGCACGGCGCGTAACGTGAGATCATGACCTCGCTGACGAGCGGCTTGGCCGGGATCGTGCTGGCAGGCGGGCACGGAACCAGGCTCGGGGGCAGGGACAAGCCCGCCATCACCCTGGCGGGGCGTTCGCTGCTGGACCGCACGCTCGACGCCGCCGCGGACGCGGACCCGCTGATCGTCGTCGGCCCGTCCAGGCCGATTTCCCGGAAGGTCCGCTGGACCCTCGAGGAACCCGCGGGGGGAGGGCCGGTCGCGGCGCTGGCCGCCGGGTTGGAGTCGTTGACGGAGCAGGCGGAGCTGGTCGCCGTGTTGGCGGCGGACCACCCGTGGTTGACCGGTGCCACCCTGCGGAGGCTGGTGCGCCGGTTGCGCGCGGACGGGAACGCAGGGGGAGCGGTGCTCGTCGACGGCGCGGGCAGGCCGCAGTGGCTGCTGGGGGTGTGGGTGACCGATGTGCTGCGACGGGCCGTTCCCCGTGACGCCGCGGGCCGTGCGCTCGGCGGGGTGCTGGACCGGGCGGAGCCGTTGCGCGTGCCCGCCGCGGCCGCCGAGACCTCGGACGTCGACACCCCCGAGGAGCTGAACCGGGCACTGCGGGACTTCGAGGGGTGAGTCGCCGCGGGGCGCGTTCCGCTCGGGGACCGGGGCGTTGTCCACGCTGAAGGTGGGACACCGCAGCGTGGCGTCCCTCCGTGCGGGGGACGTGGCAGGCTGAGCGGATCCCCGGAGCACTGGAGTCCGTCCCCGTCGGTTGGTGCTGTTCCGTCGGCTTCTGCTGTTATTTGGGCATCTGCAGTTTCAGTGTTGATCGAAATTAAATCAACCAACACCGCCATGCCACGCGAACGTGCCCTCCTGGACCAAGCATGGACGTTTACGAACTCGCCCATCCGTCCTTTCCAGGCGTGCGGCGAAGTCGCGCATGAACTGCATGTGCGCGTCGACCTCCTCCGGCCTCCACCGGTCCGTCGGCTCCTGTCCGGCTGCGGGGCGGGAATCACCTCGGTAATGCTTCAGTAGCAGGTACTTCGCAGCGGTTCTCCTTGATCATCGAGTGGGCGGCCGTGGCCGCTGGTGTCCGGCGGGGCCGGAGTCCGCGGGACATCCTCGACATTCGGAAGTGCGCGGAGCTTCATGCGCATAGGGCGCATGCCCGCTTCTCGGTGTGGACGCCGTTCGCTTCTGTAGTTATTTTTATATCTGTGTTTTCAGCGTTTAATGAAATCAATCTCCACAGCAGACAACTCGCAAGCACAGCACCGAACCGAAATCAAGCACCGACGTACTCGGCCAGGTGCTCGCCGGTGAGGGTGGAGCGGGCGGCGACGAGCTCGGCGGGCGTGCCCTCGAAGACGACCTTCCCGCCGTCGTGACCGGCTCCGGGACCGAGGTCGACGATCCTGTCCGCGTGGGCCATGACCGCCTGGTGGTGCTCGATGACGATGACCGACTTGCCGGAGTCGACGAGCCGGTCGAGCAGCCCGAGCAGCTGTTCGATGTCGGCGAGGTGCAGGCCGGTGGTCGGCTCGTCGAGGACGTAGACGCCCCCCTTGTCGGACATGTGGGTGGCGAGCTTGAGGCGTTGCCGTTCGCCGCCGGAGAGCGTGGTGAGGGGTTGACCGAGGCTCAGGTAACCGAGTCCCACGTCGGCCAGTCGCGCCAGGATCCGCTGTGCGGCCGGTGTGCGCGCCTCGCCGGAGCCGAAGAACTCCGCGGCCCCGGTCACCGACATCGCGAGCACCTCGCTGATGTCGCGGCCTCCGAGACGGTATTCCAGCACCGGTGCCTGGAACCGTTTCCCCGCGCACTCCTCGCAGGTGGTGGCGATGCCGGCCATCATGGCCAGGTCGGTGTGGATGACGCCCGCGCCGTTGCAGCCGGGACAGGCGCCCTCGGAGTTGGCGCTGAACAGCGCCGGTTTCACGCCGTTCGCCTTCGCGAACGCCTTGCGGATCGGGTCGAGCAGCCCGGTGTAGGTCGCCGGGTTGCTGCGCCGTGAACCACGGATCGCGTCCTGGTCGACCGAGACCACCCCCGCTTCCGGCGGAACCGACTCGTGCACCAGCGAGCTCTTGCCGGAGCCGGCCACACCGGTGACCACGCAGAGCACCCCGAGCGGGATGTCGACGTCGACGTCCCGCAGGTTGTGGGAGGTGGCGCCGCGTATCTCCAGCGTGCCGGTCGGCTCGCGCACCTTCTCCTTGACCGCGACCCGGTCGTCGAGGTGGTGGCCGGTGAGGGTGCCGCCGGTCCGCAGCCCCTCGACGGTGCCCTCGAAGCAGACGGTGCCGCCCTCCGCGCCTGCGCCGGGGCCGAGGTCGACGACGTGGTCGGCGATCGCGATCACCTCGGGTTTGTGCTCCACGACGAGCACCGTGTTGCCCTTGTCCCGCAGTCGTAGCAGCAGGTTGTTCATCCGCCGGATGTCGTGGGGATGCAGGCCGATGGTGGGTTCGTCGAAGACGTAGGTGACGTCGGTCAGCGAGGAGCCGAGGTGGCGGATCATCTTGGTGCGCTGGGCCTCACCGCCCGACAGCGTGGCCGAGGGGCGGTCGAGCGAGAGGTAGCCCAGCCCGATCTCCACGAACGAGTCGAGGGTCTGCCGCAGCGCGGTGAGCAGCGGCGCGACCGACGGCTCGTCCAGGCCGCGGAGCCATTCGGCCAGGTCGCTGATCTGCATCGCGCAGGCCTCGGCGATGTTGGTCCCGGCGATCCGCGAGGAGCGGGCCGCCTCGTTGAGCCGGGTTCCTGCGCACTCCGGGCAGGCGGTGAAAGTGATCGCCCGGTCCACGAACTCCCGGATGTGCGGTTGCATCGACTCACGGTCCTTGGACAGCATCGATTTCCGGATCCGCGGGATCAGCCCCTCGTAGGTGACGTTGATACCGCCGACCCTCACCTTGACCGGCTCCCTGTGCAGGAAGTCGTACAGCTCGGTCTCCGTGTAGTCGCGGATCGGCTTGTCCGGGTTGAGGAAGCCCGACTCGGTGAACGGGCGCAGCGTCCAGTGGCCGTCCCCCGTGTAGCCGGGGACGGCCACCGCTCTTTCGTTGAGCGACTTGCTGTCGTCGTACAGCTGGGACAGGTCGAAGTCGGTGACCGAGCCCCTGCCCTCGCAGTGCGGGCACATGCCGCCGGTGACGCTGAAGCTGCGCCGTTCCTTCACGGTCCTGCCGCCGCGTTCCGTGGTGATCGCACCGGCTCCGCTGATCGAGGCGACGTTGAACGAGAACGCCTTGGGCGAGCCGATGTGCGGCTGCCCCAGTCGGCTGAACAGGATCCGCAGCATCGCGCCTGTGTCGGTGGCGGTGCCGACCGTGGACCGAGGGTCGCCGCCCATCCGCTCCTGGTCGACGATGATCGCCGTGGTCAGCCCGTCCAGCACGTCGACCTCCGGGCGTGCCAGTGTCGGCATGAAGCCCTGCACGAAGGCGCTGTAGGTCTCGTTGATCATCCGTTGCGATTCCGCGGCGATCGTGCCGAACACCAGTGAGCTCTTGCCCGATCCGGAAACACCGGTGAACGCCGTCAGCCTGCGCTTCGGGATCTCGACGTCGACGTCGGCGAGGTTGTTCACGCGTGCGCCCTGCACGCGGATCAGGTCGTGGCTGTCGGCGACGTGCCTGGCCGTGCTCATCGTGTCTCCATCCGTCGCGCTGGATCGCGTTCGTGGTCTCCGTCGGCTGAGCGTACGGCCGGCCCCTGACAAGCGGCTGAACAGCTGTCGCTGTCCCGTCGCGGGGGAGTGGGGTGGGTGCGCGCTGCTGGTACTCACTGGTGTTCGTGCCGGATCAGGGTCCCTCGTCCGGGAGGCGGCTGCTTGGCCTGTACTCCTGAAGCTGTCCTGAGAGGCAGAGTAGGTCGGCGGGTCAGTCGGTGAGGAGTGCGGCGTCGAGGGCGTGAGCGCGGCCGGTGGGTCATCGGGCCTTGGCTGAGGTCTGGTCCCGTTGCAGGGTGCGGTAGACCGTGGTGCGGGAGACGGTGAAGACCTCGGTTGGCCTTGGTGAGAGGCGAGAGAGTCGCTGTCCAGCTAACCCGCATCGGCGAACAGGCGCTTTTGTCGGTGGGAGCTGATTACCTAGCCGAATGTTCGAAACTCCCGACGAGCTCCACAGCCTCCAAGTCCTGCTCGACACGTCTTGGGCTGACTCCAGCAGCCACCTCAAGTCGATCATCCGGCCAGGTGAAAGCACCTTGGACGCCGAGCAGGTCGTCCGAGTCTGCCAAGGCATGTGCACCCTGGCCATCGCCACGGTCACCCGGCGCGGCGAGCCACGCATCAGCGGCGCCGACGGGCACCTCCTGCACGGCCGTTGGATCGTCGGCACCCACCGTCAGGCCGCTAAAGCCCGTCATCTCGCGGCGAGGCCCGGCATCAGCGCGACCTTCATGCGCGGCGAGCAGCTCGGCATCTTCACGCATGGACACGCCGTTCCGCTGAACCCCGAGGGGACGAGCAGCGACCCGACTTGGCCGACAATCCGCGACTACCTCGTCAACCACTACGACGGCGATGGCGACGATCCGTTCTGGGACGAGAACGTGTGGTATCGCATCGACCCCAGCTGGATGGTCGCCTACAGCGCCGACCCCGTCGGGCTGCTCGACCAACAACCGTCAGTCTGAAGAGAGCTCGAGCGGGTCCACCTCAGGCCGTCACTCCGGGGTCAGTCGAGGTTGACATCTTCACGTCCAGAAGTTGACAGCGCGATCCATGTCGGTCACGCCGATCGCGGGAAACCCGAGCCTGAGCACAAGGTAAGGCTACGACGGTGCAGCTCGGGTCTCGCAAACCGATCCCTCAGCGGGACGGGAGCGGGAGGTCGAGGCGTGTGGTCATGTCCAGGCGGAAGCGCCCGTAGGGGTTGATGTTGGACCAGAACAGCGGGCTCAGCGCCCGGCGTTCGTGAGGGCCGAGGAGTTCGTCCCAGCCGGGGGCTGTCGAGGACGTTTTGCAGCAGCAGGGTGTTGACGTGCACCAATGCCGACTGGAGTAGGTGCAAGGCGAGCATGGAGACTTCGGCGGACTCGCGGTCGGGGCCGGTGAGCTCGCTTCGGGACAGCTTCAGGGTTATTTGGCATCTATATTTTCAGTGTTGATAGAAACAAACTTCACAAAAGTCACACCAACAGCAAGCTCCAATAAACGAATACGCTGCCCCGAAGCGTGATCAGTACAGCTACGTGCCACTATCGGCAGCAACGGCGGCGATCACTCCGTGGTGGGATCCGCGCACGACAGGGGCGTCGATATTCGGTTGGAGGTTTCCCAGTGACCGATCCGGGTCAGGGTGGTAACGACAGTGCCGCGGGGGCGGGGACGGCCGGGTCGGCCCACTCGGCGGATCACGTCAACACGCCCGCCAGGGACGCGCAGCTTCTCGAACGCACCGTGTTCGAGGTGAAGCGCGTGATCGTCGGACAGGACCGGCTGGTGGAGCGTGTGCTGGTCGGCCTGCTGGCCGGTGGGCACATCCTGCTGGAGGGCATCCCCGGTGTGGCGAAGACCCTGGCGGTGGAAACCTTCTCCTCGGTTGTGGGGGGCAGTTTCTCGCGGCTGCAGTTCACTCCCGACCTGGTCCCGGCCGATCTGCTCGGTACGCGTATCTATCGTCAGGGCAGCGAGCAGTTCGACGTCGAGCTGGGGCCCGTGATGGCCAACTTCGTGCTCGCGGACGAGATCAACCGTGCCCCGGCCAAGGTGCAGTCCGCGCTGCTGGAGGTCATGGCCGAGCAGCACGTCTCGTTGGCCGGCAACAGCTATCCCACCCCTCGGCCCTTCCAGGTGCTGGCGACCCAGAACCCGATCGAGAACGAGGGTGTCTACCCGCTCCCGGAAGCCCAGCGCGACCGCTTCCTGTTCAAGCTGTTGGTCGAGTACCCGACGGCCGAGGAGGAACGCGAGATCGTCTACCGGATGGGTGTGCGCCCGCCGGAGCCGCAGACCGTGCTCGACCCGGAGGAACTGCTCCGGCTGCAACAGGTCGCCTCCAACGTGTTCGTGCACCACGCGCTGGTCGACTACGTCGTGCGTCTGGTGCTTGCCACCCGTTCCCCCAACGAGCACAACCTCTCCGACATCGCGGGCTGGGTCTCCTACGGGGCTTCCCCCCGCGCCACGCTCGGCGTCGTCGGGGCGGCCCGGGCCCTGGCGTTGCTGCGTGGGCGTGACTACGTGCTGCCGCAGGACGTGGTCGACGTGGTTCCGGACGTTTTCCGGCACCGGATCGTGCTGTCCTACGACGCGGTCGCCGACGGGGTGCCCGTCGATCACGTGGTCAACAGGGTGCTGCAAACGGTGCCGCTTCCGCAGGTGTCGGCGCGACCGCAGTCCCCCGCCCCGCAGTACGGTGCCGCGCAGCAGGGCGGCGCCCCCGTGGGCAGCGTGAACTACGGTCAGCCGTCCACCGGCGTCAGCAATCAGTGAGGAGCCGATTCGTCGTGTCGACTGCCGGTGAGCGTCCGGACTGGGCGCCGCCCGCGCTGGACCAGGAGCGCATGCGCGCCGCGCTGCGCTCTCTCGAACTGACGGTGCGCGGCAGGCTGGACGGGCTGCTGCAGGGCAATCACCTCGGTCTCGTTCCGGGTCCCGGCACCGAGCCGGGGGAGGCCAGGCCGTATCAGCCCGGTGACGACGTTCGCCGGATGGACTGGGCCGTGACGGCCCGAACCACCGAGCCGCACATCCGGGAGACGATCGCCGACCGGGAGCTGGAAACCTGGGTGGCCCTGGATCTTTCCGCGAGCCTGGACTTCGGCACCGCGGCGTGCACCAAGCGCGAGCTGGCGATAGCGGGTATGGCCGCCGTGGCACATTTGACGAACGGTGGGGGGAACCGTCTCGGGGCCGTGGTCTCCAACGGGGAACAGTTCACCAGGCACCCGGCGCGCGGCGGGGGTGACCACGCGCGCGCCCTGCTGCGGCGGGTCGCCGAGACCCCGCATCCCGCGGAGGGGGTGGAGGGTGATCTCACCACGTTGGTCGAGTCGTTGCGCAGGCCGCCGCGCCGACGCGGGCTGGCCGTGGTGATCTCGGACTTTCTCGGCTCCGTCGACTGGCAGCGGGCCATGCGCGGGTTGGCGGCCAGGCACTCGCTGTTGGCCGTCGAGGTCGTCGACCCGCGTGATGTGGAACTTCCCGAGGTCGGTGACGTCCTGTTGAGCGATCCCGAGACCGGCAAGCAGCGCGAGGTGCGGACCACGCCGGTGCTGCGCCGTGAGTTCGCCGCGGCTGCCTCCGCGCATCGGGAGCGGGTGGCGGCGGAGTTGCGGCGGCTCGGGGGTGCTCACCTGGTTCTGCGCACCGATTCCGACTGGATCGCCGACATTGTCCGGTTCGTCGTCGCGCGCAAGCGAGGATGGTCCGGAGGAGTGGCATGAGCTTGACAGGTTTCAAGGCCCCTTGGTGGTTTCTGCTGCTGGCCGTGGTGCTCGTCCTCGTCGCGGGGTACCTGTGGGTTCAGCGCAGGCGCAGGCGCAGCACGATGCGGTTCAGCAACCTCGCCTTGCTCGAACGGGTGGCTCCGCGCAGGCAGGGCTGGCCGAAGCACGTTCCGATGGCGCTGCTCGGCGTGACGTTGGTGTTGTTGACCGTGGGGCTCGCCGGGCCGACCTCCGAGCAGCGCATTCCGCGCAACCGGGCCACCGTGCTGTTGACGATGGACGTCTCGCTTTCGATGAAGGCCCGTGACGTCAGTCCGAGCAGGTTGCGGGCGGCCAAGCAGGCCGCCAAGGAGTTCGCGGGCAAGCTCACTCCCGGGATCAACCTGGGGCTGATCTCGTTCGCCGGGACGGCCACGGTGATGGTCATGCCGACCACGGACCGTCCGAGCGTGAAGCAGGCCATCGACAGCCTGCAGCTGTCCGAGGCGACCGCCACCGGTGACGGGATCAAGGCTTCGCTCTCGGCCATCGAGTCCTTCGGGCGGATGGTCGGCGGTGGTCAGGGGACACCGCCCGCGCGGATCGTGTTGATGGCGGACGGAGGCCAGACCATTCCGCGGGAGTTGGACGCTCCCAGAGGGGCGTACACCCAGGCCAAGGCCGCCAAGGAGGCGGGAGTGCCCATTTCGACGATCTCCTTCGGCACCGAGCACGGCAGCATCGAGATCCAGGGCCAGCGCCAGCGGGTGGAGGTCGACGACGAGGCGATGCGCCACATAGCCGACCTGTCCGGCGGGGACTTCTACAAGGCCGCCAGCGCGGAGCAACTGCGTCAGGTCTACGACACGCTCCAGGAGCAGATCGGCTACGAGATCAAACGGGCTGATGCCAGCAAGCCGTGGTTCGTGCTCGGGACGCTCGCGGCCATCGTCGCTGCCGGGGCGGCGCTGCTGGTGGGGCGGCGACTGCCCTGAGTTTCCGTCCGCTGGCTTCCCGCTGCGGGGGCGGGGAGTGTCGACACGGTGGCCGAAGCGGGCAAGCTGATGGCGGATTCGTCGCAGTAGGCGCCGGCGATTCAGTCCTGGACCCGCCACCACGACCCGGCCGAGCTGCTTTCCTGCCGGACGGTACACAGCTTTCCGGAGGGGAACTCGCCGGGTGCGGTGGCTGAGGTGACCGTTGCCGTCAACTCACGTACACACAGGGCAGCCCGACCGAGGTGTATTGGCCTCCGCTTATTGCCTTCCACCCCTCGGCGCAGGTCTTCCCGGATCCGCGCCCGCTGCCGCTGGCCGTCGGCTCGTTGCTGTGTGGCCCGCGAACGTTCATGTTTGGTCCCCACACGTGGATGTAGCCGTAAAAATCGTATCCACGGCCCACAGTCGAGTAGCCGTTGGTGGCGTCACCGCGGACATCGATGCAAACCGAGTGATTGCACCCGGACGCGTCTTTGGGAGTGGGAGTTTCCTCCGCGGGCAGCGTCCGCAGGCAAACCTCCCCCTCGCACGTCCAATCACTCGGGGCTGCTTGGGTGGTGGTTGCTGCCGCACTGGTCGCACCGGTTCCGATCAGCATCGATGCGGCCACGATGGCCGGCAAGGCAAAGCGTCGCATGTTGTTCCTTCCCTTGATCGAGCACTTCGACTCCGAAGCGCTGGAACGGATATTGCCGGAGTTGAAGGCACACCAAAGCGAGACCGCTCGCATACCACTCGATCGGGTCAGAACGGTTTTGGAAGGCAGTGTCCGTGAACGTGACGTCATGACCTCCTATTCGAGGTTGAGGTGGGACACCCCGCCGAAGATCCGAAGGCAGCACCCGACCCGCACTGCCGGTGTTGTCCTCCCGAGGTCGCGGGGGACCGGGGCGAGCCAGGGCGTCTCGGGAGCCGTGCCCGACCGTCGCCGGCCGCGAGTTTCGCCGGTGCGCGGTAGCGTCGGTGGATGACCTCCTCGATCACCGGTCTCGGCGAGCTGCCGATGCTCGTCGAGCTGGGGGCGGCGCTGCTGCTGTCCAGTCTGATCGGGTTGGAGCGCGAGGTCAGGGCCAAAAGCGCCGGGTTGCGTACGCACACTCTGGTCGGTGTGGGGACCGCCCTGCTGGTGCTCGTGTCGAAGTACGGTTTTCTCGACATGTTGGAGTGGTCCAACGTGCAGCTCGGGCCGTCCAGGGTGGCGGCCCAGATCGTGTCGGGGATCGGGTTCATCGGCGGCGGGTTGATTTTCGTGCGCCGGGACGCGGTTCGTGGGCTCACCACGGCGGCGACCGTGTGGGTGGTGGCCGCGGTGGGGATGGCCTGTGGCAGTGGCCTGCTGGTGTTGGCGACGGCGACCACGCTGGCGCATTTCATCGTGGCTGTGGGTTACCAGTACCTGGTGACGCTGCTGCGGAGGATGATGCGTGAGCCGGAGGGCGTGCGGATCGGTTATCTGGACGGTCACGGTGTGCTGCGCAACGTGCTGACGTTGTGCACCAGCAGGGGGTGGGCCGTGCTCGATCTGCAGGTCGAGCGGGAGGACACCGACGACCGCAACCAGCGCACCGCCGTGGTGGCCCTGCGGCTGCGCGGCAGGCGCGATGCGACGGCGCTGCTCGAGGAGCTGTCCGCTTTGCCCGGTGTGCTGCACGTCGCGGCGAGCGAGCCCGCCGAGAACGGGTTCTGAACAGGTCCGAGCTCTCGTCTCCGGCGGGTTCCGTGTGGTCGTTGCCCGCGCTGCTGGCTTGTGGTGTTCACGTGGTGTTCCGGTGGGAAACACCCAGTTGCCTGGCGAGCGCGGTAGCCAGGTGCAGTGGTTCGGCGGCGGCGGCGTGCCGCAGCTGGGTGCGGCAGCTGAACCCGTCGGCGAGCACCTCGGTTCCGTCCGGGGCGGAACGTATCCGGGGCAGCAGCGCGTCCTCGGCGCAGGCCATGGAGACCTCGTAGTGGCCGCGTTCGAAACCGAAGTTGCCTGCCAGGCCGCAGCATCCCGCGTCGAGCACTCGGGGGTTCAGTCCGGCGGTCTCCAGCACGGAGCGGTCGGCGTCGAAGCCCAGTTCGGAGTACTGGTGGCAGTGCATCTGCACGAGCACCTCCCCGGACTGTTCCCGGGCGGGCCGCGGTGCGGACGGCCGTGCCGGTGCGTGCTGGTCGACCTGTTCGGCGAAGGTGCGGGTCGCCGAGGCCAGGGAGCGCACGTCGGGGTCGGCGGGGGCTAGTTCGAGCGCGTCGTTGCGCAGGAAGGCGGTGCAACTCGGTTCCAGTCCCACCACCGGTGCGTCCTCCCGCAGCCACGGACGCAGTTCGCGTGCGGTGCGGCGCAGCGTTCGCCGCGCTGTGCCGAGCTGTCCGGTGGAGTACCACGTCAGGCCACAGCACACCGTCGTGTCGGGCAGCCGGACCTCGTGGCCGGAGGACTCCAGCACCGCGATCGCGTCCAGGCCGATGCCGGGTTCGAAGTGGTTGGTGAAGGTGTCCGGGAACAGCAGCACCGGGTCACCGGGTCCTTCCGGTGGGCGGGAAGCTTGCCGGTCCGAGCACGATTCGAGCAGACCGCGCCGTGCCAGCAGCGGCAGATCCCTTTCGGGGGCGATTCCGCCGAGGCGTTTCAGCAGCGGGGCCGCTCTTCCGCGACCGAGTCGGTTGAACAGCCCCGGGGCCCACCGCGCGGCCGCCAGCCACAGCGGCAGGAACCCCATCGAGTAGTGCGTTGCCGGACGTGGCCTGTGGCGATAGTGCCGGTGCAGGAACTCGGCCTTGTAGGTGGCCATGTCCACGCCCACGGGACAGTCGGTCTTGCAGCCCTTGCAGGACAGGCACAGGTCGAGTGCCTCGCGGGTCTGTTCGGAACGCCAGCCCCCGACCACGGTCCTTCCGGACAGCATCTCGGACAACAGGTGCGCTCGTCCCCGGGTGGAGTGCTTCTCGTCCCGGGTCGCCCGGTAGCTCGGGCACATCACTCCGCCCGAGGGGTTGAGGCATTTGCCCACTCCCACGCACCGGTGCGTCGCGGAGGCGAGGTCGCCGTTGTCGGAGTGCAGCGCCAGTTCGGTCCTGCTCGGAATGCGCGGCGCCGCGACCAGGGGCCTCAGGTCCTCGTCCACGCCGCGCGGGCGGGTGATCACGCCGGGGTTGTGCAGCCCCTCGGGGTCGAAGAGGGTTTTGAACCGGTCGAACGCCTCCAGCATCTCCGGCGGGTACATGCGCGGCAGCAGTTCCGAGCGGGCCTGTCCGTCCCCGTGCTCGCCGGAGAGCGAGCCACCGTGCGCGACGACGAGGTCGGCGGCCGCTTCCAGGAAGGCCCGGTAGTCGGAGGCTCCGGACCGGGAGGTCAGGTCGAAGTCGATGCGCACGTGGATGCAGCCCTCGCCGTAGTGCCCGTAGCTGGCACCGCGGTAGCCGAAACGATCCAGCAGTTCGTCGAACTCGCGGAGGTAGGAGCCGAGGTTCTCCGGGGGGACGGCGGCGTCCTCCCAGCCGGACCAGCGTTGCGATCCGTCGGTCATGCGCGTCGAGTACCCCGAGCCCTCCTCGCGGATCTTCCACAGCGCGGCCATCCGGCGTGCGTCGGTGTGCACGACGCATTCGGCGTGGTCCGCGAATCGCTCGGCGATCGAGTGGGCGGCCCGCGCAGCGGTGTCGGGGTCGGGGCCGCCGGTTTCCACGAGCAGCCAGCTTCGACCGCGGGGCAGCAGCGTGAGGGCGGGGGAGTTCGGGTTGCGTTCCCGGACGACGTCGACCAGTTCCCGGGTGAGACCTTCCACGGCCAGCGTGGGGTGCTCCCGGATCCGGGGGACCCGGTCGGCGGCGGCGTACACGTCGTCGAATCCGAGAACGACCATGGCGCGGGCGCCCGGTTCCTCCACCAGCTCCACCGTCGCCGACAGGACGGTGGCGCAGCTGCCCTCCGAACCGACCAGCGCGCGAGCGACGTCGAACCCGTTCTCCGGAAGCAGCTGGTCCAGGTTGTACCCGGAAACCCGCCTGGTCGTGTCGGGGAGGTCTGTGCGCAGACGGGGGGCGAATTCGTCGACGAGGTCGCGCAGCCCCCGGTAGAGACGTCCGGTGCGGTCCTGGCGTCCGCACAGCGCGTCCAGCCGTTGCCGGTCGGTGCTCGACAGCGTCAACCGTGTTCCGTCCGAGAGCAGCACGTCCAGCTCGCGCACGTTGTCGACCGTTTTCCCCCAGGCCACCGAGTGCGTGCCGCACGAATTGTTCCCGATCATCCCGCCGAGGGTGCACCGGCTGTGTGTGGAGGGGTCGGGGCCGAAGGTGAGCCCGTGCCGCCCGGCCGTTTCGCGCAGGGTGTCCAGTACGACCCCCGGTTGCACGCGGGCCAGCCGCCGTGCGGGGTCCACGTGTTCGATCCGGTTCATGTGCTTGGAGAAGTCCAGGACCAGGCCGTCGCCCATGGCGTTGCCCGCCACGCTCGTCCCCGATCCGCGGGAGGTGATCGGCAGTCCGTACTCGCGTGCGACTTCGAGGGTGGCCGCCACGTCGTTGTCGTCGCGCGGGAAGACCACTCCGCGGGGAACCCGCCGGTAGTTCGAGGCGTCGGTGGCATACAGTGCGCGTGTCCCCGGGTCGAATCGCGCTTGGCCCGTCAGGGAGTTTCGCAGCGGTTCCGCGAATTCGGGCGTCCGCGCGGCTGTGTGGGCCGTTTCGTTCATCGCGGGGACTCCAGACGGGGCGGGGTGCGCTTCTGCGCCGGTCGGACCGAAGGCGACGTTGATCGACGTTACACACCGGATGCCAGTCCCGCGCCCGCAGCGCGGCGTGGCGGTCGGCGCGGCCGGTGGGTGGCGTTCTCCGGGAGAGCCCCGCGTCTCGTCCGGTGAGATCGGGTCCGATGTCGGAGGGCACACCTCGGGCCGATAGCCTCGCGCCGGATTCGGCGGACAGCGCCGGGTGAGACACGGAGTTCGAGAGCAAGTTCCTTAGGAGTGTGAGAGTGGCACGGTCCGTACTGGTCACCGGCGGGAATCGTGGTATCGGGTTGGCTGTGGCCAAGGCGTTCCAGGCCGCCGGGGACAAAGTGGCGATCACCCACCGCGGGTCCGGCGCTCCGGAGGGGATGCTGGGGGTGCGCTGCGATGTGACCGACTCGGAGCAGGTGACCGCCGCTTTCGACGAGGTCGAGGCGGCGCACGGCAGGGTCGAGGTGCTCGTGGCCAACGCGGGGATCACCGACGACGGGCTGCTGCTGCGCATGGAGGAGGAGCAGTTTCAACGGGTGGTCGAGGCCAACCTGACCGGGGCGTACCGGGTCGCCAAACGCGCGGCGAGCAGCATGCTGCGCAACAGGAGGGGCCGCATGATCTTCATCTCCTCCACTGTGGCGCTTTCCGGCGCTCCGGGGCAGGCCAACTACGCCGCGAGCAAGGCAGGGCTGATCGGTTTCGCCCGTTCCCTGGCGCGGGAGCTCGGTTCGCGCAGCATCACGTCCAATGTGGTTACCCCCGGGTTCGTGACCACGGACATGACCGACGAGCTGCCCGAGGAGCGCAAGCAGGAGATTCTCGCGCAGGTGCCGTTGGCCCGTTTCGCCGAACCGGACGAGGTGGCCGGCACGGTGCGGTGGTTGGCCTCGGAGAGCGCGGGCTACGTCACCGGAGCCGTCATCCCGGTCGACGGCGGTGTCGGCATGGGGCACTGAACGGCCCGCTTCCTCGACTCGAGGGGCCTCAAGAGGCCTTTCAGCATGATTCGTTGTGGCTGGAGCGCTCGGCCGACACCGAGCGCGTGGTGCGGAGCGCGTGCGGTGGCGGACGCCACTCGAGGCGTCCCGCCCCGCGCGTCGCACCCGAGCTCCGGGCGGGCCTTCCACAAGGAATCCTCGGTTTTTTCGGTACGTATTGCGTGGAGGATGCAAGTGAGCGGTCTGCTCGAAGGTAAACGAATTCTCGTGACCGGTGTGATCACCGACTCGTCCATCGCGTTCCACACGGCCAAGGTGGCTCAGGAGCAGGGCGCCGAGGTGGTACTGACCGGTTACGGTCGGATCAAGCTGGTCGAGCGGATCGCGGGGCGGCTTCCGAAGCCCGCCCCGGTGATCGAGCTCGACGTCACCAACGACCAGCACCTGGCCGGGCTGGCCGACTCGGTGTCCGAGCACGTCGACGGGCTCGACGGGGTGGTGCACTCGATCGGCTACGCTCCGGAGTCCTGCCTCGGAGCGGATTTCATGCAGGCCCCGTGGGAAGACGTCTCCAGCGCGCTGCACATCTCGGCGTATTCGTTGAACTCCCTGACCAAGGCCTGTCTGCCGCTGCTGGGCGAGGGCAGTTCCGTGGTGGGGATGGATTTCGACGCGCGGGTGGCCTGGCCTGCCTACGACTGGATGGGGGTGGCCAAGGCGGCCCTGGAGTCCACTTCGCGGTACCTGGCTCGGGAGCTCGGTCCGCGGGGGATTCGCGTCAACCTGGTCAGCGCCGGTCCCGTGCGCACCATGGCCGCCAAGTCGATTCCCGGTTTCCAGGAGTTGGAGGACACCTGGGGCGAGCGCGCTCCGCTCGGTTGGGATGTGGAGAACCCGGAGCCGGTGGGGCGCACGGTCTGCACCGCGCTGTCGGACTGGCTGCCGAAAACCACCGGATCCATGATCATGACCGATGGTGGTTTCCACGCCCTGGGCGCGTGACGCGCCTGACAGGACGGTGAAACCGAGTCGCACGGCCGTTGTTGTGGGGGGCCCCCCCGGGGGGGGGCCCCCAAACCCCCCCCCCCCCAGGGGGGGGGGGGGAGGCGCGGGGGGGTTGGGCGGGAGGGGTGAACACCGGGGGGGGGGCCCGGCGGGCC
>NZ_JACBYW010000002.1 GCF_013408175.1 Actinopolyspora biskrensis
GCTTGGCCCGAGCCATCCCACGCTCCACTCACACAGCGAACGTGATCACCACCCACCCCACCCTGCCAAACCAAGATCATTCTGCAAGGACCCCTTAGCCAAATTAACTAGTTTGTTGCACGACTGAAACGAACAGTGCGGTGAGTTCGGTCACGGAAAGATGTGACGGGGACACGAAGCGGGACGAACGGGATGTTCGGCGCGGTTCACGCGGAGTCCGGTTCGGGCGGAGCGCGGCGATCGGAGCTATGCTGATCAACACGGGCTCGTGGTCCCTAAGGGCCGGCACGAGTTCGAAGAGCGGGCTCTCGACTCGGGAGGTTGTGTGTCAGAGCGGGAGGAACGTGCGTGTGCCGGAACGGCACGGGAACCCGCTGTCCATCAGGGCGGCCTGGACGAACTGACGGAGCGGGCACGCGGTCTGGTCTCCGACGGGAACCGCCGGATCCTGGGGATCGCCGGTCCGCCCGCCGCCGGGAAGGGCAGGATCGCGGGGGCGCTGCTCGAGAGACTGGGTGCCGAGGCCGTGCTCGTTCCGATGGACGGCTTCCACCTCGCGGGGGCCGAGCTGCACAGGCTGGGTATCCAGAACCGAAAGGGAGCTCCGGACACCTTCGACGCGGAGGGCTACGTCGCGCTGCTGCGCAGACTGCGTGCCGCCGAGGACGAAGTGGTCTACGCCCCCGAGTTCCACCGCGAGGTCGAGGAGTCCTACGCGGGAGCTGTCGCGGTTCCCCGGGAGGTGCCCCTCGTGATCACCGAGGGCAACTACCTGCTGCTCGACCGGGGGGCCTGGGGAGGAGTCCGCGGCCTGTTGGACGAGTGCTGGTTCCTGGAACCCGACGACCGCAAGCGGGTGAACCGCCTGATCGGGCGGCACGTGCGCCACGGCATGTCGCGGAGCCGGGCCCGGGAGTGGGTGCACCGCAGCGACGAGAGCAACGCGGCCCTGGTGGCGGCCACCAGGGACAGCGCCGATCTGGTGATCCGAGGGGACCCCGAGTAGCGGGACGGTGCGGTGGCGTTCGCGGAACGTTCCGGACGCCGCTCAGGCCGTGGTTTCCCGGTCCGAGCTTTCCCCCGTCGAGGTGAGTCCGGACGAGGCCGCCTGCGAGGAGGAGCCCTCCGGAGAGGACGGGGTGGTGCTTTCCGAGGTCGACGTCTCGGGAGGAGTGCTCGACTCCGAGGTTTCCCCGGGCGGGGGCTGGGGCTGCTCGTCGGAGTCCTCCGGAGCGGAGCTTCCGGGAGGTGGGAGGTCCTGGGAGGGCTCGTCGGGGACTCCGCCGCCGTCGTCCCCGCTGTTGCCGCCGTCCCCGGAATCCCCAGGAGCGGGATGATCGCCCGGTTCGCCCGTGTCCGTCGGCTCTCCGGTGGCGGAGTTCGCGTCCTCGGGAGCTCCTCGTCCGGAACTTTCCGCGGGGGAGCCCCGCGACGACTCCGGACGGGAAGCGTCGGTGGCCGGCTTGTCCGCCGTGCGGAAGTGGACGGAGTCCCCGGGCGGGGTGCTGCTGCTCGTGGTGATGACGGAGTCGGGCAGCGCGGTGTCCTGCTGGTGCGCACCGGTGTCGAGCGCCATCGCCGCGATCGTGGCGAAGCCGGTCGCGGTGATTATGCCGAAACCGGCGAGCACGGCCAGCCGTCTCGGCCTGGCGTCCGGGTCGTCGTACAGAGGATCCATGGAACACCCACCCGTCTCGCGAATCCGCACGGGACACCGTGGTCGGGAGCGACGTGACTGGCGCGATGCGCGCGAGTCCTCCTCCCGGCCGTCCGCGTCGGCATTACGGTAGCGACCGGTGCTCGTGACGCGGGTGCCGGGGTTGCGCGGTCCGCCCGTTCGCGCTTACGCGTTTCGGAGTGGCGAGCACCCCGAGGTGACGAGAGCATCCCCGGCGAACGGAAACGAACGAGAGAGGTGTCGCGTGAACGTGGCAGACGAGGCGAACGTCGAGCTCACACGTCTGACAGCATGGGTGCACGGGCACGTGCAGGGGGTGGGGTTCCGGTGGTGGACCCGTTCGCGCGCCCTGGAACTGGGGCTGGCCGGAAGTGCCACCAACCTGCGGGGCGGCAAGGTCGAAGTGGTGGCGGAGGGCCCCGGACGAGCCTGTGAGAAGTTGCTGGAAATCCTACGTTCGGGTGATACGCCGGGAACTGTCGAGCATGTCGCCGAACAGTGGTCGCAGCCACGTGGTCTGACCGACTTCGTCGAGAGGTGACCGGTCCCGCTCCGGGTCCCCGGTGAGCCCGCCCCCGCTCGCGGTGCGGGTAAGCTCCTCCGAACGGTTCAGTAGCAGTGTGTAGTCGATGCTCCGTGGGAAGGTCGTTGAGCGCTAGTGCACTTGAAAAGCCTGACGCTGAAGGGGTTCAAGTCCTTCGTGTCGACCACGACCCTGCGATTCGAATCGGGGATCACCTGTGTGGTCGGGCCGAACGGCTCGGGCAAGTCCAACGTGCTGGACGCGCTGACCTGGGTCATGGGCGAGCAGGGGGCCAAGGCACTCCGCGGCGGCAAGATGGAGGACGTCATCTTCGCCGGAACCTCGGGGCGGGCTCCGCTCGGTCGCGCCGAGGTCAACCTGACCATCGACAACGCCGACGGTGCGCTGCCGATCGACTACACCGAGGTCTCCATCACCCGGCGCATGTTCCGTGACGGGGCGAGCGAGTACGAGCTCAACGGCAACGCGTGCAGGTTGCGCGATCTGCAGGAGCTGCTCTCCGACTCCGGTATCGGACGTGAAATGCACGTCATAGTCGGCCAGGGGCAGCTCTCCAACATCCTGCAGGCCAAACCGGAGGAGCACCGCAGGCTCATCGAAGAGGCCGCCGGAGTGCTCAAGCATCGCAAGCGCAAGGAGAAGGCCCTGCGCAAGCTCGACGCGATGCAGGCCAACCTGACCAGGCTCACCGATCTGACCGGGGAGCTGCGCAAACAGCTGAAGCCCCTGGGCAAACAGGCCGAGGTCGCGCGCAAGGCGCAGACCATCCAGGCCGAGCTGCGGGACGCGCGACTGCGCCTGATGGCCGACGACCTGGTCACCGCACGCTCCGAGCTCGCGAGGGACCAGGCCAACGAGGAGTCCGCGCGGAACAAGCGGGCCGAGGCGGAGAAAGCGCTGCAACAGGCCCAGGAGCAGGAAAAAGCCCTGCAGGAGCACGTGGACGCGGACGCCCCTCGGCTCTCGCGGCTCCAGGACACCTGGTACCGGCTCTCGGCCCTCCAGGAACGGTTGAACGGAACTCTCCGCCTGGCCGAGGAACGGTACAAGCACCTCAGTGCGGAGCAGGAGCAGCACAGCGGCGAGCGGGATCCCGCGGAGCTGGAAGCCGAGGCCGAGGAAATCGCGGAGCGGGAGGAAACCGCGAACGAGGAGGTCGAACGCGTCCGCGAGGAGCTGTCCGAAGTCGTGCGGCGTCGTTCGGAGCTGGAGTCCTCCCTGCAGGAGGCCGAACGCGCGCACATGGAGGCAGTGCGCGCGATAGCCGACCGCAGGGAGGGCGCCGCGCGGCTTTCGGGGCAGGTCGAGTCCATGCGCAGCAAAGTTTCGGCCACGGACGAGGAGATCGAACGACTCGCCGCCTCGGTCGAGGAGGCGGAGCAGCGCGCGGCCACCGCGCAGCGGGCCCACGACGAGGCCGTTTCCGAGAACGGTGGGGAGGACGACACCGGTGAGTCCGACGTCCAGCAGCGCCACGACACCGCCGTGCGTGCCAGGGACGCCGCGCAGGAGCGGGTGAACGAGCTCGTCGCGGAGGAACGTGCGACCGAGCGCGAGATCGCCTCGTGGCAGGCCAGGGTGGACGCGCTGTCGATCGGCTTGTCGCGCAAGGACGGGGCCGGCGCGCTGCTCGCGGCCGGTGAGCGGGTTCCGGGGCTGCTCGGTTCCGTTTCCGCGCTGTTGTCCGTCGAGTCCGGCTTCGAAGTGGCGCTGGCCGCCGCGCTCGGGACCGTCGCCGAAGCCGTCGTGGTCCGTGGTGTCTCCGACGCGGTCACCGCCCTGCGTGTACTCAAGAACGACGAAGCGGGCAGCAGCGGATTGCTCGTCTGCTCGGCCGGGAAAACCGGGCGTGAGCCTTGGCCGGAGCTGGGTGGATCGGCACGCTGGGCCGTCGATCTGATCCGGGCGCAGGAGGAACTGCGCCCCGCGTTGACCATCCTGCTCGACAGGGTCGCCGTGGTGGAAGACCTCGACCGGGCCGAGGCCCTGGTGGCCGAGCACCCCGGGGTGCGCGTGGTGACCGGGGAAGGGGACCTGCTCGGAGCCAACTGGTCCTCGGGCGGGGCGACCGAGCGCAGCGGTGGTCTCATCGAGACGCAGGCCGCCGTGGACGAGGCCGAGTCCGAGTTGGAGGCGGCGCGCGGCAGGCTCGAGACCTACGGCGCCACCCTCGAGGGAGCCCGGTCCGAGCTCCGGGCCCGTGAGGAGGAGGCGCGCACCGCACAGGAGCAGCTCAACGAGGTGCGGGTGCAGCGCGCGCGCAGCTCCGAGCGGCTTTCCTCCCTGAAGGACGCGGCGCGCTCGGCGGCGGACGAGGTCGAGCGGCTCCGCCAGCAGCGTTCGGAGGTGGAGCGGTCCCGCCAGGAGTCGGCCGACAAGTTGGCCGAACTGCAGGAACGCCTCGAAGTCGTCGAGTCCGAACAGCAGGATCAGCAGGAGCCGGACACCACCGAGCGGGACCGGCTCGCTTCGGAGCTCGACGACGTGCGTCAGCGGGAGATGGACGCGCGGCTGGCCGTGCGCAGCGCGGAGGAACGTGCGCGCGCCTTCCAGGGGAAGGCGGAACAACTGCGCCGTTCCGCGCGGCAGGAACGCGAACGACGCGAACGGGTGGAAGCGGCGCGCCGGGCCAGACAGCGCGGCGCCCTGGTGGCCGAGACCGTTGTGGAGAACAGCCGCACGGCGCTCGAGCGCATCGCCGGATCACTGAGCTCGGCCGGTGCGCAGCGCGACGAGATGCAGACCAGGCAGTCCGAGAACCAGCGGCAGCTGGAAACCGTGCGCAACCGGGTGCGGGAGCTTTCCGGTGAACTCGAGAAGCTCACCGATGCCGTGCACAAGGACGAGGTTGCGCGAGCCGAGCAGCGGCTGCGGATCGAGCAGCTCGAGACGAAGATCGTCGAGGAGTTCGGGGTGGGGCTCGACGACCTGGTCGCGGAGTACGGACCTGACGTGCCCGTGCCGCCGAGTCCTGCCGAGATGGCCGAGTACGAGGCCGCCAAGGAACGTGGCGAGCAGGTCTCCGAACCGCCGGCCCTGCCCTACGACCGGGACACCCAGCAGCGTCGTGCCGACCGGGCCGAGAAGGATCTGGCCTCGCTCGGCAAGGTCAATCCGCTCGCGCTGGAGGAGTACGCGGCTCTGGAGGAGCGCTACAAGTACCTCTCCGGCCAGCTGGAGGACCTCAAGGCCACGCGCAAGGACCTGCTCGACGTGGTCAAGGAGGTCGACGAGAAGATCCTGGAGGTTTTCTCCTCGGCTTTCCAGGACGTGGCCACGGAGTTCGAGAAGGTCTTCTCGGTCCTGTTCCCGGGTGGTTCGGGCAAGCTGGTGCTCACCGATCCGGACGACATGCTCAGCACCGGCGTCGAAGTGGAGGCCAGGCCACCGGGGAAGAAGGTCAAGCGGCTCTCGCTGCTGTCCGGTGGTGAGAAGTCCCTGACGGCCGTCGCCATGCTGGTCGCGATCTTCCGGGCCCGCCCGTCCCCCTTCTACGTGCTGGACGAGGTCGAGGCCGCGTTGGACGAGACCAACCTGCGCAGGCTCATCGGGCTGCTGGATCAGCTGCGTCGTACCTCGCAACTGATCATCATCACTCACCAGAAGCCGACCATGGAGATCGCCGACGCGTTGTACGGGGTGAGCATGCGCGGTGACGGGATCACCACTGTCATATCGCAGCGCCTGGGAGGGTCCGCGGACGACCCCGCCGTGGAGGAACCGGCCGCCCCGGCCGAGCAGGAGGCCTGAATCCCGGAGCCCGGCGACTGCCCGAGGTGCCGGTCCGGTGGCCCCGCGGCCGAGGTGGGCTGCCGGAGGACCTCGATCAGACCGGTTCGGACGGTCCGGGAACCCGCTCCGAGCCGTCCGCGGTGCTCCGGTCGTGCCCGCTGTGGCGCAGTGAGAGCAGCCCGCCCACGAGCAGGCTCACCGCCACTCCGATCGGTGTGTACCAGGGGAAGGCCAGCGGGTCGCTTCCACCCTGCCCGTTCGGGAAGGTCACGCCGAGCGCCAGGTAGAGCACCCCGACCAGCGTGGTGAGGAAGGCCGCGACCGCATCGCTCTGCCGGGCCCGCCTGACGAGCAGCCCGAGCAGGAACGCGCCCAGCAGGGCCCCGTAGGTGTAGGAGGCGATCCCCAGACCGATCTCGACCACGGGGTTGTCGGTGGTGGTGAACACGGCGGCGAATCCGACGAAGACCAACGCCCAGCCCACGGTCGCCGCCCGCGCCGAACGCAGCAGTTTCGCCTCGTCCGGGGGACGTTTGGTGATTCGCTGGTACAGATCGCTGATGGTCGATGTGGACAGCGAGTTCAGCGAGGAGGACAGGGTGCTCATGGCAGCGGCGAGAATCCCGGCTATCAGCACGCCGGACAGTCCCGGGGGGAGTTCGTTCACGATGAAGCTGGGGAACAGTTCGTCGGTGCTGCTCATACCCATTCGTTCCGGGGAGGCCCCGGAGAAGAAGACCCACAGCATCGAACCGATGAACAGGAACAACGCGAACTGCAGCAGCACGACGAAGCCACTGCCGATCACCGCGCGCCTGCTGTCGGCGAGACTGCGGCACGCGAGCAGCCGCTGCACCATCAGCTGATCGGCTCCGTGCGAGGCCATGGCGAAGAACGCGCCCCCCACCACGGCGGTCACCGTCGAGTACTGGCTGGTGAGCACCGCCGAGCTCGAGTCGAACACCTCGAACTTGCCCGCTTCGAGGGCGCGTCCGAACCAGTCCGGGGGGAGTTGGCCCATCAGGATCAGCCCCGCCACCACGGAACCGCCCACGTAGACCCCCATCTGCACCACGTCGACCCACACCACGGCCCGGATGCCCCCGAAGTAGGTGTAGACGACGGTCAGCGCCGACAGCGCCAGGATGATCTGCCAGTACGAGACCGACAGCCCGAAGGAACCGAGCATGACCTTGACCGGGATGGCGGTGGCGAACAGGCGGAGGCCGTCGGCGAGCAGTCTGGTTATCAGGAAGGTGACCGAGGCGGTGCCCTGCAGTCCCCTCCCGAAGCGCTTTCCGAGGAACGCGTAGGCGCTGACCAGGTCACCCGCGTAGTAGCGCGGCAACAGCACGAAGGCGACGACGATGCGGCCGATCAGGTAGCCGAGCGCGAGCTGCAGGTAGGTGAACGAGCCGAGGTAGGCGACCGTGGGAACGCTGATCACGGTCAGCGTGGACGTCTCGGTCGCCACCACGGACAGGCACACAGCCCACCAGGGCAGCGTTCGGTTGCCCAGGAAGTAGTCCCTGGTGCCGCGCTGCCTGCCCGCGAGGAGGACGCCCAGCGCGGGGACGGCGAGCAGGTAGATCCCTATTATGGCGAGGTCGACGGCGCGCATGCGGGCTCCTGATCGTTCTCGGCGAGCACGTCTCCGTGCGGAAGTACCCGCAGTGCGTTGACCGGTGCTTCGGCCGGGGCGGGGAGGCGGAGCGGCTCGTGCCCCGGGGTGATGCTGCCCAGCACTCGCGGACCGGCCGCTCCCGTGGCGGAGGGGTGGTTGCCCGCGATGCCGTGTACCGATAGGAATCCCAGTACGGCGGTCAGGTAGGACTCCTTGCCCTCGCGGGGGATGCCGTGACGGTCACTGGTGCGGAGTTCGATGTCGCGGTGCGCGAGTTCGGCGCGCAGCGCGGTGAGCAGGGCCGGGTTGGAGGTTCCCCCGCCTGAGGCGATGACGAGCCTCGACGCGTGCCTCGCGCACTCCTCCGCCACGGTCCGTGCCGTCAGAGCGGTAACCGTGGCCAGCAGGTCCTCCGCGCCGACCGGTGGCAGCCCGGCGAGACGGGTACGCAGGTACTCGGCGTTGAACCGTTCCTTGCCCGTGGACTTCGGGGGTTCGGCCGAGTAGTGCTCGTCGTCGAGCAGCACTTCGAGCAGGTCGTCGCGGACTCGTCCCGCCGCTGCGAGCGCACCGTCGACGTCGCTGTCCCGCTCGTTGGTGACCATCGCGGCCGCGGCGTCGATGAGGGCGTTTCCCGGTCCGGTGTCGTAGGCGAGCACCCCGTGGCGCCCGTCCACCGTTATGTTGGCGATCCCGCCGATGTTGAGCGTCGTCGCCCCCGAAGGCGCTTCCCGCCCGATCCCGCCGGGGAGGTTTCGGTGGAGTCCGCGCAACCAGAGCGTGTCGAACAGGGCGGCCAGCGGGGCGCCCTGCCCTCCCGCCGCGACGTCCCGGGAGCGCAGGTCGGAGACCACGGGAAGCCCGGTTTCCTCGGCGATCCAGGCGGGCTGGCCCAGCTGGAGCGTTCCGAGAGCGCGGCCTTCGTCGATCAGGTGGTACGCGGTCTGCCCCAGCGAGGCCACGAGGTCGGCCCGTCCGTTCGCGAGCTCCGCGGTGCCGTGTCGTGCCGCCTCGGCCAGTGCGCGTCCCAGCTCGGTGTCGAGTCGGCACCACGTTTCCGGCCCCGCTTCGCGCGATCGAGCCGGATCCGCGAGTTCGTCCCGCAGTCGTTCGGGGTAGGCGAGTTCGTCGTGGCCCAGCGGTTCCAGTTCGATCTCGTCACCGCGCAGTCGCAGTTCGGCCGCGGCGACGTCCAGGGCGTCCATCGACGTGCCGGAGTGCAGACCGATCACGCGGCACTTCTCCATGCTGGTGGTGTAGATCACCCGAGGGGAAAAACGCAAGCTCGACGCGTCGATTCCCGGTGAACTCTCCACGAGGGTCGAGTCGGGAGAACGTCGTTGGCAGTGCGACGATGGACGTGTGTCCACCACGAACGTGATCCTGATCATTATTGCCGCACTGGTCGTGCTGGCGGTGCTCGTCACCACGGGCGTTCTGCTCGCCCGGCGCAGACGGGTCAGCCTCGGCCGGGGTGAGCGGGAGGATGCTTCGACCGGCCAGGGCGGTGGTTACCGCGCGGGCAGTGGCATAAGTCTCTCCAGCGGCGGGGACACCGCTGTTTCGGAGCATCCCGTCGAGGAGCGCACGGAGACGGAGGGACAGCCCGGAGTCGGCGATGACGCTGCCGTACCCAGGGACAGCGCGCACCGAGACATAGTGGATGTCCCGTTGCCGCCCTCGGTCGACGGCGAGTCCGCCACGGCCGAGGCCGAGAGCGCTCCCGATACCGCGCCGGCGGACTCGCGCCCTCCGGCGGAGCCGGAGCGCACGGAGGCCCCGGCCGTTCCGGAACAGCAGCCTCCCGCGGAACCGGAGTCCGAGTCCGCCCCGAGCGGTGAGCGCACCGCACCTCCGGAGGAGGCGGAGAAACCCGCCACGGAAGAGGTGGTGGGGGAGAGCACCGAAGCGGAACCCGCACCGGCCGAGTCCGCTCCCGAGGCCGAACCGGCCGTCGAGGAGGGGGCCGAACCGATCGAGCCGTCCACCGGCAGGCTCGAACGGCTGCGTGGCAGGCTTTCGCGTTCGCGGTCGATGTTCGGCCAGAGCGTCCTCGGGCTGCTCGGAGCGGGAGACCTCGACGAGGACTCCTGGGAGGAGATCGAGGACACGCTGCTGATGGCCGACATAGGAGCGGCGACCTCCTCCGAGATCATCCAGCGACTGCGCACCGAGGTGGCGGCGCGGGCGGTGCGCACCCCGGAGCAGGCCAGGGCCCTGCTGCGCGAGGTGCTGATCGACGCTCTCGGCCCGCAGCTCTCGCGGGACGTGCAGGCACTGCCGCACGGTGATCCCTCCGACGGTGGAAAGCCCGCCGTCCTGCTGGTCGTCGGGGTCAACGGGACCGGTAAGACGACCACCACGGGCAAGCTCGCGCGTGTGCTGGTCTCCGAAGGGCGTTCGGTGCTGCTCGGCGCGGCCGACACGTTCAGGGCAGCCGCCGTGGAGCAACTCGCGACCTGGGGAGAACGGGTCGGTGCCGAGGTCGTCCGCGGTGACGAGGGGGCGGACCCGGCCAGCGTGGCGTTCGAGGCCGTGCAGCGCGGAGCCGACTCCGGAGTGGACGCGATACTCGTCGACACGGCGGGCAGGCTGCACACGAAGACCGGCCTGATGGACGAGCTGGGCAAGGTCAAGCGCGTGGTGGAAAAGCGCGCCCAGGTCGACGAGGTGCTGCTGGTGCTCGACGCCACCACCGGCCAGAACGGTCTCGCCCAGGCGAGGGTGTTCGCCGACGTGGTGGACGTGACGGGGATAGTGCTCACGAAGCTGGACGGCACGGCCAAGGGCGGCATCGTCTTCCAGGTGCAGCGCGAGCTCGGCGTCCCGGTCAAGCTGGTCGGCCTCGGTGAAGGATCCGATCACCTCGCTCCGTTCGAGCCCGAGGCCTTCGTCGATGCCCTGCTCGAGTGAGCCCTGCCGAAGTGGGCGCTGCCGAAGTGGGTGCTGCCGAAGTGGGTGCTGCCGAAGTGGGCGCTGTTGCGTGGGCCCGTAACCGGTGAGCACCGACAGCGATCCGGCGGCCCGGGCTCCCCGCGCCGGGACGTGCCTTCCCGGAAGGCACGGGTCAGCGGTTTCTCCGGTCCCGCGGCCCGCTCCGGGCCGCGGACCGGTCCCCGGTTAACACTGCGGTGATGTCACGAATCACCGCTTAACCGTTGAGCGGGTTGATTTCACCGGGCGGACACGGTCGTATTCCCGTCGGGAAACACACGCCTCCGAGGATGCGGTTTCAACCTGGACCGCTGGCTCGTACGGGAGGCGATGTGAATTCGGGTGACACCGCCTGGGTGCTTGTGTGCGCTGCTCTTGTCATGCTCATGACACCCGGCTTGGCATTGTTCTACGGTGGGATGGTCCGCTCACGCGGCGTGCTCAACATGCTGATGATGAGCCTGGCGAGCCTGGGCTTGGTCGGTGTGCTCTGGGTGCTCTACGGATATTCCGGGGCGTTCGGCAGCGACCTCGGCGGAGTCGGGCTGCTCGGTTCCCCGCTGGAGTTCTTCGGGTTGTCGCGGCTGGTGGGGGCCGAGGACACGTCAGACACGATTCCCACCTTCGCTTTCGTCGCGTTCCAAGCCATGTTCGCGATTCTCACCGTGGCTCTCATATCCGGTGCCGTGGCCGACCGCGCTCGTTTCGGTCCGTGGGTGCTTTTCGCCGGACTCTGGGCCAGCCTGGTGTACTTCCCCGTGGCCCACTGGGTGTTCGCCTTCGACACGACGAACGAGTCGGGCGAGATCACCGCTGTGGGCGGTTGGATCGCCAACAGACTGGCCGCGATCGACTTCGCGGGTGGCACCGCCGTGCACATCAACGCGGGGGCGGCCGCGTTGGCCCTGGTGCTCGTGCTGGGCCCCCGGACGGGGTGGCCCAGGGGCACGGGGAAGCCGCACAACCTTCCACTCGTGGTGCTCGGCGCCGGTCTGCTGTGGTTCGGCTGGTTCGGCTTCAACGCCGGGTCCGCCTTGACGGCGGGCACCACGGCGGCCGTCGTCTTCGTCAACACGCTCGTCGGCGCGAGCGCGGCCATGCTGGCGTGGATGCTCGTCGAGCGGGTCCGGCACGGCAAACCGACCACTCTGGGGGCCGTGTCCGGAATCGTCGCCGGACTGGTGGCGATCACTCCGGCGTGCTCGGCCGTCACTCCGCTCGGTGCCATCGCGATCGGTGCCGCGGCCGGAGCGGGGTGTGCCCTCGCCGTCGAGCTCAAGTCCCGACTGCGTTTCGACGACTCGCTGGACGTCGTCGGAGTCCACCTGGTGGGTGGTCTCATCGGGACGCTGCTTGTCGGGTTCTTCGCCTCGGAGAGCGCTCCCGCCGGGGTGGCCGGCATCTTCTACGGGGGTGGTGCGGACCAGCTGTGGCGTCAGGCCGTCGGGGCCGTCGCGGTGTTCGTGTACTCGCTGGTCCTGAGCTGGCTCATCGCGTGGTTGCTGCAGAGAACGATCGGTTTCCGGCTCGACGAGCGCGGCGAGCACGTCGGTATCGACGAGACCGAGCACGCCGAGACCGGTTATCACTTCGGTGATGCGGGCAGCACGCTGCGCGGATCAGCGGCGGGCGAGCGTGGTTCCGTCGAGGAGCTGGAGGGAAGCGTCCGATGAAGTTGCTCACAGCGGTCGTTCAGCAGCACAAGGTGGACGAGGTGCGGAACTCGTTGGCCGAGCTCGGAGTTCGTGGCATGACCATCGCCGATGTTCAGGGGTACGGCAGGCAACGCGGGCACACCGAGATCTACCGGGGCGCCGAGTACGAGGTGGATGTCGTGGAGAAGACCAGGATCGAGGTCCTGGTCGACGACACCGATGCCGACGCCGTGCTGCGGGCGGTGGTTTCCTCCGCGCGCAGCGGAAGAGTCGGGGACGGCAAGGTGTGGGTGACGCCGGTCGAGTCGGTGGTGCGGGTGCGCACCGGCGAAACGGGGGACCAGGCGGTCTGAGCGAGTTTTCCGCTCGGGGACGCGGGTTCGCTGGAGCGGAACGCTCCGCGGTGGCACCGATCGGCTCGGGTGAGCGTTGCGGCGCCGTCAGCACCGAGCGACACCACGGCCGTTCCTCGTGGGCACAGCCCGGAAGGGCGTTCTCGGTCTGCCTCCCGGCGCGGGAGCGCCCGGTCCGGCCCCCCGGGAGGCGCGGCACCCGCCGGTGTTCCTGCGTAGTAGCGGGCATGCGCGGCGATGCTCTTCTGCGTAGCAATACGCAGCTTCATTCAGGGGGTCTCACGCTCTCGCGCGGCGCGCTGTCCCGGCCAGAATGCCGGTGTGACGCGTTGGAGGGCCCCGATGAGGGGAAACAGCCCCGCCCGTGCTGGGGGTCGGGCGGGAGAGGCATCGCGGCTTTCCACGCGTCGGAGGATGGCCTCCGGACGGCCCGTTGAGGGGGCGGGCCGTCCGTACGGCCGTTTCCCGGCCCGGGATTCGAACCGTGCTTTTACACGTGCCGCGTAGAGTGAGCACGAAGTGAGCGCGTGGTGCTGGTTCCGGGCGGGCGGAGAACACGGGGAGCCCCTGTCGAGCGGGTCCCCGGAGAGCCGTTCCCCCGCGAAGTTTCGGGTGGGGGCCCGCGAACTGGTCGTCGTCGGGGGACTGCCGGGCGCGGGCAAGAGCACCGCTCTCCGGTCGCTCGGGTGTCCCGCTCCCGTGGCCGTGCTGGATTCCGATCAGGTGTACGAGGCCCTGCTCCCCCGCGTGGGGCGTTGTGTTCCGTATCACCTGATCAGGGGAGTGGTGCACCCGGTGCACTACACCCGGGTGGTGATTTCCTGCGCGCGGTTTCCGGGGCCCGTGGTCGTCCACATGCCGGCCACCCGCGGGGTGGCGCGGGTGCTGCTCGTGCTGCTCGCCGCGGTGACCGGCCGGAGCACGACGCTGCTCTGGCTGGACGTGTCCCCCGGAAGTGCGTTGGAGGGGCAGTTTGCTCGTGGTAGGGTGATCAAGGCACGAACGTTCGTACGACATGTGCGACGTGCCCGTCGGGCCCGGCGGGTGATGCAGGCTTTCGACGCCTTGTTCGGATGGCGGCGATTGCGTGTACTCACACGTGCGGAGATCGCCGATGGAATTCAACTGATTCCACAGGGTGAGGTTGCTCCCTATCGGCCAGACGGGTGCCTAGGCAGACGTGATCGCCCGTTATCCTGAATCAGTACGCACCGGAAACGGAGCCGGTGCTGCCGGCTGAGATACATCGAGCTGCGAGTGACTGGCAACAGAGTGTGCGTTGCGGGTGTGCGCGGCCCGAGATGCGTAGGCGCCGGTGCGCTCAACAGTGCCGTCGTCACGCGGACCTGATTCGTGCGATCCGTCCGCGAATGCCGCTGTGGGTCCGTTCCACAGTGCTTCAGCCGCCCCGACCACACGAGGAGACTCCAGACTTACATGCCCACATTCGATGAGCTCGAACTCGACTCCCGCGTTTTCAGTGCGCTGACCGAACTCGGCTACGAGACTCCCTCGGACATCCAGTCCGAGACCATTCCCTCCCTGCTGCAGGGGCGGGACGTCACGGGACAGGCCCAAACGGGAACGGGCAAGACGGCGGCCTTCGCGCTTCCGATCCTGTCGAGGATCGAACTCGACAAGAAGCAGAAGCCGCAGGCCCTGGTGCTCGCACCCACCCGTGAGCTCGCCATCCAGGTGGCGGAGGCCTTCCGGACGTATGCTTCCCACCTGCCGGGACTCCGTGTGCTGCCCATTTACGGTGGACAGAGCTACGGCCCCCAGCTGGGCGGACTCCGCGAAGGAGCCCACATCGTCGTCGGAACTCCGGGGCGGCTTATCGACCACCTGGACCGGGGCTCTCTCGACCTTTCCGGGATCAGCCATCTCGTGCTGGACGAGGCGGACGAGATGCTGCGCATGGGATTCATCGAGGACGTCGAGCGGATCCTCAAGTCGGCACCCACGGACAGGCAGGTCGCCCTGTTCTCCGCGACCATGCCGAACGCCGTGCGCAAGATCAGCCAGTCCTACTTGAGCAACCCCGTCGAGATCGCGGTGCGCAGCGCCACGAAGACGGGGGCCAACATTCGCCAGCGCTACTGGCCCGTCCGCGGCGTGCGCAAGCTGGACGCTCTCGCACGGTTGCTCGAGGTCGAGCCGATCGACGCGGCCATCGTGTTCGCCAGGACCAAGCAGCTGACCGAGGAACTCACCGAACAGCTGCGCGTGCGAGGGTTCAACGCCGCGGCGATCAACGGTGACATCGCCCAGGCGCAGCGAGAGCGAACCATCGACCAGTTGCGCCAGGGGCGCGTCGACATCCTGGTGGCCACGGACGTGGCAGCCCGCGGACTGGACGTCGACCGCGTTTCCCACGTGCTCAACTACGACGCTCCCCACGACAGCGAGTCCTACGTACACCGCATCGGTCGTACCGGCAGGGCGGGGCGCAGTGGTGAGGCGATCCTGTTCGTCACCTCACGGGAACGGCAGCTGCTGCGTTCCATCGAGCGTGCTACCGGGCAGTCCATCGAGCGCATGGATCTGCCGACGATCGAGGCGGTCAACGAGCGAAGGCTCGAGCGGTTCCGCCAGCAGATCACGGACACCCTGGAAAACGGTGAACTGGAAGTCTTCGAGCAGCTGGTGCGCGACTACGAGCAGAGCAGTGAGGTGCCCGCCGCCCGCGTCGCAGCCGCGTTGGCGAGCATGACCCAGGGCGACCGCTCGCTGCTGTTGCAGCCGGAACCCGAGCCCGAGAGCAACAAGCCCAAGCGCAACGGTTCGCGTTCCGCCGACTTCTCCTCGAACGACTCGGAGACGGCGATGTTCCGGGTGGAGGTCGGCCGGCGCAACCGTGTCACACCCAGTGCGCTGGTCGGTGCTCTGGCGAACGAGGGCGGTCTGTCCAGCAAGCGCATCGGTCACATTGACATCCGTGACGAGCACAGCCTGGTCGAGTTGCCCGCCGAGCTCTCGGAGGACCTGCTGCACAAGCTGCGCAAGACGCAGGTGGCCGGACGAGGGCTGCGGATCAGCCGTACCGAGGGGGAAACCCCCAAGCGTTCCGGTGGTTCCGGCGGATGGTCCCGGAGGCCGACTCGGGAACGTTCGAGTTCGCGCCGGAGGGGCAGGACGGGTTCCACGGGCTCCCGCTCCGGCTCCGACAAGCGCCCGGCGGCCGAACGGGGCTGAGCACCTCCGCGACGGACGAGGCCCGGCCTCGTCCGTCGCTGTTTCACACCAAGCTCTCCCCCGCGTACCGTCCGGCGTCGAGCATCGCCGGTGAACGGTTATCCTCGGCATAGGAACATCGACGACTCTGGAGCCCGTGACCCCGTGTTCGACACTCTTTCCGACCGGCTCACTTCGGTCCTGAAGAACCTGCGCGGCAAGGGGCGGCTGTCCGAGGCGGACATCGACGCCACCGCGCGCGAGATTCGTATCGCGTTGCTGGAAGCCGACGTGGCACTGCCCGTGGTGCGCAGTTTCATCTCGGGTGTCAAGGAACGTGCCAAGGGCACCGAGGTGTCCCAGGCGCTGAACCCGGCCCAGCAAGTAATCAAGATCGTCAACGAGGAACTCGTCGGCATCCTCGGCGGTGAGAAGCGTGATCTCGCTCTCGCGAAGAAACCGCCGACCGTGATCCTGCTGGCCGGGCTGCAGGGCTCGGGGAAGACCACGCTGGCGGGAAAGCTGGCGCGTTGGCTCTCGGGTCAGGGACACACCCCGCTGTTGGTGGCCTGTGACCTGCAACGCCCCAATGCCGTCACGCAGCTTCAGGTGGTGGGGGAGCGCGCGGGAAGCGCCGTGTTCGCCCCCGAGCCCGGGAACGGCGTCGGCGATCCCGTCGACGTCGCCCGCCGTGGCGTCGCCGAAGCACAGCGTGCCCAGCACGACATCGTCCTCGTCGACACCGCCGGCCGGCTGGGTGTCGACGAGGAGATGATGCAGCAGGCCTCGGACATCCGGGACGCCGTCGAGCCGAACGAGACCCTGTTCGTCGTCGACGCCATGATCGGTCAGGATGCCGTGAGCACGGCGGAAGCCTTCCGCGACGGTGTCGGTTTCAGCGGAGTCGTGCTCACCAAGCTCGACGGCGACGCACGCGGTGGTGCCGCGCTCTCGGTTCGCCAGGTCACCGGACAGCCGATCATGTTCGCCTCGAACGGCGAGAAGATCGAGGACTTCGACGTGTTCCATCCGGACCGGATGGCGAGTCGGATCCTCGGCATGGGTGACGTGCTGACTCTGATCGAGCAGGCCGAGCAGGCGTTCGACGCCGACCGTGCGGAGCAGGCCGCAGAGAAGCTCGGCTCCGGTGAGCTCACCCTCGAGGACTTCCTGGAGCAGATGCAGGCCGTCCGCAAGATGGGGCCGTTGCAGAACCTGGTGGGCATGTTGCCGGGTGCCAACCAGATGAAGGATCAGCTCTCCAACTTCGACGAGGGGCACCTCGACAGGGTGCAGGCGATCATCCGCGGCATGACCCCGGCGGAACGGGCCGACCCGAAGATCATCAACGCCTCCCGCAGGCAGCGCATCGCAAACGGTTCCGGTGTCCTGGTCAGCGACATCAATGACCTGGTCAACAGGTTCTTCGAGGCCCGCAAGATGATGCAGCAGATGGCGGGTCAGTTCGGCGGTGGCGGTGGGGGCGGCCGCAAGGCCACCAAGAAGGCCAAGAAGGGCAGGAAGGGCAAGAACAAGGGCCAGGGCGGCCAGTCGAAGGCGGCTCGTGGCGGTGGGATGCCCGCGGGACTCCCCGGAATGCCCGGAGGTGGCCAAGGCGGCGATCCGGGGCAGCAGCTGCCCGGCGGTCTCAACCAGCTTCCTCCCGGTTTCGATCCTTCCAAGCTCGATTTCGGCAAGAAAAAGAAGTGAGTCGTCGTGACCGCTCTTCACCTGCGGGGTGAGGTACTCCCCGAAGGGCGAACACGTGATCTCTGGGTTCGGGACGGGGTGCTCAGCACCTCGCCCGTTCCGGACGCCGTCACGGTTTTCGACGGCGGGTACCTGCTCCCCGGCCCCGTGGACTCGCACTGTCACGTCGGGGTGGGCGAGCACGGACCTGTCGAGCTGTCCGAGGCCGCGGCCCAAGCGGAGACGGACCGGGCCGCGGGGACCCTGCTGTTGCGCGACTGCGGTGCGCCTGTGGACACGCGTCCGCTGCAACAGCGCGAGGACTTGCCCCGAATCGTGCGTGCGGGCCGGCATCTGGCCCGGCCCAAGCGCTACATACCGCACCTGGCCGAGCAGCTCGACGACCCCGAAGAACTCCCCTCGGCCGTCGAACGGCAGGCGAAGAACGGCGACGGCTGGGTGAAACTGGTCGGGGACTGGATCGACCGTTCGGTGGGGGACCTGGCGCCGCTGTGGCCGGACGAGGTTCTCGAACGCGCCATCGCGGCTGCCCACGACCACGGGGCTCGCGTCACCGCGCACGTCTTCGGGCCGGACGCGTTGCCCGGCCTGCTCAACGCCGGGATCGACTGCATCGAGCACGGCACCGGCCTCGACGACGCGAGCGTCGAGCTGATGGCGCGGCGTCGTGTCGCCCTGGTACCCACCTTGATCAATGTCGAGAACTTCCCCTCCTTCGCGGCGGCCGCGACCAAGTACCCCGACTACGCCGCGCACATGAACAAGCTGTACCGCGAGTCCGAGCGCACCGTGGGCAAGGCGATCGAAGCCGGGGTTCCGGTGTATGCCGGTACCGACGCCGGAGGCGGTATCGCACACGGCAGGCTGGTCGACGAGGTGATCGCCCTGAACCGGGTGGGGATGTCGACCGGACAGGCGCTGGCCTCCGCTACCTGGGACGCCAGAAGCTGGCTCGGTTTCTCCGGTCTGGAGGACGGGGCCGCCGCGGACCTGGTCGGCTACGAGGCGGATCCGCGCGGGAACCTGGAAGTCCTGCGGAACCCGAAACGGATCGTGCTGCGTGGTCGCGTGGTCGGCTGAACTCCGCCTTGCGGGGTTGTCCCCGACCGGGCCGCCGGCCGTTACCGGGTCGGGTGGCGCAATCGGGATGCTCGAGTGCGGGAAACACCGTTAGGCTGGCAGTCCCCCCCGATGAGCGGGTCCGGATCTTCTCGGGGGCGACCTTGGGCAGAGCGTACGGAGGTGTTCGTGGCCGCACCGCGACCTCCCGGAACCGGCGGTGGTGCGGATCCGGAGCCTTGCCAGGACGACCACACTGCCGCGGACGCCGCAAGTCCCGGGGAGCGCGCTCCCCGATGGGGTTTCGGTGCTTTCTTCCTCGCCGAAGCCGTTTTCGTGTTGGTCTCGGTGGGGCTGGCGACGTTCTTCGGTGATTTCGGCAGCGGGAACTGGGTGGGCCCCGTGTTCGTGCTGATCCTGATGGCTCCCACCGTGCTGGCCGGTGCCGTGGCCGTTGTGGCCACTCTCGTCCGGGGGAACGGTCCCGTGCGGGACTTCGGGCTGCGGTGGAGACGTTCCGATGTGCGCACCGGCCTGGGCATAGGGATGTGCGGTCTGGTGCTGAGCACCGTGGCCTCGATGCTCTGGACGAGATGGGTCGGCACGGAGCAGGCGAACTCCGCCGTGGGGAGTCTGCTCGAGGAGGTTCGGCTTCCCCCGGCGCTCGCCGTGGTCATCTTCCTGCATGTGTGGTTGGTCGCCCCGGTCTGCGAGGAGTTGCTTTACCGCGGACTCCTCTGGGGGGCCATGGAAAAGCTCAGGTTCAGCCAGGTCACGGTGTTTCTGCTCACCACGGCGATATTCGCCATCGGGCACTTCGAGCCCGCGCGCACAGTGCTGCTGCTCGTGATAGCCGTACCGATCGGGTTGGCGCGACTCATCACGGGAAGGTTGACTGCTAGCGTCGTGGCACACCAGGTGAACAACTTCCTGCCCGCGTTGGGGCTGTTGCTCATGTCGCTGGGTCTGTTGCCTGCCTGAGAGCCAGGTCGATTCGTCGGCACGAGGCACGCCGCGAGGCTGTCGCGGGCTTTTCGGAGGACTCCTTCGAGGCCACTCGCAGATGGTCTGGCACAATAGGAAGCTGTTCGCCACGAGCGGGCTCTCTCACCGCTTCGTGGCTGGTCGAAGTATGAGCATCTGTAGCGCCCGACGCTGTTTGTTCGAGATGCTCACCGGAGCACGAACGAGAGTTTGAGGAGCACCACCACCCGTGGCAGTAAAGATCAAATTGATGCGGCTGGGTAAGATCCGCGAGCCGCACTACCGCATTGTCGTCGCCGATGCCAAGACTCGCCGGGACGGGCGGGACATCGAGACGATCGGCCAGTACCACCCGAAGCAGCAGCCGAGTCACATCCAGGTGGACTCCGAGCGTGCGCAGTACTGGTTGAGCGTCGGTGCCCAGCCCACCGAGCGGGTGCAGCACCTGCTGAAGGTGACGGGGGACTGGCAGAAGTTCAAGGGTCTCCCCGGCGCGGAAGGCACCCTGAAGGGGCAGCAGAGCAAGAAGTCCAAGCAGGAGATGTTCGAGGCTGCTCTCTCGGCTGCCGAGGAGGAGCCCGGCGTCGAGGCCACAACGCCCAAGAAGAAGGGCGGTAAGAAGGCCGAGGCAGCGGCCGACGGCGAGGAGAGCAAGGAACGGTCCGAGGAAGGCCAGGCGTGACTGTCCTCGCGGACGCTTTGGAACATCTCGTGCGGGGAATCGTGGACAATCCCGACGAGGTGCGCGTCGAATCGTCGTCGACACGTCGTGGTCGCACTCTCGAAGTGCACGTCAACCCCGATGACCTGGGCAAGGTCATCGGAAGGGGCGGACGTACCGCGACTGCGTTGCGCACTGTCGTTTCCGGTGTCGGTGGGCGTGGGATTCGCGTCGACGTGGTAGACACCGATCGCTGAGCGGCGGTTATGGCTGAACAACAGGCTGCCCCACTGGTCGTCGGTCGTGTGGTCAAGCCGCACGGTGTGCGCGGCGAGTTCGTGGTGGAGGTTCGCTCGGACAGTCCGGACCGCCGTTTCGTCGCGGGAGCCGTCCTGGGAGTCGTGCGCAAGGCCGGGGGCGGTGATCCCGAGTCGTCGCTCGAGCTGGTAGCCGCCCGGTGGCACGCCGGGCGGCTGCTGGTGGTCGCGAAGGGGATTTCCTCGCGTGAGGCGGCGGAGCGGTTGCGCGGAGTCCTGCTTACCGTGAATCGGGAAGACCTGGAGACGCTGGACGATCCCGACGAGTTCCACGACCACCAGCTGGAGGGGTTGTCGGTCCGGCAGCCGGACGGCACCGTGCTGGGCAGCGTGGCCGGAGTGGTACACACCCCGGCCGGGGAGCTGCTGGGCATCTCCCTCGCGGAAGAGCAGCACGAGGCACTGGTTCCCTTCGTCAACGACATCGTCGTCGAGGTGAGTCTCGAGAGGGGAGTCCTGGTCATCGACCCTCCGGAAGGGTTGCTCGACCGGTTCTGAGGGAATGTTCGACGACTTGGTCCGGTGGTTGGGGAACCGGAGGCCGAGTCGGCGTATCGGGAGCGCCGCCGGGCATTCGAGCTCGGACTGCGGGAGCTCGGACAGGAGCTCGAGGGGTTTCGGGGGCGTCGAGTGCGCTTGCCTTCGACACACCCGTCCGCCGAGCCGGTCGTCCGGCCGGACTGTCCGGCCCCGAACACCCCGGGGACCTGTCCCGAAGTTCGTCCTCCCGGGCCCGAGCTGCCGGGACGGACCTGTTCCACACGGATCGGAGTTGGAGTTCGGTAGCGATGCGGATCGATGTTCTGACGATCTTCCCCGACTACCTCGCTCCGGTGCGCGAAGCTCTGCTGGGCAAGGCGATAGATCGCGGCAGGATCTCCGTAGGGGTGCACGATCTGCGGGACTGGACGCACGATGTCCATCGTTCCGTCGATGACAGTCCTTACGGGGGCGGCCCCGGCATGGTGATGAAGCCGAGCGTGTGGGGAGAGGCCCTCGACAGCGTCTGCGCCGATGCCGTCGAGCAGCCGCGACTCGTGGTTCCGACCCCGGCCGGAGTCACCTTCGATCAGCCGACTGCGCGGCGCTGGTCGGGGGAGCAGCACCTGGTGTTCGCCTGTGGACGTTACGAGGGGATCGATCAGCGTGTGATCGACGACGCGGCTCGCCGTATGCCGGTGGAGGAGGTCTCCATCGGTGACTACGTCCTGGTCGGCGGGGAGGTCGCGGCGTTGACCATGATCGAGGCCGTGGTGCGGTTGTTGCCCGGTGTGCTCGGTAACCCCGCTTCCGCCGAGCAGGACTCGTTCTCGGACGGGTTGCTGGAGGGGCCGTGCTACACGCGTCCGGAAACCTGGCGCGGCCTGTCCGTGCCCGAGGTGTTGCGTTCGGGGGACCACGCCGCTGTCAGCCGCTGGCAGCGTGACCGTGCGCTCGAGCGCACCGTGTCGAGGCGTCCGGACCTGATCGACGCGCTGGCGCCCGAGCAGTTGGACGACCGTGATCGGGCCCTGCTCGCCCGCCTGGAGGACCCCGAGGAGACCGGCCCGCGTGCGGGAGCCGAAAGCACGGAGGAACCTCCGGACACTCCCGGGAGCGGTGTCTCGGAAGCGTAGGGCTCCGCGGCCCGGTCCTCACGGGCTTGTTCGTCTTCGCTCGGCAGGTTCCCCCGGAGGGGCGGGGCTGCTTCGAGGCACTGAGCGCGGCTGATAGGCTAACGGAAGAAGTAATGCGGCCGGTGTGGTCTGCGATCCACCGGTATCCGCTGATTTCCTGCTTCGGCAGGCGTCTTCCTCGTGGGACGGGGTGACGTTAAACGGCTCGATGACGACCCGGATCGCTCGGACAAGCGGTGCCGGGCCCGCCACGGGTAGATCCGAGCAGTCCCTCTCGGGGCTGCTGAGTGGATCATCGGCCGCGGCAGGAGCCGCGGCTCACCTGAACAGATTTCACTGTCGTGAGTGAACGTTCAACGACACGGATGAGGACGGACCACCGATGAACAAGCTGGACGCGCTGGACGCCCAGTCGATGCGTTCCGACATCCCAGACTTCCGGCCCGGCGACACGCTGAAGGTCCACGTCCGCGTCATCGAGGGTTCGCGCGAGCGTGTCCAGGTCTTCCAGGGCGTGGTTATCCGCCGGCAGGGCGGCGGCATCCGGGAGACCTTCACCGTGCGCAAGGTCTCCTTCGGTGTCGGCGTGGAGCGGACCTTCCCGGTACACAGCCCGAACATCGCCAAGATCGAGGTCGCCACCCGTGGTGACGTCAGGCGAGCCAAGCTGTACTACCTGCGTAACCGGGTTGGCAAGGCTGCACGGGTCAAGGAGAAGAAGCCCGTCAGGAACTCCTGACGTGGACTGGTGTCGGTAGTGTGATCGACTGCCGGACGGAACAGTGGATCGACGGTGCACGATCCCGGCCGCGAGCCGGGGTCGTGCACTTTTTTCGGTGCCCGGCCGAATCGCCTCTCCGCGGCCGGATTCGCGGGAAGTGCCGTTCCGGAGCGGTACGGTTCGGGGCTTTTCCTTCGATTGAGTGAGATATTCCGGTTCTTGACGTTGTCGAGAATCCTCCGTCACTTCTCCACCGGAGAGCGCGGAAGACCTCCACGCCTGATTTCGGGAGGAACAGCACCGCACGGCTTTTCGGCGCCTCCCGTTGCGCACGTTCGGAGGGCGGGCTCCCGGTGGGGTGAAGGGAAACCCCGGTCGCGGGTCCAGTACGCTGGCCGGGTGGCCGATGTCATGCGTTCTCCAGGACCGGATGAAGATCCCGCAGAGGAGCCCTCGAACGAGGAAGCAGCCGCCGGGCGTGGTGACCAGCCGCGCGCAGGGGAGCACGACTCCTCGAAGCGGGGGAAAAGGGGAAAAAAGGGATCTTTCTGGTGGGAAATGTTCGTCCTGGTCGGCACGGCGTTACTGCTGACCGTACTTTTGCAGATGTTCGTGGCGCGAGTATTCGTCATTCCCTCCGAATCGATGATGAATACGCTGCAGGGGTGCCCCGGCTGTACCAAGGACCGGATTCTCGTCGACAAGATCACCTACCGCTTCAGCGATCCGCAACCCGGTGATGTGGTCGTCTTCAGCGGCCCCACCAGTTGGATGGAGGGGGAGGGCGGAGAAACCGCCCCGTCCAATCCGGTGGCCGGCTTCTTCCGCCGTGCGGGGTCGTTGCTCCATCTCGTCGACTCCGGGGAGAAGGACTTCGTCAAGCGGGTCATCGCCACCGGCGGGCAAACGGTCGAGTGCTGTGACGAGCGCAACCGGATCGTGGTCGACGGCGAGCCACTGGAAGAGCCCTACGTTCACTGGAGCGGCTCCTCGAAGGAGCAGGAGGAGTTCGGTCCGGTGCGGGTTCCCCAGGACCACCTGTGGGTGATGGGGGACAACAGGAACAACTCCTTGGACTCCCGGTACCAGGGCGGCGGAGGTCGTGCGGGCGCCGTGCCGGTCGACGACGTGATCGGCAAGGCCCAGTTCATCGTGCTGCCGCCCACGAGGTGGCAGGGCATCTACGAGGACAATCCGCAGGCAGCGGCCCTGGGGGCGGAGTCGACTCGTGGCACGGACGGCCGATTGCCCGGCGAGCTCGGCTATCTGACGGTGATCCCCGCGGTTTGGGGGTACAGGCGTACCGTGTCCCTGGTGAGCAGGACGGACTCGCGGGAGCATCACTGAGCGTGCGTGCGGGGTGCGCCGATCTGGAACTGCCGCGGACCATAGTTCGCAGGGATTCCGGAAGTTGGGCGTTGCAGAACGCGTTGGAGCGCCGGGGACTCGGTCCGGTCGCCGGGGTGGACGAGGCGGGACGCGGTGCGTGCGCCGGTCCCATGGTGGTGGCCGCCTGCGCGCTGCGCCGGGCGGACATGAGGCGTTTCGACGGTCTGACCGACTCCAAGCTGCTCACGGAGCGCAGTCGCGAATGGTGGTTCGAGCGGATCAGGGAGTTCGCGGTCGGTTACTGCGTCGTTTCGGTCGACTCCGGGGAGATCGACGCTCTGGGGGTGCACACGGCGAACCTGGAGGGGATGCGGCGCGCGGTCGCCGGACTCCGGACACATCCGGGGTACGTCCTCACGGACGGGTTCGGGGTGGGTGGACTGACGGCACCGAGCGTGGCCGTTCGGAAAGGGGACCGAGCGGTCGCTTGCGTGGCGGCGGCCTCGGTGCTGGCGAAGGTGAGCAGGGACCGGATGATGACCGAGTTGCACGCTCGGATCCCGGTCTACGGATTCGCCGGTCACAAAGGGTACTCGACGCAGGCGCATCAGAACGCGCTGCACACGCACGGACCGAGTGCGTACCACAGGTGGAGTTACTCGAATGTCGTGAAGTCGGCGAGTGTGCACGGTATGCGTTCACCCCGGCGGAGTAATGGTAACCCCGGATTGTTCAATGCTTTTGATCAAGGTGTGATGGACAATGGAGGCACCGACGTTGGGTACCCGTAGGCCGACCAGTGACAGGGAAGGGCTCGCACAGCCATGAGCGCCGAGGATCTCGAGAAGTACGAGACCGAGATGGAGCTGCAGCTCTACAAGGAGTATCGCGACATCGTCGGTCAGTTCACCTACGTGGTGGAGACCGAGCGGCGTTTTTACCTGGCCAACGGGGTGGACGTGCAGGTACGCAACTCGGACACCGAGGTCTACTTCGAAGTGGCCATGTCGGATGCCTGGGTCTGGGACATGTACCGCCCGGCCCGTTTCGTCAAGAACGTGCGGGTGATCACGTTCAAGGACGTCAACGTGGAGGAACTCGACAAGCCCGAGCTGCGCCTTCCGGACAGCGGCCCCCCGTTCAACTGACCGGGGACTCCCCCGCACCCGGGGACGCGTCCTCGTAGGGCTTTTCCACGGGGGCGGGTGACACGTGCCCCGCGGCGTGAGCGGTACGGGCACTGCTCTTGCCCGCCCCCGGTGGAGCTTCCCGACGCTGTCCCCGCGGATTTCCGCGCGTGCTCGGAGAGCCGTTCTCCTGCCGAAGCGCCACTCCCTCGCGGAACACTGGTTGTCCACAACCGTTCGATTCTTCCTCATATGGGTAAATCGACTCTGGTACGTCACTGACGGAGTGGGCAGTTTGGAGCCGTCGAATCCGATCGAGTTCGGAGGCTCCATGATGTCGAAACCGATTACGGGCGCCCTGTCCGACGACGACACGCACGGCCGCAGGCACGCGCTCGGCAGAGCAGGGGAGCGGTTGGCTGCCGAGTACCTCCGGCAGCGGGGACTGGTGGTGCTCGAACGCAACTGGACCTGTCCTCAGGGAGAGCTGGACATCGTCTGCACCGACGGGAAGAGCGTGGTGATCTGCGAGGTCAAAACGCGTTCGGGCGTCGATTACGGTTCACCGGTCGAGGCGGTCGGCCCACACAAGGTGCGCAAGTTGCGTGAACTGGCCGCTGCCTGGCTGCGGGCCCGTGATGTGCACAACTGCCCGGTCCGTTTCGATGTGCTCTCCGTGCTGTGGCCGCCGGGAGAGCCGGTCCGCATCGAGCATCACCGGGAGGTGTGCTGAAGTGGGCTTGCGGACCACGCGCGCGGTGGCCCTGTTCGGTGTGGACGGGGTGCTGGTGGAGATCGAGGCCGACGTCCGCTCCGGTGGGGTGCCCAGTGTCCAGTTGCTCGGGTTGCCGGACGCGGCACTGCAGGAGTCGAAGAACCGAGTGCGCGCCGCTGTCACGAACAGCGGAGAGCACTGGCCGCAGTCCAACATCACGTTGGCGCTCTCCCCCGCGGCCCTGCCCAAGACGGGGACATCGTTCGACACGGCGTTGGCCATGGCGGTGCTGGCCGCCTCCGAACGGGTTCCGTACAACCGGATCGAGGGCACGGTCTTCTTCGGGGAACTGGCGCTGGACGGGCGTATTCGTTCGGTCCCCGGCCTGCTCCCCGGACTGTTGGCGGCCGTCGAGGGAGGGGCCGAGCGCGCCGTGGTGCCGGTGAGCGGGCTGGCCGAGGCGCGCTTGGTGGACGGGATCGAAGTGCTGGGGGCCGAGCACCTCGGTGAAGTGGTTTCCTGGGCTCGTGGGCAGGAGGAACTGCTCCGGTGCCCGGGAGGAGGGGCCGGAACAGAGCACGCGGAGGCGGAGGCGCTCGACCTGGCCGACGTCAAGGGACAACCGGATGCCCGGCGAGCCCTCGAGATCGCCGCTGCCGGTGGGCACCACCTTCTGATGATCGGTCCACCGGGGACGGGCAAAACCATGCTGGCGCGTCGACTGTGCGGTCTGCTGCCCGAGCTTTCGGTGGACGAAGCCCTGGAAACCACGGCCGTCCACTCCGTGGCGGGCGTACTCCCCGGCAACACCTCGCTCGTACGCAGAGCTCCGTTCGTGGCACCGCACCATTCGGTGTCGGTGGCGGGACTCGTGGGAGGTGGTTCGGGCCTTGCCGGACCGGGGGCGGTCAGCCGTGCTCACCGCGGTGTGCTGCTCATCGACGAGGCCTGCGAGTTCGGGGTGCAACGGTTGGAGTCGCTGCGCACCGCTCTGGAGGAGGGCGAGGTGCGGCTTTCCAGGCGGGACGGAACACTGCGGTATCCGGCACGCTTCCAACTGGTTCTGGCCACGAATCCCTGTCCGTGCGCTCCCGCACGGGAGTCCGACTGCCACTGCACGCCGCACGCGCGCAGACGCTATCTCGGCAAGCTGTCGGGACCGCTGCTCGATCGTACTGATCTGCGCGTTCGGATGCGTCCGTTGACGACGGTGGACCTGCACGTCGATCACGAGCGGGAGTCCTCGGAGGAGGTTCGCGCCCGTGTACTTCGGGCTCGGGAGGCTGCCGCCGCGCGCTGGCGGGAACACGGCTGGCGGTTGAACTCCGAGGTGCCGGGACCCGCGCTGCGGCGTGAGTTCGCGCTCCCGCGAAAGGTGACCGCCCTGCTGGACCGCGGGTTGGACACCGGAGCGTTGACCGCACGGGGAGCGGACCGGTGTCTGCGAGTGGCCTGGACACTGAGCGATTTGGACGGGGCAGAGCGTCCTGATGCCGATCACGTGGCCGCGGCTTTGCAGTTCAGGGAAAGGACGGTGGTATGACCCCTTCGTCCGGTCCCGACGAGAGGGTGCTGCTCGCCAGGGCGTACCTGTCCGCGGTGGTGGAGCCCCCCGCGCCCGCGCTGCTCCGGTTCGTCGAGGAACACGGCCCGGTAGCGGCTGCCGATCTCGTGGCCGAAGGCGAAGTCCCCCGGGCCGTGGCCGGGGAAGTGGAGGCGCGACGTACCCGTGTTTCGGGTGCGATGCTGCTCGAACAGGCGCAACGCTGTGGGACGCGACTGCTTGGGCCGGAACACGGTGAATGGCCTGCCGAACGCATGGCCGCGTTGGCCAGGGCGACGAACATGGGACTGGAGAGGCTCGTGGCGCCGGTGGCGCTGTGGTGCCGTGGTGCGGCCACCGAGGTCCTCACGGAGCGTTCCGTCGCGGTCGTGGGAACTCGTGCGGCCACGGGCTACGGCGAGAACCTGGCCGCGGAGCTCGGTTACGGACTCGGGGTCGCCGGAGTCGGTGTGATCTCCGGCGCTGCCTACGGGATCGACGGTGCGGCTCATCGGGGAGCGCTTGCCGGGGGCGGAGCCACGGTGGCCGTGCTCGCGTGTGGGCCGGACAGGGACTATCCGGCGGGACACGCCCGACTGCTCGGTGAGGTCGCCGAACGCGGCCTGGTCCTCAGCGAGTACGCGCCGGGTACCCCTCCGCGCAAGCATCGTTTTCTGGTCCGCAACCGATTGATCGCGGCCTTGGCCGAGGGCACCGTGGTCGTCGAGGCGGGACTGCGAAGCGGTGCGGCCAACACGGCAGCCACCACCGACAGCCTCGGGCATCCGGTCATGGCGGTCCCGGGGCCTGTGAGCTCGGCGAACTCCGCGGGCTGTCACGAGCTGATCCGTTCGAGCGGAGGGATCCTGGTGACCGGTGCCAACGAGGTGCTGGAAGTGGTCCTCGGGGCGGGGGAGGCTCCCGAAGCACAGCACGGGGCACCGCAGCGGTCGACGGACCGCCTCGACGGGCCCGCCGGGCGGGTGTGCGACTCGCTTCACTTCGATCGACCTCGTCATGTGGAACAACTCGTCCCCGAGACGGGGCTCCCCGAGCGGACGGTGCTCAGCTGTCTGGCTGAACTCGAAATGTCCGGTTTCGTCTCTCTCGGGGAAGAGGGATGGACACGATGCAAGCAGTGATAAACCAAGCGCGTATCGTGGCGACGTGTTACTTGACCCCGGTGGAACCACCCAGCAATGTCACCTGGCATGAATCAGAAACGATCGGATCAATCGGAGCGGCCGGATCTGCTCGCGGCGCGTGATCGGCTCTCGGAGAGGCTGGCGGCCGTGCTCGACCGGTTCGAACGGCACCTGTGCTGGGAACGCGGCATGTCCGATCACACTGTGCGTGCTTATGTCGCCGATGCCGTGTCCCTGCTCGAACATCTCGTCGGTGGCACCGAAGTGGAGCACGGGATCGAGGAGGTCGATATCGACCTGTTGCGTGCTTGGCTGGCCGCCGAGCACGAGCGCGGGACCAGCAGGTCCACGCTCGCCCGCAGGGCTGCCTCGGCGCGGGCCTTCACCTCCTGGGCGCACGCCAGGGGGTTCTTGTCCACCGATCCCGGGCCACGACTCCGGATCCCGCGGAAACAGCGCAAGCTGCCCTCCGTGTTGCGCAGGGATCAGGCCGAATCCGTGCTGCGCTCCTCCGAAGCGGGAGGTGAGCAGGAGGATCCGGTTGCCCTGCGCGATCACGCGGTGCTCGAATTGCTCTACGCCACGGGAGTGCGAGTTTCGGAGTTGTGCGGACTCGATCGCGAGGACGTCGACCACGAGCGTCTCGTGTTGCGGGTGGTGGGCAAAGGGGACAGGCAACGAACAGTGCCTTTCGGCACGCCCGCGGACCGTGCGCTGCGACGTTGGTTGGAAAGCGGGCGTTCGTCGCTGGAACGCTCCGCTTCGGGGGACGCCTTGTTCCTCGGCGCGCGAGGAGGAAGGTTGAACCCACGCAGTGCCCGGCGGATCGTGTACGAATCCGTCGGCACCGTGCGGGATGCGACGAGGATCGGCCCGCACGGTTTACGGCATTCAGCCGCTACACACCTTCTGGAAGGTGGAGCCGATCTGCGTAGCGTCCAGGAGTTGCTCGGTCACGCTACGCTTTCAACGACGCAGCTCTACACTCACGTGACCGTCGAACGGTTGAAGGCGATCCATGAGCGAACCCACCCCCGTTCCTGACGATGCCGGGGGCGAAGCCCGATCGGCGAGCGTACGATCCGGCCTCGGACCGGACATCGAGGCAGGAAAATCGGAACAGCGTTTCCGGAGCGGCGGATCCTCCAACGGGGGAGTTTCCAGGCTCGATCCGATGCTTCGGGGCGCACGCTGGCAGCACAACGAGACCTCTTCGGAGCACTGCCCGGAGCGCGATGGCGAGGACGTCGAAGCCGGGATAGCCGCTCTGTGGCACGCCTTCGGCCGGAATCGTGATCAGAAGCTTCGTGACAGGTTGGTGCTGCACTACGCGCCCCTGGTGAAATACGTGGCCGGACGTGTCGGAACGGGGCTGCCCGCCCACGTGGAGGTCTCCGACCTGATCCAGTCCGGGGTGTTCGGCCTTGTCGACGCGATCGAGAAGTTCGAGCCGGAACGCGGTCTGAAGTTCGAGACCTACGCGATGCAGCGTATCCGTGGAGCGATACTCGACGATCTCCGTGCCCAGGACTGGGTGCCTCGTTCGGTACGCAGCCGAGCCCGTGACGTCGAACGCGCGCTGGAACGTCTGGAAGCCAAGTTGCAGCGCACGGCCACCGATGCCGAGCTGGCAGCGGAACTGTCGCTGAGCACCGAGGAACTGCGGGAGCTTTTCGCGCAGCTGCAGATGACCAGTGTCGTCGCGCTGGACGATCTCATCGGTGTGGGACGCGGCACCGCCTCCCTGGCGGAGACGTTGCCGGACGACCGCGCCGAGGACCCGGTCAACACGCTTGTGAACAGGGACAGCAGGCGGCAGCTGGCTGAGGCGGTGGAACGCCTCAGCGACAGGGACCGCATCGTCGTGACGCTTTACTACTTCGAGAACCTGACGCTGGCGGAGATCGGCAAGGTGCTCGGCGTGACGGAGTCCCGGGTGTGCCAGCTGCACACGAGAGCCGTGTTGCGGCTGCGCGGCAAGCTCACCGAAGCGAACCACTGATCCGGGCCCGTCCGCGTGTGTCCGCCCCGCGGGTTCACCAAGGCAGCAGGCGTGTCCTTCCCGAGGGGGAAGCGAGCCGCTCCAACGGGTCGAGGTACTTCTCAGCGCTGCGCAGTCCCCAGTGCAGACAGGTGTGCGGCGGAGTGCTTGTGCAGTCGGGATGTCCGCGCACGAGTACTCCGATGAGCTGGCCGCGCCGTACCGGCTGGCCCTCGGAGACCCGAGGGCGGACCGGCTCGTAAGTCGTGCGCAGCCCGTTGTCGTGTTCGACGGAGACCACGGGACGGTCCACCACGACTCCGGCGTGGAGAACGGTGCCCGCTGCCGCGGCGTGGACGGGCTGCCCCTCGTTGCCGAGAAGGTCGACTCCCCGGTGGCCGGGACCGTAGGGGGCGTTCGGCACGCGGAAGGGGGTCGTCACTTCGGTGCGAGTCGCCAAGGGGGGCGACAGCACGAGGGGGGACGGGGCCGCGGTCTTCGTGCCGGGTGGTTCGGAGAGTCCTCCGGAGTGGGCCCGCCCGAGAAGCTCACCGCCTACGAGACCGCAGGTCACTATCGAGAGGGCCGTGAGCACGAGTGCACGAGTACGCATGCGGTCGACGGTGCTGTGGCGCTTCGCCGTGTGCCATCCCCGAGCCCGCGCACGGTGGACAACCGGGGCGGCTGTGGAAATCGTTACCACGCTTCTGATGGCCGGGCCTGTGGAGTACACTCGTGTACGCGGCTCGTGGAGAGCGAGTCGACTTCGCGTGCGCGCGTATCGACCTGATCACGACGGTGCTCGGATGCCCTCCGGAGTTCGATCCGCCGGCGGCTCTCGTTCGGATCGGTATGGATCGTCCTGGGGTTGATCCGGGGCTCACCCCGGTGCAGCCGCTGTCACGGCCGGTAACACCGGCCGTCCGGTGGTTTGTCGAGGGCAGTGGTGAATCGGTCGTACGGTTCCGTCAACGGTCCCGGAGTTCGTTCCGCTGGAACTTCTTCGGGCGACGGCCCCGGCGCGTACCAGGGTGGTGGGTCACCCGACCCATCGCGGCAACCGAAATCGCGCGTCGAATTCCGGCGCGCCCGACATGTGAGGTGCGAACCAGGCTATGGCCGTCGTCACCATGAAGCAGCTGCTCGACAGTGGCGTGCATTTCGGGCACCAGACCCGCCGCTGGAACCCGAAGATGAAGCGCTACATCTTCACCGAGCGCAACGGCATCTACATCATCGACCTGCAGAAGACCCTGTCCTACATCGACGGGGCCTACGACTTCGTCAAGCAGACGGTCGCCCACGGCGGAACCGTTCTTTTCGTGGGGACGAAGAAGCAGGCGCAGGAAGCCATCGCCGAGCAGGCTCAGCGAGTCGGCATGCCGTTCGTCAACCAGCGTTGGCTGGGCGGCATGCTCACCAACTTCCAGACCGTGCACCGCAGGTTGCAGCGTCTCAAGGAACTGGAGACGATGGAGCAGACCGGCGGTTTCGAGGGTCGCACCAAGAAGGAGATCTTGATGCTGACCCGCGAGAAGGAGAAGCTGGAGCGGACCCTGGGCGGTATCCGCGACATGTCCAAGGTCCCGAGCGCGATCTGGATCGTGGACACCAAGAAGGAGCACATCGCGGTCGGTGAGGCCAAGAAGCTGGGCATCCCGATCGTGGCGATCCTCGACACCAACTGTGACCCGGACGAGGTGGACTACCCCATCCCCGGCAACGACGACGCGATCCGGTCCGCAGCCATGCTGACCAGGGTGGTCGCCGATGGTGTCGCGGAGGGCCTGATGGCCCGCAGCGGACGCGGGGACAGCGCCGAGGCCGGCGAGAGCAAGCAGGAGAGCTCCGAGGAGCCGCTCGCCGAGTGGGAGAAGGAGCTGCTGACCGGTTCCGGTGAGTCGGAAGCGGCGACGAACTCCGAGGCGACTGAGCAACCCGCGCAGTCGTGATCTGTGAGGCGTGCTCGGGCACGGGGTGCTCGGGCACGCCTCCTCCGTTCCCATTTCCCCCGCCAGACATTCCAACGAGGATGGACGACGCACGATGGCGAATTACAGCGCGGCCGACGTGAAGCGCCTTCGCGAAATCACCGGCTCCGGCATGATGGATTGCAAGAAGGCGCTCGAGGAGACCGAGGGCGACTTCGACAAGGCGATCGAGAACCTGCGCATCAAGGGCGCCAAGGACGTGGGCAAGCGTGCCGAGCGTTCCACGGCGGAAGGTCTGGTCGCAGGCGGTAACGGAGTGCTGCTCGAGCTGAACAGCGAGACCGACTTCGTGGCCAAGAACGAGGAGTTCGTCGAGCTCGCGGACAGGATCGTTGCCGCGGCCAAGGAAGCCAACTCCACCGACGTGGAGACCGTGAAGGAGGCTCCCCTCGGGGACAGCACGGTCGGTACCGCGGTCCACGACCTCGCCGCCAAGATCGGCGAGAAGCTGGAACTGCGCAGGATCAGCCTCTTCGACGGCCAGGTCGCGACCTACCTGCACCGGCGTGCCGCGGGGTTGCCGCCCGCCGTGGGTGTGCAGGTCGAGTACACCGGCTCGGACGAGGAAGCGGCCCGCGGCGCCGCGATGCAGATCGCCGCCCTGAAGCCGCAGTACCTGTCCAAGGAAGACGTTCCCGAGGACGTCGTCGCCGACGAGCGCAGGATCGCCGAGGAGACGGCCCGTTCCGAAGGCAAGCCGGAACAGGCGATGCCCAAGATCATCGAGGGGCGGCTCAACGGCTTCTACAAGGACAACGTGCTGCTCGAGCAGCCCTCGGTGCAGGACAACAAGAGGACTGTCCGGGACCTGCTCGACGAGGCCGGCGTCAGCATCACCCGTTTCACGAGGTTCGAGGTCGGCCAGTCCTGATCGTTCCGTGACGGATCCGCTCCAGCCTGCCGTGCACGCTGCGGATCCGGCAGCCAGGATGTGAACCGGAGCAGCCCGGGTGTGTCCGGAGCGGTCCGCGAGAATCGATGTTCGCGCCCCGCCTTCGTCTTCCGAGGGCGGGGCGCTTTCTCAGGAGGAACGAGTGACTGACGGCATATCCGTTGGGCAGACGGGTGAGAGCGGATACCGGCGGGTGTTGCTCAAGCTCGGTGGTGAGATGTTCGGCGGCGGCAGCGTGGGAGTCGATCCCGACGTCGTCGGTACGATCGCGCGCCAGCTCGCCGAGGTGGTCGCCAATGGAGTCGAGGTCGCGGTCGTCATCGGTGGTGGCAATTTCTTCCGCGGTGCGGAACTGCAGCAGCGTGGTATGGAGCGGGCGCGTGGCGACTACATGGCGATGCTGGGAACCACGATGAACTGCCTGGCCCTGCAGGACTTCCTGGAGCGCGAGCACGGGATCGACACCCGTGTGATGACCTCCATCAGCATGGGACAGGTCGCCGAACCGTACATCCCGCGGCGTGCCAGTCGACACCTGGAGAAGGGGCGGGTAGTGATCTTCGGTGCGGGGACGGGGATGCCGTACTTCTCCACCGACACGGCGGCTGCCCAGCGTGCACTGGAGATCGGCGCGGAAGTCGTGCTGATGGCCAAGGGCGTGGACGGCGTCTACTCCGCGGATCCGAGAACCACTCCTTCAGCGGAGCTGTTCGAGAGCATCACGCATCGTGAGGTTCTGGAACGCGGGCTCAAAGTGGCCGATGCGACGGCGTTCAGCCTGTGCATGGACAATCACATGCGCATTCTGGTCTTCAATCTTCTCGAGGAAGGCAACATCGCGCGCGCTGCCAGCGGTGCGAAAATCGGGACGCTGGTCAGCACCCCCGGGTAACGGACTGGCGAGGGTCGATTTGGGATCCTGTTCGTGAATTGGTCCGGTACTTGCCGGGCCGAGCGAGTACGACCTGTATCGACCGTCGGAGTCTGCCGGCCCACACCGAAGGAGCAGCCGTGATTGACGAGACTCTTCTCGAAGCCGAAGAGAAGATGCAGAAAGCGGTGGAGGTGGCCAAGGAAGACTTGGCCACCGTCCGCACCGGCCGTGCGAATCCGGCGATGTTCTCCGGCATCGTCGTCGACTACTACGGTTCGCCGACACCGTTGAACCAGTTGGCGAGCATAAACGTGCCGGAGGCCCGGCTCGTGGTCATCAAACCCTACGACGCCAGTCAACTCGGTGCCATGGAGCGTGCGGTCCGTAACTCGAACCTGGGCGTCAATCCCAGCAACGACGGCAAGGTCATCCGGGTGCAGGTTCCGCAGCTGACCGAGGAACGACGCAAGGAGATGGCCAAGCTCGCCAAGCAGAAGGGCGAGGACGCCCGCATCACCGTGCGCAGTCTGCGGCGCAAGGCCAAGGAGGAGATCGACCGAACCGTCAAGGACGGGGAAGTCGGTGAGGACGAGGGCGTGCGCGGTGAGAAGGAACTGGAAAACATCACCCATCGCCACGTTTCTCAGGTTGACGAACTGGTCAAGAACAAGGAATCGGAACTGCTCGAGGTCTGACGGCGTGGTGACGACTGGCCAGCGCGAAGGTGAGTCCGGAATGTCGACCGACGTGCCGGACGGACCCGCACGTTCCTCGCGTGCGGGTCGCAACCTGCCCGCCGCGCTGGCGGTTGGCTTGTTGCTCGGTGCGGGGATCGTCGCCGCGCTGTTGACCTATCGGCACTCGTTCATCGGCATCGTGGCAGTGGCCGCCGCGCTCTCCACCGTCGAACTGGCGGGGGCGCTGCGCCGAGGTTCGGGGATCCGGTTGGCACTGCCGCCGGTTCTGGTGGGCGGTCAGGCGATGATCTGGCTGTCCTGGCCGTTCGGCTTTTCCGGTGTTCTCGTGGCTTTCGCGCTCACCACTCTGGGGTGTCTGGCCTGGCGTGTCCGGCTGGGTGTGGACGGCTATCTGCGTGACGTCACGGCCTCGGTGTTCACCAGCTCCTACGTCTCGATGTTCGCCGCTTTCGCGGCGATGCTGGTGGTGCCTCCCGACGGGGGGCTGCGGGCGTTGTGCTTCATGATCGGGGTGGTCGCCTCCGACACGGCGGGCTACGCCTCGGGTGTGTTCCTCGGCCGTCACCCGATGGCGCCCCGGGTGAGCCCGAACAAGTCCTGGGAAGGGTTCGCCGGGTCACTGACCGCCGGCGTGGTCTCGGGCGCGCTCTCGGTGAGCCTGCTGCTGGGGGGCACCTGGTGGGCCGGAGTGCTTTTCGGCCTCGCTGTCGTGTGCAGTTCCACTCTCGGTGACCTGATGGAATCGTTGATCAAGCGAGATCTCGACATCAAGGACATGGGCACGTTGTTGCCCGGCCACGGCGGTCTCATGGACAGGATGGACTCGTTGCTTCCCTCGGCCGTGGTCGCGTGGGGAACCCTGTTCTGGTTGATCCCCGGCTGAGGCGGAGCGTTCCCGGCCGCGGAGGCGCTGGTTCGGGTGCCCTCGTGGGTCGCGCACCGCGCTCTCGGCTGCTCCGCGAGGTTTCCCGCGTCGTGCGGGGGCCTCCAACCGGGTCCCTCCCGACGAGGGGCGGCGCGTCCTTCCGGGGCCGTTCAGCCGATTCGAGCTCCCACGTTCGCCCGCCTGCCGGAGCGGATCGCGCGGGAGGCGGAACTCCCCCGAATGCCGCCTTGTCGTCCCCGGTGTTTCATGATCGACTGAGTTGTGGTCGTTGAACGGACACGGCCGGATTTTCGGCAGGGGATCGGTTCCGGTTGGCGGGGGTACTGTATTGGTTGCTGGGGGATCCGGTAGGGCGATCACCGCGAGTCTGGACGAGATCGCCCACATGGAACGCGCCGAGCGTGTTCGTGCAGCACGCTATTTACGCAGGCATTATCCGCTGTATCGCGTGTTGTCGAAGCGAGTCGCCCTGGCACGGGCGCTGGGGTTCGCCGCGGGGCTGACGCTGGCGGTGTCGGTCGTGTTGTTGGTGCAGGGAGCGGGGCTGGTCTGGGTGGCGGGCCTCGTGCTGCTGGGGCTGTTCCTGTTCGGGTACGTGGTGGTGCGGCTCACCGACAGCAGGTTCGACCTGCTGCTCGCGGTCCTCGGGGCTCACCGCGTGGAGGAAGCGCGTGGGTCTCCGGACGAGCGCGGTTCCGGAGCGGAGACGGGGGGCGTGGCACGGGGCGACGCCTCGGGTCGTTCCGCGAGCGACGAGCGCGTGACTCGTTCCCGGTAGTGCTTCGCGGGACCTGTTCCTCCGTGCTCGGGGCAGCGCCGTTCGAGGAGGGGCGTCTGTGGTGACCCCCCGACGACCGGGTCACCGACGAGGACCCGACCAGCGCTGCCCTGCTAGTGCTGCACGGTTATGGACAGGGTCTGCGCGATCTCGGAACCGAGGAAGTGCGTCTCCGCCTCCTCCGCCGAGCCGACTCGTACTACCAGTGGTCCGCCGAAGGGTTTGCGCTCGACGACTTCGATCCGGTTGCCCAGCGTCATCCCGTGGTCGGTGAGGTAGCGGAGCAGTTCCGAGTCGGTGTCCCAGACTCTGGCTATCGTTCCCACGGTTCCGGGGTCCAGTTGCTCGAGCAACTTCGTGGTCGGTTTCTCCACGACGCCCTCGGCGGTGGGGATCGGGTCGCCGTGCGGATCGTGGGTCGGGTGGCCGAGTTTGCTCGCTATGTGCTCGATGAGCTCGTCGGAGACGGCGTGCTCCAGCGCGTCGGCCTCCTGATGCACCTCGTCCCAGGTGTAGTCGAGTACCTCGACGAGGAACTGCTCCAGCAGCCGGTGCCTGCGCAGGACGTCACAGGCGAGTCTGCGGCCCGTCGTGGTCAGCTCCACGCTGCGGTACCTCTCGTGCGTGACCAACCCGAGCTGCGCGAGCTTGGTGATCATGCCCGACACCGAGGAGGGGCTCAGCCCGAGCCGGCTCGTGAGCGTCGTGTTGGTGACCGAGGCTCCGCGCTCGCTGAGGCCGTAGATGGTTCGGACATAGTCCTCCACGGAGGCGGAGTGGCGCTCGACCGTGCCAGTCATGACTTCACCATAAGAGGTAGCGCTCCGAGAGTCCCCGGCCTGTGGGACGAATCCCGTGCGGCGATCGACTTCGACCGCCCGGTGGCGCTGCCCGGGGGAGGAGTCGTGCCGGTGAGGTGGCCCCTCGCGGTGTCCGGGTGCGGCCGCTGAGCTCCTGCGGGCGGTTCCGTGGGACAATGAGGTTGTTATGAGCTCGACGTCCCTTCCTCTCGTCTTCGACGCTCCCAAACGGGGCATGCCACCAAGACATCTCGCGGACCTTTCCGGAGAGCAGCGTCGTGCTGCCGTCACGGAGCTCGGCGAGAAGCCGTTTCGTGCTCGCCAGCTCGCGCAGCACTACTTCGGCAGGCTCACGGCCGATGTGCAGGACATGAGCGATGTTCCTGCCGCAAGCAGGCAGCTGCTGGCCAGCGAACTGCTGCCCACCCTGCTCACCGCTGTGCACAATCTTGACACGGACGAAGGGGAGACCCGCAAGACGCTTTGGCGGGCCCACGACGGGACCACGCTCGAAAGCGTTCTGATGCGTTACCCCGACCGGGCTACCGTGTGTATCTCCAGCCAGGCCGGTTGCGGTATGGCCTGTCCGTTCTGTGCCACGGGCCAGGGAGGACTGCAACGCAATCTGTCCACCGCGGAGATCGTCGACCAGGTCCGTCAGGCCGCCGCGATGATGCGGGACGGTGAGGTCCCCGGCGGTCCGGGCAGGTTGTCCAACGTCGTCTTCATGGGAATGGGCGAGCCGCTGGCCAACTACCGCAGGGTCATCGACGCGGTGCACCGCATCTGCGACCCCGCTCCGGACGGACTCGGGCTCTCGCAGCGTTCGGTCACCATCTCGACCGTCGGCCTGGCCCCGGCCATCCGGAAGATGACCCAGGAGGGCCTGCAGGTGACACTGGCCGTGTCGCTGCACACTCCGGACGACGAACTCAGGGACACCCTGGTTCCGGTCAACAACCGGTGGAAGGTCGAGGAAGTGCTCGAGGCCGCTCGTGGCTACGCGGAACACACCGGCAGGCGTGTTTCGATCGAGTACGCGTTGATCCGCGACATGAACGACCATCCGTGGCGGGCCGATCTGCTCGGAAAGCTGCTGCACAAGCAGCTCGGCAGGTTCGCCCACGTCAACGTCATCCCGCTGAACCCGACCCCGGGCAGTAAGTGGGACGCGAGTCCGAAGCCGGTGGAACGGGAGTTCGTGCGCCGGGTGCAGGAAGCGGGCGTTTCCTGCACGGTACGGGACACGCGTGGCCAGGAGATCGCGGCCGCCTGTGGTCAGTTGGCGGCGGAGAACCTCTGAGAACTCACAACGGAACTTTGCGCGGGCGGGTCGGGTAACCGTCACGTGAGGCGGCGCCCTGCCGTGCTGGAGGGCACCTCGAGCGGCGGCCTGCGACCACGTGCCCTGCCGCCTTGCGGTGCATCCGACTCGCGCACCGGAGCAGTTCGATCCGCGTGGGCTGAGCGCCCGAGCCGGACGAACCTCCGCTGGAAGTTCCGAGCACCTGCCTGAGCTCGTCCGGGAGTCCGCGGCAGGGTCCGCCGATCCCGCGGGCACCGATGATTCGAGGGGCGGTCTTTCGGGGAGTTCCCCGGGTCGACCGCCCCTCGAGTCGTTGCTCCGTGCGTGCGGAGGTGCTTCACCGCCGCCAGGAAGTCCTGCGCCGCCGCAGGTCGTAGATCAGGCCGACCGCCATTGCAGCGGCAATGACGATCAACCAGATGTCGGCGCTGATGAAGTGGCCACCGCCGCTGAGTATTCCCTGGTGATTGCCGATCAGCATCATCACCATCGCGAACGTGCTGAACCAACCGGCGATCTGGATGCCCTTCGGGAACGAGCCGTGCCACCCCCACTCGACCGAGGGCTCCTCGGCGGGATCGACGGCCTGGGTCGGGGCCTGTTCGTGATGGGTCTGCTCCAGCTCCGTGTTTGCCACGTTCCCCTCCTGTGCCCGTCGCGGAATCGGGGTGAAACCGCGGACGCCGGTTCCTTCACATCGCGGAGCTCGCCTTCCGTCGCAGGCCGCTCGGGCCGCGCAGCACACGAAGCAGCACGCGAACCCGCCGATGCGGGACCATCTTCGCACACCCGCACGAGGGTTCGGGGTGGACCGCTGGTGCGCTACGCCATACGTGCACGGGGTCGAAGGCCCGTGGCGTCGCTTCCGGGAGGGAATCGGCAATAATGAGCACGATGGTCTCCGCCCAACCAGGCAAGGACAGGCAGGAAAGCGACCGCGACTCCCCGTGCGGCGTGACGTTGCTGGGTTCGACCGGGTCGATCGGTACCCAGGCTCTCGAGGTGATTCGCCGCAACCCGGGGGATTTCCGGGTGCTCGGAATCGCGGCGGGAGGTAGCGATCCGGCGACCCTGGCTGCCCAGGCCCTCGAGTTCGAGGTCGAAGCCGTGGCGGTCGCTCGGGGCACGGCCGTGGAGGACGTGCAGCTGGCCCTGTACGCCGAGGCGCAACGACTCGGCTACGCGGAGGGGCGCTTCCGGCTGCCGCGGCTGTTCGCCGGGCCGGACGCGGCCACCGAACTGGTCCGGGACACCGGCGCCGAGGTCGTGCTCAACGGCATGGACGGTTCGCGGGGGCTGCGTCCCACGCTGGCCGCGCTGGAGTCCGGTTCGCGGTTGGCGCTGGCGAACAAGGAGTCGTTGGTCGCGGGCGGTCCGCTGGTGCAGCGCGCGGCCGCTCCGGGACAGATCACCCCGGTGGACTCGGAGCACTCCGCGCTGGCGCAGTGCCTGCGCGCTGGGGACGCGGACGAGGTGCAACGCCTGGTGCTTACCGCTTCGGGCGGACCGTTCCGCGGTTACTCCGAGGAGGAGTTGCACGAGGTCACGGTCGATCAGGCCTTGGCGCACCCCACCTGGTCGATGGGTACGGTGGTGACCATCAACTCGGCCACCATGGTGAACAAGAGCCTGGAACTGATCGAGGCCCACCTCCTGTTCGGAGTGGATTACGACCGCATCGACGTTGTGGTGCACCCGCAGTCGATCGTGCACTCGATGGTGACCTACGAGGACGGGGCCACCGTGGCGCAGGCCAGCCCCCCGGACATGCGATTGCCGATCGCGCTGGGGCTGGGATGGCCACGCCGGGTGAACGGTGGCACACCGCGACTCGACTTCGCGCAGGCGTCCTCGTGGACGTTCGAGCCCCTGGACGACGCGGCGTTCCCCGCGGTGGGGCTGGCACGCCACGCCGGAAAGGAGGGCGGTTGTCTGCCCGCCGTATACAATGCGGCGAACGAGGAGGCGGTCGCGGCGTTCGTCGCGGGTAACAGCCGTTTCACCAGTATCGTGCAGACTGTCGAGAGGGTGCTGGCCGAGGCCGACGCGTGGCGTGCCGAGCCGGCCAGCGTGGACGAGGTGTTCGAAGCCGAGGAGTGGGCCCGCACCCGAGCCCGCGAACTCGCCGGTATGGAAAGAGCGCATTGATGCTTGTCGTGCTCGGCATCCTGATTTTCTTCCTCGGGTTGCTGTTTTCGATCGCTTGGCACGAACTCGGTCACCTGACGACGGCGAAGATGTTCGGCGTCAAGGTGACGCAGTACATGGTCGGGTTCGGTCGGACGGTCTTCTCCAGGAAGAAGGGTGAGACCGAGTACGGGATCAAGGCCGTCCCCTTCGGCGGTTTCATCCGGATGATCGGAATGTTCCCCCCGCAGAAGGAGCAGGAGTACGGCCGGACCGCTTCCTCCGCCCCTTGGCGGGCGATGGTCGAGGACGCTCGGCAGGCGGTTGCCGAGGAGGTGCGCCCCGAGGACTCGCACCGGCAGTTCTACCAGCGCAGGCCGTGGAAGCGGATCATCGTGATGGCCGCGGGGCCGTTCATGAACCTGATCCTCGCGGTGGGCATCTTCACGACCGTGCTGATGGCCTACGGCGTGGCGCAGCCCACCACGACGGTGAGCTCGGTCAGCGAGTGCGTGGTGTCGGCGAAGGCCCGGAACGTCAGCGAGTGCCCGGAGGACGCCCCGAAGTCCCCCGCGGCCCAGGCGGGATTCCGCCCCGATGACGAGGTCGTGAGCTTCAACGGCGAGCGGGTCGAGTCCTGGCCGGAGCTGCGCGGCTCCATCCGGAACTCCACGGGCACCGCGACGGTGGTGGTGGAACGGGACGGACGGACGGTCACCCTGCATCCCGAGCTGATTCCCAACACCCAGCCGAAGATCGACGACTCGGACGAGTACGTGGAGGTCGGCTTCCTCGGGATCACCCCGACCCAGCACCTGGTCCGGCAGAGCTTCGGCGACGTGGTCACGCGGATCGGTTCCATGATCGGCATGACGGCTCAGAAGGTGGTCGAGCTGCCCAGCAAGGTTCCGGACCTGGTCGCCGCGATCGGCGGACAGGAGCGGGCGGCCGACTCCCCGGTCGGCGTGGTCGGTGCCAGTCGACTCGGTGGTGAGGTGCTCTCCTACGACGAGCTCTCGGTCGGCGCGCGGATGATCACCATGGTCCAGCTTCTCGCCGGTGTGAACCTCTCGTTGTTCCTGATCAACATGCTGCCGATCCTGCCGCTGGACGGCGGGCACATAGCCGGGGCGTTCTGGGAGTCCCTGCGGCGCAAGCTCGCCAGGCTGGTGCGCAGGCCCGATCCGGGTCCCTTCGACACCGCGAAGCTGATGCCGGTGGCGTACGTGGTCAGCCTCGTGTTCATCGCCTACTCGTTGCTGGTGCTGGTCGCGGATATTGTGAATCCTGTCACGCTCACTTGAGTGACTGTTTCCGTGACTCGGCGAGCGGTTCGCGCGTTCCCCGGGGCCCGGGGAGTGAACCGTTTCGGTTGGACGAGTGACAGCGCGACCGTGGTCGAGCTGTCCGATGAGGGCTTCCCGGCCTGAGCACCACTTGCCGTGCCGGTATTGTGGGCAGCGGCCCGGGGCTACGACCTCGGCGCCGATCCTTCGAAAGTCCCGCGATCCAGCGGCCCCGACAACTCAATCCGCATTGTGAAAGTGGAGAGGACGCGATGACCGTCGATCTGGGTATGCCCGCCGCCGCGCCCGACCCGGTGCTCGCCGAGCGGCGCAAGACCCGGCAGCTACAGGTCGGGCCGGTCGGTGTGGGGAGTGACCACCCGATTTCGGTTCAGACGATGACCACCACGAACACGACGGACATCAACGGCACCCTGCAGCAGATCGCGGAGCTCACCGCATCCGGGTGCGACATCGTGCGTGTGGCGTGCCCGACCGCCGACGACGCCGCGGCGTTGCCGACCATCGCGAAGAAGTCCCAGATACCGGTCATCGCCGATATCCATTTCCAGCCCAAGTACGTCTTCGCCGCGATCGAGGCCGGCTGCGCCGGGGTGCGGGTGAACCCGGGCAACATCCGCAAGTTCGACGACAAGGTCAAGGAGATATCCAAGGCGGCCAAGGACTCGGGCACTCCGATCCGGATCGGGGTGAACGCGGGTTCGCTCGACCCGAGGATGATGGAGAAGTACGGCAAGGCCGTCCCGGAAGCGCTGGCCGAGTCGGCGCTGTGGGAGGCCGGGCTGTTCGCCGAGCACGACTTCCACGACGTGAAGATCTCGGTCAAGCACAACGATCCCGTGGTGATGGTGCGTGCCTACGAGATCCTCGCGGAGAGGTGCGACTACCCGCTGCATCTCGGCGTGACCGAGGCGGGTCCCGCCTTCCAGGGGACGATCAAGTCCTCGGTCGCTTTCGGCTCCTTGCTGCGCCAGGGGATCGGCGACACGATCAGGGTCTCGCTGTCCGCGCCTCCGGTGGAGGAGGTCAAGGTCGGAACACAGATCCTGCAGTCGTTGAACCTGCGCCCGCGCAAGCTGGAGATCGTCTCCTGCCCCTCCTGTGGACGCGCCCAGGTCGACGTCTACAAGCTCGCCGACGAAGTGACCGCGGGACTGGAGGGCATGGAGGTCCCGTTGCGGGTCGCGGTCATGGGGTGCGTGGTGAACGGACCCGGTGAGGCACGCGAGGCGGATCTCGGTGTCGCCTCCGGTAACGGCAAGGGACAGATCTTCGTCCGGGGCGAGGTCATCAAGACCGTTCCGGAGAACCAGATCGTGGAGACTCTCATCGAGGAGGCGGGACGTCTCGCCGAGGGGATGGAGGAGGCGGATTCGGGCGAACCCACCGTCACCGTGGGGTGAGCGCCTGTTCGTGCGTGCCCGCCCCGGGCGTCCGCTTCGGATGAGTCGGATGAGACTGCCGCGCGGCACTGTTCGCTCATCCGAATGGGGGAGTGCAGGGGCGGGATCGATCACGTCGTGCGTGGTCGCTCGGCACGTGGTGGGGTTTTTCTGGCAAGCTTGACCCCGTGCTCAAGCTCGCGGGCGCGCGATTGTTGCAGGGGCGGGACGTGGAAAACGTCCGCTCGTTGCTGGAAGCGGACCCGGTGGCGGCCTGCATGGTTCTCTCCCGGATCGAAGCCGCTCGGACGAATCCGATGTACCTCGGCGGCGAGTTGTGGGGCTACGGCGGTGACCTGAAGGGGATCTGCTACTCCGGGCCGAACCTCATTCCGCTGCGGGGCGGACGTGACGCGATGCGCGCTTTCGCCGAGCGGGCGCGGCGGGGACGTGCGTCCTCCTCACTCGTCGGACCGACCCGACAGGTCATGGCGCTGTGGGCCGAGTTGGCGGAGTACTGGGGGCCTGCCCGTGAGGTGCGTCCCGAACAACCGCTGCTGGTGATGTCCGAAGCCCCCACCGGTTGGGTGGACCCGGCGGTGCGTCAGGTTCGCTCCGAGGAACTCGACCGCTACCTCCCCGCGGCGATCTCCATGTTCCGCGAGGAAGTGGGGGTGGATCCGCGGAGCGGAGGGGGTGCGGCGAACTACCGGGCTCGAGTCGCCGATCTGATCGCGAGTGGCCGGGCCTTCGCGCGCTTCGAGAACGGCCAGGTCGTGTTCAAGGCCGAGATCGGTGCGCTGTCCGGAACAGTGGGACAGATCCAGGGGGTCTGGGTTCATCCGGAGCGCCGCGGGAGCGGTCTCGGCACGGCGGGTACTGCCGCCGTGGTGGAGCACGTCGTTCGCGTCCTGGGGCGAACGGCGAGCCTGTACGTCAACGACTACAACGTGGCCGCGCGGGCCGCGTACCGCAAGATCGGGTTTCGCCGCGGCGGCACCTTCAGCACGGTGTTGCTCTGACCCCGGCCGCTCTGCTCGCGACTGCGCGGATGCCCTGCGCGACCACCGGAAACGTCGATTCGGTCCTCGGACATCCGAGCGCGGAGAGTCCGGCCGAGTTCGTGCCGGCGCCCCGATCCCCGCTTCGCGGCGGGATTTCCCGTCGAGCGGGGCGGACCGGGCCGGTGGTTCACCCCGGGCGCCGGTTTGTGATTCCGAACACGTTCGAGCTTCGTGCTTCGTCGCGCGCGGCGAGGTCGTCCCCGTGCAGCGGAGGTTTCCGCTCGACGGCGAGGTCGTCCCCGTGCAGCGGAGGTTTCCGCTCGACGGCGAGGTCGTTCCCCACCGGGCCGGACGAGGGACAGCCGAACATCGGGAGCTCCGTGTTCGGCATACTACGGATGTGCGTACAGCTCGTGCTTTTACCGCCCTGGCGGGACTCCTCGTCACGGTGCCGATCGCTTCCTGCGGTGTGTTCGACTCCGGTCCCTCGGCGAAGGACGCGGCCACGGCTTACGTCCGTGCGTTCGCCGCGGGCGACAACGCGGCGGCTGCCCAACGTACCGACGCCCCGGAAACAGCCAGGAAGGCCCTGGACAGGACGAGGAAGAACCTCTCCCCGGAGAAGGTGGACGCCTCGGTGACCGATGTGTCCTCGGACGAGTCGGGGGGATCGGCCGAGGCGGACTTCGACGTTTCGTGGAACTTCGGTTCGGAGCGCACCTGGGAGTACGCGGGGAAGCTGAACCTGCGCCAGCAGGACGGGACCTGGAAGGTGCACTGGCAGCCCTCGGCCGTCCATCCCGACCTGGGAGCCAGGCAGACCTTGCACTACGAGGAGGACCCCGCCACCCCGGCGCCGGTGCTCGGCAGGGACGGAACACGCCTGATGGGGCCGGAGCGGCTGGTGCGCGTGACGCTGATTCCGGGGCAGGCCGACGACCTCTCGAATGTCGCGGGGTCGCTGGCGGAGGGGCTGCGGCCCGTCGCGCCTGGAGTGACCGAGCAGGGGATCGTCTCCGGGGCGGAGAAGACCGAGGACGATCAGGCCTACACCGTCGTCACCCTGCGTTGGGCCGACTACCAGCGGGTGAAACCGGAGATCTACGAGCTGCCCGGCGTCCGTTTCCCGGAGCGGACCGAACTGGCCGCCACCGAACAGGACTACGCTTCGCAGGTGCTGCCCGCCGTGGCCGAGGCGAAGAAGAAGCGGCTGAACGGAAGTGCCGGTTGGCGGGTGTTCACCAGCGACGCTTCCGGCGCCGAGGTCAGGACGTTGCACCAGGTGAAGCCGAAGCCGACGGAAGCGCTTTCCACCACGCTGAGCGACAAGGTGCAGCGTGCCGCCGAAGAGGCGATCGACCCGGTGGAGAAGCCGGGCATGATCGTGGCGATGCGTCCCTCCAACGGTGACGTGCTCGCGGTGGCTCAGAACTCCGCGGCCGACGGCAAGGGCGCCCTCGCGCTGACCGGGCAGTACCCCCCGGGGTCAACCTTCAAGATGTCCACGGGGCTCGCCGCCCTGGAGAGGGGCGATGTCGGCATCGACACCGAGGTCGAGTGCCCGGCGGAGAAGACGTTCAACGGGAAGACGCTGCCCAACTCCCACCATTTCGACCTCGGAAGCGTTCCGCTGCGGAAGGCCTTCGCCGAGTCCTGCAACACCACCTTCGCGCAACTGGCCGCGGACATGCCCGCCGACGCGTTGCCCGAGGCGGCCGAGCAGCTGGGCATCGGCGCTGATTTCGCCGTTCCGGGACTAACCACGATCACGGGTGACGTTCCGGCAGGCGATGGGGAGGTCGATCGTGCCGTGAACGGGATCGGGCAGGGCAAGGTGCTCGCGAGCCCGTTCGGCATGGCGTTGGCGAGCGCGTCGGTGGCCAACGGCGAGATGCCGGTTCCCGGACTGGTCGAGGGGGACGAGACCGAGGTCAACAAGGGGCCGTCGGACAAGCCTTCCGGCAAGGCGCTCGAACAGCTGCGCGAGATGATGCGTGAGGTCGTCCGCTCCGGCACGGCCACCGAGCTGTCCGGAACGGGGGAGGTCGCGGGCAAGACGGGCACGGCCCAGTTCGGCGACGGAAGCAGGGCTCACGGCTGGTTCACCGGTTATCGGGGGGACATGTCCTTCGCGGTGCTGTTGACCGACTCCGGGTCCTCCGAGCGGGCGGTTTCCGTGACCCGGGATTTTCTGGAGCGTGCGGAGTGAGTCCGGTGTGTTAGGTTGTCGCACATCTCGCTCGCCCTTGCACAGGGTGTTGTTCGCCGTCGACGGGAGTGCACGTGATCTACTTCGATTCTTCGGCTCTGAAGAAGTTGATTGCCGCGGAACCGGAAAGCGCGGCGCTGAGCACGTGGGTCCGCAACAACTGGGAGCAGCCGCGCGCGACGAGTGCCGTGTCCAAAGTGGATATTATTCGTAGTTTTCGCACGGCCGGTCCGGCGGTCGAGGACCTCGCTTCGATCGTCGTCTCCAAGATCGAACACCTTCCGGTCGAACAGGAAGTTCTCGACGCGGCCAGCGGGTTGGACTCCCCGCTGAGCCTCACCGAGGCGATCCACCTGGCCTCCGCCTACCGGGAGCGGAAGGAGCTGCGCGCCTTCGTGTCCTACGAACCCGCCGTGCTCCGGGCCGCCCAGCGTTCCGGTCTGGTGACGGTCTCGCCCGGCAACGATCTCGACGGGATCAGCGAGGAGAGCTTTTGAACGCGGGCGGGGTTCCGGCCGGAGGCGACCGCTGCGTGGCCGCTCGCTTCGGATTCGCGTGGTGATTCGGTGATGACCTGCCTGCGGCTTCCGGTCGTGAGCAACGTTCTAGAGTGAGGGTATGCCGGTACGAAGCCCGTTGCAGCCAGGAGAGCAAACCCCGCGCCGTCCGGTCCCCTCGACCATCGAACGGCCCGAGTACGTGGACAAACCCGCTCCGAAACACAACACGGACCCCGACGTGCAGCCCCCCGAAGTGATCGAATCCATGCGCGTGGCGGGCAAGCTCGCCGCGCAGGCGCTGGAGGAGGCGGGCAAGGCGGTACGCCCGGGAGCCACCACCGACGACATCGACGCGGTGGTGCACGAGTTCTTCGTCGACAACGGGGTGTACCCTTCCACGCTCGGGTACCGCAACTTCCCCAAGTCCTGTTGCACTTCGTTGAACGAGGTCATCTGCCACGGGATCCCGGATTCGACGGTGATCGAGGAAGGTGACATCGTCAACGTCGACGTGACCGGCTACATCGACGGTGTGCACGGTGACAACAACGCGACTTTCTACGCGGGGGAGGTCTCCGAGGAAGCGCGGTTGCTCGTCGAACGCACCCACGAAGCCACGATGCGTGGGATCCGTGCCGCCAAACCGGGGCGTCAGCTCAACGTGATCGGCCGGGTCATCGAGTCCTACGCCAAGCGTTTCGGTTATGGCGTGGTCCGCGATTTCACCGGTCACGGCATCGGGCGCTCGTTCCACAGCGGGCTGGTGGTTCTGCACTACGACGAACCCTCGGTGCAGACGGTGATCGAACCGGGGATGACGTTCACCATCGAACCGATGATCACGTTGGGAACCCACGAGTACGACGTCTGGGAAGACGGGTGGACGGTCACCACGCGGGACAAGAGCTGGACCGCCCAGTTCGAGCACACCATCCTGATCACGGAGGACGGCAACGAGATTCTCACTCGTTCGTGAGCTGACCGGTGCTCGCTGCTCGGCTCGTCGTGGGTGGTTGCCGAGCTGGATTTCCCGCGGGGCGTGAGTGGGGTGCCCGGCATCGGGCAGCGGGCCCGCACGACGTCGGGGCCGTCCTCCGCCCGTGCTCACCCGAGCGCTCGCACAGCGGCCGGCTGGACCGCGGCGGTGTGACAGGGGGCACGGCCCCGGGCGGGGCGGGCCGTGCCCCCTATGCCGGTGGGGTATGAAAGCGTACGTGAATTCGCTGCTGGTTGCCGGGACGACCTCGGACGCGGGTAAGAGTGTGCTGGTTGCCGCGATTTGTCGTTGGCTGGCCCGCGGCGGGGGCGAGGTCGCGCCTTTCAAGGCGCAGAACATGTCCAACAACTCCGTGGTCACGGCCTCCGGCGGTGAGATCGGCAGAGCACAGGCCGTGCAGGCCGCCGCGGCGGGGGTGGAGCCCGACGTCCGCTTCAACCCGGTGCTGCTCAAACCGGGCAGCGACCGCAGCTCCCAGGTCGTGGTGCTCGGTCGGGTGGAGGGGGAGGTGAACGCTCTGTCGTACCGTCGGCGCAAGGACGTGCTGCTGGAGACGGTGACCGACACCCTGGCCGAGCTGCGTGCGGAATACGACTACGTGATCTGCGAGGGTGCAGGTTCACCTTCCGAGATCAACCTCCGTGCCCACGACATCGCCAACATGGGGCTCGCTCGTGCGGCAGGCCTCCCCGTCCTCGTGGTGGGGGACATCGATCGTGGCGGGGTTTTCGCCCAGCTGTTCGGAACACTGGCCCTGCTGGACCCGGCCGACCAGGCTCTCGTGTCGGGTTTCGTGGTGAACAAGTTCCGCGGAGAACCGAAACTGCTCGAGCCGGGCCTGGACCAGCTCCGTGCGCTGACCGGCAGGAGGGTGCACGGCGTGCTGCCGTGGTCCGAGGAGTTGTGGCTGGACGCCGAGGACTCGCTGTCGTGCGTGGCCGACGGGGTGGTCGGTCGCCCCGCCCCACCGCTGGGCGATCAGTGGCTCCGGGTGGCGGTTCCCCGGCTGCCGCGCATCTCCAACGCCACCGACGTCGAGGCCCTCGCCGCGGAACCGGGGGTCTCGGTGCGGTTCGTCACGGAACCCTCCCGGCTGGCCGACGCCGACCTGGTGCTGCTGCCCGGGTCCAAGGCCACCGTCGCCGATCTCGCCTGGTTGCGGGAGACGGGGCTGGCCGACGGGATCCGTTCGCACGCGGCCTCCGGCCTGCCGGTGGCGGGTGTGTGCGGTGGTTTCCAGATGCTGGGGGAGCGGATCGTCGATCACGTCGAGTCCGGTGGGGAGGTCGACGGACTCGGGTTGTTGGACATCGACGTCGAATTCGCCGCTTCGAAGACCCTCGGCAACCCCTCGGGAACGGCCATGGGACATCGGGTGAGCGGTTACGAGATCCATCACGGGCGTGTGCGGCGCAGCGGAGATCTCACCGCGTTGATCCGTGCGGCCGAGGGCGGGGAAGGTGCTGTGCACGGCTCCGTCGTCGGAACGCACTGGCACGGGTTGTTCGAGAACGACGGGTTCCGTCGTGAGTTCCTCGGCTGGGTCGCGGACCGGGCGGGGCGGAGCGGTTTCCTGTGTTCGCCGGAGACCTCCTTCGCCGATCTCCGGCGGGCACAGCTGGACCTGCTGGGCGACATGGTCGAACGTCATCTGGACACCGACGCGCTGATGCGTTTGCTGGACGGTGGGGCCCCCGAGGGGATGCCGACCGTCTCGGCCCGGCGGCACTGATCCGGGCAGCGTTCGGATCGATTCCGCGTGCGGGGGCCGTGGCGACGGCGGCCGGGGGAGCCGCACAGCGCGCACCGCGCTCGGTGAACCGGGCACGGCTCCCGGATCGGGTCCGTGTCCCCGGAAGTCCTCAGTCCCCGGCCTCCGGTCGCGTGGAGGCGGGTTGTTCGGCGAATTCGGCGAGCAGTTCGTCGAGGAAGCCGCCCGCTTCGGCTGCCGCCGATTCCGGACTGCCGTCGCGAACCGCTTCGAACAGCTCGGTGTGCGAGACCGTCCGTTCCGGCGGAACGGTGGGGTCGAAGGTGGTGGCGACGCTGGAGAGCACGGCTTCGCTGATTCCCTGGTACAGCTGGATGAGCACCGGGTTGTGCGAGGCCTCAACCAGGCGGAGGTGAAACCTGCTGTCGGTGCGCGCCACCCGCTCCGGGTCCCCTTCGCCGATGGCCGCGTCGCGTTCCCGCAGGGCCACCTCCAGCTCGGCCACGTCGTTCTCGGTGCGTGTCGTGGCGGCCAGCCGGGCGCTTTCGACCTCCAGCGCCCGGCGTACTTCCAGGACCTGACGCAGCTCCGTGTCGCACAGCCTGCTGACGGCGCCGGAGAGCTCACTCGTCGCGCGGACGAACGTGCCGTCGCCCTGCCGAACGTCGAGCAGTCCCGCGTGGGCCAGCGCCCGAACGGCTTCGCGCACCGTGTTGCGGCCGACCCCGAGTGCGCTGACCAGTTCGGTTTCCGGGGGGATCTTTTCCCCGAGCGGCCACTCGCCCGAAGCGACGAGCTCGCGCATCTGGGCGATCACCTGATCCACCAAGCCGGTCCGCGTTGTCGTGACCAAAGGCACAGGGTGGTCCTTTCATCCAAACATCCTACGTTTGCAACACTAGTACGTGATGTCTCACGAGTCGCGCACCGAATCCGTTCCCGATCGGCTGATCGTTCAGGATGCCAGCTCCACCGCGGGAGCCGGCAGGAACGATGCGATTTCGCGGGCCGGTGAAAGCGGGACCGGGGCCGGATCCGTCGACCGCGCCGCAGCGACCGGTGGTGGATTGCTGCTGGTCGGGGTGGCATTGGCCGCCGCGAACATGCGCCCCGCCGTCACCAGCCTGTCCTCGGTGCTGGGAGGCGTGCGTGATTCGCTGGGAGCCGGTGCCACGTGGGCCAGCGTGCTCACATCGGTGCCCACCCTGTGCTTCGGCGTAGCGGGGATCAGCGCGCCCGTGCTGGCACGTCGCTGGGGGATGCAACGCGTCGTGGGGGTGGCGCTCGGGTTGCTCACACTGGCGATGCTGGTGCGGGTGACCGGGGGCGCGGCAACGGTCTTCGCTGGCACTGTGGTCGCCTGCGGAGCCATCGCGATGTGCAACGTGCTCATCCCCGTGGTGGTGAAGGACTCCTTCCCGAACAGGGTCGGCATGGCAACCGGCATCTACACCACGGCCATGGCGGCCGGGGGCTCGATCGGTTCCGCGTTCACGCCCTGGCTGCGCACCGAGCTGGGCGGCTGGCGCCTCGCCCTGGCGACCTGGTCCGTCCTCGCGCTCGCCGCTTTCGTGATCTGGGCGGCGGCGGGTCGCAACGCTCCGGCCGGGAGCTCCCCCTCCGCGCCGAGCTGTTCCAAGGAGGGCAAGTCCCTGGCGCGCAGTCCGCTGGCCTGGGCTGTGACCGGCTACTTCGCCATGCAGTCCCTGGTGGCTTACGTGATCATGGGGTGGCTTCCCGAGGTGTTCAAGTCGGCGGGCACCGGGGCGGGAACGGCCGGCGCGCTGCTCGGGTTGGTGCTGTTGATCGGGGTTCCGATCAGTATGGTGCTGCCGCCCCTGGTGACCAGGACCAACGGTCAGTCGGTGTGGACCGTGGGACTCGCCGCCACGGCGATAGCGGGGTTCCTCGGCATACTGCTCGCCCCCATGGCGGCTCCGGTGCTGTGGGCGGTGCTGATCGGTACCGGTATGAGCGCCTTCCCGCTGGCCCTGGTGCTGATCTCGCTGCGCAGCAGCAACGCGGCCGAGACGAGCAGGTTGTCCGGGATGGCGCAGAGCACCGGCTACCTGATCGCTTCGACGGGCCCCTTCCTGTTCGGCGTGCTGCACAACACCACGGGCTCCTGGACGGCCTCCCTGGTCGTGCTCATCGGAGTGCTCGCGGTGCAGGCGATCATCGGGGTGTTCGCCGGCAGGCCGCGTACCGTCTGAGCGCCGGAACACCCTCCCGCCGAGCGGGGGCCGGGCGAGCCGCCCGGCCCCCGCGGCCGTGGCACAACGGTGTCCGTGAGCACCGCAGCTCACGGACCGGTCCGCTCGGTCAGTCCCACTCCAGCCCGAGCAGCGCGTTTTCCACCAGTTCGGGCATGGCCGGGTGGATCCAGTACTGGCCCCTGGCCATCGAGCGCGCGTCGATCCCGAAGGACATCGCCTGGATGAGCGGCTGGATCAGCGTCGGTGCCTGCGGGCCGATGATGTGTGCTCCGAGCAGTTGACCCGTCGAGGGATCGGCCAGCAGCTTGGCGAAGCCGTCCTGGTCCTCCATGGCCCAGCCGTACGCTATTCCGCCGTAGTCCTGCGTCGAACTGATGTAGTTGATGGCGTGTTCACGTGCCTGCTGCTCGGTCAGTCCGACCGAGGCGATCTGCGGGGCGGTGAACACGGCGTGCGGTACGAACCTGTGGTCGGACTCCACCGGTTCCTCCGGGTGCAGCAGGTTGTGCTGCACCACGCGCTCCTCGTGGTTGGCGACGTGCTTGAGCTCGTGGTCGCTGCTGATGTCCCCGAGGGCCCAGACACCTTCGACGGAGGTCCGCTGGGTGGCGTCCACCTTCACCTTGCCGTCGTCCGAGGTCGCTATGCCGCCCGCGGCCGTGTCCAACAGGTCCGAGTTCGGCCGTCGTCCGGTCGCCACCAGCAGAGTCCGCGCGGAGACGGTCTCCGGTCCCCCCGGACCGTCCAGGTGCAGCTCGACTCCGTCGTCGTCGCCGGTCACGCTCTTTTCGGTGCGGTTGAGCCGCAGGTCCCAGTCGCGCTCGGCGATCTCGGTGAAACGTGCCGAGACGTCGACGTCCTCAGCGCGCAGCGCGCGGCCGGAGCGGCCGATCATCGTCACTTCGACTCCCAGCGACGAGAAGATGTGCGCGAACTCGGCCCCGATGAACCCGGTGCCCAGGATGATCATGCTCTCGGGGAGTTCCTCCAAGCGCATCACGCTGTCGCTGGTGTGGTAGGCGACGTTCTCGATCCCGGCGATCTCCGGAATCACCGGCCTGCCTCCGGCGGCCAGCACGATTCGGTCGGCGCTGATCGTCTCCGATCCCGCGGAGGTCTCCACCACCAGCTGTCGGGTGTCGGTGAATCGGCCGATGCCCTCGTAGAGGGTCACGTTCGGGTTCTCCTCGGAGCGGAAACGTTTTCCGCTTTCCGAGATGGTGTCGATTCTCCCGAAGATCCGGTCCCTGATCTCGGACCACCGAACGCCGGTGCGGCGCAGATCGACCCCGAGCGCGTCCCCCTCGGACGGGGTTCGTGCCACATCAGCCGTGTGCACGAACATTTTGGTCGGTATGCAGCCGACGTTCAGGCAGGTTCCCCCGTACGAGGAGGTGCTGCCGACCCCCTTCTCCACGATGGCGACGTCCCAGTCGGAGAACCGCTCGTCGAGGATCGCGTTTCCCGATCCGCTACCGATGATGATCAGATCGAAGTGTCGCACGTGTTCATCCCGTCTCGCCTACTTTGACGGAGGGTACAACCAGGTGCGCGGGCGTGGAATTCCCGGTGGGCGAGCGGATGGGCCCGGCTGCTCGAGGCCGGGTACCGCGACGAGAGCTCCCCGGACCGCCGGAACGAGCCACTCGCGGGAGTCGGGGCGGCAAGGCCTCGCGAGGGACTTGAGCGAAAAATAGGCGATCGTTATCCGGTTGTGCTCTGTTCGGAATTACGGGGCCTGCTTTCTTCGTGGGCTTGTTGACCTGGTGATACGACGTGTCAACGGTGCGCAGGTCGGGTGTAACGCGACGTGAAATCTGTTCGAAAAAGCGGGAGACAGTGCCGCTGTATTTTCCTCGGTGGCGAGACCGTGCGGTTCGAACCTCTCGCCACCGTTCCTGCCGGGGGTGAGTGGAGCTCGCATGCATATGTCCCAGTCCCGACCGACGGGGACCGTTGGGCCTCGTGCAACGACACGTCGCCCGGAGTGCGCGGGGGAACGGGGTGGTCAACCCGCCGGGCAGGCACGAAGACCCTCCGCTGCGCGGATCACCGGCTGGGAGCGCCGCTATCGTCTCGCTGTGGCCTGCGGTGACGTGCTGGCGGCGGCCGTGTGCGTTTCCGGGGGAGCGGCGCTGCTCGAGCGCTCCTCCCCCGGCAGGGCCCTCGCCTTCGGCGGCGTGGTCACCGCAGTGCTGCTGGCCTCGTTGGTTCCGACGTGGAACTACCGCATCCTGGGGCAGGGGGCCGAGGAGTTCCGCCGGCTCGGCAGAGCGCTGCTCACGGCCGATGTGCTGCTGGCCTTCGGGGCCGTGGCCACCGGAGTGGAACAGCTGCGCGGCTGGATATTCGGGGTGCTTCCCGCCGCGGCCCTGCTGTGCGTGGCACAGCGCTACGCGTTGCGCAAGGTGCTGCACAACCTGAGAGCGACCGGGCACTGCTCGTTGCCCGTGATCGCGGTGGGGCACACCGAGGCGCTGGAGGACCTGATCGCCAGGACGCGGCGCGAATCGCACCTCGGGTGGCGGATACGCGCGGTGTGCACCGCGGGGAGGCAGGACACCGGTGACTCTCCCGAACGGGTCGGCTCGGTTCCCGTGGTGGGCGGGTTCGACGAGGTGGCCGAGCAGGTGCGCCGTGGCGCGTACAGAGCCGTGATGATCAGTGCGGACCGCTACTGGACCCGTCACCGTCTGCAGCGGCTGTCCTGGGAGTTGGAGGGCACCTCCACCGAGATGGTGGTGGCCCCCGTCCTCATGGACGTCGCGGGGCCCCGGGTGCACGTCTCCGAAGTGCTCGGTATGCCGCTGCTCCGGTTGAGCGAGCCCGTCTTCACCGGGCCGCGGCTGCTGGCCAAGTCCCTGATGGACAGGCTGGGGGCGTTGATTCTGCTGCTGTCGCTGTCCCCGCTGCTGCTGGTCGTCGCCACTGCGATCAAACTGGACAGCGGCGGCCCCGTGCTCTACCGGCAGCGCAGAGTCGGGCACAACGGCGAACCGTTCGTGATGCTGAAGTTCCGCACCATGGTCGACGACGCCGAGTCCTCGCGGGAACACCTCGCGGTGGACCACGGAGCCGGCCCCCTGTTCAAGTCGCGCCGGGATCCGCGGACGACCAGGATCGGCCCGCTGCTGCGCGGTTACTCGATGGACGAGCTTCCGCAGCTCGTCAACGTCGTGAGGGGGGAGATGTCGTTGGTCGGGCCGCGGCCCCCGCTGCCGGACGAGACGGCCTCCTACGAACCCGAAGTGCACCGGCGGTTCATGGTCCGTCCTGGGATGACCGGTCTGTGGCAGGTGAGCGGACGAAGCGACCTGTCCTGGGCCGAGAGCGTCAGGTTGGACCTGCGCTACGTGGAGAACTGGTCGTTGACCCTGGACATGATGATTCTCTGGAAGACCGTGCGGGCCGTACTGGGGAGGGAAGGCGCGTACTAGGTGGGCCGGCTCACAGCGGCGCTTCGCGTGGCTGGTTGCTTGGCGGAACCCCGCGGCGGTGCCGGGGCGGGTGATTGGCGCGGGAGCGGGTCGGCACGGGGCGGTGTTCATCGACTCGCGGGGTTCTCGAACAGTGCCCGGATCGACCGTCGGTAGCGCTCCGGAGCGAACAGCGTCTCGGCCTCCCGGCGGGCGTGCCGGGCTCTTCGCCGGGTCGTCTCCCAGTCGTCGAGCAGCGCCTCGACCCGGTCGGCGAGCGCGTGCGGATCGTCCGGAGGAACCACCGAGCCCCTTCGCCCGCCGTCGACCGTTTCGGGCAGTCCCTGGGCGTCGGTGACGACGACCGGCCGCATCGCCAACTGCGCTTCCACCGAGGTGTTGCCGAACGGTTCCGCCCTGGAGGGCACGAGGACCATGTCGGCGGCGGCGTAGTGATCCCAGACGTCGTCGTCGAACCCGTGCGAGTGGACGACTTCCCCGAGACGGTGCTTCCGGACCAGCTCGTCCAGCTCACGCTCGAACCACTCGTACCCCTCGAACACCGAACCGACCAGCTCCAGTGTGACCGGTCGCCCGCGCTCGCGGAGCAGCGCGACCGCGCGTATCGCCGTGTCGGTCCCCTTCCGGGGCGAGATCCTGCCCACCAGGACCAGTCGCGCGTTCCCCGGAGCCGTGGGACTGTCCTTCGGCGGGGTGGCGGGGCCGCGGACGCCGTTGCGGATCACCAGGATGCGTTCGCGGAGGCGCGGAACGGCTCCGAGCAGCGTTTCCCGCGCCGCGGTGCTGTTCGCCACCACCACGTGGCAGCACAACAGCGGCAGGGCGATCCCCACCCGCACCGGTGCCGGGACGGTGTCCTCGGCCTCGTGCACGTGCGCGATCACGTGCCTTCCGAACAACCGGGCCAGCGGCGGCCACAACGGCACGGTGACCGTGCTCACGTAGACGGCTTCGAAGCGATGCCGGACGAGCAGGCGCAGCATGGCAGGCAGCGCGCGGAGGCAGTCGCGCAGCAGCCTGAGCAGGCCGAGGGGGCGAAGCGCGCTTTTGCGCAGCACCGGGGTGGGGCAGCGCAGCACCCGAGCCCCGCGGGAGCGCAGGAGTGGTACCAGCGGTCCGTCCGCGGGCAGGGCGACCAGCACTTCCCGGCCGCTGTCCGTCAGCGCTCGCACGGATTCGAGAAACACGCGATCGGAGCCGTACAGCTCCGCGGAGGGATGGACGAACAGCACTGGACGGGTCACGATGCTCCTCACAGGGGTCTCCGGTGCTTCCGCCCGCACCGGATGAACGGGGGCTTCCGCACTTGCCGTCTTGTCGCTCCGACCCGTGGCCGCTAGGCGAGGCGTTCCCCTCCGCGCGGTCCCGGCGGAGGGCCGTGCCGGCTCCCCGGGGCGAACTCCCGTTCGCGGTCCGGGGGCCGGATCAGCTCGGACCAGGCGGCGAGGACGAACAGCCACACCGCGGCCACGTTGGAGGGAGCGCCGAGGGATTCGGTGAACATCGAGTTCGCCAGCATCCCCAGCAGCACCGCGTAGACGAGGATGCGGTCCTGCCTGGGCTCGGGGGAGCTGCGCGCGGCTCGGGCCGTGTTCAGCAGGATGCCGACGATCAGGGCGGACCAGACGGTCAGGCCGAGCAGCCCGGAGTTCACCATCAGGTTGATCACGGCGTTGTGCCCACCGCCGAGCCCCATCTCGTCCAGGAACAGGCCGCGGGTGGCGCTCTGGCCGTGACCGTACAGCGGTCGCTCGGAGAACTCCTCGAGGGCGTGGCCCCACAGTTCCGTACGCGAGTTGAGCGTGAACAGCCTGGACATCGAGTGCCCACGGGTGAAGAAGGCCGTGATCAACGGGGTGGCGGCGAGTCCGACGGCCAGCAGGCCCACCGACAGGAACGCGGTGATCTCGAGTCTGCGGGTGCCGCGCCATCTGACCCACAGGGCGGTCAGTGAACCGACCAGGGCTCCGAGGGCGGCGCCACGGGTGTTGGTGGCCACCAGACCGACGGTGCAGATCAGCAGCATGCCGAGGTACACCGGCAACGGCCAGCTCGGCCCCTCGTGGGTGTTGCGCCTGCCGAGCACGTAGCCGACCAGCACGACGACCGCTATGGCCAGGAACTGGCCCGCCGTCACGGGATGCAGGTACAGCCAGGTGAAGCGTTCGGCCTGGCTCTCCCGGCGGGGGAACGGGACGAGCGCGCCGAACACCACCGAGACGGAGACGAGAACGCCGTAGGCGTGCGCGAAAGCGTGCATCGTCGCCCGCCCCGAGTGACCTACCACCGATCGGGTGACGGCCAGCAGCACCACCATCTGCCATGAACGGACCAGAGCCATCTCGAAGTAGGGCGAGTACATTGTGGATAACCACAGTGTCGCTACGTAGGCGTAGGCCGTGAGCGTCACCCAGTGCGCCGTGTGCAGTCGAGGGGCCGGACGGAAGTGGACGAACAGCCAGCACGCCACGGCCGCGTAAGCGGCGATCTCCAACAGCACGAACACGTCCGGGTGCCCCGAGACGGACTGGTCCTGATCACGGAGTCGGAACTTGTACTCGCTGGCCACGATCAGCGCCAGCAGACAAGCCGTCAGCGCCCGCGTGTCGGAGTTCGCGCGGAGATCGGGCGAGTCGGTCGGAAAGCGGCGGTGGTCGAGCACGGAGACCCTTCGCGGAAAGTTTCGGTGACCGCGGAGCGGACGAAATCTCGTAACGAATCGATACCGGGAGCTTATACGGCGGGTTCGTCGATCCGCACCATTGATCGGCGGCAAGGCCACGGGATTGGACGGCGATGCGCGTAGCGATGCTCGGAACGCGGGGAGTGCCCGCGAGGTACGGAGGTTTCGAAACCTGTGTCGAGGAGGTGGGCAGGCGTCTGGCCCGCATGGGGCACGAGGTGACGGTGTACTGCAGGGACGGCGAGGCGGGGCACACCCCCGAGCACCTCGGGATGCGGCTGGTGCGCTTGCCCGCCCTGCGGCGGAAATCCCTGGAGACGCTGAGTCACACCGCCCTCTCGGCGGGACACGCCGTGCGGGAGCGCCCGGACGTCGCGCTGGTGTTCAACGCGGCGAACTCGCCGTTCCTGCCCCTGCTGCGGGCCCGTGGAATCCCGGTGGCGACACATGTGGACGGCCTCGAATGGAAGCGGGCGAAATGGGGGAAACTGGGAGCGCGCTACTACCGTACCGCGGAATCACTGGCCGTGCGCTGGTCCGACGCGTTGATCTCCGATTCGCGCGGGATCCAGAATTACTACGCGGATCGCTTCGGCGTGAAAAGCGACTACATTCCCTACGGAGCCCCCGTGCTGGACACCGTCGGGGCCGACGGTTTGGCGGAATACGGTTTACGCGCCGGTGAGTACCACTTGATGGTGGCTCGTTTCGAGCCGGAGAACCACATCGACCTCGCGGTGGCCGGATACCTCAGGAGCGGGGCACGGCATCCCCTGGTCGTCGTCGGCACGGCCCCTTACTCGGGCGCTTACACCACCAGGGTGCGGAAGCTGGCCGACAGCGGCAGCGGTGTCCGGTTGGTGGGCGCGGTGTGGGACCAGCGAGTCCTGAACCAGCTCTACGCCAACGCTCTGACCTATGTGCACGGCCATTCCGTCGGCGGGACCAACCCGTCGCTGCTGCGTGCCATGGGAGCGGCCACCTCCGTGTCCGCTTTCGACGTGGGGTTCAACCGGGAGGTGCTGGGGCCTCACGGGGCGTACTTCACCGACGCGGAGACGTTGGCCGCGTGCTTCGACCGGGCCGAGGAACGTCCCCAGGACACCTTGGACCGTGGTCGCGCCCAGGTGGCGGAGCTGACCGAGCACTACGACTGGGATGTCGTGGCGCGTGGTTATGCCGAGTTGGCGGAGAGATTGTGCTCCTCCGGAACTTCCTCCGGAGGTGGGAACGCGTCGCGGTCGCTCGTGTTCTCGGATCGGCGTGCGGGCGGTGTGCGGCGGTGGATACGGAACAAAGGGGTCAGGAGGCGGTGAAATGTTGAGTCGAAGCCGAAGAATCGGCGCGGCTCTGGTCGGGAGCACTCTGCTCGGAGCGCTGATGGCTCCCACCGCGGGAGCGGCCGATTCGCGGCCCGAAACGGTGACGGCGGGCGCGCTGCCGACTCCGCAGACGGACGGGATCGTGCTGTCGGTGGAGATCGTCGGGAACACCGTCTACGCCGGTGGCCATTTCGACAAGGCCCGCCCGGCCGGTGCGCCCGCTGGGGGCGCCGGGGAGGTCCCCAGGGACAACCTGATGGCCTTCGACCTGCGCACCGGGGAGTTGTTGCCGTGGTCACCCTCGGTGACCGCCACGGAATTCGAGTCGAGTACCGATCCGGGGCCGCTGTGCGACTCGGTCGGCACCGACCGCTGGAGATGCGACACCGTGTTCGACGTGACCGCGGGACCGGCGGGCGACAGGATCTACGTCGGTGGTGACTTCGACAGGATCGACGGCAGGTGGCGTTCCAGGGTCGCCGCCTTCGGCACGGCCGAGCGCGCTCTGGTGAGCGATTTCGACCCGCGGGTGCGGGGACGGGTGCGTGCGCTCTCTGCCACCGCGGAGAGCGTGTACCTGGGAGGGGCCTTCGACGGGGTCGACGGTGCCGACCGGAGCAGGCTCGCGGCCGTGTCCTCCACGGGAGAACTGCTTCCGTGGGCTCCGACGGCCGATGCCACTGTGCACAGCGTGCTCGCCGTCCCGCAGCGGAGCAGGGTGCTCGTCGGCGGGGCCTTCGACAGGGTCAACGGGCAGCGGCGGGCCGCGCTGTCGGCTGTCGACTCCGCTTCGGGGGAGAACGTCTCCTGGCAGTGGCAGGCGCCGTCCACCGACGACGTGGTCACCGACATCGACACGGACGGTCGGGGCACGGCCTACTTCGGCTCGTACAACTGGGAGGGGTTCAACCCCAGGTTCGAGGGCCGCGGGGCGGTGCGGATCGACAGCGGTTCCACCGTCTGGATGGACGGTTGCTACGGGGACACCCAGTCGGTCGCCGTGGCGGCGGGTGTGGTCTACGCCGCCTCGCACACGCATGCCTGTGCCGCGCTGGAAGCCATCCCCGAGGACGGTTCGATCGACTACCAGCGGTTGACGGCGGAAACGACGGAAGCCACGGGCACCTCGCCGCGCGATGTGAACCACGTGGGCGAGGGAGATCCCGTCCCGGAGCTGTTGCCGTGGTTGCCGAACACCAACGGCGGCCCGCAGGAGAGTCCGTGGAAGAACGGCACCTGGGCCGTCGACGCGAACTCGGAGTACGTCGTGGTCGGCGGTGAGTTCACCACCGTCAACGGTGAGCCGCAGCAGTCCCTGACCCGGTTCGCGGCCCGCTCGGTGCCGGAGGCGGTCCACAACGGCCCGCAGGTTCCGTTCCGGGCCCCGCAGGTGCAACGGGACCGGGCCACCGGTGAGGTCTCGATCGAGTGGCGGGGAACCTGGGACGCGCAGAACAGCTCGATCCGTTACGAGGTGATACGGGTCGGAAGGTCGGAACCGGTCCACGCGGTGACCAGGGAATCGTGGCCCTGGCAGATCCCGACGATGCGGTTCACGGACACGCAGGCCCCGGCGGGGGACACGGAGTACTGGATTCGGGCCGTGGACTCCGACGGGGCCTCCATAGGCTCCCCGCGGGGCAGCACCGGCTGGTGATCCGGCGCGGGGCCTGAAGCGGCCGGAAACGACCGGAACACCGGCCGGCTGCTTCGGGCCCGACGGGCACGGCCCACCGATGCCTCCCCGCCGTGTTGACGACGGGGGAGAGCGGAGAACCTCAATCAGGGGTGCCGGTCCGCACGAGGATTCCCGCATCGGGGTGCTCGTCCGGGGGGACACCGAGTTCCTCGGTCACCTCGCCGGGGATCGGACGCCCCGCCCCTGTTCCCGGGGCGCCCGGTCGGAGCCGGTAGTCGCCCTCGCCCGGATCCCGGAAGGGCGTCCCGGACGCGCGCACGACGGCGCTGTGCCTGCCCTGCCCGGTTTCCGCGGTCAGCTCGGACAGCGTCTCGAACCGTTCCGAACGTCCGGAACCGAGGTATCGATCCACCAGGTGAGGCTCCCCGTCCCGGACGTAGACGTTCCCGTCGCTGCGGGTGACGAATCCCGGCGTGGGCACGTCCTCCGGTTTGTGGTTCTTCGCGGTGGCGAAGGGACGCCCCGCGGCGGTGCCGGCGAAGTGGTTGTTCACCAGCTCGGTCTCGGCGGTGATCCAGCTCAGGCCGAGCCGGTCGCTGTACGGATCGGACTCGGGGGAGCGCACGTCGTTGTACAGTCCGACGGCCCCTCGGTTGCCGAGGAAGGTGTTGTGGAAAACGCGTACCCGGTCGGCGCTCGATATCTTCACCCCGAGCCCCCGGTTCTCGGCGATCAGGTTCGAGGCGATCAGAGCATCCGAGGAGACCTCGTAGAACAGGCCGTGCTTGACGTTGCCTCGCGTGGTGTTGCCCAGGACCGCGGCGTTCGTGCAGCCCAGATCGCACCACCAGCCCGCCCCGGTGTTGTCGACGAAGGAGTTCCGCCGGACCACCGGTCGCGCGGTACGGGTGATCTTGACGCCCGCGGCTCCGATGGCGGGCCCGCTCAGGGCGAAGTGCTCGCGATTGTTGCGGGTCACGAGATTCCCGCTCATCCGTATCCCGTCCGCCCTGTTGGCCATCATCCCCACGAGCCCGTTGTCGCTGAAGACGTTGTCGACGACCCTCGCGCCGGGGGCGAACACGGCAGCGCCGCTGGATGCCGCCCAGGAGAAGGCGTTGTTCTCCAGGGTGACCTTCGCGGAGTTGACCACGACCATGGCTCCCTCGCGGCCGTACTCCTGCCGCGAGGCGTAGTGGGCCACGCCGATCCCGCGCAGGCTGCTCCCAGCCGCGCGCGGCCCGTCGAACTGGAGCAGCCAGGAACGGGCGGCGGCCTCGACCGTCCTCCCCTCCGGGTCGTTGCCGATCAGCAGTGTTTCCTCGTCCGGGTCGACGAAGAAGGTCCCCTCCGTCACAGCCGCACGCTCGGCCACCTGGCGCAGCGGTTCACCGTCGAGGAAAACCATGTCGGCAAGCCCGGCGTTCGGGTGTCGCGGATCGATGATCTCCGGGATGAAGCAGTCCCTGCAGAAGTCCGGACTCCAGCCGTCGTGCATCCAGCCCCGACCCGTGCGCTCCCAGGCGTCGACGACTTCGCTGCCCTTCAGCCAGACCCGTTCACCGGGATAGGACCTGATGTGCAGTCTTTTGCGGACCACCCCGATGCTCTCCCGGTAGGTTCCGGAGCGCAGCACGATCGTCGCCGCCGGACTCGCCGTGCGCACGGCCTCACCCAGCGTGCGCAGCGGGTCGGAGCGGGTTCCCCGCGCGCCGTCGGTGCCGGAGGTGGAGACGAAGAGCGCCCCCTCCGGGGCCGGCGGACCCGTGCCGGGAACTTCCGGCAGCGGCGGCGCCCCGGACGGACGCGTCCGCGTGGTCGTGGATCCCGAGTCGTGCTGCACCCAGGTCCCGGAGACGAGCACAGCGGCGCAGACGACGAGGACCCCCAGCACACGTGCACCGCGTCGATGACCACCGGAAGGGGGTGTTCGCCCGAACATACGATTCCACCGTTTCGTCTTCTCGGTGTCCGGTGTGGTCCCCGCGTTCGCAGCGGATCGGACGCTTCTGGGTCATTCCGACACGGACAACCTGGTGCGAAGCAGCGTGGTCGACACGTGCCCCGTGTAGGGAAAGTACACGATTCCGACGCCGACGCTTTCGAGCTTGGACTCCATCTCGCGCGCGCGTTCCGTCCCCCTCCAGTCGTCGCCCTTGAACAGCACGTGGAATCCGACCCGTTGCCAGGTGAGGTACTTGTCGACGTGCGGATCGGCGATGGCCTGGTCGACGTACCTGATGCTGGACACGATCTCCAGCCGCTGGTCGAACGGGATCACGGGGTGTTTGGCCTTCGCGCTCAGCACCACTTCGTCGGTGGCCACTCCGGCTACGAGCAGGTCGCACTCCGAGCGGGCGCGTTCGAGGACCCGCAGGTGCCCTATGTGGAACATGTCGTAGGCACCGGGCGCGTAGCCGACAACGGGCCTGCTCACGGTTCTCCCCCGTTCGCGGTCAACCGCTTCGCCCGGAGAAACCATCCGGGCAGTGCCGCGCAGGCGAACAACGTCTGGGCCAGGAACAGTGCCGTGTAGACAGCGGTGAAGGCGAGATGAGCTCCGAACAGCACGAAGGCCAGACACAGGACCCCGTAGTCGGTGGGCGAAACCAGCAGGGAACGCCAGACCGAAGGGGCCGTGCCGTTCGCGGGTCCAGTGGTGGCGTGCAGCTTCCGGAGCTGTTCGTTGAGGATCATCGTGAAGAAGAGGACGCTCTCCACGACGGTGAAACCGAGGGGGACCAGTAACCACCAGTCGGGCTGATCACCGAAGCGGTACGCGGAAACCAGCACGGCCGAATGCAGCATCGGGATCTTCGCGCTGTCCACGACGTGATCCAGCCATTCCCCCGAGGGGTGCCCGCCGCCGCGAAGTCTGGCCAGCTGCCCGTCAGCCGAGTCGAGGGCGTAACCGAGCAGCAGTGCCGCGGCCACCCCCGCTCCGAGAGCCGAGGAGGGGGGCAGGAGCGCCAGCGCGAGAATTCCGGCGAGGGTGCACAACGCGCTCACGAGGGTGACCTCGTTGGGAGTCCTGCCCGCGAGGTGGGCGACGGCGGCCAGGTAGCCCCCGGCCCCGCGATTGACGAACCGTGAATACGCGGGCGCGCCCCGCGCCGACTTCTGCGCGGTGGGAAGTCGGCGAAGTATCGTCCCGAACGTGGGATTCGTGTGATCCGCCTCGGGCGGGGACCCACACCTCGGGGTGGAACCGCGCACGGAACCTCCTTCGTCGATGGTACCTGCGGATGCCCGGAGAGGTATTCATCCCTTCTGGACCGAGCACCGTTGTCGGACCGGTGCTTTCGGTGCCGATCTTTCTCGGACCGCGCCGCTGCGGTGTTTCGTCCCGTCGGGACGGACAATCCTCGGGAACGAACTCCCGGAGGCGTTCTGGTGATCGTCGAGTGATCGCGGTTCGTTACAGCGTTATCGTAATCGTCGTGCTCACCCCGGGGATCCGTACCGTGACACGAGCCCTCCGGGCGTGTTCTCCGAGAGGCCGACCGCGGAAGTGCTGTCCCGTCCCGCTCGTCGCGGCCGGTGACCACCCGACGCCGTCGATCCCGGGGAGCCGGTCGGGACCGTGTCGAATGGAGCTGCGATGAACGAACTTTTGCCGGCCCCGAACATAGTCGGTGCGTTGTGGCGGTACCGGTGGAGTTCGCTCGTCGTGGTCGTCGGGACGGTGCTGGTCAGCGTTCTGGTCGCTCTGACGGTGGGCAGTGCCGGCGCCGCCCAGGCGCGCATCGTGCTCAAGTCCCCCGACTCCGTCGAGGCACTCGGCTACGAGGTGACCAGCGAATCGGGGTTCGTGCGTTACGTGAACCAGCGGGCGCTGTTCGTGACCTCGGATCGCGTTCTCGAGTCGGCGCGGAAGCGGCTGGAGGCCCCCGAGTCGATCGAGGAGTTACGCGAGGCGGTGGAGGCCGAGGCCTCGGACAACGGTGACTCGGTCGTCGTGCGGGTCGACATCGGCGGTGCCGCGCGGTCGGCCGAGATCGCCAATGCGGTCGTGGCCGCCTATCAGCGCGAGTCCGAGTCCGAAGTGACGAGCGCGGCGGAGAAGGCGCTGGAGAGCCTGCGTTCCCGGCGCGCGGAGCTCGTGGAGGGGAACGGGGACTCCCCCGGGGCGGCGTCCAGCGGCACCGTCAGCGAGCTGGACCAGCGCATTACCGCGATCAACATATCCGCCGAGCAGTTCGGTGATGGTGTGTCCTTCACGGACAAGGCCGTCACGGATTCCTCGGGTGTGCTCACCGTGCTGCTGCGCGACGCGCTCGTCGGGCTGGCCGTCGGCCTGCTGCTGGCCGCCACGGTCGCCTGGGCCCGCGCGGACCGCAATCGCAGGGTCCGGGACGCGGCCGATCTGACCAGGCTCTCCGACGAGCCGCTTCTCGGGGAGATCGAAGCGCTGGGCGAGGGGGCCTCCGCGCGACTGCACAACCTCGTGGTTCCGCCGCTCGGCTCCTACCGCTTGGTGGCTTCGGTGCTGCGGAACACGGTGCGGGGTGGACTGGTGGCCGTTACCGGTGTCTCCACCGGGGACGGTGCTACCACCACGGTCCTGCAAGTGGCCGGAGCCGCGGCTCGGGACGGTCTGCGGGTCCTCGTCGTCGACGCGGCGGTGCGGACCAGGGAACTCTCGCACAGCGTCGCGCTGCAGAACGACTGGTACGGAATGGCCCCCATAGCCGCCGGAGCGGCCACCGTGCACGCCTCCACGCGGGTGATCGAGGTGGGGCCGGGAATAGAGTTCCGGGTCGTGCCCGCGGGCCGTGCCGGTGAGGGGGCCCCGGACTACTTCCGGTCCTCCCTGCTGCGGCGGGCGATGGTGGAGGCGCGCGGCGGATACGACCTCGTGCTCGTCGACCTGCCGCCGCTGGAGAACGCTCCCGAGGTGAGCGCTTTGATACCGGCTGCCGACGGTGTCGTGCTCACCGTGCGCCGGGAACGGTCGGTGGCCGCCTGGCGCAGGGCGCGGGAGCGGATCGAGCTGCTCGGAGGCAAGGTCGCCGGGCACGTGTTCACCTTCGCCGCGCACGGTTCCCCCGATACCTCGGCGGAGAGCGCGCAGAGCGGCGAGTCGCGGGCTCGGGTGGCGGCGCCTCCCATGGGCCGGGGCGACCGGTGACTCCCGCGAGACGTGGCGGAGTGTTCGGGAAGGTCGCGGGTGACGGTGTGGCCGGGATCCTGTCCCAGGCGGCGACCGCGGCCGCGAGCTTCGCGGTGCAGCTGGTGGCCGCGGGGACCCTGGGGCTCTCCGACTACGGTGTTTTCGCGTTGCTGCTGGCCATGCTGGTCGGAGCCAACGCGCTCCACGTCGGGTTCGTGTGCGACGGCTTCACCGTCTTCGACCGGCACGACCCCGGTTACCGGTCGAGTCTGGTCACCGGAGCCCTGCTGGTCATGGGAGCGTGCGTGCTCTGTGCCGTGGTGCTCGCCTCGACCGCGTCACGGGACGGCCCGTGGCTGGTCGCGGTGTACGCGGTGCTGGTGGTCTGCAGGCTGCTCGCGGAGACCGTCCGCAGGATCTTCGTGGCCAGGGTGAATTTCGGTTCGCTGCTGAGCAACGATCTGTGCTGTCTGTCGGTGACCCTGCTCGCGCTTGCGGTGGCACCAGCGTTGTTCGGGGAGCCGAACCCGACGATGCTCTTCGGGGTGATGTGCTGCGGCGCGCTCGCCACGATCCTCACGGGGCTGGTGCAGCTGCCGGGGGAGGAGCGCGGTCGCCTGCGTCCCGGGGTTCGGGAGTTCCCGAAACTGGCCGGATTCGCGGTGTGGCGTGCGCTGCAGGCGGGACTGCGCCCGATGACCCTGCTGGCGGTGCGGCTGCTGGTGGCCGGCGCGGTCTCCACGGCCGCTGTCGGCGTGCTCGAACTGGCACGGTTGGTCGTCGCGCCGGTACAGGTGCTGATCAACGGGTCGGGAAGTCTGCTGCTCGGCAAAATAGCGGCTCGGGAGCGTTCCGGTGACGAGCGTGATCCGGCGGTGCTGGGGAAGGCTTCCCGGGCACTGGTGTTCGCGACTGTCGTCTGTGGAGGGGTGCTGGGCGGTGTGGCTCTCGTGCTGGTTCCCCCCGTGCTCGGCAAGTCGCTCGATCCGGTGTTGGTCTTCGGGTGGGTGGCCTACCAGGTGACCTGGGCCGCCGGGCTGCCCTACGTCACCGAGATCGTGGCCCGCCGCGCGTCGCGCCGAGTTTTCCGGATTCGGCTCGTGGACTCGCTGGTGGGGCTGGTCCTGACGGTCGCGGCGGTGTCGGTGGGGGCGACCGTCGTCGTGCTGCCGTCACTGCTGGCGCTGGGAGGGATCTACACGGTGTACGTGGCGCGTTCCGCGGTGCTCGGGCAGCGATTCCTGCGCACGGACGAGGTCAGCCGGTGTTGAACCCTCGCGCCCCCGCGGGGCGCCCCGGCGGATGGGCCCGTCCCCGGGCTGTTCGTCCGGGGGCGAGCCCATCGCGAGGCGGTTCGGCCCGGCTCACTGGTGCTTTCCCGTCGTGCGGACGACCGGTGTGGTGCTTCGGCGCCGGTGGCACCGGAACGACCACGTCGCCAGCGTGAGCAGGCGGGAGGTTCCGCCGGCCGAACAACCGCGCCGGCCGGAGTGGAAAACCTCGATCAGTGCGCGTAGGTGGGGGTGATGATTCCCCGTCCCACGGCGTGGAAGGCGAGCATGAAGTTGACCACGGCCGGAGTCGCGTCCTCGTCGACTCCGAGGTTCTCGCTGTCCACCGCGGTGACCGCGAAGTAGTAGCGGTGCGGCCGGTCACCCTCCGGCGGGGCCGCCCCGCCGAAGGCGCGTTCTCCCATGTCGTTGCGTACGTGGAAGGAGCCCGCCGGGATCCCGTTGCCGCTGCGGTCTCCCGCGCCCGTGGCCAGTTCGGTGACGGAGGCGGGGACGTCGACGAGGACCCAGTGCCAGAACCCGCCCGGAATGGGGGCGTCCGGGTCGAAGCAGGTCACGACGAAGCTCTTCGTGCTCTCCGGGAAACCGTGCCAGGAAAGCTGCGGCGAGATGTTGCTTCCACCCGCCCCCATGCCGTCGAAGGCCTGCGCCTTGGACATGGGCCGGCCGTCCGTCACGTCCGTGGAGCTGACCGTGAAGGAGGGTATCTCGGGAAGCAGGCTGTACGGATCGGGATCGATGGGACGCTCTAGGCTCATGGACCCTCCCCTTTTCTCGTCGATCGGAGTTCGGTGCGCCTCGGCCGTCCCCCACGTGGAGAGATCGACCGACTCCACTCTATTGACGTGTTCCGGGTGCCGTCCTTCGGGGATTCCCAGCCGGTGCCGAGTCCATTCGCGAGCGCACCGCGCCGTGTTCCGGGGGTGTCGCCGTTCGTGCGGAAAGCTCGGACCCCGGGCGCGCGGAGCGGACCGCGGTCCGGTGCTCAGTGGGGCGAGATGGTCACAGCCAGTGCTCCGGGGCCCACGTTGGCTCCGATGGCGGTGCTCACCTGGGTCTGAACGAACTCCTCACCGCGGGGGAGCTTCCCCCGCAGCGCGGACAGCAGCTCCTCCGCGTCGTTCGGGGCGGCGAAGTGTTCCACCGCCACGTCCACGGGGGCGTCGCCGGCCAGCTCCACCGCTCGGTCCACCGCCTTCCCCACCGCTCGCTCGGAACCGAGTACTTTGTCCATTGGCTCGACCTCGCCGTCACGTACCGTCAACAGCGGCTTGACCGACATCTTGGAGCCGAAGTAGGCGGCGGTCTTGCCGATGTAACCCGCCCTGTGCAGGTACTCGAGGCTGTCGATGTAGATGATCACCTGGGTCTGCGCGGCACGTTTCTGCGCCGTGGCGCACACCTCGGCGGGAGAGCCCCCCGCCGCGGCCGTCCGGGCACCGGCAAGCGCCGCGAAGCCGAGGGCCATTCCGGAGGACTGGCTGTCCACGATGTGCACCGGGGTCGGAACGTGGGTCGACGCTTGGAGGGCCGCTTGGGTGGCGGGGGAGAGCCTGCTGGACAGGTGGAGCGAGACGACGGCGGTCGCCGAGTCGTGCCATGCCTGTTGGTAGGCCTGCAACAGGGCGTCGGGGGCCGGTGCCTTGGCCTCGACCGGGACTCCGTTCCGCATGGCACGCAACAGCCAGTCGGTGGACACGTGGGTTTCCCGGGTGAGCTCGTCGCCGACTCGCAGCTGCATGCTGGCCACCGAGATCCCCCAGCGCGCGGCCAGGTCCTGGGGGAGTGATGCCGTCGAGTCGGTCACGATCGCCACATGTTGCACGAGATCCAGATTAGCGCCTTGGTCGTCCGATCAGGTGACATAGGGGTGAGAGCCCGGTGGTGGTTCGGTTGCGGCTCCGAACCGTCCGAGGGCGGGTGACCTCCGGGATTTCGTTCGCTGCAGGTGGGATCACGCTGCGCTGCCAACGGAAATTCTTTCCACACGATCGGGTGGGAAACGTCCACTTTCGGTTCGCTGTCGCGCTTGGTTCGCGCACGTCGTGGACACTGTCGACAACAGCCCGGTCACGGGAGAGATCGATACCCAGCAGTCCGCGGTGGACCCCGCGGTGGACGGAGCCTCCCGTTCGGAAGCTCCGCACCATGGTTGGACGGCGACAGGGAGCTGTGAAATGCGACAACGAGTGTGGCGCAATCGTTCCGCGACATTGCTCATCGTCGCCGCGCTGTGGGTGCTCCTCGTACCCGCGGGCGCGGTCGCTTCCGAGTCCCAGCCCGCGGCGAGCTCCTCGGCCGCCGCGCCGATCGTGGGCGGTGAACCCGCCGAGGTGGCCGATCACCCGTGGGTGGTTTACCTGGTCGACACCGCGGGCAAGCAGTTCTGCGGTGGCACCATCGCCGCCCCCGACAAGGTGGTCACCGCGGGCCACTGCGTGGCCGACCAGCGACCGGACGGGATCCGGGTGGTGGCTGGGCGCACCGACAAGAACACCCAGGCGGGCACGGTGGCCGGTGTCTCCGACATCTGGGTGCACCCGGAGTACACGGATCCGTACCGGGGAGCCGACGTAGCGGTGCTGACCCTGCGGGATTCGCTTTCCCGGGCGAGCCTGCCGCTGGCGAGCGCCGAGGACGACGCGCTGTACCGCCCCGGGACGAGAGCCACCGTCCTCGGCTGGGGCGCCACCTCCGAAGGGGGAGGTCCCTCGGACATCCTGCGGAAGGCGACGGTGCCGGTCATCGCGGACTCCGAGTGCCGGGCGACCTACGGGAGCAACTTCGTGGCCGGGGCCATGGTCTGCGCCGGGTACGCCGAAGGAGGCGTGGACGGTTGCCAGGGTGACTCGGGAGGTCCGCTGGTGGCCGGGGACAAACTCATCGGCGTGGTCTCCTGGGGAATCGGGTGCGCGCGCCCCGGAAAACCGGGCGTTTACACCGAGGTCGCGAGCTATGCCGACCAAATTCGCGCCCAGCTCTCCTGATCGAGGTTCTCCCGGGCGGCTGCCGCAGCCGGGGCCGGGTGGTCGTTTCGGCGCCGCCCGCGCCGGGGAGAAACCCGGCCCGCCGTCGGCTCGAGCGGAGAGCTCCAGCGGGACGAGACCTCGCGTGGTTCAACCGGCCACCAGCCCCACGGAGATCCCGAGGAAGGCGATCGCGCTCACGAGGTCCAGCGAGTTGCGGAAACCGGGCCTGCGCAGTCTGTCCGCTATCCGGGAGGCGGTGAGCACGATCGCGAACTCCCAGACGGCGGCCAGCAGGAGGAAGACCGCCCCGAGCGCCGCCAGCTGAATCGCCGGGTTGCTCGCCGAGCCGACGAACTGGGGGAGGAAGGCCAGGCTGAACAGCAACATCTTCGGATTGGTGATGTTGCTCAGCAATCCCCGCAGGTACGGGTTCGCCTCGGGGCGCACGTTCTCCTCCGGCGCGGAAGCGCTCGTGACCTCCTTACGGGTGAGCCACAGACCCCGCAGAATGCTGATCGCCAGGTACACCAGGTACGCGGCGCCGACCCATTTCATCACGGAGAGGACTTCCGGTCTGCTGGTGATCAGCGCGCCGAGTCCGGAGATCACGACGCTCACCTGTATCAGGCTCGCCGTGTGGATGCCGGCCAGCGCGTGGACTCCGGGACGGGGGCCGAATCGCACCGAGGTACGCAGCAGCAGGAAGGTGTCCACCCCTGGTGTGAGTATGACCACCGCGCTGGCCAGCACGAAGGCCGGGAGGGTGCCGACATCCAACAGCATGGCGTTCCTTTCGTTCACGGCGGGACGCGATTCGAGTACCGGGTCCGGAGGCAGAAGATCACCCGCACGAGGGCGACTTGCTCACGCGATCGGGTGTTCTTGTGCTCGGCAGGGTCGGGGTTCGTACCGCTGAAGCATGCCCACTGGTAAAGAAAAGGCTTTGTGTGCTCGGTTTAACGGGAACTTTTCCGACCAAAGACCATGTTAACGAAAAAAATTGCTGTTCAGCAGTGAGCTGTCCCTCATGTGAGCAGTACGACAGGGGAGCTACAGTCCGCCGTTGGTACGACACGTCCGGAGTGGGGTGACGGTGGTTGCGCTTTGGTTGCGAACGGCGACGCGCGGTGTCGAGGGGGCTGCTCCTCCGAGCGGTCGTGCTCGCCGTCGTCGTCCTGGTGAGCGGAGCGCAGCACGCGGCCGTGGCGGCCGTGTCGGGGACGGAGCACAACGGTCCCCGGGCGCGGGTGGTCGGTGGGGAGACCACGAGGCTCGGAGAGGCGCCGTGGGTGGCCGCGCTCACCGATCGCTCGGGAGGACAGTTCTGCGGCGGCACGCTCGTGGCGGCCGACAAGGTCGTGACCGCGGCGCACTGCACGATGGATCCCGCCAACGAGACCCCCCGCTCGGTTCGGAACCTGCGCGTGGTGCTCGGGAGGAAGGACCTCCGCACCGGAACGGGACGAGCGGTCGAGGTCGAGCGTGTCTGGCGGCACCCCCGGTACGAGCACTTCACGAGCGGGTTCGACGTGGCCGTGCTGACCCTGAGCCGGGAGGTGGCCACTCGTCCCGTGGAACTGGTGGAGGCGGGCGAGAAGGCGCCGTACGCCCCCGGAACCACCGGTTCCGTCTACGGCTGGGGGCGCACCGGGGAGTCGGCTCCGGCCTCGCCGGTGCTGCGTTCGGTACGCCTTCCCGTCATGGAGAACTCCCGCTGTGCGCGGGCGTACGAGTCCTTCGACTCCGGGAAGATGTTCTGCGCCGGTTATCCGGAAGGTGGCAAGGACGCCTGCGCGGGCGACTCCGGCGGCCCCTTCATCGTGCGGGGCAGACTGGTCGGCGTGGTCTCGTACGGGAACGGTTGCGCTCGTTCGGGCTTCCCCGGCGTCTACACCAGGCTCGCGCGGTACGTGGACGAGATCGGCGGGGCGTGAACGTACGGGCTTCCGGAACCACTGGGAGGTCGCGCGGCTCGGTTCGCTCGGCGGGGCCGGTTGATCGGGTGGTCACAAGCGGCTGCGCCGCTCGCCCGACGACCGGCCCGGCCGAGCGGGCGCTCGCCCGAACAGCGCGGGCGCTGAGCGGAGAACTCCGATCAGCCCGAGTGGACCTCCCCGCGAAGCCGGTCGCGTTCTGACTCGGACAGGAACGCGGCCTCGACCGAATTGAGCGCGAGTTCCCGGAGTTCCGGGACGCCGAAACCGAGCTCGTGCTCGATCGCCTCGAAGTTGTCCCCGACGTGACCGCCGAAGTAACTCGGATCGTCCGAATTGATCGTGGTGCGGACTCCGGCGTCCACCAGACGGGGCAGGCAGTGCTGGGAGAGGGTGTCCACACAACGCAGGCGCACGTTCGACAGCGGGCACACCGTCAGGGGCATCCGGTCCCGGGCGAGCCGTTTGACGAGTTCCTCGTCGTCGATCGCCCTGATCCCGTGGTCGACGCGCTCCACGCCGAGCACGTCCAGCGCCTGCCAGACGTATTCCGCAGGCCCTTCCTCCCCCGCGTGCGCGACCAGGTGCAACCCGGCCTCGCGGGCGCGGGCGAACACGTTCGCGAAGTCCGCCGGGGGATGTCCCAGCTCGGCCGAGTCGAGCCCGACGCCGATGATGCGGTGTGAGTGTTCGAGCAGCTCGTCGAGCATGCGCTCGGCCTCCTCGGGGCCGCGGTCCCGGAGGAAGCACGCGATCAGTCCGGTGCTGACGCCGAAACGCTCCCGACTGCTCGACAACGAGGCCTCCAAACCGTCGAGCACGGTTCCGAGGGAGACTCCCCGCGTCGTGTGCGCCTGTGGGTCGAAGAAGATCTCGGCGTGGCGAACCCCTTGTCGTGCCGCCCTGGCGAGGTAGTCGTCGGCCAGGGCGGTGAAGTCCTCGGCCTGCCGCAGCACGTTCATACCCGTGTAGTAGAGATCCAGGAACGACTGCAGGTCGCTGAAGTCGTAGCGTCCCCGAAGGTCTTCGACACCGGCGTAGGGCAGGGCGATGCCGTTGCGCCGCGCGCGGTCGAAGGTCAACTCCGGTTCGAGAGCTCCCTCTATGTGTACGTGCAGTTCGGCCTTGGGCAGCGTCGAGGGCGTCGGTGTTTCGGGAGCCACCTCGTCTCCTTCCTGTGGCGGATCAGCCGAGCGGACAACCATACAGCCGATCCGCCGGGGGTGGACCGGCAGTGAGTCGAACAGCACTCCGATCGGGGGAGCTCACCCGTGGCGGATCGGAGCCGCGGTGTCCCGGAATCCCCGGGGAGGGGGTGTGATAGGCAGGGAAGGGTGAACCTGCAGCCTCTCGCCACCGCAGTGCACCGTGCCTACACGGCCGATCTGGCCCCCGAGGACTTCTACCGTATGTTGCGGCTGCGGGTGGACGTGTTCGTCGTCGAACAGCAGTGTCCCTACCCCGAGCTGGACGGGCGCGACCTCGAGACCGCGACCCGGCACTTCTGGATCGACGCCGGGGGAACCCAGGTGCTCGGGTACCTGCGTCTGCTCGAGGAGCCCGGCGGGACCTACCGGATCGGACGCGTGTGCACGGCCGGGAGCGCTCGCGGGATGGGGCTCGGCAAGAAACTCATGCGCGCGGCGGTGGCCGAGGTGCGCAAGTCGCCCACTGCGCTCTCGGCGCAGACCCGGGCCGTCGACTTCTACCGCTCGTTCGGTTTCCTCGAGTGCGGTGGACCCTACGAGGAGGACGGGATCCCGCACGTCGACATGCACAGGGACCCGGAGAGAGTGACCGGGCTAACGAGATAGCTCACGATGCTTGGTCGCCGAGCGCGCTTCTGCGACCATGCACGTTGGTCCAAGCGAGCAACGGTCAGGAAGCCGGTGTGAATCCGGCACGGCCGGCGCCACTGTGACCGGGTAGCGGTTCTCCCGTACGAGTGCCACCGGGGTTTCCCAGGGAAGGCCGGAGGAGCGCGTCGATCCGGGAGTCAGGACACTGCCGTTGCCTCGTTCCGCAACCAGGGGCGTCCGAGACCCTAGGAAGGAATACCGGCGATGACCGCTGCCACGTCGACCTCGTCGACCGTGCGTTATCCGTTCTCCGCTGTTGTCGGGCACGACGATCTGCGTCTGGGGTTGCTGCTCAACGCGGTCTATCCCCGCATCGGCGGGGTGTTGGTGCGCGGCGAGAAGGGCACGGCCAAGTCCACCATCGTCCGTGCGCTCGCCTCGCTGCTGCCCGCGGTCGACGTGGTGGAGAACTGCCGGTTCGGTTGTGACCCCTCCGCTCCGGACTCGCGCTGCCCCGACGGGCCGCACGACGGTGAAGTCGGACGAACGCGGCGTGCCGCCCAACTGGTGGAACTCCCCGTGGGTGCCTCCGAGGACCGGCTGGTCGGGTCGTTGGACGTGGAACGCGCGTTGACCGAAGGTGTGCGCGCCTACCAGCCCGGCCTGTTGGCGGCGGCGCACCGCGGAGTCCTCTACGTCGACGAAGTGAACCTGCTGCACGACCACCTGGTCGACCTGTTGCTCGACGCCGCCGCGATGGGGAGGGCCCACGTCGAGCGCGAAGGTGTCTCCCTGTCGCACGCGGCCTCCTTCCTGCTGGTCGGCACCATGAACCCGGAGGAGGGGGAGCTGCGTCCCCAGCTGCTGGACCGCTTCGGGCTGACGGTCCAGGTGTCGGCTTCCCGCGAGGTGGAGACACGTACCGAAGTCGTGCGGAGGCGGCTGCGGTTCGACGCCGATCCGGTCGGTTTCTCCGCGGAGTGGGCGGAGTCCGACGCCGAACTGGCCCGTCGGATCGCGGACGCCCGTTCCCGGGTGGACTCGGTCGAGCTGCCTTCTTCCGAGGTCAGGCGAATCGCTTCCGTGTGCGCTTCGTTCGAGGTGGACGGAATGCGCGCCGATCTGGTGCTGGCCCGTGCCGCCGTGGCCCACGCGGCTTGGCGCGGTGTGAACGCGGTCGCCGCGACCGATGTGGAGGCGGCGGCGCGGCTGGCGCTGCCGCACAGGCGCAGGCGTGACCCGTTCGACGAGCCGGGCATGGACGAGCAGCAGCTTCAGCAGGCCCTGGAGGACGCCGAAGCTGAGGTCGAGGCGGAGGAGACCACCGGAGGGGAGACCTCCGAGGGCACGGCGGAGAAGACGGCGGATCCGGGAGGTTCGGACGGCGAGTCCGGTTCGGACGGCTCCGACGGAAGCGAGAACCCCGAGGACGGACCGGAGGACGACGACCCCGGCGGAGGGGTCGGTGGTTCTCCGGACGGGAACGGTCCCGACGGGGGACCGGGCGGAGGCGCGGGCGGAAACGCGCCCTCGGAAGGCCCGTCCGGGGAGAACGGAACCGGCAACGGGCCCGGCAGTGCTCCCGAGGAGCGCACTTCCGGGGCAACGGAACCGGACTTCCGGGCACGCATGTTGGAGATCCCCGGTCTGGGCGAGGGGGCTCCGGGACGGCGTTCCAGGTCCCGCTCCCGCACCGGGCAGGTGGTGCGCGCGTCCGCGGTGGACGGACACGGTGTTCACCTGCAGGCCACTCTGGCCGCCGCGGCCCCCCACCAGTGCGCCCGCGGCAGGAGCGGTCCCGGACTGCGGTTGCGTCCGGAGGACCTGCGGCACGGTGTCCGGGAGGGACGTGAGGGCAACCTCGTGCTGTTCGCGGTGGACGCCTCGGGGTCGATGGCCGCCCGGGAACGGATGTCGGCCGTCAGCGGTGCGGTACTCGCGCTGTTGCGGGACGCCTACCAGCGCAGGGACAAGGTGGGGGTCGTGACCTTTCGGGGGACCTCCGGGGAGGTCGCCCTGCCCCCCACCTCGTCGGTCGACACCGCCGCCGCGCGCATGCGCAAACTGCCCACCGGCGGAAAGACCCCCCTCGCGGACGGTCTGCTGACCGCGCGCAGGGTGATTCGCACCGAACGGATGCGCGATCCGCAACGGCGCCCCCTGCTCGTGGTGCTCACCGACGGGAAGGCCACCGTGGGAGTGGACCCGGGGGGCGAAAGGGCCAACCGTGGCCGCAAGGCCGTCGACGACGCGCTGCGTTCGGCCGGCCTGCTGGCCGAGCTCGGTGTCGCGTCCGTGGTCGTGGACTGCGAGAGCGGTCCGATCCGGCTCGGGCTCGCCGACCGGCTCGCTCGGGGACTCGGCGCGCCCAACCTGCAGTTGTCCGAACTCTCGGCCGACAACGTGGCCGGAGTCGTCCGGGCCGCGCGAACCGCAGGCCCGGTGCCCGCGTGATCCTCGACCGGCGCGCGGGCGTCGGCTCACTACGAGCGGACGTGTTTGCTGGTATGGTGAGCGGCGTTCACCTGGCCCCCAGAGGTGGACCCCAGCGCCCTCGCGCTCCCGGCTACCCCAGCCCGGTTGAGTGCGAGGGCGCTGTTCGTCCGCGTGCTTATCCCGTCCCGCCCGCTCCCGGAACGGCCCGGTGCTTCCTCCGGCCGGGACCCGGTGACCGGGCCGTGCCAACGAACTCGAAGACGAGCGCCGATTCTTTGGAGACTCGACAATGCCACAGGGGAAACCGAACAGCGTGCCCGACGACGGGCTGACCACACGGCAGCGGCGCAACAGGCCCCTGCTCGCCGTGCACACCGGATCCATGAAGGGCAAATCCACTTCGGCCTTCGGAATGGCCCTGCGCGGTTGGAACCAGGGGTGGTCCATCGGCGTGTTCCAGTTCGTCAAGTCCGCGAAATGGCGGGTGGGGGAGGAGTCCGCCTTCCGCGCCCTGGGCAGGCTGCACGAGGAGACCGGCGAGGGCGGTCCCGTCGAGTGGCACAAGATGGGCGAGGGCTGGTCGTGGACGCGCAAGAAGAGCACGGAGCAGGACCACGCCGCCGCCGCGCTGGAGGGCTGGCAGGAGATCGCGCGGCGGATCGAGCAGCAGCAGCACGATCTGTACGTGCTCGACGAGTTCAGCTACCCGCTGCACTGGGGCTGGGTCGACGTGGAGGAGGTCGTGCGGACCCTGCGGGACCGCCCCGGCTTCCAGCACGTGATCATCACCGGTCGTTACGCGCCGCAGCAGCTCGTCGACGCGGCCGACCTGGCGATGGAGACCGGCAAGCTCAAGCACCCGATGGACTCCGGGCAGAAGGGTCAGAAAGGCATCGAGTGGTGAGCGCTTCGGTCTCGACCGCGGGGGCGGGGTCGGCCTCCCCCCGCCTCGTCGTAGCGGCTCCCGGGTCGGGCCACGGCAAGACGACCGTGGCCACCGGGCTGCTGGCGGCGCTGCGCGGGCGTGGGACGGAGGTGGCCGGGTTCAAGGTCGGCCCCGACTACATCGATCCCGGCTACCACACGATCGCTTCGGGCGGCCCCGGACGCAATCTCGACCCGGTGCTGGTCGGTGAGCGGTCGATAGCACCGTTGTTCGCGCACGGTTCGCGCACCGCCGAGCTGTCGGTGATCGAAGGTGTCATGGGGCTTTTCGACGGTCGGCTCGGTTCGGCCGACGAGGTCCCGCCCTTCGGATCGACGGCGCACGTCGCCTCCCTGCTGGACGCGCCGGTCGTGCTCGTGGTCGACGCGAAGGGGCAGAGCCACAGCACGGCGGCGTTGCTGCACGGGTTCCGCTCCTTCCACCCACAGCTGCAACTGGCCGGGGTGATCTTCAACAGGGTAGGTTCGCAACGGCACGAGCAGGTGTTGCGCGAGGCGGCTCGAGCGGTCGGTATCAGGGTTCTGGGCGTGCTGGGAAGGGCCGATGACGTCCAGGTGCCCTCCCGGCATCTCGGTCTGATCACCGCCGCCGAACACGGTCCCGCTGCGGTGCGAGCCGTCGAGTCCATGGCCGATGTCGTGGCCGCCGGGGTCGATCTGGACGCGGTGGCGGCGCTCGCCGGAACGGCTCCGGCGTTGTCCGCGCGACCCTGGTCCCCGGACGAGGCGATCGGGGACGACACCGGGGTTCCCCGCGGCGGAGGGGCGCGGATCGCGGTGGCGGGAGGTGCCGCGTTCACCTTCGGCTACGCCGAACACGTGGAGCTGCTGCGCGCCGCGGGCGCGGAGGTGCTGCCCTTCGACCCGTTGAGCGCGGAGAGCCTGCCCGCGGGAACGACGGGGCTGGTGCTGCCCGGTGGTTTCCCCGAGCAGCACGTCGCCGAGCTGTCCGCCAACGTCGGGCTGCGCGAGCACGTCGCCGAGCTCGTCGCGAGGGGGGCTCCCGTGCACGCGGAGTGCGCCGGGTTGCTGTACCTGGCGCGCAGCTTGGACGGATACCCGCTGTGCGGGGTTGTCGACGTCTCGGCGGAGATGTCCCCGAACCTGACCCTGGGGTACCGCGCGGCCGTTGCCGCCACCGACTCCGTGCTGTTCCGGGAGGGACAGCGCGTGACGGGGCACGAGTTCCACAGGACCGTGTTGCTGGAGTCGGAGGACTCCGCCCCGGCGTGGTACTGGCGTGCGGAGAAGGTGGTTACCGAAGGATTCGTCAGCGGCGGGGTTCACGCCTCCTACCTGCACACCCATCCGGCGGGCCAGCCCGGGTCGGTGGCCCGGTTCGTGCGGGCCTGCGTGCCGTAGCGGTCGGAACCACCGTCCCGCGGGCCCGGGCGTAAGACGGTTGCCGGGAGGTGTCCTCCCGAACACCCGACGCGTCCACCGAACGGCGGACCGTGACGGTACGGTCGAGTGGTCGTCCACTCCGGACTCGTCACGTCACGGGCGCGGGTGACGCGGATGCGTCACGCACCGAGCGGGGCGCTCCAGGGGACGACCCGTGGCACCGGTTCCAGTGGTATTAGTTGCACCGCGAGGCGGGAGAGGAGAGCGATCGCATGACTCAGGGGACACGTACCGGGGTGGTCTCGTTCATCGGGGCCGGGCCCGGTGCGGCCGACCTGATGACGCTGCGTGGTGCGCGGCGAATCGCAGAGGCGGACATCGTGCTCTGGACTCCGGGCCTGGTCTCTCCTGAGTGCGTGCGCGAGCACGTCCGCGAGGACGCGGAGCTGATCGACACCACCGGGTCGAGTTCCCAAGAGGTGCTGGAGATATGTCGCAGGGCCGAGCGGGAGCGGCTCAGGGTGGCGCGCGTGTACTCGGGCGACGCCGTGCTGTGGAGCGCGGTGCAGCAGCAGTACGACGCCTGCTCCCGCATGGAGCTCGCGGTTGAGGTGGTGCCCGGGGTGGCCGGGTACTCGGCTGCGGCCGCCTCCGTGGGCAGGGAGCTCACCGGTTCGGCGGAGGAGCACTCCGTCTGGCTGGGGAAGCCGGACGGGAACTGGAACTCCCCGCCCGGTACGGGAGAAGTGCGCGAATTCGCCGAACACGGCGCGACGATGGCTCTGTCCGTTTCGGCCTCACGTACCGGACAGCTCGTGGAACGACTGCGTGCGGGAGGCTACGAGGACGACGTCCCGGTCGTGGTCGCCTACAAGGTCACCTGCCCCGACGAGCTGGTGCTGCGGACGACCCTCGGGGAGGTGGCCGACCTCGTGAAGCGGCACCGCCTCTGGCGGCACACCCTGTTCCTCGTCGGAAACGCGTTGCAGCCGACCAGCACGCGTTCCCGCTCGTACGGTTCCGCGGGATCCAGATGGGGGTCCGGCAGTGGGACGGGATCCCCCGCGTCCGCGACTTCCCGGAGGGACGGGTACGGACGTCGTTTCGCGCGTGGTGACCGGGGCCGGGACGACTCCTCCGCGGAGACCCGGCGAGGCCCCTCCGGGGCCGGATCCGGGGACGACGCCCTGTTGTCGCGGTCGCGTGGTGACGAGCAGCGCGGTGGTTCCCGCGCCGAGGCGGACGTGGCCTGGTGGGCGGTGCGTGATTGGCAGCGGAACGCACGGGACGGCATCGTCAGGACCGATGTTCGGGGGGTGCAAGGTCGGCGGGTGGAACAGGACGCCCAGGCTCCCGACCTGTTCACCACCTCGCAGGATCCGGAAGTGCTCGAGGGATTCCGAACCGCGCGCACGGGGAGGGACGGTCCCGTTCCGGAAGCGGGGGAGACAGCGGGCGACATCGCGGACCGGGGGTCCCCCGTGCAGGTGAGTTCAGTGGACGATGCCGCTCCCGCGGAGCAGAATGCGGCGAAAGAGGTATCCGCCGAAACCGTCGCGGAGCAGGATGTCGCTGAGCAGGACCTCGCCGACGGGAACACCGAAACCGAACCGGCCGCGAGCGAGGCCCCGTCTTCGGACTCCGCGGCAGACTCGACGGACCCGTCCGGTTCGGACAGCACCACAGCGGACTCCAGCGCCGCGGACCCCGGCACCGCGGATTCCGGCGTCGGGGACTCGGCCACCCGGACCTCGGAGCAGCGGGACTCGGGTGGTTCACGCGCCAAACAGCAGTCCTCCACCAAACAGCAGACCTCGAAAACGGGGACCAAGACCGGGACGGCCAGGTCCTCCGGCAAGTCCGGGACGAAGACGACGGGCCGGGGCAAGACCCAGCGAAAGACGACGAACACCTCCTCCGACTCGGAGGAGACTTCCTCCCGGAGCGGACGGTCGTCCCGACGGTCCGGCTCCGGAACTTCCGAATAGCGGGCCCCGACGTCTCGGCTCGCGGGGCGCCGCTCGGCCCGCTGCCGTGGTGTTCCCGCGGCACGGCAGCGCCGAGAACACCAGTGCCACCGGTCGGCACCGTGATCGTGCCGACGGGGTGGTTCCGCGCTACGTTGTTCCACGTCGCGGGAGCACCCCGGAGACCGAAGTGGTGAGGTTCCGACGACCTGCGCCCCGCAGGTCCGCGGAAGCCGGACCCCTGTTTTCGGTAACGACGAGCGCTCGGACGGAGAATGCGACGTGACGGTCACGGTGATCGGAGTCGACGACGGCCCGTTGCCGGAAGGCGCGGCCGAGGTACTGAACTCCGCGGAACTGGTCGTGGGGTCCCGCGGGCAGCTGCGCACTCATGCGCCGGAGGGGGCGCGAACCGTCGAACTCGGGGCCTTCGGCCCCGCGTTGAGCGCGCTGTCCGCACTCACCGGTGACGAGACGGGAGTGGTGCTCGCCTCCGGCGATCCGGGTTTTTTCGGAGCTGTCCGGGCGCTGCGGGACAAGGGGCTGCGGTGCGCCGTGCTGCCCGCCCTGTCCAGCGTTCAGCGGCTCATGGCCCGGGTGGGGCGTTCCTGGGACGACGCCGCGGTCGTCAGCGCACGCGTGGGGGGCGCACGCCGTGCGCTCAACATGTGCCGGGCCCGTTCCGCCGTTGTGGTGCTGACGACCTCCGGCGCGGGGCCGGCCCAGCTGGGGGCGGGGCTGCGCGGGTGGCGGCGCACTCTCGTCGTCGGGGAGGACCTCGGCGGAGAGCACGAACGAGTGACGACGGTGGAGCCCGCCGAAGCGGCGGAACGAACCTGGCTGGAACCCAACGTCGTGTTCTGCGTGACCGATCCCGACGCCGTCCCCGAACGGGGTTGGCACGGTGGCGGCGAACCCGTTCCCCCTCCGGGGTGGGCTCTGCCGGAGGAGGAGTTCTCCCATCGGGAGGGCACCATCACCGGTTCCGAGGTACGTGCGGTCGCCCTGGCCGGACTGGCGCCGCGACCGGGATGCCTGGTCTGGGACGTGGGGGCCGGATCGGGATCCGTGGTGGTGGAATGCGCCCGGATGGGGGCTGCCGGCATCGCGGTCGAATCGGACGAGGCCCAGGTCGTTCGACTGGTCTCCAACGCGACCGCACACGGGGTGGACGTTCGCGTGGTGGAGGGAGCGGCTCCGGGCGTGTTGCGCGAGTTGCCCAAACCGGACTCCGTTTTCGTCGGCACCTCCGACCCGGAGGTGCTCACCGCCTGCGCCCACGTGGGGGCCGAGCGTGTGGTGCTCGCCACGAACGAGCTCGATCGGGTGGCGGCCAGCAGGGGCGTGTTGCGTAACGCCGGGTACCGGGTGGACGGGGTGCAGCTCGCGGCCAACCGGATGTCCGAGGCCGAGGACGGATCCGCGCGGTTGACCGCCCGCGATCCCGTGGTGCTGCTCCGCGCCTTCCGAGCCGCGGACGAGCAGGTGTGAGCGAACGCCGTGCGGTTTCCGGAACGCGAACCGGGCTCCTGACGGGGTCCGGCAGCCTCGCGGGGCCACGTGCACTGGCTGTCTCGCTCGGTGCGGAGGTCGAAGGTGACCTGGACGGGTGCCTCGCGGCTTTCGCGCGTGGTGTCCCGGTAGCGGTGCACAACCCGGACGGGTACGTGGTGGACCGTTTCGTCCGTGCGGGGGCCGTGGGGCGGGGCGAGGACGCCTCGTGGAACGTGGTGATCTCCGACCTCTGCGGGGAGGCCGGGCAGGAACGAACGGTTCGGCTCGTTCCCCGCGGGCTCGTGGTCGGGGTCGGTGCCTCCAGTGGTGTTTCCGCGGACACCGTGTTGGCCGCGTTGTCCGGTCTGGACAGCTTGCTCGGACCGCATCCCCGAGCGGTTCGTGGAGTGGCCACAGTGGACCGCAGAGCGCGCGAGCCCGGTCTGGGCACGGCGCTTCGGGAGTACTCCCGTTGTCGGGGAGTCGAGAGCGACCCGCCGTTGTGGGGGTACGCGACCGAGGTGCTGTCCGGTGTCACCGTTCCGAGCCCGAGCGGTTCCGTGCGGAGCGCGCTCGGCACCGCCAGCGTCGCGGAGGCGGCCGCCCTGCGGGCCGCTTCCGAGCTCGGCGACGGTCGTGCTCGCTTGGTGTTGCCCAAGACGGTGGTCTCCGGGGTGACGTTGGCCGTCGCGCGAGTTCCCGCTCCGGCCGCCCGCTGAGGGCCTGGACATTGGTTCCGGCGCTGACCTGCGGCGATGTTCTAACACGTGTGCTCGGTGACGCCCCGCTCGCCCGCTGCCCTGTGACATTCTCAACAGTTTCACGAACAGGGTTCGTGGAAACCTTATTTCGCCTTACGGAAAGCCTTCTGTGCAGGAGGATCCTCGTCAAGTGGGTGCGGCCCGCTGTGCTGGGCAGGTGTGCCTAGGGTGGAAGCCATGGCACTGGTTGAACGCTCCCTACTAGGCCCGGGGCCGTCGAACACGTACCCGGAGGCCACCGCGGGGCTGGCTGCCCCACTGCTCGGTCACCTGGATCCCGAGTTCCTGACGCTGCTGGACGAGACCGGGGACCGTCTGCGGACCGTTTGGGGAACAGAGAACCTGCGGACACTGCCCCTCTCCGGAACCGGCTCCATCGGTATGGAGGCGGCTTTCGTCAACTTCGTGCGTCCCGGTGACGTCGTGGTCGTAGCGGTGAACGGTCTGTTCGGCGAGCGCATGTGCGACGTCGCGTCCCGTTACGGCGCCGAAGTCGTCCGGGTCGACCACGAGTGGGGCGAGCCCGTGGACATCCAGCGGGTGCTCGACGCGCATCCCGACCCCGCGCTGGTCGCGGCCGTTCACGCCGAAACCTCCACCGGGGTGCGCAGCGACATCGCCGGTCTCGGTGCCGCCCTGCGCGCACGCGGTGAGCGCACCCTGCTGCTCGTCGACTGCGTCACCTCGATCGGTGGCGAGCGGGTCGATCTCGACTCCTGGAACGTGGACATCGCCTACGCGGGCACTCAGAAATGCCTCGGAGTGCCGCCGGGACTGGCTCCGTTCACCGTTTCCGAGCGCGCCTGGGAACGCAGGGTGGAGAAGCCGACCACCTGGTACCTGGACATGGGGCTGATCGGCAACTACGTGAACGGCGGGAGCTCGGGCGGCCGTGCCTATCACCACACGGCCCCCACGGCCATGGTCGCCTCCCTGCACGCGGCTCTCGGCCGGATCCTGCAGGAGGGCATGCCGGTGGTGGCCGAAAGGCACCGAGCCGCTGGTGAAGCACTCCAGGCGGGGCTGCAGGAGATGGGGCTGAGCCTGTTCGCCGCGGAGGGAAGCAGGCTGCACCAGCTCACGAGCGTGTGGGTCCCCGATGGCGTGGACTCGGCCGGTGTGCGCAAGCAGCTGTTGAACGACTACGGCATCGAGATCGGTGGCGGTGCGGGCAAGTTCGCCAACAGCGTGTGGCGGATCGGCCTCATGGGCAACAACGCCCGCCTCGACCGCGTCGAGATGCTCCTGGGCGCGTTGCGCACGGTGCTCGGACGGTGAGGCTCGGGTGACCCGGCGGGCCGTGTGCTCGGCCGAAAAAGCGGTGCGAGCGCACGGCCCGGACGGTTGCGGCCCTCTTCACGCGGGGCGCCCGGATGGCGCCCGGCTGAGACTCCGGAAGTCGGGAGCGGGCGAGAGCACTAGGATCGCCGCGATGGTGCGTTCCGCGAAGACGTCCGAGCTCCCAACGCTGCGATCCGTCGAACGAGCGGCCGGCGAGTCCTTCCGCGAACTGGGCATGGACGCCGTCGCCGATGACGACCCGCCCTCCCCGCCGGAACTGCGGCGTTTCGTCGACGCCGGGCACGCGTGGGTCGTCGACCGACACGAGCAGGTCGCCGCCTACCTGCTCGCACGGGTCCTCGACGGCTGCGCCCACATCGAGCAGGTCTCGGTCCATCCCCACCACGCCCACCAGCGGCTCGGCGCCGCCCTGGTGGAGCACCTCGCCGATCGGGCACGCCGGTGCGGGTTGCCCGCGCTCACCCTGACGACGTTCCGCCACGTCGACTGGAACGGGCCGTACTACCTCCGGTGCGGATTCCGGTGGCTGTCCGACTCCGAGATCACTCCCGGGCTGCGAGACCTCCGCGCCCACGAAGCCGCCCGCGGTCTCGACCGGTGGCACCGCGGATGCATGCGACGCGATCTCACCTGATCGGGATTCCGTCGCACGGCGCGAGCTCGGTGAGCCGAGGATCACGCCGAACTCCGCGCTGATGCCGCGTATCCGGTGAGGAAGTTCACCGTAATTGACCTCCCGCCCTCGTTCGGGTGAGGATACTCCGCGCCGCACGGCGAGGAACTCGGTGCGATTCCGAGACGGTCCCGCCACTGTGACCGGGAAGCGGCTCCCACCAGGCCACGGCTCCGACGAGCTGGAAGGCGGGAGTGACGCGTCGATCCGGAAGTCAGGAGACTCCCTGCGGCCCGCGCGCCGAACCGCGACGCGCGGAACCGATCCCTCGGGCGAGGAGACCCAGGAGGTCCTCACGCATGACTTCTCCCGGAACGCCTGTCGCACGAGCCCCCCGCCGCCGGGCCATCGGTCAGCGGGGCAAGGTGGCGCTGGTCTTCCTGGCGCTGGCGTTGCTGCACCTGCTGGGCTGGGGCGGCTACCTGCTCTACCAGAGCTCACCCGGTGCGGCGGGCGGCCTGGCCGCCGCCGGAACGGCGGCCTACGTGCTCGGGCTGCGACACGGCTTCGACGCCGATCACGTCGCCGTGATCGACGACGCGACCCGCCTGCTCATGCAACGCGGTAAACGCCCCGTCTCCACGGGAATGTGGTTCGCCCTGGGGCACTCCAGCGTGGTGCTGCTGCTCGCCGTGACCGTCGCCTTCGTCGCCGGCGTCACGGCGAAGGGCTGGGCCGAGAGCTTCGGGACGCACACCGCGTTGTTGGTGGACGTGTTCGTGGTGACCGTGCTGGGCGTGCTCGCGGTGCTCAACGCGCTGGTCCTCAAGGACGCGGTGCGGTTGTTGCGCAGAGCGCGCACATCCGAGGTCGACGACGCCGAGGTCGAGGAGGTCCTCGGCAGGCGTGGTCTGCTGGCCCGGTTGCTGCGTGGCAGGATGCGCGCGTTCATCGGGAGCTCGTGGCATCTTTTCGTGGTCGGTCTGTTGTTCGGACTCGGGATGCAGACGGCCACCGAGATCACCGTGCTCGCCCTCGTGACGCCCGCGGAAGTGCCGACTCTGCCCCTGCTGAGCCTTCCGCTGCTGTTCGCGGCGGGCATGTGCACCGTGGACAGCGTGGACGGGATGCTGATGTCGCGTGCCTACACCTGGTCACTGGCGCGACCGGTGCGCAGGCTCCGGGTGAACGTCGCCACGACGGCGCTGACCGTGGGCCTGGCCGCGGTGATCGGAGTCGTCGTGCTCGCAGGTGTACTGGCCGAGCTCGGAGTGTCACCGGCTCGGTTCGTCGCGAGTATCGGTGATCACTTCGAACTTCTCGGGTATCTGACGCTGGCGGCTTTCATGGCAACATGGGGAGGCGCCGCGCTCTGGTGGAGGCTTTCCGGTACCGGGACACCGCACTCCGCGCGCGCCCGTGCGCGTTGACCGAACGCGAACAGCGACAGCTTTGGACCGCGACCCCGCCGATGTCGCCGGGGGTGCTGATCGACAGGAACGACTACCCAGATGAGCTCGCACAGTCAACATCACTACTTCGCCGGACTGGACCTGCAGGACAAGCGGGTGGTGGTCGTCGGAGCCGGATCCGTGGCGCAACGCCGCATCCCCCGGTTGCTCAAGGCGGGGGCGCGGATCGAGGTCGTGTCCCCCGAGGCCACACCGGCGGTCGAGGGCATGGCCGAATCGGGGGAACTGCTGTGGCGCCGCCGTTCCTACGACCGCGGTGACCTGGACGGTGCCTGGTACGTGGTGGCCTGCACCTCGGACAGCGAGGTCAACGCACGGGTGGTCGCCGAGGCCGAGCAGGACCGCGTGTTCTGCGTGCGCGCCGACGACGCGGCGAGGGGAACAGCCGTGACACCGGCGGTGGCCGAGCACAACGGGCTGCTGCTCGGAGTGCTCAGCGGGGGAGACCATCGAAGGTCCGGGGCGGTCAAGGAAGCACTGTCCGAGGCACTGCGCACCGGCGTGGTCGACGAGCACGTGGAACCGCACGAACCGGGCGTGGCCCTGGTCGGCGGTGGCCCGGGAGATCCGGACCTGATCACGGTTCGCGGACGTCAGCTGCTCGGGCGGGCCGATGTGGTCATCACCGACAGGCTCGCCCCGAGGGAGCTGCTCGAGGAGCTCGGCCAGCATGTCGAGGTGGTCGACGCCTCCAAGATTCCCTACGGACGTGCGGCGAACCAGTCCGTGATCAACGAGATGCTGATCGACAGGGCCAGGGCGGGCAACTTCGTGGTACGCCTCAAGGGCGGGGACCCGTACGTCTACGGGCGCGGTTTCGAGGAGCTGCTCGCCTGCGTGGAGGCCGGGGTCGCCGTGACCGCCGTGCCGGGGATAACCAGCGCTTTCGCGGCTCCCGCCATCGGAGACGTCCCCGTGACGCACCGGGGAGTGGCGCACGAGGTGGTCGTGGTTTCCGGGCACGTGGGGCCGCACGACGAGCAGTCGCTGGTCGACTGGCCCGCGCTGGCCCGGTTGAACGGGACCCTCGTGCTGATGATGGCCGTCAAGCGGATCCGCGAGTTCGCGGACGTGCTGCTCGAGCACGGCAGGGAACCGAGCACACCGGTCGCGGTGGTGCAGGAAGGCACCATGCAGGGGCAGCAGACGCTGCGCAGCACGTTGGAGGGGGTCGCCGACGCCGTGGAACGGGCGGGGACACAGCCTCCCGCCGTCGTCGTCATCGGGGCGGTGGCGGGGCTGGCCCCCGAGCGTTTCGCCTGACCTCCCGCGGTTTCGCGTTCGGTCTCGAACGCCTCCCGCCGCCGGTTCGGCCGTCGGCCGGGTCCCTCGCGCGGACGGCGCTGATGTCGTGCAGGACGCTCCCCGGGGAGCGGGGAGTCCGCGAAACGGGAGAACTTCGTCGAACACGCTCCCAGCACGTGGCGATCGTCCGGGGCACGGAACTCCCGGAGCCGGAAGCTGTGGATGCGCGAGCTGCTGTGGATGTCTCCTGCACGGCGGAGCAGAGGCGCACGACCCGAGCAACCGGATCCGCCGCGGGGACTCCCGCGAGGACGGTCCCGACGTCGTGTGAACCGCTCCCCGACGTCGGGGCACCCGCTCACGGGAGCGCGGCAGGTCCCGCAGAGCGAGTGCCCACGACAGGGGAGAGCGGGGAGAGCCCCAATCAGCTCCCGCCCGGTCCGTCCTCCAGGTCACCCTCGACCTGCAGGTAGACCTCCCGCAGCCCCTGCAGCGTCTCCGGGTCCGGCTCGGCCCACATCTCACGGTCGGCCGCTTCCAGCAGCCGTTCCGCGATGCCGTGCAGCGCCCACGGGTTGGACTCGGTGAGGAACTTCTGGTTCTGCTCGTCGAAGACGTAGGTCTCGGCGAGCTTCTCGTACATCCAGTCCCCGACGACGCCGGTCGTGGCGTCGTAGCCGAACAGGTAGTCCACCGTGGCCGCGAGCTCGAAAGCGCCCTTGTAGCCGTGCTCGCGCATGGCCGATACCCAGCGCGGGTTGACCACCCGGGAACGGAAGACCCGTGAGGTCTCCTCGTGCAGCGAACGGGTGCGGATCGAGTCGGGGCGTGAACTGTCCCCGATGTAGGCCGCGGGGGAGTCACCGGTCAGCGCACGCACGGTGGCCACCATGCCTCCGTGGTACTGGAAGTAGTCGTCGGAGTCGGCGATGTCGTGCTCGCGGGTGTCGGTGTTCTTCGCGGCGACCGAGATGCGGCGATAGGCGCTTTCCATGTCCTGCCTGGCAGCGACGCCGTCCAGGTCCCGTCCGTAGGCGAACCCGCCCCAGACGGTGTAGACCTCGGCGAGGTCGGAGTCGTCACGCCAGTTGCGACTGTCGATCAGCGAGAGCATCCCCGCCCCGTAGGCGCCGGGCTTGGAGCCGAAGATCCGCATGGTCGCGCGCCGCCGGTCCCCGTGCTCGGCGATGTCGGCACGGGTGTGCGCGCGGACGAAGTTCCACTCGTCCGGCTCGTCGAGCTCCGCGACCAGCTGGAACGCGTCGTCGATCAGGTTGACCACGTGCGGGAAGGCGTCCCGGAAGAACCCGCTGATGCGCACGGTGACGTCCACCCTGGGACGTTCGAGCTCCTCGAGCGGGATGACCTCGAGCCCGTTGACCCGGCGCGAGGAGTCGTCCCAGGTGGGGCGCACACCGATGAGGGCGAGTATCTCGGCGATGTCGTCGCCGGAGGTTCGCATCGCACTGGTGCCCCACACGGACAGGCCGACCGATCCGGGCCACTCGCCGTTGTCGGTGCGGTAGCGCTCCAGCAGCGACTCCGCGATGGCGTATCCGGTGTCCCAGGCCAGCCTGCTCGGAATCCCCTTCGGGTCGACCGAGTAGAAGTTGCGTCCGGTCGGCAGCACGTTGACGAGCCCGCGCAGCGGGGAACCACTCGGCCCCGAAGGGATGTAGCCCCCCTCGAGCGCGTGCAGGGTGGAACCGATCTCGTCGGTGGTGTCGTTCAACCGCGGGACGATCTCGGAGGCGGCGAACCGCAGGACCTCGACGACCTGACCGGGAACCTCGCCCAGCACCGAGCGGCACACGGTTTCGGCCGCCTCGGCGTGCCACTCGTGCCGCTCCATGCCCTCGACCAGAGCTTGGGCGCGGGACTCGACGTCGTCCACGCGCTCCCGCGCCTCCGAACCGTCCTCGGAGAGACCGAGGGCCTCACGAAGCCCGGGCACGGCGGCCTGCTGGCCGCCCCACATCTGCCTGGCCCGCAGCATCGCCAGCACCAGGCCGACCCGGGCCTGGCCGGACGGCGGATCCCCGAACACGTGCAGTCCCTCACGGATCTGGGCGTCCTTGACCTCGCACAGCCAGCCGTCGACCTGCAGCAGGATGTCGTCGAACTCGGCGTCGTGCGGACGTTCCTCCAACCCCAGGTCGTGGTCGAGCCTGGCCGCCTGCATCAGCGTCCAGATCTGACTGCGGATGGCGGGAAGCTTCGCCGGGTCCATCGCCGTGATGTTGGCGTGCTCGTCGAGCAGCTGCTCCAGCCGTGCGATGTCGCCGTAGCTCTCCGCGCGCGCCATCGGGGGGACCAGGTGGTCCACCAGCGTCGCGTGAACCCTGCGCTTCGCCTGGGTCCCCTCACCGGGATCGTTGACCAGGAAGGGGTACACCAGCGGCAGGTCGGCGAGGGCGGCGTCCGGGGCGCAGGAGGCGGACATGCCCGCCGTCTTGCCCGGCAACCACTCCAGGTTGCCGTGTTTGCCCAGGTGCACCATCGCGTGCGCGTCGAAGTCGTCGGTCAGCCAGTGGTAGGCGGCCAGGTAGTGGTGGCTGGGCGGAAGGTCCGGATCGTGGTAGATCGCGATCGGGTTCTCCCCGAAGCCCCGCGGGGGCTGGATCATCAGCACGATGTTGCCCGCCCTGATCGCGGCGAGCACGATCTCGCCCTCGGGATCCCGCGAGCGGTCGACGAACAACTCGCCCGGCGGGGGACCCCAGTGCTGTTCGATGTCGGAGCGCAGGGACTCGGGCAGGGAGTCGAACCATTCCCGGTACCGCTTGGCCGGTACGCGGATCGGGTTCCCCGCGAGCTGTTCCTCGCTCAGCCAGTCCCTGTCCTGGCCCCCCGCGGCGATCAGCGCGTGGATCAGCGCGTCACCGTCCTGCGCCGCCACACCGGGGAGCGCGTCCGGCCCCTCCTCGGGGCCGATGTCGTAGCCCGCCTCTCCGAGCGCGCGCAGCAGCCGCACGGCGGACAGCGGCGTGTCCAGGCCGACCGCGTTCCCCACCCTGGCGTGCTTGGTGGGGTAGGCCGAAAGCATCAGCGCGAGCCGCTTCCGCTCGGGCGGGACGTGACCGAGCCTGGCGTGCCGCACGGCGATCCCGGCGACCCTGGCCGCGCGCTCCGCGTCGGCCACGTAGACGGGAAGGCCCTCCGAGTCGTTCTCCTTGAACGAGAACGGAACCGTGATCAGCCTGCCGTCGAACTCCGGAACGGCCACCTGGGTCGCCATGTCCAGCGGGGAGAGCCCCTCGTCGTTGTCCTCCCAGGCGGAACGGCTGCTGGTCAGGCACATCCCCTGCAGGATCGGGATGTCCAGCTGTGCGAGCGCTCCGACGTCCCACGCCTCGTCGTCGCCGCCCGCGGTGGCCACGGCGGGTTTGCTCCCACCCGCGGCCAGCACGGTGACCACGAGCGCGTCCGCCCCGCGCAGTGCTTCGAGCAGCTCGGGGTCGGGGGTGCGCAACGAGGCGCAGAACAGGGGCATCGCCTGGCCGCCCGCGTTCTCGATCCCCTCGCAGAGGGTGTGCACGAAGGCGGTGTTGCCCGCCATGTGGTGGGCCCGGTAGTAGAGCACGGCCACGGTGGGGCCGTCCTGCCTGCCGGGGGTGCGTTCCAGCCGCCCCCAGGTCGGGGTCTCGGCGGGCTGCGCGAAACCGTGGCCGGTCAGCAGGACGGTGTCGGAGAGGAAGTTGTGGAGCTGTTCGAGGTTCTCCGGGCCACCGTGGGCGAGGTAGGCGTGCGCCTCCGCGCACACGCCGCCGGGGACCGTGGAGCACTCCATGAGCTCGGCGTCGGGCTGCTGCTCGCCGCCGAGCACCACGACGGGACGCGGGCCACCGAGCAGGAAGTCCAGTCCTTCCTCCCAGGCCCTGCGGCCGCCGAGCAGCCGCACCACCACGAGGTCGACGCCCTCGAGCAGTTCCGGCAGGTCCCGCGCACCGAGCCTGGCCGGGTTGGCCAGCCGGTAGTCGGCGCCGCTGGACCGCGCACTGAGCAGGTCAGTGTCGGATGTGGACAGAAGCAGGATCATGCGACTCGCTCCTCGGCGTCGAGAACCGGGGCGGTCGACCAGGACAGGCGCGCGATGCACGCGCGGTCGTACGCTGCATCAGGAACCTTCCCAGGGGTCCTCGCCCCTTTGCTGACGGTCGCGGCGGCAGGAGTCTCCTGGCTCCCGGATCCTGGCTCCCTCCGGTCTTCCCATCGTCGTTCGACAGTGACCGTGCTTGGAGTTCGCTCCCCGGTGACAGTGGCGGGACCGCGCCGGATTCACACCGGCTTCCTCCGTCACCGCCGCGGATACGTCTTCCAGTTTCGGGAACGGGGCGATCTCCAGTCAAGCTGACGTGACGAGACGCGCTCCTCGGCGTGTTTCGTGGCACACCTCCGCGGCCCGTAGCATCGCCGGGATGTCCGAAGGCTTCGCTTCCGAACGTGACAGGCCGGACGCCTGTCCGGGTGCGCTTCAGGTCCACCCCGCCGCCGACGGCGGTCTCGCGCGGATCCGCGTCCCGGGCGGGATGTTGAGCACCGAGCAGCTGCGAGTGCTGGTCACGGCCGCGGAGGAGCTGGGCAACTCCACGGTCGAGCTCACCTCGAGGGCCAACCTCCAGCTGCGCGGCGTCGAGTCCCCCGAAGAGCTCGGACGACGGATCGGCGCGGTGGGACTGCTTCCCTCGCTGACCCACGAACGGGTGCGGAACATAGTGGCCAGTCCCGGTGCAGGGCTGGACGACCCCGGGTGGTTGTCGGTGCCGCGTGCCGTCCGTGAACTGGACCGGGGGGTCTGCTCCGCTCCGCGGTTGGCAGAGCTGTCCGGACGTTTCCTGTTCACCGTGGACGACGGGCGCGGGGACGTTTCGCGGCTGCGCGGTGACGTCGGCCTGCTGCCACTGGACGTGGGCACGGTCGCGGTGCTGCTCGGCGGAAACGATTCGGGAGTGCGCGTGGGGCCGGCCGACGCCGCGGATGCGGCCGTCGTCGCCGCGGAGGAGTTCCTCGCGGAACGGGACCGCCAAGGGGGCTCGGTCTGGCGAGTGGCCGAGCTGGACACACCGGGGAACCTCGCGGGCACGCTCCGTGCTCGAACGGGGACGGCGGAGGACACCGTTGTCGAAGTCACACCGCTTTCCGGGGTTCGGCGGGATCAGCAGGAAAAACCATCGGTGGGCGTCCTCGCGCGAACCCGGGGAGAGGTGGCCCTCGGGCTGGGGGCACCGCTGGGACGCTTGTCCCCAGCGCAGATGCATAGCATCATACGAGCGGCCGAAGCCGCGTCCGGTGCCGTTCGACTGACCCCGTGGCGGACAGTGGTCCTACCGGGGGTCGACGAGCACGAGCACCAATCGTGGCTTTCCGAACTGCACTCGTGCGGTTTGATCGTCGATCCGTCCTCGCCGTTCAACGGTGTGACCGCCTGCGCGGGCGATCCCGGATGTGCCAAGTCCCTGGCCGACGTGCACCGGGACGCCGCGTACAGCACGGCCCGCGGTGCGCCTGTCGCTCCGGGGGATCTGCCGGTGCACTGGGTCGGTTGCTCGCGTCGTTGCGGCCGTCCGCGCGGTCCGGTGGTGGAGGTGCTGGCCGGTTCCTCCGGGTACCGGGTCAGTTCCGGCGCGCGGGGCGACGAGGTGACCAGGGTGCACGACGCCGGGGTGGAGACGGTGGCCGAGGCCGTGGAAGACGCGCGGCGTTCCGGTGCCGTGGCTCCCGCCGCGGGATCGCACGGCGGGTTCGGGACGGGCCACGTGAACAGCGACCAGGAGACGACGAACGAGGACGATCGGTGACCGAATACATCCGGGACGGCAAGGAGATCTACCGCCGCTCCTTCGCGACGATACGCGCGGAAACCGATCTCGACGAGCTGCCTTCCGACATCGCCGGTGTGGCCGTCCGCATGGTCCACTCCTGCGGAATGGTCGACCTGGTCGACGACCTGGCCTACTCGCCGGGGGTGGTGAGTTCGGCGCGGCAGGCGCTCGCCGCGGGCGCGCCGGTGCTGTGCGACGCGGCGATGGTGGCCGCTGGAGTGACCCGGCGCCGACTGCCCGCGGACAACGAGATCCTGTGCACGTTGTCGGACCCTCGCGTGCCCGAACTCGCCGCGCGGCTGGAAACCACCCGCAGCGCTGCCGCGATGGAACTGTGGCGCGAGCGGCTCGAAGGTGCCGTCGTCGCGATCGGCAACGCTCCGACCAGCCTGTTCCGTCTGCTGGAGCTGGTCGAACAGGGCGCGGGCACTCCCGCGGCCGTGCTCGGGATCCCGGTCGGTTTCATCGGAGCCGTCGAGTCCAAGCAGGCACTGGTCGCGCATCCGAGCGGCCTGGAACACCTGGTGGTGCACGGCAGACGAGGCGGTAGTGCGATGACGGTCGCCGCCATCAACGCGATCGCGAGCGAGGAAGAGTGAACAGCGAAGAGAGCAACAACCCCGCGACCGGGCGCCTGTTCGGAGTGGGGCTCGGTCCCGGCGATCCGGAACTGGTGACGGTCAAGGCCGCGCGGTTGATCGGTGAGGCCGATGTGATCGCCTATCACAGCGCCAGGCACGGGAACAGCATCGCGCGCTCGGTCGCCCAACCGTACCTGCGGGGCGACCAGACCGAGGAACCGCTGGTGTACCCGGTCACCACCGAGACGACCGACCATCCCGGCGGGTACCAGGGCGCCATCGACGAGTTCTACGCCGACTGCGCCGAACGGTTGGCGGCCCACCTGAGCGCGGGACGCGACGTGGTGCTGCTGGGCGAGGGGGACCCGTTCTTCTACGGCTCCTACATGCACATGCACAAACGTTTGACCGGGCGCTTCGAGACCGTGGTGGTACCGGGGGTGAATTCGGTGAGCGCGGCCTCGGCCGAGCTGGGACGCCCGCTCGCCGAGCGCGACGAGGTGCTGACCGTGCTTCCGGGCACGCTCGACCCCGACACGCTGGCGCGGAGGCTGCAGGACACCGACGCGGCGGCCGTGCTCAAACTGGGCCGGACCTTCGAAGGCGTGCGCGAGGCCTTCGACAAGGCCGGTTGCCTCGACGAGGCCCACTACGTGGAACGGGCGAGCACCACCAGGCAGCGGGTCGCACCGCTGGCCGAAGTGGACCCGGACAGCGTCCCCTACTTCTCGCTGGCCCTGCTACCCAGCCGTACCGGTGCGCGAACCCCCGTTCCGGCGACACCGGCGCGTCCGGACGGAACGCACGGCGGGGAGCTCGTCGTGGTGGGGCTGGGCCCGGCCGACAGGGAATGGACCACCCCCGAGGCGCAGGCCGCCCTGGCCGCCGCCGACGACCTGGTCGGTTACGGCCCCTACCTCGATCGGATCCAGGCGAACCCGCGGCAGCGCAAGCACCCGTCCGACAACCGCGTCGAGGCCCAGCGGGCCGAGGACGCCCTCGACCTCGCGGCTTCGGGGCGCAGGGTCGTGGTCGTTTCCTCCGGTGACCCGGGAGTGTTCGCTATGGGCAGCGCCATCCTGGAGGCTGCCGACGACTCGCGCTACGCGGACGTGGAGGTCCGGGTCCTTCCCGGACTCACCGCGGCGCAGGCGGTCGCCAGCAGAGCGGGAGCCCCGCTCGGGCACGACTACTGCGTGCTCTCGCTGTCCGACCGGCTCAAACCGTGGGAAGTGATCGAACGCAGGCTGCGGTCCGCTGCCGGGGCCGACCTCGCGCTGGCGATATACAACCCGGCCTCGCGGAGTCGCCGCTGGCAGGTGGAGGCAGCCAGGGACCTGCTCCTGGAGGAGCGCGCCGGTGACACACCGGTGGTGATCGGCCGTGACGTCGGTGGACCGGAGGAGGAGGTCACGATCGTCGAACTGCGGGAGCTGGACCCGGAACGGGTGGACATGCGCTGCCTGCTGCTGGTCGGCTCGTCCACGACCCGGCTCGTCACCAGGGGGGACGAGGTCTCCGTGTTCACACCGCGGCGTTATCCGGCGTGAAGCCGGTCGACTCGTTCCCGCAGCCAGGCGATCGCGTCGGGCACGCTGTCCACGGTGGGGGCGTGCGGTGGCTGCGGTTGCTCCACCAGCACCACCGGAATCCCGAGCTCACGTGCCGCCGCGAGCTTGCCCTCGGTCATCGGGCCCCCGCTGTTCTTGCTCACGAGCACGTCGATGCGCCGCTCCAGAAGCAGCTCGCGCTCGGCCTCCGTGGTGAACGGACCGCGCGCGGAGATCGTGGTCATGTTGGACGGTAGCGGCGGGTCCGGGGCGTCCACGGTGCGGGCGAGGAACCAGCGGTCCCGCACCCGCGTGAAGTGGTGCAGCCCCTGCCTGCCCGTGGTGAGCAGCACCCGGCTCCCGAGCCTCCGCGCGGTCTCGGCCGCCTCCGGGAGCGAACCGACCCGGTGCCAGTCGTCGCCCGGACCCGGGGTCCAGGGGGCGCGCCGCAGCACGAGCATCTCGACACCGCTGTCGGTGGTGGCGGTCACGGCGTTCTCGCTGATCCGCGTGGCGAAGGGGTGGGTCGCGTCCACCAGGGCGGTTATCCGTTCGCCGCGCAGGTACTCGGCCATCCCGCACGGGCCGCCGAAACCGCCCGTGCGGACCTCACCCGCGGGCAGCTTCGGCTCCCGCACGCGTCCGGCCAGCGAGGAGACCACCGGGACCCCGAGCTCGTTAAGCTGGTTCGCGAGGAGCCGAGCCTGTGCGGTACCCCCGAGGACGAGTACTCGCGCCCCCATCGGAACACCCCCCGAAACAATGAATCCTGACTCGATGGAGTGCATTCTCCCGTGGTGAACGATCGTGCCGAACAGACGGGTGGGCCGCGTTACGGGTGGACCACAGGGGCGTGCGCCCTCGCCTCGACCGCGGCGGCCTACACCGCCCTGCTCACCGGACGGTTCCCGGACCCGGTGCGGGTGGAGCTGCCGAAGGGGCACGACCCCTCCTTCGCGCTGGCCCGGGAGCGCTTGGAGGAGGACCGGGCCACGGCCGGGGTGGTCAAGGACGCGGGCGACGATCCGGACGTGACCCACGGGGCGGTCGTGGGGGTGACCGTCTACCGGGGCGATCCCGGCAGCGGGGTCGCCTTCCGCGCGGGAAGGGGGGTCGGGACGGTCACCAAACCCGGACTGCCGCTGCCCGTGGGCGAACCCGCCGTCAACCCCGTTCCGCGGCGGCTGATCGGCGAGCTCGTCTCGGAGATCGCCACGGCCCACGCCGACAGCGGCGATCTGGTCGTGGAGGCGTGGGTGGAGGAGGGCGAGGAACTCGCCCGGCACACCTGGAACCCCCGCCTCGGGATCGTGGGTGGGTTGTCGATCCTGGGCACGACCGGGGTGGTGATTCCGTACTCGTGCTCTGCCTGGATCGACAGCATCCGCCGCGGAGTGGACGTGGCCCGCGCGGAAGGGCTGCGGCACGTGGCCGGCTGCACCGGCAGCACCTCGGAACGCACGGTGACCGAGCTCCACGGCCTACCGGAGGAGGCCCTGCTGGACATGGGCGACTTCGCCGGAGCGGTGCTGAAGTACCTGCGCAGACATCCGGTCCCCCGGCTGACCATAGCCGGCGGGATCGGGAAGCTGGCCAAGCTGGCCGACGGTCACCTCGATCTGCACTCCAAGCGCTCGCAGGTGGACTTCGCGTGGTTGTCCGGGCTCGTCGAACGGGCGGGGGGCAGTGCGCGGCTGTCGGAGCGTGTGGCGCGGGCCAACACGGCGCTGGACGCGCTCGAGGCCTCGGCGGAGGAGGGGATCGCCCTCGGTGATCTGGTCGCGCGGGGGGCGCGGGACGTCGCCCTGGCGACCCTGGAGGGCGCCCCCATCGAGGTGGAGACCGTCGTGATCGACCGCGCCGGGACGGTCAAGGGGCGTTGTCTCCCCGGGGAATGAACCCACCCGCCGGGAGACCTCCGCAGGAGAACCCCGTCAGCTCCGGCAGCGGTTCGCGGAGTACAGGTGGCTGTCCGGGAAGTGCCCCGCCGTGAGCACCTCGCCGACCACGACCACGGCGGTGCGTTCGATACCCGCGTTCCGGACCAGCCCGGCGATCTCGGAGAGGCTCCCGCGCAGCACCGTCTCGTCCGCCCTGCTGGCCCCCGCCACCACGGCGACCGGGCAGTCCGGTCCGTAGTTGGGCTCGAGCTGTTCGACGAGCTCCTCGATCCTGTTCACGGCCAGGTGCAGCACCATCGTGGCCCCGCTGAGCCCCAGCGTGGCGAGGTCCTCGCCCTCCGGCATGGGGGTGGCCCTGGCCGCCGTTCTGGTCAGCAGCACCGTCTGCCCCACACCGGGCACCGTGAACTCCCGGTTGAGAGCCGCGGCCGCGGCCGAGAACGCGGGAACTCCCGGCACCATCTCGTAGTCGACCCCGGCTTCGTCGAGCCTGCGCATCTGCTCGGCCACCGCGCTGAACACGGATGGGTCCCCGGAGTGCAACCTGGCGACGTCGAGTCCGCGCCGGTGTGCGTCGAGGATCTCCTCGAGGATCCCGTCGAGCGTCATGCGGGCCGTGTCGACCAGCCGGGCTCCCTCCGGACAGTGCTCCAGCAGCTCCTCGGGCACGAGGCTTCCCGCGTACAGGCACACCGAGCAGGAGGCTATGGTGTTCTGCCCGCGAACGGTGATGAGATCGGCCGCTCCCGGTCCGGCTCCGACGAAGTGAACGGTCAAGGCTTGGTCACCGCCCACTGAGTCACTCGCATGGCCGGCCGCCAGGCGGTGAAACCGCCGATCGGGCCCGCCTGCTCGATACCGATCCGTACCAGTTCCCCGCCCATGCGGGAATACCATTCGGTCACTGTCGACTCCGATTCCATCGTCACGGCATTGACCACGAGACGCCCACCGCGCGGCAGCGCGTCCACGCAGGTCTCCAGCACACCGGGAGCACTCACGCCTCCGCCGACGAACACGGCGTCCGGCTGTTCCAGGTCCCGCAGCCCCTCCGGGGCGGTTCCGCGCACGATCCGCAGGGAACCGGCCCCGAGCGCGGTGGCGTTGTTCGCCGTGCGCTCGGCCCGTCGCGGGTCCCGCTCGACGGCGATCGCACGGCAGGAAGCGGCGCTGCGTACCCATTCGATCGCGATGCTGCCCGAACCGGCCCCCACGTCCCACAGCAGCTCACCGGCACGGGGGGCCAGCCGCGCCAGCGTGCTCGCCCGCACGTCCCGTTTCGTGAGCTGCCCGTCGTGTTCGAACAGCTCCTCCGACAGCCCCGGGGTCGACGGCAACCGCCCCGTTCGGCGGTCACTCGCGCACTCGACGGCGACGATGTTCAACGCCGCGGTGCTGGCCCGCAGTTCCGCGGCGGTTTCCCGGAGAGCCCGTTCGTCCCGCCCACCCAGGTTCTCCAGCACCGTCAGCTCACTGGGGCCGAAGCCGTGGGCGGTCAGCAGTTCGGCCACCGCGGCCGGAGTGGTTCCGTCGGAGCTGAGCACCAGGACGCGCTCGCCCGGCGCGAGTCCCGGCAGCAGGTTCTCGACCGGTCTTCCGACGAGGTTGACCACCCGGGCGTCCTGGGCGGGCCAGCCGAGTCGGGCGCAGGCCAGCGAAACCGAGGACGGCTGGGGGAGAACGTCGAGCCGTTCCGGTCCGAGCACCCTGGCCAGCGTGGCCCCGATCCCGTGGAACATCGGATCGCCGCTGGCCAGCACGCATATCGAACGTCCGGCGTGCTCGGCCAGCAGTCCGGGGAGCGCGGGTAGCAGCGGGGACGGCCAGGGCACCCGCTCACCGGTGGTCTCCGGGACCAGTGCGAGCTGCCGGTGGCTGCCCATGAGGACTTCGGCGGTCTCGGCGGTGCGGCGTGCGGCGGGGGAGAGCCCCTCCCAGCCGTCGGCACCGATCCCGACGACGTGCACCCGGTCGGGGTCGCCGCTCGCGGGCTCGTCGCTCACGTTCGGCGTGCCTCCTCGGGGTAGGGTGCGATGCGGGCGGTGCGCGGTTCCGGCGGAGGTGTCTCGGCATCCGGCGGGTGGCTCACCACTGCCCGCGCGTTCCTCGGGGTCCGCGGCCTCCGCGTCCGGGGAGCCCTTCCCGTCGCGGTTGCCGGCAGGGGTGAGCGGCGGCTTCGGTTCCGGAGGACGAACTCGGTCCGCCGAAGGCCGGAACGCGAGCTCGTACTCTAGCGCACGCGTCGATCACGCGGGGGTGTTTTCCCGCGGATGGGGGTGAGCTCACATCAGTCGACCACGATGTGCAGGCCGCGCGTTCCCGTGCGCTCACAGCGCATTCCGGCCCGCCGGGCGACCTCTTCCACGTCCTCGATCCCCTCGGGTTCGCGTTCGGCCCTGGCCAGCGCTCTGGCCAGCCTGCCCTTGTGGGCCTTGTTGTGGTGACTGACGGCTTTGCGGGTCCCGGAGGAGTCCTCGGTGACCACCCGCACCTCGATGGCGTCCGGGAGTTTGGCCAGCGCCGCGTAAGCACCCGAGCGCAGATCCACGACGGGCCCCGGCTGCGCTCCGAGCAGCGGGGTCAGCTCGGGGCGCCACACGCCGCGCAGACCGCCGATCCCCGGAACGGTGGACCCGGCCGACAGGCGGTACGCCGGTACGGGATCGCCTCCGCGCACCACTCCGAACAGCGCCGAGACCACGGCGAGCCTGGTGTCCGCGCGGGCGCGCTCCGCACCGGACAGGGAACCGACGTCGAGCGCGTCGTAGAGCACCCCCGTGTAGCGCTCCAGGGCGGGCCTGGTCGGTGAGTCCCAGAGCGCGGCGTTGCGCTCGACCTCGCCGGTCTGCCGTTCGGACAGTCCCAGGGCGGCGAGGCTCGCGGGCAGGTCCTTGCCGAGCTCCGCGAGCGCCCGGGCCAGCCGTTCCCGCGTGGGGTTGAGCTGTTCGAAGGACAGGGTCTCCAGGCGCAGCGGCGGGCCGTCGCCTCCGCTCGACTTGGTCTCGGAGGGTGGCAACAGTACGAGCACGTGACGTGAGCCTAGGGGACCTGCGGGTTGCCCCGCTCGGCGGGTCGGCTGAGGTCCGCCCCACCCGACCCGCCGGGCGAACCGACCCGCGCGATCGTCCGGGACGAGTCGTTCCGAGAGGACTCGTCAGGAGGAACCGCCGTCCGGCGGGGCCTCGGACGGGGAGTCCGGTATCTGCTCGTGCACGAGCTCCTCCCAGCAGTCCGGGCAGGTCGGGTGAAGCAGCCACTCGGTGGAACTCACGGGTGCCGGGTCGATGGACGAACCGCACAGGGTGTCCTTCGCGCACCAGCCGGTTCCGGGGCCGTTTCCGTGGAAGACGTGGCGTTTCCCGTCGAATCTCCGTGCCGGGTGCCAGAATCGTGTTCGGTTCTCGTGGTCCTCGGGGTCCATTTCCGTCCGTTTTCCGTGACTCGGTCGCCTCATCCCGATTGAGCCATATCCATCCGTGGTCGGCCGAACCGCTCGGTTGGTTTCCTCCGATCGGGAGCCTGCGAGGATGTGCTGGTCGAATCCCTCCCGGCGGTGCGGCCGGATCGGGAGGACAGGGTGTCGTGGCCGTGCGCCCGGGTGCGGGAGTCACTGATATCGCCGTTCGTATGACCAGCTAGGCTTTCCGGCAATACGCGAGGAAAGCGCGAGGCGTAAAGGAGCGCGCAGCCGTGATCACGAGGATGTCGACGTTGTTCCTGCGTACCCTGCGGGAGGATCCGGCGGATGCGGAGGTGCCGAGTCACCGCCTGCTGGTGCGCGCCGGATACGTGCGCCGGGTAGCGCCGGGCATCTACTCCTGGCTGCCGCTCGGATTGCGCGTGCTGCGCAACATCGAGCAGGCGGTGCGTGCGGAAATGGACGCCATCGGCGGCCAGGAGATCCACCTGCCCGCCCTGCTTCCGAAGGAGCCCTACGAGGCGACCGGGCGTTGGACCGAGTACGGCCCGAACATGTTCCGCCTCAAGGACAGGAAGAAGGCCGACTACCTGCTCGGCCCGACCCACGAGGAGCTGTTCGCGCAGACCGTCAAGGGTGAGTACAACTCCTACCGCGATTTCCCCGTCATCCTCTACCAGGTCCAGACGAAGTACCGCGACGAGGAGCGTCCCCGGGCGGGGATCCTGCGTGGCAGGGAGTTCGTCATGAAGGACTCGTACTCCTTCGATCTGGACGACGAGCAGCTCGGGAACTCCTACCGGCTGCACCGGGACGCCTACACGAGGCTTTTCGACCGGCTCGGACTGCGCTACACCGTCGTGGCGGCCACTTCGGGCGCGATGGGGGGCTCGGCCTCCGAGGAGTTCCTCGCGGAGTGCCCCACCGGAGAGGACACCTTCGTCCGCAGCAGCGAGTCCGACTACGCGGCCAACGTCGAGGCCGTGACGACCCCGCCCGCCCCCGAACTGCCCGTGGAAGGGCGTCCGCAGGCCGAAGTGCACCACACTCCGGACACCCCGACCATCGAGAGTCTCGTGGAGTTCCTGAACGGTGCGGAGTCGGGAAGGAAGTTCACCGCGGCGGACACGCTGAAGAACGTGCTGGTCAAGACGCGGCAACCGGGATCGGAGGAGTGGACGCTGCTCGCGGTGGGCGTACCCGGCGACCGCGAGGTGGACACGAAGAGGCTGGAAGCCGCGCTGGAACCGACCGAGGTCGCCCTCGTCGACGACGCCGATTTCGCGGCCAACCCGTTCCTGGTGAAGGGCTACGTGGGGCCCAAGGCCCTGCAGGACAACGGGGTGCGTTATCTCGTCGACCCCCGGGTGGCGAACGGGACCGCCTGGGTCACCGGTGCGGACAAGTCCGACCACCACGTCCTCGACCTGGTGTGCGGCCGCGACTTCACCCCGGACGGCACGATCGAGGCAGCCGAGGTGCGCGAAGGAGACCCCTCCCCCGACGGGCACGGTGTTCTCCAGGCAGCGCGGGGAATCGAGATCGGGCACATCTTCCAGCTCGGGCGCAAGTACACCGACGCGATCTCCCTGGACGCGCTGGGACAGGACGGCAAGCCCAAACGGGTGACCATGGGTTCCTACGGCGTAGGGGTGTCCCGGCTGGTCGCGGCGATCGCCGAGCAGCACCACGACGAGCTCGGGCTGGTCTGGCCGCGTGCGGTGGCTCCGGCCGATGTGCACGTGGTGATCGCGGGCAAGGACGAGAGCCTCGGCACCGAGGCGGAGCGGATCTCGGCTGAGCTGGACGAAGCGGGTGTCCGGGTGCTCCTCGACGACCGGAACGTCTCACCAGGGGTGAAGTTCGCCGACGCGGAGCTGGTCGGCGTCCCCACGATCCTGGTGGTCGGCAAGGGACTGTCCAGGGGCGTGGTCGAGCTCAAGGACCGCGCAGCGGGGGAGCGGACCGAGGTGGCCGCCGGCGAGGTGGTCGAGCACCTCGCCGAGCTGGTACGGAGCTGAAACGACGACCGCCGACGGCGGGCCCGTTCGCGGGAGAGGCGAACGGGCCCGCGCTCGGGAGCGGCTTCCGGGCTCCGGCGGTTCCCGCCGGGGTGTCGCCGCGCTCACGGCCTCTCCGACGGGGCACCGCAGCGGATCGGCGGAGCCTCACCGGACGGGACGGGCGCTGTCCAGCACGCGCGGTACGGTCCGCTCCCCGGGAGCCGACGGCGAGGAAGCCGGACGTTCGCTGTCCGCGCTGACGACCAGCACGACGTAGCTGTTCTCCGCCCGGACGACCAGGGTGGAGATTTTGGCCTCGGTGGGCAGGCACCGTGATGCTTCCGGCATTTTCACGGTTCCGGAGATCCGGACGGCTTCGAAGCCCTCGACGTCGGCGTCGCGCGGTTCCTCGGCGTTGACGGAGACCTCTCCGGCCTTCCCCGCGTCGGTGTAGAAATGACGGCCGGACCGCCGGAGGAACTTCTTCGCCGTCTCGGACATGCTCCTGTCCGGTTTCACCGTTGTGCTGATGGCACGCCCGCCCACGACCTCTTTCCCCCCGCAGTCGTAGTAGGGGCCGTCGACCAGGCCGTGGAAGGTGATGTCGCCGAGAGCGGGGATGGAGTAATCCTGCCCGGAGTCCAACACGTTCCAGTTCTCGGGAACGTCGTAAGCGAGCTGGCTCTCGGAGTTGTAGCCGACCTGCCAGCCCTCGATCCGCAGTTCGGGCGCCGCGGGAGGTGTCCAGGTCGGTGAGGTGGTGCGGTTGCCCGCGCCCGCGCCCGCGCCCGCGGCCTCCTGGCCCCCCGGCTCCGCGGTCCCGTAGTAGATGCCCAGTCCCACCGCGCTTCCGAGCAGGGCGACCACGAGAACGAGGACGCCGATCACTCCCCAGCTCGTTTTGCCGGGGGGCTTGCCGCCTCCGGCCGGTTCCTCGAAAGTTCCGAAACCGCGGTAGACGGAACCGTTCGGCGAGTCGGGCCGCGACGGATCGGTCTGCCAGCCGTACGGGCTGGAGTGCCCTCCTGCCGACCATCCGCCGGAGGGACCGCTCGGGTTCGAGGGCCACTGTGGAGGCTGTCCGCCCTGCGGGCCGAATCCAGCTCGGCCGGGTGTGTTGTCGTGCCCACCGGATGGCTGTGTCACGATCTCGAGATTACCGGCCGCGTGCGGACACGCGGCGGCAGGCGGTTCAACGGGTCATCCGGCGAGGAAACTCAGTCGGACCCGGCGCACCTGGTTGTCGGTGTTGGTGTCCACGAGGCACACGGACTGCCAGGTTCCCAGGGCCATGCTCCCGCCGAGCACCGGCACCGAGACGTGGGGCGGCACCAGGGCGGGAAGCACGTGGTCCCTGCCGTGTCCGGGGGAACCGTGCCGGTGTCGCCAGCGGTCGTCGGCGGGGAGCAGGTCCCGCAGGGTGGCGAGCAGGTCCTCGTCACTGCCCGCGCCCGTTTCCAGGACCGCTATGCCCGCGGTGGCGTGCGGTACCCACAGGTGCAGGAGACCCTCGCTGTCGTTCACACCGCGCAGGAACTTCTCGCACTCCGTGTTGAGGTCGCGGACCACCTCGCGGCTGCCGGTGCGTATCTCGATTTCCTCACTGCGCATGTTTCCCGAGTCTAGGAGGGGCGGCGTGGTGACGCGCAGCACGAGGTGAAACCGCTGCTGCCCTAGGATCCCCCCATGCGAGAAGCCTTCGGTGCGAGTTTCGGGGTGGACCCCGGATACCTGAACACGGCCGGCATCGGGGTTCCCCCGGATTTCGTGGCCGACTCCCTGCACGAGGTGATCACCCGGTGGAGCGAGGGGCGGATCGCGGCCACCGAGTTCGACGAGCCCGTTGCGCGTGCGAAGGAGGGGTTCGCCGACCTCGTAGGGGTGCCGAGCGACCGCGTGAGCGCGGGGAGCTCGGTCTCCCAGCTGGTCGGGACGGTGGCAGCGGGGGTCCCCGCGGGAAGCAGCGTGCTGGTGGTCGAACGGGAGTTCACCAGCGTGACCTTCCCGTTCGCGGTGCAGCGTGATCGGGGGGTCCGGGTCACCGAGGTCCCGCCGAACCGGCTGCTCGAAGCCGTACCCGAGCACGACGTCGTCGCCGTCAGCCTGGTGCAGTCCGCCGACGGAAGGGTGTTCCGTCCGGAGGAGCTGCGTGCCGCCGCCGAACAGCACGGTGTCCGGGTGCTGCTGGACGTCAGCCAGGCGGCCGGGTGGATGCCGCTGGAGCTGGAGTGGGCGGAGTGGATCGTGGGATGCGGGTACAAGTGGTTGATGACTCCCCGCGGGGCGGCCTGGCTCGCGACACGTCCCGAGGTGCTGGATCTCCCGCGAGCCCACGGTGCGAACTGGTACGCGGGTCAGGACCCCCGGAACAACCTTTACGGGCTGCCGCTGCGGCTGGCCGACGGGGCCGGGGCGTTCGACGCCTCCCCGGACTGGTTCGCCCAGGTGGGGGCGGCGGCCGCGCTCGGCTGGCTGACGACCGTCGACCTCGCCTCCGTTCGTGAGCACTGCCTGGAACTGGCCGGGGCGCTGTGCGCCGAACTGGAGGCACCTCCCCCCGAGTCCCCGATAGTCTCGTTGGACGCGGCCGACGCCGTGGCGGAGCTGCGTGCCGCCGGGGTGCGCTGTACGGCGCGGGACGGCAGGCTGCGACTGGCCTTCCACCTGTACAACACGGAAGCCGACGTCCGGCTCGTGTCGGACGCGCTGCGGCGGAATCCTTCCGCTCCGTTGCGGTGATGTGCTGTTCTCCACCCGCTCGTTACCCGCTACGGTAGGTGCCCGTGTCGGATCACCACGGTGCACCCGAACAGATGACGGGGTCGCAGCAGAACTTCGAGCGCGGGGACACCGCGCCACTCAACGCTGTCCGGGGAGGCTCCGGTGGTCCACCTGACCGGGTGACGCAGGGCTGGAATCCGGAAGGCGGTGCGGGAGGGGCCGGCGAGGAGCGGACCCGTCCCACGTTCCCGCCACACCAGGCGGCGGCCGAGCCCTCGAACATGTCACGGGGTTCGCGGCCACCCGCTGATTCGGCACCCCCGCGCGGAGCGGGCTCTTCCGCTCCCTCACCCGGGGCCACGTCCGGGCAGCGTCCCGCCGAACGGACGGCCACGGACCGGGGAGCGGTCGGCGGCCCCCCGCACGCCGCAGGTGCCGCGCAGTCCGGTCCCGGTCCGAGCGGAGCGGGTGAGTCGCGGGCGGGCGCGGGCATCACCCCCACGGGATGGGTGATCCGGGGACTGGTGCTGGTGCTCGTCTCGGTGCTCTCCGGGGTGCTGTGGCTGGTGGTCAAACCCTCGGACACGCAGTCCGCATCCGAAGATCCGGCCACGCGGCAGGAGGGGCCGAACACCGAGTACGACTTCGAGAAGTACGCGGGCGACGAGCCGGCGAACTGCGCGGACCACTCGACCATGAAGATCGCCGACTTCTTCGAGGACACCGCCTGCTCGCACATCACCCGCGCTCTTTACACGACCCAGCTGCCCAACGGGGAGCGCGTGCTGACCTCCGTGGTCACCGTGCTGATGCCCGACGCCTCCTCCGCGGCCGAGCTGGAGAAGCTGGCGACGAGGAACGCAACGGGCAACATCGAGGACCTGGTTACGGCGGGAAGCCGGGTCCCCGAGGGGTATCCGGAGCTGACCCACGACTACGGGTACGCCTCGACCCACCGGGAACGCCTGGTGGTTATCGGGGAGTCCTCCTACTTCCACCGCAGTGGCCGCGACGACGGCAGGCTGAAGCACGTCACTTCGGACGCTTTGCAGCTGGGGGCGAAGCAGGACCGCGAACCGGGGTAGCCCGCAGGCCCCGGACGGGTCACTCCCTGCCGGGGAATGCGGGAGCGCTCGGCCGCTCCCCGGCCTCGAGCCGCAACGTCGTCGCGCGAGTGGCGGAACCGGTGAGGCAGTCCAGCGCGAGTTCGCTGAGCCGCCTGTTCTCCGAGCGCTCCAGCACGGCCAGCCAGCCGACCGAGCAGTCCTGCTCCGCCGCTATCAGCGCGTGAACCGCCGACGCCTGGTCCGTGACGGCCCCGGGAGGCTGATAGGCGGGTTTCGCGGGGGGAGGAGTGCTGCCGGCCGCACGCAGCAACCGCCTCGTCCGGTCGCGGTGCTCCCGGTGCGCGGAGATCCCCTCGTCGACGGCGGAAATTACTCCGGAGTCGTTGGCGAAGGCCTTCGCCAACCCGTACAACCAGACCGCGGCGTGCTCGGTCCCGAGAGCCCGTTCCAGAGCGCGTTCGCCGGTTTCGGACAGTTCCGCGGAACTCATCGGACGACCTCCAGCAAACTCGCGCACGCCGCGGATATCGAGCCGACCAGGCCGGCCCGGTAACCGGAGACGCGGGGAACCGTCTCGGCGGTTCGACGCCGCGCGCTCTCGAGGGCCTCGCGCAGTTTCTCCGCGGCCTCTCCCGGATCGTCGGTGACCTCCGGGGCGGAGCGGTCTTCGCCCGCGGCCGTCCGCTCGTCGGTGATCCTCGTGATTTCCCGTCGCAGGTTCTTCGCGTGCTCGGTTCGCACCTCGGCGACCGCTCCGGCCCGTTCGGCCAGTTCGGGGTGCTTGTCCGCCGTGGCCCGGGCGAGTTCCGCGTCCGAGCCCGCGTCGTCGGCGAGGGGGACGAGCAGGTCGGGGTTCTCGTCCGCAGGAGCCGAACAGCTGATCAAGGCTGATGCCAGCGGTGCCAGCGCCGAGAGGCGCAGCAGTTCGCGTCTGCCCAGTCGGTGGGGCCGAGAGGTGGAGCCGGTCCTGGAGGGAATATCCACGGCTCCACATCTTGCCAGCAAGCCCGCGCCGGGACGTGGCTGTGGTGTCTCGCCGGTCCGCGGTCGGCGGAAGGCGTGTGCCGCGCTTTCCGCCGGTGGGACGCGATACCCTGGAAGACCACGGTTTTTATCGGTGTACTCGGCCGTGGAGCTTCGCGTCCCCGCGAAGCGGGCGACGTCGGATCACATGAGGTCTTTCGGCGTTGCCGTGCACCGGACAACTTCAACCGCCGCAGACATTTGGAGTGTAAAACGTGTCCAGCCCGCCGCGGGACGAAATAGTCGCGCGCCTGAGACCCACCGTGGCGCAGACCGTCGCCGAGGTGGGGTTCGATCTCGAAGAGCTCGATGTGCAGCAGTCCGGTCGTCGACGTCAGCTCAAGGTGGTCATAGACGCCGACGACGGCGTCGACCTCGACGACATCGCCGACGTCAGCCGAGCCCTGTCCGAGGCGCTGGACGAGTACGACCACGTGCTCGTCGGCTCTTACACTCTGGAGGTCACCTCACCCGGAGTGGACCGGCCGTTGACCAGGCAACGGCACTGGCGGCGTGCGCGCAACAGGCTCGCGAGGATTCTGCTGACCGACGGTGGTGAATTCCTCGGCAGAGTGGGGCCGGCCGAGGAGTCCGGCGTGTGGGTTCTCGCCGATGGCCGGGTACGGCGGTTGATTTACGGTGACATCGAGCGCGCGGTGGTCGAGGTTGAGTTCCAGCAGCCACCGGCGGAGGAACTGGTCAAGCTCGATCGGGCTGCGGACGTCGCCGCCGACGGCGACGGAAATGACACGGAGGAGTCGAGGTGAACGTCGACATCGCCGCGCTGCGGGCGATCGAACGCGACAAGGACATCCCATTCGAAACGGTCCTTCAGGCCATCGAGTCAGCCCTGCTGACAGCATATCGGCACACCGAAGGACACCAACCGCACGCCAGAGTCGAGGTGGATCGCAAGACCGGCGTGGTGCGTGTGATTGCTCACAGTCTCACTTCCGAGGGTGAGGTCGCCGAGGAATGGGACGACACCCCCGAGGGATTCGGCAGGATCGCCGCGACCACGGCACGCCAGGTCATTCTGCAGCGGCTGCGTGACGCCGAGCACGAGAAGACCTTCGGCGAGTTCTCCACCAAGGAGGGCGAGATCCTCGGCGGCGTGATCCAGCGCGACGCCAGGGCGAACTCCCGCGGCATGATCGTGGTGGAGATCGGTGACAGCGAAGGAGTCATCCCCGCCGCGGAGCAGGTCCCGGGGGAGCGCTACGAGCACGGCACCAGGATCAAGTCCTACGTCGTCGGTGTTTCCCGGACGGTGCGTGGGCCACAGATCACGTTGTCGCGAACGCACCCGAACCTGGTCCGCAGGCTGTTCGCCCTGGAGGTGCCGGAGATCGCCGACGGCACGGTGGAGATCCCCTCGGTGGCGCGCGAGGCCGGGCACCGGTCCAAGATCGCCGTGCATTCCACGGTGGAGGGGGTCAACGCCAAGGGTGCGTGCATCGGTCCCATGGGGGCCAGGGTGCGCAACGTGATGAACGAGCTCGGGCAGGAGAAGATCGACATCATCGACTTCTCGGAGGATCCGGCCACTTTCGTCGGCAACTCCCTGTCACCGGCTAAGGTAGTATCGGTGGAGGTGGTCGACGAACGCGCCAAGACGGCGCGGGTGATAGTTCCGGACTTCCAGCTTTCGTTGGCGATCGGCAAAGAAGGACAGAACGCCAGGCTGGCAGCGCGGTTGACCGGGTGGCGCATCGACATCCGCAGCGATGCGGACCCGAGCTCTCCCACGACCACGGCAGGGCACCCCGATGCCGAACCCCCGGGTGCCGAGGGATTCGTCCCTCCGATGGACGATCTTCCGACCGTGGGTTCGGCTGAGTGACAGCGGCAGGTTAGAATCACAAGTGGCTCAACGCGAGGGGGCGGGAATCCGTACACGATCAACTGGCGTCCGTGGTGGAACCCACGAGCCGATTCGGACGTGTATAGGGTGTCGAACCCGAACGTGTGCCTCCGATCTGCTGCGAGTGGTGGCCGAGGACGGTTCGAGGACCGTCCCCGATCCTCGGCGCAGGCGCCCGGGGCGAGGTGCCTGGTTGCACCCCGATACCGCGTGCCTGCGTTCGGCCGAGCGGCGTCGGGCCTTTTCACGCGCTCTGCGTGTGCAAGGACAACTCGACAGCACAACAGTGCAGGCCTATGTGGAGCAGGTTGCTCACGAGCAAGCCGATGCGAGAGTTTCTCGTGCCAGGCAGTTGAAGGAAGCAGGTCGACCCGTCATGAATCAGCCGTGAAGCTGAAGCCATGAACGCGTACCGGCAGTAGGACGAGGTCGAGCGGGTCTGCCGCCCGACCTCACCAGACGAGGAGAGCAGTGGCAGGCAAGGCCCGCGTGCACGAGCTCGCCAAGGAGCTCGGCGTTACAAGCAAGGACGTACTGAATAAACTCGCCGATCAGGGTGAGTACGTGAAGTCCGCGTCATCAACGGTGGAGGCACCGGTGGCGCGCAGGCTGCGTGACGCGTTCACCAAGTCGAACGCGTCCTCCGGACGTGGTTCGGACAACGGCGGCGCCACCGCGTCGGCCGAGACGAAGAGCGAAACCAACGGCCAACAGGCAGCGGCGGCTTCGCCTGCGGCCGAGCAGTCTGCTCCGGCCCAGGGCGACAAGTCCGCCCGCGTCCCGAAGCCGGGACCGCGGCCGAAGCCGGGCCCCAAGCCGGGGCCTCCGCAGACGCAGCCCGCCGCGGAGCAGGCAACCGGCGAGTCCACCGGTTCCGAGAGCGTGGCGCAGCCGGAGGACGGAGCAGCGCGGAGCGAGCAGCAGTCGTCCGGTGCGGAGCAGGGTGGTCAACAGGCCCAGCAGGCACCGGCCGCGAAGCCGGAGGGCCAAGAGGCTTCCGGAACGGGCAAGGGCGAGCGCCAGGCCCCCAAACCGGGCCCGCGCAACGTCCCCAAACCCGGTCCGCGCCCTCCCAAGCAACAGCAGTCCGGTGGCGGCGCCACCGACAGTGGCGACGGCAGCGTTGTTCCTCCCAAGCCGCAGTCGTCGAAGTCGGGATCGCGTTCACCGCGAGTCGGGAACAACCCCTTCGGCGTCGGTAGTGGCTCTCCGGCCCAGCGCGGCTCCGGAGGAAAGCAGGGCGGCGGCCAAGGTGGCCAGGGCGGCCAGGGCGGCCAGGGCGGTCAAGGTGGCCAGGGCGCCCAACGTCAGTCCGGACGAGGTCAGGGCCAGAGCGGTGGTCAGCGCCAGGACAAGCAGGGCGGCGGCCAGCGTCCGGACAAGGGCGGTGGCCAGCGTCCGGACAGGCAGGGCCCCCAGCAGGGCGGTCAGCAGGGTTCCGGACAGCAGCAGAGCCCCGCGGCCAAGTCCACTCAGGGTACCGAGGGCGGAGAGCGCCCGAATCCGGGAATGATGCCTCCGCGGCCCAATCCGGGCATGATGCCTTCCCGTGCTCCCAAGTCCGGCAGTGGTTCCGGAACAGGTTCGGGCGGCGGCCGTGGCGGCGGTCGCGGTGGTCCCGGCGGCGGCCGTGGCGGCCCCGGCGGTGGCGCCGGCGCCGGTACCGGTACCGGCGGTGGCGGTCGCGGTGGTCCCGGCGGCGGTCGCGGTGGCCCCGGTGGTGGCGCCGGTGGTGGCGGTCGCGGTGGTCCCGGTGGCGGCCGTGGCGGTCCCGGCGGTGGTCCCGGTGGCGGTGCTCCTCCCGCCGGTGGCGGTTTCCGTGGCCGTCCGGGTGGCGGCCGTGGCGGAACCGCGGGTGCCTTCGGTAAGCCGGGCGGTCCTTCCCGGCGCGGACGCAAGTCGAAGCGTCAGAAGCGTCAGGAGTACATGGACAACATGCAGGCGCCCTCCGTGGGCGGAGTGCGCCTGCCGCGCGGTAACGGGGAGTCGCTGCGCCTGCGTCGTGGTGCCTCGCTGACCGACTTCGCGGAGAAGATCAACGCCAACCCCGCTTCGCTGGTGCAGGCCATGTTCCATCTCGGCGAGATGGTCACGGCCACCCAGTCCGTCTCCGACGAGGTGCTCGAGCTCCTCGGCCACGAGATGAACTACAAGATCGAGATGGTCAGCCCCGAGGACGAGGACAGGGAGCTGCTGCAGTCCTTCGATCTGACGTTCGGCGATCGGGACAGCAGTGCCGACCAACTCGTTTCCCGGCCTCCGGTCGTGACCGTCATGGGTCACGTCGATCACGGTAAGACCAGGCTGCTGGACACCATCCGCAAGTCGAACGTCCAGGAGGGCGAGGCAGGCGGAATCACCCAGCACATCGGTGCTTACCAGGTCCAGGCCGAGCTCGGGGGCGAGGAGCGTCCGGTCACGTTCATCGACACTCCGGGTCACGAGGCCTTCACGGCCATGCGTGCCCGCGGTGCGAAGTCGACCGACATCGCCGTGCTGGTCATCGCCGCCGACGACGGCGTCATGCCGCAGACGATCGAGGCGATCAACCACGCCCAGGCGGCGAGCGTCCCGATCGTGGTGGCGATCAACAAGGTCGATGTTCCCGGCGCGAACCCGGAGCGGATCAAGCAGCAGCTCACCGAGTACAGCCTGGTCGCCGAGGAGTTCGGCGGCGAGACGATGTTCGTGGAGATCTCCGCGAAGCAGGGGCAGAACATCGAGGGCCTGCTCGAGGCCATCCTGCTCACCGCCGACGCGACCCTCGACCTGCGGGCGAATCCGGACATGGAGGCCCAGGGCGTGGCGATCGAGGCCCACCTCGACCGTGGTCGCGGTCCGGTGGCTTCCGTGCTGGTGCAGCGCGGCACCCTGCGGGTCGGCGATTCGGTCGTCGCCGGGGGTGCGCACGGGCGGGTGCGTCGCATGATCAACGAACACGATCAGGACGTCACCGCGGCCAAGCCATCCCAGCCGGTGCAGGTCGTCGGCTTCACCTCCGTCCCGGGGGCCGGTGACACCTTCCTCATGGTCAACGAGGACCGGGTGGCCCGGCAGATCGCCGATCGGCGCGCGGCCCGGCTCAGGGAGGCGCAGAACGCCGCCAAGCGCAAGCGGGTCAGCCTGGAGGACCTGGACAAGGTGCTGCAGGAGACCAGCCAGCTCAACTTGATCATCAAGGGTGACAACTCCGGTACCGTCGAGGCGCTGGAGGAGTCCCTGAACAAGATCCAGGTTGGCGACGAGGTCGAGCTGCGTGTGATTCACCGTGGCGTCGGTGGCATCAACGAGAGCGATGTCAACCTGGCTACCGCGGAGAACACGATCGTTCTCGGGTTCAACGTCCGTGCCGAGGGCAAGGCCGCCGAGGTGGCCAACCGCGAGGGCGTGGAGATTCGCTACTACTCGGTGATCTACCGCGCGATCGAGGACATCGAGCAGGCGCTCAAGGGCATGCTCAAGCCCGAGTACGAAGAGGTGCAGCTCGGCAGGGCCGAGGTGCGCGAGGTCTTCAAGTCCTCGAAGGTCGGCACCATCGCCGGCAGCATGGTGCTGAACGGAATCGTCCGGCGCAACGCCAAGGCCCGGTTGCTGCGGGACAGCGTGGTGGTCTCGGAGAACCTCACGGTGAGCTCGCTCAAGCGGTACAAGGACGACGCCACCGAGGTACGCGAAGGCTTCGAGTGCGGTCTGACCTTGGGATCCTACTCGGATATCAAGGAAAACGACGTGGTCGAGGTCTACGAGATGCAGGAGAAGCCGCGATCCTGAGCACCGCGTCGAGGGGGCCGTTGTCACGACGGCCCCCTCGATCGTGGGCCCGTCGACGTGGTGCGGTTTGCTGATGTATGTCGGAGCGCTCGAACTGGACGTGCTTCTCGGCGACGTCCATTCGTTGAAGCAGAAACGTGCGACGGTTCGTCCGCTGGTCTCCGAGTTGCGACGGCGTTTCGAAGTGGCCGTCGCGGAGGTCGGCGGGCGTGATCTCTACCGGCGTACGGTTATCGGGGTGTCGGCAGTGTCCGGCGAGGCCGGACAGGTTCGTGAGATTCTCGAAGCCTGTGAACGCAGCGTGGCCGGGTATCCCGAGCTGGAGTTGCTCTCGGCTCGGCATCGGATGCTCGGGCCGGAGGACTGAACCTGTTCGGCGGTGCGGGCGGTTCGGCACCCCGCCTGCGGCGAACCCGGCCGGGCCGGGTTCGCGGTGATTTTCGGGTGAGTAGGACGATGGGGACCGCCTCCGGTGGAGGCGGATCAGCAGAGGAGGTGCGCCGTGGCTGATACGGCGCGCGCCCGTAGGTTGGCCAAGCGGATCGCGCAGATCGTGGCGTCCGGGTTGGAACACGAGATCAAAGACCCGCGATTGGCTATGGTGACCATTACCGATGCGCGGCTCACAGCCGATCTGCGGGACGCGACGGTCTATTACACGGTTTTCGGGGACGATGTCGACGAGTCGGCCACGGCGGTCGCGTTGAGCAGCGCGACGGGGACACTGCGTTCCAGGGTCGGGCGGCAGACGGGAGTGCGCTTCACTCCCACGTTGACCTTCGTCGCCGATTCCGTTCCGGCGAACGCTCGTCGTCTGGACGAGGTTCTGGCACAGGCGAGGGAAGCCGACGCCGAGGTGGCGAGGTTGGCTTCGGACGCCGTTCCGGCCGGCGAGGTCGATCCGTATCGGAAGGCGGATTCGGCGGATGACTCGGATGAGGGATCCGAGCAGCAGAGCTCGGAGGATCCGAGCGAGAACGAGGAGGACTCCCGCCCACAGGAGGCGTGAGCCCTCAGACGACCGGTCCACCGGTGGTTTGGCGCGGAACCGTCCTTTCGGATCCTTTTCGAGAAGCCGGTTTCGCGCGAAACGTCGCGCGGTCGCGTTGATGGGCCGGGGGCCGTCGACTGTCGCACTTCGTGGATCAGGAACGTCGGCGCTGTCTGAAAGCGGCCACGTGAACCCGGTTCGCGCAGCGCGCGGAGCAGAACTGCCTGGCCCGGTTGGTGGACGTGTCGAGAAAGTAGGTTCCGCAGGCCGGAGCGTCGCATTTCCCCCAGCGCTCGGTGCCGTGTCGAACGATTCCCTGCGCGAGTCCCCAAGCGGCGGCGGCCGCTATCCCGGCGGCGGGTGGTGTCTCGACATCGGCGATGTGCACGTGCCAATCGCGGTGCTGCTCCGGCTCACCGCGGGACAACCTCGGCCGGGGTGGATACGTGGCCAACAACCGGTTGACCTCGGCAGTGAGAGCTTCGTGCTCTCCGGAAACGGCTGCCTCGATCGACTGACGCAGGCTTGCCGCGACTGCGCGCAGCGTCTTCAGGTCCTGCTCGGTCAGCCGGGAGGACCACCACGGTTCGCCGTGCAGTTCCGCCCGGAGCGTCTCCAGGTCGTCCGTGCGCGCGTTCGCGAGACGAAGCGCACCCGCGATGTAATCGGCGTTGTCCATACTCGCCCCTTACTGTAGCCTTCACCCGTCAGGGGCGAAACCGGCAACCGTAGCTTACAGGAGGTCAGGTGTCCGAGACGGCGGAACGCGTCCCGGTACGACGGTTGCTCGCACTCGCGATTCCGGCGTTGGGAGTCCTGGCCGCCGAACCGCTGTACGTGCTGGTGGACACGGCCGTGGTCGGTCATCTGGGGGCTGTTCCGCTGGCCGGACTGGCGCTGGGGGGAACGCTTTTCACGGTCGTTTCCAGCCAGCTGACCTTCCTCTCCTACGGGACCACCGCCCGCGCGGCGCGGTTGCACGGAGCGGGACGTCGCGAGGACGCGGTCGCCGAAGGTGTGCAGGCCAGCTGGTTGGGCGCGGGTGTCGGCCTGGCGATTCTGCTGCTGGCGCAGTTGTTCGCCGTGCCCGTCATCCGGGTGATGACCGGCGGTGGCGCCATCGCGGAGACGGCCACGAGTTGGTTGCGCATCGCGCTGATCGGCGCTCCGATGGTGCTGATCAGCCTGGCCGGGCACGGATGGATGCGCGGGGTGCAGGACACGGTCCGACCGCTGCGCTACGTACTGGCCGGAAACGGCGTCTCCCTGGTGCTGTGTCCGCTGCTGGTCTATCCGGTCGGACTGGGGCTGGAGGGCTCGGCGGTGGCCAACGTCGTGGGACAGACCGTCGCGGCGGCCCTGTTCGTCCGCGCGCTGCTCGTCGAGCGGGTGCGAACGCGGCCCGACACGCGTGTGATGCGTGCTCAGCTCGTGCTCGGCAGGGACCTCATCCTGCGGACCCTGGCCTTCCAGGCCTGCTTCCTGTCCGCCACCTCGGTGGCGGCGCGCACCGGGGCGGACACCGCTGCCGCCCACCAGGTCGTCTGGCAGCTCTGGAGCTTCCTCGCCCTGGTGCTGGACTCGCTGGCCATCGCCGCGCAGTCTCTGGTCGGGGCCGCTCTCGGCAGGGAGTCGGCACGGGAGGCCAGAAGCATCGGCAGGCAGGTGAGCTGGTACGGACTCGGCTTCGGCATCGTGCTGGGGCTGGTGTTCGCGGCGCTGTCCGGCCCACTGCCCAACGCCTTCACCGGCGACGCCGCCGTGCTGGCCGAGATTCCGTACGCCTGGTGGTTCTTCGTGGCCCTGCAGCCGATCGCAGGCGTGGTCTTCGCGCTCGACGGGGTGCTGCTCGGCGCAGGTGACGCGGCCTACCTGCGCACCGCGACGATGATCAGTGCGGCGGTCGGGTACCTGCCGCTGATCTGGTTCTCGCTCGTCTTCGACTGGGGACTGGCGGGGATCTGGACCGGACTGAGCCTGTTCATGTTCGGCAGGTTGCTCACGCTGCTGCTGCGCGCCCGTTCCGGGCGCTGGGCGGTGGTCGGTGCCACCCCGGAACACGGCGAATCGGTGTCCCAGAGCTCGTGAGCTCCGTCCGGTCGGAATCCGCCTGCGTGACTACCCGATGTCGGACACCCGCTCACGAGTCCGCGGGAGCCCCCGCCTAGCGATCACCTACGACAGGGGGGTGGAAAACCTCACTGGCTCCCGTTCCAGAACCAGTCGGTGGACCGGACCTCCTTCAGCGCGGTGCGCCGCAGATCCTCGTCCAGACGTTGGAGGTAGACGATTCCGTCCAGATGGTCGGTCTCGTGCTGCAGGCAGCGGGCCATCAAGCCCGACCCGGAAACAGTGACGGGATCGTTCCGCAGGTCAACGCCGCGTACCACCGCGTGTTCGGCTCGGTGGGTGGGAAAGCTCAGCCCCGGCACCGACAGGCAGCCCTCCTCACCGTCCTGCTCCCCCGACGTTTCCACCAGCTCGGGGTTGATCACGTAACCGGTTTCGCCGTTCACGCTGTAGCTGAACGCCCGCAGGCTCACTCCGATCTGGGGAGCGGCCACTCCGGCGCGCCCGGGTTCGGCGACGGTGTCCAGCAGATCGGAGACCAGCGCGGTGACACTGTCGTCGAACGTGGTGACGGGGTCCGCCGCCGTGCGCAGTACGGGGTCGCCGAACCGTCGGATCGGTCTGATCGTCACCGTGGAAACCTCCTGCTCGTTACGACGCACTACCGTAGCGATCCCCGTGAGGGCACCCGTCCGGGGGGCGTGGCCTCGGTGGGCGGTTTCGGCCGTGCTTTCGGGATCGGGGATGATGGGGCGCCGTGTCGCGACAGACCCGAAATTCCTCGAAGCAGCCGGTGCCGGCCGGTTTGCTCGTCATGGACAAGCCGGCCGGGATGACTTCGCACGACGTGGTCGCTCGTGTTCGCCGCATCATGGGGACCCGCAAGGTGGGGCACGCGGGCACGCTCGATCCGATGGCCACCGGTGTTCTGGTGCTGGGGCTGGAACGTGCCACCAAGCTGCTCGGTCACCTAGCCCTGGACACCAAGGCCTATCTCGCCACGATCCGACTCGGTTCGTCCACCAGCACCGACGACGCCGAAGGGGAGCGACTTTCCTCCGCGGACGCCTCCGGGGTTCCCGACGAGGAACTCTCGGAAGCCGTGGCGGCGTTGACCGGCGAGATAGCACAGGTTCCCAGCGCCGTCAGCGCCGTCAAGGTCAACGGCAGGCGCGCCTACGAACTCGCCCGCGAGGGTCAACAGGTCGAACTGGAAGCTCGTCCCGTCACCGTCTCGCGCTTCGACCTGCTCGCGGTGCGCCGCGAGGAAGCGGATGTCGTGGACGTCGACGTGCTGGTGGAGTGCTCCTCCGGGACCTACGTGCGCGCGCTGGCCCGTGACCTGGGGGAGGCTCTCGGTGTCGGAGGGCATCTCACGAGGTTGCGCCGGACGAGGGTCGGGCCGTTCGGACTGGCCACGGTACGAACGCTGGAGGCCCTGGAGGAGCGGCCGGAGCTGTCCATGGATCTGGATCGTGCGGTGGGCACGGCCTTTCCGCGGGTCGACGTCGACGCGGACACGGCGCGTGCCGTGGCGCACGGCCAGGCCGTTTCGAGGTCGGGCCTTTCCGAGACCTACGGTGTGTTCGCCCCGGACGGGCACGCCGTCGCACTGCTGCGCGACCGGGATCGTACGGCCAAGCCGGTGCTGGTGCTGCGCCCCGCCGGGTGACCTCCTCCAAGCGGGGGGTCGGGTCCGGTCCTCGGGGACTTCCACCGGTGAGCCCGCGCCCTGGAGCCGCGCGGATGGGCCCGTCGTTGCCGGGGTGAAGCCCGCCAAGATCACACGCCGGTCACCGGGATCATCGTGCTAGCGTCCGCGCCGGTCCGCAGTCTCGGCATCCGAAGGGCAACTACGTTGATTACTGTAAGTGCCGAAGGTGTGGGACACGCGTATCGGGGCCGTGCCGTGCTGCGGGATGTGGACCTGGCGTTGCCGGTGGGTGTGACGGCGTTGCTGGGGCCGAACGGGGCGGGCAAGAGCACGTTGTTGGGATTGCTGTCGACCGTGTTGTCCCCGCAGCGGGGGCGCGTCGAGTTGAACGGTTTGGATACTGCACAGGCTCAACCCCGAGCTGAACACCGAACAGCTCAACCCACCACCCAACCGGGCGAGCGAGGTCGAACAACTGCTGAGCGCTCCGCAGGACGTGCGACAGGCCTGGGTGCGCGAGGCGATACCGGCCAACAACGACTGCACCACCCCGATGCCGGAACTCCCCGCATGACCCCGCTCCGGTTGCTGCTGCGGGCTCATCGCTGGTTGCCGCACACCGCGGGCTGCGCAGCAGTGGCGCTGGTCAACGCTCTCTTCGGCGCCGACCGCCTGCCCGTGCCGGTGCCCAACGTCGGCCAGCTCCACGTGCCGCTGGGCCTGTTCAGCCCACTGCTGCTGGCCTGCATGATCACGCTGTACCTACGTCCGCCCACCAGGCTCTGGGACACCGCCCCACGCTCTCAAGGTGTGGTCAGACTCGGATTGCTGACCGCGACTGCGCTCCCGGCCGCGCTGGCCTGCCTGCCGTTGTGGACGCACAGCTCCGAGCTGGCCCTGGCCGGACTGCGCAACCTGGCCGGCCTCACCGGCATGACCCTGACCACAGCCACGCTCGCAGGGGCCACCCGCGGCTGGGTCACGGCCTTCCCCTACGTGCTGCTGACCCTACTGCTAGGCACCCACGGCAGCAGCACCACAGGAGGCCACGCCGACCATCCCCGGTGGGCCTTCGTGCTGGAACCGCCGACCAACGTCATCGCCGCCGCGTCGGCCGCGCTGCTGATGCTCGCCGCGGCCACGGCCCACGCACGCTTCGGGCCCCGGGCCGAGCAGTAGAACGCACCGGGCTCGCGGGGGAAGTGGCGACACGCCGAGGTCCCGGCTGCGTGGCGCGTGCGGATCGATAGGGTGGGAAGCCGTGCAGCGTTGGCGTGGCTTGGAACAGCTTCCCGGTGGATGGGGTCGGTGCGTGGTCACCATCGGAGTTTTCGACGGTGTGCACCGGGGACATCAGCAACTGATCGATCAAGCCGTGCGGCGGGCGCGACAGCGTGATCTCCCGTGCGTGCTGGTCACCTTCGATCCGCATCCTTCCGAGGTGGTGCGTCCCGGGAGTCATCCGGCGCAGTTGACCACTCTGCAGCGACGGGCCGAGCTCGTGGAGGAGCTCGGGGTGGACGTGTTCTGCGTGCTGCCGTTCACCCCGGAGCTGTCCAAGATGTCACCCGAGGAGTTCGTCCACGAGATCCTCGTGGAACGGCTGCACGCCGCCGCTGTCGTGGTCGGGGAGAACTTCACCTTCGGGCACAAGGCCGCCGGGAACATCGAGCTGCTGCACACGCTCGGGCGGCGTTTCGGCTTCGAGGTCGAATCGGCGGATCTGTTGTCCGGCCACACCGACGGGGCCGTTCAGGAGGAGTTCCCGGTCACCTTTTCCTCGACCTTCATTCGTTCCTGCGTCGACGCGGGAGACGTGGAGGCCGCCTCCGCCGCGCTGGGACGCTGCCACCGGCTGGAGGGGATCGTGGTCCGCGGCATGGGCAGGGGCGGCCGCGAGCTCGGGTATCCGACGGCCAACCTGTCCATGCCCGAGTTCGCGGCGGTCCCCGCTGACGGTGTGTACGCCTGCTGGTTCACCCACAGGCAGCGGGGTGCCGAGCACCCGGAGAGCACGTTGCCCGCCGCGGTCTCGGTGGGCAGCAACCCGACGTTCTCCGGCACCGAGCGCACGGTCGAGGCCTTCGTACTGGACGTCGAGCGGGATTTCTACGGCGAGTACGCCGAGTTGGATTTCGTGCGCAGGTTGCGGGGGATGGTGCGTTTCGACTCCTCCGAGGAGCTGGTGCGCCGGATGGAGCTGGACGTGGCCGAGACCCGTTCCTGCCTGGGGGTGTGACCGCCCGGACCGAGAGCTCGGTCGGCTCCTCCGGAGCTGTCGAGCCGTTTCGGTATGTCAAGCCGTTATGAACCTTTTTCCGTTTTTCGGGACTGTCGGGGTCGCTGGCCTGGCAATATTCGGAAGCCGAGAGTTCGTGGTTCGAAACGGCATCCGGGGGCGCCAAGTGCAGGAGCGTGAGATCGTCCAACGGAACCTGGCCCTACAGCGCCAGTGGTACGGGGAGCCGTTGGGTGATCGGGTCCGGCGGTTGGTCGTCGCCTACCGGACCTCGCAGACCCAGCTCGCCGAGGTGCTGGGGATCAGCGCCCCCATGCTCAGTCAGGTGATGAGCGGAAGGCGGGCCAAGATCGGCAATCCTTCCGTGCTGGCCAGGCTGGTGATGCTGGAACGGAAGGTGTTCAATCCGGGGGTGCTCGCCGGTGAGGCCGAATCGGTGAAGCAGGCTCTGCGGGACGTGAAAGCGTCCCATCCTTCGCTCGGCCGGGACAGCGTGCCGGTCGAGGACGAGACCGACGAGGAGGAGAGCGCCTGGCCGGTGCTGCGGCGGCTGGCCCGGCCGAACGAGCTGCACCGGGTCGCCGAGCTGCTCGACGAGCAGCACCCCGCGCTGGCCGGGCTGTTGCGGAGAGCGGCCTGCTCGGATACCGGCGCTTCCTGAAGCCCCGTCCGGGGCGTTCGGCATTTCGGTTCGGAAAGGCCGCGGCGAGGAAGTCCTACTAGCATGTGACCGTCATGCGTTTGTTCACGGCCCTGTGGCCTTCGGCCGCCGCTGTCGAGGACCTGTCCACCGTGCTGGGGGAAGAGCCGCCCGGCGACTGGACGGCTGCGGTGGACGAGTTGCGCGGATTCAGGTTCGTTCCCGCCGGGAAGTGGCACTCGACGCTGTGCTTCCACGGGGACGAGGCCGATCCGGAGCGAGTGGCAGCGAGCCTCCGGAGCGGCGTGGCCGATCTCCTCCGCGGCGATCCGGGATTCGTGCCACCCCGGCTGCGTCTCGCCGGGGCCGGCGTCTTCCGCGGAGTGCTCTGGGTGGGAGTGGTTCCGGCCCCGGAAGAGGACGACCGGGGAGCGACGCTGAGGAACCTGCGGCGACTGGCCGAGGCAGCGGGCGCCGACGGTGGGCGTTTTCGGCCGCACGTTACCGTGGCACGCTGGTCGGGGGGCAGGGTTCGAACCGATCGACTCGCCGGGTGGCTGAACGACTACACCGGGCCGGCGTGGTCGGCGGACTCGCTCGACGTGGTCGCCAGTGAGCGGGAGCGGGGCGTGCTGACCTACCGGACGGTGCACCGGATTCCGCTGACTTCCCCGTGACACGCCGCGCGGCGGGTATACCGATTCCATCCGGGCTTGCTGTTATGCTCGGTGGCGAGATCCGGCTGCGGTCCGTGGTGGCCGGAGATCAACCCGATGGGTGATCGCCGATTTTGACGAGTCGGTTGTCAGCCCGGCGGTGACGATACGTAATTCGATGTCGCATTCGAGCGATGTCGGCAACACGGGACACGAATAAGGAGATTCACTCGTGGCGTTGTCCACTACCCAGAAGCAGCAGATCCTGTCCGAGTACGGTTTGCACGAATCGGACACCGGATCGGCGGAAGCTCAAGTCGCCCTGCTGACCCACCGGATCTCGGGACTGACCGAGCACCTCAAGCAGCACAAACACGACCACCATTCCCGCCGTGGCCTGCTGCTGATGGTCGGTCGCCGGCGTCGGATGCTCAACTATCTGACGCGGACCGATATCACGCGTTACCGTTCGCTGATCCAGCGACTGGGACTGCGCCGCTGACAGCTGCCGAGGGGAGTGGCCGAGTGCCACTCCCCTCGCTGTATGGAGTGGGCGTCCGCGAGGACATCTTCAAGCACAACAGGCAAGCGAAACGGGCTGCCGACACACAGAGTCCACACCGCTGCTCAGCAGGGGCCTTCGCCGGTCCTCGGTAGTGGCCACAAGGGGTGTCCCGGAGACCTCCCTTGGGCTTCGATCGATGACCGGCCCCGTCGGACCACGCTGCGTGCGGTCGTTGTGGCCTCCGCGTTTCGAGCCCATGAGACTAGGAGCTTCAGTTGACCGAGACGCAGTCTTACGACGACGGGGTGTACGAAAGCACCGCCGTTCTGGACAACGGGGAATTCGGCAAGCGCACCGTCCGCTTCGAGACGGGCAGGATGGCCAAGCTGGCCGCGGGCAGCGTAACGGCCTACCTGGACGACGAGACCATGCTGCTGTCGGCGACCACCGCCTCCAAGCAGCCCAAGGAGAACCTGGACTTCTTCCCGCTGACGGTCGACGTCGAGGAGCGCATGTACGCGGCGGGCCGGATCCCCGGCTCGTTCTTCCGGAGGGAGGGACGTCCCTCCACCGACGCCATCCTCACGTGCAGGCTGATCGACCGGCCGCTGCGTCCGTCCTTCGTCGAGGGGCTGCGCAACGAGGTGCAGGTCGTGGTCACCGTCATGAGCCTGGACCCCGAGGACTCCTACGACGTGCTCGCGATCAACGGTGCCTCGGCCTCCACGCAGCTTTCCGGGCTGCCCTTCTCCGGGCCGGTCGGCGGAACGCGGATGTCGTTGATCGACGGCCAGTGGGTCGCCTTCCCCACGCACGAGCAGATCAAGCGCTCCGTGTTCAACATGGTCGTCGCGGGCAGGGTCGTCGGTGACGACGTGGCCATCATGATGGTCGAGGCCGAAGCCAGCGAGGAGACCTCCGACCTGGTGGACGCGGGTGCGCAGGCGCCGACGGAGGAAGTGGTCGCGGGTGGTCTGGAAGCGGCCAAGCCGTTCATCCGCACGCTCTGTGAGGCGCAGCAAAGGCTGGCGGAGACCGCGCCGCACTCCTCCGGCGAGGAGTACCCGGTGTACCCGGCTTATGCCGAGGACGCCTACACCGCCGTCGAGCAGGCCGTTTCCGAGGAGCTGGCCGAAGCGCTGGCCATCGGCGGCAAGCAGGAGCGCGAGCAGCGCCTCGACGAGTTGAAGGAAACGACCCTGCAGCGGGTCGGCGTCGAGGAGGGCGAGCAGTTCGCCGGCCGGGAGAAGGAGATCGGTGCTGCCCTGAAGTCGCTGACCAAGAAGCTGGTTCGGCAACGGATCATCCGCGAGCAGATCCGCATCGACGGACGGGGGCTCACCGACATCCGTCAGCTCTCGGCCGAGGTCGGTGTCGTGCCGAGGGCACACGGTTCGGCGCTGTTCGAGCGCGGCGAGACCCAGATCCTCGGCGTCTCGACGCTGAACATGCTCCGGCTGGAGCAGACGATCGACAGCCTCGGTCCGGACACCAGCAAGCGCTACATGCACCACTACAACTTCCCGCCCTACTCCACGGGTGAGACCGGGCGAGTGGGTACCCCGAAGCGGCGGGAGATCGGTCACGGCGCGCTCGCCGAGCGCGCGCTGGTCCCGGTGCTGCCGAGCAGGGACGACTTCCCCTACGCGCTGCGTCAGGTCTCCGAGGCGCTCGGCTCCAACGGTTCCACCTCGATGGGATCGGTCTGCGCCTCCACGCTGTCGCTGCTCAACGCGGGCGTTCCGCTCAAGGCCCCGGTGGCGGGTATCGCGATGGGACTCGTCTCCGACGAGGTCGACAACCAGACGCGCTACGTCGCCCTGACCGACATCCTCGGGGCCGAGGACGCCTACGGCGACATGGACTTCAAGGTCGCGGGCACCAAGGACTACATCACCGCGCTGCAGTTGGACACCAAGCTCGACGGCATCCCCTCCGAGGTCCTCGGCCAGGCGCTGAACCAGGCCAAGGACGCCCGCTTCACCATCCTCGACGTGATGGCCCAGGCGATCGGTTCTCCGGACGAGATGAGCCCGCACGCGCCGCGCGTGACCTCGGTCTCCGTCCCGGTGGACAAGATCGGCGAGGTCATCGGCCCGAAGGGCAAGATGATCAACACGATCACCGAGGAGACCGGTGCCGAGATCACGATCGAGGACGACGGCACCATCTACGTCGGGGCTTCGGACGGTCCTTCGGCGGAGGCCGCGATCGAGCGGATCAACGCGATCGCCAACCCGCAGTTGCCCAAGGTCGGTGAGCGGTTCCTCGGGACCGTGGTCAAGACGGCCGCCTTCGGCGCGTTCGTCTCGCTGATGCCCGGCAAGGACGGGCTGGTGCACATCTCGAAGCTGGGCAACGGCAAACGGATCGGCAAGGTCGAGGACGTCGTCAACGTGGGGGACAAGCTCCGCGTGGAGATCGCCGACATCGACAGCCGAGGCAAGATCAGCCTGGTTCCGGTGGACGAGGAGTCCGAGTCGGAACAGACCGCCGAAGAGCAGCCGGAGACGCAGAGCGAGTCCGCGGAGGAGTGAGGCCCCGCCTGGTCCTCCGCTGAAACGCGACGGCCCGTCCGGAGAGTCTTCGGACGGGCCGTGCGCAGTTCGTGCCGGGGACGAGTGCGGGGTGATCCGGTGGAACGGGCGGAACCGTGGTCTAGGGTCGTGTCCTAAGAGCGGCCGAAACGCGCGGAGGGAGTCGAATCGGTGGATCCGATCAGGGTCGGAGTGCTCGGGGCGCACGGCAGGATGGGCAGCGAGGCCGTTCGGGCCGTGGGAGAGGCCCGGGACACGGAGTTGGTCACCGAGATCACCCGTGGTGATTCGCTTCGGGGGTTGCTCGATTCGGAAGCGACGGTGGCCGTGGACCTCACCCACCCCGACTCGGTCATGGACAACCTGGCTTTCTGCGTCGAGCACGGGATCCACGCGGTGGTCGGTACCAGCGGGATCGGCGAGTCCGAGCTGGCGACCCTGCGCGGCTGGCTCGGGGAGAACCCGACCACCGGTGTGCTGGTCGTGCCGAACTTCGCGATCGGCGCGGTGCTGTCGATGAAGTTCGCCGAGATCGCGGCCAGGTACTTCGATTCGACCGAGATAGTGGAGCTGCATCATCCCCGCAAGGCGGATGCCCCCTCGGGTACCGCGGCCAGGACCGCCAGGGTGGTATCCCGGGCCCGGGAGGACGCCGAACTCCCCTCCATGCCCGATGCCACCAGCAAGGACCCGGACGGTGCCAGAGGGGCGAACGTGGACGGTGTTCACGTGCACTCGGTCCGGATGGCGGGTCTGGTCGCGCATCAGGAGGTGCTGTTCGGGACCGAGGGGGAGACGCTGTCCGTGCGTCACGACTCCTACGATCGTCGTTCGTTCATGCCCGGTCTCCTGCTGGCTGTGCGCGAGGTCGGTGAGCGCCCCGGTGTGACCGTGGGGCTGGACGCGCTGTTGGGGCTGTGATGTCCGAGGAGACCGGTCGGCGTTCGCGACTGTTCGGTCCGCGCTTCTACGCCCTGCTGATCGCGGTCGTCCTGCTCGTCTACCTGGTGATGATGGGCAGTCGTGCGGTGACGATGCTGCTCAGCGGCAGGCCACTCGTGATCGTGCTGGGCGTCGCGGTACTCGTGCTGCCGGTGCTCGGTGCGGTGCTGGTGGCGGACCAGATCCGCTTCGGAGTCCGTACGCAGCGACTCGCCGGAAGACTGGCCGACGAGGGCACGCTGCCGGATCATTCGCATCTGCCGCTGCGCCCGTCCGGCAGGGTGCGCCGTGAGGCGGCCGACGAGTGGTTCGAGCGGAAACGTGTCGAACTGGAGCGGGAACCGGGGGACTGGCGCGCCTGGTTCGCTTTGGCCCAGGCCTACGACCTGGCCGGCGACCGCAACCGTGGGCGTCAGGCCATGCGCAAGGCGATCGATCTGGAGCAGCGGGAGCACGTGCGCGGCTGACCGGGATTTCCGGCTCGGTTTGCGTGGGTGGTCGCTGGTCAGAACCTCCCGCCGGCTCGTGACGGGTGCCCGGCTCCGGGCAGCGCCCCGCACGACGTCGGGGCCCTCCCGCGAGAGCGTGACGCGGGAGAGCCCGCGGTCACCCGGCCTGGCAGGGTGGTCGTTTCGGTACTGTCGGAGTCGAGGGAAAACCCCGCGACCCGACCAACGACGCGACCGGAAGAGCTCCGCGAGACGCGCTGCCCGCCGAGACGGGAAGCGCGTCAGGTGCCGTTCACTCCAGACGCAGGTCCACTCCGCCGGTCAGCCGCAGTTCGCGCAGCGGGTGTCCCTGGGCGTCCAGGGTGCGGACCGTTCCGTCCGGTTCCCATCCGGCTCCGCGGTAGAAGGCCATGGAGGCCTCGTCGGACTCCGGCACCCAGGTGATCGCTCGGGTGACGCCGTTCCCACGCAGGTGCTCGGCGAGGTGCCAGAGCAGTCTGCCCCCGTGACCGCGGCGTCCCCACCTCGGTTCTACGAGCAGTGTGCTGACGAGTCCGACCGTGCTCGCGTCGTCCGGCAGACCGCCGTCGGCGTTGGCGGTCTCGGAGGTGGGCGCGGTTCCCCCGGCGCAGAAACCGACGGTCCAGCCGCCCTCCTCGGCCAGAAGGACCTTCGCGGAATCGTCTTCGATCGCTTCCAGCCAGTGTCGTTCGGTCTCCTCCTGGTTCAGTTCGTCCAGCGCTGTTTCCGGGAGCAGCTCGCTGTAGGCACTACGCCAGGTGCTCAGCTGAATCCGGGCGATTTCGGCGGCGTCCGAGACAACGGCGGTCCGCACATCAGCATCGGCCATGTCGGACAACCTAACGTGCCGGGCCCGGTGTGTACGGTCAAGGCCGTTCGCGCTCGTGCCCCGCGGTGAGCCCAGCGCGCGTGGTGTGTCGGACACCGCTGGCATGATCGGCGCCCATGCGGACCATGAATGCCGAAGCGGCCCGACGCACCGCGCTGGCGGCGCAGGGATTCGTCGACGCCCCTCCCGCGGGCCCTCCTGGGCGCGGGCAGCTGCGCCGGGTGCTGGAGCGCACGAACCTCTTCCAACTCGATTCGGTCAACGTGGCGGTTCGCGCCCACTACGTGCCGTTGTTCAGCAGGCTGGGCGCCTACGACGGCGAGCTGTTGGACACGGCCGCCTGGAACCCCTCGTCGCGGCGTCCCCGCCTGCTGGTGGAGTACTGGGCTCACGAAGCCTCGTTGATCCCCGTGGCGGACTGGCCGTTGCTGCGGTGGCGGATGCGCGAGTTCGGCGATCCCGAGCGGCGCGGTTACCGGGAGCTGCTCGAACGTGCTCCGCGGTTGCTGGACGAGGTGCTTACCGCGGTCAAGGAGTCGGGGCCGATCGGTGCCGGCTCGCTGGAGCGTGAGATCGGGGGAGAGCAGCACGGGGGCAAGGGTGCGTGGTGGAACCGCTCGGACACCAAACGCGCCTGCGAACTGCTGTTCGCGGCCGGGGAGCTGACCACGGGCACGCGACGGGGGTTCGAGCGGCACTACGAGTTGCCGGAACGGGTTCTTCCCGCGGATGTGCTGGCCAGGGATCCCGCCGAGGACGAGGCGGTGCGGGAACTGGTGTCCCGCGCGGGGCGGGCGCTGGGAGTGGCCACGGAGCCCGATCTGCGGGATTACTACCGCTTGTCCGCAGCGCGTTCGCGTACGGCCGTGGCGGAACTGGTCGAACGGGGTGAGCTCGAGCCCGTTGTGGTGCGGGGTTGGTCGGAGCGGGCCTACCGGCACCACCGGGCGCGCACTCCGCGTTCGGTCACGGCTCGCGCGTTGTTGTCACCCTTCGACCCCCTGGTGTGGTGTCGCCCGCGAACCGAACGTCTTTTCGGGTTCCGGTATCGCATCGAGATCTACGTTCCGCGGGACCGGAGGGAGTACGGCTACTACGTCTTCCCGTTCCTGCTGGACGATCGGTTGGTGGCACGGGTGGATCTCAAGGCCGACCGGCGCTCGGGGGTGCTGCGGGTGCCCGGGGCTTTCGCGGAACCCGGAGTCGAAACGGGCCGGGTCGGCTCCGAGCTGGCCCGGTCGCTTCGGGAGATGGCCGACTGGCTCGGCTTGGAGGAGGTGGCCGTGGGCGAGCGCGGGGATCTGGTGCGGGAACTGCGCGCGCCGTTCGGGTAGCGCTCCCCGGCTCGCCCGCCCGAGTGAGGCGAGCGAGTGCGGCGGGTGCTTCGGGCCGCGGGCCTCGCGACGCCGACGGGGTCCTTACGAGCCGGGGCCCGGCTCCGGGGCCCCGGAACTTCCGCGTGTCAGATCGAGGAGGTCAGCAACGCACGGCCGCTGCCCGTGCGCCCGAACACCCGCAGCGGGGGAGCTTCGCTCGGAGGTTCTCCTGCGACCTCGAGCTCACTGGCCACGCTTCCCGTCGAGGAGACGAGATCGACCTCGGCGGCGACGTCGTCACCGACCGCGAACTGCAGGTCCCCGGAACCGCTGATCAGCTCCACTTGCCCGGCCGCGCCGTCGGCGACGGCGATGCTTCCGCTGCCCGAGCGGACGAGCAGGTCGGCCGAGACCCTGCCCAGCCACACGCTGCCGCTCCCGGTCACCACCGAGGAGGCCGCGTGCACGGCGGCGACCTCCACGGGTCCACTCCCACTGCGTGCCTGCACCTCGGCGTGCATCTCTCCGAGACTTATCCGCCCGGACCCCGTGCGTACCGTCGTCGTTCCCGCGGACTCCCCGGTTTCCACGGATCCGGAGCCGCTCTGGATGCTCATTCTGCCGCTGCTGCCGGTGACCAGGACTTCTCCCGGGCCGGTGTGCGCGCTGACCCGTGATCCGCTCGGCGCTCGCACCCGCACGACGAGCGGGACCGAACGCAGCGGAACCTCCGTGGGCGGGTGAACCGCCAGTCTGCTGCCGGTCATGTCGACGCGTGTCCGCCTGACGGCTTCGGCTCCCGCACCGGAAGCGTGCTCGTCCTCACGGTCTCCTCCCGTCCCCCGGCCGTTTCCCGACTTGAGCCCCGTCTCGTTGATCTGTTCGTTGACCCAGCTCAGCAACCCGCTGAGTCCTCCGCGCCAATCCGGGTATCCGTGTGCCGGTTCGTGTCGCACCTCCACGTGAACCGTGTCGGTTTCGACGAGTTCGACGTGGAGGGGGCCGACCCCGTTGCTCAGCTCCAGCTCCACCGGTCCCGGCGCGTGGAACTCGCGGGTGCGTACGAGTTCCTCCGGCGGCGGAGGGGCCGACTGCTCGGTCATGTGCTTCTCCTCATCGAGGTTTTCCGCCCTCCCCGTCGTGGGTGGTTGCTCGGCGGGACCCTGGAGGGCTCGTGAGCGGGCGCCCCGGCATCGGGTAGCGGTCGGGCACCCGGTGGGCGCTGTCCGCCGAACGCGTCAGCCCCGTACCCAACCGCGCAGCCGGGAGGCCTCCGAAGTCGTCTCCCCGTCGTCCTGCCCGTCGCCGGTGAACGGGTCCCCGGAGGGGGTGCGGTCCCAGGGGCCACGCGGTTTGCCGCCGTGCAGTGCCCCCTGCACGGCCCTGGCTACCCAGGTGTTCAGCGAGACCCCCTGGGTGGAAGCCGCCTGCTCGGCCTGGCTCTTGATCTCTTCCAGCAGGCGCAGCGTGATCCTGCTGATGTCCCCGCTCTCGGCGTTCGGGGGCGGTTGGGGAGGCTGCTCGTCCTGGTTGTCCGTTCGCGTGGTCGCGGGGCCGCTGATCACGGGGTGAACGTCCCTGCCATCGAGGCGCAGGTCGACGACCCGCCCATCCAGCTGGGTGGTGACTTCGGCGGCGAGATCCGAAAGCGCGTTCATCAGCGTCAGCCGCATCGCGGGCTCCAGCGTGCCGGACAGCAGGGCCGCCGCGTTGCGCGTGTTCTCGTCACCGGCGGAAGCGGCCGAGGTGAGGTCCTCGCGAAGCTGGTTGATGTGCGGACTCAAATCCATGACATCACTATGGTGTCATTTCGACGTCGTGACAACCCTTCGTGGTGTCGCGCATCGCTCGTGCTGCCCGCGCCGGCCGGGCGCTCCAACCGAGACGAGTCCTTCCGGAAGGACCCCTTAGGGTGTGGCACGGGAGCGGTGGCCGTTTCGCCCGGTGGGCGTAGGCCCCGTCATCAGGGGAGTCAATGCCGGAGATCCGGCTTCAGCATGCTGGAAAGGGGTTCGCCCGTCGTGACCGAGATCGTTCCGCCGAAGGTACGGCTGATCGGCAAGACCGAGTTCTTCCCGCCGGAAGACGTGGACTGGTCGACGGATGCCGACGGTGGCCAGGCGCTGGCGGAGTTCGCCGGTCGCGCCTGTTATCAGTCCTGGAGCAAGCCCAACCCCGCGACGGCGACCAACGCGGGGTACCTGGGACACATCATGGAGGTCGGGCATCTGTCCGTGCTCGAACACGGGACCGTGACCTTCTACGTCACGGGGATCTCCCGTTCGCTGACCCACGAGCTCATCCGGCACCGGCACTTCTCCTACTCGCAGCTGTCCCAGCGGTACGTCCCCGAACGGGACGCGAGCATGGTCGAGCCCGACATCATCGCCGAGGACCCGGAACTGCACGAGAAGTTCCTCGAGGCGACCCAGGCCAGCCTGGAAGCCTACAACGATCTTCAGCAGGCTCTGCAGGAGAAGTTCGCCGACGAGCCGAAGGCGACCCTGCGGCGCAAACAGGCCAGGCAGGCCGCGCGTTCGGTGCTGCCGAACGCGACCGAGACCAAGATCGTGGTTACTGGCAACTACCGCGCCTGGCGGCACTTCGTCGCCATGCGTGCGAGCGAACACGCGGACGTGGAGATCCGCGGGTTGGCGATCGAGTGTCTGCGGCAACTGCAGCGGGCGGTGCCGAACGTCTTCGGGGACTTCGAGATCACCGAACTGCGGGACGGAACAGAGGTGGCCTCCAGTCCCTACGTGACGGAGGGCTGACCGAGGTTGTTCGGCCCGGACGACGGGCGATCCGCGCTCCCGCGGCGGTTCGCCCGCCGCACACCCGGGCGGCTCGTGGTTCGGCGCCCCGCGGGACGCGCGGGTCCGGTCGTCGACCGTTTCGGTGCGCCGTCGGCGACCTGCTGCCGATGTGCGGCTAGAGTGCGGGCATGGGTGTGGCCAACGATGAACGTCAGCAGTTGTGTGACCTGTTCGACCGGTTGGGGCCGGACGCCCCGACGCTCTGCGATGGATGGTCCGCTCGTGAGCTGGCCATTCATCTGGTGATGCGGGAGCACCGGCCGGACGCGCTCGGTGGGCGCCTGCTCAAGGCACTGGCCGACCGCGGTGAACGCGTTCGCTCCGAACTGGCCCAGTTGCAGTGGGGCGAGTTGGTGGACCGGGTGCGCAACGGGCCTCCGAAGTGGAATCCGCTCGGGATCGGTGCGGTGGACGAGGCGGTCAACAGCGCCGAGTACTACGTGCATCACGAGGACGTGCGGCGGGCCCAGGCGGACTGGCAACCCCGTCCGGAGGACCCGGAGCGCGCGGAGGCGCTCTGGAAGGCGCTGTCGCGCACCGCCAAGTACTTCTACGGGCGCAGTCCCGTCGGCGTGGTACTTCGCAGCGAGGACGGACACGAGATCTCCGCGCGGAACGGGCCACGCACGGTGCGGATAATCGGTCCGGCCGGGGAACTCCTCCTGCACGCCTTCGGGAGGAAACCCGCGCTGGTCCGTTTCGAGGGCAACGAGGCGGACGTGGTCGCGGTGGAGGACCTGCGCCGCGGTGTTTGATCCCGCCGGTGCGTCCTGCCGCGGCGCACCGAAACCCGGCATGTGACCTGTATCACTGTGTTGATTCGTGGAAGAATCGGCGCGTGTCCCGTCCGAAGCCGGAACAACGCCCGGTGGCGGCCGCGAACGTGCCGATGTTTCCGGTCGGCGACGAGTCGTTCGGCCGCCTCCCGGCACGGGCCGCGCCGGAGAGTCCCTGTAGGAGGTAGCGTCGACAGTCATGACCGTGTGCCCCACAGCTACCGAAGGTCGTCCTTTCGGACGAGTTCTCACGGCGATGGTGACCCCCTTCGACTCGGAAGGGCGGCTCGATCTGGATCACGCCCAGCAGCTGGCCACGTACTTGGTGGATCGAGTAGGCAACGATGGCCTGGTCGTCAACGGCACGACCGGCGAGAGCCCGACGACGACCGACGAGGAGAAGGAACGTCTGCTGCGAGCGGTCTCCGAGGCGGTCGGGGACCGGGCCACCGTGGTAGCCGGCGCAGGCACCAACGACACGGCGCACTCCGTGGAACTGGCGCGCGGGGCCGAGAAGGCGGGGGCGCACGGACTGCTGGTCGTGACACCGTACTACTCGAAGCCTCCTCAGGAGGGCCTGTACTCGCACTTCACCACGGTGGCGGATGCGACGGAACTGCCGGTGATGCTCTACGACATCCCGCCGCGGTCCGTGGTGCCGATCCAGAACGACACGCTGAAGCGGCTCGCCGAGCACCCCCGGATCAAGGCGGTCAAGGATTCCAAGCACGACCTGTTGGCGGGCAGCGAGGTCATGGCGAACTCCGACCTGGCCTACTATTCCGGTGAGGATCCGCTGAACCTGCCCTGGCTGTCCGTCGGAGCGGTCGGTTTCGTCAGCGTGGTCGCCCATGTGGTCGGTGACCGGCTGCGGCAGATGCTGGACGCCTACGAGTCCGGCGACGTGGCCACTGCACGTGAGATCAATTACGGGCTGCTTCCGGTGTACCGGTCGATGAACTTCGTGGGGGGCGTCATCTTCTCCAAGACGGCCATGCGTCTCTGCGGCTACGAAACCGGTCAGCCGCGCCTGCCGTTGCCCTCCGCGACGGACGAACAGGTGCGCGTCATCACCAGCGACCTGTGGGATGCTGGTCTGGTCCTGGTCAATCCCGATGCGGCAACCGAGGTGACATCGCGTTGACAACACGCGCAACGTCGACCGAGAAACATCCCGTGGCACCGACCTCGGCGAGTCCGGCGCCCCCACCGTTGCAGGAGGGAGCCCTGCGGATCGTCGCGCTCGGCGGCATCGGCGAGGTCGGCAGGAACATGACCGTCTTCGAGTACAACGGTCGGTTGCTGCTGGTCGACTGCGGTGTGCTGTTCCCGGAAGACGATGCGCCGGGTGTCGATCTGATCCTGCCCGATTTCGGTCCGATCGAGAGTCGGTTGGACGAGGTCGAGGCCGTGGTCCTCACCCACGGGCACGAGGACCACATCGGGGCGCTGCCGTTCCTGCTGCGACTGCGTCCCGACATTCCGGTGGTGGGATCCAAGTTCACCCTCGCGCTGCTGTCGGCCAAGTGCCAGGAGCACCGGTTGTCCCCGCAACTGATCGAGGTCGCCGAGGGACAGCGCAGCGAGCACGGTGCGTTCGATCTGGAGTTCTTCGCGGTCAACCACTCGATCCCGGACGCGTTGGCCGTAGCGATACGCACCCCGGCGGGTACCGCCCTGCACACCGGGGACATCAAACTCGATCAGCTTCCGCTGGACGGCAGGCTGACGGATCTGGCCGGTTTCGCCCGGATGGGGGCGGAAGGCGTGGATCTGTTCCTGGTGGATTCCACCAACGCCGAAGTGCCCGGCTACGTCACTCCCGAACGCGAGATCGGTCCGGTGCTGGATTCGGTGATCGGACGTGCGAGCCAGCGTGTGATCGTGGCCTGCTTCGCCAGTCACGTGCATCGCGTCCAGCAGGTGTTGGACGTGGCCGAGGCGTACGGGCGGAAGGTGTGTCTGGTCGGACGCTCCATGGTGCGGAACATGGGCATCGCCGCCGAGCACGGGATCCTGCGGGTGCCCGAGGGGCTGCTCGTGAACCTGGAAGAGGCCCTGGGGATGCCCTCCGACTCGGTGGTGTTCGTCTCGACCGGTTCACAGGGCGAACCGCTGTCGGCCCTGTCGCGGATGGCCCGGGGAGAGCACAAGCAGATCAAGATCCAGCAGGGTGACACGGTCATCCTGGCCAGCTCGATGATTCCCGGCAACGAGACGGCCGTGTTCGGCGTGGTCAACGGTCTCGTCCGGCTCGGTGCCGAGGTCGTGCACCAGGGCAGTGCCAAGGTGCACGTCTCGGGGCACGCTTCGGCCGGGGAGCTGCTCTACCTGTACAACGCGGTACGCCCGAGCAACGTCATGCCGCTGCACGGGGAGTGGCGACACCTGAAGGCCAACGCGGATCTCGCCACTCTCACCGGTGTTCCGTCGGACCGCGTCGTGATCGCCGAGGACGGTGTCGTCGTGGACCTGGTCGACGGGATCGCGAGCATCGCAGGCCGGGTGGAAGTGGGCCACGTCTACGTGGACGGTCTTTCGGTCGGCGACGTCGGGGAGTCGACGTTGTCCGACCGCCTCGTGCTCGGTGAGGGCGGGTTCATCTCGATCACCGTCGCGGTGGATGCGACGACCGGTCGCGCGGTTTCTCCGCCGACGGTCTCCGGCAGGGGCTTCTCGGATGACCCGAAGGCGCTCGACGAGGTTTCCCCCCTCGTCGAGATGGAGCTTTCGAGGACCGAGTCGGAAGGCATCACGGACACTCATCGCATCGCACAGGCCGTGCGCCGCACCGTGGGCAAGTGGGTCGCCGACACCTATCGACGCAAGCCGATGATCGTGCCGAACGTGCTGCCCGTCGATTCCTGACCGGCGCCCTCCGTCCGGCCTTGGCGTGGTTGGTTGCTGAGCGGAACCTCTCGCGGTCCCGTGAGCGGGTGCCCCGACATCGGGTGACTGGCTTGCACGATGTCGGGGACGTCCGCGCGGGAGGCCCCGCGGCGGTGCGGACTGCTTGGGTGGTGTGTTTCGACGCTGCCCGCGCCGAGGGAGAACCCCCACCCCCGAGCAACAACTCGACCGGGGAACACAGGTGATCCGCCGCAGGGTGGTTCTCGTTCGGCGTTTCCCCGTACCGCGTCCGTGCTCGGAAGGTGCGGAACTGTCGGCGTCTTTCGGGCTCGTGCGAGCTCGGTTCGTGGTGGACTCGGTATCCGGTTCGACACGGGAACAGAACCGCCTTTCTTTTTCGTCGGTCTTCCCTCTTTCGAGGGAGTGGACATTATTTTCTTCTCGGCGTGTCGTACTTACGTATTGTTTGCAGAAACACGGTCGAGTGGTGTTGCTGGCTCGATAGTGTGAGTGAGCGCGCTCGTTCCACCTGACAGTGCCACTGTGGAAACAGCCGGTCGGCGGATAGCTTTCCTGGAAGTTTTCGTATTTCCGCTCGTTGTGCCGGCTCGCACCACAGTCACAGTAGATTGGGGTCCGATCGTGCGTAAAACGATTAGCTTCCTCGCGGCGTCGGCCGCTGCGGCCGGTTTGATGGCCATGGGAACACCGGCCATGGCCGACAGTCACGACAACGACGGCATCAACCTGCTCAACGACAACAACGTGAGCGTGTTGCCGATTCAACTCTGCAACAACGACGTCGCGGTACTCGGCTTGGTCGCGCCGATCGGATCACCGGATAAGACCAAGTGCGTCAACGCGCCCATCGTGGACCACTGAGGTGACCGGAGTGGGTTCACCGGTGTGTCCGAGGAACACCGGTGAACCCGCCGCGAAGCGTGATGTGGCCCGTATTCGCGGACGGCTGCCGTCAGCGGACGGTGCGCGAACGTGCTGTGGGACTCGTTTCGCGTACGGGGAGGGACGCTGACCGGACCGTGGCCGTGCTGCCGGGGTGGGCACGGCCGCGGGAACGGAACACGGGAGCCGTGACGATCGGAAGCCACATCAGGGGAGGGGGAGCGCTCGGCGCCGCACGGCCGTGCGGCGCCGAGCGCTGTTCTGGGACGGGGGATCGATGCTTTCCTGTTGTGCCGAGGAGTGGTGTGGTGCTTTCGGCGCTGGCGGCGTGTCGTGACGTCGTACGGCTCCGGCACGGGCGACCGTGGGCACCGGTTCTCGCCAACGGGCGTGGTGACTCCCGTTCGGCTGGTGTTACACGAGCAGCGGAGCACCGATACCGTGTGGAGCATGGCCAGCGGCGCGACGAACAAGGGGTCCACGGGAGCGCGCGGTAACGGTGCGCGGAGTCGTTCGTCCGGTTCCGGAACGAAGAAGTCCGGATCCGCCGGTTCCCGGGCTTCCGGTTCCGGGGCCGGCGGGAAGAAGCCCGCGAATTCCGGTGCGAAGGCGAGTTCCGGGAGGAATGGCTCCCGTTCGGGCAGGACTTCCCCGAAGGGTTCCGGGAAGGCGAGCACGGCGGGAAGGGGCTCCTCCCGAGGTGGCTCTTCGGGAGGCTCCGAACTCGGTCGTGGAATCGCCCGGGCGGCGGGCAGCGTGCTGCGCACCATCGGCAGAACCAGGGAACTGGACTCCGCGCACCGGCGTGACGGGCTGGCGTTGATCCTCATCGCCTTGGCGGTGGTGACCGCGGCCGGCGTCTGGTGGCACGCCGGCGGTCCCGTGGGGCAGTGGTTGGACTGGGTGCTCCGTTCGGTGATCGGTTCGGCCTCGTTGGTGCTTCCGCTGGTGTTGTTCGGAGTGGCCGTGCTGCTCATGCGCACCGAGAACAACCCGGAGGCACGGCCGAGGATGGTGGTCGGGACGGCCCTGCTGCTGTTCGCGGCGCTCGGCGTGCTGCACATCGGGACGGGGGCTCCGCGTGAGGCCTCCGACTGGCCGGAAGCCGCGGGGTTCCTCGGTTACGTCGCGGGAGGACCGCTGGCCGACGGGATGACCGGTGGAGTGGCGGTCGCCGTTCTGGTGCTGGTCTCGTCGTTCGCCGTACTGCTGCTCACCGGAACCGCGGTTCGCGACGTGCCCGAACGTTTGCGCAAACTGGCCCATCCGGAGGAGGCGGACCAGTCACGCGAGACCGAGCGGGAGGTGGCTCCGTCCGATCCCGACGGTGCGAGACTGCGTCGTCCCGCGAGGCGTCGTCAGGCTTCCATGAGCGAGAAGACCGAACCGGACGCGGCGGCCCCGGAGGACGCGGCGGACACGGCTGCCTCCGGTTCCGGGAAACGGACTGCGGCCGCGGCCACCTCCCCGGGGAGCACCGCGGAGCGGGAGACACCGAAATCCGCTGCCGCGAAGTCCTCTTCGAGCTCGGCGCCGGCCGAGCGGTCCGCTCCCGAGGAGCCACAGCAGCTCACGATCACCCGTGCCGTCGAGGGGAACTACCGGCTTCCTCCTCCGAACGCTTTGGAGGAGGGCGATCCGCCGAAGCGGCACAGCGAGGCGAACGACGCCGTAATCGAGGCGATCAACGGCGTGCTGCGGCAGTTCAAGATCGATGCCGAGGTGACCGGGTTCGTGCGGGGCCCGACCGTTACGCGTTACGAGGTCGAGCTGGGGCCCGGCGTGAAGGTCGAGAAGATCACCGCGCTGACCAAGAACATCGCTTACGCCGTTGCCAACGACAATGTTCGGCTGCTGGCCCCGATACCCGGTAAGTCGGCCGTGGGGATCGAGGTGCCCAACAGCGATCGCGAGATGGTTCGGCTCGGGGACGTCCTGCGCTCGGGTAAGGCGGCCGAGGACACCCACCCCCTGGTCATGGGGTTGGGCAAGGACATCGAGGGGCAGATGGTGACGGCCAACCTCTCGAAGATGCCGCACCTGTTGTGCGCGGGCTCGACGGGATCGGGCAAGTCCAGCTTCGTCAACTCCATGCTCGTCTCCCTGCTGGCCAGGGCGACTCCCGAGGAAGTCAGGATGATCCTCATCGATCCGAAGATGGTCGAGCTGACGCCTTACGAGGGGATCCCCCACCTGATCACTCCCATCATCACCGAGCCCAAGAAGGCGGCCTCGGCGCTCGGCTGGCTGGTCGAGGAGATGGAGCAGCGGTACCAGGACATGCAGGCCAGCAGGGTGCGCCACATAGACGATTTCAACGCCAAGGTGCGTTCCGGTGAACTCACCGCTCCGCCGGGGAGTGAACGGGAGTACCGGACCTACCCCTACATTCTCGCCATCGTCGACGAGCTGGCCGATCTGATGATGACGGCTCCCCGCGACGTGGAGGACGCCGTGGTGCGGATAACGCAAAAAGCTCGTGCGGCGGGAATCCATCTGGTGCTGGCCACCCAGCGTCCCTCCGTGGACGTGGTCACGGGCCTGATCAAGACGAACGTTCCCTCCCGGTTGGCTTTCGCGACCTCCTCGCTCACCGACTCGCGGGTGATCCTCGATCAGGCGGGCGCGGAGAAACTGATCGGCATGGGCGATGCGCTCTACCTGCCCATGGGAGGTGCGCGGCCGACCCGCGTTCAGGGCTCCTTCGTCAGTGACGACGAGATCCACCGGGTGGTCGGTTACACCAAGGAACAGGCCGAGCCCGACTACGCCGACGGGGTGACCTCCGCCAAGGCGGGTCAGCAGAAGGAGGTCGACTCGGACATCGGCGATGACCTGGATGTGCTGTTGCAGGCCGCTGAGCTCGTGATAACCAGCCAGTTCGGGTCCACTTCGATGTTGCAGCGCAAACTCCGGGTCGGTTTCGCGAAGGCGGGCAGGTTGATGGACCTCCTCGAGTCGAGGAGCGTTGTTGCCGCCTCGGAGGGATCGAAGGCACGGGAGGTGCTCGTCAAACCGGAGGAGTTGGAAGGGGCTCTGAACTCCATTCGGGGAGGTCCGCCACCGCAGGAGGAGGCGGAGGACTGAGCGGAGGTCGAAGTTCTCTGTTCGTCCTCGGCAGGCTGCTCGCTTGGCGGATCCCCGGGCGGCGCCCGGCTGAGGGGGCCCCGACACCTGGTAGCGGTTCCACACGACGTCGGGGCCGTTCTCGCCGGGCAGCCACCCGAGAGCCAGTGGGAGGTTCCGCTCAGCGACCACCTGCGCCAACCGGCCGGAAAAACTCCGTGGTCCGGGAAGGGGTCAGCTTGGTGCGTGCTCCTTCCCGCTCGCGGACAGCGCCCTGTCCACGGCTTCGGCCGTGTTGTCGCTGCTCGCGCCGAACTGCCTGACGGCGAAGTAGTACACGTCGGCAGCGCGTTCGCATGCGGTGTCGCCCGCGCAGGCCGAGTACATGTCCGCGCGGAAATTGTCGTCGATGCTCAGCCGATTGTCCTCGGTGAACCTCCCCTGGTTCTCGTAGTTGCGGTACCCGAAGTCGTGCCGGAGACAGCTCTCCGTGAATTCGTACCCGAGAGGCTCGTCGGGGGAATAGGAGCACGCGTCCGAGGACCAGTCCAACTCGTTCGGGTGAGGTCTTGCTTCTCTGATCTGGACGAATTCTTCCAGGGAGACCTCGAACAGGTACTGATCGGTGACCTGACGCGGGTCCCAGGAATCGGTGGCGGCCTGTGCGGTGGTGCCGCTCAGGAGGGCGGCGCAAAGGGCGATGAGCAGGGCCGGCGGAGCGCTTGAGCGCCGGTTTCTCCGGGAGGACACGGGGACTTCTCCTCGCGGTGGACGATTCGGTTCGGATCAGTCCTACCGTGCCTAGCAAGCGTTCGCTTGGTGCTTTCGGGTGTTGTTCAGGCGGTTTTCTTCCCGGATTCACGGAATTTTCGTTCGAAAGAGGGATGTGCGGAGGATGTCAGGGTTCCAGCTGCAACAGCATTCGCGTGTTGCCGAGCGTGTTCGGTTTGACGTAGGGGAGGTCGAGGAATTCGGCGACCCCGGTGTCGGCCGATCTGCGCATCTCCGCGTACACCTCGGGGGAGACCGGGGTTCCGCTGATCGGTTCGAATCCGTGCTTGGCGAAGAATTCGGTCTCGAAGGTCAGCACGAACAGTTTCGGAAGGCCCAGCTCGTTCGCCAGCTCGATCAGCTTCCGCACCATTCGGTGTCCGACGCCGTGTCCGCGGGCGGACGGGTCCACGGCGATGGTGCGTAGTTCGCCGAGGTCCTCCCAGAGCACGTGCAGCGCGCCGCAGCCGACGAGGTTCGTGGAGCCGTCGCCGTGGTTCTGTTCGGCCACCCAGAATTCCTGGATACTCTCGTAGAGCGTGACGAGGTCTTTTTCCAGCAGGACCTGTCCGGCGTAGGTGTCCACCAGCTGCTTGATGGTCCGGACGTCGGTTATCCGCGCACGACGTATTGTTATCCCGGCGGACGCATAGGAATGCATACTTTGATTTTAACCGAACACGGTGGGCGAGTCGCGTGCCGGCGAGAGTTCCGGTCGTCCTCGGCGGTGGGAACGCCGTGTTCGCCGCTCCCGACGGGAGCGGGGCGGGGGCGGCCACGGTCGTGCGGTCCTCGTTCGCGTCCGGGAGAGGAAGGGGTGAAGCCGCTCGTGAGCCCCGTTCCGGGCCCCGAGGTGGACGGTGCGACCGTCGTCACTGATCCTGGACACGGCGCGACACACGACGCCCGCAGTGAACAGGATCGGTTCGAGGAGTTGTCATGACAGCGGACAGTGCGGCATCGAACCGGGCCGCTTCCGGCTCGGGCGGTGCCGACGGGGACGAGCGGGGCACGCCTCTCGTCAACATCGCCAACGCGCTGACCACATCGCGGTTGATCCTCGTGCCCGTTTTCCTGGTCGTGCTGTTCTGGGCGGGCGGCCAGGAGCCGTTCTGGAGGTGGATCGCCACCGCGGTGTTCGTGCTCGCCTCGGTGACCGACCGGATCGACGGCGAACTGGCCCGGAGGCGCGGTCTCATAACGGACTTCGGCAAGATCGCCGACCCGCTGGCGGACAAGGCGCTGACCGGGGCCGCGCTGGTCGGTTTGAGCGCCCTGGGGGAGCTCCCCTGGTGGGTGAGCGGTTTGATCATCTTTCGGGAGACGTTCGTCACGGTTCTGCGGTTCTGGGTCATTCGGCACGGCGTCATCCCCGCCTCTCCCGGGGGAAAGCTCAAGACCCTGCTGCAGGCCGTGGCCATCGGGCTGTACCTGCTGCCGCTCGGTGACTCGGCCGATCCGCTGAAGTGGATGGTCATGGGTGCGGCTGTCGTGGCCACGGTGGGAACGGGTGCGGACTACGTGGTGCGCGCGGTGCGGCTCAGGGCGTTGAGCCGTCGGACCAGGAAGGGGCACGGGTGACGGAGCGGACGGGCCGAGGCGTCGAACGGCACCGCCGGGTCGCCCGCGTACTGGAACTGCTGCGTAGCTCCGGACGGACGGTCGCCACGGCCGAATCGCTGACCGCGGGGCTGGTCAGCGTGATGCTGACCGAGGTCGGCGGGGCCAGCTCGGCCGTGCGGGGCGGGCTGGTGGTGTACGCCACCGATTTGAAGAGCGGTCTGGCCGGGGTCGATCCGGAACTGCTCGCCGCTCGCGGTGCGGTGGACCAGGAGGTCGCCGAGCAGCTCGCGGAGGGGGCTCGTTCGCGCTGCGGTGCTGACTGGGGGATCGGACTGACCGGGGTGGCCGGGCCGGACTCCCAGGACGGGAAATCCCCGGGCACGGTGTACCTCGGTTTCGCGGGGCCGGGGGGAAGCGTCGTGCACACGCTCCGGTTGGTGGGAGACCGGCAGGAGATACGGCACACCGCCGCTGTCACGGCCCTGGAACACTTCGAGGCCTTGTTGCGTTGAACTCGGGTGCGCTCGGCGTGATGTGCGGCGACGACGCGCTTTCTCTCGCTTCGTGGGATATTGGTGCTACAGGCTCCAACTTTTGGCTGAAACGCGTTCGCCCTCGGCGGAGTCGTGGTGAACGGGGCGTACTTTGGCGTTGCGTTGAGTAGTGTGGGGCGTTGACGCGTCGCGCAGGATGTAGGCGACGGAATGGAGGCGCGCGATGACCGTGTTGTTGCGGGAGGCAGTCGGGGAGCGACTGCGCCGCGCGCGGGCTGCCCAGTCCCGTACCCTGCGGGAGGTTTCGCGCGCGGCCCGGGTGAGTCTTGGCTACTTGTCCGAGGTGGAACGCGGTCGCAAGGAGGCGTCGAGCGAACTGCTCGGCTCCATCTGCGACGCGCTGGACCTTCCACTGCCCGAGCTGCTCGTGACCGTGGCCGGTGACCTGGACTCCCCGGAGACGGTGGTGGCGCCTTCGGTGGTGGAACAGACAGCGCCCGCCGAGCTCGAAGGTGGCAGGCTGGTGCCCAGCCTGATCGATTCCGAACTCGCCGAGGCCGGAATGGCCGAAAGCGAGCCGGAAGGGGCCCAGGTGTATTCCGAATCAGATTCGGATTCCTTCGAGGGAGAAACCGACCAGCAGGACCGCAGGTTGCAGCCCATGCTCAGTCAGCGGATAAATCCGCCGAACCGGACTTCCAACGGGGTGGTTGTGGCCGCTTGAGACCGACCCGGAACTTCCCCCGCGGCTCCGTGGAGAAAACTCGCGGATCCGTGGGGTTCGGTGGAAGCTGTTCGACCGAGCTGACACGATGGGGGGAGACGCTGAGGTCGGTAGCCGTTTTCGGTGCGTGGCGTGAAGTGTCGCGACGCCGGAGGGAAACCGCGCCGGCACTGTCGGCACCGCGTCCCATCGGCGTGGATTCCCAGCGTGGGCGCAACCGGTAGGACAGAAAGCAGGCGGAGGAGATGGCCAACCCGTTCGTGAAGTTCTGGAAGTACCTCATGGCGTCGTTCTCGTCCAAGGTCGACGAGAACGCCGACCCCAAGGTGCAGATCCAGCAGGCCATCGAGGAAGCTCAGCGGCAGCACCAGGACCTGTCGCAGCAGGCCGCCTCGGTCATCGGGAACCAGCGGCAGCTGGAGATGAAGCTCAACAGGCAGTTGAACGAAGTCGAAAAGCTGCAGGCGTCGGCCCGCCAGGCGGTGAACATGGCCGACCAGGCTCGTTCTGAAGGCGACGAGGCGAAGGCTCAGCAGTACGAGGAGACCGCGCAGCAGTTGGCGGGTCAGCTCGTCACCGCCGAGCAGGGCGTCGAGGACCTCAAGAATCTGCACGATCAGTCCTTGCAGGCGGCTGATCAGGCCAAGCAGGCTGTCGAACGCAACTCGCAGGTTCTGCAACAGAAGATCGCCGAGCGGACCAAGCTTCTCAGTCAGCTGGAACAGGCGAAGATGCAGGAGCAGGTGGCCGGTTCGCTGCGGCAGATGAACGACATGGCCGCGCCGAGCAACACCCCTTCGCTCGACGAGGTGCGGGACAAGATCGAACAGCGTTACACCACGGCGCTCGGTCAGGCCGACCTGGCGCAGAACAGTGTGCAGGGGCGGATGGCGGAGGTTCAGCAGGCTGCCACGGACGCGGCGGGAGTCAACCGGCTGGCTCAGATCCGGGCTTCCATGGGGACCGACGACCAGCAGCAGGTCTCGGGTGGTGCTTCGCAGACCGACTCGACACCGGCTCCGCGACAGCAGAACCCGCCGCAGCAGAATTCTCAGTCCGACCAAGCGTGACTCATCGTGGGCAGGCGGGACTCCGGATCCGGTGACTGGGGTGACTACGCGCTCGAGCAGCTGCGTGGCCCTGTGCTCACCAACATCAAACAAAAGGTCGCCGCTTGGCGCGATCCCAGGGCGCGGCTGATCAGACGACGGAAACGGGCCAAACGGCTGGCCGTGGGCAGCGGAACCACCACGGGGGTGTTCGGAGGCGGGGCCTACCTGGCCTACGCACCGGAGACCCTCGGTTTGCCGGGCGAACCGGCCGGTGAGACGCTGTTCGATCTGGCTTCGCTCGGTCTGGGGGGAATCGCCCTCGCCGCCGGTGTGGGCACTGTTGGCGCTGTTCGTCGCTACAGACGACTGAAGCGGACGCCGCTTCCGGAGTCCCCTCCTGAACCCTCTCGCCTGCCTTCGCGGACCTCGGCTGCCTATGAACCGATGCGGCAGTTGGCCGACGCCGAACGCAGCTTGTACGACTCGTTGAACCGGCTGGACGCCGGGTTCGGACAGGGCGGTGATCCGGTCTCGGGAGCGCGTTCCACCGGTGCGGATGTCGCCGCCGCGTTGCGTTCGGTCGCCGACCGCCTGGAGGCGGTGGAGGACACCGTCGAGCACGCGCCGGGGGAGCAGCGCCGGGAACTGGAGGAGGAGATCCGGCGGATGCGCTCGGAACTGGACGACGGAGTCGAGCGTTACGGAGCCCTGGTGGCCGCCGCGGGACGTGCGATCGCCGCGGGCGGGAACAGTGATCGACGCGATCACCGGATGCAGGACGCCACGGACCGTCTGGCCGGGTTGGCCGAGGGGTTGCGCGAGTTGTCCGGGGAACGGTCCCGCTCCGAGCGGGAGCGGGGAAGCTCGGAGTGAACTTCTTCCGGTGAGCCCGGCTCCACGGGCAACCCTGCCGTGGTTCCGCGCGTCCCTTCCGGGGACGGTGGGTCCGAAGCGGTCACTCGGTACGTTCTCCGGGAGCACAGTGCGGAACTTCCCGATGGTTCCAACAAGTGTTGTGAAATAGTAATCTTCGCGGCTGTTGTGCGGAGCCGTCCGCTTTCGCTCGGAAGTGACGTACGGGGGAGGACGATGTGGCTTTGTGGGCCGTGCGCGGCAACGGTCGACAACCGCCCGATGGCGAGGACGTGGCTACGGACGAGCGGCTCAGCTGGCCGCTGACGGTCGGGCTGGGATTCCAGCACCTGTTCGCCATGTTCGGGGCGACGGTTCTGGTTCCCCGGATGACCGGGTTGCCCGTCTCGACCACCCTGCTGACCTCCGGTGCGGGCACGCTCCTGTTCCTGCTGCTGACCAGGAACCGTGTGCCCGCCTATCTGGGAGCTTCGATCGCTTTCGTCGTGCCGCTGGGAGCGGCCGCGGAGAGGTCCGGGGCGGGACCGGGAGCCCTCATCGGCGGCATCGTGGTCGTCGGCCTGCTCGTGACCGCGCTGGGGGTGGCGGTCAAGGCTCTGGGGGTCCGGCTGCTGGAGACCGCCGTTCCTCCCGTGGTGACCGGAGGGGTCATCGTTCTGGTCGGTCTCGGGATGGCAACGTACTCGGCGACCTCCTTCGAGCGGACTCCGGTACCCGCCGCGGTGACCGTGGTGGTCACGTTGTTGCTCACGGTGCTGGGACGCGGGCTGCTCGCCCGTGGCTGCGTGCTGCTCGGCATGTTGGCCGGGTGGTTCTACGCCGCGGGAACCGGGACGTTGTCCGCGGCGCGCCTCGACGAACTGCGAAACGCCGCCTGGTTCGGCCTTCCCGAACTGATCGCACCGCAACTGCACCTGTCCGTCACGCCTTTCGTGATCCCGCTGGTGATCGTTGTGGCGGCACACCAGGTCGGGATGGTCAAGGCCGTGGCCTCCACCACGGGGAGGAATCTGGACGGCAGCGTCGGCGACGCCCTGATCGGTGGAGGTCTGGCGACCACGTTCTCGGGCTCGGTCGGTGGACCGGGGTTGATCGGCTACGCCGAGAACATGGGGGTGCTGGCCGCGAGCAGGGTGTATTCCACGGCCGCCTGCGTGGTCGCGGCTCTGTCGGCGATGTGCCTCGCATTCTCCCCGAAGATCACCGCGCTGCTGGACACCGTTCCCACCGGGGTGGTCGGGGCCGCGGCGATGGTTTTGCTCGGCATGGTCGTGCTGATCGGGGTGCGTATCTGGCTGAACGCCGGTGTTGATTTCACCGATCCGGTCAACCTGGGGGTGCTGGGAACCACCCTGATCGCCGGTGCGGGTGATCTGACCCTGACCGTCGGAAACGTTCGGCTGAGCGGTCTCGTGTGGGGTTCGCTGGTGATCGTGCTGGTCCACCCCATGCTGCGTGCGCTGGCCGACGCCTCCCGAGGCGGTTCCCGGGGATGACGTGGAACCGGCGCCCGCCGCTCGTGGGCGGTGTTTCCGTGCCCGGACGACCCCTCCGGGACGTGGTCGGGGAGGAGGAAGCACGAGGAGGCGTCATGCTTCGTCCAGCTCGTCCTCCGCGTCCCGCTCGGGTTCGTCCTCGTCCCGTGCTCGGCGAGAGCGTCCGGCGCGTAGAGCTCTGGCCAGCAGCAGATTGAGCGCCAGGGCGACCTCCCGCGCGCCGGGGGTCCCCCATTGGTGTAAGGGCACGCAGGCTCCCTGGGCCTGTTGCACCGCCAGTCGGTCGGGTAAGGCCACCGGCATGACCAACGGCCCGAAGATGTCCCGCAACTCCTCGATGCGGAACTGGTGCTCGTGCGAGCGTGCGCGGACCCGGTTCACCACGACCCCGAGGGGCTGCAGGCGTGGATTGTTCGTCGTGCGCTCGGCCTGCACGGCTTCGAAGGCGCGTTGCACCCCGGATACGGCGAAGATCGTGGGTTCGGTGACCAGCAGCGCTCTGTCGGCGGCGATCAACGCCGAACGGGTCAACCGACCGAGCGATGGGGGGCAATCCAGCAGAACGAGCTGATAAGGGGCGTCCTCCTCGGGAGAGCGGGACGTCAGTTCCGAAAGTGCCTCGGTGAGCCGGTTGAGCCTGCTCTCACCGGACTCCTGACCGTTGTGGACCTCGGCATCCTCCGAACCGACGAGCACGTCCACGTCATCGCCCCAGGAACTGGGAGCGACCGCCTGCGTGATCGTCTCGGCAGTGGGGTCCGCCAGTACGTCGCTCAGCCCCTTGGTGGTGGATCGGGGCTCCAACGAAGCCGTCGCGTTGCACTGGGGGTCCAGATCGACCACGAGAGTGCGGGCGCCCTTGCGCATGGCCGCCGAAGCCAGCCCGAGCACCACTGTCGTCTTTCCCACGCCACCTTTGAGGCTCAGTACCGCCACCGTATGCACGCCCGTAGCCTACGGACTCCGCAAGCTCCCGTGGCGCGCTGCTCGACGAGCGGATCGGGCACGCGGATCTCCGGGCGGAGAACGGCGGATGCGGGTCGACACCGCCCGCCGGATGTCGTCGCGCTCGGGACCGAAGATTACGCTGCCCCCATGAAGTCCGACGCCGTGCACCGGGTGCTGGAAAACGAGTTGGCCGAAGCTCGCCGTCGTCGCGGCGGTGTGCCGGAGGTTCTCGATGTCGGAGGCGGCAGCGGAGTGTGGGCGGTGCCGTTGGCTTCCTCCGGTTGTTCGGTCACCGTCGTCGATCCCAGCCCCAACGCTCTGGCGACCCTGCGCCGCAGGGCCGCGGACGCGGGAGTGGGGGATCGCGTGCTCGCCGTGCAGGGGGACACCGACGCCCTGCAGTCGGCGGCACCTTCCGGCGGCGCCGATCTCGTTCTCGGCCACGGTCTGCTGGAGTACGTCGACGACGTGGCCGTCTCGCTGCGGGCACTCGGTACGGCCGCCGTGCCCGGAGGAGCCGTCTCGGTGCTGGTGGCCAACAGGTACGCGGCGGTTCTCGGTCGTGCGCTCACCGGAAGGGTCTCCGAGGCCCTTCGGTTGTTCAACGACCCGGACGGGCGTATGGACGGCCCGACCGGGGAGACGGTGCGTCGCCGGTTCGACACCGAGCTGTTGCGGCGGGTGCTCGACCAGTCCGGGTTGACCGTGGAAGCCGTTCAGGGGCAGGGGGTCGTCAGCGATCTGGTTCCGGGGTCGGTTCTGGAGTCGACTCCGGGCGCGTGGGACGCCCTGGAGGGGTTGGAGATGGCGGCCGCGGCGCATCCGCCCCTGCGGGACATAGCGACCAGGCTGCACGGCTTGGCCCGAGTCCCGCACAATCACACGGTGCAGTGAGAAAATCCCCCCACAGGATGATGTTGGGCAGTTATCATGGATACGGGAATGGGACCGGGTAGTCGTCTCGTCGTTGGGACCGTATCCTCGAATGTGACGCCCCCAGAAGCGTTCACCGGAACTCCGTGGAACGGAGTCCTCGGGTTTCGGTGACACGGACCTAGTGTGCCGGAGGAGGAGCCATGCCACTCTCCGAGCACGAGCAGCGAATGCTCGACCAGATCGAGCGCGCGCTCTACGCCGAGGACCCCAATTTCGCCTCCAACGTGCGTGGAGGGCGGTTGCATCGACCCTCCAAGCGGCGTCGCCTGCAGGGCATCGCCGTATTCGTGTTGGGGTTGATCCTACTGGTGCTCGGCGTGGTGCTTCCGGTCACGGCGGCCGGGATACCCGTTGTGAGCGTGGTCGGCTTCCTCGTGATGTTCGGCGGAGCAGTGATCGTCCTGTTCGCGATGCGCGGTAGCGCGGAAGAACCCGAGTCGCAGTCCGGCGGTGGTGGTTCGTCCGGTGCGAAACGCAAGACGGGGAGTTCCCTTACGCAGCGTCTGGAAGACCGCTTCCGCAAGCGTTTCGAACAGTAGTGATCGTGGGCCGCTCCGGTGTGGGGCCGGAAGGTCGGCCGGAGCGGTCCGGGTGCCCGGGTCGAGTGGACGATCCGGGCCCTTTCCGTGCTCCAGTGCGGTGACGACCGCGCCTCTTTCACGTTCGTGTCCGCCTCGTGGACGTGATTCCACCCTCCGCCCGGAGGATGTCGCTCTCCGGGATCGAGCCGGTGCGGAGCGCGCGACTCACGTTCCCGCTCCCGGGGGAGCGCTCGGTTCACCGTCCCCCGCGTCCGGATATCACCGACCGGGGGAAGATTCGTTCCTTCCTGGTGAGCGGCCTGGAGCGTCGTATGCCCTCCACCGCCGTGGTCAGTTCCGCCGTGGAGACGCCACCGCCGCCCTGCGGCGCGTACAGTGCGCGCTCGATCTCCGCTGTCAACCGTCGCACCGCTCGCGCGCTGTCCTCGTCGAGGCCGTACTGCCGGATCAGGCGTTCCGAGGTTCCGCGAGGGCTCTCGCTGGGGATCGGCCCCGTCCCACGATCGGTGAACTCGTCGAGCAGTTCGCGCCAGGCGAGGCGGGTGGCTTCCGGAGCGCCCGCTGCCACGCGGGAGAGCCTGTTCCGCCTGCGGGTGTTCCTGATCAGGGCCGGTGCTGTGGCACCGGCGACCAGTAGCAGCACCGCCGTGGGCGGCAGCAGCCACGGCCCGACTGGTGTCCGGTCGTCCCGTGAGACGGACGGGGGGTTGCCCGACTCGTCCGGCCGCGTGGTTTCCGCGCCCTCGGAGGGGCTCGTCTCCGGTTCGGCGCCCGAGGTGGCGGAGTCGTTCCCCCCTGTTTGCCGGTGGTCCTCGGACTCCAGGTAGGAGGGGGTGGACGCGCGGTCGTCACTCAGGGGAGTGGGGTCGAAGGTGATCCATCCCTGGCCCGGGAAGAAGGCCTCGACCCATGCGTGCGCGTCCTCGGTGGTGATGACCCGTTGGTTTCCCTCGCGTTCGCCGGGGGTGAATCCGACCGCGACTCTGGAGGGGATTCCGACGGAGCGCAGCAGTACCGCCATCGCGGAGGCGAACTGTTCGCAGTAGCCGCGTTTGCCGCGGAAGAGGAAATCGGTCAGCGCGTTCTCCGAGGAGGCGGGCGCGGTCCGCAGGTCGTAGGTGAAGCCGTTCGACGGGTCGGTGAAGTACCGGTTGAGGGCCACGGCCTTGTCGAACCGATTGTGCTGTTCGGAGGTTATCCGCCGTGCCAGTTCGCGCACCCGGGGGCTTATTCCCGCCGTGCTCGAATAGGCGGGGGAGACGGAGTCCTCCCCGGAGGCCCGACGGAGCTCCTGCTCGCTCGGATCAGGGAAGGCCGCCAGTTCGGTATAACTGTCCGTGTCCGGGGTTTCCCGGGTGAACGCCGTTCCCGAGGCCGGATCGTACCGCCAACCCGCTCCGGTCCCCGAGACCTCCGCGGGGACGCCGAACATCGGTAACCACGCGTCCCGGTACCCCACCGGGTCGATCCGGACACGGGCCGTACCGGCTCCTGAACGTTCCACTCCGGGGGGCATCGGAAGCTGTCCGTCCATCGCGACACCCCGGGACAGCCCGTCGAGTTTCCACCCCTGGTTCGGGTCGAAGCGCCGCAGGGTCATCGCGCGGAGGTACGCGTCCCGGGGCAGCCCCTCCACGCGGAACAGCTCCACCACGTCGTCCCGCGAGAGCTGTCCGCGCAGCGAGGTGAACGGCCGCAGTCCGATCTCGCCGGTGCCGGGCCCGGGGGACTCCTGGTCCGTTCCCGGGAGCCTCCCCTGGGTCCCCACCCCCGTGAACGCGGTTCCGGCGAGCAGGGCGATCACGGCGGCGGTGGAGACCACGGTCACGGGCAGTAGCGCGGGAGCCGCGGCAGAGGTGTACGCGGTCCGCCGGACGTGTCCGGGGCGACCGAGCAGCAGCAGCGCCGCGAAGCCCACCGCACTGCCGAGGAACGTCCACCACGGCAGCAGCAGGTCGGCCAGTGACGCCGGGACGGCCAACATGCACAGCAGCACGAGACCGGCCACCGCCGGTGCGCGGTGCGCGACGACGATTCTGTCCACGAAGAAGGTGACCAGCCCCAGACCGAGAGCCACCAGGCACCGCATGGCCGAGTCGGCGGGAACGGGAGGCACCCCGGTCCGCACCACCCCGATCGCTGTTCCGAGCAGGCTCCACAGCCTGTCGATCGTCGCGGGGCCGGGCAGCGCTCCGAGGAGGGCGTTCTGCCCGAACAGGGCGGTCAGCATCACCACGAGCACGACGAGCTGGGCCGGAAGAGCCCACGAGCGTGCGCGCGTCATCCGTGCCGCGGCCCCGGTCCCGGCCACGGCGACCGCCGTCAACGTCGCGGAGGGGAACCACCGCCAGTCCGCGAGCACCGCCGAGAACGTCGTCGAGGTCAGCAGTACGGAGACCACCGCCACGGCCGTGGCGGTGGTCTCCGATGTGTGCGCGGCGCTTCGGTTCATGGGCCGGTCCGGGGAGGATCGAGCGAGGGGCCCTGTTCGCAAAGGCTTTCCCAGACGAGGGAAACGGGTGAGGAGGGATCGGCGACCGTGGTCACGTTCCATCCCGAGGCGCGGAGACGGTGGGCCGTCCCGGCCGGAAGGCCGCGCTGCTGTGGTTCGTCGGTCCAGGCTTCCACGTCGAGCAGTATCGCCGCGCTGCGTGAACCGGTGGAACGTGCCGAAGCCAGCTCTCCCGCCCCCGCCGGAGTGGTACGTCCGAGTATCGCGATGAGATCACGGTCGGTCTCGGAAGCTCCTCCGGGCGGGAGTTCGCGACGTGCCGAGGGCTGCAGGGCCGCGAGGGCCTCCAGAACCGATTCGTCGTCCTGTTCGTTCTCCGCATCCGAGACGGGAGAGCCGCTTGCTGCCACGCGCCGGCCGGAGGTGCTGACGAGACGCACGCGTTGTCCGTGTCCGCGCAGGTGCAGGCAGATACTGGCAGCGGCCGACACGGCCCATTCCAGGCTCGAGTTCGCCCCCGTTCCCCGGTGCGCGGAGGCCCTGTGGTCGAGCAGCACGGTGACTCCGCCGCGCTGGGGGCCTTCTTCGACGCGGACCATCAGTTCGTCGCGGTGCGCCGTCGACTTCCAGTGCACGCGTCGTATGTCGTCGCCGTGACGGTATTCCCGGATGGTGCTGTCGTCACTGCCGGGACCGGCACGCATCCGCCCGGAGTCCTCCCCTCCGTGTCCGTTCCCCGCCACCGGGAGTCCGGTCAGCGGGAAGACCTCGGGGACCGCGACCAGTCGGTCCGCACCCGCGATCTCCTTCTCGAACACCGACAACCCGAACGGATCACGTGTTCTGCAGCGCAGTGGTCCCAGCTGGTGTATGCCTCTCAGCTCGGGGCGGACGGTGTACTCCACGACTTTTCCGTTCCTGCCCACGGAACCGCCGAGTCCGTAACGCGCCGTACCACCGAGCAGGGGAGGGACTTCGTCGATCAGGACCAAACCGTTCGGCGGGACCCTGCCCGTGGAGCTGAGTCGCAACCGCACGGTCGCGCTCGCGTGGACCTCCGTTCTGCGTGGCTCCACTTCTCTGCCCGCCCTCAGACCGGTCCTGGCCAGCGCGCTGATCGACAGCGTCAGCAGGGGGAGCGCGGCCGCGAAGACCGCCACCCGCAGCAGGTCCCGCTCGTCGAGGACCAGGGCGCAGACGACGGCGGCGCACGCGGCGGCCAGCAGGCAGCGCCCCCGCACGGTCAGTCCGGACAGCACCCCGAGCCTCATAGTGCGGTGTCCGTACCGCGCGGAACCGGAATGCGCCCAAGCAGCTGCCGTACCAGGTCCGAGCCGCTCTGCCTGGACGCACGTGCCTCCCCGGTCAGCACGAGGCGGTGCGCGAGCACCGGCACGGCGACGTCCTGGACGTCGTCCGGCGTGACGAAGTCCCGCCCGTTCAGCGCGGCCTGGGCACGTGCCGCGCGGAGCAGTTGCAGCGTGGCCCTCGGCGAGGCCCCCAGGCGCAGCTCGGCCAGCTCGCGGGTGGCCGTCACCAGCTCGATCGCGTAGCGCCGGAGCTCGGTGGTCACGTGGATCCTTCGCACGGTCGCCAACAGCTCGGTCACTTCGGACGCGTCCGTCACCGGGGAGAGCCCGTCGAGCGGATCGGTGCTCGCGTGTTCGTCGACCATGGCCAGCTCGGCCTGCTTGTCGGGATAGCCGATGGACACCCGGCAGGTGAAGCGGTCCCGTTGCGCTTCGGGCAGCGCGTAGGTGCCCTCGAGCTCGATCGGATTCTGGGTGGCGATCACCATGAACGGGGAGCCGAGCGGGTAACTGTGCCCGTCGACGGTGACCTGGTTCTCCTCCATGCACTCGAGCAGGGCCGACTGGGTCTTCGGCGACGCCCGGTTGATCTCGTCGCCCACCACTATGTTCGCGAAAACCGGTCCGCCCCGGAACTCGAAGGTTTCCGAGCGGCGGTTGTACACGGAGACCCCGGTGACGTCGCCGGGGAGCAGGTCCGGGGTGAACTGGATTCGGTTCGTGGTGCAGTCCACGGAACGGGCGAGTGCCTTGGCCAGGGAGGTCTTGCCCACCCCGGGAACGTCCTCCACGAGCAGGTGCCCCTCGGCCAGCAGGGTCACCAGCGTCAGGCGCACCACTTCCCGCTTGCCCACGAGCACGTTCTCCACGTTCTCCGCTATTTTGCGCAGCGTGTCGTGGACGCGTTCGATCGGGAGCCCCGTGTGGGCGTCTCCGGAAGCGGCGAGGTGGCCCGTTCGGGAAGCGTGCGTCGCCCCACTCCCGGACGCGGTGGACGTGGCGCTGCCGGATGAGCTGGTCTCGGGCGTCACACAACCTCCAGATGCCGTTCGCTGGCCACCGCACCCGCCCCGTGGGCCGGGCGGACCGCACCGGGAGCGGCCGAGCGGCTCCGGTGTCCCGAGGCGCTCGCACTGCGGTGTGTCCCGAAGTGTCTCAAATCGCCTCGTGCGTTCCAGCACCGTACGTGGTGGGAAGTAGTTCACCCGTGCGCTCCCGCGGGGCGGGGCCCGATGTTCCCGGTTTCGCACGATCGTGGGGATTCTCCGTTCGCGGCTCCGGTGTTTCCGGTTGACGAAGGGGCGGGGTGGGGTAATGTGACGTTGGTCGGGGAGATCTTTTTCGGTGTGGATCCGCGGGGAGTTCCGCGGGGTCCTGCCGCGCCGTGGGCGTCGTGGTCGGCGTGACTGTCGGTAGCGTAGGTGAGAGCAGGGGACGCACCGCTCGGAAAGCGGCTTCGGAGTTCGGCCGGCCCGTTGGCGGGGTTGGAGAGACACCGGGGAAACGCTGCTTTGCGCGTGCCGCGTGGTGGCGTGAACTCGGACGAACGAGCGCGTGGACTTCGGGGGGCCGTTCGAGAGGAATTCCCGTCCTGTCCGCCCCGGCCGGTTCGAAGAGGAGGGAAAAGCCACTGTGTCAGAAGTTCCGGGACGGGATTCCGAAGCGGAGGACGGGACGACGGGTTCCGCGGAGTCGGATTCGGACGTTGAGCGGCGGCACCTTCCGGTGTTGTTGGACCGGACGGTCCGGCTGTTCGAGCCGGTGCTGAGTGCTCGTCCCGGGGTGGTTCTCGACGCCACTCTCGGCATGGGCGGACACGCCGAAGCCCTGCTGCGTTCCTTCCCGGAAACGACCGTGGTGGGAGTCGACCGCGATCCGGAGGCGCTGGAACTGGCCCGCCGGCGTCTCGAGCCCTATTCGCGACGCGTGCGTCTGGTGCACGACGTCGCCGACCGTGTTCCGGAGATCCTGGCCGAGCAGGGCTTGTCCGGACTGGACGGAATTCTGTTCGACCTCGGTGTCTCCTCGTTGCAACTGGACGAGGCGGAACGCGGGTTCTCCTACTCCAGGGACGCTCCGCTGGACATGCGCATGGACAGTACCGCGGGGACCACTGCCGCCGACGTGCTCAACACGTACTCGAGGGGCGAGCTGACGAGGATATTGCGTGAGTACGGGGAGGAGAAGTTCGCCTCCAGGATCGCCGCGCGGATAGTGCGGGAACGCGATCGGGAACCGTTCGTGACGAGTGCGCGGCTGGTCCGGTTGGTCTACGACAGCGTTCCCGCGGCGAGCAGGCGCAGTGGAGGACATCCCGCCAAGCGCGCCTTCCAGGCCCTGCGCATCGAGGTGAACGGCGAGTTGGAGGTGCTGCGGCGTGCCCTTCCCGCGGGGATCGACTCGTTGAACGGGGGAGGGCGGATCGTGGTGATGTCGTACCACTCCTTGGAAGACCGGATCGTCAAACGCACCTTCGCGGAACGGGCCAAATCACGGACACCGCTGGATCTCCCGGTCGAGTTGCCCGGGCACGGCCCAGAGTTGCGCGTACTCACACGTGGTGCTGAATTCGCGGACGAGCAGGAGGTCGCGGCCAATCCCAGGGCGAGCTCGGTACGTCTGCGAGCCGCCGAGCGAATTCAGGAGGGGGTATGACGGCACCGACGCGTGGCGGAAACGAAGGGGAACGGAAGAGCGGTAGGCAACGGCAACGTACCGAGCAGCGCGGCAACAACCGGACCAATCGCAGAGGGCGTGTTCGTTCGGCCACCGCGGAGCGCGCCTACGAGCGCAAACGTGAGCGCGGCAAGCAACCCGAGCCTCGGCAGTCGGACGAGCGGGACTCCGAACGGCGCGGGAGGCGCCACGGGGAGAACCGGCGTGAGAAGGAGAGCTCGCGCCCCGGCCTCTCGGGAAGCGGAATCCTCCATTCGGGAGCCGGTGCCTTCTACCGGTTGTTGAGCAAAGTGGCTACCTCCCGTGCCGCCTTCGTGGGGACTGCCATGGTCGTGCTGGCCGCGGGCATCGTCACCACTCTGTGGTTGTCGATCGCCGCCGTGAGCAATTCGTACCGAATACAGGACTCGAAGGAACGGGTGCAGGCGCTGACCGAGCGAAAGGAGGACCTGATGCGTTCGGTCAGCAAGATGGGGTCCATCTCGGAGATCCAACAACGGGTCGAGGAAATGAACATGGTCCCCGCCCCGGATCCGGCTCATCTTGTGGTCGCTCCGGACGGATCGGTGCGCGTGGTCGGGGAGCCCAGCGCCGCCCCGATGCCGGACCCCCCGTCTTCGGGTCCCCCGTCCGAGGGTACCTCCTCGGAGGACCGGCGGCCGGATGACGTACGGAACGAACCCGGCCGGGAAGCGAACTCCGAGGACGCGGCGGATTCCGGCCGGTCCTCGTCGAACGATCCGTCGATGGAATAGCGAATATGGCTCGTCGCGACAGGCAACGTGGTACACCCCGACGCGGAGGCTCCAGGCGCGACACGTCCCGTCGTGCTCCGATGCGCCCGGCGACGGGCAAAAGTCAGGGCCGGAGTTCGAGCGGCTCGGGCGGAACCCGTTCCGCCCGGACTCCGCGGACCAAGGTCGCCGCGAGCAAGAGGCGCTTGGGCATCGGCAGGCTGCTGCTCGTGCTCGCCCTGGTCGCGACCGGAACGAAACTGGTGATCGTCCAGGGGTTCGAGGCGCGGGCGTTGTCGGAGCAGGCCAACGACCAGCTGGTGACCAAGCAGGCCATTCCGGCGGAGCGTGGCTCGATCACCGACGTGAACGGCAGAGTGCTCGCCTTCAGCGGTGAGGCCCGCAAGCTTTACGCCAATCCCCGGCTTCTCGACGAGCAGCAGCGCAAGGAGCGCGAGAAGAAGCCCTGGGCGCAAACGGGCCCGGAGAAGAAGCGGGCCATCGCCAAGGGCATCGCCGAGATCACCCACGGCAGGGTCCGGGAGCAGCAGGTCCTGGACGCGCTGTTCTCCGACCAGGAATTCCTCTACTTCGGGCCGTTGATCGACCCGGGGACGGCCCGGAGGATCCACGAGGAGTACCCGCAGATCGGCAGCGAGTACCGAGCCGTCCGGCGCTATCCGGCGGGGTCGGTCGCGGCGAACATCGTGGGAGCCGCCTCCTGGCGCAAGGGGGAGAGCAAGATCCGCGGAACAGTGGGCCTGGAGAACGCGCTGGACAAGAAGCTGACCGGCGAGGACGGAGTCAAGATCTCGGACACGGCCATGGGCAGCAGTCTGGTCATCCCGGGAACCAAGAAGATCAAGGCCGCCGAGCCCGGTTCGGACGTGCGGTTGACTCTCGATTCCGATCTGCAGTTCGTGCTGAACCGGAAACTGGCGTCCTACGTCGAGGCGAGAGGAGCGTCCGGAGGCAGCGCGGTCGTGCTCGACACGAAGACCGGCAAGGTGCGCGCGCTGGCCAACGCCGATTCCTCGGAGCCCGAGGACCAGTCCAGCAGGGCTTCGCGGAACCTGAGCAACCGGGCGGTGACCACGCCGTACGAACCGGGCTCCGTGAACAAGTTGATCACGGCCGCGGGGGCGATCGAACACGACATCGTGGAACCGGACACGGTGCTGCACGTCCCGGACGAGATCAAGATGGGCGGTGCCACGATCCATGACGCCTGGGACCACGAGACTCTTCCGCTGACTTTCAGGGGGGTACTGGCCAAATCCTCCAACGTGGGGACTCTGAAGACCGCGCGAAAGCTCGGCAAGGACCGCTTCGCGGACCTGATCCACAAGTTCGGCCTGGGGGAGAAGACCGGTATCGCGTTGCCGGGTGAGAGTCCGGGGACGGTTCCCGCACGTAAACAGTGGTCGGACACGAGGTTCGCGAATCTGCCGATCGGTCAGGGACTCTCGATGACCGTGCTGCAGATGGCCGGTATGTATCAGGCGATCGCCAACGACGGGGTGCGGATCCCGCCGCGGATCGTCGAATCGACGGTGCGACCCGACGGTACGGAGGTCGCCCAGCCGCGTCCCGAAGGAGTTCGGGTGGTCGGAGAGCAGACCGCCGATACGGTCAGGAACATGCTGCGCTCCGTCGTCCAGGAGGGCACCGAGCAGGGGGGTACCGCTCCGGAGGCCGCTCTGCCCGGTTACCAGATCGCGGGCAAGACGGGGACGGCGCAAAAACCGGACCCCTCGTGTGGCTGCTACAGCAATTCCAAGCACTGGGTGACGTTCGCGGGCACGGTCCCCGCGGACGATCCGAGGTACGTGGTCGGCATCATGCTCGACGAACCGGAGAGCACCCGCTCGGTCGGGCCGCTGTTCCACGACGTGGCGGCCGATCTGACACGTCGCTACGACATTCCGCTTTCCTCGGAACCCGCTCCGAGGAAGACACTGCAGAAACGTTGAGTCACGAAGGGCTCGGCATTCGAAGCAGCCACTCCGCCGGGGACTTCGAAGGAGGCTCGCACGGAGGAGGTCGGCGGGAATGCGGAGGAGAGGTTTCATCTCCTCCTTTCGGGGCAGAAGGTACGACTGCTCGGGGGACGCGCCCACCGTAAGGCTGCTCCTCCGAGCGGTACAGGTAACCTTTTCGCCGTGCCTTCCGCGGTTGCGATTTCCCCGCCTCGTCCATCGCGTGTCGAGCCGGTGAGCATTCAGCAGTTAGCCGAATCGACCGGTGCCCGCGTGGTCCGCATCACCGAACCGGCGGACTCCGCCGTGAGCGCCCCGGTCGAAGTGAGCGGCGTCACTTTGCGTGCTCAACATGTCGTTGCCGGTGACCTGTTCGCCGCGCTGCCCGGCGCCCGCACTCACGGTGCGGAGCACGCCGCTGCTGCCCTCGACGCGGGGGCCCGCGCCGTGGTCACGGACGAGGAGGGAATGAGCACGGCGGCGTTGACCGAGCACTCCTCCGTGGCCGGGGGCGATGTTCCGTTGCTGGTGCATCCCGAACCGCGTCGTGTCCTCGGAGCGCTGGCTGCCGAGATCTACGGCAGGCCCTCCGAACGGCTCTCCGTGCTCGGCATAACGGGCACCTCGGGAAAGACCACCACGAGTTACCTGGCCGAGGCCGCGCTGCGACGGGCGGGCTTCGTCACCGGGCTGATCGGCACGGTCGAGACCCGCGTGGCCGGCGTCCGTCTCGACAGCGCGTTCACCACCCCGGAAGCTCCCGACCTGCAGGCCCTGCTGGCCGTGATGGCCGAACGCGGTGTCACGCACGTGGTCATGGAGGTATCCAGTCACGCGTTGGCGCTGGGCAGGGTTTCCGGGGTCGATTTCGCCGCGGGCGGTTTCACCAATCTTTCCAGGGATCACCTGGATTTCCACAGTGACCTGGAGGACTACTTCGCCGCCAAGGCCATGCTGTTCGACGGTCGCTGTGCGCGTGAGGTGGTGTGCCTCGACACCGACTGGGGGCGGCGGCTGGTCCGTTCCGGGGTGGTCACGGTCGCGACCGAGGGGCGAGATGCCGACTGGACCGCCAACGGAGTGGTGGCCCATCCGAGCGGGGAGCAGCATTTCACGGCGAGTGGTCCGGACAACGCTCGTGTGGAGATCCGGCTACGCTTGCCGGGAGCGTTCAACGTCGCCAACGCTCTGCTCGCCACTGCCATGTTGTGGGAACTCGGTGTGGACGGCAGCGCCGTCGCCGAAGGACTGGCCGAGGTGGACGTTCCGGGACGCATGGAGCGTGTCGCGCTGGGACAGGACTTCGCCGCGGTGGTGGACTACTCGCACAAGCCCGATGCCGTCGAGGCCGTGCTGGAAGCGGCGCGGGCTCAAGCGGCGGGGAGGGTGCTCGTCGTGCTCGGCTGTGGCGGTGACAGGGACACGGCCAAGCGCCCCGTCATGGGTGCCACAGCGGCACGGTCGGCGGACCTGCTGATAGTGACGGACGACAATCCCCGCGGTGAGGATCCGGCGGGGATCAGAGCGAGCGTGCTCGGCGGAGCGGCGGAAGTGGCCGAGGAAGAACGCGCCGTGCTGTGTGAGATCGCCGATCGGCGGACGGCGATCAACGAGGTGGTGCTTCGTGCGCGCGGAGGCGACGTCGTCGTGGTCGCGGGGAAGGGGCACGAAACCGGCCAGGAGGTGGCCGGGGTGACCCACCCCTTCTCGGACCGGGACGAGTTGGTGGCCGCGTTGCGCGAACGACTTGAAGGTCCGGAAGGGACGGAAACCACCGCCGTGCGGTGGTCCCCGGAGAAGAACCGGGGAAGTGACGAGGAGGCAAGGTGATCCGGCTCAGCCTCGACGAGATCGCTGAGGTAGTCGGTGGCAGACTGCACCGCGCCGACGGTAGCGAGGTCGTCACCGCGGCCGTCGAGTTCGATTCAAGGAAGATACGTCCCGGTGGGCTGTTCGTGGCGGTGCCGGGGGAACACGTCGACGGGCACCGGTTCGCGGAGAGTGCCGTCGCGGACGGAGCGGTCGCCGTGCTCGCGGCGAGGGAAGTGGATGCCCCCGCTGTGATCGTTCCGCCCGTCGACGCGGCCGAACGGGCGCGTGCGATGGCTCTGGCCGGCGACACGGACGGCTCGGGGGCCGCCGTGCTGGTCGCCATGGCGCGACTCGCCCGCCTGGTGGTCGATCGGTTGGAGCGGCTCACGGTCGTGGGGGTCACCGGTTCCTCCGGCAAGACCTCGACCAAGGACCTGGTCGCGCAGTTGCTCGAACCCTCGGGACCGACCGTGGCTCCGCCCGGATCGTTCAACAACGAGATCGGGCACCCCTGGACGGTGCTGCGTGCGGACGAGGACACCCGCCACCTGGTTCTGGAGCTGTCCGCTCGTGGGACGGGGCACATCGCGGAGCTGTGCGAATCGGCCCCGCCCCGTGTGGGCGTGGTGCTCAACGTCGGCAGTGCCCATCTCGGCGAGTTCGGTTCGCGGGAGGCCGTGGCCAGGGCAAAGGGCGAGCTGGTCGAGGCACTGCCCGCCGCGGACGACGGTGGGGTCGCGGTGTTGAACGCCGACGACCCGGCTGTGGCGGCCATGGCCCAGCGCACCGACGCGCGGGTGTTGCGGTTCGGGCAACGCCCGGACGCCCAGGTCAGGGCCGAGGACGTCGAGCTCGACGAACAGGCGCGTCCCGGATTCACGCTGGTCACTCCGGAGGGGCGGGCGACGGTGCGACTGCCGTTGCACGGTGAGCACCACGTCGGTAACGCGTTGGCCGCGGCCGCGGTGGCCAGGGAGGCCGGAGTCACCGTCGAGCAGACCGCCGATCGTCTGGGGCGGATACGCCAGCTGTCCGGCAAGCGGATGGAGGTCACCGAGACTCCGGCGGGGACTACGGTGATCAACGACGCTTACAACGCCAACCCGGAATCGGTGCGGGCCGCTTTGAAGGCTCTCGCCTCGATGACGCACGGTGGTCCGGGTAGGAGTTGGGCCGTTCTCGGCGTGCTGGGCGAGTTGGGTGACGAGACGGCCGCCGCGCACGACGAGATCGGGCGGCTGGCCGTGCGGCTGAACATCGATCGTCTGGTCGTGGTCGGTGATCAGGCCCGTGCCATGCACCAGGGTGCCGCGTTGGAAGGTTCTTGGGGAGAGGAGTCGATTCTGGTACCGGACGTCGAGGCCGCCGTCGGGTTGTTGCGGGACGAGTTGCGGCCCGATGATGCCGTGTTGATCAAGGCGTCCAACGCGGCGGCGCTGTGGCGCGTCGCCGAGGAACTGACGGGATCCACCGCGCGGGCATCCGTCGAGGACGACCCCGCGCGAGGCGGTGGTACGACGTGAAGAGCATTCTCGTCGCCGCGGCCGTCGGTCTGGTCGTCTCCATCCTCTTCACCCCGTATCTCATCAAGGTCTTCTCGAAACAGGGCTTCGGCCAGGAGATCCGCGAGGAGGTGCAGAAGTCCCACTCGTCCAAGCGAGGGACCCCCACGATGGGGGGAATGGCGATTCTCGTCGCCATGTGGGTCGGATACCTGGCGACTCATGTGACGGTGTCCGACGCGCTTCCCAGCATCACCGCGCTGCTGGTCCTCGGGCTGACCACGATGCTCGGCGTCGTCGGATTCCTGGACGACTTCATCAAGATTCGCAAGCGCCGTAACCTGGGACTGAACAAGACGGCGAAGCTGGTCGGCCAGATGCTGTCCTCGGTCCTGTTCGCCGTCCTGGCCCTGCAGTTCGCCGACAGGAACGGTTTCACACCCGCTTCGGACAACCTGTCGTTCATCCGTGACATCAACGTGGTCTCCTTCGGCCTCATCGGTTTCGTGGTGTTCGCCTACGTCGCCATCAGCGGCTGGTCCAACGCGGTGAACTTCACCGACGGCATGGACGGTCTGGCCGGAGGAACGGCCGCGATGGTGCTGGCCAGTTACGTACTGATCTCCTTCTGGCAGTTCCGCAACTCCTGCCAGCTGGCTTCCGAACTCGGGCCGGCCTGCTACCAGGTGCGTGATCCGCTGGACGTCGCCGTGGTGTCCGCGGCGGCCATGGGGTCCTGCGTCGGATTCCTCTGGTGGAACGCGGCACCGGCCAAGATCTTCATGGGCGATACCGGTTCGCTGGCCATCGGTGGGCTGGTCGCCGGGCTTTCGATGACGACCCGGACGGAACTGCTGATGATCGTCATCGGCGGTCTGTTCGTCGTCGAGGCCCTGTCGGTGGTGTTGCAGATCGTGGTTTTCCGTACGTCGCGCAGGCGGCTGTTCCGGATGGCTCCGTTCCACCACCACTTCGAGCTCGCGGGGTGGGCCGAGACCTCGGTGATCATCCGGTTCTGGATACTGGGTGCGATCAGTTGCCTGTTCGGAGTGGGACTGTTCTACGCCGACTGGCTGTCCTTGGCCGGCGGGACCTGATGAGACCCGGTTCCCGGGGCGATCGAGCCGTGACGAGCGGGCCGGGGGAGTTCAGGACGCGGGCCTGCGCCGAACGGCACATCTTTCACGCGGATCGTTGGTGAGGTCATGAGCAAGGTGGGTGCACGAGTTCTGGTCGCCGGCGCCGGGGTGTCCGGCAGATCGGCGGCCGAGGCGTTACTCGCCGAGGGGGCCGCCGTCACGATCACGGACGCGTCCGAGGAACGACTGGCTGACCTCTCCGAGTTGCGGCGACGCGGCGCGGAACTGCGCACCGCCCTGACCGAGCCCCCGGCGGGAACCGATCTCGTGGTCACCAGTCCGGGCTGGCGCCCGGACGCTCCGCTGCTCGAGGCCGCTGCCTCCGCCGGGATCGAGGTGATCGGCGAGATCGAACTCGCCTGGCGGATCGACCGCGCGAGTTCCGAACCGGCCGTGTGGCTCGCCGTCACGGGCACGAACGGTAAAACCACCACGGTGGGCATGCTCGAGTCGGTCCTGCGTTCCGCGGGCCTCGACGCGGTCGCCTGCGGCAACGTCGGCCTGCCCGCCGTCGACGCCGTGCGCGCGGGGCACGGAGTGCTGGCCGTGGAGTTGTCGAGTTTCCAGTTGCACTGGTCGAACACACTGTCCCCGCACGCGGGGGTGGTGCTCAACCTGGCCGACGACCACCTGGACTGGCACGGTTCGCTGCACGCCTACGGTCTCGCCAAGTCGGCCGTCTACCGGGGGAACGTCCTCTCCGTGTACAACGCCGACGACGAGGCCTCGACGAGGTTGACCGAGAAGTACGCCACGGCGACCGCCGTCGGTATCACCACGGGTGAGCCGAGGCGCGGACAGCTCGGTGTCGTGGGGGAGGAACTACGCGACCGGGCCTTTCCGGGCGGTGGAGCGGACGGGGCCGTTTCCACGCACCTCGCCGGGGTGGGCGACATCCGTCAGGTGGGGGCGCACAACCTCTCCAACGCGCTCGCCGCCTGTGCGCTCGCCCGCGCCCACGGTGTTTCCCCCGCGGCCTGCTCCGCGGGGCTGCGCGACTTCGCCCCCGGCGAGCACCGTTCGGTCGTCGTGGGCGAAGCCGACGAGGTGGTCTACGTCGACGACTCCAAGGCGACCAACCCGCACGCCGCCTCGGCAGCCCTGCGCGCGCATTCCAGCGTGGTGTGGATCGCGGGTGGCCTGTTGAAGGGCGCCGACGTCGACGAACTGGTGCGTACCCACGCGCGGCGCTTCCTGGCGGTCGTGCTCATCGGCACCGACAGCTGGCTCATCGCCGACTCGCTGCGGCGGAACGCGCCGGACGTCCCCGTGGTGAGCGTCCCTCCGGAGCGCGAGTCGGCCATGTCGGAAGCCGTACGTCTGGCCGCCGACCACGCCGAACCGGGAACGGCCGTGGTGCTGGCCCCCGCCGCCGCGTCGATGGACATGTACACCGACTACGCCCACAGGGGGCGGGAGTTCACCGAGTCCGTGCGTGCGGTGCTGGCCGAGTCCGCCGTGGACCGGGCCGAACGGCACAGGGGGTGATCAGTCGTGGCGGCCGAGAACATCAGCGGTTCTCGTGGGCATGGCGGCGGTTCTCGTGAACGCGGCAGGCAGGGGCTCGGTGACGGTCTGCGCGGAGTGAGTTCGGCACTGACCGCCTGGTTGACCAGGCCGCTCGCCTCGTTTCACCTGTTGCTCGCGGTGTTCGGTCTGTTGACGGCGTTCGGCCTGGTGATGGTGCTTTCCGCGTCCAGCGTGGAGTCGTTCAACGAGGAGGGGTCCTCCTACAGCATCTTCCTGAGCCACCTGGTGCACTGTCTGGTCGGTGCGGTGGGATGCTACGTCGCCATGCGCATGCCCGTGTGGGCGCTGCGTCGTTTCAGCCATGTGCTGCTGTTGATCTGTCTCCTGCTGCTCGTGCTCGTCCTCACCGGTTTGGGGGCGTCCGACAACGGGGCGCAGAGTTGGTTCGTGCTCGGGCCGATCTCGTTCCAGCCGGTGGAACCCGCCAAGATCGCCCTCGCGCTGTGGGGGGCGCACGTGCTGGTGACCAAACGCGCTCTGCTCGGGCAGTACCGGCACCTGCTCGTTCCGGTGGTCCCCGCGGCCCTGCTGATATTCGCCCTCGTGATGATGCAGCCGGACCTCGGTTCCACGGTGCTGCTGGGGGTGGTGCTGCTCGCGCTCCTGTGGTTCGCGGGGGCTCCGCTGCGGCTGTTCAGCGCGGTCCTGCTGGGAGGCGTCACCGCCGCCACGGTGCTGATCACCGTTGGGGGGTACCAGATGGGCCGGGTCACTTCGTTCCTGAACCCGGGGGCCGACCCCCAGGGAGCCGGTTTCCAGTCGAACCAGGCGTTGCTGGCTCTCGCGGACGGCGGACTGTTCGGCGAGGGGCTCGGACGTGGTTGGTCCAAGTGGCAGTACCTGCCGGAGGCCGACAACGACTTCATTTTCGCGGTGCTCGGGGAGGAACTCGGGTTCGTCGGTTGTGCCGTGGTGCTGGTCCTGTTCGGCACCGTCGCCTACGTGGGGATGCGGATCGCCAGCCGCAACACCGATCCGTGGATCAGGCTGGTCGCGGCGACCCTGACCACGTGGTTGGTGGCCCAGGCGGCCATCAACATCGGCTACGTGGTCGGGCTGCTCCCCGTCACGGGGCTTCCGCTGCCGTTGATCTCCTCGGGAGGCAGCTCCGTGGTCACGACGATGATCGTTTTCGGGCTGCTGGCCAACTGCGCCAGACACGAGCCCGAGGCCATCGCCGCGTTGCGGTCCCTGGGGCCGGGCAGGGTCGGAAAACTGCTGCGCCTTCCAACCCCGACTCCGTATCGGCCCCCGGCGCCGCGACGTTCGACCAACAACACGGCCGCCAAACAACGCGGCCCCCAGCCCGCCAAGCCTTCCGGGAAGTCGGGGGCCGGTGGTGGTTCGCGAGCGGGGAAGCAACGACAGAGCGCAGCACGGGGTCCGAGAAGGGCCCGCTCGGCACGATGAGCGGAACGGCTGTGCACGGTTCCGTTCGCCCTGCCGGGGACATACGTGAGAGCGGCGGCGGAAGCACACGACGCCGCACGAACCCCGAGTTACGAGGAGGACTTCGTTGAGCACACAGCAACCGGGCTCCCCGGCCGGTCGAGAGGACTCGTCCGCTCCGGAGCGGAAGGGGCCGACCGTGGTAGTCGCGGGCGGGGGTACGGCCGGACACATAGAACCGGCGATGGCCCTGGCCGACGCGGTGCGCAGGCTTCGGCCGGACGCTCGTGTGGTGGCGCTCGGCACGGAGCGCGGGCTGGAGACCGACATCGTGCCGAGGAGGGGGTACCCGCTCGAACTCGTCCCCCCGGTGCCGATGCCCCGGAAGGCCAGCCCGGAACTGCTGCGGATGCCGCTGAAGGTCCGTGATTCGGTCCGCCGGACCCGTGAGGTCCTGGACCGGGTGGGGGCAGATGTGGTCGTCGGTTTCGGTGGCTACGTCTCCCTGTCCGCGTACCTCGGCGCCAGGGGGAGGGTCCCGATCGTCGTGCACGAGGCCAACGCGCGGGCCGGGCTGTCCAACAAGGTCGGAGCACGTCTGGCGGAGCGCGTGCTGGCCGCCGTGCCGGACAGCGGCTTACCCGGGGCGAGCACCATAGGGATCCCGCTGCGGGAGTCGATCACCACGCTGGACCGTGCCGCGCTGCGGGAACAGGCGCGGGCCCACTACGGTCTGGACCCCCGTGCCCCCACGGTGCTCGTTTTCGGCGGTTCGCAGGGTGCGCAGACGTTGAACACCGCTTTCTCCGGGGCGGCCGACGCGCTCGGACGGGCCGGGGTAGGGGTGCTGCACGCGCACGGCCCGAAGAACACCGTCGCGGTGCAGGAAGTGGCGGGGGCACCTCCCTACGTGCCCGTGCCCTACCTCGAGCGGATGGACCTGGCCTACGCCGCGGCCGATCTAGTTGTCTGCCGTTCCGGTGCCATGACGGTGGCCGAGGTCTCCGCTGTGGGGCTGCCCGCGGTGTTCGTGCCGTTGCCCCACGGGAACGGGGAACAGGCGTTGAACGCCCAGCCCGTCGTCAGCGCGGGCGGAGCGCGGATGATCACCGACGAGGAACTGACGCCGCAGCGCGTCATCGACGAGGTGCTACCTTTGGCCTGCGACCCCGACATGCTGGCGCGGATGAACCGCGCGACGCTGGAGACCGGCCACCGAGAAGCCGATCGGGTGCTGGCCAAAACCGTACTGGAGGTGGCCGCGCAGTGAACGGTGACGCAGCCGGCGGACGGGCCGGACGGAGTTCCGCGGAGGAGGCGCTCGCGCCGACGACGGACGAGTTGCTGTCCCACCTGCACCTGGTCGGAATCGGGGGGGCGGGGATGAGCGGAATCGCTCGCATCCTGCTGGCCCGGGGAGAACGGGTTTCCGGCTCGGACGCCCGCGACTCCCGCACCGTGCTCGCGCTGCGGACCCAGGGGGCCAGGGTCGGGGTCGGCCATCACGAGGACAACCTGGACCAGTACGCCACCCCACCGAGCGCCGTGGTCGTCTCCACCGCGATCGATGCGGAGAATCCGGAGTTGGTGGGGGCACGCGAGCGTGGCATCCCCGTGCTGGGGCGCGCCGAGGCGCTGGCCGCGCTGATGCGTGATCACCGGGTCGCCTGCGTGACCGGCACCCACGGCAAGACCTCCACGACCTCGATGCTCACGGTCGCCCTGCAGCACTGCAGGCTCGATCCGTCCTTCGCGATCGGTGGTGATCTCAACGACTCGGGGGCGAACGCCCACCACGGCGACGGAGGCGTGTTCGTGGCCGAAGCCGACGAGAGCGACGGGTCCTTTCTCGCGTTCTCGCCCGAGGTCGCCGTGGTTACCAATGTGGAGCCCGACCACCTCGACCACCACGGCACCATCGAGGCCTACACCGAGGTGTTCGAGAGGTTCGTCGAGCGCGTCGAGCCGGGTGGGGTGCTGATCGCAGGGGTGGACGATCCCGGAGCGGCGGCTCTCGCCGACCGGGCCGAAAGCGCCGGTTTCCGCGTCCGTCGTTACGGCTCAGCGGTCGTGGGCGACGACGACGCACGACTCGTCGGATATCACCCCCGCCACGGCAGGAGCCTGGTCGAGTTGCGGCTCGGTGAAGGTGGGGTCACCCGGTCCGTGGAGTTGTTCGTCTCCGTGCCGGGGGAGCACATGGCCGGCAACGCGGTGGCGGCGTTGCTCGCGGGGCTCGAGTTGGGGGCGCCGCTGGACGGGCTGCTGGAGGGGCTGGCCGCGTTCGGCGGGGTGCGTCGTCGTTTCGAGTTCAAGGGCAGGGCCGACGGGGTGCGTGTCTACGACGACTACGCCCACCACCCCACGGAGGTGCGCGTGCAGCTGCGCGCCGCCCGTACCGAGGTGGACTCCGGCAGGCTCGTCGTGGTTTTCCAGCCGCACCTGTTCTCCAGGACCGCTGCTTTCGCGGAGGAGTTCGCCGAGGCGCTGGCCCTGGCCGACGAGGTGGTGGTGCTCGATGTCTACGGGGCGAGGGAACAACCGCAGCCCGGCGTTTCCGGGGAGTTGATCTCCGAGGCCGTGCCCCTGCCCCGGGAGCGGGTGCACTACGAGCCGTCGATCGCCGAGGTGCCCCTCCGGATCGCCGAGTTGGTTCGCCCCGGCGACGTCGTGCTGACCATGGGCGCGGGCGACGTCACCATGCTCGGCCCGGAGATCCTGACCGAAGTGGGCAACCGGAGCACGACGCGATCGGAACCGAGTGACACGGAGCCGTCATGAGGGAGCCGGGGCGGGGACGTTCCCCCGGGGGACGTACGAGCTCGCGGACACGGGGACGCCGTGACGGGAACGAGGCCTCGGGCGGGTTCCGGGTCGGCCGTTGGGTCGTTCTCGTCGCGCTCGCTCTGATCACCACGGGTACCGTGCTCGTCTTCTTCACCCCGGTTCTCGGAGTGCGTTCGGTGCGGGTGAGCGGTACCGAGGTGCTCGATTCGGCCCGGGTGCGCCAGGTGGCCTCCATCGACGAGGGCACTCCGATAGTGCGAGTGGACCGCGCGGCCGTCCGCGAGCGGGTGACGGGGATCTCCCGAGTGGAATCCGCCAGTGTGCGGTTGGTTTGGCCCTCGACCGTGCGGGTCCGTGTCGCGGAGCGTGAACCGGTCCTGTTCGAACGGCTATCCGAGGGAGTCCGACTGGTCGACGACAACGGGGTCGGTTTCGCGGAGGCGCCCGAACGGCCCCGGGAGATGCCCGAACTCCGCCTTCCGGAGGACAGTGGCGAGCAACGGACCGAAGACGCGGTCACGGCGTTCACCTCGCTGGACGAGGAGGTCCGGCAGCAGGTCCGGGTGGTGGAGCTGGACGGCTCCGGCCGGGTGCGGTTGTTGTTGACGAGGGGGCGCACCGTCGAGTGGGGCAGCGCGCGCGAGTCGGAGCTCAAGGCCGCCGTGCTTCCCGCGCTGCTCACCCGGGAGGGCAGGATTTACGACGTCACGGCTCCGGAGCTGCCCACCGTGTCCTGAGTGGCTCACCTCGGAGAGCGCACGGGTGTTCCCGGGGGGGAGTCGGCAGCGCCTCCCCCCGGTGGGAAGCCGTCAGTTCGCGCCGGTGTAGAGGTGGTACTCGGTTTCCAGCGAGCCCAGCGTCACCGGAACAGCACGTTGTTCCACGGCGCCGAAAACCTCGCGGACGGACTCGGCCAGCTCGGGAGCCGGGGCGGACGACCAGACGGCCAGCAGCCCTCCGGGGCCCAGCTTGTCACGGCACTGCCGCAAGAAGCTCGTTCCGTACACGGAGGCGTTCTCGGAACGCACCAGGTACCCGGGGCCGTTGTCCACATCGAGCAGGACTATGTCCAGGGTGGAGTCCCGCTGTTCGGACACCGATTCGGTGATCTCCGCGGTGTGCAAAGTCACACGTTCGTCGAAGCGATCGGCGGCGACCTCGGGCACCAGGCCCTGCCGGAACCACTCCACGACCGCCGGTTCGACCTCGGACACGACAACCCCGTCGACATCGGAGTAGCCGAGCACCTCGTGCAGCGTGAAACCGAGGCCGAGGCCGCCGATGAGTACCCTTGTGCCACCTTGCGGGGGCTTCCTGGAACCGAGGAACGCGTCGAGGGCGTCGCGGGCCAGCGCGCGTTCGCTGGCCGTGTGCGCGGTGTCCATGACGAACACACCGTTGACCCGCAGTTCGAGCGTTCCGTCCTCCCGGCGCGACAGCACCGTCTCGCCACGGGGGGAGTGCGCTGTCGCCACTCGTTCACCTGCCACGCTCGGCACCACCCTTCCTGTCGCGGCCCGGTGCGATTGTCCTCCGTGGCGGCCGGTGTCCCCGCGGGGTCCCCGGTGGACGGAGGGCAGCGGTTCCGAGCTCCCCGTTGAAGTTCTCCGCTCGTCCTCCTCGTGGGCGGTTGCTCGGCGGCGCCGCTGCTCGGACGGAAGCTCCGGCGCTGCCGGCCCCGAGAGCACCACGCCAGTCCGCGACACGACGGGAACGCGTCAACCAGCTGAGCGGAGCGTGTCCGGAAAGCGGAGAACGTCCCGCCGTGCCTCGTTCGTGGACCGACCACGATGGACGTAGCCCGTTCCGAACCCCTTCGCGGTACGGTGTGAACCGTGGTCGTGATACGGCGGAATGAATGCGTTCGAGGTGTCGTGGTGTGGGGCGCGGGCACTTCCTAGACGTTGGGACGGCGTTCGTGGCTGGATGGTGTCGGCGACACGCGGCAGCGGCCATCGGCGTGGCTGCTGGACTAGTCCCGGCCGCGATGCCTAACGTCCGATCATGTACGGGGTTGACAGTGAGCCAACCGCGTAGCCGTTGATCGGCGGCACGACCATGGGGCGCCAACCGGCGTCCGCGAACAGGACCGGCCAGGTCCACCACAGCGAGCGCTTCAGCCACGACCAGGAAGGCGGATGACGATGACGCCCCCGCACAACTATCTCGCGGTGATTAAAGTCGTCGGCATCGGTGGCGGCGGTGTAAACGCCGTGAATCGGATGATCGAGGTCGGGCTCAAAGGCGTCGAGTTCATCGCGGTGAACACCGACGCACAGGCCCTCCTGATGTCGGATGCCGACGTCAAGCTCGATATCGGCCGTGAGCTGACGCGCGGACTGGGTGCCGGTGCGGCACCTGATGTCGGCTATCAGGCGGCCGACGACCACAAGGACGAGATCGAGGAGGTCCTCAAGGGCGCCGACATGGTCTTCGTCACCGCCGGTGAGGGTGGTGGGACCGGGACCGGCGGCGCTCCGGTGATCGCCTCCGTCGCGCGCAAACTGGGTGCGCTGACCATCGGTGTGGTCACCCGTCCGTTCTCCTTCGAGGGCAAGCGCAGGGCGTCCCAGGCCGAACAGGGGATAAAGGACCTGCGTGACGAGTGCGACACGCTGATCGTCATCCCGAACGACCGGCTGCTGCAGCTCGGCGACATCGGCGTGAGCCTGATGGACGCCTTCCGGTCCGCCGACGAGGTGCTGCTTTCCGGTGTTCAGGGCATTACGGACCTGATCACCACCCCCGGTCTGATCAACCTGGACTTCGCCGACGTGAAAAGCGTCATGTCGGACGCTGGCAGTGCCCTGATGGGGATCGGTTCGGCCAGAGGGGAAGGCAGAGCGGTGGAGGCCGCTCAGAAGGCGATCAACTCCCCGCTGCTCGAGGCTTCGATGGAGGGTGCCCACGGTGTTCTGCTGGCCATCGCGGGTGGTTCCGATCTCGGACTGTTCGAGATCAACGAGTCCGCCTCGTTGGTGCAGGAGTCCGCGCACCCGGAGGCGAACATCATCTTCGGTACGGTCATCGACGACTCCCTCGGGGACGAGGTCAGAGTGACCGTGATCGCGGCGGGCTTCGACGCCGGAGCGCCCACCCACAAGAAGCTGGATCCGGACAAGGTCGGGTCCCGCGACGAGTCCGAGGACTCGGTCGTGGGGAAGGGGCAGGTGGTCGACGGCCAGGCGGAGCCGGTTCAGCAGCAGGAGGACGCTCCGCAGCAGGTCTCCGGTCAGCAGGTCTCCGGGCAGCCCCCCGGCGTCGGTGAGCAGGCGGGTCGCACCGAACCCGTCGGGGACGAGCGGCCCCGTCGTCCTTCGACGCAGGAGGAGTCCGCGCAGTACCCCGGGGAGTCCGAACGGACGAGCGTGCTCGGCAACGCACGTGGTCCGACGCCCTCCGGAGGGGACAGCGGAGCCGCCGTTCCCGACGCCGAGCGTTCGGAGCAGCACTTCGGGACGAGTGAACAGCGTGCCGGGCAGCACGGGGCCGGCCCCATCGGCAACGACGGATCCACGATCTCCGGGGAACAGCCGGGCGGGGGTGCGCAGGGGCGGTCCACGGGCGGCTATCCGGCGAACCCCACCGCGAACCCCGCCGCGAACCCCGCTGCGAACTCCACCGGCTTCGGTGGTTCGCTGCTCGGGCGTTCGCGTAACCAGAACGACGACGACAACGACGACGAGGTGGACATCCCCCCGTTCATGCGGCGGTGATCCGCTGACCGGTGCTTTCCTGCCGAGTCGTCGGTTGGCTCGGGGCTTTCCACCCCGAGCGGTCGGCACCGCCGCGGGGTCTTCCGTGGTCTCTCGCGAGGACGGTCCCGACGTTGTGTGGAACAGCTCCCCGATGTCGGGGCAACCGCTCGCGAGGCCGCGGGAGGTTTCGCCGAGTGAGCCTCCACGACAAGGGTGAGTGGAAAACCTCGATGAGGTGCCCTTCCGTCGAGTGGGTGCGGGACAATGTCGGTGAGAGCGCCGTGGTCGTCGAACGGCGCCTCGCGTGGAGTTCCGAGCGCTCGGGGAGGGCTTTTCTTGCTGATACGTCGTGTCGTCACGACTCGTGAGGGCGGGTATTCTCGTCCGCCGTTCGATTCGTTCAACCTCGGGGGACGTGTCGGCGACGATCCCGACGCGCTGGCGGCGAACCAAGCCAAATTGGCCCGGGGAATCGGGATCGACGAGCATCGCTTCGTGTGGATGGAACAGGTCCACGGCAGAACCGCCACGGTGGTGGACGGCCCTCGTGACGAGCCTGTGGAGGTCACGGACGCACTGGTGACCGCGGTTCCCCGGCTTCCGCTGGTGGTGTTGACCGCGGACTGCGTCCCGGTGCTGCTCGGTGATCCGGTCAGTGGGGTGGTCGGGGCCGTGCACGCGGGACGCGTGGGGGCGCGTGTCGGAGTGCTCGTCTCCGCGCTGCGCGAGATGGTCGCCGCGGGCGCGCGGATCGATCGTGTCGAGGCGCTGCTCGGACCGGCGGCCTGCGGCGAGTGCTACGAGGTTCCCGCCGAGATGCGTGACGATGTCGAGCGGGTGCTGCCGGGCAGCTCGACCAAGACCCGCAGCGGCACCCCGGGGCTCGATCTGCGTGCGGGGTTGTGGGAGCAGCTGGCCGATGCCGGAGTGGGCAGGATCGGTCAGGATCCGCGCTGCACCATCGAATCCTCCGAACTGTTCAGTCATCGGCGGGACGGAGAGCGCACGGGCAGGCTCGCGGCGGTCGTGTGGTCCGAATCGGAGGGACAGCAGTGAGTGACGCGGTTGCCGAGCGGCGTCGTGCCGAACTCGCCGAGGCCTTGGAGGAGACGAGGGCACGGATCGCCCGGGCGTGCGCGTCCGCGGGGCGGTCCACCGACGAGGTGGAGCTGCTCGCGGTGACCAAGACTTTCCCCGCGAGCGATGCGGCGTTGCTCGCCGATCTCGGGGTGCTCGATCTCGCGGAGAACAAGGAGCAGGAGGCGCGGCCCAAGACCGAGGAGTTCGCCCGGTTGCGTCCCGACTCCGGGACTCGTTGGCACATGGTGGGTCAGCTGCAGCGGAACAAGGCCCGTTCGGTGGCCCGCTGGGCGGACGTCGTGGAGTCGGTGGACAGCAGGCGTCTTGCCGAGGCTCTGCAGCGTGCCGTCGGCAACGCCCTGGAGTCCGGGGAGCGTTCGCGCCCGCTGGACGTGTTGCTGCAGGTGAATCTGGAGCAGCGTGCCGATCGTGGTGGCTGCTCTCCCGAAGAACTACCCGAACTGGCGGAGATCGTCACTCGGATGTGTGAGATTCGACTCCGTGGTGTTATGGGCGTTGCTCCGTTGGGCGAAGATCCCAATGTGGCGTTCGCCACCCTTTCGGAGATTTCCGGGCGGCTCCGACGGGACTTCCCCGAAGCTCGGGACTTGTCGGCGGGAATGAGCGGGGACCTGGAGAGTGCGATAGCCCACGGTTCGACCCGTGTGCGTGTCGGAACGGCACTGCTCGGCGGTCGCCGGTTAGTCTCGCCGTGAGCCACCAAGCGGGTCGAAGGTCTGCCGTCGCTGTACCTTTCGCGGAGGAAGGGGCTTGCCGATGAGTAAGCTACACAAGCTGAAGGCGTACTTCGGTATGGTCCCGGCCGAAGAAGTCGACGAGTATGACGAAGCGCGGGATGGTTACGCGTCGGACTACGACGAGTACGACGCGCCCGAGGACCGTATCGGCGGTAGCCGCCGGTTCCCCGGGGCGCGCGGCGCTTCTCAGGACGAGGAACAAGAGAATGAGCATGACGAGCAGCCACGTCCCCGGCCCCCCCGCGGGCGTAGGCAGTGGTCGAGCGACGCCCCGGTACGTGGCTCCTTGGCCGTTGATCCGAACCTGGAGCAGACTCCACGGTTGCGCGCGGTGACCGACACGGGCAGTCACTACAGTCTGAGTAAGATCACCACCCTGCATCCGCGGAGTTACAGCGAGGCGCGGACCATTGGTGAGCAATATCGCGACGGCACTCCGGTGATCATGAACCTGACCGAGATGGACGAGGCGGATGCCAAACGGCTGGTGGACTTCGCCGCCGGATTGGCGTTCGCGATGCGCGGGTCCATCGAAAAGGTGACCAATCGGGTGTTTTTGCTCTCACCCCCCAACGTCGACGTGGCGGCGGAAGACAAACGGCGCCTCGCCGAGGGGGCCTTTTTCAATTATGGGTAAGTGGTGGCAGAGTTGAGCTGTGGAACCGGCCCTGATCGTTCTTTACTATCTACTGTTCTTCTTCTGGTTGCTGCTCATCGCCCGTATCGTGGTGGAGCTCGTGCGCGCGTTCGCTCGCGACTGGCGCCCCGGGGGTGGGGTTGCAATCGTGCTGGAGACCATCTACACAGTGACCGACCCACCCGTACGCTTGTTGCGTCGGGTGATCCCGACGGTCCGGATCGGCAACGTCGGGCTGGACTTGTCCATTATGGTGCTGCTGCTGGTCGTGTATATCTTGATGCGACTGGCTCAACCCGGGTAACGGGGAACCCGGTGACTCGCAGCCGAGGAGTGCGTGAGGTGATCTTGTGGGCCTGACCCCGGCCGACGTCCATAACGTGGCGTTCAGCAAACCTCCGATCGGCAAGCGGGGCTACAACGAGGACGAGGTGGACGCGTTCCTCGATCTCGTTGAAGCCGAGCTTGCGCGGCTCGTGGAGGAAAACGGCGACTTGCGGAATCAGGTCGAGCAGCTGGAGTCGCAGCTGCAGTCCGCTCATTCCGATCTCGACGAGGCGCGCAGCCAGCCCGCTTCGAGCGGGGCGGCGGAGGAGAGCGCCCCGGCCGCGAGCGCGAGCTCCGAGGAACCCCGTAGATTGCAGCCCGTGCCGCCACCGGCGGCTTCCGAGCAGACCTCGCCCGGTGGTGATCAACACGTCCAGGCCGCCAAGGTGCTGGGGCTGGCTCAGGAGATGGCCGACCGGTTGACGGGCGAGGCCAAGACCGAATCCGACAGCATGCTCTCCGAAGCGCGGACCAAGTCCGAGCAGTTGCTCTCGGATGCGCGTACCAAGGCCGACAGCATGGTCAACGACGCGCGGAGCCGGGCCGAGACGATGCTCAACGACGCGCGGAGCCGGGCCGAGACCCTGGAACGTCAGGCCAGGGAGAAGGCCGCGGGTCTGGAACGGGACGCGCAGCACAAGCACGCCGAGGTGATGGGCAACATCACGCAGGAGAAGAACGCGCTCGAGAAGAAGATCGAGACGCTGCGCACTTTCGAACGCGAGTATCGTTCACGTCTGCAGAGCTATCTCGAATCGCAGCTGCGTGAACTCCAGGACCGCGGTTCCGCCGCTCCAACCGAGAGTTCCGGTGGGGCCAGATCCGCGGGGCAACAGCAAAGTGGCGGTTACAACTTCGGTGCGCGGGCGGCGGAAGCCGGCTGATATCGACGGTGACGGGTAGCGCGTGAGCAGCGCGCTGCCCGTTCTGCCGAAGCGTCGCGGTCCCTTCGCGGACCCGTGCTCGGTGTGCCGGGAAAGCGTGGACTTGCGTGTTGGTGATCGTGCTGCTGCTCCTGCTCGTGGCGGCGGGAGTCCTGGTGTTCGCCGTTTCGGCCGGACTCGCGCAGTGGGCGTGGCTTTCGGTTCTGCTGTGCGTGATCGGCGGGATCGTGCTGTTGCTGGCGCGGAGACGGGACCGTGCCCGCGCGGCTGCTTCGGCGAGTCCGCGGCACTCGGGAGGTAATCCGGGACGGACGGGCACCTCCGAGGGGGCGGAAGGGGATTCCGGAGGGGAATCCACCGAAGAACCCGGTGCGGAGTCCGAGCTCTCCGGGCCGGACCGATCGTTGGGTTCGCAGGACGCGCTCGCTGCCGAGCTGGATTCCGACACCGAACCACCGGAGCAGGAGACCGACGCGGCGGACGCCCTGCTGGTGGCCGACTCCACGATCGATGTCCTCGTGATCGACGAGAGACCGCGGTACCACCGTGGCGACTGCACGTGGGCCGGTGAGCGAGCGACCGTGCCGCTTCCCGTCCGTGAGGCGAGGGAGCTCGGTTTCACACCTTGTGCCGTCTGTCGCCCCGATCGCTCGATAGCGGAAGAAGAGCACGCGAAAGAGTGAGTCTTTCGTTTTCGTCGCTCGATCGTTCCGGCAGCGGGGCGCTGCTCCGGTTCTCGGGGCGGGGCTCGGCGACTCCCCGGTTCGGAAACGAGTGGCGCGCTCCCGCTATGCTGGTTGCAACGGCGTCGATCCGGCCATCACCGGGGAGCCTCCGGAAGAACGGGTGGGAGTCCACCTCAGTAGAACCGGACGGGTAGGCCCGTAACAGCCGAGAACGAGTGGCCGCGTTCGTGGAGGAACGTGCGTGGCAAGCGGGGTGGTACCGCGGTACGCGAGTGGCTTTCGCTGAGCACGTCTCGTCGTGTCGTCCCCGTGCGAGCACCGTCCGCCGGTGCTCGGCGCGGAGTAACCACGACACATTCGCGAGGAGCGCATCCGCGATGGCTTACCCGAAGGTCCCGTTCAACGGCGCGAGTTCCGACGGCACCGAAGCGGCAGAGCGGACCGGGACGGTGTCCGCACAGCCGTCCTTTCCCGCGATCGAACGCGCGGTGCTGGACTTTTGGGCGCGCGACGATACTTTCCGTGCGAGTGTCCAATCCAGGGATCCCGGAACCGACGGTTCCAACGAGTTCGTCTTCTACGACGGACCCCCTTTCGCCAACGGACTGCCCCACTACGGACACCTGCTGACCGGTTACGTCAAGGACGTGGTCCCGCGGTACAAGACCATGCGCGGCCAACGGGTCGAGCGCAGGTTCGGCTGGGACTGCCACGGTCTCCCCGCCGAGGTGGAGGCGGAGAAGCAACTCGGCATCAACACCAAGTCCGAAATCGAGTCCATGGGGATCGCCGAGTTCAACGAGGCCTGTCGTTCCTCCGTGCTCAACTACACCGACGAGTGGCAGGACTACGTCACCAGGCAGGCACGGTGGGTGGACTTCGCCAACGACTACAAGACGCTGGACCTGGACTACATGGAAAGCGTCATGTGGGCGTTCCGGAACCTCTGGGACAAGGGACTCGTCTACAACGGGTTCCGGGTGCTCTGGTACTGCTGGCGGTGCGAGACACCGCTGTCCAACACCGAGACCAGGATGGACGATGTTTACCGCCAGCGCCAGGACCCGGCGGTGACGGTGGGGCTGAGGCTGCACGCGGAGGGTGCGCCGTTCGACGGCGCCTACGCGCTGGTCTGGACGACCACACCGTGGACACTGCCGTCCAACCTCGCCGCGGCTGTGCACCCCGACATCGAGTACGTGCTGGTGCAGCCCGCCGAGAGCGACCGCCGCTACGTCGTGGCCGCGGACCGGTTGCAGGCCTACTCCCGTGAACTCGGCGAGGACGTGGCCGAGCACGTGCTCGCGCGCTTTTCCGGCAGTGAGCTGCTCGGGGTGGGCTACGACCCTCCGTTCGACTTCTTCCGCGGAAGGCCGAACGCGCACCGCATCCTGGAAGCCGATTACGTGACCACCGAGGACGGTACCGGCCTCGTGCACATCGCTCCGGCCTTCGGCGAGGAGGACAAGACCGTAACCGACGCTGCCGGGATCGATCCGGTGGTCCCCGTGGACGCGCACGGGCGGTTCACCTCCGAGGCCGCCCCCTACGAGGGGCAGCAGGTCTTCGAGGCGAACAAACAGATCATCCGGGATCTCAAGGACTCCGGCCTGCTGCTGCGGCACGAGACCTACGACCACCCGTACCCCCACTGCTGGCGCTGCGACAACGCGCTCATCCAGCGGGCCGTTTCGTCCTGGTTCGTCGCCGTGAGCCGGTTCAAGGACCGGATGGTGGAACTCAACCAGCGGATCGACTGGGTACCGGAACACATCCGGGACGGCCAGTTCGGCAAGTGGTTGGAGAACGCCAGGGACTGGAACATCTCGCGCAACCGCTACTGGGGTTCGCCCATCCCGGTGTGGATGTCCGACGACCCGAACCACCCGCGCACCGACGTCTACGGTTCGCTGGACGAGCTGGAAGCGGACTTCGGGGTTCGGCCCACGAATCTGCACCGCCCGGACATCGACGAGCTGACCCGGCCCAACCCGGACGACCCCACGGGCAGGTCCACCATGCGTCGGGTTCCCGACGTGCTGGACTGCTGGTTCGAGTCCGGGGCCATGCCGTTCGCCCAGGTGCACTACCCGTTCGAGAACGCCGAGTGGTTCGAGCACCACTACCCGGGCGACTTCATCGTGGAGTACAGCGGGCAGACCCGCGGCTGGTTCTACACGCTGCACGTGCTGGCCACCGCGCTGTTCGACCGTCCGGCCTTCTCCCACGTGGTCGCTCACGGCATCGTGCTCGGACACGACGGGCTGAAGATGTCCAAGTCGAAGCGCAACTACCCGGACGTGCGCGAGGTCTTCGAACGCGACGGTTCGGACGCGATGCGTTGGTTCCTGATGTCCAGCCCGGTCCTGCGCGGGGGCGACCTCGTGGTCACGGAGAAGGGCATCCGGGACGCGGTGCGGCAGGCGGTGCTCCCGCTGTGGAACTCCTGGTACTTCCTGGCGTTGTACGCCAATGCCGAGGGACTCGAGGGGAACTGGCGTACCGACGGCCAGCACGTGCTCGACCGGTACGTCTTGGCGAAGACGCGCGAGCTGGTCGAGGACGTGCAGGCGTCCATGGACGCGTTCGACCTGGCCGGATCCTGTGCCTCGGTCCGGGACTTCCTCGAGGTGCTGACCAACTGGTACGTCCGGCGGTCCCGGGACCGCTTCTGGGCGGGCGACCGCGAAGCGATCGACACCCTGCACACGGTGCTGGAGATCACCTGCCGGGTGCTCGCTCCGCTGCTTCCGCTCACGGCCGAGGCGGTTTGGCGCGGGTTGACCGGTGAACGTTCCGTCCACCTGGCGGACTGGCCCTCGGCGGACCAGCTCCCCTCCGACCCGGATCTGGTGCACGCCATGGACAGTGTTCGGAGGGTGTGCTCCACCGCTCTCGGGTTGCGCAAGTCGAACAAGCTCAGGGTGCGGCTCCCGCTGCGGAGGTTGACCGTGGCGCTGCCGCAGGCGGAGGCGTTGCGGCCGTTCGTGGAGCTGATCCGCGACGAGGTCAACGTCAAGAACGTCGAACCGACCACCGATGTGGCCGCGCACGGGCACTTCGAGATCTCGGTCAACGCGCGCGCGGCCGGTCCGCGGCTCGGGGGGGACGTGCAGAAGGTGATCAAGGCCGTCAAGTCCGGGGAGTGGGCGCGTACCTCGAGCGGGAACGTGTCCGCCGCGGGGATCGAGCTGCGTCCGGAGGAGTTCTCCGAGCACCTCGTCTCCACCGATTCCGGAGCGGCCGCCGCGCTGCCGAGCGGTGAGGGACTGGTCGTGCTGGACACGGAGGTCACCACGGAGCTGGCGGCCGAGGGCACGGCCCGCGACGTGATCAGGGTGGCCCAGCAGGCCAGGCGGGACGCCGGGCTGGTGGTCTCGGACCGCATCATCGCCACGGTCGCGGCCCCGGCGGCCGTGCGGGACGCGATCGACGAGCACCGCTCGTTCGTCGCGGGGGAGATCCTGGCCGATTCCGTGGAGTTGACGGAGGAGTCCCCGCAGGGGGCGTTGGTCGGCACGGTGGGGGACAAGGACACCGAGATCGCCGTGTCGGTGGTCAAGTCCGGGTCCTGAGCCCACGGTGGGTGAGGACGAGGCCCGCCTCCCGCCGTCCGGCGACGGTGCGGGCCTCGCCGTCTCCCGCCCCCGTGGAACGTTTCGCGCGAAACGCTCGGAAGTCGTCCTCGGGGGCGGAGGATTCGCTCCGGAGGGAGCTAGCCGGACGGAGCGCTCAGCGCCCGTTGCTCGCTCGGCGGCCCGGGTTCCTCGGCCGAACTCGGGCGTGGCTCCGTGCCGGGCGTTGTCCGCTCAGGCCCCGTGCTCGGAGCGATCGCCGGCCCACTCCGTGTGGAAGACCCCGTCGACGTCGGTGCGGCGGTAGGTGTGCGCGCCGAAGTAGTCCCGCTGCCCCTGGATCAGTGAAGCGGGCAGCCGCTCGGCGCGGACGGTGTCGTAGTAGGCCAGCGCGGCCGACATCCCGGGGACGGGGATCCCGAGGGAGGTCGCGGTGGCCACCACACGTCGCCACGAGTCCTGGGCCTGCTCGAGGGCCTGCCGGAAGTTCTCGTCGCCCAGCAGGCTGGGGAGTTCCGGATTCTGGTCGTAGGCAGCGCGGATGCGGTCGAGGAATTTCGCCCTGATGATGCAGCCACCGCGCCAGATCGTGGCCACCGCTCCGTAGTCGATGTTCCAGTCGTAGGTCTCGCTTCCTGCCCGGATCTGGTTGAAGCCCTGCGCGTAGGCGATGATCTTCGAGGCGTAGAGCGCCTGCTCCACGTCGGCGACGAATCGCTCGGGGTCGGGTTGTTCGGCGGGGGTGGACGGGCCGGGGAGGTTCCTGCCCGCCTGGCGCAGCCGCACCTGCCCGGAGATCGAGCGGGCGAAGACGGCTTCGGCTATGCCGCTGACCGGACTGGCGAGTTCGAGAGCGTTCTGCACGGTCCAGCGACCGGTGCCCTTCTGCTCGGCCTGGTCGAGCACGACGTCCACGAAGGGGCGACCGGTCCGGGGGTCGGTGTGGTCGAGCACCTCGGCGGTGATCCCGATCAGGTAGGACTCCAGACGTCCGCGGTCGAACTCGCGGAAGGTCTCCGCGATCTCGCCCGGTCCGCGGCCGAGGACGCCGCGCAGCAGGTCGTAGGTCTCGGCGATGAGCTGCATGTCGGCGTACTCGATGCCGTTGTGCACCATCTTGACGAAGTGCCCCGCGCCGTTTTCGCCCACGTGAGTGACGCACGGGGTGCCGTCGACGTCGGCCGCGATCGAACGCAGGATCGGTTCCAGCTCGCGATAGGCGCTCGCAGACCCCCCGGGCATGATGCTGGGACCGTGCAGCGCGCCCTCCTCGCCGCCGGAGACCCCGGTCCCGACGAAACGCACGCCCCGTTCGGCCAGGGAGGACTCGCGGCGCAGGGTGTCCTCGAAGTTGGCGTTGCCCGCGTCGACGACGATGTCGTCGTTGTCCAGCATCGGGACCAGTTCCTCGATCACCGCGTCGGTGGGACCTCCCGCCTTGACCATCACCACGATGCGGCGAGGGCGCTCCAGGGAGTCGACCAGTTCGCGCAGCGAGTGGCTCGGCACGAACTCGCCCTCCGAGCCGAACTGCTCGATCAGTTCGTCGGTGCGCTCGCGGTGCCTGTTGTGCACCGCGACGCGGTGGCCGTTGCGAGCGAGGTTGCGCGCCAGGTTGCGGCCCATGACCGCCAGTCCGGTGACGCCGATCTGTGCCTTGTCGCTCATGTGTGCTCCGTTCGTTCCCGTTCCGGATCCGGCAGTTCGGAGATCCCGCCGGGGCAACATCGTCGATCCGGTGGAATGTTCCCCGGACTGACTAGCTCATCCCGGTGCTGTGCGCAGTGCGACAGGGCGCACGCGGTGGATCCGGCCGAAGACGCCGGAACCGACGGTTCGTCAGCGCGCCGTCTCGTCCGCGGGGTCCGCGGCGGGGGCGTCCCGGAGCGAGTGGGGTGAGGGGGCGCCGCGCCATACGGCCGCCAGCTCCTGCGTCGGTAGCCCTAGCGCGTCCCCCAAACCGATGACGGTGCCGAAGGCCGGGGTGGGCAACCGCCCGGATTCGATCTTGCGCAGGGTTTCCGGGGATATGCCGGCGATTCGTGCCACCTCGTGGGGATCGCGCTCGCCTCGGGCGTCCCGGAGTAGGGTGCCGAGCCGTTTCCCCGCCTCGATCTGCTCGGGCGTGAGCGGAAGACGCACCATATTCGCATGGTATGTCCGGTATTGAAATACCAAAAGAAGAGCTTCTGGTATTTTAATACCTGAAGTTCGAACGCGAAGGACAGCTCCTTGAACGAGTTGAAGTCCGCTGCCGAGATCGAGCACATGCGTTCCACGGGGCGGTTCGTGAGCGAAGTGCTGACCGAGCTGGGTGAGAACGCCACAGCGGGGACGAACCTTCTCGAGCTCGAGGAACGCGCTCGTGCGGCTCTTCGTCGTCGTCGTGGAGCGAAGTCCTGCTACTGGGACTACGAGCCCTCGTTCGGTAACGGCCCGTTCCGCGACGTCGTCTGTCTCTCCGTGAACGACGCGGTGCTGCACGGCCTCCCCCGTGACTACGTTCTCGGTGACGGGGACGTGCTGAGCATGGACCTCGCGGTCGAGATCGACGGATGGGTGGCCGATTCGGCTCGTAGCGTCATCGTGGGAACGTCGGCCGAGGAGGACGTTCGTCTCGTGCGGGCCACCGAGGAAGCCCTGGAGGCCGGGATCGCGGCCGCCCGGCCGGACAGCCGGCTGGGGGACGTCTCGGCGGCGATCGGGGCCGTCGCACGCGAGTACGGCTACTCGGTCAACACGGAGTTCGGCGGGCACGGACTGGGGCGGACCACGCACGAGGAACCGCACGTCTCCAACGGGGGAACCAGGGGACGTGGACTGCGCCTGCGTCCCGGGCTGACCATCGCCCTCGATCCCTGGTTCGCCCGCCTGACCGACCGGATCGTCCTCGACGAGGACGGGTGGACGATCCGCTCGGCGGACGGTTCACGCACGGCTCACTCCGAGCGCACCGTGGCGGTCACCGAAGAGGGACCACTGGGGCTGCCCCGGCCCTGACCTCTCGGGAGCGAGACGGAGGCCCCCGGTCCGCGCCGACCGAGCACTCCTCTCGGAACGGGGCCTTCCGCGAGGACTTCGGCGGCGAAGCGGTGCCGCTGCCCCGGACGGGCACGTGGCGACGGCCTGCTGAGTGCGCCGCCACCCGGTCGGGGAGAATGGTCGTGTGAGCGATGAGCGCCGCCGATCCGACTCGACGTCTTCCGGGGAGCACACGGCACGGGCGGGTTCCGCCGGGGCGCGGGAGTCACCCCGCTGGCGGCTGTTGGGGCTGCTGTTCGGGATCTCCCTGGTGCTGCTCGGGCTGGACGTGCTCACCAAGTCGCTGGCGATAGCGCGGCTCGAGGGGCAACCGCCGGTCGAGCTGTTCGGTGGGGCGCTCTACCTGGTGCTCTTCCGCAACCCGGGGGCGGCCTTCAGCATCGCCACCGGACTCACCTGGGTGCTCGCGCTGCTGGCGATAGTGGTGATCGGGGTCATCATCTGGTTCGCGCCGAAGCTGCGTTCGAAGGGATGGGCCGTCGGCATCGGTCTCGTCCTCGGGGGGTCCACCGGCAACCTGGTGGACCGGATCTTCCGGGAACCGGGTCCCCTGCGCGGCCACGTGATCGACTTTCTGTCGGTTCTGGCCCCGGACGGCAGCGTCTGGCCGGTTTTCAACCTGGCCGACTCGGGGATCGTCTGCGGCGGGGTGATCATCGTGCTGTTCGCGCTGCTCGGGTACGACTACGACGGGACCGTGCAGCGGAAGAAGTCCCGGAGCGCGGTGAACCAGGACACGGACGAGCGCGGCCCCGGGGTGGTCGAACGCGAAGACAGCGGTGCGGACTCGGAGCGTTCCGGCGCCACCGATCCGGAGCGCGGTGACGGTGAGGAAAAATCTTGAGTGACCTGCGAACACTGCCTGTTCCGGACGGCCTGGACGGTATGCGGGTCGATTCGGGGCTGGCCAAACTGCTGGGGATGTCCCGCAGCGCGGTCGCCGCGCTGACCGAGTCCGACGACGTGGAGCTGGACGGTTCCCCGGTCGGCAAGTCGGACCGTCTGCTGGCCGGTTCCTGGCTGGAGGTGCGGCTCCCCGAGAGCGAGGAACCGGCCGAGGTGGTCCCCGTTCCGGTCGAGGGACTGACGGTGGTGCACGAGGACGACGACATCGTGGTGGTCAACAAACCCATCGGGGTGGCGGTGCATCCCAGTCCCGGTTGGGAGGGGCCGACCGTGCTGGGTGGACTGGCCGCCGCGGGGATCACGCTCGCGAGCTCCGGGCCGCCGGAGCGGCAGGGAGTGGTTCACCGCCTGGACGCGGGAACCACCGGAGTCATGGTGCTCGCGAAGTCGGACCACGCCTACTCGGTGCTCAAGCGTGCGTTCAAGGAACGCACCGTGGACAAGCACTACCACGCGCTGGTGCAGGGGCATCCCGATCCGAGCAAGGGGACGATCGATGCGCCGATCGACCGCCACCCTCGGCACGACTACAAGTTCGCGGTGGTCGCGGAGGGCAAGCCCAGCGTCACGCACTACGAGATCGTGGAGGCGTTCCGGGCGGCCTCGCTGGTGGACGTGAAGTTGGAGACCGGGCGGACCCATCAGATCCGGGTGCACTTCTCGGCGGTGCGGCATCCCTGCGTCGGGGACCTGACCTACGGGGCCGACCCCGTCCTCGCGCAGCACCTCGGCCTCACGCGCCAGTGGCTGCACGCCTATTCACTGGTCTTCGAACATCCGGCCCACGGCAGGCGGGTCACGTTCGACAGCGCCTACCCCGCCGATCTGCAACACGCTCTGGACGAGCTGCGCGCCCAGGATCACTGATACGTCCCGGTGCTCCCCCGTGCGGGAACCGGAGTTGTCCGCCCGGCCGTTTCGCCTTCGCCGACGGGGGAGTCGTCGCCCGCTTCCACCCGGCGCTGCCGCATGCTCCTGATTCCTTCGACGGTGCCTGCGACCAGAACCGCGAGGGCGATTCCCAGCACGACGCCGAGCAGCGGGTGCTCCCGGAAGGTGATCCCGCCCAGATAGCCGACCACGGTGAAATAGCTCGCCCAGCACAGGCCGCCCACACTGCTGAACCCTGCGAAGGACGGGAGCGGGAAGCGCACGCTGCCCGTGGTCAGTGTCGCCGCGGTGCGGCAGCCGGGGACGAACCTGCAGACGATCAGGACCGAACCGCCGCGCTGGCGCAGCGTCCGCGCGGCCCAGTCGAACGGTTTGCGTTTCCGCGTTCCGGGGCGCATTCGGTCCAGGAGCCGGCTTCCCGCCAACCGTCCGATGCCGTAGGAGACGTGGTCCCCCGTGAGTCCGCCGGCGGCGGCCGCGAGCACGACGAGGGGGAGTTCGGGCTGTCCGGAAGCGGCGAAGACTCCCGAGGTGACGACCAGAGCTTCCCCCGGGATGGTCGGGAAGAACCCGTCGATGGCCACGAACACGTAGATCGCGAGGTAAAGCCATGGTGACCCCATGACGTTCTGCGCGATTTCGACGGCGTCCACGATCACATTCCTGTGGTCCTTTCGGGGATGAGACCGTTCCGACGGTAGCGGTGGACCGTTCCGGCGTCATCGGGGATGTCCCCGACCCCACCCGGACAGCGGTTCGGCACCCGCCGGAGCGGTTCCCCCACCCACGTGGAGGCCCGGCCGTGCCCGAAAGCGCTCCCCGGAGTTCAGAGGTCCGAGATGTCCCAGGTCAGCGAGCTGGGGCCCGGCTCGGGCCGTGGCGACCACTCGACCGTGCTCAACTCGGTGTCCTCGGGGAGCACGAAGACGGTGTGCCCACCGCCCGTCTCGCCGGGGGACACGCCGGAGCTGTGCGGTGGCCGGGAGGACAGCGAGACCGATGCCTTGGAGACGGGTGAGCCCTCCGTGGTGACCAGAACCAGGTTCGCGTCGGGCGACGCGTCGTAAACCGTGGAACCCCGGTTCGTCAGCTCGGTGTGCACGACGACGGCGCGCTCGCCCTCGGCGAGGGTGTGCCCTGCCGCGCTGAACAGGAAGTCGGCGGGATCCACCACTTCGACCAGCAGGATGGAGACCGGCTCCCCGCCGGGGCCGACCCCCTCGAGCTTGGTCCCCACTTTGCCCGACCGGGGGACGGGGGGCTGCTGGGGTGCCGCGTTCCCCGCGGCGTTCGGCTGGTCCGTCCTGGTCCAGGAGGCGGAACCGGGTGGTCCCCACCCTGCGGGGGTACCCGGTGGTCCGCCGGGCGCCCAGCCCGGCGGGGGGCCTTGACCGGGCTGGGCGCCCGGCGGCCACTGCGGCGGTTGTCCCGGGGGCTGGTTCTGCGGAGCCGGGGGCTGCGGCGGTGTCTGCTGGGGCGGAGGTGCTGCGCCCTGCGGTGGTTGCGGCGGTGGGGCGGGTGCCGGGTAGGGGCCGCTCTGCGGTGGATGTGGGCCGCTCGGGCCGCCGTAGACCGGGTGATTACCGCTGTGTTGCCCGGACTGGTGGGGTGGTTGCGGTGGAGGACCCCCCATGACCGGGGTGCCTCCGGTCATGGGCGGGACCGGATGGCTCCCGCTCGGTTGGCCCGGTGCCTGTGGGGTTCCGGGGTACTGCATCGGCTGTGCACCCGCTGTGGCCAGCGCGCTGCGAATTCCGTTCGGGTCGCATTCCACGCCCACCACGAGCGGCAGCCCGGTCGTGGACAGTGCGGCCAGCCGCGCGGCCACGTCCCGCACGTCCATTCCGAGATGAGCGGCGAGTTCGTGCACCGCCGCACGACCTGTTTCGGCGACGGCGTTCAGCAGGTGTACGTCCACGGGATCCGGTCCAGCCACATCCGGCCACGCTACCCGTCTGATCGAGAGCGGTCTCCCCGTGGTGTCGATCCGCTCCTCCGGAACGACCGGGTGATCCGTGGAGGTCGGCCGGTGCGGCCCCTACCGGAAGGGACGACGCGCCAGGGGGACTGCTCCGTTCGCGCGGGCCGCTGGACTAGGCTTGGGACAAGGCGTCCAACCACCTCCCGTCGCAGGAGCGAGGTTGCCGATCGCGCCGGTTTTCCAGCCGGCCGGGTAATCGTTTTTCCCGGTCACAGCATTGATTTGCGTCGTGTTGCTCGCGAAGGGGAGATTCGCCGTGTCCGCCGATTCGTTCGTTCACCTGCACGTGCACACCGAGTACTCGATGTTGGACGGCGCGGCGAAGATGGGGGCCCTGTTCTCCGAGGCCCAACGTCTGGGGATGCCCGCGGTGGCGATGACCGACCACGGCAACATGTTCGGGGCCGACGAGTTCTACCAGCAGGCCAAGAAGGCCGGGATCAAGCCGATCATCGGTATCGAGTCCTACGTCGCTCCGCAGAGCAGGTACCACAAGAAGCCGGTGTTCTGGGGTGAGGCCAAGCAGCGCAGCATCGACGAGTTCGGTGAGGGCGGTGACGTCTCCGGCGCCGGTGCCTACACGCACATGACCATGTGGGCGCGCAACTCGGTCGGGCTGCGCAACCTGTTCACCCTGTCCAGCCGGGCCTCTTTCGAGGGGCAGTACCGCAAACCCAGGATGGACCGCGAGCTGATCTCCGAGTACGCCGAGGGGATCATCGCCACCACCGGATGTCCCTCGGGAGAGGTGCAGACCCGGCTGCGTCTGGGGCAGTACAAGGAGGCCCTGCAGGCGGCCTCCGACTACAAGGACATCTTCGGCGCGGAGAACTTCTTCCTCGAACTGATGGACCACGGGCTGGTCATCGAGCGTTCCGTTCGCGAGAACCTGCTCAAGATCGGCAAGGAGCTGGATCTCAAACCGGTGGCCACCAACGACAGTCACTACGTGACGGTCGACCAGGCCGAGTCGCACGGCGCGCTGCTGTGCGTGCAGTCCGGCAAGACCCTCCACGACGAGAACCGGTTCCAGTTCAACGGCGACGGCTACTACCTCAAGTCCTCCGCGGAGATGCGGGAGTACTGGGACGAGGAGGTCCCCGGGGCGGCGGACAACACGCTGCTGGTGAGCGAGCTGGTCGAGTCCTACGAGGAGGTCTGGACCTACGAGGACCGGATGCCGCGCGTGACGGTCGAGGCGGGCACCACCGAACGGGACGCGCTGGCGGCCGAGGTCGAGCACTACCTGCCGAGCCGTTTCCCCGAAGGTGTCAGCGACGACTACAGGCACCGGCTCCAGCTCGAGATCGACGTGCTGGACACCAAGGGGTACTGCGCCTACTTCCTCGTGGTCGGCGACGTGACCCGTTGGGCGAAGTCGGAGAACATCCACGTCGGCCCCGGACGTGGTTCGGCAGCGGGGTCGCTGCTGGCCTACGTGCTGCACATAACCGATCTGGATCCGATCGCGCACGGGCTGATCTTCGAGCGGTTCCTGAACCCGGAACGTGACTCACCGCCCGACATCGACCTCGACTTCGACGACCGCAGGCGCGACGAGGTGCTGCAGTACGCGAACGACAAGTACGGGCGGGACAAGGTCGCGCAGGTCATCACCTTCGGCAAGATCAAGACCAAGGCGGCGTTGAAGGACGCCGCGCGCGTGCACCACGGCCAGCCGGGCTTCGCCATCGCGGAGAAGATCTCCAAGGCGCTGCCCGCACCGGTCGCGGCCAAGGACATCCCGCTCGAGGGAATCGTCGATCCCGAGCACGAGCGCTACGCGGAGGCGGCCGAGGTGCGCGGGCTGATCGAGAGCGACCAGTCCGTCTCGCAGATCTTCTCCACCGCGCGGGGGCTGGAGGGGCTGATCCGCAACGCGGGCGTGCACGCCTGCGCGGTGATCCTGTCCTCCCAACCCCTCATGGGGACGGTTCCGCTGTGGATGCGCGACGACGGTTCGATCATCACGGGCTGGGACTACCCGAGCTGTGAGGCGATCGGCCTGCTCAAGATGGACTTCCTGGGGCTGTCGAACCTGACGATCCTCGGGGACGCCCTGCAGTCCGTGCGCACCAACCACGACCTGGAAATAGACCTCTCGAAGCTGGCGCTCGACGATCCCAACACCTACGCGTTGCTGGCGCGGGGCGAGAGCCTGGGCGTTTTCCAGCTCGAGGGTGGCGGGATGCGCGAGTTGCTCAAGCGGCTGCGCCCCACCGAGTTCACCGACATCGTCGCGGCCAACGCGCTGTACCGGCCGGGTCCGATGGAGGTCAACGCGCACCTGGACTACGCCGACCGCAAGAACGGCCGCAAACCGATCGAGCCCATCCACCCCGAGCTCGAGGAGCCGTTGCGCGACATCCTGGCCGAGACCTACGGGTTGATCGTCTACCAGGAGCAGATCATGGCCATCGCGCAGAAGGTGGCCGGGTACAGCCTCGGACAAGCGGACATCCTGCGCCGCGCCATGGGCAAGAAGAAGAAGGCGGTGCTGGACGAGGAGTTCGTCCGGTTCCACTCCGGCATGTCGGGCAACGGTTACAGCGAGGAAGCGATCAACGCGCTGTGGACCACGGTTCTGCCGTTCGCCGGTTACGCGTTCAACAAGTCCCACGCGGCGGGTTACGCCCTGGTGGCCTACTGGACCGCCTATCTGAAGGCCAACTACCCCGCCGAGTACATGGCCGCGCTGCTCACGGCCAACGGTGACAACAAGGACAAGATGGCCGTCTACCTTTCCGAGTGCCGCCGGATGGACGTGCGGGTGCTCTCGCCGGACGTCAACGACTCCAGGGACACGTTCACCGCTGTCGGCAGGGACGTGCGTTTCGGGCTCAGCGCGGTGCGCAACGTCGGTTCCAACGTGGTCTCCTCGATCTGCCGGGTGCGCGAGGAGCAGGGGCGCTACGCCTCGTTCCGCGACTTCCTGGACAAGTCCGAGACGCTCGCCTGCAACAAGCGCGTCGTCGAGTCGTTGATCAAGGCCGGTGCGTTCGACTCGCTCGGACACACCAGGATGGGGCTGACCGAACAGCACGAGTCCGCCGTGGACGCGGTGCTGGCCCTGAAGCGCCAGCAGGCCGCCGGGCAGTTCGACCTGTTCGGCCCCGCTTCGAGCGATGACGCGGCCTCGGAGAGCTCCCCGCTGGCACACCTGACCTTCTCCGACGAGGAGTGGCCGCGCAAGCAGTTGCTGGCCTACGAGCGGGAGATGCTGGGGCTCTACGTCTCGGCGCACCCGTTGGACGGGGCGCACAAGTTGCTCGCTCCGTACCAGGACACCGGGATCGCGGAGCTGGTCGGCGGGGAGCGTTCCTCCTCCGGAGGCAAGGACGGCAAGGAGCCGCAGGTCCGTATCGCGGGGATGATCTCCGGAATCCAGCGTAAGCTCAACAAGAACGGTCAGCCCTGGGCGATCGCGACGTTGGAGGACCTGGACGCCAGTGTGGAGGTCCTGTTCTTCCCCAAGGCCTACGAGGTGTTCTCCGAGACCCTGGTGGAGGACACGGCCATAGCCGTGAAGGGCAGGATCAACGAGCGGGAGGGCGCGATCAGCGTCTTCGCCTCGGACGCGGTGCCGATCGACATCTCCGCCGCCGAGACAGCCCCGGGAAGCAGCCCGGCCTTCGTGCTGCGGATCCCGGCGACGAAGGTGGACCGTCCCCTGGTGCACGAACTCAAGCGGACGCTGCGCGCTCATTCCGGTGACGTTCCGGTGCAGGTCAAGCTGCAGGGAATCCGGGGAGTGACCCGGTTGGCCCTGTCCAGCGACTACTGCGTCAACACCGAGAACGGGCTGCAGGGCGAGCTGAAGGGGCTGCTCGGCGCGAGCTGCTTCGAGTCGGCGCAGTGAGTTCTCGGCAGCGGTGACGGAGCGGTTCGTTCGGGTCGGCTGTTCGCCCCCGGAGCGCGGGAGCCGGCAGTGCTCCCGACGGGCGCTCGGGGCGCCGGGCGACTCCGGCGTCCCGAGTTCGTGCCAGCTCCGCTGAGTGTGGGATGACAACCCCGGTCTAAACGGTGTTAACTGACGGTGGCCACTCGTTTACCGGAAAGGTTGTCATGACCGCGTCACAGCAGTGCCCGCACGCCGCCACCACGGTGCTCGACGACGAGTTCCTGCAGGACCCGCACGTGCAGTACGCGCGTATGCGGGAGAACGACCCCACTCGACGAGTGACGACCATAACCGGGATGCCGGTCTGGTTGATCACCCGTTACGCGGAGGCCAAGGCCGCTCTCACGGATCAGCGGTTGACCAAGGACTACCGGGGTATACGGAGCGTGCTGGATCGCAAGACCGAAGAAGGGGCGGACAGTGCCAACTTCGGGGAGTCGATACAGGCTCACATGCTGAACATGGATCCGCCCGACCACACCAGACTGCGCAAGCTGGTGGTCAAGGCCTTCACCGCGCGGAGGGTGGAGGCACTGCGTCCCCGCATAGAGCAGATAACCGGCGAGCTGCTCGACCGGTTGGCGGTTCGTGATTCCGCCGGCGAGACCGAAGTGGACCTGCTGGACGAGTTCGCCTTTCCACTTCCCATCCGGGTGATCTGCGAACTGCTCGGCATCCCGGAGGATCGCAGGCAGGACTTCCGCGTGTGGTCCAACACGCTCGTATCGGGCGAGGATCCGCGGGCGTCCGAACAGGCGGCCCTGGCCATGTCCGAGTACCTGCTCGAACTGATCGAGCGGAAACGCGAGAGCCCGGGCGACGACCTGCTCGCCGGTTTGATCGAGGCGAGCGACGAGAGCGACCGGCTGAGCGGCAACGAGCTGGTCGCCATGGTCTTCCTGCTGCTCGTGGCCGGGCACGAGACGACGGTCAACCTGATAGGCAACGGCGTGCTGGCGCTGCTGGACAACGACGAGGAGCACGAGAAACTGCGTGCCGATCCGACGCGGGCCGCGAAGGTGGTCGAGGAGGCGCTGCGTTTCGACGGGCCGGTCAACCTCGCGACCCTGCGGTTCACGAGCGAACCGGTGCGGGTGGGCGAAGTGGACATCCCCGAGGGCGAACTGGTCCTGGTGGCGTTGTCCTCGGCGAACAGGGACGACGAGAAGTTCCCCGAACCGCACCGGTTCGACCAGGACAGGGCCACCGGCGGGCACCTGGCGTTCGGACACGGCATCCACTTCTGCGTGGGAGCACCGCTGGCCCGCATGGAGGGCGAGATCGCGCTGCGGCAGTTGGCCGAACGTTTCCCGAACATCGCGCTCGACGTCCCGAGGGAGAACCTGCGCTACCGGTTCAGCACGCTCATGCGCGGTCTCGAGCGATTGCCGGTGCGACTGTCCTGAACGAGGTCTTCCCGGCTCGGTTCGGGCGGCGGTGCCGACTGCTCGGGCGAACTTCCCGGCACCGCCCGCGCCGAAAGCGCCGTGCCGTTCGTCGGCACGACGGGAAGGCATCGGCGCGGAGCCCGGACGAGGAGTGCCGGAGCTGCCGGGCGGCGCCGGTCGGGAAGCGGACCGCGCCGCCCGGCTCTCTGCGGTGCCTGTCGTCGCCGCGGGAACACGCCCCTCCGGGCGGAGTCGGAGTACGCGAGCGCGGCCCCCTCAGCGGCGTGCGATCACGGTGTACGGGCCGACCCGGCGCGTGACGAAAGCGGGGTCCCGGAACAAATCGGCGTCGAACACCACGGGGTAGTTGTGCACATTGGGCTGGCGGGGAAACGCGTCGGCCTTCAGGGTCACCGAGTACTCGCCCTCCGGTGGATTGACCCGGTCGGCGTCGTCGAGGATCTTCGGCACGTGCACTTCCTTCCCGTCCGAGTGGTGCCGTACGACGAACACCTCGGGAGCTTCGAAATCGGCGTTCCGGAGCATGCGGGACAGCTCGTCGCTGCTCGCGGCGTTCGACCACCTCCGTATCTCGGCCGCACGACGCTCGTACTCGGCCAGTGGGTTGGCGTAGTGCGGGGTTTCCTGCTGAAAGCCCCAGTAGGGGTGGTAGGAGAGCAGGTCGTAGTTCGTGGTGAGCAGGATGTTGTGCTGTGGCGGGTCGTGCGTGAGCTCGTTGATCGTCGAGTTCAGCTCGTCCAGCCAGGCACCCGGTTCACCGGTTTCCGCTTCGGCCAGCGCGTTGTTCCCGTTCGGGTAGTAGTCGTTGTACGCGGCCTTCTTCTCCGAGCTCAGCCCCGATGACATCTCGTGCTGGAGCACGGCCAGCGATCCGGTGACCGCGATGACAACGGCGAACACCGTCAACTGCGTCGCGTGACGCATCGAGAGCTTCCGGCGTAGGTACCTGACCAGCTCGACGAGCCCCAGCGTTCCCGCGACGGCCAGCGCGCTTTCCAGGACCACTTGCAGTCGGAAGGCCAGCAGCGTCGTCTCCGCCAGCAGAGCCAGCGTGGACAGTCCGAACCAGACGTAAACCGCGGCGGTCACGGTGAGCAGTGCCTGGGCGATGCGGCTCGTCGTCGTGCGTATGACCAACCACACGAGGCCGCTGAGGCAGAGCAGGCCGAACGGCTTCGGATCCGTCATCGGCAGTGGGAGGAAGGCGCTGCCCTCCGGAAGGTAGTGCTGGGCGGCACTGCGCTGGAACAACCCGCCTGCCAGCAGGAAGGGCAGCCACACCACCAGGGCTATCACCCCGCTGGTGATCCCGATCGGCAGCAGCCGCAGGAAGAGCTCACGTACGGTCCCGCCCACGGAGGAGCCGCGCCGGACCCGGAGCGTTCCGATGACCACCGCCATGGAAACCGTGAGCAGCACGCTGAAACCGAAGTGCAGCGTGTAGGTGATCGCGGCGAAACCGGTGAACACGCCGATGCCGAGCAGCGCCCCGCGTGGTGCGCGCGGTCGTGCGGACAACGTGCGCCAGGTCAACACCGCTATCGGAGCCAACCAGGCGGCCGAGGGCCAGGCGTAGGGTTCGAGCAGGCCGTGCCGGGTCCCGGCGAGAATGGTGGCCAGCGCGGCGAGCAGGGCCAGCTTGCGCGGCAGGCTGAGGCTCCACAGCGTGAAAGCCACGACTCCGGCCACGGCTATCCAGGCCACCGCGTACGGTTTGTACGCGGCCCAGCCCTCCCAGCCGATCAGGTTGGCGAAGCGGCCGCCCAGCCAGAACCATCCCGAGGGGTAGTACGGGGGGATGTTGGCGTAGTTCATGTCCGCGGGGACCAGGTTCTCCGCCATCCGGGTCATGTACTGCATCCGGAAGGCGTTGTCGCCGCCGGAACCGCCGTAGTAGAAGCGCGTCCCCTGCAGCGGGAGGGCGAGAGCGAGGGTGCTCAGCGTCGTCAGCGTGATCCAGACGCCGCCGAGCCGCAGCCATCTCGCCCTCGGGAACCAGCGGCCGCGAACCACCGCGCCGAAGACGAGGACGAGCAGCACGGTCGTGCCGAACACCGCCAGCGCCTCGGGGCCGTTGCTCGGTTCGACGATCCCGAGCCGGGCGACCCCGAACTGCAACACGATACTCAGCGCAGCCGCCGTCACCGTGCCGAGCAGCAGCTCGGTGATCGTCTGGCCGGCGGGTAATCTCGAAGCCGAGATCACGTGGTCGCGTTGGGCTCTGCCCGGTCCGGTCGGCGTGGGGTTTGGCAAGGCTTCCGCCACTTTCGTCCGCGAATTCGATGATGACTGTGCACGAAGAATAATCGACGTACGTACGGGTAGGCTCTTGCGGACCCGACAGCGCGGGTGTAGGGGCCGAGCGTCGGCACGAAAAGGAGGGTCCGTGTCGGAGGAACCGGAGGACGACCCCGTTTCCGCTGAAGGTTCCACAGTGGAAACGGTGGAGGACGAGCCGCGGAGGAAGCCGGGAGTGGTGGTCAAGGCCGACCTGCTGCCCGCGTTGAGCGTGCTCTGCCTGGTGGCCTTGCTGGGGTTCCCTCTCGGATGGATCTGGGCGCGGCTGGCTCCGCCGCAGGAGAGCACCCTGAACGCGGACGGTGAGCTGGTACCGGTGCTGGTGGAGAGCTACCACGAGTTCGACGGCTTGGCCATCTTCCTGCTCGTCAGCCTGTCCGCGGGTGTGCTGACCGCGGCGGCGCTCTGGTTGCTGCGTGGCCGCAGGGGGCCGGTGCTGCTGATCGCCGCGGTGGTGGGCTCGTTGCTGGCCGGATGGCTCGGTACCCGGATGGGCACTTCCTTCGCGGCCGGGCTGTACCCGATGCCGCAGCGGGTGAGGCGGGGAGACGTCGTCGAGGTCGCTCCCGGGATCGACACGCCGGCCGCTTGGTTGACCCAACCGTTGGCGGTGGCGTTCGTCTACGGGTTGTTGGCCTCGTGGAACGGTTTGGACAGTCTCGGCAGGCACCGTGACTGACGGGGGTTTTCCGGTGCGGAGGTGATCTCCGGCTCGGCCGAGCTGCCTCCGTCGGCGAGCTCGGCCGAGCCGGGTGGCGGAAGGGCTAGCCGTCCCGCTCGAGGGATTTCGATCTCCGCAGGCGGAGCCGGTTCACGAGGTCCGCCGGTTTCGAGGGCCGTCGGGCCGGTTCGGGGAGTCTTCCCGCGACGGCGTCGTCGAGCAGGGTGCCGACCGTTTCCTTGGCGCACGTCCTGTTGGTGCCGATCCCCCCGGAAGGACCACGTTTGATCCAGCCCACGACGTAGTTGCCGGGACTGCCTTCCACGCGCCCACCGGAGTGCGGGACGGTTCCGCTCCGCTCGTCGAAGGGCAGGCCGGGCACCGGTTTCCCGTGGTACCCGATCGCCCGGATCACCAGCCCGGTGGGTATTTCGGCGGCCTCCGGGTGGCCGGTGGTGCGCAGCGCGTGCACCCGCGTGTCACCGAGGAGCGCTTCGGGCGCGGAGCCGAACCGGAACACGATGCGCCGTCGTTCGGGGTCGGGTGCGGCGGACCAGTCGACTTCCTCCCGGTCGACGTCTCGCAACAACCCCGCCTTCTCCTCGGCGGAGGCCGCGTCCATGGTCTGTTCGATCCGGGGGTCGTGCGTGTCCACCACGAGCTCGACATCGTCCCGCTGGGTGAGGGCGAGCAGCTCCGGTTTGGTGTAGGAGGCGTGTTCCGGGCCGCGTCGCCCGAGCAGCACCACCTCGCGGACCCTGCTCGAACGCAGCTGGCGCAGGGCCTGCCGCGAGATGGACGTGTTCTCCAGCTCGCTCGGGTCGGTGGTCAGGATCCTGGCCACGTCCAGCGCGACGTTGCCGTTGCCGACCACGACCACTCGCTCGGCCGACAGGTCGATCGCGTCCCCCGCGACCTCCGGATGGCCGTTGTACCAGGCCACCGCTGTGGTCGCTGCCACGCTGCCGGGCAGCTCCTCGCCCGGGACGTCGAGCGTGCGGGCGGCGGAGGCACCGACCGCGTAGATCACCGCGTCGTGTCGTGCGGACAGTTCCGCAGCGGAGACCTCGTCGCCGACCTCGACTCCCAGGCGCATGCGCAGCCGTGGGTGGTCGTGGAACCGGGCGAACGTTTCCCCGATCTTCCGTGTGGAGGGGTGGTCCGGTGCGACGCCGTACCGCACGAGCCCTCCCGCGACGGGAAGCCGGTCGATGAGGGTGACCCGGGAGTTGGTGTGCAGCAGCAGATCCTCGACGGCGTACATGCCGGCCGGGCCGGTACCCACCACGGCGACGTCCAGCGGAGCGAAGTCGCTGGGGATGTCGCGGTCGAACACCGGAGGTGCCCACTCGTGGAAGTTGGGGGAGGAGGTCCCGGTGTCGGTGGAGGGCTTCCGGTCCGCGTAGTACTCGGCGTTGACCTCCGCGTACGCCTTGAGGGGCCCGGTGAGCTTGTCCACCGGGAAGACGGCGTCGACCGGGCACGCGTCCGCACAGGCTCCGCAGTCTATGCAGGTTCGCGGGTCGACGTAGAGCATCTCGGTCTTGCCGAAGTCCGGCTCGCCCGGCGTCGGGTGGATGCAGTTGACCGGGCACGCCGCCACACAGGAGGCGTCCGTGCAGCAGGTTTGGGTGATCGCGTAGGCCATGGGTCAGATCAGGTTCGCGCGCTTGTAGAACCAGGTCGATGCCTTGGTGAGCAGTCCGGCGGAGCTGAGGAACTCCATCAGTCCGGAGCAGCTGGAACGCAGCAGCGACTTGTGGTGCTGGTTGTTCTTCGCCTCGCGGACGGCCCGCTTCACGTCCAGTCCCGCGTTCTCGTAGACCTTCTTGTTGACCATGCTGGTGACGATGAAGTACGAGGCGATGGCCACGACCAGGGAGTTGATCTGCTTGCGCAGCGGTCCGGCCTTCTCCAGGCGTTCCTTGGTCTCCTGCCTGGCGAACTTCATGTGCCGTGATTCCTCGACCACGTGGATGTTGTTGACGGTGCGGACGAAAGGCACCACCCGCTCGTCCCGCATCCAGTCCCGCTGCATCACGTCGAGAACTTCCTCGGCGACCAGGATCGCGGCGTAGGCGGCCTCGCCGAACGCGAGTGCCTTGAACACGCGACCGAGTTCGATGACTCCTCTGGGCGGGCGGTAGGCGGGAGCACGCAGTTTCGCGGCTCCGCGCGCGAACATGATGGAGTGCCGGCACTCGTCGGCGATCTCGGTCAACGCCCACTGGAAGGACGGGTCGGTCGGGTCCTTCGCGTAGAAGTCCCGCAGCATCATCTGCTGCAGGATCATCTCGAACCAGATCCCGGTGCTGGCGACCGACGCCGCCTCCTGACGGGTCAGCTCGCGCTGTTGCTCCGGGGTCATCTCCTTCCAGTAGGCCGTGCCGTAGAGGGTGCTCCACTCGGGGCTCGTTCCGTGGTAGTTCGTGTCGAGCGGCGTGTCCCAGTCGACCTCCTGAGCGGGGTCGTAGGACAGGGTCTCCGAGGAGTCGAGCAGCCTGCGGGCGACGTCGTCCCGATCGGACGCGGGGGAGGTCGCTTCGGAGCCGGTGATGCTGCTGGTCATGGGATCTCCCTGAAACGGTGTTCGGGTGTTACCGGCGGTTAGGGGTTACTGAAGGTAACACTTATTCAACCGATGCGACGAGATCCCGGTCACTGTGATGTGAGACACCCCGGCTCGGGGTGGGAGCGTGCGCGGCTGGGGCACTCGGTCCGCGCGGTTCCGTGAAGATCGGGTGGCTGGGCCGGATGCGGTGCGGGGCCGCAGGGCACGTGGCTGCGGGGTGCTGCTCGAGATGCTCCGCAACCCTTCGGAGGCACCGATTCGGCCGCCGGTTCCACGGCCCGCAGACCGGGTCCCAGAACGACTTCTGAGCGAACCCGCCCGGATGCCGGACGGGTTCGCGTGCCGAGGAAGGTTTTCGAGCGCCTTTCAGATCAGCCGCAACGACCTGAGTGAGCGGTTGACCTTTTCCGGGGCGACGCTGCCGACGGCTTCCTGATCGGCGATGCCGATCATGACCACGTTCTCCTGCTGACTGGGCAGGGCTATGGCGCCGATGTAGGTGGAGGGCGAATCGCACGGTCCCGGATCGGCTGGGGTGATCGTTCCGGACAGGAACGTCCCCTCGAGCGCTCCTCCGTCCAGAGAGGCCTGCTGCGGACTGTCCAGTTCGGTACGTGGTCCGGTACCGTCCGAGGAGGACCAGCCCAGCCTGGCCACGCGGCGCAGCACCGTCTCGGCAGCGGATTCGGCGTTCGGTTCCTTGATCGACGTCAGCCCGACCACGGCCCGGTACGAGGACGACGCCTGCGAGCAGAACCCGTCCAGGTAGGTCGAGTAGTTGCTCATCGTCAGTCGTTCGCCGGAGTCGTTCTCGAAGCCGGTTATTCCCTCGTGGTCGGTCTCCCATATCGGGGGAACGTCGTAGGCGACTCCGGCGTCGCCGATGGGGACGGACTGCCATCCCGGCTCCACCGGGGTGAGGCTGGTGCTAGTGGGAGCGCTCGTGGTGGGAGCGCTCGTGGAGGGCGACGTGCTCGCTGCCGAGCTCTGCCGGTCATCACCGGTCTTCACCAGCACGAGGGTGGTGATGATGACGATGATGCTGGCCACGGCCGTGGAGGCCACGGCGATGGTGGGCCCGTAACTCCGCTTCGGTGGGGCCTGGGGAGCCGGTCCGAAACCGGTTCCCGGTTCGGTGCCGGAGGCGGCGAAGGACTGATACCCCGAGGTTTCCGGATTGCCGGAGACGTTCGCACCCGGCAGGGAGTGCCCGCCCCGGTACTGCTGATAGTCGTGGCCGGACGCCCCGTCGAGGGGGTGTCCGCTCAACGGGTCGTAGTATTGCCGGCCTCCACCGTCCGCTCCGTACTGGTTGTTCGGCCCACCAGGTAACGACATGGTCCGAGATCCTAGTAGGAGCCGGTCGGCTCGGTTGGCGAGACGGCCGCTTCAGCGGAAGCGCCCGCCGGTTCGCGGGGCGGGCGCCCCTCGACAGCGATGTGTGTCGCGGGCCCTGCCGCCCTGCCCCGGGGTCGGGGCGCTCGAACCCGGAATGCGGATTCCGGAACGGGTCCGACAGGTACACCGGCGAGTCGACGGGACCGCTCGGGGCGACCGGACTCGAACGGAGGGATCAGTTGTGGCCCGCGTGTTCGGCGAACTCGGACAGCTGTGCCGGCACGGCCCGGAGTCTGCGGACGAACTCCGTCTCCCGGTTGATCAGCGACCTGACCCTGCGCAACCGCAACAGCGGGTCGGTCTCGGCCAGCAGGTTCTGCCGGTCGTCCGGGCTCAGCACACAGCTTTCCGCCAGTCCGTAGGCCAGGTCGGCGGTGTCGGCGTCCTCGGGAGGGGAGGTGCTGCCCTCGACCCGCAGCCCCGTGGCGAGATACCGCTCGTGCGCGGCACGCGCCGAGGCCGCGAGGCGGTCCCTGAGCTGTTCGGAGTCCTGGTCCGGTTCCGTGTCCGGCAGCCATTCCACCCGTGCCATCAGGTAGGGGGCGGCCTCGGTGTCCAGCTGCAGCAGTCGGAACCTGTGCTCGCCGCTGCTCGTGGTGTCGTAGCGCCCCTCGGGAAGTTGCTGTATCTCGCCCATCCGGGCCGAACACCCCACGTCGTACATGGCGTCGACGTTGTCCTCGCCGACTTCCCAGCCCTGCCTGATCCCGACCACGCCGAATCTGCGCCCGGGGACCACCTCGTTGACCAGATCCTGTACGAGCTGGCGGTAACGTGCCTCGAAGATGTGCAGTGGCAGCGAGCCACCGGGCAGCAGCACGTTCCCCAGCGGGAACAACGGGAGAGTCTCAGTCACGCCTCCAACCTACTTGTCCGGGGCCACGGCTGACCAACCGATCGGAGCGGTTCACCGGTCCGTGATCCTCTCGGGAGTCCGCTCGGTGTGGCTCGCTCGACGGGGCTCTCCGGCCGAGTCGTGGGTTGGATCGAGGGCTTTGAACAGGTCGCCCGCACCGGATCACCCCGGCGGTCGGAGCACGGCGAAGGCGTCGGTGATCTGCAGGTCGCGCGAGGTGAAGCGGAACAGTGCGGGAGGACGTCCACCGGAGGGGCCCGCCGCGACGGTCTGGCCGGTCGCCTCCAGGGCGCCGCGCCGGGACAGCACGCGCTGCAGGTTCGTGGCCGACACGCGGTATCCGAGCGCCGCCGAGTAGATGTCCCTGAGTTCGGAGACGGTGAACTTCGGCGGGGCCAGGGCGAATCCGATGTTGGTGTAGGAGAGCTTGGCCCGCAGGCGTTCCCGCGCGGCCAACAGGATTCCCTCGTGGTCGAACGCGGTCTCCGGGAGGGAGTCGACGGGATGCCAGCAGGTGTCGTCCGGAAGTTCCGGGTCCGTGTCGGAGGGGATCAGTCCCAGGAAGGCCGTTGCCACGGTCCGGCTTCCCGGAATGCGGTCCGGGGAGCTGAACACCGAAAGTTGCTCGACGTGCGTGAGCTCCCGCACGTCGACCTTCTCGGCCAGCTGTCTGCGGATGGAGTATTCCACCGTTTCGTCGGGACCGAGTCTGCCGCCGGGCAGGGACCAGCGGTTCGGGTGGGGAGGTTTGGCGCGCTGCCACAACAGCGCCTGCAGCCGGTTCGCCCGTATCCGCAGTACGCCCGCGAGCACCTCGTGGCCCGTCGGTGTCACATTCGGGTGATCCCTGCGGGGTTCCGTGTTACTATGGGACACGTTTTCGATTGTAAGACGAAAACCCTGATCGGAAAATCAGGAGACCGACGACCCGGCGGGCGCCGGGTCTCGCGGGGAATCGGCGCGATGGTCGGCCACCGCGCCGGTGAGGAGGAGGACATGGCCGCGACAGCAGCCACTTCCGGTGGTGACGGCGTTCCGGCCGGGCTCGACGTAGCGGCCGTGCGGTGCACCGAGGACGGCTACACGGGGGTCACGGCGAGCGCGGAGTGGGCGGCGGAGGTACGTCGGCTGGCCGAGCGGCGCAACGCGGTGCTGCTCGCGCACAACTACCAGCTTCCCGAGATCCAGGACGTCGCCGACCACACCGGCGACTCGTTGGCGTTGAGCAGGATCGCGGCGGAGAGCACGGCCGAGGAGATCGTCTTCTGCGGTGTGCACTTCATGGCCGAGACGGCCAAGATCCTGAGTCCGGAGAAGACGGTGCTGATTCCGGACGAGCGGGCGGGGTGCTCGCTCGCCGACTCGATAACGGCAGAGGACCTTCGCTCGTGGCGGGCCGAGTTCGTGCGCGCGGGTGAACCCGAGCCCGTCGTCGTCTCCTACGTCAACACCACGGCCGAGGTCAAGGCCGAAACCGACATCTGCTGCACGTCCTCGAACGCGGTGGACGTCGTCCGCTCGGTTCCCGAGGACCGCCCCGTGCTGTTCTGCCCGGACCAGTTCCTCGGGGCGCACGTCAAAAGGGTGACCGGCAGGCAGAACCTGCACGTGTGGGCGGGCGAGTGCCACGTGCACGCGGGGATCAACGGGGCCGAGCTCGCCGAACGCGCCGCCTCCGAACCGGACGCGGACCTGTTCATCCACCCGGAGTGCGGTTGTGCCACCTCGGCGCTCTACCTGGCCGGTGACGGGACCGTGGACTCCGACAGGGTGAAGATCCTGTCCACCGGCGGGATGCTGGACGCGGCACGCGAGACCGGGGCCTCCTCGGTGCTGGTCGCCACCGAGGTCGGGATGCTGCACCAGCTGCGCACCGCAGCCCCAGAGATCGACTTCCGGGCGGTCAACGACAGGGCTTCCTGCAAGTACATGAAGATGATCACCCCTGCGGCGTTGCTGCGGTGCCTGGCCGAGGGCGCGGACCGGGTCGAGGTCTCCCCGGGCACGGCGGCCGAGGCGCGTTCGGCCGTCGAGCGCATGATCAGCATCGGACGGCCCGGTGGTGGCGAATGACCTGGCGGGCGAAGGCCGACCTGCTGGTGGTCGGCACCGGAGTGGCCGGGTTGACCGCCGCGCTGCGTGCCCGTGAGCTCGGAATGCGCGTGCTCGTGGTCGGCAAGGACGCGGCAGCCGTCGGGAACACCGCGTGGGCGCAGGGCGGTATCGCCGTGGTGCGCCCCGAGGAGAGGGACGCGGACGACAGCGTGCGGCGGCACGTGCGGGACACGCTCGAGGCCGGCGCCGGGTTGTGCGATCCCGAGGCGGTGCGCAGCATCCTGGAGGACGGGGCCACGGCGATGCGCCGGTTGCGGGACACCGGGGCGCGTTTCGACACGACCGGGGACGGAGCGCTGTCGCGGACCCGCGAGGGCGGGCACAGCGCTTTCCGCGTCGTGCACGCCGGAGGGGACGCCACGGGTGCGGAGGTGCAGCGTGCGTTGAACGACGCCGCTTCCTCCGAAGGCATCCCGGTGCTGGAGCAGCACTGCGTCGTGGAGCTGCTGCACACCGAAGGTGGTGCTGTGGGCGGAGCACTCGTGCTGGACGAGGGGGGAAGACCCGGTGTGATCCAGGCTTCGGCCGTGCTGCTGGCCACTGGCGGGTTCGGGCAGCTGTACCGGGCCACTACGAACCCCGAGGTCGCCACCGGCGACGGGATAGCCCTGGCACTGCGTGCCGGCGCGTCCGTGGCCGATCTGGAGTTCGTCCAGTTCCACCCCACGGCGCTGCGCTCCGAGGCCCGGGATTCGGGGAGGCGCCCACTGGTGACCGAGGCCCTGCGGGGCGAGGGAGCGGTGCTGGTCGACGTCCACGGCCACCGGGTGATGCGCGGGGTGCACCCGGCGGAGGAGCTGGCCCCGCGCGACGTGGTAGCCGCGGCCATCGACAGGAGGATGGCCGAGACCGGTGCGGACTCGGTCCACCTGGACGCGACGTGCCTGGGTCCGGCGCTGCCGGAGCGCTTCCCCACGGTTTACGCCGCGTGCCGCGCGGAGGGGATCGATCCCGCAGTGGAGCCGGTGCCCGTCACCACGGCCGCGCACTACTCCTGCGGCGGCATCGTGACCACTGTGGATGGCAGAACCGAGATGCCCGGGCTGTACGCGGCGGGAGAGGTGGCCAGGACGGGGCTGCACGGGGCGAACAGGCTGGCCTCGAACAGCCTGCTCGAGGGGCTGGTGCTGGCGACCCGTGCGGCCGAGGCAGCGCAGCGGGACCTCCACCGGGGGCCGGCCGGGCGGAAGTTGCTCGACTCCGGAGCGCTGCCCGCCGCCCCGGTGGTCGACCGCGCCACCCTGCGAGCGGTCATGAGCGCTCACGCCGGGATCGAACGTGATGCCGCCGGGCTGGCCGAAGCCCGTGAACGGCTGGACGAGGCGTCCGTGGTGCGTCCACTGCGGACGCGGGAGAACGTGGAGGACGCCTCCCTCACCCTGACGGCGTACGCGCTGCTCGCCTCGGCCGCCGAACGTGCCGAGTCCCGGGGATGCCATCGTCGGCGCGACCACCCGGACACCGACGATCGCCACTGGCGTCGTGGCAATGCGTTGCGGCTCGACGTGTCCGGTTGGTTGATCCGTTCCGCTTCCGGGGAAATGAGGGCAGTCGCGTGAACCTCGCAGAGGCCACAGTTCGAAACCTGCGTACCGCGGGGCTGGACCCCGCCGAATCCGAGGTGCTGGTTCGGGCCGCACTGGCCGAGGACCTCAGGTACGGTCCGGACGCCACCACCGCGGCCACCGTTCCGGACGAGAACGTCGCCACGGCCGGGTTCAACACCCGCGCCGACGGGGTACTGGCCGGGCTTCCCCTGGTGCTGGCCGTGCTGGACGAGGTGGTCGGTCCGGAACGGTACCGGGTGGACAGCGCAGGCGCCGACGGTGCGCCGGTACGCGCGGGTGAGTGCGTGCTGTCGGTCCGGGCCCCGGTGCGTCCCCTGCTCACGGCGGAACGGACCGCGTTGAACCTGCTGGGGCACCTTTCCGGGATCGCCACCGCGACGGCGGACTGGGTCGCTGCGGTCGGGGGGACGGGGTGCGTCGTCCGCGACAGCCGCAAGACGACACCGGGTATCAGGGTTCCCCAGAAGTACGCGGTGCGCTGCGGTGGGGGGAGCAACCACCGGTTCGGGCTGGGGGACGCGATGCTCGTCAAGGACAACCACGTGGCCGCGGCCGGATCGGCCGGTGCCGCGCTGCGCGCGTGCAGGGAACACGCTCCCGAGCTCCCGCTGGAAGTGGAGGTCGGCGAGCTGGCCGAACTCGACGAGGTGCTGGCCGAGTCCCCCGAACTCGTGCTGCTGGACAACTTCACGCCCGCGGACTGCGCCGAAGCGGTCCGCCGCGCGGCTGCCACCTCTCCCGGGACCGGGCTGGAGGCCTCCGGGGGGCTGACCCTCGAGTCCGCATCCGCCTACGCGAAGACCGGGGTGCACTACCTGGCGGTCGGAGCGCTGACCCATTCCGCCCCGGTGCTGGACATAGGGCTGGACATGTGAGTCCCGGGCGGATCCTCCCCGAGGGGAGGACGGGGTCAGCTCTGGGACGAAGTCGTCGCGGAGGACTCCTCGCCGCGCAGGTCGGGAACCTCGGGCGAGGAGGTGTCCAACGGCACGGTCCCGGAGCGGACCATTCCGAGCTGGACGCACTGCCGTTCCGCCGCCGCCTCCAGAGCCCAGTCGACCGCCACCCGCAGCCGGTTCGCGGGCATCGCCATCAGGTGGTAGCCACGTGTGACCACCTTGGCCGGGAAACCCGACATCGGGATGTGCAGTGGGTTCGCCGCGGCCTGGTGCGCCCCGAGGTCCACCACGAAGCCGAGGTCGCGGTGCCGGTATCCCTTCGGCGTGCCGTCGCGCAGCGAGGCGACCACGTTGCTCGCGGCGAGCTTGCCCTGGCGCGTCGCGTGCTGGGCGGTCATGGCCGTGAGACCGCCGGGATTGCCGCGGTCCGGCACCCCCGCCGCGTCGCCGCAGGCGAAGATCCGGGGGTATCCGGGCACGTTGAGCGTCTCGTCGACCGCGATCCTGCCCTCCCTGGTCTCCAGACCGAGGGACTCCACGAGCGGATCGGGCCGGACGCCCACGCACCAGATCAGCGAGTGGGTGGGCACGTACTGCCCGTTGTCGAGCGTGACCCCGTTCGTCCCGGCTTCCTCGATCGAGGTCTCGGTAAGCAGCTCGACCCCGCGCGCACGCAACACGTCGGTGGCCGCCCTGGACAACCGCTGGTCGAGCCCGGGAAGCAGCCTCGGAGCCACGTCGAGCAACTTCCAACGTATCGACTGGTTGGCCAGCTCGGGGTGGCGGTTGGCCAGCATCCTGGTGAAGTCCGGACCCTGGGCGGCGATCTCGGTGCCGGTGTAGCCCGCACCGACCACCACGAAGGTGCAGCGTGCGTCCCGCTCCGCCTGGTCGGTGGTGGTGGCGGCCAGTTCGATCTGCCGCGTGACGTGGTCGCGGAAGTACAGCGCCTCCGGGATCCCCCGGAAACCGTGCCCGTGCGTGGCGACTCCGGGGATCGGGAGCAGCTTGTTCACACTTCCCGCGGCGAGTATCAGCTGGTCGAAGGAGAGCCGTCCCGGGGTGTCCTCGGGGTCGGTGTAGACGATCTCCTGGTGGTCGGGGTCGACCGAGGTGACCTCGCCGAGCACCAGTCGGACCCGTGGCAGTGTTCCCGGCAGTGACACGGTGATCGCGCGGGGGTCGAGAATCCCGGCAGCCACTTCCGGCAGCAGCGGCAGGTACAGGAAGTAGTCGGTTGGATTGACGAGGACGATCTCCACCTCTTCCCGACGCGTCTCCTCGGCGAGGCGCTCGGCCGCGTGGTAACCGGCGAATCCTCCGCCCACGATCACTACTCGGTTGCGTCCCATCGTGTCCCCAACTGTTCGGCTCCGTCGGTTCCCCCATACCCGCTGGGGAACTCGATCAAACCGATCTCGGGTCACACGGCCGGGCAAGGGAGCGACCGGGTTCCGTTCCGGGAGTGGATCCGAGTACCCGGGATCAGAACTTCCTGTTGGCCAGCACGGGGATCGACTCCCGGGCCTGCTCGGCCCGTTCCGGTGCGATGTCGGTGATCAGCACGTCGGGTTCGGCTTCCAGCTGGTCGTGGATCTCCCCGTAGGGAGTGACCACCGTGCTGTAGCCGATACCGGTGGGGGCCTTGGCCGCCGGTTCCCTCCCGATGCTGCGTGGGTCGGCCTGTCCACAGGCGACCACCCAGGAGGTCGAGTCGAGCGCCCTGGCGCGGGTGAGCAGTTCCCACTGCGCGCGCTTACCGCTGCCCGCTCCCCAGGAAGCCGCCGTGACCAGCACCGAGGCGCCCTGTTCGGCCAGGGTCGTGTACAGCCCGGGGAAACGGACGTCGTAGCAGGTGGTCAGTCCGACGGTGGCGCTGGGCAACCGAACAGTCAGTGGCTGCTCGCCGGGGGAGACCGTGCGGGACTCCGTGAACCCGAACGCGTCGTAAAGGTGGATCTTGTCGTAACGCGTCCGCCGGCCGGGACCGGTGACCAGCAGCGTGTTGGTGACCCGTCCGTCCTCGGTCGGGGTGAACATGCCCGCGACCACGGTGACGCCCGCATCGGCGGCCAGCCTGCCGACCTCCCCGGCCCACGGGCCGTCCAGGGGCTCTGCCAGCGGTGCCAGTGGAACCCCGAAGCAGGCCATGGTGGCTTCGGGGAACACCGCCAGTTCCGCGCCGGCCTCGCCGGCGCGCCGCACACCGCCGGCCACGAGTTCGAGATTCGCGTCCGGTTCCGGAGTGGACGATATTTGGCACAGTGCTATTCGCACGTGGCTACCTCCCGCTGTGGCCGTGCCTACGGCTCCATGGTCCCATCCCGGCGACCCCGAGGGGAACGTGCTCAGGGGGACCGGCCCCTCCGGCAGGCTCGCCCCGGTGCTCGGAAGGTCACGTCGCCGTGGGAACGATGGATGGGAGTAGGCAAGATCTCATCGTGTTGCCAGTGAGTTGCAGCAATGTCTAGAGTTTCGGCGTGTTGAACCGCCGCACCCTGATGACCTCGTCGTTGGCTGCCTTCACCCTGGCCGGAACCGCCTGTTCGGCGCCGTCCAACCCGAGTGGAACGGAGCCGAGGTCGATGCTGTTGGCCGACGGGTACGAGCCGAGCAGCCTGAACCCGTTGTTGGGCTACGCCCGCTTCGGAGCGGCCAAGTTCTACGACGGGTTGCTCGCCTTCGACGGCAACGGGGAGCTCCACCCCGCTCTGGCGGTCGAACGCCCCACTCCCGACGAGGAAGCCCGCACGTGGACGGTCCGCCTGCGTCGCGGAGTCGCCTTCCACGACGGCGCGCCCTTCGACGCCCACGACGTGGTGGCCACCTACCGGGCCGCCGTCGACCCGGCGTACGCCTCGACGATCAGCTCCGATCTGTCCATGCTCGACGAGGTCGAGGCCGTGGACGATCACACGGTCCGGTTCAGGCTGAACATCCCCTACGCGGCCTGGCCTGCCAGGATGGTCATGGGGATCATGCCGAGGTCCGCCCTGAGCGATCCCGTTCCCCAGGACCGTTCCCCGCTCAACACCGAACCGGTGGGGACGGGGCCCTACCGGTTGACGGAGTGGCGTCAGGGCGAGCGGATGATCTGGAAGGCCAACGAGGACTACTGGGGCGACGCCCCGGCGGTGGACAAGATCACCGTCGTGTTCGCCACCGACGACAACACCAGGGCGCAGCGCGTGCAGGCAGGCGAGTTCGACGGGACAGTGCTCCCGCCGAGGCTGGCCGAACGGGTGGGCACCGCTCCCTACCGCACCATCCACCACGACACCGCCGACTACCGTGCCATCACCCTGCCGAACGATCAGCCGGTAACGGGGGATCCGGCCGTGCGGAAGGCCCTGAACCTGGCGGTGAACCGTTCGGGAATGGTCGAGAGCCTGCTCGGGGGGCACGGCACCCCCGCCTACACCCCCATCCCGGAGTCCATGGGGCGTTACCACGAGCCCGAGGCCCGGTTCGACTTCGACCAGCAGCGTGCTCGCCGGATACTCGACGAGGCGGGGTGGCGCACCGGGGCGGACGGTGTCCGCCGCAAGGACGGCACGGAGGCGCGGTTCACCGTCATGTACTTCGCCGACGACACACTGCGCAAGCAGTTCGCGCAGGCCTTCTCCTCGGACGCGGGCAAAGTGGGCTTCCGGGTCGAACTCGCCGGTGTGCAACGTTCGGAAGCCGCCGAACGCATCGGAAGCGACGCGATCGTGCTGGGCGGTGGGAGTCCGCTCGACCCCGACATCCAGATGTATACCGGCCTGCACTCCTCGATGATCGGGACCGGCACCTACAAGAATCCGGCCAAGTACCGGAACTCCCGGGTCGACTCCGCGCTGGACGCGGGCAGGCGCACCGTCGAAACGGCGGAACGCGCAAGCCACTACAAGGAGGCGCAGCGGGCCTACGTCGCGGATCCGGGGCTGGTGTACCTGGCCTTCATCCAGCACAGCTACGTCGTGCGTGACGGGGTCTGGAACGGGTACGAGCCGGTGATCGAGCCGCACACCCACGGCACGACCTGGGGTCCCTGGTGGAACGTCGAGGACTGGACCCCCGCGAATTGAGCGTCCGAATGCGGTCGGAGGGGCGCCTGGGGCGGCGGGGAGAGGCGGTCCTGTGGCTGGTCCTGCGCAGACTGGTGATGGCGGTTCCCGTGCTGCTGCTCGTCTCGTTCGGCGTGTTCCTGCTCGCCGCGGCCTCGCCCTTCGACCCGATCCACCAGTACTACGGGGTGCAGATCTTCAACGCCTCCACCGCGGACGTGGCCAGGGTCCGCGCCGAGCTCGGACTCGACCAACCGGTGCTGCTGCGCTTCTGGGACTGGTTGAGCGGACTGGTCACCGGGGACCTGGGGGTGTCGCGTTCGATGCGCCAGCCGGTGGCCGAGGTGCTCGCGGAAAGGTTGCCGTGGACGCTGCTGCTCGCCGCGAGCGGCCTGGGCTTCGCGGTCGTCCTCTCGTTGGTCGCCGGGACGCTGGCCGCCTGGCGCCAGGGGGGTTGGTTCGACAGGACGGTCACCGCCCTCGGGCACGCGCTGGAGGGGATACCGCCCTTCGTGCTGGCCCTGCTGGCCATCGCCCTGTTCTCACTGGGACTCGGCTGGTTACCGGTCGCAGGGCTCACCGACGCGGGCAGCCGGCTCGGGGCGGGCCAGGTGGTCGAGCACCTGCTGCTGCCGGCAGCGGTGCTCGGTGTCTCGCAGGCCCCGTGGCTGGTGCTGCACGTGCGCCAGTCCCTGCTGGCCGCGCTCACCGAGGATCACGTCACCGGGGCACGGGCCCGCGGTCTGCGGGAGCGGGTCGTGGTGCTGCGGCACGCCCTGCCCACCGCGCTCCTCCCGTTCGTCGCCGTGCTGGGAGCCCGCGTCCCCGAGCTGGTGACCGGTGCGGTGCTCGTGGAGGCGGTCTTCTCCTGGCCCGGTGTGGCCTCGGCCGTCGTGACGGCCGCACAGGCCGCGGACTACCCGCTGCTGGCCGTGCTCACACTGCTCGCGACGGCTGCCGTGCTGCTCGGTTCCCTGCTCGCCGACGTCGCCGCCGTACTGCTCGACCCGAGGGTGTCCGCCGATGGTTGAACTCGACTCCGGAAGAGCGCGCCCCCCGGGAGGCGGAGAGTGGCGCAGCGCGGCCCGGACGCGCGCGGGCACCGCGCGCGGCGGCACCGGCAGGGCTCGGCTGCGCGCGCGTGCGTCGGTGGTCGTGCTGGTCTCGCTGGTGCTCGCCGCCGTGCTGGTTCCGATGCTGTCCCCGGCCCCGGGGTTGGTCGATTACACCTCGGTGCGCATGCCCCCCGAGCCCGGGCACCCGTTCGGGACGGACACCTCGGGGAGGGACCTGTTCGTGCGCTCGTGGGCGGGGCTGCGCATCTCGCTGCTGGTCGCCGCGGTCAGCACCCTGGTCTCCACCGTGCTCGGATCCGCCGTGGGAGCCGTCGCGGGTTCCTTCGGGGGGTGGGTCGACCGGCTGCTGATGCGGGTGGTCGACGCGATCAACTCCGTGCCGCACCTGCTGCTGGGGATCGTGATAGTCGCTTTGTACCGCGGCACCGTGCTGGCCGTGGTGCTGTCCATCGGGCTCACGCACTGGGCCACCGTCGCCCGCGTCGTCCGCTCCGAGGTGCTGGGGCTGCGCAACCGCCCCTACATCGACGCGGCGATCTCGGCTGGTGCCGGTCGGTGGTGGGTACTGCGCAAGCACGTTCTTCCGGCGATCGTTCCGCAGGCGGTGCTGTCCGCCGTGCTGCTGGTGCCCCACGCGGTGTTCCACGAGACCGCGTTGAGCTTCCTCGGGCTGGGGTTGCCGCCGCACCTGGCCAGCATCGGCAACATCCTGGGGGACGGGCGCGCGGCGGTGCTGCTCGGGGCCTGGTGGATAGTCGTGTTCCCCGCACTGCTGCTCGTGGCGACCACTCTCGCGGTTTCCGGCCTCGCGGCCGGATGGCGGGACAGGGCCGTCCCGACACGTCGTTCCGAACTGTCGTTGTGACCCGGGGGCCGGTGGAAGCGGTGCTCGAGTCGCCGGAAGAAGGGGGTGCGCTGTTGGACGGGCCGTCCCGACCGCTGTTGAGCCTGGACGACATGTCGGTGCGTTTCGCGCTCGGAGGCCGTCGTGCGGGGGAGACGGTGCACGCGGTCACGGAAGCGCGGTTGGAGCTGTTGCCGGGGCAGGTGCTGGCGCTCGTCGGCGAGTCGGGCTGTGGCAAGTCGGTGCTGGCCTCGGCCCTGCTGGGGTTGTTGCCCGCCAATGCCTGGCTGCGCGGCAGCGCCCGGGTCGGCGGTGCCGACGCGGAGGAGGACGTCGAGTTGCTCTCCGCCTCGGAGCAGGTGCTGGCCGGCCGGATCCGCGGACGGCGCATCGGCCTGGTGCCGCAGTCCGCCGCCACCCACCTGACCCCGGTGCGCACCGCGCGGGCGCAGCTGGCCGAGGCCGTCCGGGAACTGCGCGGGCACGAGGACGACGGGGATGTGGACGAGCTGGCCGGGCGAGTGGGGCTCGATCCTGCCGCCCTCGGGCACTACCCGCACGAGCTGTCCGGGGGGATGGCCCAGCGTGTCGTGGTCGCCTCGGCCCTGGTGGGGGAACCTCCCGTGGTCATCGCCGACGAACCCACCACCGGACTGGACCGCCCGCTGGTGGACCGCACCATGGATCTGCTCGGTGAACTGGCGAATCGGAGCCGAGGAGTACTGTTGATCACCCATGACCTGTCCGCCGCCCGGCGCGTGGCCACGCACGTGGCCGTGATGTACGCCAGCCGTGTGGTGGAGACCGGCCCGGCGGACGAGGTGTTCGATCGTCCGTGGCACCCCTACACGGTGGGACTGCTCAACGCGCTTCCCGAACGGGGATTCGAACCGATACCCGGGCATCCTCCGGCGCTCACCGAGCTCGACGCGCTGGAGCGCGAATGGGGCTGCGCGTTCTGCCGACGCCGCCCGGACACCCCGGGAGTCGCCGCCTGTGACGGAACCCCGGAGCTCGTCTCGTACGGCACCCGCTCGGTCGCGGCTCATCCGCCATGCTGAGGGCCAGCGGGCTGGTCGCCGGTTACGAGCGGGGAAAGCGCGTGCTCGACGGGGTGAACGTGGACCTCCCCCGGGGAGGGGTTCGTGGACTGGCCGGGCCGAGCGGCTGCGGAAAGTCGACCCTGGCTCGTGTGCTCGCGCTGTTGCAACGCCCGTGGGCCGGTACCGTGGAGCTGGACGGAAGCCCGATCAGGGGATTTCGACACGCGGCTTCCCGGAGACAGCGGACCGCTGTCGGGGTCGTTTTCCAACAACCACGCCCCGCCGTGGACCCGCGGATGCCCCTGCGCCGGGTGCTGGAGGAGCCGCTGCGGGCGAGCGGGGAGCGGGGTGTCCCCGAACGGGTGGCGGAGCTGACGGAGTTGACGGGGCTGGACGGGGAGCTGCTCGGCAGGTTTCCGCACGAGGTCAGTGACGGCCAGTTGCAGCGCGCTTGCCTGGCACGGGCCATCGCGCTGCGGCCGCGCTACCTGATCTGTGACGAGATGACCGGCATGTTGGACGCTTCCACCACGGCAGCGCTGGTGCGCGTGGTCGACGAGCAGGTGCGGGTGGAAGGGACCGGGGTGCTCGCCATCAGTCACGACGAGTCATTGCTGCACGCGTGGGCCGGGGACGATGTCATCCGGCTGTGATGATCATGGGTGTGGCAAGGTGAGGTGGTTGACCAGTGCAAGGTCGTTGTGACAGTGGCGGCCTCAGGCGCCCGATTGGTTGTGGAGAGCACTGATGAGCGAACAGACCACGTTCATGCAATGGCGCGAACGAGCGAGGTCGGAGATCCGCGACGAACACCCGCAGTTGCGCTGGTTGCTGCTCGTCGCCGGAGCGGTGGTGGTGCTCGGGATCCTGGCGGGAGTCGTGGTCCTGTTGCTGGGCTGATCTTCCCGCTCGTCCGGGACACGACCCGGGAACCGTTTCACGGGGCGCTCGGTCGTGCGGAGACCCGTCCGGGTCGGTCCGGATCCGGACCGGCCCGGACGGTCGGTTCCGCCGTGTGCCGAGTCGCGGCACCGGGATCGGATCAGCGTCCGCTCTCGTCCAGCAGGATGGAGACCGCTTCGTCGTTGCGGCTCGTTTCGCGCTGGATGACCTCGTCCGGTGGGTAGAACCCGTCGATCCCGCCGCTGTCCGGATACATCTCGAAGGTGAAGGACAGGATGTCGTGCTCGGCCCACATCCAGTCGTTGACACTGCCGTCGGTGACGTAGAGATCGCTCGACTGCATGGGCGTGTACCCGTTGGTGGCGGCCATGGCCTCGCCGAGGTCGGCGAACCTGCGGTACTCCTCCCGGGTCATGCCGGGGGCGTTGTCCTCCGTGGTGTAGCCGTAGGGCCACAGCACCAGTTCGGAGAAGGTGTGGAAATCGATGTGCGCTGTTATCTGCTGCGTACCGTCCACCACCCTCGAGTCCACGAAGTCGCGGACGGAAGCGGTCTCCGGCGCGGAGAAGGCCTCCGGGCCTCGGTAGGTCGACGAGTTCGGGTCACCGCTGGAACCGCCGCAGCAACCCCACTTGTGACCCCAGTTCCGGTTCAGGTCCACCGGGTTCGACTCCCTGTTCCGCCGCCATCCCAGGTAGTCGCTTCCCGAGATGTCGTGGACGACCCCGTCCGGGTTCACCATCGGGATCACCCAGATCTCCCTGCCGTCCACCATGTCGCTGATCGCTTGGTCCGAGCCGTAGTTGTCGGTGTAGCGCTTCAGCACGTGCAGGCACATCTCGGCGGTCAGGTGCTCCCGCGCGTGCTGGTTGCAGGTGAACAGCACTTCGGGTTCGGCCTCGTCGGATCCGGCGTTGTCGCTGATCTTGACGGCCGGGATCTCGCGTCCCTCGGCGGAACGCCCCGCACTGGTCCTGTCGACGATGTCGGGGTGCTGGCTGGCGGCCTCGTCGAGCTCGGTGAGCATCTCGGAGTACGTGTGGTAGTCGCTGTCCTCGGCGGGGAAGTCCCCCGGAGCCGCTGGCCCCCGGGAGGAGCGGCCGGTGGTCGCCGACGCCCGTTCCAGGGCCAGTCCCGCGGAACGGAGCCGCTCCGCCTGCGAACCGTTCGCCTGGACGAAGGCGGTGTCCCCGCTTACGGACAGCACCAGCGCTCCTGTTCGCTGGATCTCCGTTCGCGTGCTGCCGTCGGTGTCGGTGACCCGGTACACGGTCCCGGAACTCGCTCGCTCCGGTCCCTCCGAGGTCGTCTGCCGCTGCTCGGCAGCGGACTGGGGGGCGGGAAACGCCAGCAGGCACGCCGTCACGGACAGCGCGGCCGCTGTTCGTCGTCGTAGTGCACGCATGTCTCTCCGATCGGTCACGAGTCGGGTGCTCTCCGACACTCGCGCCGATCACGCCCGGTGAAAACATACTTACGTCTGAACACGTGTCCTCCTTTCCGGTGGAGCAGGTGGTGGAGACCCGTGCGGAACTGCCGGTCGGGCCGCGCATCCGGACGGCTATTCTGGGAGCAGCGACGTTTGCGGAAGGATGCCATGCTCAGCCGAATTGATCTGCGCGGTCGGGAGCCGTCCGTAGGGGAGCTGCGTAACAGGCTTCCGCGTGCCGGAATGGACGTGGAACACGCACTGTCCGCGGTGCGCCCGGTGCTCGACGACGTGGCCGAGCGGGGCGTTCCGGCCGTGTTGGACCACACGGAACGGTTCGACGCGGTACGCCCTGAGCGCGTGCGGGTTCCCGACGGGGAGCTGCACCGTGCCCTGGAGGAGCTCGACCCCGCGGTGCGGGCGGCGCTCGAAGTGTCGGTGGAACGCGCCAGAGCGGTGCACGCCGATCAACGTCGCACCGAGGTGACCACCGAGGTGGCCGAGGGCGGGACGGTCACCGAGCGGTGGGTGCCGGTGTCCAGGGTCGGCCTGTACGCGCCGGGTGGGCTCGCGGTCTACCCGTCGAGCGTCGTGATGAACGTGGTCCCCGCGCAGGAGGCCGGAGTCGACTCCCTGGTCGTCTGCTCCCCTCCGCAGGTCGAGTTCGGTGGCAGGCCGCATCCCACGATCCTGGCCGCGGCCGCCCTGCTCGGTGTCGACGAGGTGTGGGCCGTGGGCGGCGCGCAGGCGGTCGGGCTGCTCGCCTTCGGCGGCACCGACACCGACGGCGGGGAACTCCTCCCCGCGGACATGGTCACCGGTCCCGGCAACGTCTACGTAACAGCGGCCAAGCGGCGGCTGCGCAACGTCATCGGGATCGACGCGGAGGCGGGGCCGACCGAGATCGCTGTCCTCGCCGACGACACGGCCGACCCCGAGCACGTGGCCGCCGACCTGATCAGCCAGGCCGAGCACGACACGCTGGCCGCGAGCGTGCTGGTCACCCCTTCGGAGGAGTTGGCCGAAGCAGTGGACGAGCGGCTGCGGGTCCGCGTGCCCGGAACCAAGCACACCGAACGGATCCGCACCGCGCTGACCGGTGAGCAGTCCGGTTGCGTGCTCGTCTCCTCCCTGGCGGAAGGGGTGCGTGTCGTGGACGCCTACGCGGCCGAGCACCTGGAGATCCAGACGGCGGAGGCCTCGCGGATCGCCGCGGAGGTGCGCAACGCGGGTGCGATATTCGTCGGCCCGTACGCCCCGGTGTCGCTGGGCGACTACTGCGCCGGGTCGAACCACGTGCTGCCGACGGGTGGATGCGCGCGGCACTCCTCCGGGCTGAGCGTGCAGAGCTTCCTGCGCGGTGTCCACGTGGTGGATTACACGCGGCAGGCTCTTCACGAGGTCGGAGAGCGGGTCGTGGCCCTGGCCGAGGCGGAGGACCTGCCCGCGCACGGCGAGGCGGTGACGGCCCGGTTCGACTGAGCCGGGGCGCAAGCATCCCGACTACCGACGAATTGGTGGAAGATCGATGAGCGACGTGATCGGCGGCGAGACGACGCTGGCCGATTTGCCCCTGCGGGAGGACCTGCGTGGGCGCACCCCGTACGGTGCTCCCCAGCTCGACGTCCCGGTGCTGCTGAACACCAACGAGAATCCGTTTCCCCCGCCGAAAGAGCTGGTCGACGATGTTCTCGCCTCGGTCCGGGAGCACGCGAGCGGTCTGAACCGCTACCCGGACCGGGACGCGGTGGCACTGCGCGAGGAACTGGCGGCCTATCTGGCCGGGGCCACCGGCGTGGCGGTCTCGGGGGCCAACGTCTGGGCGGCCAACGGATCCAACGAGGTGCTCCAGCAGATCCTGCAGGCCTTCGGCGGGCCGGGGCGCACCGCGCTGGGCTTCGAGCCCTCCTACTCGATGCACCCGATACTCGCTTCGGGAACCCGCACCGAGTGGCTGCCCGAACCGCGCAGGTCCGACTTCACGCTGGACGGTTCCGGAGCGGCCGAAGCCGTGGCGGAACGCGACCCCGACGTGGTGTTCGTCACCAGCCCGAACAACCCGACGGGGCAGTCGGTGGGACTGGACGATCTGCGCGCGGTGCTGCGCGCCGCGCGTGGCGTCGTCGTGATCGACGAGGCGTACGTGGAGTTCTCCGCGCGGAGCAGCGCGGTGGAGCTGATCGAGGAGTTCCCCTCCAAGGTCGTCGTCAGTCGAACCATGAGCAAGGCATTCGCCTTCGCGGGGGGCCGCCTCGGTTATCTCGCCGCCTCGCCCGCCGTGATAGACGCGTTGCTGCTCGTGCGGCTGCCCTATCACCTGTCGGTGATCACGCAGGCCGCCGCGCGCGCGGCGCTGCGTCACGCCGACGCCACCCTGGGCGGGGTCAAGCGACTGGTGGACGAGCGCACCAGGGTCGTGGGACGGCTGCGCGAACTCGGGTTCAGCCCGGTTCCCAGCGACGCGAACTTCGTGCTGTTCGGCCTTTTCGACGATGCCCACCGCGCGTGGCAGAGCTACCTCGACTCCGGTGTGCTGATCCGTGACGTCGGAATCGAGGGACATCTCCGGGTCACCATCGGCTCCCCGGAGGACAACGACGCTTTCCTCGCCGCGAGCGAACGAGTCAGTGAGGAGATCTCCAGGTGAACGCAGCAGCCCGTACCGGACGCGTGGAGCGGGAGACCAAGGAGTCCACGGTGTCCGTCGAGCTCGATCTGGACGGCAGCGGTCGAGTGGAAGTGGACACCACGGTGCCGTTCTACGACCACATGTTGCATTCGCTGGGGACTCACGCCGCTTTCGACCTGAAGGTGCGCGCGCGTGGTGACACGCACATCGACGCGCACCACACGGTGGAGGACACCGCCATCGTGCTCGGGCAGGCGTTGCGGGAGGCGCTGGGTGGCAAGGCGGGGATCCGCAGGTTCGGTGACGCCTGGATCCCGATGGACGAGACGCTGGCCCACGCCGCCGTGGACGTTTCCGGACGCCCGTACTGCGTCCTCTCCGGGGAGCCGGAGCAGTACAACACGTTCACCGTCGGGAACAACTACCCGTTCGTGCTCAACCGGCACGTTTTCGAGTCACTGGCGTTTCACGCGGGGATCAACCTCCACGTTCGCGTGATGTACGGCAGGGACCCCCACCACATCACCGAGGCCCAGTACAAGGCCGTCGCCCGCGCTCTCCGGGGCGCGGTCGAAACCGATCCGCGTTTCGCGGAGACCGTTCCCTCCACCAAGGGATCCCTCTGAGCCCCGTTCCCCGGAACCCCGTCGTCGGGGGCGGGTGGCGAACACCGCCCGCCCCCGCGCGGGGCGGCACCACCGCACGACCCCGGACGGAGGTCGCTGCTCGGGGGGCCCCGCGCCTCCGGTGCGGTGTCGGCTCACGTGCGGCCGAGCGCCACACAGAACTCCGTTGTGCGTCTTCGGTCGCTCGGCCGGGTGGTTTTCCCCGGGAAGCTACTTGACAGTCCGACAGCACGGACACCATTGTCTCTTATTGAGCAACGTAATGTGCATTGTGCAACACATTGGGTTGTCGCCTAGTCCTCAACTGCTTTGACAATGATGTCAGGGGAGAGCTCATGGCCAGGTCACCGACGGCCGGGATCCCACCCGCCGTGCCGCACGCCCCCGCCCCCGCCGACAACGGATCGATACTGGAATCGATCGGTGACACCCCACTGCTGTTGATCGAGGGCATCCGAGTCAAACTGGAGTTCCTCAACCCCTCCGGTTCGATCAAGGCGCGCATCGCCGCCTACATGATCGAACGCGCCGAGCGCGAGGGGCTGCTGCGGCCGGGCGACACCATCGTGGAGGCCAGCAGCGGCAACACCGGAAACGCCATGAGCATGGTGGCCGCTGTCAAGGGGTACCCGATGCTCGTCGTGATGCCGCGCAACGTCAGCGCGGAACGCGCGGCGATCTCCAGGGCCTTCGGGGCCGAGGTGCGCACGACCGGGGACTTCCACGTCAACGACGCGTTGGAAACGGCCAAAGAGCTGGGGCGGCAACCGGGGTACTTCGCCCCGAGGCAGTTCGACAGCGAGTGGAACGTCGACGAGAACCGCACCTGGCTGGGCCCCGAGATCCTCCGCCAGCTTCCCGAGGACGTGGTCCCCGACGCCGTGGTCGGCGGAGTGGGCACCGGCGGCACGGTCGTCGGAGTGGGCCAGGCGTTCCGCGAGGTGAACCCGCAGTGCCACGTGGCCGCGATGGAACCCGACGAGTCGTGCACCCTCGCCTGCGGCGAGGTCGACAAACACCTCATCGAGGGGATCTCGGACGGTTTCGTCCCGGGGGTCTTCGCGCGTCACCGTGACGAGGTCGACGAGATCATCGCCGTGGACAGCACGGAGGCGCTCGCCCAGGCACGTGAACTGGCACGCCGGTACGGCCTGTTCGTCGGGCCCTCCTCGGGGGCACACTTGCTGGCGGCGAAACGGCTCGGACAGCGCAGGCCCGACCTCCGGGAGATCGTCACCTTTCTCGCGGACGAGGGCGAGAAGTACCTCACCGAGCATTTCCGCTGATCAAAAGACATGATCGTGCCGAGTACACTGGCAGGAACGACCGGTGTGCGCGAACCGCCGGCATCGAAACCTCCGTGTTCGTGACGAGGGACGGGTGGATCTCGTGGGACGGCAGAGCCCCGAAAAGGACATCGACGAGTCGGCACTCGAAGTGCACGAGCCCGAACGGGCGGCGGTCGGAGTACGCGGAATCACCATCGCGCTACGCCGCAGCCTCGAACAGATGGGACCTGTTCGGACAGCCAGGACGCTGCCGCTGCTGAACCAGCGCAGTGGTTTCGACTGCCCCGGATGTGCCTGGCCGGATCCACGGGCGGAGGACGGAGAGTCCCGCAAGTTCGCGGAGTTCTGCGAGAACGGGGCCAAGGCGGTGGCCGAGGAGGCCACCACCCGCACCGTCGACGCCGAGTTCTTCCGCGAGCACTCGATCGACGACCTGGCCGAACGCACCGACTACTGGCTGGGACAGCAGGGGCGGCTGACCCGCCCGGTGATCAAGCGGGAAGGGGACACGCACTACCGTCCCGTCGAGTGGGCGGAGGCCTTCCGGATCATCGCCGACGAACTGAGCGAACTCGGTGCCGAGCGCACCGCCTTCTACACCTCGGGACGCGCCAGCAACGAAGCCGCCTTCTGCTACCAGCTGCTGGCCCGCTCGATGGGAACGAACAACCTCCCCGACTGCTCGAACATGTGCCACGAGTCCTCCGGGACGGCGCTGAACGAGACCATCGGAGTCGGCAAGGGTTCGGTGAGCCTGAACGACCTGGAAAACGCCGATCTCGTCGTGGTGATGGGGCAGAACCCGGGAACCAACCACCCACGGATGCTCAGCTCGCTGGAACGGGTGAAGCAGCGCGGCGGGAAGATCCTCGCGATCAATCCGCTGCCGGAGACCGGGCTGATGCGTTTCCGCAACCCCCAGAGCGTACGTGGCGTGGTCGGTTCGGGAACTCCGCTGGCCGACGAGTTCGCCCAGATCCGCATCGGCGGTGATCTCGCGCTGTTCAAGGCGATCAGCGCTCTGCTCATGCGTGCCGAGGACGAGGCTCCGGGAACGGTGCTGGACAACTCCTTCATCGAGAACCACACCGAGGGGTTCGCCGAGTTCGCCGAGCAGGCGCGCGACGTCGACTGGACCGAGGTCGAGCGGCTCACCGGCCTGGAACGGGAACAGATCGAACGAATCGCGCGGATGTTCGTGGACTCGAGCAGCACCGTGGTCTGCTGGGCGATGGGGATAACCCAGCACAGGCAGGCGGTGCCCACCATCCGCGAAATCGTGAACGTGCAGCTGCTGCGGGGGATGATCGGCAAGCCCGGGGCCGGAGTGTGCCCGGTGCGGGGACACTCCAACGTGCAGGGCGACCGGACGATGGGGATCTGGGAGAAGATGCCCGAGTCGTTCCTGGCCGCGTTGGACGAGGAGTTCGACCTGCGGGCCCCGCGGGAGCCGGGATGGGACACGGTCGAGACCCTGCGTGCCATGCACGAAGGCCGCTGCACCGCGTTCATCGGGCTGGGCGGGAACTTCGCGGCGGCCACACCGGACAGTGCCGCCACCGAGCGGGCGCTGCGCGGTTGCGAACTGACCGTCCAGATCTCCACCAAGCTCAACCGTTCGCACGTGGTCCCGGGGCGAACAGCCCTGATCCTCCCGACGCTCGGACGCACCGAACGGGACCGGCAACGCAGCGGGGACCAGTTCGTGACCGTCGAGGACTCGATGTCGGTCGTACACGCTTCGCGGGGGCGGCTGGCGCCCTCCTCGGACCAGCAGTTGTCCGAAGTGGCCATAATCTCCAGGCTGGCGCGTGCCGTGTTCGGCTCCGAGCACCGGGTCCCCTGGGAGGACTTCGAGCAGGACTACGACCGGATTCGGGAGCGCATAGCCAATGTGGTCCCCGGGTGCGCCGACTACAACCGAAAGGTGCGCGAGCCCGACGGTTTCGTGCTGCCGCATCCGCCGAGGGACAGCCGGAGCTTTCCCACCTCCACGGGCAGGGCCAACTTCACCGCGAACGTCCCGCACATGATCCACGTCCCGGAGGGGCGGTTGCTGCTGCAGAGCCTGCGCAGCCACGACCAGTACAACACCACGGTCTACGGACTTTCCGACCGGTACCGCGGGGTGGAGAACGCGCGCCGCGTGGTGCTGGTCAACTCCGCGGACTTGGAGGAACTCGGTTTCGCCGACGGCGAGACGGTCGATCTGGTCTCGGAGTGGGCCGACGGTTCCGGCGGTATCGAACAGCGTCGTGCCGAGGGGTTCCGACTGGTCTCCTACTCGACTCCGCGTGGTTGCGCCGCGGCCTACTACCCGGAGGCGAATCCACTGGTCCCGCTGGACTCGGTCGCCGAGGGCTCCAACACGCCGGTGTCCAAAGCCGTCGTCATCCGGCTCGAACGTGGCTGATCCGGTCGGCGAGAATCGCCGGGACATCCTTTCCCGGTGACGAGCGGAGCGTGCCGTGCGGGACTTCCTGCCGATCTTGTTGCTGGCCTTCGCGGGTTTCCTCGCGGGAGGGGCCTACGCGATGTGGAAAACCACGCGGGGGCTCGCCGTGGTGCTCGCGGTGGCCGCGCTGGTGGCGCTGTCCGGTGGGCTGCTGTGGCTGTGAGGAGCACGCCGCGGAACGTTCCGCGGCGTGCTCCGCGACCGGAAGGCGCGTCCGGGGAACCGGTTCCGCCGCCCGAGCCCCCGGACGGTCGGGACGGGGCTCTGCGTCAGACGACCGGGCTGAGCACCAGCACGCAAAGCAGCGAGATCACCGAGGCCATCATCGTCACCAGAGTGCAGGTCTTCAGGGTTCCGCGTGTGCTCAGGCCGAGCAACCGCTGGAACATCCAGAAGAAGTTGCTGTTGACGTGCACGGCGAACAGCGCGCCCGAACCGGCCGCCAGGGCGATCAGCAGCGGCGCCGTGTCCGTTCCGCCCAGTGCGGGGGCGAGGATGCTGCCCGCTGTGATCGCGGCGACCGAGGTGGAACCGATCGCCACGTGCAGCACGGCCGCGATGATCCAGGCGAGCAGCAGTGGCGAGAAGGCGTTCGAGGAGAAGTACCCGGACAGGATCTCCTCCAGACCCGTCGCGGAGATCACCCCGCCCAGTGAGCCCCCGATGCCGGTGATGATCAGGATCGGGCCGCACTCGCGCATCCCCTCGGCCACGGCCGAGCTGGCCACGCCTCGGGAGAACGTGCGCCACGCCAGCAGGTAGGCCCCGAGCACACCGATGAACAGGGCCACCAGGGGGTTTCCGAGGAAGGCGAGCGGGCCGGAGGTCACCCCCGCGACCTTGGCGATTCCGCCCGTGGCGATGAGCACGATGGCGAGCACCAGCGGCAGCAGCGAGACTCCCAGCGGGGGGAGCCGGTCGCCGCTCCCGGTCGTGTTCGCCTCGGTTCCCTCCGTGTCCTCCTCGCCGAGCTCCTCCACCGACAGCTCGTCCTTCTCCGCGTTCCACAGCCCGCCGCGCAGCAGCCACCGGTAGAGGTAGATGGTCACCAGCGCGGTGGGGACCGTGACGAGCAGACCGAACAGCAGCATTCGCCCCAGGCCGACGTTCAGCAGCCCGGCGACGGCCAGCGCGCCGGCCCCCGGGACGACGAGAACCAGGCCGAGCTCGGAACCGAGGATCAGGGCCGCGCCCATGGCCGCGGTTCCGTCCCGTTTGATGCGCGGTGCGATGGACCTGCCCAGCGGAGCCGTCAGCACGAGCAGCACGTCCGTGTAGATGGCGGGGAATATGCTGCTCATCGCGGTTCCGAACACGTAGGGAGAGCGTTCGGCCCCGAACACGCGTAACAGGCTCTCGGTGAGTTTCCGCAACGCGCCGGTTGCCGAGAGCAGTGACCCCAGCAGCACGCCGAAGGTGATCAGCAGACCTATCTCGGTCATTATGTCGCCGAAGCCACTGGTTACGGCCTCGGCCGTTCCGCTGAAGCCGAGGCCGGTGGCCAGCCCGAGGTAGAGTGATCCGAGCAGTAGCGCCATCAGCGGTTCGATGCGCAGCGCGAGGATCAACAGGATCGTTCCCGCTATGGCGATCCCGGTGTGCAGGAGAATCAGGGACTCGCTCAACCGCCCGACCTTTCCGTCGTCATCACGGTTAACTCCGTGTTGCGTCCGTGCGATGTCGCGGGGAACTATCGGCCGCCGCTCGTGCGGTGTCATCGTTGTGTTCATTTCGTTCACGAGTCGCCGGGGGAGGGATGATTGACCGATTCCGGTACGCGCGTTCCGCTTCGAGCGGGCGGCGACACCCGTTGGAGCCTGGCGCGCAGGCTGTTCGTCCTCCAGGCGGTGATCGTGATCGTCGTGATCCTGGCCGGCTCCGGACTGGCCTGGTACAGCGCGCGTGCGCAGAACCAGGAGGCCGCGCGCGGCGAGGTCCGTGCCGTGGCGAAAACCCTGGCGGGGATGCCCGCCCTGCGGTCCGCTCTGGACGGTGCGGATCCGAGTGACCGGCTTCAACCCCTGGCGGAGAGGACGGCCTCCCAAACGGGGGTCGACTTCGTGACGATCATGAGCAAGGAGGGAATCCGCTACACCCATCCGGATCCGAGCAGGATCGGCGAGCGTTTCTGGGGGCACATCGAGCCCGCGGTGCGCGGGAACACCTTCACCGAGACCTACGCGGGGACCCTGGGGCCTTCCGTGCGGGCGGTGGCGCCCGTGCTCTCCCCCGCGGGGAGGGTGACGGCGCTCGTCAGCGTCGGGATCAGGGTCCGGGTGCTCACCAGGCAGCTGCAGGACCAGCTACGTGCTCTGTTGCTGGTCGCGGGGCTGGCGCTGCTGTTCGGCGGGCTGGCGACCTACCTGGTCAGCGTACGCATGCGCCGGTACACCCACGGTCTTTCCCCGGCGGCGCTGAGCAGGGTGCACGAGTACCACGAGGCGATCCTGCACGCCGTGCGCGAGGGACTGCTGCTGGTCTCTCCCCGCGGTGTGGTGACCCTGTGCAACGACGGGGCAGCCGTGCTGCTGGGACTGGATCCGGCGCTGACGGAGGGCAGGCGTGTCGACGATCTCGGGCTGCCCGACTCCTTGGCAGCGGTCCTGGGAAGTCGTGCTCCGGTGCGTGACGAGCTGCACCTGAGCGAGGACAGGGTGCTCCTCGTGACCGTCGTCGCCGCGGGCGGCGGCAACGGGGAGCTCGGCAACGTGGTCACACTGCGGGACCACACCGAGCTCCGCACGTTGAACCGCGAGTTGGACACGCTGCGCGGTTTTTCGGAGTCGCTGCGTTCGCAGGCCCACGAGTCGGCCAACCGGCTGCACACGATCGTCTCGATGATCGAACTCGGACGTACCGAGCAGGCCGTGGAGTTCGCGACCTCGGAGCTGCGCACCGCTCAGCAACTCACCGATCGGGTGGTCGGTGCTGTGGAGGAGCCGGTGTTGGCCGCCGTTCTGCTCGGAAAGACCGCCGAAGCGCGCGAACGCGGGGTCGAGATCGGCATAACCGAGGACACCCGGGTCGACGAGTCGGCTTCGGAGGCCGTGGACCCCCGGGAGCTCGTGACCGTGCTCGGGAACCTGATCGACAATGCGGTGGAAGCGGTGCTGGCCGCCGGGGCGGGCTCGCCAGCGGTCGACGTGACTCTCCGCGCCGAGGAGGAGGGCCTGCTGGTCAGGGTGGTCGACAACGGGCCGGGCGTCGATACGGGGACGACGCGTGAGCTGTTCCGCCGTGGCCGCTCGGGCAAGGGCGACGGCAGGGGACTGGGGCTTGCTCTCGTAGGGCAGAGTGTTCGCCGTCATGGTGGTCACGTCGAGGTGGCCAACGACACCGGCCGAATGCGGGGAGCGGCTTTCACCGCGTGGTTGCCGTTGGAACCGCTCGCCGGACGGGAGCCGAAGGCGGGAGGATGACGTGATCTCGGTCCTGGTGGTGGAGGACGACGAGGTGGCGGGCGAAGCCCACGAGAGCTGCACGAACAGCGTGAGTGGATTCCGCGTGGTCGGCCGGGTTCGTACCGGTCAGGAGGCCCTGCGGTTCCTCGGCCACACCGCCACGGACCTGGTGCTGCTCGATCTCCGGTTGCCGGACATGGACGGTCTGCGGGTGAGTCGCACGTTGCGGAGGCAGGCGAGCGAAACCGATGTGATCGCGGTCACCTCGGCTCGTGATCTCAGCCGGGTGCGCGAGTCGGTGGCCAGTGGCGTGGTGCAGTACCTGCTCAAACCGTTCACCTTCGCGGCGATGCGGGAGAAACTGGAGAACTACGCCCGTTTCCGGAGCAGCATTTCCCGGGAGGGGGCCGTCAACGGCCAGCACGAGATAGACCACGCCTTCTCCGCGTTGCGCGACGGCGATCGCCGCGAGCTGCCCAAGGGGATGGGGGAGCAGACGCTCGAGTCGGTGGTTTCGGCCGTGCGGGAGCTGCCGGAGGGGGGATCGGCCGAGACGGTCGGCCGGTTCAGCGGTGTTTCCAGGGTGACCGCGCGCAGGTATCTGGAGTACCTGGTCGAGTGCGGCACCGTGTCGCGCGCTCCCCGCTACGGAGGTGTGGGGCGTCCCGAGATGAGTTACCGCTGGAACGGGAACTCCTGACCGGTGGTGGCCACCGGGGCGCCCGCTCACGAGACCGCGGGGGTTCCCCGGGGCGACTCACCGGGACACGGGCGAGCGGGAAACCCCGACGAGGGTCACATCCCTCCCTCGGCCTCGGGGCGCAGCAGCGGTGCGGCTGGACCTTTCTGCGCCATCCGGTCGTCCGGGTTGTACAGCGAGCAGGTGTTCAACGAGAGGCAACCGCACCCGATGCAGCCGGTGAGCCGGTCGCGCAGTCGCCGCAGCCCGTCGATCCTGGCGTCGAGCTCGTCCCGCCAGTGCTCCGAGAGCCGTGCCCAGTCGGCCTTGCTGGGGGCGTGGTTCTCCGGGAGCGTGCTCAACGCGTCCGTGATGTCCTCCAGGCTGAGCCCGACTCGCTGGGCCGCGCGGATGAACGCCAGCCGACGCAGCACCCCGCGCTCGTAACGTCGTTGATTGCCGCTCGTGCGCGTCGAGCTGATCAGCCCGCGGTCCTCGTAGAACCGAAGTGCCGTCGTCGCGAAACCGCTGCGTTCCGCGACCTCGCCGATGGTCAGTTTTGCGGAGGGGTTCGACACGGGACCAGCCTACCGCCGCGATTTCCAGTTCACTGGAAGGACAGGTGTGGTCCTGAGGGGGGCGAGGAAGCGGTTCGGGTAGCCTGGAGCCGTGGCACGAGTCGTCGTACTGGACTACGGATCGGGCAATCTCCGTTCGGCCGAGCGCGCGTTGGAGCGCGCCGGGGCCGAGGTGGAGGTTACCGCCGACCATCGGCGCGCCGTCGAGGCGGACGGGTTGGTCGTGCCCGGTGTCGGTGCGTTCTCGGCCTGCATGCGTGGTTTGCTCGAAGCCGGAGGGGACCGGGTGATCGACCGTCGGCTGAGCGACGACCGTCCCGTGCTGGGGATCTGCGTGGGAATGCAGATCCTTTTCGAGCGCGGCGTCGAGCACGGTGTCGAGGCCGAGGGAGTCGGACGTTGGCCCGGCACGGTCGAACGGCTTCGTTCCGAGACGCTGCCGCACATGGGGTGGAACACGGTCTCCGCGCCCGCCGACAGCGTGCTGTTCGCGGGACTCGACCCGGAGACCCGTTTCTACTTCGTGCACTCCTTCGCGGCACGTGAGTGGCCCACCGTCCCCGGTGGTGCCGGCGCGGGGAAAACCCGGTTGATCACTTCCGAGCACGGCGAGTCCTTTCTGGCGGCCGTGGAGGACGGGCCCCTGATGGCAACCCAGTTCCACCCCGAGAAGTCGGGGGAGGCCGGGAGCCGGTTGCTGCGCAACTGGTTGGAGACCCTGTGAGGACACGCAGGCACGGGTTGATGCGACCTGGAGGAGCCGCACGTGTCGTGGCTTTCGTGCTGTGCCTGGGGATGGTCATCGGCTTCTCCTCGACCTACCTCGTGTCGGCGGGCGTGTCCGGTTGGCTCGTGCTGTTCTTCGCGCTGCTGGTGCTGGGGGTTCCGGTGGTGGCGGCGTTGCGCTCGAACGGCCGATCAGGCGGAGGGGACTGAGTGAGGTTCTCCGTCTCGGTCGTCGTGGGTGGTCGCGGGACCCCTCGCGGTCTCGTGAGCGGGTGCCCCGACATCGGGTGGTCGCCTGCACGACGTCGGGACCGTCCTCGCGGGAGCACCACGGGGAACCCGCGGCGGTCCCGGTTGCCGGGGCGGGGTGTTTCGGTACCGGCAGCGCCGAAGGAGAGCCCCGGCCCGACCGACGAGCCGAGCGGGGAACTCGATGAGAACCGTTCGTCAGGCTCGAGTGGTCAGCGCCGGCTCCGCGGGGTGTCGTCGTGGCGGGATACGAGGGGTCGTAGGCTTGAAGCGTGACTTTCACGCTGCTTCCCGCCGTCGATGTGGCAGATGGACAGGCAGTGCGCCTCGTGCGGGGCGCGGCCGGGACCGAGACCTCTTACGGTGATCCGCTGCAGGCCGCCCTGGCCTGGCAACAGGCCGGTGCCGAGTGGGTTCATCTCGTCGATCTGGACGCGGCGTTCGGGCGTGGTTCGAATCGTGAGCTGTTGGCCGATGTGGTCGGCAGGCTCGACGTGAATGTCGAGCTTTCCGGGGGGATCCGGGACGACGAATCCCTGCGGGCCGCGCTGGGGACCGGATGTGCCCGGGTGAACCTGGGAACCGCCGCTCTGGAGGATCCGGAATGGACCGCGAGCGTGGTGCGTGAGCACGGCGAGCGTGTCGCGGTCGGCTTGGACGTCCGGGTGGAGGAACGGGGGCACAGGCTCGCCGCCCGTGGCTGGACCCGCGACGGCGGGGACCTGTGGGAGGTGCTCGACCGGCTCGACGAAGCCGGGTGCAGCCGCTACGTGGTGACCGACGTGAGCAAGGACGGAACTCTGCAGGGGCCCAATCTGGGACTGCTGCGTGCCGTCTGCGAGCACACTCCTGCCCCCGTGGTGGCCTCGGGGGGGATTTCCACGGTGCACGACCTGGTGGCGCTGACCTCCCTCGAGCCGGCCGGCCTCGAGGGCTCGATAGTCGGCAAGGCCCTCTACGCGGGCAATTTCACTCTGTCCGAGGCGCTCGCCGCTGTGCGGTCGACCGGCTGACCGGTTCGCGGCCGGTGCCGCGTACCGCGCCTCGTGCGGGGCACTTACCCTGGAAGTATGGCTGTTGCGGTGCGCGTGATCCCCTGTCTGGACGTCGACGAGGGGAGAGTGGTCAAAGGGGTGAACTTCACCGACCTCGTCGATGCCGGAGACCCGGTCGAGCTGGCCAGGACCTACGACCGCGAGGGAGCGGACGAGCTGACGTTCCTCGACGTGACCGCTTCCTCGGGCAACAGGGAGACCACGTACGACGTGGTGAGCGGCACGGCCGATCAGGTTTTCATTCCGCTGACCGTCGGCGGTGGGGTGCGCACCCCGGACGACATGGACCGGTTGCTGCGCGCCGGAGCCGACAAGGTCAGTCTGAACACCGCCGCGATCGCGCGGCCCGAGCTGCTGGAAACGGCTTCCCGACGGTTCGGCGCCCAGTGCGTCGTCCTCTCGGTCGACGCCAGGAGGGTTCCGGAGGGCGGGGAGTCCACGCCCTCCGGGTTCGAGGTCACCACGCACGGTGGAAGCAGGGGGACCGGGATCTGCGCGGTCGAGTGGGCCGAGCGGGCCGAGCGTCTCGGCGTCGGGGAGGTCCTGCTCAACTCGATGGACGCAGACGGCACGAAGGAGGGCTTCGACCTGGAGATGATTCGTGCGGTTCGCGCGGCGGTGGGGGTTCCGTTGATCGCCAGCGGTGGTGCTGGTGACAAGCGGGACTTCGCTCCGGCCGTGCACGCGGGGGCCGACGCAGTGCTCGCCGCGAGCGTGTTCCATTTCGGACAGCTGAGCATCGCCGAGGTCAAGGAAGCCATGCGCGCGGAGGGGATCACCGTTCGATGAGCGAGCTCGGGCAACTTCCGGAGAAGTTGGACCCCGCGATCGCGGGCAGGCTCAAGCGCAACGACGCGGGACTGGTCGCCGCCGTGGTGCAGCAGCACGACACGGGCGAGGTGCTGATGCTGGCCTGGATGGACGACGAGGCGTTGCGGCACACCCTGGCCACGAGGCGGGCCACCTACTACTCCCGCAGCAGGGCCGCCCACTGGATCAAGGGCGAGTCCTCGGGCAACACCCAGCACGTGCGCGAGGTCCGGTTGGACTGCGACGGCGACACGGTGCTGCTGCTCGTCGACCAGACGGGACCGGCCTGCCACACGGGCGCGCCGAACTGCTTCGAAGCCGATGTCCTCCTGGCGGACGAGTAACCGGTCGGCGGTGGGTACCCGTCCGGAAGTGACGCCGTTCTCCTGGGCGTGACCGGAGAACGGCTCGCGGCGCGGGGCTTCAGGACGGGTCGAGCCGGCCGGTCAGGTAGTGCTGCAGATTGGGGGCGACGGCGGTCACGATCGTCTCGTGCTCGGTCGTGTCCAGCGGTTCGAGACGCATCACGTAGCGCATCATTCCCAAACCGATCAGCTGGGATCCGCACAGGGCCGCGCGCAGTTCCGTCCGGTCGGCCCCGAGAGCGTGCAGCAGTGGTTCGAGCAGTGTCGTGGTGAGGAACTCGCGCAGCATGCGAACCGCCTCCTCGCCGGTGGACAGGCTGCGTATCAGCGCGGTGAACTCGCCGCCCCCGGCGGAGTCCCACGTCGACAGGAAAACGCGCAGCATGCGTTCCGCGAGTCGTTCCACCGGACCGTCCAGCAACTGGGGAAGTATCCGGTCCGGATCGACCGGCAGCGCCACCGCCGCGGCGAAGAGCCCCTTCTTGTCGCCGAACCAGTGGCGGACCATCGCGGGGTCCACTCCGGCCCTGCCCGCGATATCGCGCACGGTGGCACCGCTGTAACCGTGCTCGATGAACGCCGCACGCGCGGCGGTGAGCAACGCCGCTCTGGTTTCGTTCCCGCTGCCGCGTCTGCCTCTGCGTCCGCTTTCCCGGGGGCTCCCGTGACCACTGTCCTGCACGACGACATCCTCACCGGGGGGTCTCCGCTCCCGCAAACGCCGGGGTTAGGCACGCAGGGGCGCTGGGCGGCCTGCAACAATGGCGGCCATGGTCGGCGACGGTGACATCGGCACTATCAGTCCTCCACGAGCCGAGTTCCGGGAACTGGCGACGGGACGCAGAGTGATTCCGGTGGTGCGGCGGTTGCTCGCGGACGACGAGACGCCGCTCGGAGTCTATCGCAAGCTCGCCCGTGACGAGTCGGGAACTTTCCTGTTCGAATCGGCGGAGAACGGGCGATCCTGGTCGCGATGGTCCTTCGTCGGCGTGCGCAGTGCGGCCGCTCTCACGGCGCGCAACGGTCGGACGCACTGGCTGGGTCAGCCACCGGCCGGGGTGCCGACCGAGGGTGATCCGCTGCGAACGCTGCGGGAGACCGTGCGCCTGCTGCACACCGATCCGTTGCCGGGGCTGCCTCCGCTGACCGGCGGGATGGTCGGCTATCTCGGTTACGACACGGTTCGCAGGTTCGAGCGATTGCCCGACTCGGCCGAGGACGATCTCGGCCTGCCCGAGATGGTCATGTTGTTCGCGACGGATCTGGCGGCTCTGGACCACCACGAGGGCACGATCACGTTGATCGCGAACGCCGTCAACTGGGACGACAGCCCCGAGCGGGTGGACGCGGCCTATGACGACGCGGTCCGCAGGCTCGACGAGATGACCGCACGGCTTCACGAGCCGAGGCCCTCCACCGTCGCGACGTTCTCCCGGTCCGAGCCGGATTTCACGCGGCACCGCAGTTCCGAACAGCACCAGGAAGCCGTCCGGAAGGCGAAGGAGGCCATACACCAGGGCGAGGCCTTCCAGGTGGTCGTCTCCCAGCGTTTCGAGATGCGGACCGATGTCGAGGCCTTCGACATCTACCGCATCCTGCGCACGACCAACCCGAGCCCTTACATGTACCTGCTGCGGTTGCCCGATCCGGAGGGGGGCCGGCCCTTCGACATCGTCGGCTCCAGTCCGGAGTCCCTGGTCCGGGTCAGGGGCGGGCAGGCGACGACCTACCCGATCGCGGGCACCAGGTGGCGCGGGGCGGACGAGGACGAGGACGTCGCTCTGGAGAAGGAGCTCATCAACGACGAGAAGGAGCGCGCGGAGCACCTCATGCTCGTGGATCTCGCGCGCAACGACCTGGGGCGGGTGTGCAGGCCGGGCTCGGTGCACCCGGTCGAGTTCTTCCGGGTGGAGCGCTACAGCCACGTCATGCACATCGTCTCCTCGGTCACGGGTGAGCTCGCCGCGGACCGGGTCGCCTTCGACGCCGTGGAGTCGTGCTTTCCCGCGGGGACGCTGTCCGGTGCCCCGAAGCCGCGTGCGCTGGAGCTGATCGAGGAGCTGGAACCGGTGCGGCGTGCCCAGTACGGGGGTGTCGTGGGGTATCTGGACTTCGCCGGGGACGCGGACACGGCGATAACGATCCGCACCGCGTTGCTGCGGGACGGGACGGCCTACGTTCAGGCGGGAGGCGGGATCGTCGCCGACTCCGACCCGGAGGCCGAGGACCGCGAGTGCCTCAACAAGGCCATGACCGTGCTCAACGCGGTGGCCACCGCCCAAACCCTGCGGAGCCCTTCGACGGGCTCCGGGGACGGGAACGCTTCGCGGGAAGCGGCCGCCGCGAGCTCCGCGGTGCCGACGCCCGGGAACACGGAGGACGGGAATGCGAGGCAGGCGTGACCGGTGAACAGGCAGGCGTGACCGGTGAACAGGAATCCGGCGGGCGCGGCACGGGTCGCCGGCTGCTGGTCGCGTGTGTGATCGGCATGATCGCCGCCGCCGTGGGGCTGTGGGCGGCCGGTTCGCTCGTGTGGGTGCACCAGAGGTACCGGACCCCCTTCTCGGGGGAGTCGGTGACCGAGGTCACCGGCGCCACGATCCGCGGCGAGCTCACACCGCTCGCGCTGGCCACGCTGGCGGCCATCGCAGCCGTGCTGGCCACTGGCGGGCTGATGCGTCGGGTGATCGGTCTGATCGTCCTGCTGGAGGCCGTGCTGCTGACCTGGCGGCTGGTCGACTGGACGACGGGGTCCCACGGGGTCGACGAGCTCCCCGGCACGCCCCCGGGGACCCGCGCGCTCGCCGTGGAGCGAGTGGTTCCGTACGGTCCGATCCTGATGGGCGCCTGCGCGGCCGTGCTGCTGCTCTGCGGGCTCTCGGTGCTGGTGACGGCTCGGCGGATGCCCGCGATGGGGGCCAAGTACTCGGCTCCTTCCGCGGAGCGCGAGCCCGGCGATCCCGACCAGCGCATCTGGGACGCCCTCGACAGGGGGCGGGATCCCACCGAGAACGAGGAGCCCCCCGGAGGGGACGAACCACCGCGCCCCTGATCGAGGTCTTCCGCTCGGTTCGTGGTGTCCGTTCCGCGTGCTCGCGGGATTCGGGCGAGGGCAAGCCTGCGCGCCCGGAGTGTCGTGGGGAACGTCCTCACGGGGGAACCCGTGTACCCCCAACAGCAGGAACGGTGTGACCACCAGGGACTTAGGTCCTTGGTGCGCTGGGACGTTCTTCCGCCCCCTGCGGTGGGGTTCACACCGAACGGGGTTAGCATCGACAACGCGACCGGCACGGCGGGGAAGGGGAGTGTCGTGATCGAGCGCGATGAGACGATCCGCGCGTATTGCCACCTGCGAGCAAGTGTCCGGCCGGCCCTAGGTGAGGTGCGCGCGTGAGCGTTCTGGACACGATTATCGAGGATGTGCGAACGGATCTGGCCGCTCGTGAGGCGGCCGTTCCGTTCGAGGAAATCAAGCAGCTTTCCGCTGCCGCACAGCCGCCCAAGGATGTGTGGGCGGCGCTGCACGAACCGGGCGTCGGTGTGATCGCCGAGGTCAAGCGGCGCAGCCCCTCGAAGGGGGAGCTGGCCGACATAGCCGAACCGGCCGATCTCGCGGCGGAGTACTACGACGCGGGCGCCAGGGTGATCAGCGTGCTCACCGAGGAGCGTCGTTTCGGCGGTTCGCTCGCCGATCTGGACGCGGTGCGCGCTCGGGTGAGTGCTCCGCTGTTGCGGAAGGACTTCATCGTCAGCCCCTACCAGGTGCACGAGGCACGTGCGCACGGAGCGGACATGGTGCTGCTCATCGTGGCCGCGCTCGAGCAGAACGCTCTCGAGGCCCTGCTGGACCGGGTGGAGTCGCTCGGGATGGCGGCCCTGGTCGAAGTGCACAACGCCGAGGAGGCAGACCGCGCTCTCGCGGCAGGTGGAAAGATCATCGGCGTGAACGCGCGGAACCTGCACACGCTGGAAGTGGACCGGGAGGTTTTCGGGCGGACAGCCCCCGGACTGCCCGCCGAGGTGATCAAGGTCGCCGAGTCCGGAGTGCGCGGGCCCAGTGATCTGATGGCCTACGCGGGCTCCGGTGCCGACGCCGTCCTGGTCGGCGAGGGTCTGGTCGGTAGCGACAATCCACGTGCGGCTTTGACGCAGTTGGTCACGGCGGGGTCGCACCCCGCCTGCCCGCGGCCGAGTCGCGGATAGGAGACCGGATGACAGTACGCGATCCCGACGAGGCGAACGGCGTGGGCGGTGCGCATGCCACGTCCGGTGGGCACGATCCCGACGAGGGCGGCCATTTCGGTCCCTACGGGGGCCGGTTCATGCCAGAGGCGCTCATCTCCGCTCAGGACGAGCTCGCCGAGGAGTACGACAAGGCGCGCAACGACCCCGAGTTCGTCGCCGAACTCGATCGGTTGTTGCGGGACTACGCCGGCAGGCCCTCGCCGCTGACCGAGGCGGAGCGGTTCGGTGCCCACGCGGGGGGAGCCCGGGTGCTGCTCAAGCGCGAGGACCTCAACCACACCGGATCCCACAAGATCAACAATGTGCTCGGCCAGGCGCTGCTGGTCAAGCGCATGGGAAAGCGCCGGGTGATCGCCGAGACCGGTGCGGGACAGCACGGGGTCGCCACGGCCACGGCCTGTGCGCTGCTGGACCTGGACTGCGTCATCTACATGGGCGCGACGGACACCGAGCGGCAGGCGCTCAACGTCGCCAGGATGCGGTTGCTCGGGGCGGAGGTGCGGCCGGTGAACACCGGTTCGGCCACGCTCAAGGACGCGATCAACGAGGCCCTGCGGGACTGGGTGACCAACGTGGCGGACACCCACTACCTGCTGGGCACGGCGGCGGGCGCCCACCCGTTCCCGCTGATGGTTCGGAACCTCCACAAGGTGATCGGCCAGGAAGCCCGGGAGCAGGTGCTGCGCTCGACCGGTGAGCTGCCCGACGCCGTGCTCGCCTGCGTGGGAGGCGGTTCCAACGCGATCGGCGTGTTCCACGGCTTCGTCGACGACCCGGGGGTTCGCCTGATCGGCATGGAGGCGGGAGGCCACGGTCTCGACAGCGGGGAGCACGGTGCCGCGCTCACGAGCGGAACTCCGGGCACCCTCCACGGAGCCAGGTCGTACCTGCTGCAGGACGAGGACGGCCAGATCGCCGAGGCCTATTCGATCTCGGCCGGTCTGGACTACCCGGGTGTGGGCCCGGAACACGCGTGGTTGGCCGACAGCGGACGCGCCGAGTACCGTGCCGTGACCGACGAAGAGGCCATGGAGGCGTTCAAGCTGCTCTCCCGCACGGAGGGCATCATCCCCGCCATCGAGTCGGCCCACGCGCTGGCCGGAGCGCTGCGCCTCGGAAGGGAGCTCGGCCCCGACGCGGTGCTCCTGGTGAACCTCTCCGGGCGAGGGGACAAGGACATGGACACCGCCGCGCACTACTTCGGCCTCGTTCCCGAGGCCGGTATCACGGGAGAGGACCAGCAGTGAGCCTGGAAGATGTTTTCCGTACCTGTGCGGCACAGCGGCGGGCGGCTCTGATCGGCTACCTGCCCGCGGGGTTCCCCACGATGCCCGAGAGCGTCGAACTCCTCGAGGCCATGGTCCGGGGGGACGGCGACACGCCGGGCTGCGACATCGTCGAAGTGGGGCTGCCCTACTCCGATCCCGTGATGGACGGGCCGACGATCCAGGCCGCGTCCGGGCAGGCGCTGCGCAACGGGTTCCGGGTGCGCCAACTGTTCGACGCGGTCTCGGCGGTGGCCGCGGCAGGCGCGGCTCCCGTGGTCATGAGCTACTGGAACCCGATACACCGCTACGGTCCGGACGCTTTCGCCGGGGACCTGCGTGCCGCGGGAGGACTCGGACTGATCACACCGGACCTGATCCCGGAGGAAGCCGGGGAGTGGACGGCCGCGTCGAACCGGCACGGACTCGACAGGATCTTCCTGGTGGCCCCCTCCTCCTCGGAGCGGCGCCTGGCGCTGACGGCCGAAGCGGGTTCGGGTTTTCTCTACGCGGCCTCGGTGATGGGGGTGACCGGGGCGCGGGACTCCGTGTCCGGTTCGGCGCGGGACCTGGTGCGTCGCACCAGGGAGCACACGAGCCTGCCGATCGGTGTGGGGCTCGGGGTGCGCGACGCCGAGCACGCGGCCGAGGTGGGCCGATTCGCCGACGGGGTGATCGTCGGTTCCGCCTTCATCACCCGTGCCGAGCGGGAGGGCGCCACGGGAGCGGGCGCTTTCGCCGGCGAGCTCGCCAGGGGGCTGCGTGCCGAGCCCGCGTCGACAGCGGAGCGGTGATCCGAGGCGGGAACCCGTGTCGAAGGCGGTCCACGCGCCCGTTACGGTAGTCGCGTGACTGTCGCGCTGCCGACCCCGGCGACCACTCATCTGGCCAACATCCCCAGTCCCGACCGCGGGGTCTGGTTCCTCGGCCCGGTCCCCATCCGCGCCTACGCGCTCTGCATCATCGTCGGCATCATCATCGCCATCTTCTGGGCGGAACGCCGCTGGGTGGCACGCGGTGGCCGCAAGGGCGCGGTTACCGACATCGCCGTTTTCGCGGTTCCCTTCGGCCTGGTCGGCGGCAGGCTCTACCACGTGATCACCGACTACTGGCGTTATTTCGGCGCCGACAGTCCGAACCCGTGGTGGGGCATATTCCAGATCTGGCAGGGCGGCCTCGGCATCTGGGGAGCCGTGGCTCTCGGCGCGGTCGGTGCCTGGATCGGCTGCAGGCGGCGCGGAGTGCCGCTGCCCGCCTTCGCCGACGCGGTGGCCCCCGGACTCGTGGTGGCCCAGGCCGTCGGCAGGTTGGGCAACTACTTCAACCAGGAGCTCTACGGCGGTCCGACCGACCTGCCCTGGGGACTGGAGATCTACCAGCGCGAACCGGACCCGGTCACCGGTGTGGCCGTCAGTGACGTGCCCGTCGAGGTCGTGCACCCCACGTTCCTCTACGAGCTGCTGTGGAACCTGCTCGTCGCTCTGCTGATCGTCTGGGCCGACCGCAAGTTCCGAATGGGGCACGGCAGGGTGTTCGCGCTGTACGTGGCCGGCTACACGGCGGGGCGCTTCTGGATCGAGATGATGCGCACGGATCCGGCCTCCACCCCGTTCGATCTGGGGATCAGGGTCAACGTCTACGTCTCGGCGCTGGTTTTCGTGCTCGCCGTGGCCTGTCTGCTGCTCGCCCGACGTGGCAGGGAGGATCCACACCTCCTGCTCGGCAAACCGATGCCGGGAGACCCCGACTACGGGACGGGGAGCTCCGCGGCCCGGGAGAGCGGGGCTCCGGGGCAGGAGAGCGGACGTGGTTCCGTCACGGAGGAGACGTTCGAGGCCGAGCACGCTCACGGGGACGAGCCCCCGGACTCCTCCTCGGAGCGCGGAGCCACGGGGAGGACGAACCCTCCCGAGTGACCGGGTTGCCGGGGACTTCGCGGTCCCGGCCCGTCGGCGGTGCCGCCCGGGCCCTGCCGCGGAGCCCACGCGGTCCGCGTCAAGCGCGCCGCCGGGGTTCCGCGGCACGTACGGGTGCGACGACCGGGGAACCGTCCGGGGCGCGCAGGACGGAGATCCGAGCGGTGTAGTGCTCTTCCAGGGTGTCGGCCGTGAGCACCTCCTCGGGAGTGCCTTCCGCCGTCACCGCGCCCTGGTCCAGCAGCAACAGACGTTCGGCGTACTGGCCCGCCATGGTGAGGTCGTGCAGCGTGGTCACGACCGTGGTCCCCTGCTCGTGCCGTAGCCGGTCGACCAGGTCCAGCAGTTCCTGGGCGTGCCCCACGTCCAGGCCCGTGGTCGGTTCGTCGAGCAGCAGCACACCGGTGCGCTGGGCCAGGGCCCGCGCCAGCACGGCTCGTTGCCGCTCACCCCCTGAGAGGGTGGGGAGTTTGCGGTCGGCCATCCGGGTGAGGTCCAGGCGGTGCAGCACCTCGGCCACCACGTCGAGGTCCGTCCCGCTCTCCCTGCCCAGCAGCCCCGTGTGCGGAGTACGCCCGAGCAGCACGTAGTCGGTCACGGTCAGTCCGACGGGCAGCTGCGGAAGCTGGGGTGCGTACCCGAGTGATCTGGCCCGGTCCCGGTGCCGCAGTCCGGTGACGGCGCGTCCGTCCACGAGCACCCTCCCGGTGTGCTCGACGAGACCGAGCACGGCCTTGAGCAGGGTGGACTTGCCCGAACCGTTCGGACCGATAACCCCGAGCCAGCCCCCGGACTCGATCCCGGCGGAGACATCGGAGACCACTGTACGGCCCCGGTATCCCGCCGAGAGCCCGCTGATCTCCACGGCGCTCATACGATCGCCTCTCCGTTCGCGGTCTCGGTCCTCACCGGACGCCTCTTCCGTTCCGTCACCGCGTTCGGTTCGTGCGCAGCAGCAGGGCGAAGAACGGAGCCCCGGTGAAGGCGGTGACGACGCCGATCGGGAGTTCGGCCGGAGCCATGACGGTCCGAGCCAGCATGTCGGCTCCCACCAGGAAGGAACCACCGAACAACAGCGAGAGCGGGACTATGACGCGGTAACTGCCCCCCGCGGTCAGCCGTACCAGGTGAGGGACGACCAGCCCGACGAACCCGATCAACCCCGCCACGGAAACGGCCGATGCCGTGGCCAGTGACGCGGCCACCAGCACCAGAGCTCTTACCCGGCCGGGGCGGACTCCCAGCGCGCTCGCCTCCTCGTCCCCGGTCCCGAGCAGATCCAGCAGCCTGGAGCACGCGCACAGCACCACGGCGGCCAGTGCCGAGGTCGGCAGCACCACGAGCACCTCGTCCCACCCCGAGGTGCTCAGGTTGCCGAGAATCCACATGTACACGCGTTGCAGGGATTCCACGCGGAGCTGCTGGACGAACGTCTGGGCCGCAGTGAGGAAGGCACCCACCGCCACCCCGGCCAGCACCAGGGTGGCGGTGTCGGGTCCGGCGGAACGGCCGATCAGCCAGGTGAGCCCGACCCCGCCCAGCGCGCCGCCGAAAGCGGCCAGCTGCGCGAGACCGGTGCTGCCGAGGTCGACCTGCGGCACCGTGGTGACCACGACGGTCACGCTGAGTCCGGCCCCCGCTGCCGCACCGAGCAGGTAGGGGTCGGCCAGCGGATTGCGGAAGACGCCCTGGAAAGCTGCTCCTGAAACCGCCAGTGCGGCTCCGACCAGCGACGCGAGCACCACACGGGGGACGCGCAACTGCCAGAGGATCGCGGCTTCACGTCCGGAGAGGGGCGAGCGGCCTCCCGTCAGCTGCGCGCCGATCTCGGCGAGCACGCGCTGCCAGCCCAGGTCGGCCGCGCCGATCAGCGCGGACAGCAGCGTCAGCGCGACGAGCACCGCGAGTCCGCACAGCACGTGGACCGGCCGCAGCGCGTTGCGCCGGGGACGTGCTCCGCGCTCGGGTGCTCCGGAGGAGCCGTCCGTGACGGCGGTGCCGGCCCGTAACTCGCTCATCCGGAACGGTCAGCTCTTCTGCGCGGAGTCGACGGCCTCGCTGATCGAGCGGGCCAGTTCGACCACGCGCGGTCCCCAGCGGTTGGCGATGTCCTCGTCGAGTTCGTGGATCCGTCCTTCGCGCACCGCCGTCAGGTTGTTCCAGCCGGGACGCCGGGAGACTTTCTCCTTCGTGACGCCGGCGGAGCCGGTGTCGGCGAGGAAGATCATGTCCGGATCCGCCCGCAGGATCTTCTCCTCGGAGAGCCGGGGAAACTTGCTGTCGCCGGCGGAGTCCGCGATGTTGGTCAGTCCGAACTTCCGGTAGACGTTGCCCACGAAGCTCTCGGACGTGCTGGTGAAGTGGTCCGGGCTGATCTCGTGGTAGTAGGTCAGTTCCCCTTGCGGTTCGGGAGTCCTCTCCACCAGTTCGTCCATCCGGGAGCGCATGCGGTTCACGGTCTCGGTGGCGCGTTCGCCGTGCCCCGTGGCCCGTCCCAGTGCCTTGATCTGGTCGTACGAGTCCTGAAGGTTTTCGGCCGAGGGGGTGAGCAGCACCGGAACGTCGATCTCACGCAGCCCGTCCGCCAGCGAGTCCGCACTGCCGGCCTGGGCGATCACGAGATCGGGACGGTACTCGGAAACGGCGCTCGCGCTGGTGTCCAGGGCGGAGAACTCCTTGCGCGGAGCCCTGCCGGGATGGTCGGAGTTCTTGTCGACCGCGATGACCTGCTCATCCGCGCCGATCTCGTAGAGAACCTCGGTGGCCGTCGGGCTCAGCGAGACGATGCGCTTCGGCTGTTCCGTCAGGGTGACCGGCTGCCGGCCGGACAGCTCGACCCTGACCGGAAAGGCGGAAGCGGAATCGTTCCCGCTGTCCGGCTGCTCGTTGGAGGTGGGCCTGCTGGCGCACGATGTGAGTGGAACGAGTAGCGCGAACACGGCCAGCAGCAGGGCCGCGTTGCGGCGAAGTCCGATCGTCCGGCTCATGACTGTCCTCGGTCTCGGCCGGTGCACGCGGAGTCCGCCACAGAACCGGCCGACACCGCGTTCCTGCACCGGGAACGGCGGTCTCGAGTGACGTACGAGGCGACCTGGCTCGGCCCGGTCGTTCCGCGACGGCGGAACGGGGCCTCACAGTTGCGGGACAGCACCGGAGTCACACCGGGTTTCGCTCGTACGGCACCACGCGGGCTGCTCCGTGGGGAGCAGTCAACGTTCTGATCAGCAAAGATACCAGTTCGTTCGGTCGTGTGAGCGGACAGCCCCGCCGGTGCGCGGTACTGCGGTCCGTTCGGTTTCCCGATGCGCGGGATTTCCGGGAGGGACACGGGCCCTGCCCCGTTCACCAGGCGCGGCGGGGCTCCCGGCGGGCGGGACGTGCCACGCCGCCCGCCCGCCGGTGCCGCCCTCGTTCACTCCTCGAGCTCGAGCCCCCGCAGCTCCGCGGGAAGGTCACCGGTGTGCACGACAGCCAGCCTGGTGGTGCTCCTGGTGAGCGCGACGTAGACGTCGTTGAGCCCCCGGGCGGACTCGGAAAGCAGGACCTGCGGCTCGACCACGACCACGCTGTCGAACTCGAGTCCCTTGGCCTGGTCCACCGTCAGCACCATCACCGGCGCTTCCAGTCCCTCCGGCTGGGGGCCGAAGGCGGCCTCCGGCGTTCGCCCCACGATCGAACGACCGACCCCGGAGAACCCGTTCGCCGGGAGCAGCACCGCGACACGCCCACCGTCGACGGCCTCCATCTCCTTCGCGGTCACCTCGGCGACCCGGGCGGGGAGCTCTTCCTCCGGCACGCGGAGTCGGTGGGGGCGTACTCCGGTGCTGCGGACCGAGGTGGGCACGGAAAGATCCACATCCATCGCGGACAGCAGCGGTTCCGCACGGGACATGATCTCGGAGGGCGTCCGGTAGTTGATCGTCAGTTCTTCCATGCGCCAGCGCCGTGCGACGTACGGGGACAGCACCTCGTGCCATGAACCGGCCCCCGCCGTCGAACCGGTCTGGGCGATGTCGCCGACCACCGTCATGGAACGACTCGGACACCTCCGCATCAGCACGCGCCAGGCCATCGCGGACAGCTCCTGGGCCTCGTCGATGATGACGTGCCCGAAGGTCCAGGTTCGGTCACCCGCGGCTCGTTCCGCCGCCGTCATGTCGCTGTTCGTGCGATGCCGTTGCGCCAGAAGGTCGGCGTCGAGCACGTCGGAGACCCGCAGCCGCTCGGGATCGATGATCTCCTCGTCCTGCTCCATGATGTGCAGCACGCCCTCGGCGTAGGCCAGCTCCTCGCGTTCCTGCTGCCGCTGTGCCTGCTGCTGTTCGGACTCGTCCTCGCCGAGCAGTTCGGCCAGCTCGTCGAGCAGCGGCGCGTCCGAGGGAGTCCACTCGGCCCCCGACTCACGCAGCAGCGCCTGCCGCTGCTGCTCGTCGAAGTACTTGCGGGCGGCCTTGCGCAGCCGTTCGGGTGAGGAGAGCAGCTCGTCGAGCAGCGTGGTCGGTTCGAGCTCGGGCCAGAGCCCTTCCAGGACCTCGCCCACGCCGGAGTCGGCACGCAGCTCCGCGGAGATGTCGTCGATGTCGCGCTGGTCGAGCAGGTCCCTGCCGAGGCGGTCGGCAACCTGCAACGCCAGCGCCGAGAACATCTCGCGCCGGAAGATCTTCCTGGCCTCGTTGTGCGACTTGCGCGACTTGCGGGCCTTGGTGCGTGCCTGGCTGCACGTGCTCTTGTCGATGTGGAGTGGTTCGCGGTCGAACATCACCTCGACATAGTTCTTGGGGACCTGTTGCCGCTCGCGCACCGCGTTGTTCAGGATCGAGACCATTTCCGAGCGCCCCTTGAGCTCGGCGGCCTCGGCGGATTCCCGCCCCGTGGCCGCCACTCCCGGGTACAGCTCCCCGACCGTGGAGAGCAGCACACCCGTCTCCCCGAGCGAGGGAAGCACCTGTCCGATGTAGCGCAGGAACGTCGGGTTCGGGCCGACCACGAGCACGCCGCGCTTGGTCAGCTGCTGCCGGTAGGTGTAGAGCAGGTAGGCGGCCCGGTGCAGCGCGACGGCCGTCTTGCCCGTTCCGGGGCCGCCCTGCACCACCAGCACGCCGTTCATGCCGCTGCGGATGATCCGGTCCTGTTCGGCCTGGATGGTGGCGACGATGTCGCCCATCTTCCCGGTGCGGCGCTCGTCCAGTGCCGCGAGCAGCGTGGCCTCCCCCGCGAGACCGAGATGGCTGCTCTGCTCGGCCGCGTCCAGGTCGAGGACCTCGTCCTCCAGATCCGTGACGGTACGTCTGGTGGTCCGTATGTGCCTGCGGCGCACGACTCCGTCCCTGGACGCCGCCGTGGCGAGGTAGAACGGGCGCGCGGCCGGAGCCCGCCAGTCGATGAGCAGCGGTGTGTACTCGTTCTCCTCGTCGAACAGCCCCAACCTGCCGATGTGAAAACGTTCGCCACTGTCCAGGTCGAGCCTGCCGAAACACAGCCCGTTCTCCACCGCGCTCAGCTGGGAGAGCTTGTCGATGTGCATCTTGGTGGAAATATCGCGTTCGGTGCGCGCCTGCGGGGTGCCACCGGTTTCGCGGAGCGTCTCGGCCAGACGCCTGCTGTTGTACTGGCGTAGCTCGTCGAGCTTGTCGTAGAGCATCGACACGTACTGCTGCTCGGCGGCGACGCCGTCGGTGTGGTCAAGTTCCCGATCGGCTCGGGTGTCGGACACGACTCCACCTCGTGCGGTCAAGAGCGTTGGGACAGTAAGTGCGCCAAGTGGAGGCGCGGCGGTGTCGGAGACGAACACCGTGGCCCGCCAACAGGGCCGACGAACGAGTATACCTCCGCGGGGAGTGTGCTTGCCGGTGCGTGATCGCCGGCGTCGTGTGAAACGGCGCGGTCCCGCCGCGGGAACCGCTCGGGAAAAGCGTCCCTGACCGCGCGGGGGGTGCGACGACTATTCTGGTCCGCCGGAATGTGCACGTGCCATGTTGGCGGCCCTCCCGCGCCGTCACCGGGGTGACCGTCGCGCGGTGACCACCGGGCGAGGATCGGGAGGTCCCGGGCGTGCATGGCGGCGAACGGAGCCAGGTTGAGCGGAGGACTGCACGGAAAGATCGTCGACGTTCTGGGGCGCGAGATCAGCGCCGGGACGCATCCGCCCGGTAGCGTGCTGCGCGTCGAGGACCTGGAGCAGCGTTTCGGCATATCCCGCAGTGTGGTGCGCGAGGTGGTGCGCACGCTCGCCTCGATCCGGCTCGTGGTGGGACGTCAGCGGATCGGGATCGTGGTTCGGCCGCGCGAGGAGTGGAACACTTTCGATCCGATGCTGATCCGCTGGCTGCTGGAGGTCGACAGGACCAACCAGGTCAAGACCCTCGTGGAACTCCGCACCGCCGTCGAGCCGGTGGCGGCCGGTGCCGCGGCGCAGCGTGCCGATGCCGAGCAGGTGGCGGAGCTGGCGCGTCTCGCGGCTCGGATGGGGGAGCTCGCCTCGGCCGGAGCTCTGGAGGAGTTCCTCGACGCCGACGTGGCTTTCCACTCCCTGGTGCTGAGGGCCTCGGGCAACGAGATGTTCGCCCAACTGCACGAGGTGGTGCGGGAGGTGCTGCGCTGGCGCACCGAGCAGGGACTGATGCCGGCTCGTCCCGAGCCGAGGGCCATCGAGCTGCACAGCGAGATCGCACGGTGCATCGGGGAGGGGCACGGGCAGCGTGCCGAGGACGCGACGAGGGAGCTGGTCGCCGAGGCGCTGCACGGGACGCTGGAGCTGTTGGACACCTCCGAAACGTGACCGTTCGGCGCGGAGCCCGTGGCCGCCCGAGCTCGGGCACTCGGAGCGGAGGCCCGGGGAAGGGGGCGGGCGGCGAGTTCCGGTGGTCCGAGCGGAAGGCTTCGATCAGGACTGCTCCGACTGCTGCCCCGCGACCCACCCCGCGATCTGCGCCCGCGAGGTGAAGTCGAGCTTGGTGAGGATGTGCTGCACGTGGCCCTCCACCGTTCGCAGCGCGATGACCAGTCGTTCGGCTATTTCCTTGTTGGTGCGTCCCTGCGCCACGAGCTGGGCGATCTCCCGCTCCCGGCTCGTCAGCGGCATCGGGTGAACGTTCTCCCGCGAGCTGGTCCGCGAGCGCTGCTTGATCTCCAGCGCGTAGTCGATCGCGGTCTCGGAGGACCAGCGGTATCCGCGGTCGAAGGCGTCGTTGTACTCCTCGGAGCCGAGGGCCTGCCTCGTGGCGACCAGGTGGTTCCGGTGCTCCTCGGCGAAGGCGGCGTAGAGGTTGGGGGTGGAACGCGCCGACTCCCAGGCTCCGCCCGCCGCCCCGAACAGCCGGGCCGCGCGCTTGTCGTCACCGCGCCGGTGCACGGCCCAGGCCATGGTGTCCATGCTGAAGGCGATGGCCAGACGGTTGTCCAGCCTGCGCTGCAGGCTCAGCGCTTCCTTGAGGGCGGATTCGGCCCGTTCGGGGGCGCCGGCCGTGATCTTGAGGTATCCGATCGCCCACAGCGTCCAGGAACGCCAGTAGATCTCGCCTCGGCCCGTGGTGATCGCCAGTGCGTCGTCGAGCAGCTCCAGCCCGTGCTGTCTTCGCCCGCCCAACGTGTGGGCGAGCCCGAGCCCGATCAGCGCGAACAGTTCGCCCTGCGGATCGACGTGGCGGCGGAAGGCGGTCAGCGCTCCCTGGAGGAGCCGGGTGGCCGTGTCCGTTTCCTGCTCGAACAGTGCCGCCATGCCGTACACCTGGGTCAGCTGGGCGCGTTCGAGGGCGGCGTCCTCGTCCTCGATCGTGGTGGTGGCCGTGTCCAGCGAACGTCGAGCCACGGAGACGTCTCCGTGCAGGAGGGTGAACCAGGCGCTGGCGGCGAGCGCGGAGGCCCTGTCCCGCTTGGCGTGTTCCGTACCGGTCAGCGCCAGCGTCCTGTCCAGCCAGTGCCGAGCCTCCGAATGCAGACCGCGCAGCTGCCAGTAGCGCCCCAGCCCGATGGCCAGGCGCAGCGCGAAGGACGGGTCGGCGGCCGCCCTTTCGGGGCCGCTCGCCAGATGCAGCGCCGTACGCAGGTTCGCCTGCTCCATGCGCAGCCGCCGCACCCATTCGACCTGCTCGGCACCGAGCCACTCGGCGGAGAACCGCTCCACGATGCCGCCGTACCACTGCCGGTGCCGTTCCTCGGTTCCGGGGCGCTCACCCGCCGCGGTCAGCTTCTCCAGGCCGTACTCGCGCAACGCGTGGGGGAGCCGGTAGCGGCTCGGACCGTCGTGGTCGGAGTCGCGCAGCAGGATCGACTTGTCCACCAGCGAGTGGACGAGCGTCGCGACGTTTCCGCGGTCGACGGTGTCTCCGAGGACGTGTTCGGCCGCTTCGAGGTCGAAGCTGCCCGCGAACACCGACAGGTGCGCCCATGCCCTGCGGTCCTGCTCGGTGCACAGGTCGTAGCTCCAGTCGATCAGGGCCCGCAGCGTCCGCTGCCGCTGCGGAGCTCCGCGCCTCCCCCCGCTGAGCAGCTCGTACCGCTCGTTGAGGCGTTCCTCGAGCTGTTCGGGGGACAGGGAGCGCAGTCGCACCACGGCCAGCTCGATGGCGAGGGGGTTGCCGTCGAGTCGCTGGCACAGCCGCATCAGCACGGGGGCGTTGTCCGGAGTCACCTCGAACTCGGGAACCACGGCGCGGGCCCGGTCGGCGAACAGCCTCACGGCGGCGTACTGCTCGTAGGCCTCCGGAGCGGGCAGTTGCTCCGGGTCGGGAGCCTGCAGCGGGGGGACGACCAGTGTGCTCTCCCCGGCGATACCGAGGGAGTGCCTGCTGGTGGCGAGTACGCGCACCCCCGGGCAGGAGCGCACGAGGGCGTCCACGAGCCCGGCGCAGGCCTCCACGAGGTGTTCGCAGTTGTCCACGACGAGCAGAGTTTCGCGTTCACGGAAGTACTCGACGATGTCGTCGGTCTCCGTGCCGCCGGAGGACTCCGGGATGTTGAGCTGTTCCACGACGGTGGCCGGCAGCAGTTCCGGGTCGTCCAGATCGCCGAGGTCGACCTGCCACACCTTGTCCCGGAACGATTTGCGCGCGCCCGTCGCCACGCGCAGCGCCAACCTGCTCTTGCCGATCCCCCCTGGGCCGGTGAGCGTGACCACCCGGGATTCGGCCAGCAGTCGTTTGGTGAGCGTGATCTCGCGACGCCTGCCGACGAAGCTCGTGACCTCTGCCGGGAGATTGCCGCCGGCCGTACGTGAGCGAGCTCGTGCGGTGGAGTCCACGTCCACGAGAATAACGCGATTCAGTCCGCGGAACCGTCGATCATTCCCGAGCGGGAGCGCGTTGCCCTGGGACGACGGCTACTCACACGAAGGTGGGAACGCCGTGTCAGCCGGAGGAGCGCCAGTGCGGTGAGAACTCCTGCCAGGTCCGCCGCGAGGTCGAGGGGATCGGCGTGGCGGCGTATCGGCAACGCGGCTTGCAGCAGTTCGGACAGCGGTGCGTAGCAGACCAGCGTGGTGACCAGCGGCCCGGAACGTGCACCGGCCAGCTGCCCGGTGCCGGTCAGCGCGAGGAAGAGCGCGAGGTGGACGAGCTTGTCCGTGCCGGGAGGAGCGGTGGGAACCCCGCTCGAAGGGGTGAAAAGAATCACCGCGCTGGCTACGCAGCAAATCGTGAACAGCACACGGTGGAGGGGTCTACTGAAAGGATCCAGCACTGTGGCCTCTCGGAAGGTGGACAACGCCGGTGGTCGCATGCTGCGCGCGCGATAGTACGGATTAGGCTGTGGCACCGTGAGTCGACGAGCCAAGATAGTTTGTACTATGGGGCCAGCAACGGCCAGCCCGGAGAAGGTGAGTGCGCTCGTCAGCGCCGGGATGAACGTCGCTCGGCTGAATTTCAGCCACGGTAGTCACGAGGACCACCGCCATGTTTACGACATGGTTCGTGCCCAAGCGTCCGAGTCGGGACGTGCGGTGGGAGTCCTCGCCGACCTGCAGGGGCCGAAAATTCGGTTGGGGACCTTCGCCGAGGGCGAGGTCGAATGGCGTACCGGCGAGGCGGTGCGTATCACGGTGGAGGACGTACAGGGCGACCACGACCGGGTGTCCACGACCTACGAGGGACTGACCGGCGACGCGAAGGTGGGCGACCGGATCCTCGTCGACGACGGGAAGGTCGGACTGACCGTTACCGACGTCGAGGAGACCGATGTGGTCTGCGAGGTCGACGAAGGGGGGCCGGTCTCCGACCACAAGGGGCTCTCCCTGCCGGGAATGGACGTCTCCGTTCCGGCGATGTCGTCCAAGGACATCGAGGACCTGGAGTTCGCGCTGAACATGGGTGTGGACTTCATCGCGCTGTCGTTCGTCCGCACCCCGGCCGACATCGACATCGTGCACCAGGTCATGGACCGGGTCGGTCGTCGAGCCCCCGTGATCGCGAAACTGGAGAAGCCCGAGGCGGTGGACAACCTCGAAGCCATCGTGCTCGCATTCGACGGGGTGATGGTGGCCAGGGGGGACCTCGGCGTCGAGCTCCCGCTGGAACACGTGCCGCTGGTGCAGAAGAGGGCGATCGGGATCGCCAGGGAGAACGCCAAGCCGGTGATCGTGGCCACCCAGATGCTCGATTCCATGATCGGCAACCCGAGGCCCACCCGCGCGGAGACGTCCGATGTGGCCAATGCCGTGCTGGACGGCACCGATGCCGTGATGTTGTCCGGCGAAACCAGCATCGGCGACTATCCCGTGGATACGGTGGAGACGATGGCCCGCATCGTCGAGGCGGTCGAGGCCGGTTCCTCGGAACCGCCGGAACTGAGCCACGTGCCGCGTACCAAGCGGGGAGTGCTCTCCTACGCCGCGCGGGACATCGGGGAGCGTCTCAGCGCCAAGGCGCTGGTGGCGTTCACGCAGTCCGGTGACACCGTACGGAGGTTGGCCCGGTTGCACACCAGGCTGCCGCTGTTCGCGTTCACCCCCGAGGAGTCCGTCCGGAGTCAGCTCGCTCTCACTTGGGGGACGGAAACCTTCCTGGTGCCTAGTGTGGAGACCACCGACCAGATGGTGCGCCAGGTGGACCAGGCCATGTTGTCGATCGGACGTTCGGAGACCGGGGACACGGTGGTTATCGTCGCCGGATCCCCTCCGGGGACGGTCGGCTCGACGAACCTGGTTCGGGTGCACCGTCTCGGCGAGGAAGACCACGTCTGATCCCCCCGAAGCGTGGCGGAACCGGAGTACGCGGTACTGCGGTGCCAGCGCTCTCCGGCATTCCGCGCGCCTCGGGCGAGGGGTGGCGCACACCGATCACGACACGAGGAGCCCGAAGTGACCCGAGCGGCACGGGACGCCGCCGCAGACCCGGCAGGCGCCAGTAGTCAGTCCTCGGTTCCGGTGGACGCCAGCGGAATGCCGCACGGACAGCCTGTGCTGGACCGTCTGGTCGCGTTGCTGGATCTCGAACCCATCGAGGAGAACATTTTCCGAGGGGTCAGTCCCGCGGAATCACCGGTAAGGGTGTTCGGCGGCCAGGTGGCCGGGCAGGCCCTCGTGGCGGCCGGGCGGACCGTGCCGTCCGACCGCAGGGTGCACTCCCTGCACGCGTACTTCCTCCGTCCCGGAGATCCCAGCGTTCCGATCGTCTACGAAGTGGACCGGACACGCGACGGCCGTTCGTTCACCACGCGCCGGGTCGTCGCGGTGCAGCACGGCAAGCCCATATTCTCGTTGTCCACGTCCTTCCAGGTCGAGGAGGAGGGCATGGACCACTCCGAGCCGATGCCCGAGGTCCCGGCGCCGGAGGAGCTGCCGACCTACGGGGAGCGGATCGGTGCCATGGCCGACGAGGTGGGGGGCATGGCCAACCTGCCGCGGCCCGTCGACATGCGTCACGTCACCGAACCGCCGTGGTTGAGTCGCCGGGAGGGACCGCGGGACGCCCGCAGCAGAGTGTGGATGCGGGCCGACGGTGAGCTGCCCGACGACGATCTGCTGCACGTCTGCCTGCTGGCCTACGCCTCGGACCTGACGCTGCTGGATTCCGTGCTCATCGGGCACGGCGTGTACTGGGGGGTCGACAAGGTCCACGGCGCCAGCCTCGACCACGCCATGTGGTTCCACCGCCGTTTCCGCGCGGACGAGTGGTTCCTCTACGACTGCAGTTCCCCGAGCGCTTCCGGCGCGCGTGGGCTGGCGACGGGGAACTTCTTCGCCAGGGACGGTTCCCTGATCGCCACCGTGGTTCAGGAAGGGCTGCTCCGCATGGCGGACTGACCGCGAGAGTTTCCCGCCTCGGTTAGCGCGGGTGGTTGCGTGGCGGAACCTCTCGCGGGCTCTCGCTGCGGGTGCCCCGACCTCGGGTAGCCGGCCTACACGACGTCGGGACCGTCCTCGCGAGAGCACCACGAGAGAACCCGCGGCGGCGCCGATCACCGGGGCGGAATCCCGGCCCTGCCTGCTTCGGAAGAACCGCTCCGGGGCTTTGACACGACGGGAGGCCCGAACCGGCTGCTCGGCGGGATGAATAGCTCGGCTGATGCGGGTACCGGCACACGAGGCTCCTGTTCGCACGGACTCGGTCGCAGGCCCGCGCCTCGTCGGCACTGCTCAGCCGCGCCTGCGTGCCGGTCGCGGCGGCCGGGGCGGAGTGAGCGCGCGGGTGTGGACCTGTTCGAGCACCACCGAGGTGGTGAAGTGCCGTACCTCCGTGCGCGCGGACAGCTTGTCCACGAGGAAGCTCTGCAGGTGCGCGCTGTCGGCCACGGCGACGTGCAGCATGAAATCGGCCTGCCCGCTGACGTGGAGCAGCGAGCGGGTCTCGGGCTGGGCCATCACGAACTCCCGGAAGGAATCCACCACCGCCCGCGTGTGCGGGCGGACGTTGATGGAAACCACGGCCTCCAGGGTCAGACCGGTTGCGGCCGGGTCCACGTCGATGTGTGACCCGGTTATCACCCCCTGCTCACGCAGCCTGCGCACTCGTTGCAGGCAGCTCGACGCGGCGAGACCGATCCTTTCGGCCAGCGTCCTGTTGGCCAGTGTCGCGTCGTTCTGCAACTCCTCCAGGATCCGCCAGTCCACCGAATCCAGTTCTACTGTGTTCGTCATCGCCGAACATCGTATGTCGTAGCTGGAAAGAGCACGAACTAATGACCCATTATTCCGAGGACTGTCGAAGATTCGTCGGATAAGCGTGAAGGAGTTCGCGGTGCACATCGCTTGGGGGTCGTTCCTGCTCGCCCTGCTGGTGATCATCCTGGTCCCGGGGCCCGACTTCGTGATGGTGACCAGAAACGCCGCGAGTGGAACCAGGTGGGGATGGCTGGCGGCCGCCGGTGTGACCTGTGGGCTGCTCGTGCACGCGAGCGCGGCCACCGCGGGACTGTCCGCGCTGGTCATGGCCGTTCCCGGGGCGTTGGCCGTGGTCAAGGTGATCGGGGTCTGCTATCTGGCCTTCATGGGACTGCAGATCCTGCGCCGGGCGGGCGCCGGGACCGTGCGGGAGGCGACCGCGGCGCCGACGTCGCGGCGGGCGGTGTTCTTCCGCGGTTTACTGATCGACGTGCTCAACCCGAAGGTGCTGCTCACCTTCCTCACCCTGTTGCCGCAGGCCATGGATCCCTCCGGTGAGCCGATGCCACAGGCGTTGTTGTTGAGCGGGGTGGCGGTGTCCTCGTTCGCCGCCTGGTGGCTGATCGTGGTGCCCTCGGTCGGGTGGTTGTCGGCCTTTCTCGCGGATCCGCGGCGGAAGCGCGTCTTCGAGCGCTGCTGCGGCGGTGCGCTGCTGGTGATGGCCGGCTCCATCGCGATGGCCTGATCGGCGGGGCGTGCCTCCGCGAGCTAACACGACGGGGAGCGGTGCGTCGATGTTGACCACGCGCACGCGCTGTGCTTGCTTGTACCGAGCACGAAAGGTGTTCGCTCGTGTGGTGTACGTGTGCCGTGTTCGAAAGGCGGGACGTTGCGGCGTGGGTTGGCTCTGTTCCTCGGGTTCGTAGTGCTGCTGGCGACTCCCACCGGCGCCGCTTCTCCTGCCTCTCCGGACGGGCGCGGCGAGCTGCGCGACGATCTGGACGGGATGCTCGAGGACCCTCGCCTGGACGGGTCCACGGTGGGGGTCGTGGTCCGCGATCCGCGCAGCGACCGCGTGCTCTACGCGCGGAACCCGCGCACGCGGATGACTCCGGCCTCCAACGCCAAGTTGTTCACCTCGGTGGCCGCGCTGGAAACGCTCGGCAGGGACTTCCGGTTCGGCACCGAGGTGCTCACGACGGGGGAGAGGCAGGGCGCGGAGCTGCGCGGTGATCTGTACCTGCGCGGGAGCGGCGACCCGACGATGCTGGCTGCCGATTACGAGGGGCTCGCCGCCGATGTCGCCGAGTCCGGGATCGACGTCGTCCGCGGCCGGGTGCTCGCCGACGACAGCTGGTTCACCGGTCCGGGGCTGGCCAACGGCTGGATGGCGGTGGACGAGCCCTATCACTACGCGGCGCCGGTCTCAGCGCTGACCGTCGCCCCCACCGACGACTACGACGCCGGTTCGGTGGTCGTCCGGGCGCGGCCGGGAAAGCCGGATCGTCCCGTGCGGGTGAGCACCAGTCCCTCGACCGGTGCGGTCACCGTGGTGAACCGGGCCCGAACGACCCGTGCGGGGTCCGAGGGGAGCCTGTCCGTGCGTCGCGAGCACGGGAGCGACCGGGTGCTCGTGTCCGGGGAGCTGCCTGCCGACTCGGGGAAGAAGCGGTTCTTCAGCAGCGTGCCGGACCCGACGCGCTACGCGCTGGACGTGTTTCGCCGAGCACTGGCCGAACACGGGGTGTCCTTCGAGGGGACGGGAACCTCCCGGGCCCCCGAACGGGCGCGGGTGCTGGCCGAACATCGTTCCATGCCCCTCGGTGAACTGCTGACCCCCTTCCTCAAGCTGAGCAACAACGGGCACGCGGAAACACTGGTCAAGACCATGGGAAGACGGGTTCTGGGCGAGGGCAGCTGGACCGCCGGCATGAGAGTGCTTCGGAGTGAGCTGGAGTCCCTGGGCGTGGACCCCGGGGGGTACCGCCTCGTCGACGGCTCCGGGCTCTCCACGCTGGACACGGTGAGCCCGAGGCAGTTGAGCCTGCTGCTCGACGCGGCGCGCGAGGAACCGTGGTTCGGCACCTGGTACGCGGCTCTGCCCGTTGCGGGAAAGCCCGAACGACTGGTGGGAGGCACGCTCAGGGGACGCATGGAAGGCACCGCCGCCGAGGGCGACGTCGTGGCCAAGACGGGGTCCATGACCGGGGTGACCGCCCTGTCCGGGTACGTGCGCACCCGCTCGGAGCGGCCTTTGGTGTTCTCGGTCGTGTTCAACGACTTCCTGGGAGCCGCTCCGCGCGACGTGCAGGACGCGATAGCGGTGCGGCTGGCCGAGCACGGAGGTGACGTCCCCTCCGGAACGGTCGATCCGCATTCCCGGGAAGGCGGCCCGCCGACCACTTCCGGGGGGCGGGACGGCTCCGGTGTCGACGCCCACCGCTCACCGCTCGAGTGCTCCTGGACCAAGAGCTGCCGCCCCGGCGACGATAGTTGAAGTCGTGCCCTGACTCAGGGCGGTTCAGGGTCGTACCGGGTTCGTGCGACCGTAATCACGCGATAGCGTGAGCCACGTCGCCGGTCCGAGGAGTGCGTGTGTCTGTTGTCAGTGAGCTGCTCGCAGCGATCGCGGGGCTTCCCCGGCCACTCCTCGTCGTAGTGGTCGGTGCACTGGTGCTGGGCGAGTGCACTCTCGGTATCGGCTTCTTCGTGCCCGGGGAAAGCGGCTTGCTGATCGCTTCGGCCGCCGTCACCGACTTCGGTTTCTTCCTGACGCTGTCCCTGTGCGTGGCTTTGTTCGCCGTCGTCGGTGACAACATCGGTTTCCTGCTCGGGCGTCGCTACGGGTGGCGTATGCGGGAGAGCGCCGCCGTGCGCAAGCTCGGCCAACGGCACTGGGACCGGGCGGGTGAGCAGCTGCGTCGCTACGGGACGGGGGCCGTGTTCATAGCGCGCTTCCTGCCCGTGGTTCGCACCCTGACACCGGCCGCTGCCGGATCCTGCGGGCTCGGCTACGCCCGGTTCCTGTCCGCCTCGCTGCTCGGGGGCACCTCCTGGGCCGTGCTGCACGTGTCGATCGGCTGGTTGGCCGGGGCCTCGGCCAAGTACATCGAACACATACTCGGCGGAGCGGGGTGGTTCGCGCTGGGGGCGCTGGTGCTGATCGGGCTGGTTTTCTGGCTGTGGCGACGTCGTTCCGGTCGTCGCGTCGGGCAGGGGACCGGCGCCGGCTCGGTCGGCTCGGAGAGCTCCGACTTCGCTGCCGGAAACGGCACGGTCGAGGACATCGACCGTGCCGCGTGAGCATTCGCGCACCGGTTGTTCGAGCCCGGAGCACTAGATCCCGGACCGCCGCCCCCGGACGGCGAACTCCGCTCAGACGTTGGAAGCCACGTCGGTGCCGACCCCGCGCCTGCGGATGTTGACCAGGTCCTGCCGCTGCCCGGGCAGGGTCGCCTCCTCCTTGCCCTCGATGACGAACCCAGCGTCGGTGATCAGCTGACGGTCCTGGTCCCCGGTTTGCCCCTCGCTGGTCAGGTAGTCGCCCAGGAAGATCGAGTTCGCCACGTGGAGCGCCAGCGCCTGGACGTTGCGCAGGTGTATCTCCCGGCCGCCGGCCAGGCGGACCTCGACGTCGGGGAAGAAGAACCGGTAGAGGGCGAGGATCCGGAGGCAGCGCTGCGGCGTCAGGTGCCACTGCCCCTCCATCGGGGTCCCCTCCATCGGAATCAGGAAGTTGACGGGTACGGAGTCGGGGGACAGCTCGCGCAGTTCGAAAGCGAGGCTGATCACGTCCGCGTCCGACTCGCCCGTGCCGAAGATCGCCCCGGAGCAGGGGGACAGCCCAGCCGAAGTGGCTTCCCGAACCGTTCTCGTCCGATCCGCGAAGGTGTGTGTCGAGCAGATCTCGGCGTAACGTTCCTCGTTGGTGTTCAGGTTGTGGCTGTAGGCGTACGCGCCTGCCGTGCGGAGTTGCTCGGCCTGCCCCTCGGAGAGCAGCCCGAGGCAGGCGCAGATCTCCACGTCCGGTTGTTTCCGCAGGATGGCCTCGATGGTCGAGCCGACCCTGTTGACGTCACGCTGCCCCGGCCCCCGACCGCTGGCGACCAGGCAGATGCGCTTCGCTCCCGCGCCGGCGGCCGCCTCGGCGGCCTCGGCCGCTTCTTCGGCCGCGACCCAGGAGTACTTGAGGATCTCCGAGTCGGAGCCGAGCCGTTGTGCGCAGTAGTTGCAGTCCTCCGGGCACAGCCCGCTCTTCATGTTGATGATCGTGTTCAGCTTGACCCGGTTTCCGAAGAAGTGCCTGCGCACTCGAGCCGCGGCCGCTACGACATCGAGAACGTCGAACTCCTCGGTGAGCACTCCGGCCGCCTCTTCGCGCGTCGGAGTCCGCCGTTGCAGCGCCTTCGTGACCAGTTCGTCCAGCGGATTCGTCATGCCGTCGACGGTCGCCGAACGACCGGAGGGCTACAAGATCGCGAAACCTACAAGATCGGCCGCGGTGATTTGTCGGTACGGAGTCCCGGCACCGAAGAAGTGCCGCGCCCCCCGGGAGGGACGCGGCACTGTCACTCGGCTCGGATCCCGGCTACCCGCCGGCGGGGCTTCCGCGGCGGTCCCCGCCGGAAGGTTCCGCCGAGCGAGTAGCCCGACAACCCGAACGGAGAACCACGATCAGAGGTTGGGGTAGAGCGGGTGCTTCGCCGCGAGCGCTTCCACCCTGGCACGCAGCTTCTTGCTGAGCGCCTCGTCGAACTCGGAGTGCAGCGCCGTGGCGATGATGTCGGCGATCTCGGTGAAGTCCTCGGCCCCGAACCCGCGGGTGGCCAGCGCCGAGGTGCCGATGCGCAGCCCCGAGGTCACCATCGGCGGCCGCGGATCGTTCGGAACCGCGTTGCGGTTGAGCGTCACGCCGACCTCGTGCATGCGGTCCTCGGCCTGCTGACCGTTGAGCTCCGAGTTGCGCAGGTCCACCAGCACCAGGTGCACATCGGTGCCGCCGGAGACGATCTGAACTCCTGCCTCGGCAGCGTCGGGCTGCTGCAGCCGGTCGGCGACGATCCGCGCGCCCTCGAGGGTGCGCCGCTGACGGTCGGCGAACTCCTCGCCCGCGGCGAGCTTGAAGGCCACCGCCTTGCCCGCGATCACGTGTTCCAGCGGACCACCCTGCTGTCCGGGGAAGACGGCGGAGTTGAACTTCTTGCCGAGGTCCTCCTGGGAGGACAGGATCACGCCCGCACGCGGACCGCCGAGGGTCTTGTGCGTGGTGGTGGTGACCACGTGGGCGTGCGGAACCGGGTTGGGGTGCAACCCGGCCGCGACGAGCCCGGCGAAGTGCGCCATGTCCACCATGAGGTAGGCGCCGACCTCGTCGGCGATCTCCCTGAAGCGCTTGAAGTCCAGCTGACGCGGGTAGGCGGACCAACCGGCGATGATCAGCTGCGGCTTGTTCTCCCTGGCCAGACGGGCGACCTCATCCATGTCGACGAGGTTGTCGTCCTCACGGACGTGGTAGGGGACCACGTTGTAGAGCTTGCCCGAGAAATTGATCCGCATCCCGTGGGTGAGGTGCCCACCGTTGGCCAGGTCGAGTCCCAGGATGGTGTCGCCCGGGTTGAGCAACGCGAACATGGCCGCCGAGTTGGCCTGGGCGCCCGAGTGCGGCTGGACGTTGGCGTAAGCGGCCCCGAAGAGGTCCTTGACCCTGTCGATCGCCAGTTGCTCGACGACGTCGACGTGTTCGCAGCCACCGTAGTAGCGCTTGCCCGGGTACCCCTCGGCGTACTTGTTGGTCAGTACCGATCCCTGAGCCTCCAGCACCGACTGCGGTGCGAAGTTCTCCGAGGCGATCATTTCCAGCGTGTTCTGCTGGCGGTGCAGCTCGGCATCGACCGCATTGGCCACCTCGGGATCGACCGAGGCGAGTCGCTCGTTGAACAGATCGCCTGACGGCATGATCAATTACCTCCGTGTTTGTGATTACCGGTGGACTCGGGGCGGCCGCGTTCAGCGGTTCCGGTTGTAGAAGGGTGTTTCCACGACCTCCACGGGCGCGGCCTTGCCGCGGATGTCCACCTGCAGTTCGGTACCCGGCTCGGCGCTGGCCCGGTCCACATAGGCCATCGCGATCGGGTGTCCCAGCGTGGGCGACGGTGCGCCGCTGGTCACGACACCGGTCTCGGCGCCGTCGTTGTCCAGCACGGTGTAGCCGTGCCGCGGCGCGCGACGACCTGTCCCGCTCAGCCCCACCAGAGTCCTCCGTGGTGGTTGTTCGGCGGCCGCCGCGAGCGCCGCGCGGCCGACGAAGTCCGCCGATTTGTCCAACCGAACCACTCGCCCCAGGTTCGCGTGGAACGGAGTCAGCTCGGGGGACAACTCGTGTCCGTGCAGCGGCATGCCCGCTTCCAGCCGCAGGGTGTCCCGACACGCCAGGCCCGCGGGTTGCAGCCCGTGCGGTGCGCCCGACTCGCTGAGCGCGTGCCAAACCGTAGCGGCGTCGGCGGTCGATGTGAACAGCTCGAAACCGTCTTCGCCGGTATAGCCGGTACGGGCGAGTAAAATGTCACAGTTGGCCACGCGGCTCGAGTACCCGGCGAAGTAACGAACCTGTCCGAGATCGGTGTCGGTCAACGGTGCCAGGATGTCCGCGGAGGCGGGGCCCTGCACCGCGATCAGCGCGTACTCGGTGGAGACGTCGGTGTACTCGGTGTCGAAAGCACGCACCCGTTCGGCGAGTTCGGCGGAGACCACTTGCGCGTTGGCCGCGTTGGCGACCACGAGGAACTCGTGATCACCGGTGCGGTAGACGATCAGGTCGTCCAGCACGCCGCCGTTCTCGTCGCAGATCATCGTGTAGCGCGCGCGTCCGACCTTGATCCCGGACGCGTTGGCCACCAGGGCGTAGTCCAGTGCCTCGGCCGCCTGCGGGCCCCTGAGCCTGAGTTCGCCCATGTGCGTGAGGTCGAACAGCCCGGCCGTGTTGCGCACGGCGTTGTGCTCGACGGTGTCCCCGGCGTAGCGTAGCGGCATCTCCCAGCCGGCGAACTCGGTGAAACTCGCCCCCAGCTGCTGGTGCACGTCGTGCAGTGGTGTCTGACGGGGTGGTGGCATGCTGTGTGACTCCTCCTGGTCGGCGCCTGCTAGGCGTCTCCCCGGAGTCATTGGCCTGAGAGTTTCACCGCGTCGTGGCTTGCACCGTGGGCGGCTTGCACCGTGGGCGAGGGGCTCCCGCCCCTGCTTTCCTCCGTGATCGCCTGCTGTCATGCGGTGATTGGGCCTGAGAGTTTATCGGGGAGTATTGCTCCTTCGGCGCTCCGCGTGCACGTTGAGGCCATTGCCGTGGCCGGGCAGCGTTGCCGCGAGCCGCTTGCGGAGTCTCTCCCGCATGACGTCATCGGCGCACTGTTCGGTTGTGGGCAGGACGCTACGTAGCCCCCGGGGCCGAGTCAAGCACACCGAGGGGTGATCCTCGTCCGAGCATTCGTGGGTTCGTGCGTTCCGCGCGCGGAGATCACCGCTGTCCGGTGCCGGGGCACCCGTGACGGGAGCCCGCGGGAGGTTCCGCCACCCGCGCCGCCACGCGACCCGAGACGACGAAGTCCCGGTGTGATCCCGTCAGGAATCCTCGGTTTCCCCCGTGAGTTCGGCGTGGCGCCTGCGCAGGCCCTCCACGAACGCCTGCAGGGCCAGCTCGAAGCTGGCGCTGTCGATCTCGGCGGCGTGCCGCGGGAGCAGGTGCGCCCGTTCCAGGTTGGGGAAGCGGTCCTCGTACAGCTCCGCGTCCGCGGGGAAACCGCCCGCGAAGGACCCCATGGCCCCTCCGATGACCAGGTATTTGACCGAGGCCCCGATCATCGTCGCGTACCGTTGCGGCCATCCCGCGCTGATCAGGCCGCCGTGCACGGCGTCGGCACGTCGCAGGGCCGCTTCCCTGCGCGCGGGTCCGGAGGCGAGGAACGGGACCAGATTGGGGTGCTCGGCAAGTGCGGCCCGGTAGGAGCGCGCCCACACCGTCAGTCCGGTGACCCAGTCCGTGTCGAACCCGGAGACGTCCACCTCGTCCATCACCGAGTTGGCGATGTCCTGCAGCAGTTCGTCCTTGTTGGGGACGTAGTTGTACAGCGAGGCTGCCCGCACCCCCAGGCGTTCGGCGAGCTTCCGCATGGACAGGGCTTCCAGGCCGGCCTCGTCGATGATCTCCAGAGCGCGTTCGCGGATGCGCGGCATCGAGAGCAGCGGAGTGCTCGGTCTGGGCACTGTTACCTCCGGGATCTCGATGTCCGGCTCGTCCGGCTTTCGCGCCCGTGCGGGGAGTGCCCGGCGTCGGCCGCTCGGTCCCGGCCGCGCGGTGCTCGGGAGCGTTTCGGGGATTCACCGGCGAGCGAGCGGAAGCCGGATCGTGGCTTCAATGTGTCATATCGGGCCCCGGGCGACGTGCTGGGCTCCGCTCGCCCGGGATCACGGTCCCGCCGCGGCGCGCGTCGCTGCCCGGTGTGCTCGCCGTTCTTTCCCGTGCACGTCTCCCTGGTCAAATTCGTGGTTCCGTTGTAGGGTCCCATAAAACTAACAACGTTAGTTAAGCTGTCGGCCGCAGCGGTGCGTGCCGCACGCGGCAGCGGCTCCTGGTGAGCGAAGGAGATCGCTGATGATCGAGAAACGCCCTTGCCCGAACTCCGCGGACGAGAACACGGCAGGTCCGCATTCCACTCTCTCGCTGGCCTCGCTGCTCGCGGAACCCGCCAAGCGCGCCCCCGAACGAACCGCCGTCGTCGAGGGGCGAGAGCGCTTCGGTTACGGCGAGCTCTGGGAACAGGTGCGCGGGTACGCGGCAGTGCTGCGCGAACTCGGTGTGACCGAGGGATCGCGGGTGGCTCTGGTGGCCCCGAACGTGGTCGACTTCGTACGTGTCTACTACGCGGTGCAGGTCCTGGGAGCGGTCGTGGTGCCGGTTCCGCTGCTGTTGGTTCCGGAGGAAGCCGAACACCTGGTGGCCGACTCGGAGGCGGAGCTGATCGTCGGGCACACCGGTCAGCTCGAACTGGCGCGCGGATGTTCCCGCCTGGCGGGAGTCCGGCTCGTCACCGTCGGCCCTCGGGAGGACGGGCAGCCCGAACCCGGCCTCGACGAGCTGGCCCGCTCGGTGGAGCCCGTGCGCGGTTTCGTCTCCAGGCGGCCGCGGGATCCGGCCGTGATCTTCTATACGAGCGGAACCACGGGGAAGCCCAAGGGTGCCGTGCTCACCCAGCTCAACATGGTCATGAACGCCACGGTCAACGCCTTCGACGCCAACGAGACCACTCCGCGCGATCGGGTGCTCGGTTGCCTCCCGCTGTTCCACGTCTTCGGGCAGACGGTCTCGATGAACACCACGTTCCGGGCCGGAGCCACCCTGGTCCTGCAGCCGAGGTTCGAGCCGGCACAGGCCCTGGAACTTATTCGTGAGCACGAGATCACCCAGTTCAACGGGGTTCCGACCATGTACGGCCGGTTGCTCGACGCGGCGGAGGAAGGTCTGGAGCTGCCCAGCCTTCGCCTGTGCGTGTCCGGGGGAGCGGCGCTTCCCGTGCCGGTGCTGGAACGGTTCAACGAACGTTTCGACACCAGGATCCTGGAGGGCTACGGGCTGTCCGAGACCTCGCCGACGGCGACGGTGAACCAGCCCGCGCTGGGGACCCGTGCGGGCACCGTCGGGCATCCGCTCTGGGGGATCGAAGTGGAGACGGCCGACCCCGACGCGGAGCGGATCGAGCTGCTCGGCGCCGGAGCGACCGGTGAGGTGGTGGTGCGCGGGCACAACGTGTTCGCCGGTTATCTCAACGATCCGGAGGCGACCGAGGCCGTGCTGGTCGACGGCTGGTTCCGGACCGGCGACATCGGGCGCAAGGACGAGGACGGATTCCTGTCCATCGTCGACCGGAAGAAGGACCTGATCATCCGCAACGGGTACAACGTGTATCCGCGCGAGGTTGAGGAGACGCTGCTCGACCACCCCGCCGTGGATCAGGTGGCGGTTATCGGTCTGCCGGACGAAGTGCGTGGTGAAGAGGTCTGTGCAGTGGTGGTTCCCGCCGATAAGGTGGATACCGACCAGTCGGTTGGCGATTGGATAACCGAGTGGGCCGCGCACAGGCTGGCGGCGCACAAGTATCCGCGCCGAGTGAGCTTCGTGGCCGAGCTCCCGCTCGGCCCCAGCCACAAGGTCCTGAAAAGGGAGTTGCGCACCCGGATCATCGGGGAGCTGCGCCGAACCAACGACAGTGAGGAGTGAACGTGTCTTCGGAACTGAGTGACAAGGTGGCCGTGGTTACCGGAGCAGCCAGGGGGATCGGCGCCGGTATCGCCCAGACCCTGGCCGCCTCCGGGGCGGCGGTGGCCGTGGTGGACCTCGAGGAATCCGCCTGCGCCGACACCGTGGAGCGGATCGAGGCCTCCGGCGGCAGGGCACTCGCCGTGGGGGCGGACGTGACCGACTCCGACTCCGTCGAGCGGGCCTTCGAACGCGTCTCCGAGCAGCTCGGCACGGTCGGGGTTCTCGTGAACAACGCGGGAGTCACCAAGGACAACATGCTGTTCAAGATGTCGGAGCAGGACTGGGACGCGGTCATGGGAGTCCACCTGCGTGGAGCCTTCCTGTGCAGCAGGGCGGCCCAGAAACGAATGGTGCCCGAGCGCTGGGGAAAGATCGTGAACCTGTCCAGCGTCTCCGCTCTCGGGAACCGCGGTCAGGCCAACTACTCGACGGCGAAGGCGGGCATCCAGGGATTCACCAAGACCCTGGCGATCGAGCTCGGACCGTTCGGGATCAACGTCAACGCGATCGCACCGGGGTTCATCGTCTCGGACATGACCGCGGACACGGCACAGCGGCTCGGCATGGACTTCGAGGACCTCAAGGCCGGGGCGGCAGGCGAAACCCCGGTCCGACGGGTCGGTCAACCGGAGGACATCGCCAACGCGGTGTCCTTCCTGACCAGCGACAAGTCCTCGTTCATCACCGGGCAGACGCTGTACGTCGACGGTGGTCGCAAGCTCGGCTGAGTCGTTTTCCGGTTTTCCGACGGTGCACCGGGGTGGTGCACCGTCCCGGGCGCCGCGTCACTTGGAACTTCTGACAGGGGCTCGTCCGGCTCGGGTGCTCAGCCCACGCGGAGCGAGTGGCTCGGGGTGCGTGCCCCGGATGCGCCACGAGGCGGCAGGGCACGTGGCTCGCCGCTGTTCGGGGTGCCTTCCGGCGCTCCCGAAGCGCCGACCACGCGGGCGGTCACCCGGCTCGGCCGAGCAGAGTTCCGCCATGAGTTCTTCAGTGCCCGCGAAGCCCTCCTCCACTCGTTGACAGGCTAGAACTTCTTTCCGGGAAAAGGAATTGTCATGGTCGATTTCTCGTTGTCGGACACCGAGCGCGACATCCGCGACTGGGTGCGCAACTTCGTCCAGCGCGAGCTGATGCCGCTGGAGCAGCAGGTACTCGACAGGGAGCGCAGGGGAGAGCGCGGTCTGACCAAGGAGGAGACCGAGCAGCTGCGTGACAAGGCCCGCCAGGCGGGGTTCTGGGGCGTGCAGACGCCCGAGGAATACGGAGGCATGGGGCTGTCGGCCGTGCTGACCGCCCTGACCGAGGTCGAACTGGGACGCACCTTCGTGCCGTTCAGTTTCGGAGGCAGTGCGGACAACATCCTCTACCACGGGGACGAGCGGCAGAAGCAGCGCTATCTGCTGCCCACCATCGAGGGCACCCGCAAGTCCTGCTTCGCGATAACGGAGCCCGACGCGGGTTCGGACGCGAAGAACATCCGCACGACCGCTCGGAAGGAGGGGTCGGAGTGGGTCATCGACGGTGAGAAGACCTTCATCACCGGCGGTATCGACGCGGACTTCGCGATGGTCTTCGCCGTGACCGACAGGGAGAAGGGGGCCGACGGCGGTGTGACGTGCTTCCTCGTGGACAGGGACATGGGGTGGACATCGGAGCCCATCGACATCATGGGCGAGTGGGACCGGCAGCCTGCCGCGCTGACCTTCGAGGGGGTCCGGGTCCCCGAGGAGAACGTGCTCGGTGAGGTCGGGGGCGGGTTCTCGCTGGCCATGCAGTGGATCGGCCGGGGGCGGTACCTGCTGCCCGCGCGTGCGCTCGGTGGTTGCGAGCGCATGGTGGAGATGGCGACCGAGTACTCGCGGTCGAGGAAGACCTTCGGTGCGCCCATCGCCGACAGGCAGGCCATCCAGTGGATGCTCGCGGATTCGGCCGTGGACATCGAGTCCCTGCGCTGGTTGGTGCTCCAGGCCGCCTGGCAAGCCGATCAGGGGCTGGACTCCCGTCACGCGCAGTCCATCGCCAAGCTCCACGGAGGGGTGCGCGCCAACGAGATCGTCGATCGGGTGATGCAGATCCACGGCGGGATGGGCTACACCCGGGAACTGCCCATCGAGCGCTGGTACCGCGACCTGCGGCTGCTGCGCATCTTCGAGGGAACCGACGAGATCCAGCGCCGCACCCTGGCCAGGAACCTGCTGAAGGGGAACGCCTCGGTGCGGGGAGTGCTCGGCTGATCGAAGTTCTCCGTTCGCTCCTGGCGACTGCTCGGGCGGTGTTCCGGTGTGGCGGCGCCGAAACACCACACCCGCCCCCGGCACGGCGGGGGCATCGATGAGTTCCCGTCCGGGGCCCGTGCCGAACGGTCGGGCGCCTCCCGGCTGCGCGAGCCGGTGCGCCCGCGGGTTCGCGAGCCCCGGCACGATGATTCCACCGGGTGACCCGGTGGGCGCACACGGTCTTGTGATGCTGGTCTCCCGCTGTTCCGTAGCGGGTACTCTGGGCGGGGAGGAATCCGATTCGACGGCAGGAGCTGGCATGTCGATCTTCAAGAAGGTGGCCGACTTCGCCAAGGGGCCGCAGGGCAGGCGTGCGGTCGAACAGGCCAAGCGCTATGCCCAGGACCCCAAGAACAAGGAAAAGATCGATCGGGTCGTCAACAAGGTCAAGGGCCGGGGGAAGGGCCACTGAGCCCCCAGGGACGAAGGCCCCGCCGGTGCCCGGCGGGGCCTTCGTCGTCTGTGGTGCCCCTCCGGACGCCTCCCGCGGCGTCCTGTGCACGATCAGGCGAACGAGTGAGGTGAATTCCGGCCGAGGGCTGTCCCGCGCCCGAGCGGACCAGTAGAGTGCGACACGCATGATCACTGTTCGACCGCGGGGCGTGATGTGGCCAGCGTTTACGTCGTCGGGACCTTCGACACCAAGCGAGCCGAGCTCGACCACGTCGCCTGCCTGCTCCGGGAGAACGGTTCCTCGGTGGTGACCGTGGACCTGAGCACCCACGACACCGCGACGGCTGCTGTTGCCGTCTCCGCCGAGTCGGTGGCCGCGCACCACCCGCGCGGAAGTGGGGCGGTTTTCACCGGGGAGCGCGGTTCGGCGGTCTCCGGGATGGCCGAGGCGTTCGAGGAGTTCCTGAACTCCCGTGCGGACGTGGCCGGGGTCCTCGGGCTCGGCGGGTCCGGAGCCACGGCGATGATCACCCGGGCCATGCGTTCCCTGCCGGTCGGCGTCCCCAAGTTCATGGTCTCCACCGTCGTGTCGGGCGACGTCTCCGGTTACGTCGACGCGAGCGACATCACCCTGCTGCCCTCGGTCACCGATATGGCGGGGCTGAACCGGATCTCGCGCCGAGTGCTCGCCAACGCGGCCAACGGACTCCACGGCGCTGTCGCGGCCGGGAGGGCCTCCGGCGCGGAGGACAAGCCCGCTGTCGCCCTTTCCATGTTCGGCGTCACCACGGCCTGCGTTTCCGGCGTCGTGTCCGAGCTGGAGAACGAGTACGACCCCCTGGTCTTCCACGCGACCGGTACGGGAGGTCGCGCGATGGAGAAACTGGCGGAAGACGGGCTGCTGCGGGCTGTGCTGGACATCACCACCACGGAGGTGTGCGATCTCGTCGCGGGCGGCGTGATGAGCGCAGGGCAGGAGCGTTTCGATTGCCTGGCGCGCAGCGGTGTTCCCTACGTCGGCTCGTGCGGCGCGCTGGACATGGTGAATTTCGGGGCGCGGAGAACGGTCCCGGAGAAGTACGCCGACCGGAACCTTTACGAGCACAATCCCCAGGTGACCCTGATGCGAACCACCCCGGAGGAGTGTGAGCGCATCGGCCTGTTCATCGCGGAGAAGATCAACACGTTCGTCGCCCCGGTTCGTTTTCTGCTTCCCGAGGGCGGGGTCTCCCTGCTGGACGCCCCGGGAAGCCCTTTTCACGATCCCGAGGCGGACGCCGCTCTCTTCGAGACCCTGCGCCGTCACGTCGTGCAGGACGAAAAGCGTCGTCTCGTTCGGTTGCCTCACAACATCAACGATCCGGAGTTCGTGCGCGAACTGTTGACCGCTTTTTCCGAGGTGGTGGGAGAGTGACCGAAGACGGTACGACCCCGGGTGATGTGGGGAAACCGAACGACCGGTCACGCATAATGCGGCGACTCCGGGAAAAGGCCGCCCGGGGGTTGCCGATCATCGGCGGCGGGGCCGGAACCGGGCTCTCGGCCAAGTGCGAGGAGTCCGGTGGGATCGACCTCATCGTGATCTACAACTCCGGTCGTTACCGCATGGCAGGCCGCGGCTCGCTCGCGGGATTGCTCGCGTACGGAAACGCCAACGACACGGTCGTGGAAATGGCCCGCGAGGTGATCCCGGTGGTGCGGGAGACCCCCGTTCTCGCCGGAGTGAACGGGACCGATCCCTTCATGATGCGGGACAGATTTCTGTCCGAGCTCCGCGAACTGGGATTCGCCGGTGTGCAGAACTTTCCCACGGTCGGACTCATAGACGGGACTTTCCGGCAGAACCTGGAAGAGACCGGGATGAGTTACGAGCTGGAGGTGGAACTGATCCGTGCCGCCAACGAAGCGGACCTGCTCACCACTCCCTACGTTTTCTCGGCCGAAGATGCCAGGGCCATGACCGAGGCCGGAGCCGATGTCCTCGTGTGCCACATGGGGCTCACCACGGGAGGGGCCATCGGGGCCGAAACAGCCAGGAGCCTCGACGACTGCGTCCGGCTGATAGACGAGTGGGCCGCGGCGGCTGCCGAGATCCGGGACGACGTTCTGGTGCTGTGCCACGGAGGACCGATAAGCGATCCCGAGGACGCCGGTTACGTGCTGTCACGGACGCGGCGCTGCCACGGTTTCTACGGCGCGAGCAGCATGGAACGGTTGCCCACCGAGCAGGCGGTGGTCGCTCGGACCGAGGCCTTCCTGCGCGGAACCGGGCGGCCGGGCAGTTGACCGGCGTCTCCCGCTCCCCGGGCGTGTCGGGCGTGCGGATTCCGTTTCGGAAATGTTGTGGAGGAGTCCGATGGCAGAGTCCTACGCGAGCGCGGTCATCCCCGCCCCCGTGGACCGCGTCTGGCAGCGCTTCGGGGACTTCGCCGGCCTCGCCGAGTGGCATCCCGCCGTGACCGCGCTCGAGCTGGAGGGGGGAGCCCCGACCGAGGTCGGGGTGGTCAGGAGGCTGTGGTTGAGCGACGGGTCGCCGATCCGTGAGCGGTTGACAGCGTTCGACTCGATCAGCCGTGGGTACGGCTACGAGATGCTGGAAGGGCCGTTCCAGGTCCGGACCTACCGGGCGGCCGTGCGGTTGGCACCGGTCACGGCCACCGGTGCGACCTTCGCGGAGTGGTCGGCCTGCTACGACACCGATGCGGATCAGGAGGCCGAGCTGGACCGGGTCTTCGTCACGGAGGTGTTCGCCTCCGGACTCGCCGGACTTGCCCGGTTTTACACCGACGAGTGAAACTCTGTGTTTACCCCCGGCTGTCCGGCTAATTCGTTCGGGGGATCGGTTTCCGACGGGCTCGCACACGACGAATACAGGAACGGTTAGAGTCATATGCGTGCCAAGCAGCTTTGTGCAGTCCGCAGCGAAATCAGGTGAACCGGGAGTCGGTGCAGAGCGGGTCGTGGTGACCGGTGGATCGGGCTTTGTCGGCAGAGCCGTCGTCCGGGCCTTCGCGAACCGCGGCAACCCCGTGACGGTCGTCGACCGGGTCGAGCCCGAGATTCCGGAGGAACACCGTCACCTGGTCAGTCACGTCCCGGGCGACCTGACAGACCCCGAGGTTCGGGACGCCGCCGTCACCGAGGGAAGCGCCGGGATCATCCACCTGGCCGCCATCACTTCCGTGTTGCGTTCGGTGGACAAGCCGACCGAGACCTTTGCCGAGAACGTGGAGGTCACCCAGGGGTTGCTGGAATTGGCACGCCAGCGCGGCCTCACGCGTTTCGTGCTCGCCTCCACCAACGCCGTGGTCGGCGACATCGGGTACGGCACGATCTCCGAACGGCTGCCGTTGCGACCGCTGACACCGTACGGGGCGACCAAGGCCGCCTGCGAGATGCTGTTGTCCGGCTACACCGGGGCCTACGGCATCGCCACGACGGCGCTGCGCTTCACCAACATCTACGGGCCCGGCATGGGGCACAAGGACAGTTTCGTGCCGCGCCTCATGCGTGCCGCACTGGCGGACGAAGGCGTGGAGGTCTACGGGGACGGCTCGCAGAGCCGTGATTTCGTGCATCTCGACGACGTGGTCCGAGCCATCGTCGCCTCATGGGACAAGCAGTACAGCGGTACGGCCGTCATCGGCTCCGGAAGTTCCGTCTCGGTGCTGGAACTGATCGAGTCGGTACGCGCCGTCACCGGCAAGGAGCTCCCCGTGACGCACGTCCCCGCGAAGAACGGCGAGATGCCCGCCGTGATCGTCGAGGTCGAGAAGGCCAAGCGCGAGCTCGACTACCAGCCGAGTGTGCGGTTCGCCGAGGGGCTGCGTACGGTTTGGGACGATTTCCGCCACGTCGCCGACGGCAGTGTCCCAGCGGCGACATGACCCACCGGCTGTTGCGTGCGGTCCGGCGGCACTGGTTACTGGCGCTGTTCCTGCTGGCCGGGGTGTTGCTGCGTATCGTCGTGGAGGTCGCCTACCAGCCCGCGCTGCTGTACATCGACTCCACCCGGTACCTGAGGGATCTCGGGGTGTTCTACCCCGGCAACATCAACCCGATCGGCTACGAGCTCCTGCTGCTCGGACCGGTGCTGCTGTTCGGTGACCTCGGGGTCGTCGTACTGGTCCAGCACCTGCTCGGGCTCGCCATGGCCGTGGCCGGGTACTCCCTCCTGCTGCGGCTGGGGTGCAGGCGTTGGCTGGCCGCGCTGGCGGTCGCCCCGGTCCTGCTCGACGCGTACCAGCTCCAGGTCGAGCACATGATCATGTCCGACCTGCTGTTCCAGCTGTTGTTGCTGACCGTGCTCATCCTGCTGACCTGGTGGGGCACTCCGGGGCCACGGCTCGCGCTCGTCGCCGGGTGCGTGCTGGCGACCTCGGTGCTGGTTCGCCTGGTGGGGATCACCCTCGTCGTCCCGGCGGCCGTGTTCGTGCTGCTGGCCGCCGGGCTGCGGCCGCGGGACGGCTGGAGACGTCGGTTGCGTGCCGGAGGCGCTCTCGTGGGTGGTTTCGTGCTCGTGCTGGTCGGGTACGCGGGTTACCACATGCTCTGGACAGGAGTTCCCGCACTCGGTGGCTCGACGGGCAGTGTCGTGTTCGGCCGCACGGCGATGGTGGCCAAGTGCGACGAGCTGCACCTCACCAAGGCGCAGCGGGTCGTGTGCCCGAAGGAGCCGGTGGCCGAGCGCAAGCGCAACGGGATCGACTACTACATCCACTTTTTCCACAACCAGGTGGATGCCGATGAGCTGCCGGAGGACACGAGCTACTCGGCCGCGCAACACTCGCTGGCGTTCAAGGTGCTGCGCAACCAGCCCCTGGACGTCTTCGGAGGTGTGACCAAGGACTTCCTCAAGGGGTTCGCCCCCATGCGCACCCAGTCGCCGGGGGACGTCCCACTGTCGAGATGGCATTTCCAGACGGAGTACCCGCTCTACTTCTCCGAGTGGTCCCTGAACGGGTGGCTCGAGTACTACGACAACGGCAGTTACTCGGTCAACGACCGAGCCGCGGGATTTCTGCGCGCCTACCAGCAGGGCGGGGGATATACTCCCGGCACCGTCCTCGGGTTGGCGTTGCTCGTTGCCATCGCGGCGATTCTGGGGGTGGGACGAGCCGGCCGGAGCGGGCTCAGAGCGGTGTGCCTGCTCTCGGGAGGGCTGGCTTCTGCCGCACTCCTCACAGCGGCGGCCATGGAGTTCTCCTGGCGATACCAACTTCCCGGACTGCTGTTACTGCCCCTGGCCGGGGCACTGGGAATCACAGCCATAACCGGCCGCCGAGCCGACACCAAGGGTTCCGCGACGAACCGGTAGCCGAGATCACGGCCTGAAGGAGCATGAGATGTCGACGACCTTTCCGGACGAGGTCGACCAGGACGCGTTGGCCGATTACGCCACTCGCTACGGCGATCACCGGTTCGCCCCGGTAGTCGTGCTGATCGCCGCCTACAACGAGCAGGACGCCATTCCCTCCGTGCTGGACGGGATGCCCGAGACGAGCTGCGGTCTGAACGTGGACACCCTGGTCGTGGTGGACGGTGCCACCGACGCCACGGCCGAGGCGGCGGCACGTCACGGTGCCTACACCTGCACGGCTCCGAAGAACCGGGGGCAGGGAGCCGCGTTGCGGCTCGGCTACCGGTTGGCGGCCGAGCGCGGGGCGCGCTACGTGGTGACCACGGACGCCGACGGGCAGTACGAGATCGAGGAGCTCCCCAGCCTGCTGCGCCCGCTCGTCGACGACGAGGCCGACTTCGTGACCGGGTCGCGGCGTTTGGGCAGCAGCGAGAACCCCCAGTTACTGCGCCGCATGGGCACTTATGTGTTCGCGTGGCTCGTCAGCGTCATGACCGGCCAGCGCATCACGGACACCTCGTTCGGGTTCCGCGCCATGCGCGTCGAGGTCCCCAACTCGGTGTGCCTGGAGCAGCAGCAGTACCAGTCCTCGGAGCTGCTGGTCGGGGTGTTGGCACGCGGTTACCGCGTTCGGGAGCGTGCCATGACCATGCGGCAGCGAGTGGCGGGATTCAGCAAGAAGGGCAACAACGTGCTCTACGGGTACCGCTACACCAAGGTGGTGCTCGGCACCTGGATGCGGGAGCGCAGGGCCCGGCGCGTGATGCAGGCTTCGGCCGGGTCGGCCTCTTCCGACGAGCAGGTCAACGAGCCGGCTCGTGCCGCCGGTGACTAGGGAAGACCACCCGGTCCATCAGGAAGAACTTGACCACGAACATCAACAGATAGGTCCCCAGATAGGCCCCCCAGACCAGTGCGACACGGGGGGTCGCGGATTCGGCGAACAGATGCAGGGCGAGAGTTTCGGCGTAGTTGGCGGCGGTTCCGGCGATCAGCACGGTGGCCACCGAGACAGGGATGAATCGGGCGAGTTCGCCACGCAGCCCACTGCGCCCCCTGCTGCCCCATGTTCGCCGGTTCAGCAGGAAGTTGGGAACGGCTCCTGCCAACCAGCCCAGCACCGTGGCCAGGATCGGCATGGAGCTGAGCGAGTAGGAAAGCAGGAACACGAGCTGACTACTGACTGTCGCTACTGCGGATGCTCCGGTGAAACGGCGGAGCAGCCGCCAGTAGCGACGTGCGCCTCCGGTGGGCTGTTGTGCTTCCGGCCCCGAGGTGGCGGCCACGGTGTGCTCCCTTCCTCCGGGAAGAACGGGGTGTCGAAGTGGACTCCACGAATGTACGGAGACGGCTTCGCCACCTGCCCGTCGGATGAGAGCATGCCATTCGTGGAGGTGAGGTTGGCTGTCACAGGGCGACAGTTAGCCTTTCACATCGGACACGATCGTGTGAGACGGGTTTTCAGTCACGCATGTCGTGCCCGGTGAATTACATTCTGTGGATACCCGCAGGCAGGGTGTCTCGGAAACGGACCTTGGCAGGTGGTGGACACGGTGTCGTGCCGAACGGCATCGCGGAAGCCAGCATTGTATAGAGGAGAAGAAGGCGTGCGAATCCTCGTCCTCGGTGGGGACGGCTACCTTGGTTGGCCGACCGCTCTGCATCTGTCCGACTGCGGTCACGAGGTGGCCGTAGTAGACAACTTCGCCCGTAGGGCCTACGACCACGAGATGGGCGTGCGTAGTCTGGTTCCGGTCGAACCGCTGCAGGTGCGGGTCGATGCCTGGCGGGAGGTTTCCGGCCAGGACATCAAGATGTACTACGGTGATCTCGTCGACGCGGACTTCACCGTCGAGATGATCAGGGACTTCCGTCCCGACACCATCGTGCATTTCGCCGAGCAGCGTGCCGCTCCCTACTCCATGATCGACCGCAAGCACGCGGTCTACACCCAGCACAACAACGTGATCGGCAACCTCAACGTGCTGTTCGCGATCGAGGAAGTCGATCCGAGCATCCACTTGGTCAAGCTCGGCACGATGGGTGAGTACGGCACCCCCAACATCGACATCGAAGAAGGCTGGCTGGAGGTCACCCACAAGGGGCGCACCGACCGGATGCTGTATCCGAAGAAGCCGGGCTCCTTCTACCACCTCAGCAAGGTGCACGACAGCCACAACATCGAGTTCGCCTGCCGTATCTGGGGCCTGCGCGCGACCGACCTGAACCAGGGAGTCGTCTACGGGCAGGAGACTCCGCAGACGGCCCGGGACCCGAGGCTGGCGACCCGGTTCGACTACGACGCCATCTTCGGCACCGTGCTCAACCGGTTCGTGATCCAGGCCGTCCTCGGCCATCCGCTGACGGTGTACGGAACCGGTGGTCAGACGCGCGGCGTCATCGACATCAGGGACACCGTCGAGTGCATCAGGCTGGCCGCGGAGAACCCCGCCGATCCGGGTGAGTTCCGCGTGTTCAACCAGATGACCGAGAGCTTCTCGGTGGAGGAGATCGCCAAGACGGTGGCCAACAACTACCACGGCACCGTTGAGGTGGAGTACCTCGAAAACCCGCGTGTGGAGCAGGACCAGCACTACTACAACGTCGTGCACACCGGTCTGGTCGATCTCGGCCTCGACCCGCACCTGCTGTCCAACACCCTGATCAACTCCCTGTTCGGCGTGGCCGAGCAGTTCAAGGACCGCGTCGACCTCGCTGCCATGCGTCCCACAGTGCAGTGGCGTACGGCGGCGAGCCCGATGCGCACCGAGGGGAGCTGACAGCCGCTTACAGCGGTTCACGAGTGGCCGCGGGAGAAAGACCGGCTCCGGACGGGACGGGGAAGCATTCGTCCCGCCGCTGCGGCGCCCGCTTCAGGGGCGACGAGCCGCGCTCGCGGCCACTCCGCTGATCAGCGTTCCTATCGCGAGTCCGATCAACACGTTCAACACGCACGTGGCGATTTGTGTTTCCAGCGTCGCCGTGGTGGTGAACGGTCGCACGGCCACCGCGATCGTCGCGAGGGCGACTATCCAGCCGAAGAAGGTCGTCGGTCGCGGTGTGCTCAGCAGCAGCAGATGCATCAGCCCGGTCGCGAGCAGTGCCGCCACGGCCGCGAGCAAACACATCCAGAGCGTACTGACGTCACCGAGCGTGCCGTAGCGCGACGGTCCGAGCACGGGGATCCGAAGGACTCCGCGAGCGATCACCAGCCCTACCAGGGCGATCAGCAGCGCGACGAGAGCCGTGGCCGCCCCTCCGGTCCACAGCTGACGAACGTTGATCCCAGGACGACCGGAGCCGCTCCCCGTCGGTCGAGCGTCCTCCTCGGACACCGGCACCCTCCCGACAGCGACGAAACCGGGCAACGACAGTCGATGTTCGCGGCCGGGGCGGCACGCCGCAACGCCTGTCCCGTTTCCTCACTCCAACGAGTGGTCGTGTACCGGATATTTCGCCTCCGCTCTCGGTCCGGTGCGGGGTTCTCCGGCGCGGTGGGCGGTGGGGAACGAGCTCTCCCGGAGAAGGACACCTTTTCGCATACTGTGACGCCCCGGGCGCCGTGCGGCGTCACGCGTCGTTTCACCGGGGTGGACATCGCATTCGCGTGTCGGACATCACTTTGGCGGCTTGTTTGCTTTAACGTGACCCTCGATGTGTTCATTCGATCATTTATCCGGTGGGCTACATTGCCGCTTTTCGCGATCTCCTCGAGATCACGATTCCGGAGGTTCTTGATCCGGAATGAGTCGACAACGTGGATCTTCGCCACTTCTTTCTCGTGGCTTTACCAGGAACTTCGTCGAGAAAACAGATCACGGATCCCGTGGTCCCCCCGGATCGGCCCGCGCCGCCCCGTGTCGCAGCCGGAGGCGTGGTGAGCCAAGTAGGCGTTTGGTTGCAGTGTTATCGGAGTGCAACCCGCTTATGAACACATAGAGTGCTTGCATGCGTGGCATATGTGCTTCTGCTCTGCATCTAAAGGGTGAGAGCTTGAAGCCTTGGATACATAAAGCTACGTTGCAGCCGGTACGTCACGGTTCGGTCACGACGCACTTCGACCCCCGAGGAGTGCACCCGACCCCCGACGGGATGTGTCCGAACCTCCCCGAGACGGAAAGGCGAGCATGGCCGACAAGCATGACGAGGGCGGTCGCAACAAGTTCTCCACCCTCAAGTCACGTATCCCCGAATCCCTTCGCAATTCGTTTTCGAGTTCCGGGAACAACCCCGCCCGCAACAAGATTCTTGCCGGCGTGGTCGCCGCGGGAGCTTTCGTCGCGGTCGGATCTCCGCTGGTCGCGGTGACGAACGAGGACGGCGGAGGATCGAAGAACCGTGATGTCGCTCCGGTGGCGGAACAACGTCCCCTGAGCGCGGCCGTCAACGGCACCCCCGAATCCCCCGAGTCCGTGAAGCTCCCCAGCGGCGAGTCGAACGGCGACGACGGGGAGAAGCAGAACCTGGACAAGAGCAAGCAGGTGCGCCAGCAGCGTGCCGCCGAGAAGGCGAAGCAGGCCGAGGCGGAGCGCAAGGCGGAACAGGAAAAGGCCGTCCAGCAGCAGGCCGCGAAGAAGAAGGAACTCGCCCGCCAGGCCGACCAGCAGAACAAGGCGGACAAGCAGGAGGAACAGCCGAAGGCCAAGGCCGCTCCGAAGGCGGCCGAGGCACCTGATCCCACGCCGAACAAGCTGGTCGAGGAAGGGTTCCTCACCTCGGGCTTCCACACCCGCGGTGGTGCGCACGCCGGTATCGACGTCGGAGCCGACACGGGAACGCCGATCTACGCTCCGCAAGCGGGTACCGTGATCAGTTCCGGTCCCGCCAGCGGATTCGGTATGTGGGTCCGTGTGCAGCACGACAACGGCGAGGTCACCGTCTACGGCCACATCCACAGCTCGCAGGTCAGCGTCGGCCAGCGAGTGGAGGCCGGACAGCAGGTCGCGACCGTTGGCAGCCGCGGGCAGTCGACCGGGCCGCACCTGCACTTCGAGGTCCGCGTCGGCCCCGGGGCGCAGGAGCTCAACCCGATTCCGTGGTTGCAGCAGCGAGGCCTGAGCCTCGGCTGACGCCCACGGCGAGTCGTTGCCGGGGGACCGCGCTCCCCCCGACGCCGGTTCCCCGGCAACTTTCCAACCGAATACCCCCGGGATCGGACCACGGGACGCGAACAGGGCTGCTCGGTCGGCCACCCGTTCTCGAGACGGGCGGGAGGTTCCCCACCCGTACCGCCGCGTGGAGCGAGGCGACGAGGCATGCCGGGACCGGGACGCGAAACGGGGCCGCTCAGTCCGAGCGGCCCCGCGGTCGTGGAACGCCCCGCACGAGCGGGTTCTTCCGAACCCCGGCGGGGTCTCACTGATGTCTCCCGGTTGGGGCGCCGGTCGCGCCGGGGCGGCTACCCGGCGTCGGAGCGCCCGCTCACGAGCCCGCGGGAGGTTCCGCTCAGCGACCACCCACGCCGAGGAGGAACGGAGAACACCGGTCAGTCCTTCACGGGTTCGGGAGGCACGTCCACCTCTATACGCTCCCGCAGCCAGCTCAAGGTGCGCGCGAGCAGGCGTGAAACGTGCATCTGGGAGATACCGATCTGCTCGGCGATCTGGGTCTGTGTCATCGACTTGAAGAAGCGCAGCACCAGGATGCGCCGTTCCCTCTCGCCGAGCTCCTCGAGCAGGGGGCGGATCGCGGCGCGGTTCTCCACCTCGTCCAGCTCGGTGTCGGAGGAGCCGATGGCGTCGCCGAGCGGTATTTCGTCGGTGTCGCTGAGCAGTTCGTCGAGGGAACTGCTCCGGTAGGCGTTGCCCGCCTCCAGGCCCTGGTGGACCTCGTCCCTGCTGATACCGAGATGTCCGGCGATCTCACTGGGAGTGGGGGCTCTGCCCAGGTTCTGCGAGAGCGTGGAGATCGCCGAGGAAATGGACAGATGCCTTTCCTGCAGGCGTCGTGGTACTCGTACCGTCCAGCCCGTGTCCCGGAAATGCCGCCGCACCTCGCCCATGATGGTGGGAACGGCGTAGGAGAGGAAATCGACACCCCGTTGCGGGTCGAATCGGTCCACGGCGTTGATCAGCCCGAGGGTGGCCACCTGGATGAGGTCCTCCTGAGCCTCACCCCTGTTGCTGAACCTCCGCGCTATGTGCTGTGCGATGGGCAGGTGTTCGGTCACCAACCTGTCCCGCAGCTCGGCGTGGCGCCGATCCGTTTTGTCCAACCCCGCGAACTCGACGAATAACGGGGCCAGTTCCTCATAGTTCTGACCTCGGTAGGCGTGCTCGGAGTCCGCCTGCGTCACTCGTGGACCATCCGTCCCTTGCTCAGCTGTATACGCACGACGTGCCCGTCAGCGTGCTCTTCCGATTCCTGGACCGAGGATGCCACGTTGTCCGACAACGCGCTCAGCACACGCCAGCTGAACGTGTTCTTGCGCGGCCCGGAGGCATCCGGGCTGTTCACCTCGGCGGTGAACTCCAGCACGTCGTTCTCGGCGCGGAAACGTCCCACCAGCTGACTCTGCTCGGCGGCGATGCGGACCAGCGAGGAACATGCCTCGTCCACGGCCAGTCGCAGGTCGGCGATGGTGTCGACGTCGAAATCGGCACGCATGGCCAGGTCACCGACCACGGCGCGCATGACGGGGAGTTGTTCGGGATCGGCCACGACCCGCACTTCGACCACGTGCGGATCTCCGTTCGTGCTCGGTGCTTCCGGGTTCGGTGCGGAACTTTCCACAGATGCCTGGTGGCGATCCGGATGGGATGCTGACACGCGGACTCCTCGTTCCAACCTCATGCGAGACCACCGCACATCGAATCAGAGGGACGAGACCGTCCAATATCTCGGGGGTGTGATCGTGGGGAGGACGCCTTGTGCCACGGCTCGGGCAGAGACCGTGAACGGAACTGAACGCTCATAGCCGCCTGGTACCCGAGAACGAAGCATTGCAAACGGATGTTCGTCATCGCGGGCCAGGCGGCTGAGACCGTGCTTTTTCCGGTTGTGCGGGGTTCGGGGACCGGTAACTCCCGTGCCCGCGGGTCCGTCACCTCCCGCGGGTCAGACCAGGGTGCTCCAGTAGGCCCAGAACGCCTCCAGGATCAGGCCGATGATGACCAGGTACCACAGCACCAGCACCACGGTGTGAACTCGGGCCACGCCCAGCACCAGCGGTCTGACCGGCCCGACGGGGAGGTGCCTTCTTTCCAGGTTGTGCAGCGTGGTGTACCAGAACATCGCTATGGTCACCACCCACACCACCATGCAGTACGGGCACAGTGCGTGGATCTCGTAGAGGCTCTGCCAGATCAACCAGTGCACGAAGACGACCCCGAAGAGCGTCCCCAGCTGCATGCCGATCCAGTACCAGCGCGGCGGCCGGAAACCGGACAGCATCGCGACACCGGTCGTGGTCACGATCGCGAAGGCGGCTACTCCGATCAGGGGATTGGGGAACCCGAACGCCGTGGCCTGATCGCTTTCCATCACCGAGCCGCACGAGACCACCGGGTTGATGCTGCAGCTGGTCACGTAGTCGGGGTTGAGCAGGCTCAGGTACTCCTCGACGCTGAGGGCGAAAGCGGCGATGAAGCCGATGCCGCCCCCGATCAGGTAGAGCCAGCCCAGTCCGCGCCCGAAAAGCGGAGGATCGGAGTGCTCAGTCGGGCTCCCGGGACCCTCGTGCTGAGTCGTTTCGGCTGTCGCTGTCACTTGGCCAGGGCTCCGTCCAGTTCCTCACGCAGGTGCTGCGCCGGGTCGCCTCCGCGCTCGAACTCGACCTGCTCGCCGTTCAGGAAGTAGGTGGGCGTCGCCGAGACCCCGGCCTCCTGGCCGTCGGCCCTGTCCTTGTCGATGCTCTGCTGCACCTGGTCGGACTGCATGTCCTCGCGGAACTTCTCCACGTCCAGGCCGATCTGCTCGGCGAACTCGGTGAACTGCTCCTGGGCGCGTTGCTCGTCGCTGCTCACGTTCTGCCCGCCGGAGGCAGCGGCCCAGGAGGAGTAGTTGTCGAACACCTTGTGATACATCTGCTCGAACTCGCCCTGCATGGCGGCCGCCTCGGTGGCTCGCGCCGCGGGTTCGGCCAAGGGGTGCATGTCCAGCGGGAAGTTCCGCACCACGAAGTTGATCTTGCCCTCGTACTCCTGCTCGATCTTGGTGTTCACGCTCTGGTAGTAGGAGTGGCAGCTGGGGCACTGGTAGTCGGCGAACTCGACCAGGGTGGGAGCGCCCTCACCCGCGTCGAGCACCTTGTTGCTCCCCTCGGGGCTCAGCACGGAGGCAGCGACCCTGTCCGAGCCGTTGGAGTTGGAGTTGCCGCCTCCGAAGAACACGACGCCACCGATGACTGCCACCGCTACGACCAGCACGATCGCGGTGAGGATGATGTTGGTCGAAGCCCCGCTGCGCTTCGCCATCGGATTGGTTGTCTTGGGCATCGGCCTGTTACACCTTCGACGGTCGGGTTCGCGCGAGCGGTTGCTCGCGCACGGGCGTTTCGGTCAGTTTCCCCTACTCACACGATCGTGAAATCCGCCGGGGTGGGTCATATCACCCCGGCGGGGGTGGGGGCTGCACTGTGGCAGCTGTTCGCCACCATCATGCCCGCGATGGAGTTCGCGTTGTTCGCTCGCGTGGGTGAACTCGACTACGCTCGGCGAGCCACAGGAGCTTTCGGAGCGGAAGGTGTCGGCCGGTCCTCGCCACGACGGACGAGGAGGGGCGGCCGAACGAGCGCCGGGGCGGGCCGCTCAGTTCTCGGACAACCTCAGCACCGTCGCTCCGCCGTCGGCAGGGGTCCCCTGCTCGGCGGGAAACCAGGTGGCCAGCACGACGGTCAGCACGACCATCAGAACGGTGCCGGTTATGGAGGCGATCACCTGACGAGAACTGACGTGCATCTTCGATCCCCCGTATGCGCCGTGCCGAGAAGCGTGTGCGGTGACGCTCCGCTCCCGAGGCGACAAGATCACCGCACTCCGGGTGTCGAATATCGCTTCCGAATCGTTACACGACGACGTGGACCCGTTCTCAGCGCTCCGCGGCCCACGCGTCCCGCTCGTCGAGATAGGCGATCAGCAGTTCGCCCAGACCGCGCAGGTGTTCGTGCATCCGCCTCTCGGCGGCGTCGCCGTCCCCCTCCGCCAAGGCGGTGAGCACGGCCGAATGGTCCCGTGCGCAGGCATCCGTCCAGCCCGCCGCGGCCAGTGCCTGCTCGCGTGGTGCGTAGCGCCTGGTCAGTTCGAAGAACCAGGCGAGCTTCCCGGCGTGGGCGGCGTCCCCCAGCTCACGGTGGAAGCGGTTGAGCAGCTCGGCCGCCCGTGTCCGTTCGTCGAGCTCGTGCGCCCGGGACAGGTCCTGCTGCACCGTGCGCAGCTGCTCGAGTTCCCCGGAGGTGAGCTCGCCCGCGCACCGGCGGGCCAACCGGCCCGCGATCAGGGCCTGCAGCTCGAAGATGTCCATCAGATCGCGCCGGTTCGGCGAGGCCACGGCGAAGCCCTGGCGTGGTTCGAGCTCGACGAACCCCTCCGCGGCGAGGGTGATCAGTGCCTCGCGTACCGGCGTTACGCTGATTCCCAGGTCCTCGGCGAGCTGATCCAGCCGCAGGTACTCCCCGTCGAGCACCTGCCCGGTGATGATCTGTTCGCGGATGTGCACCGCCACTTCCTCCGGAAGCTGGGGTCTGCGCCCGCGGGATGCTGATTCGGATACGGCCATCGAACTCCCGATCGTCGCGGTGCTGGGGGCGATCACACGCGTTCGTGTCACCGGAGGGCCCCTGTGCAAGGGCCGGGCCCCGAATTGTCGGTGAACACGACGGGGCGCGCATCGCGCGCGGTGCGGCCTGCCGTTCGTCGCCCACGAAACCGTGGGCGAACTGTCGCGAACACGGTTCGCGGTGCCTGTCCCGCGGGCACCCGGGGAGTATCGTCTGGAGGCGTGGTGGCTGATCCCTTCGCAGGTGATGTCCACGGGGCGTTCACCCACAAAAACCCCGACGGGCCCACCGAACAGATCACGCGTTCACTCGCGCAGGCAAGGCTCGACGACGTGCCCGAGCTGGCACAACGGCTCATGGGGGCGATCTTCACCGACAACCCGGAGTGGACCGACTACCGTCCGGTTCCCAGGGAGGACCTGTGGGAGGGGTGTGCCAACTACCTCGCCCGTGTGCTGCACGTGCTCAGCGGACGCGTTCCGCGCAGCGAGGACGACAGCGTGGCCGCGGCGATCGGAAGACGCCGCGCCGAGCAGGGAGTTCCGCTCGAGGTGATGTTACGGACCTTCCGGATCGGTGGGCGCATAGTCTGGGAGGCCCTGGTCGAGCAGGCGCACGCCGATCAGGTGGATCCGGACGCCGTGCTCGGTGCCGCGACGGCGATGTGGACCGTCATAGACGCCCTGTCCTCGGCGCTGTCCACCTCCTACCGCAACACCGAGCTGGAACAACTGCGCAGCGACGACCAACGAAGGCACGCTCTCGTGGAGGACCTGCTCGGCGGGAGGGCGCGGGACACGGCGTTCGCGCAACGTACCGCCAAGGAGCTGGATCTGCCCACTTCCGGGCCCTACGTCGTCGTGGTGGCGGAGATGATCGCCGACGGCAGCTTCGCGCTGCGTGGGCAGCAGGCGGCGCTGGCCGCTCTGCACATCCGGTCGGTCTGGCAGGTGCGCGCGGACACCTTCGTGGGGTTGATAGCGCTGGAGCAGCACGAGGAGTCCACCGCGCTGGGGGCCCTGCGCCAGTTGGTCCGCGGACGGGCGGGCGTCTCACCCGTGGTGCGTGGTTTGGCCGAGGTGGGGCTGGGGCACGAGCTGGCCGTCACGGCCCTGGGGACCTCGCCACGGGGAGCGACCGAGCTCGTCTCGCTGGGGCAGCGTTATCCCGAGGCGTTGCTGGTGCAGTCCCCCGATCTGGCCCAGCGGTTGCTGGACGAGCAGCTGGGGCAGGTGCTGGCGCTGCAGCCGAAGGAACGCGACATGCTGTTGGAGACCCTGTCCGCCTGGCTGGAGGAGAACTGCTCGACGGCCAACGCGGCCGTGCGGCTCCACTGCCACCGCAACACGGTGCTCAACCGACTGCACAGGATCACGACGCTGATCGGGAAGCCGCTGCACGGACGGGACTCCTACGTCGCGCTCTCCCTCGCCCTGTCGGCGTTGAGGATGCGTGCCGACAGCTGAGCAGCGCCCCGCGGTCGGGCTTCGCCGTTGCCGGTTGAACATCCGCCCCGGAGCTCGTCAACCGTGTTGATCGGTAATTTCTCGAATTTTTGACGCTGGGTTGGTTGACGGTGCTGTTTTTGCCGGCGCGATTTCCGGGTTACTGCTAGTAGGTTTACTTTCCGTGTTCATTGTTCACCGCTATGTCACGGAATGGTGGGGAAAATGTGCGTAGTGCACAGCCACTGAGGGTCAACTCTGGGCGTGGCGGCATGGCGCGACCGTGGTCGCGGTCACGACACTCGGAACGCGACAGCTCGACGCTTTCGGCGGGTGCGAGAACAAAGGAGCACAGCGAAGTGCAGGAATTCGACCTACTCGTGGTAGGCGGCGGCCCCGGTGGCTACGTCGCGGCGATCCGTGCCGCCCAGCGTGGCCTTTCGGTCGGCCTGGTGGAGAAGGAAAAAGCCGGTGGCGTGTGCCTGAACTGGGGCTGCATCCCGACCAAGGCGATGCTGCGCTCCGCCGAGGTGTACGAGACCGTGCTGCACTCCGAGGACTTCGGGGTCCGCGCGGAGAACGTGGCGCTGGACTTCGGTGCGGTGGCGCGCCGCAAGGACGGGGTCGTCAAGAACCTCACGGACGGCGTGGCCGGTCTGCTCAAGGCCAACGGGGTGACCGTCATCGACGGGCACGCCCGTTTCACCGGGCCGACGAGCGTGGACGTCTACCCGACCGGGGAATCCCCGCTGGGCGAGGGCGGGCCGCGTTACGCCGCCGACCCGGCCGGGGGGCAACCGGTGGAAAGGGTGACCGGACGGGACGTGATTCTGGCGACCGGGTCGACGCCCGTCCGCCTGCCGATACCCGGGGGAGACCTTCCCGGTGTGATCACTTCCGACGGGGCCTTCGGTCTCGACGAGGTGCCGGGGCGCATCGCCGTGATCGGAGGCAGCGCCGTCGGAGCCGAGTGGGCGAGCATGTTCGCGGCCTTCGGCAGCGAGGTCACCGTCGTGGAGATGGCCCCCAGCCTGGTGCCGATCGAGGACGCCGAGGTCGGCAAGGCGCTCGGCCGTTCCATGAGCAAGAGCGGCGTCCGCGTGCTCACCGAGTCGACCGTCTCCGCGATCGAGCAGACCGACGGAGCGCTGCGGGTGCGGGTGGACGGCTCCAAGGAGCAGCAGCTCGACGTGGACGTCGTGCTCATGGGAGTCGGCCGCAAGCCCAACACCGCCGCGCTCGACCTCGAAGCCACCGGCGTCGCCACGGACGAGCGCGGTTTCGTGCAGGTCGACGAGAAGATGCGGACCAACGTCGAGCACCTTCACGCGATCGGGGACCTCACCGGCAAGGCGCTGCTCGCCCACGTCGCCTCCCACCAGGGCGTGGTCGCCGCGGACACCATCGCCGGGCACGAGTCCCACATCGACTACGGAGTGGTCCCGGCGGCCACCTTCACCCATCCCGAGATCGCCAGTGTCGGGCTCACCGAGGCGGCGGCGAAGGAGGCGGGGCACGACGTCGTCACCAGCCGCTTCCCGTTCGCCGCGCTGGGCCGGTCCAAGACCACCGGCGACGAGGAGGGCTTCATGAAGATCGTCGCCGGCAGCAAGCACGGCGAGATCCTCGGGGTGCACGTGATCGGCCCCTCCGCCAGCGACCTGATCACCGAGGGAACCCTGGCGATCAGCCTGGAGGCCACGCTCGACGAGCTCGCCGACACGATCCACGCCCACCCGACGTTGGGGGAGATCGGCATGGAGGGCGCCATGTCGGCCCTCGGACTTCCGCTGCACACCGCGCCGCCGCGCCGCCGCTGAGCGCGGAGGCAGTTCACCCAGTGGGGACCCGCCCCCGCGCGACAGGGGCGGATCCCGAGCTCAGAAGGCATCGGCGTTCGACCGCAACCGCCACGCACCGCGTTGCCCTTCGGTCTTCGGGACGCCGCTAACCACCCACTCGAAGAGGGGATCTCTCATGGCGGAGACCGCTACCCGCAGCAAGCCGACAAGCTCCGGCTCGAAGAGTCGTCGCGGCGGCACCCGCTCGAGCGGAAACCGGGCGCAACAGACTCAGGAGAGGGCCGCGCTGGGATCCGAGTCCCCGGAACAGCTGCGCGACTACTTCAAGCAGATGTCGCTGATCAGGCGTTTCGAGGAGCGCGCCGCCCAGGGCTACACCCAGGCCAAGGTCGGTGGGTACTGCCATCTGAACCTGGGAGAGGAAGCCACCGTCGTCGGGTTGATGAGCTCGTTGCACAAATCCGACTACCTGTTCACCAACTACCGGGAGCACGGTTACGCCATCGCGAAGGGCATCGACCCGAACCGGGTGATGGCCGAGCTCTACGGCCGCACCACCGGGACCTCCAAGGGCCTCGGCGGTTCGATGCACATGTTCGACACCGACGTCGGGCTGCTCGGGGGGTACGGAATCGTCGGCGGACAGGTCCCGCTCGCGACGGGTGCGGCGCTCGCGATCGACTACCGGGGCGGCGACCAGGTGGTCATGTGCCAGATGGGCGACGGGACGACGAACATCGGCGCCTTCCACGAGTCGATGAACATCGCGGCACTGTGGAAGCTGCCCGTGGTGTTCGTCGTGATCAACAACCATCTCGGCATGGGGACGACGGTGGACATGGCCTCCGCCGAGTCCGAGCTCTACAAGCGGGCCGTGGCCTACCGGATGCACGGTGAGCGGGTGGACGGCAACGATGTGCTCGCCGTGAACGAGGCATCCGGCAGGTTGGTCGAGCACGCCAGGAAGACCGGCGAGCCGGCCATGCTCGAGGCGGTCAGTTACCGGATGAAGGGGCACTCGGTGGTCGACCCGGCCAAGTACCGCAGCTCCGAGGACGCCCAGGCCGCCAGGGCGGCGGACCCGGTGGCCGCTTTCCGGGACCAGCTGCTCTCGGCCGGGGTGCTGGACGAGGACGGCGCATCCGAGATCGAGCAGACCGTGCAGGCCGATGTCGACGCGGCCGTCGCCTTCGCCGACGACAGTCCGCATCCCGATCCCTCGACCCTGTTCGACTACACCTACGCCACGCCGGTCGCCAACGACTCCCGCAGGCTCCCGGCCGACCCGGTCTTCTGACGAACTGTCTCCCGCCCGGTCCGGCCAGGAAGGGGCCGAGCGGGAGCGATCCACCGAATCACACCCCGCCACGAACCGCCGGGGGTCGTGCACACGACCCCACGGCGAAGCATGCCCAGGAGAAACACCGTTGGCTGTCATCACCTATCGGCAAGCGCTGCATGACACGCTGCGCGAGGAAATGCTCGCCGATGAGAACGTCTTCCTCATCGGCGAAGAGATCGGAGTCTTCGAGGGCTCCTACAAGATCACCGCGGGCTTGCTCGACGAGTTCGGGGAGAAGCGTGTCCGGGACACCCCGATCGCGGAGGAAGGATTCGTGGGCGCCGCCGTGGGAGCGGCGATGCTGGGGCTGCGCCCGGTCGTGGAGTTGATGACGATCAACTTCTCGCTGCTCGCGCTGGACCAGATCGTCAACCACGCCGCGAAGATCTACGGAATGTTCGGTGGCCAGTCCAACGCCCCCATGGTGCTGCGCACCCCCGGTGGCGGTGGCCAGCAGCTCGGTGCCACGCATTCCCAGAACATCGAGCTCTACTACGCTTTCGTCCCCGGCCTGAAGGTGGTCGCACCGAGCACGCCCGCTGATGCGAAGGCGCTGCTCAAGGCTTCCATGGCCGACAACGATCCCGTGCTGTTCCTGGAGAACCTGGCCCTCTACAACACCAAGGGCGAGGTGCCGGACGAGGTGGCTCCCGCGGAGATCGGCAAGGCGGGCGTCGTCCGCCCTGGAAGCGACATCACCATCATCGGGTACTCGAGGATGGCCAACGTCGCCACCCAGGTCGCCGACCAGCTGCAACAGGACGAGGGCATCTCGGCGGAGGTGGTGGACCTGCGCAGCCTGCGCCCGCTGGACAGGGAGACCGTCGTCGAGTCGGTGCGCAAGACCGGTTGCGCCGTCATCGCCGAGGACGACTGGCTGACCTACGGTGTCGGGGCGGAGATCGCGGCTTCGATCTCGGACGGTGCCTTCGACTACCTCGACGCCCCGGTGCGCCGTGTCGCCGCGGCCGAGGTGCCGTTGCCCTACGCCAAACCACTGGAGCGGGCGGCGCTGCCCTCCGCCGAGTCGCTGACCACGGCGGTACACCAGACACTCGAAGCCGTCGGACATCGTCGCTGAGAAACCAGCAAGGCGCAGACTCGCCGTGTCGGTGGCGCAAGGGCCGCGAGCTCCCGCACCGGCACGGTGAGTCGTTCATCAGGAGCCGAGGAAGACCATGACCGAGATTCACATGCCGCGCCTGTCCGACACGATGGAGGAAGGCGTCATCTCCGCCTGGCGCAAGCAGGTGGGTGAGCAGATCAACCGTGGCGACGTGGTGGCCGACATCGAGACGGACAAGGCCGTCATGGAGCTGGAGGCCTACGACGACGGGGTGCTGGAGAAGATCCTGATCGGCGAGGGGGAGACCGTCCCGATCGGAACCCCGATCGGCTTGCTCGGCGACGGCTCCGGATCGGCCGCGGAGTCCGGGCCCTCCGAGAGCCCCGGTTCCGCCCAGCAGTCCTCCGGGGAGAAGAGCGGTTCGGAACCGCAGGGCGACGGGCAGAGCCCCGCTCCGGCCCGGCAGGATCCCGCCCCCGCCGGGCAGGGATCCGCCGCGGATTCCGGCGACGCCTCCCAGGACGGTCCGCGGAACCGTCCGAAGGCGTCCCCGCTGGCGCGTGCGGTCGCGCGGGAGAAGGGGGTCGACCTGTCCACCGTTTCCGGCACCGGACCCGGGGGCAGGATCATCAGGGTCGACATCGAGGCCGCCGCCGAGCGTTCCGGGACGGACCAGCCCTCGACCGCTCCCACCGCTTCCACGCGGGACGCCTCCACCGGGGCCCCCGCAGCGGTGGAGGACCCGGATCTCGAGGAGATCCCGCTGAGCAACATCCGCAAGGTGACCGCCAAGCGGTTGACCGAGAGCAAGCAGCAGGCCCCGCACTTCTACCTGACCAGCGCGGTCGACGTCACGGACCTGGTTTCCTTCCGCGCGGACCTCAACGAGCGGTTGCAGGCCGCGGGCGGGCCGAAGGTCAGCGTGAACGACCTGGTCGTCAAGGCCTGCGCGACGGCCTTGCGCGCCAACCCCTCGGTCAACGTCTCGTTCCGGGACGAGAAGCTGTTCCAGCACAAGCGGGTCCATCTCGGAGTGGCGGTGGCGCTGGACTCCGGCCTCGTGGTGCCGGTGATCCCCGACGCCGACCGCAAGAGCGTCTCGGAGATCGCCACCGAGGGACGTGAGAAGGCCGAGCGCGCCCGTGACGGCAAGCTGAAGCCGGACGAGATGACCGGAAGCACCTTCAGCGTGTCCAACCTGGGCATGTTCGGCATCGAGGAGTTCTCCGCCGTGATCAACCCGCCCGAGGCGGCCATTCTCGCGGTGGGGGCCACGCGGGAGGAGGTGCAGGTGCGCGACGGCGAGTTCGCGGTCCGCAAGATGCTCCGCCTCACCCTGTCGGCCGATCACCGCGCGGTGGACGGCGCCGTGGGAGCGGTGTTCATGCAGCAGCTCACGGGGCTGTTGGAGGACCCGATCAGGATCATCGCGTGAGACGAGCCCACGACGGGGCCGGCCGCCGGTGCGCGGCCGGCCCCGCTCGTTCCGGTGCCCGGCTCGGGCGCCTAGTGGGAGAACCGTTTTCACGAACGGCGTTCCGGTAGGATCAGTCGCCGTGGTTGTCGGACGGTTCCGCCGAGCGGGTGTCCCGGCAGCCGGAACGGAAACCCACCACAGGATCGGCGGCGCCGTGTCGTCGGTGCCGCGAGAGTTCGACGATGAATGACACGGGACTCGGAGCCCGCGAGCTGGGTAAGGGCTTGTTCGACATACTCCGCTCGCCGAGGATGCTGCTGCTCGGTGGTGTGCCCGCCCTGCTGAGCAGTCTGGTCCTGTTCGCGGGGATCGGTGTGCTCGCCTGGTTCAGCGGCGACCTGGCCTCCTGGATGACCCCCTTCGCCGAGGGGTGGTCCGCGTGGTGGCGGGGGGTGCTGCGTGCGGTTCTGGCCTGCGCCCTCGTCGCGGGGGCCGTGCTGCTCGGCTCGGTGTCCTTCGTCGCGCTGACCTTGTTGATTGGCGGACCGTTCTACGATTACATCGCCGAGCGCACCGAACGGGAACGCGGGCTGGACAGCGGATCCGACGGTGCCGGGCAGCCGCGACTGGTGTGGCGCGGCGTTCGCGACGCGCTGCGGCTGGTGCTGATCGGTGTCCTCGGGGCGCTGCTGCTGTTCCCGTTCGGCTTCGTTCCCGTGCTGGGCCAGACCGTGGTGCCTGTTTGCGGGGTGCTGTTCGGCGCGTGGCTGATAGCCCTGGAAGTGACCGGTCCCGTGTTCCAACGGCTCGGGATGGGAATCGGGCGGCGCCACCGGCTGCTGTGGCGCCATCGGCGCAAGGTGCTGGGATTCGCGGTTCCGACTTATCTGCTCTGCCTGATCCCGGTGGCCCAGCTCGTGGTGATCCCTTCCGCCGTGGTCGGGGGAGTCCTGCTGGCGCACCGGGTGTTGGGCCACGAAGGGGGCGGCGACCTCCCGGGGGCGGTTCCGAAGGGTTCCGCGACCCCGGGTGGGAGCACCTGACGGCTGGGGAAGCCCCTGCCGGTGAGCGGGTTCCTCCCGCGGGCTGTGGAGCTCTCCCGAGCGGCAGCCGATTCCCGGAACCGCGGGTGGACTCCGCGGCGTCCGGTCGGTGAGACACGTGCAGGAGCCGAATCGACCCGGTTGCGAGGATCGTTGTGCAAGAGTTCGGCCGAGTGCTGACGAACGTGTCGGGAGCGGTTCCGGCTTCCGTGGTCGCGCTGCTCGCGCTCGTGCTGGTCGGCTACCGCGGCACCTGGCGGGTGCTGCGCAACGTGGTGACCATCGCACACGAGGCGGGGCACGCCCTGGTGGCTCTGCTCAGCGGCCGCAGGCTCAACGGGATCCGGCTGCACTCGGACACCTCGGGGCTGACCGTTTCCACCGGGCCCGCGCGCGGCCCCGGGATGGTCCTGACCCTGTTCGCGGGATATCCGGCCGTGTCGCTGCTGGGGGCCGTCGCGGCCTGGACGGTTTCCGCCGAGCACGTGGAGGTCATGCTCTGGACGGCGGTGGGGGCGCTGGCGCTGTTGCTGATCGCGCTGCGCAACCTCTACGGGGTGCTGTCCGTGGTGCTCACCGGCCTCGCTCTCGCGGCCGTGATCCGGTGGGGCACCCCTCCGGTCACCGTGGTGTGCGCCGAGCTGCTGAGCTGGTTGCTGCTGCTGGGAGGCGTGCGGCCGTTGTTCGAGCTCTCCGGCAAACGCCGCAGGGGTCGGGCGTCCGACTCCGATGCGGATCAGCTGGCCAGGTTGACCGGTGTGGCGGGGGGAGTCTGGATGGCGGTCTGGTTCGTGATCTCCGTGGGTCTGCTTGTCCTGGGGGCGCGCTGGTTGCTGGACCTGCCGCCGCTGGCGGAGTTCTCCGCCCCGGTCAGCGGGTGAATGTCCCTCGAGCGGTTGCCAACACGGCACCGGTTGGACGAGCATCGTCACAGTGGTGGTGTGTCGGTCGGTGCCGGTATGGCAGCGCGTGCCGAGACTTCGTTCACCGCGTCAGGGCCTGTTCGCTGTGCCGGAGGGGCCTCGTGCTCCCGCGACGAGACATGTCTCCGGGGCACCTTCCAACGCGACCGCGCCGAACGCCCACACATGACGCGTTCGCCCGTTTTGTCGGGGGCACCCAGTACCCTTGGAAGAACGTGACGGAACCGTCGAGGGGGTGGGGTGACGGCACAGGACGGTTGGCTGCTGCGGCGCCTGGACGAGGAGACGCCCAGCGCCGCGCGAGTGTACGAGTACCTGCTCGGCGGCGCGCACGACTTCGCCGCGGACCGTCGGCTGGGCGAGCGGTTTCCCGCCGCGCTGCCCAGCGCGCGCGACGTGGCGTGTCCCAACCGGGTTTTCCTGCGCAGAGCCGTGCTGACCCCGATGGATGCGGGGACACGACAGTTCGCCGGCACCGGGACGGGCAGCCCGGCGGTCGGCAACGTGCACGAGGTGGCGGGCAGGATCGAGCCTGACACCAAAGTGGCCTGCGTGGACGACGAACCGGTCGCGGTCGCGCACGGGGGAACTGCTGTTGCGGGACACCCCGGATGTGAGCGCGTTGCACGCCGACGTGTTGCGCCCGGACAACGTGCTGGCGCCCCCGGAGCCCCGGCGGTTGGTGGACTTCTCCGAACCGATCGGATTGTTGCTCGTCGGAGTGCTGCACTTCGTTCCGCCGGGGTCGGATCCGGTGAACGTGGTGCGGTGTCACGGGGATGCCCTGCCCTCCGGCGAGTCTGGTCGTTTCGCGTTTCACGGCCGACATCGGGCCCGACGCGATGCGGGGGGCGAGGTGGTGAAGCAGAGCGCCGCCCCGATCCATCCGCGTTCCCACGCGGAGAGCACCGAGTTGTTCGACGGGCTCGAACTGTTGGATCCCGGTGTGGTGGGGACCGGGCTGCGGCGCCCCGGGCAAGAGGAGCTTGATGCGGTGGAGCCGGGAGCGGAACGAATTCACGCGGGGGTGGGTAACAAACCTTGTGCGGAAGTGGCGTGCCGGTTGTGCGGGGGCGTGCGGTTCCGGTATGCGGTACGTGCGGCGGTGTTTTCCCGCCGGTTTTCTGGTTCGTGGGGTTCGGTGCTGTCGCTAGGGAGAGGTGAGATGAGTCGCGCGAGTTCCGGTTGTGGTGCTCCGGGCGAGGGAGTAGTGCCCGATTCGCGGACGGCTTCCTGGGGGAGCGAACCGTGGTGCGCGGAGCTGGCGGCGCAGTGGGCCCAGCGACTGAACCGCACGTCGTACGTGCCGATGGCTCGTGAATCCCTGGAGAACAGGCTGTGCGAACTGGCCGGTGAGATCGTGGACGGTCTCCGGACACCGGGAGAGACCGAACGTACCGGGGAGCGGATCGGCGAGCAGTTGGTCCGGTTGAACGCCACGGGTGAGGAGAGCCTCGCGCGCAGCCTCGACCTGCTCTGCCGCGCACTGCTCCCGGCCCCTTCCGACGAATCGGTGCGGCAGGTGTTCAGCCTGCTGACCTCGGTCGCCTCCGGTTACGCCGCCGCGAACCGCGCGACCGTCCTCGACCAGCAGGAAAACCTGAGACGCGCGATACTCCGGTCCAAGCTGGATAGCGAGTACAGGTTGCGGGCCAGCCAGGACCGTTTCCACGAGGTCTTCCGGACGACGCCGGTCGGCATGGGCATATGCGACGGGGAGGGCGCTTTCCTCGACGTGAACGAGACCCTGGAGTCGCTCCTCGGGTACTCGGGGGAGGAGCTGCGCTCCAGAACGCTCGCCGAGCTGTTCCACCCCGACGAGACCGACTTCCTCGCGAACACCTACGCGGAACTGCTGCGGGGGACCCGCGACGAGTTGCGGGAACGCAGGAACCTGCTGCGAGCGGACGGCGGTAAGGCCTGGACCCGCGTCTCGCTCGCGACGTTGCGTGACGGGGAGGACATCCCCGGGCGTTTCGTCGTGATGGTGGAGGACCTGCGGGAGCTGAGTTACCTGCAGGAACGCCTGCAACACCAGACCCTGCACGATGCCATAACCGGCTTGCCCAATCGGCAGCACTTCCGTTCCAGGCTGGAGACCGCGCTCGCCGGTTTCCCCTCGACGGATCGCCTCACGCTGTACCAGCTGCGGTTGGACGGTTTCGAGCTGATCAACGAAGGGCTCGGCTACGAGGTCGGTGACGAGATCGTCCGCACCGTGGCCAACAGGCTCCAGGGGCTCGTCGAGGACGAGGACGGACTGGTGGCTCGCATCGGAGGGACCGAGTTCGCCGTCCTGGTGAGACAGGACCGGTACACGCCGGAGATCTCCGAGTTCGCCGAGGTGATCAACAAGGAGCTGGACGAGCCCATCTACATCGGGGGGAACGGGTTGGCCCCCACGGCCAGCATCGGGGTCATCCAGCGTGCCGTTGGGGATCGGGAGCCCGCCGATATGATGTGGGCGGCCGAAGTGGCGTTGCGCGGAGCGGAGCAGGCGGGCAAGCGGCAGTGGGCGCTTTTCGACCCGCTCCGGGCCCCGTCGGAGCGTTCCGATGCCAGGCTGGCCGCCGTGATGCCGGGAGCGCTGGAACTCGGCGAGTTCCAGGTGCGCTACAGACCGTGGGTCTCGCTGCTCGAGGGGAGCCTGCTCGCAGTCGAGGTGCGCCTTTCCTGGCAGCCGTCCGGCCACGACGAACTCGACCACGACGAGTGCCTGCGGCTGGCCGAGCGCTCCGGGATCACGTTGTCCCTGCGGGACTGGATGCTGCGCACCGCGTGGACACAGCTCGGCGAGTGGCACGCGCAGGGGCTGTGCCCGCAGCTCGTCGCGGGGCTGAGCCCCAACCAGTCCCGCGACCCGGACCTGGTGGCCGTGGTGCGCGACCTCGTGGACGGGGGAGCGCTCGATGCGGGGTGGCTGCGGCTGTGCGTGTCCATGAAAGCTCTGATGAGCAGTGGTGGTGAAGCGCGGGACAACGTCACCACGTTGGCCGGGACGGGTGTGCAGACCGCGGCGCACGAGTTCAGCGGCGCTCCGTCCGAACTGCGCTTTCTTCGCGAGTTCCCCACCTATGCCGCTTTGCTGGCTCCGGACGTGGTGCGACTGGTCGGTGAGTGCGCGGGCGAGGAGGAGACCCCGGAGGCCCGTGCGTTGGCCGGGGTGATCCCGTTGGCGCGGGACTGCGGGGTGCCGGTAGCCGCCTCGGGGGTGAGCACCGAACGACAGGTGCGCTGGTGGCGGGAAGCCGGGTGCGAGATCGCCTCCGGCCCGTACTACGGCACACCGCTGGACGCGGTGGGGATGACCGAGCTGCTGCGGAGCGGAGTACCTCCCTACGGTCTCGCGGGATGACGGCGCTGGGCGGCCTCCCCGTCACGTGCTCGAGTCGTCTCCACGGAAGGCGCGCAGGACGCGTTCGGCGGCCATGCCGGCGGTCACCTCGCCGTCGCGCACCCGCTGTTCGATCTCCTCGCGCGTCCGCTTCACCCGCGGATTCCCGAGGAGCTCGCTCATGAGCTGGTCCCGCACCAGTTCCCAGGTCCACTCCAGCCGCTGCCGGCTGCGTTTCTCCTCCAGATCTCCTGCCTCGGACAACGCCGCGTGGTGCTCCAACACCTGCTGCCAGAGTTTGTCCAGCCCCGTTCCGTTGAGGCCGCTGCAGGTGGTGATCCGCGGTTTCCAGGACGCGTGCGGCGGGGTCAGCAGCCGCAGCGCGCTCCGCAGTTCGCGGGCGGATCGGCGGGCCTCGTCCTCGTGGGGACCATCGGCCTTGTTGACCGCGACCAGATCGGCCAGTTCCAGCACACCCTTCTTGATGCCCTGCAGTTGATCTCCGGTGCGGGCCATCGTGAGCAGCAGGAAGCAGTCCACCATCCCCGCAACCGTGATCTCGGACTGTCCGACCCCGACGGTCTCCACCAGCACCACGTCGAATCCGGCCGCCTCCATGAGCACGATGGTTTCCCTGGTGGCCCTGGCCACCCCGCCGAGGGTGCCCGCCGTGGGGGAGGGGCGGATGAAGGCGTCCGCCTCGGCGGCGAGCGCGCCCATGCGGGTCTTGTCACCGAGAATGCTGCCCCCGCTCCGGTTCGACGAGGGGTCCACGGCCAGCACCCCGACCCGGTGTCCCTCACCGACCAGTTTGGTGCCGAGCGACTCGATGAAGGTGGACTTGCCGACCCCCGGAACGCCGGTGATGCCGATGCGGTGGGCGCCACCCGCGTGCGGCAGCAGTCGGGTCAGCAACCGCTGCGCCTTGTCCCGGTGTTCGGGACGGGTGGACTCCACGAGGGTTATGGCCCGTGCCAGCGTGGGGCGTGACCCCGCGAGCACGCCCTCGGCGTAGGTGTCGACATCGATGGTTCGTGACATGGTTCAGGTCTCGTTTCGCCGCGGGCGTCGCCCGGACGGCCAGTTCGCGTCCGGGCGCCCCGCTCGGACGAGTGCTCTTGGAACTTCTGACGGAGGGCCTCGTTCGGGGCGGGGCCGTTACTCGAGGTGCCCTGCAACGCGGCAGGGCGCCGACTCACGTGACGGCTACCCGACCAACCGCGCAAAGCTCTGCCGCGGGCCTCAATCCTCGTCGTGTCCCAGCTCGGTGCGCAACCGTCGCAGCAGCCCGTCCGCCGCTTCCGCGATCACGGTGCCCGGTCCGAACACGGCAGCCGCTCCGGCCTCGTGCAGTGCTTCGTGATCGGCAGGCGGGATCACGCCGCCCACCACGATCACGATGTCGTCCCCGCCGACCTCGTCCAGGGCCGCGCGCAGGGCGGGCACCAGGGTCAGGTGGCCCGCGGCCAGCGAGGACACGCCGACCACGTGCACATCCGACTCGACCGCTTGCCGGGCGACTTCGGCGGGGGTCTGGAAAAGCGGCCCCACGTCGACGTCGAAACCGAGGTCGGCGAAGGCGGTGGAGATCACTTTCTGGCCGCGGTCGTGGCCGTCCTGGCCCATCTTCGCCACCAGGATCCTGGGCCTGCGTCCTTCGTCCCGGGTGAACTCCTCGACCAGTGAGCGCGTCCGCTCGATCGTGGAGTCGTCCCCGGTCTCCTCGGTGTACACCCCCGAGATGGTACGGATCTGCCCCGAGTGCCTGCCGAACGCGGTTTCCAACGCGTCGGAGATCTCGCCCACGGTGGCGTGGGCCCGCGCCGCGTCCACGGCCAGGGTGAGCAGGTTGTGTTCCAGGTCGTCGGGACGCTGGTCGTCCACGGTGGCCTGCGCGGCCGCCGCGAGCTTGCGCAGCGCGTCGTTGCAGGCCTCCTCGTCGCGGTGTTCCCGCAGGGTGCGGAGCTTTTCGAGCTGTTCGGCGCGCACCGCGCTGTTGTCCACCTTGCGCACCTCGGGGGCCCCGTCCTCGGTGGATCCGGCGGGGCGGTGGCGGTTGACGCCGATCAGCGGCTGCCTGCCCGAGTCGATACGTGCCTGGGTGCGTGCGGCGGCCTCCTCGATGCGCATCTTGGGGATCCCCGCGTCGATGGCCGCGGCCATGCCGCCGGCCCGCTCGATCTCGTCGATGTGGGTCTGCGCCCGCTCGGCCAGGTCCTGGGTGAGGCGTTCGACGTAGTGGCTGCCGCCCCACGGGTCGATGACCCTGGTGATCCCGGACTCCTGCTGCAGCAGCAGCTGGGTGTTGCGGGCGATGCGCGCCGAGAAGTCCGTCGGCAGCGCCAGTGCCTCGTCCAGCGCGTTGGTGTGCAGCGACTGGGTGTGCCCCTGGGTGGCCGCCATGGCCTCCACACAGGTGCGCGCGACGTTGTTGAACGCGTCCTGCGCGGTCAGCGACCAGCCGGAGGTCTGCGAATGCGTCCGCAGCGACAGCGATTTCGGGTCGGTGGGACCGTACTCCGAGACCAGCCGGGCCCACAGCAACCTGGCCGCGCGCAACTTCGCCACTTCCATGCCGAAGTGCATTCCGATCCCCCAGAAGAAGGACAACCGGGGAGCGAAGGAATCGATGTCCAGGCCCGCGTTCAGCCCGGCCCTGATGTAGTCCAGCCCGTCGGCGAGGGTGTAGGCGAGTTCCAGGTCGGCGGTGGCTCCGGCCTCCTGGATGTGGTACCCGGAGATGGAGATCGAGTTGAACTTCGGCATCCGCGCCGAGGTGTAGGCGAAGATGTCCGAGATGATCCGCATCGAGGGTTGCGGGGGGTAGATGTAGGTGTTGCGGACCATGAACTCCTTGAGGATGTCGTTCTGAATGGTCCCCGCGAGTTTCTCCGGCGGAACCCCCTGCTCCTCGGCGGCGACGATGAACAGCGCCAGCACCGGCAGCACCGCGCCGTTCATGGTCATGGACACGCTCATCCGGTCCAGCGGGATGCCGTCGAACAGCTGCCGCATGTCGAGGATCGAGTCGATGGCGACCCCTGCCATGCCCACGTCGCCGGCCACCCGCGGATGGTCGGAGTCGTAGCCGCGGTGGGTGGCGAGGTCGAACGCCACCGACAACCCCTTCTGCCCGGCGGCGAGGTTGCGCCGGTAGAAGGCGTTGGACTCGGCCGCGGTGGAGAAACCGGCGTACTGGCGCACGGTCCACGGCTGGTTGACGTACATCGTCGAGTACGGGCCGCGCAGGTAGGGCGCTATACCGGGGTAACCGTGCCGGAAGCGCAGCCCTTCGGTGTCCGACTCCGCGTAGAGCGGTTTGACGTCGATGCCCTCGGGGGCGTGCCAGGTCAGCTGCTCGGGGGCTTGACCGGTCGTTTCCCGCACCGCCCGGTGCCACTGCTGCCCGTCCTCAGTGGCCGGAGGCTCGTCCAGCTCGACTTCGGTGAAGTCGGGAATCCTGTCGTGGCTGGTCATGATGTCGCTTTCGGAACGGCCGCGGTGGGCGAGGCCCACCGTTGGTGGATGTCGGTCAGCGCTTGCGGCACGTCGCTGCGGGCGTGGACGAAGCCGTCCACCCCTCGGGGAGCCGGGTCCTGGGGGGTGCGGGCCAGCAGCACGAGCCGCGCGCCCGCCGCCGCGAGGGCCGTGGCGGTGTCCTCCGCGCGCTGCTCGTAGATCTCGTTCGAGGAGCACAGGACCACCAGGGTGGTTCCCGAACGTTCGAACGCCTCCAGCACCTCCCCGGTCGTTTCGGTCTCCCCGGCCTCCTCGGTGGTCACTCCGCCCGTGGCGAGCAGGTTCCGCGTGAAGGAGGCACGTGCGGTGTAGGAGGCCAGCGGGCCGAGCGTCGCGAGGAAGACCTTGGGGCGCCCGGCGGGCAGCTCCTCGGCCATGCGCTCGGCCTCGTCGCGGAGCCGTTCGTAGTCCTCGGCGTAGCGGTGCCGGGGCAGCCCGCCCGTCTCCGGTTCCGGGGGGCGTGCGCGACGGGTGAGCGGCCGTTCGTTCGGGTCCGGGTACTCGCTGACTCCGGTGAGCTGGTCGGTGCGGTGGGCGAGTGCCTCACGGCGCCGTTGCCAGGTGCTGTCCAGCCGTTCGGCGACCATCCCCGAACCGAGTGCCTCGGACAGGCCTCCTGTCGCCTCGATGTCCTGGAACCAGCTCCACGCGGTTTTCGCGAGCTCGTCGGTCAGGGACTCCACGTAGTACGAGCCGCCCGCCGGATCGATGACCTGTCCGATGTGGGCTTCGTCGGTCAGCAGGGCCTGGGTGTTGCGGGCGATCCGGCGGGAGAAGGAGTCGGGCAGCCCCAGCGGGGTGTCGAAGGGTCGGACCGTGACGGACTGCGCGCCACCCGCTCCGGCGGCGAACGCGGCGATGGTGGAGCGCAGCATGTTCACCCACGGGTCGTGACGGGTGAGCATCGCCGAGGAGGTCACGGCGTGCTGCCGTTGACCCCGCGCGTGCTCGGCGACTCCGCAGGCACGCAGCACCCGTTCCCACATTCGCCGGGCCGCCCTGAGCTTGGCGATGGTGGTGAACTGGTCCACTGTGGCCGCGAAGCGGAACTCCAGCAGTCCGGCCGCGTTTTCCGCGGGCAGGTCCGCTTCGGTGAGCATGCGCAGGTAGGCGACCCCGGCGGCGACGGCACAGCCGAGCTCCTCGGCGTCGGAACCGCCTGCGTCGTGGTACGGCAGCCCGTCCACGCTGATGGCGTGCATGCCCGGATACTTCCGCGCGCAGCGGCGGGCGAGCTCCACGGCGGGACCCGTGTCGTGGGGGGCTCCCGTCCGAGCTCGCAGGCCCACGGGGTCGGCTCCGAGATTGCCGCGCAGCGATTCGTCGGCCACGCCCCACTGCTCGGCCAGCCGCAGCAGTTCCGCGGCGGCGCTTTCGTAGTGCTGTCCGGGATGGAGCACCACACCCGCGAGGTCGAGCCGGGTCCCGTGCAGCGCGTCCCCGAGATCTTCCACGGCGATTCCGCCGGGGCCCGTCCGCAGCCACACCGAACCGGCTCCGCCCTCCAGATCGGCCAGTATCTCGCGGTTGCTCGTGGCCGCGTCCGGGTCGTCGTGGTACTGACGAACGTCCCAGCCCCCGTCGACCGCGCCCGCGGGGCGGGAGTGCCTGGTGAACGGGGCCAGCCCGGGCAGTCCGTTCGCGGAGTGCCCGGCGCGCGCCGTGTACAGCGGCTGGACCTCGATCCCGTCGTAGGTCTCGGTTGCCAGCGCCTCCTCCGGTCGCTCCCGGGCGGGTGCGTCCCGGGGCAGCAGACCGGACTTGCGCAGCACCTGATCGACCTGCGCCTGCCACTGCCCGTGGGTGGGCGGTTCGAACCCGGCCATCAGATCGAGCCGGTCTCCGTGCTCGCTCGACGTTGAGCGCTCCGACGCCGTCATGGAAGCCGATGGTATGCCCGTGCTCGGCGAATCGAGACCGGCGTCGGGTGTGACGCGCGTCCCAAATTTGTTAGAGCTCGTTAACCGGAGCTGGGAGTCGCTCCGGGGAAGTGCTCACGCGGGAGCCCGCCGTGAGTTCCGAGTTCGTTCGGTGTTCGTCCGGGTGAAAATCGATCTTTCAGTTGTGCTAATCAGCAGTGCAGAAAGTTTCACTTGTGCTACCTATTTTGAGGGCGCATCCTCGTGTTGATCGACGAAAAGAGCTCCGCTCGGGAGACGGAACGAACCCCGGAGCGGTCACACCGGACGGGAGAGGACGATGACCGGACAGGCCACCGACGAATGCGCCACGCTGCCGCGTGAGGCTCGGGAGGAGATCTTCGGGGGTGACGGTTCCGGACCGCGGGAAGCGCCCCTCGAACGGCAGGACGAGTTCGCCACCCCGGAACCGCCGTCCGTCGGGCGGGAGGACTCGATCCCGGCCGAACAGGATGAACGGGATCCGGTCGAACAAGGACCGGTCGATCAGGATCGGGACTACGTCGAAGCTCCTCCGGGGGCGCGATCCCTGTTCGCCGCGGTACTCGCCGAGATCGGGAGCTGGCGCGCGGACGTCCTCAAGTGACGTCCGCGCGGTCGAACTCGAAAGACTGCCCGCGCGGAACCGTGGCTCACCGCTGCTCGAGCTGCCTCTCCAGGCCGGACACGATTTCGCCGAACCGGGGAAGCGCGCGGAACTCCCGTGCCATGGCCCGGGTGCGGTGGCGGTGGGCGGAGTCGGCGAGCACCGTCCCCAAGGCCGTGCGCAGCGAGTCGTGGGTGAGGTCCTCGAGGTTGAGGCGTTTGCCCGCCTCCAGCTGTTCGACTCGTTCGGCGTTGGCAGGCTGCTCGGCGGATATGGGCAGCACCACCATGGGAATTCCGCTGCTGAGCGCTTCCCGGACTCCGTTGAAACCGCCGTGGGTGATGAAGGCTTCGCAGGCGGGCAGCAGCAGTTGTTGCTGTGCGAAGGAGGTCAGGTACACATTGTCCGGACGGGATCCGGTCCAGTCCTCGGGAGAGACGCCGTCGCCGAGGGCGACCACACCCGTGACACGCAGATCGCCGAGTGCTTCCACGATGGTGTTCAGCAGGTTGAGTTCGCCTCCGCCGAGCATCCCGGCCGCGTTGGAACCGAGGGTGGCCAGCACCAGGGGGCGGTCTCCCGGCAGTTCCGCGATCGCCGGGTCGAGCTGTCCGGCCCTCGCCGGGGGAGCGTTGTAGTAGCTCGCGGAGGGGAGCCGCAGCGACTCCGGGTAGAAGCTTTCCGGGGCCATGCCGATCCTCCCACCCCGGAAGGGGTGCAGCGGATCGGTCACCGGTTCCAGGTCGAGCCTGCCGCGCTGCTCGTTGATCCTGGTGAGCATCGCCTCGGTGTTGAACGGGGCCAGCGGTCCGATGTCCAGGGCGGTGTGCCGCACTCCGAGGTATTCGGCCGCGTAGTAGCTCGCGTGGTCGGTGGATTCGCGGACGAGCAGGTCGGGGGCGAAGGATTTCAGCACCTCCACGGCCTCTTCCGCGCTGTCCCCCGCGACCGGTCCGGCGAACATGGCCGCGAAGTGGTCGTCCTGTGCGCGCAGCGTCTTCCGCCCCAGGTCCTCGAGGAACGCCAGGTCCAGCCCGAGTCGTTCGTGCAGTTCGGGGCGTTGGAGCATCTCGCGCGGGCTGATCGCGTTCCGCAGGGGAAGCGGGGTCAGTCCGAACGCGTGGATCTCTTCGGACAGTTCGGGCGAGGTCAGCACCGCCACTTCGTGTCCGGCCTCGGCCGCCAGCCGAGCGAGTGGAAGCACGGCCGGAACGAGGTGGGAGTAGAGGGGTTGGCTGCCGAAGGCGATACGCAAGACGACTCCAGAAGACGGTGCTGAATCGTGAGTGGTGCTGAATCGTGATCGGGCTCTCGAGATCGACGGTACGCGCCGAAGCGATCACCATCGGTGAGATGGTTGTCACACAACGCTTTCGTGTGGTCTTCGGGAGCCGACTCGCACGGTCCCGAACGGGTCGGGGGCCTCCGTGCCAGGAGCCCAGCGTAGGACGGCGGCCGGTGGGGGGCGGTGGAGGTCCTAACGTGGAGCCGTGCTGATAGCCCGTTCCATCGCCCTGTTCGTGTTGGCCGCTTTCTGCGAGATAGGCGGCGCCTGGCTGGTTTGGCAGGGCGTGCGCGAGCACCGGGGCTGGCTGTGGATCGGAGCCGGTGTGGCGGCGCTCGGGGCGTACGGGTTCGTGGCAACCCTGCAGCCCGACGCCCACTTCGGACGGATCCTCGCCGCTTACGGGGGCGTGTTCGTGGCCGGGTCGCTGGCCTGGGGAACGGCATTGGACGGCTACCGGCCCGACCGCTACGACGTCGTCGGTGCGCTGATCTGCCTGCTCGGCGTGGCCGTGATCATGTACGCCCCGCGTGTTCGGTGAACCACAGTTGCAGGCGAAATCCCGAGGGGCTTCCTCGGACCCGGCGGGCGCCCTTCCGCCGGGCGGGTTGCGCCGTATTCCCGGAGCACTCCCCCGAACGAGTGTGTTCGACCCCACGTGCCCACCACGGACGCCGAACGGGAAGATGGAGGGGAGATGACGCTTACCGACCAGCTCCCCCCGACGCCCGATGCCGATCCGGACACGCTCCTGGAGGGCTTCACCACCTGGACCGCCGATCAGGGGTTCGACCTCTATCCCGCTCAGGAAGAAGCGCTGATGGAGGTGGTGTCGGGATCCAACGTGATCGTCAGCACCCCGACCGGCTCGGGGAAGAGCCTGATCGCGGTCGGCGCGCACTTCACCGCCCTGGCGAGCAAGCAGCGCAGTTTCTACACCGCGCCCATCAAGGCGCTGGTCTCGGAGAAGTTCTTCTCGCTGGTCGACACGTTCGGCCCGGACAACGTGGGAATGCTGACCGGCGACAGCAGCGTCAACCCGGACGCCCCGATCATCTGTTGCACCGCCGAGATCCTGGCCAACATCGCGTTGCGCGACGGGGAGCGCGCCGAGGTCGGCCAGGTCGTCATGGACGAGTTCCACTTCTACGCGGAACCGCAGCGCGGCTGGGCGTGGCAGGTGCCGATGCTGGAACTGCCGCAGGCCCAGTTCGTGCTGATGTCGGCGACGCTCGGGGACGTGACCGGCTTCAAGCAGGACCTCACCCGGCGCACCGGCCGGGAGACGGCCGTGGTCAGTTCCGCCGAACGCCCGGTCCCGCTGACCTTCCGCTACGCCATGACCCCGCTGCACGAGACCATCGAGGAACTGCTCGGTGGCAACCAGGCCCCCATCTACGTGGTGTACTTCAACCAGGCATCCGCCGTGGAGCAGGCGCAGGCTCTGGTGAGCATGAACGTGGCCAGCAGGGCCGAGCGGGACGCCATATCCGAGAAGCTGGGCGGTTTCCGATTCACGGCCGGGTTCGGCAAGACGCTCTCGCGGTTGATCCGGCACGGCATCGGCGTGCACCACGCGGGGATGTTGCCGCGCTACCGCCGTCTGGTGGAGCAGCTGGCCCAGGCCGGGTTGCTCAAGGTCATATGCGGCACCGACACCCTCGGGGTCGGCATCAACGTGCCGATCCGCACCGTGCTGCTGACCGGGTTGACCAAGTTCGACGGCAACCGGACCAGGCACCTCAAGGCCCGGGAGTTCCACCAGGTCGCGGGACGTGCCGGACGCGCGGGCTACGACACGGACGGCTACGTGGTCGTGCAGGCGCCCGAGCACGTCATCGAGAACGAGCGCGCGCTGGCCAAGGCGGGCGACGACCCGAAGAAGCGCCGCAAGGTCGTCAAGAAGAAGGCCCCCGAGGGCTTCGTGTCCTGGGGGCAGAAGACCTTCGACAAACTGGTCGCGGCGGAGCCGGAGCCGCTGGTGTCCAGCTTCAACGTCACGCACGCCATGCTGCTCAACGTCATCAGCAGGCCGGGTGACACCTACGCGGCGATGCGCAGGCTGCTCACCGACAACCACGAGAGCCGCCCCGCTCAGCGCAAGCACATGCTGCGTGCGATCGCGATCTACCGTGCCCTCGTGTCCGCCGGAGTGGTCGAACAGCTGGAGGAACCGGACGAGCAGGGCAGGCTGGTGCGGCTGACCATGGACCTGCAGTTCGACTTCGCGCTCAACCAGCCGCTCTCGCCGTTCGCGCTGGCGGCCATCGAGCTGCTCGATCCGGAGTCGCCGAGCTACGCGGTCGACGTGCTCTCGATCATCGAGGCGACGCTGGACGATCCCCGTCAGGTGCTGGGGGCGCAGCAGGCCAAGGAGCGCGGAGAGGCCATCGCCAGGATGAAGGCCGAGGGAGTGGAGTACGAGCAGCGGATGGAGGTGGTCGAGGAGATCACCCACCCGCAGCCGTTGGCCGACATGCTGGAGGCCGCCTACGAAACCTACCGGCAGGGCCACCCCTGGGTCTCCGAGCACGAGGTGTCGCCGAAGTCGGTGGCCAGGGACATGTACGAGCGCGCGATGAACTTCGTCGAGTTCGTCAACCACTACAGCCTGGCCCGTTCGGAGGGGCTGGTGCTGCGGTACCTGGCCGATGTGTACAAGGCGCTGCGGCACACCGTTCCCTACGACGCGAAGAGCGAGGAGCTCGGCGACATCATCGAGTGGCTCGGGGAACTGGTGCGCCAGGTGGACTCCAGCCTCCTCGACGAGTGGGAGCGGCTGCGCAACCCGACCGCGGAGCCCACGGACGGCGAACCGGTCGACGAGGGCCCCGCCAAGTTGACCGAGAACACCCGCGCCTTCCGCGTGCAGGTGCGCAACGCCATGTTCCGCCGGGTCGAACTGGCCGCACGGGAGCGGTTCGACGAACTCGCCGCGCTCGAGGGCGAGAACGGCTTCACCGCCGAGGACTGGCAAGCGGCGATGGACGAGTACTTCGAGGAGTACGACGAGCTGGCCACCGATGCCGACGCGCGTGGTCCCGCTCTGTTCATGGTCACCGAGGAGTCGCAGCGCTGGTTGGTGCGCCAGGTTTTCGCCGACCCCTCCGGGGATCAGGACTGGGGGATCAGTGCCGAGGTGGATCTGCCCGCCTCGGACGAGGCCGGGGTCGCGGTGGTTCGGGTCACCTCGGTGGGGCGGTTCGAACAGTACTGACGGAGTTCTCCCGAACGGCCCGTCGCTTCGGTTCTCCTTCCGAGGCGGCGGGCCGTTTTCGCGTCCGGAGCGAGTGAGCCCCTCCGCGCTGTGGTGATCGGTTCCGCTCCCGCTCTCCCCGTGGGCGGGTACGCACATAAAGGTTGCGCGCAATTTAGTTTTGGGCTATTGTTTCGGGTGTAGCCGGACAGTGCTCTCAGGAGGGCAGCGAGAATGACGACGTCCTACACGGCCGAGGCCACCGCGACCGGATCTGGCAGGAGCGGGCGCACCCGTTCCTCCGACGGGGTGCTGGATCTGGGACTGTCCGTTCCACGGGAACTCGGTGGAGCGGGCGGTGAGGGCACCAACCCCGAGCAGCTGTTCGCGGCGGGCTACGCGGCCTGCTTCCACAGCGCACTGCAGCTGGTGGCCCGGCGGGAGAAGGAGAACATCGAGGGGTCCTCGGTCACCTCGGAGGTGGGCCTCGGGCCCGACGGGAACGGCGGATACCAGCTGTCCGTGACGCTGCGCGTGGGGCTGCCCGGTTTCGAGCACGCCAGAGCGCTCGAGCTGGCGCGGGCCGCCGATCTCGTGTGCCCCTACTCCAACGCGGTGCGCGGCAATGTGGACATCGAGCTGAGCGCGGAGTGAGCAGCTCGGCGTTCTCCCGAAGCATCCGCTCCGGGAGAGCGCCGCCGCTCCCCGCCGTCGGCTGGAGGCGTCTCAGCCCTCGAGTCGCGCGGAGAGTGCGCACGAATTGCGGAGGACCGGTCCGAGACCCTCGTCGGCGGGCAGCTGTCTGCCGTGCCGTTCGGCGATGTCGGTGAACGACTCGCGCGAGGTGCTCCACCCCGCCGGGCGCAGCCGTTCGGCCGGGTCGGGTTTCCGCTCGCCGGGCACCAGTTCGGTCATGTCGATGCCCCACCGCAGCGCGATCTCGTTCAGCCGCGAGTTCCCGAGGTCCTCGGGCAGCTCCGCGTGCTCGATCATCAGCCGGCTTCCCGGGGCCGAAAGGGAGCGCACGCTGTCCAGCAGGTCGCGCTCCGCTTCCGCGGGAAGGTACGGGAAGAGCCCCTCTGCGAGCCACGCGGTGGGGAGCTCGGCGTCGAAGCCGGCTCGTTCCAACTCGTGGGCCCAGTCCGCGCGCAGGTCGACCCCGATGGAGTGGCGCTCGCACCGCGGTCGCACGTTTTCGGAGTCGAGGACCGAGTCCTTGAACTCGAGGACCTTCGGCTGGTCGACCTCGAACAGCCGGAATCCTTCCGGCCAGTCCCCGCGGAAGGTCCTGGTGTCCAGGCCGCTGGCCAGAATGACGGCTTGCCGAACACCGCGTGCGCCTGCTTCCGCGAACCAGTCGTCGAAGTAGCGGGTGCGTACCGCCATGTAGTCGGCCATCCGGTCCAGGAGGGGCGCCTCGTCGGCGGGGGAGGAGGGGAGCTCGATCGGGGACTCGGCGGCTCGTACGAGATCGGCCGCGTGGGGGTCCTCGACGAGCCGGTCGTTCCTGGCGCTTTCGAGGGCGCGCCCGCTCGCGACGGCGAGAGCCGTGACACCGACTCCGGTCGCGATGTCCCAATCGTTCAGCGCGGTCACCCGAGCACCTCCGAGTCGGACCAATTTATTTCGTTAGCAACACTAACTTTGCTGATTCGACTGGCAAACCGGTGTGATCGATATCGCGTTTTCAACGGTGCGGCGGGCGGCACGCCCCCTGGCGAGGTGCCGGTCGGCCCTCTTCCAGTGGCACGTGAGCACCGGAAACGGCCGTCAGCTCAGCCCGGGGAGGAAGCTCCGCTCCGGGGGCGGTTCTCGGCGCTGCGCGCCGTGGTGATCAGTCGCTCGATAGACTGCGCTCATGGGTCACGGACTCCGCGACGCGACCATCCCGACCGCGCGCCTGGACCACGATTCGGCCGTCTCCGTCGCCGAGACGCTGCAGGCGCTGGCCACGCCGTCCCGCTTGTTGATCCTGAGCGAGCTGCGCCAGGGAGCCCGTTCGGTGAACCAGCTGGCCGAGGCAGTCGGGATGGGGCAATCGGCGGTCTCGCACCAGCTGCGCGTGCTGCGTTCGCTCTGGTTGGTGAAAGGGGACCGGGCGGGCAGGGCTGTGGTGTACTCGCTCTACGACACGCACGTCGCCCAGTTCCTCGACGAAGCGGTTCACCGCGTGGAACACCTCCACCCGAACACGCTCGAACGTCGGCGATCCCTGTGAAAGCGGTTCGTCCCGGCTCGCACAGGAGGTCGGCACTCGAGTCGGTTCCTCGCAGCGCGGGCCGGGGCGGGACGGTGCCTCCGGAGGAGCTCCCGGAAGCACCCGCCCCGGCAGGCGCGGAACCTCCGTCCGGCGCCGGCGGGAAAACCCCGCCCCGAACCGACGACCCGGCCGGAAGAGCCCTGTCAGGACCGCTCCTCCAGCCAGGTGGTGTGCACCGCTCCCTCGGTCAACTCCCCGTCGTCGACCAACTCGCGATGAAGCGGGATCGTGTTCGCCACGCCCTCCACCCGGAACTCCGACAGGGCCTGGCGCGCACGTGCGTAGGCCTGCTGCCGGTCGGCTCCCCAGCAGACCAGCTTCGCGATCAGCGAATCGTAGAAGGGACTGATCTGCTCGCCCCTGGTGAGGGCGGTGTCGAGCCGGACCCCGGGGCCTCCCGGGGCCTCGAAGGAGGTTATCTCCCCCGGGGTCGGGAGGAAATCGTTGTCCGGGTCCTCGGCGTTGATCCGCAGCTCCACGGCCGCTCCCGAGTGTCGCGCCGAGTCCTGCGTGAGGGACAACGACGCACCGTCGGCGATCCGAAGCTGTTCGGCCACCAGGTCCACACCGGTGATGGCCTCGGTGATCGGGTGCTCCACCTGCACCCTCGTGTTCATCTCGATGAAGTAGAACCGTCCGTCCGGATCGACCAGGAACTCGACCGTCCCCGCGTTGCGGTAGCCGACGTGCTCGCCCAGCCGTTTCGCCGCCTCCCCGAGTTCGTTCCTGGTGCGCTCGTCCAGCCCGGGCGCGGGAGCCTCCTCCAGGAGCTTCTGCCTGCGGCGTTGTACCGAGCAGTCGCGCTCGAACAGGTGAACCAGGTTCCCGTGGTGGTCGGCCAGCAGCTGCACCTCGACGTGCCTGGCACGTGGAAGCGCGCGTTCCAGGTATGCGGTCCCGTCCCCGAAGGCGGACTGCGCCTCGGCACGGGCCCCGGCGAAGACCTCGGTCAGCTGGGTGGCGTCCCGTACCGGTCGGATGCCTCGTCCACCGCCGCCCGCCGCGGCCTTCACCAGGATCGGATAGCCGATCTCCTCGGCGACGCGCACCGCGTCATCCGTGTCGGTGACCGGCCTGCTGCCCGGAACGACCGGAACTCCGGCCTCGGTCGCGGCGCTGCGCGCGCTGGCCTTGTCCCCCATCAGTTCGATCACCTCCGGGGGAGGGCCGATGAAGGTGAAACCGGCGGCCGTGACCGCGCGGGCGAAAGCCGCGTTCTCCGAGAGGAAGCCGTAGCCGGGGTGGACCGCGTCGACCTCGGCGTACTTGGCCGCCTCGAGGATCGCGTCGGTGTTGAGGTAGGACTTCGCCGCCGGGGAACCGCCGATGTGCAGCGCCTCGTCGGCCATTCGTACCCAACGCGCGTTCTTGTCCGTGTCCGAGTAGACCGCAACGGCCTCGTGACCCGCCGTGTGGCAGGCCCGCACTATGCGCACCGCGATCTCACCGCGGTTGGCGACCAGGATTCTGCTGCGTCCCGTCATGCTTCATCGACCTCGACAATGCCCTGACCCGCCTCGACCTCGTCACCGTCGCCGAGCAGGAACTTGCTGATGATTCCCGAGCGATCGGCCTTGACTTCGTTGAACGTCTTCATCACCTCGATCAGGGCGACGAGCTGTCCGGGTTCGACCGTCCCGCCTTCCTCGATGAAGGGGGCCTGTTCGGGAGAGGGACGTCGGTAGAACACACCGGGCAGCTGTGCGTTCATCGTGGACATGACAGCCTCCTTCGACGAGAGGTCCGCTTGAGCCGCTGCGCGTTGCTGACCGCCGGGGTGCTTCGCGTCCTCCGGCGCTCAACCAGTCAGAACCGTGCGGAGCTTGTGCAGCCACGCGTCGCGGTCCTGACGAGCTTGTACGGCGGAGTCGACATCGGTGGCGTTGAACCGCACGTAACCGCCCGTGCCGGTCTGGGCCACGCGATCGCGGTCGGCCGACACGACCGTGCCCACGGTCGCGTAACCGCCACCGGTGACAGCGTCGTTCAGCAGGATGATCGGCTCGTTGCCTCCGGGGATCTGGACGGACCCGATCGGATAGCCGAGGTCGACGACGTTGGCCGGATCGCTGCCCGCCCCGAAAGGTTGTTCCCGCTCGACGAAGTCGATCGTCCCGCCGCGAAGACGGTAGCCGATCCGGTCGGCGTCCTTGGTCACTTTCCACGTCGTGTCGAGAAAGGAGTCCAGCGCGTTCTCGGTGAGCCGGTAGGAACACAGCCCGACCACCAGGCGCAGTTCCACCACGTCGGGAAATTCGGGCAGGAACTCCTCGGGAACGGTGGTGCCCTCGGCGGGGGGATCCTGCGCCTGCCCGAGCGGAACGCGGTCCCCTTCGGCCAGCGCGCGGCCCCCGAACCCCCCGATCCCGGTGAGCTTGTAGGTGGAGCGGGAGTTCAGGTACTCGGGAACGTCCAGTCCCCCGCTGATCGCGACATAGGGGCGTGCGCCCGCCTTGAGCGGACCGAATCCGAGGACGTCGCCCGGTCCCACTCGCAGGCTCATCCACATCGGAGCGGAGGCTCCGCTGACCGTGACGGAACAGTCCGCTCCGGTGACCGCGACGGTGCGGGAATCGGTGAACTCGAGTTCCGGTCCCAGGTAGGTCGCTTCCAGCGCGGCGGTCGGCCCCGGGTTCCCGGCGAGGAGGTTGGCGATGGTGAAGGAGTAGCGGTCCATCGCGCCGGAAGGGGGCATGCCGATCGCGTAGTGCCCGTCGCGTCCGGCGTCCTGGACCGTGGTGTACAACCCTCCCGAACGGACTAGTACTTCGTTCATCGGTACAACTCCTCCAACAAGTCGCGGTTGACCGAGTCCGGGTCCTCGAGAAAAGCCGTGGGCGAGAACTCCACCTCACGAATGCGGTAGCGGAAGGTTCCGGCCTCCACCTCCGAGCGGACGTGGTCGTACTCGGCACGATCGATGGGGCGATAGCGCAGAATGTCGCTCGGCCGCGGGAACGCGATCCGGTCGTGGAAGTCGGGCAGGCTCTGGGTGCCGTCGAACACGGGGGCGGGTGCGATTCCGAACAGCTGGTACCCGCCCGCACCGCGAACCGGGTAGACGACCGCGAAAGCACCGCCGTAACCGAACGCCCGCTCCGGGGTGTCCGTTCGCGGGCGCACGTACTTGGGCACCTCGATCTGCCGCTCCCGCGGGACCATCTGGTAGCAGAAGGGCAGGCCCGGGACGAAGCCGAGCATGGTGACGATGAAGGGAGCGCTGCCGATCGCCTCGATCAGCTCTTCGACCGCGGAGAAGCCGTTGATCCGAGCGGCGTACTCCAGATCGGTCACGTTCGGGTCCTGGTGATTGTCCCTGAACCGGAGCAGGGTCTCCCTGGTCCAGGGGTCGTCGAAAAGCACCGGGACGTCCACTACCCGGGTGGAGACCACACGGGTCCCGTCCAGTTCGCCGGCCGAGTGCTCCAACCGTCGCAGTTCCTCGACCAGTTCGGTGGGGTGCAGTTTCCCGGGGTCCAGTCTGACCAGATAGGAGGCGTTGGAGGGGCAGATGTCGACGACCCCCTCCAGTTCCCGGTCACGCAGAGCCCCGGTGATCGCCATGGCCTTGAAGTTGGCCTGCAGGCTCATTTCCCGGTCCAGCTCGACGAAAACGAACTCGTCTCCCCCGAACTCGTAGCGGGCCTCTGGCAGTCGTACCGTCGTTTCCGCCATATCGACCTCCGGGGTTGACTGCGATCTGTCCGTGTGCACGAGCATGCATCGCGCGGATTGATGACGCAGGACTTACCCGCACGGGTTTCGCACGTTCGAGGGACAGGCTGATTGATTTCGCGACGCGCGACAACGTCCGTCTGCATGAATCGTCAATATGAAGTAGGGTGTTTGTGACCGGTCTCACTCGCCGTGGAGGTGCGGAATGCAGACGTTGGTGGACCTCAACGCCGATGCGGGGGAGAGTTTCGGACGCTGGACTCTCGGCGCGGACGACCAACTGATTCCGCTCGTCAACTCGGTGAACATCGCCTGCGGATGGCACGCGGGGGATCCGGGCACAATGCACAGGACGTTGCGGATCGCGCGGGACGCGGGGGCCTCGGTGGGGGCCCATCCCGGTATGCCCGACCTGGCCGGATTCGGGAGGCGGGCCATCGCGCTGAGTCCGCAGGAGGCGGCGGACGCGTGCCTGTATCAGTTCGGGGCGCTGCGCGGTATCGCCGACAGCTTCGGAGTTCCCGTCACGCACGTCAAACCACACGGAGCGCTGTACGGGCTGACGCTGCGGGACGAGAACGTGGCCGACGCGGTGGTCGACGCGCTGGCCAACGCCGCCCCCGAGACGAACATCGTGTTGCTGGCCGGACACACGGCCCAACGGATCGCTGCCAAGGGATACCCCGTGGTGCGGGAGGCGTTCGCGGATCTGGACTACGACGACAGCGGGCACATCGTCATCGAACCGGTGCCTCGGGCGAAATCCCCGCAGCAGTGCACCGAACAGGCGATGTCAGTGCTGCGGGGTGAACTCGTCTCGATGAACGGTGAGACGGTTCCGGTGGACGCCGACACGATCTGCGTGCACGGTGACCGGCCGAACGCGGTCGAGATCGCGGAGACGATCCGTTCCCGTTTCGACGCGGAAGGGGTCGGAACCGCGCCGATGGCCACCGTGCTCGCGAAGCGCGGCTGAAAACCGGCCGCGCCTGTCAGCGGTCTCCGTCAGTCAGGTGCCCCGGACGAACCGGAAGACCCCCTTCCGGGGCAGCCCGTACCGGTCATGTGGCGGGCAGCAGTTCGTGCCGGAGGGAGACCCGGAGGTCGCTGTAATGATCACCTTCCGGGCTGAACGGAGGAATCCGGTCCGGGACGCAGTCGCTGACCAGCAGTGAGTCCACCGAGCGTTCCTCCGGGCCTGCCGCCACCAGAGCACTCCCGTCCGGCGCCCACACGCCGGAGTTGCCGCGGTACTGCCAGTACCCGCGTTCCGTGCTTTCCCAGCCGCGCCGATTGGCGTAGGCGACGAAGACACGCCACACCGAGGCCATGGCCGGAATGATGTGCTCTGTCGCGTCCGGGTAGGGGACCCGTGTCGGTGTTCCGTCGTGCAACACGAAGTGCTGATCCGCGGCCGTGGGGCCGACCACGAGACCGGCCCCCCGCTGCACCAGACTCTGGTAGAGCGGGGGGAACTCGCATTCGTAGCAGTTCAGCAGTCCCACCGGATACTGGTTGATCTTGGACACGGGCGGGAGCTCGGTGCCTGCCGTGAAGTTGGCACGTTCGGCGGCTCCGTAGAGATGGGTTTTGCGGTAGTTGGCGACGAGTTCGCCGTCGGAGACCAGCGCGATCGAGTCGTGCACGGTACCGCGGGAAGCGCGTTCCACGTAGGGCAGCGCGATGGCCGTTTCGTAGCGCAGGGACAGTTCGCAGGCGGTTGTGACGGTGTCGCCCGAGCTGGGCTCGGCCAGCTGCTGGCACTCATCCGGGCTCAGCGCGTAACCGGTGACATAGCACTCGGGGAAGACCGTCAGCTGGCAGCGGTACATGCTCGCCATGCGAACGGCCTCGTGCAGCCGCCGCAGGTTCGCCTCAACCGCGTCCGGCGTTCCCACCGGGTTCTCGGCCTGGAAGATTCCCAGACGTATTCCACTCCCCGCGTAGGGAGGTTCCTGACTGTTGAGCCTACAGACGGCACGGATCGGCGACATTGCCGCTCCTTTCATCCGGTTGGTGTTCGAAACGGTCCGGAGCGCTGTACGGGCCCCGGAAACTCGACGTGGCCGTACGAACTTCCGCAGAGGAGGGGCTTCCGGTACGGGGGCCTCTTCCGGTACCGGGACGGGGCGGCCACGGAGAATCTGTGGCGACTTCAGGGCGTGGTGACGAAACGCCGCACGTTCGACAGCAGGCTTTCGGCCTCTCCCCGAGTCATGTCGTCACGTATCACCACACGCAGCACGTCCGTCTCCTCCATATCGGGCGGAAGTGCGTAGACGGGAACGGACCAGCCCAGCTGGCCCAGGTAGTCGGACAGTTCGTGCAGCTTCCACTGCACGTGGTCCCGGAGCCGAAGCGCCACCACGGGCAGTTGGCGGCCGTCTCCGAGTATTTGGAACGGCCCCGTCTCGGCCAGTGCGTCGGCCAGCATCGCGGCGGTCTCGCGGGTCCGTGCGTGCGCGGCGCGGTAACCCTCGAAACCGAGTCGAACGAAGTTGTAGTACTGCACCACCACCGGTGCGGCGGAACGCGAGAAGGTCAACTCGTGGTGCGTGCGGGGACTGCCCAGATAGTTCGTCCGGAAGTTCAACCATCCGGTGCGTGCCTGTCGGTTCCGCCAGAGCATCCAACCCAGCCCCGGGGGGACCAGACCGTACTTGTGTCCGGAGGTGTTGATGGACTGCACCCGGGAGAGCCGGAAGTCCCATACCAGTTCGGGGTCGAGGAACGGTGCTATGAAACCGCCGGAAGCCGCGTCGATGTGCAACGGCACGTCGACACCGCCCGACTCGGCGAGCTCGTCGAGGGCGGCGGCGATCTCGGCAATCGGTTCGTAGCTGCCGTCTATGGTGGATCCGAGGATGCCGACCACCCCTATGGTGTTCTCATCACACAGCTCGGTGACCGACTCGGGGGTCAGGTGCAGTGCCTGTGGTCCGACCGGGGCGACACGGGGTTCGACGTTCCAGTGCCTGCAGAACTTGTGCCAGCAGACGTGTGCGTTGGCCCCGAAGACCAGGTTCGGCCGAGCGTTCCGGCCCCGGTAGCGGGAGTTGTGCTCCCACCTGCGAAGCAGGGCCGCTCCCGCGAGTAACGCGGCCTCGCTGGAACCGGTGGTGGCTCCGCCGACCACGCCCTTGGGATCGCCGTTCCACAGCTCCCCGAGGATCCGGACGCACTGCTGCTCGATTTCGGTCGCCGCGGGGTACTGGTCCCGGTCGACCAGGTTGTATTCGAGATATTCACTGAACAGCTGGGCGGCTTCCGGCTCGTAAGAGGTGGCCAGGAAAGTGGCGAGGTTCATCGTGGGGGACGTGTCACCCCCCAGGCGCTTCCTGAGCACATCCGCGGCAGCGGAAGCCTCCCTACCGTGTTCGGGCAATTCGCCTGGCGGTACCTGTGTGGAAGCTGGTGTGCCAGGTCGGCTGACCGCCGGCCTACCCGACATGTTCATCTCCTAGGAATCGAGTTGTCGTTGTACCGACTTTCCGAAACCTATGGCGGGAGAGCGGTGCGAGCACATAGGAGGAAGGTTCCACTCCTCGTGATCACGGGCTGGAATGGCGGTTGGCTTTAATGGTCCGTTAGTACGAATTCTATGAACAGAAGTGCTAAATCGACGCCGGGAAGGTGGAATGTCCCCTCGGACGTGACGACAACCAGGATGGTGTCCGAGCCGGCCCCGGCCGCGAAAAGTGACCGAGATCACCGCGGTGGCTCGAAACACCGCCAGGGGACCGTCAGGTCGATAGGTGGCAATGGTGGAGAGTGGCGGGAGTCATTTCATGATCGATTCTTACCGGAAGGCACTCGATTCGGCAATCACGGCGATGCTGCGCGAGGCCATGGAGCACTCGGAGGCCTTGGACCATCTGGTCGACCAGATCAACCAACTGGTCACGCTGCGGGTGAGGCTGGCTGGGTACCAGGGGGAGGACCAGGACGGCGACGGGGAGGTCGTGAAGTCCGAACCTTCCGGGCTCGACCGGCTGACCCGGCGTGAGGGGGAGGTCCTCGACCACTTGGTGCGTGGCAGGTCCAATCGTCAGATCGCGCGCTCGCTGTCGATATCGGAGCGGACCGTGAAAAATCACCTGCACGGTATATTCACCAAGTTGGGTGTTGCGGACCGCACTTCTGCGGCGATCACCGCGCTCGACGAAAGTCGGGATTCTTGATCATCTTCTCGGTGGCGCTTCGACGCGGGAAGCCTTTTCGCTGAAATGATCAAGTTGGGTCGGTCGATGAGCGGGAAGCGGGGATAAAACGTGCCTGTGTGGAGCTTCGGCCGTGCGAGCACGAAGTGTTTGGCACGATGGTGTGAGAATTTAAAACGAAAAATATTCGGAAGATTTCCGGTTCTCACGTCGCGGAGAACGGTCGTCTTCCGGTGTCGTCGCCGGGCAGCCTGGAAACATCGGCACGTGTGCCCCGGAGGTCCGCTGTCGGCCACCTCGTACCACGGCGGTGCCCGGCACGGGCCGAGAAGGTGCCGGAAGCCGACCGAGCGGAATCGGCGCCGTCACCGCACCGAGTCACCGCACCGACCCGACGGTTGTCGTGACCGGTGCGGTGCGGGCGGAGCGGGAGCGTTCAACTCAATCCGACGACCTCACCGCGGTCGTCGATGTCGATCCGTTCCGCTGCGGGGCGGGAACTGAGCCCCGGCATGGTGCGGATATCGCCGCAGATCGGGTAGACGAACCCGGCTCCCACCGAGGCGCGGACATCGCGTACGGGCAGCGTCCACCCAGTCGGAGCCCCGAGCAGGCTCGGGTTCGAGCTCAGCGACAGATGTGTCTTGGCGACACATACCGGCAACGAACCGAAGCCGTTCTCCGCGTAGCTCTTCAGCGCTTTCGCCGCCGCGGGCTCGTAGGAGACGTCCTCGGCCCCGTAGACCCGGGTGGCTATCGTCTCGATCTTGCTCCGCAGGTCGGCGGAGTCGGGATAGAGCAGCTCGAACCGGCTCGGTTCCTCGGCGGCCTCGGCGACCGCCTCGGCGAGTTCGACAGCTCCCTTGCCGCCATCGCTGAAATGGGTGCTGATCGCGACCCTGGCCCCCGCCTGCTCGGCGATGTCACGGATCGCCTGGTGCTCACTGGCGTAGTCGGACGGAAAGGCGTTGACCGCCACCACCGGGGAAACACCGTGCAACCGGAGGTTGTCGATCTGCTTGCGCAGGTTCGCCGCCCCGGCCAACACGTCGTCGGGGTTCTCGGCCAGCATCTCCTCCGGCAGGTCCTTGCCCGCCACCACCCGGAAACGACCGGAGTGAGCCTTGAGCGCCCGGACGGTGGCCACCAGCACCGCCGCGTCCGGGCTGAGCCCGGAGTTGCGGCACTTGATGTTGAAGAACCGTTCGGCCCCCATGTCGGCGCCGAACCCCGCCTCGGTGACCACGTAGTCGGCACACCTGCTGGCTATCCGATCGGCCACGATCGAGGAGTTCCCGTGGGCGATGTTGCCGAACGGGCCCGCGTGCACCAGCACGGGGGTGTTCTCCACCGTCTGCATCAGGTTGGGCTTGATGGCCTCGCGCATGATCACCGTCATGGCTCCGGCCGCGCCGAGCTGCTCGGCGGTGACCGGCCCGCCGTCGTAGGTGTATCCGACGACGATCCGTCCGAGCCGGGCACGCATGTCGTGCAACGAGGTGGACAGCGCGAGGACCGCCATCACCTCGCTCGCCGCGGTGATGTCGAAACCCGTCTGGTGCGGTGAACCGTCGTCGTTTCCGCCCAACCCGGTCACGATGTTGCGCAGGTCCCTGTCGTTGACGTCGGTAACCCTCCGCCAGGTGATGCGACGCGGATCCAGCCCCAGCCGGTTCCCCTTGTGCAGATGGTTGTCCACCATCGCGGCCAACATGTTGTTGGCGGCGGTGACCGCGTGCATGTCCCCGGTGAGATGCAGGTTCAGTGCCTCCATCGGCACGACCTGGCTGTAACCACCGCCCGCCGCCCCACCCTTGATGCCGAAGGTGGGCCCCATGGAGGGCTGGCGGACGGTCACCGCCGAGGTCTTGCCCAGGTGGCGCAGCGCCTGGCCGAGCCCGACGGTGGTGGTCGTCTTGCCCTCCCCCAACGGGGTGGGAGTGATGGCCGACACCAGGACGTACTTGGCACGGTTCTCCGTGCCGGCCTCCTCGAGGGCGTCCAGGGAGACCTTGGCCACGTCCCGGCCGTACGGTTCGAGCAGATGAGGAGCCAGCCCCAGCTGCGCGGCGATCTCCTCCAGCGACCTGCGCGGGGAGGATCGCGAGATGTCCAGGTCGGACGGCATGTTCATGCGGGCACCTCCTGCAAACGGTCGGCCGTTTCCATGGCCCACTGCCTGGTTTTGGTGATCTCGTTGAAGGTGAACAAGTGACAACCGGCGATGTTGTAGTCCGGATCCACGAGGTAAGGGGAGAGCTCGTCGAAGACGTTCTCCGGGGTGTAACGGGTGAGCAGCTTCCCGACCACCCCGTGCTGCTTGCGCAGGAACCTCATGGACTGCCCCAGCCCGATCTTCATCGAGATCCGCAACAGCTTGCTCGGATCGATGGAACCGGGAGCACCGATGTAGACCGGAAGGGTCACCCCTCTGGCCCGCATGGTTTTGACCCACGAGGCGATCGTGTTCGGGTCGTAGCAGATCTGTGAGACGATGTAGTCCGCGTACCGCGCCTTCTCGTCGGTGGCCTGGATCGTCATCTGGTCCGAGATGAAGGAGTGCGGTTCGGGGTAGCCGGTGATGCCCACCCGGTGCGGTCTGTTTCCGATCTCCTCCATCCCGCGGAGCAGGGAAAGCGCGTCGGTGAACCTGCCCGCGGGGTCGTCCGCGTCACCGGCGATCACGAACACCTCGGTGAGTCCCAGCGCCTCGATCCGTGCCAGCAGCTCGTCGAGATGCGCGTTGTCCCTGACGAGCCTCGCCGCCAGGTGCGGGACGACGTGCATCCCCGAACCGCGCAGTCTGGCGGCGAGATCCAGGGTGGCCTCGGTCCCCTTGGAAGGCGAGGAGGTCACGGTCACCGTCGTACCGGGGGGCAGCCCCTGCGCCTGTTCCAGTGCTCCGCGCAACGGCAGAACTTCGTAGCGAGCGTTGCGCAGGTAGTGCTGTAGCTGTTGCCGCGCGTTCGTGTTCATTTCGACACCGCCGCTTCTTCCTGCCGCTCGAGCTGCTTGGGGATCTGCTTGTTCGGGTCGAGGAAGGGCTTTTCGGCCACCACGGCGTCCTGCGGTCCGTGCTGGGTCTCGACGACGAGGGGAGTGCCCGTCTCGCGGTAGCTGATCGGCACCATGGCGTAACCGATGTTGCTCTCCACCCGCGGTGAGTAGCAGGCCGAGGTGACGTCTCCGATGTGCAGGCCGTTCGGGTCCCGCACGGGGAAGGTGTCGATCATCGAGCCGTCGTTGAAGCTGCCCACTTCCGGGCCACCGATCTTCACGCCCACCAGCCTGCGGCTGATCCCCTCGTTGTAGATGCGGGTCAGTGCCGACTTTCCGATGAAGTCGGCCTCCTGGTTGAGGTCGACCATCCAGGTCGCCTCGAATCCGTAGCCGACCTCGAACGGGTTGGTGTCGTAGGTGATGTCGCATCCCCAGGAGAGGATCCCGGCCTCGATCCTGCGGATGTGGCAGGGACCGATCACCTGCATGTCGTAGGGGCGGCCGGCCTCCCAGATCTTCTCCCAGAGTCGTACGCCGTCGCGGCTGGCGTTGTGCAGGTAGATCTCGTAACCGAGCTCGGCGGTGTACCCGGTCCGCGAGACGATCACTTCCATGCCGTCGAGTTCGCGGTCCACCGCGTAGTAGTAGGGGATGTCCTGGATGGACTCACCGAACAGGTCGATCATGACGTCGCGGGACTTGGGGCCCTGCACCTGCACGGGCCCCACGTCGGGTTCCCGGATCTGGACGTTCATGCCCATGCTGTAGGCGAGCCCCTTGGCCCAGAGGAGCACGTCGCTGTCGGCCAGCGACAACCAGAAGTGGTTCTCGCCGAGCCGCAGCAGCACGGGATCGTTGATGATCCCCCCGTCCTCGGAGGTGATGAACACGTACTTGCACTGCCCGACCCGGCACTTGTTGAGATCACGGGGGACCAGCATGTTGGTGAAGTCGAAGGCGTCCGGCCCGGTGATCTCGACCTGCCGCTCGACGCCGACGTCCCACAGGGTCACACCGTTCAACAGGTGCCAGTACTCGGCGACGGGGTCTCCGTAGTGCCTGGCGTGATAGGTGTGGTTGTACACGCTGTACATCCCCACCCCGTGCCTGCGCGAGGCGTAGAAGAAGGGCGACTTGCGGATGCGGGGGTACTGCAGGATCGCAGGGGTCGGGTTGATGCTCATGGGGGACTCCTCAAGGGGTCATCGGGTTGAACGGATCATCCCCATCGCTTCGCGGAGGACGGTGGGGACGACGATCGGGGGGATCGGTTCGGATGCGCTTCAGCAGCGCATCCGTTTCATCTCGGGGTCGAAAACCGGATCGGACATCACCGTCGCGGGGTGCCGCTGTCCGAAGTAGGAGACCTCCACCGGAGTTCCCGCCTCGGACAACTCCGAGGGCAGCCAGGCGTAGGCCAGGCTGAGCCCGATGCTGTGGCCGTAGCCCGTGCTCGTGGTGAAGCCGCAGGCACGCCGGGCGGTCGGGTCGGGAAAGACCGGCTCGGATCCCATGACCACGGTGCCGTCGTCGACCGACAGACAGCACAACTTGCGTCGAATCGGGTTCTCGCGGCGGCGGAGAAGAGCGTCACGACCGATGAACTCGCCCTTGTCCGGTTTGACCGCGAAGGCGAGCCCGGCCTCGTCGGGAGTGTGCTCGCTCCACATGTCGCCGCCCCAGGCCCGATATCCTTTCTCCAGCCGGAGGTTGCTGAAGGCGCCTCTGCCTCCGGCGATGACGCCGTACTCGGCGCCCGCGGCGGAAAGCAGGTCCCACAGTCGGAGACCGAAATCCGCCGAAGTGTAGAGCTCCCACCCCAGTTCACCGACGTAGGACAGCCGTAGCGCGGTGACGGGGACGTCACGTACGAACATCCTTTTTGCCCGGAAGAAGCGGAATCCCTCGTGGGAGACGTCCTCGTCGGTCAACGACTGCAACACGGCCCTGGCGTAGGGGCCCCAGAGACCGATGCAGCAGGTTCCGCCGGTCGTGTCCCGCACCGTGGTCGTCTCGTCCGCGTGCTCGCGCATCCAGGCGATGTCGCGCTGCCCGTTGCAGCCGACCTGGAAGGTGTCCTCGGACAGCCGGGCCACCGTGACGTCGGAGCGAACTCCTCCGGTGGGGTCCAGCATCAGCGTGTAGGTGACGTAGCCGGGGGCGCGGTCCAGCTGGTTGGTGGTCAGCCGCTGCAGCAGGTCCAGGGCGCCGCGGCCGCTGACCTCGGCACGGCACAGTGAGGTCATGTCGTACAGGGCGACCCGTTCGCGGGTGATCTGGTGCTCGGCTCCGACGATCGGGGACCAGTACCGACTCGCCCACTCGCCGGGGGCGACTATCTCGCGCTCGGCGGTCAGCGGTGCGTTCGACTCGAACCAGTGCGGGCGTTCCCAACCGCTGGCTTCGAGGAACACGGCGCCGAGTTCCCGCTGCCTGGGGTAGAACGGACTGGTTCGCAGCGGACGCGGGTGTTCCGGGGGCTGTTGGGGGTGGATGATGTCGTAGACCTCGCGGAAGGTCTGCGCGCTGCGCTCGGCCACGTAGCTGTCGCTGTGGGCGAAGTTCTCGAAGCGGCGTACGTCGGCGGACCGCAGGTCGGTGCCGGGGACACCGTCGGTCATCCACTCGGCCACGGCTTTGCCCACACCGGCCGAGTGAGTGATCCACACCGCTTCGGCGAGCCAGAAGTTGTCCACCTCGCGGGTCGGTCCGAGAACCGGCCCGCCGTCCGATGTGAACAGGAAGACTCCGTTCATCCCCTCGGAGATCTGGGTCCGCCGCAGCTCGGGGACGAGTTCGCGGCCGCGTTCGAACGGTTCGGCGAAGTCCTCCGGAGTGAAGGGGTGCACGGAGGACATCCCCTTCCAGCCACCGCCCTCCGGAGGAGCTTCGGTCCCTTCGCCGGGAGCGGAGGTCGGGCCGATCTCCTCCGTGGAGACCGGGATGACGCGGTGCCGGTAGGAGCCGACTCCGTAGCGGTCGTGGATCTGGCGGAAGTACATCGAGCTGTCCTGCTGCCGCAGGATCGGCTGTTCGACCTCCTCGGAACCGGCCGTGAGCCCGGGAACGGGCTCGGTGACGGCGTACTGGTGCGCCACCGGTTGCACGGGGACGGAAACTCCGGCCAGTTGTCCTACCCGGGGTCCCCAGATTCCCGCGCAGCACAGCACGGAATCGGTTTCCACGGTGCCGGCCGAGGTGTGTACGGCGTGCACTTTGCCGCCCGAGACGTCGAAGCCGGTGACTTCGGTGTGCTCGGCGAAACGGACACCGAGCCGCTCGGCCTCGTGGGACATCGCCTCGGCCGCGCGCACGGGCTTCGCGATCCCGTCGGTGGGAACGTACAGCCCGCCGTAGATGTGGTCCGGGTCCACCTGCGGGATCTTTTCCCGCACCTCCTCAGGGGTGAGCAGTGTGCCGTGCACTCCCCACGCGGTGGCCAGGCCGAGCTTGCGGTGCAGGTCGTCCCACCGGGCCCGGGTAGTGGCCACCTCGATACCGCCCACCTGGTGGAAGCAGGGGCGGTCGTCGACGCTCAGCGAGTTGAACAGCTCGACCGTGTAGCTGGCGAGCTGGGTCATCGTCTGGGACCCGCTCGTCTGGAAGACCAGCCCGGGGGCGTGTGAGCTGGATCCTCCGGTCGCGAAAAGCGGGCCCTGCTCGATCACGAGCACGTCCGTCATCCCGCGTTGGGCGAGATGATACGCGGTACTGCATCCGACGATTCCGGCACCGATTATCACAGTGCGTGCACGCGAACCGAGCGCCGAAGCCATAGCCGCCCCCTGTCGAAGTCGGGAACCGGTGTTGCGTTTAGAACAACAATCTGCGTCACTCGCAACAGTGCGCCCGGTGGTCTGGGTGCGTCAAGACACACATTCGGGCGAAAGGTGGTTGTTCCGGGCAAGTGGAATCACGCGTTTGAACAGGGAGTTCCCGAACATTTCTTCGGGTTTCGGCGGCAGGGCGCGGGCGGCGCCTCAGATGGCCCGGCGGATGGCGCTCTCGAAGTGATCGACGTGCTCCACGGCGATGCGGTCCGCGCGTTCCCCGTCGCCGGAGACCACCGCCTTCAGCAACTCTGCGTGCTCGGTGACGTGTCCCGTCACGTCGGGCAGTCGATCGAAGAACAGTCCCCAGATGCGCAACGCCAGGTTGTAGTACTGGCCGAGGGTGTTTTCCAGGTACCCGTTGTGGGTGCAGCGGTACAGCGTGCGGTGGACGCGCGCGTCCACGCCCATCACCGCGTCCCGTTCCTCCGGCAGGTGCTCGACCGCCCCCGCCAGCTCGCCGAGTTCCGCGCGCTCCGCTTCGGTGGCCCGTTCGGCCGCCCTGCGGGCCGCGTGTCCTTCGAGGCGGCGGCGCACATCGGCGATCAGTGCGTGGTCGGTGATGTTGACCTCGGTGACGAACGTCCCCCGGCGGGGGTAGATCGCGACGAGGGACTCGGCCGCGAGTCGTTTCACGGCCTCCCGGAAGGGGGTGCGCCCGAGGTCGAGTTCGCGGGTGAGGGCTTCCTCCTGCACTGGTGAACCGGGTTCCAGTCGTAACGAGAGGATCTCCTCCCGCAGGGTCAGGTAGGCCCGCTCCGCCTGCGAGAGGTTCCGGGGTGAGCCATCACCCGATGGGGAATTGACCGCTTCCGACACGGCTCGTAGTCTACCGTACAGACTGACATTTCAGTTGTTGGTTAGTTGTGTGTAACTATTCGTGTGCTGTGGCCATTCAAAAGTGGACCGCAACTCACTCCGGAGTGGGAACCGGCGAATTACGAGAACACTGCGAGCAATCCGAACGCACTCCCAGCAAGGAGCCCCGTTGGTCGTTGACGGACACACTTCTCCCGCTCCGGACCGGCTGTGGCGCAATCCGGAGCCGAAGAGCAACTACGACGTGGTGATCGTCGGTGCGGGTGGGCACGGGCTCGCCACCGCCTACTACCTGGCCCGCAATCACGGTGTGACGGACATAGCCGTCCTGGAGCGCGGTTGGCTCGCGGGCGGCAACATGGCGCGCAACACCACGATCATCCGCTCGAACTACCTCCTCGACGCCAGCGCGGCGCTCTACGATCACGCCCTGCGGCTCTGGGAGGAGCTTCCGGAGGAACTGGACCACGAGTTCCACTTCAGCCAGTGCGGAGTGCTGAACCTCGCCCACACCGAACAGGAAGCGCGGGACGCGCGCAGACGCGCCTTCGCCAACGAACTCAACGGGGTGGACGCCGAATGGCTGACCCCGGACGAGATAGCCGAGGTGTGTCCCATCCTGGACACCTCACCGCGGTTGCGATATCCGGTGATCGGGGCCACCTACCAGCGCAGAGCCGGGGTGGCCAAACACGATCACGTCGCATGGGCGCTGGCACGCAAGTGCGACGAGATGGGCGTGGACCTCATCCAGAACTGTGAGGTCACCGGGTTCGTCACGGCCGGCGACCGGGTGACCGGGGTGCACACGAGCAGGGGAACGATCGGTGCGGGACGGGTCGGACTGGCCGCGGCCGGTAGGACCAGCGTCCTCACGGACACGCTGGGGATCTCCCTGCCGCTGCAGAGCCACCCACTGCAGGCGATGGCCTCCGAGATCCTCGAACCCGTGCACCCGTGCGTGGTCATGTCCAACCACGTCCACGTCTACACCAGCCAGGCGCACAAGGGGGAGCTGGTCCTCGGAGCGGGAATAGACACCCACAACGGGTACGCGCAGCGCGGTTCGGTGCACGTGGTCGAGAACCAGCTGGCGGCGGCCGTGGAGCTGTTCCCGATCTTCGGCAGGGCACACCTGCTGCGCACCTGGGCGGGAACGGTGGACGTCACCCCCGACGCCTCTCCGATCATCGGCCCCACCCCCTACGGGAACCTCTTCGTCAACTGCGGCTGGGGAACCGGCGGATTCAAAGCCACGCCGGGGGCGGGGTGGGTGTTCGCCCACACCATCGCCACCGGAGCTCCGCACCCGCTCAACGAGCCCTACGGGATGGAGCGGTTCACGAGCGGGGCGCTCATCGACGAACACGGTGCTGCGGCCGTGGCCCACTGAGGGGGGAGATCAATGCTGCTCATCCGATGCCCGTGGTGCGGAGACCGCGACGAGGTCGAGTTCCGCTACGGAGGACAGGCCGATGTCGCCTATCCGACCGATCCCCACGAGCTCGACGACGCCGAGTGGGGGAACTTCCTGTTCGTGAGAGCGAACCCGATGGGGGCACTCACAGAGCGCTGGGTGCACACCGCCGGTTGCCGCCGGTGGTTCTCCGTCGTCCGTGACACCGCGACCAACGAGATGACGCCGGACATCCCCCGGCGCCGGGAAAGTCGGTAGCGCCATGATGAGTTCGTCCAATCCCAACCGGCTCAACGCCTCCGTCCGCTCCGGACGGATCGACCGCACCCGAGTGGTCAACTGCACCGTGGACGGAACCACGGTGCAGGGGCGCCCTGGAGACACCCTCGCATCGGCACTGCTGGCCAGCGGAACGATCGAAGTGGGCTCCTCCGTGCACCGCGGACGACCGCGCGGGATACTCACGGCCGACTGCACCGAGCCGAACGCGCTGGTGCAGCGGCTGGACGGTTGTCCGGAACCGATGCTCGCCGCCACCGAGATCGAACTGTACGAAGGACTGGAGGCCCGCACGCTGTCGGGCGTCGGCTGGCTGAGCGGGGAACGGGACACCGCCCGCTACGACAAGAAGTTCGTGCACTCCGACGTCGTCGTGGTCGGGGCGGGTCCCGCGGGCATGGCCGCGAGCCTGGCCGCGGCCCGCAGCGGCGCGCGGGTGATCCTGATCGACCAGCATCGTGAGCTGGGCGGCATGTTGCTGGACGGGCAGTCGCACATCTCGGGGCATCCCGCCACCGAATGGGTGGGCCGGGCCGCCAGGGAACTGGCCGAGAACCAGAACGTGCGGGTGCTGACCCGCTCGGCGGTGCTCGGTTGCTACGACCACAACTACCTGCTCGTGGCCGAACGCAGGACCGACCACCTGCCCACGAGCTCCGGTGCGGCCACCAGGCAACGGCTCTGGCACGTCAGGACGGGACAGCTGGTGCTCGCCACGGGTGCGCACGAGCGGCCCCTCGTGTTCGCCGACAACGACCGTCCCGGGGTCATGCTCGCCTCGGCGGTGCGTTCCTACCTCAACCGCCACGCCGTGCTGCCCGGGCGGAACGCGGTGGTGTTCACGACCTCGGACAGTGCCTACACCACGGCTCTCGACCTGCTCTCCTCCGGAGCGCGGGTTCCCGCGATCGTCGACACCCGGCCGGATCCCCCCGCGCGGCTGGTCGAACAGGCCCGTGCGGCCGGGGCGCAGGTTTACCCCGGTGCGGCCGTGGTCGCCACGGAGGGGGCCCCGCGGATTTCCGCGGTGAGAATCCGCGGCCTGGACACCGGCGGTGCGCTCAACGGCTCGCCCGTCGACGTTTCCTGTGACCTGCTGGCCGTCTGCGGTGGGTGGAACCCGGCCGTTCAGCTGTTCGCGCAGAGCGGTGGCACGGTGCGCTGGGACCCGGTTGTCGCCGGGTTCGTGCCGCTGAACACCGGGGGGCGCTCGACGCGAGTCGTGGGAGCGGCGCGCGGGACCTACGACCTGGCCGGTTGCCTGGCACAGGGGTTCGCGGCGGGCGCCGAAGCCGCGACCGTCGCCGGTTTCCGGATCGCGCCGCCCCCCGTGCCCCAGGTCGACGGGGACCGCCCCGGAGCCCGTCCCCGTCCCGTCTGGGCGGTTCCGGACGAATCGCGTCCACCGGAAGCCTGCACGGACCACTTCGTCGATCTGCAACGCGACGCAACCGTGGCCGACATCCACGCCGCCACCGAGACGGGGATGCGTTCGGTCCAGCACGTCAAGCGGTACACGACCATTTCCACGGGCGTCGAGCAGGGCAAGAACTCCGGGGTGAACGCGATCGGCGTGCTGGCCGAGACGCTCGCGGCGAACTCCCCCGGCGAGGTCGGCACCACGACGTTCCGCCCGCCCTACACGCCGGTGCCCATCGCCCTGTTCGCGGGCCGAACCCACGGGTCGCTCTACGACCCGGTGCGCACGACTCCCATGCACTCCCGGCACGAACAGGCCGGAGCGGTCTTCGAGGACGTGGGCCAGTGGAAACGGCCGCGTTACTACCCCCGTTCGGGCGAGGACATGCACAGCGCGGTCCTGCGGGAGTGCGCGGCGGCGCGCACCGGCGTGGCCATTCAGGACGTGAGCACGCTGGGGCGCATCGAGGTGGTCGGTTCGGACGCCCCGACCTTTCTCGACCGCGTGTACACCAACGGTTTCGCCAACCTCCCCGTCGGCAGAGCCCGCTACGGGATGATGTGCGGGGCGGACGGAATGGTCCTCGACGACGGTGTGTCGATGCGGCTGGCCGAGGACCGGTACCTGATGAGCACCACCACCGGTGGGGCGGCGAAGGTGCTGGACTGGCTCGAGGAGTGGTTGCAGACAGAATGGCCCGAACTGGACGTCTACTGCACTTCGGTGACCGAGCAGTGGGCGGCCGTCGCCGTTGTGGGACCCGATTCCAGGACGGTGGTGGGGCGCCTGGCCCCCGATCTGGACGTCTCCGCCGAGTCCTTCGGCTTCATGCGGTTCCGGGAGACGGTCCTCGGCAACGGGACGCCGGCCAGGGTGGCAAGGGTGTCCTTCTCCGGGGAGCTGGCTTTCGAGATCAATGTGGCCGGGTGGTACGGCCGGGCGCTGTGGGACGCCGCGATGGCGGCGGGCGCCGATCTGGACATCACTCCCTACGGCACGGAGACGATGCACGTGCTGCGTGCCGAGAAGGGGTTCGTGATCGTCGGGCAGGACACCGACGGCACCGTCACACCACTGGACCTGGGCATGGACTGGGCGGTCTCCCGCCGCAAGGATTTCATCGGGAAACGTTCGTTGAGCCGCCCCGAGATGCTGCGCGAGGACCGCAAGCAGCTGGTGGGGCTGCTGCCCGTGGACACCGACACCCTGCTGCCCGAGGGAGCTCATCTGGTCGAGCCCGATGCTTCCCGGCGTCCTCCGGTGCCGATGCTGGGGCACGTCACTTCGAGCTACCACAGCGCCGCTCTCGGACGCACCTTCGCGCTCGGGCTGGTCAGCAGGGGGCAGGAACGGGTCGGGGAAGTGCTGCGCTCCCCCGTGGACGGTTCCGACATCGAGGTGGAGATAACCACCCCCGTTCTCTACGATCCGGAAGGAGTTCGACGTGACGGTCCTGCACAGGGTTGAAACCGATCTCGCCGAAGCGGACACCGCCACGGCGGCGCCACGGCACAGCCCGCTGGAGCACCGCGGTGCGGAGTTCGAACGAGCCACGGCGCTCGGCCCGAGGGGAGTCCGCCTCCGGGAGGAACCGTTCCTGACCCAGCTCAACCTTCGAGTCCCTCCGGACGATGCTGTTTCGGAGGCGGTGGCCGAGGCGCTCGATCTGACACCGCCCGCTGCGAACAAGGTCAGCGGCGACGAGGGGCGGGCCCTGCTGTGGCTGGGGCCGGACGAGTGGCTGCTCGTGGCCGAGGAGGAGCGCGCTCGTGGAGCGCTGCGGGCGGTTCGTTCCGCGCAGCAGGACGCCAGCGGTTCCTCGGTGGACGTGTCCGCGAACAGGACGACGCTGCGGCTCGCCGGTCCGGCCGCGCGTGAGGTGCTGGAAAAGGTGTGCTCCCTGGATCTGCACCCGCGTGCTTTTTCGGTCGGCGACTGCGCGCAGACGCTGCTCGGTCGTACTGTCGCTGTGCTGTGGCAGGTGGGGCCGGACCCCGAGTACCGCGTTCTGGTGCGTTGCTCGTTCGCGGAGTACCTCGCGGATCTCCTGCTCGACGCCATGGCCGAGTTCCTGGAGGGATGAGTCCGCGGAGGCGATCGCATCAGCGCTCGACCGAGTCCGTCGGGCCGGGGTCGCGTCGTCGGAACCGATCGGCGCGATGCCGGTCCGCCGCACGGAAGGGCTCAGCCGGTGGAGGGCCGGTTTCGCGGGGGTCGTGGTGGTTCCCTCGCGCGGTAGGATAAAAGTGACGGGTCCCGGTTCGGGCGAATTCCCCGCCCAGGCCGGGTGGTGGTAGCGCAACCGGTGAACTCGCCGGTACCGCCGGGTTCGTCCACACGGACGAGCATTGTTGCGAACAGGGAGTCCAGCGAAATCCCGGTCGTGCTTTTGGTTCGACGGTACGGCTGGGCAGGCAGCTGGTTCCGGCAGTTGTCCCCGGACGGATACGGTTGAGTAGTGAGTGAAGCAGCGGACGCACGAGGTAAGGGATCGGGAGCGCTCGTCCAGTCGGTGGATCGGGCCGTGACGATCCTGGAACTCGTGGCGCGCAACGGCGAAGTCGGGATCACCGAGATCGCCGGTGAGCTGGGTGTGCACAAGTCTACCGCGTCGCGGCTGGTCAGCGTGTTGGAAACGCGCGGCCTGCTGGAGCAGCTCAAGGACAGGGGCAAGTACGTGATCGGGTTCGGGGTGGTGCGCCTCGCGGGCGCCGCGACCGAACGGATGGACCTTCCCCGGTTGGGAGGCCCGTACTGTGACTCGCTCGCGGCCGAACTCGGTGAGACCGTCAACATCGCCATCCGTGACCACGACGTGGCAATCAACATCAGCCAGGCCCGCGGCACGGCCGCAGTCACGGCGCACAACTGGGTCGGTCAGCGGACTCCACTGCACGCGACCTCCAGTGGGAAGGTGCTGTTCGCGCACTCCCCGGAAGAGGATCGCGAGGACCTGCTCAAGGAGGAGCTGCAGCAGTACACGGCCCGTACCATCACTGACCCGGAGGAGCTCCGCAAAGAGTTCCAGTCGATCGTCAGGGACGGTTTCGCGACCAGTTACGAGGAGTTGGAACTGGGACTGAACGCCGCCGCCGTCGCCGTGTACAACCACGACGGCGGGGTCATAGCCGCGTTGAGTGCCTCCGGGCCCTCCTACCGCTTCTCCCGCAGGCGGATGCGTGAACTGGTCGACGCGATGACGGTGGCCGCCAAGGAGCTCTCCGCCCAGCTCGGCTACCTGGAGTCCTGAGCCCTTCGTCCCCTTCCGGACGGAGGGCGTGCGGAACCGGAGCCGAACGGGCTTCCCGGACCCGCGCGGCTCCTGATCCGTTTCCCGCCGGGGAGACGGGATCAGTGCTGTTCGCTCCCTCCGGTGGGGGACTCTCGCGCGTGGTGGGGGAAGTCGGCGTCGTCGATCACCGCGGTCGAGGTCTCGGAGTCCTCCGCGGCCCCGGAAGACGAGTAGTGGGCGCGGATGCTGGAGGCCTCCCGGGGCATCCGGTGCGTGGTGAACATGTCCGCGATCCGGTCGGCGAACAACGCACGCTGGTGCTCGTCCTCCGGATGCGCCGTTTCGATCATGTGTTTGGCGAAGTAGACCCGCAGCGCGGTCCGGTCGCCCTGATCGTTGATGGGCAGGATTCCGGGATCGGGGTTCTTCCCGTCGAACTCGAACCCGTGCTGCCGTGACCCGTCGAGCTCGGACTCGGTGCCGGTCCTTTCGGAGGTGGTCCACCACGTGGTGGACGAGGCCGGTGCGGAACGGGCCGTTCCGGAGCTGTGAGCCAGCTCGGAAAGACGGTCCAGGGCGTCCACCAGCTCGAGGGTCTCCTCGAGGTGCCGTCTGGTCATCTCGCCCTGGGCCAGCCACCACACCACCGCGGTGGCGGTGTCCTTGAGCGCGTCCTCGGCCAGGTACTCGCGCAGACCGCGCTCCTGGTCCCGCCTGCGCTGCCGGAGCTCCTCGTCCTTGGCGGCCTCGCTGAGCGCACGCAGTCGTTCCGCGTCCTCCACCCCGAGGGACAGGGAGATGTCGGTTGCCCAGGCCTGCAGGTACCCCTCTCCGTCCTGCCGCAGTGTCCCGAGGGCGGCCTGCAACCGATGGGCGGTGATCTCGTGGTCCAGCGCCCCCGTCTCGGCCGTCACCGCGCTGGCGCGGTCGTGCACGGATTCCACGGCGATGGCTCGCTGACGCTCCGGCCCGGGACCGGCCGCTCCCGGGCCCGGTACCCAGTGCACGGTGGCGGAGAGCAGCAACGGGTACTCGGGGTGAACGGTGGGCACCCGGAGTCCGCTCACTTCGTAGGAGGGATGGGGCGCCGGAGGATCCTCGTTGCGCTGCTGTTTTTCATGCATCTCCCTGCGGATCTGCTGCTGTGCGCGTCGTTGGAGTATCCGCCTGCCGAGAAGAACCGGGACCGCCAGCAGAGCGAGCGCCAGCGGCAGCCAGGCCCAGACGGGCCACCCCAGGCCGATCCCGAGAAGAACCGGAGCGAGCAGGAGTACTCCGGCCAGCGTTCCGAGCAGCGTTTTCTCCTCGTACGTCATCGGCTGACCTCCTCATCGTGCCGGTGTGTGAATCCGGCTCCGCGTTTCCCGTTCCCCGGCGCGTTCCGGTCTCCCGCGCGGCCGGTTCTCACAGGGGGCGGCAGTGGTCCGGTCGTGTGTTGCCGGGACCGCGGTCCCGGTCGACGGTTCCTGCCGGCGACGCGTTCCGATGGGGTTCGCCGAGCGGTTTCCGCAAGCTCCGAAGGGCGGATCGGATGGCACACCCCCGTGCGTACCGCTCGGACGCGGGGGAGAGGTACCTCCCGTGATCGAGTTCGCTCGAACGGAGTAGGTGTGTTCGTGTTGAACGGCACCTCCGCCTGCTCTCGGGGCAGGGCCTGACATCGGGCGGGGACCGCACGGTGTCGGGCCGTTCCCGGGAGAGCGCGACCGGGAGAACCCGCTGCCGTTCGGGACACGAACCCGAGGACGACCTCTAAGAGGTGCCCCACACCTCCTGGGCGGTTTCCACGATCAGCTTCAGCTTCGCGACCTGCTGCTCGTGGTTCAGGGCGTTGCCCTCCTCGGTCGAGGCGAATCCACACTGGGGGGACAGGCACAGCTGGTCGAGATCGATGTAGCGGCTCGCCTCGTCGATGCGGCGTTTCAACGTGTCCTTGGACTCGAGCTCGCCGCGTTTGGTGGTTACCAGCCCGAGAACCACCATCTTGTTCTCGGGGACGAAGCGCAGCGGAGCGAAGCCGCCGGAGCGCTCGTCGTCGTACTCGAGGAAGAATCCGTCCACGTCGAGCTCGCTGAACACCGCCTCGGCGACGAACTCGTAGCCACCCTCGGCGACCCAGGAGGAGCGGTAGTTGCCCCGGCACATGTGCGTGGTCACGGCCATGCCCGCCGGTTTTCCGGCCAGCGCCGCGTTGATCTGCTTTATGTTCCGCAGGTGCTGGCGCTCGGCATCGGCTCCCGTCGCCGCGAGCTGTTCCCGCTGCGCCGGGTCGTTGAGGTAAGCCAGGCTGGTGTCGTCCAGCTGCAGGTAGCGGCACCCGAGCCGTCCCATGGCGCGGATCTGGTCCGCGTAGGCGGCGGAGAGGTCGTTCCAGAACTCCTCGATGTCCGGGTAGACCTCTTCACTGATGGCAGCGGGACCACCTCTGTAGTGAACCATGCTCGGAGACGGAAGGGTGAGTTTCGGAGTGTTCGTGGTGACCTGGCCGCTCAGGTACTCGAAATCCTCGGTGAATATGGGCTCTTCCAGAGCTATCATCCCGTCCACCCTGGTCGCCGCCGGAGTGAATTCGACGTCTCCGGAATCGTTGTGGAACCGTACGTTCATGGTCGAGTCGGACTTTCCGATCCCGGCGAGCCGGTAGATGAAGTCCATGTGCCACGTGCTGCGCCGGAATTCCCCGTCGGTGGCGGTGGAGAGCCCGATCTCCTCCTGCATGCGCACCACTTCGGTGACGGCGCGGTCCTCGACCTCGCGCAACGCCTCCGCTGTGATGCGGCCCGCCGCGAAGTCCTCGCGGGCCGTGCGCAGGTAGGTGGGGCGTAGCAGACTGCCGACGTGGTCGGCCCGGTACGGTGGAGAGCTGCGCTGAGTCATGTGGCGCACACTAGGGCAGGGCGGAAGCGGTGCACAGGATCCAGCAGGAGCGCTGTCCGTGCGCTGCTGTTCTTCTTCGGATTCCGCAGATCGGGAAAAACAGTTCGCGGTTTGATTTCCGCTGAGCGGGAAACGGGGTTCATGGACCGGCCGTTCTCCTGCATTCTGTCCGGGTGTGCCCGTCGTGGAGGACACAACGAGTGATTCACTCTCGGGAGACGTATGGAGTCCGACGCGGGAAAGGCCGGCGAGAGACCGGAAAAAGAAACCGTCGTGGGGAAACTGGTCGATCTCCTCGCGGCGTTCTCGCCCCGGCGCCCGGAACTGACTCTCAGCGAGATGGCCCGCTTGTCCGGGCTGGCCACCACCACCGTGCACCGGATGGCCGGGGAGCTGACCGAACGCGGGCTCCTGGAACGGGGCCCGGACCGCAGATACCGGATAGGTCTGGCTCTGTTCGAGATCGCGGCGCTCGCTCCGCGCGGTCCGGGGCTGCGCGAGGTGGCACTGCCGTTCATGGAGGACCTCTACGAGGTGACCAGGGAGAACGTTCAGCTCGCTGTGCGCGCGGGTGACGAGATGGTGTTCGTCGAGCGGATCGCCGGACGTTCTTCGGTCGGGGTCCGCACCCGTATCGGCGGGCGTTTTCCGATGCCGCCCACCGGAGTGGGGCTGGTGCTGCTCGCGCATTCCCCCGTGGACGTCCAGCAACGCGTGCTGGAAGCACCGCTGGCCCGGTACACGCCGTACACGCTCACCGATCCGGAATCGCTGCGGAACACGTTGGCCGAGGTGCGCCGCACCGGGGTGGCGATCAGCGATCGCCAGGTGACCTCGGACGCTGTGTCGGTGGCCGTCCCGGTTCACGACGGCCACGACGTGGTGGCCGCCCTGTCCGTGGTTCAACGTTTCGGGGGCGCCCGGCCGAGCTCCCTGACGCCGGCTGTGCGTGCCGCCGCGCTGGGGATGTCCCGCTCGCTCTCCGCGGCGGGCAGTGCTCCCGCCGGACGTTGAGCGCGCGGAGTCCCCGGACGGTCGCCCCCGTGCCGGGACGCCCGCTCACGAGCCGGCGGGAGGCCGCGTCGTCCGCACCGCCAGGCGTACCGAACGGAGGACTTCAACGAACGCGGGACTCGGGGGCCTGTTCGTGCTGCCGCTTCAGTTCCAGGTAGTGCTCGGCGTTGGCCTTCACGAGTTCGCGTTCCTCGGCGGAGGTCTCCCTGCGGACCTTGCCCGGAACGCCCGCGACCAGCGAATTGGGCGGGATTTCCGTGCCCTCGAGGATCACGGTTCCGGCGGCGACGAGGGTGCCCGTACCGATGTGGGCACCGTTGAGCACCGTCGCGCTCATCCCGACCAGTACCTCGTCGTCGACGGTGCACCCGTGGAGCACGGCCCGGTGCCCCACCGAGACGTGCTCGCCGATGGTCACCGGGAACCCGGGATCGGCGTGCAGCACGCAGCCGTCCTGGATGTTGCTGCACCCGCCGATGGAAATGCGATCCCCGTCGGCGCGCACGACCGAGCCGTACCAGACGCTGGCCCCTGCGGAGAGCGTGACGGAACCCGCCAAAGTGGCCCCGTGGGCTGCCCAGGAGTCCTCCGCGAGTCGCGGAGCGGTCCCGTTGATCTCCACCGCGTACATGAAACCTCCGTGGATTCGGACTCGTGCAGGGGACAACCTACACACGAATGGATGGGGTTCGTGGGCACGTTCGCGTTGTGGTCCGGATGTTCCGCCGAGGACCGGGCGCCCGGCGGGTCCGGCACGACTCAGACCGGACGGTCCCCGGACGGATCCGGGGGGTGCCGACTCACACCCCGTAGATCCTGGTCCGGGCCCGTCGGTAGGCGTCCCGGACCTCGGCCCCCGAATCGACGTCGCCGACCTCGTACCGCTCGTAGCGCAGTTGCCAGTCCGGTGGCTGCTCGGTCCCGGCTGCGACCCACGCGGCCTGCTTGGCCGCGCCCAGCGCGACGTACTCCGCCGGTTCCGGCACGTGCACGTCCACGCCGAACAGGGAGGGGGCCATCGCGCGTACGGCGGGGGAGTCGGCCGCTCCTCCTATCAGCAGGACACGGCGCACCGTCGCCCCGACTTCGCGCAGCGCCTCCACTCCGTCGGCCAGGCCGCACAGCATCCCCTCCACGGAGGCCCGTGCCAGGTTCTCCGGGGTCATGTTCGTGCCCCGCATGCCCGTGAGCGAACCGGTGGCCTCCGGCAGGTCCGGAGTGCGCTCCCCCTCGAGGTAGGGGATCAGGGTCAGTCCCCCCGCTCCGGGGGCCGCCGACAGCGCGAGGTCGCTGAGCCCGTCCAGATCGGTCCCCAGGGCGTTGGCGGCGGAGTCCAGCACGCGAGCGGCGTTCAACGTGCACACGAGCGGGAGGTAGCGGCCGGTCGCGTCGCAGAACCCGGCCACGGTTCCGGTCTCCTCGGCGGTGGGGTGGTCGGAGACGGCGAAGGCGGTGCCCGATGTTCCGAGCGAGACGACCACGTCGCCCGGACCGATGCCCATCCCCAACGCGGCCGCCATGTTGTCGCCGGTACCGGGGCCGAGCACGGCACCGCTGAGCTCGTCCAGTCCGTTGACCTCGCCGGCCTTGTCGGAGGAGCCCAGGACCTCGGGGAGCCGCGGTGTGCGCCCGCCCAGCACCTCCCGGCACAGCTCCGGCAGCCACTCCCCGGACCGCGGGGAGAAGTACCCCGTCCCGGAAGCGTCACCACGATCGGTGCAAGCCCTCTCCGGGCGGCCCGCCAGCCGCCATGTCACCCAGTCGTGCGGCAGGAGAACCCGGTCCAAACGATCCGCGTTGTGCGGTTCGTTCTCGGCGAGCCAGGCCAGCTTGGTCAGGGTGAAGCTCGCCACCGGCACGAGCCCGGTTCGTTCGGCGAGCTCGTTCGCTCCGTGGCGTTCGATCAGCTCACGAGCCTGCGGGGCCGACCTGGTGTCGTTCCACAGCAGCGCGTCCCGCAGGGGCGTTCCGCCGTTGTCGAGCGGAACCAGGCCGTGCTGTTGACCGGCGACCGAGACGGCGTCGACGGGTCCGGGGGCCTGGTCGATCGCCTGCCGAACCGCCTCGCCGCAGGCCGTCCACCACACGGCGGGGTCGATCTCGGTCTGAGGAGGGTGCGGGGACTTCCCCTCGGAGACCACCACGCCGTCCTCCGAGTTCACCACCACGGCCTTGGTGGACTGAGTGGACGAGTCGATACCCAGAACGAACACGACTTCCTCCTCGAAAAGCACTGCGTCGTGAATGTGCGAGACTACGCCGAACGCGGGCTGCGAGGCAGCCCGCGTTCGACGACTGACCGATGTCTTCCGTTCGCCCCCGTCGCGGGTGGTCGCCCGGCGGAACCCCGACCCGGAAAGCATCGTTCCGCGAGGCCCCGATCCGTGCTCAGCCGACTCCCATGAGGTGTTCCAGGGCGAGCTGGTCGAGGCGTTCGTAGCGCATGGCCCGCTTGCCCACCTCCTCCGGATCGAAGTCCTCCTTCGCGGTGAGCAGTTCCGCGGCCTTCTCCCCCGGAGCGAGCGTGGGTCGGCGGAGCTCGGTGACACGGGAGGCTTCCAGCGCCTCCCGCACCCTGGGATCGGCGCGGAAGGCCGCGGCGCGGTCCCTGAGGATCAGGTAGTTGCGCATGCAGCCCGCCGCCGAGTCCCACACACCTTCCTCGTCCTCGGTCCGCGACGGTTTGAAGTCGAAGTGCCTCGGGCCGGAGTAGCCCGCGCTCTCCAGCAGGTCGACCGTGAAGAAGGCGCTTTTGAGATCACCGGCGCCGAAGCGCAGATCCTGGTCGAACTTGGCACCGTGCTGGCCGTTGAGGTCGAGGTGGAACAGCTTGTCCGACCACAGTGCCTGGGCGATTCCGTGCACGTAGTTGAGCCCGGCCATCTGTTCGTGCCCGACTTCCGGGTTCACACCGACCATCTCGGGGTGCTGGAGACGTTCGATGAACGCCAGCACGTGCCCCACGGTGGGCAGCAGGATGTCCCCGCGGGGTTCGTTCGGCTTGGGTTCCAGAGCCAGCCGCAGGCCGTAACCCCGGTCGCGGATGAACTCGCAGATCAGGTCGACACCTTCCTTGTAGCGCTCGAACGCGCTGTGGGCGTCGATCGCGGCATCCGATTCGGAGCCTTCCCTTCCACCCCAGGCCACGAAGGTCTCGGCTCCCAGCTCGGCCGCCAACTCGACGTTGCGCAGTACCTTTCGCAGCGCGAAACGCCTGATGTCGCGGTCGTTGGCCGTGAGGGCACCGTCCTTGAAAACCGGGTGTCCGAAGAGGTTGGTCGTCACCATCGGAACGGTCATCCCGGTCTCGTCGAGTGCCGCGCGGAAGCGGGAGACGGCTTCCTCGCGCTCCGAGTCGGACGCGGCGAACGGGATCAGGTCGTCGTCGTGGAAGGTGACTCCCCACGCGCCCCGCTCCGCCAGCTTGTGCACGGCCCGGACCGGATCCAGATCGGGACGGGTGGCGGCGCCGAACGGATCGGCGCCCTGGAAGCCGACCGTCCACAGGCCGAACGAGAACTTGTCGGCCGGGGTGGGTGAGTAGTCGTTCATTCGGTTTCCTCTCCTTCGGAGTGGTTGCGCACCTGTCGTTGACGAGATGGACACCGATCGGCCCCTGCCGGCGGGGCCGAGTTCCCGCAGGATCGGTGTCCGCTCTCGTGCTCCCGGACCGGAGCCCCGGTCTCCGATGGGCCGTGGGCTCCGCTCCGGGGCTCGCGTCACTCGACCTTGACGACGAAGCTCGTCGACTCGGATGTGCCGCGGTACCGGACGTTCGCCGTGACTGTGGCCACGCCCCGGTCCCGGGTGCGGATCCCGCCGTGCCGGTTCACGGACACGACGTCGGGCCGGTTGCTCCGGTAGTCGACCCGCATGCCCCTCGGGAGGGGCGCGTCCTGGGAGTCGGCGATGTGCCCACGCAGTGTTCCGTCGTTCATCGACACGGTGATCCGCGGTTTCACCACGGTGTCCTGCGGAAACATCTTGCGGACCGTGATGCCGCGCTCACCGTCGCCCGCCGCGCGCGGTGTGGTGCTGACAGCGGCGGGTGCGGGCTTGAGCTCACCGTGCACGCCGACCGTCGCGCGTTGCGCGACCTCGGAACTCGAATGCGCCAGCCGGAACTCGTAGTTTCCGTTCGCCACCTCGTAACGCCCGGCCTGCTGGTCGAAGAACGCCAGATCACGTACGGGCACCTCGAAGTGCACCTGCTTGGTCTCACCCGGTTGCAGCGACACCTTCTCGAAGCCGGCCAGACGTTTGTCCGGACGTTGCGTCGGTGCTGGTCCGTCCGGGGGAGCGGTGTACAGCTGGACCACGTCCGAGCCCTTGGTCTCACCCGTGTTGGTGACCTCGGCGGTGGCCCGGACAGTGCCGTTGGCGTTCACCTGGTTGCGGTCCACCCGCAGATCGGAGTACTCGAAGCGCTCGTAACCGAGGCCGTGCCCGAAGGGGTAGGAGGCCCGACCGTCGAAGTACATGTAGGTCCGCCCCGGACCGCTACCGCTCTGTCGAATGCTGTAGTCCCCCATGGCCGGGAGCTGCGATTCGTCGCGGTACCAGGTGAAGGGCAGGTGCCCGCTGGGGTTCTGCGTGCCGAGCAGCACGTCGGCCAGGGCCTGGCCCTTGCGCTGCCCGTTGTAGGAGCTCCACAGCATCGCCGACACGTCGGAGGAGAAGCTGCTCACGTCGACCTGACCGATGGTCTCCATGTAGACGACCGTGTCGGGGTTGCGCGCCGCGACCTCGTTGATCAGCGAGGTCTGCGGTCTCGGCAGGTCGATCGACTTGCGGTCCTGGTCCTCCTTGGCCGTGCTCTCGTCGGTACCGGCGTAGACGATCGCGGCGTCGTAGTCGGCCGACTCGCGCACCGACTCCCGGTTGAGCTTCTGCTCGTTTCCGGGAGCGGTTCCGGGCAGGTGGTCCACCACGGCGTCCGGGTTGACGGCTTTGACCGCGGCCTTGACGCCAACGTGTCCGTTGACCCCGTTGGCCCGGCCCGCGGAGTGCTGGTTGCTGGAGTAACCGCCCAGGTACATCTCCTCCGGATCGGCGTGGTCACCGATCACGGCGACGCGGTACTGGCCGGACTCGGGGACCTTCAGCGGGAGGAGCTTGTTCCCGCTGTCGCCGGAGGACTTGTTCTGCAGCAGCACGATCGACTCGGACGCGGCCTCACGAGCCAGTTTCAACCGCTGCGGCGTCTGAGTGACCGCGTTGTTGGAGTCCGAGTTCTCCCAGCTCCCCTCGGGGACGCGTTCACGTGCCCGCCGCACCCAGGGGACCTTCTCCGGGTCGTCGAACTCGCCGAGCTTGATCCGGATCGTGAACATCCGGATCAGCGAGGCGTCCATGAAGTTGGCCGTGTAGACCCCGTTGCCGGTTTCGATTCCCTGCTCGGCGGCCTTGGTCAGCGTGTTCGCGAAGTTGTGCTCGTCGTGGTAGCCCTTGTTGCAGTTCAGGTCCACCCCGGCAGCGTTCGCGTACGCGTTGCGTTCGACGTGGTCGAGCGGCTCGCCCGCGGGCTTCCATTGGTGCCCGTGCTGGATCTCGTAGACCGAGTCGCAGTCTGAGGTGAAAAAGCCCTCGAAGCCGAAGGTCTTGCGCGCCAGCGTGTCCAGCAGCTTCACGCTGGCCGAGGTCGGCACCCCGTTGACCCGGTTGTAGGAGCTCATGATGGACCCGGGGGAGCTGTTGCGGATCACCTCCTCGAACGGGGCCGTGTAGTACTCGCGCAACGTGCGCTCGTCCATGTCGGAGGATCCGGTGAGCCGGTTGAACTCGCTGTTGTTCGCCGCGAAGTGCTTGATGGTGGTGCTGGTCTTGAGGTAGCCGTTCGCGGAAGGCAGAAGTTCGCCGTCCTCGTCCTTGCCCTCCATTCCGTTGACGTACTGCGCGGCCATCTTCGCCGTCAGCCCGGGGTCCTCGCTGAACGTCTCGTCGTTGCGCCCCCAACGGGGGTCGCGGGCGAGGTTGATCGTCGGGGAGTAGAAGTTGAGGTCGCGCGTGTTGTCGCGAACGACTTCCCTGGCCTCACTGGAGGTCTCCTGGGCCACCCGGTACATCAGGTCCGGGTTCCACGTGGAGCCCATGGACAGGCTCACCGGGTAGGAGGTGGTGTTGGTCAGCACCTCTGGTTCGGAGTCGTCGGCCAGCTGTTCGCGGGCGACACCGTGTGCGGCCTCGTTCCACCAGCCGTAGGCGCGCACCCCGAGGCGAGGGATCGCCGGAGCACGGCTGCTGACCATCTGTTCGGCCTTCTCGGAGGGAGTCATCCGCGACACGAGGTCCGCGGCCCGCTCCCGGGCGGAGAAGCTCGGGTCGAGGTAGACGGGTTCGTCGTCGTCCGTGCTCGGTTCCTGTGCGGTGGCGGGTGCGGTGGACGCGGTGCACGCCATGCACAGACCGATCAGTGCCAGTAATCGTGTCGGTCGTCTGTTCACTTCCGTCCCTCCTGGACTTGCTGTCGGGGTCAGACCTGTTGGGACTCGATTCCTTCCTTGGCCGGACCTTCGTGCAGGTCCGTTTCCAAGCCCTCCAAACTCCGGCCGGTGGTTTCCGGCACGAACGCGCTGACGAAGACGAAGGACAGCACGCCGAGCGCGGCGAAGATGAGCATCGACCAGCCCTGTCCGATGGCGCCGAGAACGACGGGGAAGGCCAGCGAAACCACGAAGTTCGCCGCCCAGTTGCTCCAGGTGGCCAGCCCTTCGGCCGGCCCGCGGATCCGCAGCGGGTAGAGCTCGGGCAACATCACCCAGACGACCGGCCCCCAGGTCGCCCCGAAGGAGGCGATGTAGGTGGCCAGGCAGATGACGGTGATCACCGCGACGGTTTGTCCGGAGGCACCGACTATCAGGGTGAGGATCCCCAGCACTCCGAGACTGACGCTCATGCCGGTACTGCCGGTCAGCAACAGCCGCTTGCGGCCGATCCGGTCGGTGTAGCGGACCGCGATCAGGGTGAACAGCAGCATCACGGTCCCGATTCCGACCTGTGCGGCGATCGAGGCCCCGTCACCCATGCCGAGCTGCGTCAGCGTCGTGGGCGCGTAGTAGATGATGGTGTTGATGCCGACGAACTGCTGGAGCACGGCGAGTCCGATCCCGATGAACAGGGCGGGGCGGATCCATTTCGCCGTCAGGTCCCGCCAGCCCAGCTGTTCGCCGGTCTGGCGTTGCGCGGCCCGGATCTCCTCGAAGCCCTCAGCGACCTCTTCCGGTGGGCGGGTGCGTTCCAGGACCGCGCGGGCTTCGTCCGTGCGGTCGCGGCTGGCCAACCAGCGCGGGGTCTCGGGCATGAACAGCATCCCGACGAACAGCGCCACCGCGGGAATGACCGCCAGCCCGAGCATCCACCGCCAGGCCTCCCACGGGGCCAGGGCGTAGTCGACGATGTAGGCGAGCAGGATGCCCGTGGTGATCAGCAGCTGGTTCAGCGAGGTCAGGGTCCCGCGGATCCGGGTGGGCGAGATCTCGGCGATGTACATCGGAACGATCACCGAGGCGAGGCCGACCCCGATGCCGATCACGAAGCGGGCGAGAACGAGATTGGCCACGTCGGGGCTGAACGCGGCCCACAGCGACCCGAGCGCGAACACGCACGCCGCGATCAGGGTCATCATTCGCCTGCCCAAACGGGCGGCCAGGCCGCCGCTGGTCAGTGCGCCGACCATCGCGCCGACGAGGATCCCGCTGGTCACCAGCCCCTGCAGGAACTCGTTGTCGGCTATTCCGAGCGGTCCTTTCAAGTAGAGCAGCGCTCCGGAGATCACCCCGGTGTCGTACCCGAACAGCAGCGCGCCGATGGCGCAGATCGTGGCGGGCAGATACACGGAGCGAGCGCTGCCGTGGCGCTGTTTCGTCTCTGTCATCGGGCGTGCACTCCTGCGAGCCAATATGATTTGTAAGAGGTAAAAACAAATTTGCCGATGTGTCAACCCCCACACCGATTGGCGCTGCTCAGCAGTGCCGAGTTGACTGGGCTTCGGCTATCCGCGAGAACGAGTGAGGACGTCTTGACCGCATCGACCGTGCAGGGCCGTGATCCGGCCAGCCTGCGACGCCACAACCTCCGCACCCTGTTGCGCCATCTGCACCTGCAGGGAGCCACCAGCAGGGTGCGGCTGGGAGAGGTGACCGGACTGACCCGCAGCACCATCGCGGATCTGGTCGGAGAGCTCGCCGAGCGGGGGCTGGCGGTCGAGACGGGATCCAGCCGGCCGCAGTCGGGCCGCGGCCGTCCTCCGATGATCGTCTCCCCCAGGGAGGAGACCGCCTACGTGCTGGCCGTGTCGGTCGATGTGGACACCATCGGGATCGGACGTGTGGGGCTCGGCGGCACCCTGCTGGAGGAGTCGGAAGCCCGGCACGAACGGGGTCCGGGGGATCCGGCCGCGAGCGTGAGTCAGCTCGTCCGGCTGATCCACGCGGAAGTGGAGCCGTTCGAGCACGCGCCCCTCGCGGTGGGCATCGCGGTTCCCGGCCTGGTACGTGCCGAGGACGGAGTGGTCACCCGCGCCCCGAATCTGGGGTGGCGCGAGTTGAACCTGGCCGAGCGGTTGCGCGACGAACTCCGGTTCACCGGACCGATCGTGATCGGAAACGAGGCGCGGCTGGCCGCGTTGGCCGAGCACCGCCGGGGTGCGGGCAGGGACTGCGCCGACCTCGTCTACGTCTCCGCCGGGGTCGGAGTCGGCGGGGGAATAGTCACCCACGATCGACTGCTGACGGGAAGCACCGGCTACGCCGGAGAGGTCGGTCACATGATCACTAATCCCGGTGGGCGCTCCTGTCACTGCGGTGGCCGGGGGTGCTGGGAAACCGAGATCGGTGCGGACGCCCTGCTGAGCCAGGTGGGGGTGGTCGCCCCGACGAACCGGCACACGGCCCTGGAGGAACTGTTCGCCGGGGCCGAGCGCTCCGATCCGGAAGTCCTGGAAGCGTTCCGCCGGATGTGCCCCCCGGTCGCCGTCGGCCTGGCCAACCTGGTCAATGTTTTCGACCCGCGTCGGGTGCTGCTCGGGGGATGGCTGCGGTTGATGCTGCGGCACACCGGGGAGGAGCTGCGCACGGCCCTCGACCAGCTCCGCGGGCTGCCCGAGCTCCCGGCGGACCTGCGGACCGCGCGGTTCGGTGAGCAGGGACGTCTGCTCGGGGCGGCCGAAGCCGCGGTCAGCGGTTTCCTCGCCGAGCTGCGCTGAGGGAGCCAGGGGCACGACCCGGAGCACCGGATCGAGCCGGCACTGCTCGCCCGGGGCAGGACGCGTCACCGGTTCGCCCGGTACTTCACCGCGCTCGAACCGGCGGGAGCGGTGACGAGTTGTTCGATGGCCCACGGCGTGCTGCTCTGTGACCATGGCGGAAGACGAAACGGAGCGGTCCGCTGACGGGCACGCCGAGGAAGTGAGGGTCGCTCAGGTCGAAAACGGCCTGAGTGTTTACGGCAGCGGTGTTCGTACCGCTCTGCGGAACAACGCCACGGCCTACGGTTTCTCGATAGCGATCACCTCCTCCTACGGTCTGGTCAACGGAGCCAGCGGTCCGGCCAGGAGCTGGGAGACGGTTTCCTTCGCGCTGGGAGCCGCCGTCGCGTTCGTGCTGGTGGGCGGGGTGTTTCTCAGCCGTTTCCGCAAAGGCGCTCTGCCGGAGAGCGCGCGGGTGGCCACGATAAGCGGGGCCGTAGACCTGTTGTCGATCTCCGCGTCCGTGGCCGTGGCTTACGGGTGTTCGCGAATCGCGGGGTACTGGGCGTGGCCCTTGACCGCCACGGGCACCGTGGTTACCTATCTGCTGGTGGGAGGGGCCGACATTCTGATAGCACGCAGCGCGGCGAACAGGACGTCGCTGGCGCAGCGTCAGTGAACACGGCCACGGGGGCGGAGGGCGGGCTTGTTCCGGGAGGAGTGTGTGGGGGTGGAACGGGAGGAATCAACTCGGAACCGACGCGTAACCTCATCGGAGTACCCCGATCCTGGCCGCCCAGGTCGCCGGACAGCTGTCCCGGCCCTCCGGCGGACGCGGGCGTGGCGGAAGGGGCCGCGGACCGCGTGCTGTTCCGTCCGAGGAGAGAATGGGAGCGGCGACGCGGAGACGATCGAGACGTCGGCTCGGCCGGCTCGAGGGAGTGAGAACATGGGCGGCACCGGGATGGCCCCGGAGACGATCAGCGTTGTGCCCATGCGTATGGCGCACCTGGAAGGTGTGTTGGACCTGGGGTTTCGGACCTTCGACGTCTCCACCATGCCGTACACCTCGTGGTCGCTGTCGAGCATCACGGAGCACTTCGACACTCAGCCGGAGGCGTGCTGGGTGGCCGAATCCGAAGGTGAGGTCCTCGGTTTCGTGCTCGGGTCCATGTCCTACGACGAACGCGAGGACTGGGGCTACATGGAATGGATCGCTCTCGACCCCCGTGCGCGCGGCAGCGGTGTGGCCAGTCATCTGGTCGAGGCCTGTTGCCAGGCCCTTTTCGACGCGGGAGCGGCACGGATCATCACCGACGTCGAGCACGGGAACGACCCCTCCGCGCGGATGATGCGGCGCAACGCGTTCGCCGAGGGGGTGACTGTGACGCTGTTCGTCAGGAAGCGCCCGGAGGAATCGCCGAGCTTCGGACGCGCGCCCCACGTGCGCAGCAAGCCGGAGGATCCGGCCAGGGCACGGGTGCGCACGGTGGCGCGTCGTTCCACGGGAGGATCGGGGCCCACCTGACCCCGGGACTCCTCCGCGCCGGCCTCTCGGCCGGGAGACCGGAGCGGAGGTTCCGCGATGGAGCGGGGTGAACCTTTCCGCCCCGGCGCGCGGGCCTGCGGCGGTACTTCGGGCGGGGACGTGCGGGCGTGCCGCGAAGCGGCCCGTAAAGCTCCGCGGCGATATCGTGGTTGTATTGTGGGTGCAGGGAAAGCACTGTATGGAAGGGGACGTACGTATGGGGCGCAAGCGCGCCAAGGCCAAGCAGGCCAAAATCGCACGTGAGCTCAAGTACAGTTCGCCACCGCTCGATATCGAGGCCTTGCAGGACGAGTTGGCCGAAGGTGAATCCGAGGAAGAGGACGAGGACGAAGGGGAAAGTCGTGATTCGGAGAAATACGATCGGAACTCCGAATGAGCGCTGCTCCGCGGGGCGGTGGTGACTTTCCCGCCCACGTCGTGGTTCCGCCCCCGGGGAGTGGGCTCGGCTTCCGGTCGGCTCCCTCGCGCCACCGCGCGTCCTGACAAGGAGTCGAGGACGGGAGTTGGGCCGGGTACGTCACTCTTCGACCATTCCTCGTGTCGCTTTCCGTGCTTTCGGTTCTTGTTCCCGTACCGGCGTCGCGAGGATTTACGTCTCGGTTTTTGTGGATTTTTCGGACGGCGTCACGAAAAAGAAGTCCTGAATGTCGCCCCCGGAAAGCGCGCTCTCGGTTTTTCCGTGCGCTCGAATCGAATTGCCCGGATCACGTTCCCGGCCCGGGCCGTGCCCGGACGGGGGAAGTGGTGTCCGGGGGTGTTGCACGCCCCGGCGGAGCCGGTTTTCCGAGCTGTCGTCGCGGGAGTTTCCGGCAGGACCTTCCCCGCTTCCGGCGTCGGAGCCGAGGCCGGTGGGGAGTTCGCGAACTCCGCGACGAGGCGCGCACTCCGCGGAGCGTCCTGCGTGCGGGCGCTCCGCGTGGAGCTCCTCGGTGAACAATCGTGTCGGAACGACCACGAACCCGGCTTCCGGAAAAAACGAGCCTCTTCACGGGAGGCCGGACGAGATCCGTGCGGTCTTTCACGGTTCTTCGATTCTTCCGGAAGACCGCCCGCGAACGGGGCCGTGCCGTGCGGAACGGGTGGCGATGTGTTTCCGCGGCGACCCCGAGGACGCCCTCGTCGCGGTGGGATGTTCACGTCGGCGGAGCAGAAGAGCAAGCGGGTGCTTCCCGGGCCCGGTGCGGGGGGTTAGGGGCCGCACCGGGACCCCCGGCGGCCCACACGGGTGCCGGGCGGGGCGCCCCCGCCCGGCCGTGTCCCGGACAGCCCCGCCCCGCCCCGGCCGTTCCGAGCACGACCGGGTGTCGGCTACTGCTCGGCCCTGCCGAGCGCCTTGTACACCGTCTGGGGGGACACGCGGGCCAGAGCCGCGATCTCCCTGCGGTTGAGTCCCGCACCGTCCGCCTCGCGGATGGTCCGGCGCGTGCGTTCCCAGAGCTCGTCGAGCTGCTGCTCCACCGTGGTTCGTTCGTGGGCGAGGTCGTTCAGTTTCTCCCGCGCCGTTTCAGCGTCCTCCATGGTGGCCGAGTCTGCCCGCGGCGGTGTGTTCCCGCAGCGGGCACCCCGGGGCTTCCCCGGCGGGGAGCGGACGGAACGCGAGCACCTACTCCTTGACGCCGCCCCCGGTGATGCCCGCAGCCACGTACCGTTGCGCGGTCAGCAGCAGGATCGCCGCTGGCACGGAGGCCAGTACGGCGGTGGCCATCACCCCGTTCCAGTTCGTGGTCTGGTTGCCCACGAAGCGGTAGATCCCCACGGTTATCGGCTGGATGGTGTTGCCCGTGGTGAAGCTGACCGCGAACAGGAAGTCCGCCCAGGCGAAGAGGAAGCTGAACAGCCCCGCGGTGATCAGGGCGTTGCGGCACACCGGCAGCACCACGCTGCCGAACGTGCGCCACTGGCCGCAGCCGTCGACCCGGGCCGCCTCGATCAGCTCCCCCGGGACCCCGCTCATGAAGGTGCGCAGGATCAACACCGCGAACGGGACGGTCAGCGTCGAGTCGGCGAGGATCATGCCCGCATAGCTGTCCAGCAGCCCGAGCTGGCTGAACACCGGGTAGAGCGAGTTGGCCATCACGATTCCGGGCACCATCTGCACCAGCAGCACGACCAGAACCAGCGCCAGCGTGCCGCGCAGCCGGAACCTGGCGAGCGCGTGGGCGGCGGGTGCGCTCACCAGCAGCGTGAACAGCACCGTCCCCAGCGCGATCACCAGACTCGTGAGCAGGTGCGAGCCCTGGGTGCGTATCGCCTCGACGTAGCCGTCCCAGGTCGGATCGGCCGGGAACCAGGCCGGCGGTGTCCGCAGCAGGGCGTCGCTGCTCTGCAACGACACGTTGATCATCCAGTACACCGGTGCCAGGAAGGTGAGTACCAGCACGATGCCGACAGCGGTGTCGGTCACGCGTCGTGCGCTCATCGGGGCTCTCCTTCCGAGCGGAGCGAATCGCGGATGGAGCGCAGGTAGAGCAGCGCGAACACCAGTGCGATCACTATGAGGACGTTGCCGACGGCGGCCCCCTGCCCGAAGTCGAACTCCTCGAACGACAGCGCGAAGGACCACGTGGTCAACGTCTCGGTGGCGTTGGCCGGGCCGCCACCGGTGAGAACCATGATCATGTCGAAGACCTTGAGCGTGTAGATCAGTCCCAGCATCAGCACGATGGCGATGACCGGCCGCAGCAGCGGAAGCGTGATCTTCCGGAAGCGCTGCCACGGGCCCGCGCCGTCCAGAGCCGCGGCCTCGTACAGCGACGCGGGAACGGCCTGGAGGCCGCTGTGGAGAATGACCAGGTTGAACGGAACCCCCACCCAGATGTTGGCGATGACCGCCGCGGTCAACGCGTACTGGGTGCTGGACAACCAGGGGATCGGGTCCTGGATCAGCCGCAGGCCGAGCAGGACCTGGTTGAGCACCCCGAAACCCTCGTCGTAGATCCAGCGGAACACGGCACCGGAAACCACCAGCGGCAACAGCCACGGCAGCAGCAGCAACCCGCGCAGCACTCCGCTGAGCGGGAAACGTCGTTGGAAGAACACCGCCAGCCCCAGGCCGATCACGAACTGGAAAGACAGCGATCCAGCGGTGAACAGAGCCGTGTTCAGCACGGCGGTGCCGAACAGCGGGTCGGTGACGAGCTCGACGTAGTTGTCCAGTCCGACGAAGGGGGCACCGCCCTCGTAGAACGAGGCAACTGTCCACTGCTGGAACCCCATCATCAGGTTCCGGCTGACCGGATAGCAGAAGAACAGCAGGAGGAAGACCGCCATCGGCAGGACGAAGGTCCACCGGACCAACCGCTCACGTCCGCCGCCGATCCCGCGCCGGCCGCGTCGTGGCGGGGCGGCCCCGGTCTTCGTGGTTTTCGCGCTCGCCGTCGTCATGACAACCACCCGTTCAGCACCGTTGACGTCAGTCCGCGGTTTCCGCGACACGTGCGGCTCGTTCCAGGGCCTGCTCGGGACTGGCCGACCCGGCGATGGTGGCTTGGACGGCGTCGGCCAGGGCCTGGGAGACCTCCCGGTACCGGGGCCCCAGTTCGGCCGTGCGCGCTCGTCCGGTGGCCACTTCCGTGACGAAGGGCTTCATGGCCGGAACGTCCCGGGCGTACTGCTCGGCGGTGTCCACCCGGGACGGAACGTAGGCGTGGTCGGTCGTCCAGTCCAGCATGTTCTCCCGTTCGAGCATGCAGCCCAACACGCGTGCGGCGTTCTCCTGCCGTCGCGGAGTGGTTTCCGGAACGACACCGACCTCGCCGCCGAGCGGTACCTGCGGCGCGACGTCGGGGCTCGGAGTCGGGATCGGCACGACTCCGTAGTCCGTTCCCGAGTCGTCCAGAGCGGACAGGGACCAGGAACCGTTGATCATCATGGCCGCGTGGCCGCTCGCGAAGCGGTCGATGACGTCGTTCTGGTTCCAGTTGACCACCGATCTGGACGCCAGTCCGTCCTCGACCAGTCCGGACCAGAACTCCAAAGCCCGCACCGACTCCGGGGAGGTGAGGTCGTCGAGCTCACCTCCGTTGCTCCACAGGAAGGGCTCGAACTGCCAGGAGCCCTCCTCGGAGGCGATCGCGGAGAACGCGAGACCGTGCGTGGATCCCCGGGTCAGGGTTCGGGCCGCCTCGCGCATCTCCTGCCAGGTTTCCGGTGGGTCCAGCCCGGCCCTCTCGAACACGGTGCGGTTGTAGAACAGCGCGAGCCCGTTCACCCCGGGAGCGAGTCCGTAGAGTTCTCCCCGGTAGGAACCCGCCTCCACGATGGCGGAGAAGTGCCCTTCGCCGCTGAGGCCGTACTGGCCCAGCTCGGTGAGCGCTCCGGTCTCGGCCACGGTTTGCAGGTCGGGATTGTCCACGAACAGCAGGTCCGGCAGCGAGTGCGCGGTGGCGTCCCGGAGCACTTTGGGCATCAGCTGGTCGGTGGGCACGTCCTGCCGTTGGATCCGCAGGTCGAATCGCCGCGCGCAGCGGTCGAGCACCGCTCTGAACTGTCGGCCGGCCGCGGCGTCCGTGTAGTGGTCGAGTTCGATCACCACGTTCGGGTCGCGTGAACGCACCCCACCCGCGCAGCCCGCGGTGACCAGCAGCACGACCAGGCCGATGGTGACGACACGGGCGGGGGAGCGGTTTCCCCTGCCGTCCGGGGCGCCACCGAATGCCGGGGCTTTCCCGGCCGGTGTGCGGTTGTCGGTCGGATGTCGTTCGACCCGGCCGGAACGAGCTTGTCGAATCGCTTCGACAAAGCCGACGAGTGACCACATCGTCGCCACCTCCTTCCGGTGCTGTCGTGCTCCTGTCAGTCGTGTGGTTCCGGCGCGCCGCTCTCGCGCACGTGCGGCCGGGAGTCCGGCGGCTCGGGGGCGTCGGCCGGGGGAGTTCCGGCGTGTGGGCGGTGTTCCGGTTGCCGGAGCCCGCGTTCGTCACGTTTCCGCGTGCTGTCCGGCGTGGAGTCCCCGTCGGTGAGCGGGCGGGGCGCCCAGCCGGGAGAGGTCCGAACGTCCCGGGTGGTCCCGGCGATCGTGGGCATGTGTGGTTCCCGTTCGGGATAGGGTTTCCACTTTTCGAATCGCTTCGAAGGAAGATAGGGGGTGATCGAGGTCACGTCAACAGTGAGCTGTGCGGAGCGGAGCCGACTCCGGTGCTTGTCGGCTCGCTCGGAGTGGAAAGGGCGAGCCGGATGAACGTGGGCAGCCCGAACACCGGGCAACGGGAACTACTCGTCGTGCCGCCGGTTCCGCTGCCGCCGCACTGCGAGCAGTGCGACGGCCACAACGGCGGCGAATCCGATCAGGCACCCCAGGGCGAGTGGTGTGGTAACTCCGGGTGATGCGTCCAGTGGGCCTGCCGGCGTGGCCTCCCGCATCCTCTTCTCGGTCCAGTACTCGGTGCTCGGGGCGGCCGAGAACCGGGTGGACACCGTGTCGGTGTTCGTGCGCGTGTCCTGCAGCGCGAGCAGCGTGAGGAGCCCGGCCGCGGATACCAGGCCGACGACTCCGGCCACCAGTCCGGCGCGAGCTCCGGTCCTCATAGGACGCCCCCGCGCCAGGGATACCACGCGATGGGCCGTTTCCGGTGCGGTTCACCGGGGCCCGGCCGTTCACGGTGTTGGTGCTGTTTCCGCCTGCGCGATGTCATCCCGGGGGCTCGGAGTCGAGGCGGGACCCCATCGTCGTAGTACGACGCGGTGGTGGTCGGTGGCGGCGCGGCAGGGTTGAGCGCCGGAACGATGCTGGGCAGATCCCGCAGGCGGGTCGGTCGTCGACGGCGGGCAACCGCGCAATGCTGCTTCCGGACACCTGCACGGCTTCCTGTCGCGGGACGGGGCTGAACCGGCGGAGTTGCTCGCCACCGGCCGGGAGGAGTTCCTCGGTTACGGCGGTGAGCTGCTCACCGAGCTGGTGGACGGTGTCGAGCGCGGCGCTGTGCACGGATTCGTGGTGCGCCTGGCCGGTGGAAAGGAGCTGACAACCCGCAGCGTGCTGGTGGCAACGGGGCTGCGGGACGAACCGCCCCGGATTACCGGTGTGCGGGAGCAGTGGGGCGAGGCCGTGCTGCACTGCCCGTACTGCCACGGCTACGAGTTCCGCGATTCACCGCTGGCCGTGCTCGGCGGCGACAACCGGCCGTTCACCCTGCACCAGGCACAGCTGGTGCGGCAGTGGTCTTCCGACGTCGTGTTCCTCCCCAACCGGATCGCGCTCACCGAGGACGAGCACGAGCGGTTGACCGCCCGCGGGGTCCGGGTCGTCGAAGGGGAGGTGGCACGGGTCCTGACGCACGAGGACGGTGTGTCCGGTGTCGAGCTCGCCGATGGTCGGGTGCTGTCGAGGTCGGCGGTGTTCGTCGGTCCCAGGTTCGTGCCGCACGACGAGCTGTTGACCGCTCTGGGGTGTGATCTCGGCGAGAACGGTTGGGTGGCTACGGACACCACGGGCCGTACGAGCGTGGACGGAGTGTGGGCCGCGGGCAACGTGGTGGACGATCCCGCTCAACTGATCAACGCCGCGGGAGCCGGATCGACCGCAGCGGTCGCGATCGACCACTACCTGCTGGTCGAGGACGTCGAACAGGCCCTCGCGGGCCACCGTGCGTCCGAAGGTGCGTTCTCCCGGCCGTGATGGGCGGTTGCGGAGTTCCTCCGTTCCGTCGGAAGCGTCCGGTGCGGCCCCGCTTGCTCGATGGTTCGGGTCACTGCTCGCCTTTCGGAGCCCGGGTGTCCCGGTTCCGTGCTTTCCTGAGCCAGTTGCGGGCATCCTGCTTCCGGCCGTGTCGTAAGAGCAGTCCTCCGAGAACGAGCATGGCTTTCGGATCTCCCGAACCGGCAGCGCTGCGGAAGGCCGCTTCCGCGGCGACGGTGTTGTCGCTCTGCCAGGCTGTCTGGCCGATGTGCAACGCTTCCTGCGGAGTGGAGAGAGTCAGCACTGCGCTGCGGGTCGTGTCCGGGGTGGTTCGGCCGTGCAGGGGGCTCGCCGGAAGTTCCGCGCTGTCGAGGAGGTAGTCGGAGGCGAGGTAGGTGCCGTCCCTATGGGGCTGGAGACACGAGCTGGCGCCGAGCACCCTCTTGCAGGCCCAGGCGAGACCTTCTGTGAAAGCGGGGAGATCGCCGCGGTGCCGCCAGCCGGGAGCGAGGTAGTGCGCGTGCAGTCCTTCCAGGACTTCAGCCGGGATGGGCCGGTGGTATCCGGCGCGGCGGCAGTCGACGGCGGCGCTGATGACGGCTTGGCCGAGGTGGTAGAGATCGCCGTCACCGGTGGTCCACCGGCCGAACATGGCTTTGCCCGCGGCCAGGTATTCGGCGAATCCTTCTTCGGCGTGCAGAGCGGAGTGGATGCGGTGGTCCGTTTGGCGGGAAGCCGCGTCGCGTTCGGTGCCACTGAGACGTCGGGCGAGGTTGACGCGGTGCTCGTCCCGGAGCTGTTCGACGAGCGGGACAGCGCTGTGCACGACGTCCGGGTAATCGTGGCTTCCGGAGATCGAGGCGTGGTCGTACCGGGCCAGTTCGTCGTCGCGGATGGTGGCGACGATCCTCGTGCTCCGGGCGTTCGGGCACAGTCGGTGTGCCAGGCCGAGGTCGAGTCCGTCCGGGGTGAGGAAATGTTCCAGGTCGTCGAGCCAGATCACGGTGTCGGTGAGGTCGATGCCCGCTTCGGCGATCTCGCGTAGCGCCGGTCCGTCGTTGGGCACGAGCAACTTGTGGTCCGGAACTCGTCGGCGCAGGGCCTCGAGGGCTACTCGGCTCTTGCCCGCGGCGGCTCGACCGTGCACCAGCACCATGCCACCCCGGGCGATCGCCCGGTCCAGCTCCGCGTCCCGATCGCGCGGGACGAAGGGCGGGAGCTCCGACTCCGAGTCGGTGTCGATCGCGGGTTTGACGCCGAGCGGGAGCAGGCCGACCCGGCTGACCGTGGGAAGATCTCCGGAGACGAGGTGCAGGGCACGACCGGGCAACACATCGGGTGGGGTTGGTGGATCCGTCTCGGGGGGACCGTTCACTCCGGTGAGTCGGTGCCACGTCGCTGCGGTCCCGGCACCGGCAACACCGAGCATTCCGAAGATCCAGCTCAGCGCCTCGAGCATGTTGCGGACGGGACTGCTGTCCTCGAACAGCCAACCGGGGCGGCTCAGCAGGAATCCCGCGACCGTGACGGTCAGGAGACCACCGAGCAGCAGTACCCGGAACCACCGACTCCGCATGATCGCAGTTTCGCACAGGAGCGGGTGCTTTCGGCCGGGATTCGGTGGTCGTGCCGGAGAGATCCAGGAGTGCGCGCGATTTCCGGAGACGGTTCGCAGGCGTACGAGCATGCTGGTTCCGGAAGGGCCGCTCGGTTCGGCCCAGCGTCCGCGTATTGGCCGCGCATTCGCCGTGAACACTCGCACAGGCCCGCGCCGAGCCGGGCACAGCCGCAGAAACCATGATCGGCCGCTGTTCGCTTCGCCCCAGCGCAGCGGCCGTTTTCGGGTGGTGGTGCAGGGTGCCCCCGGTCCGACTCGAACGGACACTACACGGATTTTGAGTCCATGCGTGATCTGGCCCGTGACCTGCGATGTTGCTTCCGCTTGGCTCGGTTTGTCCGTGCATTGGCCGTGTAGCGGGGTGGTGCCGGGGCGCCACTCGTGTTTCTCGCTCGATCGGAACCCTCGGACGGACGTCGATGTGATCATGATGGCCGTGCGAACGACAGCGGTGTGGAAGGCGCTGAATCGAGCTGGGCGATTGCTGCGGCGGGTTTCATGGTCGACGTGGCTGTTGGTGGCCGCAGTGGTGCTGCTGGCCGAGGGAGCCCTGACGTGAGTGCCGCTGGACTGCTCGAAGCTGCTGGCCGGGGTATGGGGCGCCCCGGCTTGGCTACGTGGGGCTTGCTTCGGTTGCCGAGGCTGGCGACTCTCGTCAGCGTCGTGTTGCTGGGTGTCGTTGTGGCGGTGAAGTTTCCCGTTCGACCCTGGCGAGGTGTTACGGCCGATGAGTCGCCGTCGCAGGTAAAGCCGTTGCGGAGGTGGCTGATGGCCCTGGCCGCGCTGGGTAGTGCGGCCAGGGCTGCCACTGCGGGGTGGTTGTTGCTGGATGTGGCGACTCAGGCGCAGGATCCGGCCCTGGCTCTGTCCATGCGGTGTAGGTTGCTACGACTATCGTTTCTGGGGTGATCGGGACAGTGGTGCTGTGGCTGATCGAACGAAAGTGGTGGTGGGCAGAGCATAGATGAGGCAACATCGAAAGATCACCACCGAAAAATACCGCCCAGGGTACTGTCAGACCTTACTAACCGGAACAGTTACCACTTTGTAGTAAATGCTCATTTGGGAGGTTGAAATGGACAATACAGGAGCAATAACCGGAAATATTCAACTCCGACCTGCCCGAATAGGTTTTGTGTTTTGGCCGGACATGGAGATACTCAGATCCACAATAAGATGCCTCACAATAGCTTGGGGTGGAATCTACTGCCCACTTATATCATCTGAATCGCCTGAATTGGCTTCCCGTGTTGCAAAAACACTAGACGTTGACGCCTTGTATCCACTCGACAATTATGAAGCAACGAATAATATTTGTGAAGAAATAGGCTTTACATGGCTAGGAAGGAACCAATCAGGGCCGATTAACCTTAAGGAGCAAGATAATTATATTAAACAGCTAGCAACCCCATATTGGCCTGACCTCCAAACGGAAATGAGTCGAAAGTTTATTCCTGAGTGGGAAGAGTCGGACCCACTTGCCATGCTTTTTTCTGCATGGTTTGGCGAATTTGGAGAATCCGAATTTCATCAAAAATACAGAGATAAATTTCAGAGAAATGCTAGCGTGTTACAAATAGAGGAGAAGTTGGGGCGACATGTAGAAGGGCGTGACAATTCTCCAATTAGATACACGTCCCGCAGTGTTTACAATAATTCTATGCCAGTGCAGTCTGGAATTTATGTCGTAGATCCAGATAATCCATCGGACTTGATGGAGTATTGGAACACGAGAGCATCGGGGCATGATGTATTTCCCTTGCCTAAGCGTTACAGCAGTAGGATTATGGGGGCGCTCAGAAATTGGGTTAATAGTCGATCGGAAGAGGTTTTTGTTTGGTCAAGTCGTATTTATAAAGAGGAAAATTTTGAAGTACACGATGTTCTATCGGAGGTCGGGAAAAGTATTGATGCGGTGGAATGTTCGCCGGAAGTATTTGGGTGGCAAGGTAGTTATCATCCTTTGAGTACCAATTTTGAATCATCTTTTTCGGTGTCAGTTCAAAAACGAAATATGAAGTTCAAGGCGCCCATAAATACGCCGTTTGTGTTCGACAACAAAGATGAACTATTGGAACAGTATAGAGTTGCCGCCGCTCAAATTAGTATCTCATCCGAGCAAGACGTTGATCCACGAATAACTTACAGCGTTCCGAATATACGCAGTATGTCGAGGATTATACCTAGGGACTTGGAAGGGCCAGATGTATTTTCGCGGCCTGCAATGGGAGGTCGAGCTGAAGGTGTCCATATCGGGACTCAAGATATTCAGTTGACTGGACTGAAAATTGAAAATATATTCAGCACTGTATTTGAGAGTGTCGGGTGGAGCAGTGCTCAAACAGACAATGGTAAATTTGCTTCCCGTTTGATAGACATTTTGGGGGGAGTAGAATCCAATGCAGCGAACCAGCCAGGGGTTCGTGCCGTCCTTGATGATGCCGCTCGGACTCCAAAAGGAAAGCCGATCGCAGCCCTTATCCAAAGTGCCAAGAATTACCGTGGTGACTGGCCGTCCACGATCGCAAACGAGAGTATGATCGAGAGGTATCCGACCGACATAGTATATAGTTTGCTTGATAAGCGAATACTCAGACCAGTTCTTCCGGTTTCTTGTCCTAGATGTACGACGCAAGCTACATTGAATCCTGATGAACTAAGTAGCGACATAGTTTGTGACTTTTGTCGCGAGACTTTTCCGCTTGGGTTGGCTTTGGGGACACAAAAGAAAAGCAATTCCGGTTGGCTATATCGCCTTGCTGGAAAGATCCCAAGTGCACAGTTGCAAGAGACATTGCCTGTGATGGCTGCTATTTCCACTTTGGCAGAATTTCATCATCCTTTCAGTAGTTACCATAACCTCCTTGGGGTTGAAGTTGAGAAGCAAAAAAATCCGCTTGAAATAGACATTGCGATGTTTGTTTCAGATCGAGGAAACCCCGCTTTGCTAATTGGGGAAGCGAAGAGTTATCGTGATGACATTACGGCACGTGATCTGGCTAATTTGGGTAGAATGCAGCGCGACCTCAAGGAGAGTAATATTGAATGCCTTGTCCTGGCTGCCTCTTTTCATGAAAATTTTACGGAACAGGAAATAGAGGCGCTTCGTGAGTTTTGCAATAACTCCGCTTACCTAGTTTCAGAGGCTAATCCTAATAGTCCCGTTCTTCCTATAGTGTTAACAGGGCCAGATCTATCGTCACTGCCTCTCAGTGAAGGTCATCCGCAAACCTGGAGAATGTACTCTCATGACAAGGATATATACTCTCTCGCTGTAGAATCATGTAAACGTAACTTAGGGCTTGCTTCCTTTCGGGCACTTACAAATGATCGGGGGATGTACTGGGATTTCGAATGGAAATAATAGTGATTAAAGCTGGTTTTTGGTGGCTACGCATGTAAGATCGGAAATACGAGGGGTTACCCAACAGAAGGGGTAACTAACGACCTGTCGCGAACCGTGCCGAGGAGCTGCGGCACGCTGTGGCTCCCAACGAGCGGGCAACGCTCGTGGTCGCCGCGTGGCTGCACGACATCGGCTACGCCCCTGAGATCGGGCACACGCTGTTTCACCCGCTCGACGGTGCCCGGCTACCTGTACGAGCAAGGTTGACCGGAGACGGTCGTTAACCTCGTGGCTCGTCGCTCCGGTGCCCGTTTCGAGGCGGAGGAGCGCGGGTTGTCGGCCGAGCTGGCCGAGTTCCCGTTCGAGGATTCGCCGCTGCTCGTCGCTGCCGATCTGACCACCGGCCCGGCCGGTGAACGCTTCGGCTACGACGAGCGTATGGACGAGATCCTGAGCCGTTACGCTCCCGAGGATCCGGTGCACCGGACGTGGACACGGGCACGGAGGGAAGACAAGCTGTTGGTGCGTCCTCAAGTCCCATGCGTGCACGCATGAGCGTTATGCATGCATGGAAGCATAATGTTTCCAGGGAAGGAACAGACGCTAGTGAGGGGCGAGCGTGGCTGACCGTGGAACGTACCGCGTGATCGCGGCGGAGCTGGAGCGGCAGATCAAGTCAGGACACTACGCTCCTGGAGCTCTGCTGCCGTCAGAGTCGAGTCTGGCCGGTGAGCACTCGGTGGCTCGGAACACGGTTCGCTCCGCGCTCGAGGTCCTGGAGGAGTCCGGGTTTGTCGAGGTGTTGCCCGGTCATGGCCGTCGAGTCGTAGGGGAGCCCGCATCGCCCGGTGACGCCACGACTGCGTACGAGCGATTGGCCGCTGAGTTCCGAGAGCGGATAGCAGCCGGGGAGTTTCGATCTGAGATGCCGCTTCCCGGCGAGGCACGGTTGGCCAAACAACACGGTGTCTCGCGGAATACGGTCCGCCGGGCCTATCGCTTACTGGCAGACGAAGGCACGATCGTCATTCGGCACGGGGCTGGTGCCTTCGTGGCCCAGCCGGACAAGTGATGTGGCCGCACAGCGGCAGATCGGTGGGAAGCATTCCGATGGAGCAGCCGGGCAAAAGCGGTGAATGGCTCGTACACGGGGAACGGACGATCTACGACAGCGAGTGGGTTCGCCTGGACATGGCCGACATCACTGTGCCGTCCGGGGAGCGCTTCGAGCACCACAAGGTGTGGCTTCCGCCGGCTGCGATGGTCCTCGTGCTGGACGAGGACGAGAGTCACGTCTTGCTCTCGTACCGCCATCGGTTCGTGTCGAACGTGTGGAACTACGAACTTCCCGGCGGGCTGCTCAACGATGACGAACCCGCGTCCGAGACAGCAGTGCGCGAGCTCGAAGAGGAAACGGGATACCGCGCCCGTTCGATCGAACACCTCGTGACGTTCGAACCGATGATCGGGACCGTCACCAATCCGCACCACGTCTATCTCGCTCGGGGCGTCGAGGCGGTTGGCGGCGTTGTGGAACTGGACGAGGGGAAGTTCCAGTGGGTTCCAGTCAGTGAGCTGCGGAACCTGGTCTCAGTCGGTCAGATCGTCAACTCCGGAACGTTGGTCGCGGTGTTGCACTACTTGGCTTTCAACCCCGGGTGAATCCCTAATTCTGCAGCTTCTCGATACGAGCGCGCTGTCGAGCTGATCCGGTGTTCCCGGCCAGCTCCTCAGCGCGTTTCGCATGTTTGCGCGCTTCGTCTTCCTCGCCGCGGGCTTTCAGGGCCAACGCGAGGTCCACACGCATACCGGCTTCCGCACGTCGGAAATCGCCTCCGGCCAAATCGCCCAGCGCGGAGTTCAGGTCGTTGACCGCTTCATCCGCTCCGAGGCGCGCCAGGCAGTGTCCCCGCCAGCGGGCCAGATGCGTGCTGTTCAGGGCGAGGAACGGGAGCTCCGGATCGCTATCCCCGGGTTCCTTCGGCAGCAGCCGCTCCGCCTCGTCCAGAGCTTTGTGCGTACCTGCGTAGTCACCGGTCGCCGCGCGCATCTCTCCCTCCGCGGCGGCGAGCCAACTGCGCATTCGAGGATGTACTCGATTGATGTCCTTGGATCTGGCTCGTTGCACGAGCGAAAGGGCTTCCGACGGGCGTTCGGAGTCCAGCAAGACGTAGGCCTGCTGGGCCGTCACATGGGCGAGGATGGAAGGGTTATCCGACTCGCGTGCTCCGGTTTTCGCCAGTTCGTGCATGCGCCAAGCATCCTGCACATTGCGCATGTCCAGAGCTTGCCAGCCCGAGAGAGCCGAAGCCTCGGCCAGAGCAGCGGCCAGCAAATCCCGTTCGTCTCCGGGAACTGCGTACTTCAGCATTTCCTCGATCTGATGGACATGGCTGCTGGTCTGAGAAAAAAGCCGTTCTGCTCCCAGCCTGCGGTCGAGCAATCGGAAGTTCTGTGTTTGGCTCTCGAAAAGCTCGACAAGCGAGGAATCCACTTCGGAGAAGCGGAGCCTGTCGTCTATCTCGGCTGAGGTCTCTGCGTAGTCCGATGATTCGATCGGCGTGAACCCGAGTTCAGCGGGAGAGCGTCCGTAAGCAGCGCAGAACGGTGCGTGGTACTGCTCCGGGACGATACGAGAACCCTGCTCCCAATACCGCATCTGGCGATTGATGCTTTCGTCGGTGACGAACAGAGGTTGGCCCAGGTCCTCAGCGGAGCGCTTCAGTTTTCGTATGGCCTGCTGCTTCGTGAGTCCAAGTTCCTGTCGCACACGCAGCAGTGGCGTGGCCTCCATGGATCCCTCCAGTCACTCGTCCGGTCTCACTCTGCACAAGGGAGGACTCGGCAGGCAAGCCAGTCCGTCCCCTTTGGTCCCCCTCTCGTCCCGTGTTGGGAAGCCGCCGAGGTCGACAACCTTGGAGATGTCAACGCGATGCGCTTGCTCAAGCCACAGGGTTGACAACCCAAGAAGGCATGTGCCCTACTTGTTCTCAACAGGTTGGGTACCTGTTCAACATAAAGGGTTCCCCGCAGCCGCCACTGCGAGGAACCGATATCGGGCCAGACGAGAGGAGCCGACCCGATGGAGATCTTCCCAGGACGACCGGACCGGGCAGAAGAGCAACTGCACCCGGAGGTCGTGGAACCGACGGCCGAGGAGCTCGCGGCGGTGGAGTCGCCGTTGCCGGAGTGGGAGAGGCTGCGTGTCCAGCGGTTTTACGCGGAGATGATCGAGCAGGAGCTGGGACCGGACCTTCCGGAGGACGTGCCGGCGCGGCGTACTGCTTCGGGAGCTGTGCTGTGGCTGGTGCCTGGCGAGACCGGTCGCTGCGGTGACGAGTTCGCCGGGGGTGAGGCGGCATGAAGGTCGAGGTGTCGTTGGCGCCGCTGGTGCACACCAGCTCGGGCAGCTTCGGGATGTCAGTGCCGGTCGAGGTGGGCGACACGGTGTATCGGGTTCCGCGTCCGATGTCGGTGCTTGAGGGCCCCGTGGTGCTTACTCCGGAGGTCGAGGCATCCGCGGACGCTCGTGCGGTGTCGCTGCGGATGGATCGCTGGATCGTGCTGCACGTGTTCGCCAAGACGACGTTGCCGATCACGACGCCGGATATGGCCACGGCCGTCCGCGCGGGACGGGAGTTCCTGGCCGATCCGGGGATCGGATGGCAGTCCAGCGAGGCCGATCTGTACGCGTGGGCTGCCGCGTGGGCGGAGCGGGCCAACACCGCTGGGGGAAGTGAGCAGTGATGGCGACGGCGGTGCGGATCGCGACGTTTCCGTTTCGGGTGTTGGGGCGGCTGGTCAAGCTGCTGTTTCTGCCGGTGCTGATCGTGGCTGCCACGTGGCTGGTCACCGGTGTGCAGTCGGGGTGGTTCCTCGGCGTTGCCGGTTTCTGTGGCCTGTGGACGTTCGTGGTGGTGCGGCTGTGGTGGCTGCAGACCGTGGGTGAGCTGCGCTCCCTGGGGCGGGGAACGGTGGATGTACGTACCCGCTCCCGCAAGCATTCCGGCTTCCGAGAGGAGGAACGGCGATGAGTGGGCTGTCCACAGCGAGCCGGGCGCTGCTGGAGCTGTTGGGAACGATGCCGAAGCCGTTCGCCGCGGCGGCCGAGCGTGCGGCGTGGCTGCGGGAGAAGGCTCGGGTGTTGGAGCTGATCGCGGCCGACTACGACGTCGGGGCCGCCGCAGGCTCCGAACTTGCCGCCCGGGAAGCCGAGCGGAGCAGGCAAGCAGCGGCCGAGGCCCGCAGTAGGGCCGATCACGTGGCAAATCCTGTCGGTCTGGGAGGTGAGCAGCGATGACGCAGATGCGGTATCGGGACCCGCGTGCGGCGCGGACGGAGGCCAAGGCCGAGGCGGAACGGGCCCGGGCGGATGCCGAGGCCACCAGAGCCGAGACTCAGCGTGCTGCGGCTGAGGCAGCGGACGAGCGTCGGCGGGCACAGCGGGCCGAACGTGCCGAGCGGGCACGGCAACGACGGCACGAGCGTCGGCAGTGGCTGGCCACGGTGGCCCAGTGGGCGGGTTCGCATCAGATCGAGCTGTTGATGAGCCTGATCGTGGTGGTACCGGGGATGCTGGCGTGGTCGGCGATGGCCGCTTACGGCGTCGACATCTACGGCCCGCTCGGCGGGGTGTTGCCGCTGTTTTCCGAGGGCGCGATGTGGGCGTTCGCGTTCGCGGTGCACCTGGCTCGTCGGGAAGGACGCCCGGTGGGTTGGCTGCACGTCGGGGTGTGGACGTTCGCCGCGGTCAACGCGACGTTGAACTTCCTGCACGGTCTCGACGTCTCCAGTGTGCTCGTCGGTGTGGTCATGGCGCTGGTCGCGGTCGGCGGTGTTGTGGCGCATCAGTTGATTACGGCCGCACCGATGCGCACCCGTCGTAGCCGGGCGGAGAAAGACCAAGCCCGAACGCAACGGATCGCGCACCGGCGGGCGGTTCGCATGGAACGGGCCGCGGTGCGGCACGCCATCGGCGAACTGTCCACCGACGGCTCGGTACGACTGCGGTACGCACCCGGTGTGGTCACCCTGCCCCGGTGGGGCCGGCGGCTACGTCCGGCGGTGGTTCCGGGACTGGTTCCTCGCGGTTCCCACCAGACCGAAGAACCCGACACGGGCGAGCAGTTGGCCACCGAGATCACCGACTGGTTGGCCGCCTCGCCCCATGAGCTGACGGGGGCGGTGGAACCGTCGGGAACAGCGAAAACGAGCCCGCAGAGTGCTAGTGAGACGCAGCCGGGAACCACCGAGTACCTGGCCGAGATTCGGCGAGCCATCGCATCCGGCGAGCTGGAACCGAGCCCGACCCGACGCCGGGTGCAGCAGCACCTCGGAGTACGCGCGACTACTGCCCAGCGGGTGCTACGAGAACTGCGCCGGAACCGGGGCGACGGACCGGCCGAGGTCGCCGCGTAACCCACTCCGCTACGGCGGATCCCCACAGATTCGGCAGCCGCTCGGGCTGTCTGGTCGGTAAGTCCCTGGTGTTTTTCGAGAAAGGCGGGTTTGTCATGGCAGAGCAGAGTTTCAGCTTGGGTGATCCGGAGTTCTTCTCGCCGCGGGCGATTCGGGAGTACTGCGAGAACGGCCGCAAGTTGATTCGGCCGCTGTATCACGAGTTGCACGTCTCGGCGGAGGAACTGGAGATGGTGCTGCGCGACGTGCAAAGCAGCAACCCTCAGATGTTCGGGCAGGACTCGAAGGTGCGGGCCCGGATCGTGGCCAAGCATCTGCGGCAGTCGGCCGAGGCGGTCGAGGTGGCCTCTGCCTCGCTGGCGCGGACGTATCAGTCCTTCCGCAAGCACTACCTGGCCGAGGCGAACGCCAAGTCGCGGCCACGCCGTCAGTTCGACGTCACCGACCAGTAAGCCAGTGATCGCGGTGACCGCGAGGCCATCGGGAAAGGAGCGTGCGAACAATGGCCAGTCAGCGTAAGCGTGGCGGTGACCCTGCGGTCACCGGCGGCACCAACTCGGAGTTCGGGTATCAGAAGCCGAAGGGCCACTGGGCCTCCCGGTTGGCTCCCTACGCCCCGGAATGGGTGGGTGGCCTGACGCTGTGGCCGGTGGCGGCCGGAGCGCACCTGTGGTTCGCCTCGGCCGAGGCGATGCCCTGGGCCAGTTCGGGGCTCACGCTGCTGGGCGCTGGGCTGACCGGGTTGACCTACTATTGCTCCCGAGCACGGGCGGCACTGGTGCGCCAGTTCGCCACCGCCACGGTCGGGGTGACCGCCGCGTGGACCACCGCGGCCACCATCGCCGGGCCGTGGCAGACTCCGCTGCTGGAGCTGTGGGCATTCGGCGGTGGTGGTGTCGCGGTGGCCTGGAGCATCCACAAGGCACTCAAACGCGGCGGCGACTCCGACGAAGGATCGTCGAACACCACCTCGGATCTGTTCGACAAGGTCAAACTCTCCGGTGTCAAACCGGGGAAGATGGAGGTGCAGCCGAACAAGGTCACCGGCCCGTTGCAGCTTCCCGCCGGAGAGGTCGACGTATCGGACGTGCAGAAGGCCTCGGACAAGATCGCGGCGATGCTGGGGCTGCGCAAGGGAGCGGTCCGCATCACCGAGAACCCCGACGACGCCTCCAAGGCGACCATGACCGTGGTGGCCGAGGACGTGCTCAAGGATCCGCAACAGTGGCCAGGACCGTCCCACCCGGGCGAGTCCATCCTGAACCCGGTCGAGTTGGGAGTCTACGAGAACGCCGAGGTGGTGCGGCTGTGGCTGCCCGGTGACAAGTCCACCTCGCGCAATGCCACCCACGTGCAGGTCAACGGGATGAACGGCTCCGGCAAGTCCGGAGGGTTCAAGCTGGCCGCGGCCGAGATCCTCACCCGCAGGGACGCGGTACTGATCGTGCTGGATCCCTCCAAAGGCGACCAAACGGTCCAGTTTCTGCAGAACTCGGCGGCGCACCTGGTCACCGACGCCGGGGGCTGCAAGAAACTGCTCAAAAAGCTCCCGCAGGTAATCACCGACCGGGCCTCCCAGCTGGGGCAGTGGGGCATGGATCAGTGGGAACCGGCCGCGTACGAGCAGCACGGCATGCCCTATGTGGTCCTCTGGATCGAGGAGGCCTCCAAGCTGCTCAAGGACGTCGACCAGTTCGACACCATCGCCCAGGAAGCCCGATCCGCGGGGATCTCGTTGGTCATCTCGCAGCAGAAGTCCAGCTTCCGGCAGATGAGCACCGACGTGCGCTCCCAACTCGGCGCGGCCCTGTGCTTCGGAGTGAAATCCACCGAAGACGCCGGATACAGCCTCTCCGACGAAACTCTGGAGGCCGGGGCGCGGCCCGAGCAGTGGCAAAACCGCCGTCCGGGCTGCCTGTACCTGGAAGGCCCCGGCATCGACGAGGAGCTGTTCGCCACCCCGGGCCGTACCTACCTCCACTCAGATGAGGCCCTGGCCGTCGACATCGCCGAACACACCCCCAACGCCGCCGAGTTGGAAGCCTCCACCGCCAAGACCCTCGGCCTGCCGACCAAGTCACACCACGAGAACCACTCCAGCGAGCACAACACGACCGAGCAGGAAGGAGGAACAGTCGTGCCCCTGCACAGCCCCAGCCGCACAGCAGAGCCAGCCAACCACGACTCGGTCGAAACCGATCTCGAACAGCTCGACCAACTCGAAGACGACGACGAAGACGACACCGACGAGAACGTACTCGCGCTGCCCGAACCCCACGAACCCGAACTAGAGGTCGACCCCGACGCCGAACTACCCGCCGAAACCAACACCACCGCGCTTCCACAGCCCCGGCCGAGCCTGACCGAAGCACGGGCCAACCTGCACGACTGGATCGGCCGGCAAACCACCGTGTTCGGCCCCAAAGACGTGCCCACCGAGCTGCACGGCCGCGACCGCTCCTGGTCCTCCCGCGAGCTAGCCCGCCTGGCCGAAGACGGCGTGATCACACCCGCCGACGAGGCTGGCAGCTACTACCCACACCCCGACGACGAGCAACACGCCGCGTAGCCAAGCAGCCGGTGGTGGCTGTGTACACAGCCTGCACAGCCACACACCCCGCCAGCCCGGCCCAACGCGCGAGCGCGCGCACGCGCGCGAAATCCCCTAGTTGATCATGCACACCCGATGTGGTGGCGGCACTGCACACCCCAATGCATACACACATAGTAATCAAACTGGTGACGGAAAGGAGTCCGATCATGCCGGGACTGCCCGAGGTGACCGTGGCCGGAACACTGACCGCCGACCCTGAGATCAAGTACTTCGACTCGGGCGTGTGCGTCGCCAACTTCACCGTGGCGGCCAACGACCGGCGATTCGACAAAGACCAAGGCCAGTGGGTAGACGCTTCGGCCACCTTCCTGCGCTGCCAGATCTGGCGCCAAGAGGCCGAGCACGTCGTCGAATCGCTGTCGAAGGGCAACCGCGTGCTGGTCACCGGAGCGCTGAAACAACGCTCGTGGGAGACCGAGCACGGCGAGAAACGCACCGTCATGGAACTGGCCGTGACCGAGATCGGGGCCAGCCTGAAGTTCGCCACCGCGGCCGTGCGCAAAGCCACCCGCGAAGCGGCCACCGGTGAGCCCGCGGCGCAGCCAGCCGGGCCACCCCCGTTCTGACCACCTGCTGGTTTGTACAGCCCGGCCAGGCCCAGGCCTGACAAGCAACGGCCTGGCCGGGTTCCCACCCCTACAGGAAGGGAAATACCCATGCTGCCAGACATCGCCCTGACGCTGGGCACCGCCGGATGGGCCACGGCCGCCACCACCCTGGCCTGCCGCTACCGCACCCGACTGCACACCGACCCGCTGACCGGGCTCGGCAACCGCACGGCGCTGTACCGCACCGCACGGCGTCCCTGGCGTCGCGGCTTCGTCGGCGTGCTGTTGGTCGACCTCGACCAGTTCAAAGCGATCAACGACGCCCACGGCCACGACACCGGCAACCGCGTGCTGGCCGCCGTGGCCACCCGGCTGGCCGAGACCACCCAGCACGGCGAGCGCGCCGTACGACTGCACGGCGACGAATTCGCCGTCTGGCTCGGAACCACCCCCACCACCGACCATGCCGAAGCCCGCGCCGAGGCCATCACCCACGCCCTGGCCGAACCGCTCTGGATCGACGGGCACCGACTGACCGTGCTCGGCAGCGTCGGCCTGGCCACCGGTCCCGCGCACACCCCGGTGAGCGACCTCCTCAGCCAAGCAGACACGCACATGTACCAGGTCAAAACCACCCGACAACTGACCAGCCTGCCCACCTACTCCACCCGACCCCGTGACCAGCATCCCCACGGAGGTCACGCCGCATGAACCCCAGCCGTCCCCACACAGCCCTGTTCACGGAGGTGAACCGCAGTGAGTAGCCCCTACGATGTGGCCTGTTGGCTGGCCGGACACGACTTCGCCGTGTTCCCGCTACGACCGCACGGTAAGCGTCCGTTCGGCAACTGCCGCTCCTGCGGAAACGGCCGGTGCACACTCCACGAATGCCCGTGCCTGGCGAACGACCGACCTTGCCACGGCCTGCTGGCTGCCACCACCGATCTCGGGCAGGTCACACGGTGGTGGCGCTACACCCCGAAAGCCAACATCGGCATCCACACTGGCCGTTCCGGGCTGGTGGTACTCGACCTCGACCGCAAACCCGGACCACCCGCACCGGCCGCCCGTGACGTGCCCACACCGGTCACCGACGGGCTGCAAGCCCTGCACGCGATCACGGCCGCCGAGCAGGTGCCCTGGCCGGACACGCTGACCGTGTGCACCCCCAGCGAGGGCAGGCATCTCTACTTCCGGTGCCCCGAAGGCCTGTCGGTTTCCAGTGACGCAAGCGGGCGGATGGGGCACCAGATCGACATCCGTGCCGAAGGTGGCTACGTGGTCGCCCCTGGATGTGAAATCTACTCTCCACCCGAAGATCGGGAAGGAACCTACCAGCGCTGCTCGCACACCACCGGCATCGCCGATCTTCCCGAGTGGCTGTGCAACCGGGCGCTGCCACCGCCGCCGGCCCAGCCTGAACCTCGGCAGGCTCCCAACCTTCCCGCGGCGCTGCCGGGGCGGCACACCGAGACCTACTGGCGCCGCATCTGGCACGACGAACTCGACAAGGTCGAAACCCGCCCCGGGGAACGGTGGCGACTGCTCTACGCCGCCGCACGCAGGCTGGCCAACCTCGCCACCCACGACCAAGCCCCCTGGAGCGAAACCGAGGCCACCGAGGCACTGCTGGCCGCCGCACTGCGGCGCCGACAACACACCGGCAAACCCACCGAGGAAGCCATTGCCCGTCGCAACATCACCCGCGGCTGGCAACGCGGCACCCGCGACACCCCCGACAGCCTGCACGGACTCGGCCGCACACGGCCTTCCGGCCGGGCCGAGACACCGGCTGAACCTTCCCGAGGCGGCACAGGCCAACTCAGGAAGCAATCGAGCGGGGCGTGCGGACGGCTGAGCGGCTCCACAACGGACACCGCCGGAAGGGGCGGGTCATCGGACCAGCGGCCAAACACCCCGCCGACAGACCAACACAGCTCCCACGAGGGGGCCGCGTGAGCCTGCCACAACCCCAAACACCCGGGCTGGGGCGCATCCAGCGTCCCAGCCCGGTACCCAAACCCGACGAGGACACCACCACGACCATGCCCACACATCTCACCGCCATCCCCACCCCAACCGAAACAAAGCATGTCCCGGCGTCTCCCGCGGCCGCCGCGGGTTGGGAGCCTCCGGTGCCGCTGGGCGAGACCCGCGCGCGGCCGGAGTTTCCCACCGACGCCCTGACCGGCTGGCTCGGCGACATGGTCGAGGCGGTGGCCGAAGCGACCCAGACACCGCCCGATCTGGCCGGTTGCGTGGGGCTGGCCGCGTTGTCCACCGCTGCCGGAGGCCGTGCCCTCGCGCGCCCCCGCACCGGCTGGGATGAGCCGGTCAACATCTACACCGTGGTCGCCCTGCCCCCGGCAACTCGGAAAACACCGGTGTTTCGAGCCATGACCCGCCCGTTGCAGCGAGCCGAGTCCGAACTACTGGAAAAGGCGCGCCCGCTCATCGAACAAGCTCGGCTGGAACGTAAAACCGCCGAGGCCAACCAGGAAAAGGCCGAACGACAGGCGGTGAGCAAGAACGGTGACGAGCACGAGCAGGCCATGGCCGATGCCCTGGACGCCGCCCTGCAAGCCCAGGACACCGACGTGCCCGCCGAACCGCGGTTGATCGCCGACGACCTCACCCCGGAAACCGCGGCTTCGCTGCTGTCCCAGCAGAACGGGCGCATCGCGGTGCTGTCGGCCGAAGGCGGCATCTTCGCCATCCTGGCCGGGCGCTACTCCGGTGCCCCCAACCTCGACGTGTTCCTCAAGGGCCACGGCGGTGACATGATCCGCATCGACCGCAAGGGGCGTCCCTCGGAATGCATCGACAACCCCGCCATCACCCTAGGACTCACCGTGCAACCGGCCATCATCGACGAGCTGTCCCACACTGCTCTGTTCCGCGGTTCCGGACTGCTGGCACGGTTCCTGTACTCCCTGCCCGACAGCCGCGTCGGCCAACGCCTGGCCGACCCGCCACCGGTGCCCGAGAACATCGCCACCACCTACGACGAACACCTCCGCGGACTCGTCCACACCCTGCACGCCTGGACGGATCCGGCCGTGCTGGCTTTCACGCCGGAGGCCAACCAGATACTCGTCGAGCTGCACAACGAGATCGAACCCAAACTTGACCCGCAACGGGGGGAGTGGGCTCACATCGGTGACTGGGCGGGCAAGCAGATCGGCCAAACCGTGCGGCTGGCTTCGCTGCTGCACCTGGCCGCTCATCCGAGCGAGCCCTGGACCATCCCGGTGGCCGCGGACACCGTCAAACGCGCACGCAGGCTCGCCCGCTACTTCACCGCGCACGCCCTGGCCGTGTTCGATCGGCTCGGAGCCGACCCCGACCTGGAAGCCGCCCGCATCCTGCTCGACTGGATCCAGCGCACCGGCCCGGAAAGCTTCACCAAGCGCGAAGCCCACCGGGCCAACCGCGGCGAACGCTTCCGCCAGGCGAATGACCTCAACCCGGCACTGGCGCTGCTGGAGGACCACGGCCACATCGCCTACGTCGAACCCACACGAACCGGACCGGGACGCCCACCGAGTCCGCGCTACTACACGCACCCCACCTACCGACACCAGACCCCTGGACAGAATGGACACAATTGACACAATCCCGTCAGCAGCGGCGAATATCCAGCGCACAGGCTTACAAAGCTACCGGTGGTTCGCTGGACACAACTGGACAGAATTTGGACACAAATCACCGGCCGCCCCCGTGGGAGGGGCACCGTGTCCAGTCCGAGCCAGCCACCGCGCGGGCCTCGACCTAATTCTGTCCAAATTCTGTCCAATACTGTCCAAACCGGCGCCCGCCACTCCGTGGCTTCGTGACCAGTACAAACGGAGCTGAAACCCGAGTTCTGTCAATTCTGTCCATTCTGTCCAAGCCCCGCGTGTGCTCACCGACCGGGAGACACCTGTGCTCGAACGCCGCTACCGGACGAGCCTCGACTGCTACGACCCGAACGCCGAACACCACCCGATCCCGACGTACCCGTGGAAACGGGCACCGGTGCACCTGGTCACCCGCCGCCAGCTCCGCGAGGCCGGACTCTGCCCCGGCGAGTACCCACCGGTGGCCCAGTGCCTGCGGCCCCGCAAGCGTCGCCCCACCGAACCGCTCCGAGCCTGGCTCTACGACGGGCGGCTGGCAACCGAGAAACGTACTCCCAGCCCCGCCCAACTGACCGCCGTATCGGCCATGAATCGGGCACATCGCATCTGCGGCACCTGCCAGCGCGACGTCGGTTACCGCATTCCGACCACCCCGCCACTGCGGGGCGAATGCCTCGACTGCCACGAGACCCGCACTTGCCTCAGCCAGGCAGCAGCCTGACCGGAAAGGAGACACCCATGCCCAAACGCAGCGGCACCTGGATGACCGTCACCGAATTCTGCGAGGAGATGAGCGTCTCCCGCTCCACGTTCGACGACTGGCGTGCCAAGAACCGCGCTCCCAAGTGCGTCCGACTGCCCAACGGATCACTGCGCATCCGCCGCACCGACTTCGACAACTGGCTCGAGACCCTGGAGGACGACGCCGCATGACCGAGACCACCTACAACGTCCGGGTCTGGAAGATCCAGACTCGTAAGAACGCCAAGGGCAAGGTCACCAGCTATCGAGTCCGTTGGGAAGTCGGTGGGCAAGATCGAGCCGACTCCTTCAAGAACAAGGCCCAAGCCGAGAGCTTCCGCTCGGGTCTGGTCAGTGCTGCACGCAAAGGAGAGGCGTTTCGAGTCGATACCGGTCTGCCGGTCTCGATGAGCCGCACTGTTGAAGAGATGTCATGGTTCGACTTCGCGTGTGCCTACGTGGACATGAAGTGGCCGGAGCAGTCGGGCAACTCTCGGAAGGGCATCGCGGAGACGCTGACCACGGTCACCCCAGCTTTGCTGAGCACCGAGCGGGGCAAGCCCGACGACAAGACACTGCGGGACGCGCTGTTCGGGTGGGCGTTCAACCGGGACCGTCGGGACACGATCGAGCAGCCTCGGCGAGTGCGGGCAGCGCTGAAATGGGTGGCGGCCAACACCAAGCCGGTCAACACGCTGGCCGAGCCCGCGATGCTGCGTGAGACGCTGCAGTTGATCGCCACCTGGTTGGACGGCAAGCCCTCAGCGGCTTCGGTGGTCAGCCGTAAGCGGGCGGTGCTGCACAACGCGCTGGACTACGCCGTCGAACGCGGGCTGCTAGACCGCAACCGGCTTCCGGAGCTGAAGTGGTCGCCGCCGAGGAACGTGCAGGCTCTGGACAAGCGCACCGTGGTCAACCACCAGCAGGCCCTGCGGTTGTTGGAGGCCGTGCGTAGCCAGGGGCCGAGCGGGCCGCGGCTGGTGGCCTTCTTCGCGGTGCTGTACTACGCCGCCGCACGCCCGGCTGAGGCGGTCAACCTGCACCGGCAGGACGTGACCCTGCCGGAATTGGTCGCCGACCCCGACACAGGGCAGTGGCGAGAGCCCGAGGACGAGTGGGGCGAGCTGTTGCTGTCCGAGTCGGCCCCGGAGACCGGGGCGCGCTGGAGCAGCACCGGCAGGCGTCGGGACCGGCGACAGCTCAAACACCGGGGCAGGGGAGACACCCGCCCGGTGCCCTGTCCGCCGCCGCTGGTGCGACTGCTGCGCGAGCACATGCGGGCCTACCCGCCACGGGCCAACGGGCAGCTGTTCTACGGGCTGCGCGGTGGGGAGCTCTCGCAGAGCACCTACGGCCACGCCTGGGAACGAGCCCGCAAGGCCGCGCTGACCCCGGACGAGTTCGCCTCCCCGTTGGCGAAACGCCCCTACGACCTGCGGCACGCGGCCGTGTCCACCTGGCTGGCCGCCGGAGTACCGCCCACTCAGGTCGCCGAGTGGGCCGGACACAGCGTCAACGTGCTGCTGCAGATCTACGCCAAAGTACTCACCGGCCAAGAAGACGCCGCGCGGCGACGCATCCAGCAGGCTCTTGAAGGGAATTAGGCGTTAGCACCACCTGCCGTGATCGACCCACGGACAGGGCCATCGGTGTGATCATGGTCGGGTGCGGGTGGTGATGCAGCGTTCCTGGCAGTGGCTGCGACGGGTACGAGCGTCGAAGTGGGTATTGGTGGCCGCGGTCGTGGCCCTAACGGGTGGGGTGGCCGCCTCGGTGCCGGTGCCTTGGCCGGCGTTGGCCGCGTGGGTCGGAGGCGTTCTCCTCGCCTGGGGCCTGCCGGGGCTGGTCACCCTCGGCGCCACCGGGGTGCTGGTGGTTCTCGCGGTGTTACGGGGTCGCGCGCGAGTTCGAGAGCGGGGCAAGAGGACCGCTGCGGGCTGGGGGCCGGTGCGGCCGATCCCGGGCTGGGCGATCTGGGTTGGCCTGGTCCTGGTGCTGTCTGTAGGCACGCTGACGGCTTGGGGGCTGGTGACAGCCTTCGGCAGCGGTAGTCCGCAGGACAAGGCCCACTTGGAGGCCATCAAGCTGGCCGGCAGCATTGCCGTGGGCACCGGCGGGGCGGTCGCTCTGCTACTGGCGGCCCGGCGGCAACGTGCCACCGAGGTGGGATTGCTGCAGCAGGAGCAGAGAGACGCCAGTGTCCGCCACGATGCCGATGAACGGCGCGCGACCGAGCTCTACACAGCCGCCGCTAACCAGCTGGCCTCGGACAAGGCCCCGGTGCGGCTGGCCGGTTTGTATGCCCTGTCCCGGCTGGGCCAGTACAACCCCACTTACCGGCAAACCATCGTCGATTTGTGGTGTGCCTACCTGCGCATGCCCTACACCCTACCCGGAGTCAAGCCAGACCAGGAAGACAGCTCCGAGCAGTCCGTCCAGGACGAAGCGGGGCAGGACGGTGACAACCAGCCGTTGCTGCTCGATCTCGCCCCCACCCTGGCCGAAGCCGCCGGACTGTCGCTGGACGGGGCCGAGCAACACCAGCAGGAACGCCAAGTACGACTCACCGCCCAACGTCTACTCGCCCACCACCAACAACCCCACCGGGATGAACACGACCAGCCCACCAACCCCGCCTTCTGGGGCGGCGACGACGGAACCGGCCTGGACCTCGACCTGACCGGAGCCACCCTCGACCACGGGAACTTCCGCGGTTGCTCCGTCCGGGCTGCCCACTTCGACGAGGTCCACTTCCATGGCCTCGCCCGATTCGGCGGGGCGCGGTTCCACGGCCGCGCCGGTTTCCGCATGGCGCGGTTCCACGGGTCCGCCCACTTCGGCATGGCGCGGTTCCGCGGGTCCGCCCACTTCGGCATGGCGCGGTTCCACAGCCGTGCCAACTTCGACGGGGCGCACTTCCACGGCCTCACTACCTTCGACGGGGCGCGGTTCCACGGCCGCGTCGGCTTCCTCAGGGCGCGGTTCCACGGCCGTGCTCGCTTCGCCGAGGTGTGGGCACGGCTCGATCACGAAGACTTACTTAGATCGACGTGGCCGAAAGGATGGACAGTGCGCAAGGCCGAGCCCGGCGACGGCCGCCAGGGCCGCTGGGGCAAGTTCGTCCCTGTCAACGACGCGGACCCCGTGACGACGGAGGCAGCGACGGAGTCGGACGTGCCGGAGCCGGGTGGTAAGTAACCCGCAGGGCGGGTCCTGCCGCGGCCGGGCTCAGAGGGTGCTGGATCGCTTACTCGTGCATGACACTTTTATGGCCGGTTGAGGAGCCGCTGTGCTTACGCGAGGGGCTGCCCTGCAGTTACTCAAGCCCTTGATGTGCTTACTGGATCGGTGAGGTCTCTTCCCGCTTGAAGCCGCCTTCTGCTGTTTCGTAGACGCAGGCGATGTTCAGGCTGTGCAGCAGCTTGACGACGTCGTCGCTGGGCCGGTTCGGCAGGAGCAGTGCGAGTTTGAGAGCTGAGCGGGGGATGTGTCGGCTGTAGTCGAGGAGCTGGCCAATTCCGCGGCGGATGTTGTCGCGCGTGGCGTTGCCCTTGGCTTCGTAGAGCTCGTTGGTGTGCTCGTCGTAGACGTCGGTCCAAAACGGGCGTAGTTCTCCGGCCGGTCGGAGTTTCCACCTGTGCAGAACGCCGGCTGGGCGGGCCAAGTGCTCGCGGAAGCGCTGGACGAGCTCGCTCTCTCGCCGCTCGCCCTCGGCGGGGGCTGACCCGGCCGTGGTGAATGTGCGTGTGTCGTGGTTTTCGAGTTCCGCGAGGGTGGCCTCGGAGCCGGTGGCTGGTTCACCTGCTTGACTTCGGTCATCCTCTCGGTGAAGGGCTTGGCCGGCGGGGCGAAGGTGGAACACGATGACCGTGCGCTGCTCACCGGCTGTGTCGGGCGCTTCGAGCTCGCGGTAGGGGTCCTGCTGGTCAACTTCGAACTCGCCGAGGTACCGGTGGTTCTTCTGACTGGTCCTCGGCACAACGCCGTCCGCCACGAACAGGCGGAGAGCCCGCCCGGCACGCTTGTGGTTGAGAACAGAGAGGTTCCGTCTCCGCATGGTCTGTGGGCCTCGCTGCCCATCACCCGTGTAGCGAAATACGGTCTCGTCGTCGGTCCAGCCGTCGTAGCTGTAGCCGAACGCTGCAGCGCGTGCGGGATCTGAGTACAGGAAGATGTTCGGAGTGGTGGTCGACGGCTCAATGCCGCCTTGCACGCTGCCTCCGTACCGGCGCTGGCGCTCCGCGCGGCTCAGCAGGCTTCCGACAGGCACATCCCAGTCCTGGCTCATGCGTCGACCCTATGATCATGAGGCGCAAGCTTGGGGCCGAATCAACCAATCAACTGTGGCCACGCATTGGCCAGAGAGACTCGCACAGGCCCGCACCGAGCCGGACACAGCCGCAGATACCGTGATCGGCCGCTGTTCGCGTCGCCCCAGCGCAGCGGCCGTTTTCGGGTGGTGGTGCAGGGTGCCCCCGGTCCGACTCGAACGGACACTACACGGATTTTGAGTCCGCCGCCTCTGCCTATTGGGCTACGGGGGCCGCTGTTGACGCAAGCATACGACACCGCTGATCACTGATCGCGGGCGGGGTGGCCGCGACCGGCCCGGAAGGGTGATGAAGCCTCCGCCGGATCACGTGGATCGCGCGGCGGCCCGTGCGCGTGGTCCAGCTCTCATCACCCTCCTCGCGCGGCCCCTGCCGCCTTCACCGGGGTGCGCAGGACGATAAGCTGCACTCTCCGGTGCGACCGCACCGGCAGACCCGAGAACCATCCAGGAGGATCCGGTGACCACGCCGGCTGCCGAGGACCCGAACGCGGCGACGAATGCTGCTCAGCACCGCGTGCTCGTGGCCGAGGACGAGGCGCTGATCAGGCTCGATCTTGTGGAGATGCTTCGCGAGGAGGGATATCAGGTCGTCGGTGAAGCCGGTGACGGAGAAGAAGCGGTCCGTCTCGCGGAGGAGCTGCGTCCCGATCTGGTGATCCTGGACATCAAGATGCCGAAGATGGACGGCATCGAGGCGGCCTCCTCGATAGCGGGGGAGCGAATCGCCCCCGTCGTGATTCTGACCGCGTTCAGCCAGCGCGACCTGGTCGAGCGGGCGAAGGAGGCGGGGGCCATGTCCTACCTGGTCAAGCCCTTCGCCAAGCGGGACCTGGTGCCCGCCATCGAGCTCGCTGTCTCGCGCTTCACCGAGGTCCAGGCGTTGGAGGCGGAGGCCGCCAACCTCTCCGAACGTCTCGAGTCGCGCAAGGAGATCGAGCGTGCCAAGGGCCTGCTCATGAGCAACCACGACATGTCGGAGCCGGAGTCCTTCCGCTGGCTGCAGCGTACCGCGATGGACCGGCGCACCACCATGAGGGCGGTTGCCCAGGCAGTGCTCGAGAGCCTGGAGTGAGGGCCCCGGTCTCCGCGGCCCCGCCGCCAGGGCTTGTCCGCACGGACCCGGCCCCAGCGCCGGTTCGACACAGCACCGGTCCGCAAGGACTCCGCTCCCGGACCGGTGCCGACCAGCTCACTCGGAGGGCGGCTTCTCGCGGATGAGGCAGGTCAGCCGTGCCGAACAGGTTCGCCTGTCCTGCTCGTCGGTTATGACGATCTCGTAGGTGGCGGTGCTCCCGCCCCTGTGCAGCGGGGTGGCCACCCCGGTCACGTTCCCCTCGGTGGCGGCGCGGTGATGCGTGCACGACAGTTCCAGCCCCACCGCGATCCGGTCGGCCCCGGCGTGCAGCGCCGCCGCGATAGACCCCAGCTGCTCGGCGAGCACGGCGTTCGCGCCCCCGTGCAGCAGACCGTAGGGCTGCCTGTTGCCGGACACCGGCATGACTCCGACCACACGATCGGGGGCGTATTCGGTCATTCTGATGCCCATCCTGCTCCCCAGCTGCTCCTGCTCGGAAACGGTGGGCATCGCTGCCGGCCCGTCCGCGCCGGACAGCACCGTTCCGTTCGTGTCCTCGGCCACTTCTCACTCTCCTGCCCTGTGCGTAACCGTTGACGGGGGTTGAGCCTAGACTCGCACGCCGTGATGGCATCCGAGCACCGACGCCTGCTGCTGATCGACGGCCACTCCATGGCCTACCGAGCGTTCTACGCCCTGCCCAAGGAGAACTTCCAGACGGGCACCGGACAGCACACCAACGCGGTCTACGGCTTCACCTCGATGCTGATCAACCTGCTGCGGGACGAGCAGCCGACGCATCTCGGGGTGGCCTTCGACGTATCGCGTCAGACCTTCCGATCCGAAACCTATCCGGAGTACAAGGCCAACAGGGGCTCGACCCCCGAGGAGTTCCGCGGTCAGGTGAGCCTGATCCAGGAAGTGCTCGGTGCGCTGAACGTTCCGGTGCTGAGCAAGGACAACTACGAGGCCGACGACGTCATCGCCACCCTGACCAGCCAGGCGGTCGCCGAGGGGCTGGACGTCAGCATCTGTACCGGTGACCGGGACGTCCTGCAGCTGGTTTCCGAGAGCGTCACCGTGCTGTACCCGAGCAAGGGCGTCTCCGAGATGACCCGTTTCACCCCGCAGGCGGTACAGGACAAGTACGGCCTGACGCCGGTCCAGTACCCCGATTTCGCGGCGCTGCGCGGCGACCCCTCGGACAATCTGCCCAAGATCGACGGCGTGGGGGAGAAGACCGTCACCAAGTGGATCCAGCAGTTCGGATCGTTGAACGAACTGCTGGACAGGGTCGACGAGGTGAAGGGCAAAGCGGGCGAGAAACTGCGCGATCACGTGGCGCAGGTGCTGCGCAACAGGGAGCTGACCCAGCTCGTCTCGGACGTCGCGCTGGATGCGCGCCCGGCGGACCTCGAGATGAGGCAGTGGGACCGCGACGCCGTGCACCGGGTGTTCGACGACCTGGAATTCCGGGTGCTGCGTGATCGTCTGTTCAGCACGCTCTCGCCCGAGGAACCCGAGGTTTCCGAAGGGTTCCACGTGTCCGGCGGGATCGCGGAACCGGGGACTCTGCGGGACTGGCTGGACAACCACGCCCGGGACGGTCATCGGGTCGGGCTGGCCTGCACCGGAACCTGGTCGCAGGGCAGCGGGGACCTCGACGGGATCGCCGTGGCCACCGCGTCCGGCGCGGGGACCTACGTGGACGTCTCGGAGCTGACTCCCGAGGACGAGAGCGCTTTCGGCGCGTGGTTGGCGGACGAGTCCGTTCCCAAGTCGGCCCACGACGTCAAGGTTCCCGTGCACGCGATCCGGGAACGCGGCTGGGAACTGCGCGGCGTCACCAGCGACACCGCTCTGGCCGGTTACCTGGTGCGTCCGGGGCAGCGTTCCTTCGAACTTCCCGACCTGGTCGTGCGGTACCTGCAGCGCGATCTCAGCGTGCGCGGCGGCGAGGACAGCGGTCAGCTCTCGTTGCTGGAGGACGAGGACCAGGCCAGGAAGGACGCCGCCGCGGCCGAACTGGTGCGGGCGAAGGCGGTGCTGGAACTCGCGGACGCGCTGGACGGCGAGCTCGAGGAGATCGAGAACCGTGGGCTGCTCACCGATCTGGAGCTGCCACTGCTGTGCGTGCTGGTCGACCTGGAGGAGGCCGGTATAGCGGTGGACCGGCAGCGGTTGGAGGAACTGGGCGACCGCTTCGTCGCGCGAGTGGACGAGGCGGCCGGGCAGGCCTATTCGGTCATCGGCAGGGAGATCAACCTCGGCTCGCCGAAGCAGCTGCAAACGGTGCTTTTCGACGAGCTGGGGATGCCCAAGACGAAGCGCACCAAAACCGGTTACACCACCGATGCCGAGGCGTTGCAGGGGCTGTACGAGAAGACCGAGCACCCGTTCCTGCGGCACCTGCTGGAGCACAGGGACGCCACCAAGCTCAAGACCACAGTGGAAGGCCTGGTGAAGGCCGTCGCCGCGGACGGGCGGATCCACACCACCCTGAACCAGATGATCGCCTCCACGGGCAGGCTGTCGTCCACGGAACCGAACCTGCAGAACATCCCCGTCCGCACCGAGGAGGGGCGGCGGATCCGGGAGGTGTTCGTCGTCGGTGACGGCTACGAGACGCTGCTCACCGCGGACTACAGCCAGATCGAGATGCGGATCATGGCTCACCTCTCCGGCGACGAGGGGCTGATCGAAGCCTTCCGGAGCGGGGAGGACCTGCACAACTACGTCGCCTCCCAGGCGTTCGGGGTGCCGATCGGAGAGGTCGACCACGAGCTGCGCCGTCGGGTCAAGGCGATGTCCTACGGGTTGGTCTACGGGCTGTCCGCCTTCGGGCTGGCTCAACAGCTCCAGATCTCCAACGAGGAGTCCAAGCAGCAGATGGACGCCTACTTCGCCCGGTTCGGTCGGGTGCGCGACTACCTGCACGAGATCGTCGAGCGGGCGCGGAGGGACGGCTACACGTCCACCATCCTCGGGCGACGTCGTTACTTGCCCGATCTGACCAGCGACAACAGGCAGCGCCGGGAAATGGCCGAACGTATGGCGCTGAACGCCCCGATCCAGGGCAGCGCCGCGGACATCATCAAGGTGGCGATGCTCGGCGTGCACCGCGCGCTGGCCTCCGAGGGGCTGTCCTCCAGGATGCTGTTGCAGGTGCACGACGAACTGATCATCGAAGTGGCCGAGGGGGAGACCGCGGCCGTCGAGCGGCTGGTTCGTGAGCAGATGAGCTCCGCGGCGAGCTTGGACGTTCCGCTGGAGGTTTCCGTGGGAACGGGGAGCTCCTGGGACACGGCGGCGCACTGACCCCTCCACCGGGCGACGGGGCCATGCGGTTGTTCACCGGGCGTTTCCGTCCGGGCGACGCCCGGTGAACCGTGCCAGCCGGTTGTCACTCCGAAGAGGTCATGCGGTTAGGCTGCCCCGGATTCAGTTGTGCATCGGCGGTACAGACTCCGTCGGGGGTTCGTTAGCTGTCCCAAGCAGGGGATTCGAGCCGCCGGAGAACTGGCGTACCACGACACGAGAAACCGCGGATGGTCGACGCGTGGTGTTGGGGGCTCCCCGACGTCGGCGAAGGAGGATCATGATCAGCATCGACAGACTGGACCACTTGGTGCTCACCGTGGCCGATGTCGATCGTGCGTTGGACTTCTACGAGAACATTCTCGGTATGGAGACCGTGACCTTCCGGGGGGAGCGGCACGCGGTGCGCTTCGGTCAGCAGACCATCAAACTGCACGCGGCCAGCGACCTGGTGGAACCCACGGCGACGCATCCGGTTCCCGGATCGGCGAACCTGTGCTTCGTCACCGGCAACGTGCTCAGCGAGGTTCAGGAACACCTGAGGGCGAACGACGTGCGCATAGAGGCCGGTCCGGTCGTTCGGACCGGGAGCGTCGGTCCGATCACCTCGTTGTACCTGCGCGATCCGGACGGCAACCTGATCGAGATCGCCCGCTACGACGAGCCGGAGCAGTCGGCGCGGGAGTGACCCGGTGGCCCCTCGGCAGAGGGCCGGTGACGAGTGCCGTGGCATCCCGTCACCGGCTCCTCCGGGGTGCGACCGTGCTGTTTCAACGGTGCGCTCGCGGCGGTTTCACAGTGCCAGTTCCGGCCGGAGCCTGGAGGCCGTCCAGATCCGCTGCCGCATGGCGGCGACCGTGCTCAGCAGCAGTCCACCGACCAGGTAGCAGGCGAGTACCAACGCCGCCTGCGCCGCGTTGTCCGCGCTGCCGCCGTAGAGCAGGTGCCGCAACCCGTCCACGACGTGGCTCAGCGGCAGTATCCGGTGCAGTGGGTGCAGCACGTCGGGGATGGTCTGCCAGGGGAAGGTTCCCCCTGCCGTGACGAGCTGCAGAACCAGGAACACCAGGGCGAGGAATTTCCCGCGTGGACCGAACGCGGCGTTGAGCGAGTGCACCACACCGGTGAACGCGAGCGAGGTCAGTACCAGGAAAGCCAGGGTCAGCCACGGGCGCGCGGGGTGGACCCCGACGCCGAAGACCACGACCAGGTACAGCAGCACGGCCTGGACCGTCCCCACGATCGCGGCAGGCAACCATCCTCCGAGCGCTGTGCGCCACGGTGCGACACCGGCAGCCAACGCGCGGTTCGAAAGGGGACGCATCAGCAGGAACAGCACGAATCCGCCGATCCACAGGGCCAGCCCCATGAAGTAGGGGGCGAGGCCTGCCCCGTAGGTTCCCGCGTCGGTCTGCGCCCGCTCGTCCACGGTGACCGGGTTTCCGATGGTCTCGGCTGTGGCTTCGCGCGTGGACTCGTCCGGGGCCGGGATGTCCGCGGCGCCGTTGTCGAGCTTGTCGGCGAGTTCGTGCGAGCCGCTGGCCAGCTCGTCCGAGCCGCTGGCCAGCCGAGTGGTGCCCGAGGCCAGTTCGTCGGCCCCCGTGGCGAGTTCCTCGGCGCCGGCCACCGCCTCCCGTTGTTTGTCCCGTAGCTCGGTGGCCCCGGAGTGGACCTCGGCCGAGCCGTCCGCGAGCTTTTCCGAGGCCGTGTCCAGCTTCGCGATGCCGTCGGTCAGTTCGGGGGTCCTGTTCGCGAGTTCCCGCGCGTGCGTGGCGACCTGCTCCGCTCCGTCCGAGAGCTTGCGGACCTTGTTCACACGTTGCTGGACCTCCGAGTTGGCCTCGTCCACGGGCTGGTCGAGCTCATCGATCGACTGGGTGATGCGCTCGATCCGCTGCTCCGACAGCCCGAGGCCGCGCAGTTTCTCGGCTATGTCGCTCTTGGCCCCGTCCAGCCCGTCGACTATGTGCTGCGACACGCTCCCGAGCTTCGTGGCCTTCTCGGCGAGTTCGGCGTTGCCCTCGGCGACGCGTTCGGCGCCGTCGGCGAGTCGGTCGCTCTTCTCCGGGAGCTCGGCGGTTTGGTCCCGCAGGCGGCTCAGCCCGCGGTGGAGCTCACCGCTGCCGTTCGCGACCTCCCCCGCCCCCTCGGCGAGCTGGGTCGAGCCGTCGGCCAGCCGGCGTTGGCCGGTTAGCAGTTCGTGCGTTCCCCGGGAAAGCCGCGCGGCGCCGTTGTTGGCGCTGTCCAGCCCTTCGTCCAGGTCCCCGGCCCCGCTCGCGAGTTCTCCGGCGCCGTCGGCCGCTCGTACCGTCTTGTCGTGCACGGTGCTCAGACCGAGCAGCAGCTGTCGCGCGGCGTCGCTTCCCGCGTCGGCCGCGACCCCCTGGCGGACCCGGGTCACCACCTGGTCGGCGATCGTTCCGGCCAGGTAGTTGTTCGCGTCGTTGGTGATCAGCCGGAGCCGGGCCCGCTCCGGGTCGAACTCCCCGGGGGAGAGCAGTGCTTCGGAGAAGCCCTTCGGGATCACGAGGGCGAAGGTGTAGCGCCCTTCCGAGACTCCGTTGGTCGCCTGCTCACTGCTCACCCGGTTCCAGTCGAAGTCCCCGGATTCGGTCAGGCGGTTGTAAACCGTGCTGCCCGCCGTGAGCCTGCTCCCGTCGTCTCTGGTGGCCCCCGTGTCGTCGACTACGACGGCGGCGGGCACGGAGTCCAGCTCTCCGTAGGGGTCCCAGTTGGCGTAGATGTACATCGCTCCGTAGAGCAGCGGGACCAGGGTGACCGCGACGAGAGCGAGCTTGGGCAGTTTGCCGGACGTCAGCCGGCGTAGTTCGGTCCTGGCCAGACGAAACGTGGTCATGGTGCGGTCCTGAGGGGGGTTCCGGCGGTGGGAGCGGTGTGGGGGTGCTCGGATGTGGGCTGTTCGGTGCCCGGGACCTGATCGGATCCGATGCGGAGCGGGCGCACGTTCAGTTCCCGCGCGGTCTGCGGCGCGCACAGCGCCACGACCGCGTATCCGTGGGTGGCCGCTTCGTGCGCGGCGGTGTACCAGCTCAGCGGGTCACCGCCGTGGCGGTCGGGGCAGTCGAGGATCAGGGCCTCGGTGCCGCGCGCGACACGGGCCAGGTCGAGCAGCACCCGCGTCCGGCATTCCGGTGCGAGCTGCTCGAAGCGTTTCCGGGCCGAGCGGTGCAGTCCGTGCTCGGACAGCCACCGGTTCACCGCTCGCTTGCCGAACGGTCTTCCGGCGAGGCCGAGCCCCTCGGCGACCGCTTCGGAGAGTTCGACGGCCCCTTCCGGCTCGGTGATCCCGGCGGAGTCCACCACGGCTGTGGCCCGGCGTAGTCGGGAAGGGGCCGCGTGCCCGTTGCGCAGCACCGTTCCCTTGTCGGGGCGCAGGCGTCCCGCGAGCGCGAGCGCCAGTGCGGTGCGTCCCGATCCGGGCGGCCCCGCGATGAGCAGCAGTTCTCCCGAACGGATGTGTAGCGAGGTGGGTTCGAGTAGCGGCCCGTGCGGACCGGCGACCTCGACCCCCGTTGCGACGATCTCCACGGCTCGGCGTTGCCTTTCGCGTCGCGACCGGCTCCGCCGTCCGAGGCTCAACGCAGCGCGGTAGCCGGTCTGATCTCCCATATCGTCCACAGCGGCCGGTAGCCCTGGCGGTGCCAGAAAACCGGGGACACCGGGTTGGCCGGGTTGTAGTACAGGAAGCTGCCCACGGCGCCCGCCGCCGCGAAGTCGTTGTGGGCCATCGTCATCAGGTCGTGACCGATGCCGGTGCCCCGGTGCTCTTCGCGGACGGAGAGGCAGTTGACGTAGCCCCAGAGTCCGTTGCCGAGTCGGTGTCCACTGTGGTGGTTGTCCGCGTCGACCCAGCCGCACTCGGCGAGTCCGAGCGGGATTTCGCCCCGCTCGGCCAGCCAGACCGGATCGCCGCCCGCGTTGCTGCCCGGAACGTCGGTGTCTCCGGGCGTGCTCCGCGTTCGCAACCGGACTCCGGCGGCGCTGCGCTTGAGTCCGGCCGCGTCGGGACGCAGGACGGAGGCCCCGACCAGCGCGGCGTACTCGAGCTCGGCCATGGCCAGCTCGACGACCCGGTCCAAATCGGGCGGTCCGGCCCGACGCATCTTTACGGTACCAGACAGTTTCGTATCTACTTCCGGAGCCGGTGTTCGCACGGCGAGGCAGGACAACGGGACGAAACCGTGGTCGAGCAGGGACCGGGTGGCCGACACGTCCCGGCTGGGCCAGGTGACCAGGCAGGCGGAGTCCCGTTCGGGGACCGCGCGGGTCGCGAGTTGTTCCCTGAACGCGCGCAGCAGCGCGTCCATGCCCGCGCGCGGGTGCTCGCCGAGCAGGGGGAAGAGTTCGTAGGTGTCAGCCGTGGACCACAGGCTCGGCAGGGAACCGGGGGGCTGGTGCGCATGGGCGGAAAGCCCCGCCACCGCCTCCCCCGCGTCCAGGTGAGCCAGGACCGGTTCGCCGTCGCGCGGCAGCGGGTAGGCCGCGGGCAGGGCGGGGTCCAGCCGCCGGAACCGCTTCTGTTGGGCCTCGAGCAATTCCTGTGCGTTGTTCACGGCGCTTCCGGTGCCTTTGCTCGTATCGGCTCGCGCGGACGCGAGCGGCGGTCGTGGTCCGCTCCGCCCCCGTTACTCCGGTCGTTCGGGAAGCAGGCAGCGAAAGATCACGGTGCCCGGAAGCGTCCTGCCGCGCAACGGACTCCACTGCCCCCACACCTCGGTGTGGTCCTCCGGCCATTCCGGCTCGATCAGGTCCAGCAGGCGGAATCCGGCGGAGGTTATCTGGCTCACGTAGTCGCCGAGCGTGCGATGGTGCTCGACGTAGGTGGCCCTGCCCGTGGCGTTGATCTCGACGTACGGACTGCGATCGAAGTAGGACTGCACGGCCGTCAGGCCGTCCGGCCCAGGGTCGTCCGGGAACGCCCAGCGAATGGGGTGGGTGACCGCGAACACCCAGAGCCCGCCCGGGCGCAGCACTCGGGCGACCTCACGCATCGCCTGCCCCGAGTCGGCGACGAAGGGCACGCCGCCGAAGGCGGAGCAGACGGTGTCGAAGGAGCCGGCCGCGAACGGGAGCATGTCCGCACTGCCCTGGACCAGCGGAACGCTCCGCCCGGAACGTTCGTTGCCTGCGGCGGCGTGGCGCAACATGCCTCCGGAGATGTCCAGGCCCACGGGGCGGGCTCCCCGGGAGGCCAGCCACCGGGAGCACGAGGCCGCCCCGCAGCCGACCTCGAGGACGTGCTTCCCCGCGACGTCGCCCAGCAGGTTCGCCTCACGTTCGCGCAGGCGCTCCGGGCACCACAGGAATTCCACGTCCCCCAGGAACGGGCCGTGCTCGGCCTGGTAGTCGTCGGCGTCGGCGTCCCACCACAGCTTGCTGGCCGAACGGGACTCTGTGGACCCCGCGGCCCGGTCCGCCGTTCCGATGGTTCCGAGAACGCGCTCGGCGGTGGTGTGCTCCGGATCCCCGCCGGAACCGTGCTGCCCCGCTTCGGGAACGGCGGCGGAGGCCGCGGCCCGCCGCCTGTCGTCCTGGTCGGATCCGGTGGTGGCGCGATCGGTCACTGTTGCCTCCGTGGAGTTTTCTCGGTGTTCTCGTGGCTGATCCGGCAGCGGCGGCCACGGAATCGGTGGGGCGATTTGCTCCGCGATCGCCGGGGCGGGTACGCTATCGCTCGCACCAGGAGTATGTCTCCGCCAGGGCCCGTGTTCGAACACGGTGCCGGGGTCACCGTTTTCGCGTGGTCCGTCCACCCACCGGGGCTGGTTCCCGGGGTGGTCATTCTCCGGAAAATACCGCGTGGGAAGCCACCGGCCGTGCTGCTTCCCGCCGGGAGCTGCGGCTTCCGGGTGGTTGGAAAGCGGCCGGGGACAAGGGCCCCGAACGCCGTTCGGACTTTCGGCGTCGTGACGGGCGGGTCCCGTGCGGGGCCACTTCGGGTGCATGAGAACCTTAGACCCGACAACCTACCTATCCGTACCGGAGCAACCCACCTGATGTCCACCGACACCACCACCGTCCCGACTGCAGCCGCCACCAAGCCGCAGGTCGCAGTAAACGACGTCGGGACGGAGGAGGACTTCCTCGCCGCCGTCGACCAGACCATCAAGTACTTCAACGATGGCGACATCGTCGAGGGCACTATCGTCAAGGTCGACAAGGACGAGGTCCTGCTCGACATCGGCTACAAGACCGAGGGCGTTATCCCGTCCAGGGAACTGTCCATCAAGCACGATGTCGATCCCGCCGAGGTCGTGGCCGTCGGCGACTTTGTCGAAGCCCTTGTCCTGCAGAAGGAGGACAAGGAAGGCCGCCTCATCCTGTCCAAGAAGCGTGCGCAGTACGAACGCGCCTGGGGGACGATCGAGGACCTCAAGGAGAAGGACGAGCCCGTGCGCGGCTCCGTCATCGAGGTCGTCAAGGGCGGCCTCATCCTCGACATCGGCCTGCGTGGCTTCCTGCCCGCTTCGCTGGTTGAGATGCGGCGTGTTCGCGACCTGCAGCCCTATGTCGGGCGCGAGCTCGAGGCCAAGATCATCGAGCTGGACAAGAACCGCAACAACGTCGTTCTTTCCCGCCGGGCCTGGCTGGAGCAGACCCAGTCCGCCGTCCGCAGCGAGTTCCTCAACCAGCTGCAGAAGGGACAGGTCCGCAAGGGCGTCGTTTCCTCCATCGTCAACTTCGGTGCGTTCGTCGATCTGGGTGGGGTCGACGGTCTGGTGCACGTCTCGGAGCTCTCCTGGAAGCACATCGACCATCCGAGCGAGGTCGTCGAGGTCGGCCAGGAAGTCACCGTCGAGGTGCTCGACGTGGACATGGACCGCGAGCGGGTCTCGTTGTCCCTGAAGGCGACCCAGGAGGACCCCTGGCGCCAGTTCGCCCGGACCCACGCGATCGGCCAGATCGTGCCCGGTCGGGTCACCAAGCTCGTTCCGTTCGGTGCCTTCGTCCGCGTCGACGAGGGGATCGAGGGCCTGGTGCACATCTCCGAGCTGGCCGAGCGGCACGTGGACATCCCGGAGCAGGTTGCCCAGGTCGGTGACGAGGTCATGGTCAAGGTCATCGACATCGATCTGGAGCGCAGGCGCATCTCGCTGTCGCTGAAGCAGGCCAACGAGGGCTTCACCCCGGACTCGGAGTTCGACCCGACCCAGTACGGCATGGCCGCCGAGTACGACAACGAGGGCAACTACATCTACCCCGAGGGCTTCGACCCGGAGACCCAGGAGTGGCAGGAAGGCTACGAGACCCAGCGCGAGGAGTGGGAGCGGCAGTACGCCGAGGCCCTCGAGCGCTACGAGGCCCACATGCGCCAGGTCGCCAAGGCCGCCGAGGCCGACGCCGCCGCTGCCGCCGCAGGCGGTGGGGAGGAGGAGCCCCAGGAGGGCAACTACACCTCCGCCGCGGAGCCCGCTGCTGAGGAGGAAGAGCAGGAGCCGAGCGCCATGGCCAGCGACGCGCAGTTGGCCGCTCTCCGCGAGAAGCTCTCCGGCGGTGCGTGAACGAACCTCCGGTCGTTGACCGGTTGACCGATCGGTTCGTGGGCGGCCCCGCACCCGGGTGGTGCGGGGTCGCCCTTTTCGTGGTCTCCGACGAGGCTCGTGCGGGGGTTTCCGGATGAGCGGAAACCCCGGCCGGGGCCTCGCCGTGGGAGCCGCGGGGACCGAGGAGACGGCCGCGGAGCTGTGGGTGCGGCGGCCCCGCCGCTCGGTTCTTCCGGAGCTGGCAGGATGGGGCGGATGTTGCGCGTTGGTCTCACAGGAGGAATCGGATCGGGGAAGTCGACGGTCGCGAACAGGCTGGCCGAGCACGGTGCCGTCGTCGTCGACGCGGACCTCGTTTCGCGGGAGGTCGTCGAACCGGGGACCGAAGGGCTTTCCGAGATCGTGGAGCACTTCGGTGCGGAAGTTCTCGACGAGGACGGGACGCTGAACCGTTCCGCGCTGGCGCGGGTGGTTTTCGGCGACGACGCGGCCCGGAGCGTGTTGAACGGGATCGTGCACCCCAGGGTCGCCGTCCGCACCGCCGAGTTGATCGCCGCGGCGCCAGAGGACGCCGTCGTGGTCCACGACGTCGCGCTGCTCGTCGAGAACGGCTACCAGGCCGACTACCACCTGGTCGTCGTGGTGGACGCCCCGGTGGAGCAGCGCGTGCGACGACTCGTCGATCGGGGGCTCTCCGCGGAGGACGCACGGTCCCGTATCGAGGCGCAGGCCGATGAGCGGCAGCGGCGCGCGGCCGCCGACGTTTGGCTGGACAACGGTTCCGAGCAGTGGGAACTCCGCGCCGAGGTGGATCGGTTGTGGGAGACGCGCCTGGTGCCTTTCGAGGCCAACGTGCGGGACCGCGTCCCGCAGTGCCCGAGTGGTCCTCCGGTGCTCGTCGCACCCGATCCGGAGTGGCCCGAACAGGCCCGGCGGTTGGCGGCGCGGATCGCCAGGGCAACGGGAGGGGGAAGTGCCCGGATCGATCACGTCGGCTCCACCTCGGTGCCGGGGCTGGCTTCCGAGGACGTGCTCGACCTGCAACTGACCGTCCGCACCCCGGACGAGGCCGACGCCCTGGCCGAGCCGCTCGCCGCCGCCGGTTTCCCACGCCTGCCCGGACACGACTCGGACGAGCAGTGCACCGAGGATCCGGCGGAGCAGTGGTGGAAGAGGCGGCACGTTTCCGCTGATCCGGGCCGAAGGGTCGAGTTGGATCTGCGGGTGGAGGGCAGGAGCAACTGGCGCCTGGCACTGCTGTTTCCGGCCTGGTTGCGCGCGGAGGAGCAGGCCCGCGCGGAGTACGAGGAGCTCAAGAGCCGGTGCGCGGAGCTGTTCGCCTCGGACGTCGACTCCCGGCGCTACGCGGAGGCCAAGCGTGCCTGGTTCGAACAGGCCCTGCCGCGTGCCGAGCGGTGGGCGGCGCGCACGGGCTGGAGCCCGTACCGGTGACGCTCAAAGTCCGGTGAACATCCCGCGGTGGGCCAGCCACTGTTCGATGTCGCGGTGCAGGCTGACTTCGTCGAAGACGCTGTGCACCGTGCGCAGCGCCAGATCGGCGTCGTCGAGCGTCAGCTGACCTCGGTTTATCGCGGAGGCGTACTCCTCCGAATTGACGATGCGTGGTTGACCCCGTTGCGGGACTTCCAGTCCCAGGCGCAGGTCGGTCGTGATCCAGGAGCGCGCGTCGCGGTCGATGCGGACCGCCGTCAGCAGGCTCCCGTCGGGACGGGCGTGGCGACTGCGTGGCCGGTAACGGGTCAGTCGCAGCCCCGGATCGGGGAGCAGCCAGGTGACCTCGCTGTCGTGAACCGGGTCCTCCGGCGTGCTGCATTCCAGGCACAGCCCCCATCGTTCGAGGTGACAGTCGTCCAGCTGCTGGACGGCTCCGGAACCCAGATGCCGTTGCGCGCTGGGTACGTCGACGATTTCGACGTGCTGAGGAGTGATCACCGAACCCACGGATCCGACAGTAACCCGAAAAAACTGTGAAATAACCAACAAGGCGGATCTGTTATGTAACCTTTGAACGCTGTTCGCGTGACGGTTACACACTTACCAGTGATTTAGCCAGTATGTCGGTTGTTGCACAGGGTGACTTCTGGTAAGCGATCGCTGTTCGAGTTCGGGGCGACCGAGCACGGGACAGCGGGAGTCCCCTCCGGGGCCCGCCTCGTCGAGGGCGAGCGCAGAACCCCGATCAGGGCTCGGGAGTGCGCCGGTCCAGTTCGATGCCGGAGGTCCGCAACCAGGACGCGAGATCGTATTCGTGCCTGGCGAGGGCGTCCACGGTCGTGTGGGTGGCGCACATCGCCCGCTGCGCCGTCTCCTCGTCCAGCAGGCCGGCGCGCAGAGCGGTGACGAACTCGTCGGTGTCGAGCACCTCGGCGAAGCCCGTTGCCGAAACCACGATGTCCAGGTACAGGTCGACGGTTCGCCACCGCCGTGTCCCGCGCTCCACGGAGACGACGTCCAGGTAGAAGTCCTGCACCCGCTCGTGACCGGGCCGCCAGCGGAAATCACTGACCCGAAGGTTCAGCTCGGGAAGCAGCCAGGACTCGACGTAGGTCAGTTTCGGGTGGTCGACGATCTCACGTGCCATGTAGAGCCCGAACGGCTCCAGACGGTACTCGTCCACGGTCCGTACCCGGCCCTTGGAGTCGGTGTTGGTCCGTGCGGCCAGGTCGAAGACCTCCACCTTCGGAGGATGGACCGGAAGGCCCATGCTCTCGGCGATCTCCCGTTGTGACGTCACGCCGACACTGTACGAGAGTTGTGTGAGTCGTGTCGCCGTTTTCCCGGAACACGACCACGAGGCGGAACGCGGCGGCGGAGCGGTGTCGCTCCGAGCTCGTAAGCTGGGGGCGTGGCATTCGCGACTGAGAACCCCGTCCTGGCGCACTCCGAGTTCCGGCCGGTCGGCGAGATCCCGCGCAAGGAGGGAACCTTCCGGGTCGTCGCCGACTACGAGCCTGCGGGAGACCAGCCCGAGGCGATCGACGACCTGGAAAAACGGATCAACTCCGGTGAGACCAACGTGGTGCTGCTCGGCGCGACGGGAACCGGGAAGTCCGCGACCACGGCCTGGCTGATCGAACGCGTACAGCGGCCCACCCTCGTTATGGAGCCGAACAAGACGCTCGCCGCTCAGATGGCCAACGAGCTGCGCGGGTTCTTCCCGGAGAACGCCGTCGAGTACTTCGTCAGCTACTACGACTACTACCAGCCCGAGGCCTACGTTCCCCAGACCGACACCTACATCGAGAAGGACTCCTCGGTCAACGAGGACGTCGAGCGGCTGCGCCACTCGGCGACCTCGAACCTGCTGAGCCGGAGGGACTGCGTGGTGGTCTCCTCGGTGTCGTGCATATACGGCCTGGGGACGCCGCAGTCGTACCTCGATCGCGCGATCGCGCTGTCCGTGGGCGGGGAGACGGACCGCGACGTCCTGCTACGTGCCCTCGTGGACGTGCAGTACCAGCGCAACGACCTGGCCTTCCAGCGCGGGACCTTCAGGGTGCGCGGGGACACGGTGGAGGTCATTCCCGCCTACGAGGAGCTCGCAGTTCGCGTGGAGTTCTTCGGTGACGAGATAGAGCGTCTCTACTACCTGCACCCGCTCACCGGGGACGTCGTCCGCGAGGTGCAGGACCTGCGGATCTTCCCGGCCACGCACTACGTCGCCGGTCCCGAGCGCATGGAACAGGCGATACGCGGGATCGAGGCCGAGCTGGAGGAGCAGCTCGGCAAGCTGGAACGCCAGAACAAGCTGCTCGAGGCGCAGCGACTGCGGATGCGTACCCAGTACGACATCGAGATGATGCGCCAGGTCGGTTTCTGCTCGGGCATCGAGAACTACTCGCGCCACATCGACGGGCGTGAGCCCGGTTCGGCGCCTGCCACGTTGCTCGACTACTTCCCGGAGGACTTCCTGCTGGTCATCGACGAGTCCCACGTCACCGTCCCGCAGGTCGGCGGGATGTTCGAAGGTGACGCCTCGCGCAAGCGCACTCTCGTCGAGCACGGTTTCCGGCTGCCGAGCGCCTTGGACAACCGGCCGCTGACCTGGGAGGAGTTCGCGGACCGCATCGGGCAGACGATGTACCTCTCGGCGACTCCGGGGCCGTACGAGATGCAGCGTTCCGGCGGCGAGTTCACCGAACAGGTCATCCGCCCCACCGGGCTGGTCGACCCGGAAGTCGTGGTCAAACCGACCGAGGGACAGATCGACGACCTGGTCGCGGAGGTCCGCGAACGCGCGGGCAAGGACGAGCGGGTGCTGGTCACCACGCTCACCAAGAAGATGGCCGAGGACCTGACCGACTACCTGCTGGAGCTGGGTATCCGGGTGCGCTACCTCCACTCGGAGGTCGACACCCTGCGCAGGGTCGAACTGCTCCGACAGCTTCGGCTCGGCGAGTACGACGTGCTGGTCGGCATCAACCTCCTGCGTGAGGGGCTGGACCTGCCCGAGGTCTCGCTGGTCTCGATCCTGGACGCGGACAAGGAGGGTTTCCTGCGTTCGGAGACGAGCCTGGTGCAGACGATCGGCCGGGCCGCGCGCAACGTTTCCGGCCAGGTCCACATGTACGCCGACGGGGTCACCGAGTCGATGCGACGGGCCATCGAGGAGACCAACCGCAGGCGGGCCAAGCAGATCGCCTACAACGAGGAACGCGGCATCGATCCGCAGCCGCTGCGCAAGCAGGTGGCCGACATCCTCGACCGGGTTTACACCGAGTCCGAGGACACCGAGGAGACCGTTGCCGAGGGGGGTTCCGCTCGCAACGCCTCGCGGGGCAAGAAGCCGGGCGGGGAGACCTCCGCCGTGAGTTCGGGGGTGCTCAAGGACCGTGACATCGAGTCCATGCCGCGGGCCGAACTGGCCGATCTGGTGCAGCAGCTCAACGACCAGATGATGAACGCGGCACGGGAACTGCAGTTCGAGCTCGCGGCCCGGCTGCGGGACGAGATCAACGATCTCAAGAAGGAACTGCGCGGTATGGACGAAGCCGGGGTGGAGTAGTCCCGGCTCGTCGACCGAGGTGTGGACCCCGCCCGCGCGGAGTGGTGGCACTCCGCGCGGGCGGGTGTTTCCATCCCGGCCGCTCGCCGGTGGCGAGGACCTGTCGGACGCGGTCGCCGCTCGCGGGCGACCGCGGATCCCGGCGCGGCCTCGCCGCGGGCGGGGATCAGGTGAATGCGCTGTGCCCGGTGATGGATTTGCCCACGATCAGCGTGTTCATCTCGCGGCTGCCCTCGAAGGAGTAGACGGCTTCCGCGTCGGCGAAGAACTTGGCCACCTCGTAGTCGAGCACGATGCCGTTGCCGCCGAACAGTTCACGTGCCCAAGCCACGCACTCGCGCATCTTGGTGGTCGTGAAGCTCTTGGCGAGCGCGGCGTGGTCGGCACCGGCGGTCCCGTCGGCCATCTTCTGGGCCAGCCTGGTCACCATGCCGAACATGGCGGTGATGTTGCCGAGCATCTTCACGAGGAGGTCCTGGATCATCTGGAAACCGCCGATGGGCCTGCCGAACTGTTCGCGGTCCACCGCGTACTCCCGTGCCAGCTCGTAGGCGCGGATGGCCACGCCGAGCGCCTGCCAGGCGACGTTCCCCCTGGTTTTGGCCAGCACCTTGGCGGTGTCCCTGAAGGTCTCGATGTTCTGGAGCCGGTTCTCCTCCGGAACACGCACCTCGTTCAGCGAGATGTCGGCGTTCTGCACCGAGCGCAGCGCGATCTTGCCCTCGATCTTGCTCGTGTGGAACCCCGGGGTGTCCTTTTCGACCACGAACCCCTTGACGTTGCCGTCCGACTCGTCCCTGGCCCAGATGACCACCAGATCGGCGAAGGTTCCGTTGCCGATCCACCGTTTCGCCCCGTTGAGCACCCACTCGTCGTTTTCCCTGCGGGCGGTGGTGCGCATGCCCCCTGCCACGTCGGATCCGCCCTCCGGCTCGGTCAGGCCGAAGGCGCCGATCTTGTTCCAGGCGACCATGTCCGGCATCCAGCGATCCCGTTGACGCTGGTCACCGCCTCCGTAGATGCTTCCCATGGCCAGGCCGGTGTGCACGCCGGAGGCCACGGCCAGCGAGGGGTCGGCCTTGTTCAGCTCGATGCTGAGGAAGCCGTTGAACAGCGGCCTGCGCGTCCGTCCGTCCCCGTACTCGGGGTACTGGAACCCGGCGATGCCCGTCTTCGCGAAGGTCTCGATCGCTTCGAAGGGGAACTCGGCCCGGTCCCAGGCTTCGTTGGCCAGCGGTTTGATCTCGCGCTGGACGATCTCGCGGATCTCGGCCAGTTCGGAGCGCTCACCCTCGGTGAGCAGTTCCTCGAAGCCGAAGAAGTCGGGGTCGGTTTTGACGTTCTTGGGCATTGTTATCAACCTCTTCCAGTGGAAACCGGATCTGTGCGCGCCGGTGGTCAGTCCGTGTTCTCGGTTCGGCGGAGGGCTTCGGTGATCGCGAGTTGCTTGCGGTCACGCTGTGCGGAGCGCGCGCGGTACGCTTCGGCGTCGCCGCCGTAGGCCCGTTCGGTCTGCTCGGCCAGGGTGTCGATGTTCGCGGCGTCGAGCTCGGGGGTGCCGAGGTCCTTCCAGCGTTCGGCCATTCCCCGGCCGAGGTGCTCGACCATGTGCCGGATCCCCCCGGGGCCCCCTCCGAGGTGGAAGCTCTCGAAGGGACCCACTGCGGCCCAGCGGTTGCCGAGGGAGTTCTTCACGATCGTGTCCAGCTGCTCGGCGTCGACCACACCGCGCAGCACGAGGTCGAACGACTCGGCCAGCACGGCGCTCTGCAGCCGGTTGGCCACGAACCCCGAGGTTTCGCGATGCAACCGCACCGGAGTCTTACCGAGGCTCCGGTAGAACTCGAAGGCCGTTTCGCCGACGGATTCGGCGGTGCGCTCCCCGGGGACCACCTCCACGAGCGGGACCACGTGCGGTGGGTTGAAGGGGTGCGCGACCAGTGTCCGGGCCGCGGCCTCGTCCGACAGCCGCGCGGCGATGTCGCTGGGCAGCAGCCCCGAGCTCGAGGAGGCGAGCACGGCCTCCTCCGGGGCCGCGTCCGCGACGCGCCGGAACAGCTCCCGTTTGGTCTCCACCCGCTCGGGGCCGTTCTCCTGGACTATGTCGGCGTGTTCGGCGGCCCATTCGGGATCGTCGCCCAGCTCGATCCGTTCGCGCGGGTCGGAGCTCCCGAGCTCGGGAAGGCCCGCGCTCAGCGACGGCAGGGCGGCTTCCAACGACTCCCGCAGGTCGGTGCGCGGGTCGGACAGCCGCACGCGCATTCCGTGAGCCGCGAAGAGCGCGGCCCAGGCGAGCCCGATGGTCCCCGCCCCGATGACCGCGGCGGTCTCGAAGCGAGCGGACGGTGAATTCGGTGAATCCGTCATGATGCCTTCCTTCTGCGCTCACCGCTCGTGCAGGTAGTCGTGAACCGGGTGCGCCGGTCCGAGCGTCAGGTCCGTGAGGATGTGGCTCGCCGAGACGATTCCGCGTACCGGAAGATCGGCGAGCGGCGCCAGCGCGTGCTCGAAGAGCTGGAGGCGAGCCGGTGCGGTCCAGGCCTGCTTGACCGTGATGTCGGTGATCTCGGTGCGCACCAGTTCGCACACGCGTGGCGTCCGGTCGTTGCCGGGGACGATGTTGAGCATGTAAGTGGGAACTGTGATCTGCTCCCCGGCGCGGTCGGCCTCCAGCGGCTGGTGCTTGTACCCCATGGTGGCCGTGGCCACGCGTTGGCTACCGTAGTCCAGAGTTCCGACCAGGGCAGCGTGCTCGGTGTGCAGCTCGGGTGTGGCCAGCACCTTCGGGTAGGCGCTCAGCTCGCGTCCCGAGGCGATGGCCGGGAAGTTGTCCAGGTACATCGCGTGCAGGTACTCGCCGTGTTCGTCCCCGAGACGTACCGGGACGGCCTGGCCCGCTTCGGTGTAGGGACCGAAGGAGGTCACCTCGTTCATGCGCATGATCTCGAAGCGGACCAGTGGCTCCTCGACGACCAGCGGCTCCGGCACGACTGCTCGCAGCGCGTCGTAGTCGGTGCGGTAAACGACGTTCAGGTACTCGCGGTCGGTGAAACGGGGGACGCTGGCCGCGAAAGCCGGGTTGGTCAGCGGTGTGGTCAAAGCCTGGCGGACTTGTTCCGAACGCATGCCGGACCTCCTTACCGCGCGGACCAGTTCGGTGAGCGACGTTCCGCGAAGGCACGTGCTCCTTCGGCGAAGTCCTCGGAGGCAAGCAGTGTGCGGAGCTCGTCGCGTTGGGCCGTGAAGGCCTGCTGCTCCGAGTCGCGTGCCGCCGTCCGGGAGACTCGTTTGGCGGACTTGACCGCGAGGGGGGCGTTCCGCGAGATTCCGGCGGCCAGTTGCAGAGCCGTGGCTTCGGCAGCGCCGTCCTCCGCGGTTCTGTTGACCACGCCGAGTTCGGCCGCGCGCTCGGCCGTGATCGTCTCCCCGGTGAGTATCAGTTCCATCGCCAGGTGGTACGGAATCCGGTTGGGGAGGCGTACGGCTCCGCCCCCACCCGCGATCAGCCCGCGCTGGACCTCGGGAAGGGCGAACTTCGTGCTCGATCCGGCGACGACGATGTCGCAGGCGAGGGCGAGCTCGAATCCTCCACCCATCGCGAAGCCCTCGACCGCCGCGATGAGCGGCTTGTCGGGCTCGGCCTCGGTCAGCCCCGCGAATCCCTTGCCCGCGATCGAGGCGGACTCCCCGTTGGCTGCGGCTTTGAGGTCCATGCCCGCGCTGAACATCCGTTCCGCCCCGGTGAGCACCCCGACACGCAGTTGCGGGTCCTCGTCCAGGCGCCGCACGGCTTCGGCGATGCCTTCGGCCACCGCGGTGTTCACGGCGTTGCGGGCCTTCGGCCGGTCGATCGTGACCACGAGCGTGCTCTCGTGAACCTCCGTGCGCACCGGTTGGTTCTCGGTGTCCGTCATTCGTTCACTCCTGTGTCTCGTCCGAGTGGTCGGAGCCGCCGAGCACCTCGGCGGTGTCCTGTCCGGGCAGGGGGGCGTGCCTGCGGACGGAGGCGGGGGTGCGGGAGAAGTTCACCGGGATCCCCACGACCCGGTAACTTCCCTCCGTCGGGTGCTCTGCCACGTCCAGCAGGTGTCCTTCGCGCACGTAGGGGTCCTCCGTGGCGTCGTCCAGGCGAAGGACCGGGCCGACGGGGATGCTGTGCTTCGTTCCGACTTCGATCCACTCGTCCGAGGTCAGTTCCGGGGTGACTGATTCGATCAGTTGCGCCAGGTCCTGGCCGTCCTCGCGGACGTCGATGAACTCCCCGTTGACCCTGGGGTCCTCCACCAGGTCGGGGCGCCCCGCGGCGGCGAACAGGTCGCGGAAGTTCTGCGGGGTGTACGGAATGATCATGACCAGTCCGTCCTTGGTGGGCCGCGCCCGGTGGCCCTGGTTCAGCGAGTTGGGGAACCCGGTGGGTCCCATCGGGGGGTCGAAGGCGTTGCCCTGCAGGTGTTCGATCATGTTGAAGGACAGCAGCGTGTCGGCCATCGGGACCTCCACGCGCTGGCCCTCACCCGTGGCTCGCTGGTGCAGCAGCGCGGCCATGGTGGAGTAGGCGATCGTGAGGGCGGTGACCTTGTCGGCGAGGATGCTGGGCAGCACCGCGGGCGTTCCGATGTCACCGGCCCGTTGGGCCAGGTCGATCATTCCGGAGGCCGCCTGGACGGTTTCGTCGTAGGCGGCCAGCTCGGCTCGCTCCGAGTCGGGGCGGAAGCCCTGCGCGTGCGCGTAGACCAGCGCGGGGTTGCGCTGCGCGAGGTTCTCGTAGTCCATGCCGAGCCGTTGCAGTGCTCCCGCCCGCATGTTGGTGATCAACAGGTCGGCCTCGTCGATCAGCCCGAGTGCGCGTTCCCGCTCCTCGGGGGCTTTGAGGTTGAGCTCCACGCTGCGCTTGTTGCGGTTGACGTTGAGGTGCAGCGGAGTCATTCCGGGGGTGCGGTGGGTGGTGCCGAGGCGTGCGCTGTCCCGGGGTGATTCGATCCGGATCACGTCGGCTCCGAGGTCTCCGAATATCTGGGCCGCGTACGGGCCCATCACCACCGTGGACATGTCGATGACTCGAACTCCCGCCAGCGGCCCGGAGGAGTTCCGCTTTTCCCCGTTGGGGCGCGTACCGGTGGTATCCGACATGGTTTCTCCCCGTCGATCATTGAAACTTATTAACCTCACTAACGACAGTACGACCGTACTGTGTCCGTTTCAACTGATCCGCTGGATCGTCTCGCGAAAAACTGCGTGACCGCTGTGGTCACGCCTTTCGTGAAAGGGGCGGGGGGTGGTGTTCGGAAATTTTTCGGGGAATCGTCCGTTTTTCGGCGGGGAGGGCGCTCCGGTCTCTCGCGCGGGGGCGGTCTACCGGTCCGGCAGCGTCCCTTTTGCCTCTTCCACGGGTTCTCGCAGTTCGCAGCCCTCCGCGGCCCGGTCGAGCCGCCAGATCAGCCCCGTGGCGAGCGCGGGGGAGAAGTCCTCGAACGGAAGGACTATCTGTTCGTCCGTGCGGTACTTGTGCATTCCGCTTTCCGGGTCGAGCATGGAAATGGCGAATGCCGAACCGTTCGCGACGAGCTCGCTGACAGCGGAATAATCCCCGGTGCTCAGATGGATTCTCTTCTTGATTCCCGCGTTGTCCAGGCGCTTTTCCAACTGCTCGAAGTAAAGGGGTGCGGTGGCGGGGGCGGGCACGACGTAGGAGTGGTCGGTGAGTTCGTCCAGGGAAACGCTCGTGTGGTCCCCGAATTCGGCGCGCGGCAGTACGGCGCCGAGCGGTTCGCGCGCCACCTCCACGATCCCGAGGGAACTCGCGTGCACGGGGAGGTGCACCAACGCCATGGCCAGCTCGCCGCGGGAGACCGACCGCACCAGCTCGTCGGTGTTCGCGGGCCAGCGCTTGATCCGGAAGTCCTGCGCGCACCGGCGCTCCAGTCGTATGAGCCTGTCCCGGACCCGGGAGTGCAAGCCGGGGGCGACGCCGATGGAGACGGTCGGTGTGGAACTTCCCACCGCTTGACGCATTCGCCAGGGGATGTCGTCGAACCGGTGCACCACGTCCTTGGCAGTGGGCAGCAGGTGACGGCCCGCCTCGGTCAGCTCCACGTTGTGCGAGTCCCGTTCGAGCAAGGTCATGCCCAGCTCTCGCTCCAGGTCGCGAATACGCTGGCTCAGCGGTGATGTCGCCATGTGGAGCTGGCGGGCGGCCCGCGAGAAGCTCAGGTTCTCCGCGACCGCCACGAAGTAGCGCAGGTGGAAGATCTCCATCACGATCGAGACTACTCGGAGCCACTGGTGCTTTCCGACCACTCGTCTCCCCCGAACGGATCAGGGGCGCGCCGCGCGGGAGGGCGCCCGCCGGGACGGCGCGGCTCATCCGGCCTAGGATTCCGGTGTGGACGAGCGTGCGACGAACGATCGGAAAGGTGTGCACCCGTGCCGAAACCGCCGGTTCCCGAACAGGTCAGCAAGTTGCTCTCCGCGGCCAACCCCTCCGTGATCACCACGGTGCGCTCGGACGGACAGCCGGTGTCGGTGGCCACCTGGTACCTGTGGGAGGAGGGGAGCGTCCTGGTCAACATGGACCGGGGGCGAAAGCGCCTGGACTACATGAGGGCCGAACCCAGGGTGAGCCTGACGGTGCTGGCCTCCGGCAACTGGTACACCCACGTCAGCCTGCAGGGGCGTGTCGTCGAGCTGCTGGACGACCCGGAGCTCACGGACATAGACCGACTCGCCCGGCACTACACCGGCGAGCGGTACCACATCCGCGATCGGCACCGGATCAGCGCGCGGATCGCGGTCGACCGCTGGCACGGCTGGGGAGCCGCGGAGAACACCGACGTCGTTCACCACTGAACGCTGCCGGGGCCCGTGTCCCGGGAGGCGGGCTTCGCCGTCCCGTGCGCCCGCGGGGAGCGAGTCAGCTCGTGATGTCGCTTCGCTGGAAGCGCACGAGCGCGGCGGTGGTGAACACCGAGGCGTAGACGGTGGCCGACAACGCTCCGTTGGCCATGCTCGTCCAGTCGATCCGGGAGTCCAGCAGGTCCACCCACGCCGTGGCGTGGTGCGTGGGCAGCAGGAGCCGCAGCTCCCCCAGCCTGGAGATGTTGTCGAGGAGCTGGGAGAGCACCGAGATCCCCACGCTCGCACCGACGGCGGCCAGCGGGTTGCTGGTGCTCACGCTGAAGAGCAGTGCCAGGCTCGCGACCCAGGTGAGGTGCACGGCGAGGTAACCGCAGACGGCGGGGAGCACGAACGCGCTCCACGGCCCCGTCAGCACCCCGTTGTCCGGGGTGATCAGCGCACCCGTGCCGTACCAGGCCGTGCCCATGGCGAGTGCGGACAGAGCGAGCACGCACAGCCCCAGCCCGGACAGCAGCCCGGCAACAATGGCTTTCTGCCGCAGCAGCCGGTGTCGAGGTACCGGAATCGTGGCCAGGTAACGCAAGCTCGCCCACGAGGACTCGCTGGCCACGGCATCGCCGAAGAACAGCGCCACTGTCAGAACCAGCAGCAAGTGGGTGCACAGCAGCAGGGTGAAGACGGCGAAGTTCGACCCGTTGAGCACGGCGAGGTCGCCCAGGTCGGTGGCCCGTTGCCCGGGCCGCCCGTCCCCACCCAGCGCGAAAGCGGCTATCAGCAGCGCCGGAAGGGCGATGAGGCATCCCAGCACCACCCGGGTGCGCTTGCGGGACAACTGCCTGCGCAGCTCCACGTTCAGCGGCAACGTCCGGTTCGCGCGGTATCCGGGGGCGCTGCCGTCCGCCCCGGACGTGCGCCCGATCTCTTCCACGGCCTCCGGAGCGAGGTCCGACTTCCCCCGCATCAGCGCTCCTCTCCGACGAGTTCCAGGAACGCGTCCTCGAGCTTGCGGTGAGGTCCCACACGGTTGATCGAGACCTCGGAGTTCACCAAGGCGTTAACAGCGAGCGCGGTCGGGTGACCGGCGAGTTCGGCGTAGACCGCATCGGAGCGGACCTCCACCTTGCCGATCCCCTCGATCCCCTCGAGCGTCCGCGCCGCGCGTTCGGGCTGGTCGACGTGGAACGCGGTGACCGAATCCGCGGCGATCAGCTCCTCGGTCGTCCCCCCGGCCACGCGGCGCCCTTCACGGAGCACCACCACGTGGGTGCAGGTCTTTTCGACCTCGTCGAGCAGGTGGCTGGACAACAGCACCGAACGTCCCGTGCTCGCGTATTCGCGGATCACCTCGCGCATCCGCTGAGTGTGTGCCGGATCCAACGCGTTCATCGGCTCGTCGAGCACCAGCAGGTCGGGCATCCCCAGCATCGCCTGGGCCAGGGCGACGCGCTGTCGCATCCCCGGTCCGTAGGTGCGTGCCTTGTGGTTGGCGAACTCGCCGAGAGCGGCGATGCGCACGACCTCGTCCAGCCTGGCCTGCTCGAGGGGGCGTCCGGTGGCCTCCCAGTGACTGCGCAGGTTTTCCAGCCCCGTCAGGTGCGGCAACAGCCCGGGGGACTCCACCACGCCGCCCACACGGGACAGCACAGGGGCGCTCGGTGTGATTCCGTGTCCGAATATCCGGACCCGCCCCTCCTCGGCCCGGGTCAGTCCGAGGACGATGCGCAGCAGGGTGGTCTTTCCCGCGCCGTTCGGTCCGAGCAGTCCGACTATCTGTCCCGGTTCGACGCGCACGGACAGGTCCCGTACGGCATCGGGGCTGCGCGGGTAGGACTTGCCGACCCCCTCCACGGACAGGGGGACGTGTGTGAGCTCCGGCTCGGGTGGTCGCCTGCGTGAACGTTCGAACCGGATCGCCAGTACCGTACCGGCGATGATCAGAATCGTGAACGTGCCGATCCCGATCAGAGCCCCGTAGGGAGGTGATGTCTCCTCCACGGGTTCCGCGGGCACCGAGGGCAGTGAAATCGTGTTCCTGCCTGCTGGTGCGACCCGGTGGACGGCTGCCTCCTCGGGGGAGGAGTAGGCCGCGTCCGTCGTGCTCAGCCGTAGTCGTAACCGGTGACCGCTCTTGAGGGTGTGCACCGTCGGGGGTAACGCGACATCGACAGTGCCCGGCGCGCCGTTCTCGGCGAGATCGGTCACGCGGATGGCGGCACTGCTCCCGCCGAGAGGTGTTCGTGAGCCGTCCGGTCCGACGTCGAGGAGCCGGGCGAAGAGCACGGCGGTGTCGTCGCCGGGTTGACCCGGTACGGAGGTCACCGACAGCTCGGTCTGCGGAACTCCCGTTATGCGCACGTCCTGCTCCGAGCGCCGGCTCTCGAAAACGGCCGTCTGCGCCGCGGGCCGTTCGTCCCCCTCCGGGCTCGGGGTGTTCGGGGGGGAGGTGGCCACTCCGGAGGACGCGCCGTCTTCCTCGGCCGAGTCGTTGTTCCGCGGGGCGGGGGGCGAGTTGGCGCTGCCGCCGGGAGGGTTGATCACTTTCGTCGCTCCTCCCCGGAGCGGGAGGGCGAAGCGTGGCACGGACTTCTCCTCGAGCCCCGGGTAGCGTTCGGCCACCAGAGTGCTCCGCTCCGTTTCGGAGCCCTCGTCGGTCTTCTCGGCCAGTTGGTACGAGAACGAGGCCGTGGGGCGATCACCGCGGGCTCCGCCGGCTTCGTGCAGATGGCGGGAGAACCAGTCCCCGACCTGTTCCCAGACCGATGGGGGGAATCCCCGGCCCGCGCGCTCGTCGACCCAGAGCATCTTCACCGTGCCGCCCGCCGCGGTGATCTGCCGTGCGTTCGCGTCGGCCTGTTCGAGCCCGAACAGGGCGTTGTCCTGGCGCTGGACCAGCAGCGTCGGTACGTCTATGTTGTCCGTGACGCTCGAGGGGGAGGCCGCTGCGAGCATCCGTGACGTACTTTCGCCCGCTTCTCCGGTCCTGGCCAGTTCCGTGTAGGCCCTGCAGAGCTGTTCGACGAAGTTCTCGCACGTCAGTGGTTCGTCGCCCGGCGCCGTGCTCGGAGGAGGCGCCGTGGAGCTCGACGATGTCGTGCTCGGGGGGGAAGTGGATCCGGAGGTCGGGTCCCCCGTGGCCATCTCGAACAGCTTGCGAGCCCAGAGGTGTCTGAACACCCCCGGAACGCCCTCGGCTCCGTGCGCGGCGGTCGAGGCCGGGATCGGGTTCCTCGAGGCCGCGTTCGGCAGCATCGTTTCGGAGAGGTCGTTGTAGGTCGCCATCGGAGCTATGGCGTCGACTCGCGGGTCGCTTCCGGCCAGCAGCATGCTCAGCGCGCCGCCGTAGGAGGTCCCGCCGACGCCGACCAGCGGATCTCCCTCGTCCTGAGTGGCGATCTCGGGTTGCCTGGCCATCCAGTCCAGCAGCTGCCGCGCGTCGGTGACCTCGTAGTCCGGAGAGTTCAAAGCGATCTTTCCCGTGCTGTCCCCGAACCCGCGCGAGGAGTACGTCAGCACGGTGAACCCCCGGGCGGCGAGTCTTCGGGCCGGGCCGGCGAGGTCCGATTCGTCCCCGGTGAAGCCGTGCGCCAGCACCACGGCCGGGGCCGGGGTGGAGGAGGGGACGAACAGCGTGAGGTCCAGTTGGACACGCTGCTGCCGTTGTGGTCCGTCCAGTACGTCGATCTGCGCGTGGCGCGCGCTGATGCGCGGCGGCTGTCGAACCGATTCGTCGTCCGAGGACCACAGGGCCGTTCCGGCCACGATCAGGGCGATCAGGACGACCGAGAGCAGCGTGAAGCTCGGAGCATGCCGACGGGACGGAAACACGCGAACGACCCTAGGGCAACAGGGGCGTCGGTGGGACTCCGAGAACCCGGTAGGTGCGAAGACGCTACGAATTAGATACAGCGCCGAAATCGCATCGCTATCGGAGTGTCCCGATCACTGCTCCCACGGCCCATTTAACCACTCGGTGGTGATGTTGGCTACATGAAAATTGTTCGTATCATGTGTCCCGTGTCCGGACGGCGCGGACGCTTGCCGCTCCGGTGCGGAAGCCTCACCTTCCCCGAGTAGCAGTTCGCGCGTACCTGTGTCCGCCCGTGGTGCCGACCGCCACACCCGCTTGCCCGCCGCCCGCGCGCATGAGTGAGAATCTCGAGGAGGTTGTGGAGGGGAGTATTCCTACACGACGGCATCGTCATCACGGACCGACGACGCGCGTTGCGCTGAATCGTGCCCGGTGCCGTCGGCCGGTTCGACCGGTGGGAGAGACCTCCGGTCCTTGGCAATGCCCTGTACCGGAGGTGGTCGATGCGTATCGGAACGCAAGTGCTCGCTCAGGCTGCGGAGCGGAATCAGCAGGAAACGCTGGGTGTTCCTTGGTGGGTCTGGCTGGCGACCCTGGGCGGCCTGGTCCTGCTGCTGTTGTTGGATCTGGTCATCGTCGACAGGAAGCCCCACGAAGTGGGGATGGCGGAAGCCGCCCGCTGGGTGATTTTCTACGTGTGCTGCGCGCTTCTGTTCGGGGTCGGGGTCTGGCTGCTGGGCGGTCACGAATTCGCCGTGCAGTATTTCACGGGTTATGTCGTTGAATACTCGTTGAGCGTGGACAACTTGTTCATCTTCATGGTGATCATGTCCAGCTTCGCGGTTCCCTCCATTCACCAGCACCGCGTGCTGCTGATCGGTATCGTCCTCGCGTTGATTTTCCGCGGGTTCTTCATCGCGGTCGGAGCGCAACTGATCGCGAGGTTCGTCTGGGTGTTCTTCGTCTTCGGTGCTTTCCTGCTCTGGACGGCGGTGAACATGCTCCGGAACAAGGAGGAGAGCGAGGACCCCGAGAACGCCGTGGTGCGCTGGGTGCGCAAGGCCTACCCGGTTACCGAGCGTTTCCACGGCACGAAGATGTCGGTGAAGATCGACGGCAAGCGGTGGCTGACCCCGATGTTCGTCGTCATCGTCGCCATCGGGAGCTCCGACGTGATGTTCGCGGTGGACTCCATTCCGGCGATCTTCGGAATCACCAAGGAATCCTTCCTGGTGTTCACGGCCAATGCTTTCGCCCTGATGGGTTTGCGCCAGTTGTACTTCCTGCTGGGAAATCTCGTCGACCGGCTCGTTTATCTGTCCGCCGGTCTTGCGGTGATTCTGGCCTTCATCGGTTTCAAGCTGATCGTGCACGCCCTGCACGAGTACGGCTGGGTGCCCGAGTGGCTCGAGATCGGGAACTTCCTCTCACTCGGTGTCATAGTTTCCGTTCTGCTGGTGACCGCGCTGGCGAGCTTGCTGAGGTCCCGCGGGGAACAGCACTCCAAGGAGCGGGCCTGACCACCTGATCGCGTTCTCCGGTTCTCCGTCGTCGCCCGCACGGCGAGTGCGACGGAGAACCGGGGACGGGGATTCCGGGAGCGGGTGCTCCCACCGGAGTTTTCCGTCCCCCCGCCGTGGGTGCTCGCTCGGCGGAACCACCCGCGGTCTCGTGGGTGGGCCCGGCATCGGGTAGCGGTTCGTCGGGGCCGTCCTCGCGGGAGCACCGCGGGAGAACCCGCGGCGGTGCCGACGACCAGGGTGTGCCCCGGCGCTGCCCGCTCCGGTGGAAGAACCCCGTCCCACCGACAACTCGACCGGGAGACCTCGGTCAGCTGCCGAGCCGTCAGCTGAGCATCGTGTAGCTGAGCTCCTTGCACACCCGGCCGAGCGGAAGATCGAGCCCGGGGTTCTCGAGCGGGAGCAGCAGGTCCGGCGAGTCCGGTAGCACCGTTCCGGCCGGGGGGTCCCACAAACACACCGAGGGATGTCCGGCGTCCATGGAGGAGCGGTACCAGAGACCGTCCAGTTCGGGGTAGGCAGCCCGGATGCAACGTGCCCAGGCCTGGGTGCGCTCCTTCGTGCCGTTGCTGATCGCCTGGGAGGCGCCGGCCCTGGTGGGCCAGAGCCCGGACAGGTCCAGCAGCCGTACCGTGCGGCGTGGCCGGAAGATCACGAGCTGCGGGGCGCGCGTTTTGCGATCCACAGTGGAGGTGGCCTGGAACACTTCGGCTATGCAAGTGCGTACGGAGAGGGAGAAGTACAGCACGCCGTGTTCCCTGGTCACGGCGGGACCGCCCTGCGGGGTGGGCGGGTGTGGGTCGAATCTCGCGTGCGGAAGCGGGCCGGCGTAGCGAAAACTGTCCCACTGCTGGGGGTGGTTACCACCGGAGGTGAAGACCCTGACGAGTCTCGTGCCGGCCGGAAGCGCTACGACGTCCTCGGTCCGCCGGAGCATGGCCTGCAGTGCAGCGGGAGCGGGTGGCTGGGGGAGCCGGGCCATCTGTGGTCCTGTCTCCGTCGGCGACTACGCGGGAGTTCCGATGACCGAGGCGAGTTCGGCCACTCGCTGTGGATTGCCGTAGGCCATCAGCCACTCCCGCGGACTCACGGGCCGGTCTCCCAGTTCCAGGTCCTCCTGGGGGGTCGTCATGAAATTGGCCAGAACCAGAGCGGGCTGATCACTGGGCATCGCGGCCAGCACCGTCTCCAGGCCGGGCAGCACGTCGTCATCGGTGAACTGCCAGGCGGGGAGCCGCCACCCTCCGCGGTCCTTCCATCCGATCAGTCTGCGCGAGGCCACGCGGTGCCGGATGCGGCTGCCGTCCACGCCGACGCGTTCGGCGGCCTGCCCCACCGAGAGCGCCGTGTCGCGCAGTACCGTCTGCTCCGCGACGGAGCGCGCTCTGGGGTCGGCCTCGTCCTCGCCGAGCGGACTCAGATCCAGCCCCGTCTCGGTCAGCGCGACCCGTTCGGACTCGTCGAAGTGCGCGCCGGGGTCGGCCTGGGCGGGAGTGAGCCGTTTGGCCGCGTCCTCGACCAGCGTGAGGAATTCGTGCGCGGTCACCTTCAAACCGGCTCTCGCCAGCACGGTCTCCAGCGCGACTGTCATGCTTCCAGCCTAACGCTTTTCCCGGGCCCGTGTGCGCCGTTGTGCGAACTGTGTCATGATTATCACATAACGTGTTCATTCCAGCGCGTTGCGTGATTGAGGGAAAGTGGACAACTTCCCACGAATCGTGTGGTGAAGTCGTCCACTTTCAACCGGATGGGACGCCTCGCGGGGTGTCAGCTGCTCGGCAACGTGTCCAGGTGATCGGCAACGGTCCGGGAGAAGCTCCTCCCGTTGCTGACGTCCCAGTTGATCGACCACGTCATGACTCCGCTGACGGAGGGGTACGTCTCCCCGGGGGAGAAGTCGCCGCAGTTGGTGTTCTCGGCCAGGCAGTCCAGCGCGTCGGTGACCACGGAGGGGTCGACGTACCCGCTTCCCGCGGCGGAGGGCGATGCGGGCAGGCCGAGCGAGATCTGGTCCGCTCGCAACGTGTCGAGCAGGTTGCAGGCCTGGGCGGTGATGAAGTCGACGGATCCCTGGCTGTGGACGTTGCCGTCGCAGCCGAACATCGAGCCGGAGTTGTAGTACTGGGTGTGCACCACGGTGATGATGTCGCTGAGATTGTTGATCAGCGGCATGTACGACCCGTCCGGCTGCACGTACAGCGTCTGCGGGGCCATGGTCAGGATGAAGTCCTGGCCGAAGTGCTGACGCAGCTGCCTGGTCGCGCTGGTCATCCCGGCCGTGTCGAAGGTGCTTTCCAGATCGATGTCCAGGCCGTCCAGGTCGTAGTTCTCGATGATTCCGATCATCGAGTCCACGAAGTTGTTCACGCGTTGCTCGGTGCTCAGGTCGACCGAGCCCTTGGCTCCGCCTATCGACATCACGAAATCCGTTCCTTGGGATTTCTTGGTCGCGATGTCCGACTTGAGCTGGGCGTCGGTGTAACCGCCGAGGGCGTTGGACAGGTCGGAGTCCACATTGAACTTGACCGCCCCGGGGCGCGTCGGGTCGCTCTGGGCGAACGCGAGCGCGACCAGGTCGTAATCGGAGGGGACGTCGCTCATGCGTAACGGTTCGGCGTTGTTGACGAAGTTCTGCCAGTAGCCGGTGAGCTGGTGTTCGGGCAGGGCGGAACTCCCGATCGCCGTGCTCTCGGGGGCGTCGTGCTCGGGGGCGGTGGCCGCAGTCGCCGGTGTCGCGGCGAACGCCAGCGGAAGGGCGGCCGCTGCCAGGGCGGCTGTGATTCGGCGAAGGCGCATCGGTACCTCCGTGATCGCTTTTTGAGACACCCAAAGTGGACTAGACCAGTAATCGTGGTCAAGGGGGCGACGTGTTTTGGTCATCGCACGGGTTGACGTCCGCCGGTCGAATCAGTTGACTGTCCGTACCGACTGGTCGGTCTCGCGGAGGTGTGTCGATGTCCGGTGTCTACGATGAGCGCCCATGGCTGGCTCGCTACGCCGAGGGCGAGCAGGGGGACATAACTCCCCCGCACGGGGACATGATCTCCGTGCTGGAGGACACGCGCGGCCGCTTCCCGGAGCGCGTCGCCTTCACCTACTTCGACACCGAGATCAGCTACCGCGAGCTGGACGAGCTCGCCGACGCGCTGGCCACGTACCTGTCCGAACGCGGAGTCGGCGGAGGGGACCGGGTCGCGCTGTACCTGCAGAACGTCCCGCAGTTCGGGATCGCGCTGCTGGCGAGCTGGAAGATCGGGGCCATCGTCGTACCGCTGAACCCGATGTACCGCAGTCACGAGCTCACCACCATCCTCGCCGACGCGCAGCCCTCCGCCGTCGTTTCCTCGGAGGACGGTTGGCACGACGTGCTCGCGGCCGTCCTCGCGGAGCAGAGCGTGCCCGTCGTGCTCACCACCAGCGAGCTCGACTTCGCGGGCAGCGGCGAGGCCGCACCACTGCGGAACTCCGCGCGCAGGCGTCCCGAGGGAACCGACGACCTCGTGGAGACGGTGCGAGCCCGCGAGGGGAGTGAGCCCCAGCGCGCGCGCCTGCACCCGGACGACGTCGCGCTGCTCACCTACACCTCGGGGACGGGAGGAGCGCCGAAGGGCGCGACGAACACGCACCGCAACATCAGCTTCAACACCCAGGCCTTCACGCAACGGGCCGACGCCACGGGCGGGGGCATCATCGCGCTGGCACCGTTGTTCCACATCACTGGGCTGGTCTGTCAACTGGGAGCGGTTCTCGCCCTGGGAGGCAGGCTCGACCTGCTGTACCGGTTCGAACCGGACACGGTGCTCGAAGTGCTGCGGCGACGGCGACCGCAGTACATGATCGGGCCCTCTACGGCCTATATCGCCCTGCTGGACCACCCGACCGCCTCGGCCGAGGACTTCGCCTCTTTCGAACAGGTGTACTCGGGAGGCGCTCCTCTGCCCGCGGCGCTGGTGGAGCGGTTCCGATCCCGCTTCGGTGTCTACATCCGCAACGGCTACGGACTCACCGAGACGACGGCGACCGCGACCTCGGTCCCACCGCATCTCGAAGCCCCCGTGGACGAGGCGACCGGCACCATCAGCGTCGGCATCCCGACCTTCAACTGCGTGCTGCGTGTGGTCGACGACGAGGGGCGGGAACTGCCCGTCGGTTCGACCGGGGAGATCGTCGTCGAAGGGCCGATGGTGGTACCGGCCTACTGGAACAGCCCGGAGCGGACAGCGGAAGGAATCCCGCGGGGACGACTTCACACCGGTGACGTCGGATTCATGGACGAGGGCGGTTGGTTCTACGTAGTCGACCGGAAGAAGGACATGATCAACGCCTCCGGATTCAAGGTGTGGCCGCGCGAGGTGGAGGACGTGCTCTACGGCCACCCCGCTGTGCGGGAGGCGGCCGTCGTCGGGGTTCCCGACTCCTACAGGGGCGAGACGGTCAAGGCATACGTCAGCCTCGTCGTCGGTGATCACGCCACCGAGACGGAACTGGCGCAGCACTGCAGACAGCAACTGGCGGCGTACAAGTACCCGCGGGAGATAGTGCTCGTCGACGAGCTCCCGAAGACGGCAACGGGCAAGATCCTGCGACGCCGTCTTCGGGAGGGGGCGAGCAACGAGTGAGCACAACGACGGAGGGAAGTCGATGAGCAAGCGGTTCGACGGCCGAGTGGCGATCGTCACCGGGGCCAGCCGGGGAATCGGGTTCGGCATAGCGCAGCGTCTCGTGGAGGAAGGGGCGCGGGTGTGCCTCACGGCCCGCAAGAGCGAAGCGCTGGAGGAGGCCGTCCGCGACCTCGGTGGTCCCGAGCACGCGATCGCGGTCGCGGGCAAGGCCGACGACAGCGAGCACCAGGCGGAGACGGTGTCCCGCGTCCTGGATGCTTTCGGCCGGGTCGACATGCTGGTCAACAACACCGGCATCAATCCGGCCTACGGCCCGTTGATCGAACTCGACCACGGGGTCGCCCGTAAGACCTTCGAGGTCAATGTTCTGGGGGCGTTGGCGTGGACCCAGCTGGTCCATCGGGAGTGGATGGCGGAGAACGGCGGTTCCGTGCTCAACGTGACCTCGGTGGCCGGTTCGGACCCCGCGCCGGGAATCGGTTACTACGGTGCGACCAAGGCGATGCTGAGTCACATGACCCGTGAGCTCGCGGTCGAGCTGGGACCCGGCGTGCGCGTGAACGGAGTCGCGCCCGCCGTGGTCAAGACGCAGTTCGCCACCGCCCTGTACGAGAACAACGAGGAGGAGCTCTCGGGGCAGTACCCGATGCGCAGGCTCGGCGTGCCCTCCGATGTGGCAGGAGCCGCCGCCTATCTGCTCTCCGACGAGGCCTCCTGGGTGACCGGCCAGATTCTGACTCTGGACGGCGGAGTGACACTCACCGGTGGGATGTGATCCGCGGTGGTCGGCACGGAACGGGAGAACGGCGGTACCGGTATGCGACTCGACGGATCCGTGGTGGTGGTGACCGGCGCGGGCAACGGCATAGGCGCGGCCATGAGCCGTGAGTTCGCGGCGCGGGGAGCGCACGTGGTGGTGAACGACATCGATGGTCACGCGGCCGAAAGCGTGGCGGCGGGGATCGGTGGGACCGCCGCGGCGGGGGACGCCGCCAGCGATGCGGGTGCGCGGGAGCTCGTGTCCGGGGCTCTGGGCGAGCACGGGCGCATAGATCTGTTCTGCGCCAACGCGGGGACCGCCACGGCCGGTGGTCCGGAGGCACCCGATGAGGACTGGGACCACGCCTGGCAACTCAACGTGATGGCACACGTGCGCGCGGCTCGTGCCGTGTTGCCGCACTGGCTCGAGACGGGCGGTGGGCACTTTCTGGCCACGGTTTCCGCGGCGGGCTTGCTGACCATGCTCGGGGCCGCGCCCTACTCGGTGACCAAGCACGCGGCCATCGGCTTCGCCGAGTGGCTCGCGGTGACCTACGCCGACAGGGGAGTCACCGCACAGGCGTTGTGCCCGCAGGGCGTGCGCACCGGGATGCTGGCCGGGAGCGGGGAAACCGGGCAGCGGCTGCTGGCGGAGGACGCGCTGGAACCCGAGCGCGTGGCGGAAGTGGTCGCCGACTCCCTCGGCGGGGATTTCCTGGTGCTGCCGCATCCGGAGGTCGCGGACCGTTACGCGCGCCGCGCGGCGGATCCGGACCGCTGGCTCGCCGGGATGAGTTCGCTGCGGCGACAGGTCGAGCAGCACGGCTAGGGAAGTGCGCTTCGCGGTCTCGCGCGGAGCGTGCCCACCACGCGGCCCGTGGGTGCGGTCGTTCGGATGACTGTCGCGACGCGGCGGCGTCGGAGCGCCGAGCCCGGACAGCGGCACGGATGGGCCGGAGGGAGCACTGCCTGCCGCTGACACCGCGGTCCTTCGGGCATCGGCCGGTCGGTCGGCGGAGGACCGACCGGTCGGTACCCTGGAACAGTTCGACCGGTCCGACGAACGGGGAGGAAAGATGGCACCGGGCTCATCCATCGGCGGGGCGGAGGATCCCGCTGCGCAGGTGTCGGAGAACGAGCCGGAGCCGGTGCCGCAGCGGCTGTTGACGGCTGCGACCCGGTTGTTCGCCGAGAGGGGGTTCGAGACGACCTCCGTTCAGGAGATCGTGGACGCGGCCGGGGTGACCAAGGGGGCCATGTATCACTACTTCGGTTCGAAGGACGATCTGCTCTACGAGATCTACGCGCGGGTTCTGCGGGTGCAGACCGCGCGGATGGAGCGGGCCGTCGACAGTGCGGAATCGGTCCAGCAGCGCCTGCGGGCCGTGGCGGTCGACGTTGTGGTCACCACTGTCACGCACCTGGACGACACGGTGATCTTCTTCCGTTCGATGCATCTGCTGCATCCGGACAAGCAGGCCGAGGTGCGCGCACAGCGGCGGCACTACCACGAGCGCGTGCGCCAGCTGATCGAGGAAGGGCAGTCCGCGGGGGTCTTCCGGACCGATCGCTCGGCCGAGCTCGTGGTCGACTTCTTCTTCGGGGCGGTGCATCACCTCGGCTCCTGGTACCGCAGGGACGGCCCGATGAGCGGCCAGCAGGTGGGTGAGCAGTTCGCGGACCTGCTGTTGGACGCGCTGCGGCCGGAACCCGCCGGGTGATCCGGAGGCCGACCCGCGGTGGTGCCTCGCGGGTGTACAGCGAGACGTGGAGGCACTAGCATACCGACTAGTCGGTATAGCCAATTGTGGCAATTGCGTTCTCTCCCGCGGGGTTCTCACCGCGACGGGAGGGGGTACGGAGGTGTGCTGTGCGGGCATTGCGAGTCACCGAACTGGGCAAGCCGTACGAAGTGCTCGAGCTCGCCCGGACCGAGGTCCCCGAGCCGGGGGCCGATCAGGTCGTCGTGCGTGTGGCGGCGAGTCCGGTGAACTTTCCCGACGTGCTGATGTGCCAGGGGCAGTACCAGGTCAAACCCGATCCGCCGTTCACCCCGGGAGTCGAGCTGTGCGGCGAGGTGGTGGCCACGGGTTCCGACGTTACCGGGCTGGCGCACGGTGACAGGGTTGTCGGGGCGGGCGCGGTGCCGGCCGGAGGGTTCGCGGAGTACGCCCTGATGGACGCGGGACGGACCTTCCACGCCCCGGAGGCCCTCGCCGATGCCGAGGCGGCTTCCCTGTTCATCGGTTACCAGACCGGTTGGTTCGGGCTGCACCGGCGGGCCGGGCTGCGCTCCGGTGAGACGCTGCTCGTGCACGCCGCTTCCGGAGGAGTGGGCAGCGCGGCGATACAGCTCGGCAGGGCCGCGGGCGCCACCGTGATCGGCGTGGTGGGTGGCCGGGAAAAGGCCGAGGTGGCTCGTGAGCTGGGCGCGCACGTGGTCGTGGACCGGCACACCGAGGACTTCGTCAGCGTGGTCAAGGAAACCACCGGAGGCAAGGGGGCCGACGTCGTCTACGATCCGGTCGGCGGGGACACCTACGGTCGTTCGACCAAGTGCGTCGCGTTCGAGGGGCGCATCCTGGTGATCGGATTCGCGAGCGGGGACATCCCGACACCGGCGCTGAACCACGCTCTGATCAAGAATTACTCGATCGTGGGACTGCACTGGGGGCTGTACAACGAGCGGGACCCACGTGCGGTGCGTGAGGCCCACGAGGATCTGTGCCGCATGGCCACGTCCGGGGAAATCGATCCGCTGGTCAGCGAGCGAGTCGGGCTCGAGGAGCTTCCCGCCGCCGCGCAGCGGGTTGCCGACGGGCACACCGTGGGGCGCGTGGTTTACACGAGCACGTGATCGCCGGGAAATCACCGGCCCGGTTCGTGCGGGGGCCGCCCGACGGATCCCCCGCGGGACGGGCAGCCGACGAACGGCGGAACGGCACCCCGGCCGAAGCCACGGCCGGGGTGCCGTTTCCGTGCGGAAAGCCGCTGATCAGAACATCACCCGGGAGAGGACCTCGGCCACGCAGGCGGGCTTGTCCGCGCCCTCGATCTCCACGGTGGTGTTCAGGGTCAGCTGCAGCGCTTCACCGCTCTCCGCGACCTCGGCCAGTTCGGAACTGGCGCGCACCCTGCTGTCGACCCGCACCGGAGTGGGGAAGCGCACCTTGTTCAACCCGTAGTTGATCACCATGCGCGCGCCCTCGAAGCCGTATATCTGCGCGTTGAGCGCGCTGACCATGCTCAGCGTCAGGAACCCGTGGGCGATGGTGGTCCCGAACGGCCCCTCGGCCGCCCGTCGCGCGTCGACGTGGATCCACTGGTGATCTCCGGTCGCCTCGGCGAACTGGTCGATCATCCGCTGTGTGATCGTCCACCACTGGCTGGTGCCCAGCGTCGTTCCCCGAGCCGAGTACAACTGCTCCGCGTTGGCGAATACGGGCATGCTCACCTTCCTGGTTCGGTGCTTCTCACGGACGTTCCCCCTGTTCGTCGGGGACGCCGTGCGGTTCTTCCCAACTGTGGGTGTGGAGTCGTCACCGGTGTTTCGACAGCTCGCGGCGGGCCAACGAACGACGGTGGACCTCGTCGGGCCCGTCCACGATGTGCAGGGTCCGTGCGTGGGCGTACAGGTTGGCGAGCGGAGTGTCCTGGCTGACCCCCGCTCCACCGTGCGCCTGTATGGCCCGGTCGATCACCGTGGTCGCCATCTCGGGGACGGAGACCTTGATGGCCTGGATCTCGGTGTGCGCCCCGCGGTTGCCCACCGTGTCCATCAACCAGGCCGTCTTGAGCACCAACTGGCGCACCGATTCGATCCGCACCCGCGCGTCGGCGATCCAGTGCTGGACCATGCCCTGGTCGGCGAGTGGCCTTCCGAAAGCCTCCCGGTGGACGACTCGCCGACACATGAGCTCCAGCGCGCGTTCGGCCATGCCGATGGCACGCATGCAGTGGTGGATCCGGCCGGGCCCCAGGCGCGCCTGCGCGATGGTGAATCCCTCGCCCTCGCCGGAGATGATGTTGGAGGCCGGAACCCGGACCTCGTCGAAGTCGATCTCGGCGTGTCCACCGTGGTCCCCGTCGGAATAGCCGAACACGCTCATGCCGCGGCGAATGTCGACCCCGGGGGTGTCGACCGGGACGAGCACCATGCTCTGCTGACGGTGCCGTTCGGCCTCCGGGTCGGTTTTGCCCATGACGATCAGAATCCGGCAGGCCGGGTTCATCGCCCCGGAGGACCACCACTTGCGACCGGTGATGACGTATTCGTCGCCCTCGCGGCGAATACGGGTCGCTATGTTCGTGGCGTCCGAGGAGGCGACCTCCGGTTCGGTCATGCAGAAAGCGGAGCGGATCTCCCCGTTCAACAGCGGGGTGAGCCACTGTTCGCGTTGCCGTTCGTCACCGAACATGGACAGTACTTCCATGTTGCCCGTGTCCGGTGCTGCGCAGTTCAGCGCGGGTGGGGCCAGGTGGGGGCTGCGTCCGGTGATCTCGGCGAGGGGGGCGTACTGCAGGTTGGTGAGCCCGGCTCCGTGCTCACCGGGCAGGAATAGGTTCCACAGCCCCCTGGAACGTGCCTCGCGCTTGAGCTCCTCCACGATCCCGGGAACCTCCCAGGGCGAGGAGGAGTTCGCCTGGCGCTCGAACTCCTCCTCCGAGGGGAACACGTGTTCGTCCATGAAGGACTCGAGTTCCGAACGCATGCTCTCGGTTCGTTCGTCGAAGGCGAAATCCATCAGCTCTCCCTGATCTTGGAAAGTCCCTGGCGCACCAGCGGTTCGACCATGGAACCGACGTGCTCGAAACCCTCCCCGACGGTCTTTCCCCGGGTGTAGCGGTAGTGGATCCCCTCGAGGATCACCGCTATCTTGAAGAACCCGAAGGCGATGTACCAGTCCAGCTCGGACACGTCCGTCCCGCTGTGCTCCGCGTAGTGCCGAAGCAGTTCCCGCGCTGTGGGGAACCCGAACTCCGGTCCGACCCCCTTGGCGATCGGGTTGTTCCGGATGCCGTTGAACCCTTCCCAGTAGACGACCAGCAGTCCGAGGTCGGTGAGGGGGTCGCCGAGGGTGGCCATCTCCCAGTCCAGAACGGCACGGATCTCCCCGTCGTCCCCGACCAGCACGTTGTCCAGCCGGTAGTCTCCGTGCACGATCGCGGTGCGCCCGCCGGTGGGGATCGTGCGGGCTAGGCGGTCCCGCAGTTCGGACACCCCCGGTAGCTCCCTGTCCAGCGAGGCCTCGAGCTGCTTGCTCCAACGGCGGACCTGCCGTTCGAGGAAGCCCTCGGAGCGGCCGAAATCGGAAAGACCCACGGTCTCGGGGTCGACGGCGTGCAGCCGTGCGAGCACTTCGATCATGCGCAGCGAAAGGCCACGACGTTGCGGTTCGCTCAGCCGCTCGACCTGTTCCTGCGAGCGGTAGACCCGCCCCTCGACGAACTCCATGACGTAGAAGGGCGCTCCGAGCACGTTCTCGTCCGAGCACAGCAGATGGGTCCGTGGCACGGGCACCGCGGTGTCGGCGAGCGCGGACATGACGCGGTACTCCCTGCTCATGTCGTGCGCGGTCGCGAGAACGTGCCCGAGGGGCGGGCGCCGCAACACCCAGCTGCCGCTTCCGTCCGTCACCCGGTAGGTGAGGTTGGAGCGCCCGCCCTGGATGAGCTCGGCGCGCAACTCCCCCCGGCACAGGTCCGGACGCTCGGCCTCCAGATAGGCACGCAGGCTCGTCGGGTCGAACCCGGGTGGCGGGCCTTCGGCGGTGTCTTCCGGCATCGCTACTACCTCCGGTCGTTTTTGTCGAGGTCGCCGACGAGTTCGCGCAGCGCCTGCTCGGTGCGCGTCGCGTCCCGGTGCAGGACGGCGTGCATTCCCAGTCGTTGTGCCGCCGTCACGTTCGCCCGGACGTCGTCGACGAACACAGCGTTCTCGGGGAGCAGGTCCATTCGGTCCAGGAGGAGTCGGTAGATCTCCGGATCGGGTTTGCGCAGCCCCACCGAGCCCGAGACGACCGCGTGTTCGAACAGCCCGTCGAGCTGCTCCCAGGGGTAGGTGTTCCCCCAGCTGTTGGACAGCAGAGCCGTGCGCAGACCGGTCCGGCGCAGTTTCGTGACCAGGCGCAGCGTTCCCTCGTCCGGGTGCATGAACGAGAACAGTCGTTGCAGCAGCCCTTCGGGCTCGATCCGGTCCTCCTCGCGTCTCCGCAGTCGTGCGGCCAGCAGGTGGTTGAAGTCCTCGATGGGAAGCAGGCCGGTCTCCAGCCGGTGCAGCGGCGTGTCCTCGGCGGCTTCGCTGCCCACCCATTCCCGCAGCAGCGCCGAGAAGCTCTCCGGTCTGATGCCCTCGGCGCGCGTCCAGGACTCGACCGCCTGTCTGCCGGGGGTGGTCAGCACTCCGCCGTAGTCGAACACCACGGCGTCGACAGTGGGCTCCCTCCTCATGGGAGGTCAGCATACCGACTAGACGGTATGCTGGCTAGAGGGAGCGTCGGTGCGCGCGGTGCCGGAGATCGCCGGGAAAGGAGTTCCGGTGCTGCGGAGCTTGCCGGTTCGTCGGCTCGCGTGCGGAGCGGAAAGTCCAAGAACCCCCGGATGGCCCATCGCGTGCACGAGAAGTGACCGAAGGAGGCGTGGCGGCCTCCCCCCGGGTGGCGGGTTACTGCTTTGTTTCGGTGAAATCGAGCAGTAGTTTTTATCACGATCAGTGCCCGTTTTTCGGTTTTGTTTTTCCGTAATATTCGCGCTGTTGTTGACGAAATGGACTACTGGTCGGTAAACATCTCGGTTGTCGCGCGACATTTCTCGTGAAATCAACGTGTTTCGCTTTGTTTCAGAGGTGAGATCGATGGCAAGTTCCAAGCGTTCGGGCACACGCTTAGTGGCGGCCGCGGCCTTCGCGATAGCTCCGGTGGTCGCTTTCGCGCAGCCCGCGGCCGCGGAGAGCTTCTCGCACAACTTCGCGTGCTCGGGTGATTCCCCGCTCGGCGAGCAGCTGTTCAGCTACCAACAGGATTCGGACGTATCCGCCCCGTCCAGCGTCGCCGCTGGTGACGAGTTCGAGGTCGTCATCGATCCCGCGGTCAACACCGTTCCCTCCGAAGTGAACGGTTACGAAGTGGAACAGATGCAGGGCATGGACCTGAGATTACCGATCCCGGACAACTCCACCCACGTTTCCACCCGGTTGGAGGGAGGTTCCAACCTCGGTAGTGCGGAACCGACCGTGGATGTTTCCGACGGAATCGCCACGCTCCACGTGGAAGGTCCCATCGCCGGGGGGGCCGAGTTCGAACTCCCGACCGTGACGGCCACGCTGCAGGCGGGCGACTCGGGAGTGATCGAAACACAGCTCCACGGGACCAGCTACTCCGATCCCGGTTTGACGTTCGACGCCGACGTCTCGACGGTGCTCGGCACGGTCAACGTTCCGACCTCCTGCTACCCGGACCCCAACCCGGTGTTGACGACCACGGAGATAAGCTGACGCACAAAAATGGAGGGCTCCCCGGCCGGGGAGCCCTCCATTTTTTGTCACGCAGGAGGGAGGAATATCCGTGTCAGGATTTCTGCGCGGCGTCCTCCTTCAACATGTCGGAGCACTTCTCGCCGATGGCCATGGTGGTGATGTTCGGATTCACCGCGACGAGGAAGGGCATCGCCGAGCCGTCCGCCACTCGCAGCCCGTGCACACCCTTGACGCGCAACCTGGAGTCCAGCGGAGCGTTCGGATCGTCCGCGGCGCCCATCGGAACCGAGGCGGCCGGGTGGTACACGGTGTTGTGCGTCTTCCGCAGGTAGTCCGCGATCTCGTCGTCGGACTGCACGTCCGGCCCGGGGTGGAGCTCGGCTCCGGCCCATTCACGCATGGCGGGCCTGTTCACGATCTCGCGCGCGAGCTTGATGCCGTGGGTCATGACCCTGATGTCGTGCGGATCGGTGAAGTAGCGCGGATCGACGGCGGGCTTGTCCCGGAAATCGCGGCTGCGCAACCGGACCGTGCCCACGGAGCGACTGCGGGTGACGTTCGGAGTCAGGCAGAAACCGTTCTCGGTGCTCGGGTAGCCCTGCCGCACTGTGTGCATGTCGAACGGGACCGAGCCGAAGTGGAACATCAGGTCGGGACGGTCCAGTCCGGGCTCGGTGGTGGTGAAGATACCGATCTCCCACCACTGGGTGGAGTCCTCGACCATCGGCTTGGCCGCGTCCCAACCGATGACTCCCTCGGGGTGGTCCTGCAGGTTGGAGCCCACTCCGGGGGAGTCGACGAGAACGTCCACACCCACCGAGCGCAGGTGCTCAGCCGGGCCGATGCCGGACAACATCAACAGCTTCGGGGTGTCGATGGCGCCGGAGCTGAGCACCACCTCCCGGCGTGCGGTGACCCGCTTGTTCCGCAGTCCGTCCGGAGCGAGGTACTCCACGCCCGTGGCGCGGTTGCCCTCGAACAGCACCTGCTTGGCCCGGGTGTCCGTGCGCACCTCCAGGTTCGGGCGATTCCCCAGGACGGGGTGCAGGTAGGAGACCGAGGAGGAGGCCCGGGTCCCGTCCTCGAACGCGTTGATCTGGAACCAGTTGGCGCCGTGCGTGACGGTCTTCCCCGAGTTGAACTCCGTGATCGGGATGCCCTGCTCCTCGCACGCCCGCAGCAGCGCGGCTCCGCAGGGGTCGTTCGACGGCACGCTGCGCAGCCGGACGGGGCCGCTCCGGCCGTGGTGCTCACCGGGGGCGTCGTTGTTCTCCAGCCGCTGGTACAGCGGGAAGATATCGGCGGAGCTCCAGCCGGTGGCACCCAACGACTCCCATTCGTCGAGGTCCTCGGCCGGAGCCCAGAAAGCGATGCAGGAGTTGTGCGAGGAACAACCGCCGAGCACCTTGGCGCGGGCGTGTCGCATGAAGGAGTTGCCCTGCTCCTGCGGTTCGATCAGGTAGTCCCAGTCGAAACCCGACTCCAGCAGGGACATCCACTGCTTGAGTTCGAGGACCTCGCGTTTGTCCTGGTCCGTTGGGCCGGCTTCCAGCAGGCACACGGTGGTGTCGGGGTCTTCGGACAGCCGCGCGGCCAGGGCGGCCCCGGCGCTGCCGCCACCGACCACGACATAGTCGAAAGTGGTCGCCTCGTCGCTCATCGTCGTTCTCCTGTTCTGTTCACGACGGCACGAATCCCCGGGCGGGGCGTTGCGGGCCGGAGGACCGTCGCCGTGGGACGACCGGATGTCGTGCCGGGCCGACGACTGCGGCGATCACCCCGGCACGACGGACTTCGTCTCCGGTCGTGGGCTCACTCGGCGGCGAACAAGTGCTGCGGTTCGGGCCGTAGGTTCTGGTAGATGTGCTTGGCTTCCTGGTACTCGCGGAGTCCGCCGCCACCGAGCTCGCGCCCGATGCCGGACTGCTTGAAGCCGCCCCACTCGGCCTGGGGCAGGTACGGGTGGAAGTCGTTGATCCACACCGTGCCGTGGCGCAGCCTTCCCGCGACGCGTTGCGCCTTGCTCGCGTCGGAGGTGAAGACGGCACCGGCCAGTCCGTAGTGCGTGTCGTTGGCGATGCGCACGGCGTCGTCCTCGTCCCGGAAGCGCTCGATGGTCAGCACCGGCCCGAAGGACTCCTCGACCACGGCCTGGGATCCCTGCTCGACCTCGTCGAGCACGGTGGGCAGGTAGAAGTGGCCCGACTCGAACCGCTCACCTTCCGGGCGACGTCCACCGGTGCGCAGCACGGCGCCCTCCTCGACCGAGCGCCGCACGTAGTCCTCGACCTTGGCGCGGTGCTCGGCGGAGATGAGCGGTCCCGTCTCGGCGTCCTCGTCGAAGGGACCGCCCAGCTTGATGGACTGCGCCCTGCGCACGATCTCGTCGACCAGCGCGTCGTGGATCTCGTCCTGCACGATCAGGCGTGCTCCCGCCGAGCACACCTGCCCGGAGTGCAGGAAGATCGCCGTCATCGCGTAGTCGACCGCCGTTTCGAAGTCGGCATCGGCGAAGACGACGTTCGGGTTCTTGCCCCCGAGCTCGAGAGCGACCCTCTTGACGTTGGAGGCAGCCGAGGCGGCGATGGCACGACCGGTGTGCAGACCGCCGGTGAACGAGACGAGGTCGACGTCGGGGTGTTCGGACAGCAGCGCGCCCACCTCGGAGCCCTTGCCCAGCACCAGGTTGCCGACGCCCGCGGGCAGTCCGGCTTCGTGCAGCGCGCGCATGAGCAGCATCGCCGTGCTGGGGGTGAGCTCGCTGGGCTTGAGGACGAAGGTGTTGCCCGCGGCGATGGCCGGAGCGACCTTCCAGGCCACCTGCAGCAGCGGGAAGTTCCACGGCGTGATCAGGCCGCAGACGCCGACCGGCTCGTAGCTCACCCGGCTGATGGCGTCGTTCGAGCCGGTGTCGACGACGTGTCCGGGGTCGGTGCCCGCGATCTTGCCGTAGTACCGGAAGCAGGCGGCGATGTCGTCCATGTCGTAGCCGCTCTCCACCAGCCGCTTGCCGGTGTCCAGCGATTCGGCTCGCGCGAACTCCTCGCGGTCGCGCACGAGGATGTCGCTCACCCGCAGCAGCAGGTCGCCGCGCTCCCACGGGGAGGTGCTCGGCCACGTTCCCTCGTCGAAGGCCGCGCGCGCCGCCGCGATGGCTCGCTCACCGTCGGAGCGGTCCCCCTCGGCGACCGTGGCTACCGGGGAGCTGTCGGCGGGGCAGCGGATCTCGCGGGTCTCCCCCGCCGCGGCTGCCTGCCACGTGCCGTCGATGTACAGGCTCTCCGCCGCCGTGGAGGCCTCCGCGGAGGAGGCTGTGGCGTTCGGCGGGCCGTGGGTCTGCGACATAGTAAAGCTTCCTGTCGGTGCTGCTTGACTGCTGGAGCGGTATCGCCGGTGGCGGATGCCGACCCGGGCGGGCCGTGTGCGGGATGTTCCGCAGCGGTGCGGCAGCGCGCACGGTCGAGTCCCGTGTCGTCCCGTTCCGTGTTCAGCCGGGTGGAGTCTTGGTGACCGACCTTCGGAGTGCCGTACGCCGGAGGAGGTGTGGTCCCCACCGCACCGCCACGCGCTCGGAGTTCCCCGGGGGCGAGCACGAGGGCGGCGGCTGCTACGCGCTGACTCTAGCAGGTTTTGTGTACATCTGTACATAAAATTGCCGCGGCGCGGCGGGGCGCGATCTTTATTGGCGCCTTGACCAGCTATTATGTCCACGAGTGAGGTGGATCGCATCGCCGGAGAGTCGGTTCATGGCAGTGTGTGTTCGTTCGGGAGGGAACTCGTCCCGGCGAACGAGGTGAGACGCACGCGACGGTGGGAGGAGCACGGCAGGCGATGACGACTACGGATTCCGAGCAGCTCGATGCCGCGGGGAGCGGTCGCCGTGGTCAGAGCGGTGGTTCGCGCAAGGATCCGGGGCGCCGCGAACGAATCGCCCGTGCCGCCATCACAGTCGTCGCCGAGCGCGGCATAGAGCGGTTGACCCACCGCGCCGTCGCCGCGGCGGCCGAGGTTCCGCTGGGTTCGACCACCTACCACTTCGCCACCCTGGACGACCTGCTGGCCGTGGCGCTGCGCCAGGCGGCGCAGGACAACGTCGCCGAGCTGCGGGAGTACGCGGACCGGATGGACTCCGGCGGTGACCTCGCGGCCGTGCTGACCGATCTGGTGCTGCGCTACCTCGGCCCGGAGAGGCGGCGCACCGTGGTCGAGCACGAACTCTACGTGGCGGCTCTGCACCGTCCCGCGCTGCGGTCCGCGAGCACGGAATGGGACGCGGCGCTGCGCGACCTGTTCACCGCTTACACCGACGAGGTTTCGGGCAAGATGCTCGCGGCGGTGTTCTGCGGCCTGCTGTGGCAGGGAATCGTTCGCGAACCTGTTCCGGAGCGCGATGAGATCGAGATGATCTTCCGGCGGGCGCTGGGAACCTCCGTGGTGTCCTGATCCGGCCGGAAGCGCGTTGACTTCGGTGACATCGGACGGTTACCCGGTTTTTGACCCCTGCCGTTGATTCTCCTGGCCACCTGTGTGGACAATAGCGGAAGCGATCCGCTGTCTCCGTGTGCTCAGAGTGACGTGACCGCCCCGTAGTTCAGCCGGGTGGAGCACATCGTCGGGTGCTTTTCGGGTGTACAACGGAAAATGCCGCGTCGGGGGCGTGGCTCGCTCCAACCGAATGCAATCGCTGTTCGCCAGGGATGGGGTGAGACCGTGGGCCACAACGAGAACCGTGAACTCGTGCCGCTCAAGTCCGATTTCGACGTCGTTTGGCGTGGATTTCGGCGATCGCAGGTGCAGTTCTACATCCAGCAGACCGAGAGCGAAGTCCGGATGCTGACCGAGGACCGGGATTCCGCGCTCAGTCAGGTGTCCGAACTCAACGCACAGCTCGAACAGGCTCGTGAGGAAATCGAGTCGCTGCGCAGGCAACTGGACGACGTCTGCCGTACGCCGATCGACGAGTCCGCGCTGTCCGACCGGTTACGTCGGATGGTGCAGCTCGCCAACGACGAGGCCGCCGAGATCATCGCTTCCGCGCGCGCGACCGCCGAGCACGAGTGGTCCCGCTCGGAGCAGGCAGCCTCCGAGCTCAGGAACAGGTACGAGAGGCTGGTCGCCGAGGCCGACGACTGGAGGAAGCAGGCGCAGGAGCAGCGTCAGGAAGCGCTCGAACAGACCAGTCGCGAGATCGAGCGGATGGCCGCCGAGGCCGAACAGCACCGGCGCAAGCAGGACCGCGAGGCCGAGCAGCGTCGCAACGAGATCGAGCACGACTTCGAGGTTTCGATGGCCGCACGCCGCGAGGAGGCGATGCGGGAGATGGCCGAACGCGACCGGGCGAGCAGAGCGGAAGCGGAACGGCGCCTCAACGAGGCCGCGGCAGAGGCCGAACGCCGCACTCAGCGGGCGAACGAACAGGTCGAGGCGATGCGGCAGCTGCGTCGCGGGCTCGCCGAACAGGTCCGGACCGGACAGCGTCTGCTCGACGAGGCCGAACCCTTCCTGGCTGCTTCGGTGACTGGAACGGAGTCCCAGCGCTCCGACGCCTACGTGTGGTCGGACTCGAACGTGGAACGGGAGGACGCGGACGAAGTGGACCGGGTGGACGTTCCGAAGCAGCGCGCTCTCGAGAGTGCTCCGGGCTCGGCCGAGAGCGCGGAGGGCGGTGTGCTTTCCGGGACCTCGGGTGCGAGCGGGGAGCCCGGCTGAGGCACTTGCCCCGGAACCGGGTTCCGCGGTGGTTTCCGGATCGTGCGGTGGATAGAGTCGAGAGAACGCGGAACTCCTGGCGCGCGGTGTCCGTTCGGCGCCGCTACGAGCGGGCACCGGGCACGATCGGAGCCGCCGCGTTTCTCGGTGGGACGCCGCTGATCGTGGAGGAACTCCCGTCGGCGGGAGCGGGCGGGAGGTTCCGCCGGATGGGCCTCCACGACCGGCCGAACGGAAACCTCGAACGGAAACGGAGTGGACGAAATCCCGGCGCGGAGTCCGCAAACTCCCCGAACGGAAGGTGGTCGTCGTGGTCTCGACCCTGCGTGGTCCGGTGAGTCCCGAAAGCCTGGGACGGGTGCTGATGCACGAGCACGTCTTCGTGGTCGGGGAGGAACTGCGCCGCAATTCCCTCACCGCGTGGGACGAGCGGCATCGCGTCGAGGACGCGGTGGGCAAACTGCGCGAGCTGCGCGTCGCGGGAGTCGAGACCATAGTCGATCCGACCGTGATCGGGCTCGGGCGTTACCTGCCGCGACTGCGGGAGATCAACGACCGGGTCGATCTCAACATCGTCCCCGCCACCGGCGTCTACACCTACAACGATGTTCCGCTGCAGTTCCGGTTCCGCGGTCCCGGACTCATGTTCGACGTCGCCGAACCGATGACCGAGCTCTTCGTCGCGGAGCTCACCGAGGGAATCGCCGACACCGGAGTCAAGGCCGCGTTCCTCAAGTGCGCGATCGACAGCCCCGGGCTGACCCCGGGGGTGGAACGGGTCATGCGTGCGGTGGCGGCCGCGCACCGTCGTACGGGTGCCCCGATCACGGTGCACACGCATCCGCAAAACGGTTCGGGGCGCACCGCCGTGCGACTGCTGCGCTCCGAGGACGTGGACCTCACGAAGGTCGTCCTCGGGCACAGCGGGGACACCACGGATCTCGACTACCTGACGGAGCTGGCCGACGCGGGATGCCTGCTGGGCATGGACCGTTTCGGCCTGGACGCCGTGCTGGGCTTCGAGCAGCGGGTGGACACCGTGGTTCGTCTCGTCCGGCGGGGCTATGCCACCAGCGTGGTGCTCTCGCACGACACGTCCTGCTTCATCGACTGGTTCGGCGAGCAGGAGCTGGAGCGAGCCGCCCCGAACTGGCACTACCTGCACATCAGCCGGGAAGTGCTGCCCGCGCTGCGTGCCAGGGGAGTCACGGAGGAGCAGATCCACACCATGCTGGTGGACAACCCGCGAAGGTACTTCGCCGAAGCTCCGTGACCCGTTCCCGGTCGCCGGCGGTGTCCGCCGGTCACGTCCCGTTCCGCGCTCTCGGGGTCGCTACGGCCTCGAGGGCGGCTCGGCCCGCGTCCGCGTCCCTCCACGCGCCCCGGAAACGGAGCACGGCGATCGCCGAGGTCCTGAGCTCGGCGTCCTCCCCGGCCAACAGCCCGACCATTTCCTGCAGGCCGGGGTTGTGGGCGATCAGCACGGCCGTGCGGATCTCGTCGGGAAGGTCGTGGACCACTTCCAGCAGCCCGCCGACGTCCGCGTCGTACATCCGGCGGTCGAAAAGCACCCCGGGGGAGTCGTCGACCTCGGAGAGCACCAGCTCACTGGTTCGACGTGCTCTGGCGGCCGTGGAGCACATCACGCGATCGACGGTGTAACCGTGCTCCCTCAACCAGGAACCCGCCAGCGGAGCCTCGGTCCGGCCGCGTTCGGCCAGCGGGCGTTCGTGGTCTCCTGCCGAGGAGTGCCGGTCCGCTTTCGCGTGCCGAAGCAGAATCAGCCGTCGTTCCTCTCGGTTCATGCCGTGTACTCCGTTCACGGGATCCGGGCACCACGGACCGGTGCCGTGCTCCAAGAACTTCTGACAAGAGGTTCGTCCGGGCCGGGGGCTTCGAGTCCTGGAAGCGCGTGGCTCGGCGTGCGTGCGCCGGAGGCGTCGCACGCCGGCAGGGCACGTGGTGTCGGTGCCTGCTCGAGGTGTCCCGCCACGACGCTGCCGGAGCGCCGGCTCACGTGCCGGCCTCCACCCCCGCACAAAGTTCCGTCCCGAGTCCCGGGGGTCAGGTCAGTGCGCTCGGGTCGGCGGGAACGTCGACGGCGTGCTCACGCAGCGAGTCCAGCGGCACGACCTCGACCGCCCGTTCGTGGGTGGCCGCCAACACCACGGGAGGTGCCGCTCCCGCCCGGTAGGCTTCCAGCCAGCGTGTGGCGCACACGCACCAACGGTCCCCGGCCTGCAGTCCGGCGAAGCCGTACTGCGGAAGGGCGGTGGTGAGGTCGTTGCCCGCTTCCCGTTGCTGTTCGAGGAATTCCCGGGTCACCACGGCGCACACCGAGTGGTTGCCGGTGTCCTCCGGGCCGGATGTGCAGCACCCGTCGCGGTAGAAGCCGGTCACCGGATCGGTGCCGCACTGTTCGAGCGGTTCGCCGAGTACATTGCGTTCGTCGGTCATGGTCCCAGGATGGCAGTTTTGCCGACACGGATCACCGGATGAGTGGAGTGCGTTTCCGACCCGGGGCTCGGAACGGTCCTCGGGCGGGTACTCGGTCGCCGGCGTGCGGGGGCGGCGGCACCTCGGGCGCCGCGGGGCTCTCCCGAGCGGGGATCCACGACACGTGCCTGAGGGCCGGCGCGGCATCCACCGCCCCACCGGAGCGTCCCGTTTCCGCGTCGGCGGGCGCCCGGGTCGAACGGACCGCTCAGGCGAGCTCGTCAGGAGCGCCGGGTGGGGTGCTGCCGGACTCGGCGCCTCGTGGTCCCCCGTGCTGGAGTCCGCATGAGCGATCGAGAACACGCACTGTTTTCGAGTGCCTCTCGAACGTGGCCCGAGGGGGCTAATCTAGGTAGTCGACTACGTGTTTTCCGGCGGTTACGTGCACGGTAAGTGCTGGGAGTCTGGGGACCTGTGAATCCCCCCGGCCAAAATACTCCCGAAGAAGAACCCCGAGAACCGGTCGGCTCTTCGGAGCCGGCGGACGCCACCGAGCGTCGGACGTCCCCGGAGCGCCCCCCGAACGCCCCGGGCGACGAGACCTTCCGCCAGCGCGCGGCGCGACGCACCGAGCGAGTCGCGCACGAAACCGCCGAGTGGGCACGTCCTGCCGCTCAGCGCACCGGTGACCGGATCGTGCGCTGGGTCCGACGGTTCCTGGCGCTGCTGGCCGCACTGACCGAACGAGTGGTGCAGTGGGCCTCCCCGCGTATGCGCCGCGCCCACGAGAGGCTGGTGCCGTTCGTCGAGCGTGTCCGCGACGGGCTCTCGCCCGCGGCGCGCCGCGTTCGGCAGTGGCTGAGCCCCGCGGTCGAACGACTCCGCGAGTGGTGCGCGCCGGTTGTCCGAAAGGTCCGGCGGCGGCTTGCTCCGGTGGTGGAGCGCGCCAGGGCCGTGCTCGAGCCGCACCTCTCCCGGCTACGCGCGAAACTGCCCGCGACCGGAGGCAGGCACCGGGTCTCCCCCCGCGCGCGTTCCGTCCAGCTGACCGCCGCGGCCGCCGCGGTGGGCGTGCTGGCCATCATCGTGGGCACAGCCGGTCAGGGAACCGGTGGGCAGACGACCACTCCGGCCGCGCACACGGTCGACATCCCCTCCCAGGAGCGGACCCAGGCGGACGAACCCGGAGTGCTGAGCGCCCCGTCCCCCGGCAAGGACGACGGTTCGGACAAGAGCTCGGGCGGGAACTCGGACAAGGGCGAGAAGCAGTCCCGCTCGGGTAACAGGATCTCCCCGGAGGCGGCCGCAGCGATCGGTCCGAACGCCAACGGCATCGACGTGTCCAACCACAACGGGCCCATCGACTGGAACCAAGTGGCGGCCTCCGGACAGCGGTACGCCTTCGTGCTGGCCACCGACGGCGGGAGCTTCACGAACCCGATGTTCCAGCAGCAGTTCCAGGGGGCCAAGGACGCGGGCATGCTCGCGGGCGCCTACCACTTCGGCAGGCCGACCGGATCGGCCGTCGCGCAGGCCGACCGGCTGCTGAACAACATGGGATCCGTGAACGACGGCCGCACCCTTCCCCCGGTGCTCGACCTGGAGGTCTCGCCGAACACCGGCGGGTGCTACGGCAAGACGAGCGGGCAGATGCACGCCTGGACCCAGGCGTTCCTCGACCGCGTGAAGTCGCAGACCGGGCAGCAGGGCATCGTCTACGCCAGCCCCTCGTTCTGGAGCAACTGCATGGACGGTTCCCAGGCCTTCGCGGACAACCCGCTGTGGCTGGCGTCCTACGGGGTCTCCCAACCGAACGTGCCCGGTGGCTGGAGCAACTACTCGTTCTGGCAGTACACCAACAAGGGCACCGTTCCGGGCATCAGCGGGCCCGTGGACATGAACCGGTTCCAGGGCAGCGGTGCCGATCTGCTCCGACTCACCAAGTGATCCCGGACCGGAAAACCTCGTGGGGCGCTCACCGGACGGTGGGCGCCCCACGTTTTCGTGCGTGCCCTCGCGACGGTGTTCGCGGGCGCGCTCGGGAGGTGCGCACGGCCGATCCGGCGGCGTTCCGGCTCTGTTCCCAGGAGGGTGACCGGTTCGAGTTACTACCGGGTAAGCTTAGCCCGGTTCCGGAACCGAAACACGTTTCGGTTCGCCGGTCCCGTGATCTTCCGGGTACGTGAGGTGAATCGTGCGAATCGCTCTGCTGTCCTACCGAAGCAAGCCGCACAGCGGCGGGCAGGGGATCTATGTTCGCCACCTCAGCAGGGGGCTGGCCGAACTGGGGCACGAGGTGGAGGTCTTCTCCGGCCAACCCTATCCGGAACTGGACCACGGAGTGCGCCTGACCGAGGTCCCGAGCCTCGACCTCTACCGTGAGCCGGACCCCTTCCGCACGCCGCACCCTCGTGAACTGCGTGGCCCGCTCGACCTCGCGGAGCTGGGCATCATGTGGACGGCGGGGTTCCCCGAACCGCTCACCTTCAGCCTGCGTGCCGCGCGGATACTGCGCGACAGGGCCCACGAGTTCGACGTCGTACACGACAACCAGTCCCTGGGCTACGGGCTGCTCGGCCTGCGCCGTGCGGGGATCCCGCTGGTCGCCACCGTGCACCACCCGATCACGCACGACCGCCGCGTGGAACTGGAGGCGGCCAGGGGCTGGCGCAAGCTGACCGTGCGGCGCTGGTACGGCTTCCTCCGCATGCAGCGACGCGTGGCGCGGCGGGTTCCGCGGGTGCTGACCGTTTCGCGGTCCTCGGCCGAGGACATCGTCAACGACTTCGGGGTGCCCGGGGACAACCTGCGGGTCGTTCCGCTCGGGGTCGATCCCGGGGTCTTCCGGCCACCGGAGCGCCCCCGCACACCCGGCAGGATCGTCGCCATGGCCAGTGCCGACACCCCGATGAAGGGGATCGACACCCTCCTCGAGGCGGTGGCCAAGCTGCGCACCGAGCGTTCGGTGGAGCTGGTGCTGGTTTCCAAGCCCGTCCGGGGCGGTCCGACCGAGAGGCTGATCGAGGAACTGGGGATCGGCGACATCGTCCACACGGTCAGCGGACTGACCGACACCCGGTTGGCCGAACTGTTCGGTTCGGCCGAGATCGCCTGCGTCCCCTCGCTGTACGAGGGGTTCTCGCTGCCGACCGTCGAGGCCATGGCCTGCGGCACCCCGTTGGTGGCCAGCCGCGCGGGAGCGATTCCCGAGGTGGTCGGAACCGACGGGACCACGGCCGAGCTGGTGCCGCCCGCCGATGTGGAGGCGCTGACCGGAGGGCTCGGTGCCCTGCTCGACGACCCGGACAAGAGGGCAGCACTGGGGCGAGCGGGACGAGCTCGGGTTCTCGCACGTTACAGCTGGGCTTCGGTGGCCGCGGCCACGGTCGACTGCTACGCCGAAGCCATCGAATCGAGCAGGAAAGGGCAGTGAGGCTTTGCTGACGGTGGATTTCGACACGCTCGGGGTGCGGCCGGGTCAACGGGTGTTGGACCTGGGTTGTGGCGCGGGCCGCCACGCCTTCGAGCTTTACCGCAGGGGACTGCGGGTGGTCGCCTTCGACCACGCGGAACAGGACCTCGCCGAGGTGTCCGCGATGTTCGGCGCCATGGAGCAGGAGGGCGAGGTCCCGGACGGAGCGGAAGCCACCACCGTGCAGGGCGACGCCCTCGACCTGCCGTTCCCGGACGAGTCCTTCGACCACGTGATCGCCTCGGAGATCCTCGAACACATTCCCGAGGACGACAAGGTCATGCACGAGCTGGTCCGCGTGCTCAAACCGGGCGGGCGAGTCTCGGTGACCGTGCCCAGCCGGTTCCCGGAGCGGGTGTGCTGGGCGCTGTCCGAGCGGTACCACAACGTCGAGGGCGGGCACGTGCGGATCTACCGCAGGACCCAGCTGCTCGACCGGCTGCGGGCCGCCGGACTGCGCCCGGTTCACCACCACCACGCGCACGCGCTGCACTCCCCGTACTGGTGGTTGAAGTGCGCGGTCGGGGTGGAACGCACCGACCACCCGCTGACCGGGCTCTACCACCGCATGCTGGTGTGGGACATGCTGCACGGGCCGTGGTTGACCCGGACGTTGGAGCGGTTGCTGAACCCGGTGCTGGGCAAGAGCGTGGTCACCTACCTGTACAAGCCCGCGGGGGTGTCAGTTGCCTGAGCTCCCGGCCGTCGACGGAGTGCTGTCGGCGAGCGAGGTGGAGGTCACCGTCGAATCCATCTCGGCGGCCCAGGAGGGTTCCGGGGCGATCCCCTGGTACCCCGGCGGGCACGTGGATCCCTGGGACCACGTGGAGTCGGCCATGGCGTTGTCCGCCGGCGGCATGTTCGAGGCGGCGGAACGCGCCTACGAGTGGTCCGCCCGCACGCAGCGCCAGGACGGGTCGTGGCCGATCCGGATCCGAGCGGGGGAGGTCGAGGACTCCGGCGCGGACACCAATTTCTGCGCTTACCTGGCCGTGGGAGTGTGGCACCACCTGCAGGTCACCGGGGATCTCGCGTTCGCGCGACGGCTGTGGCCGAGCGTGCGGGACGCGATCGACTTCGTGCTCTCCGCGCAACGGCCCCGGGGTGAGATCGCCTGGGCGCTGGGCGCGGACGGCCGGGCGCTGCCGGAAGCACTGCTGACCGGGTGCTCCAGTATCCACCACAGCCTGCGTTGCGCGCTCGCGCTGGCCGACAGGCTGGGGCTGCCCCAGCCGAGTTGGGAGATGGCGCTGGGGCGTCTCGGCCACGTGCTCCGCGAACACCCGGAGATCTTCACCGCCAAGGAGCGCTACTCGATGGACTGGTACTACCCGGTCCTCGGAGGCGCACTGCGCGGGGAACCCGCGCGCGAGCGACTGCGGCGGCGGTGGGACGAGTTCGTCGTGGACGGGCTGGGCGCGTTGTGCGTGGTCGACCATCCCTGGGTCACGGGCGCCGAGACGTGCGAGCTGGTGCTGAGCCTGGACGCGGTCGGCTTCCGCGCGGCGGCGCGCGAGCTGCTCGCCGCCGTCCAGCACCTGCGCGAGCGGGACGGGTCGTACTGGACGGGTTTCGTCTACCCCGACGGGAAGAACTGGCCGGTGGAGCACACCACCTGGACGGCCGCCGCGGTGGTGCTCGCCGCCGACGCGCTTTCCGGAAGTACCCCGGGATGCGGTGTTTTCCGCGCGGAGGAACTGCCCGCGGGCCTGATGGCCGACGGGGCGGAGTGCGGATGTCTAGGGGGAGTCGACACCGCCACCGACGCGCTGCAGCACCCGCAGTGAACCGGTGGCCGAGACCTCCCGGAAGTCCCCGCTGTCGAGGGCCCTCCGGTATATGTGAAACGGAGGGCGTCCCCCATCGGCGGGGTCGGGGAACACGTCGTGGATCAGCAGGGCGCCGCCCTCCCGTATCCGGGGTGCCCAGTTCGCGAAGTCGGCCTGGGCCGCGGACTCGGTGTGACCGCCGTCGACGAACAGCAGGGTGATCGGGGTGCTCCAGATCGAGGCCGTGGTGACCGAGTCGCCCACGACGGCCACGACGTGGTCCTCCAGGCCCGCCTCGGTCATGGTCCGGCGGAAACGTCCCAGGGTGTCCAGCCGTTCGCTGTGCGGGTCCACCAGCTCGGGGTCGTGGTACTCCCAGCCGCGCTGGTGCTCCTCGGAACCGCGGTGGTGATCGACCGTCACGACGGTCCCGCCCGTTCTCCGCGCCGCCGCCCCGAGGTAGACGGTCGACTTCCCGCAGTAGGTGCCGATCTCCACCCCCACGCCGTCGGCGAGGTACTCCACGGCGGCGTCGAACAGGGCCCTTCCCTCGTGCTCCGGCATGAATCCCGTGGCTCGGCGGGCCACGTCGAGCAGCTCCGGGGGAATGGGGACGGCCGGTGAGTCCGGTGACTCGGTCCCGGCGGGCGGCCGTTGTCGTGAGGCGCGGTTCACCCGGTTCCCTTCGTCGCGTTCGGGCTGTTTCGTGAACGGCCCGGTGCTCCGGTGCCGGAGCGACTCGTCCGGTCCGAGCCGGGGGCCGGAAAGCCGGTTCGTCGAAACAGGAGTGCCCCGAAGTCTAGTCCACGACCGCGGCGGGGAGACCGGACGCGTCGGTGCTCTTCAGGTCGGCGGGACGGGGCCGTCGAAGTCGGCGCGCCTGAGCCGGAAGACCTGCAGGTGCAGGCCGTGGTACTTGGTGGTCTCGCCCACCCAGTCCATGCCGATGTTGCGTGCCGTGGCTATGGCCCGCGAGTTCGCGGCCCGCGCCACGGCGAACACCTCGTCGACGTCCTGGGCGAAGGCCCAGCCGAGCAGCGCACGTGCGCCTTCGGTGGCGTAGCCCCTGCCCCATTCGTCCTGGCGTACCTGCCAGCGGATCTCGAGGTCCTCCTCGTAGGGGGGCAGCAACCGGAGGCCGAGGCCTCCCACCAGGACGTTGTCGGAACGACGCACCATGGCCCACCTCCCGGTGGGAGGGGCCAGATTGGGGGCGGCCTCGACCCAGGCGTCCAGCACCGCACGCATCGCGTCCAGGTCGGGGACCCGTTGCATGACCGGAGTGAGCCACATGGCGATCTCGGGGTTGCCGTAGATACGGAAGGCCGCCTCGGCGTCCTCGGCGGCCCAGTCGCGTATCAGCAGTCGTTCGGTTTCCAGCGACAACGACGCCATACCGCCACGCTACCCGCGGAAGGCCCGCGCGGCTGGCCGGTTACCGGATCGTTGTCCGGCGTTTCGCGCTGCCGGTTCGGGCGGGCAACCGGGGCGGAGGAGTGAAGGGATTTCGCCTTCCGCTTTGGTTCCGGGCGGGGTTTCGCGGCGGTTCGCCCTTCGTTCCGCCGTTTTTCTCCGCCTTTCCTCGGTGCGCGGTTTTGTTCGTCGTTCACGTGCTTCCCCGGGGGGACCTTCGGGGGTTTCCACCGGTAGTGGCCCGTCCTCCGGGATGAACCCGGGTCGGGAGGAGCTCGGAGCGGCGAATCGGAGGTGTGCGCGTGGCGCGTGATTATCAGCGGTGTGACAAGAACGCTTTCTCCCGCGCGCAGCGAAATGCGTCGTGGAAAATGTTGCGAATGTTTCCCGTCGGTTGTTGTTGACAGTGGTCGGGCTTCGTGAAATCTTCGAAAAGCGCCGGGTCGCGAATTTCCCGAATAATTGTTATCCGGTTTTCCCGCTCGTTTTTGTCGCACCTCGGGAAGGTTTTATGGAATCAACGACCGCGGAGTTCCCGTCGCGGCGGGACGAAGTCGTGCTGACCGACTACCTGGTTCGGTTCGCGCGGGAGCGCGGGGACAGCACCGCCGTCACGTTCGTCGACTACGCGGTGAGCAAGGACGGACTCGTGCAGTCGACGACGATGCGGGAGCTGCACCGGAGGGTGTGCGCCGTGGCCGCGTGGCTCGGACGGCGCTTCGACCGTGGCGAAAGGGTCGTGATCACGGCTCCGCAGAGCACCGAGTACGTGATCGGTTTCCTCGGGGCGATCCACGCCGGACTGATAGCGGTGCCGCTGTTCTCCCCGGACGCGGCCGGATCCGGGCGGCTCGACGGTGTCCTCGACGACTGCGCCCCCTCCTGCGCGCTCACCGTGAAAGCGGACTTCGACAGGGTCAGGGAGGTGTTGCGCGAACGCGGGGGACGCGGTCCGGGGGAGTGCGTGGCGGTCGACACGATCTCCGACGCGCTGGCCGAGGAGTACGAACGTCCGTCGGTGGGGGACGAGGACGTGGCCTATCTGCAGTACACCTCGGGGTCGACCCGGACACCGGCCGGAGTGGAGATCACCCACGCCAACGTGATCGCCAACGCCGAGCAGGCCCTCGAGGCCTACGTGGGCGGCGACCCGCGGACGAGCACCGTGAGCTGGCTGCCGCTGTTCCACGACATGGGGCTCGTGCTGTCCGTGGCCGCCCCGCTGGTGGGAGGTATCTCGACGGTGCTCATGGATCCGGCCGCGTTCCTGCGGCAACCGGGACGGTGGCTGCGGCAGCTCTCGGTGAGCTCCCCGGCCGTGACGGCGGCCCCGAACTTCGCCTTCGACTACTGCGCGGCCAGGGTCACCGACCGAGAGAAGGCGTGGTTGCGGCTGGACCGGGTCGTGTCGGTGATCAACGGCAGTGAGCCGGTCCGCCCGGCCACGATCGAACGGTTCAACGAGGCGTTCTCCTCCTGCGGGCTTCCCCCCGAGAGCCACCGGTCCTCGTTCGGTCTGGCCGAGGCGACCGTGTTCGTGTCGGTGAGCCCGGCCGGGAACGCGCCGCGAGCGGTCCGCTTCGACCGCGCCGCCCTCGGCGCGAACAGGGCCAGGCCCGCCGAGCGGGGTGTGGAAGCAGGCGAACTGGTCTCCTGCGGGAGGCCCCTCGGCCAGCGGGTGGCCATCGTGGACCCCGACGCGCACCGCCCGCTGGAGGAGGGGGCGGTCGGGGAGATCTGGGTGCGCGGCCCCAACATTGGGCGGGGGTACTGGGGAAGATCCCGGGAGGAGTCGGCGAGCGTGTTCGACGCGCGACTCGCCGAGCCGGGGGAGCTGCCGGAGCGCGGTTGGCTGCGCACCGGCGACCTCGGGGTGTTCCACGAGGGCGAGCTCTACGTGACGGGGCGGATCAAGGACCTGATCGTCCTGGACGGTCGCAACCACTACCCCCAGGACGTCGAGGAGACCGTCGAAGGGTTGGAGCGGTTGCGCAAACACCACACCGCCGCGTTCGCGGTCACCGTCGAGGACGTCGAACGCCTGGTCGTCGTGGCCGAGTACGCGCGTTCGCTGCCGCGGGAGCAACGGGATCCGGTGGAAACAGCCGCGGCGGTGCGCGGGGCGATCGTCGCCGCGCACGGCGTCTCCGCCTACGAGGTGCTCCTGGTGGAACCGGACACGATCCCCCGCACCTCCAGCGGAAAGGTCGCCCGTCGGCCCTGCAGGCAGCGTTATCTGGACAACGAGCTGGTTCCCGAGGACGCACATGATTGAGCACTCCGAGATCCGGGAGTGGCTGGTTCACCGGATCGCCGAGCACACGGGGCAGGAACCGGAGCGGGTGGACACCACTCGCCCCTTCGACGAGTTCGGACTGTCCTCCAGGGACGTGGTGGGGATCTCGGGGGAGCTGGAGAACCTGCTCGGAAGGGGGCTTTCGGCCACCCTGCTCTGGGAGTTCCCCACCGTGGAGCGGTTGGCCGAGGCGTTGGAGGGGACCGAGGCGCGGCCCGGAGGGGAAACCTCGCCCGAACCGGGAGAACCGGTCGCGGTCGTGGGCCTGGGGTGCCGTTTTCCGGGAGTGGACGGGCCCGAGGAGTTCTGGCGGCTGCTCGACGACGGCGCCGACACGATCGGAACCGTCCCGGCGGGGCGGTGGGAGCAGTTCGCCGCGGGGCAGCCGGACCTCCTGGAGGGACTGCCCCGCGCGGGCGGCTACTTCGACGACGTGTCCGGTTTCGACGCGGGCTTCTTCGAGATATCGCCGCGGGAGGCCGAGGTGATGGATCCGCAGCAGCGCCTGCTGCTGGAGGTGGCCTGGGAGGCGCTCGAGCACGCGGGCAGTGCTCCCTCCCGGCTGCGCGGTTCGGCCACGGGAGTGTTCGTGGGGGCTTCCGCGACGGAGTACAGTCACCTCACCGCCGGGGACATCGCGGCGGTCGACGCCTGGACCGGCACCGGCGGCGCCATGAGCGTCATCGCCAACCGGATCTCCTATCTGCTGGACCTGCGTGGCCCGAGCATGGCCGTCGACACCGCCTGCTCCTCCTCGCTGGTCGCGCTGCACCAGGCCTGTGCGAGCCTGCGTTCCGGGGAGAGCAGCACCGCCCTGGCGTGCGGGGTCAATCTGCTGCTGTCCCCGGCGGTCACGGCCAACTTCGCCAGCGCGGGGGCGCTGGCCCCGGACGGGCGCTGCAAGCCCTTCGACGCCGCGGCGGACGGGATCGTCCGCGGCGAGGGCTGCGGCGCCGTGGTGCTCAAACCGCTTTCCGCGGCCGCTCGCGACGGTGACAGGATCCACGCCGTCATCCGCGGGTCCGCCGTGAACTCGGACGGCCGGTCGAACGGCTTGATGGCACCGAACCCCGCCGCGCAGGCGGAACTGCTCCGCACCGCCTACGGGGCCGCCGACCTCGATCCCACCGTGGTGGACTACGTGGAGGCGCACGGGACAGGAACTCTGCTGGGCGATCCGATCGAGGCGCAGGCACTCGGATCGGTGCTGGGAGCCGAACGCGGGGAGCGGCGCCCGGTGCTGCTCGGTTCGGTCAAGGCCAACCTGGGACATCTGGAGGCCGCGGCCGGGATAGCGGGAGTGATCAAGGTCGTGCTCGCGATGCGGCACGGCAGGCTGCCCGCCACCCCCAACCACACCACTCCCAATCCGCACATCCCGCTCGAGCGGGACAACCTCGAGGTCGTGGGACGGACACGTCCCTGGCCCCGCTACTCCGGTGCGGCGCGGGCCGGAGTGTCCGGGTTCGGGTTCGGCGGTACCAACGCCCACGTGGTGCTCGAGTCCTGGGAGGCTCCGCGCCCGGACGGCGCGGGGACGAGCGCGCCGCACACCTTCCTGCTCTCGGGAAGCGGGACCAGGCGGTTGTGCGACACGGCGGGGAGGCTGGCCGACTGGCTGCGCCGGCCTGCCGGTGAACGCACTCCGCTCGGCGACGTGGCCCGCACGCTGCTGCACGGACGCCAACACCATGCCGAGCGGGCGGCGGTGGTCACCGATGACCGTTCCGAGCTGGCCGAGAGGCTGCGCTCGCTGGCGGCGGGGGAGACCGGCCCCGGGGTCCTGCGTGGCAGGAAGGACCCCGGTGGGAACGGGCCGGTCTGGGTGTTTTCCGGATACGGCTCGCAGTGGCCCGGCATGTGTCGTGGACTGGTGCGCTCCGAACCGGCCTTCGCCGGCTTCCTGGAGGAGCACGATGCGGAGTTCCGCGCCGTCGCGGGGTTCTCGCTGCTCGACGCGCTGTCCGCGGGGGAGGAGCTCGGGGGGCTCTACCGTTGCCAGCTCGGCCTGTTCGGGACCCAGCTCGCCCTGGCGCGGCTGTGGCGCTCGCGAGGAGTGCGGCCGAGCGCGGTCATCGGCCATTCGATGGGGGAGGTGGCCGCTGCGGTGGCGGTCGGGTCCCTGGAGCACAGGCAGGGACTCGAGGTCATGGACACCCGGACACGTCTGCTGAGCGAGACGGAGCTCGCAGGCGGGGGTGCGATGGCCGCTCTGGAGGGGTCGGCCGAGGAGGTCGAGGAGTTGAGCGACTGGTTCCCCGGAGTGGTGCCTGCCGTGCGAACCTCCTCCCGGAGGTGCACCGTCGCCGGACCGGCGGACGAGATCGAGCTGATCGCGAAGCACTTCCGGCGGAGGGACCGCACGGCGAAGGTCCTCGACGTCTCCGGCGCGGGGCACACGGCGGCCGTGGAGCCACTGCTGGAACGACTGCGCGCGGAACTCGCCGAGCTGACCCCCTCCGAACCGGACGCGCCCGTCTACAGCACGGCGCACGAGGACCCGCGCGCTCTTCCCCTCTTCGACGGCCCCTACTGGGCACGGAACCTGCGCTCGCCGGTGCGGCTGGACAGGGCCGTGCACGCGGCCGCGGCCGACGGGTTCGACACTTTCCTGGAGATAGCTCCGCACCCGATCGTCTCCGGAGGGCTGGAGGAGTCGTTGACCGACGCGGGGGTCGCTTCGCCGCGGATCGCGTTCAGCTGCCTGCGGGACACCGACGACACGGTGACCTTCCGCGAGAACCTGGCTCGACTGTGGGTGGACGGGCACGTGCCCGAGCAGCAGGGCGAGGGCGCTCCTCCGGAGGAGCTCGCCGAACTGCCGCCCGCCGCGTGGCGGCACGAGAGCTTCTGGGTCTCCCGGCGGAAGCGGGCCACCGGATCCGCGGAACATCCACTGCTCGGCGAGCGCGTGGAACTCCCGACGGGACAGCTCGTTTGGCGGGGCGATGTGGGCACCTCGCTCCTGCCGTGGCTGGGCGATCACCGGGTGCACGGGACCGGGGTGCTGGCAGGATCCGCCTACCTGGAGATGGCGCTGACCGCGGCGCTGCGGACGTGGCGTGCCGAACCGGCCGCACCGGTCGTCCGGGAACTGGAACTGAGCGATCTGCTCGTGCTGAGCGAGGAGGTCGCGGTCACGACGGTGGGCACCCCTCACGAGGCGGGGGTGACGGTCGAGGTTTTCTCCCGCTCGGCCTCGGGGGAGTGGACCCGTCACGCCGCGGCGGAGGTGGTTCCGGACGGGCAGCGGCATCCCGGCACGGTGGAGGACGAATCGGCCTCGGCGGAGAACGTCGAGATCTACCGCGCGCTGCGCGCCGGGGGGCAGGACTACGGTCCGGCGTTCCGGCCGATAGAGACGGTACGGGCCCGCGCGGGACGCGCCGCAGCCGAACTGGCCCTCCCCGACGAGGCGGGGCCTTCGAAAGGTTTCCGCGCACATCCGGCGCTGGTCGACGGATGTCTGCAGAGCCTCGTCGCCGCGGCTCTCGCTCCGGAGAGCCCGCTGTCCACCACCGAGCTGTTCGTCCCGGTGCTTTTCCGCGACGTCCGCGTGTTCGACGAGTTGCCGGAACGGCTCCGGTGCTCTTCCACGCTGGACGGTTATGTCGACGACACGCACGTGAGTGGTTCGGTGCTGGTCACCGACGAGCGTGGCCGGGCGGTGCTGGAGATCGGCGAGGTGCGGGCCCGCCGCGTCGGGGCGACCCCGGTGCCACGGGAGCTCTCCGAGGCGTTGCTGCGGCACGAGTGGGAACCGGCCCGGGCGCCGGAGCGGGCAGCTCGCGCGGGGAAGTGGCTACTGCTCGGTGACCTGCCCGAGTTGGCCGAACAGCTGCGGCGGAGTGGTGAACGGGTGTCGCTGCGGGCCCGCTTGGACGATTCCGGGACACCGGAAGCGCCGGACGAGCTCACCGCCGCCCCCGAGCTTCCGTTCCGCGGGGTGGTCCTCGCGGCCCACGAGAGCGATCCGGAGCCCGCGCACGAGGAGCGGCAGCGTTCGCTGCTCCGGCTCTCCGAGCTGGTGCGGTGGTCGCGGGCCCGTCCCGACCCACCCGAACGACTGTGGATCCTCAGCTCGGCCCGGCACAACGCGGAGCTGCGAGCCCTGGTGCGCGTGCTGGCCCTCGAAGCCCCGGGGCTGCGCGTCTCACTGGTGGAGGGGGAGCCGGCGGCGCGGTCGCTGGCGGCCGAACTGTGCGCCGAGGAGTCCGAGGACGACGTCCGCTGGGTGGGCGAACAGCGTCACGTGGCCAGGCTGCGCCGCGGATTCCCGGACCACGGGGGAGCCGGGTTCGGGGTGCGCCCGGAGGGGTACGTGATAACCGGCGGGCTGGGTGGTCTCGGACTGACCTTCGCGCACTGGCTGGTGGATCGCGGAGCGCGTCGCGTCGTGCTCAACGGGCGCGGGCGACCGTCTCCCGCCGCCGAGCGCCAGATCGAGCTGCTGCGGGACAAGGGCGCGGAGACAGCGGTGGTCCACGGGGACATCGCCGAGCCGGGGGTGGCCGAGCGGCTGGTCACCGCTGCCACCGAGGGATCCACGGCACTGCGCGGAGTGCTGCACGCCGCCGGTGTGCTGGCGGACGCGGAGTGCGCGGAGCTCGACGGGACGAGTCTGGAGCGGGTCTGGCGCCCCAAAGTCCGTGGCGGGCAGCGGTTGCACGAGGCGACCGAGGGGGTGGAACTGGACTGGTGGGTGGCGTTCTCCTCCGCGGCCGCGCTGCTCGGTTCTCCCGGTCAGACCGCCTATGCGGCGGCCAACGGGGCGCTGGACGACCTGGTCCGCCTGCGGAGGGAGCGGGGACTGGTCGCCACGAGTGTGCAGTGGGGCGTCTGGGGCGAGGTCGGTGCTGCCGGTGGGAACTTCGACGACGTGCTCCCGCCGTTGTCCACGAAGTCCGGAGTGGAGGCGTTCGAGAAGTTGCTCGCCCCGCGGGAAGCCGTCACGGGGCTGGCCTGGCTGAACGGGAACCGGGCCGCCGCGCGTTTTCCCGAGCTGGGGCGGCGCCCGTTCTTCCGGGAGTTGGTCACCGGCGCTTCGCCCCGGGCGGGCGAGTTCGACGACGCGGAGGGGTTGAGCGAGCTGCCCCCGGAGGAGGCCCTGGAACGGCTCACCGTGGTGCTGACCGAGCTGCTCGGAGCGGTATGCGGAACCGCCTCCGGGGAGATCGACGCGGACGCCGCGCTCACCGAACTCGGGTTCGACTCGTTGATGGCGATGCGTGCGCGCAACGCGGTCGAGAGCCGTTTCGGGGTGTCCGTGCCCGCGGCGCTGTTGCTGCGCGGGGCGAGCACCACCGAGCTCGCGGTGCACCTCGCGAACAGGCTCGGCGTCGAGACGGACGGTGCTCCCGCCACCGGCCGGACTTCGGTCGGCCCGCGGGACGCCACCGAGCGCTGGATCGCCCACCTGTGGCGGCAGGCCCTCGGGCTGGACGCGGTCGGGGTCGACCGGGACTTCCGTTCCGTCGGAGGCGACGACTCGGCGGCCGCGGAAATATCGGCCGCGGTCGGGGAAAGGCTCGGCGAGCCGGTGCCGGGGCTTTTCGAGCACCCGACGATAGAGCGGATGTCCGACCTGGTGCGGGAGCGCTTCGAGTCGGCGGGCGGGCCCGTGCGCGAGCTGCGTTCCGCGGGCGGTGCGACCCCGCTGTTCCTGTTCCACCCGGCGGGCGGTCCCACGAGCGTCTACCAGCCGTTGACGGAGCTGCTCGGCGCGGACCAGCCCTGTTACGGCCTCGAGCGGCTGGACCGGTTCGACACCGTGGAGGACAAGGCCTCCGAGTACCTGTCCCTGATCCGCGGCATCCAGCCGCACGGCCCGTACCGCCTGGGCGGTTGGTCGTTCGGCGGCTGTCTGGCCTTCGAGACGGCACGCCGGATCGAGCAGGCGGGCGAGCGGGTGGAGCTGGTGGTGCTCATCGACACGATCCTCCCGCTGCCCTCGGAGGAGGAAAACCGGGGTGAGCTGGTCACGCGGCGTTTCGGGAGGTTCGTCGAGCACGTCGAGCACACCTACGGCGTTTCGCTCGGGATCTCCGTCGAGCGGTTGGCCGAGTCCGACGAGCGGGAGCAGCTGGAGCACGTCATGAACGCTCTGGCCGAGTCGGAGGCGAACATCGGCCACGGGGTGCTGCGGCACCAGTACACCTCCTACGTGGACGCCCGGATCGCCGAGCGCTACAGGCCGGCGAACCACGAGGGACCCGTGGTGCTCTACCGCGCGGAGAGGGCCGAGCACACCACCACCAAGCTCGATCCGCGGTACCTGCGCTCGGACGAGACGCTCGGCTGGGACGAGTTCGCGAGCGCTCTCGAAGTCGTCCGCGTTCCCGGGGACCACCTCTCGATGATCGACCCGCCCAACGTGGAGCGGATCGCCGAGCACCTTCGCGGTCTGCTCGGCGACGGAGGCAGCGGCCCGGTGAGGGAGTGACCATGTCGGACGAGGACGCACGCGGCACGGCCGGACGCATCGCGGACCTGGAGCGCAGGCACCGCGCGGCGACTTCCGAGGCGGACGAGAGGGCACGCGGCAAGCAGCACCCGAGGGGCAAGGGCACCGCCAGGGAACGCGTCGAGTCGCTCGTGGACGAGGGGTCCTTCGTGGAGACGGGCGAGTTCGTGCTGCGGCGCGACGACCGCCGCGGCGGTGAGGACGAACGGGTCTACGGGGACGGGGTGGTCACCGGACACGCCACCGTGGATGGGAGGCGGGTCTGCCTGTTCTCGCACGACTTCACCACGTTCGGCGGAAGCATGGGCGAGGCCTTCGGAGAGAAGGTGCTCAGGGTCATGGACCTGGCGCTGAGCACCGGCTGCCCCGTCATCGGCATCAACGACTCGGGAGGGGCCCGCATCCAGGAAGGGGTCACCTCGCTGGCCTACTACGCGGAACTGGCCCGGCGGAGCTCCAGCGCTTCCGGGGTGGTGCCGCAGATATCCGTGATCACGGGACCGTGCGCGGGCGGTGCCGTCTACACCCCGGCGATCACCGACTTCACCGTCATGGTCGAGGGGACCTCGCGGATGTTCGTCACCGGTCCGGAGGTGGTCCGCTCGACGACCGGCGAGGAGGTGACGGGTGAGGAGCTCGGCGGGGCCGGTGCCAACGCCGCGGCGGGCAACGTCCACTACGTCGCCGCGGACGAGGAGGACGCGTTCGACTGGGTCAGGGCGCTGCTGGCCCACCTGCCCGCCAACAACCTGGAAGCCCCTCCCGAGTTTCCCGAGAGCGCCGCCGCGCCCGCCGAAGAGCTCGACACGGTGATCCCCGACTCCCCGAACCGTCACTACGACATGTTCGGCGTGCTCAGCCGCGTGCTCGACGAGGGGGAGCTGCTGGAGGTGCAGTCCTCGTCCGCGCCGAACATGCTGTGCGGGTTCGGGCGGTTGCGGGGGAGAACCGTGGGGGTGGTGGCCAACCAGCCGATGTGCCGTTCCGGAATCATCGACATAGCCGCCAGCGAGAAGGCGGCCCGGTTCGTGCGGTTCTGCGACGCGTTCAACGTCCCCCTGCTGACCTTCGCCGACGTGCCCGGATACCTGCCGGGCAGCGAACAGGAGCGCGGGGGGATCATCCGGCGCGGGGCCAAGCTGGTCTACGCGTACTCGGAGGCCACCGTTCCCAAGATCACCGTGGTCACCAGGAAGGCCTACGGCGGTGGGTACGCGGTGATGGGCTCCAAGCATCTCGGTGCGGACATGAACTTCGCCTGGCCCACCTCCGAGATAGCCGTCATGGGAGCGGAGGGCGCCGTGGAGCTGCTCCACCGCGACGAACTGGCAGCGGCCACCGCGAACGGTTCGGTGGAGGAGGTGCGCGCCAAGCTCGTCGAGGAGTACCGCGAGGTGTTCGCCAACCCGTACACGGCGGCGGAGCGGGGGTACGTGGACGCGGTGATCAGGCCTTCGCGGACGCGGGCTGAGCTGGACGCCTCACTGCGGGTGCTGGAGTCCAAGCGCGAGCAGGGGCCTCCGAGAAAGCACAGCACGATGCCCCTGTGAGCGTCCGCGTGAGCGACGCCCCTGCGACGGTGCCGTGCTCCTGCCGGGGAGGTTTCCGGGGTGCGCGGCCGGCGAGCCGGTCGGCGGTTCAGCCGCCCGGCCACTCCGTGCCGGTCCCGTCGTCTCCGGTGAGCATGTTCGACGCGCGCAGCGCGATCTCCATGTCGAATCGCACCTCGGGGTCGTGCAGGTCCTGCCCGAACAGCTCGTCCAGCTGACGCAGCCGGTAGCGCACGGTCTGCGGGTGCACCCGCAGGCGCTGGGCCACCTCGGGCGCTCCGCCCCGGGTCTGCAGCCAGCTCAGCAGGGTCGCGGCGAGACGCGCCCGCTGCTTGGGGCGCAGTTCGGTCAGCGGGGAGAGCCTGCGCCTGGCCAGTTCCCGGACCAGGTGCTCGTCCTGGAGCAGCAGAATGCTGGACAGGTCCTCGTGGCAGTGGTTGACGCGTCTGTCCGGCCAGGCGCCGGAGCGGATCAGCCCCATGAGGCTGCGGCACCAGCGCAACGACTTGTCGGCCCGGTGCAGCGGGACGGGAGACCCGAGCACGACCCGCCAGCCGGCGAGTTCGGCGGCCCAGTCGATCCGATCGGGTTCGCCGTGGTCGCTGGGGACGAGCACGTGCGGCTCGGCGCATTCCAGGTCCACCAGGGCGTTCCACTGGGCCAGGGGAGTGGTGGTGCTCGGATCGGTCCTCTCGTACTGCTCCAGCGCCGCCACGGTCACCTGCCCGGGCAGCTTCCACTGCGCCGTGCTCGCCGCGTCCTCGACGGTTCGTGCCGGTGCCTGCGGTTCCGAGACGAGCAGTTCCAGGAGTCTTCTGCGTCTGCGGGCGATGGTTCCCGCCGCTCTGGCCTGGGCCGCGGCGTAGCCCTCCACCGACAGGGTGGTGAGCTCGTCGATGTGGGCGAAGATGGCCTCGCCGAGCAGCAGCGTGGTGCGCGGGGCTATGCGTACCCGTTCGCTCAGGTTGGCGACCCGGCGCCAGGCCAGTCTGGCCCCGATGCGGTAGGCGGCCTGCAGGCTGTCCAGGCTGCGCCCCTCGCGCATCTCGGCCTTGCCGAGGGCGCGGTGCACCTCGGCGCAGCGCCGCAGCGGGGTGGCCGGGTCGGCGATGCGTTCGACGAACCGGCCGAGGGCCTCCTCGATTCCGCGGCGGATCGCGTACACGTAGTTCCGGTCGAGCGGCCTGGCGTACTCGGGTATCTGCCGTTGGATCTCGGTCAGGATCTGGTTGGCCAGACTGGGGATCTCGGGACGCAGCAGTGGTGCCAGGTCGTCGGGGAGCGCCGCCCACAGTCGTCTCGTCTCGGTGCTGTTCGCCGGTTTCGTCATGACACTCCCTCTCGGGGCGCAGCGTTGTGCGGCCCGGTCCGTGTGCCGTCTCCGTACTACTGATGAGTAACCACTCTAGTGACTGTTTCTCCCGATGCTTAATCGCCCGTACGGGTGAGGGTTGTTGTTCGTGTCGTGCCACCGGAAAAGCACGTGGCTCTTGTGCGCTCGACTCGTTTCGGGAAAACGGCACTATGAAGTGCAACTGCATTTGCACGGTTCCTCGGGCGGAGCTTCGGAAGTGTGCTCGTCGTCCGCCGAAGAAATGCCTCACGACGAAGAAATCGTAGGTCGGAGAGTACGGTGCGCTTCCCGTGCGAGGATGCGCTCGTGGTCAATCAACCGGTCGACATCGCCGAGGAGCTGTCCCTGGTCTCCGAGCACTGGTCCCCCAAGGTGGTGAGCCGGCTCAACGACTACGAGATCAAGGTGGTGAAACTGGAGGGGGAGTTCGTCTGGCACACCCACGAGGACACCGACGAGCTGTTCCTGGTGGTCAGCGGGGAGTTGACCATCCAGCTGCGGGACGGGGACGTGCACCTGAGCCCCGGCCAGCTCCACGTGGTCCCGCGCGGGGTGGAGCACTGCCCACTCGCCGAGGGCGAGGTGCACGCGGTGCTCGTCGAACCGACCGGGGTGGTCAACACCGGTGACGCGACCGACGGCTCGTTGAGGGCCTCCTACGACGACTCGCCGGCGGAGGGGAGTTCCTGAACCGGCCGGGTCGGCTCCGCCGCGTCACCGGCCGTTCGGTGGGGTGAACTCCCGTGGTGTTTCCGGACCGGTCGCCAGATCGGTCCGGGCGCGGACAGCTCGACACGGCGTTCGTCGCTCAGTCCCGGTCGAAGGTGCCGCGACGCGTGGTACTCAGGAAGCTGTTCCAGCGTGGGTGGTCGAACACCAGCACGGCGCCGTCGGGGTCCTTCGAATCCCGCGTAGCTACCCCGCCGGTCGGGTAGGCGACCTCGACGCAGTTACCGCTCTGGTCCGAGCTGTGGCTGCTCTTCCGCCAGTTCGACTGCTGTAGCTCTGTACGGATCATGAAAGTCCTTCGACTGCGTCTGCGAGCAGAGACAGTGAATCAGACGGGCCCAACGCCAGGCCCTGGAGATGTTGAAACGCGATCTCGTGCTCTTTGAGCTCCCACGGTTCTTCGAGGTACAGAGATCCGGTGCGATGTTCCGGGTAGACGACACCGGGGTCGGTGCTCTCGGGAAACTTCAAGATCGTGAAGCTGCCGAGCATACCGGGATGAGCCCCGCTGGAGGTCCTCAGAACCTGCACTGCCACACGAGGAAGCTCGGCCATGGCGACGAGGTGTTGCAACTGCGCATGCATCACTGCTGCGCCGCCGACGTTTCGGTGCAGTGCTGCTTCGTCGAGTACAACCCAGAGTCGCAACGGGTTCGAATCTTCGAACGCTGCTCGTCGCTGTAGCCGCAGTTCGATGCGACGCTGGAGAGCGGCATCGTCGATCTCTGCCGTGCCACTCCTCGGCCACTTCTCCGCGTTCGGGTGCGGCCTCCTTGCGCAGGCGCGTCAGCTCGTGAGCCAGCCACCTGCGCCACACGGTCGGACTCGAGACCACGCCGGACCTGCGCTCCTGTGCCTGTCTGACCAGATCTCCCACCACGCGCGTGTGCTCGCCAACAGTGTCTCCTGTACTGGGAGGGCCGTAGCACGCCATCCGATCAGGCGATAGCAAAACTTAGTCGCTAAGTTTGGCGTCTAATTTATGTCGGAGATCGTATCCGCTCCTTCGGAGCGCGCTCCGGCTCGGATCAGCAACTCTCGCGTGTCAGGAGGTGGTCATGAGCGACAACGAGATCCTCGGGGTCGAGGCCGAGCAGCTGGAACCGCTCGGCAGCTTCTCCTCGGCGGAGAGCGCCCGCGACCTGTTCGGGCTGACCCGCGAACTGCGCCTGGTGTGGCTGCCCGAGGCGTGAGCCGTCCGAGCGGGGAGGGAAGTAGGTCAGGCCCTCGGTTGCTCCGGCCGCGCGCACGAAAAGCCCGCTGACCCGCCGCTTCCGGTGGATCAGCGGGCTTCGCCGCTGGTCGGGACGGCGGAATTCGAACCCCCTGGCCCAGCAGTGTGCGGATGAACGCTTGCCCTGCGGATCTCGTCGAGTTAGTGAAGTACCGTTGATTCGGCGCAGTGGTCCGATCCTGCCCGGAACGAACGAACTGAGGATTTTTCGTGGAGTTCGTGGACAACGTGGGATCGAAGTGGAAGGTGAGTCGCCAGTGGATCGTCTGGCCACGTAAGTTTCGTTTCCGGGGGGCGGGGCGAGCCGTCCTTGTTCGACGGAGTCAATGATCTGTCCGGTTTTGTCGTTGCGCTCACAATCATGTTCTTGATTTCATTTCCAAGTCCGTTCGAGGTGCCTGCTCAAATGATTCTGGCTCCGTTTGTGTTTCTCTTGCTGGTCGTGGGGGCGTGAAAGCTCCCGTGTTGATCTACTGTCTCGGCAAGGTCGTACGGTCGGATGAAGGTGGTCGTCGGCCCGTGCGGCGGAGCGGGCCCCTTGAGTCGTGGTTTGTCAAGATTACTGGATTTCACAGTGCCGGGATGTTCAAGGAAGCGGTCGCAGGCTTCATCGAGGAACACGGTCGCAGGTGCTGATGTCCGAACGTTTCTGCGCAAGCTCAGCGCGCGACCCGGACGCAGGGGCAGAGGTTCTCTTCCCGAGACCGTGCGCTTCATCAACGCAGTCCTGCACAGCGCACTGTGACCTGCGGTGCGTGGGGAGCTGAGCGGACGCAACGTCGCCAAGCTCGTGCCGTCCCGAGCATCGCTGATCACGAAGTCGCACTGGTGGAACCTCGCGAGGTCCCCGCCGGTTGATCGTGGACGTCCAGCAGCCCGCTCCCATCCGGGCCGGACGGGAGCGCAGGGCAGGCATCACGTCACGAGTGTGGTGTCCGCCCTGGTGTGATCACTCGACGCGTGCGGTGGGGGTTGTCCGAGGCACGGACATGAGGGTGTGTGTCCGTTCGCGGGTCGCGGTGCCCGGCTTCGGAAGCAGGACAACCACGCGCAGATCCGGGTGGTCGGCGATCTGCACGGTCGTGCGTTGGAAGACCAGCCGCCCGGCCGCTGAGTGTTGGACGACTTTCTCGCCCAACGCCGTCTCTTCGACATCCTGCTGTTCCCAGAGCCGGGCGAACGCCGGGCTGTGCTCCAGAAGACGGCTGATGATCTCGTCGAACCTCGGATCGTCCGGATATCGAGCCTTGTTCGAGCGGAACTCCGCGACGAGGGACGGTGCCATCGCCTCCCACTCGGGAAGCGACTGGTGCGGGCCGTGCTCGTCGACAAAGCCGTCCAAGCAGCTCCGCAGCTGTCCCACCTCGCCGAAGAGCACCTCGACGGCGGCGTTGCCGTGGAGGTACCGCCAGTAGCGGTCCAAGACGTAGGCGGGGTTCGGGAACCATTCCTCGACGAGCGAGACGACATGCTTCGGGACGGGTGGTGCGGACGGGGCCTCCGCCTGAGCAGTGGAGGCTGGAGTGTGCCCGGCCAGACGGTAGAGGTGTGCCTGCTCGGCACTGTTGAGCCGGAGAGCGTCGCTGACCGCGTCGAGGATGCTTGTCGTGACGGTGATTCGACGCCCCTGCTCCAGCCATGTGTACCAGGTGAGACCGATACCGGCGAGCGAGGCGACTTCCTCGCGTCGCAGCCCCGGCGTCCGTCGCCGCCCCGCGGCGGGGAGTCCCACTTCTTGCGGTGAAAGCCGGGCCCGGCGGTTTCGCAGAAAATCCCGGAGAGCGTTCCGCCGTTGTCCCGCTTCTGCTTCTGGGGTGGTAGTCACACCAATAGCATAAATTGCAACTCGGCCTGCGTGATCGAGGGTGAGAGGCTGACAAGGTGTCGGTCGTTTCGCTCAGCACGGCGAAGCAACCGTGAACAGCGGTGCAAACATTGCCGGCTCACGTGCGGGACGCCACACCGAATTCCGGGAACGAGTCAACGGAGCGGGGAGATCAGCCACTCTGGATTTCCTCTGCTGCGTACCGGATGAATTTCCCGCGTCCATCGACGTGAACTACGCGTTGAGCTGGACAGAAGAAAGGAAAACGCGTTTGTTCAGGAAAGGAAAATCGTTGGGGAACAGTGTTGCCGAGGCTCGGGGCGAGAGGAACGGTCCTGTGTCGCCGGCCGCTACCGCGGCACAGTGGGGCGCGGTTTGGATCCTGCTGCTCGGCGCCTTCATGGGGTTTCTTGACATCTTCATCGTCAATGTCGCCAACCCCTCGATCCAGGCGGCGCTGAACGCCGGGTTCGCCGAGATCCAGATGGTGACGGCCGGCTACACTCTCACCTACGGAGTGGGGCTGGTCGCGGGAGGCAGATTGGGGGACATCTTCGGTCGCAGGCGCGTGTTTCTCATCGGTGTTTTCGCCTTCGCCGTGGCCTCGACGGCATGTGCTGCGGCCCCAAACGCCGAATTCCTCATCGGAGCGCGGATCGTGCAGGGATTGGCGGCGGCGGTCATGCTGCCGCAGGTGCTCGCCCTCATCCAGGTCACCTTCCACCGCGATCAGGAGCGCAGCCGCGCCATCGGCTTGTACGGAGCCGTCATCGGTGTCGGCGTCGTCGCCGGCCAGATCGTCGGCGGATTGCTGATCGCATGGGACTTCGTCGGGCTCGGCTGGCGCTCGATCTTCCTGGTTAACGTGCCGCTGTGCGTCATGGCATTCATCGGTGGGCTGGTTTTGGTGCGCGACGGCGGGGAGCACACCCGAATGAAGCTGGACCTGCCGGGCGTCGTCATGCTCGGCCCGGGATTGCTGGGCCCGGTGCACAGTTTGGTCATCGGCGCGGAGCAGGGATGGTCGGGATTGCTGGTTGGTGAGATGGCCGGCGGGATGGTCCTGCTGATCCTGTTCATCTTGTGGGAACGTCGTGTGGCGGCCTCCGGGGCAACACCGCTGCTGCCGCCTCGTCTGTTCAACCAGCGCGGTTTCTCGCTGGGCTTGCCCACGGCACTGTTCTTCTACGGCACGAACGGCGCCTTTGTTTTCCTGCTGGCCTTCTACCTGCAGCAGGCGGAAGAATTCTCACCGTTGGCATCCGCACTGACGTTCACGCCCATGGCGATCTTGACTTCTGTCTTCTCGGTGCTGTGTGGCAAGTTCGTGGCACACTTCGGCCGATGGGTAGTACCTGGGGGTGCGGTGGCTATGGCGCTTGGCCTGTCGCTCGTGTGGATGGGCGTTGAGCTGCTGGACGGTACTAATCCGACCGTAGCTCTGATGCCCGGCCTCGTGTTCTACGGAGCCGGCGGCGGCATCGTGGCGACCTCGCTGATAGGTACGGCTCTTTCGGGAGTCGCATCGGAGGACGCGGGTGCCGCCTCCGGCGGTATTCTCACGGCGGTTCAGGTGTCTGAAGCCGTCGGCGTAGCGGGTATCGGTGCGTTGTTCGCCAGCCTGGCATCCGGGGGCGGTGGAGCGTACGGCTTTGCGGTCTCCTCCGTGGTGCTGACCGTGCTGTCACTGCTGACGGCCGTGCTGCTGAACCTGCTGGGGCGTCCCCGGCAGCCGGTATCCGCAGCCGAGCCCACATGAGCCCACGACCGTAGCCGGCACGGTTCCGGCCACGACCGTCGCCACACAGTCCGCGGCGAGATGTTCGGACAACGGTGGGAACGCGTCGCATCTGGTGGGTTCTTGTGGCAGGTGAAGAAAAGAGGGGCCGGAGGAGGAAGATGGTAGCTCGAGGAAGCGCGTGAACTCGTACAGCGACGTATCGCAGAGACCGGCGGGGACCTCGACTCACATATGCTCACCGATCCCCGCGGGGCGAAGCACCACCGCGGTGCTGCGGGACGCGACGAACTGGGACGAGGTCATTGCCAAGCCCGGCTACGAACACTTGCGGCGGCACGATCCGCGGCACACCGAGCTGACGTGGATGGCCGGTGCCGGAACCGCTCTGTCCACCTGCTCCAAGGGAGGCGGTGCCCCTCTGAGGACGGTACGGCGTGGCTCCGTGATCTCGGCCGAAAGGGAAAAGCCCGCTGACCCGCCGCTTCCGGTGGATCAGCGGGCTTCGCCGCTGGTCGGGACGGCGGGATTCGAACCCACGACCCCCTGACCCCCAGTCAGGTGCGCTACCAAGCTGCGCCACGTCCCGTTCTTCCTGTTGAACTGTGATCAGCTTACACCACCCCGAGACGGCCTCGGCACAGGGGGTGGCACGCCGCGCTTCCCGGACCCGTCCCGGGACGGGCCCGTCTCCGGTCCCACGAGCTATGGTCGGGACGATGGGAAAGCACAGGCCCAACGCGCTGCAGTGGGTCTGGTACACGTTCGGCGGAAAACTACCGGCACACCTGTCCGAGTGGGTGCTGCACGACGTCACCTGCCGGACCTGGGTGCTGCGCCACATCCTGCGCGCGCTGACCCAACTCGCCCCCTTCTGCGTCGCGGTCCTGCTGCTGCCCGGCCCGCTCCAGATCAGGGTGAGCTCGATGCTGCTCGGGCTGCTCGTCGGGTTGTTCTACTCGATGAGCGCCATGGTCGAGACGAACGAGCACCGGTTGATCAAGCACGGCTACCCGCCGGGAATCGGACGGGAGACCAGGGCCATCCACCGGGACCTCCGGAGGACCACCCGCGAGGAGGCACGCAGGCGCAGGCAGGGGTACTGATCGGGGTCTCGCTCCGCTGCGGGGCCGGTGTTGAAGCCGCGTCAACCCGCGGCCTAGGTTCGGAACCGACACGAACACGAGACTCCGCGGAGCGGGACGACAACGGCGCGGTGGAAGGACGGAACATGGGTGCCAACGCCGATTCCGGTGCGGCAGAGGGCGAACACGCGCGGCTGGCGCGGCGGCGCGCGGCGGTGCTGCCGTCCTGGCTCGGCACGCTGTACTCCGAGCCGATCGAGATCGAGAGCGGCTCGGGCAGACACGTCCACGACGCCGAGGGGAACCGCTACCTCGACTTCTTCGGCGGGATCCTGACGACGATGACCGGCCACGCCGTTCCGGAGGTGACCGAGGCCGTCACCGAGCAGGCGGGCAGGATCCTGCACTCGTCGACGCTGTACTTGAACGAGCCGATGATCGAGCTGGCCGAGCGGGTCGCGGAACTGTCCGGCATCGAGGACCCCCGGGTGTTCTTCACCACCAGCGGCACCGAGGCCAACGACACCGCCCTGCTGCTGGCCACGGCGTACCGCTCCTCCAACCAGGTCCTGGCCCTGCGCAACAGCTACCACGGGCGTTCGTTCGCCTCGCTGTCGGTCACCGGGAACAGGGCCTGGTCACCGAGCAGCCTCTCGCCGGTGCAGACGAGCTACGTGCACGGCAGCCGCAGGCGCGGCACGGTGCTCGAAGGGCTCGACGACGCCGAGTTCACCGCGGCCTGCGTGCGCGACCTCGAGGACGTGCTCGACCAGCTGCACGGCAACGTCGCCTGCCTGATCGCGGAGCCGATCCAGGGAGTGGGCGGTTTCGCCGCACCACCGGACGGTCTGTTCGCGCGTTTCAAGGAGGTGCTCGACCGGCACGGCATCCTCTGGATCAGCGACGAGGTGCAGACCGGCTGGGGACGTACCGGTGAGCACTTCTGGGGCTGGCAGGCGCACGACGCGAACGGCGCGCCGGACGTCGTCACCTTCGCCAAGGGGATCGGCAACGGGCTGCCCATCGCGGGTGTGGTCGCCCGCGGGGAGGTGATGGACAGCGTCTCCGCGAACTCCATCTCCACCTTCGGCGGAAGCCCGCTGACCGCGGCGGGAGCCCTCGCCAACCTCGAGTACCACCGGCGCAACGACCTGTGGGGGAACGCCCGCAGGGTCGGGGCCGTGCTGCGCGACGAACTGTCCGCCGCCGAGTCGCTGCCCGGCGTGGGGGAGCTACGCGGCAAGGGGCTGATGCTCGGCGTCGAACTCCTCCGCCCGGACGGTTCACCCGCGCCGGAGCTCGCCGCCGAGACGACCGAGCAGGCCCGCTCCCGCGGGCTGCTGATCGGCAAGGGAGGCCTCGAGGGCAACGTGCTGCGGATAGCGCCGCCGCTGAGCCTGACGGACCGGGAGGCCGTGGAGGGGGCACGCGTCCTGCTCGAAGCGCTGCGCGCCTCCGGAGCGGGCGAGTGATCGGGGCCACGGACCACCCACCCCGGTGCCCCGCGCCAACGGATAGGCTGGCAGTGGGCGAAGTCGCCGAACGCGTGCCGAGCACTCGGAACGTGCGGCGACCGCCGCAGAACCGGACCCCATGCCGTGGCCCGTACCGCCCGGACGGCGTGGTTACGGGTACGGAGACAGCACCCGAGCAGAAGGCCACCCTTGACACGATCCCAGTCCCCGCAGCAGTCGTCGCCCGAGAGTCCCGGCAGCGATGCCGTGACCCAGCGCGGGAGTTCCCCGCTGGCCGAATACCGCACGTTCGTCACCAGAGCGGTGCGGGAGCCCTCCACCATCGGGGCGGTGCTGCCCAGCTCGCCGGTACTGGCCAGGGAGATGGCCGCCGTCGTGCCGAGCACCGACCGGCCGGTGGTCGTCGAACTGGGGCCGGGCACCGGCGCGCTCAGCGGGGCGATCGCACAGCGGGTTCCGGAGGGAGGACGGCACGTGGCCGTCGAGGTGGACCCCGGCATGTGCGAGCACCTGCGCAGCACCTGCCCCGGGCTCGAGGTCATCGAGGGCGACGCGAAGCGCTTGGGACAGCTGCTGGCCGACTCGGGAATCCGCTCGGTCGACGCGGTGGTCAGCGGACTGCCCTGGTCCATCTTCGCCGGTGAGTCGCAGCGGCGGATCCTGCGCGAGGTCGGGAGCGTGCTCGCTCCGGGCGGAGGTTTCACCACCATCGCCTACGCCCACGCGCTCGGTCTGCCGGGCGCCCGCCTGTTCCGCCGCAGGCTGGGATCGCTCTTCGACGAGGTGATCACCTCACGCACCGTGTGGCGCAACGTGCCGCCCGCGCGGGTCTACGTCTGCCGCAGGCCCGTTCCTTCCGAGTGGTGAGGTTCCGCCACGGAGAAGGCCCGGTCACCGGCTCGGCGGGAAAGCAGCGGCCGAGCCGGAACGGGCGCTAGAAAGCCCTGACGCGGGGCCACAACTCGGACCAGGGAACGTCCGGTTCCGTGTACAACGTGACCGGAACGCCGCGCGCGATGTTGACCACGTCGTGGTCGCTCGGCACCGTGGCCATGCGCCGTCGTTCGTGGAAGTGGCGGGTCAGCGGGTCCCGGCCGCCCACGTAGATCATGGCCCGTGCCGAGTCCGGCGGTGCCCCGAAGAACCAGTACCCCCGGTGCGGGCTGTAGGCGCGGGGCAGCCCCAGTTTCCTGCCGTGCACGTCCAGTGCCGCCGCTATCGGATAGCTCGATCCGACGACCACGGTGTCCGCGCGCAGCTTCGCGGGCAACCGGTCGTAGGCGGCGGCCGCGGTGCGGGCCAGTTCGGGCCAGCCCGTCTCGTACATGCGGCTGTAGTTGACCGCTTCGGGGTGCTCGGCGAGCAGCGGGAGCGGGTAGACGGGAAGCAGCGCCAGCGGCAGCAGCGCCGAGATCGGGTACGCCACCCAGGGGACCCATCGGAAACGGGCTCTCCGCTGTGCCGCCCTGCGGTGCTGCAACCCCACGGCGGCCGCGGCGAACAGCAGCCCGAACAGCCCCGCGGGGTAGTTCGGCCTGCCGCTGGCGATCAGGTAGAAGCCCGCCACCCCCAGCACCGTCCAGCCGAGATACCGGTACTCGTGGAACTCGGGGCCGCGCAGCAACCTCCAGAACCCGTAGCAGCAGAGCACCGCGCCGACCACGACACCGGAGAACAGCAGCGCGTTCGGCACGAACAGCAACCGGTTCGTCTCGGAGGCGACCACGGTTCCCATGTCCAGCGCGGGCCAGCCGTTGCGGTGCTGCCAGATCAGCGTGGGGACGGCAGTCACCGCGGCGACCGCGGCACCCGACCACAGGGCCGGTCTGCGCAGCAGCGCCCGTGGTCCGAAGCTGAGCACGGCGAGCAGCAGCATCACGCAGAGGACGAGTATCTGGAACTTCGTCTGAACCCCGACCGCCACGAGTAAGGCGGCGGCGAGCAGCAGCCGGTCCCGCCGGTGCCCGAGGCGGTGCAGCCGGGTCCAGCGCAGAACCAACCACAGCACGAGCCCCCACTCCGGCGGAGCCAGCGTGGCCGCGGCCAGCCAGTGACCGCTGAGCAGCAGCCACGGCGAGAGCGCGTAGGCGGCCGCGGCCAGGGTCTGGGCCCGGCGGTCGCCGCCGAACTCCCTGGCGATCAGTGCGGTGACGAGGACACCGAGCACGGTGAGCAGCGCGGGCAGGACGCGCAGCGCCACCAGCGAGCCGGGGAACGCGGCGTCGGTCCAGCGGGCGAGCAGCGGGACCAGCGGCTGCTGGTCCATGTACCCCCAGTCCGGGTAGTACTTGCCCGCGGCGAGGAAGTACAGCTCGTCGGAGAGGTAGCCGTAGCGTCCGCTGAGCAGCAGCAACAGCACCCCGGTGGCACATCCCACCGCCAGCACGGGGCCGCGGGCGAGGGCGGGTTCCACTGCTCGGCCGGACTCCGCACGATCAAGTCCGTCCGCCCTGCCCGCCAGGAAGGTGGACACGGTACCTCCTCCAGTGCTCACAGCGGAGCTTCGCACGAGTGCTCGGTCCCGATCAGCTTAGGACCTCTGGTAGCGGGCTCCGTCCGGCTCGGGTGCTTCAGCCCGAGCAGCGCGTGGGCCCCCGGCGCGTGAGCCGGACGCGTCGCGAGGCGGCAGCGCACGTGGCCACAGGCCGTTGCTCGAGGTTCCCTCCGACGCTGCCGAGGCGCCGTACTCACGTGACGGCTGCCCGGCCGGCCACGCAGGGTTCCGCCCGGCCGGTGCGCCTCCGGTGCCCGCTTAACCGTTCGCACGTGCGGTTCGCCGCTGCGATCCGGCCGCGGTGACGGATAATGCGGGTAATGGTCGGCCGAGACGCAGCGGAACCACCCGTGACTTCTCCGGAGGGGGGTTCCGGACGCAGGGCGCAGTTGTTGTCCATCGCGGCCGAGCTGTTCGCCAGGCGTGGCTTCGCGGCGACGACGGTGCGCGAGATAGCCGAGAGCGCGGGCATCCTCTCCGGCAGCCTGTACCACCACTTCGAGTCGAAGGAGGCGATGGTGGACGAGGTGCTGCGTGCCTACCTCGACGAGCAGCTCGCTGCCTTCAGGGGGGCCGTGGAGGCAGGCGGCGACCCGCGTTCCAAGCTCGAGGGGTTGATCCGCGCGTCCTTCACCGTGCTGCGCAAGCACCGTTGGGCGATGGCGATCCTGCACAACGAGACCGGATACCTCGCGGGATTCGAGCGGTTCGCCTATCTCGAGCAGGCGAGCAGGGAGTTCGAACGGATCTGGGTTCGGGTGTTGCGCGAGGGGCGGAGTCGAGGGGTCTTCCGGACCGAACTCAACCCGAGGTTGACGCACCGGTTCATCCGCGACTCGATCGCCTCCACCGTGCGCTGGTACAACCCGCGGGGGCGCATGAGCGCGCAGACGATCGCCGAGCAGTACATCCGGATCTTCTGCGACGGTGTGGTGATACCCGGCTCGACCTGATCCCCTCCTTTCCGATCCCGGGCCGGATTTTCCCGCATTCTGGGAAGCGCGGGCCCGTCCGGGGGGTTCCGGCGGGCGGCCGCGAGGGGAAAAAGAGGTCGCCGCCCGGTATGTTCGAAGTCACACCGGGCGTTTTTTCCGTGATTTCCCGGTCCGCTCCTGCGTCGTGCGTCTCGTCGAAAGGGTGTGAGCCGGCGGGATTTCCACGGTTTCCCCGGGGGTTGTTTCGGCGGTGGTGGAGTGCCTTTCCGGTGTCCGGGAGTGATCGTCCGGCGGGACCGCGCTCGGGGCGGAGGGTGCTCGACCCCGGTGGGACCGCGCCCGGTGAGAGGGTGGGTGCGGAGCGGTTTCGCGGTTAGCCCGCTCGGAGCGGGCCGATGTGCCCGGCCTCGCTCGGCGCGTGCGGGCCGGGGCTGTGCGGGGAGCCGGGGACCGGGTGGTGCGAGAACTCCGCGGTTCCGCGTTTTCCCGGACGACGAGCGCCTCCGTGGGCGAAAAGGAATTCCGCTTCGACGATTGTTTTTCCCCATTCGTGCTCGAAGAGGTGGCGGTGGAGCGTCCTGCCGTTTTTCTCCCGGGTGCTTTCCGGGTACGATTTCAGTATCGGTATGGAAGAGGGTACGAATGTGCCAACTGCCGGAATCGGTGTACCGCGAGTATGCTGCGGACGGGCTGTGACTTGATCGCCGGACGCGGCCCACGGTACGAACAGCGGCAGGGGACGAGGGTCCACGCACAGGGTGGATGCTTCCCTGCACGGTGAAGGGGAACTGGTCAAGTGGTGGCGACGAACGGGCAACGACCCGCGGGACAGGCGGAGTCCGGTCCCGACGAGCAGGCGGACACGCCGCGCAAGGCGAATCGTGTGGTGATTCGGTTCGCCGGTGATTCGGGTGACGGTATGCAGCTGACCGGTGATCGTTTCACGTCGGAGGCCGCGGCGTTCGGGAACGACCTGGCCACGCTGCCGAACTACCCGGCCGAGATCCGTGCGCCCGCCGGGACGTTGCCGGGGGTGTCGAGTTTCCAGCTGCACTTCGCCGACTACGACATCCTCACTCCGGGGGACCGGCCGGACGTGCTGGTGGCGATGAACCCGGCGGCGTTGAAGGCCAATCTCGGTGATCTGTCCGACGGGGCGACGGTGGTGGTCAACACCGACGAGTTCACCAAGCGCAACCTGAAGAAGGTGGGCTACGAGACCTCCCCGCTGGATTCGGCGGAGCTGGACCGTTTCACGGTGCACCGGGTGGCGATGAGTGAGCTCACCAAGGGTGCGGTGGCCGAGACGGGGTTGACCCGCAAGGAGGCCGAGCGGTGCAAGAACATGTTCGCGCTGGGCCTGCTGTCGTGGATGTACTCGCGGCCGACGGAGGACACGGAACGGTTCCTGCGGGAGAAGTTCGCGGGTAAGCCGCAGGTGGCCGAGGCGAACGTGCTGGCGTTCCGGGCGGGCTGGAACTACGGGGAGACCACCGAGTCGTTCGCGGTGACCTACGAGGTGGCTGCCGCGAGTCTGCCGGAGGGCACGTATCGGCAGGTCACGGGCAATCTGGCCCTGGCCTACGGGCTGGTCGGCGCGGGGCAGCGCAGCGAGCTCCCGGTGTTCTTGGGCAGTTATCCGATCACGCCTGCCTCGGATGTGCTGCACGAGATGGCCAAGCACAAGAACTTCGGTGTGACGACCTTCCAGGCCGAGGACGAGATCGCCGGTGTGGGGGCGGCCCTGGGGGCCTCGTTCGGTGGTTCGCTCGGCGTGACCACCACCTCCGGGCCGGGACTGGCGCTGAAGTCGGAAACGATCGGGTTGGCCGTGGCCCTGGAGCTGCCGCTGCTGGTGTGCGACATCCAGCGCGGTGGGCCGTCGACGGGCCTTCCCACCAAGACCGAGCAGGCCGACCTGCTGCAGGCGTTGTACGGGCGCAACGGTGAGTCGCCGGTGGCGGTGCTGGCGCCGCGGTCTCCGGCGGACTGCTTCGACATCGCCATGGAGGCCGCGCGGATCGCGCTGACCTACCGCACCCCGGTGCTGCTGCTGTCGGACGGGGCCACCGCCAACGGTTCCGAACCCTGGTTGGTTCCGGACGTGAACGAGCTGCCCGATCTGCGGGTGTCCTTCGCGTCCGAGGCCAACGCCCCGGACGGTTCGGGCGAGTTCTGGCCGTACGTGCGGGACCCGGAAACGCTGGCCCGCGATTGGGCGGTGCCGGGCACTCCGGGGCTGGAGCACCGCGTCGGAGGGTTGGAGAAGGTCGACGGCAAGGGCAGCATTTCCTACGACCCGGACAACCACGACGAGATGGTGCGGCTGCGGCAGCGCAAGATCGACGGTGTCGAGGTGCCCGAGATGCCCGTGGACGACCCGAGCGGGCGCGCCCGGGTGCTGGTGCTGGGCTGGGGCTCCTCCTACGGGCCGATCGGGGCGGCCTGCCGCCGAGTGCGCCACCGCGGGATGGAGATCGCGCAGGCGCACCTGCGGTACCTGAACCCGATGCCGCCCAACCTGGGTGAGGTGCTGGCCGCCTACGACCGGGTGATCGTGCCGGAGATGAACACGGGCCAGCTGGCGATGCTGTTGCGGTCGCGGTACCTGGTGGACGCGCGATCCTACACCAAGGTCGCCGGGTTGCCGTTCCAGGCCGAGGAGCTGGAAAACGTGCTGTCCGATGTGGTGCAGGGGAGCGAACTGTGACGACGGATCTAGGGTTTCCCACCGACGGGCTGGCCGAGGTGCCCGCCAGTGGTGAGGAATTGTCGGCGAAGGACTTCACCAGCGACCAGGAGGTTCGCTGGTGCCCCGGCTGCGGGGACTACGCGGTGCTGGCGGCGGTGCGCGGTTTTCTGCCCGAGCTGGGCATCGCCCGGGAAAACACCGTGTTCGTGTCCGGGATCGGCTGCTCGGCCCGGTTCCCCTACTACATGAACACCTACGGGATGCACTCCATCCACGGGCGGGCCCCGACCATCGCGACCGGGCTGGCCACCACGCGGCCGGACCTGAACGTGTGGGTGGTCACCGGTGACGGGGACGGGCTGTCCATCGGGGGCAACCATCTCGTGCACGCGTTGCGCCGCAACGTCAACATCACCATCCTGCTGTTCAACAACCGCATCTACGGGCTGACCAAGGGGCAGTACTCGCCGACCAGCGACCAGGGCATGGTCACCAAGTCCACCCCGGCCGGTTCGGTGGACACCCCGTTCAACCCGGTCTCGCTGGCGCTGGGGGCCGAAGCCAGCTTCGTGGCCCGCACGCTGGACTCCGATCGGGCGCATCTGACCGAGACCCTGCGGGCGGCCGCCGCCCACCGGGGGTCCTCGCTGGTCGAGATCTACCAGAACTGCCCGATCTTCAACGACGGCGCCTTCGACGTGCTCAAGGACAAGGACGAGAAGCAGCGCAGGCTGATCCAGCTGCACCACGATCAGCCCATCACCTTCGGTCCGGAGCACGAACGCTGCGGCGTGGTCCGCGACGAGAACGGCGAACTGCAGGTCGCGAAGCTCTCCGAGGTCGACGAGCACGAACTCGTGACTCACGACGCCCACCGCGACGACACCAGTCACGCCTTCGCCCTGTCCCGCCTCGGCGGCCAACACCTCGACCCCACGGTCACGGGAGTGTTCCGCCAGGTCTCCCGGCCCACCTACGACGACCAGGCCAGGGCTCAGCTGAGCGAGGCCGCCGAACAGAAACCGCCCGACCTGCAAAAACTCCTCACCGGAAACAACACCTGGACAATCTGAGGTAGCGCGGCTACCTCGCGTGCCGGATCCGTCGCCGACGGAGGTGGTCTACCGTTCCCCCGCGCAGTCGCTGTAGTGGGGGGACCATGACCGATCCGGAAACCGTGGTGGAGCAGCGAGCGCAGCTCCGGCTGCCGCCGGTGTTGATGTACCACTCCGTGGCGGAGTACGACAGCGATCCCTACCGGGTGACCGTGCGCCCCGCGCGGTTCGCGCGTCAGCTGCGTTGGCTCCGGCTCCGGGGGTGGACCGGGGTCGGGATGAGTCGGCTCCTCCGCGCGCACCGTGCCGGGAACGCGCGTGGACTGGTAGGTCTCACCTTCGACGACGGCTACGTCGACTTCGAAACCACCGTGGTCCCGGCCCTGCGCGAACAGGGGTTCACGGCGACCGTCTTCGTGCTGCCCGGCCGTCTCGGTGGGCACAACGGCTGGGACGGCGGCGGTCCGACCAAACCGCTGATGACGGCGAACCAGATCCGGAACGTGGCCGAGCAGGGGATGGAAGTGGGCTCGCACGGCCTGCTGCACCAACCGCTGTCCACGTTGCCCTTCTCCGGGATGGCCGACGAAGTGCACCGCAGCCGTGTCGAGCTCGAGGAACTGCTGCAGGACGAGGTCGCCGGTTTCTGCTATCCCTACGGGGACCTCGACGGGGACACGGAGGAGGAGGTGCGGGCGGCCGGTTACTCCTACGCCTGTGCCGTCCGGCCTCCCCCCGGGGGAAGCGTGTTCGCGCTGCCCAGGATCTACGTGGGTGATCGGGACAACGGTCCCCGGATCGAGGCCAAGAGGTGGCGCGCGGCGTGGAAACGGGTGGGTTCCTCCCGAGTGGGTAGACATTCTCACCACGGCGTATGAGGTGGAAGGCCCCGACGAGGTGTCATCGTCGATTCGCGTGACGACGTGGCACCGTCGACCCGGGGAGGGACCGTGGAAGGTTTTCCGCTCTCATTGGCGGTCAACGGCCGGGAACACGAGTTCGCCGACCGGCTGGTGAGTTACTCCGCCGTGCAGGACACGGGAACGGGACGGCCTGCGACGGCACCGGATTCCGTGGCGGTGGTCGGACTCGGCTACGTGGGGCTGCCCACCGTGGTCGAGTTCCGCTCGAAGGGCGTCGGGGTCACGGGTATCGACGTGAGCGGTTCGCGTTTGGACGCCATCCTGGCGGGCGACGTCGAACTGGCCGAGTCCGACCGTGCCCTGCTGAGCTCGGAGCTGGAAAGCGGCGGGATCCGGGTCACCACGGACAGTGCGCTGCTCGGGTCCGCCGAGGCCGTCGTCATCTGCGTTCCCACCCCGGTCGGGGCCGACGACACACCGGACCTGAGCGCGCTGCGCCGCGCGTGCGTGGACGTGGCCGAACACGCCCGCACCGGTCAGACGGTGATTCTGACCTCGACCAGCTACGCGGGCACCACCAGGGAGCTGCTGCTCGGACCGTTGCGGGCACGGGGGTTCGAAGTGGGACGCGACGTCCACGTCGCGTTCAGCGCCGAGCGCATAGACCCGGGAAACCCGGATCACCGCCAGCAGGACACGCCGCGTGTGGTGGGCGGAGTGACCGAGAGCTGTTCCAAGCGGGCCGCGAGCGTGATCAGTTGCGTGACCGAGTCGGTCTTCCTGGTCAGCTCTCCCGAGGCGGCGGAGCTGACCAAGTTGTACGAGAACGTGTTCCGGGCCGTCACCCTGGCCGTGGCCAACGAGTTCGCCGAGGTGTGCCGGGAGCTGTCCCTGGACCCCATCGAGGTGACCCTGGCCGCGGGAACCAAACCGTACGGTTTCCTCGGCGGGTTTCCGGGTCCGGGAGTCGGTGGGCACTGCATCCCCTGTGATCCGTACTACCTGTTGTGGCAGCTGCGTGACCGGGGAAGCCGGGCTCCGCTGCTCGAACGGGTGATGCACGAGATCAGGCAGCGGCCGCAGCAGGTGGTTCGCCGCGTCGACGAGCTGCTGCGGGAGCACGGGCAGCACTCGGAGCGGCCGGGGGTCCTGCTGGTCGGGGTCAGCTACAAGGCCGGGGTGGCCGATCTGCGCGAATCACCGGCCCTGCCCATTCTGTCCGGGTTGGTCGACGCGGGGATCGAGGTCGGCTACCACGATCCGCTGGTGCCGCGTCTCGAGCTCTCCGACGGAACCGAACTGATCAGCGAGGAAAACCCGGAGGACGAGAAGTGGGACCTCGTGCTGATCCACACGGTTCATCCCGGCGTCGACTACGACTGGGTAATCGATTATCCGCTCGTGCTGGACGCCACCTATCGGTTCGACCGGGTTCCACACCGGCTGCTGCTGTGAGGGGGCCACCATGCGCGCTCGACGAGACATCCCGCGACAGTGGACAGCGGAGATCGACACGACCACTCCGGCCGTGGTGCTCAAACTGGACGACAACCCGTTCCACCACGGTGGTCTGGGAGTGATTCGAGGACTGGGCAGGCTCGGAGTCCCCGTGTACGGGGTCTGCGAGGACCCGTTCGTTCCGGCGGCACGTTCGCGTTACCTGCACGGGCACTGGAGGTGGCGCACCGGAGCAGCGCCGACGGACGACGTGGTGGACGGACTCGCGCGGATCGCGGAGCGGCTGGGACGGCCCGCGGTGGTGCTGCCGACCGACGACGTGGGGGCCATTCTGCTCGCCGAGCAGTCCGAGCGACTGCACCCGTGGCTGTTGTTCCCGCGTCCTCCCACCGAGCTGCCCCGCAAGTTCGCCGGCAAGGACACTCTGCACCGACTGTGCCGCGGTCACGGGATTCCGAGCCCCGACACCGAGACGGTGACGACCTGGCCGAGAGCACGCGCGTTCGCCTCCGCGGTGGGATATCCCCTGGTGGCGAAACTGGCGATGCCGTGGCTGGCCTCCGGACGTCCGCGCCCGCCGAGCACGAGCGTGATCCACGGCCCCGGGCAACTGGCGGAGCTGTACGAGAAAGCGGGCCAGCCCCTGGTGCTGCAGGAGTTCCTGCCCGTGGGGGCCGGTGAGGCGGGGAGGGGTCAGGACTGGTTCTTCCACGGCTACCGGGGCGTCGGTTCGAACGAGGTCGCGGGGTGCACCGGCTTGAAGGAGCGCTCCTATCCCAGTCCGGCCGGGTTGACCAGTTTCGGGCGCTGGGTCGCCAATCCGGAACTGGAGCGAACCGCGACCGAGCTGCTGCGGAGGACGGACTACCGCGGCATCGTGGACATGGACTGGCGTTGGGATCCGCGCGACGGTCACTACAAACTCCTCGACTGCAATCCCCGGCTGGGGGCCCAGTTCAGGCTCTTCAGCGACACATCCGGGTTCGATCTCTCCGTGGCCGCCTACCTCGACCTGACCGGGCAACCGGTACCGGAGATGGCACCGGTGCGGGAGCGCCGATTCGTGGTGGAGAACTACGAGCCACTGGCCGCCTTCGGCGGTTGGCGCAGCGGCCGGTTCACTCTCGGGGAATGGGTGGCGTCGGTGCGCGGGACTGAGGAGACGGCCTGGTTCGCGCGGGACGATCTCGTTCCGTTCGGATTGATGTGCCTGCGCACGGGCTGGAGGGCGCTGACACGCCGTGTTCCGCGTCGCGCCGCGGGCAGTGGGCGGACCTCTCCGCCGAGGTTTTACAGCGGTCGTGCCGCCGGTATCTCGAACAGCGCGTCGCCCGGCAGGAGATCGGGTGGGGCGAAGCACGGAGTTGAGGGGGTCCGAGGATGAACGAGACAGTCGACGTAGCCGTCATCGGCGCCGGTCCGTACGGGCTGTCGTTGGCCGCGCACCTCCGGGCGGCGGGCGTCAGTTACCGTCAGTTCGGAGTGCCGCTGAACCTGTGGCGCACCGCGATGCCGCGCGGCATGTACCTGAAGTCGCAGGGGTTCGCCTGCAGCCTTTCCGACCCGAACTCCACGCACACCCTGGAGAGGTTCTGCCGGGAGACCGGGCGTGCCTACGCGGACATCGGAGTTCCGGTCTCCCTGGACACGTTCCTCGAGTACGGCACCTGGTTCGAGCGCAACCACGCTCCCGACGTGGAACAGGTGCTGGTCGAGCACCTCCGCCGGAACGGCGACCGCTACGAGCTCGAACTGACGGACGGGCGCGTGGCCACCGCGCGGCACGTGGTCGTGGCCACCGGGGTGGAGCACTTCGTGCGGGTTCCGGACGTCCTCTCCCAGCTGCCTGCGCATCTCTCCTCGCACGCCAGCGCCCATGTCGATCTGGGAGTGTTCCGTGATCGCGAGGTCGCGGTGCTGGGGGCGGGACAGTCCGCCCTGGAGACGGCGGCCCTGCTGCGGGAGTCCGGTGCCTCGGTCCGGATCGTCGCGCGCAGGAACGGAATAGTGTGGAACGGGTTGCCGCCGACCGAGGAGAGAAGCCTGCGACGTCGGCTCCGCGAGCCGGAGGCCGGGCTGGGAACCGGCTGGGCGACCTGGTTCTATTCCGAGCACCCCGAGCTTTTCCGCAGGTTGCCCGCAACGACCAGGGTCCGGCTGGCACGCACCGCGCTGGGGCCCGCGGGTGCCTGGTGGTTGAGGGACAGGGTGGACGGACGAATTCCACTGCTGCTGCAACGGCAGGTGGACTGGGCGGACCCGACGGGGGACAGGGTGCGGCTCGGGCTGCGCCGCGGCAGCGAGACCACCACGCTCTCGGTCGACCACGTCATCAGCGCCACCGGTTACCGCCCGGACATCGCCAAGCTGTCGTTCCTCGATCCCGAGCTCCGGGGCAAGGTGACCACGCTGGACCGCACCCCTCGGGTCGGTGCGGACTACCAGTCCGACGTTGCCGGGCTGTTCTTCGTCGGTCCCGCCGTGGCGCCGACCTTCGGGCCGGTGATGCGGTTCGTCTACGGTGCCGACCACGCCTCCCGCGCCGTCACGGCACGGATCTCCCCGGCCCGTGAGCGCGGGGTTTCCGTGATGCCGGGGGCGGGCAGATGAGCTGGCAGCTCGTTCCGCGGCGGGGAGGTGCCGGAGGACCGCTCCGTGTGGATCGAGCTGCCGAGCCCGGCGACCTCGGGAGGGCGTCGCGGGCGGTTCGATCCGCCGAGACTCCGTTGTCCGCGAACTGGATCCGCCTGTTGCCCGGTCGGTTGCTCCCGTGCACCGACGTGGTGGCGCTGTGCGCGGTGCTGGTGCTGCTTCGTGTGGGAGTGCTGGCGGCGTTCTCCTACTCCTGCGGCGTACTGGCGATCCTGGCTGTTCGTGGGGCGCATCGTCTCCGGTTGTGCCGGAGAGTGTCCGACGACGTGGGAAACGCCCTGGTCGCCACCGCATTGCCGTTGCTCGCTTTCCTGCCTTGGTCGTCCGCTCGGCGTCTGCTCCTGGTCGGGGCGTGTGCCGCCGGTGCGCTCCTCTGCATGCGTGCGACGGCCGCTGTCGTGCTGCGTTCGCTGCACAGGCGGGGGGAGCTGTCCGAACCGGTCCTGATCGTCGGGCGTTCGGACCCCGCCGGCGCGCTCGCCGAGGCGGTCGGAAAACGCCCGGAGCTCGGCCTGCGCTTCGTGGGGTTCCTGGACCGGACGGAGGGGAGGCGCTCCGAACCCGAGGTGCTGGGGGACCCGGCCGAGTTGGCCGTGTTCGTCCGCCGCTATCGGGTCACCCGCGTGGTGCTCTGCCCGTCCGGGGAGAGCACGGCGGAGGTCACCGATGTGGTGCGACGCTGTCGCGCATTGTCGGTGGACTTCTGCGTGGTCCCCCGGCTGCCGGAACTCGGGCTCGCGGTGCCGAGGGCCGCCCTGGACGAGGTGTGGGGCATTCCGCTGCTGCCGATCAGGCGGTCCGCGCACACCGTGGCGGCGCGGGCGGTCAAACGCCTCTTCGACTGTCTGCTCGCTTCGGTGCTGCTGGTGCTGGTCGCTCCGCTGCTGTCGGTGCTCGCCACCGCCGTGCGGTGGAGTAGCGGTGGAACGGTCCTGTTCCGCCAGGAAAGGGTCACCAGGGAAGGAGCTATTGTCAGGGTGACGAAATTGCGCACGGTCGCCCCGGCGGTCGGACAGCATCTCGGCTGGAGACCGTCACCGGAGCAGTGCGGCCGGTTGGGCACCTGGCTGCGTCGTTCGCACCTGGACGAGTTACCGCAGTTGTTGGACGTGCTGCGTGGCGGCATGTCGTTGGTCGGCCCGCGTCCCGAACGGCCCTACTACGCCGTGCGGTTCGCCGAGACGATCCCCCACTACGCCGATCGACACCGTGTGCGGGGCGGGATCACGGGATGGGCTCAGGTGCACGGGTTGCACGGAGACACCTCCATCACCGAAAGGGCCCGTTTCGACAACCACTACGTCGAGTACTGGTCACCGTGGATGGACCTGGTGGTTCTCGCCCGCACGGCGGGAGCCGTGCTGGCCGGGTTCCGCCGGGTGGTCAGCGACTACGAGGAGGGCAACAGTGCGAGTCCTACACGTGATCACCGGGTTGAAGGTCGGCGGTGCCGAACTGCAGTTGTACGAACTGGTGCGGCGCAGCAGACACGAGTGCGAGGTGGCGGCGCTGTACAACGCGGGTGAGGTCGCCGAGATGATCTCCGAGGCCGGGGTCACCGTGCACGACCTGGGCATGTCCAGCAACACGGAGATCAGCGCCCTGGGGCGGCTGCGCTCCCTGATGCGTGCTCGTCGCTTCGACGCGGTGCACACCCATCTGTACCGCTCCTGCGTCTACGGCCGGATCGCCGCGTGGTCGGCCGGTGTGCCGGTCATCGTCGCCACCGAGCACTCCATAGGAGAGACCCACCTCGAGCGCAGACGCATGAGCACCGGGGTGCGGCTGCTCTACCTGGCGACCGACAGGTGCGCGCACACCACGATCGCGGTTTCGGAGACGGTGGCGGAGCGACTGCGGCAGTGGGGAGTTCCCGGCAGGAAGATACGGGTGGTTCCCAACGGGATCGACTTCGACCGGGTGACCTTCGACCCGGCGGCACGCTCCCGCACCCGTGAGGAGCTCGGACTGTCCGAACACCATCGTGTGGTGGGAGTGCTGGGCAGGCTCGACCCGAACAAGCGTTTCGACCTGCTCATCGAAGCGGCGGCCCCGTTGCTCGACGAGAACACCAGGCTGCTGTTGGTGGGGGACGGACCCGAGCGGCAACGACTGGAGGGAATCGCGCGCGAGCACGGCGTGGCCGATCGGGTGGTGTTCGCGGGGCAGCGCAGCGACGTGGCCGCGGCGCTCTCGGCCTTCGACCTTTTCGTCGCCTGCTCGAAGCAGGAGACCTTCGGGCTTTCCGTGCTGGAGGCCCTGGCCAACGGGCTGGTCGCGCTTTACACCACGTGCCCGGCCCTGGACGGCGTCGACACGGACCGTGCCGTCGAAGTGCCGGGGGATCCGGAAGGACTGCGTGCTGCGCTGCGGAAGGAGCTGGACGCGGCCAGACCGCGTGCGCAGGTTCCCCGGCTGCGCGAACTCTACGGCATGGAGGCGGTGACCGAACGGATCGACGGTTTGTACGAGCGGTTGCTCGCTAAGCGGAAAGAACCGCTCGACCGTGGGACCGCGGAGACCGCGGAGACCGCGGCCGGTCCCGCCGCCGGACAGGGGGTGCACGGATGAGGGCCGTGGTCACCGGAGCCGCGGGGTTCGTCGGATCGCACCTGGTGCGCTATCTGCTGGACGAGGGACACGCGGTGGTCGCGCTGGACGACGAGAGCACCGGCGACTGGCGCAACCTGGGGGCCGACGTCGACGGCGGGTTGAGCCGGATCCACGGCAGTGTGCTCGACCGGGACATCGTGGAGGACGCCGTTGCCGGTTGTGACGTGGTCTTTCACCTGGCCGCCGCCGTGGGCGCGTTCGTCATCCGCGACCGCACCCTGGACAGCCTGCTCACCAATATTCACGGAACCCAGCACGTGGTGGAGGCGGCGCGGCGGAACAGCGCGCGGGTCCTGCTCGCCTCCACCAGCGAGATCTACGGCAAGAACGACAAGGTCGGCCTCACCGAAGAGGACGACCGCGTCGTCGGTTCCCCGTTGAAGTCCCGGTGGTCCTATTCGGAGGCCAAGGCCATCGACGAGAGCCTGATCCAGGCCTACGTCGCCGAACGCGGGATGTGGGCCGTCATCGTGCGCCTGTTCAACACTGTGGGGCCGCGGCAGAGCGGCAGGTACGGCATGGTGCTGCCCCGTTTCGTCTCCAAGGCCCTGCACGGCAAGCCGCTCCCGGTCTTCGGCACGGGGGAGCAGATCCGCTGCTTCTGCCACGTGGCCGACGTGGTCCCGGCGATGGTGGCGCTGCTCGGGACGCGGGAGGCACGCGGCCGGGCCGTCAACCTCGGCAGCACCGAGCAGGTTTCCATAACGGAGCTGGCGCACCGGGTGATCGCGCTGACCGGTTCGCACAGCGGAATCGAGCACAGCCCCTACGAAGCGGTTTACGGCTCCGGTTACGAGGACATGCTGCGGCGGGTTCCCGACTGCGCTCTGGCGCGGCAGCTGGTCGGTTTCCGTCCCGCTCACGATCTCGATTCGATCATCCGCGCGATCGTCGACGAGCACACGCGAGCCGCGCGGAACAACACGGTCACTTCTCCGCGGAGCGTGCACAGTGGCTGACCCGAGGATTGGGGAACGTTGATGCGCGGTGATTCCCGGAGCCCTGGGCGTTTCGGCGCCGCCTCCCCCCGGGGCATCGGTGTGTTCGCGACCGTGCTCGTGCTGTCCCTCGCCCTGGTGCTGCTACTGCTGTCGGTGCGTTCCGAACCGGAGTCGCGTCCGCGTGCCCCGAGCACCGACGTGGTCGCCGCGCTGCCCTTCTGGAACCTGGACCGGGGGGAGGAGACGGTGCTGCGGCACAGCGAGGTGTTCAGCGAGATCTCGCCGTGGATGTACGGGCTGGACTCACGAGGTGGGGTGGTCAACCAGATACCACGTGACCGGGCCGCGGACGCGGAGTCCACGATGGGCCGCATCAGGCGGACCGAGCTGCGTTTCACCCCGACCGTGGCGAACATGACCAACGGGAAGTGGTCCTACGGCTCCGTGGCTCCGATGCTGCACGATCCCCGGCGCATGCAGGAGCACGTGCGGGAGATCGTTGACCTGGTGCTGACCAACGACTACGCCGGTGTCGACATCGACTACGAGGAGCTGAGAGCGGGGGACCGGGCCGCGTTCAGCGAGTTCGTCCGGCGGTTGGCCGACGCGCTGCACGCCCACGACAGATCTCTTTCGGTGGCGCTGTTCGCGAAGGCCTCCGAGAACGGCTACGACCAGCGCAACGCGGCCCAGGACTACGCGGCTGTCGGCCGTGCCGCCGACCAGGTCCGGCTGATGGGCTACGACAGGCACTGGTCCACTTCGCCGCCAGGGCCGGTGGCCCCTGTGGACTGGATACGCGAGGTGCTGGCTTACGCGCGAAAGACCATCCCGCCCGAGAAGATCGTCCTGGGGGTCCCGCTCTACGGCTACGACTGGTCCGGGGGACGGGGGAAGCCGGTCACCTGGTCGGAGGCCGTGCGTTCGGCAGAGGAGCACGATGCCCGAGTCCGGTTCGACGAGTCGAGCAGGACGCCGTGGTTCCGGTACACCGACGCGGAGGGCGAACGGCACGAGGTCTGGTTCGAGAACGCGGCCAGCTCGCTGGCGAAGTTCGAAGTGGCCGATCGCGCCGGGATAGGAGGGGTCTACCTGTGGATGTACGGTGCCGCGGACCCGGAGACCTGGACCAGGCTGCGGCGGACCTTCCCCGGGGCGGGCGGCCCCAGGAAGAGGGGGGCTGACTGATGCCTTCCGTTCGGACCGTCGCAGGGGGCTGCTGAGCGGGACCTCCCGCAACGGTGCCGATGGGGAGGGTGGTCAGCGTCGAAGGGGAAATCCCGATCCAACCGACAACTCGACCGGAAAGCCTCTGCGAGGTCCGGCTCGTCCCCGGTGGAGGTGACTGCGGTGGTTCCGTGGTGGCTCATGGCAGTGCTGGTGTTCGGTGCGAACTTCATGTTCTGGGGCGGGATCGGGCTGCTGCGTGCGACGGTCGCCTGCGGAGGGTGGTTACGCAGCCGGGTGTCGTGGAGATCCTGGTTGTTGCGCGCCCTGGCCGATTTGCGGGATGTCTGGTCCGCGCTGCCGGAAAGGCGGAGGAACCGGCGACACGACGACCCGCCGTGCGGGAGCATCGGGGTGGACCGGGTGGCCGTGCTCATGCCGGCGCACAACGAGGAGCTCGTGATAAGCGAGAGTCTCGAGTCGGTGACCGCTCTCGTGCCGAGGAGCAACATCCACGTCGTTTCCGACGGCTCCACGGACCGGACGGTCGAACTCGCCGAGCGGGCCGGAGTGAACGTGATCAGCACCCATGCCAACGTCGGCAAGGCGGGCGCCCTGCGGGAGGCGGTCGAACGTTTCGGCCTGGTCGAGCGCTACCCGATCGTGCTGCTGCTCGACGCCGACACCAGGCTCGACGGGAACTACTTCCGCGCGGCGCTGCCCCTGTTCGACAATCCCGAGGTGGCGGCCGTGGCCGGGTTCGTCCGCAGCGACTGGGACCGGTCCGGCCTGTCCGTTCTCGGCAGGCTGCTCGTGTGTCACAGGCAGCGCATCTACGCGCTGGGGCAGTACCTGCTCAAGTTCGGCCAGACCTGGCTGCGGTGCAACGCGACGCACATCGTGCCCGGGTTCGCCAGCATGTACCGCACGGCGGTCCTGCCGTACATCGACATGGACCCTCCCGGGCTGGTGATCGAGGACTTCAACATGACCTTCGAGGTCTACCAGAAAGGGCTCGGCAAGGTGGGGTTCACGCCGAAGGCGGTGGCGATCACCCAGGACCCGGACAACCTCGGGGACTACGTGCGTCAGACCAGGAGGTGGGCGCTGGGGCTGTGGCAGACGGTGCGTCGTCACCGGCCGCGGGTCAACCTGTTCAGCTGCATGCTGTTCCTGCTGCTGGTGGAACTGGTCACCAGCAGCCTGATGATGGTGCTTTTCCCCGTGGTGCTGCTGGTGCTGTTCCTGCCGAGACTGTTCCCCGTCGTGACCGGGGTCCCCGTGCTCGGCCCGCTCTACGAGACGGTCACCGGACACGTCTCTCCGCTGGGGCTGGTGCTCGGGGTGGTCGTGGTCGATCTGTCACTGAGCCTGCTGGTGGCGGTGGTGATGCGGAAACCGCGCTTCCTGCTTTTCGGGGGCTTCTTTCTGGTGCTGCGCGTGTTGGACTGCTCGCTGTCGCTGTACACCCTGCCGATGGCCTGGCTGACCAGGTCCACGGGGCGTTGGCGCAGTCCGGGACGGCGTGCTCCGGTGCGGAGGGGAGCAGCCGCGGCCGGACCGGATCCCACGGCGGGGGGCTGAGCACCGCCGGAGCGCCTCGGCTTGCCCGAGCCGCCCACTCGGGACCGAGACGCGGGTCCCGGAACGGGGTCTCAGGGGGCGCAGCGGAGCGCGGGGCCTCCTGCGGCGGCCCCTAGCACGTCGCCGCCGTCCGTGGCGACGTCCTGCGATCGTGGGTCACCTGCGGCAGAATCCGTTGTGTGACCGCTGCGAACGCGGGTGTTGAGCCTTCCTGGGGGCGAGAGAATGCTGCGCCTGTTGCTGTTGGACGAACAACGGATGTTCGTCGAGGCACTCGGGCAGTGTCTGTCCACCGTGCCGGATCTGTGGGTGGCCGGTAGCGCCGATCCGGCCCAGGTGGACCTGCCGGGTAAAGCGGCCGCGACGCGTCCGGACGTGGTAACGATCGACGTCGCTCCGTTCGGCGCCCGAGCGCCCGAAGTGCTGCGTTTCCTGGGCGAGACGTTCCCCGGGACTCCCCTGGTGGTGCTGGCTTCGCACTCGCGGCCCGCACTGGCCGTGGAGGCCGCACGCGCGGGCGTGGCCGCGTGGGTGCCCAAGGAACGCGGGATCACCGAGTTGGTGACGGTGATCCGTGGCGCGCACCGCGGGGAGGGGTGGTACCCCCCCGAGGTGCTGGGGATGGTGCTGCGCTCGTTGCGCGAGGACGTCAGGACCGCAGCCGCGGGCGGTGGACCGTTGGACGTGCTCAGCTCCAGGGAGCGCGACGTGCTGGACGGGATGGTCGAGGGGAAGCGTGCTTGGCGGATCGCCGAGGAGCTGTTCATCTCGGTGCAGACCGTGCGTACGCACACGCGCAGCATTCTGGGCAAGCTGAATGTGCACAGCCAGCTGGAAGCCGTGACGTTGGCCCGCTCCGCGGCGGACACCGCCGCGAAACCGAAGCCCGTTCAGGGGGCCGCCCGCGGGGACCCCGTATGAGCGGCGGACGTCTCGTGCGGGGGGTGCCCGGACGAAGGTCGAAACGCGTTCGGCGGCGGATTCCCGTGCCGGAGAACGGTGTCGCCACGGTGATCACGCGACTGGAGGGCGGGGCCGGGGTCGTGGCACTGCGTTCGGCGGTGGCCTTGGTCGAGAGGCACTGCCCGGTCACCATAGTCACCGGTGGGGGCGGGGCGTTGGTGGAACAGGCGCGGAAGGCGGGAGTTCCGGTCGTGATCGAACCGGCGCTGTGCAAACCCGTCCACCCCGGGTGTGACCTGTTGGCGCTGTGGCGCCTCCGCACGCTGTTCGCGGAGCGGGGGTTCGACGTCGTGCACACCCACACGGCCAAGGCCGGAGCCGTGGGCCGTGCGGCCGCGTGGTGGGCGGGGACGCGGCGCGTGGTGCACACCTACCACGGCTTTCCGTTCCACCCCTTTCAGAGCGCGCTCCGCCGGGGGAGTTACGTCCTCGTCGAGCGGGCCCTCGGTGGGATCACCGATGTGGCCCTGTGCGTCGGTTCCGCGGTGACCTCCGAGGCGCTCCGACGTGCTCTGGTCGGACCGGACCGGGTGCGCACCATCGGCGTGCCCGTTTCCCGGGCTGCTCCCCGCGCCGATCCGGTGTCCGGACGACGTGCCCGCCGCGCTCTGGGGATCTCCGACGACCGTCTGCTGGTCGGGGCGGTGGGGAGGCTCACCTACCAGAAGGCCCCGGAGGACTTCGTCACGGCGCTGGCCCTGCTGGGCCGCGACGACGTCAGCGGCGTCTGGGTGGGGGACGGGGACCGGCGCGCGCCGGTCTCCCGGTTGGTCGAGAGCGAACTCGCCGGGGACTTCATTCTGCTGGGGCAACGTTCGGACGTTCCGGAGCTGCTTCCCGCCTTCGACGTGTTCGTCCTGCCGAGCAGGTACGAAGGACTTCCGCTGGCCCTGGCCGAAGCGATGCGGTGCGGGGTTCCCGTGGTGGCCACGGACGTGAACGCGGTCCCCGATCTGGTGACGGCGGGAACCACGGGGCTGCTCGTCCCACCCGAGCGCCCGGAACTGCTGGCCGGGGCGTTGGCGAGGTTGCTGGACTCCCCCGCCGAGCGCGAGGCGATGGGGGCGGCGGGGAGAAAGCGGGTCGACGAGCGCTTCGACCTCGACACGCTCGTCCGGGTTCTGGAGGGGGTCTACGTGGACGGCGGACCCGAACACCGAACGAAGTGAATAAGTAACATAAAGTGCATGCGGTTCCGTGAACAGGTACAACTGGGGTATCGAATCCAACGAATCCGGTACGGACGGATCGATGCGCGGATGATCAGCTCGGCGCGTCGGTGTGGGAGGTCCGCCGGTTACGCCGGAACACGTCCGGTGCGGCTCGCTGGTGGAGTCGGTGGAGATCGGTTCCTCCGCGTGCGGTGTCGAGCCGCCTCGTGGAACGTGGCCTACGGCGCTGAGGGGGTAAGCGATGGCTCGACTGGTTCTCGGGGACGATCACACGGTTTTCGTGGACGCGTTGACGACCGTGTTGCCGCAACGAGGTATCGAGGTGGTGGGCACGGCGGACACCATCGAGGGCACATTGGAGATGGTGCGTGGGAACCGGCCCGATGTGTGCCTGCTGGACAGGTTCTTCGCCGACGGAGACGTGCTGGACTCGCTGGACGAGGTCGTGAAGGTGGGCGGCCCGCGGATGCGCCTGGTGCTGCTCACGGCTGACCGCGAGACCGCGGCGATTCGGCGTGCGATGCGCACGGGAGCCGCGGGGTACGTCAACAAGATGTGCGGACTGACCGCTCTGGTGGAGGCGGTTCGCAAGGTCTCGGCCGGAGAACCGGTGACCCGGCTGCCCGCGCTGGCGGTGGAGCGCAACGCGGACGGCGTGGCGTTCGGTGACGAGGTGCTGTTCGAAGAGCTCACTCCTCGGGAGCGGGAGTGCCTGCGGTTGCTGGTGAGCGGGGCGCACACGAAGACCATGGCCAGGGACCTGGGGGTCTCCGATGCGACGGTGCGGACTCATGTGCAGGGACTGCTGACCAAGATGGGAGTGCACTCGCGCCTGGAGGCGGTCAGTCTCGCCGTGCGCCACAGCCTGGTGGACGAAACCTAGTCGACCGGGAATCGGAGGAGTTTCCGGACGGGATCAGCTCCGGTGGCCCCCGATGTGCTCCAGCAGCAGTTCGTTGACCTGTTCGGGAGCTTCCTCCGCCATCCAGTGCGAGACGCCGTCCAGGATCTCGAACCGATACTCGCCCGCGACGTAGTCGGCGGTCGCCTCGGCCGCCCGTGCGCCCACGGCACTGTCCTCGGTGCTCCACACGTAGAGGGTGGGAACGGTGATACTGCCCACCGCGCCGCTGTGCCGCACGGCCCGGTACCAGTTCAGCGCCGCCGTGAGCGCCCCGGGCGTGCGCATTCTCTCCAGGTACGCCGTTACGTGCTCGTCGGGAACCCTGTCCCCGAACAGCTCGCGGATCCTGGCCGCGTCCTCGTCCAGCAGAGTGCGTTCCGCGTCCTCGGAGCGGAAAAGACGCATGTAGGCCGACCTGCGCTGTTGGTCCGGGTCGTGTGCGAGGGCCTGTCCGAAAGCCTCCGGATGGGGGATCGACAGGGCGGACAGCGTGGTCACCCGCTCCGGAACGGCCCCGGCAGCCGACCAGGCCACCGCGGCTCCCCAGTCGTGGCCGACCAGGTCGAAGCGCTCCCATCCCAGTCGGTCCGCGATGGCGAGAACGTCGCCGACGAGCTCCTCCATCCGGTAGTCGGTGACGCGTTCCGGCCGCACGTCGGGAGAGTAACCGCGCTGGTCCGGGGCGATCGCGTGATAGCCGGCTTCCGCGAGGGCGACGAGCTGCCGCTGCCACTGCAGCCCCGACTCGGGGAAGCCGTGCAGCAGCAGCACGCCGTGTTCGTCCGGGGGTCCGGCTTCGAGAGCGTCGAACTTTCCCGCGGCGGTGGGGATCGTGACGTGATCGGGCACACAGCCACCTTACGCGTGCGGGGCTCCGGAGATCCAGCAGCGGTCTCGGGGGGCCGGACCGGGTGTAGTGCCCGGTGGAGCCGCGGGCGCGAGACCCCGTGCCCGGAACGCCCCGGAACCCGCTCGTCCGCCGTGATCGAACGTGTCCGCACATGCGCGGAGAGTGCTGGTTTCGTCCGCCGGTCGGAGCGGTATGGCTCCGAAAGGACGGCGCGGTTAACTTGTGAGATCCGCCGCACGATCCGGTGCGGAAACGTTTTCGACTGTGGAGAGTGGTTGGGAATGGTCGAGACCACCGCGTTCGGGCCGTCCGACGTCGGAGAGGGGGAAGACAGCGACGACACGGCTACCGAGCAGTTCCGCCGGGCCAGGGACTTCCTGCTGCGGAACGGAGCGGACCACGAGGCGGCCCGCGCCGGGTTCCGCTGGCCCAGGCCCGAGCGGTTCAACTGGGCCCTGGACTGGTTCGACACCATAGGGCGGCGCACCGACCGCTTGGCGCTCTGGATCACACGTCCGGACGGCGGGGAGGACGGGGTGACCTACGCCGAGCTGACGAAGCGTTCCAACCGGGTGGCGAACTGGTTGCGCGGGCTGGGAGCCGTGCGCGGCGACCGGTTGATACTCATGCTCGACAACAGGGTGGAACTCTGGGAGACCCTGCTGGCCGCCATGAAGCTCGGTGTGGTGACCATCCCAGCCACACCGTTGCTGGGGCCGGGTGAGCTGCGGGACCGGGTGGAGCGCGGCCGGGCGAACCACGTGGTGACCGGTACCGAGCACGTCGCCAAGTTCGCCGACGTCGAGGGCGACTACACGCGGATAGCCGTCGGCGAGGAGACGAGCGGTTGGGTGAACTACGCCGACAGCGCGGGTTCCGACGAGCGGTTCGTCCCGGAAGGGGTCACCCACGCGGACGATCCGCTGTTGCTGTACTTCACCTCGGGGACCACCGCGCTGCCCAAGTTGGTCGAGCACACCCACGTGTCGTACCCGGTCGGACATCTCAGCACGATGTACTGGATAGGGCTGCGTCCGGGTGACGTGCATCTCAACATTTCCTCCCCCGGCTGGGCGAAGCACGCCTGGAGTTGCGTGTTCGCGCCGTTCAACGCCGAGGCGACCGTGTTCGTGCACGGTTACGAGCGCTTCGACCCCGAGCGGTTGCTCGACGAGATGTCCCGCTGCGGGGTCACGAGCTTCTGCGCGCCGCCGACCGTCTGGAGGATGCTGATCCAGTCCGACCTCGGACGTCTGAGCCGGCCTCCGCGTAGCGTCGTCAGCGCGGGCGAGCCCCTCAACCCCGAGGTGATCGAACAGGTCGCCCGGGAGTGGTCGGTGACGATCAGGGACGGGTTCGGTCAGACCGAGAGCAGCGTGCAGGTCGCGAACACCCCGGGGCTACCGGTCAAGGAGGGGTCCATGGGCAGGCCCCTTCCCGGCTTCGACGTGGCCCTGGTGGACCCGGCGACCGGGGAGCGCGCCGCGGAGGGGGAGATCTGCCTGGCGCTCGATCCGCCTCCCGTGGGGCTGATGAGCGGTTACTCCGACGAGGGGCAAACCGCCGAGGTGATGCGCGACGGCTACTACCACACGGGTGACGTGGGGCACGTGGACGAGGACGGATACATCACTTACGTCGGACGCACCGACGACGTGTTCAAGGCTTCGGACTACCGGATCTCGCCCTTCGAGCTGGAAAGCGTGCTCCTGCAGCACCCGGCCGTGGCCGAGGCCGCCGTGGTGCCCGCTCCCGACCCGGTTCGACTGGCCGTCCCGAAGGCCTATGTCGTGCTGACGGCGGGGTACCCGGGCGACAGTGACACGGCCCTGAGCGTGTTGCGCTACGCGCGGGAGCAGCTGGCCGCCTACAAGCGGATCCGCAGGCTGCAGTTCGACGAGCTGCCGAAGACGATCTCGGGCAAGATCCGTCGCGTGGAGCTGCGTTCGAGGGAGCGGGACGGCCCCGCGGAGGAGGGACGCGCCGCGGGCGCCGAGTTCCGGGAAGAGGACTTCCCCGAGCTGAAGGGGTGAGGCCGGCCGCCGTTCTCCGTGTCCGGCGCGACCGTGACGCGGGGAACGGTCCCCGGGGCGACGCCCGTTCGGCCCACGAGTAATCACGCACGAATCCAGCACAATCAATTATGCGGATTGTCGACAATTGAAAAGTAGAAAAGGAGAAGTCGTGGGCCGTCCGAAGAATTTCCTCAGGGGGCGCGAAGGGGGAGTCGCACGCCGGGACCGCCCCGGAAGTGCCGTGACCTGCGCGAAAGTCGGGCGCCGCGATTGGTGGTGGGGTGTCTCACCGTCATCGGAGCTTGAGCGTAACATCCGTGCTCTCGCTGCCGATGGAACGGGCAGCAGCGAATAAAGAATAGGGCGTGAAGTCGCGGTCCGGGGGCGTGATTCATCGAATCGTACGCTTGCACCCGGCGTGTCGCTTATGGTATATGCTGCGCACGCGCATTGTACGACAACTATCGGGCGATTGCCTTTGTCGGATCGTGACCCGGGAAGTGAATGAGTGAATCCTTCCAGGTGAGAGCGGATTTTTTCACCCTGGGTAACTGCTCGAATCACGCGATCATCCCATTTTTATGATTAGGGTCACAGCTATTTGCTGTTGCATTTTTCGTGAATGCGCCTAAGTTGGGTTCTCGGCGTACGGAATCTGCGCCGGGATCGGACGGCAAAGGTGCCGACCGAGTGTGCTGATCGATGCCAGCGCGCGGCCCGCTAGTCCGGCTGCCCGCATCGGTCCGGCGTGCCCCTTGTGTGAGGTGACCCGGCGCGCCCGTGAGAGCTCGGGGCGGCGAATTCGCCGCGGTTCCGAGCGATGCAGTGGCGCTTGACCAACGCGAGTGGGAGCTGAGTATGACCAAGAGCGTGGACGATCTTGTCCGTGGTGACCAGGAAGGGGACGATCAGGACCCGGTGCGCCGCGAGCAGCAGACGTTCGGCGACAATCCGTTGGAAGTACGCGACACTGATCACTACACGCATGAGTACGTCGGTGGTTTTGTCGACAAGTGGGACGATCTGATCGATTGGAAGAAGCGCTACGAAAGCGAGGGCAGCTTCTTCATCGATCAATTGCGCGCACGCGGTGTCAAGACCGTGCTGGACGCGGCGGCCGGGACCGGTTTCCACTCGGTCCGGCTGCTCGAGGAGGGGTTTGAGACCGTCAGCGCGGACGGCAGCCCGCAGATGCTGGCCAAGGCCTTCAGTAACGGACTGGCCTACAACGGTCACATTCTGCGTGTGGTCAACGCGGACTGGCGTTGGCTCAACCGCGACGTGCACGGCGAATACGACGCGATCATCTGCCTGGGCAACTCCTTTACCCACCTGTTCTCGGAGCGGGACCGGCGCAAGACGCTGGCGGAGTTCTACGCGATGCTCAAGCACGACGGTGTCCTGATCATCGACCAGCGAAACTACGACTCCATTCTTGACACCGGCTTCTCCAGTAAGCACACGTATTACTACGCCGGTGAGGACGTTTCCGCGGAGCCCGACCACATCGACGACGGACTGGCGCGGTTCAAGTACACGTTCCCGGACAAGTCCGAATTCTTCCTGAACATGTATCCGCTGCGGAAAGACTACATGCGGCGGCTCATGCGTGAGGTCGGTTTCCAGAGGATTGACACCTACGGTGACTTCCAGGAAACTTACGGAGAAGACGAGCCCGACTTCTACATCCACGTCGCGGAGAAGAGCTACCGCACCGAGGACGAGTTCGTCGACATGTACTCGAACGCGGTGCACACCGCGCGGGACTACTACAACTCCGAGGACGCGGACAACTTCTACTACCACGTCTGGGGCGGCAACGACATCCACGTCGGGCTGTACCAGACGCCGCAGGAGGACATCGCCACCGCCAGTGAGCGCACTGTCCAGCGGATGGCGAGCAAGGTTGACATCAGCCCCGAAACCAGGATTCTGGATCTCGGTGCCGGCTACGGCGGAGCCGCGCGGTACCTGGCCAGGACCTACGGCTGCCACGTCACCTGCCTCAACCTCAGCGAGGTGGAGAACCAGCGCAACCGCGAGATCACTCGTGCCGAGGGGCTCGAGCACCTGATCGACGTGACCGACGGTTCCTTCGAGGACCTTCCCTACCAGGACAACGCGTTCGACGTGGTCTGGTCGCAGGACTCCTTCCTCCACAGCGGTGACCGCGGCAGGGTCATGGAAGAGGTGACCCGGGTCCTCAAGCCGAAGGGTTCGGTGCTGTTCACCGACCCGATGGCCTCCGACTCGGCGAAGAAGAACGAGCTCGGTCCCATCCTGGACAGGCTGCACCTGGACTCGCTCGGCTCGCCCGGTTTCTACCGGAGGGAGCTGACGCGCCTCGGGTTGCAGAACATCGAGTTCGAGGACCTCAGCGAATACCTGCCCGTCCACTACGGCCGGGTTCTGGAAGTGCTGGAGAGCCGGGAGAACGAGCTTGCCGACTTCATCGGCGAGGAGTACCGAGCTCACATGAAGACCGGGCTGCGCAACTGGGTGCAGGCCGGCAATGGCGGGAGCCTGGCCTGGGGCATCATCCACGCCAGGGCATGACAGCCGTCGCGTACGAAGAACGATCCGAAGCAGTTAGCAGTGAGGTGAAGATCAGCCGTGACTGAGATGAACCGCAGGTTGTTCACCAGTGAGTCCGTGACCGAGGGCCACCCGGACAAGATGGCCGACTCGATCAGCGACGCGATCCTGGACGCGATGCTGGCTCAGGACCCCCGCTCCCGCGTGGCCATGGAGACCATGATCACCACCGGGCAGGTGCACCTGGCCGGTGAGGTGACCACCGAGGCCGACGTCGACCTGCCCGCGATCGTGCGGGAGAAGGTCCTCGAGATCGGCTACGACAACTCGGCCAAGGGCTTCGACGGAGACTCCTGCGGCATCAACGTCTCCATCGACGCGCAGTCGCCGGACATCGGGCAGGGCGTGGACTCCGCGCACGAGTCCCGCGTCGAGGGTGCTATCGACGAGATCGCCAGTCAGGGCGCCGGCGACCAGGGGCTGATGTTCGGCTACGCCACCAGCGAGACCGACGAGCTCATGCCGCTGCCGATCGCGCTGGCTCACCGCATGTCGCGTCGGCTGACCCGCGTGCGCAACGACGGCACGCTGCCGTACCTGCGTGCCGACGGCAAGACCCAGGTCACCGTCGAGTACGCCGGTGACCAGCCGGTGCGCCTGGACACCACGGTGCTGTCCAGCCAGCACGCCGAGGACGTCGACCTCGACAAGCAGCTGATCCCCGAGGTTCGGGACAAGGTCATCAACCCGGAGATCGAGAAGGTCGGGTTGGACACCTCGGACATGCGTCTGCTGGTGAACCCGACGGGTCGGTTCGTCACGGGTGGCCCGATGGGTGACTGCGGCCTGACCGGCCGCAAGATCATCGTCGACACCTACGGCGGGATGGCCCGCCACGGTGGTGGCGCGTTCTCGGGCAAGGACCCGTCGAAGGTGGACCGCTCGGCGGCCTACGCCACGCGCTGGGTGGCCAAGAACGTCGTGGCCGCCGGGCTGGCCGACCGCGTGGAGGTGCAGACCGCCTTCGCGATCGGCAAGGCCGCGCCGGTGGGCCTGTTCGTGGAGACCTTCGGCACCGAGAACGTGGACCCGGACAAGATCCAGGCCGCGATCAACGAGGTGTTCGACCTGCGTCCGGCGGCGATCATCCGGGACCTGGACCTGCTGCACCCGATCTACGCGCCGACGGCGGCCTACGGCCACTTCGGTCGTACGGATGTGGACCTGCCCTGGGAACGCACCAACCGCGTCGAGGCCCTGAAGAACGCCGCTGGCCTCTGACAGCCGAATACGCGACGTATCGTCGACGCCGCGGGGCGCGGGGGAGCCGCGCCCCGCGGCGTGGCGAGCAGTACCAGGTTCGCTCACCCCAGATGACCGCCGGCCGGTGGCGGACCACCGACATCGGCCTTGGTGAAGGAGTTTCGCAGTGCAAATTGCGGTGACCGGCTCGATCGCCACCGACCATTTGATGTCTTTCCCCGGCAAGATCGCCGACCAGCTCATCGCGGACCGGCTCGACCAGGTTTCGCTGTCGTTCCTCGTGGACGAGCTGGAGGTCCGCCGTGGTGGTGTCGCGGGCAACATCGCGTTCGGCCTCGGCCAACTCGGCGTGAAGTCGCTGTTGGTCGGTGCGGTCGGCGAGGACTTCGCCGAGTACCGCACCTGGTTGGAACGCCACAGCGTCGACACCAGCACGGTTCACACCTCGAAGACGGCCCACACGGCCCGCTTCACGTGCACCACGGACGAGACGCAGAACCAGATCGCCTCGTTCTACCCGGGCGCCATGTCCGAGGCGCGCGAGATCGAGCTCAAGCCGATCGCCGACCGAGTGGGCGGCCTGGATCTCGTGGTCGTCTCGGCGAACGATCCCGAGGCGATGCTGCGGCACAGTCAGGAATGCCGCGACCGCGGCTACGAGTTCCTGGCTGATCCGGGGCAGCAGCTCGCCCGCATGGACGGTCCGCAGATCCGTAAGCTGGTGGAGGGTGCCAAGTACCTGTTCACCAACGAGTACGAGCACAGCCTTCTGCTGCAGACCACCGGGCTCTCGCACGCCGAGGTGCTGCAGCAGGTCGGCATGTGGGTCACTTCGCTGGGCGAGAACGGTGTGCGCATCGAGTCCGCCTCCGCGAAGACGATCGAGATCGCGCCGGTGAAGCCGAAGCAGGTCGGCGACCCGACCGGTGTCGGCGACGCGCTGCGCGCGGGCTTTCTCGCCGGGTTGTCGAACGGGCTGGACCTGGAGCGTTCCATCCAGCTCGGCTGCACCCTCGCGACCACCTCCCTGGAGACGGACGGTCCCCAGGAATACGACGTGGAGAAGGGCTCGTTCGTGTCCAGGTTCGCCGAGGCTTACGGCAACCAGGCCGCGGGTGAAATCGAGTCCGTGCTTCGCTGAAGCGTTCGGAAGGCAGCGTGATGACGACACAGGAAGAATCGGGCCGTCGGGACAACGACCCGAGTGGGTTCCTCACGGCCATCGCCGAACGCGTGCTCGTCGGGGACGGCGGCATGGGTACGGCGTTGCAGGAGCACGACCTGACCCTGGAGGACTTCAACAACCTCGAGGGCTGTAACGAGATCCTCAACGAAACGCGTCCCGACGTCGTTCGTTCGGTCTACCGGGGCTTCCTGGAGAACGGCTCGGACGCCATCGAGTCGAACACGTTCGGCTGCAACCTGCCGAACCTCGGCGAGTACGGGATCGAGGACCGCATCCGGGACCTCGCCGAGAAGGGCGTGGCGCTGGCGCGGGAGTGCTGCGACGAGTACTCCACCCCGGAGAAACCGCGCTTCATACTGGGGTCGATGGGACCGGGGACCAAGCTCCCCACCCTCGGGCACGCGCCGTACGCCGATCTGCGGGACGCCTACCACGAGCAGGTGCTGGGCATGCTCGACGGCGGCGTCGACGTGATCCTGGTGGAGACCTCGCAGGACCTGCTGCAGACCAAGGCGTCGATCACCGCGGCCAAGCGGGCGATGGAGCAGCAGCAGAAGTGGGTGCCGATCATCGCCCACGTCACAGTCGAGCAGACCGGCACGATGCTGGTCGGCTCCGAGATCGGTGCGGCGCTGACGGCGCTGGAGCCGCTCGGCATCGACATGATCGGTATGAACTGTGCGACCGGCCCGGCCGAGATGACCGAGCACCTGCGGGTGCTGGCCGACCACGCGACCGTCCCGATCTCGGTGATGCCGAACGCAGGCCTCCCCGAACTGGGTCCGAACGGCGCCGTCTACCCGCTGCAGCCCCACGAGCTGTCCGAGGCGCTCGTCGACTTCGTCAACAACTACGGTGCCCGCCTCGTCGGCGGTTGCTGTGGTGTGACCGGTGAGCACGTGCGCCAGGTCGCCGAGGCGGTCCGCGGGATCAGCCCGACTCCGCGCGAGCCGGAGGTGGTTCCCTCGGTCTCGTCGATGTACCAGGCGATCCCCTTCGAGCAGGAAGCCTCGATCTTCAACGTCGGCGAGCGCACCAACGCCAACGGTTCCAAGGCGTTCCGCGAGGCGATGATCGAGCAGCGCTACGACGACTGCGTCGAGATCGCCAAGGGGCAGACCCGCGAGGGTGCGCACATGCTCGACCTGTGCGTGGACTACGTGGGCCGGGACGGCACCCACGACATGCGGGAGCTGGCCTCGCGGCTGGCCACTTCCTCCACACTGCCGGTCATGGTCGACTCCACCGAGCCCGCGGTGATCGAGGCCGGTTTGGAGCACCTCGGCGGTCGGTGCGCGATCAACTCGATCAACTACGAGGACGGCACCGAAGAGGGCGGGCGCTACGACCGGGTCATGAAGATGGCCGTCGAGCACGGCGCCACCATGGTCTGCACCTGCATCGACGAGGACGGCCAGGCGCGTGACGCGGAGTGGAAGCTGCGCGTGGCCGAGCGACTCATCGACGACCTCACCAACAACTGGGGTCTGGACAAGTCCGCGATCATCATCGACACCCTGGTCTTCCCGATCACCACGGGCCAGGAGGAGGTCCGCAAGGACGCCATCGAGACGATCAACGCGATCCGGGAGCTCAAGCGGCGGCACCCCGAGGTGCAGACCACGCTGGGGCTGTCGAACGTCTCCTTCGGGCTCAACGCCGCGGCCCGGCAGGTGCTCAACTCGGTCTTCCTCAACGAGTGCAGGGAAGCCGGGCTGGACAGCGCGATCCTGCACGCCTCCAAGATCCTGCCGATGAACAGGATCGACGAGGAGGCCCGCCAGGTCGCCCTGGACCTCGTCTACGACCGGCGCACGGAGGCCACCGAGACCGAGCCGGCCTACGACCCGCTGCAGAAGCTCATGGCGCTGTTCGAGGGCAAGTCGGCCGAGTCCAGCGGTGCGTCCAAGGCCGAGGAACTCGCGGCGATGCCGCTGTTCGAACGTCTGCAGCAGCGCATCATCGACGGTGAGATGAACGGTCTCAACGCCGATCTCGACGAGGCGATGAAGGAGAAGAAGCCGCTCGAGATCGTCAACGACACCCTGTTGGCGGGGATGAAGGTCGTCGGTGATCTCTTCGGCGCCGGGCAGATGCAGCTGCCGTTCGTGCTGCAGGCCGCCGAGGCCATGAAGACGGCGGTGGCCCACCTCGAGCCGCACATGGACAAGGACGACTCCGGCGGCAAGGGCAAGCTGCTGTTGGCCACGGTCAAGGGCGATGTGCACGACATCGGCAAGAACCTGGTCGACATCATCGTGTCCAACAACGGCTACGACGTGGTCAACATCGGCATCAAGCAGCCGATCAACACCATCCTCGAAGAGGCCGAGAAGAACAACGTCGACGCGATCGGCATGTCCGGACTGCTGGTCAAGTCCACGGTGATCATGAAGGAGAACCTGGAGGAGATGAACTCCAGGGGAATCTCCGAGAAGTACCCGGTCCTGCTCGGCGGTGCCGCTCTCACCAGGTCCTTCGTCGAGAACGACCTCGACGAGATGTACGAGGGCGACGTGCGTTACGCCAAGGACGCCTTCGAGGGGCTCAAGCTCATGGACCGCGTCATGCAGTCCAAGCGTGGCGACGCCCCGGAGGAGGACGAGGCGGAACAGGCGAAGAAGGCCGAGCGCAAGGCCAGGCGCGAGCGCTCCAACCGGATCGCCGAGAAGCGCAAGGAGGAGCAGGGGCCGGAACCCGACGAACGGGACGACAGCGTTCGCTCCGACGTCGACCCGGACGTGCCGGTGCCGACCCCGCCGTTCTGGGGTCCCAAGGTCGTCAAGGGCCTGTCCAGCAACGAGTACCTCTCGCTGCTCGACGAGCGGGCCACGTTCTTCGGACAGTGGGGGCTGCGCGGCGCCAAGAAGGGCCAGGGGCCGAGCTACGAGGAGCTGGTGGAGAGCGACGGACGTCCGCGGCTGCGTGCGTGGATGGACGAGCTGGCCACCAAGGGCATCCTCCAGCACGCCGCTCTGGTCTACGGCTACTTCCCCTGCGTGTCCGAGGGCAACGACCTGATCGTGCTGGACAAGGACGCCCCGGACGCTCCGGAGCGCTACCGCTTCAACTTCCCGAGGCAGAAGCGTGACCGCAGGCTGTGCCTGGCCGACTTCTACCGTTCGCGGGAGAAGGCGGAAGCAACCGGACAGGTCGACGTGCTCCCGCTGCAGCTGGTGACGATGGGACAGCCCATCGCCGACTACGCGAACGAGCTGTTCGCCTCCGACGCCTACAGGGACTACCTGGAGATCCACGGGCTCGGTGTGCAGCTCACCGAGGCGATGGCCGAGTACTGGCACCGCCGCATCCGCAGCGAGCTGCAGTGGTCCTCCGGTGAGACGGTCGCCTCCGAGGACCCGGCGAACGTCGAGGAGTTCTTCAAGCTCGGTTACCGGGGCGCCCGGTTCTCGCTCGGCTACGGTGCCTGCCCGGACCTGGAGGACCGCGCCAAGATCGTCGATCTTCTCGGTTCGGAGAACATCGGGGTCGAGCTCTCGGAGGAGTACCAGCTGCATCCGGAGCAGTCCACGGACGCGATCGTGGCCCACCACCCCGAGGCCAAGTACTTCAACACCTGAGCGGCGAAGGCGATACTGGCCGAAAAAGCTGCCCGATAGAGGAAACTAGGAAGGGAAATCATGAGCCCGAAGTTGCAGAAGGCAGGCGGCATCGAGTTCGCCATCGCGGATCCCAAGCTGGCCGAGTCCGGCCGTCACCAGATCCGTCTGGCCGAGCACGAGATGCCGGGCCTGATGGCGACTCGCCGGGAGTACGCGGACAGCAAACCGCTGAAGGGCGCGCGCATTGCGGGCTCGCTGCACATGACCGTGCAGACCGCGGTGCTGATCGAGACTCTCGTTGAGCTCGGCGCCGAGGTGCGCTGGGTTTCCTGCAACATCTTCTCCACCCAGGACGAGGCCGCCGCCGCGGTGGTGGTCGGTCCGAACGGCACTCCGGACAAGCCTGCCGGTGTCCCGGTGTTCGCCTGGAAGGGCGAGACGCTGGAGGAGTACTGGTGGTGCACCAACCAGCTGTTCCAGGGCTTTTCCAACGACCAGGGCCCGAACATGATCCTGGACGACGGTGGCGACGCCACCATGCTGGTCCAGAAGGGTGTCGAGTTCGAGACGGCCGGTGCCGTCCCGCAGCCCACGGAGGACGACCCGGACGAGTTCAAGGTCGTGCTGTCGGTGCTGCGCGAGAGCCTCGCCAACGACAAGCAGCGGTTCACCAAGGCGGCCAAGGAGATCAAGGGCGTCACCGAGGAAACCACCACCGGTGTGCACAAGCTCTACGAGCTGGTCAAGTCCGGTGACCTGCTGTTCCCGGCGATCAACGTCAACGACTCGGTGACCAAGTCGAAGTTCGACAACAAGTACGGTTGCCGCCACTCGCTGGTCGACGGCATCAACCGCGCCACCGATGTGCTCATCGGCGGCAAGGTCGCGGTCATCTGCGGCTTCGGTGACGTCGGCAAGGGCTCGGCCGAGTCGCTGCGCGGACAGGGCGCCCGGGTCATCGTGACCGAGATCGACCCGATCTGCGCGCTCCAGGCCGCGATGGAGGGCTACGAGGTCAAGACGATGGACGAGGTCGTCGAGACCGCCGACATCTTCATCACGACCACGGGCAACTTCGACGTGATCACCGCTGACCACATGAAGCGGATGAAGCACAACGCCATCGTGGGCAACATCGGCCACTTCGACAACGAGATCGACATGGCCGGCCTGGAGAAGACTCCCGGCATCAAGAAGACCGAGATCAAGCCCCAGGTGCACGAGTTCACCTTCACCGACGGTCACGCGATCATCGTGCTGTCCGAGGGCAGGCTGCTCAACCTGGGCAACGCCACCGGCCACCCCAGCTTCGTGATGTCGAACTCGTTCACCAACCAGACGATCGCCCAGATCGAGCTGTTCAACAAGCCCGACGAGTACGAGCGTGACGTCTACATGCTGCCCAAGCACCTCGACGAGAAGGTCGCCCGGCTGCACCTCGACGCGCTCGGCGTCAACCTCACCAAGATGACCAAGGCTCAGGCCGAGTACATCGGTGTGGACGTCGAGGGGCCGTACAAGCCGGAGCACTACCGCTACTGATCCGGTACGTGCACGAACGCGTGTGACGTGGGTGGCCACCGCTGATCGTGGTGGCCACCCACGTGTACCGGACCCCGCAACGACACAGTCGAGGAGGCTTGAACGTGACTCGGGTCGTGGACCGGCTACAGCCGGGCAGGACCGTGTTCTCCGTGGAGTTCTTCCCGCCGCGCAACGACGACGAAGAGCAGATCCTCTGGAAGGCCGTGCGCGAGCTGGAACCGCTGGACCCCGCCTACGTCTCGGTGACCTACGGCGCGGGCGGCTCCAGCAGGGACCGCACGATTCGCACGGTCGGGCGCATCGCCCGGGAAACCACCATGCTGCCGATGGCGCACCTGACCGGTGTGGACCACTCCAAGGACGAACTGCGCCACGTCGTCGGCTCGCTGGCCGACGAGGGCATCCGAAACATCCTGGCGATCCGAGGGGATCCACCTGGGGACCCGATGGGGCAGTGGATCCCGCATCCGGACGGAATCCTCTACGCGGACGAACTGGTGAGCCTGATTCGCTCCTGCGGGGACTTCTCGGTGGGCGTGGCCGCGTTTCCGCACATGCATCCGCGCTCCGCGGACCTCGAGACGGAGACGGACCACCTCGTCGGCAAGATCCGGGCCGGGTCGGAGTTCGCGGTCGCGCAGCTTTTCCTGCAGCCCGAGTACTTCCTGAGGCTGCGGGACCGGCTGGCGGCCCGCGACTGCCACGTTCCCCTGCTCCCCGGGGTCATGCCGATCACGACTCCCAAGGTGTTGAGCAAGTTCCAGCACCTGGCCGGGGTTCCCGTTCCCCCGGAGGTCTCCGCGGTGCTCGATCCCCTGGAGGACGACCCGAAGGCCTTCCGCGCCGCGGGAATAGACCTGACGACCAAGTTGTGCGAACGGTTGATCTCGGAAGGCGTTCCCGGACTGCACTTCTACAGCCTCAACCGGGCGAAGGCCACCCGTGACGTGGTGGACAACCTCGGCCTGGCCGAGGGAGTGCTCCAGCCCGCCTGAACCGTACGCGCCGGATGCCGCCCCGCCGCCGGGGCCCGAGGCACGGGTCGTCGGGAGGGCTCCCGGCGCGCGCTCCGTCGGCCGGAGCGACGGGTCGCCACAGCGCGGGAAACGCGACTCGCGGCCGGTGCCGTGTCCTTCTCGCCGAGACCGAGAAGTCAACCGCGGGCGGTCTCACGCTCACGTGCTCGTCACCTCCGTGCGATTCGGTGGAACTCGTCCCCGAAGACCCGTACTGGAGGATTCGTTGAGCCACGAGTCCAGCTCCCACCACCTCGACCGTCGCCGTTTCCTCGCCGCCACCGGCCTGGTCGGCGCGACCGGAGCGCTGCAGGCGCTGATGAGCAACACCGCCGCGGCGGCCGGGCCCGGTCGTGGCAACAACCGCGGCGTCCGCGCTGCGGACAACGGCGGGTACGGTCCGCTGCAACCCGCCTCCCCGGACGGTGAGCTCCTGCTGCCGGCCGGGTTCTCCTACGTCGCCTTCGGCGAGACCGGCAGCCTCATGCGGGACGGAACTCCGACTCCGTCGCGGCACGACGGAATGGCTGCCTTCGCCGCCGGCGACGGCGGGATCCGACTGGTCCGCAACCACGAACAGACCGACGGTTCGGCGTTCGCGCAACCGAACTACGATCCGTCCGGCGCGGGCGGGACGACCACCTCGGTGTTCGATCCGGACCACATGCGTCTGGTCGAGTCGTTCCCGACGTTGGCGGGCACGGTGCGCAACTGCGCCGGTGGCCCCACCCCGAGCGGATCCTGGTTGTCCTGTGAGGAAACCTTCACGGGGCTGGGCGGGCAGCATCCGCACGGGTACGTGTTCGAGGTGCCCGCCGACTCCGAAGGCCCCGTCGAGGCCGTTCCCCTGCCGGCCATGGGGCGCTTCACCCACGAGGCCGTGGCGGTGGACCCGGAGACCGGCACCGTCTACGAGACCGAGGACCGGGGCAGCGCCGGTTTCTACCGGTTCGTCCCGAACGATCCGGCCGACCTGTCCGCAGGCGGCAGCCTGCAGATGCTCGCGATCGTCGATCAACCCCGCTACGACACGCGCAACGGCCAGCGTCCCGGCGATCCGCTGCCGGTCGAGTGGGTCGACATCGCCGAGCCCGACCCGGACAGCGACGATTCGCTCGCGGTGTTCTACCAGGGCAGGGAGCAGGGCGGTGCGGTCTTCGCCCGGCTGGAAGGAGCCTGGTTCGGCGAGGGGTCGGTGTTCGTCAACTCCACCAGCGGTGGCGACGCGGGGCTCGGGCAGGTGTGGCAGTACCGGCCGGACGGATCCTCCGGCGGTCAGTTGATCCTCGTCTACGAGTCCACTGATCCCGAGCTGCTGGAAAGCCCGGACAACATCTGCGTCTCACCGAACAGCGGCGGGTTGGTGCTCTGCGAGGACGGCGGCGGTTCCGACATGCTGCGGGGCGTGACCACCGACGGCGAGATCTTCGACTTCGCCGCGCTGAACAGCTCCAACACCAGTGAGCTCGCCGGGGCGACCTTCAGCCCGGACGGCAGGGTGCTCTTCTTCAACGTACAGACGCCGGGGGTGACCTACGCGGTCACCGGCCCCTGGCACAACGGCGCCCTCTGAACGAGTGCCACCGCGTGGGCCGGACCCACGTGCCGGAACGGGAACGCCGTCGTGCCCGAACGGGGCGCGGCGGCATCCCGCTCGGCAGTTGTTTCAGAGCATCTCCAGGGCCGCCTTTTCGACACCGGCCTCGTCGAGCAGCACCCGGTAGGCGGCCTCACCGAGGGGGATGAAGGAGTCCTCACTGGTCACGCGGCGAATGCTTCCGGTGAAACCGGAGTCGATCAGCGCGGTGACCACGCGCTCCGAGATGCCGCCCGAGGTTCGCGTCTCGTCGGCGATCAGCACTTTCCCCGTGGCCTCGGCGGCCGTGAACAGCTGCTCGCGGGGCAGCGGCGCCAGCCAGCGCAGGTCCAGCACGCGCACCCCCACACCGCGTTGTGCCAGCCGCCGCGCGACACGAAGACTCATGGCCAGCCCGTTGCCCGTGGTGACCAGGGTCAGATCGGAGCCCTCGAAGTACTGCCGAGCGGTACCGAGCGGTACGTGGCCCGATCCGACGGCGGGATACCGTGCGGTCCAGCCCTCGTCGTCGTGCTCGTGCAGATCGCGGGTGTGGTACAGCGCTATGGGTTCGAGGAAGACGCAGACCCTGCCGTCGACGGCCGCCGCGGCCACGCAGGTGCGCAGCATGGCGGCCGCGTCGTCCGGCTTGGCCGGTGAGGCCACCACCAGCCCGGGGATGTCCAGCAGGGCCGCCACGCTGTTGTCGTTGTGGAAGTGGCCGCCGAACCCTCGTTGATAGGCGTAGCCGGGAACCCGCACCACCATCGGGTTGCTGTAGCGCCCGCTGGAGAAGAACCCCGTGGTGCTGGCTTCCCCCCGAATCTGGTCGGCCGCGTTGTGCAGGTAGGCCAGGTACTGGATCTCGGGAACGGGCAGCAGCCCGGTCAAACCGGCTCCCAGCGCCGTGCCGAGGATGCTCTGCTCGTCCAGCAGCGTGTCGAAGACCCGTCCCGCGCCGAACTTCTTCCACAATCCCCGGGTTACCCCGTACACGCCGCCCTTGCGGGCGACGTCCTGCCCGAACACCAGCACGCGCCCGTCCCGTTCGAGCTCTTCCTCCAACGCGCGGTTGATGCTCTGCGCCAGCGTCAGAGCGCTCGGCTCGGTGGCACCGCCCCGTTCCACGGGGGAGGACCGCTCGGCCGCGGAGGCGACGGGGGAGTGCGCCCTGGCGGCGATCCCCTCCGGGGTCTCCCGCGCGATCGGTGCGCTGATCTCCGCGCGGCTCGTCAGTTTGGGTCTGCCGAGCGCCCATTCGGCGGTTTCGGCGACCTCCGAACGTTTGGCCTCGTAGCGCTCGATCACCTCTCGGGGGCGCAGCACGCCGTCGCGCACCAGGGCTCTGCCCGTGGCGAGCAGCGGGTCCCTGCGGTGTTCGGCGTTGATCTCGTCCCGGCTTCGGTAGCCGGTTTCCACGTCCGAACCGGCGTGCCCCATCAGGCGGACCGTGCGCAGGTGCAGAAAAGCCGGTTTGCGGTGTCGGCGCACCCAGTCCGCGGCACGTTCGGCCGTGTCGAGGCACTCCACGGGGGCGTTTCCCTCGGCGGCGAAGTAGGGCAGGCCCGCGCGCGACCCGAAAGTCCGCTGTATCCACCCCTCGGGGGTGGGCACGCTGATCCCGATCCCGTTGTCCTCGCACACGAGCAGCAGTGGCAGGGGAATCATCCGGTAGGCACAGTGCAGCGCCGCGTTGATCGCGCCCGCGGCGGTGGAGTGGTTGGCCGAGGCGTCGCCGAAGCTGCACACCACGACGGAGTCCCGCGGCCATTCGCTCTCCACCCCCAGCTTCCCGGAGCGTTCGAGGCTGAAGGCCAGGCCCACCGCTCGAGGCAGGTGGGAGGCGATGGTGGAGGTCTGGGGCAGTACGCTCAGCTCGGCGTTGCCGAAGACCTTGTGCCTGCCGCCCGCTATCGGTTCCTCGGCCGCCGCGACGACTCCGAGCAGCACGTCGCGCAGCGGCGCCGTTCCCGACCGTTGCGCGGCTCGACGCAGGTAGAACCCACCGGAGCGGTAGTGCAGCAGCGCCGGGTCGGTGGCGCGCAGCGCGGCGGCCACCGCGGCGTTCGACTCGTGCCCCGAGGACCCGATGCTGTAGTAGCCGGATCCACGTCTGCCCAGCTCACGCGCGGCGAAGTCCAGGTGCCTGCTCCCGGCCTGACTGTCGAAGAGCTCCAAGAGCCCGCTCCCCCTCCCGGATCCCGGTTCCGGTCCGGGAGGGGGAGCGCCCTGCTCCAGGCCGGACACCTCCCGGAGGAAGTTCTCGTCGACCGGTTCGCTGCGCTGCGGGTTCATCCTTCTCCGATCGGGGGGGTCGGTTGTCGTGTGGCGGGTACGCCTCTCGAACGGCTCCGGTGCCGCAGACGGCCGGAAAGCCGGGCCGCGCTCGGTGAGCGGTGTCCCCGTGGACCGCGGGGCCAGCGGGTCAGTCCCGCACGGAGCCAGCTCTCCGCCCGCCGCAAGGGTGTGCCCAGTCCGCGGACAGGGCGGCGCAGGACTTGGCGAGGTGGTCCAGCGCCAGCGGAAGCAACGGGTTGGTGTTGTTCGGCCGGTAGATCGCCTTGACCCTGCGACGGGGCTGCTCCCCGGCCATCGGCTTGGTCCTGATCCCCGCACCGGTCACTGCCAGGGCGGGTAACAGGGCCGGACCGAGTCCGCGAGCCACCAGATCGCGGATCACCCCGTAGTCGTTGCTGCGGAACACGATGTTCGGAACGAACCCGGCGGCCGCGGCCAGGCGCACCAGCACCCGTCCTCCCGACGTGTCGTCCCTGGTGCAGATCCACGATTCCTCGGCGAGCTCACCCAGCTCGACCGAGTCGCTCCCGGCCAGCCGGTGCCGTTCCGGCAGGGCCAGCCAGAGCGGTTCCGCGATCAGCTCCTCGGTGCGCAGCTCTGCGGGCCAGCAACGTGGATCCAGGTCGTACTCGAACACCACGGCGGCGTCCACGACCCCTTCGCGCACGTCGTCGATGACCTCGTCCGGCTCGCCCTCGTCGAGTTGCACCCGCGCGTTCGGGCGTTCGGAGACCACCGCCGCCAGCACGTCGGGCAGCACCCGCGAGTTGGCCGTGGCGAAGCTGGCCAGGCGGAGGCCGCCCTCGTCCCCGACGGCCACGGCCCTGATCTCGCGTTCGAGCGTGTCCAGCTCGCCGAGCACCTCCCCACCCCGGTGAGCCAGTCGTTCGGCCAGGGGGGTGAGGTGGATGCTGCGTGCCGTACGTTCGAACAGGCTCGCTCCGAGCGTGCGCTCCAGCAGCACCATCTGCTGCGACACGGCCGAGGCCGTGTAGCCGAGTATCCGCCCCGCCTCGGCGAAGGAGCCGGTACGCACGCACTCCCGCAGGGTGCGCAGATGTATCGGGTTGAGCACTTCGACGCTTCTCGGGGCGGGGTCAGCGGTGTCCGCGGAGGTCGGCCGGCAGCCGATAGTCCAGCTCGGGTTCGACGGCGCCGACGTCCATCTGGGCCTTTTGCAGCTTCCCGGAGAAGTCCCAGTTCAGCGACTGCCACCGCGTGAACTGGTCGATCACCCACATGCCGGAGAGCCTGCTCCCGTTCCCCGATCTGCCGTTGCCGCCGAACGGAAGGTGGGCCTCGGCGCCCGAGGTGGAGTTGTTGGCGCTGACCATCCCGGCACCGATCCCTTCGCGGAAGCGGAAGGCCGTAGCCGGATCGGTGGTGTACACGGCGGCGGAGAGTCCGTAGCCGGGGAGATTGCCCAGCTCCACGGCCTCGTCGAGGGTCTCGAAGGTGGTGACGCCGACGATCGGGCCGAATGTTTCCTGCTGGAAGAGGAAGTCGTCGCGGCGCAGCCCGTCCACCAGCACGGGGTGGTAGTAGAGCCCGGTGGAGTGGTCCCCGCGGAAGCCCTTGCGCGGGTTGGCGTCGGTGATCCGCCCCGTGGACTCCGAACCGAGCACCCGGTGGTGCGGTGCTATCTCACCGAGGATGTTCTCGAAGTTGTCCGCGAACTTGCGGTCCAGCATCGGGCCGTAGAGCACGTCCTGTGCCGGGTTGCCGATCACGGCTTCCGTGAGCGCGGTGTTCAGCCGTCGCACGAACTCGTCGTGAACATCCCGGTGCACGATGATGTTGCCGAGTGAGGTGCAACGCTGCCCGCCCGTTCCCCAACCCGAGAACAGCGCCCCCTCGACGGCCAGCTCGAGATCGGCGTCGGCCGCGACGACCATGGGGTTCTTCCCGCCGAGTTCCAGGCAGGGAGTCTGCAGGTGCCTTCCGCACAGCTCGCCGATGTCGCGCCCGACCCGGCTGGAACCGGTGAAGCCGACCTTGTCGACGACTCCTTCCTCCAACGCGGCCCGCAGCCCCTCGAAGGTGGACTCGCCCTCCGCGTAGACGAGGTTGAGCACTCCTTCCGGAACCCCGGCCTTCCAGGCGAGCTCCGCCAGTGCGCGTGCGGTGGCCGCGGCGTACTCGGCCGGTTTCCAGACCACGGCGTTGCCGCAGACGAGAGCGGGAGCCAGATACCAGGAGGGGACCGCTACGGGGAAGTTCCCCGCCGTGATGACGGTGGCCACCCCGACCGGGGCGCGGAAGGTGAAAAGTTGTTTGTCCGGCATCTCGGAGGGAACGGTCTGACCGTACAGCCTGCGGCCCTCGCCGACGAAGTAGTCACAGGTGTCGATGATCTCCTGCACTTCGCCGAGGGCCTCGGTGTAGGGCTTGCCGATCTCGCGTGTGACCAGGCTCGCCAGCGCTTCCTTGTTGGATTCCACGAGCCTGCCGAAACCGGCCACGACCCGCCCCCGGACCGGAGCCGGTACGCGGGCCCAGTCCCGCTGCGCCTGGCGTGCGCTACGCGCGGCGGCGAGCAGCGCGTCGGGGCCTTCCAGGCGCACCCGCGCCACCACGTCGTCCAGCTCGGCCGGATTCCGCGAGAGATACTGACCGTGATCGTTCCGGCCCACCGCGTCCGGTGCGGACTCGGTGGCCCTGTCCGTCGAACCGATCACAGAACCGCACGTCCTCGCCTCCACCTGGCACCCCTTTTCCAGCGGCGTGTTCGGACAACCGGGCGACGTGTCGTGGCGCACGCCCGTGCCGTCACCGTAGACCGTATTCGGCGCTCCGCCGAGGACCAGAAGCATGATTCCTGCTCGTGTCGAGCCACAGAATCGCTTTCTCTCGGGTTGCTTCCTCGACGGCGGGAATGTTTTCTTGAAAGCAACAGTTTTTTCAGTGTTGATCGAAATAATATCGAGGAGACGTCCGACCGCCACTTCCGCGAGCAGTGCTCAACCGTCCGCGCTGTGTACCACCCGGCCGCCGACCATGGTCAGTTCCACCCCGGTGTGGCCGATCTCCGAGCGCGGCAGCTCGAACGGGTTGGTCTCCAGCACGGTCAGATCGGCGCTCTTGCCCGGCGCTATCGAGCCCGTGTGCTCGTCCAGCAGGTGTGCTCGTGCGCTGCCGATGGTGGCCGCGGCCAGCGCGTCCGTAAGATCGACGGCCTGTTCCGGGAGCAGCGGTGGGGCCTCGTCGCCGGGCTCGCTGCGGTTGACGGCGACGTGCACGGCACGCATGGGGGCCGCTTCCGAGACCGGCCAGTCACTTCCGGCGGCGAGGAGCGCGCCCGAGTCGCGCAGCGATCTGAACGGATACTGACGCCTGTAGCGCTGTTCGCCGAGGTAGGGGGCGGTCAGCTCGGTCATCGCCGTGTCGTTGTGCGCCCATTCCGCTTGGAGGTTGGCCACGATCCCGAGCTCGGAGAAGCGGGTGACGTCCGCGGGATGCACCACCTGCAGGTGAGCTATCTGGTGCTGGTTGTCGGTGGTGCCGTTGGTCCGCCGCGCGGCCTGGACCGCGTCCAGCGCCTGACGCACGGCGAGGTCGCCGACCGCGTGGAAATGCACCGAGAACCCCTCCGCGTCCAGCGCGCACACGGCCTCGGCGAGCTCGTCCGAGTCCATATAGGAGATACCGCTGCCGTGTCCGTGCAGGTAGGGACGCAGCATCGCCGCCGTGAAGTTCTCGCAGACGCCGTCGAGCATGATCTTGACCGAATGCGCGCCCAGGCGCTTTCCGGCGGCGAAGGCTCGTCGGCTGATCAGCCCGGGGATCTGCTCGGTCCCGCGTGTTCTGTCCCACCACAACGAACCGGTCACTCGTCCGGTGAGCAGATCCGCGTCGTCGAGTTCGCGATAGTAACCGAGTGGATCGGGATACCCCAGGTAAGCCCCGAGTATCGCGTCGTGCCACGCGGTGACCCCTTGCTCGTGCAGGTGGCGTTGTCCTTCCAGCAGGGCGCGCACGTACTCCGCGTCGGGGGTGGGGGGAACGTGCCGGCCGACCAGGTCGACGGCGTTCTCGTGCAGCGTTCCCGCCGGCCTGCCGTGTTCGTCGCGCTCTATGCGCCCTCCCGGGGGGTCGGGAGTGTCGCGGCGCACACCGGACAGGCGCAGTGCCGTCGAGTTGGCCCAGGCCCCGTGCTGGTCCTCATTGATCAACAGGGCGGGGCGGTCCCCCGTCACCTCGTCCAGGGACGAACGGCTCGGACAGCCTCCGGAGAACAGCCCCATCTCCCAGCCACCGCCGAGAACCCACCCCGATCCGGGGTTCGCGGCGACGTAGTCGGCGACCCTTCGGAGGCACTCGGCCTCGCTCTCGCTGTCGGTCAGATCGCACCTGATCCGCTGCAGACCACCGTAGAGCGGGTGCACGTGCGCGTCCTGCAGACCGGGAAGCAGCAGACGTCCCCGCAGGTCGACGACTTCGGTCCCTCCGGAGACGAGTTCGGTGACGTCGGCCCGACCGGTGGCGATGATCTCGCCTCCGCGCACGGCCACGGCGTCGGTGAAGGAACCCACCGGATCCATCGTCGCGACCGGCCCTCCGAGGAATGCCGTCTCGGCGTGGCGCATCAGGTTCGCTGTTCTTCCGTTATGGCGGTCACCGCCAGTTCGCGTGCCCCGTCGTCGACGTGGGGGAGCTGGAAGTCCCGTGCGCGTATGTGATCCACCAGCTCGGCCTGAGGGGTGAGGTCGTGGGTACGAAGGTAGTAGCCGACCGCGCCCGGCCAGATCCAGCTGCCGTCGGTGTGGAAGGTCATCGGCACCGAGGAACTGGCAGAGGGGGAGAGGCGGTCGCTGTCGTAGCCACGCGCGGCCAGGACGACGGGGGCCCGTTCGAGGTACTCCAGAACTCGGTTCTTTTCCTCCGGGGGGAGCTCGGGGCGATTGGTCACCGGGCGCCCCACGGCGTCGGTGCCGTCGAAGACTTCCGCCTTGCGGAGCTGGTCGGCCGTGGTCGCCGATTCGGGAGGCTGCATGCCCGCGCGTTCGGCGAGCCAATCGGGAACGTTGTGCCCGGCACGTGGATACCGCTCCAGCTCGGTCGCGTATTCGGTGTGCGGCGGTTGCCGCTCCCAAGCGGGTTCGTGGTCACCGTCGAAGTCCACGCTGTAGCTGGACGGTCTGCTTATCTGGTAGGTCGCGCTGAGCCATGTCCCGCGATGTCGCTGATACATACCGTGCCGGAGGTTCGCGAACAGCTCGCCCACCTCCCCTGGTGGGGAGAGCGGGATGCGCGTCCCGTTCGGTGCGATCAGCTCCGCCTCGAGCTCCCGGTGCGATCCGACGGCACGGTACTGGACCCTGGCCTGCTCCCATCCAGGCGGCAGCGCCTGTACGAGAGTGCGGCCGATCCGCTGGATCATTTCCTGCTGTCCCTGCTGGTCCAGGGACCCGGCCGCGTCCGTTCCGGCGGTACTCGGTGATTCCGGCTGGCTCATACCTGCATCCTCCCAGTCGAATGGCCGAATGCGGTTGCTCCCGCGAATTCTCGTGAATCGGTGTGCGGCGGGAACAGCCCGTTCGGAAGCTTAGGACGTCGCCGAGCGGAGCCGCGAGGGGTGGCGACCGTCCGGAGGCCGGAGGTGGGTGAGATTTCCTGCTCAGCCCTCGCGATCACCCGTTCTGCGTGGGGCGCGCACTCCGGCGGCGAACCGCTCCGAAAGGTCCCCGAACTCTCCGTGATCGAAAGAAGGGGCCGAATTCACTCATATTTGTGAGGCCGAACGGGGTAGGGTGCGGGTCGCTGCTGTCGATCGGCCTGCGAGGTGTCGTGCCCTTGCGAGTGTTCGTGATTGGGGCAACCGGTGTGATCGGTCGTCCGCTGCTGCCGATGCTGGCCGAGAACGGCCATCACGTCACGGCTCTCGTGCACGAGAGCGAGGCCGGGGACGTTTCCCGTTTCGCGGAAAAGGTGGTTCGCGGGGACCTGCTCGACGAGGAGCGGCTGCGTCCGCTGCTGGACGAGGCGCGTCCCGAGGTGGTGCTGCACCTGGCCTCCGGTTTCCGGGCGGAGGAACGAGCGCTCGGACTGCGCAGAACGGCGTTGTTGCGTAGACGGGGCACGAGCAACCTGGTTTCCGCGGCCGCGGCCGCGGGGGTGCGACGCGTGGTGGCCCAGAGCTCGGCCGCGGCCTACGATCCGGACACGCCCGGCATCCTGGACGAGCAGGCGCCGCTGTACACCCGGGCGCCCGGCCACTGGGGAGAGACCTTTCGAGCCGTGGACGCGTTGGAACGGGAGCTGTTCGAGAGCGCCGAGCTCGAGGGGCTGGCCCTGCGCTTCGGCGTGCTGTACGGCGCGGACACCTGGTACGGGCCCGCGGGAGCCGTCCACGATCTCGTGCGGGACAGCGCGTTGCCGCTCGTGGAGCAGGGGGGCGGCATCACTTCTTTCACCCACGTGGAGGATGCCGCGGCAGCCGTGCTCGAAGCGCTGGGCGATCTGGAGCCGGCCGCCTACAACGTCGTGGACAACGAACCGGCGGAGAGCACGGAGTGGTTACCCACCTACGCCAGGATGATCGGGGGACCGGAACCGGTCTCCCTCACCCTCGAACAGGCGAGGCAACAGCTGGACTGGGGGACGGTCCACCAGCTGACCGAGCAGTGCGGGGCCACGAACTTCCGCTTCCGGGAAGCAGCAGGGTGGCGTCCCCGCTGGCCGAGCTGGCGCGAGGGCTTCGCCGAGTTGTTCGGCTTGTGGCCTGTTTAGAGGGTCGACGGGTTGGTTTGCTCGGGTGGCTGCGTTTCCGGTGCCGGGAACGCCGCAGGAACACCAGCGAGCTGCCACGGCCGAACGGGCGCACCAGGACTTGAACGAAGTCCTGGTCGGATCCGCAGCGGACCTGTGCGTCCGGCCGGGGGCCGGGACGTGCGTCGTCGGGGCGAGGCGAGAACTCAACCGTGGTCGTAGTCGTCCTCCTCGGGAACGGCGATGTCCTGCTCGGCGAGGTCGGCCGGATTGGCGTCCTGGGTCAGGTCCGGACCGGTGCTGTCCTCGTTCGTGGCTTCGTCCGCCGTCTCCTCGTAGACCTGGGACTGTTCGACGGCGTCGCCTTCCGGGGTTTCGAAGTCCATGGTTCTCACTCCCGTCAACGATGCGCGGATCGATCGACAAGGTACTGCGCACAAGAGCGTGCTCGTCCGACTCGCCCCGACGGTCCCGGGCGGTGCGACGCTCCGGGCCCTCGCACCCGCTGAGTCAGTCCAGCGGGGGAAAGTACGGCTCGCCCCGGTGCCGTGCGCCACGTGCGGGTTCCGTGCGACCGCTTCCACGTAGCGCAGCCATCATGCGGTTGTGGGCCTCCGAGGCCACGATTTCCGTACCCGCCTCCAGCCCACTGTAGACCTGTTGCTTGATCGTCGCCATCGCCGCGGGCGAGCGTTCCCGCGCCAGTGTTCTGGCGTAGTCCATGGTCCGGGCCAGCATCTCTTCCCCGGAGAAGACCCGGTCGACCAGTCCCAGCGCATGGGCCTGCATCCCGGTCATCTTCCGTGCGGCCAGCAGGAGGTCCATCGCCCGGCCGAGCCCCACCAGTCTCGGCAGCAGCCAAGCTATCCCGTGCTCGGCCACCAGCTCCGCCCGGCTGAACGCCGTGGTGAGGCTCGCCCCGGGGGTGGTGAAACGTATGTCGGTGAACAGCGCGGCCGCCAGCCCCGCACCTGAAGCGGTCCCGTTGATCGCCGAGATCACGGGCTTGCGCAGTCGCATGCTCAATGCCAACCTGTGCCGCGCGTCCTGCCCGGGGAGAAGCCCGTCGGGCTGCAGTGCCGTGATGTCCGAGCCCGCGCAGAAACCGTTCCCCGCGCCGGTCAGCACCACGACCCGGACAGCTGGGTCCCGATCGGCGTTCTCGAGCAGTTCGCAGTAGCGATGCCGCATCGTCGGCGTCCACGCGTTGAGCCGAGCGGGACGGTTCAACGTCAACAGCAGTACCGTGTCGTGGTGCTCGGCCAGGATCTCGTCGGCATCCGACATGCGATCACCTCCGCCGGGACTGGTCGAAACCTACCCAGCAATGGGATGAATCACAAGTCCGTTACCTCCGGTCGGGTGAGCGGAACGGGCAGAAGACCGCACCGGTTTCACACGTCGTGCGACCGTCCCGCCGGTACGGCCGTGTTCGTCTGCCGAACACTGTTCAGCCGACCGAGCGACCGGCGTACTCGGGGAGGGGCTCGACGAGTTCGGCAGCCCGCCGGGCCACGTGCTCCGGAAGCTGCGTCGCCCGGCCCGATGCGCCGTCCACGTGAACGGCGAGGACCTCCTCGGTGGCGACGAGCCGGCCGTCCACGCTCATCTCGTGGCAGATGCGCAGCTTCTTTCCCGCCGCTGCGACGACTCTGCTCGTGACCTCCAGCTCACCGTCCGGACCGACCTCGTGCAGGTAGCGCACGTGGGCTTCGACGGTGTACACCGAACACCCCGTGGTGCTCCGGTACCGCGCGTCGACACCGATCTCGTCCAGAACCGCGTCGGTGGCGAAGCCGAACACCAACACGTAGTAGCCCTCGCTGAGGTGCCCGTTGTAGTCGATCCACTCGGGGCGGACCCGGTACTGGGAGTGCAGGCTCATTCCGTTCCCTTCCGGGCCTCGCCCACGGCGCGGAGCACGGAGATGATCGCGCGGTCCCGGTCACCGACCAGTTCGGTGATGCTGCGCCCGGCTGCCTCCTCCTCGCATCCCCGGACCATCGCGTCCCGGAGCTCCCCGGTGAGCTCGGGAGCGTCGAGCCTGGTCCACGGCGACTTCAGGGAAGGACCGAACTGATCCAGCATGTGTGCCATGCCGCCCTCGCCGCCGGCCAGGTGGAAGGTCATGCACGGTCCGAAAAGCGGCCAGCGCAGGCCGGGCCCCTCGGTGATGGCCGTGTCGATCTGTTCGACGGTGGCTTCGCCGTTGTCGACCATGTGCAGCGCCTCGCGCCAGAGCGCCTCCTGCAGCCTGTTGGCGACGAACCCGGGGACCTCGCGGTCCATGGTTATCACCGATTTGCCGGTGATCTCGAAGAACTCCGCGGCCCAGCGAGTCGCCCAGGCGGCGGTGGAGGTACCGCCGACCACCTCGACCAGCGGAATCAGGTAGGGAGGGTTGAACGGGTGCCCGACCACGAGCCTGCTCGGATCCGCGCAGTCGCGTTGCATGTCGGTCATCTCGTAACCGGACGTGGAGGAGGAGATCACCACACCGGCGGGGGTGGCCGCATCGATCCGGGCCAGCAGGTCGCGTTTGACTTCCAGCTGCTCCGGGGCGCTCTCCTGAACGAACTGCGCGTTCGCGACCGCCTGTTCGAGGGTCGGTGCGACGGTGAGGTTCTCCCGCGCCGCTTCGTCGGACAAACCGAGTTCCCGCAGAGCCGGCCACGCCGCGTCGACGAGCCGTTCGAGGCGGGACTCCGCGTCCGCGGCCGGGTCCCAGGCCGTGACCCGGTACCCCCGCGCCAGGAAGTGCGCGACCCAGCCGCCGCCGATCACCCCGGCCCCGATGCAGGCTATTCTGCTTACCTCGTTCGGAGCTGTCCGTTGCTCGTTCAAGTAGTGCCTCCGGTCGACGTGTTGTTCGGAAGTGCGGGTCGGTGCCGCGGTCAGTTCCGCAGCCCGAGCTTGTGCCTGGCCCGCGCGGGCGAGGCCACGGTTCCGCCCATGCTTTCCAGGATCGTCACGGCGCGTTCCACCAGCTGGGCGTTGCTGGCCTTGACGCCCTTGCGCAGGTAGAGGTTGTCCTCGAGTCCCACCCGCACGTGTCCGTCGAGCACCGCGGACTGCGCGACCCAGGGCAGCTGGTCACGCCCGATCGCGAAACTGGCCCAGTTCGACCCCTCCGGAAGCATGTTGACCATCGCCTGCAGCACGCCGGGATCGGCCGGGGCTCCGTAGGGGATCCCCATGCAGAACTGGAAGAGGGCCGGCTTGTCGATGACGCCCTCGGAGATGAGCCTGCTCGCCAGCCACAGCTGTCCGGTGTCGAACACCTCGAGCTCGGGTTTCACCCCGAGCTCCTGGATGCGCCGGGCACCGGCCCGCAGCATGTCCGGGGTGCTGATGTAGAGCTGGCTGCCGTCGCCGAAGTTGAGGGATCCGCAGTCCATCGTGCAGATGTCCGGCAGCAGGCTCTCCACGTGCGGCAGGCGGTCGAGACCGTTGACGAGGTCGGTTCCGTCGACCGGTTTGAGCGGGTCCTCCTGGTCGATGAACAGGTCTCCGCCCATGCCCGCCGTCAGGTTGATGACCACATCCGTCCCCGTCTCGCGGATCCGGCGCACCACCTCGGAATAGAGCTTGGTGTCCCGGGAGGGTTCGCCCGTCTCGGGGTCGCGGACGTGGATGTGGACCACGGCGGCGCCCGCGTTCGCCGCTTCCACCGCGGACTGGGCGATCTGCTCCGGGGTCACCGGTACGTGCTCGCTCTTGCGGGGGGTGTCGGCCGCACCGGTGAGCGCGGCAGTGATTATGATCTCGTCCTGCATTTCTCGTGACCTTTCTCGTACAGCGCAGCACTCACCGGGTCGCGTCAGTACGCGACCGGGAGCCGGAAAAATGTTCTGTAAAACTGTTCTGCCCGGATGTCAGGAACGCACGATTTCTCTGTCCACGAAGTCCTGCAGAACCTTGTGCATCCCGTCGACGGTGCGGCCGGGCCTGTCGGTGATGACCTGGATTCCCAGGCCGTCGATGAGCGCTGTCAGGGTCATCGTCAGTTCCTCGGGGTCGGTTTCGACGAAGACTCCCTGGTGCTGTCCCTCCCGGATGGTACGAGCGATCGTGTCGTGCCAGCGCTTGTAGGAATCGCTGTGCAGAACGCGCAATTCCGGACGCAGCGTGCTCTCGTTCCAGACCTGCATCCAGACCGACCATTCCAGGCGCAGAATCCCCGGTGTGGGAAGTTGCAGTTCCACCAGGCGCAACAGTCGCTGGTACGCGTCGGTTATGGCGTGCAACTCGGCGACCTGCCGGTCGAAGGCCAACCGCACCGAGTAGCGCAGCGTCTCGGTCAACAGGTCGTCCCTGCCGGGGAAGTAGTAGTGGATCGTGGCGGCGCTCGTGCCGCAGACACGAGCGACATCGGACACCCGGACCGAGTGGTACCCGCGCTCGGCGATCAGCTGCCACGCGGCGTCGAGAATCTGCTGATAGCGTCCCGCCTCGCCGGAGATCCCCGCTCCGGACTCCACGCGCGCACTGCGCTTGGGAGCGGCGGCCACCGTCTCGATCTCGTCGCTGCCGTTGATCAACCAGTTGACCGTGACGTTGCCGGTTTCGGCGATGCGGGTGAGCTCGCTCGGTGTGAACCTCCTGGTTCCGGACAGCGACTTGGACAGCTTGGTCGCGTCCAGGCCGATCTGTTCGGCGAAGGCTCGTTGACTGAGCGGGCTCTCGCGCAACACCGCGCGGACCCGATCACGAAGCTCGTCCGTGGACCCTTGCACGAGTGAGAACCCTACCAATGCGATTGCGATTATCGCAATACCGGGGGAAGCGTTGCGATGCTGATCTTGTTTTTGTCCGTGTTTACAAGTGGACAGTATGGGTTTGACCAGCTGTTATTTAGGTGGCACTTGACTTGTTTCGGCTGTTGCGTCCAAGGTAGTGCTTCGTTGAATGACTGGCACGTCAGTTGAATCGCAACGGTTTTCGTCGGTGGTTTCGCCGTGACGTCCCGCGAGGCGCCCCGACGGAGAGGCTCGAACCGCCCGTTGCCGAGCCCGGCGGATCCCCGTGGGCGAGGAGACCCGTCCGCGGAACGCGCCGGGTTCCGCACGTGCCACCACGGCGGCCGGTGCGCCGCTCCAGTGCCGGCCGCACGACTTTGGAGGTGCTTTCGTCATCGCTGCCACAACCGGAACGGTTCGGGTGGACAGACAGGTCTTCTGGTCGGCTCTGCTGCTCATCGGGGTTATCTGCGTCCCCGTGATGCTGGCTCCCGAGCGCGGTCAACAAGCCCTCGACGCGGTGCTCGGCCTGCTGACCGGCAAATTCGGGTGGCTGTACCTATGGTTCGCCGCTGCCGTGTTCGGATTCCTGGTCTGGTTGGCCTGCAGCAAGTACGGCCGAGTCAGGTTCGGTGCGGAGAAGGACCGGCCGGAGTTCTCCACGCTGAGCTGGATGGCGATGATATTCACCGCCTCGATCGGAGGCGGGATCATGTACTGGGGCGTCATCGAATGGGCCTACTACTACAACGACCCCCCGATGCAGATGGCTCCGGGGAGTGTCGAGGCCGCGCACTGGGCGGCGACCTACCCCATGTTCCACTGGGGTTTCACCGCCTGGGGACTGTTCTGCCTGCCCGCGCTCGCGCTGGCCTACGTCTACCACGTGCGCAAGCAGCGCACCCTCAGGCTCAGCGATGCGTGCCGGGGAGTGCTCGGCGACCGGGCGGACGGTTGGCTGGGTCGGCTGATCGACGTGCTGTTCATATTCGGCCTCGTCGGAGCGGCCGGGACCTCCCTGGGGCTCGAGGTGCCCGTGGTCTCGGAGGGGATGGCCCGGATCACGCCCCTGGAGCAGGGAAGCGTGCTCGACGTCACGGTGATCGCCGTGTGGACCCTGCTGTTCGGGGCCAGCGTCTTCTTCGGTCTGCAGAAGGGGCTGCGCAGGCTCGCCGACGTGAACATCTGGCTGGCCTTCGGTCTCGGGGCCTTCATCCTCGTGCTGGGGCCGACCGTGTTCATGATCGACACTTTCACGAACAGCATCGGACTGCTCTTCCAGAACTTCGTGAAGATGAGCTTCTACACCGACCCGGTCGGAGGCTCCGGCTTCGAGGAGGACTGGACCGTTTTCTACTGGGGGTGGTGGATCTCCTACGCCCCGTTCGTCGGACTGTTCGTGGCGCGCATCTCGAAGGGCAGAACCATCCGGGGCATGATCTCCGGAATGTGCCTAGCGGGAAGCGCGGGATGCTGGGTGTCGTTCGCCCTGCTGGGCAACACGGCCATGTTCTACCAGGTCTCGGACGTGCTCCCGGTCGCGGACATCGTCAGCTCGCAGGGTGACACCGCAGGGATCATGGCCGCGTTGTCCCAGCTGCCACTGGGCGGACTGGTCGTGGCCGTGTTCGTGCTGCTGGTGGTGCTCTTCCTGGCCACGACGCTGGACTCCTCCGCCTACACCATGGCCGCCGTCTCCTCCAGGGAATTGCCGAGGGGAACCGAGCCGGCACGCTGGCACCGAGTGTTCTGGGCCGTGGTGCTGGCCGGAGTGTCGATCGTGCTGATGTACGTGGGCGGGCTCGAGGCGCTGCAGACCCTGTCGATCATCACCGCTTTCCCGCTCATCTTCGTGCTGGCGCTCGTGCTCGAGTCGCTGCGGCGCTGGTTGGTCGCCGACCGACGGCAGCGGAACCGGTCCGACGAAGCGGAGACGGACACGGGCACGGACGCGGACACCGCAACAGCGGACTCCACGGCAGCGGAGGGAACCGAGTCCGCGGAGCCACCGAGCGTGAGCGCGCTCCGGAACGGCGCGTAGGCGCCGTCACACGGCGTCGTGCGCAGCGCGGGGGCACGACATCCCGTTCAGCGCAGCGAGGTCCTTCCCGCGGCTCCCGCTTCCAGGCGGGCGGAATCGGACAGTCCGGACCCGCGAACGACCCGACGGGCGGGGCCCGTTGCTCCGTGATGAGGTGGAACGGCCAGTCGATGTCCACTGATGGGGTGAGTAGTGAGTCGAGCTGAGACCGGACCGTCCTCGACGGAGGGGGAGGAGGAGGGCCACGCCCACCGCTGGCGCATTCTCGCGTTGTGCCTGCTGGCCGGGTTCATGACCTTGCTGGACGTCAGCATCGTCAACGTCGCTCTGCCCTCCATCCAACAGGGTCTCGGAGCTCCGCACACCGCACTGTCCTGGGTGGTGTCCGGATATGCCCTGACGTTCGGGCTGGTGCTGGTCCCCATGGGCAAGCTCGGCGACGTCCACGGTCGAGGCAGGATGTTCTTGATCGCGCTGGCCGCGTTCACCGCGGCCAGCGCCCTGGCCGGGATGGCGGTCAGTCCGCTGTGGCTCGTGATCGCCCGCCTGCTGCAGGGCGCCGCGGGAGGGATGCTCAATCCGCAGGTGATCGGACTCATCCAACAGCAGTTCCACGGCCGGGAGCGCGGAACGGCGTTCGGGATGTTCGGCGCGGTCGTGGGGTTGTCGACCGCCGTCGGCCCCCTGCTGGGGGGTTTGATCATCGAACTCGCCGGTGCGCAGCACGGTTGGCGGTGGGTGTTCTTCGTCAATCTGCCCATCGGTTTGGCCGCACTCGCGATGGCCTTCCGGATCATGCCCCGGGCGACCGGTTCTCGGGAGCTGCGCGGTGCCGACATACCCGGGGTGCTGCTGCTGGGAACCGGGGTGGTCTGTCTGCTGCTGCCCCTGGTCGACCGAGAGGGGGTCGGGGAGTGGAGCTGGCTGCTGTGGAGCGCAGCCCCGGTCCTGCTGCTGCTCTTCGTCGTGTGGGAGCACCGCTACACCAGGAAGGACGGCTCCCCGCTGATCGACCTGAGGTTGTTCCGGATCAGCAGCTTCACGTTCGGCTCGACCCTCGGGATGCTGTACTTCGCGGGCTTCACCGGCATTTTCTTCGTGCTGGCCGTGTACTTCCAGCGCGGATTGGAGTACTCCGCGCTGCAGGCAGGACTCGCCCTGACCCCGTTCGCGGTGGGATCGGCGCTTTCCTCGGCCCTCAGCGGGCGGGTCGTACACAAACTGGGGCGGAGCGTGGTGCTGCTCGGGTTGAGCGGGGCACTGCTCGGCCTGTTGGCCACGGAGCTGCTGTTGGCCCGTGATCCCGGGCGCTCCGCCGGGTTGATCACGGCGTTGCCGCTGCTGGTCGCCGGTGTGGGCAGCGGTATGGTCATCTCGCCGAACCAGACCGTTACTCTCAGTCAGGTGGAGGTGTCCCGCGGAGGGACCGCGGCGGGAGTGCAGCAGACCGGGCAGCGGATCGGTACCGCCATCGGTACCGCCACGGCTTCCGGGCTGTTCTTCGCGCAGTTGCCCGGCGACTACGATGCGGCGATCTCCCACGGCCTGGTGGCCTCGGTCTCCTTCGTCGGGGCCGCGCTGGCGGTCGGTGTGGTCGAGCTGGTACTGGGACCGCGGTCGAGGCGATGACCGGTGCGCGGGTACGGACACGCGTGTCCGTACCCGCGCACCGGCGGTCACGTTTCGGTTCCGCGTGGCATGTGCTCGACGAGCAGCCGTGCCAGCTCCTCCACATGGGGGGAGCGCAACATCGAATAGTGATCTCCGGGGGAGTTCGCTATCCGCATGGTGGGAGCGACCGTCCGCCAGGAAAGCTCCGGTCGCTCGTGTTCCTTCGCCGCTTCTTCGGTGGCCCGTACGTACAGCAGTCGACCCTGGTGGGTGGGAGACTCCGATGGTTCGTACTCGTGTAGAGCCGTCGTGTGATGCCGATGAAGCCGGTACAGTCCTTCGCGGACTTCGGAGGGTGCCTCCTGCTCCCCGGGGAGTCCCGTGTGAGTGTCGGTTTCCTCCAGGGGGACGTCGGGCGGCCACGGAGAGTCGATCAGTACGGTGAGCGCTGGAGGGGTCCCGCCGCGTTCCAGCACACGAGCCATCTCGAAGGCCACCACTCCTCCGAAGGAGGACCCTCCGAGACAGAACTCGGAACCGGACAGTTCATCCACGAGTTCCTCGGCGTAGGCGTGCGCCATATCGACGATTCCACTCCGTGGGGTCGCGTCACTGCCGTGGAAGCCGCGTGCGGTGAAGCCACGTACGGAGCACGATGACCGGAGGCACTCGGACAGCTCGCGGTAGACCAATGTTCCTCCCCCGATCGGATGCACGAGATAGAGCGGCGGACACGGCAGGGACCGCGGCTCCGGATGATCGTGCAGTGTTGTCAGATGTCCGGGGGAGGAACAGGGCTTTTCCCGGGGACTCTTCGCCATCTCCGCGGAGAGCCCCCGAGGGGTGGGGGTGCGTAGCATGTCCTGCGGCCGGATCTCGGTACCGAGTTCCTCGTTGACGGCGGAGGAGAGCTGAACGGCCATGAGGGAGTCGCCGCCGAGAGCGAAGAAATCGTCCTCAGGCGAGATCCCGGAAACGTCCAGTACCCGTTCCCAGATCCGAACCAGACGTGCTGGTGCGTCCTCGCTATCAGGTCGCGCGAGTTCGGCTTCCGTGCTTCGTGGAGGGGCGGTTCGTGCGGCGGCATGCTCGGATGACCGTCCGACCCAGTGCACGGTGCGTTCGAATGGGTGAGGCGGTAGCGGGACTTTGCTGGCTCCGTGTTCCTGTTGTAGAGTCGCACGGTTCACGTTGACTCCGTGTTCCCAGAGCTTTCCCACACTCTCCAACAGCCGGCGATAGGGCGGAGTCGCTTCCTCCGCCCCTCCCAGGGTGGGAAGTACCCGGCTCGTAGAAGCGGTGGCGGGATGCCTGGACGCCCAGGAGCCCATCGTGCGGCCGGGGCCGACCTCCAGCAGCAACGAGTGATCCGTGCTCGCCAGCGCGGCGAGGTCCTCGTCGAGACGAACCGTCATTCTCAGCTGCCGCACCCAGTGCTCCGGGTCGGTGGCTTCCTCCGCGGTGACCCAGGTTCCGGTGACGTTCGAGAGGTATGGAACACGGGGAGGGGAGAGGTCCAGCGTTCCCACGAAATCGCCGAACTCCTCCAGAATCGGATCGAGCTCGGCTGAGTGTCCCGCGTACCTCACGGGAACGATCTGGCACCCCGTTCCCCCGGTCTCCAGTTCTTCCCGAAGCTCCCGAACATCGTCCTCCGGTCCGGAGACCAACGAGCGATCCGGGCCTATCTCGGCGGCGACCGTGGTGTTCCGGTTCAACCTGCCGTGAAGTTCCGCCCCGGACATCGCAACACTGAGCATGGCCCCCGGAGGCAGGGAGTCCAACAACGATCCTCTGCGGGCGGCCAACCGGAGGCCGTCCCGGAGGCCGAGCACTCCCGACACACAGGCGGCAACGCATTCTCCGAGGCTGTGACCGAGCAACGCGTCCGGAACCACCCCCCAATGCGCCAGCAGCTCGGTGAGCGCGTATTCCACGGCGAAGACCGCGGGCATGGCCAGCGAAGTACGGCGCAGTTCCTCGTGGGAGCCCGCCGGAGCCCCGGGAACGGGATGTAACAGTTCACCGAGGTCCTTGCCAAGGACCGGTAGGAGAATCCGGCGGCATCGATCCAGCTCGGTCCGGAACACCGGCTCGTGAGCACAGAGCTCCGAGGTCATGCCTGCCCGAAGGGAGCCGGGCCCGGGAAGGAGGAAGGCCGTGCCCGGATTCGGTGTGGCCGAGCGCTGATTCCTGTCTTCGATCCTCCGCAACGCCCCGCGAGCTTCCGAAACATCGTCGGCCACCGTGGACCAGCGTTGCGTGAACTCACCACGTCCGGTGAGCAGAGTCCGTCCCGCCGAGGGCAGCGAAACGTCCGGGAGCACCTCGGCTGTGTGCGTTCCCAGGCGGGACAAGGAGGCCCGGTCCCGCGCGGACAGCAGTAACGGTTGGTGGGGACGGGACCGTTCCTCGTCCTCGAGCTCGGGAGCCTGCTCCAGCACCACGTGCGCATTGGTTCCTCCGATCCCGAAGGAACTGACCGCCGCCCGTCTGGGATGTCCCGGAGAGGACCACTGTTCGGCGGTGCCGGGCAGCCGGAACGGGCCGTCGTCTTCGGACAACTCCTCGTTCGGCTCGGTGCACAGCGCCGGTGGAATCGTCCGGTGACGGAGGCTCAGCGCTGTTTTGATCAGCCCCGCGACGCCTGCGGCGACGTCGAGGTGGCCGATGTTGGCCTTCAAGGTTCCCAGGGGCCAGGTCTCCCCGGGGACGGATTCCGTCCGGAGGGCACGGCGAAGGGCCGCGAGTTCCATGGAGTCCCCGAGCGGCGTGGCCGTTCCGTGCGTTTCCACGTAGCCGACCCCGGTGGGCTCCACTCCGGCACGTTCGTGTGCGGCGGTGATCACCTTGACCTGTCCGTCGATCGCGGGGGCCGTGTAGGAGAGCTTCCCCCCGCCGTCGTTGTTCACGGCCGATCCCTTGATCACGGCGTGGATATGGTCGCGATCGGCCACTGCGTCCGAGACTCGTTTGAGCAGCACCACTCCGGCTCCGCTCGACGGCACCGTTCCGCTCGCCTCCGCGGAGAAAGGACGACAACGGCCGTCAGGAGAGAGAATCCCCCCGGGTTCGTGGAGATAGCCGACCCGATGCGGTACCCGGACGGAAGCTCCTCCCGCGAGTACAGCGTCGCTGTCCCCGTGCAGCAGGCTCTGTACGGCCAAATGCACGTTCACGAGCGAGGTGGAGCAGGCGCTCTGGGCAGTTATCGCCGGTCCGCGCAGATTCAAGCGATGGGAGATCCTGGTGGCGGCGAAATCCTTGTCGGAGGTGATCAGCCTGAGCGTGTCCTCCGCCCTTCCGAGGTTGAACGGGGATTCGTTTCCCTCCAGCAGGAGGTAGGAGGAAGCCCCGACACCGACGAACACCCCGACGTCCCCGGGAAAGGAGTCCGGAGGACAGCCCCCGCTCTCCAGTGCTTCCCAGCAGCATTCCAGCAGGACTCGTTGCTGGGGGTCCAGCAGGTCGGCCTCTCGTTTGCCGATGCCGAAGAAACCGGAATCGAACAACTCCACACCGTCCAGCACCCCGGCGCGGGGAACGTAGTTACGCAGGTCCGTAACCTCCGGCCCGACCCCCGCGGTGTGGGTCTCGTCCACGGTGAGCGCGGACAGCAGCTCTCTTCGTTGTTCCACGGCCGACCACAGCAGGTCGGGAGAAGAAGCTCCGGGGAAGCGTCCGGCCATGCCGACGATCGCTATGTCCTCGTGCATCATGACTCCTTCTCCGGAACGTGGTGGTGCAGCAGTGCTCCCAGAGCGCGGGGGGTCGGGTTCTCCAGCAGGTCCAGCAGGGTGATGCTCGTGTAGCCCTGGGTGTGGAGTTCGGCGCGTACCTTCAACAGCAGCATCGAGTTACCGCCCACTTCGAAGAAGCCGTCCTCGGGGCCGAACTCGTCGCTCCGGAGGACCTTCTCCCAGACCCGCAGCACCGCCCGTTCGTGAGGACTCGTCTCTTCCGCCGCGGCGACCGGTTCCGTGTGCTCGGGGAGCGGTTCGGGCAGTGCGCTGCGGTCGAGTTTCCCGTTGGGCAGCTCGGGGAATCCCTCCAGCACCGCGATGCGCCCGGGAATCATGTGGCGGGGAATCCGCTTCAGCAGCAGTTTCCGCACCAGCGGGGCCACAGAGTCGTCCGCGTCGTCCGTGGATATCCAGGCGACCAGGGACGGTGTTCCTTCGGAGGGGTCGGTCCGGACATCGGCCAGTGCGTCGTTGACGATCCGCAGCTCGCGCAATGCAGCCTCGACCTCACCGAGCTCGAGACGGTTCCCGTGAATCTTCACTTGGCGGTCCTGCCGACCGAGGAACTCGATCGCTCCGTCCGTTCTGCTTCGTGCGAGATCTCCGGTCCGGTAGAGCCGATCTCCGGGAGGGTCGGCGCGCGGATCGGGCAGGAAGCGTTCCGCCGTGGTCGCCGGGCGGTTGAGATAGCCGCGGGCGAGCTGCGGACCGCCGAGGAATAGCTCGCCCCGCTCTCCTCGCGGGACTTCGTCGAGTGTGTCCGGATCCAGCACGCGAGCACGTGTGTGTCCTAGGGCAGCTCCGATCGGTACCCGGGACCGTTCGGTGTCGGCCGGACCGCAACGGTGGGTGAGGGTTGCCACTGCGGCCTCCGTCGGCCCGTATGCGTTGATCACTTCCGCCTTCGGCAGCCGCCTCCGGCACTCCCGCAGCAGTTCTACCGGGAGATCCTCGCCCACGGTGAACACACGTCTCAGTGAGCCACCCCGGAAGGTATCGAGTTCGCGCAGGAAATAGGGGAGCTGTGTCGGAACGAAGGTGATGTCCGTTACGCCCTGCTCCTCCACCGTCTCGGCAAGGTCGGCGGGGTCCTGGTGCCCCTCGGGATCGGCGAGCACCAAACGTGCTCCGGACAGCAGTGGCCAGAACATCTCCAGTACGGAGACGTCGAAACCGAACGGAGTTTTGACCAGAACCCTCGAATCCCCGCTCAACGGGAACTCGTATTCCATCCAGCGCAGCATTTCGACGACCGAACCGTGGGTGTTGACCACTCCCTTGGGTTTGCCGGTCGAGCCGGAGGTGTACATCGCGTACAGCGCGTTGTCGGTGGACAGCATGGGGAGTTCGGCTTCGCTCCCGGTGTCGGGAGCGGATGATTCGTTGATGTCGACCACCACCGGATTTCCGGGGTCCCGGCCACCGGAGAGCTCCGCCAGGGGAGTGGCCCGCGGGCCCCGCACCACTCCGGACGGAGCGGAGTCCTCGTATATCTCCGCCAACCGGGGGGACGGATAAGCGGGGTCCAGTGGAACATAGACTCCTCCGGCCCCGACGATTCCCAGGGTTGCGATCACCAGCTCCGGACAACGACACATGTTGACGCCGACCAGCTGCTCCGGTCCGATACCCGCCGACAGCAGCCGCCGGCTCAACCGCGTGATCCGCTCTGCCAGCTGTCCGTAGGTGAGTTCTTCCCGACGTGTCGCCACGGCGACTGCCTCCGGAGCGCTCGCCGCCCGGTTCAGCACCGCTTCGTGCAGCAATTCCGGAGCTCCTGATGTCCCTGGACGATTCGCTATGACATCGGTGGTTTTTCCGGTTTTCTTCGACTTCATGTGCCGTTCTCCTCCCAGCCGGTCCTCGACCACGGTGCGAGAGAGGGACTCGTGCGGAGAAGATCCCGTTCCGCTGTGCGGAACGAAAGCGTGAGAAGTGGCGAACCGCCGTATAGGTTGACGAATGAACAGTTCTTCCGTGCTGGAAAGCGAGAACGAAGATGAACGGTCCCGATCACGAAAACCGGTTCTCCGATGGTTTCCCCCTGTGCCAGGAGGTTCTCGGCGAGCTGGACCCCCCGTTGAACGGTTACGACAACGAATTTGCTCGCTTGGTCGGTTCCGGTGACGTGGAAAACACGCACTATTCCAGGTTGGTCCGCTATCTGGACCTGTCGTTGGACACGCAGGTGGCAGGATACGCCTCCGGGGTCGCTCGGTTTCCTCGCAAGACGGCGGCGGCTCCTTTTATGGAATTCGCAGAAATAAAGCTGAACGCGCGGGTCCTGATGCGCAGGGCTATTTCCGCGATCGGGGGTGAGGTGGAGCCCGAGGGGACTGTCGCCCTTCCCTTCGACGCCTACAGTATGCCCTGGTACTTCCTCTGGCTGGGTACTATGGGGAACAGGGCTCAGTCCGGGTTGGGGGCCTATGCCGGAATGCTGGTTTGGCACCATGTCTGTGTTTCGCTCGTGGAGCGACTGTCGACCCTGGAAAACCCTCCACCGGAGGATTTCACCGTGATTTTCAGGAGATTCGAGGAGGCTCCGGAGCGGATGCTGCGAGTATGTCTGGAGGCGGCGGAAGAAGGGTTGCACGCGGGTGACGACCAGCGTGCTGCTCTGGTGTCCGCGCGGTTGGCCGAAATCAGTTTACTGCGCTTCATGTCCGCCCCCGTGCAGTGAGCCGGACGATTCTGGCGGGAGGGAAGAGATCGTGTCGACGAGTTGGCGTCCGCTGCATTGTGAGTTCGAGCTTTGGGCGGCCGAGTACCCCGATCGCATCGCTGTCACCGAGGAGAGCGGATCCGTTTCCTACGGCGAGCTGAACCGGATGGCCAACAGGCTCGCCCACCGACTCTCACGTGCGGGGGCGGGACCGGGACGCCTGGTTGGTGTCCTGGCCGAACGCGGTAGTGGTCTGATCACGGCACTGCTCGCCGTGCTCAAGACCGCGAGTGGTTATGTCCCCCTCGATCCTGTCCACCCTCCGCAGCGGATCCGGTGGTTGATCGAGGAGTGCGGAACGGGTCTGGTGGTGGGGTCGAATCGATATCGGGACACGGTTCGGGAGGACCGGACGGAATTCGTGCCTCTGGACGATCGCGACCTTCTGGCGGAGGACGAGCACGATCCGAACACGGTTCCCGGTCCGGGCTCTTCCATGTATGTGATCCACACTTCGGGGTCGACCGGAAAACCCAAGGGGGTGGACGTCCCGCACTCGAATCCGGTGCGGCTCTTCGCGCACACCCGGGACAAAATGGGGATCACCTCCTCGGACGTCTGGACGGCTTTCCACTCGCACGCCTTCGATTTCTCGGTCTGGGAAATGTGGGGAGCACTCGCTCACGGGGGACGCCTGGTGATCGTGCCGCACGAATTAACCCGTGACCCGGAGCTTTTCTGGGCACAGCTGTTGCGCGAGCGGGTTACCGTGCTCAACCAGACCCCCACTGCCTTCGCACGTTTGATCGATGCGGCGCTTCGGGAGGGTTTTCCCCAGAACGCGCTGCGGCTGGTCGTTTTCGGAGGAGAAGAGCTCACTCCGGAGCTGCTGGGGCCCTGGTTCGAGGCTTATGGTGATGAGCGTCCGCGACTGGTGAACATGTACGGGATCACCGAAGCGACCGTTCACGTAACCTTCCGCCCGCTCGACGTGCACGACGTCGAAGCCTCGGAGAGCCCCCTCGGGACTCCGCTCGATGACCTGGTACTGAGACTGCTCGACCAGGAACTCCGACCCGTGCAGTGCGGAGAGACCGGGGAGTTGTACGTGGGTGGAGAGGGAATCGCGCGCGGCTACTTGGGACGACCAGCGCTGACGGCGGAGCGGTTCCTTCCGGATCCCTACGGCTCCCCGGGAAGCCGGCTGTACAGAACGGGGGATCTGGCCCGGAGACGACCGGACGGCGACCTGGTGTTCCGGGGAAGAGCGGACCGGCAGGTCCAGTTGCGCGGGTTCCGGGTGGAACCCGGTGAGATCGAAACCGCTCTGAGGGAACTTCTCGAAGTTTCGAGGGCCGCGGTGGTGGCACGCGAGGATCCCCGTGGGGACCTCGCTCTGATCGGTTATGTGGTTCCGGCCGAAGGGGTCGGAATCGAACCGCGCGAAGTTCGGTCCCGTCTGTCCCGACGGCTGCCGTCCTACATGCTGCCCACCGCCGTGCTCACGGTCGACAGTCTTCCCATGACGGTTCAGCACAAGTTGGACGTGGACGCGCTGCCGTTGCCGTGGTCCGGCGCGGGAAAACCGCCGAGTTCGGGGGGTCTCGGTGACCACGACGCGTCCACAAGGGCTCTGGCCGAAGTGATGGCCGAGGTGCTGGACCTTTCCGCGGTGGACCCGGACGACGACTTCTTCGCTCTCGGTGGTGATTCCATTCGCGCGGCTCGATTGGTGGGGCTCGCGAGACAGCGAGGGGTGGAGTTGGGCGTCACAGATGTCTACACTCGCCCCACGGCCCGACGGTTGACAACGAGTGATCCCCTTCCCGCCCCAGGGGATGGCTCCCTCGCGGAGGAGAGCACGAAGACCCCCGCACTCTCCAGTGGTCAGCAGGGGATTCTCTATGAGTGCGAGCTGATCGACGATCCGACCCTGTACAGGGTGCTCGTCGCGGTACAGCTGAGCGGACGTATGGATGTCGCCGCGCTGAAGAGGGCGTTGGCGGACATGGTGGAACGTCACGAGGTGCTCAACGGGTTCTTCGAGCTCGACGAACAGGGGACGTTCCGGTGGTGTGCTTCCCCGTGCCCCCGCATCCCGGTGTCGGTTTCATTCGGTGTGGGGCGAGGAGAGGACTTCCGCGCGCGCCTGGTCCGGGAATGGGAGAGGAAGTGGTCCGGACACGTCACACGGGATCGAGCCCCACCGTTGCACTGCCACGTACTTCCACGGTTCGACGGGGACTGGTATCTGGCACTGGTCGTGCACCACGCTTTGCTCGACGGATGGAGCACGGCCGTCCTGGGGACGGAACTGTTGCACAGCTACCGGGTGCACATCGGGGAGACGGAGGAACAGCTGCCAGAGGTGTTCTCACCGAGTCCCTGGGAACACGTCGAGAGAGAACGAAGAGCTGGGAAGGACGAGCGGACCCGTCATTTCTGGGAGCAACGTCTGCCCCGGCTCGATCCCGGCCCTCCGCCTCCGGGAGGCGGTGATGTCGGAACCGCTGGTTCCCCTGCGGAGGCGGCGATGGAACTGGACTCGGCCACTGACGGCACCGTGCGAAGCATAGCCGCCCGTCTCTCGGTTCCTCCGAAAACCGTTTACCTGGCTGCGGGGTTGTGGGTAACGGCGGCGTTGACGGGACATCCGAGCCCGGTGATCGGTACCGCCACCCACATGCGTCCGGAAAGTCGGGACGGCGACCGGCTTCTGGGGATGTTCCTCAACGTGCTCCCCGTTGGGGTGTCTCTCGCGGAGAGCACCAGATGGGAGGAATTGATCTGCGAGGTTTTCGAGCAGGAGGTGTCGTTGCTGCCCCACCGCTGGATGCCGCTGGCGGATCTGGTTTCCAGGAAGGGAAGCGATTTGTTCCACGTTGTGCTCAATTACACTGACTTCCGCGTTCTGGGTGGTTCGGATGGGGTCGATCCTCGTGAGCGCGGTTGGACTTTCGTGAACAGGACCAACTTCCCCCTGTTTATCGAGGTGCAGCACGGCCCGATCGATGACTCCACCGTCGTGACCGCACGATCCGGTATGACCTCTTCCGTGTCGCTGTCCACTGTGCGAAAGGCGCAGAGGCTGATGCGTGAGGCGCTTTTTTCGATATTTTCGGATCCCGAGGGGGAGATTCCCGAGGTACCCAGCTCGGGCGAGCACTGATCGAGAGGATGAACCGTGTCGGATTATTCTGCCGGACAGCGTTATTTGGTGGTCGTCAACAACCGGGGCCAGCACTCCATCTGGAGATGCGATCGACGGGTTCCCCCGGGATGGATGTCCGCGAGTTTCGACGGAACCAGGGAAGAGTGTTTGGACTACATCGATCGTTCCTGGGCTGACATGAGGTCTCCCCGGTCTGCTTGAGCGCGATCGTGCCGGTCGAAACATTCCTGAAGAGCCCGGAGCGGTTCCGTACCCGCTCGCCGGAACCGTCTCCGGGCCATAGGTGTGTACTTCTTCACCATCAGTCGTTCAGGCGGGAATGCCCGCGGTGTCCCTGCTCCACACCCGGTGGCCCGCGAGTGTCTCGGCGAAGTCGGAGAGGAAGCCCCAGGGCAGTGATCCGCCGGTCTCCGCGACCGTGACCACTCCGCTGTCGGTGACCACGTCCTGCCCCTCGGCGTACCTCACGTCGATGCCCGCTTTGCGAAGCAGTGTCGTGCCCTCCCCGCTCGCGGCGACCGGTTTGGCGTGCTTGTAGGCCTCGGCCGCGAAGTGCACGGCATAGCCGTCCGCGTTCAGGGTCTCGACGCTCGCGGAGCCTCCCGGCACGACCACGGCGTCGTAGAGCACCGAAGCCACCGTGTTGACGGCCCTGTCCACGGGGACCTCGGTGGAGTTGGAGGACTGCAGCGTTCCCTCCCGCGGAGCCAGTATCTCCGCGACGGCGCTCCGCTCGGCGAGGTAGCGACGTATCTGGTCGACCTCTTCGGCGTGCACCCCGTCGGCAGCCAGCAGCGCCACTTTCCTGGTCGCGATGGAGTCGGTCGCCGAGTTCGCCTGACTCAGCGCGGGAGAGCTTCCTCCGTGGTTGGTGACCGCGGGGGAAGCGGGAGGGGTCACGCCGATTCCGGTGGCCACGCGGGTCGCCAGATCGTGGTCGACATGGTTCAGGTGGTCGACCGTGCGTTCCCGTATGTGCTTGTGCTCCACCTTGTTCAGCTCGAAGCGGAAAGCGGCGACGATGTGCTCCTGCTCCCAGACGGCCATGCTGTTCCAGAAAAGCGTCGCCTGGCTGTAGTGGTCCTGGAAGCTCTCGCTGCGTTTGCGGATCTTGGAGCCCTCGACCTTTTCCTGGTAATGGGAGAAAGCGCCGTTGTCGGTTCCGGCCAGGGCGGGGCACCCCCCGGATATGCTGTTGTCGTAGTAGCTGGTTTGCCCCCGGTGGATGCGCATCTGGTTGAAGCCGTCCCGCTGGTTGTTGCTCACTTCGGCGACCGGGCGGTTGATCGGTATTTGCGCGAAGTTCGGCCCACCGAGCCGGATGAGCTGCGTGTCCAGGTAGGAGAAATTGCGCGCCTGCAGCAGGGGATCGTTCGTGAAGTCGATTCCGGGGACCACGTTCGCCGTGTGGAAGGCGATCTGCTCCGTTTCGGCGAAGAAGTTGTCCGGATTCTTGTCCAGAGCCATCTTGCCGACCGGCTGCACGGGAACCTGCTCCTCCGGGATTATTTTGGTCGGGTCCAGCAGGTCGAAGTCGAAGTCGAACTCCTTCGACTCGTCGACGAGTTGCACACCGAGTTCCCACTCGGGGTAGTTGCCGGCCGCGATGGCCTCCCAGAGGTCTCCGCGGTTGAAATCGGGGTCCTTGCCCGCGGCCTTCTGGGCCTCGTCCCACACCAGCGAGTGCGTGCCCAGGACCGGTTTCCAGTGGAACTTGACGAAGGTTCCCCTGCCCGCCGAGTTGACCAGGCGGAAGGTGTGCACCCCGAAGCCCTGCATCATGCGGTAGCTGCGCGGAATGGCGCGGTCCGACATCAGCCACATCATCATGTGCATGGTCTCGGGCTGCAGCGAGACGAAGTCCCACAGCGTGTCGTGGGCCGAGGCGCCCTGGGGGATCTCGTTGTGCGGTTCCGGCTTGACGGCGTGCACGAAGTCGGGGAATTTTATCCCGTCCTGGATGAAGAAGACGGGCATGTTGTTGCCGACCAGGTCGTAGTTCCCCCGGTCGGTGTAGAACTTCGTGGCGAATCCGCGTACGTCGCGCACGGTGTCGTTGGATCCCCTGGAGCCCTGAACCGTCGAGAAGCGGACGAAAACCGGTGTCCTCTTCTGCGGGTCGGTCAGGAAGTCGGCGGTGGTGTAGTCGGCCAGCCAGTCGTCGTACGGCCGGAAATGCCCGTACGCCCCGGAGCCCCTGGCGTGTACGACCCGCTCGGGAATTCGTTCGTGGTCGAAGTGAGTGATCTTCTCCCTGGCGTGGAAGTCCTCCAGCAGGGTCGGGCCACGTTCGCCGACCGTCACCGAGTCGTCGGTGTGGTCCACCCGGACGCCCTGCTGAGTGGTCAGGTAGCTGTCGTGCGGATCCTCGCGGACGTGGTCGAGCTGGCTCTGCTTGTCGTCCTGTTGATCCTGTGACGCCATGGTTACCTCCGAACGCGGACAGTCTGCGTCGGCAGGGTTCCCGGTTGGCTCACCGACTATGCGTGCTCGTTCGGATTCGTTCCGTTCGTTGCCCCGTTCGCGTTCCGCGCCAGCCGGTCGCGCGGGTCCGGGACGGAACGCGCCGTGCCCGGGAGAACCGGTAAGGACTTCGCCCGGTGCGAGGGCGACCGGTTCCCGACGAGGGGACGGCGTGCCCCGGAGCGGACCGGGACACGCCGTGCGGGGGTCTTCGCCGCTCGATCAGTCCTCGGGCCAGGGGATCTGTTCCGAACGGTAGAAATCGATGCCCTGCTCCTGCCAGCTCGCCGCCTGACCGGCCAGGCGTTCCCGGAAGGAGGACCAGTCGTGCTTGGACTGCGGGGACCATCCCAGCTCGGCGATCGCGGGCAGCCGGGGGAAGGCCATGAACTCGATCTCGTTCGACGTGGTCAGCGTTTCGCTCCACAGCGGAGCCTCGACTCCGGCGATCGCCTCTTCGGGAACCGAGTTCATATGTGAGCCCGGACGCCAGTCGTAGGACTCGCGGACCGTGGTCGGCCCGGCCCAGTCCAGACCGAGCTCGGTCTCCTCGTTGTACTTCTGGTCCAGGTAACTCCTGTTGGCGGGGGAGAGCAGGATCTCGTTCCCGCGCTCGGCGGCTTTCGAGACCTCTTCGTTGGAGTTCGAGGTGCCCCAGTACTGCACCATCGCGTCCGAGGAGGGTTCGGCCTTGGCGTACTCGTGCCAGCCCAGCGGGGTCTTGCCGTACTTCTCCACGATCGGCAGCACTCGGGACATGAAGTGCCGGTAGCCCTCCTCGGTGGTCGAGTCGGCCTCGTCACCGCCGATGTGCAGGTACCGGCCGGGAGTCATCGCGGCCACCTCGCGGATGACGTCGTCGACGAACCGGTAGGTGACCTCCTTGTCCACGCACAGCGAGCTGAAACCGACCTCGATGCCGGTGTAGAGCGGCGGTGCCTGCCCGTCGCAGTTCAGCTCGGCGTAGGAGGACAGTGCCGCGTTCGTGTGCCCGGGCAGGTCGATTTCGGGGACGATGGTGATGTTGCGCGTGCTCGCGTAGTCGACGATTTCGGCGTATTCCCGTTTGGTGTAGTAGCCGCCGTCACCACCACCGACCTCGGTGCTGCCCCCGTGGGTGGTCAGCTTGGGCCAGTCGTCGATCTGGATGCGCCAGCCCTGGTCGTCGGTCAGGTGCAGATGCAAGTAATTGATCTTGTACTGCGCGATCTGGTCGATGTAGCTTTTGACCTGCTCGACCTCGAAGAAGTGCCGTGCGACGTCCAACATCGCCGAGCGGTGCTCGAAGCGGGGCTTGTCCACTATCTCACCGGCCGGCACTTTCCACGGTCCGTGCCGTGGGGAACCGCTCTCGGCCTCGGCGGGCAACAGCTGCCGCAGGGTCTGGACTCCGTGGAACAGCCCCTCCGAGGTGGTCGCGTGGATCGTCAGCCGCTCCTTGTCCACGTCCATCCGGTAGCCGGAGTCACCGAGGCGCTGCTCGGATCCGTCCAAGCTCAGCACCATGTCGCCCCGCCCGGGGCTGCCCCGGTTTATCAGCAGTCCGTACCCCGTGGAGGGGCGTAACTGCTGTTGGAGGTAACGGGCCACGCGATCCGCTTCCGCGTTGCCGCGGGGTGCGTGGATACCGGTGTTCCACTTTACGCGGAATTTCGCGCCGCGCTCCGGTTCCACCGAGGTGGGGGCCGGGATCACGTCGCTCAGTGCGGAGGCGGTCTTGTCGGCGCCGTGGTCCTCCGCCTGGGGAGCGGAGGGCTGGGAAGCGGCGGCGGAGACGGTGCCGCAGGCCAGCGTCACAGTGGTGGCCAGGGCGAGCGCCGCCGGGAGTCTGCTGTACGGGCTCCGGGTGCTTTCCCGAGTGCGTTTCATGCTGGTCTGTACCTCTCGTCGGAAACGGTGGAATAAGGTATAGACCAAAATTGCGGGTGGGGTATATCACCTGTTCGGAGTATGCGTGTTCCCGCGAAAGCACTCGGCCCCCGTCGCTGCGGGCAGCGACGGGGGCCGAGTGCGGCTGCTCGAGGCCGGGCACCCGCTCGAGGGAGGGGCGGTTGCACCGAGGTCCCGCGGCGGAGCCTTGCTCGACAACCGAGTTGACGGGTTCCTACCGGGCCTGGGCGGCCGAGAGGGGCTCCTCCTGCTCCGGGGTCTCCTCGGTCAGGTCGTTGCCCCACCGCGTGCGTTCCGGAGTGTCCGGCTCCAGCGCGGCCATCGGAACCGGAGCGTTCTTGCGTCGCGTTATCGCGGACACCACCAGTATGGTCACGAGCGAAGCGACCATCGCCACCGTGCGGAACGGGAACTGCACCGCCCCGTCCTCGTACCAGGGCCAGGGCAGGAACGGTGCGAGCCCGAAGAGGTCCTCACCGGCCGAGAGCCGCAGGAACACCGCGACCACGAAGCCGGACACGGCACCGATGCGATTGGCCCACGGCACGAACAGGGCGCACACCAGCAGCGGGAAGAGCATCACGAAGATCAGGTCGCTGGCCAGGTACCACAGGTCGTAGACACTGCTGGCCTGCAGCGCCATCAGGGTCGCCGCGGCGCCGATGATCACGATCAGCCTGCGGATCACCTTCTGCACCTGGTCGGCCCCCGCCCGCGGGCTCAGCAGACGTCGGTAGACGTTCCACCCGGTCAGGGAGGAGGCCGAGAGCACGGAGGAATCGACGCTGGACATCACGGCGGCGGCGAGCACTCCGAGTCCGAGCGCCGCTACCCCCGTCGGCAGCAGGTAGCGCAGCACGTAGGGCAACACCATGGAGGGGTTGTCCAGCGGAGGCGCTCCTTCGGCCTGGAAGTTGGCCGCCGTGGCGATGACGCCGATGAGCACCGGCGGAATGGCCGCGAGCACGCACATCACGCTCGCGCCGACCGACAACCTGCGGGCGTTCTTCGGGCTGCTGGAGGAGAGCACCCGCTGGAAGTACACCTGCCACGGGATGCCACCCAGCACCAACGCGAGCCCGGAGTCCCACCAGTTCCAGTAGGCGTGACCCCAGCCGGGGTCGTCCCAGCCGGTCAACGGCGGGAACAGCGAGGCGTAGGACTCGAAGTCGAAGTTGGCCGGGTACGAGCTCCACGCCTCTCCCAGGCCGCCTACGGCCGAAGCGGCGAACGGCACGGCGACGATCAGCCCGATGAAGATGAGCACGACCTGGACGACATCGGTGATGGCGACCGACCACATGCCGCCGACAACGGTGTAGGCGATCGCGATGATCGCGGACAGGACGATCGAGATCGTGAAGTCGAGACCGATGATGGTCCCGAACGTGGTGCCCAGAGCGGTGAGGATGGCGCCGGTCCAGAAGACCTCGCCCAGGATGGCCGGGATCGAGCCGAGTCCCGCGACGTGTTTGCCGAACCTGATGTCGATGGGGTCCAGCATCGTGGTGAACCGGCCGCGCCGCATCTTCTTCGCGAAGAACATGCCTCCGATGAGCAGGCTCAACGCGTATCCCCACGGGGCCTGCGCCCAGGCCATGCCGGTGCTGAACGTGCTCTCGGCGGTGCCGCTGATGTAACCGCCGCCGACCCAGGTCGCCGTCATCGTGAACACGCCGATCCACAGCGGCATGTTGCGGCCGGCGACCATCGTGTCGCCCAGCCCGCCTCCGCGTCGGGCGGCCACGAAAGCACCCAGCCAGTAGAACAATGCGTAGAACACCAGCATGGCGATCAGCCCTGGCCAGGAAACATTCGGTTCCGCGATGGCCACGTAGCCGAGCGCGAAAGCCAGAACGACCGCGAAGATACCGATCTTCAGCATGCCGCTTTTGCCGCGCCGGGCAGCGGATGGTCGGGTGCTGTCGTCACCGTTCGTACGTGTTTCGGCAGGCACGTTCATCCTTCCGTGTCGCTGTCAGAACGATTCGGAACCATAGCCAGAAATCGCTGAGATGTACAGATGTACTAGTTACATCGGGATAACGAACCGTGGTCGCCGCTCAGTCCGGCCGGTGCGGCGACCAAGCGGTTCCGCGATCGGGCCCTACATACAAAATAGCAGGTCATAAAGCTTCTTGTTCGCATTCCGGGAGTGAGATCCTTCGCTGTTCCTGCGGCGGGATCCGGCGGACCTCTCCGGGGGAAGTGTTGGCGGACTCACTGCGTAATCGGGTTTGTGTTTTGCATCACCGAAGGGTGAAAAAAGTGTTTCGCGGGGGCCTGGCGGCATGGGTGAATCGGTTGTTTCGGCACGTGGCGTGTTTGTCCGATTACGTTGAGTTTTTTGATTTTCCGCTTTCGGAAGGGCGTGTTCAGGGGGGTGTGACCGGAGGGGGTGGCTCGTTTTGGTCGCCCGCGAATTCGTTGCCGCCGGTGGTTCGGAGATCGGAACGATCGAATCGTGCGAGGGCGAACAAAAATTCGCTCGGATTGTTGACAATTGATTGATGGGGAGATCCGCGTCCTTCTTTCCGCCCCCTGGGGTGGTGATGTGGGGAGCACCGCTCGGCGCTGCGCGCCGCCACGCCGAGCGGTGCGCGGTCCTCCGTGCGCCCATAGGCGCGGCGGATCGTCCGGGCGGTCGGCGGTGTCGACTCGGCGCGTCCCGGTGACCGCCCGGCGCAGCGCGCTCTTCGCGGCGGGACAGGTGGTCGAGCGGCGCGCACAATCGGCGGTGAAGGGAAGACCCCTCACATCGAAACGGTCGGGGACCGTCCCGGCGGAGGTGTTGACTCAGATGCGCGGTGACACATCAGCGGAATCGGGGTCGGACAACGGTGCCGACCCGGGGGCCACGGCCCTTCCCACCGCTCCTTGCTCCGTCGTGTGGAGTGGTGGTCACCCGTTCGTCCTCGAGGGCGTCGGGGGGCGTTCGCGCTGGGTCGGTGTGGACGACAAGGGGCGTCCGCGCTTTCTCAGCGACTCCGAACTCCAACGCAGGGGGTGGAGACTGCCCGCACGTTGAGGAGGCCGATTGGCCGGGTGATGCCCGGCCTCGGCCGCGGGGTCGCTCCGAGCAGGCCGTCTCGCCCCCGCCCGCGGTGCCGTGGCGGAGGAGGCGGGGAGCGTATGGCACCCTGAGCAGGCAGGTAAGGTGGCACGTCCGGGCGTGACCGCGGAGGACGTCGTCACGGACGGTGGGACCGCTCCGCGAGGGTGCGGCCCGCCCGCTTACAGGGGGAGGATCTCGTGGTGCAAGACGCCGACGGCACCACTACGGGATCGGCTTCGAACCCTCGGGACGACCGACAACCCCCCGAGCAGGGGATGGAGCGTATCAAGGAGGTCGCCGCGGACGTCTGGAGCGATCCGTGGTGGACCGCTCCCAACGCGCTGAGCGCGTTGCGCCTGGCTGGGGTCCCCGCTTTCCTGTGGTTGCTTCTCGGGCCGCAGTGGGACCTGTTCGCCCTGCTGGTCCTGGTGTTCAGTGGCGTCACCGACTGGTTGGACGGCAAGCTGGCCCGCTGGCTCGGCCAGTACAGCAGGGTGGGGCAACTGCTCGATCCCGCCGCCGACAGGTTGTACATAGTGGCGACGCTGGTGGCCTTCGTGCTCCGGGGGGTGGTTCCCTGGTGGGCCGCCGCCGCGTTGATCACGCGTGACCTGCTGCTGACGTTGTGCCTTCCGGTGCTGCGCTACCACGGATTCGAACCGCCCGATGTGCACTACCTGGGCAAAGCGGCCACCTTCTGTCTGATGTACGCCTTTCCGCTGCTGCTGCTGGTGCAGGGGGACTTCGCGCTGGACTGGATCGCCCAGCCACTGGCCTACGCGTTCACGTGCTGGGGAGGGGTGCTGTACCTGTGGGCGGGTGTGCTCTATCTGGGGCAGGTGATCAGCGCGGTACGATCGTCTCGGGCACGTAGTTGACCCGGGTGGCCCTGTTCCACGGGGGCGTCAACGTGATGTGCCGCCGGTTCGTCCCCGGTCCGGGTCCCGATCAGCGCCGGGGTCGTGGTGGCGAGCCGGCTCGCAGGTGTGATCTTCGTTGCGACTGCTGTGGGAATAGGGCGGTGATCTCGGTATGAACCGGTATGGAAATCGGGACAGGCCGTCTGGCACTCTGCGTGGCGCGGTACGTTTGATGGCACTGGTACGACCCATGCGCAGGAGGAGAGCTCAGGTGAGCACCAACGACGGGCCCGGCGACGTACCGCCGGAGCAGTCATCGGAGACCACGTCGGTCTTCAAACCCTTCCTCTCGGAGCAGGAGAACGCCGAGAGCGCGCCTTCGGAAGCCTCCGCGTCCGGCGTCGACGCGCTGCCGGCCGGATCCGCCCTCCTGGTGGTCAAGCGTGGGCCCAATGCCGGATCACGGTTTCTTCTCGACCGGGAGACGACCAGTTCCGGACGGCATCCCGACAGTGACATCTTCCTGGACGACGTCACCGTTTCGCGCAGGCACGCCGAGTTCCGGAGGGAAGGGGCCGAGTACGTCGTCGTCGACGTGGGAAGCCTCAACGGAACCTACGTCAACCGTGAGCCCGTGGACACCTCCGTGCTGGCCAACGGGGACGAGGTGCAGATCGGAAAGTTCCGCCTGGTGTTTCTGACCGGCCCGGCGGAGGGGCAGCAGGCAACCCGGTGACCGGTCCGTTCCCCGGGGCGGCTCCAGCGGTGCCGCCCCCGGAGGCGAGGGACCGCCGATACGGATGCCGGGCGTCGCGAACCGTCCCGGTCCGGGGGTTCGCGAGATGTGCTCCACCGGAGTTCCGTCGGTACCGTTCACCCGGTGTGCTCCGCTGTTGTCCGGACACCGTGGGACGATCGGACGCGGTCCCGTCGGGTGGTTCGGGAGTCGATGGAAGTAGTCGGCGCTCGTATGGGCGGCGTCCTCGCCGTATCGCGGGTAGCGTCGAAGGCGTCGGTGCGCGATCCTCGGAGGAGATGTCACGCTTCGGCGCGCTGGAGGAGGCGATTTGACGATGAGCAGCGAGATGCGCGTCGTCGGCGTGCGAGTGGAACTGCCGGCCAACCAGCCGATCCTGTTGTTGCGCGAAACCGACGGCGAACGGTACTTGCCGATCTGGATCGGGTCGGTCGAAGCGACCGCGATCGCGTTGGAGCAGCAAGGGGTGCGACCAGCCAGGCCGTTGACCCACGACTTGCTCAAGGACGTGGTCGGAGCTCTCGGACGGGAGCTGGAGCAAGTGCGGGTCACCGATCTTCAGGAGGGAACGTTCTACGCGGAGCTGGTCTTCGACGGGGACGTGCGGGTCTCGGCGCGGCCGAGTGACTCTGTCGCGCTGGCACTGCGTACGGGGGTTCCGATCCACGCCGAGCAGTCCGTGCTCGACGAGGCCGGACTGTTGATTCCCGACGAGCAGGAGGACGAGGTCGAGAAGTTCAAGGAGTTCCTGGACTCGGTCTCTCCCGAGGACTTCCGCGGGGCGGATACCTGACGAGCAGGCTCGACGAGGTCGGACACGGCGGCGTTCGGTGGAACGAGTCGCCGTGTGACCGGCCGCACCGCGGGGGAGAGGTTCCGGTGCGGCTGTCGTGGAGGGCGCTCCTTCGAGCGCGGAACCGTCCCCGCGCGTCGCGTTGACCGTGCTCACCGGCGGGTCTACCGTCGAAGGACACGCGGTGGTCGTGCGCGCGGTGTTCAGAGCGGACGGGGGCTACGACAAGCCTGGTTCCGGGGCCGAGGGAGGTTGTTTCGCCTCCTCCTGATCGAGTAGCCGCCGGTGCAGCGGCCGAGGGGAGGCGCGCGTGGTCGAGAACGCATCATGGTTCGAGACGGACGAGGAACGAGACGAACTTTTTCCGGACGCCGCGTTGCCGGACGAGTTGGTCGGTTATCGCGGACGTGCGGCGTGTCAGATCGCGGGCATCACTTACAGGCAGCTGGACTACTGGGCACGCACGGACCTCGTGGGGCCCTCGATCAGACTGGCCGAGGGGTCCGGATCGCAGCGGCTCTATTCGTTCAAGGACATTCTCGTCCTCAAGATCGTCAAGCGACTGCTGGACGCGGGAGTGTCGCTGCACAACATCCGGATCGCCGTGGACCACCTGCGCAGCAGGGGAGTGCGCGATCTGGCCGGAGTCACGCTGTTCAGCGACGGCACCACCGTCTACGAGTGCACCTCGGCCGAGGACGTCGTCGATCTGCTCCGTGGCGGGCAGGGCGTCTTCGGGATCGCGGTCAGCGGGGCCATGCGCGAGATAAGCGGCACGATAAGCGACTTCCCCGCGGAGCGGGCCGACGGTTCCGACGAGTCCGCGGCGGACGAGGACGAGCTGTCACGTAGGCGGCGGACCCGCCAGCCGGAGAGCTCCTGACCGCTGCTTCGACCGTTCGGGGATCCGACCGTATCGTGGGAAACGAGGGCCCCGCGCGTTCTCGGACAATTCCTGAACGGCACGAGATGAGGTACGCTCGCATCCGTCGCCGACCCCGTACGGGAGAGACCACTCCGAAGCGATCTCGGGGTGGCGCCGAAGGAGCAAACCCTCCCCGACAACCTCTCAGGCCATTGGGACCGTACGGGCGAGATACCTCTGGAAAGAGGGCTTCGCCACAGTGTCGTGGTGAAACCCCGCCGACGGTGCAAGCCCGATTCGCAGGGCGAAGCTCTCAGGCGTCCGCTACGCGGGCATTGACAGAGGGGGAGGCCAGCACTTCCGCAGGGAGTGCTGTCTGCCCTGTCCGAGATGCCCGCGATGAGTGAGGTTTTGGCGATGACCGACGACCGTATACCGCTGGCCGCTCTGGAGCACGGAACCCCGTTCGCAGAACGCCACGTCGGCCCGATGCCCGCCGAACTGGCCAGCATGCTCGACGCGGTGGGAGTCGGTTCCCTCGAAGAGCTCGGTGAGCACGCGGTTCCCGCCGGTATTCGCGAGCGCGACTCGCGGCTCAGGCTGCCGGAGCCCGCTACCGAGGCCGAGTCGTTGGACGAGTTGAGTGAGCTGGCGAGCCGTAACACGCCCCATGTCGAGATGATCGGGCTCGGCTATCACGCCACCGTGACCCCCCCTGTCATCCGCCGCAACGTACTGGAGAACCCCGCCTGGTACACGGCTTACACCCCCTACCAGCCCGAGATCTCCCAAGGGCGTCTCGAAGCGCTGCTGAACTTCCAGACGATGGTCGCCGACCTGACCGGGGTCCCGGTTTCGAACGCCTCGATGCTGGACGAGTCCACGGCAGCCGCCGAAGGCATGACCCTGATACGTCGGGCCGGACGTGCCAAGTCCCCGCGGTTCGTCGTGGACGACGATGCTTTCCCGCAGACGCTCTCGGTGATCGAAACCCGCGCCGAGCCGTTGGGGATCGAGATCGTACGAGCCGATCTCTCCCGGGGAGCGGCGGGACTCCCCGAAGGTGACTTCTTCGGCGCGCTGCTTGCCTACCCGGGAGCGTCCGGAGCGGTTCGGGACCACGAGGAGGTCATCGCCGAGATTCACCGGCGCGGCGGTATGGCCGTGGTCTCGGCGGATCTGCTGGCGTTGACCATGCTGCGCGCCCCGGGCGAGATCGGTGCCGACGTGGTGGTCGGCACGACCCAGCGATTCGGGGTCCCGATGGGCTTCGGAGGCCCCCACGCGGGCTACATGGCCGTGCGCAAGGGAGTGGAGCGGCAGCTTCCCGGTCGACTGGTCGGAGTGAGCGTGGACGCCGATGGCAACCAGGCCTACCGGCTCGCGTTGCAGACCAGGGAACAGCACATCCGCAGGGAGAAGGCGACCAGCAACATCTGCACGGCCCAGGTGCTGCTCGCCGTGGTCGCCTCGATGTACGCCGTCTACCACGGCCCCGCGGGGCTGCGCTCGATCGCCACCCGCACGCACCGGATGGCCACCGTGCTGGCGGAGCAGCTGCGGCGTGGCGGGGTGCAGGTCTGCCACGACGAGTTCTTCGACACGGTTCTCACCCGCGTCCCCGGCCGCGCCGACGACATCGTGGCCGCCGCGCGCCGCAACGGGGTGAACCTGCGCAGGGTTGATGCCGATCACGTCGGTGTCACCTGTGACGAGACCACGACCAGGGACCGCCTCGCGCTGGTCTGGCAGGCCTTCGGGCTCGAGGAGGGCGAGCGTGCTCCGGTGGACGAGCTGGACGCGGAAGTCGGCCCCGCACTGCCCGCGGGACTGCTGCGCGAGAGCGACTACATGACCCACCCCGTGTTCCACCGCTACCGCTCGGAGACCGCCCTGCTGCGCTACCTGCGCAGGCTGTCGGACTCCGACGTGGCTCTGGACCGGAGCATGATCCCGCTCGGCTCGTGCACGATGAAGCTCAACGCGGCCGCCGAGATGGAGCCGATCACCTGGCCCTCCATAGCCGAGCTGCACCCGTTCGCACCGGCGGAGGACGCGGCCGGGCTGCTTCGGGTGGTGGAGGACCTCCAGGACTGGCTGGCCGAGATCACCGGTTACGACGCGGTGAGCCTGCAACCGAACGCGGGCAGCCAGGGGGAGTTCGCCGGCCTGCTGGCCATTCGGGCCTATCACCACGACCGTGGTCAGGGGCAGCGCGACGTCTGCCTGATCCCGGCCAGTGCGCACGGCACGAACGCGGCCAGCGCGGTCATGGCCGGACTGCGGGTGGTCGTGGTGCGTTGCGACGACGAGGGCAACATCGAGATGGACCACCTGCGTGAGCTGGTGGACAAGCATCACGACGACCTGGCCGCGATCATGATCACCTATCCTTCCACGCACGGGGTCTACGAGGACACGGTGCAGGAAGTCTGCGGGGTGGTGCACGAGGCCGGTGGCCAGGTCTACGTGGACGGCGCCAACCTCAACGCCCTGATCGGGCTCGCCCGCATGGGCAAGTTCGGTGCCGACGTCTCCCACCTGAACCTGCACAAGACCTTCTGCATCCCGCACGGCGGAGGCGGGCCCGGCGTCGGGCCGATCGGTGTGCGCGAGCACCTGTCGCCGTTCCTGCCGAACCATCCGCTGCAGCCGCAGGCGGGACCGGAGACCGGGGTGGGACCGATAAGCTCCGCCCCGTGGGGCAGTGCTTCCATCCTGCCGATCTCGTGGGCCTATGTCCGCATGATGGGGGCCGACGGTCTCCGCCGGGCCACGCTCACCGCCGTGGCCTCGGCGAACTACGTGGCCAGTCGGTTGAACGACCACTTCCCCGTGCTCTACACGGGTAACGGCGGTTTCGTCGCGCACGAGTGCATCCTGGATCTGCGGGAGATCACCAAGAACGCGGGGCTGAGCGTCGACGACGTGGCCAAGCGGCTGGCCGACTACGGCTTGCACGCCCCGACGATGTCCTTCCCCGTGGCGGGCACGTTGATGGTGGAACCGACCGAGAGCGAGAACCTCGAGGAGCTGGACCGCTTCTGCGACGCGATGATCGCGATCCGGGCCGAGATCGACAAGGTCGCGGCGGGTTCTTGGCCCGCCGAGGACAACCCGTTGGTCAACGCTCCGCACACGGCCGCGGCGCTGGCGGGGGACTGGGAGCACCCCTACGGCCGGTGGGAGGCCGTGTATCCCGTGGGTACCCCGGAGAACAAGATCTGGCCGCCGGTGCGGCGGATCGACCAGGCCCGCGGTGATCGCAACCTGGTGTGCTCCTGCCCGCCGCTCTCGGCGTACGAGGGGTAATCGGGCGAGACGCGACTCCATCTAATACGGTGGGCTCTTTACGTGACCGACTCCGAGAGGGGTAAGAGCAGTATGCTCACCATCAGTGAGAACGCGGCCGAGGTCATCAAGTTGATCTTGACCGGCGGAGAGTCCCCCGAGGGGGCCGGTCTGCGTATCAGCTCGCCTAACGGGCAGGCCGCGGCCGAAAGCCTGGAGGCGGCGGTCGCGACCGCTCCCGAGGACGACGATGAGGTCATCGAGCAGGCCGGTGTGCGCGTCTTCCTGGACACGCAGGCCTCCACCGTGCTCGGGGACAAGACGCTGGACGCCGAGCGGGACGACAACGGGGAGTTGGGTCTGACGGTCAGCGGCTGACCCGTACGCAGTATCGGGGCGGGGTGGCCACCTGCGTGGCCACCCCGCTCAGCGCTTCAGCAGCTCGGCACAGACACCGATCAGACGCCCCCGGAGGCGGGAAGCCCGTTCGCCGAACGCGCGTTGCCGACGGACGTACTCGGCACGTCCGTGCGCCGTTTCGATCTCGATCGGCGAGTACCCCAGTTCGCTCAGGTCGTAGGGGCTGGCGCGCATGTCCATCTCACGGATGTCGGCGGCGAGTTCGAAGCAGTCGCCCATCAGTTCGGAGGGGACGAACGGGTCCAGCTTGTAGCACCACTTGAACACGTCCATGTTGTTGTGCAGGCAGCCCGGTTGCTCCATCCGAACCCGGTCCTGCTGCGTCGGCTGCAGCGAGTTGAGGGGGCGTGCCGCGGTGCTGAAGAAGCGGAACGCGTCGTAGTGACTGCAGCGGATCCGCATGGACTCGACGACCTCGTCGGTCCCACTTCGCCCGAGACGCAGCGGCCAGGAGGAGTGCCGCAGTTCGTCCTGGGAGATCCGGTAGACCATCGCCCATTCGTGAAGTCCGAAGCAGCCGAGCTGTGCAGTCCGCGATTCGGTCGCTCCGAGCAGCCGGTGGATGAACTCCACGGTCTCGCGTCGTTGCGGGGTGAGCTCCGCCGGATCGACCGCGACCCCCTGCGGGGTCTCGACGTACCCCCGGCGCTCGAGGAAGTCCCGTCCTCCCTCCAACGCCACCCCGAACCCGGGTTGCCAGCGTTCCAGGCGGGAGGGGCGCTGGGTGTAGTAGGTGAACAGGAAGTCCATCACCGGATGCTTCTCACCGCGCTCGCGGCGTCGGCGGTGCGGTTCCGTCCAGTGCAGCATGCGGTTCCGGTGCTGTTCGGCGCGCGCTCGCCACTGGGCTTCCGTCAGGACCTGCTCGACCACGTCCACCACGGTAGTCCAGCGCGTCCCGCCCGATTCGGGAGGAGCCCCACGGGCGGGTGACGTCGGTGCTCGAGGAGGCCGCGGGTGCGCCCCGGCCCGTCGGGCGGCCGGTGCTCGGACCGGTGGACGGGCGAGCACCGACCACCCCGCGGGATCACCTCACGTGCGTGGCGTCCCGGACGGTGCCGACGTACTCCTCGACGAGGTCCTCCAGCGCGACCACCCCCAACGGTTTGCCACCGTCGTCGATGGCGGTCGCGAGGTGGCTACCGGTGCGGCGCAGTGTCGTCAGGGCATCGTCGAGACGAGCCCGGCTCCGGACGTTCGGAAGCGCACGCACCCGCGAGGGCGCGACCGGAGTGCGTGACGAACTGCCCGCCTGGTCCAGCACGTCCTTGACGTGCAGGTACCCGAGCAGCCTGCCGTTGTCGGCGCGGACGGGGAACCGGGAGAACCCGGTGGATGAGACCGCGTGCTCCACATCGGCCAGCGTCGGGTCTCCCGGCAGCGTGGTGAGCTCGTGGAGCGGAACCAGCACGTCACCGACGGTGCTTTCCACCGAGGAGAGCGTCTTGGCCAGCCTGCGGTGTTCGGACTGGTCCAGCAGGCCCTCCTTGCGCGACTCCACGAGCAGTTCGGCCAGTTCCGAAGAGGTGTAGGCGGTTTCCAGGTCCTCCTTGGGCTGGACCCGCAGCATCCGCAGCACCGCGTTGGCCAGCATGTTGAACAGCGCGATGAGCGGGCGGGCGATTTTGACGAACCCCACCAGAGCGGGGACCAGCCACAGCGCAAGCCTCTCCGGCTCCGCGATCGCGAGGTTCTTCGGAACCATCTCGCCGATCAGCACGTGCAGTACGATCACCACGGCGAGTGCGATCGCGAAAGCCACCGCGTGCAGCAGCACGGACGGTGCGGGCACGGGACCGAGCAGCCGTTCCAGCTGGTGGGCGACAGCGGGCTCTCCGAGCCGCCCCAGCCCCAACGAGCACAGGGTGATTCCCAGCTGGGAGCTGGTCAGCATCAGCGAGCCCTCCTGGCTGGCCCTGATGACGGTCCTGGCCCGGTGCACCCCCTGCTCGCGCAGTGCTTCGAGGCGGTCGCGGCGGGAGGACAGCAGCGAGAACTCGGCACCGACGAACAACGCGTTCAGCAGCAGCAGGAGGACCGTCAGCCCGATGGCAGTGCCGTCGTTCATCGGGACACCTCCTGCTCCCGGTGGGCCCACTCGGGTAACTCTCGGGCGTCGAGCTCCGCGGGCAGGTGCTGCAGCCGCAGCTCCGCGATCCGGTTCCGGTCCATGGCGGTGACGGTCAACATCCAGTCACCCTCCTGGATCCCGTCACCGGGGGCGGGGATCCGTCCCAGCCCGGACAGCACCAACCCGGCGACCGTTTCGTAGTCGCCTTCCGGCATGGCGAAGCCGGTGGCCTCCTCCAACTCGTCGGCGCGCAGCAGTCCCGAGATGGTCCAGCTGGACCCACCGGTGCGGCGGACCGCGGCCGCTTCGCGTCGGTCGTGCTCGTCCCGGACGTCACCGATGATCTCCTCGACGACGTCCTCGAGGCTGACGATGCCCGCCGTGCCTCCGTACTCGTCGACGACCAGGGCCATCTGCAGCCCGGAACCGCGCAGTCGTTCGAGCAGCGCGTCCCCCTCGAGGGACTCCGGCACCGTGGGGACCGGCTTGGTCAGCGGTCCGACCGCGGTGTCGGCTCGTGCTTCCAGCGGCACCCCGAACGCCTGCTTCACGTGCACCACACCGTTCACGTTGTCCAGATCCCCGCTGTGCACGGGAAAGCGGGAGAACCCGGTGCGGCGCGCGGTGTCGATCAGCTCGAGGACGTCGTCCGTGGCGTCGAGAGACTCGACGCGGACCCGTGGAGTCATCAGTTCCTGCGCCGTGCGTTCCCCGAAGCGCAGCGAGCGGTCCATCAGGGCGGCCGTGGCCTCGTCGAGAGTGCCGTGCTCGGCGCTGGAACGCACGATCGAACCGAGCTCGTCGGGGGAGCGGGCCGAGCGCAGCTCCTCCTGGGGTTCGATCCCCATCCTGCGCAGGAACCAGTTCGCGCTGTTGTTCATTCCGTTGATCAGCGGGCTGAACAGCCGGGAGAACAGGGAGTGGTAGCCCGAAACCGTTCGCGCGGTCGGAAGGGGACGTGCGATGGCGAGGTTCTTGGGAACCATCTCGCCGAAGACCATCGACAGGGTGGTGGCCAGGAAGATGGCCAGCACCAGGGCGACCGGAACGGCCACTCCCATCGGGGCCCCGAGGGTGCTGATCAACGGCCGGAGCAGGTCACCGATCAGCGGCTCGGCCACGTAACCGGTAACCAGCGTGGTCAGCGTGATCGCAACCTGCGCACCGGACAGCTGGAAGGACAGGGTGCTGTGCGCGCGACGCACCGCCTTGGACCGCCGGTCTCCGACCTCGGTGACGTGGGCGTCGATCGTGCTTCGCTCGAGGGTGGTGAGGGAGAACTCTGCCGCGACGGCCAGCGCGGTGCCGAAGGTCAACACCCCGACGAACAGCAGTCCGGCCACAGCGATAAGAACGTCCATCAGCGCCCGCCTCGCTCTCGGCGGGCCCGGCACCGTGGCCGGTGATCGTCAACAGAGGCGCCGGGTCTTCGACCCGGCCCGGTACTGTCGTCGGTCGAGTGTGCCTCGGGCACTGACGCTGTCCCTCCTTTGCGTCACTTCACGTGGCTGCACACGGCCTAACGGGAGTCGCCCTCGACCGTGCGAGCTCGGTGGTCGTGTGTTCGGTATCGGTATTCTAGCGCGTCTCGGGGCGGTGAGGCCCGGATTGTGGCGCGGATATCTACGCGGGCCGCGCGCGGCGGCCGCTGATCGGGTCGCCCGCGACGTCGTCGAGGCGGCGCCGCACGCGCCGCCAACCGGCCCGGCCGAGCAAGCCGTCCGGACGAGACCCCTCAGGGCTGTCTGCCGAGCATGGCCAGCAGCTTGCTCTGCGGATCCGCCGATTCGGCAACCGGTTCGGGCGGCGCGAAGATTCCCGCCCCCCGGATCGCGTCCATCTGGGGTTCGAACACGGCGTGGACGGTCTCCACCAGTTCGGGGTCCAGCGTCGCGTCGGCCTGGATCCCTCTGGCCAGGTCCCACGCGTGCACGGCCAGGTCCATGGTCATCTGCCAGCCGTACTCCTCGGTCGGGACGGTGCCTCCTGTCACGTGCACACGTCCGTCGAGCGAAACGTTGTCCCAGGCGGAGCGCGCGATCCCGCTCGCCTCCTCCCAGGCCGCGCGGGGAGCCTCGCCGACCTGGTCGCCGTCGAAACGGTCGCCGACCTCCTCCAGGGAGTGCCCCTCCAGCAGCCAGGGCACCCACAGCTGTTCGCTGATCAGGTGGTTGAGCAGGTCGCGCACGCTCCACTCGCTGCACGGGGTGGGGTCGTCCAGCTGGTCGACGTCGGTGCGCTGGACGCGCTGGTCGAATTCGCGCATGGCGAGCCGGTGTGCCGGCAACAGTTCCATCGTCCCTCCACGGCGTCGTGTTCTCGGGCGGGTGGAAGCTCTCGCGGAGAGGGTAGCCGATTCGCCAGGCGGGGGCGTGTCATCGGACACATTGAGTGTTCGGCTGTGCTACAAGCACAGTGAAGAGCAGTTCGACATTACTGTACGAAACATTTTTCATGCGAGAGGTCGCACATTCGAGGGACCTAGTGCTCGTTTCCAGTGACGGAGCGCGTATCCTCCCGCAAGTTGTTAGGTGGCTACAGCCGCCGTGCCATGCGTACGAGAGGACGTGATCGTGAACACCTCCACGGTTACGAACGAGCCACGCGGGAGAGGTTTCTTGGGCCAGCCTCCCGGGCTCTCCACGCTGTTCTTCACCGAGATGTGGGAGCGCTTCTCCTACTACGGGATGCGGGCCATCCTGGCGCTGTATCTCTACACCGCGGTCGCCGACGGCGGTCTGGGGCTGGACGAGAACAGGATCGCGGTGCCGCTGGTCCTGGCTTACGGCTCCTCGGTGTACCTGACCGGTGTCGCCGGTGGTTGGCTGGCCGATCGCGTGCTCGGGTCGCAACGCGCCATCTTCTACGGCGGCGTGCTGATCATGTTCGGGCACATCGCCATGGCCGTCCCCGGTGGCCTCACCGCGCTGGGGGTGGGGCTCGGCCTCATCACGATCGGTACCGGCCTGTTGAAGCCGAACGTGTCCAACGTGGTGGGCGGTCTCTACGACAAGGAGGACACGCGGCGCGACGCCGGCTTCTCGATCTTCTACACGGGCATCAACCTCGGTGCCTTCATCAGCCAGATCCTGACTCCGGCCCTGCAGACCGGCATCGGTTTTCACTGGGGCTTCGGTGCGGCCGCCGTCGGGATGGCTCTCGGCCTGGTCCAGTACGTCCTCGGACGTGGTCGTCTCGGTGAGGCGGGGCGCCGGCCGGTCAACCCGCTGCCCGCCGACCGCAGGAACACGGTCCTGACGAGGGTCGCGCTCGTCGCCGTGCTGATCCTGGTCGCGCTCGGGGGCGCCGTCTTCCTGTGGGGCATCCCGGGGCTGATCAACAGCATCACCGGGATCTCGATGGTGCTGCCGGTCGCGTACTTCGTGGTGATGTTCAGGAGCAACCAGATCACCAAGATGGAGCGGGACCGTCTGGTCGCCTACATCCCGCTCTTCCTCGCCACGGCCATCTTCTTCCTGCTGTTCGAACAGCAGGCCGCGACACTGGTGGTGGTCACCGACCAGCAGACCGACACCACCGTGTTCGGCTACGAGTTCCCGGTCGGCTGGTTCCAGTCGGTCAACCCCCTGGCCATCATCATCCTGGCTCCGCTGTTCGCCATCATGTGGACCAAGCTGGGGCGGCGTCAGCCGAGCACCCCGGGCAAGTTCGTGGGTGGTCTGGTCTTCGTGGGGCTCGCCTTCCTGTGGGTGGTGTTCTCCAGTCTGTTCACCAACGCCGAGGGGCTGCTGAACCCCTTCATGATCGGGTTCGTGTTCGTGCTGCTGACCATCGGCGAGCTCATGCTCTCCCCGGTGGGGCTCTCGGCCACCACGAAGTTGGCTCCGCAGGCGTTCTCCTCGCAGACGATGGGGCTGTACTTCCTGGCCCCCGCCCTGGGGCAGGGCGTGGCCGCGCAGGTCACGAAGTTGTACTCCGCCGACCACCAGAACCTGTACTTCGGTGGTGTCGGGCTCGTGACCGTCTTCCTGGGAATCGTGCTGGCGTTGCTGGTTCCGGTGATCAAGAAGTACATGCGCGGCGTGCTGTAGTTCGGTCTCCGCGGGGTGAGCCGAGGGAGAGTGCGGATCCGCTGCTGGTCGTGTGACCGCCGGAGGAGTGTGGACCCGGCTCGCTTCGTCGAGCCCTGACGCGAGCGGGCACGATCGTCGCCGAAGTGGTGATCGCGAGGCGGCGGTCGTGCCCGCTGCTCCCGGAGGCACGGATCGACCGTGGTGCTGGTTCCCCGCCGACGGGGTGCTCCGCGGCAGCGGCTGATGCCGCGGAATCGTCGGTTCTGCTCCTTTTCGAGCCGGCGGTGGTGCAGATCACGGTCAATGGCCGTCAGGGAAGCGCGAAGATGTCACCGAGCACGGTGTCCTCGCCCCGCAGCCGGTGACCCGCCGGACTGTCGTGAACGACGAGCAGCTTGTCGCCATCGGGCTCGGAAACGACCGAGATCCCCTCCGCGTGGTCGTCACCGGACCCGTGCGGCAGTTCGAGTTCCACCGGGAGCTGTTCGGCACGCAGCACTTCCGGATCCCGCGAACGGGCCGCGCCCTTCCAGCGGTGCACCCGCACGGGCCCGTCCAGCTCCATGGACGGACCGGCCAGGATCAGCAGGTCCTCACCGTGGGGACACAGATCCCGCACCCCCAGGCCGTCGAGGTCGAGGAAGTGCTTGCGGTAGCGCGATCCCCCGAAGCTGTCCAGCACGAGTTCGGCGGGGTTCCGGCCCTCGACGGGGGCGATCTCCAGCAGCACCGCCCACCCGCGCAGGACGGGGCCGCGCATTCCGAGGAAAAGGTGTTCGCCCTTGAGCGCCACCCCCTCGATGTCGAGACCGTTGTCCTTCGCCGGGATGCGGAGGAAGGGGCTTAGGTGCGCGTCCGCGGCCAGTGCCTCGGTGAGGCCGTCCTTGCGCCGCGCTCCGAGCACGGCCGAACGCCTCCCGTCGGCGGTCTCCCGCACCACTCGCGGCAGCCCGTCCTCGCCGCGTTCCACGGCCAGCCGGGCCACGATGTGCCGATTGGCCTCGTCACGTACTCTGGCCAGCCGTTTCGCGGCCTTGGCGTCGTCGTGCTTCGGCTTGATCTTCTTGCGTACCAGGCTGTGCGACCCGACGGCCCACAGGTGGTCCCCGTCCACCCCGAGTCCCTCGATGTCGGCCTCGGAGTCCCCGGCGCCGGGAAGCGGCACGAGATCGGCCAGCCGAAAGGTGCGCTGCGCACCGTAGGAATCCGGGCGATCCGTGCGCTCGGCGTTCAGCCGCTCCACGGTCGCCGTCTCGTCCCCGGCCAACCACAGGCAGCCGCTCGCGTCACCGCGTATCGCCGAGATGTTGACGTGCGTGTCCGCGGAGATCGATTCCTCGTGGAACCGCAACGCCACGCGCCGTTCGATATCGTGCATGTCCGCATTATGCTGCCCGCCGGGGGCGGAGTCGTCGATACGCCCGACGTCCGTGCGGTCGCTCGCCGAAGCGGTCCGATTCCTCGCGCTCATCCCGCCGGTTCCGTTTCCCTCCTGTCCGCGACACCGAACTCACGACCGAGATCGTGGATCGTCTGCCCGATCCGGTCGAGCAGGTTGATGGTCCGGTGCAGCGAGGTCGGCCCCGAGGGCAGGGCTTCGGCTATGTCGTGCAGCTGTTCGGTGTAGCCGCGCAGGACGCGCAGCGTCTCGTCGAAGGCCCGGTCGCTTTCGTCGGTCAGCGCTTCGGCGGACTCGGCCATGGCCCACAGTGCCTCGGCGATCCTGCGACGCGTGTCCTCGTCGGTCATCTCCGCGGTGTGCCCGAGCGCGACCGCGAGGTTGCGCACGTAGTAGGCGCAGCCCTGCGCGACGGTCAGCTCCCGTTGCAGTCTGCTGTTCCGCGAGCGCAGCCGCAGCCCGGTCAACGGTCGTGCGCTGTCGCGCAACCGCTGCAGCTTCTCGTCCAGCTCGCGGGTGCTCTCGCGCAGCCCGGTGACGGTTCCGGCGGAACTGGTCTCGTTGCCCGCGTGTCGCAGCAGGTCGCGCAGCTGTAGCAGGAACTCGCGGGAACGCGAGCGCACCACGGTGCGGGTGCTCGTGGGCAGGATCAGCACCGCGGCCAGCACACCGGCCGCCGCTCCCACCGCGGTTTCGACGAGCCTGATTCCCAGCACCGACGCCGAGAAGGTGCCCAGGATGCCGTAGAGGATTCCCAGCGCGGTGGTGATGAAGAAGGTCAACGCCGAATAGGAGTATCCGAGGCAGTAGAAGGCCAGGAAGAGGCAGCACAGCACCAGCAGCAGCTCGGTGACGAGGTGTCCGGTCACCTGCGAGGCGACCAGTATGCCCGCCAGCACCCCGAACACGGTTCCCGCCGTCCGTTGCCAGGCGCGGACCAGCAGGTCGCCCCGGCTGTTGACGCTGATGAACACGACGAAGGCCGTGATCACCGCCCAGTACCAACGGTTCGGGGAGACGAACTGGCCACCGATGATGGCCAGCGCCGCCGCGCTGGTCACCTGCACGGCGATGCGCACCTCCGGGCGACGCAGCCCGGTCTCGGTTTCGGCGCCGTCCTCCGGGGAGGACTCCTCCAAGTCGGGATCGGACCCCTCCGCCGCTTCCCCCTCCACGGTGGGTTCGCTCTCGCCGCCGACCTCGGAGGTGGCCTCGGCCAGTTCCGCCATGGCCGAACCGAGCCTGCGCACCGTCATCGCCAGCTCGACCGACCCCTGGTCCTCGAAGTTCTCGGCGACCCTCTTCCCGGCGGCGCGGAACTCGGCCGGATCGGTGCGCAGCACGTCCAGCAGCGGGGCCAGCGCGGGGACGGCCCTGGTGTCGTCGGGATCCTCGAAAGCTCGGGTCAGCGGTGTGAGCAGGTTCTCCGCCGCCAGTTCGACGTTGAGCAGCCGTTGCCGCAGCAGGAGCCTTCTGCGTTCGTCGAGTCCGGGGAGCTGCTCGAGCACGCCCTCGAGCATCAGCGCCGTCTCGTTCAACCGGGTGGAACGTATCCGCAGTTCGCGGTGCCGCTTCGGCGAGTCCGGATGTTCGGCGAGGTCCCGAACCGCGTGCAGCAGGGAGTGCACGTGTGCGCGCAGGGTTCTGCGGCCTCGCTCGAGAACCCCTTGGGGATCGTCGCGGAGGAGCACGAAACGCAGCAGACAGGCCGCCAGGGCGCCGCACACGGCGGAAAGGGCCATGTAGGGGATCTGCCCGAGGGTCGGGCGCAGGAACATCGCGAAGAAGTAGCCGAAGAACCCGACGAAGCCCAGCGCGAAGTAGCGCACTCCGAACCGGCGGATGTAGGTGGCCAGGAAGATGACCACGAGGAACGCCCCCACCTTCAACAACGGCAGGGGCTGGGTCACGGTGGCCACGACCAGACTCGCGGTCGCGGGCAGCGGCATCAGCAGGGTCGTCACGAGCCGTTGCCGCTGGCTCGTGTCGTTGACGGCCACCGAGGACTGGATGGCCACGATCGCGCCGATCAGAGCGCTGGACAGCGGCTGCCCCAGCAGGGTGAGGCTCGGCAACATCACCACGAGAGTCAGGGCGACGGAGCAGGTCACCCTTATGGCTGTGCGGAATCTGCGGAGCGCGGGATCCGAGGCGACGAAGCGGTTCCACCACTCGCCCCACATGCTCGCCTCCGGCTGTCCTCACTCGGAAGGTCTTCCGACGGTGTTCGATGGGCCGGGGGCGAGATTACGCCGAGTGCTGCGCGCGGGCATCGCACACGCCGTGCGGGCGGGCGAATGCGCTGAAGCTCACTCGGGTTCGGGGAGCTGCCGGGGTCAACCGCTGCGGTGCCTGCGGACGCTCTCCTCCACGAGATCCAGTACCGGGTCCAGGTCGTCGGCGGGCAGTCCCATGGCCAGATGCGAAACCAGCCCCTCGAGAACCAGCTCGAGGTAGGCGGTGAGCACGTCGACGTCCACGTCGTCCCGGAGGTTGCCGGAGCGGTGCTGGCGCTTGAGTCGTTCGCGGGTGGCCGCGGTGAGCTGCTCCGAACGCTGTGCCCACCGGCTGCGGAACTCGGCGTCGGTGCGCAGCCTGCGGGAGACCTCCAGCCGGGTGCCGAGCCAGTCCGCTCCGGGGGCGGCCCCCTCCCTGCCGTGGGGGTCGGAGAGCAAATCGCGCATGACCTGGACCAGCCCCTGCTGGGCGACCACATCGGCCATTCGCTCCGCATCGTCCTCGGCCAGGGCGAGGAACAGGGACTCCTTGTCCTTGAAGTGGTGGAAGATGGCACCGCGGGAGAGCCCGGTGGCTTCTTCGAGCCTGCGCACGGTAGCGCCTTCGTAGCCGTGCCGTGCGAAGCAGGCTCGCGAGCCGTCCAGGATCTGGCGGCGCCGGGCCTGCAAGTGGTCCGAGCTTACGCGAGGCATGAGCTGATCGTCGCAGCTCGCGCGGGCGGATCGCAATCCGTACGTACGTTTTGTGAGTTCTCCGCGGGGCGACTTCCGCCGGAGTGGCGCGTTTCCTACCAGCCTCCGTGCACGCGGCGCAAGTGGTGCGTCACGGCGGGATCATCGGTAGCGTAAACGTACACGAACGGACACAGGCGGTGATGAACGTGGCCGTGTCGATCGAGCGGGAGGACGACATACACCCGGATCCCCACGAGATGCCCACGTCGCGTCTGCGGACACGTGCCGAGGCGGAGGCCTACGTGGCCTCGGTGTGCTTCAAGCACGGGCCCCCGCGTTTGTCGGGCGTCGAACTCGAATGGACCGTGCACCATGCCGAAGATCCCCGAAAACCCCTCGAGACCGCGGTCCTGGGCAGGGCTCTCGGTCCCCACGCCCCGGACTCCCTGAATCCGGACGGCCCCCACCAGCCGCTGCCGAACGGATCGGTGCTCACCCTCGAACCGGGGGGACAGGTCGAGATCTCCAGCCCGCCGCACGAATCGATGAGCGGGCTGTTGGAGGCGGTGGCGGCCGACGCGGAATACCTGCGCGAATCGGTGGGACGAGCGGGGCTGGTCCTCGGGGACCGGGGCATCGACCCGTGGCGCCCTCCGCGAAGAGTGCTGTCGGTTCCGCGCTACGCAGCGATGGAACGCGCCTTCGACCGGATCGGCAGCGGTGGCAGACGCATGATGTGCAGCACTGCCGGCGTGCAGGTGTGCCTCGACATGGGCGAACGTGAGCGCCTGGGAGCCCGTTGGGCCGCCCTGCACGCGCTCGGCCCCGTGTTCACGGCCACTTTCGCCAATTCGCCGGTGGCCCTCGGAACCGACACCGGCTGGGCCTCGGCGCGCGCACGCTCGTTGCTGCACACCGACCCCCCGCGCACTCGGCCCGCTCCGATCTCCCCGGACCCGGCACACCGCTGGGCCGGCCACGTGCTCGACGTCCCGGTGGTGTGCCTTCGCAGGGACAGCGGTGACTGGACGGCCCCGAGCGGCATCAGTTTCGCGGAGTGGATCGGGGGTTCGCTCGGGGAGGCACCGAACCGGGACGATCTCGATTACCACCTGAGCACGATGTTTCCCCCGGTGCGTCCACGCGGCTACTTCGAGGTGCGCTACGTCGACGCCCAGCCGGGGTCGGAGTGGATGCTGCCGGTGGCGGCCCTGACGGCGCTGTTCCGCTCGGAAACCGTGGTGGACAAGGTGCTGGAGGAAACCGCTCCGATCGCGCACCGCTGGGTCTCCGCGGCGCGGGACGGCTTGAACGACTCCGAGATCGCCCGCAGTGCGGGAGCGGTCTTCGACCTGGCCTGTCGTTGTCTGGAGGCGGCTCCGGACGCCCCGAGCGGGTTGGCCGAGAGGGTGGCCACCTCGGTGGAACGGCGGCTCGGGAGGCGTTGAAGCGGTGATGGTGCTGCTGAGGCTCCCCTGCGGAGTGACGTAGGCGCCTCGAGGTACTCGCAACGTCCCGAGACACCCACCACGTGCCGGTACCCAGCCGGGCACACGAGTTCTGTCACGGATTCTAAGGAGGACACCGGTGAGCACGATCGGCCCGGAAGTCGCAGATCTCTCCCCGGAGGAGCTTCGCGGTCGCGTCGCGGTCGAACTGGAACGCACCCGGCGCCGCAGCGCGGAGTTGACCGACGCCGTCGACGACGAGGAGCTGGTCAAACAACACTCCCCGCTGATGTCCCCACTGGTCTGGGATCTCGCGCACGTCGGAAGCCAGGAGGAGCAGTGGTTGGTGCGCGACGTCGGCGGGCGACGTGCGCTGCGCCCGGACATCGACGACCTCTACGACGCCTTCCAGCACTCCCGTGCGAACCGCCCCGAACTCCCCCTTCTCGGGCCGGGCGAGTCCAGGGAGTACGTCGCGACCGTCAGGGACAAGGTTCACGACGTGCTCGGGAGGGTGCCGCTGGAGGGGAGGAGGCTGGTCGAGCACGCCTTCGCGTTCGGCATGATCGTGCAACACGAACAGCAGCACGACGAGACCATGCTGGCCACCCACCAGCTGCGTCGCGGGGAACCCGTGCTGCACGCTCCGGACCCGCCCGGCCCCGAGCCCGGTGGGGCAAGGCGCGGGGAAGTGCTGGTTCCGGGGGGCCCCTTCACGATGGGCACGTCCGGGGAACCGTGGGCGTTGGACAACGAGCGTCCGGCCCACCGGGTTCACGTGGACGACTTCCTCATCGACTCCCACCCGGTCACCAACGCCGACTTCTTCCGGTTCATCGACAGCGGCGGGTACCGGCAACCGTGCTGGTGGAGCGAGCAGGGCTGGCGGTACCTGGCGCACGCTGAGCTGAGCGCACCGCTGTTCTGGCAGCGCAGCGGCGATGTGTGGATGCGCCGCAGGTTCGGACGCGTCGAGCCGGTGCCACCGGACGAACCGGTTGTGCACGTCAGCTTCCACGAGGCGCAGGCCTATGCGAACTGGGCGGGCAGGAGACTCCCGAGCGAAGCGGAATGGGAGAAGGCGGCGCGGTTCGACCCGAGCACGGGGAGATCGCTGCGCTACCCGTGGGGGGACGATCCCCCGGAGGAGCGGCACGCCAACCTCGGACAGCGCCACCTCCGCCCCGCTCCGGTGGGGACCTACTCCGCGGGGAGGGCCCCTTCGGGAGCCTGGCAGCTTGTCGGCGACGTGTGGGAGTGGACGGCCTCGGACTTCGCCCCCTACCCGGGGTTCGAAGCCTTTCCGTACCGGGAGTACTCCGAGGTGTTCTTCGGACCCTCGTACAAGGTGTTGCGCGGTGGTTCCTTCGGAACCGACCCGGCCGCGTGCAGGGCGACGTTCCGGAACTGGGACCTCCCCGCCCGCCGTCAGATCTTCGCCGGATTCCGCTGCGCCCGCACGCCCGCGGCCGCCGAGCTCGACTGATCGGACCCGGGAATGTGCCGTCACGTCGGATATCTGGGCCCGCTGGTCGGGTTGGACGAACTGCTGCTGCACCCCGCCCACTCATTGCTCGAACAAACCTGGGCGCCGAACGACATGCGCGCGGGGGGAACGGTCAACGTGGATGGTTTCGGGGTCGGCTGGTACGCGCGGGACGGCACGGTCCCGAAGCGCTACAGGGCGGAGGGGCCGATGTGGGCCGACGGGAACTTCGCGGAGCTCGCCGGTTGCGTCCGGTCCGGTGCCGTCGTCGGGGCCATCCGTTCCGCGACCGGATCCACTTCCGCGGTACGCACGGCTTGCGCGCCGTTCGGCTCAGGTCCCTGGCTGTTCAGCCACAACGGATCGGTGCCGGGATGGCCGGACACGCTGGCCGATCTCGCGGACAAGCTGGACCCCGCGGATCTGGTGACTCTGGACGCCCCGGTGGACTCGGCGCTGGTGTGGGCACTGCTGCGGCACCGGCTGGACGGTGGGCAACCTCCGGCGGACGCCGTGCGCGACACGCTGGCCGAAGTGGTCGCGGCGGCCCCGCGGGCACGGATGAACCTGCTGCTGTCCGACGGGGAGACGCTGATCGCCACCACGTGGTCCCACTCCCTGGCAGTGTGCCGCACCGACGAGGCGGTGCTGCTGGCCTCGGAGCCGTTCGACCCCCCCGTCGAGGTGCTGGGCGGGACGGGTGCCTCCGGGAACGGGGGACCTGACTGGCATCCCGTCGCCGAGGGCTCTCTCGTGATCGCCGACCGCGTCTCCACCAGCTGCACACCGCTGTTCGAAACTTCTCCCGAGAGCAGGTAACCGGATGAACTCAGTGGAACCGCTGGACCACAGGTCGGAAAGCGACGTGACACGCGAACTGCTGGCCGACGCGCGGATCGGGCTCACCGATTCCCCAAAATGGTTGCCGCCGAAATGGTTCTACGACGCGCGTGGCAGTGAGCTGTTCGAACGCATCACCGAGCTGCCCGAGTACTACCAGACGAGGGCCGAGTACGAGATCCTGGAGCGGTACGCGCTGGACATCGTGGAAAGAACCGGAGTGGACACCCTGGTCGAACTCGGTTCGGGGTCCTCCTACAAGACCAGACTGCTGTTGGACGCGATGCGCAAGCACGGAGCCCCGAAGCGCTTCGTCCCCTCGGACGTCTCGCGCTCGGCCCTGCGCGGCGCGCTCTCGGCGCTCTCCGCGGACTACCCGGAGCTGGAGCTGCACGGGATCGTCGGCGACTTCGCCACGACTCTGGCGGTACTGCCCACGGGAGGCGAACGGATGATCGCGCTGCTCGGGGGAACCATCGGCAACATGCCTGTCGAGCAGCGGGGTGGTTTCCTCGGCGAAGTGCGGAGTTCCCTGGTGCGCGGGGAGTGGTTCCTGCTGGGGACCGACCTGGTCAAGGACCCTTCCAGGCTGTGTCGCGCCTACGACGACAGCGCCGGGGTGACCGCGGAGTTCAACAGGAACGTGCTGCACGTGCTCAATCGCGAGCTCGGGGCGGACTTTCCGGTGGAGGAGTTCGAGCACCGTGCCCGTTACGAGCAGGGGCGGGAACGCATCGTGCTGGCGCTGCGCGCTCGCCGCGCGATGCGGGTGTGGCTGCGGGTCCCCGAACTGGCGGTCGAACTCGCCCGGGGAGAGGAGATCGAAACCGAGATGTCGGCGAAGTTCCGCCGAGGGGGAGTCGAAGCGGAACTGGAGGCGGCCGGGTTCGAGCTCGCCGGCTGGTACACCGACGAGGCCGGCGATTTCGCCGTTTCACTGGCCCGCGCCCGCTGATTCCGGTGCCGCGTCCGGTTCAGTCGTTCCGCGCCGGGGAGTCGATCGTGGCGGCGGACTCCGTGGCCGCCTCCTGGAGGTCGGGAGAACGCATCAGGCAGGGCAGGCAGGGCATCCCCGCGGGAAGGTCCGAGACCTCGGCCTGCTCGGCGGGAATGCCGATACCGCAGTGGGTCCGCCACTCGTCCGGCGTCGTGCCGGAGTCGTCCGGGGTGCACAGATGTACTTGGCGTTGGGTCTCCCCCACGACCCCGGCCCGGTACCGGACGATGACCGTCCCGGTCATGTGGTGGCTCCGACGCGCTCCTTGGCGACCTCCATGCAGCTGTCGCAGGTGGGCCAGAGCCAGTTGAGCTCGTTGGACGCGGCCGCCACGACTCTGCGTCCGCAGAGGGTGTCGAGTCGTTCGCCCGCACCGTGCTGCTTCCCACCCGGCAGTGGTCCCGCGACGGCGTGGCGCTGCTGTTCGGCGGGCTGCCAGTGGTGTTTGAGTTCGCTCGTCATGATCACACCTCCGTGAGGGGGACGCGCGGCTCGGGCAGAGGTGATGCGTGCGGACGGAATATGTGACCGTTTTCACCCATCCGAGTGAGCTAAGTTGTTAACAGAACCGAAGCCCACACCGATCCTAGTAGGAATTCCGTCAGCCGTGTTCGTTCGGTTGCCCGAGTCCGGGCCCTCGGCGCTGCCTGCGCCGGAATCCTCGTCCGAGCAGTCGGCACCGCCGGGTGCGCCGTGTCGTGTCCCGCGAGGACGTCCTCGACGTTGTTCGGGTCGTTACCCGGCCTCGGGACCCGGTCGCGAGACCGGGCGGGAGTTCCGCCGCCCGAGCACTCACGCGGACCGGGACGACGGAGTCCCGCTGTCCGCTCACGCCGCTCACGAGAAATGTGGCGCCGCGGCCGGAGAACGGCCGCGGCGCCACATCGGGGGAACGGTCCTCCGTCAGGAGTTGACCATGTTCCGCAGCACGTACTGCAGGATGCCGCCGTTGCGGTAGTAGTCCGCCTCACCGGGCGTGTCCACGCGCACGTCCGCGTCGAACTCGACGGTGGAGCCGTCCTCCTTGGTGGCGGTCACCTTGACGGTGCTCGGGATCTCCCCGTCGTTGAACCTGGTGATCCCGGCGATGTCGTAGTGCTCGGTACCGTCCAGCCCGAGCGACTCGGCGGTGCTTCCCGCGGGGAACTGCAGCGGGACGACACCCATACCGATCAGGTTGGACCTGTGGATCCGCTCGAAGGACTCGGCGATCACGGCGCGCACGCCGAGCAGTGCCGTTCCCTTGGCGGCCCAGTCACGGGAGGAACCGGAGCCGTACTCCTTGCCCGCGAGGACCACCAGCGGCGTGTCCTGCGCGGCGTAGTTCTGCGCGGCGTCGTAGATGAACGCCTGCGGACCGCCGGGTTGGGTGAAGTCCCGGGTGTAACCGCCCTGCACGTCGTCGAGCAGCAGGTTGCGCAACCTGATGTTGGCGAAGGTGCCGCGGATCATCACCTCGTGGTTGCCCCGGCGCGAGCCGTAGGAGTTGAAGTCCTTGCGCTCGATGCCGTGCTCACGCAGGTACTGCCCGGCCGGGGAATCCGGCTTGATCGCCCCGGCGGGGGAGATGTGGTCGGTGGTGACCGAATCGCCGAGCAGCGCGAGAACCCTGGCACCCGAGATGTCGCCGAGCGGCTCCGGCTCGCTGCCCATACCCTCGAAGAAGGGAGGCTTGCGCACGTAGGTGGATTCCTGGTCCCACTCGAAGGTCTCGCCCTCGGGGGTGGGCAGTTCCCGCCAGCGCTGGTCCCCGGCGAACACGTCGGAGTAGTCGTTGGTGAACATCTCCTGGGTGATCGCGGAGTCCATGGTCTCCTGGATCTCCTGCGGGCTCGGCCAGATGTCGCCGAGGTAGATCGGGGCGCCCGCCGCGTCGTGCCCCAGCGGATCGTTGGCGAAGTCGAAGTCCATCGAACCGGCCAACGCGTAGGCGATCACCAACGGTGGCGAGGCCAGGTAGTTCATCTTGACGTCCGGGTTGATCCGGCCCTCGAAGTTCCGGTTGCCGGACAGCACCGACACGACCGAGAGGTCGTTGTCCTGCACGGCCTGCGAGACCTCCGCGGGCAGCGGACCGGAGTTGCCGATGCAGGTGGTGCAGCCGTAGCCGACCAGGTGGTAGCCCAGCTTCTCCAGGTACGGCCAGAGCCCGGCCTTCTCGTAGTAGTCGGTGACCACCTGGGAGCCGGGAGCCATCGAGGTCTTGACCCAGGGCTTGGTCTCGAGCCCCTTGTCGACGGCGTTGCGGGCCAGCAGCGCGGCACCGAGCATCACCGAGGGGTTGGAGGTGTTGGTGCAGGAGGTGATGGAGGCGATCACCACGGCACCGTGGTCGAGCACGAACTCGCCCCGCTCCTCGGAAGAGACCTTGACGGGGTTGGAGGCCCTGCCTGCGGCCCCGTCCGCGGCCGAGACCAGCTTGGGCTTGTCCCCCTCGTCGTGATGGGTCACCGCCGGTGCGTCGCTCGCGGGGAAGGACTCCTCACCGGCCTCGTCGAGCGCGGTGTCGTCGGAGCTGACCGGGACGTACTCCTCGAGCGAGCCGCGGAAGGAGCTCTTGGACTCGGAGATGGCGATCCGGTCCTGCGGACGCTTCGGGCCCGCTATGGAGGGAACCACGGTGGACAGGTCGAGCTCCAGGTACTCGGAGTACTCGGGTTCGTGGTTCGGGTCGTGCCACAGGCCCTGTTCCTTGGCGTAGCTCTCCACCAGGTCGAGCTGGTCCTGGGAACGCCCGGTGAGCTTGAGGTACCGGAGGGTTTCCTCGTCGATCGGGAAGATCGCCGCGGTGGAGCCGAACTCCGGGCTCATGTTGCCGATCGTGGCCCTGTTCGCCAGGGGGACCGAGGCGACGCCGGAACCGTAGAACTCCACGAACTTGCCGACCGCTCCGTGCTCGCGCAGCATCTCGGTGATCGTCAGCACCACGTCGGTCGCGGTGGCCCCCGGCGGGATGTCGCCGGTCAGCTTGAAACCGACGACCTTGGGGATGAGCATCGACACCGGCTGGCCCAGCATGGCGGCCTCGGCCTCGATGCCGCCGACTCCCCAGCCCAGGACACCGAGTCCGTTGACCATCGTGGTGTGCGAGTCGGTGCCCACGCAGGTGTCCGGGTAGGCCTGGCCGTTGCGGGCCATCACCCCGCGAGCGAGGTGCTCGATGTTGACCTGGTGGACGATGCCGGTTCCGGGGGGTACGACCTTGAACTCGTCGAAGGCGTTCTGTCCCCACCGCAGGAACTGGTAGCGCTCCTTGTTGCGCCCGTACTCGAATTCCACGTTGCGCTCGAAGGCGTCCGACTTGCCGAACACGTCGATGACCACGGAGTGGTCGATGACCAGCTCGGCCGGAGCCAACGGGTTGACCGAGGAGGCGTCGCCGCCGAGCTCGACGACCGCCTCGCGCATCGTGGCGAGGTCGACGACGCAGGGGACACCGGTGAAGTCCTGCATGATCACCCGGCCGGGGGTGAACTGGATCTCGGTGTCCGGGTCGGCCTTGGGGTCCCAATTGCCCAGGGCACGCACGTGGTCGGCGGTTATGTTCACGCCGTCCTCGGTGCGCAGCAGGTTTTCCAGCAGGATCTTGAGACTGTAGGGCAGCCGCTGCGCACCGTCGACGGCGTCGAGCCGGAACACCTCGTAGGAGGCGTCGCCGACTTGCAACGTGTCGCGGGCGCCGAAGCTGTCCTTGCTCACAGGTGCGGTCACGTTTCACTCCATCTCGTGACGGGCGTGCGCAAGTTCGGGAACCACACGGGTCCGGTGGAGTCTCGCGCACACCGGTGGTTCGTGCGCGCGGACCCTTGCTTCAGCGTAAACAGTACGCTTGTCCTATATTTGTCTTCAAGGCAGGGTCGGCCGAAACGAACCCCGGTCCGTGCACACTCGCGCAATTCTCGCGGTTTTTCCCCCGTCGGAATGAACGGACCCGTGCGGACACGGCAACGAAGGCCGAAGTCCGCGCGAACCCCCGCTCCGTCGAGCCGTCCTCCGCGGAGGACGGCCGTGCGGAAGGGATGCGGCGCACGAGCCGTGCCCGCCCCCGGCCGCGGTGCACGCTGCCGGTCCGCATGGGCTTACGGGGGGCAGCCCGCGGAGCTCCTCCTCGGCGTCGAGATCCGGCGGAGCGGGAGCCCGCGGGAGTCCCCGCCCGGCGACCACCTCGACGACCCGAGCGGGGAACTTCGGTCAGAGCCGTTCCGGAGCGGTCTCGGTCAGTTCCCCGTCCAGCCACAGCCATCTGGTGATGCCGATCTCGCCGAGGAACGCGACATCGTGACTGGCCACGATCAGCGCCCCCCGGAACGCGGACAGCGCCGTGACCAGCTGCCGGACGCCGTGCATGTCGAGATCGTTGGTGGGTTCGTCCAGCAGCAGCAGCTGCGGAGCCGGTTCGGCCAGCATCAACGCGGCCAGACCTGCTCTGAAGCGTTCCCCGCCCGAGAGGGTGGACACGGTTCGGTCCGCGCGATCCTTCTTGAACAGAAAGCGGGCCAACCGTGCTCTCACCTCGTTGTCCCCGGCCCCGGGAGCCAGCCGCTTCGCGTTCTCGACCACCGAGAGGTGCTCCTCGAGCACATCGGCGTGCTGCGGCATGTAGCGCAGTGGAACCGGTGCCTCCACCGCTCCGCCGCCGACCGCGCTCCTGCCTGCCACGGTGTGCAGCAGGGTGGATTTGCCCGCTCCGTTGGGGCCGGTGAGCGCGATCCGCTCCGGCCCGCGGAGCTCGAGATCCCCGATCAGCTCCCCGCGGGGAGTCCGCGCTCCGCGCACCGCGAGCACGCGTCGACCCGAGGGCACCGCCGTGGCGGGAAGGTCGATCCGAACCAGTTCGTCGTCCCGTACGCGTTCTTCGGCCGACTCCAGTCTCGCCCGCGCGTCCTCCAGCGCCCCTTCCCGCATGACCCGCTGCTTGCCCGCCGAGTCCTGGGCGGTCCGCTTCCGCTCACCCAGCACGATTCGTGGAGCGCGGTTCTCGGCGCGCATCCGGAGGCCGTAACGCTTGCTCCTGGCCTGTTTCTCCTGCTGCTCGACCGACTTGCGTCGTTGACGCCGCAGTTCGGAGTCGGCGGAGCGAACCGCGCGTTCGGCGGCTTCGCGCTCCGCTTCGAGAGCTTGCTCGTAGTGTTCCAGGTTCCCGCCGTAGTCCGTGATCGCACCGTCGCGCAGCTCGGAGATCCGGTCCACCAGCCGGAGCAGTTCCCGGTCGTGGCTGATCGCGATCAGCGTTCCCTCGTAGTTCCGCACGGCGTCGTGGAACAGGTTCCTGGCTCGTCGGTCCAGATTGTTGGTCGGTTCGTCGAGCAGCAGCACCCCCGGGCGGCGAAGCAACTGTGCGGCCAGGTGCAGCAGAACGAGTTCCCCGCCGGAGATCCCGACCACCGGGCGGTCGAGTCCGATACCGCCCAGTCCGAGCCGGTCGAGCACGGCCAGCGAGCGTTCCTCGACGTCCCAGTCCTCGGCGAGGGCGGTGAACAGCTCCTCGTCGGTGTGCCCGCGTTCGATGGAGCGCAGTGCCGCTCTCCTGCGCGAGACGCCCAGCACGTCCTCGACCCGTTCCGTCGGATCGGTCGCGATGTGCTGCGGCAGCAGGCCCGTCTCGCCGGTGATGCGGACGGTTCCCTCCCGCGGGGCCAGTTCGCGGGTCAGCAGTTTCAGCAGGGTTGATTTGCCCGCTCCGTTGAGGCCGATCAGTCCGGTGCGTCCCGCCCCCGCGGTCCAGTCGAGGCGGTGGAGCACACGCGTTCCGTCCGGCCAGGAGAAGGAGAGGTTCTCGCAGATGACGGAGCCGTTGTCGCGCATGGACGCGTCTCCCGTGAACAAGTCGTGTCCGGTTGGTTCCGACGTGTGGAGACACCGCGCCCGCGCCGTACGCGTGAGAGCGATTCGAACGGCCGGGGCCGAAGCGAGGAGGCACTCGATCAGAGGTCACATCACCGGTACGCGCCGGGAGGCACGCACGGCGTCTCGTCGACCTCAGCTGAGCACGTTCCCTCCCCGGGGCGGCGGCAAGTCGGGAACGACGCTAAGCGGGCGAGCACTGTCGCGCAACCCGTTTTTCCGGCGGTGACCGCACCGGGAGCCGCCGGACTCGTTTCCCGGGAAACGAGTCCTGAGCGAGCTTTTCCGGAAGCGCGGTCGTTCTCGACATTTTCGGTTGTTCTGGTCGTGCGCGTACTCTTTTCTCCTCTCCGGGGGCACACGGCCACTGCTGCCCGTGCCGCCGCTGGCCGGAGCCGCGAGCGAGGAGGGACACGAAGTGGTCGTGGCCACGAGGAGAAACTGCCTCCCGCCGTGCGCGCGGCCGGGGCTCGTCCCGTCGCGGCGGGGGTTCCGAAGTGCTCCGTTCGCCGGATTCGGAAACGAGGGCAGAACCACCCCAGGAAAAGGTGGTGGAACGTTTCCCCGAACTCGTTCGTCGAGAACCCCGGTGCCGCGTGCGGAAGCGCGGGCGGACGGGGAGACGCTCGTGACGCAGACGGACTCCCGAACGCCGGAATGAGCAGCACAGACGAAAAAGGTGCGGCGGTCACCACCGGCGGTGGCCTCGTCCTCGGATCGCGTGCCGGTCCGGAGCGGGACTACGGTGTCGGCATGAGCAACCAGGCACTTCCGCGACGCAGGTTGAGCGAGTACGGCCCCACCGTGAGTGCCGTTGGGTACGGGGCGATGGGGTTGTCCGGCGTTTACGGGCAGGCCGATGACGCGGAATCGGAGCGGTTGCTGCGTCAGTTGCTCGACCTCGGGGTGAATTTCGTCGACACCGCCGATGTATACGGCGACGGACACAACGAACAGCTGCTCTCGCGTGTGCTGGCCGACCGCCGGGACGAAGTCGTGCTGGCGACCAAGTTCGGAGCGGGGAGTGAGACCGGCCTGGGCAGGCCGGAGCACGTGCACACGGCCATCGACGCGAGCCTGCGGAGGTTGGGGACCGACTACGTCGATCTCTACTACCTGCACAGGGTCGACCCGGAAACGCCGATCGAGGAAACGGTCGGGGCGCTCGGTGAACTCGTCAAGGCGGGAAAGATCGGCTACATCGGACTTTCCGAGGTCAGCGCGGACACCCTGCGCAGAGCCCACGCCACGCACCGGATCACCGCCGTGCAGCAGGAGTACTCCCTGTTCAGCCGCGAACCGGAGCAAAGGCTGCTGCCGACCATGCGGGAGCTCGGCGTCGGTCTGGTTCCATACTCCCCGCTGGGCAGGGGGATGCTCGGCGGCGCCTTCCGGGGTGGTGACCAGGTGGAGAACCTCGAGCAACGCAGCAGGCGCTATCCGCGGTTCGCGGGGCAGAACCTGGACCGGAACCTGCAACTGGCCGGTGAGCTGCAACGGAAGGCCGAGGAAATCGGGCGTACCCCGGCGGAGCTCGCGCTCGGCTGGGTGCTGGCTCAGGGGGAGGACGTCGTTCCCATCCCCGGCAGCAGGAATCCGGACAGGGTCGCGGCCAACGTGGAGGCGGCGCGACGTCCGCTCGACGAGGCGGTGGTCGCGGAGCTGAGCCGGTTGTTCCCCGCGGGGGTGGCCGCGGGGGATCGCTACGCCCCCGAGTACTCGTCCCGGCTGGAGCTCTGAGCGGAGCACGGGACCGGGGCTGACCGGCCTCGTGCCCTTCCCGGCGCGCACAGCGCCTCCCGTGCCCGTGGCGGGGCCCGGGGACCGGATGCTTGGTCCCGGTGCGTGCCGGGTAGTTCCACGGTGTGCCGGAGCTGCCGGATGTAGAGGGATTCCGCCGCCTGGTGGCCGCGAACGCGACGGGGCGGCGAATCGACTCGGTCGTCGTGGCCGATTCCGGGGTGCTGGAGCCGGGACTCGATGCGGACCGGTTCGCCCGCGCGGTGCGTGGACGCCGTCCGGGCCCCGCGCTTCGGCACGGGAAGTGGTTGCTCCTGCCGCTCGGGGACTCCTCGAGTGCCCACGGCGTTCCCTGCCTGCTGGTGCACTTCGGCATGACCGGCGGGTTCGTGTGGTGCACCGGGCATGCGGACGGGCATCGGCACGACAGGATCCTGCTGGGGTTCGAGAGCGGTTCGGAACTTCGCTACCGGGACATGCGCAAATTGACCGGTGTGCGGATGGCGGAGGCCGACTCGGAGGTGGACGAGTTGTTGAACGCGCTCGGCCCCGACGCGGCCGAGGTGTCCGCGGCCGAGTTCGCCGCGAGACTGCGCGGTACCGGCAGTGGGATCAAGGCGGCTCTGCTCGATCAGTCGGTGGTGGCGGGGCTGGGCAATCTCTGCGTCGACGAAGCACTGTGGCGGGCCCGCACCCATCCGCGCCGGAAGTCCCGGGAGCTCACCGCGACGGAGCTCGGTGAGCTGCACCGGGCGATGGGGAGTGTGCTGCGTTCGTCCGTTCGGGAAGGGCGTGTTCCGGAGCGGCGCGGATGGTTGAACGGGATCCGGAACGAGCGGTCCCGCCGCTGCCCCCGCTGTTCGGCGGTACTGTGCCGCGCCGCTACCGCCGGGCGAACCACCGTCTGGTGCCCGAGCTGCCAGCCCGAGTAGTTCGCGGACGTCCCGGTGAGCTCGCTGCTCGGGGGCGTCGCGGTGAGTCCCGGGGGCCTCACCGCTCCGGGAGCGCTCGCCTCTCGGTTTCCTCAATGGCGAGCCGGTAGCCACGTTTGATGACGGTCCGGACGAAGCGCTCGTTTCCGAGGGCCGTGCGCAGTCGTCCGATGGCCATCTCGACGGCGTGCTCCTCCCCGCCGTTCGGCAGGGCGTCGACGAGTTCACGCCGGGACAGCACCTTGCCGGGATGCTCGGAGAGTTTGCGCAGCAGGGCCATGGGACTGGGCGGGACGGGGCGCAGTTCACCGTCCAACAGGACGCCCTGCCCGCGCAGTTCCACGTGGTTCCCACCGATGTTCAGCCGTCGGACACGTTCGGGCAGGGTCTCGTCGAGCGAACGCACCAGTGAGCCGAGTCTGGGGCGCTGCGGGAAAGTGACCGGGACCTCGAGCCCTTCCAGCGGAGCGGCGCAGACCGGACCCACGCAGGCGACCAGCACGTGGTGTCGAAGCGTGTCGAGCAGGGCCCGTTGACGACCGGTCCGCAGCGCGAGGTCGAGCGTGTTCGTCACCGCGGGGGCGCTCGTGAAGACCAGCGCATCGACCCGCCTGATGAGTACCTCGTCCAGCAGCCGGTCGAGCGGTGTTTCGTCGTGCGGTTCGGACCAGCGATACACGGGCAGCTCGATCACCTCGGCCCCGGCCGCGCGCAGCTCCGCCGTGAACTCCGGCATTCGCTGTCCGTGCAACTGGACCGCCACGCGGCGTCCGGACAGGTCGTCCCCGCGCAGCCGGGAGAGTATCCCCGAGCTGCTCTCGGAATCCGGGGACCAGGACTCGCAGAGTCCGGCGGCGCGAACCGCTCCGGTCGCTTTCGGCCCTCTGGAGAGGATCCTCGCCGAGCCGAGCACCGTGGCCAGCTCCGCGCCGACCCCCCAGCCCTCGGCCGCCTCCAGCCAGCCGCGAAACCCGATTCCCGTGGTTACCACGACCACGTCGGGTGGATTCCTCAGCAGCGATTTGCTCATCTCGAACAATTCGCCGTCGTCGGCGAGCGGCAGAATCCTTATGGCCGGGCCGTGGCGCACCTCGGCCCCACGTCGTCGCAGCATGGTCGTCAGCTCCTCGACCCGACGTGTCGCCGTCGTCCCCACGGTGAACCCGGTGAGCGTGCGTTGTTCCTCCCGCGTCGTCGTCATCGGTGCCGCAGCCCTCGGGCAGGACCCTGCTGCGCACCGGACGACGCTCTCGGCCGGGGAGCGGAATGGGACTCGGTCATCTCCTCCTCGCGTTCGCTGAACTCGGCGGCCATGTTCGTGGTGATCGATGTCGTGGCGGATTCGGTGCGGTTTCCGCGCCGTTAAGCGTCCGCCGCGCGTGCCCGATCCGCCCGCGGGATGTCGGCGCGGAGATAGCACCACCACGTCGTCGCCGCGCAGAGCAGGAAGAGGAGGAGGACGGACATCAGAGCGGGGGTGAGTGTTCCCGTCGCCTGGAGGGAGAACTTGAAGATCAGGTTGATCAGCACACCTCCGAAGGCGCCGACCGCACCGACCACCCCGATGACGGCGCCGGACCGGCGTTTGGCCGCTCTGTGCGCGGTTTCGAGGTCCTCACCGGTACGTGCCGCGCGTTGCTCGGCCTCCCGGACGAAGACCGGGGGGATCATGCGGTAGGTGGAGCCGTTCCCGACCCCGGTCAGCACGAAGAGCAGCACGAACGATCCGAAGAAGACGGCGAAGTTGTCGAGGCGGGTTCCCGCCAGCACACCGACGGTGCCCGCTGCCAGGCCGAGGAAGTTCCACATGGTGATCCGCGCGCCGCCGATCCGGTCGGAGAACCAGCCTCCGAGAGGACGTGCCACCGAACCGATCAGTGCTCCGACGAAGGCGAGCCCCGTGAAGGAGGAGAAATCGCTGAACGCGATCCCGATCAGGGAGGGGAAGGCGAAGGAGAACCCGATGAAAGAACCGAATGTTCCCACGTAGAGCAGCGCCATTACGGGGGTGTGCCCGCTGGTGAGGGCTTCCCGGTAGGATCCGTTGTCCGGTTTCGCCGCGGTGAGGCTGTTCATGAATCTCCACGAAAGCGCCGCGGTGAGGATGATAACCGGCATCCACATGAGCGCGGCGTAGGAGAGGCTGACCCCCGTTCCCAGGTGGACGACGAGCGGAACGAGCAGCTGGCTCACGGCTACCCCGATGTTTCCCCCCGCCGCGTTGAGGCCGAGGGCCAGGCCTTTCCGGTGTTCGGGGAAGAAGAAGGAGATGTTGGTCATCGAGGACGAGAAGTTGCCACCTCCCACCCCCATGGTGGCCGCTGTGAGCAGGAAGAACCAGTACGGGGTGTTCTCGGCCGCCACGGCCGCGGCGAGCATGGCGCACGGTACGAGGAGCAGGCAGACGCTGGTGGTGGTCCAGCCTCTGCCGCCGAAACGGGGGACGGCGAAAGTGTAGGGAACACGCAGCAGGGCCCCGAGCAGGTTGGGCAGGATCAGCAACCAGAATTTCTGGCCGACCCCGAAGGAGTGTCCGGCCTCGTCCAGTCCGACGACTACCGTGCTCATCAGGGTCCACACGTTGAAACCGAGATGTTCTGCCACGATCGATACGCCCAGATTTTTCCAGGCGATTTTCCTGCCCGTGCGGCGCCAGAAAGAGGGGTCCTCCGGACGCCAGTCCTCGATCCAGTTCCCCCGGTGCCGCGCGGGGGTTCGCTCCTCTTTTTCCGCGGTCGAAACGCTCACTGCTCATTCCCTTCCGTCCGGTTCGCTCCGGCGACCCTAAGGAGGGAATTTTGCGTGTTCGATGTGTTCCGTGAACAAGTCGTCAAGTTCGGCTCACCGGCCCCGCCCCGGTGCGTGAGGTGCTCTCCCGGTCGTGACGGGCTCGGGTTCGCGGGAAGGGTGAACGTCCGCCCGGCCCCGCTGGGACTCCGGCCGGCTCGGTTCGCGTGGCGGCACGCGGGCGTACCTGCCGCCGGATCCGGGGGGAGCGCCCCGACGTCCCGGGTGTTCACCACGCGGCGTCGGGGCCCTCCGCGCGAGAGCCGCACCGCGGGAGACCCCGCGGTGCGCGCCAACTGCTCGGGTGTGACGTTCCTGTGCTGTCGCTTCAGTTCCGCAGTGCCACGGCCGCGGCGGGAGCGAGGGGCAGCCGAGGGAACAGCGTTGCCTGGTAGGCGTGGTAGACGTCCGGTTTGCCGGACCAGACGGAGTGCGAAGGCCGCCCGTCCGGAGTGAGCTCGTGGTGCCAGCTACCCCGGGAGTGGTCGATGTGACGGGTGCGGGCGAAGTCCCAGAAGGTGGCGTACCACTGCTGGTAGTAGGTCTCGGCGGTGCGTTGGTACAGCGCTGCCGCACCCAGGATGGCCTCGGTGGTCACCCAGTGCATGCGCTCGCGAACCTGCGGGCGGTCCTGCCAGTCGAGCGTGTAGACGAAGCCCGGGTGCCCGTCGGCGTGCCAACCGTGCTGTATACCCGCTTCGAAGAGGTTTCGTGCGTCGGAGATCAGCCAGTTGGGGGCCGCGTCACCGAGCGAGGCCTCGAGGTGCAGCAGTAGCCGGGCCCACTCCAGCCAGTGGCCGACCGTCGTGCCGTGCGGGCGGAACGGGTCGTGGGGGAACTCGCGGTTGTACTCGGGGTCGGGCTCCCAGTCGGGGGTGAAGTGCTCCGGGAGGCGCCATGCGTGGGTGCGGGCGACCTCGTCGATCAGCGTTCCGGCTATCCGCAGCGCTCGCTGGTGCCAGATCCGCTCACCGGTGACGTCGCCCGCGGCGAGCATGGCCTCCACCATGTGCATGTTGCTGTTGGCTCCCCGGTACGGCTCGGTGGAGTGCCACTGCCGGTCCCAGCTTTCCAGGGAGAGTCCTGCCTGTTCGTCCCAGAACTCGGTGTCGACGATGTGCAGCGCCTCGTCCAGCAGCTCCCGCGCCCGGGGTCTCTCCGCCGCCGCGGCGCTGCTCGCCGCGAGTACGACGAAGGCGTGCTCGTAGGCTCCCTTGGCGGTGTCGGTCGTGCTGGTGAACCAACCACCGTGCGCGTGGTCCCGGAGCGGACCGAGTAGGGCCTCCACGCCGTGGTCGGCGATCTCCGCCGTCGCCGGTACGCCGTCGAGATGAGCCAGGCTGAACACATGGGTCATCCGGGCCGTGATCCAGGTTTCCACCGGGCGCTCGGAGTCCGGGACTCCGGACTCGTCCAACCAGCCGAAGCCTCCTCGTGTCACCCGGGCCGAGGAGGCGAAGTCGAGCAACCTGCGCCGTTCTGTGGTCAGCCAGTCGCCGTGTGCGGGGGAGTGCGGATCGGTCACTGCTGTTCCTCGCGGGTCGGATGATGTTCGGCTTCGTGGGAAGTTCCGGGCCCGCGCGTGCTGCTTCGAGGTGGTGCGGGTGCGGGAGCTGAATCGGTACTTCCACACGACCAACGGACGTTATCGACCTCCGTCCTTCGCCGGTGTGCTGGGGCGGGCGCGCCGCGGGGGCTTCGGGGCGCACGGAAGTGATTCGTCTAGACCATTGGGCGCGGCGCCCGCGTGAAAGTGAAATCTTTGTTCGCCGTGGGCGGGCATTCTGGACAGGGGCCGGTCGGGTGACACATGTTTACCTGTTCGGGTGAGATGAATATGACGTTACTGATTCGATTCCGAGTTTTCTGATTCGATTCAAGTTGATTGGGTTCGGAATCCTCGGACGATGTCTGTCACGCTTGATGGTGACTCCGGTCCGGGCGATCACCGGCCGAGAAGGACATGAAGATACACCCGAAGGAGAGCGCACCGTGTTCAGCGACGACATGCGGTTGATCGCACGAGAGATGGTTGCACCGGGCAAGGGTATTCTCGCGGCCGACGAGAGCACCGGGACGATGGAAAAACGTCTGCACGCCGTCGGCCTCGATTCCACGGAGGAAGTGCGACGGCAGTACCGCGAGCTGATCGTGTCCACTCCCGAGCTCGGCAAATCGATCAGCAGCGTGATCCTGTTCGACGAAACGGTCAGGCAGGACTCCTCCTCGGGTGTTCCGCTGCGCAAGGTGGCCGAGGACAACGGAGTGCTGCCGGGGATCAAGGTGGACAAGGGGGCCAAGCCCCTGGCGGGCAGCGACGGGGAGAAGATCACCGAAGGTCTGGACGGGCTGCGCGACCGGCTTTCCGAGTACGTCGAGCTCGGCATGAATTTCACCAAGTGGCGTGCCGTGCTGGACATCGCCGCCGATCGGCCGAGCGACTACGCGATCCACGCCAACGCGCACGCGCTCGGGCGCTACGCCGCGCTTTCCCAGGAAGCCGGCCTGGTTCCGATGGTCGAGCCCGAGGTGCTGATGGACGGTGACCACTCCCTGGAAGCCGCGGAGGAGGCGACCGTCCGGACGTTGCGCGAGGTCTTCGACGAGCTCGCGAGGCAGCGCGTCGAACTGGAATCCATGGTGCTCAAGCCGAACATGGTGGTCGCGGGCAAGGACCACCCGCGGCAGCCGAGTTCCGCGGACGTGGCCGAGGCGACGGTGCGCGCACTCAAACGCACGGTCCCCCCGGCCGTGCCCGGGATCGCCTTCCTGTCCGGCGGCCAGAGCGACGAGGAGGCCACCGTCAACCTCAACGCGATCAACCAGCTCGGGCCGCTGCCCTGGCAGGTGACGTTCTCGTTCGGACGTGGTCTGCTCGCCCCGGCGCTGCACGAGTGGGTCGGTCGCGCCGAGAAGTTCGACAGCGCCCAGCAAGTGCTGGCGCACCGGGCCAAACTCAACGGTGCCGCCCGCGAGGGGAACTACGAGTCCGTGCTGGAGCACGCCTGAGCGGACTCGCGCACGCCGCCGGAACGAGGCGGTTCCGGCGGGTGTCGCTCTCGTGACCCGGGAAGGCCGCTCCCGCGGTGCGGGAGCCGGCCCGGGCCGTCGACACCCGGTGTCGGCCGGACCGGGCCGGTTTCGCCGGGACGCCCCCGCGAGAAACCCCTGGAGTCCCGCCGCCGCCACGGAACGCTCGTCGTGACCGTGGCGGAGCGGCCGAACCCGTCGCCGGACCGGTTCTCAGTCCAACTGCTCCGCCAGGGACTCCTCGAGCACGTCGAGTCCCTCGTCCAGCAGCTCGGCCGATATCACCAGCGGAGGCAGCAGGCGAATCACGTTGCCGTAGGTGCCGCAGGTGAGCACGACGACACCGCGTTCGTGGCAGGTCTTGGCCACCCGTGCGGCCAGTTCGGGGTCGGGCTCGTCGCTTCCGGCACGGACGAACTCGACACCCAGCATCGCTCCCCGGCCGCGCACTTCGAGGATCCGCTCGGTACGCGCCGCCAGCTCACGCAGCCTGGGCATCGCGCGGTGCTGGATGTCCCGTGCGGCCCCGGCGAGGTCCCGCTCGCGCATCGCCCGGATAGCTCCCAGGGCAGCGGCGCAGGACACCGGGTTGCCGCCGTAGGTGCCGCCCAGGCTCGCCGGGGGCAGTGAGTCCATCACCTCGGCACGTCCGGTCACCCCGGCCAGCGGCATCCCGCCCGCGATCCCCTTGGCCGTGGTGATCAAGTCGGGCACCACTCCCTCGTGCTCACAGGCGAACCAGTCCCCGGTCCGGCAGAACCCGGTCTGGATCTCGTCGGCGACGAAAAGCGCTCCGCTGTCGGTGCACCACCGCGATATCTCCGGCAGGAAGCCCTCGGCCGGTTCGACGAACCCGCCCTCACCCTGTACGGGCTCGACGACCACGGCGGCCACGGAGTCGGCCCCCACCTGCTTCTCGATCCGGTCGATCACCCCACGGGCCGCTTCGGCCCCGTCCGCGCCGTCCCGAGCCGGACAGGACATCGGCATGCGGTAGATCTCGCTGGTGAAGGGGCCGAACCCGTGCTTGTAGGGCACCGATTTGGCGGTCATCGCCATCGTGAGGTTGGTGCGCCCGTGGTAGGCGTGGTCGAAGACCACCACGGCTTGCCTGCCGGTGGCCCTGCGAGCGACCTTGACCGCGTTCTCCACCGCCTCCGCCCCGGAGTTGAACAGCACGGTGCGCTTGTCGTGCTCCCCGGGAGTCACCGCGGCCAGTTCCTCGCAGACCTCGAGATAGTTCTCGTAGGGCGTCACCATGAAGCAGGTGTGCGTGAATTCGCCGGCCTGGTCGCGGATCGCATCGACCACCTCGGGTGCAGCGTTGCCCACGTTGGTCACCGCGATGCCCGAGCCCAGATCGATCAGGACGTTGCCGTCCGCGTCGTGCAGCACGCCTTCCTCGGCTCCCGTGACGTAGACGGGCAGCGCACTGCCCACACCGGCCGCCACGGTCTTCGCGCGGCGTTGCTGCAACTCACGCGACTTCGGTCCGGGGATCTCGGTGCGCAGCAGTCGTTTCCGCGAGGCGCTCGTCTCCTCGTGCGTGAGCGTGGTCATCGCCGTCTCCGATCCGTCGTGACGTGTTCGGGGACAGCTTCGGCCCTCCAGCGATGATATGCAGTAGACACAACGGCTACTAGCGCACGGTTCGATGGACGGTTTGGAGTTGTTGCCCGGTGCCGCTGACTGTGCGGGGGCTTCTCGCCGACCCGGAACTGGAGCTGACGTCCCACGGGAGCCGGAGCTCCGCGGACCGGCCGATCTCCTGGGTGCACACCAGCGAACTGGCCGATCCCACCCCGTTCCTCGAGGGCGGGGAGCTGTTGCTGACCACGGGGCTGACGTTGCGCGGCCACGAGTGCGGCGAGTACGTGAGCAGGCTCGCCGCTGCCGGTGTGGCCGGGCTCGGCTTCGGCGTGGGACTCACCCACGGTGAGGTGCCGCGGGAACTGGTCGCGGCAGCCACCGAAGCGGGACTGCCGTTGGTGGCCGTGCCGCACCGGACACCGTTCATCGCGATCAGCAAAGCGGTTTCACGCGCGCTGGCCGAGGACGAGTACGAGGGAGTCCGACGGCTCAGCCGAGCGCAACAGGAACTGGCCCGCGCGGCGGGGAGCAGAGGAGGACTCGCCACGCTGGTTCGCAAGCTGGCCGGCCTCGTCGAGGGGTGGGTGCTGTTGCTGGACGGCGCGGGAACGGTGCTGCACGCCGCTCCGAGCACGGCCGGGATCTCGGCCCGCGTGCTCGCCCCCGAGGCCGAGCGGCTGCGCGGCAGGCAGGGGAGGGGGACAGTGGACTTCGAACTGTCCGGGCAGGAGGTCAGCATGCAGGACCTCGGAGCCGGGAACGGGGCAGTGCTCGTCGTCGGGCGCACGTGGTCGTTCGGCACGTCCGACCGACAAGTGATCAACTCGGCGGCCTCGCTGCTGACCCTGGCTCTGCGGCAGACCGAGACGTTGCGCGCGGCACGGAGGAAACTGCGCACCGGATTCCTGCGCACACTGTTGGCGGGCGAACCCGTCTGGGAGACGCTCGACGACCTGCGGACCGAGTTCCCCGCTCCGCCCCTCCGGGTGCTGGCCTTCGAAGGGGCCCGTGATTCGGGGGAGCTGCTGTACCTGCTCGAGACGGAGCACTTCGAGGAAGCGATTTACCCGGTCGAGTACGAAGGGGCCGTGATGGCGGTGGTTCCGGCGGGGGGTGGGAGTCTGGAGCAGCTGAGCCGACGGCGTGACGTGCTGCGGGTCGGAATTTCCGAGCCGTGCGACCTGAGCGGGATGTCGCGTGCCCTGCGCCAGGCCGAGCAGGCCGTGGCGGCCGCGCGTACCGGGGACAACACGGTGTGGTTCGCCGAGTTGGCGGGGTGGGGGCTGCTTGATCTGGTTCCCGCCGACCGGGTGACCGGATTCGCGGAGTCCCTGCTGGCTCCGCTCGAGGGCAGGAACGAGCTTATCGTCTCGCTGCGCGAGTGGTTGGCCCGGCACGGGCAGTGGGATCCGGCCGCGGGAGCGCTGGGGGTGCATCGGCACACGCTCCGCAACCGGATCCGCAAGGTCGAGTCGCTGCTCGGGCGTGATCTGGACCAGCCGGGGGTGCGTGCGGAACTGTGGTTGGCCCTGCGGGTGCTGAACGGGCCCGAGCGCTGATCGAAGTTCTCCGGTCGAGTTGTCGGTCGGACGGGGTTCTCCGGTGCGGCGGTACCGGAACACTCTCCGAGGAGCCGGCATCGCCGCGGCGAGGTTCCGCCAACGAGCGCCCACGACCACCGAAACGGAAAAGCTCCAGGAGGAAGGAACTCCATGCTGGTCGAAGACCTGCTCGCGGACCGGGAACTGTCCTTGGACGTCCGGGTGCGGGGTGACGTCACTCGTCCGATCCAGTGGGTCCACACGATCGAGATCAACGCTCCCGCGAACTTCCTGCGCGGTGGAGAGGTGGTGCTCACCGCGGGGGTCTGGCGTACCGCCGGGGTGCGGGCCGGTGACTTCGTGGCGGATCTGGCCTCCGCCGATGTGGCCGCCGTGGGGTTCGGACTGGTCCCTCCCGAGACCGAGGCTCCCGAGGAGTTCGTCGAAGCGGCGCGTGCGCACGGGTTGACCTGTTTCGTCGTCGGTGCGGAGGTCGCCTTCCTCCAGGTGGTCCAGGCTTTCGTCGGCAGCAAGCGAGTGGAGTGGGAGCGCCCGCTGCGCAGACACCTCGATCAGCACGACGCCATAGTGACCGCGTTGCGGTTGCGTCGCGGGGTGGGCACGGTGCTCTCCGTGCTGGAGAGACAGCTCGCGGACCCGGTCGCGGTACGCGGTTCCGCGGGACTCATAGCGGGCCGCCCTCCCAGCCCGGGGCACCCGGTTCCGCTGGTGGGGGAAGGACTCGCCGACGCGGAGCTGCTGCTGCCCGTGCCGCTCGAGGAGCTCGACGTGGAACAGCACGCCGCGGTTATGCAGGCCATGCCGTTCATCGCGCTCGAGATCGAGCGGAGCAGAGCGGTGCGGGCCACGGAACTGCGCTACGCCTGGGAACTGTTCGAATGGGTGCAGGCCGGCACCGTTGGGCTGGAGACGGTGCGGACGAGGCTGCACTCGTTCGGCCTGCCTCCCGAAGGCCCGTTGGCGGCCGTGGTGGTTCGCACGGGAGCTCCCGAAGCGGTGTCGGCACGCCTGGGTGAGGTGCTCGGCACGGACGGAGTGGCCGTGCGACGTGGTGACGAGGTAGTGGCTTTCGTGCGCAGCGTGGACAGCGTGCCGGAGCTGGCACGTGGGCTGCACCGGTCCGTGAGCGGCGTGTCCGGGGACGTACGGCTGGGGATGGGTGCCCCGGGAAGCGCGGCCGAGTTGCGGGTGAGCCTGCTGCAGGCCGCGCACGCGGCCGAGGCCGTCCCCGCGGGAGAGGGGGTACGTTCCGGTGCGGGGGGTTGGATGACCCACGACCAGCTGAGTTCCCCGACGCTGCTGCTGGCCGCGCAGGACCCGGAACTGCTGGCGGCCACCTCCCGGGCACTGCTGGGCTCCGTGCTGGAGCACGACCAGCGTCGGGGAACGGAACTGATTCCCTCCCTGCGGGTCTTCCTCGACGCCGGAGGACGCTGGCAGGAGGCGGCACGAACACTGCACGTGCACATCAACACGCTGCGCCATCGCATGGGGCGCGTCGAGGAGCTGACCGGGAGGACGCTTTCACACACCCCGGACCGGGTGGATCTGTACCTGGCGTTGCGTGCGATACGGCAGACGCGCGATTCCCCGTGACGACGGTCGTCGCGTTGTGCGATCGTCCAAAGCTTGTCGTGTACTTCGGAGAATCGATGACTCCCCCAGGCTCGTGATGGGGCCCACACTTGCCGGTGCCGCGCGGCTCGAACGTTGCCCTCGGCGCCGTTCGGCGCCCACCAGTCGCAAGGAGGTCACCGATGACCGAGGAACCGTCGTCGCGCGATCGCGGCGTCGGCATCGAGGTGCACGGTGTCGACACGATCCCGGAGCCGGACAGAACCGGTAGGCCGCGTGACGTGATCGGCATTCTGTTCGGGTCGAACATGTGCCTCGGCGTGATCATTTTCGGGTGGCTGCCCGCTTCGTTCGGGCTGGGTTTCTGGGCCAGCGTCACCTCGATGATCACCGGCACCCTGCTCGGGACGGTGCTGGTCGCTCCGCTCGCGCTGGTGTCGTTCCGCACCGGGACCAACCTCTCCACGAGCAGTGGCGGTCACTTCGGCGTGCGCGGGCGGCTGATCGGTTCGGTCATCGGCCTGCTGCTGTCCCTCGGGTACGGGGCCCTGACGCTCTGGACCGGTGGAGCCGCCGTGGTCGGCCCGTTGCACAGGCTGTTCGGGTTTCCGAACGGAGCGTGGGGATACAGCCTCACCTACGCGGTCCTGTCCCTGCTGGCGGTGTTCACCGCGATATTCGGGTACCAGTTGCTGACCGTGCTCAGTAAATGGGTCGCGGCGGGGACGACGGTGTTGATGATCGTCGGCCTGTTCGCCTACGCGGGGAAGTTCGACCCTTCCCCGGTGGTCGACGGCGGCCATTTGCTCGGTGACTTCTGGACCACGTGGTCGCTGTCCACGGTGGCCGCCGGGTTGAGCGGCCCGATGGCGTTCATAACCCTGCTCGGAGACTACAGCCGTTACGTCTCGCCGAACCGGTACTCGCCGACGCGGGTGTTCGGAGCTTCGGCCCTCGGGATGATCCTCGGTCTGCTGGTACCGCAACTGTTCGGGACGTTCACCGCGTTCGCCTCCCGAGCCGCGGAGGACTACGTGGGCCCGCTCGTCGCGGCGGCCCCGCTGTGGTTCCTCGTGCCGCTGCTGTTGAGCGGGGTGTTCGGCACCATCGGCAACGGGGGCATCCTCATCTACAGCATGGGGTTGGACCTGGACGCCATCGTGCCGAACCTGTCCCGGATACAGTCCACGACCCTGGTGTCGGCGCTCGCGACCGTGCTGGTCTTCCTCGGCTACTTCGTCTGGGACGCGCAGTCGGCCGTCACCGCTTTCGTCCTGCTGCTGACCGCGGTCGGAACGCCGTGGGCGGTGATCACGTTGATCGGCTTCGCGCGCTGCGGAGGCAGCTACGACACCGAAGCCCTCCAAGTGTTCAACCGGAGGTCGCGCGGCGGGATCTACTGGTACACGGGCGGGTGGAACCTCAGGGCCACCGCAGCGTGGGCCATCGGTTCCACGGTCGGTCTGCTGTCCGTGGACACCGCGCTGTACACCGGACCGCTGATCAGCATCACCCACATAGACGTGAGTTTTCTGCTGGCGGCCGCCACGACGGCCGTGGCCTACCTGTCGCTGACCGCGACGGCCACGCGGCCCGGCCCGAACGGGGCCGACAGGGAAACGAGCGCGCCCCGGACAGCCGGGGTCTGAACGCGGGATTCGTATGAACAGGAAAGAGCGTACGAGTATGGACACTTATGACGTCGTCGTCATCGGAGCGGGGTTCGCGGGGCTGACAGCGGCCAGGGACCTTCGTGAGGCGGGTGAGGACGTACTGGTCCTGGAGGCCAGGGATCGCATCGGTGGCTCCACCTGGTACCGGCCGGACGCCTTCGACGGGTTCGGCCTGGAGATGGGCGGTACCTGGATCGTGCCGCAGCAGCGGCACGTCTTCGCCGAAGTGCACCGCTACGGGATCCGGGTGGCCGACAGCGAGCTTCCCCCGCGCATGACTTGGTCCGATCACGGCCAGGTGCTGGACACGTTGCTGCCGGTCCCTCCGGAGGAGTACGAGCAGCTCGAACACGTGATGCGTTCGTTGATCGAGGCGGGGAGGAGGATCGATCCGGAACGACCACTTTCCGAGCAGGGTCTTTCCGATCTCGACGTGCCGATCCGGCAGTGGGCCGAGCAGCAGGGGCTGTCCGGGAACTCCGGGGAACTGTTGATCTCCTGGTTCTGCGGTTGTGCGAACGCGAGCGAGGAGACCGGATCGGCTCTGGACGTGATCCGTTGGCTGGCGGCGATGGACAACTCGCTGTGGGGGATGGTGCAGGCGAGCGTGCTCGGCTACACGTTCGTCGACGGCACCGTGTCGCTGGCCGAGGCGATAGCCGCTGACGCCGGTGCGGAGCTGCGGTTGTCCAGTCCCGTGCGCGAGGTGCTCGCCGACGGAAGGGGAGTGACCGTCGGCTACGACGGCGGTTCCGTTCGGGCTGAGCGGGTGTTGATGACCACTCCCGTGGGCGTGTGGCGCGACATCCGGTTCGAGCCGGAGCTGTCGGCGGCCAAACAGGCGATCTCCCGGGAGAACCACGCGGGGCAGGGACAGAAGATCTGGGCGCTGGCACGTGGGGTTCCCGAGGAGCTGAGCGGTTTCGGGTGGGGAACGGCCTTCGACTACGTCGGTGCGATGGCCACCACGGAAAACGGCGTGGTCCTCGTGTGCTTCGCGCCCGAGGACGGTCGGGTCGACGGGGCGGATCCGCACGACGTGCAGCGTGCCGTCCGCGAGTTCGCCCCGGAGGCGGAGATCGTCGACGTCGCCACCCACGACTGGGTGGGCGACGAGTTCTCCAAGGGGACCTGGGCGACCTTCCGGGCCGGGCAGTTCGCCGAGTACGAGATCAGCGTCGGCGAGCCCGAGGGGCGCGTCCACTTCGCGGGCTCGCACACGGCCGGACGCTGGCGCGCCTTCATCGACGGCGCCATCGAGTCCGGCAAACGCGCCGCGGCCGAGATCTCGGAGGCCGGGCGGCTTGATGGACGGGGAACGTGACGGGGCTCGATTCTTCGACCCGTGCGCGAGTGGAATTGTGAGGAGCGGACAGTGTCAGAGCCCATGGACCGGGAACCGGTCGGTCCGGTCGACGCCACCAGGATTCCCCGGTACGGCGGTGATTCGACCTTCGCGCGACTGCCGAGGTACTCGGAGGTTTCCGATGCCGACGCGCTGCTGTGGGGAGTGCCCTTCGACACCGGGGTGAGCTACCGTCCCGGAGCGAGGTTCGGGCCCGGACACGTCCGGCAGAGCTCCAGACTGTTGCGGCCGTACAACCCGGCCGTCGGCGTCTCCCCGTTCGCGGCTCGGCAGGTCGCCGACGCCGGGGACGTGGGAGTGAATCCCTTCGACGTCGGCGAGGCCATTTCCACGGTGGAGTCGGCCGCCAGGGAAATGTCCGGGACCGGCCGCACCCTGATCACCATCGGCGGTGATCACACGATCGCGCTGCCGTTGCTGCGGGTGCAGCACGAGCGGCACGGTCCGCTCGCCGTCCTGCACTTCGACGCGCATCTGGACACCTGGGACACCTACTTCGGCGAGCCCTACACACACGGAACTCCGTTTCGCCGTGCGGCGGAGGAAGGGCTGATCGACCACGAGCACTCGATGCACGTGGGGCTCCGGGGCCCGCTGTATTCCGGGGTGGACCTGGCCGAGAGCGCGCGGATGGGGTTCGCCGCCGTGCACTGCCGGGACTTCGCACGTGCCTCGCTGGACACCATCACGGAGCGCGTCCGTGCTCGGCTCGGTTCACGCCCGGTCTACGCCTCGATCGACATCGACGTGCTCGACCCCGGGTTCGCACCGGGGACGGGTACTCCGGAAGCGGGCGGGCTGTCGAGCAGGGAGCTGCTGGAACTGCTGCGTGGTCTCGAGGGGCTGAACCTCGTCGGTGCCGACCTCGTGGAGGTTTCCCCCGCGTACGACCACGCCGAGATCACAGGGATCGCCGCTTCGCACGTGATCTACGAACTGTTGAGCATTCTTCCGGAGGGACGCTGATGCGCACCGTTCACAACGTCGTCGACGGGGTGTCCGTCGAAGCCGGTGCCCGCCGCACGGCTCCGCTGATCGACCCCTGCACCGGGGCGGAGTTCGCCCGCGCCCCGGTTTCTTCCGAGGCCGATGTGGACGCGGCCTACGCCGCGGCCGAGCGGGCTTTCACCGAGTGGCGTCGCAGCACTCCCGCCGAGAGGCAGCGGGCGTTGCTGCGGCTGGCCGACGTGCTGGAGGACCGTACCGAGGAGTTCGTCGCTGCCGAGGTGGCCAACAGCGGTAAGCCGGTGGCGGCCACCCGTAGCGAGGAGGTCGAGGCAGCCATCGATCAGATCAGGTTCTTCGCGGGGGCCGCCAGGCTGCTGGACGGTTCGGGGGCAGCGGAGTACGCGCCGGGCCACACCTCCTACGTTCGCAGGGAACCGGTCGGCGTGATCGGCCAGATAGCGCCGTGGAACTACCCGTTGATGATGGCGGTCTGGAAGATCGCTCCCGCGATCGCGGCTGGGAACACGGTGGTGCTCAAACCGGCGGACACCACTCCGGTCACCGCCGCGATGCTCGGTGAGGTCGCGGCGGAGGCGCTGCCCAGCGGAGTGCTCAACGTGGTCTGCGGTGACCGTGATACGGGCAGCGCGGTAGCCGCTCATCCGACGGCGGCGATGGTGTCGATCACCGGGTCCAGCAGAGCGGGTAAGCAGGTCGCGGCCGCTGCGGCCGAGGACGTCAAACGCGTGCACCTGGAGCTGGGAGGCAAAGCCCCGGCCGTGGTCTTCGCCGATGCCGACCTGGACACCGCCGCCGTGGAAATCGCCGAAGCCGGGGTGTTCAACGCCGGTCAGGACTGCACGGCTGCCACCAGGGTACTGGTGGAGGCCTCGGTGGCCGAGGAGTTCACCGCCAAGCTGGTCGAGCGGGTCAGCGGTCTCCGATGTGGTCCGCCTTCCGACCCGGAGGCCACTTTCGGGCCGCTGAACAACGCGGCGCAGTTCGAGCGGGTGAGCGCGCTGATCGAGCGGTTGCCCGAACACGCGAGAGTGCTGACGGGCGGAGCACGGGCGCGCGAAGAGGGGTTCTTCTTCGAGCCGACGGTGATCGCAGGGGTGCACCAGCACGACGAGGTCGTCCAGGAGGAGGTCTTCGGACCGGTGCTGACCGTGCAGGAGTTCGAGTCCGAGCAGGAGGCCCTGCGGCTCGCCAACGGGGTGGACTACGCGCTGGCCTCCAGCGTCTGGACCCGGGAGCACGGGCGGGCCCAACGTTTCGCGGCCGAACTCGAATTCGGCTGCGTGTGGGTGAACACCCACATGGTGTTGCTCGCCGAAATGCCGCACGGGGGCTTCAAGCACTCCGGTTACGGCAACGACCTGTCCCGCTACGGGTTCGACGACTACACGCGTGTCAAACACGTGACGCACAGTCTGCGCTGAGAACCGGCGATCCGAATCCCGCTTCCCGTCGGCCCGGGGCCGTCGTCACCGCGGTGCGAGAGGTACACCCGTTCCCCGCCGCGGTTCGGTCCGCTGCCGACGGGACCTGGATCGGCACGTGCCGGGCGTGCCGATCGTGAGCGGGCCGTCCACCACGGCCGACCGTGGTGGACGGCCCCGCCTCTTTCGCAGCAGGCGGCGGGGCACCTGGCGGGAGGGCTTGCTCGAAGTGCCCCGCGACGCGGCGCGACACCGCCTCACCTGCCGGTGACCGACCACTCGAGCAAGCCGTTTCGCGAGGAGTCCCTGGACATTTCGTCGATTCGCTTCGTTCGGACTGGACCGATCGGCACTGCACGGCGCGCGTGTGGGGACCGTAGCGTCGCTGTGAGGACGACAAGGAGGACCATGGTTACTGGATACTGGGTGGCCGGAGCGGCTGCTGCGGGCGAAACGAGCTTCGAGGTGTCGCATCCCGGGGACGGCTCCTCGGTGGGGACCGCCTACTTCGCCACCGAAGCCGACGTCGAACGGGCCGTCTCCGCCGCGTGCGCGAGCGTCCGCAGGACGGCCGCTTCGCCTGCGCACGTGAGGGCGGCGGCGCTCGAGCACGTTCGAACCCGCTTGGAGGAGCGTTCCGAGGAGTTCGCCCGGCTGATCACGGCCGAGAACGGGAAACCGCTCTTCTGGGCCCGCGCCGAGGTGGCACGGTCGGTGTCGACGTTCCGGTGGGCGGCGGAGGAGACACGTCGCTGGTCGGGTGACTTACAGCGGCTGGACACCGATCCCGGGGGCGTGAACAGACTGGCACTCGTCCGCCGTCCACCGCGGGGAGCGGTGCTCGGGATCGCCCCGTTCAACTTCCCGCTGAACCTCGCGGTGCACAAGCTCGCTCCCGCGCTGGCGGTCGGAGCCCCCATCGTGCTCAAACCCGCACCCATGACTCCGCTCACCGCGCTGTTGCTGGGTGAGATCCTGGCCGAGACGGAGCTGCCCTCCGGAGCGTGGTCGGTGTTGCCGACCACCGACGAGAAGGCGGCCGAACTGGTCGGTGATCCGCGGTTGCCGGTGGTTTCCTTCACCGGGTCCGGCCCGGTCGGGTGGGGGATCAAGGACGCCGCCCCGCGCAAGCACGTCACGCTCGAACTGGGTGGTAACGCCGCGGTGTTCGTCCACGAGGACTGGACCGAGCGGGACTACGCGGCCGAGCGGATCGCCACCTTCGCCGTGTACCAGGCCGGGCAGTCGTGCATATCGGTGCAGCGGGTGCTCGTCCATCGTGGAGCCCACGATGATTTCGTCCCCCGGCTGGTCCGGGCCGTGGAGTCGCAGAAGTCCGGTGACCCCTTCGACGAGGCCACCCGGGTGGGACCTCTGATCGACGAGGAGGCGGCGGAGCGAGTGGAACGGTGGGTCGACGAGGCCGTCGCCGCGGGGGCTCGGGTGCTCACCGGAGGGGTGCGGCGAGGCTCGAGTTACGAACCTACGGTGCTGACCGGGGTCCCGGACGACGCGAGGGTGCTCACCGAGGAGGTGTTCGGCCCGGTTCTGGTGGTGGAGTCGGTGGACTCCGCCGACGAGGCGTTCCGGCGCGTCGACGACTCCCGCTACGGTCTGCAGGCCGGGATCTTCACCAGGGACGTGCGGCTGGCGTTCCGGGCGTCGGCCGAGCTGGAGGTCGGCGGTGTGATCGTCGGTGATGTGCCGAGTTTCCGGGCCGACCAGATGCCCTACGGAGGAGTGAAGGAGTCCGGCGTCGGCAGGGAGGGGGTGCACGCCGCGATGACCGATCTGACCGAGGAGAAGGTGACGGTGCTCGCCGGAGTCGAGGTCTAGCTCGGCTCGCGGTCCCTCTCCCGGGGACGGTGCCGGTGAGGCGGGGCCGGGCGAGTCGCCCGGCCCCGCCTCACCGCGCGCTCGGGACGTGCCTGTTCCGGGCGGGGCCCGGGAGTCTTCCCGGAGCCTTGTCCGCGAGGAGGAGTTCCCGAGTGGTCAGCCCCGGCCGGTTTCGTTCTCCGCGCCGCCCTGCTCCTCCGGGGCGCGGGAACGCAACGATTCCGTGGGCAGGAAGTCCTGCCGGTGATCCACCTGCAGGGTGGTGTGCCGGATCTCGTGCCGTTCGCCCAGCAGCCGTTCGACGGCTGTCCGTCGTTCGTGGCAGTCCTGATCGGCCGAGACGAGCACGTGGGCGGACAGGGCGGGAAAACCGGAAGTCACTTCCCAGACGTGCAGCTCGTGGACCTCGACCACCCCGGTGACACCGCGTATCTCCGTTTCCAGCAGCTGCGGGTCGATTCCCCTCGGTGCGGCTTCGAGGAAGACCCGGGCCGAGTCGCGGATGAGCCCGTAGCCCGCCCTGGCCATGAGGGCGGCGACGACGAGCGCGGCGAGCGCGTCCGCGCGTGTCCAACCGGTCGACAGGACCACGAGTCCGGCCACCGCTGTCGCGACGAAGGCGTAGAGGTCGTTGAGGATGTGCTGGAAGGCACCCTCGACGTTGAGGCTCTGCCTGTTGCCCTTGTTGATCAGCCACGTGGCGATCAGGTTGACCACGATCCCGACCAGGGCAGTGACGAGCACGAAGGCACCGGCCACGGCGGGAGGGGCGATCAGCCGGCGAACTCCCTCGACGACGAAGTAGCCGACCAGCGCGAACAGCGTTATTCCGTTGATCTGGGCCGAGAGTATCTCGGCTCTTTTGAGGCCGAAGGTGTAGGCGCCCCTGGCCGGGATTCTGGCGAGCCTGCCCGCCACGAGCGCGAGGGCCAGCGCTCCGGCGTCGGTGAGCATGTGACCGGCGTCGGAGATCAGCGCTAGCGAGGAGGCGTACACCCCGACCACGATTTCCGCGATCATGAACAACGCGATCACGACCAGTGCCGCGCTCAGATACCTCCGGTCGGCTTCACGGTCGGCGACGTGTGAGTGGCCGTGTCCGTGCTCGGCCATCCGCGCACCTCTCGCTGTCACTTCGAGGGCCGTGCCGGTTGTTCCGCGCACGTTGACACCCTAGCGTGCGCAGAATTGCTTCGCAGGAAGCAGGCGGAGCGGTGTCCGGGGAATTCGACTCGAATGGAGCGCGGGATGTTCCGGCGGAACTCGGGTGGAACGGGTACGAGCGAAAACCGGAATCCCCGTGGGGCTTTTTCCTCGTCCGGATTCACGCGAAGCACGGCCTCGGAGGATTTCCCGTTTCGGGCGTTTCCGGTGCCGCGCGGCTCCCGCGCGTGCTCTCGGACCGGTGTACGGGGCCGGGGACACCTCGGTGCACGAGTTCGTTCGGAGTGCCGATCCGGTGCGACCGAGGACGTCTCCCGGGAAGCACCGGAAAGAAGCACCCGAGGCGGCCCGCGGCGGAGAGCCGCCCCGGGTGCTCACAGGCTGTTCAGCTCCTCCTCGGTGAGCAACCGAGAGCGCAGCAGAAAGCGCAACCCGTCCGGGGCCTCCAGCGAGAACCCGCTGCCGCGTCCGGTGACCACATCGATGGTCAGATGGGTGTGCTGCCAGTACTCGAACTGCGGGCCGGACATCCACACCTCGATTCGCTCGGGGACACCGGGGACACTCAGGTCCCCCAGGTGCACGTCGTGGACTCCCGTTCGGAACTCCCCCTTCAAGTAGCACATCGGTGCGCTGCCGTCACAGCACCCACCGGACTGGTGGAACATGATCGCGCCGTACCGCTGACGCAGACTTCGAAGGAGTTCGGCCGCCCGCTCGGTCACGTCCACCCTGCCGATTTCCCCCGAATTCATCAGAACAGCCCCATGGAGTTCACCGAGTAGCTGACCAGCATGTTCTTGGTCTGTTGGTAGTGATCGAGCATCATCTTGTGGGTTTCCCTGCCGATCCCGGACTGCTTGTAACCGCCGAAAGCGGCGTGTGCCGGGTACGAGTGGTAGTTGTTCACCCAGACGCGCCCGGCCTGAATGTCCCGGGCGGCTCGGTACGCGGTGTTTCCGCTCCGGGACCACACACCGGCCCCCAGGCCGTAGAGCGTGTCGTTGGCGATCTCGACGGCCTCTTCGTAGTCCCCGAAGGACGTCACCGAGACCACGGGGCCGAATATCTCCTCCTGGAAGATGCGCTGCCTGTTGTGCCCCTCGAAGACGGTCGGTTCCACGTAGTAACCACCGCTGAGTTCGCCCCCCGGATCCGCCCGTCCGCCACCGGTGAGGATCCGGGCGCCCTCCTGCTTTCCGATGTCGATGTAGGCGAGGATCTTCTCGAGCTGGTCGTTGCTGGACTGGGCCCCGATCCTGGTTTCGGTGTCCAGCGGATGCCCCGGGGCGCTCCGCTCGGTGCGTTCCACCGCAGCCGCGACGAACTCGTCGTAGATACCGCGTTGCACCAGGGCGCGGGACGGGCAGGTGCACACTTCGCCCTGGTTCAACGCGAACAGCGCGAACCCTTCGAGCGCCTTGTCGTGGAACGCGTCGTCGGCGGCGGCGACGTCGTCGAAGAAGATGTTCGGACTCTTGCCGCCCAGCTCCACCGTGGCCGGGATGATGTTCTCACTGGCGTACTGCAGGATCAGTCTGCCGGTGGTGGTCTCCCCGGTGAAAGCGATCTTGTTGATCCGCGGGTTCGAGGCCAGCGGCTTCCCGGCTTCAACCCCGAATCCGTTGACCACGTTGATCACTCCGGCGGGCAGCAGATCTGCGATCAGCTCCAGCAGGACGTGGATCGAGGCCGGGGTCTGTTCGGCCGGCTTGAGCACCACGGTGTTGCCACCGGCCAGCGCCGGGGCGAGTTTCCACGTGGCCATCAGTATCGGGAAGTTCCACGGGATGATCTGGCCGACCACTCCCAGGGGTTCGTGGAAGTGGTAGGCGACCGTGTCCTCGTCGATCTGGGAGATCGTGCCTTCCTGAGCCCGCAGAGCTCCGGCGAAGTAGCGGAAGTGGTCGACCGCCAACGGCATGTCGGCCGCCAGCGCTTCCCGCACCGGTTTGCCGTTCTCCCAGGACTCGGCCACGGCGAGCTTCTCGAGGTTCTCCTCGACGCGATCGGCGATGGCCAGCAGCACCCCGGCGCGTTCGGCCGGTGCCGTCTTGCCCCACGACCTGGCGGCTCCTTCGGCCGCGTCCACGGCCTTTTCCACGTCGGCGGCAGTGCCGCGGGCCAGTTCCGTGAACGTCCGCCCCGTGACGGGGGTCGGGTTCTCGAAGTACCCGCCTTCGGCCGGGGGGACGTACTCGCCGCCGATGAAATGGTCGTAGCGGGCCCTGTACTCGACGACGGATCCGGCGGTTCCCGGAGCTGCGTACTGGGGCATTCCCCCACCTCCGTTCGAACGGTGTCGACTTGCGCGGCCACCGCGGTACGCGGTTTCGCGAGGGGTGGTCGGTACGGGGGAATTCTGGGGATCGCGACGTTGCAACAGCGTTTCGTGCGAAAAGCGGCGTCCGCGACGGTGGTCGAGGCTTGTACATAACCCTGATCGCCTATCAGTATGATGTCGATCGCATCGATCGACGCGTACGACCGTGATGACACCGTGAGGCAGGTCGATTGCCCGAACACTTCGCCATGATGAATTTCCCGGAAGTCTCCATCGATCCTCTCGAACGGGCTCGCAGGCTCGAACGGATTCACGCCGCGACGCTCTCGGAACCTGACGGCGGGGAATCTCCTCGGCCTGTGGTGGCCGCGTCCTGGCAACGTTCGCTGGAAGCACGAATCGACCCCAACGGCTGGAAGCCGCCGGTCGTCTTCGCCGCGGAGGAACTCGAGGAACAACGCGACGCGCACTCGTTGGCGGGCTGCCTTCCGATGCTGCGCCGGACGTTGTTGGACGAGGTGGGCGAGTGCGCCCACATCATGATCGTTACCGACGCCGAGGGGAACATCCTGTGGCGGGAAGGACATCCGAGCGTGTGCCGCGAGGCCGACGATGTCCTGCTCAGCGAGGGAACCCGTTGGGCGGAGGAGGCCATCGGCACCAACGCCATGGGCACCACGCTGGCTACGGGCGCACCGGTGCAGATCCACTCCGCCGAGCACCTGGTTTGCACGTACCACTCCTGGACCTGCGCGGCCAGTCCGATACGGGATCCGGAGACTGGGGAGGTCATCGGTTCGATAGATCTCAGTGGTCCCCTGCACACCATGCACCCGGCGCTGCCCGCTCTGGTCGCGGCCGCGTCCCGGCTGGCGGAAGGGGAGCTCGCCGAGCGGATGCGTCTGCGGCACATGCGGATCGCCGAGCGGGAGATGCCGCGGTTGCGCGCGTCGGCCGGGGAGTCGGCGGTGCTGTTGAGCCCGTACGGTCGGGTTATCGCGTCCGAGCCGGGAAACTCCACGGTCCCCGAAGGACCGGTTCCGCGGACTTGCGGGGAGGAGTTCGACGCGGGCAACGGCAGGAAGGCGGTACTCGAGCCCTTGACGGAGGGCTACCTGCTGCGAACGTACCGGGTCTCCGGTGCGGAACAGCGCGATCCCGTGCTGCGGTTGCGCTTCACGGGAATGTTCCCCGAGGTGGAGTTGAACGAACGGGCCGTTCGCGTGGGACAGCGGCACGCCGAGTTGCTCACGGCCCTGACGCTGCGCCCGGAGGGCGTGAACGCCGAGCAGCTGGCGCTGATGGTGCACGGCGAACAGGGCAACCCTGTTACCGTGCGTGCCGAGGTTCACCGGTTGCGTGCTCGACTGGGGACTTCGATCGTGCGCACCAAACCGTACCGTCTCGGTGCGCGGGTGGAGGCCGATTTCGCCGCGGTGCGTTCGCTGCTGCGCGAGGGACGGGTGGTGGCGGCTCTGGACCGCTACGGCCAGGGGCTGCTGCCCGGATCGGACGCACCGGTCGTGCGTGAGGAGCGGGAGGAGCTGCTGGCCGGGATGCGTGCTGCCGTGCTCGCCGCGCAGGACCCGGAACTGCTGTGGCGCTTCGCCCACACCGAGAGCGGGAGGTGGGACGCGGAAGTTCTGGAGCGGCTGCTCGAAACCCTGCCCGCGAGGGACTGGCGTCGTGCCGGAACCAGGGCTCGGCTCGACCGGTTGCTGAACGACGAGGGGTGAACGCCGGCGGGGGACCGAGGGGCTCGCTGCCGGTGGTTCCCGCGCCGAGCCTCGGTGACCAGGGGACACGCTGCGTGGTTCCGGCCCGTGGCCGGCTCACCCGAAGCTCGTGTCGCCGGAGACCTGCCGGTCACGGATGTCGGTCGATCACGGGTGGGAGTCACACGAGTTCCGTTGAATCGGGCCCGAACTGCCCGCCCGGGAATAAAACATCCTTCACGTTCGCTGTGAAGTTGGCAGTCCTGTCATCTTCTCGTTCCCGTCCGGAAGGTCGTGATGGAAAAAGTCGCGGAACACAGCACGTCCACCTCGGCCAACGCGGGTGTGTCCGAACCCACCGGTTGGGCACGAGCCCGGATCATCCTCGTCCTCGGGGCTCTGGTCGCCTTGGTCCCCCTGACGATCGACATGTATCTGCCCGCCCTACCGGCCATCGGCGAAAGTCTCGACGCCAGCTCTTCGGCCACCCAGCTGACGCTGACCGGGACCCTGCTGGGACTGGGGCTGGGCCAACTGGTGATGGGACCGTTCTCCGACGCCGTCGGCCGCCGGACTCCACTGATCGTTGGTATATCCGTGCACGTGGCGGCATCGCTGCTGTGCCTGGTCGCCCCCAACGTCCTGGTGCTCGGAATCCTGCGCGTGCTCCAGGGGGCCGGCGGGGCGGCCGGAATGGTCGTCGCCCTCGCCTCGGTCAGCGATCTGTTCAGCGGACGCACCGCGGCGACGACTCTCTCGCGGTTGATGCTGGTCAACGGGGCGGCTCCGATTCTCGCGCCCACGCTGGGCGGCGTGATCCTGCTGCAACTCTCGTGGCGCGGGGTGTTCGCCGTGCTGGCCGCCCTGGGAGTGGTTCTGCTGGTGCTGGCGATTCTCGCCCTGCGCGAGAGCCTGCCACCCGAGCGGAGGCACAAGGGGGGGATGGCACCCGTGCTTCGCTCCTACCGCCAGCTGCTGAGCGACGGGCAGTTCATGGTGATGATCCTGGTGGCGGCGCTGGGAATGTCGGCGTTGTTCTCCTACATCTCCGGGGCCTCGTTCGTGCTGCAGGAGCAGTACGGGCTGAATCAGCAGCAGTTCGGGCTGGTATTCGGCCTCGGCGCACTGACGATCATCGCCTCCACCCAGTTCAACGTGGTCCTGCTGCGCAGGTTCCCCCCGAAGCGCATCGTCTTCGGTGCGCTGACCGCGGCCACCGTGGCCGGTGCGGTACTGACCACCGTGGCCGTACTCGGTCTCGGCGGACTCCCCGGCTTCTTCGTTCCGCTGTTGTTCATGCTGGGGGCGGTCGGTTTCGTGCTGCCCAACGCGCCGGCGTTGGCCCTGGAACGGCACGGTGACTCCGGCGGTACCGCCGCGGCGGTGTTGGGGGCTTTCCAGTTCGGGCTCGGTGCCTTCATGGCGCCGATCGTGGGGCTTCTCGGTAACGACGGCCCCGCCATGGCCATGGCCATGACCGGAGGTGTGCTGATCGCACTGGTGGCGCTGACCGTGGTCACGAAGCGCGGCGGCTCCGCCGGTGCGGACGAGTCCATCGTCGAAGCCGCCTGATCGGGGAGCCCCCTAGGCGCAGGCGGCGCCGAGACGACCACCCGAGCCGCTCGCGCCGTTGCGGGGTCTCCCGTGCGCGCTCTCGCGAGGACGGCCCCGGCGTTGTGCGGAACAAGCCGTCCGAAGTCGGGACACCCGCTCACGAACCCGCTGGAGGTTCCGCTCCGGCGGAGCTACGACACCCCGAACGGAAAGCACAAGTGAGTCGAGGACGGCGTCCGGGCGGTCGCGCCGCGCGGACACGAGCGTGGATCCTCGCCGGTCGTTCGACCGGCGAGGAGCACTCGTAGGGGGAACCGGCTCAACGCTGGCTTTCGGCCCTGCCGAGAAGCTCGACCAGCTGTGCCGCGTTGACGTGTGCGTAGTCGCGGTAGCAGTTGTTCAGCACCACGTACGTGGTGCTGACCGAAGCGGAGAGCTCGCGCAGCCCCGGTACCCAGGCGGCCAGCTCCGCTTCCGAGTACTTGTAGCCGAAGCGTTCCTCCTTGGTGCGGCTGTTCCACTTCGCGGAGCGCCCGTGGAGACGAACGACTCCCGGATCCGCGGGGGAGGCGATCACGGGCGGTGTAGAACTGCCGTGCCCCTGGGGCATGTCGACGACCACATAAGGCAGGCGGTACTCGTTCAGGAAACCCAGCGTTCGTTCCCGCTCGGGTCCCTCCATCCAGGTGTGGTTGCGGAACTCGACGCACACCGGCAACGGTGCGGCGCGGTCCCGGCACTCGACAAGGTAGCGTCTGTTTCCGGGACCGTTCGAGAACCACGGCGGGAACTGGAACAACACCGCTCCCAACTTGCCCGCCTCGTGCAGCGGGGACAGCGCGGTGCGGAAACGGTGCCAGAGTTCCTCGACGACCTCCGGACCGAGATCGTCGAGATACACATTGTCCCGCTGGGTCCCAGCTGCCCACCTCAGATCCCGGGGAAGCGCGGACGGTGCCGTGGGATGCCGGGTGAACAGTCGGAAAGCCTTGACGTTGAACGTGAAGTGCTCGGGGGTGCGTCGCACCCACAGTTCCGCGGTGCGTTCGGCCGGCGGGTGGTAATAAGTGGAGTCGACCTCCACCAGCGGAAACCTTTCCGCGTAGTAGGCGAGCCTTTTGGCCGGGGTGTTGATTTCGGCCGGGTACCAGCCGGATCGGAGCAACCCGCGGTCGGTCCAGCCCGCCGTTCCGACCAGGATCTCGCCCACGGGCCCAGCATGACACCTCCGTCCCTGAGGCGGGAGCGGACGTGTTTTCCGAAAAAGACCGAAAACACGGGCGGAGCGGGAGCCGGAGAGTTCCGGTCACTCGGCGTGGAGCCTCCAGTCCCGCAACCCGAGCAGGAGCGTGGCCAGCGCCGCTCCGAGAAAGAAACCACCTCCCGCGCCGAGCAGCAGGCACAGCAGAGCGCATCCGTAGGAGAAGGCGATCAGCGCCGTTCTGGGCGTGAGCTTTCTGCGGAACGAGACGTACGAACTGTTCCCGGTCATGAGCTCGGCGAGATCGGGATCGTCTCCGCTCAGGTGTTGCTCGATCTCGTCGAGGCGGCGCCGTTCGTCCCGGTCGAGCATGCCCCACCTCCCGCCATCGAACCAGTTGCACCCAGCATCACTCGCGATGGATGGACAGGAAAGGACGGGACTTACCCGAATCTGGTATGTGACCGGGTACTTGCTGCTCGGAGGCCTGTTCGGCAGTGGTGGGAAGGTGTTGCGGGAAGCAGCCTGCCACGTTCATCATGTTGTTACGCGCCGCACTCGCCGGGGTTGAGCCGTGCGGATCGCGGAGCGTCGGTTCTCCGGCCGCGTACCGCAGGACATCGAAGAGCGACTCGGGGGACGCGCGACGCTTCCGATGGGCGCGCGAAGGATCGGCGCCGCCACGTGAGCCTCGGAGCAGCGAAATCCGAGCGGTATCGCAGTTACCTCTGGAGAAGATCATGATCGCGACAGAGCAATGGGTCGTGACGGTCTACATCGACGAGCGTGACGACAGGACCCAGGCAGAGGCCCGATTGATGAAACGGGGCGAATCGGAGCTTCACGGCAGCGGAGTCGCCCACCGGAATCCGCGGGACGTCAACGTTCCCGAGATCGGGGCCGAACTGGCGGCGTCCAGGGCGTTGTCCCAGCTCGCTGATCAGCTGCTCGACGTCTCCGCCGCGGATGTCGAACGGTCGACCGGTCAACCCGCGCACTTCCACAGCTGACACTCGTCGAACCCGGCCCGGACGACACGAGCTCCCCGTCGGGCGGCGAGAGCGCGGTCTCCGGCGGGACGCCGAGAAGCGGCGATTTCGTGCTCGTCAGCGCACGACCGCCACGGGACAGCGTGCGTAGTGCGCCACGGCGTGGCTGACCGATCCGAGCAGGCTCGAGCGGATCGGCCCCCGTCCCTGGCTGCCCACGACCAGGAGATCGGCCTGCTCCGAGGCCGAGAACAGGGCGTCGGCTGCTCCTTCCGTGGTGACCACTTCGCTGTGCAGGGAGACGTCCGGGTACTGCTCCTTCCACTCGACCACGGACTCCGAAAGGACTCTTTCGCAGGTCTCGCGCACCTGTTCCCAGTCGAGTTTACGTCGTGCGGTCGGGGACGTGGTGTACTTGCGGACCTCGTTCCAGGACAGCAGTGCGACCAATTCCGCCTGGTGCCGCGAAGCGAACTCGTAGGCGAACCCGATCGCCCGCTCGCTACCTCGCGAGCCGTCCACGCCGACCACCACCCGGGTGAATCGCCGGGGGTCCGCGGCGATTCGTTCTCGCTCGCGTTCACCACGTACCACCACCACCGGAGGACGGGCGGTACGCACGAGTTCGGCCGAGGTCGAACCGAGCAACATGCGCCAGGGTTGGGACTGTTCCGGTGGTCCCAGCACCAGCAGGTCGGCTCGGTCCGCCACCTCCCCGATGATCTTTGCGGGATGCCCCAGCTTCATCACGGTGTCCACCCGGAGCTCGGGCAACTCCTCCCCGCACTCGGACACCATCGTGTTCACTTCGTTCTCGCATTCCGTGCGCAGCGGTTCGAACTCCACGGACTCGGTGGGCAGGCGGATTCGGGTGAGCTGCTCCAGCGGGGCGGGAATGGCCCGGACCACCAGAAGCTCCTGATTCCTGCTGACCGCTTCGAAGGCAGCCCAGCGAACGGTTTCCCGGGAGTTGTCGAGTCCGTCGAATCCGACGACGACTTTGCCGTTCTGCTCTGCGCACATCGCTGCCAACCCTTCGCGCTCGCCAAGGTGGTGGTTCCCGCCGAACAGCTCGTCCAGCCCGGCTCCTCCGAGCAGTCCGACAGTCATGGTAAGCCCGTGAGCGGAGCTCGTGGGGTGCGAATCCACGCCTGTTCCGGTGTGTCGGTCCCCTCACCCGGTGCCCGGACATCGGTCTAGCACGGGCGGGACGTCGCGTTCCCGGCCGGTCGAGCCGAGCGGACTCCTCCGCCCTCCTGTCGGAGCCTTCCGCCGTTCGCGAGAGGCGGAGTCCGCGCTCGTTTCGAGTGGACGCGTGCGCTGCCGCTCCCGCGGGAGCCACGTGCCGACGGAACGGATCAGCTCAGGTTCTGCTCCAGTCGCTGGACGTAGTTGTCGATGAAGTGGTCCCGGACTCCGTCACCGACCGGAGCGAACAGGTCGCCGGTGAACCCGGCCACGCTGTCCGTCACCTCTTCTGCGACCGAGAGGTCCTCGTGCAGCGCGCCGTGCGCGTCGAAATAACGAACGTCGTTGACGTGGTGGAAGACGGGTTCCGGGGGAACCTGCGCAACGACGTCGTTGTTGTTGACGAAGCGGAAGGTCCGTTCGACGAAGACCTCGTCGTAGGCGTTGGCCAACAGGCGGTCACAGGTTCGTGGTTGACCGAAGGTGTAGACGCCGTCGGCCAGTGTGCTCGGGGTCTCGAAGTACATCCGCGCCGAGGCCAGCATCGCGAGGGCGCCGCCGAGGCTGTGGCCGGTGAACCACAGGGTCTGGTCGTTGTCCCCGAACTCGTCCACCGTCTCGTGCACCTGGCGATGCACGGCGTCGAGAGCTCGGTTGAATCCCTGGTGCACGGTTCCCGTGTCCGCCGGACCCGATTCGACGAGGACGTCGGCGTCGGACAACCAGTCCTTGAGCCGCTCCGGTTCTGTCCCCCTGAAGGCGACGATGATCATGTTCTCGCTCGCCGCGACGAAGCCCTGGGTGTCCTGGATGGGCAACGAGGCGTCCGTTTCGCCGTGGAAGTAGCGGAACCGGTCGAACCCCCACTCGGAGGTCGTCGAGCGCATCTCGTCCTCGCCCGCGTAGGCCAGCTCGGCCGCCTTGGCCAGCCAGTACGCGTGCTCGAGCCTGTAATCGGTCACGGTGTGATCGAGTTCGGGAACGCTCATGCTCGAAAAGTCCTTCCGGGGTGGTGGGCGTTTGATTCGGTGACGGATTCCCGTGGTGCGCGTGTCGCTCGGCCCCGTCGTTCCAGGGGCGTTCGCCCCTTCGGACAACTATGGCAACCAAGATCCGGAAAAGAGCAGTCCGCTCACCGGAAAGTATGAGTATCGGTTGTTCTTCTCGGTGGAGTCGTGTTCGGTCCTTCGTGTTCTGCCGGGATCGCCCGCCCGGGCGGAGTCGAGCCGGGAGCGCGTTCGCGCCGAACGCTTTTCCCGCTGCGCCGGACACACGTTCGTGTTATACGGGGAGAGGCGTGAGCACGGGAACTCGTATGAGGTCGGAAGGGTTTTTCCGCTGTCGAGGAGCGGTCGGGGCCGGGGATTCCCGGGGCTCCGGGGGATCGGACCTGTGGAGCACCGGTGAGGAAGTGATCCCGTGAGCGGTGGCGGCTCCCTGCTCGCAACGACGGCTTTTCGGTTCCCGGACGGCTCGTTCGAGGAGTGCCTCGGAGAAGGAGGCGGTGACGGTGGGGGAATCCGCTCTCCGCTTGAGACGTCTGATCCACCCCGGCGGCAACCCGCTCGCCCGTGGCTCGGATCGCCTGGAGGGGCTGCTGCTCGCCCTCGTGCTGACAGCGCCTCTGCTGGCCTTGCCGGTATCGGTGGTGGTCGGCGCTCAGACCCATGCCGAGCAGTTCCGGGAAGCACGTCACCAGGTGCGGAGCAGGACCCCGGTGACGGCGGTGCTGTTGGAGGAATCCGTTTCGGAGGTACCCAACATTCGCGGGACGACCGCGGTCTCCGAGACCCCCGCCTACTGGCATTCACCCGAAGGGGTTCTTCGGACCGGAACCGTTGCGGCCGAAGTGGGAACTCCGGCGCGGGAAGGTGTGCGGATCTGGGTCAACGAGCGGGGCGAGAAGGTGCCGTCTCCGTTGAGCAGGGGTGGTGCCCTTCGGGAGGGCCTGGCCGCCGCGGCGAGTCTGTGGCTCGCGATCCTGTTCGGATGCGTGGGACTTTTCTGGGGGTCGCGTTGCCTGCTCGACCGTGTGCGGCGGCGGAGCTGGCACCGGGAATGGGAGATGTTCGGCCCTCTTTGGAGCGGGTTCCGCGACGGCGGCCAGACGTGAGGGGAGCTTGATGCGAGTACGGGACATCATGGAGGAGCCCGGTGCGGTGGCCAGAGCCGGCACGCCGGTGAAAGCCGCTGCCGGAATGCTGGTGGAGCACGGCGTGACCGCCCTGCCCGTGGTGGACTCCGAGGGCTTCCTGCTCGGGGAGGTGACCGAGCTCGATCTGGTACGGGACCGCTTTCCGCGTGATCCGCGGTACTCGAACGGGGCGGAGGAGCGCTCGGAACCGCCTCCCCGAGTCGTCGGCGAGCTGATGTCCCCCCGAATCACCGGCATAGACCCCGAGACGGACGTGACAGATCTGGTGAGAGTCCTCCTGGAGGAGCGCGTCCGCAGTGTTCCCGTCGTGGAGGAGGGACGACTGGTGGGCATGGTGACGGGGCGCGATCTCGTGCGTACTTTGGCACGCGACGATGACCTCCTGGCCAGGGACATCAGCTATCGTCTCTCCTTCGTCGGAGGGCCGAGGCGATGGCGTGTGGAGGTCGACGAAGGAACGGCCCTGATCGTCGACGCCTACGACAGCGCCGAGGACCGCCATGTCGCCCGAGTGCTCGCGGAGAGCGTCCCCGGGGTTCTGCGGGCTCATTGCAGCGCCTCCGCGACGGAGGAGAACGGCTGATCGCGAGAATCGCCGGGAGCCGAACCGGGGTTTCGCCCGGTCGCACGGTGCTCCGCGGGACTCCGCCGCGCCCCGCGTGCGATATGTGGTGTCTTCGTGTTTCTTCCGTGGCGGAGGGAATGTGACATCACACCTTCGATTCGGCGGCTACCGGTGTACGACGGAACGGATTCGTGTGTAAGATGCAGTCGATCAGCGTTGCACGAGTGAGTCGCGGCGCTGCCGTGTGGACTACTTCGCGGAGAGTCTTCAGGCCGATCGAAGCGGAAACACTTGGCTGCGACGTTGGTCAAATGGGGTAAACGTGGCTACTGTGGGAAACCGGTTGCGGGTTGAGACCGTCTGGAGGACGGTGGAATCCCGTTGGCGGAGCCCGGTGATCGCGGACCGGTGCGGTGACAACAACAGGAGACATCCGACCCGCGGGTCTTTTTGTGCCCGTGGTCGGCTGGCGCGCGCTTTTGTTTCGGACCGAACGATTCGGAAGACAGGCTGAGCGCCCGCCGGGATTTCCCGGCAGGTTGATCGTGTGGGTTGTTGTGAGCGGACACACCCGTCCGGTGCGGAACTGGTCCCGGTCCCACAGCGTTGCAGGTGAGGCTGGTCGTCATCCCGCCACGTCGACGTGTTCCTACACGTGACGTCGGTGCGGCCTTTTCACAGCCGCGATGAACTCATGCGCCGAAAAGGCGTCCCAACCCGACCATCAGCAGCAGGCACACAACCGCGCCCGCAAACGAGAGGAGGCGCCACATGATGGACAACACGAGCACCGACTGGCAGCACCGCGCGAGCTGCCGTGACCAGGATCCGGAACTGTTCTTTCCGGTGTCCGAGGTAGGCCCGGGCGCAGAGCAGGTGCAACGTGCCAAAGCAGTGTGTGGAAGTTGCCCCGTGCGTTCCGAATGCCTGGCTTACGCGCAGAGTAACGGACTCGATTTCGGGATCTTCGGTGGGTTGACCCCGGACGAGCGGCGCAAGTCCGCCCGTCGTGCCCGCCGTACCACCGCGTCCACCGGTGCCCAGTCCTCGACTGCCCGGCAGTGACCCAGTGAGGCCCCACCCCGCTGTCGGACACGTACTGGTTGTCGGGCGGGTGCGGTGAGCCCCTGACGGCTCGTTCCGATGCTCGGTCGTGCCCACCCCGGCGTGCGCAGAAGGAAGAGCTCGTACCCCGGTGACCTCGTCACCGGTTCCGGCCGTGTCTCGTGACGGTGTCCGAGTCGCAGATCCCCGCCGATTCGGACGCCGCCACGGGGGCCGCGCCTCCGTGAGTGGTCTCCGGGTGAATCCCATCCGCGGATCCGGTTCAAGTAAGTACTGTGAGCTGTCACTCTCTCGGTGAGAGCTGCCACGGTTCACCTTCCAGGGCGGACGACTTCTTTTCCTCGTCCGTGTCCTGCCGGCCACCCAGAAGTTCCACCCGGGGTGCGGTGGAACGTATTCACCCCGCGCGCGGAAAAGATTCCGTTCGTTGGAAGATTCACGCCTTTCGCGTGGTTGACCCAGACATGCGAGCAGTTGGTGTCACGGAGTTCGGCGGTCCGGAGAAACTACAGGTTCTGGACGTCGCCGAACCACATCCCGAAGCGGGTGAAGTACGTATTCGAGTGCACGCGGCCACGGTCAACCCCACCGACACCGCGCTGCGTGCCGGACAGCACCGCGTCGACGGACTGACCCCTCCCTACATCCCGGGAATGGACGCGGCGGGCGTGATCAGTGAGGTCGGTGATGGTGTCACCACCTGGCAGGTGGGTGATCACGTCATGGCGGTCGTCGTCCCGGTCGATTCGCGTGGCGGGGCGTATGCGGACGAGATCGTCGTTCCCGCGAACTCCGTGGTCTCCGTCCCGGAGGGGGGCGATTTCGCCGCGGCCTCCACCCTTCCCATGAACGGGCTCACCGCGCACCTCGCTTTGGAACAGCTCGCGCTCTCCCCCGGGGAGACCTTGGCGGTCACCGGTGCCGCGGGCGCTTTCGGGGGCTACGTGATCCAACTGGCCAAGACGAAGGGGCTGCACGTGGTCGCCGACGCTTCCGCCGACGACGAGAACCTGGTGCGTGAGCTCGGTGCGGATCGAGTGGTGCGTCGTGGCAACGACGTCGCCGAGCGAATCCGGGAACTGGTCCCCGAAGGGGTGGCCGGAGTCGCCGACGGAGCGGTGCTGAACGGGGAAGTGGCCCCCGCGATCCGGGACGGCGGTGGTCTGGCCGTGGTACGTGGCTGGAACGGCGACCCCGGTCGTGGAATCACTGTGCACCGGGTGATGGTGGTCGAAGCCGTGGAGGACAGTGCCGCGCTGGACGGGCTTCGCAAACAGGCGGAGCAGGGAGTGCTGAGTCTGCGAGTGGCGAGGGTCTTTTCCGCCGATCAAGCGGCCGAGGCCCACCGGGCTCTGGAGGCGGGTGGAACCCGTGGTCGCCTGGTGCTCGACTTCGCCTCCTGAACCTTCGGGAACCTCAACGCCCGTCGGGCCATGAACTCCGGGGGCCCGGCGGGCCCGGGACCGCCCCACCGCCCCGGCTCCCTCCCCGGAGAGGACGAGGTGCCGGCGTGGCAGGCCGCGCTCCGCGGCCCACCTCGTGGGGAGAGCCTTCCGTTGTCTTCCTCCCGACACTCGTTTCGTTCGCGTCTGGCTCTCGGGGTTGCTTGGGTGTGACACTGGTCGTGCCCGAGTGAGGAGCGGACAGCGAAAGCTGCGGGAGGTCGGCGATGTTGGACAAATACGAACGCCGCAGCCTGGAAGAGATCGAGAACCGACTCACCGAGGAGGACCCCGAGCTGGCCCGTGGACTGGCCGAGGGGACCCCGCGCTCCATCTGGAGCAGGATCTCACCGCTACTGGTGCTCGCCGTGGTGGTCATGGGACTTTCCACGGTCCTGCTCGTGCTCGCCGAGTTCGGCGCGGCTTTGATGGCCGCCGCGCTGGCGGGAGCGCTGCTGACGTTCCGGCTCTGGCGCGGGCGGACCGGGTAGGACCGTGCTGACCTCCTCGGGAGGCACCACGGTCCTGCCGCTGGGAACCGGCCGCTACTCCGGCTCGGTCGAGGTGCCCGGAGCGAAGGAGGCGAAGTACGCGGCTGCCATGTCCGAGTTCGCGTAGCCCGCTTCTTCGGCCCGCCGAAAGCGCTCACCGGCCGCACGGATGAGGTCCAGCCGCAAGGAGTCGCCGGCTGCTTCGCGAACCAGGGAAGCGTCCTTGCCCGCACCGTGCACCGTGAAGGACGGGGCGAGCCGATCGTTCAGGATCGCCGCCCCCTTCAGGTGGGCGTACGGGGAATCGGTGGCGGTGCCGTCGATGGCTTCCAGGAACAGGTTCGGGTCCAGTCCGAGGTGCTGGGACAGCGCCAGTGATTCCCCCACGGCGTTGGTGAGCGTGAGCACCCAGCTGTTGACCGCCAGCTTCAGTCGCGTTCCGCTCGCGAGCGTCGCGTCCTCACCCACCCACATGGTGCGCTGCCCGACCGTGTCCAGCATCGGTTGCACGGCGGGGCGAACCTCGGGGTCGGCCGCGGCCAGTACCGTCAGCGTCCCCTGCTCGGCGGGTGAGCGTGTCCCTAGCACGGGGGCGTCGACCAGTGCGACTCCCTGCGCGAACTGTCGGACCCGATCCATTCCCTCCAGACCGATGGTGCCCATCTGCACCCAGACGGAGCCGGGGCCCAGCGCCTCGACGGCCTCGCTGCCCGCGCGCACGGTCGCCTCCGCGTCCAGCAGCATGGTCACCAGGACATCGGCGTTGTGGGCCGCTTCCGCCGGAGTGTCCGCGACCACCGCTCCTTCCGTGCGCAGCGGAGCCGCCCTGTCCTGGGTACGGTTCCAAACCCTGACGTCGAAACCGGCTCCGAGCAGGTTGCTCGCCATTGGAGCGCCCATGGCCCCGGTTCCCAGAAACGCGACCGTCGTCATCGGTTTTTCTCCAGCTCGTCCAGCGTGTTCCCGGGCCTGCGCGGCCCCGGGACCCCGTGGTCGGCGTACCCGTGGCCGGTAGACGTTGCGAGAGCCTCGCGGAATGGTTCGCCTCGACCGGAGTGCCCGGTCGACGTGGATCGAGGCGTCATCTCACGTGCAGTTCCGGGAGCTTCCGGACAAACCGTTCCGCGCGAATCCTAGGACATTTCTCCGGCGATCACCGGTCCGGACACGCTCGGGTCGACACCGGACGACCTGATGCTCCCGTGCGGAACCAGCCTCCGGGAAGCCGCCCCGGTCGCCGGCGGGGGCGGTGACCCGCCCAGCCCCCGTGAATCCTGCGCATCCCCCCGACCGACAGACACCAGACGTGCACCCAGCACGAGCGTTCGGCGTCGACGGTCGAGCGCCTGACGTTCGTAGTCCGGCCTCTCGCAGCCGTGCGGCACGGAAACGCGCTCCGGGGAGCCCCGGTTCCCCGGGCTTCGGAGCGGGAGGCCGGGCGTTCACGCATCGACCTGCCACCGTACGATTGTCGCCGTGGCGATCGACAGGCCCGGTCCGGTGCGTTGGCTGTACTACCAGTACAGCGGCGGACTACCGGAACAGTACCGGGCCCGGGTTCTGCGCGATGCGACCTGTCGGTCCTGGATGTTCCGCGTGCTCGTACGCGGCCTCGTGCGCATTCTGCCGATCGCGGCTCTGCTGTTCTTCCTGCTCGGGCACTTCGGCGGGTCCTGGTCGTTGGCCGCGGGATCGTTGTTGCTGGGTGTGTTGGTGGTCGTTCGGATCGCGTTGACCGGAGCGACCGAGAGCGTCGACGCCCGAACGGTCCGGCACGGTTACTCGCCCGGGTACGCGGCCGCCGTACGAGCGGCCCGGCGCGGGGAGTGAGCCGCCGAGTCCGCGGCGTGGTCCTTCGAGCCTCCCCGCCCAGGTCCCCTCGGGTTCTACTCGGAACCGCCCGAGGGACTCCGCTTGCTCAGACTCGAAAGCAGTCGCTCCATCACCTGTGGATCGACGTCCTCGGAAACGTCCTCGGACTGCTCAGCGGATTGAGAGCGTTTCGGTTCACGGCGGGGGAGCGGGACGTCCGAGGCGCGCATCCCCTGGGGAAGCTCCAGTTCGCACCGCACGACACGCGGCCGGTCCCCGGAGGAGACCACTTCGGTGTGCACACCTGCCAGGTCCGAAGGGACGGTGGGGGGCAGCACGGGCTGGTCGTCCTCGAGCTCTATTACCAGGTTGTTGCCGTGGATACGCAGGCGTACGGAGACGAAGCCGGGGGAGTTCGTGTTGGAGCGCTCGACCACGGCGGAGACCAGTCGGGTGGCGACCTGCGTGGCCTCCTCGGTCATGGGGCGCAGTGACCACTCGCTCAGCGTGAAGCGGACGAACATGTCGGTGCAGTTCACGGCGCTCTGCAGCGCGACGAGCCGGAGGTCGTCGGTCTGCGCGATCTCGGTATCCACCTCGGTCCTTCCCTTGTCGGCATCTCAGCCGGCCGCCGAAAGGCCACACCCTGCCGAACCGTCGACCCCACTTTTGGTTCCGGGGCTTCTCGTGCCCGTCGAGCGGCACGGTACCCGCGGGCGACAGCGACGCGTGTCCTTACATGATTGTGTCCTGCCGAGCTTCGCTCCTGGCGAGCGGGGCGACGACAGCGCAACGTCCGTCCGTGACATGTGCGATGTTCGCATATTTTCGTTTCGCGACAACATCTTACCCGAGCCGAATCAGTGCTACCGGTGGATCGTGTGAACGGGCGCGTCGGCGGGGTTCGAATTCCGGGCGGTCCTCGCGGCCCCGGCGCGAGCGCACGAGGACGCGCGAATGATCTCTGCGGAGCACACCCATCGGTGTCATCGTGGCGACGGGCGGTCGGGCGCTGCCGGTGACCGTCTTGCGATTCATGCACACGCCTGCGGGGCGTGCTCGACGGCGAGCGTTTCGGAGCGTGAAGATGCGCAACTCCACCGCGAAACCGGTTCTCGTGGGGCTGGACGGCTCCCCCACCTCCTTCGAAGCCGTGCGTTGGGCGGCCCGCGAGGCCTCCTTGCGGTCGGCGCCGCTGCACGTGGTGCACGCCGATGTCTCCGCTTCCGATTACGTACCGGACACCCTGGGAACCTCCGCCCCGGAGTCGGCGGACGAAACGGCACGGGAGTTCGTGCGGGACTGGCTGCGCAGCGCGGCGGAGATAGCCACTGCGGAAGCTCCCGAGGTGGTGGTCGAGACGGGTGTGCGCACGGGATCGGCCCGCACCGTGCTGTTGGACGAGTCCGCGACCGCCCGGATCGTGGTGGTCGGCAGCCGGGGGTTGGGCAGCTTCAGCGGAGTGATACTGGGGTCGGTCGCGATCGCGCTGTGCCAGCACGGTCAGTGCCCCGTGGCGGTGGTGCGCGAGCCGGACGACGGGGAGGAGGCGACGGATCGACCGATCGTGGTGGGAGTTGACGGGTCCAGCGCGAGCGAACCGGCTCTGCGGTGGGCTTTCGAGACGGCCTCCGCGAGGTCGGCCGCGTTGCTGGCCGTGCACGCATGGCACGACCTGGTGGTGGGGCAGCTGTGGACCAGGGAGCAGGCCGAGGAACCACGGGCCTCGGTGCAGGCCGACGAGGAACGGCTGCTGTCCGAGGTGCTGGCCGGCTGGCGTGCCGATTACCCGGATGTCGCGGTGCACGAACTCGTCACCTACGGCAAACCCGCGCGGTGCCTCTTGGAGCAGGCCCGGACGGCGCGGTTCGTGGTCGTCGGAGCCCGTGGGCGCGGGGGGCTGGCCGGCCTGCTGCTCGGCTCGACCAGCCAGACGCTGCTGCACCACTCACCCTGTCCGGTCGTGGTGGCCCGCTGAGCGGGGAACGCGGCGGCGGACCGGACCGGCCCGGGACGTCGTTCCCGCCGGAAAGCCCTGATCTGAAGGTCCCGAACGGATCCTTCACGTTTCCACGGAGTGCGCGGAGGCGTTCTGCTCCGAACGACTCCGCGCCGCACGCCTCAGCGCCACGACCGCTTCGACGATCAGCCACACGGCAAGCAGGAAAATGATCAGGTCCAGCGGAGCGAGCACCCACTGGCCCTGCTGGAGGAATTCCAGCAGGTTCAGCACCAGGGCCCAGGTCGTCATCACCAGCAGAAGCACCAGCGGCAACACCACTACCAGGGGATTTCGGTTGTTCTTGGTCACCCAGACGGCCACCACGGCCAGGGCCAGTCCGGCCGTGAGCTGATTCGTGGTGCCGAAGAGTTGCCAGAGCACACCGAAGGTGTAGCCCTTCTCCCCGCCGCCGGGAAGCAGTGCCATGGCCATCGGAACGACCACGGCCGCGGTCGTGGCCACCGTCATGTTCCTGGACAACGCGGAGACACGGGTGATCTCTCCGATCTCCTGCACGACGTAGCGCTGCAACCGCACACCGGTGTCCATCGTGGTAGCGGCGAAGCTGATCACCACTATGGTGGCGAAGACGACGCCGATGCTCACGGGAAGGCCGAGGTTGTTCGCGAATCCGGCCACTCCCTCCACGAAGTTCTGCGTGGCTCCGTCGGAGGCGAGCGCGAAGCTCGAGTAGAGGTCGTTCCACTCCGCGCGGGAACCGACCGCTCCGGCCGTCACGGCCAGCACGGCCGCGAGCGCCAGAGCCCCTTCGCTGACGGCTCCCATGTACCCGACGTAGCGGGCGTCGGTCTCCCGGTGCAACTGCTTCGACGAGGTGCCGGAACAGACCAGGCTGTGGAAACCGGACACCGCGCCGCAGGCGATGGTCACGAACAGGAAGGGGAACCAGCTCGGCGCGTCAGCGGGAACGTCGTTGACCACCGGAGCGGCTATCCGGTCGAAACCGACGATGAGGCCGAGCAGGATGACGCCCAGGCCGACGAACAGCTGGTGGGAGTTGATGTAGTCCCTCGGTTGCAGCAGTACCCAGACGGGGAGTCGGGAGGCCACGAACGTGTAGGCGAACAGTATGACGACCCAGAGCGTTCGTTGCTCGACTCCCAGAGCTCCGGCGAGCGGTTCGACGGAAACGGGGAACTGGGTTCCGAGCAGGATGGTCAGGTACAGGACTACCACGCCGACGACGGAGGGCACGAAGGCCGAGGAGCGAGTGCGGTAGACGTACTGCCCGATTCCGATGGCCAGCGGTATCTGCAGTACCACCGGAAGAACAGCGGCCGGATTCGCCACGAACAGGTTGGCTATCACCACGGCGAACACGGCGTTGACCAGCGTGAGCAGGAAAAAGATGATCAGCAGGAAGAGGGTTCGCGCTCTTTTGCTGATCACTTCCCTGGCCACGGCCCCGATGCTCTGTGCCCTGTGACGTACCGAGATCACGAGTGAGCCGAAGTCGTGCACCCCGGCGGCGAACACCGTGCCCACGGTGATCCACAGCAGCGCCGGTCCCCAGCCCCAGAAGACCGCGATCGCCGGACCGACGATCGGAGCAGCCCCCGCGACCGAGGTGAAGTGATGTCCGAACAGTACGTGTTTGTTGGTCGGTACGAAGTCGACGCCGTCGTTCCGCTGGTGGGCGGGGGTGAGGAACTCGGGGTCCAGGGCATACACGCGGCGTGCCAGATAGGCCGAGTAGTAGCGGTACCCCAGGGCAAAGATCCCCAGGACCACCAGAGCTGGGACGATCGCGGGCATGTCTCACTCCTCCGGCATGGCCGTGATGTCTGACAACGTGGTATAAGCCACCGGCGGAGAGTATCTCCCATTCGGGGGACACACCAGAGTGGAAGGAAGTGACGGGTGCGGTGTTTTCGGTCCACGTGGCGGGAGGCGCTGACCGCCGAACTGTGCTGGGTGGACGGAGAGGGACGTCCCGGGGCGATCGCCGCCACTCCGCTGTCGGACGGGGACACCCCTTGCGTGGCGTTGCCGTACTCCTGGCTGCCCCTGGTCCGTGAGCTCTCCCGCGCGGAGGAGGCCGGGTTCTCCGTGACGGACGGACGTTCCCTCGGGGCGGGGGACGACGGCCTCGTGGCTTACGGTCCGGTACGGGTGCGGGAGGACCTCACCGGGGAGGGCTTCCTCCACGGGCTGCTCGAGCAGGAGCTGTTCAAGTACCCTCCTTCGCGGTTGCTGGCGGACAGCGTGCTCTCACGGCGGGAGAACTGGTGGTGGACGCCGCGGTTGATCGTGGAGATGCCTTCCCCCGATCGTGTGGTTGAGCTCGCCGCGCGCGTCGATCCGGGGAGACACGCCCTGGCGGTCGGTGACGTCTCCGCCCGGCCGGAGGTGAGCACCGTCTCGCTCGACGGATTTACCACTGGTCGGGTGAAGTGCTCGGGGCTGGCCGGAAACGAACCGCTCCGCGCCGCTTCGGGAGTGTTGTTCGGACACGACTACACGGCCTCCGATTTCGAACGGTGGGAGAGTTGGCGGATGTTCGGGCGGTTCTCCGCGGACGAACTGCTGATCGAGCACCGTGAAGGGGACGGGCCGGGACGGCGTCTCGCGCCCTTGGGGCTGCTGGAACGGGTCCGACGCAGGCATCGGTTGGCCAAGGAGTGCCGCCGGGCGATCGTGGCTGCCGAACGGGGCGGTTGAGCGGTCCCCGAACGTCCTCGGCGGGGGTGTTCCTGTCCGGTGGACGGACGTCCTCCGGGGCGGAAGCCGCGTTGTCGTGAGCAGCGATCCGAGCAGGACGGGGACCACCGGAACCACCGGCCCATTCTGGCATCCCGGCCGGTGGCGTCGCTTCTTTTCGGCGGCGTGCCGTGGTGTCCACCGGTTCCGGCGGGGATGACGGGTCCGCGTTTTTCTTGAAAAACTTTTGGAAAAATCGCGATCGATTGTTTCCCGTCGATGCGCGGTTCCGCTCCACCTCCCGCGAAAAGGATCGCGGGGGAGTTCGTGTTCTCCGGGCACCGACGAGCCCGTGAACGAGGCCCGGACGACGCGGCGACGAGCTCGTCGGCGGGAGAACCCGGTTGTTCACCGACTCGTTGCCGGAAACACCCGGCGAACCGGGAGGCGAACGATCGGAGGGGTGCGTTCGCGGCGTTCCGCGGTGCGATCGAGCCGTGAGGAGGGGATCACCAGCCCCGCTCACGCCACTCGGGCAGCTTGGGCCGTTCGGCCCCCAGCGTCGAGTCGTCGCCGTGACCGGGATAGAACCACGTCTCGTCGGGCAGCACCGCGAACACGCGGTTCTCGACGTCGTCGAGCAGCGCCCGGAAGTCCTCCGGTGAGTTGGTCTTGCCCACTCCGCCGGGGAACAGTGAATCCCCGGTGAACAGGTGGGGACGACCGGTCGGGTCCCGGTAGAGCAGGGCGATGGAACCGGGCGTGTGTCCGCGCAGGTGGATGACCTCCAGTGCCGAGTCGCCCACCTGGATGGTTTCCCCGTGCTCGACCTCCCGGTCCGGGGGCACCGGCAGGGGGTGGGCATCATCGGGGTGGGCCACGGTGTAGGAGCCCGTTTGCCCCGCGACGGATCCGAGGGCCTGCCAGTGGTCCGGGTGCTGGTGCGTGGTCACGATGGTGCGCAGCCGTGGTCTGTCCTCGTCGTGGCCGAGCAGGTCCGCCAGCCGTTCGGGATCGTTGGCCGCGTCGATCAGCAGCGCGTCCCCCGTGCTGCTGCACGTGAGCAGGTACGCGTTGTTGTCCATCGGACCGACGGAAATCTTGGTCACGGTCAGCGCGTCGAGCCTGCGCCTGGCGGCGGCCCCGCCCGGTTGTACGTGTCCGGTGTACTGTTCCTGGATCTCCACGTGGTCGAGCCTAACCGGAGTGGTTCCCGGACGCTCACAGCCACGGTGGGAGTTCCGGGGTGGACTCGCCGAGGGCTTCGGGGGCGGTTCGTCCCAGCAGCCACCCCAGTACCGTTCCGGCTCTGCCCCGCACCCGGTGGCGGGGGGAGTGCGGCGCTCCGATCTCCCACTCGGTGCTGTTGCCGTCGTCGAAGTCGATGGTCACCGACAGTGGTGGAACGTCCGGACGGCCACCGAACTGGCGGACCGCGTCGTTGAGCAGCCTCTCGAGATCGTCCCGCGGTATGTCCTCGAAACCGAATCCGCAATCGAGGTCGACCAGGTGGACCCTGACCTCGAGCAGCCGGGCACGCAGCACCTCGTGGGCCGGGACGGGTTTCCCGGGGGCGCCGATGACCAGGGAGTTCCAGGCCTCCTGCGGCAGGGTGCGGGCGGCTTCGAAGAAACGCCCGGACGAGGCGGCCAGGTCCTCGAACAGCAGCCGGTGATTGCGGTGGCTGCCCTCCGCGATGTCCGCGTCCCTGTCCGCCCGGCTCGGGTACATGGGGTGCTCCACGCCGGTTCGCGCCCAGGTGAGCAGGTTCACGCACCCGTCCGCGTTGCGCGCCAGGTGTGAGATCACGTGCGCCCGGCTCCAGCCGGGCAGCGAACTGGGAGCGTGCACCGAGACCTCGTCCATCGTCTCGACGGTCTCGAGCAGCGTGTTCGTGGCGCTTTGCACGGCGGCGATGAGACTGTGGGTTCTCGGCTGTTCCGTCGTGGTGTGTTCGCGTGGATAACCCGTGCGAGACTCGAGTTCGGCCATGCGCCTCCTTCCGGGAGTGCCTCGTTCCCCTCGGGCCCGTGGGGACGGCCGACGAAAGGATGTTCACCCGGTGTGTTCGAGGGTAAGCGTGTTTTCGGCTCCGCGGTAGTGCTCCCGGTCACCGCTGGTCGAGCTCTTCCGGGCGGTGAGGTGCGGGCAGGGGGCTCCGCGCCGTCCGGTGGAATTTCGGTGCGGCGAAAAACGTTCCCCCGCGGGGCCCGGGCCGGTTTCCGCGGCTGAGCAGCCGCGCCGAACAGCTCCGTCGGGCCTCTGCCATAGCATGGGAGCACCACACCCCGTGCCCGCGGATCGACGGTCGATCGGGCAGCGGAAGCGCGCGGGCGGGTAGTGGTGTGCGGTGGCGTACGGCGGACCGACGCCACCCGTGCATCCGCATTGACCACGCACTTTGCGAAGGGATCACCGAGTGGCTGACCGCCTAGTCGTTCGCGGCGCGCGTGAGCACAACCTGAGCGGAATCGATCTCGACCTCCCCCGCGACAGTCTCATCGCCTTCACGGGGCTGTCCGGTTCGGGGAAGTCGAGTCTGGCCTTCGACACTATCTTCGCCGAGGGGCAGCGTCGGTACGTCGAATCGTTGTCGGCCTATGCCAGACAGTTCCTCGGGCAGATGGACAAGCCGGACGTGGACTTCATCGAGGGACTCTCCCCGGCGGTGTCGATCGATCAGAAATCGACGAGCAAGAACCCGCGTTCGACCGTCGGAACGATCACCGAAGTACACGACTATCTGCGTTTGTTGTTCTCGCGGGCGGGCAGGCCCCACTGCCCCGAGTGCGGGGAGTCGATCAGCAAGCAGACTCCGCAGCAGATAGTCGATCAGGTCCTGGACATGCCGGAGCGCACCCGTTTCCAGGTGCTGGCCCCGGTGGTGCGTGGGCGCAAGGGCGAGTACGTGGACCTGTTCGAACAGCTGCAGACCCAGGGCTACGCCCGGGTGCGCGTCGACGGGGCGGTCCATCCGCTGGAGGCGCCCCCCACCCTGAAGAAGCAGGAAAAGCACGACATAGCTGTCGTGGTGGACCGGTTGACCGTCAAACCGAGTGCCAAGCAGCGGCTGACGGACTCGGTGGAGACCGCCCTGCGGCTGGCCGACGGTCTGGTCGTGCTCGAATTCGTCGACGTCGACGAGAAGGAGGGGCAGCGGGAGCGCAAGTTCTCGGAGAATTTCGCCTGCCCCAACGGTCATCCCTTCGGGGTGGAGGAGCTCGAACCGAGGGCTTTCTCGTTCAACTCGCCCTACGGAGCATGCGCGGAATGTGCCGGTATCGGAATCCGCAAGGAAGTGGATCCCGAACTGATCGTTCCCGATGAGGACCTTTCGCTGTCCGAAGGAGCGATAGCCCCGTGGAGCGGGGGTAACACGGCGGAATACTTCACCCGGATGCTGACGGCGCTTTCCGAGGCCGTCGGATTCCGTATGGACACTCCCTGGAAGCGGCTTTCCACCAAGGTCAAGAAGGCGGTGCTGCACGGCACCAACGACCAGGTGCACATGCGCTACCGGAACCGCTACGGCAGGCAGCGTTCGTACTACGCCGCCTACGAGGGCGTCATCCCCTTCCTGGAACGCAGGCTGGAACAGACCGAGTCGGACTACACCAGGGAGAAGTACGAGGGCTACATGCGGGACGTCCCGTGCCCCTCGTGCTCGGGCAGCAGGCTCAAGCCGGAGATCCTGGCGGTGACCGTGGAGAACTCCGAGCTGGGGGAGAAGTCCATCGCCGGGGTCAGCGCGTTGAGCGTGCGGGACTGCTCGGAGTTCCTCAACGGGCTGGTACTCGGCGAACGCGAGCAGATGATCGCGGGCAGGGTCCTCAAGGAGGTGCAGGCCAGGCTCGGCTTCCTGCTCGACGTGGGGTTGGAGTACCTCTCGTTGGACCGGCCCGCGGGGACGCTGTCCGGAGGCGAGGCACAGCGTATTCGGCTGGCCACCCAGATCGGATCCGGCCTGGTGGGGGTTCTCTACGTTCTGGACGAACCGTCCATCGGACTGCACCAGCGGGACAACCGGCGGTTGTTGGACACGTTGAGCAGACTGCGCGATCTCGGGAACACGCTGATCGTGGTCGAGCACGACGAGGACACCGTGCGCAGCGCGGACTGGGTGGTCGACATCGGTCCGGGCGCGGGCGAGCACGGTGGGCACGTCGTGCACGCGGGGCCGGTGAACGAGCTGTTGGCCAACGAGAACTCGTTGACCGGGGATTACCTGTCCAGGCGCAAACGTATCGAGCTTCCCGAAGCGCGCAGGGAACGTGATCCGAAACGTCAGCTGACCGTGGTCGGCGCTCGGGAGAACAACCTCGACGAGATCGACGTCCCCTTCCCGCTCGGTTGTCTGATCGGCGTCACGGGGGTGTCCGGATCCGGGAAATCGACCCTGGTCAACGACGTGCTGGCTTCCTCGTTGGCGAACAAGCTGAACGGGGCCCGCACGGTCCCCGGCAGGCACAAGCGGATCAGGGGGCTGGAACACGTGGACAAGCTCGTCCAGGTGGATCAGTCACCCATCGGCCGGACGCCGCGCTCCAACCCCGCCACTTACACGGGGGTTTTCGATCGGATCCGCAAACTGTTCGCCGCCACGAACGAGGCGAAGGTGCGTGGCTACCAGCCGGGGAGGTTCTCGTTCAATCTCAAGGGGGGGCGTTGTGAGGCCTGCGCCGGTGACGGAACCCTCAAGATCGAGATGAACTTCCTGCCCGACGTGTACGTGCCCTGCGAGGTCTGCAAGGGCGCCCGTTACAACCGGGAGACCCTCGAGGTGCACTACAAGGGCAAGAGCATCGCCGAGGTGCTGGACATGCCGATCGAGGAGGCCGCCGAGTTCTTCAAACCGATCACGGCGATTCACCGCCACCTGAGGACGCTCGTCGACGTCGGTCTCGGTTACGTGCGGCTGGGCCAACCCGCTCCCACCCTCTCCGGCGGAGAGGCGCAGCGGGTCAAGCTCGCCAGTGAGCTGCAGAAGCGTTCGACCGGTCAAACCGTCTACATTCTCGACGAACCGACCACCGGACTGCATTTCGAGGACATCCGGAAACTGCTCGGCGTGGTCAACGGACTGGTGGACAAGGGCAACACGGTGGTCGTCATCGAGCACAACCTCGACGTGATCAAGATGGCGGACTGGCTGCTGGACCTGGGACCCGAAGGGGGTGACGGCGGGGGACGGCTCGTCGCGCAGGGGGCTCCCGAAGAGGTCGCGCGGGTCGGGGAGAGCTACACCGGCCGGTTCCTCGCACCCGTTCTGGCCGAACACGAGTGAGTGCCCGCGTGGTTCGGTCGGGTACTCGCCCGGCAGGGGCGGTCGTCGTGCGAGCGGCGCAGCCGCCCGTAACCGCCTGACCCGCCGAGCAAACCGGCCCGCGAACCCTCCGGGCCGGTTCCCGGTCCGTCCTGCCGGTGCTCTCCGTGCGCGCTTCCCGAACGGGAACTCGCCCACGGAGAGCACCGTTTCCGGTGCGGCGGCACGATATCCGGGGCGGGGCCACGTTCGTGTCCCATGTGGATGATCATTCCGGAGTTTCGCGATATTCTCCGGGACACTATGTACTGCGGCCACACCCGACAGATCGCGCCTTCCGGACGATCGATACTCGTTCTCCGTCCGGAAGCCCTCTGGGCGTCGAGTCCCACGCTTCCGTATCGTCACAGTGTCGGAACGGAAGGTGGTCGCACAGCGTGAACGGGGTCGATTACTACGAGCTGCTCGGGGTGGGCCGAGACGCGTCGTCCGCGGAGATCAAGTCCGCCTACCGCTCCCTGGCGCGCGTGATGCATCCCGACGCCGGAGGAACGGCCGGCACCTTCCGGAACCTGCAGGAGGCCTACGAGACCCTCAGTGATCCGGCTCGCCGAGCCGCTTACGACCGCGGCGACCTCGGCAGCGGAACGGACGGGCGCGCCTCCGGAGGCCCCACGGTCGCACGGCGCCGGAGACGTCCCCACACGCGAAGAACGAGAAGGGACTTCGGCGCCGATCCGAACTTCGTGCCACCGAAGCCGGAACCCGATGTGGATCAGCTGCCGTGGTGGCACGCCGTGAACCCGAAGCAGCCGGTCCGCTACATCCCGCGAGCTCAGCACCGTGGCGGTGCCATGGCGGCAGCCGTCGGGGGATGGGCGCTGTTGTTGCCGGTGGTCCTCGTCAGCGAGGTGTGGCCGCTGCTGCTGGTGCTGTGGTTGATGCCCGCCATAGCCGTGGCCGGGGCCTACCGCTACGCACCGGAGTACTTGCCCGCGGCCTCCGAGGACCGGGCGTTCATCACCGAGTTCGGCCGCTGCACCGTCTTCGGGGAACCGGCCGGGGTCAGAGGCGAACACGGCGAACGACTGACCGCGGAACTGCTGTCCACCTATCTGACCCGTCTTCCCGGGGTCCGGATATTTCACGGCCTCTCCTGGCCCGACTCGGTGTTCGCCGACATCGACCACGCGGTGCTCTGCGGCAGGAGACTGGTGCTCGTCGAGTCGAAAATGTGGCTTCCGGGGCATTACACCGCCGACGCGGACGGCACGTTGCGGCGCAACGGGAGCGTTTTCCGGGGCGGGAGCACCGACCTGGCCGAGAGCATCGCCACCTACCGGGAACTGCTGCGGGACATCGAGGTGGTGGGAGCGCTGGTGCTGTACCCGAGCCGCGCCGGCGAGATCACCGCGAGCGAGTCCCCGGGCACCGTTTACGCGCCCCCGATGACTCCGGCGGGGTTCGTGGACGAGATCGGACACTACCTGGCCGCGGACCCGGCCAGGGTGCATCGGGACGCTTTCCGGCAAGTGCTGGCCCGGGTGGTCCCCTGAACGGGGGCCCGGGCGGCCGTCGGTGCTCGCCTGGCGGGAGCCTCCCCGCGAGCTTCGTGAGCGGGTGCCCGGGGTCGGGCAGCGGTTCGCTCAGCGCGGTTTTCCGGGGACACCGGGACGGGTTTGCCAGGGACGCGGGCCGTCCAGCGGACGGAACTCCACGCCGAGGGCTTCCAGCCTCGGCAGGTGGTACGTCGCGAGCCTTCGGTGGAACTCCGTGAAGTTCCGTGCGCGGGCGGAGAGCCAGGCGACCTCGGCGAGCGCGCACAGTCTCGGGAAGGCCGCGTAATCCACTCTGGAGGGGCTGTCCAGGTGTTCCGTCCACACCTGTGCCTGAGTGCCCAGCACGCGGTGTGCGCTCCCGTCCGGCATGTCCGAGGGGACGGGGTCGTAGTCGTGGACGTCCTCGAGGGTGCGGAGGTATCCGACGGGGACCGGCTCCTCGGGGTGATCCGCCTGCCTGTGGTCCAGGTAGACCTCCTGCTCGGGACACATGATCGTGTCGTGCCCGGCCGCGACCGCCCGCTTGCCGCCTTCCTCCCCGCGCCACGAGGCGACGATGCTGCCGGAGGGCAACGCGCCCCCCGCGTCGAGGACCTCGTCCCAGCCGAGTGCCCTCCTGCCGCGATCCCTCAGGTGTTCGGCCATCCTGCGCAGGAACCAACCGTGCAGGGCAGCCGGCTCGGGCAGGCCCAGCTCGCGACTGCGCTCCCGGCAGCGCCGGTCGTTCTCCCACTCGGTAGCGGGAACCTCGTCGCCCCCGACGCAGACGACGGGGGAGGGGAAGACGGAAACAACGTGGTCGAACACCCGGCGGAAGAAGTCCACGGTGCTTTCCTCCGCGTTGAGCACGTGCTCGCTGACCCCCCAACCCGTCCAGACGTCGAGTCGGCGGTGCGGATCGGTGCCCAGCCGGGGATAGGACGCGATGGCCGCCTGGCAGTGTCCCGGCACGTCCACCTCGGGGACCACGGTGATGTGGTGTTCGGCGGCGTAGGAGACGATCTCGAGCAGGTCCTCGCTCGTGTAGTAACCACCGTGCGGACGGGCCAGGTGCTCGGCTGTCGGTCCGGCCCCGAGCTGTGAACCGGACCGCCAGGCTCCGACCTCGGTCAGTCGGGGCAGCCCGGGGACCTCGATGCGCCATCCCTGGTCGTCGGTGAGGTGCAGATGCAGCACGTTGAGCTTGTGCGCGGCCAACAGCTCGACGAAGCGGAGTACCTCGCGCTTGGGCAGGAAGTGTCGTGCGAGGTCGAGGTGGCACCCGCGCCACGAGAAGCGCGGGTGGTCTTCGAGCTCTCCGCACGGAAGGGTCCACGGTCCGGTACGAACGACCGATTCGCGCCACGCGCCCGCCCCGAGAAGCTGTCTGAGCGTTTGCGCCGCGTAGTGCGCTCCGGCGGGATCGTGCGCTCGTACCGAAACTCCTTCGGGGGTGATGCTCATCCGATAGCTCTCGGGACCGTGGAGCTCCCCGGGGGTGACGCGGAAGGTGATGTGCCCGTTCCGAGCCTCCCGCAGCGGGAGGCCGGTCGCCCCGCCCACCGTCTCCCTGAACCAGCGGACGGCGTCCGCCTCACCCGCGATCGTGGTGTCGGCGTCCAGGACGAGCGTTTCGGGCCGGGGGTGCACGGTTGCCGGACGGGGGACGACCGCGTTCAGCGGGCAGGGGGTTTCGTGGTTCAAGCCTTCACCGCTCCCGCTATTCCGGACACCAGGTGGCGCTGTACCAGCACGAAGAAGACCAGCACCGGGATCGTCATGAGCGTGGAACCGGCCATGATCGCTCCCCAGTCGTTGCCCGTCGGTTTGAAGAAGACGAGGATCGCCAGCGGGAGCGTCTGGTTCTCCGTAGCCGAGATTATGAACGTCTTGGCGAACAGGAAGTCGTTCCACGCGTGGATGAACGAGAGCACGCTCATGGCGACCAGACCGGGTGCTACCAGCGGGAAGAGCACCTGCCAGGTGAATCGGAACCTGCCCGCCCCGTCCAGGGTGGCCGCTTCCTCGAGCTCGTCGGGCACGGCGGCGACGAAACCGCGCAGCATCCAGATCGCGAAGGGCAGGCTGAAAGCCAGGTGCACCAGGACCAGCGAGCCCAGGTGGTTGAGTCCGAACCACGGTGCTACCGAGCCGACCGAACGCATCAGGAAGAAAAGCGGTATCGTCAGTGCCTCGACGGGGACCATCTGGGCGACGAGGATCATCACCAGCAGTACCGTTCTCCCGCGGAACCGGAACTTGGTGAGGGCGACCGCGGCCAGAAACGAGATCAGCAGCGACACCAGGACCACGATTCCGGCCACGACGACACTGTTGAGGAAGTACCGCCCGAAATTGTCCACTGTGAACACGCGGCGGAAGTTTTCCAGCGTGGGCGACAGGGTCCACGGACGCGGATCGGTGGACTGGATCTGTCCGGTCGGTTTGAACGCCGTGAGCAGCATCCAGTACAGCGGGAAGGCGACCACGGCGGCGACGAGGACCGCCACGATCTCCGCCAGGGTCCTGGCCGGACGCTTGACCAGCCCTCTTCGTCCCGTCCCGTGTCGTGTGGAAGTGCGAACCGCGGTCGTCATGTGCTCTCCCCGACTCCTCGTTGCACGCGCAGGTAAATCATCGTGATCAGCAACAGCAGAACGGTCATCACCACTCCGATGGCCGAACCGAGGCCGTAACTGGATCCAGCGAACGCCTCCTGGTAGGCGTACACGTTGAGCACCAGGTTCCGTCCCGCGATGCCGCCTCCGTCGGTCATCACGTAGATCTGGGTGAAGATCTTGAAGTCCCAGATGATCGACTGGATGGTGGCGATGACCAGCAGCGGACGCAGCATCGGCATCAGCACGCTGCGGGTGGTGCGCCAGGTCGAGGCGCCGTCCAGCGCGGCGGCCTCGATCATCTCGCCCGGTATGGCCTTGATGCCCGCGTACATCGTGACCATGACGAAGGGGAAGGAGCACCAGATCACTTCACCCGCGACCAGGGCGAAGGCGACGAAGCGGTCGTAGGTCCAGGAGAACCCCTCCATGCTCTCCAGGCCGATTCCGCTGAGGACCTCGTTGACGAGGCCGAAGTCCTGGTCGAACAGGAACAGCCACACCGTGGACCCGGCCACGGCCGGGGTGGCCCACGCACCCAGGGCGGCCAGGAACAGCAGGGTGCGGGGCAGCCAGCGCACCCTGCTCGCCAACACGGCCAGCGCGATCCCCACCGTCAGACTGCCCAGCACGCAGACCGCGGCGAAGCCGCAGGTGTTGAGCAGCACCATCCAGAACCGCGCGTCCCCGAGCAGGGCGGTGTAGTTGCCGAGTCCGCGGAACTCCAGCGGGGCACCCCCGCTCGCCTGGGCCTGCCCGTACTCGTACAGCGAGAGCTGCACGAGTTGATAGAGCGGGTAGGCCATCACCGCGAGCAGCACGATGCCGGTCGGGGCGAGGTACAGAGCGGCGGTGCGTCCGTTCGTTCGGGGCCCGCGCGGACGCGGCCGACGGCGGTTCCCGGCCCGAGGGGGAGGCAGTCGCCGTGCGGTGTCCGGCTCGGTGCTGGACTGGGCGGTCATCTGATGAAACCCGTTTTCCGGTGTTCGGTGTGCCACCCGTTGGTTCTTGGCCGGGTGCGCTCGTTCGGGGTCCTGCTACGACCGGTCACCGAAACGCCTCGTCCATGCGCCGGGCCGCGTCTTTCGTGGTGCTGCGCACCCCGTTGCCGTTGGCTATTCGCTGCACCATCGTCGGCAGGATCTCCTGGGCGTCGATCTCGGACCACGCGGGTGTGCTCGGAACGAACCGAGTGCCCGACTGCAGCGTTTCGACGAAGGGCTGCACCGTGGGGTCGTCCGAAGCGACCTGGTCCTGAACGCCTTCGAGCGTGGGCAGGTATCCCATGGCTTCGTACATCTGACGCTGGTATTTCTCGCCCGCAAGAACCCGGATGAATTCCTGGGCCAGTGAGGACCTGTCCGAGGAGCGCAGCACTCCGAGAAGGTTTCCTCCGGCGAAGGCTGGCGCGATCGAACCCGGTTCGGTGCCGGGCAGCGGGACGACGTCGTAGTTCTCGCCCGCCGCCCCGGCGTCGACGGCCGAGCGGTTGAAGTCTCCCCCGATGGTCATGGCTGCTTTTCCGCCCGCGAAAGCCTGCACGCTTTCCGTTCCGGTCAACTGCGCGCACTGCTCGGGCGGGCAGACGGAGGGATCGATCAGTTCGGTGTAGCGGCGGATGCCGGTGCGGGCTTCCTCCGCGTCGATCGCCGATTCCCAGGAACCGTTCTTCGTCGCAAGCTCACCCCCGGACGCCCAGATGAACGGCATCATCGCGTAGGTGTACTTCCCGCCAGCCGAGATGCCGTACATGTCCGGACGTTCGGTGTGGACTCTCCGCGCCGTCTCGGCGAGTTCCCCGAGGGTTCGTGGTGGTTCGAGGTTCAACTCCTCGAACACGTCCGTGCGGTAGTAGAGCGCGCGGACACCGGTGAACCAGGGGACACCGTAGGTTTTCCCGTTCACTCCGGCGGTTTCCAGGACCGACTCGGACAGGTCGTCGGCCGCGGGCCACTGCTCGAGCATCTCGTCGAGCTCGGCCATTCCGCCTGCCGCTACGTAACTGGCCAGATCGGTGTTGCCGAATTCGGCCACGTCCGGGGCGCTCGACGGATCGTTGAACGCGCCGGTGAATCGTTCCGACCGAGTGTCCACCGCGATGTAGCGAACATCCACGGTGACGTCGTCGTGGGTGTTCTCGAATTCCCGGACGGCCGAGTTCACCACTTTTTCCTTCGGGGAGCGGTTGGCTTCGTCGAACAGCCACACCCGCAGGGTTCCGGTGCGTTTGTCTGCGCCGGAGCCGGACTGGTCGACCTGGGGCGGTCCACAGCCGACCAGCAGTGTTCCGGCTACGGCCACGGCGGCTAATCTCCAGAACCGCATGACACCTCCGTTGCGTTCAGTGCAACGTTTGTTCTGTTCTGTGCAATAGAGCTGATGCTAAGTGGCCAGTCGGGCCGAAACAAGGTCTAGACCGGTAGAGATGTCGGTGTGCTCGTGCTCGCGGATCGGTGCTCCTGCAGGGTTCCGCCACGAGTCCCCGGACAGTTTTTCCGGTCGAGTCGTTGGTGGGGACGGGGTTTTCTTCGGCGGGGCAGCGCCGATCCCACCCGATCGGCTCGTGCCGCCGCGGTTCCTCCCGTGGTGCTCTCGCGAGGACGGACCCGGCGTCGTGCAGGTGGCCCTGATATCGGGGCACCCGCTCACGAACCCGCGAGAGGTCCCGCTCGGCAACCACCCACGACGATCCGGAGGGAGGACACCGGTCAGCCTCGGAATGCCAACACGACAGCTCCGGGGGCTCCGACGGTCTCGGCGACGGGCCCGAGCCGTCCCGTGCTCCGGTCACGTGGCAACCGGGTGATGGTCCCGGAGTTCTGATTGGACACGTACAACCAGCGCCGACTCGGGGCGAGTGTGCAGTGACGCGGCCAGGCGCCGCCGGTGGAGACGGTGTCGCTCAGCCGGAGCCGAGCTCCTCGGTTCCCGATGGTGAACACGGCCACGGTGTCGTCCCCGCGGTTGGTGACGTAGCAGAACCGCCCCGCGCTGTCGACCGCGATCTCGGCCGGGAAGTTCTCACCGTCGGCGTCCGGCGGTCGGGTGTCGAGGGTGGAGACGGTGGTGAACTCTCCGGAGTTGGCGTGCCACTCCAGCACCGTCACGGTGCTGGCGAGCTCGTTGACCAGGTAGGCGTACCGCCCCTCGGGGTGGAATTCCACGTGCCTGGGGCCGTTGCCGCTCCGGACCGGCAACCGTTGGTTGAGCCGCAGCTTTCCGTCCACTGCGTCCAGGTGGTAGGTGTGCACGGCATCGGCGCCGAGGTCCACGGTGATGACCCACCGGCCGCTCGGATCGGTGATCACCTGGTGTGCTTTGGGGGCGCGTCGTGTCGCGGAGTGCTGAACCAGATCGGTGGGTTCACCGACGGCCCCGTTCCCCTCCAGGCGATGGACCGCGACCGTTCCGTCGGTGTAGTTGGCGGTCAGCAGGAAGCGCCCCGTCGGATGAACGCTCAGGTGTGTGGGGCCTGCGCCTTCGCTGGACCGCGTGTTCAGTATCCGGGGGTTCCACGGGTCGTCGAGGTTCAGCGCAGTGATCGATCCGTTCGGGACCAGCTCGTTGGTGGTGTACAGGACGTGGCGTTGCCGGGAGAAGGCCAACCACGACGCGTCCGGAACTCCGTCGATCGTGCTCCTGGGGCGGAGCGCGCCGGAAGCGGTGTCGTGCGCGACGACCTGGAGGCCCTTTCCGGGAGGGTCGGTCCAGCTGAAGCTGCCGAGGTACACGGGGCGGTGGTGACCGGCAGACTGGGCGCTGCTCGTGCCCGCCAGGACCGTGGTGGTTCCCACCGCGCCGAGCGCGGTGAGGAAAGCGCGACGATTCGGGGTGGTGGCCAATTCGTCTCCTCGAAGTCGTTCGTGCGGACCGGGGAACGGGTCGGTCGTGGTTCGGGGGCGGTTCGCCGGTCCGGCGGCTTCGGTTAGTGTGCCGCACTTTCGCCGAATGGACTAGACCAAAGTTTCGATGAATCGCCGATCGCCATCCGCGGCGCGGCGCCCGTGGCGGAACAGGGGCGGGCAGCCACGCGGTTGTTCGAACCGTTCCCGTCCCGGATGGACCGTGCGGGGCGACCGGATCGCAGAGAGGCGCTGTTCGAGGAGGTGTCCGCAGCGAGAGCGGTGGGGTGGAGCGAGTGCTCCGACGGACGGAACTGCCCGGTGAGCGAAACCTCCGTCAGAAGAAGGTGCGTACGAGATCGACCACTTCGTCTCCGTCGACGAGCGGTATCAGCGGCCACTTGTCGAACACCGTGCACGGATGCGAAAGCCCGCACTCGAACCAGTCGCCGACCTCCGTGGCGGAGTCCGCGGGCACCCGGACGAAAGCGTGCTGGTCGGCCAGTTCCGTCACCCGCGCACCCTTCAGCGGGCGGCTTCCGTCGCCGGTGCGCACCCGCTGCGGCTGTGGGAGGTCCTGGTCGAAGGAGGCATCGCGCCTTCCGAGGGTCAGCAGCACCAGATCCGGTTCGGGGCGGGAGACGACCTGGGCCAGTACGCGCAGTGCGGGGCGGAAGGGCTCTTCGGGACCTGCAAGTCGGTGGGCACGTCCGAAGGGCGACATGGTGCGGTACAAACCGTGGTCGTGGGTTATGTAGGAGCCGCTGCGCAGGACCGGGACGACGGGCCTGTCCAGTCCCCACGGCGTGGTGAGCGCCTCGGCCACCTGGTCGAAGTAGGAGCTCCCGCCCGCTGTCACGAGAATCTCGTCGACCTCGTCGAACAGCCCCGCCTGTGAGACACCGGTGACGACTTCGCGCATCCCGGAGAGGTAGTCGTCCACGGCGACCAGGTCGGTGTCGCTGAGATCGTGCGACATCGCGGCCTCGTAACCGGCGATACCGGCCAGGCGCAGGTTCGGGCTCGCGTGCACCGCCCGCGCGACCTCCAGCGCCTCCGTGGCGTTCCTGACCCCCGTGCGCCCGTCCTGTCCGCCGAGCTCGACCAGTACGTCCACGGGGCGGCGACACTCGGCAGCGGACAGCGCCTGCTCCATCAGTTCCACGTTCCGCGTGGAGTCGACCCAGCAGCAGAAGAGGAATTCGGGGTCCCGTTCCAACTCCGAGGCGAGCCAGGAGAGTCCGTTCGGATCGACGAGTTGGTTCGCCAGCAGGACACGGCTCGTCCCGAACGCTCGGTAGACCCGCAGTTGACTGATGTTGGCTGCTGTGATCCCCCAGGCGCCGTGGTCGAGTTGGCGCTGGAAGAGCTGTGGCGCCATGGTGGTCTTGCCGTGCGGGGAGAGCAGTACGCCGTGACGCGAACACCAGTCGGCCATCGTCGTCAGGTTGTGCTCCAGCGCGGGGCGGTCCAAAAGCAGCAGTGGGCCCACGAATCCGCTGTCCCGGAGGTTCGGGCGCGTCCGGAGGAACTGCTCGACCGTGCTGCCGAAGGCCTCGGAGGGCATTCCCTTGAAACGCCAGTCGATTCGCTCGTCCCGCAGACCGCGTACTGCCGCTCGGTCCATAGTCGCCGCCCGCACCGAACCTCCAGTTGCATCGAACGCAATGAGTGTTGCATATATTGGTACGGTGCTGTTTAGCATCCCGGTGGGTGCGCGTCAACGTGGACAGCGGGTGTCCGCGAACCGAAACCCCTGCGCAGCGCGATAGTGAGTATGAGGGAGCGGCTCGTGTGCGGAGTCGCCGCCCCGGACGGATCGAGGGCGAGGGAATGAGTCAGAGCCTGCAGCGTGGACTCGCGTTGCTCAACACCTTGGCGGAAGGGCCGCGGAACCTCGATCAGCTGGCGGAAGCAGCGGGAGTGCACAAGTCCACCGCGATGCGACTGCTGCGCTCCCTCGAGTCCGCGAGGTTCGTGAACCGCCCCGACGCGCACCACTACAGGCTGGGGAGCGCGTTGTTCGAACTGGCCAACTGCGCGCTGGACGGGATCGACGTGCGTGCCGCCGCCCGCGGGAAGCTGCGGGAACTGGGCGAACGCACCGGCCACACGGTGCACTTGGCGGTGCGGGAAGAGGACAGAGCCGTCTACGTGGACAAAGTGGACAGCAGTCGTTCGGTGCGGATGTACTCCAGGGTAGGGGCGCGAGCTCCACTGCACTGCACCGCGGTCGGGAAGGTGCTGTTGTCGGGCATGCCCGAACAGGACAGGAGGGAACTGGCCGCGAGGCTGGAATACCCCGCGTTGACCGAACGCACCGTCACCGGCGCGGAGTCGCTCCTGGCGGAAGTGGACCGGGTGCTGGCCGAGGGGTGCGCCTTCGACCGCGGGGAGCACGAGGACTTCGTGCACTGCGTCGCGGCCGGAGTGCGCGATCCCCGTGGAGCGGTCGTCGCCGCGGTCTCCGTCTCCGTTCCGAAAGTGCTGCTCGACTTCGACGAGTTGCTCGGCTGGAGCGGGGAACTGAAAGAAGCGTGCGCGCACATCTCGGCCGAACTCGGCTGGCAACCGCACGGATGATCCGATTCGAGAGGAAGAGCGCATGTCGACAAGCGTTATAACCACTCCGAACGCCCCGAGGCCTCCGGCCGGTGTGCCGCTGTCCCAGGCGGTGCGCAAGGGGAACCTCGTGCAGGTCTCCGGACAGACCGGAGTCGATCCCACCACCGGAGAGCCCGTTTCCGGTTCGGTGGCCGAGCAGACGGAACAGGCCCTGCGCAACGTGTTCGCCATCCTCGACGAGGCGGGGTCCGGGCCCGGGGACGTTCTCATGCTGCGGGTGTATCTCACCGACGTGGCGCACTTCGCGGAGATGAACGAAACCTACGCCAGGGTGGTCGGGGAGCCGTATCCGGCGCGGACCACCGTCTACGTCGGGCTTCCGCCCGCCCTGCTGGTCGAGATCGACGCGCTGGCGGTGCTCGGGGACGAGTAGGACCTCGGTCGGCGCGGCGACCGGGACGACGATCCCGCCCGCGGGAGCGTGCTCGCCCGAGGTGCTCGCCCATCTGGTGAAGTCGCGGTCGGGGGACGGCGCGACGGCCCGGAATGCCGGGACGTCCGCCGTTTCGCGTGCGTCAGTTGACGGGGCCCGTGTACTTCTCACCGGGTCCCTGGCCCGGCGGGTCCGGTTCCGCCGAAGCCTCCCTGAAGGCCCGTTGCAGCGTTTGCAGACCGTCCCGCATCGCTCCCGCGTGGGGGCCGAGGTACTCGACGGAAGAGGTGATCAGTCCGGCCAGCGCGGTTATCAGCCGACGTGCCTCGTCCAGGTCACGCACGGGAGCCGTGTCGGGATCCTCCTCGGCCAGCCCCAGTTTCTCCGCCGCCGCCGACATCAGCATCACGGCCGATCGGCTGATTATCTCCACGCTTGGAACACTGTCCAGGTCACGGACGTTGTCCGTAGTACCCGCGGTGTCGAGGTGCTGCCCGTACTCACTGTCGGTCGTTCGTCCGGTGGGCTCGGGGGGCTCGGTTGGCTGCGGCTCGGTCACGCCTGTTACTGTTGCATGCGCGCAACGCCCCCGAACCTCGGGGGCGTAAAAGTGGAGCCCCGCTCCCACCCGCGTGGCTGATTCGCAGGCTGCCGGGTCCCGATCCCGCCACGGACGTCGTCCGACGGTGGATTGAAACGGTATTGCCATACCGGTTCGATCGGTTGGAGTAAGAGGGTCCCGTCAGGTCTGCAGGCCCACGGGACGGCTGCATTGCTCTAGGGGCGAGCTTCACGCCGCGGTGCAGCATAGGAACGCCATCGAACCGAGGAGGCCCCATCAGCTCCGAGACGCGCATCAACGACCGTATCCGTGTGCCAGAGGTCCGCTTGGTCGGGCCGAACGGGGAACAGGTCGGCATCGTCCGTATCGAGGACGCACTTCGGTTGGCCGAGGAAGCGGAGTTGGATCTCGTCGAGGTCGCTCCCCAGGCTCGCCCGCCGGTGTGCAAGCTCATGGACTACGGCAAGTTCAAGTACGAGAGTGCGCAGAAGGCTCGCGAATCACGCCGTAATCAGCAGCAGACCGTCATCAAGGAGCAGAAGCTCCGCCCGAAGATCGATCCGCACGACTACGAGACCAAGAAGGGTCACGTTTCGCGCTTTCTCGGTCAGGGGCACAAGGTCAAGGTGACGATCATGTTCCGCGGCCGTGAGCAGTCGCGCCCCGAGCTGGGGTTCCGGTTGTTGGAGCGGCTGGCCGACGATGTCTCCGAGCAGGGCTTCATCGAGGCCAAACCCAAGCAGGACGGCCGCAACATGACCATGGTGCTGGCGCCGCACAAGACCGGTAAGGGCAACAAGACAAAGGCGAACGCGTCATAACCGTCCAGCGGAATCGGGATCGACGGCGGCCGTCCACCCGGTCGTGACTTCACCCCGGAACGCAAGCCGGGCGGGATTTCCTGTTGGGATTCTGCCCGGCGTTCGCACGAAAAGAGGACGAAAATGCCGAAGAACAAGACTCACAGTGGCACTTCCAAGAGGTTCAAGGTCACCGGCTCGGGGAAGCTGCGTCACGAGCGTGCCGGCCGCAGGCACATCCTGGAGAAGAAGTCCAGCAAGCTGAAGCGTCGTCTGAAGGGCACCACCGAGGTCTCCCCCAACGACAAGAGGCAGGTCAACAAGTTGCTGGGGCGCTGAAGCCGCCACGTCTTCGCCGGGGGCCGCGGGGCAGCCGTGCCGTCCGGAACGAGTGACAGCCTTATCCTCCGGGGCGGAGGGCCGCCCCCAATACGATCGACAGGACGAAACCAATGGCACGCGTCAAGCGAGCGGTGAACTCTCAGAAGAAGCGTCGGAAGGTTCTCGAGTCGGCGAAGGGTTATCGCGGGCAGCGTTCTCGGCTCTACCGCAAGGCGAAGGAGCAGATGCTGCACTCGCAGGTCTACTCCTACCGGGACCGCCGCGCCCGCAAGGGTGACTTCCGCAAGCTGTGGATCATGCGTATCAACGCCGCCAGCAGGCAGAACGGTCTCAGCTACAACAAGTTCATGCAGGGCCTGAAGGCCGCCGAGGTCGAGGTGGACCGCAAGATGCTCGCCGAGATGGCGGTCAACGATCCGCAGGCGTTCACCGCGCTGTGTGACAAGGCTCGCGGCAGCCTGCCGGAAGGCGCGGCCTGATCTCGGCTCGACCGAGCGCCCGGCGTAGCGACGTGATGAGCGAGGAGGGAATGGCGCGCCCCGGAACCGTGGAGACTCCGTTGACGGAGCGCTCCTCGAGGGTGAGCGCCGCCCGCAAGCTCACACGTCGTGCCGGGCGTGAGCGCGCCGGGATGTTCCTCGCCGAAGGTGCGATGGCCGTGACCGAGGCCTTGGACGCCTTGTCGGGGCAACATCCCTCCGGGGGCGCTTCCACCGGAGTGCGCGAGGTATTCGCCACTCCCGAGGCCCTGCGGCGTAACCCGGAAATCACCGATCTTTGTGCCGCGGTGGGAGTGTCGCTGCGAATCGTGACGGAACGGGCCGCCGCCACGCTCTCCGAAACGGTGACCCCGCAGGGGCTGGTCGCCGCGTGCGGTCTGCCACGCCCCTCGATGGACGGTGTCCTGGCTGCTCGCCCCCGACTGGTCGCCGTGTTGTCCGACGTCGCCGACCCGGGCAACGCCGGCACCGTCGTGCGCGTCGCCGACGCCGCGGGAGCCGAAGCGGTGCTGTTCGCGGGAGACACCGTCGATCCCTACAACGGGAAGGCGGTCCGGGCCTCCACCGGCAGCGTTTTCCACCTCCCGCTGGTTCGGGAGCGTGACGTGAGCGCCGTGTTCGCGGCCTGTCGGGATGCGGGCATGAAGTTGATCGGCGCGGAGGGTGGCGCGGGGGAGGACCTGCACACCGCCGAGCGTCGGGGACGGCTGGACGGCCCGACCGCCTGGGTTTTCGGCAGCGAGGCCCACGGGCTCGGAGAACGCTCCGCGGAGTTGGATCACGCCCTGCGCGTCCCGATCTACGGTCGTGCGGAGAGTCTCAATCTCGCCACGGCCGCGGCGGTCTGCCTGTACACCTCGGCCCGGCGCGTCCACCCGCGCGACGCGTGACGGAGGCACGGCAGTTCTCCGCCCCACCGTGATCGAACTCGCTCGTGACGGCGCAGGGGAGTTCGCGGGCATCGCATAGACTGTCCACGAGCAGGGAAAGAGTTTTCACACGTCAAGATCGGTTCGCGTGAGCGGGCCGTCGGATACGGGAGTTACACAGCGACGATGTCTGGAGCCAACGACCCGTACGACCCGAAGGAGGTCGTCGCGCTCGCACCGGAGACGCTGCAAAGCGCGGTCGACGACGCCCGCAAGGCCTTCGAGGACGCCGCGGATCTCGACGAGCTGGCCGCCGCCAAACCCGCTCATCTGGGGGAGCGTTCCCCGGTGCTGACCGCGCGTCGTGAGATCGGGGCGCTGCCCCCGCAGGCGAAGGCGGACGCGGGAAAACGGGTCAACGAGACGCGCCGGGTGATCCAGGAGGAGTTCGACAAGCGGCACGCCGAGTTGCAGGCCGAGCGTGACGAGCGGGTGCTGAGGGAGGAAACAGTCGATGTGACGCTTCCCACCGATCGTGTTCCCTCCGGTTCGCGGCACCCGATCACCCAGCTCATCGAGCGCATATCGGATGGGTTCGTGGCGATGGGGTGGCAGGTTTCGGAGGGTCCGGAGCTGGAAGCCGAGTGGTTCAATTTCGACGCGCTGAACTTCGGCAAGGATCACCCGGCCCGCACCATGCAGGACACCTTCCACGTGGCCCCGGAGGACTCGGGGCTGGTGCTGCGAACCCAGACCTCCCCGGTGCAGGTGCGTGCGCTGCTGAACAGCGAACCCCCCGTGTACCGGGTTTCCCCGGGCAGGGTGTTCCGTACCGATGCGCTCGACGCCACGCACACACCGGTGTTTCACCAGGTCGAGGGGCTGGCTGTCGACGAGGGGCTGACCATGGCCCATCTCAAGGGAACGCTGGACGTTTTCGCCCGTTCCATGTTCGGACCCGAGTCGCGCACCCGGTTCAGGCCGAGCTTTTTCCCGTTCACCGAGCCCTCGGCCGAAGTCGATGTCTGGTTCCCCGAGAAGAAGGGGGGAGCCGGCTGGGTCGAGTGGGGCGGCTGCGGCATGGTCCACCCGAACGTGCTTCGTGCCTCCGGGGTCGATCACGAGACCTACTCCGGATTCGCTTTCGGTATGGGGCTGGAACGGACGCTGCAGTTCCGCAACGGCATCCCCGACATGCGGGACATGGTCGAGGGGGATGTCCGATTCACCGAGGCGTTCGGCATCGAGTACTGAGTCCGGCCGGTGGACCGGGCGTTCATCGGTACTTCTGACCCCACCATGATCGAGAGAAGGGCTGCGATCCAGTGCGGATTCCGGTTTCCTGGCTGGCCGAGCATCTTGAGTTGTCCGAGGAAACGAGCGCGGAGACCTTGGCCGAGGCGTTCGTGCGCATCGGAATGGAAGTGGAAGAGGTCACTCACCTCACCCCGATCACCGGCCCCCTCGTCGTGGGCCGGGTCGCCGAGGTCGAAGAGCTGACCGGTTTCAAGAAGCCCGTTCGTTACTGCCGGGTCGAGGTCGGGGAGTCCGAGACGGGCGAGGAGCGGATTCGGGGCATCGTGTGCGGTGCCACCAATTTCAGCGCGGGCTCGTTGGTCGTGGTGGCGCTGCCCGGAGCGGTGCTGCCGGGAGACTTCGAGATCACCGAGCGCAAGACTTACGGCCGGGTCAGCGAGGGCATGATCTGCTCGGCTCGCGAACTGGGGATCGGTGAGGACCACGACGGCATCCTGGTGCTGCCTCCGGGATCGGCCGATCCGGGAAGCGACGCGGGCGAGATCGTCGGTCTGGACGACTCGGTCATCGAGCTGTCGATCACCCCGGACAGGGGGTACTGCTTCTCGGTTCGCGGCCTGGCCCGTGAGCTGTCCAACGCTTTGGACGTGCCTTTCGGGGACCCGGCCAACCGTTCGATCCCGGATGACGACCGCCCCTCGCGAGTCGTGCGCATCGAGGACGAGACCGCTTGCTCACGGTTCGTGTTCCGTCGGTTGACCGGTGTCGACCCCGCCGCCCCCACGCCCTGGTGGATGCAGCGTCGACTCGCCCTGGCCGGGGTCCGTTCGATCTCGTTGCCCGTGGACGTGACCAACTACGTCATGCTGGAGCTCGGCCAGCCGCTGCACGCCTGGGACGCGGCCAAGGTCTCCGGTGACGTGGTCGTGCGGCGCGCCGCTGCGGGCGAGACCCTGACCACGCTGGACGATGTGCGGCGCGAGCTGGATCCGGACGACATCGTCATCTGCGACGACTCCGGGCCCGTATCGCTGGCCGGTGTCATGGGCGGGGCCAGCACCGAGATCGGGAGGGACAGCAACGACGTCCTGCTGGAGGCGGCCAACTGGGACGCCGCGAGCATCACGCGTACGACTCGCAGGCACCGTCTTCCCAGCGAGGCGGGGAAACGGTTCGAGCGTGGCGTGGATCCCGCGGTCGCCGCGGTAGCCGCCGAACGAGCGGCTCGACTGCTCGTCGAGTACGGCGAGGCGACGATCAGCGCGGGCCGTACTGATGTCGGTGAGCCGATCGCGCCCGCTCCGGTGACGATGCCGCTCGCGCTGCCGGACCGGATCGCGGGCGTGCGCTACGAACGCGGGGTCACCGTGCAGCGGTTGACCCAGATCGGGTGCCGGATCGAGGTGGGCACCTCCGCGGACGGGGTCGGTGTGGTCACGGCCACTCCGCCGAGCTGGCGCCCCGACTTGTCCCAGCCCGCCGACCTGGTCGAAGAGGTGCTGCGCCTGGAGGGGTACCACACGATTCCCTCCGTCGTGCCCGCTGCTCCGGCCGGGGACGGCCTCGACGCGGCGCAGCTGCGCCAGCGCGCGGTTTCCCGGGCGCTGGCGCACGACGGTTATGTCGAGGTGCTGCCCTTCCCGTTCACGGGGGAGGAGACCCTCGACGCCTTCGGGCTGGAGGACAGCGACCCCAGGCGCAACGCGCTGCGCGCGGCGAACGCTCTCGAAGCCGACCGCTCCCTGATCAGCACCACTCTGCTGCCGGGACTGCTGGACTCGTTGCAGCGCAATCTGTCCCGCGGTCGGCGCGATCTCGCTTTGTTTCACATCGGTCAGGTGGTGTTGCCGGAGAAGGAGCAGCGGGCCGTTCCGGAACTGGGCGTGGAAACCCGGCCCTCCGAGGAGAGTCTGGCGGAACTGCGCTCCGCGATGCCTGCACAGCCGAAGCACGTGGGAGTGGTGCTCACCGGGCAGCGGGAGCGTTCCGGCTGGTGGGGTTCCGGACGAGCGGCAGGCTGGGCCGATGCCGTGCAGGCCGCGCGGCTGGTCGCGGACACGGTCGGGGTGTCCCTGGGCGTTTCCGCCGGGGAGAATCCACCGTGGCACCCGGGGCGTTGTGCCGAGCTCACGGTGGGCGGCACCGTGGTCGGCCACGCCGGGGAGCTGCACCCGAAGGTGATCGAAGCGCTCGAGCTGCCGAAGCGCACCTGCGCGATGGAGCTGGATCTGGACGCGTTGCCGTTGACCGAGAGCAGGCCGGCACCGGTGGTTTCGTCCTACCCGCCGGTCCGTCTCGATCTCGCTCTGGTGGTCGACGAGGGGGTTCCCGCCGCGGAGCTCGCCGAGTCGCTGCGGACGGGTGGTGGCGGTCTCGTCGAGGAGATCCGTCTGTTCGACGTCTTCACGGGGGAGCAGCTCGGTGCGGGCAAGAAGTCGTTGGCCTTCGCGCTGCAGCTGCGTGCTTCGGATCGCACGTTGACACAGCAGGAGGCGACCGAGGTTCGGGACGCCGCTCTCACCGCGGCGAACGAGCGCTTCGGGGCCACGCTGCGGGGGTGAGCGCTCCCGACGCACAGTGGGGACATTCGGGTGACCGGTCCGGTGACGGGCCGGTCACCCGATTTTTGTCCGGTCCCGGAAGCTCCCGGAAGGCCCAGGAAGGTGGATCGGCGAACCGCCGGGAGGTTCGCGCCCCGGTGTGCGGTGCCTCCGACTCACGCACTCCGAACCACTCGGGCCGCGTGGGCTGAGTACCGGAGCCGGGCGAGGCCTTCTGCTGGAAGTTCTTACGGAGTAACGCGAGTAACTGTCGAAAACGCTTGATTGATATTGCATGGTTGTGCATAATCATTCGTATGGCTATACGGGTGGCTGTGGGCGGTGCGAGCGGTTACGCGGGCGGTGAGCTTCTCCGGCTGCTTCTCGCGCATCCGCAGGTGGAGATCGGTGCGCTCACGGCGGGAGGCAGTGCCGGGAGTTCGTTGGGTGAGCACCACCCGAACCTGGTCGCGCTCTCCGACCGGAAGCTGGAGGAGACCAGCACGGAAGTGCTCGCCGGGCACGACGTGGTGTTTCTCGCGCTGCCGCACGGGCATTCCACCGAACTCGCCGCCGAACTCGGCGACACCGTGGTGATCGACTGCGGAGCCGATCACCGGCTCGAGGACCCCGACGACTGGCAGCGGTGGTACGGCGGGCGCCATCCGGGGAGCTGGCCGTACGGCGTACCGGAACTGCCCGGAGCGAGGACGAAACTGCGCGGGGCCGCCCGCATCGCTGTCCCCGGGTGCTTCCCCACGGTGGTCTCGCTGGCCTTGGCGCCCGCTTTCGCCGCTCACGCGGTGGGCCCCGAGGCCGTGGTCGTGGCCGCGACCGGCAGCTCCGGGGCGGGACGTGCGCTGAAGTCCCACCTGCTCTCCGCGGAAGTGATGGGCTCGGCCAGTGCTTACGGCGTGGGAGGAGCGCATCGGCACACCCCGGAGATGGTGCAGAACCTCAGTGCGGTCGCCGGTGAGCGGGTGAAGGTCTCGTTCACTCCGGTGCTGGCTCCCATGCCCAGGGGAATCCTGGCCACCTGCAGCGCTCCGCTGCGGGACGACGTCGACGCGCACCGGGTCAGGGAGAGCTACCTGGCGGCCTACGCGGACGAGCCGTTCGTCCACGTGCTCGACGAAGGGCAGTGGCCACAGACCTCGGCCACGATCGGGGCCAACACGGTACAGCTGCAGGTGACCGTCGACGTCGACGCGGGCAGAGTGGTCGCGGTCGGCGCCGAGGACAACCTCACCAAGGGAACGGCGGGTGGGGCTGTGCAGTGCATGAATCTCGCGCTGGACCTGCCGGAGGAAACCGGTCTGCCGCTGTCGGGGGTGGCCCCGTGAAGAACCTGACCCTGCGGGTCCACGGGCAACGACTCGCGGTGACCGCCCCGAAGGCCGGCGCGGAACCGAAACCAGGGCTTTCCGCTCCGCTGACGGCCGAGCTGAACACTGCCGGGAGCAGGACGCTGGTGCTCGACTACGAGCAGGCCGCCGGCGACTCCGGGAACTCGAACTGCCAGGGGCCCTTTCGGGTCCTGGAGGTGGTCGGTCCGCTGGATTTCGAGCTGACGGGCGTCCTCGCGAGCGTTCTGAACCCTCTCGCCGAGGCGGGGATCAGCGTGTTCACGCTCGCCACCTTCGAAACGGACTGGATTCTCGTCCCCGCGGGGTCGCTGGCGGCAGCGGTCCACGCCCTGCGAGCGGCGGAGCACACCGTGGTCGACCACGCCGAAGGAGAACATTGAGCACCCACGACGAGATCGACGGCACGTCTCCCGGGGCGGGGGAGCACGCGGTGCGGGGCGGGGTGACCGGCCCCGGCGGATTCCGGGCCTCCGGTGTGGCCGCGGGAATAAAGCAGGGCTCCTCGGCGGACCTCGCCCTGGTCGTCAACGACGGCCCCCGCAGGGAGGCCGCCGGACTGTTCACCACGAACAAGGTGAAAGCGGCTCCGGTCCTCTGGTCCGAACAGGTGCTGCGCGAGCGGCGGCTCCACGCGGTGGTGCTCAACTCCGGGGGCGCGAACGCGTGCACGGGACCGGAAGGATTCCAGGACACCCATGCCACGGCGGAGAAGGTCGCCGAGGAGCTCGGCATCGGGGCCATCGACGTGGCCGTCTGCTCCACCGGTCTCATCGGACAGCGGTTACCCATGGACGCCGTACGAAGCGGTGTGCCGGTCGCCGTTGCCGGGCTCGCCGATTCCGAGCGTGCGGCCACCGACGCGGCCACCGCCGTGCTGACCACCGACACGGGACCCAAGCAGGCTTTCCGTGAACACGGCGCGGGCTTCTCCGTCGGGGGGATGGTCAAGGGAGCGGGGATGATCGCCCCGAACCTGGCGACGATGCTGGCCGTGGTGACGACCGACGCCGTCGTCGACGGTGACACGCTGAACGCGGCGTTGCGGCAGGCCGCCGGTACGACTTTCGAACGGTTGGACGTCGACGGGGGGACCTCCACCAACGACACGGTGTTGCTGCTCTCCTCCGGGGCCTCAGGAGTCGCCCCCGAAGCCGGGGAACTCACCGAACTGCTCACCGAGACGTGCAACGACCTGGTCCGCCAGCTGCAGTACGACGCCGAGGGAGCCACGAAGGCGGTCGACATCACGGTGCGCGGGACCCTGCGGGAGTCCGACGCAGTTCACCTCGCGCGGCTGGTCGCCGAGGACAACCTGGTCTGCACCGCGTTGTTCGGATCGGATCCGAACTGGGGACGCATCGCCATGGCGGTGGGGCGTTCCGACGTCGAGATGGACGCGCACCGCATGGAGATCGCCGCGAACGGGGTGACGCTGTACTCGGAGGGCACCCCGGTGGTCGACCGGAGCGAGGTCGACCTGTCCGGCCGCGAGATCGAGATCGTGATCGACCTCGGGCTCGGTGAGCACGAAACGACCGTGCTCACCACCGATCTGTCCCACGGATACGTCGAAGAGAACAGCGCCTACTCCTCATGACCGAGACACGAGCCGATGAACGGTTGGCCCACGCGGCCGGGAAAGCCGGTGTGCTCACCGAGGCGCTGCCGTGGCTGGAGCGTTTCCGCGGCGCGACGGTGGTGGTCAAGTACGGCGGCAACGCGATGACCGACGAAACGCTCAAGCGGGCTTTCGCCGAGGACATGGTCTTTCTGCGGCTGGCGGGGCTGCGGCCGGTCGTCGTGCACGGCGGCGGTCCGCAGATCACGAGCATGCTGGACAGGCTCGGTGTGCAGGGGGAGTTCCGCGGCGGACTCCGCGTGACCTCTCCCGAGGTGATGGAAGTCGTCCGGATGGTGCTGGTCGGACAGGTCGGTCGCGAACTCGTCGGCCTGATCAACCAGCACGGTCCGCACGCGGTGGGAATGTCCGGAGAGGACGCCCAGCTGTTCACCGCGCGCAGGCGCAACGCTGTGGTGGACGGTGAGCCGGTGGACATCGGTTTGGTCGGTGACGTCGACAGCGTCGACCCCGCGGCCGTGCTCGACCTCATCGCGGCGGGACGGATCCCCGTGATCTCCACCGTGGCCCCGGACGCCGACGGGGTGGTGCACAACGTGAACGCCGACACGGCCGCGGGAGCACTGGCTGAGGCGCTCGGTGCGGAGAAACTGGTGGTCCTCACCGACGTGGAAGGGCTCTACACCGACTGGCCGGACCGGAACTCGCTGGTTTCCAGCCTGGACACCCGACGGCTGCGTTCCCTGCTGCCGACGTTGGCATCCGGGATGATCCCCAAGATGGAGGCCTGCCTCCAGGCCGTTTCCGGGGGAGTGCCGAGGGCGCACGTGATCGACGGCAGGTTGGCTCACTCGGTGCTGCTCGAGGTGTTCACGAGTGAGGGCATCGGAACCATGGTCGTTCCGCCAGAACCAGAACCAGGAAAGGACGAGAACTGATGTCCTCCGGAGGCAACGACAACGCCGGCGCGGCACGGCGTTGGCGGGAATCGATCATGCAGACCTACGGCACACCGCCGCTGGAACTGGTCAGCGGTTCCGGTTGCGAGGTCACCGACGTCGAGGGGCACACCTACCTCGATCTCCTCGGCGGCATCGCCGTCAACGTGCTCGGTCACGCCCATCCGGCCGTGACGCGGGCGGTGAGCGAGCAGATCGCGACACTCGGCCACGTCTCGAACTTCTACAGCCACGAGCCGGAGCTGCGGCTGGCCGAGCGACTGCTCACGCTGATCGGAGTCCCCGAGAGCGGGCGTGTGTTCTTCTGCAACTCGGGGTCGGAGGCGAACGAGGCCGCGTTCAAGATCGCCCGGCGTACCGGGCGTCCCGGAGTGGTGGCGGCCTCCGAAGGGTTCCACGGGCGGACGATGGGCGCGCTGGCGTTGACGGGACAGCCCGCCAAACGGGAGCCCTTCGAACCACTGCCCACCGGCGTCGAGCACGTCCCCTTCGGGGACACCGCCGCGCTCGAGGCGGCGGTGAACGAGGACACCGCGGCGATAGTGCTCGAACCCGTCCAGGGGGAAGCCGGGATCGTCATTCCCCCCGAGGGGTATCTGCGGGCGGCACGGGAGATCGCGGACCGCGCGGGTGCCCTGCTGGTCCTCGACGAGGTGCAGACGGGGATCGGTCGCACCGGACACTGGTTCGCCTTCCAGCGGGAAGGCGTGCTGCCCGATGTGCTCACCCTGGCCAAGGGGCTCGGGGGCGGACTGCCCCTGGGGGCGTGCATCGGGATCGGTGAGGCGGCCGCCATGTTGAACCCGGGCCAGCACGCCACCACGTTCGGCGGCAACCCGGTCTGCTGCGCGGCGGCGCTCGCCGTGTTGGACACGATCGAGTCCGAACAGCTGCTCCGCCACGGAACCGGGCTGGGCGAGGAGCTGGTCACCATGATCGAGCGACTCGGCCACCCGCTGGTCGGGGAAGTACGCGGGGCGGGGATGCTCATCGCCGTCGAGCTCAACGAAAAGCTCGCTTCCGTGGTGGTGGAGACGGCACGACAGCGTGGCTACCTGCTCAACCCCGTCCGTCCGGACGCGGTACGACTGGCGCCGCCGCTGGTCCTCGAACGGCAGCAGGCACAGCGGTTCGTCCGTGACCTGGGCGAGGTGTTGTCCGAGGCGCTTTCGATGTCCACAGGCGGAGAAGAGGGAACCCGATGACACTGCGGCACTTTCTGCGGGACGACGACCTGAGTCCCGCCGAACAGCTCGAGATTCTCGAGCTGGCGGACGACTTCAAGAACGGACGGGGGAGCTCAACACCCCTGGCCGGGCCGAAATCGGTCGCCGTCATCTTCGAGAAGACGTCCACCAGGACACGGCTCTCCTTCGAGACGGGGATAGCGCAGCTCGGAGGACACCCCGTGGTGGTCGACGCCCGAACGATGCAGCTCGGGCGGGAGGAGACGATCGAGGACACCGCTCGCGTGCTCGCCCGCTACGTCGACGCGGTGGTCTGGCGAACCTTCGCCCAGGCGCGGATCGACGCGATGAGCTCGGCTTCGGACGTCCCCGTCGTCAACGCGTTGACCAACGAGTTCCACCCCTGCCAGGTCCTCGCCGACCTGCAGACCGTCCGGGAGCGCCACGGCCCGTTGCCCGGGCTGACGCTCACTTATCTGGGTGACGGTGCCAACAACATGGCGCATTCCCTGCTCGTGGGCGGGGCGACCGCGGGCATGAACGTTCGCGCGGCGGCCCCGCACGGCTTCGCGCCGGAGCAGTGGGTGCTAGACGCGGCGCGGAAGCGCGCGGCCGAGACCGGCGGTTCCGTGGAGGTCTTCGACTCCCCGACCGGGGCCGTGTCCGGAGCGGACGTCGTGGCGACCGATTCGTGGACCTCGATGGGGCAGGAGAACGACGGGAAGGACAGGGTGGGACCTTTCCGGCCCTTCCAGCTCAACGCCGAGCTGCTCGCGGCCACGGGCAAGGAGGAGACCAGCGTGCTGCACTGTCTGCCCGCCCACCGCGGGTGGGAGATCACCGACGAGGTGCTGGACGGGCCGTCCAGCGCGGTGTTCGACGAGGCCGAGAACAGGATGCACGCCCAGAAGGCGCTGTTGACTTGGTTGGTGCAGCGACGATGACCACGAGGGTGGCGCGTCAGGCGCGCATAGTCGAACTGGTCACCGGCAAGGAGATCCGCAGCCAGACCGAACTGGCTGGACTGCTGGCCGAGGACGGCATAGACGTCACCCAGGCCACGCTCTCCAGGGACCTCGACGAGCTCGGTGCGGTCAAGCTCAGGGGACCGGACGGCGGTCAGCCGGTTTACGTCATCCCGGAGGACGGTAGTCCGGTCCAGGGGGTTCAGGGCGGTACCGCTCGGTTGAGCCGATTACTCGGGGACCTGCTGGTCAGCGCGGAGGGATCCGGCAACCTCACCGTGTTGCGGACCCCGCCGGGAGCCGCGCAGTTCCTCGCCAGCGCCATCGACCGATCGGCCATGGAGGAGGTCGCGGGCACCATCGCCGGTGACGACACGCTGATGGTGGTGGCGCGCGAACCCCTCACCGGCGGCGAGCTCGCGGAACGACTGCGCGAACTCGCCGCGCAACAATCGAATTCAACCCAGGATGCCGAGGACTCCGCCCGTGGGCGGGCGGTGCGGCACGACAGGACCACACCGTACGAGGAGCAGAATCATGAGTGACAGGGTCGTACTCGCGTACTCCGGAGGACTGGACACCTCCGTGGCCATCGGTTGGATCGCCGAGGAGACGAACGCCGAGGTCGTCGCCGTCGCGGTCGACGTGGGGCAGGGCGGCGAGGACCTGGAGACGATCCGCAAGCGCGCACTGGCCTGCGGCGCCGCCGAGGCCGTGGTCGCGGACGCACGCGCCGAGTTCGCGGAAGAGTACTGCCTGCCCGCGCTGCAGGCCAACGCCATGTACATGGACCAGTACCCGCTGGTCTCGGCCCTGTCCAGGCCGTTGATCGCCAAGTACCTCACCGACGCTGCGAGGGAGCACGGTGCGGACACCGTGGCGCACGGCTGCACCGGCAAGGGCAACGACCAGGTCCGTTTCGAGGTGGGCATCGGCGCGCTCGCCCCGGAGATGAAGGTGCTCGCACCGGTGCGCGACTTCGCCTGGACGAGGGAGAAGGCGATCTCCTGGGCCGAACGGAACGGGTTGCCGATCGACGTCAGCAACAAGTCGCCCTACTCGGTCGACCAGAACGTCTGGGGCCGCGCGGTGGAAACGGGCTTCCTCGAGGACATCTGGAACGCCCCGATCGAGGACGTCTACTCCTACACCGCGGATCCCACGCAGCAGCGGGAGCCGGACGAGGTCGTGATCGGCTTCGACCGCGGGGTGCCGGTGACGATCGACGGAGCCGCCGTCACACCACTGCAGGCGGTCACCGAGCTGAACCGGAGGGCGGGCGCCCAGGGCGTGGGCAGGCTCGACATGGTCGAGGATCGGCTCGTCGGCATCAAGAGCAGGGAGATCTACGAGGCTCCCGGAGCGTTGGCGCTGATCACGGCGCACCGTGAGCTCGAAGCGGTGACTCTGGAGCGGGACCAGGCCCGGTTCAAGCGGACCGTGCAGCAGCGCTGGGGCGAACTCGTCTACGACGGCCTGTGGTTCTCCCCGCTGAAGAGCTCGCTGGACTCCTTCATCGCCGACACGCAACGTCACGTCTCCGGTCAGATCAGGATGACGCTGCACAACGGCAACGCCGTGGTGACCGGCCGCAGCAGCGACCAGTCGTTGTACGACTTCAACCTCGCCACCTACGACGAGGGCGACAGCTTCGATCAGGAACTGGCCAAGGGCTTCGTTCAGCTGTGGGGCCTTCCCAGCAAGATCGCCTCCAAGCGCGAGCAGTACAGCTGAGCACCGGGCGGGGGCGTTTCCGGTACGTCCCGCGGCCCCCGCTCACCGCCGTCGACCGTGCCCGTACTTCACTCTCGAGGAACTTCGCGTGTCCGAACAGGAGAACTCCGTGGACGACCAGTCGCGACCTACGATGCTCTGGGGAGGACGATTCGCGTCCGGTCCCTCGGAAACCATGGCCGCGCTCAGTCTGTCCACCCATTTCGACTGGTGCCTGGCCCCGTACGACATCGCGGGCTCGGCCGCGCACGCCCGGGTGCTCCACAGCGCCGGCCTGCTGACGGCCGAGGAGCTCGACCGGATGCTGGCGGGCCTCGACGAGCTGTCGGAGGACGTGCGGGCCGGCCGTTTCCGGCCCGCACCGGAGGACGAGGACGTGCACACCGCGCTGGAACGCGGTCTGCTCGAACGCGTCGGCGCGGAACTGGGCGGCAAACTGCGTGCGGGGCGCTCGCGCAACGATCAAGTGGCCACCCAGTTCAGGATGTGGCTGCGGGATGCCGTGCGCAGAGTGGTCGCGGCGACCCTCGACGTCGTCGACGCGCTGCGGGAGCAGGCGGCGAGTCACCCCGACGCCGTGCTGGCTGGGCGGACCCACCTGCAGCACGCGCAACCCGTGCTGCTGGCGCACCACCTGCTCGCGCACTCCCAGGCGCTGCTGCGTGACGTCGAGAGGTTGCGGGACTGGGACGCGCGGACCGCGGTGTCCCCGTACGGATCCGGTGCGCTGGCCGGGTCCTCGCTCGGCCTGGATCCCGATGCCATAGCCACCGAGCTGGGATTCGAGCACGGGGTGGACAACTCCATGGACGGGACTTCGGCCCGGGACTTCGCGGCGGAGGCCGCTTTCGGCCTCGGGATGCTCGGGGTGAACCTCTCCCGGATCGCCGAGGAAGTGGTGCTGTGGAACACGGCAGAGTTCGGCTACATAACGCTGCACGACTCCTGGGCCACGGGCAGCTCGATCATGCCCCAGAAGAAGAATCCGGACGTGGCCGAGCTCGCCCGGGCGAAGTCCGGGAGGCTGCTCGGAAATCTCACCGGCTTGTTGACCAGCCTCAAGGCACAGCCACTCGCCTACAACCGGGATCTGCAGGAGGACAAGGAGCCACTGTTCGACTCGGTGCATCAGCTCGAGATGGTGTTGCCCGCGATGGCGGGAATGCTGGGGAGCCTGACTTTCCACACCGAGCGCATGGCCGAGATGGCTCCCTCCGGGTTCACGCTGGCGACCGACCTGGCCGAGTGGTTGGTGAGGCGCGGGGTGCCGTTCCGTGTCGCTCACGAGGCCTCCGGGGAGTGCGTGCGTGTGGCCGAGGAACGCGGTGTCGGACTCGGCGAGCTCACCGACGCGGAGCTGGCGGACGCGCATCCCGAACTCACGAGCGAGGTGCGCGAGGTGCTGACCGTGGAGGGGTCCGTGAGGGCCCGGAACTCGCGCGGTGGTACCGCGCCTGCCAGGGTCGCCGAGCAGGCGGCTCGCGTGGCGGAGCGGGTGGCCGAGCACCGTGCCTGGCTGCCGGGTTGATCACCGTTTCGCCCACCGCGCGGTTCCAGGGCCGTGAGCGGGGTGGGCGCGGTCTCCGCCGGAAGCGTTCGATTTCCCGGTAGTGTCACCACCGTGACTGATTTGACACGTTCCGAACTCGCCCGGGATCCCCTCCGCGTGGCGCGTTGCCTGCTCGGCAGCGAGTTGTGGTCGACCTCTCCCGAGGGAGAGGTCGGTGTGCGATTGGTGGAGGTGGAGGCGTATCGCGGAGGGGACGACCCCGCGTCGCACTGCTACCGGGGACGTACCGCGCGCAATTCGGTCATGTTCGGCCCGGCCGGACACCTGTACGTCTACTTCGTCTACGGGATGCACTTCTGCATCAACGTGGTCTGCTCGCAGGACGGTGTTCCGGGAGCCGTGCTCCTGCGTGCGGGGGAGGTCCTGAGCGGTGCCGCGCTTGCCCGCAATCGGCGTCCCGCCGTTCGCAAGGACACGGCACTGGCCAGCGGTCCGGCTCGGCTGGCCGGGGTGCTGGGGATCACCCGTGAGCACAACGGCACGGACCTCGTAGCCGGAGACTCGTCGCTGCGTTTGTTCCGCGGAGCAGAGGTCGGTGACGAGGAGGTCCGCAGCGGCCCCAGGGTGGGTGTCTCCACCGCCACCGAGCTTCCCTGGCGTTCCTGGGTGCACGGTTCACCCGCCGTCAGCTCGTACCGGCGAGGCGGGCGACGTCGGGTGCGGGACGGCGTCTGACTGATGTCTTCCGTCCGGGGCGCCGTGGGGGCGCCGAAGCGGAACCTCCGCGTCGTCCGGGCCCCGGCTGGGAGCGCGCTTCGGAGGTGAGCGAGACTGGAACCGTGAGTGAGCACATCCTTGACGAGCTTTCCTGGCGCGGGTTGGTCGCACAGACCACCGATCTCGAATCGTTGCGGCGTGATCTCGACTCATCGCCACTCACGTTGTACGCGGGCTTCGACCCGACCGGACCGAGCCTGCATGCCGGTCACTTGATTCCGTTGCTGACGCTGCGTCGTTTCCAGCGCGCCGGGCATCGTCCGCTGGTTCTCGCCGGCGGCGCCACCGGTCTGATCGGCGACCCGCGCGACGTGGGGGAGCGCAGTCTGCACGACGAGAGCGTGATCTCCGAGTGGACCGAGGGGATCCGTCGGCAGCTCGGGCTCTTCGTCGATTTCGACGACTCGGCCACCGGTGCGGTCATGGAGAACAACGTCCACTGGACAGCCGAGTTGTCGGTGACCGCCTTCTTGCGCGACGTGGGCAAGCACTTCCCGCTCAACGCGATGTTGTCCAGGGACACCGTCAAGAGGCGGTTGGAGACGGACGGCATGTCCTACACCGAGTTCAGCTACATGCTGCTGCAGGCCAACGACTACGTGCAGCTCTACCGGCGGTACGGCACGCGTCTTCAGCTCGGTGGCTCCGACCAGTGGGGCAACATCGTCGCAGGGGTGGACCTGCTGCGCAGGCAGGAAGGCATCACCGCGCACGCGCTCACCATGCCGTTGGTCACGGACTCGGAGGGGCGCAAGTTCGGCAAGTCCACCGGGGGAGGCAACCTCTGGTTGGACCCGGGGATGACCTCGCCCTACGCCTGGTACCAGTACTTCTTCAACGCCGCCGACGCGGACGTGGGCAAGTACCTGCGATTGTTCACCTTCCTGGAGCGCGCGGAGATCGAGGAGCTGGAGCAGGCGACGCTCGAGCGTCCGAGTGAGCGGCTGGCGCAGCGCAAGCTCGCGGAAGAGCTCACCACGCTGGTTCACGGGACGGCCGCCACCGAGCAGGTGATCGCAGCGAGTCGGGCGCTGTTCGGACGGGGAGACCTCGGGGAGCTGGACGCGGGGACGCTCGACGCGGCGCTGGCGGAAGTGCCGAACGTACGACTGCGGCTCTCCGACCAGCCGAGCATCGTGGACCTGCTCGTGGAGAGCGGTCTGGTCACCGGACGCAAGGCCGCGCGTCGCACGATCGACGAGGGCGGCGCCTACGTGAACAACGTGAAGGTGCGGGACGACACCTGGTGTCCGGCCAAGGAGGACCTGCTGCACGGGACCTGGTTGGTACTGCGTCGTGGTAAGCGTCACACGGCCGGTGTGCGGTTGGTCTAGTACGGTCGCAGGTGCAACGGCGGAGCGTTGGACCTGCTCCTTCGCTTCGACCGGCGGCACTTTGGGCCCGCTTGACACCGGGAGGGGTGCCGTGTAAATTAGTTCTTGTCGACGCGAGGTCGGTCTCTGGAGGTCGTGTTCGACGGACTCCGGAGCGGTGAGTACAGTCGACTGCGAAGTTGGCTGGGTTTCATCGTTGAAGCTTGAACAAAATTGGTGCGATCCTGTCGGCATCGATGGGCACCCCCCTTCGGGGAGGCGTGATCCCGGGTGTTAGATTGGAAAGTGCCTCAATCGCAGGGTCTTTGGGTGTGTTTCCGAGGGTCTGTGGTTGGTGTGCCTGCCGGTTGGTGGGTGTGTTCTTTGAGAATTCAACAGTGCCTTGACGCGTGTGTGGCTCTTGTTTTTTGTTTTTTTGTGT
>NZ_JACBYW010000003.1 GCF_013408175.1 Actinopolyspora biskrensis
GTGGGAAACCCGCGACGACATGCACCAAGCCCTCCTCCAACTCGCCCACTGCATGATCCTCGCCCGCAAACACCCCGCATTCTGAAAGCACCCCTTAGACTGCGGACATGGCCGATTCGCCGTCACCAAGCCGAGCCAGGACAACGCCCGGCCCGGCCCGATTGCCTCCCGACCTCGCCGACGCGGCACGCGGTGGGGCCACCCTGGAGCGCTTTCTGCACGGACTTCCCGGCGTGGACCGTGTCGGGCTGGAGCAGCGCGCGGCTTCGCTGGCCACGCGCAGCGTCAAGAAGGACGCCAAGCTGCGTGCCGTGGACACCGCCATCGGCATGGTCGACCTCACGACTCTCGAAGGGGCCGACACCGCGGGAAAGGTGCGCGCCCTCGCGGCCAAGGCACGCAACCCCGATCCACAGCACGTGGGGGCTCCCCCCGTGGCCGCGCTGTGCGTGTACCCGGATCTCGTGGCGGACGCGGTCGCGGGGCTGGGGGACTCCGGCATCGGGGTCGCCTCGGTGGCCACCGCCTTCCCCTCCGGCCGGTCCACCCTGCGCGCCAAGCTGGCCGAGGTCGAGCTCGCCGTGGACTCGGGGGCCGACGAGGTCGACATGGTGATCGACAGGGCGGCGTTCCTCTCCGGGCGGTACGCGCAGGTCTTCGACGAGATCAGGGAGGTCAGGGCGGCCTGCGGCGCGGCCCATCTCAAAGTGATCCTGGAAACCGGGGAGCTCGGCACCTACGACAACGTGCGCCGGGCGAGCTGGCTGGCCCTGCTCGCCGGTGCCGACTTCGTCAAGACCTCCACGGGTAAGGTCGCCCCGGCCGCGACGCTGCCGGTCACCCACGTGCTGCTGCAGGCGGTACGGGACTGGCGTGAGCGCACCGGACAGCTGCGCGGGGTCAAACCAGCCGGTGGCATCCGCACCACGAAGGACGCGATCCGTTATCTCGTCGCGGTGCACGAGGTGGCCGGGCCCGAGTGGTTGAGCCCCCTGCTTTTCCGGTTCGGCGCGTCCGGCCTGCTCAACGACCTGTTGATGCAGCGAAGAACGCAACTCGACGGCCACTACAGTGGCCCCGACTACGTGGCGGTGGATCTGTGACGGAGCCGAGTTCTGACCCCTGGGGCTACGTTCCCGCCCTCGAATCCGCGGAACTGGCCCGGCTGCGGGACGAGTACCTGCTGTTCGTCGGTGGCTCGTTCTCCGACGGCTCGGGCGAGAGGACCACCGGCGTGAATCCGGCCACCACCGAACGACTCGCCGGAGTGCCGACGACCACCGAATCCGATGTGGACCGGGCCGTCGCCGCCGCGGAGGAGGCCTTCCGCGACCGCTGGAGCCGTCTGGCGGGCACCGAACGGGCCAAGTACCTGTTCCGCCTGGGCCGGTTGCTCCAGGAACGCACCCGCGAACTCGCGGTACTGGAAACCCTCGACAGCGGAAAACCGGTGAAGCAGGCCGGTGATTTCGACCTCCCCAACGCGGCCGCGTACTTCCTGTACTACGCGGGCTGGGCCGACAAACTGGACTACGCGGGTTTCGGTCCCGCCCCGGAACCGCTCGGCGTTTCCGGGCAGGTGCTCGCGTGGAACTTCCCGCTGCTGACGTTGGCCTGCCAGGTCGCTCCCGCGCTGGCCTGCGGGAACACCGTGGTGATCAAACCTGCCGAAACCACCCCGCTCAGCGCTCTGGTCTTCGCCGAGCTATGCGAGCAGGCGGGGCTCCCCGCGGGAGTGGTCAACGTGATCACCGGCGGAGCCGAGATCGGCGACAGGCTGCTCACCCATCCCGACGTGGCCAAACCGGTCTTCACCGGGTCCACCGAGGTCGGCAAGCGGATCCAGCACCGGCTGGCCGGAACGGGCAAGCGCCCCACGCTGGCGCTGGGTGGCAACGGCACGAACATCGTCTTCTCCGACGCGGCCCAGGAGCAGGCCGTTCAGGGCGTGGTCGACGGTGCTTTCTTCAACCAGGGCAACGTCTGCGGAGCGGGGTCGAGGCTCCTGGTCGAGGAGTCGATCGCCGCGGAATTCGTGGAGCGGGTGCGGGACCGGGTGCGCACCCTCCGGGTGGGAGATCCACTGGACCGCAACACCGATGTGGGAGCCCTCAACTCCGCGGCCGAGCTGGACCGGATCACCAGACTCGTCGAAGCGGGCGAGGCCGAGGGGGCCGAGAAGTGGACCAGCCCCTGTGCGCTGCCCGGACGTGGCTACTTCGTCGCCCCCACCGTCTTCTCCGGAGTGCAGCAGTCGATGCGCCTCGCCGGGGAGGAGATCTTCGGACCGGTACTCTCCGTGCTGACGTTCCGCACGCCGCAGGAGGCCGTCGGCAAGGCCGACAACACACCGTACGGCCTGACGGCCGGGGTGTGGACCGAGAAGGGCTCCCGCGCGCTGTGGACTGCACGTCAGCTGCGCACGGGTGTGGTCTGGGCGAACGCGTTCAACGGGTTCGATCCCACGGCCCCGTTCGGCGGTAACCGCGAATCGGGCTCCGCCCGCACGGGCGGACAAGCGGGTCTGGAGGCTTACCTCGATGTCTGAAGGCGAACAACCGGTGAGCGGACGGGAGCGGGTGACGGTGCCCAAAACCTACAAGCTCCACATCGGAGGGTCCTTTCCCAGGTCCGAGTCGGGCCGTGTCCGCACCGTCGAGGACGCCGGTGGCCGCTTCCTCGCGAACGCCGCCGTGGCCTCGCGCAAGGATCTGCGCGACGCCGTGGCCGCCGCGCGGAAGGGGTTCGAGACCTGGTCCGGGGCGACCGCGCGGAATCGTGGCCAGGTGCTGTTCCGCGTCGCCGAGATGCTGGAGGACAGGCGCGAGCAGTTCACCTCCCTGGTCTCGGACGCCGAGGGCCTCTCCCGCGAACAGGCGGCAGCCACTGTGGACACCGCTGTCGACCGGATCTTCTGGTACGCGGGCTGGACCGACAAGATCGGAACCGTGCTCGGCGGCGCGAACCAGGTGTCCGGTCCCTACACGTCTCATTCCGCGCCGGAACCTCTCGGCGTGGTCGGCGTGCTGGCTCCCCGGCACTCCTCGCTGCTGGGGCTGGTCAGCGTGCTCGCCCCGGTGATCGCGGTCGGCAACGGCGCGGTGGTCCTCGTCGACCGCGAACGACCGTTGCCCGCGGTGACGCTGTGCGAGGTGCTGGCCACCTCCGACGTGCCGGGCGGAGTCGTCAACGTGCTCACCGGGGACGCCGGGGAGCTGGCTCCGTGGCTGGCCTCGCACGCCGACGTGAACGCCCTGGACCCGACCGGAGCGCCGGAGTCGCTCCGCGCCGAGCTGGAGCGCAACGCCTCGGGAACGGCGAAGCGAGTGTTCGACGCCCCTGCCGCGGAGCCGGACTGGAACCGAGATCCCGGACTGCGTCGTATGCGCGCGTTCACCGGGCTGAAAACGGTGTGGCACCCCCTCGGGGCCTGATCCACGGCCCGCCCCCTGCTGCGCAGCGGGAACCGGCCCCGGCGCGGGGCCCCGGGCCACGCGCCGGGGAAGTTTCCGGGAAACCCTTCGGGGCGGCACCGCCGAAGCACACCACTCCGCCGACCGAGCCGCCGACTCGAACATCAACGGATCTGCCAGTCGAGCCTCCCGTCCTCGGTGACCACGGCGCGGCTGTACCCGGCCGAGGCTCCCTCCGTGAGCGCTCGGTGGACATCGGCGAGCAGCGTGGCGAGGTCGGGCCACACCGGTGGGCCGACCCGGGCGACTTCCTGCTCCCATTCCAGCACGCACCCCCGCAGCGGCCCCGGGCGCAGGTCGATCACCAGCTCGTCGGCGAAGCCGTCCCCCGCGATCGGGAGCCAGGCCGGGTGGAAGCTGTTCCCCGCCGACCCCGCGTAGTAGTCGCAGGCGGGACGTTCCCACTTGCCCGTCCAGGTCCTCCTGAACCCGGACCAGACCCGCCAAGCCCCCGCGGCGCTGTACGGTGTGTAGAACGGAGGGAACACGTCGATCAACGCGTCCGCCTCCGTTCCGCCGCAGCAGGACCACCATTCACGCAACTGCTTGGGCAGACTCAGCGCGAACTCGTCCTCGTAAGCGTCCAGATCCGGCGCCGGGACAGCCTGCTTCAGTTCGGCCGCCGTCGCCGGGGCGTGCTCGGCGAGCCAAATCGTGATCTTACTCCACAGCAGGGTGACATCCATTCGATTCATGATCGTCCGAACCGCCCCCGCATGGGTACCGCCAACCGTGACCGGTTGCCGGTCCGTTCGTCCGCTCCTCGACCGCGGAGCCGCCCGGCTGCCGTCACCACCGGGCTCGCGGAGGCCGGGTCCGGCCTGCGCGAACCCGATGGCCGCCTTCCACGGGTGGCACCGTCGAAGCGGCGCGACGGGCGAAGGTAGCGTAGTGCGGACCGCTTCGACACGGTGCGACACCGTACCGATGATCAATTCCCATCCCGTAAGCTTCGGCAGCGTCTGCTTCGGCGACCGGAGGTAGCAAGATGGCGCAGGACATCGTCCCGATCGAGCTCGGGCTGCCGCAGGGCGATCTGGTCACCCTCTGGGCTCCCCGATGGCGCGAGGAAGGCGAGGAGTGGGAAGCCTTCCTCGGCCACGACGAGAATCTGTACGCGTTCCCCGACCCCGCTCATCTCGCCGCGTTCGTCAGGTCCGGCGCGGACAACGACCTGGACGACCACCCCGCGTGGCACGTGGTGCCCGCTCTGTCCGCCGTGGACCTCAGTCCGGACGAGGACCACCAGTACGACCTGGTCGGGGTTCCCGAGCTCGTGGCCGAGCCACCGGACACCTGGACCATCAACGAGCTCTCGGAGATCGTCGAGATGGCACGCTCGCTGGCCGAGGTGTGCGAACTCGAGACCGTCACCGAGATCCTCCAGGCCGCCGAAGGGTTCGATCTGCTCGACGAGGGCACTCTCCCGTTCAGCGGCAAGGAGGGGCAGCGCCGCTGGAAGCGGATCTGCCAGGTCGTGGCCGAGCGGTGGGACGAGCTGCTCGACGCCATCGACGCCGTGGTGACCGCTCCCGACGTGGACTCCACCGCCGTGGCGACCGCCGAGAGCGAACTCGCCGAGGCACTGGAAGGCGACGACGAGACGTCCTCGGCCGAGAGCTCCGCGGGGACCTCCGAGGTTGACGAGGTCGACGGCACCGCGGAGGAAGAGGAGGAGCCCGGTTTCTGGCGGGAGATCGGCATAGACCCGATCCGGATCATCACCGGTGGCTCGGACTACTACTCGCTGCGTTGCTACCTCGACGACGAGCCGGTCTTCCTGGGTTCGGACGGAAGTATCGACGTCTGCACCTCTCCGCGTGCGCTGGCGCGCTACCTGGCGGAGGACAAGGTCGACAACTCCGACCTCGCACGCGTGGCCACCTGGTCCCGGGTCAAGAGCAAGGCCACCGCGGGAGAGCTGCAGGTGGAGGTCGAACCGGACAACACCTATCTCCTGGACGGGCTGGACAACGATCTCGCCGAGGGGCCTTCCGAGGTGGATCCGACCCAGCTCGACCTGGCGGAGGAGCTGCTCTACGACGCCGCGAGCTGGGCCGGTGACGAGAGCGTGGACGCGGCGTTGCATCCCTCGGAACGTCTCGGCTGGATGGTCTCCTTCGTGCTGCGTCCGGACCCGAACCGGCTGCCTCCCACCCCGCCGTTCGACGACGAGGTCGCCAAGTGGCGTGAGCTCGTGGAGGGGTTCGAAGCCCGTTTGCGCGTCCACTGACTCGAGGGGTCGGCGGCTCGGTTTGCTCGGGTGGTCCTGTGGCGGAACCTCGGTCGGGGTCTCGCCGCGGGGTCCTCGACATCGAGCGGGCACCTGCGCCACGTCGGGGCTGTCCTCGCGAGCCCCTTGACCGAGACCCCGCGGCGGTGCCGACCCCGTGGGTGGGTGTTTCGGCGCTGCCGCGCCGAGGGCCCCGGCGGCGCCGACCGCGCAGGCGGTGTTTCGACCGTCTTCGGCACGAAGCGTTTCTCGATTTTTATTCACGCAGTGTTCTGTTCGAAAGCCCTTTTCCGGGGCTTCGAATCACCTCTTCCGACGAGTTCCCGGCGCACCGCGAAGCGCCCGAACAGGGAAAAAGCTCCTTCCTGCTCGCCCGCACCCACCACACCGGAACCGCGATATCGGTTTCGCACCGTCGCGATCTGGATCACGTACCGGCAAGAGCCCCTCCCCCGAGTGATCGAGAACTAGTACCGTGGGTGGTGTGTGGCTCGCATCCGAAGGCGTGCACGGGGACGGACGTCCGCCGGACACCGACGAAAGCCCCCCGTTCGGGTCAAGAACACGCTCGCCACGCACCCGGACCGTTCGCCGGGTCCCCTTGCCATCGAACGCGGCCGGTCCGGACACTTCGGGAAACTTTTCGGGAGCACCAGTGTTGATCAGCGAAAAGGCACAATCCGCTCCCCCGAAAAGCGGAACGACGACTACCGCATTCGTGAAAAATGCCGGGGGGTGTCTGCCGAAGAGGCGGCCCACTCGCTACGCTCCACTAGTCCTCTCCCGCCCCCTCGACGAAGGACGACCTTTGCCGTGAACGAGAACAACCAAGACACGGTGTCGTTCGACCGTATGCGGAACATGCTGACACGGGCCGCGGAGATCCGCGAAAGCGAACAGCAGCAGATCTTCGACGCTCTCGACGAGATCAACGCCCGGATGTCGCCGCTGGAGTCCCTCGGCTCCGTACGCAAACGGCTGTCCGAGCTGCCCGATCGCACCGAAGTCAGCGTGCTCGCCGAACGACTCGACGAGGCATTATCCAAACTGGAGTCCCAGGAAAACGCGATCGCCGGGCTCAACACCCAGGTCGAAGGACTCGCCGACAAATTATCCAAGCCGTTCGCACAGCTGGACGGCAGGCTCGACGGGATGGCGGGCCGTTTCGACGGTGTCACGGGCCGGATGGACGGCTTGGAGGACAAGCTCACGCACGTCCACCAGCGACTCGAGGAACTGGGCCAACATCTGGACAAACAGGACACTCGTCTGGACGAGGTCCCCGGTTCGGTCCAGGAACCGCTGCGGGAACGTCTCGAGCAGATGGAGACCAGCCTGCGCGGCCGGTTCGCCGAGATCGACGAGGGCGTGCACGAACATCTCGACGGCACCAGGGAATCGTTGCAGCGCTCGGTGACCGAGGCGGCCCAGGAGGTCCGCAACGGCATCGGGGAGAACCTCTCCGAGAGCTCCGAGAAGATCAACGGCAAGTTGGACTCGCTCGCCGAGCGTCCCGCGGTGGACCCCACCGAACGGTTGCAGCAGCTCGCCGACCGGCTCGAATCGCTGGCGGGCCGCCTGGACGAGGTCTCCGGCCGGATCGACTCGGTCGAGGAGAACGTCAACAACCGGATCGACTCGGTGGAGAGCGGAGTCACCGAACGGATCGGCGACGTCGGCAGCACGCTGGGCAACGACCTGTCGCAGCTGCAGGGCACCCTCGCCGAACGCCCCGACGCGGAATCGCTGGACTCGCTGGTCCGCAATGCCAACGAGGAGAGCGAGCGCAAGCACGCCGGGCAGCTCGACGAGGCCATGGCCACCTTCGCCGAACTGATCCTCGGTGGTGGAGCAGCTCCCACGAACAACAGCAACTCCGCGGTCTCCCCGCCGACCACGCTGCCACGCCAGCAGCGCCGTGGGCGCTCCAAGAGCGCCAAACGGGAAGCGGACAAGCAGAACGGCGCCGAGGACTCGGACGACGACTACACGGCCGACACGGCCTGACCGATGTTCTCAGTCCGGGTTGTCGTGGGTGACTTCTCGGCGGGGGAGCCTCTCGTCGGCTCGTGAGCGGGCCGGATCGGGCAGCGCCGCACCTTGTCGTCACGTGCGGGACGGAATCCCGCCGGAACGGGACCGGCGGGACCACTCCTCGTGGGGTGTTTTCCGCCCCGGTCGTCGTAGGTGCTCGCCGAGCGGCCCCTCCCGTCGTCTCGTGAGCGGGCGGCCCGGCATCGGTTGGCCGCCCACGCGTACCCGGTCGACTCCCGGCTCACGAGCCGTTCCGCGCATCGTCGTGCCGGGCGCCCGGGCGGCGCTCGAGCACCACCGGGTCGGGCTCCACCGGCCCATCGGTGATCTCGTGAGCGCCCTCCAGGGCGGCCAGCGCGTGCTCGAAGCTCTCCGGGGTGTCGGTGTGCAGCTCCAGCAGCGGCTGGCCGGACTCCACCCGTTCGCCGGGTTTGACCAGACAGCGCACCCCGGCCCCGTGCTGCACCTCGTCCTCCTTGCGGGTGCGCCCCGCCCCCAGGCGGGAAGCAGCCACCCCCACGGCATAGGCGTCCAGCACGGCCAGTCTCCCCGTGGCCGGAGCGGGAACCGTGCGCACGTGGGCGGCCTCCGGCAACTCCGCGTCCGGGTCCCCGCCCTGAGCCCGCACGATGTCCTTCCACCGGGAATGAGCCCGTCCGGAACTCAGCACCTCCTCCGGATCCACCCCGGTCAGTCCACAGTGGTCGATCATCTCGCGGGCCAGCGCGATCGTCAGCTCGGTGACGTCCGGTGGGCCCTGCCCGCGCAGCACCCGCACGGCCTCGGCTACTTCGAGGGCATTTCCCACGTTCTCCCCGAGCGGGGTCGACATGGAGGTCAGCAACGCGCTGGTCCGCAACCCGGTGGCCGTTCCGATCGAGATCAGGGTGTCGGCCAGCAGCGCGGCCTCCCCGCGTTCCTTCATGAAGGCGCCCGAACCGCACTTGACGTCGAGCACCAGTGAGCCGGTGCCCTCCGCCTTCTTCTTGCTCATTATCGAGCTCGCGATCAGCGGTATCGACTCCACGGTCCCGGTCACGTCCCGCAACGCGTACAGCTTGCGGTCGGCGGGCGCGATGCGCTCGCTGGCCGCGCAGACGACGGCCCCCACCTCGTCGAGATTGCGGCGCAGCTCCGCGGCCGACAGTCGAGCGCGCCAGCCCGGCAGGGACTCCAGCTTGTCGAGCGTCCCGCCGGTGTGGCCGAGCCCGCGCCCGGACAGCTGGGGCACGGCCGCTCCGCACGCGGCCACCAGCGGGGTCAACGCCAGAGTGATCTTGTCGCCGACCCCTCCCGTCGAGTGCTTGTCCACCGTCGGGCGTTCCAGACCGGTGAGGTCCACGACCTCACCCGAGTCGACCATCGCCCTCGTCCAGTCCGCCGTCTCCCGCTCGTCCAGCCCCCGGAGCAGAACGGCCATCGCCAGGGCCGACATCTGCTCCTCGGCCACCTCGCCCCGGGTGTAGCCCCCGAGAACCCAGGAGATCTGCTCTTCGGAAAGCCTGTGCCCGTCTCGTTTGGCGCGAATGACCTCGACGGCGGTGTGGGCGATGTGCTGCATCCGACTGCTCCGTTGGACTCCTCGGGGCTGTGCACCACCGGCTCGGTGAGCCGGGGCACCAACCACTACCCGATGTCGGCCCCCGGCGCGAGAGCCCGCGGGAGGTCTCGCTCCGGCTCCCCGGGCGACCGGGTCGGCGAACTCCCTCAGGAGGGCATGCCGAAAGCGTGCGGCAGCAGTTGCCCCATGGGGAGGACGTCCTCCGGGGTGTCCACCAGGCACTCCGGCCCGCCCAGCTCGTGGAGAAGCTGCCGGCACCTGCCGCAGGGCATCACCAGGTTCCCCCTCCCGTCCCGGCAGGAGACGGCGACCAGACTCCCGCCGCCTGTCATGCGGAGCTCTCCCACCAGAGTGCACTCGGCGCACAGCGTCAAACCGTAGGAAGCGTTCTCCACGTTGCACCCGACGATCACCCGGCCGTCCGTACAGCGCGCCGCTGCCCCCACCGCGAGACCGGAGTAGGGGCAGTACGCGTGTTCGGCCGCGAAAGTCGCCGCGGCGCGCAACGCGGGCCAATCGATCGAGCTCTCATCAGCCACGTGTTCCTCACCTCCGCGTTCGCTCGGAGAAGCCCTCGAGGTGGCCGCTCACCGGAGCGGTCGCCCCGCGCTCGGCCCGGTCCGCCGCAGCGGACGCCTGCCGGTCCGGCATCCCCGCCCCCGGGTTGCCCGCAGCGCCTTCGGCGCACACCGACGGCCCCGGAGCAGGGCGGGCACCGCACCGCGGAGCCGTTCGCTCCGCCCCTCGATCGGGTGTCATTCACCGCGCCCGGAATCGTTCCGCCCCCGCTCGCGCTCCGCATCTTCCACAGGAGTGAAATATGTCAACTTCCACCAACGACCGGGCTGCACACGGGCACGATCCCGTGCGCGGCTACGACAATGGTGATACGGATCTCGGAAGAACGGGATTGACGAGCGCGGAACGGAGCTCGCTCCCCCCGTTTTCGGGCATCTACATCGATCAACCCGCCCCGTGTGGTTGTCTGCTCGATCACAGCGGGCACATGCGAGTAGGACAGGCGAACAGCGCGGGTCTAGCATCCCATGGGTCAAGGGTCCGTTCGGGTAATCGGCACGGGCGTGGACGCTGCGACCACGGGCCGATCCGCGCACAGCCGCCGGGACGGATCCAGAGTCCACCAGCGACGTTGGAGGCCTTCCGTCATGGCCAGCACAACCGCCACCGCGGCGGAGGGGCAACCGCGCGAGAGCAGGCCTCGCGCGAAGGGCACCCTCTACCGCGGCGACCTGGGCATGTGGTCGTGGGTCGCCCACCGGATCACGGGCGTGCTCACCTTCTTCTTCCTGTTCGTACACGTACTGGACACCGCGCTGGTGCGGGTCTCGCCGAACGCGTACGACACCGTGATCAACACTTACAAACACCCGCTGATGATCGTGTTCGAGCTCGGCCTGCTCGCAGCGGTGCTCTTCCACGCCTTCAACGGGATCCGCGTCATGCTCGTCGACTTCTGGGCCGAGGGGCCGAGGTTTCAACGGCCGATGCTGTGGACCGTTCTGGTGCTCTGGCTGGTGCTGATCATCCCGGCCGCCATCAGCATGATCACTCGTGCCGTCACGGAAATGTTCGGGGGCTAGTACCACCATGACCACGACAGAAGCACCACTTTCCGTCGACAAGCCGCGTTCCTCGGCACGTCCGGCCGCCCGCCGCAGCAACTTCGAGCTCTACAGCTGGATCTTCATGCGGCTGTCCGGCGTCGTGCTGCTGTTCCTCGTCCTCGGGCACATGCTGATCATGCTGTTCCTGGAGGGCGGGGTGCACCGCATCGACTTCGCCTTCGTGGCAGGCCGCTGGGCCTCCCCGTTCTGGCAGGTCTGGGACCTGCTGATGCTGTGGCTGGCTGGTCTGCACGGCGGCAACGGACTGCGTACGGTCATCAACGACTACTCGCGTTCTGACCATACCCGCTTCTGGCTGAAGATGCTGCTGTACTGCTCGATCGTGCTGACCGTGGTGTTGGGGACGTACGTGCTGTTCACCTTCGACCCGAACATCAGCTGACGGCGCCCGGACAGCAGGCGACGAGCCAAGGAGACCACCATGCAATTCCACAAGTACGACGTGGTCGTCGTCGGTGCGGGTGGCGCAGGAATGCGCGCCGCGATCGAGTCCGGCCAACGTGCCCGTACCGCCGTGCTGACCAAGCTCTACCCGACCAGGTCGCACACCGGTGCCGCCCAGGGCGGGATGTGCGCCGCCCTGGCCAACGTCGAGGAAGACAACTGGGAGTGGCACACCTTCGACACCATCAAGGGTGGTGACTACCTGGTCGACCAGGACGCCGCCGAGGTCATGGCCAAGGAGGCCATCGACGCGGTGCTCGACCTGGAGAAGATGGGGCTGCCGTTCAACCGCACCCCCGAGGGGCGCATCGACCAGCGTCGTTTCGGCGGGCACACCAGGGACCACGGCAAGTCCCCCGTGCGCAGGTCCTGCTACGCGGCCGACCGCACCGGCCACATGATCCTGCAGACCCTCTACCAGAACTGCATCAAGCACGGCGTCGAGTTCTTCAACGAGTTCTACGTCCTCGACGTCAACATGACCACGGACGCCGACGGCAGCCAGCGGTGCACCGGCGCGGTCGCCTACGAGCTCGCCACCGGCGAGATCCACGTCTTCCAGGCCAAGTCCGTGATCTTCGCGACCGGCGGTTTCGGCAAGGTCTTCAAGACCACGTCGAACGCGCACACCCTGACCGGCGACGGTCTGGGCATCATCTACCGCAAGGGCCTGCCGCTGGAGGACATGGAGTTCTACCAGTTCCACCCGACGGGGCTCGCGGGACTGGGGATCCTGATCTCCGAGGCCGTGCGCGGCGAGGGCGGCATCCTCCGCAACGCGGACGGCGAACGTTTCATGGAGCGCTACGCCCCCACCATCAAGGACCTCGCCCCGCGGGACATCGTGGCCAGGTCCATGGCCTTGGAGGTGCTGGAAGGGCGCGGTGCCGGGCCGAACAAGGACCACGTACTGCTGGACGTCACCCACCTCGGTGAGGAGGTGCTGGAGAGCAAGCTCCCCGACATCACGGAGTTCTCCCGCACCTACCTCGGGGTGGAGCCCCTGAACGAACCGGTCCCGGTCTACCCGACGGCCCACTACGCGATGGGCGGCGTTCCCACCAACGTGGAAGCCGAGGTCCTCGCCGACAACGAGAACGTCGTTCCCGGGCTGTACGCCGCGGGCGAGGTCGCCTGCGTCTCGGTGCACGGCTCCAACCGGTTGGGGACCAATTCCCTGCTGGACATCAACGTGTTCGGGAGGCGCGCGGGAATCGCGGCCGCCGAGTACGCCAACCGCAACGAGTTCCTCGAGCTCCCCGAAGAGCCCGCCCAACTGGTCGAGGGAATGGTCAACCACCTGCGCACCGCGGAGGGCGGCGAGCGCGTCGCCACCATCCGCACGGCGCTGCAGGAGACGATGGACGCCAACGCCTCGGTGTACCGCACCGAGGAGACCCTCAAGCAGGCGCTGTCGGACGTGCAGCTGCTCAAGGAGCGGTACGGCCGGGTGGCGGTGCACGACAAGGGCAAGCGCTACAACCACGATCTTCTGGAAGCCGTCGAGCTGGGCTTCCTGCTCGATCTGGCCGAAGCTCTGGTCAACTCCGCGTTGGCCCGCAAGGAATCACGTGGTGGACACGCGCGCGAGGACTACACGACGCGCGACGACACCAACTTCATGCGGCACAGCATGCAGTACAAGCAGTTGCCCGACGAAGAGGACCCGAACGCACCGCTCGGGCTGACCGGCTTCCGCTCGGACATTCGCCTGGACTACAAGCCCGTCACCGTGACCCGGTACCAGCCGATGGAGCGTAAGTACTGATGACCGCCCCCACAACGAACGCGAACAGCGAGACCGCCGACCTCCCCTCGGACGCCCCCCCGATCCCGGAGGGCGCCACGATGGTCACGGTCAAGATCGAGCGGTACAACCCCGAGGTCGACGACGACCTGCACTGGGAGTCCTACCGGATTCCGGCGCTGCCGAGCGACCGCGTGCTCAACCTGCTGCACTACATCAAGTGGTACATCGACGGGACGCTGACCTTCCGGCGTTCCTGCGCCCACGGCGTATGCGGTTCGGACGCCATGCGGATCAACGGCGTCAACCGGCTGGCCTGCAAGGTCCTCATGAAGGACATGTTCGCCAAGAAGGGCGAGACCAGCATCACCGTGGAGCCGATCAAGGGGCTCCCGGTGGAGAAGGACCTGTTGGTCGACATGGAGCCGTTCTTCGAGGCCTACAAGGCGATCAAGCCCTACATGGTCACGACCGGCAACGATCCGACGCGCGAGCGGTTCCAGTCGGTCGCCGAGCGGGAACGCTTCGACGACACGACCAAGTGCATCCTGTGCGCGGCGTGCACCACCTCGTGCCCGGTGTACTGGTCCGAGGGCTCCTACTTCGGTCCCGCGGCGATCGTCAACGCCCACAGGTTCATCTTCGACAGCAGGGACGAGGCCGCCGAGGAGCGCCTGGACATCCTCAACGACATCGACGGGGTGTGGCGCTGCCGAACCACTTTCAACTGCACCGACGCCTGTCCGCGTGGCATCCAGGTGACCAAGGCGATCCAGGAGGTCAAACGGGCCCTGATGTTCCGCAGGCGCTGATCGGAACCTTTCCGCCCGGGGCGTCGCAGGCGGCCCCGCGCGGAATCCCCGCGAGGGGGGTTCCGCGCGGGGCCGCTCCTCCCGGGAACCGCTCCCGGGGTGCGGACTCGCTCGGAACCGGCTCCCCGCGTCACGCGTCCCCGGAGAGGATCACGCGGTCGGGCGCCGCCCGAGGTTCCGCCGAGTGAGCGCCTGCGCGGACCGAGCCGGCCAGAGTCCGGTCAATTGCGCGCCGCCGCTCGATAGCCGCGCCACCCGAGCACACCGATGATCGTGCCCAGTACGAGCGAGACGGTCGCGATCACCAGGTGCACCCACAGGAAAGGCGTCGGTGTCCCTCCCGACCAGGAGTCCTCGCTGGCGAGGATGTTCTTGAAGAAGGTCGGCCACAGCACCCACGACCAGACCCCGAAGGCGAGCAGGAAAAGCCCCATACCACGTGAGATACGCACTCCCCCAGTATCGTGCTGTGCCCTCGGCCACAGCACCGTGGGGCCCGCTCGGCGGATTCGCGTCCACGTGGTGTGACCTACGCTGACTCGCGTGCCCCCAGCATCCGGACGCGTCCCACCGGCTCTCACGTGCCTGCTCGCGACCATGACCGTGCTGTCCGTGCTGGCGCCGCCGTCCGTCGCGGCAGCGGTCTCCCAGGACCAGCGGCGCGAGCGTGCGGGCTGTTCGAACGCCACCTCGCCCCCGCCGCCCGTGGACAGCTCCGAGGTCCCTCCGCCGGGGATGCCCACCCCGGATCCGCTGCCGGTTCCGGACGAGCCGCTCGGCGGGGAGCGGATGGGCGAGTGCGGGCTCGTGGCACCACCGCAGGCACCGCCCCCTCCCCGGGAGGTCGGTGCGGCCGGCTGGATCGTCGCCGAGCTGGGCAGCGGCGACGTGCTGGCCGCGCGGAACCCGCACGGCAGGCACCGCCCCGCATCGGTGATCAAGATCCTCACCGCGCTCGTCGCGGTCCGCGAGCTCGAGATGTCCGACACGGTCACGGCCACCCGCGCCGACGCGGCGACCGAGGGCAGTTCGGTCGGGCTCGAACCGGGAGTCACCTACACGGTTCGTCAGGTGTTGACCGGGCTGATCCTGCAGTCGGGCAACGACGCCGCGCACGCTCTCGCGCGCGAGCTCGGCGGACGGCGGGAGGCGGTGCGCCGGATGAACGAGCTGGCCCGAGAGCTCGGCGCCACCGACACCCGGGCAGCCACCGTGTCCGGGCTGGACGGGCCCGGCATGAGCACCTCGGCCTACGATCTGGCGCTGATCCTGCGCGCCGCCCTGAACGACGCCGAGTTCGCGGAGATCGCGAGCACGCACCGGGCCGAGCTGCCTTCTCCCCCCGGGCAGCCGCCGCTGCGCATCGCCAGTGACAGCGATGTGGTCCTGAACTACCCGGGGGCCCTGTTCGGGAAGACCGGCTTCACCGACGACGCCAGGCACACCAGGGTGGTGGCGGCCGAACGCGGCGGGCACCGGTTGGTCGCCGTGCTGCTACGCGGGGAGCACCGCCCGGTCGACATGTCCGAACAGGCCGCGGCGCTGTTGGACCACGGGTTCCGGCTGACCGGGCAACGGCGGGTGGGCGAGCTGGTCACGCGCCGAACCACCACACCGACCGCGTCCGCCCCCGGGAGAACCGAGGAACACCCGCGGCAGGCCGCGGGCCCCGACGAACCCCGCGGGCTCCCACCGGTCGTCGGGTTCCTCGGCGCACTGCTGCTGGCCGCGCTGGCCGTGCTGACGGCCGTCGTGCTGCACCGGAGACGGACCCGTTGAACGGTTCCCGGTAAGCACGAAGGTCAGCGGGTCGGTTCGCGTGGCCGCTCGGTGGCGGAACCTCTCGCGGGCTCTCGTCCCGGGTGCCCGACGTCGAGCAGTCACCCACGCCACGTCGGGCCTTCCTCGCGAGAGAACCCGCGGCACCGCCAGCACTCCAAAACGTCAGCGGCGCCCTCGGGTCAACCACCCGAGCAGCACGCCGAGGCCGAACATCCCGAGCACGGCACGCGCGCCGCCCCGCTGCCGCGCCACGGGGGTGATCACGGCCGGAGGAGGCGGTTCCGGGGGGACCATTCGCAGGTTCTCCCCCGCCGAGGCCGTCCACGCGGTCACGAACAGCAGGAACCGGGAGGTCAGGTAGGCGAAGACCAGCAGCCCGAGTATCGGCCCGAAGGCCGCTGCCGCCGGGGAGCCGCTCAGGGTGTTCAGGTAGAGCACCCCGACCTGCTTGAGCACCTCGAACCCCACGGCCGCGAACAACGCGCCCCACACCGCCGTCCGGAGCACCACGGGTTTTCTGGGCAGTCTGGCCAGCACCCACAGGAACACCAGCCAGCTCGCGGCCAGCGACAGCAGCAGGGCCAGCACCCACAGCGCGAAGTTGGCCGCCGTCGTGTCCCCCACCCCGGCCATCCGGAACAGCATCCGCCCCACACCGCCGCCGAGGGCGCTGATGCCGAACGAAACGACCATGGCCAGCCCCAGCCCGAGCAGGGCGGCCAGGTCGGCGAGCATCCGGCGGGGCAGGGACAGCGCGGTGGGGCCCTGCCCCCACTGCGCGGTCAGCGCCTCACGCAGGTTGGTCATCCAGCCGAGACCGGAGTAGAGGGCGGCCAGCAACCCGATGAGCCCCACGGCCCCGGCCTGGGCGATCGCTTCCTCCACGATCCCGTTGACCAGCTCGCTCAACTGCGCGCTGGGCACGGACTCCGCGATCGCCGTCTGGAGGCGCTCCAGCAGGGCCGGATTGCTGGTGAGCACGAAACCGGCGATCGCGAAGGCGATCATCAGCAGCGGCACGAGCGCGAGCACGCTGAAGTAGGTGATCGCGGCGGCGTAGTAGTCACCGTAGTTCCGCTGGTAGCGCTGGGCCGCTCTGACGAGGCGGTCGAACCACGGGTACCTGCCGCGCAGCAGTTCGACCCTGCCGGGCGCGGGACTTCGGTGCGCGGCACGTCCGGGCTGGCTACGGTCGGCCACCTGCTCACCTCCGCACCGTCGAACTTCGGTGGAAGGCTACCCCAAAAGGATCAGTTCAGCCCACCGGAGGCAGGAACCCCACTCGGTCGTACGCCTCGCGGAGGGTCTCGGAGGCCACCGCACGGGCGCGCTCCGTCCCGCGGTGCAGGATCTTGTCCAGTTCGGCCGGATCGTCCAGGTACTCCCGGACGCGGGCCTGGAACGGCGTCAGGAAGTCGGCCAGCACCGCTCCCAGGTCCTTCTTGAGGTCCCCGTAACCGCTGCCCTCGTAGGCCGTCTCCAGCTCGGCCACGGACCTGCCGGTCATGCCGGAGTAGATGACCAGCAGATTGCTCACCCCCGGCTTGTTCTCCGGGTCGTAGCGGATGTCGCGCTCGTTGTCGGTGACCGCGGAACGGATCTTCTTCGCGGTGCGCTTGGGATCCTCCATGAACTCCACGACCCCGGAGGGGATCGACTTGCTCATCTTCGAGGTCGGATCCTGCAGGTCGAATATCCGGGCCGTGTCGGAGGGGATGTGCGCGTCGGGCACGACGAAGGTCCGCCCGAAGCGCGAGTTGAAGCGCTGGGCGAGCGTGCGGCTCAGCTCCAGGTGCTGGCGCTGGTCCTCGCCCACCGGAACCAGGTCGGTTCCGTAGAGCAGGATGTCCGCGGCCATCAGCGCGGGGTAGGTGAACAGCCCGACGCTGACGTGCTCGTCCTCCTGGCGCGCCGACTTGTCCTTGAACTGGGTCATCCGCGCGGCCTCGCCGTAGCCGGTCAGGCACTCCAGCACCCAGCTCAGCTGGGCGTGTTCGGCGACGTGGCTCTGCACGAACAGCGTGCTGCGCTCCGGGTCGATCCCCAGCGCCAGCAGCTGGGCGGCCGCGTTGCGGGTGTTCTCACGCAGCTCGGCGGGGTCCTTGGGCATGGTGACCGAGTGGAGGTCGACCACGCAGTAGAAGGCGTCGTGCGACTCCTGCAGCGCTATCCAGTTGCGCAGCGCTCCGAGGTAGTTCCCCAGTTGGAAAGAACCGGCAGTGGGCTGGATACCGGAGAAGACGCGCGGGCGCGCGGACGACGCGCCGGACTCCTCGGCAACTGAACTCTCGCTGTGCACGTCCACGATTCTGGCAGAGCGATTCCAGCTGTTTTCCTCCGAGGGGCCGCGCCACCCGCCGGGTTCTCCGCGGAGCGCGGCTCCGGGAGCTCGGGGCGAGCCGGGGTCACGTCCTGCGCTGGTTCTCCGGCTGAACGGGAACCTTCTTCCTCCGCAGCGCCCCGACGAGCATTCCCGTGACACCGAGCACGACGGTCACCAGGCCCACCGGGGTGCTCAGCGCGTCCAGCGGGGTCGCCTGGGCCTGTGAGTGGTGCTCCGGAACAGCGGCGTGCGCTGAGACGCCGCCCGTGAGCAACGTCAACACGAGCGCTGACAGCCACGCGCCCCCGCGAGCCGTGTGTTTACGCACGAGCTCTGCCTCCCTGGTCGGATCTCGCATCTAGAAGCAGCGCGGAGTCGCGAGCACGACCCGCACACGTCACCCAACCCGTGCGCCCCAGGAACGATCCACCGAACCGCCGGAACGGCAGTGCTCCACGATCGTGTGATGACCGCGCAGATCGTAATCGGTCGTACACACACGGGGCCGCACCGGGGGCGGGCACGTACGACCGCCCCGGAGAGCACCGGCCGCCACCCGTGGGACGCCCGGACGGGCGCGGGGGTTGCCCCGCCCCGGCGGAAAATCCAGCAAGAATTCGGCGCGGGGCGAGGACCGGTCCGCGCTCACTCACCGTGCTTCGCCTCGATCGACTCGTCGGGCGCGACCGAGGCGACGAACTGCTGAAAATCATCCATCAACTCGGTGTACTGCTGCTGGTTCGCGGTGAGAACCAGCCGCAGGATCGCCCGCCGCTCGGGACCGGAGACGTCGACCAGCGCCAGGTAGATCTGACACTGGAACAGCTCGCGCTCGACGCCGTTGATCTCGACCGACATGCGCAACACCTGCCCGAGCCCGGGCGAAGCAGGTGTGCCCAGCTCCGAACGATGCGTGACGGTCACCGTCCGAGCCAGCTGCTCGACGTTCTGCACGGACTCGTCGGCCGTCCCGGCGAGCGTCTCCGCTTCCGACTGGACGTGCCCGTCGATGGTTATGCTCGCCAGCGAGTGCGGCTGCTGTGATTCGGGGTGGACCGCGACGAAAGCCGCTTCGGGAGCACCGATCCGGTCGGGGTCCGCCGCCTGCCACCCGTTCGGGATTTCGAAGGTGATGGGGATGGGCAATTCCGTTGCCAACGTTGACTCCGTCCCTGTCGATCGGTTGCACGGGATCGCGTAGCACGCGAGTGATCATTCGAATGCCCCGGTGACGGTGTCCCAGGTCGAGCTGGCCGTCTCGCCGACGTTCTGAGCCGCGTCCTCGGCGAACTGGGCCGCGTCGGTGGCCGTAGCCGCTACGTCCTTCGGGTCCACGGTGAGCTCTACTCCCACCTTGCCTCCCAGTGCCGGGGAAATTCCGGCACTGGCCCCAACATGCCACTTTCCGTTCTGATCCGGCCCGAAGTCCACACCTGCTTCAGCACCGGCACCGGCCCAGCCTTCGGCGGTGGCGTTGAGACCGATTCCCCCGACATCCCCACCGACTTTGCCGGTGGCCTTGGCTCCGGCGAACGCACCGGCATTCGCGTGCAGCCCATCGGCCCCGACGGATCCGCTGGCGCTGGCCTTGGCGCCCACGAACCCTTCGACCTTGCCGTTGCACCCCGTGTACGGGGTTGTACCCCGTGTACGGGCCGAGTTCGGCCTTGCCCTGCGCGGTCGCCTTACCACCGGCCATGACCTCGGCCTTGGCCGCTATGCCCTCGTTGGTCACCGCACCGGACAGCGATGCCTCCGCGGCGACGGTCGCGGCCGCCTTGCCCGAGAGCTTGAACGGCCCGTTGCTGAGCGATCCCTCGGCACTGGCTTTGGCGAGTTGAGCGAAGGCTTTGAGCTCACCCATCTTCTCGCCCTTCGGCCAGGAGGCCGACCAGCCGGCATCCGGGCCGCTGGCAGAGGTTTTGCCCTTCGCTGACCAACCTTCGGTGATCGCCTCGACCATGCTGTCCAAGGCTCCCGGGGACTGCGCACCACCACGGATCTTCGCGACCGCACGAGTTCCGGCGGCATCCAGCTCGCGACGCGCGTGTGACAGCAGTTCACGAGCTTGTTCGCGATACTGGTCACCAGCCTGAGCGGCGGAGCTCGAAGCGTTCGCCGCGTGTGTCCGGGAGGGGGACCGCTGAGCTTCCGCCTCGCCCTTCTCCCACAGGGTGACGGCCTCTCCCGCTTTGTTCTGCGCCCAACGCAAGGTCTCCGCGTAGTCGAGCAATGCGCCGGAAGCGGAGTTCAGCGAATCCCGCACCGCCATCCACTTCGGAGGCTCCTTGGAGAAACTCGCCCGAAAGGAATCGGCGGCCCCTCCCTCCCAATCACCGACGTCCATCTTTCCGAGATCGTCGCGCACCGTCACATACTGCTCGCCCTTCTTGCGAAGGGCGGAAACTTTTTGATCCAGACCGTCCGGGTCCCGGGAACGAGCTCCTTGGGGCCTTGGACTCCCCCAGCTCCGCCGTCATTGCCCCCCGGGCACACGCGCCTGCAGGGCGTCCATTATCCCCGCCAGCTCGGAGGAAGCGGCCTCGTCGCTGTCCTCGTAGTTCTTCGCCGATTCGGCGAGCGCGGTGCCGATGTATTCCACGTTGCCCTTCAAGACCTCGGTTCCCGTGAGCACCGCGGAACAGAATTCGTCCACAGCTCCGAAAAGTTCGTCATGGCCGTACTCACCCGCACCGCCACAAACCGAACGAACCTCGCCCTCTCTTACATCACTTACGATTTCCCCGAGGCGTGATCCGAATTTCCTCAAAGATTCCGGGTCCACAAGGACAGTCACGTAAACCTCTCAGTGTTCTCGCAACGACCGGACAGCGACATCCCCGAAAAGAACGGATGTTTCTGCGCTGCCGCACCGGTCACAGTTTGCCGAAGGCGACGCCGCGCCAGGTCCAGCCGTGCGCGAGGACAGCCTTCCTGAGCGGGGCCTTCATGTCCTCGGAGGAGAAAGTGGTCTGCCGGTACGCGCGTAACTTGCCGTTCTCGTCCCGTTCTATCTTCCAGGAGGCTTGGGACTTCTTCTGCGGCCCGCGTTCGTACTCCAGCCCGTGGACGAGCTCGGGGTAGCCGCGCGTCCAGTCCACGGTCCACGTTCGGTCCGTGGAGCGGACCTCGCGCTTCTCGGGGTTCAGCCGCATCAGGATGCTGTAGAACTCACGCTGGCTGAACGTCCTGAAGTGCTCGTACCAGGCCGGGTTCATGACCCGCCACTCGGAAACCAGGTCGACCCCCTCGGGAGAGCCGTCCCGCACGACGAAAGAAGCATCCGGTCTGTTCACCCCCATCAGAGCCTGGTAGACCTCCTGCGGTGAACGCTGCGGCACGTTCTTGTCCGGCCGCTCGGTGCCGATTAGCCAGTCGAAAATTCCCATGTCCAGCTCCACGACGATCGGCGCGGTGCGAGCGTACTAGCGGTCACGCACCGGACCCCCGTGGGCTCGAGCACGGTCCGCACAGGACGAACCGTGCTCGTGGCGGACTCGCAGGCAACGGTCGAACGGCCGCGTGCGCATCACTCCGCTCCCGGCTCAGTCGTTGCCCGAACCGCCCGTACCCGCCCCGCCGCCCGGGGCGTCTCCACCCCGAGCCGGGCCACCGTCGGCCTCCTCGCGGACAACGGTGCTCGCGGTGGCGGACCCCCCGGACTGCGCTGCCACGACTGTCACGGTTTCCCCACTGCTCAGCGCGTCGATCGTGGAGTCACCGCCGTCGACGACCGTGGAGGAGTCCACCGCGTACTCGCGGCTGTAGCCGTCGTCGCTCTCCACGGTGAGGCTCTCCGCGCTCACCTCCGTCACGTCTCCGGTCTGCAGCTTCCTCGTGGCGTACTCGCCCTGCCCGGTCCGCACGGCGAACTCCCCGTGCAACGCGTCGGACAGCGCGGAAGCACCACCGGCGCCGCCGACGCCCCGGCCGTCGCCACGCGCCTGGAATCCTCCTCCCGGCCCACCCATCGCGCTGTCACCGCCGGACCCCCCGGAAGTGGCGGCGAACACGACCACGCCGCCCACCACCGCGATTCCGCAGGCGATCAGCACTGCCGCGACGGTGCGGTTCCTCCCCCCGGTTCTCCGCTCCCCGCCGGACTCGCTCGCGGGGCCGCTCGCGGCCTCCTCCCGGGGGATTTCCGTGGTGTTCTCGGGTTCTTCCTTCATGGCCGTACTCCGCACTCCTACGAGGCGTTCCTCTCCCACGGAACCCACGCTGGCAGGAGAAGCTGGACGTTCGCCGGGAACGAGGTAACGATTCGCCGGGAGAACGGCGGGGATGTCGGGGCCGCGGTGCGGCGACCGATCCCGGCTCCGGCGCTCGAGCCGGAGCAGTCCGGCGTGGACTCCCGGCCGGCAGTCAGCCGACGTCCAGGAAACACTCAGTTCCCGGTGGCACGCTCGCCGAACATGGACACCCTCACCCGACGGCGGGAGCCGAGCACACCCGAGGGGCGAGCACCGGCGAACCGGCTCGCGCGGATGCTGCGCGGCGGGCCGAACGACCCCGCCCGGGTACGCCCCGCGCTGCTGGTGCTGCTCGCGCTGACCGCCCTGCTGCACCTGTGGGCGTTGAACGCCTCCGGCTGGGCCAACGGTTTCTACTCGGCGGCCGTGCAGGCCGGGACACAGAGCTGGAAGGCGTGGCTGTTCGGCTCCAGCGACGCCTCCAACGCGATCACCGTGGACAAACCGCCCGCGGCGCTGTGGCTGATGGTGCTGTCGGCGCGGGTCCTCGGTTTCGGTTCCTGGAGCGTGCTCCTGCCACAGGCCCTCGCCGGCGTGGCCACCGTGGGACTGCTGTACGCGACGGTACGGCGCTGCTCGGGTCCGACCGCGGGCCTGATCGCCGGGACCGTGCAGGCCCTGACGCCGGTGGCGGTGTTGATGTTCCGGTTCAACAACCCGGACGCCCTGCTGGTGCTGCTGCTGGTCGCCGCGGCCTACTGCGCGGTGCGGGCCACCGAGCGGGCGAGCCCGTGGTGGCTGGCCCTGGCCGGAGTCGCGGTCGGGTTCGGTTTCCTGACCAAGATGTTCCAGGCGTTCGCGGTGCTGCCCGTTCTCGCTCTGGTGTACCTGCTGGCCGCACCCACCACACCGTGGCGACGGCTGTGGCACCTGCTGACGGCCGGAGCCGCCGTGACGCTGTCCGCTGGCTGGTACATCGCGCTGGTCGAACTGTGGCCGGCTCCGGCACGCCCCTACATCGGAGGATCCCAGCACAACAGTCTGCTGGAGCTCACCTTCGGCTACAACGGGTTCGGCAGGCTGACCGGGGAGGAGACCGGCGGGCTCGGCAACACCAACTCCGACGCCGGTTGGAACCGCCTGCTCGGCGGCGAGATGGGGGACCAGATCGGCTGGTTGCTCCCCGCGGCGCTGATCGCCCTGGCGGTCGGACTCCGGTCGGTCCGCAAGGCGCCGCGCACCGACCTCACCCGTGTGGGGCTGCTGCTGTGGGGCGGCTGGCTGCTGCTGACCGGAACGGTGTTCAGCTACGCGAACGGGATCATCCACTCCTACTACACCGTTGCCCTGGCACCGGCCGTCGCCGCGCTCTTCGGTTCGGGGGCGGTGCTGCTCTGGCAGCGCCGCGCCGACCCGCGAGCCCGAACCGCCCTGGCGGGGACGGTTGTGCTCACCGTCGTTCTGACGGCCCTGCTGCTGGCGCGGGCCCCGGACTGGAACCCGTGGCTGCGTTTCCTCACCGCCGGAGCGGGACTCGGCAGCGCGTTCCTGCTGCTGTTCGCCGACCGGCTGCCCCGTCCGGTGGCCAGGACCGGTGCCGTGCTGGCCCTGGTGGCCTGCCTCGCGGCTCCGGCCTCCTACTCACTGGCCACCGCCGCCACCCCGCACACCGGGGTGATGCCCACCGCGGGCCCGAGCGGGTCCGGCGGCCCCGGAGGAGCACCCGCGGGCACCGGTCGCGGTGGCCGCCCCACCGGCCCGACCACCGCGACCGGCGGGGGACCCGGTGGCCCCTCCGGGAACGGAGGACCGTTCTCCGTCGAGCTCCCGAGCGAACAGGTCGAGGAGCTGCTGCGCCGGGACGCGAGCTCCTACACCTGGGTGGCCGCCGTGACCGGTTCCAGCAACGCGGCGGGCTACCAGCTCGCCGCCCGCGAACCCGTCATGGCGATCGGCGGTTTCAACGGGACGGACCCGTTCCCGACACCGGAACGCTTCCGCGAGCTGGTCGCGAACGGACGGATCCACTACTACGTCGCGGGCTCCGTCACGGGCGGACGCACCGAGTCCACGACGGACACGACGGCCTCCCGGATCGAGAGCTGGGTGCAGCGCAACTACACCGCCACCGCCGTCGGCGATACCACGGTCTACGACCTGACCGACATTTCCGGAAAACCTCGGTGAACCGGCATCCGGAACGGAACCGGAACCAGCACGAAGTACGCGCGGACGTTTCCGGCCCTCCGCGGAGGGCCGGAAACGTCCGCGCACCGTTCGACTCACACCGTTCACACCGGCTGCTCGGAAATCCCGAGCTGCACCACCGGCGCCGGTCCGTAGGCGGTATCCCGCTGCCGGGCCCTCCTGCCCGCGCGCCGCGAAACCCCGTCGAGCTGCTCGATCGTGCGCTGCGACCCGTGCTCGGAGCCGGCCATCCTGCTGATGGTCTCCTCCATCAGCGTGCCGCCGAGGTCGTTGGCCCCGCCGCACAGCACTTCGGCCGTTTCCTCGTCACCCAGCTTGACCCAGGAGCACTGGATGTTGTCCACCCGACCGTGCAGGGCCAGCCGCGCCATCGCGTGCACCGCCCGGTTGTCCCTGCGGGTGGGACCGGGCCTGGCCAGCCCCGCGAGGTAGATCGGGGCGTTGCGGTGCACGAAGGGCAACGCGACGAACTCGGTGAATCCCGCGCTGCCGTTCTCGCGCGCGGTGTCCTGCACACCGGCCAAGGTGCGCAGGTGGCCGAGCCAGTGCTCCGGGGTGTCCACGTGCCCGTACATCATCGTGGAGGAGGAGCGGATCCCGAGCCGGTGGGCGGTGCTGACGACGTCGATCCACTCCGCGGCCGGGAGCTTGCCCTTGGTCAGCACCCAGCGCACGTCGTCGTCGAGGATCTCGGCCGCGGTCCCCGGGATCGTGTCCAGCCCCGCGTCCCGCAGCTCGGTCAACCACTCCTCGACGCTGCTCCCCGCCTTGGCGGCAGCGCTGACGATCTCCATCGGGCTGAAGGCGTGCACGTGCATGTCGGGCACCCGGTTCTTGACCGCGCGCACGAGCTCCGCATAGGCGCCGACGGGCAGCTTCGGGTCGATACCGCCCTGCATGCACACCTCGGTGGCACCCTCACGGCGTGCTTCCTCGGCCCGGTCGGCCACGTCCTCCGGGGAGAGCCGGAAGGCGTCCGCGTCCCGCTCGCGCTGAGCGAAGGCGCAGAACCGGCAGCCCACGTAGCACACATTGGAAAAGTTGATGTTGCGGTTGATCACGTAGGTGACGTCCGGACCCACCACATCGGCCCGCAGCTGGTCCGCCAACCGCGCCATCTCGTCCAGCGCGGTTCCCTCGCAGGTCAGCAGCGCCATGGCCGCGTCGTTGTTGGCCTCGTCCAACAGCGCCGCCGGGTTCCGCTCGGCCAGCCGGAGCCCCTCGGCCACCTCGGAGTCGAGCCTCTCCGGCTGCCGGGTCCCGGGAAGCTTGCCGCGCAGCTCCTCCCAGTCACCGTAGACGCTGTCGAAGTCCCCACGGCGTTCCGCGCTGCGCCCCTCGGTGTCGATGCTGCTGTTCAGATCGGTGCGTCCGACCGATTCGAGCCCGCCGTCCGGCTCCTGCCACGGCAGGCCCTCCGGCCGGGCGTCCGCCCGCGCCATGCCGTCCGGATCGGCCAGCTCGGCCACGTGGGTGGCCACCCTCGGGTCCAGCCAGGGAGTGCTGTCACCGGACAGTCCGGCGCGCACGTACTTCGGGTAGGCCGTCAACCGCTCGCGGAGCTCGAAACCGCCCGCCTCGGTCTGTTCGGCGAGTTCGTCGATGCGCGGCCAGGGACGTTCCGGGTTCACGTGGTCCGGGGTGACCGGTGAGACCCCGCCCCAGTCGTCGATGCCCGCACGCAGCATCAGGGTGTGCTCCTCGCCGACCAGGTTCGGCGGGGCCTGCACGCTCACGCCCGAGGGCATCAGCAGCCGCGCCACGGCGATGGTCGCGGCCAGGTCCTGCAGATCGGCGTCGGGCATCCCGCGCATGGCCGTGTCCGGCTTGGCGCGGAAGTTCTGCACGATGATCTCCTGGATGTGCCCGTACTGGCGGGCGCTGGCCCGCAGCTCCAGCAGGGAGTCGGCGCGCTCGGCCGTGGTTTCGCCGATTCCGATGAGGATCCCGCTGGTGAACGGCACGCCCACCCGCCCCGAGTCGGCCAGCACCCGCAGCCGAACCGAGGGCTCCTTGTCCGGGCTGGCGTAGTGCGGGTTCCCGGGCCGGCTCCACAGGCGTTCCGAAGTGGTCTCCAGCATCATCCCCATGCTCGGGGCGACGGGTTTGAGCCTGGTGAGCTCGGACCATCCGAGCACACCGGGGTTGAGGTGGGGCAGCAGCCCGGTCTCCTCGAGCACCGCGATGGCGCAGGACCGCACGTAGTCGATCGTCGAGGAGTAGCCGCGCTCGTGCAGCCACTCGGAGGCGACCGACCACCTGTCCTCCGGGCGATCCCCGAGGGTGAACAGCGCTTCCTTGCAGCCCGCCTCGGCGCCCTGCCTGGCGATCTCCAGGACTTCCTCCCGTTCCAGGAAGGGGGCCTCCACCTTGTGCGGAACGGTCGCGAACGTGCAGTAGTGGCAGCGGTCCCTGCACAGCCGGGTGAGCGGGACGAACACCTTGCGGCTGTAGCTGACGACCCCGAGCCGCCCCTCGGCACGCAGGTGGGCGTCCCGGACCTTTCCCGCTGCTTCGAGCAACGTGTCCAGATCGGCGCCACGCGCGTGCAGCAGCACGGATGCCTCGGTGGCGTCCAGGGTCACGCCCTCGGAGGCTCTGCGTAGCGCGCGGCGCATGGCCGAGGCGCTCGGTGTGGGTTCTGGCGGCGGTACTTCCGAATCGACCGACACGCCAAGACCCTAACGCCGAACCGGAGCCGGCAACACGGATCAACACGCGGCATGCATCACGCCACGCGATCAGTCCACGGCACGATTACTCCATTGTGACCTATCGAACGGCGCCATTCGGGCCCAAACTTCCACATTCAGTAATGTGTCGAGCCCTTTGGGAGATTCGGTGTCATCCAAACAACTGGGACTGAGACCACTCAGAATGGTCGGTTCAGCTCTCGCGCTGACCATGCTCGTGCCCGCGGCCGCTGCCGCGGCGCCCGAAACCGCCCCCGCTGACTCGACCCCGGCGCACTTCATCGTGGTGGGACCGTCCGAGGGCGGGTTGGAACGAACGGCCGAGTCGGTACGCGAGTCCGACGGGACGGTGATGCGGAGCTGGCCGGAGATAGGGGTGCTGCTGGCCGGCTCGGCCTCCCCCGAGTTCGCCGCGCGGGTGCGCGGGGAACCCGGCGTGCGCGCCGCGGGAGCCAGCCGCGACCTCGCCGAGAAGTTACCGGACGGGCGAAAGACCTCCCCCGCGGGCGTGGGCCGGGAGCAGACGGTCGAAATCGCCGACGCCCCGGACGACTCGACGGGACGGGACCCGCTCGCGGCCCAGCAGTGGGACATGCGCTTGATCGACGCTCCCGAGGCCCACGAGGTCGGACGAGGCTCCGGGGCCACGGTCGGCGTCCTGGATTCCGGGATCGACCCCGATCACCCCGACCTCGCCCCCAACGTCGACGCCGAGCGCTCGGTCGGCTGCACCGACGACGGGGCCCCCGACCGTTCCAGGGAGGCGTGGACGCCGAGCACGAGCTACCACGGGACGCACGTGGCGGGCAGCGTGGCGGCCGCGCGCAACGACGTCGGCATCGCCGGAGTGGCTCCCGAGGCGGACCTCGTCTCGATCAAGGTCGTCAACGACGACGGGTTCATCTACCCGTCGGCGGCCATCTGCGGTTTCATGTGGGCCGCCGAGCACGGCGTGGACGTGACCAACAGCTCCTACTTCGTCGACCCCTGGTACCTGTGGTGCGCGAACGACCCGGACCAGGCGGCGGTCTCCGAAGCCGTCCGCCGTGCGGTCGGCTACGCGAGCGGTCACGACGTGGTCAACACTGTGGCCGCGGGCAACAGCGGCTGGAACCTGTCCCAGCCGATCCACGACACCAACAGCCCCAACAACGGCGGCCCCACACAGGACCGGTGGGCCGGTCCCGGCTGCGACGTGCTCCCCGCCGAGCTTCCCGGGACCGTGTCCGTGTCGTCCGTGGGGCCAGAGCGGAGCAAGTCCTTCTACTCGAACCACGGGATCAACGCGATCGACGTGACCGCTCCCGGTGGGGACAGCAGGCAGGACGCGGACACCCCCTCCGGCAACGGCGCGGTGCTGTCCACGCTGCCCGACGGCGAGTGGGGCTACGCCCAGGGCACCTCGATGGCCTCCCCGCACGCCGCCGGGGTGGCCGCGTTGATCCGGGCCGAGCACCCGGGCTGGAGCTCCGCGCGCGTGGTCTCCGCACTGGGCGAGCAGGCCGACACGATCCCGTGCCCGAAGCACTACGACACCGACGGCGACGGGGTCAGGGACGCGAAGTGCCGGGGCGGCGCAACCGGGGCCGGCTTCTACGGCGCCGGTCTCGTCGATGCCCTGGAGGCCGTGCGCGGCTGACTCCGAAGGCGGGGCGGTCGAGCGGCGGGCCACACCGCTCGACCGCCCGCTCAGGAACGTGAGCCCGGCGGTCCGGCGGGTCTCGGAGCGGCCCCTGGGGTCGGCCGGGTGCTCTTGTCCGGACAGATGCAGAAGTGCAGCCCGCAGACCGGGCATTTCGGCGGGGTCTTGTGCGGCAGCATGCGAACGCCTCCAGAGGCAGCGACACGGTTTTGTGTATCGGACGACGCACCCCGTTCAATGGTGGGTTGCACTTCCGACAAAACCACCGGACAGGTGAGGCCGACCCCTCGATTATCACCCGTTCGGGCGGGTACGCACTCCACGATGTGGAGTCCGTGCCGTCGTGGTCCACAGCGCTCGCCGCTGCAGGCAAGGGGATTCGCCGGTGCGGGCTCTCACGTCACCGGCGTGTTCTGCCCGATCCTGATTCGCCACTCGCCGTCGACCAGCTCGGCGATGACCATGAACATCGCCTCCACGGGATCTCCGCTCCACTCGGCACCGCCCGCCTCGGAACGGGCTGTGCGCTGTCGAGCGTGGACCGCGGCGAGCCCTGGTGCGAGGTGCGTGACGCTCTCGACCGTGTAATCGACGCTGACGTCCTCGAGCGGCCCGCCGGGGCCGAACACGGCGGACTGGGACCGGTACAGCGATTCCTTGCCGCGCACCAGCTTGCCACCGAAGTTGACGAAGACCGGGTCGTTCGCGAACAGGTCGTTCATGGCCCCGGCCTCGTTCGCGTTGAACGCGTGCTCGTAGCTCTCGACGAGATCCGCCAGGGCGCGGTCGGTTTCGTTCCGCAAGGTCTCCTCCTGTCATCGTGGACAGGACCGAAACTGCTACTTCGAGTCAACTCGATGTCAAGGGCGCCTGGCCCTACCGCGACAGCGCGCGGAACGATCTTCCGCTCCGGCGCTCAGAAGTCGTAGCAGACGGTCACCGGAGCGTGGTCGCTCCACCGCTTGTCGTAGGACGGCGCGCGCTCCACCACCGCCTCGGCGGCGCGCCCGGCCAGCCCACCGGTGGCCACGTGGTAACGGTCTTGTGTCCCCGGATACTCCTCCGGTGACCGTGAAGACCCGGAAGTGGCATTTGTTGGTCAGGGCCGGGCGATAATGTCCGGCCCCTTCTTTCCGCAAAGCAAGGCGACCAAATGAGACGCTGCCGCGATCGCCAGGACGAGATTCGACCTGGCACCGGTTCACGGTGCCCCGAATGCAGAGCGAGACTTTCGAAGTGTGCGTTAACGGACACGATAATTTCCACGCGGAGAACCGACCCGATGGCGCACGGGTGTGCATGAAGTGCCGGAATATGTACCACGAGAGAGGCCGGATCAACGGTCGTAGTGCTAACTCCGCCCCACCGCCGCCATCAAGCGGCGCGACGACCGAAAGGCGAATAACCGTGACCGAGAACGACGCTAACAACGGGCGCGAAGTTCGAGCGCCCAAGACTCAGAACGAGCACCTTTGGTGCATCGTGAACATGAAGGAACTGATCCACGCTGAACGCTCTACGGCGTTCACGCTGCACGCGCTGTGCTACGTCAACGGTGGCGAACGAGAGGCAGCCAAGGAAATACCTCTCGCACAAGACCGGTGTCTCTCAAGGGAAGATTCCGGGTATCGCTACCAAGCTGGTCGGGCTTGGCTTGTTCGATCGAACGGACAACCGGAAGGGCGGCCGGAACAGCTTAGGACCCGCAACCCCCGGGACCCCCTCCGGATGAGGACCCAGACACCGGGGGGAGAGCGCCTGACTTTCTGTGCAAAACTCAAATCCCTCAGACACGAAACCCCTGGTCATGACTTCGATCAGTAAAGCCATGACCAGGGGTTCTATGTTCAGGGGCGCTGATTTGCGCTGTGAGAGCTTGAGAAGGCTTCCCCGGACCCATCACCCTAGCGGCCGGATGATGACCGGCTGTGGAAGGTCGTCCGGCAGGAAGCACGGAACGTCCGGAGCTTCGAGCGCCATCGGTGCGCCCGGCTCCCCTGGCTCGGGAAGTCCGAGGATCGCTCGCAGCGCCCACAGCGCGCTTGAGTGGTACTGGTACGAGACCCGTTCCGGGTTGAACACTCCGGTGTCGTCCATCGTCGGCACGCGGTAGCCGGTCGCCCGGTGCTCGTCCCGCAGGATGAGGACATCCGCGCACGACTGGCGTTTGAACATCGCTGCCATGAGCTGAGGCTGACGCTCCGGCCCCCAGCGGATGAGCGTCCACCGTCGCCGCCGTAGCTCCTTGAGCAAGTCCTCAAGTTCGAGCGAGAACCTCTCCGCGGGCTTGTCCAGCTTTCCCGTCACCGTCGGCATACACCGACACTAAGACGGCAGGTCATCCCGTTTCGAGTTTTAGTCACGTGCTGGCATAAATTCCTCGGCAACCGTGCCGAGAAGGGTCTTCGCGTTCTCTCCGGTAAGGGATCGTTCGCGGAAGTAGTCAAACACGTTCAGGTGATAGGTAATGTCCCGATAGTCGCGTAAAGCGACGGTCCCGGAAAACATTTCGACGGTCACGAGCCGTTCATCATAGACAATGAAGATGTTCAACGGTGGAGAGCTGACCTGAGCCGAGTTCGGCAGGATAGCTAGGTCAACGTTCGGCCGTTGGGCTACCTCGCTCATGTGCCGTAACTGATCAGCCATAACCGGCGCTGGTGCTTGCTTGAGCCTGATCGCTTGCTCTGTCAGCAGGAAGTGGAACGAGCGTGATTCATCGTTCAACACGTCCTGAGCGTCTAGCCGCGCGTTTACGGCCCGATCAATATCGCGGGCGGTATCACCTTCGATGACCGGCGTTAGGACGCTACGCGCGTATTCAGGGGTTTGAATCAGACCGGATGGTATGACCGGCAAGAAATGCCGGACCGTCGAAGACGACTCGCAAAGAGCTTTGATCTCGGCTTGCCGTCGCCAGATTCCCATACGGGCCGACGAACGGACGGACACGTATTCGACGTTCGCCGTACGAGCGAGCGCGAGAAGGTCGTTCGCGACGTCGGACGGTACCGATTCGAGCCCTTGAAGAATCCGCTCCACGTCGGCAACGGACGGCAAGACACGACCGGACTCAATACGGCTGATCTTGGACTGAGACATAGCAGTACGAGCGGCTAGCCTCTCCCCGGAGAGTCCAGCCGCTTTCCGTAGCTGCTTGAGCGTGTCCGCTAGGTTCTTACGGTCTCGCTTCTCGGTATCAGGTTCGAGCATTAAACTCACTGAACGGCACCGCGTAGGCAAGTGCCGTGTCTCGCCACTTCCGGTACATCAACAGATCCGGGTTTTCCCGCTGATCAAGGTTGATCAACGTCCCGTCCGGGTTGAAGTTGAGATCAACCACGGTTTCGTCATCGAACAACCAGAAGTCATGTGCCGGAAGGTCAAGCTCAAGTTCGGTCGCGTCAAGGATGCGGATATCCTCCCCGGCTTCGATGTTGCCGGGTATCGACCAATCGAACTGGTGACGCTGGTACTCGGTGAAGGGCCGACGCACGACCCGGACACGGCCGATGGTCTTACCGGCCGCGAGGTAGCCGCGTACGCGTTCGTGCCACGCGGAGTTGTACCCCTCGGGCATCGGTTCCCCAGCACGCCAGAGTTCTAGCTCTTCTTGCTCCCCCGGCATGGTGTACGTCGGCTGAGTCTCGAAACGCCAGGCGGACCGCTGACACTCCGCGAACCGTTCGCGCAGGTTCGACAGGATCACTGCTTGACCCCCTGAAGGGCTTCCACGGCGGCTAGGACAACTTCCGGGGGCAGCTCTACGGCTGTTTCCCCGTCACCAAGGGTGAGCCCTTCTGTACCGGTCTCAACCGGGACCCCCTGGACTACGGCCGTGCCACGGTCGGAGACGTAGACGGCCGGACAGTTGTCGTCTTTGCACTCGGTGACCTTGTGAAGTCTCATGGTCACAGCTTCGGCCACCTGATCAGCACGGACAAGGGCTACCCGCGTTCTCGCATAAGACGGCCGGTCACGGGGAGGCAACCCCCGGAGATACGAGAAGCCCCCCGGCCGAAACCGGGGGTCAACCGTGCTACTTTACTTCCGCCAAGGTTCAAATAGCAGGGACGAGTGTACTCCCGGAAGGCACTCCCGGCGCTACCACCCCAGGCAGGTAGCGGAGCAGACCGGTTGAGTCCTGGTGACGGTTCACGGCCGTTGAGTGCCCGGTTAGAGCGGGTGAACCTCGCGTGTCAGGCAGAGCGGGATCTAGGCGGACCCGGCCCCGTACTTGGTAAGCCCTGGCACTCATGCTCAGCGAGCATGCCCTTCATCGCAGTCTCGCTGCAACCCCCGGACCGGTGTAGGCGTAGCAACCTGCACGGGGTGACGTCCGAAGTCAACAACTCCCGACGGCAGATGTCACCTTCCCTTGATCTCGGGTGAACTGTGTCTGTTTCACGGCTCATGCGAGATCAGGAGGATCGAGCCTTACCGGGTCCCCCGCTCCGGCAGGCCGGGGGTTGGGACCGGGGTTACTTCGGACTCGGGACCACAAGCAGGCTTGGAGCAAGCAAGGCGACGGCAGGGCAGCCCGTAGGAACTGGCAAGCCGCCAGGGACGCCAGGGCAACCACAGCGCCGCGTGACTCACCCCAGCCGCGCGACGCGCTCCGGTAGCGTGATCACGACGCAGGCCAGTCGAACGACACGGTTACGGGCGCGTGGTCACTCCATCGCTTGTCGTAGGACGGCGCGCGCTCCACCACCGCCTCGGTGGCGCGCCCGGCCAGCCCACCGGTGGCCACGTGGTAGTCGATCCGCCAGCCGGAGTCGTTGTCGAAGGCCTTCCCCCGGTAGGACCACCAGGAGTACGGCCCCGGCCCCTCGGGGAACAGGCCCCGGACCACATCGGTGTAGCCCGCCTCGTCGAACACCCTGCTCAGCCAGGCGCGTTCCTCGGGAAGGAAACCGGCCGACTTGCGGTTGTTCTTCCAGTTCTTCAGGTCGATCTCCTGGTGCGCGATGTTCCAGTCACCGCAGACCAGCACCTCCTTGCCCGCCCTCTCGGCCCGGGCCCGGAGCTCGTGCAGGTACGGCAGGAACTCATCCATGAAGCGTTCCTTCTCGTCCTGCTTCGGAGTCCCGGCCTCCCCGCTGGGCAGGTAGAGACTGCCGATGACCAGGCCGTCCAGCTCGATCTCGGCGTACCGGCCGCTGGTGTCGAACTCCTCGGAACCGAAGCCGATCCTGCTGTTCACCGGGGTGACGCGGCTGTAAACGGCGACTCCGCTGCGTCCCTTGTCCGCACTCGGGGCGAGCAGGGTGTGCCACCCCTCGGGAGCGCGCACCGCGTCCGAGAGCTGGTCGTACTCGGCACGCGTCTCCTGCATGCACACCACGTCGGCTCCGGTGGCGGCGAGCCACTCGACGAAGCCCTTCTTGGCCGCGGCGCGCAGGCCGTTCACATTCACCGTCGAGACAGTCAGCACGCCCCGAGGATAACCATGCCCGTCGAGCGCACCGGCCGCACACCCGAACCTCCGGTCCGCGCGGGTTCCCCGAGTGGGTGAACATCGCCATACCTTCTGGCGCGGCGGATCATCTCGCGCGAAGGTGATCGACTCGGATGGTCGCGAAACACCGACCTTCGAGCACACCGGAGGAACACGCATGAACCCGACCGGCCGACTTCCACGGCCCCACCTCCCCCGCGGCAGGCACAAGTACGGCAAAGCGGCCGGAATCGCGGTGGCCGCGCTCGTCACCGCCACCTCGCTGCCCGCGATGTCGGCGCAGGCGCAGCCACAGCCGGGCTGTGCCCCGTGGGACCGCGAGTGCCGGGTGAACCAGCACCTGGACGAGATCCGCTCCCAGCCCGAACGGCTGGCCGGGTTCGCCCGTGACATGCCCAAGGGCGGGGATCTGCACAACCACCTGTCCGGGGCGGTCTCCACGGAGTCGCTGATCCGCTACGCGGCCGAGGACGGCCGCTGCATCGACACCGAAACGCTGGCCGCCTCGAACGCCCCCTGCACCACGGGACAGCGCCCGGCCTCCGACGCGGTGAACGATCGGGGGTTCCGCCGGGAGGTCATGGAGGCCTGGTCCATGGAGGGCTTCGAACCGGGCGGCGCCGAGTCCGGCCACGACCACTTCTTCGCCACCTTCGGCAAGTTCGGCGCGGCCACCGAAGGCCGGGACGGCGACATGCTCGCCGAGGTGGCCGGAGACCTCGCCGAGCAGAACCAGTTCTACCTCGAGACCCTGCTGTCCAAGCAGTCCGCGGAGCTCGGCGAGCTCGTGGACCGCGTCGGTTTCGCCCCGAAAACCACCGGGGACTTCCAACGGCTGCGGAAGACGCTGCTGAGCGAGGGGCTCGGCAACCTCGAACGGGCCGCGCGCACCGACACCGAGCGGGACTTCGCCCGCTACCGGGACCTGTTGAACTGCGGGACCCGCACCGCCCTGCCCGGCTGCGATGTGGAGGTGCGGCTGGACTACCAGGTCTCCCGGGCACGTCCCCCGGCCAACGTGTTCGCACAGCTGCTGCTCGGCTTCGAACTCGCCCAGAGCGATCCGCGCTTCGTCGGGCTCAACATGGTCCAGCCCGAGGACGCCGAGATCTCGCTGCGGGACTACACGCTGCACATGCGCATGATCGAATACCTGAGTGCGCACCACCCCGAGGTCTCGGTGACGCTGCACGCCGGCGAACTGGTCCCGGGGCTGGTCAAACCCGAGGACCTGAGCTTCCACATCAACCAGGCCGTCAACATCGCCGGGGCCGACCGGATCGGGCACGGTGTCGACCTGCGCCACGAGGACGACTGGCGCGCGCTGGCCGCGCGCATGGCCGAACGCGACATCGCGGTGGAAGCCCCGTTGACGAGCAACTGCCAGATACTCCGGGTGTGCGGGCCGAAGGAGCACCCGCTGCCGACGTATCTGAAACACGACGTTCCGGTGGCGCTGTCCACCGACGACCCCGGTGTGTCCCGCAGCGACATCACGGCCGAGTACCGGCGTGCGGCAGCCGACTTCGGGCTCAGCTACTCGCAGCTCAAGGACAGCGCGCGCACCTCGCTGGAGCACGGCTTCCTTCCCGGTGAGAGCCTGTGGGCCGATGCGGACTCCCACCGGATGAAACCCGGGTGCACCGTGGCCGCACCGGGCGGGGGCAACCTGACCGCCTCCTGCGCCGGGCTGCTGAAATCCAGCCCGAAGGCCGAGTTGCAGTGGCGCCAGGAGAAGGCGTTCCACGCTTTCGAGGCCCGCTACGCGGCACGCGCCTGAGCGTCCGCCCCGCGGGAGCCCCCGCGAACCGGTGCGGTGGACGCCTCCGAGCTCCGCCGCACCGGCCGCTCACGGCATCCGCCAGTCCCCGTCGTAAACCAGCAGGCCGTCCGTGCGCAGCCGCGCCGCCCCCATCGGGGAGTGCTCCTGCAGGCTGCCGTCGGGCATGAGGTGGGCGGCCTCGACACCGTGGACCAGCATCACGTGGTCGGCGATCAAGCGCCGGTGGCAGCGCCACCACACGCTCTCCGCGCACATGACCGCCGTGCTGGTCCGCGCGGCCTCCTCCAGCAGCTCATCGAGCGCGGCGAGGAACTGCTCGGTGCGCATGTGCGCCGCGTAGGCGCGGAACGAGCTGTTCTCCCAGACCACGTCCGGCGAGTTCTCCGGCAGCCTGCGGAACCCGCCGAGGCGCTTCTCCCAGCGGTAGTCGACGCCCGTTTCGGGCAGCCAGTTCCGGATTTCCGAGCGGTTGAAGTCGGGGACGCGCCTGCTGCCCGGCGCGCTGCGCACATCCACGACGGACGAGACACCGGCCTCGTCCAGCGACCGCGCGAACTCCTCGCGGGTGGCCGTGCCGTGCCCGACCGTGATCAGCCGCATCACCGCTCCCATCTCGCTCGGTGACGAGCACGAGACATCTCGGGGAGAGACTATCCGGTGGAGAGGTGTTCGGCCGGGCGCTGAGCACGATGTGGGGACCGTCCGCGCGAGAGCGCCACGAGACCCCCGCGGCGGCACGAGTCTCCCGGTGAGACTTTCGGCGCCGCCGGCGCCGAAGCACCGCGCCGGCCATCAACACGACGAGAAAGAGCCAGTCAGTAGTACCAGGGAAAATCCGACCAGTCCGGGTCTCGCTTCTCCAGGAACGAGTCGCGCCCCTCGGCCGCCTCGTCTGTCATGTACGCGAGACGAGTCGTCTCCCCCGCGAAGATCTGCTGGCCGACCATACCGTCGTCGATGGCGTTGAAGGCGTACTTGAGCATGCGCTGCGCGGTCGGGGACTTACCGTTGATCTCGCGGGACCACTGCAACGCCGTCTCCTCCAGCTCACCGTGGGGGACAACGGTGTTGACCATGCCCATCCGGTGCGCGTCCTCGGCGCCGTAGGGACGGCCGAGGAAGAAGATCTCGCGTGCGAACTTCTGTCCGACCTGCCTGGCCAGGTAGGCCGAACCGTACCCGGCGTCGAAGCTGCCGACATCGGCGTCGGTCTGCTTGAACCGGGCGTGCTCCGCGCTGGCGAGCGTGAGGTCGCACACCACGTGCAGGCTGTGTCCGCCACCGGCGGCCCAACCGGGGACCACCGCGACGACGACCTTGGGCATGAAGCGGATCAGGCGCTGCACTTCGAGGATGTGCAGCCGCCCCGCCCGGGCGGGGTCGACGGTCTCGGCGGTCTCGCCCTCGGCGTACCGGTAACCGGAACGGCCCCTGATTCGCTGGTCGCCACCGGAGCAGAAGGCCCAACCGCCGTCCTTGGGGGACGGGCCGTTTCCCGTGAGCAGCACACAGCCGACGTCGCTGGTCATGCGGGCGTGGTCGAGCGCGCGGTAGAGCTCGTCGACGGTGTGCGGGCGGAAGGCGTTCCGTGACTCGGGGCGGTCGAACGCGATGCGGACGGTGCCCTTGCCCGGGCCGTCCTCGACGCAGCGGTGGTACGTGATGTCGGTGAAATCGAAGCCCGCCACAGGCTGCCACACGACCGGGTCGAACAGTTCGGAGATAGGCTGCATGCGTGTCGTCACGACCACGACGATAAGCTACCGCGTCCGCCACGGGCCGCCCGGTCACTTGTTGATTGCGAGTGCTCACTCATGGGAACCGGGGCCTGCGGACACACCAACGAAACTCCGTAGTGTCGTAAAACCGGGTTGATCCGGGATACTGGTCGGAGCGGCCACATTTCGCGGAAGGAACACGGATGCCACTGTCCTACGTCAACGGACGCGACCTGTACTTCGCGGACACCGGGGGCGACGAACGCCCCGCTGTGCTGCTGGGACACGGCTTCTTCATGGACCACACCATGTTCACCGCACAGGCCGAGGCTCTCTCGGCCCGCGGATACCGGGTGGTGACCTGGGACGCACGCGGGCACGGCGACACCCCGGCCGGGGACGCGCCGTTTACCTATTGGGACACCGCGCACGACTTGATCGGCCTGATGGACCACCTGGGCATCCGGCATGCGGTCGTCGGCGGCCTGTCGCAGGGCGGGTTCACCGCGCTGCGCACGGCGCTGCTCGCACCGCACCGAGTCACCGGCCTCCTGCTCCTGGACACCGAGGCGCACCCACTGTCCGATGAGGACCGCCGCGACTACACCGCCCTGTTCGGCGGACTGGCCGAACACGGCCCCGTGGACGAGCTGCTCGTTCCGCTGTCACAGCAAATCATCGGGGACCACCCGCAAGCGGCCCACTGGCGGCAACGCTGGAAAACTCGCCCGCTCCCCCTCGGTTCTCCCGCGCGGTGCCTGCTCGAACGCGACGACATCACCGCGCGCGCCGGTGAGGTCGCGTGCCCCACACTGCTGATGCGCGGCTCGAAGGACGTTTCCATCCCCCGTGAACGCATGGAGTTCCTGAACACGGCCATCCCGCAGGCGAGCCCTCTGCACGAGGTGGACGGGGCAGCCCACGCCCCACCCGTGACGCACCCCGAGGAAAGCACCTCGCTGCTGGTGTCCTTCTTGGATGCCCTGGACCGCCGGTAACTCCCCATCACGCCGGAATCCCCAGGTAGAGCTGCATCTCCTGGTTCGGGTCCGGAATCGGGTAGACCTGTGCCAGCAGCTCGACTTCCCGACCACGATCGAGGTCGTGGACCAGGAAATGCGGCTTGTGGCGCCCCAGGATCACCTCCTGCAGCTCCCACATCCGCACGAACTCCGTCGACCGCGAGAGCATGTCCAGGATCTCGGTGAACATGGGATTACCGGGCCTGCGCGCCATGAGAGCACGCAACCAGGCCACCGTCAGCCGCGCCTCGTGCTCCCACTCGACCATGACGGCCTTGGACTCCGGCATGTAGAAGAACCAGGTCAACACGTTGCCGACCTCGGTGATGCGCCGGAACACCCGACGGTACTCGGCGTTGGAGTACAACACGTTCCAGGACTCGTCGACGTAGGCGGCCAAACTCGGATGCAGTCCGTCCGCCGCCTCGCGCTGCACCGGCGTCACCTCCTGTCGCCACGCCGGTTCCACTTGGTCACCGCGTTGGGCACTGGCCAGGTCGTGGAGGTGCTGCCGTTCCACCGAGATGCTCCCGAGAGCATCGGCCAGTCGATCCACCACTGCCGGGGAGGGGTTGTCCGCGTGGCCCTGCTCCAGCTTCTGGACGTACCCCACGCTGGCCCGTGCCGCCGTTGCCAGCTCCGCCCGGTTCATCGCCGGGCGCGGTGTCCGATAGCTCGGGTCGGGCGCGAACGCGGCCGGCGGGGCACCTGACCGCAGGTGGCGTAAATAACTACCGAAAGTCGGCGGTTCGAGGATCACATCACGATTCTATGTCGAGACGCCGACTCCCAACGTAGCAGGTTGAACACGAAAAGTGCTCCAAGCGACGAACGTGACCACGTGACGCCCCGCGACTGGAGCGCCCATCCCCACGGCAGCCGAACACGGACCCGCGTGACCACCCGAATACGCACCGTAATAGGTGTCCCTGACAGGGATATCCCCGCGGGGGATATCCCTGGCGGTCACAGTTGTCCGCCGACGCCGCCGACGCACAGAATCCGATGTGGTACGCGCTCACAACACCGAATGATCCCCGACCGCCACGACCTCGCCGCCCGAACCGGCCTCCCCGCGAGGCCCTCCGACCGGGTCCGCGACGGCTTTCCGAGAACCTGCCCCTGGGGGAAAGCCTCGACACCACATCGGCGTCGAGGCGGGGCCGGGGAGCTGAGGCTCCCCGGCCCGCAGGGGACGACGGAACCCAGCCGGGCGCGCCACCGGCACCCGTTGGAACCGGTGCCGACTGTCCGGTTCGGCGTCCCGGCCCTCCGGGCCACCACATGGACTCACCGATGTCCGGGGACGGCGCGGGGACCGGCGACGAACGCACGATCAGCGTATCCGGCGGCACCCCGAACGCCACTATGAACGCCGGCAGGGTCAGGAACGGGATCGGCAGCACGGCCGGTGCCGCGAGCACCACTCCGGCGGAGGTGCTCGGTGAGCCGCACCAGGACGCCGACGCGGACGAGCTCTGGCGCTGTCCCGGCAACCGGGGCTGGCCCTCGAGGGCAGCACGGAGATCTTGACCCGAGTGCGCTCCCGCGCCGCCGTCCGGGCAGTTCCGCGGGAGGAGCTCGATCCGGTGGGGCCGGCCGCGCACGGACCGCGCAACGCCGTGGACGAGGCGCTCGAGGTAGCCCGGATGCATCCGTGAGTCCGCTCGGAACGACGTGCGAAACGTTCCGGAGAGCCGGACAGGGCGCGTATGCCGTGCTGCTTCTTCCGGTTCAGCTACTGTCCGAAAAAGACACCGGGGACGAACCCCTCGCCAGGGTGATTCCGCATGGGGCCGAAGGCTCACCGAGACGGCGCACGCGGTGGACGGACCAGCTGGTGGTGGGTCGGCGGCGAATCACGCCCACAACGTGATCGGGCCGTGCTCCCCGAAAGAAGAACGAGTGCGCGATGCTGGGATCGAACCAGCGACCTCTACCGTGTCAAGGTAGCGCTCTCCCGCTGAGCTAATCGCGCCCGTCCGGCCTCCGCCGAACACGAAACATCTTACCGGCCGTGACGATCATCCTTGACACGGGGGTGGGCACTGCCGGGCACGTTAGGCTCCCCGCGTGTCCGACTTTGCCGATCCTCCTCCCAAGCGTAGCGATTTCGGTGTGCTGTGGCCGATAACCACCCGCTGGTCCGACAACGACGCCTACGGCCACGTCAACAACGTGACCCACTACTCGTGGTTCGACACGGCCGTGAACGGCTGGCTGATGCGGGCCACGGGAGCCGACATCCGCAGGCTCTCCGCGATCGGCGTGGTCGCCGAGACCGGCTGCCGCTACCTGTCCGAACTGAGCTTTCCCGACGAGGTCGAGGTCGGCATCGGACTGCGCAGGCTGGGCAACTCCAGCGTCACCTACGGGCTGGCCGTGTTCGGCAACGGCAGTGAACAGCCCGCCTCGCTGGGCAGGTTCGTGCACGTCTACGTGGACCGCGAAACGCGCATCACCGTTCCCGTGCCGGAGGAGATCCGCGCGGCGCTGCGGCAGCTGTAGCGGCCGGTTCCCCGGTGCTTCCCGGTTATAGGCGAAACCGGGCGGTCCGCCGCTCCCGGTTTCCCTCTCCCCGTGGAAGAATTCGGGGAGTGGGGACAACGCCCGGTTATAGGCGAAACTGCGGGGACCACGCGGGGGAGTTCAGCCGGCCAGGACTCCCGAGCGGAGCACCAGCGGGGGGAGCACCCCGCCGAGGATGACCACCGGCGCCACGGCCGCGAGCACTGCCAGCACCCCGGTCCGCCGTGCCAACCGCGCCGTCACGCCGAACCCCGCGGCGCCCAGCAGCGCGAACAGGACAACGTCGAACCCGTATCCGATGCGCAGCTCCTGCTGCTTCCACAGCGCCCACAGCGCCATGCCGACGAGGGTCCCCAGCGCGGCCGAGACACCGACCGCCAACAGCAGCATCGGCACGGGTCTGGTGATCCCGCTCAGCCGCATCATGCGGACCAGGAACCACGCCTGCACCACCAGGACGGCGGCGACGACGCAGTAGAGGGAAACCACGAGGGTCCAGGACTCCTGCTGGGGTGACATGGCCATGCCGAGCACGGCAAGCCCCCCGAACCTCAGCACCGCCCAAACCACCAGCACGAAATTGACCCCCAGCATCACGGCGCTCACGACCGCTCCCGTGGAAGCGCGCAGGGGTGCTCGTGGAGCCTCGGAAACGCGCGGCGCGAAGCGCGCGACCAGGGCGTGCCCCGCGGCGGCCGCCAGCGGGTACACCAGGACCTCCGCCAGCACGACCGGGTTCGGCCCCACCAGCGAACGCAGCAGCACGCCCGCGAGCGGAATCAGCACCGCGGACACACCGACACCCACCAGCAGTGTCGGCCCCGGCCTGCCGAGTCCGCACAACCTCATCGCGCGAGCCGTGAACCACAGGTGTCCCACCGCTACGGCGGCTGCGAAGCAGTAGAGCAGGATCCGGAAGAGCACCTCGCCCGCACCGGGCTGCGCCGACGCGGCCACCGTGCCGAAGACGTCCTGCTGCGTGATCCGGCGCAGTGCCCGGACGAGCAGTACGAGGTTGAACCCCAGCAGTGCCGCGGTGCCCACCGCCCCCGGTGCGACGGTTCCGGGTCTCTCCGGGTCGTCGTCGGCGACATCGTGATCGTTCATGCCCCCCACTTCACCAGTGGCCGGACCGAGCCGAGCAGAGCGAAACTACTCATCACCGCCCGATTCGTCCCCGGAAATCCTGATCAGCTCTTCCGCGGGGTGGTGGTGCCGGCTCCCGGTCATGGGCGGACCCGGGAAGCCCGGACCGCCCCGCGGTCCGCCCGGAGGACGCGTGACCTCCGGCCCGGGGCGATCCCGTTTCCGGGGACGAGTTCCGCGCGTTCGCCCCGGTTCCGGGGAGTGTCCGGGGTGCGCAGCTGGCCCCGGCCCCCGGAATCGGCCGCGCTCGCCCCTCGAACGCGAAGGTGGCCCGGCACCGAAGGAGTCTCCTCGGCGCCGGGCCACCGGTCCACTCACGGATCGGACTCGGCGGTCACGAGCCGATTTCCGCCCGCTTCCGCTCGTCGGAACCGGTCTCGCCGTGCGTCCCGTCCCCCTCGGTGATCGCGTTGCCCTCCACGTCGAGGGCGGGCAACCACCGCAGCCAGCTGGGCAACCACCACGCGGCCCTGCCGAGCAGCGCCAGCGCCGCGGGCATGAGGACCATGCGGACCACGAAGGCGTCCACCAGGATGCCGATCGCCAGCGCGAAGGCGATCGACTTGATGGTGGCGTTGCCCGCGGGAACGAATCCGGCGAACACCGAGAACATGATCAGCGCCGCCGCGACCACGACCGGGGCGGCCTGCCGGAAGCCGTTCACGATCGCGTCGCGGGGCGCGTGTCCCTTGTGGTACGCCTCGTGCATACGGGACACCAGGAAGATCTGGTAGTCCATCGCCAGTCCGAACAGGATGCCGATCATCAGGATCGGGGTGAGGCTGATCAGCGGTCCGGTGTCGTCGAGGTTGACCACGTTGCTCAACCAGCCCCACTGGAACACCGCCACGGTCGCGCCGAGCGCGGCCCCCAGGGTCAGCAGGAAGCCGAGCACGCCGACCAGCGGAACCAGGACGGAGCGGAACACCAGCACCAGCAGGATCAGCGCCAACCCCACGACCAGCACGAGGTAGACCGGCATGGCCTGGTCCAAGGACTTGGCGACGTCGACGCTGACGGCGGTGGTGCCGGTCACGTAGCTGTCGGCCCCGTTGATGCCGTCCAGCTGGTCCCGCATATCACCGACCAGCTGCTCGGTCTCCGCGCTGGCGGGCCCGGATTCGGGGATGACGGTGAGCATCGCGGCGTCACCGTCGGCGTTGGGCGTGGGTGGCGTGACGGTGGCGACGTCGTCGAGTCCCGCTATCGCACCGCCGGCCCGCTGCGCGGTCCGCGGCGCGTCGCTGCCCTCGAAGTAGGCCACGAGGGGACCGTTGACGCCCTCACCGAAGCCGTCCGCCAGCATCTGCTGCGCCCTGGCCTGCGTGGTGCCCTCCGACGGGGTTTGCACCAGGGTGGTCTGCATGGAGGCGGCGGGGATCGCCACGACTCCGAGCGCGACGAGTGAGAGCAGCAACGCGGGCACTCGAGCGCGGGTGATCGCGGTGATCCACCTCCGGTGGAAGCTCCGGTCGTTCGCGGAGCCCCTCTCGGCGCCGGTCCCGGAGTCGGCAGCGGAGCCGGTTCCGGCTGCCGGGGCGGTGCGCTGCTTGCGGGGCAGCACGCGGTGACCGAGGAAACCGAGCACGGCCGGCACCAGGGTGAGGGCCACGAGCACGGCCACGACGATGGTCGCCGCCGCCGCGAGCCCCATCTGGGTGAGGAAGGGGATCCCCACGACCGAGAGCCCGGCCAGGGCGATGAACACGGTGATTCCGGCCGTGAGCACCGCCGATCCCGCCGTGCCCACGGCGGTGGCGATGGAGGTCCTGATGTCGGTGCCCTGTCGCAGTTCCTGCCGGTGGCGATTGATGATGAACAGGGCGTAGTCGATCCCGACCGCCAGCCCCAGCATCGTCGCCAGGATCGAGGTGGTGGACTGCAACTCCATGAAGCCGGTGGCGATGCTGACGCCCAGCGCACCGATGCCCACACCGACACCAGCGGTGATCAGGTTCATCCCTGCGGTGACCAGCGAACCGTAGGTCAGCGCGAGGATCACCAGGGCGACGATGACACCGACCGCCTCCGCGGGACCCCCGACCGAGGGGGTGGCCATGACGGCCTGGCCGCTCACCTCGACGGTGAACCGACCGTCGTCGGCCTGCTCGACGACGTCCAGTATCGCGTTGCGTTGCTCCTCGGGGATCCCGCCGACGCTGCCGTCGTAGGTGACCGTGCTGTACGCCGTGGTCCGATCGGGGCTGACCGTCGGCGACCGCGGGTTCAGCGGGTCGCTGGCCGAGACCACTCCGGGCTGTTCGGCCAGTTCGCCGACGATGCCCTTGACCTCGGCGGCGTTGGCGGGGCTGGTCAGCTGCTGCCCGTCCGGGGCCCGCATCACCACCTTGGCGGTGGCACCACCTCCCGAGTCGAACTCCTCCTGGATCTTGTCCTGGGCGATCGTGGATTCCTGGCCGGGGATGGAGAAGCTGTCCGATGTGGGCCCGGACAGTGTCGCCGCACCCACGCCCGCACCGGCGAGGGCCACCAACCACACCAGGACGACGAGTAACCGGTGCCGCTGGGCACCGGCTCCCAGCCGGTATAACAGACGTGCCATGTGAAGTCAGTCCTCCAGCAGGTCGGAACCGTACGAAGAAGCGTCGGCGCCGGCGTGGCCGAGCGCGTCGAAGCAGGTGGCGATGATCCGGGGCCGCCACGTGGTCTTGTCGCCCTCGCGGTTGGCGGTCAACGTGAGCACGGCCAGCGCGCTCAGCGCACCGACGACCCGGATGAGTCGTTCCGTGCCCTGCTCCTCCGGGTCGAGGACGAAGATCTCGTGGATGAGCATGTCCTCCCCGTCGAGCATCACGGGGTGGTCACCCGGCGCCGTGATCGGCCGGAAGGCCAGGGAGACCAGCCCGGGTCTTTCCAGGGCCACGTCGGTCAGCAGTTCCAGCGCGCGCCGGTCCCGTCCAGGACCGGACGGCAGCCGGGCGACGTCGTCGAAGACCAGGCGGGCCTGCGCGCGTCCCATCTCCAGCGCGGCCTCGTGGATCGCTTCCTTGCTGGGATAGTGGTGCAGCAGGCCTGCCTTGGACAGGCCGACCGCCTCGGCCAGCGCCTTCAGCGATGTCTGGGCGAACCCGTGCTGGGAGAACAGCTCGGCCGCGCGGTCGAGGATCTGTTCGTCCACCTGCTCCCGGAACGGTCTTGTCACGTCTTCGACACTACAAGAGTTACCGACCGGTTCGGTCGGTAAAGCGACCGAATCGGTTTGTGATGCTCCTCCCAGTTGCAGGAAGAACCGGACGACCACGAGCCGGGGATCCCCTCCCGGTCCTCCGGTAACGGGCGAAAACGGGAGGCAGCGAGAAAAGCGCCGCCCCACCGTGCGGGGATCCGCACGACGGGACGGCGCGGCTGCGCTTCCGACGCACCCGCGTCGGAAACGACCACCCTGCCGAGCCGATCACCGGCGGGAGGTTCCGCCAGGAGAACGGCAGGGCCGGACGGCCCCGAGGACGGACCTCAGCGCTGGGCCATCTTCTTCTGCAGGTTCTCGTCCAGCGCGTTCAGGAAGTCCTGGGTGTTCAGGTGCCCCTGGTCACCGCCGACCAGCAGCGCGAGGTCCTTGGTCATCTTTCCGCTCTCGACGGTCTCGATGACGACCTGCTCCAGCGTCTTGGCGAACTCGACGACCTCGGGGGTCGAGTCCAGCTTGCCGCGCTGCTGCAGCCCGCGGGTCCAGGCGAAGATGGACGCGATCGGGTTGGTGGAGGTCTCCTGACCCTGCTGGTGCCTGCGGTAGTGCCTGGTGACCGTGCCGTGCGCGGCCTCGGCCTCGACGGTGCCGCTCTCGGTCATCAGCACCGAGGTCATCAGACCGAGGGACCCGAAGCCCTGGGCGACCGTGTCGGACTGGACGTCACCGTCGTAGTTCTTGCAGGCCCAGACGTAGCCACCCTCCCACTTCAGCGCGGTGGCGACCATGTCGTCGATCAGCCGGTGCTCGTACTCGAGCCCGTTGGCCTCGAAGTCCGCCTTGAACTCGTTCTCGTAGACCTCCTCGAACACGTCCTTGAACAGGCCGTCGTAGGACTTGAGGATCGTGTTCTTGGTGGACATGTAGACCGGGTAGCCCCGCTCGAGACCGTAGCGGAACGAGGCCCGCGCGAACTCCTCGATGGAGCGCCGGTAGTTGTACATGGCCATCGCCACACCACCCTCTTCGGGGAAGTTGGCGACCTCGAGCTCCATCGGCTCGGAACCGTCGGCCGGCGTGTAGGTGACGGTCACGGTGCCCGCGCCGGGGACCTTGAAGTCGGTGGCCTTGTACTGGTCGGCGTGCGCGTGCCTGCCGATGACGATCGGCTTGGTCCAGGTCGGCACGTACCGCGGGATGTTGGAGATGACGATCGGCTCGCGGAAGATCACGCCGCCGAGGATGTTGCGGATCGTGCCGTTCGGGCTGCGCCACATCTTCTTCAGCCCGAACTCGTCCACGCGGGCCTCGTCCGGGGTGATGGTGGCGCACTTGACGCCGACACCGTGCTTGGAGATCGCGTTGGCGGCGTCGACGGTCACCTGGTCATCGGTGGCGTCCCTGTTCTCGATGCCCAGGTCGTAGTAGTCGAGGTTGATGTCCAGGTAGGGGTGGATCAGCTTGTCCTTGATGAAGGACCAGATGATGCGGGTCATCTCGTCGCCGTCGAGTTCGGCGACGGTTCCCAGTACCTTGATCTTGCTCATGGTGGCGGGGTGCTCCTCTCACGCGAGAAACGCAAACGGTACAAGCGTACTGCTAAACCGGCCGCCTGTGAGCCCCACCCGCCACCGCACCCGCTTCCGGGGTGAAACCCTCCGCTCAGCGCGACCCAGCACAGCAGGCCGCGCACTTCCGCGGCACCGCGAAACGAGTGAGCAACGACACAACAACGTCGCCGGGCCCCCACCGCGATCGGTGTTCCGGCGCGGGTCCCCCGGTGGCGACCGCCGGGAAGCTACGCTCGACACAGCACGTGATCTTGGAGGGAACTCGTGGCGACCGGACCCACCCACGCGATGAGCGGACTCGCCGCCTGGGCCGCCGTGACGGCGGCGGCGGGTACGCACACCATCGGCCAGCTCACCCCCAAGACCTGGGTGGTGGGGGCGACCCTGGCGACCGGCGCCGCACTGCTGCCGGACATCGACCATCCGAAGTCGACCGTGGCCCGCACCTTCGGCGGAATGTCGCGCGGGGTCTCGGCCGCCCTGAGCGGATTCAGCGGCTTTCTGTACCGCCTGACCAGAACCCAGCACGACAGCGACCGCTCGGGGACTCACCGGGGCTTCACCCACACCATCGTGTTCGCGATACTGGCCGGCCTGATCACCACGGCCATAGTGCAGAGCAGCAACGGCACCGCGCTCGGCGTGCTGATGTTCGTCTTCGCCGGACTCACCGTCCGGGGGCTGATGAACAACTGGTCCCCGCAGAGCGACGCACTGCTGATCGCGGCCGTTTCGCTGACCCTGACCATCGTGTGCTGGGCCTGGACCGGCAACCAGCCGCACGACGCTGCCGCGTTCGGGGTCGCGGTCATGATCGGGTGCGTCGCCCACTTCATCGGCGACGCCATCACCGAACAGGGCTGTCCGATGCTCTGGCCCATCCCCCTCAGCAGCCGGACCTGGTACCCGGTGGCACCTCCCAAGGCGTTGCGGATGAAGACCGGGGGGAAGGTCGAGCTGGCGATCATCGGGCCGGGACTCACCATCGCCGCCACGATCCTGTCCGCCGTGGTGCTCTACCGGGTCGGCGCCGTCCCGTGGCTCGCCGAACTGGGGCTCCCGCCGAAGGTGATGGCCTGGATAACGCCGAGCTGACCACCTCCCCACCGTCCCCGCACCGGAGCCGGGACGCGCGAAAGCACCTCCCCGGGTTCGTGGAGTCGGTAGGCTGCACGGGGCGGGAGAACGGAGAACCCGCGCCGACGACGGAGGACCCATGCGTATCCGCAGCAAGCTCGTGATGCTCGTTCTGGCCCTTCCCATGCTGACGGCCACAGCGGCGTGTGGCGAGTTGCAGGAGGCCCAGCAGGGCGTGCAGAACGCCCAGGAGGGCATCGACAAGGCCCAGAAGAACCTGGACACCGCCCAGAGCTGCGCCAAGGCCACCGGAGCAGTGCAGTTCATGCCGAACTTCTCCGATCCGCAGCAGGCCCAGGAGAAGGCCCGGAACAAGGCGGCGGAGCTCGGCAACCTCGCGGACCAGACCAGCGACCGGGCACTGCAGGAGGCCCTGCGCGACATGCAGAGCTCCGCCGAGCGGGTGGCGTCCGGAGAAGTGACCATCGACAACAGCGCCGAGTGGACCCAGCAGAAGCTCGCGCACGCTCAGCGGGTGCTCGACATCTGCTCCGGCAACTCCGGCGGTTCGGGAGGCTCCGGCGAGTCCGGCGACTCCGGAGGCTCGGAAGGCGGCGAGGGAGCCGAGGAGGCCGGCTGAGCCGTTCCGCTGACCGCTCGAGGATCACCCGCCGGATATACGCGGCTCACCCGGCACACACCTGCGAAATGTGGCGCCGGTCACCTAACCTGGAGGCACGACTCACTAGGAGGTGACTACTCATGAAGGCCACCACAGGAGAACGGTTGTACGTGCACAGCCGCACGGTCGAACAACCGGATCGTGCCGGGGTGATCCTCGAAGTCCGCGGGGAGAACGGGGAACCTCCGTACCTGGTCCGTTTCGACGACGGGCACGAACGACTCGTCTATCCCGGGGGCGACTGCGAGGTGGAAGGACATCCGGCGGGAGCCTGAGCCGTGTCCTCCGAGCGGGTCCCCGGACCTCCCGGAAGCACCTCAGGCACCCCCGGACGAGTGACATTCATTCCTTCGGAGGAGGAAAGGGCGTATCCCACTCATCGAATCACCGTCCTGCGTTCGGAGTTCGACCCACCGGAATGGCACACTGATCGCCAAAGCGATGATCCCAACCCGCCGCTCGCGGCGTGTGGCCGCTTGGTGAGGAGGCGGTGCAGTGCCATGGGAACCCCCGAAGGGCGAAACCGCGGCGGATCCGTTCGCAACGCTGCGGATCGGCTTCGCCGGCCGAGTCGAACTGCCGACCGGTGAACTACTGGCCGAGCAGTCCACCAGGATCGACGGTAACCACGATCCCGGTCCGCTCTGCTGGATAAGTAAGGAGCCCCCCTCCGCACAGCTGTTGGCGACACTGCGCGCCGAAAGCGGCTCCAACGGGCTGTGGCCGCTGTTGCTGGTGGACGACACCGAGCTGTACGGCGACCGCTGCACCGTCGGTGTGGTCACACCGGAACCGCGGGCCCACATCGACAAATGGCAACCGGGACAGGTGATGAGCAGGATCTGGGACGGCCTGTGCCAGATCGACTCCGAGCTCGGCCCGGCCTACGACGAGGACAGCCTCGCCCCGTTCGGGCACTCCTGTCCCGGACTCGCCCCGACCGGTGACCTGCTGGCCGACTCGACCGTGCTCGCCAATCAGCTGACCCAGCGGCTGCTGGACGAGCAGACCCGACTCGGCCTGGTGCCGGTCCCCCGCGGAGCCGACGCGCTCACCGTGCTCGGGTGGTCGGGAGCCACGAACCACGTCTCCCGCTCAGCCGGTCTGTCCGCGATGCTGCGCAGCTGGGAGGAACGCTTCGGGGCCCGCGTGCTGCGTCTCGGACCCGACCGGCTGGACCTCAGCGTGGCGGCCCCGCCCATCCGCGCGGAGCACGCCGCGGCCGTGGCGGCGGAGCACTGGACGTTCGCACCCGACCGGATCATGCAGGACACGGGCAGCATATCCGCGTACGCCGAGGAGATACGGGGCCGCAGGCAGTGGACCTTCTGGTGGGACTGACCGGAAGTTCGCCAGCCCGACAGGCGCAGGTGGTTCCGTGGCGGACCCCCGGGCGGCGCCCCGAGAACCCGCGACGGCGCCGGCTGCATAGCGGGACGTTTCGGCGCTGGGAGCGCCGAAAGGCCAAGCCCGCTCTCATCAGCCTGCCAGGGGGCCGCCCTTGATCGTGATGGCCACGAACACGATGACCGCTCCGAGCGCCCCGTAGAGCACCACGTCCACCGGGCGGCTCCGGATGGCCAGCAGACCGACCCGTTCCGTGGACAGCCCCGCCCGGAACACCGCGGCGAGCAGGAAAGCACCGCCGAGCAGGGTCGCGCCGTCCCGCCAGTGCGACATCGCCACGCGCAGAATCCCGAGCAGCGCGACCAGCACCACGAGCGCGAACCACAGGTGCACCGAGCCGCGTCCACCAACGAAGCGGTCGAACATCGCCCCTCTCAGAAACTGTTCGCAGAACTTGATCAGTGGCTCGGGGAACCGACGGCTCGCTCGAGCCGAGCGCTCGACCCCGGAGCACGGGTTCCGGAACAAGCGCTCAGAACCCGTGGAACGCGGGACTCGACTGCGGAAACCCCCGCGTCCCACGAACGGGCCCGGTCGTTCACTCCGCCGCGCGCTCCGCGGCCTCGACCACGTTGTTCAACAGCATCGCGCGGGTCATCGGACCGATACCGCCCGGGTTCGGCGAGAGGAAGCCGGCCACCTCGGCCACGTCCGGGTGAACGTCACCCATCGGGCCGGACTCGCCGCGGGTCACTCCCACATCGAGAACGGCGGCCCCGGGCTTGATCATGTCCGGCGTGACCAGATTCGGCTTGCCCGCCGCGGCCACCACGACATCGGCCCTGGACAGCTCGGCGGCGACGTCCTTGGTCCCCGTGTGGCACAACGTGACGGTCGCGTTCTCGCTGCGCCGGGTCAGCAGCAGCCCCAAGGGCCTGCCGACGGTGATCCCGCGACCGAGGACCGCGACGTGGGCTCCGTTGAGTTCGACCCCGTAACGCCGCAGCAGCTCGACGATCCCGCGCGGAGTGCACGGCAGCGGGGCGGGCTCGCCCAGGACCAGCCTTCCGAGGCTGACCGGGTTGAGCCCGTCGGCGTCCTTGCGCACATCGACCCGCTGCAGCAGAGCCCCGGTGTCGAGGTGGTCGGGAACCGGCAGCTGGACGATGTAGCCCGTGCACGCCGGGTCGGCGTTGAGCTCGTCGATCACGCCCTCGAGCTCGGCCTGGCCGACGTCGGCGGGGAGCTCCCTGCGGATCGACTCGATCCCGACCTGCGCACAGTCGTTGTGCTTGCCGCGCACGTAGGAGTGCGAGGCGGGGTCGTCACCCACCAGCACCGTGGCCAGCCCCGGCGTGCGGCCCTGTTCCGCGAGCGCGGCCACCCTGGGCCGCAGCTCGTCGTAGATGGCGTTCTTGGTGGCCTTACCGTCAAGAATCGTGGCGCTCACGGTTGGCTATCCTCGCAGATCTCGCGCGGGAGGACACTCCACCCCTTTCCACGGAGGCCACGGCGACCGCGAACAGCGCCAGACAGATCCCCACCACGGTGCCCACGTCCACGTGCGAACCGCTCACGGGCAGCAGGAGGTCCAGCGCCAGCGCGCCGATCAACTGCCCGGAGACGATGCCCATGCTCAACAGCAGCACCCCGGTGTAGTGCACCAGGACCGCCGAGCCCGACACGACGAATATTCCGAGCAGCCCGCCGATGTACAACCAGGGTGTGGCGGGCCAGTCGGCGGGGAAACCGTGCAGCACGACCTCCGCTCCGAAGGCCACCAGCAGCGCGACCGTCCCCGTCCCGAAGTTCAGCGTGGCAGCCGACACGGCGGAGTCCGCCGTCTGCTTGACGAGGCCGTTCATGGCCTGCTGCCAGGCCACCCCCGTCCCGGCGAGCACGGGAAGCAGCACCAACCAGCTCACATGGGCCGCGCCCAGCCGGGCCGAGACGGCGACGACCACGGCCACCAGGGCCAGCACCGCACCGAGCACCCGGGGAACGGTCAGGTGACGGGCGACTCCCGAACCGAGTCCCAGGCGGTCCACCACGAGTCCGCTGGCCACCTGCCCGCCGACCGCACCGACGGTGAACAGCGCGACGCCGAGCAGGCTGGCAGCCACGCTCTGACTGAACACGAGGAAGGCGCCGCAGACGCCGCCGACGCACTGCCAGGGTCTGATCCCCGTGCCGGCGCGGACGGTGCGTGCGAGCCTGCCGAAGCCGCGGCGCGCGCTCGGGGTCACGGCCACCACGACGAGCAGCACCGTCAACCCGCCCCCGAAGGAGACCACCGAAGCGGCCAACGGGTCCCGCAGCTGGGTCCCCAGAGCACCGTTCACACGGGACTGCAGAGCCAGCAGGAACCCCACGGCGGCTGCCCCCAGCACACCGAAACCGCGAGCGAGCAGTTCGGAACCGTGACTGTGGGAGCGAAGAACGGTCTCGGCACTCACGCGACGACCGTAACGGCTCACGCCCCCTCCGACCGCGCTGTTGTGACGGATCTGCCAACCGTTCCGCGCAGCGGTTCCCCGCTCGACTCGTGCGACTCCCCGATCGAGCGATAACGACCGCGGAGGGGTGTCCCGCCGAGCCGGCACTGGGCAGAGTGTGCGCACGAAACCTCGTCCGGCCCGCGCGAGATCCCGCGGCGGCGCGAGTCGCTCGGATGGAAGCTTCGGCGCTGCCTGCGCCGGAGCGCCGCACCAGTCGTCGACGCGACAGGAAAACACCAGCGGTTCGTTTCGACCAGCGGAAACCCGAAAGCCGGGCGACGTCTCCGGGCGTCGATCGAGTAACGTCAATGTGGGGTGGAGTCGGAGGGCCCGGTTGAGAGGGGGAGGATGACACCCATGTCGCGCCCGACAGCGATCAGCCCGGAAGAGCAGGAACAGATAGCACGCAGGATCGGGGTCCTGCTGCTGCAGGAGGCCCCCGAGGACTGGCAACAGGTTACCGTGGAGTACCGCGCCACGGGTGAGTATCACGACCTGCTCGCGGAAGTGACCCTGCAGGACGGCGATAGCCGAGCATGGGAGCCGCCGGAGGAGCTGAACGGAATCTTCGAGCACCTCCGTGAGGGCATGTACAGGCCCGACGTCGGCACATGGCTCAGCGCGCTGTACACAGTGGAGCGCCCGTCGAGCTACCGAATCGACATCAACTTCGACGAGGAGCCGCAGTGGCAGCAGCCGCTGCCTCCCGAGGCCTACGCCGAGGAGTTGCGCCGCTACCCGCGTTCCGAGGACAACGTCCCGGACTGGATGAGCGCGCGGTTGACGAGCACGCAGTCGTCGGACGCCCTGCCGGTTCGGGAACCCCGCCGTCCGGACGCCGAGCTGCCGGGACGGCCCGAACCGCACGAGGACGTCCCCGCCGGCGAGGAAGCCGCTGTTCCCCGGCTGACCACGGCGCGCGTGTTCGACGACGCGGACGAGCGGGGACGCCCGCTCGTCCAGAGCCGTCCTCCGCTCTCCCCGCAGGAGAGCGAACCGCTGCTGCGCTACCTCGAAAGCGCCCCCGTGGTGCTTCCCGCGGAGAGTTACGGGCCGGATCGACTGGATCCGAATCGGCCCGAGGCCGTCCCGGACAGCTGGCACAGTGACGGAACCTGGCTTTGGCCGGGCGCCGTGCCCTACTACCTGGCGCAGTACGGCATGCCGCCGCAGCCCGAGCTGGTCCAGCACGTCCGCTCCGCGAGTTTCACGGTCGTCGAACTCGACCCCGCCGTGCACGAGGCCGCCGAAAGAGCCGCTCGTGCCGCGGAGACCGCGGCCGAGGCCGAGGCCGAACACTCCGCGGACATCCCGGACACCCCCGAGGGGCTTCCCCTCGGGGACGCCGCCCTCGGCGAGACCGAAGCCGTCACGACGACCATGGCGACCACTTCGGAGGAAGCCGTTCCACATTTCGCCGAGCGACCGGACGAGGACGTTCCGGAGCACTCGGAGGAAGGCTTCCGGCAGGACTCGCCTTCCGAAGCACCGGCGCGTTCGTACGACGCTCCCGCGGACGCCCCGGAGGGCCCCCGGTTCACCGCGGAGGAGCCCCTCGCGCCGGAACCGTCCGCTCCGGGCACCGAGGACTCGGCCACGGCCCAGGAGGAACCGCGCTCCTTCGACGAAGTCGTCGCGGCGTCCCGCCACGGCCGCTCCGACGAGCAGGAGGAGGACGCGGAAACGATCTTCGCGCAGCTGCGTGAGCGGTTCGACGAGCTCGGGGTTCATCCTTCCGAGTACAGTCTCGGCCTCCGTTCGGAAGCGGTCAGGTCGCTGTTCGAGGAGGGGATCGACTGGGTCGTCACGACCCCGGACGACGACGAGGTGATGCGCTTCGTCCGCCCCGACCAGGCCTGCGCCTATCTGCTCGGCAGCCTGCTGCTCGACGGCTCCGAGGACTCCGGAAACGTTCCTCCCCCGTCCGATTCGGACATCGTCGAAGAACCCCTCGTCCAGGACGAGGACCGTCCCCTTCCTCCGGAGGAACCGCTCGAAACTCCCGGGATCGCCACCGAGGCGCGGGAGGCGGATCCCATCGAGGGCAGCGGACGAGAAGCGGAGGCTCCCCCCACCGAGTCCCCCCTGGGAGAGCTGCCCAAGCGGCGCGGTGCCACCGGCGCGGACCCCGCCAACGACTCCGGGGGGAACTTCCTGTTCGCGGCCACCGAGAGCCGTGACGACGCACCGGAGGACTCCGGCGGGCCGGAACCGTCCCCCGCCGCTGCCGGAAACGATCCCGGAGTTCCCGCGAGCCCTTCCGCCGAGGAGGTCTCGCCCGAGGAGCAGCAGTCCCCCGCGTCCGAGCCGGACCCGCTGTCGGAGCTGACTCCCGAGCAGGACCCCGAGCAGGAGATCGATTCGGCGGGCACTCCCCCGCCCGGACAGATGCCCCCTCCGTTGCCGAAGCGGCCTCCTCGTTCCGAGCAGCCGGGGGATTCCGAGCAGCCCGCTCCCGGTCAGGCCGCTCAGCAGCCCCCGGCTGCCCCGCCGCACGCCGCTCCCGGTTCGGACGGTCAGCAGCACCCGGGTGTTCCCCCGGCCGCACGGCCGGGAGGGGCCGCTCCACCGCCGCCTCCGCGGCCGCCGCACCCGAACGCGCCAGGAGCTCCCGGACAGCCACAGCCGGGTCCGGGCATGCAGGGACCCGCTCCGGGACCGGTCCAACCACCGCAGAACGGGCAGCAGCCCCCGATGGGTGGTCAACAACCCCCGCAGCAGGGGGCTCCCTCCGCACCACAGCCGCCTCGTCCCGGCGGGGAGCAACCCATTCAGCCGCTCCGGGGCGAACCACCGCTGACGTTGTACCGCAGCAGGCAGAACATGATGTTGCAGCCGGGCGCCGAGGTGGACCGCTTCGGCGATCCGGACGGCAACGTCATGTACGCCCTCCGCACTCCGTACAACCAGCGCTCGCTGCCACCGCAGTGGGCGAGCCGGAACTACTTCGCCTACCGCGTGCAGCGTCCCGTCCAAGTGCTGTGCGGCACGGCGGTTCCGTGGTTCGAACAGCCCGGGGGCGGCACCGCCTACGTGCTGCCCGCATCGGTCAACGAACTGCTCGCCGACGGCACTCTGGTGGCGTTGAACGGCAACGAGGCGATGCGGCCTCCGATGGAGGGCTGACCAAGCGACCGGTGGCGCGCGGTCGCGGGACGGGCTTCCGCCCCGCGACCGCGCGCAGCGGGTTCTCGGACCGCGCACCGGGCGTTTCGCGCGGAACCTCCGAAGCGCTCCGCCCCGGAGCGGGCGCTCTGAGCCCGAGCAGTCGGCACCGCCGCGGGGTTCCGCTCATCAGAACCCACCGAGCAAACCGAGTCCCCGAAAAATCCGTCACTCCAAAGCGAGCGCTTACGAGCCTGAGCAGCCCGACCGACCGCGGGTTCTCAGTCCCGGGTCTCGCGAGGACGGCCTCGACGTTGTGCAGGCCGCTACCCGATGTCGAGGATCCCGCAGCGAGACCCCGACCGAGGTTCCGCCACGGAACCCACCAAGCAAAAGGCACCGCCGACTCTCTTCCCCTTCAGGGGACGACAACCACCGGTCGCACCGCCTCGACCACCAGCGTCGCGGGGACGGTTCCGAGCAGCCCGCCGCGTCTGCGGGAACGGCCGACGACGATGAGATCGGAACGGTACTCCTCGGCCACCTGTTCCAGTCCCACGGCCGGATCGCCCCGGTGGTGGACGAAGTCCCAGTCGATGTCGACCCATTTCAGGTGGGTGACCAGTTCCTGTTTCAGATCGGCCACGAGGCTTTCGGCGGCCTCACTGGCCACCGCCACCCCCATCGGTGACCAGTAGGCCACTCCCCCGACGGCTTCGACGTAGACGAGCACCAGACGAGACCGCTCGCGCCGAGCGAGGCCCGCCGCCCATGCCGCGGCATGAAAACTGGCCGGGCTACCGTCCATCCCTACGACGATACCGCCCAGCCCGTCTTTGCCGATCTCGAAACTCGGCTCCGTGTGATCCATGGAGTCGTTTTCGGCCACGCCCGGATGGTAATCCTCGCCCACAGCCGAATCGTGCCGGTACGACATATTCGACATTCGCCACGTCGGCGACATCGACAGCCCGACGTGAACGCCCTGAGCGCTGGGAACGGGGCGGCCACGCACACCCCGTGAAGCCGTGGCCGCCCCGTGCGGTGTTCGAAGACGACACCACCGACGTGCCTCCGTGTTCCCCGGACGGGTGCCGGAACCCCGAACTTCCGGCACCCGCCACCACGGAGACGACCGTCGTCCACGCGCCGCACCCGGCACGGCGCGCTCCCCGCGAGGGTGGCCGACCCCCGACGTCGGCCACCGACTCGTTCGAACTCCTGTTCGAACGACTCCAGTAAACCGCACCCGAATTCCCGGGTCAAGGCGATCACTCGAACTGGTGATCGAATACCGCGAGCTCCGCTCCGAACATCACGAAACGACAACGAACCCTTCGGTCCGCTGTCCACATCTGACTGAATCGTGGAGGCCGCACCGACAGGAGGACATCGAGTGCCCGAAAAGGACGAACACCTGGTGATCGGCTCGAACGGCTTCCAGGGGGCCGCGGTGGCCCGCGCCCTGAAAGCGGGCGGCCACGAGGTCAGGGGGTTCACCCGGGGAAACGGCGCGACGAACCGGAAAACCCGCGACCTCGCGACGAGACACGGCGACCTGGCCGACCCGGACGCGGTACGCGAGGCGTTCGACGGGGTCACCCACGCTTCGGTCGTACTTCCGCTGGTGTTCGACGCGGAAACGATCGAGGCCTACGCGAACAACATCGTCACCGCGGCCCGCGCGGCGGGAGTGAAACGACTCGTCTACAACACGAACACACCGGTCCCCGAGCCGACCACCCGCCACGCCGCCTACGAGACCAGACGAGTCGCGGAACGGGTGTTCCTCGCCGGTGATCCTCCCGCCGTCGTGCTGCGCCCTCCGGTGTACCTGGACAACCTCTTCAGCCCCTGGAACGGACCGGACCTGGTGAACAACGGCGTGCTGGCCTACCCGTTCTCCGCGGACCGACGAGTGTCCTGGTTGTCGCACGACGACCTCGCCGCGGCCACGGTGGCCGCGCTGCACGCGGAAGGGGTGGAGAACACGGTGCTGCCGCTGGGAGGCCCCGAAGCGATCAGCGGGGACGAACTGGCCGCCGTCCTCGCCGGCGAACTCGGCGGGAACGTCACCTTCCGCCCGCTGACGGCATCAGGGTTCGAGAGCATGCTGCGGGGACCGCTCGGAGCCACCACCGCGGCCGGAATCGCGGGCATCTACCGCTGGCTGGACGACGACCCCGGCTCCGAACTGTTCCACGTCGACAACGGCCCGGCCGAACGCCTGCTGGGATTCGAACCCGCCCCCATCGCGGATTGGGTCCGCGCCCAGCCGTGGGAAGTCTGGAAGCACACCTCCACGGGATGACCGGAAGCGGTGCGGAACCGCCGCCGCTCGAGGCGCCCCGCGGCGCGGCGGGGACCGGCCCCGCCACCCGTGTTCCGGCACCCGGAGCGCGGGCCGGCCGGAGGTCCGCCGGCCGAGCCCGCACGAGACCCGAACGGAAAAGCTCTGTCAGTGGGCGAAGTGCCTGGTTCCGGTCAGGTAGAGCGGGACGCCCGCGGCGGCCGCCGCCGCGCTCACTTCCTCGTCCCGCACCGAACCACCGGGCTGCACCACAGCGCGCACCCCGGCGTCCAGCAGCACCTGCAGACCGTCCGGGAACGGGAAGAAGGCGTCCGAAGCGGCAACAGCACCGCGCACCCGGTCCCCGGAACGGGAGACCGCGAGCCTGGCCGCGTCGACGCGGTTGACCTGTCCCATCCCGACACCGACCGTGGCGCCGTCGTCCGCGAGCAGAATCGCGTTCGACTTCACCGCGCGGCAGGTGTGCCAGGCGAAGGCCAGATCCCGCAGCGTGGCCTCGTCCACGGGTTCTCCCGCGGCCAGCGTCCAGTTGGCCGGGTCGTCCCCGGAGGCGTCGATCGCGTCGGCCCCCTGGACCAGCAGGCCGCCAGAGATCGCGCGCATCTCGACCCGCCCCCCGTGCGGTGGCTGCGCGGTCAGGATGCGCACGTTCTTCTTGCGCGTGAGCACGTCCAGAGCGCCCTCGGCATAGCTCGGAGCGACCACGACCTCGGTGAACACCTCGGCGATCTGCTCCGCCATCGGAACCGAGACCTCGCTGTTCGTGGCGATCACGCCCCCGAAGGCGCTGACCGGGTCGCACTCGTGCGCCTTGCGGTGCGCCTCGGCGACGTCGCCGTCCGACACCGCGATTCCGCAGGGATTGGCGTGCTTGACCACCGCGACGCAGGTCCGCTCGTGGTCGTGCGCGGCTCGCCAGGCCGCGTCGGCGTCCACGTAGTTGTTGTAGGACATCTCCTTGCCGTGCAGCTGCGCCGCCGCGGCGAGACCGGTGGCGTCCCCACCCGAGACGTACAACGCGGCGGGCTGGTGCGGGTTCTCGCCGTAGCGCAGCGCACTGCGCCGCTGCCAGGTCTCCCCCATCCAGCCGGGGAAGCTCTCCTCCTCCGGACTGTTGTTCCTGGTCATCCAGCTCGCGACGGCCACGTCGTAGGAGGCGGTGTGCCGGAACGCCTCCGCGGCCAGCTCGGCCCGCTCGGTGAGGTCGAAACCGCCCTCGCGGACTCGCTCAGCCACCCAGTCGTACTTGTTCGGTTCCACCACGACGGCCGTGTTCGCGTGGTTCTTGGCCGCCGCGCGCACCATGGCCGGACCACCGATGTCGATGTTCTCCACGATCTCGTCCGCACCGGCTCCGGACTCGACCGTCCGCGTGAACGGGTACAGGTTGACCACGAGCAGGTCGAAGGCGGGAATGTCGAGCTCGCTCAGCTGATCGACGTGTTCCCGCTTGCGCTGGTCCGCCAGCAGCCCGGCGTGCACCCGAGGGTGGAGGGTCTTGACCCGACCGTCCAGCGCCTCGGGGAACCCCGTGACCTCCTCGACGGGGGTCACGGGGACGCCTGCTTCCGAGATCGTCCGGGCCGTGCCGCCGGTGGAGACGATCTCCACACCGGCCGCGTGCAGACCGGTGGCCAGTTCAAGCAGACCCGCCTTGTCCGAAACGCCGATCAACGCGCGCCGCACCGGCCGCCGTTGTTGCGAGTTCGTGGTCACGCCGATACTCACCTTTCGTCCCCGCACGGTCCAGCCGTGCTCTGCCAGCCGTTCCAGCGTTCGCACCAGCGTCCGCCGTTCCTCGGCCTTGATTCGTTCGTGCAGAGTCCGCTCGTCGTCATCGGGAAGCACCTCGACCGCCTGCTGAGCCAGGATCGGTCCGGTGTCCACCCCTTCGTCGACGACGAACAAGGTACAGCCGGTCACCCGGACGCCGTATTCCAGCGCGTCGCGGACGCCGCGCATACCGGGGAACGAGGGCAGCAGCGCGGGATGGCTGTTCAGGTAACGCCCCCCGAAGCGGGCGAGGAAGTCGGTGCCGACGAGCTTCATGAAGCCCGCCGAGACCACCAGGTCCGGCTGGTGGGCAGCACACTCCTCGGCAAGGGCCCGGTCCCATTCCCGCCTGCTCGAATGGTCCTTCAACCGGCAGGTGAACGTGGGAACACCCGCGCGTTCGGCCCGTTCCGTACCGGCCGTACCCGTGCGGTCCGCGCCCACCGCGACCACTCGCACCGGGTAGTTCGGGTCTTCGACGGCGTCCAACAGCGCCTGCAGCAGGCTGCCGGAACCGGACACCAGGACGACCACCCGCACTGGGCTGGACGGTCGAAAACTCCGGACGCCGGATTCCGCTTCCTCCGGCGACACGCTCTGTTGCTCCGCGGCGGTGGGGAGTGGGGCGCTCAGTGTGCACTCCTGACGACGGCCTGAGGGTTCCGCTTGATGTCACACGCAGACTAAGCGCCCTGTTCACGATCATCACAGGCAGGTCCCCACCCGAGTGGTATGCCCCTCACCGAGATTCTCCGCTCTCGCCCGTCGCAGGTGCTCGGGGCCGTTTCGGCACCAGGAGCACCTGCGGGGAAGACCCGGCTCCAACCGACGACTCGACCGGAAAAGCTCTGCCTGCGAATGCGCTGCCCCCGCGTTCCGGTGTCCGCTGGGCCTCTCAGCCGGAGCGGGGTTCCGGAGCGGCAGCCACACTGTACGAATCTTTTTCGTTTTCTTGGCTGGAAACTTCCTCGTCCGCGCCCGGCGGAGCGGTCTCCCCGGAGTCCGGGGAGACCGCTCCGCCGGTTTCCTCCGCAGCCCGCTCCGGCCCCGGGTCCTCCACTTCGGCCGGTTCCGCTCCGGCCGATTCCACTTCTGCAGGATCCTCGGCCTCCACCTGCTCCGGTTCCTCCGCCGTGTCCGGCTCCTCGGCGGGCTCCGGGGCGGAATCCCACTCGGCGGACTCGGCCCACCCGGGCTCCGCTCCGGCCCGCTCCTCCTCCGAACCGGCTCGAAGGGACCCGGCCGCGCCTTCCTCCCGGTCCTCGGCACGCCACACCCCGAGCAACCACGCGGTCGAGAAGGCACCAACCATCAACCATCCGGCCGTGGCCAGGGCGGCGGGCACGGGCCGTGGTGCGAAGGGGCCGTGAACCCCGCCCAGGCCGCCCCCGGCCAGCAGGGCCAGCGACAGCACGAACAACGCCACCGGAACCGTCGCGAGAGCGAGCACGCGCATTCGTCCGTCCTCCCGCGCGGTGACCCGCCGACAGTGCGCCCCGAGCGCCACCCCGACGAGCACGGGCACCGCGAGCACCCCGACCAACCACCCCGGCGGGCTCTCCTCTGGCAGCACGCCGAACAGCGGCAGCACCGGAAGCGGGTGCGACAACGCCCCTCCGAACGGGGTGAACGTGGTATCGCCCATCGAGAAGCCCACTCCGGTGGCGAAGGCCCAACCACCGACGACCACGTTCGGCACGTACAGCACCGAGACCAGGGACGCACCCGCGCCTGCTCCCGCACTGCCCAGCTCGACCGAGCGCGCCTGCAGTTCGGGCAGACTCGCGCAGAAGGCGCCCAGGAACACGATCGCTCCCGCGGCGACCACACCGGCGGAGGCCAGCACCCCCTCGCGCAGGGCCAGCCACATCGGGCGGGACAGACGCTGCCACAGCAGGTAGAGAACCCCGCACCTGTCCACAGTGCCCACGAAAGCCGCGAAAGCGGCCGTCGAACCGCAGTGGACGAAGGCCCGCCACGGGGCGGCGCGCACCGGTGAACCGTCGGTGCCGAGCAGCAGGGCGAACAGCGTTCCGAGCAACGCGTGGGACAGCCCCATCACGAGGATCACGGGGAGCAGCTGCTCCGGCTTGCGCAGCCGCGCCCGCCGCGCCACCTTCGCCGAGGCCCACGCGATCAGCGTCGCCGCCAGAGCGGTGGGCAGCAGCGGCAGAGCCGTCAGGGGCGCACCCTGGACGTGCAGGGGGACCTGGAAAACGGTCAGCCACCCCGGCACGGCGGCCACGAGCACACCGGACCAGGCGAACTCGGCGCGCGGGGAACTTCCCACGACGCAGGAGAGCAACACGGCCACGCCAAGGTAGCCGGACACCAGCACCAGCACGGACGCCAACAGCGTCTCGCGCGTCGCGCGTACCCACTGCCGGGTGGTGCAGGACTCGGCAGCGTCGATCTGAGCGGAATCGAGTGCCGTCACACGATCGAAGGTGTCAGCCACACACCGAGCGCTGGCGACGACGCGCCGCCGCACCCCCCGAAAGGGTGATCACGAGCTCGTGCGGGAACGGGGCCCGCTCACCGGTGTTCTCCGATCGAGCCGTCGGACGGGACGGGGCTTCCTCCGGCGCGGGCAGCGCCGAAAGCACCACCCGTGCGACGACCACGAGCGGTCGCCGCACGGCACGAGCACGGGGTCTTCAGCCCGGAGGCCGCTGACCGGGGTGGGGCATCTGCTGAGTGCCCTGCGGGCCTCCCGAGGGATCACCCTGCTGTCCCTGCTGCTCCTGGGAGGGCTGCTGCTCGTAGGGGTTCGGCCTGGCGTAGGGGTTCTGCTGGCCACCCTGGTAGGGCTGTTGAGCGAACGAGCCGGGCTGGGCGTACTCCTGCGGTTGGCCCTGTGGTTGCGCGGGCTGGGGCTGGCCGAACTGCCCGGGCTGGGCCGCGCCCTGGCCGGTTCCCGGAACGAAACCGCCCGACTGGGGGTTCCAGCCGCCCTGTTGCTGCGGTGCTCCCTGCTGCGGGGCACCGGGCTGGGCCGGGTACGGGCCGCTCTGCGGATTCCAACCCCCCTGCTGGGGCTGTCCCTGCTGCCCGGCCGGACCGGGATGTGCCACCTGCTGGGTGGCTCCTCCGCCCGCCGCTGGAGGTGTGAGGATCCGGTACTCGAACAGCAGCAGCCCCACCACGGCCACCGCCTGCAACAGGACCAGCAGCATCAGCACGATGGAGGAGGCCCCGCTGGTCGCGCCCGGGACGTCGGAGGTCCCCACGAGAACGACCTGCTGCAACATCGACAACGCCGCGTACACCGCGAGCGGAACCATCGCGACGGTCGAGCTCGGGACCCGTGGAAGCAACCACATCCCGGCCAGCACGGCAGTGGCGATCACGGCGAGTCCGGACACGCCGGTCATCGCGTTGGCCGCCGAACCGAAGAATCCGACGAACCAGCTGACCAGACCGAGTGCGGCCGTGGCGAGCGCGAGGATCGACTTCGCGTCCAGCTCGAATTTCGCCCGCTCCGCCGCGGCGGGTTGCTGGGGTGGTGGGTAGGGCGCGGGCATGGGAACTCCATCCTGACCGGAGAATCGTTTGACAGCGGTTCGGCGGTCATTCGTTCGAGGGGTGCGCCGGAACCTCGATCACGACGCTACCGAACCCGCGGGGACCGCGTCACAGGAACGCGAGGACCGGAGGACGCCCGGCGCACGGCCCCGCGACACGGAAACGCCGCCCGTCACACCCGCGTGCGGGCCGACGGACGGCGCATCCGTGCTACGGCGCGGTGATCAGCCGTTGATGATCGAACGCATCAACTTGGCGGTCGCGCTCGGCGTCTTGCCGACCTTGACCCCGGCTTCCTCCAGCGCCTCCTTCTTCGCGTCCGCGGTACCGGCGGAACCGGAGACGATCGCACCGGCGTGCCCCATCGTCTTGCCCTCGGGGGCGGTGAAGCCCGCGACGTAGCCGACGACCGGTTTGCTGACGTTGGCCTTGATGTACTCGGCAGCGCGTTCCTCGGCGTCACCACCGATCTCACCGATCATGACGATCGCCTCGGTCTCCGGGTCCTGCTCGAAGGACCGCAGCGCGTCGATGTGGGTGGTCCCGATGACCGGGTCGCCTCCGATGCCGACACAGGTGGAGAAACCGATGTCGCGCAGCTCGTACATCATCTGGTAGGTCAGGGTGCCGGACTTGGACACCAGGCCGATCTTGCCGCCCGCCGTGATGTCGGCCGGGATGATGCCCGCGTTGGACTTGCCCGGCGAGATCACACCGGGGCAGTTCGGGCCGACGATGCGGGTCCGGTTGCCGGTCGCGTTGGCGTGCGACCAGAAGTAGGCCGCGTCGTGCACCGGGATTCCCTCGGTGATCACCACGGCGAGGCCGATCTCGGCGTCGATCGCCTCGATCACGGCTTCCTTGGCGAACTTGGGCGGGACGAACACCACGGAGACGTCGGCCCCCGTCTCGGCCATCGCCTCTTTGACGCTGCCGAAGACGGGCAGCTGGCTGCCCTCGATCTCGACGCTCTGCCCTGCCTTGCGGGCGTTCACACCGCCGACGATGTTCGTTCCGGAACGCAGCATCCGAGCAGTGTGCTTGGTGCCCTCGGAACCGGTGATCCCCTGGACGATGACCTTACTGTTTTCGTTGAGGAAGATTGACACAGCAGCTCGCCCCTTATTCGCCCGCAGCCAGCTCGGCGGCCTTGTCGGCCGCGCCGTCCATGGTGTCGACCAACGTGACCAGCGGGTGGTCGGCCTCGGCCAGGATTCGCCTGCCCTCCTCGACGTTGTTGCCGTCGAGCCGGACCACCAGCGGTTTGGCCGCCTCGTCGCCGAGCATCCTCAGTGCCTGGACGATGCCGTTCGCGACCGCGTCGCAGGCGGTGATGCCGCCGAAAACGTTGACGAAGACGGACTTCACGTCCGGATCACCGAGGATGACGTCCAGTCCGGCCGCCATGACGTCGGCGGAGGCTCCTCCGCCGATGTCGAGGAAGTTGGCGGGCTTGACGTCGTTGTGCTCGGCTCCCGCGTAAGCAACCACGTCCAGAGTGGACATCACGAGACCGGCACCGTTACCGATGATGCCGACCTCGCCGTCGAGCTTGACGTAGTTGAGGTCCTTGGCCTTGGCCTTGGCCTCCAGCGGGTCCTCGGCGCCCTCGTCCACGTACTCGGACTGCTTGGAATTGCGGAACGAGGCGTTGTCGTCGAGGGTGACCTTGCCGTCGAGGGCGATGACCTTGCCCTGCGGGTCCTTGACCAGCGGGTTGATCTCGAAGAGGGTCGCGTCCTCGGCCACGAACGCCTCCCAGAGCTGGGCGACGATGGTGGTGACCTGATCGGCGATTTCCGCCGGGAACTTGGCCGCCTCGACGATCTCGCGGGCCTTGGCCTCGTCCACACCGTGAACCGGATCGATCGGGACCCTGGCCAACGCGTCGGGGTTGTTGGCCGCCACCTCCTCGATCTCCACGCCTCCCTCGACCGAGGCCATCGCGAGGAAGTTGCGATTGGCACGGTCGAGCAGGAATGAGAGATAGTACTCGTCCGCGATGTCGGAGGCCTCGGTGACCAGCACTTGACGCGTGGTGTGGCCCTTGATGTCTAGCCCGAGGATCGCCTCGGCCTTGGTTTCGGCCTCGGAAGGGGTCTCGGCCAGCTTGACACCGCCGGCTTTACCTCGCCCACCGGCCTTGACCTGGGCTTTGACGACCACGGGCCCGCCGATTTCTTCCGCGACTGCCTTGGCCCCGTTGGGATCATTGGCCACGGAGCCGGGCAGTGTCGGTATTCCGTGGGAAGCGAAGATCTCCTTCGCCTGGTATTCGTACAGGTCCACGCGACTCTCCTGCGACGTCGGTGTCGGACTCCGGTAACCATATCCACCTGCGAGAACGACAGAAGCAGCGCATGCGGTGAACTCGCTCACCCCGAGGCGGGCGCGAGCAGGCAATTCCCGCCGTGCGGTGCTGCGGGAGCCGCGCGGAGCGGTCAAGCTCACATCAAGAACGGGAGCGCGCCGCCGGAATCGCCGTCCCGACGGCCAGCACGGCACCGGCCAGCGCGCACCACAGTCCCGCTCCGGGAGCGGAGTCCGGCACCCCGGAGGCGGTCAACGGGGCCTGCAGCGCACGCATCGACAGCACCAGCGCACATCCCGCCAGCAACCCGGCGGCGCGCTCACCCCGCGCCAGGGGGACCAGCACCAGTGCCGCCGGCACCGCCAGCACGGCGCAGAGCAGCCCCCACGAGGCGATGCCGAACTCGGTGAGGATGCCGAGCGGGACGTAGTCCGGCGCGGTCAGCACCGGGAGCGTGAAGGCCGCGACCGTGAGCAGCCCGAGCAGCACCGTGGGCACGATCAGCGAACGGTCGGCGGTCGTTTCGCTGAGATCCACCTCGTCGCGTTCGGCCCCGCCTGCCAGTCCGGCGCAGCAGGCGGCCGCCCCGGACAGCAGGATCGCGGCGACCGTCAGCCAGGTGCCGAAGCCGAGAAGTTCGGCACCGGTGGCACGAGCCACGTGCAGCACGATGTCCAGACTCGCGGCGCCCGCGAGCACGACGATCACCCATGCCACGGCCAGCGCCGGACGCGCCGCTCTTCCCCGGCGGAAGAGCAGGGCAGCACCGAGCAGCGCGAACACGCAGCCCGCGACCAGGAGCTGGCGCAGGTTCGCGTACTCGGCCAGCCCGACCTCCCCGTCGGCGGTGCGCAGTTGCGGGGACAGCGCGGCGACGACCGCCAGCGCTCCTCCGAGCATCGCCAGGATCCCGGCGGCCGCGGACAGCCTGTCGTGACCGGGCAGCTCGATTTCCGCGGAGGCGGGCGCGCTGTCGACCACTCGTCCCGCGGGAAGGGCCAGCACCGCGAAGCCGGACACCGCCACCAGTTCGAGGATCGTCCCCCAGCCGATCGACAGTTCCGCGTGGAACAGCACGGCTCCGAGCGCCGGGACGGTCGTCCCAGCGAGGGCGGCCGCCAAACCGAGCAGTCCTCCTCGCGCGGTGTCCGCGTCCACCGAACTCACGGCGACACCGGCGACGAGGGGAACGGTGATCGCGAGCAGCAGGTCCCCCGCGAACACCGGCACGGAGGCGTCCGGCCCTCCCCCGGTGAGCACGAAGGGGTCGGTGGAGACGAAGCGGGCGAGCAACGCGCCGATCGCGCCCAGGACCGCGGTGCACAGCACTCCGGCCAGCAGCCCCTGCCTCCTGCCCACGGGACTGCGCTCGCCCGTGCCCGCCGGGGCGGACCGGGCGGTCCAGGCGAGGACCCCCGCTCCTCCGAGCATCACGTGTCCGGCCGACAGCAGCCAGGCACCGCTCGACGGGGCCAGCGGGCGGAGGCTCTCGCGCAGGAACAACGCAGGATCGGTGACCACGCCGGGATCGACCAGCAGCTGAGCGTCGTCCAGCAGCGCGCTCGGTGCGAGCGCCCCCGCGGCGAGCAGCACGGCACGTGCCGCCGCGGGACGGTTCGCGCCGAGGAAGAACGCGGACAGCGCGGGAGGAAGCAGGCCGAGCAGCAACAGCACCGGCCAGGAGGGATAGGCGGCGGGAACCGGCGGCGAGACCACGCCGAGCAGCGGAGCCGCACCGATGCACAGGGCCGCCACGGCGGCGATCCCGGAGGCCGTCCGGAGAAGTGGCCACGAGCGGTTTCCCGGACCGGCGAGGGAACTGTCCAAAGTAGTCTTCATGTCCGATTTTCCGGGACGACCGGATCCGACCGCGGCACCGGGCTCGGCTCCGGGTTCTTGACCGGAACGGGCATTCACGGCACCGACGCTAACAACCTCGAAGGGCACGGGCGGGCACGCCCCGACGCCGCGCGGAGGGCACCTGCTCCGAATTCATCTCTTCGAGCTAAGGGCTTTCAGCAACCCGCACGAACGTGAGACACACAGTGCACCAGTTGGACACTGAACGTGTTCATCGCTACCAAGCGATTACCCGAAACCACCAACGGCCACACCGGGGCGTGACAACATCGTGTTGTGACTTGAGGCACTTTTCGCGGTCGTCGCTCAACCTCGGCCTGCCCGGGACGATCACAGCCGACATACTAATTGGACAGTTTTGCCATCGCGGGAAAACGCAGGGAAGACCACGTTCGAACCGCGGGCGAGCACAACGGAAAAGCCGTTCCCTCACGTCCGGCGAAGCGGTGTTCGCTCCGCGTGACGAACAGAGCGGACCCGATCGGGATTTGCCCCTAGGGGACTCCCTTGGTTAATGTCCCGACGTCCGTTGTCACAGTCAGATCACGAACAGGGACAAGTACCGGTTACCCCGACCGGACCGGGTCTCCCCAACCCGGCCCTGTGGTCCGGCTCCCCGAGACGGAAGGTCAAGCATTGACTCGACACCGCTCCCCCGGCGGTCAACAAAACGCCCCGGTACAGCAGCACGATTCGGACGAGGAGTCCACAGCGGACCGAAACCGCAAGCACCGGCCCCCGACACCTTCCTCGGTGCTGCGCGGACGAATCGTCGTCGCGGCCGTCGCGGCCGGCGCCTTCGCGGCCGCCGGACAGGCGATGGCCGCCGAACAGGACCAGTCCGATTCCCAGCAGGACGACTCCACTCCACTGGCTTCCAGCCAGGAAGCCGCCGCCTCGCTGGGAACCGCCACCGAGGAGAACACCGGGACCAAGGGTTCGGACGGCGCGAGCGCGGGCGTCGGTGGTGCCGCACCTTCCCCCGAGGTGCTGCCCGTAGCACGCACCGCCAACACCGACGACGAAGTCCGCAAGATAGCCAAGAGCCAGCGCGTCGAGCGCGCCCGTGAAGCGGCCATCCGCGAGGCACGGCAACCCGACTACGTCGCTCCGGCGGAGGGCACATTCACCTCCGGCTTCGGCGGACGCTGGGGAACCACCCACTACGGCATCGACATCGCCAACAGCAAAGGCACCAAGATCTCCTCCGTCGCCGAGGGAACGGTGCTCGAAGCGGGCCCCGCGAGCGGCTTCGGCCTCTGGGTACGGGTGCAGCACACGGACGGCACCATCACCGTCTACGGCCACGTGCACAGCGTCACCGTGCAAGAGGGCGAGAAGGTGGAAGCGGGCGACCAGATCGCCACCATGGGCAATCGCGGTTTCTCCACGGGAACGCACCTGCACTTCGAGGTGTGGAACCAGGGCGGGAAGAAGATCAACCCGCTTCCCTGGCTCAACGCCCGCGGCGTCAACGTCACCTGAATTTAAGAACGGCGGCTCTTCTTTGAGGCTCGGCGGCTCGGTTTGCGCGGCTCGGTTTGCGTGGCGGTGCGGGTGGCGGAACCTCGGTCGGCGCCCGGCTGCGGGAGCGCGCCCATCGAGTAGCCACACCTACGCCACGGGCGCGCTGTCCTCGCCGGGCACTCGACCGAGAACCCCCGGCGGTGCGAGTTGCCGGGCGGATCCTCCGGCGCCGAAGGATCCGCCCGAGCCCCGGGCACGGACCTCGCGAACAGGAACTCCCAGCGCAAGGCTTCTGTCCAACGCGGGCGCTTTGAGCCTATGCAGCCCGGCCGACCGCGGGTTCTCCCGTGGTGCTCTCGCGAGGACGGCCCCGACGTCGTGTAGGTCGCTACCCGATGTCGGGGCACCCGCAGCGAGAGCCCGCGAGAGGTTCCGCCAAGCGACCACCCAAGCAACCGGCACCGCCGACTCTGTTTCTCCTACCCCTCCTGGGCGCGCCACTTGTCCATCAACTTGGGCAGTTCGGCACGCAGGAACTCGAAGAAACGCCGCGTCTCGTCCAGCCTGCTTCCGGCTGCCGTCTCCGCCCCGAGCGCGGAAACGCCCTCCCGCAGAGTGCTCTCCCAGCTCAGGAACTGCTCGTCGCGTTGCGCGAACGCCTCGTACCACATGTCGTCGCGGACACGGTACCGATCACGCCGGCTGCCGGGCTCGCGTTCCCGCACGACCAGGCCCACCTGGATCAGGTAGCGCACGGCCCCGGAAACCGCAGCGGCGCTGACCTGCAGGGAGTCGGCGAGTTCGGCCGCCGTGCAGGCCCCCTCGTCCGTCACGAGCAGGCGAACGAACACCCGTGCGGCCATGCGGGGGAACCCCGCCTCGCTGAAGTCCAGGGCGAAGCGCTCGACGAAGCGAGCCACCGCCTGCTCGTCACGCCCCTGCGCGGGGTTCGGCGCTGTCTCGGACATCCGGACCTCCCGCAGTGCTCGCTCGCCTCCCCGGCAGCTGGTTTACACATTTGCCAAAGTTCACAGCTTTGTGAAAACAGTATAACTTAACAGCGGGCGACCGCGGAGGACCATCCGGACGAGGCCGGGCGAACGCGGAACACGGGACGCCGACCACCTGTATTCATACTATTCACGAATTTGTGAAACTTATGTACCATCTGAACCGTGATACCTGAGGTCGCCGCAGCCATTCGGGTGGGACACCCCGGAACCGGGCTCTACTCATCCCGCGCGGGAGCACGCACGGCGGACCCCGATCCGCCCGCCGAGCCCGCCGGCGCGACACCGACGTCAACGGCCCGGGGCGCGCAGAGCGGACCGGATTCGGCACTCGCCCCGAGGGCCGGAAGAACGCGCCGGTGACGACAGCGCGGTGACAACGCCGCGGCCACGGCCGCGCCACCCTCGTCCGACAACGTCGGAGCACCCCTCCCACATCAGGTCGGCACCCACACGGAAACCGGGATCGCCGGACGAAACGGACACGTCGAACGGCCCTCGGAACGAAGTGCCGACACGCGAACGATCCCCGAACGGGTACCCAGAGGAATCGACATGAATTCCGAAACCCCAGCCATCTCCGTCTCCGGCCTGACCAAGAACTTCGGAGCGACCAGAGCGCTCGGCGGACTCGAGCTCGAGGTGCGCCCCGGGGAGGTCCACGGCTTCCTCGGCCCCAACGGAGCGGGCAAGACGACCACGATCAGGATCCTGCTCGGCCTGCTCCGAGCCGACTCGGGAGAAGCGGGCCTGCTCGGCGGCGACCCCTGGAACGACGCCACCGAACTGCACCGCCGAATCGCCTACGTCCCCGGCGACGTGACCCTCTGGCCGAACCTTTCCGGCGGCGAGGTCATGGACCTGCTCGGGCGACTGCGCGGCGGAATCGACTCCCGGCGCAGAGCCGAGCTGCTCGAACGGTTCGACCTCGACCCGCGCAAGAAGGCACGCACCTACTCGAAGGGCAACAGGCAGAAAGTCGGGCTGGTGGCCGCGCTGGCCTCCGAGTGCGAACTGCTGATACTGGACGAGCCGACCTCGGGGCTGGACCCGCTGATGGAGGAGACCTTCCGCGAGTGCGTCCGCGAGCAGCGCCGAGAGGGCCGCACGGTCCTGCTGTCCAGCCACATCCTCTCCGAGGTCGAGGCGCTCTGCGACAGGGTGACGATCGTCCGCTCGGGCAGCACGGTGGAGTCCGGGACCCTCTCCGAACTGCGGCACCTCACCCGCACCTCGGTCACCGCCGAACTCTCCGCTCCCCCCGACGGTCTGGAAGACCTCCCCGGGGTGCACGAGCTCGACGTCGACGGGACCCGGATCCGCTGCGAAGTGGACACTCCCGCGCTGGACGGGCTGCTGCGCCGGCTCACCCGGGTCGGCGTGCACAACCTGACCAGCCAGCCGCCCACCCTCGAGGAACTGTTCCTGCGGCACTACGAACAGGAGTCCGGAACCACGACGCAGCAGGAGGTGCCCCGATGAACGGGATGGCCGGAACGGGCGAACTCGTCAGGCTGATCCTGCGCAGGGACCGGATACGCATCCCCGTCTGGATGGCCGGGGTGGCGGTCTTCCTGCTCGGCAGCGTGGCAGGCTTTCCCGCCGCGTACGGGACGGCGGCCGAACGGCAGGCCAGGGCGGCGCTGATGGACAACCCGGCCACCGTGGTGCTCACCGGCCCCGGATTCGGGCGGGAGGACTACACCTACGGCGCGATGACCGCCAACGAGATGGGCGGGATGACGGCCGTGCTCATCGCGCTGATGAGCATCCTGCTCGTGATGCGGCACAGCAGGCACGAGGAGGAGAGCGGAAGGACCGAACTGCTGCGCTCGGCCGTCGTCGGCCGCTACGCTCCGCCCGCCGCGGCACTGATCACCGTGCTGGGGGTGAACCTCGTGCTCGGGCTGGTGCTCGGCTTCGGCCTGCCCGCCACACTGCCCGAGTTGAGCCTGTCCGGATCGCTGCTGTTCGCGGCAGGGCTAACCTCGGTCGGATTCGTCTTCACCGCCGTGGCCGCCGTGGCCGCCCAGATAATGGAGCACGGCCGGGCCGCGAGCGGCCTCGCCGGAGCCCTGCTGGCCGTGACCTTCGCCCTGCGCGGCGCGGGAGACCTCGGGGACGGAACGCTGTCCTGGCTGTCCCCCATCGGCTGGGCGCAGCGCACCCGGGCCTACGTCGACGGGATCTGGTGGCCACTGGTCCCGGCGCTGCTGCTGACGCTCGTGCTGGTGGTCCTGGCCTTCACGCTCCGCGGTCGCAGGGACGAGGGGGCCGGGCTCGTCCGGGGCGGTCTCGGCAGAGCATCGGCATCCGGCCGGCTGTCCGGCCCGTTCGCGCTGGCGCTGCGGCTGCAACGGGGAGCGCTGACGGGGTGGACGGTCGGGTTCGTCCTGTTCGGCGCGTTCGTGGGGACCATCGCCGAGCAGGCGGCCAGGTTCGTGGAGAGCAACGAGACCGCGCAACGCTTCTTCGCGCAGAACGGGCAGGCGGACTCGGCCGAGACCATGATCGCCACCTACATCTCGTTGATGGCCATGGTCGCCGGCGGTTTCGCCCTGCAGTCGGCCGGTCTGTCCCGCGCCGAGGAGTCGGCGGGGCGGCTGGAGCCCCTGCTCGGGGGCACACCGCTGTCCCGAACCCGGTGGGCGGTGGCGAACCTGGCCGCCACGGTCTCCGGCAGCGTGCTGGTGCTGGGCGGAGGCGGCCTGGGCGCGGGCCTCGTCTACGCGGCGACCAGCGGGGACGCGAGCAACGTGCTCCGGGTGCTCGCCGCGGCCCTGGTGCACCTGCCCGCGGTGTGGGTGCTGGCCGGGATCGCCACGCTCCTGTTCGGGCTGGTGCCCGCCGCGAGCGGTCTCGGCTGGCTCGTGCTGGCCTGGGGCGTGTTCGTGGGGATGTTCGGCCCCCTGCTGCGGCTACCCGACTGGCTCGCCGACGTATCGCCCTTCGCGCACACCCCGATGCTGCCCACCGGGGATCCGGAAGCCACGCCGCTGATCGCGCTGACCGCGGCCGCGGTGGTTCTGATGGCGGCCGGGGTCACCGCGTTCCGGCGACGCGACACGGCTTGACCGGCGGCCGGAGCGGCCGGTGCCGGAACGACTCCGCGCACCGGCCGCTCCGGTGCGCGGCTGCGGGTAACCGCCGGAAGGCGCTCGATTCCGGGACGCCGGACGGGTGACAGGCGCGGGAGGAGTCAGCAGCCTCCCCCACCGCCGCCTCCTCCGCCGGGGCCGCCTCCTCCGACGGCTCCGCCGCCTCCGGCAAAGTGGGCGTGGCCCCCGTTCCGGAACGAAGAGCGGTAGCGCGCGTAACCGCCCCGGATCGGAGTCCACTGGTCACCGCGCTCCGGGGTGTTCGCCCGGAACGCGGTGACCAGCCTGACGACCAGGAACAGCGCCAGGAGCAGCACGGGGGCACCGACCACGGCCAAGGCCTGTGACACGACAACTCACCTCGCTACGGCGACACGTGTTCGAAAGCACGAAGCATACGCGCGCAGCCACCGGTTCGAGGCGATTCAGCGGATTCGTGACCCGGTTGCCGCAGCCCGTCCACCCGCCCGAAGAACGTTTCGCGCGAAACGTTCCCCCGGCACGAATCCGGAGTGACGGTTTCGCGCGAAACGTCCCGAGTTCCGATCAGAGCTTGACCAGGGGAACACTGCCGATCAGCATCAGCCGCACGGTCCCCGAGTTCCCGAAGTCGATGGTCGCGGTAGCGCGTACACCTTCGCCCTCGGTGGACAGCACCGTGCCCAACCCGTACTTGTCGTGGTTGACCCTGTCCCCTTCGGACAGCTTGAGCGGTACCGCGTTCTTCCAGTCGGAGCTCGTGGAAGCACGCTCCGCACCGCCGCCGGACCTCTTGCCGTCCGAACCGTTCTTCGGTGACCAGCTGCCACGCTCACGCGGTGCCGAACGCTCGTGTTCGACCCTGCGCCACTCCACGAGGTGCTCCGGAATCTCGGTGACGAACCGGGAGGCCGGATTGGTCATCGGCTGTCCCCACGCGGAGCGCATCAGAGCACGGGACAGGTACAACCGCCTCTTGGCGCGGGTGATCCCCACGTAGGCGAGCCGCCGCTCCTCGGAAAGCTCCGCGGCATCGCCCAACGCCCTGGTGTGCGGGAAGACTCCGTCCTCCCACCCCACGGCGAACACGACGGGGAACTCGAGCCCCTTCGCCGTGTGCAGCGTCATCAACGTGACCAGGCCGTCCCCGTTCTCCGGGAGCGCGTCCGCGTCGGCGACCAGCGAGACCCGCTCCAGGAAGGCCCCGAGGGAGTCGTCGGGCAGTCCCTGGTCCGCGTCCTCCTCGGGGACCGCTTCACCGGCACCGGAGTCCCCGGAGGCATCGGCCGCGGTCTCCCGGGCGGCAGCCCGCGTCTCGCCGAACTCCCGCGCCACGGCGATCAGCTCGTCCAGGTTCTCCACCCTGCTCGCGTCCTGCGGGTCCTCGCTGCTCTCCAGCTCGGCCCGGTATCCGGTGCGGGCGAACAGGGTTTGCAGCAGGTCGGCGACCTCGGTCGTGGGCACGAGCTCGCGCAGCTCGTCCAGCAGATCCACGAAACCGGCCACCGCACGCGCCGCACGCGAGTTCAGCCGCGTGATCTCGCCGCGTGCTCCGTGCCGCAGAGCCGTCGCGAAGGAGATCCGCTCCTGGTCGGCGTATTCGGAAAGCACCGTCTCCGCGCGCTGGCCGATGCCCCGCTTGGGGACGTTGAGTATCCGGCGCAGGCTCACCGTGTCCTCCGGGTTGTCCAACACCCGCAGGTAGGCCAGCGCGTCGCGGATCTCGCGGCGCTCGTAGAAGCGCACCCCGCCGATCACCCTGTAGGGCAGGCCGAGGCGGATGAACACCTCCTCGAACACGCGCGACTGGTTGTTGGTGCGGTAGAACACCGCTATGTCGTTGAAGGTGGCCTCGCCCGAGTCGACCAGCCGGTCGATCTCGGCGGCCACGAAGGCCGCTTCGTCGTGCTCGTTGTCGGCCACGTAACCGACCAGGGGCTCTCCCTCGCCGGCCTCGCTCCACAGCCGCTTCTCCCTGCGGCCCGTGTTCGACCTGATCACCGAGTTCGCCGCGGACAGGATCGTCTGCGTGGAGCGGTAGTTCTGCTCGAGCACGATGGTGTGCGCCTGCGGATAATCGCGCTCGAACTCCTCGATGTTGCGGATCGTCGCGCCGCGGAAGGCGTAGATCGACTGGTCGGCGTCGCCGACGACGCACAGCTCCCCCGGGGGCGTGCCCTCCGCGCTCGTTTCCGTGCCGACCAGTTCGCGGACCAGGGCGTACTGTGCGTGGTTGGTGTCCTGGTACTCGTCGACGAGGATGTGGCGGAAGCGGCGCCGGTAGTGCTCCGCGACGGCCGGGTGGTTCCGCAGCAGCGTGACGGTGCGCATGATCAGGTCGTCGAAGTCGAGCGCGTTGGACTCTCCCAGCCGCCGCTGGTAGGCGGCGTAGACCTCGGCGACCTTGCGCTCCAGGTCGTTCCCTGCCCGCTCCGCGGCCGTCTCCGGATCGACGAGCTCGTTCTTCAGGTTGGATATCTGCCCCGCCAGGGTGCGCACCGGGTAGCGCTTGGAGTCCAGTTCGAGGTCCCGGCTCACCAGGGTGACCAGCCGGCGCGAATCGTCCGCGTCGTAGATCGAGAAATTGCTGGAGAGTCCGAGCACGCCCGCTTCGCGGCGCAGGACGCGCACGCACATCGAGTGGAAGGTGGACACCCACATCGCGTTGGCGCGGCGCCCCACCAGCTCGGCCACTCGTTCCTTCATCTCGACGGCGGCCTTGTTGGTGAACGTGATCGCCATTATCTGCCCCGGATGCGCACCACGCGCGTCCAGCAGGTGGGCGATCCGGTGGGTGAGCACCTTGGTCTTGCCCGATCCCGCTCCGGCCACGACCAACAGCGGCGATCCGCTGTGCAGCACCGCCTCCCGCTGCTGCGGGTTCATCTCGTCGAGCAACCGCTCTCCCGTTCGTTCCTCCCGCGCGCTTGGCGCGCTGCCGTGCCCCCCGGCGGGGGCCTCCCCCGTTCTTGCCGGTGAGGTGGTTCCCTCGGAGTGGCTCGGGCCTTCGGCGGGGACGTCGAACAGGGTGCTCATCGGTAGTTCAGAGTACCGCCCGCCCCGACGGGCGCCGACGACAACCGCACCGGAACCCCTCCTGCCGAGACCCCCGCGCACAACGAGGTGCCGCGACGCGTTGTTCCGCCGCCACCCTGTCCCCCGTCCGGGCGGGCGCGGCCGCACGGGGAGTCCCCCGAAAGTCGGAGCACCGTCGCCTTGGCCGAGGAACGACTTCGTGTGGCACACTGGTCGTGTGCTTACGCGGCTTTACCAGTTTTTCTACGGGCGCAGGACTCCGGCGCCCGTAGCTGTGTGAGCTCCATATCTACGACGCCCCGGAGTCCTCGGACCCGGGGCCTTCGCGTATCCGGGTCGAGGTCCAGGGCCGACGAGCCGGAGGACGAAGTGAACACGCCTGTGGACAGCGATCAGAGCAACGCCGAAGCACCCGAATCCGAGTGGCCCGCCGACGGGAGTTCCGGCGAGGACCTTCGGGAGGAGATCGACCACCTCGACGAGGAGATCCTGCGGCTGGTCAAACGCCGCGCCGAGGTCTCCCACCGCATAGGTGCCGAGCGGATGGCGGCCGGAGGCCCCCGCATCGTCTACAACCGCGAGATGGACGTGCTCGCGCGCTACCGCGAACTCGGTCCCGAGGGGCGTGAGCTGGCCATGCTCCTGCTCCGGCTCGGTCGCGGCAGGCTCGGCCACTGAACTCGCGAACGGGGAATCAAGCGGTGAAGCCGCTTGCCTCCACCCGCGCAGCCGGCAGCGCCGCGGGGTCTCGGACGAGTGCCCGGCGAGGACGGCCCCGATGTTGTGTATGACCGCTACCCGATGTCGGGCATCCCGCGGCCGGGCGCCGCTCCGGGGTTCCTCCCCCGCACCGCCACGCGAGCCGAGCCGAAAGCTTCGACACCTCAGTGTGCCGCCCAGCCACCGTCCATCGGAAACGAGGAGCCGGTCACGGAAACGGCCGAGTCACCACACAGCCAGACGGCCAACTCGGCGACCTCCTCCGGCTCGACCAGCCGTTTGACCGGGGTCCTGGCCAGGAGCACGTCCTCGACCACCTGTTCGCGCGGCACCCGGTGCCGCACCGCGTGCTCGCTCACCTGGTGTTCGACGAGTGGCGTACGGACATATCCCGGACAGATGCAGTTCGACGTGACCCCGTGCTCGGCCCCCTCCACCGCGACGGTCTTCGACAGCCCCTCGAGTCCGTGCTTGGCCGTGACGTACGCGCTCTTCAGCGGAGAGGCCCGCAGCCCGTGGACGGACGATATGTTGACGATGCGGCCCCACCCCCTGCGGTACATGCCGGGCAGAGCCGCCCGGATGATCCGGAACGGTGCCTGGACCATGACGTCCAGCAACAGCGAGAACATCTCCGGCGGGTACTGGTGCACGGGCGCCACGTGCTGGAGACCGGCGTTGTTGACCACTATGTCGACGTCCTCACCCAACCCGGCGACGGTCTCGGGGTCGGACAGGTCCACGACGGTGTGCCGAGCACCGATCCCGGAGGCGACCGTCTCCACCGATTCGGCCGCGCGATCGGCGAGCAGCACATCGGCGCCCGCCGCCGCCAGTCTTCTGGACACGGCCGCGCCGATCCCGCTTCCCGCCCCGGTAACGAGCGCCCGCTTGCCCGTCAGTTCTCCCGCGGATCCTGCTTGTGGCCGGAACGCGGCAGCCGAGCTGTCACCCATATCAGCAAACTAGTGGTGATTTCGGTTCTGTCCAACAGCCGCACAGGGGTTTTCACTGCGGCATCCGATGGTCGTCCCACCGGCCCCCGAGCGGTCCACGCCGTCCCCGGGAGCTCTTCCGGTCGAGTCACCGGTCGACCCTGGGGTCTCCAGCGGCGGCGGCAACGCCGGAACATCCACCCGAGCGGCTCGTCCCGGCGCGGGAGGTTCGACTCAACGAGCACTCGCGAAACCCGGACGGAACGCCTCGCTCGGGAAATCCGTTGTACCCAACGCCCGCGGCAGCGGGCAGACTGAAGTCATGGGCACGATTGTCGATGTGGTCGCTTTTCTGGTCACTCTCCTGGCCGTGTTGGCCGCCGCGGGGCACGCGGGGTACCTCGCCCTGCTGTCCAGCACGGCCCGGAAACGTCCCGGTGGGCAGACCGCAGTGAACTTCACCAAGAAACGCGCTCCCGTCGCGGGGGTGACCCTGGGAGTCGGACTGCTGGCACTGCTGATCTCCAGCGGCGGCGTCACGGCCGACGTCTTCGCGATTCTGCTCGGCGGCGGAGCGGGCATCGGCTCGATGGCGGCGTTGCGCAGCACGCAGGCGGACTTCAACGCGGGGCGTTATTAAGAGGGTTCTCGGCTCGGTTCGCGTGGTGGAGCGGATGGCGGAGCCTCCCGCGGTCTCGTGAGCGAGTGCCCCGGCAGCGGGTAGCGGGCCGCGCGACGTCGCGGCCGTCCTCGCCGGGCGCTCGTCCGAGAACCCGCGGCGGTGCCTGCTGCGCAGGTGGAGGCAAGCGGCTTCGCCGCTCGACCGACGCCCGCCCCGACCGAGCGAACGGTCACCCGAACCGCTCCGGCAGCAAGAGGCCCGCAGCGGAGTCGCGTGCGGGGCCGCGCCCCGCACCGACACCGTGGTGGCACGGGACGTGGACACGATCGGGTCGTCCACTCCACGCGGTCCCGTGCCGCCCCGCACGGTGCCCCGGTGCCGCCGCACGGGCGAGGACTACCTTTCGTGGGACCACCGGTGACCTTTGCGCGAACACCCACCGGTAACCGCCCCTGTCGGAGGAACGCTCTTCCCGCGAGCAGAGCACACGACCGAGCGGTAATCACCGATCGTGTCCGATCCGGCCCGTTGCGTAACGGATCACGGATCCCCCTAGCCTGTCTCCATGACCGCCACGCAAGATCATCCTCCCGCCGTGCCCGAGCGAACGCTCGTGGTCGCAGCCCACTCCGGCCGCACCGGCTCCGGAAGCGCGGGAACCGCCGCTGAACGCCGCCGCGGCTCCCCGAACCGACTGCCCGGCCCTCTCCTCCGGACGGCGAGCACGGCCTGAACGCGAGACGGGACGGAAAGTCGGTTGCGATGGACGGCACCAAACCGAACGGCTGGTCGGGAGAGCTCGACGACTCCCCCGAAGGTCCCCCCGGTCCACAGCGGGGCGCCCCGGAACGGCGGTGCGTCCGCCTCGCGGAGTGTCGCGCGGGAAGGGCGGGAGCACCGTCCGCCGGGGGACCCGACTCCGCTTCCGCGGAGGAGGACGACGTGCTGCAGAAGTTCGACCTCGGCATGGTCCCCGCCTCGGTGACCCCACCGCGCACCTGGCGACGAGCCGGGTGGTTCGCCGTGCTGTCCTCAGCCGCCACCCTCGGTGGGATCGTGCTCGCCACGGCCGCCCTCGCCCCGAAGGAACCGCCCCACCACACGGCCGAGGTACCGCACATGCCGCGCGGCCACGACTACCCCCGGCCCGCCGCGCTGAGCGATCCGAGCGCCCTGGGGAGATGCGTCCCAGGCCCCCCGCGACGAACACGGGGGAGTTCCGAGCCCTCCCCCGCGGAAACGACCACGTCACCGGAGAGCACGAACCTCCGGGCCCTCTCCCCCCGGAGCGGGGACCCGAACTCCCCTCCGGGGGAGGGTTCCGCGCCGCACTCAGCGGAAAGCGGGTCCCGGGCGCCGGAGCCACGACCGGAGCGGCAGGTGCCGACGAGCACGGGGAGCGCCAGCTCGCTCCCCACGACCTCGGAGTCCGTCACCGCACTGGCGGAACAGCAGTACGCCGGGACGACGAGCTGGTCACGGATGCGCGAACTCACCGAACGGTACTTCTCCGACATCGCGGCGGGGGAACTTCGCAACGCCCACGGCATGACGGGGGGACGACTGCGCCGCGCGGACTTCGCGGAATTCGCCGCTCCCTACGCGGACGCGGACCGGATCGAGGTCGTGGCGACCACCGCGGCCGTGGACAGCACGGTGACCGAACTGCGTCTCGAACGGAGCGGAGGAACCCGGACGCTCCACCGGAGGTTGAGGTTCGACGAGGAGCGGCACCGGGTGGTCGCCGACGTCCCCGCGAGTTAGGCCCCGCGAACCCGAGAACGGACCCGAGACGGGCCCTGACCGGCGACCCCATGACCGACGAGAGGACGAGGACATGCCGGGACCACCGGAGCCGGAAGCCGCGCAGCCCCCCGAGCGGCCTCACGAGGACGGGGCGGGCGGCCGGCCGGTGTCCGATGCGCGGTTCCCACGCTCGACGCGGGCAACGGCCGGGGCGCTGGCCGCGTTTCTCGCGCTGGGAGCCACCGGGGTCACCGGCACCGTGCTCTCCGACTCGCTCTCGCGCCCGCCGGGGCGGACCGCCCGGGTCGACGAGACGGCCCGGAGCGGGGTGGCCGGGTCCGCCGCTCTCCGGATCGACGTGTTGTTCGAGCGGGCGGGGTGGTCCCCACCACGCCTTCCGGCCGAGACGCCACGGCTGCCCGAGCTCTGGACGCGGACGGGGACCGAGGACTCCCCGGCGAATCCGTCGGCCGGAAGCATGCGGGGGGCCACCGGGGTGGTGCGTGATTTCTACCGGCTGCTGGGCACCGATCCCGCACGGGCGCTGAGCCTGGTCTCGACGAGTCTCACGGACCGCCAGCGCACCCGGATAGCACACGGCTGGCGTGCGCTGAGCTCGGTCAGGCCGCACGAGATCGTCCCGACCAGGAACGGAGAAGTACTGGCCACTGTCGCGGCACGCGACGACGCGGGAACCAGCATCGCGCTGCGGTACTCGTTCTCGGTCACCCGCGGCGACGACCCGCGGATCTCCCGGGTGAGACTGCGGGCGGCTCGACTGCAGCGCACCGATGAGCAGGGCTGACCCGTCGAGCGAGGTCTCCGTCCCGCTGGTGTTTTCCGCTCTCCCCGCCGTGGGAGGCCGCTGAGCCGACCCCTCGCGGGCGGCGACCGCTTCACGCGCTTCCACCCCGGCGCACGCGGCTTTCACGCACGAACACGGGACGGCTACCGCCAGAACACGTTCCGGCCGGTATTCTCACAACGATGCGGCAACGACCGCCACATCTCCGGTGCCTGCCGGTCCGGGACGAGTGGGTGGGATCCGCCGTCGACACGAGCGCAGCGATACCAGCCGTGCTCCACCGAATTCGAGAACTTCGGGCCGCGACCGGTTCCCCGTGGACTAAGCTGCCGCATCACGGGCGGTCGACTTCGGTAGCCGACCGGGCCCGCACAGTGAACGTGTACATGTCGGAGGGCCGCGCACGGCCCGCGAGAAATCCACCGATCCCGACGAACCACCGAACCGGCACCGCCGGCTAGGCAGGGAGTGGGACCGAGAGCAGTACGGGGAGACGTCGGTGAGCGACGAAGGTCGCCTGGTCGCCGGACGCTACCGGGTGCAGCGGCGCATCGGCAGCGGCGCGATGGGTGTTGTGTGGGAGTGTGTCGACGAACGCCTGCAGCGCACGGTCGCGGTCAAGCAACTGGTGATGCAACCCGGCCTGGAAGCGGCCGAGGCGGAAGAAGCACGGCAACGGGCGATGCGCGAGGGGCGCATAGCGGCGAGGCTCCAGCACCCGCACGCGGTGTCCGTCTACGACGTGGCCGAGGAGGAGGGGCAGCCCGTCCTCGTGATGGAGTACCTGCCCTCCACCAGCCTGGCCGCGATGATGTCCGAAAGCGGTCCGCTGCCGCCACGTGAGGTCGCCCGCATAGGCGCCCAGGTGGCGGACGCCCTCGGTGCCGCGCACGCGGTCGGGGTGGTCCACAGGGACATAAAACCGGGGAACGTCCTCCTCGGCGAGGACGGCACGGTCAAGATCACGGACTTCGGCATCTCGCGGGCGCAGGGGGACATCTCGGTCACCCAGACCGGGATGCTGGCGGGCACGCCCGCTTACCTGTCCCCCGACGTCGCGTGCGGCAAGGAACCCAGCGGGGCTTCCGACGTGTTCTCCCTCGGGGCCACGCTCTACGCCGCCGTCGAGGGGCACCCGCCGTTCGGGCAGAGCGAGAACACCCTCGCGCTGCTGCACGCCGTGGCCGCGGGCAAGGTCGAGCCCCCGCAGCAGGCGGGCCCGATGACCGACCCGCTCATGGCCATGCTGCAGGCCAACAACGAGGACCGCCCGGACATGGCCCAGGTCAGGCAGATGCTGCAGACCGTGTCCGAGGGGCAGGCGGTGACCTCGGTGCCGAGCAGACCCGTTCCCATCCCGCCCGCGATGTCCCCGGGCACGGCAGCGGCCACCGAAGCCGTGCCCGCGAACAACGACGGCGGGACCATGGTCGCCGGTTCCTCCCAGGAGGACGACCTCTACAGCGGCGGCGACACCCGCGCGACCAACGCCTACCTCGGCTCGGACACCCGGGCGGACGCCGCGGTGAACAAGCGGCGCGGCAAGGGACCGCTGGTGGCCGTGGGCGTGCTGCTCGTCGCGGCCGTCGCGGCGGGGGTCCTGGTCGTGACCTCTTTGCTCGGCGACAACAGCGAGGGCGACCGGGTCACTCCCGCGGGTGAGGGGACCAGCAGCGAGCTCGCCCCCACGTCCACGACCACCTCGGAGCCGACCACCTCGCAGCAGCAGTGGGGCGACTACACCGAGGACGAGGACTACTACGAGACCACCCGGACGCAGGAGACCACGGAGGAAGAGGAGACCAGCACGACCACTTCGGTGCCGGAAACCTCCGAGTCGGACACCCCGACCGCCACCAGCGAGTCGGACGACACGGACACGACGACGACCACCACGGAGACGGATACGAGCACCACCGACGCCGCCGACGAGGGGACCGATTCCCTGAACGACGCAGGCTCCGGCACCGAGTGAGCCGGTTCGCCAACCGCCTTGCGAGGGCTCGTCGTTCACGCAGTACGGTTGGAGCCGTCGTGTGACGCTGGCTCGTCCGCGGGCCCGCCCAGTCCATCCAGTCACCGACACCGCCAGTACCGGGGAGAGCTGTGAGCGACGAAGGTCGTCTGATCGCGGGACGCTACCGGCTGCACAAGAGCATCGGCAGCGGTGCGATGGGGGTGGTTTGGCGCGCGGTCGACGAGCGCCTGCAGCGCACCGTCGCGGTCAAGCAGTTGTTGCTGCAGCAGGGGCACACCGAGGCCGAAACCAGGGAAGCACGCGAGCGCTCGATGCGCGAGGGGCGCATCGCGGCCCGGCTGCAGCACCAGAACGCCATCGCCGTTTTCGACGTGGCCGAGGAGGACGGGCAACCCGTCCTCGTGATGGAGTACCTCCCCTCCACCAGTCTGGCCTCGCGGATCTCCGACGGCGGGCTGCTGCCCCCGATCGAGGCCGCGGGCATCGGAGCACAGGTCGCCGGGGCGCTGGCGGCCGCGCACCTGGCCGGGATCGTGCACCGGGACCTGAAGCCGGGAAACATTCTGATCGGTGAGGACGGAACGTCCAAGATCACCGACTTCGGCATCTCGCGCGCCGTGGGGGACGTGGCCGTGACCAAGAGCGGGATCCTCGCCGGAACCCCGGCCTACCTCTCGCCCGAGGTGGCGCTGGGCAGGGATCCCGCTCCAGCCTCGGACGTGTTCTCCCTCGGTTCCACGCTCTACGCCGCCATCGAGGGGCATCCGCCGTTCGGCGTGGACGACAACGCCATCAGCCTGCTCCACCGGGTTTCCCGCGGTCAGGTGGAGTACCCGCGCCACGCGGGACCGATGGCCCCCGCGCTGATGGAACTGCTGCGTGCCGACCCGGTGGAACGTCCCACCATGGCGCAGGCCAGGGACTTACTGCAGGCCGTGCACGACGGCAGACCCCTCCCCGGTGTCCAAGGCGGACCGCACCCCTCCGCACCACCCCACCCGGGCGTGAACCCCGCACCACCGCCTTCACCGGGGATGATGGGCCCCTCCGCTCCGCCAGGACCTTCGCAACAACCCCCCGCGGCGGCTCGACAGCAGCAGGCCACCGCAGCCGCCCCCGCCGCTTCTCCCGCCGTGGCGAGTCCACCCACACGGGTGGGAGCCCCGACCCGCGGCGGAGCTGATTCCCCCCGGGTCAAGCGCGCGCTCATCGGATGGGCCATAGCCGTGCTGCTGGCTGCCGTGGTCGGGATACTGGTCGCCAACGCCGTCTCCTCGGATGGCGGGGGCGGTTCGCAGGCGGTTTCCGCCGGAACGCGGAGCACTTCCGTGAACGGCTCCGACTCGGCGGACGCAGCCGAATCCGCCACGAACGCGAGGACCACCACCGCCGAGGCCACGAACTCCACCGGGTCCGAGACCACCGGCAGTTCGCCGACCTCCTCGACCTCGAAGTCCGTTTCGGACGACGACCTGGTCCGAACCGTCCGGAACTACTTCGCGAAGGTGACCGAGGACACCGACGCGGCGTGGAAGATGCTCGGCCCGGAGCTCAAGTCGGTGGGCAAGGACACCTACGAGGACTTCTGGGACTCCATCGAGGACGTGCGCGTCGTGAGCGGGCCACGGGTGGCCGATGAGAACAAGGTACGGGCCGTACTGCGTTACGAGCGGGACGACGGCGGGACCAGCACCGAGAAACACGTCCTCGGGATGATCGTCAGAGACGGAACGCCGCTGATCAACACCGACAGCGGGGCCAGCTGAGGGTCTCCGGCGGCCGGGCCGCTCGAGCGGGGAAGATCCGCGACCGCACCCGCGGGCAAGTGCTCAACCGGCCGCCTCGGAAAGCGCGTCCAGCAGAATCCGCGTGCTGGACAGCCGCGCCACCGACTCCCGCACCGCGACGTGGATCCGCCGAACCGGCTCCGGTTTGCGCAGCGAGCGCACCGCGACGTTCGGGTGGATCGGGTCCAGTCCGAGTCGCGGGATCAGCGACACCCCCAGCCCGGCGGCGACGAACCCCTGCGCGGACTGCGGACTGTCCGGTTCCAGCGTGACGTTGGGCGTGATCCCCGCGGCGGCGAAAGCGTCCTGGAGCGATTCGGCGCAGGGCCCCTCCGTGAGCGACTCCTGCACCCACGACTCCTCGGCGAGCCTGCCGAGGTCGACGGGGTCCTCCGCGCACAGCGGATGCCCTTCCGGAAGCACGAGCCGATAGGGATCGTCGACCAGGTGCGTCACGCGAACCCCGTTGAGCGAGGGAACCTCCCGGCCGACCACGAACACGCCCACATCGACGGCTCCCTCGACGAGCTGTTCCAGCAAGCCGTCCTCACGCATCCCCAGGTCGAGCCGCACGTCGGGGCAACGCGCGCGGAATCCGGCCACGGCAGGAGGTATCAGGGCGACACTCGCGCTCTGGAAGAAGCGGACCCGGAGCACCCCGGTACGTCCCGCCCGCCGTTCCGCCAGCTCCGCCTCGGTCTCCGTCAGGATCTCGGACAGCTTTCCCGCTCGCTCGGCGAGCATGGTGCCCGCCTCCGTGGGACGAAGCCCGCGCCCGGCCTTCTCGAACAACGGCAGGCCCGCCTCGCGCTCCAGAACGCCGAGCTGCTGGCTGATGGCCGACGGCGTGTAGCCGAGGTTGTCCGCCGCCGCGCTCACCGAACCGCTGTTGACCACCGCGCGCAGCACCTGCATTCGCCGGACATCCAACACATCCCGGACTTTACAGCAGAACTGAAAGATCAGTGAAGCAAAATCCACTTGTCCTAATCGGTAGAGGCCAGCATGGTGGTTCGCGGGCGGTGCCGCCCGGGAACCGCGATCGTGGAGGAGATCTTGAACAACCGCGCCAACTACGTGCGGCTGATCGTTCTCGCCCTGCTGTGGGGAGCGAGCTTTCTGTTCATCAAGGTGGGGCTGCAGGCGCTGTCCCCGACCCAGGTGGCGTTCGCGCGGATAGCTCTCGGCGCAGGGGTGCTGACAGCGCTGTGCGTGCTCAGCGGTGGGCGCCTGATCGGGTTCGGCTCGGCCGAAGCACGCGGCCTGTGGCGGACCATCGCCGTGGCCGCCGTGTTCGGCAACGTAGCGCCCTGGATCCTGTTCGGGATCGGTGAACGCACAGTGGACTCGGGGCTCACCGGCGTGCTCAACGCGACCACGCCACTGTGGACCGTCCTTTTCGGCTTGCTCTACGGAACGGAGCGCTCGCTGCCCGGAGCCCGGCTGCTCGGGCTGCTGGCCGGGTTCTCCGGGGTCGTGGTGATCCTGGCACCGTGGCAGGGTGCCGATGGCCTGCTCGGCTGGGGCGTGCTCGCCTGCCTCGCGGCGGCCGCCAGCTACGGCGTCAGTTTCGTCTACATAGGTCGGAGCCTGAGCGGTCCCGGTCTGTCCGGGCGCCCGCTGTCCCCGCTCACGGTGGCCACCATGCAGATGACGGCCGCCACCGGGATCGCGCTGTTCACGCTGCCGGTGGGTGGGCTGGCGCCGATCGAGCCCGCCCCGCTGCCGCTGCTGGCGGTGGCGGCGCTCGGGGTGTTCGGCACCGGTCTCGCCTTCGCGCTGCACATCCGGATCATCTCCGACGAGGGGGCCACCACCGCCTCCACCGTGACCTACCTGATGCCCGCCGTCTCGGTGGTGCTCGGTTGGCTGGTCCTCGACGAGAGCTTCGGTCCCCGCGTGCTCGCCGGTATGGTCGTCGTACTGCTCGGGGTGGCGCTGAGCAGGACCAATGTCCGCGGCTCACGCGGGAGGACCCGCGCGGCCGACACCGAGCCGAGCGAACCCGCCCGCAGCTGACCCGGTGAGCGTCATCGGTACCCGCCTCCCCTGCCCCCACACGCGAAACGTTCTCTCTGGAACGGCTCCAGTGACAGGCGCTCCCAGCAGAAGGGCCGCTACCCGATGGCCTCCCCCAGAGCGAGAACCCGCGAGAGGTTCCGCCACGCAACCGCCCACGACAAGCCAGTCCCCGAAAAGCCTCCACCCCAACGCGAGCGCTTTGAGCCCGAGCAATCGGCACCGCCGAAAGATCCCCTTCAAATTAGGCGGCGATCGGAGGCCCACTTGGACAGCTCGTACCGGTTCGACAGCTGCGTCTTGCGCAGGACGCTGGAAACGTGCGTTTCGACCGTCTTCACCGAGATGAACAGCTCGGATCCGATCTCGCGGTAGGCGTAGCCGCGCGCGAGCAGCCGCAGCACCTCGCGTTCCCTGCGGGTCAGTTGATCCAGCTCGGGGTCCCCGACGGGGGCGGAGTTCGGCCCTTCCGCGAAGGCGTCCAGCACGAAGCCCGCCAACCGGGGTGAGAACACGGCGTCCCCGTCGGAGACCCGGCAGATCGAGTCGGCCAGCTCCCGCCCGGAGATCGTTTTGGTGACGTAGCCGCGCGCACCACCGCGTATCGTCGTGATGACGTCCTCGGCCGCGTCGGAGACGGACAGCGCGAGGAAAACCACTTCGGGGCACCGCTCGCGCACCCGTCGCAGCACCTCGGCACCACCGCCGTCCGGCATGTGCACGTCCAGCAGCACCACATCGGGACGCAGGTGTTCGATCCCGGCCACGGCCTCGGCCACCGAACCGGCTTCGCCGATCACCCGCACCCTCTCGTCGGCCGTGCCCAGTTCGGCGCGAACACCGGTGCGGAACAGCGCGTGGTCGTCGACGATGTAGACCCGCACCGCGGACCGCTCCTGCTCCGTCTCCCGAAGTTCCGGGGATTCGTCGTGCTCTTCGGTCATGGCTCGAGCTCCTTCACTGTCGCCTCTCGGGAGAGCGCGGGAGGTCGAGGTGCACCTCGGTTCCCGCTCCGGGCGAGGTGCGCAGGCGCACCTGACCCCCGTTGCGCTCCATCCTGCCCCGGACAGAGTCGGTCAGACCGTGCCGATCCTCCGCGACCTCGTCCGGGTCGAACCCGGCTCCCCTGTCCCGCACGAACAGCTCGGCCCGGTCCGGCTGCAGTTCGGCGTAGACGCTGACCTCGCCGACCCCGGCGTGTTTGGCCGCGTTGACGACGGCCTCCCGCGCGGCCGCCAGCATCGCCCGCAACGACTCGTCCAGCTGGCCGTCCCCGACGACCACCGGTCGCACCGTGATGTCGAAGCCGTCCTCGATCTCGCCGCAGATGCGCCCCAGCTCGGCCGAGACCGTGTCGGCGACCGCGGCGGGTTCCACGGTCTCCTCCGCGCCGGTGTCCGGACCGGCCGAGGCGGGCATCGCCACCGGCGCCTCGGTCATGCGTCGGGAGGTACGGCTGTAACCGCCGGGGCCGTAGAGCCATTGCCGCAGCTCCCGCTCCTGGCTTCTGGCGAGCCTGCGAACCTCCCGTTCCGAGGAGGCCTGCTTCTGGATCAGCGCCAGCGTCTGCAGCACGGAGTCGTGCAGGTGCGCCGCTATCTCGGCCCGCTCCTGCGACCTGATCCTGGTGGAGCGCTCCACATCGAGATCACCGACCAGCCTCATCCACCAGGGCACGGTGAGCACTGCCATCCCGATCAGGGTCGCGCTCACCGCGGCGAGGACCACGGGAACCTCGCTGCCCGCGGCTCCCCGGACGAAGAAGAACAGACCGATGACCACCAGCAGCGCCCCGGCCAGCACCCGGAGCCCGGCGGCACGCCCGCCGCCGGCCAGCGTGCCGAGCACGCTCGACCTGGCCTCCCGGCGCCACTGGTCGCGCTGGGATTCGTCCGCCTCCCGCCAGAGCACGGCGCCACCGACGAGTATCGAGGCGAGGGTTCCGACCAGCCACGGGGGAACGGCACTGGCCGAGGCCACCACCACGGCCAGCCCGATACCGAGAACCAGCAGCACCAGGCCCTGCTGACGCTCCCGCACCGAGGCCTGCCCGCCCCCGTCCGAGCGCTGGCGCACGAACACCCACAGCAGCCCGTAGGCCAGCACCCCCGCACCACCGAACGAGGCCAGCACGGCGAACGCCGCCCGCACCCACAGCACGGGCAGTTCCAAGTGCCGCGCGAGCCCCATGGCCACTCCGGCCACGACTCGTCCGGAGCGCTGGCGGTACAGCCGGGGCCCTTCCCCCTCCGAGAAGCGGTACGGCCGGGTCCGTCCCTCCGGTCCGATCGCTTCTCCCGCACTCGGGGAACGCTTCTCGGGACGCTTGGATCGGACCTGCACGACACCGATGGTTGCACGCACGGCCACCGCCGGGCATCGGGGAAGCGCGCGACCGCGTGCGGGGGATTTCAGGGACTTCCCTGAGGACGAGGAGACGGATGGGCACGCAGAGTGGAAACATGAACGGACCAGTGGGCAGCGGCGAGACGGGCGGCTCCGGAGGGACCGGTGGCTCCGGGACACGTACCGACCCCCGCGAGGAGGGGTTCCAGGACTCGCTGCGGCGGCTCTGGAACACCCGTCCCACGCGCACGGACGGGAACCGCAAGATCGCCGGGGTCTCGGCCGCGCTCGGTGAGCACTACGGAATCGACCCCGTGCTGTTCCGCGTCGGCTTCGCGGTGGGCACCTTCTACGGCGGGGCGGGTCTGCTGCTCTACGTGCTGCTCTGGCTCGCTCTGCCGAAGCTGGACGCGAACACGGGCAGGGTCAGGGACCACTCCCCGGTGCTGCTGGTGCTGGCCGCGCTGGTGCTGGTACCGGTCATGTTCTCGATGTTCGACCTTCCCAGCGTGTTCGGTCTGCTGCTCGGCCTGCTCCTGCTGTACCTGCTGCACCGGCACTACAGCGGTCGAACTCCCCCGGACCCACGGGCCGGAACGACCGCCACGCCACCCGAGCACACCGCCGCTTCCACGAACGCCGCTTCCACGAACGCCGCTTCCACGAACGCCGCACCGACACCCGGCGCGGACGGCACCGCCAGCACCTGGGTGTATCCGGGGGCGGAAACGACGACCGCGCACAGCGCGGCACTTCCCGGGGAGACCACTCCTCCCGCCGCGGCGAGCACTCCGCCCCCGGAACAGGGCCCGCCCTCCCCCACGCCCCCACCGGTTCCGGAATCGCCGAGGTCACACCCGGCCGGGAGCCGATCACGCCATTCGGTGACGCTGACCACCCTCGGAGTCGCGCTGCTGGCGGGAGGGTTCTCGGTGGCGCTGGGCCTGCCCCCCGTGAAGGTGGGGGCGCTGATGCTCGGCGTGCTCGGCTGCGGAATGCTGGTGGGGGCCTTCCTGCGGGGAGGCAGGGGGTTGATCGCGCTCGCGATCCCGCTGGCTCTGCTGAGCATGGTGGCGAGTGTGCTGCCCGACGACCCGTGGAACGGGATCAGCCGGGTCACGGCCACCCCGGACACGGCTGCCGAACTGGCACCGGTGTACTCGGAATCGGCCGGCAGCATCACGCTGTACCTGAACCGCATGCGGCTGCCACCGGGCGAAGAAGCGCGCTCCTCGGTGCGCTTGGGCACGGGAACCACGACCGTCCACCTGCCGCGGAACGCGGACGCGCACGTCACGTGCTCCGCGGAGTTCGGGTCGGTGGACTGTCTCGGCCTGCACCGCTCGGGCCGGAATCCGCACGTCGACAACACCGATCTCGGAGCGGACGGACCCGGTGGGGGCACCATCAGGCTCGATCTGAGGACGAAGGCAGGGACCGTGGAGGTTTTCCGTGGCTGACGACCGACCGGAACAACAGCTGAGCCCGCGGGCTCAGCGCACCGGAGCACGGCGTTTCGGGCTGGACCCGATCGCGTTGACCGCGGGGGTCCTCACCGTGGCGACGTCGGTCTACCTCCTGGTCGGGGGGACGTGGACCGCTCAGCGGGTGCTCGCCTTCGGCGCCGTCGCCGTCGGGGTGCTCATGCTCGTCAGCGCACTGCGGCGGTACTGACCCGCGAGTCCGTCAGGCCCCGTCACGCACGGGGCACCGACGCCGCGGACCCGTCCAGGCCGGGCCCGGGCGCCGTCACCGCCGGTCACTCCCACTCGATCGTCCCCGGTGGCTTGGACGTCACGTCGAGGGTCACCCGGTTGACCTCGGAGACCTCGTTGGTGATCCGGGTGGAGACGCGTTCGAGCACCTCGTAGGGCAGCCGGGTCCAGTCGGCCGTCATCGCATCCTCACTGGACACCGGGCGCAGCACCACCGGGTAGCCGTAGGTGCGCCCGTCCCCCTGCACGCCGACCGACTGCACGTCGGCGAGCAGCACGACGGGGCACTGCCAGATGTCGTGGTCCAGCCCAGCGGCCGTCAGTTCCTCGCGGGCGATCGCGTCGGCGGCGCGCAGGGTCGCGAGGCGCTCCGGGGTGACCTCTCCGATCACCCGGATCGCCAGTCCCGGACCGGGGAAGGGCTGGCGCTGCACTATCGTCTCCGGCAGGCCGAGCTCGGAACCGACCCTGCGCACCTCGTCCTTGAACAGGGCGCGCAGCGGCTCGACCAGATCGAACTGCAGGTCCTCGGGCAGGCCGCCGACATTGTGGTGGCTCTTGATGTTGGCTGTGCCGGTTCCCCCGCCGGATTCCACGACGTCCGGGTACAGCGTTCCCTGGACCAGGTACTCGATCCGTTCCCCGGCCTCGCCCGCCTCCGTCTGCAGATCCCGCGCGGCCTGTTCGAAGGTCCTGATGAACTCGCGCCCGATGATCTTGCGCTTCTCCTCGGGGTCGGTCACTCCCGCCAGCGCGTCGGTGAACTGCTGCACGGCGTCGATCACCACGAGTCGTGCGCCCGTGGCCGCGACGAAGTCGCGTTCCACCTGGGTGCGTTCACCGGAGCGCAACAACCCGTGGTCCACGAAGACGCAGGTCAGCCTGTCGCCGATGGCCTTGTTGACCAGAGCGCCCGCGACGGCCGAGTCCACGCCGCCGGAGAGGGCGCAGATCGCCCGCGCGTCGCCGACCTGCTCCCTGATGGCGGCGACCGTCTCGTCCACGATCGAGGTGGTGGTCCAGCGCGGACGGATTCCCGCGATCTCGTGCAGGAACCTGCGCAGCACCCCCTGACCGTGCGGGGAGTGCGCCACCTCCGGGTGGTACTGCACCCCGGCCAGTCCGAGTTCGGGACTCTCGAAGGCGGCCACCGGGGTGTCCTCGGTCTCGGCGATGACCCGGAAACCGTCCGGGGCCTTGCTCACGGAGTCACCGTGACTCATCCACACCGGGTGGTGCCCGGGCAGTTCCTGGTGCAGCGTGCCCCCGGCGGCGCAGACGGAGAGCTCCGTCCTGCCGAACTCCCTGGTCCCGGTTCGCTCGACGGTTCCGCCCAGCGCCTTCGTCATGACCTGGAAGCCGTAGCAGATCCCGAAGACCGGCACACCGGAGCGGAACAGCGTCCCGTCCATCTCCGGGGCGCCCTCCTCGTAGACGCTGGCCGGCCCCCCGGACAGCACGACGGCCGCGGGGTCCCTGCGCAACATCTCCTCCACCGGGGTGTCATGCGGGACCACCTCGGAATATATCTGTGCCTCCCGCACCCGGCGGGCGATCAGCTGCGCGTACTGCGCGCCGAAATCGACCACCAGGACGGGGCCGCTGCCGGATCGTCCTTGCGCGGAATCCTGTCCGGCGGGGTCGATACCCCCTGCGGTGTCGGACACGACGTCGAACCTCCAGGTGAGAGCACTACGCTGGTCAGCGTATTGTCCCAGGCCCACCGAATGCGGCGGCATCACCCCCTGGGGTCGACACGTTTCACGCGAAACGCTCCCTCCGCAAGGGCTCCGGAGTGACCGCTTCGCGCGAAACCGCGATCAACGGCGCAGCGCGGCGGGAGCCTCGGCGGGCACGGCCGGATGGCGGGGCTCCACCGGCTCCACCGGGCGGTACTCCTCGGACTGCGCGGCACGCGGATCCGCCTCCCCCTTGTTCGGCCACATGGAGAAGGCGCGCTCCGCCTGCGCGGTGATGGTCAGCGAGGGGTTGACCCCGAGATTCGCGGTTATGGCCGAACCATCCACTATCGACAGATCGGGGTACCCCCACGCGCGGTGGTACGGGTCGATCACTCCGCTGCTCGGGTCCGAACCGATCGGGCACCCGCCGATGAAGTGCGCCGTCAGCGGGACGTCGAACAGCTCGCCCCAGGTTCCCCCGGCGATCCCGTCGATCTTCTCCGCGGCCAGCTCGTTGGCGCGCTCCCCCGCCGGGATCCAGGTCGGGTTGGGAGCACCGTGGCCCTGGCTCGAAGTCAGCCTGCGCCTGCCGAACAGCCCCCTGCCCAACCTGGTCCGCAGCGAGTTGTCCAGGCTCTGCATCACCAGCAGGATCACCGTGCGCTCGCTCCAGCGGCGCACCGACAGCAGTCGCAGCGTGGTGAGCGGACGCGTGAGAGCCGACCACAGCCACTGCCGCCAGCGCGGTGTGCTCTTCCCACCGCTGGTCGGCAGGGTCTGCAACAGCCCCATCGCGTTGCTGCCCCTGCCGTAGCGGACCGGCTCGATGTGCGTGTCCTCGTCCGGGTGAAACGAGGAGGTGATGGCCGTCCCCTCGGAGAAGTTCCGATCCGGGTCGACCGCGCGCTTCTGCGCTCCGATGATCGCTTCCGAGTTGGTCCGGGTCAGCTCGCCCAGCCTGCTGGAGAGCGCGGGCAGGTCCCCGTTCTCCCTGCAACGGTGCAGCAGGTTCTGCGTTCCCCACGTGCCCGCCGCGAGCACGACCTGGTCGGCGGTGAACGTGCGGGGGTGTTTCGCCAGCAGGGCCCCTGTCCTGCTGGTTCGGATCCTCCACTGCCCGGAGGCGTCCTTGCGCAGCCCGTCGACCGTGGTCATCGGCCACACCTCGGCGCCCTTCGACTCGGCCAGGTAGAGGTAGTTCTTCATCAGGGTGTTCTTGGCGCCGACCCTGCATCCGGTCATGCAGGCACCGCACTCGGTGCAGCCGGTGCGCTCCGGCCCCGCTCCGCCGAAGTAGGGATCGCTCGCGCGTTCGCCGGGCTTGCCGAAGTAGACGCCCACAGGAGTCGGGTGGTAGCTCTTCTCGGCCCCCATCTCCGAGGCGACTTCCTGGATAACGCGGTCGGACGGGGTCACCGTCGGGTTCGTGACCACGCCCAGCATCCGAGTGGCCTGCTCGTAGTGTCGGTCGAGTTCCTTCTCCCAGTCCGTGATGTGGGCCCACTGGGAATCGGTGAAGAACGGCTTCATGGGGCGGTACAGCGTGTTCGCGTAGACCAGCGAACCGCCGCCCACTCCGGCACCGGCGAGGATCAGCACGTTCTGCAGCATGTGGATGCGCTGGATGCCGTAGCAGCCGAGCCGCGGAGCCCACAGGAAGCGGCGCAGGTCCCAGGAGGTCTTGGGGAACTCCTCGTCGGCGAATCGTCTGCCCGCTTCCAGCACGGCGACGCGGTACCCCTTCTCGACCAGGCGTAACGCGGCCACGCTGCCGCCGAAGCCGGATCCGATCACGACCACGTCGTAGTGCTCGCGAGCCGAGCTCTCCCCGCGAGGGTGCTTCCGATCACTCATGCGGGAAAGACTAGAGCAACTTACTCGCCAGTAGCCATAGCTCACGGCAAATGCGTTCACCGGTTGGACACTTCCCGGGGCGGTTCGGTCACCGGCCAAGCGGTCCGGCCGCTCGCCGCCCCGAGCAGCCGGACCGCCAACTCCCGTCGGGAACTTACGATCAGGGGTGCCACACCGACGCAGGCGCTTACGAGCCTATGCAGTCGGCACCGCCGCGAGCACCCCGAGCCGTCGGAAACCCAAACAAGAACTCCCGACCCGAACGTTCACTCCAACGCGGGTGCTCTGAGCCTGGGCAGTCGGCACCACCGCGGGTTCTCGGTCGAGTGCCCGGCGAGGACGGCCTCGACGTCGTGTAGGTGGCTACCCCATGTCGAGGATCCCGCAGCCGGGCGCCGACTGAGGTTCCGCCACGCAACCACCCAAGCAAACCGAGCCACCGAACCTCCCAGAAACATCAGCGGCACAGCATCAGGCCGACCTTCTGGAACTCCTTGAGCTCCGAGTAACCGGTCTTGGCCATCGCACGGCGCAGCGCGCCGAACAGGTTCAGCGTGCCGTACGGATCGCTGCTCGGGCCGAACAGCAGCGTCTCCAGGTCCACGCCAGCGCTGTTGAAACCGACGATCTCACTGCGCGGCAGGTTCGGATGCGCTGCCGCGGCGGTCCAGTAGTAGCCGTGCCCGGGAGCTTCCGAAGTCTCGGTGAGTGGTTCCCCGAGCATGACCGCGTCCGCGCCGCACGCGATCGACTTGGCGATGTCCCCCGAGTAGGAGAGTCCGCCGTCGGCGATCACGTGCACGTAGCGGCCACCGGTCTCGTCCAGGTAGTCCCTGCGCGCGGCAGCGGCGTCGGCCACGGCCGTGGCCATGGGCACCCCGATCCCCAGCGTCTGCGTCGTGGTCGCCGAGCGGGACTGCCCGAACCCGACGATCACCCCCGCGGCGCCGGTGCGCATGAGGTGCATGGCCGTGCGGTAGTCGCCGACACCACCCGCGATCACGGGAACGTCGAGATCGCCGATGAACTGCTTGAGGTTGAGCGGATCGCCGTCACGGGAGACGTGCTCGGCCGAGACGATGGTGCCCTGCACCATCAGCACCTCGACTCCCGCGGCCAGCAACGTGGGCGTGAGTTCCTCGGCGTGCTGCGGACTGACCCGCGCGGCGACCGTGACCCCCGAGTCCTTGATCTGCTTGATCGCCTCGGTGAGCAGATCCGTGCGGACGGGAGCCGAGTGCAACTGCTGCAGCATGGCGATCGCCGCCTCCGGGCCCTCGCCCTCCTCGGCGACGCGCACGATCTGGTTGAGCTCGCCCTCGACGTTCTCGTGACGCGCCCAGAGCCCCTCGGCGTTGAGCACCCCGAGACCGCCGAGCTCGCCGATGCGGATGGCCGTCGCCGGGGACACCACCGCATCGGTCGGATGGGTCACCAGCGGAATGTCGAGCCGGTAGGCATCGATCTGCCAAGACAACGAGACGTCCTTGGACGAACGAGTACGCCGCGACGGCACGATCTCGACGTCTTCCAAGTCGTAACCGCGCATGGCCGTCCGGCCCATGCCGATTTCCACAAGATCCCGCACGTGTGTCCTTCCCGCGGTGCCGCTTTGCTCCTCCGAGGGCCGGCCGCGCCCGTCCGACCCGGCGAGGCACGCTACCGCGTCGTGTAGTTGGGGGCCTCAACGGTCATGGTGATGTCGTGCGGATGGCTCTCCTTCATACCAGCCGTCGTCACACGCACCAGGTACGCCTGCTGCAGCTCCTCGATGGAACCGGACCCGGTGAAACCCATTCCGGAGCGCAGCCCACCGACGAGCTGGTGCACCACCTGACCGAGCGGTCCACGGTAGGGGACCCGCCCCTCGATGCCCTCCGGAACCAGCTTGTCCTCGGAAAGCACGTCGTCCTGGAAGTAGCGGTCCTTGGAGTAGGACTGCCCGTCCTCCCTGGAGGACATGGCCCCCATGGAGCCCATGCCCCTGTAGACCTTGAACTGCTTGCCGTTGACCAGCACCAGGTCCCCGGGGGCCTCCGCCGTCCCGGCGAAGAGACTGCCGAGCATCACGCTGCTCGCACCGCTGGCTATCGCCTTCGCGATGTCGCCCGAGTACTGGATACCTCCGTCGGCGACCAGCGGAACTCCCGCCGGGCGGCATGCCTGGTCGGCCTCGTAGATGGCGGTTATCTGGGGAACACCGACACCGGCCACGACGCGGGTGGTGCAGATCGAGCCGGGGCCCACACCGACCTTCACCGCATCGGCCCCCGCATCGACGAGGGACTGCGCGCCGCTCCTCGTCGCGACGTTGCCGCCGATGACGTCCACCGAGTCCCCGAGCTCCTGCTTGAGCGTCGCCACCGTCTCGGCGACCGCCTTGGAGTGCCCGTGCGCGGTGTCCACGACCAGCACGTCCACGCCCGCGTCGACCAGGGCCATCGCTCGTTCGTGGGAGTCGGTGCCCACACCGACCGCCGCGCCGCAGAGCAACCTGCCGTCGGCGTCCTTGGTCGCCTCCGGGTACTGCTCGGTCTTGACGAAGTCCTTGACCGTGATCAGACCGCGCAGCTTGCCGCCACCGTCCACGATCGGGAGCTTTTCGACCTTGTTCTCCCGCAGCAGGTCGAGCGCCTCATCGGTCGTCACCCCGACCCTGGCGGTGATCAACGGGGCGGTGGTCATGACTTCCCTGACGCGCTTGGTGTGATCGGTCACGAACCGCATGTCCCGGTTGGTGATGATCCCCACCAGAGCGCCGTCCGGTTCGGTCACCGGCAACCCCGAGATCCGGTAGCGCGCGCAGAGCGCGTCGACCTCGGCCAGCGAGTCCTCCGGCGAGCAGGTCACCGGATCGGTGACCATACCGGCCTCGGACCGCTTGACGACCTCCACCTGCGCGGCCTGCTCCTCCGCGGGCAGGTTGCGCTGCAGAATACCGACCCCGCCCAGCCGTGCCATCGCGATGGCCATCCGGGCCTCGGTGACCGTGTCCATGGCCGCGGAGATCAGCGGGGAACGCAGCCGTATGTTCCGGGAAAGCAGGGTGCTCGTGTCCACGGCGCTCGGGACTATGTCCGACTCGCCGGGCAGCAGGAGCACGTCGTCGAAGGTCAGCCCGAGCGTCGCGAACTTCGTCGGAAAGCCCGGGGCGGTGAGTTCGCTGGTCATAGCGCGAAGGAGTGCCTTCCTCGATCAGTTTGAAGTGCCTGGCGTCCCGTCCGGGAGTGGTCCGTGCCGCTCGGGTGCTCGCAAGCGAACCGGTGAGAACGTTTCCCGACTCACCGACCATCCACACGAGGGCACTCCCTGAGGCGAGCGGAACCCGCGAGCCCTTCCGACGAAGACGCACGGCGGCCGCGGAAGGACTGCACCACAAACGCCTCGACACGACTCACGGGCGATGTCCCCCCATGGTATCGATTGAGAGAATCCGGGAATTCCCCGGCCACGGGACCGGAGGGCTGGACCGTACCGGTACCGTGCGGGTCGTGCCGCATGACCCATTGCCACCAGACCCGTTCGCGGGCGATCCGGAAGACCCGAGCATGGCCCTCGGCGATCAGGACGAGCAGGACCAACAGCTCGGTGACGAGGAACGGGCCGAACTGCTCTCGGACCTGGCCGACCTGGCCGTGTACCAGGCGCTGCTGGAGCCGCGCGGTATCCGCGGGATCGTCGTGGACTGCGCGGACTGCGGCGAAGCGCACTACCACGACTGGGAGCTGCTGCGGTCCAGCCTCGAACAGCTGCTCAACGACGGACGGATGCGCCCGCACGAACCGGCTTACGAACCGAATCCGGGCAACTACGTCAGTTGGGAGTACTGCCGTGGCTTCGCGGACGGAGTGATCGAGACCGAGGACCAGCGCAGTCGCTGACCGAGGTCGAGCGCCAGTGAGTGCTCGCCCGGATCGGGCGAGTGCTCGGTCGGACCGGGCCGTCAGGAAAGCGGCCTCGCCGCTTTCCTCCAACCACCCGGCCGGCACCGCCACGGGTTCTCCCGTGGTGCTCTCGCGAGGACGGCCCCGACGTCGTGCAGCACCGCTACCCGATGTCGGGGCACCCGCTCACGAGACCGCGAGGTCCCGCCCCGCGCCGCACGCGAACCGGGAACCTCGAGCTCTCAGTCGAAGTGCGAACTCAGCGAACCGTCGCTGCTGCTGCCCGAGGTACCTTCCCCGTCACTGCTCGGACTCTCGCTTCCGGTCGAACTCGGTTCCCCGGACGAGGAGGTGGGCGGCTGCTTCGAGGTACTGCTCGGCACGCTCGAACTCGTGGGAGGCGAGGTCTGGTCGGAGCTCGGGGAAGTGGTGCTCTCCGAGGACTCCTCGGAGGAACCGGACGGAGGGGGCCCCTGCTGGTCCGAACTGCTCGACTCCGTCGAGGAGCTCTCCGGCGGTGTCGGCGGTTGTTGGAACTTCGCGCTCAGCGAGGCGTGCGCGGCACGGAGCTCGGAACGCCGTTCCCCGGGATCGATGGTGCTGAACTGCTGCTCCGCCTGCTGCAACGCCGTCTCCGCGGCTTGTTCCTGCCCTTGCTGCCAGGCCTGGCTGGCATGCTCCAGCTGGGTTTCCGCACGGGATGCGGCCGCTGCCGAAGCGGCGCGATCGCTGTAGAGGACCTGGGTCACGCCCCACAACGCGTCCCCGGGGCCTGCGTCCCGCGCCGCCAGCCCAACCCCGGTGAAGGTGATCATCAGCACGGCCGCGGCCGTGGCCACCGGGACCAAGTGCCTTCGCTTACGGGCGCGGCGTTTGGGTCTGCCCTCTTCAACCGCCGCGACGGCGCTGTCCGTGTCGACGAGCTCACCGACGGGTGCGGAGTCGACATCGCGTCGCCATGCCAACAACAGGGCCTCGACGTCGACACCTGACTCGTCGGAGAGGGACTCGCTCCCGGACTCCGCTCCGCCGAGTGTGTTCAACAACTCGTCGTCGGCCCGCAGCTGGGCGAGATCCAGCGGTTCCTCGTCCTCGTCGAGGTCCTCGGTGAGATCGAGGTCCTCGCCGAGGTCGGCATCCGCGAGGTCCGCACCGTGCTCACCCGGGGCGCCGACCGTGCCACCTGCTCCGACCCGGTCACCGGCACCCTCGCGCGGCCGGAACTCGAGCACCTCGGCACCTTCCGAATCCCCCGGAACCGGCTCCTCGGCAGTCCCCCGACCCGCGGTGTCCTCCGGGGGCGTGCTCTCGGCCCCGACGGACGAAGTCGTCTCGGTCCCGTCCGTGCCACCTGCTCCGAAGTCCTCCGAATCGGCTCCCGGACGGGAGAACCGCTCCTCCGACTCGGAATCACCGCCGACGGGTGCGGTGGAACTCGTCCCACCTTCCTCGACGTTCAACCGGTCGTCCTGCTGGCCGGGCTCGACGGAGTCACGCCCGTTGTCGTCTCCTCCGGAGCCTCTGTCTTCCGCCATTCAGACCACCTCCTCCGCGGACAGCGTCTTTCGCAGCCGGGCGAGCGCACGGTGTTGCGCCACACGCACAGCTCCCGGCGTCGAACCGACCGCTTCGGCGGTTTCCTCCGCGGACAACCCGACGACCACCCGGAGCAGCAGGATCTCCCGCTGCTTGGCCGGTAGCACACGCAGCAGTTGCGCCATCCTGCCCGAAAGCTCGCCCTGTATCGCTCGCTGTTCCGGCCCGGCCTCGGACTCCGGGGTGTCCGGAGGGTCCGCGACCGGTTCGGACCGGTTGCGAGCCGATGCACGGTGCGCATCGGCCACTTTGTGTGCGGCGATGCCGTACACGAACGCCAGGAACGGACGACCCTGGTCCCGGTAGGTCGGTAGCGCCGTCAGCACGGCGAGACACACCTCCTGGGCAACATCGTCAGCCGAAGCGAACGAGCGTTCGTTCCGGCCCACCCTGGCGCGGCAGTACCGCACCACCAAAGGACGGATTTCGGCGAGTAAGCGCTCGATCGACTGGCGATCGCCGTCGATGGAGGCGCTGACCAGAGCGTCCAGCCCGTCCCCCACGTTGCTCATCGCAGACGCCAGCCTCGGTGTTACGCGTTGACTCGAATCGAAGTTGCCCGGATCCAATGACGTGCCGAGCACGCCGATCCCGTGGTCACACTACCGGCCGGGTGTAGCGGTCCGTGCACCGACTGGACATCTTCCGGGAGCGGAGGAAACACCGCGACGTGCGGGCGAGGCTCCGCCCGCCGTCCGGTCCGTGGGCCGCCCTCCCGGCGCCCCGGCCGCATCTCCGCACGCGAAAAAGCCACTGACCTGCTCCGACAGCCGAGAAGCCGCTCGCGACGACGCGCGATCGGGCACGCGCGCGAGCGCGCGGAACGCCGCTCTTCCCGCGACCTTCCGCGCCCACCTCGACCCAACCTCGACCCAACAGAAGTGAGTGACTTTCAGCACAGATCAGTTGTGCTGCGAAATCCCGCGTCGGGAGACTTGTCACAAGGCTCGCCGGATCTCGGTGCTCCGATCAACCGGAATCCGCCGGGAACTCGCAGCGGAACCCCGCCCAGGGAACCCCGTCCAGCTTCGTGAGCCGGTGACTCGGGAGCGTCGCGGGACACGTCGAGCAGCCACCCGCAGGCCCGTGGCCCGCCGCACCGCGATGCACCCGGCTCACGACGCGCTCCGAGCGACTCGGCCCGCGCGGCCGAGCACACGGGCCGGACGAAGCTTTCCGCCGGAAGTTCCGAAGGCACCCCGACGAGCCGGCGACACGAGTCGTTCCCGACCTCCCGAACGGGAGCACGCCTCCGCGGGCGACTGGTTCGGGGACAGCACCCGGTCGAGAAGAGCGTCCCCGAGAACTCACGGCGGACTCCCGCGTGAACGGCCGGCACGGCCCCGTGGGCCAACAGCACACCGGAGCCGGACGAACCGTCCTCCGCGGAAGCGCTCAGGCGACGAGCCCACGCCGGAACCCGTGCGCGACGGCCTGAGCCCGATCACGCACCCCCAGCTTCCGGAACAGCCGCCGCGCGTGAGTCTTCACCGTGTCCTCGGAGAGGTAGAGCTCACGCCCGATCTGCCCGTTGCTCTTGCCCTGCGCCATTCCACGCAGCACCTGGAGCTCGCGGTCGGTGAGCTGCACGCCGGGGTCGGAGGGCTGGCGCGGAGCCGGCACCGAGGTGCTCGCCAGGGTGTGCGCCAGAGCCGCGACCAGCTCGGGGCGGGAGGCGTCCCAACGCAGATATCCACGTGCCCCACCCGCGATCGCCGCGGCGATGCTGCCCGCGTCGTCCGGCGCGCCGAAGACGATCACGTTGGCCTGGGGGTGGGCGGACACGAGCCTGCGGGTGGCCTCCACTCCGTTGGGCACCGCGCGTTGGGTACCCACCAGAACGACATCGACCGCCTGCCGGGCGAACCGGGAAAGCAGCTCGTCACCGTGGGCCACGCAATCGATTCGACTCACTCCCGGTACGGCCGACATCACGCGAGTGAGCCCCTCCCGGACGCTCCGCCGGTCATCGCAAATCAAGACCGTCGTCACGGGAACTCCCTTCCTACAGGCGAGTGAACGTTCCACTTCCCCCATCGGACACAAAACGGCGGAGCTTGACCCGCACGACGAACTCTCTCTCCACTTTCGGTCTATGAACTCACCACGCAGGCTTCACCGGAACGGAGTAACCGAGCCGTAAAAATTTCACCCGTTCCGGGGTAGGCATCTCAACACGCCCAATAACCTGCGAGATTCATCCGAATCCCTCCCCCCTGATCGTCCCCTTAGGACAAATCGGGCAACCGGAGCCACCCCGGCCAAACCATTTTGTGACATACGTCACCAACAGTACCCTCCTGCCCGGCCGATGACCGATGTGACGCTTCAGCACCCCCACAACGAACCACCCGCCGCGGCGACCGGCACCGCCACGCCAACCGGACCCTCCGCGCCTCTCACCCACGCGGAGCAGGCCCCCGGCGCGTGAGTCGGCTACCCGACCAGCCGCGCGAGGTTTCGCCGTGAGCCCTAGGAGCTGTCCGCGGGAGCGAAACCTTCCAGACAGGTGAGCGCGCCCTCCCAGGAGTCCAGGTGATCGACGTACTCCGGCAAGGCGTCGGTCGACCAGCCGGGCCCGGCGGCGAAGACCCGCACGCGCTGCCGGGGGCGCGGCAGCCCCGTGAGCACCTGGGGATCGGCGAAAACCGAGTGCTCGGACCAGACGAGCACAGCAGCCGGGGCCGCCCTCCGGATAGCCGCCTCCAGCCCCTCTCTGGGCAGTGCGGAGGCGAACAAGCGGTGCCCCACTCCCTCCCGGGCCAGCGCAGCCGCCAGCGCGATCAGCTCGAGGGACTGCTGCTCACCGGGAGCGGTCGCCAGCAACACGGGGCGTGGATTGCGCGGCGGCGCGGCGCCGGCGATCACCGAGCGCAGCACCGTCAGCGCCGAGTCCTCCAGCAGCTTCGGCATCTCGGCACCGCTGCCCGTGCGCTCCCGCAACTCGGCCAGGGCCCTGGTCACCGGGCTCAGCACCTCCCGGCGCATCGCGCCGACTCCCTGCCGGGTGACGCTTTCCAGCAGGATGTGCTGCGCGGCCGGGGAGTCCAGCGCGAGCACGGCCCGCCCCAGCCCCCGTGCCAGCGGCGTCGCTCCGGGCAGGCGCAGGCCACGTCCACCGGTGTTGGCGGTGTCGACGGGTTCTTCGGAGGGCTCCCCGTCGCTTTCGAGCACCCCGGACATCAGCACGGCGCCGTCGGTGTTCTCCGCGAGGCCCTCCGGGACGGGGTCCCGCCTGGACCCTCGTTGGGCGGTCTCGCCTCCGGCCTCCGTCCGCCCCTCGCCCTGCCGCGCGGAGGCCGCGTGCGCGTAGCGCGCCGCCTCGGCCGGGGAGGCTCCGCGCAGCAGAGCGTGCTGCATCAGCTCGAGACGGGCCACGTCATCCGGTCCGTACCGCCGGTGGCTCCCGGAGGAGTGCTCCGTGGGGCCGAGCCCGTACCGGCGATCCCAGGTACGCAGTGTCGCGGGTGCCACTCCCAGACGGCGGGCCACGGCCGCGACCGAGAGCTTGGGAACGGCCCCCGGATCGGTTCCCTCGGGGCGCACACCCCCGCACCCAGCGGAGCCACTGCCTTCGGGCTCGTTCGCTGTGGCGGAGCCCGTTCCGCACACGGACGATTCGGCGTCCACAGCCGACCACCTCGTCACCTCGACCACATCATCACGGGACATGTTCGTGGTAGCGCACGCATCGAGGCAAGCCGTGCCTGGCCAACACATTGTCACTCCAACGTGAACCATCTTTACCAGCAAAAAGGGTTGAACAAGCTTTGACTCGGTTTTACTGTGATCCGTGCGAGGCCGCGGTGACACACCGTGGCAGGGAGGGGACCCACCGAATTGGAGGTGGTTGTCGCAATGGCGGACACACGACGTCTTCCGGGACCGAACGCCGATATCTGGGATTGGCAGATAGAGGGCCTGTGCCGGGGGATGGACAGCGCGTACTTCTTCCACCCGGACGGAGAACGCGGCCCGGCCAGGGCCAGGCGGGAGGCGAAGGCGAAGGAAGTGTGCCATCGCTGCCCGGTTCTGGAGCAGTGCCGAAAACACGCACTGACAGTTCAGGAGCCCTACGGGATCTGGGGCGGGCTGTCCGAGTCCGAACGCGAGGTCATCATCAAGAACAACCGCAAAACGGACGCGCCGATGCCCGCGTGATCGGACACCGCCGGGCGGTATGACCACTGCGATCACCGTTGGCCCAGTTCCGCTTTCGGAACTTCCACAACACAGGTTTCGTCCGGCTCGGATGCGCAGCCCTCGCGGAGTGCGTGGTTCGGGGGTGCGGGAGCCGGATGCGTCGCGAGGCCGCAGGGCGCCGACCCACGCGGGCGGCCGCCCGATCAGCTAAGCGAACTTCTGTTGTGAGTTCCCGGGGCCACCGAGGAGCGTCCGGTTCGACCCGGTGGCCGGTGAGCCGTGTCGCGGCACGAAGAGTTTCCGACGTGTCGGAGTCAACGGGGGGAGCACGTCGGAGACGGCTCGAACCGCGACACGAAATCGGGGCGGCACCCACGAGGTGCCGCCCCGATTCTCATGTGTGGCTCTCACAGCGCACGGACGTCGTCAGTGGCTGTGGCCGCCGGAGGAGTCCTCGTCCTCTTCCGGCTTGTCGACCACGGCGCTCTCCGTGGTCAGCACCATGCGCGCGATGGAAGCTGCGTTGGAAACCGCCGAACGAGTGACCTTCAGCGGGTCCACGACGCCGGGACCGTTCAGGTCGCCGAACGTGAGGTTGGAAGCGTTGAAGCCCTCGCCCCACTTCATGTCGCGGACCTTGGAGACCACGACGGCGCCTTCCTCGCCGGCGTTGTTGGCGATCCAGAACAGCGGGGACTCCAGAGAACTGCGCACCAGCTGGACACCGGTGGCCTCGTCACCCGAGAGCCCGAGGTTGTTCTCCAGCGCCTTGGAGGCGTGCACCAGGCTGGAGCCACCACCGGGGATGCTGCCCTCCTCCGCGGCGGCCTTGGCCGCGGAGACGGCGTCCTCGATGCGGGACTTGCGTTCCTTCATCTCGGTCTCGGTGGCCGCACCGACCTTGAGAACCGCGACACCGCCCGCGAGCTTGGCCAGCCGCTCCTGCAGCTTCTCGCGGTCCCAGTCGGAGTCGCTCATCTCGATCTCGTTGCGGATCTGCTTGACGCGACCCTGGACGTCGTCCTTGTTGCCGCCACCGTCGACGATCGTGGTGTTGTCCTTGGTGACGGTCACGCGGCGGACCGACCCCAGCACCTCGGGACCGACCTCGGAGAGCTTGAGACCGACGTCGGGGGAGATGAGCTGGGCACCGGTAACGGCGGACAGGTCCTGCAGGAAGGCCTTGCGGCGGTCACCGAAGTACGGGGCCTTGACGGCGACGACCTTGAAGGTCTTGCGCACGGCGTTGACCACCAGTGTGGACAGCGCCTCGCCCTCGACGTCCTCGGCGATGATCAGCAGCGGCTTGCCGTCGTTGGCCACCCGCTCCAGCAGCGGAAGCAGCTCCTGCATGTTGGAGATCTTGTCCTGGTGCAGCAGCACCTGGGCGTTCTCCAGCACGGCTTCCTGCCGCTCGGAGTCGGTGACGAAGTACGGGGAGACGTAGCCCTTGTCGAACTGGACACCCTCGGTGACCTCCAGTTCGGTGGCCAGCGTCGAGGACTCCTCGACGGTGATGACGCCGTCGTCGCCGACCCGCTCCATGGCCTCGCCGACCAGGGAGCCGATGTTCTCGTCCCTGGAGGAGACGGTGGCGATCTGGGCGATGTTGTCCCTGCCCTTGACCGGAGTGGACTGCTCCTTGAGGGACTCGATCACCGCGTCGGAGGCCTGCTGGATGCCGTTGCCCAGCGAGGCGGGGTTCGCCCCCGCGGCGAGGTTGCGCAGGCCGCCGCTGACCAGCGCCTGCGCGAGCACGGTCGCGGTGGTGGTGCCGTCGCCCGCGACGTCGTTCGTCTTCGTCGCGACGTTCTTGGCGAGCTGGGCACCCAGGTTCTCGTACGGGTCGTCGAGCTCGACCTCACGAGCGATGGTCACACCGTCGTTGGTGATCTGCGGCCCGCCGAACTGCTTGTCCAGCACGACATGACGACCACGCGGCCCCAGAGTGACCTTCACGGAGTCGGCGAGCTGGTTGACGCCACGCTCGAGCGCGCGGCGCGCCTCCTCCTCGAAGCTGATTTGCTTAGCCATGTTTCAACAGCCCTTCAGCGTGAATGCCGGGATGTCTGTTCGCCGAACGGGCGCGCAGTCGAACGCGAGCGCGCGGTCGGTTCCCGACCGCCTGCCTACGTCCGGCGAGCAGTGACTCGCAGGCAAACCGCCCCGGAGGTCCGCACCTCGGGACCGCCGGGGCGGCACTTGCCCACGAGGACGTTCACGTCCCCCGTCGGTTCGACGAGAAACTCTCGTCAGGCGGACGAGCCGGTCGTCAGTTGACGACGGCCAGCACGTCGCGGGCGGAGAGCACCAGGTACTCCTCACCGTTGTACTTGACCTCGGTCCCGCCGTACTTGGAGTAGATCACGACGTCACCCTCGTTGACGTCGAGCGGGATGCGGTTGCCTTTGTCGTCCACACGACCAGGACCCACAGCCAGGACCTTGCCCTCCTGCGGCTTTTCCTTGGCCGTGTCCGGGATCACGATGCCGGACGCCGTCGTCGTCTCGGCCTCACTTGCCTGGACAACGATCTTGTCCTCAAGCGGCTTGATGCTCGCCACGGTCTTGACCTCCACCTTCTGGGGCCTTCGAAGCGTTGGCTGGATGTCTGACGGCTCCGTGACTCCCCGCCGTCGCGGGTGCCGGGGCGCTCCGGCGCCGTTCATCTAGCACTCTACCGATGCGAGTGCCAACCTTCAACACGACCCTCCCGAAAGCGCGAAAATTCGCTCCGCAGTGTTCAACTCACCCGGTTGCGCAGCGACGTCGATCCGGACGGCCTCCACCCCGCTCCCCCGCAATACATGAACAGTTTTCATCTTTACTCGGGACGATGCGCACGCGGCGCCCGGCGAAGGAGCAGGCACGAGCCGTCCGGACCTGCCGAGGCCCTCCGCGCGGTTCGCGCGGCGGCGCCGGGCAACGGAGCCGCCCGCTCGGGAACCCCGCCCCGAAGCGCGGAACCGGGTGATCGACATGCGAGAGATCTCATCACCACCCAGGGTGCGTGCACCGTGATCGACTGTGTGCTCTAGGTTGCCGGGTATGCCCGCACCGACCAGGCCGACGAACCAGCCCTGGAAACGTCGTCCCCGTCCCTCCCGTCCACCCGGACCGTTCGGCCCGCCCCGGCGACCCACCAATCAACGAATCTGACCCTCCACACAGGAGTCCACCAACTCGGGTTGTCGCAGGTGGTCGCTCGGCGGAGCCCCTCGCGGGCTCTCGCCGCGGGGTCCCCGACCCGGGTAGCGGTTGCGCGACGCCGGACCGCCCTCGCGAGAGCACCGCGGGGAACCCGCGGCGACGCGAGCTGCTCGCGCGGTGCCCTCTCGACGCTGCCACGCCTGAAGGGCACCGCGCTGTTCTTCTCGCCCGAACAGGTGATGACTTCTCCGTCTCCGGGAGTTAACCCGATGACCACCGGATCGCGGTGGCCCGATCCCTCCTCGCACGAGAGGCTGTCCGGCGGTTGGTCTTCGAACAGCTATCTGGAGGAGCGGGATGTCCGAATCCACCACGTCCGGTTCGCACAGTCCACTCGGTCGCCGCTCGGTGCTGCTGGGCGGGGCCGCCGCGGTCGGCGGTGCCGCACTCGCGGGGACGACCGCGGGAATCGCGCACGCCGGAAGTCACGCGCACCCCGGAGCGGGCACGGGCAGACTGAGGGAACCGTTCGCTCTCGGGGTCGCCTCGGGGGATCCGCTCCCGACCGGCATCGTGCTGTGGACCCGCCTCGCCCAGGACCCGACGGCCCCGGACGGCATGGGCGGCATGCCGAACAGGACCTTCCCGGTGCTCTGGGAGATCTCCGAGGACGAGAACTTCGCGCGTCCCGTGCAACGCGGGCGCTCCTGGGCGGGCCCGGAACACGGCCACAGCGTCCACGTCGAGGTCGACGGCCTGCGCCCCGGCGCCGAGTACTTCTACCGCTTCCGCGTGGGCGACGAGGTGTCGCCCACCGGACGGACACGCACGGCACCGCCTCCGGGCCACATGGGCGACCTGACGTTGTGCTTCGCCTCCTGCTCCCACTTCGGGCAGGGCTACTTCACCGCCTACCGCCGGATGGCCGAGGAGGAGCCGGGGCTGATCCTGCACCTCGGCGACTACCAGTACGAGTACCCCGCCTCGGACGACGACGTGCGGACCGTGCTCGGACCGGAGACGAAGACGCTGGCCAACTACCGGCAGCGGCACGCGCAGTACAAGACCGATCCCGACCTGCAGCTGGCCCACTCGGTGGCTCCCTGGCTGGTGGTCTGGGACGACCACGAGACCGAGAACAACTGGGCCGACGAGGTTCCGGAAGCACCGCAGGAGGACTTCCTGAAGCGCCGCGCCGCAGCGTTCAAGGCCTACTACGAGAACATGCCGCTGCGCAGCGGTGCCCGGCCCGAAGGCATCGACATGCAGCTCTACCGGCGGGTCCGCTGGGGCGGGCTGGCCAACTTCCACATGCTCGACACCAGGCAGTACCGCGACGACCAGCCCTGCGGGGACGGTTACAACGAGGAGTGCCCGGAACGTTTCGACCCGGACCGCACCATCACCGGACGGCGTCAGGAGCAGTGGATCCTCGACGGTTTCCGCAGGACGGACGCGCGGTGGGACGTGCTCGGCCAGCAGGTGTTCTTCTCCAAACTGGACCTGACCGCCGGTCCGGGCGAGGGCTACAACATGGACTCCTGGGACGGCTACGTCGCCAACCGGGACCGCATCGCCCACGCCATGGCGGACAGCAACGTGCGCAACGGGGTGGTGTTCACCGGCGACGTGCACCAGCACTGGGCCGCCGAGATCCGCGACTCCCACGAGCACCCCGACTCGCCTCCGGCGGGCACGGAGTTCGTCACCACCTCGATCACCTCCGGCGGGGACGGCAGCGGTGAGGCCCAGCAGGGCGTGGTCGACGACAATCCGCACGTGAAGTTCAACCAGGACCGGCGCGGCTACGTGCGCACCCGGTTCAGCGCGGAGGAACTGCGGGTGGACTACCGGACGTTGGACTACGTGTCCGAGCGCGGGGCTCCCGCCAGGACCGAGGCCACCTTCGTGGTCACCGACGGGGAGCCGAAGCTGCACCGGCGGAAGTGACGGCCGTGCGCCGCGGGTGTCCCAGTCCTGCCCGGAACCGGGACACCCGCGGCACCACCACTCGCGGAACTTCCGGCTGCCTCGGGTGAGAAATCGGTTCCTCGTTTTCCGCCGCCTCTCCCAGCGGCACCATTCCACCGGGAGAGCCGACGTGGCGTAGGTGAATCCCGAGGCAGGTCCTCCGCAGCCGGGCACTGCCCGAGGTTCCGCCAAGAACCCACCGCACCGACCGCCCCGGGCGACCCCGGGTCAACGCACCACCGCGGTGTCCACCGACAAGCCGGGCACTGCCGAGAATCCGAGCGGTGAGGGCTCGACCTCCGTGGCCATCACGTGCGCGCCCACGGAGGCGATCATCGCCCCGTTGTCCGTGCAGAGCCGCGGCCGCGGGACCCGCAGCGTGATCCCGGCCTCCGAACAACGCTCCTTCGCCAGCTCGGAGATCCGCGAGTTCGCCGCCACACCGCCGGAGAGCACCATCGTGTCCAGCCCGAGCTCCACCGCGGCCCGCACGGCCTTCCGGGTGAGCACATCGGCCACGGCCTCCTGGAACGAGGCGGCGATGTCGGCGATCGGCAACTGCCGCCCCGTCTCGCGGGCCTGCTCCACCCAACGTGCCACGGCCGTTTTCAGGCCGGAGAAGGAGAAATCGAACTTCGCGTCCCGCGGACCGGTGAGCCCGCGCGGGAAGGCGATCGCGTTCGGATCGCCCTCGCGGGCCATCCTGTCGATCGGTGGACCACCCGGGTAGGGCAGCTCCAGGATGCGCGCGACCTTGTCGTAGGCCTCCCCCGCGGCGTCGTCGATGGTCGAACCGATCTCGGTGACCTCCCCCGCGATCCCGGACACCGAAAGCAGCTGGGTGTGCCCGCCGGAAACGAGCATGGCCAGGCAGCGGGAGGGCAGGGGGCCGTGCTCGAGAGCGTCCACGGCCACGTGACCGAGCAGGTGGTTGACCCCGTAGAGCGGGACGTTCAACGCGGCGGCGTAAGCCTTCGCCGCGGAGACCCCCACCATCAACGCACCGGCGAGTCCCGGTCCGGCCGTCACCGCGACGGCGTCCACATCGGACAGGTTCAGTCCCGCTTCGTCCAGCGCTCTGCGGACCGTCGGCTCCATCGCCTCCAGATGCGCCCTGCTCGCGATCTCCGGTACCACGCCGCCGAAGCGCGCGTGCTGCTCGACGCTGGAAGCCACCGAATCGGCCAACAGCCGCACCGAGCCGTCCGGCTCCAGTCGGACCAACCCAGCCCCGGTCTCGTCACACGACGTCTCGATACCGAGCACGATCCGGCCGGGGCCACCCTTCGCACTCATACCGCTCCACCTTCCTGCTCAGCCGAATGCGCCGGGCGCCGCATGGTGTAAGCGTCGGCCCCGGACGGCTGGTAGTAGCGCCTGCGCACCCCGACCACCTCGAAATCGTGCCGCCGGTAGAGCGCTATCGCCGCTTCGTTGTCAGTGCGCACTTCCAGGAACACCTGAGCACGCTCCTCGTCGGCACGGTCGAGCAGCCTGCGCAGCAGCTTCTTCCCGACGCCGCCGCCCTGAACCTCCGGAGCCACGGCGATCGTGTGCACCTCGGCCTCCGCCTTGGGCCCCCTGGCCACGAAGGCCAGCCCGGCGTAGCCCATCAAGGAGTCGGCGGGGTCATAGGCGCCGACGTAGAAGTCCCCGCGATCCAGGGCGGCGATGAAGGCACCTTCGGGCCAGGGATCGTCCGTGGGGAAGAGCCTGCGCTCCAGCTCGGCACAGCGCACGACGTCCTTCCTGCGGAGTTTCGCCACGAAGGGCTCGGCCCCGCCACACGCCGTCGAGATCCGGGCTCCACCGGTGTGCTGATTCTCGGTCACGTCTTCCCTCGCTCGACCGTCACCGTCTTGGGCGGGCCCGGCGTGGCCGCGTCCGGCCTGCGCAGGTACATCGGCACCAACGGCCGCGGGTCGGCTCCGGAACCGAGTTCCTCCCGCGCCACGGCCACCAGCCCCTCCGGCGTGGGATGGGCGGGGTCGACCACTTCGAGTCCCAGCTCAGCCGCGTGCGCAGCGGCCGATTCCCCCGCCGCGGAGACCACCGTGCTCCCGTCCAGTTGCCCAGGCAGTTCCGAGGGGCTGTTCACGGCCGGTGCGGTCAGTCGCTGCCGCGTGCCGTGCTCCCCTCCGGGACCGTAGGTGGCCCAGTAGACCTCTTTGCGCCGCGCGTCGGTCAACACGAGGACCGGGGGGTTCTCGGCCACCTGGGCTGCTATGGCGTCCAGGCTGCTCACGGGGTGGACCCTGGTTCCGGCCGCGTGGCCGAGCGCGGCGGCGGTGACCATCCCGACGCGTAACCCGGTGAACGGCCCCGGACCGGCGCCGACGACGATCGCGTCGACGTCGGCGAGGCTGTGCCCGCCTTCCGCGAGCACCTCGAGCAGTTGGGGGGTCAGCAGTTCACCGTGGGCGCGCGGATTGACCGTTACGCGCTCGGCCAGGGAATGCGGCCAGGAGTCCGCGAGCTCGACCAACCCCGCGGTTACCGCAGGGGTCGAGGTATCCAGCGCGATGACGAGCACGGTGCTCCAGAGTACTCCGACTCCAGGTCACCGAGGGAACGCGGGTCCGGTGGGGCGACCGCGCCGCCCCACCGAACCCGGTGCCTTCCGCTCGATTCGCCGGTTCGGCCCCTCTCCCCCGGCGCCGGAGGCGCCGGAACGACCACCCACGACGGAGGAGAACGGAAAACCTCAGTTACCGGGTGGGCCGCAGCGTCACCGAGTAGGTGTGCGGACGGTCGGCCCGCACCTTGTACTTGTCCATCACCGAGTTCGGCGTGTCACCGAGCCCGGTGACGTCGGCGGAGACGTGCAGGGTGACGAACGGATCGGTGCGCAGCTGTTGCGCGAAATCCGTGCGCTGGGCGTTGGAGTGCCGGTCGGCGGAGACCGCCAGGGAGTCGCCCTCGACGGAGATCCCACCGCTGCTCCCGGACAGCTCGACCCATTCGGTGTCCGTCTTCACACCGTTGTCCTGCGGGGGCAGGAAGTCGAACCACTGCTCTTCCACGCTGCCCGACCAGGTGCCCATGCGCTGCGCGTCCTTGCGGTCGGGGTACGACTCGCCGGGGCCGCGCCCGTACCAGGTCATCTCCCCGAAGGACTTCGGAACGCGCATCGACGTGCCGACCCGGGGCAGCCAGGGCAGCGAGCGCATCCGCTCCCCGTACGCCTCGACCCGGTGCTCGAGTTCCACCTGACCGGACTCGTCGATCAGGTAGGTCCATCGGCTGTCGAAGCCGTCGCCCTCCACGTCGGGGGCCGACGACCGCGTGTTGACCACGACCCGCACCCCCTCGGAGGAGGACCGGTCCACCTCGAGGGAGCGCACCTTCGTCTCCAACCGGTCGAGCCCGACCGAGCGGAACTGGGCCTCGGGGTTCACCCCGCTCCAGTTGCTCCACTCGTTGCCGAGCGGAGCGCGGAAGACGTCCAACCGCGGCCCTTCGAGCAGCCGGCGTTCCTCCGCGGCGTTCATCGAGCTCAGCGAACCGGTGGAACGGTCGAAGGAGTACTCGAAGTCCGCACCCCGCACGCCGAGCTCCTCCGCGGAGCGCTCGACGGACAGTTCCTCGGTCCCGGAGGACCCGACCCCGCTTCCCGGGGCGGGAGGCGTGACGCTTCCACCCGCGTCGAACTGCTCCGAGGAGACCGTGTGGCCCCCCGGGATGCCGCGGGACGACTCGGCGAGCCGGGCTCGCAGATCGAGATGGCGCTGCTTCTCGCCCGCTTCCGGCAGGTCGAGGTCGACCTCGCGGCTCTCGCCCGGGGGCACGGTCACGTCGACGGGTCCCCCGGCCACCTTCTCGCCGTTCTCGGTGAGCTCCCAGCTCAGCTCGTAGGCCGAGGTGTCGAGGGTGTGGTTGAAGTTGCGCACCACGAACCTCCCCCCGGCTGCGTCGGAAGCCCCCTCCACCTTCTCGAACCGCACCGGGGCGTGGCTGTAGGCCAGCTGCTTCAGCTCGGGCTGAGGCGTGCGGTCGGCGTTGACCAGGCCGTTGACCACGAACTGCGAGGACCCGTACGTGTTGTACCGCCCCTCGCGGCGCTGCTCGTCGAAGTTCAGCGCCAGCACGGCGTCCTCCGCCGGGTCCTTGCCCGCGACGACCTGTCCCGGGGGCAGCGCCCGGTCGTAGACGCGGGCGTTGTCCACCACGGCGTGCGCCGTGCGGCCGGCGAAGCTGTCGCTGTGCTTTTCCTGGTTGCGCCCGACGGTCACCGTGTACATCGTGTTCTCGGCGATGCCACCGTCGTAGGACTCGGAGGCCACCCGCTCACCGTCGAGGAACAGCCGGACCTTGTTCCCGTCGTAGGTGCCGGTGATCCGGTGCCAGTTGCCCCACCAGTCCTCGGGGACCTTCACCCGCGCGGTGTGCCAGTCCCCCTCGCCGTAGACGAAGAACTCCACGTGCTCGCGGTCGGACATCTGCAGCGCCCACTGCTTGTCCCCCTTGGCGAGGAACGTGTTCGAACCTTCCCAGGAGAGCGGTTTGACGTTGATGTCCAGCGACACGGCATCACCGGATATGTCCAGCTTCGGGTCGCGGTAGGACTGAGCCCAGTCGTCCAGTCCGGACAGCTTCAGCCCCTTGCCGTCCACTCCCTCGACCAGGGAGGGGTTTCCGTTGACGTGCACCGGGATGTCGTTCCCGGAGGAGTCGGGCAGCTCGCGCAACGGTCTGGACAGGCCCTGATCGACCCAGTCCCAGACGAATCCTCCCTGCAGGGAGGGTTCTCGTCTGATCGTCTTCCACATGTCCTCGTAGTTGCCGAGGCTGTTGCCCATGGCGTGCAGCCACTCGCCCATCACCACCGGCTTGTCCTCTTCACGGGCGTACTCCTCCAGCGATCCGGGCGAGGCGTAGCGCGGGCCCATCACGTCCGCGTAGGGAGCGTCCCCGTGGTGGCCGTTCGCCTGGTGGTACAGCAGCCTGCTCGGATCGTTGGAACGGGCGTACTCGGCCATCTTGTAGTGGGCCTCACCCAGTCCGGCCTCGTTTCCGGTGTCCCAGAAGACCACGCTGGGGTGGTTCTTGTCGCGCTGCACCATCGCGGAGAAGCGGTCGGCGAAAGCCGCCTGCCACTCCGGACGGTCCGCCAGGCAGTCCCGTTCCGGTTCGGCCGAGCAGTCCTCCCTGTAGTGGGTTTCGATGTCGACCTCGTCGGCCAGCAGCAGACCGTTGCGGTCGGCGAGCCGGTACCAGTACGGATCGTTCGGGTAGTGCGAGGTCCGGACGGCGTTGATGTTGTTGCGCCGCATCAGCTCGACGTCCCGACGCTGACTCTCGCGACTGACCGTCCGCCCCGTCCTGGGGTCGTGCTCGTGGCGGTTGACCCCGCGCATGTGGACGGGCTCGCCGTTGAGCAGGATCTGCCTGTTCTTCGTGGTGACCTCGCGGAAACCGACCGGCTGCTGGGTCGTCTGCAGCACGCGCCCGTCCGGGCCGAGCAGTTCCAGCACCACCGTGTAGAGCGCGGGGTTCTCGTCGCTCCACAACTCCGGCGATTCGATCCCGCGGCCGAGTTCGACTTCGGCCGAGTCATCGTCGATCCCGGTGCTCTTCCCGAACTCGGCCACCCGCTCGCCGTCGGGACCGTGGAGTCTCGCGCGCACCCGGTGGTCGCCGGTGGTCCCGCCCGCTACGCGGCTCAGCTCCACCCCGACGCGGAGATTCGCGTCGGTGTGGGAGTCGTCCAGTTCGGGGCGGACGGTGACGTCGGACATGTGCGTCCGCGGCACGCTGTACATGCTGACACTGCGGAATATCCCGGACAGGTGCCAGAAGTCCATGTTCTCCAGGTAGCTTCCCGAGCTCCAGCGGTGCACGCGCACGGCGATGGTGTTCTCGCCCGGCTTCAGGTGCTCGGTCACGTCGTACTCGGCCGGGGTGTAGCCGCCCTGGTCGTAGCCGACGTACTCCCCGTTGACCCACACGAAGGTCCCGCCGGTGGAGCCTTCGAAGCGGAGGAGCTGCCGCCTGCCGTCCCAGTCCTCCGGCACCTGGAACTGGCGCACGTAGGCGCCGGTCGGGTTGACGTCGTCGGGGACGTTCGGCGGATCGTAGGGTGATATCTCCGAGGGGACGTTGCGGTACACGGGGTTCCCGTGGCCCTGCTGCTGCCACACACCGGGCACCGAGATACCGCCCCAGTCGCCCGTGGAACTTCCCGTCTGCCAGTCGTCCCCCAGCTCGCGGTGGTGCTCCACGTACCGGAACCGCCACTCACCGTCCAGGGACTTCGTCCACCGCGTGGGGCGGTCCGCTTTCGCCGCGGTGTCCTCCCGAGCGCTGCGCAGCGCCTGCTGCGCGTTGTCGTACGGCCGCAGATAGGCGTGATGCGGCTGTTGGTTCTCCCCGACCCGGGCCGGGTCCTCCAAATAGGACTCGACCGTCGCCGGCTCGACGGGTCCGTTCGGTGGCTGCTCCGCCTGTGCCGCGGCGGGCAGCAGCGGAAGGAGTATCGCCACCGCCGCCGCTGGGACCAGCCAGCCGGAAGGACGTAATCGACGCGTCCTGTCCATGTGTCCTCCTGCCCGAAAACACAGTGTGATCTTGTTTTTTCTTGTTTGGAACTGTGTTTTCGAGCAGGATCGTGTAGGGGAACACCCTTTCGATCAAGAGCTACTGTTCGGTAACCTCCAAACAGGGTAGTTCGCCCGAAGTGGACGAACCACGCGCGGATCGGGCGAGCGCTCGGTCGGTCCGGTCGTCGAGCGAACGGCGCAGCCGCTCGTCACCACCCGAACCACCGGCGCCGCCGACCTTCTCAGCCCTCGGCAGTGTGCTCGGCGAAAGTGGGAACGACCTCCCGCAGCGCGTAGCGCATCCCGGGGACCGAACCACTGGAGAAGGCCTTGACCAGCTGCGGATCGTCGATCACCACGAGATTTCCGGCCTCGGCGGCCCGGGTCCGCTGCAACAGCGGGTCCGCGCGCAACCGGCCCGAGTCCCCGTTCACGGCGAACACGACGGTGAGATCGGCGCTGAGCACGTCCAACCGCTCCCGCGAGATGTCCACGTAGAAACCGCCCGAACCGAGCTCGTCTATCTCCGGCTTGTTCCGCATCCCCAGCTCGCGCATGAACCGCACCCGCGAGTCCTCGCCGAGGTAGGCGCCGTACCCGTTCCCGTAGTGGCCCCCGACTCCAACGGTCTTGCCCTTCAGCACCGGGTGGTCGGAGACCGCCCGTTCGAGCTCCCGCTCCGTGTCGGCCAGCAGCCGCTCCCCGCGCTGCTGCTCACCGACAGCGGTGGAGACCATCCGCAACTGCTCCCGCCAGCCGGTGCCGTACGCGACGGTGTCCTTCGGAGGACCGACGGTGGGGGCGATCCCGGACAGCGTGCTGTGGGTCTTCGCGGAACCGGCCGAACGCGTGTTCAGGATCAGATCCGGTTCGAGAGCGGCCACGGCCTCGTAGTTGATCTCGTTCGTACCGACCAGCTCCGGAGATTCGGCGTACTCATCGGACGACCACGGACCCACGCCGTTGCCCCCGAAGTCCAACCAGTCGCTGGCACCCACCGGCTGAACCCCGAGCTCCAGGGCCGCTTCGGCGTCGGACCAGCCGAGCGCCACGACGCGCTCCGGCCGTTCGGGTATGCGCACCTCGCCGAACTCGGTGGAGATGGTGACCGGGAACGCCCCCGAGTCCTCCGCAGCGCCGCCGGAGTCCGGCTCCGATCGGCCGCAGCCGACCAGCACCAGCCCCAGCAGCGCGGCGCCGAGCAACGCGCCGACCCGCCGTGCGTGTTCGTGCATCCTTGCCCTCCCCTGCTGGACCGCCGCGTCCCGTCTCCGCGGGGCACGCCCGGCCACGACGAACTAAGCTAAGCCTAGCCTAACCTAGTCGGCTGTTCCGGGAAGGGCGGCGGGGGCGGACACCGGCGGCACAGCGATTCCGCGAGAAGTCGACACGCACTCGCACCGGCGTCGCGCCCCCTCCGGGAGGCCGGGATCAGACCTCCAGCAGCTCCCACAACTCGTTCGGGAGCTCCTCACCGGCCGCGAACGGCCTGCGCGCGAGCAGTGCCTCGACGGCCGCACCGTCGAGCCCGCCGTCGGCGGTGAGCACCGCCCGCGCGTGTTCCGGAGGCAACCGGTCGAACCAACGTGCCGCCAGATCGCGCATCCCGCTTCCGGCGGCCCGCCCGTACAACCGCAAACGGGCCATACCGCCGTCGGGGAAGACGTCCAACCGCACGTGGGTGACCTCGCTGCGCACCGGAAGTCTGAACCGGTGCCTGGTGTCCGGCTGCAACCGGGTACGTGGCAGCAGCTCGGTCCAGGAACCGGGATCGTCCGGATCGGCCACGCGCGCGTCGCACCCGGACAGCGCGGCCCACCCCGGCGCGTTGCCCTTGAAGTGGCTGGTGTCCAGCTCGGCCCGGTCGACGGTTCCGACGGCGGCGAGGCGCACCGCGACCCAGTCGTTCCCGTCGTCCCTGCGGCGGGAGGTCTCCCACCCCTCGCCCATCACCCGGGCGAGACCGGGAGCGAACAGGTTCGCCGGGGAGGAGAAGAACATGTTGCTGCACCCGGTCACCGTGCCGCCGTTCTCCAGCGCGGCCAGGTCGAACCGGTCCGACGTCCACCTCGGATCGGCGATCGGTTCGCCGTGCACCCGCAGCCGCGCCACACCGCCGTCCGGGTGCATGCACAACCGCACGTGGGTGTAGCGGTGCTCGGGATCGACGTCGAAGACGTTCCTGGTGTGCCCCTCGACCGGGGTGGGTGGCAGGATCTCCTCCCAGCCCGCCTCGTCGAACTCCGCCGGATCGGGGTGACCGTCCGCGGCACGCGCCTGCACCGAGACCTTCGGCGGGTAGTTGCCCTTGAAGAACGAGGTGTCCACCACGAGCCTGCGGATCAGACCGGCCAGCCCCAGCCGGACGACCGCGTGGTCGAATCCCGCCTCCCTGCGCCTGCGGGTCTCCCAGCCGTCGTAGACCTGTCCCTTGTGCCCGAAGCTGTAGGGCTGGAAGACGGGTTCCTCCGGCTTCACGAGGTTCTCCCGCTCGGCGAACAACTCGTCGTTGGCGTGTCCCACCGATCCGCCGAAAGCGCGGGAGGCCAGATCGGGCAGCGCCGAACGGTACGGGTCGTCGACCGCCGCGGAGTCCTGGTGCTGAGTCATACTTCTCCTCGGTTGAGCAACTTGCCCGTTGGGGCGGCCCCGGCTTCCGGGCCGGCGATCGGCGTGCCGCGCAACCAGGTGGATCGCACCACACCGGCCAGCGCACGACCGTGGTAGGCGGTGACCGCGTTGCGGTGGTGCAGCTCGTTCGCGTCGACCACGTAGGCCGAGTCCGGCGCGAACACGCACAGGTCCGCGTCCGCGCCGACGGAGATGGCCCCCTTGTTCCGCAACCCGGACACCCGGGCAGGCCCCGCCGACATCCACGAGACGACCTCGGCCAGCCCGAAACCGCGCGTCCGGGCCTGGGTCCAGACCGCCGAGAGCCCCAGCTGCAGGCTGGAGACCCCGCCCCACGCGACGCCGAAGTCCCCGATGTCGAGCTGTTTGAGCTCCGGGGTGCACGGCGAGTGGTCGCTGACCACGCAGTCGATCGTCCCCTCGGCCAACCCGCGCCAGAGCAGCTCGCGGTTGCCCGCCTCCCGCACCGGCGGACAGCACTTGAACTGGGTCGCCCCGTCCGGGATCTCCTCGGAGACGAAGGACAGGTAGTGCGGGCAGGTCTCCACCGTCACCCGCACCCCGTCGGCCCGCGCCGAGGCGATCATCGGCAACGCGTCGGAGGAGGACAGGTGCAGGATGTGCACCCTGGCTCCCGTGCGCCTGGCCGCTTCCAGCACCTGCGCGATCGCCGTGTTCTCCGCGCCGCGCGGGCGGGATGCCAGGAAGTCGCGGTAGTTCTCGCCGTGCGCGCTGGGCGCGTGCTCGATCGCGGCCGAGTCCTCGGCGTGCACGATCATCAGCGCGTCCAGCTCGGCCACCGTCCGCAACGCCCGTTCCAGCTCGGCCGTGTCCAGCGGCGGGAACTCGTCCACTCCCGAGTGCAGCAGGAAGCACTTGAAGCCGTAGACTCCGCTCTCGTGCAGCCCGCGCAGCTCGTCGAGGTTGCCGTGCACGGCTCCGCCCCAGAATCCGACGTCCACGTGCACGTTGCCGCTCGCGACGCCGCGCTTGGTCTCCAGGGCCCCGGGATCGATCGTGGGCGGCAGGCAGTTCAGCGGCATGTCCACGATCGTGGTGATGCCGCCCTCGGCCGCTGCGCGGGTCGCGGTGGGGAAGCCCTCCCACTCGGAACGTCCGGGGTCGTTGACGTGCACGTGGCTGTCGACCATGCCCGGAAGCAGCACTTCGTCCTCGGCGAGCTCGACCGTGCGGTCGCCCCGCATTGGGGTGTCGAGGGCCTCCACGGCCGCTATGCGACCGTCCCGGACCCCCACGCTGCCGGAACCCTCCCCGTTAGGGCCGATCAACCTCCGCGCGCGGAACACGACATCGAATTCCGGAGCGGAGGCGTTGGCGGATTCGACCACCGCGGCTACCTCCCAACTCGATTTTCAACAAAATGTTGAACCCAGGGGCGGTGTCCGGTCAACCCCCCGCAGTTCACGCGGACCAGCGGGACCAGTGGTGCTCTGCCAGGTGTGCTCGTCCGGTTGTCCGGGGCACCCTTCGGCGCGGCAGCGCCGAAACGACCACCTGAGCGAACCGGGACAACAAAGTCCTACTAGAGCCAGTCCTCGGCCATGTGCTCGCCCAGCCCGCGCAGCAGCGCGGCGGCCCCGCACATCGAGCGCCGGACGTCCGGCTGCACGTGGGACAGCGCGTACACCGCCGAGAACCCGCCCGCGCCCAACTGGCGCGCCGACAGCGAGCACTTGCCCGTCACCGCCACGGCGGGCACCCCGGCCCCGGCCGCGCGCGAGGCCACAGCCGCCGGCACCTTGCCCCGCAGCGTCTGCTCGTCCAACGCCCCCTCACCGGTGACCACCAGCGCGGCCCCGTCGAGGTGCCGGTCGAACCCGGTCAGCTCCAGCACCACGTCGCTGCCGGACCGGAAGCTCGCCGACAGCACCGCCATCGCCCCGAATCCGACGCCGCCCGCCGCTCCCGCGCCGGGGCTGTCCGCGAGCGACTTCCCCGTGGCGCGGTCGATCACCGTCGCGAAGCGTTCCAGTGCCGCGTCGAGCGCACGCACCTCCTCGGGCCCCGCCCCCTTCTGCGGACCGTAGACCTGCGCGGCCCCGCCGTCCCCGCACAACGGGTTGTCCACATCGGAGGCGAGGACGAGGTCTACGTCGGACAGCCTGGGGTCCAGTCCGCTCAGGTCCACTTCGGCCAGGCGGCCGAGCGGCCCCCCGCCCATGGCCAGCGGCTTCCCCGCGTCGTCGAGGAAGCGCGCCCCCAGCGCGGCGAGCATGCCCGCTCCCCCGTCGGTGCAAGCGCTACCGCCGACCCCGAGCACGATCGTGCGCACCCCGCGGTCCAGCGCGGCACCGATCAGCTCCCCGGTGCCGAAGCTCGAAGCGGCCAGCGGATCGAACTCGCCGGGAGTGAGCAGCGCGAGCCCGGAAGCAGCGGCCAGCTCCACCACGGCGGTGTCCTCGTTCACCGCCGCCTCGGCGCGCACACGACTACCGGTCGGCCCGGTCACCCGCACCGGCAATCCCTCGAACATCCCGGTGGCCAGCGCGGCCCGCACCGTGCCGTCCCCGCCGTCGGCGACGGGCACGCACCGCACCTCCGCGTCCGGCACCCTGCCGCGCACCCCCGAAGCGACCGCCTCGGCCACTTCGGGGGCCGTGAGCGAGCCCTTGAACTTGTCCGGCGCGACGAGAACATGACCAGTCACAACACGCTCCGCATCTTCGGCTGGTGAGACAGCGGGTCGGGTGCCCCCCGCCATTAAGCCCGGCACCGCGGCAGGGGGCACCCGCGGGTTGCGCGCCACTGGGGGCGGGCAACCCGGTCGGCGCGTCCCGCGGCAGCGCACGCGGGACGCGGGATGTCACCGGCGATCAGTCGAGGGGTTCCGGCTCCTTCAGGGCGTCGATACGCACCCCGTTGGCGGTGTTGGCCTCCCGTTCGATCATCACCTCGACCAGCACCGGCCTGCTCGTGGCCACGGCCTCCTTGCGGGCCCACTCGATGGTCTCGCCCAGCTCGCCCGGTTCGTACACACGCCGGCCGGAGCACCCGTAGGCCTCCATCACCTTCACGTTGTCCGTGCCGTGCTCGTCGTAGTGCAGGTCGACCTCGGTGTTCATCCCGTAGCCCTGCTCGGCCATCCTGATCAGGCCGAGGTACTCGTTGTTCAGCATGATGATCACGAAGCCGACGTCGTACTGCGCGGCCACGGCCAGCTCCTCGACGAGGAACTGGAAGGAGTAGTCCCCGACCACGGAAACGACCTCGGCCTCCGGACGAGCCGACTTCACCCCGATCGCCGCGGGGACCTCCCAGCCGAGCGGCCCGGCCTGGCCACAGACCTGGTAGTGCCGCGGCCTGTAGGTGCGCTGGAACTGCCCGGACCAGATCTGGTACAGCCCGATGGCGGTGGTGAAGTAGGTGTCCGGCCCGAAGATCTCGTTGATCTCCTTGAACACCCTGGGTGCCTTGATCGGGACGCTGTCGTAGTCGTCCGGCCTGGTGTGGGTCTTCTTCAGCTCGTTGACCCGATCCACCCACGAGTGGTGCCGCGGTTCCGCGCCACGCCGCCTGGCCGCGTCCAGCATGGCGTCCAGGAAGGGGCCGGTGTCGGAGACGATCCCCAGATCGGGCTCGAACACCTTGCCCAGCTGGGTCGGCTCGATGTCGACGTGGATGAACTCGCGTTCACCCCGGTACACATCCAGCGCACCGGTGTGCCGGTCCCCGAAGCGAGCGCCCAGCGCCAGCACGAGATCGGACTCCATGAAGGACTGGTTGCCGTAGCGCTGGCTGGTCTGGATCCCGGTCATGCCCGCCCACAGCTCGTGGTCCTCGGGGAAGGTGCCCTTGCCCATCAGAGTGACCTGGACCGGGATGCCGAGCAGCTCGGCCAGTTCCCGCAGCTCCTCGTGCGCCCGGCCGAACACCACACCCCCGCCGGCCAGGATCAGCGGGCGTTCCGCCGCGCGCAGCATGTCCAGCGCGCGCTCCACACGCGGCTGGTGCGGCTCGACGCGCTGCACCGGCAGCGGCGCGTCTATGCTCGGGTCCCATTCGATCTCCTGCTGCTGGACGTCCAGCGGGAGGTCCACCAGCACCGGCCCCTGCCGTCCCGAACGGGCGACGCGGAAGGCCTCACGGAGGATCCACGGAGCCTGAGCGGCCTCCTTGACCTGCACCGACCACTTGGTCACCGGCCGTGCGACATCGACGATGTCCACGGCCTGGAAGGCCTCCTGGTGCAGCTTGCCGGACACGGCCTGGCCGGTGATGCACAGCATCGGCACCGAATCGGCCTGTGCGGTGTAGAGCCCGGTGATCATGTTCGTTCCGGCCGGGCCCGATGTTCCTATGGCCACACCGACCTTGCCGTTGGTGCGCGCCCAGCCGTCGGCCATGTGGGTCGCGCCCTCCTCGTGGCGCACGGTCAGGTGCTCGATGTCGCGGTGTTCCAGGGCGGCGTACAGCGGCAGGATCGCCGCTCCGGGGCAGCCGAACGCGATGTCCACCCCCTCGGACTCGAGGACATCGACGACGGCCTGCATGACGGGAACCTTGGGCATGTTGGATACGACCTCTTTCGAAGCGGAGCTCCTCCGCGAGGGCGCGCTGTTGCTTCCGCGTGCTCCCGGGTGCGAAGCTCCCGCGGTGACGCTCGGTGCGGGTTGTTTCTCGACAACGCCGGTGCGGTCGGTGACCGCACCGCTCGCCGCGGGCCGCGGCCGGTGGCTGCCTGCCCGGGTGTTCCGGCGGACGGGTGGCCCTGATGCTTGGCGGCGCTGAGCCACCCGCTCCCTGCCGGACTCCCCTCGGGGATCACGTTTCGGTGCCTGTCCCGAGGGATCTGCCGTGTCCTCGGCTCATTCCGTTCCGTTGAGCTTGGCTATCTGCTTGAACAGCCCGGAGTGGTCCAGCGAACCGTCGCCCTGCGCGACGGCGGCCTCCATGAGTTGCGCGACGAGCCCGCTCAGCGGAGCGGAGACCCCGGATTCGCGCGCGGCGCTCTGCACGATCCCGAGATCCTTGTGGTGCAGCTCGATGCGGAACCCCGGTTTGAAGGTGCGTTCGCGCATCCCCTTGTTCTTGGCGTCGAGCACCTTGCTGCCCGCGAGACCACCGCCGAGGACCTGGAAGGCGGACTCGGTGTCCACCCCGTGCTTCTCCAGGAAGACCAGCGCCTCGGCCACCAGGGCGATGTTGCCCGCGACGATCAGCTGGTTGGCCGCCTTGACGGTCTGCCCTGATCCGGCGGGGCCGACGTGCACCACGGTCTTGCCGACGACGTCGAACACCTCTCCGGCCGCGGCGAAGGCCGCGGAATCACCACCGACCATGATGGACAGCGCACCGTCGATGGCGCCCTGCTCACCACCGCTGACCGGGGCGTCGAGCGCGCGCACTCCCTGCCGCTCCGCCTGCTCGGCCACCGCGCGGGAGACCTCGGGGCGGATGGTGCTGCAGTCGATCAGCAGCGCGCCCTCCCGCGCGTTGGCCAGCACCCCGTCCTCGCCGAGCACGGCGCTCTCGACGTCGGGGGAGTCGGGCAGCATCGTCACGATCACGTCGGCGGCGGAGACCGCTTCCGCGATGCTGCCCGCCGCCTTGCCGCCCTCGGCGGCCAACTTCTCGGCCTTGGCACTGCTGCGGTTGTAACCGGTCACCTCGTAACCGGCCTCCACCAGGTTGGCCGCCATCGGGCCGCCCATGATTCCGAGTCCGACGAATCCGACCTTGGTCATCGAAGTTCCCCTCTTCTCGTCGAGGTTTTCCGTTCGCGTTGTCGTGGGTGTTCACCGGGCGGGCCCTCCTGGCCCACCAGGCGAACCGAGCCGAGAAGCCCGGCAGGAACTTCCGGCAGAAGGGCTCCGTCCTCCTAAGCGCTTCAGCCTGAGCAGGACGAGGAGATCCGGTGCGTGAGTCGGATGCATTGCCAGGCCGGGCCGCTCGCCGCGTAGGTGGCTACTCAAGAGCGGCCCGACGCAGCAAGGCGCCGACTCACGTGCCGGCTAACCGACCACCTGAGCAATCCGAGCCGCCGCCCCTTCTCACATCCAGGTGAAGCTGTCGTTGGTGGCCTTGCTCGGCTTGTACTCCAGGGCCACGTGTCCGCGGTAACCGGCTTTCTCCAGTTTCGCGAAGTACCCCGCGAAGTCCACTTCACCGGTTCCCGGCTCGTTCCTGCCCGGAGCGTCCGCGATCTGCACGTGCCCGATCCTGTCCGCGTACCTGTCGATGGCGGCGCTCGGATCGTCACCGTTGGCGATCAGGTGGTAGAGGTCGAACAGCAACCGCAGGTTCTCCACACCGCCGGCCTCGCGCACCCTGTCGATGACGGTCACCGCGTCGGCGGCGGTCTTGAGCGGGTAGCTGGGTGTTCCGCTGACCGGTTCGATCAGCACGGTGCCGTCGATCCTGGCGGCCGCCCGCGCCGCGGCGGTGAGGTTCTCCACGGCGGTCACGTCCTGGTCGGCGGGCAGCATCCCCTCGATGCGGTTGCCGTAGAGGGCGTTGAACGCCGTGCAGCCCAGCCGGGCGCCGATCCCCACGGCCACGTCCACGTTGTCCCGGAACTCCGTGGAGCGCTTCGGGTGCGACAGCACACCGCGGTCTCCGGCGGGCATGTCACCGGCGAAGAAGTTCAACCCCACCAGCGAGACCCCGGCATCGTCGACCGCGCGGACGAATTTGTCCACTTCGCCGTCACCGGGCACAGCCTCGCCGAAGGGCCACCAGAACTCGATCGCGTCGAACCCGGCCGCCTTCGCCGCGGCCGGACGTGAGAACACGTCCAGTTCGGTGAACAGGATCGAGGTGTTGACGGCGTACGGGAACCGATGCATCCGTGCCCCCTAATGTTTTCGCGAAGCGAAATTTTTATTTCGTACAGTGATAGATTAATGAGTATCCGCCACAGGGTCAACACCGGCACGACAGCCACGGGCTACCGTGGCGCCCGAGCACGAGAAATCGAACCGGAAGCGACAGGTGTCCGATGAACCTCAGGGCCGAGTTCACGACGGAACCGTTCGAGGGCGAGGGTGAACCACCCACCCACGCCGCAGTCGCGCGAGACGTGCTGCGCGAATCCGGCCTGGAGCCCGAGTTCGGACCACTGGGCACCGCGATCAGCGGCGAACGCGAAGTGGTGCTGACCGCGCTGTCGAACGTGCTCGAACGGACGCTCGAAGCGGGCGCGGACCGGATCACCATGCAGGTCAGCGTCGACGACACTCCCGAGGACAGTTGAGGTTATCCGCGTGCACCCGCTGACTTCAGCGATTCAGCCCCTGCTCAGCCGCATCGGCGCCACAACAGTCCCCCTGGAGGAGCGCGAGCCCGGTGACGTCCTGCTCTACTGGGAGGGCAGCCCCGCCGTCGCCGTGCGGCTTCCCGGGGAGGAACTCACCAGCGCCCTGGACAGGGTGATCGCCCAGGTGGAGTCCGAGCTCGGCGCGAAGCTGTCCGACCTCTCCCGCGCCGACAAGCAGCGCGCGGTGCGCCTGCTGGAGGAACGCGGCGCCTTCACGCTGCGCAAGTCCGCCGAGTCGGTGGCCAGGGCCCTGGGCGTCAGTCGCTTCACCGTCTACAACTACCTCAACCGCGAGCGCTCCTGACCGGAGGCCGCCGCGCCCCCACGGCTTCCGGCCGGCACTCCCCGCCCCGCGCGTCCGGGTGCGAGCGAAAACGATCCGGAGCACACTGCGGCCGTTGTGCGAGTGCACAGCCGCCGACCCGCAAATTTCAACAAACTGTTGACACCCCTGCGGGGCCGGACTTAGCTTTTCCCATCAACCGCTCCGAGGGAACATTCAGGTGAACCCGAGGAGAACGACCACGCGAACCGTGGGGTTTTGCCAATGTCAGCACCATCTTCCACCGGGACCGGTCCGGGGCTGGCCAAGCTGAACAGTCTTCCTCGTCCGGAGCTGATCAAACAGCTGCTGGCCTGTCTCGACGTCCAGCGTTGGGCCAACGAGATCGCCGACCGGCGCCCCTACCGATCGGACGACGAGCTCTACGAAGTCGCCGACCGCGCCGCGACCGAACTCACCGAGGACGAGATCCACTCGGCGTTGGCCGCCCACCCGCGCATCGGACAGCGCTCCACCGGCAAGGACACCTCGGCGTCCTGGTCCCGCAGGGAACAGGCCGGGGTCGACGCCGACGACACGAAACTGGCCGTGGAGCTCGCCGAGGCCAACGAGGAGTACGAACGCCGCTTCGGGCACGTGTACCTGGTGTGCGCCAGCGGTCGCAGCGGGCCGGAACTGCTGGAGATCCTGCGCTCCCGGCTGGACAACGACCCGACCACCGAGATGCGCGTCGTCGCCGACGAACTGCGCAAGATCGCACGACTACGGCTGGCGAGGGTGATCGAAGCGTGAGCGGAACGAACACGAGCGCCGTCACGACGCACGTCCTCGACTCCTCCAGGGGGCTTCCCGCGGCGGGGATCACCGTCGTCCTGGAACAGGCCTCCGACGGGGGGTGGAGCCGGATCGGCGAGTCCGTGACCAACGACGACGGCCGGGTCAGGCAGCTCGGACCGAGCCGCCTGGACGAGGGGACCTACCGGCTGACCTTCGAGACCGGGGACTACTTCCAACGGCTGAGCGTCGACTCCTTCTACCCGCAGGTGCAGATCACCTTCCGCCTCGCGGATTCGGAGCAGCACTACCACGTGCCGCTGCTGCTGAGCCCGTTCGCATATTCCACATACCGAGGGAGCTGATCAGCTCATGGGCATCGTCATGGGCCCGAACCAGTACGGAAAGTCCGAGTGCCGAATCGTCACCGTCGACAGGGGCAGCAGCAGGCACAGCATCAAGGACCTCAACGTAAGCACCTCGCTGCGCGGCGACTTCGACGACACCCACCACACCGGCGACAACGCCAAGGTGCTTCCGACCGACACCCAGAAGAACACCGTCTACGGGCTCGCGAAGGAACAGCCGGTCGGCGAGATCGAGGACTTCGCCATGCGCCTCGGTCGTCACTTCGTCGACACGCAGCAGCCGGTGACCGGAGCACGCGTGCTCATCGACGAGTACGCCTGGGAGCGCATCCCGGTCGGTGGTGCCGGGCACGACCACTCCTTCGCCCGTTCCAGCGACGAGAAGCGCACCACCGCGGTGACCATCGAGGGATCGGAGACCCACGTCGTCTCCGGCCTCAAGGACCTCGTCGTGCTCAAGTCCACGGGGTCGGAGTTCTGGGGATACCCCAAGGACCGGTTCACCACCCTCGCCGAGACCGACGACCGGATCCTGGCCACGGCCGTGACCGCGCGCTGGCGTTACCTCAGCACCGACGTCGACTGGGCGAAGAGTTTCGAGGCGATCCGTGAGATCATGCTCGAAACGTTCGCCACCACGCACAGCTACGCGCTGCAGCAGAGCCTGTACGAGATGGGCAAGGCCGTGCTGGAAAAGCGTCCCGAGGTCGCGGAAGTACGCATGTCCCTGCCGAACAAGCACCACTTCCTGGTGGATCTCGAACGGTTCGGGATGGAGAACGAGAACGAGGTCTTCTTCGCGGCCGATCGTCCCTACGGCCTCATCGAAGGCACTGTGACCCGCGACGACGTCGACCCGGCCCCCACGGCCTGGTACAGCCTCCCCGAGTTCTGATCCTCCCCGGGGCCGCCGGCACGAGACCCGGCGGCCCCGTTGTTTCCCACCGTTCCCGGCAGTTCTTTTCGGAAACAAAATCTTCGCTCGGCAGCAATACCTGATCCGAGGTCCGGCAGCAGAATTGATTTAGCTACCTCTCATATCTTCTCCGCGCTCAGGAGTCCCCTATGCCCCTGTTCATCAGTAGGCGCAATCGCGGAACGCGAAACGGAAGAACCGATTCCCCCCACCCGGTGGACGAGGTACTACCGCCGGGCAAGCTGTTCGCCTACGGTGTGCAGCACATCGCCGCGATGTACGCGGGCGTGGTAGCACCCCCACTCATCATCGGACAAGCGCTCGGGCTCAGTCCGCTCAACATGACGCTGCTGATCGGCGCCAGCCTGTTGACCGCCGGGCTGGCGACACTGTTGCAGTCGATCGGTGTATGGCGCATCGGCGCCAGGATGCCCTTCGTCAACGGCGTCACCTTCGCGTCCGTGGCTCCGATCCTGGCCATCGTCACACAGCACGACAAACAACAAGCACTGTCCATTGTGTACGGTTCGGTGCTGATAGCCGGTATTCTGGCCTTTCTGGCAGCTCCCTACTTCTCCCGGATCGTGCGGTTCTTCCCGCCGCTGGTCAACGGAACCGTGATCACGCTGATCGGGTTGTCGCTGTTCCCGGTGGCAGCCGACTGGATAGCCGGTCAGGATCCGGAAGCGGCCAACTACGCCTCCCCGCTGCGCATCGGACTCGGCGCGGGGACCTTTCTGCTGGTGCTGGTGCTGAACCGGGTGCTGACAGGCTTCCTGAACCGGATAGCGATACTGATCGGCCTGGTCGTGGGCACACTCGTCGCCTGGCCGCTGGGAATGGTGAACACCAGCACGTTCGAACGCGCCCCGGTCTTCGACGTGCCGATGCCGTTCGAGATGGCCTCTCCGGTCTTCAGCCTCACGGCCACGATCTCCATCTGCATCGTGATGCTCGTGGCCATGATGGAGAGCACCGCCGACATGATCGCGCTGGGCGAGATCGTCGACCGCCCGGTCGGGGAGAAGACCATCGCGGCCGGGTTGCGCGCCGACGGAGCGGGCAGCGCGCTCAGCGCGGTGTTCGGTGGTTTCACCTGCAGCGCGTTCGCGCAGAACGTCGGACTGGTCGCGCTGACCAGGGTCAAGAGCCGTTTCGTCGTGGCCGCGGCAGGCGGAGTGCTGATCCTGATGGGGCTCTTCCCGATCGTGGGGGGAGTGGTCTCGCTGGTGCCCAAGCCCGTGCTGGGCGGTGCCGCGCTGGTGCTGTTCGGCTCGGTGGCGGCCAGCGGCGTGCGCACCCTGGGCAAGGCGAACCTGGGTGATCCGCTGAACGCGCTGGTGGTCGCGGGCGCGTTCGGCGTGGGGATGATCCCGATCATCTCCCCGGAGTTCTACGAGCACTTCCCCGCCGCGCTGCGCACCGTGCTGGACTCCGGCATCAGCACCGGTTGCCTGATCGCGGTGTCCTTGAACCTGCTGTTCAACGGAACCCGGCCGACGGGAGGGGAGCAGGACCAACCTCCCGAGGACGACGCCCCGCCCGCCGCTCGCGAAGCGGTGGACACGGACGACTCCCGGGCGGAGTCCGTGCCCACCCCCCGCCCCAACGACGTGCGCAGCGAAGCCGAACCGACCGGCTACTGAAGTTTCCCGCTCGGTTCGCGTGACGGTGCGGGTTCCCCGAGCCGGGCAGCGGCACCGCGCAGCGAAACCGAGCCGGCAGGAAGGTCTGCACAGCACTCGCGGAGCACTTCCCGCACGGGCCCGGTCGATGACGACCGGGCCCGCTTTCGCGGGCACTCGCCCCTTCGGCCCATTCCGCGAAGTCCGGGCGACCGAGAGCGCTCGACCGAACGTCCGAGAAATCGGACTATTTTCGGACACTCACTTGTCCGTTCCGCTCGATTCCGGGAAAAATCCTCTTCGTCGGCCGTCGAACCGAAAATCGTCCACTTTCGAACATCCACTGGACCGCGCGACTCTCCCGGAAAACCGCTCTCGGCGAGGTAGCCGGTGCCAGTTCGCGGAGTGACACATGTCGGATTCGTCCCGTGAATCAGCGCCACGTTCAACGACCGGCCCGAACAGACGGAGCCTGCTCGGAGCAGCCCTGGGCGGGTGCGCCGGACTGCTGGTCCTCGACCTGAGAACGGCGGCCGCGGCCGCGATGCCGCGGAGCTCGACGATCGCGGACACCGGGGCGTGGGGGGCCAGGGCTCCGAAGGCGACGATCGACGTGCTCGGACACGCCCCGTCCAAGATCGTCGTCCACCACACCGCCACCCCCAACAGCACCGACTACTCCCGGGCGCACGCCTTCGCGCTGGCGCGGTCCGTTCAGGACCACCACATGGACAACAACGGCTGGATCGACACCGGCCAGCACTTCACGATCAGCCGCGGCGGGTACGCGACGGAGGGCAGGCACCGCAGCCTGGCGGCGGTGCGGGACGGCTCGCGGCACGTGGTCGGGGCGCACACCGCCGGGCAGAACCGGCTGGCCGTCGGCATCGAGAACGAGGGCACCTACAACAGCGTCGACCCGAGGGACACGCAGTACACGAGGCTGGTCGAGCTGTGCGCGCGGCTGTGCCGCCGGTACGGCATCGAGCCCCACGAGATCTACGGTCACCGGGACTTCAACGCCACCGACTGCCCCGGCGACCGGCTCCACGCCCTGTTGGGGCAGCTGCGCTCGGACGTGGCGGCCGAGGTCGGCGGGGACCCGACCGGCGTGAGCTGGCCGCTGCTGCGGCCCGATGACGAGGGCGAAGGGGTACGAATCCTGCAGTACCTGCTCAACGAGCACGGCGCGTCCCTGACCGCCGACGGGATCTACGGCCTCGCCACCGAGAGCGCGGTGGGCGACTTCCAGCGCTCCACCGGCGCCATCGTGGACGGTCTGGCGGGCAACCAGACCTGGAACCAGGCCGTCCGCGAGCGCGGCAGCGGCGACCGCGGTCCGGCCGTGCGAGCGGTGCAGCACCGACTCGGCACCACTGTGGACGGGATCTTCGGGCCGAACACCGAAACGGTGGTGCGCTCGTTCCAGTCCGCCAGCGGAATCTCCTCCGACGGAGTCGTGCGGGTCCGCACCTGGCAGGCACTCGTCGGTTGAGCCGCGCCCCCACCACCGCGGTGGGCGCGCTGGCCGGTTTCACCCGAGTAAGGAGGTATTCATGAGAGCGAGACGAAGAGGACGCGGGGCGGTGGGTCTGCTCGGCGCGTTCGCCCTGAGCCTCGGCCTGGTGAGCGGTGCGAGCGTGCTCGCCCCGGCACCCGCCGCCGCGGACTCCTGCTACACCTGGGGACAGACTCTGTCCCAGGGCGACAGCGGTAGCGACGTGCGCGAGCTGCAGGTCCGCGTGGCCGGCTGGGCCGCCTCCGGCGACCCGGTGAACATCGACGGTGCCTACGGTCCGGAAACCGCGAACGCGGTGGAGCGGTTCCAGCGTGGCTACGGCCTGTCGGTGGACGGCGTGGCGGGCCCGGAGACCTACGGTCAGATCTACGACCTGCAGGACGCCGACTGCACCCCGGCGCACTTCGCGTTCTCCGAGTTCACCTCCAACGACGGCAGCGGATTCTCCGGAGGGAACACCAGCACCTCCAACGTGCGCACCAACGTGCTGCGCAACATGTGGAAGCTGGAAGCACTGCGGCACAAGCTGGGCGACCGGCCGCTCTACGTCAGCTCCGGCTTCCGCAGCGTCTCGCACAACGACGACGTGGGCGGCGCGCCGAACAGCAAGCACACCTACGGCACCGGGGTCGACCTGACCGGTGCTCCCTCGCTGTGCGACCTGGCCCGCGAGGCCAGGAGCTCCGGCTTCAACGGCATCATCGGCCCCGGGGCGTCCGGGCACAACGACCACACGCACCTGGACACCCGCTCGGGCCGGTACTGGAACGCGCCGAACTGCTTCTGAGACGCAAGGTTTCCATCGCGGCCTGCGTAGGTGGTTACGTGGCGGAACCTCTCGCGGGCCCTCGCTGTGGGAGGTCCGACACCGGGTAGCCGCGAAAGCACTTCGAGACGGCCGTGTCGCCCGCTGCGGCACGGTCGTCGCTTCGTCGAGCAACCGATAGTGTTCGCTCCGTGAGGAGCACCGCACGGCACGGCTCGCACCTGCCGCACCACCTGGCTCTCGTGTGGGCCTTTCTGTTCGCCGCGCTGAGCGTGTTCTGGGCCTTCGGCGGGGAGACCGGCATCCACCCGCTGGAAACCCCCGATCCGACGCCGCTGTTCACACTGGTCAACCTCGTGGCGGCCGCGCTCAAGGCCGGCCTCGGTGTCGTCGCCTGGCTGGCCACCCGCGAGTGGCGGCGGCGCGCGGTGCGCGGCCTGCTGACGCTGGCGCTCTGGGGTTCCGGGGTGGTGTGCGCGCTGTACGGCGTGTTCGGCCTGGTGGGAAACGGCCTGGTGCTGGCCGGGGTCGTACCGGTCGCGGGTGGGATCAGCCGCTGGTACTGGTACTACGTGCTGCTCTGGGACCCCTACTGGGTGCTGGGCGGCGTGCTGCTGCTCGCTGCGGCGCTCCGTTCCGGCCGGCCGAGCGAGACGGGGGATCCGCGCCCCGGGGGGCGGATGTTCTGAAAGCGCACCCGAGTGCCCGTCGTCCGGGGGCGGAGGGACTCGACTCTCCGTAGAATCCGCGTTCGACCAGCAGCACCGACGATCCGGAGCTCACGCCCGTGCCAACGGAGTCGATCACGGAGCTCACCACCGAACTGCGGACTCTCGATCCCGATGCCGACGACGCCGACCTGGAAGTGCTCCGCGAGGTGGTCGGGCGGGCCAGGGTCGTCTTCCTCGGCGAGAGCGCGCACTTCACCGCCGAGTTCAACCGGATCCGGGACCGGGTGCTGCGGTTCCTGGTGCGGCGGATGGGGTTCTCGGCGCTGGTGCTCGAGTCCGGACTGCCCGAGGGGCTCGCGGTGGGCCGGTGGGTCCGGGGCCGGGCCGGGTGAGCTCGCCGACGTCGCCCGCGACGGCCTCACCTACGAGTTCGGCCGCTGCGTCGAGGTGCACGAGCAGCTGGACTGGATGCGCCGGTGGAACGCCGAGCACGAGCGGCAGGTGGGCTTCTACGGCATGGACGTTCCCGGGTGGTGCGTCTCACCGGGCCCCGGGGTCGCGGCTTGCCTGGAGCGGCTGCCCGCCGAGCCCGGCGACCGCGAACTGCTGCCGGCGGCCGACCTGGGGAGCAGGATCACTCTTCCTCCCGACCCGGCCGCCGCCCCGAGCGTGCCCGCGGGACTGGCGGAGTCGATCACCGAGCTGGTCGGTCGCGCCGATGCCGCGGGAGACACCGTGGCCGGGCAGTGCGCCCGTGGCGCGTCGCGTGTCGTGGGGTTCCTGGAGCACGGGCTCTATCCCGGTGCGGGCCGCAACCTGCGCAACGAGGTGATGGCCGAGAACCTGGAGCTGGTCCTCGAACGCGAGCAGCGCGTCCTGGTGGCGGGGCACAACGTCCACCTGCAACGCGCGCCCTCCTTCGACGGCACCACCACGGTCGGCGGCCTGCTGGCTCCCGCGCTGGGCGAGGACCTGGTCGTCATCGGCGGTACGCACGCCTCCGGGCGCATACCGGACCTCGATCCGGACGCGCCCCCCGGAGGGCGTTACTTCGCGGCGGGAGAGGAACCCCCGCCTCCGACGGAGCACACCCTGGAGGCCGCGCTCGACGCGGCCGGGCACCGGGCTCACCTGGTCGACCTGCGCCGCCTGCCGGAGGAGGCCCTCGCGGGCTCCACCGCCCTCCGGGCGCAGACCCCGCACCACACCGTGCTGCTGGACACCGCACCGCGCGAGGCCTTCGACGCCGTGTGCCACGTGCACGCCGTCCACCCCGCACGGGGGGCCGCGGACGTCCCCTGACATCGCGCCTTCGCCGGTTCCGGACCCGTGCTCGGGGTTCACCGGAGGCGGTGGAGCCCGTCGAGGACGCGGCGCATGAGCACCAGCTCCGGATGCTCGGACTCGCGGTCGGCACCGCTGCCGACGTTCGCCGCGGGAGCCGGTGCTGCCGGTTCCGGCGGTGCGGACGGTGTGCCGGGGCGTGGTGGACCGAGCCCGAACAGGTGCGGACGCCGGTCGGGGTCGTGCGGCGGCCAGCGGATGGACTCGGTGGTGGGCTGTTCGGGGCGGAAGAGCGATTCCGGTTGGAGCGCTGCCAGGCGTCGGGCCGCGCCTCCGCTGCCGCCCGCGTGGCGGGGTCGGTAGCTGACGCGGTTGCCCCAGACGCCGAGCACGACCGCCGTGCCCGCCAACAGCACCACCGTGCTCAGCAGCATCGCGGGGTGCGTGCTCATCCCGGCTCACCCCGCTCGCGCGGTTCGTCCAGGTCCACCGCGGTGGGTGGATGGCCGCCGAAGGCGAGCGTCGCCGCGTAGTCGCGGAGCTCCCGGGCCAGGCGCTCCAGCACCCCGGCGGTCTCGGCGCACCTCTTGGCCGTGGCCCTGCCCGCCGAGATGTCGTAGGAGGCCTGCTCCAGCTCCCACTGCTCGTGTGCCAGCACGATCGCCAGCCTTCCCGCGTGAGTGGTCACGACACCTCACCCCCGCCCCGCAGCGCCGCGTCCAGCACGTCGCGCAGCTCACGCGCCTGCTCCACCGTCCACAGCGTCCGGTGGTAGATCGTCGGCGTCCGGATCCGGATCCGCTCACCCACCCGGGAGACCCGCAGTGCCGACGGACCGGACTCGTCCCGGCAGGGCACCCGCACCCCCGGACCCGACAGGTCGCTGGATCTCGACGACATGTCACTACCTCCTCGTAATGCTGTATCCCTGTATCGCAATCCAGAGTGCTGGATTGGATTACATCCGTGCAATCGCACGTTCGAGTGGTGATCTTTACGGTCGACACCAGCTACGATTGGTTTATGAACCGATCCAAACCGAGCAGCCCGAAAGCGCGCTCTCTGGCCGCTGAACTGCGTAAAGTTCGTCAGGATGCCGATGTCGGCGTCCGCGAACTGGCTCGCAGGATCGGAACATCACACGGCTGGGTAACTAGAACCGAATCCGGTAGTCGTTCGATCAGTGTCGAGGACGTGACCAGCATCCTGGCAGCGTTGGAGATCTCCAGCGGCGAACGCGAACGTCTCGTCGACATGGCGCGTGAGGCGGACCAGCCGGACTGGCTGCGTCCCGGCATCCCCGGAGTCCGGGAAGAGCTGGTGACGCTGATCGAATACGAACGCACGGCTACCCACATGATTCAGGGCGCTCCCCTGCTGCTGCCGGGCATCCTTCAAACAGCCGACTACGCACGGGCGATCATGGCCGGGCTGCCGGTGGGCGAACGTGAGGCCAAGGTCGGAATGCGCGCCGCTCGGCGCGATGTGCTCACCAAAGTGCAAGCACCGATCTTCGAGGCGTTCATCCTGGAACACGTCCTGCGTGACTCGGTGTGCGATCCAACGGCCCATGCCGACCAGCTGCGCCACCTGCTCAAAATGTCCGAGCTGCCGAACGTCTCGATCCGGGTGCTGTCCAGGGACTCGGGCTGGACACCCCTGCACAGCGGTCATTTCATCCGCTTCGAATTCGGCGACGCAGCACCGATCGTGCACCTGGAAACGCTCGGTTCCGGGGTCTTCCTCTCGTCTCCCGGAGCTATCTCCAGCTACACGGAAGCCGTAGGTAGCCTCCGGCAGGCAGCGATGACCGAGCAGGAAACGACCGAGTTCATCGCTTCCCAGATGGAGCGACTGGAGGAGACCACATGACGGCACCTGTCGAAGGATGGCGCAAAGCGAGCTACTCGTCCCGCGAAACGGATTGCGTCGAGATAGGCCGCATCGACGACGGCGCCGCCGTCCGGGACACCAAGAACCGCGCGGCGGGCTACCTCACCACCACCGGCCGGCAGTGGTCGGCGTTCATCGACGCCGTCAAGGCCGAACGCTTCGGCTGAACCTGGCCGGACCACGGCGAACACGAAGAAGGCGCCTCCGGAGAACCACGACAAACTCCGGAGGCGCCGTCCATTTCCGCTGAATCACCGCCCACGCACGGAGCACGGCGATCCGGGAAAACTACACCCGCCCGAGCCGCCGCAGCTCGGACTCGGAAACACCGGTCATCCGGGCGACCTCGTCCGCGTCGGTGGCTCCGTTGTCCAGCGCCCGCACGAACGAGGCGGCCAGCGCCCGCGCGGTGGCGGGCTCGTCCAGCACCGCTCCCTCGGTGGCCGAGACGTAGGCGGCCAGCCGGGCGGCCTCGGACTCGGCCGACTCCCGGAACTCGGCGAACACCGCCGCGTAGCGCGTCACCAGCTGCGCGGGGTGCAGGTCCCAGCCCTGGTAGAAGCCGTGCTCCAGCGAGCGCCGAACCAGCCCGTAGTGGGTCCGCCAGCCGTGCCGCACCTGCTCGGCATCACCCACCGGCAGCACGTTGGTGGACCCGTCGGACAGGAAGATCCCGGTGCCCGCGGCCGAAACCTGCATCACGTGCCTGGCGAAGTCGCAGGCCCGGTGCGCCAGGTGCTGGTGGGCCGCCGTGAGCCCGCAGCCTGCCGTGTAGTCGTAGGTTCCGAAGTGCAGCCCGCTGATCCTGTCGTCGCCCGCACCGATGAACCTCGGCAGCGCCAACCTGCCCTCAGTGTCCACTATGGACTGAGTCGTCTCCACCTGGATCTCGAAGCGCAGCGCGCCCGCGGCGAGCCCGAGGGTGTGCTCCAGCATCTCGAGGATCCCGACGAACGTCTCGACCTGGCGCACGTCGACGACCTTCGGGAAGGTCAGCAGGAACCCCTCCGGCAACCCGCCGTGCCGGGCGAGCAGCTCGGTGAGGAAGACGTCCAGCGTGCGCACCGAGCGGGCGCGCAGCTCGGGGTCGTCGAAGGACTTCACGCGCAGCCCGAAGTTGCCGGGGGCCGTGCCCTGACGCAGCCACTCGGCCACCACCCCGGCGGTGCGCTCGGCGTCGGCGTCCTCCGCCTCGTCACCGGGCGCGCCGTAGCCGTCCTCGAAGTCGATCCGCAGGTCCTCCACCGGCGAGTCGTGGAGCTTGGCCCGCACCCGCGGCAGTATCTCGGCGGCACGCCGCTCGGAGACGTCGACGATCCCGGCGAACTCCGCCGCGCTGGGAGCGTGCTCGTCGAGCGCGGCCAGGGCCCCGTCTCCCCAGTTCCGCAGGGTGTCGGCGTCGACCCTGCCCGCGGGGACGTAGCAGGTGTGCACCGGCTGGCGCGCCGCGGTGGTTCTCCGGAACCTGGCCGCGATCCGCTCGTCCACATCGGTCAGCGGCGCCAGCCGTACGTCCACATCCGCCCGGTTCAACGAGGTCCTGGGCACTTGTCCTCCTTGCAGTATTTCTCGGCTCAGAGAGCCTCGGTTTTCCGTTCGGCGACAGCTCCGGAAGGGCTGAACCCGTGAGCGGCGAAGAACGGAACCTCGGAACGCCCCCGCGGTGGCCGCCCGGAGCACCCGGGGCGGCCACCGTCGTGGTCGTTCAGTCGATCTGCTCGTAGGCGGGCAGCGTCAGGAAGTCGACGAACTCGTCGGCCACCGCCACCCGCTCGAACAGCTCCACCGCCCGATCGAGGTTCTCGGTGGGGAAGCCCTCCTCGGCGCGGAGCTGCTTCTCCGTGTCGGCGAGCACCTGACGCACCAGGTCCTTGGTGACCTGCTGACCGTCGTTGAGCACGATGCCGTTGTGCAGCCACTGCCAGATCTGCGAACGCGAGATCTCGGCGGTGGCGGCGTCCTCCATCATGTTGTGGATGCCCGCGGCTCCGTTCCCGCCGAGCCAGGACACGATGTAGCGCACCCCGACGTCCACGGCCGAGCGCAGCCCCTCGAGGGTCTTGTCACCGGGGGTCTCGGCGGTGTTGAGCAGGTCGTCCGCGGACACGGAGACGTCAGCGCGCTTGCGGTCGAGCTGGTTGGGCTTGTCCCCCAGCACCGCGTCGAACTCCTCCTTGCACACCGACACGGTGTCCGGATGAGCCACCCAGGAACCGTCGAAGCCGTCGTTGGCCTCGCGGCGCTTGTCGTCGTGGATCTTGGTCAGCGCCCGCTCTGTGACCTCGGGGTCGCGCCGGTTCGGGATGAACGCGGCCATGCCGCCGATCGCGAAGGCGCCGCGCTTGTGGCAGGTGCGCACCAGCAGCTCGGTGTAGGCCCGCATGAACGAGGCGGTCATGGTCACGCTGTTGCGGTCGGGCAGCACGAACTCCGACCCCGCGGAGCGGAAGGTCTTGATCACGCTGAACAGGTAGTCCCAGCGCCCCGCGTTGAGCCCGGCACTGTGCTCCCGCAGCTCGTAGAGGATCTCCTCCATCTCGAACGCGGCCGGGATGGTCTCGATGAGCACGGTGGCGCGCACCGAGCCCTGCGGAACACCGAGCTCCTGCTGGGCCTGCACGAACACGTCGTTCCAGAGCCTCGCCTCGAGGTGGCTCTCCATCTTGGGCAGGTAGAAGTACGGCCCGGTGCCGCGGCGCAGCCCCTCCTGCGCGTTGTGGAAGAAGTACAGGCCGAAGTCGACCAGCGCACCGACAACGGGCTCGCCGTCGACGAGGATGTGGCGCTCGTCGAAGTGCCATCCGCGGGGGCGCACCAGCGGAACCGCGTGCTCGACGTCGTCGCGCAGCTTGTACTGCTTGCCGTTCGAGTTCAGCTCGACCTGCTTGCGGATCGCGTCGTACAGGTTGACCTGGCCGGAGACGACGTTGTCCCAGTGCGGGGTGTTGGCGTCCTCCAGGTCGGCCAGCCAGACCTTGGCTCCGGAGTTCAGCGCGTTGACGGCCATCTTGCGGTCGGTCGGACCGGTGATCTCCACGCGGCGGTCCCGCAGCGCGGGCGGCGCCTCGGCGACCTGCCAGTCGGACTCGCGGATGTGGCGGGTCTCCTCGAGGAAGTCGAGCCTGCCGGTGCGGGCGGCCTCGTCACGACGCTGTTGGCGGCGGGCGAGCAGCTCGTCGCGCCGGGCGCCGAAGGACCGCTGCAACCGCGCGACGAAGTCGAGCGCTTCCGGGGTGAGGATCTCGTCGCCGCGCTCCACTGGACCGCCGAGGACCTCAACGCCCTGTGCCGGGGTCGTTCGGGACATGAGTCCACCTCTTTCTGGTGCCGGGTTACAGACGGTGGCTGGTGACACAGCTTGCCGCGCCGACGGCTCCCTCGCACCCCTCGGAACGAGTTCGCTACTGGCTCGCGGTACACCCGTTATGTTTTTTGCATCGTGGAGGTTAGTTTCCACATGTCGTCATAGACAAGATGAGCTGGACCACCCGAAGCACGAAGGAACGTGCGAAACACCGGCCACCGAGGGCTCAGCGGAGCGTCCGCCGAACGGCGGACGGCTACACTGGTTCATCGCCGTACGGTGGGCGGAACCGGCCCACCGACGAGGCCGAGCACCACACGGGAAGAGGAAGACTGGGATGGCGGCTGGACAGGACGCGAACGGCACCGGCACCGATCGCGCCAAACCCACTCAGGGCGGCGTTCAGTCGGTCGAACGCACCTTCGAACTGCTGGAACTCATGGCCGACGCGGGGGGCGAGGTGACCCTCAGCGACCTCGCCGAGGCCTCCGCGCTGCCGTTGCCCACCATTCACCGGATCATGCGCACGCTGGTCCGCGCCGGATACGCGCGCCAGCAGCCCTCCCGCAGGTACGCCCTGGGGCCGAGCCTGATCCGGCTCGGCGAAACGGCCAGCCGCACGCTCGGCTCCTGGGCCCGTCCCTATCTGTCCGAACTGACCGAGGCCACCGGCGAGACGTCCAACATGGCGGTGCTCGACGGGGCCCAGATCGTCTACGTCTCCCAGGTGCCCTCGGGACACTCCATGCGGATGTTCACCGAAGTGGGCAGGCGCGTGGACGCGCACGCCACGGCGGTCGGCAAGGCCGTGATGGCGACCATGCCGGAGGACAGCGCGGTCCAGGTGCTCAACCGCACCGGGATGCACCCGCAGACCGAACGCACCATCACCGACGTCGGGACGATGCGCGAGGAACTCGAACGCATCCGCGAACTCGGCTACGCCCTCGACGACGGCGAGCAGGAGGTCGGGGTGCGCTGCTACGCGGTGGCGATCCCCGACGCGCCCGCTGCCTCGGCGATCTCCATCAGCGGCCCCGAGGCGCGGATGAAGCGGATCGCGGCGGAGGACGTGGTCCCGCTGATGCGCAGGCTGGCCACCGAACTCGGCAACGAGCTCAGCGCGGCGGGGGAGCCGACCTGAGGCCGCGCCTCGGCGCACGCGCGAGCGCACGAGGCTCCGGACAGGCGGCTCAGTCCCGGAGGAACACCCGCGGCAGTTGCCGCTCGGCGTCCAGGAGCTCGGCGCCGAACCGCTGCCCGTCCGCGGCGAAGTCGGGAACGGCGGCGACCTCGCCCGCCTCGTCCGCCGCGGGAAGCGACTTCGCGCCTCCCCCGCGCGATCTCACCGAAGTAGACGTAGGCGGCGTTGGCTTGGCTGTCCAGGCAAGCACGTGGGTGATCCATTCGCGGCTCCTGCCGAGAGCCGCCCCACCCACGTCGACATCCCGTCCGAACGAGCACAGCGCCCCGAGGTCCAACGGACGCCGGGGCGCTGTCGTGCCGGTGCTCCCCACCCGTCATCGGGTGGCGGACGGTACGGCGGTCTCAGGCCTGGCTGACCGGGGTGACCTTCAGCTCGGCACCGTGCACCGGCTCGTCGGGCCAGGCCACCTCGACGTGGTTCCGCTGGACACCGGTGGGCGTGCGGAACGAGACCGAGCCGACCGCGTTGTGCTGGCCGGTCGCGGGCTGGACGAAGTAGGACACTCCCGAGTGATCGGCGTCGATGGTGACCGCCTCGGCCACGGTGTGCTCCGCGGTGGCGAAAATCCCCGTCGCGATCTCACCGTTGGGCTGGTAGAACCTCACGTTGGTGGGGAATCCCTGCATCAGGCAGTGGGTGTCGGCGTCGGCGGCGGTGTAGTGCACCGCGAATGCCTGCTGCCCCGCCCCGCCGTGCGGATCCTTGGTGATGTCGATGGACAGGTCCCCGGCGGTACACGAGGAAACCGGCGCGGCGGCCCGCGAGGAATCCTGCTGGCCCTGCGTCGCGGCCGTGGCACCGAAGGCCGTGCTCACCATAGCCCCTGTTGCCAGCAGGGTAGCGGCGATGCTGGTGGTAATCGTCGAACGTTTCACGGGAAAACTCCCTGTCGCACATCATTGGAACGATCTGTTCGATCGAATTTCACCCCGGAGGACGGGAATTCAAGAAACGTGGTTCATCGTCGGTGAAACAAGTCACACAAAAACAACCCGAACAATAAATCAATTTTGATGACGACGACAGGGGAACCGGGACCCGATTCGTCCCTTTCTGGGAGGACCATTTTTCGGCGCCCCCTGTCGCGCTCCCCCACCAGGGGAACCGCCTCACTCGAAGGCGGGCGGCAGCCGATCCCGCCAACGCCGCCCCTGCGGCAGCAGGGACAGCTCCCGCGTGTCATCCCCCCGGCGGCTCATCCGGACCAGCAGGTGGTCCTCGGCCAGCCGCTCGGCGAAACCACCGCCCCACTCCACCACGACGGCCGCTTCGGTCAGCTCCGTGTCCAGATCCAGATCGTCGAGCTCGGCCAGGGAAGTGAGCCGATAAGCGTCCACGTGAACCAGGGTGGTTCCCCGCCAGTCCGCGGGGTGGTGCTCCCGGGCCAGCACGAAGGTGGGCGAGGTGATCCGCCCCTCCACCCCCATGCCGGTGGCGATCCCACGGACGAGCACCGTCTTGCCCGCCCCGAGCGGGCCGTCCAGCAGCACGAGGTCCCCCGGCACGAGCAACGCCCCGAGCGCGGCACCGAAACGCCCGGTGTCCTCCTCGGTCGCCAGTTCGAACGTCCAGGTCGCAGAATCGGAAGTCAACTGCCGCTCACCTTCTCCGCGGAATCCGCGGCCCGCGTTCTCCGCACCGCGCGCCGCACCAGATCTCCCAAGCGGGCGGTGACCAGCTCCGCCCGTTCGAGAATCACCATATGCCCCGCCCCCTCGACCCGGACCAGCTCGGCCTCGGGCAGCTCGGCGGCTATCGCCTCCGAGTGCGCGAAAGGGATGAGCCGGTCGGAATCGCCGCCGAGCACCAGAACCTCGCAGGACCGCAGCCCGGCCAGCGCGGCCCTGCGGTCGTGCGAACCGAGCGTGTCCAGGAAGTCCGTCACGGTCTCCACCGTGGTCCCCGCGATCATCGAGTCCGTCAGCTCGACCAGCTCCGCGCTCACCTCCCGGTCCCCGAACGCCAGGCCGCGGACCACGCTCCGCGGCATCTGCGCCCCGGTCCGGCGGGCGCGCTCCACGAGACCGGGCTGCCAACCGGCCAGCAACCCCAGGGTCCTGGTGATCGGGTTGTGCTTGGACAGCCACGGCCTGGGCAGCCCGCTCGCCCCCACCTCACCGGCCGAGGTCCCCAGCAACGCCACACCACGGACCCGCTCCCGGAACAGCTCGGGGCGTTGCTCCGCCAGAGCCATGATCGCCATGCCCCCCATGGAATGGCCGACCAGCACGACGGGATCGTCGCTGGTCGTGGCGCGCAACACCGCGTCCAGATCCCTGCCCAGCTGTTCGATGGTGCTGTTGGCCCGTGCGGAACGTCCGGAACGGCCGTGGCTGCGCTGGTCGTAGAGCACGAGCCGCACCCTGGGATCGGTCGATCCGGGCAGCCCCGCACGCTGAAAACGCCAGCAGCGCGAGTCCAGGCTGTACCCGTGCACCAGGACCACGGTCAGCTCGGCCCGTCCTCCGTCCGCGGGCTCCACCTCCCGCACGGACAGCGGAACCCCGTCGTCGGCGGCGACGGTGGACCTGCGGGCGGAATCCGACTCGCCCGGCGTCATCGCACCGGGGACGCTCCCGCCCGGTACCGCTTCCCGCGCGCCCCGGGAGACGAGGCTCACCGCGGTGCCGGTCACCGCGGCGCCGAGCACCCCGGCGGACCAGGCCAACGCCCGCCGAGTCCTCATACCGGATCCTCCGCGACCAGAGTCCTGCTCACCCGGGGGCGGTACATGCCGGTGACTATCTCGTAGTGGATCGTGCCCACCTCACGAGCCCACTCGGCGGCCGTGGGCTCCCCGCTGTCCCCCGGACCGAACAGCACGACCTCGTCGCCCTCCTCGACCTCGTCGTCGTCGCAGCAGACCACGAGCTGGTCCATGCACACCTTGCCGACCACGGGGCGACGCTTCCCCCGCAGCCAGACGGACATGCGCCCGGACAACGAGCGCGGAACCCCGTCGGCGTAGCCCACCGGAACCAGGGCGAGGTTCGTCTCCGCGGGGGCCACCCACATGTGGCCGTAGGAGACCGCTTCCCCCGCCTGGATCCGCTTGGTCAGCACCACAGTGGAACGGAAGGTCATGGCCGGGCGCAGGTCGTGGCTCCCCGCCTGGGGAACGGGATCCAGCCCGTACAGCGCGATACCGGGACGGACCATGTCGAAGTGCAGGTCGGGCCGGGTGAGCAGCGCGGCCGAGTTGGCCAGGTGGCGCAGCGGGCGCAGCCCCGCGTCCACCGCGTGCTGGTGGGCGAGCCGGAACCGCCGGGCCTGCATGTCGATGGACGGATGCCCCGGTTCGTCGGCACAGGCCAGGTGCGACCAGACCGCGAAGACCTCGACCGTCCCGTCGGCTTCCGCCTTCGCCGCCTCCTCGACCAGCTGTCCCCAGTCCTCGGGGAGCGCACCGTTGCGGTGCAGACCGGTGTCCACCTTGAGGTGGATCCGGGCGGGCCTGCCGACCGCGCCGACGGCCTCCACGACCCCGCTCAGCTCCCGCGAGCTGGACACGGAGAGGTCCACGCCCGCGGCCACGGCGGCGGCGATGTCGTCCTCCCGGCGGTAGAGCCAGCACAGCACGGGAGCTTCGACACCGCCCGCGCGCAGCTGCAGCGCCTCGGCTATCGAGGCCACGCCCAACCACTCGGCCCCGGAGCGCAGCGCCGCCGAGGCGACGGCCGGAGCCCCGTGTCCGTAGCCGTCGGACTTGAGGACCGCCATCGTCCGCGCACCGGAACGGCGGGCGCGGTCGGACAGCGTCCCCACGTTGTGCCGGATCGCGGACAGATCGATGCACAAATCGGCACGGTGCGCGGCCTGGTCGTTCATCGCGGCTCATGGTCGCACAGCACCGGTGCGCTGTCGGTTTCTACCTCACCGAAGCGGTCGCGGCGGCACGGACCTCGCGGATCGCCGCCGGCACCGCGGCCAGCAGTGCCGAGGCACCGATCGGTGCCCCCACCGTCCGCTCCGCGCGGCCTTCCTCGTCGCCCCCCACGCGGGGAGCTCGCCCGCCGTGCTCGGCGGATCCGGTGGCGGCGATCTCGGCGGCCCTGGCGTGCACCAGCACGGCACAGCCACAGGCCCGCAACGGCTCCACACCGGCAGCGAGCAGCTTGCCGAGCATCCCGGTGAGCACGTCCCCCGAACCGGCCGTCGCGGGCCAGGCGTGTCCGGAAGGATGCACCAGAACCCGCCCGTCGGGTGCCGCCACGACCGTGGAGTTGCCCTTCAACAGCAGCAGCACGCCGTAGCGCCGGGCGGTCTCGCGCGCGGCCGCCACCCTGTCCTCCGGCCGCTCGCCTGCCAGCCTGGCGAACTCCCCGTCGTGCGGGGTGAGCACCAGGGGGGTTTCCGGGTCCCGCGCGTCCCACAGGGCCGCGTCACGAGCGAGCAGGGTGATCGCGTCCGCGTCGGCGACCACCGGCCTCGCCTCCTCCAGAACCCTGGCCAGCACCTCGCGGCCGTTGCTTCCCGTACCGATCCCCGGCCCGACGGCCCAGGCCTGCACTCGCCCCGTGTCACCGACCGAGCCGGTGGCCACGATCTCGGGCCAGCTCTCCCGCACCGCGTCGGCGGCGGGCCCCGCGTAGCGGACCATGCCGGAAGCCGTCCGCACGGCCCCTCCCGCGGTGAGCATCGCCGCCCCGGGGAAGCTGGCCGAACCGGCGGCCACACCGAGCACGCCCTGGCTGTACTTGTCGTCCTCCGGGGAGGGCACGGGCCACGCGGCACCGGCGTCCTCGGGGTCGAGCACCGTGAAGTCGGGCTCGTCCAGGTAAGGGATCAGCCCGATGTCGACGAGCCGCACCCGGCCGGAGCGCGCCGCCCCCTCCTCGAGCACGTGGCACGGTTTGAGCCCCCCGAAGGTGACCGTCACCTCGGCGGAGACCGCGGGCCCCTCGACCAGCCCCGTGGCCGGATCGACCCCGCTGGGCAGATCCACGGCAACCACCGGGGCCCCGACGTGCCCCACCGCTTCCGCCGCGAGCGGACGCAGCCCCCCGCGCGCGGAAAGGCCCACTACGCCGTCGACGACCACGTCACCGCGGCGCAGCGCCCCGACCGCTTCCGAAGTCAGGCCGGAGCTCCCCTCCGCCGCCAGGGCACGCCCACCTGCCGCCCGCAACGCGCGCAGTCCTTCGCCGTGCGTCCTGTCGGGGGCGAGCAGCACGGCGGTGACCCCGACCCCGCGACCACGCAGCAGCGCCCCGGCCCAGAGCGCGTCACCACCGTTGTTGCCCGCCCCGACGAGCAACGTCACGTGTCGGCCCGCGACACCGCCCGCGCGTTCGCCGAGCAGGCGCCGCACGTGCAGTGCCACCCCGTTCGCGGCGCGCCGCATGACCACCGGTTCCGCCACGGCTTCGAACAACCGCTCCTCCGCGGCCCTGATCCGGTCCGGTGTCCACACTCCGCGCATGGGCTGCTCCTTCCGAGATGACTTCGGGCGAGTTGGCCGCTTGGACGGGCCATCGGACAAGTTGACGGAGTCGCTCTCAGCCACCTGAGCAGTCGGCACCGCCGCGGGTTCCGCTCATCAGAACCCGCTGAGCAAATCGAGTCTCCGGAAGCCCTCCACTCCAACGCAAGCGCTCTGAGCCTACGCAGTCGGCACCGCCGGGGGTTCTCAGTCCCGGGTCTCGCGAGGAAGGCCCGACGTCGTGTAGAGCGCTACCCGATGTCGGGCCTCCCCGCAGCGAGACCCCGACTGAGGTTCCCCCACGGAACCACCCGAGCAAGCCGAACCGCCGACTCTCCAAAAACGGGTCACTCCACGGTCACCGATTTGGCGAGGTTGCGGGGCTTGTCCACGTCGTAACCGCGGTTGCGCGCCACCTCGGCCGCCAGCACCTGCAGCGGAACCGCCGAAACCAGCGGTTGCAGCAGCGTGGGCACGGCGGGCACCTCGATGATCTCGTCGGCGAACGGGCGCACCACGTCGTCGCCCTCCTCGGCGATGACGATGGTGTGCGCGCCACGCGCCTGGATCTCGCGGATGTTGGAGACGAGCTTGGCGTGCAGCTGTGAATTCCCCTTGTTCGAGGGCATGTTCACCACCACGGGGAGACCGTCCTCGATCAGCGCGATCGGTCCGTGCTTGAGCTCGCCCGCCGCGAACCCCTCCGCGTGCATGTAGGCGAGTTCCTTGAGCTTGAGCGCGCCCTCCAGAGCCACCGGGTAGCCCACGTGCCTGCCGAGGAACAGCACCGCCTTCGCCTCGGAGAACCGCTCGGCCAGCTCGCGCGTCTGCTCCACGGTCGACAGGGCGGAACGCACCGCCTCCGGCATGGCCGCCAACTCCTCGAACTCGCGCTCGAGCTCCTCGGGGTACTTGGTGCCCCGGGCCTGGGCCAGCGCCAACCCCACCAGGTAGTTGGCCGCGATCTGGGCGAGGAACGTCTTGGTCGCCGCCACACCGATCTCCGGGCCCGCGTGGGTGTAGAGCACGGCGTCCGACTCGCGCGGAATCTGCGAACCGTTGGTGTTGCTGATGGCGAGCACCCTGGCGTGCTGGGTGCGCGCGTGACGAACCGCCTCGAGGGTGTCGGCCGTCTCCCCCGACTGGGAGATCGCCACGACCAGCGTGTCCCGCCCGAGCACCGGGTCGCGGTAGCGGAACTCGCTGGCCAGTTCGACCTCGACGGGTATCCGGCACCAGTGCTCGATCGCGTACTTGGCGAGCAGCCCCGCGTGGTAGGCGGTTCCGCAGGCCACGACGAACACCTTTCCGATGTCCCTGAGGTCCTGTTCGCTGAGCCGCTGCTCGTCGAGGACCACCCCGTCGGAGAAGTGGCCGCGCAGCGTGTTGGCCAGCGCCTCCGGCTGCTCCTCGATCTCCTTGAGCATGAAGTAGTCGTGGCCGCCCTTCTCCGCCGCGGACAGGTCCCAGTCCACGGTGAAGGGCTTGGTCTCCACTTCCGCGCCGGCGAAGTCGGTGACCCGGTAGCCGTCCCTCGTTATGGCGACCACCTGGTCCTGACCGAGCTCGACCGCGTCCCTGGTGTGCTCGATGAAGGCGGCCACGTCCGAAGCCACGAAGGTCTCACCGTCACCGACCCCCACCACCAGCGGGGAGGAGCGCCGGGCCGCGGCGATCCGCTCGGGTTCGGCGGCGTGCGTGACCACCAGGGTGAACGCACCGGTCAGGCGGTCGGCGATCTTTCCGAGGGTCGCAGGGAGGTCACCGGCGGTCTCTCCCTCCTCGTAGGCTCGCGCGATCAGGTGAGCGACGATCTCACTGTCCGTGTCGCTGCTCAGCTCGAGCCCATCGGCCTCGAGCTCGGTGCGCAACGCCGCGAAGTTCTCGATGATCCCGTTGTGCACCACCGCGACCCGACCCGAACCGTCGCGGTGCGGGTGGGCGTTGCGATCGGTCGGTGCCCCGTGCGTGGCCCAACGCGTGTGCCCCATACCACCGGTGCCCGCGAAGTGTTCGCGCTCGGAGGCGGCGAGCCGTTCTTCCAGGTTCGACAGCGCTCCCGCGGAACGCTCGACCGCCAACGAGCCCGAGCCGTTCAGCAGGGCGATGCCCGCGGAGTCGTAGCCGCGGTACTCCAGTCGCCGCAACCCTTGAATCACCACGTCAAGAGCAGGGCGATGTCCTAGGTAACCCACAATGCCGCACACTCGACTCAGCATAGCCACGAGATGTGGTCTGAACCTGATACGCATCCACCACCCGGGTGACGGACCCCCCGTCCGACCGGTCGCTGGCACGGTGCGCGAGAAACATCCGCTACCGTTGCGAGCCATGGCCCACAACGCCAAGAAGGTGCTGCACGAGCTCGCCCAGCGCGGACCGCACGACGTACTGCACGGGGACCTCGCTCTGGTCGGACTGCCCGGCGTCGTGTGCGCGCCGCGCAGCGGGCGCGGGCTGGCGGCCATCGCGTTCGGGCACGGCTGGCTGCAGCCGCCCCGGCGTTACGTCCGGCTGCTGCGACACCTGGCCTCCTGGGGGTTCGTGGTGGCGGCGCCGGCCACCCACGCGGGACCGTTCGCCTCACACCGGATGTTCGCCGCCGACCTGCGTACCGCGCTCGACGTCTGCGTCGGAGTACGGCTCGGCGAGGGGGAGATCAGCGTCGACGAGCGCAAGCTCGGAGTCGCCGGACACGCGATGGGCGCGGGCTGCGCGGTGCTGGCCGCCGCCGAGGACCCCCGCATCCGCGCGGTGGCCGGTATGGCCCCGGCGGAGACCATGCCCTCCGCGATCGGAGCGGCGCGGCAGGTCTCGGTGCCCGGACTGCAGCTGGCCGCCGCGGGCGACCTGCTCTCCCCGGCTCGGGCCAACGCTGAGCCGATCTCCTCCGCCTGGGGCGGACCGGTGCAGCTGCGGACCCTGCGCAAGGCCGGGCATCTCGGCTTCACGGAAGGCAGGCACTGGAGCGAACTGCTGCTGCACGGCAAGTCGCACCACGGCACGCAACGGCTGTCCCGCGCGCTGCTGACGGCGTTCTTCCTGCGCACACTCGTGGGGGACAAGCGGGGGCAGCCGCTGCTCTCCTCCGATGCCGGGGGAGCGAGCATCGACGAGGAGCACAGCACGGGCGCGCTGGCCGCGGCCTGAAACCGGTGAGCGCGATTCACACGGGGCGCCGGAGCCGCCGGGTTCCCGGTGGGCGGGGAACGGGCCCGCGGACCGGGAACCGACACCTCCCCTGAATCACTGAAGCCAGCTGCGCTGGGAGAAGTCCTCCTCGTCGTCCCAGTCGTCCTCGAAGGAGCGGCGCCGGCGCGGAGGGGCCGGGGCCGCAGGCGGTTCGGCGGGTGGCTGAGCGGCAGACGCGGGAGTCCGTTCGTGCCCCCCGCTCAGGTGGTCCGCGGCATAGTCCTCGTCATCCTCGACCACGCCGATTTGCAGCTCGTTGCTGCTCTTCCCGGAATCCGGCTCCCAGGCCCCTGCTCCCCTGTCCTTCTCCGCATCGGCCACTGCCTGCCGGCTCTGCTCCAGCACCCGCTGCTTCCGATCAGCAGCCTCGCGCTCCAGCTCCCTCCGGGACTGCTCGGCCTCGGACTCCGCGGCGCTGATCTCGTCCCTGCCGTCCGCGAGGCCGTATCCCTGACGGGCGACCAAAGTCTCGACTCCCTCAGCTACCCGTTCGTTGACGAGTGCCATTCAGAACTCACCTCTCCTCGGGATCACCCAGCACCGCGCTGTACTTCCAGTCGGCGGAGGCGTCGATGCCGTCGTCGAACAGATTCCCCTCGGTGCGCCACGGGCTGTCGTTGCTGCGTTCCTCGTCGCCACCCTGTTGCCCAGCACCGCCGCCCATGCCTCCCATGGGCATCATTCCGCCACGTCCGGAACCCTGATCGTTCTGACCCGACCCGCCGGAATCCCCCATGGACGCCAGGCCGGTCGTTCCCTGTGAATCAGTCCGGTCCGCTCTGTCCTCCATGCTCGGCAACCCGGCCGATCCGGACACCTCACCCACCTTGTTGTTCGGGCGGTCGCCCCACACGCTGCCGCCGCTGTCCTCCGCGGAACTGAACAGGTCTCCGGAGAAGGCGGTGAACGTCTGGCGCGGGCCGGAATCGGACTGGGGTCCGGTGAACATGTTGTCCCCGGCCCACTGCGAAGTGGTCCGCGCGGGGGAGTCGAGCGGATCCGCGCCCTGCTGTCCGGGGGGCGTTCCCGGGTTACCCGCGTCCCGGGGGCCGGACGCCGGTTCCGCGTAGGCGTCGCGCCCGACCGTCTCCCCCGCGGAGCTCGGCGCCCCGCTCGGAGCGCCCGACGCCGGGCCGGTGGTGCTCTCCGCACCGCCCGCGACGGACGTAGCCGCGCGTTGCGCGTCGTCCCCGTTCGGCTGCGCAGCACCGCTGCTCGGCCGCGTGCCGCCGTCGCCCGGCTGCGCGGCGCTCTGGCCGGGCGCGGCGGGCCGCTCGGCCGCCGCGCCGGCGGCGACGGAATCGGGCGAATCCCCGGAACCGCTGTCCTGCCCGAAGTCCACGGTCCTGGTCTCGGGGGGCTGAGGGCTGCCGTCGTCCACGGAGAGCTGCAACCGCCCCTCCGGGGTCCGCTCCACCTCGATGGTCCGGTCGCCCTGCTCGATAACCGCGGTTCCGTCCTCGTTCGGACGAACCGTGGTTACCTGGCGAGCACCGTCAGTCCCCGCAGCGGCGGCTGACCTCCCGGGTGCCGCACCGTCCTGGCCGGGTTGATCGGACGTGGCCGCACCACCCGCGCCGGGAACGGCACCGGTTACGTCCGAAGCACCGGGCGTGAGCCGTTCTCCCGCCACGAACTCCCCGTCGGAAGAAGGCTGTGCCGCTTCCCCCGCCTGGGGTCCGGAATCCTGCTGAGCACCCGCGGAGTCGTCGAAAGCGATCTCGTAGGTCTGCGGCTCACCGTCCGGACCGATCAACGTGACTTGGGGGTTTCCCCGGTCGTCGGGCTCCCGAACGGTGATCTTCTCCTCGCCCTCCCCCAGGGTGACCTCGTCCGGGTTCTGCTCGGAGGACTCACCGTTCCCCGGCCCCGGGAGGTCTTCTTTCATCTCCCCGCCGTCGGGCACACCGGGGGGCTGCTGGTCGGCGCCTCCCGCTCCGGGAGGTCCTGCTCCCGCGGTTCCGGCCCCCGCCCCGGCACTACCGGTTCCGCTGCCACTTCCGCTACCGCTGCCATTACCGCTCGAGGTGCCGGACCTGCCGTCCTTCCCGGAGCCGTCACCGCTTTCCTCGAGGACCCCCTTGAAGGGATCATCGCTGATCTCCGCCTCTTGAAGCAGCCGCTGATAGCACTGCTCCACGGTGCGGGTGGTGTTCGAAGTCTGTTGCTCGAACTGCGTCAGCTTCTTCTGGAACTCCGGAACGAAAGAGGAGTCCAGCCACTTCTTGGCATCGTCCATAATGCCCTGGCGAATGCTGTCCACTGCGTTCTTCGCGCCCACCGTATTACCTATGACAGCACCAAAAGGACCTCCCAGCACGGCCCCTACGGCGGCGCCTTTCAGGTTCTCCCACGCACCGGAAAAAATGTCGTCGATACCGACGTCGGCCAGGTCCTCCGGCTTGAGGTCACCACGCGCCTTGCGAATCTCGTCGGCCGTCTCCTCCGGGGTCTTCCCGGAGCACTTGATCTCTTTTCCCACGTCGAGCACGAACTTCGCGTACTCACGAACCGCCTTCTGTATACCGTCCATCGCGGGAGCGATGGCTCCCGCCAGGCTCTCGACCTCGTCGATGACCACGGTTCCGCTGCTCGTGTAGGAGTTCACCTGTCCGGCCGCCGCTTCCGAGGCCTCGCCCTGCCAGGTCTCCCGAACACCGCCGAAGTCCCTCTTCATGCTGCTGCTCTGGTCCAGCAGCGCCGAGTGAACCTTTTCCAGACGGTCGGCGTCCTCACGGAAAGCGGCGAAATCTATACCACGCAGATCGTCGTACCGACGCTTGATCTCGCCTTCGAAATCCGGGCCGTTGCCCGTCCAGTCCTTGAAGTGCGGCAGAAACTTGGAGTAGTACTCCAGCCCGAGACTGCCGTCATCGAGCAACTGATCCGAATTCGGGACCCGCGAACCGCTGTTCAGGCTTTTCTGCGCCTTGTCGAACTTGTCGGAGCGCTCGGATTCCTGTTCCGCCCTTTCCTGTGCACCGGAAAGACCACCGGTCAAGGCGTCGAACGCCCCGTAAGCCGGGTTGATGGCAGTCATGGCACCGTCGGCGATGTGCCCGGCGTTGTCCTTCAGGAAACCACCAACATCCGACGCGACATCGGTGACCGTGTCCCCCACGGAGGAAAGCGCATCCGTGGCCGCGTCTCCGGCGGAGGAAAGCGCGTCCCCCGCCGAGGAAGCCACATCACCAGCGACATCGGTGACCGACGAAGCCACATCACCGGCCACGTCCCCAGCGGAGGAAAGCGCGTCCCCCGCCACGTCCCCGGCAGCGGAAGCCGCGTCCCCCAGGGAACCGGCTGCATCTCCAACGGAGGAAGCCGCGTCCCCCAAGGAACCGGCGGTTTCTCCGAGGGAAGACATCATCTCTTCACCGGAAGAAGCATCCGAACCCCCCGAGCTCCCTCCGCTCTGTCCGTACTGCTGCCCTGTCTGACCACTTTGCTGCCCGGTTTCCGATCTGACACTCGAAGCGCTCCCCGACGAACCCCCGGTCCCGGCTCCGCTCGAGGCACCTGTCGAGTTCTCGTCAGAGCTCGTGCTGCTTGTCCCCGACCTCGCCATTATCAGCTCCGCACCTGCTCGATGGTGTTGGCACCGGACCGGTCACTGTCCTGATACCGCTTACCGGATTCATCAAAATTCTGCGCGAGCCGATCGCCGAGCTCGGCGAAACTCTTTACGTTCGATTCGACCTTTTCGAGCGCTTCCTTGTAGGACGTCCCCTGTTCGTGAAATTTCCTACCGGCTTTGTCAGGAGTTACGTTGCTGGCCGCCACCTCCTTCACCTGCGAACGTATTTCTTCCGCGCTGCCCGAGAATGATTGGGCGATCCGGGATAGATCACTCCCCGACGCAGTGAATCCCATTTTCCTCTCCCTCCCGAAAGAAACTTGCTCCCGCCGAAGCCGCTCGAACCACTGCAAACCGGCTTATTCGTCCGAGTTCGATGATCGCAACCGGGAGACGACTGCCGTGATTTTTCGAACCAGCTCGTTGCAAAAGCAAATACAGGCCTTACCGGCCGGTTCGGCCACACGTTCATGCCGTTGCGCGCACGAAAGCCCTCGAACGTCCCCCCGGCTCAGCACGGCCGGGGCCGGGACACGCTTCGCTCCGGTGGTTCGCCCGCCGGGAGGGCTGCTGCCGCTGCTGGACAGGTTGTCGATACGGCGCCGCCCGAAGTGCGTACCCGAGCTGGTGGTCCCCCCGCGAACCGTGGGGATGGTGCTGCCGGGGACCGTTGCTCAACCGCTCGGTCTTTCGGTTCCCGCGCACCACGAGCGCGAGCACTGTTCCCGAAAGCACCAGCAGGATCAAATCCCAGCCGCTCATTACACACACCCCCTCCGACAACTTCGCGCAGTGCGCAGCATCCTATCGGAGACGGGGGGCGCTGATGATCAGACGAGTACGAGCACGAGGACCGCGCCGATCACCATAACGGCGATCGGGAGGAGCAGCACGTAGAGCAGATCACCGAAGAAGTAGCGCATGACCGAGCGACACCTCCGCCGGAGCGGGGTCAGCGAAAACGACTCGCTTCCCACCGAGGTTTTCTGTTCGCCTCTGACGAGGCGCTCACTTGGCGGGGCTCCCACGGGCTCTCGTCCCGGTTGGCACGTCCTCGGGCAGCCACTCGGGAGCGTCCTCGCGAGAGCACGACGCGGGAGAACCCACGACGCCAACCACGCCGAAGCACCACATCAATCGTCAACACGACAGAAGAGCATCAGTCAAGACTTCGCACGACGCGGCCAGTGCTCAAGCACCCAGGTTCCGCCGTCCTGCGCCAAGGTCGCCGCCTTGGCACCGGCGATGGCGAGAGCGGCCATGACCACGAGACCTACTACCAGCCCGACCGCGAACAATGCGATCAGCATGGTGAAAACGATGGCACCCATGTGTGAAGGGTCTCACACGTTGGGCCACTAAGCGAGAGCTAGCTCACATGTTCATCAGATCGAGCCAACGACTTCGGCCAATTGCTCGGCCGTGGTCCGCGCGCGGTCAGCCGTCGGCGCCTCCACCATCACCCGCACGAGCTGCTCGGTGCCCGAAGGGCGCAACAACACCCGCCCGTGCTCCCCCAGCTCGGCCTCCGCGTTCGCCACGGCCTCCGCGACCGCGGGAGCGTGCACAGCGGTCGTCTTGTCCGTCACCGACACGTTGACCAGGCTCTGCGGCAACCGGGTCATGGTCGCGGCGAGCTCGGCCAGGGAACTGCCCGTGCCGACCATGCGGTCCATCAGGCGCAGCGCCGTGAGCAAGCCGTCCCCCGTGGTCGCGTGCCCGGGGAGCACGATGTGACCGGACTGCTCCCCTCCGAGAGCGAATCCGCCCGCGCGCAGCTCCTCGAGCACGTAACGATCCCCGACCGCCGTGGTGCGCAGCTTGAGCCCGTTCTCACGCATGGACAGGTGCAGCCCGAGATTGCTCATCACCGTGGCCACGACGGTGTCCTCGGCCAGTTCGCCCGCGTCACGCATGGCCAGCGCCAACACGGCCAGTATCCGGTCACCGTCGACCAGCGAACCGGACGCGTCCACCGCCATGCACCGGTCGGCGTCCCCGTCGTGCGCGATTCCCAGGTCGGCGGCGTGCTCGACCACCGCCTCCTGCAACCGCTCGGGGCGGGTGGAACCGACCCCGTCGTTGATGTTCACCCCGTCCGGCTCGGCGTGCAACGCGACGACGTCCGCCCCGGCCCTGCGATAGGCCTCCGGAGCCGCGTTCGAGGCCGCGCCGTGCGCGCAGTCCACCACCACGCGCAGCCCCGCCAGGGAGCGCGGGGTCGCGCTCAGCAGGTGATCGACGTAACGATCCAGCGCGTCGGGCAGTTCGCGGATCCTGCCCACGTGCTCGCCCGTCGGCCGGTCCCGCGTCTCGTCCAGGCGCGCGGCGATCTCGTCCTCGATGGCGTCGGGGAGCTTGTGCCCACCGGCCGCGAACAACTTGATGCCGTTGTCCGGCATCGGATTGTGCGAAGCCGAGATCATGACGCCGAGATCGGCCCCGGTGTCGGCGACCAGCTGCGCCACGGCCGGAGTCGGCAGCACACCGACCCGCCGCACATCCGCCCCCGCCGAGGCGAGCCCCGCCGTCACGGCCGCGTCGAGCATCTCACCGCTCGCCCGGGGATCCCGCCCCACCAGCGCGACGCGCCGTCGGGAGTCGTCCCGCTCGTAAAGAACCCGCGCGGCGGTGCTCGCCAGCGACATCGCCAGCTCGGGGCCGAGATCGGCATTGGCGAGACCACGCACACCGTCGGTGCCGAACAGACGGGACAACCGTTTCCTCCTGCTGAATCACGGCGCGCCCACGCGGCCGGTTACCTCCGGACCAAATACTGCGGGAGCAGCCTCTCGCCCGACGGGCGGAAACTGCTCCCACAGAGTTCCTCGTCTTCCGGGGAGCCGCAACACGGTGCGACCGGCCGGAAGGACGGGCCCGCAACCACGGCGGGCCCGGAAAGGTCACCGCTTGCTGTACTGCGGGGACTTCCTGGCCTTCTTGAGGCTGTACTTCTTACGTTCCTTGGCCCTGGGATCGCGGGTGAGCATGCCCGCCTTCTTCAGCGTGGGGCGGTCGTCCGGCTGGTAGGCAACCAGGGCGCGGGCGATAGCCATACGCAGCGCACCGGCCTGACCGGAAGGCCCGCCGCCGGTGAGGTTGGCGAAGACGTCGAAGCCCTCCGTGCGCTCCAACAGCTCCAGCGGCTCACGGGCGATGTTCTGGTGCACCCGGTTCGGCATGTACTCGTCCATCGACTTGCCGTTGAGGACGAACCGACCGGTGCCGGGAACCAGCCGAACCCGCACGATCGCCGTCTTGCGCCGCCCGACGGTCTGGATCGGCCTGCCGGACGGAATCGGTGCCATCTCCTGAGGGAAGGCCTCAGGGGCCGGCTCGTCCGCCGGGACCTCTGAATCGAGGACCTCGGGAGCCGGGGCTTCGTCGGTCTCTGGAGTGCTCACGTGCTCTTCCTCGTATCCCTCGGTCACTTCTTGGCCCTCGTTTCGATCTCGAAGGGCTGCGGCTGCTGCGAGTGGTGCGGGTGGTCCGGCCCGGCGTACACCCTGAGCTTCTTGCCCATCGCGCGGCCGAGCTTGCCCTTGGGCAGCATGCCCTTGATCGTCCTCTCCAGCAGACGCTCGGGCTTGTTGTCGAGCATCTCGCCGAAGGAGTGTTTCTTCAGGCCGCCGGGATAACCACTGTGCCGGTAGACGAAGGCTTGATCGCGCTTCTTCCCGGTGAGGGCGACCTTGTCGGCATTGACGATGACGACGAAGTCGCCGGTGTCCATGTGCGGAGCGTAGGTCGGCTTGTGCTTGCCACGCAGCAGCGTGGCGGCCTGGGTGGCCAGCCGGCCGAGCACCACGTTCTCGGCGTCGATCACATGCCAGGCGTGGGTCACCTCGCCGGCCTTCGGGCTGTACGTGCGCACGGGTCTACCTCGTCGTCGTTCGCGTTGGAATCTCGGTGCGGCAGTCGTGTCCCGTCGCCCATTACGTCGGGGCGGATCGCGATCCGATTCCCCCCGTGGGAACCAAGCACATCCCACGAGCGACCGAGACCGCGACCTCCGGCGGGTCACCCCCGGGGCATACCGCGTCAGTCGGTCATCGAATCATCTCGCGGTCGTGCACACCCACCGCACAACAACGGATGAGAGTACTCGGTGGCTGACGAACGGGTCAAAACGGGTCCCCTCAAAGCCCCACGAGAGACTCTCGCTGCCGACGGTACCGCTTGGACCTGCCTTCAGCACCGGACTCATGGTATCGGACGGTGTCACCGGACGAGACGTGCCCCCTGGATCCCGTTGCGGTCCAGGGGGCACGCGAGGCTCCGGGGAGCTCACAGAGCTCTCCCGGCCGAGTTGTCGGTGGTCGGGGCCTTTCCCTCGGCGCGGCAGCGCCGAAACGACGCTTGCCGGACCGAGTGACCGCGGGCTCTCCCGTGGTTCTCCCGCGAGGACGGCCCCGAGGTCGTGCAGGACGCTACCCGATGCCGGGGCACCCCCGGCGAGGGCCCGCGAGGGGTTCCGCCACGGAACCACCCACGAGAACCCGAACGGAAAGCATCAGCGTCAGTCAGCCGCCGAACTTCGCGGCGTTGGCCCGCTCCCCGGCCTGGTAGGAATCGTTGGCCGCGTTGACGGCCATCCCCATCTTGGCCGCGATCTCGCGCATGTTCTGCGCGGACTCGTTCCACTTGCGCTGGGCCTCGAAGTACTGCTCCTTGGCCTCACCGTCCCAGGTCTCGATCAGCGGCTTGAGCATCTGCTCCAGCTCGTCCAACTCGGACTGGATCTTGGTCGCGGCCTGGTTCAAACTCTCCGCGCCCGCGCTGAGCTGGCCAAAGTCAACCTTGATTTCAGGCATGGTCGCACCTTCTCCTCTACGTGATTAACCCGACGGATGAGAAACCTCTGACGAGGTGGAAGAGGAGCACCGCTCAGCCGTTGAGCATGCCCTCGATCTTGGAGACCTCGGCGGCCTGCTCCTCGTCGCGCTGGGCGTAGTCCTGCCCGGAGGTCTTGATGTTGTCGCTGATTTCCTGCAGCTGCGTGGTGATGGTGCTCGCGTTCTCGCGGAACTGGTCCATCAGCTTCTGGAAGGTCCGGCTCGCGTTGCCGTGCCAGGAGGCGATAACCGGGTCGATCTCGCTCTGCAGCTTGTTCACGGCCTGGTCGACGTTGTTGCGGACCTCCTCGACCTGAGCCGCGGACTTCTGCATCAGCTCCGCGTCGGTCCCGAATCCACCGCCCATGTGGGTAACCCCCTTCAATCCGTGGTCAAAAGATCGATCGAACTTCCGACGCAAACATTGCCAGACGCGGTTCCACCGTGTCCCGGTTTTCGTCCGATCACGTTGCTCATGTAAACGCCTCGGCACCGCTCGGGGCGCGGAACCGCGCGTTCCCACCCACCGGCGTCCGGTGTGAACGGTGCCTCACCGCACGGTTACGGTGCGCACGACCTGTGCGCAGGCACTCCGAACACGTTCCCCGCGCGACGGTCCGTACTGGCACCCGACGCTGATCCGGGTGCTCCCGCGATGCAACAGGTACCAGTCCACGACGGACCCACCGACGCGTTCCTCGTAGTGAACGACCCGTTCCCCCGCGAATTCGCCGTCCGGTTCGAAGCCGGACAACTCGTCACCCCCGGCGACACGCTCGTCGAAGCTCCTCCGCAGTTCACGCACCGAGCGCCTGCGGTTCGCCTCGACATCGTAGTCCAGCTCGCCCGCGCGAACCGAAACCAGCCTGCCCGGGTCCGGGCCGGCTCCCGGCGGCCGGAGGCGCGTCTCCCACAGCTCGGGAGCTCCCCCGCCCTGGTGCCACTCCTCCGGGTACTCGAACTCGTACCCGTAGCGCGCCACTCTGCCGCTCGGTGCCTCGCTCTCCCGGTCCGTGGACGAGCGCTCCGCACCGCCCCCGAAGGCGCCGCTCCCGAAGCGGGGGAGGAACACCCAGCCCAGGGTGACCGTGACCCCGAGCAGCAGCACCAGCGCGGAACCGCCGATCCACCGGGCGAGCCTCCCGCGTCGTCCGGCACCGGTTCCGACGGACACTCTCGTGGTCGGGTCGTTCGCCCCGGCGAGGCTCGCCCTCCCCTCGCCGGGAGCGCTCCAGGTACCCGGAAGGGTCCGGGAGGCTGGGGGCGTCGGACCCGCTCGGTGCGGCCCGAAGCCCGCGTGCACCGCACGAGCCGCGGATCCGTGCGCTCGCCCGCCGTGCGCCGGTGGCGCGGGACCGCTCCGCGGCCCCTTCGGCTCTCCGCCCGGGGTCCGCGACGCCCTGGTCCGCCCGTGACCGGGGTCCGCGCGTACCGCGCGCAGCGCGCCCCGGGCGACCACGGTCTCCGGTTGGTCCAAAGTGGTCGGTACTGTCCCGGTCCGCTCGTGGATCAACCGCGCCACCATCGGCACCCTGCTCGAACCGCCGACGAGGAAGACCCCGGCCCGTTCGCCCTCGGTCACCCCGCCTTCCCGGAGCACCTCCCGCACCAGCTCGGCGACATCGCCGAGGGAGTCGACGATCAGCGACTCCAGGTCCGAGCGGGTGACATGAGCGTCGGAGAACGGCGGAGGCAACGGCACATCGGTGTAGCTGTGCCTGGACAGCGTTTCCTTCGCTCCACGAACGTCCTGACGCAGCACCCTCCTGCGCCGACGATCGGCCATGTCCCGCCCCTCGACGAGCTGCCGCCAGGCCTCCGGGTCGGACGACTCCACGACGCCGCCGATGTGCTCGAGCAGCGCCTGGTCGATGTCCGCCCCGCCGAAGTCCGGTTCGCCACGGGTCGCCAGCACCCGGAAGGCGTCCCCGGACCTGCGTACCAGGCTGGCGTCCACCGTCCCCCCGCCGAGGTCGAGCACGGCCAGCGCCGCTCCGTCGGGCAGTCCGTAGCCGGCGGAGTGGAACACCGCGGCCCCGACGGGTTCGGGAACCAGCACGACCTCGGACGCCATACCACCAGCGGCCCTGCGCAGCCGGTCGGTCCGCACAGCGCCCCAGTCCGCGGGATGGGTCAGCACCAGCAGGTCCACCCCGGCACCGCCCGCGTAGCGACGTGCCTCGTCCACGACCCGGGTCAGCACGGCTCGAACGGCATCACCGACGGTGAGGACGGTTTCACCGAGCAGCAGCTCGCCCTCGTCGATCCGCCGTTTCGGGTGCGGCTCGAAGCGGGCCGGATCCACAGCGGCCTGCCGTTCCGCCTCCTGCCCCACGAACAGCGTGCCGTCCTCCGCGGCGAACACGGCGGAGGAGACCAGCGGTTGCCCGTCGATGACCACGACATGCGGTTCGCCTCCGCCGAGGGAGGCGACGGTGCAGGTGCTCGAGGTGCCGAAGTCCACAGCGACGTGCAGGGTCACGCGCAACTCCTTCTACCGTCGCCCGTCCGGTGCCGACAGCACCGCCACGTACCGAAGTGCCCACCCGCACGGCACTCTACAGAGATCGTCGGTTCGGGTTGACGGGCCGAGTCGTGTGCTCCGGCGCCCCGGTGGGAACGGCCAGCGGGGCCCGCCGGGTGCGCGGTCACCCGGCGGGCCCGGACCGGAAGCTCCTTCAGTCCGGCTCGATGTAGGCGGTCTGAATGAGCTGCGGGCCGCCCTTGAGACTGCGGCTGACCAGGGTGCCCCTGCCGGGAGGGAGCTGGCGGGACTTGATGTTGCCCACGAGCTGCCCGTCGTCCTTGTTCGCGCTCATCGCCAGCCCGGGCGCCGAGGCCTCCCGCATCTTGCCCAGGACCGGCTCGAACAGCGCCCTGCTCGCACCACCGGAGTTGCGGGCGAGAACCACGTGCAACCCGACATCACTGGCCTGGGGGACGAACTCGGCCAGCTGCTGCATGGGGTTGTTGCCCTGCGGAGCGACCAGGTCGTAGTCGTCGGCGACCACGAACAGCTCCGGACCCGACCACCAGGAGCGGTTCTTCAGCTGCTCCTGGGTGACGTCCGGACCGGGCAGACGCTTCTTCAACGCGTTGCACACGTCGTTGACGTTGCTGCGCAGCTGGTCGGCCGAGACCGCGTACTCGAGCAGGTGCCCCGAGTCGAGGAAGCCGAGCATGGTGCGCCGGTAGTCCACCAGCAGGATCAGCGCCTCCTGCGGGGTGTAGCGGGTGGCGATACCGCGCACGATGGTGCGCAACAGCGCCGTCTTGCCCGCTTCCCGCTCCGCGAACGCGTAGAAGTGCGGTTCCGCGTCGAAGTCGAGGTAGACCGGGTGCAGGCCGTCCTCGTTGATGCCGATCGGAACCAGCCGCGACTTGGGCTGCTGTTCCGGGGCGGGCAGCTGGTCGTAGGCGAGCAGGTCGGGCAGCAACCGGACCTTGGGGGCCGGTTTGCCCTGCCAGGAGCTGCGCACCCTGTTGACCAGGTCGGCCACGCCGTCGGAGAGGTCCTCGTTGTAGGCCTGCCAGCCGACGCGGTCCCCGAGGTTCTCACTGTCCACCCGGGGCACCGCCGTCAGGAAGTGCAGCTTGCTCGGGTGCAGCCCGCGACCGGGCCTGCCCGAGGGCACGTTGACGGCGACCTTCCGGTCCACCTCGGACTCGCTCGGGTCGCCGAGCCGGAGCTCGAAGCGGGTCCCGATCAGGTCCTTGAGCGCGGGGCGGATCTCGGCCCACCTGTTGGCGGAGACGAACACGTGCACCCCGAACGTCAGGCCCTGCGAGGCCAGGTCCAGCACCTCTTGTTCCAGGTTCTCGAAGTCGTTCCGGAAGGCGCCCCAACCGTCGATCACCAGGAAGACGTCCCCGTGGGCGTCGTCGGTGATCTTGCCCTGGCGCTTGCGGTTGCGGAAGTCGGCCATCGAGTCGATACCGAGCTGCTGGAAGCGCACCTCGCGCTCGGAGACCAGCTGCTTGAGCTCGGCGACGGTCCGCCGCACCACGTCCTGGTCCCGGCGGCCGCCGAAGCCACCGACGTGCGGCAGGTTCTGCAACGCGGCCATCGAACCGCCACCCAGGTCGATGCAGTAGAACTGCGCCTCCTGCGGGGTGTGCGTGAGCGCCATCGAGGCGATCAACGTGCGCAGCAGGTTGGACTTGCCCGACTGCGGACCGCCCACGACGGCACCGTGCCCGTTGGCGCCTCCGAGGTCGACGATCATGTGGTCCTGGCGCTGCTGGTAGGGCATGTCGATGATGCCGACCGGAACCTGCAGCTTGCCGTTGCCCGCGTTGCCAACGGGGGTGTAGCCACGCTCCTCCGTGGCCGACAGCGGAGGAAGCACGCTGTCCAGTGTGGGCGGCGCGTCCAGGGGCGGCAGCCACACCTGGTGCGCGGGCGGGCCCTGCCCCTGCATCTTGTTGATCACCAGCTGGAAGTCGGTGTCCGGGAGCCCGTCACCGTCGTTGTCGACGCCGGCCTCGCCCTCCGGCTCCGGTTCCGGTTCCACCGGCTGCTCCGGCTCGGCCGGAGGTTCGATGTAGTCCGGCACGAAGAACCGCGGACGCTTCTCACCGGTGACCGGGGAAGCCGCCACCGTGCGGCGCCTGCCACCTCCCTGGTGCATGTGCCCCGAGACGTAGGCGGCACGGAACCGGTCCATGCCACCCGGATGCTTCAGATAACCGTGCCCACCGGTGGCGGGCAGGTCGCCCGCGTCGGGAACACCGATGGCGGCCCTGGACTCCGAGGCGTTGAAGGTCTTCAGACCGATCCGGTAGGAAAGGTGCGACTCCAGACCGCGCAGCTTGCCCTCCTCCAGGCGCTGCGAGGCGAGCAGCAGGTGCACCTGCAGCGAACGACCGAGCCGGCCGATCATGTTGAACAGCTCGGAGAACTCAGGCTTGGTCGTCAACAGCTCGGAGAACTCGTCGATCACCACGAACAGGGCGGGCATGGGAGCCAGGTCGGATCCGGCCTGCCGAGCCTCCTCGTAGTCCCAGACGTTTTTCACCTTCGCCTTGTTCAGCTCCTCCTGCCGCCGGTTCATCTCCCCGGCGAGAGCGTCCTGCATGCGGTCGACCTGGGTCAGGTCGTCGGCGAGGTTGGTGATGGTGGCCGAGACGTGCGGAGCCGCCTCGAAACCGTTGAACGTGGCACCGCCCTTGAAGTCGACCAGCACGAAGTTCAGCGCGGTCGACGAGTGGGTGGCCATCAGTCCGAGCACGATCGTGCGGAGGAACTCCGACTTGCCGGAACCCGTCGCCCCGATGCACAGCCCGTGGGGGCCCATGCCGCCCGAAGCGGTCTCCTTGATGTCCAGGGAAACCACCTGTCCGTCCTCACCCGGACCTATGGCCACCTTGTAGCGCTCGGGAATCGGGCGCGGACGCCAGGCCTCGTTGAGGTCGAAGGACATCGGGTCCCCGCTCAGCCCCAGCTGCTCGATGTAGTTCAGCGGGGTGGTGAGCGGTTCCTGCCCACCGCTCTCCGTCTCCGTCTGGGTGCGGGCGACCATGCGGTACGGCGAGAGCTGCCGCGCCAGCGCTGTCGCCTCCTCCTTGCTCATCGAGTCGGGAACGCCGAACCACTCGACGTTGTTGCCGCTGCGCGCACCGACCCTGTCCTGCTCCACGACCATGCGCATACCGCGCTTGGTCGTGACAGCACCGAGCACATCGGACAGGTCTATGAGGGTCACACCGGTCATCCCGCCCTCCAGCATGATCTGCTCCTCGCGGCTGATCTCCGCGTCGTCGAGCACGATCACGATGTGCGGGCCGTCCGGCGGCGCGTTGTTCCTGTTGAACCGCGGCCTGCCCTCGAGCTGGTCGGCGAGCATGCCCTCGACGGCCCGCAGGGAACCGGCCATCAACCGCTGCTGACCTATCCCGTCGGTCAGATCCGGGTGCTGCGAGTGCGGCAACCACTTGATCCAGTCCCACTCCGCGCGGGAGCGGCCACCGCTGGCCACGGCGATGACCACGTCGTCGGGAGTGTGGAAAGTGGCCAGCTGGGCGATCAACGCGCGCGTCAGCCCGCGGGCCAGCTCCCTGTCCCCCTGCAGGCCGATGGCGGCGAAACCACGTAAGGAGGTCGCGACGGGCAGCTCCGAGACCAGCGAGTGGGCCCGGACGAAACGACGCAGCGCGAGCGTGGTGATCGGCTCCAACTCGTCGACGGGACCTGTCTGCGGCGGAACCAGCCGCGTCTCCAACCTCTGCGAACCCAGTCCCACGCGGATCTGGCAGAAATCACCGTCCCCGGTGCGGCGCTCCCACATCCGACGACTCGTCGCGATGGACCACAGCGTGGACGGATCGGGATGCACCCAGGTGCGGGCCAGCCGCTGCTCGTCCGCGGCCTGCCTGGCCCTCTCCCTCATCTGGCCGAGGTACCGCAGGTAGTCCTTGCGGTCCTCGTTCATCTCCGCCTTGCTCTGGCCGCCTCCCTGATTGCCACCGGCCATCATGCCCACCGTGGAAACCAGCATCATCATCGGCATCATCATCATCATCGGGTTGCTTTTGGCCCGCTGAAGCATGAAGACCATCATTCCGAGAGATGCCACGATCATGATGGCCGGAAGGAGTTTCTGCACGATGTTTCCCGGAACCGCCCTCGGAATCTCCGGCGGCGGTTCGAGATGCACCTCTCCGCCCGGCGGCTTGGGAGCGGCCATGCGTGGCGGTCGCTTGAACTGCAGCGTGCTCACCGGACGCGGCACCCTTCCATGTTGTCGGCGATCTGACGTCAACTGCGCAAGCAGCATTCTGTAACCGGCCGTGTTTCCAGCCCCGCCGGGGTGGAGGTTCGCGGCACAGCCGCAGGACAGCCACACACGGGGAACCGTGCCGGACCCGAGTGGACGAGTTCGACCAAACCCACCCCGCGAAGCGGCCGTTGCAGCCATACTAGAAGGGTCGCGCGGCAGGATGGGGCGATTTCGCGGAAATCGACCCCGGTTGGTTGGATCGGACCGAACGCGCACAAACACGTATCGACCGAACGGAACGAAAACGAGGGAGTAGGGGGCCCAAGTGGCGACCGGGACCACGGTGTTCAGCCGCGTGACGGTGGTGGCGCCGAAGACTCGCATCGACCTCGCGCTACCCGCTGACGTCTCGGTGGCGGACCTGCTACCGATGCTGCTGGACATGGCTCACGAAGCCACTCCGGACGGCGGGGCGCGACACGGCGGCTGGTGTCTGGCCAAGTTGGGAGACGCGCCGCTGGACACCAGTCAGACCCTGGCCGCGCTCGGCATCGTCGACGGCGACATGCTGCAGCTGCGGCGCAAATCGGACGATCCGCCACCACCGTTGTACGACGACGTCGTCGACGCACTGGCCGAGGCCGAGCCCGGGAGCTACCGCCCCTGGACGAAGGAGACCGCGGCCAGAACCGGCCACGCCGCCGGGGCGATCGCCATGATCGCCTCCGCCGTGGCCCTCGGAATGGCGGCGATCCCGGAGGGGGTCATCTTCCACGTCATCGCCGCGGTCACGGGGCTGGCCGTGGCCGTCTTCGCCACCGGCATCGGTGCCATAGTCACCAGGGCCTACGGGGCGGCGACGACCGGAACCGTCATCGCGGCGGCAGGCGGGCTGCCGATGGCGTTCGTGGCGGGACTGAACATCGTGCCCGGTGGGGAGGTACGCCCCAAACTACTGCTCGCCAGCGCACTGGTGCTCATATTCTCGGCAGTGTCGATCATGGTGATCGGCGCGGGGATCATCACCTTCATCGCCGTGGCGACGCTGGCGTTCTTCGCCGTCATCGGGTTCGTGGTCGCCACCCTGGTGCCGGTCGCGACGCTGCCCGGGGTAGCGGCCGGGGCCTCCGCGGTCGGACTCGCGGGGATCTCCCTGCTCCCCCGCATAACCATCCAGCTCGCCAAGCTCCCGCTGCCGCACGTCCCGGGCAGCTCCGAGGACCTCAAGGAGGACGGCGGCTTCCCCGACTACTACGAGATCCAACGCCAGTCCGGGCTCGCGCACAAGTACATGACCGGGCTGATCGTCGGTTGTGGAGCCACCGCCGCTCTCGGCGGAGTGTTCGCCGCGGCGGCCCCCAACGTCTGGGGCGGGCTGCTCGCGATCGTCGTGGCCGCCGTGCTGATGCTGCGGGGCCGCAACTACGCGAACGGGAGCCAGGCGATCGCGCTGCTGCTCAACGGGCTGCTCGCGGCGGTCGGTGTGACCATCGGGTTGCTGCTGCCGACCACGACCACCTCCGAGCAGAAGCTGACCTGGGTCTTCTGGCCGCTGCTGCTGCTCGGCGTGGCCGCGCTCGTGTTCGGCGTCGTCTTCCCGAACAGGCGTTTCTCCCCGGTGCAGCGCCGCAGCGTGGACATACTCGAAGCGGTGCTGATCGCACTCGTGCTGCCCCTCGCACTGGGGGTCATGGACGTGTACATGGCGATCCGCGACCTCAACATCAGCCTCTTCTGACGTGGTCGTTCGAACAGCCGTGTTCCCGTTCGAACGGTTTCCCGACACCGGCGGCAGCACGTTCTTCGCTCGGATCCGTGGGCACGTACGGGGGCGTGCCCACGGCGAGTGGGCCGATCGACCCGTCGCCGTAAGCTTTCGACCACCCCCCGGAGGGGACAAGTGATGCGCTCAACGACATTCGCGCGTCGTGACGGCCTGCGGCGCACACTGGCGATGTCGGCCGCACTCGGCACGTTCCTGCTGTGCGGCGCGGTACCGCCGGCCGCGGCCCAGGACGCGGGCAGCACCGAGACGGGCGACCAGCCCTTCGCACCGCCACCGCTGAACCCGGAGATGACAGCCAGGAGCGGGCTGCAGGTCGACGGAAGCTTCCAGCAGCAACAGGCCTGCATGCAGGCCGGCGAATCCGGGGCCACGATCGAGGAACAGCCCTGGAGCCAGCGACTGCTGGGCTTCCAACGCGCCCACGAACAGGGGCTGCTGGGAACGGGCCAGACGGTCGCGGTGATCGACACGGGAGTGAACGAGCACCCGCGCCTCAAGCCCGGGCTGGAACCGGGCGGTTCGAAGCTCGAGGGCGGGGCGCTGAAGGACTGCGACGGTCACGGCACGATCGTCGCCGGGATCATCTCCGCCGAACGCTCCGACGAGACCGGATTCGTCGGAATCGCCCCGGAAAGCACCGTCCTGTCCCTGAGGCAGTCCTCCGCGCTGTACAAGAAGCAGGACGACGGAAACACCCCCGGAACCACCGAGACGATGGCTCGGGCCATCAACCACGCGGTGGACAACGGCGCCAGCGTGATAAACATCTCGCAGTCCTCCTGCCAGTCGCTGGCCCGGGCGAGCAACCCGGCCGACAGGGGCAATCAGAAACTGCACAACGCGGTGAGGTACGCCTACGAGCGGGACGTGGTCGTCGTGGCCGCCGCGGGCAACACGGGCGGACAGTGCCAGAAGAACGCCCCCGGCAGTCCCAGCACGGCCGTGCTGCCGGCGTGGTTCGACAAGTACGTGCTGACCGTGGCCTCGGTGAACGAACACGGCGCTCCGTCCGAGTTCACCGTCCCCGGCCCGTGGGTGGACGTGTCCGCACCCGGTGAGGACCTGGTCTCGCTCGATCCGGGCGCCGGCGCCAGCGGGCTGGTGAACCGGGTGTCGCACGGCTCGGACAGCGAGCCGCAGCCGATCCAGGGAACGAGCTTCGCCGCACCGTACGTGTCCGGCCTGGCGGCGCTGGTCAAGGAAAAGGACCCGAGCCTGACCGCGGAACAGGTCATGCGGCGCATCACCGAAACGGCTCAACGCACCGGAAGCGACAACGACATCGTCGGACACGGGTTGATCAACCCGATGGCCGCCATCAACAACGTCATCCCGGCCGAGCACAACGCCGCCGCCCCGCCGACGCAGCAGCGGCACCTTCAGGCCCACGTCTTCCCCGAACGCAACTGGGCCGCCATCGCGGTGGCGCTGGGAGGAGCCGTCGGCGGTCTCGCGACGGTCCTGTTCACGGCCTTCCTCGTCAACGCGGTGCGCAGGGTGCGCGCCCGCAACGCCGGAACCACCTCGGAGTGAGGGCTCCGGCGGAACTCCGCTTTTCCGCGGGTGGTCGCGTCGGGCGCGACCACCCGCCGGCACCGGGGAACGGGTTCACCCCCGAGCACTGACCCGCGCGGCGCCGGTCGAGTGCTCACGCGGCACCGTCCCGGGGGGACCCGCTGTCGCTCACCCCGGCGGCGTGGACGTGCGGGCCCCGCGCGAGTGGCGCGGGACCCGCACCTCACTCAGCTTCCCGCGGAGACCGAATCCCCCGCCGCGGACTCCGAGTCGTCCTCCGGAGGCCGGTTCACCCCCGCCTCGGAATCCATCGGAATGGAGTCGTAGACGAGACTGGCCTGCGCAGGATCCAGGAAGTCCCCGGAAGGCAGGGAACCGAGCACCGAAGCGGGAGCGGACTTGATGTCGCCGGAGCCGTTTATGACGCCGAGCCCCTTCGCCGTGGCGACGTCCTTGATCCCGTACGTCACCCCGCGGTCGGAGACCAGGTAGATCGGCCCGCCCTCGGAGGTGTCCGGGCCCGTCGTCCCGCGCACCACGGCCGCCTTGCCCGGAGGCATGTAGAAGTAGTCCACCCTCGGCCCCTCGCCGTCGTACTGGGCCAGTTTGACCGGCGCCTTCGGCGCGGGAGATCCCGAACCGACGGTCACGGTGACCTGCTGCTCACCGGAGCGGTCGTTCCAGCTCAGGCAGGAGCTCTCCGCATCGGAGAACGGAACCGGCTCCGGCACCCCCTTCGGGAAGTGCCGAACACCGAGCTCGTCGCCCTCGGCCGCGTCGTCCACCTCGGTCAGCATCCCCGTGGCGTTGGGGATGTCCTCCGAGGAGTACCGGGCCGCGTGCAGCACAGCGGCAGCACCGCGCGTGATCCGCTGCTTACCGCTGTCGAGCAGCACGAAGTACTCGTGCTCGTGCTCGTTCTGTCCGGGGACGCTCCGGGAAACCACGTCACCGAGCTGGTACGTCCCGCTCCGGTAGTCCGGGCTCCCCTCCGGAAGCTCCGGCACCTCCAGGGAATCGACCTCGGGGATCGCATTGAGCATGTTCGTGCTGATCGCCCTCGGCTCCACACCGTTCAGGCCGAACATCTCCATCACGGCCGGGCCCGCGTCGGTGACGTTCGCCCTGACCACGCGAGTCCCCGAGCTGTTCCGCGAGTCGTCGCGGTAAACCAGGTAGCGCTGCTCCGAACTGTCGTCCTCCACGTACAGCGCCTGGTCGACACCGAGCTCCTCCCCCCGATCGGCGACACCGCCCACGACAGTGGTCTCCACAGTGGCCGCGGCCTGCATCTTCGAAGGACTCAGCGCCTTGTTCAGCTCGGCCACGTCACAGATGGCCCAGGCCGGGGAGACGGTCTCGTCCGGAGAGGGGAGGAGGTTCGGTGCGTTGGGAATTCCCGTTTTCGGACCACGGGGCAACTCGGCCAACGCGGCCTCCTTGACCTTCGTCGGCTCGATCGACTGTCCTTGACCACCTCCATTGGCCATGACCAGCAACTTGGCCGAAGCCATGTTCAGCATCGGAATCAACCGCTTGTCGGTCCGGTCATCCGAAGTGACGACGTAAACGCTGCCGCTCCCCTTCGCGATGACCACCGAACCCGGTTTGGGAACGGTTCCCTGACCACTGAACAGTCCCCAGACCAGGAAGCCGATCATTCCGATACAGGCGAGGATCGCGCCCGCGATCGTCGCTCGTTTGTGCGAGCCCAACGGATCGTGCAACATCACCGCGTCCTTGCGGGCGAGCGCGGACTCCATGCGGCGTATGACGAACTTGTAAGCCTGGACTTGCGATTTCGTCGTGGGTGTTGATGCCATTCTTCGCCTAAAGCTCTCCCGTCCGAGGTACCGTTCAGCAGGGTAGCCGGGAAAGGGTGCCGCGTGGGTACGGTTCGACCGACTCAGCGCAGTATTCTCTTCGATCGGTTACCGGTACCTACACTCGCCCGCACCCACAGTGGGCAGACGCATCTACCTGCGAGGGGGAGAGACCCAACGGATGTCCGTGACCACACAGCATCCGGCCCAGCCGAAAGCGTCAGGATCATCAGGCGCCGGGCCCACGAAGACACCGCGGGCACGAGTCCGGGCACGGCGACGCACCAGCGGAGCAAGCCTCGGCGCGCTACCCGTGTCGAACCTAGTTGTCATGGAAATCGGCCTGGCGGCCGGTCTCGTCATCATCGCCGTCAACCAGACGCTGTGGCCGGTCGCTGCCGGAGTCGCCGGATTCATGCTGATTCTCGCGCTGCTGCGCAGGCGCGGCCGCTGGTTCACCCAGTTGTTCGGGCTGGTGCTCGACTACAACTTCCGCAACCACACCAGCGCCGTGCAACCCGTCACCCCCGGCCTGACCGAAGGTGGCGACGAGAACGGCGACGGAGTGATCGGTCCCGAGGAGAACCACCGCGTATCCCTGCTGCGCCTGGTCGTTCCCGACCTGGTCGTCGCGCACGGTCAGGACCACGACCGCAATCACGTGGGAATGGCGTTCAACGACGGGAAATGGACCGCCGTGCTCATGGTGGAGCCGACACCGTCGCTGGTGAACGAGATCGGCAAGGACCCGAACCTGCCGCTGGGAACGTTGACACCGTGTCTGGAGGACCGCGGTGTGGTTCTCGACGCGATACAGGTGATCTGGCACTGCTACCCGGGAAGTGCGGCGCTGCCTTCGAACTCACCGGCGCTGAACTCCTATCTGGAGGTCCTCGGACCGCTTCCCGCGGCCGCGCGCCGCACCACCTGGGTGGCGGTCCGCCTCGACCCGAAGCGCTGCGCCAAGGCGGTCGGTGAGCGCGGTGGCGGCATCGTCGGCGCCCACCGCGCGCTCATCGGGGCGCTGTCCCGTGTGCGCAGCGCGCTGGAGCAGGAGTCCGTGCCGACCCGGCCGCTGGATCCGGACGAGTTGCTGCAGGCGGGGATCGCCTCGGCCGAACTTCAATCGGTGCTCGGCTCCCAGCGTTCCGTCGGTCTCAAGGAGCGCTGGGACGGTGTCACCGCGGGCGGAGTCGGGCACTCCAGCTACGCGATAACCGGCTGGCCTTCCCAGATGAGCCACAGCCTCAACGCCCTGACCGGGGTCCGGGCGCTCTCCTCCACCGTCTCGATCTCCATCTCCCCCACCGGCGAGGAGGACGAGGTCGGCATGCGTGGTCTCGTCCGCGTGAGCGCCCGCACCCCGGCCGAACTCGACGCGGCCGACGAGAGGCTGCGAACGATAAGCAACAGACTCGGAGTGACCTTGACCCCGCTGCGTGGAGTACAGCTGGCAGGCTTCACCGCTACTCTCCCGTTCGGGGGTGCGGTATGAGCCGTAGCAGGACCATCGACACACCGGACGATCTGCGCGACGCGGTACCGGAGTTCCTCGTACCTCCCGAGACCCTCGACACGGTGAGCCCTTCCGGGGACCGCGGCGGGATGATCATCGGTTCCGGCCCCCAGGGTGAACCGATATCCACCTCGATCCTGCGGCCACAGCCGACTCGCATGGTCACGGTGGGCGGGCTGTACCTGGCCCGTCAGATCGCGCTGCGCGCGATGGCGACGGGTGCCTGGGTGATCGTGGCGACCGGTCGTCCCGAACCCTGGAAGATCCTGGAGCAGGCCGCGGGGGAAACCCCCGACGGGCAGCCGGTCCCGCTCGTGCAGATCAGGCGTCTGACACCGTTCGACCTCCCCCGCTCCAGCGAGGACGCCCCGCTGCTCGTCATCCACGACGGCGGCGCGGTCCCGCAGGAGCTCTTCCCCCCGCGGTCGGCCTGGCAGACCACCATGTACGTGCTGCCCTACCTGCACCCGCAGGTGGGGAACGGTACCGCGGCGAACACGGCCGATCTCGTGCTGCTGCAGCGCCTTCCCGCCAACCAGGCACAGCTGGCCGGACGGATCTGGCACCTGCATCCGCCGCAGATCCAGCAGTTGACCACGCTCAAGGACGACGGGGTCATCGCGCTCGGCAACATGGTCTGGAATCCCATCCAGCTGGTCACGAACAAACGCGAGCAGGAGATCCTCGGGCCCATACGCCGCGGGGACTGACCCCACTCCCTACAGTTTTGCCTAAAATTGGGACTTTTCCACAGGGACCCAATTTTAGGCAAAACTGGGTGACCGCTCGTGGAGCTTCGTACGCACCCGCTGAACCAGCTCCCGGGGGCGGCGCGTCAGCTCCTCAGCGGTGACCACCATCACGTACCACCCGTTCGCCCGCAGCGCGGCCAGTCTGCGCTGGTCCCGGTGGAACTGCCCCGGCTCCCCGTGCCACGCCCCGTCGTACTCGACGGCGAGCCTGGCCTCCTCGAACCCCAGATCCACTCGCACGGTCCGCCCGTCCGCGTCGACGACCTTCAGTTGCGGGGTCGGACGTATCCCGGCGAGCACGAGGAACACGCGCAGCACCGACTCGGGAACGGACTCCGCACGAGCGTCCAGCAACCGCACGGCCCTCCTCGCCCGTACGACGCCGTCGTCGCTGCGCCCTTCCAAGTACGCGGCCAACGCGCTCGGGGTGAGCTCTCCGGCCCGGAGCACCGCGTCGCAGCAGGCAACACCGGTAGCCACGGAGTTCCGCGCGAGCATGTCGAAGCAGGCGCGCTCGATGCGGGCCACGTGGACTCCCGCCCACTCGACCTTCTCGAACTCGTAACACCGGACGTTCCAGCTCCGGATGCCGTGGGCGCGCTTGCAACCGCTCACGATCACTTCCACCGGATCGCTCGCACGTGCCAGGGGAACCCCGTACAACGTGGCCGCGGAACGGCCGGTTATGACAGCCCGTGCGGGTAGTCGCAGCGCAGCGGCCGAACACCGCAGAAGATGCGTGGGAGGAGTCGTCGACGTCCTGTAAACACCGTGCAGGACCCGCCGGTAGTGCGTGGCCTTGAGGTCGGAGTCGGTCAGTCCGCTCCGCAGCGCCTGCACGCGGGTGAACAAACCACTGAACTCGGGTTCGGCGATCTTCCGTTGCATGAGACCAACATGCTTCGGACGAAGCTACCGGGGCACTACCCGACCGACGATTCTGCGGAAGAACGACGTGGCTGTGGACAACTTCCAATTATAGGCAAAATTGGAAACAGTTCAGAGGGAGCGGCGCACCCGCGTCGTCCGCGCGCGCTCCGCGAGCTCCTCGTCCGGCGGGTACTCCACCTCGGCCAGCGTCAAACCGTGCGCCGGCGCCACGGCACTGGTGCGCGTCTCGGCACGAAGCAGCTCGCCCGGCCACTCCTGAGCGCGCCTGCCGTCACCGGCCATCAGCACCGAACCGACCAGACTCCGCACCATCGAATGGCAGAAGGCGTCGGCGCTGACTCGCGCTTCCAAGGAATACCGCCCGACACGCTCCCACTCGAAGGACTGCAGTTGTCGGATCGTGGTGGCGCCCTCGCGCTTCTTGCAGAAAGCCGCGAAATCGTGCAGGCCGAGCAGCTCGGACGACGCCCTGTTCAAACGGTCCACGTCCAAGGGCCTGTTCCAGGCGAGCGTGTCCCGTCTGCGCAACGGATCGACGCCCCACGGGGCGTCGGAAACCCGGTAGAGATAACGCCGCCGCACAGCGGCGAAACGCGCGTCGAACCCCTCCGCCGCCACACGGGCCCGCAACACCCGCACGTCCGGGGGAAGAATGCGGTTCCAGCGCCCGCACAACCGCTCCAGATCCGGAACGCCGTGCTCGTCGAGCGACAGCCTTCCGGCCTCCTCCGGGGCCAACGGGACCACGTCGACGTGCACCACCTGGTGATCGGCGTGCACCCCGGAATCGGTGCGCCCCGCGACCACCACGGAACCGACGACCTCCCGCCCGGGGGGTTGTTTGCTCAGAGCGTCCTCGAACAGCCCCTGCACGGTGCGCAAACCGGGCTGACGAGCCCACCCCGAGAAGTCCGCCCCGTCGTAGCACAGATCGATGCGAATACGAACGAACCCGCCCTTCCCGGAGGAATTGGCGGGTTCGTCCACAACGCGTTCGGAAGAGATCAGGACTCGTCCTTTTTCTCGTCCTTGTCTTCCGGGGTCTCCTCCGCCGTCTCCTCGGACGCCTCGGCGGCCTCGGAGGACTCGGCGGGGGCCTGCTGCCCCGCGTCCGCCGCGGACTGCTGGTCCTTGGCGAACTTGGTGCCGCGGGCCGCTTCCGCCTCGGAAGTGGCCGTCTTCTCGTTGACCAGCTCGATAACCGCCATCGGGGCGTTGTCACCCTTGCGCGGCATCGTCTTGACAACCCTGGTGTAGCCACCGGGGCGGTCCGAGAAGAACGGACCGATCTCGGCGAAGAGCTTGTGCACGACGTCCTTGTCCCGGATCGTCTTCAGCACCTCGCGGCGATTGTGCAGGTCACCCTTGGTGGCCTTGGTGATGAGTCGCTCGGCGAGCGGTTGGACCCGCTTCGCCTTCGCCTCGGTCGTGGTGATCCGCCCGTGCTCGAAAAGCGCGGTGGCCAGGTTCGCCAGGATCAGCCGCTGATGCGACGGCGACCCGCCGAGACGCGGACCCTTCGTTGGGCTGGGCATCGGTTGCTCCTCTCAAGGTGCGGCCGGAAACCAGTCCGCGAAGCGGTTAGAGCTGTTCCGTCTCCGCGTAGTCCTGACCGTCGTCGTCATAGCCGTTTTCGAAGCCGCTGTCGTATCCACTGTCGAGACCGGTGTCGAAACCGCCCGTGGACATCTCCTGCGGCATACTCGTCTCTTCGGACCAGCCCTCGGAGGGATACTCGGCGGCAGCGGCCGACGGGTCGAATCCGGGCGGGCTGTCCTTCAGGGTCAGCCCCAGGCCGACCAGCTTCATCTTGACCTCGTCGATGGACTTCGCACCGAAGTTACGAATGTCCAACAGGTCGGCCTCGCTGCGCGAGACCAGCTCCCCGACGGTGTGGATCCCCTCGCGCTTGAGGCAGTTGTAGGAACGCACCGTCAGATCGAGGTCCTCGATCGGCATGGAGTAGGCGGCGATGGTGTCCGCCTCCGCCGGCGAAGGACCGATCTCGATGCCCTCGGCGTCGACGTTGAGCTCCCGTGCCAGCCCGAACAGCTCGACCAGGGTACGCCCGGCCGAAGCGACCGCGTCACGTGCGGTCATCGAGGGCTTGGTCTCGACGTCGAGCACGAGTCGGTTGAAGTCCGTACGCTGTTCGACACGAGTCGCCGTCACGTCGAAAGAGACGTTCCGCACCGGCGAGTAGATCGAGTCCACGGGAATCCGGCCGATCTCGGCACCGGACTCCTTGTTCTGCGCCGCGGGCACGTAACCGCGGCCCCGCTCGACCACGAGCTCGATCTCCAGCTTGCCCTTCGAGTTGAGGGTGGCGATGTGGAGATCGGGATTGTGTACGGTCACACCGGCGGGCGGAACGATGTCGGCGGCGGTGACGTCACCGGGGCCCTGCTTGCGCAGGTACATGGTGACCGGTTCGTCGTCTTCGGAACTGACCACGAGTTCTTTGATATTCAGGATGACGTCGGTAACGTCCTCCTTGACCCCCGGAATCGTGGTGAATTCGTGGAGCACACCGTCGATACGCAGGCTGGTCACGGCCGCACCCGGAATCGAGGACAGCAGGGCACGGCGGAGCGAATTGCCGAGGGTGTAACCGAAGCCGGGCTCCAGCGGCTCGAAGGTGAACCGGGAGCGCGTCTCCGAAATAGGCTCCTCGGACAGTGAGGGTCGCTGGGAGATGAGCACTGTCGTTTTTCCTTTCCACACGGCGCCCGCCATTTTACGCCGAAGGGATGGCGTGCCCGCTGCGAACAGTGGGCGAGGCGGGGACGCCTTCGCGCCCCCACCCGTACCGGGCTACGGAGCAGCCATCGACACGGTAGCCGCTCCGCCCGGTATCACTTCGAGTAGAGCTCGACGATGAGCTGCTCGGTGACCGGCGTATCGATCTGCGCCCGCTCGGGCAGCTGGTGCACGAGAATACGCAGCGAGGACGGCACCACCTGCAACCACGCCGGGCAGGGCCGCTCGCCCAGGGTCTCCTTGGCGATGATGAACGGCGTCGTGTTCAACGACTTCGACTTGACGTCGATGATGTCGAACTTCGAGACCTGGTAGCTCGGAATGTCGACCTTCCTGCCGTTGACCAGGAAGTGACCGTGGTTGACCAACTGGCGGGCCTGCCTGCGGGTACGTGCGATCCCCGAGCGGTAGACCACGTTGTCCAGCCGGCCTTCCAGCAGCTGCAGCAGGTTGTCACCGGTCTTGCCGGGCCTGCGGTTGGCCTCCTCGTAGTAGGAGCGGAACTGCCGCTCCAGCACTCCGTAGGTGAAGCGGGCCTTCTGCTTCTCCTGCAGCTGCAGCAGGTACTCGGTCTCCTTGATGCGACCACGGCCGTGCTGCCCCGGCGGGTACGGACGACGCTCGAACGACTGGTCGCCGCCGATGAGGTCAACCTTCAACCGGCGGGACTTGCGGGTCGCGGGACCGGTGTAACGCGCCATTGGTGTCTACTCCTTTCCCGCTGTCAGACCCGGCGCCGCTTCGGCGGGCGGCAGCCGTTGTGCGGCTGGGGGGTCACGTCCTGGATGGTGCCCACTTCGAGGCCTGCCGCCTGTAGTGAGCGGATCGCCGTCTCACGTCCGGACCCCGGTCCCTTGACGAAGACGTCGACCTTCTTCATGCCGTGTTCGGCGGCCTTGCGAGCAGCGTTCTCCGCGGCCATCTGAGCCGCGAAGGGCGTGGACTTCTTGGAGCCCTTGAAGCCGACGTGCCCGGCGGAAGCCCAGCTGATCACCGAACCGACGGTGTCGGTGATCGAGACGATCGTGTTGTTGAAAGTGCTCTTGATGTGCGCTTGTCCGTGCGCTACATTCTTTTTCTCTTTACGCCGGACCTTCTTGACGGCGCCGGCGCGCCCCTTCGGTGGCATCGCTGTTCAACTCCTCGCGAGGCTTACTTCCTGGCCTTCTTCTTGCCTGCGACCGTCTTCTTCGGTCCCTTTCGGGTACGGGCGTTGGTCTTGGTCTGCTGCCCGTTCAGCGGCAGGTGACGACGGTGCCGCATTCCGGCGTAGGAACCGATCTCGATCTTCCGGCGAATATCGGCCTGGACCTCGCGGCGAAGGTCACCTTCGACCCGGTAGTTGTTCTCGACTTGCTCGCGCAACGCCGAGAGCTGGTCGTCGTCGAGGTTCTTCGCACGGGTGTCGAAGGGGATACCCGTCGTCTGCAGAATCGTCTTCGACCTGCTGCGGCCGATGCCGTAGATGTAGGTCAGCGCGACCTCGACGCGCTTGTCGCGCGGGAGGTCGACGCCAGCGAGCCTTGCCATTTGGCAGGTACTCCTCACTCGTCGTTCCAGGTCTGCTCCCCGACCGTCCTCGTGTGCCCGGTTCCCGTCGAACGTCCGCGCCGGGAACGCCCGTCGGGACCACGCCTTACACGAAGCCCCGGCCTGGTTCCGGAGGTGAACCGACCCAACTCCCGGGCCGGCAGGTTACGGGGAGGTCCCTTGTCGGTCTGTGGTTTTGTCCGCGACCGCGTTACTGCCCGGTCAGCCCTGGCGCTGCTTGTGCCGCCCGTTGCTGCAGATCACGAGGACCCGTCCGTGACGACGAATCACCTGGCAGTTGTCGCAGATCTTCTTCACACTCGGTTTGACCTTCACGGCCGTGCTCTCCTGATCGCGAAGCGTGTCCGTAAACCCGGACACCGTGGAGGTCACTTGTAGCGGTAGACAATGCGCCCACGGGAGAGGTCGTAGGGAGACAGCTCCACGACGACCTTGTCCTCGGGCAGGATGCGGATGTAGTGCTGGCGCATCTTGCCACTGATGTGCGCGAGGACCTTGTGGCCGTTCTCCAACTCGACACGGAAGGTCGCGTTGGGGAGCGGCTCGATCACCCGACCCTCGACCTCAATGGCCCCGTCCTTTTTGCCCATGTCCTCCGCGTTTCGTGACGGTGACAGTTCATCTTCTCGGTAGCGTGTACCGCTTCATTACCGCTGGACGCCGGAGCCGGCACCTAGGGCAGACCCACTCCGCGCGCGGTCCGCAGGCCCTGCCGCCACCGACGCGTTAGCCTCGACGACATACCGCAGGAACCACGGCCGTTCCGTAGCGAAAACCGTGCCCTGACCCGCCCAGCGGACCATGGCCGCTCCTGCGAGCAGAACGGCATGACGAACCGACGCCACGTGTGCGCCGGTACTCCACTGTACGCGCACGCGCGAATGCCACCCAAATCGGGGCTGGACATCGCCGCACAGCGCACCCGGAGTCGCCCTACGAACACAAAGAGTATCAGCCGAAAGGCCACTACAACATTTCTCACCACGGCACGGCCTGTCGGTATGATCGAGGTTCGGCCGGCACCGCGCCGGGTACGCGTATCGAGGAGAACAGTGACCGCCCAGCACCACGGCCGACACTCGCCGACACACCGCACGCCCGGCAGAACCACCCTGGCCGAGTACCGACGGTTCCTCCGCACCGCGCTGCGCAGCCCCGCCACCGTAGGAGCAGCCACCCCCACCTCGCAGGCCGTGAGCAGGACCGTGGCTCAAGTCGTCCCCCGCACGGGCTCTCCCGTGGTGGTCGAGCTGGGCCCGGGGACGGGGTCGCTCAGCGGTGCGATTCACCACCGTCTCCCGGAGTCGGGCCGACACGTCGGAATCGAGCTCGACGAAGGGCTCGTACGGCACCTGCGCGCCAATTACCCCCGGATGGAAACCATCCACGCCGACGCGCGCGACCTGCGCGGGGTGCTGGACAGGCTCGGAGTCGGAGCGGTCGACGTGATCGTCACCAGCATCCCCTGGGCGCTGCTGCCGGAAGACGCTCAGGAGGACATCCTGCGGCAGTGTCACGAGGCCCTGACCCCCGCAGGCGTCTTCACGGCCCTCACCTACCTGCCGATGCAGCACACCCCGACGGGACGTCGATTCGGCACCCGGCTGCACTCCGGATTCGACGAGGTGCTCATCCACGCCACCTGGCGCAACCTGCCCCCGATCCTGCACTACACCTGCAGACGCCCGCTGCAGGCGACCGAGCAGTAACCGGAACTCTTCTCCGGTTCCGCCCGCACCGCCGCGGGCTCTCCCGCGCCGCTCTCGCGAGCACGGCCCCGACGTCGTGCAGAACCGCTGCCCGAGGTCGGGGCGCCCGCGCACGAGCCCGCGAGAAGTTCCGCTCGGCAACCGCCCACGACGGGGCGGAAAACATCAGTCAGCGGCGGTGAGCACCCAGGGACCGTCCTCCGTGATCGCCACCGTGTGCTCCCAGTGCGCGGCACGCGAACCGTCCACCGTCACCACGGTCCACTCGTCGTCCATCTCCTCCGTGTCGGGCGGGCCGAGCGTGAGCATGGGCTCGACGGCCAACGCCATGCCCGCCCGGAGCTTCGGCCCCTTCCCCGGCTTGCCCAGGTTCGGCAGGAAGGGCTCCATGTGCATCCGGGTACCGATCCCGTGGCCGCCGTACTCGGCGATGATCCCGTAGTCGATCCCGTCCGAGGAAGCGGCTGCCCGCGCCGCCGACTCCACCGCGTGCGAGATGTCGGTCAACCGGTTGCCCTCGGCCACCTTGTTTATGCCCGCCCACATGGCACGCTCGGTTGCCGCGGACAGCGCCCGGTCGCGTTCACCGACCGAACCGACCATGATCGTCACGGCCGAGTCGCCGTGCCAACCGTCCAGGATCGCCCCGCAGTCCACCGAGATCAGGTCGCCGTCCGCCAGCACCTCCTTCTCGGAGGGGATGCCGTGCACGATCTTCTCGTTGATCGAGGCGCAGATCGAGCCGGGGAAACCGTGGTAGCCCTTGAAGGAGGGGATCGCACCCGCGTCGCGGATCACGCTCTCGGCGACGGAATCGAGTTCGGCGGTGCTGACACCGGGCTTGGCCCGCTCCGTCACAGCCGAGAGGGCCCGCGCGACGAGGAGCCCCGAGGCGCGCATCGCCTCGATCTCACCGCTGCTCTTGAGTTCGATTCCCTTACCTCGACGCAACATCGCGCCCCCTCCCGTCAAGTCGACGGCTTCTCACGAACATTTTTCTGCTCAGGTGCGCGTCGTCCCGGAGCCCGCAGGCGCGGACTCGGACGAACCGAGTGGCCGGATCCGTTCCGCGCCACGCGGACATCCGCTCGCGCGAAGGCCCGGAGCCCGGTTCACCCGCGCCACCCGGTCATCCGCACCGAAGACGATCCGGCCCCGGAGCAATCGGTCGTCAGCTACGGGCGCGCAGGGATTCCAGCGCCCGCGACGTGACCTCCTCCACCGGGCCGAACGCGTCGATCGTGATCAACTTGTCCTGGTAGTAGTCCAGCAACGGGGCCGTCTCCGAGTCGTACACGTCCAGCCTGCGCCGGATGAGCTCCTCGGTGTCGTCGGACCGCCCGCGCTCCAGCAGTCGACGAACGAGCTCTTCACGCGGGACCTCGAACTGCACGACAGCCGTCAGCTGCATGCCGTTCTCGGCGAGGATGCCTCCGAGGACATCGGCCTGCGGAGTGGTGCGCGGAAATCCGTCGAGCAGGAAGCCCTCGGCCGCGTCGGCCGCGGTGAGCCGCTGACGCACCATCTCGTTGGTGACCTCGTCCGGCACCAGTTCACCGGCGTCGAGGTAGCTCTTGGCCTCCTTGCCCAGCGGCGTGGCGTTGTCGATGTTCTCCCTGAACAGGTCGCCACTGGAAATGTGGGGGACCGCGAGATGTTCACTCAGCACGGCCGCTTGGGTGCCTTTGCCCGCACCGGGCGGGCCGACCAGAACCAATCGCACCAAGGGTCTGCCTCCGAATCCGTGATGATGGCTTGCGCCACCGTTTGGCGGGCGCTTACGTCCCGTCTGTCATCGCACGTCCGCATCTCCGATGTCGCGGGATGGGCTCCGCGGCAGTAACCGGTTGTGCGGACACCGAGCGATCGACACCGTAACCGAACCTGCCGATTCCGCCATGGGCGCCGCTCGAAGTGTGGGAAACCACTCCCGTGGTCGCCCGCACTCGCGGGACGAACGGCAGGCCCGGAGAACGGAGGGGAAGCCACCCGCACGGACCTCCCGATCCTACCGGAGGAAACCCTCGTAGCTGCGCTGCGTGAGCTGGCTCTCCACCTGTTTGACCGTGTCCAGCCCCACGTTGACCATGATCAGCACCGCGGTGCCGCCGAACGGGAAGTTCTGCGCACCACCCTGTCCGCCGGTGACTCCGAGGAAGAAGTTCGGCAGGACCGCGATGATGCCCAGGTACAGCGCTCCGGGAAGCGTGATCCGGGACAGCACGAAGCTGAGGTACTCCGCGGTCGGACGTCCCGGCCGGATGCCGGGGATGAAGCCCCCGAACTTCTTCATCTCGTCGGCGCGTTCCTCTGGATTGAACGTGATCGAGACGTAGAAGTAGGCGAAGAAGATGATCATCGCCATGTACAGCAGGATGTGCACCCAGCTGGACGGATCGACGATGTAGGTCTGGATGAACCGCGACCACCACGTGTTCTGGTTGCCGGCGAGCTGACCGAGCAGCTGCGGCAGGTAGAGCAGGGAGGAACCGAAGATGACCGGGATGACACCGGCCTGGTTCACCTTCAGCGGCAGGTAGGTGGAAGTGCCGCCGTACATCCTGCGCCCGATCATGCGCTTGGCGTACTGCACCGGTATGCGCCGCTGCGCCTGCTCGACGAACACGACGCTGGCGATGATGACCAGTCCGAAGGCGCAGATGACGGCGAAGACGAAACCGCCGCTGTTGTTCAGGATCTTGCCGCCCTCGGAGGGGATGCGGGCCGCGATCGAGGTGAAGATCAGCAGGGACATCCCGTTGCCGACACCGCGTTCGGTGATCAGCTCGCCCATCCACATCAGCAGTACCGCGCCCGCGGTCATCGTGACGACGATGACCACCATGTTCAGCACGGAATTGTCCGGAATGACCTGTTCCTGGCAACCGGGGAAGAGCTGCCCGCGTACGGCCAGCGCGACGATGCCCGTCGCCTGCAGCACGGCCAACGCCACGGTGAGGTAGCGGGTGTACTGCGTCAGCTTCGCCTGACCGGACTGACCTTCCTTCTTCAGCTGCTCGAACCTTGGAATCACCACCTGCAGCAACTGCACGATGATGCTGGCGGTGATGTAGGGCATGATCCCGAGGGACAGCACCGACAGCTGAAGTAGTGCTCCGCCGCTGAAGAGGTTCAGCAGCGAGTAAACGCTCTGGTTCTCGCCTTCCAGAGCCTGCACACACTGCTGGATGTTCGGGTAGGAAACCCCGGGGGAAGGAATCGTGGCACCGAGCCGGTACAGCACGACGATCCCCAGTGTGAACAGGATCTTCCGGCGCAGATCCGGCGTTGTCAGAGCCGAGCGGAATGCGCCGAGCACGCAGACCTCCTGTGCGCGAGCCGGTAGTCACCGGCCGGTGTCGGTGGCCGACTCACGAGTCGCCCACGGCTGGATTCCGTCAGCAGTGCCGTCTAACACGGAACTGCCGAACGGACTCTAACAGCATTCGCCCGATCTTTCGTAGCCACCTACACACAGCGGCGACAAACCGACAACCGTCCGATACCGACAGTGTTCACCGAGTCCGCGACCGACGAGCCCGCCGGAGCGGCACGAGCGGAGGCGGGAGCGTTCCTCTCCCCTCCCCGCACCGGCCGCGGGAATTCGACCGTGTGAACACGAAAACGGGGCCGGCCGCCCATGGGTCGACCGGCCCCGTCCGAGACCGACGATCACGCGCCGTCGAGTCGGGTGGGCTCACCCCCCGAACGAAGGTCGCGGATCTTCAGCGCTCCTGCTTGGTGGCACTGCCACCCGCTGAGGTGATCTTCTCCCTGGCGCTGCCCGTGAACGCGTGCGCGGTCACGTCCAGCTTCACACCATCGAGATCACCATCACCGAGGATCTTGACGCGCTCGCCCTTCTTCAGCAGACCGACACCGATCAGCTCGTCGATGCCGACCGTGCCGCCCTGCGGGAAAGCCTGGGCCAGCTTGCCCACGTTGATCCCCTGGTACTCGACCCGGCTGGGGTTCTTGAAGCCACGCAGCTTCGGCAGCCGCATCTGCAGCGGCATCTGGCCACCCTCGAAGCCGGGGGCCACTGTCTTACGTGCCTTCGTGCCCTTCGTACCGCGGCCCGCGGTCTTGCCCTTGGAAGCCTCACCGCGGCCGACACGAATCTTGCCGCGTTTGGCCCCGGGGGCAGGCCGCAGATCATGAATCTTGATGACCATTACTCGACCTCCTCGACCGAAACAAGATGGCCAACCGTGTCGACCTGGCCGCGAACCGTGGAAGTGTTCGGACGGGTGACGGTCTGGCCGATCCTGCGCAACCCGAGAGTACGCATGGTCTCCCGCTGGTTGGGCTTACGACCGGCCAGCCCGCGCAGCTGGGTGATCTTCAACTGGCTCATCGGTTCAGACCTCCTGACCCGCGCGCTGACGCAGCATCCGGGCCGGAGCGACGTCCTCCAGCGGCAGACCGCGCCGAGCGGCGACCTCCTCGGGGCGCTGCAGTTCCCTCAGCGCCGTGATGGTCGCCTGCACGATGTTGAGCGAGTTACCGCTGCCCAACGACTTGCTCAGCACGTCGTGCACGCCCGCGCACTCCAGCACCGCGCGGACGGGACCACCGGCGATGACACCGGTACCCGGACTGGCCGGGCGCAGCAGCACCTTGCCCGCGGCGTCCTCGCCCTGCACCGGGTGAGTGATCGTGCCGGCGACTCGCGGAACACGGAAGAAGTTCTTCTTGGCTTCCTCGACTCCCTTGGCGATGGCGGAAGGCACTTCCTTGGCCTTGCCGTAGCCGACGCCGACGAGGCCGTCACCGTCGCCACAGACGACCAGCGCGGTGAAGCTGAAACGCCTACCGCCCTTGACGACCTTCGCGACCCTGTTGATGGTCACGACACGCTCGAACTGCGGGGATTTTTCCTGGGCCGCCCCGCCACGGCCACCGTCGCGGCGGTCCTTGCGGTCTTTGCCGCCGGATTCCGAACCGCCTTCACGCCGAGTGCGTCCAGGCATCAGGCGTCCCTTCCGTTACGTGCTGTCATCCTTCGTACGACGACGATGTGGTTATTGCGCACTTCTCAGAACTCCAGACCGCCGCCGCGCGCAGCGTCCGCGAGGGCGGCTACGCGGCCGTGGTAGGCGTGGCCGCCACGGTCGAAAACCACCTTCTCGATCCCTGCTTGGCTCGCACGCTCGGCGACCAGCTCGCCGACCCGTGTGGCCTTGGCCTTCTTGTCGCCCTCGAACGTGCGCAAACCGGCCTCCAGCGTGGTGGCCGACGCCAGGGTGTGTCCGATCGTGTCGTCGATGACCTGCGCGACGATGTGCCGTGTCGAACGGCTGACGACCAGACGGGGGCGCTGAGGCGTGCCGCTGATCTTCTTGCGAATCCGGACGTGCCGCTGGGTGCGGGCACGGCGACGCACGGTCGCGATGCTCTTGCCCACCGGCTTGCGCTTCCTGGTGGCTGTGGTGCTCTCGCTCATGGTCACTTACCCGTCTTCCCGACCTTGCGGCGAATGGTCTCACCCGCGTAACGCACGCCCTTACCGTTGTAGGGCTCGGGCAGGCGCAGCTTGCGAATCCTGGCGGCTACCTCTCCGACGAGCTGCTTGTCGACGCCCTTGACCGACAGCTTCGCCGGACCGTCCGTGGCGAACTCGATTCCCTTCGGGGGCTCCATGACCACCGGATGGCTGTACCCCAGCGAGAACTCGAGACTCTCGCCCTTCTGGACCACGCGGTAACCCACGCCCTGGATCTCGAGGTCCTTCTGGAAGCCCTGGCTGACCCCGAGGACCATGTTGTTGATCAGGCTGCGCGAAAGGCCGTGCAGCGAGCGATTGGCCCGCTCGTTGTCCGGACGCTTGACCAGCAGCGAACCGTCGGAGTCCTTCTCGACCCAGATCGGCTCGGAAATACGCTGGTGCAGTTTTCCCTTGGGACCGTTCACCGTAACCGCCTGGCCGTCGATATCGACCTCGACGCCGGAGGGAACGGTGATCGGCAACTTACCGATGCGCGACATACCGTAGTCTCCTCCTTCACCAGACGTAGGCGAGGACTTCCCCGCCCACACCATTCCGCATCGCTTGCCGGTCCGTCTGCAGACCGCTCGACGTCGAGATGATGGCGATGCCGAGCCCCCCCAGAACCTTCGGCAGGTTCGTGGACTTGGCATACACCCGCAGCCCGGGCTTGGAAACCCGGCGCAGCCCGGTAATGGACTTCTCGCGGTTGGGCCCGTACTTGAGTTCCACGACCAGTTCCTTGGTCTTGGAACCGTCCTGCACGCGAGAGCCGGCCACGTAGCCCTCGCGTTGAAGAATGTCGGCGATATTCGACTTGATCTTGGAGTGCGGCATCACGATCTCGTCGTGGTAAGCGCGACTCCCGTTGCGCAGACGTGTCAACATGTCTGCGATCGGATCGGTCATCGTCATGGTGACCTTGTCAACCTTTCTCGTTCGGTTCCCCGGACCCGGATACCGCGTTTCCCGCACGATCCGATGAACGCGGTTCGGTGAACGCGGTCTGGATCCTGGCCTAAACGAAGTCGGGGATACTGGCTCCGCACGCTCGGAACCGCGTTCCGAGTACGAGCGGACCGTTGTCGTCGCGAGCCTGTTGCCGGGCTGCCGCCACTGGTTCGGAGGGCCCGACGAGACACCCTGCACAGGGGTCGTCCCGTCGTCACGACCTCACCAGGAAGACTTGCTGATCCCCGGCAGCTCGCCGCTGTGGGCCATCTCGCGGAAGCAGATCCGGCAAAGGCCGAATTTGCGAAGGACCGCGCGGGAACGCCCGCAACGCTGGCAACGAGTGTAGCCACGCACCCGGAATTTCGGCTTGCGTGCCGCCTTGTTTATCAGTGCTTTCTTGGCCATCGGCTCAGTTCTCCTAGTCTCGATCCGCAGCGACGGCCACGAGTCACTGTTCCCGGAACGGGAAGCCAAGCTGCCGCAGCAGCGACCTGCCTTCTTCGTCGGTGGTGGCCGTTGTCACTACCGTGATGTCCATACCACGCGCCCGGTCGATCGAGTCCTGATCGATCTCGTGGAACATCGACTGGTCGTTGAGACCAAACGTGTAGTTGCCGTTACCGTCGAACTGCTTCGGCGACAAGCCCCGGAAATCACGGATACGCGGCAGGGAAATCGAGATCAGGCGATCGATGAACTCCCACATCCGCGCACCGCGCAGAGTCGCCCGTGCGCCGATCGGCATGCCCTCGCGGACCTTGAACTGCGCGATGGACTTGCGCGCCTTGCGTACTTCCGCACGCTGACCGGTGATGATCGCGAGATCGCGGACGGCACCCTCGATCAGCTTGCTGTCCCGCGCGGCATCGCCCACACCCATGTTGACGACGACCTTGACCATACCCGGAACCAGCATCGGGTTGGAGTACCCGAATTCCTCGTTCAGGGCCGGGACGATCTCGTCGCGGTAGCGGGCCTTCAGCCGCGGGACATTCCTCTCGGTGTTCTTCTCCGTGGTGGTCACGAGTTAGATGTCCTTACCGTTGCGGCGAGAGATCCGAACCTTCTTGCCGTCCTCGCCGGTGCGATAACCAACGCGAGTGGGCTTGCCGTCCGAGTCCAGGACCATCACGTTGCTGACGTGGATCGGCGCTTCCTGCGTCACGATGCCGCCGGACTGCGCGCCCCGTTCGGTCCGGGAGACCCGAGTGTGCTTCTTGATCTGGTTCACACCCTCGACCAGCACACGCTCCCGGTTGGGGAAAGCCTGGATGACCTTGCCCCTGGCGCCCTTGTCCTTTCCGGCGGTAACGACGACCGTGTCGCCCTTCTTCACCTTCATCACAGCACCTCCGGCGCGAGCGAGATGATCTTCATGAACTTCTTGTCACGCAGCTCGCGCCCGACGGGTCCGAAGATACGGGTACCGCGCGGGTCGCCGCCCGGCCTGATCAGGACGGCGGCGTTCTCGTCGAAACGGATGTAGGAACCGTCCGGACGACGCTTTTCCTTCTTCTGGCGGACGATTACCGCCTTGACCACATCGCCACGCCGGACGCCGGCGGCCGGAATGGCCTCCTTGACCGTGGCCACCACCACGTCACCGATGCCCGCGTAGCGTCGACCCGACCCACCGAGGACCCGGATCGTGAGGATCTCCTTGGCCCCGGTGTTGTCGGCGACTCGCAGTCGCGACTCCTGCTGGATCACGTTTACTCCTGACCCTAAGTTTCCGCACCTCGTGCGCGGAGACACTCTGGCATGCCCGATTTCCGACCCGGCATGCGCGGTCACAACAACCTGCGGGGGGCTTCGTTGCCGCCCCCCGCAGGTGGCGTTACTTGGCCTTCTCCTGGATCTCGACCAGTCGCCAACGCTTCGTTGCCGACAGCGGACGAGTCTCCATCAACAACACCCGGTCGCCGACGCCCGCTTCGTTGTTCTCGTCGTGCGCCTTGACCTTGGTGGTCTTGCGCATGATCTTGCCGTAGAGCGGGTGCTTCTTACGGTCCTCGAGAGCCACCACGATCGTCTTGTCCATCTTGGACGAGACGACGTGGCCCTCGCGGGTCTTGCGCTGGTTGCGCTGTTGATTCTGCTCTTGGGTCACTGTTTCGCTCATGCCGCGCCCTCCTCGGCGCCCTCAGGAGACACCGACAGGCCCAGCTCACGTTCACGCATGATCGTGTAGATCCGAGCAATGTCCCTGCGAACGACGCGCAACCGTCGGTTGTTCTGCAACTGCCCAGTCGCCATCTGGAAACGAAGGTTGAACAGTTCTTCCTTCGACTCTCGCAACCGGGAAACGAGCTCCTCGTCGTTGAGTTCCCGGAGCTCCGTAGCGGTGACACCAGCCGCCATCAGAAGTCACCACCCTCGCGGGACACGATCTTGCACTTCATAGGAAGCTTGTGGACCGCGCGCCTCAGTGCCTCGTAAGCGATTTTCTCGTTCGGGTAGTTCAGCTCGAATACGATCCGACCCGGCTTGACGTTCGCGATCCAGTATTCCGGCGAACCCTTGCCCGAACCCATGCGGGTTTCGGCGGGCTTCTTCGTCAGCGGGCGGTCCGGGAAAATGTTGATCCAGACCTTGCCACCACGCTTGACGTGCCGGGTGATCGCGATACGTGCCGATTCGATCTGCCGGTTCGTCACGTAGGCTTGTTCCAGCGCTTGGATGCCGTACTCGCCGAAGTTGATCCGGGTGCCGCCCTTGGCGAAGCCCTTACGCTTCGGCGCGTGGCTCTTGCGCCACCTGACCTTGCGTGGGACGAGCACGTCTCAGTCCTCCGTCTTCTGTTCAGCGTGCGGCTCGCTGACAGCCGGAGCGTTCTCGACGGCGGCGTCCGTCGCCGTCTGCTCCTGCTGCGGGCTCTCCGAGGATCCTCCGGACTTCGAGCCGCCCTTCGCGGCACGGCCGCTCTCGGTACCCACGTTCGTCGTGCCGGAGGCACCCGAACGACGCCGGCCACCGCGCTCAGAGCGGCCACCACGGCCACCCTCGCGGCCGCCGCCGCCCTCACCGCGCGGCGGGCGCACCTCGGACTCCTGCTGCTTCTGCTTCAGGCCGCCGATGAGCTCGCCCTTGTAGATCCAGACCTTCACACCGATACGGCCGAAGGTCGTACGGGCCTCGAAGAACCCGTAGTCCATGTCCGCACGCAGCGTGTGCAGCGGCACCTGACCCTCACGGTAGAACTCCGAACGGGACATCTCGGCCCCGCCGAGCCTGCCGCTGCACTGCACCCTGATCCCCTTGACCTGGGACGAGCGCATGGCCGACTGGATGCCCTTGCGCATCGCCCTGCGGAAGGACACCCGGTTGGACAGCTGCTCGGCGATGCCCTGCGCGACCAGCTGGGCATCGGCCTCGGAGTTCTTGACCTCGAGGATGTTGAGCTGAACCTGCTTGCCGGTCAGCTTCTCCAACGAACCGCGAATCCGGTCCGCCTCGGCACCACGCCGGCCGATGACGATCCCCGGACGGGCGGTGTGAATGTCCACCCTCACCCGCTCACGGGTGCGCTCGATCTCGACCTTGGAGATCCCGGCGCGTTCCATCCCGCGGGAGAGATGACGGCGGATCTTGACGTCCTCCGCGACGTACTCCGCGTACTGCTTGTCGGCGTACCAGCGAGACTTCCAGTCCGTGGTGATGCCGAGCCGGAAGCCGTGCGGGTTGATCTTCTGACCCACTACCGGGCACTCCCCTTCTGGCTGCGCTTACGAGACTTGCCCTGCCCCTTCGGCTGGCGCGACTCGACCTCGACCGTGATGTGGCTGGTCCGCTTCCGGATACGGAAGGCGCGGCCCTGGGCGCGCGGACGGAACCGCTTCAGCGTCGGGCCCTCGTCCACATACGCGCGGTGCACCCACAGCGTGCTCGGATCGAGCGCGTTGTTGTTCTCCGCGTTGGCCATCGCACTGGCGAGCACCTTCGACACCTGACCGCTGGCGGTCTGCGGAGCGAATTTGAGCACGTCCAGGGCTTCACTGGCGCTACGGCCCCTGATGAGATCGACCACGCGGCGCGCCTTCATCGGCGCCACGCGGACGAAGCGGGCCCGCGCCACCGCACGCGGGTTTTCCGCGGCACTGTCGTCGGTACGGGCATTCATCCTGTTACCCCTTTGCCCCGGGTCGCCAGACTGGTTCGACGACCCGGCTCGTTCGTGTCACAAACCCGCTCAGCGGCGGCGAGACTTCCGGTCGTCCTTGACGTGACCCTTGAAAGTACGGGTCGGTGCGAACTCGCCGAGCTTGTGTCCAACCATGTTCTCGCTGATGAACACCGGCACGTGCTTGCGGCCGTCGTGGACGGCGATCGTGTGCCCCACCATGTCCGGAATGACCGTGGACCGGCGCGACCAGGTCTTGATCACCGTCTTCTTGTTGGACTCGTTCAGAGCGTCCACCTTTTTGAGCAGGTGGTCGTCCACGAACGGGCCCTTCTTCAGGCTACGTGGCATCGGTCGTTACCTCCCTGCTCAGCGCCGCTTCTTCTTGCCGGTGCGGCGGCGCCGAACGATGAGCTTGTCACTGGGCTTGCTTCGGCGACTGCGGCCCTCGGGCTTGCCCTTCGGGTTGACCGGGTGCCGGCCACCGGAGGTACGTCCCTCACCACCGCCGTGCGGGTGGTCGATCGGGTTCATGACGACACCGCGAACAGTGGGACGCCTGCCCTTCCAGCGGCTACGCCCCGCCTTACCCCAGTTGATGTTGGAGTGCTCGGAGTTGCCGACCTCGCCCACCGTGGCCCGGCAGCGCACGTCGACGTTGCGGATCTCGCCCGAGGGCATCCGCAGCTGGGCGTACGGACCTTCCTTGGCCACCAGCTGGACCCTGGTGCCCGCCGAACGCGCGATCTTCGCCCCGCCGCCCGGCCGCAGCTCGATCCCGTGAATCACGGTGCCGGTGGGGATGTTGCGCATCGGCAGGTTGTTGCCCGGCTTGATGTCGGCACGCGGACCGCTCTCCACCATGTCGCCCTGGCGGACCTTGTCCGGGGCGATGATGTAGCGCTTCTCGCCGTCCCTGTAGTGCAGCAGCGCGATACGCGCACTGCGGTTGGGGTCGTATTCGATGTGGGCGACCTTGGCCGGCACACCGTCCTTGTCGTTCCGACGGAAATCGATCACGCGGTACGCACGCTTGTGACCGCCACCCTGGTGACGAGTGGTGATCCTGCCGTGTCCGTTCCGGCCGCCCTTACCGTGCAGCGGACGGACCAGCGACTTCTCCGGATGAGATCGGGTGATCTCGGAGAAATCGGCCACGCTCGAACCGCGACGACCCGCGGTCGTCGGCTTGTACTTGCGAATGCCCATCTCTATCGCAGTCCTCAGTCTCCTTCGACGTGCCCTCTACCGCCCGGTTCAGGCGGTCTGGCCGCCGAAGATCTCGATCGGCTTGCTATCGGGGGACAGCGTCACGATCGCCCGCTTGGTGTCCTTGCGCTTGCCGAAGCCCGTGCGGGTGCGCTTGCGCTTGCCCTGTCGGTTGATCGTGTTGACACTCTTGACCTGCACGCCGAAGATCTTCTCGACCGCGATCTTGATCTCGGTCTTGTTCGAGCTCGGGCGGACCAGGAACGTGTACTGGTTCTCCGAAAGCAGTGCGTAGCTCTTCTCGGAGATCACCGGCGCGATCAGGATGTCTCGCGGATCGGGGATCACTGGTCTGCCTCCTCAGCCTGACTCGAAGTCGCGTCGGGGGTGACCGCGGTCTTGGCCGAGCGCTTCGGCGACCGCTCGGCGACGAAGCGCTCGAAGGCCCCCTTGCTGAACACGACGTCGTCGTTGACCAACACGTCGTAGGTGTTCAGCTGACCGGGGTCGAGGACATGCACGTGAGGCAGGTTCCGCAGGCTCAGCCATGCGGTCTCCTCGGTGCTGTTGAGCACCACCAGCACACGCCTGGCGTCGGTCACACCCCGCAGCGTCGCTTTGGCTTCCTTGGTGGACGGCTTCTCGCCGCCCGTCACCTCGGTGACGACGTGTACCTGGCCGGCGCGGGCACGGTCGGACAACGCACTGCGCAGCGCGGCCGCCTTCATCTTCTTGGGGGTGCGCTGCGAGTAGTCCCTCGGGGTGGGCCCGTGCACGGTGCCGCCACCGACGAACTGCGGGGCACGGATCGAGCCCTGCCGAGCGTTACCGGTGCCCTTCTGCCGGTAGGGCTTCTTGCTGCCGCCTGCGACCTCACCGCGGGTCTTGACGGAGTGCGTTCCCTGGCGGGCCGCGGCCAGCTGAGCCGTGACGACCTGGTGCATCAGCGGCACGTTCGCCTTCGCGTCGAACAGCTCCGCCGGCAGGTCGACCTGCCCGTCGGTGTTCCCGTCCGGTGTGCGGACGTCGAGCTTAGCGGCCATCACGCACCACCCTTCGTAGAGCTCTTGACCAGCACGAGGCCGCCGTTCGGCCCGGGGATCGCTCCCTTGATCAGCAGCAATCCGGACTCGTCGTCGACCCGGTGCACCTTGAGGTTCTGGGTGGTCACGCGCTTGCCGCCCATGCGACCCGGCATCTTCTTGCCCTTGAACACCCGTGCGGGGTAAGCGCAACCACCGATGGAGCCGGGCTTACGGTGCACGGCCTGCGTACCGTGGCTCTGCCCCTGACGGGCGAAGCCGTAGCGCTTGACCGTACCGGCGAAACCCTTGCCCTTGCTGGTACCGACCACGTCCACGTTCGCGCCGGACTCGAACACGTCAGCGGTCAGCTCCTGACCGAGTTCGTAGTCCTTGGCATCCGAGGTGCGCAGCTCGACCAGGTGACGCCGCGGCGTCACACCCGCCTTGGCGAACTGGCCGCTGCGCGGCTTGCTCACCTTGCGCGGATCGATGGCGCCGAACGCCAGCTGGACGGCCTGGTAACCGTCGTTCTCCTTGGTACGGACCTGGGTAATCAGGTTGGGCCCGGCCTGCACGACCGTCACCGGGACCACCCGGTTGGAGTCGTCGAAGACCTGGGTCATCCCGAGCTTGGTGCCCAGAATCCCCTTCATCTGCCTTTCAGACATGGCTCTCGTTCTCTCCGCCGCCTGTCACTGAACCGAATGCGCGTCGACCGCTCACTGGATATTCACATCGACACTGGCCGGAAGATCGATGCGCATGAGCGCATCCACCGTCTTCGGCGTCGGCTCGACGATGTCGATGAGCCGCTTGTGCGTGCGCATCTCGAAGTGCTCCCGCGAGTCCTTGTACTTGTGCGGGGAGCGGATAACGCAGTAGACGTTCTTCTCGGTGGGCAGCGGCACCGGCCCGACAACCGAAGCGCCGGTGCGCGTCACGGTCTCGACGATCTTACGCGCGGACGCGTCGATCGCCTCGTGGTCGTAGGCCTTGAGCCGGATGCGGATCTTTTGTCCCGCCATAGTGGCTTGCCGTTCCTCTAGTCTCGTGCCGCTAGTACCTAGCGCGGTGCGTAGACCCGACGTCGCTGCTTTTTCGCCCGCGAGCACGTGTGGAACACACGCGTCCGGCTATCTCACAGCGCGGCGCCACGGTCCGCAGCCCGCCCCTGTTCAGGTGTCTGGGTGCCCGGTACACGCGGTCGGGCGTGTCGCCCACGCGATGCAAACCGGTCCCATCGATCCACGCCGATGAGATGGATCCGCAGGGATCCGTACACCTCGGGTTGCCACCTATATCGGCCCCGGCCGGAACGTCTGTCCGGCGGCACCCGCGCAACCGGAACGCCGGTCCGCGAAGTGAATCACGGGCACGGCGTGCCCACATCAGGGCGGCCGGGCCGAATCACGATCCCGAGTTCACGGGTTCGTCGCCTCGGTCCAGCCGCCCTGAGAGGCAACCCATTCAGGGTGACACACCGGATGTGCCACCCCGAACCGGGGGTGGGGGTTCCGAACCGGTGCTCACCGGACGGAACCCCCGCCCGTCACTTGTTGACCTTGATGACGCGGCCCGCGCCGACCGTGCGGCCGCCCTCGCGGATCGCGAAACGCAGCCCTTCCTCCATCGCGATGGGCTGGATGAGCTGCACGGACATCTCCGTGTTGTCACCGGGCATGACCATCTCGGTGCCCTCGGGCAGGGTCACCACACCGGTCACGTCGGTGGTACGGAAGTAGAACTGCGGACGGTAGTTGTTGAAGAACGGCGTGTGCCTACCGCCCTCGTCCTTGGACAGGATGTAGACCTGTGCCTCGAACTCGGTGTGCGGGGTGGTCGTCCCCGGCTTGATGACGACCATACCGCGCTCGACGTCCTCGCGCTTGACACCGCGCAGCAGCAGACCGACGTTGTCGCCGGCCTGACCCTGGTCGAGCAGCTTGCGGAACATCTCGACACCGGTGACGGTGGTCTTGATCGGCTTGTCCTTGATGCCGACCATCTCGACCTCTTCGTTCACCTTGATGACACCGCGCTCGACACGGCCGGTGACCACGGTCCCGCGACCGGTGATGGAGAAGACGTCCTCCACCGGCATCAGGAACGACTGGTCGGTGGCCCGGGTCGGGTCCGGGACGCTGGCGTCCACCGCGTTGAGCAGCTCCATGATCTTCTGGCCCCACTCGGCGTCGCCCTCGAGCGCCTTGAGTGCGGAGACCCGGATGATCGGAACGTCGTCACCGGGGAAGTCCTGCTCGCTGAGCAGCTCGCGGACCTCCATCTCGACGAGGTCCATGATCTCCTCGTCGTCGACCATGTCGGCCTTGTTCAGGGCGACGAGGATGTACGGCACGCCGACCTGCTTGGCGAGCAGCACGTGCTCACGGGTCTGCGGCATCGGACCGTCGGTCGCAGCCACAACCAGGATCGCACCGTCCATCTGGGCGGCACCGGTGATCATGTTCTTCACGTAGTCCGCGTGGCCCGGAGCGTCCACGTGGGCGTAGTGCCGCGCCTCGGTCTGGTACTCGACGTGCGCGATCTGAATCGTGATCCCGCGGTCCTTCTCCTCCGGCGCCTTGTCGATGTCCTCGAAAGGCGTGTAGGGGTTCAGGTCCGGGTGGTTGTCGTGCAGGACCTTGGTGATAGCCGCGGTCAGGGTGGTTTTGCCGTGGTCAACGTGACCGATGGTCCCGATGTTGACGTGCGGCTTGTCCCTCTCGAACTTCGCCTTCGCCACTGGAATGTCCTCCTGGACTCGTCATCATTTCCGCCGTACGACGAGCTCCGACCGCGCGCCCTCCCGCGCGGGGACCACGTATCGGGCGGAGTCCTGTCGGGTTGTGACACCGGTCCACCCCTGGAGCTCGGACGTGGACCGATATCGGACTACGACGGAGTTACTCCCCCGTAGCCTTCGCGATGATCTCCTTGGCCACGTTCGCCGGAACCTCGCCGTAGGAGTCGAACACCATCGAGTAGTTCGCGCGGCCCTGCGTCTTGGAACGCAGATCGCCCACGTATCCGAACATCTCGGACAGCGGCACCAACGCCTTGACGACGCGGGAACCGCCACGCTCCTCCATGGCCTGAACGTGACCACGGCGGGAGTTGAGGTCGCCGATGACTTCACCCATGTATTCCTCGGGTGTCGTCGTCTCGACCGCCATCAACGGTTCGAGCAGCGCCGGGCTTGCCTTGGCGGCCGCCTCCTTCATCGCCATCGAACCGGCGACCTTGAACGCCATTTCCGAGGAGTCGACCTCGTGGTACTGGCCGTCCACCAAGGTCATCTTGACACCGACCATCGGGTAGCCCGCCAGCACACCGATCTGCATGGCGTCCTGGGCACCTTCGTCCACCGAAGGAATGTACTCGCGGGGGATGCGCCCACCGGTGATCTGGTTGTCGAACTCGTAGGTCGCGCTTTCCGCGGACTGCTCGATCGGCTCGAGGTTGATCACCACACGGGCGAACTGACCGGAACCACCGGTCTGCTTCTTGTGGGTGAACTCGTGCTTCTCGACGGTCTTGCGGATCGTCTCGCGATAGGCGACCTGCGGCTTGCCGATGTTGGCCTCGACCTTGAAATCGGTCTTCATCCGATTGACCAGGACCTCGAGGTGGAGCTCACCCATGCCCTTGACAATGGTCTGACCGTTTTCCTCGTCGTACTTGACCTGGAAGGTCGGGTCCTCTTCGGCGAGTTTCTGGATCGAGGTCGACAGCTTTTCCTGGTCGGCCTTGGTCTTGGGTTCGATCGCGACCTCGATGACCGGATCCGGGAAACTCATGGACTCCAGGATGACCTGGTTCTGCGGATCGCAGAGCGTGTCACCGGTGCTGGTGTCCTTCATCCCGACCACCGCGTAGATGTGCCCGGCCTGTCCCTCGTCGACCGGGTTCTCCTTGTTGGAATGCATCTGGAAGAGCTTTCCGATGCGCTCCTTGCGGTCCCTGATCGGGTTCATCACCTGAGCGCCCTGCGAGATCTTGCCGGAGTAGACCCGGACGTAGGTGAGCTTGCCGTAGAAGGGATGGACGGCGACCTTGAACACCAGCGCGGAGAACGGCTCCTCGGTGCTCGCCTCGCGGGAGGTCTCCGCACCGGAACCGGGCAGCGTGCCCTGCACGGCGGGGATGTCCAGCGGCGAAGGCAGGTACTCGACCACGGCGTCCAGCATCGGCTGCACGCCCTTGTTCTTGAACGCCGTCCCGCACATCACGGGGAACGCCTCTTGGTTCAGCGTGAGCGTGCGGACGCCCTGCTTGATCTGCTCGGCGGTGAGCTCCTCACCGCCGAAGTAGGCCTCCATCAGCTCCTCGCTGGACTCCGCGACGGACTCGAGCAGCTCGCTGCGGTACTCCTTGGCCGTCTCGACGAGGTCCGCGGGGATCTCCTCGATCTCGTACGTGGAGCCCTTGGCCACGTCACCGCGCCAGGTCAGCGCCTTCATGCTGACCAGGTCGACAACGCCCTCGAAGTCGGACTCGCTACCGATCGGCAGCTGCAGTACCAACGGCTTGGCGTCGAGCCGCTCCCGGATGGTGCCGAGCGTGAAGTAGAAGTCGGCGCCCATCTTGTCCATCTTGTTGACGAAGCAGATGCGCGGAACTCCGTACTTGTCCGCCTGGCGCCAAACCTGCTCGGACTGGGGCTCGACCCCCTCCTTGCCGTCGAACACCGCGACGGCACCGTCGAGCACGCGCAGCGAACGCTCCACCTCGGCCGTGAAGTCGACGTGCCCGGGGGTGTCGATGAGGTTGATCTGATGCTGTTGCCAGAACGTCGTGGTAGCAGCCGAGGTAATGGTGATACCCCGCTTCTGCTCCTCCGACATCCAGTCCATCGTCGCGGCGCCGTCGTGCACCTCACCGAGCTTGTAGTTGATCCCGGTGTAGTACAGCACCCGTTCGGTCGTGGTGGTCTTGCCCGCGTCGATGTGGGCCATGATGCCGATGTTGCGGACCTTGGTCAGGTCGGTCAGCACGTCGCGTGCCACGAGTTCGTCCCCGTTCCTACAGCAAGCCTGAAGCTGTCGAATCGGTGAGCCGAGGCGGGCAATATAGCCGACCCGGCGTCACCACCGATAATGAGCGAAAGCCTTGTTCGACTCCGCCATCTTGTGCGTGTCCTCGCGCTTCTTGACACTCGCACCGAGACCGTTGCTGGCGTCGAGCAGCTCGTTGGTAAGGCGCTCGATCATGGTCTTCTCACGGCGCTGGCGGGCGAAACGCACCACCCAGCGCAGAGCCAGCGTGGTCGAACGACCGGCGCGCACCTCGACCGGAACCTGATAGGTCGCGCCACCGACACGGCGGCTGCGCACCTCCAGCGAGGGCTTGACGTTGTCCAACGCGCGCTTGAGCGTCACGATCGGATCGGTGCCGGTCTTCTCACGGCAGCCTTCCAGCGCCGAGTACACGACACGCTCGGCCAGCGAACGCTTCCCGTCCACCAGGATCTTGTTCACCAGCTGGGTAACCAGAGGCGAACTGTAGACGGGATCGGAATCGACTGACCGCTTGGGGGCGGGACCCTTGCGGGACATCAGCTCTTCTCCTTCTTCGCTCCGTACCGGCTGCGAGCCTGCTTGCGGTTCTTCACACCCTGGGTGTCGAGCGAACCGCGAATGATCTTGTAGCGGACGCCGGGGAGGTCCTTCACACGGCCGCCACGGACGAGCACGATCGAGTGCTCCTGCAGGTTGTGCCCCTCACCGGGAATGTAGGCGGTGATCTCGACACCGCTGGTGAGCTTGACACGCGCAACCTTGCGCAGCGATGAGTTGGGCTTCTTCGGAGTAGTCGTGTACACGCGTGTGCACACTCCGCGGCGCTGCGGACTTCCCTTGAGCGCCGCTGTGGTGACCTTCGAGGCCTTGTCGTGGCGGCCCTTACGGACCAGCTGCTGGATGGTGGGCATGGACCGGCTTTCTTCTCGAGCGTTCGTGTCTTGGTGGTACTCGTTCACGGCAGCGCTCGTTCGAGCACCGTTCGCACCCCTGGCGCCGAGCACCGCTTACCCAGGTCTTTGTTGTACTTGGGTCTCCTCACGCCCCACATCCGCGACACGAGGTCGGGCGTGTCGCCCGTTCCTCGGCCGTTTGGCGGGGCGGCGTCCCAGCGGGTGCGCACCCCGGTGGGCCGTCAGGAGAGTTCCGCACCATCCACGGGCGCTCCCCCGCCGACCACGCGGGCGGTTCTCGCGCACGGACATGCGGAGTGACCCGAGGGGTTGCGGGTCCAAGTCACAAAGATACCTGCCCCGTTTGCAGGGGGTCAAAACGGGGGTGTCCACCTGCGCCACGAACGTCTCTCCCGCGACTCTACCCACCGGGGCAAGAGCCGACGGCTCGCCAGGTCACCACCGGCGGGGTCCGGCGCCCGCTCCCGCGGAGCGGGCGCCGGACCGAGCGGCCGCGGTCACTTCTCCGTCGGGTCCCCCGTCAGATCGAGTTCCCCGGCGCTGACGCTGTTGATCCTGCGGGGCGCGGGCTTCGGATGACGCTCCTCGGCGGACATCGGCTCGGCGGCCCCACCGTACTGCCCCTCGGTGGGAGGACCTGACGGCTCCGCCCCCGGCGCCGGGTCCTGCCGCCCGCTCGTCCCGGCGGAGTGCTCCGCGCCGCTCCGCTCCTTCACGGCGGGCTCCTCCGCGACGGTCTCCCCGGGACCCGCTTCCTCCCGAGCACCGGACGACTCGGTCACCACGGGGAGGACGTTCGTCTCCCGCGCGTCACCGTCCGGGGCGCGCTCCGCAGGAGCACCGTCCACACTCACCCCTTCGGATGAATCCGTTCCGGGAGCCACCGCTACCGCAACAGTGCTGTCCCCCGGTTCCGTGAACGACTCCGGCTCCGCGAACGACTCCGCGGATTCCCCGCGCTCCTCGGCGACCGCGCTCGCCGCGCTCCGCTCCGCGGGCACGGCGGGGTCCTCGTGGACGCTTCGCTCCTCCCGGGGGACGTGCTCGCCGGCGACCGCCGCCTGCGGCTCCGGGACGTGAGGCGCCTGCCACTGCCGAGCGCTGTCGTCCGCACCCCGCGAAGACGTGGAACCAGCGTGGAAAGCGGGAGCGGGGACCCCCACCGGGTCCCGCGCGGCTTCGCTCCCCTCCTCCGAGCCGGTCTCCCCCCGGTCCGGGGAGGCCTTCCACGAATCCGCGCCCTCCTCGGCAACGACCGCGGAGGAGGGGCCGACCTCACTCTCCGAGGGGGGTTCCGGAACACGACCACTCGTCCGAACCGGATACCTGCGCCGCCAGTCGCTGTCCCCGTCCGTGGTGTCCGCGGTGCTCTCCTCCGGACGCAACCGGGAGTCGAACGCGGCCACGCAGTCCATGGCCATGCGTTCCACGGTCCCCCTCAGCTCCAGCTCGGCCATCCAGTCGACCGGAAGGGAACCGACTCCCAGCGCGGCGCCGACGATGCTTCCGCACACCGCGCCCGTGGCGCTGCTGTTCCCCGAATGACCGACCGCGGTCCGCAGGGCGGTCCGCACGTCCTCCGCGGTGAGGGCGGCGCACACGGCGATCCCGAGCGCCTCGTCCGCGCTCCTGCCCGCGCCCAGCTGCCCTCCGAGCTCCTCGGGACTCGGGACACCGGAGGCAGCCAGCTCCGCGGCCCCGGCCAAAGCGGCGGTGGTGTCCTCGTGGCCCTGCCAGGTCTCCAAGACCTGCAGAGCCAGCCAGACCCCGTCGTCCAGTCCCCTGCCGAGCACGACCTGTTGCACGATCACCGCGAGCGCCCCGGCAGGCAGGTAACCACTCGGGTGCCCGTGCGTGAGCGTCGCGATCCGCACACCCAGTTCGAAGACCTCGGCCGGTTCGGACGACCAGAACGCTGCCGGGGTGGCGCGCACCAGCGCTCCGCACCCCGTGGAGTTGTCCACCGGAGCGGACTGGTCACCCTGCGCCGAACGTTCCCCGAAGGCCTCCAGCTCCGCGTACACCGACGCACCCGGCGAGCGCACGGCGAACAACTCGGGCACCCCGACGAGCCATCCGTCCGGAGCGGGGTGATCGACGGTCAGCTCGCCCACGGCCCACTGCCAGTCGACCCCCTGGGTGTACAGCCAGCGCTGACTCGCCAACCGCACCTCGCGGAAGGGGTCCGCCGCCCGGGCCGCACGCGCCTCGCGAGCGCGGATGAGCCCCTCGCAGGTGAACAACGCCGTCTGGGTGGCGGCCGTGGCCGCCCCGCGCGTTCCCGCGTACTCGGGCAGCCCGGACGGACCCTGTGGGCCGTGCCAGGCTGCGATCTCCGCGGCCGAGGCCTCGGTGAGCCCCGCCCCCAGCGCGTCGCCCGTGGCGCTTCCGAGCAGACATCCCAGGATCCGCTCGGTCGCGGAGGGCACCTCGGCGGCGGACTCCTCCACGACCGCGTGCTCGCCCCCGGCGCCCGCAGGCACCGCCGCGGACTGCTCCTCCGCCCGCGGTGAGGGCTCCGCCTCCTGCGACTCGTCCTCCCCGCCGACGAGTCGTTCCACGGCCCCGCTCTCCATGTACGGAACCGAGGCGAACGGTTCGAAGGAGATCGGCAAGGGGGTGTCCTCCCCACGAGGCCGGTCCCGCTCGGCGGGCTCCTCGCCCGTCTCCCCCGCGTCCGCGGCCGAGGCCCTTTCCCGCTCCTCCTCCGCACCGGGAGTCGTTCCCGCCGAACCCCGACGGGGACGGTGCTCCGGCAACGGGGGGAGCTCGTCGATCCCGGGAAGCTTGATGCGTGGCGTCTCGCCGGTTCCGCCGCTCGCTTCCCCGGCAGCGTGCCAATCCGGGGGCGCGGTGACCACCCCGAAGACCTCGTCCGCCTTCCCCCGCTGCACACGAGGTTGCCGTGCCCCCTCCTCCGCGGGCGGTTCGCCCGCGAAACCACCGCTGTCGGCCGCGCTTCCCGCCGGATCGGTCTCCACGGGCTCGGCCTCTTCCTGGAAAGCCTCTTCGGAGTCGCCCTCCGCCGCCGCGGACTCCCCGGGCCCGGCGGCCGCGGAACCGGAGTCTTCGGGGAGCACCTCCCCAGCCGGGGCACGTTCCGGGGAGGAGACCGCGGGAGCGGCCCCTTCCCGGTCCGGAGCCGACGGCTCCTCGGACGGACCGGGAACTTCCCCGCCCCCCTCCGGAGCGGCTTCCTCCTCGCCGGTGGGGGCGCTCGACGGCGTTGGCCTCACCAGCAGGATCCGGTCGGTCCCCTGGTCGGTTTCCCCCGTCGCGGATTCCCGGTGCCGCTCGGCGAACTCCGCGCCCAACTCCTCAGCGGGAGGCTCACCTCCCCGCACGGGCCCCGCCCCCTCGGGAGCCGAGCTCTCCGTCTGCTCGCGCTCCCACGGGGCGGTCACGCCACCCGCGAAGGGCACACCGCGCGGTTCCGTGTCGGCGTTTTCCGCTCGCTCGGCTTCCTCGGCGGTGCCTGCGGGGGCGCTCTCCGCGGAGTCCTGCCGGACGGACGGCTCGGCAGGAGTCCCGGCCTCCTCCGCATCGGCGACCACGGCGGGCAGCACCTGGGTCGGCGGGGCCTGTTCCTCTCCCCGTCCGGAGGAAGCACCACCGGCTTCCACCGTCCAGTCGGGTGAGTCCAGCTCACGCCGCCCCCGTCCGCCCTCCGCGACATAACGGCGCGCCCACCTCGGTGGCGGCGGCGGGGCGAAGGCCTCCGCCGCGTCGGAAGCCAACGTCTCCAGCACCTCGCGGAGTTCGAGCTCGGCCGTCCAGCGCCCCGGGATCGCCTCCGCTCCGTGAACGGCTCCCGCGAGCTGCCCGGCGAGCGCACCGGCTACACCGCTGTCCGCGGAATGGTTCACCGCCGTGATCACGGCATCGGTGAAGTTCCCCGCCGAAGCGACGGCGGCGAAGGCGATGCCGAGCTCGCCCAGACCTTCGGACGGGCAGAACTCGATGTCCAACATGCGCGGGTCCGGTGGCTGCCCCTGCTGCGCGATGAACATGGCGGCGTGCACGGTCCGCAACACGGCCGCGGGAGGGGTTCCGTTCTCCAGGTGCGAGCGGTTGACCTCCCAGGAACGCACCGCCTCCCACAGCGGCAGACCGTTGAGCAGCCCGCCCAGCACGTCCGCGTGCAACGCGCTCGTGGCCCGTGTCTCGTAATGCGTCGTCAGCAAACGCGGCACGCGGGACGCCACCCCGGCGACCCGGCGGGCGTCGCCGCTCCAGACCATCAAAGGAGCGGTCCACACGAGGCAGTCGGCGAAGGCGCGTTCCCCGGCGGGGATCTCCTGCGCGGGTTGCGCCCCCGGCTCCCCCGGAACCCGGTCGACCAGAGTGGACAACAACCGCAGAGCGTTCCCACCCGGGTTGCGCGTGGAGAACAGCTCGGGCCGCCGCAGCAACCAACCCGTGGGCTCGGGGTGACTGCGCCAGTACCCGGCCATCGCATAGGGCCAGGGAACGCCCTGGGTGTGCAACCAGGCGAGGTGGTTCGAGCGGATCACCGGCAGCGGGTCCTGCTCCCCGGTGGCCCGCGCCCGCAGCAGGGCGTCCATGGTGAACACGGTCAGCTGCGACAGGTCGGACACGGCGCCCCTGCGCCCGAAGACCGGCAGGAAGTCCAGGACACCACGGCCGCCGAGCCACTGGCGGATCGCGGACAGACTCCACCCCCGCACGCCGGAGCCGAGCACGTCGCCCACCGCGCCGCCGAGCAGCGCGCCACGCAGTCGATCGGACCAGCTCAACGGCCGGGAAGCGGCGAAATCGCCGCCCACCTCACCCGTACGGGACCGGTTGTCACTCATCGGTGGTTTCTCCTGATCGGTTCGGTACTACCGGACCGGAACCCGGAAAAGCGCGGCACGCCCCCGGTGTGCCGAGGCCGAGCGAACGTGCGCGGGTCGCCCGGCACTCGTGCGATCACACAGGCCGCCCCCCCGGGGAGGCTCACCCGTTCCCGCCGTTCGTTCCGTGCGGGGCAGAGAGTACCAACCGTCGGCGCGTCGGGAGGATCACTCGGGAGATCGGGAATCCCGCCGCGGGGGTTGTGCCCGCGAGGTGATGGCCAACCTGTTCCAGGTGTTGATGCTCGTGGCCGCCCAGACGAGCGCGGCCAGCTCCGTTCCGGAGAACACCTTCTCCGCCCCCTGCCACGTCTCGTCCGACACACCGTCCTCGTGGATGAGGGTGACCTCCTCGGCCAGGGCGAGCGCGGCGCGCTCCCGCTCCGAGTACAGCTCCATCTCCCGCCAGGCCGGCAACACGTCGATGAGCCGCTCGTCCACACCGGACTTCCTGGCCTCCCCGAGGTGCATGTCCAGGCAGAAACCGCATCCGTTGAGCTGTGAGGACCGGATCTTGAGCAGCTCGTGGATCTCCGCTTCGACTCCGGCCTCGCGCAGTTCCGCGGCGACGGCCTCCTCCAGGCGCTTCATCTCCCGGTAAACCCGCGGAGTCAGCGCGGCCAGCTCCATGCGTTGTTGCGTCATGGTTCCAAGCTAGAACGCGCGGCGGCCGATATATGCTCCAGTTCGATGTCCACGAACGAGTCCAGTTCGTACCGCGCGAGTTCGCTCGGGCTCGACCTGCACCTTGAACTCCCCGCACGCCCGGGCGGTCGCACGCTGGCATCCGCGCTCAGGGACGCCGTGCGGAAGGGCAGACTGCCCGCAGGCAGCAGGGTTCCCTCCACGAGGGCGCTCGCCGCCGATCTGGGAATCTCCAGGGGCACTGTCACACGTGCCCACGAGCTCCTCGCCGCCGAGGGCTACCTGGTCGTACGACAGGGCTCCCCCACCACGGTCGCCACCGGCCCCTTCGACGAACCGAAACCCACCGGCATCCCCGCCACCCGCAGGGGCACCGAACTGCGCTGGGACCTGCTCCCCGGGAAACCGGACCTCAGCATGTTCCCCCGCCAGGACTGGACCGCGGCACAACACCGCGCGCTGCGCGCGGTACCGGCCGGGGAACTCGACTACGGAAACCCCTGCGGCCACCCCGCGCTGCGTACCGCGCTCACCGAGTACCTGGGCCGGGTGCGCGGAGTGCACACCACACCGGAGCAGGTCGTCGTCTGCGAGGGCCACCACCGCGCGCTCGCCGTGCTGAGCGCCGTGCTGCGGCAGCGTGGCACGCGCTCCGTCGACTACGAGGACCCGGCGCTGCCGAAGCTGCGCGGGATCCCCCGCGCCGAGGGGCTGGAGGTGCGCGCCGTCCCGGTGGACGCGGAAGGAATCGACGTCACCGGCATCGAAAGCCCCGCCGTCGTGGTCACCCCCGCGCACCAGTACCCGCTCGGCTCGACCATGTCCGCCCGCCGGAGGAAGGCGCTGTGCGAAGCGGCCGCATCCGAGCAACGACTGGTCGTCGAGGACGACTACGACGGCGAGTTCCGTTTCGACCGTGAACCCGTCGGAGCCCTGCAGCGGCTCGCTCCGCGAAACGTCGTCTACGCGGGAACGACGAGCAAAGCCCTCGCTCCCGGTCTCCGCCTTTCCTGGCTGGTGCTGCCTCCCGGCCTGGTGGGGCCGGTGTGGGAGGTCAAAGCGCACGCGGACCGGAACCCTCCGGTGTTCGACCAACTCACCCTGGCCGAAATGCTCCGCTCGGGAAGCTATGATCAACACGTGCGGCGCTGCCGCGCGGTCTACCGGCGACGGAGAAAGCAGCTCGTTTCCGCCATTCGTGAATCGGACACGCGGCACGAGCTCTACCCCGCCGGCATCGCGGCCGGTTTGCACCTGACGCTGCGCCTCGATCCGGACGGCCCCTCGGAGGAACGGATGTTGAAGCGTATGCGACGGCATTCGGTGGCTCTGGAAGGACTGGCCGAACACTGGATCGACGAAAGGCGGCGCCAGGACGGGTTGGTGATCGGCTACGCCGCCCCACCGGGGCACTCCTTCGGAAACTCCCTGCGCGCACTGCTCCGGGGCTTATCGGAACCCCGGGGCCGCGGCAGCACCCGGCAACCGTGAGATCCCGCCCGGGATCGTCAACGGCGGGTGCCCGCACCGCACGCGGGAACTTCGGAACAGGTGGTCCGTCCCGACCTTTTCCCGTCGGTGTCATTCGAGAGAGGAACAGTGAACGAACAACAAGACACACCCGCCGACCAGTCCGTGACCGAGCAGACGGTCGAGGAAACCCCCTCCGAGAAGCAGTCCGCCGACAACACCGCCCAGAACGGTGACAACGGCTCGGAGGAGCAGGGAACGCAGAAAAAGACCAAGGGGCGTAAGCAGAGCTCCGCGCGCAAGACGCGCTCGGTCGAGCTCACCCTGACGGTCAGCGGCACCGCCGAAGGAGAGTGGCAGGCCGATCTGACCCACGGGGGCAAGAAGATCGTGCAGGGGCTGCCCATCGCCGCCTCCTCCGTCTCCAAGGCGGCGGGCGAGCTGCACGACGACATTTCCGAGGCCATCGAGTCGTTGATCAGCGAAGCCAGGCAGCAGCACGAGGCCAGGCTCGCCGAGCTGGAGGCCGAACTTCAGCGGGTGCGCAAGACGCTGGAGGACCTGGAGAGCTGATCCCGGCTCTTCCGCGCCGGACCCCGCCGCGGCTCGCGTGCCGGCGACCGAGCGTTCCCGGTCCCCGGCACACGAGAAGGGGCTCCCTGCTCTGAGGAGACGAGCAGGGAGCCCCGGCGGGAAGGAGCGCGACCACGGGGCGAACCGAGCTCAGCCGGTTCGCCCCGTCCCGCGTCAGCGGTAGTCGCGTCCGAAATCGAAGTCGTCCAACGGGACCGCGGCACCGGTTCCGGGACCGAACACGTCCGGCGCGTAGTACCCGTCGTCGTAGGACGGGATCGCGTAGGCGGCCGCACGTGCTTCCTCGGTCGGCTGAACCTGGATGTTGCGGTACTTGTTGATACCGGTACCCGCCGGGATCAACTTACCGATGATGACGTTCTCCTTCAGGCCGATCAGCTTGTCGCTGGCGCCCTCGATCGCGGCGTTGGTCAGGATCCTGGTGGTCTCCTGGAAGGAGGCCGCCGACAGCCACGACTCGGTGGCCAACGAGGCCTTCGTGATGCCCATCAGGACCGGACGACCGGAGGCGGGGTCGCCGCCCTCGGAAACGACGCGGCGGTTCTCCGACTCGAACTGGGCACGCTCCACCGGGGACCCGGGGAGGAACTCGGTCGCACCGGAGTCGATGATGATGACCCGCCGCAGCATCTGCCGGACGATGACCTCGACGTGCTTGTCGTGGATACCGACACCCTGCGAGCGGTACACCTCCTGCACCTCGCGGACCAGGTGCAGCTGTGCCTCCCGCGGCCCGAGAACCCGCAGGATCTCGTGCGGGTCGACAGCACCCTCCATGAGGCGCTGGCCGACCTCGACGTGGTCGCCGTCCTCCACCTGACGCTCGGTGCCACCGACGTTGATCACCGCGAGCCGCTGCCGCTTCGACAGCTTGTCGTAGACGATCTCGTCGCTGCCGTCGTCCGGCGTCAGCGTCATCTTCCAGTAGCGGTCGTTGTCCTCCAGGCGGATCCGTCCGGAGGCATCGGCGATCGGGGCCTTGCCCTTCGGCAGCCTGGCCTCGAACAGCTCCTGGACACGCGGCAGACCGGCGGTGATGTCGTCGCCGCCGACACCGCCCTGGTGGAACGTACGCATGGTCAGCTGCGTACCGGGCTCACCGATGGACTGCGCCGCGACGATGCCGACGGCCTCGCCGACGTCGACCAGCTTGCCGGTCGCCATCGAACGCCCGTAGCAGTAGGAGCAGACACCGGAACCGGACTCGCAGGTGAGCACGCTGCGGACCCGCACGGTGCTCACACCGGCCGCGAGCAGGCTCTCGATGGCCGGGTCACCCAGGTCGGCACCACGGCCGAACAGGATGTTGCCCTCGGAGTCCTTCACGTCCTCGGCGGTCATCCGCGCGTAGACGCTGGTCTCCACGTTCTTCTCCCGGACGAGCTTGCCGTCCGGGGTGGTCTCCCCGATCGGCATGCGGATACCGCGGTCGGTTCCGCAGTCCAGCTCCCGCACGATGACGTCCTGCGAAACGTCCACCAGGCGACGGGTCAGGTAGCCCGAGTCGGCAGTACGCAGCGCGGTGTCGGCCAGACCCTTGCGGGCACCGTGGTTGGAGATGAAGTACTCCAGCACCGACAGACCTTCCCGGAAGTTGGTCTTGATCGGGCGGGGGATGTACTCACCCTTCGGGTTGGAGACCAGACCACGCATACCGGCGAGCTGGACGATCTGGGACATGTTCCCGGCCGCGCCGGAACGCACGATCATGCTGATCGAGTTGTCGTCCGGGAAGTTGTTCTCCATCGCCTCGGACACGTCGTCCTTGGCCGCGTTCCAGACCTTGACCAGCTCGGCGTTGCGCTCCTCGTGGGAGAGGGCACCACGCCGGTACCTCTTCTCGACCTGGTCGGCCTTGGACTCGTAGGAGTCCAGGATCTCCTTCTTGTTCGGCGGAACGAGCACGTCGGAGATCGCGGTGGTCACACCGGAGCGCGTCGCCCAGTAGAAGCCCGCGTCCTTGAGCTTGTCCAGCGTCTGCGCGACCGAGACCATCGGGTAGCGCTCGGCGAGATCGTTCACGATCGCACCCTGCGCCTTCTTGCCCAGCATCTTGTTGACGAAGGGGTAGTCATCGGGCAGCAGCTCGTTGAACATCACCCTGCCGAGGGTGGTGTCCATCGTCACCGACTGGCCGGACTCCCAGCCCTCCGGAGTCTCCTCCTCGGTCGGGACGATGTCGCGCATCCGGATCTTGATCCTGGCCTGCAGGTCCAGCGAACCGTGGTCGTGGGCCATGATCGCCTCGTCGTACGAGGAGTAGGCGTGGCCTTCCCCGGTCGCGCCCTCCTTCTCCCGAGTCAGGTAGTACAACCCGGTGACCATGTCCAGGCGCGGCATCGCCAGCGGACGCCCGGAGGCGGGCGAGAGGATGTTGTTGCTGGACAGCATCAGCACCCTGGCCTCGGCCTGAGCCTCGGCGGACAGCGGAAGGTGCACGGCCATCTGGTCACCGTCGAAGTCGGCGTTGAACGCCTCGCAGACCAGCGGGTGCAGCTGCACCGCCTTGCCCTCGACCAGCTGGGGCTCGAAAGCCTGAATACCCAGCCTGTGCAGCGTGGGGGCACGGTTGAGCAGCACCGGGTGCTCGGAGATGACCTCTTCGAGCACGTCCCAGACCTGCGGGCGCTGCCGCTCGACCATCCGCTTCGCGGACTTGATGTTCTGGGCGTGGTTCAGGTCGACCAGCCGCTTCATGACGAACGGCTTGAACAGCTCGACCGCCATCTCCTTCGGCAGCCCGCACTGGTGCAGCTTCAGCTGCGGACCGACGATGATCACCGAACGGCCCGAGTAGTCCACACGCTTACCGAGCAGGTTCTGCCTGAAGCGCCCCTGCTTGCCCTTGAGCAGGTCGGACAGCGACTTCAGCGGGCGGTTTCCCGGGCCGCTGACCGGGCGGCCGCGCCTGCCGTTGTCGAACAGCGCGTCCACCGACTCCTGCAACATCCGCTTCTCGTTGTTGATGATGATCTCGGGCGCGCCGAGGTCGATCAGTCGCTTGAGCCGGTTGTTGCGGTTGATGACCCTGCGGTACAGGTCATTGAGATCGGAGGTCGCGAAGCGGCCGCCGTCGAGCTGGACCATCGGACGCAGGTCCGGCGGAATGACCGGGATCGCACCGAGCACCATGCCCTGCGGGCTGTTCTTGGTGGTCTGGAAGGCCGCCACGACCTTGAGCCGCTTGAGAGCACGCAGCTTCTTCTGGCCCTTGCCGTTGCGGATGACCTCGCGCAGGCTCTCGGCCTCGGCGTCGATGTCGAAGTTGGCGAGCAGCGCCTCGATGGACTCGGCACCCATGCCGCCGGTGAAGTACTCGCCGTAGCGGTCGTAGAGCTCGCGGTACAGCGACTCGTCCGAGATCAGCTGCCTCGGCTCGAGCTTGGTGAAGGTCTCCCAGATCTCGTCGAGCCTGTCGATGTCGCGCTGCGCGCGCTCGCGGATCTGCCGCATCTCGCGCTCGCCGCTCTCCTTGACCCTGCGGCGAACGTCGCTCTTGGCACCCTCGTTCTCGAGCTCGGCGAGGTCGGACTCCAGCTTCTGTGCCCGCGTCTCCAGGTCCGAGTCCCGCTGGTCGGCGATGTTCTTGCGCTCGACCCCGATCTCGCTTTCCAGGGTCGGCATGTCGTTGTGCCTCATCTCGGTGTTGACCGAGGTGATCACGTACGACGCGAAGTAGATGATCTTCTCGAGGTCCTTGGGCGCCAGGTCGAGCAGGTAGCCCAGACGGCTGGGCACGCCCTTGAAGTACCAGATGTGGGTGACCGCGGCGGCCAGCTCGATGTGGCCCATCCGCTCACGCCGCACCTTGGCACGAGTCACCTCGACACCGCAGCGCTCACAGATGATGCCCTTGAACCGGACACGCTTGTACTTGCCGCAGTAGCACTCCCAGTCCCGGGTGGGGCCGAAGATCTTCTCGCAGAACAGCCCGTCCTTCTCCGGCTTCAGCGTGCGGTAGTTGATGGTCTCCGGTTTTTTGACCTCGCCGTACGACCACTGGCGGATCTCATCGGCGGTCGCCAGTCCGATACGGAGTTCGTCGAAGAAGTTGACGTCAAGCACGTCGGGTCTTCTCCCTTGGTTGGGTGTGTGCCGGGTGGACGTGGGGCCGGTCCGCGGGGACCCCGTGGGATCCCCGCGGACCGGCGACGAGGTCAGTTGACAACGTCGTCGACCGAGGGCGCCTCGTTCTTGGACAGGTTGATGCCGAGGTTGGCGGCTGCCCGTTCGAGGTCCTCGTCGTCACCATCGCGCATCTCGATGGCGGCGCCGTCGCTGGAGAGCACCTCGACGTTCAGGCACAGCGACTGCAGCTCCTTGAGCAACACCTTGAACGACTCCGGAATACCCGGTTCGGGAATGTTCTCGCCCTTGACGACCGCCTCGTAGACCTTGACGCGCCCGAGCACGTCATCGGACTTGATCGTAAGCAGTTCCTGCAGCGTGTAGGCGGCGCCGTAGGCCTGCATGGCCCAGCACTCCATCTCACCGAAGCGCTGGCCGCCGAACTGGGCCTTACCGCCCAGCGGCTGCTGGGTGATCATCGAGTAGGGCCCGGTCGACCGTGCGTGGATCTTGTCATCCACCAGGTGCAACAGCTTGAGGATGTACATGTACCCGACCGCGACGCGGTGCGGGTACGGCTCGCCGCTGCGTCCGTCGATCAGCATCGCCTTGCCGTCGCCGTCCACGATCTGCTCACCGTCGCGGTTCGGCTTCGTGGAGCCCAACAGCCCGGTGATCTCCTCCTCACGGGCACCGTCGAACACCGGGCTGGCCGTCTTGGTTCCCGGCTCGACCTCGTAGAGCTCGTCCGGGATCTTCGAGGCCCAGTCCGGATCACCGTTGATCGACCACCCCTGGGAGGCGATCCACCCGAGGTGGGTCTCCAGCACCTGACCGATGTTCATACGGCGCGGCACACCGTGGGTGTTGAGGATGATGTCCAGCGGGGTGCCGTCCTTGGTGAACGGCATGTCCTCAATCGGCAGGATCTTGCCGATAACACCCTTGTTGCCGTGCCTGCCCGCGAGCTTGTCGCCGTCCTGGATCTTGCTCTTCTGAGCCACGTAGACCCGGACGAGCTCGTTGACTCCCGGCGGGAGCTCGTCGTCCTCCTCGCGGTTGAACACGCGGACGCCGATGACCTTGCCGGTCTCGCCGTGCGGAACCTTCAGCGAGGTGTCCCGGACCTCCCTGGCCTTCTCGCCGAAGATGGCCCGGAGCAACCGCTCCTCCGGAGTCAGCTCGGTCTCGCCCTTGGGCGTGACCTTGCCGACCAGGATGTCGCCGCCCTGCACCTCGGCACCGATGCGGACGATGCCGCGCTCGTCGAGGTCGGAGAGCACGTCCTCGGAGACGTTCGGGATGTCCCTGGTGATCTCCTCGGAACCGAGCTTGGTGTCCCTGGCGTCGACCTCGTGCTCCTCGATGTGGATCGAGGTCAGCACGTCGTCCTGCACCAACCGCTCGGAGAGGATGATCGCGTCCTCGTAGTTGTGCCCCTCCCAGGGCATGATGCCCGTCAGGAGGTTCTTGCCCAGAGCCATCTCGCCTTGCTCCGTGGAGGGGCCGTCGGCGATGACCTGGCCGGACTCCACCCGGTCGCCCTCTTCGACGATCGGCTTCTGGTTGATGGAGGTTCCGTGGTTGGACCGCGCGAACTTCTGCAACCGGTACGTGCGCCGGTTGCCGTCGTCGGCCATGATCGTGATGTAGTCGGCGCAGGACTCCTCGATCACACCGGCGTTCTCCGCGGTGATCACCATGCCCGCGTCCACGGCCGCACGCAGCTCCATACCGGTTCCGACCAGCGGGGAGTCACTCTGCAGCAGCGGCACCGCCTGGCGCTGCATGTTGGCGCCCATCAACGCGCGGTTGGCGTCGTCGTGCTCGAGGAACGGCAGCATCGCCGTGGCCGCCGAGACCATCTGCCGCGGCGAGACGTCCATGTACTCGATCTCGGTGGGAGCGAGCAGCTCGACCTCGCCACCCTTGCGCCTGCCGAGCACGCGCTCCTCGAGGAAGTTCCCGTCCTCGTCGATCGGCGTGTTCGCCTGCGCCTTGGTGTAGCGGTCCTCCTCGTCGGCGGTGAGGTAGTCCACCTGCTCGGTGACCACACCGTCCACGACCTTGCGGTACGGGGTCTCGATGAACCCGAAGGGGTTGACCCGGCCGAAGGTGGCCAGCGAACCGATGAGACCGATGTTCGGCCCCTCCGGCGTCTCGATCGGACACATTCGACCGTAGTGCGAGGGGTGCACGTCACGGACCTCGACACCGGCACGTTCCCTGGAGAGACCACCCGGCCCGAGCGCGGAGAGCCGCCGCTTGTGCGTCAGCCCGGCCAGCGGGTTGGTCTGGTCCATGAACTGGGACAGCTGCGAGGTGCCGAAGAACTCCTTGATCGCCGCGACCACCGGCCGAATGTTGATCAGCGTCTGCGGGGTGATGGCCTCGACGTCCTGGGTGGTCATCCGTTCCCGGACGACCCGTTCCATCCGGGAGAGCCCCACACGCACCTGGTTCTGGATCAACTCACCGACGGTGCGGAGCCTCCGGTTACCGAAGTGGTCGATGTCGTCGAGCTCGACCGGGACCTCGTTGCCCTCCTGGCCCATCGAGTTCTCACCCGCGTGCAAGCGCACCAGGTACTCGATGGTGGTGGCGATGTCGTCCTCGGTGAGCACGCCCGTCGTGAAGGGCAGTTCCAGGCCGAGTTTCTTGTTGACCTTGTACCGACCGACCCTGGCCATGTCGTAGCGCTTCTCCTTGAAGAAGAGGTTCTCCAGGAGGGTCTGCGCGCTCTCCTTGGTCGGCGGCTCGCCCGGACGAAGCTTGCGGTAGATGTCCAGCAGGGCCTCGTCCTGCCCGGCGGTGTGGTCCTTCTCCAGGGTCGAGAGCATGGTCTCGGAGAAACCGAACCGCTCGCGGATGCCCTCCGCCGTCCAGCCGAGCGCCTTGAGCAGCACGGTGACCGGCTGACGGCGCTTGCGGTCGATCCGCACACCGACGGTGTCACGCTTGTCGACGTCGAACTCGAGCCAGGCGCCCCGGCTCGGAATGATCTTCGCGCTGTAGACGTCCTTGTCCGTCGACTTGTCGACGGTCTGATCGAAGTAAACGCCGGGAGAGCGAACCAGCTGGGAGACGACGACACGCTCCGTGCCGTTGATGATGAACGTTCCCTTGTCGCTCATCACGGGGAAGTCCCCCATGAAGACGGTCTGGCTCTTGATCTCGCCGGTCGTCTGGTTTATGAACTCCGCTGTGACGAACAACGGAGCCGCGTAGGTCATGTCCTTGTCTTTGCACTCCTCGATGGAGGCCTTGACCTCGTCGAAACGCGGGTCGGAAAAGGACAGCGACATGGAGCCGGAGAAGTCCTCGATCGGGGAGATCTCGCTAAGAACCTCTTCCAGCCCGCCGGCGGGCGCTTCCTCGCCCGCATCGACCCGGCGCTGGAACCAGGCCTCGTCACCGACGAGCCATTCGAAGGATTGTACCTGCAGATCCAGTAGGTCGGGTACTTCCAGCGGCTCACGGATCTTCTCGAATGAGACCCGCCTGGGGGCCCCAGGGATCCCCCTCGTGAAGTTGGAAGCTGCAGAGACCTTGGTCGCGCGGGAGACTGCCAAGATGCGTCCTTCCGGGACTCTGAACTGGCTGCAACCGCCTTCGGACTCGGTGGTCCGAATAGCACGGCTGTCAAGGGTGCAATGGCGCCCACGTTCCAAAGCCCCAGCTCAGGGTCACCAATAGTTGGTCCTCGAGCGGGGAACGGGGAAAGCGGGCAGCGCAACGTAGTAGTCTAGCTCGCGTATAGCTCGCTGTCGAGAGGGGGCCTTCAGCATCCCTCTCCGCGGTCACCGCATCGCCCGCTTGGTCTTCCGCTTCAGCGTGTTCGCGAATAAGCCTGACCGTCCCGCGCCCGTGAGTCAAGGGATCAAAGTTGCTTCACTCCCGTGGTGGAAAACACGATCACCCGTAGTGACTGCCCACCACGTCGTGCGCTCCTCCGGTTACTCTACGCCCCCGACCGGCGATCGGCTCACGGAGCCCGGGACCCACCGCCACCGGGGGCGGCCCACCGGCTCGCGCACGGACCGAACGTGCGGTGTTCCCAAACTCCGGACGCCGCACGCGGATTTTCCACCGATACCCCGGCGAGAAGACAGAAGACGCTCGTATCGTCTCCCCCGAGCCGGTGAAGATCCGCGAGCGGGGACCGAACGCGGGGCCACGATCTTACGCGACACCGGCTGCCCCCTCGAGGAGCCGGCCTCGGTTCCGCACCAGCGGTGACACGGGAGAACAAGGATGGACAACCAGGTGCACCAGCAGAATCAGCCGTTCCACGGGAGCGATCACTCCTCCGGACCACCTCCCGAGCACTCCGCGGGCACCGGCAACAGCTGGTTCGACAACGCGGAGGAGGCGGCACCCGCACGGCCCGGGCAGTCCGACCACTCCGCTCCCGGAGGCCGTCCCGCCGCCGAAGGCAGGCAGGCTGCCGAGGAGCAGACCCCCGAGCAGCGCTACGCCGACGCCCTGGCCGCGCTCAACCACATGATGGCCACCTTCGACTTCAAAGCGCTGTCCTGGGTGACCGAGGTGCTGCGCGCCACGGCGGGCGCCCTGCCGGAAACCGACCCCTCCCGGCCGAGCGTGCTCAACAACCTGGGCAGCGCCGCCCAGCTCGCCCACCTGGCCTCCGGTGACCTGGCCCACCTCGAGGACGCCGTCACCTACTACCGCTCGGCAGCGGACTCCGCGCGCCGTGACGACCCCGACGCGGTGCTCTACCTGTGCAACCTCGCACTGGCGCGCACGGACTGCGCCAACCGCAAGGGATCCGTCGAGCAGGCCGCCGACGCCGTGCAAGCCGCCAGGCGTGCCGCGGAACGACTGGACCGGATCCCCGCCACGGGCGGTGGCGCCGGGGACGGCGGACGGCACCGCACCACGGCGCTGGTGCGCCTGGGCAACGCGCTCAAGTCGCACGCGCGGCTGGCCTCCGACAACGATTCGGACGACGAGTCCGTCGACGTCTTCCGGGCGGCGCTGCGCGAAACGGTCGGAGGCGACGGCGGACAGCGCGGCGGGGACCCGGAGCTGCTGATCAGCCTGGGCACGGCTCTGCTGCGCAGGCACGAGCGGAACGCGGAACCCAGCGATCTCGACGAGGGGATCAAGTACCTGAACAACGGGGTGGAGTCACTTCCGGACGGACCGCACCGGAACTCCATGCTGCTGCGCTTCGCGGAGGCGCTGCGACTGCGCTACCGCCAACGCGGTGACCTGACCGACCTGCAGTCGGCCATCGACGAGCTCTTCGGCATGCTCGACGCCCTGGACCCGGGCAACCCGCTGCTGGGCAAGCTGGTCTGGAACCTCGCTTCGGCCACCGTGGAACACCTGGACAGCAGCGGGGAGCACGGGAACCTCTACCGGGCGCTCCGGGCGATCAGCCCGAAGATGCGCGACCTCGCAGGCGACGACCCGAACCGCGCCGTGGCACTCGCGGGCTACGGGGCGCTCGCCCGCCGCCACTACCTGCACGGCGGCAACACGGCGGCGCTGGACACGGCCGTGGCGGCGGGCGAGGCCGCAGCGGAGGCCGAGGCCCCGGACGCGAAGCAGTGCGCGGTGCTGAACTCGTTGGCTTCCACGCTCATAACCAGGTTCGAACGCGCGAACGAGCAGGAGGACCTCGACCGCGCGACCCGGACGGCACAGCAGGCGCTGAACGCCTCCGAGGCGCGTACCGCTCCGCAGTACACCGCCTACGCCCAGCTGGGGGTGGTCGCGGTCCACAGGCACCGGATCAGCGGGCAGAACGAGGATCTGGAAACGGCCATCGAGATGTTCGACCGGGCGCTGATCGCCATGCCCGATTCGGCTCCGGAGCGGGTCTCGGTTTCCACGCACCTCGGTCGCGCGCTGCAGACGCTCTACCGCCGCACGGGCAGACGGAAACTCTACCGCTGGGCACGCAGGACGTTGACCGAAGCGGCGGGCCTCTCCACCGGGCCCGCCGACCAGCGGCTCAGGGCCGCCAACCTGTGCGGAAGGCTCGCGGCTCACGCGCACCGCTGGTCGGAAGCACTCGAGTCGTTCGCGCTCGCGGTGGAGCTGCTCCCGCTGGTCGCCCAGGGCAAGCGGGCGGTGGCCACCCCCGGCGTGCAGCGCCGCTGGGCCCACGTGACCGCCGACGCGGCGGCGTGCGCGCTGGAGGTCGGGAAACCGGAGCGGGCCGTCGAACTGCTGGAGCACGGTCGTGCGGCGCTGTTCTCCGAGCTGCTCCCCGGAAGCGGGGAGCTCGGCAGGCTGAACCACTCCCACCCGGAGCTGGCCACCGACGCCGTGCGCCTGCGCAGGCTGTTGGACCGGCCGAACGAGGAGCCCATCCTGGGCGGGCCGGACATCGTCGAGGACGTGGAGCGGCGACGCTGGTTGGCCGAGACCTGGGACGACCTCCTGAACGAGATCCACGCCGAACCCGGGCACGAGCAGACCATGGCTCCCCTGCCCTTCTCCAGGCTGGCCGAGGCCACCGACCAGGGCGCGGTCGTGCTGATCAACCTGAGCAAGTACCGCTCGGACGCCATCGTCGTCTTCGGCGGGCGCGCCCTGGTGGTCGGGTTGCCCTCGGCTTCACCCGAGCTGGTGGAAAAGCACGCCGAGACGATACTGGGTGCCGCTCAGCAGGGACAACGCACCGCGGAGAACGAGAACGCCCTTTCCGAGACCCTGGACTGGCTGTGGCGCAACGTCACCCGTCCCGTGCTCGACCGCATGGGCTACACCCGCACACCCGCTCAGGGGGTGCGCTGGCCGCGGCTCTGGTGGAGCCCGCAGGGAGCGGCCGCCTTCCTGCCGCTGCACGCGGCCACCTCGGAGGAGGGGGATTCCACGCTGGACAGGGTCGTCTCCTCCTACACCCCGGGGCTGCGCACCCTGCTGGACACCGAGCAGCGGGAGGAGTACGACAACGGCCCGGGGCTGATCGTGGGCCCGCCCGATCAGCACGCCCCCGAGCACCCGACCAGGATCCCGGCACGCCACTGGCCCTCGGCACCCGTGCTGTCCAGCGGGGAGCACACCGCCGAGGACGTGCTCGCGGCGCTGGAGCAGCACCACTGGCTGCACGTCTGCGAACCCAGCACCCAGAACGCCGCGCAACCCGCGGCGAGTCTGGTGCTGGACCGGGAGGACCGCGAGCGGTCCCTGAGCCTGCTCGATCTGGGACAGCACGACTTCGGCAACGCGCGGTTCGCCTGCCTGGCCCGCTGCCGCACCAGGGAAACCCCTTCGGCCGCCACCTTCACGCTGGCCGACGCGTTCGCCTTCATCGGTTTCGCCCACGTGGTCGGCACCCTCTGGGCCGTTCACCGCGGGGCCTCCGAGGACGTGATCTCGGCCCTGTACGCGGAGATCTCCCAGGACGGGAAGTTCAACGCCACGTGGACCCCCACGGTGCTCAACGCGCTCGTCAGGCGACTGCGTCGCCGCTATCCGGACACCCCGACGCTGTGGGCGGGCTACATTCACACGGGTGGGTGAAACACCACCCGGCCCGGACAACGGGGACACGGAAGCGGAGACGTACGGGAGTCGAGACGTGAACGCTGGAGATCGGCGGGACCGAGCAGCGGGGCTGCTGCTCGGCGCGGCGCTGGGGGATGCACTGGGGGCCCGGTTCGAGGGCATGTCCGCCGTCCGCGCCGAGCGGTTGGACGAGGTCGAGACCTCCGGGGAGGAGCTGCGCTACACCGACGACACGGTGCTGACCCTCGTGCTGGCCGAACACCTCGTCGAGCAGGAGCCCGGAAGCGGAATCCGCAGCCAGGACCTGGCGCTCGGCTTCGCGCGGGCCTGGCGTGCCGAACCGGGGCGGGGCTGGGGCGGCAGCATCGGCAACGTCTTCCGCGCGGTGCTGGCCGGCTCGGAGTGGAGCAGCGCTGCGCGGAGCTCCTTCGGCGGACAGGGGTCCTACGGCAACGGGGCGGCCATGCGCGTCTCCCCCGTGGCACTCGTGGCTCCGACCGCCCCGGAGGCCGCCGCCCTGGGGCAGCGCAGCGGGGAGGTCACCCACGCGCATCCGGACGGTTCGCACGCCGCCGCCGTGCAGGCGTGCGCCGTCCACCTCGCGCTGTCCACGACGCCGGGCACCGCTTTCGACGCGGACCGGTTCCTCGACGGGGTGGCGAGCTGCTGCCCGGACTCACGCTGGATATCCCTGCTGGAGCGGACACGGGCGACCCCGCGCTCCAGCTCCCCCGGCGAGGCGGCCGAACGGCTCGGCAACGACGTGACGGCCCCCGGTTCGGTGCCGCTGGCCCTGTTCGCCTTTCTGCGCCACCCGGACTCACCCCGGGAAGCAGTCCGCTTCGCCATAGCGGCGGGCGGGGACACCGACACCATCGGCAGCATGGCCGGGGCGCTGGCCGGAGCGCGTTGCGGTGCCACGGCACTTCCTCCGGGGCCGCTGCGGCGCCTGGAGGGCGCGGCCCGCCTGCGGGAGCTGGGTTCGCTGCTCGCGAGCGGATGAGACCACGAGCGTCCGCGGGTTCTCCCGCGTCGCTCTCGCGAGGAGGGCCGACGTGACGCAGGTGGCTCCCCGACGCCGGGGGCTCGGCGGAGCGGGGGCCCGCGATGGGTTCCGCCGAGCAACCACCTACGCCAACCGAGTCAGCAGAGCTCCACTACCGGACGAACTGCGACATGTTGGAGATCTTCCACTCCCCGTCGCGCTTTTCGGCCTGCACCGTCAACTGGGCGGGGTACACACCGCCGTCGTCGCTCTTGGTGCTCGTGGCGTCCTGGTTCACGAACAGCAGGACCTCGGCACGGTCTCCCTCGAGGAGGGTCACTCCCGACCTGGTGACGGTGCTCGTGAGCACCATCTTCTGCTCGGGCGCCTGCTCGCGCACCGTTTCGAACATCTTGTCGTACTGATCCACGGCCTTCCCCACCAGCAAGTTCTCGGCCGCCTTATCGGTTTTGCCCACATTGGAGTAGTCGTAGGAGAACAGTTTTTCCACCGCGCTGCCGACCTGCCCCTTGACCTCACTGGTGGTGGCCTCGTCGACGAGGGCCGCGTTCGCGGAGGGGCCTTCGTGCCGCAGCGCGTGGGCGGCGGCGTGGAACCAGTACGCGAGCCCGCCGAAACCGAGGGCGAGCACCAGCAGCACCGCCGTCAGCGCGACCGGTTTGTCGCCGGGGGCGAATCCGGATCGGATCCTCGCCCCCGCCCCCCTCCGCGCGCGCCCTTTCCGGCTGCCGGGGAGTTCGTCGGTGGGAGAATCGGCGGTCTCCCGCTGCTCGGCCGTACCGGAGTCCTGCCCCTCCGCGGATTCGTCCCGGGACTCGCCGGTCCCGTCCCGTGGTTCGGGGTCCTGCCCGGAGATCCCGGAAGCGGTGCTCGCCCCCTCCGCAGTGTCGTCTCCCGGAGCGTCCTCCGGAGCGGCGTCGTCCTCCGGAGCTGGGCCGGCCGCGGTCGCGGCCTCCCCCGAGTTCTCCACGGCGGTCGCCGCGGACCCGACCTCATCCACCGCCCCGGTTTCCGGGACCGTCCCTCCGGGCTCCTCCCCACCGGTCGCGCTCGTGTCCTGCCGGACGCTCTCCTCGATGGTTGTGCCGTCCTCCCGGGGGGACGCGTCCTCCGCGACGGTGTTCGTGCGGTTTCTCGTTCCGGCGACGCGCGGCTTGCGCGCCGGGGAACCGCTCTGGCGGCGACGTGGAGTACTGCGGGAAACGCTCACGGCGATCTCCTTATGACCCGACCGGCTACGCAAAGTTCTGCTGTGAGTTCTAGATCGAGGTGGGGGTCATCCTGCTCATCTTCCACCCCTGCCCGGTTCTGGTGAGCTCCGCGCGAACCCGCCAGCGGCTGGTGGACGGCTTTCCGTCCGCGGGTTCCTTGGTGATCTTGTAGCTCGCGATCATCCGCGCCTTGCCCTCGCGGGTGTTCAGCTCGGTCAACGCCGACTCCAGCACCTCGGCCCGCATGGCCACCTTGTTCTCGGTTATTCGCTCGATCCGCTGGTCACGGCTGCCCTCGAGCACGTCACGCAGCGGCCCGGTGGTGCCGTTGAGGGCCTGGTCCATGTCCTGCTGCGCCTGCCGGTGGTCGATCGAGTTGTAGTTGATCACCGCCTGTCTGCCCGCGCTCAGCACCCGATCGCGGGTGGCGGCCAGCTCGACGGAGGAGTCGTTCGCCGCGAGCGCCCAGGAAACACCGAATCCTCCGGCCGCGAGCACGCTCACGGCCAGCAGGACGGACGCCGCCAGCATCGGCCACCTCCGCCCGGAGAGGTTCCGCGTCGAACCTGCCGTGTTCATGACGATTCCCTTCACCCCGACAACTCGAACAGAAAATCTCAATCGCCCCGGCCGTCCGGAGCGTTCCGGCCTCCGCGCACCGCCGTCGGACTGTCCTCGGGTACCTCGCAGCGCGCGTCGCTGTTCAACGGAACCGGAGTCAGCTCGTTGCCCGCTCTTCGCTCGGTTCCCTCGTAGACGCAGGGCATCGGGTCGAATGCGTTGAGCACCAGGCCGAAGTGCGCCGAACCGTCCCCCGGAGCCACGGTGAACCCTCCCGCGGACACGGCCGGATAGGTCACGAACATCTGCTCCAGCCCGGCCGCGTTGTCCTCCAGGGCCCGGGCCGTCGGTATCCCGTTGGCCATGAGCGAGGAGAGCTTCGGGCCGGTCCGCCGCAGCACACCGCTGACCTCCTCGGCAGCCGGGGTGCCGCGGTTCAGGATCGCTCGGATGTCGCCGTCGGACTTCTCGAGCTGCTCGGAGACCAGCCGGAGGTCCTCGCTGAACGACCGGACGGCCGAGGCCTGATCGTTCTGGGTGCCGAGCACGGTGGTGGTGTCCGCGAGCAGCTTCTTGGTCTGGGGCAGGTGCGCTTCGGCCTCCGCGGTGAACTCGTCGGCGGTGTCCAGCACCCGCTGGAGCTCGTCCCCGTTCCCCTCGAAGGCGGTGCCCAACTCGTCCACCACCGTGCGCAGCGAGTCCTCGGGCACGGACTCGACGAGGGAGTCCACGTTGTGCAGCAGGTCCTCGACGGGCAGCGGGGTGGTGGTGTCCTGTTCCCGGACGACCGAGCCATCGTGCAGGTACGGCCCGTCGGAGCTCCTCGGGCGCAGGTCCACGTACTGCTCGCCGACGACCGAGCGGTTGGCCACGACGGCCCGCACGTCGGTGGGGATCCGCGGTGCGGACGGTTCGATGTCCAGGGGGACCTCGACTCCGTCCCGGGTCAGTTCGAGCTCGCCGACCCTGCCCACCTGAACTCCCCGGTAGGTCACCTCGGCGTTGGGGAAGATCCCGCCCGAGCTGGCGAGCTGAACCGTGACCACGTACCCCCTGGGGCCGAACAGCCGGTCCAGTCCCGCGTATCTGGCTCCGGCGTAGCTGACCCCCACCAGTGCCACGGCGAGGAAGGCCGCGATCTGCACGCGTACTTTGCGGGTGAGCATCAGTCACCTCCGAACAGGAAGCCGAAAAAGCCTCCGCCGTCGGACGACCCGTCGTCGGACGAGGGGTCCCGTTCCGGCTGCTTGGTGGTCCCGCCGCCGGAGCTGTCCCCGGATCCGTCCGGTTCGACGGGGTCGGGCCGGTTCCCCCCGGAAAGCGGCAGGGGCAGGTCGGGCAGCTGCGAGCTCTCGGACTCGTTCGGCAGGTCGACCAGGGGCTGCCTGCTGCGGCCCAGGTTCTCGGTCACCCGGCTCAGGTTCAGGTCGACGTCGATGTGCAGGTTGGTGTAGTCGCCCTTGATACCTTCGACCGCCGCGTCCGTGAACGGGTAGGTGAACAGGATCTCCAGCGATTTCGGCAGGTCCGAACCGGCCGCCGCGAGGTTGCGCAGCACGGGTTGCAGGTTCCGGAGGTTGTGCAGGATGTCCTGCCTGGTGCTGTCGATCACGTCGGTGGCCACGCCGGAGAGCTCGTCCAGCGACTCCAGCATCGTCACCAGCTGGTCCCGCTGGTCGTTCAGCACTTTCAGCCCGGGTTCCAGGTCGTTCAGCGCCGTGTCGATGTTTCCGCGCTGTTCGCGGAGCGTGGCGCTGAGCCGGTTGACGCTGTCCAGGGCCGCCGTGATCTCGTCCTTGCTCCCGTCGAGCTCGGACACCAGGCGGTCCGTTCTGGACAACAGGTCGCGCACCTCGCCCTCCCTGCCGTCCAGCGCCTTGTTGAGCTCCTCGGCTATGTTCTGCACCTTCCCGATCGCACCGCCGTTGAGCAGCATGGAAAGCGCCCCCAGCACCTCCTCGACCTCGGGGCCGCGTCCCGTGCGTTCCAGCGGAATCAGGTCGCCCTCGCCCAGCTGCTTCCGGGCGGCCTCCGATTCCGGGGGCTTGTACAGCTCCACGTACTTCTCGCCGAGCAGGCTGGACTGCTCGATCTTGGCCAGGGCGTCGCGCGGCAGCTCCACCTCGTCGTTGACCACCATGGTCACTTCCGCCTGCCAGGACTCGTCGGTGAGCTCGACGTTCGAGACCCGGCCCACGGGCACGTCGTTGACCCGCACGCCCGCGTTCGGGACGAGGTCGGTCACGTCGTCGAACCGCGCCTTGATCGTGTAGGGCCTCTCGCCCACGTCCGCCCCGCCGGGCAGCGGAAGGCTGTGCACGCCTTTGAAACCGCCCAGCCCGCACCCCGCGGTGAGCAGCAGCGTGCCGAACAGCGCCAGCAGCACCCCCGGAAGCCGGCGGCGCGAAGCCGAGCCTCCGCGGTCGTGGCTCGCCCGTGCGATTCCATCGGTTTCCGACATCAGCCCTGTCCTCCCGATCCGGAGCCGTCCGAGTCGCCGAAGACCCTGTCGCTGCTGGTTCTCAGCGGCAGCGGAAGATCGGGCCGCTGGCCGCGCTGCAGCTTGGAGATCGTCTCCGCCGGGTTGGGCAACTTCCCTCCACCGTCCAGGAAGTTCTGCGCGGACTCGCAACCGGAACGCAGCCCCTCGGGCACGTTGGCCAGCTCCGAAGCGTCGTTCCCGCTCTCGGGGCGAACCTGCTTGAGGAGTTTGCACAGCAGCACCAGCGGCGGTTGCCGCAGCTCGTTGAGATTCGCCCTGGTGTCCAGGGTTCCCGAGGCCGCGTTGTACGAGTTCTGCAGGTTGCCCAGGGCCAGCGGCGCTTTGGTCAGGGTTTCGCGCAGCGCCTTGTTCTGCCGGGAGACCACCTTGGCTATCGAGTCGAGCTGTTCGACGTTGCTGTGCAGCTTGTCCTTGTTGGTGCGCACGAAGGACTTCACCTTGTTCAGCGCGAGAGCCAACTCGGACAGCGCGGTGTCGAGGTCGTCCCGCTGGGAGGCGAGCAGCTCGTTGATCTCGCGCATCTGGCTGTTGAAGCGACGCACCTCGCCGTCGTTGTCGGCCAGGTTCGAGGTGACCTTCTGCAGTTTGTCCACAGTGGCGAAAAGGTCCTCGCTGCTGCCGGAGAGCGTGCTGCCGGCCTCGCCCAGATCGCGCAGCGTGCGCGAGATCAGCTCGCCGTTGCCCTCGAGGTTCTCCGCTCCGGTGTCGAGCATCTCGCTCAGCTCGCCGTCGGAGTTGGCTCCCTTCGGACCGAGCGCTTCGGACAGCTCGTTGAGACTGTTGTAGACCTCGTCGATCTCCACCGGGGTCACGGTCCGCTCGTTCGGGATGGTCGCCCCGTCCTTAAGCGTCGGCCCGTTCTCGTAGACCGGGGTCAGCTGCACGAAACGTCCGCTGACCACGCTGGGCGAGACCACGGCGGCTCCCGCGTTCGCCGGGATCTTCAGCTCGCGCCGGACGCTCATCTCCACCCGGACGCGTTCCGGCTGCGGCGTGACCGTGTCGACGCTGCCGACCCGCACTCCGAGGACCCGGACCTCACCGCCCTCGTACAGTCCGACCGCGTCGTCGAAGTAGGCGACGACACGGCGCTGGTCCACTCCGAAGAACACCCACCAAACGGCGACGCTGACCAGCAGGACGAACACGCTGCCCAGCGCGAGGCCACGGGTGAACGGAGGTTTGCCCAATCGGCTCATGGCAGACATCCCTCCTGGTTGACCGGGCCGACCGCGGGTGGAAGCAACCCGCAGAGATAGACGTCGAACCAGCGCCCGTTCCCGAGCACGTTGGAGAACAACCTGGTGAACGGGGCCATCCGCTCGATGCTCTTGCCCAGGTTCTCCTGGTTGTTCCGCAACAGCTTGGTGACCTGGTCCAGCTGTTCCAGCGCGGGCCGGAGCTGTTCCGCGTTGTCCTCGACCAGTCCGGTCAACTGCCTGGACAGTTCCGTCACCCCGTCGAGCAGGGACCTGATCGCGTCCCTGCGCTGTCTCAGCTCCTGCAACAACCGGTTGCTGTCCTGCAGCAGCTTCTCGATCTCGGTGTTGCGCTCGGCCAGCGTTCCCGCGACCCTGTTGGTCTTGCCGAGCAGCTCCTTCAGCTGCTTGTCGCGTTCGGAGATGGTGTTGGACAGCCTGGACAGGCCCTGCAGCGTGCCGCGCATCTCCTCCTTGGTCCCGGAGAAGGTCTCCGACAGCGTCCGGAAGCTTTCGGCCAGCTGCTCGGTGTCGACCTCACCGACCGTGTCGGACAGCTGCTCGAAGGTCTCGATCACGTCGTAGGGCGACATGGTGCGCTGCACCGGGATCGGTTTCGAGTGGTTCTGCTCCTGCTCGCCGCGCGTGTCCAGGGCGAGGTACTTCTTGCCGAGCAACGTGCCGACCTTGATCGCCGCGTGCGTCCGGTCGCCCACCCAGGCGTCCTCGACGTCGAAGGTGACCTTCACGTGCCCGTTCTCCAGTTCGACCCCGGTGACCGAACCGACCTGGACACCGGCTATCCGCACGGTGTCGCCCTCGGCCAGACCACCCGCCTCGCTGAAGTTGGCCGTGTAGGTGGTTCCCGACACGAACGGCAGGCTCTTGTAGTTCATCGCGAGCAGGATCCCGAGGGTCAGCACCAGCAACCCGGCCACGCCGATCTTGAGTGGATCCCGCTTCTGAAAGGACTTCATGGGCGACACCTCGGCTGGGTAACCGGCATCAAGGGCAGCGGGATCTCGGCCTCACCGACACCGACCTTCCCGGAGACCCCGCACACGTAGAAGTTGAACCAGGAGCCGTAGCTGGCCGTCTTGCTGATCGTTTCGAGCTTGCCCGGCATGTTCTGCAGGAACTCGCGCACGTCGGCCTTGTTCCGGTTGAGGTTCGCGGACACCTCGCGCAGCCCGGCGATGTCCTGCTTCAACGGCTCGCGGGCGTCCTCGGTGAACCCCGCCGTGGTGTGGGTCAGCTCGTCCATGGCCGTGATGGCGCCGCCCACGGAGTCCCGGTCGGCGGACAGCCCGGACACCAGTTCCTGCAGCTGGGCCACCAGCCCGGACAGTTCGCCCCGGCGTTCGTCGACGGTGCTCAGCACGCTGTTGAGGTTGGAGACCACCTCGCCGATCACCTTGTCCTTCTCGGCGATGGTCTTGGTCAGCGAAGCGGTGTGCGACAGCAGGCTCTCCACCGTTCCGGACTCGCCCTGCAGCACCTGCACGATCTCGTAGGAGAGCTTGTTGACCTCCTCCGGGGAAAGTGCCCGGAAGAGGGGCTGGAAACCACCGAGCAGGGCGTTGAGATCGAGGGGAGGGCTGGTCCGTTCCAGCGGGATGGTCGCTCCGCGTTCCAGCCGGTCGTCGACGGCTCCGGTGCCCTGCTCCAGCGCCACGTAGCGTTCGCCGATGAGGTTGCGCCACTTGACCGCGGCCTCGGTCGAGCTGGGCAACCGCCGTTCGGAAACGGTGAACTCGACCTCGGCCGTGCCGTGGTCGACCAGGTCGATGTTTTCCACCTGACCGACCCGAACCCCCGATATGCGGACGTCGTCACCTTCCTTCAGCCCCGTGACGTCGGTGAACAGCGCGGAGTACGGCTCCGAGCTCCGCAGGTTCTGGTTGGCGATGGTCAGTACCAGCACCCCGGTCGCCAGCACGGTGACGAGCACGAAGACCGTGAACTTGACCAGGGGGCCCGTGACCGAGCGGCCGTTCATCGGTAGCTCACCTCAGCTCCACGCAGCAGCGGGCCGACCAGCAGGGAACTCCAGTCCGGCACTTCCTCCGGGGGGACGCCCATGCTCGGTGCGAGCACGGTGGAGATGAACTTCTGCTCGGCTTCGGAGTTCGCCAGTTCACCGGTCCTCCCCGCGGACTGCGGGGAGGTGCCCGCGGGCGCCTCGCCGGAGGCCTCCTCGTCCGTCGGCAAGTAGTCCTCCCCGCCGGAAGGCGGGTTGACTCCTCCGTTGGAGGTCCGTGCCGGCGGCGGCTTGTACGAACCGTCCTTGACCGGCCCGTCCGGCGGGTACTGCGGGAAGGGGCTCGGCGCGTTCTCGAAGTTGTAGCACCGGGGTCCGCGCTCGTCCCGGTAGGTCGGCTCGTCCCTTCCCGGCACGTACTTCCCGCGGTCGGCGGTCACCTCCAGGGTGATGTGCAGTCCCGGCTCGTCCGTTCCCTTGCCGAAGGCACGGTCGATCCTGGGGACGAACTCGGCCATGTCGCGCAGGAAGCACCGGTACTCCGGGGCGTACTTGGCCAGCACGTCCGTGGTGGGCCGCGCCGCCGAGTTCAGCGTGATCAGGTTCTTCCGGTTTCTGTCCAGGAAACCGCGCAGGTCGTCGGAGGTGCGCGTGGTCTGCTCGGTGAGCTCTGCGAGGGCCTCGCGCTGCTCGACCAGGGTTTTCGAGGTGGTGGTCAGGTTGTTCAGCGCGTTGAGCACGTCGGGCGCTGCCTCGTCGTAGGTCTCGGCGACCCCGACCAGTTCGCGCAGGTTGCGTTTGAGGTCGGGGATGGCCGGGTTGAACCCCTCCAGGTAGCCGTTGAGCCGGGAGAGGGTTTCGCCCAGGTCGTCGCCGCGCCCCTCGAGAGCGGTGCTCAGCGCGTTGAGCGTGGACGACAGCTCCGAGGGCTTCACCGCGCGCAGCACCTCCAGCGTGTCGGAGAGCACGTTCTGCAGCTCGACGGAGGCCCCGGTGCGGTCCTGGCTGATCACGTCCCCTTCGGACAGGTGCGTTCCGGCCGGGTCCTCCGGCAGTCGCAGGGAGACGTAGCGCGAGCCGAACAGCGACTTCGGCAGCAGCAGCGCGCTCACGTTGGACGGGATCTTGTCGACCTTGTCCGGGTCGAGAGCCAGCCGCAGCAGCGCCCCGTCGCCGTTCGCGCTGACCCGGCGCACCTCGCCGACGAGCATGCCCCGCACCTTCACGTCCGAGCGCGGGCGCAGCTGGTTGCCAGCGGAGGCCGCACGCAACTCGACCTCGACCACCGGTTTGAAGGCCTTCTGGTAGATGGCCACGGTCAGGCTGACGAACAGCACCATGCACATCAGCAGCGCCAGGCCCATGAAGCGCCGCTTGACCGTGCTCGCCTTCCCGCGCGCGCTCATCCGGCGATCCGCACTGTCGTCGAGGAGCCCCAGATCGCCAGGCTCAGCAGCAGGTCGAGAACCGCCGTGGACACGATCGCCGTGCGCACGGCACGGCCGACGGCGATACCGACACCGGCCGGTCCGCCGCTGGCCCGGTAGCCGAAGTAGCAGTGCGTCATGATCACCACCACGCTGAATACGAGCACTTTTCCGAAGGACCACAGCACGTCCCCCGGGGGCAGGAACAGGTTGAAGTACTTGTCGTAGGTGCCGGGTGGTTGCCCGTAGACGAAGATCGTGACCGCTCTGGAGGCCAGGTAGGAGCTGAGCAGCCCGAGCACGTACAGCGGGATGACGGCCACGAAACCGGCCACTACCCTGGTGCTGACCAGGTAGGGCAGGCTGGGGATCCCCATGACCTCCAGCGCGTCGATCTCGTCGGAGATCCGCATCGCGCCCAGCTGGGCGGTGAAACCGGAGCCGACCGTGGCCGACAGCGCGAGCCCGGCCACCAGAGGGGCGATCTCGCGGGTGTTGAAGTACGCGGACACGAAGCCGGAGAAGGCCGCCGTACCGAGCTGGTTGAGCGCGGCGTAGCCCTGCAGACCGACCACCACACCGGTGAACATGGTCAGCCCGATCATCACGCCGACCGTTCCGCCGATGACCGCGAGGGCACCGCTGCCGAAGCTCACCTCGGCGAGCAGCCGCAGCACCTCCCTGAAGTACCTCAGGACCGCTTTGGGGATCCAGACCAGCGTCCGGAGGTAGAAGGACATCTGGTCGCCCAGGTCGTCCAGGGTCCGCAGTGGACGACCGGCGATCCTGCGCACCCGTCGGGAAATCGTGGCCATCCCCTCACAACCTCTGTGCCGGGAAGATCTGCAGGTACAGCAGCGTGATGATGAAGTTCACCGCGAACAGCAGCAGGAAGGTGACCACCACCGACTGGTTCACGGCCTCGCCCACGCCCTTCGGCCCCGGCGGCGGGTTGAGACCGCGGTGGGCGGCGACGACCCCGGCGATGAACCCGAAGATCAACGCCTTGAACTCGCCGATCCACACGTCGGAAAGCCGCGCCAGGGCGCCGAAGCTGGCCATGTAGGCCCCCGGGGTCCCGCCCTGCAGGATCACGTTGAAGAAGTAGCCGCCGAGCACTCCGACGACGCTGACCATGCCGTTGAGCAGCACCGCGACCAGCATCGCCGAGAGAACTCTCGGCACGACGAGACGCTGCACCGGGGACACGCCGAGCACTTCCATCGCGTCGATCTCGTCGCGGATCTTGCGTGACCCGAGGTCGGCGCAGATCGCCGAACCACCCGCGCCGGAGATGAGCAGCGCGGTGACGATGGGACTGGCCTGCTGGATGATCGCCAGCACGCTGGCCGCGCCGGTGAAGGACTGGGCCCCGAGCTGTTCGGTCAACGAGCCCAGCTGCAACGCGATGACCGCGCCGAAGGGGATGGCCACCAGGGCGGTGGGCATGATCGTGACCCCGGCGATGAACCAGCACTGCTGGATGAACTCGCGGAACTGGAAGGGGCGCTTCGGCAGCAGGCGGATCACGTCGAGTCCGAGGGCGAACAGCCTGCCGGTCTCCCGCAGCGCGCCCGCTCCCGGAAAGTTCGTTCGGGTGGGTGCGCTCACCGCTCACCCCGCTTACGGGAGAACCAGCGCCGCTTGCGGCCTCCCACGGTCTCCGGCTCGGAGTTCTCCGGGGCCGCGCGGGGGTGCGGGGTCGGACGGGGGCGCTCCGGTGCGGCTGAGGGCAGCTGGTCGTCGGCCGCCGCACCCTCCGGAGGCGTGTCCGCTGTGGACTGTTCCGGCAGCGTCGCGATCCGGTCCGTCGGCAGGGCGTCGGTCGGCAGGGTTCCGGAGACGGTTTCCGTTCCGCTCCCGCCCGGGGCGGCGGAGGCACTCGGTTCGGCCAGCCCGTAGCGCTCCCGCTCCCGCGGGGTGAGGCTGTTGACGACGGCCTGCCTCGCCCCGGGGTCCAGCGTGTCCAGGTTGGCCATCACCCTGTCCTGGCGGCGCCACACGGCGGCCCGCTCCGGGACTCCCGGGGAGATCCCCAGCTGCGGAATGATCTCGGGGACTCCCCTGTCCTCGCCGAGCTCGGCCAGCTCGGCAGCGGTCTGGCCGGAGTCCTTCTCCTCGCTCATGCCGATGGGGCCGGCTCGCCGGCCGTTGAGGAACTGCTCCACGGCGGGTTCGGTGGAGGTCAGCAACATCTCCCGCGGGCCGAACATGGCCAGGTGCCGCCGGTAGAGCATACCGATGTTGTCCGGGACCGTCCGCGCGGTGTTGATGTCGTGGGTGACGATCAGGAACGTCGCGTCGGTCTGGGCGTTGAGGTCGACGATCAGCTGGTTGAGGTAGGCGGTGCGCACCGGGTCGAGTCCGGAGTCCGGTTCGTCGAACAGGATGATCTCGGGGTCGAGCACCAGCGCGCGGGCCAGGCCGGCGCGCTTCTTCATACCGCCGGAGATCTCACCGGGCAGCTTGGTCTCGGAACCGACCAGGCCGACCATCTCCATCTTTTCCTGCACGATGCGCCGGACCTCGGTCTCGCCCTTGCTCGTGTGCTCGCGCAGCGGGAAGGCGATGTTGTCGTAGAGGTTCATCGAGCCGAACAGCGCGCCGTCCTGGAACAGCACGCCGAACAGTTTGCGCACCTCGTAGAGCTTGCTCTCCGAGCAGTCGCAGACGTCCACCCCGTTGATCAGGACTTTGCCGTGTTCCGGGGAGAGCAGGCCGACGAGCGCCTTCAGGAACACCGATTTCCCGGTCCCGGAGGGGCCGAGCAGCACACTGATCTCGCCGGTGGGCAGTGTCAGCGTGACGTCGGACCAGATGTTCTGCGACCCGAAGGACTTGGACAGCCCCTCGACGGCCACTTCGACACCCATCCACACCTCCACGTCGCTCATCGGCGCCCGCACCGGGGCATCGCTCGGATGTTGGGCTCAGAGCCGGGGTTCCGGACCCCAGGCCTGGTCTTGTGACACGTTTAACGGCAGTAGAACGCGTCACACCCCCAACGAGACCGGAGTGACGAGGGTTACTCCCAAGTTTCGAAGTACTTTCGCGGGTGATCCAGTTTTGCCTAAAACTGGGAGTTGTCCACAGCTACCGGAGAGACGATGAACGACTCACGCCGCCCGCTCCGGACACAGCCGGCCGCCCCTCTCGGAGCGGGGCTCGCTGTGGCACCGCTCCGCGGCTGTGTGTCCACATTCGACGATTCGGTCAGCTGGGCGGCCGAACCCGCTCTGGTGATGGCGTTCGGAACGGCCTGCGGACTGGTCCTGCTCGGCCCCCGGAAGAGGCTCGCGACCCGCCGGGACTGATGAAGCACCGATGAACCGCACGAGCGGCAGGTCAGGACAACGCCCGGCGCTTCCGCCGCAGGCCGCTCCGGCTCACCGCCGCTCTCCCGCCGGAGATCCCCGAGCAGCGTGAAGGCGCCGAAGCTGACGACCACGCATCCACTGCGCCTGCCCGAGAGGACCGAACATCACCACGTAGAGCACCGCGTTCCGGAGAACTGCCCGTCGCCACCACAGCAGGTACAGGTTCAACAGCAGCGCGCACACGGCCAGCGCCCACAGGGCCGGCTGCGTTCCGCTTCTCCGCGGTTCCCGGATCGAACGGACCTCCGATCGTCTCGTCTCGCGCGCCGAACGCCGCGCGAGAGAACGCTCCTGTCGGCGGGAATTCTCCGACCGGCTCGCCTCGTTGCGCCGCGGGGCCCTCGGACGGTTGACGTAGTGACAAAACCCATCGCCACCGGACCGAACGAGCGGATAGCATACCCTGGGCATCGGCACAACGGCACGGAGGGAAATACGCTGCTCACGCACGTTCCAGCACGGCGTCCCACTCGGCGAGGCACACCGATGGCGGCCACGCACGGTGTCTCCTCGGACACGTCCCGCGGCACGGAGTCGTCGAAACATTGAGCGATATCCACCAGAACGACGTGGCCGTGGGACTGCACCTGGTCGTCACGACGAGAACGATGGCCGATGCCTCCAGAGAGTTCGGCCCACTGCTGTCGAAACTCGAACCGAAGCGCTGCGCGTTGCATCGCTCCTCCGAACACGGGCATCACGAGTTCGACCTGCTGACCGGCACGACGGGGTCGGTGACGCGGCGAACGCTGCGCGACATGGAGACCTGGAGCGACCGCGTGCTCACCAGCCTCGGTCTGGCCTCGGACTACCACATTCTTTTCGACCCGGACGAAGGCTGGACCGTCGAGGACTGCTCGAAAAGCCCGGAGGAAGCGGCGTTGATCCACCCCTCGTGCATCCACTACCACCTGCGCGCCACCATCGGCTTCGATCCGTGGGATGTCGATAGCCGATGACCGCCCATCACGAGGAACCGGAGTTCCACGGCCGCCCCTCGCCGGAAGAGGACTCGCCCGTAACGGTGACGATCCTGATCCTCACGCTCGCCGGTGAGGACTTCGGCGCGGCGATGGACGAGTGTCGAACGCTGCTCGAAAGGCTCGCACCCACCGACTTCGAGATCGAGGCCTCCGAGGAGACGCGCGGGCGGGGTTTCCGGGTGCGGCTCGTCCGGTACGACGGCTACGACCCGAACGTCGAGGAGGGCCACGACGCCTGTCTGCGGACCGCGTCCGCGCGGCTGGCCGACCTCGGGGTCACGGCCGAGGGGCCGACACCGGCCGCTTCCCCGGACGGGGCCGTCCGCGTGGAGGCACCGCTGGCCGGGCACGAGGACGTGCTGCCCGCCTCCACCGAGGAGCACGAGCTCGCGGTGCACGAGCGTGACTGGCGGCAGGGCCCCGAGGAGCTCGAATTCGAGGAGGCGGTCTTCGAGGAGGAGTTCGAGTACTCGGCCGAGGAGCTCGACGAGATCACGGCGCGGCACACCAGGCCCTCCCGGGGCGTGCGGGAGGACTGCAGGATGCTGCTCCGGGTCGAGACAAGCGGATGCGACGGCACCCGCGCGCACGAGCACGCGAACAAGCTCGCGACCCTGCTGAGCAAGCTCTGGTGGAGCGAGGTCGGCACCGTGAAGGTCGACAAGCCTGCGCTGCTCGACGACGGGACGGTGCGGGTCGACGTCGAGATCTGGCGGACCCACCACACCCCGGACTCCGCCACGTTCCAGCTGATGGAGCTGATCCACGGAGGAACCTGGACCAGGCCCGTCCGCATGGACGAGGAGGACTCCCCCCGGGTCACCGCCACCTGGTACAGCGCCGACCCCGCGGCGGACGGCCCCGCCAGGATCGAGCTCTGGTGCCAGGCCACCGTGGCGCGGTGAGCCTCCTGCCACTCACCCGCTGATCACCCACCGAGCTTCCAGGGGACTCCGTGCGTTTCGCAGCAGAACACATCGTCACCAGAGCGTGCTTCGACGCGGACGCGGACGATCCGATCGACTGTCCGGCGACCGTGCTGAAGCCCGCCGAGTGGCTGGGGGCCACGGCACTGACCGTCGAACCCAACACCGGTGAGGACGTCAAGCACGACTACCGCGCCTCGACAACGGTGGCCACCACGCACGAGCGGGGCACGACGATCGCGGAACTCCTGCACGCGGAGGGGATGCCCGTGCTGGAGATGTTCGAGGTCGCCGCGAAGCGATACCTGGTCGAGGAGACCGACGAGGGCCGCACGGAGGCCGAGCTGATCGGCCCGGACGAGCCCTTCGAGCCGCTGCGCGGACTCAAGCTGCTGAGCCTGCGCGGTAGGGACGACGCGGTGGCCGCCGACTACGCCCCGGCCGAGACCTCCGGCTGATCCCGGGAACTCACAGGTCCGGGAGCGGGTCCGGAGGCTGCCCCTCGCCCCGGGACGGTTCGGCGGCGGCGTTGATCACCGCCACGTAGTCGTCGTCCACGTGGTAGTGCACCCCGTAGAAGGTGAACCACGGGGTGGTGTTGGTGTCCACCGGCCCGAGCCGGGCCCCGCGCGGGTTCCGGGACAGCACTCTCCTCGGGCGGTCCCGCCGCAACGCGGTCGTGGAAAGCACCACCGTCGCCCGGTCGGACACCACGAAAACGACGTCGGGCAGGAAACTGCCGACGAGCTCGGCCGGGAAGACGTAGCGGATCTCCTCGCCCGGATCCAGGAGGTCACGAACACGTTCCCGGAACCTCGCGGAGATCGGCATGCGGGCATGCTGGGCAGCTCATGCCGGTGGGAGCCACACGCTATCCGTGAAAAGCACGAAGCGAACAGCTTTCGCCGCATGGGAGCACCGAACCGCGGCAGCGACGCGACCGGACCTCCCGTGCGGGAGCACCGACGGGGAACCGGCTGACAGCACCGGAGCGTCCGCCGGCAACGAGGTCCTCCCCGGCGCCCCGCTACCCGCTGCCCGGCCGGTCCGGGGGGCCGGGATGCGCGGCGCGGGCCGCTTCGACGATCCCCTCCAGCTCCCTGGAGTGCGCCCCGCGCCAGTAGACCCTCCCGCACGAGCGGCAGCGGGCGAACACGTCGTAGCACCCGCGGGTCCCGGGCTCCAGGCGTGCCGAAACCTCCCCCTTGCTCACCGCCTCCAACGATCCGTTGCAGGACACGCACCTGCTCCACGGGCGCAGTGGAGGGGCGAACCGGTTCAGCACCTCGCGGAGCTGGTCGTCGGGCCGGGAGGAGCGGACGAACGCCCCCTCCGGGAGTTTCCTGCGGCGCAGCAGCCCCCGGTCCCTGCTGAGCAGCACGCGCCGCTGCCGCGCGGCCTGTTCGACCAGCTCGTCGTCGGTGGCGTCGTTGCGGTAGGCGGTGTCCAGGCCGAGCAGGCGGAGCCTGCGCGTCAGGGTGCCGAGGTGAACATCCAGCACGAAGCGTCTCCGCACGTGTTCGGGCCAGTCGAGCGGCCGCACCTCGAGCAGACTGCCGTCGGTCGGCCTGGTCTCGGGGGTGGCGGCAGCGCCGTCGAGGAACAAACCGCCCACCTCGGTCAGCGGCACCCCCAGCGACTGGACCACGTGCCCGACCGAGGCCGTCCCGTCGTGGGGCACCCGCAGCCGCTCCCGCCTGTTCCGCGGGGCCGCGAACAGCCGCAGCTCGGCAGCGAGCCGGACGAACACGGCGCCGGGAACCGCTCCTCCCGCGTTCCGCTCCGGCACCGACATCACGACCGCGGTGGTCTCCCCGGCGATCTCCCCCACCGCTCTCCTGGGACACGCGCGCGAGGGTCCCCGGCGAAGCCCACGCCGGGGACCCTCGCGGCGTTGCCCGTCCGCGCCACGCTCAACGACTCATCGCGGCCCAGTCGCTGGCCCGCTGCCGCGGCGGCTGCGGCGATGGGCGGGGCTGAACCAGCTCCGCGCGCTCGGTGCGCTGCTCGAACACCGGCCTGCTCCCGTAGGTGAACCGCGCGGCCAGGCCCAGTGCTTCCAGGGGGCGGTCCACCGCTCGCACACCGGTGACCAGCGAGAGACGCTTCCCGGAGAGGTGCGCGCGCAGGTCCAGCTGCGCCAGCATCTTGATCGCCTCGACTCCGAGAAACGTCACGCCGGTCAGGTCCAGCACGATCACGGGGGCCGAGGAGTCCACCCGCTGCTGAACGATTTCCGTGAACCGGGGGACGGTGATCATGTCCAGGTCACCGAACACGCTGATCACGATCACACCGCGCCGCGGTCGCTCCGTGCTCAACCGAAACGCGACGTTGTCGTTGCTCTCTTCGACAGCTCGCACGTGGTCCGCGACGTAGTCGCTTCCCCGAACCGATGTTTCAGTCATATGATCCACCTTTTGGTTTCACCAAGGTGGCGCAGAGCCGACGTCTCGCTCTTGATCGGATAATCGCGCCACGACGCGTCACATTCGGCGAATGCGACCTTTCGGGGTCCCTTTTTCCGTGTAACCCGACGTCACCGACGACTGTAGCCAGCCCGCACAACGCGCGCCAAGAGAAACAGGTCACAGAGGAAAAAAGCTCAGCCCACACGCACACACACAGCGTCACCGGTGGCCACGGCCTTGATCAACAGCAGGCGCACCCCGAAGGCGATCAATTTCGGCACCACTACGATACGTGCTCCCCGACTTTTTCTCTCAGAATTATTTCAGGAAACGCTCAGCCGAAAAGAAACTGATTTACACATTCAGTTCACACAAAAACACTCGTCCCGGTGATAAAGCACCCAAAGCAGGCACGCAGCGCGCAGGACCCTGCCCGGCGAAGCGCGAAAAAGGGGCGACCACCCGATGGGTGGCCGCCCCTCGAAGGAACCGAGAGATCACTTGAGGGTGATCTTGGCACCGGACTCCTCGAGCTTGCCCTTGACCTCGTTGGCACGCTCCTTGTCGACCTTCTCGACAACCGGCTTCGGAGCGTTCTCGACCATCTCCTTGGCCTCCTTCAGGCCCAGGCCGGAGACGATCTCGCGAACAGCCTTGATGACCTTGATCTTCTCCTCGCCGGCGTCGTCGAGCATGACGTCGAACTCGTCCTGCTCTTCCTCCTCCTCGGCAGCGGCACCGGCGGCCGGGGCGGCGGCGACGGCGGCCGGGGCGGCGGCGGAGACGTCGAAGGTCTCCTCGAACTGCTTCACGAACTCGGAGAGCTCGAGCAGCGTCATTTCCTTGAAGACGTCCAGCAGCTCTTCGTTGCTCATCTTGGCCATGGTGGTGTTCCTTTCACATCAGCATCGCGCCGACGCGCGGCGCACGGGTGTTGCTCGCGGAGGAGGAGTCGAACCGCACACGCGGTTCCGGTTCACTCTTCCTTCTTGGACTTCAAGTCCTCGGTCATCCGCGCGACCTGGGACGCGGGAGCCGCGAACATGACAGCGGCCTGGTTCATCTTCGCCTTCAACGCACCGGCCAGCTTGCCCAGCGTGACCTCGCGCGAATCCAGATCGGCGATCCGCTCGACCTCACCGGCCGAGATCGGGCCGCCGTCCATGTAGCCGCCCTTGATCTCAAGGGCCTTGTGATCCTTGGCGAAGTCACGCAGTGTCTTCGCCGCCTCCACCGGCTCACCCTTGATGAAGGTGAGGGCGGTCGGGCCCTGGATCAGGTCGTCGATGCCCTCGACGCCTGCCTGTTCGGTCGCGCGCCGAACCAGCGTGTTCTTCGCGACGCGGTAGGTCGCGTCCTCACCGAGGTTACGACGCAGCTCCTTGAGCTGGCCCGTCGTCAGCCCGCGGTACTCGGTAACGACGGTGGCGGTCGAGTTGCTGAAGTTCTCCGAGAGCTCATTGACCGCGTCAACCTTTTCGGGCCTCGCCATGTCGCCTCCTCTCTAGTGCCTCGCGACTGTGTGCCGGTCGCCAAGAGCCCTGAGACGACAAAACGCCCCGGCGCATTCGGCACGGGGCGTGAAAAGATTCACCGCGCGCAGCACGCGCTGCGCCAGCCTCGTCCTCCTGCGCGGGTCGCCCGTCTCTACGGGACCTTCGTTCTCCCCGGTGCACGGCGCCGATACCGGCACCCCACCGGCGGAAAAGACCAGCGGTCTCTGGTGGAACCTCTTCCACGGTACGACACGACCCGCGCGAACGGGAACCCGCCCCCGGTGGAGGACGTCCGCCCGGCGCGGCCGGGCGCGCGCGGCTTGCCCGGCACGGCATGATGTCCCCGTGGCCGATCATCGAGATCCCTCGGAGCACGCCGAGTCCCCGGGACGGCAGTCCGACTCCGCCGCGCCCCCTCCCGAGATCGTCGACGCCGAAGTGGTCCCCACCCCGGACGAGCCCCGGCGCGGACTCCCCGGCCGGGAGGAACGGCCCACCGGAACGGCGAGCTCCGACGAGGAGGCCTTCCGCGAGTACCAGCAGTTCCTCGAGTTCCGGCGCTTCCAGGAGTGGCAGCGCCGCTACGGCGACGCCCCTCCCCCCGCGACGACGGGCGGCTCCCCCGGGGAGGCACCGAAACGACCGTGGTACCGCAGGACGCTCGGGCTGCTGCGCTTCAAGGCCGTGCGCAGGCTGCTGTACCTGCTCGTGATCGTGCTGGTGCTGATGTACCTGTACAACAGCATGTTCGGCGGCGGGGGGCGCGACGCACCGCGGGGGGCTTCGGGAGGCGGTGGAGGGGGCGGCAGCAGTTCGGCCGTGCTGCAGACCTCCCCGCGCGGGGCGGTCGTCTCCGCGTACGACCTGCTGGCCGGCGACTCCCCCACCGATGTGTGCCTGCTGTTCACCGACGCGGCCGAGAGCGAGTTCGCCGCGGCCCGCGGGGCCGAGGACTGCGCGGCCGCCGCGAAGGCGATCGGCGAGGAGATCACCGACAAGTACTCCTACAAGAACCCGAGCATCGCCCGCGACGCCGCGGAGAAGATCGGCGACCGCGCGAGGCTGTCCTCCTGCGACCTGCGAGTGAGCGGCGGCCCCCGGCTCGGCGAGTTCGGCATGGCCCGGCAGGGCTCCGGCGGGTGGAAGATCGACAGCTACCGGCCCGCGGAGTGCGGGGGCTGACTCGCGGTACCCCACGGGACGGCCGTGATTCCGAGGGCACGATCCTTCGGGATGTCGGTCCGGATCCCGCCTCGGCTGCTCGTGCAGCAGCCCGCTAAAGCGCTCATCCACCGCGTGCACCTCCCGACGCAACCACAGCTTTGAGACCCCTTTGTCTTTCATTGGCTGCAGCGAAACCCCGAAGGACACCATGAACGAAGAGAACGCTTTCGAAACCCGCTTTCGTGAAGCACAACTCGAGGACGGGCACTGGAGAACCGCAAGCACCGACGACTATCTGGCGATGTGGCGGGAGCTAGTAGCGCTGTGCGAGGATGGATACGATGATATTACGGACGAGTACGAATTCGATCTGCAGGCGAGGGACGCACTCGAAATAGCCCTGAACGACCCCGCACTCAACGAGCACGAGGAAATCAGCGAGCTACGCGCGCGGGTCTTCGAGATCGATGCGCGAATCCGTGACATCCTCTGCGACCACCCGGTAAAGAATCCGGACAGCCACCCGTGGTGGAACTGTTACATACCTCGGTTCGGCCGTCGAGACTTCGCGGAGGACGTCTACTCGCGATACGGATTAAGCATCCGAATCGTGGACTGATGCTCATGTCCGAGAGGTCGCGTACAGGAAAAAGTCCGGAATCGCTCACAGTTCGGACAGCGGGACCTGCGGACCCCCGGGGGCGAACACCATCCGCCGAATAACTTTCCGTTCCGATTCCCGAATTTCCTCGGCTCGTGATCCTACAGTCCGAAGCGGCTCCGCCCCGCCCGGGAAACACACCGGACCTCCACCGGCCCCCGCAACAGCAGGGCCTTCAGGATGTCCGCTCGACATCCCGAAGGCCCTCAGCCGACCGATGAAACTCCGCTACTCCACGACCCGGATGTTCAAGCCGTGCATCCTGTACATGTCCTCCGCGAACTCCCGACCGGCGAACCGCGGGACATACGCGTACCACCAGGGACTACTCGCCGGATCCCGCCTCGGCTGCTCGTGCAGCAACCCGCGAAAACGTTCGTCCACCGCGTACACCTCACGACGCAACCACTCGATCTCGGCGAAACCGTTGAGCACCGGATCGTTCAACGCCTTCTCGAGCGTGTCCCTGTCCTCGAGGTCGTGGTCGTACTCGAACTGATCCTCGTCATAGCCCTGCTCACACGAGGAGACGAAATCCTGCCAATTCCCCAACACATCCTCGGGATCGGATACCTTCCACTCCCCGCTCTCCGCCAGAACCTCGCAGAAACGCGCCACGAACGCGTCCCCTACATCCACCCTGCTCACCCGACAAACCGCTTCGAGCGTTCCACTCGATGCCGATCGTCTCGGAACCTGGGCCGAAACACCACCACCGGACGAGAAAAACCGGGCCGCCCCCGAAGGGACGGCCCGGTCTCATCCGGAACTAGAGCCGAGGAAAGGCCTCAGACGCTCGCCTCGGTCATGTTGCGGGTCCGGTTCGCGTCGACCGTGATGCCCGGGCCCATCGTGGTGGTGAAGCTGACCTTCTTGAGGTAGCGGCCCTTCGAGGTGGCCGGCTTGGAACGCAGCACCTCGTCCAGCGCGGTGGCGTAGTTCTCCAGCAGCGCCTCGTCGGAGAACGAGGCCTTTCCGATGACGAAGTGCAGGTTGGCCTGCTTGTCCACCCGGAAGCTGATCTTACCGCCCTTGATGTCCTGGACGGCCTTGGTGATGTTGGGCGTCACCGTGCCGGTCTTCGGGTTGGGCATCAGACCACGCGGGCCCAGCACCCGGGCGATCTTGCCGACCTTGGCCATCTGGTCCGGGGTGGCCACAGCCGCGTCGAAATCGAGCCAGCCGCCCTGGATACGCTCGATCAAGTCGTCGGAACCGACGGCGTCGGCCCCGGCGGCCTCCGCCTCGGCCGCCTTCTCACCGGAGGTGAACACGACGACGCGGGCGGTTTTGCCTGTACCGTGCGGCAGGTTCACGGTCCCGCGGACCATCTGATCCGCCTTGCGCGGATCCACACCAAGCCGCAGGGCCACCTCGACGGTGGGGTCCATGTTGGTCTTGGCGGTCTTCTTGGCCAGCTCGACGGCGTCCTTCGGGGAGTAGACCCGGTTACGGTCGACCAGCTCCGCTACCTGCTTGTATGCCTTGCTGCGCTTTGCCATGTCTGTTCCTGTTCAACGGATCAGTTGTGGTGTCGGGGCCGCGCCCGGCCCTCCCACACTCGGTGGAGGAAACAGCCGCGCACGATCGCGGAAACCCGCCGATCGCGCGAGGCGGGGACTCAGTCCTGGATGCGGAGCCCCATGGAGCGGGCGGTCCCCGCGATGATCTTTTCCGCCTCGTCCATCGAGTTGGAGTTCAGGTCGACCCACTTGGTCTGGGCGATCTCGCGGACCTGCTCGGTGGTCACCGACCCGACCTTGGTCTTGTGCGGCTCGCCACTGCCCTTCTGGACACTGGCTGCCTTCATGAGCAGCTTCGCTGCCGGCGGCGTCTTGAGCTTGAAGTCGAAGGACCGGTCCTCGAACACGGAGATCTCGACCGGCACCACGTCACCGCGCTGGTTCTCCGTGGCGGCGTTGTAGGCCTTGCAGAACTCCATGATGTTGACGCCGTGCTGACCCAGCGCCGGACCGACCGGCGGCGCGGGGTTGGCCTGGCCAGCGGAGATCTGCAGCTTGACGATAGCTGCAAGTCGCTTCTTCTTGGGCGGCATTTCGTTCTTCCTGTCTTCGTTACCTGTCGTCCGTGCCGGACGCGTCACCGCGCCGACAGCGATCACGGGCGGCTCGAGGTCCGAACCGCCCGCCGAAGATCCGCGACGAGTCCCTGCCGACCGCCGCGGCCACCACGTTCCCCTGTCGGGAACGGGTTAGATCTTGGAGACCTGGTCGAAGGACAACTCGACCGGTGTCTCGCGGCCGAAGATCGAGACGAGAACCTTGAGCTTCTGCGCCTCGCCGTTGACCTCGCTGATGGTGGCGGGCAGCGTCGCGAACGGGCCGTCCATCACGGTCACCGACTCGCCCACCGAGAACTCCACCTCGACGGCCTTGCCCGACTCCTGCTTGGAAGCGGCGGCGGACTTCTTCTCCGCCGTCTGCTTCGCCTCCCGCTCGGCCTGCGGAGCGAGGAACTTCAGCACCTCTTCGATGCTGAGCGGGGAAGGCTTGGAGGTGGCTCCCACGAACCCCGTGACACCCGGCGTGTTGCGCACCGCCGACCACGAGGCGTCGTTGAGCTCCATCCGCACGAGGACATAGCTCGGAAGCACTTTGCGCTGAACGAACTTGCGCTGACTGTTCTTGATCTCGGTGACCTCTTCGGTGGGCACCTCGACCTGGAAGATGTAGTCCTCGACGTCCAGCGTCTGCGCGCGGTGCTCGAGGTTGTTCTTCACCTTGTTCTCGTAGCCGGCGTAGGAGTGCACGACGTACCACTCACCCGGTGCGCGCTTGAGCATGGCACGCAGCTCTTCCACCGGGTCGCCCTCGGCTTCCTCCTCGCTCTCCTCGGAAGCCGACGCACTGTCCGCTGCCTCGTCGGTGACCGCGGCGCTGTCCTGATCGGCCGAGGCGGACTGCTCGGGCTGCTCGGACGCGTCCGAACCCGCCGCGGGCTCCTCCGCGGACTCCTCGGTCCGGGTGTCCCGCTCTTCGGACAGGCCGGTCAAATCCTGGCCGTCGTAGGAGGTCACAGTGGGTCTCGCTTCCTCTCGTGCGTTGCGTGCCCGGTGGATGGCATCCGCCACCGCACGTTCGTGCGGGCGCCTTAGCTGCCCATGGTCGAGCCTCACTCGCCGAACAGTTGGAGCACGCCCTGCGCGAAGAGCAGATCCAGTCCGGCGATGAACGCGACCATGATGCTGACGAACACCAGCACCACCGCAGTATAAGTCAATAGCTGCCTACGCGTCGGCCAGATGACCTTGCGAAGCTCTGCGACCACCTCACGGAGGAAGCGACCGATCTTCCGGAACAGCGAAACCCGTTCCTTACGGCCGTCCCGGGAGGGAGTCGGCTTGCCCTTCGGATCGGTCGAGTCCTTCGAATCGGCTCCACTCGCCCCTTTACGAGCGCTGGAACGCCCTGAGGCTCGGCGCCCGCGGCGCGCGGCGGCACTGTTCGGGCGAGACTCCTGCTCGCGGTCCTCACCCGAATCCTGCTCGCGGTCCTCGCTCACGCCCCCTCCTAGCTGGCGCTCGTCGGACGCGTGAGCCTGGCTGTGGAGGCCACCGAGCGGGTGCGCGGCGCTACCGTCCACATCCTGCTAGCTCACCGTCTACATCGACGCAGGGGTGACAGGACTCGAACCCGCAACCTGCGGTTTTGGAGACCGCTGCTCTGCCCATTGAGCTACACCCCTTCGTGACCGGATCACCGACCACTCGGCGGTACACCCTACCGACCCGATCTGCCCACCGAAAGAGCGGGGGGCCGAAGGGCCGCCGGGTATCCCGGTTACGAAAGTGTACTTCACGGGTGAAGTCGATTTCCAACCGCATCCCCGCGAAGCCCGTTATCGGTGGGCACGGGTCATCGAGACCGGACGTTCGTCTGAGACGATGCCCACATGGGCGCACCCGAGACACCAACAGCCTCCACCGAAACGCGCGTCTCCGCACGCGTCGACGCGATCGCCGAGTCGGCCACCCTCGCCGTTGACTCCAAGGCCAAGGCACTCAAGGCCGAGGGGCGTCCGGTGATCGGCTTCGGCGCGGGCGAGCCGGACTTCGCCACCCCGGAACCGATCGTGCGCGCGGCCCAGGAGGCCTGCGCCGACACGCGCAACCACCGCTACAGCCCCGCGGCAGGGCTTCCCGAGCTGCGCGAGGCGATCGCCACCAAGACCGCCAGGGACTCCGACTACGTCGTCCAGCCGAGCCAGGTGCTGGTCACCAACGGCGGGAAGCAGGCCGTCTACCAGACGTTCGCCACGCTGCTCGATCCCGGCGACGAGGTGCTGCTGCCCGCGCCGTACTGGACCACCTACCCGGAGGCGATCTCCCTCGCGGGAGGGGCCACCGTCGAGATCCCCACCGACGAGTCGACCGGCTACCTGGTCACCCTGGAACAGCTCGAGGCGGCCCGCACCCCGCGGACCAAGGTGCTGCTGTTCAACTCCCCCTCCAACCCGACCGGGGCGGTCTACCCCCCCGAACGCATCGCGGAGATCGGCCGCTGGGCGGTCGAGCACGGCATCTGGGTGGTCACCGACGAGATCTACGAGCACCTCGTCTACGGCGACACCAGGCACGTCTCCATGCCGGTCGTCGTTCCCGAGCTCGCCGAACGCTGCGTGGTGCTCAACGGCGTCGCCAAGACCTACGCCATGACCGGATGGCGGATCGGCTGGATGATCGGCCCGAACGATGTGATCAAGGCCGCCGCGAACCTGCAGTCGCACCTGAGCTCCAACGTGGCCAACGTCTCCCAGCGGGCCGCCCTCGAAGCGGTCAGCGGTTCCCTGGACGCGGTGGCCGAGATGCGTGCCGCCTTCGACCGGCGCAGGCGCACGATCGTGGAACGCCTCTCGGCCATCCCCGGGGTCAACTGCCCCGAGCCGCAGGGAGCCTTCTACGTCTACCCCTCGGTCAAGGAGCTGCTCGGCAAGGAGATCCGCGGAACCCGCCCGCGGACCAGCGCCGAGCTGGCCGAGGTCATCCTCGAACACGCCGAGGTGGCCGTGGTCCCGGGAGAGGCCTTCGGCACACCGGGCTACTTCCGGATGTCCTACGCCCTCGGGGACGAGGACCTCGCCGAGGGCGTCCGCCGGATGGGCGAGCTTCTCTCCGAGGCGCGGTAAGAGAACGCACAGGTTGGCCTGCTTGGGTGGTTCCGTGGCGGAACCTCTCGCGGCCTGGTCGAGCTGCTCAGGCTCGTAAGCGCCTGCGTCGGATAGCACCCTCATGCTGGCAGTTCCTGTCTAGGATCCGGCGCAGGCGCGTCGAAGGAGAACTCTGCGCACTTCCGGCAGAAGGTTCCGTTCGACGCGAGTGCTTCAGCCCGAGCAGGACGAGAAGCTCCGGTGCGTGAGTCGGATGCGTTGCAAGGCGGGAGGGCACGTGGCGTAGGCCGCTACTCGAGGTGCCCTCCAACGCTCCCAAGGCGCCGACTCACGTGACGGCTAACCAACCACCCGAGCAAACCGAGCAGCCACAACGTCAAGACCTAGGAAAGGCGCACGAGGGCGTAGGCCCCGCCGAGCACTCCCTGCCCGGCGCACTTCGCGGTGAGGTTGAGCTTGGCCGTGCCGTCCTCCTCGTCGACGGAGACGACCTTTCCGGACAGCTCCACCCGCGCCCCGTTCTCGTCGTCCGGCACCACGACCGGACGAGTGAACCGGACACCGTGCTCGATGATCCGCCCCGGATCGCCCAGCCAGTCGGTGACCAGCCGAGTGGCAAGCGCCATGGTGAGCATGCCGTGGGCGATCACGTCGGGCAGCCCCACCTCCTGGGCGAAGGCCCCGCTGTAGTGGATCGGGTTGAAGTCCCCGGAAGCTCCCGCGTAGCGCACCAGGTCTCCCCTGGTGACCGAAATGCTCAGCTCCGGCAGCTGGTCACCCTTGCTCACCTGCGACAGTGTCGGCGTCACGCCTGTTCTCCCTCCTCGGCGGTCCCCCTGGCCACCAGGGTGGACGTGGCCGTGCAGACGGGCTCGCCCTCCACGGTGCCGATCTCGGCACGCACCGTGAGGAAGTCGTTGCCCGCACGGGCCTTGATGTCGTCCACGTGCACGACGGTGACCAGCACGTCCCCGGCCCGGATCGGCCGATGATGCCGGAAGGCCTGGTGCCCGTGCACCACCCGGCTGTAGTCCAGACCGAGCTGCTCGTCCCCCACGACGACGTCCTGGGCGGTCATGGCCAACCGCATCGCGAACGTCGGCGGAGCGATCACGTCCTGGTAACCCGCGGATTTGGCCGATTCGGCGTCGCGGTACAGCGGCGAATCGTCCTTGACCGCGTCCGCGAACTCGCGGATCTTCTCCCTGGCGACCTCGTACGGACTGCTTGGCGGATACTCACGTCCGATGAAACCTTCGTCGAGCGGCACGCCGGGCAGACTATCGCAGCACGAGAGAGGCCCCGCCCCGGCCGTGGCCGGAGCGGGGCCTCTCGGGAAAGCCTCGTATCAGCTCCGAGCGGAGTGCCTCGTGAGGACACCCCGGAGCGGTGCCCGCCGAACAGGTCTCAGCGGGTCTCCTTGTGCGCGCGATGCGCGTTGCAACGCGGGCAGTGCTTCTTCAACGACATCCGGTCCGGGTCGTTGCGCCTGTTCTTCTTGGTGATGTAGTTGCGCTCCTTGCACTCCTCACACGCAAGAGTGATCTTGGGGCGAACATCGGTGGGCGTCTTAGCCACGGGAGACCTCTCTTCTCGTGTCTGGAACCGGGCAATCGCGTTGTCCGGCGCGCTGTCCGGTTCACTCCACGTGGATACCGCCCCGGGCCGGGCGGCATCGCAGCCGCAGGAGTAGCGGTGGCCGGATTCGAACCGGCGACACAACGATTATGAGCCGTTTGCTCTGCCCCTGAGCTACACCGCCTCGCGGACATTCCGCGCGGGTACACAGTGTACCCCTCACAAGACGGCCGCAGCACTCAGTGTACCGAGTACCGCGGCCGGCCCTGCAGAGCCCCAATACGGACTCGAACCGTAGACCTTCGCCTTACCATGGCGACGCTCTGCCGACTGAGCTATTGGGGCGTGCCCTTGCGGAGCGATTACTACTCTACACAACATCCACGCACCGTTTTCAACGGGGGTACCCTTCCGCGTATTCCCAGTTCATCACCCCCGAAGGGGGGTGTCCACCACGCGGCCCCCTCTCCACCGCCCCCGGAAGCCCCCGGCGAACAGACTTCGCTCACAGCGCTTTCCGGTCGAGCCGTCGGCGCGGCAGGGAAGAACGGAAAGCACCGGTCAGTTCACCCGGAGGACCGTCTCCCCGGGGACGGCGCCGCACTCGTCCGGAGTCACCTTGCTCGTGCGCGCCCACAGCCACGCCTCGAACCGTTCCTCGGACAGGGGACGCGAGATCAGGTAACCCTGCGCGGTGTCACAGTCCATCCGCACGAGCTGGTCCCGCGCGGCATCGTCCTCGACCCCCTCGGCCACCACGCTCAGCTCCAGGGAGTGCCCGAGCTCGACGATCGAGCGCACCACGGCCATGTCGCTGAGGTCGGTCCCCATGCCGAGCACGAAGCTCTTGTCGATCTTGACCTCGTCTATGGGCAGTTGCCGCAGGTAGGCCAGCGAGGAGTAGCCGGTGCCGAAGTCGTCCACCGCGAGCACGACCCCGAGCGCACGGAGCCTGCGCAGAACCGGCAGCGAGCGGTCCGGGTCGGCCATGACGCTCGACTCGGTGAGCTCGAAGGTCAGCAGCCCGGGGGGCACCTCGTAGCGGTCGAAGGCTTCGCTCACCCGATCGGGGAAGGTCTCGTCGGCCAGATTGCGGACCGACAGGTTCACCGAGACCGAGAGGCGCAGCCCACGGTCCAGCCAGTTCCTGATGCGGCCGAGCGCACGCTCCAGCACGAAAGAAGTAAGAGCATCCACCAATCCGGTGGCTTCCACCACGGGAACGAACTCGTCCGGGGAAAGCCGCCCGTACTCCGGATGGGACCAGCGGACCAGCGCCTCGGACCCGACCACGTTCCTGCTCGGCAACGCGACCTTGGGCTGGTAGTGCACCTCTATCTGCCCGCACTCCAGCGCCTGCCGGAACTGGGTCACCAGCTGGAAGCGCCGCAGGAATATCTGCCCCATGCTCGGGACGTAGCCGCGCACCCCGTCCTCGCCGTTGCGGGCCGCCCTGACGGCCACGTCGGCGCGCTGCAGCAGCACGTCCACATCGCCGGCCGAGTCCTCCTCGGCGGGAACCGAGGAGACGTAGCCCGCCACGGCGGTCGCCTCCACGACCAACCGGTCCAGCGGGTAGGGCTCGGCGATGATCTCGCGCAGGGCGGTCGCGATCTCCGCCGCCTGCGTCTCCGTGTGCCCGTGCAGCAGCACCGCGAACGAGTTGGCCTCCAGCCGCGCGACGGGAACGTGCGAGCCGAGGTACTCGCGCATCCTCCTGCCCGCCGCGACGATCATCCGGTCGCCCCAGGCGTAGCCGAGGGCCTCGCTGACCGTGGTGAGCAGTTCGAGGTCGACGCGCAACACCACGGCCGCGTCCTCGTGCAGCGCCTCCGCGGTCATCTCCCTGAAGCCGGTCCTGTTGAGCAGCCCCGTCAACGGATCGTGGTAGGCGTCGTGCCGCAGCCTGGCCAGCAGCCTGCGGTTGTCCATCGCGGTCGCCAGATGGCTGGCCAGGGTGTGCAGCAGCCGGACGTCCGCCCGCCCGAAACCGCGCCAGCGACTCACCCTGTCGTGCACCTCGATGGCCCCGAGCAGCTGGTTGGTCCCGCGCAGCGGGACCACCAGGGCCTCGTGGGCGCCTCTGTCGCGCAACGACCGGCGGATCTCCTCGGGGGCGTCGAGCAACCGGAACGAGCGGACGTGCGTCCCGGGAAGCTGAAGCAGCGGGCACTCCCGCAGCAGGGCGGCACCGTCGTCGGTCGTCTCCTCCGGTTGAGCGGTCCCGGAGACCAGGGTGCTCACCTCACCGCGCGGATCCAGTGAGAGCCGCAGCACCACACGGGTGGCGTTCAACTGCTCGCGGATGCGCTCGGCCACGGGCTCCCACTCCTCGACCGAGACCTGCTCCCCGATGGCGCTGACGGCCGGAGTGCCCGAATCGGACAGTGCGCGGGCCGCGTGCTGCCCGGAGCGGGCCACGCGCAGGCTCACGTCGCTGAGCGCCTCCAGGTCCCGCTGTTCCCGCAGCAGACCGGAGTACGCCCGGTACAGCGCGAGCACCCCGACCGCCAGCACGGTGACCAGCGCCCACCCCCAGCGGGTGTTGGTCGCGAGTTCGTACCCGACGAGGCCGATCGAGGTGTTGAGCAGCCCCACCACGAAGGTGCGACCGCCGAGCAGCAATCCGGCCGAGGCCCGCATCCCGTTCCCCAGCGCGTGCAGGGCGGCCACCGCGCAGCCGCAGCTGATCAGCGAGGAGCTGACCGCACCCACTCCGGCGCAGAACCACAGGGGCACGGCCGAGCCGAACAGGTCGTGGCAACCGGCGGCCACCAGGAAGGGAACGGCGATCTCCCAGCACAGCACGCCCGCGTTGTAGGAGACGTGGGTGGCGGCCCGCTTGCCGACCTGGGCCGCGAGCCCCGCCACGAGATTGGCGGCCAGCACCACCTCGAAGGGCGCCGTCAGCAGCCCCAACAGCAGCGGGATCTCGGTGAACGAGATCGTCCAGCCCACCCGCTTGGCGTCCACGTCTATCGTGAGCTGCTCGACGAGCAGAAAACCCGCCGCCAGCAACGGACCGATGACCAGCAGGTCCGGGTCGTAGTGGAAGGGCAGCGCCCACGCCGCGACCACGGCGACGAGGACTCCGGTGAGCAGAACGGCCAGCGAGAAACCGTTGAAGATGCGGCGTCGCCGCGGGGACACTTCCGAGCGCACCGGAGGACGCGGGACCTCGGTGTCCACTGTCGCTCCCGAAGAGCGGTGATGCTCGATCATCCACGCCCCTCCCACCAAGCGACCCGACGAGTCGCGCTACTCAGCGTCGATCGTGACGCACGACCACACTGGTTGACCAGCTTCGGATTGGTGCCATCGTGGACGACACTCCGGGCAGATTACTAGAGGTGACCACTCGCCGTGCTCAAACCTCGCTGCCCGTGCCCGACCACGGGAAAAGGTTTTCGCACGAATACACCACGGAACCGAAACAGGAACGGATAACGCAGAGCAACCACCGGCCACTGTGAACATTGCCGCAACAACCCGAGAGGGCGAGCACGGTACGTGTCAGGGGAACACTTCCCGTGATCGTGGTCAGTGCGGAACCCGGAACTCCTCGAGGAAGTCGCGCACGGAGCGGTCCAGTTCGGCCAGTCCCGCCTCCTCGCTCGGCAGGTGACCGGAACGCACCAGCGAGACCGCTCTCTTCGGAGCCGCCAGTCTTTCGAAGAAGCGCTCCGAATGGGTTCCCGGGGTCCAGCGGTCCTCCTCGGGACGCACCAGCAGCACCGGAGGTCCGGTGAACCGTTCGGGAACGACCGCGGGACGCAGCCGCAGATAGGAGCGGAACAGCTCCAGCGGGATCCTGCGCGCACCACCCAGCTCGTCGGCGGCGAAGGCGGCGGCGAAGCGCGCGTGGTTGGAGACCGCGGTGACGTCGAGCAACCACCGCAGCGGGACTTCGTGCACCGGAGGAACGAGCGGAACCCCGGCGAACACCCCGGACAGCAGCCCGGCCCCGGGATTGGCCGCCAGCCCGTCACGCACCCCCGCCACCCTCGGGTCGGCCAGCCCGGTGACGAGCAGGGCGGCGACCCGGCCGGGAACGCGGGCGGCGACCTGATAGGCCAGCCAACCACCCGTCCCCACTCCGAACAGGACGATCGGCCTGTGGTCGCGAGCCCGCTCGGCGGCCAGCAGGTCGATCACGAAATCCACCCACTGCCGGTAGCCGACCACGGACCCGGCCGAGCTCAACCCGTGCCCGGGAAGGTCCGGAGCCAGGTACTCCAGGTCCGCCAGCGCGGGCAACCTGGAGTAGGAAGCCAGCATCCTCCCGTAACCACCGATACCGTGCAGCACCAGGAGCTTGCCGGGTGCACCGTCCCTGCGGACGACGTCCAGGTGCACGGGAGCCCCCCGCCAGGACCACCACCGTTCCTCCGGGGCGTTGTCCGGGGAGACCCGCAGGCCTCCCGGGAAGAACTCCTGATAGCGCGTCCAGTGCGAACGCTGCTCGTAGCTGGGTGCGGCCCCGGGGCCGCGAACGGGAGATGTTGACCGCGAACCGGAAGACACATTACGAACATACGGAGCGAATCGCCACATGCGCATCGACCGACAGCAGGCAACGGGCCTGCTCGAGCGGGCCCGGGTCGCGCGGTTGGCCACGGTGGGCCACGACGCGCAGCCCCATCTGGTTCCGGTGACCTTCGCCGTGGACCGCGGAGCCGATCGGATCGTCACCGCGGTGGACCACAAGCCCAAGACCACCACCTCGCTGCGCAGGCTGCGCAACATCGAGCAGAACCCGCGGGTGTCGGTGCTCGCCGACCACTACGAGGAGGACTGGGGAGCGCTGTGGTGGGTACGCGCCGACGGCGTGGCCGAGGTGGCCCCCGCCGAACAACACCCGGAGCTCGTGCGGGCGCTGACCGCCAAGTACGAGCAGTACGCCGACCACCCGCCGCGGGCGAGCGTGATCGTGATCGGGGTGAGGCGGATCACCGGGTGGTCGGCCGGCGAGTGAACCGACCGCGAAGAACCACCCCGAACGAGAGAGCGCCCCGCGCTCGACCGGCCTGGGGGTCACCGGGAGCGCGGGGCGCGCCATCGACACTACGGACGGAGTGGAGCCGCTGTCGAGTCCTTCGGAGCATGCCGACGCTCACTTTTCCGATTCCGAGCCGTTCCCCCTCGGACGCAGCCGGATCGGTCGTTCCGCCGGGTCGTCCCCCACGCCCTCCCCGGCGTGCCTGTCGTCCTCCTTGGCGACGGCGACCCACTCGGCCCGCTCCAGCCGGTACTTGCCGCCCGCCTCGAACAGGCCGTCCACCCCGGTCACCGCATCTCCCCGGTTCTCGGCGCGGCGCGTTCGGGTCTCCCTGCGTGCTTGTCTGCGTCTGGCACGTTCGACGCGGTCGATGCTCACCGCGCCATTCTAGGCACCGGAACGCCCTGTGGAACACGAAGCGGTGAGTCCGGTGCGCACCCACGGAGAAACCGGTGAGAAACATCACCGCCACACCTTCGGGGTTCCCTCCTGCCAAGTCGGCGGCCGAAGCGATGCTCCCGGCGCCGAACGGCCACGCCGTCCCCCGGCGCTGCCGCGGGAGGTTCCGCCGAGCAACCACCCGCGACGGGGGAGGACCGAACTCTTCGGTCCCGCCGGTTCGACCGCCCCGCCCCGACTTCGTAGGGTTTCGGTGTGCAGCAGGATCCGTATCAGGTGCGGGTGTCGACCGACCGGCTCTCCCCGTTGGAGCGGGCGATGGACGTGGTCGACCGGCACGCCGAACTCAACCACCGCTACCGCAAACTCATCCACGACTCACGGGAGATGCTCGCGGCCCCCGACGTCCGGCTGACGCAGGCACGGGGCATGGGCAAGAAGCTCATGGTGCTCGTGCGCGCGGCGGGCGAGGGTTTCCGCGAGGCGCTGCCAGCCGAGCAACGTGCGGAGCTGGACGCCGGGCTGACGCAGGCCGACGACCTCGTCTACGGCGACACCTCGGAACGCGACACCTCGGAACGCGACACCTCGGGGCGGTGACCACGTCCTCCGAACCGGCCCGGTCACCGGAGCGCTCCTCCGGCCCGGGCACGGCGGGAGCGGCCGAGCGCGCGGCGGGGCCCTTCCGCGAAGCCGCGGCGGTTCGACGCGGACGGCGCCGGGGGCTCGCCACCGGCACCTCCCGCGCCAAGGCCCCCGCGCGGAACGGTCCGCCAGGTCGGGGCTCGGACGCCCGGACACGGTGCTCCACCCGCCACTCGGAACCACCGGGCCCGGCCGCCACTGGGCCGGAGGCACACCCGCGGCGAGAGCGGCGGAAGGCTCCGCCGGAGCGAGCAGCCCGACGACCGGAGCGGAAGAGCTCCGTCAGGCACTGCGGCCCGAGGCCACCCACTTGCTCATCGCGTACTCGACCAGCGAGATCAGCGCCTCCTTCGTCGATGCCTGATCCCGTGCGTCACAGCTGAGCAGGGGGACGTCGGAGCCGACGGCGAGCGCCTCCCGCACCTCCTCGAGGTTGTGCTGCAGCCTTCCGTCGAAGCAGTTCACCCCGATGACGTACGGAGTTCCCCGGTCCTCGAAGAAATCGATCGCGGAGAAGCAGTCCGCCAACCTGCGGGTGTCCACCAGCACGACGGCTCCGATCGCACCACGTACCAGGTCGTCCCACATGAACCAGAAACGCTGCTGGCCCGGAGTGCCGAACAAGTAGAGGATCAGGTCCTCGTCCAGCGACAACCGACCGAAGTCCATCGCCACCGTGGTGGAGTTCTTTCCCGGTGTGGCGGCCAGATCGTCGATTCCCTGGCTGGCCTCCGTCATGACCGCTTCCGTGGTGAGCGGGACGATCTCGGAAACCGAGCCGACGAAGGTCGTCTTACCCACCCCGAATCCACCCGCGACCACGATCTTGGCCGAACTTGTGGACGATTTTCCGGTCTGCTGGGGCGCCTTAAAGCCGGCGGAGTCCACTCAACACCCTTTCCATCAACATCATGTGCGGTTCACTGCCGCTGTCGGTCACGGTCTGATGGACGTCGACCAGCCCCTGTTCGGCCATGTCCGCCAACAGAACCTTGGCCACACCGAATGGCACACCGAGCAGCGCCCCGACCTCGGCTACCGACCGGGGATGGCCGCACAGTTGCACCACTGATTGGTACTCCTGCCGCAACGGCGCACCCGGACGGTAGTTCGCGCCGGTGGAAACCAGAGTCTCCAGTTCGAGTTCCACATTGGTCTTGGTCCTGCCCCCCGTCCACGCGTACGAGCGAATGCTGGCCGCAGGCGTGTCCTCCGGGTAGGCGCCCCCCGCGTCCTGCCCTTCCGGGATCGGAGCCGGGGAGGGGCCGGGGGTCGACCGTTCAGGGGGCCGCTGGGGCTCCTGCTGCGAACCGTCCGACTCCCGCTCCTCCTCCGAGCGGCGCTTCTTCCGGCCGCGCTTGCTGCCGAAACTCAGACCACTGTAGACGTCGGCGAAAGTCGCTTCGTCGAAGTCCTGCCCGTCTTCCCGCCCGTACCGTCGCCCGGCTTCGTCCTCGGGACGTTCGCCGTAGCCGGAATTCCTGCTCATGGTGGCCTCACACCAGTTGCTCTGACACGGAATTACCCGCACCCTGCAAATGCGAACGCAATTCGGGCGTGAGGATCCGACCGACGCGTTCGACCAGCATCGCCATCTCGTAGGCGATCAAACCCATATCACACTGCGGTGCCGCCAACACCGTCAAGCAGGAACCGTCGCTTATGGACATCTGCAGCATCATGCCGCGGTCCATCTCGACGATGGTCTCCTTGACCTGCCCCGCTTCGAAGCAACGAGCGGCCCCCTGGGTGAGGCTTAACAGACCCGAAGCCACCGCCGCGAGCTGTTCGGCCCTGTCCTGCGGCAGCTTGGCCGAAGACGTCAGCAGCAGCCCGTCCGCCGACACGACGACCGCGTGCGCGACTCCGCTGACGCGCTCGGTGAAGTCGGTGATCAACCAATTGAACTGGTCGATCTTCGCCTGCTGGGTTGACATCGCGCCTCCTTCGATAGATCCGGCAGTGAGCGAGCGGGCGTAACTCGGCTCCGCCTGCTACTCCCCAGCGCTGTGCCTGCCCCTGCGCACGCCCTGCTGGAAGCTGGACAACCGACCCCGTGTCTCGTCCGGTGCCGGTGTGTTCTGCTGCCCCGAGTTCCCCCCGTCCGAGGACGGTGCGGCGCTTCCCGGAGCCAGGTGCTGTTTGGGAACCCTCCTCGGCAAGCCCGCGGAGGTGTAATCCGCGGGTTCCGGATTCGACGCGGCCGCGGCTCCGTCCCGGGGCTGGTCGGTCGAGAAGTTCCACGGGGAGGACTCGTTCACGGGCGACTCCGATCGAGTGTCTTCACCCGCCGCACCGGGCCGCGGGTGCTGCCGTCCGTCCGGCTGGTGAGCTGCTCCTCGCGGATCCCCGGACGGCTCGTCACCCGCCTGCCGCGGTTTGCCCGGCCTCCGCTGCGGCAGCCCCGTGGCCGACAGGCCGTCCGCACGACCGCTCCGGGCCGAAGGAGCACCGAAGTCACTCCGCCCGCTCTCGTTCCGTCCGTCCGCCGGGGCCTCGGACCGTCCCTCGGAGCCCTGGAGGGTCGCTTCCTCCATCCAGCTCATTCCACCGCGGCCGTCGGAGGAGCTCCGCCCGGCGGCACGGCCACCGGAGGCGTCCTCCGCGGAGCCCGTGCCCGCCGTGCCGTCCAGCTCCGCACGCGGAGTCCGACGTGGCAGCCCCGAGTTCGTGTAACCGCCGGGCTCGCTGCGCGGGGCGGGACCGACCGAGCCGTCGACCTGCTGGTGCTCGCTCCGCCGGGGTTCGCCCGGAGTGCTGGAGAAAGCGGCGGCGGAGCCGGCGGAGGCGTCCGCCCCGGAGACGTCGTCGTCGCTCGGCCACTGCCACTGCGCGGCCTCGTCCGGCGAGGTGTCCCCGGCCTGGTACCGCGCGTTCTCCGGGGCCGGGTGGAACCACTGCGGGGAGGAGTCGGTCGGGTTCGACCCGGTGCCCGCTCCCTGAGCGCCCACGCCCGGCGGAATCGATCGGACGACCGTCGGGGCGCTGTCCGAGAAGCGCTGTTCCGGAGTCCCCTCACCGGCCAGCCCGTCGAAGTGCAGGCTGCCCTCCTCCGCGACGAGGTTCTCCTCCTCGTCGGTCTCCTGGTACTCCTGCCCCTCCGGGGGTTCGAACAGCCCCCGGACACGTCCCTCGGGCTCCAGTGCCGGGGCGGGGGCTGCCTGCTCCTCCCGCGGGGCGGGCTCCGGCGGGGCGGTGGGTTCCGAACGCGGGGCCGGATCCGGTTCCGGAACCGGCTCTCCGGGATGCACGCGCTCGATCTGCTCGGTCCACTCCCCCGTCTGCGGTGGCTGGGCCTGCTGCGCGGACCGGGTGTCCCGCTCCCGCGCGGGAGCGGAGGACTCCTCCCGCAGATCGAATCCGGGTAAACCGCCCTCCAGGACCTGACGCCTGCTGGTGCCGTTCACCTTGGGCTGCTGGGAGCGCTGGTCCGCGCCGTTGCGCTTCGGCTGCTCGGCGACCTCCTCGTTGCTGGTCAGCTGCTGCTCGATGGGCGAAGGCCCCGGCGGGGTGCTCGGAGGCCCCTGGGACGGCCCCGTGGGGGTCGGTGTGGACTGCTGCGGAACCTGGACGGATCCGCTGCGATCCGGAATGACGAGGTCCGGGGGGATGTGGACGGTGGCACGTATGCCGTCCACGTCGTCGCCCCCGTGCAGTCGCACGGTGATCCCGTGCCTGCCGGACAGCCGCGCGATCACCAGCAGTCCCATCCGGCGGGACACGGACAGGTCCTCCTCGTCGAAGGAGGCCAGCCGCTCGTTGGACTCGACGATCTCCTGGTCGCCCATCCCGATGCCGTGGTCGAGCACGTCGATGGTCAGGGAGGAGTCCTCCGACTGGCGGCTGGACACCGTCACCGAGGTCTCCGGCGAGGAGAAGTTCGCGGCGTTGTCCAGCAGTTCCGCCACCAGGCGAACCAGGTCACTGCCCGCGTAGCCGACCAGCCGGGCCGCGGGCGGGGACTGCACCACGACCCGTGGGTAGTGCTCGATCTCCGACACACCGGCACGCAGCACATCGGCCAGCTCCACCGGTTGGGTGAAACGCCTGGCGATGTCGCTTCCGGACAGCACCATCAGGTTCTCGTTGTTCCGGCGCATCCTGGTTGCGAGGTGATCGAGCCGGAACAGGGTGGACAGCTGGTCCGGGTCGTCCTCGTCCTGCTCGAGCTGCTCGAACAGGCGCAGCTGGCGTTCCAGCAGACTCTGGCTGCGCCGGGAGACGTTGACGAACGAGTCGCTGTACCCGCGGCGCAGGTTCGCCTGCTCCGAGGCCAACCGAAGCGCCTGCCTGTTGACCTCGTCGAAAGCGCGCGCCACCTGGCCGACTTCCTCGGTCGTCTCGACCGGAACCGCGTCGACCTCTGTTTCGGCTTCGTTGCCCTGCCGAATGCGCTCCACCGCGTGGGGGAGCTGCTTGTTGGCCGCGTCCAAAGCACCGCGGCGGAGCTGCCCGAGGGAACCGAGCATGTGCCTGCCGATCAAGAACATCACGGCCACCGCGATGACCAGCGCGCTGAACAGCAGCACCGTCGTCGTCCCGGCGCGGTTGCTGGCGTCGTTGTACAGCGAGTAGGCGCGCTCGTTGAACCTCTGGGAGAGCTCCGAGCGAACCTGCCCGGTGCGCTGGATCAACTGGTCGGACAACTGGTCCCACTGCCCCAGGGTCAGCGAGGAGTGGACCTCGTCCACCCGGATGGCCCGCATCAGCTCGTCCTCGGCAGCGGCCCAGCGCTCCATCTCCGCGCTGTTCACGACCTCACGCGCCTGACGCGGCTCGGAGTTGGCCACGGACTCGAAACTGCTCACGCGTGAATCCAGCCGTGCTCTGGCGTCGTTCAAGGCGTCGGTCAGCGCCGGGGAGAACTCGCTGCGCGGAAGCGCGGCGTCCACCAGCGCACGCTGCATGCGGATCTCGTCCTCGGCCCTGGAGAGCTCGTGCAGCGCGTTGATCATCGTGTACAGCCCGGAGTCGTCGATGGTGTTGATCACGGCTCTTTCCATCGACAACAACGAGTCGATGACGTTGTTGTAGCGCTGGATGGCGTCGACCGGGCTCAACGCCCCGGTGACCACGCCCTCGCGCAACTCCCGAAGACCGCTCAGCTCCTTGCGCAGCTCGTCGAACTGGGCCGAGGTGACCGGGCTGAACTTCTGGACGTTGTCCAGCACCTGCGGGGCCTGCTTGACGTACCCGGTGACCTTCTCGTACTGCCCCCGGTACTCCTGCATGGCTCCCGGCACGCCGCCCAGCACCTCGGCGGCCTTCGTCCGCTCCGTCTGCAGGCCGGTGAGCAGCGGCTGGATCTTGTCACGCGCGGTAGCCAGACGGCTGATTTCCTCGTACCGGTTCGCTTTCGTTACCTCGTCGTGGATCTGGACGACGCCGAGCGTGACCGCGAAAACGACCGGAACCAGGACCACGGCGGCGAGCTTGATCGGAATGCGCCAGTTGCGCCAGTCGGTCAGCGCCGCCCGACGCGCCCCTCCGGGCCTGTTGGGCGCGGCCGAAGCATCCTGGGCTTGCTCTCGGTTCGCCCGTCGTGCCGCCGCACTCACAAAAGCCCCCGGAAGTCAAGCTGTCGTTCGTCCTGCTCTGTCACAGTGCGGGTCCCTTCCGAACGAACAAATCGTAGGAGAACGGCATCTGCCACTCGGTCGAGTGAAGGCTTATCTGCCTGCCAGCCGAGCAGATCTGAGCTCACCGCAGATCGTTTCGGTTCGCAGTATTCTCGGCGAAGGGGATCCTTGCAATACTCTCCGTCACCAATAGTCGCCCACCGCAAGGAGTCACTTCACCGGCCTTTTCAACGGGTGACGCGCGGCTCGTGGCCACCCCGGATTGTAAAGACAGCGGCCAACATACCGATCACGGGGCGTCTTTTCCAAACCTCGGCAGGTGAACTGCGAAATCGATTGCCAACAAGATCACCCCTCGGGGCCACCGACACGACCGGGCCCCACCGGCCGGAGCCACACCGGACAGTGGGAAACCCGATCACTTTAACTGATTTCGCGCCGGATGAAAACGGGGACAGCCGCAACTCCGCGCAGTAACTGTGGTACTCATCAGTAATGGCTTATGAGCTGCGGACACCGCAACCCGAGCCGCCGCGGCCCGCACCGCGGCACCCCGCCGCGGACCAACCCGACCCCTACAACAGCAGGACCATCGTTCACCCTTTAGTAGGAGTGGGTCGTAGTATGTTGCGCTGACCCCGCTGGGTCCGGCGGACCACGTCGGACACGGTGAGCCAACCGCTCACGACTTTTCTCGACGCGGTCACGCGAAGCGGCACCGAATCGGAACAATACTAGTCAACACAGTTCACCGACTTCGGAAGAAGGGCGCATGAGCAACACGACACCACCGCCGCTACGGTCCCGGCACGGGCAGCGGAGCGACAAAACGCAAGCTTCCTTCGGTGGCATCGACAAAAGCGCGGCGCGGAACTTCGGCAGCGCCGGACCCGATTTCGCCGGAATCGCGCGTTCGGCCGAATTCGCCGAGATCCGTTCTCGATCGAAGCGATTCATAATCCCGATGACGGGGCTGTTCCTCGTGCTCTACGTCGGGTACGTGCTGCTCGCGGCCTACGCACCGGACTTCATGGCGGAACCGGTGTTCGGGCACATCAATGTCGGGCTGTTGCTCGGAATCAGCCAATTCGTTTCCACGCTCCTGATCACCACGTTGTACGTCCGTTTCGCGACGCGGAAGATCGACCCCGAGGTCGACGAGATCCGGAAGACGGCCGCTGGAGGTCAGCAATGATCACACACGCCCAGGACGAACCGGCGCTGGGCACCGGCAGTCCGGCCGTGAACATCACGGTGTTCGCGGCTTTGATCCTGGTCACCCTGTTCGTCACCTACCGCGCCAGCAGCCGCAGCAGCACGAGTGACTACTTCGCGGCCGGAGGGACCTTCTCCGGAGCGCAGAACGGGATCGCGCTCTCGGGTGACTTCCTGTCCGCCGCGTCCTTCCTCGGCATCGCGGGCGCCATAGCCATACACGGCTACGACGGCTTTCTCTACTCGATCGGCTTCCTCGTGGCCTGGCTGGTGAACCTGCTGCTCATCGCCGAACGCCTGCGGAACACCGGGCGGTTCACCATGGGCGACGTGCTCAGCTTCCGGATGCGTCAGCGCCCGGTACGCGCCGCCGCCGCCGTGTCGACGCTGTTCATCACCGTCGTGTACATGATCGCTCAGATGGCCGGCGCCGGTGACCTCGTCGCCCTGCTGCTCGACGTGCGCAGTTCATCGGGACAGGCTCTCGTGATCGCCGTGGTGGGCGTGGTGATGGTGCTCTACGTGCTGATCGGCGGAATGAAGGGCACCACCTGGGTGCAAATCCTCAAGGCCGGAATGCTGCTGCTCTCCGTGGCCCTGATCACAATTTTCCTGTTCGGCAAGTTCGGCTTCAACTTCAACACTCTGCTGCAGCAGGCTTCCGACAACAATCCGCTCGGTGACCGAATTCTCGCCCCCGGCGCACAATACGGCGAAAGCGCACTGACCAAGCTGGACTTCGTCTCCCTCTCACTGGCCCTGGTTTTCGGAGTGGCGGGGCTGCCCCACGTGTTGATGCGTTTCTACACGGTTCCGAACTCGCGGGAGGCGCGTCGTTCCGTGGTGTGGGCCACCTGGCTGATGTCCGCGTTCTACCTGTGCACCCTGGTGATCGGTTTCGGCGCCTCGGCGATGGTCGGGGTCGAGGCCATCCGCGCCGCGCCCGGCGGGGAGAACTCGGCCGCCCCGCTGCTCGCCTACGAGATCGGTGGCACGGTACTGCTCGGGGTGATCTCCGCGGTCGCGTTCGCGACGATCCTCGCGGTCGTCGCCGGGCTGACCCTGACCGCCTCGGCCTCGTTCGCCCACGACTTCTACGCCAACGTGATCCAACGCGGCAACGCCGACCCCGACTCCGAGGTCCGGGTCGCCCGGATCACCGCGATGGTCATCGGCGGTGTCGCCATCCTCGGCGGGATCCTGGTCAACGGGCAGAACATCGCCTTCCTCGTTGGGCTGGCCTTCGCCATCGCCGCCTCGGCGAACCTGTCCACGCTGCTGTTCACGCTGTTCTGGAAGAGGTTCAACACCACGGGGACCCTGTGGGGCATGTACGGAGGACTCGGCTCCTGCCTGGTGCTGATGCTGTTCTCGCCCGTCATGTCGGGCGCCGAGGACTCCATCGTCCCCGCCGTGGACTTCAGCCTCTTCCCGCTGAGCAACCCGGGGATCGTCTCCATCCCGTTCTCGTTCCTCTGCGGAATCGTCGGAACCTTCCTGCACCGGGAGAGGGCCGACCCGAAGGACTTCGCCGAGATGGAGGTCCGCTCGCTCACCGGCATCGGGTCGCGCGGCGCCGGGGTCTGACCGAGTTCGGAGGAACCTCGCGGGTGGGTACGGCACGGCACCGTACCCACCCCTTTCTTTCGTCACCCGTGGTTCCTCCGCACGAACTCGGCCACGGCCTCGCCCAGTTCGGCGCCCACGTCCTCCTGCAGGAAGTGCCCAGCGTTCTCGAGCGTGGTGTGATTCTGCCCGTCGGCCCCGGGAACCTTTTTACGCAGCACCGGCCCCAGCGCACCGGTTATCGGGTCACTGTCCCCGAAAGCGGTGAGCAGCGGGATCCGGCTTTCGGCGAGTGCGCGCCAAGCCGCCCGGTTGGCCTCGGTGGCCGGATCGTCCGGGGTCGTCGGCACCAAGGTGGGCATGGCGCGCGGTCCCGCCTTGTAGGACTCGTCGGGGAAGGGAGCGTCGTAGGCCGCCCGGACCTCCCCGGGCATCGGCCGGGCACAACCGCCCTCCACCAGCCGCCCGACGTCGAGGTTCGCGGCCTTCTCGACCGTGCGGCGGAACCGCCACCACACCTCGGGCATGTCGCGGTCCCCGGTGGGCATCCCGGTGTTGGCCGCCACGGCACCCGAGAACCGCTCCGGGTGCTCCGCGAGAAGCCGCAACCCGATCAGCCCGCCCCAGTCCTGGCCGACCAGCGTCACCCCGCGAAGGTCCAGCACGTCGAACGCCAGGGCGCGGACCCACTCGACGTGTCCGGCGTAGCTGTGGTCGGCGGGTTCGAGAGGCTTGTCCGAGCGCCCGAATCCGACCAGGTCGGGGGCCACGGCGCGGAACCCCGCAGCGGTGAGCACCGGGACGACTTTCCGGTACAGGAACGACCAGCTCGGTTCCCCGTGCAACAGCAGCACGACGGGTCCCAGCCCGGGCCCTTCGTCTATGTAGGACATTCTGAGTGTCCCGCCGTCCTGGTCGGGAACCTCGGCGTAGTACGGCCGGTAGTCGAACCCGGGGACCCGCTCGAAAGCTTCCTCCGGGGTGGTCAACACGCGCATGCGCGGACGCTACAACCGCACCGGCCGAAATAGCCACATCGGCGGACCCCGCTCGAGCGCTCCGCCGAGACTCCCGGAGGGGGGCAAGTGCGGCGCCGATGGTCGGACACGACGAGACGCGGTCGGACACACAGAAAACCGCCCCCTGTCCCGTCTTCGCGGGTCAGAGGGCGGTTCCGCCGATGGTGCCGGGTAGAGGATTCGAACCTCTGAAGCTTGCGCGGCTGATTTACAGTCAGCTCCCTTTGGCCGCTCGGGCAACCCGGCTCGTGAGCCATCCGCTGTTGGCTTGTACCAAAATCATACACACCGTCGGACGCGCCTTCACAACGGGGGGCGGGTAGCGTGTCCGGGCACCACAAGCGCAACCGAAGGCGAGGAGTTGAAGATGGCCGACCCGTCGTTCGACGTCGTGAGCAAGGTCGACCGCCAGGAGGTGGACAACGCGCTCAACCAGGCCGCCAAGGAACTGGCCAACCGCTTCGACTTCAGGGGCACCGGCACCAGGATCAACTGGGCCGGTGAGGAGAGCGTGACCCTCGAGTCCGAGACCGAGGAACGCTGCAAGGCGGCCGTGGAGGTCTTCAAGGAGAAGCTCGTCAAGCGCGGGGTGTCCCTGAAGGCCCTGGACCTGGGCGAACCGACCAGCTCGGGCCAGGTCCACAAGGTCACCGGCAACCTCAAGCAGGGCATCGCCCAGGAGACGGCCAAGAAGATCTCCAAGAAGATCAGGGACGAGGCCCCCAAGGGCGTGCAGGCCCAGATCCAGGGGGACCAGCTGCGCGTGTCCGGCAAGAAGAAGGACGACCTGCAGGAAGTCATCTCACTGCTCAAGAACAGCGATTTCGACGTGGCGCTCCAGTTCGAGAACTATCGTTGACACCGTGATCGCCCGCTCGCCGTCCCCACGGCTGGGGCGAGGGGCGCCGGTGACCCCACGGGAGGAGTCAGGTGAAGGGGATCGTGCTCGCAGGAGGCAGCGGAACACGTCTGCACCCGGTCACGCAGGTGGTTTCCAAGCAGCTGCTCCCCGTCTACGACAAACCGATGGTGTACTACCCGCTGTCGGTGTTGATGCTCGCGGGCATCAGGGACATCCTGCTGATCTCCACACCGGCCGACCTGCCGCTGTTCCGCAGGCTGTTCGGGGACGGAAGCCATCTCGGGCTCCGCATGGACTACACCGTCCAGCCCGAGCCCAACGGGCTGGCCGAGGCTTTCGTGATCGGGGCCGACTTCATCGGTGACGACTCGGTGGCCCTCGTCCTCGGGGACAACATCTTCTACGGCCAGGGCTTCTCGAAGCTGCTGCAGCGCAGCGCCCGCGAACTGGACGGGTGCACCCTGTTCGGCTACTCGGTGCGCGACCCCCAGCGCTACGGGGTCGGCGAGACCGACTCATCCGGCCGCCTGATCTCCCTCGAGGAGAAGCCGAACCACCCGCGCTCCGACAAGGCGATCACCGGGCTGTACTTCTACGACAACGAGGTCGTGGACATCGCGCGCTCACTGACCCCCTCCGAACGGGGCGAGCTGGAGATCACCGACATCAACTCGGAGTACCTGAGGCGGGACAGGGCCAGACTGACCGAGCTGGGACGCGGCTACGCCTGGCTGGACACCGGCACGCACGAGTCGCTGCTGGAGGCGGGGCAGTTCGTGCAGGTCCTGGAGAACCGGCAGGGCGTGCGCATCGCCTGCCTGGAGGAGATCGCCCTGCGAATGGGCTACATCTCCGCCGAGGCCTGCCACTCGCTCGGGGCCGGACTGGCCAAGTCCGGCTACGGCGAATACATCATGGAAGTGGCCCGCAGCGTCGCCGATCCCCCCTCGACGGACTGAGGGGTCGGCGGCTCGGCCGGCTCGACGGTGCGGTGGCGGAACCTCTCGCGGTCTCGTGGGCTGGTGGCCCGACACCGGGTAGCGCCCCTGCACAACGTCGGGGCCGTCCTCGCGAGAGCACCACGGGAGACCCCGACGCAGCCACTGGTCCCGCCTGGCGCCCCGCAGCGGCGCACGGGCTCAGTGCGAGGGCAGCCTGCGACCGGCCATCCCCTCCAGGCGCTGCACCCGGTCCGAGATCGGCGGATGGGTGGAGAACAGCCGCGCCATGCGCTCCCCCGGGCGGAACGGGTTGGCGATCATCAGGTGGGACTCGCTGACCAGCCCCGGCTCGGCCGCGAGCGGTGCCTGCTTGGTCCCGTGCTCCAGCTTGCGCAGCGCCGAGGCCAGGCCGAGCGGGTCCCCGGTGAGCTCCGCGCCCGAGGAGTCGGCCTGGTACTCCCGGGAACGGCTCACCGCCATCTGGATCACTGCGGCCGCTATCGGGCCGAGCAGGGAGACGAGCAACATCATGGCCAGACTCGGCCGGTCCTCGTCGTCACCCCCGAAGTGCGCGAAGAGCATACCGAAGTTGGCCAGGAAGGTCACCGCGCTGGCCAGCGCCCCGGCCACGCTGGAGATCAGAATGTCACGGTTGTACACGTGCGAGAGCTCGTGGCCGAGCACGGCACGCAGCTCGCGCTCGTCCAGCAGTTCCAGGATGCCCGCCGTCGCGCACACGGCCGCGTTGCGCGGGTTGCGGCCGGTGGCGAACGCGTTGGGCGCCTTCGTCGGGCTGATGTACAAGGTGGGCATCGGCTGCTTGGCCGCCGTGGCCAGTTCCCGGACGATGCGGTACATCCCCGGTTGCTCCGCCTCCGAGACCGGACGGGCCCGCATCGAACGCAGCGCGAGGTTGGCCGAGTTGAAATAGGCGTAACCGTTCACGCCGAGGGCGATCAACAACGCCACGACCATCCCGGTTCGGCCGAACAGCGCTCCGATCAGCACGATGAGCGCGCTCATGCCTCCCAGCAAGAGCGCCGTTTTGACTCCGTTCCACTGCCTGTGCACTGTGCTCCCGCCTTCGCCCGGACTCCGAACCGTTCGGCGAGTACCCGCGCCGGAACCGGGAACGTGGCCGCGAACCACGCCCGCCACGCGTCGGTGGGACCGCCCACGGCCCCCGACTCCGCCGGCACGTCCGAAAGCCGTGCCTGGTTCCGGGCACCTCGCGAAGAACTCACCTGGTCAACGTCGTACGCCTCCCCCTAGTTCCGCGCTCCCCGACGACGAACACGTCACACGTGACCACCTGCGATCTTGAACACGGCCACCACCGATCATCTTTGTCTTCCCGGCAAACTAAACTACTGACCAGTTGAAGGTTCGTCTCGTAATGCCCCCGTAGAACCGCACGGACTTCTCCGACGACCGTGCTCACGATTGACGAACGGGCTCCTGTGTACTGCCGCCGAACGCCGAACCGGTGACCGGCGGCGGAGAGGATTTTCGGATGGTCTTGTCCAAACTGCGTCAACGTGGTTTCACCCGCTCCAGGAAACCCGGCAGAGAGGGTGCGAGCAACGCGCTGCCCCCGACGCCTCTCGACGGCGGGACGTTGAGTTGCCAGGTGCACGACGAGGCTGATCGTCCGCTCCCCGAAGCGACCGTCACCGTGGTCAACCGACTCAACCAGCAGGCCGCCGTCGGCACCACCGACGGATACGGCTTCTTCCTCGCCACGGTTCCCCCCGGCCAGCACAAGGTCTCCGTCACCGCGGGCGGCTATCAACGGTTGGGCACGCGGGTGGAGATCCGCACCAACCGGCACACCTCCATCGGTGCCGTGCGGCTGGCGCGCGACCCCGAGAGCGCCGCCCTGCCCGAGCCGGGTGTGTGGACCTTCGACCCGGACCACACCGAGATACGGTTCATCGCACAGCACATCGGCATGTCGAAGGTGCACGGGGCCTTCCGCGACCTCGAGGGACGCATCATGGTGCGCGAGCCCTTCGAGGAGTCGAAGGTCGAGGTGGCCATAGACGCGTCCAGCATCGACACCGGAGTGCGCATGCGCGACGAGCACCTGCGCTCGGCTGACTTCCTGGACGTCGCCAATCATCCGAAGCTGTACTTCCGCAGCGACAGGATCACCCAGCTGCGCGGTGACAAGTGGCAGATCAGCGGCAACCTCACGCTGCGCGGAAACTCCAGCCCGGTCCAGCTGGAGACCACCTATCTCGGCACCAGGAGCTGGAACGGCACCCGCACCGCCTGCCACTGCACCACCGAACTGCGGCGGGAGGACTTCGCGGTCAACTGGCAGCAGCTGTTGAACAAGGGGATCGGCGTGGTCGGCCCCACCGTTCAGGTGAAGCTGGACATCCAGGCCGTGCTGGAGGAGTGAGCGGCGCCGCCCGCGTCGTCGCCCCCGGGCAGCGTTCCGGAACGGCACGTCGCGGGGCGGCGGAGCCGCACCACGCGGCACCGCCGATTCGACCGGTGCCGCCGGCTCGGTGAGACCGCCGGGAACGCCCGCACGGCCCCGAGTTCACTCGCCGTGCAATTCCATTGTGCAGCACTTGGGGCCGCCGCCGGACTTGCGCAGCTCCGAGACATCGGTCAGTACCGGTTCGTACCCCCGTCGTTCCAAGCTGCGCGCCAGCCCGGTCGCCTCGCTGGGCAGCACCACGTGTTCGCCGTCGGACACCCCGTTCAGCCCGAGGCACTCGGCGTCTGCGGCATCGGCGACGACGGCGTCGGGGAAAAGCCTGCGCAGCACCCGCTGGGACCCCGCGGAGAAGGCCTCCGGGTAGTAGGCCACCTGGGGATGCGGCCCCTTGCGCAACACGAACAGCGCCGTGTCCAGGTGGTAGTAGCGGGGATCGGTCAGTCCGAGCGAGACCACCGGCACACCGAGCACCTCCTGCGCCTCGGCGTGGGCGCCCGGATCCGTCCGGAAACCGCTGCCCGCGAGCAGCAGCTGACCCGTCCAGGCGAAGTCCCCCTCGGCCTCGTTGATGCTGGAGGGCATCACCAGGTCGCGGTACCCCTTGGTGGAGAACCAGCGACGGAAGTGCTCCGCCTCGGGAGCGCGCTCCTCGGTGCGGAAACGAGCCCCGAGCACCTTCCCCCCGATGACGGTGGCCGAGTTCGCGGAGAACACCATGTCCGGCAGGCCGGGCCGCGGCGGAACGGTCTCGACCGTGTGCCCCAGGCTCAGGTAGATGTCCTTCAGCGCACGCCACTGGGTCATCGCCAGCTCGGTGTCCACGGGCGTGCTCGGATCCATCCAGGGGTTTATGGAGTACTCGACCGTGAAGTGCTCGGGTGGGCACATCACGTAATGACGCCGTGTGGCGACGTTGGCCACGTCCTCGGGGCCGGGGACGGCGTTGGGCGCAGCGGCAGTGGGCACCGACATGATTCGTAATCTAATCCTCGCCCGTAGTAGTATTCAATGCGTCTTCATTGCGGCGAATACGGCAGAATGTTGCACATGGACCCCCTGGACCAGCGAATCGTTTCGCAACTCGTCACGGATGCCCGAGCCAGTTACGCCGAGATCGGCAACGAGATCGGTCTCTCCGCCCCGGCCGTGAAACGGCGTGTGGACAAGCTGCTCGACGCCGGCATCCTGCAGGGCTTCACGGCCGTGGTGGACCCGGAGGCCCTCGGCTGGGGGACCGAGGCCTTCGTGGAGGTGCACTGCCACGGGAACGTGCCCACCGAGAGGCTGCTGGCCGGTCTGGAGCCGCTGCCCGAAGTCGTCCGCGCCTACACCGTCTCGGGCGAGGCGGACGCGATCGTGCACCTGCGCGCCGCCGACATCCACCACCTGGAGACCGCGCTGGAGCGGTTGCGCGCCGTGGAGTTCATCAACAGGACCGTCTCCACCGTGGTGCTGTCCCGCCTGCTCGACCGCCCACCGCAGGCCTGACAGCACCCGAAGGTGGTGGGACGTTTCACGCGAGACGTCCCACCACCCGATGTCGGGCCTGGCCGGAGCGAGAGCCCGCGAGAGGTTCCGCCACCCACACCGCTCAGCGAACCGAGCCGCTCACTCCGATTGGGAGTCCCAGGGTTCGAACCCCGCCTGCTCGGCATCGGCGGCGTTGCGGAACCAGACCTCGGCGACCACGTGTTCGAAGTACGGCGAGTCGGGGGTGTGGTACTGCCGCGAGGCGAGTTGGCCCTTGACCGTATAGCTCTCGTCCGGCCGTTCCTGGTCGGGAAGCTGCTCGTCCGGGTACCACTCCTGGGGTCTGTCCCCGGCCGCGCTCGAGTTCTCCTCACCGGCCGGTTCGGAGGCCGGACCTCCCCCAGTTGCCGGGTGGACGGCGGCGTCCTCCGGCGGGTCGAGCACCCTGCCCATCATCACCGGACGGGCACTGGGCGGGGTTCCCGGCCTGCTGGTGTTCCCCGGAACCCGCCTGGGCAGTTCCTCGGCTTCACCGGGCTCCCCCGCCGATCCGGCCGCGCCTTCGTGCTCCGCCGCCCCGCTCGGCTCCGCACCGCCGCGACCGGGGGGCCGCTCAGCTTCCTCCGGAGGCGCCCCCTCCTCGGCAGCGGGGTTCCGCGGCGGGAGCTCCACCCCTTCCCGGTCCGGTTCGATCCCCGGGGCGGCGAGCGGTTCGAACAGCGAACGGAGCCTGCCGGTCAGCTCGCCCTCGGACTCCTCCGGTTCGCGCACCGCGAGTGTCTCCGTCGATTCGCCGTCCGCGGGCCCCGCCTCCGGAGCGGAGGCACCGGAGTCGCTCCACCGCGGGGTCGCGTCGACGCCGGGGGATTCGTGCTGCCGCTGTTCGACGCTGTCGGTGTCGTACATGTCGAAATCCGCCGCGGCGAACCACGTGTTCTCCCGGTGCGGAGCCGAGAACTCCCCTCCCGGGCTCAACTCGGCAGGCGCCGTGGGCGGTTCGGAGCGTTCCTCCGTGTTCACGGAGGCCCGGGAGATCCCGGGGTTGGTCTCGCGGTCCCGTTCCAACCGCAGCTCCGCGTCCTCGACGGGAACTCCGCTCACCGTTTCCGGGGTCTCCTGGACGGGCTGCCACTCCGCGGCCGTGGGCTCGAACTCCTGCTCGACGCGCGTCGGCTCCGCACCGGAACGCTCGTCGGAGAAGGCCTGGCCACCGAAGTCCCCGGCGGCGACCTCCATCCAGCGTCCGCGCCCACCGCCCGAGGACGAGGTGCTCGGCTGTTCGAAGGACGTCCCCTCCGCCGCGTGCTCTCCCGCTCCCCTTTCCGCGGTGCTGGGCACGCGGAACGGCCGGTCCCCGGCAGGCCCCACCTCTTCCGCCTCGTTCGCGGAGTCCACGTCCAGCAGGTCCCACACGGCGGTGTCGGATTCCTCCCTGGGGAAGGCGTCCTCCGCCTCCCCCACCGGACCCGTCGTGTCCGGCCCGGCCGCTCGCTGCCGCTCGCGCAGCTCGGTCAACTGGCGATGGGCTGGGCGGACGAACAGCAGCCAGGTCAGCCCCACACCGCACAGAAAGCCGGCGAAGCTCCACAACCAGACCTGGGTAAACAGCCACGTCACCGCTGCGGTCCTTTCTCTCGCGACGCTGCCGGGCCACGAGTATGACCGCGGTGCCCCCCTTCGCGGTAGTCGGAGGTGCGCAGCGTCAACTCACCGGGTACGGGCAACCACGTAGTCGACCAGCGCGTAGAGCGCGTCACGCGGCGGGGAGTCCGGTAGCCGGGCGAGTTCCTCGTTGGCCCGTGCGGCGTAGTCGTCCAGGGTCTCGCGAGCTCGTTTCAAACCGGTCGAGTCGCGCAGCCTGCGCAGCGCCTCCTGCACGTCCTCGTCCGTTTCGAGGGATCCCGAGAGCAGTTCCCGCAGCCGGGGGTCGGCGTCGGACTCGGTGAGCTCGTACAGCATCGGAAGCGTGCGGACGCCTTCTCTGAGATCCGTGCCCGGGGTCTTGCCCGACTCGTCGGGCGGGGAGGCGATGTCGATGATGTCGTCGGATATCTGGAACGCCGTGCCCACGATCTTGCCGATGTTCTCCAGCACCCCGACCAGCTCCGGCTCGAGCCCCGAGAACAGAGCTCCGAAACGCCCGCAGGTGGCGATCAGCGATCCGGTCTTCTCGTAGATCACCTCCAGGTAGTGGTCCACGAGACCGACCTCCGGCTCGGCTCCCACGGTCTCCCGCATCTGACCGGTCACCAACGACTCGAAGGTCCGCGCCAGCGACCGCACCGCGTCGCCGCCGAGGTCCGCCGCGAGCCTGGAGGCCTGTGCGAAGAGGAAATCGCCGGTGAGGATGGCCACCGAGTTGTCCCACCGCGCGTTGGCGCTGGTCGCGCCGCGCCGCATGGTCGCCTCGTCCATCACGTCGTCGTGGTAGAGCGTGGCCAGGTGGACCATCTCGAGCACGGCCGCCGACTTGACGACGCCCTCCCGGTCCGACTCGCCGAACTCCGCCACCAGCAGCGTGAACAGCGGGCGGAACCTCTTCCCTCCCGCCTCCACGAGATGCAGCGAGGCGCGGGTCGCGAAGTCCAGATCGCTGTCCACCGCCTCGTGCAGCAGTCGCTCGACCCGAACCATCCCCTCGCGCACCGACTCAGCGAGCGTCGAATCAGCAATGTCGAAACCGCCGACGGCGGTGGCCGCTTCCCACGGCACACCGCTCGTCGGATCACCAACTGGGCTGGTCACGTCACCGTCGCCTTCGTCTCCCCCGGAAATGCCCTGCGAGGGACACCCTACGACACGAAGCCACCGACACTCGCCCAGTCCAGCGCCAGCATCGGAACCACTCCGAGCAGCAGGGTCATCACCACGCCCAGCGTGACAGCCGCCGTGGTGAACGCCCCGGGCACGCTGACGGTCGGCCCGTTCGGGTCCGGATCGTTGAAGAACATCAGCACGATGACCCGGATGTAGAGGTAGGCGGCCAGCGCGCTGGCCAGCAGCGCGATCACCACCAGCGGAGCCATTCCGGCGGAGAACGCCGCCGAGAAGACGGCGAACTTGCCCATGAAACCGCTGGTCGCGGGGATACCGGCCAGGGCGAGCAGCAGGAAGGTGAACACGCCGGCCACCAGCGGCGAGCGCTTGGCCAGACCGGCCCAGTCGGAGAGGTCGGTGGCCTCGCCCTCGGAGGTGCGCACCAGGCTGACGACGCCGAAGACCGCCAGTGTGGTGAAGCCGTAGGCGAGCAGGTAGAACAGCGTCGCCGCCAGCCCGCGGTCCGTCAACGTGATCGAACCGACCATGAGAAATCCCGCATGAGCTATCGACGAATAGGCGATCATGCGCTTGATGTCCTGCTGGGTCAGTCCGAGCACCACGCCGATGACCATGGAGAGCACGGCCACGGTCCACAGCACCCAGTGCCACTCCCAGCTGGAGGCCTCGAAGGCCACGTGCAGCAGCCGCAGCAGCCCGCCGAACGCGGCGACCTTGGTGCAGGCCGCCATGAAACCGGTGACCGAGGTCGGCGCACCGTGGTAGACGTCAGGGGTCCACAGGTGGAACGGCCCGACCGATCCCTTGAACAGCAACCCGACCACCACCAGGCCGAGGCCGGCGAACAGCAGGGTGTCCGACCGCAGGCTCCCCGCCGTGGCGGCGGCTATCTCGGACAGCTGTACCGAGCCCGCGTAGCCGTAGAGCAGCGCCAGCCCGTAGAGGAAGAAGGCCGAGGCGAAGGCTCCGAGCAGGAAGTACTTGACCGCCGCCTCCTGGGACAGCAGCCTGCGCCTCCTGGCCAGTCCGCAGAGCAGGTACAGCGGCAGGCTCAGCACCTCCAGCGCCACGAACATCGTGAGCAGATCGTTGGCGGCGCAGAACACCATCATCCCGCCGAGCGAGAACAGCGTCAGCGGGAAGACCTCGGTCCGCATCCCCACCGCTCCGGCGGCGCGGTCCATCACGGCGGCCGAGGCGGCCCCCGGCGCGTCCACCGGGGTGCCCGCGGGGGGCCGTCCCTCGGACACGCTGTTCGTCTCGGCGACGAACGCGCCCCCCGGTTCGATCGACCGGTCCGCGATCAACAGGAGCGCCCCGAAGGACAGGACCAGCAGGGTTCCCCACAGGAACAGGGTGGCCGGCCCCACCGCGAGGGTCTCGGCCAGGGTCGTCGCCCCGGTGTTGATCTCCTGCGCGTGCAGCCCGAGGAAGACCCCGGCCAGGAGCACGGCGAGCAGACTGATCCCCACCTGAACGGGCCATCGCCGACCGGCGGGCACGAAGGCCTCGACCAACACCCCGATGCAGGCCGCCCCCAACACGATCATCAGCGGCGCCACCGCCGCGTACTGGATCGACGGCATCTCGGCGGACTGCTGGGCCAGCACTCCCGAAGGCGGGGGCAGAGCGGCTCCCGCTTGCGCTACCACTCCCACTGTCAGTTACCTCCCTGAGAGGTCACGGGGTCGGTAACGCCGACCTCGCTCATCGTTGCTTCCACCGACGGTGTGATCACGTCCAACACCGGCGCGGGGTAGACGCCGAGCAGCACGACCAGCACCACCAGAGGTGTCAACAGGCCGATCTCCCTGCCGTTGAGATCGCGCAGGGTTCCGCGGGCGGTCGCACCTCCGGAGTCGTCCCGCGGGAGGGCTTCCGGATCGGTCGCGGCCCCGGGGCCGCCGACAGCGTCGAGCACCGCCGTTCCCGAAGGGGGACCCTGCATGACGCGCTGGTACAGGCGCAGCACGTAGACGGCGGCCAGCACCAGCCCGAGCGTGGCCAGGGTCGTGAAGACGGGCCTGGTGGGGAACGAGCCGATCAGCACGAGGAACTCGCTGACGAAGGAGTTGGTCCCCGGCAGCGAGAGGGTGCTCAGTCCCGCGATCAGCAGCATCCCCCCGAGCAGCGGGGTCACCCCGGCCATCCCCCCGTAGTCGGCGATCCGCGTGGAACCACCGCGCGCGATGATCATTCCGACCACCAGCACCAGCATCCCCGTGGCGATGCTGTGGTTGACCATGTACGAGGCCGCGCCCACCTGGGCCTGCGAGGTGAACGCGAATATCCCCAGCGCTATGAACCCGAAGTGCGCGATCGAGACGTAGGCGATCAGGCGCTTCAGGTCGGTCTGGCCGAAGGCCTGCAACGACCCGTAGAGCACACCGATCACGCCCAGCGTGAGCACCAGCGGGGCGAGCAGCTGGGACGCGTCCGGAGCCAGCGGCAGGCTGTAGCGCAGGAACCCGAAGGTGCCGACCTTGTCGAGCACCCCGACCACGATGACGGCCACCCCGATCGGGGCCTGCTCGGCCGCGTCGGGAAGCCAGGTGTGCAACGGGACCAGCGGGGCCTTGATCGCGAAGGCGGCGAAGAAGCCGAGGAAGATCCACACCTGCACCTCGGTCGGGGCGTCGGCGAGAACCGTCTTCAGCGTGGCCCAGTCGAAGGTTCCGACCCCGGTGGTCTCGGCCGCGTAGGCGTAGGCACCGATCGCGGAGGCCAGCATGATCAGGCCGCCGAGGAACGAGTACAGGAAGAACTTCATCGCGGCGTACTGCCGACGCTCGCCGCCGTAGCCCCCGATGAGGAAGTACATCGGGATCAGCATGATCTCGAACAGCACGTAGAACACGAAAACGTCGGTGGCCGCGAACACCGCGACGGTCAGGGACTGCTCGAGCAGCAGCAGCGCGAAGAAGCCTCCCCGCGTGCGCCCGGCGGGAAGTCGCTCGCCCCAGCTGAAGGCGAGCACGAGCGGCACGAGCAGCGCGATCACCGCGACCATGACCAGGGCGATGCCGTCGAGCCCGAACGACAGGCTCACCCCGTAGTGCGGGATCCATTCCACCGAACCGGCGAGTTGCATCCGCGCGCCGCCCGGCTCGTAGACCACCCACGCCGCGGCGGCGAGCACGAGTTCGAGCAGTGCGCAGACCAGCGCGGCCGGTTTCGCCGCGCGCTCGTTGCCACGCAGCAGCGCGACGACTGCCGCGCCGAGCAGCGGCAACAGGATCAGCGCGAGGAGCAGGTTCATCGCGTCCCCTCTTCTCCGGCTATTTCGCGAGAATTCGACCGGCGGACCACCGTCATGGGGTCCCCACCGAGAGCAGGGCGGCGACCAGCAGGACACCGCCGACCAACATGGACATCGCGTAGGACCGGACGAAGCCCGTCTGCCACCGGCGCAGTACCTGCGAAGCGGCGCCGAACGACGAGGCGATCCCGTTGACCGCGCCGTCGACCCCGGCACGGTCGAACCGGGTCAGACCGTCGGCCAGCCCCACGGCCGGGCGCACGGCCACGGCGCGGTTCAGGGCGTTGCCGTACAGGTCGGCGCGGGCGGCGCGGACCAGTGGCGACACCCGCTGCGGGCGGGTCTCGGAAACGGGGCCGCGTCCCACCACCAGCCAGGCCAGCAGCACGCCGAGCGCGGAGAGCCCCAGCGTCAGCACCGGGATCACCGAGTGCGGGAGAACGGCGTGCCCCTCGTGCAACTCGCCGAGGGTCGGGGACAGGAAGCTCACCAGCATGTCTCCCCTGGTGAACACCAGACCCGCGGCCACGGACCCGACGGCGAGCACGATCATGGGTCCGGTCATCACCGGCGGGGACTCGTGCGGGTGGAACGGCCTGCCGTCGGCGGAGGTGCGGTTCTCCCAGCGCCGCTCGCCGAAGAAGGTCATCAGCATCAGGCGGGTCATGTAGAAGGCGGTCAGCCCCGCGCCGAGCACGGCGGCGCCGCCGAGCACCCAGCCCTGCCATCCCGGCGCCCCGAAGGCCGCGGAGACGATCGCCTCCTTGGAGTAGTATCCGGACAGGAACGGGAAACCGATCAGCGCCAGGTAGCCGAGTCCGAAGGTGACGAAAGTGACGGGCATGTAGCGGTACAGCCCGCCGAAGCGCCGCATGTTCACCTCGTCGTTCATGCCGTGCATGACCGAGCCCGCGCCGAGGAACAGCCCCGCCTTGAAGAAGCCGTGCGTGAGCAGGTGCATGATGCCCAGCGCGTACCCGGCCGGCCCCAGTCCGACCGCGAGCATCATGTAGCCGATCTGGCTGACCGTGGAGTAGGCCAGCACCTTCTTGATGTCGTCGTAGGCGCAGCCGATCACGCAACCGACCAGCAGGGTCACCGCGCCGACCAGGGCCACGACCAGCTGCCCCGTCCCGGTCAGGCTGTAGAGCGGATTGGCCCTGGCGATCAGGTAGACGCCGGCGGTGACCATCGTCGCCGCGTGGATCAGCGCCGAGACCGGGGTCGGACCCTCCATCGCGTCGGGGAGCCAGGCCTGCAGCGGAACCTGGCCGGACTTGCCGCAGGCACCGAGCAGCAGCAGCAGGGCGACGGCCAGCAGCACCCCCGCGGGCAGCTCACCGGCGCGCGCGAAGACCTCGGAGTACCGCGTGGTTCCGAGGTGGGCGAACATCAGGAAGATCGCCAGCGCCAGCCCGACGTCGCCGACCCTGTTCATGACGAACGCCTTGGTGGCCGCCCCCGCGGCCGAGGCCCGCTGCTGCCAGAACCCGATCAGCAGGTAGGAGGCGAGTCCGACGCCCTCCCAACCCAGGTACAGCGTCACGAAGCTGTTGCCGAGCACCAGGATCAGCATCGCCGCGACGAACAGGTTGAGGTAGCCGAAGAACCGGCGGCGTTCGGTGTTGGCGCTTCCGGTCCTGCCCCGCTGGTCGTGCGCCATGTAGCCGATCGAGTAGATGTGGATCAGCGCGCCGACCCCGGTGATCAGCAGCACGAAGACCAGCGACAGCGGGTCGATCCGGAGCCCGAAGTCCACTTGCAGGGAGTTGACGGGAATCCAGGAGAACAGGTGCACCGACCGGGCTGCCGCCTCCCCACCACCGGTGGAGGAGAACAGGGCCAGGGAGTACCCGAAGGAGGCGATCACCGTGGCACAGCCGAGCAGGTGCCCCCACCCGTTGGCACGTCTACCGGCCAGCAGCAGCACCGCCGCACCGAGCAGCGGTATCGCGATGATCAGCCACGCGTTGCCCTGGATCGCCCCCTGAGCTGCCTGTACCGGCTCCGGAGCGGCCAGAATGGAAGTCGTCACGCTGTCTCCCCATCCGTTCCGTGGGTCCATTCGCTGTGCGTCCGTTCGGTGTGGGCTAGTACTTCAGCAGGTTGGCGTCGTCGACCGAGACGGATCGGCGGGTCCGGAAGACGGACATGATGATCGCCAGGCCGACGACCACCTCGGCGGCGGCGACGACCATCACGAAGAAAGCCATGACCTGCCCGTTGATCGACCCCTCGATCCGGGCGAAGGTGACCAGCGAGAGGTTGACCGCGTTGAGCATCAGCTCCACGCACATGAACAGCACGATCGCGTTTCGCCGCACCAGCACCCCGACCGTGCCGATGGTGAACAGCAGCGCCGAGAGCAGCAGGTAATGAGTGGGGGTCACTGCCTGACCTCCTCGGGTGAGTCCGCGTCGGTTCCGGGGTTCTCGGTGACGCCGTCGTTGCCCACCGGGGCGGAACCGTTGTCCTCACCCCGACCGTTCTTGCCGTTGGTTCCGCTGCCGCTGGACGGGTGTTCCTGTTCTGCGGAACCGTTCACCGGGCCCTCCGCCGCGGTGTCGTCGGTGTCCGCACCGGCGGAAGACCGCTCGTCGCCCTCGTCGGCACCGTCCGCAGGGGAGGGTCCCCCGGTCAGCGCGTGCGCGTCGGGTTTCCGGGTCCGGCCGGAGACCGCGTTCCGGTCGGCGCGCAACCTCTCCACGGGAGTGGTGTCCAGGATGTCCGACAGCGAGTCCTCGGCCACCGAACCGTCCGGCAGCAGCGCGGGTGTGGCCACGGAGTTCGCCGTGGCGTAGACCCCCGGTCCCGGAAGCGGTGAGGGCCGGGAGTACTCGCCCCGGAAGCGCGCCTCCACGGTCTCCCGCTGACTCATGCGCGGCTTGCGTCCCTTGCCGCCGTAGGCCAGCACCATCGCACCGAGCGAAGCGGTGATCAGCAGTGCCGAGGTGAGCTCGAACGGGAAGAGGTAGTCGGTGAAGATCACCTGACCGAGGCCTCCCGCGGCTCCGCCCCCCGGGGCCCACGGGTCCAGCGGGGCGGCCGGGACCACGTCGGTCAGCGAACGGGCCAGCCCCGCCACGAGCAGCGCCGCGAACGCCACTCCGAGCACGGCGGCGGCCAGTCGCTGACCGCGCAGGACCTCGACCACCGAGTCGGAGGCGTCCCTGCCGACCACCATCAGCACGAACAGGAACAGCATCATGATCGCGCCGGTGTAGACGATGATCTGGGTGAACCCGAGGAACTGGGCGCTCTGGGCCATGTAGAGCACGCCCAGGCTCAGCATCGTCAGCACCAGCCACAGCGCCGAGTGCACCGCGCTGCGCGCGAACACCATGCCCAGCGCGCCGAGCAGCGCCAGCGGCCCGAGGATCCAGAAGACCACGGTCTCGCCCGTGCCCACGGCACCCTGCTGGGCCAACGTCGTCTGCGCGAGCGTCGCGCCGGAAACCGCGAAGGTCATCACCGAACGGCCTCCTCGCCACCGGTCTCGACCGTCGTGTCGGAGGGCACTCCCTGCTGACGGGCGAGTTCCGGACCGTTGACGTAGTAGTCCTGCTCGTCCTCACCGAGCCGCATGTCGTGCGGTGGTTGCTCCATGCCGGGCAGCAGCGGTGCGAGCAGGTCCTCCTTGGTGTAGATCAGGTTCCGGCGGTCGTCGTCGGCGGTCTCGTACTCGTTTGTCATCGTCAGCGCCCTGGTGGGGCACGCCTCGATGCAGAGCCCGCAGCCGATGCACCTCAGGTAGTTGATCTGGTAGTCGAACCCGTAGCGCTCACCGGGCGAGTAGCGCTCGTCCTCGGTGTTGGTCCCGCCCTCGACGAATATCGCGTCGGCCGGACACGCCCAGGCGCACAGCTCGCAGCCCACGCACTTCTCCAGCCCGTCCGGGTGCCTGTTGAGCTGGTGCTTGCCGTGGAAGCGCGGAGCGGGGATCTTCTTGACCTCCGGGTACTCCTCCGTGAGCACCGTTTTGAACATCTTGGACAGCGTGACTCCGAAGCCCTTCAGGGGATCAGTCATTCCCATCGGGTGCCTCCTTAGTTGAGCTGGTGGGCTCCTGTCCGGCCTCCGGTAGCCGGGAACGCGTCCCCGAGGCCGTCGGGACCGTGGTCGCGCGCGGGTTCTCCGGAACCTTCAGGTCCACGGGGGGTACCGGGTAACCGCCGCCGGAGAGCGGTACTTCGTTCTCGGCGGTCTCCTCCTCCGGAGGTTTGCGGTCCGGCACGAGGAAGGCCAGGATCAGCAGGGCCACGACCACACCGCCGCCGATGAACAGGAACTGCTGCGAACCGAGCAGGTCGGCGTTGCGCACCCCCCTTATCGCGGTGACGGCGCAGATCCACACCAGACTCAGCGGGACCAGCACCTTCCACCCCAGGTTCATGAACTGGTCGTAGCGCAGCCTCGGCAGCGTGGCGCGCAGCCAGACGAACACGAACAGGAAGGACATCGTCTTGAGCAGGAACCACAGCACCGGCCACCAGCCGGTGTTCAGCACCCCGTCGCCCACCAGGTAGAGCGGCCACGGCGCGTGCCATCCGCCGAGGAACAGCGTGGTCGCCAGCGCGGAGACGGTGACCATGTTGATGTACTCGGCGAGGAAGAACAGCGCGAACTTCAGCGAGGAGTACTCGGTGTGGAAACCGCCGACCAGCTCCGACTCGGCCTCGGGGAGGTCGAAGGGCGCGCGGTTGGTCTCACCGACCATGGCGATCGCGTAGACGACGAAGCTGAACGGAAGCAGCGCGAAGAACCAACCGTTCTCCTGGGCCGCCACTATGCCCGATGTGGACAGCGTTCCCGCGTAGAGGATGACCGCGATGAACGACAGCCCCATCGCGATCTCGTAGGAGATCACCTGCGCGGCCGACCGCAGGGCACCGAGCAGCGGGTACGGCGACCCGGAGGACCAGCCCGCCAGCACGATGCCGTAGACCCCGATCGAGGCGCAGGCGAGCACCACGAGCAGGCTCACCGGGAGTTCCACCAGCTGCAGGGCGGTGCGCTCCCCGAAGATGGTCACCTCGCCGCCGACCGGGATCACCGAGAACGCCACCAGGGCCGGAGTGGCCGAGACCACCGGGGCCAGGATGTAGATCCACTTGTCGGCCAGCACCGGACGTATGTCCTCTTTGAACGCGAGTTTGAGGCCGTCCGCGAGGGACTGCAGCATCCCGAAGGGACCGGCCCTGTTCGGACCGGGGCGCTGCTGCATCCTCCCGATGACCCTGCGTTCCGCCCAGATGGTCAGCAGGGTCATCACGACGAGGAACGCGAAGGTCCCCACTACCTTGATCAGGATCAGCCAGATGGGGTCGTCCCCGATCAGGCGTGCCGTCTCGTTCATGTTCACGCGCCACCCCCGTCGGTGTCCGCACGGCCGGCCCCGGCCGGCCCGGAACCGTTCACGCCGCCGTGCTCGGGGCCGTTCCCGTTGGCGCGGTGGGCGTGTGCGAGCGCGGATACCGTGCCTTCCCGGTCCGCCGCCCCGGCCGGGTTCTCCGCCCCGGCCACCTCGTCCGCTCCGGACGGGGCCGTCCGCGAGGGCGAAACCGGTCCGGCAGCTATGTCCACCACGGAGCCGTGCCCGGCTCCGAGCACTCTGTTCGGCCGCGCCGAGCCCGAGTTTCCGGGCAGCCACACCACGTCGTCCGGCATCTCGACCACCTCGGACTCCAGCGTCAGCTCCCCGTGCGCCGTGCTGACCCGCACCGCCTGGTCGGCGGCCAGCCCCAGCCGCCGCGCCGTTCCCGCGGAGATCCGCGCGACCGGGGGCCGGGCCGTTCCGGCGAGGTTCGGCTCCTCGGCCTGCAGGCTCCCGTTGTCCAGCAGGTGCCTCCAGGTCGCCAGCAGCGCCCTGCCCTCCCCGGGACTGCCGGGGCGAGCGGCCGGGACGTCCGGGGGTTTCGGCCGCGCCCCCGGGTTCGGGCCGAGCCGGGCGAGCTCACCCGCCACGGCGGCCGGGGTCTGGGTGAACAGGTCCACGTCCATCTCGACCGCGAGCGTGTCCAGCACGCGGCAGTCCGGAAGCGCTCCGGTCCCCTCGATGGTGATCTCGAACTCGCGGGCACGGCCCTCCCAGTTCAGGAAGGTGCCCGACTTCTCGACGGTGGGAGCCACGGGCAGCACCACATCGGCCCGCTCGGTCACTCCGCTGGGGCGCAGTTCGAGGCTCACGACGAAATCCGCCGCCCGCAGGGCCCGCCCCGCCTGCTCGGGATCGGGCAGATCGTCCGGATCGACTCCGCCCACCAGCAGCCCGGAGAGCTCCCCCGACTCGGTCGCGGCGAGGATTCCCTCCAGCTCCTTCCCGGGAAGGCCGGGGATGCCGCCCTCGTCCATTCCCCACTGCCGCTCGACGTCGGCCCGCACGACGGAGTCCGAGACCGGGCGCCCGTTCGGCAGCAGCGTCGGCAGGGTGCCCGCCTCCACCGCTCCGCGCTCGCCCGCGCGGCGCGGAATCCAGGCCGGGCTCGCCCCGGTGCGCTCGGCCACTCGCATCGCGGCCGAGTACAGGCCGGGAATCTGGGCGCAGCGCTCGCCGAGCAGCAGCACCGAGCCCGGTTCCCGCAGCTCCCGCTCCACCTCCTCCGGAAGTTCGGACAGCACGGCCGCCTCCTCTCCGGGAAGGCACCGCAGCAGTTCCCCGCTGTGGATCGGACTGCCCGCGTCGGCGATCTCGGTGGTCTTCTCCACCCCCGGCGAACCCCACTGGCCGAGGTGGTGAATCCTGGTCCCCTCGTTCCTGGCGGCCTTGCGCAGCCGCAGGAAGACGATCGGGGACTCCTCCTCCGGTTCGAAGGCCACGCACAGCACCGTCGGGGCGGACTCGATCCCCGCGTAGGTCACTCCCGCGTCCGGGCCGGTCCCGACGACGGCCGCACCGAGGAAGTCGAGCTCCTCCGTGGAGTGCGGCCTGGCGCGGTGGTCGACGTCGTTGGTGCGCAGCGCCACCCGGGCGAACTTCCCGTACGCGTAGGCGTCCTCGCGGGTGAGCCTGCCGCCGGGCAGCACCCCGACCCCTCCCGAGTCGCGGGCGCTGAGCAGCCCGTCGGCCGCCACCCGCAGCGCCTCGGTCCACGAGGTCTCCCGCAGCCGTCCCGAGTCGCGGTCACGCACCAGCGGCCGGGTGAACCGGTCCGCGGCCGTGGCGTAGCGGAACGCGAAACGTCCCTTGTCGCAGTTCCACTCCTCGTTGACCTCCGGGTCGTCCCCGGCGAGCCTGCGCATCACCTTTCCGCGGCGCCAGTCCGTGCGCTGGGAGCAGCCCGCGGAGCAGTGCTCGCAGACCCCCGGCGTGGAGACGAGGTCGAAGGGCCGGGAGCGGAACCGGTAGGCCGCGCTGGTCAACGCGCCCACCGGGCAGATCTGGATGGTGTTGCCGGAGAAGTAGGACTGGAAGGGCTGCTGCTCCCCGGTTCCTATCTGCTGCAGCGCACCGCGTTCCAGCAGCTCGATGAACGGGTCACCCGCTATCTGCTTGGAGAAGCGGGTGCAGCGCTGGCACAGCACGCAGCGCTCCCGGTCGAGCAGGATCTGCGAGGAGATCGAAACCGGTTTCGCGAACGTCCGCTTCTTGTCCACGAAACGCGAGTCGGCGCGCCCGTGCTTGAGCGCCTGGTTCTGCAGTGGGCACTCCCCACCCTTGTCGCAGATCGGGCAGTCCAGCGGGTGGTTGATCAGCAGCAGCTCCATCACGCCCTGCTGGGCCTTGTCCGCCACCGCCGAGGTCTGCTGGGTCCTGACGACCATCCCGTCGGCGACGGCCATCGTGCAGGAAGCCGCGGGCTTGGGCATGGGTTTGCCGTTGACCTCGATCTCCACCAGGCACTGCCTGCAGGCGCCTGCCGGGTCGAGCAACGGGTGGTCGCAGAAACGCGGGACCACGATGCCCAGCCGTTCGGCCGTGCGGATCACCAGCTCCCCCTTCGGGGCGTCCACCTCGATCCCGTCGATCGTCAGTCGGACGTGCCCCTCGGGCACCGGCCGGTTCTCCGCGGTGTCGTTTCCGGACGCGGATGCCACCGTCATCGGGCCACTCCTGCCAATGCGGATTCGGAAGCCTCTGTCGTGTCCTGACCGCGATTGCTCTCGCACAGTGCGCGGAACTCCTCGCGGAAGTACTTGATGCCGCTGGTGATGGGGCTGACCGCGCCGTCACCGAGCGCGCAGAACGAACGGCCCAGCACGTTGTCGCAGACGTCGAGCAGGGTGTCGATGTCCTCCTCGGTCCCGCGGCCCTCGACCATCCGTTCCAGCACCTGGGCCATCCAGAAGCAGCCCTCGCGGCACGGGGTGCACTTGCCGCAGGACTCGTGCTCGTAGAACTGGGTCCACTTCATCACGGCCCACGGCACCGAAACCGTCTCGTTGAAGATCATCAACGCCGTGGTCCCCAGCATCGACCCGGCCTCCGTCGCGCCTTCGAAGTCCAGCGGCACGTCGAGGTGGTCGGCCGTGAACAGCGGGGTCGAGGAACCGCCCGGCGTCCAGAACTTCAGCGGGATGCCGTCCTTCATCCCGCCTGCCAGTTCGAGCAGTTCCCGCAGCGTCGTCCCCAGCGGGGCCTCGTACTGGCCCGGACGTTCGACGTGCCCGGACAGGGAGAAGATCTTCGGCCCGGGGGACTTCTCGCGCCCCATGGAGCGGAACCAGTCCGCCCCGCCGTTGACGACGTAGGGCACCGAGGCGATCGTCTCGACGTTGTTGACCGTGGTCGGGCAGGAGTAGAGCCCGGCCTGCGCGGGGAAGGGCGGTTTCAGCCTCGGTTGTCCGCGCTTTCCCTCCAGGGAGTCCAGCAGCGCGGTCTCCTCGCCGCAGATGTAGGCGCCCGCCCCGGCGTGCACGACCACGTCCAGGTCGAACCCGGAGTCGAGGATGTTCTCGCCGAGGTAGCCCGCCGAGTAGGCCTCCCGCACCGCGTGGTGCAGCCTGCGGATGCAGTGCAGCGCCTCGCCCCGCACGTAGATCATGCAGTGGTTGGCGCGCATCGCGTAGGCGGCGATGACGCACCCCTCGATCAGCGAGTGGGGGTCGGCCATCATCAGCGGAACGTCCTTGCACGTTCCCGGCTCACCCTCGTCCGCGTTGATGACCAGGTAGTGCGGCTTGGACCGGTCCTTGGGCATGAAGCCCCACTTGACGCCGGAGGGGAACCCGGCCCCGCCCCTGCCGCGCAGCCCCGCCGCCTTGACCAGCTCGGTGAGCTGGTCGGGGTGGGCCGCCAGAGCGGTGCGCAGGGCGGTGTAGCCCTCCAACTCCTCGTAGGTGCGCAGTGACCAGGACTCCGGCGACAACCAGCGCCGGGTCAGCACCGGGGTGAGCGGGTTGGTCGCCGCGCGCCCCTCGACCTCGTGGGCATTCGCTTCGCTCATCGCCTGCCCTCACTTCTTGTCCGGAATCGGCGGAAGTTCGACTTCCTCGGGCATCGGCGGGGCCGTCCAACCACGCTCGCGGGCCTGATCGGCGCCACGGACCGTCTCCGGAGCCGCGGCGGACGCCGTGGCGGCCTCCTCCGCCCCCGGACCGTCGAAGAAGCCGGCGAGCTGACGCTCCGTGTCGCGGAAGTCGGTCAGCGGCGCCCCGCGGGTCGGAGACCGGCGTTCGCCCCGCCGCAGCGCGCGAACCGTCTCCAGGGCCCCGGCCACCGTCTGGTTGTCGAAGTACTCGTAGTTGACCTGCAGGACCGGGGCGAAGTCGCAGGCGGCCAGGCACTCGGCGTGCTCCAGCGTCACCGACCCCTCGGCTCCGGGGGTGCCCGCCGTTTCCTCGTGCCCGGCCTCGAGCTCCTCGGACAGCGCGCGGTATATCTCGTCACCGCCCATGGCCGCGCACAGCGTGTTGGTGCAGACGCTGACCAGGAACTGTCCGCACGGTTGGCGCTTGTACATCGTGTAGAACGTGGCGACCGCGTTGACCTCCGCCGTGGACAGCGCGAGCTGCTCGGCGCAGAAGCGCATCCCCTCCGCGGTGACGTGCCCCTGCACCGACTGCACCAGGTGCAGCATGGGCAGCAGCGCCGAACGCGATTCCGGGTAGCGTTCCACGATGAGCCGTGCCTCGGCACGCACCCGCTCGTCGAAAACCGTTTCCTCCGCGGCGGGGTCGGCCGCTTCGGGGCCGACCACGTGCTCGGTCGTGGTGTAGTCGAACTGCTCGGTCATCTAACGATCCACCCCACCCATCACCGGATCGATCGAGGCAACGACGGCGATCACGTCCGCGACCAGACCGCCCTCGGCCATCGCGGGGAACGCCTGCAAATTCACGAAGCTGGGGTCGCGCACGTGCACCCGCATCGGCCGGGTGCCGCCGTCGGAGACCACGTGGTACCCGAGCTCGCCGCGCGGCGCCTCCACCGGCACGTAGACCTGCCCCGGTGGGACGTCGAAACCTTCGGTGACCAGCTTGAAGTGGTGGATCAGCGACTCCATCGACTGACCCATGATCTTGCGCACGTGGTCGAGCGAGTTGCCCATGCCGTCCGGCCCGATGGTCAGCTGCGCGGGCCAGGCGATCTTGGGGTCGTCCACCATGACCGGCCCGGACTCCATCTTGTCCAGGCACTGCCGCACGATCCGCAGCGACTGTCTGATCTCCTCCACCCGCAGCAGGAACCGCGAGAAGCAGTCGGCGTCGTTGCTGGTCGGGACGTCGAAGTCGTACTCCTCGTAGCCGCAGTACGGCTGCACCTTGCGCAGGTCCCACCCGAGCCCGGCCGAGCGCAGGATCGGGCCGCTGGTGCCGAGCGCCAGGCACGCGTCCAGGGGCAGGTAGCCCACACCGCTCAACCGCTGCTTCCAGATCGGCTGTCCGGAGAACAGCTTGTCGTAGTCGGTCAGCCTGTTCTCCATGACCTTGCAGAACTCCAGGACCTTCTCCCGGTAGTTCTCCGGCAGGTCCTGGGCCACTCCGCCCGGCCGGATGAACGCGTGGTTCATCCGCAGCCCGGTGAGGAACTCCAGCAGGTGCAGCACCTCTTCCCTGTCCCTGAACCCGAAGGTCATACCGGTGGTGGAGCCCAGCTCCATGGCACCGGTCGCCAGGAAAACCAGGTGCGAGGAGATGCGGTTCAGCTCCATCAGCAGCACCCGGATCGTCTCCGCCCGCTTGGGCGCGGAGATCCGCAGCAGCTTCTCCACCCCCATGGAGTAGGCGGCCTCGTTGTGCAGCGGCGCCAGGTAGTCCATCCGCGTGACGAAGGTGACTCCCTGGGTCCAGGTCCGGTACTCGGTGTTCTTCTCGATACCGGTGTGCAGGTAACCGATCACCGAGCGGGCCTTGGTGACCCGCTCGCCTTCCAGCTCCAGCACCAGCCGCAGCACACCGTGGGTCGAGGGGTGTTGCGGTCCCAGGTTGATGACGACGCGCTCCTCCTGCTCCGCGTCGTCCAGGAAGTCCTCCCAGTCACCACCGGTGACCGTGTACACCCTTCCTTCGGTGGTCTCCCTCGCCTCGGCCGAGAACGGGTCCGCCCCGGAGCGGGCTCCGCTGTCCTGTTCGGCGTCGATACTCATGCGTCCTCCTCGAACAGCGCGACCGGCCGGGCAGCGGCCCGGTGATCGCACCCGACGGATCCACACCCGCTCACGTGTAGGACCTGCGCTGATCGGGCGGGGGCACCTCGGCGCCCTTGTACTCCACCGGAATGCCGCCGAGCGGGTAGTCCTTCCGCTGTGGATGCCCCTCCCAGTCGTCCGGCATGAGGATGCGGGTCAGCGCGGGGTGGTCGTCGTAGACGATTCCGTACATGTCCCACGCCTCGCGTTCCTGGAAGTCGGCCGTGGGGTACACGTCCACCACCGAGGGGATCCGCGGGTCCTCGGCGTCGACGGCCACCTCCACCCGGACCCTCCGCCGGTAGGTCATGGACGTGAGGTGGCAGACCGAGTGCAGCCGCTGGGGGACATCGGGACCGTAGTCCACACCGGACAGACTGCTGCAGAACTCGAACCGCAGGTCCGGCTCGTCCCGGAAAGTGCGGCAGATCCCGACCAGATGCCTCCTGTCGACGTAGAAAGTGATCTCGCCCCTGTCCACGGTTATCCGCAGCACCGCGTCGGAGGGGATTCCCCGCCGGCCCATTCCGTCGAACAGACCGTCCGCGACCTCGTCGAACCAGCCGCCGAAGGGGCGTTCCGCGGCGGGCGGCACGTAGGCGGGCACCCGCAGACCGCCGTAGCCCGAGGTGTCCCCGCTGCCCGTGACGCCGAACATCCCCTCGCGGGCGCGCCCGGCGACCACCCGCTGCGCGTCGGTCCCCGGGTCCTGTTCGGGCGGACCGCTGTGCTCCGCCGCGGTCTCGGGAAGACCGCCCGCGGTCCCGTCACCGCTCATCGACAATCACCTACCCGTCGACATCTCGTCGCGTCGCCGCTTGTCCCCGGAATCGCCACCGGGCGGCAGGCTCTCCACGCCGGCAGCGCCCAGCTCGCCCTCGGCACCCATCTCGCGCCGCTGCGCGTCCTGCTGCCTCTCGGCCATCCGACGCTTGCCCGCCCGCTTCGGGGCGTACTTCTCCGAGGAGGCGGTCAGCTCCGTGCGCTGACCCTCCTCGACCTGGATCGCGGCACGCTTGCCGTTGATCGGCTCGTCCATGACCTTGGCGTGCAGCTTGAGAATCGCGTCGAGCAGCATCTCCGGCCGGGGAGGGCACCCGGGCAGGTACATGTCCACCGGAACCACGTGGTCCACGCCCTGCACCACCGCGTAGTTGTTGAACATCCCTCCGGTGGAGGCGCACACGCCCATGGCGAGCACCCAGCGGGGTTCGGGCATCTGGTCGTAGATCTGACGCAGCACCGGCGCCATCTTGTTGGTGACCCGCCCCGCCACGATCATCAGATCGGCCTGGCGCGGGGTGGCCGAGAATCTCTCCATTCCGAACCGCGCGATGTCGTAACGGGATCCGCCCACCGTCATCATCTCGATCGCGCAGCAGGCCAACCCGAAGGTCGCCGGCCACATCGAGGTCTTGCGGGTCCAGTTGACGAGTTTTTCCACATTGGCCAGCAGGATGCCGTTGGGCAGGCTTTCCTCAAGCCCCATCTCGGCACTCCCTTCCACGAGTAGCCCCGACCCGCGGGACGACGCCGATCCAGACGTCTCCCCGGTTCGCCCTCACGTTCAGTCCCAATCGAAGCCACCACGCCGCCACACGTAGAGATCGGCGAATCCGAACGTGACGATGAAAAGGATCACCGCGACCACGCCGTAGAGGCCGAGCGCGTCGGCGGAGACCGCGTACGGGAACAGGAAGACCATCTCGATGTCGAAGAGGATGAACATCATCGCCGTCAGGTAGTAGGCGACCGGCATCCGGCCACCACCTCCGACCGGGTGCGGCGAGGGTTCGATACCGCACTCGTAAGCGTCGAGCTTGGCCCTGTTGTACCGGCGCGGACCGACCAACGGCGCGATCGCGACGGAGAACGCGGCGAAGCCGAACGCCAACGCGAACATCAGCACCAGCGGGATGTATGGATCCAGCACCGTGCCCGCCTCCTTACTCCAGTTCCCGCGACGCCCCGAGCGAACTCGGTGACCGTTATTCGGCACTGTATGCGGTCGGTCGGGCCCGACCCGTAGTGAGGTGAACCTAACTTTATGAATTACCGCACAAGGCCGGTGGAATCTGATCAGACACGGCCCCTCAGGCGCTAGGCGTGAGCCGAGTCGTGGCACTTATCACACGGTCCATCGCGTCACCGCCCCTCCGGTCGTAGAGGTTGGCCAGCAGCTTGAGCACGAAGCGCATCAGGGTCGCCCGCGGCAGCCCGTGCTTGGTGGCCATGCTCATCACGGTCGGGTGACCGATGAGCCTGCTGAACAGATTTCCCATGCGGAAGTAACCGCCGAGCGACTCGGCGACCGCGTCCGGATAGCGCGCCAGCGCTCGCTCGCGGGCGATCCCCTCGGGCCGGGCCCTGGCCTGCACCACGCACTCGGCGGCCAGGCGTGCCGACTCCATCGCGTAGGCGATCCCCTCGCCGTTGAACGGATTGACCATTCCGCCGGAGTCGCCCACCAGCAGAAGGCCGGAACCGTAGTGCGGCTTGCGGTTGAATCCCATGGGCAAGGCGGCCCCGCCGATCTTGCCCGTCGCGTTGTCCTCCCGCAGCCCCCAGTCGTCGGGGGTCCCGTCCAGCCAGGTGCGCAGCAGGGAGCGGTAGTCGGTCTTGCCGTAGGCCTTCGAGGTGGAAAGCACCCCGAGCCCGACGTTGACCGTGCCGTCGCCCATGCCGAAGATCCAGCCGTACCCGGGCAGCAGCTTCGGCTCCGCCGGGTTGGAGCGGTCCCAGAGCTCCAGGTGCGACTCCAGGTAGTCGTCCGCGGCGCGCGGGCTCTCGTAGTAGCGCCGGACCGCCACCCCCATCGGGCGGTCCTCCCTGCGCTGCAAGCCCATGGAGAGCGCGAGCCTGCCGGACACCCCGTCGCAGGAGACCACCAGCGGGGCGCGGTAGGTGACCTCGGCCCGTTCCGGCCCCGACTTTGCGCGCACCCCGGCGATCCGACCGGTGCGCTCGTCGGTGAGGGCCGAGGTCACCGAGGTGCGTTCCACCAGCCTGGCGCCCGCCTGCTGCGCGTGCCGCACGAGGAGGTCGTCGAAGTCGTGCCGGGGGCGCACCAGCCCGTAGGGCGGGTACTCGGCCAGGTTCGGCCAGTCCAGCTCCAGGCGGACCCCGCCACCGACCACGCGCAGCCCCCTGTTGTGCAGCCAGCCCGCCTCCTCGCGAGTGTCCACCCCGAGGTCGATGAGTTCCTTGACCCCACGTGGGGTGATGCCGTCGCCGCACACCTTCTCCCGCGGGAAGGCGCTCTTCTCCAGCACGAGCACGTCCAGTCCCGCCTTGGCGAGGTAGGCCGCGGCCGTGGCCCCCGCCGGTCCCGCTCCGACGACGATCACCTCGGCGTCATCGGCGTTTCCTGTTCGACCGGGGGTGGTTGTCATGACACTCCTTGCGTTCGCGGTTCGCCGAACCGGCGGGTACCGGTCCGACCGTCACAACGCGCCGGAGCGTCTTTCGCGCCCTCTTTTCGCAGGCCCTCGGACGTCCGCCGCTTGTGAACGAGTTCACTAGCAAGTCTAGGACGGACATCTCGCACGATCGAGGCATCAGGAGCACACGTCTCGCGATGACACCGCGCACACATGGCCGTTCCGCGCGGAACGCTCCGTCCGGAACCGTTCCGGGAACAACGTCGCGCGAGCGAAGCCCACCTCGGGTCCGCGGGAACCGAAAGAGGCGGATTGCCGGCGCCCCGATCGCGGGACCGCGGGAGGTGCCGCCGAGCGCCCACCCGCGGCAGCCCGGACGAAAAACCTCGATCAGGCGGGTTTCACGGCCCGGTGCACGGCGACGATTCCCCCGGTCAGATCACGCCAGGCCACCTCCGACCAGCCGGCACGGCCGATCTCGGCGGCCAACCTCGGCTGGTCCGGCCAGGCCAGGATCGACTCGGCCAGGTAGACGTAGGCGTCCGGGTTGCTCGAGACGGCGCGGGCGACCGGCGGCACCGCGCGCAGGGCGAGATTGCGGTAAACGGCGCGCAACGCCTGCCGGGTGGGGGTGGAGAACTCGCAGATCACCAGCCTGCCCCCCGGGCGGACCACCCGAGCCATCTCCCGCAGGCCCGCCGCGGTGTCCGCCAGATTGCGCAGGCCGAACAGCATCGCCACCCCGTCGAAGGTCCCGTCGGCGAAGGGCAGGCTCAGCGCGTCGGCCGCGACCATGGGCAGCCCCCTGCTGTAACCCGCCGAGAGCATCCCGAAGGAGAAGTCGGCGGCCACGCACTTCGCCCCCGAACGGGCGAACTCGCCGGTGGAAACGCCGGTTCCCGCGGCCAGGTCCAGGATGCGCTCCCCACTCGCGGGGGACAGCGCGCGCCGGGTGACTTCCCTCCAGTACCGGTCCAGACCGAGTGAGAGCACCGTGTTGGCGAGGTCGTAACGGCGCGCGACGTCGTCGAACATCGCCGCCACGGCGCGCGGATCCCTGTCCAGGTCGGCACGAGACACACCCGCAGCCTACGTCCCCGCGCGCCCCGCCCGGTGAGCGGCTCCGCCCGGCCGCTCCCCGACCGGACCCGCCCGCGCGGTGCTGGTGCCCGACCGGCACCGTGTCGCAGAAGCGGCTGATCACCGACGCCGCGCGGACCGACGAGCGCGGGTGGCCGCACCGAGGTTCGAGTCCGAGCGGGACCGACGGCGAACCATCCGGTTGCACTCGGGCGGGTTCCCCCGTGCCAACGGCAAGTCGCGGTTGGCGCGGATCGGGGACGTGAGGGTCGCCTGGTCACGGCCAGGGCATCGATGTCGGGGGCGATCTCGGGCTGAACGCGTTCGCCGTGGACCGGCACGGGCGGGGCATCGACGACCCGAGGTTCCTGCGCCGCGCCGAGCGCAAGCTCAAACGGGCGCAGCGCGAGCTGTCCCGCGAGCAGCGCGGGTAGAACCACCGGGCCAAGGCACGCCGCAGGGGCGCCCGACAACACGCGAAGGTCGCCGACACCCGGGCCGACTGGCTGCACAAGGCCACCACCGGCCTCGTTCGTGAGAACCAAACGATCGTGCTGGAGGACCTCGCCGTGTCCGGCCTTGCCCGCACCCGGCCGGCGAAGAGCGTGCACGACGCCTCGTGGGGCACCTTCCGCAGGTTGTCGGCCGAGAGAGCTGCCCGCTACGGGCGGGACCTGGTAGTCATCGACCGCTCGTCACCGACCTCGCGGACCTGCTCGAACTGCGGGCGCGTCGACGGGCCGACACCCCTGCCCGCGCGCGGGTGGGAGCGCCCCGCGGAACGGTGCGCGACCGCGACGCCGCGGAAAACGTCCTCGCCGCCGGACGGGCGGAGAGGCGAAACGCCTGTGGAGACCGGGCAAGACCCCGCACCGGGGCGCAGGTCGCCGAAGCAGGAAGCAGCGGAACCCCGCTAGGGGACGCCGCTCCGCACGCGGCGCAAGCCGCGTGCGGAGCCCCCGCCCTCCAGGAGGAGGAGCACGTCAACCGAACATCTCCTGGTGTCCACCCGCACGTATCCTTCTCGTCACTCAGCGAAGCGATTATGTGTCGGGATGAACGTCACTTCTTCCCAACGGGCCGGGCGCGCGGAACCGGCGCTGGTATCGCACGCCCTGGAGACAGCGGGCCGCCTGGCCAACGAGGCCGCCGACGTCATCACGGCCACGGCGGGAAGGGACCCCCGGTCCCCGCAGGCCGCCGATCCGCCGTTCGACTGGGTGACCGACACCGGCCGCACTCTCGAACGGCACACTCGACGGATCCTCGCCGACAACTTCCCCGGAGTTCCAGTGTTCGGGGACGAGTTCGACGCTTCCACGTTCGGGAACGACGCGGCGGGGCTGCGGTGGGTCGTCGACCCGGTGGACGGGACGGCGAACTACGCGGCCGGGGTTCCCTGGTGCGCCTACAGCCTCGCCATGCTGGACGACCACGGCCCCGTGGTCGGGGTGGTCGCCGACCCGTACCGCGCACAGATCTACGCGGCGGCGCGGGGCAGAGGGATGCGCGCCAACGGCACGCCGGTGCGCCTGGGGGAACGCCGCCGGGACGGCTCCGGGCTCGTCTGCACCGAGTTCACCAGGCACGGCCCCTGGGACGGCATGGACCGTTTCATAACCAACGCCGCGGCCGACCAGGTCGGGGTGCGGGTGCTCGGCTCGCCCGCACTGGCCATCACCCAGGTGGCGCTCGGGCAGGCGACCGCCGCCGTGCTGCCGTCCTACGGCGAGTGGGACGTGGCCGGCGCGCTCGCCCTCGCCGTCGAAGCCGGGGCCACCGTGCTGGACCGGAACGGCCACCCTGCCACCCTGCCCAGGGGCGGCCTGCTGGTCGCCGCCCCGGAAATGACCGCCACCGCGTTCGGATGGTGGCGGCAGGCTTCGGGAACCCGTGCTCCGGAAGAGCCGGAGGCCGGATTCGCTCCCGGAACACCGGATCGAGCCCCCGGGGCGCCCCCTTCCGTTGGAGACCCCGAGCGCCGCTGACCGGGGAACGCGCTCCGACGCCCCGGCCGGGTTTCCGGGGACGGTTCAGCGGGTTTCGACCAACGCCTCGGCTTCCGGGGTCGAACGCGGCCGCGTTCGCTCCTCCCGTCCGGCGAGGATCTCCGACATCGAGGGCAGCAGGGGGAACCGCGCCCGCAACCCGGCTATCCGGGTCTGCGCGTGGTCCGGGTCGGCTTCGGCGCCGAGCTCGGCCACCACCTCGGTCAGCCGGTCGGCGAAACTCGTGAACACGGCGGAGGCCTCCCGCACCTGACGGTGCAGCCGCCGCGACGTGGCCCGCCGCGACGAGCTCTCCTGCTCCGGGGGGACCGCCCCGTCCCCGCCCGGATTCGCCTCCGGCGCGGCGGAGTCGAACTCGCGCCCCAGCTCCACCAGCGTCCGCACCGTGGGCAGTTCGGCGTCCATCCGGTAGACCACCTGCCGCAGCCCACGGCGCACCGGCAACGAGGAAACCGTGTCGGCCGCGCGCACGGCCCGGCGAACAGCCTGCTCACAACGATTGAGCTCGCACAACCACCGGTCCCGGTTCCGGTGCTGGTTCGAGGGCTGCTCGCCGTTCGGGACGGTCCCCGCAGCGGGCGACGTTCGCCGTTCTTCGCACCACCCCCGCGTGGACTCACCCGACGAGCGCCGGAACGACAGCCCGAGCAGCGTTCCGAGCGCCCCCGCGAGCAGCGCCACGATCAGGTGCGTCACGAATCCGCTCATTGTCCGCGGTGCCCTTCACTCGACTCCCCCGTGGCCGTGTGCGGCGCGCATTACGCCATCCAACAACTGTGCACCACGCGGAAGGGCCGCGGCTTGGGGAAAAGTACTCAAATAGTGGGCCGCACCTACCCGTGATCACGGTGTCCCTCCGTGGTCACCGCCCCGCCCGCTGAGCGCCGGGCCGGTGAGTGGCCCGCTCCAGCGCGAGGGGAGCCGCCGGATTCAACGGCCCCCCGGCACGACGTCGAGGTCCGCCTCGCTCCGGGTCTCGGCGAGCAGGAAGTCCAGCGCCGCCGTGTGCGCTCCGCTGCGCCCGTTCGGTTCGTCCTGCTCGGAGAACACCCGGGGGTCGGGGAAGTCCAGCCGGGCCACGGAAAGCACCTCGTCGACCAGGTTCGACACCTCGGCGCGCAGCCCGGCCGGATCCACGGCGTAGCCCGCATCGGCCAGTCGCCGCTCCACGGGGTGCACCGCGAAGAGCTCCCGCGTCATGGGCCAGACACGGGCCAGTCCAGCACGCATCCGTTCCCTGCTGCCCGCCGTCCCGTCGCCCAGACGTATGACCCACTGCGCGGCGTGGTCCCGGTGTCCACGGGTCTCGGGCCACGCCATCCCGGCGACTCCGGCCAGCACGGGGTCGCGGCTGTCCATCAGCCTGCGCAGCAGCGCGCTGCGCCACGCCGCGCAGACCAGCAGCCGCGCGACCGAAGCGGCGAAGTCCCCGCCCGCACCGGGGCCGCAGTCGAGCTCGGTGAGCCGCACGTTGCGGAACTGCTCGGAGCCCCGGGAACGCGCGAAGGCGTTCTCGTCCCGTGCTCCGCCCTCCACCGCGGCTGCCCGGCCCAGCAGCTCCCGTGCGTGACCGAGCAGCTCCAGCAGGATGCGGACCTGTTCCTGGTCCTCCTCCAGGTCGGGACCGCGGTGGCACCACTGGGCCAACCGCCACGACAGCACCAGAGCGTCGTCGCCGAGCATCAGGCAGTAGGCCGAGAGGTCCGCCAGGGACACGTCGCCGGGGACCCCGCGGTCCACCCCCGCCAGGGGATTGTTCGCGGCCGGGCGCACCTCCCAGCCGGGGGACGAGCGGTCGTCCGGGATCCGCTCCTGCTGCCGGGGGAGCTGTTCGGCCTCGCCCCCGAAACCCGAAGAGTTCATGACCACCTCGATTCCGTGCCGCTGGGCCGTCGGCACGATCGCCGAAGTGCGCCGCCAACGATGCTTCCACCTGGGGCGGAGACGACTCCGGGACGACCGCGTTCCGACGCCGGTTCGGCCGACTCCGGGTTCGAACGCGTCCGAGGGCTCTCCGGAGCCGGCGGTCGGTCGAGGACCGGCGGAAAGCTCACCCCCAGTGTCCCACCGCACACCGGAGAGCCCAACCACGTGTTCGGATGCATCGCCCGGCGGCTCGACCAGGAGGTCGCACGGGTCGGTTCGCCCGGCGGTTCGCCCGGGGGAACCTCGGCCGGGGCCTCGCCGCGGGATCCGCCCACGTCGAGCGGCCACGACCGGCGCCCCACCGCGTCGCAGGCCCCGGGAAGCGTCCCTACTCGTTCCTCCGGGGGTTCGCGGACAGCGTTCTGCGCAGCGCCCAGTAGGTGGGCAACAGCACAGCCCAGACCACGGCCGTCGCGCTGCCCACGGGAAGCAGCGCCACGCTCATGTTCCTGTCCTTCACGCGGACGAGATCGGGATTGCGCGTGTCGAACTCGACCCGGACGAGCTGGCCCTCCTTGAGGTCCGCCGGGTATAGGACCCCTCCCGGCGGGACGTAGACCCTGCCCTCGTCGGTGTTGAACCGCACGACGGTGCGGAAGTAGGAGTTCTCCACCACCTCGGCCACGGCGGTGCCGCGGGACTCCTCGATGGTGCGGTCGTTTATGTGGCAGGCCAGCAGCAGCGCGACCGCGAGCGCGGTGAGGAGCCCACCCAGCGCCAGCACCAGACGCGGAGCGAGGCGTCCGAACCGCCACCGTCCTCGCGGAGGACTCGGATCGCCGTCCGAGGAGGCCGGCCCTTCGGTGGGACCGTCCGCCCCTCGGGTGCGCGTTTCAACAGCCACGGCCGGTGATTGTATGCCAAGCACACCACCCGCACGGAGCATCCGGTGGGCTTCGGCGGGTGTGCCTCGCCACGCGCGCGGGAGACCTACCCTCGAGTCGTGGAGTATTTCCAGCGCAACCTTACTGTCCGCACACGCGGGATTCCAGCCGGGCAGGAACTCCCCGATCTCCTGGAGTCGCTGCCCGAGGGCGTCTCCCCGGACACGGATCCCGTCTGCTGGCTCCGGAACGGCTCCGGACTCGTCGGCTGGGGCGAAGCGGCACGCATCGAGACGCACGGCGGCGAGCGGTTCGTCGAGACCGACGAGCGATGGCGCGGGCTGGTCGCGGAGATGGACGTCGACGACGAGGTGGGGCTGCCCGGGACCGGGCCGGTGGCCTTCACGAGCATCGCCTTCGCCGACGAACCCGGTTCGTCGGTGCTGATCGTGCCCGAGGTCGTCGTCGGCCAGCGCGCCGGGGTTCGCTGGATCACCACCATCGGTGGCGGGGAACGCGAGGTGCGCGGGGCCCCGCCCGCGGCCACTCCCGGAACCGTCCGCTATTCCGACGGGGATTTCCCGGCCACCCGTTACGGGGAGGCGGTGGCCGAGGCGGTGAACCGGATGCGGAGTTCGGAACCGCTCGACAAGGTGGTGCTGGCCCACGATCTGCTCGCCACGACCTCCGAACCGCTGCGCAGCAGATACCTGCTCGACAACCTCACCCGCCGCTACCCGGACTGCTGGACCTTCGCGGTGGACGGCCTGGTCGGTGCCACGCCGGAGCTGCTGCTTCGGCGCGCCGGGGGCGAGGTCAACTCGCGCGTGCTGGCGGGAACGGCCTGGCCGCGCGGCGGGCGGCCCCAGCACCAGCTCGTCGCCGAGCTGATCGACTCGGCCAAGAACCGGGGCGAGCACACGCACGCCGTGCGTTCACTGGCCCGGGAGCTCGAGCCCTTCTGCAAGGAGTTGGAGGTCCCCTCGACTCCCGAGGTGCTGCGGTTGCGAAACGTGCTCCACCTCGCCTCGGACGTCTCGGGCAGGCTCGACCCGGCGCTCGTGGAGAACGGGGAGGCCGGCCTGCTGCGGCTGACCCGTGCGGTGCACCCCACAGCCGCCGTCGGCGGGACTCCCACGGCACGGGCCATCGAACTGATCGACGAGCTGGAGGAGATGGACCGGGGGCGCTACAGCGGTCCGGTGGGGTGGCAGGACGCCGAGGGCAACGGGGAGTTCGGCATAGCCCTGCGGTGCGCCCGGATCACCGACGACGCGGAGGGCGGTTCCCGGGCACGCCTGTTCGCGGGTTGCGGAGTCGTCGCGGACTCGGATCCGGACACGGAGGTGGCCGAGGCCGAGGCGAAGCTGCTGCCGGTGCGGGAGGCGCTGGAAGGGGTGCGCTGACCGGAGCGATACCGGGGGCTCCGGTTTCAGCTCCCCGGCGCGTGCCGGGCCAGCCGCAGCCGCTCGGCCACCGCGGCAACGTCCCGCCGGGCGGCACCAGGATCGACCCGGTAGGCGGTGACCAGTTTGCCCACCACCCGTTCGGGAGTCTCTCCCCCGGCCAGGTCCCGCAACACCCACGTGCCGGTGTCGGTCAGCCGGGCGGTGGACTCGTCGCGCAGCAGCAGTCCCATACGAAAACTCCGGCACCTCCCGCGACCACGGTTCCTCTTCGAGGCTATCCACGGCGCACCACTCACCACAGTGAACAGCCCGAAGTTCACGCGAAGGTGCAACACGAAGCGGGAAAACGTCCGCTGGACAGGTCTTCCGAAATGGACTCCGAGTGCGGTCGGGACCCCGTGTTCAACCTCCACAAGGTGCTCGATCACCACGGAGGTGCGGGGACGGGGCTTTCGGGACGGACTCGCCGGAACCACCGCCCGCGGTGCGGGGCCGAATCGCCAGACCCACGAACTCGGCGAGATCCAGGAATTCCACTGCCGGGACCTGGGACCGTCCCAGCTCTACCGCACCCGCGGAGAAGGCGGCTACGAGGCGGGGTTGCCGGACGAGCGGTACCACCTGGAGTTCACCTCGCACGTCGATGGGAGCCCCGGCGCCGCTCCCGGCGAAGGGGTCCTCCTGGTGCTCCACTTCGAGACGGAGGCGCGGATGCTCACCGTGGCACGACTCCCCGGAGCAGCCGGCCGATCCCGGCAACCCGTGGTGGCGCGAACACGGTGCCCGCGCCTTCCAGAACCCGGACGGCCGGCACATCGTCCTCAGGCCCACGCCCGTCCGGCCGACGGGGGCGGGCTCACGCGGTGCCGTCGAGCACGGCGGGCAGCTCGCCGATCGTCGGCAGTATGTGCGTGTGCGGAGCTCTGCCCAGTTCCGCGACGCCGTGCGCGCCGGACAGCACGCCCGCCACCAAGCCCGCACCGGAATTGGTGCCCGCCAGCAGATCGTTGACCGTGTCGCCCACCACCATCACCTCGCGCATCGCCGACGCCGACAGCTTCAGGGCCGCTGTCAGAACCAGGTCCGGATGCGGGCGCCCGCGGTCGACGTCCGAGGAGCAGAGCACGAGGTCGGCCAGGCCCGTCCAGTTCAGCGACTCGATGAGCAGATCGCGCGTGGTGGCCTCGAAGCCGGTCACCAGCGCCACCCTGATGTCGAGTGCCCGCAGGCGTCGAATGGTCTCGGTCGCGCGGGGCAGCGCGGTCACCGTCCCGGCGGACACGTATTCGGCCAGTGCCTCCTCGAACGCCGCGTGCGCGCGGGCCGCCAGTTCCCGGTCCCCGTCGAGGACCGCGCGGAACATGTCCGGCTTGGATCCGCCGCGCAGTTCGCGGAACCGCTGCTCGAGGTCGGCGGGCAACGTCGCCCCGACCCGTTCCAACGCGGCCCGGAACGATTTCTCGACCACGCCGTTCTCGGCGACCGTGGTCCTCGCCATGTCGAGCACCGCAAGATCCACGACGTCACACTACCCCGTGTCGCTCCCACGTATCGCGTCCACTCCCGCCGCCGAGGACGAACCGCCCCACCCGAGCGGAACGCCCGGCCGGTGAGGTTCCGGCCGGGCGTCTCATCGGTGAACGGGAGTCAGCCCGCGTTGTGCCTGCGGGCCAGCATCCGGTGCGTGTGGTCCAGCTGCTTCACCGCCCTCGGCTCCGCGGCTGACCGGGCGGCGGCCGCACGCGGCACCCCGGTCGTCTCGCCCACCTGGGGCTTGCCCGAGCTGAACAACCACTCGTCGAAGAACCCGTCGAGCTGCTGCCCCGAGATCCGCTCGGTCAGCGCGATGAACTCGTCCACCGTCGCGTTGCCGCCCCGGTTCTGCTCGTACCAGCTCCGCACCGTGCGCAGCATGGCCTGGTCACCGATTCGGTTGCGCAGCGCGTGCAGCGTCATGGCGCCCCGGTCGTAGACGGCACTGTGGAACAGGTCCTGCTTGCCGGGATCGCCCGGCTTCACCTGCCAGAACTCGTCACCGGCCGGGTGGGCGGAGTAGTAGTGGTCGAACAGCTCCTGGGCGGTGCCGTTGCCCTGGTGCTCGGCCCACAACCACTCGGAGTAGCTGGCGAACCCCTCGTTGAGCCAGATCTGCGGCCAGTCCTTCACCGCCACCGAGTCCCCGAACCACTGGTGGGCGAGCTCGTGGGTGACCACCGAAGTGTTCGACCCGATCCTGAAGAAGCCCGGACTGTACACGGGACGGGTCTGCGTCTCCAGCGCGAATCCGAGCCCCTCGGCCGGAACCACACCGCCCTGGGACTCGAACGGGTACTCCCCGAAGAACCCCGACAGGAAGTCCAACACCTCGGGGGTGCGTTCCACGCTGGCCTTGGCCGGCCCCCTCAGCTCTCCCAGACCATCGGCGTAGGCCGTCACCATCGGCTGCCCGAAGGCGCCGGTCTTGCCGCTCACCTCGTACTGCCCGATGGCCAGGAAAGCCAGGTAGGTGGCGGAACGGCTGGGCATCCGCCAGTTCCACCTCGTCCAGTCCCCCATCGCGGAACGGCCGGTCATCTTGCCGTTGGACAGCACCTCCGTGCCGTTCGGCACCGCCACCGAGATGTCGAAGCTCGCCTTGTCGCTGGGGTGGTCGCTGCTGGGGTACCACCACTCGGCGATCTGCGGCTGCCCCACCGCCACGGCCCCGGTTCCGGTGTGCTTCCAGGGAGTCTGCCCGTCGACCTCCACCTCGGACGGCTTGTCCGCGTACTCGACCACGAAAGTGGCCAGACTTCCCTCACGCAGGGCCTTCTTCGGCTCGACCTTCACCTCGGTCGCGTTCTCGCGGGTGACCTCGGCTGGCTCGCCGTTGACCCGCACCGACCGGATGTCGAGCGCGAAGTCCAGGTTGAAAGTGCCGAGATCCTCGGTCGGTTCGGCCACGATGGTCGTGGTCCCCCGCAGCCGGTCGTTCTCCGGCTGGTAGCGCAGCTTGATGTCGTAGTGCGACACGTCGTAGCCGCCGTTGCCCGCCTCCGGGTAGTACGGGTCGCCGACCCCCGGCGCCCCGGGACTCGCACTCCCGGCCAGCGCGGGGGTGGCGAAAACCGCCATGGCTCCACAGGTGGCTACGGCAGCGCGCAGACCTCGTCTCCGCAACACGTGGTTACCTCCTCGAACACTGCTCGGCGCGAACACGCGAGGTGATCGTACGCCCACCCAGCGCGATCACACCGCATCAGCGGTGCACTCTAGCGGGAAGTCACCACTCCGGCCGAACACGACGGAATCACGGGATTTGCCGAAATCCCGAGAAAAACGGCAACACCGCTGCTCGTCGGTCCACGGAGTCCGGTGCTGTCGTCCGCTCCCGCCTCGGGAACACACCCCCGGGAACCGGTGAAGGCGAAGCGCGGCGAACCGACCGCCCCGGGAACGAAAGAACCTCCGTCAGCCGACCACGGCGGCCGAAACCGCGTCGAGCAGTCTCCCGTGGACCCCGCGCAGCCCCGCACGCGGCGCGCGGACCTCCACCACCCGCAGTCCCGGCCGGTACCGCAGGGCGCGAGCCAACTCCTCCCGGCCGGTCACCAGCTCGTGGGGCACGTGGTGCGCCGCGCACAGCGCTGCCAGGTCCGTTCCGTGCGGCGTGCCGAAAACGCGCTCGAAAGTCTCGGAGTGCGCGGAACGGCCCTGCTCGAGCAGGCTGAAGATCCCGCCGCCGTCGTCGTTGTACACCACGATCGTCAGATCGGGGCGCCGCTCGTGCGGACCGAGCAGCAGACCGTTGGAGTCGTGCAGGAAACCGAGGTCCCCCAGCAGCGCGTAGTTCGGTCCCGCGCTCTCCAGCGCCACCCCCACCGCCGTGGAAACCAGACCGTCGATGCCGGCCGCACCGCGATTGCGGTGCACCCGGACAGCCGGCCTGCGCGCCCCGCACAACGCGACGTCCCGAGCGGGGTTGGACGATCCCAGCACCAACAGCGAGTCCGCGGGAAGAGCCTCGACCAGCCGCCCGGCCACGACCGGTCCGCTGTCCACTTCCTCCCGCTCCAACGCGGCGTTCAACTCCGTACGCGCCTTGTGGTCCGCGGCGCGCCAGGTGTCCAGCCACTCCGGATCGGGACTCACAGCCGTGGTGTCCAACCGGCCGGCCACCACCGAGACGTCGTGCGCGGGCGCGGGCCAGCCGTCCGGGTCGGAGTGCACCAGGATCACCTCGATCCCGCTGTCTGCGAGCAACCGCTGAACCTGGCGGAACACGGTCGGGCGTCCGACGCAGACCACCTGCTCCGGACGGTGCTGCCGCACGAACTCCGGCAGCGCGAGCAGCCACATCCCGGTCGGCAGCGTGTTGGCCCCCGCCGTCACCCCGCCCGTCTCGGACAGCAGCGGCCAGCCGAGCGCCTCCGCCCACGCGGTGGCCCGTCCGGCCGCGTCCTGATCGGCGAGGATCACCAGACCACGCGCGGAACGCACCTCGGCCTCGGGGGGAACCTCGGCCACCGCGCCGAAACCGGTCCAGGGCCCGCCGCCGGCACGCCCCTCCAGTGACTCGCACCACTCCGCACCGCCGTCCTCGTCCGGAACCAGGGGCTCCCGGAAGGGAACGTTGAGGTGCACCGGCGCGCGCCGACGACCTCCGCCCGAGGCGGTGTGCACCGCGCGGCAGACCTGACTGCGCCAGTACGCGTTCTGCCCCGGCCGGTTCTCGGCGACGGCGATCTCGTCGAACGAGCGCACCGCCGAGGTGTAGAGCCGGTTCTGGTCGATCGACTGGTTGGCCCCCGCCGCGCGCAGCTCCGGAGGGCGATCGGAGGTGAGCACGATCAACGGCACCCCGGAGTGACGGGCCTCACTCACCACGGGGTGCAGGTTCGCCGCGGCCGTGCCGGAAGTGCACACCACCGCCACGGGAGTGCCGCCCGCTGCCAGCCCCAGCGCCAGGTAACCCGCGCTGCGCTCGTCTACGCGCACGTGCAGCCGTACCCGCCCGGAGACCTCGGCCCGGTACAGCGCGAAGGCGAACGCCGCGTTGCGGGACCCCGGCGACAGCACCACGTGGCGCACGCCGTCGCGCACGAGCTCGTCGACCATGACCTCGGCCTGCGCCGTCGCGGGATTCAACCGACCACTCCAGCTTCGCGGTGGATGTGCGGGTCGGGTCCAGACTATTGACGTCCTCCCCACGGCTGAAGCCGGGGCCCGCGCGCTGCGGAATCCGGTCGAGAGGCGGATGAGCACCGGCGGTGCCGCGCCGCGGCGAGAGTCCTCGGCGGTGGCGGCGGAAGCAGCCACGCGACCGAAGGGGAAACTCACATCATCCCCGGGTACGGTCCGGAGCCGGAGCTCACCGGCGGACAATGCCGGTATGAGCAGCACGCGGAGGCTCCGCCCCTTGAAGGTCCCCGACGGCGCCCGCGCCCCGGAGGTCCTTCCCGAACTGCGCCGGGCGCTGGACGGCGACGGCCCGGCCCTGCTTCCGATCCCGGAAGGGGACCCCGCCGCAGTCGAGACCGCCGGGGCGCTCGGAGCGGACGAGCCGCTGGACCCGGCGGAGGACTCCCCCCTGGATCCGACCGCGCTCGTGATCGCGACCTCCGGTTCCACCGGGCGGCCCAAGGGAGTGCTGCTGTCCGCGGCGGCGCTGCGCGCCTCCGCGCGGGCCACCCACCACCACCTGGGCGGACCGGGGCGATGGCTGCTGGCCATGCCTGCTCATCACATCGCGGGCATCCAGGTCCTGATCCGCTCGCTGCTGGCGGGCCGCCCCGCCCACGCCGTCGACTCGACGGCGGGGTTCCGTCCCGAGGTCTTCGCCGACGCGGCCGAGGAGGTGCTGTCCGTTCCGGACAGGCACTACACGGCGCTGGTGCCCACCCAGCTCGGCAGACTGCTCGCCCCCGAGAGCGATCCGCGCGGTTTGCGGGCGCTGCGCGCCTTCGACGCGGTGCTGGTCGGAGGCTCGGCCATCGCGCCGAGCCTGCTGGACAGCGCGCGGCAAGCAGGTGTGAACGTGGTCACCACCTACGGAATGAGCGAAACCGCGGGTGGGTGCGTCTACGACGGGACCCCCCTGCCCGGCGTCGAGGTGCACGTCGAAACCCCCTCGCCCGGCGCTATCAGCCTGTCCGGGCCGACCCTGGCGCGCGGCTACCGCCGTTCCGGAGGCGGCAGCACCGCCTTCGCCGATGGCTGGTTCCGCACCGGCGACCTGGGCGAGTGGCGGGACGGCCTGCTCGACGTCCTGGGCAGAACGGACGACTTGATCGTCACCGGCGGAGTCAACGTGGCCCCTGCCGTGGTCGAGCGCGCGCTGAGCGGGCACCCGCTGGTCCGGGAGGTCTGCGTGCTGGGCGGCCCGGACCCGGAGTGGGGACAGGCCGTACTGGCCGCCGTGGTCCCCGAAGGGGAAGCTCCCCCGCTCGAGGAGCTGCGCGCGGCCGTGCGCGAGCGGGCCGGTGCCGTGTGCGTCCCCAAGCGGTTCGCCGTGCTGGACGAACTGCCCCGCCGCGGCCCGGGCAAGCCGGACAGGACGGCACTGCTCGGGATGTTCGCCGAGCGCGGGGAGAACGAGCTCTCGACGGGACTGCCCACCGGGTCGGACGAGCCGATGCGCGAGGATGACCCCCATGGCCTCAGTCGCTGAATGGGTGGAAGGTGCCCGCATCCGTACCCTGCCGAACGCGATCGCCCCCGTGATCGCGGGCAGCGGCGCCGCGCTCGGCACCTCCGGATTCGACCTCCCGTTGGCCTTGTTGGCCCTGGCCGTGTCACTGCTGCTGATCACGGGGGTCAATTTCGCCAACGACTACTCCGACGGCATCCGCGGCACGGACGAGGAGAGGACCGGCCCGCAGCGCCTCGTCGGCTCGGGAGCGGCCAACCCGCGCAGCGTGCTCGCGGCGGCCCTCGCCTGCTTCGCGCTGGCGGCGATCGCCGGGCTGGCCGTGCTGTACCTGAGCGGGCACTGGTGGCTGCTGCTGCTCGGTGCGGTCAGCATCGCGGGAGCCTGGTTCTACACCGGGGGGAAACACCCCTACGGTTACGCGGGACTCGGCGAACTGGCCGTTTTCTGCTTCTTCGGCCCCGCTGCGGTGCTGGGCACGATGTACGTGCAGGCCGACACCGTCAACGGCTCCGGAATCGGGGCGGCGGTCGCGATGGGCTCGTTCTCCAGCGCGGTGCTGGTGGCGAACAACCTGCGCGACATCCCGACCGACACCGCCAGCGGCAAACGCACCCTGGCCGTGCTGCTCGGCGACAGGGACACCAGAACCCTGTACGCGCTGCTGACGCTGCTGCCGTTCCTGATCAGCACGCTCACGGCGCTGCGGATCCTGCCCGCGCTGCTCGGCTTCCTCGCCCTGCCGCTGGTCGTCACTCCACTGCGGACGGTACTCGGAGGCAGAACCGGGCTGAGCCTGCTGCCCGTGCTGCGGGACACGGGTCTGGCCATGCTGCTGTGGGCCGTGACCACGGCGATCGGGTTCGCCGTCGCTTGAGCGGGGCCCGCGCGTTTCCGCGCGCGTCCGCCCCCGATGGACGGACGACAGCGCGGAAACGCGTTCCGGGCCGGGTTCGGCGTCAGCGTCGCCGGATCCGCACCAGCCCGTACGCCCAGTTGAGCGCGAGCCCCAGCGGCACCGCGGCAGCCACGGCCAGACCGATCTGGAACAGCCGCGAGGTCGCCAGCTCGTACACCTGGAGAGCGGTTCCGGTGCGCACCCTGACTTCCTGCTCGCAGGTCATCGTGGCGGGTCCGGAGAACCAGCGCTCGTAGTACCTGTAGTGGCCGGACCTTTTGCGCGGACTGATGATCTGACGTTCCTCCCCGTTCTCGGGGACCACGTCGCAGTACGCCGCCGTATGCCTGCGGGAACGCTTCTCGATGCCGATATCGCCGTTTTCCCAGGTGAACTGCTCGGTCACCCTGTCATGGCCGTGCTCCTCCAGCACCATGTACGTGGAGTTCAAAGCCCCGTACCCGTACATCGCCGCGAATCCGAGCACGAGCAGACCGGCCCAACCGATCGCAAGGCCGACCACCACTTTCCGCAACATTCGTCCTCTCTCGCTGTTTCCTCCGCGCGGAGGTGAGTCCCGTCCGCCCCGAGGTCCCTCGCAGCGTGGCTCGCTCGGTCGGGCGGTCACCGGCACGTGAGGCGGTGCCCCGCTGCGTTGCGGGGCACCTCGAGCAGCCACCTGCGCCACGTGCCCGCTGCCCCGCGACGCAACCACTCCCACGCACCGGAACTACTCGCTCCACGTGAGCTGAGCACCCCGGCCACAGCGAACCCCGCTGCGGAGAACCTCTCATTCCGGCGGGCGGTTCGGGTCGTTCTCGATGATCTCGGCGACCTCGTGCCCCTCGTCGAGCATCTCCTTGGCCTGCTGCATGTTGGGCACTCCGGAGGCGAACGCCGACTGCACCCCCTCGTCCTGCAGGGCGCGCCCCTCGGCCACGTCCTCCCAGCTCAGCTCGCCCTCGTCGACGCGCCGTTGCAGTTCGGCGATCCCCTCCGGGGCCTCCCCCCTCCGGACGAGCTGCTCGATCCGCTCGGTCTGCTCCTCCGAGAGCTTGGCCTCGGGCAGCTCCCTGTTCATCTCGTCCGCGCGGGCGCCCACGCGCTCGGCGTTGGCCAGCGCTTCCTCCAACGCCGCCTCGGCGTCCCGGATCTCCTGGGTTTTCCAGTCCTCGTTCACTTCTTCCCCCGACCGGTCGACTGCTCTCGTGCGGAAATCCGCTGCTCCGGGCGAACGATCCGTCCCCCGACACGTGACGGCTCGCTACAGGGTCCCCGACATGGACGTCTGATAGCCCGATCCCCCACCGCCGTCCTGGGAACCGGAGGACCCGGTCGGAGTGGAACCGTCCTGCTGTGCGGAACCACCGCCGTCGCGCATCTCGGAGTAGGTCTGGCGCGCCTGGGAAGCGTCCTGGCGCGTCTGAGTGGCCCCGTCCCGCACCTGAGTGGCCCCGTCGGCCACCTGAGTCGCTCCGTCCTTCATCCCGGACACGGCGCTGCTGAGCTCGCTGCCCTGGTCCAGGACCGCGTTGACGGCGTCCCCGGTGCTGCGTGGCCCGTCGCCACTGGCGATCTCCTTTATCTTGGAAAGCGAGGTCCCCGCGGACTTGATGCCGTCGATCATCTGCTGGACGCCCTCGTACATCTGCCTGATCGCGTCGATCATGTCCAGGATCATGAAAACGAGGTCGACGCACTGCAGGACGAGACGCACCGCGTTCGCCCAGCCCCCGACCGGGATCCAGGCGGTGCAGGCGGCCTGGATCAGCCTGTTGACCAGCTTGGTCAGCATCTCGAGGATCTTCGAACACAGCATCTCCGAGGCATCGGCCGCCTTGGTGAAGCCCTGGCTGATCAGATCGGCCACCGCGGCGTCGGCCTCGAGGGCGACGGTCCAGGTCCCGACGATCATGGCCTCGAAGGAGGCCGCGGCCTCCCCCTCCCAGCTCTCGCGCAGATCGCTGGCGCCGTGGTTGATGTTCTCGCGGACCGCCCGCAACGACTTGCCCACGGCAGTCCACGCCTCTGCGTTCTGGCCGATCTTGGCGAAGTCCCCGGTGATCGGCGATATCAGGGATTCGACCAGGTTCTGGCCGGTCACCTGCTCGTAGATCCAGTTGATCCCCTGGACCTGCCAGCTGGCCCCCTCGATCGCCGATTTGAGCCCTTCCGAACTGTCCTGGTTCGTCTCGGGTTCCAGTTCGGCCAACGGATCGGCGGAGTCCTCGAACAACGCCACTGAGTTCCCCCTTTCTTCCTCGTCCGTGAGCGAAAGCGCCGGTGCCTGCCGCGCTTGCTCGCCGCGCCGCGGACAACCGGCAGCCGAGCGTCGAACCCCGCTCGTGGGATCCGGTCCCCTCGGAGAACGGGCTCAGACCCGCATCGCGTCGAGTTCCGAGGAGATCTTGCCGAGCATCTGCTCGATTTTTCGCTCGCGCTCCTCGTAGTCCTCGGCCGTTTTGTCCAGTTCCTCACGGACCTGGGTGAGTCGGGACTCGGCCAGCTGCAAGGTCTCGGAGTACAGGGAGGTCACCCCCTCCACCACGGGGATCAGGGCCGCCATGACCCCGGTGAAACCGCTGGTGTCCGAGGCCGTCTCGTTGGCGTACTCCTCGATCTTGCCGAAGTACTCCGCGTTGCGTTGCAGCAGTTCGCCATACCCCTGCAACTGGGGAGTCGTCACCCTCGCGAGTGTCGTCAACGTCCCTCCTGCCGATCGCTGCGGCGATGTCGGGACTCTGCCTAGCAATCACCCGTGTGGCGGACCGCGAATACGCCGGAAACGTTTCTCTTTCGTAATAATCGGATCCGCCCCGTGCGAGTCGTCGTCGCACGGGAAACCGACTCACCCGCGAAGTGGGCACGAAACGGACACCCCGCCCGGGGGCTTCAGTAGACCAAGGGCCGCAGCACGCGACGCGACACCTCGGCGGCCGTGTCGCACTGCTCGGGGCCCGCCTCGGGAACGGCCACCGTGACCTGCAGAGTCGTACCGGCGACATCGGAGTACACGGTGCAGTCGTTGGCGTGCGACGTGCGCGAAGCGGTAACCGGCAGCGAGGTGACCTCCTCGGAACCGATCTCGTGGTAACCGTCCGGCTGCGCGGCCACCAGAACGGAGCGCTCGCCTTCCCGCCCGGGAAAGCGGCACCCCCGCACCGGCGGGTCGAAACTCACCTCTTCCGAGCTTCCGGACTCCACCGGAAAGGCGAAACGCCCCAGCTCGGCCGGCCCCACCAGTTCGCACAGCCGTTCGGCGGAAAGCTCCCCCAGCCGCTCCCGCTCCTTCTCGGGAACCTCCCGCGTGGTCGAAACACCGGAGGAGCTGGGGGAGGCCTCGGAGGAGCTCCCGGCTCCGTCCGCGGGGGAACCACCACCGGAGCACCCGGCGAGAGTGACCAACAGCACCCCGGCACACAGGGACACGCGCTTCGGATCCGCCGAGCCGCGTCGGAAACCGGCACCTGATTCACGAGACATGGGATTCAGGATGCCTGATGGGGGTTTCCCGGCGTGGTTGTCGTGGGCGCTCGCTCGGCGGAACCTCGCGCAGGCCCTCGCTCCCGGTGCCCGGACATCGGGCAGCCGCCCCCGAGGCGCTCACTCCCCCCGGCGGTCCGGTTCCGGCTCCTCCGGATCGCGCTCCACCGGGGAGGGGTCGGCCGTTCCGCGGAGTTGAGCACGCAGTCGTTCCTTGTGCTGCCGGCGCACACGGCTCCGCTCGGCCACCCCCGCGGCCACTCTGCGCCGCAGCCCCGGGAAAATCACCAGGGAGAGCGGCATCGCCACCACCACGGCCACCGCCAGGGCCACGAGCAGCGGAACGCGGAAAAGCACGAGCGCCCCCGCCAGCACGGCGAGCAGGCCGAAACGGGCCACGGTGTAAAGAGCGATGTCGAACGCCAGCCGGCTCGACCCCCGCTCCTCCCGAGAGTTCTGGTCACCCGACTCGGAATCGGGCGGTCCCTGCTGTTGCTGCACCTCAGCCAGGGTAGAGGACGGCCGCGGACGCGGAACCGCCCGTTCGGCGAAACGCCCTCCACCGGGACTCCCGCCCGCCGCGGCCCCCGGAGGAACGCTGGCGGGCAGGCGCCCCGAAGAGAAGTGACTCGAAACACGTTCGGCTCAACCGGACGCGAACCGGGGCAGCAGCCGCCGCGAAAACCGGTACTTTCCGAAAAGTCGCAGGTCGCCCGAACCGCACTTTTCGTCCCTTACTTTCCCTTTACCTGAACCCAACTGTTCGAGTACCCGACGCGGGGAGTGCCAGGATGCGACCGGAATGCCCGGATACCAACTCCGACCGTGGAGGTCACCAGTGACAGCGTCGACCCAGCAGCTTCCGCAGAACAGCCAGGATCAACTGCTCACCCCAGGAGAGGTCGCCGCTATGTTCCGCGTCGACCCGAAGACCGTGACCAGGTGGGCCACCGCAGGCCGGATCGGGTCGATTCGCACGCCGGGCGGGCACCGGAGGTTCCGCGAATCCGAGGTCCGCACCATGCTCGCCGAGCTGACCAGCGATGTGGACACGGTAAACGGCGTTTGACGGAGGGTTCCCGCTTCGGCTGCCGCGGGTTCTCGGGAACGGGGCGCCCCGGCATCGGCAGCGATGACGACCTCGCAGGGCACCTCGAACGGTGGACCGCGCAAGCGGAGTCGGCCGCCGTGCGGCGGTCGTGCTCGATTTCCGGTTCCCTGGACGGGTACCGTGAAACCGACACGAAACGGACCAAGAGATCTTTTCGGACGACTCGGAGCCCCGGGACACCACTCGGAACTCCGCGCGCTCGCCCGGAAGTGGTCCGCGAGGACCCGCCACTGGACTCGTTCGGTGTGCGACCGTACACAGTAGGTGCCTGCCCGTTCCGAGCGTGTTCCGCTAGTCTGGGAGCGGGGAGAAAACGGAGGTGGCCACGATGCTCTACGCCCTGGCTGCGATCGGCGCGGTGACACTGATCGTGCTCTTGTGGAAGGGCTTCGGCCCGGTGCGCGAGGCACTCGAGCGGCGGGAGGACGAACAGCCCGGACGCCCGGCTCCCGACGACGACCCGGAATTCCTCCGCAGGATCGCGGAGCAGCAGAACAAACCCGGTGAGGACAACCGCTGAACAGTTGATCGGGTGGTGATGAGCGGCGTCGGCCGCTCATCACCACCCGATCAACCGGCACCGCCGGTTTGGCTCGGTCTTCTCTTCGGCGCGCGGCGCCGAAACCATCACCGTGCCCACCGACACCGCCGGGGGTTCTCAGTCACGGGTCTCGCGAGGACAGCCTCGACGTTGTGCAGCCGCTACCCGATGTCGAGGATCCCGCAGCGAGACCCCGACCGAGGTCCCCCCACGGAACCACCCGAGCAAACCGAGCCGCTCAGAGTTCTCACTGCCTGCCGGCAGCGTGCGGGAAGTCGTCGGCGACGGTCGCGGCGAGCTCGAGCAGTGCCAACCTTGTCGGGGCGGCGAGCTGGTCCAGGTCCACCTCGGCCCCCTCCTCGAGGTGGGCGTCGAAAGGAATCCGGGAAACCGAGCGGCACCTGGCACCGAAGTGCGCCGCCAGCTTGTCCACGTCGACCTTGCCCGACCCCGGACGCACCGAGTTGATCACAGCGACGGAACGCGCGACCAGTTCGCCGTAGCCGTGCGCGTCCAGCCAGTCCAGTGTGGCCGAAGCGCTGCGCGCGCCGTCGACCGAGCCCGGTGAGACGATCACCAGCGAGTCGGCCACGTCGAGCACGCCCTTCATGGCCGAGTGCATCAGACCGGTGCCGCAGTCGGTGAGCACCATGTTGTAGAAGTGCTCCAGCAGCGACACCGTGGTGTGGTAATCGGACTCGCTGAAGGCCTCCGAAACAGCCGGGTCCTGCTCGCTCGCCAGCACCTCGAGCCGGCTCGGCCCCTGCGAGGTGTACGAACGGACGTCGCTGTACTTGCGGATGCGCTGGGCGTCCCGCAGCAGGTGCCGCACCGTCGCCGTGGTCTCCATCGGAATCTTCTGGCCCAGCGTCCCCCGATCCGGGTTCGCGTCCACCGCGATCACGCGGTCACCACGCAGCGAGGAGAACGTGGATCCGAGGGTCGCCGTAGTAGTGGTCTTGCCCACCCCGCCCTTCAGGCTGAGCATCGCGATCTTGTAGCAGCCTTGCAGCGGCTGGTTGATACGACCGATCAGCTCACGCCTGCGGACGTCGGCCGGACTCTCCCCCGGGTTGATCGTTTTCCCGCTGGCCAGGTAGACGGCACGCCGCCAACCGGACTGCGGGGGACGTTTGGCCTGGCGCACCAGCTGCGCCGAGGAGAGGTCCTGTCCCAGGGCGGGATCCTGCTGGCCGGGAACCGGCTGCTGCGCGGGAAAGGACTGCCCCTGCTGCGGCTGCGGGTGCCCCTGCGGATATCCCCGCGGGGGATGGGGCTGCTGCCCGGGAGGAGCCGGGTAGGGACCCGAGTGCCCGCCCCACACCTGGTGGGCGCCGGAGGAGCCCCCCGGAGCCTGGTGCGGTCCGGACTGCATCCGGTACTGCTCCGCGCCGGGAACCTGCTGGGGCCCCGAAGCCGCGGGATTCACGTAGGGAGGCACCACGGGGTTGGGCCCCGAGTACGGCTGTCCCGGGACCTGCCGCGGAGGAGGCGCTCCGCCGGGAACGCCCGGCTGCTGATGCGCCCCCGGGTCACCGGGCGGATTCGGGCCGGACCGCTCCGGGTTCACCCCGGCCGCGGGGTCGCCGCCCGGGGTGGCGCTCACCTCGGTTCCCGCACCGTAGTCGGGCACCGAGTGCTCCGGCCGAGCACCGCTTTCGGCCGCCTCCGCGTTCGAGTTCGGCGTCGCGTCGGAGGAGCCCTGTTCCGAATCCCACCGGGCTCCCGGCTCGTCCTGTCTTCCGGTCACCGTTCGAATCCTCCAAGAACGAATCGAGAGCCACCGGTCCGCGCGCACGGCAGTTGGCGGGTGAAGCCGAGTCCGCGCCGGATGGCGCTTCCCGGAAGCGGGCGGCCACCGCGGCGCGAAACCGGTCCGGGCATCGGACCGGGCACGGCAACCGCGATCTTACGGACGGTGTCGACCGGTGTGCGAGGACCCTGCCGACCCGGCTCCTCCACCCGCGCGAACGGCCTCACAGCCCCGCGTAGGAGTGCAGCCCGGAAATGACGATGTTGATGAAGAACAGGTTGAAGACCATCACGGCCAGACCGAAGATGTTGATCCAGGCCGCGCGGGTGCCGCGCCACCCCGAGGTCGCGCGGGCGTGCAGGTAGGCCGCGTAGACGATCCACGCGATGAAGGAGCAGGTTTCCTTGGGGTCCCAGCCCCAGAAACGTCCCCATGCGGCTTCGGCCCAGATCGCACCCGCGATGATCGCGAACGTCCACACCGGCATGATCAGCACGGTGGCCCGGTAGGCCACCCGGTCCAGCATCCGGCTCATCGGCAGCCTGCTGCCGATCCGTTCCGACTTCAGCGGGTTGTTCTCGTACCGCAGGCGGACGAGGAACATCATGCTGGTGACGCCGGCCACCATGAACACGCCGGTGGAGACGATCGCGGCGGAAACGTGGATCCAGATCCAGTAGGACTGCAGCGCGGGCTGCAGCTGGGAGGCCTTGGCGTACAGCGCGGTCCCGGACAGGAACAGCAGCAGCGTGGTCGGCAGCAGCACGAACCCGCCGAGACCGCGCAGGCGAGGAGCGGTGGTGGTCTTGCGCTGCGGGCGGGACTGCCGGTAGAGCACCACCAACCACGCCACGACGGCGACCAGGCAGATGGCCGAGCCGAACTCGTACATGTTGCCCCAGGGCACGCGGCCCACGGCGAATCCGCGTGTCACCAGGGAAAAGGCGTGCACGAGAGTCGCGAGTGCCGTGACGGCCACCGCCATCCCGCCGAAGCGTTCGGACCACGGTTTGCGCGGCTCGGGTTCCAACCGTCCCACGACGGGACGCTGCGGTCCCCCGGAAGCGGAGCTCCCCCCGGCCGCGGACACGGCGGCGGGCTCGGCCGAGTTCTCCTCCGCCGAGTCCCGCGCTCGCGCGGAGGCGAATTCGGCGAAGTACAGCAGCATGGCGAGAACGTAGACGGCGACCGAGGTCGCGAACGCCATGTCGCTCAACGTAGACAACGTCCCGTTGACCTGCATCAACTACTCCTTCCGCGGGAGTTGTCCCCCGCCACCGAGGAGGAGGTGGAACCACGCCCACCCACCAGCAGCTCTTCGGCGATCCTGGTGAACTCCTCGCCGTATCCGGCCTGATCGGTGCGGGCGAGTCCGCCGATCTCGACGGAAGTGTCGCCGTCCGACTCCTCCGCGTCCGTGCCGGTGGGCCCTGTTCCCGCCCCGGCCGGAGTGATCCGCACCCAGATTCTGCGCCGCTTGATGCTCAACGAGGCACCGAGGCCGACGACGACCGTCAGCGCGAACACCAGGACGTACGGCTGGAACGGGTTGTGCGAGACCTGCAGGTTCACCCACCGTTGAACACCGTCGAACCTGATGGAGGTCCCGTCGGCCAGGCGAACGGAATCGCCGACGGCCAGGTTCTGCCGCTCGACCCGCTCCAGCTCCCCGGAGTCGATCAGTTCCTGGTTAACGTTGAAGATCGACTGGCTTTCCCCGGTAGCGAAACCGAGTTTGCCCTTGAGCACGTCCACGGCGACCATGGGGTCGTTCAGCGCGGGAAAGCTCGAGCTGAGGACCTTGCCGTTCAGCTGCGCCGTCGGCGCGAACAGCCCCCTGATCGCCAGCTGGTTCTCGTGGCGCCGCTGCTCATCGGGCATGTCGGGCCGGTCGAACTTGGTGGCTCCCTGCGACAGCATGGTGCCGGTGTTCACGGGCTTCCACTGGGTCTTCTTGGTCCGCTGCTGTCCGTCCGGGAAGGTCACCGTGAACACCGGGGTGTAACCGTTGCCCGTGAGGTAAACCCGGTCCCCGGCCGTGCGCAGCGGATTGTTCACCTGGAGGTCGTGCGGTTTCCAGTTGCCGTTGTCCAGCGCCTCTCCCGACTGGTAGTCGATGTCGGCGTGGAAGTTGTCGGGCTGGCCGGACGGGAGGTATCCCACGTCGAAGTCCTTCACCCGCAGGCAGAACTCGCTCAGGCTGGTTCCGTCCACGGTGGGGCCCGCCCGGAAGGAGTCGTAGTTGTACGTGCCCGAGTTGCAGAAACTCGACCCGTCGGCCTGCACCACCACCTGGCCCTCGTAGCGCGTGAGCTGACCGCCGGCGACAGTGATCAACAGTCCGACGAGGGCGAAGTGGAAGACCAGGTTCCCCGCTTCCCGCAGGTAACCGCGTTCGGCGCTGATCGTGCGCGACCCGTCCGGTTCGGTCGCCTCCTCGGTCCGCCAGCGACGCAACCTGCGCCGGGCGACCGCGGTCATCTCCTCGGCGGAGAGGTCGACGGTTCCGCCCGCGTGATGCGGCATCCTCTCCAGGTTCCGCGGCGTGCGCACGGGACGCGCGCGCAGCTGGCGCAGGTAGTGCGAGCTGCGCGGCAGCAGGCACCCGATCAGCGACACGAACAGCAGCACGTAGATCGCCGCGAACCAGACGGAACCGAAGACGTTGAACGCGCCGACGGCGTCCAGGACCTTCGCCAGGGTCGGGTAGTTGTCGGAGAACTCCCTGACGTTGTCCTCGTTCAACGACCACTGCGGCAGCAGCGCTCCGGGAAGCGCCGCGAGCGCGAGCAGGAAAAGCAGGACCAGGGCGGTGCGCATGGAGGTCAACCCGCGCCAGGTGTTGCGCAGGAAGCTCAGGGTGCGCCGCAAGAACGAAGTGCTCATCAAATCGGCAACTCGAATCCGTTGATCGGGACGCGCAGTTCGGCGATCATCTCTCCCCAGAGACCGGTGACCAGCAGCAAACCGACCAGCACCAGCAGGCCTCCACCGATGAGCTGAATGACCCGGCCGTGTCTGCGCAGCCACCCGGTGCTTCTCACCGCCCAACGCGCGCCGAGGGCGAGCACCACGAACGGGACGCCGAGGCCGAGGCAGTAGACGAGCACCAGGAACGCCCCCCGCACCACGTCACCGTTGACGGCTTCGGTGGTGTAGGCGAGTGATATCACCCCGCCGAGAGTGGGGCCGATGCAAGGTGTCCAGCCGAGACCGAACACCGCACCGAGCAACGGAGCTCCCCAGACACCGCCACGTGGTACGCGGTGGATCCGCACGTCGCGCTGCAGGGCCGGGAACGCTCCGAGGAAAACCAGGCCCATGAGCACCGTGACGACCCCGCCGACGCGGCGCAGCACCGGCTCGTTGGCCAGCAGCGCGTCCGAGAGCCCGAACACGAGCATGGTGGTCAGCAGGAACACGACCGTGAAGCCGAGGATGAACAGGGCCGCCGCGCCGGCCACACGCCAACGTCCGCGACGCGTCTCGGCGGCTTCCGAAACGTCGACGGCGGGAGCCTCGGCTCCGACCACACCGGCGAGATAGGCCAGATATCCGGGGACCAGCGGCACCACGCAGGGCGAGGCGAAACTGACCACACCGGCGAGCGCGGCGAACCCGACCGCCAGAAGCAGCGGTCCGGACTCTGCCAACGCATGCGGATCCACACCGCCGAGGGTAGGCAAGCCTTCCGCGGGACGGGACAGCGCCCCTGGTGAGCGGGAACACACTACGCGCGCGATCCGCCTCGCGGTGGGGAAAGCCCCGCCCGCGGGCGGCGGAACGACGACCCCCTACCGGCGAATCCTGTTAGTTCGCACCACCGGGTCCGGGGGCCCGGGAGTCCTGCTCCTCGGATCCGGACTCCTTCGAGCCCGTCCCCTCGGAACCGGTGTCCGCTCCCTCGCTCGCGATGTCCCGCACCTTGGGCAGCAGCTCGTCCTTGGTGATCGCCGTCAGGTAGATCGCCGCCACCCGGTGCCGACGATCCAGCACCACGGTCGCCGGGGTCGTGCTGCGCGGAAAACCGTCCAGGGCCAGCATGGCGCGCCCGGAGGGATCGAAGATCGACGGGTAGGTGATCCCGAAGTTGTCCACGAAGTCCCGCGCGGCGTCCCGGTTGTCCCTGACGTCGATGCCGAGCAGCTGAACCCCCTCGTCACCGAGGGAGTCCTGCACCGCCTGCAGATCCTCGGCCTCGGCCCTGCAAGGCGGACACCACGATCCCCAGATGTTGAGCACCACGGCCTCGCCCTCGAAGTCGGACAGCCGAATCCGCTCGTCCGACTTCTTCAGGGACTCGCCCTCGAGACCGGTCACCCGGCCGCGCTCGTCCGGCGGGTAGAACAGCCTGGTCCTGCCTCCCGGGGAGACGAAGGTGAACTCCCCGTTGTCGGTCACCGCGTCCCCGTCGCCGCCCGCGCACCCGGACAGCAGACCGAGCAACGCCACGGTCGCCAGGACCAGCCATCGCCTACCGGCTCGGAACCGCCGACGGTTCGACTTCATGCACCACTCGCTCTCGCGTCCGTCTCACCCGCGGGCTCGGTGTAGAACAGCCGTTCGAACTCCTCGTCGCGGAACACCAGGCTGGTCACGGAAGCCAACGAGCACTGCCGTCTCCGCGGATCGTGCCACAGGGGTTTGCCCTCGAGGTAACGCCGCAGTGTCCAGATCGGAAGCTGGTGCGAGACGCAGACGGCCTCGCCCGTGCCCGCCGCGTCACGCGCCCGGTGCGCCGCCGCCAGCATCCGGTGGGCGATACGCAGGTACGGCTCCCCCCAGGACGGACGGAGCGGGTTCCACAGCTTCGGCCAGTGCCGGGGGGAACGCAGCGCCCCGTCCCCCACCGAGACCCTGCACCCCTCGAAGCGGTTCTCCGCCTCGATCAGGCGTTCGTCCGTGGTGATGTCGAACGCGTGCTGCTCGGCCACGGGTGAGGCCGTTTCCGCGGCGCGCCGCATCGGGGAAGCGTGCACCGTCCTGACGTCGTGCTCGGCCAGGAAGCCCGCGACCAGCTTGGCCTGGCGCCGACCTTCCTCGGAGAGCCGGTACCCGGGAAGGCGCCCGTACAGAATGCCCTCCGGGTTGTGCACCTCGCCGTGACGCACGAAGTGGACGACGGTGGTTCTTCCACTCACTTCCCCGCCTCCGAACCGGCCGCTGCTGCCGCTCTCGCCGCGTGCGGCAGCGCTTCCGCGATGATCTCGAAGGAGGTGTCGTCCATGGCCGCGTTGACGAACCAGCACTCGAAGGCGCTCGGCGGCGGGTAGACACCGCGCCGCAGCAGCTCGTGGAAGAACGGGGGGAACCTCCAGCTCTGCTGGGACTTCGCCCCGGCGAAGTCGTGCACCGGCGTCTCGGTGAAGAAGACGCTGAGCATGTTCCCGGCGAAGGAGACCCGGTGCGGCACCCCCTGAGCGCTCAGCGATTCGGTGAGCAGCTCGCCGAGCCTGGCGGAGTTGCGGTCCAGGGCCGCGTAGGCCGCGTCGTCGGCGGCGCGCAGGTTGGCCAGTCCCGCAGCGACGGCCACGGGGTTACCGGCCAGGGTTCCCGCCTGGTAAACCGGGCCCCGCGGGGCCAGCAGGTCCATCACGTCGGCGCGTCCCCCGAACGCGGCCGCGGGCAGCCCGCCGGACATGACCTTGCCGAAGACGTACAGATCACCGGCGACGCCGTCGAGGCCGTACCAACCGGCGCGCGACACCCGGAATCCCGTCATCACCTCGTCCATCACCAGCAGCGCACCGGCGGAGCGGGTGATCTCCCGCAGCTCGGCGTTGAAGCCCTCCCGCGGTGCCACGGCCCCCATGTTGCCCGCGGCCGCCTCGGTGATCACGCAGGCGATGTCGTCGCCGTGCTCGGCGAAGACCTCGCGCACGGCCTCGATGTCGTTGTAACCGACCACGATGGTGTCGGCGGCCTGGGCGTCGGTCACACCGGGTGTGCTCGGCAGCCCGAGGGTGGCCACTCCGGAACCCGCTCCGGCCAGCAGCGAATCGACGTGCCCGTGGTAGCAACCGGAGAACTTGACGACCTTGCTGCGCCCGGTGAAGGCGCGGGCCAACCTGATCGAGGTCATCGTGCCCTCGGTTCCCGAGTTGACCAGCCGCACGTGCTCGACCGGGCCGACCCGGTCGATGATCTCCCGGGAGAGGTCGATCTCCCCTTCTGCCGGGGTGCCGAAGGACAGCCCGTTGGAGGCCACCCGGCGCACCGCCTCGACCACGTCCGGGTGCGCGTGGCCGTTGACCATCGGCCCCCACGATGAAACCAGGTCCACGAAGCGGTTGTCGTCGGCGTCCCAGAGGTAGGGGCCCTCGCCGCGAACCATGAACCGCGGTGTTCCGCCAACCGAGTGAAAGGCGCGCACCGGGGAGTTGACCCCACCGGGTGTCACGGCCTCCGCGCGCTCGAACAGCTGCCCGGAGCGTGGCGCGGGATCGGATACGGACGACGTGGAGTTCGCGGGAGTATCGGCAGTCACGCTTCCAGTCTGCCAGCCGGAGAACTCCGGGGGCCCGGGCCTCCCCCGCGGCGGGTGGTACATCTTGCACGGCCCCGGAAGGGGGCGGCGCGTGGGCCGTGCCCCGCGACACCGCCGGACCACCCCCACGCGGGCGGCTGCTCGACCAGCTGCACCAGCTGCGCGAAGTTCCGCCGCGAGTCCTCGCCGGGAAGAGCGGGAAACCCCGGTCAGGAGGGGCGGTCGACGGTTTCGTCCCCGGGAGGGGGCTGCGTCGAGTCCCGCGCACCGGAACGCCCACCGACCCCGAGCATCAGCTCCCGGAGCCCGTCCAGCAGCAGCAGACCGGCCGCGGTCACCGCGAGCACGGCCAGCGTGACCCAGCTTCCCAGCATCCTGGAGACGACCACCCCGCCCGAGGCCGCGGGGAGGTCGATGTGGACCACCGAGTTCCCCCAGGCGGAGAAGGCCGCCGCGACCAGCAGGGCGGCGAGCACCAGCTCGATCCCGAGAACCACCAGTCGCCGGGGCTGGTGCAGCCCGGGTGAACGTGTTCCGGTCGAGCTCGCCGCGCTTTCGGAATCCCGCACACGGCAAGGATCGCACGGCGGGGTCACTCAGGAGGCCCCGGCGGCTTTCCCAGCGCGGTGCGCAGCGCTTCGGGGTCCCGCGCCCAGGCCAGCACCCTCTCCCGCCGCTGCGCTGAGCCCGGTTCCCCGCTGCTCAGCAGCAGCGGAACAGCGCCGGTGCCCCTCGGGAGGGTGAGCTGCCCGCCCAGCACCCGCCCGGTCCAGGCATCCTCCGTCTCCCCGAGGGCCTCGATCCGCTCGACCGGCACGGTCTCGCCTCCGACCACCAGCCGTTCCGGGGTCAGCAGCACCGAGCGGTACTTCCTGCGCGCGGCGACCCAGACAGCCGTGGCGGCCGCGAACAGCGCCGCCGCCCCCAGCCACTGCGGCAGGTGCACCGGCCCGGGCAGACCGAGCTCGACGAGCAGGCCGAGCAGCGCGAAAGCGGGTCCCCAGGTCAACGGCGACCAGCCGGACCCGCTCTCGACGTAGCCCGCACCTCCGAGATCAGTCGCGGTCACCGGACAACCACTCCGAGGTGCTCCTGCGCCAGAAGCAGGCCCAGGCCAGCACCGCCAGCAGCAGCACGATCAGGTTCGTGGGGGTCCACGTGCCGAAGGCCAGCACGAACAGCACGTGCCCGGCCGCGAGCACCGTGAGCGCGACACGTGCCCAGGAACGCCCCCGCAGCACCAGCAGGGCCAGCACCACGTACCCGGCTGTCAGCGCCACGGCGACAGCGGTGTTCACCAGCAGCAGGCTCCGGACCATCGAACCGGCCTGGACTTCGGGGACACCGCGAACGTCGATCAGCCGGTCCCGCAGCGAACCGAACTCCGTCCAGGCGATCGTCGCGCGGACGATCAGGAAGACCCCCAGCGCGCCCCAGAGGCCGAGGCCTGCGCGCAACGCGGGCGGAGCCCCGGCGAGAGACGGTCGCGATGTGTCCATCTCCCGAAGATATCCCGGAACGGCTCCGGCCCCGGCACGCCTCGCGGCCGGCGTGCTGCTCAACATCCGCCGCCGGAGCGCTCACGCTCCGGTTCAGCCGTGCTGCGCCGCCTTGAAGAACCAGTTGGACGGCCGCAGCCACACCAGGACCAGGAAGGCGATCATCGAGATGACGCTGACGGCCCCGGCCGAGACGTTCAGCGCGAACAGCGCGGCGGGGGGATCCAGATCCACCTGGCTGCCCTGGACCGTCGTGCTGTTCACCGAGGTGACGCCGCTGCCGAACAGGGAGGGCAGCATGAACAGGATCCAGATCCCGGCGAACACGGTCAGCGTGATCCGCGCCCAGTTGCGCCCGGCCCGCATCTTGAAGCCGAACAGGATCCAGAGCCCGGTCAGCACGGCGTAGAAGAAGATGACGAGGCCGAACATGAACATGAACGCGCCTTGCACGATGCTGCGGGGGTCCGGGGCGTCCGGAGCGGTGGCCTCGAACTCGGCGCCGGCGACCATCTGGTCGATCATCTGGGTGACCGACAGCATGGCCCCCGCCGTGAGCAGGGTCACCACGATGGGGGCGATGATCGCGATCCAGAAGGCGACGTTGATCGTCGTCGGACGCTGCGCGACCGCGAGCTCGGAACCCGACACCGGAGGTGCCGCGTACGGGTTGGCGCCGTACGCGCCCTGCTGGTATCCCTGCTGCGGATAGGGCTGTTGTTGATAGGGCTGCTGCGGATAACCTTGCTGCGGGAACCCGCCCGAGGGCGTCCCGGGTTGGTACCCGGGCTGCTGGGACGGGTCCTGCTGCCATGGATTCTGTGGGGAAGTCACGCGCAAACAGTAGAAACCCACACTCGGCGTGTCCATCGGTCGTAATCAACCGTTATGCGCGCCACGGACACGGGCGAGTCCCGGCCGCCGAAGTTCTCCTGCCGAATGGCAAACCGGCTCCGCCGGGGGTGCTCCCCCCGGCGCGGCAGCGCCGCAACACCACCCCCGCAACTCGCACCGCCGAAGGCCCGGCCGGAAACTTCCGGCAGAAAGGCACCCTCCGACGCGAACGCCCTGAGCCCACGCAGTCGGCACCGCCGCGGGCTCTCCCGTGGTGCTCTCACGAGGACGGCCCCGACGTCGTGCAGGCCGCTACCCGAGGTCGGGGCGCCCGCAGCGAGAGCCCGCGAGGGGCTCCGCCACCCGCACCGCCACGCGAACCGAGCCGTCGCCCCTCTTCACCTCAGCGGGGGCCGCGCCGCTTGACCTCCGCGAAGAACCTCCTGGACTCCGGCCGCAGCAGCAGCACGAACACGGCCGCGTCCAGCAGCGCGATCACGATGCCGAAGGCCAGGCTCAGCGGCCCCAGAGCCATGCTGGGAACGCCCTCGACCGAGGCCGTCGGAGTTCCCGAGCCCGTGGTGATCAGCGTGAAGGCGGTGCTGACCACGAGCAGCCCCGCGATCACGAGGATCACCACCCGCGCCCAGTTCCGGCCCCGCGCCATCTTGTTGCCGATGAGCACGTACAGCGCGGCCACGGCGAGCACGAGCAGCAACGAGAACATGATCCCGCCGTTGACGGCCGCGTCCACCTCGTGCTGGGCCAGCTCGGGGTTCAGCGAGCGCAGCTCCTCGACCAGTGCCCTGCGATCGGACATCTGGATCACCGAACGCGCGAAGCCGACGATCGCCGCGGCTATCCACAGCCAGCGGGCGAGCCACACCGACCGGGGCGGGGAGTCTGGACCGCTCCCGCTCTCCCCCCGCACCGGTTCCCCCTGTGCCGGACCGGAGTTCCACCCCGCGTTCACGAGGCGTCACCCGCAGGCTCGTCACGCAGCCAGCGCGCTGCCTGCGTCGCCCAGTAGGTCAGCACGATGTCCGCCCCGGCACGACGCACCGAGGTCAGCATCTCCAGCACGGTCCGCTGCCGGTCCAGCCAGCCGCGCTCGGCGGCGGCCTCGATCATCGAGTACTCCCCCGAGACCTGGTAGGCCCCCACGGGCACCGGGGAGGTCTCGGCCGTCTGCCGGACCAGGTCCAAGTAGGACATGCCCGGCTTGATCATCACCATGTCAGCGCCCTCGGCCAGGTCCAGCTCCACCTCGCGCCGGGCCTCGCGCCCGTTGGCCGGATCCTGCTGGTAGGTCTTGCGGTCCCCGGAGAGCTGGGATTCGACGGCGTCGCGGAACGGGCCGAAGAACGCGGAGGAGTACTTGGCGGAGTAGGCGAACAGCGAGGTCTCGTGGAAACCGGCCGCGTCCAGCGACTCCCGGATGGCGCCGATCTGGCCGTCCATCATCCCGCTGGGGCCGAGCACGTGAGCACCGGCCTCGGCCTGCGCCAGGGCCATCTCCCCGTACAGCCGCAGGGTCCGGTCGTTGTCCACGTTGCCCGCGTCGTCCAGGACTCCGCAGTGACCGTGATCGGTGAACTCGTCCAGGCAGGTGTCGGCCATGAGCACCGTGTCGTCGCCGATCTCGGAGGCGAGATCACGCAGTGCCACGTTGAGCACGCCCTCGGGATCGGCGGCGGCCGAACCGGAGGCGTCCCGCTCCGCGGGGACGCCGAACAGCATCAACCCGCCGACACCGGCCCGAACCGCCTCCACGGCCGCTCTGCGCAGCGAATCCCTCGTGTGGTGCAGCACCCCCGGCATGGAGGGGATCTCCACCGGCTCGCTCGCCCCCTCGTGAACGAACATCGGCAGCACCAGGTGCCTGGGGCGAACGTCGGTCTCGGAGACGAGACGACGCAACGCCGCGTTGCGACGCAGCCTGCGCGGACGGACTGCGGGATACATGAGCAGCACCTCACGTAGGGGTAAGGATTCTTGGCAACATGGCTCGCCCGGTTGGCCCCTTGGCGGAACCTCCCGCGGGGGTGCCGGTGGCTCGGGTGGTTAGCGGCGGTGCCGACTGCGCAGTGGAGCGCTTCGGCGCTGCCCGCGCCGAAGAGACCACACCGGGGTGGGGCTTCCGGGGAAGCCCCACCCCGCGGCTCAGGAACGTCGGGTCCGCTTGGCCTTCTTCGGCGGCGGCAGCGCCCCCTCGGCCCGCAGCCGGGCCGCGTGCTCGGCGAGCGAGTCCACCAGCGAGGGAACCTGCGCCACGTCCGGCCGCACGTCCACGCGCAGCCCGAACTCCTTGGCCGTCTCGGCGGTCTTGGGACCGATGCAGGCCACCAGGGTCCTGGCGTGCGGCTTACCGGCGATTCCGACCAGGTTCCGGACGGTGGAGGACGAGGTGAAGCACACCGCGTCGAAACCACCGGTCTTGATCATCTCGCGCGTCTCGGCGGGCGGCGGCGCCGCGCGGACCGTGCGGTAGGCGGTCACGTCGTCCACCTCCCAGCCGCGCTCGGTGAGCCCGGCCGAAAGGGTCTCGGTGGCGATGTCGGCCCGCGGGAGCAGCACCCTGGCCACCGGGTCGAGAACCTCGTCGTGCGGGGGGAAGTCCTGGAGCAGCCCCTCGCTGGACTGGTCACCGGAGGGCAGCAGTTCCGGGTTGATCCCGAAAGAGCGCACCTTCTCCGCGGTGGCCTCTCCGACGCAGGCGATCTTGACGCCGGAGAAGGCCCTGGCGTCCAGTCCGAACTCGTGGAACTTCTCCCACACCGCGCGGACCGCGTTGGCCGAGGTGAACACAACCCACTGGTAACGACCGTCCACCAGCCCCTTCACGGCCCGCTCCATCTGGGCCGGGCTGCGCGGGGGCTCGACGGAGATCGTGGGCACCTCGTGGGAGACGGCGCCGTGCGACCACAACCGGTCGCTCATCGCACCGGCCTGGTCCTTGGTCCGCGGGACCAGCACCTTCCACCCGTACAGGGCCCTGGTCTCCCACCAGGACAGCCCACCACGGTTTCCGGCCACGTGACCGACGGTGACGACCAGCGAACCCTGCAGCTCACCGGCGTCCCCGGCCATCGAAGCCAGCGTGGTGTCGATGGTGCGTTCCGAAACCGTGGTTCCGTAAGCGGTAACCGAGACAGGCGTCTGAGGGCTCATCCCGTGTTCGACCAGCGCGGAAGCGGCCTCGGCCAGGTGGCTGCCCGCGGCGTGCAGCACCAGGGGGCCGTTGGTGTTAGCCAACGCCGCCCAGTCCACCTCGCCCCGGACGTCCACCTCGGCGTGAGCGGAACCGAGCGCGACACCCGCGTAGGCGGGGACCGCGGTTCCGGCGGAGACGCCGGGGACCACTTCGAAGGAAACGTCGGTCTTGGCGACCTCCTGGACTTCACGCACCACCGCGTCCGCGGTGAACGGGTCCCCGGACACCAGGCGCACCACCGGCCTCCCGGTCTGCGCCTCGCCTGCCAGGTTCCCCGCCACGTCGGACGGCTCGCCGACCGCGGGACGCACCTCGGCGGCCTCGTCCGCGAGCGCGGACACATCGGCCGGAACGTCCGGATCCGTCACCACCAGTGACGCGTGTGTAAGCAAATGCTTCGCCCGGACGGTGAGCAGGCCCGAATCACCGGGGCCGGAGCCCACGAATGCCACTCGTCCGGGGGTATTACGTGCTCGGGTCATCAGGGCACTCCCCATCAACTACTGCCGGGCCCGCTGAGCAGCGCGGCCCCGGCGTCGAGCAGCTGGGCGGCGATGCCGGTGCCCAGCTGCTCAGCGGCGGTCGTCTCACCAGTGGCGGATGCGCGAAGCAACTCGTTGTCCTCGGTTGCCGCCACCCCGCGCATGGACAGCCGCCGTACCGCGCGACCGTCCTCGTCGAGGTCCTCCACCACTCCGGCCAGTGCGCCTACGGGCGCACTGCAGCCGGCCTCGAGCGCTGCCAGCATGGCGCGCTCGGCGGCCACCGCGGCGCGGCTGGCCTCATCGTCCAACACGGACTGCAGCAAATGCTCGGTATCCACGTCTTCGACGCGGCACTCCACTGCCAACGCGCCCTGGGCGGGTGCGGGCAGCATCTGCAGCGGATCGAGCGATTCAGTGATCACCTCGAGTCGGCCCACCCTGGCCAGACCCGCGCGGGCGAGAACGACGGCGTCCAGCTCACCGTCGGTCACCTTGCGCATCCGGGTGTCCACATTGCCACGAATACCGCACACCTCCAGCCCCAGTCCGAGGGCTTCGAGCTGGCTGGCGCGGCGCGGCGATCCGGTCCCCACAACGGAGCCCGGGGGTAGTTCGCCCAACGTCAGACCGTCCCTTGCCACCAGCGCGTCCCGCGGGTCCTCCCTGGAGGGGACCGCGGCCAGCGCGAGCCGGGGATCGACAGCGGTGGGCAGGTCCTTGTAGGAGTGCACCGCCACATCGACCTCACCCGCGGCGAGCGACTCGCGCAACGCCGAGGTGAACACGCCGACACCGATCTCGCTGATCGGTGCCTGCGACTGGTCACCGGGTGTGGAGACCCGGACCAGTTCGGTCGTGTAGCCCGCACGCTCCAGCTCTTCGGCAACCGTCGAGCTCTGCGCCATGGCGAGAGCACTTCCCCTGGTGCCGATACGGAGAGTGTTCGTCAACGGTCCTCACCGTCCTGTTCGGAGCGATCACGCGAGACAGCCGTAGCCTGCGTCCCCTGGGCGTGCGACACGGAGGTGCTCACAGCCTGGGTCGCCCGTTCCCCGTCCTCCACTGCCTGCGGAGTGCCGATGACGGCGGCGGTCTGCGGATCCAGTTCGAATAGCTCACGAAGCGCGTCGGCGTAGCCGGAACCACCCGGTGCCGACGCCAGTTGCTTGACCCGCACGGTCGGAGTGTGCAGCAGCTTGTCCACCACGCGGCGGACGGTGCGCGTGAGCTCCTCACGAACGTCGGTATCGAGTTCGGGCAGCCGCGAATCCAACCGAAGCAGCTCGGAATCCACGACTTCGGCCGCCCGCTTGCGCAGCGCGGTCACCGTCGGGGTCACCTCGGCGGAACGCTGGGTGGCCAGGTAGGAACGGACCTCCTCGGCGATGATGGCCGAGGCGTCCTGCTCCGCGCTGACACCGTTCTCCTCGGCGAGTCTGCGCTGCAGCGATTCGAGATCCACCACGGTGACTCCCGGAAGCTCGTCCACTTCCGGTTCGGTGTCCCGGGGCAGACCGAGATCGCAGAACACCAGTGGCCGCCCGGAGGAGCGCTCGGACAACGCCGCCGAAACGGTGTCCGCGTCGACCACGGCACCGACGGCGCCGGTGCAGGTGACCACCACGTCCGCCGCGCGCACGGCCCGGGTCAGCCCGTCGAGGGCCACCGTGTCCGTGGCCAAGCCGTCCGCACGCAGGGACTCGGCCAACCTGGCCCCGTTCTCGGGGGTGCGGTTGGCGATCACCACGTCGGCTATGCCGAGCCTCTTGAGCTGCGCCGCTGCCAGCGCGCCCATGGACCCCGCACCGACGAGCAGGGCGGAGCGCCCCGTCAGCCCTCCGTGCGCGCGTTCCGCGTCGGCCAGCCCCTCGGACACGACCGAGGCCCCGGTCGAGTCGATGTCGGTCTCGGAGTGGACCCGCTTGCCGACGCGCAGGGCCTGCTGGGCCAGCTCGTGCAGCGTCTTGCCGACCGTTCCGGCGCGGTCCGCGTCGCTGTAGGCCTGCCGGAGCTGCCCCAGGATCTGGGCCTCACCGACGACCATGGAGTCCAGCCCCGAAGCCACCGAGAACATGTGCTCGACGGCGGCCCCCGCGTAGTGCACGTAGAGGTGGTCGGCCAGCTCCACGAACTCCGAACCGGAGTGCCGAGCCAGCACCGAGGTCACGTCGTCGAGCCCTCCGTGGAACGTCTCCGCCACCGCGTAGACCTCGACACGGTTGCACGTGGCCACGAGCAGCGCCTCGCAGATGTGCTCCTTGCGCAGCAACTCGTGCAGCAGTTTGTCGACGTCCTCGGCACCGACCGCCACACGTTCGAGCATCCGTACCGGGGAACTCTGGTGCGACAGACCGACGGTGAGCAGATTCACGGCCGAACCACCATCCCGTCCACCGGGTTGACCCCGGCATTCACATCACGAGTTTTCGACTGAGCCGCTCCGTCCGCCTCCGCCCCGGACGCGGTGGACTCCGAGGTCTCCTGGCTGCGACGGGCGACGTGGAAGGACAGGATCTGCATCTCCACCGCGAGGTCCACCTTGCGCACCTCGACCTCTTCGGGGACCTGCAGAACCACGGGGGCGAAGTTGAGAACACACCGCACACCGGCCTGCACGAGACGGTCACAGACGTCCTGCGCCCCCTTGGCCGGCGTCGCGATCGCCCCGATGGTGACGTCCCGTTCGGCGCACACGCGGGGGATGTCGTCGACGTGGTCGACGGGGATTCCGCCGACGGGCACCCCCATCAGGTCGGGATCGAGGTCGAACAACGCCGCGACCGGAAAGCCCCGGCTGGGGAACCCGCCGTAGTTGGCGAGCGCGTGCCCCAGGTTACCGATTCCGATCACGGCGACGCTGTGCTGCTGGGTCAGCCCGAGCGTCCGCTCGATCTGGCCGATGAGCACCGCGACCTCGTAACCGACCCCGCGGGTGCCGTAGGAACCGATGTAGGAGAGATCCTTGCGCAGCTTCGCCGAGTTCACCCCGGCCGCGACCGCCAGCTCCTCACTGGAGACGGTGTGCACCTCCTGCTCGGCGAAGCCGGACAGCACGCGCAGATACACCGCGAGCCTGGCCACGGCCGCCTCCGGGATCGCCTTGGCGCGGTCCTGGGGCTCGGGGATGGTCACCCCGTCCGACGACTGCTGCTCCGATGCGGGCTCCTCCGCGCCGTGCGCGTCGCCGTCTCGCACGCCTTCTCCGTGCGCCGTCACGCTGGCTCTCCCTCGACCTGCCTGCTGGTGCGTTCGTCGGTGGCCGGTAAGGGCGCGATCCACCCGCCGCCTCGTTTCGGAAAGCGGCGAGCGGTTCGGCACAGCACCGACCACGAAGTCGTGACATCCGGGGACGCGTGTGCACGCCACCAATGATCGCGTGCGGAGAATCCGCGGAACGAGTCCGGCAACACGACACCGCCCACCGTAGCTATTTGTGAACACATGCACAAAGTTGGAAGGCCCCGTCGTAACGAGACCCACACCCACTCGAAGCATCATCCCCGAAAGCCCCCCGACGTGCCAAAACGAGTGGTATGCGGGCTACACGGGCTTCCGCTCCCGGAAAACACCGCCCGAGGAGGAACACTTTTCACGCCCGGACGCGCCCGGCGGGACACGACGCCCCGGACCGCGGTACCCGTTCCGTGACCGGACGGGTTCAGCGCGTCAACGCGGACCGCAACCGCTGCGGCTCCACTTTCCAGAAACCGTGCTCCGCGCCGTCGACGAGAATCACCGGGACCCTGTCACCGAACTCCGCCCGCAGCTCGGCGTCGGCATCGACGTCGGAGACCTCCCACGGCACACCGAGTTCGTCGCACACCCCGGCGAGCTCCGCCTCGGCGGTCTCGCAAGCAGGGCAGTTCTGACGCACGAGAAGCGTCACCTCGTGCTCGACAGTGCCGGACACGCCGCATCACCCCGTTTCGGCCGAAACTCCGCTGTTGCCCCGTGATTGTCCAGCAGACCCCCGGGGAGGCGCTCACCGCCGCCCTCCCCGCGCGAGAACGACGGCCCGAAAGTGTCCGGAATCACCGAGCGCGGGGCTCCGCGTGTTCCGGACCGCGAAGGCCCAACGGCGGAAATCGACATCAATTCGAAGCCCGCACACACTACCTACCGGGCAGTAGCAAGACGTATGCTGCCGATCCTGAAAACCGATCCCCGACGAGGCTCACACGATCAACCGAAGACTCCAGGGACCAGACATGCTTCAGGCCACGGTGCAGCAGCAACCGACGCCGCGACACCCACCCGCCCTCCCCGAGGTGGCCCAGCAACCGTACCCCGGCACCGCGGGAGGCACCCCCCGGCAGCTCAGCACGGCTCCGCGGGAACCGACGGGAACCGACGAACCGGCCGAGACCGAGACCGAGTCGACCCCGCCGGAACAGTCCGGCGCGGACAACTGGAACCACGTCCACGCCGCGCAGAACGGTGACAACCAGGCATTCGGCAGGCTCTACGACCAGTACGCGTACCTGGTGTACCGCTACGTGCTGCTCCGCGTCAGCGATCACTGCCTGGCCGAGGACATCACGAGCGAGACCTTCGCCCGCGCGCTGCGGCGCATCGCCTCGGTGAGTTACCAGGGACGCGACGTGGCCGCCTGGTTCATCACGATCGCGAAGAACCTCCTGCTCGACCACATCAAGTCCAGCCGCAACAGGCTGGAGGTCCCGCTGGCCGATCCCGGCGAGGCCAACAGGAACGGGGGCCCGCACCACAACGGCCCCGAGCAGCAGGTGCTGGCCGAGGCAGCCCACGCGGAACTGCTGGACTGCGTCCGCAGACTCAACTCCGATCAACGCGAGTGCATCAGGCTGCGCTTCCTCCAGGGGCTGTCCGTCACCGAGACGGCCGAGCGCATGCACCGCAACGAAGGTGCCGTGAAGGCGCTGCAGCACCGGGCGATCCGCAGACTCGCCCAACTGCTGCCCGACGACCCGCGCTGATGCGCGCGGCAGAGCAGGAACCGGGACGAGAGGGCCGCCCGAGCACCCCTGAACCAGGGGCACCCCGCCACCACAGCCCCGGCCACCCGCGTCCCGCCCCGCGGTGGAACACCGCCGCCCCCGACTGGGTCAGTACCCGAAACGGACAATGCCTCTAAGCTAGGAATGCCGGCGGCAGGCACAGCACCCACCGATGAACAGCCCGACCGCCCGCAGGCCCACAGCAACACGCAAAAGACTCCGGAGGACACCGGGAGGCGCGGCGGTGCCGACATGGCCAGGCTCAGCCGAGAGAACCGACAGCGGGGACCAGCACGGCAACACGTCCGAAACGAACCAACGGACGCAGGAAGAATCCCTGGACAGCGCCAAACTGGCCGGGCGGGCCTCCGCCGAGGCAGCGGTCACCACGGCTCCGGACAGCGGCAGCACGACGGCACCGCGCGATCTGACGGCCGCCGCCTTCTTCGACGTCGACAACACGATGATGATGGGGGCCTCGCTCTTCCACTTCGCCCGCGGGCTCGCCGCCAGGAAGTTCTTCAAGGCCGCCGATCTGGCCGGGTTCGCCTGGCAACAGGTGAAATTCCGCATAGCCGGGACCGAGAACGTGCAGGACCTGCAGACCAGCAGGGAGCAGGCGCTGTCCTTCGTGGCGGGCCGCGACGTAGCCGACCTGGTCAGGTTGAGCGAGGAGATCTACGACGAACTCATGGCCGACCGGATCTGGGCGGGGACGCGAGCACTGGCCCAGATGCACCTCGACGCGGGGCAGCGCGTGTGGCTGGTCACGGCCACACCGGTGGAGCTGGCCCAGATCATGGCGCGGCGTCTCGGACTCACCGGCGCACTCGGAACGGTCGCCGAGCACTCCCGGGGCATCTACACGGGCCGGCTCGTGGGTGAGATGTTGCACGGGCGGGCCAAGGCGCACGCCGTCCGCGCGCTGGCTGCCAGCGAAGGCCTGGACCTGCGACGCTGCACCGCCTACTCGGACTCGGCCAACGACGTGCCCATGCTCTCGATCGTCGGAAAGGCCGTCGCGATCAACCCCGATCAGCGCCTGCGCGAGATAGCGCGCTCGCGCGGCTGGGAGATCCGCGACTTCCGGACCGGCCGCAAGGCCGCGCGCATCGGTGCGCACTCCGTGCTGGGGGCCGGAGCGCTGGCCGGAGCGCTGGCGGCCGGGCTGGCCTACCGGCGCAGGGATCGTTCCTGACCGGCCGTCCTCGGGCTCTCGAACACGCTCCCGCCCGGTTCCGGACCGCGGAACCCGCTCAACCGCGGGACCGGGTCACCCACGCACCGAGCAGGCAGCCCGCTCCCAGCGTGAGGAGCACGCCGCCGAGCACGACCGCGAACGGCACGCCCTCGCCCCGGTCCACCGTCCTGATCGACACGGCCGGTGGCCTCCTCGGCGCCGAGACGGGCACCTCTTCGCCACCGGTAACCGCCTCCTCGCCGAAACCTCCCCCCGAACGGGGACTCCACCGACTCGTCCGCTGAGTGCGCTCCCGGTGGGCGGCTTCCCACAGCGACAGCACACGCTCCTGGTCGGCTCCGACGACCCGGCAAAAAACCAGCACCGCCTGATAGGGCGGTAACGTTCTGCCGCTGAGATACCGTCCCCACGAAGACTTGCTGTAGTTCGTCCGCTCCCCCAGCGCCGCCAGCGTCAGCCCGCTGCGGGCCCGCAGTCTTCGCAACTGGGTCACGAGCTCGTCGGTTCCCGCGGCCTCGGAACTCCGGTCGCCCTGTCGTGCCATGCTTCAGTCCTCTCGTAGCGGTCCGCGCGTCCGCCGGGCCGACGCTGTGCGACGAACCGCAACGGACTTCGCGCTCGCGATCGACCCTAAACGGCGTGTCCCACCACGACAGTGCCGTCACTCGGCGCATTCCCCGAACTTCCGGCCTTTCGCCCGCCGTTCCGACGGAGAGCCAACACCTCGCGGAGAGCGGTGTGGACTCGCTCGACAGTGGACGAGTCGCCGCCGGCGGAACCGTCGTCGCCGCACGCCTTCCGGAAGAGGCCCACGCTCCGGGATTTCCCGTCCCGTCCCACGAACTCTAGCCGGGAAGGCGAGTCGCGGCGATGATTCCGGACCGACAGGCCCGCCGGGCCACGGTCGTGTTCCGAGGCGTGTCCTCCCCCGGAAAGTGGTTGTCCGCACCGGCGGGGTCGCGGACCGAGCCGCTACCGGAACGTCGGAGGTGCACGGCGACCCCGCGAGCACGCCCGCTCCTCGAATCCTTCGGAAAGGAATCCATGCGCGAGTCACGTTTCCCGAGAGCGGGGGCGCGTCACCTGCTGTTCGGATTGTTAGCACTGGTCATAGCGGCCACGGGCGCGGTCGCGGCACCCGGCCAGTCGGAGGCGGCTCCCAGCCTGTCGGTTCGCGAGGTCCAGCAGGACCTCGCGGGGCTCGGTTACCTGCCCTGGGAGGGCGTCGACGGCGTCGACGGCCCGCAGACCTCCGGAGCCATCAGCAAGTTCCAGTCCGCGCAGTGCCTCGACGTCGACGGCATCGCCGGTCCCAACACGACCACCGCGCTGATGGACAAGGTCGAGGAGGTCCAGCGGGCGGTCAACACGAGCGCCGACGGCATCTACGGGCTGTGGACGGTCCAGGGCGTGGAGCGCTACCAGCGTGAGCACAACCTCACCTACGACGGCATCGCCGGACCGCAGACCATGAGTTCGATGGGCATCGAACGGCGGAAGGGCTGCTCCGACGACGTCCAGGGCCTGCCGTATCCGTCCTCGTACACCCAACAGGTGCAGTGGAACCTGGCGGGAATGGGGTACCTGCCGTGGAGCGGGATCGACGGCGTCGTCGGTCCGCAGACGCGTTCGGCGACTCTCGAATTCCAGCGCGACGCCTGCATCTCCACCGACGCGATCGCCGGTCCGGAGACCAGCGACCACATGAGCGAGCAGGTGACGAAGGTCCAGCGAGCCGCTGGGTCCGGTGCGGACGGCGCCTACGGTCCGAACACACGCGCCGCGGTCGAGGACTACCAGCGGGACCACGGCCTGGCCGTGGACGGGATGGCCGGGCCGAACACCATGAGCGAGATGGGGATCGCCCGAGTGATGTGCGATCAGTCCTCGGGGGACCCGGTGCCTCCGGCCGACGGCTCGACGCGGGACAGGATCGTGTCGATCGCGGCGGGTGAGCACGGATACCGGGAGTACAACACGAACTGCCAGAAGTACGGCGACTGGTGTGCCGCGTGGTGCGCGCGGTTCGGCACGTGGGTGTGGCAGAACGCGGGCGTCGACGTGCCGACCTACTGGTTCACCGGGGACTGGTACAGGTGGGGCCTGAACAACGGGCACTCCGTCCCCGCCTCCGCGGGCTTCTCCGGCATCAAGCCGGGTGACGCGGTCTTCTGGGGATCCAGCCCTTCGAACACCTCCACCAGCTATCACGTGGACCTGGTCGAGTCGGTCAACGCGGACGGCACGTTGAACCTCATCGGAGGCAACGTCTCCGACTCCGTCAGCCGCAAGTACAACGTGGACCCGTACGCGGCCGACATCTACGGCTACACCCGCCCGTGAACGGGACTTCGCCGAGCCGGTTTCCGCAGGTGCTCGATCGGCGACGCCCCCGGTCTTCCTCACGCGACCTTGTGCCTTCCGAAACCCACGCCCCCTTTAGAAGCCCGCGATTGGCAGGAAATCGATGTCACGAGCTACAACCGGCACGAAACGCGTTCTCAGCGTGATCGGCCTCGCGACGGCCTCGGCCACGGCCGCGCTGGCGTTCCCGCTCGCGGCCACGGCCGAAACCGCGGCGATCCCCAACTGCACCACCGTGGACGGAGTGATCCCCGCGACCTCCGGCGGCTCCCACCACTGCGTGATGGGTCCGGGCAACGGCGGCTCGCCCGTAACGGCGTTGCAGCGATCGTTGCGGAACTGCGAGGGGCAGTCCATCGCCGTGGACGGCATCTACGGCCCCGCCACCAGCGCCGCGGTGCTGGACGTGCAGCGGCGGGCCGGGATCGCGCAGGACGGCGTGTACGGGCCCCGGACCCGTAACGCGATGCACTGGCACATCGGTGCCGACTGCGTCAGCTACCAGTACGGCTGGGGGTGACGGGAACTTTTCCGGTCCGGTCATCGGGGGAACTCGGTGACCGGACCCCGGCAACCGGGGTACCGGGCCCGGCTAGCCGAAGAAGACGCTGTCCCGCTGGGCCAGCAGCCGGTAGATCGTCTCCTGGATGTTCTCCCGCACCTGGTCACTCAGGTCGAACACGACCATCGGGTCATCGGCCGCGTCCGCCCCGTACTCGACGGTGTCGATGGGCTCGCCGAACTCGATGTACCACTTGGTGGGCAACGGCACCGCGCCGAGCGCGCCCAGCTGCGGGAAGAACGGCGTCACGGGGAAGTAGGGCGTCCCGAGCAAGCGCGCCAGCGGGCGGATGTCGCCGATCTTGGGGTAGGTCTCCTCCGCCCCGACTATGGAGCAGGGCACTATCGGCACTCCGCGCCGCATGGCCGCCGAGACGAAACCGCCGCGTCCGAAACGCTGCAGTTTGTAGCGGTCCCGGAACGGTTTGCCGATCCCCTTGAACCCCTCGGGCCACACACCGACCAGTTCACCCGCGCGCAGCAGGCGCTCGGCGTCCTCGTTGCACGCGAGAGTATGCCCCGTCCGCCTGGCCAGGGAACCGATCAGCGGAGCGGCGAAAACCAGATCGGCGCCGAGCATCCGCAGGTGCCTGCCCGCCGGGTGCCGGTCGCGCAGCGCGACCGTGGTCATCAGCGCGTCCCACGGCAGCGTGCCCGAGTGGTTGGCCACCACGAGGGCCCCCGATTCGCTCGGCACGTTGTCCAGGCCGATGGCCTCCACCCGGAACCAGTTCTCGTAAACGGTCCGCAGGGCGGGCAGGAAAACCCTGTCGGTGAGTTCCCTGTCGAAACCGAACTCGTCCACTCCGTACTCGCCGAGCAGGCGCCGCCGGGCGAAGGCGAGCGCGTCGACGAGGGCTTCGTGCCAGTCGGCGTGGTCCTCCTCCGAACCCGTCCGCGCCCGGCCGCCGCCGGGACTCCCTTCCGAGCCGTCCTGCCCTCCCGCACGGGACTCTCCCCCGTCCGGGTGAAGCGGGATCACTCTCGCGTTCGTCATCGTTCCTCCCTCACAGAGCTCGTCCGGACGATCGGCTCCCGCCCGAACCCCCGCTCACGAGACGGCGGGAGGTCCGCGCCGGACGAGCACCCGCGCGAACCGAAACGGAAAACCTCTACCAGCGCACCCGGGAGATCGCCCTGCCGATCTCACGTTCTGCCGCCCTGATCCGCTCGGGGGAAACCAGTGGACGCAGGTCGCGGCCGTGCACGAAATCGTCGAAGGCCTGCTGAGTGGTCCACCTCGGAACGAACCCGAACCGCTCGCGCAGCCGCGTCGTGTCCACGACGCGCCCGAAGTTCAGGAACTCCAGCTGAGCGGCGGAGAGCCCGGCGAGGTTCGTCCCGCGCAGGAAACCGGTCAACGGCGGGATCGCCGCTCCGGGGAGCGGCGTCGGCGCTCTGCCCGCTCTCCTGATCGCCTGGCCGAGCATGAGCACCCCGTCACCTCCCACGTTGAACACACCGGGGTGTTCCTCCAGGGTGGCCCGCTGCAGCACGGCGAGGGCGTCCTCCGAGTGCAGCAGCTGCAGGCGGGCGTCCCGCCCGAAGATCGTCGGCACGAGGGGGAGCGAGAAGTACCTCGTCAGGGCGGAGTCGATGCGCGGTCCGACCAGGTCGGTGAACCGCAGGACGGTTATGTCCATATCGGGACGACGCCGCCCGAGACCGCGCGCGTAGCCCTCCACCTCGACGGCATCCTTCGAATACCCGGAGGAGGGCAGGTCCTTGGGCGCGGTGTCCTCGGTGAAGACCGCGGGGTCGCGCGGGCTGGCCCCGTAGACCGCACTGGTCGACTTCACGACCAGTTTCCGCACTCGCGGGGAGCTCTGACAGGCGGCCATCAACCGCATGGTGCCCAGAACGTTCATCTCCTTGTGCACGGTGCGGGCCGGGGGCAGACCGTCCGAACCGGTCGAGACCTGCACGACCGTGTCCACCCGCGCCTCGGAGACGATCTTGGCGATCAGCGGGTTCCTGATGTCGGCGCGCACGAACTCCGCACGTCCCATCCGGCGCGAGAGCTCCGGGGACGGCGGGACGACGTCCACCCCGAGAACTCTTCCCACGCCGGGGCTGTCGGCCAGTCTTCCGGCCAGATGCGCACCGGTGAAGCGGCTGACTCCCGTGACGAGCACGACATCCGGCACCGCCGGCCTCCTGGAAGCGTTCGACCGTCGTTCCGGGCCGGAGGTGCACCGCGCGAAGGACTCCGCAGTCCGGCCTCGCCCACGGCACCGGCCCTCCGGCAATCGTAACCCCGAAAGCGTTAACGGAGCGTGCTCACAGCTTCACTAAAAGCCGCGGGCAGCAGCAGGTTCGGTCGCCCCGGCGCGGGTACCGCCCGGCACCGCCGCGGGGTCCCCCGTGGTGCTCTCGCGAGGAGGGCCCCGACGTCGTGCGGATCGCCGCTCCTGCGCCGGGGCACCCGCTCACGAGACCGCGAGAGGTTCCGCCGGGCAACCGCCTGATCAACCTGAACAGGAAATCTCAGTCAGTCGTCCGCCTCGGAGGGACCCGACCGGTGCTTGGCGCCCAGCTCCACGGAGCGGGAGTGGGCCGCCTCGATCGCGTCGATCAACGCGGCGCGAACCCCGTGCTTCTCCAGCTCGCGGACACCCGAGATCGTCGTACCTCCCGGAGAGGTGACTCCCTCCCGCATGATCACGGGGTGCCCCTCGCCCTCCCGGAGCATGGCGGCCGACCCCACCGCGGACTGGACGATCAGCTCGGCGGCCACCGCCCGCGGCAGGCCGAGCAGGATCCCCGCGTCGATCATCGCCTCCACCAGGTAGAAGAAATAAGCGGGCCCGGAACCGGACAGCGCGGTGACCGCGTCCTGCTGGCTCTCCGGGATGCGCACCACGCGCCCCACGCTGCCGAGCATCTCCTCCACCGTTTCGAGGTGCGAGTCGGTGGCGTGCGTACCGGCCGAGACCGCGCTCATCGCCTCGCCGACCAGCATCGGCGTGTTCGGCATGACTCGCACGACCGGAGTCCCCGCGGCGAAGCGCCGCTCGAAAAGCTCCGTCGGCAGCCCGGCGCACAGCGTCACGACCAGCTTCTCCGGGGTGACCAGCAGGGCGATCAGCTCGAGCAGTGGCTCGATGTCCTGCGGCTTGACCGACACGACCAGCACGTCGGCCTGTCCCACGGCGTCGGCGATGTCCACGTTGCGGACACCGTAGCGCTCGGTCAGCTCCTCCGCGCGCTGTTGGTGGCGCTCGGTGAACAACAGCTTCTCCGTCGCGTGTCCGGCGTTGATCAGACCGGACAGCAACGACTCCCCGATCTTTCCTGCCCCGAGTACGGCGATCGTCGACATGGGATCAGGGTGCCAGAGCGGGGCCGCACCCGAACTCGCGGTCCCGTCCACCCGGTGGGACGAACTCACCCGCAGGTGGGGCCGCTCGCGGAGGCCTTCCGGTCGAGTCGTTGGCGGGGCCGGGGTTTCCCCTTCGGCGCGGGCAGCGCCGCGACACACCACCCGAGCGGAACGACCTCCGTCAGACCCGCAGCGGCTCGAGGTGCAGCCTGGCGAACAGCAGGGCCTCCGCCAGTTGCGCCGCACGCTGGTCGGCCGTCCTGGCCTTCCGCGTGTTGACCTCGATGATCACCGCCCCCGTGTACCCGCCCGAACCCAGGGTCGTGCACACCTCCGCGCAGGGCTGGGTGCCGTGCCCCGGGAGCAGGTGCTCGTCACGAGGTGCTCCCGTGCCGTCCGTCAGATGGACGTGCGCCAGACCGTCCCCCATGCGTCTCATCAGTTCCAGCGGATCGCTCTGGGCCGCCGCCGCGTGCGAGACGTCCAGCGTGTAGTGCCGGAAACCGGTCTCGGTCGGATCGGGCGAGGGCCGGAAGGCCGACAACCCGGCCGCCCTGTTGCCGCGCAGCCTGTCCCAGCTGTTCGGGGGCCGCACGGGGAACATGTTCTCGACCGCGACCCGGATGCCGCTCGTCTCCTCCAGGCTCGCCACCAACTCGGCGAAGGCCTCCGCGTACCTGCGCTGCCAGCGGAACGGCGGGTGCACCACGACCGTCGAGGCCCCCAGTTCGCTCGCGGCCACCACCGCCCTGCGCAACCGCTCCTCCGGTTCGGAGGACCACACCCGCTGTGTGATCAGCAGGCACGGCGCGTGCACCGCCAGCACCGGAACCCCGTGCTGCTCGGACAGCCTGCTGAGCGCGGAGACGTCCTGGCTGGTCGCGTCCGCCCACACCATCACCTCGACACCGTCGTACCCCAGGTCGGCGGCCATCTCGAAAGCCGCCCGAACGGGCTGCGGCCATACCGACGCGCTGGAGAGCCCCACCGGCACGGCGGGCCGGTGGGGCTGGGGTGTCGCTACGCCCGGTGTTTCGCGAGTCATGTCCCGCCAAACTCGATTACTGGAACGAACGGGGAGCGGCCCGTGCGGCCGCGGGATCGACGGAGCGGTCGAATCGGTCCGCCCCCGGAACAACCGGCCCGGAAGGAGCCCCGGCGCACCGGCACCGCTCCGAGCACCATCCGTTCGGACGACGCGTGTCGATCACTTTCAGTGTCCCACCAGCAGCAGAGCGACCGGCGAGACGGTGCACGCCAGACCGACCAGCACCGACAACAGAATGGTCTGCAGATCATCGGTACGCAAGACTTTGCGGGCCCCCAGCACGAGAGCACCGGTGAAAGCCAGCGCGGCGGCGAGCGCGGGCAACGGGAGCTCGCGCCACAACCAGCGGAAACCGATCCAGACCAATCCTCCTGCCAGCAACCCGCCCAGGGTCTGCCCCGCGAGCACCACCCAGTCCATCGCCCTGGACCGCCCGACGTCCTCCGGATCCGCGGATTCCGAGTCGATGTCCGCGTCCTCGTTCTCCAGCCCCGCAGGCAGCGAACGCTCCGCGCTCTCGTCGAGGTCGTCCTCGTCGGCGTACTCCGAGTCGTCCGCTCCCCCGAGCTCCTCGCGGTGGGACGCGCCGTCGACCTCACCGTAGAGGTCAGCGGCGTCGGCGAACGGATCCTCGTCCGGTTCCTCGGCGGCGTAGTAGGCGTCCTCGTAGGGATCCGGGGCGGCCTCGACGCCGGAGGAGTCCCGGGCGGGCTGCTCCTCCGGGATCTCCGGGTACTCCAGCAGAGTGGTTCCGTCCCCGTCGGTCATCTCCGGATCGGCGGAGGGGGCGGAGGCAACCGCAGGAGCCGCGGGAGGGGTGCTCACGGGCGGGAACCGTTCGGTGGACTGCTCGTGCACCACGGAGGCCGCCGCCTCCGGCTGACGAGGGGATTCCCCACCGGCCCCCGCCGCGCCGCCCGCGGTTTCCGCACCGGAGGCCGCCCCGCTCGGAGCGGCGCTGCCCGCGGGCAGCGCCCCACCTCCCGGCTCGGCCGCGGGCAGCGGCGGCTGTTGAGCCGTGACCTCGGTGTCCACGGCCGATCCGTCCGGTTCGTGCCCGGTCGTCGGCCGCCCCTCGGGGGCCTCCCCGGCTCGGGTGTCCCGTTCCGCCGGGGGGAGCTGTCCCTCCTGCTGCTGCGGAGCCGCCCAGTTCCCCTGGTCCGCTCCCTGCTGGGTGGTCGTCCGGTCGGTCCCCTGAGTGGTGGCGCCCCGGTTCTCCTCGGCGGGAGGACGCCGGTCGTTCCCCTCCGGGGAAGCACCCTCCGCGGGAGCCGCGCCCGCCTGCCCGGAGTCACGGGGACGCACCACCGGTGCCTCCCGTCCCCGCACCCGCTGCGCGGGGCCGCTCTGCTCCGGGGAGAACCGGACCCCCATCGCTCCGGAGGAGCCCGGTTGAGCCGCGGCCGGGGGACCCTGCGGAGGAGCCGCGGAGGAGCCGGACACCGACCTCCTGGAGGCTTCCGGAGCGGGCTCGGCGTGCGTCTCCCCCGTGGCCGGTTCCGCCGGGGCCTGCCCGCTCGCCCCCTGATCGGAGGATTCCGGCACCTCGTCGTCGGCGTCCTCCACGGGAAGCATGCGCCCGCTGTCCGAGTTGACCCTCTCGATGATCGCCTGGGGAGCCGTTTCGGACGGGTCCTCGGCACGCCTGCGCCTGCGGCGTGAGCCGCGCTGCGCGCCACCGCCGTGTTCGGCCAGCAGTTCCGCGACGGTGCGCTGGCTCGGGTCCTTGGACCCACTGTCACGACTCATCGACTCCACCGTGCCCCGTGCTAGATCTCGCGTCCAGTTGACTCCGCGATCGCGCGGCTGTCACCCAGTATCGTCCCCTGCGATTGTCGACGGTGCGCTCAGGCCGTCCTCGGGCCCGTCGGCAACGTCGGCCCGGTCCAGGCGCCGCAGGATCACTCCCTCGCGCAGCGCCCACGGACAGATCTCGACCTCGGACAGCCCCAGCGCCCGCAGCACCCCCTCGGCCACCAGCCCGCCGCTCGCGAGCTGATGCGCCCGTGCGCTGCTCACCCCGTCCAACGAGGCCAGGTCGGCCGTGGAGATCCTCGTGACGAAGGCGAGCAGCTGGTTCAACGCCGCGGAGGTGAGGGTCCGGCGCACTCGCGGGCCCGCGGAGGCGGCGGCCGCACCGCTCAGCCTGGCCAACGAGCGGAAGGTCTTGGAGGTCGCCACGACCTTGTCCGGGTGGTCGAACTCCCGGAACCGGCGAGCCGCCTCGGCCAGTTGGTCGTCGATCCACTCCCGCAGCCGCTCGACCTCCGCACGACGCGGCGGGTCCTCCGCGGACCAGACACGCCCGACGTGGCCTGCTCCGAGCGGCAACGAGACCGCCGTGTCCGGTTGTTCGTCGACGCCGAGGGCCATCTCCAGCGAACCTCCCCCGATGTCGAGCACGAGGAGGTTACCGGCCGACCAGCCGTACCAGCGTCTGGCCGCGAGGAAGGTGAGGCGGGCCTCGTCGACGCCCGAGAGGACCCGCAGCTCGACCCCGGTCCGCTCCCGGACCCGCTCCAGGACCGCTGTTGCGTTGTCCGCCCGGCGGATGGCCGAGGTCGCGAAGCCCACGAGCTCGGCGCACCCGAGCTCCAGCGCCGACTTCCGCGCGGCTTCGACGCTGCTCGTCAGCTCCGCGACGGCGGGCTCGGACAGTGTTCCGGAGGCGTCGATCCGCTCGGACAGCCGCAACACGGTCTTCTCGGACGTCATCGGTGTCGGATGCGCACCGCGGTACGCATCCACCACCAACAAGTGAACGGTATTCGACCCCACGTCGAGCACCCCTAGGCGCATGGGGCCAACCTACCGTTCCCGAGGAAACGACGAGAGCGTGCCGAGAAGAAGGGCCCGGGCGGATCCGAGCGCTCGCCCGATCGAACCGGTCGTCAGATAATCGGATGAGCGACGCCGGTCGCTTGTATCCACCTGCGCAGCGGGCGCCGCCGCGGGTTCTCCCGTGGTGCTCTCGCGAGAGACGGTCCCGACGCCGTGTAGGTGCCTACCCGACGTCGGGGGCCCCGCGACGAGAGCCCACGATAGGTTCCGCCACCCGCACCGCCACGCGAACCGGGCCGCCGCCCCTCCGAGAATCAGGTCTCGAACTTGTACCCCAGCCCGCGCACCGTGAGCAGATGACGCGGATCGGTGGGGTCCGGTTCCAGCTTGGAACGCAGCCGCTTGATGTGGACGTCGAGCGTCTTGGTGTCCCCGACGTAGTCGGCTCCCCACACCCGGTCGATCAGCTGACTCCTCGTCAGCACCCGTCCGACGTTGCGCAGCAGGTACTCCAGCAGGTCGAACTCCTTGAGCGGAAGCCCGACCTCCTCACCGGAGACCGTGACCACGTGCCGCTCCACGTCCATGCGCACCGGCCCCGCCTCCAGCGTCTGGCCGGCCGGGGAAGGTTCCTCGGTCTCTCCACCGTGCCGCCGCAGCACCGCCCGCACCCGCGCGGTGAGCTCCCGAGCCGAATAGGGCTTGGTGACGTAGTCGTCGGCACCCAGCTCCAGACCGACGACCTTGTCGATCTCGGCGTCCCTGGCCGTCACCATGATCACCGGGACGGAGGAGCGCTGCCTGATCTCCTTGCACACGTCCGTTCCGCTCATCCCGGGCAGCATCAGGTCGAGCAGCACGATGTCGGCGCCGTTGCGTTCGAAATCCTCCAGAGCCTCCTGGCCCGTAGTGGCCACGGATGCCGTGAATCCCTCCTTGCGGAGCATGAAAGCCAGTGGGTCGGCGAAGGACTCCTCGTCCTCCACGATCAGCACCCTGGTCACCGGACTCCTCCCGTTTCGACGGTTCGCGCCCCTTCCGCGGTGTGGGCCGCGCGGCCTTCTGGATCGCCCCCCGGCTCCTCGCTCCGGGCGGACGCGTTTTCGGTGGTTCGGGCCGGTTCACTCCCCGGATGCCGCGGCACCCACAACGTGAAGGTGGAACCGGTTCCGGGCCTGCTCCACACCTTGACCTCCCCGCCGTGGTTGGCGGCGACGTGCTTGACGATGGCCAACCCGAGACCGGTACCGCCGGTGGCCCTGGAGCGGGCCCGATCCACCCGGTAGAAGCGTTCGAACACGCGCTCCTGGTCCGCGGGATCGATTCCGATGCCCCGGTCGGTAACCGCGATCTCCACGTAGTCCTCGCGGAGTCGCCTGCTGATCGACACCGGACTCGCGTCCGGCGAGTAGGACACCGCGTTGTTGATCAGATTGCTCAACGCGGTGACCAGCAAGGTGCGATCGCCTTCGAGCCGGAGCCCGCTGGCGTCGTCGGTGGTGATGTCGATTCCGGCCGATTCCGCGGCCACTCGGCAACGACCCAGCGCCTCCTCGACGACGTCGTCGACGTCGACGGTGGACAGCTCGGGAAGCGGCTCTGCGCCCTGCAACCTGGACAGGGCGATCAGCTCGGAGACGAGCGTGCCGAGCCGGGTCGACTCGTGCAGGATCTTGTTCGAGAAACGGCGCACCTCGTCGGGGTCGTCCGCCGCGTCCAGCACAGTCTCGGCCAACAGCGCCAGGGCCCCGACCGGAGTCTTGAGCTCGTGGCTGACGTTGGCCACGAAGTCCCGTCTGGTCTCCTCCAGCCGTACGGACTCCGACTCGTCGGCGGCGTCCACCACGGTGAACCCGTCACCCAGCGGGCGGACGTTGCCGAGCACGGCCGTCGGGGCACGCCCGTGCTGGGCGTCCCGGTTCAGCGGGGACAGGTCCACCGACACCGGCTCGCCCGTGTTCAAAGCCCGGTCGGAAGCTTCGCGTGCACGGGAGTCGGGACGGTTGTCGCGCACGAAACCGAGCTCATCGGCTCGGGGGTTGTGCACCACCACGTCGCCGAAGCCGTTCAGCACGACGATTCCGTTGTCACTGGTGTGCACCAGACGCTGCAACAGCTCCGCGACTGTCGGCCCCTTCGCACGTGTGCGCTCGGAACGTCCGCGGCTCACGGCGAGTCGGTAACCCGCCACCAAGCCCAACGCCAGCACGCCGATCAACAGGGCGCTATAGCCCAATGCGGTCACACCAGCATCGTAAGCAAGCCGGGGCAGGGCTCGGCCAGAGTATGAGGCCATTCAGTGATGCCTCTGACACCCCGCAGTGGGGTTTTTCACCTTGGATTCACCCGAGAGGGAGCGTTCGTTCAACGCGTGGACATCATCGATTCGAACGGGCCGTGGAACGGCCGTCGCCGCCCCCTCGGTCCTTCGCACCGGGAGGGCGGCGACGATTCGCGTCCGGTTCGGGTCAGCGTCCCTGGCTGGCCACCGATGCGGCGGCCTCCTCGGCCGCGGCCGGATCGAGGTAGGTGCCTCCCGGGTTCTCGGGGCGCAGCTGCTCGTCCAGGTCGTAGCGCAGCGGTATGCCGGTCGGGATGTTGAGCGCGGCGATGTCCTGGTCGGAGACCCCGTCCAGGTGTTTGACCAGCGCGCGCAGCGAGTTGCCGTGCGCGGCCACGAGCACCGTCCTGCCCGCGCGCAGGTCCGGGACGATCGAGGACTCCCAGTAGGGGAGCAACCGGGTGACGACGTCCTTGAGGCACTCGGTGCGCGGCATCTCGGAGCCCAGGTCCGCGTAGCGCGGGTCCCCCTCCTGGGTGTACGGGTCGCTCGGGTCGATCTCCGGGGGAGGAGTGTCGAACGAACGGCGCCAGAGCATGAACTGCTCCTCGCCGTACGTCTCCAGGGTCTGCTTCTTGTCCTTGCCCTGCAGAGCACCGTAGTGGCGTTCGTTGAGCCTCCAGTCCCTGCGGACAGGGATCCAGTGGCGCTCGGCGACGTCCAAGGCCGTGTTCGCGGTGCTGATCGCCCGGCGCAGCAGGGAGGTGTGCAGCACGTCGGGCAGCAGTCCCGACTCGGCGAGCAGCTCACCACCGCGACGCGCCTCGGCTTCCCCGTCCTCCGACAGGGGGACATCCACCCATCCGGTGAACAGATTCCGCGCGTTCCACGTGCTCTCACCGTGGCGCAGCAGTACAAGGGTACCGACAGTCATGCCGCCAGGTTAGCGCCCACGACGAGGTGGACACGCGACGCACGGGTGCGACAAATCACCGGTCCGCGCGAGCGCTCCCGGCGGGCCCGCCGGGAGCGGGAGGCACCCCGGACGGCGCACCGACGGGGCCGCCCCGATAAGCGCACGAAGGTCTGAGCGATTCAGCTCTCCCGTCCGGCTTCCGCTCCGGCACTCGGGTTCCCCCGCCGCGCCGTGGACGGCATTCCGCGGCCACCTTTTCCCGGAAGACAAAGACCCGGCGCCACAGGTGAAATCAGACCGTTATTTATTTGCTGCTTTCTTGATCCCCCGTATGTGTCACTGATCACATATTCGGGTGAAATAGGGACACGGGAACTTCACAGCGTTACTTTCTAATTCAAACTTCACTCGATTGGAGCAGGGCAGTGGCCTTGTGGTCATTGCTCGACTCTGCGAAGTTTGGCAGCGCTCTGACGAGATCGGCTCCCACGCACTCCCCGATCCCGTCGGAGTCGTGTACGGTCCGCACCCCCCGTCGGACCGTGCCTGCCGGGCCAGGGTCTCCCCGCCTACTGCGCCCGGCACAGCGGAACCCCCGCGCGGGGCGGCTCGAGCTCGTGACTCCCCCTCTCTCCCGAGCCGTCCCGCGCCGGGTCCGGCAAGGCACCCGAAAGCCTTCGGAGTCCCCTCCCCCCGCGTCGCGGAGCGGTGACCGGCCCACTGCGAGGCGCACCGGAGCACCGACTCGATCCCGGATACCACCAACCGGTTCACGCTTAAACGTACCGGCGGAACGCTCGGCCCGCCGCCCGAAATCGATGCCCCGGCGCCTGTCGCTCATCACCACCCGAGCAACCGGCACCGCCGCGGGTTATCCCGTGGTGCTCTCGCGAGGACGGTCCCGACGTTGCGCGGAACCGCTGCCCGAGACGAGCCCGCGAGAGGTTCCGCCACCCGCACCGCCGCGGGAAAGGAGCCGCCGCCCCTCTCCGAAATCAGGGTTCGGAGTCGGACACGGGGGGCACGGCACCCTCCCGCTCGACGAGCGAGCTGAACGCGCGCAGATTCGCCAGCGATTCACCGCGTGATTCCCGCCATCCCCACTCACGACGGATAGCGGTTGCGAAACCGATTCGCAACAAGGCGTTGAAATCACCGTCCGCGGCTTCCAACACCTGCCCCAGAACACGATCGAGTTCCTCAGCGGTGACCGCGTGCAAACCGATTCTTCCGATCAGGTAAAGATCGCCGGTGCTGTCGACGGTGTAGTGAACCCCGTACAACCGCGCATTGCGGCGCAGCACGTAGCGGTAGAACTCCTCGTGCCCCTCGTCGGGTTGCCTGCACACGAACGCTTCCACGATCAGCGAGTGCTCGGAGACGATCAACCAGCAATTCGTCTGCAGTTTGTTGCTGCCCGGCAACGTGACGAAGAACCTTCCGACCTCGGGATGCTCGTAATCGAGCTCCCCGTCGTCCAGAGTGTCCTTGATCACTCGGTCGAGTGATTCCCGCTCGTTTGAGCTCATCGCTCTCCTCCTGGCTCTTGATCCGGTGTGTGAGCACCGGAGCGATTACGCTTCCTCGGACGGACGAACGCAGGACCACCGGTCCTCCGGGGATCGAACCACCAAAGCCTTCCGGGGCTGTCGCCTGCACCGCGCTCAAGCAGTCGCTTCGCCCAACCAGGGGCGCTCCCGGAACGACTTCCGCGCCCGGACGTAGGTCTCCAACAGCGATTCGGTGGTGCGCTGCCAGGAGAAGCGCGCGGCGTTGTCCGGAGCCGCCGCACCGAGCCGCTCGCGCAGCCCGGGATTCCACACCAGCGAAGAGAGCACATCGGCCCAGTCCGCCGGTGCGTGCCCCTCGACCAGCCTGCCCGAGACCCCGTCGGACACGGCCACCGACAGCCCGCCCACGGCGGCGGCGACCACGGGGGTCCCGCAGGCCTGCGCCTCCAGCGCGACGAGCCCGAACGACTCGTTGTAGCTGGGCACCGCCACCAGATCACTGGCGCGGTACACGGCCACCAGATCCTCCCCCCACTGCGGGGGCGAGAAGCGAACCACGTCCGCGATGCCGAGCGTCTCGGCCAGTCGCTCCATGGCCTCCGGGCGTTCGGTGCCGTTGCCGGAAGGTCCACCCACCATCAGCACGCGGAGCACGGGGCGCAACTCGGGACGACGCCCGAGGAGCTCGGCGACCGAGCGCAGGAGCACATCGGGCCCCTTCAGCGGCTGCACCCGCCCCACGAAGGTGAGCACCACCGAATCGGCTTCCAGCCCCAACCGGTCCCGTGCGGCACCTCGGTCCCCCGGGGTGAAGCGCTCCAGGTCCACCCCCGGAGGGACCACCGCGACATCGGCGGGATCGGCCTCGTAACGCGTGACGAGCTCCCGCGCCTCGGTCTCGGTGTTGGCCACGAGGCGGTCGGCATCGGCCACGACCTGCTCCTCGCCCACCACACGCACGCTCGGCTCGGGCTTGTCGCCCTCGGCCAGGGCCGCGTTCTTCACCTTGGCCAGGGTGTGCGCGGTGTGCACGAGCGGAACACCCCAACGCTCCCGCGCCAGCCAGCCGACCTGCCCGGACAGCCAGTAGTGCGAGTGCACGACGTCGTAGTAGCCGGGCTCCTGACGCGCCTCCACGCGCAACGCCCCCGCGCCGAAAGCGCACAGCTGCGCGGGGAGATCGTTCTTGTCCAGCCCTTCGAACGGCCCGGCCACGATGTTGCGCACGGTCACTCCCGGCGCCAGCTCGGCGACCGGGGGGATCTCCGAGGAAGTGGCACGGGTGAAGATCTCGACCTCGGTACCCAGCTGCGCCATTCGCCGTGCCGTCTGTGCGACATAGACGTTCATCCCGCCCGCGTCGCCGGTTCCCGGCTGTTCCAGCGGCGAGGTGTGCAACGAGAACACGGCGACACGGCGCGGGCGCATCGGAAGTCTGCTGGAATTCATCTACTGCTCATCGCAAGTTCGTCGTGTGCGCCCGAGACCTTCGGGCTCACGCAACCACGACGCCTCACCGCTCGGAAACATTCCGAGACGCACGCAACAACGGGGCCGGCGCGACGCGCGCGGATTCGCACGTGTCCCGCGCACGTCGACATGACCAGCGAAGACATCCGGCACCTCGGTCCAGGACACCGGATGGTGATCTAAGTCACCTCTGCTTGTCCGACCACGGTGCCCACGCCGGGTGGAACGCTTCGGCGGCGTTCCACCCGCGTCCGCTCCCGGCCGGAAACCACCCGGAGGGCACCTTCACAGTGCCGACTTCTGCTTCCACTGCTGCCAGCTCAGCATCCAGTCGTAGACCGCGTACTTCGGAGGCATCCGGGTGCCGGATCCGGTCACCTCGACCGGGTCCCCGATCAGCGCGCCCTGGAAGTACTCCTTGGCATCGGCGTTGGTGAGGTTCACGCAACCGTGCGAGGTGTTCCTGCTCCCGATGTTCGCCCGGTTGTTCTCGTTCTCGTGGATGAACTCACCGTGATTGGAGATCCGCACGGCCCACTTCTTCTCCACATCGGTGTAGCCGTACTTCGGGTTGTCCATGATCTCGACGGGGTGCTTGGCCATCACGGTGTACGTGCCCTCGTGCGTGTGCAGATCCGGGTTGGACGGCTTGCCGTAGCTGGCCGGGTAGTTGGCGATCTCCGCACCGTCGCGGACCACACGCATCCGGTGCTTGTCCACCTCGGCCTTGACCACCTGGGAACGCCCGATCTCGAACTCGCTCGTGAGGTCGGCCTTGCCGTAACCGCCTCCGCCGTAGTCGATCCCGTACAGCGGCGCGTCGACGCTCACCCGGGTGTGCGCGGGCCAGTACTCCTTCGGCCGCCAGTCGACCTGCTTGTCGTTGAGCCACGCCCAGGCCCCCTCGACGGACTTCGACGTCCGCACGTCGAGGGCGCGCTGCACAGCGGCCTTGTTCCGCACGGGGGAGTCGAACTTGATGCTGATCGGCATCGCGACGCCGACCGTCTTGTCGTCGATCGGGTTCACGGTGGCCCGCACCACGCTCCGCGGGGAGACCGTGTGGAAACCGCCCCGCACCGGAGCGGTGTCGCCCTCGGAACCGACCACCTTCCCCGACCACTCGTACTCCGTGTCGTAGCCGAGCGGCTCGGTGGCCTTCCAGGTGCTTCCGTCCTCGGCGAGTTCGCCCTCGACCTGCTCTCCGTCCCCGTTGACCAACGAGACGTCGCGCAGCTTCCCGTTCTCGGCCGCGACCTTGATCGGATCCTTCGGGTTGACCCCGTTCGCGCCGCTCCCCGGCTCGACGGAAACCGACGGTCCCGCGTCACCGCTATCGTCCCCACCGGTGCTGCCGGCCCTTCCGCTCGCCCCCGCGCACCCGGAGACCAGTAACAACGCCGCCAGCACCACGACCAGTGCTCCCCCTGGCGAGCGCATCAGCGAACCGTTCACCCTAGTGGCCACTCCTACCTCAATCCATCGCCCGCGTAAACGCGTTTCACCTCTCTGTCCAGAATGACGCTCGGCAAGCGCACAGGATGCCCGACAACGAGGTGTGACGCATCACATCTGGTTGTTCCACCGGCTGCGCCTCTTGCTCCCGCGCGACAATCGTGACGTGAGTACCGAGCCGACAACGACGACAGCGGAGAACACCTCCGGCGGGCGGAACCGCGGAGTGGCGGTGGTCACCGGAGCCAGTTCCGGAATCGGCGCGGCGACCGCCCGCGCCCTCGCCTCCGAGGGCTTCCACGTGATCCTCGGTGCGCGGCGGGTGGAGCGGCTCCGGGAGCTCGCCGCCGAGACCGGCGGCACCGCGATGTCCCTCGACGTCACCGACGAGGACTCGGTGAACTCCTTCGTCGAGCAGGTGCCCACCTGCCGGGTTCTGGTCAACAACGCGGGCGGCGCGAAGGGGAGCGCTCCGGTGGCGGAGTCCCGCGAAGAGGACTGGCGCTGGATGTGGGAAACCAACGTCCTCGGCACGCTCCGGCTCACGAAGGCGCTGCTGCCCAAACTGGTCGACTCGGGAAACGGCCACGTCATCACCATCACCTCCGTGGCCGCCCTGGAGACCTACGACAACGGATCCGGCTACACCTCGGCCAAACACGCCGAGGCCGCCCTGCACCGCACGCTGCGCGGTGAGCACCTGGGGGAGCCGGTTCGGTTCACCGAGGTCGCCCCCGGACTGGTCGAAACCGAGTTCTCCGAGGTCCGCTACGGCGGCGACACCGAACGCGCAGCCGCCGTCTACCGGGGCCTCACCCCGCTGTCCTCGGAGGACGTCGCCGACGTGATCTCCTTCGCGGCCACGCGCCCCGAGCACGTCAATCTGGACCAGATCGTGCTCAAGCCACGCGATCAGGCCTCCGCCACGCGCGCCCACCGCGTTTAGAGAGTGCGCGGGTCGGGTTGCGCGTGTGGTTCCGCGGCGGAACCTCTCGCGGGCTCTCGCTCCGGGTGCCCCGACCTCGGGTAGCGGCCCGCACGACGTCGGGACCGTCCTCGCGGGAGCACCACGGGAGAACCCGCGGCCGCGCCGACTGCGCAGTGGGATGTTTCGGCGGTGCCGGTGGACAGGGCGGGTGTTTCGGCGCGGCAGCGTCGAAGTGCTCCTCGGGAGCTTCGGGACGTTTCACGCGGAACCGTCATTCCGGAATCCTTCCAGAAGGGCTGTTCCCCGGCTCCGGCACGAGCGGAGCTCAGTGCGCGTACTCGCCGTACGCGCGCAGCCTGCGGAACGTGACGGCGAGCTCCAGATCGAGCTCGGCCAGCACATCGGATATGGGGCAGGCGTAGCCGACGGTCCCGTCACGGCTACCGGCGACGTGCAAGCCGACCACCCGGCCGTCACCGTTCACCAGCACGGCACCGGCGTCCCCCGCGCCGGCGAACGGCTGGTCCTCGGCGGCACTCACCTTGAGTTGCTCCCGCAGCACCCGCACTCCGAGCGCGGCCCCGTGATCCACCCGGATCGTGACGTCGTTGGACGTGATCGTGGCGCAGGTGAGCCCGGTGCCGAATCCGCTCTTGCGCACGAACTCGCCCGGTTCCGCACTGCCCTGTCCGGTCACCGACCCGACACCGGGGATCAGACAGCAACGGTCCAACGATCCCGCGATCGTCACCGCGGCCGCGTCCACCCGACCGGACAGGGCGGCTCGGGACAGGTCGGCGTACTCCCGTCCGGAATGGGGGTCCAGCATCGCGTCGCCCACCGACCAGGCATCGTCCATGCAGGCCACGTCGAAAGTGGTCAGTCCCATGGTGAGCACGGTGGCCCCGTGCCCGAACACGAGAGTCCCCAAGGTGCCGATCCGCCGGCAGTCACCCTCGACGGCGGCCTCCTCCGGCCCCACCGTGACCGGACGGTGCGGAGTGATCCCCACCCCGCCGAACACGGTGGCGCTTTCCGCTGGAGCCAGCGGTGGCACGGGATCGTCCAGTCTGTGGTGCGCGTGGTGCAGACTCACCTCTTCTTCCACCACGTCGGTGGGGATGCCCAGTATGTTGGGCGGAACGCGCTCCGAACCGTCGAGCCGCTCCCGCGGTTCCTTGCGGGGGACGGACACGACGATCGCCTGCTGTCCGGTCCCGCACCCAGCGGTTCTCTTCTCGCCGATGTCCACGGCGACCACCCCTGGGATGTCCAGCAGCTGGTCCTCGACCGCGCGCTTGACCGGGCGAATAACCGCTCGATCGCGTACTTCCCTGACGCTAATCATGGCAGCCTCCGCCCACCATTTAACACGCAGGGTTAGGGTTTAGTCACGAAGAGTCACTCTTATGGTCGTAATACGTAGTCATCGAAGTAGACAGTCCACCAAAACCGGCTCGGGGGCCAGTGACACGCCGAAGGACTCCCGCACACCGGCACGAACTTCACCCGCGAGAGCGAGCAGGTCGGCGGTGCTCGCCGAGCCGCGGTTGGTCAGCGCCAGGGTGTGCTTGGTGGACAGACCGACCCTGTTCCCCGGCCCGGCATAGCCTCTGGTGAACCCGGCCCGCTCGATCAACCAGGCCGCGGACAACTTCGTGTCCCCCGTTGGGGTGGAGTAGCGGGGAATACGCTGTTCACCGACCCGCTCTCCGATGACACGCAGCACCTCGGGCAACCGCCCGGCGCCGACGATCGGGTTGGTGAAGAACGAACCCGCGCTCCACGTGTCGTGGTCGAACTCGTCGAGGACCATGCCCTTGGAGCGCCGCAGCGCGAGCACGGCATCGCGCACCCGCTCCGCCGCGACCCGCTCACCGGCGTCCGCTCCGAGGCTCTCGGCCAGCTCCCCGTAACGGACCGGCTCGGAGAGCCCGTCCGCGCGCAGTCGCAGGCGGACACGCAGCACCACGGCCGCGTCGGTGTGCTTGAGCACACTCGTGCGGTAGGCCAGCCCGAGCTCGGCGGCGGGAGCCGTGCGGACCTCGCCGGTGACGCGGTCGAGCAGGTCCACCGAGATCAGCCTCTCGGAGATCTCGACCCCGTAGGCCCCCACGTTCTGGACCGGTGTGGCCCCGGTCAGCCCCGGGATCCCCGAAAGGCACTCCAGCCCGCCCAGACCGCGTCGCACGCTGTCGGCCACGACCTCGTCCCAGTTCTCCCCCGCCTCGGCCGTCAGGCACACGGTGTCCTCGGAGAGCCGCTCGTAGCGCAGCCCCGTGGTGGCCACGCGCACCACCCGGCCCTCGAAGCCCTCGTCGGGGACGACCAGGTTCGAACCGCCGCCGAGCACCAGCAGGCGGGTCCCCGAGCCGTCCGCGGCACGCACCCGCTCGACGAGCTCGTCCGCGCTCCCGGCGGTGATCAGCTCCGCCGCGGGGCCACCGAGGCGGAGCGTGGTGTGGCGGGCCAGCGAGCGGGCGTCCCCGGCGGGGGCTCCGCCTGCGGGACCGGGACGGTCCACACCGCCGACGACGGCCTCGCCCTCGGACATCGAACTGGAGGTCACGGTCGTCAACGGTAACCTGCGACGCATGACACGCCGCATCGAGCACCGCAGCACGTCGCACCGGCCTGCGAGGCACATCCACGCGGCGCTCGTCGACACCGACTACCTCCGGGCCAGGCTCACCGAGCTCGGCGGCGACGTGGCCGAGCTGGTGTCCCACTCCGCCACCGAGGACGGAGTGCACTTCCGGACCCGCCAGCGGATTCCCGATCGGGACCTGCCCGCGGTGCTGCGCCCCGTACTTCCCGGGAGCACGCTCCTGGAGCGCAGCGAGACGTGGCGCGAGCGGGATCCCGAGCACTTCACCGGCGAGGTCGCCGCCATGCTGCGCGGGGTTCCCGGTTCCGTGACGGCCTCCCTGTGGTTGCGTGACCTGGAGGAGGAGCACAACGGAGACGCGGAACCCACCGCAGGAGAGCCGGAGGTGGAGAAGCTCCCGGACGTCAGCGAGTTCCTGCTGCAGGGTGAGATCCGGGTGAAACTGCCGCTGCTCGCCGACAAACCGGAGGAACTGCTCGAGAGGTGGGTGCGGACCCTGATCGAGCAGGAATGCGAGTTCACCCACCGTTGGCTCTCCGGAGTTCGCTGACCGGGCCGTCGCAGGTGGTTGCGTGGCGAAACCTCTCGCGGTCCCGTGAGCGGGCACCCCGGCACCGGGTAGCCACCTCCGGGAGTCACCCCTCCGTGGTGGAGTCGAGCCCGGCCAGGACTTCGGCGTTGGCCAGCTCGGCGAGCACCTCGCCCGCGACGACGATCTTGCCCGAGCGCAGGCCGCTGCCGACCACGACCGCCGGGGAGTTCGCCACCGCCTCGTCCAGCAGCACCGGCCACTCGGACGGCAGCCCGAACGGGGTGATCCCGCCGTAGGCCATGCCGGTCTCGTGCACCGTCTCCTCCTGCGGAGCGAAGGACGCCTTGCGCACGTCCAGCCTGCGCCGCACCGCCCCGTTGACGTCGACCTTCCCGGTCGCCAGCACCAGGCAGGCCGCCCTGCGCCGCTCGCCGGAGCGCCTTCCCGTGGTGATCACGCAGTTGGCCGAGGCAGCCGGGGGAACACCGTACCGCGCGCAGAAGACCGCCGTGTCCGCGAATCCCGGATCGATCTCGGCCACTCCCACCCGTTCCGGGGAGTCCGACATCAGCACCGACTCGGCCACCGGCCCGGCCAGCAGATCGAGCCGTTCGGGAGCGGGGCGCACGTCGAGGCTCGGGGAGATCTCCCACTCGGACATGTCGGGAGCATACGCGGCGCCGCCGTGCGTCAGGAGTTCAGGAAGCCACTCAGCGAACCACGCAACTCCGCCCGGTGCGTCAGCATCGGCGCCACCGAGTCGAACAGTTCGAGCCTGCCCTCCGGCAGAGCGGCGGCGAGCTGCTCGGCCACCTCGGAGTCGTGCAGCGGGTCGGCGGTCGCGCCCAGCACGAGGACGGGGGACGGAACGGCGGCCAGCGCGGACCGGTCGGCGAGCGGCGCCCGGTGCGGCAGCGTCTCGAGGGCCGCCCCGAGTCGCAGCAAGGTGGAGCTGCGCTGCTCGACGTACTCACCGACCCCGGTTCCCTCCGGGAGCCCCCGGCCGACGAGTTCGCGCAACCGGGCTCCTCCGTCCGCGGAGGCCGCCCGCACCCCGGAGGAGAGCCGTTCGAACACCTCGGTGACCGCGCCGCCCCTGGGCCGGTCGACGGCGGCGGGGAGCAGCAGGGCCAACCGCTCGAAACGCCGGGGGTGCTCGGCGATGATCCGGGTCAGCGCGCCCGCTCCCAGCGAGACGCCGACCGCCCGCTCCGCGCCGACCAGGTCGGCCACTTCCAGCACGTCGGCGGCCACGTTCCCGTAGTCCCAGTAGTCCTCGTCCGGGTCGGCGGCCGCACCGTGTCCCGGCAGGGTGAGCACCACCCTCGTGCCGCGCACGCCGGAAGCCGGGATGCGGGCCTCGCCCTCCGTCGCTCCGAGGCCGTGAGCCACGAGCGTGACGGGGGAGCCGCTGCCGTGGACACGCCACCTGGTGCCCGAGGGCAGCACCCGGAGGTCCGCCTCGGGTGCCTCGCTGTGCCTGCGCACTACCAGGAGCTGCCCTTCTGCACCTCGAGGACTCTCGGCCGCACGTCGACGATGTAGACCAGAGCGGCGACGACACCGGCGATCCAGAAGATGGTCATGGGACCACCACGCATGAGGATCAGGATCAGAGCTCCCGCCCCGGTTATCCCGAGCCAGACGGGTTTGGACATCTTGTCCGCCGCCGTGAACGCGTCGGCCCGCTGCATCGCTGCGTGCACGAAGGCGTACACCCCGAGCGGTATGCCCGCCATCCACAGAACGGTAACGATCACCTGAGCGAGTAGCACAGCACCCAGGGTACGTGTTCGTGGCGCGCAGTGGTGCTCCGTTCCGGTCGGCAGGACGACCGGCCGGCGGAACCTCCCCGCCCGCTCGCGCCGCGGCTCGTCGACATCCTCCGGGGCTGATCCCCGTTCGGAACCTCCCCGCCCGCTCGCGCCGCGGGGGTCGTTTCGGCGCCGCCGCGCCGAAACGCCCGGGATCCGCGAGGAGACCTCCGTCGGCGGCTCCGTGTTCGGGAGTTCCGTTCAGCTGTCCGACTGCTCGCGATCACCGGAGCCGGACTCGCCGGTGGATCCGCCCTTCTTCGCGGCGGAGCTCCGGGCGGCCGTCCTGCGCGCGGTGCTCCGCGTCTCGGAAGCCGCCTGCTTGCCCGCCTCGCGGACGCTGTCCGAGGCCTCGGCCGCGGCGGAAGCCGCGCGGTCCCCGGCCTCGTTCACCTTTTCGGCCGTCTCCTCGGCCACGTTCTCGGTGGTGCGGGCGGCCTTCTCCCCGAAAGAACGGGTGGTGGTGCTCACCTTTCCGAGCACGTCGTCGGCCACTTCCCAGGCCCCGTCGACGACCTCCTCGACGCGGTGCTGGGCCTGCCCGACCTGGTCCCTGGTGCGCTGGACTTCCGGCCGGGTGCGGAGCTGTTCCAGGGTCCGCTCGCCGCGTTCCCCGCAGTATCCGTACACCTGCACCGCCGAGTCGCGGTAGTGGTCGAGCAGCTTCCTCAGCTCGCCGGAACGCAGCCTGTCGCGCAGCTCGCCCAGGTCCGAGGGAGTTCCGGCGGTGCTCTCGCGGGCCGCGTTCGCGCAGTCCGAGATCTGGTCGCGCACCCGCTGCGCCGTCTCGGCCACGGCGTGCGCCGCGATGTCGCCCGCTCCCAGCGCCGCGACCAACGGGCCCCGTGCCTGCTGGTAAGCGGTCTCGGCGACCTTGCCCGCCTGCAGGCGCACCCGTCGCAGATCCTCGTGCCGCGTGTTCATCTAGCTCACTCCTCGAATTCGGATCCAACCGCTTCGGCGGGCACCGTGGTCACACCGTCCGCCCCCTTCTCGGAGGCAACCGCTTCGGTACCGGGTCGGTTCTCACGGCGGAACGAAGCGTGGATGTCGAGCAGGGCCTGCTTCTGCCGTTCGCTGAGTTCGGTGTCGGCGAGTATCGCCTCGGCGACCGGTCCCCCCGAGCGGGGTTCCATGATTCCGGCCTGTACGTACAGGGCCTCGGCAGAGATCCGCAGCGCCTTGGCGATCTGCTGCAGGATCTCGGCACTCGGTCTGCGCAGTCCGCGTTCCACCTGGCTCAGGTACGGATTGGACACGCCCGCGCGCTTCGCCAACTGGCGCAACGAGATCTGGGCCGTGTCGCGCTGTGCCCTGATGTAGCTGCCCAGGTCGGTCACGGCCCGATTGACGACCCCGTTGACCGAACGATCCGTACGCCCCACGTTTCAGCCACCTCTCACCGACCACGCTAACAGCATTGCTAACTGTTGCAAGCAGTCAGTTTGCACTCTTCCGGGGGACAGGAACACCGGAACCGCCCCGGGGATCACCAGCACAGGCAGAACGGGTGCCCGGCCGGATCCGCGTAGACCCGGAAGTTCGACTCCTGCTTGTCCGCGGGCTGCGGCAACCGGGCCGCCCCGACGGCCCCGGCGAGCGACTCCGCCTCCTCCGCGCCGTCGACGCGCAGATCCAGATGGGCCTGCTGCGGAGCCCCGCCCGGCCACCGCGGCGGCGTGTGGTCGGCGACGCGCTGGAAGGCCAGGCGCGCCCCACCGAGCGGATCGGCCAGTTCCACCCAGTCCTCGTCGGAGTCCGCCTCGGAAACGGCCCAGTCCAGCAACCGTCCGTAGAAGCGGGCCAACTCGCGGGGATCGGGGCAATCCAGCACGAAGGCGAGCGGGCGCGACGCGGGCGAGCCCGCGGGAACACCTTCCGTCATCACGACTCTCCATAACCACTGAAAAAGTTTTGACAGTTATCAATGTGTGAGTCTCTCCCGATAACCACGTAGAGGCAAGCCGTTTCTGCCCTACGATGGGCATGTGAACAGCAAAGCCGTCGCAGCCGTCGCGCCGAACGGGCTATCAGCGGCAGCGTCCGAGCCCGTCGGGCCCGACACGGAACAGGACATCGACCTTCTGCTGGCGTTCCTCAACACCACTGACACCGAGACGGGCACGGACGTGCTCCTGGACGCGGAACAGTGGCAGCAATGGTGCTTGGAGCACACCGGGCAGGCTTCCGTCGACACGGCAGCCGCACGCGAGATCCGCGATCTCATGCGCACGTCGGTCAGCTGTGGCCCGGTGACCGCTCCCCGGAGCACACCCCCGAGCACCGCACAGTGGCCGGTGCACGTGCGCCTGGAGGACGGTATTCCGATAACCTCCGGCAACGACTCGCTCGGCGTCGTACTGGCAGCGGCCTCCCGGATCGCCATCACCGGCCGCTGGCACCGCATCAAGATCTGTCCCGCGACGAACTGCCTGCGGGCCTTCTACGACCGTTCCAGAAACCGCTCGCGCACCTGGTGCTCGATGCGCGTGTGCGGCAACAGGGAGAAAGCGCGCTCCTGGAGGGAACGGCACGCCCCGCACTGACGTGGCGGAGAGCGTCGGCGCGGACGGCCGCTCGGCCGTTCACGACAGCAGGTGCGTCGCAGTGTGAATGGCCAAACCGGCCAACGCGCCGACGACCGTCCCGTTGATCCTGATGAACTGCAGGTCACGTCCCACGTGGAGTTCGATCTTGTCGGACGCCTCGGAGGCGTCCCACCGCTCGACGGTGTCGGTGATCAGCGTGGTCAGCTCCGAGCGGTAGTGCGTGACCACGTAGCGGGCCGCCTCGCGCAGCCAGCCGTCCACCTTCTCCCGCAGCTCAGGCTCGGCCGCGAGGCGCCCCCCGAAGGAGCGCAGCCCTTCCCGGACCCGCGTACGCAGCTCACTGTCCGGGTCCTCCGCCGCCTCGAGGAACATCCGCTTGGCCGTGGTCCACGCGGACCCCAGCAGGTTCCGGACCTCGGGGTGCTCCAGGATCTGGTGCTTGATCCGGTCCGCCCTGGCCATGGTCACCGGGTCCTCGCGCAGATCGGTCGCGAACTCGATCAGGAAACGGTCGACCGCGGCACGCATCCGGTGCTCGGGGTCGGTCTTGACCGCCCAGGCGAAGGCCAGCACCTCGCTGTAGACCCTGTCCGCCACCATCGAATCGAAGAAACGCGGTGACCAGGAGGGGGAGCGCTGGTTGACCACGCGCGAAACCGTCTCGTAGTTGTCCCGGACCCACTCGTAGGCGCGATCGCACACCAGATCGACCAGCCCCCGGTGCGAGCCGTCCTCGAAGACCCGCCCGAGGATCCGCCCCAGCGGAGGCCCCCAGGGCTGGTCCACGACCTTCCGCAGCACGGCCTGCTCCAGCACCTGACGCACGTCCTCGTCCCGAAGCACCTGAACGGCACCGCGCGCCGCTGCCGCGAGCTCGGTGGTGGCCCGCTCCGCGTTGTCCCGGTCCGCCAGCCACTCGCCCGCCCTGCGGGCGATCCCGGCGCGGTCCAGCTTGTCGACCACCACCTGCTCGGACAGGAAGTTGCCGCCCACGAAGTCACCGAGGTTCCGCCCGAGGGCGTTCTTGCGCGTGGGGATGATCGCCGTGTGCGGGATCGGAAGCCCCAGCGGCCTGCGGAACAACGCGGTCACCGCGAACCAGTCGGCGAGCGCTCCGACCATGCCCGCCTCGGCGGCGGCGTTCACGTAACCGACCCACACCGGAGCCGCACCGGCCTGCCACCAGCTGGTGAGCACGTAGATCAACGCTGCCAGCAGGAACAACCCGGTGGCCAGCGATTTCATCCGGCGCAGGGAACGCTCGCGGACGAGTTCGGCTGCCGACGACGCTTGCGACACCCCACGATTCTGACAGCGCGCCCCGAGCGCGGAGCCCGGCCGCACCCGCTCCCGCAACGTGGGAGGCCGCTACTCGACGTGCCCTCCAGAGCAGCAAGGCGCCGACTCACGTGACGGCCGGCCGACCAGCCACGCGAAGCTCCGTCACGAGCCGCGAAGCCCTACTATGCAACCGCGGAGCGGCCGCATAAGGTTCACCGCGTGCGTACTCCAGCCCTGACCCGACGACTACGCCCGTTCACTTCGACGATCTTCGCCGAGATCACCGAGCTCGCCCGGAGCACCGGCTCCGTCAATCTGGGGCAGGGCTTCCCCGACACGGACGGGCCCCCGGGGATGCTGCGGCGTGCGGAGCACGCCATCGGCGAAGGGGTGAACCAGTACCCGCCCGGAGCGGGCGAGCCCGAGTTGCGCGCCGCCATCGGCGCCCAACGCCGCGCGGACTACGGGATCGAGCACGATCCCGGCAGCGAGATCCTGGTCACCGTCGGGGCGACCGAGGCGATCAGCGCCTCGATGCTGGCGCTGGTCGAGCCGGACGAAGAAGTAGTACTGATCGAGCCCTACTACGACGCCTACCCGGTCGCGGTGGCGATGGCGGGTGGGGCGCACCGGTCGGTCCCCCTGCGCGCCGAGCGGGGACGGTTCCGGCTCGACACGGCGGCCCTGCGCGCCGCCGTGGGGCCGCGCACCAGAGCGGTGGTGCTGAACTCGCCGCACAATCCCACGGGGACCGTGTTCACCGCGGACGAGCTGGCGGCGATCGCCGAGATCTGCCGCGAGAACGACCTGCTCGCCATCACCGACGAGGTCTACGAGCACCTGCTGTTCGACGGCAGGGCGCACACCCCGCTCGCGACGCTGCCCGGCATGGCCGAACGCACCCTGTCGATCTCGAGCGCGGGCAAGAGCTTCAGCGTCACCGGCTGGAAGATCGGCTGGGTGTGCGGCCCGGCCGAACTCGTTTCCGCAGTGCGGGCGGCGAAGCAGTTCACGACCTTCGTCGGGGGAGCTCCCTTCCAGCCCGCCGTGGCGCACGCGCTGAACGAGGAACGGCCCTGGCTCGAAGAGCTGCGCTCCGGGCTGCAGCGGAAGCGGGACCGGTTGACGAGCGGATTGCGCCGGGCCGGGTTCGACGTGCTGCCCTCGGAGGGGACCTACTTCGTGTGTGCCGACGTGCGCCCGCTCGGTTATTCCGACGGGGCCGAGTTCTGCCGCGCGCTGCCCGAACGGATCGGGGTCGCGGCGATCCCGCCCCAGGTGCTCTGCGACGACCCCGAGCCGATGCGCCACCTGGCGCGCTTCGCGTTCTGCAAGCGGGACGAGGTGATCGACGAGGCGGTCGAGCGGTTGCTCGAGCTCGGATAGGAGGGGCGGCTCGGTCTGCGTTGGTGGTCGTGCGGCGCCGCCGGGCAGGCGCGGGTCACGAGCCGCCGCGCCGCTCGACCGGCGACCGGCCCGACCGGTCGAGCGCTCGCCTGACCCCGTGCGGACCCCTGGTGCTCCCCGGGCCGGGCGGCCACGGCGGAGTCCCTCCCGCGAGGGCTTTCGCGTGGCCGCCCGGCCCGCCGGTTCAGCAGGCGAACCAGTCGGTGGCGGCGCTGGAGCCCCACCGCGAGCGGAGGAGCACGCGCACCGGACCGGCTGCTATCCCGCGCACCAGGAACCCGCCGCAGTCGTCCAGCACGTCGTGGCTCTCCCCCGCTCCGTGCCGAACGCTCAGCACACCGCCCGCGAGCGACTGGCCGGTTCTGCTGAGCACCACCCCTCCGGCGCGGAGGAGGCCGGGGGCGGTCGTGACCAGTTCCAGTTCGACCACCCGCCCCGGGGCTCCGAAGGTCAGCACGCGCGGACCGCCCGCGCGCTCTTCGAGGCCGGGAACGAGCTCCGCGCGGTCCGCGGTGTCACTGAGCGGGACGAGACGCGCGTCCGGTGCCCGCCTTCCGAGGACCTTCTCGACGGCCCGGTAGGCCCCGGCGAACGCTCGCCGCGGAGCGGGATCGCCGGCGAGGAAGAGCTCTCCCAGCAAGTTCAGTTCAGGGGGTGGTGCCGCGCTCATCCGGCCGTCACCTCCAGGGCCTCGGTGCTGCCCTGATCGCTCATCCGCTCGCGCAGCGCGCGCAGGCAGCGCTGCTTCTTCGGACCGATCGAACCGCGCGCCATTCCCAGCGCGGCGCTGATCTGCTCGTAGCTGGCTTCCGGGGCCACGGCCATCACCCGCAGCAGCTGCTGGCAGCGGCCGGACAGCTGGGAGAAAGCCTGTGCGAGCCGCGTCGTGAGCACCGAACGCAGCGCGTCGCCCTCGGGGTCGCCGCTGTCGTCCACGATCTCGGCCAGCACGCCGTCCACTCCCGCCGGGGACTCCCTGCGCCTGGTTCGCGCCAGGCGCAGGGATTCGCGCCGCGCCGTGGTGACCAACCAGCCGGAAAGCGCCTCGGCGTCCCTGAGGCGGTGCAGGTTCTCGGCCAATGACAACCAGGTGGCCTGCCAGGCGTCCTCCGCGTCAGCACGGGTCGCGGAGTACGCCCGCACCGCTCCCCAGACGACATCACCGTTGCGGTCCACCAGGTCACGCCAGGCCCGTTCGTCCCCGAACGCCACACGCCGCAACAACACGGCCGTCCCGCAGAACTGTCCCTGCTCCGTCACTGCTCACACCTTCCCGTGCTATAGCTGCTTGTCCCGAAGGCCTCACGGACGGTCCGCCGTGGACCGGCGTGCTCTTTCGGGCTCGTGCTGTAAGAGCCGTGCGGACGCCGCGCGGATTCACCGTTCGCGGACGAACCCCTGAACGGGCCACCTGTTCGAGTAGTTCTACGCAGCGGGCGGACGAGGAACATCGTTCTGCTCAAGTGCCCGCGCGGGCGGACGAGCACCCGCCCGGTCGGCCGCTCGCCGGGAAAGCGGCGAACACGCTTCCCCACCCCGCGCCAACCGCTCCGCGGACCCTCCGAGCGGCTCCGGCCGGAGCCGCTCGATACCGCCTAACCGAGTGACAGGGGACTTCTACGGATGCCAACACCGCCGACACACGGCAGGATGATGGCCGGACGGCTGGTAACGGGCGCGGGCGGTGATCTGCATGACGCGATTCCCGGACGGTCGCGGCCACGTGTCCGCGACCGCTCTGGTGTTTCGCGTGGCGCTGCTGCTCGGGATGATGATCGCGTTCTGGCTGGCAGCGCAGTGGTGGAACGCGGACAGGGCGAACGCCGCGGCCGCATTCCCCGGAGCGGAGCGGACAGGTCCGCAGGCGGAGAGGACGGGGCCGAACCCCCTGGTGGAGCCGATCTCGGTCCGCTCAGCCGACACGGCCCAGGAAGTCGCCGAACGGATCGCCGAAACGTCCGACGAGACAGCACCGGAGACCATCACGGTCGACGTCGAGCCGCTCGTGGAACCTCCCGATCCCCCGGACACGGCCGAACTGGTGTCCGAGAGCATCGAGGAGGCCGGCGGCGGGTCACGACCGGAGGCCGGGGACACCCAGCGGGAACTCCGCCCTGATCGAGGACGAGCCGGTCAGGAGGCTGCCGGAGCAGCGTCCCCCGCGAACGCGGGGGCGTCCGCGCCGAGCTCTCCTCGGCGGGAAGCTCGCGGTGCGGAGAGCACGGCACCCCGGACCCACGCCGACGAACCACGGGCAGGCGCGGATTCCGCCGCCCGCCACGAGCTCCCGCGGAACAGCGGTGCCGCCTTCCCCGCGACGGAGACCGAACGGGCCGGCGAGGCCGATCCGGGAACCACCGGTTCCCCCGAAACGCTCACCCCGGAGGGGAGAGCGGGGCAGAACCCCGAGCAGCCCCGGCGGACACCGCTGCCCGCCCCGGTCAAGGCTCCCTCCACCGCGCAGGTCGGCCAGCCGAACGCGGGAAGCGGCCCGCGGGACGTGCACGCGCTCCACCCGGAGCCGCTGAGGCTGCCGACCGTCACCGGAGCACGGGGCGAGCAGGAGCACGAAGGGCTCCGCTCCGGCATCAAGGCGGCCGTACCGGTAACCGCACCGGACTGATCGGCGGGCACGAACCCGCGAACCAGGGCGCCGCGTCCCGGCGCCGCTCGAACGGTCGGTCGTCCCGGACGAGGGACCGAGAACGACCACGAGCCACCCGAGAGTCGAGCTCTTCCCACTTCCGGTCCGAATGTCCGCGCCCACTCGGACCGGCCGGGGCCCCGTCCCAACGGCGACCGACTCGTCACGAGAACGGACGGTGCCCCGCCCCGGTGTCGTAATTGCCCCTGCGGCACCGGGGTCCGCGGCCACCCACCGGCACGTCGAGGGGCCGTGCCGGCGGGTGGCCGCCCGCATTCCCGGCCCGCGCGTTCCGCGCCCGTCGCCCTTCCCGGGTGACGGTGGGGAGTTCCGCACCGGTGGACCCCGCCTTCCCGGACGAAGAACTTCGATCAGGTGACCAGTTGGGCGCCGACGCCCTCCGTTTCGGGGGACAACTCCGCAGCGGCCCGCGCCAGCCTGCCGACCGCGTCCTCCAGGACCTCGGCGGGCAGTGTGTAGGGCAGTCGGAGACGACTGTCCAGATCCCCCTCCACGGAGAATCTCGAGGACGAGGCCAGCCGCACCCCGTGCCGTTCGGCCGCCGCCACCAACCGGCTGCCGTAGTGGCCCCCCGTGTCGCACCACAGCGACAGCCCGCCCTCCGGAACCCTGTAGGTCCACTCCGGGCACCACTCGCCCAGCGCGGCGACCAGACGGTCCCGGCCGTGGCGGAGCTGTTCCCGCCTGCGCGGCAACGACTCGGCGGAGTGCTCCAGCAGTTCGCTCAACACCAGCTGCTCCAGCGCCGGGCTGCCCAGATCGACAGCGGCACGCCCCACGACCAGCCTCCGGACGAAGTCCCTGGGGGCGCGGATCCACCCCAGCCGCAGGCCTCCCCAGAACACCTTGCTCGCCGAACCCACGGTCACCACTTCGGACTCGGCGAACGCTGCCTGGGGAGGTGGTGCGGGCCCGGTGGACAGGTCGAGTTCCACCATCGTCTCGTCCACCACGGCCGTGGTGCGGTGCCGCTTCAGCGCGGAGCCGAGCCGCTCGCGGTCCCGCTCCGACATCCGGGCGCCGGTGGGGTTCTGGAAATCGGGAATCAAGTAGGCGAGGCGGGGCGACCCCTGGGCCAGGGTGGCCTCCAGCAGGTCGAGGTCCCAGTATCCGTCCACCATGGGCACGGCCACGGGGCGCGCGTGCGTTCCCCGTATGGCCTCCAGGGAGTTCGGGTAGGTGGGTTGTTCGACCAGCACGCGCTGTCCCGGCGCGACCAGGGCGCGCAGTACCAGCGCGAAGGCGTGCTGAGCCCCGTTCGTGATCATCACCTGGTCCGGTGTGGTGGCGAGGCCACGGGCCTCGAAGCGTTCCGCGATGCGCTCCCGCAGTTCCCCCGTTCCCTGCGGGTGGTACCCGTGCCCGGCCACAGCGGGGGTCAAACGCCGATGGGCCCGGGAGACCGCTTCGAACACCTCGGGCAGCGCCTCCGGCGTTCCCTGGGCGAAGTTGACGACGTCCTCCCGTCCCGGCGGATACCACCCACCGGCTCCGGCGCTGCCGCCGTCGCCGGGCGGCAGACTCGTCCAGGACCCCGCGCCGCGTCTGCTCTCGACGAATCCGAGCTCGCGGAGCTCGTCGAGAGCGCTCGTCACGAGGTTGCGGCTCACCCCGAGCCCGCCCGCGAACGCTCGTTCGGAGGGCAATCGCGTTCCCGGCGGCAGCTGCCCCTCGAGCACCAGCCCGCGCAACGCGTCGCGCAACACGTCGGCGCGGGGACGTCGTCCGCCGGTCCAGTCGCCCAGCAACCGGACGACGGCATTGGCCCCTATCGTTCCGTCCACGGAGAACACCATGGGACCACTTTCCGGACATTGGCCCTGTCCTGAAAAGCCCCCGGAGGCATATCAAGGACCACATGACGAAAGAAGCACCGCGTGTGGACCTCACCACGCTGCCCGTGCGGGACCGGCCGGCTTCCAGGCTCGTGCGGCTCCTCGCCGGGCTGGTCCTGTACGGGACGAGCATGGCGATGATGGTCCGCTCCGGCCTGGGACTCGCGCCGTGGGACGTGCTGCACGAGGGACTGGCCGAGAGCGCGGGCACGGGATTCGGCGTGGTCACGGCCCTGACCGGTGCGATCGTGCTGCTGCTGTGGGTTCCGCTGCGGCAGCGCCCCGGCCTCGGGACGGTGGCCAACGTCGTGGTCGTCGCCCTGTCGGTGGATGCGGCGCTGCGGCTGCTTCCGGCGGTGGAATCCCCGCTCGTCGGGGTGCTGTTGCTGGTAGGCGGTGTGCTGTGCAACGGAGTCGCCACCGCGACCTACGTGGGCAGCAGGTTCGGTCCCGGTCCCAGGGACGGTCTGATGACCGGCCTGCACGATCGGACGGGGCTGTCGCTGCGCGCGGTCCGCACGGGCATCGAGGTCGCGGTGCTGGTGACGGGCTGGCTGCTCGGCGGGACGGTCGGCGTGGGCACGGCCTGCTACGCGCTGGCCATCGGGCCGTTGGTCCAGCTCGCGATGCCCGTTGTGGCGGTGAGCACCGCACGAGCCGGATAATCCGGCACATGACCACTGTGCGGACGGCCGAACGAGCGGGGACAGGCCCCGGCGGGACGAGCGAGGACGTGGTGCTGGTGCTGCGGAACGCGGTAGCCGTGCTGGACGGCGCGACCTCGTTACGCCCCACCGAGTACACCGGCGGCTGGTACGCGGCCGAGCTCGCCGGGAAGCTGCGCCCCAGGTTGGAAGCGGAGGGAGCCGAGCTCACCGAGTCGCTCGCGACGGCGATCTCCGAAACCGCGACCGCCCACGGGCTGCGTCCCGGAAGCGCTCCCTCCAGCACGGTCTCGATCCTGCGTTGGAACGCGAGCTCGGTGGAGGCGCTGGTGCTCGCCGACAGCCCGGCCGTGGTGTTCACCGATTCGGGGGCCGAGGTGGCCAGCGACGACAGGCTGGCCGAGTTGAGCGTCCCGAACGGCGGAGGGTACCGGCAGCGGCTCCGTGCGGGCGGCGGCTTCGACGAGCTCCACGGGCGGAACCTGCGCGAGGCGGTGGACGAGACGAGCAGGTGGCGCAACGTCGAGGGCGGCTTCTGGGTGGCCGAGGCCGCCCCCGTCGCCGCGCACCGGGCCGTCGTGCGGAGCTGGCCCCGGTCCCGGGTCGAGGCCGCGCTGCTTGCCAGTGACGGGGTCTCCTGCGGGGTCGAGCAGTACGACAGCTACCCCGACTGGCCCGCTCTGTTGAGCCACGCGCGCGAGCGGGGGCCGCAGGCCGTGCTGGACCGGGTACGCGCGGCCGAGGAGTCCGACCCGGACGGCTCGCGCTGGCCGCGCCCCAAAAAGCACGACGACCAGGCGCTGGTCGTGGTCGACTTCGAACACCACGAGTAGCCTCCCCCGCTCCGAACCGCCCGCCCCCAGGGGGCACGCACCGGAGGTTGCGTCACATGGCGCTGATCCACGGCACCGTCTACGCGGACGGCAGACGGCAGGAGGACTACCGCACCCTGGAGGAGACGCTGAGTCGGCTGCGCGACTCCGAGTCGGCCGCCGACAGCTTCGGTTGGATCGATCTGTTCGAGCCGGAGCACTCCGAGCTGGAGGAGCTGGGCAGGGAGTTCGACCTGCACCACCTCGCGCTGGAGGACGCGGCGGTGGCCCACCAGCGTCCGAAGCTGGATCGCTACGGGGAGACGTCGTTCCTGGTGCTGCGCCCGGCAGAGTACCGGGAGAGCACCGAGAACGTGGTGATCGGGGAGCTGCACGCCTTCATCGGCTCGGACTTCGTCATCACCTCCCGCCGGAGCGAAGGTCCCGACATCGAGGGCGTGGCCCACCTGCTCGAGCAGCAGCCGCACCTGCTGGCCCGCGGCCCCGCCGCGGTGCTGTACGCGCTCGTCGACCGCGTGGTGGACGACTACCTGCCCGTGGAACGGGGGGTGCAGAACGACCTGGACGAGATCGAGGACGAGGTGTTCGGCGGCGAACCGGCCGTGTCCAAGCGGATATACCGCCTCTCCAGGGAAGTGATCGAGTTCCAGCGGGCGACCGGACCGCTCATGGACGTGCTGGACGGGATGAGCAGCACCTTCGCGGAGCTTCGGAACGGGGTCGAGCTCAGTCGGCACCTGCGCGACGTCCGCGATCACGCCGCCGACGTCGTCGAGCGGGTGGAGTCGCACCGACAGCTGCTCGCCAACGTCCTCACGGTCAACTCGACGCTGCACTCCCAGCGGCAGAACGAGCAGGCCACCAGGCTCACCGAGACCAGCCTGCGGCAGAACGAGGACATGAAGCGGATCTCCTCCTGGGCCGCCATCCTGTTCACCCCCACGCTGGTGGGCACCGTCTACGGGATGAACTTCACCCGCATGCCCGAGCTGAACTGGCCGTTCGGCTACCCGATGGCGTTGGTGCTGATGTTGTTCGTGGCGGTGACCCTGTACTTCGTGTTTCGTGGTCGCGACTGGCTGTGATCGTCGAGATTGATCAAAAAAGATCTCTTCCCCTAGAGACATTTGCGGTCCTACCTAGTAGACTGAGGCACGTCCACCTGACCCCCAGGGGTGGACTTGGCGCCCCCGCACTCCCGGTGACCCCCAGGCCGGTTGAGAGCGGGGGCGCACCTTTTCCCTGGTCGTCACCTGTCCGGCTGAGCAACGCGGCCGTCACCCGGATTCGCCGAGTGCGCTTCCGTGACACGTGCCATCCTCCGAACCACAGCCCGGAACAGGGGAACGGAAGCCTCGCCCGCTCGGCGGGCGAACGGACCCGGCGAGCGCGGTCCCGACCGATACCGAACCCCCGGAATTCATTCGATCGAGTGAAGAACCGGAACTGCACAGGCCCCTGAATCGTCAGTTCTGTAAGGAAAGCCGGAGGTTTTTCACAAGCGGAGGCCCACCATGAACATGCACGCGCGGATCGAGCTGTTCGGCGGCCCGGAGGACGGCCGCGAGATCACACTTCCCGTGAGCGCCGAGGGAGAGCCACTGTCCCCCCTGCCTGTTCCCGCCCCCCGCGGCTCGGGGGAGAACGAGAGAGTCGCCTGGTACGAGCGACACCACCACCGGGGACGCGGCATGTGGATCTACAAGTACGCGAACTCCCGCTCGGCCCAGCAGAGCGAACTCCCCTGATCGGGCTTCCGCAGGACCCGCTCCGGCGCGGGAGACGTCCCGCGGTTCCTCCGCCTCCTTCGGCCCCGCTCCGGGGGTCGGCGCGCGGCCGGCACGCCGTCCGCGCGGACCTCGGCCCCGCGCTCGCGGTGCGGCAGCGATGTCCGCGTGGCACCGCGACCGTCCACTGCGCTCACGGAGCGTCAGGACAGCGGCCTCGACGGGACTCACCGGACCGCCGCGGGGAAGTCGTTGGTCTGCAGTCATCGTCCCGCCACGAACGAGGACCTGGCCGCGAGCGTCGAGACCTGCGACTCGGCCGTTCCGGGCAGGAGCGCCACCTGTGACACGGAACCGGCAGGCATCGCCTCCCGGGAGGCGTGGTTCGCCGCTTCGACGCCGGAACGCCGCCCGGTTCGGGTGGGTTACGAACCGGGCGCGCCGCGAACGGTGACCGGGTACCCGTCCTTCGACGACTTCCTCAACGGCAGGCCAGGATACGACGTGACCGCCGACATCGCCGCGCACCTCCACCCCGGGCACCGTGGACGTGGACAGGACGACCGGCTGCTGGGCGATGCGGTCGCGCACGCCCCGAAGCCGGGGCGCGGAACCCGGCCGCCACGATCCTCGCCTCCGACGAGCCGAGCATCCGGCTCTTCCGGTCCCGGGGTTTCCTGGAGTGGGACGGCTCCCGGGCGTGGCCGAACTGGACGGTGCGGCCCGGGACGTCGTCTTCCTCGGACGCTCGGTGGCAGGCTCGCGGCAGTGACCGGTGCTTTCTGCCCGCCCGCCGAGTTCAGCGGAGGCCGGCGCTCGCGGTCGTCGCGTCGGGCCGGACCGAGTGCGTGAGCTCGGCGGCGGCGGTGTGGATCTCGTCGATCATGTCGGTGACGACCGTCTGCGTCGCGACGGAGTCGCGGACAGCCAGGTACGTGCTGACCGTCGGTTCGGGCCGGCGCACGGGCCGTGCGACGACGTTCGTGGCGGCTCCGACGCGCAGCCCGAGCTCGGGAGCCAGCCGGATCCCGAGACCGGCTGCGACGAAGCTCTGCGCGGTCAGGAAGTCGTCGGCGCGGATGGCGACGCTCGGGGTGAACCCGGCCGAGGCGCACGCCTGGCGCAGGAGTTCGGTGCAGGTGTCCGGTGTGGAGCCGCTCGCGTTCTCCACCCACGGTTCGTCGGCGAGTTGGGCGAGGTCGATCGCGTCCTGCTCCGCGAGCGGGTGATCGACCGGCAGCACCGCGCGGAACGGGTCGTCGAGGAGGTGGATCATGCGCACCCCGGAGGGGCGCGGCACCTCCGACGGCACGGACACCAGGGCGATGTCCGCCTGCGCGTCCATCACCTCCCGGAGGGAGTCGTCGCTGAGGCAGGGCTCGATACGAACATCGGGGCTCCTGCCGCGGTACGCGGTCACCGCGTGCGGAACGAGGGAGGCGCCGATGCTGTCGGACCACCGAATCCGGACCCGGCCGACGTAGCCGTCCCGGAAGCCGGCGAGTTCGGCCGTGGTGTCGCTGAGGATCTTGGAGATCGCTCCCGCCCGCTCGGCGACCATCGCACCCGCCTGGGTCGCGCGGATGCCGCGGCCGACCTTCTCCAGCAGCGGCACTCCGGCCTCCCGCTCCAGAGTCGCGAGCTGCTGACTGATCGCCGACGGGGTGTAGCCCAGGTTCGTCGCTGCCACCGTCACGGAACCGCTGTTGATCACGGCTCGGAGCAGTTGCATGCGTCGTGTGTCCAGCACACGCACATCGTATAGCTCACCTACACGGCTGCATAGGCATCTACACTTGTACTACTTCGACCGCGGCCGCCGGGTGAAGTACCGGAAACACGGTGATCAGCACGGCGCACGAACGCCGCGCGAAGTGGCCGCCCCGCCGAGCCGACCGCCGCACGCCGGTGGGACAAGAGCGCGACTCCGAATCCACCGCCACGGACACGAATGGTTCGTCCACAGCGCGCACGCGCTCCGCCCGCTCGCCCCGGCCACCGGTCTTCCGTCCGCAGTGGACCTACCGGCGGCGGCCGGTCCGATCGCGCGGACGGTCCCGTGGGAGGAGTTCACCCACGTCTGCAGCGTCCACATGCTCGGCTTCGACGTGGGGATCTCCCCGGCCCGGTGCCGACCGGTTTCCTGCTCGCCGCCCGCCCACCGTCGCTGTTCCCGGCGTGGGCGGTGTGCGCCGCTGCCTGACCGGGGACAGCGGTCTCGGGTCTCACCGAGCCGTTCCGCACAGCGGAAGTTGATGCCGGGCCCCCTTCGGCCGCCTTCGGCCGCCTTCGGCCCTGCCGCGACGACTACCGGCCGGTGAAGCGGGCCGGGCGGCGCTCGACGAACGAGTTGACCCCCTCGGCAGCGTCCTCGCTGGACAGCAGCGCGCCCACATCGGGCACGAGCCGGTCGGCCGCGGCCCGGTGCCCCTCGGTCAGGGCGCGGTGAGCCGAGGCCAGGGTGGCGCGCACCCCCAGGGGAGCGGCTTGAGCGGCGATTCGCTCGGCCAGCTCCACCGCCCGGTCCACCTGGGTGCCGGGGTCGACGACCTCCTGCACCAGGCCGAGCCGCAGCGCTTCGGCGGCGTCGAACTCGTCACCGGTGAGCAGCCAGCGCATCGCGTTGCCCCAGCCGGCCTCGCGGGGGAACCGGATCGTCGCCCCGCCGAACGGGTAGATGCCCCGCTTGACCTCCATCTGGGAGAACCGGACGCCCTCGGCGGCGATCCGGATGTCGGCGGCCAGCAACAGCTCGATCCCCAGTGTCAGACACCAGCCCTGGGCCGCGGCCACGATCGGTTTCGACCGCTCCCGCCCGATCAGTCCCCACGGGTCGATCGCGTCCTCGGAGTCGTGGCGCGACTCCCCCGCACCGATCCGCTCCGCGAACTGGGCCAGGTCCAACCCTCCGGTGAAGTGCTCCCCGTGAGCGAACAGCACCCCCACCCACGCCTGCGGATCGTCCTCCAGCCGCGTGTACGCCTCGGCCAGCGCGTCGAGCACGGACCGGTCGAACGCGTTGCGCTTGGCCGGGCGGTTCAGCCCCATCATCAACACGTTCCCGTGCAGCTCGACCGTCACAGCGGTCTCGTCCTCGTGCTCGCCCACAGTGCCTCCTTCTGACGCGGCCCGAGCTTCGCGGGAACCGCTCCAAGTCCTACTCGATAGTAACTATGTAATCTGACATACTCCCGAGTCAATACCCCGCGCCGGGAGGGGCAGCAGGACGAACAGGCGGAGGGAGCGGCCGAACATGCCGGGAAGCACGAAACAGCGGATGCTCGACAGCGCGGTCGTGCTGCTGCGGGAACGCGGCGCCGCCGGAGTCACCATCGACGCGGTGCTCGCGCACAGCGGAACGCCGCGCGGGTCGGTGTACCACCACTTCCCCGGCGGCAGGAGCGAGCTGGTCCTCGCCGCGGCGCGGCAGGCAGGCGACTACATCGCCGCGATGGTCCACGAGGCCGGTGTCGACAACGATCCCCTGGCGGCACTGGACCGCCTCGTGGAGTTCTGGAAGCGCGCGCTCGCCACCACCGATCACCTGGCCGGCTGTCCGATCGCCGCGCTCGCCCTCTCCGGACAGCGGGACAACCCCGACGCGGCCGAGCTGGTGCGCGAGATCTTCACCCGCTGGCAGGACAACCTGTCCACGCTGCTCGCGGAGAACGGCACGCCCCCGGACCGCGCCCAGCGGCTGGCCACCGTGGCCGTCGCCGCCGTCGAGGGCGCGATCGTCCTCTGCCGCGCCCATCGCGACGACGGGCCTCTCGACGACGTCCGCACCGAGATCACCCCGCTGCTGGAAGCACCGTCGACGTGACGAGGCGCCCGGCCGACGTCCGGCACGCGCGCCGGGCGGCCGGTCGCGGCTCCGTCCGCGGCGTCGCCCGAGCACCGCGCGGCCGACTCGCGGCGGTGCGCCGAGCCCGAGGCGCGAACCCGGTGATCAGGTCGTCGGAAGCGGATCGCGGCCCAGCAGCTCGGCGAAGTCCTCGGCGGGGACCGGACGGGAGAACAACCATCCCTGGAAGGCGTCGGCCCCCAGGTCGACGAGCTGCTCGTACTGGGCGGTGGTCTCGACTCCCTCGGCGATGCAGCGGCGGCCGGTGGAATGGGCCATGTCGATGGTCGAGCGCGCTATGGCGCGGTCGCCCTCCTCTGCGGCCAGACCGGCGACGAACTGGCGGTCCAGCTTGATGTACTCGGCAGGCAGGTGCTTGAGACGGGCCAGCGTGGAGTAGCCGGTGCCGAAGTCGTCCACGGCGAAGGTCACGCCGCGCTCGATGAGCGCCCCCATCCTCGCCAGGACCGGTTCGGACAGTTCCGCCAGCGCGGTCTCGGTGATCTCCAGGACGACCCTGCGGGCGTCGACGCCGGACTCGGTGATGACGGTGCCGACGGCGTCGAGCGGACCGGACTCGGTGGCGATGTTGCTGCTGAGGTTGGTCTCGATGATCACGGGCCAGTCGGCGGCCGCGCGCAGCGCGGTGCGGAGCACCCACAGGTCCAGCTCGTCGAGCAGGTTGCCCTCCGCGGCGGTGGAGAGCACGACGCCCGGCGACAGCATGCCCTGCTCCGGGTGGGGCCAGCGCACCAGCGCCTCGGCGGCGATGATGTGGCGAGCGCTGTCGACGATGGGCTGGTAGTGCAGCCGCAGCCCGTCGGTGCGCAGCGCCTCGGCCAGCTGCGTCTCGCGCTGCACCTGCCTGGCCAGCGTGGTGCTCCGTGCGGTGTCGGCGACGACCACCCGGCCGGAGCCGAGGTGCTTGGCGTGGAACCTCGCGTCGTCGGCGAAACGCAGCAGCTCCTCCCCGCTGAGCTCGGTGTCGATGGCGGTCGCCGCGCCGACGGAGACCGAGACGCCGACGGGGTGCCCGCCGGCCGGCACCGTCGTGCGCAGCAGGTCGGCGATCTGCTGCGCACGCTCGCGGAGGTGCTGCGGAGTCGCCGTCCCGGGACAGGCGAGGAAGAACTCGTCGCCGTACAGGCGGGCGACCGTCTCCTGCGGAAGGGCCGCGTCACGCAGGCGCTGGGCGATCAGCGTGATCACCTCGTCCCCGGCGGTGTGGCCGAGGGAGTCGTTGATCCGCTTGAAGTTGTCGATGTCGCAGACGATCACACCGAACCGGCCGGTACTGCCGGTGAGCAGCTCTTCGATGCCGGTCCGGTTGAGCAGGCCGGTCAGCCCGTCGTGGGTGAGCTGGTGCTCCAGGTCCTGGGTGTGCCGGATGCGTTCGGTGATGTCCTGGAAGGTCACCAACCGAAACCGGCTCCCGTCGTCCTGCTCGCTGGTCGCCCAGCGCACCTCGCAGGTGACGGTCCGCCCGTCGAGGTGCAGCAGCCTGCGCGTCCGCGAACCGGTCTGGTCGGTGGTCAGCCCTTCGGCGCGATCCTGCGGGTGCAGCAGGTCCACGCCGCGCTTGTCGAGCAGTGCGGACCGCGGGTAGCCGAGCAGCCTGCTCAGCTCGACGTTGGCCTCCTGCAGCCGTTCGTCGAAGTCGAAGAAGCCCACGCCCACCGGTGCCAGCTGCAGCAGGTCGGAGAAGCGGCGGGAGGAGCGCTGCTGGCGAGCGTGGACCTCGGTGTCGTCGCGCACCACCTTGATGAAGCCCTGCAGTTCGCCCTGCTCGGAGTGCTGGGCGGCGATGATGATGTAGGCCCAGAACCTGCTGCCGTCCTTGTGGATCCGCCAGCCCTCGTCGAGGTGCACACCGACTTCGGCGGCCCGCGCCAGCTCCCGGTCCGGGAATCCGGAGGCCACTTGCTCCGCTGGGTAGAAGATCGAGAAGTGCCGTCCGAGGATCTCCTCGGCGCCATACCCCTCGAGTCGCTGGGCGTCCGGGTTCCAGTCGAGCACCCGCCCGACGGCGTCGAGCGCGAACACGCAGACGGTGCCCTGCCCGGAGCGCTGCCGCAGCGCGGCCCTCTCCCGCGAGAGCTCGCGCATCTCGATGTGCTGCCTGCCAGGCTCGGTCATGGCCCCTCGCTACGTCCAGTGGCGGTCGTGGGTTCGCGCCCGTCCCCATGAAAGCCGCAACCCGCCGTGTTCACATGATCACCAGCAGTTCCGGCTCCCGTGGTCCCCGGCGGTGGGCGCCCCGCCCACCGGGTGGTGACGGCCTCGCCGAACAGCTCGCCCCTGTTCCCGGCAGCCGTGCTCCACCCGAGCACTCGCGCCCGAGGCCCGTCATCACCGGTCGGGCGTCCACCCGCGGGACCGCGCCCACGCCTCGGCCCGTGCGAGGATCTCGTCGATCAACGGGCCCTTCGCGTCGGCGTAGGCGTTCATATCGGCCCACTCCCGCCCGGCGAGTTCCCGTTTGAGCTGCGCGTAGCGCGCCCGGTCGGATTCGTCGCCGCGCAACCGGTCGCGGAACAGCAGGTGAGCACGTTCCCATGCGCTGCCGACGTCGCAGACGTGAACGTGCACATCACGGGCCGGGGTGCGCAGCATCCGGTGCCCGGGTTCGCGCACTCTCAGCTGGTATCCCGCTTCCCTCAGGGGACCGAGGCAGGTCTCCTCCGCGGACACGTCCGGCACGCTCACGCCGATGTCCACGACGGGTTTCGCGGCGAGCCCCGGCACGGCCGTGGACCCGATGTGCTCGATCCGACGAGCGGTCGTCCCCAGCGCAGCCGCGATCCGCTCGCGCTCCGCGCGGAAGCGCTCCGGCCAGGCGGGGTCGTACTCCACGACTCGAATGTCGCGCTTCTCGACCCCGCCGATCAGTTCGACGTCCTCGTCCACGAGCCGACCGTAGCCGCGCGCACGGGAGGACCGGTACCCGCCTGACGCGGGAACGGGTCCGTGGTGTCCGGAGTCGACGAAGCCGGGGTGAACGCGTTCGGGTCCCGATCGCCGCGCTCGATGTCGGGGGCGGGCGCCAGTTTTCCCGGCATGGCCGCACAACGGACGAGCCGCGAGCTCGAAGCCCCCTTCGAGATCACCGCTTGGGACGAGACCGTATACGAGGAACCGGCCGAGGGCCCCAAGCTGACCCGGATCACGATCCGGAAGCGCTACCACGGCGCGATCGAGGGTTCCGGAGTCGTCGAGGTGCTCACCGCCCAAGGGTCCGCGGGCGCGGGGTACGTCGCCTCCGAGCGGATCGAGGGCACGCTCGACGGCCGCCGGGGGACCTTCGTCGTTCAGCACAGCGGCTTGGCCGAAGGAACCGACCAGAGCAGCTGCGGCAGCGTCGTCCCGGCTTCCGGCACCGGAGAGCTCGCCGACATCTCGGGCCACGCGAAGGAGGTCCAGCAGGAGGTTCTCACGCTCGTCTGCGCGCTGTGAGACCTGCCGGGGAGCCGTACTCGCCCTCCCGCGGCGGCTCCGCGCACCGGGCGCGGCGACGAAAGCCGCGCGACCGTCCGCCCTCGGGGAGCCCTTCGGGTCACCGTGCGCTAGCCGCCTTCCCGAAACACTCCCACCGTCCACTTTCAGCCCGGTCGAAGGCTTTCCCGGGTCACCCCGGAAGCGCATACTCCATTATGAGGCACATCACCAATAGCGTTTCCTTCAGGCTTCTGGGCGGCCCACCGTGCCGGACGAGGTCACCAAGCAGACCGCCTTCGACGACAACCTCCAGCGCCTCACCCAGTTCAAGACCCGGTACGCCCCCAATCGGTTCCGCCTCAACAACATCCCGCCGAGCAGCGCCTGACCACGAGCACTCCCGAACCTGCCCGAACGGGCTCGCGGGATCAGCCCCACGCGAGAGCGGTCCCACCACTTCCGGCGAGGGCCGCTCCCGCAGCTTCGAGCCGCGGCCGGGAACACTGCGCCGCATCGAGCCCGTCTTGGCCGAATGGGCTCGGACGGCGGAGGACTCCGACGGGCGCGTCACCCTGATCGATGGGGTGCTCGTTCCGACGGGAAACCATCGTGACCAGGAGAGGCCGTACCCGGGAAAGCGGCGATGCCACGGAGTGCGGCCGCACGTCGCCACCGATGCCCGGGGTACCGTTCTCGCTCGTTCGGAGCTCTTTCCCGGCACGACCCATGATCTCACGGTGTTCCGACGCTCATCGGTGCGCGAGACACTGAATCATGCCTATACGATCGGCGCTCTCGGCTACCTGGGAAGTTCCATAACTCACCCCCATGAAATCCCGGAGGGGCGCCCCCTGACCCCGACAGAGAAAAAGTCAATACCACCGCCGCTCTACTGCGTCATCCCGTCGAAAGCATGATCGCTCACCTGAAAAACTGAGCCATCCCGACCACCCGGTACCGCCGCCCACTTGTCCATCCTCAACGAGTCCTCCACATCATCACCGGAATCCAAGGAATCCGAACGAACGCCCTGCTCATCAATTGAGTGCACAACCTTCATTGTTGACACGTGGACACGCCCCATGTTTACCTTCGCAAGGTGAGCTCCGCTGAGCACAGCTGTTCGGCAATGTGCTTCAACTGCTCGACGGCGGAGACTGCAGGCTGGGTAGTACTGTCACTTTTGAAGTGTGTTTCCGCCCTCAGGAGGTTAAGATAACCTACCTCGCTCCTATCGAAGTCACCCTTCTCGCCACTATCGCGCTGGTTTTCGTCGGGACGGGCGTCATGCTGGCTCTGGCAGTGGCAAAATACTTTTCAACATCAACGGATGCATCACGATGGCTTGGACGACCGAAGCGGACCTCCGAGCCGAAAACCAAGAGTCGCGCCCATGGAGTACACGACTCCGGAGAGTTCGTGGAAGACAGGTCAGCGCGAGCTTCGGGCACTGAACGGGACCGAACTATCGAAAAGATTCGAGATGAGACGACACAGGGGCGCCTCACGGCCGGTGAGTCCGAATAACGCATGGAGAACGCCCAGTGCGCTAAGACGCTGAGAGAGCTGGACCAGCTCCTACAGGATTTGCCGAACGAGAGACACCAGAGCAAGTCAGGGTCGAATCCGGTAACCACGTCTGACTTTCTTCCTACATTCTGGGGTACTGCTCCAGCCACCTCTTGCAGAGACCGACGTTGCCCCAGGACGGAGCTGTAGTCATCGAGGACCGTCGAACGCTCCTCGATGACTACAGGCGCGGCAGCGATCGCCGGGCTCAGGGGAACCACGGGCACAGCCGCGAGAACCACCGAACAACTTCCGCCCTCGGGAAGCGCTCACCGGCTCTTCAGCGCGGGCTCACCGTGTTCGAGGTAGACGGTGAGCCCTTCCGCGCGGGCGGTGTGCGCCTGCTTCAGCCGGCGGACCAGGCGCGGGATCAGGTAGTCGTCCAGTGCCTCGACGTCGACCCACTCCCACCGGTCCAATTCGCCGCCGTCGAGTCGAATCCGGTGCTCGTCGTCTGCAAGCTCCCCGCAGTAGAACACCCACAGCAGCTTGTCACCGTCCTGCTCGGTCGGTGCCCAGTCGACCGCCAGCACTCGGAACGGCCGGCGATCGACTCCCAATTCCTCGACCAGTTCGCGGACGCAGGCCCGCGCGGGCGACTCGCCGGTGTCGACATACCCCCCTGGGATGTCCCACCGTTTGTCGCAGGTCTTGCGGACCAGCAGCACCTTGCCCGCGCCGTTGACGAACAGCGCCCCGGCGGCCACCCGCGGAGTGGCGAACCTGTCGGCCTCCGACCCCATGAGTGCGACCCTAGTGCTGTGTCCCAGCAGGTCGGCGGGGTGATGGCCTCGGGGACCGCCGACTGGTCCGGCCTGGCGGGCTGCTCGTGGAGGTGGTGCTGGTGGCTCGTCAGCCCGAGGTGTTCGCGCATGAGCTGGAGCCCGCGCAGGCACAGCGTCCGGTGAAGATCACCAGGTCCACGCGGTAACGGGTCCGGCTGCGTCGCATCAGGCCAGCGTCGTGTTGGCGTCGGTGCGGGGTCGGCCGGCGAGCGAGATCGCGATCTGCTCCATCCACGACCGGTGTGAAGCGGAAAGCTCATCATTGGCACTCCACCGAGTCAGAGACTTGCGGGGGTGCGGATCCCCGGCCCGATCCGAACCAGACGCACACTCCCCACTCGGCGCACGTGACGCGCCGACAGCGGGCTTCGGTGACTTCCATGGTCGCTCTCCGGTCCAGCCGTGTTGATCGCACGCTTAACGACAACTGAGCCGAGTTTCGAACTCACGGTGGATCCAGCCGGACGGCCGACGCGGCATTCAACTGGAATCGGCCCTTAAGCGGTGATGTGGGACGCGAGCCGATCGGCGACGCTGCTGGGCTCGCGGCCGAGCAGTTCGGTCAGCAGCGGGCTGGCTTCGGCGAAGTAGCCGGCTCGACTGGCCTGATAGAAGGTGAGCACGAGTCGGGCCATCTGCTCCGGGACACCGATCGCGATCTGGTCGGCAACCCACTGCTCGTCGTCCAGAACGACGCGCTTGATCGTGCGGCCGGTGAGGTCAGAGGCGATCTTGGCGACGTCCTCGAAGGTGACGGCGGTCGGCGAGGTGAGGGTGATCGGGCCGTCGAAGGAGCGGTCACCGGCGAGGATGACCGCGGTGGCCTCGGCCACCTCGGCACGGTCGGTATACGGAACGGGACCGTCTTCCGGTTGGGCGATCGCTGCGGTCTGCTGCCACGGGCCGAGCACCTGTTCCAGCGTGCCGTAGGCGCCGTTGCGCAATGCGGTCCAGGCGACCCCGGACTCGGCGAGGATCGCTTCGGTGGCGATGTGGACCTCCGACGGCGGGTACGGATTGCCGGGGATGGAGGCGTGCTGGCTCGTGTAGAGAATTCGCCGGGCACCTGCCGTGACGGCTGCCTCGATGGCGTTGCGGTGCAGGCCGACCATGTCGGCCGTCGGGTCGTTGCCGGACACCAGCAGTACCTGGTCGGCACCTTCGAACGAGTCGCGCAGCGCGGCCGGATCCTGGTAGGACCCCTGTCGCACGCGGACACCCCGGTCGGCGAATGACCGCGCCTTGGCGACATCGCGGACGCTGACCCCGATCCGGTCGGCTGGTACGCGCTTGAGGAGGTGCTCGACGGTCGCGCCGCCAAGCCCGCCGGTAGCCCCGGTGACAACGATCATGCGTGTGGCCCCTCCCTGTGAATCCGCATCCGGCCTGGTGGGGCGATGTTCATAAGTTGACCAGCATGGTCAGGTTCGCCCGTGTCGACGACACTAGGTAAACTGACCTTGCGAGTCAAATTGTGGCGAAGGCCGGGGAGGCGGTGAATGACATGGCCGGTGCGGCACCTTCGGAACCTCGGCTGCGTGCTGATGCCGAGCGCAACGCCGAGCAGATCAGGCGCGCGGCGATCGATGCCTTCCGAGGCAGAGGGCTGACCGTGCCACTGGAAGAGGTCGCCAAAGTGGCGGGGGTGAGCAAGGGCACGATATTCAACCGGTTCAGCGGCCGGATCGGCCTCATCGAAGCCGTGATCGAAGAAGTCGTCGCAACCGAGCTGTACGCCATCATCGACCGCACCCGATCCATCGCTGAACCCGGGAAGCAGCTGAGGTACTACGTGACCGCGATCCGCGACCTGCAATACCGCCAGCCCGCCGTCGTGGACACCGTGCTGCAGACCTACCCCGACTCGAAGAGTCTCATGGCGATCTGCCGGGCGGGCACCGAGATTCACGACGAACTCGTCGCGGCAGGACGCGCTTGCGGCGCACTGCGGTCCGACTTCACGGCCGACGACCTCCATGTGTTGCTCCACGACAGCGCACTCACCCTGAAACACGGGACTCGCCCGCAGCGGGACGACTACGACCGCCGAACCACCCACTTGCTCGACGGAATCCACGCGCAACAGCCCACTGCCGCCGGGTGATGGCAGTTCCTTGAGCAGCCTGCCCCGGGCCAGTCAGCTCCGGACCTCGTTCACGGGCCCGCGCCACAATCTCGGCAGCCAGCCGTTTCCGCACAGACTGCGCACCCTCACCCGAAGAAGTGTCCACAGCATCCAGTGTCATCACGCATCGTGCCCACCCCGCCGAACCCAAGCTCAGCGTGTCGGGTCGAAAACACCGCTGAGGAGGTGAACGACCACACCCCGCAACGTTCGAAGCCCGCACCGCTCACGCGCCGCGCTCGATCGTGCTCCGGCTCCACGGCACCGCCACCAGCGGGAAGCCGAGCTTCGACGTGCGGGCAACGAGCGGCTGAACGCCCACTTCTGGGAAGTAATCATCACAGGGTTCCTTCACGGCAGTGGTGACGGAGAAGGGGCCCCGGCCGCGTGCGGACCTCTGGACGAGCACGATCAAACCCACGCGACCGCGGCGCGGCCGGGGCTGAGAAATCGCAGATCGCGAACGATCACGGGGGAATGCTGAACCACGTCCTGGGGCTCGGCCGGTCAGGCCTGTGATACCGAGGGATTCGCCAGCGGTCGCGCCTCTGGGCACGCGCTGGTCACCGTGGTTGCCTGGCGTGATGCACCTCGAGCAGTTGACTCTGATCGTCGACGACTACGACGAGGCGATCCGATTCTTCCTGGATGCACTGGAGTTCGAGCTCGTCGAGGATTCACCGTCCTCGACCGACGACGGGCGCGAGAAGCGGTGGGTCGTCGTGCGACCGCCCGGAGCCACGACAGCTCTGGTGCTCGCACGAGCTGACGACGAGCGGCAGGAGCGAGTCGTGGGAGATCAGTTCGCAGGCCGAGTGGGGCTGTTCCTGCGCGTCGACGACTTTCAGGCGTCCTACGACCGGATGCGTGCGGCTGGGGTCGAGTTCGTCACCGAGCCACGCCAGGAACCGTACGGCCGGGTTGCGGTCTTCGTCGACGTCGCGGGCAACCGCTGGGACTCGCTGGGCCCACGGCCGTCTCAGTGATCACTCCCGCTGGGAGAGGGACCGGAAGCCACCGGCGAACAACCGAGACCGGAACCGAGCCCCCACACGCGAGAACGGCCCCCACCGTCTCCGGTGAGGGCCGTTCTCGCAGCTCCGAGCCGTGGCCAGGGACGGGGTCGAACCGCCGACCTTCCGCTTTTCAGGCGGACGCTCTACCAACTGAGCTACCTGGCCGTTCGCGCCCGGCTCTTGGCCGATCGCAATGGCGACCCAGACGGGACTCGAACCCGCGACCTCCGCCGTGACAGGGCGGCGCGCTAACCAACTGCGCTACTGGGCCATATCTCGTTGTCACCGGACGGGCCGGCTCCGTACCCCCAACGGGATTCGAACCCGCGTTACCGCCTTGAAAGGGCGGCGTCCTAGGCCTCTAGACGATGGGGGCTTAGCCGGCCAGCGGACCGACCGAGCCTTGCCTCCAACCGGCTTTCCCGTTTTTGTGGGGTGCCCCGTTGGGAACGATTAAAAGCTTACTGCATGCTTTCGCGGCTTCGAAAAGGGGGGTCCCCCCGAACCCGAGCGAGCCACGCGAACCCCCACGCCCGCTTCGACGGCAAAGCCGTGCACTGCGAAGAACAAGTACACCCCCTTGCTTCCACCCCGAACGAGACCCCGCGACGAACCAGCACGTCCCCTCGAATCCCCCCACGAAGACGCGAAACCGGTTTTTGTGAACCCGGTCTCACACGAAAGCCGGTCAACGCCCCTCGGAAGAACTCATCGGGAACGCCGGTTGCTCAACCACTCGGGACTGGCCACTCCGCGCAGAGTGACGCGCCAGACCTCCTCCATGCGCGCGGCCGCCCCCGGCCCCGACGCGGAGGCACCGGCCACGCTCGCCCCCACCATCGCCGTGTAGGCGACCCGGGCCACCGCCATCGAATCCACCCCGGGGCGCAGCAGACCACTGGCGGCGGAGCGCCGCAGCAGATCCTGCAACAACGGCTCCCACTCCAGCTCGTGGCTCTCCTCGCCCTCCGCTATGCGGTGACGCGCGAGCTGGGTTCCGGCACGGATCACGACGTCCTGCTCGGTCAGGCGGACCGCGTCGTTGAGCAGCCCCACCGCGATCGAGAGCGGATCGAGCTCACGACGCAGCCAAGCACGTTGCAGCCTGGGCCAGCGTTGGGCCTGCAGCCGGACCAGCGCCAGCGCCAGCTCCTCCTTCGAGGAGAAGTGGAAGTAGAAAGCGCCCTTGGTCACGCCACTACGCCGCAGGATCGCGCTGAGCGGCACGGCGTCGTAGCCCGCTCGGTCGAACTCCTCCGCGGCGGCCACGACGATCGCACGACGGGTCAGTTGGGCACGACGCTGCTGAGGCATGTGCGCGGCTCCGGCGTACGACTGTGGGCAGCGCACCAAAACTCACCGTAACGGGCAGGCGGCTACCACCCACGAATGGATGATCAACTTTGCGGAATGAAATTACCGCGCGTGGGCAGCCCTTGCCCATCCGCCTTCCCCACGAACCCGGCCGCGCGAAGCCGAAACGCGCTCACAACCGGGGAAAGGACCACCTGGCGGACGATCAAAAAAGACCCGGGGGTAGGTTTTCCCCGTGGCCACACGGCGGCCCGCCCGAGTCCCGCGAGACGTTCCACCGGGGGGTGTACGTCTCGCGGGACTTCGAACACGCGCCCTCGCCGTCCGGCCACGGCCTTCCGCCGGGCGAGCGATCACCACAGCGAGCACACGAAAGAGGCCCGTGCCTCCGGCCGGCCACGAACAGGAAAACGACACAACTCCCACGGCGCCGTTCAGCGGGACCGCTCAGCTGGACACCGGCGGGTCCTCTTCGCCCTCTTCGTCCTCGTCCGCCGTGAGACCGAGCATCTCCAGCAACTTCCTGCAGTCTTCGGTGTCCCTGGCCCCGCGCGCCACCGCCATCCGAGCACGGTGTAGCTGCTCGGGAGAGAACCGCGCCGAGTCACTGCTGCGCTGCGCGGGCACCGAGGTCGAGGACCTGGGGTGACTTCTGTCCTGGAGCGCCAGGAACTTGCGTACGTCGAGCGAGCCGTCCATAACCCCTCCCCGACTAGGGTTCTGCCGCAGGTTATCCACCGGGAGACCTCCAAAACAGCCCCCTGGAGAGTGACGTATGAACACGCGTCGTAACCAAATGCCTCCACGGGGAGCACGGGGCACTCCGCGCGAAGGGGTTGTTCCCGAGATGCTCGCCGAATAATCACCGCGGACGAGTGAGAAGCCGCGGCGTTGCACAGCACTTACCCCCTAGGGGTATATTGCGAGGTGGCCGAAGCCATCCGAACGAACTTCCCGCAGGTGCGAAAAAGGAGCGGCAATGCCCACTCAGACCTTCACCGTCAACGGAATGACCTGCCAGCACTGCGTCGCCTCGGTGACCGAGGAGCTCGGCGAGCTCCCGGGGGTCTCCGACGTCGACGTCGCCCTCGAAACCGGCAGGGTGACCGTCACCTCGGAATCGGAGATCAGCGAGGAAGCCGCCTCCGCCGCCGTGCAGGAGGCCGGTTACACCGTCTCCGACTGGCCCGGTGAGTGAGCGGCCCGCGAGCCGCACCACGAGGCCGCCGCGGAAGGGTGTTCCCGCGGTGAGCACAGGGGACCTCGCGGACCGGGTCCGCGACTCCGAGCGGCGGCCCGCTCACGCGGACGGCCGAACACGAGGCCGCTTCACGAACCCTCCACAAAAGGCGACCGGACATGCCACAATCGGTCCCGCTGACCCACCCCCGGTCAGCAGCTGTGGAGATCGGCATTGCCCTGCCCCCGCGTTTCCCCTGGCGCGGGGGCTTGCCGGACCACGAAACCCCGACACTGACGAGTGAGCACCCCCACATCCGCTGTTCCGGCCGGTCGGAACCGTTATCGTGTCCGCGTGGTTCTAGGACGGGCGAAGATCGGACGTCGACAGCGCACCGACGATGTCGACACACAGCAGCAGGACCAGCCGGACGGCGAACTCGAGTCCTACCTCGCGGCGCTCTCCCCCGACGAGGACCCGGAGACCACCGGCACCGGCCGCAGCTTCGGCACCTCCGAAGTACATCAACTGCGTCTCCCGTTGATGGCCAACGAACGTCTCAAGGAACTGGCCGCCGAGCAGGGGACCTCTCCGAGCGCGCTGGCCAGGGACTGGGTGCTGCAGCACCTGAACGACCACCCCGCCCCGGAAGAGGCCGAGTGGCCCGGCAGCGCGGAACCCCGGCCCGCGCACGCGCACCCCGAGGCCGGCGGGAACGAGGAGTGGCCCGCGGACGAGGGCTTCCCCACCGAGTTCCCCGAGGCGACCGCCCCCGGCAGCGGGCAGCCGCCCGCGGGGTTCCCCGACCACGGCGTCGAGGAGACCGACACCGAGATCACCATCCCGCACGGCCAGTACCGCTACTAGGGAGTCGACGGGTCGGCTCGCGCGGCGGTGCGGGGCCGCTGGCGGCCCCGCCGCTCGCCCGGTGAACGACCCGCGGTGAACGCCCCGGCCGGGCGAGCACCAGGGTTCTCCCGGCGGGCCAGCCGACCCGCGGCCCCGCCGGCTCCGATCAGGCCGGGAGCCCGAGCTCCCTGGCGATCAGCATCCGCTGCACCTCGCTGGTGCCCTCGCCGATCTCCAGGATCTTGGCGTCCCGGTAGAACCGGCCGACCGGCGTCTCGTTCATGAAGCCGTAGCCACCGAATATCTGGGTGGCGTCCCGCGCGTTGTCCATGGCCGCGTTGGAGGCGGCCAGCTTGGCCACGGCGGCCTGCTTCTGGTAAGGCGCGCCGCGCAGCATCCGGCTGGCCGCGTCGTAGTAGGCCAGTCTGGCCGTGTGCGCGCGCAGCTCCATGTCCGAGATCTTGAACTGGATCGACTGGTTCTGCCCGATCCTGCGCCCGAAGGCGCTGCGCTCCTCGACGTAGCGCAGGCACTCGTCCACGCACCCCTGGGCGAGGCCGACGCCGAGGGCGGCGATGGCCACCCGCCCCTCGGTCAGGGTGGCCAGGAACTGCGCGTACCCGCGACCACGCTGACCGAGCAGGTTCTCGGCCGGAACCCGGCAGTCCTCGAAGACCAGCTCGTGGGTGTCGGAGGCGTTCCAGCCCACCTTGGAGTACTTGGGGGCCACGGTGAACCCCGGTGTTCCCGCGGGAACGATGATGGTGGAGATCTCCTTGCCCCCGTCCGGCTTCCTGCCGGTGACGGCGGCGACCGTGACGAAGCCGGTGATGTCGGTCCCCGAGTTGGTTATGAACGCCTTGGAACCGTTGAGCACCCACTCGGAACCGTGCTGTTCGGCCGTGGTGCGGCAGGCGCCCGCGTCGGAACCGCCGTCCGGTTCGGTCAGCCCGAAGGCACCGAGCAGCTCACCCGCGGCGAGCCGCGGAAGCCACTGCTCGCGCTGCTCCGGCGTGCCGAACCGGTAGATCGGCATGACCCCCAGCGACACCCCGGCCTCCAGGGTCACGGCCACCGAGGAGTCCACCCGCGCGAGCTCCTCGATGGCGACGCAGAGCGCGAGGTAGTCACCGCCCATGCCGCCGTGCTCCTCCGGGACCGGAAGCCCGAACAGCCCCATCTCCCCCATGCTCCCCACCAGCGGGTAGGGGAACTCCTCCCGCTCGTAGTAGTCCCCGATCACGGGGGCCACCTCCTTGAGCGAAAAGGACCTGACCGCCTGACGCAACTGCTCGTGCTCGTCGCTGAGCTGGTAATCGACCATCCCGACCTCCTGAGCGGTTCGCGGCGTGGGTGTGCCGCGCCGAATTTCCTCCCGGGGAGGTTCACTCCTCGGGAGGGACGTCTCCGTCCGCGGTGACCACCGCGAGCGGCTGTTCCAGCTCGACCGCCCGGCCCGTCGTCGCGAACACCTCCGTGACGGTGCCGTCCACGGGAGCGGTCACGGTGTGCTCCATCTTCATCGCCTCGACGACGAACAGCGCCTGACCGCCGCGCACCCGCTGGCCGGGTTCGACGTTGCTTACCAGCACCGTTCCGGGCATGGGGCTGGTGACCGCACCGTCGGTCACGTTCGACTTCCCCGCCGCGTCGGCGAGCAGGGTGCGCTCGGTCAGCGACCAGGTTCCCCCCTCGGCGGCGAGCCGGACCGTCTCCCCGGACAGGGCGTAGCGGTAGCGCCTGGTTCGTCCGTCCAGGGTGACCGCGAGCACGGAGCCGTCTCGACCGGCGCGCACCGGGCTCGGCCGGGGGGCCTCCGCGCCGGGTTCCCGCTCGACCAGCGCCTCGGCCGCCGTGGAGTCCCCGCGCAGCCGCACGGTCCAGCGCACGCCGGATACCTCGAAGGTCCGGCTCATCCAGGCCCGGCCACCTATCCGCCAGCCGGTGAGCGCCTCCCAGGGGTCCCGTGCGGGACCGGCGGGCTCCAGTTCCATCAGTCGAACCGTGGCGGCGGCGATCAGCACGTGCTCGGGCGGTGCCGCCCGCTCTCCGCTGCCGTCCAGCAGCTCGTCGAGCTCCCGTTCCACGAGTCCGGTGTCGAGCTCGCCCGCGCGTACGTCCGGGTGGTCCAGCAGCGCCCGCAGGAAAGCGGAGTTGGTGTGCAGCCCGAGCAGCGTCGTCCCGGCCAGCGCGCCGTCCAACCTGCGCAGCGCTTCGGAACGGGTCCTCCCCCAGCCGATGATCTTGGCAAGCATCGGGTCGTAGTCGGAACCGACCCGGTCGCCGCCGCGCACTCCCGAGTCGATCCGGACACCGGCTCCCCCCGGCTCGTGGAAACGCACGATCTCGCCACCCGTGGGCAGGAACCCCCTGGCCGGGTCCTCCGCGTAGAGCCGCGCCTCCACTGCGTGTCCCACCATGTCCAGCTCGTCCTGCCGGAACGGGAGGGGTTCGCCCTCGGCGACGCGGACCTGCCACTCGACCAGGTCCAGCCCCTCCGGCTGCCCGTCCCGGCTCCGCGCGGACCGGGCGGCGCGCTCCGGTTCCCCGCCCACGGCGGTGACCATCTCGGTCACCGGGTGCTCGACCTGCAGCCTGGTGTTCATCTCCATGAAGAAGAACTCCTCCGGCTTGTCCGCCGAGACGATGAACTCCACCGTTCCCGCGCCCACGTACCCCACGGCACGGGCCGCCTCCACGGCGGAGGCGCCGATCTCCGAACGCGTCGCCGGGTCCAGCAGCGGCGAGGGGGCCTCCTCGACGATCTTCTGGTGCCTGCGCTGCAGGCTGCACTCCCGCTCCCCGAGGTGCACCACGTTGCCGTGGGAGTCGCCGAGCACCTGGACCTCGACGTGCCGGGGACGCGTGACGAAGCGTTCCACGAACAGCGTGTCGTCGCCGAACGACGCGCGGGACTCACGGCGCGCGGCGTCGATCGCCGCGGTGAGCTCCTCCGCGGTGTGCACGAGCCGCATTCCCTTTCCTCCGCCGCCCGCCGCCGGTTTGAACAGCACGGGGAGCCCGGTTTCCAGGGCCGCCCGCCGGAGCTGCTCGTCGGTGGCCCCCTCCGCGCCGCTTCCCGGAACCAGCGGCACGCCGGCCTCGGCCACGGTGCGCTTCGCGCGGATCTTGTCGCCCATCGACTCGATCGCGGTCGCGGACGGACCGATGAAGGTCAGGCCCGCCTCCGCGCAGGCCGCGGCGAACTCGGCGTTCTCGGACAGGAAGCCGTACCCGGGGTGCACGGCCTGCGCACCGCAGGCCGCGGCCGCCTCCAGGATCCGTTCGCCGCGCAGGTAGCTCTCGGAGGCCGCGGCCGGTCCGATGCGCACGGCCGTGTCCGCCTCGGCCACGTGGGCGGCCTCCGCGTCGGCGTCGCTGTGCACGGCCACGGAACGAATCCCCAGGCGGCGCAGTGTCCTGATGACGCGCACCGCGATCTCTCCGCGGTTGGCCACCAGCACCGTGCTGAAACGCCGCGCTTCCGACGGTTGTGTGTGGACCATCTCTTCCCTCCGACCGGCCCTGCTCGTGCTGGACATCCGCTCTCGCTCCACGTTCGGTCACATGCGGAACACACCGTTGTTCACCGGCTCCAACGGAGCGTTCTCCGCCGTGGCCAGGGCCAGTCCGAGCACGTTCCTGGTCTGCTTCGGGTCGATCACTCCGTCGTCCCAGAGCCGGGCGGTCGAGTAGTAGGGATGTCCCTGCCGCTCGTACTGCTCCCGCACGGGTTGTTTGAACTCCTCTTCCTCCTCGGCGGACCAGTGCTGCCCGCTTCCCTCGAGCTGGTCGCGCCGGACGGTGGACAGCACCGAGGCGGCCTGCTCCCCGCCCATCACCGAGATGCGGGCGTTCGGCCACATCCACAGGAACCGCGGCGAGTAGGCGCGCCCGCACATCGAGTAGTTTCCCGCGCCGAACGAGCCCCCTATCACCACGGTCAGCTTCGGGACGCGGGCGCAGGCCACGGCAGTGACCATCTTGGCCCCGTGCTTGGCGATCCCCCCGGCCTCGTACTCCTTGCCCACCATGAACCCCGAGATGTTCTGCAGGAACACCAGCGGGATCTCCCTGCGGTCGCACAGCTGCACGAAGTGGGACCCCTTGAGCGCGGACTCGGCGAACAGGATCCCGTTGTTGGCGACGATGCCCACGGGCCTGCCGTGGATCCGGGCGAAGCCCGTGACCAGGGTCTGCCCGTACTCCGACTTGAACTCCGAGAAGCGGCTGCCGTCGACGATCCGGGCGATCACCTCGCGCACGTCGTAGGGGGTCCTGCTGTCCGTGGGAACCACCCCGTAGAGCTGCTCCGGGTCCACGGCGGGCTCCTCGACCGGAGCCGACCGCGGGGAGGGCTGCCGCCCGCTGTCCGTGGTGCCGACGATGGAGCGCACCGTGCGCAGCGCGTCGGCGTCGTCGGCGGCCAGGTGGTCGGTCACTCCCGAGGTGCGGGCGTGCAGCCCGCCGCCGCCGAGCTCCTCCGCGCTCACCTCGGCGCCCGTGGCCGCCTTCACCAGCGGCGGACCACCGAGGAAGATGGTGCCCTGCTCGCGCACGATCACCGCTTCGTCGCTCATGGCCGGGACGTAGGCCCCGCCCGCGGTGCAGGAGCCGAGCACCGCCGCGATCTGCGGGATTCCGCGTGCGGACATCGTGGCCTGGTTGTAGAAGATGCGTCCGAAGTGCTCCCGGTCCGGGAAGACCTCGTCCTGGCGCGGCAGGAAGGCACCGCCCGAGTCGACCAGGTAGATGCAGGGCAGGTTGTTGTGCAGGGCCACTTCCTGCGCACGCAGGTGCTTCTTCACCGTGACGGGGTAGTAGGTCCCCCCTTTGACCGTGGCGTCGTTGGCCACGACGACGCACTCGCGGCCCGCCACCCGGCCGATCCCGGTGATGATCCCCGCCGAGGGGGCCTCGTCCTCGTAGAGCCCGTGCGCGGCCATCGGGGAGAGCTCGAGCAGCGGCGAGCCGCGGTCGAGGAGCGTGTCCACCCTTTCGCGCGGCAGCAGTTTGCCGCGTTCGACGTGCCGCCGCCTGGTTTTCTCCGGACCACCGGCCCGGGCGCGGGCGAGCTGCTCCTCGAGGTCCTGGACCAGGGCCGCGTGCTCCGCGGTGTAGCGCGCGTAGGAGTCGGCCGTCGGGTCGACGGCGGTGGACAGTACCGGCGCATCCATCTCGTTGACCGCACCTTCCGTTCTCGTTCCCGCCCCGCACGGTGGGACTTCCGGCCGGACAGACACACTCTCGGCAACGTTGTTAGTGATCGTTAACGTACTTATGTTAACGCCTCCTAACTGGATTCGTCTAGTATCGGAGTCGATGACGCGCAACGCCGCCGAGCAGCCTCCCGCCTCGCCCCAGACCCCCTCACGACGCGAGCAGATCCTCGGAGCCGCGGCGGAGCTGTTCGCACGGTACGGATTCCACGGGGTCGGGATCGACGACATCGGAGCGGCTGTCGGCGTGTCGGGCCCGGCGCTGTACCGGCACTTCCGCAGCAAGGACGCGATGCTGGGCGAGATGCTCACCGGCATCAGCGAGAAGCTGCTCCGCGGCGGCCGGGCCAGAACGGCGAGCACCGCGAACCCCGCCGAAGCGCTCGAAAGCCTGGTGCGCTGGCACATCGAGTTCGCGCTGACGAACTCAGCGCTGATCACCGTGCACCTGCGCGATCTCGACAGCCTGACCGAACCCGACCGGCACCGGGTCAGGGAGTTGCAGCGCGGCTACGTCGAGGTCTGGGTGCGCACCCTGCTCACCGTTCGCCCCGAACTGGACGAGGACACCGCGCGGGCCTCCACCCACGCCGTGCTCGGTCTGATCAACTCCACCCCCTACAGCGCGCGGCTGGACACCGGCACCATGTCCGCGCTGCTGCACCGAATGGCCATGGGCGCGCTGGGCACGGAACCCCGGCCGCGCTGACCCGGCGGGCCGGGAGCGCCACCGGCCGCCACCTCCCCGGCTCCGAGCCGCTCGGAGCTCGCAACGGAACGTCGCGCGGCCGGCCGGGCAGCCCGCACGCGAGTCGGCGCCCCCAGGAGCGCTGGAGGGCACCTCGAGCGGCGATCCGCAGCCACGTGCCCTGCCGCCTCGCGATGCGTCCGAACCACGCGTTCCGCGTCGGCCGAGCACCCGAGCCGGACGGACTCCCGCCGGAAGTTCTCCGCGAACGGTTCGAGCGGGCCAAACATCAACCCATCGGGTTAAGAACACGTTTTGCGAGCCAACAGCACCGGAGCAAGACTGGACCGGCGTGCCACCGAGCCGAAGGAGGCAGGATGGCTACTTCCGGTACGCGTCCGACACCGGTCCCCACGCGCGCGTCCGAAGGAGCACGCGCCCCGAAGGGTTCGGTGCTCGTGGCGCTGAGCCGCACCACCGATCCGAAGCAGATCGGGATGCTCTACCTCTCCACGGCTTTCACGTTCTTCCTCATCGGCGGCCTGCTGGCGATGTTCCTGCGCGCGGAGCTCGCCGCCCCCGGACTGCAGGTGATCTCGCAGGAGCAGTACAACCAGCTGTTCACCATGCACGGCACGATCATGCTGCTGCTGTTCGCCACCCCGATCCTGTTCGGATTCGCCAACGTGGTGCTGCCGCTGCAGATCGGCGCCCCCGACGTGGCCTTCCCCCGGCTGAACGCGTTCTCCTACTGGCTGTTCCTGTTCGGCGGGCTGATCGTGATCGGCAGCTTCATCACCCCCAACGGAGCGGCCGACTTCGGCTGGACCGCCTACACCCCGCTGGCCAGGGGAGAGCACAGCCCGGGGATCGGCGGGAACCTCTGGATCACGGGGCTGATCGTCTCCGGCCTCGGCACGATCCTCGGCGCGGTCAACATGATCACCTCGATCGTGTGCATGCGCGCACCGGGCATGACCATGTGGCGGATGCCGATCTTCACCTGGAACATCCTGGTCACCAGCCTGCTGATCCTGGTCGCCTTCCCGATCCTCACCGCCGCGCTGTTCGGGTTGCTGGCCGACCGGCACCTGGGGGCGCACGTCTTCGACCCGGCCAACGGCGGCAGTGTGCTGTGGCAGCACCTGTTCTGGTTCTTCGGCCACCCCGAGGTCTACATCGTCGCGCTGCCGTTCTTCGGCATCATCACCGAGATCCTGCCGGTGTTCTCCCGCAAGCCGCTGTTCGGCTACACCGGTCTGGTGTACGCGACCTGGACGATCGGTTTCCTGTCGGTGGTGGTCTGGGCCCACCACATGTTCGTCACCGGTGCGGTGCTGCTCCCGTTCTTCTCGTTCACGACGTTCCTGATCGCCGTGCCCACCGGCATCAAGTTCTTCAACTGGATCGGCACCATGTGGCGCGGCCAGATCACCTTCGAGTCCCCGATGCTGTTCAGCATCGGTTTCCTGGTGACCTTCCTGTTCGGCGGGCTGACCGGGGTGCTGCTCGCCTCACCACCGCTGGACTTCCACGTCTCGGACACCTACTTCGTGGTGGCGCACTTCCACTACGTGCTGTTCGGGACGATCGTGTTCGCCGTGTTCGCGGGGATCTACTTCTGGTTCCCCAAGATGGTCGGCCGGATGATGGACGAGCGCCTGGCCAAGGCACACTTCTGGCTGACCTTCATCGGCTTCCACACCACGTTCCTGGTGCAGCACTGGCTGGGCAACGAGGGGATGCCGCGGCGGTACGCCGACTACCTGCCGACGGACGGGTTCACCACGCTCAACATGATCTCCAGCGCCGGCGCGTTCCTGCTCGGAGCCTCGATGCTTCCGTTCCTGTACAACATCTTCAAGAGCTACCGCTACGGCGCGGTCGTCAACGTCGACGACCCGTGGGGCCACGGCAACTCGCTGGAGTGGGCCACCTCCTGCCCGCCCCCGCGGCACAACTTCCACGAGCTGCCGCGCATCAGGTCCGCCCGCCCCGCGTTCGAACTGCACTACCCGCACATGTCCGAGCGAATGGAGCTGGAGGCTCACGTCACGCGGCAGGGGAACTCCGGCGGGGAGCACCGAGCCTGATCGCCGAGCACCCGCCGGTTCGCGGGCCTTCCCCGCGCTCACGGCGGCGGTGCGGTTCGGTGCGGCGGCCTACTCCTCGGGCATCGGTGCGGCGCCGGGGATCTCCTCCCGGTACTCCCTGGTGCGCGGCGGCATGGTCGGACGCTGCTGCTCGATCCCCGCCGCGTCGAAGCGGGACGGGTGGGAGTTGTTGTTCGACAGGGGCTGGATCCGCTTGCCCGTGTTGACCACACAGCCCTTCCCGGGAAGGGCCTTGCAGACGGGGCACTTGACCTGCAGCACCGTCCGACGCGCCCGGATGTCCTCGATCGCGTTGTCGGGGTCCTGCCCCCTGGCCTCCAGCAACGCCGCCGTGGCTCGTTCCCAGCCGCGCAGCGACTCCTCCGCCGAGGGGCGTCGCTTCGCCTTGATCTCCGCGCTCTCCGCCTTCTGGATCTGCTGGTTCCGGTACTCCACCCACTCCCGGTGGATCACGCTCGTCGACACGGAGGTGGAGTTCCTCCGATAGTGCTCGACGACAACGGACTTGGCGAAGTCGGCCGGGATGTCACCGAGCGCCGCGGCCCACGACTCGGCCGTGAGATCGGCCTTGCCCTGCTGCTGCTCCGTCTTCGGATAGGCCAGGAACTCGAACGACTTGTCGTAACTGGCGACGAGCTGGAAAAGCTCGGGCAGCTCGTAGGTCTCCATCAGGCTCCCTCCTCGTTCGAGGACCCGTCGACATCGACGACCCTGGAATCGTCCTCCCGCTCACGAATGCTCGCACGCAGCCGCTGCTTGTTCTGCGCGGCGACGTAGTGCGCCTGCCTCGGCAGGTCGAAGGCCCTGCGGCCGAACGTGGGTTCGGGCAGGCACTTCGGGCACTTCCGCACCCGCCCGTCGTCCTGCTCGATGTAGCCGTTGTCGCACTCCGGGTTGCCGCAGTGCCCCGGCAGCGGTCGCGTGCGCGCGACGGCACCGCCGGACGACGAGTCCGGGATGGTGACCTTCCGCTGCTCGGAGCCGTCGGGGCGCGCGGGCTTCGCGGAGCTCTTGGCGACCTCCGCGTTCGAGGAGCTGTCGTACACGTCCCGCGCGGAGCGCTGGAGCGCCTCCCCGTAGCACTCGGGGAACTTGCTGGGGGCGGCCTTCTTGTCCCTCCAGATGTTGAGGGCCGCTATGAGGTCGCCGGTGTTCGCCAGCGGGGACAGCTCCCGCTTGGACCGGATCTCCTTGGCCAGCTTCTCCAGTATGGAGTCGGGGAACGGCGTCTTCTGCTGCTCGGCCCACTGGCGCACGATGCTTTCCGAGGTCATCGTGTTCGCCGAGGGGGCATCGCCCGCGGACTCCTGCTCGGTCTCGCGCTGCGGAGCCTGTTTGGCCACCGGGGCGGTGACCTCGGTGGCCAGGGTGGTGCGCTCGCCACGGGAGACGGCACCGGAGTGCACCGTCCAGCGCACGCTGCCCGATTCGGAGGCCCCGGTGAGCCAACCGCTCCGCTCCAGCTCGGCCACCAGCGCTATCGGATCGGCGGCCCCCGCCGATGCCAGGTCGTCCAGTCGAACGCGGCCGTTGGCCTGGATGAGTGCGTACGCTGCTCGGGCCTGCAGGCTCACGGAATTGTCCAGAGCCAGTTCGATCGGGACGGCCGTCCAGCCGTCCCACCCAACAGAAAGCGCACCATCCATAGGACGACTCCTCCATCGGTGTCACACGCCGTGCCGGGACAGGCTATACCTGCGGACACGGGGCTCCGACAACGTGAGCCGAACTCGGGCCACGTCGCGCCGAGGTGTTCCGCTCGGGGTTGTCGCAGGTGCTCGGGCGGCGGGCCCCGCTGCCTCGTGAGCGGATTCCCCGCCACCGGGTGACGTCTCGGGAGTCACCCTGCCTCATCCCCGCGGAGGCTCGTGCGACACCACCCCAGTCTTGTCATCCGGTCGGGTGAAACAGGACCGATCACGTACGTGGCAGCGTTCATAATCGATGCAGGAACAAACCCGGAACGGGTAACGTTGTGGTGTGCCGGGATGCGCGACGACGCGCGACCCGAATCGATCATGAACGGTCCGGGCCGAGGGCCCACGCTCAGTCGACTGCCACCCGATCTCTCAACCGCCGGTGAGGACCCGATGAGTCCCGCGGCGTACGAAGCTGTCGGCGTGTTCGCGCAACACCGGAGGAGAAAGCGTTGCCTGTTGCCCTGCTGGCACTAGCCATCGCGGCGTTCGGGATCGGCACCACCGAGTTCGTCATGATGGGGCTGCTTCCCGAAGTGGCCGCCGACATGGACGTGACGATCTCCGCCGCGGGTGGATACATCTCGCTGTACGCCCTGGGGGTCGTCGTCGGCGCACCGCTGCTCACCGTCGCGGGCATGCGCGTGCGCAGGAAGACCATGCTGCTGAGCATGCTGGGATTGTTCATCGTGGGCAACCTGCTGTCCGTCGTCGCCCCCACCCACCTCTCGCTGCTGGGCGCGCGGTTCATCGCCGGGCTGCCGCACGGAACGTTCTTCGGCATCGGCGCCGTGGTCGCCGCGAGCCTCGTCAGCAGGGACAAGCGCGGGCGGGCCATCTCGATGATGTTCGTCGGTCTCACCGTGGCCAACATCATCGGCGTGCCGCTGGGCACCCTGCTGGGGCAGGCCATCAACTGGCGCTGGACCTTCGGCTTCGTCGCGCTGATCGGGGCCGTGGCGCTCGTCGCGGTCAGCGCGCTGGTGCCGCGCCAGGCCAAGCCGACCGAGGCCAGCCTGCGCGGCGAGATGACCGCGTTCAAGCGCCCGCAGGTGTGGCTGGCCTTCGCGGTCGTGGTGTTCGGCTTCGGCGCGATGTTCTCCTTCTACAGCTACATCAAGCCGCTGCTGGTCCAGGTGAGCGGCTACACCCCGGTGGGGGCGACCGTGCTGCTCGCCCTGTTCGGAACCGGTATGACGCTGGGGACCGTGCTCGGCGGCAGGTTGGCCGACCACTCCCCGATGCGGACGCTGTACGGCTTCCTGACCGCACTGGCGATCGTGCTGATGATGTTCACCTTCACCGCGGAGAACACGGTCCTCGTCGCGGCCAACGTCTTCCTCGTCGGCCTGACCGGTTTCGCCGCGATACCGAGCATCCAGGCGCGGATCCTGGACCAGGCCAAGGAGGCTCCGTCCCTGGGGTCGGCGAGCATCCAGTCCACCTTCAACATCGCCAACTCGCTCGGCGCCTACCTGGGCGGGCTGGTGATCGCCGCGGGCTTCGGGCTCATCGCCCCGAGCTGGGTCGGCGCGATACTCGCGCTCGTGGGGCTGGCCTTCGCGGCACTGTCCGGCAGGCTGGACCGGCTGGGCCACGCCGCGGGAACCACCTCCACGGAGGAGGTGCACGGCAGGCACACCGCTCCCGCCCGGGGCGGTGCGGAACCGGTGGACGCGGGGCGCGGCCCCGGCGACCGGAGCGGTTGAGCCCGGCGCGGGCGCGCCGGGTGCGCAAGGCCCACGCGGGTCGGGCGAGTGCTCAGCCGGGACGGGCAGGCCGTCGAGCAAGCGGCGCAGCCGCTTGTCACCACCCGATCGACACGCCAGGCAAACCGAGCCGCCGACGCTCTGAAGGGGAACGTGCTGGAATCGCCCCGCCGGGAATGCTTGATCGATTCCATCGGTTGACCGGAATGGTGCCGCCTCGTCCGAACGGGCGCGTCCACAACGCCCGTTCGGACGAGGCGTGCCACGAGTCGACATTCGTGAAGGGAAAAAACCGCATGAACCAGGTTCCGAACATCACGCTCAACACAGGCGCGAAGATGCCGCAGCTGGGTTTCGGCGTTTTCCAGATCCCGTCTGACGAGGTCGTCGCCCCGGTTCAGACCGCTGTCGAGGCGGGCTACCGCAGCATCGACACGGCGGCGGCCTACGGCAACGAGGCGGGGGTCGGCAAGGCCATCTCCCAGTCCGGAGTGCCTCGTGATGAGCTGTTCGTGACCACCAAGCTGTGGAACGACGGTCAGGGCTACGACAACGCGCTGCGCGCGTTCGACGACAGCCTGAGCAAGCTCGGGCTGGACTACGTCGACCTGTACCTGATCCACTGGCCGATGCCCGGTCAGGACGCCTACGTGGACACCTGGAAGGCGTTCGAGAAGCTGCACTCCGAGGGCAGGGCCAAGGCCATCGGGGTTTCCAACTTCCACAAGGCCCACCTGCGCAGGCTGTTCGACGAGACCGGCATCGTGCCCGCCGTGAACCAGATCGAGCTGCACCCCAACCTGCAGCAGTCCGAGCTGCGCGAGTTCCACGCCGAGAACGGCATCGTCACCGAGGCGTGGAGCCCCATCGGACAGGGCAAGGGTCTGCTGGAGGACTCCGGGCTGCGGACGATGGCCGAGAAGTACGGCAAGTCCGCCGCTCAGGTCGTGCTGCGCTGGCACGTCCAGCTGGGCCACGTGGCCATCCCCAAGTCGGCGACTCCTTCGCGGGTGCGGGAGAACCTCGACGTGTTCGACTTCGAGCTCAGCGAGGACGACATGGCCGCGATCGGCGAGCTGGAGACCGGCAACCGCGTCGGTCCGGACCCGGACGTCTTCGGGGCGTGACTTCCGCCCGCCCCCGCGCGGGCGGGGCGGTTTCCTCTGCCGGAGCGGGGCGTGCCGCGGCACGCCCCGCTCTTCGTGCTTCCACCGCGAGGGGGCCGGGCCCCGCCGTGCCCGCGGGTTCCGGAGGATTCCGGAGGGCCCGAAAAACTCCTCACTGATGCTTTCCTGTCATGCTGATGGCTGGTGTGGTGCTTCGGCGCCCGCGGCGCCGAAAGTTTCACCCGAGCAGCTCGCACCGCCGCGGGTTCTCCCGTGGTGCCCACACGAGGACGGTCCCGACGTCGTGCGGGCCGCTACCCGAGGTCGGGGCACCCGCGGCGAGAGCCCGCGGGAGATTCCGCCACGGAACCACTTGATCAACCTGAACAGAAGACCTCGGTCAGGCCACGCCCACGCTCACGGAGGGATACGCCAGACCGCGCAGGATGTTGCTGCCGGAGCGCAGCGAGATCACCTGGCTGCGGGTGGCGATCCACCCGGGGAACTTGCCGATGCGCTGCAACGGGGTGCGCCGCTGCGCCGAGGTCAGCGCGGCCGTGCGGGAAACCTTGGCCACCCTGGGGCGACGTTGCTGCTCGTAGTCCCGCAGCATCGGTTCCGGGTCCCCCTCCACGCGCGACAGCGCGGAGGAGAGCAGCCAGGCGTCCTCCATGGTCTGGTTGGCGGCCTGGGCCACGGCGGGCGGCATGGCGTGCGCGGCGTCGCCGATCAGCGTGGTGCGGGGCCCGCCCCACACCTTGGGGACCTGGTGCCGGATGTGCGGGAAGAAACCGAGGTCCTCGTCGGTGACGGAAGCCAACAGCTCCTCCACCGGATCCGGCCAGCCGGTGAAGGCGGCCCGCAGGTCCGAGACCGTCAGCTCGGGGTGGTCCTCGCTCCACGGCATGTCGAACCACCAGTGGAGCAGACCGTCCCCGGCGGGGATGAGCCCGCAGTGCCCGTCCCGCCCGGCGATGTTCAGCGTCTGGTAACCGTGCGCTATCGGGAGGTCGCTGTAGGTGAGCCCCTGCCAGCTGGCCCAGCCGGTCAGCCGCGCGGGCTCCCCGCCGAGAACCGTGCGCCGCACCATCGAACGCTGCCCGTCCGCGCCGACCACCACGTCCCCGGTCTCCGAGCCGCCGTCCTCGAAATCGGCGACGACGTGGTCGGCGAACTCCCGGACACCGACGCAGCGCCTGCCGAAGCGGAAGACCCCTCCCGGCAGCGCCTCCGCCATCCTGTTCAGCAGCTCACGCCGGGGAATCTCCACCGTGGGAGCGCCGAGACGCTCCGTGACCTCGTCGAGGTCGGCTTCCCAGAGCATCCTGCCCGCCGCGGTCATGGCCCGCAGGCTGTGCAGCTGACGGCCGACGCCCTCGAGGGAGATCCCCAGCCCGCTCAACGCGGCCGTACCATTGCTCCAGATGGTCACCCCGGCCCCACCGTCCCGGAGCCGGTCCGCGTGCTCGTAGATCCGAACCCGGTGCCCCTTGTCGAGCAGGCCTTTGGCCACGGCGAGTCCGCCTACGCCTCCCCCGATGACCAGAACCCGCATCGTCTCCGTCCGTTCGAAAACCGGCATCCCTGCAGAGTGGGCGGGTCGACCGCCGTGGGCCACCCCGGGCCCGCCTGCGACGCCGATTTTATCCGGAACGTCTCGGACGGAGTCATTATCCTTGCTCACATCCGGATCACCCGGTTCACCTGTCCGGCCGAGCACGCGGGTCGACGCGTGCCGCTCGCCGCCGTCTCCGGTCCGGGGCCCCGGGTCGCCGCCGACCGGCGTTACCGTTCAGCCTGTACGCTCGAGGAAACGACCGGCGACCAACCCGGGTTCTTCGTCCCCGTCGAAGCGCACCCACAGCACGGGACCGTCGAACACGTCCGGCAGACCGGTCGCGGTCTCGACCACGGTCCCGATCTGATCCTGAAAGCGACCGAACGAAGCGCGCACACGCGTGCCGGGCTCCAACGGACTCGATGACTGCTCCATGAGAATGGACGGTACGTGCCCGCTCCACGCGACGAAAATCGCACCCACCGCTCCCGTGATTCAGGCACGTGCGCAGGGAATAAACACCGCTCACACGAGGTGCCGGAGATCACATCCGACCAGGGGTGACCGCTGTCACGGTTTCCGGCCGTGAGCCTGCCTTCGGTTCCGTTCGCCGCGGAGCGGCGACGGAACGGGCCACCGAGAACGGGAAGGAAACATGCGCACCATTCGAAACGCGGGATCCGCCGAGCTCGTGGAGAAGAAGTCGCGCTTTCTGTGCTCGCTCGAACGCGTCGAATCCGAGAAAGAGGCTCGGGAGTTCATCGGGCGGTGCCGCAAACAGCACCCGGACGCCCGGCACCACTGCTACGCGTACGTGCTCGGTGACTCGGGGGAGAGCCAGAAGTCCAATGACGACGGTGAGCCCTCGGGAACCGCCGGCGTCCCCATCCTGGAGGTCCTCCGCCGCAACGAGCTGACCAACACGGTCGCGGTGGTGGTGCGGTACTTCGGCGGAGTGCTGCTCGGGTCCGGCGGCCTGATCAGGGCGTACGGCACCGCCGTCACCACGGCGCTGGAAACGGCGGGGACGGTGCGGCGCCTGCGCGCCCGGACGGTGGTCGTCACGGTGGAGCACTCGCTGGCGGGCAAACTGGACCACGAGCTGCGTGCCGCCGGGCACGTGCCCGGCGAGGTCCGCTACGGGCAGCGCGCCGAGTTCGACGTGCCGATCGCCGAGGACTCGCTCGAGGAGTTCCGGCAGTGGGTCACCGAGAGCACCGGGGGCTCCGCGGACATCGCCGTGGGGGATGTCGTTTTCGCCGAGGCCGAGTGACGACCCCCGCCCGCGTCCACCGTCGACATTTCATCCACAGTGGACCTCGCACTGTCCCGCATTCGGACGAATCGGACGTGAGAAGATCAACATCTCCGTGTCCGACCGACTCCGTTGCGTGTTAGGAACGCCCGGGGGTGATCGACCCACCCCGGAAACACGCGTCCGAAGGAGTCGTATGACCGACATCGCCGAGAAACTGAACAAGGCCTACGAGGAGAAGACGATCTCCGAGCTCGCCGACGCCCCGGTATCGGCCCTGCAGGGTGTCAGCGAGAACGACGCCAAGCTGCTCGAAGACGCGTTCGGGATCCGCACGGTGCGGGACCTGGGGACCAACAAGTACTTCCGCTGGGCTCAGGCGGTCGCCAACCTCGCCGACTGACCCGGAGAGCCCGCGGCTCGGCCTGCTCGGCGGGTCGGGTGGGGGAACCTCGGCCGGGGGCTCGCCGCGGGCCCCTCGACATCGAGCAGCCACTACGGCACGTCGGGGCCGTCCTCGCGAGCCCACCGGCTGAGAACCCCCGGCGTTGCCGGTGAGCGACGTGGTCACTTCAGCGCTGCCCGCACCGGGAACGGCCCGCGGGCCCGGCACTGCCTCACGATGAAGTAACGATCACCGGACGTGGCCACGCCGGGGGAACCTTTCACGGAACCCTTCCGTTCGCGCGACGAATTCGCCGTCGAACCCGGCGAAACGGCCCGCTACGGAAGGACCGGACATGTTCAAACGAATGCTGCAAGCGGTCGGCATCGGCGGCCCCTCGGTGGACACCGTCCTACGGGAAGGAGCCTGCCACCCCGGAGGCGGCGTTTCCGGTGAGGTGCGCATCGGAGGGGCGAGCGGCAGCACCCGGATACAGCGGATCGACCTGATCCTGATCGCCCAGGTCGAGACCGCCGACGACCAGCAGGGGGCGCTGGAGTTCCGGCGGTTGACGGTGGCGGAGGACTTCCAGCTGGAAGCCGAGCAGCACACGAACATCCCGTTCGAGATCCCCCTGCCCTGGGAGACTCCGATAACCGCGCTGCGGGGGCAACCGCTGCCCGGGATGCGAGTGGGCGTGCGCACCGAGGTCGCGGTCGCGCGCGCGGTCGACACCGGCGACATGGACCCGCTGCACGTGGAACCGCTGCCCTGCCAGCTCCCCGCGATCGAAGCGCTGTTCGGCATGGGGGCCCAGCTGAAAAGCGCCGACGTGGAGCACGGCACGCTCAGCGGGATCGCCCAGGAGTTCCCCTTCTACCAGGAACTGGAGTTCTTCGCCCCGCCGGAGTTCTCCGGCCGGATCAACGAGGTCGAGCTGACCTTCGTCACCCGCGCCGACAGCGTCGACGTCGTGCTGGAGGCCGACCGGCGCGGCGGGTTGTTCACCTCGGGCGGGGACGCGCTCGGCAGGATCCACCGTTCCCAGGAGGAAGCGGTCCACACCGACTGGACCTCCGAGATCCGTGGCTGGCTGGAGGCCGTCGCCCAGTCCGCGGGCGGTTTCTTCGGCGGAGGCCACGACTCCCACGGCAAGCACGAGCACTCGGGGCACTCCGGAGGTTCCGGGATCGGAGGCATGGTCGCCGCCGGAGCCGCCGGAGTCGCGGCGGGAGCCGTCGGCGGAATGATGCTCGACGAGGTGTTCGAGGGCGACGAGGAGGAGGGCGACGAGGAGTAGAGGAAGGTCGGCGGCTCGGTTCGCTCGGGTGGTCGCGAGCGGCTTCGCCGCTTGACCGACGACCGGTACGACCGAGCGGTCGGCACCGCAGGGCGAAGCGGGAAACCGGAGATCCACCGAAGGGAAGGGGAAGCCGTGAGCTGGTTCGGCCAAGCACTCGAGGGAATCGGGGACATGGTGGAGGACGCGGCCGAGGAGGGCAGCGTCACCTCCGAGCTGGGAGACCTCGTCGAGGACCTGGGCGAGTCGATGCAGGAGGAGTGAGCAATCGGCGCCTCGGGAGTGTTGGGCCGCTGGCGCGCAGCCACCTGCGTCGCGAGCGGCCCAATCGAGCCGCTGCGAACCCGGACAGGAGCTCCCGGAAGAAGGACACCGTCCGACCCAAGCGCTCTGAGCCTGAGCCGCCCGACCGACCGCGGGTTCTCTCGTGGTGCTCTCGCGAGGACAGCCTCGACGTTGTGTAGGTGCCTACCCGATGTCGAGGAGCCCGCAGCGAGAGCCCGCGAGAGGTTCCGCCACGCAACCCCACCGAGCGACCGGCACCGCCGAAAAGCTCCCACTCAGACGTCGTAGTCCACCGCCACCGTCTCCGACACGGGAAGCGCCTGGCAGGTCAGCACGAAACCGTCGTCCAGTTCGGACTGCTCGAGGGCGAAGTTGCGCCGCATGCGCACCTGCCCCTCGGTCACTCTGGCCCGGCAGGTTCCGCAGACCCCGCCCTTGCAGGCGAACGGGAGATCGGAGCGTACCCGCTGCGCCGCGTCGAGCACCGGGGTGCCCTCGTCGAGCGCGACCTCGGTGGTGCGCCCGTCCAGGGTGATCCTGCCCGTGCCCGCGGAACCGTCGCCGGCCCTCTCCTCGTGCCGCACGGGCTCGGGAGGGAGTTCGTCCACGTAGAACAGCTCGCGGCGCACTCTGCCCGGGGGGACCCCCAGCCCGTCGAGCACGCGCCCGGCCGCGTCGACCATCCCGTACGGCCCGCACAGCCACCACCGCTCCGAACCGTCCAGCGGGATCAGCGTGCCGAGCAGCCCCCGCAGCTTGTCCTCGTCCAGCCGCCCGGTGACCAGCTCCGACTCGCGCGGCTCGCGGGAGAGCACGTGCACCAGTTCGAACCGGGCCGGGTACCGGTCCTTGAGATCGGCCAGTTCGTCGATGAACATCACCGTGTCGCTGCGCCTGTTGCCGTAGACCACCGTGACCGTGGAGCCGGTTTCGGCCAGCAGCGAGGAGGCGATGGACAGCACCGGGGTGATCCCGGATCCGGCCGCGATCAGCACGTGCCTTCCCGAGGTGTCCGGTTCCGGGGTGAACCGCCCGGACGGGGGCAGCACCTCGACCTCGTCACCCACACCGACCTCGCCGGTCAGCCAGCCGGAGAACATCCCCCCCGGCACCAGGCGGACACCGATGCGGAGGCGTTCGCCGCGCCGAGCGCAGATCGAGTAGCTGCGGCGGTGCTCTCCCTCGGCCGTCCACCGCCGCAGGGTCAGCGACTGCCCCGGCCGGAAGTCGTACAGCTCGGCGAGGTCCGCGGGCACGTCGAAGGTGACGGCGACGGCGTCGTCACACAGCTTCTCGACGTCGGCCACGCGCAGCGTGTGGAAGGCGTTGTCGCCCCGTGTCCTCGGACTCGAAACCGTCGGCGTCGGCACTCAGATCTCCTTGAAGTATTCGAAGGGCTCCAGGCAGCGCAGGCAGCGGTACAGCGCCTTGCACGCGGTCGCGCTGAACTCCGAGGTCCGTTCCGTGCGCGTCGATCCGCACCTCGGACAGCTGACGCGCCGCCGCGGTGGCTCCAGGGTCAGCGGGACCGGCCCCCCTGCGGTACCGGGAATCCCCGCGGCTCCGGCCGAGGAGTCGTCCGGGGGGTGTATGCCGTGTTCGGCCAGTTTGCGCCTGCCCCGTTCGCTGATCCAGGAGCTGCTCCACGGCGGGGAGAGCTCGGTGCGGATCCGCACGTCGTCGAAACCGGCCTCGTTCAGCTTGCGCTGCAGGTCGGAGCGCATCTCGGTCAGCGCGGGGCAGCCGGAGTAGGTCGGCGTGATCGTCACCAGCACCCCGCCGTCCCCGCTCGGACGGACGTCGCGCAGCACGCCCAGGTCGGCGAGGGTCAGCATCGGCAGTTCCGGGTCGGTGACCGTCTCGGCCACGGCCCGCGCCGCGGACGTGTCGACTTCGCCGCCGGTCACCATGTCGCCTCCGGATCGCTGCGGGCGAGACTCTGCATCTCGGCCAGCAGGTAGCCGAAGTGCTCGGTGTGGATCCCGTCCCGGCCCGCTCTGCCCGCGAGCGTGCCCACCGGGGTGACTTCGGGCCGCGTCGCGGCGGCCCGCGCGCACACCTGGTCGAGCACCTCGTCGAACTCCCGGCGCAGCGCAGCGGGATCGACCGCGACACCGTCCCGCTCGAGGCGGTGTTCCACCGCGTGCGGGGTGAACAGTTCCTCGGCGAACGGCAGCACGTCCGCGAACCCCGCGTGCAGTCGCTCGGCCGAGTACTCGGTGCCGTCCCCGAGGCGCACGGCCCAGCGGGCCGCGTAGTCGCGGTGGTAGGCGACCTCCTTGACCGCCTTGGCCGCCACCGCCGCCAGCACCGGATCGGCCGAGCCGGTGAGCCGGTTCAACAGGGCCAGTCGCCAGGTGGAGAACACCAGCAGCGCGGCGACGGTCCTGCCGAAGTCCCCCCGCGGCAGCTCGACCAGCCGCACGTTGCGGAACTCGTCCTCGGGCCGGAAGTGGGCCAGCGCGTCCTCGTCCCGGCCGCTTCCGTCGACCGTTCCCGCGCGTGCCAGCAGCATGCGTGCCTGGCCGAGCAGGTCGAGCGCTATGTTCGCCAGCGCCACCTCGTCCTCCAGCTCGTGGGCGCGGGTCACCCACTCGGTGAGCCGTTGCGCGAGGACCAGCGCGTCGTCACCGAGCATCAGGCAGTAGCTCGCCAGATCGGCCCGGTCGATCCCGTCCGGGACGGTGGTGTCCACCCCGGACAGCGGATCCTCGAAGCCGGTCCCGAAGGCCCAGCGCGCGTCCCCTTCCGGGTGCGCTTCGGCGATGGCCTCGTAAGCGTTGTCGAAGGACATGACGTTAACCTCCCGGGGCGACGTCCGCTGTGCTCACTGATGCTTCCCTGTCCTGTCGTGTTGATGGTTGGCGTGGTGCTTCGGCGCCGGAGGTGCCGAAACGACCACGTTGCCCACCGGCGCCGCCGCGAGAGGTTCCGCCAAGCGAGCACCGAATCAAGGGCGAACAGAAAATCTCAGTCAGATGTGCGGGACGTCGTCCGGTATCTCGTAGAAGGTGGGGTGCCGGTAGACCTTGTCCCCGTTCGGCGCGAAGAACGGGTCCTTCTCGTCCGGGCTGGACGCGGTGATGTGCTCGGCACGCACCACCCAGATGCTGACCCCCTCGTTGCGGCGGGTGTAGAGGTTGCGCGCGTTGTGCAGCGCCATCTCCTCGTCGGGGGCGTGCAGCGAACCGACGTGCACGTGGTTGAGTCCGCGCTTGCCGCGCACGAAGACCTCGAACAGCGGCCACGCGGCCCGCGGGGCCTCGCCCCCCGTCGCGTCCGGGGCCTCCGCGCCCCCGGTGCTTTCCCGGTCCGGTCCCGTGGTCATACCGCCGCCTCCCCTCGTGCCGCCTGCTTGGCCGCGTGGGCTGCGGCGGCCTCGCGCACCCACGCTCCGTCCTCGTGCGCGCTGCGCCTGCGCTCCACTCGCTGGGTGTTGCAGGGACCGCCGCCCTTCAGGACCCTCCGGAACTCCGCCCAGTCGGGTTCGGAGAAGTCGTAGTGCCCGCGCTCGGAGTTCCACACCAGGCCCGAGTCCGGCAGGCTCACCCCGAGCGCCTCGGCCTGCGGCACCGTCATGTCCACGAACTTCTGGCGCAGCTCGTCGTTGGTGTGCCGCTTGATCCCCCACTCCATCGACTGGCGGGTGTTCGGGGAGTCCCCGTCCGGCGGGCCGAACATCATCAGCGAGGGCCACCACCAGCGGTCGGTGGCGTCCTGAACCATCGCGCGCTGCTTCGCGGTTCCGCTCATCATGGTCATGAGCAGTTCGTAGCCCTGCCGCTGGTGGAAGGACTCCTCCTTGCAGATGCGGATCATCGCCCTGGCGTAGGGGCCGTAGGAGGCGCGGCACAGCGGCACCTGGTTCACGATCGCCGCGCCGTCCACCAACCAGCCGATCACCCCGATGTCGGCGAAGGTCAGCGTGGGGTAGTTGAAGATCGAGGAGTACTTCTGGCGTCCGGAGACCAGCTTGCCGGTCAGTTCCGAACGGTCGACCCCGAGGGTCTCCGCCGCCGAGTACAGGTAGAGGCCGTGCCCGGCCTCGTCCTGGACCTTGGCCAGCAGGATCGCCTTGCGGCGCAGGCTCGGGGCCCGCGTCAGCCAGTTCCCCTCCGGCTGCATCCCGATGATCTCGGAATGGGCGTGCTGGGCGATCTGGCGCACCAGGGTCTCGCGGTACCCGGAGGGCATCCAGTCCCGCGGTTCGACGCGCTGGTCCCTGGCGATCTTGTCCTCGAAGTGGCCTTGCAACTCCCGCTCGGCGGTGACCGTGGCTTCTTCGGTGCTCACACCGCTTCACCTCTCCCGATAGGAACCGACCGCCCGGTCGGTTCCGGTTCCGATTCCCGTCGGCGACGGGGGAGGGCACAAGTCCCTCCCCGGCTCATCCGGAAGTGGTCCCCTCCTTGGCGACCAGGGTCAGGACGTCGTACTTCGCCACCGACTCGCCGTGCTGGTTGGTCACGTCCGCGTCCCAGCGCACCTCGCCGTAGTCGGCGTTGTGCCGCGGCGTGATCCGCTTGGCCGTCAGAGTCACCGTGATCTCGTCACCCGGATAGGTCGGAGTGAGGAAGCGCAGGTTCTCCAGCCCGTAGTTGGCCAGCACCGGCCCCGGCTCGGGCGCGACGAACAACCCGGCCGCCAGCGAGACCACCAGATAGCCGTGCGCCACCAGCCCCCCGAAGAACGGGTTGGCCGCGGCCGCCTCCTCGTCGGTGTGCGCGTAGAACTCGTCGCCGGTGAAGTCGGCGAAGTGCCGCACGTCCTCCGCGGTGATACCGCGCGGCCCGCCCACGACGCTGTCACCGACCCGCAGCTGCTCCAGGTACTTGCGGAAGGGGTGCGTGCCGGTGGTGGTCCGCGTGCTCCCGGGGACCCACTGCCCGGTCAGCGCCGTGAGCGTGTCGGGGTCTCCCTGGACGGCGGTGCGCTGCATGTGGTGCAGCACCCCCCGGATCCCGGCCATCTCCTCGCCCCCGCCTGCCCTCCCGGGGCCGCCGTGCACCAGCTGCGGCAGCGGGGAGCCGTGCCCGGTGGACTCCTCCGCGTCGGACCCGTTGAGCACCAGCATCCGGCCGTGCCGGGACGCCGCGCCCAGCACCACCGTCCGGACGAACTCGGTGTCGCCGGAGACCACGGAGCCGACCAGGCTCCCGCCTCCCCTGTTGGCCAGTTCGACGGCGTGCTCGGCGTCCCGGTAGGGCAGCACCGTGGCCACCGGACCGAACACCTCGATCTCGTGCGGCTGGGGCAGTTCGGGGTCGTCGCAGCGCAGCAGCATCGGGGGCACGAAAGCCCCCTGCTCGTAGTCGGCGTCCACCGGGTCGAAGGGCTTCCACGGATCGCCGTGGACCAGCCGTCCGGCCTCCAACAGCCCCTTGAGACCGCGCCGGACCTCCTCCCGCTGCTCCAGGTCGGCCAGCGCACCCATGCCCACCTCGGGGTTCCGCGGATCGCCCACCTCGATCCCGGCCAGACGGTCCACGACGGCCTCCACGACCTCGTCGACACGCCCTTCCGGAACGAATGCCCTGCGCACAGCGGTGCATTTCTGTCCGGCCTTGACCGTCATCTCGGTGACCAGCTGCCGCACGAACAGGTCGAACTCCGCGGTGTCCCGCGTGGCGTCGGGACCGAGGACCGAGCAGTTCAACGAGTCGGCCTCGGCGTTGAAGCGCACCGACTGCCGCACCACGTTGTCCTGGGCGCGGAGCCGTTGTGCCGTGGAGGCGGATCCGGTGAACGAGAGCAGGTCCTGCTCGGTCAGGTGATCCAGCAGGTCTCCCGCGTTGCCGCAGAGCAGTTGGACCGAGCCCTCCGGCAGGATCCCCGACTCCACGATCAGCTCCACGAGCCGGTGGGTCAGGTGCGCGGTCTGCTCAGCGGGCTTGATCAGCGTGGGGACCCCTGCGATGAAGGCCGGAGCCAGCTTCTCCAACGGCCCCCACACCGGGAAGTTGAAAGCGTTGATCTGCACCGCCACCCCCCGCAGCGGGGTGGCGATGTGCTGCCCGAGGAAGGTTCCCTGCTTGCCCAGCGGCTCCGCTCCCCCGTCGGTGTGGACGGTGGCGTTGGGGAGTTCCCGCCTGCCCTTGCTGGAGTAGGAGAACAGCACCCCGATGCCGCCGTCGACGTCGAACTTGGAGTCCGCCCTGGTCGCACCGGTGCGGGCCGAGAGCTCGTAGAGCTCCTGCCGGTGCTCCCTCAGGTACGAGGCCAGCGATTTGAGCAGGGCGGCGCGCTGGTGGAAGGTCAGCTCGCGAAGCGCGGGGCCGCCGACCTCCCTGCCGTGGGCGAGCGCGGCGGCCCTGTCGATGCCTGCGGTGGACAGGCGGGCCGTCTCCTCGCCGGTGACGGCGTCGTGCAGCGCGCTGCCCTCGTCCGAGGGGCTTCGCCACCGGCCCGCGGTGTAGCTGCGCAGTGGTTCCATCCTCGCGCTCTCCCTTGGAATCACGTTGCGTGGCGGCCGAGCCTGCGGCTCGCGCACTCGACCCACTCTTGCCAACCGACCAATCGGTCAGTAGGCATTGTGACGTAGAACAAGCTCGTGCACAATCACCGAATCAAAAGCTGCCCACGACATAACCGGGACCCGAACAGCGGAAACACCACTGCCTTCCCGGTGACAACCGAAATTGAGTGACCGACTGTTCGGTCAGTATTCGAGGTGGTGAAGCCAGTTGGACGCGGAGCGAGCACCGATAGCCGCCCCCACAGCGGCCATGTTCGACGACGACCACGCATCCAAGGCGCTCGGAGTGGAGCTGCTGGAGGCCGCCGACGGCCGGGCGCTCACCCGGATGCGCGTCACCCACGAGATGGTCAACGGGCACTCGATCGCCCACGGCGGCTACGTGTTCCTGCTCGCGGACACCGCCTTCGCCTGCGCCTGCAACAGCCACGGCCCCGTCACGGTCGCCGCGGGCGCGCAGATCACCTTCCTCACGCCCGTGCACGAGGACGACGTGCTCTACGCCCGGGCCGTCGAACGCCACACCCGGGGACGCGGCGGCATCTACGACACGACGGTGTTCCGCGGCGAACCCGACTCCGAGATCGTGGCCGAGTTCCGCGGGCACAGCCGCAGCGTCGAATCCCGAAAGGACGGCGAAGCATGACCGAGACGATCCGCGGACAAACCGGCACCGGAGAGACGAGAGCGGCCGGGACCGCGCACGGACGCGCGGATCCGGACCCGGCGGAACGCATGAGCCGCTCCGAGCTGGCCGAGCTCCAGCTCGAACGACTGCGCGAAACCCTGCACCACGCCTACGAGAACGTGCCGTGCTACCGGCGCAAGTTCGACGCGGCCGGAGTCCGGCCGCAGGACTGCCGCCGACTGTCCGACCTGGCGAACTTCCCCACCACCACCAAGGACGACCTGCGCGAGAACTACCCCGTCGGGATGTTCGCCGTACCGCAGGAGCGGCTCAGCCGCGTTCACGCGTCCAGCGGCACCACCGGAAACCCCACGATCGTCGGCTACACCGAGCGGGACCTGGACATCTGGTCCGAAGTGGTGGCGCGCTCCATCAGGGCAGCGGGCGGACGCCCCGGCCACAAGGTGCACATCGCCTACGGGTACGGACTGTTCACCGGCGGGCTGGGAGCGCACTACGGAGCCGAACGGCTCGGCTGCACGGTGATTCCCGCATCCGGGGGCATGACCGAGCGCCAGGTCCGGCTCATCCGCGACCTCCGGCCCGAGATCATCATGATCACGCCCTCGTACATGCTGACGCTGCTGGACGAGTTCCGCCGCCAGGGGATCGACCCCAGAAGCACCTCCCTGCGCATCGGCATCTTCGGAGCCGAACCGTGGACCACCGAGATGCGCGCGGAGATCGAGGAGTCCGCCGGGATCGACGCCGTCGACATCTACGGCCTGTCCGAGGTGATGGGCCCCGGAGTCGCGAACGAATGCGTGACCACCAAGGACGGACCGCACATCTGGGAGGACCACTTCTACCCGGAGATCATCGACCCCGCCACCGGGGAGAGCCTGCCCGACGGCACGCACGGCGAGCTGGTCTTCACCTCGCTGACCAAGGAGGCGATGCCGGTGATCCGCTACCGGACCAGGGATCTGACCAGGCTGCTGCCCGGAACGGCCCGGCCGGGGATGCGGCGGATGGAGAAGGTCACCGGACGCAGCGACGACATGATCCTGCTCAGGGGAGTCAACATCTTCCCCGGCCAGATCGAGGAGCTCGTGCTCCGACAACCCGGGCTGTCCCCGCACTTCCAGCTCGAACTGACCAGGAGCGGGCGGCTCGACGAGCTGTGCGTCCGGGTCGAGACCGAGGGGGACCCCGCCTCGGGGGATCCCGGCGCTTCCACCACGCTGGCCACGTCGATCAAGGACGCGGTGGGCGTCAGCGCCACGGTGGAGCTCGTGGCCCCCGAGACGTTGCAGCGCTCGGTCGGCAAGTCGCGACGGGTCGTGGACCTGCGCGAGGAATGACGCCCGGGACGACGGGACTCGCGGACGTCGCCGCGGCCGGGCCCGGAGACGCCGCCGGAACGGCACTGCGAGACTGACGAACATGGTGGGCGCGAGCACGAACGACGGCGCGGGACGGAAGAAGCCCGGTTACGACCTCGATTCCCTGCTGCGCACCGCCGTCAAGGTCTTCCACGAACGTGGTTACGACGGCACGAGCATGGAGGACCTGGCCAAACGGCTCGGTATCACCAAATCGGCCATCTACCACCACGTCTCGAGCAAGCAGGAGCTGCTTCGCCTGAGCGTCGACCGGGCCCTGGACGCGCTGTTCGCGGTGCTCGACGAACCGCGGTCCCGCGAGGGGGAGCCCATGGACCGGCTGCACCACGTGGTGCGGCGCAGCGTCGAGGTGCTCATCGACGAGCTCCCCTTCGTCACCCTGCTGCTGCGCGTGCGGGGCAACAGCAAAGTGGAGCGTCAGGCCCTGGCACGCCGCAGGGAGTTCGACCACCTCGTCGGTGAGCTGGTCGCCGAGGCGGAACGGGCGGGAAGCCTGCGCTCCGACCTGGATCCCGCGCTGACGAGCAGGCTGCTGTTCGGGATGGTGAACTCGGTCATCGAGTGGTACCGACCGCGGCAGGGACTGAGCAAGGACGAGATCGCCGAAACCGTGACCAGGATCGCCTTCGACGGGATGAGGCGCAGGCAGTAGGCGCTGCTGCTCCGTGTTGCCGAGCACCGCCACGTGACCGAGAGTGCTAGGCAAACACCTTGGTGTTTTCAGTCACTCGAATGGGGTGGACAGATGGGAACACCGGCCGCTTCGCCGACCAGCGCCACGGTGCAGCTCGATCACGGGGTGCGCAGGGACGTCAACAAGATCAGCCTGCTGTTCACCGGAGTCGGTGCGATCATCGGCTCCGGCTGGCTGTTCGGCGCCCTGTACGCCTCCCAGATCGCCGGACCCGCGGCGATCCTGTCCTGGGTCATCGGCGCGATCATGATCATGTTGATCGGCTTCGTCTACGCCGAGCTGTCGGTGATGTTCCCCGTGGTCGGGGGCATCATCCGCTTCCCGCACTACTCCTTCGGCTCCTTCGCCAGCTTCAGCGCGGGATGGATCAGCTGGCTCGCCGCGGCGGCGGTCACCCCCATCGAAGTGCTCGCCACCATGCAGTACGCCTACCCCTACGCGGGGTGGCTGATGACCCCGGTAGAGGGCGAATACCTGGTCAGCGGATACGGCTGGTTGATCGCGATAGCGCTGATGGCGCTGTACAGCACGATCAACGCCCTGGGGGTGGGGGTCTTCGCCCGGCTGAACAACATCCTGGTGTGGTGGAAGCTCGCGGTGATCGTGCTGGTCGTCATCGTGTTCTTCGCGGTCTCGTTCAACCCGGGCAACCTCACCGAGTTCGGCGGGTTCGCCCCGGAGGGACTCGGAACGATCTTCACCGCGATCCCGGCCGCCGGGGTCGCTTTCTCCTTCCTGGGCTTCCGCAACGGCGTCGAGTTCGCGGGCGAGACCAACGACCCCCAGCGCAACGTGCCCTTCGCGCTGATCGGATCGGTGATCATCACCGCGGTGATCTACGTGCTGCTGCAGATCGCCTTCGTCACGGGGTTGCCGCAGGACGTGCTGGGGCAGGGCTGGCACCAGCTGACCTTCGCGGAGAGCGCCGGGCCGCTGGCGGGGCTGTCCCTGCTGCTCGGGGTGGTCTGGTTGGCCTGGCTGTTGCGGGTGGACGCGATAATCTCGCCCGCCGACACGGGGCTGATCTACGCGGGTGTGACCACCAGGCTGTCCTACGCCAACGCCCGCAACGACAACGCACCGCAGGTGCTGACCCGGCTCAACCGGCGCGGTGTGCCGTGGGTGTCCGTCCTGCTGATGTTCGTGGTCGGCTGCTTCTTCTTCCTGCCGTTCCCCGCCTGGTCGAAGTTCATCGGCTTCATCACCTCGGCCTTCGCCGTCTCCTTCGCCCCCGGTTGCCTGGTGATCGGAGCGCTGCGGCGCCAGCTGCCGGACCAGCACCGCCCCTTCCGGCTGCCCGGAGGGGACACCATCCCGCTGCTGGCGTTCTTCTCCTCCAGCCTGCTCGTGTTCTGGTCCGGCTGGTCGATCAACGAGAAGATGCTGATCGGGCTGCTGGTCGGCTACGTGGTCTTCGCGGCCTACAACCTGTTCGGCAAGCACGCGAAACCACCGATCGACTTCAGGTCCGGCTCGTGGTTCCCCGTGTGGCTGCTGGGCATACTCGCGCTGAGTTATTTCGGCGAGGTGACGCCCAACGAAACCGCCGACCCGGCTCTGGTCCTCCCCGGTGGGGACGGCCCGATCGGTGTGGGGCTCGGCGCGCTGGTCATCGCGGGCTGGAGCGTGCTGATCTACTACTACTCCATGGCCGTGCGGCTCCCCTCCCGGCGGGCCGCCGCCTACATCGAGAAGACACCGACCGACGCGCCGACCACGGCCGGGTGAGCGTTCCGAAACCGTCGTGACGGTGGCGCGCCCGGCGGGCCGGGGTTCGAGCAGCAACGCGGATTCGGACCGGCCCGGTCGAAGACGGGAGTCCTTCCTGCTCTGCCCGCTGTCGTGGACGGACCTGATCCGCGGGGACAGCTACTGGGCCGACAGCCAGGTCCGGGCCTCGTTGACGCGTTCCTTGTCGCACAGGGCCTCGCCGAGGTCGGTGTCGAGGCGGTTGGCGATGGCGCAGAGGTAGATCAGGATGTCGGCGAGCTCCTCGTCGGCGGTGCCGGTGATCGAGCCCTGCTCGACGGGGGTCTTCCCGCTTGCGGACGGCCTTGCACAGTTCTCCGTGCTCCTCGCCGAGTTTGAGGGACTGCTCCAGCACGGTGCTGCCGGAGAAACCGTTCGAGTTCCATCTCGGCGACGTAGTGCTGGAGATCGGTGAGCGTGGTGTCCGTCCGGAGCGGCGGCATGTCGCGGGGCCTTCGAGGGTCAAGAAGCGAGTGGGCCGTACTGTATTCCTTGGTGGGATTTCGTGCTCGGGGCGTGTTGGAGCAGTGCCAGCTGGTCGTCTGTGGTTCCGCGCGGGGTACTGGACCAGCCCAGCCGGAGGGCGTCGGCGGAGGAACGGAAAAGGGGACACCCCTGGCCTGGTGACAGGATCCCGACAGCGCGAGCGCTCGGGGCTGCCGGGTGGCGTCACGCGGACGCCGAGATTTCGGGGACGCGGGGTTGATCTGCTGTGCCGCGGCGAGGCCCGGCTCCTCCAGGTCCGCGCAGCCGCACACCGGCCTCGATCAGCACACGATGGACAAAACCGCACGAGCGGCCCGTCACTGCAGCGAGAGCTCGGATGCTCGCCCCGCTCTCGTACTGTTTACGGCCCGACGTCCCGATACCCGCCGGTGTCGGGACGTTTTCCTTGACGGCCATCTATCCTCACCCGACCGGCCCTCGCACGGTCGCCGATACAACGGGTACTTCCTGAAGAGGACGTAACCTCACCCCCAGGAGCACCCACATGACCGCCCCGGACTTCAGTCAGGCTCGCTGGCGCAAGTCCAGCCGCAGCAACGGAGGCGGTGGAGCGTGTGTCATGGTGGCGCACGTGCCCACCGCCACCGGCGTCGCCGACAGCAAACTCGGTGACGACAGCCCCGTCCTGCCGTTCGGCAAAACCGCGTGGACACAGTTCCTCGACGCGATCAAAAGCGACCGCCTCGACGGCTGACCCCGCTTCGCGAAGTCCCGCTCGATGTGCCGTCGGGCGGGACTTCTTCGTGGCGCGCCGCCGTGCCGAACGTCGTGGTCGCTGTCGCCCGACCCCGTTCCTGCCTTCACCCGGGTCCACGCAGCGCGTTCGATAAGGCAGCGACATACCTTTGTGCACGAAATGTTACTTATTGACTTGAAAGTCTAACCGTTTCGTGTTGACGAGCCCGCTCGAATCCTAGAGAGTCCACGCTCACGGTAGTTATCGACCTCACAAAGGTATGGAAAGGGCGAATAGATGGCGACACCAACTGCGCAACCGACGCAGGCTAAGGTGCAGCTCGATCACGGGGTGCGCAGGGACGTCAACAAGATCAGCCTGCTGTTCACCGGAGTCGGTGCGATCATCGGCTCCGGCTGGCTGTTCGGTGCCCTGTACGCCTCCCAAATCGCCGGTCCGGCAGCGATCCTGTCCTGGATCGTCGGCGCGATCATGATCATGTTGATCGGTTTCTCCTACGCCGAGCTGTCGGTGATGTTTCCGGTCGTCGGCGGAGTCATCCGCTTCCCGCACTACTCCTTCGGCTCCTTCGCCAGCTTCAGCTCCGGCTGGATCAATTGGCTGGCCGCCGCGGCGGTCACCCCCATCGAAGTGCTCGCCACCATGCAGTACGCCTACCCCTACGCGGGGTGGCTGATGACCAAGGTCGACGGCGAGTACCTCGTCGACGGTGCGGGCTGGTTCGTGGCGATCGGACTGATGGCGCTCTACAGCGCGATCAACGTGCTCGGCGTACGACTGTTCGCCTACCTGAACAACCTGCTCGTCTGGTGGAAGCTCGCGGTGATCGTGCTGGTGATCGTGGTGCTCTTCGCCCTGGCGTTCAACCCGGGCAACCTCACCGAGTTCGGCGGGTTCGCCCCCAGCGGCCCGGGAGCCGTCTTCACCGCGATCCCCGCCGCGGGCATCGCCTTCTCGTACCTGGGCTTCCGCAACGGCGTCGAGTTCGCGGGCGAGACCAGCAACCCCCAGCGCAACGTGCCCTTCGCGCTGATCGGGTCGATCGTGATCACCGCGGTGATCTACGTGCTGCTGCAGGTCGCCTTCATCACGGGGCTGCCGCAGGAGCTGCTCGGCGACGGGTGGGCGAACCTCTCCTTCGCCGAGAACGCGGGCCCGTTGGCCGGCCTGGCCATCGCGCTGGGGGCCTTCTGGATGGCCGTGCTGCTGCGCATCGACGCCGTCGTCTCCCCGGCCGACACGGGGCTGATCTACGCGGGTGTGACCACCAGGCTGTCCTACGCCAACGCCCGCAACGACAACGCACCGCAGGCGTTGGCCAAGCTGAACAACCGCGGCGTTCCGTGGGTGTCGATCCTGCTGATGTTCGTGGTCGGCTGCTTCTTCTTCCTGCCGTTCCCCGCCTGGTCGAAGTTCATCGGCTTCATCACCTCGGCCTTCGCCGTCTCCTTCGCACCGGGTTGCCTGGTCGTCGGAGCGCTGCGGCGCCAGCTTCCGGACCAGCACCGCCCCTTCCGGCTGCCCGGAGGGGACACCATCCCGCTGCTGGGCTTCTTCGCCTCCAGCCTGCTCGTGTTCTGGTCCGGCTGGTCGATCAACGAGAAGATGCTGATCGGGCTGCTGGTCGGCTACGTGGTCTTCGCCGTCTACCACGCGGTCACCAACCACGACACCCCGCCGATCGACTTCAGGTCCGGCTCGTGGTTCCCGATCTGGCTCGCCGGGGTGATGGTGTTCAGCTACTTCGGTGAGGTGGACCCGACCGCCGAGGCGGGGGCCAGCTTCCTCGGAGGCGGTGACGGGCCCATCGGCCTCGGTCTCGGCGCCGTGGTACTGGCCGTGTGGAGCGTGGTGATCTACTACTACTCCATGTCCGTGCGGCTGCCCGCGCACCGGGCCGTCACCTACATCGAGAAGACACCGACCGACGCCCCGACGACCGCGAGCTGAGAACGCGGCCGCACCGTCGGAGAACGCACGGGGGCGGGGTCGCCACGCGCGAACCCCGCCCCCGCTTCTCGTCCCGCCCGCTGCCCCGCGTCAACGGGAACCGCGAGTAGCACGCACCACACGCCGGGGAGCACGCGCGGCTGCCCGCATACACTGCGAAGTGTCCGGCGCAGCCGACCCGACAGGAGCAGTGGTGTCCACGAACGGCGAAACCGTGAACAGGGTGGCGGTGGTGGTCAACACGCTGTCCCGCACCGGCAGCATCGCCTACTCCCAGGCGATTCGGAGCCTGACCGCCCAGGGGGTCCCCCTCGGAACGACCTATCCGCTGCGGGACCCCGCCCGGCTGGTGGAGACGGTGCGTTCGGCCGTGGACGACGGGCACGACTTCGTCGTGATCGGCGGCGGCGACGGGACCATCAGTTCGGTGGTCGACGTACTGGCGCACACCGGGGTGCCGATGGGCCTGCTTCCCCTCGGCACGGCCAACGACTTCGCCCGCACGCTCGAGATCCCCACGGACCTGGAACAGGCGTGCCGGACCATAGCCCACGGCAAGGTCGTCGACATCGATCTCGGCCTGTGCGGCAACAACTACTACGCCAACAGGGCGTCGATCGGCATCGGATCCAACGTCGCCACCGCCATGTCGCCGACCCTGAAGAAACGCATCGGGTCGCTGGCCTACCCGATCGCCTCGGCCAAGGGATTCATGCGGCACCGCCCGTTCCCCGCCCGGCTGAGCTTTCCCGACGGGGACCACGAGGCCAGGGAGTACAACAGCCTGATGCAGGTCTCCGTGGCGAACGGACGCTACTTCGGGGGCGGGCAGCTGGCGGTGCCCGACTCCGGCATCGACGACAGCACGCTGGACATAACGGTGATCAGGCACGGCAACGTCCGCGAGCTGCTCACCGTCGCCCGGAAGTTCAAGAGCACCGAGCTGCTCGAAACGGACCAGGCCGAGCACATCCGGACCCGGCGGGTGCGGATCGAGACCAAGCCGGACCTGCCGATCAACATCGACGGCGAACTGGTCGCCAGCACCCCGCAGGAAGTGTCCGTGGCACGCAACGCGCTGCACGTCGCCGTTCCCCGCAGCTGGGTCGACGGCGGTTGATGGGCGAGTTTCCGTCTCGGCTCGCGTGGCTCGGTGCTCTCCGGCGCGGGCAGCGCCGGAGCGTCCACGCTGCCCGCCGGCACCGCCGCGGGGTCTCCCGTGGTGCTCCCGCGCGGACGGCCCCGACGTCGTGCAGGCCGCTACCCGATACCGGCGCCCCCGCAGCGAGAGGTTCCACCAAGCAACCACCCGCGCGAGCGGAGCAGGCGGAGTTCCGAAGGTGCCGTTCGGCACACACGAACCGGCCGGGTGGATTCGGCGGAGTCGAACCGGTAGACCGGTCGCCGAACCGGCCGGCCCCGACCTCGGAGGGACTACCTCGTTGACGATGTGGAACTACAGCAACGCGCCACGCTGCACCGTGTGCTCGCACCGCGCGATCATCGACAAGCAGCAGGCGCAAACACTGGTCAACTCCTCGGACGGCAGACTGGTGGCCTATCAGTGCCCGATAGAGCTGTCCAGCTGGCACGTCTGGGCCCCCGAGTTCGAGAAAGCCGCCGGAGCGAGTTCGGAGTAGGAGCTCCGGGAGACCGGAACCACCCGGTGGCCGGTTCCCGAGAGCTTCCCACCGACACTTCGGCGGCCGCTCCCCTCGAACGGGTCCGCTCAGCCGAGGTCCCGTGCCAGTGCCCTGCCCGCGTTCCTTCCGGAGAAGACGCACCCGCCGAGGAAGGTGCCCTCGAGGGCGTTGTAACCGTGCACCCCGCCCCCGCCGAACCCGGCGGCCTCGCCCACGGCGTAGAGCCCGTCCAGCACGTCGCCGTCCGGACGCAGCACCCGGGAGTCCAGGTCGGTCTCCATGCCGCCCAGGCTCTTGCGGGTGAGCACGCGCAACCGCACCGCGACCAGCGGCCCGTGCCGGGAGTCGAGCAGTTCGTGCGGGCTCGCGACACGCAGCACCCGGTCGCTGACGAACCGACGTGCCGAACGAATCGCGGTGATCTGCGCGTCCTTGCCGTAGGCGCGGCTCATCTCGCGGTCCCGCGCCACCACCTCGCGCCGCACCCTCTCGTGGTCCAGCAGCTGGTTCCCGGTCAGCTCGTTCATCCCCGAGACCAGGTCACGCAGGTTGTCCCGCACGACGAAGTCCACCCCGTGGCGTTCGAACGCCTCGACCGGGCCCGGCGGGCCACCGCCCACTCTGGCCAGCAGGTCCCGCAGCCTCTTGTTGGTCAGGTCGGGGTTCTGCTCCGAGCCGGAAAGGCCGAACTCCTTGGCCAGGATGCTCCGGTCGAGGACGAACCAGCTGTGGTCGTGACCGGTTTCGAGGATGCGCCGCAGCGTTCCCATGGTGTCGAAGCCGGGGAAGTACGGCGGGGGCAGCCGGTTGCCCGTCGCGTCCAGCCACAGCGAGGAGGGACCGGGCAGGATGCGGATACCGTGTCCGGGCCAGACCGGGTCCCAGTTGGCGATGCCCTCGGTGTAGTGCCACATGCGGTCGCGGTTGACGACACTGGCCCCGGCCCGCTCGCCGATCCCCAGCATCCGACCGTCCACATGGGCGGGCACCCCGGTGAGCATGCGGCCCGGTGCCCGGCCGAGCCGTTCCGGCCAGTTCCGCCGCACCAGCTCGTGATCGCCCCCTATGCCTCCCGAGGCCACCACCACGGCCTGCGCGTGGCGCTCGAACTCGCCGACCACGGTCCGGGAGGAGGCCACCCCCCGCCGTTCGGCCGAGGGCTCCAGCACACTGCCCCGCACCCCCCGGACCGCGCCTCCGGAGACGAGCAGCTCGTCCACCCGGTGGCGGTATTCGAAGCGCACCAGACCGGCGCGCTCGGCCCGACGCACCCGCTCGGCGAAGACCCGCACGACCTCGGGGCCCGTTCCCCAGCCGAAGTGGAACCGCGGGACGGAGTTGCCGTGGCCGGTGGCGGTGCCGTCCCCGCGCTCGGCCCAGCCGACGAAGGGCATGAACCGCATCCCCAGCCCCCGCAGATAGGCGCGCTTCTCGCCCGCCGCGAAGGCCACGTAGGCCTCGGCCCAACGGCGCGGCCAGTGGTCCTCCGGCCGGTCGAACGCGGCCGAGCCCATCCAGTCCCGCAGCGCCAGCTCGTGGCCGTCCCTGATGCCGAGCCTGCGCTGTTCGGGGCTGTCCACGAGGAACAGACCGCCCAACGACCAGTGGGCCTGGCCTCCGAGGTTGTCCGCGTTCTCCTGCTCGACCACCACCACGGAACGCCCGGCACGGGTGAGTTCGTAGGTGGCCACCAGACCCGCGAGTCCGGCACCGATCACGACGACGTCCGCGTCCGCCACGACCCCGCCTCCTGTCCGTTTCGACGACCACGGCTTCGAGAAGCTCTCGGAGCGAGTCGCGTCACGTTATCCGGAACGCGACGGCCCTGAACAGCGTTCTCGGAACGAGCAACTCAACCCGCACGTACCTCGTCGGTCCCGGGCTCCACCCGCTCCCGGCCCTCCCCCGCCCCGGTGGCCAGGTAGTCGTCCGGGCTGGTGTGATCGGTCCCGCGCGAAGCCCCGGAACGACGCAGCACCGGGGTGAGCACCACGGCCACCAGCAGGTTGAGCAGCAAAGCGACGGCACCGACGTAGATCTGCGTCCGGACGTCCGGCAGCGGCTGCCAGCCGAAGAGGCTGAAGTCCGACAGCGGCATGGCGGAGCCGCCGAAATGCCCCTGACCGGTGACCGGGTCCTTGGGAATCAGGTACAGCTGCCACAGCCCCCAGGACATCCCCACGCCCCATCCGGCGACCAGAGCCCAGCGGTGCAGCCATCTCGTGTAGAGCGCCACGGCCACTGCGGGCAGCGTCTGCAGGACGATCACACCACCGATGAGCTGCATGTCGATGGAGAACTGCGGATCGATGAGGACGATGCTCAGCACCGCTCCGAACTTGACGACCAGCGAGGCGAGCTTGGCCTGCTTGGCCTCCTGGGCCGGGGTGGCCCCCGGCCGGAGATGTTCCTTGTAGATGTTGCGCGTCCACAGGTTCGCCGCGGCGATGGACATGATCGCGGCCGGGACGAGCGCTCCGATGCCTATCGCCGCGTAGGCCAGCCCGGCGAACCAGTCCGCGAACATCCTGTCGAACAGCACGGGGACGATCGTGTTGGAGTCCGGTTCGCCGGTGGCCCCGTTGACGATCGGTTCCACCCCGATCGCCAGTGCCGCGTACCCCAGCAGCGCCAACATTCCGAGCAGGAACGAATAGGCGGGCAGCGCGACCATGTTGCGGCGGATGACCCTGCGTCCCGAGGAGGCCAGGATCCCGGTCAGCGAGTGCGGGTAGAGGAACAGCGACAACGCCGAGCCGAGGGCCAGCGTGGCGTACTGGAGCTGGTTGTGCTCTCCCAGCAGGATCGAGCCGGAGGCCTGTCCGGTGTCCGGGTCCGGCCGGGACAGCACGGCGGCCGAATCGTCGATGATCGACCCCCATCCGCCGATCTGCGTGGGCAGGTAGAACACCGCCACCAGGATGACCACGTAGATCAGCAGGTCCTTGACGAAGGCGATCAGCGCGGGAGCGCGCAGCCCGGAGTGGTAGGTGTACAGCGCCAGCACCACGAAGGCGAGGAACAGCGGGGCGTGCCCGGCGAGGCCGCTTCCGTTGAGCCCCATGGTGCGCAGCACTGCCTCCAGCCCCGCCAGCTGCAGCGCGATGTAGGGCATCGTCGCCACGATCCCCGTCACGGCCACCAGGGTCGCCAGCAGCGAGGAGTCGTAGCGACCGCGCACGTAGTCGGCCGGGGTGACGTATCCGTGCGCTTTGGATACCGACCACATGCGCAGCAGCGGGAGCAGCACCAGCGGGTAGAGCACCACGGTGTAGGGCAGCGCGAAGAAGCCCATAGCTCCGGCGCCGAACACCAGGGCGGGCACGGCCACGAAGGTGTAGGCGGTGTAGAGGTCCCCTCCGACCAGGAACCAGGTTATCCACGATCCGAACCTGCGACCACCGAGCCCCCACTCGTCGAGGTGCTCCATGGAGGCTGCGCGCCGCCAGCGGCTCGCCGCGAACCCCATGACCGAAACCAGCAGGAACAGCGCGGTGAAAACGCCGAACTCGGTCCACTGCATGTCAGCGCTCTCCCCCGTCCCGCTCCGTCCCGCGTTCGCGCCGATTGGCGGCGCGCACCACGAGTCCTACGCACACCACGCCCAGCGGGACGAAGAGGAACTGCGCCCAGTAGAACATCGGCAACCCGAGCACCCGGGGCTCGTCGTGGTTCCACAGTGGAGTAACCAGCATCAGCAGCGGCACGAGCAGCAGCAGGTTCCACGGTGAACGGTCGTGGTTCGGTGTGCGCCCCGTCGCCGCGCGCTCCTGATCGACCATCCACAGCACCCCCGGACGCCGTATTCCTGATCACTCGATCGAGTAGCAGCATGCTAATGGGAGCCGATCCGCGTGGGAAGAGGTCCGAACCGCCCGGACCGGCGGGAGCGCTGAGCGCACTCCTGACGGAAGTCCAGCGGCCCCGGGGCTCGGCCAACGCGAACCGAGCCCGCCGGCCCTCCGACCTCGGTCATTCCCACGGGAGGGCGTCGGGCAGCTGAGCGAGCCCGTCGAGGACCACCTCCGGTGCCGGGGCGAACGGGTAGTTCGGACTCGCGGGCGAAGCCAGCTGCGCCACCCGCATCCCCACCAGGGCGGCCCCAGCGCAGTCGAACGGATTGCCGGAAACCAGCCAGATCCCCTCGAGCGGGACCTCCAGCCGCGCGGCCAGGTGCCGGTACGTCTCCGGTGCGGGTTTGAACGCCCCGACCTCGGAACAACCGACCACCTTCTCGAACCGGTCCGCGATCCCGTGCTCGGTGAGGATCCTGTCCAGCCCTCGGACGTCCCCGTTCGAGAACACGGCCAGCCTGGCCCCACGGGTGGAGAGCTCGTCCAGCACCTCGGGGACACCGTCGAACAGCTCGGGGACGGCGACCCGCTCCAGCGCGGCCGCGCGCTGCTGCTCGCCGAGTTCCACGTGGGTGGCCGCCAGCGCCATGTCCAGGGCCTGGGCCGTCACCGTGGACCAGTCGAGCTTCCTGTCCGCTGCGGTGAGCAACCAGGAGACCTCCAGCTGGTAGCGCCGCCACGACGCGGCGATCACCTCGGGTTCGCTCGTGTGCGGCCGCAGTCCCCGCGCGTAGCTCGCCGGATCGGCGAGGGTCCCGAAAACGTCGAACGCCACTGCCGGTGCGGACACGCCCAACTCCCTCACGTGCGGGTCACGGTCGACGGTTCCGGTTCCCACCGTCCACGACGAAGGTCGCAGACCCGTTCGCCCGCGGCAACGCCACCGGAAGCTCCCGGGAGCGGACTGGGATCATCGGGGTGTCCGCCGAGAACCGCACACGAGAACGAGGGCCCATGAGCGACACAGCGCGCGCCGAATCGCGAGAACGCGCCCGAGAGCTGCTGTCCACCACCCCGGTCCTGGACGGCCACAACGATCTGCCCTGGGCGCTGCGGGAGCAGGTGGGCTACGACCTCGCCCGCAGGGAACTCACCGAGGACCAGTCGGAATCGCTGCACACGGATCTGGGGCGGCTGGAGTCCGGTGGGGTCGGCGCGCAGTTCTGGTCGGTGTACGTGCGCACGGACCTCGGCGGCGACAACGCGGTGACCGCGACCCTGGAGCAGGTGGACTGCGTGCGTTCGCTGCTCGAGCGCTACCCGGAGCGGCTGGAGCCGGCCCGTTCGGCCTCCGAGATCGAACGGGCCCGTGAGCTCGGGAGGACGGCTTCGCTGATGGGGGCCGAGGGCGGGCACTCCATCGCCTGCTCGATGGGTGCTCTGCGCGGGCTGTACGAGCTCGGGGTGCGCTATCTGACGCTCACGCACAACGACAACGTGCCCTGGGCCGATTCGGCCACCGACGAACCCGCCGCGGGCGGGCTCACCCGCTTCGGGGCCGAGGTGGTGCGGGAGATGAACCGCCTGGGCATGTTGGTGGACCTCTCGCACACCTCCGCCGACACGATGCGCGACGCGCTGCGGACCAGCCGTGCCCCGGTGATCTTCTCGCATTCCAGCGCCCGGGCGGTCTGCGACCACCCCCGCAACGTGCCCGACGACGTGCTGGGCGCGCTCCCGGACAACGGCGGGGTGGCGATGGCGACCTTCGTGCCGAAGTTCGTGCTGCCCGAGGTGGCCGAATGGGACGCCCGGCTCGACCGGTACCTGATCGAGCGGGGACTGCACCCGCTGGCCGACGAGGACGAGGCGTGGCGGGCTCGCCGGGAGTTCGAGGACGCCGAACCGCGCCCGGAGGCGCGGGTGTCCGATGTGGCCGATCACCTCGACCACATGCGCGAGGTGGCCGGAGTCGACCACGTCGGGCTCGGCGGCGACTTCGACGGGACGGTGTTCACCACTTCGGGGCTGGGGGACGTGTCCTGCTACCCCGAGCTGGTGGCCGAACTGCTCGACCGCGGCTGGTCCGAACAGGACCTGGCCAAGCTGACCTGGCACAACCCGATCCGCGCGCTGCGCGCGGCCGAGGAGGTGTCCGAACGGCTGCGCCGCACCGAGCCACCGTCGATCGCCACCGTGGAGCGGCTCGACGGGTAGGCCGCCGGTCGAGCGGGCTCCGCCGCTTCGGGAGCCTGCCCGGAGAACCGCTCCACGACCAGCGGCTCCGTTCGCGGAGGCTCCGGAGCGGCTTCCGCCCCGGCGGCGAGCCCGAGCCGAACCGTATTTTCGACGTCGAACTGTCTTCTGGCGTACTATCGCACGTATGACCGGCACCGCCAACGTCCCCGACGGAGTGGAGACTTCCGCACGGAGGTGGCGGGAGCAGCGCCCCGATCTCGACGTCTCTCCGCTCGCCGTGACCGGCGGGCTCGCGACGGCCTCCCGCCGGATCGAGGAGCGCCTGCGGGTGGTGCTGAACGAGCACGGCCTGAACGGCTGGGAGTTCGACGTGCTCGCCACGCTGCGCACGAACGGCGAGCCGTACGAGATGTGCCCCGGAACCATCGGGGGGCATCTGAGCGTGTCCAACAGCACGATGACCAACCGGATCAACCGGCTGGAGAGCTCCGGGCTGGTCGAGCGGCACTTCAGCCCGCAGAACCGCAGGATCATAATCGTCCGGTTGACGGAACGCGGTTTCGAGGTCGCCGACCGGGCGATGAGCTCCTACCTGGCCGAGAGCAAGAACGCCATCGGCGCCCTGTCCTCCGCTGAGGTCGACCAGCTGTGCGGGTTGCTGCGCAAGCTGAACGCGGGGGTTCCCACCACCGCCGACTGACCCGCCCGTTTCCGCGCACCGTCGGGCACGTGCTCCGTCCCTGGTTCCCGGTCGCCCGATCCCGGTGGTCGCGGTGGCCGCCGTCCCCCTTCACCTCTCCCGGAACCGCTGTCCACGGGATTCACGTTCTCAGCCCGTCCACGGCGGAACAGCTCGCGCGGAACCCTTCAGAAACCCGTTGCTCCACGACGTACTGTCCAGTATCTTACTATTCGACATCGAACAGTACTCGATCGAAATGTATCTGGCGTGGACGCGGACCCCGAACCGGCGGGCTCCCCGGGATCGGATCGGGCGAACGAGCAGCGACCGGTCGAGCGTCCTCGGCGGGCGAGGCGGAGAGGCGGGCAACCGTGAACGAACAAGAGCACGTGGACGTCCTGATAGCGGGCGGAGGCCCGGTCGGCCTGCTGCTGGCCAACGAACTCCGCAAGCGGGACGTCTCGGTCCTGGTGGCCGAGGCCGCGTCGGAGATCCGCCGGGAACCACGCGCCGGGACCCTGCACGCGCGCACCGTTCAGACGCTGTCCAGGCAGGGGTACCTCCGCGCCCCGAACCCCGGATCGGGATCCCCCGGATCCGCCCCGTTCCACTTCGCCGGACTGCCCGCGCTGACCCTCCGGACCCCCGCGACGGAAGGGCCACCGCTGCTGAGCGCCCCCCAGGCCGAACTCGAACGGACGCTGGACGAGCTCGCACGGGAGTCGGGAGCCGACGTCCGACGTGGCCTGCGCGTCGCGGAGTTCGAACACGACGCCCACGGGGCCGAGGTGGTCCTCCGCTCGCACCACGACGAGCACCACGTGCGGGCCAAGTACGTGGTGGGAGCGGACGGGGCCCGCAGCACGGTCCGCGAGCACGCCGGGATCACCAGCGCCACCCACCCAGCCAACTTCACCGCCCTGCTCGGAATGGTCCGGCTCGGTCGTCCCGAAGGGGTCCCGGGCGGGTGGACGCACGGACGCCACGGCTGGACCCTGATCAACCCCAACCCGGCGGGGCACAGCCGGGTGATCGCGCACGACTTCACCCGGCCGCTGCCCCACCACCGCTCACCGGCCGACCTCGAACAGCTGCGCGAAACCACCTCACGGATCCTCGGTTTCGAGGTCGCCATGAGCGATCCGGAGTTCCTCACCAGGTTCAGCGACTTCTGCAGGCTCGCCGACCGCTTCCGGAACGGCCGCGTGCTGCTCGCCGGGGACGCGGCGCACGTGCACTCGCCGCTGGGCGGGCAAGGGGTCAACCTCGGACTGCAGGACGCGACCAACCTCGGCTGGAAACTCGCGCTGGTGGTCTCCGGCAAGGCCCCGGATGAGCTGCTGGAGACCTACCACGTGGAACGACACGCGGCCGCCCGCACGGCGATCGACAACACGCGGGCGCAAGCGGCGCTGATGTATCCCGGCGAGGAGTTCGACCAGCTCCGCGAGCTGTTCCGGAGCTTGCTGGAACTGCGCGAGGCCAATGACCACGTGCAGGGGCTGATCAGCGGCCAGAGCGTCACCCACGAACCGCTGGACACCGCCGATGCCGGACACGAGGGACGTTTCCTGTCCAATCTCGGCCTGTCGACCGGGGGGAGGCGGACGAGCGTCGCCGAGCTGCTGGTGCGCGGCGACGGGTTGCTGCTGCTCACCGAAGAGGCCGCGTGCGGCCTCGCGGACGCGGCCCGGCAGTGGAAGGACCGCGTCGACGTTCGCGAGGTGGAGCTCGACGAACGGCAGGAGTGGAATGCCGCGCTGCTGCGTCCCGACGGCTACCTCGCGTGGACCGACGCGGCGGGCGACACCTCACCGCGGGGGTTGCGGCGACACCTGAACCACTACTTCGGCCCTTCCGAGGATTGACACCTCAGCACATCTCGGTACGGTCGTCACAACGAGACGACGACCGCACCGAACGTGTTCGAATCCGACGACGGAAACGGAAAACCCGAACCAAGAACATACCGGGAAATCACCGTCGTCCAGCAGAGTATCCGCCGGCGGGGCCCGTCGGCGAAAAATAGTTTCACCGGCATTTTTGCTATCCTGGGCAAGGTGATCCCCACCCGGCCTGTCCGGCGCAACGGGCCGCTTCGAGCAAAACCGACAGGAGACGACGCGGAGAAATGTAACCGACGGCGAACCGAACGCGACTCGACCCGAAACCGCATCCGGAAGTCCGGCCCGAGCGAGCCACCTCCCCCTTGCGGCCTGTCGGTACCGTAACCTCCACGCCGCTGTGCGGCACGTTCAACGACCCCGAGCATCCCCAGGAGCGCGCCGATGTCCGACTCGTTCTTATCCCTGGTCCCCCCGATACTGGCCCTCGGACTGGTCGTGCTCTCACGAAAAGTTCTGCTTTCGCTGAGCATCGGAATTCTTTCCGGTGTGGCCCTGCTGAACGGGTTCGAACCGCTGCCTTCCCTGGGGATGCTCTACGAGATCGTGGCGGGGATATTCGTGTCGGACGGCGGAATCAACACGGGCAACGTGTTCATTCTCGGTTTTCTGCTCGTCCTCGGAATGACCGCGGCGCTCATATCGGTGTGCGGCGGGAGCAGGTCGTTCGCCGAATGGGCCGCGCGCCGGTTCGAAACGCGCCGCGGCACCCTTTCCTTCCCGGCGCTGCTCGGGGTGATCCTGTTCATCGACGACTACTTCAACGCGCTGGTCGTCGGCAACGTCAGCCGGCCGGTGACCGACCGGCACGGAATATCCCGGGCCAAGCTCGCCTACACCGTCGACTCCACCTCCGCCCCGATCTGCATTCTCATGCCCATCTCCAGCTGGGGCGCCTACATAATCTCCGTGTTCGCAGGCATGGCGACGGTGAGCGGATTCGCGGGCGTGGGCGGGCTGGAAGCCTTCGTCCGGACCGTGCCCGCCAACTACTACGCCCTGATCGCGCTGCTCATGGTCGGCTGTGTGGTGTTCTTCGGCCTCGACATCGGCCCGATGCGCACCCACGAGAAGCGTGCCCTGAGCGGCGGGGGACTCACCGATCCGGCGAAGGGGACCGTCGCGGGCGACACCGGAGACGAGCAGGCCAACCCCGCGGGCAGGATCCGGGACCTCGTCCTGCCCATCGCGGCCCTGGTGGTCGCCACCGTCACCGCGATGATCGTGACCGGGGCGCGGGCGAGCTCCGAGACCACCCCGCTCTCGGTCTTCGAGAACACCGACGTTCCCACTTCGCTGCTGTGCGGCGGTGTCGTCGGCTGGCTCGTCGCGATCTTCTTCGCCCGCCGCCGCGGCACCGGCAACGCGGCGCTGGGCCGCGGGCTGTGGTCCGGGGTGAAGTCGATGATGCCCGCCATCTGGATCCTGCTGTTCGCCTGGACCATCATCGAGGTGATCGACCAGCTGGGCACCGGGGAATACCTCGCCGGTCTGGTGAGCGGGCGCATCGACACCGCGCTGATCCCGCTGCTGATCTTCCTGATAGCGGGGTTCATGTCGCTGTCCACCGGAACGTCCTGGGGAACGTTCGGCATCATGCTGCCGATCGCCGCGGACATAGCCGCCTCGACCGACCCCGGCCTGATGTTCGCCGTGCTGGGGGCCGTGCTGGCCGGTGCGATCTGGGGCGACCACTGCTCCCCCATCTCGGACACCACGATCATGTCCTCGGCCGGTGCGCAGTCGCACCACATCGACCACGTGGTGACCCAGCTGCCCTACGCGTTGATCATCGCGGGTGTCTCCGCGGTCGGTTACCTGGCTCTCGGGCTGACGGGGAGTGGCTCGATCGGCCTGCTCGTCTCGCTCGCGCTCTTCGCCGCGACCGTCGCCGTGCTGCGGAGGCTGTCCCGCGAGACGCGCTCCCCCGAGGGCGAGCCGTCCGGAGCGCCGTGAGTGCAACGCCGCCGGTTCCGGCCGTCGTCGGCGACCGGCGGCTCCCGCCGCCTCCGCCGCTCGTCCGTTCGTTCCCGGCGCACCGGGGGGTCCTCGCGCTCCGGGCGCGTCCGACCCGACCCGTTCGGCCTCCTCCGGCGGCCGAACAGCACGACCGGGCAGAGCACCAGCAGGATCCAGGGCCAGTACCAGCCGTAGTTCTCACCGATGTGGCGCGCGGTCAGGTACCAGCCGACGAACAGCGCCAGGGCGGTCACCACCCATTCCGGGGAGAACCCCTCGTTCACGCGGGTGTTCTCCCGGGCCTCGCGCCCGGAGGAGTCGTCTCGCCGCACCGGCACTCTCCCGTCCACTCGTCCGACTCGAACCGGGGGAGAGCTCCACGACGCGGGCACGATCCGGGCTCCGCCCCCTCGGGTACTCAGCACATCACCGCGAACGCGGGCGCGGCATCAGTACTCGCACCGAGCAGGATCCGGAAAAACACTCATATAGAGAGCGCGCGGGGTGGTCTGCTCGGGTGGGTGAAAGCGGCTGCACCGCTTTCCCGAGGACCGACCCGAGCGAGCGAGTGCTCGCCCTATCCGCGCACCCGCTCAGGAGGTTGTGCGGATCGGTTCGCGCGGCTGGTCGGGTAGCCGTCACGTGAGCCGACGCCTCGGGAACGTCGCGGGGCACCTCGAGCAGCCGCCCCCGCTCGCGTCACAGCCAACCGCGTTGCCTGGCCATGTTGGCCGCCTCCGCGCGATTGCGTGCCCCGAGCTTCGCCAGTGCCGTGGACACGTAGTTGCGCACCGTACCCTCCGCCAGGCACAGCTCCTCGGCGATGTCGGCGTTCGTCGCCCCCTCGGTCACGGCCCGCAGCAGCTCGCGCTCCCGTTCGGTGAGCGGATCCCCGCCCTCCCACGCCGTGACGGCCAGTTCGGGCGCCACCACCCGTTCCCCGGCACGCACCCGGCGAATCGCGTCCACGAGATCCCCTATCGGGGAATCCTTGAGCACGTAGCCGAACACCCCCGCGTCCATCGCACGACGCAGGTACCCGCTCCGCGCGAAGGTGGTCACGATGACCACGCGGACCGCGGACCGCTGCTCGTGCAACCGCTGCGCCACGTCGAGCCCGGACCACCCGGGCATCTCGATGTCGGCGAGCAGCACGTGGGGGCCGTGCAGCCGGACCGCCTCGAGCGCCTCCCCGCCGGTGGTCACCGAGGCCACCACCGAGATGTCCGGTTGCGCGTCGAGCAGTTCCGCGAAGGCGCCGAGCACCATGGTCTGGTCCTCGGCCAGCACGACGGTGATCTCTCCGCCCATCAGACGGCCACCTCCAGCGGGAGCGTGACGGTCAACGTGGTTCCGGAGGAACTCCTCCTGCGCAGCTCCCCGCCCACGGCGGTGACCCGCTCCCGGATCCCGGCCATGCCGTTGCCCTCCCGGAACCTCCCGCCCACCCCGTCGTCCGAGATCGTCATCCGCAGTTCCCCCCGCTCCGCGCGCAGCCCCACGTGACACGTGCGCGCGCCCGAGTGCCGCACCACGTTGGTGACCGCCTCCCGCAGCACCAGCGCCAGCTCGTGCTCGGTGGAGGCCACCAGCTTCAGACCGCTGTCCCGCTCGACCGTCAACCGCACCCCGGCGCTGGACAGCGCGTCCCGCGCGGACTCCAGCTCACCGTCGACGGTGGCGTGCCGCCATCCGCCCACCGCCGAACGCACCTCGGACAGGGCGTGCCGCGCGGTGCCCTCGACATCGCCCGCCACTGAGCGCGCCCGCTCCGGATCGACCTCGACCAGCTGCCGGACCAGCTGAGCGTGCATGATCACCGCCGTCAACGAGTGCCCGAGCAGATCGTGCAGTTCCCTGGCCATCCGCTCCCGTTCGGCTACCGTGGCCAGGTGCTCGATACGGGCCAGGCGCAACCGCAGTTCCGTGGCGTCCCGCTCGCGCTCGGCGTGTTCCACCTGGGTGAAACCGATGATCCAGACGAACAGCACCGAGGGAACCACTCCCCACAGCCGCCACGGCATCGGCACCGTCGACAACGTCGTCAGCGTACCGAGCAGCAGGGTCAGCCCGATGAACCAGCGGACGGCCACGCGCCGGGGCTCGGAGATCCCCGCCGTGGCCGCGGTGTAGACGAACAGCACCCCCGCACCGGTGTTGAACGGCACCGTGAGCGCGCCGAGCACGGTCATCGGCACCATCGAACCCCAGAGCGCACGGTCCGGACGCAGCCACGGGACCAGGTACAGCGGAACGGTGAGCAGCACGATCACGCCGTAGAGCCCCCACTCCCACCGCTCGGGGGCGGGATCGAACGCGGGCTGGAACGCGGGGATGCCCAGATACACCAGATGAGCCCAGCCGACCCTGCGCCACCACCCGCGGTGCCGCGCGCCGGACCCGGTGGTCGATACCGGGGTCACAGCCGGGCGTACCTGTACGACAGCCCGGCCGCCGTCGCCGCCACCGCGGTCGAACCGAGCAGCACCGCGACGTGCCCGAACACCTGCCCACCGTCCAGCTGGGCGAGCGCGAGCCGGGCGAGGTGGTGCGTGGGCAGCAGGATCGCGACGTCGGCGAAGAAATCCGGCAGCATCCGCAGCGGCATCCACAGCCCGGAGAACACGGCGGCGGGCATCAGCACCGCGTTCAGCACGGCCGCCGCGGCGTTCGCCCTGAGCCGGAACCCCACCGCGACCCCGAACAGCGCGAACGGCACGGACCCCACCAGCAGCACACCGAGAACGCGCAGCAGCTCGGCAGGCGAGGCGCTGAGCGAACCGGTGAGGGCGGCGGTAACGGTCATCGCCACCAGCACGCCCACCGCGTAGGGCAGCGCGGCCGCGATCTTGGCGAGCAGCGTCACGCCGACCGGAACGGCCGATACCCGCTTGGCGCGCAGCCAGCCGAGCTCGCGGTCCTGGGCCACGCCCACACCGGGGTTCATCAGGGTCACCGACAGCACCCCGAAAGTGCCGAACGTGGCCAGCATCCGGGTGCCCGCGGGTATCGCCCCGGCGTCGTAACCGCCGAAGATCGAGACGAACAGCGCGAAGAACCCGACCGGCATGAGCACGGAGAACAACAGCGCCGTCGGCTCCCGGAGGATCGAACGCAGCTCGTCGGCGATCTCCACGCGCAGCACCGCACCGAGGAGGACGCGGTTCCGCGCGGAAACACCGGTCATCCCGCTCACAGTGCCACCTCCGGCTCCTCGGTGCCGTTTCCCGGAGCGGCGGCGTCGGTCAGCGCCACCACCGACTCCTCGAGCCCGGCGCCTTCGACCCGCAGATCACTCACCCCCGGGTCCGCGTCCAGCAGCTCGCGCAGCAGCGCCTCCGGAGCCCGGGTGCCCAGCCGTACCGTCGTCCCGCGCATCTCGACGGAGATCACCCCGGGAAGCCGGTTCAGCCCGGAGCGGGACAGGCTCGTCCGTGCCGTGACGGTGCGGTCGGGCAACCGGTTCGCCAGTGCCCCGGGGGGCTCGTCGGCCAGCACCGCTCCGTGGTCGACGACCACGATCCGGTCGGCCACCGCGGCCGCCTCCTCGATCAGGTGCGTGGTCACCAGCACCCCGGTCCCCTCCGCACGGCGCCGCTCCACGACCCGCCGGAAGTGCCTGCGCGCGGACACGTCCAGGCCGGCCGTCGGCTCGTCCAGGATCAGCAGCGCCGGTTCGTTGACCAGGGCCATCGCCAACCGGACACGCTGCTGCTGCCCACCCGAGAGTTCGGCGGCTCCCCTGCCCGCGAGTTCGCCCAGCCCGAGCTCGGCGAGCACCGGCCCGGCGGTCGCGGCCGGGCGACCGCAGCGCACGGCGGCCCCGGTCACCAGCTCCCGCACTTTGAGCGCCTTCGGCAGGCCGAAGGACTGCTGCACCACCCCCAGATGCCGCCGGACGGCGGCCCGCCGCGGGTCTCCCCCGGCCGTTCGCAGCGCTCCGTGCCGGGCCGACAGCAGCCCGGTCGCGAGATTCACCAAGGTGGTCTTGCCGGCTCCGTTCGCCCCGAGCAGCGCCACGCACTCCCCCGCGTCGACCCGCAGGTCCACTCCCCGCAGCGCATCCGTGCTCCCGTACCGGAACCACACGTCCCGCGCGTCCAACACAGTCCTCATCGGCCCCTCCCGTCCGCTCGCCCTCCACGATCGCGCCTGCCGCCCACCGAGCGGTAGTGAAGTGGCGTCATCTTTCGCGGATGACAAAAGTCAGTCCGGACGGGATCCGCCCGTGGAACGAAAACGCCCCGGGAGGACGGCGGATTCTCGGGGTCCTTGCAACACCTGATGGCCTATGTGGTTGTTAGTAGATCATGCAGGCGCTCGGCTGGAGATCTCCAGCCGAGCGTTTTGCGTGGTCGTCCGTTGAGTTGCTGGGCGACGTGTTCGAGGTCTTCGGCGCTGTGGACGGACAGGTCGGTGCCCTTGGGGAAGTACTGGCGCAGCAGGCCGTTGGTGTTCTCGTTGCTGCCGCGCTGCCAGGGTGAGTGCGGGTCGCAGAAGTAGACCGGCACCCTGGTCGCCACGGTGAACTGCTTGTGGGCGGCCATCTCACAGCCCTGGTCCCAGGTCAGCGAGCCACGCAGGTGTTCGGGCAGGGTCGCGATCAGGGGGACCAGGACGTCGCGGACCTCCTCGGCGGTGTGTCCGCCGGGCAGGTGTCCGAGCATCACATACCGGGTGGTGCGTTCGACCAAGGTCACGATCGCGGACTGCGACCCGGTGCCGACGATCAGGTCGCCCTCCCAGTGCCCTGGCACGGCCCGGTCGGCGACCTCGGGGGGCCGGTCGGAGATCATCACCATCTCGTCGACGAAGCGAGGCGTGCGCTGATCAGGCTGGTGATGTGGCTTGCGGCGGGTGCGTCCAGTGCGCAGCGCGTCGGCGACCTCGCGTCGTAGCCCGCCGCGAGCCTGAACGTAGATCGCCTGGTAGATCGTCTCCGTGCTCACCCGCATGCTCTCGTCATCGGGAAACTCCTCCACCAGAGCGTGACAGATCTGCTCCGGAGACCACCGTTGCTGCAGCTTGCCAGCGACGTAGTCACGCAAGGACCCGTCCTGAGCGAGCTTGGCCGTCTTCGGGCGGGCGCGACTGCCTGCCCATGCCCGCTGCGCCGCGTGCGGCCGGTAGACCCCGTCGAACGAACGGGCGTCGATCTCGCGCTTGACCGTCGATGCCGACCGGCCCAGTGCTCGCCCGATCGCCCGCAGCGAAGCGTCCTGACGGAGTAGGTCGGCGATCATCTCCCGCTCCGTCACCGTAAGGAAACGGGGGTGCAGGTCAGCCTCAACCGCGGCCAGCGACGGTGCTGACGAGGCGGCGACAATGGTGGTCACACCGATCTTGTAGTCGATCCGACGGCCATCGTCATGGATCCGCACGTGCCCTTGCTTGCGCCAGCCCCGATCCCAGTCCTGCGCGGTGCGCAGGTGAACACCCACCCGCGAGGCAGCAGCCCGCCGCGGCACGCCCGCCACACGAAGACGCTCGTACTCCAGACGCCCCGGATGCCTGGCAGGACCGACCTTTCCCCGCCCTGAGATGCCAGCCTTACGCGCCCACCCGTAGGCCGTATTCCGGTTCACTCCCACCACACGGGCAGCCGCCAGAACGTTGCCCGACTCCCGCCCCAACGCCTCGAAGAACCGAGCCTTCAACTCTCCGGAAACCACGATCCCCGCAACTCCCTGAATCCCAGAGTGTTGCAGGGATCGCTAGAACCCGCCGACGGTGTGCGGGGCACGTCGTCCTCCCGGGGCGGACACGGACCGGCTCGAGGACCCCCTGCGGAGTGATCCGCAGCGATACCTCAGGCCTCAGCGGCAGCGCGCTCCTCGACGGGATCGGTCATGGATCCGGACCAGAGCCGCTCGGGGCGCTTGCCGAGCCCGTTGAACACCACGACGGCCAGCAGCGCCACGGCCCAGCCGGGGATCATCGCGTAGACGCCCGTGCCGTTGAGCGCGTCCACGTTCTGCCACACCACGACGGTGACCGCACCGCCGACGATGCCGCCGAGCGCTCCGGTCCAGGTCATGCGCGACCAGAACAGCGAAAGCAGAATCACCGGGCCGAAAGCGGAGCCGAAGCCCGCCCACGCGTAGGACACGATGTCCAGCACAGCACCGCCGCCGAGCGCGATCACGTAGGCGACTATCGCCACCACGATCACGGCGCCCCGCCCGACCCACACGAGGGCGCGCTCCGAGGCGGCCCTGTTGACGAAGGCGCGGTAGAAGTCCTCGGTCAACGCCGTGGAGGCGACCAGCAGCTGACTGTCGGCCGAGGACATGATCGCGGCCAGCACCGCGGCCAGCAGGACACCGGCGATCCAGGGGTTCAGCAGCTGCTGTGCCAGCGCGATGAACACCCGCTCCGGGTTGTCCAGCGGCTGGTCGAGCAGACCGATGCCGACCAGACCGACCAGCGAGGTCCCGGCGAGGGTCACCAGCACCCAGCCGGTGCTGATCCGGCGGGCGACGGGAATGTGGTGCACGCTGCGGATTCCCATGAACCGGGCGAGAATGTGCGGCTGACCGAAGTAACCCGGTCCCCAGGCCAGCAGGGACACGATCGAGATGAACCCGAGCTCGCTGCCGCTCGACCAGCTCCCGTCGGAGAAGCTCGCCTCCTGACCTATGTCCAGCAGCGCCGGGGAGTGCTCGGTCAGCGTGCTGCCCAGCCCGCCGAATCCACCGAGCAGGACGATCCCCACCATCGGCAGCACCAGCAGCGCCAGGAACATCAGCGTTCCCTGCACCACGTCGGTGAAGCTCACCGCGAGGAACCCGCCGAGGAAGGCGTACAGCACGATCACCGCCACGGACACGCTGATCGCCAGCCTCGAGTCCACGCCGAACAAGTCCTCGAACAGCACGCCGCCCGCGACGAGACCGCTGGCGACGTACACGGTGAAGAACACCACGATCACCAGGGCGGAGACCATGCGCAGCGCCCGGCTCCGGTCCTCGAACCGCGACTCCAGGTAGGCGGACAGGCTCACCGCGTTGCTCGCCCGCTCGGTGTAGGTGCGCAGCCGTGGAGCGATGAACAGCCAGTTGAGATACGTGCCGAGGGCCAGCCCCACCGCGATCCAGGTGGCCCCCACTCCCTGGGCGTAGACCGCTCCGGGCAGGCCGAGCAGCAACCACCCGGACATGTCGCTGGCCTGCGCCGAGAGTGCCGCCGTCGGCGCGTTCAGGCGGCGGCCGCCGAGTGCGAAGTCCGCGAGGGTGTTGGTTCGTCGGTACACCCACACCCCGATCACGATCATGACGACCAGATACGCGGCGAAGGTCGTCAGTACCGATGGGCTGATTTCAAACACTGCTACTCCTTCAGCCGAGATGGCACATGCACTCCCGACGAGGCGGACTGCTGGGTCGACGTTCGCGTCTCGAGGCCAACACGTGTATTCGCGGTAAGTGTGCGATGGATAGTAGGTGACCTCACCCACGCCGTATTCATGTGATCCTACACGAGTTGTCCTGCGCTCTTGTCCGTTCGGACAACGAGGAGGCCCGTCGGGACGGCCGAACGCCGCAATCCGCTGCGCCACGCGGATTCATTCGCAATCCGTATTCGAACCCGCACGATGTGCGCCCGAAATCAGCCGCGGCAGCACTTCTCGCGCACCGCGCGATCGTCGATTTCTTCCGGACCGACTCGGGGAGGCTGCGGATCCCCGAATGGGCGTGCCGAGATCCGCGTTCCGGAATCGAGTGTCCCGCCACCCGCACCGCGGTTGCCCTGCGCGGGTGGCGGTGCTCCGCTACGAGCCGTCCCGTCCGGGCAGCCGGGCGAAGACCTCGGCGGCCGGGGAACCGGGGTCGGCCGTGACGAGGACGAGCTGCTGGTCGTCCTCCTCGATCGGCAGCACGTCGCAGTTGACGCGGAGCCGCCCGAGTTCGGGGTGGGCGAGGACCTTGCGCCGGTGTCCGGGAGCGTGGACCGGGTGGGTGCCCCAGAGCTCGCGGAACTCGTCGCTGCTCGCGAACAGCTCCGCCAGCAGTCGCGAGAGCGGTTCGTCGTCCGGGTACCGCGCACTCGCGGCACGCAGCCGTGCCGCCGCTATGGGGCCGAACGCCTCCGTCTCGGAGTTCTCGTCGGGCCCGATCCGCAGGAAGTGGCGCCGGGCGAGGTTCGGCTCGTCCCGCAGGCCTTCGAGCAGGGCCTCCGCCAGGGGGTTCCAGGCGATGGCGCTGTAGGTGGCGTCGGTGACGAGGGCAGCCGTGCCCGGGATCCGGTGCAGCATCGCGGTCACGTGGGGGCGAACCCGGCGCACCGGCCCGGTGAGTGGTGTCGCGCCCGCACCTGCCAGTCGGAAGAGATGCGTTCGCTCCGCCCACGAGAGGTGCAGAGCTTCGGCGAGCGTGCCCAGGATGCGCGACGAGGGACGCGGTCCGCGCGCCTGCTCCAGTCGGGTGTAGTAGTCGACGGACATGTGGGCGAGCCGGGCTACCTCGTCACGGCGCAGCCCCGGTGTGCGCCTGCGTTGCCCGGCGGGCACACCGACGTCGGCCGGAGTGAGGCGATCCCGCCTGGTGCGCAGGAAGTCCGCGAGTTCCGTACGTGGCATGTCGCCTCCTGTCCACACTCGTGAGGGGGATCGTCCGTACCTGGTCGGACCGACGGGTGGCTGGAACCGTCAGGGGCGTGAAGCATTCGACAGCTCTGGTCACCGGTGCCAACAAGGGTATCGGCAAGGAAATCGCCCGGCTGCTCATCGCCGCCGGGATGACGGTGCACGTCGGTTCCCGCGACACCGAGCGCGGTCGGCGAGCCGTCGAGGAGCTCGGCGGTGACGCCCGGCTCGTGCGACTGGACGTCACCGACTCCGCCTGCATCGCCGAAGCCGCCGGAACGGTCAGCACGCTGGACGTCCTGGTCAACAACGCCGGGCTCTCGGACTCCTTCGCGGAGGCCCCCGATTCCGGGGCGGAGGAGTTCCGGCGCGTCCACGAGACCAACGTGTTCGGCGTGCTGGAGGTCACCAACGCCTTCCTGCCGGCGCTGCGGCGCTCGGACCACCCGCGCGTCGTCAACGTCTCCAGCGGCACCGGGTCGCTGACGTGGAGCACGAACACCAACCCCCGGTTCGCGACCGGAGGAGGCGGTGCCGCCGCCTACCGCACGTCGAAGGCCGCGCTCAACGCGCTGACCGTTCTCCACGCGCAGAGCCTCTCCGGGGAGGGCTTCAAGGTGAACGCGCTCGCTCCCGGGCTGCGGGCCACCGAGCTCAACGACAGGGCGGCGAGCGACGGCGGGGATCCGGCCGAGGCGGCCGAGCAGGCGGTCCGGCTGGCGCTGCTGGACGACGACGGCCCCAGCGGCGAGTTCTTCTCCTGGGACGGGACGACGGTGCCGTGGTGAGCGAACGTCCGGCCGTTCGCGCACTCCCGGCGGAGATCCGCGATCAAGCGTTCACCGGCCGCGGGTGCGGCGGATAGGCTCCCGAACGTGCGACACCACACGATCCGAGGCGCTGAGCTGGCCACCCGGCAGTCGGGCAACGGCGACCGTGAACTCGTGTTCGTTCACGGCTTCCAGAACGACCACACGGGATGGCGTCCGCTGGAGGAACGGCTCGACGGGGACAAGTACCGGTCCACGTTCTTCGACCTGGCAGGCTGCGGCGCGAGCGGGGGAGCCGAGACGTGGCGGCGTTGCACGATCGACGAGTACGGCGCCGACCTGACGGGCCTGTGCGCGGAGCTCGACATCGACCGGCCGGTCGTGGTCGGGCACAGTCTCGGCGGCGCGATCGCGCTGCGGGCCGTGCTCGATCACCCGGACCGGTTCGCCGGGCTCGTGCTCGTGGCTCCCGCGTCGACCACCGGGCTCGACTTCCTGCCCGACGAGGCGAGTTTCGACGCGCTCGCCCACCCGACGCGGGACCAGCAGCGCGCGTTCGCTCGCGCGGCGTTCCGCCGGCCCCCGTCCGCGGAGTACCTGGAGGAACTCATGGGGGCGGTCGAGTCGGCGTCACCGGAGCACATCGAGGGCTCGGCCCGCGCGATGCGGAACTTCACCCCCCGATCGGAGCTCGCCGCCGTCGACGTACCCACGCTGCTCGTCTGCGGTGATCGCGACCGGCACGTCCCGCTGCGCAACCACCTGGACACCCAGCGGGCCATTCCGCGGTGCGGTCTGCAGGTGTACTTCGACATCGGGCACGTGCCGTTCGTCGAGGCTCCCGACAGCTGTGCCGCCGACATCGAGCGGTTCCTCGCCACGATCGCGTGAGCGGCGCCGGGACTGGACTCGGTAGCACATTGCGCTACAATCGGAGCGTGACAACCGAGCTCTGGTGGGATGAAGAGGATATCGAGCACATACGTACTCGTTCGATTCGTTATCCCGGAGCGACCGACATCGAACCGAGCTGGACGGTAGAAGCAGCCGCGGACTCGCACCGGGTGCTACGTGACCCGGACCCGAAAAGCCGAGCGAGCTACATCCGGATCATCGGTTACTCCGCGAGCGCCGAGTCCGTGATCACCGTCATCGTCGACCCCGAGGACTTCTCAGGGGTCACGGCCTGGAAAACGCGCGGGGCCGACCTGCGCGACTATCTGGAGAACAAGGAGGCCGGAACATGACGAAAACCGAGGACAGCCGGGCGAACCGCCGTGCCAGACATGCCGCGATCCGGGCCGAGGTCGCCGCGGAAGCAGCCGAGAACGCCGAAGCGGAAGCAGCCGAGAACGCCACGACACTGGACGTCCCGCTGCACCTGCGCATCGACCAGCAACTGGACGCCCAGCTGCGCGAGTGGGCCGCCACCGAGCACATCCCCACCTCGGCGCTGGTACGCCGCCTGCTGCGACAGGCCATGCGGGAACACCGCGGTGACTCCCCCACCACTGCTCAAGTGGAAGAGATCGCCCGCCGCGTGGCACGCGAGGAACTCCACCACAGCTGAAAAGCCGGGCAACCACAGCTGAAAAGCCGGGCAACGCCCCGCAACGAATCCGTGCTCGACGCCCTGGAGCTGCCGGAGAGCGAAGAGTCCGACCAGGGTTCGGGTGGGGCGCCAGGGGATCGAACCCTGAACCGTGGGGCGATGACCCATCGCTGCCATCCGCTGTCAGCGATGCTCGATCACGCTATGCGCTGCGGCGGAACGCCATTCAGCATATCCGTCGCGGGGCGGGGGCAGGCGTTGTCCGCCAGTGTCTCGTGCACCTGAAGTGCACTTCCACTGGGCTTGGACACCTCGCGCGGAACCGTGTGCTCGACTGGTCACGGTGTCGGGATGGTCGGTGCGGGTGCGGCAAGGAAATCCCGCGCCCCTGCCTCGGCGCGGGGACCGCTGCCTCGTGCTCGAGCGCTCAGCTCTCCGGGAGCACGTGGTAGCTCAGCGTTCCCGGCAGTACGTAGCCTTGCCCGGAGGGGTGGACAACTCGCTGGGTCCATGGATCTTTCACACCACAGGAATCGGCGCTGAACAGGATTCGCGCGTTCGTGCCGTTTATGACACGACCCAGTTTCTTCCAGTGGTCCGGGAGCTGGTGGCAGCCGTTGGCCGGTTCGTGGGCGATAGCGGCGATCTTCTGCCCTGACCTGCTGAGGAAGGTGAGTGCTCCCCGGGCGGCGTGGGCCGGGGTCGCGGCCAGTGCCAGCACGCAGACAGCGGCGATCGTGGTCAACGGGCTGGCGATGTGACGCATCCACGTTCTCTTCCGTGTTGATTCGATGGGTTGCTGTCACAACCGGAGGCGTTCTAGCAGCAGTCGCGCACGACCGCACAGCAAGATCACCGGATCGTGGTCGATTCCGGGCCGGCAGACCGGTGGGGCCCCTGCCGAACAGAGCCGTCCCCGACATGAGAGCGGGCCGAACTGAGCTCAACCGGATGCGGGACTACACCACGGGTATGGCGGCCTGCCCGTAAGAAGTGGCCGGCGAGGACGGCCGCGGCGGGACCGGACTTCGCGGGAACAGTAGCTTGACCGGCCATGATGGCCAGTCGAACCGGCGTGCGGTGGTGAGCTTCCTCGAGGGGCCCGACAGGAATCGTCCTTGAACGGGCCATCGACAACTAGTTCACGAGTTTTGCGCACTCAAAATGCGCTCGTGATCTTGATCGGTTACCAGCGGAACTAGCTGACCGGGGATTTCGGTGGGCCGCCAGGGACTCGAACCCTGAACCCGTGGAGTAATGATCCATCGCTGTCATCAGTTGTCAGCGATGCTCGATCACTGCTGTGCGCTGGGAAGGAACGCCGATCAGCATATCCGTTGCCGGTGGATGTCAGTCGTTGTCTGTCATCGTTTCGTACACGTAAAGTGCACTCATGATCTTGATCCCGAGTTACCTGACGAGGTAGGGCTTCGTCCTCATCTCGTTTGATCTGACTTTGCCCGACCAGGCCGTGTTAAACGGTGTAGCAGTCACACTAGACGATACGATTCGTTACCAAGATTGCATCCTTAACCCTGTTTTATCGAGCTCGGGTGGCCAGGCAGGATAAAAACCCTGGCCACCCCTGAGAAGCAAGTTATCTCTCCAGGACGATAACTCTCAACGTTATAGATTTTTTATGTTACTTATTTTTGCGCTGCCGACTCGACGTGCCATTCGGCGCGAGCCACCAGTTCGTCGAAAGTTATGATTTCTGGCTCACTTAGGTTCCGTCGAAACAATTCGAAGCTTCGAACCTGGTCGAGTACAGCCCCTCCTTCAGAGCCAGTGAGTTGGTTCAACGTTCCCACGATGACGAAAGATCTCGGCCGAAGGAGGAACGTGCCCGATGGGAGTCGTTCTCCTTCGGACGAAGTGTCAGGAAGGTATTCATCGAGGCTGCTGCACGCTAGGTGGGCGGTCTGTTGTGCTTGAACGACAGCTCCAGCAACTTCATCCGATGGCTTCCAACAACCGGCGCGATAGTCTCCCTTTTTGTCGAGCAATTGTGTCCGATGGTGCTTTATCTCGGCAAAGGTGAGCGAACTGATGAGTCCAGTTGTGCGCAGGAGAGCATCGACCCTCTTGCCGACTCCTTTGACGCTTCGCCCTGTGACATCTTGTTCGAGCTTTCTTTTGTCCCAGGATGTGTATAGCTTCCCCCCGAGTCCTACCCCGAGGATCCAAGGGTTGTTTTCGAGCAATTCTTGCCACGCCCTCTCGGGGCCGTTTGATTTGGCAGCTGCCGCGTTAAATTCCTCCTCGTTCTCTAGCCATCTACGCATCTGATCCACAACACTCCTGCGATGTTTAAGTGCTATTACATCATCTGCTTCAGCATCGTTTTCGATCAACTCTCGGAAGCGATTGGGATATTGTGAATACATATTTTCCACAGCTGAGGGGTCAGCGAAGATATCGCGGAGAAGTTGATCATCAACGCGAACTGATTCTCCGCCCTCAACCGGGATACCATCGACCGCCCGCAGCATCTCAATCAGACGTGTCGCCTGCTCGCGATTCAGCTCCAGAACTTTTTCGAGCCTCGTACGGTCACCGTTAGTTGGCACCTTCTGAATCTTCAGCTTGCGAACCGCCCCCTCGGTACGCGCCACTTGGAGCTGCAGCTGCTTACGCCCCCCGGGTGTCGTGTAGACCACTTCACTCGTCCAATCCCAATCGTCCTCATCGTCAGTGGGTATCTCATCGAAGACCCGGTAGATGTAGCGCGACGGATACCCTTCGTCCTGGCTAAACCGCGTCATGAAGCTGCTTGACACGTAGGTCCTCGTCGTTAGGCGCCCTTCGGCGAAGGTCACCTCGTTGGCCTCGGGAGATTCCCCGAAGCTTACGAAGTGCATAGTTCTAACCTCCCTCAGTAATTACCGCGACATAAGTTTCGCGTATTAGGGGGCCCAGGACCAGTGGTTACTTCCCTTACCAACTTCTGCTTGTTGGGGGCCTGTCGGGTAGGTGGCTTGCGACGTTCGGGGCAAGGCTGTGGGCAGCGCGGATCGCCCCGCGATCCCCGATGTCCACGGCCGCGGCAGCGATCGCCGGGACCAGCGGCACAAGGCCGGCCACGTCGGCGATCGTCGGAAAGCTTCCCGAGCGCTCGACTTCCTCCTTAGCGGCCCCGGCAGGGGCCGCCCTTGATGAAGAAAAGAAACTCTAAACACACGCACGCTGGGACTGCGCGCGTGGCTCGGCTGACCTGGCTAGTGTCCAAACTTTGACCAGCATCACCGACGTTGCTGCTGTTGATGGTGCGCCCGGATTCGAGAGAGGCGGGCAACTCGGCGGCCAGGGCCTGCACGGTGTCGGCGTCACCTGCTCGTTCAGCTTCGGCGAGCAGGGACCGCCAGGTACGGCCGTTGTCGAGCAGGGGCGCACGCGGTTCCAGGCGCGTTGCTGACGGGTTTCGGCCAGCAGTTGCGCATTCACGTCACCGGGGCGGTCGAGCTGCTCGGCGGCTTCGCGGGCTTGTTGCCGATCGTGGTCGAGCAAAGACCGAAGCCGTGCAGCGTGGTCACGGTATTCGGCGCGAACCTGCTCGATCAGCGTTGCCCGGTACTCATCGCTGTAGCGCTTGTCGGCTCGGAGCGCGTCGACGCGTTCGGCGAGCTGGGAGCGGTAGGCACGAGTGTTCTCTCCATATTGAGCGATCTCGTGGGGAACATTTCGGGCGCGGCTAGCCGTCTTGTTCGGCATGGCTGGCGTTTCCTTTCTCGTGATTTTTACTGGGTATGGATCAGCAGGTACGACGCTCGGCTTCGGTGTCTTGCAATCCGACCGAGTGCCGGCGCACCGTGGTGGTTTGCATCGCTGCCACCTGCTGTTCGTGCTCGCCCGGGGGTTGGTGACCGAATTCGACGGTGTACCCGCGGCGGACGAAGTACGCCGCATAGCTGGCATGGGTGTCAGCGTCGAGGTAGGCCACACCGTTGACCCACCAGAAGTCGTGTGGCGGGTTGAGATGGTGCGGGCCGTGCACGACAGCGCCGGAAGGCGCGGTGACTTTGGTTGCCATGAATCGTGCTTCCTTCCTGGTCGGGATTACTCCGGTTGGCGATCGCCAGGGAACTTTTCCTCGGCGGGTTCGATCGCGGCTCGCCTGGCCTGTCGCCAGGTGGCTGCGAGTGCCCGCTGACCCCGCGTCTCGCGGTCGAGGCGGGCGCGTTCGACCGGGTCGGTGGGCATGTCCCACGGTTTCGGCGTGGCCGCGGCGTAGGGGTTCGGGGTGGGCGGCTGTCGAGTGCGCCCACCCTCGACCCCGTCGCTGCGTGCCTGCTCGATCTGCTCGCAGATGGGCGTCATGACTGGTGTTCTCCGTTCGGTGCGTACTTGTCTCGGTGGGGCCGGGTGGCCCGGTGCGGGTTGCACCGGGCGCACAGGCGTCTGCGATCACTGGGCGAGTCGCACTGGGTGCAAGTGCGGGAAGTCCACTGTTTGCGGCTCATGAGGCGGCCTCGGGGTCGCACATGGGGTGATAGCCGCTTCCGTCGTCGAGCCGCATGGGTTCGCGGCACGCGATACAGGTCGCCGAAGGTGATGCCGAAGATGACGAAGGTGACAGGGGCTGGTGCGTAGTCACCTTCGTGTTCTTCGTGTCATCTTCCGGAGTTTCGGCGCTCTCGGTCAGTGCCCAGACCCACCCTTTGCCGAAGCCGGACTTCTGCGACTTCACTCCGGCTTTCCGGCGAGCGCGTTGCACGGTGTGCTTGGCGAAGCCGTCTTTTTCCGCGGCTTTGATGACGTCTCCGGCCGGGGCTTCTCCGCCGTTGTCGGTCAGGTAGCCGCGCAGCCACTCGGAAGCCTCGGTACGTTCCGAACGGTCTTCCGGGGTTCCGGTGTCGTGGTTGAGCAGCTCGCCTACGGTCTGTTCGGTGTCGCCGAGGGGAACGAATCGGCCCACGTCGGTGGGGCCGTCGGAAGTGTCCACGGTGGCCGACTCGATCCGGTAGCGGACGCTGGGCAGTCCGGCTGGTGCGATGTTGGTCTTCACCAGCGACAGCACGCACGATCCGTCCTCAGCTTCCCGGTCCGCGGCGAACCCGATCGCGCTGCGCACCACCTGCCCGAATTCGGCCGACCCGGCGATCATGTGCAACGGGTTCGGATCCGAGGCTTTCCGGAAGTGCGCCACTCCCACCACGGCGATATTCAGGTCTTGAGCAAGCTGGGCCAGCGGTTCCAAGTACCGGCGCACCGTGCCCTGCTCGGTGAGCTTGGCACTACCGAACGTCGACAACAGCGCATCCAACACCACCAGCCGCGCTCCGGTCGACGCGATCTCGTCCCGCAGAGTGTCGATATCGACCGCGAGACTGACCGTGGTTTCGTCTCCGTGCTCGGTCTCCACAAACAGCCGATACACCCGGGACAGATCCGCCTCGGCCGAACCGGCCACCGGACCGCGGCACGGTCACCGCACGCCCACCCGCCGTCGTTTCAGCCCCGAGGCCAGTGAGGTGCCGGGAGTTCGACCGGTACCGGTTGGTGACGCGTTCACGCTCGCCGCACGTCGCCGGTGAGTACGGCAACCGGGCCACGGTACGGCGGTGGGAACGAGACCGCATGCGGGGTACCCACCAGGACTTTCCGAGGAAGAACGCCTCAGTTTTCCCGGCGCGACGAAAAATCGCGTACGCGAATTCATTTCTCCGCACGGTGGACTTTGTCCGAATAGTTTTCGTCGAACACAAGTGAAAATAATTTACAATCATTCGATCGCGTGATCCGCATGGCAAGAAGGTGCCGTACTGCCGTAGTATGACCACAACAGCAACGACCGGTCCCGATTAAGCGGATGACCAACACCTGATCGCGCTACCGAAAATTACACGTATCCTGCTTTGATCGGACCGCACCAGCTGTTCCCCAAAAACACGAGACAAGAAATGGTTTCCGATATGCCTCAGGGCGAACAGTACAGCATGACCTTCTTGCACAACGACCCAGATCTGGCAAACACCACCTTCGCCGCGTTCGCGAAGCCGATATACGACATCCAGAACCCATTCGGGATCGCATGGTTCTCACACAGCCTCAACTACTCACACTGGGTGACCTTTTATTGGGAGCTGGACTGGGGGTACGCTTACTCCGAGCACGGATTCAGCCAAGGGAAGAAGTGGGTCAGCGGGGGATATCAGTACGCTGACCCCCAGGACAAAGCCACGTGCTCCATGAACTTCTACTACTCGAACGGTGACTTCGACTGGGAGTCGGACTACGTTCACCCCCCTTCGCCGGATCGCGACAAACTGTGGGTCACTTTCGATCCGAGCGTAGAGGATCACCCCGCCACGCACGGCCTGTGTCTCAGCACCTCATCCGCGGAATCGAACCAGAGAGACGAATTTCAACTCATACCGATCATCGCTGGTGACGTCCAGGCGCGCATGATTCAGAATTTCACACTCGACCCGACCTACTTCGTAACAGTCGGAAGCTACAAGCAGGGACAGATGGCATCCATGAGTGAAATTTTGCCGCTGCAACAAGTCCAGTACGCAGAAGGAGTCAAGGACATGACCGCAGAGCTGGTCAAAGGCAACACCTGGAAAGTCTACCCAAGTCAGTAGGCAAGATCACTCAAGATGGTCAGATCACCATGAAGGGGGCGGCATGAAGGAGGCGGTTTGGGCGGGACCCAGTACTCACTGAAGTGGATGCGTTATGACGAATCGACCGGGGACTGGACAGAACCGCAGCTGCTCACCCAGGACGCATCCGGATACGCGGCCCTGTCCGCCTTTCCCGGTCGGGGTGAGCTCTGGTGCCTCTACCCCACCGAGGATGAATGGTACCTCAACTGGACTCGCTATGACAGCGATAACGACGAATGGTCGTATCCTGACCGCGACCCGACGCGCCAACTGCGGAGCTTCGGCACGAGTTCGCTCGGCAATGACCTGTGGTGCCTCCAGTTCCCGAACTCGGGAAGCGACTGGCGGCTGAGAGGATACCGGGCAGCGGGGAACTCCTGGACTCCCCCGTCGGTGTTCGACCCGACGGGCGAATGGTCACCCGGGCTGGCGGAGTGCGACGGATACCTCTACTGCGTGCACATAGCAAATCCCGGATCCAAGCAGCCATACCAAGTGCAGTGGACACGTTTCGACGGGAAATCATGGGAGCCCAACAAGGACATAAGCGGAGCGGAAGCTGGACAGTCACCAGTGCTCGCCGAGTGCCTGGGGCAGCTGCACTGCGTGTATTCCCCCACTTCGTACACCAGCTTGCAGTGGTCAAGGTTCAGTGAAGGGGCGTGGAGCACCCCCGAAGAAATCCCGGCCACTGCGGGAGCGACAGGAGACACAGTTCCCGCAGTGGCCGCCACTGGTTCGGGGAAGCTGATATGTTGCTACCAGGATGCCTACACGCGTCAGCTGTACTGGACGTCCTACAAGCAAGAGAGCAACTGGGAACAGCCGAAGCAATTTGAAGGCGTTTCCAATGTGGAGTCCGGTCCGAGTCTGGCCTGTTACAACGAGGACGTCTACTGCGTCTACCCCGTGTCGGGGTGAACGTCGACGTGCTCACCCCTGGCTGCCCGTTGTGCGGAGCTCATCCCCCGTCCCGACCGGACGGGGGGTGGGGGTGAGGAACTGTTCCACTTCTGTGCCCTGGTATCCCGTGCGAGACCTCGACGCGCGGGATCGGGAGGGCACCTCGAAGTCGCGGCCGTGGCGAGCCGTGCGTAGCCGTCCGACTGAGCCGGTTTCCCGACGCGGGATGTCCCGGACGTTCCCGTGGAGGAGACTACGGGAACGGTGGGCCACAGTCCCCCCGATCGCCCGTGGACTGCCCACCGCGTTCAGGGTTCCTCGCTGTCGCGCACGGGAACTCTCACGTTCGAGCTCGCGGTTTTCCGGTGAACCGCTCGCGAATGTCGAGCAGCGTCTTGACCGCACCGCGCACGTCGTCCTCCGTCACTGTGCCGCCGAGGACTTCGCCGAGCTCGCGGCTGTCGTTTCGACGTACGCTCGTCTCCACGGGCATCGTGCCCGTTGAACCGGCGAGCTGGACAACCGCGACTGCTGCCGCACGATTTCGCCGGCTTCGGGGCGGTGGCAGCGCCGCGCGAGCCACCCGCCCCCGCCAACTCGTCAGACGCATGAGCAGCTGGGACCGGAATGGGCGGACAGCGGGAAAGTCTTCACCACCGAAGAAGACCGTGCTCCGCACTCGGCCGAGATGACCGAGACGTTCCACCGGATCACCCGCTTCGCGGCCCTGCCACCGGTACGGCTACACCGCCTTCGGCACGGAGCGGCGTCGATCACGCTCACGGCCGGTATTCGCTGGGAAAGTCCAGGCAACCTTGGGGCACGGCTCCGATCGGCCCCACCTCGGACACCTACACGAGCGTGTACCCGGAAGTCGCGCAAGCTTCGGCGGAGAAGGCGGCGGCTATCGTGCCGCGCTCGTCCACGGGAACGACCGACAGCAGTGGTGTGAACACACCGTTGTCACACACCCTGGCGGATTCTCCGACCAAGCACGGAATTCGCTGGTCACTGGGTGGGCCGCCAGGGACTCGAACCCTGAACCCGTGGATTAAAAGTCCACTGCTCTGCCCGTTGAGCTAACGGCCCGCGTGTCACAGCCTACAACCCGGCTCCGATCTTGTGCATCGCCGGGCGGGGTGATCCCCGCCCGGCCGCTCCTGTCAATCAACGCGCGACGACCGGCTCGACCCCGACGGCCTTGCCGGTGCCGCTCCGCTCGTTCCAGCCCAACGCGGTGATCATGGCCACGATCAGCACGAATCCGATCCACTGCGTGACCGTGAGCGTCTCGCCCAGCACACCCACCCCGACCACGGCGGCCGTCGCCGGGAAGGACAGCTCGGCCACGGTGGCCCGCGCCGCGGCGGTGGTGCGCATCCCGAGGTAGTACAGGCTCAGCGCCAGCAACCCCGGAATCAGGGCGAGCAGCAGCAGCCCGCCGATGTTCCCCCAGCCGACGGCGAGGGCTTCGCCGATGTTCGACAGCCCCTGCCACGGGGAACCGTCCCGGAAGAAGACCACCAGCGCGGCGGTGGGCAGGCCGACCGAGTACCGCAGGGTCGTGACCTCCATGGCACTGAGTTCCCGGCTGAGCATCCGCCCGAACACGGTCCCGGCCGCCCAGAGGACCGCCGCCCCCAGCGCCAGCAGCGCGGGCATCACGCGCGAAACGCTGACCTGGAGCGGGTCCGGGAAGGCCAGCATCCAGGCCCCCAGCACCGCGGGCACCGCGAACACCGGGTACCAGCCGCCCATGCGTTCCCGCAGCAGCAGGAACGACGCCACCCCGGCGAAGACGGGCTGCAACTTCTGCAGCACCACGGGTGTGACCGGGTCACCGTAGGTGAACGCGGCCGTGAAGAGCAGCGTGGCCAGCGCGGAGGTCCCCGCCCCCACCACCAGCACGCCGAGGCGTTCCCGCGGTCCGCAGCTCCGGAACGCCCGCCAGGCCCGCGGCAGCAACGGCACGAGCAGCAAGGTCACGATCAGGTGCTCGCACAGCACCACCGTGGTCGTCGGCAGGCTGGTGGCCAGCGGCATCCGCCACAGCGCGTCGGTCCCCCACATGGCGGTGGCGATCGCGACCAGCCACGTTCGGTCACGTCCCGGATCGGTCATCCGATCAACCTAGCGCGCCGCGCCCCCCGCACGCCGCCGCACGAGGGCGGGATCCTGCTCACAGTCCCCGGAACCCCGGATCTCCCCGAGCACCGAGACAGACCCACCCGTTTCAGTGAAAGTTCCGCGCGGAGCGGCACTTCTGGGGTATGGATTGGGCATATGCGACGTTTCTCGATACCGAGCGCGATAGTGCTCGCCGTGCTGACCGCCACAGCGCCGACCGCGGCCGCGGCCCAACCGGCCGAGAAGGCCGACCCGTCCGCTTCCACGCACTCGTACGGAACCTTCGGCCATCACGAGGAGGGGGCCACCGCGGTCACCTACGAACCTTCCGAGGTTCCCGTCGGATCCACCGCGGGATTCCTCGCCCGCGAAATCCCCGGTAACCGCACCGGGGTCGTGGCCGCCCTGCGCGGCCTGCGTCCGGACCGGGACTACGGCGCGCACGTGCACACGAAGCCCTGCGGGGAGACGGGCTCCGCCGCCGGACCGCACTTTCAGCAGGAGCAGGCCCCCGAGGGGGTTTCCGGCGATCCCGCCTACGCGAACCCGCACAACGAGGTGTGGCTGGACTTCCACACCGACCACGCGGGTAACGCGGTCACCGGATCCTTCGGCGACTGGGACCTGGAGCGGGCCGGAAAGGCCTCGATGGTGATCCACGAGCACCACACCCGCACCGCCCCCGGAGAGGCCGGTGAGGCCGGGGACAGGCTGGCCTGCCTGACCGTCGAGTTCTGAGCCGCTCTCGCCGGGGGCTCTCCCGAAGCGCCTGCTCCCTCCACACCCTGCCCGGAGAGGCGGACCCGAACTCCGGGCAGCAGGCCGAAGGTCACGCGCGGGCGGAGCACGGCACCGGCACTCCGGTGCCCGGTGCCGACACCGCTCGAAGGCCCTAGATAATGGAGGCATGTCGCTCGCACCCGCCACCGCACCGCTGCGGATCGGCCCGTACGAGGTCGACCCGCCAGTGGTGCTCGCCCCGATGGCCGGGATCACCAACATCGCCTTCCGAAGGCTGTGCCGCGAATACGGCGCAGGGCTCTACGTCTGCGAGATGATCACCTCGCGCGCGTTGGTGGAACGGCATCCGACCACCTTGCAGATGGTTTCCTTCGACGCGGACGAGTCACCGCGGTCCATGCAGCTGTACGGCGTGGACCCGGCGACCATGTACGACGCGGTCCGGATGATCGTCGACGAGAACCTCGCCGACCACGTCGACATGAACTTCGGCTGCCCCGTCCCGAAGGTCACTCGCAAGGGTGGCGGCTCGGCACTTCCCTACAAGCGCAGGCTGTTCGGCGAGATAGTGCACGCGGCCGTGCGCGCGGCCGAACCGGCGGGCATCCCGGTCACGGTCAAGTTCCGGGTCGGCATCGACGACGAGCACATCACCCACCTGGACGCGGGCCGCATCGCCGAGGACACGGGCGCGGCCGCTGTGGCGCTGCACGGCCGCACCGCCGCGCAGCGCTACTCCGGCACGGCGGACTGGGATCAGATCGCCCGGCTGAAGGAAACCGTGCGCGGCATACCCGTGCTCGGCAACGGAGACATCTTCAGCGCCGACGACGCGCTGAAGATGATGTCGTCCACCGGGTGCGACGGCGTGGTCGTCGGGAGGGGCTGTCTGGGACGCCCCTGGCTCTTCCGGGACCTGCAGGCCGCCTTCGCCGGGGAGCCCGTACCGGAAGGCCCCGACCTCGGCGAGGTCTCGCGCGTGCTGCGCAGGCACGCGGAACTGCTGACCGACCACATGGGCGAGCACAAGGGCGTACGCGATCTGCGCAAGCACATGGCCCAGTACCTGCGCGGGTTCCCCGTCGGCTCCGAGCTCAGGAAGCAATTCGGGCTGGTGTCCACCCTGGCCGAGCTGGACGACCTGCTGGGCTGCCTGGACCCGAACATTCCGTTCCCGACCGAGGCCGAGGGCCCGCGTGGCAGGCAGGGCTCGGTGGGCAAGGTGGTGTTGCCGGAAGGTTGGCTGGACGATCCGGAGGACTCCTCCGTTCCGGAGGGCGCGGAGCTGGACCACAACGGGGGTTGAGCACCCCCGCCCCCGGACGTTGGCGTGCACGCGGGCTGCTGCTGCTCGGCATGCCGATCTGCCTGCTCTGGGGTGGTTCGGCTCCTCCCGAGGAGGGGACCTCCCCCTCGGAGCGGCGGAGCGCGGTCACCGACTACTTCGCGGCCAACAACGCGGCGGCACGTCGCGGCCCGGATGCTCAACGGGCCTTCCTGCGGCGCACCCAGCACCCGGACTTCCGGGAGAGCACCTGCTCGCTCGCGGGCAGGACCGTCACCATCGATCCGGCGCCGCGCACACTTCGGCGGGACCCCGACTTCACGGTGCACGGCCTGCGCCCGGCGGGGCGCGTCCGGGTGGTCGCGGTGGAGGTCACCGTCCGCCGAGCCGGTGAGATCGTCGGCAGGCAGATCGGCTCGAAACACCTGGTCTCGTTGGACGGAGAGATCTACGGGTTCGCCCCGTGCCCGGCCTGACTCCCGTCCGTCGCGAAGAACGTGCGGGCACTTCCCCCCAACCGGTGACAACACAGCGAATTCGAACACGAACGCTGCGTAAGTGCGCGCGAGCCTGTTCAATGAGCGGCACGCGGGGTTCGGCAGGCCGTGCGCTCTTTCCCGCCCGCCCTCGGGACGAGTACGCCGGTTGAGCGAATTCACGCACAGTTGAGCACTACCGGCTCAAGCGGAGCACATCGTTCGACGAAACCAGGGTGGGAGGTGAGTGCGATGTCCGGACTTCGCGATGGCATTGCCAGGTCGGGTACCTGGCAGGACGAGGCCGCTCGGGCACGCCTGCACGACCTTCCGTGCACCGAACATTCGACGGGCAAGCACTACGCGACCGACCCGACCACGGCGGTCGGTCTCGCCCAGCTGCACGAGGCCATAGCCGAGCTGCTCGCTACGCGTGGAAGGTGGCAACAGGCGTACCGGCATCTGCGCGCTGCCCTGGACCTGCGGGACAGCGAGCTGGCTCCGCGCGTTCCCGAGCAGCTGCGTCACGAGGTGAACTGGCTGCGCAGGGAGCACGCCAGAGCGAGAGAGCAGAGCCTGCGGGACACCCTGACCAACAGCTACAACCGCCGCTACCTGGACGAGCGGCTCAAAAGGCTGTCCGAGGAGAGCACCGGAGGGATCGGCATAGCTCTGGTGGACCTGGACTGGTTCAAACAGATCAACGACACCCACGGTCACGTGCTCGGCGACCGCGTGCTCCAACACGTGGTGGAGTTACTGCAGGAAGAACTTCCCGCGCGGGGATTCTGCGCCAGATACGGGGGTGAGGAATTCGTACTGGTGCTGCCCGAAGTGGACGTGAACACCGCTGTAGCCGTATGCGAACGCGCCCGCACCCGAATCGAGAGTTTTCCGTGGATTCGAATGGCCAGCGGCCTGCGCATAACGGTGAGCATCGGATTGACTTACGACACCGAGCACACCAGCACGTCGGCACCGACAACCACGGAGCAAAAAATACTCAGTGCCGATGTGTTGCTGTACGCGGCCAAACAATCCGGACGCAATACGGTGGCGTACCGCGCCGACGGAGAAGTGCAATTGACCGGCACGGCGGAGCATTCCGAATAGTCACCGAAAAACTACTGAACGCGATCACCCTCCGGTGTGGACACGAACGTCCACCGCTCCCCCGCACGGGGGAGCTCAGCTTGTGATTTGCCCGACAACACCCCGCGCTGTAGTGCACATATCGTGAAGAATCCGGTGCCACTATCGTCAGTCCGAACGATCGGCCGTAGCATCTTGGCCGAGTGTGGCGATACAGCATCGGGGGTGGGGATCGCCAAACATCGGGATGAACGCCAATGGCTGTAAGGTGGGAGGGAACACGGGTGCCGGAAAAACCCCGCGAAGGCAGTTCGGGGCACCAGAGTTCCCACTCGGAGTGGGCCTCCTCCCCGGAGGAGACAGGGAACGAAACCGGCGAGCAGTCCAAGTCGCGCAGGCGCAGGCGCGCGCTGGGGGACGACGGCACCGGGGGGACGCGAGTCGGGGACCTGCTGTCCAAACACGGCAAACGTCAGACTCAGTCCACCGGGTCGCACCGCAGGATCGAGGAAACCGAACAGGACGCGCCCCAGGATCCGCCGCCGCAGTCGCCCCAGCCCCCGGCCACCGACGGTCGTCGAGCCGCCGGGAACGGGGAAGCTCCCACCCGGGCGGACGAGGGGGAGACCTCCGCCCGGCAACCGGCTCCGGAGGCACCGAACGCGCGCCCCGGTCGCACCCGCCGCGCGCGGCGACGTGCACAACACGCCTCCGAGCAGGAGGACGAAGCACACCACCAGGGCCCGTCACCCGGTGAGTGGCGGGCTCCGGCGGGCGAGGACAAGCAGCAGTCTCCCGCAGCACCGCCCCCGCAGGAATCCGACCCGGTGAACAAGGCCGACGACACCGCACGGATCCCACCGTTCCGGGGAGCGCCGCGGAGGCCGAACGGCCCGCGCAACCGCCCCAACGAACGCCCGGCGACCGAGCAGCGACCGCACTCCTCCGGGACCGCTGCTCCGGAGGAAGCGGCCACGAGTGTGCGTCCCGCTCCCGACTCCGGGGCGCCACCCGCCTTCACACCACCAGCTCCCCCGGCGCCGCACCAGCAGTTCCCCCCGGCCGCGGGGGCCCGGCAGCAGGAGAGCGGACAGCTCTCCGAATCCGCCGACCAGGACGCAACACTCCAGCACCCGCCCGTGCGGGCACCGCACGCTCCCGAGACGCGGCAGATTCCGGCTTCCGGAGCGCCCCCCGCGGGGCCGGCAGCTCCCGGAGCGGTCCCCCCCGCATCACCCGCGAACACCCCGGCAGCGGCCGGTCCACGTCCGGGCGGCGAGGTTCCCGAGAATCCGCCCCCCCACCGCCCGCACGCGGACACCTCCGCCCGGGAAGTGGCTCCGGAGGAGGCGCCCACCCGGTACGAGCCGCTTCCCTCCGCACCCGAGCGAGCACGGTCGGACATCGCGGACGCGGAGGGATCCTCCGACGGGGAGAATTTCCCCCGGCACGAGCACTCGGCCGACTCCTCCACCGATCAGGAGCGGAAACGTCGTGGCTCCGAACCGGAATCCGCGGAAGAGGACGCGGACGACGAGGACGTGGACGATGCCGCGGAGGACGAGGGCGCGGACGGGGACAAGGCCGCGGATGACATCGACGCCACTCTGGCCAGGTTCTCCGCGGTCCACGACGAGATAGCCGCGGAGGAGGCCAAGCGGCGCAAGCGCTTCGCATGGTTATTCGGCAACCGCAAGGAGCCCGAACCCGGCCAGGACATGCCGTTCGACTTCGCCGACGATCGCGGAGGCAGCGCGTCCCGTGTCGAGTGGCGCAAGGACAAGCGGCGTAAACGCGTTCGGACGCTGGGAAAGTCGCTCGCGGTCGCCGCTGCCGCGCTCGTCTTCGTGAGCACGGGAATCGGCTGGGGAAGCATGACCTGGTGGGACTCCAAGTTCAAGGAGATCTCCGCGCTCAGCCGGGACTCGAACTCGATCCGGAGCCCCGAGATGCAGGAGGGCGATCTGAACTTCCTGCTCATCGGATCCGACACCAGGGCAGGGGCGCGGTCCGGGGACAACGTCGGTACCAGCCAGGGGGTCGCGGGCGCGCGCTCGGACACCACCATGATCGCCCACATCCCGGCCGACCGCAGCCGCGTGGTGATCGTCTCCATCCCCAGGGACCTGGAAGTCGACATCCCGGCCGACACCTGCGAGTCCTGGAACGCCAAAACCGGTGAGTACACCGACAAGATGGTCCCGGCCAGGAACAACGTCAAGTTCAACGTGGCCTACGCCGACGGTGGTCCGCAGTGCGTGACCGAGAAGGTCCAGGAACTCTCCGGCCTGAAGATCACGAACTTCCTCGGGATCAACTTCCAGGGGTTCAAGTCGATGGTCGACGCGGTGGGAGGCGTGCGGGTCTGCTCCAACAAACCGATGATCGACAACGAGCTCGGCACGGTGCTCAAGACCGGTGGGTGGCACGAGCTCCGGGGTGAGCGGGCCCTGCAGTACGTGCGGGCGCGCAAGGTCGTGGGCGACAGCACGTCGGACTACGGCCGGATGGAACGCCAGCAGATGTTCCTGTCCGCGCTGCTGCGCAAGATGACCTCGAGCGACGTGCTGTTGAACATGAACAAACTGGGCGACCTGGCCAACGCCGTCATCGCCAACACCTTCGGCGAGAACGTCAACAGCAACAAGCTCATCGCTCTCGGCAAGTCCCTGGAGGGGCTGGACCCGAAGAAGGTCACCTTCGTGACCATCCCGACCACGGGTGAGAACAACGCGCGCGGCAACGAGGAGCTGCGCGAGTCGGCCACGAGCTCACTCTTCCGGGCCGTCATCGAGGACAAGCCCATAACTCCCTCCGAGGGGTCGGGCGAACAGCGGAGCCAGGGGAACTCCTCCACCACCAACTCCTCCATGGCCGGTTCGCGGCACGAGCCGGCGCAGACCACCCCGAGTCAGGCCTCCACCGACCCCACCCCCTCCGGCACGAACGTGGCCGTGCTCAACGCCACCGAGCGCAGTGGGCTCGCGGGCAACACCGCCCAGAAGCTGCGGGAGCACGACTACGCGGTCGGCGAGGTCGGCAATCTGGACTCCCACAGCGATCAAACCGTCATCAGGTACTCGGAGGGCAACAAACAGCGGGCTCAGCTGCTCGCCTCGTCCGTGCCCGCGGCCGAGTTGATGAAGGACGCTTCCGCCGGGAACACCGTCAGGTTGGAGATCGGCGGCGATTACGAGAACCGGATCCTTCAGCCCGACACCGGTAAGGTGGAGGTCCCGGAGGGGCTGTGGACCGTCAACGCGGGCAAGGACGTGTGTGGCGGGGTGAACTGAACCACCGGACGGCCTAAAAACGAAGATCATTCGAATTACTGCTCAGACCACGTTCACCGGTGGTTAACCGCCGGGAACCCTGCACGACTCCCGTACGAAGTAGGCTGGAACCCATGCGTGAGGTCTACCAGGAACAGCTCGACAAGCTCGCCGAGGAGCTCGCCGCGATGTCGACGATGGTCGGCAACGCGATGGAGCAGGCAACCACCGCGCTGTTGGGAGCAGACCTGTCGTTGGCCGAACAAGTCATCGACGATGACATGAAGGTGGACGAGGCCCGGGCTCGCTGCGAGGAGCACGCCTTCGGGCTGTTGGCGCTGCAGGCGCCGGTGGCAGGCGACCTGCGCACCGTGATCTCCACGATCCACGCGGCCGAGAGCCTGGAGAGGATGGGTGATCTCGCGCTGCACGTCGCCAAGGCCGCCCGACGCAGGCATCCGCAGCCGGTGCTCCCCGAGGACGTCAAGACGTACTTCTCCCAGATGGGGCAGGTAGCGGTCCAGCTCGCCAACCGCCTGAACCAGATCCTGCGCACCCAGGACGTCCAACAGGCGCGCGACCTCGAGGTCGACGACGACGAGATGGACGACCTGCACCGGCACCTGTTCAGCGTGGTGATGGGGCCCGAGTGGTCGCACGGGGTCTCCGCCGCCGTGGACATCACGCTGCTCGGCCGGTTCTACGAACGCTACGCCGACCACGCCGTTTCGGTCGCCCGCCGGATCGTCTACGTCGTAACCGGAACCATGCCGAGCAGCGAACGTCCGTGACGCGGAGCGAGATGGTGCGGGGCGGGCCGGGACGAGGACAAGCCGCTCGAGCTGTTCCCTCGTTTCCACGCTCCCGCCCCACTCGACCGGGTGAGCAGTATTAATACTCGGCGTTGATAACCGGGCCGCGCCCCGCGGTTGTGCGAGGCTCCCGGACGTGAACGAGAGTCCGACCGTCCATCGCCGACGCCTCGGTGGTGAGCTCCGCAGGCTGCGTGAAGCGGCACAGCGGACGCACCGCGAGGTCGCCGCCCACCTGGATTGTTCACAGGGCAAGATAAGCCAGATCGAGCTCGGGCGAGTACCGGTGCGCACCGCCGACGTCCGCCTGATGGCCGGGTTCTACGGCTCGAGCGCCGAACAGATCTCGGAACTGCTCGAACTGGCCGAAGGGTCCAAGCAACGCGGGTGGTGGCAGGAGTATCCGAGCACGGCTCGCCGCAACGGGTTCGACACCTACCTCGGTCTGGAGACCGCGGCGACGGCGCTGAGCGTCTTCGAACCGGATCCGCTTCCGGAACTGCTCCAGACCGCCGAGTACAGCGCCACGCTGCTGGGGTCGAGCAGGGAGGAGTTCACCGCCCCCGAGATATCGGAACGACTGGTCGTGACCTCGAGGCGCCAGCAACGACTGCTCGGCACGGCTCCGCTGGAGCTGTGGGCGGTGCTGGACGAGGCCGCGCTGCGCCGGCTCGTGGGCGGCAGACGACTCATGCGCGGGCAGCTGGAGCATCTGGTGCTGATGAGCTATCGGCGCAACGTCACCGTCCAGGTGTTGCCGTTCGACGCCGGGGAGCATCCGCTCATGGGTGAGCGTGTCACGGTGTTCTCGTTCCGGAACAGCACCGATCAGCAGGTGGTGCACGCGGGGGATCCGACGAGCTCGCGTTTTCTGGACAAGGGCGGCGAGACCGAGCCGTACCTGAGCGCCTTCGAGCAGGTGTGCTCCATGGCGCTGCCGCCCAAGGAGTCGACGATGCTGATCTCCAGGATCGCCGACGAGCAACCGTGCCGCCCGTTTCGCCGCCCGGCGCGGACGGAACAGCGGGGATCCCGGTCACGTCGTTGAACGGTGCCCGGAGCCGGGTGTGTCCGGGACCCGTTCACCGGGAACGTTTCGCGCGAAACGTTCGAAAGCTCCCGAGACTCCCTCCGAGCGGAGCGGCCACTTCTCTCCGCGCACGCCGTCGGCACCGCCGAAGGATCCGCGCTTCAGCCCGAGCAGGACGAGAACATCCGGTGCGTGAGTCGGATGCTTTGCAAGGCCGGGCCGCTCGCCGCGTAGGTCGCTACTCAAGAGCGGCCCAACGTCGCAAGGCGCCGACTCACGTGACGGCTACCCGACCACGCACGCCACGCACTTCGCAGGAGGTCACCCGAAGCGGCCGGATATGTAGTCCTCGGTGGCCTTCTGACTGGGGTTGGAGAAGATCTTCCCCGTCTCGCCGATCTCGACCAGCTGGCCGGGCTCGCCGACGGCGGGCAGGTTGAAGAACGCCGTCTGGTCGCTGACCCGTGCGGCCTGCTGCATGTTGTGCGTCACGATCACGATCGTGTAGTCCTTCTTCAGCTCGGCGATGAGGTCCTCGATCGCCAGCGTCGAGATCGGGTCGAGCGCGGAGCACGGCTCGTCCATGAGCAGCACGTCGGGCTGCACGGCCGTGGCGCGTGCGATGCAAAGCCGTTGCTGCTGCCCCCCGGAGAGACCTCCGCCCGGCTTGTTGAGCCGGTCCTTGACCTCCTCCCAGAGGTTGGCCCCGCGCAGCGAGCGCTCGGTGATCTCGTCCAGCTTCTTCTTGTCCTTCTCCCCCGCCAGCTTCAGCCCGGCGACGACGTTGTCCTTGATCGACATGGTGGGGAAGGGGTTGGCCTTCTGGAACACCATTCCGATGGTGCGCCGCACCTGCACCGGGTCGACCCCGGGCGCGTAGACGTTCTCGCCGTCGAGCAGCACCTTGCCCTCGACCCGGGATCCCGGCACCACCTCGTGCATGCGGTTCAGCGAGCGCAGCACGGTCGATTTTCCGCAACCGGAGGGACCGATGAAGGCGGTCACACTGCGCGCGTGCACCTGCAGCGTGACGTCCTGAACGGCGTGGAACTTGTTGTAGTACAGGTTGAGGTTCTCGATGTCGAGCCGCTTTGCCATGATTCGGCTACCGCCCTACTTGGTCTTTACAGCGAAAAGCTTGGACAACAGCGTCGCGATCAGGTTGATGAGCATGATCAGCAGCACGAGGGTGAGCGCTGCCCCCCACATCCGGTACTCGCCGGCCTCGGTCGAGGTCTTGCGCGCCGTGTAGACCGTCAGCGGCAGCGAGGCCATGGGGCCGTCGAAGAGGTTGAAGTTGATCGCCCGGGAGTACCCGACGAGGATCAGCAACGGAGCTGTCTCCCCCATCACCCTGGCCAGTCCGAGGATGATGCCGGTCAGGATCCCGGACAGCGAGGTCGGCAGCACCACTTTCACGATCGTTTTCCACTTGGGGACGCCGAGCGCGTACGACGCCTCCCGCAGCTCGTCGGGCACGATCATCAGCATCGTCTCGGTCACCCGGACCACCACCGGCAACATCAGCAGCACCAGCGACAGCGAGACGGCGAAACCGCTGCGGTCGAGTCCGAAGGTGGTGATCCAGAGCGCGTAGATGAACAGCCCGGCCACGATCGAGGGGAGCCCGCTGAGGATGTCCACCATGAAGGTGGTGGTCCTGGCCAGTCTGGAGTTCCTCCCGTACTCGATGAGGAAGATCCCGACGCTCACACCGAGCGGAACCGAGATCAGTGCGCAGACGAACGTCTGCTCCAGCGTCCCGACCAGGGCGTGGTAAATACCGCCACCGAAGTCGTTCGGCAGCAGACCGTAGAACGAGTGCGTCCACCAGTCCGCGTTCAGCATGGGGGACAGGCCACGCCGGACCAGGGTGAACAGCACCCACAGCAGGGGGATGACCGCCACCACGAAGGCGAGGGCGAACAGCGTGGTGGCGATGTGGTTCTTGGCTTTGCGTCCCGGGCTCAGCTGCTGGAACGCCGGGGTCTTCGCGGGCCGCTCGATATCGGCGGTGTCCGTTCTCATTCCTTCCCCTTACCGCTGCTGCTCTCGATCCAGCGGGCCAGCGCGTTGACGGCGAAGGTGCTGATGAACAGCACCAGCCCTGCCGCGATGTAGGCACCGACGGTCAGGTTGTTGTTGAACTCCGCCGAGCCGAGGGCGATCCGCGACGCGAAGGTCGCCCCGGCGTCGAAGATGCTGTAGTGCGGGCCTTCGTAGGTGTAGCTGAGGATGACCGTCAGGGCCACCGTCTCGCCGAGGGCGCGTCCCAGTCCGAGCATCGACCCACCGACGAACCCGCTGCGGCCGAACGGCCACACGGTGGTGCGCACGACTTCCCACTTGGTCGCCCCGAGCGCCAGGGCGCCCTCGATCTGGGCGTTCGGCGTGCGGGCGAAGACCTCGCGGGCCACACCGGTGATGATGGGCAGGATCATCACGGCCAGCACGATCCCGGCGGTGAAGACGTTGGAGCCGCTGTCGGCGGGCACGTTCCCGTCGCCGAACACGGGGATCCAGCCGAGGTTGGTGTTCAGCCACACGGCGACGGGTTTGATCACCGGCGCCAGCACCAGGGCTCCCCACAGCCCGTAGATCACCGAGGGGACCGCGGCCAGCAGGTCCACGATGTAGCCGAACGGTCTGGCCAGCACGCGTGGCGCGTACTGGGTGAGGAACAGGGCGATTCCTCCCGCTACCGGCATCGCGAGGACGAGCGCGAAGATCGAGCTCGCCACGGTGATCCAGGCGAGGTCGACGATGCCGAAGGCCAGGTCGTCCGGATCACCGGTCTCCCACTTGCCGGACAGCAGGAAGTTGGCCTCGTTGGCCTGCAGGGCGGGGATCGCTCGTATGAGCAGGAAGAGCCCGATGGCGGCTATGATCGTCACGACGAACACGCCGGATCCGGTGGCGAGGCTCCGGAATATTCGATCCCCGATGCGCACCACCTTCTTGTCGGTGGGCGTGTTCGGCGGGGTGACCGGGGCTTCGAGGACGGGGGCTTCCGTGGTGTTCACGGGAGCATCGCCAACCTCGCCCGGTGGGTCCGGCCTCCGCTCGGAGTTCCTCGACTCGCTCACTGCCGCTCGCAGCCTCTCAGTTGCTCGGCTCGCTGTCCGTGCGGGTGCCTCGCGGTACCGCGAAACATCCGGCCCGGCCATCCGGTCGGCGTGTCACCGACCCTCCGGACCTCCGCACGAGTTCGGACGGGGTGTGCTGTTCGGTCGCGCCGGTGCGGTTCATTCTTCGATCGCCCGGACGGCACCGAGGACCTTGCTCTTGAACTCGGGGGGCAGCGGGACGTAGCCCGCCTGTTCCAGGTTCTCCTCACCCGCGTGGGCCGCGACCTTCAGCGCGGCTTTCACGGACCTGGCGGTCTGGGGGTCGTACCCACCGGAGCACACGACCTCGTAGGTCGCGAGCACGATCGGGTAGACGCCGGGTGCGTCGTTGCCGTAGATGGACTCGAGATCCAGCTTGAGGTCGTTGCCCCTGCCCGCGATCTCGGCCGATTCGATCGCCTTGCCCGCGGACTCGCTGTTCAGCTCGACCGGCCCGTTCCCGCTGTCGATCGAGGCGATGCCCAGCCCCGCGTTCTTGGGGAACGCCCATGCCGCGTAGGTGATTCCGCCTTCGGTCTGCTCGACCGAGGACGTCACACCGTCGGTGCCGGAGCGGCCCTGCCCGACCCCGTTCTCCGGGCGGAAGGTCTTGCCCTCACCCGTCCAGAGCCCCTCGGTGGCTGTGGACAGGTACTCCTGGAAGTTGGCCGAGGTCCCCGACTCGTCCGAACGGTAGAAGGGGACGACGGGGATGTTCGGGAGGTCGGTTCCGCTGTTCAGCCGCTGGATCTCCGGATCGTTCCACCGCTTGATCTCGCCCTGGTAGATCCTGCTGATCACCTCGGGGCTGAGCACGAGGTCGCTGACGCCGGGGATGTTGTAGGTGACGGCCAGCGGACCGAAGACCATCGGGATGTTCCAGGCCGGGTTTCCCGAGCAACGCTTCCTGGCCGGTTCGGCTTCCTCGGTGGTGAGCGCCTCGTCGGACCCGGCGAAGTCGACCTGACCGGCCGTGAAGGCCGAGATTCCCTTCCCCGACCCGGAAGCGGTGTAGTTGAGCTTCTTCCCGGGGCACTTGACTCCGAAGTCCCTGGCGAAGACGTCCATCGCGTTCTTCTGCGCCGAGGACCCCTCGGCCGCCACGGACTCGTCCCCGCAGTCGACCTCCAGCTGCCGCAACTCGGGATTGAGGTCGGCGTTGGTCACGTTCTGATCGGTTCCGCATGCGGAAAGTGCCAGCACCCCCACGGCGAGGGCTCCCAGCACGGCCTTGTGCCGCCCGATGTGCACGTCGTTCCTCCAAGACCGGAAGTCAACGGCGTGTGCCGTCCACGCCCGGCAACCCTAGGGCCATTCGGTAGACATCTACCGCCATTCAGGTGAACAAAGAGTGAACTCCGCACTCTAAGTAAGCAATCCCACATCTTTCCGGGTGAGCGGAAGCTAATCCGCTCACCCGGACACCGCGACTGGACACACTTCGTGAACGAAACGAGTCACCGACCGAACTGCGCGTCGACGTCCCAGCGCTCGAAACCGAGGCGCCGGTAGACCGCGACGGCAGGCCCGTTGTCACCCTCCACGTACAGCATCACCCGCGAGCATCCGGCTTCCCGCAGATGACGCAACCCGGCCAGCGTCAGAGCACGCCCGAGACCGCTACCCTGAGTAGCCGGGTCCACGCCGACCACGTAGACCTCACCGGTGCCGTCCGGGTGAATCTTGGTCCAGTGGAAGCCGAGCAGGTTCCCCGACTCGTCGACCGCCAGCAGGAACCCGGCCGGATCGAACCAGTCGAGCTCCTCCTTCTCGCGCAGTTCCCGCTCGGTCATACCGCCCTGCTCCGGATGCCAGGAGAAGGCGCGCTGATTCACCCTGACGACTTCCCGCTCGTCCTCGTCCACCCGGAAGCCGCGTATCGCCACCCCTTCCGGCAGCACCGGCTCCGCGAGCTCGGCCCCGCCGAGTTCGCGTCCCATCCGCCACAACTCGCGAACCCGGCTCGCGCCGAACCGGTCGGCGAGCGCGACCGCGCCGGGCAACAACCCGTGCGACCACACACGCAGCCGCCCGGCGTCCTCCGGCGGTTCCTCCCCTCGCACGGGGACCTCCGCGCGCTGGGCGAGCGCGCGGACGAGCTCGCCGCCCACTCCCCTGCCGCGGAAGTTCGGGTGAACGGCCAGCTCCGCCACGAGGGGTTCTCCCGAAGCCAGCCCCTCCGTGTCCAGATGCGCGTACCCGGCCAGCTCCCCCTGCTCGGCCCGGACCACGAAGTGCTCCGAACCACCGGTATCGGCCCGAACCGGTTCGATCTGCTCTGTCACGCCCCGGTGCGCACGCAACCGCAGAAGTACGTGCTCACCGGCGGGGGCCACCCCGTCGATTCGCTCGGTCTCCGCCAGCAGGTTCTCCACCTCGGCGGTCTCGGCGTCGTCCAGTCCGTTTCGCCACGTCAGCTGCACCACACCGACCGAGATTACCCATACTCGACCGCTGTCGGCCGCTCGCGGCCCTCCGAGTGGCGAGTCTCGCCACCCCGCGCCGGCCCCCCACGCGGGATTTCCCCGAGCGTCCTCGAACACCGGTTTCCCGGGATCGCTCTCCCGGGGAAATCACTCGGCCGGGTCGTACTCGGCCCCGGCCCGCCACGCCGGGTCCCGCTCGGCGGAGTCCGCCTCGTCCACGGCCCCCTCGTTCATCCGGGAAGCGAGCTCGGCCTGCTCCGCGTCGTGCGCGGCCGAGTCGGCTCGGCGCGACCCACCGCTCTCCCTGCTCGTGCGGGACGGACGCACGAACTTGTACCCGACGCTGCGAACGGTGCCGATCATGGCCTCGTGCTCGGGGCCCAGCTTGGACCGCAGTCGACGGATGTGCACGTCGACCGTGCGCGTCCCCCCGAAGAAGTCGTACCCCCAGACCTCCTGGAGCAGCTGCACCCTGGTGAACACCCTGCCCGCGTGGGTGGCCAGGTGCTTGAGCAGCTCGAACTCCTTGTAAGTGAGCTCAAGGGCACGTCCCTTCAACCTGGCGGTGTAGGTTTCCTCCTCGATGACGAGGTCACCCACGGTGACCGGGCCGCCCGCCGTGGAGCTGCTGCCGCGCTGAGAGGTACGCAACCGGATCCGCGCGTCCACTTCCGCGGGGCCGGTGGTGGGCAGCAGCACGTCGTCCACGCCCCACTCGGCGTTGACCACGACGAGCCCGCCCTCGTTGACCACGGCCAGAACGGGAACGCCCTCCCCGCCGGAGGACAGCACTCGGCACAGGTTGCGCGCCCCGGCCAGATCGTCCCGCGCGTCGACCAGTACCAACTCGTAACCGGTCGTGGTCACCACGGACGAGGAGTTCGGCGGAACGACCCGGACCCGGTGGGGCAGCAACGACAGCGCAGGCAGCACGGACTCGCAGTCGGATTCGTTGCTCAGCAGCAGCAGCTCGGAGCTCATCTATGCCTCCGTAAACCGGATCTCACCGGCGTGGACGGTACGGCTGGGGAACCGCGGCGGACGGCGAGGCTCCGTTGCCTCCGATGACGGGGAGAATACACACGCCACCGCGGACGAGCACTGGTAACGCAGCGCACATCACACGAACGCGAGAGCGATGACGGCGAAGCTTTCGACGACGAACTCGCGAACGGAATTTTTCCGGCCACGAAGGCCTTCTCCCAGAATTCTCCCGTCGCCCTCGCCCCGGCCCTCCGCGAACGCACCGACTGGCGCCCCGGTACGAGACCCCACGTGTGCGATCCTGGCCGACGGAAGCGGTCCCTCGAGCACGGCTCGACCGGACAGGTCGTTCCCCTGCCCGCGAACGAGTCCGGCCCACCGGCTCCGCGATCCGACCCGGACGCGGGGCCCGGCCGGTAGACCCCACAGAGAAGGAAGCGCGCGGTGAAACGTGCCTTACCCGGAAAAAAGCTGGTCATAACACTGGTCGTGCTGATCGGCCTGCTGCTGGCCGCCGACTTCGGCACGGCGGCCGTGGCCGAGAACCAGGTTTCGAAGAAGATGGGCGACAAGCTCGGGCTCGCCCGCGACCCGGCGGTGCGGATCAACGGCTTTCCGTTCCTGACCCAGGCGATCCGCGGCGACTTCCGGGATGTGCGGCTGCGCGCCCCCGGAGTGGACATGGGCCCGGTCGAGGACGTGGACCTGCAGGCCGATCTGCACCACGCGCGGGTCTCCACTTTCGCGATGCTGAACGGCGACTCGAGCAGAATCGACGTCGACGAGGTGGTCGGCCGCCTCCGGCTCGACGACGCCTCGCTCGGAGGGGTTCTGCCCGTCGACGACCTGCGCATCGCTCCCGCCGGTGACTCCGCGGGGGGAACGGCGAACTCCTCGGACTCCTCCGGCCGCGCCTCCACGGGAGTCCGGCTGGAGGGCACCGTGGACATCGCGGGAAGCACCAACAAGGTCGCCGTCACCGGTCAGCTCGTGCTGAACGACGAGGGCGGCATCCGGATCGAGCCGCGCGAACTCGACCTGGACAACAGCCGGGTCGGCTCCGTGGACCTGGCGAGCCGTTTCGAGCAGGCGATACTGCGCCGGTTCACGACTACACTCGATCCGGGAATGCTGCCCTTCACCGTGCGACCGACGGCGCTCCACGTCGAGCCGGGCGCGCTCGTGCTCGAGGGAACCGCCCGGAACGTGACCGTCAACGGCGACGGAACCGTGAACTGATGTCGCCGGGCTGGTGGGCGCTGGCCGTCGCGGTGGCGGCGGCGCTCGCGCTCGGCGCGCTGCTGCGAACGCGGGAGGGCAGGATCACCAAGGGCAGGATCACCACCAGCGGCACCGGTCGCGGAGACGAGATTGGACGGGAGCGAACAGTGTTCGACCAGCTTCCCCCCGAGATAGCCGATGCGTTGCACGGCGCTCTCCGTGGTTCCGGGAAGGGTGAGAAGCCCGGGACCTCCTCGGAGGTTGCGGGCCCCGAAGGGGATGTGACCCTGCTGCAGCTGTCCACCGCGTTCTGCGCCCCCTGCAGGCACACTCGCGTCCTGCTCTCCACGCTGGCCGAGCGGACGGCGGGCCTGCGGCACGTCGAGTTCGACCTCACCCACCGCCCGGAGTGGTCGAAGCCGTTGCGGGTGCACACCACTCCGACCACGCTCGCGCTCGACCCGGCAGGACGCGAGCTCTTCCGGGTGTCCGGGGTTCCGCGGCGGGACGGACTGGACACCGCGCTGCGCCCCCACCTCGCCCGCTGACTGCAGGCAGAGCGGGGCGGGCCGTGCCCGTACCGGAACGACCCACTGCGGTGCCGCCGCCCCGGGAGCACCGCGGTGATCACCGAACGTGCTCGTCCGTACCGACGGATCCGTCCCACAGGGTGAACAATCTTTCCGACTGACGGTCGTGGCAGGTAATCTCCGGGGCGTGCACGTACTGCTGACCTCCAGGCGCGCGGTGGACCTGTGTCGCGTTGGGAGCAGCCTGTGTTGCAGGCGATGACCGGGCGGTAACGACACCGGACGCGAGCGGACCACACGTCCGCAGCCGGCGCGTTTCGCTGCCACGCCCGACGGACCCGACAGCACCGTCCACCGGCCAGGAGGTCCCATGCCCACCGATGCCCGTGTCGATCCACGCGGTGTTCGATTCACGGCATGGGTCACCAGCGGCGTTCTCGCCGTCGGGCTGGCGACGGGGAGCTGGCGCGTACTCGCGGCGCAGACAGCGTTGTTCGCGCTCTGCGCGTTCGTCGGACTGCGCACGAATCCCTGGGGTCACCTGTACCGGCGAACGCTTCGACCTCGCTTGCGCGAAGCCCCCGAGCCGGAGAACGAGGATCCCGAACCGGTCCGCTTCTCCCAGGGGATCGGGTTCGCCTTCGCTCTGCTGGCCACTGTGGGGTACGCGGCGGGGTGGACCTCTCTCGGCATCGTCGCGAACGCGCTGGCCCTGGTGGCCGCACTGCTCAACGCCGCCTTCGGCTACTGCCTCGGTTGCCGGCTGTACCCGGTGGTCAGGCGGCTGGTAACCGCCGGATCACCCACCGAGACCCACTGAGATTCCACTTCGCAGATACGAGCAAAAGGAGCCACTCCATGAGTCGTGAACAGGTCCTGGTCACAACCGACTGGGCCGAACAGAACCTGGACACCGACGGGGTCGTGTTCGCCGAGGTCGACGAGGACACCACGGCCTACGACAACGGACACATCAGGGGAGCCGTCAAACTCGACTGGCGCAACGAGCTGCAGGACCACGTCCGGCGCGATTTCGTCGGACGCGAGGACTTCGGCAAGCTGCTCTCCGCCAAGGGGATCTCGAACGACGACACCGTGGTCCTCTACGGCGGCAACAACAACTGGTTCGCCGCGTACGCCTACTGGTACTTCAAGCTGTACGGCCACAACGACGTCCGGCTGCTCGACGGCGGCCGCAAGAAGTGGGAGCTGGACGGCCGCGAGCTGACCAAGGACGTACCGGAGCGCCCGCGCACCAACTACGTCGCCGCCGACCCCGACAACTCCATCCGCGCGTTCCGCGACGAGGTCGTGGACGCGATCGGCAACCGCAACCTCGTCGACGTCCGTTCGCCCGACGAGTTCTCGGGCAAGCTGCTCGCCCCCGCGCACCTTCCGCAGGAGTCGGCCCAGCGCGGCGGGCACATCCCCTCCGCCATCAACGTCCCGTGGAGCCGCGCGGCCAACGAGGACGGCACCTTCAAGTCGGACGACGAGCTGCGCAAGGTCTACAACGAGGCAGGGCTGGACGAGTCCAGGAACACCATCGCCTACTGCCGGATCGGTGAGCGCTCCTCGCACACCTGGTTCGTGCTCCACGAGCTGCTCGGACACCAGGACGTGAAGAACTACGACGGATCGTGGACCGAGTACGGCTCGCTGGTGGGCGTGCCGATCGAGAACCCGAGCGAGCAGGAGGCGTGAGCGTGACCAGTGGATGCGGAGCACCGGACCAGTCCGGCGCCGTGAGCACGGACACCGGTGACCAGACAGTCCTCGCGGGCAAGGTCCGCTCGGCCGGGCAGCCGGTCGGCGGGGCCTTCGTCCGCTTGCTGAATCCCTCCGGCGACTTCACCGCCGAGGTCGTCACCTCCGACGAGGGGGACTTCCGGTTCTACGCCGCCGAGGGGACCTGGACCGTCCGGGCCCTGCACCGGGACGGCAGCGGCGAGTCCGCGGTCTCCCCCGAGGGGCCCGGTCTGCACCAAGTGGACATCTCGGTGGCTTGATCGGAGAGTTCGGCGGCTCGGTCTGCGTAGGTGGTCGCTCGTGTGGTGTGCTTCGGTACCGCCCGCGCCGAAGCTTCCGAGCTCAGGCAGCGAGCGAACGCACCCGCCGAAGCTCTGCCGACGTCTCGTCCCGCTCGGGCGTCCGAGCGGGACGAGTTGCTCCGCCCCCCCCGGGAACGTCAGCGGTCCTGGGCCCACCTGGAGCGCAGCAGGGCGAACGCCCGTTCGTCGCGGTCCTGCGCCGCGGGATCGGAATCGGTGCGGCAGCCGACCGTGGTGAAGTCGAGCACCTCCCAGCCGGTGCGTTCGAAAAGCCTGCGCAGCCCCGCTTCCGAGAAGATCCAGTAGTTCGTGGAGTCGTTGTTGGCCTCGGTCGGGTGCAGCAGATAGGCGACGGGCTGCTCGGCCAGCCGGGTCCCGTGGTCCGGGCTGAGTTGTGCTATCCGCGTGGACACGAAGCAGAGATCGCTGCGCCGGGCGAGCGTCTCCAGCACGTAGAACGGGTTCCTGAGGTGGTACAGCAGCCCGAGGAACAGCACGGCCCCGTAGTGCTCCGCGGGCAGCGCGAACTGGCTGTCCAGGTCCACATCGTGGATCTCCGCGGAGGAGCCGAGGTCCTCGGCCAGCAACCGCGCACCACGTAGCCGGTTGTAATTGGGAGCCGCCGTGTCCACCACGTCGATGTGGCAGCCCAGCTCCGATTCCAGGAAGAACCCCAGATCCCCGTCGGCCGCCCCGATGTCGGCGATCCGGCTTCCGGCCAGCCCTCCGAACACGTTCCTGTTCTCCCCGGAAAGCAGACCGTCCAGGTGCAGCACGTTGGCCAGCGTGTCGAAGGGGTACCAGTCGAAACCGGCGTCGATCTCCTGCTTGCGCGCGAGCAGCCATTCCCGGTAGGAAAGCGCCTTGTCGCGCAGCGTGGCGAACTCCATGTGAATCCTGTCTCTCCCGCGTGAGCACCGGTGCCGCTGAGCACCGAAACGCGATCCCCTGAGTCGTTGTCCGCCCAGATCATGCCTCAGGCCACACCCCACGACGCGCGGGTGGTGGTTATGCTTTCGGGCATGACCCTCATCGACTTCCTGCACTACGGTCTGGTCAGCCTGGTGGCAATCGCCGCCATCGCCACTGTGTGGTTCGCCTTCTACGTGGTGTATCGGCTGCACAGCGACTGACTCCCGTTCGAGGGACCCGGGGGTCAGGCTGCGACTTCCGCGAGGAGACGCGGTAGTCTCGGCAGCGATGTCTGCCACCCCCAACCAGCCGTCCGAACAGCCCGGTCCGTCCAACGGTCAGCCGCAGCCCGGCAGCGGCGACGAGGCGGTGCGCGCCCAGGCCGAGCGCGCCGAGAAGACCCGTGGGCGCAACATTCCCGAGTTCGACGATCTCCCCGGCGTCGGGGACACCGCGAACCTGCGCATGGGTCCCGACCTCGACGACGCCTGCCTCGGGCTGCTTCCGCTGATCGGTGTCTGGCGCGGTGAGGGCGAGGCGAACCACCCCTCGTTGGACGAGAAGTACCGCTTCCTCCAGCAGGTCACGTTCGCCCACGACGGCAGGCCCTTCCTCTACTACGAAAGCCGGGCTTGGAAGCTGGACGGCGAAGGCGGCAACGTCGTGGAGCCCGCCTTCCGCGAGCTCGGCTGGTGGCGGCCCCAGCCGGACGACAGCATCGAGCTGCTGATCGTGCACTCCTCCGGGATCGCGGAGATGTTCTTCGGCAAGCCCCGCAACCAGACCAGCTGGGAGCTCGCCACCGACGCGGTGCTGCGCACCCCGACGGCCGAGGACGTGACCGCGGCGAGCCGCCTGTACGGGGTCGTCGAGGGATCGCTGGCCTACGTCGAGGAGCGCGCCACCTCCGAGCACGAGCTCCAGCCCCGGCTGTCGGCCAAGCTGGAACGGGTAGTGGGCTGAGCCAACCGCTCAGTCGCTTCCTACCAGGAGCTTCCAGCGGTAGGGCTGTATCCGACGTGAGCGCTTCAGCCTGTGCAGGACGAGGAGATCCGGTGCGTGAGTCGGATGCGTCGCACGGCCGGGCCGCTCGCCGCGTAGGTGGCTACTCAAGAGCGGCCCAACACAGCAAGGCGCCGACTCACGTGACGGCTGAGCAACCACCCACGACAGCCGAGCCGCCGAACCCCTGTCAGTACTGGGATTCGTAGAGTTTGCTGATCCTGTCGTGCAGCTCGGGGTCCGCTTCGAGCGCCGCCCCGTCCACCGTGTGCACCTGGACGATCCTGCGGATGCTGGAGGCCAGCCACACCCCGTCGGCCCGGTGGAGCCGTTCGACGGAGACGGGCTCCACAGCGGTCCGCCACCCGGCCTCGGAAGCGGCTCCGAACAGGGCCCCCTGGGTGGTGCCGCGCAGGATCCCCGCGCTCGGGGGTGTCGTGACGAGGGTGTCGCCCTCGGCCAGCACCACGTTCGAGGTGGGGCCTTCCAGCACCGAGCCGTCGGTGGCCGTGAACACGACCTCGTCGGCCCCACGCCGTTCCGCTTCCCGCAGGGCGGCCATGTTCACCGCGTAGGACAGCGTCTTGGCCGAGAGGAGCAGCCAGGGCGCGCGTTCCATCATCCCCGGGTCGATTCCGCGTTCCAGCGTCACGACCGAGATCCCCTCGGCCCTCTTGCGCAGCAGTTCCGCGGAAAGCGACTGTCCGGAGGCGAAGGCCGTGGGGGTCCCGTCACCACCGTCGACCCCCCGGGTGCAGACCAGCTTCAGCGCCAGCTCGGACTCCGCGTCCCACGGCCACCGGTCCGTCACCGCACGCACGGCGCGCTCCCAGTCCGCGCGTTCCGGGAGCGTCATGTCCAGCAGCCGGGCGGAACGTTCGAGCCGGTCCAGATGGGCTTCCAGTTCCCGCGGACGACCGTCGACCACCAGGATCGTCTCGAAAACGCCGTCACCGCGCTGGACACCGAGATCGTCGGCCCGCAGCAGCGGGCTCTCCGGGTCGACGAGGCTGCCGTCGAGCAAAGCCAGAACACGCATAACAGCAGCCTAGTAGGAGTTCGTCGACCCGGCCGCCGTAGGTTCGCGGAGGGATCCCGTCCTCCGGGGTGAGCGGTGCCCTTGGGCCCGCGGCGGCGAGCCGCGCACGCCCGAACAGGTCGTACCGGTCAACGCGGTCGTACGATCGTGGAGAGCAGCACAGGGACACGACCACAACGGGAGCATGCCGTGACCGACCGGGGAGCTCGCACGGCTCGGGACGACGAGCTGGCCGCGAACGACACACCAGCCGACGGCGGCACCGGACACGACGGAGCGCTCGAGGGCGAACCGGCGCTCCGCAACACACTGCACCGGCGCGGTATGCGCATGACCCCCCAGCGGCAGCTGGTGCTCGACTCCGTGCGCGAACTGGAGCACGCCACCCCGGAGCAGGTGTGCAAGCACATCCAGCGGACGGCCCCCACGGTCAACATAACCACCGTCTACCGTGCGCTCGACCTGCTGGAGGAGCTCGGACTGGTCCGGCACACTCACCTGGGGCACGGTGCGCCCACCTACTCGGTCGAGGAGCACGAGCACGTGCACCTGGTCTGCCATCGTTGCGGTGACATCGACGAGGTGCCGTGCGAGCTGCTCGACGGCCTGGGCGAGTCGCTCGACCGGGAACGCGGATTCGCCCTGGACGCGACCCATCTCGCCCTGTCCGGCACCTGCGGCCGGTGCCGCACCGCCGGGGAGGAGGGCCGGGACTCCTCCGAGAGCCGGTCCTCCCGGGACACGTGAACCGTCGTCTGCGTCCCCGTTCGGTCCGGACGCCGAACGGAGCCTTCGCAACAACCGCCGAGGAGCGGAATTGAACTCACCTTTGCTCGAACTGCCGGGCGCGGTCCCCGCGCCGGACGACTCGCCGGACTCGGGAGTGCCGTGGCACTTCGGCGACCCGTTCGGCGAACAGCGCGCGGCCGTCCGCAACGCCGTCGTGGTGGACCGCTCGCACCGCCAGGTCATCGCCGTGCCCGGCGAGGAACGTCTGAGCTGGCTGCACCTGGTGCTCTCCCAGCACCTCACGGAGCTGGCCGAGGACCGGGGAACCGAGGCGCTCGTGCTGGACAACCAGGGCCGGGTGGACAGTCACATGCTGGTGGCGCACCACGACGAGGTCGTCTACCTGGACTGCGAGGCGGGATCCACCGCCACCAGCGCGCTGCCCAGCATGGGCACGGACGGCACGCAGTCGCTCGTGGAGTACCTGGAGGCGATGCGGTTCTGGTCCGCGGTCGAACCGCGCGACGCCACCGACGAGTTCGCCGTGTTCACGGTCATCGGCCCCGAGGCGACCGGCGTGCTCGAAGAGGCCGGGGTGACCGAACCGCCCACCGAGCCCTACGGGATCGCCGCGCTGCCCGGGGGCGGGCTGGTCCGGCAGGTCCCGTTCCGGCAGGTCTACACCGCCGATCTGCTGGTCCCCCGGGAGTCGATGGTCGACTGGTGGATGCGGCTGACCGGCGGCGGAGCCCGCAGGGCGGGAACCATGGCCTACGAGGCGCTGCGGGTCGAGGCCCTGCGCCCCCGGGTGGGGATGGACACCGACGAGCGGTCCATCCCGCACGAGCTGGGGTGGATCCACACTGCCGCCCACGTGGCCAAGGGGTGCTACCGCGGCCAGGAAACGGTGGCCAAGGTGCACAACGTGGGCAAGCCTCCGCGTCGGATGCTGCTGCTGCACCTCGACGGTTCGCTGGAGATACGCCCCGAAACGGGTGATCCGGTGCATCGCGGGGAGCGTTCCGTGGGCCGGGTGGGCAGTGTCGTGCTGCACCACGAACTCGGTCCGGTGGCCCTTGCGCTGTTGAAGCGTTCGGCCCCGGTCGACGAGCAGTTCACGGCCGGTGACGCCGAGCAGGAACGGGCCGTCGCCGCCACGGTCGATCCCGACTCGGTCCCCCCGGACACCGGGGAACCGCCGGGGCGGGTGGCCGTGCAGGGGCTGCGCGGGCAGTGAGCGCCAGGAAGTCCCGCTCCCGCGATCCCCGGCGGCCGGATGGGCTGCGGGGGATCGGCGGAGCCGCCCGCTGTGCCAAGATCGGAGTATGACAGCGTCGTCAGCCGAGACCGGCGGATCTCCGGCCCAAGCGGGAACGATCATCACGGTGGCCGTGACAGGGGCCCACGCGAAGGCCGACGTTCCCACCCTGCCGGTCGGCAGCGAGGAGGTGGCCGCCGCTGCCGCCGCCTGCGAGCGGGTGGGGACTTCGGTCGTGGACCTGGAGCCCCGGCACGACACCGCCGTTCCCGACGTGGTCAGCGCTGTCCGCAACCGGACCGACCTGCTGGTGCGGGTCGCGGCCTACGCGCGTTCGGAAACCCTGACCACCCTGCTGGGTTCGGGGGCCCAGGTGCTCACGTGTCCGGTGGACGCCCCGGCCGATTTCGTCTCCGACCTGCGTACCGGGGCGAGCGAGCGGGGGCTGGCCGTGCACTACGAGGTGCGGAAGCTGGACGACCTGCCGAAGCTGCGGCAGCTGTGCGCCGCGGACTCGCTGCCGGTCCACGTCGTTCTCGTCTTCGGCGCGGGGATGCCCGGCGACATCGGCACGCTGACCGCGGCCGTCGAGGGGGTCCCGGCGGGAGCGGACTTCACCGCGACGGGGCTGGGCGATGCCTCGTTGCCCGTGATGCTGGGGGCGCTGGCTGCCGGTGGGCACATACGCGTGGGGATGGCCGACACACTGGAGTACTCCAGCGGCGTTCCGGTACGGGACAACGCGCAGTTGGCCGCTCGGGCATCCGGTTTGGCGAAGATCGCACAGCGACTGCCGCTTTCGGTATCCCACGTTCGAGGGTTGTTCGGGCTGGCCGAGTGACTCGCTCGGCGGCACACCCTCGACTCCCCCCAGCACTCCACAACGCTGCCCTAGGATGTGGGAAGCAGCGCCGAAGTGCCGGCTCCGGCGAACTCAGCGCCAGGATGCAGAGGTTGTAGCCGTGATCGAAGTGCGCCCCGGAGGCCGCCGACGCATCGACCGGGTTCTTTCCCCGGACTACGTCGGCGATGTCGAACAACGCGGTCTGGACGAAGTGCGCGAACTGCGCGACGAAGCCGCGCAGGAGGAGACCGACCTGTCCTACCTGCGGAGAATGCTGCACGCGCGGATCGACATCGTCCGTGCCGAACAACGCAGACGCGACGAGAACGGCTCCGCGACCGTGGTCGAGGAGCTGGTCGGGATCCTCTCGGACAACGCCGTGGGGCCGGCTTCCGGCTCCGGGCGGTACCAGACGATGGAGCCCTCCAGGGCGGAGTCGCACCGCAGGCACGTGGAGGCGCTGGTCTCGGACGTGGATCTCTCCGATGTGATGTCGCTCTCGGGTGAGAAGCTGGACGCCACCCTGCGCGCCTTCGAGTCCGAGGAGGAGTCGGTCTCCGGCAGGCGCAAGCAGGTCCAGACCGTGGTGGACCGGCTGAACGAGGAGATCGCGCGCCGATACCGTGAGGGGGTCGCCTCGGTGGACGAATTACTGGCGGCGGAAAGGGACGGACAGTGAGTGAGCACGGTAGCCCGGTTCCGCTGGTTGAACTGGTTCGCGGGGACATCGGGGAAGGCCTGCACCACGGTTCGGTGGTCGTCCTCGCCCCGGATGGCCGGGTGAAGCACTCGCTCGGCGGGGCCGATCAGCCCATGTACCCCCGCTCGGCGAACAAACCGGCCCAGGCCGTCGGCATGATGCGTTCCGGGTTGGAGCTGAGCGAGGACGCCGACATCGCGCTGGCCGCCGCCTCGCACAGCGGCGAGCCGGAGCATCTGCTGCGTACGCGTGAGCTGCTCAACCGGCACGACCTGACCGAGGACGCCCTGCGGTGTCCGACGGACTGGCCCCTGCGGGAGGGCGAACGGGATCAGCGCGCCGCCGAGGGATTCGGCAAGCAGCGCATCACGATGAACTGCTCGGGCAAGCACGCCGCGATGCTCGCGACCTGCGTGCAGCGGGGCTGGGCGCTGGAGGACTACCTCGACACCAAGCACCCGCTGCAGGTGGATCTGCACGAGACCGTTTCCCGGCTGGCGGGCGAACCTGTCGCCGCCACCTCGGTGGACGGGTGCGGCGCTCCCCTGTTCGCCGTCTCGCTGACCGGTCTGGCACGCACGTTCCGGACGATGGTCACTTCGGAACGGGGAACTCCGCAGCGGAGGGTGGCCGACGCCATGCGCGCGCACCCCTGGCTGGTCGCGGGGACCGGGCGGGAGGACACGCTGCTCATGCGCGCGGTCGACGGTCTGCTCAGCAAATCGGGCGTCGAGGGAGTGCTGGCCCTGGCACTGCCGGACGGTCACGCGGTGGCGGTGAAGATCGCGGACGGTTCGGCGCGGGCGAGACTGCCCGTGGCGGTCGCCGCGCTGCGTTCGGCCGGAGTCGCCAACGAGGAGCTGGACGCGCTGGCCGAGGAGCCCGTGCTCGGTGGCGGGCGTCCCGTGGGCAAGGTTCGCCCAGTAGCCGACCTCTTCGACTAGTACCCCCGTAGCAGGACTTCGCGTAGCTGGTCGGTTAGCCGGCACGTGAGTCGGCGCCTTGCGGTGTTGGGCCGCTCTTGAGTAGCCACCTACGCGGCGAGCGGCCCGGCCTGGCAATGCATCCGACTCACGCACCGGATGTTCTCGTCCTGGTTAGGCTGAAGCACTCGCGTCGAACGGAACCTTCTACCGGGAGTGCGCAGAGTTCCCCTTCGGCGCCGCAGCGCCGAACCCCGGACAGGAACTCCCAACCGAGAGGCTCACGCCAACGCAAGCGCTTACGAGCCTGAGCAGTCGGCGCCGCCGGGGGTTCTCAGTCTCGGGTCTCGCGAGGACGGCCTCGACGTTGTGTAGGTGGCTACCCGATGTCGAGGATCCCGCAGCGAGACCCCGACTGAGGTTCCCCCACGGAACCACCCGAGCAAACCGAGCCGCGCACTCTCTTCAGTTGTAGCGCTCGTGCGCCGCCAGTTCCGCCCAGAACTCGCGCAGCGCCTCGTAGCGCTCCGCCACCTCGTTGGTGTGTCCGAGTTCCATGGCGTCCACGATCGCGTGCACGTCCTCGGCCGAGGTGTCGGCGCGCAGGTCCTCGTCGCGCATCATGCGCACCAGACCGCCGTAGTCGAGCTCGACCGCCGAGTGCGGGTGGAACCGCTCCAGCCAGCGACCGGTCTCCCGCAGGATCTTCGGAGGTCCCTCGTCGCCCAGCGTGTTCCTGGTGACGGTGTGCGCCCTCGAGACCCTGCGCCTGGCCTCCGCCATCGGCGTGCGCCAGTAGAGCCGTTCGATCCTGTCGTACGAGTCGTGGACGAGCACGCGCTGTTCCGGGTCGACCACGGCGAACCACGGCAGCGGGATCGTCCAGGTGGACGAGATCACGTGCACCGCGCTGTCGGACAGTTCGCTGACCACGGCCGATGCCTTCGACTTGGCGGTGTCCTCGGGCATCGTCAACGCCGCCGTGCGCAACGGCGGGTCGGCGGCACCGATGAAGCCGACCAGCGCGGCGGCGGCGCGCCCCCGGATGTCGAGCGGGCAGACCAGCGGTCCCGGGCCGACGGTCTCGGCGGACTCGGCGGGAACGTCCTCGGGATCGAGGGCCAGCACCTCCTCCCGCCCCTGCGGTGTTCCGTCGATCCCCTCACCGGGAAGAAGACGCGGTCGGATGGACAGTTGGCTACGCAGCCACCTGTTCTGCTCGCGAGCACCGACCCCGACCGGATCCACGGCACCCTGATCCAGCGCTTCGGCGAGTTGTTCCTGTCGGGGCGACTCGAACGATGACAGGGGCTCGTACACCCTCATGTAGGCGACGAACGGCTCCGGCACAGCGTGTATGTTGCCATGTCCGCGAGCCGCTTCCGGCGGCGGCCGTCCCACGCTCCGCACCGGTCGGTTCCACGCCCGTGTCCAGTGCGGTTCACATCACTGTGGCGGAGTCGGCTCGCTGGGCGTACCACGTCGCGGAGAACCGCATCGGCACGGTACGGTAGTTACAGGAAAAGGTTGTTGAGATTCATGCGGGGCCGCCGTTCCCCTGGCCGCCCCGCAAACCCTGCGCGAGGGGGTCGAGCCATGGGGCGCGGCCGTGCCAAGGCCAAGCAGACAAAAGTGGCCCGCGAGCTGAAGTACAACTCCCCCAGTGTTGACCTCGAGGCGTTGGAGCGTGAGCTTTCCTCTGACTACACCCCAGAGTGGTACGAAGAGGACGACTACTACTACGACGGGGAAGACGAACACCGCAGGTGAACGTTCGCCCCGCACGAGCCGCGGGAACCGCTCTTGCGGGTGATCGTACTGCCGAGGTCCGGTCAGCGGGCGAGTTGACGGCCGGCATCGCTGCCCGGCCGCTTCGACGCGCCGGGTGGACGACCGAATGTTCGGACACCACCACGGGTGGGTGGCGGCTCCTGCCGAGCGCACCCACCCGTCGGTCTCCGAGTCGTGCCCCCTCGGCAGTGCGCGAGCCGCGGATGAACCGCACGGAAGCGGGTCACGGGGCTCAGCGCCCGTTCCGGGGTGCGGCGAGGTGCCGGCCGACGTGTCGGCACCCGTCCGCCCACGCGCGGTTCCGCTCCGAGCGGTGCCTTCCCGCCGTGCTGTTCTCGGCGCTCCCGGCGCCGAGAAACCTCGGTATCAGAACCTCGGGTGGTTGCCGCGCAGCACCACCCGCTGCTCCCCCTCCAGGTCCGGGACGGCCGATTCCTTGGCCACCTCGCCCAGCACCCAGGCGGGCGAGTGCCGCGCGGTGAGCACGGCCAGCGCCCGGTCCACGTCCTCCGCGGCGACCACTGCGACCATGCCGACGCCCATGTTGAAGGTGCGTTCCATCTCGGCGGTGTCGATCCGCCCGCGCTGGGCGATCAGCCCGAAAACGGGGTCGGGGGTCCAGCTGCCCCTGTCGACCACCGCGCCGAGGCCCTGCGGCAGCACCCGCTCCAGGTTGGCCGCGAGCCCACCGCCGGTGACGTGCGCGAACGCGCGCACCTCGGCTTCGGCGGCCAGCGACAGGCACTCCTTCGCGTAAATGCGGGTCGGTTCGAGCAGTTCCTCGCCCAGGGTCCGCCCGAACTCCTCGACGTGCCCGGAGAGCGGCATCCTGGCCTGTTCGAGCAACACCCTCCGCGCCAGCGAGTAACCATTGGAGTGCAGCCCGGAGGAGCCCATTCCGATCAGCACGTCACCGGGACGCACCCGATCCGGCCCGAGCATGTCGTCGGCCTCGACGACGCCCACACCGGTGGCCGATATGTCGTACTCGCCCGGCGACATCATTCCCGGGTGCTCGGCCGTCTCCCCGCCGAGAAGCGCGCAGCCTGCCTGCACGCAGCCCTCGGAGACGCCTTTGACCAGGCTGCCGATCCGGTCCGGGTCCACCGCCCCCGTGGCTATGTAGTCCTGGAGGAACATCGGTTCCGCACCGCAGACCACGAGGTCGTCCACCACCATCGCGACCAGGTCGATGCCGACGGTGTCGTGGACGTCCATGGCCTGGGCCACGGCCAGCTTCGTCCCGACCCCGTCGGTGGACGAGGCGAGCACCGGCTCGTTCCACCGGTCCAGCTTGAGCTGGAACAGCCCCGCGAAACCACCGAGCGAACCGAGCACTTCCGGGCGCGTGGCGCGCTGTGCCCACGGGCGCATCCGGTCCACGGCCTCATCGCCCGCTTCGATGCTGACTCCGGCGTCGGCATAGGTGGCTGCGGGCCCGTCCGGATCGGCGGTACCGGAATTCGACCCTGTCAGCAGGTCTTCGGACACGTCTTGCTCCAGATCTGGTGCGCGATTTGACGATCGAGTGTGCGCGTACGTGCGGCTGGCCCCACGCTACGCGTGAACATGGACGACTCGGGTAACGAGCACGGCACCGCCGAGTTGCGGGCCGTTTCCCCGCGGAACACGGCAACGGGAGGGATCGTCCCGGCACGTGCCGGTCTCACGGCCGGCCCACCGCGTCCTCGGCCCCGTAACCACTGGGGAAAACGGGGTCGGCCGAGCCGGAGGAATCCTCGCCCCGCGCACCATCGGAGTCCTCCAACAGGTGCTTGCCGATCCGGTCCTCCTCCGGAATGGGGATCGGGTACTGCCCGTCGAAGCAGGCCGCGCACAACCGGTTGCGCGGTTGTTCGGAGGCCGCCACCAACCCGTCCAGGGAGATGTAGCCGAGCGAGTCGGAGCCGATGGAACGACGCACCCCGTCCAGGTCGAGCCCGTTCGCGACGAGCTCGGCGCGGGAGGCGAAGTCGATGCCGTAGTAGCAGGGCCAGCGCACCGGCGGCGAGGCGATCCGCACGTGCACTTCGAGAGCTCCGGCCTCACGCAGCATCCGGACCAGGGCGCGCTGGGTGTTGCCCCGCACGATGGAGTCGTCGACGACCACCAGCCGCTTGCCCCGGATCACCTCGCGCAGCGGGTTGAGCTTGAGCCGGATGCCGAGCTGGCGAATGGTCTGCGACGGTTCGATGAAGGTGCGGCCGACGTAGGCGTTCTTGACCAGACCGTTGCCGTACGGGATGCCGGACTCCTCGGCGTAGCCCACGGCAGCGGGGGTTCCGGATTCGGGGACCGGCATCACCAGGTCCGCGTCCACCGGGTTCTCCCGAGCCAGCTTGCGACCGATGTCCACCCTCGTGCTGTGCACCGAGCGTCCCGCGATCGTGGTGTCGGGGCGGGCCAGGTAGACGTACTCGAACACGCACCCCTTCGGCTCGGGAGCGGCGAAGCGCTGGGAACGCAGCCCCTCGGAGTCGATCGCGAGCAGTTCTCCCGGCTCGACCTCCCGCACGAAGGAAGCCCCGACGATGTCCAGGCCCGCCGTCTCGCTGGCCACCACCCAGCCGCGTTCCAGCCTGCCGAGCACCAGCGGTCGCACGCCGTGCCCGTCCCTGGCCGCGTAGAGCGTCGACTCGTCGGAGAAGACCATGCTGAACGCACCGCGCACGGTCGGCAGCAGTTCCATCGCCGCCTGCTCGACTCCCTTGTCGGCCGCGTTCGAGGCCAGCAACCCGCACACCAGGTCGGAGTCGGTCGTGGCCCGTTGACAGGCCGTGGCGGAAGAAGCGTTGGGAGTGGAGGCGTCGGCCCCCTCCGCCACCGCGCGCTCGAACAGCTCCGCGGTGTTCACGAGATTTCCGTTGTGCCCGAGCGCGAGCCCGCTGCCGGCCACGGTCGTCCGGAAACTCGGTTGCGCGTTCTCCCAGGTTCCGCCGCCCGTGGTGGAGTAGCGGGCGTGGCCGACGGCCACGTGTCCGCGCAGCGAGGCGAGCACCTGCTCGTCGAACACCTGGCTCACCAGGCCGAGATCCTTGTAGACCAGCATCTGGGAGCCGTCTCCGACGGAGATCCCCGCAGCTTCCTGACCTCGGTGCTGCAGCGCGAAAAGTCCGTAGAAGGCCAGTTTGGAGACTTCCTCGCCGGGGGCCCACACGCCGAAGACGCCACATTCCTCACGTGGGACGTCCTGCTCGGTCGACTCGGCTCTTCCCGGATATGGCAGGTCGGTGACCACCGAAAACTCCCTGCTGAACGGAGTCGGAGTTACACCTCAGTATAAACTGCGTGTCATCCTCCGGTGTTCACCTCCCGAGCGTGTGCCCGGTCACTTCTCGTCAAGCTCCGTCACCGGCGGAGTCGAAGCGCAGCAGCGGAAGCCAGTGCGACAGGTCGGCTCGGGCGCCCGAAGCGGAAACGAGCCCGTCGGCCACCGCGTCCTGCCAGGAAGACCTTCCCGTGACCAGCGACAACCACGTGTGCGGGTCGGTCTCGACGACGTTCGGAGGGGTTCCTCTGGTGTGCTTGGGCCCCGGCACGCACTGCACCGCACCGAACGGCGGCACCCGGACCTCGACGCTCCGCCCGGGAGCGGTTCCCTCGAGGGCGCGCAGAGTCAGCCGAACGGCCCCGGCCAACTCGTTCCGCTCCGGCCGGGCCGCGCGCCCGCTCAGCCAGCCCAGCGTTCCGGCCACCGACTCGCGGAGCTCCACCGGATCCACCGATTCTCGGGCAACCACACCCGAAGTCTAGTAGGGGTTCGGCGATTCGGTCCGCGCGGCGGTGCCGACCGCCCGGGTGGTGTGTTCCGGCGCCGGCGCGCTGCCGGTGCTCACAGCCAGCCGAGCTTCACCGCACGCACCCCGGCCTGGAAACGGGTCTGGACTCCCAGCCGCCAGATCAACTCGCGGACCCTGCGGTGCGCGGTTCGCGAGCTGAACCCCATGTGCCGCCCGATCGCCTCGTCGGTGGCCCCCGCCGCCAGCAGGGACAGAATCCAGCGTTCCTCCTCCGAGGGGACGTCCGTGGCGTCGTCCTCGCGATTCGCGCACAACGGCGCGGCCAGCCGCCAGAGATCATCGAAAACGCTGCTCATGGCGGAGAGCATGGTGGAACCGCGCAGCAGCACGGCGCTCTCGAGAGTCTGCGAGGTGCTCGTGAGCGGCAGCAGGCCGATCTCGTCGTCGACGAGCAGCAGCTTCACCGGGGCGAGGTGGACGACCCGGGCCTGCTCGCCCAGGTCCAGCATCCGCGAAGTCCTGTCCAGCTGTGAACGGTGGGACAGCGCGGAGCGGTCGTAGAGAACCTGGTAGTCGACGCCCTCGGAAAGCTTGTGGCACTCCAGCGCGTCCAGGGAGTCGGTCGCCACGTAAGGGGGTTTCACCACCCCACGCACGACACGCGTGGCGTCGCGCTGCAAGCGGTGGGCCACGCTTCCGATGCACTCGGCACCGTGAACGATCCGCAGCACGCCCTCCCGCGAGGTCTGTGCGCTTCGTGCGACGGAATCGACGGTGCGTCTCGCGTTCGTGTGGATCTCACGCTCGCTCGGGGACTGCTTCGCGGTTCTCGGCTGTGCGGGTCGCAGCATTTCGGCTTGAGTGCTCGGCACGACGGCCCCTCTCGGTGGATGCACGGCCCCGGTTTCGGGTTTCGGGTGGTCACCCGGCCCCGACCGGCAACTTATCCGAACCGGACACCTTCAGGAACCCACTTTCGGAGGAGGCGATCCAACCGTACGACTTAGGGATCCCCCGCCGAGCGATCCGCTCCGGCCCGCGCTCGGCCGACGCGGAAGTGGGTGCCCCCGGCGTGCGAAGTGCCGCCGGGGAGGCTCGGCCCGCCTCCACGGCGAGACCGGCCACACCGACGGCAGTGCCGAGGGCTCGGATGGTGTTCCGGCGCCGGCGGCACCGAAAAGACCCGGGCCGATCGACAACTCGACCGGAAAACATCAATCAGGGGGACACGACCAAGCGGCGCAACCGCGAGCGGACAGCTCGCACGTAGCTCACCACGGTCTCGGCGGAGCCCGCGGTGTCGCCGACCGCGGGTTCCGGAGCGCGCGGCCGCGCGCCGCGCTCCATGCCGTAGTGCAGGTAGAGCTCCCTCTCCTGCTCCGCTTCGAGATCACCCTCCGAAAGCGGGACGCACGGCGCGTTCCGCACGGACTCCCTGGCAACGGCGACGGTCAACGTGTCACCGTCGAACGCCGCCCCTTCCAGGGGGACGAGACTCTCGTTGGTGCCGAACAGACCCGTCTGCACCGTCGCCCACACGGGCTGTTCGGTGTCGGCGTCCACGAGGATCCGACCGATGACACCGAGCCGATGGCCTCTCGGGTCGAACGTGTCACACCCGGCCAGTCGCAACGCCTCCCGTTGTCCGATCATGAGCAACCACCTCCCACCCACCTGCTCGCCCCGACACGAGCATCGGTGGTTAAGTCTGCACGTCTGGGCCGTAGGAGGCATCCCACTCACCCACACGGCCTGTGTCCGTTGTCACATCGAGACCGAACGCGGTTCCCTCCGGCACGTCTGACACCGTCTACAAGGTCGACGCGGAGTCATCACTCCACGGCGTGAGACGCCGGGAGGGACCGCGCGGAGGCCCAGCACAGTATCCGAAAGGACCGTCACGAGATGACCGAAGAACCGGCGCACCCCTACGTTCCCCAGATCACCGACGAGATGCGGGAGCAGGCGAAGCAGACCCCGGACAGCTGGCTCTACATCGTCGACCCCTCCTACGAGGGCTCCGGGGAGGACGTCCCTCCCGAGGGAGTGGTCGGCGCCTTCCGAATCGATTCGGGCGGGGACATCGAGCAGGACTTCCACCCGAACGAGGAGTACGAGCCCAGGGTCGGGACGATCGAACCGGTCAACGAGCTCGAACGGGTTCTCGAACGAATCTCCACCGGGCAGGCCCCCGAATCCGAACTCCCCCCTGCCGTGCTGGCCGCCGACCTGGTGTTCTACGCCGAGGACTCCGAGGACGAGGCGCTCTACGAGGCGGAGCTGGACGACGGCAGCAGGCTCGTGCCCGCCTGCACCTCGGCGGAACGCGTGCCCGAGGACTGGCCGAGCCACCGGGTCGTCCCGGGCGAGCAGCTGCCCAAGCTGCTCGCCGGAATGGACCTGGGGCTCAATCTCGACGACCCGATACGTGCGGTGATCCCGTACGACATGTTGGTCGAGTCGTCCGCGGAACAGTGATCGGGAGTTTCGAACGGGCCTGTCGCGGTTAATCTTCACCGTGTGGCAGACGATCAACAGCGCACTGGTCCGAGCCTGATCGAGCACTACGCGCTGCTCTCCGACCTCCGCACGTCCGCGCTCGTCGGCAGGGACGGCTCCATCGACTGGCTGTGCCTTCCCCGATTCGACTCACCGTCCTGCTTCACGAGACTGCTCGGCGACGACCAGCACGGTCACTGGCGAATCGCGCCCACCTGCCCCGTACAGCGGGTGCAGCGGCGTTACAGGGACAACTCGCTGGTGCTGGAAACCGACTTCCACACCGATTACGGCACCGTGCGGTTGATCGACAGCATGCCCCCGCACGAGAAGAACCAGAACGACCAGCCGTGCGTCGTGCGGACGGTCGAGGGCATCACGGGCGAGGTCGAGATCCGGGTCCGGTGGGTGGTGCGTTTCGCCTACGGCCACTCGAAGCCCTGGGTGCGAACCATCCGCGAGCGGGAGCCGCTGCTGGACGAGTACCTGCTCGCGCTCGCGGGTCCGCACACCGTCGTGCTGCGCGGGGACAAGCTGCCGCGGCGCAAGGAGGACGAGCGGGCGCACGAGACCACGCTCACCGTGCGGGCCGGTGAACGGCACTCCTGGGTGATGCAGTGGTCGCAGGACCCGGATCGCCTCCCACCTCCCGTGGATCCGGTCCAACAAGTACGCGAGAACGAGGAGTTCTGGCGGGAGTGGTCCCAGCGGATCACCTACAACGGGCCGCACCAGGATGCCGTGCACCGTTCGCTGGTCACCCTCAAGGCGCTGACCTACGCACCGTCCGGCGGGATGGTGGCCGCCCCGACCACCTCGCTGCCGGAAGCCCTCGACGGCAACCGCAACTGGGACTACAGGTACTGCTGGCTGCGCGACGCCACCCTCGTGCTGCTGGCGCTGGACAACTACGGATGCTCCGCCGAGGCCGCCGCCTGGAGACGCTGGTTGCTGCGCAGCGTCGCGGGCGATCCGGCGGACGTGCAGGTCATGTACGGGGTCGGTGGGGAACGGCACCTGCTGGAGTGGCAGCCCGACTGGCTGCCCGGCTACGAGGGCAACGAACCGGTACGCATCGGCAACGCCGCGTACGGGCAGCTCCAGCTCGACGTGTTCGGCGAGGTCATGGACGCGCTGCACCTGGCGAGGGAGCGCGGGGTGACCGAGAACCCCGACTCCTGGGCGTTGCAGCGCGGGATGATCAAGCACCTGGAGACGATCTGGCAGCGGCCGGACAAGGGCCTCTGGGAGGTGCGCGGTCCGGACAGGTACTTCACGCACTCCCGCGTGATGATCTGGGTGGCGTTCGACCGGGCGGTCCGCGCCGTGGAGGAGGACGGGCTGCCCGGCCCGGTGGAGAGGTGGCGGGAGATACGCGACACCGTCCACGAGGAGGTGCTCGAGCACGGTTTCAACTCCGAGCTGGGGGCGTTCACCCAGTACTACGGCGGGACCACGCTGGACGCGGCGACCCTGCTGATCCCGGAGCTGGGGTTCCTGCCCGCCGACGACGAGCGAGTGCTCGGCACGCTCCGGGCGGTGGAGCGGCAGTTGCGGCACGGTGTGCTGGTGGACCGCTACAACACCCACGAGGGGACCAGCTCGGTGGACGCCCTCACCGGCAGGGAGGGGTCCTTCCTGGCCTGCTCGTTCTGGCTGGTCGACGCGCTGGCCATGTGCGGGAGGCGGGACGAGGCCGAGCGCGTCTTCGAGGAGCTGCTGGGCATGGCCAACGACGTGGGGCTGCTGTCCGAGGAGTACGACGTGCGCTCCGGCCGCTTCACCGGCAACTTCCCGCAGGCGTTCAGTCATCTGGCCCTGGTCAACTCGGCGGCCGTGCTCTACGGCGGGCACACTCGCAACGAGCCCAGTCGTCGCAACGGAAGGAGAGGGCGTTGAAGGCGGCGACCGTGATCCCGGGAAAACCGGATTCCTCGGCCGTCAACGAGCTGCCGGATCCGGAACCGGAACCGGGTGAGTTGCTGGTCGAGGGACTGTTGGCAGGGGTGTGCGGAACCGACGAGGACGTCGTCAGCTCCGTGCACGGCTCCGCGCCTCCCGGCAAGGACCGGCTGGTGCTCTTCCACGAGTCGCTCGGGCGGGTGCGCTACGCCCCCGCGATCAGCGGGTTCCGCGAGGGCGACCACCTTGTGGGGGTCGTCCGCAGACCGGACCCGCAGCCGTGCGCGGCCTGCGCGGCGGGCCAGTGGGACTTCTGCCGCAACAACGGCTACACCGAGTGCGGGATCAAGGAACTGGACGGTTTCGGTGCGCAGCTCTGGACTGTGGAGCCGAGGTTCGCCGTTCCCGTGGCGCACCGGCTCGGCGACCTGGGGGTGCTCACCGAACCTGCCTCCGTGGTGGCCAAGGCCTGGGAGCAGGCCGAGAAGATCGGGAAGCGGTCCTACTTCTCCCCGCGCCGGGTGCTGGTGACCGGAGCCGGGCCCGTCGGGTTGCTGGCCGCGCTGATGGGTGCGCAGCGCGAGCTGGAGGTCCACGTCCTGGACCGGGTGACCGAGGGGACCAAGCCGGATCTCGTCCGGGCGCTGGGCGCCAGTTACCACACCTCCCTGGACGAGCTCGGTTTCGAGCCGGAGATGGTGTTCGAGGCGACCGGTTCGGGCGAGGTGGTGTTCGACGTGCTGCGCCGCACCTCCCGCAACGCGATCACCGTGCTGCTCGGGATCTCGGGCAGCGACCGGACGGTCCGGGTTCCGACCGGCGCGGTCAACGACGAACTGGTGCTGGACAACGACGTGGTGCTCGGCAGCGTGAGCGCGAACCTGCGGCACTACCGCAGCGCGGTCCAGGCGCTGGACAACGCCGATCGCGAGTGGCTCGGCCGGTTGATCTCACGGCGGGTGCCGCTCGACCGCTGGCAGGAAGCGCTCAGCTCGGAGCAGGACGACGTGAAGGTGGTCGTGGACCTGCGGGACTGACCCGCGGAGCGGAAGGGAGTCTCCGGGGACCTCACGAGCGCGTTCGGCGGCCCCGGAGGCCGTTCGGTTCCCGCGGCGTTGGCTATAAAGTCACGGGATCATGACACGACGCTACTTACGTTCCGGCACCGCGCGAGCGGCCGTCGCTTCGCTGGCCGCGATCACCCTGCTGACGGCCGCGGGCTGCGGTGGTGGGTCCGAGGAGTCGGCGGGCCCGCCGCCGGAGAGCTCGTCCGCAGCGCCCGCGGCGACCTCCGAGCGGACTCCCGAGGTCACGAGTTCCACGACCGGGCCGTCCGATCCCTCCGAAACGGCTCCGCTGCCCTCCTGGGACATCAGCCGCACGAGTTCCGGCCCCGAATCGGTTACCGCGGTCGAGCCCCCGCCGCCGAAGGTCTCGCTCTCCGGGACGGACCCGTGCGCCCTGCTCACCGAGGCCCAGCGGGAGGAAGTCGGTCTCACCGGACCCACGAACCGCGAGCGGAGCGACGGTTCGCGCAGCTGCGAGTTCAGTCAGCCCGAGGACCGCGGCCCCGGAACCAGCGCCCAGCTCGAGATCCACGAGAACAGCGGGCTGGACGAGTTCACCGGCATCAACGGTGCTCCGGAGGACACCACCGTCGCCGAGCACCGCGCCAGGATCCAGTGCGAGTACGGAAACTGCCTGATCGGCATCGCCGTCGCGGACAGCTCCCGCGTGGACGTTCAAGCCACGGTGCTCGGGGACGACGCCGCCACGGAGGAGCTCGGCAGAAGGATCGCGGAAATGGTGATCGGGAACCTGTCGAACGTCTAGGCCGCCGTCCCGCGCGGGGCGGTCCGAAGCGGAGGACACCGCCGTGGCCGGAAGGGCCCCGGTCACGGCGCTCCCGCGCCCCCGCCGCGGGACACTTCCGCCGCGAACGCGGGGTGCGGCCGGTCCACCAGCACCGATTCACCGCCCTCCGAGGTACGGGCACGCACCACACGCGGCACTCCTCCCATGCTGAACGGGACGGCGGCCAGCAGCATCGCGGCGAACCCGCCCAACAAGGCCGCGCCGAACACCGCCGCCGTCTCCCCGGTGACGACCCTGGCCGCCACCGCGGCGAGCACGGCGAGCAGACCACCCCAGAACAGCACCTGCGCCGCACCGAACCACACCAGACGCCTCACCAGGCACTTCGGGCAGAGCGGCCATCCGCGCACCCTCGTGACGACCACCTTTCCGGCCCGCTCACCGAGCCTGCCGAACAGGCCGAGAACGTTTCCCCCACCGAGCACGCGGTTGCCGGACACCTCCACCCGCGACTGCAGCGCGAAGTCGATCCTGCGCGTGCACGGGGCACCGTGCCACGAACAAACCCCCGGCAGGCTCTCCGGAACGCACAGCTCGGCGGGAAACTCCAGCACTTTCTGCGCCGCCTCGGCCACGTCGTCCACCCCGTCTTCCGTCCGAACGACAACCAACCCGATCGTGTTGATTCCTGGAAACATTGTAATGTAAAGTCGCTCGAAAACCAAAATAACCCTACTGGAGCAAGAGTGTCTTTCAAGGCCGAGCCCGACAGCATAAAATCTTTCGGGGAAAGATTGAGCGAGCTGGCGAACGAGTCCAACAAAGCAGCCGCTTATGTCGAGGAATGGCTCAAAATAGACGGGGAAGACTCTCGGATGTACTTCACGGCCGCCTCAGCGGCGGAGAACGCCAGAAACACTTTGACGGACAACTACGACAAGCTGAAAAAGATACAGAACGAGGCGGCGACCGAGATCGACAAGGCGGCGAGCCTGTACCAGCGCCTCGACCAGGAAGAAGCCCGCAAGCTGGACCGAAGCTACGAATGAGACAGGACGAGGATGAGCAACTCACCGGCAGGCCAGCTCGTGGAGCCGACTTCGACGGACCCCATTCCCGACCTGGCCGAGAACGTGATCGGGGTTCCGCAGTACATCAGTTTGTCCTACTGGATCGGCTGGGCGGCCGAGCAGGTGTGCGGCACCAATCCCTGGCTGTGGATAGGCGAGCAGGTCGGCGGGGACTGGGAGAAGGTCCAGAGGGCCGGCGTCGCACTGGAGAACCTCAAAGAGTTCAACGGGGACTTCGCCAGTGAGCTGAAATCGGCTTTCGACGACGTTTCCCACGACTGGTCGGGAGTCGCGGCGGACAACGCCGAATCGTACTTCAGGAAGCTTTCGGAAACGATAAAACAGCAGCAGGACACCCTTGACGACCTGGCCACCCAGTTCAAGGACATGGCCATCGGCATGTACGAATCGGCCAACGCCATAAAGGGTTTCCTCGAAATGCTGCTCGACTACCTCATCGCCATAGGGCTGGAGGCGGCGGCCGCGGCGGCCAGCAGTTACACCGTGATCGGCCCGGTCCTTTCCGGCGCGGCCATGGTCGCCACCATCACCAAGGCGATAGGAGTCTGGGGACAGGCCCTCGACGCGCACACGGCCGCCTGGAACTCCGTGCAGGCCACGGTCGGCCTCGTGGCAGGTTACGCCTCGTCGCTGCAGGACATAGACCGACACAGCCTCCCCGAAGGCAACTACGACCACCCCGGAGTCTGATGTGGAAAACCCCGGCGAGGAAGAGCACACGCTGGATGTGGCGCACGGCGACAGAGCCGTCTCCGAACACTTGAAGAATTCGCTGCGGCTGCTGCGCGAGAAAACGGACGACAACGACTTCAAGGAGATGGTGGATGACATAGTGGCGGGAAGGTCCAGCCTGCGTGAGGCCGTTTCCTCACCGACTTTCGAGCAGGTGCTGAACCCGTTCGTCGAGCAGGCCGCCGAAAAGTTCGAGAACATGTCGGAAGAAGAATGGCGGCAGTTGGAGGAGACCGGGACGCAGCAGTTCGCGGAATTCCGTGAACAGCTCTCACGAAACGGCGGAGGAACACACCGCGACGACGCCGAGGACGAGGACGAGGAGGACTTCAGCCAACGAAGCTGGTTGGAGTGACCCGCCGGCCCCGGCCGTGCTCGTCTCCGCGACGCGCGCACGGCCGCGCCCCGCGCACGCCGAAGCGGACGGGGCGCGGCCGTAATCCGTGCGCCGAGGCAGCTCCGCTGGTCAGGCCCGCCCGGCGATGAACTCCTCGACCGCCTGGTAGGCCTCCGAGTCGGAGTACTGCTCCGGTGGCGACTTCATGAAGTAGGAGGCCGCCGACAGCACCGGCCCCCCGATCCCCCGGTCGGCGGCGATCTTCGCGGCGCGGATCGCGTCGATGATGATGCCGGCCGAGTTCGGCGAGTCCCACACCTCGAGCTTGTACTCCAGGTTGACCGGGGCGTCACCGAAGGCGCGGCCCTCCAGCCGGATGTAGGCCCACTTGCGGTCGTCCAGCCACGGCACGTAGTCCGAAGGGCCGATGTGCACGTTGCGGTCGCCCATGTCGCGCTGGACCTGCGAAGTCACCGAGTTGGTCTTCGAGGTCTTCTTGGACTCGAGCCTGCCGAGCTCCTTCATGTTCAGGAAGTCCATGTTGCCGCCGACGTTGAGCTGCATCGTGCGGTCCACGTGCACACCGCGCTCCTCGAACAGCTTGGTGAGCACGCGGTGCGTGATGGTCGCCCCCACCTGGGACTTGATGTCATCCCCGATGATCGGCACCCCCGCCTCGGTGAACTCCCGCGCCCACTCCGGGTCGGAGGCGATGAACACGGGCAGCGCGTTGACGAAGGCCACACCCGCGTCCAGGGCCGCGCGCGCGTAGAACTTGTCGGCGTCCTCGGAGCCGACCGGCAGGTAGGAAACCAGCACGTCGGCCCCGGAGGCGCGCAGCGCGCCGGCGACGTCGACCGGCTGCTCCTCGGACTCCGAGATGGTCTCCGCGTAGAACTGGCCGAGTCCGTCCAGGGTGTGACCGCGCTGGACCGGCACCCCGAGCGGTGGGACGTCGGCGATCTTCATCGTGTTGTTCTCGCTGGCCACGATCGCTTCGGACAGATCGCGGCCCACCTTCTTCGCGTCCACGTCGAACGCGGCGACGAATTCGAGATCACCGACGTGGTACCCGCCGAAGTCGACGTGCATCAGCCCGGGAACCCGCCCGGACGGATCCTTCTCCCCGTAGTAATGCACGCCCTGCACCAGCGACGCGGCGCAGTTGCCCGCACCAACGATCGCCACCCGGACCTTACTTCTCGTCGCCTCGTCGTGACGATCTCCGCCCATGGTCGCCGGCCTCCTTCTAGGTCATGTCCCGTTCGTCTACCTGTCCAAGTTCCGCCCGACTTACCGCGATCACGCCGGACCCGCATCCTGCTCGGCCCGTTCGTGCGCGATCAGTTCGTCGAGCCAGCGAACCTCGAGCTCGCTGTGGTCCAGCCCCAGGCGGTGCAGCTGCGCCGTGTACCGGTCGCACTGCTCGTCGGCTCTGGCCAGGATCGCGCGCTGGCCCTCCCGGCGTTGCTCCAGACGCCGGCGACGGCTCTCCAGAATCCGCATCCGGATCGACGCGGGGGTTCGCGCGAAGAACGCCAGCCGCACGTCGAACGTCTCGTCCTGACACGCTCCCGGCCCGCAGTCCTCGGCCAGCTCCACGAAGCGGTCCCGACCCGCCCCGGTGAGCCGATACACGCGTCGGGCACGCCGCGACCCCTGTTGTGCGCCCTGCTCGTCCGGATCCTCCTCGATCAGTCCGGCACGCAGCATCCGCCGCAGCGTCGGATAGACCGTCCCACAGGAGAACGCACGGATCTCCTGGAGCCGCTTGCGCAACTCGTAGCCGTGCATCGGTGTTTCGTGCAACAAACCGAGCACCGCGAACTCGAGCATCGGCACCCCTCCTGCGAGTGAAGCTCCGAACGAGCAACACTCCGATCGGATTATATCGCCTCGATATATCGCTTCGGAAACCAGACCGGGACGTGTGGCCCGCGCTACAGCCGACCGCGCGGAGGCCTGGAACGGCCCGTTCCCCCGGTTCCGAAGGCGGGATCCGGGTGTCACGCACCACTCCACCGGAGGGCGTGCCCTGAACGGCCCATGGAGATCGGGCACGCGACACGTACGCTGTGGGCGTGCGGACCCAACGGCAAGTGGTGGATTACGCGTTGCGGCGACGGTCGCTGCTCGCGCAGCTCCATGCTGGCCGCGTCGGGGTGGTCGAGGTCTGCGACGCCGGCCCGTACCTGCTACAGGCCGCCAAGTTCCATGGTGAGTCCAGTGACGTGGTCTGTCCGGTGTGCCGTAAGGAAAGACTGACCTACGTATCCTGGGTCTTCGGTGACCAGCTCAAGCACGCCGACAACTCGGCGCGGAGCAACGCCGAGCTGGCCCGGATGGCCACCATGTTCGAAGAGTTCAACGTGTTCGTCGTCGAGGTTTGTCGTACATGTAACTGGAACCACCTGGTGCAGTCGTACGTCCTTGGAACCGGGGGCCGGCACGGCCGCGGTGGAGGACGAAGAACTGCCGCCGAGTGAGCACGCAACCTCTCCGGCAGCACCCCGGCTGCCGGTCGACGTGAACGCACCGAACGGCGTCTGCCGACGCCTGTCCCGGAGGACGACTACTCGTGACTGACGAGCGTGACGACCGGTCCGACGGCCGCCACCCGAGGCGATCCGCCGCCGGAGACCGGGAGCCGGAACACGGGCAACACCCCGGACCGCCCCCGCAGGCGGGGCAGCGCAGCCAGGACGGCCGGAGCGAGGACCCCCAGCGCGATCCCCGCAACGATCCGCAGCGGCCGCCCGAGCAAGGTGGTCAGCCGCAGGGCCCACCGGGACACCCCCCGCAACCTCCGCGCGGACAGGCTCCGCAGCACCCCGCCCAACCGGCGCCGGGGCAGCAGGGACCTCCGCAGCGCCCCGGTCAGGAGCGTCCGGACGGGCGGCAGTTACCGCCGGAGCAGCAACACCCCCCTCAACCCCCGCAACCCCCGCAGGGGCCGCCGCGCGGCGCTCAACCGCCCAGTCCGCAGGCCCCTCCACCCCCTCCGGTGCCCGGGGGACCACCCGGTGCTCCCCCGGGACGCCCGCAGGCGCGCTCGGACGGGGAACCCGACTGGCCCGGGGAGGAAGCGGCACCGCAGTGGCCGGGCGAGCAGCCCCCTCGCGGGCAGGGCCCGCCCCGAGGAACTCCCCCCGGACAACCTCCCCGGGTCGAGGACCCGGACGCGACCGTCCGGCAACCGGCCGTGCCTTCCGGGCACGATCAGCACGGTCCCGCGAACTCCGCGGGCCCGCCCGCCGGGCACCCCGGCCACCCCGGGAACGAGGTGCCGGGCGCTCCCGCGCAGGGGCCGCCGCCGGACGAGGCGCCCACCAGGAAAACCCCGCCGGCGGGTCCCGGCTTCCCCGGTGAGCAGCCGCCGACCGGAAGAACCCCGCACACCGGACGCCCGAACGACCCGGGCGAACAACCGACCGAGCACATCTCGTCGGTGCCTCCTCCGGAGACGGAGCAGCAGGACAGGACACGTCGGCACCCCGGCGCACCCGCCGGCGCGGGGGGCGTCGCGGCGGCCCTGGGCGGAGCCGCCGGAGGAGCCGCGGGTGCGGCCGCAGGGGCGGCAGGAGCCGCCGGTTCCGGAGCCGCCGGGGCGGCGTCCGGAGCCGCGGGCGCTGCCGGGGCCGGGGGTTCCGGGGAGCGCGAGCCCGCCGAATCCACGTCCCTGCTCGGCAGTGCCGAAGGCGGGCAACCGGAGTCCGCGGCCGAGTCCACCCGGGTGAGCCCCGAGGAACCCGACAACGACCCCGGGTTGATCACCCACCGCGCGGCCCAGGGCGGGTACAACTACTACACGGACGACGATCCGTACGAGGACGACTTCGACAGCGGCTACCACCCGGCCCACGACGACTACGCCGACGATCGCGAGCACGACGAGGACTTCGACTTCGACGACGATCTCGACCCGCCCGAGGATCCGGATGACGACATGAACGCCGCCCGCAAGAAACACGGACGCAGAAAGCTCTGGCGCAGGCTCCGCCGCACCTGCTACGTGGCAGCGGCGCTGATGATCGTGACTCCGGCGGCGATATTCGTCTGGTGTTACTTCACCTTCGACGTCACCTCCCCCAAGGAGACCGCCGCGAACTACAACACCAGTCTGGTGGTCAACTACTCGGACGGGAGTCTGCTGAACAAGTTCTCGCCCGCCGAGGGGGAGAGCCGAGTGCTGATCGACAGCCTCGACGAGGTGTCCCCCGAGATGCGCCACGCCACCATGGCCGCCGAGGACGCGGACTTCTACAGCAACCCGGGTTTCTCGGTCAGCGGCATCGGCCGGGCCGTGTACAACCAGCTCTCCGGGGGCCAGGGCGGTGGGTCGACCATCACCCAGCAGTACGTCAAGCTCAGCACCGGCAAGGACGACCACTCGATGAAGCGCAAGTTCACCGAGATCGTCCGGGCCTTCAAGATGACCAACCAGTACGACAAGAACACGATCCTGAAGGCCTACCTCAACACCGCCTACTACGGCAGGGGCGCCTACGGGATCTCCAACGCGGCGGACGCCTACTTCGACAAGAAGCCCAGCGAGCTCAACGCCTCCGAGTCCGCCGTGCTCGCCGGGATGGTGCAGCTTCCGCGGGGCAACGACCCCAGGGTCGATCCGGAGCAGGCCAAGCAGCGCTGGGATTACGTCACCGGCCAGATGGCCGACAAGGGCTGGCTCGACTCCGCGAGCCCGCGGAGCATGAGCATGCCGAAGACCGAGCCGATGTACGCCTGGACCGGTTCCACCACGCCCGTCCAGCTGCATATCAAGCAGCGCATCGTCGACGAGCTGGAGGAGCACGGCTACACCCAGGGTGAGATGACCAGCCAGGGACTGCGCGTGGTGACCACTCTGGACAAGAGGGCCCAGCAGGCGGCGGAGAGCTCCGTCAAGCAGGTCATGCAGGACCAGCCGGACAGGCTGATCCCGGCCCTGTCGGCCACGGACCCCGAGACGGGGGCCGTGCGGGCCTACTACGGCGGAAGCTCGGTCGGCCGGGACTGGGCCGACTTCCCGCAACCGGCTGGTTCCTCGTTCAAGCCGTTCGTCACGGCGGCGGGCCTGAAGCAGGGCTACGGCATCGGCGAGGTCTACGACGGGTCCGACGACCAGACCATCTGGGAGACCGACTACGGGAACGCGGCCGGGGTGGAGTGCGATCACCCCAAGCACTGCGGGGTGCGCGAGGCCACCACGAAATCGGTGAACACGGCCTTCGTGAACATGGCAGCGAAGTTCGGGCCCGAGAAGGTCGCCGAGGCCGCGCACGAGGCGGGCATCCCGCGCGAGCGCACCGCGAACGGCGAGCAGAGCAAGACGCTGGTCGACCACAAGACCGGCCAGACGAACCTCGGAATCGCGCTCGGCGCCTACCCGGTGACCACGACCAACATGGCCAACGCCTACGGTGCCTTCGCCGACGGCGAGCGCGCCGAGCCCAACTTCGTCCAGAAGGTCGTCACCAGCGACGGCGAACTCGTCGAGGAGTTCGGCAACGACCAGGAGAACGCGTTCTCCGCGAGCTCGTCCGAGAGCCGCGACATCGCGGCCAACGTGACCGAGAGCATGCGCGACGTGGCAGAGCACTCCGGCCTGACCCTGGACGGTAGCCGCCCGGTGGCCTCCAAGAGCGGCACGCACCAGCTCAAGGGGACCCGCCACAACGAGCGGGCCTGGTACGTGGGCTACACCCCGCAGCTGTCCACGGCGGTGTCCATGAACGCCGAGACCAAGACCGAGCCCAAGGCGTTGCTGGACAAGACCGGGGACGACATCTACGGGGCCAATCTGCCCGGGGACATCTGGCAGAAGTTCATGAACGCCTACCACGAGGGCAAGCCGGTCGAGGAGCTTCCCGAGCCGAGCGAGCGGATCGGGCAGTACACCACCCCGCCGCTCTCGACGTCGGAGACCTCGGAGTCCGAGACCGAGAGCAGCGAGCCCCCCACCTCGAGCAGCGAACCGCCCACCTCGAGCAGCGAGCCGCCTCTCTCGAGCAGCGAGCTGCCGAGCTCCACGTCCGCCCCCACGGAGACCACCGACTGCAACCCGTACTGGGACTCCGACTGCGAGACTCAGGACGAGAATCCGGGCAACGGCAACACCCAGGACGAGGAAGTCCCGAACGCGCAGCGGGAACCCGAGGGAAACCGCGACCCCAGCTACGGCTAGCCCGGTCCGCTGAATCCACCGGAGCACGAAGCCTCGTGACTTCCGGAGTCCGCACAACCGAACAGAGCGTGTGACAGCGAGCGCGGCCGGTTCCGACCGGCCGCGCTCCTCGTGTCAGCACCACCCGGTGCGGTGTGGGCGGTCCCGTCCGGCGACACCGCAGCTACACGGCCGCACCGAATCCTCGGGAAACGAGGAGCAGGAGCGATTAGGGGTCCTCGTCTCCACTCTTCCGTTCCCCGCTGCTGTACACATTCCTGATCTGAGTGGCCGTCTGCGCGGTCGTGGCCGCGTATCTCTCCCCGAGAAACCGCCGAAAACCCCAGAAAAAGCACGACGCGCACCCATGACCGCCTACCCGAGGCGCAGCAGTCCCGGAGGGTCCACCGGCCGCGCTCACCCGTGCTCCGGCCGCTCCGTAACATGCGGACCGTGTCCGAGCCGGATCAACCCGAGCACCCCCCGAACGAGCGGCCCACGGCGGACTCCGGGAGCGAACGGCGAACCAGAGCGGAAACCGCCGAAACCCAGCGGCCCCGGGCGTCCGCCCCCGTGGACGGCGACTCGCTCGGCCCGGCCCAACGGGTAGCTCCCACCTGGACGGAGCCGCTCGCCGCCGGGCTCAGCAAACCGTTCGGCGGCCGGCTCGGCAGGCACGCCCAGATCGGCAGGCAGTGGTTCTGGACACCACTGCGGGTGATCCTGCTGCTCGCGGTGCTGCTGCTCGCGGCGGGCTGGCTGTTCAAGGCCCCCTGCACGCAGACCTACGAGACCGGGCAGGGCCAGTCGATCGACTGGCGTCAGCACCGCCAGTACACCGCGCTGTGCTACACCGACATCATCCCGCGCTACGGGTCCGGCGACCTCGCCTCCGACGGGGCCTTCCCCTACAAGACCTCCTGGGTGGAGAACCCGGGGACTTCGCAGGAGCAGGTCCGCTACATGGAGTACCCGGTGCTGACCGGGCTGTTCCAGTGGGTCAACGCCAAGATCACCGACGGTTGGACGACCCTGGCCGACCACGGCCTGCTGCCCACCTCGGTGTCCGGTGTGGTCTACTTCGACATCAGCGCGTTCTGGCTGTCCTGCGCCTGGCTGGTCACCGTGTGGGGGCTGACCCGGCTGTGCCGCTTCCGGATCTGGGACGCCGCGCTGGCGGCCACCTCACCGCTGGTCTTCGTGCACGCGTTCACCAACTTCGACACGCTGGCCACCGCGCTGGCCACCACGGGGCTGCTCGCCTGGTCGCGCAGACGCGTGGGCCTCGCCGGCGTGCTGCTCGGTCTCGGAGCGGCCACCAAACTCTACCCCCTGCTGCTGCTCGGCCCGCTGCTCGTGCTGTGCCTGCGCACGGGCAGGATCCGCGAAGGACTGCGCTGTCTGGTCACCGCGCTCGGCGCGTGGCTGGTCGTGAACCTTCCGATCATGGTGCTGTTCCCGCGGGGCTGGTGGGAGTTCTTCCGGCTCAACAGCACCCGCCCGGCCGACCCGGACTCGCTGTACAACGCGTTGATGTACTACACCGGCTGGGCCGGTTTCGACGGCCCGCTGTCCCACGGTGAAGTTCCCTCGGTGTTGAACGCGGTCAGCTTCGCACTGCTGCTGATCGGCTGCGCGCTGATCGCGTGGCTGGGGCTGTCCGCACCGGTGCGCCCCAGACTGGCCCAGCTGTGCTTCCTCGTGGTCGCGGTGTTCCTGCTGACCAACAAGGTGTGGAGTCCACAGTACTCGCTGTGGCTGGTCCCGCTGGCCGTGCTGGCGATACCGCGCTGGAGGCTGCTGGTCACCTGGATGCTCGTCGACGCGGCCGTCTGGGCTCCCCGGATGTACTACTTCCTGGGAACCTCGAACAAGGGGCTTCCCGAGGGCTGGTTCCTCGGAGCGGTCCTGGTGCGCGACGCGATGGTCGTGCTGATCTGCGCGCTCATCGTCAGCGAGATCCTGCGCCCGGGGAAGGACAAGGTGCGCCGGACGCTCACGGCCGACCCGCACGGCGGGTTCCTCGACGGCACGCGGGACCGGTTCGTGCTGCCCGTACCGTCCCTTCCGGAGCGGATCCGGCCCGGCCGCGCGAGTTCTCCCCTGCTGTCCCGTCCGCCGCGCACGAGTTGATCGACGCCGAACGGGCCCGTCCGGACGTCTTCCGGACGGGTCCGACGTCGTGCAGGTCGCTACCCGATGTCGGGGCACCCGCAGCCGGGCGCCGACTGAGGTTCCGTCAAGTGCCCCACCAGGCCACCGGCACCCCGGCCCTGGAGGTTCTTAGACCCAACGGCCCAACCAGGCCGCCAACCTCCGGGACGCGGGCGCTTCCGGGTCAACGGGCCGCACCGGTTCGAACGGTGCCGGGTTCCCCCGCCGCTCGGCCGGCATGATCTCCCTTGCCACCCCGAGGGTCGTCTCGGCCAGCCCCTCGTCCAACCGGTGGTCCTCGATCCCCAGCGCCCGCGCGAGATCCCAGGCGTGGGTCACGGTGTCCAGCAGGCACCCGAGAAGCGCCTCGCGTCCAGGCAGCTCGCCCCAGGGCAGGTACATCATCCTGTCGAGCGCGGCACCGTCCGCCCAGGCCTCGTTCAACCGCGCGGCCTCCGCGGCGTAGACCTCGGCCCACTCCTCGTCCCCCGCCTTGCATGGCGGCGGGGTCGCGGCCTCCGCGTCGGTCTCGCCCGCTCCGAGGTTCGCGTAGCACCCCGTCATCACGACCACGTGCTCCAGCAGTGCCCGGACGTCGAACTCCGTGCAGGGCGTCGGCGCGCCCAACAGCTCGGGCCGCACCTCCGCGACCAGTGTGGACAGCTGTTCCGCGGCGCCGCGCACCGACGGGCGCGGGTCTGACGTGTCGTTCATCCGCTCCTCCTTCCGCTGTGTCGCGGCCGAGTCTCGCGCGGAAACCGGACAGGAAGTGTCGTGTTTCGCGCGGCATTCTGGTGCGGACCGGACACGACGAGCGGAAGGTGAGTTGTGAAGTCCGACCGGCTGCTGGCGATCCTGCTGATCCTGCAGGTCGGGAGAAGAGTGCGCGCCGCCGAACTGGCCGAACGGCTCGAGGTGTCCCCGCGCACGATCCACCGCGACGTGGAGGCGCTGTCCGCGGCGGGCGTGCCGGTCTACACCGAACGCGGCAGGAACGGCGGGGTCCGCCTGCTGCCGGGTTTCCGGACCGACGTCAGCGGACTCACTCCCGACGAGGCACGCGCCCTCTTCGTGCCCGCGACCGGCGACGTCCACGGCGCCCTCGGGTTGAGCGGGGCGCTGGGTTCGGCGCTGCGCAAAGTGCTGAGCGCGCTCCCCGAGACCCACCGTCCCACAGCGGAGCGCACCAGCGGACGCGTCCTCGTCGATCCGGGTCGCTGGATGAGCGATCCGCGACCGCCCGCCGAACTCGAAACCCTGCACTCGGCCGTGCTCGACGACCGCGGAGTCCGCATCGACTACCGGCACAGCGGGGAGACCACCACCCGCGAGTACACCGTGGACCCGTACGGGCTGGTTTGCAAAGCGGGTGTCTGGTACCTGGTCGCCGACCACCGGCGGTCGCCGCGACTGTTCCGGGCCGACCGGATAGCGCGCACCGAACCCACCGGGCGGCCGGCACGCCACCGGGACGTGAAGCTGGCCGAGGTCTGGGAGAAACTGCGGCGTGACGTGCAGGAACGCCCCGAGCTGGTCCGGGTGCGGGCCCGGATGCGCACCCACCGGCTGGACATGGCCCGCAGGATCGTCGGCTCGCGCATGAGCGTGCGCCCCGGGGGCGAGCACAGCACCGGGGAGTGGACGGAGATCGAGCTGCACTGCCCGGCTCTCGGGGCGGTGCGCCAATTGCTCCAGTTCGGCGCCGACGTCGAAGTGCTCGAACCGCCCGAGGCCAGGGCCGAGACGGCGCGGGCCGTCCGGGAGCTCGCCGCGCTGTACGCGGAAGACTGACCCGGGAGTCGACTCCGGGTTCCGCCACGGAACCACCCACGACGGGGACGGAAAAGCTCTACGACGCGGTTCGCCGGTGCTCGGCAGTGGTCAGCACCTGATCCACGCCCTCGTCGTACTCGTGCACGAAGCCGTGCCGCTCGTAGAGCCTTCGCGCCGCGCTGCCACGGACCACGAGCAGCCGAAAAGGACGGTGGTCGCGGTCCAGCTCCAGAACACGGCTCAACACCCGGCTACCGAGTCCCCGGCCCCGCGCCCACGGGTACAGGTAGAAGTGCTCGACCCACTGCGCCTCCGGTTCGGGACGAACCGCGATCAGCCCGGCGGCGGAGCCGTCCAGCAGCACCACGCGGCTGTTGGCCGGGACGAACTCGTCGAAGAAGCGCTGCCGCACCCGCTCGCGGTCCCACACCCCCAGACGTTCCAGATCGGGCCGCATGGCCTGCTCCTTCAAATCGACCAGCCACCGGGCGTCCTCGGGAGTCGCCGGACGAAACGACCAGAAACCGCACATGACGCGAGTATCCATCGGCTCGCCGGGGGCACGTCGGAAGCCCCGACGCGCGAACGCCCAGCCGAGTTCCCCGTCCGGAACCGGCACACCACGGAGGGCGAAGTCCGGCTCACGCGTTCACGGCGGGGGCACCGGACGCTCCCACGGCGGCGGGTTCCCGCGGTGTCTCGGGAGCCCGCAGGAACGCTACGAAAAGCCCGACCAGCAACGCCGCCCGGCCCCACACACCGAGGACGACGGCCTGCGCGGCCAGCGACTGGTAGATGCTGTACGGCTCCTCGGCGTTGATCAGGTACATCCAGCGGAAGAAACCGATCCCCATGGCCGCGTCGGCCAGCAGGTAGGCCACCACCCAGCCCGCGGGCACGCGCAGCAGCACGAGGAACGGCAGCAGCCAGAGCACGAACTGCGGCGAGTGCACCTTGTGGAACAGCAGGAATCCGCACAGCATCGCCGCGGACACGGCGATCCACGGGAAAGTCCCCGTCGCCGCCCACCTGCGCGCACCGAACGAGCAGGCCAGCACGAAGGAGAGCAGGATCAGCGTCGGGGAGAGCACCCCGACCAGGGACTCGAACCCGTCCTCCTCCACCAGCGGGCGCAGCCCCCAGTACCAGACCGAGTTGGTGCTGACGTCCACCGAACGCTGCAGCTGGAAGCGGAACGAGGCCAGCCAGCCCTGGAATCCCGCCACGGCGAAGGGGAGGTTCACCAGCACGAAGGTCCCCGCGGCCACGGCGAGCACGCGCAGCGCGCCGCGCACGTCGAAGCGCCGCACCCGCGACGGCGGGAAGTTCCCCCGTGGGCCTCCGGTGAGCACGTACAGGGCCAGCGGCACCGCGAAGACACCCGGGTAGAACTTCACCGCCGCGCCGAGCCCCAGCAGGATCGCCGCGAACGTGGCGGCTCTTCGCGGGGCACCACTCCCCGCTCCGTGAACCACGTACACCGCCGCGACCGAGCACGCCACGGCGGCCAGGTCCCAGTTGTGGAAGGAGTACAGCACCAGCGGCGGCGCCAACGCCCAGATCAGGGCTCGCCACCTGCTCAGCCGACCGAGCCACCACGCGGTGAGCAGCCCGAACGGCGCGAGCAGCAGGGCCGAGGCGGCGAGGAAACCCGCGTCGGTGGAGACGAACAGCGAACCGAGCCAGATGAGCACGCCGATGAGCACCGGGTACTCGACCACGCCGCCGTACAGCTGCCCGCCCTCGGTGATCCCGCCGTTCACGTACGGCACGACCAGCTCGTCGAGGTCCCGCGAGCCCCACAGCTGCTGCAGGTCCGAGTAGCACGCCACCCCGTAGGAGCGTTTCCACAGCTCCGGTCCGGAGCTGCCCGACTCGTCGAAGGTGGGCCCCGTGCAGCGGGCCTTGTGCGCGTAGCCGAGCAGCATCGTCAGGCCGGTCAGCACGCACAGCGCCGTCAAGGCCAGCGCGGACAGCCCCCGGCGCGTGGACGTCACCGAGCCGTCCCGTGACGGCGTTCTCCTCGTGGTCTCGATACGGCGCTACCTTCGAACCCGGTCGTCGCTGCCCCCGAGAAGCGATCCCGGGGGCTTCTTCCCTGAGAATCCGTAACAGAGCTCTGCTCGCGCGGTCGGGCAGCCGGCCGTGAGTCGGCGCCTTGCATCGGAAGTGCGCAGAGTTCCCCTCCAGCGCGCCAACGCCCCGGAGAGGAACTCCCGACCAGAAGCCCCACACCAACGCAGGTGCTTACGAGCCTACGCAGCCGGCACCACCGCGGGTTCTCGGTCGAGTGCCCGGCGAGGACGGCCTCGACGTTGTGTAGGTGGCTACCCGATGTCGAGGATCCCGCAGCCGGGCGCCGACTGAGGTTCCGCCACGCAACCACCCAAGCAAAAAGACCCGCCGACCCTCCTACCCCCGAAGGAAGGCGATGTCGGCCGCCTGCCCCTCCGCGGGCGTCTCCACGACCACCGGCGCCCCGGCGCTGGAGCACACCTCGCGCAGCACCTCCGGATCTATGCTGCCGGAGCCGATGCTGGTGTGCCGGTCTCGCCAGGAGCCGAACTCGTCCCGCGAGTCGTTGAGGTGGACCAGGTCCAGCCGTCCGGTGATCGAACGCACCCGCTCCACGATGCCGACCAGGTCCTCACCCGCGGCGTGCGCGTGGCAGGTGTCCAGGCAGAAGCCCGCCCCGAACTCGCCGACCGCGTCCCAGAGCCTGGCCAGGTCGTCGAATCCGCGCGCCATGGCGTTGGCGCCCCCGGCGGTGTTCTCGATCAGCACCGGGACCTCGAAACCGCCCTCGGCCGCCTGGCGCTCGAACACCTTGCGCCAGTTCGCGACCCCCTCGGCCGGATCGTCGTTCTTGGTGACGTGTCCACCGTGGACCACCACTCCGGACGCGCCGATCTCGGCGGCGGCCCGCACCTGCTGGACCACCGCCTTGCGGGAGGGTATCCGCACGCGGTTGTTCAACGAGGCGACGTTGATGACGTACGGCGAGTGAACGAACACCCCCAGCTCGGACTCCCTCAGGCGTTCGGCCTGCGGATGTGGTTGCGGCGCCTTCCACCCCTGCGGGTCGGAAAGGAAGAACTGCACGACGTCGGCATCGCGTTCGGCCGCGGCCTCCAGCGGATCGTCGTCACGGACGTGGGCCCCGATCTGCATGGGCCCGAGTCTAGATTGCACCTCGGAATCCGCGTGCGCGGTCACCGGAGCGTCCCCCTGCGAGGCCGCCGGGGGCCGGGCGCGGTACCTCGCGGCGAAATCCGGTTACCAATCGGTATCGACATCGTTCCGCGGCGTCACCGCACGGCAACTCGCGCGTTGGGCCCGGTAACGGTTTCGCCAGGACTTCGTCTCGAATCGCGGGAGGTACCGCTCCGACGAACCCAGGACGACCGAACCGGAGAAGCTCTATAGGGGTGCGTGTATGAGCAGAGAACACGACCGCGAACGCGCGGGGGCCGACCGCTCCCGCGGACCGACCGGCGGATTCCTGCGCGGCGGACTACGCGGCGCCGCGGTCCCCGTGGTGAGCGCGGTGCTCGCCGCAGGCGGCCTCGCAGGTGCGGGAGTGGCCGACGCGTCGTCGAGCCCCGTCGTGATCGGCACCTGCACGGAGGACGTGAGCAGCGATTCCTTCGGGCAGCGGATCGTCGCCTCACCCACCGCGCTCGACGCGAAGGTGAAGCAGGCCGCGCTGCTCGTCTTCCCGCTCCAGTTCGAACGAGCCGACGAGATCAGGGAGCAGTTCCTCGAGTCGGCCCCGGTCGAGCTCGGCGCGGTCACCGAGCGGGACCAGGAGTTCTCCGGAGGAGACCTGGCCGAGGCGCTCGCTCCCAGCATCGCCGCGATCCCCTCGGTCGAGGACAAGGGCGAGGCCGTGAACTTCCACGTGGGCAACCTCGCCGCGATCGGCTGCCTCGGGGGAGTTTCCGTGCCGGGGCAGGAGGAGGCCGGCTCCTCGGAAACACCCACATCGCCGTCCGAACCTCCGCCGTCCTCCGCTCCGGATCCCACCGGAACGGGCGACTCCCCCGGTGGTGAACAGCCCGGGAACCAGCGGCCGAGCTCGCGAGCTCCGGAAACCGGCGACTCGGCACCGGGCGGCACCACTCCGAACCACCCCCCAGGGCCCGCCGCACGCGTGAACCCCTCGGACTACGCTTATGTTCCGGGGTCGTTACCGCCGTGGTCGGACACCCGGTTCGGAGAGGCCCCCGGTGGAAGAGCCGAGACCGGTGATCTGCGAAGCGACGAGAAGCACAACCAGCAGGACCGCGTGCGCGAGGCGGGCAGCGCCGAGGCACTGCCTTCCGACGCGGGCAGCAGGGTGGCCCTGCCGGTGTTGCTCGCCGCGATCTCGCTGGCCGGAGTGACCTCGGCGCTCATCAGGACGTGGGTGCTGCGCCGAACCTGACCGACCTGCCGCTCCGAGCGCGCGCCGCCCGGAGCGGCCGAAACAACACCCAGGTCACCGGAGTTTTCCACCGGGTTGCTAGACTGGTTCGGCTCGCCCGCGCGGCGACCCTCCTGCCACGGAGAGTCCGTGGCCGTGAGTCCACAGGAGGTGAGTGGTCTTCATGCGTCATTACGAGGTCATGATCATTCTTGACCCGAGTCTGGACGAGCGCAACGTGTCCTCGTCCCTGGAGAATTACCTCAAGGTCATCCGTAACGACGGTGGCAGCATCGAGAAGATCGATGTCTGGGGCCGTCGCAGGCTCGCCTACGAAATCAACAAGCGTGCCGAGGGCATCTACGTCCTGCTGGACCTGAACTGCGAGTCGTCCTCCGTCAACGAGCTCGACAGGCAGCTCAACATCAGCGAGAACGTGCTGCGCACGAAGATGCTGCGCAAGATCGTCCAGCCGCGCAAGGAAGCCCGTCTCGCCCGGGCCAGCGCCAAGGCGGCCAAGGCAGCCCAGCAGCAGGCCCAGAGCGCGGTCGGCACTTCCGCCTGATCCGCCCGGAAGGCGAACGGCAATGATGCCCGACCGCAGCACAGAGACGGAGTTTCCAGGCGATGGCCGGTGAGACGGTAACCACGGTGGTCGGCAACCTGACGGCCGACCCGGAACTGCGCTTCACGCCCTCCGGTGCGGCGGTGGCGAACTTCACCGTCGCCTCGACGCCGCGGTTCTACGACCGCCAGGCAGGCGAGTGGAAGGACGGCGAGGCGCTGTTCCTGCGCTGCAACATCTGGCGACAGGCCGCGGAGAACGTCGCCGAAACCCTCACCCGCGGGATGCGTGTGGTGGTGCAGGGGCGGCTGCGCCAGCGTTCCTTCGAGACGAAGGAGGGCGAGAAGCGCACCGTCGTCGAGATGGAGGTCGACGAGGTCGGCCCCTCGCTGCGCTACGCCACGGCCAAGGTCAACAAGATCAGTCGCGGCGGTGGTTCGGGAGGCGGCTCCGGCGGCTCCGGCGGAGACGACCCCTGGAGCTCCGCTCCACCGGCCGGTTCGGGTAGCGGTTTCAGCGACGAACCGCCCTTCTAGCCAGGGTGGAACACCACGGTCCGGCGGTTCGCCCGTCCGGAGTGTGGCCATACCGTTCCGCGAATGCCCGGCCGCGACCGGTGTACGGAGACGACTCCGGTCTCGCGGCCGAACGAAAGCCCTCTACGGAGTTCTCGCTCTCTTCAAAGGAGCAAGCACATGGCCAAGGCGCCCGTGCGCAAGCCGAAGAAGAAGGTCTGCGCCTTCTGCGACGACCAGAACGTCCTGAGCATCGACTACAAGGACACCACGCTGCTGCGTAAGTACATCTCCGACCGCGGGAAGATCCGCGCGCGTCGTGTGACGGGCAACTGCAGCCAGCACCAGCGGGATGTCGCCATCGCGGTCAAGAACGCCCGCGAGATGGCGCTGCTGCCGTACACCTCGACCGCCCGGTAAACCGAGACTTCCGGCCACGGCCCCGGGACTTCGCGTGCGGAACGCGCTCCGGTCTACTCCGGGTCGGTCGGGCGCGGGCTCGTTGCCCCGGTCCGGCGTTCGCGGAATCCGCACGACAACATCGACCGACTGCTCGGTGCATTCCCGCTTCGGTCGTTTACGGGGCCGGGGTTTGACCTCGGTTCGGCTTTGAAAGGAGACACGCCGTGAAGATCATCCTGACCTCGGACGTGAGCGGTCTCGGCGCCTCGGGCGACTCCGTCGAGGTACGTGACGGCTACGCCCGCAACTACCTGCTGCCGCAGGGCATGGCCATCGTGGCCACCAAGGGCGCGCAGAAGCAGGTCGAGTCGATTCGCCGCTCCCAGGAGAACCGCCGCGTTCGCGATCTGGAGCACGCCAGGGAGCTTCAGGAGCAGCTGCAGAACATGGGGATGGTGCAGCTGTCCAAGAAGGTATCCAAGAAGGGCAAGCTGTTCGGCTCGATCACCGAGTCCGATGTGACTTCCGCCGTCCGCCAGGCCGGTGGCCCCAGCCTGGACAAGCGTTCCATCGAGCTGAAGGGCAACGTGAAGTCGCTCGGCAAGATGGCCGTCGGTGTCCGGCTGCACCCGGACGTCTACGCCTCGATGTACGTCGAGGTCAATCCGGGCGGCTGACTTCGCCACGTGAGTTCCGCGCGGTGCGCGGTCGTTCGTTCACCGCGCGGAACCACTCGAGAATCCGCTTGCGCTCACAACGGTGTTCATCCTGCCGTAGCGGGGCGGTTCCACGACTCACGTCATTCGGACCGGCAGGTCCGGGGCACCGGCGGACGAACAGTTGTCCCCATGAGCTATCCACAAGCTATCCACAGGCTTTTACCTGGGATAGCTTCCTGTGAGGGTCGAGTTTTCCCCAACTTGTCCACAGCGTGCGTCTTCAGGTTGGCGTAGTTTCCACATGGGACAAAGCTTGTCCACAAGCTGTTCGTGGGGGCGGGCGTCCGCGCGCGCGGACCGTCCGAGCACACACGTGCGGCGGTTCCGCTCCCGGACGTCCACCGCGACACCACCGGAACCGGTGACGTCGTCACGACCACCCGCTCGAACGAGTCCGATGTCGGTCGTTGCCTCGACGGGCGCGGGTGGCGAGTATGGCCGGACTACAGCTCGCAGCTCTGCGTCCAGGAGGTGGCAGTAACCCGTGTCGTTGTCCGACGAACGCGGAGCGGATCCGTCCTCCAACGGCAAGGGCGGTTCCGGCCCGGACGGAAGCGTCGACCGCCAGCCACCGCAGGACGTCGCCGCCGAGCAGTCCGTGCTCGGCGGAATGATGCTGAGCAAGGACGCCATCGCCAACGTCATCGAGATGCTCCGCCCGCAGGACTTCTACCGTCCTGCCCACCACGCGATATACGACTGCGTCCTCGACCTGTACGGACGCGGCGAACCCGCCGACCCCATCACCGTCTCGGCGGAACTGGAACGACGCGGCGAACTGGGCAGAGTGGGCGGCGCACCGTACCTGCACACCCTGATCCAGACGGTGCCGACGGCGGCCAACGCCAACTACTACGCCGAGATCGTCTCCGAGAAGGCGATACTCCGCAGGCTCGTGGAAGCCGGAACCAGGGTCGTCCAGTACGGCTACAACGGCGCCGAGGGCGCCGCCATCGAGGAGGTCGTGGACCGGGCGCAGGCCGCCATCTACGACGTGACCGAGCGCCGCACCTCCGAGGACTACGCGGCGCTGGAAGACCTGCTGCAGCCCACGATGGACGAGATCGACGCCATCGCCTCGCGCGGCGGGGAGTCGCAGGGGCTGCCGACCGGCTTCGTCGACCTCGACGGCGTGACCAACGGACTGCACCCCGGGCAGATGGTGATCGTCGCGGCGAGGCCCGGCGTCGGCAAGGCGCTTGCTCTGGACACCCCACTGCCCACTCCGGACGGTTGGACCACCATGGGGACGGTCTCCGTCGGGGACGAACTGCTCGGCGCCAACGGAAACCCGGTGCGGGTCGTCAACGCGACCGAGGTCATGCACGGCCACACCTGCTACGAAATCGAGTTCTCGGACGGAACCGCCGTCGTGGCCGACGCCCAGCACCAGTGGACCCTGCGGGACGGCGGCGTGCGGACCACGGCGACGCTGCACGACGAGCAGAGCGGGGAACTGCCCGAGCACGCCGCTCTCGACCTGGAGCAGCGCGATCTCCCCGTTCCGCCCTACTCACTGGGCGTGTGGCTGGCCGCGGGCGATCCGGAGACCGGTGAACTCACCGGTGTCCCCGCCGAGGTCCTGGCCGATCTCGAACCGGAGGGGGTCGACAGCGCCGGTGACCGTCCCGTCGTCGACGAGGACACCGCCGCGAAGCTCTCCGAGCTGGGTGCCCGGCGTCAACCGGACGTTCCCGTCGAGTACCTCCGTGCCAGCCAACGACAGCGCCGCGACCTGCTGGCCGGGCTGGCCGACGCCGCAGGCGACGTGGCCGAGGACGGACGAGTGCGGCTGCGGGTGCGCGAGTCCCTCTCCGTGCGGGTGCGCGAGCTCGTGCTCACCCTGGGGAGTCCGTGCACGGCCACCGTGGACACTGCGGCCGCGGAGACGGCTCCGACCACCCTGCTCGTCTTCGACAGCGGACAGGACCAGGTGTTCCGGATCCCCGAGAAGGTCGAGCAGCACAAGCGACGCCGCGCCGAGGGGGCGGCGACCAGGCACGTCGTCGCCGTCCGCCCTACCCGCAGCGTCCCGGTGCGCTGCGTCGAGGTGGACTCCTCCGACCGGCTCTACCTGGCCAGCCGCTCGTTCCTGCCCACCCACAACTCGACCCTCGGGCTGGATTTCGCCCGCGCCGCCTCCATCAAGAGCGGCGCTGCCAGCGTCATCTTCTCGCTGGAGATGGGGCGCACCGAGATCGTGATGCGGATGCTCTCGGCGGAGGCCCGCATCCGGCTCGGCGACATGCGCGGGGGGCGGATGACCGACGAGGACTGGACGCGGCTGGCGCGTCGCATGAGCGAGATCAACGAGGCGCCGCTGTTCATCGACGACTCGCCGAACCTGACGATGATGGAGATCCGGGCCAAGGCCCGGCGGCTCAAGCAGCGCAACGACATCAGCCTGATCGTGGTCGACTACATGCAGCTGATGACCTCGGGCAAACGCGTCGAGTCCCGCCAGCAGGAGGTCTCCGAGTTCTCCAGGAACCTCAAGTTGCTGGCGAAGGAGCTCGAAGTGCCGGTGGTGGCGATCTCCCAGCTCAACCGTGGTCCCGAGCAGCGCAACGACCGGCGTCCCCAGCTCTCGGACCTGCGCGAGTCGGGCAGCCTGGAGCAGGACGCCGACGTGGTGATCCTGATCCACCGCCCGGACGCCTTCGAGCGCGACGACCCCCGCATGGGCGAGGCCGATCTGATCCTGGCCAAGCACCGTGCCGGTCCCACCGAGACGGTCACGGTCGCCCACCAGCTGCACTACAGCCGCTTCGTGGACATGGCCCAGGAGTAGCGCTCGGCGGTCCGTCCGCCGGGTGCTGCCGCACGGGACCGGACTCGCCGGAGTCCTGCTCAGAACCGCCCTGGTCAGAGCCTGCGGTGCATGATGTGCAGCCCGACGAGCCCCTTCTCCGGGTGCTCGAAGGCCTCGGGAACGGTGGTCAGTATCTCGAATCCCAGTGAGAGCCACAGCTCGACGGCACCGGTGTTCGTCTCCACCACCGCGTTGAACTGCATCGCACGGTAACCATCGGCGCGGGCCTGCTCCACCACGTGCTCGCCGAGCGCGCGCCCGACCCCCTTGCCGGAGTGGTCCGGGTCGACCATGAACCCGGCGTTGGCCACGTGCGCCCCCGGACCCGCGTGGTTCGGATGCGTCTCGGCCGTGCCCAGCACGGTTCCCCGCTCGTCGACGGCGACGAAGGTCCGCCCGGGGGACTGGCGCATCCAGGACGCGCGGGCGGCCGGTTCGGCGATGTCGCGCGGCCAGCAGAAGGTCTCCCCGGCCGAGACGATGTGACGCAGGAACTTCCAGATCGAGGGCCAGTCGTCGGCCACCGCTTCTCTGACACGCACGACACCAGGGTCCCGCACCCCTTCCGTCCCCCGAACAACGCCCGGCCGCTGCTCGGTCTCGGAGCCCCGAGGCCGGGCGCCGCCCGGGGTTCCGCCAAGGGCACCCACGCGAACCGAGCCGACGCTCCCTCAGTCGAGCAGTTCGGCGAGGGCGCGGGGGAGCTCCTCGATCCCTTCCAGCCTGGTCCGGGCGAGCCCCAGCGCGTCCTCGGCCGGCGGGAAGTGCGGGTTCGGGACGGCGACGACGGTGGCTCCGGAGGCCGCTGCGGCGCGCAGCCCGTTGCTCGAGTCCTCCACGGCCACGCACTCCTCCGCGGGCACCGCCAGTCCTTCGACCGCACGCAGGTACACATCGGGGGCGGGTTTCCCGGCTCGCGTCTCCTCGCTGGAAACGGTGTGCCGCACGACGTCGCCCAGGCCGGTCGCGTCCAGGAAGGCCCGGATTATGCGGGGCGGGGCGGAACTCGCGATCGCCGTCGGGAACCGACCGCCGAGCTCGCGGACCGTTTCCGCCGCTCCGGGAATCACCGGGGGGTCGGTCTCGTAGTGCTTGCCCATCCGGTCGATGACGGTCTCGGCGACCCGCTCCGGGGAGAGCCGCACTCCCAGCTCCGTGACCAGGTACTCGGACCATTCCGGGGTGCTCATCCCCATCATGGCCCCGGTTGCCCCCTCGGCCCATCTCCCACCGAACTCGTGGGTGACCTCGCGCCGGATCCGGTCCCAGAGGTGCTCGGAGTCGACGAGCACCCCGTCGAGATCGAAAAGGATCGCGCGCGGTTCTCCGCTGCTGACTGCCACGGGACGATGCTATTTCGCCCGCACCGCGGAGGCCACCGCCGCGGTTCCCCGGTGAGCTTGCTCAAACCGGCTGGCCTCGGAACGCGCAAAAAGTTAGCGTTGCAAACGAAATACTTTGTCTAATCGAGGAGCACGTCGCCGATGAGCGCGTCATCAGACGTCCGGTTGCTCGAAGTCTTCAAGGGACAGCCCAAAGCGGTCTGGATCACGGCCTTCGCCGCCGTGATCGCCTTCATGGGCATCGGCCTGGTCGACCCGATCCTGCGTTCCATCGCGGAAGCGCTCGACGCCGGGCCCGAACAGGTGACGCTGCTGTTCTCCTCCTACCTCGGCGTCCAGGTGATCGCCATGCTGATCACGGGGGCCTTCAGCGCCCGCTTCGGGGCGAAGCGGACCGTGGTCACGGGGTTGGCGCTGATCGTGCTCGCCACGCTGGCCTGCGCCCTGGCCGGTTCGGTCGTTCAGCTCGTGGCGCTGCGTGCGGTCTGGGGGCTCGGCAACGCCCTGTTCATCGCCACGGCCCTCTCGGTGATCGTCGGCGCGGCCAGCGGTGGCCAGCAGGCCGCGATCCTGCTCTACGAGGCGGCGCTGGGCATCGGACTGTCCACGGGACCGCTGCTCGGAGCGCTGCTCGGACACCTGTCCTGGCGCGGCCCCTTCGCCGGAACCGCGGTGCTGATGGCCGTCGCGCTCATCCTCTCCGTGGGCTTCCTGCCCTCCGACGGCGGAAAGAGCAGGGACCCGATCAAGCTGCTGGACCCGCTGCGCGCCCTGCGCCACGGAGCGCTGCTGCGCACCTCGATCGGCTCCGCGCTGTACACCGCCGCGTTCTTCACCGTGCTCGCCTGGTCCCCCTTCGTGCTCGAGTTCGGCGCCATAGCCGTCGGTCTGGTGTTCTTCGGCTGGGGAATCTGCGTGGCCGTCGCGGGCGTGACCCTGGCCCCGCGGCTGGCCAACCGGCTCGGCGAGCTCGGCGGAACGGTGCTGGCCGTGCTCATGTACGCCGCCCTGCTGGCGATCATGACCATCGACAACAAGACCGTGCTCATCGTGGCCATCGTGGTCAGCGGACTGGCCTCGGGACTGCTCAACACGCTGTTCACCGGGAGCGCCATGAGCGTGAGCAAGGCACCCCGCCCCGTGGCCAGCGCGGGGTACAACTTCTGCCGCTGGCTGGGTGGTGCGCTGGCCGCGACGCTCGTCAGCCACATCGCGACCTGGTTCGGCTCACCGCAGGCGCCGTTCGCCGTGGGTGCCGTCGCCTGCCTGATAGCCGCCGGACTGCTCGCCGTCGGCCTCCGCTCCGGCCGAACCGATCCGCACGAGGTCCCGCAGGAAGCCGCGGTCGTGGGCGAGGAGCTCTGAGGGGCGTACCGGACGGCCGCACCCGCGACACGCCCGGCATCGGAGCATCCCCCGAGCGGGCCCCGTCGAAGGGGGCGGAGCGAACGACCGCGCTTCGCCTCCTTCGAAGCGGCGCAGTGCCATCACTCACGGTGACCACATTCCGGTCATTCACCCACCCAAAGCAACAGATGTTCCCCGATACGAGTGAGTAATTGCCAACCACGGGTAACGAATTCGCTCGCAGTTCACCTCCGAGAAGTCGCGACATCGCCTGATCCGCATAGCCTCGGTGCGTTCCCGATCGATGCTGTGGAAAGGCAGGAGATGTCCACCAACCCAGCCGACCAGCGCGCGATCCCGTTGCCGCTGGCCCCCCACCACTCCGCCAGCCGATCGGCGGTCACCTGCGAATACCGCTGCGGCAACGCCTGCTCGCACGACGCACCGAACACCTCGGCCAACACGTACTTCGGCGACGTCGTCCGGCGCGCTCTCGACAGACGCGGTGTCCTGCGGGCGGGCGCGGTGCTGTCCTTCGCGGCGGGGCTGACGGCCGCCACCGGACTCCCGGCCGCGGCACGTGGGAAGAACCCCGGTTCCACCCCCGCGCCGGCGGGCATCGACTTCGATCCGGTCCCCCCGAACACTCAGGACCGGGTGGTCGTCCCGGAGGGCTACGAACAACAGGTCGTCATCCGGTGGGGCGACCCGGTGCTGCCCGGAGCCCCCGAATTCGACTTCGAGAACCAGAGCGAGACCGCCCAGCAGGGCCAGTTCGGCTACAACAACGACTTCGCGGGCCTGATCCCGCTGGACGGCGCGGGCGTCCACAGCCTGCTGGTGGTAAACCACGAGTACACCACCGAAACCCACATGTTCGGCGACTACGACCCGGAGAACCCGACCGAGGAGCAGGTCCGGATCGCCTGGGCCGCGCACGGGCAGTCGGTGCTGCTGGTCAAACGTGACCCCGCCCGCGGAGGCCTCACCCCGCTTCCCGGCCGGTACAGCAGGCGCATCACGCTGAACACCGAGTTCGCCGTCCGCGGACCCGCCGCCGGAAGCGAACTGCTGCGGACCTCCGCCGACCCGGAGGGATCCCGCGTTCGCGGCACGCTCAACAACTGCGCGGGCGGCGTCACCCCGTGGGGAACGATCCTCTCCGGCGAGGAGAACTTCCACCAGTACTTCGCCCACGCCGACCGGGTGGCGGACCCGGTCGCCAAGCAGCGGATGCGGCGCTACGGAGTCAACACCGGGGCCAGCACCCGCAAGTGGGAACGGTTCGACGAGCGCTGGGACGCGAGCACGGAGCCGAACGAGACGAACCGGTTCGGCTGGATCGTCGAGATCGACCCCAACGACCCGAACTCCACACCGGTCAAGCACACCGCGCTCGGACGCTTCAAGCACGAGGGGGCGACCGTCCGCATCGCCGAGGACGGCCGCGTGGTCGCCTACATGGGCGACGACGAGCGGTTCGAGTACATCTACAAGTTCGTCTCGAGCGGCAGGGTGAAGAAGGGCCGCAGCGCCCACGCCCGGCGGCACAACATGTCGCTGCTGGACGAGGGCACGCTCTACGTGGCCAGGTTCTCGGGCAACAGTCCCGCCGCCGAGATCGACGGCAGCGGCGAACTGCCCTCCGACGGCGAATTCGACGGCGCGGGCGAGTGGCTCCCGCTGGCCACGGGAACCACCTCGCACGTGCCGGGTTTCACGGCCGAGGAGGTCTACGTCTTCACCAGGCTCGCGGCCGACCGGGCCGAGGCCACGAAGATGGACCGGCCGGAGGACATCGAGCCCAACCCGGTCAACGGGCGGGTGTACTGCGCCCTTACCAACAACTCCAACCGGGGCGCACCGGAGCACGCTCCCGCCGACGAGCCCAACCCGCGCACGGGCAACAAGCACGGCCACGTGCTGGAGCTCGCCGAGAAGTCCGACGATCCCACCGCGACGAAGATGGAGTGGCGGTTGCTGCTGGTCTGCGGTGATCCGCAGCAGGGCGACACCTACTTCGGAGGGTTCGACAAGGACCAGGTCAGCCCCATCTCGTGTCCGGACAACGTGACCTTCGACCGGCACGGAAACCTGTGGATCGCCACCGACGGCAACGAGCTGGGCTCGCACGACGGCCTGTTCGCGGTGCCCGTGGGAGGTCCCTCCAGGGGGCACGTCAAGCAGTTCCTCACCGTTCCCAACGGAGCCGAGACGTGCGGACCGATCGTCACCGACGACCTCGTGACCGTCTGCGTCCAGCACCCCGGCGAGAACGGCCCCGGAGCGGAGAACCCCGGTTCGCACTGGCCGGACGGAGGCCGGACACAGCCCCGACCCTCGCTGGTGGCCGTCTGGCGCACCGACGGACACCACGTCGGGGAGATCGGCGAGCGCTGACGTCGGCACGACCGGCCGCGGGGCCGCGCACCCGGGCCTCGCGGCCGGTCCGGACACCGCCGGAACACCGCACGCCACTGCCGGGGGACGCGGCGGTGCCGTTGGGGAGAGCGCTACTGTATCGATGATGACTTCACGACCGACAGCACTGGTCACGGGCGCTTCACGCGGAGTCGGGGCGGCCGTGGCCCGCTCGTTGTCCGACACGCACGACGTACTGCTCGGCGGGCGGGACGAACAGGCGCTGCACAAGATGGCGCAGGACATCCCCGGATCCCAGCCGTGGCCGGCCGAACTCACCGACTACGACGGCATCGCCGAAGCGGCCGCGGGCATCGACCACCTCGACGTGCTGGTGCACAGCGCGGGGATGGTCGAGATCGGCTCCGTTTCCGAAACGGGTGTGGACTCGTGGCGGCGCACCTTCGAGCTGAACCTCTTCGCGGTCACCGAGTTGACCCGGACCCTGCTTCCCGCGCTGCGCGCCGCCTCCGGGCACGTCGTGCTGGTCAACTCGGGCGCGGGGCTGGCCGCGAAGCCGAACTGGGGCTCCTACGCGGCCAGCAAGTTCGCCCTGCGGGCCTACGCCGACGTGCTGCGCGGTGAGGAGTCCGCCAACGGACTCCGGGTCACCTCCGTCTTCCCCGGACGCGTGGCCACCGACATGCAGCGCGAGGTACGGGAGTCCGAGGGCGGCTCCTTCGAACCGGAGCGCTACCTGCGGCCGGAGTCGGTGGCCGACTCCGTCGTCTCCACGGTCCGTGCCGGTTCGGACGCCCACATGACGGAGATCGTGCTGCGTCCGAACGACTGATAACTCACAGCGGAACTCTGCTGAGCTGGCCGGGTAGCCGTCACGCGAGTCGGCGCCTCGCTGCGTTGCAGGGCATCCCGAGTAGCGGCCTACACCACGTGCCCTGCCGCCTCGCAACGCATCCGAACCACGCACCGGGGGCCGTGCTCGACGTGGGCCGAAGCACCCGCGCCGGACGAAGCCCTTCGCCGGAAGTTCCGCAGGCGGGCCCGCGGATCGGTTTGCTCGGCGGTGCCGGTTGATCGGGTGGTGACAAGCGGCTGCGTCGCTTGACCGACTACCGGCCCAACCGAGCGAGCGCTCGCCCGAATCCGTGCGGACACCGACGGAGAGCCCCTCGCGCGGAAACCTCCGTCAGCCTTCGATCCGTTTGGCGGCCGATCGCGCGGCCTCCTGCACCTCGGCCCGTTCGACGCCGGTGGGTTCCCCGTTCCGCAGCACCGACTCACCGGCCACCCACACGTCGCGGACGCACTCCGCGCCGGCCGCCCAGACGAGATTGGACAGAATCCGCTCGTCCGTGGTGTCCACACCGCACACGAAGGCCGGGTTGTCCGTGTCCACGTGCACCACATCGGCCCAGCGCCCGCTCTCCAGCGCGCCGATGTCGTCCCGGTGCAGAGCTCGGGCTCCACCGCGCGTCGCGGCCAGCAGTGCGGCAGCCGAACCGAGCGCGGTGGCGTCCCCCGTGCTCAGCCTGGCGAACATCCCCGCGAGCTGGATCTCCTCCCACAGGTCGAGGTCGTCGTTGCTGGACGGCCCGTCGGTACCGAGCCCCACCGGAACGCCCGCTTCGAGCAGTTCGGTGAGCCTCGCCGTCCCGGAGGCCAGCTTCGCGTTGGAACCGGGGCAGTGCGCCACTCCGGCACCGCTCTCGGCCAGGACGCGGATGTCCTCCTCGTCCAGGTGCACTCCGTGCGCGGCCAGCACCCTTCCGTCCAGCACCCCCAGTTCGGCCAGCAACTTCGGGACGGACCCGTAGGAGCGGCGTTGTTCGGTGTCCTCGTCGGCCGTCTCGGCGACGTGGGTGTGCACGAGAGCGCCGCGTTCACGAGCCTGCTCCCCGATGACGCGCAGGGCCTCCGGAGGAAGGGTGTAGGCGGAATGGGGGCCGTAGGCCAGTTCTATCCGCTCCCCCGGACCGAAGCGCAGTCCGTCCGTGTCGATCCAACGGCTGATGTCCTCGACCATTCGCCGCCAACCGCCGAGCTCGCCCAGGTCGGGCGTCGCGATCACCGCCGGAGCTATCACGGCGCGCGAACCGACTTCGAGCACCGCCTCGGCGACCGACTCGCCGGAGAAGTACATCTCGCTGCTCGTGGTGACCCCCGACCGCAACATCTCCAGACTCCCGAGCCTCATCCCGGCCCGAATGTCCTCCGGGCCGAGCTTCGACTCCGCGGGCCAAACCACTTCGCGGAGCCACCTGAGCAACGGCATGTCCCCGCCCATCCCCCGCAGCAGTGTCATGGGGCTGTGCGCGTGGGCGTTCACCAGACCGGGCAGCAACATGCCCGCGCAGTCCAGCACCGCTGTGCCCGGGTCGATTTCGGGGGCCTGTTCCCGCGGACCGCAGTGGGAGATCCTGCCCTGCTCGTCGATGTCCACGACGGCGTCTCGCAGCACCGAACACCGCGGATCGCAGGGAAGCACCAGAGGGGCACGCAGACGTCGAGCGATCGGCATATCCACATTCTCACCGATCAGGGCCCGATCGAGTTCACCACCTGGAACATAACCAACCCCGCGGTGATCATGCCGACGACGAGCAGCGCACAAACGACGTTGTCCCAGCCGAACCACGAATACGGACGCACACCACGCGAACCCCGGATCGGCACGGCCCCGGACCGCAAGAGCCGTTCCCGAACCACGGCGCTCGGCAGCGGCGAACCAATCGGCAGCTGTTGTGTCATGGGCCCAGCATGCGGCCGGTGGAGCTCCGCACACCTCGGCTCTTCGGCCGGGCGAACTCCTACTATCGGTCAGAACACGCGGCGGGGAACTCGGCTCATCGGCCGAGCCGTCACCCCCCGCCCGAACGCTCCCGGAACTCCCCGTGCCGCCCCCGCGCCGAACCGGCCCGGTCCGGCAACGGCCTCAATCGGCCATCAAACCGGTCCGCCACGCCCAGGCAGCGGTCTCGACGCGATTGCGCGCACCGATCTTTCCCTGCACCGCGGCCAAATGGGACTTCACCGTGGACAGCGACATGTACAACCGACCGCTCACCTCGGTGTTGGTCAGTCCGCTTGCGACTTCGCGAACCACGTCCCGTTCCCGCTCGGTGAGTTCGTCGCTCGGCCGGTCCGACTCGCGCGCTCCTCCGGAAGGGGCTCCTCCGTTGAAGTGCCTGAGCAACCGGACGGTGATCTGGGGCGAGACCATCGCGTCCCCGCGCTCCGCCGCGTGAACGGCCTCGACCAGCAGCGCGGGGCCCGCGTCCTTGAGCAGGAAACCACTGGCCCCGTTGGCGAGCGCGGTGGCGACGTACTCGTCGAGGTCGAAGGTCGTGACGACGACGACCCGCACCGGGTCGCTCACCCCGGACCCGGCCAACCGGCGGGTGGCCTCCAACCCGTCGGTCCCGGGCATCCGGATGTCCATCAGACAAACGTCCGGACGCAGCTCCCGCGCGAGCCGCAGGGCGTCGTCCCCGTTGCCGACGTCGCCGACGACCTCGATGTCCTCCTCGCCGTCCAGGATCATCCGGAAACCGGCGCGCACCATTTCCTGATCATCGGCTATCAGGACCCGGATCATGGCCGTCCTCTCCCCGCTTCCGACTCGGTCAGCGGCAGCCGGGCCTCGACCTGCCAACCGCTCCGCGGAGCGGGCCCCGCGGCCAACGTGCCGCCGAGCAGCTCGATTCGTTCCCGCATACCAACGAGACCGTATCCCCCGGAGCCTCCGGCCGGACTCCCACCACCGGGCGAACCGTCGTCCTCCACCCGGACAAGCAGCTCCCGGGCGACGGTGCGCACGGTGACGTCGACCACCGACACGTCGCGGCCGTGCTTCTCGGAGTTCGTGACGGCCTCCTGCACCAGCCGCAGAGCCGAGCGCGCCACTTCCTGCGGGACCTCGGTCGCCAGCTCCACCTCGAGTCGCGTCCCGACCCCCGTGCCGGCCGCGCCGTCGCGCTCGACCAGCTCGCGCAGGTCCGCTCGCAGGTCCGTGCTCGGGTGCCCGCCGATCCCCCCGGAAGCCGACGACTCGGCATCGCGCATGCTGCCCACCAACCGCCGCATCGCGGTGAGCGCCTCGGTACCGCTGGCCGAGATCCGTTCCAGCGACTCGCGCGCCGCCTGCGGGTTCCGCTCCGCGACCGTGAACCCGGCCTGGGCCTGCACCACGATTCCGGTGACGTGGTGCGCGACCACGTCGTGCAGTTCGCGGGCCAGCGCCATCCGTTCGGCGTGCTGCGCGTCGGCCACGGCAGCGCTCACGCCCCGGGACCGCTCCTCGTCGCGGGCGCGGAAGTACATCCCCGTGCTCACCGACAGCACCAGCAGCACACCCCCCATGAACAGCGGGTTGAGAATCGCCTGGGACGCGTTGCCGTACAGCTCCCGCGGCATGAGAACCACGCCCGCGACGGCCGCCGAAACCAGTGCCGCCGTGGCGACGGCCGCCTCCCGCGCCGGGCGGAGACGCACCGCGAAGGCGACCAGCAGCATCCCGGAGGCTATGACGGGCAGGGGAAGGGCACCGAGGAAGTAGGTGTTGCCCTCGATCCCGAAGAGCAGGGTCAACCCGACGGTGAGGAACAGGTTCACGGCGCCGAACAGGGCCGCCTGCAACGGTCGCATCGGGGCGAACACGGCCAGTACGGCCATGATCAGACTGCTCGTGAACAGGATCACCCTGCCGAGCGGCACCACGCCGAACTCGCTGGAGAACAGCTGGAAGAACAGCAGCACGGACAGCACGGCGATTATCGGCCAGTGCTTGCGCAGCAGAACCGCCGTCGGGTGCTGCGTGGCCGGTCGGTGCCGACCGCCGCGCAGGTAGAGGCCCGTTCCCACCGCGAGCACCAGCTGCAGGAACCCGACCTCGACCACGCGGACCAACGAGATGCCGGAGGGCTCTCCGGCGGGCGAACGCGCGAAAACGGCGAGCAGGCACGCTGCGACCAGGGACGCGGTCACCGGGACGGCCTTGACCCTGGACAGTTCCCGGAAGGAGTGGAGCACGAGCAACATCCCCGCGAAGTTCTCGGCGAACGAGACGTGTCGCAGCACGCCCGGCCCCGGTTCGACCCCCGCGAACCTGGTCAGCGCGGTGGCCAGCACCAGGAAGCTCGCACCGAGCAGTCCGCAGACCACGGGACGGCGGGGAGCGACCAGTGCGAGCAGCACCAGCACCGCGGAAACGACGAGCCCGGGCCAAGCCGCCCCGCCCCGCTCGACGACGAGCAGCACCTCCCCGCACCAGGTGATCGACAACAGCGCGGCGAAGATCCACTGGCTTCGGACGACGGCCGCGAAACGACGCGCGTGCTCCGGAAGGCGCTCCCGCCGAGCGCGCGGGCCCACGATGTCGAAATCCGTCTGGTAGCGCACTGCACGAACCCTAGACGAACCCCGGTGGCGCTCCGCCGGGCGCGTCCCCGCACCGCACGAACCCGATCACCCCGGGGCGACGGCGGCGGAACACCGCCCGAGCAGCCGGAACCGCCGCGGATTCACCCGCGCGGACCGCGCCGACGAACTCGGAAAAGCCACTGTTGTCCGATCGGTCACCAGTGACAACCACATGGCCGATGCAACACACGCCTCCGGAGAGCCAAGCTCTGTGTGGCAGCTCAGGAGAAACGACCGAGACTCCACGCGGAAAGCTCGTACAGCCCCCGACCCGCGCACCGTCCACGCACTCCGAAAGAAGGCCCCCGTGCTGACAACCGTACTGACCGTTCTGGGAACGGCCCTGGCTTTAACGGTACTGGTGCTGATGGCGCTCAGCTCAGTCCTGCCCGATCTCTGGGAGGGGTTCCAGAGCCGCTGAGCGCCCGCTCGGTTCGGGCGAGTGCTCGCTCGGCCGAGTCGGTCGTCGTACAAGCGGCGAAGCCACTTTCCACAGCCTTCGGAGCGATCAGACGTCGAAACGGCGTCAGCGACGCTCGAATATCAGATCGTGCACCGCTCGCCCCTCGGAATGAGCACGTTCTTCGAACTTGGTGACCGGTCGCCACTCCGGACGCGGCGCCCAGCCACCGGGATGATCGGCGAAACCGTTGCGCAGTTCGGGCCGGGCGGTGCAGACCTCCATCATCTGCTCGGCGTAGTCCTGCCAGTCGGTCGCCAGGTGCAGCACTCCTCCTTCCCGCAGCCTCGAGGCCACCAGTTCGACGAACTCGGGCTGAACCAGCCGACGCTTGTGGTGACGTTTTTTGGGCCAGGGGTCGGGAAAGAAGATCCGCACCTCCGCCAGCGACCCCGGAGGCATGTGCTCGCGCAACAGCACGGTCGCGTCACCGCGCAGCAGGCGGAGATTGTCGATTCCCATTTTCTCGGCACGCAGGAGCAACTGCGCCAACCCCGGCTTGTACACCTCAACCGCGAGGTGGTCGAGATCCGGCCGGGCTGCGGCCAGTTCCGCTGTCGTCTCCCCCATGCCGGAGCCGATCTCCAGAACCAGCGGCGCGGAGCGGCCGAACCAACCGGTCGTGTCCAGTGACCCCTCGGGAAGTTCGGACACCTCACAGCCGAACTCGTCCCAATACCGGTCCCAGGCACGTTGTTGCCCGGCTGTCATCCGTTCACCGCGCCGCACGTAGCTGACAACCGTACGCCGATGGGGAACCTGCTGGTCGGAAGCACTCACGGGAGGTCAGTATCGCAAACTCGACTCCGGTCTCCGAGTTCGACCAGCACTGCCGGGCATCCGATCACCCTTCGAACAGCCCGGCCGAACTCGCCGTCCGCAATGGATCACCAGGACTCGATGCGCGGAAGGAACCCGGACAGCCCGTCGATCCCCGGCTCGGGAACCGGGACCGTTCTACCGCTGTCCACCTGGGCCGGGACGATGTTGAGCCATCCCGGGTGCTGGTCCGTCAGCGTGACGGTGGTCGGGACGGTCATCGGCGGGCGATCGGAGGGAGTGTACTCCCAGTAACCTATCTCACCCGCCGTCGACCACGGCACGAAGATCCAGCCCCGCCGCTTGCTCAACAGGGAGTGCACGGCGTCCTCGAATTCGAAGCCCTCCGCGCGCGTGGAGATCTGGCCCCGCTCCAAGGCGCGCAACCACCAGGGAACCGGTAGTCGCCCTGCCGAACCGTCGAGTCGCCGGAACAGCTCGAGCACGTGTCCTTCCGGTGCGGTGTGCACCCACCCGCACCGCACCGATGCCGGCGAGGTGGCCTCGTCCGCGGACGGGACCGGCTCGGTAGCCAGTGACCACTCCAGGCGAGGTATCGGAATCAGCCGTACATCGTTTTCCTCGTCCTCGCTCACCTCCGCTTTTTGCTCATGCGACGAAAACTCACTCGAAAGAACCACAATTCACCTTCCTCCGCGAGCACCGCGAGAGGGTCTGACGAACACTCGCGGCAAGCACCCCCAGGGGATGCGCCCCGGAAACGGCGCTGGTTCGGGATCGCACCACTCACTTTACGAACTACCACGGACACAAGAGGTAAACACAACCTCTCGAACCGCGGCCCCACCCTCACGCATGGGGGCCATCGATAGTAGCGCAGAACCAATCGAACCGTAATCACAGCAGCGCGCACAGTGCTCGCCGAGGTTCTCCGTCGCGGTTGTCCCAGTGGCCGCGCGGTTCGGGCGAGCAACCGCTCGGTTTGGCCGGTATTCGGGCAAGCGGCGAAACCGCTTGCCGCCACCTGCGCAACCGACACCGCCGGGGTGTCTCAGGCGCGGGTCTCGCGAGGACAGCCGGCGCGTGGCCACAGGTTCCTGCTCGATGTGGGCGGATCCCGCAGCGAGCCCCCGACCGGGGTTCCCCACCCACGCGGCCGAGCAAACCAACCCGCGCGAGCTCCCGGGTACTCGGTCGGCGGAACCTCCCGCGGGCTCGCGAGTTGGCGCCCCGGCCTCGGGTGGTGACCCACGGGTCGCGCCGGACAGCGGACTTCGGCGCGTAGCTGTCGCCGGGCGAAGAGTTGCGCGCGCTCGACACCGGGCGTGCGTGCTCGAATTCCGCGGTGATCGGCCGATGGACGGGGTTGCGCGGCGAAGCCCCACCAGAAGTGATCAGGGCCAGGGCCGTCCCCCGAATGACAGCCCTGGCCCTCCCCCGTCCCGACCGTTAGGCACCCCCGAAGCGCCCGTACAGCCGGTCGATCCGGTTGTGCCAGGACTCACCCCGACAGAGTGCACAGCGGATCGTTACGCCTGTAGTGGTCCCTCTCGGACCAGTTACCGTGATCTTATCGGCCGGGGTGAGCAGTCTCTCCCCCGGGATCGGTAACAGCGCGGAGTCACATGGAGAGCTTTGTTTTTCCTTCGCGTGAAATGTTCACCCGAACAGACGTATTGCACATTCGTTCGAGTAACCGCCTGATGACAAAACGGTCGAAGTTCGGGTTTTCCTCACCCGAGGGAAGGAAAAACTGACGGTGGTGCTCACGCGTCACGCTTGCGAACCGTGACCAAGGCCACCACGAGCAGAACCAACGTGATGGCGAGGAAGTAGACCAGCGAGGCCCACGGTCCGATCGGCATCTCGGAGACGGGCTGACTCATCATGGAGTCCCCACCTCCGCGCATGAACCTGAACGCCGCGGCGAACGGCAACCACTGGTAGATGTCGTCCCCGATGGTGGGCAGCAGCTGGATCAACGACTCGGCCAGCAGCACCCAGATCATGACCAGCGTCACCGCACCGGCCGTCTGGCGTACCAGCGCACCGACGGAAAGGGCGAAGACCGCGGCACCCGCGAACACCAGCCCCACTCCGGCGACCTGCCGCCATTCGGCCGCCGTGTCCAGCACCAGAGCCTGGTCCGAGGTGAGCAGCCACCCCGCGGCCCACGAACCGAAGGCGGCCAGCTCTCCGATCAGGAAGGCCAGCACCGCCACCACGGAGGTCTTGGCCAGCATGACGGCCACGCGGTTGGGCATCGCCTGGAAGGTCGCCCGGATGGTCCCGAACCGGTACTCGGTGGTCACGGCCAGCGCCGCCATCACCATGACCACGATGAGCCCGAACTGGGCGCCCCGCTGGGTCATCCCGACGCTCATCGGGGCCGTGTCCTGGACCTGGGACGCGAACATCGCGGCGAACCCGATGGTCAGCCCCAATGCCGTGACTATGCACCACCACGGGGACCGGGTGGAGAAAAGCTTCATACGTTCGACTGAGATCAATGTCATACGAAAATCCCGTTGGAAAGGTGTGGGCCGGCAGTTCGCTGCGCGAACCCGAACCGCCGCCCCGTGAACGAGTGAACTGTGGATCGGCGAAACCGGACCGGTGGCGAGTCGGCCACCGGCTCAGCTCCGCTTCATTTGTCGGCCGCCGCGAGCGCCCCGTCGCCCGCGTCCCCCGGGAGAGCGGATTCCGGTGATCCGGTGCGGTACTCCACGTCCTGCCCGGTGATCCGCATGAACGCGTCCTCGAGCGAACCGCGCTGAGCGGACAGCTCGTGCAGCACGAAACCGTGCCCCGCCGCGAGCTCGCCGATCCGCTCGGTGGTGGAGTCGGAGACGAGCAGGCTGTCGGGCTCACGGGAGTCCGGGGGCGCCACCGCCATCCCCTGCGCGGTCAGCACCTCCCGCAACCGTTCCGCCTGGGGAGCACGGACCTTGACGGAGGAGCTGCTGGTGCTGTCCACGAACTCCTCGGTGGTGCACTGGGTGATGAGCCTCCCGCGGCCGACCACCACCAGCTCCTCGGCCGTCTGCGCCATCTCGGAGAGCAGATGACTGGAAACCAGGACGGTACGTCCCTCGGCGGCCAGCCGTTGCATGAACCGGCGGATCCAGTTGATGCCCTCGGGGTCCAAGCCGTTCACCGGTTCGTCGAACATCAGGATGTCCGGGTCGCCGAGCAGAGCCGTCGCGATCCCGAGACGCTGGGACATGCCGAGCGAGAAACCGCCGGCCTTGCGGCGTGCCACTTCGGTGAGCCCGACGGTGTCCAGCACCTCGTCCACTCGCTTCGTGGGGATTCCGTTGGAACGCGCCATCCACTTCAGGTGCGCGTACGCCGAACGGTTCGGGTGAACCCATTTCGCGTCCACCAGGGCTCCGACCGTGCGCAGCGGATTCCTCAGGTCGGTGTAGCGCTTGCCGTCGAAGAGGACCTCGCCCGCCGTGGGCCGGTCCAGTCCGAGCATCATGCGCATGGTGGTCGACTTGCCGGCGCCGTTCGGACCGAGAAAACCGGTCACCTTGCCGGGTTTGACGGTGAACGACAGATCGTTCACCGCGACCGTCGAACCGTAGCGTTTGGTGAGGCCCACAGCCTCGATCATCTTCACTCCTGGACGGACTCGGTGACGGCCGGAACGAACGATCCGAGTTCCGGCCCCATGCCACACGCCAGGTTGCCCGACGATCGGGGGCGCGCGCGTCAACCTTCGGTCTAAAACCGAATAGTCTTCAAGTCGTACTTCCGCCCCGGACACTCTCGGGGCGCGGCCAGGCCGGCGGGCTCAACCGAGCGGGAACCAGCGCTCCAGCGCCGTGACCAGACCGTCCTCGGTGACCGCACCGGTCACCTCGTCGGCGGACAGCCGCACCGTGGCGGGAGCCTGCCCCATGGCCACCCCGTGCCGGGCCCAGTCCAGCATCCGGATGTCGTTGTCCCCGTCACCGACCGCGAGCGTGTCCTCGGAGCCCACCCCGAGTTCGACCCGCAACTTCTCCAGGGATGCGGCCTTGGTCACCCCGTCCGGGACGACCGTGACCCACGGTTCGTAGTGATCGATCGTGTAAATGCAGCCGGGCAGCTCCACCCCTTCCAACCTTCCCCACACCTCTGCGGGGGAGTGCCCGGCCCAGTTCGCGATGAACCGGGGGACGCGGCTCGCGAGCAGTTCGGGGACACCGCTGCGCCACTGGGGCCCGTGCAGCTCGCCCTCGGCGAAGGGCTCCGTGACCAGACTTCCCGCACCGACCTGCTCAGCCGCGAACAACGCCCCCGGCAGCAGGAGGCTCAGCCGCTCGTGAACGGGCCGCGGGTCGAAGGTCTCCACCGAGACGTCCTCCCTCGTGGCGACGTCGACCCGGACAGCACCGTTGGAGCACAGGGCGTCCCCGGAGCTCATCCCCAGCTCGTCGAGCACGGGCAGGACTCCGAGCATGCTCCTGCCGGTGGCGACGACCACCTGAGCTTCCGCGGCCACTCGGGCCACGGCCTTCCGTACCGGCGCGGATATCGCCCGCGTGGCCGGATCGAGCATGGTCCCGTCCACGTCGAGCGCGACCAGACGCGGCTTCCAACTGGATGTTGCGGTCACACCGGCAGCCTATCCATCACGCGCACCGCCGCAGCCGGAACGTGCGACGTCGCACGAAACGTGCCGAACAACCGCCCGGAGGGCCCCTGGCGAGACCCTCCGGAGGTGGAGCTACTCGCCACCGGGACGCACCAGACCGGTCTCGTAGGCGAGCACCACGGCCTGCACCCGGTCACGCAGTTCGAGCTTGGACAGCACACGCCCGATGTGGGTCTTCACGGTGGCCTCGGAGAGGTGCATGCGTTCGGCGATCTCGCCGTTGGACAGCCCCCGGGCCGTGTTGACCAGGACCTCGCGCTCGCGGTCGGTGAGCACTTCCAGCACGGAGTCGTCCCGGAGCTCACCCCCGGCCGCCCCGAGGAAGCGGTCCAGCAACCGCCTGGTCACGCTGGGCGAGACGACGGCGTCCCCCTCGTGCACGGAGCGCACGGCGGAAACCAGGTCGTCGGGCGGAGTGTCCTTGAGGAGGAAACCGCTCGCCCCGGCCCGCAGGGCGGACAAGGCGTAGTCGTCGAGATCGAAGGTGGTCATCACCAGCACCTTGGCCAGGTCCTCGCCCACTATGAGCTCGGTGGCGCGCACCCCGTCCGTCCCCGGCATCCGAACGTCCATGAGCACCACGTCAGGAGCGTGTTCGCGCGCCTTGTCCACCGCGGAGGCCCCGTCCTCGGCCTCGTCGACCACCTGCACGTCCTCCTGGGAGTCCAGCACCATGCGCAGGCCGACCCTCATGAGTTCCTGATCGTCGACCAGTACCACGCGAACCATGCCGGTCAGCCTATACGCAGGACTCGGTCGTCCCGGTCCGCTCAGGGGTGCGGGTGGCGGAACCTCCCGGGGGCTCTCGCTCCGGGAGCGGCCGTTCCGGCGCTGCCGCGCCGAGGAGCACCGGCGCGCCACCGGAGTCGAACGGGCGCAAGGCTTCGGCTACGGGTTCCCGGAGACGGCTCGCTCCCCCTCCAGCGGGAGGTCGGCGCGCACGCACCAACCACCGTCGGCGTTCGGCCCCGCCTCGAGGTTCCCGCCGTAGACGGTGGCCCGTTCCCGCATCCCGATGACGCCGTTGCCCCCGGACGCCTGCGGAGCCAGCACACCGCGCGCCCCGCTGTCGGACACCTCGATGCGCATGCTGCTGCCCCCCTCCTCCAGCGACACCGTCGCCGTCGCGTTCCACCCCGCGTGCTTGAGCACGTTGGTCAACGACTCCTGCACGATGCGGTAGATGGCCAGCCCCGGTCCGGTCGGGACCCGATCCAGCTCCCCGTTGATCCGCAGGGTCACCGGCAGTCCCAGCGCACGAACGCGTTCCACGAGGTCGCGGACACCGTTCACACCGGGCTGGGGGGAGCGACCCCCGGTGTCGTCCCGCTCCTCCGGGTGGCGCAGCACGTGGAGCAGGCTCCGCAACTCGTTCAGGGCGTCCCTGCCGGTGTTCCCTATGGTCTCCAGAGCCTGCTCCGCCAGCTCCGGTTTCCGCCGAACGGCGTAGGTGGCGCCGTCGGCGTGGGTGACCATCACGCTCACCGAGTGCGCGAGCACGTCGTGCAGCTCCCTGGCTATGCGGTTGCGCTCCTCGGCCACCGCGATCCTGGCCTGCTGGTCCTGTTCGAACTCCAGGCTGCGCAGCCTGCTCTCCGTCGCTTCCTGGTACGCCCTGCGCGCGCCGACGTACTCGCCCAGCACCCAGCAGAACCCGAGTTCGAGCCCCAGCTGGATCGCGAAGAACACGAGGGGCGTTCCCACGTGGGGCTCGCTGAGCAGCGCAGGCGGAACCAGCCACGTCACGGCGACGCCGCAGGCATAGCACGCGGCCGCGCTCCTGCCCACGTAGGCGACCAGGGTGTACAGCATGATCAGCGCCGCGAAGGCGGCCGGGCGGGTGACCATGTCCTGCTGCGTGACCAGCTGCACCAGCAGGCCGAGCAGCATCAGGTAGGCGACCGGCACCGGCAGGGTCCTCCGCAGCACCAGCGGGAGGACCAGCAGCACCCCGGCGAGCACGTCCCAGAACGGGGCGGGGGAGTCGGCGACGGTGTCGCCGAGCGTGCCGCGCATGATCTCGGCCAGCAGCACCAACAGCATCAGCGTGCTGTCCCCCGCGCTCGGGTGGGCGCGCATCCACAGGCTCAGTCTCCGCACGTCCACCCACGGTAGCCCGTTGCGCTGTCCGGACGCGTCGTTCCGCGGCCGAGACCCCTGTCATACCGGAGCAGGGCGGACCGCGCGCCCTCTCGGGGGCGACGTCCCGCCCGGCTTCCGCTCGTCCGAGCGGGTTCCGAGCAGCGCTCCCTCACCCGGCTCAGTGATATTTCGCCCCCGGTCGGCGCCGTACGGCCGTTCGGACTCCCCGAACTGCTCCTGGCGGAGCATTCTCGCCCGACGGTGTTGACGCGGGGTGTGTTCTGCGACACCAATGTTCGTTGATGGTGACTGACGTCCGGTTGTGTTCTTCTCTGTTGCCGAATGTGCTCCCGCGTCCCACGGCCGCGGCGACCGCTCACCGGGCGAGAGCCACCTGATGTCGTGCGAGGAGGATCGATGAAATCACGACGGCCCGCCCGCGGACGGCTCCTCGGAAGCCTCGGCGGACTCGTGCTCGCGAGCACCCTCGCCCTGGGGGCCGTGCCCGCCGGGGCAGCCGCTCCCCCGAAGCAGTGGACCCCGGAGGACCCACCGCTGACCACGCCGTGGACCGAACAGGTCGGACCGGACAACGCCCTGCCGGAGTACCCGCGCCCCCAGCTGAAGCGGAAGCGCTGGAAGAACCTCAACGGCGAGTGGAGGTACGCGGGCGGGGCCACCCCGCCCGACAGGCACGGTCGCCTCGACGAGCGAGTGCTCGTCCCCTACCCCGTCGAGTCGGGACTGTCCGGCGTCCAGCGCCACGACGACCACATGCTCTACCAGCGCGAGTTCGAGGTCCCCCGCTCGTGGCGCGGTGACGAGCTGCTGCTGCACTTCGGAGCGGTCGACCAGCAGGCCACCGTCTGGGTGAACGGCAGGCGGGTCGGTTCGCACCAGGGCGGGTTCACCTCGTTCACGCTCGACGTGAGCGACGCGCTGCGCCCCGGCAAGCGGCAGCGGGTGACCGTGGCCGCCACCGACACCAACGAGGAGAGCTCCTACCCGGTCGGCAAGCAGAGCAACCAGCCCGGCGGGATCTTCTACACCGGGTCCTCGGGAATCTGGCAGACCGTCTGGCTCGAACCGGTCTCGGACGCCCACCTGAGCGAGCTGAACATCACTCCGCGGCTCGACTCGCGGATCTTCCGGCTCGAACCGGAGGTACGCGGGTCCGAAGCCGCCCGCGTCGAAACCGTGGTCTCCCACGAGAACGGCGAGACCGTCTCACGAACCAGCACGGAGGCGGGAGCGACGGTGGAGGCCCCGGTGCCGGAGCCCAGGCTGTGGAGCCCCGACGACCCCTACCTCTACGACCTGACGGTGCGCCTGCTGGACGCCTCCGGACGTGAGCTGGACCGGGTCGACAGCTACGCGGGCATGCGCTCGATCGGCCTGACCACCGACTCGCAGGGCAGACAGCGGATGGCGCTCAACGGCGAGATCCTGTTCCAGCAGGGAATGCTCGACCAGGGGTTCTGGCCGGACGGGCTGCACACTCCCCCCACCGACGAGGCCATGCGCCACGACATCACCCGGGCCAAGCGGATGGGCTTCAACATGCTGCGCAAGCACATCAAGGTCGCCCCGAAGCGCTGGTACCACTGGGCCGACCGGATGGGGATGCTGGTCTGGCAGGACATGCCCTCCCTCTCCGCAGGGGTGGGAGGCACCAACGGGCCCCCTGACGAGCAGGCCCGGGCCAACTTCGAGGCCGAGACCGAAGCGGTCGTCGACCAGCTCGACAGCGTGACCTCGCTGGTGACCTGGGTGCCGTTCAACGAGGGCTGGGGCGAGTTCGACACCGCCCGCGTCACGCGCGAGATCGAACAGCGGGATCCCGACAGGCTGGTCGACGCCTCCAGCGGGGTCAACTGCTGCAACTCGCTGCCCGACACCGGGGCCGGTGACATCTACGACGACCACACCTACGTCGGCCCGGGAACCCCGACGGCCACGGCCGACCGCGCCGCCGTGGACGGCGAGTACGGCGGCCTCGGGCTCGTCGAGCAGGGCCACCTCTGGCCCGGTGAGCCACACGCCTACGAGATGACCGACAACGGTTCCGAGCTCACCGAACGCTACGACCGGCTCTCCGAGGACCTGATCGGAGCCATCGAGCGGAACGGGATCTCGGCGGCGGTCTACACCCAGGTATCGGACGTGGAGAACGAGGTCAACGGCCTGATGACCTACGACAGGAAGGTCACCAAACCCGATGTGGACTCCATCCGCGAGTCCAACCGGGCGATCATCGACGCCGGAACTCCCCGAGCCACCCGCGCCCCGGGCCGGGTGGGCAGCCGCGGCGCTGCTCGCCCGGCCCCGCGAGTCCGGTGATGCCGAGCCCCCGCGCCGCCCGGCCGGCCCAGCGGAACGGGAGGGCACCACCGGACAACGCCGATCCACGACACGAACGGTTCGACCGGAAAGGACGTTCATGAGCGATTCCGACACCGCGGGGCGCGGCTGGAGCAGGCGCAGCGCGCTGACCACCCTCACCGCGACCACCGCGGCAACGGCGCTCGGCGCCGGGTCCGCCGCCGCGCACTCGGTGCCCGGACATCGCGGTCCGGGGCACGACCGGTACGAGCAGACCGCCAACGGCAGGCTCTACGAGATCCGTTCGGGCCGGAACCGCGCCGTCGTGGCGGGAGTGGCCGCGACCCTGCTGTCCTGGCGGGTGGGCGGCGACGAGATGCTGCTGACCCACGAGCCGAACGACCCCGGCGAGGGATACCAGGGGAAAACCATCCTCCCCTGGCCCAACCGGATCGACCGGGGAACCTACGAGTTCGGCGGTGAGCGGCTCCAGGTTCCGATCAACGAACCGTCCAGGCAGGCGGCGCTGCACGGCCTGATGAACTTCGTCGAGTGGGAGCCGGTGCGCCACGGGGCCGACAGCGTGCGGCTGCGGTACCTCCTGCACCCGCAGTACGGCTACCCGTTCTCTGTGGAGTTCTCGATCGAGTACGCGGTGGACCGACACGGCGTGCGGTGCACGCTCACCGCCGAGAACAGGGGAAGTGCCGCGGCCCCCGTGGGTTGGGCCAACCACACCTACCTGGCGGCCGGTCCCGGCGGCACCGACCGGATGGGACTGCGACTGCCCGCCGAGACGTACTACCGCACCAACGACCGGCTCATCCCGACGGGAACCGCCGCGGTGTCCGGCACGGAGTACGACTTCCGCGAAGAGCGCGAGATCGGTGCGACCGAGATGGACACCGCGTTCAAGGACCTCGCGCGCGACGGCGACGGGCACGCGGTCGTGCAGTTCGGACTGGAGGACGGCCGGGAGGTGCTGCTCTGGATGGACGAGGCCTACGGCTACCTGCAGGTCTACACCGACGACGCCCCGAGCGAGGACCGCGGGCAACCGGCCAGGTCGGGGATCACCGTCGAACCGAACACCTGCCCGCCGAACGCGTTCGTCACCGGTGAGGCCGTACGTGTTCTGCGGCCGGGCGAGCGGCACACCGCGACGTGGGGGCTGCGCTCAACGGGCTGAACGTCGGGCCGCGGGGCAGGGCCCTGTCCGGGAACCGCCTTCCGGTTCCCGCGAATCGGCAAGGCGGTTGCCCGCAGAGCGTTGCTCGCCTGGCGACGCGCGGAGCCGCGGGGTCCCTCTAGACTCTTCCGAGCCGTTTCCGCCCGCCCGAGAACACCGGCTGGGTGACGGGAACGGCCCGAGGAGGAAGCACGAGAGATCCGTGAAGGAACGGGGTTGACCACTCACCACGTGCGCGGCCCGATCTCCGCCGCCGTGGCGCGGCTGTGCGAGGAACTGCGTCCCCGTGTCGGGCAACGAGCCGCCACCGGTTTGGGCGAGGTGCTCGACCGGCTGAGCGCGCCGCTGCAACTCGCCGTCGTGGGGCGAATCAAGTCGGGCAAGTCCACACTGGTCAATGCCCTGATCGGGCGCCGGGTGGCACCGACCGACGTGGGCGAGTGCACGAAGGTGGTCACCCGGTTCCAGTACGGGACGGTCGATCGGCTCGAGGTCGTCCTGCTCGACGGGAACAAGTACTCGCTGCCGTTCACCGCCGGAGGGGCCATCCCCACCGACCTAGGGGTGCGCCTGGAGCGGGTGTCGCACGTCGAGGCGTACCTGACCAACGCCGTGCTGCGCGACCTGACCGTGATCGACACCCCCGGGCTGGGTTCCCCGGACGACGACTCGGTCGCCCGCACCGAGGCCGTGCTCGGCACCGCGGAGCGGGCCGGGCGCTCCGAAGGCCCAGAACGGCTCGATCCCGTTTCGCACGAAGCCGTCGCGGGCGCCGAGGCGGTGCTCCACGTGATCACCCAGTCGGTGCGGGCCGACGACCGACAGGCCCTGTCCGCGTTCAACGCCGCCACGGGCGGTCGTCCCTCCGGACCGGTCAACGCGATCGGCGTGCTGAACAAGGCGGACACGATCGAACCGGATTCGGTGCGCGGCGGCGAGGGCGGGCTGTGGACGGCGGCACGGGCGCTGGCCGCGGACCAGGAACGGCAGCTCAAACCACGTGTCGCCGACGTGCTGCCGCTGATCGGGCTCCTCGCCGAGACGTCCGAGGCCGGTGAGTTCACCGCCTCCGACGCAGAAACGCTGCACCGGCTGGCCGCGCTGGACGAGTCGACGAGACGGACCATGCTGATCTCGGCCGACCTCTTCACCGAGTGGGAGTGCGCGGTTCCCGCCGACGCCCGGGCACGGCTGCTGGAACTGCTGGATCTGCACGGTATCCGATGCGCTCTGGAGAAGATCGACGCCGATCCGCACATCACCGCGGGACGGCTGCGGAGCGAGCTGCACGAGGCATCCGGTCTGTCCACACTGCTCACGAGGCTCAACGCGGTGTTCCGCGGCCGCGCTGACGGCATCAAGGCCGCCGCGGGGCTCGCCTCGGTCGCCGCCGTGGCGCAGTCCTGCACGGACCCGAACGAGCGCGAGCGGCTGCACGCCGCGATGGAGGGACTGCTGACCCAGCCGCAGGCGCACCAGCTCAGGCTGCTCGAGGCGCTGACGATGATCTCGGCCGGAACGGTCACCCTGCCCTCCGACCTGCTCGACGAGGTTCTGCGACTCGGCGGTTCCGAGGACTTCTCCGAAAGGCTGGGGATGCCGGGAGCCCCCGTCGAGCGGATGACCGAGTTCGCCTTGGAGCGGGCGAAGTGGTGGCGCTCCTTCGCCTCGCTGGGAGCGACCCCGGCCCAGAGCCGGGTGGCGCACGTGGTGCACCGTGCCTACTTCCTGATGTGGCGCCAACTGCGGTAGAACTCCGTCGGCGCGGGCCGCCGGGGCGGAGTTTCGGCACCGGGAGCACCGGAGCCGGGAGACTCCGCGGCGGTTCCGGTCGCTCAGGGTGGGCGGACGGTCCGCGCTCCGTGACCAGGGCTCCGACCTCGGGATTTTTCACCCGAAGGTGGAACCGACGAGGCCGCGTTCGCGTCGGAGGCGACCAGGCACGCACATCGTTCCCGACCGTCCTCGAAGACCGTCCCGCCGATGATCGGCGTGCGAGACGACGACACCGAATTCGGAAGCACATGGCCGCTTTGAGCAACGAACCACTCGTCGATCCGCTGGGCCGGGCACTGGCCGAGCGGGAGACGCTGATCCGACTGTGCATGTACGCCTACGACAGGGCACGCAGCACCGGGGTCACCGAACGCCTGGAAGAAGGCATGAGCTCGATCGGAGTGACGGCGTTGCGTCCACGGGGAGAGCCTTTCGACCCGTCCCGGCACGAGGCCGGCGGCACGGTCCACACCGCGGACCACACGCTGGACGGCCTCATAGCCGAGACCGAGACTCTCGGGTTCGCCGATCGCGGCCGCATGTTGCGCCCCCCTGTGGTGGTGGTGTACCGGCTGGATTCGGCGGAGGCTCCGCCCGGCTGACCACTCCACGAACGGCCGCATCCGTCCGAACCCTGCTCGACCGAGGAAACCCATGTCGTCGAACTCCCCGATCGACCAACTGCCCGGCGCCGACGTGGCGGCCGCGGCCCAGTTGCCCACCCAGGTCAAGCAGACCCGCGAGTCCCTGTCCGCCCTGCTGCGCGAGGTCGATCCGGAAGCGGCCGAGTGGGTGGAGCGGATTCGCGCCGACCGGCCGCGCACACCGAGCGCGGTCGTGGTCGGGGAGACCAACCGCGGCAAGAGTTCACTGGTCAACGCACTGCTGGGCGAGCAGGGCCTTTCTCCGGTGAACGCGGGTGCGACCACCTCGACCTACCTGTGGTTTCAGCACGGCTCCGAGTGGGCCGGGTACGCGTGCCATCCGGCGCGCGACGGCCCGCTCCGCTTCGGGATGGATGAGCTTGGCGAGCGGGTCTCGGGCACCGGGGAGGCCCCGAGCGGGGAACTCCCGACCCGCTACATCAGGGTCGACGCGCCGATCGAGCTGCTCGAGGAGCTGACGGTGGTCGACACACCAGGTGTGGGCGGGCTCGAGTCGGTCCACGGCGAGTTGGCGGCCGAGGCCGCGGCCTCGGCGACGGCGCTGCTGTTCGTCGTGGACGCCTCGGCGCCTCTCGGACGTGGCGAGCTGGACTTCCTGCGCGGGGTGAGCGACCGGGTCGAGACCGTGCTGTTCGCGCTGACCAAGACCGATCAGCACCGGGGGTGGCGACGCGTCCTGGAGGAGAACAGGAAACTGCTCGCCGCCCACGCCCCCCGCTTCGCCGAAGCGCCCTTCCACCCGGTCTCCGCGCGCATGGCCGAACTGGCCGGCCGGACGCCGGACGCGCGGAAGGCCGAGGCGCTGTGGGAGCGTTCCGGGATCGCGGAGCTGCGTTCCGCGCTGCGTCAGCTGCTCGCGGACCACTCGGCGATGCTCGGCGAGGCCAACACCATGCGCGGTCTCTCCACGGTGCTGGACGAGCTCGTGTCCAGGTTGGAGGCCGAGAGGCGCGCGCTGAGCTCGGGGGAGCAGGAGGCCGAGTCGCTGCGCAGCCGGCGTGACGAGCTGACGGCCGAGCGGAAGTCCTCCACGCGCGGCTGGCAGGTGCGGCTCAGGGGGCAGGTCCAACGCGCGCGGGTGGAGGTGAATCACGAGGTCACCGACCGCGTGCGCGAGGTGCAGAACTGGTTTCGGCGCGAGATCGACGCGGCCGACAGGGACCGCCTGGAACAGCTCCCCCAGCAGGTCGACTCGGCCCTGCAGCTGGTGTCCGGCCGGATCGCCGAGCTGTTGTCCACCCGGTTGGACGAAGTGGCCGGGTCCTGCCTCTCCGAGCTGTTCTCCCCTGCCGAGTTGAACGTGATCCGCTCCCAGTTCACCAGGGGGAACAGAGCTCCGGTCTCGTTGCGGCGGCCGGACAGACGACCGCCGACGGCCGAGGACAAGCTGCTGGTCTTCATGGGGGTGTCCGGCGGCCTCGGGGTCGGCCGTGCCGCCGCGCTGCCGCTGGCCGGCGCCGGTGTGAGCGCGTTGAACCCGATGGTGTTGCCGGTGACCATCGTGCTGGGCCTCGGCGCGGGCTGGTGGATGGCGCGCACGCGCAGACACGCGGCGGACAAGCAGCACATGAAGCAGTGGCTGACCGAGGCCATCGCCGAGGCGCGCTCCACATTGGAGCAGCTGGTCTCGGAACAGCTCATCGAGGCCGAACAGCAGTTGGCCCTGGCACTGGACGACGCGCTGGGCAGGCGGGTCGAGGCGATCGAGGGTGAGCTGCGTGAGACAGACCGCGCGCTGAAGTTGGACTCGGCGGAGCGGAACCGGCAGCTGCGGACCGTCGACCGGCGGCTGGAGGAGCTGAGAACGGGCGGGGAGAAAGTGGACGAGCTGCTGGAACGGATCCGCGCGCTGCGCGATCGCTCCCCCTGATCCCGAGTCGTCACCCCGGCGATCCGGTCCCGAAGCACGACGGTGGACGAGTCGACGCCTCCCCCGACCGAGGTGTTCGGCGGTGACGCGGCGTCCCCTGACCGGCACAACACGTGCTCCCCCGAACAGGACCTGCTCACCTCTTCTTGTCCCCGCTCGAGCGGCGGAACTCGGACGACCCCGCCGAAATGACCCCGGGACGTGAACGTTGTCACGCCACAGTGGGCTCGATATAGGTTAGCCTAAGTTCTCGGAAAGTTAGGCTAACCTTGCTCAGGAGGTCGTGCCACGAACCGCCCACCACCGCACCGCAGCACGGGACACCGTCCGTCCGGAGCACCGAGGGACACGTGCCGCTCGCGCTCACCACACGCCGAACACCCCCTCGCACCCGCCACAGGCACCGAAACGATCAGCGCAACACCGAGCACCGAGGAGGACGGGTCATGAGTTTCCTCGCCTACCAGAACGAGGAACCGTCCGGAACACCAGCACAGCAGGCGGATCCGCGCGAGAACCTGCTGGACGAGCACAACACCGCCGCCTACCGCGCATCGGTCCTGCAGGGCGTCGAACGCGTGATCGGTGAGCTCACCGGCCGGGACAGGCCCACCACCGGAATCCAACCCGAGCAGCTCGAACCGGAAACCAAGCGGATCGACCTGGACTCCCCGCTGCGGGACACGAGCGAGGCCCTCGACGAACTGGAGAAGGTCTACCTCCGCGACGCGGTCCACTTCCACCACCCGCGTTACCTGGCGCACCTCAACTGCCCGGTCGTCATCCCCGCGCTGCTGGCAGAGGCGATCGGCTCGGCGATCAACTCCTCGCTGGACACCTGGGACCAGAGCGCGGGCGGCACGTTCATCGAACAACAACTGATCGACTGGACGGCCGGACGCATCGGCCTGGGCGAGAAGGCCGACGGGGTCTTCACCAGCGGAGGGACCCAGTCCAACCTGCAGGCCCTGCTGCTCGCCCGCGAACAGGCCCTCGCCAGGCAGGAAACGAACCCGGACACCGGCTGGCAACTGTCCAGGATGCGGATCCTGACCGCCCGCGACAGCCACTTCAGCATCGTCAAGGCGGCCAAACTGCTCGGCCTCGGCGCCGAATCGGTGATCCCGGTGGACTGCGACGAACAGCGGCGGATGATCCCGTCCGCACTGGACGCCGAGCTGGACGGCTGCCGCGACCGGGGGCTGATCCCGATGGCCGTGGTCGCCACCGCGGGCACGACGGACTTCGGCAGCATCGACCCGCTCCTGGAAATAGCCGGGAGCTGCGCCCGTTCCGGGGCCTGGATGCACGTGGACGCGGCCTACGGCTGCGGGCTGCTGGTTTCCGGCAAGGGCCCGTCCCTGACCGGGATCGAACACGCCGACTCGGTCGTGGTCGACTACCACAAGTCCTTCTTCCAGCCGGTCAGCTCCAGCGCCGTGCTCGTCCGGGACCGGGAGACGCTGCGGCACGTCACCTACCACGCCGACTACCTCAACCCGGAGCGCCACGCGGAGCAGCGGATTCCGAACCAGGTGGACAAGAGCATCCAGACCACGCGGAGGTTCGACGCGCTCAAGCTCTGGCTCACGCTGCGAACGATGGGGCCGGACGCACTGGGAGGGCTCTTCGACGACGTGCTGGACCTGGCGCAGCAGGCGTGGGAGGTCCTGCACGCCGACCCCCGCTTCGAAGTGGTCACCCGCCCCGAGCTCAGCACGCTGGTGTTCCGCTACGTCCCCTCGGCGGACATCGATCCCGAGCTCTGCGACCGGGCGAACCTGCACGCCCGCGGCGCGCTGTACGAATCGGCGGCGGCCGCGATCGCGGAAACGGTCGTGGACGGGCGCACCCACCTGAAGTTCACCCTGCTCAACCCGAGAACCACCCGGGACGACATCGCCGAGGTGCTCGAACTCGTCGCCGAACACGCCGGGCGGCACCTGGAGGAGAACGACACCACCGGGCTCGAACAGCGCCGAGCCAGCTGATCGAGGTTCGAGCTCCAACAGCGCCGAACCAGCCGAGAACACGACGAACCGGAGCACGGATGCAACCGACGCACGACTTCATCGCCATCGGGGTCGGGCCGTTCAACCTCGGGCTCGCCTGCCTGACCGAGCCGATTCCCGAGCTGAACGGGCTCTTCCTGGAGAGGAAACCCGACTTCGACTGGCACAGCGGGATGATGCTGGAGAACAGCACCCTGCAGACGCCGTTCCTCGCCGACCTGGTGAGCATGGCCGACCCGACCTCGCCGTTCTCCTTCCTGAACTACCTCAAGGAGGTCGGCAGGCTGTACTCCTTCTACATCCGCGCCGACTGGTTCCCACCCCGGCTCGAGTACAACGACTACTGCCGCTGGGCGGCGCGCAAACTCGGCAACGTCCGGTTCGGCAACGAGGTGACCTCGGTCGAGTACGACGAGCGCTCCGAAACCTACCTGGTGCACGCCACGGAGCTGTCCAGCGGACGCGTCGACACGCACCGGGCGCACCGCCTGGTGCTCGGGACCGGGACACCGCCGCACGTCCCCGAGGCGTGCCGCGACCTCGGCGGTGACGCCTTCCACAACTCCGAGTACCTGAACCGCAGGGACTCGTTGCTGAACAAGGACAGCGTCACCGTCGTCGGCAGCGGGCAGAGCGCGGCCGAGATCTACTACGACCTGCTGGGCGAGATCGACAAGCACGGCTACACGCTCAACTGGGTGACGCGCTCGCCCAGGTTCTTCCCGCTGGAGTACACGAAGCTGACCCTGGAGATGACCTCTCCCGAGTACACCGACTACTTCCACTCGCTCCCGGAGCGCACCAGGGAGTCGCTGCTGGCCGAGCAGCACGGCCTGTACAAGGGGATCAGCGCCGAACTGGTCGACAACATCTTCGACCTGCTCTACGTGAAGAACCTCTCGGAACGCTGCTCGACCAGGCTGATGACCAACACCGCGGTCACCGCGGCGCGCCACGACCCGGACAGCGGCCGGTACACGCTGAGCCTCCGCCAGCAGGAGCAGGGCAAGGACTTCACACTGGACACCGAGGGGCTGGTGCTGGCCACCGGATACCGCTACGAGGTCCCCGAACTGCTCAACCCCGTGACCGACCGGATCAGCTGGGACGAGTCCGGGCGCTTCGACGTCGGGCGGAACTACGGCATCGACCCGAAGGGCGCGGAGATCTTCGTGCAGAACGCCGAGCTGCACACGCACGGATTCGTCACCCCGGATCTCGGGATGGCCGCCTACCGCAACTCCTGCATCATCCGGGAGATGCTCGGCGAGGAGTACTACCCGATCGAACGCGGAATCGCCTTCCAGGAGTTCGCCGCTCCCGAGCAGCGGAACCGAGCGGGAGAGGAGTCCGCGGCATGAACGACGTCGTTTTCACCCGCACCGACCGGGAGCTCGGGGAGTTCGCGGTCCGCCACGTCGACCCGGCCGCGGACGTCGGCCTGCTGCACCGCTGGCTCACCCACCCCAAGTCGGCGTTCTGGCTGATGGGCGACGCCACGCGGGACGACGTGGCACGGCAGTTCGCCGACACAGCGGCCGCTCCCGGGCACGACGCGCTGCTGGGAACGCACAACGGGACTCCGGCCTTCGTGATGGAGCGCTACGACCCGGCGAGCAGCGAACTGGCCGATGTGTACCCGGTGCTTCCGGGCGACGTGGGCATGCACTTCCTGGTGGCTCCGACCACGACGCCCCTGCGCGGATTCAGCCTCGGCGTGCTCCGCACCGTCATGGAACTGCTGCTGTCCGATCCGGGCAACCAGCGCGTGGTCGTCGAACCCGACGTGCGCAACACCTCCGTGCACCGGCTCAACCGCGCTGTCGGGTTCCAGGAGGTCGAAACCGTGTCGCTGCCGGGCAAGACGGCCCTTCTCAGCACCTGCACCCGCTCCCAGTACCACGCGACGGTGCCCGACGAACACGATCAGGAGGTATCCCGTTGAGCAGCAGCAGTGCAGCCGCACCGCGCGAGGCCGCGGCCCATCTGACACCGCACCACTGGGAGACCGCCAACCGATTACTGGTGCGCAAGGCGCTGGCCGAGTTCTCCCACGAGCGCCTGCTGGAACCCGCGGAAACCACGCCGGGACACTACCGGGTGAGCAGCGACGACGGGCTGGTGGAGTACCACTTCGCGGCCGAGGTGGGGAGTCTGCGGCACTGGCGGGTCGACGCCGACAGCATCACCAGGTACTCCGAGGGGGACGAGCAACCGCTCGACGCGCTCGCCCTGTTCCTGGAGTTCCGGAAAACCCTGGGGCTGTCCGAGAGCACGCTTCCCGTCTACCTGGAGGAGATCAGCAGCACGCTGTCCAGCAGCGCGTTCAAGCTCGCCGCGCCCGCCGCGCGCTCCGCGGAGCTGCTCGACGCGGGTTTCCAGGAAGTGGAGTCCGGGCTTACCGAGGGGCACCCGTGCTTCGTGGCCAACAGCGGGCGCATCGGGTTCGACAGCACCGAGTTCACCGAGTACACCCCGGAGGCGGGGCAGCCGGTCTCCCTGGTCTGGATGGCCGCGCACCGCGACAGGTCCACCTTCACCGTCTCCTCCGAGACGAGCTACGCGGAACTGATCTCGTCCGAACTGGACGAGGCGGAACGTGCCGGGTTCACCGCAGGACTGCGCGAGCGCGGACTCGACCCGGAGGAGTACCACCTCTTCCCGGTGCACCCGTGGCAGTGGGAGAACAAGCTCTCGGTGACCTTCGCCGCCGAAGTGGCGCGGAACAACCTCGTGTACCTCGGCCGCGGTTCCGACGCGTACCGCCCGCAGCAGTCCGTCCGCACCATGTTCAACGAGAGCTCGCCGTCGAAGCACTACGTGAAAACGGCGCTCTCGGTGCTCAACATGGGCTTCCTGCGCGGGCTGTCCGCCGAGTACATGAAGGCGACCCCGGCCATCAACGACTGGCTGGCCCGGGTGATCTCGCGTGATCGGCAGCTCGCCGACTCCGGGTTCGACATCCTGCGCGAGCGGGCCGCGATCGGCTACCACAACGAGTACTACGAGTCCGCCTGCGCGAAGAGCTCCCCCTACCGCAAGATGCTGGCCGCGCTCTGGCGGGAGAGCCCCGTGCCGAAGCTGCGTTCCGGGCAGCGGCCGGTGAGCATGGCCGCGCTGCTGCACGTGGACCGCTTCGGGGACTCGGTGGTCGGCGAGCTCGTGTCCCGCTCCGGGCTGGAGCCCGAGGTCTGGCTGCGCCGCTACCTGGACGTCTACCTGCGGCCGCTGCTGCACCTGTTCTACGCCTACGACCTGGTGGCCATGCCGCACGGCGAGAACATCATCCTCGTGCTGGAGGACGGGGTCCCCCGAGGAGCCCTGCTCAAGGACATCGCCGAGGAGATCGCCGTGCTCGACGCCGACGCGGAGCTGCCGCCCGAGGTCGAGCGGATCCGGTCGGTGGTTCCGGAGCACCTGCGCGAGCTGTCCCTGCTCACCGACGTGTTCGACTGCTTCTTCCGCTTCCTGTGCTCGATCACGTCCGCCGAGGGCGTGCTGAGCGAGGAGGTCTTCTGGAGGACCGTGGCCGAGTGCGTGACCGACTACCAGCGGGACAACCCCGAGCTGCGGGACGAGTTCCGGCGGCACGACCTGTTCACCGAGTGGTTCTCGCTGTCCTGCCTGAACAGGCTGCAACTCGGCGACAACGAGCAGATGGTCGACCTGCAGGACCCGAGCAGCGCGCTCGCCTTCGCCGGGACCCTGTCCAACCCGATCGCGCCCTACGCGCCGGACCCCGTGGAGCGGTGACTCCCGCCCGCCGGTGGAACGTTTCGCGTGAAACGTCCCACCGGCGGGCGGGCGGGGTTGGGGTCGACCAGCTCCTCGAACAGAGCTTCGGTGAGCCTGTCCGGCCCCAGTCGGGGTCGTGGGCGATGTCGTGGGTCGCGGTGAGTTCTCCCAGCGTGTCGGCGTCGGTGCGCGAAGGTGTGAACTGCATGTGGTTCGTGGTCAGCAACTCGCGGGCGGTATCTCCGTCGGTGTCTCGGCATCGACGATCAAGGACTCTTCCGTCGTGTGGTCGGTCATGACGACCTCGGTGGCTCGTTCGGACAGTACTTTCTGTTCCTGGGCTGACAAGCCCAGGCGATTCCAGGCGAAAACCGCGTGGTGGGCCAGCACCGCGCGTAGGCCCCGTTCGAGCTGTCCGCGCTGGGCGTGTTCGTCGAGTGTGCTACCGGCGGCTGCGAACGCATCGAGCCAACCGTGGATCGGTGCGAGCGGACCGCTTTCGGCCAGGCTTGCCGCGTCGGCGGTCATCAACCGCTGCATGTTCTGCCGCTGCTGTCGAGTGATCGGTAGTGGATGGGTGGACTCGTCGTTGCCGGTGTGTCGCATGCGGGCGATGCGGTTCCACACGTCGCCCTGTTCGTACCAGTCCAGGCCCGCGCCGCGGAGCAGAGCACTGATCAGCAGTACGCCGAGTTCCCGGCGTCCCGGTTCGGGCGAGGATTCGGCGGCGTGCTGGCGGGCGAGGTAGGCCAAGATGTTGCTGCTGTCGCCGTGGAACAGCCTGTGGGCGGTGGTCATCGCAGCCGCGCCGCCGAAGGCCAGTGTTTCCGGCTCGTAGATGCCGTGGGCCCACCAAGCCACTTCGCCGGTGGCGGTCAGGTCTTCCAGGGTCCGTGCCAGGTAGGTGCGGGCAGCGGTGTCGCCGAGGTAGCGCAGCCGCCAGTGCGGGTGTTTGCGTACGAAGAACCACTGGTCGAGGCGGCCGTCGTGCTCGGCGGTGGCCAGGGGCGGGTGGAGACGTCGTGCTGCGGTGGTCTCGGCGTTGTCCCAGTCGGTCCATTCGATCAGCAGCTGTGGCCAGCAGTCGTGGTCGTCATCGGAGTCTTCGCGTTGCCCCGGGGTGGTGCTGTCGGGAAGCATCCTTGGTCCTCGTCAGTTCAGTAGGAGACTCGCGTCCCATGCGCATGAATCGGTGCTGGCGGCTGTGGTGTGCAGGGTGAGGGCTATGCCGGCGGCGCCGGTCAGGAATTCCGGCGAGTCCGTGTGCTGGTGCTCGGTCAACGTGCTGATCAGTTGTGGAAGGTGCTCACCCAGGTCTTCGGTGACAGCGTCCGCGGCCATGCGCCAGGTGGTTTGTACGAGTCCGGCGAGTCCGTGGCACAGGCCGGGTTCGGTGAGGTAGGTGCGTTGCTTCGGGTCGGTCAGGCAGCCGAGCAGCGCGGCTTCGCTGGTGCGCTGGCGGGTCGTGTCGCCCAGGGCGAGGGCGGCGAGCTGCTGGGCACGGGCCAGCCCGGGGGTGCCGTAGCACCAGGAAGGTCGTCCCGGCCCCGTGATGGGAGCGTCGTCGCGTATCTGGGCGTGGGTGAGCCAGTAGGGCCACCACGGTCCGGCTGGGTGGGGTTGTTGCCAGGTGTCGAGCCAGGTGCAGATCCGGTCGAGGGCGTCGATGTGTCCGTCCACGGTGATGCCGCGACGCGCTGCTCGGGCGAGAAGAGCGAGTGGTCCGGTGATGCCGTGGGCCATGCCGAGGTTGGCGTGTCCGTGGGTGAATGCCGGGTCGGGGTCGTCGGGGCTCGGAGCGTGGTCGACCCACCAGCCTGGCGACCCGTCCGGGTGCGGGTGCGTCAGGCGCACCAGGTAGGACAGCACAGCACGGGTGCTGTCGTGGTGGTTGCGTTGCAGGTGGTATGCCCCGAGGCCGGTGAGCCCGCGCATGAGGTCGTACTCGCGGAAGGTCGTGGGGTGTCCGCGGTCGATGCGGGTGTGGGCGGCGGCCAGGCGGCGGAAGGTCAGGTCCGTGATGCTCGTGTCGAGTTGGGACAGGGCGCGGGTGAGTGTGCCCGGCCGTGCGCGAGTGACGAGGTGGGCGGCGAAGGCGCAGGCTGGGGCTCCGAAGAACAGTCCGGCATCGTCTCCGGCGGACAGGTCACCGCTGAGGGCGGTGGTCAGCCAGGTGTGGGCACTCGCCCGGTCGTCGTGGCCGGAAGCGGCGCGTTCGCTGTGCAGAAGGGCGATCCCGGCCGCTCCGGAGGCCAAGGACTGCGCCGATGCCCCCGTCTCGGCGAGCCGCTCCGGGGACGTGAGGTTGTGGGCGATGTCGGCGGCGGCCTCCAGCGTCGTCTGAACGGTGGGGGTCATGCGGTTCCTTGCTTCCGACGGCTGGTGATGCTCAGGGCGGCGGCGCGGGCCAGGTGCAGACACCGGCGTTCGCGGTCGGGGTCGATGCCGGTCATGCGCACGTGGTGCAGGTGCAGGAAGTCGCGCAGGATCTCCGTTGGGACCGCAGTTCCGGGCGAGGTGATGGACTGGCGATAGCTGGTCAGTGCGTGGGCACGGGTTCTCCATGCGGCGAGGGTGGTGTCGCCGCCGGGCAACGCGCGTAGCGCAGTCCACTGGTCGTGGGGGGTGGCGAGTTCGAGTGCCTGGTCGCGGAGTCCTCGGGGCGGGGCTGGTGTGTGGGTGCGGGGGATGTGGTCGATCAGCCACCGCGTCCCCTGCTCGATGTTGCCGAGGTAGGAGATCACCAGGTCGACCATGCTCGCGGCCGTGATCGCCTCGCTGGACGCGCCCGCGCGGGTGTGTTCCAGCTGCGTGAGCACGGCCGCGGAGTCGGCGGCGAAGAGGGATTCGGCCGCGCGCATGGCTTCCCCGTCGCCGAACCGGCCGGTTTCGGGGCGATAGGTCTCCAGGGTCATTCCGCCCAGCAGACCTCGTTGGCGCAGGGCGTGAGCCCAAGCGCTGACACGGGCGGCAGCGGTTCCGAACTCGTCGGGGTGGTTCAACCGGATGCGCAGCCGCAGGTGCGGGTGGGGGTCGGCATAGCGCAGGAACCACCACTGCGGGTGGTTGTCCCACTGGTCCAGCAGCCGAGGCAGATGGTCGGTGAGGAGGTGTGTCTGCCGGTCGGGATGGCCGTGGAGCTGGGCGTAGAGCCAGGTTCCGGCTCCGGGCAGGTGTCCGTGTTCACGAGCGTGCACGGTGACGGGAGAGCGCGTGCGTGCCGCGGGTCCGGCCTCTGGGGCGGCTGTGGAGGTCATCGGGGCGACGAGGTCGTGAGCGCGGCCGTCGATCCAGTCGAAGGCACCGGGCGGGGGTGCTTCACGTAGGGTGAGGCGCTCGTTGCGGTCGAGCTCGGTGCGCAACAGCTGCTGGTGGGTGGGGTCGTCCAGGTTCAGGTGCAGCCGTTGATCACCATCACCGAGGTACACGTCGTCGGCGACGTGGAACCGGTCTCGCCAGGTGGCCAGTGCTTCGGCCCATCGGGTCCCGTCGGCGTCGTGCGGCAGTTCGCGGGAGGTAAGTGTCCACTGGGCGGGAGCGAGGATGCTGCGCTGGTAGCGCACGCGCGGTAGGTATGGCAGCTGTCCTGCTGCTTTGCCCCAGGCGAAGGGGCCGAGGGTCGGGGTGCGGGCCGTGGTGATCTCGGCCAGAAACCGAGCCAGCGGGTGTGTGTGGTGGGTGAATTCCACGGCATTGACCATGATCGGCTCAACCACCTGCCCGTGGGTGAGTGAGACGAGGTAGAGGCGGTCGAGGTCGCCGGTCACGGTGAGGTCGTCGACAGCGAGCCGGTTCACGCGATGCTCACCCAGGGACAGCACCTCGGGCAGCACAGCGGGACTGCGGGCGACGTTGTGGGTACGGGTGTGCAGCGGTGGGCAGGAGAGCTGCACGGGAACGGCCTCTCGGGCGAGTGTGGGAAGCCGAGCGTAGGTCTCCGTCAGGCGCTTGCGTTCGGGCTCGGCGAGCGCGTCCAGGAAACGTCCGGTCAGGGTGCCCGCCGCACGGGAGATTCCGGCAACCGCTAACTCGAACTCGCCACGGTCGATGGCCTCGGGGGTTGTGGCGTGGACACGAAACGAGAGTTCACAGTGTGGACGACGCCGCGGAGTCTCGGAAGTGGCTGCCAGCGCGGCCACCGTGTCCTCGTCGAGGTGGACCTCCCGGCGTTGATCGAGGGCGGCCCGTTGTGCCAGGGAGAGCAGCCGCGCGTCCCGCTCGGAGAGGCCCTGTTGCCCCACGTCCAGGAGGGAGTCCCGGTATCCGGCGGGATAGCCGAGCCCGGTGTCGGGGTCGAGCAGGTCGCGAACGGGTACGTGCGCGCCGGGTCCGTAGCGTTCGAGGAACCGGTGGTGGTAGTCGATCCACTCGGTGCTGCCCTGAGGGTGCGGGCTCAGGCGTGCAAGCACGTCTACCGTGGATTCGGCCTCCCGCCAGACAGGTTCGGGAAGACTCACCGAGCAATCGGCGTGCAGATCCACCATGACGGGCTTGTCGGTGGCAGCCAGGGCCGACATCCGTGTCGACAGCGATCTGCGCAGCGCGCCGGGCTCGGACGGAGGCGTCGCGGCGTTGTGCCGGGCGAACTCGCCCCGCACCTCGCGCAGCTCGTTGATCAACGCGACCGCGTCCTCCGGAAGTTCGTCCAGGTCGAAGGTGTCGAGTTCGGCCACGACGTGCTCCACCGAGTCGGTGCTGGTCATGGGAGGACGCAGGTTGCTGATCAGCACGCGTTGTTCGATCAGCTCATCCACCATGTGCTCGATCGCCGCGAGCGAGCTGCGGGGAAACTCGTGCTCCAGCCTGGTTATCAGGGCGGTAACCGGGATGGGGGTGTCGGCGGTTCGCAGGGCGATGTCGACGGCACGGGTGTAGCGCACCGAGATCTCGGCGGGTCCCTTGTGGTCTGTGCGTGGCTGGTGGGTGATCACGAGTCGGTCGCCGCGGGTCTCGGCGATGTTGGTGGACACCACGCGAAGTCGGTGCCGGAGCGCTCGACACCGTTCCAACGAGGTGATCACCTGATTGATCCACTCGGACTCGGCCCGCGCATGGACACGGTGATCCACGAGTCCGGCCTCCGTCAGCTGGTCGGCGGTACCGACGTGATGCGGGAACAGTTGGAACATCTCGTCACGATGGGCGACCTGCCGCATGTCACTCTACAAGTACTGCCGTTCAGCGCGGGCGCGGTGCCCGCGCTCGGCGCACCGTTCATCATCCTCTCGTTCCCTGACCAGGAAGACCCCGACGTTCCATACACGGACTACCTGACCGGCTGCGTCTACGTGGAGGACGAGGACGAGGTCGCATCGTATAACCTGAATTACAGCGCTCTTGAACAAGCGGCGCTGACCCCCGCAGACTCGACAGAGTTCCTCTCCAAGCTTGCCGGGGAGCTATGAGTACAAGGAGCACCCACATGACCGCCCCAGACTTCAGTCAGGCTCGCTGGCACAAAAGCAGCCGCAGCAACGGCGGCGGTGCAGCTTGCGTCATGGTGGCGCACGTGCCCACCGCCACCGGCGTCGCCGACAGCAAACTCGGCGACGACAGCCCCGTCCTGCCGTTCGGCAAAACCGCGTGGACACAGTTCCTCGACGCGATCAAAAGCGACCGCCTCGACAGCTGATCCCGCTTCGCGAAGTCCCGCTCGATGTGCCGTCGGGCGGGACTCCTTCATGGTAGGCCGCTGTGCCCAACGCTCCAAAGTTCAGTTGACCAGCTCGATCACGACATCACACGCCGCATGAGACCTCAGCTCATGTTCCGGAAGGTTTCTGGGCCGTGATCCCAGCACCGAACTGCGACAGCGCCGGACACAAAAACAGCCTCACACTCGGTCGTCCTCAGCGAAGGTACGTTGAAACGCCGAATTGGCGGCACAGCGGTCATGACCGAACAGCTGGAACTTCTCTGCGACTTGGCGGAACTCCAGCACGTAGCGGTGCAGGTGCTGCCGTTCAGTGCCGGTAGCCACGCTTCGCTGGGCACTTCCTTCACGATCCTGCGGCTGCGCAACAACCACAAGCGCACGGTGTATGTCGAAGACATCACAAGCGCGGACTACCTGGATCGACCGCACCACCTCGACACGTATAACCTGGTCTACGAGCGGCTACGGATGGAAGCACTCGGCTTGAACGAGTCCAAATCCATGCTGAAGCAGACCATAGAAGAGCTTGGCGCTGGAAGGTGACGGGATGACCCCCAATCTCACCGAGGCGCGGTGGCGCAAGTCCACCCGAAGCAGCGGTAACGGCGGTGCCTGCGTTGAAGTGGGGATCGCGCCTTCCGCTGCCGGAGTACGCGACACGAAACTCGGCGACGACAGCCCCACCCTCGCGTTCACACGTTCGCGGTGGGGCTCCTTCCTCGACGCGATCAAGAGCGACCGCCTCGACGGCTGACCCCGCTTCGCGAGGTCCCGCTCGGCGCACCACCGGGCGGGACTTCGCGCGTCGCGCACCTCCGTGTCCCCTGGTCGATATCTACCGCGCGAGCAGCACCGATCGCTAACCTCGCACTCGAGGGGATCGATCCGATGCTGTGGAGGTCGAGCATGGGCAAGCGCGACTCGGACCGGGACGGCCAGGGCACTCCCCAACCGGACGAGTGGGAGAACTGGGAAACCGAGGACGACGGGGACAAGCACGAGGACAAGTAGCGACGGCACGGCGGATGACTCACTCACGTGCTCGGCTCCCGGTACCGCGCGACCGGTTCGTTCCGTCCGTGGTCTGGCTGGAAAACCCCGCTGGTGACGGATTCACCCCCGTCTCCCGCACCGACGACGAAGCCGGGTGGCGTGCCCTGGTCGAGGCGGACGAACCGATCGTCACCCAGGTCGACGACGGCAGGGCACCACCGAACGGCGTGGGCCTGCGCCCGTCCAGTTCGTGCAGCCAACCGTCCCTGGTCGCCGCCATGCTCGAGGAGCTCGACGTGCGCGCGGGCCACCGCGTGCTGGAGATCGGCACGGGAACCGGCTGGAACGCCGCCCTGCTCGCCGAGCGGGTCGGCGAACGCGGACGTGTCGTATCGGTCGAAGTGGACACCGGGGTCGCGGACCGAGCCCGAGCCCGCCTGCTCCGCGCCGGCTACTCCCCGCTGGTCGTGACCGCGGACGGCCTCGCCGGGCACCCTCCCGCAGCCCCGTACGACCGGGTGGTCTGCACCGCCTCCGCCCGGCGGATCCCGCGCGTGGATCGAGCAGACCCGGCCCGGTGGAATGATCGTCACCCCGTGGGGAACCGACTACGGCGACGACGCGCTCACGCGGTGGGAGGTGCACGAGGACGGCTCGGCCTCAGGCCGATGTGGAACGAATCTGGCGTTCATGCGGCTCGGGGACCAGCGCCGCGACTTCCTCGAACCGAGCGAAGGCGAGATCGAATCGGCGGACAGAACGGTGACCCGACGCGGCGGGCGGGAACTGTTCGAAATGGTCTCCTTCGCGCACGCCTCCTTCACGATCGGGCTAAGCGTGCCGAACTGCTACGTCACCGTGGAGGACCTCGACGCCGACCACCGCAACGTGGAACTGCACGATGCCCGCTCGACTTCGTGGGCGCGGGTGGAGCTCGTCCGTGGCCGGCATCCGTGGACCGTGCGCCAACTCGGCCCGCGCCGCCTGTGGGACGAGGTGGACACCGCCCACCGCTGGTGGGTAGACGCGGGGAAACCGACACCGGAGCAGTACGAACCGACCGTGGCCCCCGGACGGAACGCACGCGGTCCGGCTCGACACCCAGGCCGGTCCACACCGGTGGCAGGTGACCGCGTGACCGAGGTTCTCCGCTCAGGTTGACCAGGTGGTTGCGTGGCGGAACCTCTCGCGGGTTCTCGCTCCGGCGAGGCCCGACATCGGGTAGCGACGCGGACCGGCCCGTCAGTGACGGCCCTCGCGCCAGTACCCCATGAAGGCCACCGAGGTGCGCGGAACCCCGTACTGGTTGACCGTCATCCTGCGCAGGCGCTTGATCACCCCGGCCTCACCGGCGAGCCAGCCGTAGAGCTCACCGCTCTCCACGTCGACGCGCTCCCGCGCGGGGGCTTCCGGTATCTCCCAGAGCGGGCAGCTGTCCACGTCCACGTCCTCCAGGGCCGCGGAGCGGGACGAGGCGAGCTCGTCCGGCTCCCCGTTTCCGCCGCACAGCTCCCGCAACGCCTCGGACAGGGCGCCCTCCAGCAGCGAGCCGTGCTCCCGCGCGGTCCCCGCGTTCCTGGGCAGCCAACGGACCTCCATCCCGCTCGGAACCTCCCACTCCTGGGCGTCGTCCTCTGTCGGGATCTCCAGGCAGGCGATGCCGCACGCACCGGCGGGCAGGGACTCGAGGATGGCCCCCACCGCGGGTATGGCGGTCTCGTCCCCGGCCAGCAGCAGCCGCCGGGCCGTGGCGGGAGGGCACCACTCGCACCCCCACATGCGCCCGGTTCCGGGGCGGTCCGGCCCGAGCAGCGCCACCCGGTCCCCCGGCCGGGCGGAAGCGGCCCAGTTCGACGCGGGCCCTCCCGAGTCCTCTTCGGACCCGTGCAGCACGAAGTCGATGTCGATCTCCGCCCGGGACGGGCGGAAGGCACGCACCGTGTAGGTCCGCATCGTGGGCCGCGTCTCCTCCGGCATCGCCTGCCACTCGGCGTACCAGTCCCTGCCCCTCGGGACATCGGCGACGGTTCGCCCCGGTCGGGGAAGCATCAGCTTGATGCGCTGGTCGGCCCCGCCCGCGCCGAAGGAACGCAGGCACTCGCCCGCGACCGTCACTCGCACGAAACTCGGACTCAACCGCTTCCGAGCTACCACCTCGACGGTGTAGACCCGGTACTCGGGCTTCTGCTCGTTACGACGAGCCGTGTGTTCGAGCGCAGTGGTCATGGGCTCTCCCCTTTTCGCACGAGCCGGCTTGCGAAGGTTCGCGGTTCGGTTTGTCGTGGGTGGTCGCTCGGCGGAACCCCCGCGGGCAACGTGGCCGAACAACCGAACGAACTCACCCGACCAAGTCCTACTGGTCCGATCTGCGGGTAAGGTTAGCCTATACTTAAGGCTCTTGGCGATAGCAGTGCAGGGGGCGTCGCGTCACAGTCGGACGAGACGCACGAGGCCAGGCCGAGGCGGCGGGCACCGCGGGCGCCGTCCCGGCACTTCCCGGGAACCACGAGCGGGCGGGCCGCGTCCCACGCGCGAACGACCAACGACGGCTACGACGGGAGTGCTCGCCTCATGTACGTGGAGGACACCGGTTCCGGCGACGGCGACATCCGGATCAACGTGGACGGCGCGGAGTACACCGCCGAGGCCAACTACGACCTGGACGAGAACGGAGTGGACGAGACCGTGGCCGTGCTCACCGACGACGGCTACCTCGCCTACACCGACTCGGACTCCGACGGCGAGGCCGACGTCGTGCGCTCCATCGACGACCGGGGCAACGTCGTGGAACGCGCCCGTTTCGACGAAGCGTCCGGGGAGTGGGTGCCCGAGCAACCGGACGGTTCGGCCGAGCAGGACCCTCGGGACGGCGCCGAGGGGCAACCGATGGTGGTGGACACCCCCGGGGGAGACCGGGAGGTCGGCCCGCCGACCGAGGACACCAACAACGACGGCAGGGCGGACACGACGATAGTCGACACCGACGGCGGGCAGATGCTGGTCACCGATGTGAACGGGGACGGAGCCGCGGACCAGATGGTCCGGATCAACGACTCCGGCGAGGTGACCGTCGCCAAGCACACCGGTGACGGCGAGTGGACCGTGGTCGACCAGGGCCGGTTCGACGGCAGCGGGCAGTACGCCTCCGGACAGACGGAGAGCCCGGTCACCGGCACCGAGGACTGGCTGTGGGAGTCCGACGGGCACGCGGAGTCGAACCCGTCGTCGCACCGGAGCACGGACACCGGGAGAACCGATCCGGCGAGCGACTCCTTCTGGGGATGAGCACGAGCGGGCCCGGAAGCACTCGTCGAGTCGACTACCGCCCGCCCCGCATCACCAAACTCCCGGAACAAAAATGTGACCCGAAACACAGCACAATTCGGTTGAAACTCCACCGGAGCGAAAGCCCTGTCCGGCCGCCCTCCCGGCCGGAGAGGAAAACATGGCCCGCAATCGGGCAGCGACACGCGAAATTTCGCGCAACCCTCCCAACTGAATCGATTCCCTTATCGTTCCTGTGAGGGAAGCGACAACGCTGATCTCCGTAAACGGACGCCCATCCGGTTAGTCTCGGTGCATCCACTTCGCAGCTCCGCCCGGAATTTCCGGGCGGAGCGAAGCATTCCTTGAAAGCCCCGTCGGCCGGTGCGTCGGCGGCACGAAGAATCCGGGCTGAGGCGCCCAGTCAGGAGACACGACGCGATGACCGCTTTGACCATCCCCGGTCTCGACCAGGCACCCGTGAATCACGAACGCCTGCTGTCATGGGTACGCGAGGTCGCGGAACTGACCACGCCCGAGCAGGTCGTGTGGTGCGACGGGTCCCAGGAGGAATGGCAGCGCCTGACGGATCGACTGGTCGAGGCGGGCACCTTCAAGCGACTTGACGAGTCGAAGAAGCCCAACTCGTTCTGGACGGCCTCCGACCCCAGTGACGTCGCCCGCGTCGAGGAGCGCACGTTCATCTGCTCGCGCGACAAGGCCGATGCGGGCGTGACGAACAACTGGATGCCCCCGGAGCAGATGAAGGCCACCATGACCGAGCTCTACCGGGGCTGCATGCGTGGTCGGACGATGTACGTGGTCCCGTTCTGCATGGGCCCGGTCGAGGCGGACCCGCCGCGCCTGGGCGTGGAGATCACCGACTCCGAGTACGTGGTGGTCTCCATGCACATCATGACGCGGATGGGCGACCGGGTGCTGGAACGGTTCGCCGAGGACAGCGACGCGGAGTTCGTGCCCGCGCTGCACTCGGTCGGCGCCCCGCTCGAACCCGGCCAGCAGGACGTCCCGTGGCCGTGCAACGAGACCAAGTACATCACGCACTTCCCCGAGGAACGTCTGATCTGGAGCTTCGGCTCCGGCTACGGCGGCAACGCGCTGCTCGGCAAGAAGTGCTACTCCCTGCGGATCGCCTCGGCCATGGCCCGTGACGAGGGCTGGCTGGCCGAGCACATGCTGATCCTGAAGCTGATCTCGCCGGAGAACAGGGTCTACTACGTGGCGGCCGCCTTCCCGTCGGCCTGCGGCAAGACCAACCTGGCGATGCTCGAACCGACCATCCCCGGCTGGAGGGTCGAGACCCTCGGCGACGACATCGCGTGGATGCGCTTCGGCGAGGACGGCAGGCTCTACGCCGTCAACCCCGAGGCCGGTTTCTTCGGTGTCGCACCGGGGACCAACTGGAACACCAACCCCAACGCGATGCGCACCGTCGAGAAGGGGAACTCCATCTTCACCAACGTCGCGCTCACCGACGACGACGACGTGTGGTGGGAGGAGATGGAGGGCGAGCCCGCCCACCTGACCGACTGGAAGGGCCGGGACTGGACGCCCGACTCCGACGAGAAGGCCGCCCACCCCAACTCGCGCTACTGCACTCCGATGTCGCAGTGCCCGATCCTGGCGCCGGAGTGGGACGACCCCCAGGGTGTGCCGATCTCGGCCATCCTCTTCGGCGGGCGCCGCAAGACCACGATCCCGCTGGTCAACGAGGCCTTCGACTGGCAGCACGGCGTGTTCATGGGGGCCACGCTGTCCTCCGAGAAGACCGCGGCCGCCGCGGGCAAGGTCGGCGAGGTCCGGCGCGACCCGATGGCGATGCTGCCGTTCATCGGCTACAACGTCGGGGACTACTTCCAGCACTGGGTCAACATGGGCAAGGAGGCCGACGCCTCCAAGATGCCGAGCATCTACTACGTGAACTGGTTCCGCAGGGACCCGTCCGGCGAGAAGATCGTCTGGCCCGGTTTCGGCGAGAACTGCCGCGTGCTCAAGTGGATCGTGGACCGGCTCGAGGGCAACGCGGCCGCGGAGGAGACCCCCATCGGCAGGGTCCCCACGGCCGATCAGCTCGACCTGAGCGACCTCGACGCCACCCGCGAGGAGATCGAGCAGTCCCTGGATGTGGACCGTTCCGAGTGGCGCGCGGAGCTTCCGCTGATCGAGGAATGGTTCGACACCATCGGCGACGCCCTGCCCACTTCGATGCGTGACGAGCTGGAGGCCCTCAAGCAGCGCGTCGGTGAGTGACTCGCGCTGCTGCCCGGGATTCGCGGGGAGCCGAACGGGCCACCGCGGCTCCGATTCCCGGGCGGAGTCGCCCCGATGAGTCGTGCGGGCATTCCGTGAGCTTTTCGGAATGCCCGCACGACTCATCACGGAGTGTATTTTTATTTGAAGTCAATCTCCGCAACTCACCCTTCCGGGTGATTCCTTGATCGATGCTTCCAGCAAGCGGAATCACCCGATCCGAGGTTTCGCGCGGATATTTCCGCGAACCTCACGAATTGTCCGCCGCTCCCACCCGAAAATGCGCGGGGAAGAACCGCTCGGCACCGGTGACCGGCCGTTCGAGCGGCGTAGGAATACTCAGCGTCAACGAGTGAGATTTGGTTGGCCGGGCCTACGGGCCACGGGGCACACTCGACGCGTCCGAGAAACCGGAAAAACTGCGCAACACACCCGAGGAGGTGTGTCATGGTTGATCTGGCCACGGTCGCGCTCGCCCTGGTCGCCCTCCTGGCGATCTGGTTGTTCCTGCGGGGAACGGACGACGGCAGGTTCTCCCGGAAGAAGAGACCGCCCGCTGAAGGGGACGACGGGGAAAACGCCCGGCAACGAGCCGAAGCCCGTGAATCACGCGGCCCGGGACTGTACCGCTCCATGCTGCTGCTGTCCCAGCGACGGTCCGAGCAGGAACGCGGAGCGGACGAGCGGCCCGGCACCACCGGCCGCTCGCCCTGACGTCGCCACCCGAGGCCGGGGCACCCGCTCAGGAGCCCCGCCGCGGGGTTCCGCTCGACGATCACCCAACGACGAGCCGAACGGAAGTCCTCAGTCCTCCGGCGCCGCGTGCGTCGGATCCAGCACCCTGGCGAGGAACCCGCGAGTGCGCTCCTGCTGCGGCGCCCCGATGACGTCGGCCGGTGCGCCCTGCTCGACGATGGTTCCACCGTCCATGAACAGCACGCGGTCGGCCACCTCCCGCGCGAACTGCATCTCGTGGGTGACCACCAGCATCGTCATTCCCTCGTCGGCCAGCCTGCGCATCACCCCGAGCACGTCCCCGACCAGCTCGGGGTCCAGCGCCGAGGTCGGCTCGTCGAACAGCATCACGTCCGGATCCATCGCCAGGGCGCGGGCTATCCCGGCGCGCTGCTGCTGACCGCCCGACAACCGCCCGGGCATGGAACCGGCCTTGTCCTCCAGCCCGACCTTGCGCAGGTTCTCCCTGGCCACGGACTCGGCTTTGGCCCGGTCCCGCCCGAGCACCTTGCGCTGGGCCACGGTGAGGTTGTCCAGCACCGACAGGTGCGCGAACAGGTTGAACTGCTGGAAGACCATCCCGATGCGCGCCCGGGCCGCGTCGATGTCCGTGTCCGGGTCGGTGAGATCCATCCCGTCCACGACGATCCTGCCCGCGGTGGGCTGCTCCAGCAGGTTGACGCAGCGCAGGAAAGTGGACTTGCCCGAGCCGGAGGGCCCGATCACGCAGACCACCTCACCGGCCTCGACCCGCTGGTCGACCCCGCCGAGCACTTCCAGCTGCCCGAAGGACTTGCGCAGCCCCGAGATGTCGATCTTTACGTCGCTCATGACTTGCTCCCCTGTCCACCGTCGGGGCCGAACCTTCGCTCCAGGCGCTGCTGCAGGATCCCCAGCGGGATCGTGATCACCAGATAGCACAGCCCGACGACCAGGATCGGGGTCATGCCCGGATAAGTGGTCAGCGCCGACCTGCCGAACTGGGTGAGTTCCTGCTGCGCCAAGGTGGCCCCCAGTACGAAGGCCAGCGAGGAGTCCTTGGTCAGCAGGATCAGCTCGTTGGTCAGCGGCGGCAGGATGATCCGGAAGGCCTGCGGGATGACGATGGTCATCGTCGCGCGGCCGTGCGACATCCCCAGGGAACGCGCCGCCTCGAGCTGTCCGCCCGGCACCGCCTTGATCCCCGCGCGGATCGTCTCGGCCATGTAGGCCGAACCGACGATCCCCAGCGCGAGCATGATGGTGACTTTGCGGTTGAGGTCGACGTTGGGGAAGGCGTTCGGAATGCCGAACCCCACGGACAGGAACACCAGCAGCGCGGGCAGTCCGCGGAAGAACTCGATGTAGGCCCCGGAGATCCAGCGGTACGGTCCCACCGAGGACATCCGCATCAGGGCCAGCACGAGCGCCAGCCCGAGACCGAAGGCGAAGCCCAGCGCGGTGTAGACCGCCGTGTTCACCAGTGCCGTGGTGACCACGGTGGGGAACAGGGACCGCACGACCTCGACGTTGAAGAAGGCCTCCTGGATCTGACCCCAGTCGGCCAGCAGGGCGGCCACGATCACGATCAGGACCAGGACCACGTACTGCGCACCGCGCCCCAGTTTGGCGCGCTTGCGCTTGCTCATCCCGCTCTTGGCGGGGCGAGTTTCTACTGCCATCGAGACTCCAGGGCAGTCGTGGCGGGCCGGGCGCGGTTCACGCCCGGCTCGTCGTATACGGGCTCAGCGAGTACGGCCGGTCCGCGCCGCGGCGGAACCGGAAGCTCACTTCTCCGAGGGCGCGAAGCCGAACCACTTCTCGTGCAGCCGGTCGTAGGTTCCGTCCTGCTTGGCCCGGGCGAGCACCTCGTTGATCTTCTCGCGGAGCTCGTCGCTGCCGCTCTCCACCCCGAAGCCGTAGGACTCGCTGGTGTCGAACTTCTTGGACATCTCGAAGCCCGGGTTCTGCTGCACGAAGTCGCGGAGCACGAAGTCGTCGGCGATCACGGCGTCGATCTGCCCGTTCTGCAGCGCCGGGTACAGCAGGCCCAGGTCCGCGTACTCCTTGATCGTGATGCCCTTCGGCTTGGCGTGCTCCTTGGCGTACTGCTCGCCGGTGGTGCCCTTCTGGTAGCCCACCGTCTTGCCCTCGAGCTGGTCCAGGCTGTTCACCCCGGAGTCCTTCGGAACGAGCAACGCCTGGGTGGCCTGGAAGTACGGCTCGGAGAAGTCGAAGTTCTTCTTGCGCACATCGGTGATCGTTATCGCCGAGGCGGCGATGTCGCAGTTGCCGACGTTGAGCGCCTGGCCGGACTGGATGGTCTCGAACGGAGCGGTGGTGACTTGCTGCGGGACGCCGAGGTCCTCGGCCACCAGGTCGATCAGCGCCATGTCGAAGCCGACGATCTCGCCGTTCTTCCTGGACTCGAACGGCTCGTACGGCGGATTGGTGCAGGTGGTCAGTTGGCCCTGCTGCACCAGCGGAACGCCCTTGGCCTCGCCACCGCCGCTGCCGCAGCCCGCCACTGCCGCGACCAGTGCGAGTCCGGGCAGCAAAGCCGCCGCTCGCCACATCGTCCGACGCGCCACAGTGTCACTCCTCCTCGACGGGAATCCGGATGCTGGGATACTGCCATCCGCCAGGACCATCGGAAATGGCCTCACGTGTTTCGATCACGTCAACTTCACTCGGAAGCATGACAGCCACACAACGAGTGAACACACAGCGCTTTCCCGATCGTGTTGGTCACTCAACCGACGCCACACGAGATCGAGTTCAGCGGCCGCGATAGCGGCCAATACGATACCCCTCCTCCGAACAGGTGAAGCGACGAGGGGTTGAAAGCCATCACCAAGAGTGACCAGGACCGTTCACGAGAACCGGTCCTCCCGCCCGGGGCGGCCTTCCGCGCCGCCGGCTCCGCCAACGACGTGGACACGCCCCTGCCGGGAGGACACGAAGTCACCGCCCGCGGACGAGCCGTGGTGGGCAGTCCGCGGGCGCGAAGGGTCACTTCCGCGCGTGCGCGTCGAGCACGCGGGCCACGGCGCTGGTCACCCTGGCCGCGTAGTCGAGGTCCAGGGACTCGTCCGGCACGTGGGCGTTGCTGCGCGGGCCCAGCGCCCCGGTGACCACGAACTGCGCCTCCGGGTAGCGCTCGTGCAGCAGTCCCATGAACGGAATCGAACCACCGAGCCCCATGGAACGCCAGCCCGCGCCGAACACCTCGGCACTGGCCCGGTCCAACGCCTCGTTCAACCAGGGCGCCGTCTCGGGCGCGTTGAAGCCCCGCCCCGCTTCCTCGTGGCCGAACTCGACCTCGGCCCCGTAGGGAACGTCCCGCTCCAACGTCGAGCGCACGGCACGCAGCGCCGCATCCGGGTCAGCGGTGGGCGGCAGCCGGAAACTCAGGTCGAGCGTGGTCCGGGACCGCAGCACGTTTCCCGCTTCCGCCGGATGCGGCAGACCGTCCGCGCCGATCACGGTCAGGGTGGGGCGCCACCAGTTGTTCAGGGCCAGCTCGGCCTCGTCCTCGTGCATCATCCGCATCCCCGGCGGAAGCTCCACCGAACCGCGCACCAGCCCCGGCGCCGCCTCGACGCCCGCGCGCGCCTCCGCGGCGCGGCTGTCCGGGATCCGCACGTTCAGCTCCGGCAGCAGGATCTCCCCCGTCGCCGAGTCCTCCAGCCGCTCCAGCAGCTGGCGGGCGATCCGGAAGGAATCGGGGACCAGGCCACTCGCCGCCCCCGAGTGCTGCCCGGTGTCGAGCACCTTGACGGTGACGTTCACCTGCACCAGACCGCGCAGCGAGGTGGTCAGCCAGAGCCGCTCGTAGTCCCCGCCCCCGGAGTCCAGGCACACCACCAGACCGATCCGGCCCAGCCGTTCGGAGAGGTGGTCCAGATAGGCGGGCAGATCGGGACTGCCCGACTCCTCGCCCGTCTCCAGCAGCAGCACGCAGCGCGGATGACGACCGCCCTGCGCGCGCAGCGCCTCGATCGCCGTGACGGCGGCGTAGCCGGAGTACCCGTCGTCCACCGAGCCACGTCCGTAGAGCCTGCCCTCGTGCACCACCGGGCTCCACGGGCCGAATCCCGCGGACCAGCCGTCCATCGGAGGCTGCTTGTCCAGGTGCCCGTACAGCAGCGCGGTCTCGTCCGAAGCGCCGTCCGTGGCCGGCACGTCCACGAGCAGCAGCGGACTGCGACCGGGCAGCCGCACGACCTCCGTGCGGGCCCCGGTGAGGCCCCGGGCCTCGATCCACTCCCGCACGTGCCCGATCGCCGAGTCCAGCTGCCCGTTGGCCTCCCACTCGGGGTCGAACCCGGGGGAGACGGCCGGTATCTCGATCAACCGGGAGAGACTGGACACCACGGAGGAGTCCCACTGCTGACGAACGAAGGTGTTAACTGCTGCGTGGTCCACACCGCGATCGTATTCCCACGTTCCGGGAACGGGCAGCTCCCCGTCGGGTCGGCGACCTCACTCCCCACCTCCACCGCCGTCTCCACCGCCTCCGCCGCCGGTTCCACCAGCCGTGCCCCTTCCGTTCCCGAAGGCGAAGGAAGCCAGGGCGCCGAGGACCGGACTGCTGTCCGCGACGGCGTCCGAGACGGTCTCTCCCAGCAGCTCCCCCCGAGCGATCGAACGCAGCCGCTCCAGCGAAGACCATTCCTGGAAGAGTTTCCGACACAATCCACTGGAATGAGCGATCGTGACGAGCAGAGCCCTCCGGTCGTCGACACGACCCTCGCCGCGGGCGATGCGTACGAGCTCGTCGAACCGCGCCTCCCGCTCCGCCTCGTGCGGGAAGTACCGCTCGTGCAGTACGAATCCGAGCAGCTTCTCCCTCCGGTGCTCGAGCCCACCGATCGCGCACAGCTGGGCGCGGTGTTCCGCGAAAGCCTCCCGGCGGAGCCGGGCCCAGGAAAGAAAAGGGATCGAATCGGTCCGCGACTTCACCGAGCGAGCCAGCAAGCTCAACACCCGGTCCAGCCAGTCCACCCCCACCGGAGTCCGGCGCAGGAGCACGATCTCGGCCTTTCCGCGCTTTCTCTGCCGCAGCTCGACCCGACCGTGCAGCACGAGTTCGGCGATCTCGGCCACGATGGTGACGATCCAGGGGTTCACATATCCGACCCCCTTGCCACCCGGCTGGTGCAACAACAGCACGAGCTCGGCGGGCAGCGGCAGGTTCGGGACACCGGGTGCTCGCTCGTTCACCCGGCGGAGTCTAGAGCTCCACGGCAGCGCGGTGGGACGTTTCCGCGATTCCGGAGGGACACGTCCCCCTCCGAAAGGATCAGCCTCCTCCACCGTCCCCGCCGCCCGAGATGGCCGCCGCTCCGGCGACCACGATGGCCGCCCGCGCCGACCCCACGGCATCGTCGACGGCCTCCCCGAGCCGCTCACCCCTGGCCAGCGACTTGATCACCCGCCGTTCGGAGCGCTCCAGACCGAACTCCCGCAGCAGCCCGGTGCCGTGGGTGACCGCGGCGAGCAACGCCAGCCTGTTGTCGGCGGCCCGTTCCTGTCTGGCCACCTCGCCGAGCTCGCGGAGCAGCCCGGCCCTGGCGTCCGGGTCCGGGAAGTACTTGGAGTACTCCACGCCGAAGACCCTGCGCCGCTCCGTCCGCAGCGGCCCGTCCCGGGCCATCCGGGTGCGGTAGCGCTTGAACACCCCGCTCCTGGAGTGGAACCAGGAACCGAGGGCGACGGATCCGGTGGAACGCCGAACCTTGCGCCGCAGCTGATCCAGCGCGTCGTCCAGCCAGTCGAGCCCGCTCGGCTCCGCGTCGTCCAACCGCATCCCGAAGCCGGACATTCGCGTGCCGGTGATCGTGGCACGCCCCCGAAGCACCAGTTCCCCGACCTCGGCGGCGGCCACGGCCACATCCGGGGTGGACGAGTAGTGCCCGCCGTGCGGCTTGTGCGACAGCAGCACGAGCTCACCCGGGAGCCCGAAAGCGATGCGTGATCGATCATTCACCCGCCGCATTGTATGGCGCGCGTGAAGGCACACGAAGGGCTTTCGCCGATTCGTAAGCAAAACCCCCGAAGATCGGTTATACAACTGTCACAACCCCATCAATCGGAGCTCCGCCCCTTTGATGACCTGCGAATACGTACTCCACACCCGAGCACTACGGTGCCGGGGAAAAGGTTTGCAGGCGGGATCGATCTTTGTGGCGGGACTCACGGAAGTGGCGGGTGTCATGCCAGGATGGCCAATACAGCGATCCAACGGCTGCGCCCGGCGGCCCGGAACCCACCAGGTCGAGCGGCACCGGGCGGAGCAACCGGACCCGTCGCCACAAGCGATCGGGCCGGGGTGAGACGAGGAGATCCACATGTCCCCCGAACACTGGACGCGACCGAGCCGATCCGAGGATCGTGGTCACGCGGACGAGACGGCACCTGCCGCAACCTCAGCAGCACCGACGAGGGAGCAGGTGATCGCCGGATTGCGCGCGACCAGCGAAGGCGGAGCTGACCTCGTGCAGCTTCTGACACCGGAGGGTCAGCGGGTATCGCACCCGGATTTCGACATCGAAATTTCCGGACAACAGCTACGCGAGATGTACCGCGACATGGTGCTGATACGGCGGGCGGATCGCGAGGGCAACTCCCTGCAGCGTCAGGGACAGCTCGGCATCTGGGTACCGCTGCTCGGCCAGGAAGCGGCGCAGATCGGCGCGGGAAGAGCGCTGCGGCCCCAGGACATGGCCTTCCCGAGCTACCGCGAGCACGGAGTGGCCTGGTGCCGGGGCATCGACCCCACCGAGCTGCTCGGCATATTCCGCGGAACGGATCACGGCAGCTGGGACCCGAACCGGACCGGGATGGGGCTCTACACCATCGTCATCGGCAACCAGTGCGTGAACGCCACCGGTTACGCGATGGGACAGAAGTTCGAGGGCATGGTCGGCAACTCCGACCGGGACCCGAACGCGAACGAAGCCACGATGACGTTCTTCGGCGACGGCGCCACCAGCCAGGGCGACGTGCACGAAGGCATGGTCTGGGCCTCCGTCTACGACGCTCCCGTGGTCTTCTTCTGCCAGAACAACCAGTGGGCGATCTCCGAGCCGACCGAACGTCAGACCCGTGTTCCGCTCTACGAGCGCGCCAGGGGATACGGCTTCCCCGGCATCAGGGTGGACGGGAACGACGTTCTCGCCAGTCTCGCCGTCTCCAAGTGGGCGCTCGACGAGGCGCGCAGCGGAAACGGTCCGGTGCTGATCGAGGCGTTCACCTACCGCATGGACGCGCACACCACCTCCGACGACGCCACGCGCTACCGGATGGACGACGACCTCCAGGCGTGGAAGCTCAAGGACCCGATCGAACGGCTGCGGGTGTACCTGCTCCGCGAGCAGATCGCGGACCAGGGGTTCATCGACGAGGTGCAGAACGAAGCCGAGGAACTGGCCACGCGGTTCCGCGAGTTCTGCCTCAACATGCCCGACCCACCGCCGGAGAGGATGTTCTCCGCCGTCTACGCGGACGAGAGCCCCGTGGTGGCCGCACAGCGGGACGAGTACCTCGACTACCTTTCCGGCTTCGCCGATGCGGGTCACGACACCGAGGGGAGTGTTCGCTGATGGCCGCACCAACCGTTGAACCCACCGGTTCCGGCACCGCACAGCCCCAGACCGTCACCATGGCCAAGGGTCTGAACATGGCCATGCGGGCCGCCATGGAGCGCGACCCGAAGGTACTCGTCATGGGCGAGGACGTCGGCAAGCTCGGAGGTGTGTTCCGGGTGACCGACGGGCTGCAGAAGGACTTCGGGGAGCACCGCGTGCTGGACACCCCGCTCGCGGAGTCCGGCATCATCGGCGCGGCCGTCGGACTCGCGATGCGCGGTTTCCGCCCGGTTTGCGAGATCCAGTTCGACGGGTTCATCTTCCCCGGTTTCGACCAGATCGTCTCGCAGCTGTCCAAGATGCACTTCCGCAGCCAGGGCAGGGTCAAGACCCCCGTGGTCATCCGGGTCCCGTTCGGCGGGGGGATCGGCGCGGTCGAACACCACTCCGAGTCGCCGGAGTCGCTGTTCGCTCACGTCGCCGGGCTGAAGGTGGTGTCCTGCTCGAACCCCGTGGACGCCTACTGGATGCTGCAGCAGGCCATCGACAGCGACGACCCGGTCCTGTTCTTCGAACCGAAGCGGCGCTACTGGGAGAAGGCCGAGCTCGACCCCACCGCCGAGCACCTGCCCATGGGCAGTTCGGCACTGCTGCGCAGGGGGTCCTCCGCCACGCTCGCCACGTACGGGCCGATGGTCAAAACCTGTCTGGACGCGGCCAACGCGGCCACGGAGGACGGCAACGAGCTCGAGGTCGTGGACCTGCGTTCCTTATCACCGCTGGACCTCGGCCCGGTGGCCGAGTCGGTGCGCCGCACCGGACGTCTGATCGTGGTGAGCGAGTCCCCACCGGAGTCCTCGGTCACCTCGGAGGTCGCCGCGCGGATCCAGCAGGAGTGCTTCTACTCCCTCGAGGCGCCCGTCATGCGGGTGAACGGGTTCGACACACCGTACCCACCGAGCAAGTTGGAAGAGGGGTACCTGCCCGACCTGGATCGGGTGCTCGATGCCGTCGACCGTTCGCTGGCGTACTGAAGAGGCTGCCATGTCACAACTCAAGCACTTTCCGCTTCCGGACGTCGGTGAAGGCCTGACCGAAGCGGAGATCCTGAACTGGCGGGTCGGCCCCGGGGACGCGGTGGAGCTCAACCAGACCATCGTGGAGATCGAGACCGCCAAGGCGTCCGTCGAACTTCCCTCCCCCTACGCGGGCAGGGTCGGTGAGCTGCTGGCTCAACCGGGGCAGACCGTCGAGGTCGGCACCCCGATACTGGCCTTCGAGCTGGACGACCAGCGAGCCGAGCCGGAAGCCTCCCCGGAGCCGGGCGGCGAGAGCGGCGAGCAGGGCGACGACGAGCAGGTCGCGAACCTGGTCGGATACGGGCCCCGCTCCTCCAGCGCCAAACGCCGTCCCCGCAAGGGGAACGCGACCACGACGAGCACGCCACAGCGGGAGCCCGGTGCGGCGGAAGGCGGGGGCCCGTCCGAAGGCGACTCCCCCGCGAAGCGGAACGGGACGAACGGCACCCCGAAGGGCGCTCCTGCCGGCGGGACCGCGGTGAACGGTTCCGCTCCGTTCCGTCAGGGGGCCTCGGCACCCTCCGGTGGACAGGTCCCCCTGGCCAAGCCTCCGGTGCGCAAGCTGGCCAAGGACCGCGGAGTGGACCTGCGCTCCCTGAGCGGGTCCGGCTCCGAGGGCATCATCACCCGCGAGGACGTCGAACGGGCCGCGGCCGGAACGGAGTCCCCCGCGTCCGCCCCCGCCGGTGATTCCGGGCCGTCCGGGGCACGGGAGCACCGCGCCCCGGTCAAGGGGGTGCGCAAGGCCACGGCCCAGGCGATGGTGGACAGCGCGTTCACCGCACCGCACGTCACCGAGTTCCTCACCGTCGACGTCACGCCGATGATGGAGTTCCGGCAGCGGCTCAAGACGCACCCGGACTTCCGGGACGTGAAGGTGACACCGCTGGCCGTGGCCGCGAGGGCCATGTGCCTGGCGGTGGCCAGAACGCCGGACGTGAACGCGACCTGGGACGGCGAAGCGGGCGAGATCGTCTACAAGGACTACGTGCACCTGGGGGTGGCCGCGGCCACCGACCGGGGACTGGTGGTCCCCAAGGTGCGCGACGCCGAGGCGAAGTCGCTGCGCGAACTCGCGGTGGCCCTGGACGAGCTCACCAACACCGCGCGGGAGGGCAGGACGCCGCCCGAGGCGATGACCAACGGCACCATCACGATCACCAACGTGGGTGTGTTCGGTGTGGACACCGGAACTCCCATCCTGAATCCCGGCGAGTCGGCCATCCTGGCTTTCGGAGCGATCCGCGAGATGCCCTGGGTGGTGGACGGCCAGGTGGTGCCGCGTCAGGTCTGCCAGCTCGCGCTGAGCTTCGACCACCGCGTGGTCGACGGGCAGCAGGGGTCCCGTTTCCTCGCCGATGTGGGGGCGATCCTCTCCGACCCCGGCATGGCGCTGACCTTCTGAGCAACGCCCCCACCCGGGGGGCGGCACCCGCGCGGGTGCCGCCCCCCGGCGGGAGCGCGACCGGCTCGTGCTCGGCGGCGTCAGCGCGCGGCCGCCTCGCCGACGGCAGGCACCTCGCACACCGGCGGCAACCACCGGCACCTCCGCGTTCGGCGCGATCCGCTCCGAGCTCGCCCGCGGTGCTCCGGCCGACGAGCGATTCGTGGCGCTCGGCGGAGTGATGATGACCATGTCCCTGGTCGAGCGGAAGCGAGTTCTGGTTAGGCTGGGTCCATGCCGAGGGCACTCACTCGCAGGCGCGCGCGCATCGCGTCCGTCGCGTTCGTTGTCCTCACAGGTTTTCTGATGTGCGTTCTCCCGCCCCATCAGTCGCAGGCTCCGACAGGGCGGATCTCCGAGGCGGCGATCGCCTCCGCGGCTGCTGGGTGTTCTTCAGCGGCACCGCGATCCGGGCGCCCTGCTTCTGCGTCGAGTTCCGCAGCGGGGCGGGGAGGGCTTGCTCAGCCGTCCGGCGGCCAGGACCACCGCCCCGAACCGATTCCCGTGTGCCAGGCCACGACTGCGCACACTATGGAGGCGGTAAAACCGCTCCAGGGATCTGTCCTCGGACTCCTCGGGGCGCTGCTGGTCACCGCGGTCGGCCTCGCACCTCGCGGTGCCCGGGTGCGCGCTCCGGGGTGGGCCACGCGACCGCCCCTGCCCCTCGCCGGTTTTCCCCTGCTGATCAGCCTCGGTGTGTCACGAACCTGATCCGCGTTCACGGGACGACGTCTTTCCGAGTCCTGACTGAACGATTCCTGGGGGACGTCACACCCCGCTCCGGTTCCTCCGACTTCGCCGCGGACGCGCCACTGCGCGGAAAAAGCGGCGATTGTCGGATTCCTCCACTTCGGCGGACACGCGCCCGCCCCCTCCTCGACCGTGCTGTTGGGAGCGGCGTGCGGCGCGGCCGGTGCGCGTCGCGTGTGCGCGGCCCGCTCCGAGCGCACGCGGGGCAGCACTGCCGAGCGGTCCGCTGATCGAGGGACGGACGCACCGGTGCTCCGCCGGATGAGCGGGAACCTCGATCTCCCCTCCGGCAGGCCCGGACCCGGTCCCGCCCCACGTTCCGTGGCGGAGCGCCTTTCGGACCGCTCCGGAACCGGCGAGGGCCGTTCGTCTCGCTGACGCACCGATCACCGTGACGGGCCTGCGCCCGTCCACGCGGAAAGGACATTCGTGTCGAGCACCCACCAACCCTCGTCCCACGTGTCACGACGCCGAGTCCTGCGACTCGGGACCGGCCTGGCCGTCGGAGGCCTGGCCGCCGCGTGCGGCGGTCCCGAGCGGACGTCAACGGCGCTCGGTCCCGACTCGACCGCCGTGCGGGACTTCGCCCGGGAGCAACAGCGGCGCTTCCCCCGGGGGCGCACCGTCTCCCGGACCGTGACAGCGGCTCCCACGACCGTTGACCTCGCGGGAAGCACCGCGACCGCGTGGGCCTACAACGATGTGATGCCCGGACCGCTCCTGCGCGCGACCGCGGGGGACCGCGTCCAGGTGCGCGTGCGGAACCAGCTGCCGGAACCGACGACCGTGCACTGGCACGGACTGGCGATCCGCAACGACATGGACGGCGTGCCGGAGGTGACCCAACCACCGATCCCGGCCGGTGGGGAGTTCACCTACGAGTTCATCCCGCCCGACCCGGGGACGTACTGGTACCACTCGCACGGCGAGCTGCAGCGCGGCCGGGGCCTGTTCGGTGCGCTGATCGTCGACGACCCGCGCGACCCGGGCGATTACGACGTCGAGTTCCTCGTCGTGCTCTCCGACTGGCTCGGTCGGCGCACACCGCGGCAGGTCCTCGACGAGCTCCGCGGCGGAAGAACGAAGCCGGGGCACGACGGACACGCGGAACGGTCCAGCTCGGCGGTGCTCGGCGCCGATGCCGGTGATGTGAGCTACCCGTTCTACCTGACCAACGGTCGCCCTCGGGTTGATCCGGAGACCTTCCGGGCCCGTGCCGGCCAGCGTGCTCGCATCCGCGTCATCAACGCCGCCGAGGACACCACGTTCCGCGTGGCCCTGGGCGGGCACACGCTGACCGTGACCCACACCGACGGTCAACCGGTCACGCCGCGGAACACCCGGGCGCTCCTCGTGGGCATGGCCGAACGCTACGACTGCGTCGTCACCCTGGACGACGGGGTGTTCCCGCTGGTCGCCTCGGCCGAGGGCAAGGACGGCCGGGCCTTCGCCCTGGTCCGCACCGGCTCCGGAAGCGCTCCGCCCCCGGATGCCCGCGTGCGCGAGCTGGACCCGCGCCCGCTGCTGGCCACGGACCTGCGCGCCGCCGAATCAGCTCGGCTCTCGCCCCGGACTCCGGATCGCACGCTGGCCGTCGAACTCGGCGGAAACATGCAGCAGTACGTGTGGAGGATCAACGGTCGCAGCTACCCGGAGCACGAACCGCTGGTGGTCTCCCCGAACCAACGGGTGCGGTTGAACTTCGCCAACACCACGATGATGCCCCACCCGATGCACCTGCACGGACACTTCTTCACAGCAGGGACTCCTGACGGGGCCGGCCCGCGCAAGGACACCGTGGTCATCCTGCCGCACCAGCGGCTGGCGGTGGACTTCGACACCGACAACCCCGGCCAGTGGTTCACGCACTGCCACAACGAGTACCACCAGGCAGCCGGGATGGCCTCGGTCCTGTCGTACCGAGGGTAACCAGTCGGCGGTTCGCGACGCTCGCTCCGCTGTCCCGCCGAACCGAGGAGCGGTTCGGCGGGGCAACCGCTCCCGGCTCTGGGGCACCACCGCGTTCGGCCACGGCAGCGACGGCCCCGAGCCGCCGGTATCCGATCAGGACCGGTGGAACCGGGTCACACCGGCGCCGGGGCGCCACAGCCGCACCACCAGCTGCTGCCCCTCCACCGAGGTGAGCACCACCTCCCGCAGGTCCAGCCGGAACAGGTGCAACGACCCCGGCGGGGGCTGCTCCTCCGCGCGGTAGTGGTCCAGCTCTTCCTCCGCCGTCACCTCCACGGCGTGCGCGGTGATCTTGGCGTCGCCGCCCTCCATGTTCTCGTCCGAGGGGTGGGCGTGCAGCGCGCAACGTGGATCGCGCTGCAGGTCGCGCGCCTTGACCCCCCCCAGCATGGAACCGAACGTCAGATCGGCGCCGTGGAACTGGACCTCGGTCCCGCTCACCCGCGGCGAACCGTCACCGCGCAGGGTGGCCAGCACGTGGTGCGTCCCGGCTTCGAAACGTGCCCGGACGGCCGAGGCGAGCTCCGGGGCCTCGGTGGTGAAACGCTGCCATGTGGTCATGGCGCGAACATCCCACGAGGCCCCGACAACCGGTCCCGCTCGGAAGTGCCCGGAGCCGGTGGTCTCCTCCCCGGACGGGTTCCGCCCGGCGAGCACGAACTACGGGTTCCGCCGCTCCGAGCCCCCGGCGGGAACGATCCACATCGCGTGCCCGCTGCCGCTGGTCATCCTGGCCCGCACCGTCGTGGTGGCGTCCACGCGCTCGCTGGTCACCGCCACCGCGTCGGGGTTGTCCTCCAGGTCGGTCTCCGGCGAGTCCGTGTAGAAGCGCGCCACGTAGCTGCCCGCGCCCAGGAAGTCCAGCGGCACCTCCACGGTGCGGGCCCGCTCGTCGGTGAGGGTGCCGACGAACCACTGCTCGCCACTGCGCCGGGCCACGCTGATGTAGTCGCCGACCGCGCCGTCGACCACCCGCGTGTCGTCCCACGTGGCGGGGACGGCGCGCAGGAACTCGAACTCCGGGGCGCCCCGGTAGTTCTCCGGGACGTCGGCCAGCATCTGCACCCCGCTGAGCAGCACCGGGTACAGCGCGATCTGATGCGCCCTGGTGGTGTGCACGCGCGTACCGTCGTTGTCCGCGCCGTGGGGGTCCTCCGGCGACTGCTCCGGGAACCAGGTGATGTCGAAGATCCCCGGCGTGTAGTCCAGCGGCCCCGAAAGCATCCGGGTGAAGGGCAGCGTCACGGTGTGCTCCGGCGGGTTCCCCCCTGGACCAGGCCTCGTACTCCTGCCCCTTGACCCCCTCGCGTGAGACGAAGTTCGGCCAGGTCCGCTCGATACCGGTCCCCTTGATCGGCTCGTGCGCGTTGATCATCAGCCGGTGCTCGGCAGCCTTCTCGACGACCCGCTGGTAGTGCCGCACCATCGTCCGGTCGTGGTGGTAGTGCTTCTCGATCACACCGGCGTAGCCGGTCTTGACACCGGGGATCCCGAGTCGCTCGTACTTGGCGAACGCCTCGTCGAGCTGCTCCTCGTAGTTGTCGATCCCGCCGCCGGTCTCGTTGTGCGCGAGGAACCGGACATCCCGCTCGCGCCCGTACTCCACCACGCGTTCCAGGTCGAACTGCGGATTCGGAGTGCTGAAGTCCTGCTCGTTGGCGAAGTCGTCGCCCTCACCGGTCTGCCACCCCTTGTTCCAGCCTTCGGCCAGCACGTAGGGGATGCCGTTCTCGGAGGCGAAGTCCATGTAGCGCATGACGTTGTCGGTGGTGGCACCGAGGTCCGGCCCGGGGGCCCAGCTGTTCCGTCCCTTGGGGATGCTCCACCACACGCCGACGTGGGTGGCCGGCTCGATCCAGGAGGTGTCCCGGATGGCGCACGGCTCGTTGAGGTTGAGCACCAGGTGCGACTCGACGAGATCACCGGGGCGCCGCCCCGGGGTGAACGTGCGCCAGGGCGTGGAGAAGGGCCCGGTTGAGCCGGGCCTTGAGCCGTCCCTCGCCCTTCAGCGGTGCCAGGGCCGTTCGCAGCGACGGCCCGCCCTCGATCTTGCCGAGGGTGGCCTCCGGATAGTCGTAGAGCGCGGCCTCGTGCAGCGCCAGGTACAGGTCCTCGGCGATCCGGACGGTCAGCGGCGTGGCGGCCGATCCGATCCGCTGCCCGGGATCGTCGCGTGGTTCCTGCCAGTCGGCCAAACCGCCGATGCCGGACAGCGGCGTCTCGGTGTACAGGTACTCGTAGGAGTCGTAGTTGGCCGGGATGGACCAGGCCGCGTGGTTGCCGGTGAACCGGAACTCCGTGTGCTCGTCGAGCACCTCGAAGTCCCGCCACCTCTCTCCGAACAGGTAGCGAAAGCCCACACCGTCGTCGAACACGCGGAAGTGGATCGGTCAAGACGCCGGAAACACGTCTGCCGACGCAGTCGGCCACCTGGCGTGGCGAGGAATTCGGCCACTGTGGCGCCGCGGGCGACCGCACCGCGGATTCGAGGGTGTGCCGCCGCGGAGAATTCGACGCCGCGCGCCACCGGCTCGACCGTCCGGGGGACGTGAGAACCCTTCGTCGGACACGTGTCGTTCGGGAGGACACGTGGCTCGGGGATCACCGGAGGCGTGAGCGACCTTCCGCGGGCCGGACGGCCCGCCGCGAGCCGCTCGTGGGCTCAGTCCTCCTTGCGCCTGCGGCCCCCGCGCTGCGCTGCCGCCGCGCCGGCCACCGCCTCGGCCGCGGCGTTGCTGCTTTGCTCGCCGTGCTGGGAGTCCCCGCTGTCGGAGTCCTGGGCCGCCTCGGTGCTCTCGGCCCTGGAACGCCGGCTCGCCCGCTCCTCCGAACGCGTGGTTCCGTGCGCCGCTTCCTCCTCGACGGAGGCTTCCCCGGTGGGTTCGTTCCGGGCTTCCTGCCCGTCCGCGGACGGTTCGGGCTCACCCGCGCCGTCCTCGCCCCGAGGTGCGTTCTGCCCGGACTCCTCGCCCGCCGTCTCGCTCGGCGTCGCGGTTCGGTTCGGCTCGCCGCCGTCGACCTCCGGTGGCCGAGTGGCCGAGGGCCCCTCGGGGAAGTCGAATTCGTGCCACTCGAAGTCGTGCACGTCGATCTCCGGCAGTTCGAGCTCGCTGTGGAGCTCCCCGAAGATCGGAGTTCCGGGGTCGGATGTCGCCTTGCTCACCGCTTCGCCCTCCCAATCACTCTCGAAGCGAAGCCGGAGCCCCGGCGTCGTCGCCCGTCCGAGGTTCCGGCATGGTGCCCCACGTGTTCGGGGCTCCCCCGGCCGGGGGCCGCGCGCCCCACGGCAGGACCGCGGATCGCCCACGTCGATGAAACGCGGAGTACACGGCTGCCACGGGATAAGTTGTTCGATCTCCTCCGTTCGGGTGAAGATTCAAACCACGTAACCGCGTCGCAACCAAACACCATCCCAGAGCAACGAAGTCAAAACAGGCGGGAATTCCGAACCGTGGTGAACACCACGAACCACCGGGGAGCGCCCACTCCGGACAAATCAGAAAGCGCAGCGCAGCAAGCTGAACAGTACGGCCCCGCACTGTCAACGAACAGTGACGTGCGCCATCCAGCGCCGTGGCGAGCGCTCCGCCGAGTGAGCGCCGCTCGGCGGACCGACCCGCCGCCCCCGCCGGGAGCGCTTCAGCCCGCCCCAGGTACTTCAGCCCCTACGCAGTCGGCACCGCCGCCAAGCAACCACCTACGCCCAACCGAGTCCCCGAAAAATCCGTCACGCCAACGCGAGCGCTTACGAGCCTGAGCACCCCGACCGACCGCGGGTTCTCGGTCCCGGGTCTCGCGAGGACGGCCTCGACGTTGTGCAGGTGCCTACCCGATGTCGAGGATCCCGCAGCGAGACCCCGACCGAGGTTCCGCCGGGCGACCGGCCAGGCAACCCGACCCCGCCGACCTCCACTCAGGGAATGTGGCGGCCGGAAATGGCCCTGGCCACCACGAGCTGCTGGATCTGCTCGGTGCCCTCGAAGATGTCGTAGATCTTGGCGTCGCGGTGCATCCGCTCCACCGGGTACTCCCTGGTGTAGCCGCTGCCTCCCAGGACCTGGATGGCGCGCTCGGTGGCCCAGGTGGCCACCCGGCCCGCCTTCAGCTTCGACATCGAGCCTTCCCCGGAGGTGAACGGGACCTCGTTGCGTCCCATCCAGGCAGCCCGCCAGACCAGCAGTCGCGCCGCGTCGATCTCGGTGCGCATGTCGGCGAGCGTGAACGCGATCCCCTGGTTGTCGACGATGGGGCGGCCGAAGGTCTCCCGCTGTCCGGCGTACTCCAACGCCTGCTCGTAGGCGGCTCTGGCGATGCCGATCGCCTGCGCTCCTACGGTGGGCCGGGAGAGCTCGAAGGTGCGCATCGCCTGTGAGCTCGACTTGCCGCCCTCCCTGGCGCGTGCGAGCCGCTCGTCCAGTTTCTCCTTGCCCCCGAGCAGGCACCTGCCCGGAACACGCACGTCGTCGAGGAAGACGTCGGCGGTGTGCGAGGCCCGCAGACCGTGCTTGCGGATCTTGCTCGGCGAGGAGAGCCCGGGAGTTCCGGGCGGGACCACGAACGCGGCCTGCCCGCGCGATCCCAGCTCGGGGTCGACCACGGCCTGAACCACGTGGACGTTGGCGATCCCCCCGTTCGTCGCCCAGGCCTTGTGCCCGTTGAGCACCCACTCGTCCGTGGCCTCGTCGTAGACCGCGCGGGTGCGCATGGCCGCCACGTCCGAGCCCGCGTCGGGTTCCGAGGAGCAGAACGCCGCGACCCGGGGGTCGTCCGCGTCCCCGTAGCACTGGGGCACCCACTCGGCCAGCTGGTCGGGGGTCCCCGCGGAGAAGATCCCCGCCACGGCCAGCGTGGTTCCGAAGATCGCCATCCCGATCCCGCCGTCGCCCCAGAACAGCTCCTCGTTGGCGATCGGCAGCGAGAGTCCCGTCTCGTCCGCCCAGAAGGTCGCCAGTGTCTCGAACCCGTACAGACCGACCTTGGCCGCTTCGGAGATGACGGGCCACGGTGTTTCCTCGCGCTCGTCCCACTCGGCCGCGGCGGGGCGTATCTCCCGCTCGGCGAATCCGTGCAGCCAGTCGCGCAGTTCCCGGTGCTCTTCGGTCAGTTCTAGCGAGAAGCTCATAACGTCCTCGGCGGATCGGGGGTACGACTCGGAGGGGAGGTGCTCGTGTTCCGCCCGCGGGCGGGGAGGTCTGTCACGCCTTCGGGATCTGGAAGAGCTTGGTGAGTCCCGCGGCGAATCCCACGTCGCCCGCGACCTTCAGCTTGCCCGTCATGAACAGCATCGGCGCCGAAGCGTTGCTGGAGGCGAGCTTGAGCAGCTCGACCGGTCCGAGCATGACCGTGACCCGAGGTTCCCGTTCCGGGGTCTTGCTCACCGTGCAGGCGCCTTCCGAGAGCACGCACTCGTAGCGCAGCACGCCGGGGTCGTCCTGCCCGTCCGTGGAGGAGTCCCCCGGGGCGGCGGAACCGTCCAGGTTGATGCGCCAGCGCACCACCGCTTCGGTGCCGCCCGCCTTGTCGGAGCGGTAGTGCTCGCCCATGCGCCGGAACACCTCGTCCAGGATCCGCTCGGCCAGCTCCGGGCGCGCCATGACGGCTCTGAGCTGTTCGTCCGAGGCCCGCGAGATGAGCCTGGCGAACTGTTGCGGCTCCAGGGAGCTGAGGTCGACCTCGGCGTCGTCGGCCGCCAGCTCGGAGGCCGCTTCCAGCAGCGCGACGAATTCCTCGCTGCCGAGTTGCTTCGGGTCCGTGGAGCCGAGGGCGGCGATCGGGTCGGATTCTGTCATGTGAAAGCCCTCCATTACCTACTCACGAGTAAGACTACTCCGGAGTAGGTAAAGCGGCAAGGCAGTTTCGATCAACCCCGCTCCACTGTACGCCGCCCGGCCCTGTTCCGGACCTCCGAAGCACCCCGAGATCACCGATCACCGAACCAAGTCGGCGGACGGCACCCGGGACCTTGCAGAATGGTGTGCCGGCTTGGGTGCTCAGCCTGAGTAGCGTGCGAAGCTCCGGCGCGCGAGCCGGGCGGATCGCGCGACCGGGTCGCCCGCGCGAACGCCCCGGCTCGGCGGGGCGCCGGCTCACGCACCGGCACCCGAGCACGCACTCAAGCCGCCGCGAAAGGACTCCTCAGGGTGCAGGACGCGAGACATCCCCGGGCCGAGCGGTCCGGACCCCCCGCCAGGCCACGTTCCCGACGGCTGCCCCGCGAAGTGCGCGAACGCCAGATCCTGGACGCCGCCGTGCAGGTGTTCGCCCAGCACGGCTACCACGAGGCCGCGATGGACGAGATCTCCGAGGTCGCCGAGATCTCCAAACCCATGATCTACACTTACCTCGGTTCCAAGGAGGAACTCTTCGTCGCTTGCATTCGACGGGAGGCGAACCGGTTGATCGACTCGATCGGCCAGGCCGTCGAGGCGAACCTGAGTCCGGACGAGCAACTCTGGCGTGGCCTGCGAGCCTTCTTCGAGTACGCCAACGAGAACCGCGCCAGTTGGACGGTCCTGCATCGCCAGGCCAGTACCCAGGGGCAGCCCTTCACCGCCGAGCTCTCCGAGTGGAGGCAACGCGCGCTGAACCTGGTAACGGCACTGCTGGCGCGCGCGAGCGGCACCGACGAACAGCCTGTGCCGCACGAGCAGATGCAACCGTTCGCCGCCGCGCTGGTCGGCGCGGGGGAGTCCATGCTCGACTGGTGGATCGACCACCCCGAGTACACGGCCGACGCGTTGTCGATGCGACTGATGAACCTGGTCTGGATGGGTTTCGGCGACATGGTTCAGGGGCGGAGGTGGAAACCCTACGAGTAGCAGCTCACAGCGGAGCTCTGCGTTGCCGGCCGGTCAGCCGTCACGTGAGCCGCGCCCCGCTGCGTCGGAGGGCGCCTCGCGCAGCGGCCTGCACAGCGTCGGGACCGTCCTCGCGAGCGAACCCGCAGCGGTGCGAGTCGCCCGGATGGATTCCTCGCCCCTCCCGCGCCGAAGAGCACCAGCGAGTCACCACAGTCGAACGAGAACACGGAGGTAACCCTTGCGGCTGACCCACTACGGTCACTCCTGCGTACTGGTCGAGATGTCCACGGCCCGGCTGCTGATCGACCCGGGGACCTTCTCCGAGGGCTTCGACGCGCTCCGTGACCTGGACGCGGTGCTGATCACGCACAAGCACCCCGACCACCTGGACACCGAACGCCTGCCCGCCGTACTGCGCAACAACCCGAACGCCCGGCTGGTGGCCGACACCGAGTCGGCAGCGGCCCTGTCCGAACTGGGCACCACGGCCGAGGTCGCCCAGGCCGGGGACGCGTTCGAACTCGCCGGGGTACCGGTCGACGTGGTCGGTGGTCGGCACGCGGTCATCCACCGGGACATCCCCGTCATCGCCAACATCGGCTACCTCTTCGACCACGGGGCCTTCTACCACCCGGGGGACTCCTTCCACGTGCCCGAGCAACGGGTCGACGTGCTCGGCCTGCCCACGGGGGCACCGTGGCTGAAGCTCTCCGAGGCGGTGGACTTCCTGCGGGAGGTGGCCCCGCGCATCACGGTCCCGATCCACGAGGCCGTGCTCTCCGTGCCGGAGATGCACTACAGCAAGTTCGAGCAGCTCGGCCCGGAGGGGAACACGGTCAACCGCCTCCACAGGGGCGAACCCACCGAGATCCCCCAGCCCCAGCAGGCGTGACGGCCGGTCCGTCGGTCAGCTGGTCAACGGGTCCGGATTGGGGACCCCGCCCCGCGTTCCGGGAACCGGAAGCGGGGCGCGGTCCCGCGGGACCAGCTGACCGTAGGTAACCGGTCCGGCCCCGCGCGCCAGCGCGCCGTCCACGGCGTCCGCCACGGCCAGCCGTCGCCGCGGGACCAGCAGGTCCGCGGCGGAGACCGCGAGCCGCGTCAGCCACCTGCCCTCCAGCACCGCCCGTTCGGTGCCCACGCGCAGGGCTCTGCAGCGCCCCGCCTCCCCACGTGGCCCGGTGAAAACCCGCGCCCCTGCCCGGTGCGTCGAGTCCTCGCGGAGATCACGGACCACGGTGGGACCGACGCAGAGCCCGAAGCCCGAGTCGCGCAGCGCGTGCAGAGCGCCGCCCGAAACGCGGTTCGCCCGCACCGCGAACGCCTCGGTCGACAGCCCGCGGGCCTCGAGCACGGCGTTCGCCGCGGCCAGCCACAGCCCGGCCTCGTGCCTCGGCAGGAAGCGCGGGGCGTCGAAGGCGCTCCCCGCGCGCTGGAAGACCCCGCCCGTCCCGTGCAGCACCGGGAAGTCGCCCCGCTCGCGACGCCGGAGCAGCCACTCGGACACGGCCGGGTCCGTCAGCTCGGCCGGTGGCACCAGCAGCGACAGCGCGACGCCACGGGCTTCCATCGCCGCGGCGAAGCGCTCGCAGCGGTCCAGCGCCTCCCCACCACCGATGCCGTACAACGAGACCACGAGCCGCGTACCCACGGCCCTCATGGGGCCATCCCGCTCTGAAGACGACGTGGCCGGAGGGCGAAACACCGGTGGCCACCGGGAGAAGGGACGGTGTCCCTCCCGACGCGGCCGCCCGGACGCCCGCGCGGCAGCAGGGCCTCGCGGCTCGGGCGCCCGCGGTCAGCCGTCCACGCGGGGGTTCGTCACGAGTCGGCGGAGTCCGCGGGCCAGTCGGCCAGATCACGTCCGGTGATCCGCTCGTAGGCCTCGACGTAGCGCTGCCTCGTGGCCGCCACCACCTCCGGGGGAAGCGGCGGGGGCGGCGCGTCGGCGGAACGATCCCAACCGGACTCGGAGGAGGTCAGCCAGTCCCGCACGTACTGCTTGTCGAAGGAGGGCTGTGCCCTGCCCGGCTCGTACTCGTCGACGGGCCAGTAGCGCGAGGAGTCCGGGGTGAGCACCTCGTCGGCGAGAACCGGCTTCCCGCCCTCCCCGACGCCGAACTCGAACTTGGTGTCCGCGAGGACCACGCCCCTGCCACGCGCGTGCTCGGCGGCCCGCTCGTAGATCCCCAGGGTCAGCTCCCGGAGCTGCTCCGCACGGCGCGGGCCCACGGTGTCGGCCACGGCGGCGAAGCTGACGTTCTCGTCGTGATCGCCCAGCTCCGCCTTGGTGGCCGGGGTGAAGATCGGTTCCGGAAGCCGCGAGGCCTCGGTGAGGCCGTCGGGCAGCGGCACCCCGCAGACCTCGCCGGTCTCCCGGTACTCGGCCAGGCCGGAACCGCTGAGGTAACCGCGCGCCACGCACTCCACGGGCAGCATGTCCAGCTTGCGCACCAGCAGCGCCCTGCCACGCACCTCGGCGGGGATGCGCGGGTCGTCGCCCGCTGCGACCAGGTGGTTGTCGACCAGGTCCCCGAGCAGCTCGAACCAGAACACGCTCATCGCGGTGAGCACCCGTCCCTTGTCCGGGATCGGTGTCCGCAGCACGTGGTCGTAGGCGGAGATGCGGTCCGAGGCGACCAGCAGCAGGTGGTCCTCGTCCACTTCGTAGAGTTCACGGACCTTGCCCGCCGCGACCGGGCGGTATTCGGAAAGCGCGACCACGAGCCGCATTCTGCCTCACCCGGCCGGGCGGCGAAGTAGCGGGCCGTCGAGTGCCCGGCCACCGGACAAGCGGCGCAGCCGCTCTTCACCACTTACGCGGTCGGCACCGCCGCGGGTTCTCCCGTGGTGCTCTCGCGAGGAAGGCCCGACGTCGTGCGGGCCGCTGCCCGATGTCGGGCCTGGCCGGAGCGAGAGCCCGCGAGAGGTTCCGCCAAGTAGGTACCCACGCGGGCCGAGGCACCGGCTCTCCCCGTTCAGAGGATCGGCGCGGGGGTGTAGGCCGCCGCATCGGGATGCCGCTCGACGACCGCGTTGATCTCGGAGATCACCTCGCGCACCTGAGTGGCGGCCGCCCCGGTGAACTCCAGCGGGTCGGACAGCAGCTCACCGAGCCGCTCGCGGTCCAGCGGCAGCCGCTCGTCCGCGGCCAACCGGTCGAGCAGGTCGTTGCGCTCCAACCCCCGCTCGCGCATGTCCAGAGCCACCGCCACGGCGTTCTCCTTGATCGCCTCGTGCGCGGTCTCCCTGCCCACACCGGCCCGCACGGCCGCCATCAGCACCTTGGTGGTGGCCAGGAACGGCAGGTACCGGTCCAGTTCCCGGTCGATCACGGCGGGGAAGGCGCCGAACTCGTCCAGCACGGTCAGCATCGTCTCCAGCAGCCCGTCGAAGGCGAAGAACGCGTCGGGCAGCGCCACGCGCCGCACCACCGAGCAGGAGACGTCCCCCTCGTTCCACTGGTCGCCCGCGAGCTCGCCGGACATCGAGACGTATCCGCGCAGCACCACGGCGAGCCCGTTGACCCGCTCGCAGGAGCGCGTGTTCATCTTGTGCGGCATCGCGCTGGAGCCGACCTGCCCCGGCTTGAAGCCCTCGGTGACCAGCTCCTGCCCCGCCATCAGCCGGATGGTCTTGGCCAGGCTGGACGGTGCCGCGGCCAGCTGCGAGAGCGCGGTCAGCACCTCGAAGTCGAGGGACCGGGGGTAGACCTGCCCGACGCTGCCGAGCACCTTGCCGAAGCCGAGGTGTCCGGCGACCCTGCGTTCCAGCTCGGTCAGCTTGTCCAGGTCGCCGTCGAACAGGTCCAGCGCGTCCTGGGAAGTGCCCACGGGACCCTTGATGCCGCGCAGCGGGTAGCGCGCGAGCAGCTCCTCCAGCCTGCGGTAGGCCACGAGCAGTTCGTCGGCGGCCGTGGCGAACCGCTTGCCGAGCGTGGTGGCCTGGGCCGCGACGTTGTGCGAACGGCCCGCCATGACCAGCTCACCGTGCTCGCCCGCCAGCTGCCCCATCCTGGCCAGCACCGCGACGGTGCGGTCGCGCGCGTGTTCCAGACTGCGCCGGACCTGCAGCTGCTCCACGTTCTCGGTCAGATCGCGCGAGGTCATGCCCTTGTGCACGTGCTCGTGCCCGGCGAGTTCGTTGAACTCCTCGATGCGCGCCTTGACGTCGTGCCTGGTGACGCGCTCCCGTTCGGCGATCGACTCCAGGTCGACCCGCTCCAGGGCCCGCTCGTAGTCCTCGATGGCCTCTTCGGGAACCTCGACGCCGAGCTCGGACTGCGCCCGCAGCACCGCGAGCCACAGCTTGCGCTCCAGGACGACCTTGTGCTGCGGAGACCAGAGCTTCACCAGCTCTGGTGAGGCGTACCGGCTGGCCAGTGCGTCGGGAATGCTGGGCTTGTCCGTCACGGTCGGCAAGGATACCGGCGGCCCTGATCGCACGACGCCGGAGCTCCGATTCCGCCCAAGGGAGTGCGCGGGTCGGTTCGCGTGGGTGGTTGCCGCGCAGGTCCTCGCGCGGTCTCGTGCGCGGGTGCCCGGCATCGGGTGGCGGCCCGCACGACGTCGGGGCCGTCTTCGCGGGAGCACCACGGGAGAACCCGCGGCGGCGCCGACCGCGCGGGTGGAGGAGAGCGGATCCGGCGCTCTCCCGACGACCGACCCCGACCGAGCGAGCACTCGCCCGAAGCCCGCGGCCTCTGAGATCGGGAGCTTTCCCCGAGATCGGCGGTACGGCCTCGCTCCCGCCGAGGCATGACGACGAACTCGCCCGCTGGGCGAGGACACGCCGCGGAGTCAGAGCAACTGAGCACGCAGCATCCGCCGGGCCGCGCCCCTCGGATCGGGATCGCTCTCGATCAGCGCGTTGACCACCGCACCGTCCACCAGGGCGATCAGCTCGAACATCCGCTCCCTGCTGATCTCCATCCCCGACCTGGTGAGGATCTCGCCGAGCAGGTCGTGCAACCGCGCGGCCAGCTCGCGCATCAGTTCGGCCAGGCCGGGTCTGCGCGGCGAGCCGACCAGCCGCTCGTAACGCAGCAGCACCGACTCCGTGCCGCCCTGCCGCGAGGCGGTCCCCAGCAGCAGGTCCAGGATCAGTTCGATGACGTCCTCGGTGCCGTGCGGCTGCTCGGAAAGCAGTTCGAGCCGGCGCCGCCCCTCCGCGAGCTCCCCTTCGGCCTCGTACCGCACAGCGGCTCCGATCAGCTCGTCGAGCGAGTCGAAGTAGTAGGTGGTGGAGGCCAGCGGAAGCCCGGCGCGCTCGGCGACAGCACGGTGCCGGACGGCCGCGAACCCTCCTTCCGTCAGCAGTTCGGCCGCGGCCACCACCAGCAGGTGCCGCCGTCGTTCGCCTTTCGGAGTGCTCGCCGCCGTCATCGTGCCGATCCTAGGGAAGAACGCTCGGCCGGAAGACACGCACGCCCAGCATCCGCTGGGGGCGGGCTCGTCACGCGCGGGCCGTTCAGTGCCCACCTCCGGCCAGGTTCAACCCGAACACCCCGGCGATGATCAGCACGATCGAAACCACCTTGATCACGGAGACGGTGTCGCCGAGCCAGACCATGCCGATCACGGCGGTCAACGCGGCCCCTATCCCGGTCCAGACCGCGTAGGCCGGACCGACGGGCAGCGCGCGCATCGCCCAGGCGAGCCCGGCGAAGCTGCCCGCGGCGAGCACGAGGAAAGTCACGCTCGGCACGAGCCTGCTGAATCCCTCCGAGAGTTTCAGGGAAACGGCCCACCCGGCTTCGAGGAAGCCGGAGATGATCAACACCAGCCAGGCCATCGGCAGCGCCTTTCCACGAGAGGGCGATCAACGTCTTCCGGCGGCTACCCTACCCAAAAAGTGGCACGGCCGTACCACTACGGTGTGCGGAACCACCACCGTGTTCCGACGAGCCCCCGGCACGGAGGCGAGACCTCCGGCAGGAGGGTTCGTGCGGCTCGGGTGCTCGGCCGACGCGGCAAGGTGCCGAATCACGTGACGGCTGCCCGACCACCCGCGCAAAGCTCCGCCACGAGTGTCAGAAGGACCGTGTGCGGGCGTAGGTCCCGTCCCCGTGGGCCTCGGCGAAGCTGCGATGACCGGCATCGTCCAGCTGAGGTGTGATGCACGATCCGTTCGCCCCCGCCGTGCAGCTCAACTCGGCACCGTCGCTCTCCCGGCGCAAGGTGGCCACCGAACCGGGTGCGGCGTCCTCCAGAACGGCCCAGACCGTACGACAGGTGGGACTGTAGTGCAGCCGGACGACGGCCGTGGTGGGCTCGTTCTGCCGCGGCCAGTCCCGGTAGAGGTGGCTGTAGAACACCCGCACACGTGTCGGATCGGCGCACTCGGTCTCGTAGGGGCTGCTGCCGTCCGACTGACGGGTCACCGCGGAGGTCCGCCGCGAATCTCGGACGGACTCCTCGGCCCGCTCCGGGAGCGACCGCTCGTCGGGCAGCACGGCGAGCACCCCCGCACCCCCGCCGAACAGCAGGACCAGCACGAGCAGAATCGCAGGTCGGAACGAGTACCGGAGCGTCTTTCCCCGAGCGGGGGACTCGGGGAGGCGTTCCACGGGAGCGACCTCGTCCGATTCCGCGGAGTCCTCCTCCAGGCCGACCCCGCCCCCGGGCGCCCCCTCGGGATCCTCCCCCGCGGCCGCCGGAGCGACGTCGGCGCCGGACTCACGCGCGCGGGGGCTCCCGGAGGAGCCCGCCACCCCGGACGGCTCCGCACGTGACTCCGGGACGTCCGCGGTGCACGGCTCCGCGGGTGCCTCGGGCGTCGCCTTCTCCCGGAGACGCCACTCGCGCTGGGCGCGCTCCCACAGTTCGCGGAAGGGAGCGGCGTCGACCCCCAGCAGCTCGAGCAGCGTCTCGTAGTAGACCCACTCGGGCAGACTGCGCTGGTCGGTCGCGGAGGGATCCGGGGTGAACACGCGGCTCAGCGTCGCCAGCGTCAACGTCACACCGCCCGAGGAGGTGCTGCGCATGCGCAACTGCCTGAACGAGGGGCGCCCCGCTCGCAGGCAGCTCTCCCTGAGGCGCTCGGTCAGCGCACGCGTGTACGGCGGGACCTCCGGGTCCAGCGGTGTCCACCCACCGCGCCGCGGTGTCGCCATCCTGCCCCCATCGACCCGGTAACCAGCGGTCCCCAAGGCCGCACCGGATCCGCCGAACACACTTCCACAACACGATCAAGACCTTTGTGTTCGGGATCATAGCAGGTCGGAACTCCGGAACGTTCCGCGTAGCGGCGTAACGCTGGCGCGGTGCCTCGCGCAGCGGCCAGAGTGACCTCCGTGCAGATCGCACTCCACTGCGGAAGGGAGAAGCAAATGCGCAAGCACGGAATCGCTCTCATGGGCGCGACGCTGGCACTGACCGGGGCCCTCGGCGTCCCCGCGGCGGCCGGGGCCACCGCGGAACACCGGGAAGCCGGTGCGGCGAGCGCGGCGGCCCCGGCGGACAAGGCCCCCGGCTGCGTCCGGGTCACCCAGAACAAGGGAGTCGAGTCCACCAAGGTGAAGTTCACGAACAAGTGCAAGAAGAACCAACGCGTGAAGGCGATCATGGCGCGCGGCAGGGACAGCCGGTGCATCTCGGTCGCCCCCAAGAACACCCGGAGCCACGTTTCGTACGGCGCACGTCCCTACCTGGACAAGGTCGTCTCGTGCTGATCCCGCCGCCCGCCCGCTGAGCGGCGGGCGGGCGGAACGGAGACACCGGCTGTGCTCACCTGCCCGGGACGGGCACGGCCGGTTCTCCCGGCACCGGTGCGCACTCGCCATGCCACGTGCGCACCGGGGTCACAGTTCGTCGGCCAACCGCTCGGCGATGTCGCGCAGTTCCGCGGCGTAAGGGGCCTGTCCACCGCTGTCCGGGCTGCTGCGCAGCGTCAGCTCCCGGCCGCTGCTCGCGCGGACGGTCACTTCCACCCCGCCGTTCCGGTTGCGCTCCAGTTCGGCGTCGCCCTCGGTGGGACCCGCGGCCGCCGGCCCGAGGACCACCGCCACGTTGCCGCTGGCCGAGCCCCGGCTCAGCTGGAAGGAGGCCGTCTTCGCCTCGGGGGGACAGTCCGCGGCGGCCACGGGCGCGCTCGCGGTGGAGACCTCCGTCAGCTCCTCCGAAAGCTCGCTCGCCAGCCGCTGGTCCGGAGGACCGCATCCGCCCGACTCGCCCCCTCCGGGGACGGAGAGCATCGTGGGGGCCTTGCCCTCACCGCCCGCACGCGGCTCCGGGCCGTCCGGGGCCGAAGCGCTCGGCGGGGGATCGGCCCGGGTGCTGACCTCCGGTTCGAACCAGCCCGCGCCGAAGCCGACACCGGTGACCAGCACGGCCAACACCGCCGTGGAGCCTCCGACGGCCCCGATCCGCCTGCGAGCCGTCACCCGGCGGGAAGCCCTGGCCACGTCGTTCTCGTCGAACGTGGCCTCGGGCGCGGCTTCCGCCGCGTCCCGGAACAGCTCGGTGAGATCACGCTCCTGCACTGTCCGACCTCCTCACGACATCGACCGCAGATCGCCGAGCGAGTCCCCCAGAGCGGTTCGGAGCGCCTCCAGCCCCCGCGCCGTCTGGCTCTTCACATTGCCCTCGCTGCACTTCATGACCTCGGCGACCCCGGCCACGTCGAGTCCTTCCAGGTAGCGCAGCACCAGCACGGCCCGCTGCTTGGGCGGCACCATGCGCAGTCCGGCGAGCAGCGTGCGGCGAGTGGCCACGGAATCGTCCACGTCCGGGTTCCCGGCAGGCCGTTCGGGGAGCTGCTCCACCGTCCGCTCCCGGCGCCACGGCTTCCGCGACTCGTCGATCACCGCACGCGTGAGGGTCCTCCGGACGTAGGCGTCCAGCGCGTCCTTGTCGCGTATCTTGCGCCATTTGCGGTGCACCGCGATGAAAGCGTTCTGGGCGAGGTCGTCCGCGCGGTGCCAATCGCCGCACATCATGTACGCCATCCGACGCACGGCCTCTCTCCGAGCCGCGAAGTAGTCCGCGAACTCCTGCTCCTCGCGTTGGTCCACGCGGAAGCCTCCGCTCGTTGCGTGCCGACACGTACCAGGACGGAACGTCCGCCCTTCACGGTTGCACGTCCACCGGGTGCGATCACCACACCCCCGCCGGAATCGCGGTCGCTCCCAGGGGCGAACACCCGATTCCCCACCGGCGTCCAGATATGGTGTGATCTGTTCGTGACCAAATTGATGCCGATCGATCTCCGTTCCGACACGGTGACGCGTCCCGACGAGCGGATGACGGCGGCCATGGCCGCCGCGGAACTCGGCGACGACGTGCTGGACCGCGACCCGACCATGCGGAAGCTGGAAACCAGAATCGCGGAACTGCTCGGCACCGAGGAGGCGCTGTGGGTACCCAGCGGCACCATGGGGAACCTGATCGCGCTCTCCGTGCACCTGCAGCGCGGGGACCGTTTCCTCGCGCCGCGCAAAGCGCACGTGCTCACCCACGAGCTCGGTTCGGCGGCCTGGCTCGCCTCCGGGATGCCCGAACCCCTGAGCTGGGACGCGGGCCCGGGACGCCCCACTCCCTGGCTGATTCGCTCCGAAGCGGCCGACACGGGGCGCTACGACGCGTTGCGCACCAACCTGCTCTGCCTCGAGAACACGCACAACGGGGCCGGGGGCACGGTCATCCCACCCGACGAACACGCGCAGCTGGTGGCCGCGGCCAAGGACAACGGGCTCAGGGTTCACGTGGACGGCGCGCGCATCTTCAACGCAGCGACCGCGCTGGGCGTCCCTCCCGCGGCCCTGACCGTGGGAGCGGACACGGTGCAGACCTGTCTCAGCAAGGGCCTCGGCGCTCCGGTCGGTTCCGCGGTCGCGGGCAGCTCCGACTTCGTCGAGCAGGCCCGCCGCATGCGCAAGATGCTCGGGGGCGGCGTCCGCCAGGGCGGTGTGCTGGCCGCGGCCGGCCTGGTGGCGCTGGACCGAACCGAGAGACTGCGCGGCGACCACGACAACGCGAAGAAGCTGGCCGACGGGCTCGCCGAACGCGGCTGGAACATCACCTCGCCGCAGACGAACATCGTGCTGGCGTCCGTCCCGGACGTGCAGCACAGTCTCGAGTGGCTGCGCGGACTCGGCGTGCTCGCCGTGCCGATGGGCGGCAGACTGCGGTTCGTCACGCACGGTGACGTGAGCTCGGCCGACATCGACGAGGCGCTGCGCCGGGTGGACCAGGGAGCCTGATAGGGCTTCCCGGGGCGGGTCGTCGGTGGGTCCGGGGGGTGCCTTCGGCTCAGGCGGCGCCGAAACCTCCGTCCGCGCAGTCGACGGCGCCGTGCGAATCACCTCGAGAACGGTTCCCAGGAGGTCGCCAGACGTGCCCGCTTCGCCCGAACCCCCGCGCTGGGTGGTTTTCGACTACGGCGGCGTCATAAGCAGGCCCACCGGTGCGCTGCCCCGGATCGCGGCCGAGCTGGGGCTCGACGGTTCGGGCGTGCCCGAGGTGACCAGCGCGTACTTCGCCGAACGCGACGCCTACGACCGGGGCCGCGTGGACCGCGAGTACTGGGAGGCGGTGGCCGGACGGCTGGACAGGACCGTGGACGCGGAGCTGGCCGAGAAGCTGACCCGGATCGACATCGCGGGGTGGTCGGATTTCGACCCGGGAACCCTCGCGCTGCTCCGGGACCTCGGGGCGCGGTCGTCCGAACTGGCTCTGCTGTCCAACGCTCCGGTCACGTTCGCGCGGACCGTGGAGCGGATGCCCTGGACACGTCACTTCCGGCGGCTGCTCTTCTCCGGCGATCTGGGAACGGCCAAACCCGACGAGGGCGTCTGGCGAATACTGCTGGACCGGCTCGGGGCCGCACCGGGGCAGTGCCTGTTCTTCGACGACGGTCCCGCCAACGTCGAGGCGGCCCGGAAAGCGGGGCTCGAAGCCGAACTGTGGCAGGGCCCCGAGCACGCGCGCGAGGTGCTGCGCTCACGCGGCGTCCCCGGCGTCGGGGACGGTCGCTGACCCGCGCGGGGCTCCACCGGCCGGCAGCCGCCCGCCGGCGCGTGCCCGGGAGAGCCCCGCACGCGCCGGAGCACCGTTCACCGCGCGCGGTCCTTCAGCTGCTTGTCGTCCTTCTTCGCCCAGCCGATCGCCGCCGTGGCCAGGAACAGCACACCACCGAGCACGGCGATCCAGAACAGCCCCTTGACCACGAACCCGATGATCGCTCCGCCGACCGAGACAACCAGCCAGAGCGCGAGCAGCCCGAGAACTACCTTCCACCACATCTCAGCTCACCTCGCCACGAAAGAGGGCTCCGCGGAGCACGGCGGGAAACAGGCGCTCGATCCCACCGTGTGAAGCCGTCCCCGCCAGCGTCCCACAACTCGTCCCGGGCGAGGTCCCGCGCGTTCGAGAAACCTCGGGCTGGTCGTCGGGCGAGCGGCGCAGCCGCTTTCCCCCGCCCGACCCCTCGGGCGAATCGAGCAGCAGGCCCGCTCAGGAGTTCCGGGTGGAACCGCTCTTCCGGGGAAGGGTGAGCTCGCCCCGGGCCGCGCGGGCCGCGATGTCGGTGCGGTAGTGCGCACCCGGCAGGTGCACCGCATCGACCCGGCGGTAGACCTCCTCCCGCGCGGACTCCAGGTCCGCTCCGGTGCCCACCACCGACAGCACCCGGCCACCAGCGGAGACCACGCTCCCGTCCGGGCGGACCCGAGTGCCGGAGTGCAGCACCCCGGGGGCGTCGGAACCACCGATCACCTCGTCGACACGCGGCCGTCCGGGGTAGCCCTCCGCCGCGAGAACCACCGTCACGGCCGCACCGGGCAGCCACTCCGGTTCGGGCTGCTCGGCCAGCTCACCTCGCGCCACCGCGTCGAGCAGACCCGACAACGGGGTGCGCAGCATCGCGAGCACCGCCTGGGTCTCCGGGTCACCGAACCGGCAGTTGAACTCGACGACCTGCGGACCGGACGAGGTCAGCGCCAATCCCGCGTAGAGCAGCCCCGAGAACGGGGTCCCGCGGTTCGCCAGTTCGTCGACGGTGGGTTGGACGACGGTGCGCACCACCTCGTCGACCAGCTCCTCGTCCGCCCACGGCAGCGGGGCGTAGGCACCCATGCCACCGGTGTTCGGGCCGACGTCGCCGTCGCCGACCCGTTTGAAGTCCTGCGCGGGCAGCAGCGGACGCACGGTCGAGCCGTCGACCAGGCACAGCAGGGAGGCCTCGGGGCCGTCCAGGAACGATTCGAGCAGTACCGGGTGCCCGTCCTCCAGCAGCTTCAACGCGTGCGCGCGGGCCGCGTCGAAGTCCTCGGTGACCAGCACGCCCTTGCCGCCGGCCAGCCCGTCGTCCTTGACCACCCAGGTCGGACCGAAGTTGACCAGCGCGGCGTCCAGCTTGGCCGGGTTGTCCACCGTTTCGCTGTGCGCCGTCGGCACCCCGGCCGAGAGCATCACGTCCTTGGCGAAGGCCTTGGACCCCTCGATGCGCGCGGCGGCCCTGGAAGGGCCGAAACAGGCGATCCCCTCGGCGCGGAGCGCATCGGACACGCCGGCGACCAACGGGGTCTCCGGGCCGAGGACCACCAGGTCGGCTCGCCACCCGACGGCGAGTTCGGTCACCGAGGCCGGATCGGACACGTCGACCGGATACGACTCGGCGAGCACCGAGGTTCCCGCGTTGCCCGGAGCACATGCCAGAGCGGTCACCGCGGGGTCGCGGGAAAGCGCCAGCACGATCGCGTGTTCCCTGCCGCCTGCACCAATCACGAGGATGCGCACGCCCCGCAGCGTAAAGCTTCGGGTGGGGAGAACAACCGCCCACCCCCGCCGAACGGGTGAAGCGAGTCGCGAAGAGTTCACCGCGACGTAGAAGTACGTAAGTACACATTTGATCGCGCGGCACCCGGCCGTGCGGGATACTGCCCTCCGTTGAACACCGGCCCCTTCACGAGGAGGTACTCCGCCGTGCGGAGCAGAACCCGACCACGCGCGGGAGCGCTGTTGTGCGCCCTGACGCTGTCCGCGCTCTCCGTCTGCGCTCTGGCACCCTCGGCAGGTGCCACGCAGGGCGCACCACGGCATCCCGACGAGGGGGAGTCCATCGAGGTCTTCGGCCACAGGGGCGCGTCCGGCTACCGCCCGGAGCACACCCTGGCCTCCTACGAACTGGCCGCGCGGATGGGGGCCGACCACATCGAGCCCGATCTCGTCCCCACCAAGGACGGCGCGCTCGTAGCCAGGCACGAGAACGAGATCAGCGGCACCACCGACGTGGAGCGGCACCCCGAGTTCGCCGACCGCAGGACCACCAAGGTCGTCGACGGTGAATCGGTCACCGGCTGGTTCACCGAGGACTTCACCCTGGACGAGCTGAAGACGCTGCGCGCCACCGAGCGGCTCCCCGAGATCCGGCAGCGGAACACGGTCTACGACGGCCGCTTCGAGATACCGACCCTCCAGGAGGTCATCGAGCTGAAACGGGAGCTGTCCCACGAGCTCGGCAGGCGGATCGGGATCACACCGGAGATCAAGCACCCGAGCTACTTCCGCTCGGTGGGACTTCCCGTGGAACCCCGCCTGGTGCGCGCGCTCGACCGCAACGGGCTCAACGACCCGCACGCCGAGGTCGCGGTGCAGTCCTTCGAGGTGGGCAACCTGCGCCGGCTGGACCGGCGGCTGCGGGTCGACCTGGTCCAGCTGGTCTGGAGCAGCGGGGCCCCGTACGACTTCGTGGAGAGCGGGGACCCGCGCACCTACGCCGACATGGTCACGCCCGCGGGGCTGCGGGACGTCGCCGAGTACGCGGACTGGGTGGCCCCGGTGAGCACCATGATCCTGCCCAGGGACGAGCAGGGGTACCTGGAGGAGCCGACGCGGTTGGTGGAACACGCCCACCGGGCGGGGCTGAAGGTGCTGCCCTACACCGTTCGGGCCGAGAACACCTTCCTGCCCGCCGACTTCCGCGGCGCGGGCGGAGAAAGCGCCTACGGGGACGTGTTCGGCTTCCTCCGCGCGCTCTTCGCCACGGGGGTCGACGCGGTGTTCGCCGACCAGCCCGACATCGCCGTGCGCGCCCGTGAGTGAAAGGGTCGGCGGTGCCGGTTGCTTGGTGAGTCGGTTAGCCGGCACGTGAGTCGGCGCCTTGCTGTGTTGGGCCGCTCTTGAGTAGCCACACGCGACGAGCGGCCCAGCCTTGCGATGCATCCGACTCGCGCACCGGAGCTTCTCGTCCTGGTCAGGCTCACAGCACTCGCGTTGGGGTGCGGCCTTGCACCGGAAGTGCGCAGAGCACCTGGACCGGCACTCCCGCCCGAGGGGCGCTGTCCAACGAAAGCGCTTACGAGCCTGAGTCACCGGCACCGCAGCGGGTTCTCTCGTGGTGCTCTCGCGAGGACGGCCCCGACGTCGTGCAGGCCGCTACCCGATGTCGGGGCACCCGCAGCGAGAGCCCGCGAGAGGTTCCGCCACCCGCACCGCCACGCAACCCGCACCGGGAACGGTCACGCAATCGCGTGGCGCACGATGGTCTGCTCCCTTCCGGGACCGACCCCGATCGCCGAGATCCGCGCCTGGGCCAGCTCCTCGAGCCGTTCGATGTAGGCCCGGGCGTTGGGGGGAAGGTCCTCGAAGGTCCGGGCTCCGCTGATGTCCTCGCGCCAGCCGGGGATCTCCTCGTAGACCGGCACCGCGTGGTGAACCCCGGTCTGGGTCATCGGCATCTCGGAGGTGCGCATCCCGTCCACGTCGTAGGCGACGCACACCGGGATCGTCTCCAGCCCGGACAGCACGTCGAGCTTGGTGAGGAAGTAGTCGGTGATGCCGTTCACCCTGGTCGAGTAGCGGGCGATCACCGCGTCGAACCAGCCGGTGCGCCGGTCCCTGCCGGTGTTCACGCCGACCTCGCCACCGACCTTGCGCAGGTTCTCCCCGGCCGCGTCGTTCAGTTCGGTGGGGAACGGACCGGAACCGACCCGCGTGGTGTAGGCCTTGAGGATGCCGACCACCGAGTCGATCCGGCTGGGACCGATTCCCGCGCCTGCGCACGCACCTCCGGAGGTGGGATTGGACGAGGTCACGAACGGGTAGGTCCCGTGGTCCACGTCCAGCAGCGTGCCCTGCGAACCCTCCAGCAGCACCGTCTCGTCCCGGTTGAGCGCCTGGTCCAGCATCAGCTTCGTCTCGGCGACCCGACCGGCGAACCGCTCGGCCTGCGCGAGCACGGTGTCGACCACCTCGTCGGGGTCCATGGCACGCCGGTTGTACACCTTGACCAGCACCTGGTTCTTGTACTCCAGCGCGGCCTCGACCTTCTGGCGCAGGATCTTCTCGTCCAGCACGTCCTGGACGCGGACGCCGACGCGGGCCACCTTGTCCTGGTAGCAGGGGCCGATGCCGCGCCCCGTGGTTCCGATGCGCTTCTTGCCGAGGTAGCGCTCGGTGACCCTGTCCATGGCCACGTGGTACGGCATGACCAGGTGCGCGTCCGCCGACAGCGAGAGCTTGGAGGTGTCGACCCCCCGCGCCTCCAGACCGTCCAGCTCCTCGAGCAACGCCTCCGGGTTGACGACCACGCCGTTCCCGATGACGTTGTGCACCTCGGGGCTGAGGATCCCGGAGGGGATCAGCTTCAGCGCGAAGTCCTGCCCGTCCGGCAACACCACGGTGTGCCCGGCGTTGTTTCCCCCCTGGTAGCGCACGACCCACTGCGCCTGCTCGCCGAGCAGGTCGGTCGCCTTACCCTTTCCCTCGTCACCCCACTGGGCGCCGATCAACACGATTGCCGGCATGTGAAACTCCAACCTGTCACTGGAGGCGGTCTGTGCAACTGGTAACGGCGGGTCATCGCTGTCGGTGGCCACGTCTGCGCCGCCACTCCAAGGAAGGCCCGGCACCTGCCAATGCCGGTCGATCAGGGTAAACCAGGAGCGTAACGTGACTACCACCGCACTATCCTGCGGAAACGTCGACATCGAAACACGCCCGACACGCGCGGGTCTGCGATGGTTCGAACTCCCCGCCCAGCCGTCACGCACCGACGTCGATCCGATACTCGCGGAGTCCGAGGGGCGCGTTGTCGTGCACGGCACGGACGCGGATCTCGCCGCCGTGGTGTTGCGCCTGCTCCGCAAGGGCCTGCTGGACGAGCTGGCCGTCGGCTACGTTCCGGTGGAGAAGTCGCCCGCCGGTGAACTGTGGTCGGTCCCGGCGGGCCGGTTCGACCAGGCGCTGGACGGGACCGCCCGCCCCACCCCCCTCATCAGGGACGACTCCGGGGGCGTGCTGCTCGGGCTGGGCACGATCGACCCGATCACCGGGCAGATCTACTGCGACGACCGGCGTGTGCTGCACGGCCCCGCGCGGTCGGTGGAGGTGTTCCCCGATCCGGGGGCCTCCGCACTGCCCGAACCGACCGACGATCCGCTCGCGACGCAGCCCGCGCCGGTCACGGACGGTCTCGTGACCAGGGTCACACACCGTGGTCTGCTGCGACGGCGCCGGGAGACGGCGGGCGGCCGAGCTGTGCAGGCCAGTTTCGAACAGGCCACCGTGTACCGGGACGGGGTGGCCCACCCCAGGCCGCTGACCCGCTGCGCCTGGTACCGGCACACCAGGGACCTGCTGCTGGTCCGCCCCTAGTCAGGGCTTCGTCAGCTCGGTTCGTGTGACGGCGCAGGCGGCGCCGAAGAAGGCCCCGGGACCACGAGCCGCGACACGAATCACCGATCATCGTATTGCGGGGCCCGCTCCGGGAGCCGGATGATCAGGACGGCACCGTCCCGGAACCGGAAGAGCTCCATGTCAGTCCCGAGAAAGACCGCGGCCGCGATCCTGGCCGCCCTGCCGCTGCTGGCCACGCTGTCCTGCGGTGGGCCGTCAACCGCAACCGAGTACGAGGCGGCGCCGCCGGGGACTCCGAGCGCCGCGGAGGCCGCGGACCTGCTCGACGAGCTGCGGGTCGCCCCGGAGGGGTCGATGGACGGTTACGACAGGGACGAGTTCCCGCACTGGGCGAAGGCCGAGGGGCGGAACTGCAACGTGCGCGAGCGCGTGCTCATCCGGGAAGGAACGGACGTGGACACCGGGCGGGACTGCTATCCGACCTCGGGCGAGTGGAACAGCTGGTACGACGGCGGGACGTGGACAGATCCATCCGATTTGGACATAGACCACATCGTTCCGCTGGGCGAGGCGTGGCGCTCGGGGGCCTCGGAGTGGAGCACCGACAAGCGCGAGGACTTCGCCAACGACCTGGACGGGCCGCAGCTCGTCGCGGTCACCGACAACGTGAACCAGTCCAAGGGCGACGATCCTCCCGAGGAGTGGCTCCCTCCGGACGAGAGCGTCCACTGCGGTTACGCTGCCGCCTGGACGGGCACCAAGCACAACTGGGAGCTGTCCGTGACCACCGAGGAGAAGAAAACGCTTCGGGACGTCCTCCAGGGGTGCTGACGAACCGGACCGCTGCTCTCCGCTGTGTCCGCCCGAGCGGGAACCCGGGGCACTCCGGTCATCGCTGGTCCGACTCGGGGTGCAGTGGAGGCAGCTCGGCCAGCGCCTCGGAGCGCCCCAGCCCGGTGGCCTGCAGCAGGTCCACCGCGATGGAACGGGTCTGCAGCACCACCACCTGCATGGAGAAGTCCGTTTCGGACAGCAGCCGGACGGTGGTCCTCCGCGCGACGGCGCGTGCCGCCTCGCGCGTGCGCACCGGATCGGTCCCGTCGGCGAGCTCGTCGCGCAGCAGGACCACCGCGCCCGCCAGTTCCTCCAGCATCCCGGGCAGCGGACGCGGGACCTGTTCGTTGTCCCGCAGCGCCGCGAGCGCGCGCCGCGTCAGCACCCTGGTGTTGCGCAGCGCCCGGTCTATCGGGGTGGAGGCGGTCTGGTAGCGCTCCAGGTCGGCACGACGGTGCCAGCGGATCGGCGCGAAACGGGCGATCTCGCTGCCGGTGGTCAGTGCGGAACGCAGCTCCTCCACCGAACGCTGGCTCTTGCGCGCCCCGGCCAGCACGTCCGAGGCCGCCTCGATGTCCTCGCTGGCCATGGCGGCGGAAATCCCGCGCAACGCGTCGGTCAGCTGACCGAGGACCACGCGCCCGTGCCGATGGGCGACGGCCAGCGGGTTCTGCGGCAGCAGAGCGGCCACCACCAACCCCACCAGACCACCGATCGCGGCGTCGACCATGCGGTTGAGCCCACCCATCGTGGCCGGAGGCAGCAGGGTCGCGACCAGCACCGAGGACGACGCGGCCTGCATGACGATGACCCCGCCCGCGTCCAGCAGGACGGCCGTGCTCATGGCCAGTGCCACCACCAGGGCGATCTGCCACGGGCCGGTACCGATCACCGATATCAGCACGTCGCCCACGCCCACGCCCACGCTGACGCCCACGACCAGCTCGGCGGCGCGCCGCAACCGCTGCCCCAGGGAGACGCCGAGGGCGATCACCCCGGCTATGGGAGCGAAGAACGGCTGGGGGTGCCCGACCACGTGCCGGGCCAGCAGCCAGGCCAGCCCGGCGGCCACGGCGCACTGCACGATGGGGATGCCCGTTCGCAGCAGGCGGCGCCCCCGCCTGCTGAGTTCCTGGCGCAATCGCTGCACGTCGACATTCTCCGTCAACCACGCCGGGTAGCCCCGTCCAGGCGGGCGAACGCCCGGTGAGCGAGACCGTCACCCGCTGTTGAACGTTTCGCGCGAAACGTCCCTTCCGGAATCGCTCCAGGGTGACGGTTTCGCGCGAAACGTCCCGAAGTTCCCGGATCGTCCCTTCCGCGTGCCCGACGTCGAGACACCACCCGAGCACCCGGGCAGACCGAGCCGTGAACCCTCGGTCAGCTCATCCCGTTGGGCTCCAGCGACTCCGGATCACTGTCGAGGAGCAGTTGGCGGCAGCGCTCGTACTCCTCGTCCTCTCCGATGGCCTTGGCCGCCTTGGCCAGCATCGCGACGGAACGCAGCACCCCCCGGTTCGGACGGTGGCTCCACGGGACGGGGCCGAAGCCCTTCCACCCCGCCTTGCGCAGCGAGTCCAGCCCACGGTGGTAACCGGTGCGGGCGTAGGCGTACGCGGCCACCGCTTCTCCCGAGTCCAGAGCGAGCTCGGCGAGCCGCGCCCACGCCGCGCTGTAGGTGGGGTGACGTGCGGCGACCTCGTTGGCCGCGTTGCCCTCGTCGAGTTCGGTCTGCGCGGCGGTGTCCTCCGGCAGCAGGGTTTCCGGAGGTTCCAGCAGGTTTCCTTGCGTCGTCATGGCCACATCCTGCCAGCAAGGCACCCGAACGATCCGTTCCCCGAAGGACCGCCCGTCGCGGGAGGCCGCTCGCTCCGGGGAGAGCAGTCGGATCAGGCCAACCAGCTGCCGGTCACGGGGCTCCACTCCCGCACGGTGGTCTCGGAGAGCACCCCCTCCGTGGTGTAAGGGTCCTCGGCGAGCAGGGCGTCGAGCGCCGACCTGTCGGCCACGTCGTAGACCAGCATCGCTCCGGTGTCGTCGGCGAACGGCCCCGCGGCGACCAGGAATCCCTGCTCCGCCAGGGATTTCGAGTACTCGCGGTGCGCGGGCCGGGTCCGTTCGAGCAGGTCCCGATCGCTGCCGTAGCGGATCTCGACGACGAACGTGGTCATGCGGGGGCTCCTCGCGTGAGCGTTTGTAACGAGTTCCTTGCGGACATTACCGGGTGAGCAGACGCGCCCCCCTCGCGGACGGTACCTTGCGGAATCGTGATCGGGGACGGAACCAGCGGAATCGAACGCTCGGTCGAGCGCACTCTCGGCCACCTACGCACCCTGGACGGTTCGGGTGAGCAGGAGGAGACCACCGAGGCACCGCTGAGGCTGGAGGACCTCTACCGCCAGCAGCAGATGCGCATGGTGCGGCTCGCGATCCTGCTGGTGGACGATCCGGCCACCGCCGAGGACGTGGTCCAGGAGGCCTTCACCGGGCTGTACCGCAACTGGGCCCAGTTGCGCGACGCCAAGGCCGCCGTCGGCTACCTGCGCACGGCCGTGGTCAACGGCAGCCGTTCGGTGCTGCGGCGCCGCAAGACCGCGCGGGAGTACCAACCTCCGCATCAGCCGGACGCGCGCTCCGCGGAGTCACTGGCGATGTTGTCGACCGAGCACCAGGCGATCGTCACGGCCCTCGGCCACCTGCCGCGGCGTCAGCGCGAGGTTCTCGTGCTGCGTTACTACGGGAACATGTCCGAAGGCGAGATCGCCGAGGCCACCGGCGTCTCCAAGGGCACGGTGAAGTCGACGGCCAGTCGGGCCTTGGAGGCCCTGCAGAAACATCTCGGCACTTCCTGAGGTCAGTGCTCGTGACGGCCCGTGTAGGTGGTCGGTTAGCCGGCACGTGAGTCGGCGCCTTGCTGCGTTGGGCCGCTCTTGAGTAGCCACCACGCGGCGAGCGGCCCCGCCTGGCAATGCATCCGACTCACGCACCGGATGTTCTCGTCCTGGCTAGGCTGAAGCACTCGCGTCGAACGGAACCTTCTACCGGGAGTGCGCAGAGTTCCCCTTCGGCGCCGCAGCGCCGAAACACCGGCCAGGAACTCCCGACCAAGAGCGCCACTCCAACGCAGGCGCTCTGAGCCCGAGCAATCGGCGCCGCCGCGGGTTCTCAGTCCCGGGTCTCGCGAGGACGGCCTCGACGTGGTGCAGGTGGCTACCCGATGTCGAGGATCCCGCAGCGAGACCCCGACCGAGGTTCCCCCACCCGCACCGCCACTCCAACCCAGCCGCCGACCATCCCCCTAACGTCTGACACAGGTGGTGTAGACCAAAGTAGGATCGATGTCGCAGGATCGGACGCGCACTCGAACACCCGCCCGGCAACACGGGGTGCCCGGTTCGATGCCGCACGCCGACCTCCGGTCCCGTGCGCACCGCCGCCTCCCCACCTGGAAGGAACGCCGACACCGTGAGCACCGAACCAACCGCGCCGTCCACGATCGGCGGCCGGATCGTCACCGACGAAGGAGTCCTGGAGAACGGCTGGGTCCGCATCGCGGACGGCAGGATCGCCGAAGTGGGCGAGGGCCCCGCCCCGGGAGACCGGCCCGTGGAGCTCACGGGGGGTTGGATCGTGCCCGGATTCGTGGACGTGCACTGTCACGGTGGCGGCGGTGGTTCACTGACCAGTCAGGATCCCGAGCAGATCGACCGGGCGGTGGCCACGCACCGCTCCCACGGCACCACCACGATGGTGGCCAGCCTGGTCACGACTTCGATCCCCCGGCTGCGTGAGCAGATACGAACACTGCTCGGTCCCGTCTCGAACGGGGACGTGGCGGGCATCCACCTGGAAGGCCCCTTCCTCTCCTCCGTGCGCTGCGGCGCGCACGACACGTCGATGCTGCGCCCGCCCGACCGGGAGCCCCTCGACGAGCTGCTCGACGCCGGAGGCGAAGCGATCCGGATGGTCACGCTGGCCCCGGAACTGGACGGGGCGGTGGAAGCGATCCGCCATCTCTCCGCATCGGGGGTCACAGCCGCCATCGGCCACACGGACGCGCTGACCGAGCAGGTCGAAGCCGCCGTCGACGCGGGGGCCACCGTGGCCACCCACCTCTTCAACGGGATGCGCCCGCTGCACCACCGCGAACCGGGGCCGGTCGGCACGCTGCTCGACGACGAGAGGGTGACCGTCGAGCTGATCTGCGACATGGTGCACCTGCACCCGACCGTGGCGCGGCTGGTCGCCCGCCACGCGGGAACGGCCCGGACCGTCGCGGTCACGGACGCGATCAGCGCCACCGACGCGGGCGACGGTCGGTACGAACTCGGCGAGCTGCCGCTGACCGTCTCCGGCGGGGAACCGCGGCTGGAGGACGGTTCACTGGCGGGCAGCACGCTGACCATGGACGCCGCGCTGCGCAACCTGGTCCGGCGCTGTGGGCTCGACATGACCGAGGCGGTGGCGGCCTGCTCCACCAGGCCCGCCGAGCTGCTCGGGCTGTCCGGGCGGGTCGGCTCGATCCGCTCCGGGCTGGCCGCCGACCTGGTGGTGCTGGACGAAGAGCTGCGCACCACCGAGGTGTTCAAGGACGGCGCCCGGGTCTCCCCGGTCGCGGAGCCCGGATGAGCGCGCCGGGAGGAAGGTCCGCCCGGCTCCGGGACGTCGTCCCCGTTCCGGGGGTCCACCGGCGACGCACCACCGGGCGAGCCGGGCCTACATCGACTTCCTCCCCGCCGCACCGGGGTCGGGGTTTCCCGGCGGCCTCGCGCCCGGTGGTTCCTGCTTCCCAGCTGGGACGATCGCGAGTGAGCGCGGGGCTGGTGCGGTCACCACGTCCACTCACGATCGAATTCCTCCACGGACAGGAGGCATGATGAAGGCATGAACGCCTCGAAGAGCGGCGAGAACGAGCCTCCGGAGCGGATGCTGTCCGCGGCCCTGCACGCGCAGGCCACGGGCAACGCTCAGCCGGCGAGCCCGGCGGCTCCCGCCCCGCCGCGGCCTCCGAAACCGCGGCGGTTGCCCGTGCTGCGCGTGCTGCTGTTCGCTCTCCTGCTCGGAATCGCGGCGGGGGCGGTGGTCGGAGTGCTCACGCTGCTCTGAACCGCCGCGCAACCGTCCGCGCGAACCGAGTGCCGCCCCTCCCGGAACGTCTGACGAGGACTTCGCCTCGGCGTGCCCAACGCCGAAACCCACCATCCGAGCAACTCGCGCCGCCGCGGGTTCTCAGCCGAGTGCCCGGCGAGGACGGCCCCGACGTCGTGTAGGCCGCTACCCGATGTCGGGGCACCCGCAGCCGGGCGCAGGCTGAGGTTCCGCCAAGCGAGCACCCACGCAGACCGAACCGATGAACCCGGACACAGCTCAGCTCACTCGGGTGATCTGCTCCGTCGGGGACTCGGCCGTCGTTCTGCTGCGCAGCACCAGGCGTTCGACGAGCAGCATCGCGGTGACCAGGGCCACGCCGAGCAGGAAGAACAACACGACCACGCCCACGTCGCCCGAGGGGGCCAGCAGGGCACGTCCCTCGGTCTGCCACGGCCACAGCGCCCGCAGGCAACCGGCCATCACACCGGTCATCACCACCAGGGTGATCCGCCTGCGGTGTTCGAGCAGCCACTGCAGCAACTTGACGAAAAGCCCCAGGCCGATGACCGCCCCGAGGGCGAAGGTCGCGATGTAGCCCAGGTCCCTGTCGTTGAGCGCCGAGATCGTCGTCTCGTACAGCCCGAACGAAAGCAGGAAGAACGAGCCGGAGACCCCGGGCAGCACCAGGGCGCACACCGCAACGGCCGCGGCCAGCGCCACGAACACCGGGTGCGGCGCGAGCGAGGTCGGCGGCAGGCTCGTGAGGGCGAAGGCGAGCACGGCCACCACGACCGCGGTCAGCACGTCCCCCAGCCGCCACGGACGTCCGACCATCGAGATCGGCACCCACAGCGAGGCCAGCACCAGCCCGAAGAACACCGCGTTCGAGGAGACCGGGTGGTCGTGCAGCACCGGCTCCAGCAGCTTGGCCGCGAGCAACGCGGCGCAGACCAGACCGATCAGGGCCGGAAGCACCACGTCCCAGCGCACCCGCCGCAGTTCGGCGGAGGCCCTGGAGAGTCCCGCGCCGCGCGGGACGTCGGCCACCGCGATTCTGAGCCCGCTGAGCAGATGACCGGCCGAGCCGATGAGGGCTTCGTAGATACCGGTGACCAAGGCGATCGTTCCGCCACTCACCCCGGGAACGACCTCGGCGGTGCCGATCAGTCCCCCTCGGACCAGATTAGCCAGATACGAGCGTGCTGATTTGACCATGACCTGCTTTTCGTTTTGGGACGTCGGCTGACACCGGCTTCCTTCAGCGGTCACCGGGAGGATCCACCCACGGAGTGCTCCACGTGGATTGTCCGGCTCGCGTGGATGCCACGCGGTGGAGATGCCCTCATGGTGCCACCGGTTCGTGAACGGTTCGCTACCAGGGCGACACCCCCGGGGCTCCCGCCCCGGGGAGTTTCCGCTCCGGGGGGCGGAACGACCTCGGCCCGGAACCGGTCACCAGGAGTTCCCGAGTTCGGCGTGCTGCCGCACCCAGGTGTGCATCACGATCCCCGAGGCCACCCCGGCGTTGATCGAACGGGTGGAACCGAACTGGGCTATGGAGACCACCAGGTCGGCGATCCGCCGCGAGTCGTCCCCCAGGCCGGGTCCCTCCTGACCGAACAGCAGCACGCAGTCGCGCGGCAGCGTCACCCGCTCGACGGGCTCGGCCCCCGGGGTGTTGTCCACCGCGACGATCCGCAGCCCGTTCCCGTCGGCGTAGGCGCGCAGCTCGTCGAGATCAGGGTGGTGGCTGACGTGCTGATAGCGGTCGGTGACCATCGCTCCACGCCTGTTCCACCTCCGGCGCCCCACGATGTGCACGGCCCGCGCGGCGAACGCGTTCGCCGTCCGCACGACCGTTCCGATGTTGTGGTCGTGCTGGAAGTTCTCGATGGCCACGTGGAAGCCGTGCCTGCGGCGGTCGAGGTCGGCCACGATGGCCGAGCGGTGCCAGTACCGGTACTGGTCCACGACGTTGCGCCGGTCCCCGTGCTCGAGCAGTTCGGGGTCGTAGCGCTCGTCGTCCGGCCACTCCCCTTCCCAGGGGCCGACACCGACGGGCGCGGTCCCCCACTCGGTCGGGCCCGGCTCGACCGACGCCTGCTCCGTACTCACTCGTTCAGTGGAATTCCGTTCTTCGTTCTCCGTTCCGCCGTCCGCGGCGGAGACACGCTCCGGAGTCACCGCACCTCCTCCGGGACCCGTGGCGCGGTCCCGCGCGTGCACTGCCGAGCCACCGCCGTCATGCCAGTCCCAGATCGGCGAGTCCCAGCAGGGACCGGTACGTCAGCCCGGCCCCCTCGATGGCCTCGCGCGCGCCGGTGTCCCTGTCCACCACGGTGGCCACGCCCACGATCTCCGCGCCGGCCTCGCGAAGGGCCTCGACGGCCGTGAGCACGCTGTCTCCCGTGGTGGAGGTGTCCTCGACCGCGAGAACCCCGCGACCGGTCACGTCCGGTCCCTCGATGCGGCGTTGCATGCCGTGCTGCTTGGTGTCCTTGCGTACCACGAAGGCGTCGAGCGGCGGCCCGCTCGCGTGCAGCACGGCGGCGGCGACGGGGTCCGCTCCGAGCGTGAGCCCGCCCACCGCGGTGTAGTCCCAGTCCGCCGTGAGCCGGCGCAGCAGGGTGCCGATCAGCGGTGCCGCCCCGTGGTGCAGCGTGGCTCTGCGCAGGTCCACGTAGTAGTCCGCCCGCCTACCCGAGGACAGGGTGACCGGCTCGTGCACGACCGTGAGGTCCCGAACGAGTCCGGCGAGCCTGTCGCGGCTCTGTTGATCCACCGTAGTTTGCGCGGGTTGTTCCTCCACGGCGGGAAAGCATACCGCCCACCCGAACGATCTATATCGCTACTCCCCCGCCGGAGTGATAGCCGGAACAACAGAACGGATTCACGATTCCGACAAAATAGAAACGCTTCACTCGAAAGTGTGTACATCAGGGATACGCGAACAAAAAAATCCCGGAGGTTACTATTCCCGCCATGACATCAATCGCTGATATACGTCCCATGACGTACGAGGACGCCCCGGAAGTGCTGAAAACGGGCAACGACGTTTTCGACACCGATGAATTCCCGTACTCCACCTGGTCGCTGAGCGCGATCGCGAAACACCTGGACCAGCAGCCGGAGGCCTGCCACGTGGCCCACTCCGAGGGCGCCGTGGTCGGATTCATCCTGGCCTCCATGCCCTTTCTGACCCACCAGCACTGGGGGCACGTCGAGTGGATCGCGCTGCGTCCCGGGTTCCAGGGCAGAGCACTGGCCAGCAAGCTCGCCGACGCGACCATCCGGGCGCTCTACGGCGCGGGGGCCACCAGGGTGGTCGCCGACATCGCCACCGCGAACCGGCAGTCCAAGCTGCTCGCCCGTTCGCTCGGATTCACCGAGCTGACCACGGTGAGCCTGTTCGCCGCCCCCAGCCTCGAGTGGATCAAGACGCCCGAGCGCCCCGTGGAAGTCGCCGCGAGCGAAGCGTGACGACCGGACCCGCGCACAGACCACGCGGGTTCGTGGCTCCCGCTCCCCGTTCTTCCGGGGCCACGAACCCGCGATGCGCCTCATGAAGCTCTCCGGCCGAGTTGCCGGTCGCCCCGGGTCTTTCTCCGGCTCCGAAGCACACCACCCGGGCACTCACGACGGAGGAGAGCGGAAGACACCGCTCAGTCCGATCCGGGAGCACGCTCGCGACGGCGCAGCGTCATGACCATGAACCCGACCTCCGGCATGGCGCGCCAGTCGTCGACCACGCGCACGGCGCGTTCGGCGAGTTCGGAGCCGAGCACCCGCTCGATCTCGGACCAGTGCTCCCGCAACCGCTCCAGGGCGCGCGGCCACGTCTGTGCCGTGTTCTCGGTGATGTCGACGAACTCCACCGGTTCCAGCCCGGCAGCGTCGGCGACCTCGAGATGGCGCGGCAGGGTGTCCAACGAGACCGCCTGGATCATCTCGTAGTACTCGGCGGTCCTCCGGCGCGTCCGTTCGGTCAGCGGCACTTTCGCGTAGGGCGTCTCCAGCACCAGCCGTCCCGAGGGGCGCAGCATCCGGGCGAGACTCGGGAGCAGCTCGTCCAGCTCGAAGTGCAGCGAGGACTCGATCAGCAGCGCGGCGTCGAAGCTTCCCGGGTGGAACGGAGGGTCGAGCGCGTCCGCGCACTCGAAGGAAACCCGGTCCCCGACCCCGTTGGCCGCGGCGTGCTCGGCAGCCGCCCCCAGCGCGCTCCTGTTGACGTCGATCCCGGTTACCGCGGCCCCGGTGCGGCTTCCCACCGCAACGGCAGGCCGGCCGTTTCCGCAGCCGACGTCCAGCACCCGGTCCCCCGGTCCGGCGCGGAGCCGGTCGGCGACTAACTCGGTCAGCCGTGCCGAGGCGTCCTCCAGGGAGGTGTCGTCCTCGCTGCCGTACCAGTACCCGTTGTGCAGATCGGGTCCCCAGTACTTCTCCGCCAGCGGTGCGAACAGCCCGTAGGCGCTCTCGACGTCGGGAGAGGGACCAGCGGCCCCCACCTCGGTTCGGTTCGACATTGATGTTCTCCGGTTCTTCGCGGATCGTCGTGGCGGAACGGGGCGGCCGAGACAGGCGGATACCGCGGCATCGCTTTTCGGTCGATCACCGTCGTCTTTTCGAGAAACTAGCAACGATCCCGGAACCGGCGTTCCCCGCCCCGAAAAGAAAAGTGACCAGAATTCATTTTCGAGGAGTGGCCAGTGATTCCGAGCGGGTACCGAGCGGGCCGTTCCGCTCACCGGAGCCCGAGTCCGCGCGGAAGGGGACGTGACACCTCCCCCGACGCGCACCAGGCCCCGACGGCAGCCTCGCGCGGGTGCTCCGTAGCGCGGCAGAGATGTACATCGCCGGGAAGCTGATCCCGGACGGGTTGATCGAGTATGCCCGCGAGGCCGACCCCGGCGAGTAGTTCGGGTAGGCCCCGTTCGTCGTAGTGCTGTCGCTCGGTTGTCGGTTGGCGGTCCTACTCGGTGTCGTCCGCGATCCACTGCCCTGTCGGAGTGATCGCAGATGACGGGCACGTGTTCGATGTGCGGGCGCGATGCCGAGCGGGACTCCGCGTTGTGCGAGCGGTGCCGCGGCGAGATGGAATAACGATGGCCGCCCCCGTGTCGATGGGGGCGGTCGGTCTTTGCGGGACCAAGCGCGGATGCACGTGTTGGTGAAGCTGACGCCCTGCCACGAGCGGCGTAGGAGCCAGTTGCGCCACGCCTCGGCCCACTGGGGATGTGCCTCGATCTGCTCGGGCGTCCACACCCCTTTGGGATAGTCCAGGTCGGCTCGCCACTGCTCCTTGAGGAGCTCACGGCGTCGGATCGCGTCCACGACATCCTCGTTCGAGTAGTCGATCTCACCGTCCGAGGGGTCCGCAGGCAGAGCGTCCCACTTGCCGAAATCCGACTCTGCGGGGAAGGGGCGTAGCACTCCCCCTACATACACCAAGCCCCCGACCTCGTCGGGCCGGGGGCGCGGTCGTGGTGGGTGCTTCACTCGAAGCGGTCGGTCTTCACCGCGTCGAGGAACGCCTGCCACTGCTGCCGGTCGGCGGTGAAGTAGCCGAGGCCGCGGTCCTTGGTGTCGCGCACCGCGGCACCGTCGCCGATGCGGCCGACCTCGACGCAGGCGGTATTGTTGCTGGAGCGAGTGGACTTCCGCCATCCTGCGGGCTGTTGTGTCACGGTATGCTCTCCTCGAATTCGTCTGCGCGTGCGGCGATGAACTCCGCTGCCTGCTCCGGGGCCTTCGCCGCATCGCGCAGGTTACCTACAGCGTCCTTGTAGATGTCTACAGCGTGGGGAGCCGTGAGGAACGCGGCCGAGCCGAGGTGTTCGAGATGCACGATCGGAGCGGCGCGTGGGAACTCGATCAGCATGAACTGGCCACTGTGCGCGGAGGTCCACGCACCAGGATTCGCCGGAATGATCCGCAGTGTCACGTTGGTGAGTTCGGCAAGCTTTTCGAGGTGTCGTAGCTGGTCGGCCATGACTTCCGGTGACGCGATGCGCTCGGTGAGAGCGCGTTCCATGATGATCGCCTCGAACGTGGGAGCCTGCCTGCTGGTGAGGATGTCGCGGCGGCTGGCTCGCATCGCGATGCGGGTTTCCTGCTCCGGTCCATGCGAGGTCGCCATCACGGTTCGGGCGTAGTCGGCTGTCTGTAGCAGTCCCGGAACGAGCAGCGGAGCGACTTCGATAATCGCTGAGGCGGTACGTTCGTACTCGATGAGTGTCACGAGTTCCTGATGGACACCGGGAATGCCTGCTCGCAGCCAGTCCGGCCCATCGCTCTCGCGTGCCAGTTCGGTGAGTCGGTCCCGCTCTGCTGCTGAAAGTCCGAGCGCGACGGTGATACCGGCGACGTCCTCCGGTGTGGCGGTGCGGACGCCGGTCTCGGTTCGGGTGATCCACGCGTGCCCGATATTGAGCCTACGAGCCAGTTCGCGCACTCCGGTGCCGGTTGATTCACGAGCTTTCCGCAGTTCAGCGCCGAGTGTGCGCGCTTTCGGGCTTCCTGGCCTGGTTCCCGTCATGAACCAATCGTAGAACAATCTTCGCGCTTACTGGATCACGCGATCGGAGTATTGCACGAGTGGATCTGAACCATCAGAGTGGTTCCTAACCAACCTATTGGCGACGAACCGTAGCAAGGAGGCTACCGAATGGCACACAGATATGACCTGTCCGGCCTGGGCGTGCGGGTGGAGTGCACCGATGCGTCCGGGCCCTCGTCGCTGCGGGTGTACCGCTCGGAACGGACGCCCGAGGTGATCCGGATCAAGACGCCGACAGTGTTCAACCGCACCAGGTGGACGGTTGCCCAGGCCCGCGAGTTGCGGGACGTGCTGGATGCGGCGATCCGGGGTCAGTCATGAGGCCGGGCGAGCTGGCCACGTGGGCCGCGCACGAGCAGTGGACCATG
>NZ_JACBYW010000004.1:0-71485 GCF_013408175.1 Actinopolyspora biskrensis
GCGCCCAAGGTACTGCACCCCCACGGGTGTGGGAGACTCGGACACCGCCGACCCAACCCCCCCAAGCCCGGCCCCCACCACAAGGGGGCCGGGCCTATTACTCACACCACCACCCCCACGGATTCCGCGGTCCTTCCCGAAACGCTGGTAATCCACTACGGTTCCCCGCAATTCGCAGTGACGACCTCACCATCGTTGTCGGTGAGAACGATACGTCGATCGGGGTGGCGGAAGCATTGGTCGCTGACAATGACGAGGAGCACGGTTCGACGGAGACGCCGGAAATAGGTGAAACCGTGGAACCGGCCAGGGTTTCCCGCAGAGCCTGGATCGGTAGGTTCCTCGGACCGGTACTGGCCGTAGCCGTCTACTTCCTGCTGCCCGGTGGCGAGGACGGAGTCACTCACGCGGGGCGCGGAGTCGCGGCGGTCGGTGTGCTGATGGCGGTCTGGTGGGTCACCGAGGCTCTGCCACTGGCGGCCACCGCGTTGCTGCCGATCGTGTTGTTCCCGCTGCTCGGGGTCGGCGACGTCGAGGAAGCGACCTCCCCGTACGCCAACGACATCGTCTTCCTGTTCATGGGTGGTTTCATGCTGGCCCTGGCGATGCAGCGCTGGGGTCTGCATCGCCGGATCGCGCTGCGGACCGTGCTCGCGGTCGGCACCCGTCCGGTACGGATCGTCGGTGGTTTCATGCTGGCCACCGCGTTCCTGTCGATGTGGGTCAGCAACACCGCCACGACGGTGGTCATGCTGCCGATCGGCATGTCGGTGCTGACCCTCGTCTTCGAACGCCTGCGTGGCGACTCCGACGAGGAAACCGTGGAACACGTCATGCGGGATCGGGAGGACACCGGAGCGGGCCGTTTCGCCGTCTGCCTGATGCTGGCCATCGCCTATGCCGCCAGCATCGGCTCCCTGGCCACGCTGATCGGGACCCCGCCGAACCTCTTCATGGCGGGTTTCCTGTCGGAGACCTACGGCATCCAAATAGGGTTCGGGCAGTGGATGTTGTTCGGCCTGCCGCTGGCGGCAGTGCTGCTGCTGATCGCGTGGGTGCTGTTGACCAGGGTGATCTACCCGACGAGCATCACCGACATTCCCGGCGGGCGTGAGCTCTTCAAGGGCGAGCTGGCCAAGCTCGGCCCCATGAACAGGGGGGAGCGGGTCGTGCTCGTCGTGTTCACGTTGACCGCTCTGCTGTGGATCCTGCGTGAACCGCTCTCGAACCTGCTGCCGGGACTCAACCTTTCCGACGCGGGAATAGCGATCGCCGCGGCTCTGGTGCTGTTCGCGATTCCGGTCCGTGCGGGGGAAGGGATTTTCACGCTCGATTGGTCGGCCGCCGCGAAGCTGCCGTGGGGCGTGCTGCTGCTTTTCGGGGGTGGACTCTCACTGGCCTCGGCCGTCGGGTCCAGCGGGCTCGACACGTTCATCGGCAACAAGGTCGGCACGCTCGGTGGGGTACCGGTGCTGCTGCTGATCGTGGTGGCCGTGGCCGCGGTGATCTTCCTCACCGAGATGACCAGCAACACCGCCACGGCGGCCACCTTCCTGCCGATCCTCGCCGGTGTGGCGCTCGGACTGGACATGGATCTGCTGCTGCTGGTGGTTCCCGCGGCCGTGGCGGCCAGCTGCGCCTTCATGCTGCCGGTGGCGACTCCGCCGAACGCGATCGTCTTCGGCTCCGGCTACGTGACCATCCCGCAGATGGTGAAAGCGGGTTGGTGGCTCAACCTCACCGCGCTCGTGCTGATCCCCGCCGCGCTGTACGGGCTGGGGAGCTGGGCCCTGGGACTCGCGCTCTGAGCGAGCTTTTCTGTTCGGGGGTGCGTGGGTTCGCTGGAGCGGAACCTCCCCGCGGGTTCTCGGGAGCGGGGGATCCGAATTACGTTCTGTTTCCCGGTCGATCACTTCGTCGGGTGGGTAGGAGCCGGGATCGCCGGACTGCGGAGAACTTCGATGAAAGGCTGCTCGGGGCCACCATGTCGGTGGGCCCCGAGCAGCCTCGAGTGGCCGTCACCGGTGGGTCAGCTCGGTGAGCAGTAGGCGCTGTCGCCGAAGTTCCAGCAATCGAGCGCCCGTGTGGTGGAATCCGAATTGTCCTTGCTGTCGGTCACGGTGAGTTCGACGGTGTAGCTGCCCTGCTTCGCAGGATAGGAGTGGTTTACCGTCACCCCGTTGCCCGTCTTGCCGTCCCCGAAGTCCCAGTGGTACTGGGAGATGTCGCCGTCAGGGTCGGTGCTGTCACCTGCATCGAAGGCGCATCCGTCGAATCCGCAACTCGAGGTGAACGAGGCGGACGGGTCGTGATTGCCCGGGTCCGGATCCGGGTTTCCGCCACCGTCACCCAAATAGGAGACGTTGAGCAGCTTGTTCGGCGATCCCCGCTTGATGCCGGTGAGCTCGTCACTGGAAGCGTTGTTCACCAGCGCGTCGTGAACCCGCTGTGGGCCGGCGTTCGGGTTCTCCGCGAGATGCAGCGCCGCGGCACCGGCCACGTGCGGCGAGGCCATCGACGTGCCGTTCTTCGATACCGACGCCGAATCACTCGAATCGGACGCCGAGGTCACGTTGGTGCCCGGTGCGAAGACATCCAGGCAGCGACCGTAGTTGGATTCGGACCCCGGGATGCTCGGCCAGGTCGAACGCTCGTCACTCGCGTTGGAAGCGCCGACGGTGATCGCGTTCTCGACGCTCGCGGGGCTGCTGTTGCAGGCGTTCTCCCCCGAGTTTCCCGCCGCCACGGCGAACGTGACGCCGGACTCGATGGCGCCCTTCACCGCGTCGTTCACCGAGGTGTTGGTGCTACCGCCGATACTCATATTGGCCACGGCGGGGCCCTGAGCGTTCTCGGCCACCCAGTCCACACCGGAAATGATCTGCGACCACGCTCCCGTGCCGTCACAGCCGAGCACGCGGACACCGACCAGTGTGGTTTCCTTGGCCATCCCGTAGGTCTTGCCACCGATGGTGCCCGCGACGTGCGTGCCGTGTCCTTGGCAATCGCTCGCGTCGGGGTCGTCGTCGACGAAGTCGTACCCGCTTTCGGCTCGTCCTTCGAACTCGTTGTGGCTCATCCGGACGCCGGTATCGATGACATAGCTGGTCACCCCGCTGCCCGCGCTGTCCGGGTAGGAATAGGTGTCGTCCAGCGGGAGCTCCGGCTGGTCACTGCGATCGAGTCCCCACGTGGGGGAATTCTGCGTGTCCAGCTCGTGTGCCATCGCGTCCTGCTCCACGTAGGCAATACCGGGCTCGGTGGCGAGCTCACGTGCCTGTTGCTCGCTCATTCGCGCCGAGAACCCGCGTAACGCCGTGTCGTAGGTGGACCGGATACTCGCGTCGTACTGCGCCGCCAAGGACCGCGCCGTCGTGCCGACGGACTGTGCGCTTACCGCGCTGTCCTCGAATACGACGACATAGCTGTCCGAAATCGCTCCCGGCCCGCCGAATCCGCGGATCTTACCGGTATCGGACTGCTGCCCGACCGCGGTACCCCCCATGGCGAACGTGGCCAAGGCGGTGGCCCCGGCCAACGTACACGCCCCGACGACACGTCGCCGGGACCGCTGATGTCCCTGCATCGGAGACTCCAATCGCAACCGATCTGGTGAGAGAAACGACGTGGCATTCGAGCAACGATCACTCATTGCCACGCGATGATTCACTCTCGGAGGCGACCGGAACGGGAGCAATCCGTGAATCGCTACGTAGCGATACCCATATATCCGTGGTTCCTTTCTCGATCTTCAGCCTTAAGTGGGTTAACGTCCTTCTTCCGTGGTTCTATAGTTGATCGAGAACTGCGACACCGTTCGGGCGTTGGCGGAGGCCGTATGGGGCACGAAAGTCGTTCCGCTTCGGAACCCGCCGCGAGCCGTGCGCCGATGCGCACGAGCTCGCCTGTGCTGATCGGGAGAGACCAGGAGCTGCGCACCCTCGTCGAGTGCGCCGAGCGCCCCCCTTCCACGATCTTCGTGGCGGGTGAGGCGGGGATCGGAAAGACCCGCATCGTGCACGAGGTGATCGAACGACCCCGGCTGTCGGGCAAACGTATTCTGCTCGCCCACTGCCAGGCCATGCGCGAACCTTTTCCGTACGGTGCCATTCTGGACGCGCTTCGTGAGGTGGGTGCGAGCCTGCCGCACACTCGCGAGCTGAGTCCTGTTGCCGGAGCGCTGCGCGCGCACCTGCCGGAGCTGACGAACCTGCTTCCGCCGCCTCCTGAACGTCTCGACGATGCGCACGCGGAACGCCACCGGCTGTTCCGCGCCGTCCGTGAGCTGCTCGACGCGCTCGGGCACACCGTGCTGATCGTCGAGGATCTGCATTGTGCAGACGAAGGATCTCGTGACCTGCTGCGCTTTCTGATGTCCGATATGCCCCGCGACCTCACGCTGCTGGTCACCTACCGGCGGGAAGAGACCCCGGGGGGAATCCCCCTCGGCTCGGCGTATCGCCCCCCGTTCAACGACAACGGTGTCACCGTCGAAGTCGGCCCGCTCGACGTTACCGGTGTACAACAGCTGACCGGTGCCATCCTCGGCGATCGCTTCGTCGCCCCGGATTTCGCCGCCCGGCTGCACGAACGCACCGGAGGCATTCCCTTCGTGCTGGAAGAAACCCTGCGCGCGCTGCGCAATTCGGCGGGAGTCGTGCAGACCGACGGTCTCCAGGCCCGCCGCCTGCTGGACGAGGTCGAGGTCCCGGCCCTGCTGCGGGAGGCCTGTCTGGACCGGCTATCCAGGTTGTCGAATACCGCCAGGAGCGTTACCCGGGCCGCCGCCGTCCTGGGAGCACCGGCTTCGACCAAGCTGCTCGGCGAGCTGACCGAGCTGTCCACCCCGGATGCGCGTGCCGCGTTGTCCGAGGCACTGGAGGCAGGTGTCCTGCTGGAGACCGGCGAATCCCGGTACGGTTTCCGACACGCCCTCGCGCGCCAAGCCGTGTACTGGACACTGTCGGGGCCGGATCGCGAGCGGCTCCATGCGCGCACGGCGAGCGAGCTGGCCCGCGTCGAACCACAGCCCTTGGTGCGGTTGGCCGAGCACAGCCGTAAAGCGGGAGCACATGACGACTGGCTGCGCTACGCGGAAGCGGCTTCGGATCGTGCGGCCGAGCTGGGCGATGCCAATACGGCAACATCCACCTTGCAAGAACTGCTCAAAGAGGCGGAACTGGCTCCGACGGACGTGGGCAGACTGGCCGTCAAGTTGAGCCGAGTGGCGTACACCGGGCTCAACCAGCATGAAGTTACGGCGGCGCTGGAACGCCTGCTGGCGGACCAGCGTCTGCCCGACTCGGTACGCGGTGAGGTGAGACTGGCTCTCGGTCTGTTGCTCAACAGGCAGACGGGCGGGGTCGAATCCGGTCGTGCCGCGCTCATCACCGCGATCGACGAACTCGACGAACGTCCGCAATTGCGGATCAAGGCGATGTCGGTGCTCGCGCTGCCCTATATCGGCGACGTCTCGCTCGTTGAGCATCGATCCTGGATGAGCAAGGTGGACGAGGCGGTCGGCAACACCACCGATGCCGCGTTTCGGGTAAGCATGCTCGCCAACAACGCTCCCGCACAGCTCATGATCGGTGTGCCCACAGCATGGCGGGTGATCGAACGGCTTCCGTCGGGAGCGGACACCCACCCGGAACAACGGGACCTCACCAGAGCGCACTGCAACATCGCCGATTCCTGTTCGTGGATCGGTTACTACGAGACGGCCCGCGATTATTTGAGCAGAGGAATTCGGCTGGCCGACGACTGCGGTGCGCCCTTCATCGTCAGTACGGCGCGCGCGACACGAGCACACCTCGACTGGATCACCGGACATTGGCAGGGTCTCGCCGAACGTGTGCGGAGACTCCGCGACGAGTACCGGGATCTGCTGCCGGTCGCGAGTGAACTGTCGTTGATCCTGGGTTGCCTGGCGGTGGCGGGTGGGCAATGGCAGCGAGCCGCCCAGTACCTCGATGACACCGGTATGGCGGAGCCGAACAACGCCTATGCCCCGGTGGTGGTCAACGCCCACGCGGCCAAGGTGAGAATGCTGATGGCCCAGGGGGAGCACTACAGGGCCACGGAGGTCGCCGAACGCGGCATGCGGTTGGTCCGGCGCAAGGAAGCCTGGGTGTGGGCGGCCGAATTGATGCCCGCGGCGGTCGCGGCCCACCTCCGCGTGGGCGGAGAGTCGGACGCGGTCGAGCTCACCGAGACGTTCGGTACGGCCATCGCCGAGCTCGACGTTCCCGCAGCCGCGGCAGCTCTGCCGATGTGCTACGGTCTGCTCGCGGCCCGGCGGGGGGACGATCGGGCGGAGGAGCACTTCGACCGAGCGAGGTCACGCGCCGCTGCACTGCCCGCACCGTACTTCGCCGCCCTGGCGGCGGAACGACTGACCCGCTGGCGGTTGGAGCACGCCCGGGCGGGTTGTGACGGAGCGGACCCCGCGAGTACGTTCGGCGAGCTCGCCGAGGAGTTCGACGCGCTCGGTGCTACTCACGACGCTGCCCGCTGCCGGTACGTGCTTCGTGAGCACGGTTTAGCGCGTGCCACCCGATGCGGCCGGCACGGGTACGGTGAGAAGCTCTCGCCGCGCGAACACGAGGTGTGTCGTCTCGTGGCCGACGGGCACCGCAACCGCGAGATCGCGCGCATCCTGTTCCTGTCGTCGCGAACCGTTGAGCAGCACGTCGCCAACGTGCTGCGCAAGCTCAAACTCGACTCCCGTGAGCAGATCCGGAAACACACCCTCGACGGCTGATCGTAGTTCCCGGCAGGGCTGGTCAGCGGGCTTCCGAGTCTCGCTGGGGACCGGGGCCGCCTCCACCACGCCACCGACGATGTCACGCGGCCGCGGGGAGCATCCTGCGATCCAGCGGTGGAAGTCGTCGGTCTCGTCACCGCTGGTGGCCGCGGGTAGGCACTCCACGCGGTGCACGTGGCCGCTGTGCTCGGTCCCTCAGGGGGGCGACACACCATCGGCAGGAACGATCCGGCATAGTTCGAGCACTAAATGTATCTGATGTGCTGACCACCAGTCCCCTGTCCGCGGACGTGAGGTGCGGGCGCTGCCGTGTTCACACGGAGATCACCGCTCGATGTGACGTCGTCGCGCCGAGAGTATGGAAACGGACGGTCCAGTATCCATCGGGCGGTGCGCTGGATCGGTTCGTCGAGCTGGTCTGGATGGTCGGTGGCCTGGTGCCAGTCGTCGTAGCTGCGTCTCGCCCGGTGCCTCGCTTCGGGGCCGGTGTGTAGGTGAGCCAGGATGGCGGCCACCTGCCCTTCACCGCAGCTGCCAGTTTCTCGGCGCGGTCGTAGTTGGTGACGATCGTGACCGCGCACTCCTGCTCCGGTGTCCGCGCCACGGCCGCCACCTGCGTAGCCCGAGATATAAAACCACCTCACCGTGCGGGGAATACGATTCCCCGCACGGTGAGGTGGGAGCAACGTACGGTAAGTCACTTACAACCTGTGGATAACATTCCGCACCGCACAGGTACGGCGTCTCTGTCCACGAGTCAGCGGCGGGTCGTGTCCGGGCCAGTGTGAGTGACGGAAACGAACAGGGTCTGTTCGATGCCGGTGGCGGTGGCCGCGTGGGTGGCCACCTCGGTGGCGAAAGCGGCCATGTCCACCGACCACTCCGGTCCCCGACAGCGCAGGTGCAGCGCGGAGAGGTTCTGCCCCAACAGCCAGCTTCCCTCCAACTCCCCGGGGGCGAGCACCCCGACGGGGGGTCGGTCGAGCAGCTCCACATCCAGCACGTGCGCCGCACGAGCCCGAACGGCGGTCAGCAACGCGGCCGGGTCCAGCACCTCCTGCCCGTCGGAGATGTGCAGCGAGAGCACGAACTCCCACCGGGGGTCGAGCCCTTCGTCCATCTGGAACCACTCGCAGGAGCCGGGAAGCTCGGGAACACGCGCAACATCCAGGTGCAACGGCAGCACCATGTGGGTGCCAGCCGGTTCGACCGTGCCGACCTTGGCCAGCCCATCACCCAAACACGTGAGCACCGGCCGCACCGGTAGCCGCTGGTGGTCCAGGTTCAGAGGGGCGGCCTGCATCCAGCCCAGCTGGTGCACCCGTCCGTCCTGGGCCCAGTCCCCGCCGGTCTCTTCCAGACGCCACCGGGCCAACGGGTTCACCGACGGAAGGACGTCATCGAGACCCAACACCTGGGCACGCCAGTACATCAGTGCCGCGACGCCCTCTTCCTCGTCGTCGACAGCGAACGTGCCCCGACGCCGCGCCTCCAGCACCCACGGGTGCAACCACAGCACCCCGTGCATCCCGGCGACGAACGACGGCGGAGCACTCGGACCAGTCACCGCGGGTATCACGGAGTGCAGGATACATATTGAGGATCTTGGACCAGTTTGCGCGAGTCATCAACCACCCAGTGAACATCCACATCGACCACAGCGCGCCACTGGCCTAGCGTTCGTGACGAGCACGGCGTACGCGCGTTAGCGCGCTTACCAGTTTTGCCTTCTTTCAGAGCTCGCTGCCCAGCATTCTTTGTTTCCCACCCATTCGGGGTTAAGTACTGAAGTTCCACGGTCACCGTGGCCTTATGCGTCGCCAGCTCGGGGTCTTGTGTGCTCCACCAGACGTGGACACTGGCCTCACCTCTAGTGACATGGACACCGTCGGCATGCGCGTAAAAGACCTTCGCCTTTTTGGTCGAGTTCTCCGTCTCCGCGGCAAGGCCGAGCGCTCCTCCCACGTCCCGCCCAGCGAGTGGGCCTGCCGCGTGACCTTCGACAGCTCCCCGGAACAGACGCAGGGCCCTACCGGCCTATCCGCACCACTACAACCACCACAGAACCCACGGCTCCCTCAACCGAGCAGCCGGATCCCGGCTCAAACCCTGCTGCGGTAGGCCCAGAGCGCCAGCGGGAAGAACACCGCGACCAGCGCGACCATCCAGACCAGCGTGGCCGACAGCGGTCCGGCCACCGGCCCGCCGATCATCAGCCCCCTGGCGGTGTCGGCCAGCTTGCTCACCGGGTTCACGCTCACCCACGCCTGCAGCCAGCCGGGCATCGTCTCCGTCGGGGCGAACACGTTGCTGCCCATGGTCAGCGGGAACATGAACGACATCGCCACCCCCGGCAGCGCCTGCTGGCTCTTGACCAGCATCCCCAGCATCACCGAGATCCAGCACACGCACAGCGCGAACGCGATGACCAGCACGATCGCCGCTGCCGCCGAGACCACGTCGGTCTCGATGCGGAAGCCCATCAGCGTGGCCACGATCAGCAGCACCGCTATGGAGACCGCGTAGCGGACCACGTCGCCGAGCACGGCCCCGATCAGCGGCGCCGACCGCGCCACCGGCAGGCTCCGGAACCGGTCGAACACCCCCTTGGTGATGTCGTTGTTGAGCTGCATCCCGGTGCCGAGGCTGCCGAAGACCATGTTCATGGCCATCACGCCCGGCAGGGTCTGCTGTAAGTACGCCCCGGTGTCCCCCGCGATGGCGCCACCGAGCAGGTAGACGAACATCGCCAGGAAGAGGATCGGCTGCAGGGTGACGTCCAGCAGCCCCTCCGGCGACTTGCGGATCTTGAGGACGCTGCGTCCCGCCAGCGTCAAGCCGTGCTTGAGCGTGCGCAGCGGCCCGACACGACGCGGCGCGCCGCGCGACTGCTGGTCGGAGTGCTCGGGCCGCTCGACGGTCGTCGTGCTCATGCCGCGTCGTCCTCCTCTTCGTTGTCCCGTGCCGGCTCCGCGGCATCGGCCGGTTGCCCGGTGATCGACAGGAACGCCTCGTCGAGGCTGGGCAGCCGCAGCGACAGTTCGTCGGCGGTGATCCCCGCCTCGTCCAGCCCGCGCACCAGCGCCGACATCAGCACCGGATCGTTCGCGGGGGTGGTGAGCAGCCCCGTCTCGTGGTTCGCGGTGGGGGGCCGGCCGGTGAGTTCCCGCAGGATGGTCTCGGTGGCGGCGACGTCGTCGGGGTCGCTGAGCCGCACCTGCAGGGTCTGGCCCCCGCTGTGGCGTTTCAGCTCGTCGGCGCGACCCTCGGCGACCACCCTGCCGTGGTCGATCACGCTGATGCGGTCGGCCAGCTGGTCGGCCTCCTCCAGGTACTGCGTGGTCAGCAGCACCGTCACTCCCTCCGAGGTCAGCGCGCCGATCATGTCCCAGACCTGGTTGCGGCTGCGCGGGTCCAACCCGGTCGTCGGCTCGTCCAGGTACAGCACCTCCGGGCGTCCCACCAGGCTCGCTGCCAGGTCCAGCCGCCTGCGCATCCCGCCCGAGTAGGTCTTGACCGCCCGGTTGCCCGCTTCGGTGAGCCCGAAGCGTTCCAGCAGTTCCTTCGCCCGCGCCTTGGCGCTCGAACGCGGCATCTCCAGCAGCCGCCCGATCAGCACCAGGTTCTCGGTCCCGGTGAGCTCCTCGTCCACCGAGGCGTACTGCCCGGTCAGCCCGATCCTGCCCCGCACCCCCACCGGATCCCGCAGCACGTCGTGTCCGGCCACGGTGGCGTGACCACCGTCCGGGCGTAACAGGGTCGCCAGGATGCGTACGCTGGTCGTTTTCCCCGCGCCGTTGGGCCCCAGCACCCCCAGGATCGAACCGGCCGGGGCGGCGAGGTCCACCCCGTCCAGTGCCTTGGTCGTTCCGAATCGCTTGACCAGGCCCTCGGCCCGGACCGCCAGTGTCATGCGCCCTCCTGATCCTTCTGCTTCCCCAGCACGAGTCGGCTCCCCGACAAAGACGCACAATCGTCGCACAACTCCGGTGAGGTGCGACACAGGTTTAGTCGAGGTTGGATGTTTTCCGGTAGGTGTGGCCGTATGGGGCGTGAGGCGGCGGATATGCACAGTGATGACCTGGTCGAGGACGACACGATGGCCGAACAGCGGAAGCCGCCGCGTGATCGCCGCCGCGCTCCCGGCGGTCGTGTCGTCACCCTGCTGTTGTTGCTGCTCGCGGCGTTCCTCTGCGCGGTGGCCCTGGGGCGCTTCGGCGGACTGGAGCGCGGCCAGATCTCCTCGGCGCTGATCGCGCTCACCCCGTACGTCACGGCGGGCGGCGGGGTGCTGCTACTGCTCGCGCTGTCGTTGCGGCGCTGGCTGACCGCGCTGGTCGTGGCCATGGTGACCGCCGTGCTCGCCGTCAGCGTCGTCCCTCGCGTGCTCGCCGACGAGCCGAGCGGGGTGCAGGGGCGCTCGCTGAACGTGCTCAGCGCGAACGTGTACTTCGGCGAGGCCGATGCGGACCGGCTGGTTCGGCTGGTGCGGCGCAACGATGTGGACGTGCTGAGCATGCCGGAGCTGAACTCCGGGATGGTGGGTGAGCTGCGCGAGGCCGGCTTGTTCGACACCTTGCCGTACAGCGTGCTCGCGCCGGAGGCCAACGGGGACGGCTCGGGGATCGTCTCGCGCTATCCGCTGCGCGAACTCTCGCTGGCTTCGAACACCACCATGCAACAGCCCTCCGCGCGGATCGACCTGCCCGGTGAGCGGGACGTCCAGTACGTCGCGGCGCATCCCGTGGTGCCGGTCGGGGGAGACACCACGGCCGGGTGGAAGCGCGAGATAACCTCGCTGCCCGCGCCGGCCACCGACCGTTCCCAACCGGCGCGGATACTGGCCGGGGATTTCAACGCGACGCTGGACCACGCCCCGCTCCGGAAGCTGCTGGGACGCGGCTACTCGGACGCGGCCGAGGTGACCGGTGACGGGCTGACCCCGACCTGGCCCGAGCTGGGGCGTCCCTGGGCGCCTCCGGTCACCCTCGATCACGTGCTGGTCAGCGGGGGCACCGCCGTCCGCGACTACCGCACGTTCAAGGTGGACGGCACCGATCACCGGGCCGTGCTGGCCAAGCTCGTCGTGCCGTCGTGACCACGCGGCTCAGCGGGGCGACGGCCCGGTCCGCTCGGCGGCGCGGGCGGGGAGGGACTCGGCAGCCGCTCCGTTCCGTGCGGGGATCCGGTCACCGCTCGGGGTGCGACTCGGTGACCAGTTCGAACTCGAGCAGGCTGGCACCAGTGGCCACGGGCTCCTCGCTGTCGGCGGCGTGGGCTCGTTTCGCGGGGCCTTCCGCCCAGTTCCGGAAGTCCTGCTCCGATTCCCACTTGGTGCACACGAAGTAGCGGTTGTCGCCCTTGACGGGGCGCAGCAGCTCGAACCCGAGGAACCCGGGCGCCTGGTCCACCTCGCCCTGGCGCTGGGCGAAGCGCCGTTCGAGTTCGGGGCCCTTGCCTTCGGGCACTTCCAGAGCGTTGATCTTCACCACTGTCATGTCGTCAGCCTAGGTGGTTCGCGCGTCCCGCCGCACTTCGTCGGTGCGGTGGGCGTGGCGCCGCGCGACGTCCTGCGGGAGCGGGACCGGCCTCACAGCTCGATCCGGGGGTGCAGCCGCCCGATGGTCCACACCCGCTGTCTGGCGATCACGAGCGTGGTCAGCACCAGCGAGGCGACCAGGAAACCTCCGAGCACGATCAGGTCGCGGACCAGGTGCTCGGTGAGACCGCCGGAGATGGTCACCCGGAGCCCGTCCACCAAGTAGGTCATCGGCAGGTAGGGGTGGATCGCCTGGAAGGGGGCGGGGGTGGTTTCCATCGGGTACAGACCGCCCGATGCGGTGAGCTGCACGATCAGCAGCACGAGGGACACCGCGTCTCCGATGGCGCCGAACGCGGTGCGCAGCAGGTGGTCGATGGCGACGAAGGCGGTCGCGGCCAGTGCGAGCAACCCGACCGTCGGCCACAGGTGGATCGGGTCCAGCCCCAGGCCGAAGCTGACGACCGCCAGCAGCACCCCGGCCCCGAGCGTTCCCAGCACGGCTGCGGGCAGCCATCCGGCGAGGGCGATGGTGGCGGCCAGGTTCCTCCCGGCCGCGGCTCTCGTGTTCACCGGTTTCAACAGCAGGTAGGCGAACAGTCCGAACACCCACAGGGCGATGGCGAAGAAGAACGGGGCCAACCCGCGTCCATAGACGTGTGCCGGGTTCAAGTTCTGCTGGGTGATCGCGGTGGGGGAACCGAGGACGTCGGCCGCCCGCGACACCTGGGCCGGATCGGTGGGCGGGATGCGGGACAGCCCCTGGTCCACCAGGGACTTCAGCTCCTCGGCCCCGCTGTTGAGCTGCTGCGCGCCCGCGTTGAGGGTCCGGCTGTTGGAGGACAGGTTGTTCAGGCTGTTGGTCAGCGTCTCGGATCCACTGCTCAGCGCCGATGTTCCCGCGGTGACCCGGTCGGCGGGTTCGGTGACCGCGGTGATCCGCTGCTGCACGGTGGAGACGTTCCGCCGCAACGTGGCCAGTTCGGAGTTGGCCCTGCGGGCCTCGGACAGCACTTCGGATGCCCGGTTGTCCGCTTTCGCGGTGGTTCCCGCGAGTTGCCGCGCGTTTCGCAGCACCCGACGGTACGTGGGGTCCTCGCCCAGTTCCGGGTGGTTTCGTCCGAGCTGTTCGAGCCCGGCCACGTCGTTGGAGGCCCTGTCGGCGATGAAGGAGGTCGCGGTGGCCACCGTGCCCAGCCCCTGGACCACCGTCCCCCCGGCGTCGACGGCGTCGTCCATCCGCGCGGGCAGTCTGTCCGCCGTCAGGTTCGTCAGAGCCGTCAACCGGCGGTCCAGCTGGGACGCGGCGGTGGAGATGTCGTCGACTCCCGTCGAGATGTCGCGCGCACCGTCCACCGCTCCGGACAGACCGCTGCTGAGCCCCTCGGTACCTCGCACGCTGAGCGAAGTCCCCTCGACGAGTTGGTCGGCGGCCTTGGAGGCGTTCAGCAGCTTCTGCCGCATCGTGTCCATCTCGTCGTAGAGCGTTCGCGCGTAGGCGCTGTGCGCCGCGGCGTTGATCTGGTTCTGCAGTTCGGCCTCGACCGTGTCGGCCATGATGCCGGCTATGTAGCCGTTCGCGTCGTTCTTGGTGATCTCGAGTTCGGCACGCTGCGGGAGGCGGCGCGTCGCGGTCCCCAGCTTGGCGCTGAAGTCCTCCGGAACGGTGATGGTGAAGTAGTAGTCGCCCTGACGCAGCCCGCGCCGCGCTTCCCGCGCGCCGACGAAGTTCCAGTCGAACAGCTGCCGGGAACGCAGCTGCTCGGTGAACTGCTGCCCCGCGTCGATGAACTGACCGGAGGCGCGCACCGGCTGGTCGTCGTTGACCACGGCCACGGGGACACGTTCCATCCTCCCGTAGGGGTTCCAGTTGGACCACAGGTACAGCGAGCCGTACAGCAGTGGAACGAGTACCAGCGCGACCAGTACCAGCGGGCGGAGTTTGCCACCCCGGAACCTGCGCAGTTCGAGCAGTGCGAGCTTGACGACCCTCATCGCGCACGTCCGTCTTCATCGGAGTCCGAATCGGACTGATCCGGTTCGGGTATTTCCGCGGTGTCCCCGGCGTCGGGACCGGGTTCGTCCTCCTCGCCGGGGTAGTCCTCCACGAGGGAGAAAAGGTCTGGCTGTTCGGGGCCGTTGCCCGGGACCGGGGTGACCGGGGAGACGAGCCCGGTTCCCCTGAGCTGTTCCATCTCGAACGGCGTCGCGATGTCCGGGCGAGTGCCGTGCCGGGTTTCGTCGTCGGGCTCGTCGTCCGGACGGGGCAACCGGATCACCGGTCCGGCCTCGAAACGCGGTGGGTCGGTCGTACTGGCGATCACCGTGGTGCCGGTTCCGCTCACCGCCTTCAGGGCCGTCCACACCCTGACCCGCGCGGCGGCGGGAAGTCCGAGCTCCACGTCGTCGACCAGCAGCCCGGCGGGCGAGGCGGCCATGCCGAGCGCGACGGCGAGCAGCAGCCGCTCACCCGGGTGCAGTGAACCGATCAGCGCTTCGGGCTCCGGATCGACCCCGACCAGGGCGAAGGACTCGGACACGTCCGTGTTGTCGATTTTGCTGGTGACGCGGCGTTCGCGCACCGCCTCGCGGACTCTCCAGCACCGCTCCAGTTCGAATCCGGGGCGCAGCAGTGCGGGAGCGAGCAGCTTTCTGGCCCTTTTGGAGTGTTTGGGCAGCTCGTGGCCGTCGACCTCGATCCGTCCGGCTACCGTGCGGAGCCTGCCCGACAGGGCCAGCAGCAGCGAGGTCCTCCCCGTCCCGGAGGGGCCGATCACCGTGGCCAGTTCGCCGGGGCGGATGGTGGCGTCCACGTTTTCGAACACGGGCCCCAGCGGCCCACGCGCGGTGATCCCGCGAGCGGTGACGCCCACTCCGTCGGAGCTCATGGACCCCCCTGGCAACGGATCGGTTGTTGATCCAACCTGGACCCTCAGCCGGGGCTCGGCAACTCGAGATCGACCCGGGCGTGTCTGTGGAGCTTCTCCGGTCGAGTTGCCGGTCGGCCCGGGGGTTTCCTTCGGCGCTCCCGGCGCCGGAACAAGCCACCCGAGCGGTCGGCACGACCGCGGGAGGTGCAGCCCGACGACCGTCCACGACAGGGGACGGAAGACGTCCGCCTACTGCTCGCCGGGGAGTCCGAACCTGCCGTCCTCGGTCTGTTCCACCAGACCGTCCACCAGCAGGGAGTCGAGCGCCCGGTCACGCTGGGCGGCCTCGCTCCACACCGCGTCCAGGCTCGCCCTGGGAACGGGCCCCTCGGAGCCGCGCAGCACGTCCAGCAGCAGCCCGCGTACCTGGCGGTCGGTGCCCGCGAAGCGCTGGACCTTCTTCGGCGGGCCGTCGTAGGCGGGTTTGCCCGCCGCGCGCCAGGCGCAGCCGTGGTGGAGCGGGCAGCTCTCGCAGGCCGGGGAACGCACGGTGCAGACGGTCTGACCGAGTTCCATCAGGGCCGCCGACATCCCGGAGGCCCTGTGGTCGTCGGCGGGCAGCAGCGCGTCGACGTCGGCGAGATCGCGCTTGGGGGAGGGGTTGCCCGCGTCGCCCGCGCCGTGGACCGCGCGCGCGACCACGCGGCGCACGTTCGTGTCCACGACGGGGGCCCGTTCGCCGTAGGCGAAGGCGGCCACAGCTCTCGCCGTGTAGGTGCCCACCCCGGGCAGCGCGAGCAAGGTGTCCACATCGGAGGGAACACGGTCCCCGTGCTCCGACGCGATCACCCCGGCGGCCTCGTGCAGTCGCACGGCCCTGCGCGGGTAGCCGAGCTTGCCCCAGGCCCGCAGGACCTCGCCCTGGGGCGCGGCGGCGAGATCGGAGGGACGTGGCCAGCGCTCCAGCCACTCCCGCCAGATCGGCAGCACCCGGTTCACCGGGGTCTGCTGCAACATCGTCTCGCTGACCAGCACCCCCCAGCCGTCGACGTCCGGTCCGCGCCACGGCAGGTCGCGTCCCTCGGCGGTGAACCACTCGATCAGTTCGTCGGGGTCGAGCGCGGCTTCCCGCTGCTCTCCCCCGACCGTGTTCGGCTCCGGATTCCTCATGGCACACCGATCGTGCCATGCGCGCCGGACCCGGAGGCGTTCGGCTCACCGATGTTTTCCGGCCGGGTTGTCGGCTGGCCCGGGGGTTTCTTCGGCGCGGGGAGCGCCGAAACACGCCACCCGAGCAACTCGCACCCCGGATCGGAACTCCCGACAGAAGGACACCGCTCAGTCCAGGCGCTCTGAGCCAGAGCAATCGGCACCGTCGCGGGTTCTCAGTCACGGGTCTCGCGAGGACGGCCTCGACGTGGTGTAGGTGGCTACTCGATGTCGAGGATCCCGCAGCGAGACCCCGACCGAGGTTCCGCCACCCGCACCACTCGAGCAACTCGACCCGTCGAACCTCGTGCTCGATCAGTCCAGGGGGACCTCGGTCAGCTCGTCGGAGTCGATGTCGTGCACGAAAGCACGCACGCTCGTGGTCTCCGTCAGGAACGGGCTCCGCCGGACACGTCGCGCGGACTGCCGCAGGTCCTGCTCGGTGTCGGCGAAGGTCTCCACCGACCAGGTGGGGCGCTGCCCGGTCGCCTCCTCCAGCTCCTGCTTGAACTCGGCCTCGGCGAAGGTGCCCATGCCGCAGCGGGTGTGGTGCATCAGCACGATCTCGGTGGTGCCGAGCTTGCGCTGGCTGACCGACAGGGAGCGGAGCACGTCCTCGGTGACCGCGCCGCCCGCGTTGCGGATCACGTGCGCCTCACCGGAGCCCAGCTCCAGGGTCCGTACCGGGTCGATGCGGCAGTCCATGCACGTGACCACAGCTGTCCGCAGGCTGGGAGAACCGGGCACCTGCCCGTCCCAGGCCTCACGTTGCCGACGGTTACGGGCGAGCAGGTCGTCAGTCGCGGTCACGGTGAACCTCCTAAGGAGTTCGCTCGGCTCGGTTCGCTCGGGTGGTTGCTCGGCGGAACCTCTCGCGGAATCCCGCTCCGGCGAGGCCCGACATCGGGTGGCCACCTGCACCCCGTCGGGCCTTCCTCGCGAGAGCACCACGGGAGAACCCGCGGCGGTGCCGGGGGGACAGGTGTGGTTGGTTCGGCGCCGACGGTGTCGGACCGTCCTTTTTGTCCGAGAGTACCGTGGTCGGGATCCGGGTGATCACGCGGTGTGCCGAACACCACGCCCGAGTCACTGCCGCCGCAACGCGCGCAGCGCGGAGCGGAGATCGGCCACCTCGGTGACGCGGAGCCCCTGGGGCGGGGTTCCGGTGTCCGGAGGCACCAGTGCGTGCTCGAAGCCGAGCCGTGCTGCTTCGGCCAGCCTGCGTCCCACGGAGTTGACCCGGCGAATCTCCCCCGCGAGCCCCACCTCGCCCACGGCTATCGTGGCCGCGGGAAGGGGGACGTCGAGTTTCGCGGAGGCCACAGCCAGGGCGGTCGGCAGGTCGACGGCCGGTTCCGTGATCCTCATGCCCCCGACGGTCGCCGCGTAGACGTCCTGGTCGCCGGTCTTGACGTTTCCCCGCTTGTCGAGGACGGCGAGCATCATCGACACGCGCGCCGAGTCCAGCCCGCTGGCCGCTCTGCGGGGCATGCTCAACTGCGTCGGGCTGACCAGTGCCTGGACTTCGGCGAGCAGGGGCCTCTTGCCCTCCACGATCACCGTGACCGCTGTGCCGGGAACCGGTGCCTGCTGGCCGTTGACGAACAGGCCGGAGGGGTCGGGAACCTCCGCGATGCCGTCGTCGCCCTGCTCGAAACAGCCGACCTCGTCGGCGGGGCCGAAGCGGTTCTTCACACCACGGAGCATGCGCAGCGTCGAGTGCCGGTCGCCCTCGAACTGCAGGACCACGTCGACGAGGTGCTCCAGGGACCGCGGTCCGGCGACAGCCCCGTCCTTGGTGACGTGCCCCACCAGGATCACCGGAAGCCCGCGTTCCTTGGCGAGCGCGACCAGGGCGCTGGTGACGGCGCGGACCTGGGTCACTCCGCCGGGGGTTCCCTCGGTGTCTCCGGACTGCACCGTCTGGACGGAGTCGACGATGAGCAGCCCGGGCCGGAGCTTTTCCACGTGGGAGACGGCCGAGGGGAGATCGCTCTCCGCTCCGAGGTAGAGCTCGGGGTGCAACGAGCCGGTGCGCTCCGCGCGCAACCGAACCTGCCCGGCCGACTCCTCACCGGTGACGTACAGGGAACGTCCGCCCGAGCCGCCTGCCGCCCAGCGGTGGGCGGCCTCGAGCAGGAGTGTGGACTTTCCCACTCCCGGCTCTCCAGCCAGCAGCACGACCGCACCGGGAACGATACCTCCGCCGAGCACCCTGTCGAGTTCGTCGATGCCGGTGGCCACGGCACGTGCCGAGTCGAGATCGACCTCGGCGATGGGCTTGGCCGGGGTGGAGGGGGCCGCGGCACCGACTCTGGACGGGCTCGCGGGTTGGACCGCGGCTTCCTCCACGGTTCCCCACTGGCCGCAGTCCGGACACTGACCCACCCATTTGGCGACCGTGCGCCCGCAGTCGGCGCAGCGGTAACCGGGCTTGCCGGTTCGCGCGTTCTTGGTAGCCACGGGCAAAGGCTATCCGGCTCACCCGACAGGACGGCCGCCGGTGAGCCGGCCCGCCCGGGGTTCGCGCCGGACGGGTGAGATCAGTTCTCGCCGGAGCCGTTCTCCCCGGCCGATCCTCCGGACCCGTCGTTCTGCTCGGAGCCGTTGTGCTCACCGGACGGGGTGTCCTGCTCCGCCTGCGACCCGCTGTGTCCCTCGGAGTTCCCGGAGCCGTGCCGGCTTCCGTGCTCGGGGCGGGGTTCGGGGCTGGCCCCGATCGGGACGTGCAGGGTCACCGAGCCCGCCTCGGCGAAGGTGAACCGCACCGGGATGGTGGTGCCGGGGTAGATGTCCTGGGAGAGCCCGTTCAACGAGATCCGAACGCGTTCGCGTTCGTCGTCGGAGGCCTCCGCTGCGGTCAGCTCGTCGCTCGAGCCCCCCTGCTCCTCCACGGCGTAGAGCCGTTGCTCAGCGGGGATGGTCTTGGTGCCGGTGATCTCGGTGGACTGCGCGTAGCTGCTGCTCACCCGCACCAGCTGGTCCGACTGCTTGGACTCGTTGACCAGCACCGCCTCGACCGGGGCGCTCGAGCCCTTCTCGTACACGGCCCTCCCGTCGGTTCCCTCGGGGAAACCGAGGGTCGCGTTCCGGACCGCCATGGTCTTCGCGTTGGCGCTCGCGCCGGAGGCGGAGGCGACTTGCTGAGAGGTTTCCGCCTGCTGGCCGGTGGCGCAGCCGGAGAGTGCGACAACGGCACCGAGCCCGACAACTGCGGGCACCAACCGCGGGCGAACTGCCTTGCTGTGCTGTGAGCGGCTCACGGATGCAGCGTCCTTCCTGCTTGCCGGACAACCGGGTATGAGCCTAAACCGTTGTCGTCGGCGATGTCGGCCGCACCCCTCGGCACGGTGTGCGTGCGGGGCGTGGTGCTTCGCGTGTCGGTGATCGAGGTTACGTGCGTTGCATGAAACAAGCCTTTTTGTCAACCCCTGTTCGCCCGCTGACCTGCAACGAAGATGTTGAGCCCGTCGAAGTGGCGTTGCTGACCATGCTAGACTGAGCACAGCGAAAGGGGCAGAGGACACATGGTTTTCAAGGTCGGAGAGACCGTCGTCTACCCGCATCACGGCGCTGCGCTGATTGAAGCAATCGAGACACGTGTGATCAAGGGCGAGGAAAAGCAGTACCTCGTGCTCAAGGTCGCACAGGGCGATTTGACCGTTCGAGTTCCGGCGGAGAACGCCGAGCACGTCGGCGTGCGGGACGTCGTCGGTCAGGAGGGTCTCGATCACGTTTTCGACGTGCTGCGTTCGGATCACACCGAGGAGCCGACCAACTGGTCCCGTCGGTACAAGGCCAACCTCGAGAAACTCGCCTCCGGCGATGTGAACAAGGTGGCCGAAGTGGTGCGCGACCTCTGGCGACGCGAACAGGACCGCGGACTGTCCGCGGGGGAGAAGCGAATGTTGACCAAGGCGCGGCAGATTCTGGTCAGTGAACTCGCGCTGGCGGAGGGCACGGACGAAGGCAAGGCCGAGAGCCTGCTGGACGAAGTGCTGGCGACGACGGCCTGACCGACGGTCCGAGTAGTGTGGACGTCGTAGCTCTGGTTCCGGCCGCCGGACGTGGAACCCGTCTCGGCGCCGGCGTGCCCAAGGCCCTGGTTCCGGTGCTCGGTGAGTCCCTGTTGCTGCGTGCCGTCCGTGGCCTGCTGGACTCGGGGAGTGTGCACCACGTCGTGGTGGCGGCCCCTCCCGACCAGCTCGGTCGCATGGGGCGCGAGCTCGCGGAACTGGGCGATCGGGTGCAGGTTGTCCCCGGCGGGGACGAGCGGACGGATTCGGTGCGGGCCGCTTTGGACGCGGCCGAGCGGTTCGTTCCCACCGCCGAGGTCGTCCTCGTGCACGACGCCGCGCGTGCCTTCACCCCGGCCGAAGTGGTCCGTGCGGTGGTGGCCGAGGTCGCGGCCGGTGCGTGTGCCGTGGTGCCGGTGCTGCCGGTGGCCGACACCGTCAAGCGGGTCGACGAGGACGGCACCGTGCTGTCCACCGTCGATCGCTCGCCGCTGCGCGCGGTTCAGACCCCGCAGGCCTTCACTCCCGAGGTGCTGCGGGATGCCTACGCCTGTTCGCGGGACGTGGCCACCGATGACGCCGGTCTGGTCGAGCGAGCGGGGCATCCGGTTCGGACGGTACCGGGGCACAGTCATGCCCTGAAGATCACGACCTCTTTCGACCTGGCGGTGGCGGAGACGGTGTTGGCGCCGGCTCACGATTCGGAATCCGAAGTGTACGCGGAAAGTGGTCCTCCGAGCGCGTAGCGTGCTCGCTCGTTCGTGTGTTGCTCCCCGAGCGCGCGGCTGACGGAGGACTCCCGGGAAAGACGGCGGGTGAACGGCTGTGAGTGAACTCCCCCGAGTCGGGCAAGGTGTGGACGTTCATCCGATAGTCCGAGGAAGACCCTGCTGGATCGCGGGGATCCACTGGCCCGAGCTGGACGGATGCTCCGGGCACTCCGACGGTGACGTCGCCGCTCACGCGCTGTGCGACGCGGTGCTCTCGGCCGCGGGGCTCGGCGACGTCGGCGCGATCTTCGGGACCGGCGACGATCGCTGGTCCGGGGCGCGCGGGGTGGACTTCCTCGCTCACGTGCGGGAGCTGGTGACCGGCGAGGGATTCCGCGTCGGAAACGCGACCGTGCAGGTGATCGGGAACTTTCCCCGGATCGGTCCCCGTCGCGCGGAAGCCGGTGCGGCGCTCGGCGGTGCCCTCGGCGCGGAGGTCTCCGTCTCGGGGACCACCAGCGACGGGCTCGGGCTGACCGGGCGCGGCGAGGGGATCGCGGCGATGGCCACGGCACTGATCCTCGGTTAGGTGGGGGGCGACGGCTCGGTTCGCGTGGCGGTGCCGGTGGGGGAACCTCGGCCCTCGCGAGACCCCGCACCTGAGCCCCCGGCGTCGCCGACTGCGTAGGTGGTTGCGAGCGGCTCCGCCGCTTGCACGACGACCGGGCCAACCGAGCGGGCACTCGTCCGGTCCGCGCGGATACCAGGCCCTTGCGGACGCGCGGTGATTTTCACCGCATTCGCGGGGTCGCCGGTGGAGTGATCCACGTAGAGTGGATCCGTGACCGTGCGCGCAGTACTCTTCGACTTCTCCGGCACGCTGTTCCGACTGGAGCAGGACGAGTCCTGGCTTTCCGGGCTCGTCGACTCGGCGGGACGCGAGTGGGACCTCGAGGCCCAGACCGAGCTGATGCGTCGCATGACCGCTCCGATGGGGCAGGTGGCCGCGCTCCCGGAGGAGTACCAGCAGGCCTGGGAACAGCGGGACCTCGATCCCGATCTGCACCGCAAGGTGTACCTCGAAGTGCTGCGCAGCTCGGGGGTCGAGGACCCGGAGCAGGCGCGGGCCCTGTACTCCAGCCTGGTCGACCCGGACTGCTGGACGCCGTACCCGGACACCGGACCCGTGGTGCGTGGCCTGCACGAGACGGGGGTCCGCACGGCGGTCATCAGCAACATCGCCTTCGACATCCGTCCGGCTCTCGACCGGATCGGCATCGGGGAACTCTTCGACTCGGTGTTGATGTCCTACGTCGAAGGTGTGATAAAGCCGGATCCGAAACTGTTCCTGCGGGCCTGCGAGCGACTCGGGGTGGCCCCCGAGGAGGCGCTCATGATCGGCGACAGTACCGAGGCGGACGGTGCGGCGACCGAGGTCGGTTGCCGGTTCGAGCTGGTCGAGCCGCTGCCCACCTCGGAACGGCCGGACGCCCTCTCGCGGGCCGTGGCCGAGCACGGCCTCGCGATGTGACGGGCGACCTGCAACTCCGGAGGAGTCGCCCCGTACCATCGCGGTGTGAGCCTGTACCTGCATGACACCGCGACCCGCAGCACACGCGAGTTCCGGCCGCGCCGCGAGGGAGTGGCCTCGTTGTACCTGTGCGGGGCGACGGTTCAGGGGATGCCGCATGTGGGGCACGTGCGTAGTGGTCTCGAATTCGACGTGTTGCGGCGTTGGCTTACCCACAGCGGCTACGACGTGCGCCTGGTGCGCAACGTCACCGACATAGACGACAAGATCCTCGCCAAGGCGGCCGAGGCCGGACGTCCCTGGTGGGAATGGGCGGCCACCCACGAGCGGGCCTTCGAGAGCGCCTACGACCAGCTCGGTTGCCTGCCGCCTTCGGCGACTCCGCGCGCCACCGGCCACATCACCCAGATGATCGAGCTGGTCGAGCGCCTCGTCGAGGCCGGGCACGCCTACGCTTCGGGCGGGGACGTGTACTTCTCGGTGCCGTCCTACTCCGAGTCCTACGGAAGGCTTTCCGGACAGCGCCCCGAGGAGATGCAGCCGGCCGAGGACGCGAGCGGATCGGGTAAGCGCGACCCGCGGGACTTCACGTTGTGGAAGGCGGCCAAGCCGGGGGAGCCGAGCTGGCCGAGTCCCTGGGGGGCGGGCCGTCCCGGGTGGCATCTGGAATGCTCCGCCATGTCGACCCACTACCTCGGCAGCGAGTTCGACGTCCACGGTGGCGGTCTGGACCTCGTGTTCCCGCACCACGAGAACGAGCTGGCGCAGTCCAACGCGGCCGGGGACGGTTTCGCCGCGTACTGGATGCACAACGCCTGGGTCACCGCCTCCGGGGAGAAGATGTCGAAATCCCTGGGCAACACCTTGACCATCTCGGCGCTGCTGCAGCGGGTGCGTCCCGTGGAGCTGCGCTACTACCTCGTCGTTCCGCACTACCGGTCCACGGTGGAGTTCTCCGACGAGGGGCTGGACGAGGCGGTGGCCACCTTCGGCCGGATGGAGTCCTTCCTGCACCGTGTCGTCCAGCGCGCGGGGAACGTGGCCCACGGCGGGATGCATCCCGAATTCGTCGCGGCCATGGACGACGACCTCGGCACTCCGCAGGCCATCGCCGTGGTGCACAACGTGATCCGCGAGGGCAACGCCGCCCTGGACTCCGGAGACGAGGAGGGGGCTCGCGCGGCCGCCGCTTCGGTGCGCTCGATGCTCGACATTCTCGGGTTGGATCCGCTGGCGCCGCACTGGGCTCGGGACAACGCCGGCTCCGATGCCGCTTACAACGCGCTGTCCGAGCTGGTCGAAGGGCTGCTCGAACAGCGCAGCGAGGCCCGAGCACGCCGGGACTTCGCGACGGCCGACGAGGTGCGGGACCGGCTGCAGGCGTGTGGCATAGCCGTCGAGGACACCCCCGACGGGCCGATGTGGACTTTGAAGGACGGATAGTTCGTGGCGGGTAACGACAAACGCAGGGGTGCGGTACGCAAATCCAGCACCAAGAAGGGCATGGTCGTCGGCTCGGGCGGTCAGCGCAAGAAGGGGCTGGAGGGCAAGGGCCCCACCCCCAAGGCGGAGAACAGGTACAACCACCCGGCCAAGCGCAAGGCCGACGCGCGTAAGCAGGCCCAGCAGCAGCGGGAGAAGCAGCGCAAGGTCTCCGAGAGCACGGGCGAGCTGGTGGCAGGCCGCAACCCGGTTCTCGAGTGCATCCGCAGCGGGGTACCCGCCAGCGTGCTCTACGCGGCGCACGGGATCGACACCGACGACCGTGTCAGCGAGTCCGTCCGGCTCGCGGCCGACCAGGGCATCTCCGTGGTGGAGGTGGCTCGTACCGAGCTCGACCGCATGACGTCGAACGCGGTGCACCAGGGACTCGCGCTGCGGATACCGCCCTACGAGTACTCCGACCCGGCCGATCTGCTCACCGCGGCGTGGAACTCCGGGATGCCGCCGCTGATCGTGGCCCTGGACGGGGTCACCGACCCGCGCAACCTCGGTGCCGTCGTCCGTTCCGCGGCCGCCTTCGGGGCGCACGGGGTGTTGCTGCCGCAGCGGCGCAGCGCGGGGATGACAGCGGTCGCGTGGCGTTCCAGCGCGGGAACCGCGGCCCGGATCCCGGTCGCGAAGACGAACAACCTGAACCGCACGCTGAAGGATTTCAAGTCGGACGGGTTGATGGCCGTCGGGCTGGACGCCGACGCGGACATCACCTCGGACGAGCTGGAACTGGCCACCGACCCGATCGTCGTCGTGGTCGGTTCCGAGGGACGCGGGCTGGCCAGGTTGACCAGAGAGCACTGCGATCAGACGGTTTCGATTCCGATGGCCTCCGGGGTGGAGTCGTTGAACGCCTCGGTCGCCGCCGGTGTGGTGATGGCCGAGGTCGCGCGGCGGCGCAGGCTGAGCTGATCGGGGTTTCCGCCGGCCCCTCCCGGGGCGGTTGGCGGAACCTCCTCCACCTGCTCGTGAGCGGGTGTTCCTCCTCGAGCGGCGGCGATCGTCCCCGCGCGGCGGCGCCGCACCGCGGGGGCCGCGGTGTGGAACTCGCCTCACCGCGGAATCCACGCATTCGGTACCGGCGGAAAGTGGCGCTCGGTTAGAGTTCTCGCGATAACCGACCGGGAGCCTTCGTTCCACGCCGACCCGAGCCCGGACACCGATGTCGTTCGCAACTCCGCTTTTCCTGTGGTACTTCCTGCCCGCGGTACTGCTCGCCGTGCTGCTCGCTCCGCGCGGGGGCCGCAACGCGGTGGTTGCCGTGGGCAGTCTGGTCTTCTACGCCAGCGGTGCGGGCGGCACCACGGCACTGCTGCTCGGCTGCGTCGTGGTGAACTTCCTCGTCGGCAGGAATCTGGAGCCGGACGAGTGGGGGTTCGACAGGAGCCGTCGCCGCTACCTGCTCTTCGGTGCGGTGCTGGTCAACCTGACCGTGCTCGGGGTGTGGAAGTACGCGGGGTTCGCCTCCGAGCAGGCCGCGGTGCTGGCGAGCTGGTTCGGCGGGCACCTGCCCGAGATCGAGTTCGTGCTGCCGATCGGCATCTCCTTCTACACCTTCCACCACATCTCCTACGTGGTCGACATCTACCGCGGGGAACGGCCCGCCCTGCGGGACCCGATCGCGTTCGTCGCCTACATAGCGATGTTCCCGCAGCTCGTCGCCGGGCCGATAGTGCGCTACCGGGAGATAGCCGACCAGTTGCCGCAGCGGCGCACCCACCGGCTCGACGACATAGCCGCGGGTTTTCCCCGGTTCGCCTGGGGGTTGAGCAAGAAGGTGGTGGTGGCCGACAGCCTGGCCCCCGTCTCCGATGCGGCCTTTTCCACCTCGGCCGGGGACATGACCTTCGCGGTCGCCTGGATCGGTGCGATTTCCTACACGGTGCAGCTCTACTTCGACTTCTCCGGCTACTCGGACATGGCGATCGGTCTGGGGCGGATGCTGGGTTTCCGGCTGCCGGAGAACTTCGCGCGACCGTACTCCTCGGTGACGGTCACCGAGTTCTGGCAGCGGTGGCACATGTCGTTGTCGCGCTGGTTCCGCGACTACGTCTACATCCCGCTCGGGGGCAACCGGAACGGCACGGTACGCACCTACCGCAACCTCACGATCGTGTTCGTGCTGACCGGTTTCTGGCACGGTGCGGCGTGGACCTACCTCGTGTGGGGGTTGTTCCACGGGGTGCTGCTGGTGATCGAGCGGGCGTGTGGCCTCGACCGGCGTCCGTCCGGCTTTCCGGAGCGGGTGGGCCGCCGGGTGGCGACCGTGCTGCTGGTGACGGTGGGCTGGGTGTTCTTCCGCGCCCCCGATCTGGGCAGCGCGGTGACGATGCTGGGCAGCATGCTGGTCCCCGATCTCGCCGGGGTGAGCGCGGTGGTCGACGCGGCGGTGACCAACCAGCGCACGCTGATCCTGCTGGCAGCCCTGGTGGTCCTGCTGCTGCCCACCGGCGCGGGGACGGGAACCTACCTGGAGGTGGCCCGCGGCCGTGCCGCCGCGGGAGTCCGGTTCGGCGTCATGACGCTGGGGACGTTCTACTCCGGTCTGCTCGTCGCCAGCGGCTCGTTCAGCCCGTTCCTCTACTACCAGTTCTGAACGCGCGGGTGGTCGTCAGTCGCGTGTTCCCCGTGGTTTCGCGAATCAGTCCGTGACGGCGCGGCGTTGTCGGTACTGTGTGGACGTGTCCGGCGAACGGGGTGGTGCCACCGGTGTGGCCGACGACGAGAAAGCTACCGCTGCCGCGGAACTCCCTCCCGTGCACGAGGCCTGGCTGCCGCGGGAGCATCCGCTGCACCGGCCCCGGCACGGGGCCAGGCAGTACCTCGCTCTCGCGTGCGCGTTCCTGTTCTTCGCCGCGCCCGTGCTCGCGTGGACCCTCGGCGCACGGGCGGTTCCGGTGGAGAACCGGGCGCTGACCCCTTTCCCGAGTGTCACCGAGGGGTGGGGGTTTTTCACCGGGATGAACGACTGGGCCTCCGACCACCTGACGTTTCGCGCCGAGGCCGTCACCGCGATGGAGGGGATCAGTCAGGGCGTGTTCGGCGAACCGGCCCCGCACGACACCGAATCGGGCGGAGCACCCGTCGGCGGTGGCGGCGGGGGAGAGGGCGGGAGGAGCGACTCCAAACCCGATCCTGCTGTTTTCCCCGATGTGGTCAGGGGCGAGCAGGGGTGGCTGTTCCTCGGGCACGACGTTTCGTACAAGTGTCTTCCGGAGATGGAGCTGGATCGGATAATCGAGGGGCTGCGCCGCTGGCGTTCGGTGGTCGAGGAGTCCGGCCGGGAGTTCCGGCTGGTCGTCGCCCCGGACAAGTCCACGGTGTATTCGCGGTACATGCCGGACGACTACGTCGGCAGGCAGTGCATGCGGGAGCTGCGTTCGGAGTTCTGGGACCGGTTGCCCGCGGCCACCGGCGCCCTCGACATGAGGGAACCGCTGCGTGCGGTGGCCCGTGAGCAGGGCGGTCCGATCTACACCAAGCGGGACACCCACTGGCGGCACGCGGGCGGGCTGGAGATGACCAGGCAGCTGGCGGAGTCGTTGCAGCCGGGGGTCAGTGACTCGTGGCGGGTCCGGCAGGGGAGAACCTATCGGCACCGTGCCGACATTCCGGGGATGCTCGGCGAGGACGAGGAGTGGACGGTGCGGTCGTACTCGCTGGCCCCGGACGGTGGGAGCGACAACACGAGGTTCGTCGGCAGTGACTTCCACGAACCGCTGCACCTGGAGTCGGCACCGCGCGAGGGGATGATCGACGAGCCCACGAGGATGATCGCGGACTCGTTCACCCAGTTCGCGAGTCCCTACCTCGGTGCCGCGTTCTCCGACCTGACCATCTCGCACCCCGAGAACGTGCGGAAGAACCCGCAGCGGACGGGCGGAATGCTGGCTGAGGGCGATGTCGTGATGTTCGAGCTCTCCGAGCGCTTCCTGGCGGGAGGACGTTACTCGATGCTCACGCCCCAGCTGGCGGACGAAGTGGGTGCGGTCCTCAAGAAGCACCCGGTCGAGTGAGCTCTCGTCCCGCTGCTCGGAACGTTCCGCGCGAAACGCTCCGAGCAACCGGCACCGCGGCCCGAGGCTCCGCCGAGTGAGCACCCACGCGAACCGGGCCGACAGGCTCCCTAGGCCGTGGCCGCGGTGGCGCTTCGGGCGCTCCGGCTGATCCGCATCCTGCCGACCAAGCGGCACACCAGGTAGATCCCGAACGAGATGGCCGTGACGAAGGCGCTGACCGGAACGCCGGGAGCCAGCGACAGCAGTATCCCTCCGATCGCCGCGGCCTCGGCGAACACCACCGAGAGCAGGGTCGCCCGGGCGGGACTCGAGGTCACCCTGATGGCGGCCGCGCCCGGGGTGACCATCAGCGCCATGACCAGCAGGGCGCCCACCACGTGCACGCCGAGCGCGGTGGCTGTCCCCACCAGCAGCGAGAACACCGGTGTCAGGACCCTGGTCGGCACTCCGCGCGCGGCGGCCACGTGCGGGTCCACGCTGGCGAACAGCAGCGGGCGGTACAGCACGGTGGTGACGACGAGCACCAGCAGGGCGGCCCCGCCGAGGAGCGTGACGTCGGAGGAACTCACCCCCACGATCTGCCCGACCAGCAGAGTGAACTTGTTGGCGGTGCGCTCGGGGTTCATCCACAGCAGCAGCACCCCGACCCCGAGACCGAAGGAGAGCACCGCCCCGATCACGGAGTCCCGTTCGTTGTCCCGCTGTCCGAGCAGGCCGAGCAGCAGGGCGGCCAGCACGGCACCGGCCAGGGCGCCCACCCCGACGCTGAAGCCGATCAGCAGCGCGGCGGCCGCTCCGGTGAAGGCGAGCTCGGCGGTTCCGTGCACGGCGAAGGACATGCGCCGGGTGACCACCAGGGGAGCGAGGACCCCGGAGACCAGCCCGAGGGCCGCGGCGGCCAGCAGCGCCTGCTGCACGAAGGGGTAACCGAGCAGCTCACCCGTGAGTTCGAACTCGAACAGCCTGCTCAGGGCATCCGTCAGCCGGTTCATTCCTGCCCTCCCTCCGGCACGTGGTGGTGCTGCTCCCCCTCGGCTCCGGCGACGACGAGCCGCCCGCCGACCCGGGCCACCTCGACCTCGGTGCCGTAGAGCTCGGACAGCGTTTCCGAGTTCATGACCTCGTCCGGGGTGCCTATCCGGAACTGCCCGTTCACCAGGTAGAGCACCCTGTCGACCACGGGCAGAACCGGGTTGATCTCGTGCGTCACGAACAGGACCGCGGCTTCGGTCCGCCTGGCCTGACGTGCGATCAGGCCGCTCACCCTGTGCTGGTGCGAGGGGTCCAGCGAAAGCAGCGGTTCGTCGCACAGCAGTACCCGCGGGTCCGCGACCAGCGCCTGGGCGATCCGCAGGCGCTGCTGTTCCCCTCCGGAGAGCAGCCCGACCGGCTTCTTGCCGTAGTCCTCCGCGTTCACGGACCGCAGTGCTCGACGCACCCGTTCGGCCCGGAGACGGCGCCCGCGCAGCCCCGTCCCCCAGCGGTGTCCGTCCAGACCGAGGCCGACCAGGTCGTTGCCGCGCAGCGCGAGGCTGTCCTGAAGGGAGCGCTGCTGCGGGATGTAGCCGATCTTGTCGTTGCCGCGGTGGGCGGGTTCGCCCGCGATCCGGACGCTGCCCCCGGTGAGATCGGTGAGTCCGAGCAGCACGCGGAGCAGACTCGTCTTGCCCGAGCCGTTGGGGCCCAGCACGGCGAGGAACTCGCCGGGGTTCACGTCCAGGTCCAGCCCGTGCCAGAGGGAACGCGTTCCGTAGGAGAGCTGGGCGTCGCGTAGCCGCACAGCGGGAGTGTCCGGTGCGGACGTGTTCTCGTCACCGGCCTCGACGGCCGGTTCCGTTTCGGTGGTGGGGGGGTCGTAACGCACGATCTCGTCCTGACGGTTCGTGGCGGGTCAGCGCTGCGGGGTGGAGCTCGGTGCGTCGTCCAGCGCCGTTTTCAGGGCCGAGACTCGTTCCGAGATCCACTGCGGGTACGTCTTGTCCGACGGGAGTGTTTCCGGCGTGGCGACGACCGGTATGTCGTTCTGCTCGGCGCGGTCGCGGATCCGCTCGGTCAGCGGGGAGGCCGTCTGGGGGTTGTAGATCAGGGCCGCGGGGCGCTTGGAGTCCACCAGGTCCTGGAGCTCGGCGACGGTGGACGCGGCGGGGTCGTTGCCCGACTCGACGGACCGGACGAAGGACCGGGGGGTGATGTCGTTCAGCCCGGCCTCGTCCAGCAGCAGATCGGCGATCGGGGCGGTGGTCAGTACTTCGGTGCCCTGGTGCTGCTGCTCGATTCCCGCGATGTCCCCGTCGACCTCGTCGAGTCGCCGGCCGAACTCCTCGGCGGACCGCTCGAAGTCCTCGGAGTGGTCGGGGCTGAGCTCGCTCAGCTGCTCGGCGATCCGTTCGGCCACGTGTCGCACGGAGCGCGGCTGGTACCAGACGTGCTCGTTACCGGAGTGCGCGTGGTCGTGACCGCCGGGGTTCTCGGAGGTCTCCTCGTGCTCGTGTGCTTCGTGGGAGCCCTCGGTGGACTGTTCCGCGGACTCGTGGGAGCCGTGCCCCCCGTCGGTTTCGGCTGCCGCGACGGCTTCGACGGAGGGGGTGTTCGCGCTGTTCCCGGACAGTACTTGGCTCACGAAGGAGTCGTATCCGCCGCCGTTGTAGACCACCAGGTCGGCCTGGTTGATCTTGGCCGCGTCGCGCGGGGTGCTTTCGTAGGAGTGCGGGTCGGCCTCGTTGTCGCTGATGATCGATTCGACCTCGGCGTGCTCACCTGCCACTGCTTCGGCGACCTTGGCCCACGTGTCGGTGGAGGCGACGACGGTCGGTTCACCGCCCGATCCACCGGTTCCGGTTCCGCAGGAAGTGAGTAGCAGAGTGGTTGTCAGCCCGAGCAGCGTGGCGGGCACTCCCGCTCCGCGGCGAACGCCGCTCCGAACATGGCGACTACGTAATGTGCTCACGAGGACTCCTGTTTAGGGGGTCGTGTCACGCGATCCGACCGCTAATGGAAATCATTATCAATTGGAGTCTACGCGTCGCCACTGGACGAGTTCCACCCAGTCGCCCTTCCGAGGGAGTGATGCTCGTGACCTCGTCTCAGACGGGCTGATGACCGCCGGGGCGCCCCGGCGGTCGGCCGCTCCCCGACGCCGGTGCCCCGGGGCGAGCGCACCGCGAGAGGTTCCGCCGGGCGGCCACCCGCGGCAGGGGAGAGCGGAGCACACCGGTCAGCGGGACAGCCTGCTTCCTGTGCGCGGGTCGAACAGGTGCAGTTCCTCCGGGTCGCGCGCCGTGACCGAGATCCTTTCCCCCAGGGCGGGCGGTCTGCGTCCGTCGGTCCGTATCACCAGCCGTTCCGCGCTCCCCGCCGACTCCGGCTTGGCGTGCACCAGCGCGTCGGCGCCCAGTTCCTCGACCAGCTCGACGGTCAGCGCGACCCCCTCCTGCTCGGAGGTGTTCAGGTTCAGCGACTCCGGGCGCAGCCCCAGCGTCACCTCGTCGAGCCCGTGGGCGGAGGCCGCCGACAGCGCCGTCCGGGGCAGCGGGATCGGGCTGCCGTCGAGCAGCGCGCCCTCCGCGGTCAGGGGTGCTGTTCGCAGGTTCATCGCGGGGGAGCCGATGAACCCGGCAACGAAGGAGTTCACCGGCCGCTCGTACAGCTCGCGCGGGGTGTCGACCTGCTGCAGCTTGCCGTCGGCCAGGACGGCGACCCGGTGCCCCATGGTCATCGCCTCGACCTGGTCGTGGGTCACGTAGAGCGTGGTGGTTCCGAGCTGCCGCTGCAGGCTCGCGATGTTGGCCCTGGTCTCGACGCGCAGCTTGGCATCCAGATTGGACAAGGGTTCGTCCATGAGGAACACGCTCGGATCGCGCACGATCGCCCGTCCCATGGCGACCCGCTGGCGTTGACCTCCGGACAGCTCCCTGGGCTTGCGGTCCAGGTGGGGGCCGAGATCGAGCATCTCGGCGGCCCGCTCGACCTTCTCCCTGATCGCGCTCCTGCTCATCCTGCGCAGTTTCAGCGCGAATCCCATGTTCTCCGCCACCGTCATGTGCGGGTAGAGCGCGTAGGACTGGAACACCATAGCGATGTCGCGCGATTTCGGCGAGACCGAAGTGACGTCCCCGCCCCCGATGTGAATGGAGCCACGGTCCGTGTCCTCCAGTCCCGCGACCATTCGTAGGGCCGTGGATTTCCCCGAACCGGAAGGGCCGACCAGGACGAGGAACTCGCCGTCGGCTATCTCCAGATTCAATTCGTCCACGGCGTGCACGGGCGGTGTTCCGGGGAAAATGCGGGAGGCGTCGATGTAGGCGACCTCGGCCATGTGTGATTCACCTTTCATCGAAGTATTGGTCTGGACAAATTAGCCTCCCGGGCGTGTCGTCGATACCCCCGAACAGCCGGAATTTCCGAACGCGGCTCCCTTTTCGCCGCGGTTCACGGACGGGTGAGTACGCGGCTACCCGCTGCCGGGGTGCCCGGCGGGGGCGTGGGAGGTGGCGCCGGGCGAGCACCCGATCGGGGGCGAGCGGAAAACCCCGAACGGGAGTCGGCTCTCGTTCACGTGCGCGATCTCGTTCGGTACACTTCGAAACGTGTGACTTGAATCCGGGTCGTCAAAACTTCACCCAGGCCTACTGAACCGTTACGGTTCCTGCATGGTGCGGTCTACGAACTCGAGGCGACCCGCGACGCTGGCCTCTCTCGCCGCGGAACTCGGCGTTTCCCGGACTACGGTGTCCAACGCCTACAATCGCCCCGACCAGCTTTCTCCCGAATTGCGCAAACGTGTACTCGACACCGCCCGCAGACTCGGGTATCCGGGCCCCGATCCGGTGGCACGCTCACTGCGCACCCGCAAGGCGGGAGCAGTCGGTCTGCTGCTGACCGAGAACCTGTCCTACGCGTTCCGCGACCCCGCCGCCGTCGGATTCCTCGAAGGGCTCGCGCTGGCCTGCGAGGACGCGGGGCACGGCTTGCTGCTGATACCGGCGAATCCGGAGCACGAGGATGTGGCCGCCGTGCACAGTGCGGGAGTGGACGGGTTCGTCGTCTACTCGGTACCCGATGACGACCCCCATCTGGCCGCCGTGATGGAACGCCCCGTCCCCACCGTGATCTGCGATCAGCCGAGCATCTCCGAGCTCGACCGGGTCGGCATAGACGACGCCACGGCCATCAAGGGACTGGCCAGGCACCTCATCGAACTCGGGCACCGCAAGATCGGCGTGGTCTGCATGCGGTTGGCTCGCAACCGCAACGACGGTCCCGCGTCCCCGGAACGCCAGGCGAACGCGCACTTCCACGTGCAGCGGGCCCGGCTTGCCGCGCTCTCCGAGGTGTTCTCCGAGGTCGGCGTCGAGTGGGACCAGGTCCCGGTGATCGAGCGCTTCGACCACACGCAGGAATCGGGCGGTTCGGCCGCGGCCCAGCTGATGGAGATGGACCCGGAGGTCACCGCCGTCATCTGCACCTCGGACATACTGGCTCTGGGAGCGCTGGCCGAGATGCGCAGGCAGGGCCGCAGGGTCCCGCAGGATCTCACCATAACCGGGTTCGACGGCATCGTCGACGCGGAGCGGGCCGAGCTGACCACGGTCCGGCAGCCGGTGCTGGAGAAGGGCAGGGCCGCGGGCAGGCTGCTGCTCGACGCGAGCGAATCCACGGGACAGCCGCGAGAGGTCGTGCTGGACACGCAACTGATCACCGGTTCGACGGCCGGATCGCCCCGTTCGGTCGAGGAGCGTTGGTTCGGCCCGTGAGCGCAGGTTCCCCCGCGAGTCCGAGTCCGGACTCGCGTTCCCGGGAGAACTCGGAGGGTCGGCGGCGCGAGTCGTCCGGGTGGTCACAAGCGGCCTCGCCGCTTGCCCGACGACCGGCCCGGCCGAACGGGTGCTCGCCTGATCGGCGTGAGCACTCAGCCGTCGATCACCCGCTCTCGCCGGGAGTTCCGGCGGCCCGGCCCCACCCGGGCGGGGCCGGAGCGGGATAGTCCCTGGAGTCCAGCAGCCGGTAGGCCCTGCGCGAGACGGCGAGCAGTTCCTCGGTGGGCAGCAGGGTGTCCGGCACTTCCCCCGCGGCGGTCTCGTACGCGTCGTGCAGCTCGATCAGGCTCGCGCGGAGCCGATCCGGGGGAACCACCCCGCGCAGCTCGGTCAGTTCTCCGACCAGGCGCAGCGATTCGTGAACCCGGGCCAGCCAGGCTCCGTGCGGAGCGAGTCGCGCCACGAGCACGGCCACGGCGGCTCCCAGCAGGGTCGCCCACAGCCTGCTCGCGACGAGCTGTTCAGGGGGTGCCGAGCTCATGAGCCCGCTGACCAGCAGTGCCACCGGGGTCGCGAACAGCAGTCCGAACGCGTAGTTGATCGTCACCGTCGCCTCGGCCGCCCACTGCAGCACGGCCAGCAGCAGGAGCAGCGCCCATACGGGCGGGTGCTCGGAAAGCAGCGCGAGGCCGATCAACACCCCGCCCAGGGTTCCGGCGACGCGCTGGAGCATGCGGGGGACCGAGCGTGAGGTGCTGGTCGCCTGCAGTACCGAAACGGCCGAGACCGCCGCCCAGTACGTGTGCCCGAGCCCGAGCAGTTCGGCCAGCACTCCCGCGAGCAGGGCAGCCGAGCCGACCCGCAGCGCGAACGGGAGCAGCCAGTTCCCGGAAGCGCGTCGCGGGCGCACCGCGGCCAGCAGCACCCCGCGGACCGCCCGCCAGCGCGACGGGGGCAGCGGCGGCGCGAGCGGGGTCTCACTGCGGGCATAACCGGGTGGGTGCGGTGTTCCGCCCGCGCGGATCCGCTCCGCCGTCGAACGCAGCGAGCGGACGGTCTCGGAGGCGACCCGGCCGGAGCCCAGCAGCACCTCGCAGATCTCGATGGCCTGGATCAGCTCCCCGTACTCCGCCGTCTCGTGCTTCCGCCGGCCGACCAGGGGCAGCCGCGTCCAGGCCGTCTCGATGGCGACGGCGGCCCGGTGCCTGGTCATCAGATCGGTGCGGTTCGCGAGGTGGGCCGCCGTGGCCTCCAGTGCGGCGGCCACGGCCCTGCGCTGCGGACGCAGCCCGGCCCACGCCGCGCCGAGGGCGCACAGCCCCCAGGCGAAGGCCCCGCTGATGGAGCAGGCGACGAGGTGGGCGGGAACTTCGGCGGGTTCCAGGGTCGTGTTCGCGCACGCCCCGGTCGCGAAGGAGAAGATCAGGCCTCCCGGGGCGCCCAGCTTCGCCGCGGTGGTGGCCGCTGTGGCCAGTGCGCCGACCACGGCGGTGCCGAGGACCGCCGCCAGGTGCTGTTGCCGGGGTTCCAGGCCTGCCACGGCGATCAGGTCGCCGATCCCCACGGCCAGCACCATCCCGGTCGCCACGGCGACCAGCGCCCTGATCTGGTTGCGGTACGGCTCGCTGCGGCAGTAGACGCTGGTCAGAGCACCGAAGACCGCTCCGCCGACCAGGTCGACCCGGCCGAGCTGGAGCAGCAGGGCCAGGGGGACCAGTACCGAGAGAAAAGCTCTGAGGGCGGGCCACAGAATCGGGCCACGCCGGTTCAGATGGAGAGTCTCCCCTAAGTGACGTGCCAGTATCGTCGAGGACACATTCCCCAATGTTACACAAGTATTTTACTAGTGAATTGATGGTGCCATGAAACGTCCTCCCGACCTGATCGAGACCGCACGTGCGCAGTGGCAGGACGTCCACCCCGAGCTGGACACCTCCAGCATCGATGTGGTCGGAAGAGTGCTCCGCGCGGCGGCGGTGCTGCGGCAACGCCTGGACACGATCCTGCTCGACGAGGGACTGAACCGCTCCGAATTCGACCTGCTCTGCGCGCTGCGCCGCAGCGCGGAACCCGTCACCCCGGGGCGGCTCAACAGCCTGATGGTCTCCTCCGGCGCCGCCACGACCAAGCGGGTCCAGCAACTGGCCGAGCGCGAGCTGCTGGAACGCACCCCGGACGAGTACGACAGGCGCAGCGCCAGGGTCCGGCTCACCGAGCAGGGAGCCGAGACGATCGATCGCGCGTTCACCAGGAACCTCGAGGCCGAACGCCACCTGCTCTCCGCGCTGGGGGCGAAGCAGCGCGAGACGCTCGCGGGCGGCCTGGCCGAACTGCTGCGTTCCCTGGAGGGGGCGGCCGGTCCGACACTGACGGGTACGAGCGCGAACGAGCACCGCAAGGGCGGTTGACCGACGTTTTCCGTTCCGGTTGCCGTAGTTCGCCGGAGCGGAACCGCCGCTGGTCGAGGAGGAGGCCGCGGCGAGGTCCGCTGGGAGAATCGCCGGGGGAGCGCCCCGGAGACCCGGTCCGGGGCCCACCTAGTAGTTCTGCCAGGCGCCCCGCTCGTACTCGATGATCTTCGGATGCATCAGGGTCGACGGCTCCACGCCCGGGATCCGGTCCCGGTCGGGCGGGAAGACGCTCGCGGCCCGCAGCGTCTCCTCGTCGAGGGTCCGCAACGGGGGAGCCCGGTCCGGGAGGCTCAGCGAAGGCGCGGAACCGTCCGCTTCGCCCAGCTGGAACCCCCACTGGCCGAAACTGGGGATCGGACGCGAGTAGGGCACCGTGGACAGGCCGGCCTTCCGCATCGACGCCTCGACACACCAGTAGGCCTCCGCGGCGAAGTACGGCGATCCCGCTTGGACGTTGACCCGGGCGCCTTCGGCCATGGCCTGCTGGACCAGGGTGTAGAACTCCGTGGAGTACAGCTTCGCGGTCTCGGTGGAATCCGGGTCCGGCATGTCCACCAGGACCACGTCGTAGCGGTTCCTGTTGTCCCGCAGCCAGCTGAAAGCGTCCGCGGTGACCGTGTTCACCCGGGGGTCGTCGAAAGCGTGGTCGTTCAGCGAGGTCAGCCGTGGATCGGTGCGTCCGAGCCGCAGCACGGCCGGATCCATCTCGACGAGAGTGGCCTGCTCCACGTCCGGGTAGCGCAGCACCTCCCGGAGCGCGAGCCCGTCACCACCACCGAGAATCAGCACGTTCGAGTGCTCCCCGGTCATGGCGGGGTGCACCAGCGCCTCGTGATACCTGTGCTCGTCGATCGAGCTGAACTGCAGATCGCCGTTGAGGTACAGCCGCGTGTCCGCGGGGCCCGTCAACGGGCGCGACCGGGTGAGCACCACTTCCTGGTACTTGGTGCGTTCGGCGAAGACCACGGGGTCGGAGTACAGGGCCTGCCGCGCCGTCGTCTCGAAGTGGCTGGACAGCGCGAACGCGCCACCGAGCACACCGCCGACCAGGAGGGCGAGGACCGTCATCAGCGTGACCAGGCGCTTGCCCAGTACCCTGCGGTAGACGGTGAGCACCAGCCCCAGCCCGGCCGCGGCGTTGAGCATGCCGACGAGCAGTGCCCCCTTGATCTGCCCCAGCAGCGGGAGCAGCAGGAACGGGAAAGCCAGACCGCCGATCAGCGCGCCCACGTAGTCGGCGGCGAACATGTCCGCCACCGCGGAGCCGGCCTCCTGCCGCCTTATGCGCTGCAGCAGAACCATCAGCAGCGGGATCTCCGCTCCGATCAGCGCACCCAGCACCAGAGAGGTGGCGATCAGCATCGGCATGTACAGGCTCAGCCAGGCGAACGCCGCGTACAGCCCGAGCACGCTGAGTCCGCCCAGCAGCGCGAGGACCAGCTCCACGGCCACGAAGGAAACCGCGGCCCAGCGTTGCAGGGGCTTGGCCAGCAGCGCGCCCACGCCCATGGCGAACACCATCAACGACAGCACGATGGAAGCCTGGCCGACGCTGTTGCCGACCAGGTAACTGCCGAGAGCGACCAGGGCCAGCTCGTAGACGAGCCCGCAGGCCGAACAGACGAACACGGCCACCAGCACCGCGAAACGAGCGAAGCTTTTCCCGCGGAAGCCGTCCGCGGTGTCCTCCGAACTCGTCGCGGTCCCGGTGGTGCTGCCGTGTTCGTGCTGTTCGGTTTCGGTCGACATGGTGCTCACTCTCGCTTCGCGCGGGTGGCCGGGCGCCCGGTCACCAGATCGCGGCCGCGATGATCGTCGCGATCACCACGTGTGCCACGGCTGAGACCCACGTGCCCGGGTGGATGGTCGGCGTGGAAAGCTCATCGCCGAGTTTGCCCGGGGTGAGCGCATCGATGAGCAGGAACGACAGCCCCATCAGGATCAGTCCGAGCACACCGTAGGACAGGGTGCCGACCAGGCCGAGAACCAGCTGGTCGGAGCTGGCCGCGATCGCCGTGGTGAGGATGATCCCGACTCCGAGCAGACCGGACACCAGCAGGATCGCCGCGTTGGCGTTGCGGTGTACCCAGATCAGGTCCCGGAGCTTGCCCGGTGTGGCCAGGTCCACGAGCACATAACCGAGGGCCATGAGAACCGCGCCGACCACGCCGTAGGCGACCGCCGCGGACAGACCGGAGATCAGTTGCTGGAACACCAGTAGTGCCTTTCGGATCGGAGACGAACGGATTGCCGATCATCGCTGTTGTGGTCCCCGGCCGGGCGGGCCGGACTCGGGATGCCACTGTGGATTGTCGGGTGGTTGCTGCGGTGGCTGTCCCCACTGCTGAGGCGGAGCCTGCGGTGGTTGCTGCGGAGGCCCCTGTGGCGGTGGTCCCCACTGCTGCGGAGGTTGCTGCCCCGGCCACTGGTTCTGCGGTGGCTGCTGCGGTCGCTGGACCTGCTCGCCGCCCGGTTGAGGTGGCTGCGCAGCGTTGTCCGCGGGCGGGGGTGGAGGGTTCTGACCGGACTGCGCGGCTCGTTCACGGCGCACCCCGCGTATACCGAACCCCACGGCCAGCGCGGTGACCAGCCCCAGCAGGCCCATCCAGATCCACGTGCCCACGCCCTGAGCGCCGCCGTCGGCGGGAGGGAGGCTCTGCTGCGGGGGAGTTCCCTCGCTGCTCTCCGCCTGCTTGGTCTCGAAGTCCTCGTTGTTCTCGGCCAGCAGCAACGGCAGGGACAGCGCCGCGTGACCGGTGGCGTCGACCGGGGATTCTATGAACGTTTCCGCGTCCATGCCGAGCTCGGCGAAGTCCGAGGTGCCGGGGGTGGTGAGCGACAGGCCGGGGGATTCGGCCACGTCGAGCCCCACACCGCTCCACCGGTCGCTGACGCTGGAGGTGTAGGCGACGGTGACTCGCAGTTCGACCCACTCGTCACAGATGTCGGCCGGAGTGTTGGGGCCGCGGCTGGACCCCCGGTCGTAGCTGCTCTCCGGATCCGAGGTGGACCGTTCGGAATCGTTGCTCCCGTCGGTGAGCTTCCAGCCGAAGCAGATCCCGTACTGCTGCTCGTACTCGCTCAGACCCTGCGAGAGGTCCTCCGAATCCGTAGGGGTGAAACGCGGGATCGGCTGTCCGGTATAGGTGTCCTGGCGGGAGTAGCGACTGCTCTCGTCGTCCCAGAACAGGGGCGACTCGTCGTCCGAGTCCAGTCCGGTGGCCACGTTGACGACGATCATGGCGAGCACCCCGAACCCGAACAGCGCCGCGCAGCCGACCTTGTACTTCTGCTGTTGTTCGCTCATTTACCGGCTCCAGGACCTCGTCCCCTGAAGGTCTGTCCGTGCGGGCTGGTCCAGCCCCACACCCCACCGACCACGTGGTGGTAGTGCCCGTACGCCTGGTCTATGTCCATCACGTGGATGACCGTGCCCCTGTTGTTCCGCGGCTGCGCTACGACGGCGTCCTCCCGGTAGCGCAGGTAGATGCCGGAGTCGTCCGTGTACTGCGAGATCGGTGTCCACGCCCGGGACACCGAGTTGGCCACCTCGCTGGGCTTCCGCGCGCTGGTGTAGGCCTTGTTGTCGTCGTCGCCGGGTTTGTCCAGCTGTGCCGCTCTGGTGTAGTGATTCGCCACGTAGCCGCGCGGTCCGGTTCCGGTGGAGAAAATCGTCACCAGGGCGATGATCAACGCCAGTACGGCCGTCATTCCCGCGATGACGAACCAGAATTTCGGTTTCATCGACGCCGCCGGATCCTCTCGTCAGGTCGAAGCCGGGTAGATGCGCACGTCGTAGCGGTTGAGTTCCTCACCGCGAGTGGCCTCCCACCCGGCGCCGTCGAAGGACTCGAACCCGAGCATCGCTCCGTCCGCGGCCTCGTAGTCGTGATAGCGGACACTGCCCTGCTCATTGAGACCGGTGGTGGCTTCGCTGCGAAAACTCGCCGACCCGGATTCCTCGGAGCGGAAGGCCCGGCCGCCCAGTTCGATCTCGGAGGCCCCGGGGGAGGGGATCTCCTCCTCGTCGGTCAGGTCGGTCCACTGGGCGAGAACCAGATCGGGGTCCTCCTCCACGGACAGCCACACCTGGTTTCCCCGCGCGTCGTCCAGCAGGTGCTCGGCCCAGTTCCAGCCGCCCTCGGACAGACGCAGCGTCCCCCGGACCGTGTAGGACATCCCGCGGATCTCCACGATGTCGCCCGCGGTCAACTTGCGCGGATCACCGCGCAACGCGTCCTGGTCCCCCGTGGCGAACGGGTCCTTCGGTGACTGTTCGCTCCGCTTCGCCTCCTGCGCACGGGAACGTCGACCGCGCAGCGCCACGATCACGATCGCCGCGACCACGACGACGACCAGCACGATGATCGGGAGGATCACGAATATGTTCACTACCGCCCCTTGCTGTGGAATTCCCCGGTGTCACCGGTCGCGCGGTAGCGTATCCGCGGTGAAGCCGAGTTGTCCGCCATTCGGGCGAAATGATGCCGTACGCCCGGTGCGACGTTACCGGCAGGGACACCTGAGCGACGACAGTCCTCGCCGCGCGGCGGGCCAGCTCCTCCCGGCACGCGGAGCCCGGGACTCGCGGGGCGAGGTCCCGGGCTCCGGTGGTTCACCGCGTGATCGCGCCGGCCCCGGTGCTCCGGTGCGGATCACCGCCGAGCCGGCGGGGGAACGCGGGGCGGTTCACTCGGCGAGCAACTGCGCGCAGCGGATCAGGCCGAGATGCGAATAGGCCTGTGGGTGGTTGCCGAGCGAGCGCTCGGCTATCGGGTCGTACTCCTCGGGAAGCAGTCCGGTCGGGCCCGCGTTGTCCACGATCTGCTGGAACAGTTCCTCGGCCTCGGTGCGCCTGTCGGTGAGCAGGTAGGCCTCGATGAGCCAGGTCGCGCACAGGTGGAAACCACCCTCGGTTCCGGGGAGCCCGTCGTCCCTGCGGTACCGGTACACGGTGGAACCGCTGCGCAGTTCGGACTCGATGGCGGTAACCGTGGCGCGGAAACGCTCGTCCGAGGGATCGATCAGCCCCGAAAGCCCCACGTGCAGCGAGGCCGCGTCCAGGTCGGACCCCTCGTAGGCGGTGGTGAAGGCCTGCACATCGGGGTGCCAACCGTTCTTGAGGACGTCCTCGGCGATCTGCTCGCGCAGCTGCTCCCAGCTCGGGTCGGCCGGACGGTCGTACCTGGTGGCCAGCTTGATCGCGCGGTCGATGGTCACCCAGCACATCACCTTGGAGTAGACGTGGTGGCGGGGAACGTCGCGTTCCTCCCAGATGCCGTGATCCGGTTCGAACCAGCGCCGGGAAACGGCCTCGGCCATGCCCTTGACCAGCTCCCAGTCGGCGTCCCGCAGCTTTCCGTTAGCCAGGGCGAGGTCGGTGGCGAGCTCGACGACCGGGCCGAACACGTCCAGCTGGACCTGCTGGTCGGCCAGGTTGCCCACGCGCACCGGCCGGGACCCGGCGTATCCGGGCAGGGTGTCGATCACGGCTTCCGGGCCGAGCGTGCCACCGGTCAGCGAGTACAACGGGTGCAACCGCTCCGGCCCCGGCAGGGTGTCCATCACCCGGTGCAGCCAGTCCAGAAAGGCCTCGGCCTCCGCGGTGGACCCGAGGGACACCAGCGCACGGGCGCTCATCGCTCCGTCGCGGAGCCAGCAGTAGCGGTAGTCCCAGTTGCGCACACCGCCGATCTCCTCGGGAAGCGAGGTGGTGGCCGCGGCCATGATCCCGCCGGTGTCGGTGTTGCACAGCCCGCGCAGGGTGAGCGCGGAACGCACGACCAGGTCCGTCTCCACATCGGGAAGCCGTAGCTGGTCGACCCATTTGGACCAGTAGTTGTTCGCCGCGGCGCGCCGCTGCGGCTCGGAGGACTCGGAAGCGGCGAGTTCCTCGGTACCGCAGCGCAGCTCCAGCACCGTCGGGGAGTCCTCGGAGAGGTCCAGCTCGGCGTGGGCGCTCTCGTGCATCCCGTCCGAGGTGATCCGCCACTGCACTCCCGGCGAGTACAGCACCATCGGTTCCGAGGTGCCGTGCACCCGCAGGCCGCTCGCTTCCGCGGTGAGCCGCACCGGAACCTGCCCGAACTCGGGGCGCGGAGCGAACTCGACCACGGCGCGGGTGCTGCCGCTGATGACGCGGATCAGATCGGTTCGGTGCGAGTTCCCGCCGTGCTCCAGGTAGTCGGTGACCAGCAACCGGGACCAGCGGGTCTCCACCGTCATGGTGCCCGGTATGTAGCGCTGACCGAGCGGGAGCGTGCTGCGCGGGGCCCCGTTGCTCGTCTCGCTCTGCGGAAGGTCGGGCAGGACGGAGAAGTGCCCCGCGGCGGGGCCGCCGAGCAGATCGGCGAACACGGCGGCCGAGTCCGGGCCCGGGTGGCACATCCAGGTGAGCCGCGCGTCCGGGGTCAGCAGCGCGACGGTTCGCTCGTTGGCGAGCATGGACAGGCGCTCGATGGCGGGGGCCTGCTCTCCGTAGAGCCAGGTGCGGCGCTCCTCCATCAGCAGCGCCAGCGCCGTGGCGACGCCCGTGGTGTCGGTCACGCGGTACTCGGCGAGGGTCTCCCCCTCGCCGACCTTGATGCCGATGTCGGGGCCGGACAGCACGCTGAACACCTTCTCGTCGGTGACGTCGTCACCGAGGAAGATCGCCCCGGTGGAGCCGACCTGGTGCCGCAGCGCCTCGAAGGCGTTGCCCTTGTCGGTTTCGACCACGGCCAGTTCCATCACCGATTTGCCCTCGGTGACCTGCACGCCTTCCCAGGTGGCAGGCCCGGAGCGGAGTTCGTCCAGCGCGGACTCGGCCTCCTCCGGGTCGGCTCGGCGCAGGTGCACCGCGACACTGGCCGGTTTCGCCTCGAGAGTGATCCCGGGGCGGCTGGCGGTGATCTCCTGCACACTGCGCTGGAGCTGGGTGCGCAGCTGGGTCGTGTCCGGGTCGAGCTCGTGAACGAAGCCCACGTCGAACTCGGAGCCGTGGCTACCGACCAGGTGGACTTCGGCGGGCAGCCTGGACAGGGTGGCCAGGTCACGCAGTGCCCGGCCGGATATGACGGCGGTGGTCGTGGTCGGCAGCGCTGCCAGGGAGCGCATCGCGTGGACCGATTCCGGTAGTGGTTTGGCCTGACTCGGGTCCCCCACTATCGGGGCCAGCGTGCCGTCGTAGTCGCAGGCGACCAGCAGCCGAGGTGTGCGCGCGAGCTGCACGATCATGCGACGAAGCTCGGCGGGGAGGGCTTCGGCGGTCAACGCCACACTCCTGTTGAGGTCGTCGGGTTGTCTGGAAAAGGATCGACCGGCGCGGGTCGTGCGGTTGTCGGCCCCTTTGCCGTGGTGGCCGCTCACACGAGTGCCCCGGGTCGATCGGTGCGTCGCTATCGACGTGGTCGTGTCGCCGGTTCTAAGAGTCTGTGCCGAAACCGGCTCGAATGCTCGGTGGGAGTTCCGCCGAGCGAGCGCCCTGCCGCTCGTACCGGCTGGTCGAAGGCCCGCACGAGCGGCACGTCCCCCGGTTCGCGGGTGGATGCCGAGGGCGGGGAAGAAGCTCGGTGCGCAGGGTGCGGTCCGGCCACGGCAACCACGGCGATCGACGGTGGTTTCCGGTGCGTACGGGCTGCCGGTGCCGTGGCGGGGCGGTTCCCGGGATGGGCCCGAGTCGCCCCGTGAACCGTTCCACAGCTCGTCCGATCCACCCGGTTCACCGTGGTGGGGTCGGGGAGTCCCGCAGGGGGGAGCGGTTCGGCCGCCCGGGCCTCGGGGTGGAGGACGGGTGCGTGCCGTGCACGCGGAGACCGTGGGCACTCGCCCGCTTCGCGTGCTCCTTTCCGTGACACGTCCGTCTCACGCACCGGAGCTCCTTGCCGAGCGCAGGATGAGCGTCCTGACCGAAAACATCCCTGAAGGGCCCCTTAAGCCTGCCGTCGATCACTCTAGCTCGTGGGCGAAGCCCCCAGCGCTTCGAGGAACGATCGCGCCCAGCGATCGACATCGTGCGTGAGCACTTGCCTACGCAATGCGCGCATCCTACGGCGGCCTTCCGCTTGATCGATATTCAGGGCCGCCAGCATCGAGTCCTTGACCCCGTCCAGATCGTGCGGATTGACCAGGAGCGCGCTGGTGAGTTCGGCGGCGGCTCCCGCGAACTCACTCAGTACGAGACTACCCCCGAGGTCGCTGCGGCATGCCACGTACTCCTTGCACACGAGGTTCATCCCGTCACGTACCGGGGTGACGATCATGGCGTCGGCGGCGCAGTAGAAGGCGACCAGGTCCTTGCGGTCCACCGAAGTGTGCAGGTAGTGGACGGCAGGGTGGCCGACACGCCCGAACTCGCCGTTGATGCTGCCGACCTTGCGCTCGATGTCCTCGCGCATCTGCTTGTAGTGCTCCACGCGTTCCCGGCTCGGGGTGGCCACCTGGATCATCGCCACGTCCTCGACCGTGGCGTGTCCTTCGGACAGCAGCTCGTACATCGCGTTGAGGCGGACGTCGATCCCCTTGGTGTAGTCCAGGCGGTCGACACCGAGCATGATCTTGCGTGGATTGCCCAGCTCGGATCGGATGGCCTTGGCGCGCTGCTGCACCTCCTTGCTCCTGGCGAGCTGGTCCAGCTCGCCGGAGGCGATGGATATGGGGAAGGCGCCGACCCGCACCGCCCGGTCGCCGACCTGCACCACGCCGGGGCGGGAACGTACTCCCACCTGCGCGCGGCTGGGTTCGAAACCGGCCAGTCTGCGTGCCAGCCACATGAAGTTCTGGGCACCGCCGGGGCGGTGGAAGCCGACCAGGTCGGCCCCGAGCAGGCCGCGCACGATCTCGGTGCGCCACGGCAGCTGCATGAACAGCTCCACGGGCGGGAACGGGATGTGCAGGAAGAACCCGATCCGCAGGTCCGGGCGCAGCTCACGGAGCAGCGCGGGGACCAGCTGCAGTTGGTAGTCCTGAATCCAGACGGTCGCCCCTTCCGCGCTCACGTCCGCCGCGGCCTCGGCGAACCTTTGGTTCACCCGCCGGTAGGCCTCCCACCAGGAGCGGTCGAAGACCGGCGGTACCACCACATCGTGGTACAGGGGCCACAGCGTGGCGTTGGAGAAGCCCTCGTAGTACTGCCTGAACTCGGCCGACGAGAGCCGTACCGGGTACAGCTGCATCTCCCCGTCGGTGAACGGTTCGACGTCGACGTCGGGGACCCCGGGCCAGCCGACCCACGCTCCCTGCCGGGCGCGGAGGAAAGGCTCGAGGGCGGTGACCAGTCCTCCAGGACTGTGTTTCCACCGCTGTGTCCCGTCCTCCAGGCGTTCCAGGTCGACCGGCAGTCGGTTGGCGACGACGACGAAGTCAGCTTTCGTGGGCGCGTTGCCCTTGGTCACCGGTCTGCCTCCTAGGTCGGTTCCTGAAATCGGTTACCCGTTGTCGAGGTTAGTCAATCGTGATCGACTACGCGTGGTTCACGCGTCGCAACGCCACTGCTCGACTACGCTCACCCCCTCGGGGACGTACGGGGCAGAAACGGAATATTCCGACAGGGCTTTTTCGTGTTTTTCCCGCTGGGTGGAAGGAAGTCGGTGGCGACCGGAGCCTCGGCGGGGCGGCCGGGCCGGGGCCGTGGAGCCTCCCGTGGAGTCGTGGTCAGTCCAGCCTACGTTCGGTGGGGCGTATGGGGCCGGACATGCGGGGGCCGGACATGCGGCGCTCCAGCCTGCCGAGACCGGTACGTACGGGTTGGGAGAGGAACTCGCCGAGGACCACTCCGGCGCCGAGTGCCAGCCCGGTGGCTGCAGCCAGCATCAGCGTGGAAAGTCCGGTGGGGTTCCCCTGCACGGACAACTCGTAGAGGGCGCGGTAGGTGGACAGACCGGGAAGCAGCGGGGCGACACCGGAGACCGCGACGACCAGCGCGGGGATGCGCAGTCTGCGCGCGATGACGCCGCCGATGAAGCCGACCACGGTGGTGGCCATGGCGGAGGCCAGGATCGCGTCCACCCGTATGAGGGTCATGAACTGGAAGACGGTGGCTGCCACGGCCCCGCCCGCTCCGGCCACGATCAACGGGCGGGGCGGGGAGTAGCTGGCCAGGGCGAAGCAGGCCGAGGTGGCGGCGCCCGCCATCGCCTGGAGTGGCAGTTTGAGCAGGCCGGGCAGCAGCACGACCCCGCCTCCGACGTTGAGGCCGCCTCCGAGGGAGTCGGCCCCGAGGATGCGTTCGGCCCCGTACAGCGCGAGGACCACGCCGGAGATGAGTCCGGCCGAGGTGAGCGCGAGCTCGGCTATTCGGCCTGCCGCGGTGACGTTGTAGCCGGTGATGGCGTCCTGCATGGAGCCGACCACGGTCATGCCGGACAGCAGCACGATGATGTTCGCGGCCACGGCCAGCGCGGCGTTGGGCAGTATGTTCGTGGCGTAGCAGGCCAGCGCCACGCTGGTGGCGATGGCCCCGCCGACGGTCTGCTGGAAGAAGATCGGCAGGCCGCGTTGGTTGAGGAAGCGGCCCACCCTGTCGACGAGCGCGGTGGCGGCGGCGGCCACCAGCGGCAGCTGCGGGATGGTGCCACCGCTGAGCAGCACCGCGAGCGCCGCGGCCATGCCGGCCCAGGCGAGGGTGGCGACCCAGCGGGGGAAGGGGTGCGGTGCTCTGGCGATGGTTTCCAGCTCGGCGTAGGCGTCCGAGGTGGTTATCTCACCGCCGACGATGCGGCGGATCAGACGTTCGACCTCGGCCAGGCGCGTGTAGTCCAGCGAGCGATTCCGCACGACCCGCAGGGAGGTGATCGGGAGGTTCTCGGTTCCCCGGTAACACGAAACGGTGATCGACGTGTAGATCACGTCCACTTCGCAGTGCGGGAGGCCGTAGGCATCGGTGACGCTGGTGATCGTGGCGCTGACGTCGGAGGCGCCGACGCCGCTGGCCATCTGGATCTCCCCGACGCGCAGGGCCAGTTCGAGTACGAGGTGGACCGTCGAGTCGTCCGGCAGGGAAGGGCCGTAAACGACGTTGCGAGTCCCGACGGTTTCGGAAGGTTCGCGCCGCCGCAGCACACCACGTGCGCGCTGCGTGATTCCCACTGCCGTTCTGCCTCCTTGCCTGGACTTGCGCGTGCCGCGCTGATCGTGCTCTTCTCCCCTGGCATCGGCATCCACGTGCGCACCGTTGCACCCGTGAATGGTGGCGTCCATCACTGAACTTCTTGTTCACCGACTGTGTCGTACGGGAGAAAGGTGCGTGATCTTCGAGCAGCGCGGTCGGCTGCGCTGCGAGTTGCGGGATCTGCCCCGTGTCGATTCCCGTGTGTTGCCTGGATCCGAGGAGGGGGACCGAGGAGTGCGGTGTTCCGGCACCCGAGCTTACGCGTCCTCGTGCGTGGCGGGTGTCGATTCACCGCATCGTGGGAAAGCGCACGGAGGACGCGGCTCCACCGGGGCCGGGGGTACGAGCGCGGACGGTGAGGGACTACGATGAACACGCGTGCTTTCCGGCACGCGTGCCGCTGTAGCTCAGTTGGCAGAGCGCCCGCCTTGTAAGCGGAAGGTCAGGGGTTCGAGTCCCCTCAGCGGCTCCGGTTCTCACCTGGGGTTCCGTGCCCGGGTTTCCCGCGTCGGCGGGCTTTATGACCCAGTTCGTGACCCAGAACCCCTTATTCTGGGTCCATGACTGGGCGTTCGAAGGGTCGTCGCCGTCAACGGGGCGCGATCGATCAACTGCCGAACGGTGCGCTACGCGTCCGGGTCTCGGCCGGTCTTGATCCGGTGACCAAGCAGCGGCATCGACTCGTCGAAGTCGTGCCTCCTGGTCCCGCTGCAGAGCTCGAAGCCGAGCGTGTCCGGACCCGGCTGCTCAACGAGGTCGACGAGCGGCGGAATCCGCGGACGCAGGCGACGGTCGAGCAGTTGCTGGAGCGGTACCTGGAGCAGCACTTCGACGGGCAGCCCTCGACGAAGGCGAATTACCGTCGGTACGCCCGATTGCACGTGCTGCCCTTCATAGGTCAGGTCAAGGTCGGTCAGCTCGACGCGGATGCGCTGGACTCGTTGTACGCGGAATTGCGGCGGTGCCGGGCTCACTGCTCGGGTAGGGGGAAGAGGACTGATCACCGCACGGCCGGTCGTCACGAGTGCGACCATCGGTGTCGCCGGCACGAGTGCCGCCCGTTGGGGGCGACGACGATCCGCCATGTCCACTTCCTGCTGTCCGGGGCGTTCAAGCGGGCGGTGCGCTGGAAGTGGGTGGCGAGCAGCCCGGTGAGCCAGGCGGAGCCGCCGGCGGCTCCGCCGCCACGTCCCAGTCCGCCGACAGCCGAGGAGGCCGTGCGGATTCTCAACGAGGCGTGGCGGCGTGACGAGGACTGGGGCGCGCTGGTCTGGACGGTGATGACCACCGGCATTCGGCGTGGTGAGCTGTGCGCGGTGCGGTGGCAGCACGTGGATCTGGAGTCGGGTGTGTTGCGGCTGGAGCAGGCCGTGGCCTATGACGACGAGCTCGGGGAGTGGTTCGTCAAGGACACCAAGACGCATCAGCAGCGGCGGATCGCGCTGGATTCCGAGACCACCGCTGTGCTGTCCGCCCTGAAGGCGCGCCAAGAGCGGCGCGCGGCCGAGCTCGGATGTCACTCGGGGCCTGATGCGTTCGTGTTCTCACCCCACTCGGACGGTGGCAGGTTCGCCAAGCCGGATTCGGTGACCCAGCGCTACGACCGGATGGTGCGGCGGCTGGAGGTCGTCACGACGTTGCACAAGCTGCGGCACTACTCGGCCACCGAGCTGATCTCGGCCGGGGTGGATCCGCGGACCGTGGCCGGACGGCTCGGGCACGGTGGTGGAGGAGTGACCACGCTGCGGGTGTACTCGGCGTGGGTTTCCGAAGCCGATCAGCGTGCTTCGCGGGCGCTGTTCGAACGGGTGCCGGAGCGTCCGGAGGGGCCGCAGGCTGCCGAGGAACGTGCGAAGACCGCGCCCGAGAACCCGTACGAGCGGATCGCCTCCGAGATCCGTGCCCGCATCGTGCGGGGCGAGCTCGTCGAGAGTGCCGCGATTCCGAGCTTGAAGAAACTCATGGCCGAATACGGGGTCGCCTCGGCCACCGCCAGCCGCGCCGTGTCGCTGCTCAAGACGTGGGGGCTCGTCGAAACCACCGGATCCGGGCAGCCGAACACGGTAGCCGTCGGAGCACGCGAATTTCTGGCGGCGGAAGACGAGGAGTCGAACGAAGTACCCCAGGACTCTCCCGAGAAATCTCCCCACACCGGGGAATTACCGACCGGTCCTGGTGCCACCTCGGCCGAGGAAGCTCCGCGGATGTTGCGCTTCGAGCTCCGCTACCTCGGCGAAACGGTCCGCACCTTCACCGCCGAAGCCGATCCCGACAATCCCGACCATCTCAAGCGTCTACTCGCCGCCGCCGTCCGCCGCGACGGTCGCACCGACGCCGAGCTCCTCGACTACGAACTCGACGTTCGCGGTTCTGACGGTGAGCTCATAACCACCTTCGTCAAGATGGCGGTGTAAGTCGACGAGCTCTGCTCCTTTCCTGTGATCACGGCTGACCGTTGTGGGGTGGTAGCCGTACGAATCATCCCCGCATAGGTGCGGGGAGTACAAGAAAGAACGGGACATTGCCAAGACGGTGAACGGATCATCCCCGCCTGCGCGGGGAGCACACGTTTTCCGGCACGTGCACAGCGGGCAGTGCGGATCATCCCCGCTTGCGCGGGGAGCACCGCTGGTCACGGTGGTTCGGCCGGGTGGCGGACGGATCACCCCCGCAGGTGCGGGGAGCACAACATCGCGCCCCAACGTGTCCGCAACAACGTCGGATCACCCCCCGCAGGCGCGGGGAGCACAGACTCCGTGGAAAACACAGTGCAGTGGGTGGAGGATCACCCCCGCAGGCGCGGGGAGCACCGGTTCGACCTCGCCACGATCGCTCCTCACCCATGGATCACCCCCGCAGGCGCGGGGAACACTCTGCGGTAGGGGCGTTCGCATCCGATGCGAGAGGATCACCCCCGCAGGCGCGGGGAGCACGGGGGACGTTTTACGGCGTAAAACACGCAGGTGGGATCACCCCCGCAGGCGCGGGGAGTACGGCGTGCTGGACGGATTCAGCATCGAAGCCGACGGATCACCCCCGCAGGCGCGGGGAGCACACCACCCGCTCGGGTGTCCACGACGACGTCGCCGGATCACCCCCGCAGGCGCGGGGAGCACTCGTTCGTGATGAAGCCGCGGCGACGCGCCTCCGGATCACCCCCGCAGGCGCGGGGAGCACCGCGGCAATGGCTGGCCACCCCCACCGAGGAACGGATCACCCCCGCAGGCGCGGGGAGCACCTCTCGATGACCAGGCATTATGTAGCGGCTATCGGCAAAATAGCTTCAGTTTGCATCAGCTAGCCACCACCCCAGTTTGCATCCATCTAGTGCCACGAAGACGATAACCGCTCGCCCCTTCCTGACGTCCACTCGATGACCGTCGTTCCCATACGGACTTCGCGGGAAGAAACCCCCGCATACGTGGGGAGTACCGCAGCATGGGGCGAACTGGTCGAAATCGGCGGGATCACCCTCCGGTCTGCGGGGAGCACCTGCGCAGGGCGCTCTACGGTGTCGATGACGACGGATCATCCCCTCCCCTGCGAGGAGTACTTCAGCGGCGACGTCAACATCATCGATGAGGCGGGATCATCCCCGCTTGCGCGGGGAGCACGGAGGACGTGCGCGAGTCGTGGGACATCATGATCGGATCATCCCCGCGCCTGCGGGGAGTACCCCGGAAGTCCGGCGACCCAGTCGACCGCGTTGGGATCATCCCCGCGCCTGCGGGGAGCACTCGGGGTTCACCGACGCGGTGCGAACCGCCGAGGGATCATCCCCGCGCCTGCGGGGAGCACCAACTCTGGACGGTCGGAATCGAGCTCGAATACGGATCATCCCCGCGCCTGCGGGGAGCACCTTGGCAGGCCTTCCCGGTGAGGCGAGGAACAGAGGATCATCCCCGCGCCTGCGGGGAGCACGCGTGTGTGCCGCTGGCCCCGATTCCGGTAGGCGGATCATCCCCGCGCCTGCGGGGAGCACTCGAGCGCGTCTTCCCACTCGGCGAGGACGTCCGGATCATCCCCGCGCCTGCGGGGAGCACGAACTCGATCGGCAGCTCAACCGACGTGACGTAGGATCATCCCCGCGCCTGCGGGGAGCACCTCCCGCTCGGCTCGCGCGCGGTCCCGGCGGCGGGATCATCCCCGCGCCTGCGGGGAGCACACACGAGCTACCTACCAACGGTACGAAAGTGGCGGATCATCCCCGCGCCTGCGGGGAGCACTCGAGCGCGTCTTCCCACTCGGCGAGGACGTCCGGATCATCCCCGCGCCTGCGGGGAGCACGGATAGGTAAAGGCGCTCACACGGACCACATTGGGATCATCCCCGCGCCTGCGGGGAGCACGCCGGATCGCGCTCCGAGCAGGACCACACGCTGGGATCATCCCCGCGCCTGCGGGGAGCACCGCGGTGTTGTCGGGCTGCGGGTCGGCCAAGCCGGATCATCCCCGCGCCTGCGGGGAGCACGCCCGCGAGCAGCGGGACGAGCTGGAACAGCAACGGATCATCCCCGCGCCTGCGGGGAGCACTTCGTCAGCAGTACCGACGGTGTTCCGGACTTCGGATCATCCCCGCGCCTGCGGGGAGCACGTGTCGCCACCATCGTATCCGAATTCAGGGAGTGGATCATCCCCGCGCCTGCGGGGAGCACGATCCAGTCTCCGGGGCACACCGTGTGCCCGCCGGATCATCCCCGCGCCTGCGGGGAGCACGTCTACGCCAGCGACCACGCGCAGGAATGCCGCGGATCATCCCCGCGCCTGCGGGGAGCACGGGTGCCTGATGTAGATAGGCGGGCATATCCGCTGGATCATCCCCGCGCCTGCGGGGAGCACACTTGATGACCAGGCACTACACAGCCCGAAGCAGCAAAATAGCTTCAGTTTGTGTCAAACAACCACCGACCAAACCTACCTCCACACCACACAACCGATAATCAGCCGCTCCTTAACACCACTTACATCCTCCACGGAACCGGAGGACAACCATATTCCGGTCGAGAGTAGTCAGTGGTTCGTTGGTCAAGCTGAGCGTCAGGACAGTCCCTGTGGAGTTGCGCTGGTACTCCGACCCGCTGGTCTATGGAAACGGGTGCTGTACGACATTATCTGCGAGGTGGAGTTTACGCCTGCGACCAGCCATTACAAGTGACAACTATCGGTGTGGAGTACTAGACAGTAAGGATGAGTTGCCCCTGTGGCCAGGCATCACAGAAGCATCACCTCAGGGGAAACTGTAAGCAAGGCAGCCTGGTGAGCTGCATGGATTTCACGCTTTCCGCTGAGGCTTGGCGCCGGTATTAGCTGCCACGTCGGTAATGTCCTTCTCGCTGTAGAACGTGCGGGCGCTGCTGTGCGAGCCGAGGCCAGCGGCTGAAGCGAGCATGGCCAGTGGGTACGGCCGTGGGCTCACGAACTCCCTTCCGTACGCCACCAGCTGCCGAAGAAGGCGATCGTAGTGTTCACGTTGACGTCGAACTTTTTCGATCTCTATGAGCAGCGGATCGATGTCTTCCGCGTCAGAGGCGGCTCTCAGGTTTGCCGCGTAGTCCTCACGTTGCTCAAGTACTCCGTCAGTGGCGTCGTCGAAGGCGTCGGGAGGGGGCACTTGCTCGGGCGAGCTGGGCAACGGGTGAGCGAACGCCGCCATGTCGTCGAAGATGTCTCGCTTTGCCATAGTCGACACTATACATCATTAATGACGATTTCCGTCAATAGTTTGACCGAGATGGCATCTATGCTGGACAGAACTTCGGGGCTCGTTCGGTAGTCGAACTGGAGTGCTTCTCCGCAGGCGCAGCGATGTGCCAGCCGTGCTCCGTTGCCCTCTTCCATGCATCGTCCTTCCCGGCTGTGATGCTCGGATGGCCGTCTCAGCGTCGCGCGTGGACCGTTCCGGTGTTGTCTACCCGCTGCGGTTGCGGGGTTTTCGGTGGTTGTTCGTCGGGCGGGTGTTGTCGTCGTTCGGGGACAGTGTGGTGCCGTTGACGGTGGCGTTCGCGGCGTTGGAGCTGACCGGTTCGGCGGTCGGACTGGGCGGGGTGCTGCTGGCGAACCGGTTGCCGGTGGTGGTGGCGACGCTGGCCGGTGGAGTACTGGGGGATGTGTTCGACCGGCGGTGGGTGATGGTGGCCGCCGATGTATGGCGCATGGCCTCCCAGGCGGTGTGCGGAGCCCTGCTGCTGGCCGGTCAACTTCCGCTGTGGGCGCTGATCGTGCTGCAGGGCTGCGCGGGTGTGGGCACGGCGCTGTTCACCCCGGCTTCCGCGGGGCTGGTTCCCGCGCTGGTGCCGGAGAACCTTCTGCGGCAGGCCAACGCGCTGCTGGGGCTGGCGGCCAATGTGAACAAGGTGGCCGCGATCAGCGTGGCCGGCCTGCTGGTGGCCGGGCTCGGCTCGGGCTGGGCGTTGCTGGTCGATGCGGCCACGTTCGCGGCCAGCGCGCTCTCGCTGCTGCTGATCGGCCCGGTGACCGCGCTCGCCGGGAAGCGGGAACGCCGGGGCGTGCTGGCCGAGGTGTGGGGCGGCTGGCGGCACGTGGCGGTCACGCCGTGGCTGCGGACCCTGCTGGGCTACACCGCGCTGCTGCAGGCGCTGGTGCTCGGCCCGCACATGCTGCTGGGGCCGTTGCTGGCGCGGCAGCACTACCACGGTGCCGCCTCGTGGGCGGTGATCGGAGCCATCCAGGCGCTCGGTTCGATCGCAGGCAGCGCGCTGGCGCTGCGGCTGCGCCCATCACGCCCGCTCGTGGCGGCCGTGGCTGCCTCGATGCTGATGCTGCCGTACCTGGCGCTGTTCGCCGCGGCCGCGCCGCTGTGGCTGGTGAGTCTGGCCGCGCTCGGGTTCGGGCTGCAGGGTTCGTACTACCTGGCCACCCAGGCCTGGCTGCTGCAGCGGCACGTGCCCGACCAGCAGCTCGCCCGGGTGGCGTCCTGCTTCCAGCTCGGCAACCTGGTGCTCGTGCCGCTGAGCCTGGCCGCCGCCGGCCCGCTGGCCGAGCAGCTCGACCCCCGCCTGCTGCTGGCCGCGGCGGCGGTGTGGGCGCTGGCCAGCACCCTGGTGGTGCTGGCCGCCCCCAGCATTCGGGCACGTCCGGACGCGGTTCAGCCGGGCTCGGGGGCCATGTCGACGAAGCGGCTGTAGTGCAGCTGGTGGGCCACGGTGACCACCCCGGTCGGCCCGGAACGCTGCTTGGCCAGGATCAGGTCGGCCTCGCCCATGCGGGCGGTGTCGCGGTCGAAGGCGTCCGGTCGGTGCAGCAGCACCACCAGGTCGGCGTCCTGCTCGATCGAGCCGCTCTCCCGCAGGTCCCCGAGCTCGGGCTTCTTGTCCAGGCGCTGCTCCGGCCCGCGGTTGAGCTGGGACAGCGCCACCACCGGCACTTCGAGCTCCTTGGCCAGCAGCTTCAGGTTCCGGGAGAACTCGGAGACCTCCTGCTGTCGGGACTCGACCCGCCTGCCCGAGGTCATCAGTTGCAGGTAGTCCACGATCACCAGGTCGAGCTGTCCGCGCTGCTTCAGCCTGCGCGCCCTGGCCCGGATCTCCATCATGGTCACGTTCGGCGCGTCCGAGATGACCAGCGGTGCGTCCTGAACGTCGCCGGTGCGCCGCGCGGTCGCACTCCAGTCCGACTCGGACATGTAGCCGCCCCGCATGCGGTCCAGCCGCACCTTCGCCTCGGCCGAGACCAGCCGCATCATCAGCTCGCCGTGGCCCATCTCCAGGCTGAACAGCGCCGTCCCACGGCGGTGCCGGATGGCGGCCGAGCGGGCGATGTCCAGCGCCAGCGCGGATTTCCCGAGCCCCGGCCTGGCAGCCACGACGACGAGCTGACCCGGCTGCAGCCCGTTGGTGAGCCGGTCGAGCTCGGTGAACCCGGTGGGGATGCCGGCCCGGCCGTCGTTGCGCTGGATCCGCTCCAGGTCGGACATCAACGGCTCGGCCAGGTCCTGCAGGAAGTACATGTCCTCGCTGCGGCTGCGTCCGATCGAGGAGAACCGCTCCTGCGCCCGGTCGAGCAGCTCGGCGGCCTCGCCCTGGCCGCTGTAGCCCTGCTGCAGGATGCCGCCGGCCTCCTCGACGATGCGGCGCCGCTGCGCCCGGTCGGCCACGATCTCGGCGTAGAACGTCGCGTTCGCCGCGGTCGGAACCGCTTCCAGGAGGGTGTGCAGGTAGGCCCCCGCGTCGGAGTGGCGGGTGATCTGCTTGAGCTCCCCGGACTGCTCGAGCGCGTCGCGCACGGTGACCGGATCGGCCGGTTCGCCACGGCCGAACAGCTCCACGACGTGACGGAAGATCACACCGTGGTCGGGGCGGTAGAACTCCTCGGCCCGCACGATCTCGACCACGTCGGCGATCGCGTTCCTGCTCAGCAGCATCGCCCCGAGCACGGACTGCTCGGCCTCGACGTCCTGCGGCGGCATCGGTCCGTGCGGCCGGTGGTTTCCTTCTTCGACGGTGTTCGCGGTGACGGACAAGGCGGCTCCTTCGGAAGGGGACGCCCGGCCGAGGGCACCGCCCCGGCCGGGCTCGGACTGCGGGCGGGGTGAGCTCAGGTGTGGCGGATGGGCAGGTCCCGCAGCCCCACCTCGTGACCGCACCGGCGCAGGTAGTCCACCGAGCAGCGCGCCGCACGGCGCTTGATCGTGCCGTTGTCGTAGCTGGACAGCGCCGCGTGGAACCCGTCGGAGATGTAGCGCATCCCGTGGTTCCACAGGTCCCGGTGGTTGCTGTCGAGCTGCTCGACCGTGTAGTTGCGCTTGATGTTGGGCACCACGGCGACGCCGTTCTCGTCGAGTTCGGCGATGCCGTCGAGCATCTCGGCGTAGGAGTCGGCGCCGAGCACGTAGTCGGTCTCGACGATGTCGAAGCCGACCCGCCGGGCGCGGCGGTACTTCTCCAGGTGCTGCTCGAAGGTGATCGAGCCCTTCTTGCGCCCCCACTGCCGGATTCGCTCGGCGTCGTTGATGGTCTCGATCGTGCCGATGAATCCGATCGCGCCGTGCTCGCGCAGCAGCTCCATCGCCTTCGCCGAGTCGATGGCGTAGGTGAAGGCGTGGAAGGCCGCGTTGGAGAAGCCGTACCTGCGGTAGGTCCGCATCAGGTTCAGCATCATCTCCAGCTCGCGGGCCTCGTCGGGCTGACAGCCGGTGGTGATGTTGACGCTGACCAGTTCGGCCCGGTCCCAGCCGCGGTGGTCGTAGTCGGCGGCCAGCTGCTGGACGTGCCGCTCGACGTAGTCCTTCGGCGGTGGGGTGAAGCTCTTGACCGCGCCGCGCGAGCAGCCCAGGCACCCTCCCGCGCACGTGGAGTACGGGGAGACGATCGCCGCGGTGGGCAGTTCGGAGAAGTCCGGTCCCACCCGGCTGTAGTAGTGGTTGCTGGCCGCGAAGATCCCCGCGTGCACCAGCACCTCGGCCAGGGGCTGTCCGGTGGAGCGCAGCACGAGCCGTGCCCGGTTGCCCCGGTCGCGGGTGAACAGCACCGGGGAGGCCTGCCGGTAGTCGGGCACGCAGATCGTCTGGTAGTTCGACTTGCCCTGCTCCGGGTCGGTGTAGACGAGGGTGTAGGTGCGGTTGTCCAGCGGTTCCGTGGTGTCGCAGCCGAGGAAGCCGATCAGCAGCGACAGCAGCTGGGTCCGGCTGAGCGCGGTGTCCGGGTCCTCCCGGTCGCTGTCGTCGACCGGGGTGAACCCGGCGATGTGGTCCAGCCCCGCGGTGAGGAACCGGTTCAACTGCTCGTGCAGCTCACTCGGGGTGTCGGTGCGGGTCGCCCCGCTCGGTCCGGGGCGGTTGAGGTCGACGAGCGGCAGATTCCTGTCCAGAGACAATGGGGTCTCCACTTCCTTCGGGTTGTGGGAACCCGGCCGGGACGCCACGCTTGCCAGGCCGATGCGTCCCGGTCGGGTCTTTCGGTCCGAGTGGACCCGGCGCCGCACCTCGTCCAGAAGGTTGCGCGGATCGGTTTGCTCAAGCGGTGCGGGTGGCGGAACCTCTCGCGGGCTCTCGCTCCGGGGAGGCCCGACATCGGGTAGCCACCTACACAACGTCGGGCCTTCCTCGCGAGAGCACCACGAGAGAACCCGCAGCGGTGCCGACTGCGTGGGTGGCGGAAGCGGCTTCGCCGCTTACCCGTTCACCGACCGAGCGAATACTTGCCCAATCCGCGCGGGAACTGAGGAGGTGCGACTCCGTGCTCACTCGGCGGGCCCACTCGCGTAGGCGCCGCTCGTCTCCCGTCTGCTTGTCCTGCGGCGGTCCGAGCGGCTGCGGCCGCGCTTGTCGCGGTACATCGCCCGGTCGGCCTGCTCGAGCACCTCTTCGAGGGCCTCGGGAGTGTTCCCGGTGATCGCCGTGCCGATGCTCGCGCTCACCCGGACGTTCAGACCGTCGAAGGTCATCGGGGCGGAAAGCCGTGCGGCCAATCTGCTCTGCAGCTCCTCGATGTCCCGCCAGCGCTCCGGGGTGTCGGGGATCGCGCCGATCCAGCAGACGAACTCGTCGCCGGACAGGCGCACCGCGAGTCGGCCGCGTCCGCAGTGCTCGCGCAGTCTCCGGGCGACCTCGCGCAGCACCCGGTCGCCGACGCGATGGCCGTGCGTGTCGTTGAGTTCCTTGAAACCGTTGAGGTCGAGCATCAACGCGCCCACGCACTGCCCGGGTCGGTTCCGGTCCCGCCGGAACGCTTCGCGCAGGGCCAGGCGGTTGCCGAGCCCGGTCAACGGGTCGGTGCGCAGTTCGCGGTGCAGCCGCGCGGCGTAGCGGCCGGTGAACGCCCAGCAGGCCGCTGTGAGGCACAGGGCGGAAGCCAGCAGCGTTCCGCCTCGTCCGGCATCGCTGTTCGGTCGCACGATGTCTCCTCTCGATCGGGGTGGACGGGATCCGGGTCACCGGGTGCTTGGCGGCTTCGGGGTGACTCGGTCCTCTGCTCCGGCCCTGGTGGGTCCGGAAGTGTTCGGTTCAGCGGGGGCGTGGTGGCTAGGCTGTGCGCATGGAGATCGACAACGATTCGGTGGTGAACCTGCCTGGCGTGGACGATCGGGAGATGGATCGGCTGATCGCCTTGCGCGCGGCGTGCCAGGTGGTCGGTCCGCCCGGTGATTTCTCGGCTGTGGACTCGTTCGTGCACGAGTTCCGCGGGTGGCTGGCTCAGTCGACGGGTGATCCCGACAAGCTGTTCCGGCGCTATGTGCTGTTGTTGACCACCAGCGGTCGGTCCGGTGTGGGCGATCGGGACGCGGCGAAGCTGCGCAAGACGATCGACGACATCTACCGGAAGGTCTGATCAGATCCGCTTCAGCGCGGAGCGGACCTGCCGCATGGTCAGCCCGGTCTCCCGCATCAGCGCGGACGGGTCTTGCCCGGTGCCGTCGGCGATCGCCTGCTGCACCGCTGCGTCGACGTCCTCGTGCGCGGGCCCGGATCGTTGCTGCGCGGGGCTTTCCTCCACCCGGTCCGACCCGTTCAGCGCGGGTACCGGCTCGGCGGCCGACTCGGGATCGAGCGGGGCCGGCGTCACCGGGTGATCCGCGGGGTTCTCCAGCAGCAGCGCCCGTGCCCGGATCTTGCGCGAGGTCATCATGTAGCCGAGCCCGTGCGTCGAGCTGCCGTCGGGGAACTCGGCGGGCAGATCCTTCAGGTGCTCCGGCATCGGGTCGCCGGTGTCGATCATGTTCCCGGAGCCCTTCTCGGTGATCCGCAGCCCCACGATCGTTCCCGCCTTGACCTGGTCCCGCAGCGCCGTCGAGTTGCCCAGCTGCTTCACCGAGGGGACCTGGGTGGCCAGGATCAGGCAGACGCCGAACTTGGCGCCCTCCTGCGTGATCTGCTCGCACATCCGCACGATGTCGCGGTTGTCCGTCTCGTCGTCGCTCATCAGCAGCTTGTGCGCCTCGTCGATGACCACGGGCACCAGCGGCATCTCCGGTGCGGGCTCCAGCGAGCCACCGCCCTGTCGCTGCACGGCGGGACGGCGCCGCTCGATCAGCCGCAGCGCGTAGCGCAGCACCTGGCGGGCCTGTTCCGGACTGCCCGCGAAGAGGTTCGCGCGCTCGCACCACTGCGGCAGCGAGGCGCCACCACCCCCGTCGATCACCAGCGGGTGCACCCGGTCCGACATGCTCGCCTCGGTCAGGACCACGTCCAGCACCTTGGTCTTGCCGGAGCGGGTCACGCCGGAGATGAGCGCGTGCAGGGCGCCCGCTCCCGGGTTCCACAGCTTGAAGTGCAGCGGCTCGCCGTCGGCGGCGATCATCAGCGGGAACTTGCCGGTGGCCGGGTCGAGCCCCGGGCCGTTCCAGTGGTTCTTCTGCTGCAGCGGATCGCTGGTGAGCACGGTCAACCGCGACCTGCGGACCGACTCTCCGTGCAGCGCCTCGACGAACACCCGGCCGTCGGGCAGGTCGTAGACCGACAGGATCGACTTGCGCGCCTGCAGCGTGGTGTGCCAGTGCTCCCCGGTGGCCAGGGTGACCGTGGCCTTCCACCCGTAGGCGAATCCGGTGATCCCGTCCAAGGTGGACTCGGGGAGCGATTTCCCGGTGGCGGCGATGTGCTCGTTCCAGAGCTTCAGGCGCCGATCCGCCGTGCCGGGCGCCACCGGCAGTGCTTCCCTGGGACGTGGCGGTGCGGCGAGTTCGGCGGTCACGTCCGGTTCCGGCTCCGCGTGCCGCACCCACCAGGGGATCGACAGGGTCGTGCCGAACGCCCACATCAGTCCCGCCGTGACGCCGTTCGCCCCGGCCAGCGCGAGAGCCGCCTGCCAGCCCGCGGAGCTTCCCGCCGCGACGCAGGCGTACAGCCGTTCCCACCGGGAGGTGCTGCGGTGCACGTGGCCGTAGATTCCGGCCGAGGCCGTCCAGCCCGCCGCCACCGGCAGCAGCGCCTCCGGCGAGCTCAGCGCAGCCGCTACGGCGCCGATCCCGTGGGTGCTGCCGATCGCCGCGAACGGCAGCGCCTGGTTGCGCCAGCGCCGGAGCAGTCGTCGGACCTCCCGAGCCACCTGCGGTGTTACGGGAGTTCGTCGTTCCTCCGGTGCGGTGTCCGATTCGGAATCCCGCTTCTCTGGTTCGACGGGAGGGTGTTTGGTGGGGGTGGTCATCTCGTCTCCTTCCGCTGGGCTTTCCGGACCCGCACCCCGCCCCGGCGGTTGCCGGGGCGGGACACGCACCCGGCAGCTCAGTACTGGTCGTACCAGCCCTTGTCGGCGACGTTGCCGCTTCCGCCTGCCGAGGCCATCGCGTCGGCGACCCCGCCGTGCCGGTTCTCGACGTGCTTGTGCAGCCGGTCGGCCATCGGTGCGGCGGTGTCGAGCAGGTCGGCCAGCTCGTTGATCTGGTTCAGCGTCTCGGCGTCCAGGCTGTTGGCGGTGAGCATGTCGCCGAGGTTGGTGACTTCTTCGTGGGCCCGGGTGAGCAGTGTGGTCAGTTGGGCGAGCGTGTTGACGGTGTCTGCGTAGCCCTCACCGGTCGCGGAGACCGTGCTGTTGGCGGGCATGAGTTCGGCCATGGTGCTGGTGATTCCTCTCTGCTCTTCGGTTTCTTCCTCGTGCTTGTCGGCGCGTTCCGCGTCGACGTGGATCCGGTGGGGTTGTTGCTGCTCCTCACCGGGGGTCTGTGCTCCGGGGGGCGCTGCGTGGCCGCCCGTGCCGCCGGCCCCGTGGTGCCGGGTACAGCACCGGCACCATCCGGCCCGGTCGAGCTCTTGAAAGTCAGCCGTGCGGCCGCACCGCATGCAGCGGCACGGGTGGTCGCTCGCCCGGCTCCGGCGGACCTCCTCGAGCAGCGAGCACGCCGCGCACAGCGGCCGGTCCTTGTTCTGCGAACGCAGACTCCCCGGATCGATGGGCCCCAGGCAGCGGGAGCACGGGGTCGAGCTCGCCGCCCACGCGTGCCACTGGTTCCCCGCCGGTGGTTCGTGGGGCACGTCCTCGGCCCCCGCTGCGGACGGTCCGGAGACCTCCGCGGCGCAGTCCTGGCAGAGTCCGCGCTCGTCGAGCTGCTCGCTGCGGACCCAGTAGCCGCAGCGCCGGCACTTGGCCAGCTTCACGTGGGGACGAGGGGTCTCGCGGTGCCACTGCCGCCAGGCCTCGCGGTAGTGGGCTCCGCGACGTCCGGCCTCGAGACCGACCCGGTACCCCGAACGGCCGCCGGACACGGCCCCCGAGTACGCGCCGACCACACCGGCGCCGAGGGCGGCGGCCGTTCCCACGGTGATCCAGCCGACGGCGTAGAACCACCACAGCAGGTGCCGCGGCCCGGCGGCCACGGCGGCGTGCCACCGGGACTTGGCCGTGCGGACACGCTCCTGGCGCGCCCGTTCCCTGGCCGCACCGCGCTCCTCTGCCCTGCGGCGGGCCTCGTCCCAGCGGGCCCTCGTGCGGGCGGTGCTCTGCTCCGCGGCGTGGGTGAGCCCGGCAGCCAGCACCATCGCCAGAATCAGCATCGCCATCACTGACCTCCGATCAGCCGGCCGATGCTGTTGGCACCCACCTGCGAGATCGCCTCGGTCAGCCCGGAGCCTGCCTCTGCCAGCGGGCCGACACCGGCCAGGAACAGCACCGGCAGCGCGACGAGGCAGATCAGCGCCGTCTTGTCGGCCTTCCGGTCGATGCCGATGTCGTAGACGGTCAGCACGATGAGCAGCAGGGTCGCCGCTCCCACGGTGATGCCGCTGTTCACCGGGACGATGTCGACGATGTCGTTGACGCGGGCGGCCAGCCACGCGCCGAGGGCGGTGTCGGCCAGCGAGCACCCGCCGATGAAGACCAGCGACGACTTCAGCCACCACGGGTTGGCCTTCTTGCGCTTCCACAGGATCGCGACCAGGCCGAAGGACAGGATCATGATTGCCCAGGACAAGGTTCCTCCTCGGTAGGTAGTCAGGTCGCCAGCACGACGACCAGGACGATGACGGCGGCGGTCAGCACGAGCCGGGAGGGGCGGCGCGCCAGCCAGAGCAGCGCGTACCCCACCGCGGTGATCACCAGGGACACCCAGCCGAACCACTGGCCCGCGGTTCGCAGCGCGGGAACGCCCCCGGACCACTCGGCCCGGCGGGCACGGGTGTGGATGTCCCGGAGGGACGGCGGGCGAGCTCGCCACACCGACCCGTCGAGCGCCGCGCGGGCGGTCTCACCGGCCTCCGCCGACCAGGCGGAGATGGCCGTTCGTAGCTTCGCCACCGAGGTCGGTGCGACTTCACCTTCCGGTTCTCGCGGTTCGATCCGGTCACTCGGCGTGTTCACCGCTTGGCGCTCGCCGGGGAAGGGGAGGACCTCCCCGCCCTCGGATTCCTCGCCCCCGGCGGCCGGGTCCTCGCGCGCGCGTGCGCGATCGCGCTCGGGCTCGCGCTCACGCCCCCGATTGGAGGCCGCTGCCGGAGGGTTCGCGGTGTCGTGCTCGGTCCCTTCCCACGGGTCGGGGATCGCCATCAGCGGTCACCACCTTCGGCGTCGATCCGCTGGGCTTCTTCGCCCAGGTGCCGGGCGTAGTGCTCGAACAGCCGGTCACGCTCCGCTTCGGACAGCAGCGAGATCGCACCCCGCAGGCACATCAGCGCATTGCCCAGCCGTGCGGAGTCGGTGCCGCTCTGGTTGAGCTTGCTGTCGTAGAGCGCCGCGCTCGCCGGGTTCGGTTCGGCCCGCTCGAGAACCCGGCGCACGTGCTCGCTGATCTCGGCGTGCTGCTCGCGTGCTGCGCGCCCGGGGCCTCGGGAGTGCGTGACCGCGCTGAGCAACGCGTCCTGCGCGGCCCGGAACCGCTCCACGGGGGTGCTCGCCTTGCGGGCCCGGTCCGCGTGGTGCGCGGTGCGGCGCCGCAGCGAACGCACCTTCCTCGGCTCACGCTTCGTCGTGGTCATGCTCGTCCACCTCCTCGCCGCGTGCGCGCATCGCGTCGAGCGCCACTTCGTCGGCGCACTGCCAGATGTCCATCTGGTCGTCGGCCTGCCAGTGGCCTTCGCAGAGCCAGGCCGTGGTGGCCACCGGCCGCCGGCTCGGGCCGCGGCGGGCGTGCAGGTCCCGCCGCGCCCGCTCGACCAGTTCCTGTTGGAGTCGCTCGGTCATGCCGCGACCTCCGCCTCGCCGTCGCCGCCGCGGCCGCGCAGCGCCCGCAGCACCTCCTGGGCCGTGGTGGCGCGGATTCCGAGGTGCCGTTGCACGGCTCGCCTGCTCGGTCGCGGGTTCAGCTCGCCGGTCTCGATCGCTTGCCGGGCTCGGGTCACGAGTTCGGCCAACTCGTCGTTGGTTCCCGCCTCGGGAACCGCCGGGTCTCCGGAGCCGGTTTTCGCTGTTCCCGCCGGTTCCGAGGAGGTGGATTCCCCGGACAGCCACCGGCCGATCTCGGCGGCCAGCTGCTCGCCCTCATGGGGTTCGTCGGACTTCCGGGAACCACTCGGTGTCAGGCCGGGAACCACCGCGTCCCGCAGTCGATGGCCGCCGAACCGGCTCCGCGTGAGCGTGACCGTGCCGGGGGCGTGCCGGAGCTGGATGGTGCCGTCCTCGGCGAGCTCACCGACCGACCGGCGAACGGCGGCCCGCTCCATCCGGACCCGGCGGCGCTGCGCGATCCGCGCCGTACGGGCGGCCGCCCGCTCGGTGCGGGAGCGCCGGGTCCGCATCGGCGCGGCGGTGATCAGCTGGTGCGCGACGACGCCGCCGACCGAAACCAGCGCCATGACCAGCCCGACGACCACGCCGGAGGCGCCGAAGCCGTGCAGGAAGTTCAACGTCGCGTTGACCGCGGCGAACGTCCACACCCCGGTGTGCAGCCACCCCGTCGGGCGCCCCTGCCCGCGAGCCAGGTGCACCGAGAACGCGAACGCCCACATCGCGCCCTCGCTGAACAGCGGCAGCACGCCACCGAGCGGCCCGTAGATGTCGACGCCGTAAGCGGCCATCGCCGACCAGGCCAGCAGGGCGGGAACCACCACGATCACGCTCATCAGCAGCTCGGTCGGATGAGCCTGGATCCAACTCACCACCGAGGCGAGCCGCTGCCTGCGCTCGGCGGCACGGCGCTGCTTGCGCTGTTCCCGCTCGTCCCGCTCCTCGCGAGCCCGCCGTGCGGCGTCCTCGGCCATCGCACGTCGGGTCTCGGCCCGCACCGACTCGGCCTCGGCCCTGGCCCGTTCCGCTTCGCCCTTGGCGGCGGTTCGGGCGGCCCCCGGGTCCACGAAACGAGTGCTCATGCCGCTTCACCTCCGATCTCGGTGAGCCGGCCCCGCTGCCGCAGCTTCCGGAAGAGCCTGCTCAGCCGCTGGAAGTCGGGCTGGCCGACTCCGCCCCAGCCGCCGTAGCGCTCGCCGCGCAGCAGCGCGCCGGCCAGGCACTCGTCGGCCACCGGGCAGCCCCGGCACTGCTCGGCGATGCGCTCGCGCTCGGCCCGGACGAGTCGTTCCCCGCTGTCCTCCTCGGCGTTCGGGAAGAAGACGTCGACCGGAACGTCGGCGCAGTTGCGCCGTTGCTCCTCGGTGACTCTCAGCTGCAGCGTCCAGCCGTCGGAGTCGGCGAACCGCGCGGCACGTTCGAGCTGTTCGCGCTGGAAGCGGGTGATCCTGTTGTTGGGCATCACGCGACCTCCGTCCGCTCGAGATCGATGAGAACGTCGGCAAGTGCGGAGTTGACGAGTCCGCAGAGCTGCCCGAGTGCTTCCTTCACGGTCTCGGTGTCCGGCACGGCCCGGACGGAGTAGACCGGTGCGGGCAGCCGGTCGGTGAGCACCGGAATGTCGAACCGCAGCACGTTGGTCGCGTGGGGCCGGCCGCGGATCCAGCCGACCCAGCGACTCCGCAGATCACGCGCGATCTCGGAGGGCAGCTCCGCGGTGAGGTCGACGCGGATCACCGCGGTGCCGTCGTCCTCGCGCAGGAATTCCGCGTCGAGGACCTGGTCGTGCGCGACGAGATAGCCCGGTGTCATCACCGGGGGCCGCGCGATCCGCCAGGCGGAGGCGGCGAACTCCACGGGGTCCGCGGTGGGCTCGTCCCCGTCGAGGAAGGCGGCGGTGTTGCGCCGCAGGTACGCACCGAAACGGGACTCGGAGTCGCTGGCGTGAGCGCGGTCGTAGTGGTCGTCCGGTTGAATGAGAGGTGTGGAACGCACAGTTGGCTCCCGGAAATTGGGTTGAGGTGGATGATTCGGGGCGACGGGTGCTTGGCGGCTTCGGTCGCCCGGATCGCGAACCGCTTACTGGGAAACGGGGTCCGCGGGTACGTAGCCAGAAGAGCTCATCACCGGGCAGAGCGGTTCACCATCGCGGTGACTCCACTCCGGAAGTCCCTCGGCCCTCAGCTGCGGTGTTGCTTTGGTGGGCGGAGTGTTGATCGCTTCCTCTTCGCACTCCGGGCAGATCCACTTCGCGGCCATGTTCAACCTTTCCTTCCTGGAAAACTGAGGTGGAAGTTCAGAGACAGCGGGTGTTTGGCGGCTTCGGCCGCCTCTGAGGAGGTCAGAGTCCGAGGAGGTGCTTGCCGGACTCGGTCAGTACGGCTTGCACGCGGGCTCCGCCCGCCGCGGAACCGCTCGGTTCGAGCAGCTCCTCGTGCGCCAGGTGGTGGGCGGTGACCTGGTCGCAGCAGCAGGCCCCGTCGACGAACAGATCGGGTTCGCGACCGCTGCTCATCTCGACGCGGCCGTCGGCGACCGCGCGCAGCATCGAGTGTTCCCGGTGGGGTAGCTCATTGGCCGTGCGAGACACTGGAAGTACTCCTTCCGGTTTCCTGATCGGTTGGGGTGGACGGCTCGGGGCGGTGGGTGCTTGGCGGCTTCGGCCGCCCCGAGTCGCGATCGGCGTTGCCCGGGTGGCACTGCGGGCAGCGCGACCAGCGGCCGTCCGTGCGTTCGACCGTCCGGCTGGGTTCGTCGCAGTTCCCGCACCAGTCCGGCCGATGTGATGTCGGCTCCTCCGTGACTGCTTCGGGCAGATCGTCGAGCCGGGCCGCGAGCACGGCGGCCGGGGACTTCACGCCTTCCGGGTTCGCGCCGAGGTAGTGCGTGAGCCGCTGGGTGGACCAACCGGCGGCCAGCGCCTGGACCACTTTCGGAGCGATCCGCTTGCGCTGTTGCGGCGTCAGCGGCCACGACTGGCCGAGCCCGTCCAGTACGGCGTCGATGTCGGTGCTTTCCTCCTCCTTCCGCGCGACTTCCGCCGCGTGCGGGGCGGGGGACGGTTCCAGGACGGTTCCGGGGGGTTCGGGCGGCGCAGCTGTGCCGGGGGTGGGGTGACGCAGCTGCGCCACCCCTGGGGCGGCAGCGGTGCCACCGGTGGCGTTTTGCCGGGGGTGGCAATTCGCCGGGGGTGCGGGCTGCTGTCCCATTAGGACGGTGTAGCGGTTGGCCTCCCTCCCGCCGCGCTTGTCGATGTGCAGTTGTCCCTGGTCGGAGAGTTTGCGCAGGATGCGTTGCACCGTGCGCTCGTCCAGCCGGGTCTTGCGGGCGAGCGTGCTGACCGATGGGAAGGCGTTCGCGCCGTCGTCGGCGGCGTTGTCGGCGATGGCCAGCAACATCAGCAGCTCCGTCCCCTTGGTCGGGGAGTTGTCCCAGACCCAGGTCATGACCTTGATGCTCATTCGTTCCTCGGGCTCACACGAATGCCGTCAGCAGGGCGGCGACGAACAGCCACAGCCAGTGCCAGGACTGGTCGAGCACGTAGGCTCCGGTGCCCAGCGAGGGGTTGTCGTCCTTGCCTTCCCGGGGCGATCCGAGCGCGTAGAAACCTCCCCGTCCCACGGTCGTGGCGAGTCGGTGCAGGGTCCAGCGGCGGTCCGCCCAGTAGTGGGTGAGTGCGGAAACCAGCTGTCCCGTCACGAACCCGGCGGGAGTTACCGGGAGCCCGAACAGCGTCCACAGCAGACCGACGAATCCCGCGGTCACCGCGGTGTAGCCGGCCACGTGCGCGGCGCAGGCCGAGCGGCCGGAGCGGCCCGGCAGTCCTTTGGTGCCGGCCTGGTGCGAGGTCTGCACCCAGTGGTCGGCCACGTGGTGGGCCACCAGCAGCGACGGGAGAGTCACCGCGAACGTCAGCGCCGTCTCCGTACCGGCCGCGATCATGCCGCCGCTCCCGTGGCGAACTCGGTGGCGTCGACGGCGGTGTTGCGCTCGAGCGCGGCCTCGACCATGGCGTCGATGGCCTTCGCCGGGACGATCAGCCTGCCGCGGATGCGGATGGCGGGGAACTCGTGGTTGCCGATGGCGCGGTACAGCGTCATCGCGGACACCCCGAAGAGCCCGGCCACCTGCTCGACGCTGTAGAAGCGGGGTTCCTCGGCGCCCGCTCCGCTCCGTGCGTTGAACATCTGTCTCACCTGTTGCCTCCAAGCTCGCTGTGGACACGAACAACAATAGCTAACGTAGCTAATATTGGCTACCCCTGATTCGGAAGTGATTCGTTCGCGCAGGTCGATCGACGGAATCAGCTACGAAGGCGCTAACCTTGGCGCTGCGGTGACGCGCGTGGAGGTGAGCAGTGGAGGACGACTGGGCCGCTGTGGCGGAGGCGATCTCGAACCGCCTGCGTGAGCTGGGGCTGACCCAGTTGGAAGTCGCGGCCAGGTCCAAGGTTTCGCCGGCCACCATCCGCGAGCTGCAGTACAACAAGATGCCGCGCCGCCGGAACCCGCGAACCCTCGAAGCGCTGTCCGAGGCGCTGGACTGGCCTTCCGACTACCTGGGCAAGGTGCTCACCGGAACCGCCGCGCAGCCGTACGCCGAAGAGGCGAACGACCCGGTGCTGCTCAAGCTCGACGACGTACTCGAACAGCTCCAGGAGCTCAGGAGCCGTGTCGATGCCGTCGAGCGGCGCCAAGCCGGCGGAGCCGAGCAGTCCTGAGCGCGCGGACCTGGCTGATCAACTCGTCGATCTCGGTGGTCGAGACTCCTGGGGAGTCGTCGTTGCCCGCGTCGTCGAACCGCGTGCTCGGCCGACTCGCGGGCGAAGCCTTCTCGTCACGGGACATCCGACCCCTCCTTCGCGGCTGCTGTCATCGACTGCCGCCCATTAGCCTGGGTGCCGGAAGCGGCGAGAACCCGCACGCGAGAACACCCGCACCACGGTGCGGATCGGACCCGCACAAAAGTGCGGGTTCCGGCTGCGTGGGAGAGGTTGAATGGCGGCATGGTGACCGAAGGGCCGATAGGCGAGCGCATTCGCATCTACCGTCGCAGGCGTGGGTTGAGCCAGCGCGAGCTGGCCGAGCTGGTGGCCCGCTCGGAGTCGTGGTTGTCGCAGGTGGAACGGGGCATCCGGTCGGTGGACCGGTTGTCGGTGCTCATCGACATCGCGCGGGTGCTCAAGACCGATGTGGAAACGCTGGCCGGGCACCGGTTCGCCCTGGCGCCGAACGGCCAGCCCGAGCTGGACGGCCTGGAGGAGATCCGCTCGGCGTTGAGCGCCTACCCGGGGTTGGGTGTGTCCGCGGTGTCGGCGGGGAACCTGGACGAGATCACCAGGATGACCGGTGAAGTGCACCGGCGGTACCAGTCGGCCGACTACGGGGCGGCGGCCGGGATCCTGCCGAGCCTGGTCACCAGCGTTGACGCGATCGTGGCGGAGACCGGCGGGGACGAGCGGCGCCGGGCGTTGTCGGTGCAGAACCAGGTGTACATCGCGGCGGCGAAGCTGGTCACCAAGATCGGTGACGGGCAGTTGGCCTGGGTCGCCGCCGATCGGGCGGTGACGGCCGCGATGCGGGCCGAAGCACCCACGCTGGGGGCCGGTGCGGCGTATCAGGTGGCGTGCGCGTTCCTGAAGCTCGACCAGCTCGATCGGGCCGAGCACGTGGCCATGACCACTGCCGAGCAGTTGGACGACGACGGTCCGCTGGGGGTGTCGTATCAGGGCGCGCTGTTCTTGATCGGCTCGGTCATCGCCGGGCGTCGCAGCGATCACGCTGAGGCCACCGACCGGTTGCGGCGGGCGCAGTACCTGGCCGATGCGCTGGGCGAGGACGGCAACTACGGCTGGACCGCCTTCGGGCCGACCAATGTGGCCATCCACCGGGTGTCGGCCGCGGCCGAGCTGGGCGATGCCAAGCACGCGATCACGCTGGCCGAGGGCATCGACACCCAGGGGCTGCCGGAGGGGTTGAGCAGCCGGAGGGCGCAGGTGCACATCGACACGGCGTGGGCGTATTCGCAGCACCGCGAGGACGCTGCGGTGGTGGTGAACCTGATGGAGGCCGAGCGGGTGGCGCCGCAGGCGCTGCGCTACAACGTGATCGTGCGCGAGCTGCTGCGCGAGATGCTCAAGCGGGAGCGCCGGTCGGCCACGCCGGGGCTGCGGCCGCTGGCGCAGCGGGCTGGAGTGCTGTCATGACCGCTGGGGACGGGCCGGTGGTGTATCTGGTCGGTACCGCGGCGCCGCCGGTGCGGGAGCTGGCCGAACCGGTCGGGCTGCTGCGCCGGGCGGGTTGGGACGTGTGCGTGGTGCTGACTCCCACCGCCGCGGACTGGGTCGACGGGGAGGAGCTCGCCGAGCAGTCCGGTCGTCCGGTGCGTGTGTACCCCAGGATGCCCAGCGAGCAGGACCCGCTGCCGAAGGCCGATGCCGTGCTGGTCGCGCCGGTGACGTTCAACAGCCTCACCAAGATCGCCACCGGTGTCAGTGACACCTTGGCGGTCAGCCTGGTCAACGAGCTGCTGGCCGGCGAGGTGCCCATCACCCTGGCGCCCTGCGTGAAGCCCGTGCTGCGCCGGCACCCCGCTTACCCGGCCAATATCCGGCTGCTGACCGATGCCGGCGTGCGCCTGCTCGACCCGGACAGCCTCACCAGCCGCGGCACCGACGGCCTGGCCACCTTCGACTGGAACACGGCAGTCACCGAGTTCCTGCGCGCCGAATGAGTTCGAGAAGGATCGAGTGGTTGTCGTTTTTGCGGTGTGGGGTGGATGTAAGTTGGCTCGGTGGATGTTTGAAGCAAACTGAAGCTGTTTTGCTGCTTCGGGCTGTATAGTTCCTGGTCATCAAGTAGGTGCTCCCCGCGCAGGCGGGGATGATGCCGACGACTGGATCAGTTCGGTGCAGGAACAAAGGTGCTCCCCGCGCAGGCGGGGATGATCCCACCGAGACCGTCGGCGAGGACGACGACGCGGCGTGCTCCCCGCGCAGGCGGGGATGATCCGCGGTGTACGTAGATGGGCAGACGAGCTGGACCGTGCTCCCCGCGCAGGCGGGGCTCTTCGGATGGTCTTGTACGGACCTTGGTGGTTGCCGAGTTTCTGTGCTCCGGGGGGAGTTCGAGAAGGATCGAGTGACTGCCGTCTTTGCGGCGTTGGACGGATGTAGGTTGGGGTGGTGGCTGATGCAAATTGAAGCTGTTTTGCTGTTTCGGGCTGTATAGTTCCTGGTTATCAAGTGTGCTCCCCGCAGGTGCGGGGATGATCCGTAATATGCCTCGCGTGGCAACAGAGGACGATTGTGCTCCCCGCAGGTGCGGGGATGATCCGACTCCACGGGCAGCCACCCGGACGACGCCCGCGTGCTCCCCGCAGGTGCGGGGATGATCCGTGGAAGTACAAGACCCGAGTTGCTTACTCCGCGTGCTCCCCGCAGGTGCGGGGATGATCCCCCAATTCGCGGTCGGGTCCTGAGTGAAAATCGGTGCTCCCCGCAGGTGCGGGGATGATCCCGTCCCTACGACCTTCGCCATGCCTGCGTGTCGGTGCTCCCCGCAGGTGCGGGGATGATCCGGGCTCCGGATGCGGGCCGCCGAGCGCAGCTGGGTGCTCCCCGCAGGTGCGGGGATGATCCGGCGAAAGAGGCCGCGGCGATGCCGGTCACGCTGTGCTCCCCGCAGGTGCGGGGATGATCCGCTGTACTGGGCGGCCAACAACGCGGTCGCGTTGTGCTCCCCGCAGGTGCGGGGATGATCCGCCCTACGTCACGGTCACATCATCGGACTTGTTGTGCTCCCCGCAGGTGCGGGGATGATCCGATCCATTGCTGAGTAGAAGTCCGCAGACTGCCGTGCTCCCCGCAGGTGCGGGGATGATCCATTGTCGAACCACCCGACCGATGGGGCAATCGAGTGCTCCCCGCAGGTGCGGGGATGATCCCTCCACGTCCATCAGCAGCCGGTCGCCCT
>NZ_JACBYW010000004.1:71582-521770 GCF_013408175.1 Actinopolyspora biskrensis
CCTCGACGTGCTCCCCGCAGGTGCGGGGATGATCCGGTCCGGCTCAGCAACCTCGCCGGGGAGTGGGGGTGCTCCCCGCAGGTGCGGGGATGATCCCTCCACGTCCATCAGCAGCCGGTCGCCCTCGACGTGCTCCCCGCAGGTGCGGGGATGATCCGGTCCGGCTCAGCAACCTCGCCGGGGAGTGGGGGTGCTCCCCGCAGGTGCGGGGATGATCCCGCGGCCCACTGCTCGTGCCCCCCGTTCAACATGTGCTCCCCGCAGGTGCGGGGATGATCCGAGCCGGTGGGTCGAAGTTCCCTCGGCCGCTGAGTGCTCCCCGCAGGTGCGGGGATGATCCCGCGCGCCGGTAGGCCGCATCGGGGTCGGCTTCGTGCTCCCCGCAGGTGCGGGGATGATCCGTCTCAGAGCACGGGCAGGAGTGAGACGAGTTCGTGCTCCCCGCAGGTGCGGGGATGATCCTTCCGGCGACTTTGAGCCTGAATCCAGCGCGGAGTGCTCCCCGCAGGTGTGGGGATGAGCCATCTCGGTATCACCGCGCAGGTACGCCTGCCGTGCTCCCCGCTTGTGCAGGGGCGCCCCGTGCGTCTGAGCTCCAGTTCGGTGTCCTCGGCGATGCGTTGTGAGCGATGATGCGCATCGATTTTTGTGACTTGCAACACGAATCTCTCTTTGATTGGGCGAACGAGTCCGTGTCTGTCAGTGGTCCGTGCTTGACTCCCCGTGAATGGCGAAGGCCTGTCTAAGGGGGAGCTCGTGATCGGATGGGGTAGTTGGAAGAGCTGGAACTGAGCAGGTCGGCTCGTGCGGTGTGGGCGAAGTCGACCAATGGAGAAGGGGACTGGCTGCCGCTGTGGCGGCACATGGACGATGCGGCCGATGTCGCGGCCTGGCTGTTCGACCACTGGTTGGCGTCCAGTGTGGTCCGGTTGCTGGCGGCGGAGTTCGGTGGTGATGTGGTCGCCGCTCGTTGCGCGGTGATGTTTCTGGCCGGTGCGCACGATGTCGGCAAGGCGACACCGGCCTTCGCGGTGCAGGACACGGGACTCGCGCAGCGGATGCGCGAGTTGGGGCTGTACATGCCGACGGAGAAGCGGGACCTTCCCGACCGGAATCTCGCCCACCACACGGTCACCGGGCACCACCTGCTGATCGGATGGCTCGTCGACAAGGGGTGGCGCAAGAGCTCCGCGAGGACGTGGGGCATCGTGCTGGGCAGCCACCACGGTGTTCCGCTCGACTCCGATTCCGAGAACACGCCGACGTTTTTTCCGTGCCTCTACGGCACTGGAACCTGGGAGACGGTCCAGCGGGAGCTGCTCGAGCGCGTGGCGGTCCGTTCCGGAGCTGCCGAACGGCTCGACCAGTGGAGGGAGCTCAAGCTCTCGGCGGCGTTCCAGGTGCTGGTCACCGGCCTGGTGATCGTCTCGGACTGGATCGCCAGCAACGAGGACCTGCTGCCGTTCCTGAGCGGTGAGCTGCCGGAGGTTCACGAGGAGCCCCGACGTGTCTCGCGGGCGTTGGAGGAGTTGCGGCTACCGGGGGCGTGGCGTCCGTCCGGTGGACCGGACAGCGTGGCGGAGCTGTTCCGCACGCGGTTTCAGCTTCCCGACGATGCCCAGCCGCGCCCGGTGCAGCACGCTGCCTGCGAGCTCGCTCGAACCGCCTCCGAGCCCGGGCTGATCATCGTCGAGGCCCCGATGGGGGAGGGCAAGACCGAGGCGGCGCTCGCGGCCTCGGAGATCATGGCGGCGCGCTGGGGGCTGGGAGGACTGCTCGTCGCGCTGCCGACCCAGGCCACCAGTGACGCCATGTTCGACCGCGTGGTCGACTGGCTGGATGCGATGGGAGCCGAAGACCAGCAGGTCGGCGGCGCTGTCACCCTCAGCCACGGCAAGGCCAGGTTCAACCGGCTGTTCCAGGGGCTGGTCCGCCAGGGGAGGCGTCCCTCCCAGGTCGGCAGCGACGAGGAGCGGCACCGCACCTCACACGCGGTCGTGGCGCACTCCTGGCTGTCGGGCCGCAAGAAGTCCCAGCTGGCCAACTTCATGGTCGGCACCATCGACCAGTTGTTGTTCGCAGGTCTGAAGTCGCGGCATCTGATGCTGCGCCACCTGGGGCTGGCCGGGAAGGTGGTCGTCCTCGACGAGGTTCACGCCTACGACGTCTACATGAACTCGTACCTGACCAAGGTGCTGACCTGGCTGGGTGCCTATCGGGTTCCGGTGCTCGCGTTGTCGGCCACCCTGCCCGCCGACCGGCGTCGTGCCCTGCTGGAGGCCTACCAGCAAGGCCGCGAGTACGGGTCGGGTGGCGCGAGCGGTCAGGAACCGGCGGCGATACCGGACGAGGTGGACGGTGATCCCGGGTATCCGCTGCTCAGCTGGAGTGACGGAAACCGGGTCGATACGAAGCACGTCGGACCGTCGGGGAGGCGCACCGAGGTAGCGCTCGACTCCCTCGGTGGGGGTGTCGACGAGGATCTCGACGCGCTGGTTTCGTTGCTGCGGGACTCGCTGTCCGACGGGGGTTGTGCCGTCGTCGTTCGGAACACGGTCGGCCGGGTGCTGGAGACGGCCAGGCGGTTGGAGCGGGAGTTTCCCGGCGAGATCACGGTGGCCCATTCCCGGTTCATCACGGCTGACCGGATGCGCAAGGACAGCGAGCTGCTCGACCGGTTCGGTGCTCCGGACAGGGCCGTACGGCGCCCCCAGCGGCACATCGTCGTCGCCTCGCAGGTGATCGAGCAGTCCCTCGACGTCGATTTCGACCTGCTGGTCACCGATCTCGCTCCGGTCGACCTCGTGCTGCAGCGGATGGGGCGACTGCACCGGCATCAGCGCGGTGTCGAGCAGCGCGACCGCCCGGCGAAGCTGCGTTCGGCGCGCGCCTACCTCGCCGGTGTGGATCTCACGCAGGGGCCGCCGGCTCTCGAGGAAGCAGCCGCCCGCCACATCTACGGCACGTACTGGTTGCTCCGCTCTGCAGCGGTGCTCCAGCCGCGTCTCGGTGGCGAGGTCGTGCTTCCGGAGGACATCGCCACCCTCGTGCAGCGCGCCTACGGTCCCGACCAGGTCGAGCCCGCCGACTGGCAGGAAGTCGTCTCCGATGCCTGGAAAAAGTGGCAGGAGTCCTCGGAAGAACGCGAGTGCAGGGCTCGTGATTTTCAGGTCGCGGCGCCGACCAAGCCCGGCAAGGCCATCATCGGGTGGATCTCGGCCAACGTGGGCGAAGCCGACGACGGTTCGCAGGGGCAGGGGCAGGTCCGCGACGGTGCGCCCAGCCTCGAGGTGATCCTGCTCCAGCACGACGAGACCGGGAACTGGTTCACCCCCGAGTGGTTGTCACAAGGAACCGGGAAACTCCCTGTGCCCCGGGAGGAGACTCCCGCCGACGACCTCGCACAGGTCATGGCCTCGTGCTCGCTGCGCCTGCCGCTGGCGTTCAGCAACGCCGAGGCCGAAGAGGAACTCTGGCAGGCCACTCCCGTGGCATGGGAGGACTCCCCGCTCATCTACCGCCTGCCCGTCCTGTTGGTCGACCAGCACGGCTGGGCACGCATCGCCGACCGACAGATCCGCTACACCCCCGACACGGGGCTGGAGGTCTACGACAGTGCCAACTGACACAGGATTCAACCTGCTCGACGAGCCGTGGATCACCGTTCTCGGTTCGGATGGTTGTGAGCGGCAGGTCTCGATCCTCGACGCCTTCGAGCAGGCTCCGCACCTCGGGATGATCGACGGGGAGGTTCCCACCCAGGGCTTCGCGATCACACGACTGCTGCTGGCCTTCCTGCACCGCGCGATCAACGGTCCGCGGGACCAGGACGAGTGGGAGGAGCTCTGGCAAGCCGACGAACTGCCGCTGGAGCGAATCCACGACTACGCCCAGCGGGTGCGGCACCGCTTCGACCTGTTCGACACCGAAGCCCCGTTCTTCCAGGTGGCATCGCTGCACACTGCGAAGAACGAGGTCTCGGGGCTGGAGAAGATCGTGGCGGACGTGCCTAACGGGGAGCCGTACTTCACCACCCGGTCAGCGGCCAGTCTGCGGCGCATCGACGCGGCCGAGGCCGCCCGCTGGCTCGTGCACGCCCACGCCTTCGACCCTTCCGGGATCAAGTCCGGTGCCGTGGGGGACCCGAAGGTCAAAGGTGGCCGGGGGTATCCGATCGGCACCGGCTGGGCGGGCCAGCTCGGCGGTCTGCTGCCGCAGGGCGCGAACCTGCGGGAGACGCTGCTGCTCAACCTCGTCTCCCGGGATCTCGAGACATTCGTCCGCATCGGAGGGCCGGACGACATGCCGCCGTGGGAGCGCGATCCGGACGGTCCGGAACACCAGGACGATCGACCGCCTCGCGGGGCGATCGACCTGTACACGTGGCAGACCCGCCGGGTCCGGCTGGCCGGTGACCGCGACGGTGTCACCGGGGTGCTGCTGGCCAACGGCGACAAGATCCAGCCGCAGAACCGCCAAACCCTCGATCCGCACACCGCCTGGCGCTACAGCGAGCCCCAGTCCAAGAAGTTCAAGAAGATCGTCCACATGCCGCAGACGCACGACCCCAACCGGTCGGTGTGGCGCGGAATCGCGGCCATGCTGCCCTCGATCTCCGGACGTCGAAGCGGCAACGGCGATTCCCAGCCGTACCTGGCCCCCGGTGTGCTGCAGTGGCTCGGCGACCTGACCTCCGAAGGCAAACTTCCGGAGACGTACGTACCCCGCGTTCGGGTGATGGGGGTGGAGTACGGCCCTCAGAGCGCCACCTACAGCGAGATCATCGACGACGTCCTGCCGCTGTCGGTGGTGCTGCTGCGCCAGGACCGCCCCGCAGCGGGGAAGCAGGCCACGGAAGCGGTTTCCGATGCCGAGAAGGCCGGGAAGGCGATCTGGAGCTTCGCCGAGAACATCGCCCGGGCCGCCGGGGCGGAACCCAAGTCCGGTGTGGGCGACCGGGCACGCGAGCAGCTCTACGCGGCTCTCGAAACGTCCTACCGCTCCTGGCTGGCCGGGTTCGGACCGAACACGGACCTGTCCGAGGCCCGCGCCGAGTGGCAGCGAACCGTCGAGCTTGCCACCACTCCGATCGTCGACGAACTGATCGAGGGGGCTTCTCCGGCGGCGTGGCGCGGGCGAACCATCCAGAACCGCCTGGTGAACGTCGCGCTGGCGGACGTGTGGTTCAAAGCCGCCCTGCGGAAGGCGCTTCCCCTGGTACGCACCGATTCGAAGAACACAACACTGGAGGAAGCGGTATGACCTCAACGGGGGCCGCGCCCAAAGCCGGTCCACATCGGAAGCTGGGCGTCCTCGGAAACGCGCTGGACCGGCGGTTTTCCCGACTGCAGCAGGAGTACCTGCGGGAGGAGTCGGCGGCGAAGGCCGACCTCGCCCGGCTGCGCCGCGGCCTGGGGAAACCGGCGGGCAGCGTTCCGGAGATCTGGGAGCTGACCATCGGCTCGGTTCCGGACTCGCTGAGCTGGGACCGGGACGAGCCGAGCAGGGCCGAGCAGGCGTCCCACGCCGCCTTCACCCTGTTCGCGCTGCACCAGCAGTCCCTGAACGTGGCGGTGCACGAGCCCGGAACCTCGTTCGGGCACGCCGTGGGGAAACTGCGCTCCAAATCCACCCGCAGCCCGGAAGCCGTGACCAACAGGTTCATGGCGGTCTCCACGGCCGAGTCCGTCGACGAGGCGCTCGTCCACATGCGGGGGCTCATCACGCAGCTCCGCTCGGAGCACGAGGGCTTCGACTACGCCCGGCTGGCCGATGACCTCACCGGTCTGCTGACTCCCGCCCGAGCCGCGCGAGTACGGCTCGCCTGGGGGAGGGACTTCTACCGCACGAGCGCCGACACCGCCGAAAGCGGTGACAGCGGTGAAAACGACTCCACCGACGAGAACACCGAGGAGTGAGACCCATGAGTCGAACCATGATCGACATCCACGTGCTGCAGACCGTCCCCCCGAGCAACCTCAACCGCGACGACACGGGAAGCCCGAAAACGGCCGTCTACGGCGGAGTGCGCCGGTCGCGGGTCTCCAGCCAGGCGTGGAAGCGCGCTACGCGGGTGGACTTCGAGTCCCACCTCGACAGCTCCGAGCTGGGCACGCGCACCAAGCGCGTCGTGGAGTGGCTGGCCGAGGAGATCACCGCACAGGCACCTGAACTCGAGAGCAGGGCGACGGAGCTGGCTACCGAGACCATCAAGGCCGTCGGCATCGAGGTCAAAGCACCGGAGAAGGAAACGAGCCCGCAGTCCGGTTACCTGCTCTTCCTCAGCCGGCGGCAGATCCAGAACCTCGCCGGGGCCGCGATCGAGGCGGCCGAGGCCGACGACGTGAATAAGGCGCTCAAGGAAGCCAAGGTCAAGGACCTGGCCGACCGGGAGCACTCCGTCGACATCGCGTTGTTCGGCCGCATGGTGGCCGACCAGGCCGACATCAACGTCGACGCCGCGGCCCAGGTGGCGCACGCGATCAGCGTGCACCCGGTGGAGACCGAGTTCGACTACTACACCGCTGTGGACGACCGGAACCAGGACCACGAGACCGGTGCAGGAATGATCGGCACCGTCGAGTTCAACTCCTCCACCCTCTACCGCTACGCCACGCTCGACGTGAACCGACTCGCCGACAACCTCGGGGATGCGACGGCGGTCCGTCGAGCGGTGGAGGCCTTCCTCGAATCGTTCGTGCGGTCGATGCCCTCCGGCAAGCAGAACACCTTCGCCAACCGGACGCTGCCGGAGGCGGTGGTGGTGCTGGCACGCGAGTCCCAGCCCATCAATCTCGTGGGGGCCTTCGAGAACCCGGTGTGGGAATCGGTTCACTCCGGTCGGGTCAAGCGCGCGGCCGACGCGTTGCTCGAGGAGGCCCAGGAGATCGAGCGGGCCTACGGTGAGCAGCCGATCGACAGCTGGGTCACCCGGGTCGGAGAGGACACGGCAAGCCTCGACGAGCTGGGCTCGAACGTGTCGCTGAACGAGATGGTGACGCAGCTCGGCGAGCTGGTCGGAACGCGTGCCGAGGAGCGCTCATGACCGTGGTCGCGCTCAGACTGGCCGGGCCGCTGCAGGCGTGGGGATCCCGCAGCCGGTTCGTGCGCCGGGAGACGGAGAAAGCCCCCACCAAGAGCGGGGTGATCGGCATGGTCGCGGCCGCGAAGGGCATCCGGCGTGCCGATCCGCTGGAGGGGTTGCCGGAACTGCGGTTCGGGGTACGCGTCGACCAGCCCGGGCAGCTGGTTCGGGACTTCCAGACCGCGCAACGCCCCAAGAAGGAGAAGGACGGCACCACCAGCTGGTCGTCCCTGCCGCTGTCGCAGCGCTACTACGTCTCCGACGCCGTGTTCCTGGCCGTGCTCGAAGGTGATCGCGAGCTCGTCGAGGGCGTCGACGAGGCTGTCCGCAGCCCGGAGTTCCCCCTGTACCTCGGTCGGCGCTCCTGCCCGCCGGCAGGTCCGGTGGCACTGGGAGTCTTCGACAGCGGGCTCGAGGAGGCGCTGGCGACCCTGCCCTGGATGGCCGGGACGCGCCGGCAACAGCGGCACCGCGCCAACACCGTGTGCCTGACCACCGTTCGGGACGCGCTCCCGGACGAGTCCGGTGGCGAGCTGATCCAGGACACACCGGTCAGTTTCGATCCGAACCGACGGCAGCACGCCTGGCGCACCGTCACGCGCGGGACCGTCGAGATCGACAACCCGCACGGCACCGCCGAGAAGGGTGCGGAGCACGACCCCATGGCGAGTCTGGGAGGTTGAGGTGTTTCTGACGAAGATGCCGCTCAATCCGAGACGGCGCGGCGCGCGGAAGTTGCTGGGCTCACCGCAGGCACTGCACGCCGCCGTGCAGGCGGGATTCGCCGACCCCAGCCCGACCGAGGAGGGACGAGTCCTGTGGCGGTTGGACACCTACGGCCAGCACCGGGTCGTGCTCTACACCGCCACTCCGGAGAAACCCGACTTCACCCATGTCGTCGAACAGGTGGGATGGCCGACCACCGAGGCCTGGCAGACCCGTGACTACGACGACCTGCTGGACTCGCTGCGTCCGGGGCAGCACTGGCAGTTCCGGCTCACGGCGAACCCGGTCCGCTCCGGGCGCCGGGAGGGCTGGGAAACCACGAAACCTCTCGGACACGTCACGGTCAAGCAGCAGGAGCAGTGGTTGCTCGACCGGGCCTCGCGGCTGGGATTCCGGCTGCTCACCACCGAGGGCGACACCGAGGGGGACGCGGAACCCGAGCTCGCGGTCGTCGACAGGAGCACCCGTCGTTTCGAGCGGAAGGGCAACCAGGTCACCGTCTCCACGGCCACCTTCGAGGGGCACCTGGAGGTCACCGACACCGCGGCGCTGCGCCACTCCCTCACCTTCGGGATAGGTCGGGCCAAGGCGTACGGCTGCGGCCTGCTCACCCTGGCTCCGCCGTCGAAGAAGGGGACGGCATGACCTCGCTGGGGAAACGACCGACTCAACCGCGGGAACTCGTTCGAGCGGTGGACAGAGTCTCGTTTCTCCACCTGGAGCGGTGCGTCGTCAACCGCGACAGCAACGCGATCACCGCGACCGATGAGCGGGGCACGGTACACGTGCCGGCCGCGTCGGTGGGGGTGTTGCTGCTGGGGCCGGGAACGACGATCACGCACCAGGCGATCGCGCTCATGTCGGACAGCGGATCGACCGTGGTGTGGGTCGGTGAGCAGGGTGTGCGCTACTACGCGCACGGTGTTTCACCGGCCCGCACCTCCCGTCTGGTGGAAGCGCAGGCCGAAGCGGTCTCGAACCGCAGATCACGGCTGCGCGTGGCCCGTGCGATGTACGAGATGCGCTTCCCCGCGGAGGACGTCTCGAGCCTGACGATGCAGCAGCTCCGGGGCAGGGAAGGGGCACGAGTTCGCCGGATCTACCGGAAGCATTCCGAGCGCACCGGGGTTCCGTGGTCGAAACGCGACTACGACGTGGACGACTGGGAAGCGGGTGATCCGGTCAACCAGGCTCTCTCCGCGGCGAACTCAGCGCTGTACGGAGTGGTGCACTCGGTGATCGTCGCGCTCGGGTGCTCACCGGCGCTGGGCTTCGTCCACACCGGGCACCACCGGTCGTTCGTCTACGACATCGCCGACCTGTACAAGACGGAGCTGACGATCCCGGTGGCTTTCGACGTGGCGGCCGAGACGGCCGTGGACGTGGGAGCGGAGACCCGCCGATTTCTCCGCGATTCCCTGCACGGCGGCAAGCTGTTGGAACGATGTGCACGGGACATCCAGCGGTTGCTGCTCAACCCCGACGAGAACGAGGAACCACCCGAGGGGTACCTCGATTTCGACGTCATCTCGCTGTGGGACGAGCACGGGAACGCCGTACAAGGGGGAGTATCCTACGGAGGTGCGTCATAACCGTCGTCGTACTGACCGCTGTACCTCCCGGTTTGCGGGGCCATCTGACCCGGTGGCTGCTGGAGATCAGCCCCGGGGTGTTCGTCGGGCACGTCTCGGCACGCGTCCGCGAGGAGCTGTGGGAACGCATCCTCGAGTTCGCGGCGGACGGTCGGGCACTCATGGTCTACTCGACCCAGGGCGAGCAGCGCTTGTCCTTCAAGGTGCACGGGCACGATTGGACTCCGGTCGATCACGACGGGCTCATGCTGATGCGTCGGCAAACCGTCCCGGACTACGTACAGGCCGACCACGAGGTCGTGGACGGGGCCGTGGCACAGCAGAAGAACCCCTCCCGCTCCGAGCCTTCGTCGACGGTCAACTCCGAGACCGTGTGGAAGCGCCGGGAGAAACGCAGGAAGTTCAAAAGGAAGTAGCTTGGAGAGCGATCGAACTGCCCGACAAAACTGAAGCTATTTTGCCGATAGCCGCTGCATAATGCCTGGTCATCAAGTGTGCTCCCCGCGCCTGCGGGGATGATCCGATGTGCACCGGTCCGACGTGCTTCCGCAGCGGGTGCTCCCCGCGCCTGCGGGGATGATCCCATGCCGTGCTGAAGTAGTTCGGCGTCGATGCGGTGCTCCCCGCGCCTGCGGGGATGATCCTTCACAATGGGTCATAGACCATTGTCTCCGGTAGTGCTCCCCGCGCCTGCGGGGATGATCCGCTCCGAGGTACGCTCGACATGCCACCCCGGTAGTGCTCCCCGCGCCTGCGGGGATGATCCGGACCGGCTGGACAAGCTGGCGGATGAGATCGGGTGCTCCCCGCGCCTGCGGGGATGATCCCGGGGCCACCGTGGACCGGCACGTGCTCGACAAGTGCTCCCCGCGCCTGCGGGGATGATCCTGTGTACTCTATCCTGCTTCGGGCTTCGCCTGTGTGCTCCCCGCGCCTGCGGGGATGATCCGCCTCCGGATAGGTCCCTGTAGCGCTTTGCGCCGTGCTCCCCGCGCCTGCGGGGATGATCCGCTGACGAAGTTCGAGCGTGGGGACCTGACTGCGTGCTCCCCGCGCCTGCGGGGATGATCCCAATAGGCGGTGTGGCAGGCGTTGTACTCCTCCGTGCTCCCCGCGCCTGCGGGGATGATCCTCGATCCTTGACCTTCGAGACTCCAAGCACTCCGTGCTCCCCGCGCCTGCGGGGATGATCCGTTCGGCCGGGTCGATGCCGAGCATGTCGAGCAGTGCTCCCCGCGCCTGCGGGGATGATCCCAGCTACTCCGGGGCCGACTGTTGCCGAGTGGTGTGCTCCCCGCGCCTGCGGGGATGATCCGCAGCTTCCCCGCGATCTCCATCACCCCGTGGTGGTGCTCCCCGCGCCTGCGGGGATGATCCTTCCCCCGAATTCAGCTGTCGCTGTGTCGCCCGGTGCTCCCCGCGCCTGCGGGGATGATCCGGCAGCGCGGATCAAGCGCCAGAAGGATCAGGCGTGCTCCCCGCGCCTGCGGGGATGATCCCGCGAGCGGGACGAACTGAGGCAACAGCTCGACGTGCTCCCCGCAGGCGCGGGGATGATTCGACTTCATCGACCTGGTAAAAGTCGTCATCAGGGTGCTCCTCGTAGCTGCGGGGTGATCCGCCCGGTGAGCATCGCGTGAATAGTCTGATCTGTTAGTAGAGCAAGCTTGGACCGCAAGTACTTTCCTGCATAGCTAGTACTGGCCAAAGCCTTTTAGGTCTCACCCAACGAGGCGATGCAGTACCCCAGCAACGCTCAGCGTCACCAAAGACCAAGCTGTGAGCCACGCAAACACCGCAACAACCAACGCCCCAGAGTTGCCTAGCTCCTCGTGTAGCTTGAGCCAAGCTTCGATTGCAGTCACAGCACCTGCTAGGACCCCCACAGCCCCAGATGCTAGGAGGATCACGAGGAGGCGGGTCGAGACAAGGGGGCGCTCTGGCTCCGGTTCCTGCCCACTCTGCGCTGTCTCTATACTAGGCACCAGCTTCCCTTTCACTATGGTCTGATTTTGGGAAGAAGGGCGGCTCCCGTGGCAGCGGGAGCCGCCCGCTTTCTGCGGTCGGCACGCCGCCCTTCTCGAACCACTGGAAGCTCTGTCCAGCCTCCAGCTATTCATCCCTGCAACGTGCAGGGAGCACTTGGTGTGCTGCACTTGCACAACCTGTTGATCTGGATCAACCCTGTACGAACAGGGATCAACACCGTATGTGGTTATGTTGTAGTCGACAGTACCTGTTGATCCTTCACTAAATTTAGAGCCCCTCGCTATGTAGCTCAGGAGAAGTCTTCTACCTGCCCTGAGCAGGTTGAGTCCTGTGTCAGTTGGCACTGTCGTAGATCTCCAGACCCGGATCGTGCTCCCCGCAGGTGCGGGGGTGCTCCCGAGGCCGAACGGGTCGCTACCGCGATACTCAAGTGCTCCCGCACGCGCGGGAGCACACTGTCCTTATCGGTCTCTTGGCCGTGGGCATGCTTCTCGTATGAGCATGTTTCACCTCGGATCTCGTGACCCACGCAGTGACCCGAACAGGGGTTAACCGGTGTGGTCACAGTCCACCACCGGGACCGGCTGTGTGGCTGTCGTTGCTGGTCGTGGTGGGTGTTTGTGCAGCTCAAGCGCCTTGTAAGCGGAAGGTCAGGGGTTCGAGTCCCCTCAGCGGCTCCGGTTCTCACCTGGGGAAACGCCCCAGATCGCTCACGAGCGGCGTTTCGGTGGGCGGCGGGGCTCGGTTCTGATCGCAACTCCACCCCCAGGGCGGACAACGTGATTCCGCTCCCCTCTCGAGCCTTCGTCGAACCCCGCGCGAAGTGGGTGAGGCCACTCCGGCGGAGCCTCCGCGAGCCCCTCCGGGGAAGAGACACCACCGCCGTGTCGAGCTGTCCCGACACACGGCCCCCTCCTGATCGAGGTCACCTACACTCGGAGATCGTGACCTGTCGCCTCGTGCCCGGTTGAGTGGATCCAACTCGCCGCTGGGGGTTCTGTATGGCGGACAAATCGCTCGGAGGGGGGACGAGCGCCGTCGCCGCCTCCGCGCACGCCGCTTGTGCGCGCTTCCGTGGAACCGACCCGCTCGTGGTCGGACGCACGCGCAGACAGCTCGCGGCGGACATCGGTTTCCCGGACGAGTCGGGCCGCATCCCCCACGCCCGGTGGATGCGGGCGATGACCTTCGAGCACCTGGTGCGGGAGGAGAGGTTCGCCGCCGAAGTGGCCACGACCACAGTGGGCAGACTCGGGCTGAACCGTCCCGACGGGATCGTGACGTCCGACGCGCACGCGGACGTGGGCAGGACGGCCGGTCTGCTCGCGGACGCACATGCCGGAGCCGTGTCGAACGGCTCGGTCACGCTGATCCACGGGGCCGCGTTGCCCTTCGTCGGCTTCGAGGACCAGGACGCCACCGAGGTCAAGCCCGATTTCGTCGTCATCGCTCCCGAAGCTGACCGGAATGGTGGATCCTGGCTGGTCGTCGGTGACGCCAAGGACTACGAACGGGTGAGGTCCCGGATCGAGGACACCAGATTGCTGAAAGGCTTTCTGCAAGTGGCCCTGGGAGCGGAATCCGCCGAATCCTGGTCATGCGTGCCCACCGGCATGTCGGTCCACTCCCACGGCGTGCTGGCCGTCCCCCGCAACGCCTTCCTGCAGCCCGAGGCCCTGGTGGAATCGCTCGACGACCACCGGGCCGAGGTGCGGATGCGCGTGGCGGAGCGGCGGCGTGAGGCCGAGCGGCCGCCATCGGTCGAACCGGAAGACCTCTCGAAGTACGTCGCTCATCTGCGGGCGACGTTCGACCCGGCCACGTGCACCACTTGCACCCTGTTCTCCTACTGCCGGAACGAGCTCAGGACGTCGACCGACCCGACCGACCTGCTCGTCGAGCTGGGAATACCGAGCGACACGAGACCCCACGTCGTGGGTCTGGTGGACGGAACGGGCGCGCTCGGCAAGGCGCCGGCATCGGTGGCCGCCAACGTGACGGCGACCCTGGAGGGAATCGGGCAGTCCACCGGCCAACGACGCATCGACCAGGCGGGACGCGCGGGCACCGTCAACGTCGTGCTCGCCAAATCGGACTCCGCGGCGCTCGGTGTTCACGGGATCGCCTCGCAGCGCGTCACCGCCGCGGGCCGTGAGTCGTGGCGGGTCACCGTCTTCGACGATCCGCAGTCCGCGCGCTGCCGCCGCGAGGTGATGCGCCTGCTCGGGCGGGAACTGTCCGAGGCGATGACCGAAGGGCGCGCGGCCGACGAGGACTCGCCGGGCCCTGTTCACCTCGTCGTTCCGGACCAGCCGACGGCCGACGTCCTCGTCTCGATCGCCGACAACCTGGCCGGCATCGAGCTCAGCAGGCTGCGCTGGGAACGGGACGCGCGAATGGGGCGTGAGCCCTTGACGTTCGACGGAGAACCGGCCGAGATCCCCTCCCCGCTGCAGGAGCCCGAGCGTACCGCCGTCTCGTTCCTGCTGGAGGAGGATCGCGCCAGGGCGCTCACTCTCCGGTCCCCGACCGTCGATCTCCGGGAATCGCTCGCGCGGCACGTGGTGGCCGGGGGTCCCCCGGTCGCCTCCTACCGCCTGGACTACCTGTTGGCCTGGGCCGAGTCCATGACCGACGGCCCCGTGGAACCACGCAGGCTGGAGGACGAGATCGAAGCCGCCTTCCACACCCCCGGTGCCCGGCTGACGAGCCGGACCTCCGATGTCCTCCACGAGGCCCTGACCGCACCGGAACCCCGGAGGCACGGTGTCGGGACGCGGCCTTCGGAGGCGAGCGGACACGCGGCGCTGGTGACCGAGGAGCTCGACTACAAGCGCGGGGTCGTCGAACGTGCCCTGAACGCGTTGGAGGCCGTTCCGGACTCACGGCTGCGCGAGGTGCACCGGGAGATCGAGGGCGATGCCCAGGCGGTCTGGCGGCGGCGGTTGTCGTTGCGCGCTTCCGACCTGGTGCGGTTCGGCCGAACACACCGTTACTGGCGCAACGCGCTAGTGTCCGTCATCGAAAGTGACGACAAGTGCCGGAACCAGCTCCTGGCGCTGACGAATCCGCAGACCGCCGACGACCTCGCCGTCGACGCCGGCATGAGAGAGGTCGCCGTCGCGACCGTGGTGTCGGCCCGCCCACTGGTGCTGGACGTGGACTCCCGCCGGATCGGCGCGGGGACCAGGATCGTGTCGCTGCGGGTCAACGGCGACATGTGCGTCGAACATCCGAACGTCGGCCTCACGGTCCAGAAGAGCAGTTTCAAGTTCTCGGGGATGTCGATCGGGCCGCTGAGCGGTGTCGGCGGCGAAATGCCTCGTCGCTTCGAGTGGGAACCGGAGAACGTTCCCGAGCTGTCGGTCGGGGACCGGCTGGTCGTCGCCGATTTCGCGTGGTTCTCGACGAACAAGGGCAACGCGTTCCTCAACGTCGCCAGACCGCGGGTCGACGAGGTCTCGGCGCCGAAACCGACGTGCGAGCCGGGCTCCTACGCCGAGGATCCCGAGAGTCACGAGCGCTGCTGCCGTCCGCACGAGGCCGCCGAGGCCGAGCGGTCCGACCGGATCGCCGAACGCCGCGCTCGCGGCGAGCTCAACCCGGAGGTGTGGCCGCCGGTCGTGGACTCCGACGCGTTCGAGGTGGCTCCGGCGGGCGCACCCGTCGCCGACGTGACGGCAGGACCGATGACGAGTCCGCCTGACGACATGACGATGGACGACCTGGAGTGATGGTGACGGTCGAGTTCTCCCAGCCGGAGCCGCGGGACGCCGACCGCGTCCACCACGACCGGGCGGCGGCGGGCAACGCCGCGGTGGCCGACGAGGCGGTCGGGGTGCTGCGCGGCGCGCTGTCCGGTATCGCGCCGCTGGACCGGCTCCTGCTCAGGGCCGCGGCCGGTGCCGGGAAGTCCCACGTCCTGAAGAAGCTGGTGGCCGATGCCGTGGAGCACCCCGAGTGCTCGCGAGTGGCGATCATCGCCTTCACGAACAAGCAGATACACCCGCTCGCGGCTTCGCTGGGGCGGTTGCTCGGGCGGGAACGAGTGTGTCTGTCCGTCGGCAAGGCTCGGCACGAGGAGGTACCCGAGGAGGCACGGTCGAACTCGACCGTGGTCACCACCGCCTCGGCCGTTCCGCCCGAGTGCGAGGTGATCGTCGCGACCTCCCACAAGCTCGGCGCCATCGGCGAACTCGACCGGTTGGCCGAACAGCTCGGTGCCGGCCACAACGGTGAGTCCACGTTCGACGCGCTGTTCGTCGACGAGGCGTGGCAGCTCCCGCACCACCTGTTCGACAGGGTCGTCGAGGCGGCGCCGATCACGGTCGGAGTCGGTGACGTCGGACAGCTTCCCCCGCTGGAGGTGGGCGCGAACCCGTGGCGGGGCGATCCGGGTTTCAACCCGTACCGCGCGTGGCCGACCGACTTCGACGGTGACGAACGGACCTGGTCCGTCGAGCTGCCCGCGGTCTGGCGGCCCGCGGCGGGGCACCTGGACCTGTGGCGGGCCTTCTACCCCGAGTGGCGCGAACTCGACTGCGTGGCGGCGCCGGGGGACAGGGCACTGGTCGCCGAGGGGCTTTCCGGGGAGACCGCCGCGATCTGGAACCAGGTCGGTACCGGTGTGCCGACGCTGCTCGAGGTCGAGGGGTTGTCGGAGCCCGAGAGCGCGGACGTCGACCTGCCGCTGATGGGGACGGTCGAGTCCCTGCTCGACGAGCTGCTGTCCTCGGGCTTCGCGCTCGAGCACGCGGAGTACGACGACAAGGGGTCCCCGACGGGCGAAACGAGCGCTTCGCGTCCCGGTGACGACTCCGGCGATCCGCTGGTGGTGATCCTGGCGACGCGCAACCAGGCCGTGGACGACGCGGCCGACGTCGCCGAGCGGTTGCGAGCGAAGTACTCGCTGGCCGAGACCGAAGTCGTGGCTTCCACGGTCGACTCCTGGCAGGGCCAGACGAACCGCATCACGGTCGCGATTCACCCGTTGAGCGGTGCCACGCAACTCGACGAGTTCAACTCGGCTTTCGGCAGGCTGGCCGTGACCTGCACGCGCGCCACCCACGGGCTTCTGATGGTCACCCGTCCCGGGATCGATCGGCTTCTCGGCGAGGCCCCCGCTCGGCCGGGAACCCCGTTCGGGGAGCCGGGCAACCGGCAGTTGCCGCGGCAGACCCACCAGCGCATCCTCGACACGTTCGCCAGGGGCAAGCTCACGGCAGGGGACGAGCACCGGTAGGGGAGTGGTGGTCCCGACGTGCTGCGGCCGACACGGACGGAAGCGCGCTCGGTTCGTCGTCTCGTCGGTGGCGCTGCTCGTGGTCGTCGGGTTCTGCGGGCCCCGACGACGTGCTCCGGACCGCCCCGCTTGGCTAACCTGTGCCGCATGGTCGACGCGCTTCCTCGCCGGGTCGGGACCGCCACACCCGATCAGGTGCCTTCGATCCACCGGCTGCGCAGGGATCTCGAGGAGTGGCTGCACGCGAAGGGGGTCCGGCAGTGGCCGCGCGGTGAGGTGAGCCGGGAGGACGTGGCCGTCCAGGTCGGTCGCGGCGAGTGGCGCTGCGCGTACATGCCGGGCGTCGGCCTGGCCGCGGCGATGCGGCTGTTGTGGTCCGACCCCGAGTTCTGGGGCGCGGACGCCACGCCCGCGGTGTACGTGCACGGGCTCATGGTCGACCGCCGCGCCGCAGGAACGGGACTGGGAGAGTACATGTTGGACTGTGCTGCTGAGATCGGACGTGCCGCGGGAGCGGAGGTCCTCCGGCTCGACTGCGTCGAGTCCAACCACGTGCTGCGCGCGTTCTACACCGGCCAGGGCCTCAGCGAGGTCGGTCGGTGCGACTTCCGGAACCTCTTCAGCGTGACCCTGTTCGAGAAGGAGCTCTGACCGCACCGGGTGGCGGTCCTGCCGCACCCGGTGGGAAAAGGTCCCGGGCGGTGGTGGAACCGTTGGCGCGGGCGCGCTCGAGCCGGGCAGACTGGCCGCATGGTCACTCGTTCCGATGTCGAAGCTGCGCAGCAGCGCATCTCCGGCCACATCAGGCGTACCCCGGTGCTCGAACTCCCTCCGGGAACCGTCGCCGGGGCGGCGAAGGTCTGGCTGAAGCTGGAGCAGTTGCAGCTCACCGGCTCGTTCAAGGCCCGGGGTGCGTTCAACCGCGTCGTGTCCGGGATCGCCGCCGGACAAGCCGACGATGTCGGTGTGGTGGCGGCCTCCGGTGGCAACGCCGGGCTGGCCGTGGCGTGCGCGGCCACGCGGTGGAACCTGCCCGCGCGGGTGTACGTGCCGGAGACCGCCCCCGAGGTGAAGGTGGCCAAGCTGGAGAAGCTCGGTGCGGAGGTGGTGCGCACCGGCCGGAAGTACGCGGAGGCCTACGAGGCCGCGGTGGCCGACGCGTCCGAGTCGGGCGCGCTGTTCTGCCACGCCTACGACCAGCCCGAGATCTGCGCGGGCCAGGGCACGCTGGGCACGGAACTTCTCGAGCAGACCGGTGGGGAGCTGGACACGATCCTGCTCGCCGTCGGAGGGGGCGGTTTGATGGCCGGTGTCGCCGCAGCCACCGAGTCGTCCGCCCGGGTGGTGGGCGTCGAGCCCCGCACCATCCCGACCCTCGGTTCCGCCCTGGAAGCGGGCGGACCGGTCGAAGTGGACGTTTCCGGGGTGGCCGCCGACTCGCTCGGTGCTTCCCGGATCGGCGGGATCGCCCACGAGGTGGCCGTGCGCACCGGGGTGGAGTCGGTGCTGGTCGAGGACTCCGACATCGTCGCGGCCCGCGAGCACCTGTGGAGCGAGTACCGCCTCGTGGTCGAACACGGCACGGCGTCGGCGATGGCGGCGCTGCTGTCCGGTGCCTACCGGCCGTCCGAGGGCGAGCGGGTGGCCGTGGTGCTGTGCGGGGCCAACACCGACCTCGCCGACCTGGGGTGATCCGCGCGGGAGCCGCTCCCCGCTGTACGTCTCCTGAGCGCACCGACTACGGTTCCCGGCTGCCTCGACAACGTCGGTGCCGGGATCGGAGCCGGTCACCGCACCGGTGCCGGGGCCGGGGGAACGGCAGCCGATGACCGGGGGGGAGCGCACCCGTGACACAACGAACGGACTCCTGGGAGCACGGAGCCGGGTCCTCCGTCCTCGCGGCGCTGCTCGCGGTCCCCGGAATCATCGCCCACGGGGCCTGGATGCTCGCGTCGTTCGAGGAGTGGCACTACGGCGTCGAACCGCTCGAGGCGATCGGGGGCCTCGGCAACCTCCTGGTCGTGGTGCTTCTCGGGGCGGGCACGGTCGTGCTGCTGCTGCGCCGTCGCATCGGACGCTGGATGGTGACCGCGGGCGCGGCAGGGGGCCTCGTGATGATAGTCGGGGGTATCGCGCTCATGCTGGTGATCCTCGTGCGGACCGAGGACGGTTCCACCGCGGGATTCCTGAAGCTGGGGATCACCTTCTTGTCCCCCGCGCTGTGCGGTCCGGTCCTCGCGCTCGTGCTCGTGCTGTCGCCGAGAACGGGTGAGTGGCTCCGCCGGAGAAACGGCGTTCCCGCCGAAGCGGAGCACGGCCGGGGCTGACGCCGCTCGGGAAGGCCGGTGCCGGGCGGGCGCCGCTCGGGGCCCGCGGTCGACGGCGCTCACATCGCCCGCCCCGGCGGTCGTACCCGGCAGCTCATCAGGAGTCCTGCCCGGTGAGGTGCCCGTCGACGGTCTCGGCGATGTAGTCCAACCCCGCCGCGCTTCCGGGCAGCACGCCGATCATGGGCAGGAATCCGTGGGTCTGCCCCTCGAAGCGGCGCTCGTGCACGCGAACCCCGGCCGCGCGGAGTCGTTCCGCGTAGGCTTCACCCTCGTCGCGCAGCACGTCGTGCTCGGCGGTCAGCACCACGGTTTCGGGCAGCCCGGACAGGTCGTCGGCACGCAGCGGGGACGCTTCCGGGGCGAGCCGGTCCTGCGGTTCGGGGACGTAGTGGTCCCAGAACCAGGTCATGCCTTCCCTGGTCAGCACCAGTTGGTTGCGTGGGTCGGTGTAGGAGCCGGTGTCGAAGTCGCAGTCGGTGACCGGGTAGATCAGGATCTGCATGGAAGGCAGGGGGCCACCACTGGCCGCCGCCCGCCGACTGATCACGGCGGCCAGGTTTCCGCCCGCGCTGTCGCCGGCCACCAGCAGCGGAACCGGGCCGCCGGGAAGCTCCTCCCGCTCGCGGTCCGCCCAGCGCAGCGCGGCCCAGCAGTCCTCGACGGCGGCCGGGTGGCGGTGTTCCGGGGCGAGCCGGTACTCCACCATGGCCACCGAGCATCCGGTGCGCGCGGCCAGCGTGCGTCCGAGCTCGTCGAACTCGGCTGTGCTTCCGAGCACCCAGCCGCCGCCGTGGTAGTAGACGAGGACGCCGCGTGGTGACCCGGTGGGATGCAGCATCCGCACCGGGATCGTGCCGTCGTCGGTGGGCACGTCGACCAGATCCACCCGGTGCATCTCCGGGGGCGGGGGGTCGGTCGAGGCGAGCTGTCCGCTCATGGCCTCGCGCGCTTCGGTAGCGGTCAACTCCTGCAGCGGTTTCGCGTCGCTCGCGGCCATCCGGGTCAGCAGCGCGCTGGTCGCTTCGTCGAGAGCCAAGGCGAACAACTCCTCGGTGAGGGAAGGTCCGGACAGGACTGTCCACCGTGCTTCGAACAGCACGGGGTGCTTCGAGCAACGGTCGGTGCCGGGGAGGTATTCCGCGGCGGGGCGCGTTGTTCGTCCGGGGAGCCGGGGCAGCGCATCCACGACCGTGTGGAGCCCTTCCGGCGGAGCGGGGACCGGCCGCCGTTACCCGATGTCGGGGCACCCGCTCACGATCCCGTGAGAGGTTCCGCTCGGCCACCACACACGACCGAGGGAGAGCGGAAGAATCAGTCAGACCCCGCGCGGGGCCTTGTCCGCGGCGAGCCGGATCTCGGCGGCGAGCTGCGGCACCGGCATGGCCACCGTGGTCTGCGAGATGTTGACCGGCGTTCCGGTCATCCTGGTGCTGGTGCGCAGCAGCAGGCCCTTGAAACCGGTCATGCGGCCCAGCACCTTGCCGGGGTCGACGAGCACGACGCTCAGCACGCGCTGCGTGCCGTCGGTGTCGGCCACGGCTCCGGCGACGTCGTGCCAGCCGATGAAGCCGACGCTGGTCAGCGAGGCGTGATCGCGCAGCCCGGCGTTGTCCAGCAGCACCACCGGTTTCGGCCTGAACAGTCGTAACGCGCCGTAGACCAGGAACGTCCCGAAGAACACGATTCCCGCGGCACCGAGCGCCAGGAAAAGCCCCGCTCGAGGGGCCGAGCGCATCGCGGTGACGGCCTCGTAGCACATGATCAGGCCGAACAGGATGAACACCAGCGCGCCCAGCGTCATCAGCACCAGGCGGGTCCGGTTCGGATAGACCGCCAGCAGGTATCCCGGTTCTCCGGGACGTCCGGTTCGCTGGACCGTGCTCATCTGTTCCTCCTCGTCCGCCGTTTCTCGAGCCGGGAACCGGCATGCGGCTCGGCACTTCCGAGGCGCTGAGCCTGCCACCCCCGGAAGTGGGACGTTTCGGCCGGGAGCGTGAAACGCGTTTTCACCCGGTCGTGTCCGAAGACACTCCGGTGATCCCCGGGGCGGGGAGGTGAGGTCCGGTCGCGGGGGCGGTTCGGGTGGTGTCGGTGCCTGCTTCAGCGTGGCCGGGAGCGGAAGTGTCCCACCAGTAGTCGACACGGCGGGAAAGCATCGGTCCGGTCACGCCGAGGGGGGAGCGCTACCCGGAACGCGGCTGTGCCAGGGTTTCTTCGGTGAACCGGGTTCCCGTGATGCTGTTGAACATCCGGAGGAACGTCTCGAAGAGGTGGGTCTCCTCCTCGGCGTCGTGGTCGCGGCTGAAAAGCATGTAGCAGGACCGCTCCATCATCCAGCACAGGGCCAGCAGTTCCGCGCGGGGATCGTCCTCGCGCACGGGCAATCCGCTCCGGCGGTCCCGCTCCAGCGCCGAGGCCTGCAGCTCGACGCTGTGCTCCATGTACTCCCGCCACACGCGCCGGTAGTACGAGTTGTGGGTGACCAGCTCCATGACGCCGGACAGCACTCCGCTGTGGGTGCTCCAGGTCGCGAACAGTATGCGCAGGACGCTGGGCAAGGCCGCCGTGAACCCGTTCTCGGCCAGCAGCTGCTCGTGCTCGCGCATCATGGGCCCGACCACGATCTCGACCGTGGCGGCGATGAGGGATTCCTTGCTGTCGAAGTAGAAGTACACGGTGGACCGGGACAAACCGGCCTCGGCCGCGATCGCTCCGACGGTCAGCTGCGAGGGCAGTTTGTGCTGGAGCAGGCGCCGGGCCGACTCCAGCAGCTCGTGTTCCTGCCTCTCACCGCGGCTGACGCGCGGACGGTTCCGGGAACGAGGCGACGGCCACTCGGTGTAGTTCATGCCCGCAAGCGTATGAGATTCCCGCCGGAACACATGAACCCTATTGCACTCGACACTGTGTTTAGTATGATCGACACGGTGTCGATCAACTGGCGGGGAAGCAGGGAGTAGCCGTGTAAAACCTGGAGTCGGATGCTTTTTCTCGGTGCGTTTGTGCGCGCGCTTCGGTGTTTGTTTCCGCGCCGGTCGGGTCACGTCGATGCGCGGTGATAGAGTGCCGTGTTTCACGGCTGGTTGGATATCGTCAAGGGGGACAGCCGTGTTCGTCGCTCAGGGGCGCCGATCCGTGTCCGAAATTCGACCGGGAAAATGGGTACAAACTCGTCCTCGCGTTTCGGCACGGGCTAAGAGCTCCATTGACAATGGAGACATCCTCGGGTTCGGAAAGGTGTTATCGTGAGACTGAGGGCTTTTTTGATTTCCGCGCTGAGCGTTCTGGGGCTCTTCGCGGCTGCCTTGCCCGCCCAGGCTAGTACCCAAATATGTACAGACGAAGCATACTGTGCCGGGCAGGCGAAGTTCGTTTCGAAGGGCGAGCACCTGAAGGCGAACGACAACCGCGGAGATGGGCACGGCGTCTACGTGAAATACTACAGATGGGACGTCGACACCTGGGGGGAATTCACCCAGAGGGGTGGGTCCAACTCCGGTTGGAAAGACCACAACATGAGCATGAAGGAAGGGGCGAAGATCAAGTACAGAGTATGTCTCATCGACGGTAGCGATGTGAAGTACTTCACCTGTAGCGACTACGTTGTCGACTATGCCTGATCTCGAGAAATAAAACAAAAAGTGCGTGCCCGGTTTTCGGCGTCGGCGAAAACCGGGCACGCCTTCATCTCTGTTCGAGGTGCTCGCGGTCGAATCGTGGAAGCGTGTTTCCGGGGGAGGACGGTGTGATCAGACGGCGGCGGACGGAACGGCGCGTGCGGGGGGTGGCCGGACATGCTCGGCGTTCCGCGAGGGAATCGCCGACAGCGGGCGCGGGGGGATCCTCTCCGGAGGGTGATCGCCCGACGGTGTGGTGGCGGCTGCGGCGGGTGTGGGTCGCGATCGGCTCGATCCTGGCCGCAGCGGGCGCGCTGGCCGGGATCCTGTCGCTGGTCGAGGCTCGGCAGGCCAACGAGGTGGCCACCACCCCGGATCTGCGGGTTGCCGAACACCGGGTGACGACCAAGGGTGATGTGGAGAGAACTCGGGAAAACCCCGAGACCGGTATGCATGAGACGGACCGCGTCGATGCCGCCGCGGTCGACGTGGTGCTGGAGAACCGGGGCGAGCAGCCCGCGCTGGTCACCGAGATCGAACTCGTGGTCCACTCCGCACAACGGCTGCACGCGTGCCAAGCCTCCGGACCGATCAACGTGACCACCGCCTATGACATCCGCGTTCCGCGTGAGCTGCAGTCCCGGACGGTGCGCAAGTCCGTGCTGTACAACCTCGACGGCAAATCCAAGGAGCGCGTGCTGCTCAGCATCGGTCCCGGCGGAGATGAAGGAACGACCGGCTGGGGGACGATTTACACCGTCGATGTGCGGCTGAAGCAGGACTCCGGAAACGTGTTGACCATCCCGGACCTGGTGCTGATGCAACCTTGGCGGAATTCCGGCACCGTCAGCGATGTCGTCTCGGCAACTCTCGGCGAGTCCGGGTATTCGGGGTACGAGGAGTGCGCGGCCGAGAACATGCGCACCCTCGAACGAGCCGTCGAGCGGCCGGGCACCCACTCGCCGAAGATGATCGAACTCTACGACCGGTTGCGTGCGGCCGGTGCGGCCGGAGCCGTCGACGGGATCTGGGGCGCCGCATTGAGCACGTTGCCCGCCGACGTTCCGAGCTACCGGTATGTCCGGCGCCTCGAGGAGAAGCTCGACGCCACGGTGTCACAACGATCCACCGCCCGCGGCACCATTCTGTACCACCCCGGCCCGTTCGATGGTCCCGAGCAGGCCCGCGCCTGGTGCCGCGAGCACGGGCTCGCCGACTCCGAGATGTGCCGACCCCGGTATTTCACCCCCGCCGAGTGAGCTCGTGCTATGTCGCCCCAGTTCCGCGACGGTGTGGAGACTGCCCGATGCTCCAGCGCGAGCTACGCGGAGAATTATTACCCGGTAAAAGGAGGCCGATGCGCGCCATGCTCACCGGTGGGGCGGCGGACTGGACGAGCCCCGGGGGCGCAGTTTTGCCCATAACCGGAAGGGGAGCGCGACGTGACGCTCCGGCCGCACGGGCCGGGAAAAGCGTCGGCTGCGACGCCGGTTCACCACGGCCCCGGGGTGGCGTTGCCGATCAACAGCGCGAAGCACCCGCCACCGACGAGCGCTCCGGTCAGCGCGCCGCCCACGACCTGCGCGGGGGTGTGGTCCCGGACGGCCACCCGGGACCAGGAGACGGCTGCCACCGCGACCACCAGCAGCCACCAGAGCACTCCGTAGGTCAGGGCCAGCACGACCGTGGCTCCGGCGGCCACGGCCGAGTGCACGGAGACCTTCCAGAAGATCGTGATCGCTCCGGTGACGAACAGGCTCAGGATCATGCCGAGGTCCAGTGCGACCAGTGGCCACGGAGCGCCTGCTGAGATCAGTACGGCCAGCCCGAGCAGGCTGAGCACGATCAGCGTGAGGAAGGGGACGAGCCGCCCGCGGCGGTCCCGCACGTGATGCCCGTCCCACCGCCCGGTCCGGCTGCCCCAGACGATGACCCCCATCGGCAGCACGCTGCTGGTCAGCGCGACCACCGAGCTCCACAGGACGGTCGGGAGCACCGCCCCGGTGGCCTGCCAGGCCACCGCCAGCGGCAGCACGACGACGATCACCGAGGGTGCCAGCGCCTCGTTCAGCAGGCGGGCCGTCGCCGTTCTCCAGTCCCGTCGCGGGGTCGAGGTGCGGGTGCTCATGGCTCTCTTCCGTCGGACCGGTGCTCTTTCGGACGTGGAACGTCGAACCCTACCGGAGAACCGGGGCGGGACCGTCCGCTGCGGGAGTGGTCAGTCGAAGCGGTCAGCCTCGAGAGCTGGCACGGAGGTCCGCCACTGCCGCTCGGTGGTGGTGAGGTAACCGGCCGCGCGGTCCTTGGTGTCACGCACGGCCGCTCCGTCGCAGATCCGGCCGACCTCGACGCGGGTGCTCGTGTTCGCGCTTCGATCGGATTTGCGCCAACCGTGGGGATTCTGCGGTGGTGTCACGAGGATGGATCCAGCTCCTTGGCGGCCTCTGCGATGGGCCTCTGCGACTCCTGCGGACTCATGGCTGCTTCCGGTCGGCGCGTGTCGGCTTCGCCCGCACCGGGCTCCGGTGCCTGCCCAACCCGGTTCCCTCCGTTCCGCCTTCGCCGTGGTGCGATCACGCCCGGCAGGGGCACGCGCACATCGGCCGCACGGTCCCGGGCGCGTCCACGGACGCGGACCAGGACGCACCCCCGGAGCGAGCGGTCGAGCGAGCTGCCCCGAGTCGCCGCGCACCACCAAAAGTCGTTGCTAGTGTCCTCGCCCGTGGCACAGCGGAACAGCCGACCGGCCGAGGGAACACTCCACTCCGGACGAACGATCGTGACGGGCTCCGAGCCCGGCGGCGATTCCGGCGGCGAACCGAATGGGCGGGCTGCGTCGTGAAACCGGCCGACCGGTCCTTCCTGCTGCGCTTCCGCGAAGCCCCGGCCTCGCTGGAACACGAGATCCGCACCACCGCCCGAGCGCTCGGAGCGATCTCGGTGTTGCTGGCCGTGCTCACGGGAATTCTCGTCCCCGTGCTGTGGGGCACGGCCAACTTCGTGCTGATGGTGGAAAGTCTGGGCGCCCTGGTACTGCTCCTCTCCGGGAGCGTGCTGCTGGGAGCGCCGTCATGCCTGGCGCGTGGGTACCTGACCCTCGCGCTGACCGAGCGGATCCGGCGGATCACGCTGTTCTGCTGGATCCTGACCGTCGTGCTCGCGGTGCTCGTCCTGACCGTCGTCCTCGGTCGGCCGGCCCCGCCGGCGGAGAGCTCGCCCGCGGCTCTGGTCCTCGTCCTGCTGCTCGCCGCGGCCGCGCCGGTGTCGGCCGGTTTCGGCCACTTCGGGACACGACGGCTGTTCCCGCACCACCGGAACGCTTCAGCGCCACCGCACGCACCGGCGAGCTCCGGCACGGTGCCCGGGAAAGTCGTCGAGTTCCCGAACTTCGTCAGCCTGTCCGCGCGGGAGACGCGCCGGTTGCGCAAGGCTTCCACCTGGCTGGGCGGCGTTTCCGTCGTGCTGTCCGGTGCGAACGCGCTCGCGCTGCCGGTGCTGGCCTACTGGCTGCCCACCGGCCCCTACGCGTTCACCTCCAGCGCGGTGCTCTACGCGGTCATGACGGCGATGATGGCGCTGTACAGCGCGATCATGGTGCTGACCGGGCGCGGCTGCGTGGCCACCGGTCGGCTGGACGTGCCGAGATCCACCGTCAGACGAGGGATCCTGCTGACCCCGCTGATCTTAACCGCGATCATGGCGTCGTCCTGCTACGCGATGCTGACGGCGAACGTGGATCCGCCCTCGCAGGCCGTGTTCGGCTACACCGCGCTGCTGTTCGTGGCGGTGCTCCTCGCGGGGGTCGACTACTTCGTGGGCCGTGCGCTGTTCCCATCCGCCGCCACTCTGCTGCGCAGGTTCGGTCCGCCGCCGCACTGGCCCCGGCGGTGAGCCGCCCGAGGGGCACGTCCGACACGCCGGTATGACGAGGATCTCCGTTTGAAACGCCGCTCTCTGGGGTAAAAGTCGTTCAGGTAGTAGAGCCGACCCACGAAACGGAGTTCACGGTGGGCATTCTCAGCTGGATCCTGTTCGGTTTGATCGCGGGAGCCGTGGCCAAGCTGATCCTGCCGGGCAAAGATCCGGGCGGAATCATCGTCACCATCATCATCGGCATACTCGGCGGGCTGCTCGGCGGCTGGATCGGCAGTTCCTTCTTCGGCTCGGGCGGTGTGTCCGGTTTCAACCTCGCCAGCTTCATCTGGGCCGTGATCGGCTCGCTGATACTGCTGCTGATCTACCGGCTGGTCTTCCACCGCAGCCGGTCCTAGCAGGACCCGGCCGGGGCGGGGCGCTCCCCGCCCCGGCCGTCAGCGATCGTCAGCGCAGGGCCAACGGTGGGTACGTGGCCCCGCGCAGCTCCGCGGCGTCGATGGTTCGCGGCGCGCGGGCGAGTTCGGGCAGCCGTTCCCGCATCAGCCGAACCGGTTCGTCGAGTTCGGCGGGCGTGGCGAGCATGATCGCCGCCCAGGGGTGTTCGGTGGAACGGAAGAAGACCCTGGTTCCGAAGGTGTTCCCGAGCTGTGTCCACGGGCGACGCAGGCTCTCCGCGGTTTCGGCCGTGGGGAAGCTCAGGTGGGACCTGCTGACGTGGGTGCTGAGCACCCCGCCCGGCGTCAGCAGTTTCCGGTAGGTGGTGAAGAACCCCTGCCCGTACATCGCGTTGTGGCCCGCGGCCGGGTTCTCGTCCTCCTCCGGCAGGTCGAGCACGATCACGTCGTAGCGGTCGCCCCGGCGCAGCGCCTCTGTGACGAAGTCGGCCCCGTCGGCGTAGTGCAGTCGAACGACGCCTTCGCCGCGCTCGGCTCTCTTCAAGTCCTCGGGGGTGTAGCCGTAGGGCAGGTGGTCCGCGCACAGGCGCACGCACTCGGGGTCGATGTCCACGTGGTCGACGTGCTCGGTGCCGAGCTCGGCCGCTATGAGCGGGACGGTGCCCTCGCTGCACCCGATGACCAGAATGCTGCGCACGTGCTCGGCCAGCAGCACGGCGGGGATCAACTCGGCCTCGTGGAAGATCAGCTGGCCGTTCTCGGCGCTCTGCGGGTTGTCGTCGCAGAACAGTGTGACGCCGAGACGGGTGTTCGCGATGAGGACCCGTTGGAAGTCGGTGTCGACCGTGCAGTGGACCTCGTGCAGGCGCCACATGTCCACGAGGTCGTCGCGTATGGGCTCACGCAGCCAGGAATCAGTCGTGTTCGCCATTTCACCGCCGTCCGCTCGTCACTACTCGTAGCCGAAAGTCGGTTCGGGGTTACGCCGAGTACAAGCTTACGAGCGTCCGGAAAGGGGGTTGACGGGTGGTTGGCGTTTCCGCGGCCTGCGGGTGAATCGTGTGAGAACCGTTCAACTGTTGCTACTCGCCAGTAGGTGGGGTTTACTGGCTCCCCTGTGTTCTGGATCACTGAACGGCGGGTTTTTCCCGGGGTGCGATCCCGGAGCGGAGCGACCCGCCGCTCCTGCGGAAGGGAGTCGCAACGGTGCGCCGATTACCCGCGCTCGTCACGACCGCGATCACCGCGGTCCTCTGTGGTCAACTGGTGGCTCCCGCGGCCTCGGCCGAGGAGGGCTTCACCGTCCGCGAGGCGAAGATAGCCGGATCGGGTGGAGTTTCGCTGGCCGCCAAGGTCGTCGAACCGGAAGGCGCGGCTCGGGGATCCCGCCCGTTGCTGGTCATGCCGGCCAGCTGGGCGGTGCCGAACATCGAGTACGTGGGTGCGGCCGCCAGGCTGGCCCACGAGTCGGGATACGTGGTCGTCAGCTACACGGCCCGTGGCTTCTACGGCTCCGGAGGAGAGGTCGAGGTCGCGGGCCCCGAGGACGTCGCCGACGCGCGGCGGGTGATCGACTGGGCGGTGGAGCACACCTCGGCGGGGGACGAACACGTCGGCATGGCCGGGATTTCCTACGGTGCAGGGATCAGCGCCCTCACCGCGGCGGAGGACTCCAGAGTGGACGCGGTAGCGGCCATGAGCGGTTGGGCCGACCTCGTCGCCTCGCTCTATCCGAACGAGACCGTCAGCTCTGCGGCCGCCGAGCTGCTGCTCGGCAGCGGGAAGGTCACGGGGCGTCTCGGCACCGACCTGCGTGAACTGGAGCGTGCCTACCGGGAGCACCGCGTCGAGGACGAGCTGCACATGGCCCGCGAGCGGTCCCCGAAGAACCGGATCGACCAGCTCAACGCCAACGGAACCGCGGTGCTGCTGGCCAATGCCTGGCAGGACTCGTTGTTCCCGCCCGGACAGATCACCGACATGTTCGGGCGCTTGAACGGGCCCAAGAGGCTGATGCTCTCCCCGGGGGACCACGCGACCCCCGAACTGTTCGGGGCGGCCGGACTGCCCAACCGCGTCTGGGAGAGGGCGGCTGACTGGTTCGACCAGCACCTGCGTGGAATCGACCGGGGGGTGCCCGACAGCGGGGTGGAGCTCCAACCGCTCAACAGTTCCGAGTGGCACTCGTATTCGAGCTGGGACGCGGCAAGCCGCCGTACCGCGACCCACTACCTGGCCGAACCCCGGAAACGGCATCCCCTCGCCCCCGAAACGGGTGGGCTGCCCACGGGGAAGCAGCCGGCCTGGCAACACCGGATCGAGGCGGGCGACCCGACTCTGGCCAACAGCGGAGTCGTCCTGGTCAGCGGGGCGCTGCAGGGGTTCACCCGGATGCCGGTGGGCGTCGCGACGCCACTGGTGGACCGCGAGGACGCGGCGGTCTGGGCCACCAGGCCCTACTCCGAGGAAGTCGTGGTCAGCGGAACCCCACGGCTGAGCGTGACGGCCACTCCCAGCGCGGAGAGCGTCTCGCTGTTCGCCCACCTCTACGATGTGGGCCCGGCGGGCAGAGGCAGCCTCATAAGCCGTAAGCCGGTTACGTTGCGCAACGGGCAGCCCGGGGTTCAGCGGCTCGTCGAAGTGTCGCTGCGCCCCACTGCCTGGGAGGTTCCGGCCGGGCACCGGCTGGCGCTGGTGATCGACACCGTCGACACCCGGTACCGGGACGAGAGCTCCACGGGTACCGTCACGTTCGGGTCGCCGGAGGGGAGCCCGGCCAGTTTGCGAGTTCCTTTCGGTTGAGGCTTCGGGGCGGCGCCCCCGGCTTTCCCGAAAACAAATCAAGAAAACCCGGTGTTCCGGTCGGTTTTCGGGTGCGCCGCCCCCGGATGTCGGGAATGGGATCGACACGAATTGTGCACGATCGAAAACGCAGCGAGTTATTCTGAGTGGAAGATCGAATTTCTTCTTCCCGTCGGGGTGGCGCTGTTCCGAAATTCCCGTTGTCGGCTGTACCGTGGGCCCCATGACGGATGTTCGTCCTCCCGGGGTCCGAAGCGGTGGTGCCCAGGACGAGCCGCACGGGCGGCCGCTGAACCGCATATCGGGGGGCCTCCACGGCCGGGGGGTGAACATGCAGTGCCCCAGCGCCGCACGCATGTTCGATTATTGTTTGGGGGGAACGGCGAATTTCGCCGTGGACAGGCAGGCGGTGGATCGGTTGCTGCCCGAGGTGCCCGAGATTCAGGTTTATGCCCGCGCCACCCGCGCCTTCCTCGGGCGCGTGATTCGTTTTCTCTGCGACAGGGGAATCGATCAGTTCCTGGATCTGGGGTCGGGAATGCCCACTGTCGGAAACGTGCACGAAATCGTCCGGCGCCGACGTGCCGACGCCCGGGTGGCCTACGTCGACGTGGAGCCCGAGGTGGTGTCCCACTCCAAGGAGCTGCTCCGCGGGACCGAGGGGGTCACGGTCACGCACGCGGACATGCGCGAACCGGAGACGGTGCTGGCCGCGCAGGGGGTGGCCGGACTGCTCGACTTCAGTCGCCCGGTCGCCGTGCTGGCCGTGTCGGTGCTGCCGTACGTCCCCGACGCGGACGACCCGGTGGGGATCATGCGGCGGTACCGGGACAACTGCTCTCCGGGAAGTTACCTGGCGGTCTCGCACGGAACGCCGCTGACGATGTCCGTGGACCAGGTCCGCAGCAGTGAGTACGTCTACCAGAGCACGCACACCCCGTTGGCCATGCGCGGCTCTGAGCGGATCCGCACGTTGCTGCCGGGGTACGAGCTGGTCGATCCGGGGCTGGTTCCGCTGCCGGAGTGGCGGCCGGAACCGGACGTGAACGCGGCGCAGGACAGCACGTACTCGGCGAACGGGCTGGCCGCCGTGGGATACCTGCCGAACGAGATGTTGGACGTGCGGAACGGGTGAGTACGGCCCCGGCCGTGTACTGGCCGCTCGGGAGGACCGGGCGGATGTCTCGGTACCGCCGCGCCGCGGAGACCGTCCCGGAAGTGCCGGACGAGCGCGTCCTGCGGTGTCCCTCCGAGTCCACTCCGGATGGTCGACGTGCCCGGCCCGCGTCGCGCGGGTGGCCGGCCCCGCCGCGTGCCACCGGGCCCGGAGGCGTTCCGCCGGGCGATTCCGGGGCAGTACGCAGTGTTCGCAGTAATCACTCCACAGTGTGCAACCCGATGCCGGGGATGTTCCGTCAGACGGCTTCGTGGCTCCGGTTGGTTGGCGACTAGTGACCAAATAGTTGACCTCCCCACTCTTTCGGGTGATCTTTGGATGCGTTCCGATCACGAAGCGACCGAGTCGCTGTCCAAGAAGGAGCCAGCTTGTCATTAGCGCGTATCGCGTCCCGGGCCGCCGCAGCGGCTCTGATCGCCGTGGGCATCGCCGCTCCGGCGCAGGTTGCCGCTTCGGCTGAGTCCCCCGCGCCGGAACCGATGATCATCGACGGTGACTACGCCACCGACGCCCCGTGGGCCGCCCGGATGTTCGCCGACGGACAGCAGGCGTGCTCCGCCAGTGTGATCGCCCCGAAGTGGGTGCTCACCGCCGAGCACTGCGTCCAGGGGGCCAACCAGGTCAGCTTCCGCGTGGGCAGCCTGGACCAGACCGAGGGCCGTGAGGTCTTCGCCCAGGACAACGGGGTGCACGTCCACCCGAGCGCGGACATCGCCCTGGTCAACATCGCCAGCGAGGCCGACGTCGAGTACGCCCCGCTGGGCAACCCGGGCGACGCCCAGCTCTGGGAGACGGTTCAGACCTACGGCTGGGGTGCCACCTGCACCGACCGCCCCGAGATCGAGTGCCAGTCCCAGCGGCTGAAGGTCGCCGACGTCTCGGTGACCGACACCTCCTGCTCGGACTACCGCGGCGGCACCGCGATCTGCGCCTCCCGCGGTGACGGCATCCCCGCGGGCGGGGACTCCGGCGGCCCGATGTTCGCCAACTCCGCCGACGGTGAGTACGTGCAGGTCGGTGTGGCCTCCACCAGCGACCGCTCCAGCCGCACCGCCTACGTCAACGTCACCCAGTACCGCGACTGGATCGAGTCCTACGCGGGAGTGTGAGCTCCCGGTCCGGGACACGAGCGCGCTGCCGGCGGTTCCTCGATGAGAGGGGCCGAGGGACCGCCGGGCGTGCGGTCCGTCCGGTGCTCCGAACTCCTCCGGCATCCGCCGGGGGTTTTTTCGCGTTCGGCCCCGTGAAACCCGCCCGGATCCCGTCGAGCGGAGCCGAAGAACCTTTCGCGCCGGCCGTGGAGGCGTCGTGATCGCGGAGCTGCGAACACCCGGGCGAATCCGGCGGAAAATTGCGAACCGGCTGATTGTTCACAAAATTCGATATCGGCCGCGCCTTTCTCCCGTGGGCGCGTTTTTGTCGGGGAGTTCGGCCACTGAGCGGGATTGGATCTTCACTCCGGGGTCGTTTCTCCTGCTCAGAGGCTTGATATTTTTTTCGAGGGCGGCGGTGGAGTCCGGCTAGCGGGACGAAAAATCATCCACAACGAAAATGTTGTCCTCCTCACGTGTGTTTTTGTTTTCCGCCTGGTTACGGCCCTCGGGGCATTGATTTTCCTGGCGATTTCGCCGGTCCGTGGTTAGTTTGGTGAAACATGACCGGCGAGAAACCGAGCCATGGCAGCGACGAGCTCGATGGCACGAGTGGGGCAGCCGGGCGGGTGGAGATCGATGCTCCGGCCGTCTCGGACGGCCAGGAAATGTACCGAATCGCCCGTGATTCGGGGGTGCTCGACGTCAACTCCTCCTACGTGTACCTGCTGTGGTGCCGGGACTTCGCGGCTACCTCCCTGGTGGCCCGCTCGGACGGACGAGTGGCCGGTTTCGTGACCGGCTACGTCCGCCCGGACGCCCCGGACACCGTCGTGGTGTGGCAGATCGGCGTGGACGCGGTGCAGCGTGGCCGCCGAATCGCGGCGAGGCTGCTCGAACGGCTGCTGAACGAGGTCCTGCCACGCGGAGTCCGCTACCTGGAAACCACCATCACCGCGGACAACACCGCTTCGATCAACCTCTTCTCGGCGTTGGCACGCGACCGCGGGGCCAGGATCACCACCGGTGAGCTGTTCACCGCGCGGATGTTTCCGGACGCTCACGAAGGAGAGGACCTGTACCGCATCGGCCCGCTGGGCACGGCCGGTGCTTCGTCTGGCGAGTCTCGCCGGTTCTCGTTCGCGGCGAGCGCGCCCGCGAGCCGGTGATCGGCCCGGCCGCGCCGCCGCGAGAACCCAGGCCGCTCGGATGCGGCACTACGCGCACACGACCGGTCCGCGATCGCGTTTCCGAACGCGGGCGGCCGGTTCGAACGGAGGATCGTGAAGGACGTTTTCGCAACCCGGGAGTCCGAGGTACGCAGCTACAGCCGCACCTGGCCCGTGGTGTTCGACAAGGCCCAGGGCAGCTGGTTGTACGACGAGCACGGCAAGGGATACCTGGATTTCTTCGCCGGAGCGGGTGCGCTCAACTACGGGCACAACAACCCGCTGCTGAAACGAAAACTGATCGACTACATCGAACGCGACGGGGTGCACCACGGACTCGACCAGGCCACCTCGGCCAGGGGCGAGTTCCTGCACGCGCTGGACGAGACCCTGCTCGAGCCGCGGGGACTCAACTACAAGGTGCAGTTCCCCGGGCCGACGGGGACCAACTCGGTGGAAGCCGCGTTGAAGCTGGCCCGCAAGATCACCGGGCGTGAGTCGATCATCAGTTTCACCAACGCCTTCCACGGGATGACCCTCGGCTCGCTGTCCGTGACGGGCAACTCGATGAAACGCGGCGGCGCGGGGATCCCCCTGGTGCACGCGACCCCCATGCCGTACGACAACTACTTCGACGGCCAGGTGGACGACTTCCTGTACTTCGAGCGGTTGCTGGCCGACAGCGGCAGCGGGCTCAACGCGCCCGCCGCGGTCATCGTCGAGACGCTCCAGGGCGAGGGCGGCATCAACGACTCGCGCGCCGAGTGGCTGCGCAACCTGTCCGAACTGTGCGAGCGGCACGGCATCCTGCTGATCGTCGACGACGTGCAGATGGGATGCGGCCGGACCGGCCCCTTCTTCAGCTTCGAGCAGGCGGGCATCGAGCCCGACATGGTCTGCCTGTCCAAGTCGATCGGTGGTTACGGCAGCCCGCTGGCGCTGACGCTGATCAAGCCGGAGCACGACGTGTGGGAGCCGGGCGAGCACAACGGCACCTTCCGGGGGAACAACCCGGCCTTCGTCACGGGTGCCGAGGCGCTGCGGCAGTACTGGAGCGACGACGCGCTGCGGGACTCCACGCTGGCCAAGGGTGAGCGGGTCGCCCGCACGCTCCACGAGCTCGGCGCGGAGTACCCCGGGCTGGTCTCCAAGGGGCGCGGCCTCGCCCGCGGGCTCGGCTTCGCCGAGCCCGAGATGGCGGGCAAGGTCTCCAAGGCCGCCTTCGACAGGGGAATGATCCTGGAAACCGCAGGTCCGCAGGACGAAGTGGTCAAGATCATGCCGCCGTTGACGGTGACCGACGAGGAGGTCGAGCAGGGTGTGGAGATCCTGCGGGACTCCGTGCGAGCCGTGTTCGCCTGACAGCGCCCTTCCGCTCCGGCGCGGGAGAGCACCGGTGATCGTGCGGAGGGCGGGCGGCAACGGCTCGCGAGGAGAGACGACGAACGGCGCAACGAAGGGAACAGGCGATGATCATCCGTACGGTTCGGGAGGTCGAGGACACCGAAGCCGACATCAGGACCGAGAACTGGCGCAGCAAGCGCATCGTTCTGGCGAAGGAGAAGGTGGGGTTCTCGGTCCACGAGACCACGCTGTACGCGGGCACCGTGAACGATTTCTGGTACGCCAACCACATCGAGGCGGTGTTCGTCTTCGAGGGCGAGGGCGAGATCCTCGATCACGGCACCGGCGAGACGCACCGGCTCGGTCCCGGCTCGCTGTACCTGCTCGACAACCACGACAAGCACCAGGTGCGCCCCGAGACCGACATGCGCACGGTGTGCGTGTTCAACCCCCCGGTGACCGGCAAGGAGGTACACGACGAGAACGGGGTGTACCCCCTGGTGATCGAAGACGACTGAATTCTTGGTCGGCGGCTCGGTTTGCTTGGCGGGTCACTTGGCGGAACCTCGGTCGGGGGCTCGCTGCGGGATCCTCGACATCGGATAGCGGCCTGCACAACGTCGAGGCCGTCCTCGCGAGACCCATGACTGAGAACCCGCGGCGGTGCCGACTGCTCAGGCGTGGCTACTCAAGAGCGTGCCCAACGCAGCGAGGCGCCGACTCACGTGACGGCCAAGCAACCACGCAAGCAATCGGCACAGCGGCCGAACAGCACTCAGCCGAGGCTGAGATACCTGCGGTCGTTGAACTTCTCGCCGACGCAGGAAGCGCCGAGGTCGTGTCCGATGCGCTCGATCACGTCGGCCAGTTCCAGCCGGTTGAGCCAGGCGCGGGGCAGCGCCCCGGTCCCGTGCCGCGCCCCGAGGATCGCTCCGGTGATGGCCGCGGTCGTGTCGCTGTGCCCCGAGTGGTTGGCGGCCAGCCGCAGCGCGTCGCAGAACTGTTCCCGCTTGGGCAGGGCCAGCGCGCAGTACACCCCGATGGACAGCGCTTCGGGGCCGACCCAGCCCTGACCGAGCCGCTGGATGTAGGCGGTGCGCACGTCGACGCGCGCCAGAGTGGCCGCGTCGGCCAGGCCTGCTGCGGTTTCCCCGTCCTCGCGCAGCGCCCGTCCGGCTGTTTGGTCCACGGCCTGGGGCAGTCGTCTGCCCTGTACCGCCAGCAGGTGTATCAGCGCGGCCATGGCACCGGCCGAGGTCCAGCCTGCGGGAGCTCCGTGGGTGAGCGCTCCGAACTGGCACCCGAGGGTGTAGGACATCTCGACGGTCGGAGCGAAGCCCGCCGCCGCGGCGCGGTCCACCGCTCCGCATCCCTTGGAGGTGTTGGTCGGTTGCTCCGGTGTTCCGAGAAGCTCTTCCTGCAGGGCCCGCAGGCTGGTCAGTCCGGGCGAGCGGTTGGCGTAGAGCTCGTGCTCGGCCATGAGGCCGGTGGCCCCGTAGTGCGGTTTGCTCTCCTGCTGGGTTATCAGCCATCTCCGGTAGGCGGCCGCCGTTGCCTCCACCGGGCGCCACCGCCCTCCGTTGTTGCCGGTGGCCCAGGCGTGCAGATACCCCTCTCCGGTGAACAGCAACATCTGGGTGGCGTCGCCCAGCAGTGCTTGTGGTGGTGGCTCGACCACTCCGGCCGGTCCGTAGCGGGCACGTATGTCCCCGTACTCCTCGAACTCGACCGGAACACCGAGGGAGTCGCCAAGCGCCGCACCGAGCAGACACCCCACGGCACGATCCACCACTGTGGACGATGTCGACACGCGGGATACCTCCACAGTGCTCTTGCGGGCGTTCGGGCGTGAGTCCCGACTCTACTGGGCGTCGGAAGAAGCTTGGCAGATAACGGTCCCATTTATATCGCCGAGTTTGCTCACACTTTGTGTCCATGTTCGGGCGTGTCGGCAAAAAGCTCGTCCGTTGGGGTGAAGCAAAGTGAACTCGAACACGTTCGGTGTGGCCTTCAGTTAACGTGGATCGGTTTCACCAGTGTTCATTCGATGAGGGGGTCTTTCGGCCACGGCGGAGAAGTTGGCAAGAATAAGCGAACGTGGGATCGAACTTCGGGGGGTTATGCCACCGGAAGACAGCTCGCCCGGAGGGCCGAGCCGCGGTTACGAGTTCCGGCTGCTCGGCCCGCTGGAAGTCCTCCACCGCGGTGAGCGGCAGCCACTGGGAAACTCGGGCGTGCGCAGCGCACTGGCGTGTCTGCTGCTCGAGCCGAACCAAGTCGTGTCCATGGACCGATTGATTGACACTCTTTGGGGGGAGAAGCCGCCGCGCACGGCACGCACGATCATCCACGGCTACGTCTCCCGGCTGCGCAAGCTGCTGACCCCCGAGGGTGAGGCGTACGGCGAGGAGGGGCCCGAGATAGTCACCCGCTCGCCCGGGTACCTGCTGCGGGTCGACAGCGAGCGCATCGACGCGCACCGGGCGCGGTCGCTGATCAACCGGGCCGGCAACATGGAACCCGGTGAGCGGTCCCGCGTCCTCGGGGAGGCACTGACCCTGTGGCGCGGCCCGATCCTGGCCGACATCTCCTCCGGGCGGCTGCATCGCATGGTCGTGCCCAATCTGGACGAGCTGCGGATGATGGCTCTCGAGGAGCGCATAGCGGCCGATCTGGAGCTGGGCAGGCATCGTCAGCTGGCGGTGGAACTGCCCGCTCTCGTCGAGCAGCACCCGCTGCGCGAGCGACTGGCCGGACAGCTGATGCTCTCCTACTACCGCTCCGGGCAGCGCGCTCGGGCGCAGGACTGCTATCACTCGCTCCGCGAGCGGCTCTCGGACGAGCTGGGCATCGACCCAGGCCCCGATCTGCGGTCGCTGTACGAGCGGATGCTGCGCGACGACGAGAGCCTGCTGACTCCGGCACGGGCGGCTTCGGCCGAAGGAGGGGTTTCCGGGAGCGGCGTCGTCACGCACCCTGCCGAACTGCCGCCCCGGACGGCCGGGTTCGTCGGCCGGAAGACGGAGCTGGCCTCTCTCGACCGGATGCTGTCCGAAGAGGAGCAGGGTTCGACCGGCATGCTGGCCGCCGTCACCGGGACGGCCGGTGTCGGCAAGAGCGCCCTGGCCGTGACGTGGGCGCACCGTGTGGCGCACCGTTTCCCGGACGGGCAGTTCTACGCCTCCCTGCGCGGGTTCGACTCCGAAAGCCCCCCGCTGTCCCCGGGGGAAGCACTGACCGGGTTCCTCAAGACCCTCGGGATCGCCGACGACGTCATCCCGATCGACCTGCAGGAGCGCGCCGCGCTCTACCGGTCGCTGCTCGCCGACCGGCGCGTGCTGATACTGCTCGACGACGCGCGGGACGCCGAACAGATACGTCCGCTGCTTCCGAGCAGCGCGGGATCGCTCGTGCTGGTGACCAGCAGGCGACGGCTCGACGGGCTGGTGGTGCGCAGCGGCGCGCGGACGCTTCCGCTGGAAACGCTGCCCACCTCCGCGGCCGTGGAGCTGTTGGACCGGGCGGGGGTTCCGGGCAGATCGAGCTCCGAACCGCAGGCCGCGCGTGAACTGGCCGAGCTGTGCGGCGGGCTTCCCCTGGCGTTGCGGATCGCCGCCGCGAGGCTGGCCGCGAACCCGGGGCGCGCGGTGCGGGAACTCGTCGGCGAGCTCACCGACGAGCGCGAGCGGCTGACCGCTCTCGACATCGACGACGCGGACACCAGCGTTCGCCGGGCCTTCGACATCTCCTACCGCAACCTGCACCCGAGTCAGGCCTGGACCTTCCGGCTGTTGGGCATGATCCCGGGCCACACCTTCACCACACACGCGGTGGCGGCCCTGTGCGGCACGGACCCGGAGACAGCGCGGCGCAGGCTGCGCGCGTTGACGCTGGCCCACCTGGTGAGCGAGCCCAAGCAGGACCGCTTCGCCATGCACGACCTGCTGCGGGTCTACGCGCGGGAGCTCCGGGCCTCCGAGGGGAGCGGGCAGGACGCGGAGACGACGAACACCGCGTTGCGCGGCCTGTTGGAGCACTATCTGGCCGCGGCCGACCACGCGCGAAGATTCCTGCGGCCACCGCGGGACGAGCTGGACTTCTCGGGCTGGAAATGGGCCGTTCCCGCCATATCGGGTCGCGAACAGGCGCTGGAGTGGTTCGACGCGGAGTGGCCGAACCTGGTGGCGGCCATCGACACGGCCGCCGACGCGGGGTGGAACAGCGTCGTCTGGAAGCTCGTGCGGTTGCAGTTCAACTACCTGATGGTGCGCTGCCCCTGGGAGGACTGGGTGCGGATCTACTCCAGAGGCCTGGAGTCCGCGCGCCGCGCCGACGAGGAGAGCGGCAGGGTGCTGATGCTGGCCGGTCTCGGGGTGGTGCACTCCCGCTCGGGCACGCCGGAGGCGGCGTTGAAGTACTACGCCGAGTCGTACTACCTGGCCGAGTCCCTGCCCGATCGGGGGAAACTGGCGATGACCCAGGTCAACATGGGCAGTGCGCTGTTCCGCCTGGGCCGTTACCCGGACGCCAGGAGGCATTGCGAGGAGGCGCTGCGTACCTACCGGGAGCAGAAGGACCGCTACGGCGAGGCGGGGGCGCTGAACAACCTGGCCCAGGTGGAACAGGTGACCGGCAACCTCTCGGCCGCCTTCGGGTACCTCCGAAAGGCCGAAAAACGCTACCGGGAGGCCGACGATCTCGAAATTCTGGCCATGGTGCTGAACAACTGTGGTGAAGTGAGTGTCGAACTGGACAGGATCGAGAACGCGCGGCGCTACTACGGGGAGGCTCTGGACGTGGCACGGCAGTGCGGCTCCACGATGCGGCAGGCGGCCGCTTACATGGGGCTGGGCGACGTCGCCTCGTTGCGGGAGGACCCCGCTGTGGCCCGACGTCGTTGGGACACGGCGCTGTCCATCTTCGAGGCGGGCGGTTCACCGCGGGCGGCGGAGCCGCGGGCCAGGATCGAGCGACTCGAGTCCGAGCGGGACGGCACGTGAGGAGGGGCTCGTGCGCCGGACGGTGCTCTCCGGGGCGGAAGCGCGTTGAGCAGCGGTTTCGCCGTGCGGTGTGTCCGGTTTCGCCGGAGCTCTTCGTGGGTTCGGCCGGGTGGTCGGGCCGGTGTCGTGTCCGGCGGGGGTCGTTTAGCCAACGTTTAGCGAGCGGTTAGTCGGCCCTGCCAATGTGTGGATCGTGCGATTCGGGCCGTAGCGACGAAGCAGGCCGGAACCGCATCTCGGCAGCTCATCGGGGGAGCGAGCTGGCCGGTACACGCGGCGTGCGGGTGTGTCCGTTCGGGCACACACTGCTGCCGAAGGGGTCAGGTTATTCCGGCCACGCAGTGGCCGGAAGGACGTGGGGGTGAGTGCGGGCTCCGTGTCCTGGGGGGATTCGATACAGGCACGGAGTCCGCGCTCGTATCGGGGCGCGTTGCCGGAGGGCGACCGCGCCCCGATCGGTTCAAGGGCACGGGACTCGCGACGAGGTGTCGAGGGGGCGCGGCTCGGGGCGTTTCGGTTTCCTGCCGTCCCCGGAGGAGGTTCCGCGGATCCTGCGCCCGATCCACGGCCCCAGATGCTGCTTGAGCCAGTGCAGGTCCTCGCCGCGGCGGGCCGCCCACGGGCGGGCACGTTCCGGCGGCCACGGCGTGCGCCAGTCCTGCCCCGGTTCGAGGCCGAGCGTCTCGGCGGCACGCAGGGCGACGCGACGGTGGCCCTCCGTCGACAGGTGCAGTCGGTCCGCGCTCCAGGCGCGCTGATCGTGCAGCACCTGCATCGACCAGAGGTCGACGACATAGCACCCGTGTCGCTGTGCGATCGCCCAGAGGTGTGAGTTGTAGGTTCCGACCTTGCCGCGCACCAGCCGCATCACCGGATTCCGCCGCGTGTCGAAGCCGGTTCCTATCAGCACATCGGCCCCGGTGGCTCTGATCCGGGCCACGGCGTCGTCGAACCGCTGGGCCAGCTCGTCGGGGTCGGTGAACGGGCGGATTATGTCGTTGCCCCCGGCGGTGAAGGCGGCCAGGTCCGGTCTCGTCCGCACCACCGCGGGGAGCTGCTCGGCGAGGATCTGGTCCAGCAGCTTTCCGCGCACCGCGAGGTTGGCGTAGCGCAGTTCCGCGTTCTCCCCGGCCAGGACGCTCGCCAGCCGGTCGGCCCACCCCCGGAAGGTGTCCTCCTCGGACGCCGGGTCGTTCAGACCTTCGGTGAAGCTGTCGCCGAGGGCCACGAACGTGTTCCAGCGCCGCGCGGCATTCGCGCTCTCCGAACTCCGCACTTCTTCCCCCGGTGATCGCTGCCGCTCGTAGCTCATCGCGACTGCCTTTCGTGCTTATGGCGTTTTCCGTCTCGGCTGCGGTGGCTTCGCCGGAGCGGTGTCTCCCGCCGGTGCTCGTTGGCGGGTCCGACGTCGAGTAGCGACCTACGCGTGGTCGGGGCCCGTCCTCACTGGAGCACGACGCGGGAGGGGCCGCGGCGGTGCCGATGGGCGGCGTGGTCGCTCCGGCGCCGCCGGAGCCGAAGGAGCACCCCGCCCCAACCGTCGACCCGACCGGAAAGCCTCGGTGACCCGTGCTTTCCGCTCGTGAAGCCGTAACCGAGCAACACATTGGACCCGTCGAGTTGACCTACGCCACCGTCGGTGCGTGCGCGGTGATTAACGGCACGTTCTCCCCGAGGAGATCCTCACTCGTCCGAAGGACCGGATATATCGGCTTGAACACGTGATTTCGTATGGTTGAACCGAGCGTGCCCATGTCGGAGAACGGTTGGTGGAAAAGCCACGCGCACGCGTGCGCGAGCTGCTACTGTTCCGCAGGGGTAACGAGACGATCAAGGGGATGTCGACGATCGGGAGTGGCCGAGCAGTGCCGCATCGATCACCTGGATGGGGAACGCGAAGCATGTTCGCTGACGTCGGATCGAGTGTGTCTGCCGACAGCATCGAAGCTCTGGGGGAGTCGTGACGAGTCCGCGGGATCCGGTGTCCGAAGCGGCCGAGGGGCGAAGGCCGAGCCCGGGACCTCCGCTTCGGCCGCAGCACCCGGGAACACCTCCCGGCGGGGTCGGGACCGCCTCGCCCGCGTCCGGGCCTTCGACCGGGCCGGGCGGTGGGAATCCCCAGCCGGTGGTTCGCCCGCCGAACGGACAACGAGCGACGGTCGGGCCGCCGTCCCACCCGGCGGCTCCGCGGGAGCTGGCGGACGGTGCCGCGCGCCCCGCACGCTTCGACTCGCGCGCGGAGTTCGCGGCCGCCGCGGCCCAGTCCGATCCGCTGGCGCTGTGCGATCGGCTCGAACGGTTACCCGCGCGCTTCGAGCACGAGATGTCGCGCCGGATCACCGAGCAGCAGCCCGGGGAGCACGCCGGGAACGGGGGCGCCGCGACGATCTCCGGGGACCTGACCGCGGCGCGAGCCCCCGGAAGCGGAACCGAGGAGGAGTTCCCGGCGAGCCGCACGCCGCCGGCCGGTCCGCAGGCCGAGGAGCGGGGGCAGGGGCCCCGGCCCGCCGCACCCACCCGCACCGCCGAGGCGGCGCACCGCGCGGCTCCGGAAACCTCCGGTCCGCGGGACGGGGATCCCGGTGAAGCACCGTCCTCCGCGAGCTCTCCGCCGCCCCCGGCGCCGAGCGAGGTGACCGGGTGGGTCGAGCCCCGGGCCGTTCCCGCCGCTCCCGAGGATCCGCGGGGTGCCCAGAGCTCCCGGCCGCCCGTCGAACTGGTGGGATCGCTGGACGGAGGGGGGCGGATCCCGGACGGGGACGTCGCCGAGGTCCCTTCCGCGGACGCTCCGGAAGAGGACGAGACCCCGACCGGACCGCTCGGAACGAGCGAGGAGCTGGTCGGCACGGACGACGGTGCGCCCGCGGGTCCCGCGGAGCCACCTGCCGAGGGGCCGCCCGCGACGAGTCCTCCGAGCCCGGCGCGGGGGGTGCCCGCGCGAACCCGGGTACCCGGTGTCCCTCCTGTCACCGGTGCTTCCGGCCCCGGGACGGCCCGTGCTCCGCACCCGGATACGGGCGGCGCGGCCGGGCAGCAGCACCCCGCAGCGCCGCCGACGCCTCCGGCACCCCAGGGACCTCCGGCACCCCAGGCCCCTCCGGCACCTCAGGGACCTCCGGCCCCGCAACCACCACCTCCCGGCGGGCGATCCGGCGGACAGCCCCCCGGCCCGCCTCGACCGGTGACCGGTCCGAACCGGACGCCGCCCGCCCCGGCGGGCTCCGGGACACCGACCGGCTCGCCGAGCGGACCCGTTCAGGTTCCGCAGGGTGGGCGGCTCCCCCGTCCGGACGGGGGAGCCGCCGAACCGGCCGACTCCGCGCATACCGGGAGCTCTCCCGCTGGACGGACGCCCGCGCCCGATCAGCGTCCGGCCGATTCGGACGCGGCGCAGCGGTCTCGTTCCGCCGTGCGGCCTCCGCAGTACGAGCCCAGGCCGGACGGGGGGTTCGGTCCCATGGGCTCGGGAGGCTGGGCCGGGGGCGGGCTGAACTCGCGCTACGCCCCGAGGGGCCGGGAGCAGCAGGACGCGGACCAGGAAGAGCAGGAGAAGCCGCGAGTCAACGAGTGGCGCAGCGGCCAGGGGCTCGCCCCCGACGATTCCGACGATCAGCCGCAGTTCCTGGTGCACACCGAAGAGCCGGGCGGGACGGACTTCGGCGGGGACAGGTTGGTCGCTCCACCGGTGATCGGCGAGGGCCCCATGGGCTACGGAGGGTTCTGACTGACCGCTCCTCTCCGTTCGCCCTTGTCGTAGTTGGTCGCTGAGCGGAACCTCCCGCGGCGGTTCCGGTGGGCAGCGTGGTTCCTTCGGCGCTGCCTGCGGGAAGACCCGACCCGGCCAACAACTCGGCCGGAAGAGCTCTGTGAGGTTTTCCGGTCCCGCGGAGCGGAATCGGGACCGCCGGGCCGGGTTCTCCGGAGGTCGTCGAGCTCCCAGCGGATGTGAACAGTCGTCGATCCTGCCAGCCGTCCCGAGAGGCCCCACATGGTCGAAACGATCACTCTCTCCCTGCCCGCCGTCGACGTGCTCGGAGCGCATCTGAAGCTGGATGTGCGCCGGTACCCCTTCGAGATCCCGCCCCCGAGGGAGACCCGGCGGGAGCGGGACGAGCTGGCCCGGCAGGTCTGGGGAGAGCTCGAGTCGACGGGTCTGGCGGTCGCGGGCAACCCCGAGCCCGAGGTCGCCGACGCGCTGTACCTGATGTGCAGTTCCGAGGTGTCCATCGCCGCCGCGGGCTTGCTGGACGTCCGCAACGGGCAGCGGCTGGCCGCGCGCGCGGTCTCCACGGGCGAGGTGGGGCTCCTCGGAGTGGTCACGCCGCGGGGGCTGCAACTGGATTTCATGGATCCAGGGGCGCTTCCCGAGGTGTGTGCCAGGCTGCTTCCGCAGGCACCCCCCGGGAGGGGGAAGCCGGTGCGTGTCCCGGTCGAGCTGCTCCGGGCGCGGGCGCGTGGCTCGGCGGAGGGACAGCACGCGGATCCCACGGAGCCGGAGCTGTTGGCGCGGGCGTACAAGTACCGCATCGGCCACTTCGTGGTGTCCGGGACGGACGAGCACGGTGGTCGGCTGCGCACTCCCGGGCTGATGTGGTTCGACACCGACCAGGGGAGGTACCTGATGCGGCACGGGGAGCCGTCCGAGGGCGAGGTGCTCGACTGCACTCCGCTGGATCACCGTGGGTTGACAGCTCAGCTGGCGAACTCACTCGCCCGTGTGAGGGGTATTTGATTCGAACGGGTGTGTTAGGTGTAGGACACCGCACGCTGAATGACAGGTGCATCCCACGGGACGGGTAAGGCAGGCTTAAACCGTGAGCCGCGACAGTACCGTTACCGAAACCGAGGACTCCGCCGGACGCGATTCGCTGATGCGGTTGCTCGGCGGTGGTGCCAGTGCTGTCGACGCCAGTGCCCCTCCGGTCGCCTTCGGGCTGGTTTGGGTGCTCAGCGATCGGTCGATCGCGGCTTCCGGGATCACCGCGATAGCCGTGGGCGCGCTCATCGGTGTGTGGCGGTTGAGCAGAGGGGCCCGTCCGCTGGCCGTGCTGTTCAGCCTGCTGGCCGTGCTCGTGGGTGCGCTGATCGCGTTGCGCACCGGCCAGGCGGCCGACTTCTACCTGATCAGGGTGGCTTCGAACGCGGTGAGCGGGCTGGCGTGGATGGTCAGCATCGCGGTGCGCTGGCCGCTGCTCGGCCTGGTGGTGGGAACCCTGCTCGGCCAGCGGACGAGGTGGCGGCGCGACCCCGAACTGCTGCGTGCCTACAGCAGGGCCAGCTGGGTGTGGGTCGGGCAGTACCTCACCAGGCTGGCCGTGTTCGTCCCGCTGTGGGCGGCGAACGCCGTGGTGGCGCTCAGCGTCGCCCAGGTGGTGCTGACCTGGCCGCTGGTGGTGCTCTGCGTGGCGACGAGTTGGTGGGTGCTGCGGCGCACGCTGCCCGCGGACCACCCGGGCATCCGACACGCGCGCACGGCGCGGTGAACCCGCGCTCCGCGCCCGGCGGGTGATCACCCGGCGTCCGGGGCCCCGTTCGCGCGCCCGAGCCATTCGGCGTGCAGCTCGCGGGCGTGCGCCTCGTCGGTCAGTTCCCCCGCCGCCAACCAGGCGGCCCCAAGGGCACCGGAGCGGGCCGTGGGCAGCCGAGTCGCACCGCGTTCGGCGAGCTCGTTCCGCACGGCGGTGACCAGCGGGTTCGTTCCGGTGAGCAGGCTCCCCGCCAGCACGACGGGGGAGTCGTCCTGCTCGGTACGCACGGACAGCGCCGCGGAAGCCAGCATCCGCGCGGCCCGGGTGACGATGTCGGTGGCCTTCCCGCCGCTCCCGGCGGCCGTGGCGGTCACGAGCGGAGCCAGTTCGGCCAGCCGCATCGGCGAGCGGCCCCCGACGATCGAGATGATCCTCCTGCACACCAGCGGGTCCGGCTCTTCGGTCGACGGGGTGCCGAGGAGCTCGTCGAGCACGGAGGCGACGAGCGGATCGTGCCTGCCCTCGCCGTGGTCCAGGGAGCGCAGCGTCGTGGTGACCGCCTCGCGGCCGAGCCAGAAGGCGGAGCCCTCGTCGCCCAGCAGCCAGCCGTACCCGCCCACGGTTCGTTCCAGTTCGTGGTTCTCGATCCGGGCGACTATGGATCCGGTGCCCGCGATCAGCGCAGTGCCGCGCGGTTCGGGGGTACCCGCGGCGAACGCCACCTCGCCGTCGGAGACGGTGCGCATCGCGCAGCGCAATCCCAGGGCCGACCAGGCCTGGTCGAAAAGCCCGGAAACCGCGGGGTCGCTCATCTTGCTGATGCCCGCCATGCCCAGCGCGGCGGCTCCGACCAGCGAGGGGTCCACTTCGGCCAGTGCGGTGCGGGCGGCGCGGGCCACCTGCTCGGTGGCCCGCTCGGGAGGGTGGGAGTTGGGATTTCCGCCTCCGGCTTGGCCCGCGCCCAGCGTGCGCCCGTTCAGGTCGGCCACGACCGCACGACTGGACGTCCCACCGACGTCCAATCCGAGGACCAGAGCGCCCTCACCGGTGGTTTCCGTCATCCCGTTCCCCCGAACCCCGTGCTCGTCACCTACGCCGATCGGCGTAGCCTGGCGGTGCCCGTCTCACCCCGCCCCCTCGGTGAGGCGGGCTCCAACAGCTTCTCCGAACCGCTCGGGCGAGCGTCCGATTCCTGGAGGCCCTCCGGTGCGGCGGTGCCGGGACGACCCACTGCGAAGTCGGCACCGCCGCGAGAGGTTCCGCCGAGCGACCACCCGAGCGAACCGAGCCGGAGACCTCCATGTCACCGGGTGCGTGTCACCTTGTTCAACCCGCGCGGCCGGTCCGGATCCTCGCCCCGTTCGAGCGCGAGCGCGAGCGCGAGCCGTTGGACGGGGAGCACTTCGAGGACGGGAGCGACTTCCTCGGCGGATTCCGGCAGGTCGACGGCGTGCGCGCAGGGGACCGTGCTCGCGGCCGAACCGATCGCGCAGATCTCGGCCCCGCGTTCGTGCACGGTTTCCAGCACCTCCTTCATGGCGGCGCCGCCCTTGCCCGAGCTGCACAGCGCCAGCACGGCGGTTTCGGTGTCGACGGCGGCCACGGGTCCGTGCAGCAGGTCGGCTCCGCTGTAGGACCTGGCCGAGAGGTAGCTGGTCTCGGCGAGCTTGAGCGCCGCTTCGGAGGCGGTGGCCGAGGAGTAGCCGCGCCCCGTGGTCAGCACGCGGTCGGCGAACCTGTAGCGCCGCACCGCCTCGTCCAGCTCCTCCGAGGGGGCCAGCGTGCGGTTCGCCAGTTCGGGCAACCGCAGGGCGTGCTCGGCGGAGCCGCCGCGGATCGCGTCGATCAGCAGGTACAGCGTGAGCAGCGTGGCGCCGTAGGTCTTGGTGGCCGCCACAGCCTGCTCGGTTCCGGCGCCGATGTCGACCGACATCTCCGCGGCCGTGTTCAGCGCCGATCCGGGGTTGTTGGTCACGGCCACGGTGGTGGCGCCGTTCCGGCGGGCGGTTTCGGTCACTTCGAGCAGGTCGGGTGATCCGCCGCTCTGACTGACCGAGATCAGCAGCACGTCCGTCAGGTCCGGTTGCGCTCCGTAGAGCGTGGTGCTCGACGGTGAGACCAGCCCGGCCGGCAGTTGCAGCAGCACTTCGACCAGGTACTTGGCGTAGATCGCCGCGTGGTCGCTGGAGCCGCGCGCGGCGAGCATCGCGAAACGCGGACCGCGTTCCGCGATGCGCCGGGCGACCTCGGTCAGCGCGGAGCGGTCGGTGAGCAGGCCGTCGAAAACCGCCGGTTGTTCGGCGATCTCGGCGCTCATGTGTTGGCCGGGATGCTGGGACTGCTCGCCGGCCCCGGCTCCGGGGTGCTCGGTCATGTCGTGGTCCGTCCTTAACCGTGCGACAATTCGGTCTAGACCAATGCTACCGGTGCCTCCGGAAGGCCGACAGCCCTGCGCCGTTCCCGTGGCCGTTCCCACCTCCCCGGGGACGCGGGTGCCGTCGAGTCGGTTGTCACGGGGCCGCCCACGGCGGCTCGTGGCTCCGGCATGCTGGAATCGGTAATACTGATCGCCCCGTTCGAGGCGCGGCGGTAGGAGGAAGAATGCTCGAAGCGTCGGTGCCCGGCGGGGCCGACACGCCGACAAGAAACCAGCGCGAGCCCAAGTACTGGGGGCTGAAGCAGCATCTGCTGGACATGCTGCGCTCCATGCCCGCGGGATCGTCCATCCCCACGGAACGGGCGCTGGCGGCCGAGTTCGACGTGTCCCGCACCACGGTGCGACAGGCCCTGGCCGAACTGACCGTTGAAGGACGTCTGCTGCGTGTCCAGGGCAAGGGGACGTTCGCCGCGCAGCCGAAGGTGGCCCAGCGCCTGCAGCTGAGCAGCTACACGGAGGACATGCGAGCCCAGGGGCGCCAGCCCGACTCCCGCCTGCTCGAGATGAACGAGGAGTCGGCCGAGCGCGAGCTGGCCCATCTGCTCGACGTCCCCTCCGGCAGCCCGGTGCTGCGGATGCGCAGGCTGCGGCTCGCCGACGAGGAGGCGATGGCCATCGAGACGACCCACCTGCCGTTGAGCCGTTTCAGGGGGCTGACCAAGCTCATCGAGGAGGGCGGATCCCTCTACCAGGTGCTGCGCGAGGAGTACGGGATCTCGTTCGCCAGCGCCGAGGAGACGATCGAGACCGCGCTGGCCAGCCCGGAGGAGGCCGAGCTGCTCGGGGCCGACGTCGGGCTGCCGATGCTGCTGCTGTCCAGGCACTCCTTCCACCGGGACGGCACCCCGGTGGAATGGGTGCGCTCGATCTACCGCGGGGACCGCTACAAGTTCGTCGCGAGCCTCAACCCGCCAGCGAGCTGATCAGCCGCCCGGGGTCGATGTTGCCGCCGCTGACCACGGCGACGGTCGTTCCGGCGGGCAACTCCGCGGAGCGGTGGCGGTACGCGGCCGTCGTCACGGCGCCACTCGGTTCCGCGACCAGCCCGCACGTTCCCGCGAGGTGGCCGATCGCCTCGCCGATCTCCTCCTCGGTGACCGTGACGACGTCGTCGACGAACGTTCGGATGTGCTCGAAGGTGAGCTCGGAGGGCTGGCCCGTCAGGCCGTCGGCCTCCGTCCTGGTGCGCGCCGAGACCGGCCAGTCCACCCGGCGGCCCGCGTGCAGGCTCTCGCGGGTGTCGGCGGCCAGCAGCGGTTCGACGCCGATGAGGCGAGTTCGCGGGGCGGCCTCGGCGAGGGCCGCACCCACTCCCGAGATCAACCCGCCGCCGCTGATCGGGACGAGCACGGTCGCCTCGGAGACCCCCCGGGCCTCCAGGTCCTCGGCTATTTCCAGCCCCACCGTGGACTGCCCCGCGATCACCGCGGGCGAGTCGAACGGGGGGATCAGGGTGGCTCCGGTCTCCGCGGCGATCCGTTCGGCGCGCGCCTCCCGCTCGGCCACTTCGACCAGGACGACCTCGGCGTCGAGCGAGCGCGCCGCCGCCACCTTCGTCGCCGGGGCGGTGTGCGGGACCACCACCGTGGTGGGGATGCCGAAGGTCCTGCCCGCGTAGGCCACGGCGCGCGCGTGGTTGCCGCTGGAGTAGGCCACGATCCCCCTGGATCGTGTCCGCTCGTCCAGCACGGCCGTGGCGTGCAGGGCACCCCTGATCTTGAACGCGCCGCTCGGCTGCAGGCTTTCCGGTTTGAGCAGCAGCGGGCGCTCCCGCTCGCTCTCCGGGACGGGGAGCAGCGGTGTGCGCACCGGGCCTGCCGTTCCGAGCAGCCTCGTGAGGGTCTCCCGCGCGGCCAGCGCGTCGGCGTGGTTGATCAGTTGCATGGCGGAATCCTCGCCGACCGTTTCCCGTGGCCTTTCGCGGGGTCGGATCCGTGTCCGCGGAGTGGGTGTGCTCACACCGCGCGGGACTCTCGGGAGCTGAGCCTTTTCCCGCTTCGTGGGAAAGCGCGGAATCCGAGGTGCGCACGATCTCGGCGGAATTGGACATTTCGCTCGAATGAGCGGGCAATGGCGCGCTCGAAGGGAGATCGGTGAATGCGCAAAGTGTCCGAATTGCTACTCGGAGAGTTATTCGAGATTTATAGTCCCGCGACAGGGTGAAAATCTGCTACTTTGCGCGTCGAACTGGCTAGGTGGGCATTCGACGGAACTCGCCGCCGGTTGGAAACTTGCCCCAGTCCAGGGAGGCCACGTTCATGAAGCTCCGGCTCGCCGGTCGCCTCGCGGGCACGATGCTCCTCGCGACAGCCACCGCCGCGCTGACAGCCGCCCCGGTGGGCGCGTCCCCCGAGCAGGCTTCGACCCCCGAACAGTCCTCCGCGGTCGACCAGCAGGACCGCCCCGGCACGCTGCTCGAAGCCATGCAGCGCGACCTCGGGCTCACACTCGCGCAGTCCCGCCAACGACTGCAGCGGGAGACCATCGCCGAACGGGTGCAGCGAACCGTGCGCGGAAGCCTGGGCACCGCCTACGGCGGCTCCTACTACGACTCGGCGGCCGGAGAGCTCGTGGTCGGCGTGACGGACCGGGCGAAACTCGACGAGGCCCGCTCCTCCGGCGCGAAGGCCAGGCTGGTCGAGCACAGCTCCGCGGAACTCGACGGCATCGCAGACCGGCTCGGCGGGTTGCTGCCCGAAGCACCCCCGTCGGTCACCGGCTACTACGTCGATCCGGCGGACAACTCGGTGGTGCTCACCGCCGACCGGGGCGGTGCGGGAGCGGCCGAGGACTTCCTCCGCTCCTCCGGCGTGGGTGAGACGGCCGTCCGGGTGGAAACCGAACGCAGTCCGCGGCTCTACAACGACATCGTCGGCGGCAACCCGTACTACGTCAACGACGGCGCGCGCTGCTCGGTCGGTTTCGCGGTGCAGGGCGGTTTCGTCAGCGCGGGGCACTGCGCACGAGAAGGGGACGGCACCAGCAGTCCCCGGGGCACGGTCGCCGGGTCCTCCTTCCCGGAGAACGACTACTCCTACGTCGCCAGCGCCGAACGGGGCAGGCCCGCGGTCAACGACTACGGCGGCGACACCGTGCCCGTCGCGGGATCGACCGAGGCCCCGGTCGGTTCCTCGGTGTGCCGCTCCGGATCCACCACCGGCTGGCACTGCGGCACGATCGTCAGCAAGAACCAGGCGGTGCGCTACGACCAGGGCACGGTCCACGGGCTGACCCGCACCGACGTCTGCGCCGAACCGGGCGACTCCGGTGGCGCCTTCGTCTCCGGTGACCAGGCCCAGGGCATGACCTCGGGCGGCTGGGGCAACTGCACCGACGGCGGAACCACCTTCTTCCAGCCGGTCAACGAGGCGCTCGGCGAGTACGGAGTCCGACTCCTCACCGAGTGAGATGGAGTTTTCCTGTGGGGCGGCTTGCTCGGATGGTCGGGTAGCCGTCACGTGAGTCGGCGCCTTGCTGCGTTGGGCACGCTCTTGAGTAGCCACCTACGCTGCGAGCGACCCGGCCTTGCGATGCATCCGACTCACGCACCGGAGCTCCTCGTCCTGCGCGGGCTGAAGCACTCAAGCCACGGCGAAGCCTTTTGCTGGAAGTTCTCGGCAGAAATTCGACGGTTCGGGTCGCTAGGCGGAACCTCGGTCGGCGCCCGGCTCCGGCGAGGCCCGACATCGGGTAGCGACCTACACGACGTCGGGCCTTCCTCGCCGGGCACTCGACTGAGAACCCGCGGCGGTGCCAGCTGCTTGGGTTCAGAGCACCTGCGTTGAGCGGACCCCTCGATCGGAACTCTCCGTTGGGAGTTCGGTGCCGACTGCTCGGTTGCTCGGGCGGGCCGGGGTCAGCCGACCAGGCGGGAACGCAGTTCGCTCGCCGCGGCACGCGGGTCGGAGGCCTCGGTGACGGCGCGGACCACGACGGCGCGCTCGGCCCCTGCCGCCATCACCTCGTCCAGGTTCTCGTGTCCGATACCGCCGATGGCGAACCACGGCCTGCCGTGGCCGTGGTGCTCGGCCGCGTGCCGCACCAGCTCCATCCCGGCGGCCTCCCTGCCGGGCTTGGTGGGGGTGCTCCAGACCGGCCCGGTGCAGAAGTAGTCCACCCCCCGCTCGGTCGCGGCCGAGTCCGCCTGCACCACGTCGTGCGTGGAACGCCCGATGATCATCTGATCGCCCACGATGCGGCGGGCCGTGCTCACCGGCAGGTCGTCCTGTCCCAGGTGCAGCACATCGGCGTCGACCGCCAGCGCGATGTCCGCCCTGTCGTTGACGGCCAGCAGCGCGTCGTGCCGCACGCAGGAATCGGCCAGCACCTCCAGAGCGGCGATCTCCTCCCGGGCGTCCAGCGGAGCCCCGGACGCGTCCTTGTCACGTAGCTGGATGATGTCCACCCCACCGGCCAGCGCGGCGTCGACGAAGTCGGCGAGATCCCCGCGTTCGCGACGCGCGTCGGTGCACAGGTACAGCCGTGCCTGTTCGAGGCGGGCGCGCATTCCGTAGCCGTCCATTCCGGGCATGCCCTCAGGGTAGGCCACGTGCGGGCCGCGAGGGAGTCGTGGAAACCGGAAACCTCGTCATGTCGGGGCGAGGAGTCCGGGAACCCTCGGCTGACGCGGAGCCGAACATCGCCTAGTCTGGCGGTGGGTAGGCACGGGAGTCCGGCCGAACGGACTGAGAGGGGGCTGACGCCCCGACCGTCGAACCTGATCCGGATCATGCCGGCGCAGGGAGCGAGCATTGACGAACGGGCAACAGCGAGACGTCGCCTTGGTCGGCGGCGGAGTGATCGGACTGTCCTGTGCGTGGCGACTCGCCGCGCAGGGCTTCCGAGTACGGCTGATCGACCCGGCCCCGGCCTCCGGGGCCTCCCACGTGGCGGGCGGGATGCTCGCCCCCGTCGCCGAGGCCTGGCCGGGCGAGGAGGCCCTGCTCGAGCTGGGCGCGGCCTCGTTGCGCCGCTGGCCGGACTTCGCGGCTGAGCTGTCCGCCGCCTCGGCGGGGCCTTCCGGGCTGAACGAGCACGGCACCCTCGTGGTCGCCGTGGACAACGCCGACCGCGAGCAGCTCGACGCGCTGGCCGAGCACCTGGACTCGCTCGGCCGGAAGGTGACCGGGCGGACGAGCCGCGAGCTGCGCGGGATCGAACCGACGCTGGGTCCCTCCGTGCGGGCCGGGCTGGAAGTGCCCGGGGACCTCTCGGTGGACAACCGCACCGCGCTCGCGGCGCTGCGCCGGGCGGCCGAGGCTGCCGGAGTGGAGTTCGTCGCCCGGAGCGCCTCACGGGTGCGCCCGGGGGCCGTCGAACTGGACGAGGACGTGCTGCACTGCGATGTCGTCGTGGTCACGGCGGGCGTGCGCGCGCCGGAGCTGCACCCGGACCTGGCCGGGCTCGTCCGGCCGGTGAAGGGCGAGATCCTGCGGTTGCGGACCCGGCCGACCGCCCTGCCGCCCCCGGCGCGCACGATCCGGGGGCCGGTGCACGGCAGGCAGATCTACCTGGTTCCGCGCACCGACGGACTGGTGATCGGAGCCACCCAGTACGAGAGCGGTTTCGGCACGGAGGTGACCGTCGGGGGAGTCCGGGACCTCATCGGCGACGCCGAACGGTTGCTGCCCGGGATCGGGGAGTACGAACTGGTCGAGGCGAACGCGGGACTGCGCCCGGCGACCCCGGACAACCTGCCGCTGATCGGCTGGCTGGACACCGGGGTGCTCGTGGCCACCGGTCACCACCGCAACGGTTTCCTGCAGGCTCCGCTGACGGCCGAGGCGGTCGGCGAGCTGCTGTGCGAACGACGACCGCCCGCCGAGACGGAGCCGGCCGATCCGGCGCGTTGGAAGGGGCACTGATGAACATCACGATCAACGGACAGCGGCACGAGGTCTCCGAGGGCACGAGCGTGGCCGGCGCCCTGGAGAGCTTCGGCACCCCCGCGCGCGGAGTGGCCGTCGCGCTCGACGGTGCGGTCGTGCCGCGGGACTCCTGGCAACGAACGACACTGCACGAGGACGCGACCGTGGAGGTACTCACCGCGGTGCAAGGAGGTTGACCATGGACGATCCACTCGTCATAGCGGGCCGCGAGTTCGGGTCGCGTCTGATCATGGGGACCGGCGGCGCGGCCAGCATGACCGCGCTGGAGCAGGCGTTGATCGCCTCGGGGACCGAGCTGACCACGGTTGCCATGCGCAGGGCGGACGCCGGCGGCGGCACCGGGGTCTTCGACCTGCTGCACCGGTCGGGGATCGATCCGCTGCCCAACACGGCGGGTTGTCGCAGCGCGGCCGAGGCCGTGCTGACCGCGCAGCTGGCCAGGGAGGCACTGGCGACGAACTGGATCAAGCTGGAAGTGGTGGTGGACGAGCAGACCCTGCTTCCCGATCCGGTTGAGCTGGTGGACGCCGCCGAGCAACTCGTGGACCAGGGCTTCGTGGTGCTCGCCTACACCAACGACGATCCGGCGCTGGCCTCCAAGCTGGAGCAGGTCGGCTGTGCGGCGGTCATGCCGCTCGGTTCCCCGATCGGCACCGGACTGGGCATCCGCAACACGCACAACATCGAGATGATCTGCTCGCGGGCGACCGTTCCCGTGGTGCTGGACGCGGGGATCGGGACGGCTTCGGACGCGGCGCTGGCGATGGAGCTCGGGTGCGACGCGGTGCTGCTGGCTTCCGCGGTGACCCGCGCTTCCGATCCGGAGCGGATGGCCGCGGCCATGCGCTCCGGGGTGGAGGCCGGGCGCCTGGCCGCCCAGGCGGGCCGGATCCCGCGCCGGTACTGGGCGCAGGCATCCAGCCCCGGTCGCCCCCTGGAGTGAGGTGGAGAGTCCGCGGTGCCGGTTGCTTGGCGGAACCTCGGTCAGGCTCGTCCGCTTGGCTGCGGGCGGGGGTCGCGCCGGAGGGCGACACGTCCTCCGAGGAACGCCCCGAGCGCGGAGCCGACCGCGGGGGCCAGCGCGATGACCGCGGCCCACAGCGGGTTCGGCAGCATGCTGCCTAGGTGCACTTCCAGCCCCAGGGTTCCCTCGAGAGGCCCCCGCAGGAGCAGCGCGCCGCCGACGCCGACCGCGCTGCCGAGCACTCCGGCGAGCAGTCCGGTCAGCATCGCCTCACCGAGCAGGACCCGGCGCAGCCCGCTCACCGAGTCGCCGGTCAGGCGCAGGACCGCGCGCTCGGACAGCCGGTCGCGGACACCGGAGCGGACGTTGAGCGAGCCGGTGAGCACAGCGGTGGCGAGTACGACGAGGATGCCGATCCGGTATCCGGGAGCGGCGAATCCGAGCACTCCCCCGTTCATCCGGTCGGTGACCGGTGAGGCGGAGAAGCCGAGCCGTCGCAGCTCGTGCGTCACCGTGGGCACGTGCCGCTGTTCGGTCACCGAGACCACCGCGGACAGGGCTCCCGTGACGGACCGGTACTGCTCGGGGGAGACTCCCGCTTTGGCGGCTGCCAGGGCGGCTGCCGTTTCCGGGGCGACGTAGGCGACGTCCGGGCCGTCCAGCTGCCATGCGGGGTCGTAGGTGGCCACCACGGTGAAGTCGGTGTGCGCCGGGGTTCCCGAGCGCTCTCCGGTCGCCTCGGTGTGGGCGGCGGACAGTTCCCCGCCCACGTACGGGGTGAAGTCGACGTCCCCGCTGCGCGCGGGGACCACGAGCTGACCGGGCTGGAGCGGCTGCGGCACTTCGCCTCGAACGATGGAGGGACGTGGCGAGGGGCGCCAGGAATGCGTGGTCAGGTCGAAGGTGGGGGCCGTGGGATCCGAGCTCCCGGTGTAGATGGTCGAGACGTAGTCGGGTATCACGTTTTCCACGTGCTCGATGCCGCGCGCCCGGTCGAGGCCCTCGGTGTCGAGATCGCGGACCGACCGCCCGCTTTCGATCGCGGACAGCTCGATCCGAGTCGATCCGCCGGCTCGGAGGACCTCGCGTTCGACGGTTGAGCGAGCTCCCGATGCCACACCCGCCAGTGCGCTGACCAGAATCGTCAGCACGACCAGCGAACCCAGCGTTCTCCGGATCGAGGAGCCCGAACGTCTTCGGGTCAGTCGTGCCCACCGCCACATTCGGTTTCCCTCCCGTGCGAAGTGGTCGTGCCGCGGATTCGTGATGGTGCTTCCCCGGAGCGAACGCGTTTCGCGCGTCACGGCCGGGTGGGGATTGTCGGGAATTCGCTCCCCGAGGTGACCGGGAGCGGACGGTACCTCCTGCGGTGGAGTGAGGACACCCCCTCGTTCGTGACGCTGATCATTTTTCTCGGTTCCGGTTTTTCGTCGTACTCGTTATCGGAAATTTGCGAGAAGGTGTTTTCCCCGTTTTGGAATTCCGGGTGCGGACAGGGCGCGGAATCCTCGCGGCTCACCGGATCCGGAGGCGTTCGGGCCGGACGAACGAGACGGTGTAGCTCTTCCACGGCTCGTCGTAGCCGAACGTCTCGTCGATCGCGGAGCGCGCGTGCAGGCCGTTCTCCAGCAGCGATCCGGCGAGCAGCTCGGTGGCCGGGGCCTGGGACCCGGTGACGTCCGGGATCCGCGCCGTGGTGTTGCCGCCGAGCAGTTCGTCCACCGCGCGCAGGGCGGGCGCGGCGAGCGCTCGTTCGGAGTCGGGGCGGAAGGCGAGGGTGGCCAGGTCCTGCCGCAGCGCGTCCAGGGCCACCGCGGCGTTGTTGGTGCCGTGTTCGGTGCGCTGGTCCACCGTTTCCGAACCGTCCAGCATCGCGGGAAGCCCCAGCAGGTCCTGGGTGCGGCGCAGCGCGAGCACGTGCGCGGAGCGCAGGCCCGCCCGCACCTCGGCACCCCTGCCCGCGGCGCGGACGCTGCGCAGCAGTTCGGACAGGGACCACACCGTGGAGCGGATGGTTCCGTGCACGTCCGGTCCGAGGCTGCTCGGAAGCACCAGGTAGCTCACGAAACCGACGGCCAGCGCTATCGCGGCCCCGATGGCGGTGTTGGCCGCGAAACCGATGGTGGAGTCCACCAGGGACTGGCGTTCGCTCTCGTTCACCCGGTCGAGCAGGGTGATCCCGATCAGCGCGGCGAGCAGCAGCCGGTAGTCGCCGCGCAGCAGTTGCACGCGCAGCAGCATCGCGGCGATCGTCAGCGGGACGAGCAGTACGGCGTAGGGGACGAGCACGATCAGGATCGACAGCAGGACGACGCCGAGCACCGCGCCGCCGGTGCGTTCGAGGGCCCCGTTCATGCTGTCCCGCGCGGCCGGTTGCAGCACCACGTAGAGCCCGAGCAGCAGTGTGGAGGCCGCCGGGGTGCGCAGCAGCAGCACGACCGCCATTCCCGCGGCCACGGCCAGCGCGCAGCGCAGGGCGTGGCGGAACAGCGCGGACCGCAGCGAGAGGTGCGCGCGCACGGCCCCGAGGGCCTGCTGCCTGCGCCCTCCGCTGGTGGCCGCCGTCGCGGCGCTGGTGTCCCGTTCGAGCACGGCGGCGCGCACCCGGTCGAGCCCTTCGTTGATCCCGCGCACGGCTTCGGGGATCTCGTGCTGCTCGCTTCCGGACAGTTCCTCGGGGCGTCCGCGGGCCAGCCGGTTCAACCCGGTGCACACGCGGGAGCGCACGGCCGTGGCCAGCTCGGTCGCGATCTCGTCACCGCGGGCTGCCGTTCTGCGCAGCCACTCGGCTTCGGGGCCGCTGGCCTGCTGGACCTGGGCGAGCAGCACCTCGCGGGCCGCGCGGAAGCGCGCCGCACCGGCCAGCACCTGCCCCAGCCAGTTCACCCTGCCGTCGGTGCGCCACGCCGCTGCCGCGTTCGCCACCACACCGGGACCGGGGGTGGTGAGTGTCTGCGCGACGGTCACCCGGATCGTTCTCGTGGGGTCGCCCAGGCCGAGCAGCACGCGCAGCAGCAGGGCGAACAGGGCGCCGAGAACGGCCCAGAAGGCCAGGGCCGTGACCGGCTGGTCCGTTCCGATGCCGGTGGTGGTGGAGACCAGGGTGGCCGCGGCGAAGGTTTGCCCGAAGGTCCGGTAGCGCTCTCCGAGCGCGGGCAGCATCCCGGTGCCGAACACCACGAGGGTGACCAGCGTTCCGGCCAGCACCGGGGTGCGCCCCAGCAGCGGGCCCACGGCCATCACCAGCGTCAGCGCCGGGGCGAAGCGGGCGAACATGCGCAGATCGGCCCGCAGCGAGTGGCCCTCGGAGGTGATCAGCACGAACACCGTCGTCAGCCCGCCGAGTATCGCCGGGCCCGTGATGTCGAACGTCCAACCGAGCAAGGTGGCCGCCGCGACGGCGAGGAGTACCGCCGTGGTGTACTGCCGTTGCCGAGGGTCGGGTGCGCCCGCTTCCGTGGAGAGCTCCGCCTGCAGTCGTTTTAACACCGAATTCGCCCCACGCTCCGGCCGATTGGTCGTGCTGATGAACCGTCGGCGCCGACGATCGGGCCACGGTGGTCGTGGCCCGCGAGACCACCCGTCCGTGGTATCCGCGCCTTCGTCGGGGATGTCGACACACACCACGATCGGGGTTACTGGGTAGCGAGGAAAATCACTCGATGAGGGGCGGTTTCCCGGAGAGGTGGTGTGTCCGGGGAGCGGGTGGTCATCCGGTCGGTCGTGGTGTTGGTCCGGATCCGGGCGGTGCGCGCTCGTCCGGTTCAGCGCTCAGCGCTCATCTCCGGGGGGCGGTCCTGGTGCCGGGGCCAGACCAGCACGACGTCGCGGATGATGGAGAACATCTCCCAGGCGTCGAGCCCCGATTCGCAGTGGGCCAGGATCCCGCCGTCGGGCCGGAACACGCTGGCGTGAGCGCCTATCTCCACGCCCCACGCGAACAGCTCCGTTCCGTGCTCCCCGTGGCGCTCCAACAGGGCGAACACCTTGGGGCCGGGGTCGGGAAGCTCCGGCTCCACCCGTTCTTCCGCTGTGGACAGATCCTGTTCGTCCGATCCTACTGGCATCGCCGCCTCCTGCGTTGCGTAGCATTCCGATTGCTTGTGGTAACCACTATGTTTTGTGGGTACCCACTTTTGGAATGGGTACTCGCATTAACCACTCGGATGGATGACTGGTCGAACAGGAGGACCCAGCGATGACCGCCACCGACGGCGACGTCGTAAGCAGCACTGTCCGACGCTGGCAACTGACCGAGAGCCTGCGCCAGCTTCGTGAACAGGCCGGGTTCACGATGGCCGAAGCGGCCGACGAGCTGCGGAAGCAGCCGGGCAAGTGGTCCCGGTCCAAGCTGCAACGCATCGAGACGCGTGACCAGAAGGTCAAGTACCGCGAAGTCGAACAACTGCTGGACCTGTACGAGGTCACCGATACCGAGCTGCGCGGATGGTTGCTGGAGCTCGCCACCACCGCGAACGAACGCGGTTACTGGTTGGCGATCCGCAAGGAATTTCCCCAGGACTTCCGGGACGTGCTGGCGGTGGAAGGAGCACTGGTCGCCCAGCGACAGCTGGAAACCACGGTGATACCGGGGCTGCTTCAGACCCAGGACTGGGCGCGTGCCGTGATGACCGGAGGCAGTCCGGGGTTGTCGGAGGAAGCGATCGAGCGCAGAGTCATGGCACGGATGGCGCGTCAGCAGGTGCTCACGCGTTCGGAGCCGCTCAAGCTGCACGTGATCATCGACGAGTCGGTGCTGGAACGCCCGGTCGGAAGCGACGCGGTGATGCGGCAGCAACTTCGGGAACTCGTCGAGCACGCCCGACGCGACCACATCACGATCCAGGTGCTCCCCAAGTCGGCCGGAGCGACCCCGGCCGTCGACGGGCCGTTCTCCATCCTCACCCTGCCCGACCCGATCCCCGACTTCGGTTACGCCGAAGCGCCCGGCGGCACTCTGTACATAGAGGACAGAGAAGAAGTAAGGAACTACACCCTTCGTTTCGGTATCCTCACGGAACGAGCGCTGTCACCCGAGGACTCCACTCGGAGGATCGATGAAGCCGCTCGACTCTACGGATGAGCCCTGTTGGAGGGAGTGCGTACGGTGAGCAACGAATTCCCCGGAGCTTCGCTGGTGTGGCGCAGGAGCACTCGGTCAGGCGGCGCCGGCAGCGGCAGCGGCAACTGCGTCGAGGTGGCCTTCGGCGCGGGGTTCGCGGCCGTGCGGGACTCCAAGGCCCCCGAGGACGGTGTGCTCGCGGTCCCTCCGGGAGCCTGGAAGTCCTTCCTCGACGGGGTGCGCGCCGATCGCTACCGGAGCTGACCCGCGGAATCCCTCCGCGTCGCCGAAGCGCTCCGCGGGAGGACGAAAAGCGCGCTCAGATCGAGCGGCTGCTGATCCGCCAGAAGGTCGAGACGGGCCCGACCCCGTCGCCGAGCGGATAGGCGTGCTCCACCGAACGCGTGACGAACCGCTTGCCCAGCCGCACGGCCCGGGACACCGGAGCGCCCCGCGCGAGAGCCGCCGTGGTGGCCGAGGCGAAGGCGTCCCCGGCCCCGTGGGTGTGCGCGGTGGAGTAGCGCGGTCCCGGCAGCATCGTGGCCTCGTGCCCGTCGAACAGCAGGTCCACGCACTCGGAGTCCTCCGGCAGGTGTCCGCTCTTGATCAGCACGTAGCTCGGCCCGAAGTCGTAGATCGCCTTCGCCGCGTCCCACAGCTGCTCCCGGCCACGCACGTCTATCCCGGTGAGCAGCCGCACCTCGTCGAGATTCGGAGTGACCAGGGTCGCGCGCCGGAAGGCCTCGGTGCGCAGCGCCTCCAACGCGTCGGCGTGCAGCAGCGGTTCACCGCTGCGCGAAGCGGCCACCGGGTCGATCACCAGCGGAGTCCGCCCGGCCCCGCCGATGCCGTGCCGGTCGCAGGCCCGCAGCACCGCCTCGATGCACTCGGCGGAAGCCAGCACACCGGTCTTGGCCGCGTGCACACCGATGTCCGAGGCCACGGAGTCGATCTGGGCCGCCACGGTCTCCGGGGGGATCTCGACCACGTCGGTGACCCCGACCGTGTTCTGCACGGTCACCGCCGTGACCGCGGTCATCCCGTGCACCCCGCAGGAGAAGAAGGCGCGCAGGTCGGCGTGCATCCCCGCGCTTCCCCCCGAATCCGAACCGGCGATGGTCAGCGCCGTCGGCGGAGCCGTGTCGTTGGCGGGGCGGGTGCCGTGGCCCACTGGTGTCGAGTCCATCCCGCTCATTTTATTGAAAGTTCTCGCCTCGATTTGCTTGGTGGGTTGCGTGGCGGAACCTCTCGCGGGCTCTCGCTGCGGCGAGGCCCGACATCGGGTAGCGATCCACACAACGTCGGGCCTTCCTCGCGAGAGCACCACGGGAGAACCCGTGGCGGTGCCGACTGCGCGGACTCGTAAGCACCTGCGTCGGAGTGCAGGATTTTCCGGCGGGCCGGTTCGCGTAGCTGGTCGGGTAGCCGTCACGTGAGTCGGCGCCTTGCTGCGTTTGGGCCGCTCTCGGGTAGCGACCTACGCGGCGAGCGGCCCGCCTCCGAGCGAGGGCCGCCGACCCCGGTGGGACCGGCGGCCGCGGTGCGCTCGTCACTCGGCCATCGGCAGGTAGACCTTCCCGCCCGAGGCGGTGAACTCCTCGGCCTTCTCCCGCATCCCGGCCTCGATCGCCTCCACGCTGTTGAGCCCGTGCCTGTCCGCGTAGTCCCGCACGTCCTGCGTGATCTTCATGGAGCAGAACTTCGGGCCGCACATGGAGCAGAAGTGGGCGGTCTTCGCCGGTTCGGCAGGCAGGGTCTCGTCGTGGTAGGCCTGAGCGGTCTCCGGGTCCAGCGCGAGGTTGAACTGGTCGGTCCACCGGAACTCGAAGCGCGCCCTCGACAGCGCGTCGTCCCGCTCCTGGGCCCGTGGATGCCCCTTGGCCAGGTCGGAGGAGTGCGCGGCGATCTTGTAGGTGATCACCCCGGTCTTCACGTCGTCCCGGTTGGGCAGCCCTAGGTGCTCCTTCGGGGTGACGTAGCACAGCATGGCCGTTCCGGCCCGGCCGATGTTGGCCGCGCCGATCGCCGAGGTGATGTGGTCGTAGGCCGGTGCCACGTCCGTGGCCAACGGCCCCAGGGTGTAGAAGGGAGCCTCCCCGCAGAGCTCCTCCTCGAGGCGCACGTTCTCCTCGATCTTGTGCATCGGCACGTGACCGGGGCCCTCGATCATCACCTGCACACCGTGCTCGCGCGCGATGTGCGTGAGCTCGCCGAGGGTCTCGAGCTCGGCGAACTGGGCCCTGTCGTTGGCGTCGGCGATCGAACCGGGCCGCAGGCCGTCCCCGAGGGAGAAGGTGACGTCGTAGGAGCGCAGGATCTCGCACAGCTCCGAGAAGTGCGTGTACAGGAAGCTCTCCCTGTGGTGGGCCAGGCACCACGCGGCCATGATCGAACCGCCGCGGGAGACGATCCCGGTCACCCGCTGGGCGGTCAGCGGGACGTAGCGCAGCAGCACCCCGGCGTGCACCGTCATGTAGTCGACGCCCTGCTCGCACTGCTCGATGACCGTGTCCCGGTAGGACTCCCAGGTGAGGTTGGCCGGATCGCCGCCGACCTTCTCCATGGCCTGGTAGATCGGCACGGTCCCGATCGGCACGGGCGAGTTGCGCAGGATGGCCTCGCGCGTCTCGTGGATGCGCTTGCCGGTGGACAGGTCCATGATGGTGTCCCCGCCCCAGCGGCTGGCCCAGACCATCTTCTCCACCTCCTCCTCGATCGAGGAGGACACCGCGGAGTTGCCGATGTTGGCGTTGACCTTGACCAGGAAGTTCTTCCCGATGATCATCGGCTCGGTCTCCGGGTGGCGGCGGTTGGCCGGGATCACCGCCCGTCCCGCTGCGACTTCCGAGCGCACGAGTTCGGTGGGCAGCCCCTCGCGTGCCGCGATGAACTCCATCTCGCGGGTGACGACACCGGCCCGGGCCCACTCGAGCTGGGTGCGGTGCTCACGGCCGTCCGTCCAGCCGGAGCGCAGCGGATGCAGCCCCCGGTGCACGTCGATCTCGGCGTTCTCGTCGGTGTAGGGCCCCGAGGTGTCGTAGACGTCCAGGTGCTCGCCGTTGCTCAGCTCGACGCGGCGGGCCGGGACGGACAGCCCCGACTCGGTGCGGTGGTGGACCTTGCGCGAACCCCGGATGGCACCCGTGGTGACGCCCGGTGCGGTGATCTCCCCGGACGCTTGCCCGGACCCCGAAGCGACCGCTCCGCTCGAATCGGACGGCTGCGGATACACGTCGGCCATGCCGTTTCCCTCCCTACGCCGGTATTACCCGGTCAGGTTCGTGCGGTCGGCGGCCCCGGACGCTCTCGGCCGCCCTCTCAGCCCGCTTGCGGAGCGAGCTCCCGCGGTTTCGGTTGTCGGCGCCAGACCTTAGCCATCGAACGGGGTGTTCGCAACGCGGTGCGAACCGCTGACGGCCGGGCGAGGAGTCGCTACGCTGCCGAGCAGAGGCGCGGGCACCGGCGCGACAGCGGGAGGATACGATGCGTGACGACCATGACACGGGAGGTGAGCACGCTGTGGCGGCCGCACCGGTACTCTCGCCCGCGAGTTCGGGGGAGTTGTTCGACACCTGGCGGAACCTGGACGTGCCCGAGGGCTGGCGCGCGGAGATCATCGGGGAGAGGATCGTGATGTCACCGCCGCCGGGACACGCGCACAACCTGGTTGCTGATCGCCTGCATCGAGCGCTCGTCCGCGGGTCGCCGGACGATTGGGCGATCTTCCAGACCGCGGGGGTTTCCGTGTCGCCGCACAGCGGGCTGTTCGTGCCGGACCTGCTGGTGATCCCGCGCGACCGCGTTCCGGCGGACACGAGTCCGGACCCGGTCCCCGCCGCGCTCGCCCTGCTGGTCGTCGAGATCACTTCCCCGAGCAACCCGGACACCGATCGCACCACCAAGCTCGCCGCCTACGCGCGAGCCGAGGTGCCGCTGTACCTGCTGGTGGATCGGCACGCCCCCGATGAACCGGCCGTGTCGCTGTACTCCGAGCCGAGCGACGGGCACTACCGGCGCCTGGTCCGGGTCCCCTTCGGGGAGTCGCTCACCGTTCCGGAACCGTTCGGCCTGGAACTGGACACGAGCGACTTCTGACAGCGGTCCTCCGGCGCTGCCGGCACGCTGCCGACGTGGCTCCGCCGGAGCGGATCCCGGACGTGTCCGGGGGCCCGCGCGCGGATCAGTCGGCGAAGGGGTCCGGATCGGTGCTGGGGTTCCAGGAATGCCCCGCCTCGGTCCACCCGTTGCGCTTGAGCATCTTCTTCGCGGCCCGCACGTGCCTGCCCGTCAACCTGCTCAGGTACAGCCTGCCGTCCAGGTGGTCGGTCTCGTGCTGCAGACAACGGGCGAAGTGACCGGTTCCCTCCACCGCGATCTCCGCGCCGTTGCCGTCGGTTCCACGAACCCTGGCCCAGTCGGCCCGTCCGGTGGGGAAGGACTCACCCGGCACGGAGAGGCAACCCTCCCAGTCGTCCTCCGGATCGGGCATGGTCAACGGGATCTCCGAGGTCTCCAGGCGCGGGTTGACGACCACCCCGCGGTGGTTGACCCCCTCGTCGTCCGGGCAGTCGTAGACGAACAGGCGAAGATCCACACCGATCTGATTGGCCGCGAGCCCCACGCCGTGGGCGGCGTCCATGGTTTCGAACATGTCCTCGATGAGGGTGCGCAGCTGCTCGTCGTGAGACGTCACGGGCCGTGTCTCGGTGTACAGCACCGGGTCGCCCGCGATGCGGATCGGGTGGACGGTCATGCGCGAAACCATATCCGGTGCTTCGGAAGCGGAAGGCTCCCCCGAGGTGAGCACGAGCGCGGGCGAACGTGTCGCCGACACCGAGCGCCACGCTGATGTCGTCACTCGTGAGCGTGATGTACACCCGTTTTGATCAAGGCATGGTGTAATGCGTAGGGGGCACGAACCGGTGTCTTCCGGTGCGGATAGTCGATCGTGAGGCGAGGTGCGACATGGACGCCGCCCAGATGTTGACCGCACACGAGATCGCGCGGCAGTGCCAGCAGCGTGCGCGCACCGCCGAGCGGCCCGAACCGGGCCCCGGCCCGGAAAGACCCGGTGCGGAGAGACCCCGCGGACACTTACGTGCCGTCGACCCGATAACTCAGCCGATCGAGCGCGTTCCCGAACAGACCAGGGGGAGCGCGGTCGACGACACCGGCGAGGACGTCCGCTCCGATGAGCTGACCGACCGGGAGCGCGAAGTGCTCGCCTTCGAACGTCAGTGGTGGAAAGGCGCGGACAGCAAGGAGCGGGCGGTTCGGGAACTGTTCGCGCTCACACTGCCCGAGTACCGGAACCTGCTCGATGATCTGCTGGACAAGCCCGCGGCGATGCGGAGCGAGCCGATGTTGATCAAGCGACTGCGCCGCGAGCGCCGATCGGGCGGGATCGACTCGGCCCCCACGCGTCCCGGACCCGTACGGGAGTAATTGATGACCTCCGGAGAACCATCCACCGGCCCCTCCGCGGCGCGGATCGGCGGTTTCACGCTCATAGGAATCGGGGCGCTGGCGCTCGTCTTCGGAGCGGCCTCGATGTTCGCGGGTGGGAGCGACACCGTGGCCGAACCCTCGCCCGGCCCGGTGGCGACGAGCTCGCTGACCGCCTCCGAGGGCGAGAGCACGTCGGCGGAGACGAGTCCCGCGGAGAGCACGGACGGCTCCACCTCCTCCGCACCCCCCGAGGAGTCGAGCGCGCCGACCTCCCCGCCGCAACGGGTGACCTCGGAAAGCCGCCCGCCGGAGAGCACCGGGTCCCGGGAGGGCGCCTCGGACTCCTCGGGGAAGTCCGAGAGCGTCTCCCTGCGGGTGTACAACAACAGCAAGATCGAGGGGCTCGCGCACCGCGCGGCGGACGACCTGCGCGGCGCCGGGTTCGACGTGGTCGAGGTGGGCAACTACTCGGGGCGCATCCCGGTCACGACCGTGTACTACCGGCCGGGCACCGGTGAGCGCGCTCAGGCCGAAGCGGTGGCGCGGAAACTGGACGTGCGGGCCGAATCCAGGTTCGACGGCATATCCGACGCCAGCCCGGGGGTGATCGTGATCGTCACCAAGAACTACGACGGCCTGGGTTAGCGAGAGTTCGGCTGCGCGGTTTGCTCAGCGGGTTACTTGGCGGAACCTCTCGCGGGCTCTCGCTCCGGGTAGGCCCGACATCGGGTAGGCACCTACACAACGTCGGGGCCGTCCTCGCCGGGCACTCGACTGAGAACCCGCGGCGGTGCCGATTGCTCGGGCTCGTAAGCGCCTGCGTTGGTGTGGGCCTCTCGATCGGAAGTGCCTGTCTGGGGGTTCGGCGCTGGCGCGCCGAAGGGAAATCCCGAGAAGCTCAACTCAGGGGCGCATCCCAGCGCAGGTGCTTCAGCCTGAGCAGGACGAGGAGATCCGGTGCGTGAGTCGGATGCGTCGCAAGGCCGGGTCGCTCGCCGCGTAGGTGGCTACTCACCAGCGGCCCAACGCTCCCGAGGCGCCGACTCACGTGACGGCTAAGCGCCCCACCAAGCAACCGGCCTCGCCGTGGGCCGAAGCCGATGCGGTCCGTTCATCTTCCCCGTTCGTACGCGTCGAACGCCGCCAGCTGCTCCGCCGACAGCGAGGGACGCACCCGTGCGCGCGCGGCCTCGACGTGCGCGGTCGAGACCTCGGTCGCGTCCATGCTCTCCCGCAGCGCGGAAAGAGCCGCCTCCCTGATCAGCGCTGAGCAGTCGGCGGCCGAATACCCCTCGAGGGACTCGGCCAGCGCGTCCGGGTCCACATCGGAGGCCAGCGGGGTGTTCCTGCTCGCGGAACGCAGGATCTCGGCCCGCGCCTCCGCGTCGGGAGGCGGAACACCGATGGAACGTTCGAGCCTGCCCGGGCGCAGCAGCGCAGGATCCACCAGTTCGGGCCGGTTGGTGGCGCCGATCACCACGACGTCGCGCAACGGTTCCACACCGTCCAATTCGGTCAGAAGAGCGGCCACCACCCTGTCCGTGACCCCCGAGTTCGCGGACTGCCCCCGCACCGGTGCGAGCGCGTCGATCTCGTCCAGGAACACCAGGGTCGGAGCGGCCTCCGCGGCCCTGGCGAACAACTCGCGCACCGCCCGCTCGGACTCGCCGACCATTTTGTCCAACAGCTCCGCGCCCTTGACCGCTATCGCGTTGAGCTCGCCCGAACCGGCCAGCGCCCGCACCAGGAAAGTCTTCCCGCAGCCGGGAGGGCCGTGCAGCAGCACCCCGCGAGACGGACGAACACCCAACCTGGCGAAGGAGTCCGGATAACTCAGCGGCCAGAGCACGGTCTCGTTCAGCGCCTGCTTGACCTCGGTCATGTCCCCGACGTCGTCCAGCGTCAGATCGCCGGTCCGCAGAGTGTCCGTGGTGGACATCGAGATGGGACGTACGGAGGACAGCGCCCGCTCGAAGTCCTCGACGCCCACTCTGGGCTCGTCCGCGCCGTGCTCCGCGCGGTGCCGCAGCGCGGCCTGCACCGCCGCCTCCCCGCACAACGCCTCCAGATCGGCGGCGACGAACCCCGGGGTGCGCTCGGCGAGCCGGCCCACCTCCACTTCGCGGTGCAACGGGGTCTGCCCGAGCAGCACCCGGAGCAGCTCGGTGCGGGTCGGCACGTCGGGAGGGCCGATGGTCAGCTCCCGGTCGGCGAGCCCCGGCTCCCGAACCCCCGGAGCCACTTCCTGCGGGGACGCGCTGGTGAGCACGAGCGCCAACCCGCGCTCAGCCGTCGCCGAGCGCAGCGCGTCCAGCGCCACCGTGGAAAGCGGTGGTGGATCCGTGGCGGGGAAGAGCTCCTCCACATCCGTGACCAGCAGCACGCAACCACCGTCCCGGCTCGCCGCCGCACGCGCCCGCCGCACCGCGCCGTGAACCCGCTCAGCCGCGGTCGCGGCCTCCAGAGCGGCGACGCTCGGTCCGCTCAGCTCCACGAGGGCGGCGTCCACGGACGCGGCCACCGAACGCACCATCGTCGCCTTGCCCACACCGGAGGGACCGCTGAGCAGCACGCCCAGCCGCGCGGTGGTGCCGAGACGTTCCAGCAGCTCGGGCTGACGGAAGGAGAGCCGCAGCCACTCGTCCAGCCGGGCGGCCGTCTGCCTTCCGGAGACGAGATCGGAGGACGGCAGGACCCGCTGCCCGCCCGCATCGGGCGGGGGAGCGGCGGGTTCCTCCGCGGACCGAGCGGGAGCTCGCCGCTCCGAAGCGCTCGGCGCCGCCGAAGCCGCCTCCGGTTTCGCCGGAGCCCCCGTGGTGCGTTTCCAGCCGACCAGCGTCCCGGGGTGAACCGCCACGGCACCGGCCGGATCCGTCTCCGTGATGGTGACCAGCTCGTTGGTCCAGGTGCTTCCGAACGAGGCGGAAAGCCTGCCGCGGACCGCGCCCGCCGCCCCGGCCGCTCCACCGACGAGGTCCTGGGGCAGCAGCGAAACAGTGTCCCCGGCCAGCAGCACCTTGCCCGTGAGCGCGAGGCGCAGCGTCTCCGGAGATATCGAAGCGCTCGCCATCCGCGAGCCGGAGACGGTGATCGAACGGGCCGTGCGCACCCGCTCGGGGGTGACGAGGAGTTCGCTCCCCTCGGTGGCGCCTGCGTTGCGCAAGGTGATGTCGTCGACGAGCACCGCGCTCGTGGACTCGCCGACCCTGGTGCTCGCGGCCAGCGCCACGGTGTCGGTGGTTCCGGTGATCCGGACCGCGTCGAGACTGCTCAGCCCGAGAGCGTCCAGCACTTCCGGGTGCAGCCGCAGCACACCGCGGCGGTTGTCCGCCGCCGAGCTGGTCAGCCTGGCGGTGAGGGTGATCGACGAAGTCGTGTTCACGATTCGAGCCTAGTAGGTGCGTTCGGCGGCTCGGTCTGCTTGGCGGTGCGGGTGGCGGAATCACGGGCACCACCCGGCGGGGGGCTCACTTCGAGCGGTGGCGCAGTCCCAGAGCCCGGTAGCTGCGCCTGCTCTCCCGGTCGCGGTCGATGTTGCGGCGCGTCAACCTGACACGGCGCGCGGCCCCGGCGACCCGTCGACGCAGCGGGGGGCGCAGTCCGAGCCGACGCTGACTGCGCCGGATCGCCCGGCGCTCCCTCGGCGGGACTTCCCAGGCCTCCGGGTGGTTGGCCAGCCAGTGGTGGCGATACACGGCGTAGGGCACGTGCACGAGATAGCCCGCCAGGGCGATCGTCAGGGAGATGAGCGGGTAGGTCACGATCCCCGCGGCGAGCAGCGCGACCAGCACCAGCAGCGGTGCGACCAGCTTGGCCGGGACCTTGACCGTTTTCAGCGACAACGTCGGGACCCTGCTCACCGCGAGAGCGGCGATCGCGAGCATCCAGACCATCACCGTCGGCTGGGCCGACCACCAACCGTCGCCGCCTGCCGCCGCGGTGATCACGATCGGCAGCAACGCGAGCAGCCCGGCTGCCGGGGCAGGCACCCCGACGAAGAACTCCTTGCTGAACGATGGCTGTTCGCCGTCGTCGAGCAGCGTGTTGAAGCGCGCGAGCCGCAGGATCATGCACACCGCGAAGATCAGGGCCACCACCCACCCGACCCGGTTACCGCCCAGCTGCCAGGCGTAGAGGGTGAGAGCCGGTGCCACGCCGAAGGACATCGCGTCGGACAGCGAGTCGAGTTCGGCGCCCATCTTGCTGGTGGCGTCCAGCAGCCGCGCTATTCGCCCGTCCAGGCCGTCGAGCACGGCGGCCACCGCCGTGGCGGCGATGGCTCCCTCCAACTGCTGGTTGAGGGCGAACTGCACGGCGGACAGCCCCGCGCACATCGCCAGCACGGTTACCGCGTTGGGCAGGAACCGGACCCCGGGTGGGTTAGTACGTGTCTCGTTCATACCGCTGCCGCACCGTTCCCGTGGGGGTACTCGGCGAGGACGGTCTCACCACCGACGGCGCGCTGGCCCGGTTCGACCGGTACCCGGCTGGTGGCGGGGACGTAGAGGTCCACGCGGGAGCCGAAGCGGATCAGCCCGTAGGTGTCCCCGGCCGAGACGGACGCCTTCTCCCGGACCGAGCACACGATCCTTCGCGCGACCAGCCCGGCTATCTGCACCACGACCACGTCGACGCCCTCGCGGGTGCGGAGCAGCATCGCGTTGCGCTCGTTGTCCTCGCTCGCCTTGTCGAGATCTGCGGAGAGGAAAGCTCCCGGCCGGTAGGCGAGCGCGGCGACCTCGCCGTCGGCCGGGATCCGCTGCACGTGCACGTCGAACACCGTCAGGAAGATGCTGATCCGCAGCATCCGCTGCTCCCCCAGTCCGAGCTCGGGCGGGGGGCAGGCCTCCTGGACCCCGGCGACCGTCCCGTCGGCCGGGGCGACGGCGATGCCGGATCCGCTGGGGGTGACTCGACGCGGTTCGCGGAAGAACCACGCGCACCAGGCCGTGGCGAGGGCGCCGAGCACTCCCGCCGGACGCCAGAGGCGGCGCAGCAGCACTGTGGCCAGCGCCCCCGCGAACACGAACGGTCTGCCCGCCCGGTGCATGGGTGGGAGGGTCTCGCGGGCCAGCTGTGCCAGCTTGAGTAACGGGCCGGTTTTCGGTGCGGAGTCCGCGTTCTTCATCGAGGTGGCTCGCCCCTGCGTCGACGGTCAGGATGCGACGTGCCGCTTGCGTCGCCGTGGTTACAGCATCGCTGATATCCGGTCGCCGACCGTGAGCAGGGGGCGGTTGTGGTTGGATTCACGAGCTGTGCTGGCTTTCGAGGACCGCGCCCGCGTCCGGGCTCCGGCCGCGTGGGAGCGGCCTGCGCCGGGAGTCGTCCGCTCGGGCGTCCGGCTGTCGGGCGTTTCGAGCGTCGTCGGTCGGGAGGCTCCGCGGCTTGGGAGCGGAGTGGTGGTGTCTCGGATTCCGGGACGGTGCCGGCACCCCCGAAGTGCCGGCACCGCCCGGAACCACGACCGCTCGGGGCCTCCCCGTTGACTCCGAACGGCCCCCGGTGGATCCGTGCGCCCCCCGACGGCACACGCATCCGAGTCCCGATCTTCTCGCTGGCACCGGGGTGCTGAAAAGGTCCGACGCTCTGTAGGTGTAACGGATCGACAGCTTGTGATGCTGTGTCCAGTGTAATGGAACTCACAAGGAGATGAGTAGCCGCTATCGGAGGACTTTTGTCACAGATTTAATAACATAATGTATTTTATTGCGCAGAGTTGCTCACTCGTCCGAGTGAGGTTCCTTGTCGGCGCTCAACCGGGCCCCCAGCAGGTCACCCAGCCCCGAGTAGGGGGTCCCACGCTCGAATGAGTCAGTGACGCTGGATATACGCAACTTGGCCAATTCCTCCTCGCTCGCGGAATCCTCCGAGGCAGGCTCGGTGAGGGACTCGGAGAGTTCCGAGACCGCGTAGTCGTCCAGGTAGAGCTCCATCGACAGCTCCCAGGACCTCACGTCCCGGTGCAGCTCGGCCGTGGCGACGTCCCGGCTGTCCACCCACTGGGACCCGTCCAGCTCGCGCAGCTCGGCCACGGGGGTCTCCGCCAATCGCTCGAGGCGCTCGTGCTCGGTCCGCCGGAGGCGGGCGAGCGCCCCGGCCAGCAGCCGCCGGAGCGTCCCCGTCCGGTTGGGCAGCAGCAACAGCCCCCGGTCGGTGACGAACAGGTCGTGGGGCTTCTTCGCGATTCGCACCGGGCTGACCATCCCGGAGAGCTTCGGCTCCGGTTCCTCGCTCGGCGGCCGCTCGTGGTCCAACGCCACCCCGAGGTGCAGCAGGTGCCGGTGCAAGCCCGGCACCAGCCGGGGATCGGCCACGGCGGGCCGCACCAGCTTGTCCGGGTCCAGTGCCCGCCCGTCGGCGAGCTGGAGCTTCGGGGGGCCGCTCCAGTCCAGCTCGTGCTGAGCATGCCCCGCCTGGACCAGGGCGTCCACCACGGTGGCCCCGAGCAGCTCCGTCATCGTGTCCACCACGGCCTCGTCCACCAGCTCGGGGGAGAGCCCCGGGTTGAGCGCCGGATTGATCAGGTCGTTCATCTCGCCCCGGTGCATGGCGGCCAGCACCCCGGCCAGGTTCGGCTCGGCCTCCACCCCGCTCTGGACGACGGCCGAGCTGAGCCTGCCCGCCCGCACGGCGACGTCGTGATCGGCGGCCAGCCGAGCCAGTTCCGGCCACGGCACCCGCGTTCCCAGTCCCTCCACCAGCAGTCGGTCCTCGACGGCCGGGATGCTCTTGCGCGGATTGCGGACCAGCGCGACGGCGGGTCGGTCGTCGGTCTCGTCGGGCTCGCCCGAGGAGGCCCGTTTGAGCGCTTCGAGGCGTTGGGAAACAGTGGGGCGGGAGGGCTCGTCGGCCCGCTCGGCCGAGATGGTCTCCTTCGCCCGTTCGGCCAGGTCCTTCTTGCGGTGCTGGTTCTCGAGGAACGAGCGGAAACCGAGCAGTACGTCCGGGGTGTGCTCCACCCGGGCGGCCATGCTCAGGTACTCCTTCGTGTAGTCCCGCCAGCCCAGCTGCAGCCCCACGTGCTTGCGCAGGGTGGCCATCGTGGTGCGCTTGCCCGCCAGGCGGACCGCTATCGCATCCCCCCGCAGGGTGCGGGTGCGCACCAGCGGGGCCGTCAGGGCCGCGCAGAGCCGGGCATGGCCGGAGAACAGCCACTTGGTGGGGCCCGCGGTCAACCCCCGCTCGGTGGCCAGGACCGCGTCGCGGATGCGGCAGGCGAGCGCCTCGGGGGTGCTGCCTCCTCCCTTGCTCAGCTCCTGGGCCAGCACGACCGAGAGTTCGGTGACGGTGAGGCCCGCCAGCAGCGGGAGCCCGACCTCCAGGCACCGGGTGCCGCGCAGCAGGCCGAGCAGTCTGGTCCGTTCCCGCAGCCGCACCCCGGTGTCGCAGGTGATGCGCAGTTCGTCCGGTTCGGGCGCCTCCGCCGTTTTGGCGACTTTGCGGACGGTGCGCCACAGCTGGGGCTGGGCGTCGCCGTTCACGGGGATTCCGCGCGGTCCGTCGTCGACTCCGAGCAGGCCTCTCAACATCACGGCGATGCTGGCCGCGACCACGAGTCCGGCCAGTGCGGCGCGCGCCCCGTTGCCGAAGTCGTAGCGGAGCGCGTAGGCGGCGATTCCGAACAGCCCGAGAACCAGCACTGCCGGTACGGCGAAAAAACCGATGTGCAGTGCCGATGTCAGAGCGGCACGCCATGGGCCACGCACAGTGACAACTCCCGACTGACGATGGTCCGTGAACGCTGGCTCAGGCTAGTCATCCTCGGGGCTCCGGCGGTAGGGAACCCTGGGAGGAGAAGTGTCACCCCAGGTCGTGTCGGCATGGAACCCCTCCGTTCCGATTGGCCGGGAGCGTTCTTTCGGTGCGCCGGCGCCGGCGCACACGACCCGAACGCCCACGAGGACCGCAGCGGGGAGTCCCGGCTAGTCGAGGAGCCATATGTCCACGGTGGTCCCGGCGGGGACCTCGGAGCTCTCCTCCGGCAGCTGGATGAGGCAGTTGGCCGCGACCATGCCCGAGAGGAGGTGGGACCCCGCGCCCCCCTGCGCGCTCACCGTGTCGGACTCCGGGTCGAAGAGCCCGCGCCGGTACTGGCGCTTGCCCGGCGAGGAGCGCAGGGCCCCGGACAGCGTGGCTCTCCTCCGTGGACGGTCCACTGTGTTGTGACCGCCCGCCCGGCGCAGCGCGGGACGCACGAACACCTCGAAGGAAACGATCGAGCTGACGGGATTTCCCGGGAGCGTGACCACGGGGACACGTCTCCCTCCCGCGGTGTAGTGGCCCGATCCCTGCGGCATGCCGGGTTGTACGGCGACCTTCTCGAAGCGGACCTCGTCGCCCTCCAGCGCGTCCTTGACGACCTCGTAGGCGCCCGCGCTCACCCCGCCGGAGGTGAGCACCAGGTCGGTCTCGTCCAGGTACGGCTCCAGCGCGGAGTGGAAGGCCGCGACGTCGTCGGGCACGAAGTGCAGCAGCTCGGCCGTGCCGCCGCACTGGCGCACCGCCGCCGCGAGCATGGTTCCGTTGGACTCGTAGATCTCGCCGCCGCGCAGCGGGGTCCCCGGGCGCACCAGTTCCGAGCCCGTCGAGAGCACGAGCACCCTGGGCGGGCGGTGGACCGGGAGCTCGGCGCTTCCCACGGCCGAGGCCATGCCCAGCTGGGCGGCTCCGAGCGTGCTTCCGCCGTCGAGGACGGTCTGCCCCGCGATCACGTCCTCACCGCTGCCGCGGACATTGGCCCCGGCGGGAACGGTGGCGTGGACCGTGACCCGCTCCGTGCCGCCGTCGGTGCGTTCCACCGGGACCGTCGCGTCGGCCCCGGAGGGCAGCTGTGCGCCCGTCATTATCCGGTGCGCCGTCCCCGGGGCGAGTTCGTCGAGGTGCACCCGTCCGGCGGGTATGTCGGCGGTCACGGGGAGGGTCACGGGTCTCTCCGGGCCCGCCTCCGCGAGATCGGCCGAGCGGACGGCGTAACCGTCCATGGCCGAGTTGTCGAAGGGCGGCAGGGAGATCGGCGCCGTCAGGTGCTCGGCCAGTGCCAGTCCCAGGCATTCGTCCAGCGGCAGGTTCAGCGTCGGGGTCGGGACGAGCAGTTCCGAGACGCGCCTGCGGTACTCGTCCACCGACAGCAGCGCCGAGGGATCGGTAGTGTGAGCCACGCCCCGATCATCGGACACTCGGTTCCGGAGGTTGGAGTTAGGGTCGGCGGCTCGGCTTGCTTGGCGGTGCCGGTGACTCGGGCTCAAAGCGCCTGAGTCGGAGCGGAACCTTGCGTCCGAGGTTCTTGGCAGGAGTTCGGCAGTGCCGGTGGTTGGCTGGGGAAAGCGGATTCGCCGCTGGTCCGATGATCGATCCAGCCGAGTGAGTGCCAACCTGATCCGCGGCCCCGCCCTCGGGGCTCGCTGCCCGCCCGACCCGCTCGGTGGGCGGGGACCGTGCGTGCAAGACTTCCTTCCGTCGGGAGATCGTGTCCGCGGGGCGGCGTCGCCCCGCCTGGAGGGGTAGTGCAGGTCCGAACTCGCCATTCGCCTTCGTTCGGAGTGGCGCGACTCGTGCTCGCGGCCGGTGAGGTCGCGCGCACCGGATCCGAGGCGATGGCCACCAGTTACGGGGTGGCGGGCACTTCACCGGCCCGTGCGGGCAAACGCGGGTCCTGGGGGATCAAGCCCGGGGGCGGCTCGGTTCAGGAGAGGAGCTACACGGCCGGTCCGCAGGGCGGATGGGTCGACGTGGCCCCGAGCTTCCCCGGGGACGTGCACACCGTCGAGATGGACGGCCGGCGGGGTTGGTGCGTGGCCAGGGACTCGTGGCTCGCCGCGGCGGGAACCGTCCGACTCGACGCGGGGTGGAACGGGTTCCGGGAGATTTTCGGGGGCCAGCCGGGATTTCTCGCCCATGCGGGCGGACAGGGACAACTCGTACTGGCCTGCTGCGGGGCGCTGGACGTGCACGAGCTCCAGCCCGGGGAGATCGTGTCCATGGACACCGGTCACCTCGTGGCCTATGTGGACACCTTGCAGTGCAGGCTCCGCCAGTCCGAGCAGGGGCGCGCGCAGTCCATGCGCACGGGCGACGGTCTGGTCGTGGATTTCGCCGGGCCGGGGCGGGTGGTCGCGCAGAGTCGCAACCCGCGTCGGATGACGTCCTGGTCGCAGCACAGCGGAAACGGACGTTGAACGACGTTCCTCCTCGTTCCGGGCGATTCGCCGTGTCACGCAACGCATCGGACGCGGGAAAAATCCGCACGATCGAGAACGGGACGGATCCGTTCGTGTGCGGTAGCGTAGCGATTGCTACATCGGCGCCCCGTGGCGTCGCGCAACATATTTCGAGGAGGACGCCGTGGCAGTCGGCACGGTCAAGTGGTTCAACCCCGAGAAGGGCTACGGATTCATCGCCACGGACAACGGTTCGGATGTTTTCGTGCACTACTCGGCGATCGACATGGACGGGTTCCGGACTCTCGACGAAGGGGACCGGGTCGAGTACGAGGTGAAGCCGGGACGGGACGGTCGTAGTCAGGCCGACGGCGTCCGCAAACTCTGACCGACGTTTCTCCGGTCGAGTTGTTGGTGGGGACGGGGTTCTTCCTTCGGCGCTGGCGGCGCCGGAGCACACCCCCCCGAGCAGCTCGTACCGCCGCGGGGTCTTCCGTACGTGCTCCCGCGAGGACTGCCCCGACGTCGGGTACTCGCTACCCGAGGACGGGACACTCGCCCACGAGACCGCGGGAGGCTCCGCTCGTCGGAATCCCCACGCGAACCGGGACGGCGAAATCCGGATGGGACCGGAATTCGTGAACCGCACCTGCGGACGTCGGCGGTGCGGGAACGTTAGGCTGCCGTTGTGTCGGAAGACCTCACCGGGAGCCGTCTCGGCCACTACAAGATCGAAGGAGTACTCGGTCGCGGTGGCATGAGCGTCATGTACCGCGCCACCGATGTCCGTCTGGGGCGCAAGGTCGCCCTCAAGGTGATGGGTGAGCACATCACCGGTGACGGCGAGTTCCGCGAGCGGTTCGTCGACGAGGCGCGCAACACCTCGGCCATCGATCACGCCAACATCGTCCCGCTGTACGACTTCGGAGAAGTCGACGGGATGCTCTACATCGCCATGCGGCTCGTCGACGGTTCCGATCTCGCGAGCCTCATCTCGGAGGGTCCGATGGACCCCAGCCGGGCGGTCGAACTGCTGGCCCAGGCGGCCGAGGCCCTCGACACGCTGCACGAGCAGGGGCTCGTGCACCTGGACCTGAAACCGGCCAACGTGTTGGTCACCTCGCGCGAGGCCGCCCACGAGCACGTCTACCTGGCCGACTTCGGGCTGACCAGGCGAGGGGCCACCGGGCACCGCACCAGCAGCGGGGACTTCCTCGGCTCGCCCACCTACGCCGCCCCGGAGCACCTGCGTGGCGAGTCGGTGGACGGGCGTACCGATCTCTACGCGCTCGCCTGCATGCTCTACGCGTGTCTGACCGGCGGTCCTCCGTACAAGGGCGAGGTGCAGGAGGTGATCCAGGGGCATCTGCGGACGGAGGCCCCGCGGGTCACCTCGCGGGTGCCGTTGCCGCCCGCGGTGGACGAGGTGCTGCGCCGTGGGATGGGCAAGACCCCCGACCAGCGCTACGGGACCTGCAAGGAGCTGATCTCCGCGGCGAAGAGCGCCCTGGAGTCGGGCAAGCGGGCCGAGCAGACCCCGGCCTCCGGACCGTTGCCGGCCCAGTCGGGGCCCGTGCCGATGCCGCCGCAGCCGGGTACGCCCCCGGGCGGCAGTCCGGGAGCGGGTCCGCCTCCGGCGGGCGCGCCGGTTCCGGGAGGACAGCCGTTCCCCGGCGGCCCCGGGCAGCCCGTGCCTCCGGGGCAGCCACCGCCTCCGCCCGCCAGGGGGGAACCGGTTCGAGTGCGTCCGCCCATGCCCGCCCAGTCGACCTCCTTCGCGCGGAAGTCGGACAGTTCGGCCCGGTGGCTGGTTCCGATACTGGTGATCGCGGCCGTGACCGTGATCGTGGTGATGTTCATCATCATGAGCGAGACGGTCAGTTCCGCGCCCCCGGTGGACGGCGGATTCCCCGGGAACGGTGGGAGCGCGGGAAGTCCCACCCCGGGGGAGGACGGTCCGAGCGCTGCGTCGTTCGGGTGAGTGTGGCACCTCGCGGTGTCTCTTCCGCGCGGCGGCTTGCACTCACAACCGGTGAGTGCTAAACACGATACTGGCACTCAGTAGGGGTGAGTGCCAGGTCGGGACGGTGAGGCCGTATCCGCTCGCATGGACAAGCGTGACGGGGACCGGTCGTCCGTCGCGGGCACCGAGCCTGGCCGAGCACGAGTCCTGCCGTGGAGCCGTCCGGTCCCACGGCGTCCAAAAAGCTGGAGGACCACACCGCAATGGCCAAGATGATCGCGTTCGACGAGGACGCCCGCCGCGGTCTCGAGCGCGGCATGAACACCCTCGCCGACGCCGTCAAGGTGACGCTCGGCCCGAAGGGCCGCAACGTCGTGCTCGAGAAGAAGTGGGGCGCGCCGACCATCACCAATGACGGTGTCTCCATCGCCAAGGAGATCGAGCTCGACGACCCCTGGGAGAAGATCGGGGCCGAGCTCGTCAAGGAGGTCGCCAAGAAGACCGACGACGTCGCCGGTGACGGCACCACGACCGCCACCGTTCTGGCCCAGGCGCTGGTGCGCGAGGGCCTGCGCAACGTCGCGGCAGGTGCCAGCCCGACCGCCCTGAAGAGGGGTATCGAGAAGGCGAGCGAGGCGGTCGCCGAGCAGCTGCTCAAGAACGCCACGGAAATCGAGACCAAGGAACAGATCGCCGCCACCGCCGCCATCTCCGCCGGTGACTCCCAGATCGGTGAGCTGATCGCCGAGTCGATGGACAAGGTGGGCAAGGAAGGCGTCATCACCGTCGAGGAGAGCAACACCTTCGGGCTCGAGCTCGAGCTCACCGAGGGCATGCGCTTCGACAAGGGCTACATCTCGCCCTACTTCGTGACCGACCAGGACAGGATGGAGGCGTCGCTGGACGACCCCTACATCCTGCTGCTGAGCTCGAAGATCTCCAACATCAAGGAGATGCTCTCCTTGTTGGAGAAGGTCATGCAGTCCAACAAGCCGCTGCTGATCATCGCCGAGGACATCGAGGGCGAGGCGCTGGCGACCCTGGTCGTCAACAAGATGCGCGGCACCTTCAAGTCCGTTGCCGTCAAGGCACCCGGCTTCGGTGACCGCCGCAAGGCGATGCTGCAGGACATGGCCATCCTCACCGGCGGCCAGGTCATCAGCGAGGAAGTCGGCCTCAAGCTGGACAGCGCGGACCTGAGCATGCTGGGCCGTGCCCGCAAGGTCGTGGTCTCCAAGGACGAGACCACCATCGTCGAGGGCGTCGGTGACGACGAGCAGATCTCCGGCCGGGTCAACGAGATCCGCGCCGAGATCGAGCGTTCGGACTCCGACTACGACCGGGAGAAGCTGCAGGAGCGGCTGGCCAAGCTGGCCGGCGGCGTGGCCGTCATCAAGGCGGGCGCGGCGACCGAGGTCGAGCTCAAGGAGCGCAAGCACCGGATCGAGGACGCGGTGCGCAACGCCAAGGCCGCCGTCGAGGAGGGTGTCCTCGCGGGTGGTGGCGTGGCCCTGCTGCAGGCCGCCGTCTCCGCCTTCGACAACCTCAACCTCGAGGGCGATGAAGCGACCGGCGCCAACAGCGTCCGCACCGCCGTCGAAGGCCCGCTCAAGCAGATCGCGATCAACTCCGGTCTCGAGGGCGGCGTCGTGGCCGAGAAGGTCAAGGGACTGCCGGCTGGACAGGGCCTCAACGCCGCGACCGGCGAATACGAGGACCTGATCCAGGCAGGCGTCATCGACCCGGCGAAGGTGACCCGCTCCGCCGTGCAGAACGCCTCCTCGATCGCGGGCCTCTTCCTGACCACCGAGGCCGTGGTCGCCGACAAGCCGGAGAAGAACGGCGGCGGCGAGGCTGCCGCTGACCCGACCGGCGGCATGGGCGGCATGGGCGGCATGGGTGGCATGGGCGGCATGATGTGACGTCCTCCGGGACGAACATCGGCGCTGCCACCGTCCGTCGCGGCACCCGTGCCGAGGCGTGAACGAGCACGCTGGACGAAAGGGCCGTTCCCCGCTCGGGGAGCGGCCCTTTCGCGCGTCGGCCCCCCTCGGCCGACGCTCCCGCCAACGGGACGTGGAACGCGGTGACGGGTCCGCGTTTCACTCGGGCAGGACCCCGGCGAGGACTCTTCCAGGAGGGCGTGCGGACCGGCCGACTTCCGAGTGGCCCACCGATGAGGCGGAACCGCGCGAGCGGTTGAGATCGGGACTTTCCTTCGGTCTCGTCGAGCTCGTCCGCTTACGCCCTCCCGGCTCCGGACAACCGTGGGATCCGTCCCCTGAACGGGTCGGGTGATTCGAACCCGGCCGCCCCGCCATGATTCACTTCGGTGAGGCCGCTTGCGAACGCGAACGACCGATCGGCATCGGTTGACGAACCAGAGGAGGCGCCGTGGACCGTTTCCGGCGAACCGCCCGCCGTCCGGCGGTGCTGGTGGCGTTGTCGTGCGTGCTCGCTCTTTTCGCGGTGGCCTGCACGAACGGTGCGCCGCCCTCGGGGCCGGAGGGGACCACCGATTCCGCGCGGCAGACCCGGACGAGCGACCGGGCCGACGACGGGTTGCCCGAGGTGGTGCCGAAACCGAGCCAGGTGCGTTCCGAGGGCGAGGACGTGGAGGTCGAGGGCAAGGTGGAGCTTGTCGTCGACCCGATGGTCGACCCGCAGACCCGTGATCTCGCGGTGCGCGTGCTGACCGAGGCGGGCGCCGCGAACGTGGTGGTGCGTCAGCCCGGCGACCCCGTCGACGGCTCGACCCTGCAGGTGCGTCTCGGAAACCGCTGGGCCCCGATGATCCGGAAGGAGCTCCAGCACTCGGGGCTGGACTTTCCGGACCGGAACGACGACGAGGAGGACCTGGCCGGGGAGAGCTACGCGATCACGGTGCACAGCGGGCAGGACCCCGCCGTGGTGCTCGGTGGTGTCGACGCGGCGGGAGCCTACTACGCGGTGCAGACGCTGCGGCAGATCACTTCCGCGGGGCGCATCGCCGGGGTGAGCATCCTGGACGAGCCGGACGTGCCGACGCGCGGGACGATCGAGGGGTTCTACGGGAGCCCCTGGACCCACGCGGAGCGGATGGACCAGCTGGCCTTCTACGGCTCCGTGAAGCTCAACACCTACGTCTACGCTCCGAAGGACGACCCCTACCACCGTGAGAAGTGGCGGGACCCCTACCCGACGGACCGGTTCGAGCAACTGCGCGATCTCGTGGAGCAGGCGGCCGCGCACCACGTGAAGTTCGTCTTCGCGGTCTCGCCCGGGCAGTCGATCTGTTTCAGCGACGAGCAGGACCGGCAGGCGTTGATCGCCAAGTTGCAGGCGATGTACGACATCGGGGTGCGCAGCTTCTCGGTGCCGTTCGACGACATCTCCTACACCGAGTGGAACTGCTCCGCCGACCGGGAGCGCTACGGGGCGCCCTCGCCGGAAGCGGCAGGCCGGGCCCAGGCCGAACTGATCAACGGGCTCGAGAGCGAGTTCGTCGACACCCATCCGGGGACCCTCCCGCTGCAGACGGTGCCCACCGAGTACTCGGACGCGGAGCGAACCCCCTACAAGACCGCGCTGAGCGGGGAGCTGTCCCCCTCGGTCGAGGTGATGTGGACCGGTGACGGTGTGATCCCGGAGGACGTCTCGGTCTCCGACGCCGCGGCGGCGGCCGAGGTGTGGGGTCGGGAACCGATGTTGTGGGACAACTACCCGGTAAACGATTTCGACGCCACCGAGGGCCTGCTGATGCTCGGCCCGTACGCGAAGCGGGAAAAGGGCCTGACGAAGAAGCTCGACGGCCTGATCATCAACCCGATGAACCAGGCGGCCGCGAGCAAGGTCGTCGAGATCTCGGCCGCCGACTTCGCGTGGAACAGCACGGGCTTCGACGCCGAGCGCGCGTGGCACCAGGCGGCGGAGTACCTCGCGGGTGATCGTTTCACCGAGAACGTGAGCGGCTTCGAGGCCGACGGCGCCACGGTCGACTCGCTGCTCGTGTTCTTCGATCTGAACCGCATGGCCCCCCTGCCGAGCGGGGAGCCGTGGCTGCGTCCGGCCCCCGAGCTGCGGAACAGATTGGAGGAGTTCCGGGAGGCGTGGAACTCGGACGGCGCAGGCAGGCAGCAGGCCGTTGCCGACCTGCGCGGCTACGCCCGGTCGATCGCGGACGCGCCGGAACGGATCGAGCAGAACGCGCCGAAGGACTTCGTCTCGGACGCGCGGCCGTGGTTGCGCGCGACCGATGCCTGGGGCGAGGCCTTGCTGACCACTCTGGACGGTTTCTCCGCGCGGGCCGACGGAAGCTCGGAAACGGCCGCGGACCGCTTCGATCAGGCGGCCGAGCTCGCCGACCGCGCAGAGTCGATACGCACCGTGCCCGGTGAGACCCGTCCCCAGGGGCGGGTGCGTGTCGCGGACGGGGTGCTCGACGAGTTCATCCGGCAGGCCCCGGACATGCGGTGAACCGCTTCGCGCGGTCGCCCGTCACTGCTCGGGAACTATGATCCAGCAGGCGAGGTAGAGCAGGAAGCCGAACCCGAAACCGATCAGCGTCGCGGCGACCAGCCCGATGCGGACGATCGTGACGTCCACGCCGAGCAGTTCCGCCGCCCCGCCGCACACTCCGGCGATCATGCGTTCGTCGCGGGAACGGCGGAACCTGCGGTGTTTCGTGGCGGTTCCGGGGCGGACGACCCCGGTCTCGGGAACGGCGTGTTCGCGGTGCTCATCCTGGTGCGTCATGGCTCCATGGAACGGCGAGAACACCCCCGCCCGCCTCGGGGAACACCCCCGGGTTACCCGGAGTTCCACCACCGCCGGCTCGGGGAACCGGCGGTTCGGGTGCGCCTCATCCCCGGGGGCTCGCGGAGGGCCCGGGGATCAGGCCACGGAGGGCCGGAAGGCATCGAGCAGATCGCTGTCGTGCTGCTCCCACCGGTCGTAGAGCACGTCGCTGCCGTAGCGCGCCACGAGTTGCGCCTCGCCCCGCGATATCGGCAGCAGGGTGATGATGCGCAGTACGGCCTCCCCCGAGTCGTCGCGGAGGATGTCGAAGTCCTCGCCCAGGTAGGGGTGGGGAGCGGCCAGGGCTCCGCTGACCTCGGTTTCCGGGAGCAGCGCCCTGTCGTTCATGATCAGTGCGCCCGGGCCCACGCGGCTGTTCGACTCCTCCAGCAGTTCGGCGATGACGCCGGTCAGGTGCCGCGCCTGCCTCTCCTGTCCACTGTGCAGTGTGCAAACCAGCTCGTGCGGCAGTGGTGCGCCCGCCGCGTGCGAGCGCAGTCCGTTGGTGAGCACCGAGATGTGCGCGCCGTGCGGTGGGTCGCAGTAGACGAGGTGATACCCCCGCTCCCGCGAATCGGTCTCCTGGCTGTCCGCGCCGCGAATCCTGCCGAGGTACTTCTCGACATGGGCGGGGAATCCGCTGAACCGGTTCAAGATCCACCTCGGCTGTACGTGGTCCTTACTCGCGTAAGTATGGCTTCCGGTCCTCCGGGAGGAACGGGCGGGATTCGGTACCGCTCGCGTCGTCCGCCGAACGGGCTCTGCCGGAAAGCTCCCGGGAACGAGGCGTGTGCGTCGAGGGCCTCCACCCGGCCCTGCCGGACCGGCCGGTTCGCGGGACCCGCGGGAGAGCGCACAACGTGATCCGTCGCATACGCTCGCGACATGTTCGACGATCGCAGCTCCGCCGCGCCGGACTCGCCCACCGACGTCTCCGCGGCGTTGCGGAACACCGGCTACCTTCCGGACGAGGGCATAGCCACGGCGGCTTTTCTCGCCGCCAGCATGGGACGGCCGCTGTTGTGCGAGGGGGAGCCGGGCACCGGCAAGACGGCGCTCGCGCACGCCCTGTCCAGCGCCTACGGAGCCGAGCTGATCAGGTTGCAGTGCCACGAGGGCATCGACGCCGCCCAGGCGCTCTACGAGTGGGACTTCCCGCGCCAGCTGCTGCACCTGCGGACGCTGGAAGCCACGGCGGAGGAGGGGATCGACACCGCGCGGGCGGAGGCCTCGCTCTACACCTCCCGCTTCCTGCTGGCACGGCCGCTGCTGCGTGCGCTGTGGCAGGCTCCCTGCGTGCTGCTGGTCGACGAGATCGACCGCGCCGACGACGAGTTCGAGGCCTTCCTGCTCGAGGTGCTTTCCGACTACACCGTGAGCATCCCCGAGTTCGGGACCGTGGAGGCGCGGCGTCCCCCGTTCGTGCTGCTGACCTCCAACCGCACCCGCGAGGTGCACGACGCGCTCAAACGCCGGTGCCTCTACCACTGGCTGGAGCACCCGGACCTGCGGCGTGAGGTGGCCATCCTGCGCAGCCGGGTCCCCGGCCTGGAGGAGCGGCTGGCCGAGCAGGTGGCGGACGCGGTACGCCGGATGCGTTCCATGGAGCTGCTCAAGCCACCGGGGGTCGCCGAATCGATCGACTGGGCGAACGCGCTGCTCGCGCTCGGCAGGGCGGAACTGGACACCGAGACCGCCGCCCGCACCCTGGGAACGGTGCTGAAGTACCGCGAGGACACCCAGCGGGTGCGTGCCTCCGGCGAGGTGCTGGGGTTCGGCGTCTGATCGAAGTTTCCCCGCCTCCCCCCGCCGTGGGCGGTCGCTGAGCGGAACCTCTCGCGGCGGCGCCGCCTGCGGGAGCGGTCGTTGCGGCGCCGGGAGCGCCGAAACGTCCGCGCAACCACCTACGACGGGGAGAACGGGGAACCTCGGTGCGGCGGTGTGCGGATTCCGGTTACTCCGCTTCGGTCTCGTCCGAATCGAGCACGGTCTTCCAGGCGGCCTCCTGCGGTTCGGTCATCCCGCCGATCACGAACTCGCCGTCCTCGTTGAAGATCGGCCCGCCCGCCTGGGCGGTCGCCGCGGTCTGCGCGAGGGTGGCGTGCACTTGGGCGCGTGCCAGGTACGTACGTTCGCTTTCCGGGTCGTTCTGCTCCGATGCTTCGGTGAGCAGGCGCTGCGCGGTCTTGAAGTGTTCGGGCCCAGTCATACCGGCAACCCTGCCAGACCGGGCTCCGGCTTCACACGGGCGTGTAAAACGCGCTCCGAAAACCGCTGCTCCGAAACCGCGCCTGTTCCCCGCTGCCCGTCCCGGAGACGCTCCGGACGGCGGTACCGGTTCCGCGCGTGCCGACTCCCCGAACCGCTCGGTGCGCCGCGGGGCCTCCGGTGAACGGGACACCACTGGTGCGAAGAGCGGGAACGGCCGCCGTCAGGCCGATTCGCGGACGATCACCCGCCCGGGGACCGCGTCGAGCCCGGTGGTGTCGAGCTCCAGAACGGTGCGTGCCGCCAGGCGCCCGTGCGATTCGGCATCGATGTGGACGGTCGTGAGGGCGGGCGTGACCAGCTCGCCGTACTCGGTGTCGTCGAATCCGATCACGGCCACGTCGTCGGGAACGCGGTACCCGAGGTCGTGCAGTCCCGTGACGACGCGGAGCGCGATGTCGTCGTCGAAAGCGGCGATCGCGCTCGGGGGAGGGGAGGTGTCGAGGAAATCCCGCACGGCAACGGTGCCCGCGCTCCTGGGGCGCGGCACCGCGAACCACCGAAGCGGGGGGAGTCCCAGGGTTCGCGCGGCCTCCCGCGCGAAGCGCAGTCGAACCCCGCTCAGGGGCGATTCGGGGTCGGGCAGTGCCATGGCGATCCGCGTGTGACCGCGCTCGGCGAGGTGACGGAGTTGCATCGAGGTGTGTGCGGCGAGCCCGTCCCGCCAGCCGCCGCCCTGGTCCCCGAGCGCGTCACCGGTCAGGTACGCCTCGCCGAGTCGCAGCACCGCCCGGGGAGTGATCGCGTCGAGCACCTGCCGGGTGGACCGTGCCGTGGGAGTGCAGTGCCGGACCATCAGCTCGTGCTCGTGCTCGGCGAGCTCCTCGTCGAGCCCGCGGGTGAAGCTGCGCGAGTAGTTGCCCTCGAAACTGGTGTCGACGTTGAGCACGACGATTCGGGACGTCCCCTCCCGCAGCGCGGGCGATGCCGTGCGGCGCGTAGCCGAGTTCACGCGCCGTGCGCAGTACCCGTTCCCGGGTGGCCGCCGAGATCGTCTGGTTCGGGGTGTCGTTGAGGGCGAAACTCACAGTGGCTCGGGACACGCCGCTGGCGTCGGCCACGTCCCGCAGCGTCACCCGGTCGACATCGCTCATCATCACATCCCGTATCGGTCGTGACCCGAGGCTACCGAGCTCTCGAGCCGGTATCCGTTTCCGGATCCGTTCCACGGTTCCGCCTAACTAGCTCGATTCAGTGCTGGTCAACTCATTTTTTGATACCGGAAGGGAAACCGCCATGACGGCATCCAGTCTTCAGGACGGCATCGATCAGGCGGGGTCACCCTCGAGTCTGCTGTGGAAGCCGAACGCCGCACCTTGGTTGCCGGAAGTGGTCGAATCCGAGTACGCGGGCTGGCGTGCGGAGCAGCGCGCCTGGCACGAGGGCGTGGCGTTCCTGGAGCTCTCGCACCACATGTTCGACACCTTCCTGCGGGGGCCGGATGCCACGCGGTTGCTGATGGACGTCAGCGCGAACGAGCTCCGCGACTGCGCCGTCGGGCAGGCGAAGCAGTTCGTCCCGGTCACTCCTGCCGGTCACATCGTCAGCGACGGCATCCTGCTGCGCTACGCCGCGCGATTCGGCGTCGGCACGAGTGCGGGCATCGCCAGGAAGTACGGGCTGTCGTTGATGACCAATCTGATGGGGACTGCCGGCCCCGACCGGTTCCTGCACACTCTTGCCCGGAACTATGACGTCCGGCGTCACGGTGAGATCGAACTGCACTTTTACACCTTCGGTGGGCTCAGAGCCACAGCGGACTGGGTCACCGAGTTCCGGCGGAAGGAAAGCTGACTTGACTGCAGAACCGGCGACGTCGCGGACGGGGTCGCCCGTCCCGCCCCAGAACCACGCGCTGTCGGAGGACCACGCCTCGCTGATCGTGCAGGGCGAGGACCGCACCGGCATCGTCGCCGCGGTCAGCGCGGTGCTGAGCGGGCACGGCGCGAACATCGTCTCGCTGGACCAGTACTCCGACGACCCGCGGGGCGGTGCGTTCTACCAGCGCACGGTGTTCAGGCTCGACAACCTCAAGGCCGTGCTGCCCACGATCGAGCGGGATCTGGAAACCGAGCTGGCCGGGGGGTTCAACCTCGGCTTCACGCTGCGCGACATGTCGGTGCCCAAACGCGTCGCGGTCTTCGCCTCCAGGGAGGACCACTGCCTGCTCGACCTGCTGTGGCGGCACCGGCGGGGCCAGCTGCCGGTGACTATCTCGATGGTCGTCTCCAACCACACCGACACCGCCGACGAAGTGCGTGCCTTCGGCATCCCGTTCGTGCACGTGCCCACGGGTGAAATGGGCAAACCGGCCGCCGAGGCCGAACACCTGCGGTTGCTGCGGGGCAACGTGGACTTCGTCGTGCTGGCCCGGTACATGCGGATCCTGTCCGGCGACTTCATCGCGAACCTGGGGGTGCCGATCATCAACATCCACCACTCGTTCCTGCCCGCCTTCATCGGGGCGGCCCCCTACGCCAAGGCCAAGGAGCGCGGGGTCAAGCTCGTCGGAGCCACCGCCCACTACGTGACCGAGGACCTCGACGAGGGACCGATCATCGAGCAGGACGTCGTGCGGGTGACCCACGCCGACACCGTCGCCGACATCCGGCGTCGCGGTGCCGACGTCGAGCGCACCGTGCTTTCCCGCGCGGTGCGGTGGCACAGCGAGGACCGCGTGGTCCGCACCGACAACAGCACCATCGTCTTCGCCTGATCGAGGTCCCGGAACGTCGGAGCGGGCGGACCGGTGACTGGTCGCCGAGCTCCCCGGCGGGCCGGTTCCGCCTCGCCCCGGTCCGCGAGGCGCGGGGCGTCGAACCCCGCGTCGGATTACCCGGGTCTCCGAACCGGCGTCGGAACCGGGCCGTGATCGCCGCGCGAGGTGCACAATGCGGATATGAATGAGGTGGGTCACGCGCTGGAAGGGCTCGTCGGGTTCGCTCGTGCGCTGCGCCACTCGGGGCTGAACTGCGATCCGGGGCGGGTCAGGGCCTTTCTGGACGCCACCGCCCACGTCGATCTGACCGAGTGGACGCGGTTGTACTGGGCGGCCAGGTTGACCCTGTGCTCCGAGCCGGATGACCTGCCGCTGTTCGACGCCGCGTTCGCCGCCTGGTTCGGCGGGCTCCCCGAATCCGGTGGCGCGGTGGCCCGGCACCGTGCCGTCCGTCCGCGCGCGGCCCCGCTCGGTGGGGAGTCGCACGGGGAGTCCGAGGCCTCGGAGACCGAGGAGCTGGCCGTTGCCGGCGATGTGGAGACACTGCGCAGGAGGGACCTCGCCGAACTGGGCGAGGCCGAGCGGGCGCACCTGCGCAGGATGCTGTCCCAATTGGACCTGCGTCCGCCGCGACGTTCCTCGCTGCGGCGACGTCCCGCCCGGCGGGGAACACTGGATCCGGACGGGACCATGCGTGCCATGCTCCGGTCCGGCGGGGAGCCGGTGCGGCTCGCTCGCCGGGCGCGGGCGGGCAGGCCGCGCAGGGTGGTGCTGCTCGTCGACGTGTCCGGCTCGATGAGCGCCTACTCCGACGCCCTGCTGCGCTTCGCGCACTTGGTGGTGCGGGCGGCCCCGGCGAGTACCGAGGTCTTCACCCTGGGGACGCGGTTGACCAGGGTCACCCGCCAATTGCGGCAGCGCGATCCGGAGGTGGCGCTCATCTCGGCCGGTCGTGCCGTGCCGGACTTCTCCGGGGGAACCAGGCTGGGCGAGACCCTGCGCGCCTTCCTGGACCGCTGGGGGCAGCGCGGGGCGGCCAGGTCGGCCGTGGTGGTGCTGTTCTCGGACGGTTGGGAACGCGGGGACGCGGCCGAGCTCGCCGAGGCCGCGGGCAGGCTGCGCAGGCTGGCGCACGCCGTGCTGTGGGCCAATCCGCACGCGGGCCGCTCGGGGTACTCGCCCGTGCAGTCCGGGATAGCCGCGGCGCTGCCCCATGTGGACGCGCTGGTCGCCGGGCACAGCCTGGAGGCGTTGCGCGCGCTCTGGAAGGAAGTGCACCGTAGGAGCTCGTAGCGGAACTTTGCTCAGCGGGTCACTTGGCGGAACCTCGGTCGGCGCCCGGCTGCGGGTGCCCCGACATCGGGTAGGCACCTACACGACGTCGGGACCGTCCTCGCCGGGCACTCGACCGAGAGCCCGCGGTCGGTCGAGCTGCGCGGGCTCAGAGCACTTGCGTTGGACGGAGCCTCCTTCCGGGAGTTCCGGTCCGGTTTTTCGGTGGCTCGGGTTGCTCGGGTGGCGTGTTTCGGCGCTGCCGAGCCGAAGGAGAAACCGAGCCAACCGGTGACTCGATCGGTGAAGCCCCGCGCGTTCGCGGCGGAATTTCACCGGATCGTGGCCCGGAGTTCGCTGTGTCGCTGCCCGGACACGGCGCGTGTCGTCCGGGACCATGATCCCGACCGATCGTGGACTTGCTCGAACCGGTGAGGAGCAGCAGGCTCTAGTTGTGATTCCCGTCACTCTGACGGGTTGTTCCGATGTACGTCCGCGCACCGCGGGCCAGGCCCGTTGAGGAGGCCCAATGCCGCGCATAACCGTCGATGTCGACGGAACCACCTACACCGACGAGGTGCAGCCCAGAACCCTGCTGGTGCAGTACCTGCGCGAACAGCTCGGCAAAGTCGGCACCGTCGTCGGCTGCGACACCAGCAACTGCGGGGCCTGCACGGTCCACCTGGACGGGCAGAGCGTGAAGTCCTGCTCGGTGCTGGCCGTCCAGGCGGACGGGCACGAGGTGACCACCGTCGAAGCCCTCTCCCAAGAAGGAAGGCTGCATCCGCTGCAGCGGGCGTTCCACGACAACCACGCGTTGCAGTGCGGATTCTGCACCCCGGGGATGATCATGCAGGCCCTGGACCTGCTCGCGGAGAACCCCGAGCCGGACGACGAGCAGATCCGGGAAGGCCTGGAAGGCAACCTCTGCCGCTGCACGGGTTACCAGAACATAGTCCGCGCCGTGCGGGACGCCTCCGAACAGATGAGGCCGGGTGCGGGACCGGCCATGGAGCACTCCGGGGAGACACCGGCTCCGCGCGCTTCCAGCGAGCAGGCCGACGCACGTGTGACGGGAGGACAGTGATGACCGCCACGCCAGTGAGCCCGTCCGAACCGGAGCTCGGTCGCGCGCGCAAGCGCAAGGAGGACGCCCGGCTGGTCACCGGAAGGACACGCTGGACCGACAACATGAGCCCGCCCGGCACGGTGCACCTCGCCGTGCTCCGCAGCCCGGTGGCCCACGCCCGGATCAGCTCCATCGACACCTCTGAAGCCCGGAGGATGTCCGGGGTGCACGCGGTGGTGACCGGGGCCGACATCGCGCAACGGCAGGGCAGCCTGCCGTGCGCCTGGCCCGTGACCGAGGACATGAAGGCCCCCGACGCCCCCTCCATGGCGGTCGACTCGGTCAACTTCGCCGGTGAGGCCGTGGCCATGGTCGCAGCGCGCAGCGCGGCCGAGGCGCGCGACGCCCTGGACGCGATCGACGTCGACTACGAGGACCTCGACGTCGTGCTCGACATCGAGTCGGCGGCGCGGGACGGCTCCCCGCTGGTCCACGAGGAGCTGGGCACCAACCGCAACGCGACGTGGACCTTCGACTCGGTCGAGGCGGGGACCGGAGGCGACGTGGAGCAGGCGCTGCGGGACGCCGAGGTGCGGGTGGACCGCACCTTCCGGCAGCAGCGGTTGATCCCCGCGTTCATGGAGCCCCGCTCGGTTCTCGTCGACCCGACGGGGGAGCAGTACACGGTCTGGTCGGCCACCCAGGTGCCGCACATCCTGCGCACGATGATCGCCATGACGCTGGGGACCCCCGAGCACAAGGTCCGGGTGATCGCTCCGGACGTCGGAGGGGGGTTCGGCGGCAAGTTGCAGGTCACCCCCGAGGAGATGCTCACCTTCCTGATGGCCGAACAGCTCGGGCGCCCGGTCAAGTGGACCGAGTCCAGGTCCGAGACGATGATCTCCGGCCACCACGGCAGGGACCAGGTGCAGCGGCTCTCCCTGGCCGCGCGCGCGGACGGGACCGTCACCGGCCTCAAGGTCGACCTGCTCGCCGACATGGGGGCCTACCTGCGGCTGGTCTCGCCCGGGGTGCCGATTCTCGGCGCGTTGATGTTCAACTCGATCTACAAGTTCGACGCATATCGGTTCACCTGCACGAACGTGTTCACCAACAAGACACCGACCGATGCCTACCGGGGAGCGGGACGCCCCGAGGCGACCTTCGCGATCGAACGGATGATGGACGAGCTGGCTGCCGAGCTCGACATGGATCCGATGGAGGTCCGCCGCAGGAACTGGATCAGCCACGAGGAGTTCCCGTTCGACACCATCGCCGGGCTGACCTACGACTCCGGGAACTACGAGGCGGCAACGGACCGGGCGATGGAGATGTTCGGTTACCAGCAGCTGCGCGACGAGCAGGTGCAACGCAGGCAGCGCGGCGACACCGTCCAACTGGGTATCGGGATCTCCACCTTCACCGAGATGTGCGGGCTGGCTCCGTCCAGAGTGCTCGGTTCGCTGTCCTACGGAGCAGGGGGCTGGGAGCATTCCCAGGTCCGGGTGCTGCCCACCGGCAAGGTCGAGGTGGTCACCGGCACCTCGCCGCACGGGCAGAGCCACGTGACCGCCTGGAGCCAGATCGTCTCCGACCGGCTGGGCGTGCCCTTCGAGGACATCGAGGTGCTGCACGGTGACACGCAGTCCTCGCCGCGCGGTTTGGACACCTACGGGTCCCGCTCGCTCGCGGTCGGGGGGATCGCGGCTGTTCAGGCCTCCGACAAGGTGGTCGACAAGGCCGGGAAGATCGCGGCGCACATGCTGGAGTGCTCCGAACAGGACCTGGACTTCGCCGAAGGGCGGTTCGCCGTTCGCGGCACGGACAAGGGCGTGGGCATCACGGACGTGGCGCTGGCCGCGTTCACCGCCCACGACCTGCCCGAGGGAGTGGAGCCGAACCTCGACGCAGAGGCCAGTTACGACCCGGAGAACTTCTCCTTCCCGCACGGAACGCACCTGTGCGCCGCCGAGGTGGACACCGAGACCGGAGGGGTGCGCATCAGGTCCTACGTGTGCGTGGACGACGTCGGCAGCGTCGTCAACCCGCTCATCGTGGAGGGTCAGGTGCACGGTGGACTGGCCCAGGGGATCGCCCAGGCGTTGTACGAGGAGGCGATTCACGACGAGGACGGCACGCTGACGACCGCGACCTTCGCGGACTACCTGGTCCCGTCCACGATGGATCTACCCGAGTTCCGAACGGACCGCACCGAGACCGAGGCGACCTCCAACCCGCTCGGGGTCAAGGGAGTGGGCGAGGCGGGCACGATCGCCTCCACCCCGGCCGTGGTCAACGCGGTGGTCGACGCGATCAGGCACTACGGGGTCACCGATGTGCGGATGCCGTGCTCGCCGCAGCGGGTGTGGCGGGCCCTGTCCGAGGCCCGGTCGAGTTCCGCCACGGAGGCGGAATCCGGTGGCGGGCTCGGATCCAGTGACAGCGACGGTGGTTTCGCGACCGGAGGTGACAGGTGATTCCCGCTGAGTTCGACTACGTTGCCCCCTCCACGGTGGAGGAGGCGGTCCGGACCCTGAGCAGCGCGGGGGAGGACGCCAAAGTCCTGGCCGGAGGGCAGAGCCTGCTCCCGGTGCTGCGCATGAGGCTCGCCGATCCCTCGCTGGTGGTGGATCTCGGCAAGGTCGCCGAGATGCGCGGAATCCGCGAGGAAGGCGACGAACTGGTGATCGGCGCCATGACCAGTCACCACGATGTGCTGCGTGACGACCTGGTCTCCGAACACGCCGGGCTGATCGCGCTGACGACGCGGACCGTCGCCGACCCGCAGGTGCGGCACCGCGGGACGTTCGGGGGTTCCATAACCCACGCCGATCCCGCGGGCGACCTGTTGGCGCCCGTACTGGCGATGGACGCGGAGATGGTCGTGGCCGGTCCCTCCGGGAGGAGGAACATCGCGGCACGCGAGTTCTTCGTCGATTACTTCACCACGGCGATCGAGCCGGACGAGATCCTCGTCGAGGTCCGCTTGCCCAAGTACACGGGGTGGAGCGCGCACTACGAGAAGTTCAACCGGGTGGCACAGGCCTGGTCGGTGGTGGGAGTCGCGACCACGGTGCTCGTGGAAGGCGGGAAGATCGCCCGCGCGCGGGTCGGGCTGACCAACATGGGAGCGACCCCGATACGTGCGGAGGGCGTGGAGCAGGCGCTGCTCGGCGCGGCCCCCACGGAGGAGGCGATAAGGCAGGCGGCCGCGCGTGCCACCGAAGGAACGAGCGCGGGCAGCGACGCCAACGCCGATGTGGACTACCGGGAACACCTGGCCGAAGTCCTGACCGGGCGGGCGCTGGCCACCGCTGCGAGTTCTTAGAACCCTCATTCTTGGAATTCCGGCTCGGTTCGGTTTGCTCGGCGGTGCGGGTGGCGGAACCTCTCGCGGGCTCTCGCTCCGGCCAGGCCCGACATCGGGTAGCGGCCCGCACGACGTCGGGCCTTCCTCGCGAGAGCACCACGGGAGAACCCGCGACGGTGCCGCCTGCGCGGGCTCAGAGCGCCCGCGTTGGGCGGAGCCTTTCGCTGGAAGTGCTTGGCAAGGGTTCGGCGCTGGCGCGTCGAAGGGGCGACCTGGGAATTTTCCCGTGCCGCCAGCGGACCGCCGATCCGGACGGACGTTCGGCTGATGCGAGGAGGACCAGTGCAGCTGGAGCACGAATTCACCGTGCCGGTTCCGGTCGACGACGCCTGGCAGGCGCTGCTCGACCTGGAACGGGTGGCGCCGTGTATGCCGGGGGCGACGCTGAAAAGCGTGGAGGGAAACGAGTTCTCCGGCTCGGTCAAGGTCAAACTCGGTCCGGTGTCACTGCTGTACAAGGGCAGCGGCAGCTTCGCCTCGGTCGACCCCGAGGCGCGCCGGGCCGTCGTGGAAGCGAGCGGAAAGGACTCGCGTGGCAACGGCACCGCCTCGGCCACGGTGAGCGCGACACTGCGCTCCGAGGGAGCGAGCACCGCCGTGCACGTGGACACGGACCTGAAAGTAACCGGGAAGCCCGCGCAACTCGGGCGTGGGCTGATCTCCGAGGTGGCGGAGAAGCTGATCAACCAGTTCGCGGACTGCTTGGCCGAGCGGCTGACCGGCACCGAACCCGGCCAGGCCGCCGCACCGGCCACCGCCGAGGAAACAGCCGGTACGACCGGGGACGGGGACGGCCCCTCCGTCTCCGGGAACGGCCACCTCCCGGAAGGCGAACAGCCCGCCCCGGCGGGCGAGCAGGCGGACGAGCAGGAGCGGCAGGAGATCCCCGAAGGGCGGACCGGGTGGAAGGTCACCGGTGTCGAGTCCTCCGGACAGCGGCCGCACTCGGAAGCCGCGCGGACCGGAGGCGGGGGCTCCCCGGAGGGAGCCACACCCGGCGGGAAGCGGGAAGCGGCCGAGTTATCGGGGAGCTCCGAGGACGTGGTGGATCTGCTCGGCACGGCGGGGGTGCCGGTTCTGAAACGACTCGCCCCCGTGGCCGCCGTGGTGGCCGGGCTGGTCGTGGTTCTCGTGGTGCTGCGCAGGAGAGCGCGCGGACGACAGTGAGCGGGCCCCGGAACGCGGGCCGGTACCGGACGGTTCCGGGGCGCTCTTCGGTCGTGCGGTTCCTCGGGGGAGCGGCGTGCCCGGCCCGGTCGACGGGACGGGAGGCCCGGCGGGGTTCTTCGGCACGGCCGCGCCGAAGAACCCCGCGTTCCCGGACACCGGAACGAACGGGCTCAACGAAGCACTACTGGTTGCCCGCCCTGTTGTCCATCATGGACTGAGCGAACTCCTCGGTCCGGTCGACAGCCTGCATCGCCTCGTCCACGCTGCTCCCGCTCCGGGAACTGCCGGAACCGGTCGAGCGGGACGCGGCGTCGCCGCTGGCGAACGCCTCCGAGCTCATCTTCGGCAGCAGCTGGGACACCAGCAGCGTGGACAGCGTCGACTGCTCGCCGCCACCGCCGCGTACGACGACCGGGCGCGGCGCGTGTTCGGCGAGTTTCGCACCGACCTCCAGCCTGCGCTGCGCCAGTTCGTAGCTGAGCACGGCGCGGTTGTCCCGGTAGGCCCGGCCCAGCCGCTCGCGGGACTTCGCCTCGTTCTGCGCCTCGGTGAGCGTGGCCCTGCCGCGAGCCTCGATCTCCCACTGAGCCCGCTGGGCCTCGGTTTCCTGCTCTTCCAGCCTGCGGGCGACGTCGCGCCGCGCCTGGTTGCGGGCCGCCTTCACCTCGACCAGCTTGGCGTCACGCGTCTTCTTCGCACGCTCGATCTCCATCGACAGGTTGTCGATGCGCCGCTTGCGGGTCAGCTCCCACTCGCGTTCGTAGGCGCTGAGCTCCTTGGAGACGCGCTCCCTCGTGGCGAGGTGCTGCTGGTACTGGTCCGGAAGCTGTACGTCCGGGATGTTGGCGCCGAGGATCCACACGCCGTACTTGCTCAGCTGGCGGTTCAGCGTCGCCTGCATGTCCTCGACGTCGCTGCCGCGCAGGTCGTAGGCCGCCTCGGTGTGCACCTGCCTGCCGCGTTGCCGGATCGCGTCCTGCACCGCGCTGGACAGCACCGCGTCGAAGTTACCCGCGCCGATAGTGCGCACGAAGTCGATCGGGTTGTCGATGCGGAACTTCAGGAAGAACTCGATGGCCTTCAGCGGCACGTCCTCGGCGGTTGGACAGGCGGCCACCGGTGCGCTGTAGGGGATCTCGGTGGTGGTGTCCACGATGAAGTCCACCTTGTCCCAGGGCCACCACAGGTAGTGCCGGCCGGGGTCGAGCGTGCCGGTGAACGCGCCGTAACGGCTGCGGATGCCGGTGGTGCCCTGCTCGATCTCCACGATCGAACCACGCCACAGCGCGATCACGGCGAGCACCAGGGCCAGTGCCGCCCCGGCCCCGGTGACCGTGGCGATCAGCCCGCCGCTGAACGCGGCCGTCCCGGCGAGGTAGAGGGCGACGAACAGCAGCACGAGCCAGCCGATCCCCCGGTTGTCCTTCGGGATCACCACCGGCACGAGCTTGCCCTCGTCGCCGCCGCGAATGAGCTGGCGGATGTTCGACCACGACGCGACCGCGTCGGTGATCTTGGAAAAACCGCGTTCCTGGCTCGCCATCACTGCTCACCTGCCTGGTGCTGCTCGTCGATCGGGCCCGCGCCGTTCTCGGGCCGCTCGGAGGTTCGAACGTCCCGCGTGTCCGCCGGTTCCCCGGACCCCGGGGTCTCGGAGCGGTCCTCCTCCGGATCCGCCGGCTCGACGGGGGGTTCCGCATCGGTTTCGGTGTGCCCGCCCGCGGTCAGCAACTGCTCGATCTCGGCCTCGCGCTCGCGCACGCGTTCCTGGATCGTCTCGACGCGCCGCTGGATGGCGGCCACGTCCGCTTCGGAGAGTCCGCCACCGTCCTCAGTGGCCCCGAGCATCCGCCGCGCGGTGGCCAGGTAGTCGATGTTCTCGCCGTCACCGAGCGAGAGGAGCGTCGGAAGGTGCTCGGCGAGACTCTCCAGCTTGTCCAGCGTCTCCTTCTCGTAGTGGTACTCCAGGATCTCCGGGTTGTCCGCGGCGCTGAGCGCCCGGATGTCCAGGGCCTGGGCCTCCAGCAGGGCGGCGTTGGCGTTGGCGGTGCTCTCCGCCTCGACGAAGCGCTGCCGTGCCTGGGCCTTGGCGCGGTTGGTCTCCCGCTCCAGGGAGGTGTCCATCTGCGCCTGGTAGCTGGCGATCTCGGCCTTGATGCCGGACAGGCTCTCGTTCATCGAGGCCAGTTCCTTGTTCAGGTCGCCCTCGTCCTGCTCCTTGCGCAGGCTGAGCTCGTACTCGTAGGTGTAGGCGTCCTTGGCCATCCGCACCATCTCCGGCGCGGCGAGGTCCGCCCGGTACTGCTGGCTGCTCGGCTCGGCATGGGTGATGTTGGCGCTGGTCAGCCGGACGGCGGGCAGGAACTGCTCGTTCAGGTTGTCCAGCAGTTCCTGGGTGCTCTCCCCGACGAGGTCGTAGATGTCATCGGCGCGCTGCTGGTAGATCAGGCTGCGGGTGACCTCGCTGACCGCGTTGGTCAGCTTGTCGGAGAAGCCGGACACCGCGCCGAGCGCGAACATGAACTGCGTCGGGTCCTCGATGCGGAACTGCAGGAACAGGTCGACCGAGGCCTTGATACCGCCCCGGGTGGGCGCCTCGCTGATCGGCGCGTTGAACGGGTACTCCCGCGTCGTGTTCAGCACGTAGCTGACCTGCTTGCGCGGGTCGAGGAGCACTGTGCGGCCCGGCCCGACCGTGCGGTCCAGCTTGCTGAACTTGGTGATCATCGCATGGCAGCCCTCCGGCACCATGACGATGCTGCGCCGCGCCCACAGCATGACGGCCGCGATCGCCAGCAGCACCCAGATGTGCGGGCCGAACCACGCCGTCCCCACGCCGGTCGCCTGCGCCGCGACAGTACCGAGCACGGCGATCACGGCCAGCGCCAGCACCGGCAGTGCGATGCCGGTCAGCGCGTTGCGCTTGGGAATGACCACGGGGCAGATGACATTGACCCATTCCCCGTCGTTCCCGCGCTCGGAAACGCTGCTGTTGACGAGCTGGCTGATCTCGCCCATCGGTGCGGTTCGCTGCTCGATCCGAGTTCCAGCCGAGCTGCCCTGCTCCCGGGCGGAGAGGAAGTCGGCCGGGTCGGTCGTGAATCCTTCGATCGCGTTTTCCGCGGATTCACCGGAAAACCCCTGATTCTCGGCAACCGCGGACATGGCTTGACGCCCGGCCGCTGCAACGGACATGTGTGTTGCCCCCTAGATGACTACGGAATCGTCCGGTTCGGACGCGTGACGACGGCATTCGGTTCCTTACGCGTCGTGATGTCGCTCGGTGCGGCGGTCGAAGGCTATCGCACACCAGGTGAGCCGTGTGTGGTTTTCCCGCCTCCGCGGACGGTGCGCTCGGCAAGCGCGGCGGCCGGGGCGGCCGAATCCGGATTCGTGGACGAGTTGATCAGGAATGTGAACTCCGGGCGAGGAGGAAATGTTCGTGGAATGTGCACCGAAGTGTCGACTTCCGCCCGACCGGGATTTTCCGGTACCGGACATATCGGGTCGCGGTACTCCGCGCCGACGACGGATCGTCGGATCCGGAGCGGGGTGACCGTCCGGCGCGGGTTCCGGCTCGCGCTCTCCCCGGCTTCGCTGTGGCAGGCGTTGCTCGCGCTGTGGTTGCCCAGGAAGTGAAGGGGCTTTCCGTGGTGTTCGGTATAACCGAGCGCGAGCCGAGAAGGGACCGCGCCGGGAGGCGGGGCCCACTCGGTTACCGGCACGGCGACCGGGCCACCGAACGGGGCGGGGAACTCACTCACCCGGTCATCGTTTCGTGCACCCGGCGCAGTCGGTCCAGCCAGCGGTGCTGGGTCTCCGCGGTCGGGGTGGCGGCGGCGACCAGCGCGGGAGCCGGCTCGGGTGCCCGCTCGGGCACGGGCATCCGTCCGGCGACGGGAAGCAGGGAGTCGGTGACGACGTCGCCGTCGAGCAGGGACATCGTGCCCAGCCCGCAGGCGAACGGCAGCCGGGGCAACGCTCCGGCGAGTGCGAGCTGCGCGGCGAGTCCGACGCTGCTCTCCACGGCGGAGGAGACCACGCAGGGTAAGCCGCAGGCCTCGGCCACCTGCAAGGCGCGGTGCACTCCCCCCAGCGGGGCGGCTTTGATCACCGCCACGTCGGCCGCGTCCGCGACGGCCACGCGCAGCGGGTCCTCCGCCCGCCGGATCGACTCGTCCGCCGCGATGCGCACGTCCACCCGCTTTCGCACGGCGGCGAGTTCCTCGATGCTCGCGCACGGCTGCTCCACGTACTCCAGCCCGCCCGCCGCGCGATCGAGTTCCCGGATGCGCCGCACGGCGGTGTCCACGTCCCAGGCGGTGTTGGCGTCCACCCGCACCGCCCCGGAGTCTCCGAGCGCGTCGCGTACGGCCTCCACCCGCTCCACGTCGGCGGAAGCCGGTTGGCCCGCTTCGGCCACCTTGACCTTCGCCGTGCCGCACCCCGAACCGGCGACGATCTCGTGGGCCCGCCGCGGGTCCACGGCGGGGACGGTGCAGTTGACCGGGACCGTCCCCCGCACCGGCTCCGGCCAGCGGTCGAAACAGCTTTCCAGCGCGGCCCCCAGCCACGGGACGGAGTCGGAATCCGAGTAGTCCTCGAACGGGCAGAAGTCCCCCCAGCCGGCAGGCCCGCTGAGCAGCACTCCCCGGCGCACCGTCACTCCCCGGAATCTGGTGCGCATCGGCAGGCTGTAGACGCGCACCGCATCGAGCTCGGACAGGTCCTTCTTTCCGGGGTAGGAGTCCATGCTCACGATCCTGGCACGCGCGTACCACCCGTGGCATCCGGCTACGGCCCACCGCACACCCCGCAGCCGAGCTGTTCGAGAGCCTCGGCTCGGTTCGCGTGGGTGGTCACTCGGCGTGGACCTACCGCGACGGTGCGAGTTGTTCGGGTGGTGGTCTCGGCGCCGCAGGCGCCGAGGGAAAAACTCCGACCCGAGCAGGCCGGCCGTCCCGCGGGAATTCTTCAAGCCACGCTGGGTCTACCCAGGTCGAACACGTCCACCTCGAAGCGCGCCCACTGCTTGCGCAGCGCGGACACCCCCCGGTCGAGGGCGAAGTTCAACTCGCCGAGCGTCACCGGAAGCAGCGTGAAGACCTGCAGCTGCTCCACCCCCTGGGGGTCGGTGAACCTGGTGAACTCGGGGGGGAACATCGGGTGCCCACCCGCGAGCAGCGCGTGGAACTCGGTTCCGGCCAGCAGCGGCTGATCGTTGGGGACGAGCTGGTCCGGTACGAGGTGGGTGCTGTTGCGCACCAGCAGCTCGGAGGAGATGTCCACCAGGTAGCGGGCCGCCTCGGCCTGCTCCCGGTACACCGTGCACGCCAGTTCCTGGGCCGGCTCGGCCCCGATGGGCTGGAAGCGCAGCCCCGAGCTGATCACGGACGTCAGGTGGTACTCGTCCAGGTGGAAGAAGACCAGACCGTAGCCGCGGTCCGGGCCGTGCACGTTCGGGGGTTCCGCCTCCGACGGCCTTCCCGCGTACCGTTCCAGGTTCTCCGCGAGACCGACGAACCGGTGGGCGCCTCCGATAGGAGGAGTTTCCTTGTTATCGGTGTTCAACCTGGCCTCCAGCGACGTCCGGTGGGCGCGAACACGTCACGGGTGCTGCACGGGGACGACCGGTGGTTCCGGTCGGTCCGCCCCCGGCCGTGGGCACCGCGGCGGTGTCAGGCGTCCACATCGGGAATGGCGGGTCCGAGCAGGTCCTCGGAGTCCACTATCCGGTAGGCGTACCCCTGCTCGGTGAGGAAACGTTGCCGATGGGCAGCGTAGTCGGTGTCCATCGTGTCCCGGGCGACCACCGAGTAGAAGTGTGCCTGCCCACCCTCGGCCTTGGGCCGCAGCAGCCTGCCCAACCGCTGCGCCTCCTCCTGGCGGGAGCCGAACGTCCCGGAAACCTGCACGGCGACCGAGGCCTCGGGGAGGTCGATGGAGAAGTTGGCCACCTTGGAGACCACGAGCCGGTTGATCTCGCCGCGCCGGAACGCCTCGTAGAGCTTCTCGCGCTCCTTGTTCCTGGTCGACCCCTCGATGATCGGAGCTTCCAGCTCCTGCCCCAGCTCGTGCAGCTGTTCCAGGTAGGCGCCGATCACCAGTGAGGGCTCCTCCGGGTGCTGGTCGAGGATCGCCCGCACCACGGAGGCCTTGGTGTGCGCCGTGGAGCAGAGCTTGTACCGGTCCTCGGCCTCGGCCGTGGCGTACTCGATGCGCTCGTCCTCGGTCAGCGTCACCCGGACCTCCACGCAGTCCGCGGGGGCGATCCAGCCCTGTGCCTCGATGTCCTTCCAGGGGGCGTCGAAGCGCTTGGGGCCGATGAGGGAGAACACGTCGCCCTCGCGCCCGTCCTCGCGGACCAGCGTCGCGGTCAGCCCGAGCCGCCTTCTGGACTGCAGGTCCGCGGTCATGCGGAAGACGGGCGCGGGGAGCAGGTGCACCTCGTCGTAGATGATCAGCCCCCAGTCGCGCGAGTCGAACAGGTCGAGGTGCTGGTACTCGCCCTTCGACTTGCGGGTGATCACCTGGTAGGTGGCTATGGTCACCGGTCGGATCTGTTTCTGCTCACCCGAGTACTCGCCGATCTCGTCCTCGGTGAGCGAGGTCCGCTCGACGAGCTCGCGCTTCCACTGCCTGCCCGCGACCGTGTTGGTGACCAGGATCAGCGTGGTCGCACCGGCCTCGGCCATGGCGGCGGCCCCGACGAGGGTCTTGCCCGCTCCGCAGGGCAGCACCACGACCCCCGAGCCTCCGGCCCAGAACGACTCGACGGCCTGGCGCTGGTAGTCGCGCAGCTGCCACCCGCGCTGTTCGAGCGAGATCGGATGGGCTTCGCCGTCCACGTACCCGGCCAGGTCCTCGGCGGGCCAGCCCAGTTTGAGCAGGGTCTGCTTGAGTCGGCCGCGCTCGCTGGGGTGGACCACCACCGTGTCCTCGTCCAGGCGCTCGCCGACCATGGGTTTGATCTTCTTGCTGCGCAGGACCTCCTCGAGCACGGCGCGGTCGCGTGCGCCGAGCACGAGGCCGTGCGCGGGGTCGTGGGTCAGTTCCAGCCTGCCGTAGCGGCCCATCGTTTCGACGATGTCGACCAGCAACGGCTGCGGGACGGGGTAGCGCGAGTTGTTGACCAGGGCGTCCACGACCTGCTCGGGGTCGTGCCCTGCGGCGCGGGCGTTCCACAGCGCGAGGGGGGTGATCCGGTAGGTGTGCACGTGCTCCGGCGCGCGCTCGAGCTCGGCGAACGGCGCTATCGCGGTACGCGCCTCTTCGGCCCCGGCGTGGTCCACCTCGAGAAGTACCGTCTTGTCCGACTGAACTATCAGTGGTCCGTCAGTCACGGGCTGGCTCCTGGCTGGACTGGATTGTTGCTGGTTCGTGGCTGCGTGTGCCGCGGGGACCAACGGGATTCCGGCCGTCGAGTATTCCACCGGGGGCGCTGTTCGCGTGGTGCAGGTCGTGGACACCGCGCCGGTGGAGCGCTCCCGGTACGAGGTGGGGCGGTCCGGCCTCCGCGGGATCGTCGCCTGCCGGTGGCCGTGTTACTGCCGGGAAATTCCATTGGCACAACGCTTCGTTTCAGTTCTCGTCACGACCGGTCCAGCGTTCCGGTGACATCCAGTAGTTTGCTCACTCGAACGGGTGAGGCAAGGCAGAGAGGACGGCGTGAGCACTCCACCAGACACACCGGATTCGGAGGATTCCTCGGCGTGGGACGCGCGAGCTCCCGAAGAGATCACGGAGACGGAACCGCGGTTCGAGCGGCAGGTGGAAGGGGAGGAGGTGTCGGAGCCCCACCCGAGGGGCGGGAAACGCGGGAAGCTGTTCGGCTCGTTGGTCGCGCTCGCCCTCGTGGTGCTGATCGGGTGCGGTGCGCTGTTCGGCTGGAACGCGTGGAAGTCCGGCTCGATGGGGGTCGTCGAGGAGATGCTGTCCGACATCGGCGGGGTGGACCTCGCCGAGGGCGACTGCGTGCACATCCCCAGGGGCGGCGAGAACGTCGACTTCGAACGGGCCGGATGCGGTTCGGCCCGCTCGGATTTCCGCGTGGTCGAGCTGCGGGAGGACTCGCGGAAGTGCGCCCGGCAGTCCTACGGCGCGTTGCTCGTGAACGAGGACGTCTACTGCATGATCCCCGATGTGGAGGTCGGCGACTGCGTGGCCGACCTCGAGGGTGAGACGACGCTGCTGACCAAGGTGAACTGTGCCGACGAGGCAGCGGGGTGGCGGGTGACCGGCCTCGCCGATGTGGTCGATTCCGAGGAGTGCGCCGCGGGGGCCATGTACCAGACCTACCCCGAGCCCGCGCGGACGCTGTGCTTCGCGGAATTGGCCCGGGAGTAGTACGGCCCTCCCGTCTCCAGATCGCGGCGGGTTCGCCGGAGCGGGACCTCCCGGCGGTTCGGGTCGGGGCCACTGCCCCGGGCGGTGCCCCCGCCCCGACCGTCGGGTCGACCGGAGAACCGCAGGGGAAGCGCGTGTGGCGGGATCGGTGCGGGTCCCCGCCCTCGTGCCGGAGGTCCTCCGGTGCGGTTCTCGATTTCACAACTTCTGCTCCGCCGGAAGTGTTCGATGGGCGGAGAACCCTCGGATCATCGGTTAGATTTAACCCGAAAGCATGATCTTCGGAAGAGGGGCGCGTGACTTTTCCACCACAGCCGTCGAATGATCCCGAGCAGAACCCCCCGGGCGAGGCGCGGGCCGGCGCGGAGAGCTCCCCCGGCGGCCCCGGAGGGCCGACCACCCCCGGGTGGGACGTCTTCGGGTTGAGCTGGGGTGGTCCCAACGCGGCGTGGGAAGCGCGGTCACCGCGCGCCCGGCTGGGGGGCAAAGCGAGATCGCCGCTGCTGCTGTTCAGCGTGATCGCTCCGATCGTGCTGATCGCGCTGGTCGCGACCCTGGTCGGGGTGGGAGCGCGGACCGAATCGGCGGAGGAGGCCTTCGGCGGCGGAACGGGTGAGGAACTCGGTTCGGAGGCCGGTGGTGCCGACGGCCCGGAAGGCTCCTGCCTGAACATCGTCGACCCCAGCATCGAGGCCGGGGTGCAGCGCCCCGCCACCTGCGGATCGCGGGACTCGGACTACGAGGTGGTGCGCAGCACCTCCTCCCCGCCCCTCGAGTGCCCTTCCGACGCCTACAGCAGGCTGGTCCGCGAGGGGAGCGGGTACTGCCTGATCCCGGACGTCCGGAAGGGCGACTGCATGCGGATCGGTGCGCCCACGGAGTTCCGCACCAAGGTGCGGTGCGTCGACGCCGAGGCCGACCTGCGGATCACGAAGGTCGCCTCCGGCGTCGACGAGATGCTCTGTCCGGTCGGGACGACCTGGTACATGAGCTACCCGGAGCCGGGCGAAACGCTGTGCGCCGAACGGATCTCCGCGATCTAGCACGCTTCCGCGGACGGGTGGGGCGGAGTCACTCGGCGGCCTCGCGCGCGGGGGAGCCCTGTTCCACCTGGAGGGACTCCGGCTCCGCGTCGGCGCGCTCGTCCTCCGAAGTGGACTCGGTTTCCGAGCCGGTGTCCCGCGCGGTGGTTCCGGTTCCGCCCGGCCTCTCGTGGCCTCCGCCGCCGCGCAGCATGCGGGCGATCTCACCGCGCAGGTGCACGAAGGTCTCCGACTCGCGGGTGCCGATCTGGTCGCGCTCGTTGCCGAGATCGACCGGCAGATCGGCGACTACGGTCGCGGGCGTCTCGGACAGCACGAGCACCCGGTCCCCGAGGTAGACGCTCTCGTCGATGTCGTGGGTGACCAGCAGTATCGTGGTGTCCTGCTCCGCGCGGACCCGCAGCAGCAGGTCCTCCAGCTCGAAACGGGTCTGCGCGTCGACGGAGGCGAACGGTTCGTCCATGAGCAGCAGCGCGGGGCGGCAGGCCAACGCCCGTGCGATGGCCACCCGCTGCTGCATCCCCCCGGAAAGCTGCCACGGGTACTTGCGCTCCGCTCCGGACAGTCCCACCCACTCCAGGGTCTGCCGCACCCGCTCGCGTCGCCGCTCCTTGGGGACGTTCCCGGAACGCAGCGGGAATTCGACGTTTCCGCGCACGCTCATCCACGGGAACAGCGAACGACCGTAGTCCTGGAAGACCACGGCCAGGTCCTCGGGAACCCCGCGCACGGGTTCGCCGTGCATCCGCACCTCGCCGCCGCTCGGCCGGATGAGGGAGGCGAGGCAGCGCAGCAGCGTGGACTTGCCGCATCCGGACGGGCCGACGATGCAGGTCAGCTGCCCGGCCCTGACGTCGAAGGTCACTCCGCCGATGGCGGTGTGCTCCTGTTGTCCCGTGTAGGTGTGCTCCAGGTCGGAGACTTCCAGCATGCTGGGCACGGTTCCTCCGCTCCCGTCCGTCGTCGGTTCGTTCCGCGTTCCCGTCATTGCGGCACCGCCTCCAGGACACGCCGCTCCACGACGGACAGGACTGTGTTCAGCAGGTAACCGAGGAGGCCGAGCAACACGATCCCGCTCCAGAGTTGTGCGTAGTCGAATTGGTCGCGCGCGAGCATCATGGCGTGCCCGAGACCGTCGCTGGCGCCGACGAGCTCGGAGATCACCATCATGATCAGGGCGAGTGAGAGGCTGATCCGCAGGCCCGCGAAGATCTTGGGCAACGCCCCCGGAAGCACGACCGAGCCGATCCAGGAAGCGCGCGAGATCCCGAAGGCGCGGGCCGTCTCCGTTTTGACCGGGTCCACGGAGCGGGCCCCGTCGGCGCTGTTGAGCAGGATCGGCCAGAGGCAGCCGAACACGATCGTCACCAGCTGCAGCTTGAAGCCGATGCTGAACAGCACCATGAAGACCGGGAGCAGCGCGGGCGGCGGGATGGAGCGCGCGAAGGACAGCAGCGGACCGATGTAGGCCAGCGCGTTGCCGGAGCGCCCCAGCAGCAGTCCGAGACCCACTCCGACCACTCCGGCCAGCGTCCATCCGAGGAGCAGTCTGCCCACGCTGGGCAGCACGTCGTCGAAGGCCGCCTCGGTCAGGAACAGCGTTCCGATCCCGCCGCTGAACCACATTCGCCACATCTCCGTGACTATGCGCACCGGAGTGGGGAAGAACGGGCTGTCGCCGCCCGCCGTGGCCAGCTGCCACAGCAGCACGGCCCCGAGGAGCACGCCCAGCTGGGACACCACCCCCGTCACGCGGTGGTGCGGGCGTGCGTTCGGCGAGCTCGCGGCGCCGCTCATGTCGTCCCTCCCGAAGGAGCCCAGGTGATCCACTTGCGTTGTGCCCCGGACATCCCCGCGTTGACCAGGTAGCCGAGCACACCCGCGAGCAGGGTTCCGGCCAGGACCTGGTCCATGCGGCCCGCTCCGCTGCCGGCCACGTAGATGAAGCTCCCGATGCCTCCGCTGCCGGGGTTCAGCATCTCCACGCTGATCAGCACGATCAGCGCGGTGCTGGCGGCCAGCCGCAGTCCGGTGAACACGAACGGGACCACGTGGGGAAGCTTGATCCGGAGGATTCGCTGGACGCGCGAGATGCGGAAGGCCCGCGCCGATTCGAGCAGCTGCTCGTCGAGTTGGCCCGTGGAGTAGATCGTGTTGAACAGCAGCGGCCAGACGGCGGCGTAGCAGGCGAGGAAGATCTTCCCGGACGGGCTTCCCGCCGAGACCACGACGACGAGGGGGATCAGTGCCACCGAGGGGACGGGGCGCAGGAACTCGATGAGGGAGGTCGTCGCCGTCCGCAGCAGCGGAACGCTGCCGAGCAGCAGTCCCGCGGGAACGGCCACCAGAGCGCAGATTCCCAGGGCGATCAGCCAGGCGAGCACGGTGGCGACCACATCGAGCAGGAAGTCGCGCTCACCGAGCAGCTCGGCCAGTTCGGTCAGCACGATCGAGGGCGGTGGGAGGTACCGCTGCGGGGCGAGACCGGAGCGGCCCACGATCTCGCAGAGCACGAGAAAGACGGCGACCCCGATCAGTGCGCGGACGGCGTTGCGCATCGTTTCCTGAATCGTCTGAACGGCTGGCCCGTTCGTTTGGCTGATTGGGGCTGGCCTGTCGTGCCGGGGACCGGCGTGGTTCTCCGGCGCCGGTGGGCGGCGCCGGAGAACACCACCCTGCCCACCGGCGCCGCCAAGCGACCACCTGCGACGACCGAGCCGGAGAAACCCGGCAGGGCCGAGTTCACTGCTGCTCGTCGTCGGGGGCGTGGAAGAGCATCGACTCGACGTCGAACTCCTCCGACGGCAGTTCCCCGTTGTTCTGCATGAGGCTGACCACGCTCTTGAGCCTGCTGGCCTCGAGGGTGGAGGGGTAGGAGCCGATGGTCACCAGCGAGGCGGTCTTCGGCTCGATCTCGGTGTACCCCGGCAGGAGTTCCTCGACCTGGCTGCGGTTGTCGTTGGCTTCCGCCTGTGCCCTGGACATCACCCGTTGGAAGTCGGCAGCGGCTTCCTCGTGGTTCTGCACCCACTCGTTGGTGGCCGCGTAGCCCGCGATGGGCATGTTTGCGGTCGGCCCCGAGGTCTGGTCCACCAGGGTTTGGGCGCCCAGCTGGTTGGCTCGCGAGATGAAGGGCTCGATCACCGAGGCCGCCGCGACGTCGCCGTTGCGCAGTGCGGTGGGCATGTCGGGGAAGTCCATCGTGACGAACTCGACGTCGTCCGGGTTGACGCCGTGGGTCTCCAGGGTGGTCCGCGCCGTCAGTTCGTTGAGGTTGCCCCGGGTGTTGACCGCGATCTTCTCGCCCGCGAGGTCGGAGATTTCCTGCGCGGGCCCGTTCGGCATGTGCATCAGCAGGAAGGTGCCCTCCTCGGCCTGGTAGGCGTCGGAGAGGGCCTTGATGTCGGCCGTCCCCTTCTGCTGGGCACGGATGAACGAGACCCAGTTGCCGAAGGTGATGTCCAACTCGCCGCTGGCGATCTTGGGGATGCCGCGCGCGCCGCCGGGGATGGTGGTCAGGTCGACTTCGAGGCCGGCGTCCTTGAAGTAGCCCTTCTTCTTCGCCAGGTGGAGCGGGGCCACGTCGACGGCGGGCATGGTGCCGAGGTTGATCTTCGTGTTCCCCGACTCCGAGTTCGATTCGCCTTCCGAGCCGCTGAGCAGGCCGCAGCCGGAAACCAGGAAGAGACCGAGGCTGGTGGCGAGGGCCAGCGCGGTCCGGAACAACGAGCGGCTTCTCCGGCCGACTCGCACATCGGATCGAACCATGGTCAGCAATGCTCTTTCGGGTGATTGGGCGACGGGATGAGGCAGCTCATTACTTTCACGGTTCCGGTACGAAGAGTCAACAGTGTGGCTGGTTTCGCCCGGACGAGTTAACGCTAGTTAGTTAGGTATTCACATACCGCTGATGCATGACCATTGTCGGAAACCGTCGGGCGCTGCTCTGCCGTGGCACGGCGTGCGGTGTGTCATCTCACAGTCGGCGCGGGGAGTTGCTCACCGTACCCACTTGACCCGGTGATGCCTTCTAACGGGGGAAAACTGGCAATAGTGTGAATAACGCTACGTATAGCGCCCCACTTTTCCGATCGTGGTGTCCGTCAGTACGCTGAGGCTGCCCGCGGGAGTCGCGCAGCCCCGGATTCCCGGGGGAGTGGGTTCGGGACGCCAGGGTGGCGACCATCCCCTGAGCTGCACATCCCGTGTTTTGGTGCCGTCAGTCCATCGACGGAACGGCACGTGCCCGTAACTGTCGGAATGAGGAAGCCACGAGTGGCCGGAGGAAACAAAGGCCCCGATCGGTCGACCGGGAGGGGGTCCGCGGATTCGCACCCACTGATGATGGGTGCGGAAACCGCCACCGCGAGCGATCAGGGTGTGTTAGGGGAAACACCCTCTGCGAGCAGCAGCAGCGGTCCGGCCGACGAGCGCGCCGAGAATCGGCCCTCCGGCGGGCTGCGCATGCGCAACTGGCGGTTGCGCACCAAGCTGCTCGTGGTGCTGCTGGTGCCGACGGTGGCGGCGCTGGTCTTCGGGGCGTTCCAGGTCGTCTCCGACTACAACCAGGCCCAGCAGCTGCTGAAGATCCGCCAGCAGGTGACGCTCGACGCGAGCGCGGACAACGTCGTCCAGGAACTGCAGCGTGAGCGTGATCTCACGGTGGCCCACATCGCGGCGGGGCGTAATGGCAACCGCAGCCAGCTGGTCGAGCAGCGCAGCGCCGTCGACGACGCGGTCGAGGAGCTGCGGAACGCCGTCGAGCAGGCCGAGCAGGCCAACCGCGGCCAGATCGTGGAGCCGTACCGCCAGGCCTTGGGAAGGCTGGACCGGTTACAGGCGCTGCGCACGGTCACCGACGAGACGTCCTACCCGGCCACGGCCGCGCTGCGCGCCTACAGCGATTCCGTGGACAACCTGATCAGCCTCGGGGAAAAGGGCGTGACGCGGATCAACAACCCCGAGGTCTCCCAGCTCTACCTGGCCACCAACGCGATCGCGCGCGCCAAGGAGCAGGAGTCGGTCAAACGTGCCCGGCTGCTCGCCGCCCTGGAGAGCGGGGAGTTCGGGGTCAACGGACAGCGCCAGCTGCTCACGGCCGATGCCGGCCTGCGCGCGGCGATGGACGACTTCCGCAAGTGGGCCGACAACAGCCAGGTCCAGACCTACGAGGACACGGTCGCCGGTCTGGCCGTGGACAAGGCACACACCCTGGAGGAGACCGCGCTGGTCCGCTCACAGGACGGCGGAGGGGTCGGGAACCTCGATCCCCAGGAGTGGATGCGCACCTCCACCGAGCTGGTCAACCGCACGTACCAGGTCGAGACGCAGCTCCGCGACCAGCTGCAGAGCAAGACCAACAGCCTCGCCGGTGCCGCGCGGACACAGACCTACGTCGCGGTCGTGGTCGTGCTCTCGGTGCTGGTCCTGGCCTTCGCGATCGCCCTGTTCGTGGCGCGGTCCCTGCTGCTTCCGCTGCGCACGTTGCGTCGCTCCGCGCTGAACGTGGCCGACAACCGGCTTCCGGAAGCCGTGCAGTCCATCCTCGACGACGAGAACCCGGACCTGGCGACACGCAGCAGCATAGATCCGATCCCGGTGCACACCACCGAGGAGATCGGCAGGGTCGCCCGCTCCTTCGACGCCGTGCACGCGCAGGCGCTGCGCCTGGCCTCCGAGCAGGCCCTGCTGCGGAACAACGTGAACGACCTGTTCGTCAACCTGGCCCGGCGCAGTCAGACGCTGGTGCAGCGTCAGCTCTCGCTGATCGACCGGCTGGAGCAGGACGAGCAGGACCCGGACCAGCTCAGCCAGTTGTTCGAGCTGGACCACCTCGCGACCCGGATGCGGCGCAACAACGAGAACCTGCTGATCCTCGGTGGCACCGACCTCACCCGCAGGACGGTACGTCCGGTCCCGCTCGCCGAGGTCATCGGCGCCGCGGTCTCCGAGGTCGAGCAGTACGCACGAGTGGCGATCGGGGAGACCCCGGACCTCGCCATGCAGGGACGTGTGGTCAACGACATCGTCCACCTGATCGCCGAGCTGCTGGAGAACGCGACCGTCTACTCCAACCCGGACACCGAAGTGAGCGTCCGGAGCGCCTACCGCAGGCAGGAGCTCGTGCTGGAGATCAGGGACCGCGGGGTCGGCGTGGACGTCGAGCAGCTCGACGAGATCAACGACCGGCTGGTCCGTCCTCCGGACATCGACGTCTCCGTTTCCCGCCGGATGGGGTTGTACGTGGTCGGGCAGCTCGCCCGCAGGCACAACGTCACGGTGGAGTTGGAGAACAACGGTGACCTCGAGGGCGGTGCGACGGCCACGGTCCGGCTGCCGGGCGAGCTGATCGTGCAGCTCACCCCGAACGGCCCCATGCCGATGCCGGACGTCCCGCGCGGTGACCAGCCGCGGGAGGGGACGACCGACACGGGGGCCCACTCCGGGCTCGCCGCGGCCTTCGGCACGGCAGGCGGAGACCGCAACCAGCTCGAGCACATCCCCGGTGCGGAGGGTTTCGCCTCCGGGGAGAACGCGGAGCAGGACTCCGCGGAGTCCTCCGCCGCGGGGCAGCGGGAGCTCGACCGCCGCGACTCGGAGGAGTTCCTCTTCCCCGAGGAGGAGTCCGCGGAGGACGTCGAGCAGCAGCGCGCCCCCGCCGAACCGCCGAACTACTCGGTCCAGCTGTCCTCGGGGGCGGCCTACGGGGCCACCGAGGTCCCCCTCTGGGAGGACCACGGCGACTCGACCGAGGGCTCCGCGCGCGGAGCGGATCACTTCGAGCGCGAGTGGCCGGACTCGGACTGGTCGGCGATGGACTGGCCCGATTCCGACGCGACGGCCGAGCACGCTGTCGGGGACGACGCCACGGACTACCAGGGGCAGTGCGGACCACCGCCCGGCGTGGGCGAGCCCGCGGACCTGTTCCACAGTCCGTTCGAAACGGAGAAGACCGACTACCTGCCGTGGCCGGTGCAGGAGCCGGACCCCCGCGAAGCGGCTGCCGAACCGCTTCCGGAACCGACCGAGGACCGGCAGGAACGGGCGGTGCCCCCGCTCGGAAGTGGTCCGCCTCCCGGCAGCACGTTCGAGGCGGACGACGCCCCCACGGAACGTCTGCCCATCTACGAGGCCGTGCTCTCCCAGTGGTTCCGGGAGGAGGACGAGGACCAGGCCCCGTCGACGAGCATGTCCGCCTTCGACCGGAGCACGGAGCTGCCCTCCGACTCCGAGCTCGTCGACGACGCCATCGGCTGGTCGGGCGGAGGTCCGGCCAACGGCTCCTTCGAAGGGGGCGAGGTGTCGCACCGTGACGGCTACTCCCCGGTGGCGTCCGGAAGCCTCGACGAAGCGGGGCGCTCCGCCGACGTCCAGCACGCGAACGGCAGTGCCGAATCGCACCGGGGGGACGACTTCCCGCCGGAACCCCGTCCGGAGGAGGAGCAGCATCGATCGGCGGCGCCTCTTCCGAACCCGTCCGCAGCGGACGGTGAAACGACCGCGCGGGTGCCGGACGAGCACTCGTCCGGCGGTGACGAGAGCGGCTCGGTCCCCGGGAGCGGTCCGGCCAACGCCATGCAGGCCTTCTCCGGCCGCAGGGCCGCGACACGTGAGCAGCGCAACCGGGCCGCCGATGCGCGCCAGGCCGGAAACGATCCCGGCTGGGGCGCCGGTGACGAGGGCTGGGAGGCTGCTGAGGCACTCGTACAGCAGACCGAGCAGGAACCGGAGCAGACCTCTGCGGGGTTGCCCAAGCGCAGGCCCAAGTCGCATCTGGTTCCCGGATCGGCCGCACAACCGCAGTCGCAGGCACCGAGCAAACCGGCCGTGCCGCGGTCGGCTTCCGCCGTGCGTGGGAGAATGTCCAACTTTCAGCAAGGTGTCCGGCGTGGTAGGCACGCCAAGGTCGAACCGGATTCGACCGAACAGTCCCGCTCGATTCCGAGCCGTCACGAGGAGCAGGAGTGACCGGGTCCGTCCAGCAACCCATGAGCAGCAACAGTTTCAGTTGGCTGATTACCGACTTCGTGCGTCGGGTGCCCGGCGTAGCGCACTCGGTCGTGGTCTCCGCGGACGGCCTGCTGCTCGCAGGCTCCCAAGGTTTGCCACGTGACCGCGCCGAGCAGTTGTCGGCCGTCGCATCAGGGCTGGTCAGCCTTACCCAGGGGGCGGCGCGATGCTTCGAGGCCGGCGACGTCACCCAGACCGTCGTCGAGATGGAGCAGGGCTACCTGTTCCTGATGTCGATCAGTGACGGTTCTTGCCTTGCCGTGTTGGCAGCACCCAATGCCGACATCGGCTTGGTCGCCTACGAGATGACCCTGCTCGTCGAACGGGTCGGGCGCCAGCTCACCCCGGAGCTGCGTGCTCAGTTGCAGGGTATGGGTCGATGAGATCAGCCTCGGCTGACGTTGGGAGCTCATTATGAGCGAGGGGGCCAACCCGAACTGGGACGGTGACCTGTTCCGTCTTTACGGTCAACGCACAGGAGCCGACGACTGGCAGGACGACTTCCTCGGCGGTCCTCGGGGCGGGGGGCCCGGCGACCAGCCCGCCCGAGGAGGGGACACGGCCAGTACGGAGGAGTACCAGCGCGGACTGTTCGGCGGTCCGGGAGCCGACCTGTTCGGGTCCGATCGCGACGGTCCCGGCCCCGGTGCCGATCCCGGTGACCGCGGGGAACCGGAGCGCGGCGGACCCGACCGGCCGGGGGCGGACCGCGGGGGAGCGGACGGCGGGCCCGTCTCGATGCCGTCCATCTCGCAGCCGATGTCACCGCTGTCCCAGTCGATGCCGTCGCTGTCCTCCTCCATGCCGTCCATCCCGGGACAGGAAGGTGCGTCCCCGGAGGGCGACTCGGAGGAAGCGGGTTCGCTGATGCGGCCGTACGCCCGCACGCGCGGTCGTACCCGGACCGAGTACGACCTCGCGATCGAAACACTGGTCTCGACCAGTGAGCGGGGGCGTACCCAGAGTGCTCAGGCCAGTCCCGAGCACCGGTCGATCTGCAATCTGTGTACCGATGCGCGCTCGATCGCCGAGATCTCGGCCCACCTGCGGTTGCCGCTGGGTGTGGTGCGGGTGCTGATCGGCGACATGGCCGGACTCGGCCTGGTCGAGATTCACGAGAGTGGAATGGTCGTGGGCGACCGGCCTTCCATGGAGTTCTTGGAAAGGGTGCTCAGTGGGCTTCGCAAGCTCTGATCCCCGCGCGGCGGCCGGTGACGGTGCGGGCAAGACTTCGACGAAGATCGTGGTCGCCGGTGGCTTCGGGGTCGGCAAGACTACGCTCGTCGGTTCGGTCTCCGAGATCCTTCCGCTGACGACCGAAGCGGTCATGACCGAGGCCAGCGTCGGCGTCGACGACCTCACCGCGACCCCGGGTAAGGTGACCACGACGGTCGCCATGGACTTCGGCAGGGTCTCCCTGGACTCCGAACTGATCCTCTACCTGTTCGGGACCCCTGGCCAGCACAGGTTCTGGTTCATGTGGGACGACCTGGTGCGGGGAGCGATCGGCGCCGTGGTGCTCGTCGACACGCGCAGGCTCGCGGACGCCTTCGCCTCGATCGACTTCTTCGACGACCGGCAGCTTCCCTACGTGGTGGCGGTGAACACCTTCGACGGGGTGATGCACCACCGCCTGGAGGACGTCCGCGAGGCGCTGACCATCGACGACTCCGTCCCGATCCTCGGCTGCGACGCCAGGGACAAGGAGTCCACGAAGAACACGCTCATCACCCTGGTGCAGCACGCCATGAAGCAGCGCATGGCCGCCTCGCAGAGCTGAGCGGAGCCGCCGTCCCGCGGGCCGGTGTGCACGGTTTCGCGCGAAACCGTGCGTTCCCGGGGATCCACCGGCGGCGGGCTAGCCCTCCACGACCGCGACGGACGTGATCCTGTGCAACGGGAAGTTGCCCAGCTCGTCGCGGGACGAGTCGAAGCCCTGCAGGACCCCGCTGCCGACGCTGACCGGCTGCACGATCCGTTGCGTCGAACCTCCCTGGGTGTCCACGAAACCCAGCCAGACGCTGTGCCCCTGCCGGGCCGCCTCGCGGAGCAGCTCCAGCGTCGCGTTCGCGCTGGGGCGCCCCTTCTCGGGGGCGAGCTTGTTGCCCCGCACGTTCGCTGCCTGGTCCCCGGCGCGCAGCGTGCGCACCCGCTCGGCGAGCTGCTGCTCGCTCGGATGGCCGGGGCCGGTCGGGTCGCCGGGCTGACCTCCGTACCTGCCACGCCCCCGGATCCGCCGGGCGCTGGGCCGCAGGTCCAGCACCCCGCCGTCGGAGCCCTCGGCGACCGGGGCGTAGCCGGCCGCGCGCAGTTCGTCGACCAGCTCCTCCAGCGGAAGCGGGCTGATCAGCACGGTAGGGGCTATCCGGCGCAGCGCGAGCCCACCGAGATCGGACCTGCCGAGCACCTCGGTGATCACCACGGGGTCCTCACAGCGCAGGAACGACGAAGCCGTGCCCGCGCGGAGCCTGCCGTGCCTGCGGGCGGTGTCGTCGATGAGGTAGCTCAGCCCCTGCGGAACCGGGGTGCGGGAGCGCGTCCGGAACAGTTCGTGCAGCTGCTCGCTGCTCCGCCCCGCGTCCAACGCCCTGCGCACGCTCGCCTCGCCGATCCGGTAGACGGTCGCGCTGCCCGCCGATTCGACGTCGGCGACCAGATCCATCTCCCGGGCCAGTTCGGGTTCGAGCCTGCCCGGCGCGACGATCGTCAGGTCCGCCTGGACCAGCACGTGGTCGACCGGTTCCGGGATCGCGCGGCCCATCATCTCGGCCGCGGCGTTCTCGTCCCCGGCCAGCAGGGCGCGTCCACCGGAGGACAGCCCACCGGCCGCCACCACGCCGAGAGTGATCCCCTCGGACAGCGTCCAGCGCACCGTCTCGTCGCGCAGCGCCCCGCCGCGCCGCGGGGCGCGCCAGGCCAGCACGGCGGCGACGTCGGCGTCGCGTCGTACTCCGTACCCGGAGGGCTGTTCGTCGACGAGTTCCAGCACACGACGACGTTCCCCCGCCGCGTTGGGACGCCGCAGCCCTTCGGACAACGGGCCGAGCAGCCGCCCCCGCTCGTCGCGGGCCCCCACGAGCCCCGGGAGGCGGGGCAGGTCGAGCCAGGAGGCGGCGAGCGCGGCCCAGCGCTGCTCCGGGGAGGACGCCAGCCACGTGTCGGCCCGCACGGTCGGGGCCCACTGCGGGTCCTCCTCCCCGCTCGTGTCGACGAGCCCGGCGGCCACCACCAGCTCGGCCAGCAGCGCCGCGCGGTTCTCGGTGATGTTGAGCTCCTTGCCGGTGCGGCGTATGTCGCGCACGGCGATGCCGCCGGAGCGCAGCACGTCCGGGGGATCCTGCCCCCACGAGTCGAGCAGCAGTTCGACGTGCCTGTTCAGTTCGAGGAGCTCGCCCGCGGCGGCCCCGTCGATCCGCTCCTGCCCGTGCTCGGTGAGTTCGAGGGTCGGTTCCGCGGTCTCGACCTCGCCCATCGGGCGCTCCGGACCTCGCGCGGCCAGCCCGAGCTGCCTGGGGAGCTCCACCGTTTCCTCGTCCCGGCGGAGCAGCAGTCCCCGGTCGAGCAGCCGCTGGATCGGAGTGGGCCGCTGCCCGCGTTCCGCGTCCCGGCGGACTTCCCCGGTGCGGCCGAGCGGGGACGCCCCGGCGAGCTTGTCCACCACCCGGCGCTCCTCGTCGTCCAGCTCCCCCAGGAGCTCGTGCGCGCGTTGTTCGGACAGTTCCGCTGCGGGGGTCCCGAGCCCGCCGGGGTGGGCGCGCGTCGTCTCCCGAACAGTGGGGACCATTCGGATCGATCCGTCCCCGCCCCACACGAGCGCCCGGGCGCGCAGCACCCCGACCCGGGAGGCAGCCTGCCGTTCGGTGACGTCCTGCCCGAGGAATCCGCTGAGACGTTCCACCGGCACCTCGTGCTCGTCCGCGTCGAGCAGCACGAGCGCTTCGAGCACGGTGAGCGTGAACGAGTCGAGGTCCTCGCAGGCGCGGGCCACCGAAGCACGCGCCATCGCGCGCCTGGCGAGCACAGCGGCGTCCGTGGGCGGTGGTGTGGCCAGGTCGGGGCGCAGCCGGAACAGCTCGAGCAGCTGCTCGTCGTCGGAGGCACGCAGCGCGCGGGCGAGCGGCTCGGCGTCGTACGTCGACGGGTCCTGCGACGCGGATTTCGGGGGCATCTCCTCCAACATACCCGTGCCCTCCCGCGGAGATCCGACGTGTGATACGCGGCTCTCCGGGAGAGGGGGTAGCGACCGGGGGCCGCGGAGCTTCAGGCAAACTGGTCGGTGGACGAGCAGGCTTGGGAAGCTCTTCGTGCGGCAGGTGACGCCGGGGCGCCCGGGTACGCGGCGAGATCGTGGGAACGGTCCGGTAAAGGAGGTTGGCGTGGCCGACGCGAACAAGTCCAAGAACGAGCGCATCGACCCGGAATGGCCGCACGAGGGTGAGCACCCCGTCAGCGAGTTCCTGGCCGATCGGCAGGGGGCCATGTCACCCTTCGGCGACGTCACCTTTCCGCTCTCCGAGGGTGCGCTTCCCTACGAGCACCCGCACACCGAGATCAACAAGTGACCGGTCTCCGTTGACCGGTGCTTTCCGGTCGTGTTGACGGCTCTCCGGTCGTGCCCGCGGTTGGTCGGGGCTTTTTCCCGGCGCCGGAGCGCGCCACCCCGTCCGCCGAGCGAACCGGGCCGTCGGCCCTCCAAACGGATCGCGTGCCGGAAATCACCCGCATCGGAACGGTGGGGTGGCAGTGCTTCCGCGGTGGTGAGTTCTAGTCTCGGTCGGGCCACAGGGTTTCGCGAGAGCTCATCACTGACAGAGGTGCTACATGCCGGTTCCAGGTCCGGGTTATTCGATCACCGTTCGCGTCGAGGCTCCTCCCTCGGCCACAGCGGCCGGTGACCTGACCACGGCGGTCGGTCGTACGGGTGCGGTGATAACGGCGTTCGACGTCGTCGAATCGCACGCCGATCGCATAGTGGTCGACATAACCTGCAATTCGTTGTCGGCGGACCACGCCGACGACATCACCGAGGCGCTCGAAGCGCTGCCGGGGGCACGTGTCCGCAAGGTCTCCGACCGGACCTTCCTGGTCCACCTCGGCGGCAAGATCGAGGTCAATTCCAAGGTAGCTCTGGCGAACCGGGACGACCTCTCCCGCGCCTACACGCCGGGAGTGGCCCGGGTGTGCACGGCGATCGCCAAGAATCCGGAGGACGCGCGGCGGCTGACCGTCAAACGCAGCTCGGTCGCCGTTCTCACGGACGGCTCCGCCGTCCTCGGCCTCGGCAACATCGGCCCCGAGGCCGCCCTGCCCGTGATGGAGGGCAAGGCGGCGCTGTTCAAGAAGTTCGCCGGCGTCAACGCCTGGCCGGTGTGCCTGGACACCCAGGACACCGAGGAGATCATCCGGACCGCCGAGCTGATCGCTCCGGCCTACGGTGGGATCAACCTCGAGGACATCGCCGCGCCGCGTTGCTTCGAGATCGAAGCGCGGCTCCGGGAGCGGTTGAACATCCCGGTCTTCCACGACGATCAGCACGGCACCGCGATCGTGGTGCTCGGTGCGCTGCGCAACGCCTTGCGCGTGGTCGACAAGGACCTGTCCGACTGCCGCGTGGTCGTGTGCGGTGTGGGAGCAGCCGGATCGGCGATCATCCGGCTGCTGCGGCAGAAGAACCCCGCCGACATCGTCGCGGTGGACGTCGACGGGATCGTGCACGACGGTCGGGGAGACACCGACGAGCACCTGCGTGCCATAGCCGCCGAGACCAACGCGGAGGGGCGTACCGGCCCGCTCGGGGACGCCGTGCGGGGCGCCGACGTGTTCATCGGGGTCTCCGCGCCGAATCTGCTCAGCGCGGAGGACGTGGCCACGATGAACGACGACGCGATCGTTTTCGCGCTGGCCAATCCAGATCCCGAGGTCGACCCGCTGGAGGCCCGGCGGCACGCCACGGTCGTGGCCACCGGCCGCAGCGACTACCCGAACCAGATCAACAACGTGCTGGCGTTCCCCGGTTTCTTCCGCGGTCTGCTGGACGCGCACGCGCACGAGATCACCGACGAGATGATGCTGGCCGCGGCCAACGCGATCGCCGATGTCGTGGACGGCAACGACCGCGTCAACGCCTCGTTCATCGTTCCGAGCGTGTTCGACAGCACCGTCTCGCCCACCGTGGCGGAGGCGGTCCGCCGGGTGGCCGTGTCCGGGGACGAAGCCGGTGGTGGAGGCCAGGGGGGAGCGGCCGGTTCCTCCGTGGCGGCAGCGGGAGTTCCCGGTTTCGCCGATATGGAGGAGGACGCCGGGTTCTGATCTCTCCGGTGGTGCTCACAGTTTTAGGCAAAACTGTGAGCACCACCGAGTAGGGTCGGCGCATGGCGTCAGAGCAGGAACTCACCCACGTGGACGAATCCGGTGCCGCGCGCATGGTCGACGTGGGCGACAAGGAGAGCACCGCGCGCCGCGCCGTCGCGTCCGGCACTCTGCGCACCACGCCCGAAGTGATCACGCGGCTGCGTGGGGACGACCTCCCGAAGGGCGACGCGCTCGCGACCGCGCGCATCGCGGGGATCATGGCCACCAAGCGCACTTCCGACCTGATCCCGCTGTGCCACCCGATCGCCATAGCGGGTGTGGACGTGGAGCTGGCCACCGCCGAGGACCGAGTGCACATCACCGCGGCCGTGCGCACCACCGACCGCACCGGGGTGGAGATGGAGGCGTTGACGGCCGTGACCGGTGCCGGGCTGGCGCTGCACGACATGGTCAAAGCCGTGGACCCGGCCGCCGTGCTCGACGGGGTACGCGTGGAGCGCAAAGAGGGCGGCAAGACGGGGCTGTGGGTCCGGGACGACGCGCGGGGATGATTGTGCGCGTCGACACGTCAACCGTGATCACGTTCAGGGAAGGGCACCCATGACCGAACGACACGCCCGGGTGATCGCCGCTTCGAACCGTGCCGCGGAGGGAACCTACGAGGACCGCACCGGGCCGATCATCGTCTCCTGGCTGCGGGAGCGCGGGTTCCGGGTCGCCGACACCGAGGTGGTGCCGGACGGCGCTCCGGTGCGCGCTGCGCTGGGAAGCGCGGTCGAGGAGAAAGTCGATCTGGTGCTGACCACGGGCGGAACCGGCATCAGCCCCACGGACCGCACCCCCGAGATGACAGCGGAACTGCTGGACCTCCCGATCCCGGGGCTGGCCGAAGCGCTGCGCACGGCCGGACTGCCCGAGGTCCCCACGGCGGTGCTCTCGCGCGGTCTCGCCGGCGTGGCCGGTGAAACGCTGGTGGTGAACCTGCCCGGTTCCCGCGGCGGGGTGCGGGACGGACTCGGTGTGCTGGACGGAGTGCTCGAGCACGCGTTGGACCAGGTGCGCGGAGGAGACCACCGGCGTGCCGGGGACCCCGCCCCGGAGACCGCCGTTTCCGCTGCCGACGGGGACGCGGCGGAGACCGGGAGCAGCGGTGCGGCAGCGGTCTCGCGGGCGGCGATGAAGGAGGAGCACATCGACGTGCCCCTGCTGGAGCGCGAAGTGGGGCACAGTGCGGCAGGGGCCGTGGTCACCTTCGCGGGAGCCGTGCGCGACCACGACGGCGGCCGTGGTGTCCGCGAACTGGAATACACGAGCCACCCCTCGGCCGCGGAAGTGATCCGCGAAGTCGCCGCGGACGTCGCGTCCCGCTCGGACGGAGTGCGCGCGCTGGCGGTGGAACACCGCACGGGAGTGCTGCGGATCGGAGACGTGGCCCTCGGCTGCGCCGTATCGGCCGAACACCGCAAACAGGGCTTCGACGCCTGCTCCGAGCTCGTCGACGAAGTGAAACGGCGGCTTCCGGTGTGGAAGCGCCAGGTTTTCGAGGACGGGCAGGAGGAGTGGGTCAACTGCCCTTAGTGAAGGTCGGCCGGTCTTGTTGTGCGGCGGTGCCGACCGCTCGGGTGGTGCCTGCTGAGCGGTGGCGCCGCTTTTCGGAGCGTGTCTCGGGAGCGGCTGCGGCCGGTCCGGGCCCGGACCGGCCGCGAAGGTGGAACGGGGCCCCGCCGCTGGGGGAAGGCGGCGGGGCCCCGAGCTTCGGAGTCCTCATCGCGGCGGCCCGAGCGGGTGCGCGGACGACCGTGTCGACCGTTCCGCCGGGCAGGGCGTCCGGTTCACGGATGGAGCACCACGCTGCTCGATCCGAACACCCGGCTCGGGAGCCGCTTCGAGAGGACGGCTGGCGAACGCGGTTCGGGGCCGCGTCCGATCAGCGGATGTCGAGCTGCTGCCCGGGGAAGATGAGATCCGGGCTGTCCAGCACGTCGTTGTTGCGCTCGAAGATGTCCTGGTAGTTCACTCCGAACTGGTTGCCGATACCGCTCAGCGTGTCACCGGACTCGACGGTGTAGTCGGCACCGTTGGAGCGCACGCTGGACTCCTGGGAGGACGTGCTCTGCTGGGAAGCCCTGGCCTCCTGCTCGCCCGAGTCGCTCTGCTGCGAGGGCTGACTGCTGGTGGTGGTTTCACTCTGGGAGGAGGAGCTGCCGGAGACGCTTCCCGTGCCGCTCGTGCTGCCGTTGACCCAGTTGGTCTTGGCGGTGCAACCGGGCCAAGCACCGGGGCCCTGCGCGGCGAGCACCTTCTTGGCGACGGCGATCTGCTCGGAGCGGCTGGCCTTGTGCGCGTTCGAGGCGTACTGGTCACCGCCGAAGGCGGACCAGGTCGAGGGGGTGAACTGCAGGCCGCCGTAGAAGCCGTTGCCGGTGTTGATCTGCCAGTCGCCGCTGGACTCACACTGGGCCAACTCGTCCCAGTCCGCCGCGCTCGCCGGGGTGGCAACCGCGAGCGGCGTGGCGACCACGGCACCGGCGATGGCCACTCGTGCGGCGTTTCGGGTGAAATTGGAAGACTTACGGTGTTTGCCCTTGTAACGAGCCATGTCCCTCTCTCCTGCCGCGCTTGCGGGAGTTCTCCGGAACCGTGTTCGGGCGTTTCCGGTGGATTCCGCGGAACCCGTGTCATCCGTGGAGCCTCGGGGCGCTCCGCGGATTCCCGTCCCTGCCCGGTTTCGTTTCGTTCGGGGGTAGGAAGCCCGCCGGGCAGGGATCGGCGCTGCGGGCTTCCCCTATTTTTCGTTGATCCGGCCGGTTCGGGGCCGACCGGTGGGAACAGTACGTAATCAAGCAAGCGAACGGAAACTTAATGGAATGTGACGCTAGTCACAGTAACGTATGAACCGGGGGGTGCGATCAAGGGTGTTTATGCAGCGCACAGCGTTGTTATCAACTTGTTTTCTAGTCGATATCGATCACTCGCGGTGAGGTGTGGCTCACTCTTCCGCTCTGCCGTCGAAGGCTCGTTACGTCCGGTGTTACGTCAGATTCGCCATTTTTTCGGTTCGAGTTCGCAGGTTCAAGGCTTTCGTGAACTCGTTACACATCGCAGGTTCATGGTCGCGAAACGTATCCGAAAAGGGTTCATCGAGTGATCCTTCACCCTTTTGGAGAATGGCTGAAGCTCGCGACCGGCTCCACGCGGAGAAGGCTCGTGTAAATCACGCAACAGAGTGAGAGCGACACGCCGTGCCATTAAATTGTGCGTCGCTCGTTCCGAGCGCGGCTCGCTCCGCGCGAGACTCCGTCGTCATACGCGACACGGATCGTCGTGCCCGGTACAGGCCGTCGTGCCCGAACGGGATCGCGACGACCGAGTTGCCGTGGCACGGCAGACCTCGGAGAAACCGGGGGACGGAACCGGCGAACCGGCGCGACAGTCCAATCCCGTGAACCCGATCATACCCGAGGGTGGATCAACTCGAGATCACGGGGATCACCGTGTTGCTGATCCTTTCGGGCGACACGCCGCCACTCACCCACCGCCGAACGGTCGTCCGCGAGTGGCGATCCCCCTGAGAAGCACGGCGGCGCGAGAAGCACCGCCTCCCCGGTGGGCCGTTCGAGCAGGGGCTCCAGCCGGCGCGCCGGTGCACCGCTGCCCGCGTGGCCGCCCGGAAGTCCTCAGCCGCCCGCGAAGGGCGGAAGCACATCGAACTCCGCCCCGTCCGCCACGGGCGCGCCTTCCTCGCGTACCGCGACGCCGTCGACGAGGAAGCCGCAGGCGCCCATCACGCGGGCGAGTGCGTCACCGTGCGAGGCGAGCACCGTCCGGACCACATCGGCGACCGTCACCGATGTCGTGGACGCCGCCGCGGAAGGGGTCACCCGCAGCCGCTCCTCCGGTACGCCGGCAGCGGCCCGGGCCCCGGCGAAGTAGCGCACCCGCACCGTGGCGGTACTCGCGCTCGATGCGGACGTGTCCTCCGTGGAAGAGCCGGTGCCCGCTCCACGGAGGGGGTCCGTCGTGTTCCGCTGCTCGCCCAAGGTCGACTACCCGCCGATCGAACTCATCGGACGCGCGGGCTGGACGAAGTCCTCCCGGTCCATGCCGTGCCCGGCCGCCTTCGCCCACATGGTTTCCCGCCACATGGTGGCCAGTTCCGCGTCCTCGACACCCTCGCGCATCGGCTCACGCAGGTTCGTCTCCGTCTGGGAGAACAGGCAGGAACGCAACTGCCCGTCGGCCGTGAGCCTGGTGCGATCACAGGTCGCGCAGAACGGTCTGGTCACCGAACCGATGACACCGACGGTGGCCGGTCCGCCGTCCACCAGCCAGCGCTCGGCCGGAGCCGAGCCGCGTTCGGCCGTGTGCGGGGTCAGCGAGAACTCCTCGCCGAGCAGACGCAGGATCTCGTCCGCGGTGACCATCTCCGCGCGATCCCACCCGTGCTGCGGATCCAGCGGCATCTGTTCGATGAAACGCAGTTGATATCCCCGCTCCAGGCAGTAGCGCAGCAGGTCACAGGCTTCGTGATCGTTGACGCCGCGCAGCAGGACGGAATTCACCTTCACCGGCTCCAGCCCGTGCTCCTTCGCCGCCTCGAGGCCGGCGATCACGTCCTCGAAGCGGTCCCTGCGGGTCAGACCGTGGAAGGTCTCGCGGTCCAATGTGTCCAGGGAGATGTTGACCCTGTCCAGCCCGCTCCCGGCGAGCTGCTCGGCGAACCTGCCGAGGTTGATCCCGTTGGTGGTCAACGAGGTCCTGGGAGCTTCGGGCAGTGCGCTGGTGGCCGTGATGATGTCCACCAGGTCCTGGCGCAGCAGCGGCTCCCCACCGGTGAAGCGCACGTTCGTGATCCCGAGCTCGCGCACCGCCAAGCCGATCAGGCGGATCATCTCACCGGTGTCGAGCATCTCGGACCGCTTCATCCACGGCAGGCCCTCGGCGGGCATGCAGTAGGTGCAGCGCAGATTGCATTTGTCGATCAGGGACACCCGCAGGTCGGTCGCGACTCGTCCGAAGCGGTCGACCAGGTACGGCGTATCCGGGCGCGCCGACGTGTCGATCGTTCGGCGGGCAACCGGGATGCCCAGGTCTACGGAAGTCACGTCCCGAGCGTAACTCTCCTGACGGGGGGAAATCGATCGCACGAGCGGGTTTTCGTAGCACCGGACCCGGAGGGGCCCTCGTGGCCCGGCCCGGTTCGGAGGAAGACACGAAAAGTGCCGCGAAACCGCTCCTGCGGGTGCATTTCCTGGATTTGACCGCACGAGCGGTTTTAACGTGTCCCTCGTGCCGCAGTACCGGATTTCCGAAGTCGCCGAGCTGATCGGCGTCAGCGACGACACCGTCCGCAGGTGGGTGGACGACGAGCGGTTGCCCGCCGAACAGGACCCGTCCGGACGACTGGTCGTCGAGGGCTCGGTGCTGGCCGAGTTCGCGCGGGCCAGGGCCACCTCGGCCCGCGACCCGTCCGGGGTGGAGCGCTCGGCGCGCAACCGCTTCGTCGGTCTGGTGACCGAGGTCGTGTCCGACAAGGTGATGTCGCAGGTCGAGCTGCAGTGCGGTTCCCAGCGGGTCGTCTCGCTGATGAGTACCGAGGCCGTGACCGAGCTGGGACTGCGGCCGGGAGTGCTCGCGGTCGCGGTCGTCAAGTCCACGGCGGTGGTGGTGGAGAAGCCCGGAGGTGGAAGATGAGGAAGTTCCGTGGAGTCGTGCCCTCGTTGGCGCTGCTGCTCGCGCTGTTGTCCGCCGTGGCCGGATGCGGGGTGAGCGCGGAGGAGGACGACGACACCCTGACCGTGCTGGCCGCCGCGTCGTTGACCGAGTCCTTCCGCGAGATCGGGGACCGCTTCGCCACGGCGAACCCCGAGGTGGACCTGCGGTTCAACTTCCAGGGGTCGTCGATGCTGGCCGAGCAGATCAGGCAGGGCGGAGCGGGGGACGTTTTCGCCTCGGCCAACACCGGGATGATGGACAAGGTGCGCGAGGCCGGTGCGGTGGCGCACGGACCGGACACCTTCGCGACCAACCGGCTGACCGTGGTCACTCCCCCGGACGACCCGGCCGGGATCGACTCCTTCGCCGACCTCGCGCGCCCCGGAGCGTCCGCTGTGGTCTGCGCTCCCCAGGTGCCGTGCGGTTCGGCCGCCGAAGGAGTGGAGCGGAACTCGGGCGTGCGGCTGCGCCCGGTCAGCGAGGAGGACGACGTCAAGGACGTGCTGCACAAGGTCACCTCGGGCGAGGCCGACGCCGGGCTGGTCTACGTCACCGACGCGGTCGCGGCGGGTGACGAGGTGCGGCGGGTGGACGTTCCGGATGCCGACCAGGTGACGAACGAGTATCCGATCGCGACCCTCGACGGTGGGGGCCACCAGCGGCTGGCCCAACGTTTCACCGACTTCGTCCGCGGGGAAGAGGGCCGCGAGGTGCTCCGGCGCCACGGGTTCGGGACGCCGTGACCGGAAGGCCGTTCCGCCCGGTGCGGCGGAGGAAGCAGTCCTCCGAGCGTGTCGTGGGGGTGCCCGCGCCGCTGTGGTTGCCCGCCTCGTGCGCGCTGGGGCTGATCGTGCTTCCGGTGCTCGGTCTGTTCGCACGCGTGGACCCGGCCGGGCTGCCCGCGCTGCTGACCAGCCCGGCGGCCCTGTCCGCCCTGGAGCTGTCGCTGCGGACCGCGGTGACCGCGACGCTGCTTTCCGTGCTGCTCGGAGCCCCGCTCGCCGTGGTACTGGCCCGTGCGCGGTTCCCGGGAACGCGGCTGGTCCGGGGAGCCGTGCTGCTCCCGCTGGTGCTTCCTCCCGTCGTGGGTGGACTGGCACTGCTCTACCTGCTCGGACGTACCGGACCGGTGGGGAGTCTCCTGGACGAGCGGTTCGGTCTGACCATTCCGTACACCACGACGGCGGTGGTGCTCGCCCAGACCTTCGTGGCCATGCCCTTCCTGGTGATGGGGCTGGAGGGGGCCCTGCGCGCGGCGGGAACGGAGTACGAGCGGATCGCGGCCACGCTGGGCGCCGGTCCGTGGTTGACGTTCCGCAGGGTCACCCTTCCGATGCTGTTGCCCGCGCTGGGGTCGAGTCTGGTGCTGACGTTCGCCCGCGCGCTGGGCGAGTTCGGAGCGACCATAACCTTCGCGGGCAGCCTGCGCGGCACCACCAGGACTCTGCCGCTCGCCGTCTACACCGAGGCCCAGGCCGATGTGGACGCCGCGGTGGCGATGTCGCTGCTGCTGGTGGGGGTAGCCCTCCTCGTGATCCTCGTCGCCCGTCCGGGAGGAGTGCAGGGCCGTGGCTGAGGACAGGAACCCGGCCCCGGAGGGGGAAGGGCGCGTCACGTGGAACGGCGAACCCCGCCCCGGCGACGATGCTCCCGACGGCCTGTCCGCGGAGCTCCGGGTCCCCCGGTCGACGTTCACCCTGGACGTGGACCTGCGGGTCCCCGCAGGAGAGGTGCTGGCCGTGCTCGGGCCGAACGGGGCGGGCAAGTCGACGCTGCTGTCCGCGCTGACTGGGAGCGTGCTTCCCGAACGAGGCCGCGTGCGGCTGCGCGAACGCACCTGGCTGGACACGGACCGGGGGATCGACCTGCCCACGCACCGCAGGTCGGTGGGGCTGCTGGCCCAGCGCGCCATGCTGTTCCCGCACCTGTCCGCCCTGGACAACGTGGCGTTCGGACCGCGGGCGGCGGGAACCCGCAAACGCCGGGCCAGGCGGACCGCCCGGGACTGGCTGGAACGACTGGGCCTGGGTGAGCTCGCCGGACGCGCCCCCGCCCGGTTGTCCGGGGGACAGGCGCAGCGCGTGGCCCTGGCGCGGGCGCTGGCCGCCGACCCCGACGTGCTGCTGCTGGACGAGCCCCTGTCCGCGCTGGACGTCGATGCAGCCCCGGCGATGCGCGGTCTGCTGCACCGGGCGCTCGGTGCTCAGCGCGGTCCCTGCGTGCTGGTCACCCACGACGTGCTGGACGCGGTGGTGCTCGCGGACCGGGTGCTGGTGCTGGACGAGGGCGGTGTGGTGGAACGCGGGCGCACCGGTGATGTGCTCGCCAGGCCGAGAACCGCCTTCACCGCGCGGGTCGCCGGACTGAACCTGGTCGCGGGGAGGGCGACGGAGCGGGGAGTGGAACTGGCCGGAGGCCGTCTTCGCGGTCACGTGGTCGAGAGGGTCGACCCCGGCGCTCCCGCCGCCGCGACCTTCTCCCCCACGGCGGTGGCCGTGCACCGCGCCAGGCCGGAGGGGAGCCCGCGCAACGTGCTCGCGGTTCGCCTGGTGGGCATCGAACCCCGCGGGGACGCGATCAGGCTGCGCGGCGAGCACGGTCCGCCCGGATCCGGTGTCGCACTCGCGGCCGACGTGACTCCGTCGGCCGTGGCCGAGCTCGGTCTGGGGACGGGCGAGGAGGTGTTTTTCGTCGTTAAGGCGACCGAGGTGGCCGTGCACCCGGTGTCGGATGGATGATCGAGGGCGTGACTGAGGTATCTCCCTGGACTTATCTGATGGACATGGACGGCGTGCTGGTGCACGAGGAGCACATGGTTCCCGGCGCCGACGCCTTCCTGAACGATCTGCACGAGAACGGCTTGCCGTTCATGGTGTTCACCAACAACTCCGTGTACACCAGGCGTGACCTGCGAGCACGACTGATGCGGAGTGGTCTCGACGTGCCGGAGTCGTCCATCTGGACCTCCGCGCTGGCCACTGCGCAGTTCCTGGACAAGCAGCGCCCCGGGGGGTCCGCCTTCGTGGTGGGCGAGTCCGGGCTGACCACGGCGCTGCACAACATCGGCTACGTGCTCACCGACCGCGAGCCGGACTACGTGGTTCTCGGGGAGACCCGGAGCTACAGTTTCGAGGCGATCACCAAGGCCATCCGGTTGGTGGAGAGCGGCGCGCGTTTCATAGCCACCAATCCGGACGAGAAGGGCCCCAGCCGGGAGGGGACGTTGCCCGCCACGGGAGCGGTCGCGGCGCTGATCGAACGGGTGACCGGCAGCGAGCCGTACTACGTGGGCAAGCCGAATCCGCTGATGATGCGCTCGGCCCTGCGTGAGATCAGGGCGCACTCCGAGAACACGCTGATGATCGGGGACCGGATGGACACCGACGTGCGCTCGGGGCTGGAGTCCGGCCTGCAGACGATCCTGGTGCTGTCGGGGATCTCCGGGCAGCACACGGCCGAGCTGTTCCCGTACCGGCCCACGAGGGTCATCGACTCCGTGGCGGATCTGGTCGGACGGGTCGCGAACCCGTTCGACTGATCAGGGGCCGCTTCGCTTCCCCGAGTTCGCGTCCGCGGCCCGGGACCTCGAGGAGCCCCGGCCCGGGAGCTTCCTGCGCCGTCGGACGGCGCGTGGTCGGGTCAGGGGCGCGGGATCAGGGCGTGTGCGTCGTCGGTGTCGACGATGCGCTTGCCGAGCGGGAACAGTGAGACGGGAACGAGCTTGAAACTGGCGAGACCGAGGGGGATTCCGATGATCGTCACGCACATGGCCACCCCCGTCACGATGTGACCGATGGCCAGCCACCAGCCCGCGAGGACGACCCAGAGCACGTTCCCGATGGCCGAGAACACTCCGCTCCCGTCCTCCTCGACCAGCTGCCGCCCGAACGGCCACAGCGCGAAGTTCGCCATGCGGAACGAGGCGATTCCGAAGGGGATTCCGATGATCGTCACGCACAGCAGGATTCCGGCGAAGGCGTAGCCGATCGCCATCCACAGCCCGCTGAGCACCAGCCAGACGATGTTGAACAACAGTCGCATGACACCACACTGCCAGCCGGCGGGGCGGAACGACTCGGGGTACTCCCCCAGATCGGTGGTCGGGGGAACCGGCCGGTCGGTGTGTGGCGGTGCGGGGGCGTACCCTCTCGCGGGCTCTAACGGGAAAGCGGTGCGCGGGCTCCGTCGGACAGTGCTCCGCGGAGCACCGTGACGGCGTGGCCCGCCAGCGCCACCCGGTCCCCGTGCGGGCGCATCAGCACGGTTCCCCCGCGCGGGGAGGCCTGTTCGGCGAGCAGTTCGGTGCGGCCGAGCCGCTCGGCCCACCAGGGTGCGAGCGCGCAGTGCGCTGATCCGGTGACCGGGTCCTCCGGAACGCCGACCGACGGGGCGAAGAACCTGCTGACGACGTCGACCCCGGGGCGATCACCCCGCGCCGTGACGGTTGTCCCGCGTCCGGGGACGCGGGCGAGCGCGGACATGTCCGGACGCAGTTGGCGCACCAGGGACGCGTCGGAGAGCTCGACGATCAGGTCGGACTCGCTGCGTGCGACGTGCTCGACCTGCTCGTCCGACAGCTGTCCCAGCGCCGACAGCACCCCGGTCCCCTCGGTCGGGGAGCACGGTTGGGCGGGGAAGTCCAGCTCGATCATCCCGTCCTCGCGCACCGAGCACCCGAGTTCGCCGCTCCGGGTGTCGAACCGCTGTTCGCCGCCGAGCACGTGCGCGGTGGCCAGCGTCGCGTGCCCGCAGAGGTCGACCTCGGTGGTCGGGGTGAACCAGCGCAGCGGTTTGGCCTCGCCCGCGGGACCTCCCACGACCACGAACGCGGTTTCCGAGTGGTTGAACTCGGCTGCCGCGTGCTGCATCCACGTGCTGTCGGCCGGTTCGTCCAGCAGGACCACCCCGGCGGGGTTGCCCGCGAACGGCCGGTCGGTGAAGGAGTCGACTACGTAGGCGTCCACGATCACGATGCTAGTAGGGCCTCGCCCGCTCGGTCTCCGAGATGCGGTCCCGACGCGAGCGGGATTCGTTGCCGGGCTCGACTGCGCCGTTCGTCTGAGCGATCATGTGCCCTCGAACACACCGGCGTGGCTCGATCGGGAGGGAACCGTGCTGGAGACCGAACACGACGAATCGGTGGGGGCGCCCGCGTGGCGCAGCTATGCCTCCGGAACCTCGGACGTCGCGCTCATCGGCGACACGATCGGAGCCGACCTGCTGCGCACGGCCGAACGCTTCCCGGAGCGGGACGCGCTGGTCGAGTTCGCCACGGGACGCCGCTGGACCTACCGGGAGTTCGTGGCCGATGTCGATTCCCTGGCGCTCGGCCTGCTGGCGGCGGGGATCTCCAAGGGAGACCGGGTCGGTGTCTGGGCTCCGAACAGGGCGGAGTGGACGCTGGTGCAGTACGCCACCGCCCGGATCGGCGCGATCCTGGTCAACATCAACCCCTCGTACCGGGTGCACGAGCTGGAGTACGTGCTCAACCAGGCCGGGGTCCGGATGCTGATCGCGGCCGAGCGGTTCAAGAGCTCCGACTACGTGGACATGGTCGAACGGGTCCGCCCGCGCTGTGCCGCGCTGGAGCAGGTCGTCTTCCTCGGCGGCGACCGGTGGGCGGGGCTGTTCGACACCGTCTCCGACAGGGGCGGACTGGCCGAGGTGGAGGCGGGACTCTCCGCCGACGACCCGGTCAACATCCAGTACACCTCGGGGACAACGGGGTTTCCCAAGGGGGCGACCCTGTCGCACCACAACATCCTGAACAACGGGTTCTTCGTCGGCGAGCTGTGCGGCTACACCGAGGCCGACCGCGTGGCGATCGTTCCGCCCTTCTACCACTGCTTCGGGATGGTCATGGGCAACCTGGCCTGCACCAGTCACGGCGCGACGATGGTGATCCCCGCGGAGGGTTTCGAGCCCTCGGCCGCGCTCGGTGCGGTGCAGGCCGAGCGCTGCACCTCCCTGTACGGGGTGCCCACGATGTTCATCGCCGAGCTCGGGCTGGCGGACTTCGCCGACTACGACCTGTCCTCGCTGCGTACGGGGATCATGGCCGGTTCGCCGTGCCCGGTCGAGGTGATGAAGCAGGTCATCGAGCGGATGGGCATGACCGAGGTCGCCATCTGCTACGGGATGACGGAGACCTCGCCGGTGTCGGTGCAGACCAGGGCCGACGACTCGCTGGAACGGCGGGTCTCGACCGTGGGCAGGGTGGGTCCGCACCTGGAGGTCAAGATCGTTGATCCGGACACCGGCCTGACCGTCCCGTGCGGCGAGGCCGGGGAGCTGTGCACCCGGGGGTACTCGGTGATGCTCGGCTACTGGAACGAGCCGGACAAGACCGCCGAGGTGATCGATTCCGCACGCTGGATGCACACCGGCGATCTGGCCGTGATGGACGAGCACGGTTACGTGAGCGTCACGGGGCGGATCAAGGACATGATCATTCGCGGTGGGGAGAACATCTATCCGCGCGAGATCGAGGAGTTCCTGTACACCTGCCCGGACGTGCTGGACGCGCAGGTGATCGGGGTGCCCGATAGCCGCTACGGCGAGGAGCTCATGGCGTGGGTGCGGATGCGGGAGGGCGCCGAGGAGCTCACCGCGGAGACGTTGCGGGAGTTCTGTGCCGGCAGCCTGGCGCACTACAAGATCCCGCGGTACGTGCACGTGGTCGACGAGTTCCCGATGACGGTGACCGGCAAGGTGCGCAAGGTGGAGATGCGGGAGCAGGCGGTGCGACTGCTCGGGCTGGACACGTGACGCCCCGGGGCGGCCCGATTTTGCCTATAACTGGGAGTTGTCCCCAAGAGACCGGTGAGCGGCCGGTGAACGGGGCCGCTGCTCAGCCTCCCTCCGAGGCGCCGCCGAGCGCGTCGAGCGCGGCTGCGTCCTCGGCCCCGAACCGTTCCTCCAACCGCTCCGGGGTCGCGTCCACGTCGATCCGAGCGAGGTCGGCTCCCCTGGCCGCGGAGATGGCCCCCAGCCGCCTGCCCGCGCGGTCCGAGGCGTAGGCGGACAGCTCCTCGACGTCGAGCCCGAACGGCTCCCGATCGCCCGCCCCCTCCGGGCGCCACTGGATCTGCTCCACCGCGTGCGGCAGCAGTTCGTCCATCCGCTGCTGGACGGTTTCCCAGTGCCGCTCGTCGGCCGCCACGTGCCTGCGACAGGTGAACGTTCCCCAGGCCATGTGCCTGCGCTCGTCGTCGCCGATCCTGCGGATCACCTCCTGCATCCCGGGCAGGATGCCGCGGGCGCGGCAGATCTTGTTCCAGGCGTAGTAGCCGGTCAGCGCCAGCGTTCCCTCGACGACGTGGTTGTAGGTGACCGAGGCGCGCACCTGGTTGGCCGGGCTCGGGTCGTGGTGCAGGGTCTCCAGCGACTCGGGCAGGGCCTCGTAGAAGATCGTCCGGTAACCGGGGTTGTCCTCGACGTGGTGGTGCAGGTCCTCGGTGATGCCGACCGCGTCCAACCAGAGCCGGAACACCTGGGTGTGCTTGGCCTCCTCGAAGGCGAACTGGCTCAGGTAGATCTCGTCGGCGAACCGTCCCTCGGCGCCCATGGCGGCTATGAACGGCCGCAGGTCCTCGGTGACGGCCTCCTCGCCCGCGATGAACTGCGCGCACAGCAGCGCGACGCTGTACTGCTCCTCCTCGGTGAGGGCCCGGAAGTCGGCGGCGTCCCCGGAGAAGTCGATCTCGGACGGGTTCCAGAACTTGGCGTTGCCCTTGTCGAACAACCGGAGCGGGAGCGAGTCCCAGTTCACTCCGCCCGCGCGCAGGGAGTGGAATTCGGTGCGTTGTGCGCTCCGCCCGTTCCCGGTGTCGTTCATGACTCCACCTTCACCGCCTGTGAGGAATACAACACCGGGATTTTCGGTACGAATCAGTTTCGCGTCAAGGAGCTCCCGTGCCGGGCCCGCGCGAGGGCCGACACGAGACCGACGGCCAGACCCAGTGGACACAGCATCGTCATGGCGTTGAGCCACCACGGCAGGTCCCGGTACCCGGCGATCGACATGCCGAATATGACCAGGACGACGACCAGACCGACGCAGAACAGGCCCACGGCCACCGGCATAGCGCTGCTGCGTGTGGATGTGCTCATGCGGCCACCCTATGCGGTGCGACGATCCCCGTCCGTGCCGCCGTGTCGAAGACCTCTTCGGTTTCGGGCTGCCTCCGGCGGCGGACGCGGCCCCGCCTGAGACGTTGTCGCGCTTCCCCGGACGGGTACGCTTGAGGTGACGCGTCCTGGAACGCAATTACCGCAACAGGCTCGCAGTGCCTGCGAGGCAGGTAGGCGTATCCGGGGCGCGTTCGTCGTGCCGGGACAGCTCCGATCGGCGTCGGCGCGCATTGGCAACAACCGAACGTAGGCAACAGCGTTTCCCGCCGGCCGCACGTCCTCCGGAGTGCGGGCGGGAACACGTATCTGACAGGGAACGGTGAGGACTGTGCCGACCGGCAGGGTCAAGTGGTACGACGCGAATAAGGGCTTCGGCTTCGTGACCCAGGACGGTGGGGAGGACGTGTACGTGCGGGCCTCCGCGCTGCCGTCCGGGGTCGAGGCGCTCAAAACGGGTCAGCGTGTCGATTTCGACATGGCCCAGGGGCGTCGCGGTCCACAGGCGCTGCGCGTCCAGTTGCTGGACCCACCGCCCTCGGTGGTGGAAGCCCGTCGACGCCCTGCCGACGAGCTGCACGGCATGGTCGACGACATGATCAAGCTGCTCGAGTCCAGTGTGCTTCCCGAGCTGAACAAGGGACGCTATCCGGACAAGAAGGTGGCGAAGCGGGTCGGCGGCGTGGTGCGCGCTGTCGCGCGCGAGCTCGATCCGGGTGGTTCCTGAGCGGTCGTTCCCCGAGCGGCCCGCCCGCTCCGAAGGCGAGGACGGGGCCCGGCGGGCGGAAGTTCGCTCAGCTCTCGGCGGGATCGGGACGATCACCTTTCAGCACCCAGGTCCCACCGATGACGAACTGCCGGCTTTCCAGCTCGTTCACGAACACGGCCGTGTAACGCTGTACCTCGACCTGTTCGAGCCGTGCGCCCGGTTCGGACAGGTCGAGCGTGTAGGCGAAGCGCTCCTCGGGGGAGAAGACCTTGCTGCGGCCCTGCCGCTGCTCACCCGAAGCGGTGCGGTACCTGAACACCACCTGCCACGGCGTGGCCTGTACGTCCTCGGAGACCGAGATCTGCATCGGGGAGTCGGCGGGGACGGTGAGATGCCGCACCGCGCCCGGCCGTGGTTCGGAGCACTCCTGCGCGAGCGGCTCGCAGTAGCGAACGGGTGAGACCCGCACGGATTCCCCGTGCGAGTAGAAGGTCACCTGCGGTCGTTCGTCCTGGGTGGCACCACACCCGGTCAGCAGGATTCCGGTCAGGGCGAGCAGTGCTGTGAGTCCTCGGCGCACGGTGCTGAGCCTACGACCACGGCCCGGCGCGGGCCGTGGCCGGTCCCGGAAGCCTGCCTCACCCGATCCGCCGAAACGTTCACCCCTCCGGGGCGGCGCGTCATTCGGGGACGAACCGCACGCGGAACATCTTCGGCCAGTACTTGCCGGTGAGCAGGAACTCGCCCTCCGCGTCGGTGGCGGCTGTCCCGTTGAGCACTCCCGCGCCGGACTCCGCGCTCTCGTCGAGGAGTCCGCTCGCGTTCACCACGGCAGTGACCCGTCCCGAGTCCGGGTCGATTCGCACGATCCGATCGGTTTTCCACACGTTGGCCCACACCGAGCCGTCCACGCACTCCAGCTCGTTGAGCTCCTCGACCGGTTCCCCGCCCAGTCGGACCGTCACCCGTCCGCGCTCGGCGAAGGTGTTCGGGTCCCGGAAGGTCAGCTCCTCCGAGCCGTCGCTCATCACCAGTCGCCCGCCGGAGGAGCAGAGCCCCCAGCCCTCCCCGTCGTAGCTCGCTCGGCGCTTCTCCCGCAGGGTCGCGCGGTCGCGCAGGAAGGCCGTCCCGGACTTCCAGCTCAGCTGCCAGATCCGGTCCCCGACGACGGTGATCCCCTCGCCGAAGAACCGGCTCGGCAGCTCGACCCGTTCGAGTTCCGCGCCGTTTGTCAAGTCGACGGCGCGCAGAACCGATTCACCGTGCTTACCGGTGCTTTCGTAGAGTGTTCCCGAGTTCGTTTCAAGACCCTGGGTGAACAAGGACGGATCATGCGGCAGAACGTGGATCACATCGGCGCGCAGGTGTGGCACGCTGCCCCCGTGCCACAAGCCTTGTTCGCTCTGATCGCTGCCTCGGTTGCCGTGTTGTTGTGGTTGTTGCGACGTTCCGCATCGAGCGGTTCCCAGGATCGCCAGCGGCACGAGGCAGGTGACGAGCAGCCGCGTCCTTCTCCGCCGTCGGACTCCGAAGTGGAACCCCCCCGGAACGACCGGTCCGCCCCGGAAGCGGTCGAACAAACCCCACCAGTTCCGAACTCGCACCCCGAAAGCGTGGCACGCCCGCCCACTCCACGAAACACGTGCGGCACAATCGGGAGTGTGACGCCTATGCCTGCTCCGATCAGCGACGTCGAGACGGCGTCAGAGCCAAGCAACGCTGCCGGAGGCGAGCGGCGACCCGATCCGAGACTCGCCGAGGCGGTGGACATCGCGCGTTCCGCCGCGGAGGAGGAGGCCGCCGCCGGTAGCGATCCGAACGCCTCGCCGGTGCTCGCGATGGAGACGCAGGGGGCGGCTGTCGGCGAGCACGTCAGCGTCGAGCACGAGTCCGACACGGCCGCCACGCACTACTTCGAGACGACCTATCACGGGTACGTCGGGTGGCGTTGGGCGGTCACCGTGGCCTCCCCCGGGGAGGGGTACCCGGTGACGGTCAGCGAGGTGGTCCTGCTGCCCGGGTCGCAGGCCCTCGTGGCACCCGACTGGGTCCCCTGGAGCGAGCGAATCCGTCCGGGTGATCTGGGAGCGGGGGACCTGCTGCCGAGCGAGCGGGACGACCCCCGGCTGGCCCCGGGCGCGCTGCCCGGCGACGACTCGGCGGCCGAGTTCGCCTACGAGGTGGACGGTGGCCGGGGACGGGTCCTCAGCAGGCAGGGGCGCCTGGAAGCGGCCGAGCGGTGGCAGCAGGGCGAGTTCGGGCCCGATTCCGAGACCGCCAGGCTCGCTCCGGGGCCGTGTGGGAGCTGCGGTTTCTTCCTGCCGCTGTCCGGCTCGATGCGGGCGGCCTTCGGCGCGTGCGCCAACTCGGTCTCACCCGCGGACGGACGGGTGGTTCACGTCGAGTTCGGCTGCGGGGCGCATTCCGAGGCGGAGGTGGACACGTCCTCGACGATTCCCGTGGCCGACGTCGTCTACGACGACACCACGATCGACTTCGAGTCCAGGGACGCCGACTGAACAACGGCGGTCGTGCCCGTCCCGGGCGGTCCCACGGTGCCGCTCCCGGCCCGCGGGCCGGGAGCGGCACCGTGGCGCGCGGCGGTCCGGCGGGGCCGTGGTGCTTCTCCGGGCGGGGCGCTTCGAACGTACCGAAGCCGCGGGACCGGGGCGGTTGGGTTCAGCGCGCGGCGCGCAGCGTCGCGGTGTCCACGGCGTAGGTGGCGACGTCGGAGAAGTCGATGAGCGTCACCGTGTCCGCACCCAGCGTTCGGGCATCGTGCCCCGGTTCGATGTGCAGCATCTCCCCGGCCTTGATCACCCCGTGGGTCCCCTCGTCCATCATCACTTGCAGGTTGCCGGTCAGCACGTAGCCGACATGGCGCTGTTGGCAACTGCTCGTCCCGGCCAGCGGCGCGACGTCCTCGGCCCAGTGCCAGCCCGGTTCCAGCACGAACCTTCCGACGGCCGAACCGTGCAGGTCGAACAGTTCGAGCCTGCCGTGCGGAAACTCGCGGACCTCCGTGGGCTCCGCGAACGACATCGTTACCAGTGGTCCCATGATCGCCTCCTGCTGCGAGGAGTCCGTCCGCCGGGGTGCGCGGGTGAGTGGGAACAGCTCCCGGCGGAAGTCCCGGAAGGGTGCTTTCCGCGTCGTCCGGTCGTCCGGCCCGGGGCGGTGGTGCCTCCCCCGGAAGTCCCGGCAACCCTGGAGCGGTGGGAGTCGCGGCCCGAAGGGCCGTGGCCGTACGGGTGGCCCCGTACCCGGTTTTCGTGCACGCCACGGCAACGGTGTCCTCAGCGGACTCGCCGTGCGTTCCGTGGCTGTATTCGCAGGATACAGTTACAACGCACGGAGCACAGGGGAAGCGACGGAAGTTTCGGGACATCGTCGGTGCCGCTGAAGTCCTCCGTTCGGCCCGCCGGTCGGGTGGGGGACGTGCTCTTCCGGCACGGTGGTGACGGGACGACCACGCCGTTCACCGGTACCACCGGGAGGTCTCGAGCGTGTGATCCCGCGTGGACGGGCCCGGCGCTGTGCGGGCCGCTGCCCGGTGCCGGGGCACCGCGGTGGATCCGGCGGGTGGTTCCGCCGGAACGGACGTCCCGACGACCGCAACGGAAAATCCCCACAGGCGCAGAGGGCACAGTTGTTGAGTGATTCATCCGAGGACCGGACCGCGGGCGCGATGCCCGGTGAACTCCGAGAGCGTGCTCGTTCGAGTGCGGACCCGTTCGGCACGGCCGAGCTGCGCGCCGCGGTGCTCGACTCGTGGCGTGATTCACCGACCCGCTTCCGGGAGGACGCGAACGCGGAGGAGGACCTGCGGCTCGGGGGTTACCGGAACCGGCTGCTGGTCGAACTCGCCCAGAACGCGGCCGACGCGGCCACGGCCGCGGGCGCTGCCGGGCGGTTGGTGGTGACCCTGCGGGACGGTGAACTGCGGGTGGCCAACACGGGAGCGGCCCTGGACCGGGCCGGTGTGGCCGGGTTGGCGGCGTTGCGTGCTTCCCCCAAGCGCACCGAGAGCTCCGTGGGCAGGTTCGGGGTGGGGTTCGCCGCTGTTCTCGCGGTGACCGATGCCCCGCGGCTGGTCTCCACGAGCGGGGCCGTGGCCTTTTCCGCCGGGGAGACCAGGGCCGAGATCGAGGAGCTGGCCTCTTCCGAGGGAGGGGCTTCGGCGGCGGCGCGGGAGCTCGCCGAGCGCACGGGTGAGGTGCCCGTGCTCCGGCTGGTCTGGCCGGTGGAGGAGACGCCCCCCGAGGGGTTCGACACCGAGGTGCGGTTGCCGTTGCTGCCCGAGGTCGACGGTGCCGACCTGCTGGACGCCGTGGAGGAGCAGGCTGCCGATCTGCTGCTGGCGCTTCCCGCGTTGGACGAGATCCGTGTCGGGGAGCGCTCGTACTCGAGGGTGGAGCTCGGCGCGGGGAAGGTCGCGGTGCGCTCACCCGAGGGGGAGCGCACGTGGCTGCTCCGGCGGGACGCCGGGGAGTGGCCGGAGTCCACGCTGACCGGGCTGGGGGTGGAGCAGCGCGCCCGCGACGGATGGTGGGTGTGCTGGGCGGTCGAGCTGGACGGGGACGGGCGCGTCGTACCGCTGAGCCGCGACGTGCTGCACGCCCCCACGCCGACCGAGGAGAGGTTGTCCCTGCCCGCCCGGCTGCTGGCGGGGGTTCCGCTGGAACCGGACCGCAGGAGGGTCTCGTCCTCGCCGGCCACGGGGCTCGTGCTGGACCGGGCCGCGCGCGCCTACTCGGAGCTGGTCTCGGCGGTGGACCCGGCCGACCGGATCTCGTTGGTGCCCGCTCCCGAACTTCCGTTGTCCGACACCGACGAGCGGTTGCGGGATTCCGTCCTCGAACGGCTCGGCGAGGTCGAGTGGCTGCCCGCCGCCGACGGTTCCGCCGTCACACCGCGGCGGGCGACCGCGCTGGACTTCCACTCACCGGAGCTGGTGGAACTGCTGTCCGATGTCGTGCCGGGGCTGTTGATCGCGGAGCTGGCGGGGCGGGCTCATCGGCGTGCGCTGCGTTCCCTCGAGGTCGCCCGGATGGGCGCGGCCGACCTGGTTCGGGCGGTCACCGGGCTGCGACGCCCGTCGCGGTGGTGGTGGCGGTTGTACGACGCGCTGGCGCCCGTCGAGAAGGAGGACCGTACCGCGCGGGACGAGTTCGTGGCCCTGCCCGTGCCGTTGGCCGACGGGCGCACCGCGACCGGCGTGCGCGAGGTCCTGCTGCCGGGGGGACCGGACGGGTCCGACTCGGCCGCGGTCATGGTCCGGGCGGACGTGACCGGACTCCGGGTGGCCGATCCGGAGGCGGCGCACCCGATGTTGGAACGCCTGGGGGCCCGCTACGCCGGTGCGGACGAGCTGCTGGACGCTCCCGCTCTGGTCGAGGCCGTGCACAACAGCGTTTCGGACGCGCGGTCCGGTACCGATCCGATCCCGCTGGCCGAGGCGGTGTTCTCGCTGGTCGAGAGCGCGGGTGGGCGTGACTGGCTGGGTGCGCTCGCGTTGCGGGACTCGGACGGGGAGATCCGCAGGGCGGACGAGCTGCTGATCCCCGGGGCGGCGCTGTTGGACGTGCTCGACTCCGGTGCGGTGGGGGCCGAAGCGCCGCTGGGGGTTCTGGAGTCGGACACGGCCGCGCGGTGGCCCGGGTGGGTGCTGCGCTCCGCGGGGTTGTTGGACTCCTTCGCCGTCGTGACCGAGGAGGAACCCGACTCGCCGCACGAGGGCCTGGCCGACACCGTCGAGTGGTGGCAGGAGTCGGAACGGGCCCGTGGTGCTGAGTGGCCCCCGGCCCGCTTCGTCGGGGTGCGTGATCTGGACCTGGTCGCAGGGGACTCCTGGCCCGCGGCGCTGGGGCTGCTCTGCTCCGAGCCGGACACCTTGGAGGCGCTGCGCGAGTCCGGCGGGTACACCTCGTGGTGGGTGTCCAGGTACGCCCGGTTGGCCGGACGCGCTCCGCGGCACTGGCGCTCTCCGGAGGCCGAGTGGCTGGCCGGGTTGTACGACCCGGTTCCGGACACGGGGCTGGAGGACTGGCAGCTGCGGCTCGCCGGGGTGCGCACGGAGCTGGACGTCTCCGACGGGGCGGACGCGGAGGACCTGATGCACCGCCTGGCCGATTCGGAGCGCACCGTGGGGGCGGGCATCGCGCTGCGCGCCCACCGGCTCCTCGCCGAGGCCGTGGCCTGCGAGAGGTTCGACCCCGCCGAGGTCGAGCCGCCGCAGGCCGTCCGTTCCGTCTCCGGGGCCGTGGTGACCGCCGACCGCGCGGTGGTGCTGGACGAGCCGTGGTTGATCGGTGTTTTCGAACCGGCGCTGCTGGTCGCCGGGGGCAGCCCCGACGAGTTCGACGCCGAGTCCCTCGCCGAGCTGCTGGATCTGCCGCTGGCCTCCGAGCAGGGGGTGCTCGAGGTGTTGGGCCAGGGGACCGCGCAGAGTTGGAGCGACGTGGCCAGGGTGCCCGCTGCCTGCGAGTTGCTGGGCGTGCGGGTTCCCTACGGGCAGGTGGTGCTGCGGGACGGTCTGCGGGTGCGCACTTCGGAGGGGGAGCACGACGTGCACTGGTGGGTCGAAGGCGGTGGAGTGGTTTACAGCGAACGGACACCGGACGGTTTGGCGCGGGCGCTGGCCTGGGTGACCGATCGTTGGGATCTGCGCTTCGCCTTCGCGGCGCTGCTGGCCGAGCCCACGGCCACCACCCTCCTCCGGTAAGGGGAGGGTCGGCGGGTCCTTTTGCTTGGCGGGTCGCTTGGCGGAATCCCTCGCGGGCTCTCGCTCCGGCGAGGCCCGCCATCGGGTAGCGGCCCGCACGACGTCGGGCCTTCCTCGCGAGAGCACCACGGGAGAACCCGCGGCGGTGCCGACCGCTCAGGCTCACAGCGCTTGCGTTGGACGGTGCTCTTCTGCTGGGAGTCCTGTTCAGGGTTTTGCGCCGACTCGATTGGCTCACGGCGGTGCCGACTGCCTGCGTGGGGGTCGACACCGGGCGCCTGGGGGCCTTCCGGTGCGGTCAGCCGTCCAACCCGGCGAGTCCGCGCCAGGCACCGCGGGAGCCGCGGCGCGAGGCGGCGCGCTGCCACCGGAAGACGCCGTACCCGAGCAGGCCGAGCGCCGTTCCGACCACGCAGGTCCAGAAGTGCACGTTGACGCCGTCGCCCGTCCAGCCCAGGATTCCGAACACCGCTGAGGCGAGCAGCCAGCACAGCGTTCCCGTGAGGACCACGGGGGTCGGTTCCGCGAGTCTGCGTGGAAGCGATGGGACCGGACGCATCGCCGGTGCGCCTTTCGACGGTTCCGAGCTGTCCTCGGCCACGGGGTGGAGGCTCCCTTCGGGGGACGGGCCGACGGGTAGTAGCGTCGACGTGTTCGCCCGGCCAGCGCCGCGCGGACGTCCTCAGGTTACCCGCGGACGGGGGTGCTCCTCCGCGCGGCACGGTGGAATGTCCGATATTTTGCTAAACTAACGATGTGTCCGATACCGCTGAACGTGAGCGCACGCTGGCGAGCAGGTTGCGCATCGCGATCGTGCGCTTGAACCGCCGGTTGCGTACGCAGACCGAGTCGAACGTCACGCTGTCCCAGATGTCGGCGTTGGCCTGTCTGTGGCGCAACGGCCCGCTGGCGCCCCGCGAACTGGCCACGAAGGAGGGTGTCCAGCCGCCTTCCATGACCAGGGTGATAGCGGCGCTGGAGGAACTGGGGCTGGTCCGCAGGCGCCAGCACCCCACCGACGGCAGGCAGGCGATCGTCGAACTCACCGATTCCGGCAGGGCACGCATGGACCAGGAGGTGTCCGTGCGTGAGCAGTGGCTGGACCTGCGGTTGGCCGAGTTGACCGAGCAGGAGCGCACGACCCTCTCCGAAGCCGCGCGAATACTGGACCGGATGGCCCAGCTGTGAGGGGTTGGGAGGTCGGCGGCTCGGTTCGCTCGGCGGCGCCGGCGGATCGGGTGGTCGCGAGTGGCGGTGCGAGCCCCGCGGCGGTGCCGGTTGCGTAGGTGGGGAAGAGCGGTTTCGGCGCTGCCGGGAAAGACCCCCTCATGACCGCTTCGCCGGACACGCCGGAGCGGGGAACCGGCCGGGCCGAGCGCTCCACCGCGGAATGCGCCGCGGACACCGCCGAGGCCCCGTCCTCCGGTGACCGGGGCGGGATGTTCCGCTCCCTGCGGGAGCGCAACTACCGCTACTACGCCTCCGGGCAGGTCGTTTCCCTGACCGGAACGTGGATGCAGCGCGCGGCCCAGGACTGGCTCGTGCTGGAGCTCTCCGGTGGCTCGCCCGCGGCCCTCGGGGTGGCTGTGGCGTTGCAGTTCCTGCCGACGATGCTGTTCACGCTCTACGCGGGCGTGATCGCGGACCGCTTCGACAAGCGGCGGATGCTGATCCTCGTGCAGAGCGGGATGGGGCTCTGCGGAGTGGTGCTCGGACTGCTCGACGTCGGCGGGCTCGTCGAGTTGTGGCAGGTGTACGCGCTCGCGTTCGCGCTCGGCTGCTTCTCCGCCTTCGACGCCCCGGTCCGGCAGTCCTTCGTCGTGGAGATGGTCGGCGCGGCCCAGCTGTCCAACGCGGTCGCGTTGAACTCGATGACGTTCAACCTGGCCCGGATCGTCGGCCCGGCCGTGGCGGGAGGGCTGATCACCGTGCTCGGCACCGGTCCCGTCTTCCTGGTCAACGGTTTGAGCTCGGGCGCCGTGGTGCTCGGTTTGTCCCTGATGGACACCGCCCGGCTGCACCGTGCCCCGGAGCCGGGCGGGAAACGCGGTCAGCTGCTCGCCGGGCTGCGTTACGTGTCGGGGCGTCCCGAACTGGTCGTGGTCCTGTCGCTGGTCTTCTGCGTGAGCACGTTCGGGATGAACTTCGAGAACGCCTTCGCCGTGATCGCGCGCAACGTGTTCCACCGGGACGCCGCCGGGTACGGACTGCTGATCACGGCGTTGGCGGTGGGCACGCTGACGGGGGCTTCGCTCGCGGCGCGCCGGGCCGGAGGCCGCCCCCGGTTGCGTCTGGTGTTCGGCGGGGCGGCCGCTTTCGGCGTGCTGGAGTCCGTCGCCTCGCTGATGCCGAGTTACCGGACCTTCGCGCTGGCCCTCGTCCCGGTGGGGATCGCGGTGATGACGTGCACGACGGCGGCCAACTCCACCGTGCAGCTGTCGGTCGATCCCGCGGTTCGTGGCCGGGTCATGGGGCTGTACATGATGTTGTTCCTGGGCGGGAGGCCGCTCGGCGGGCTGCTGTCCGGGTGGTTGGCCGAGGTGTTCAACGGCAGGGCACCACTGCTGCTCGGAGGGGCCGTGGTGGCGCTGGCGAGTCTGGCCGGGGCGGTGGTGCTGGCACGGCGGACCACGGGGTTGCCCACTGGTCCAGGTTAGGCTAACCTAAATGGTGTCCGCTTCGTGGTGGGAGCGGTGTCAGTTCGGGAACCCGGCGGGCCCGTCGAGCGCAGCTCGGCGGGCCCGTTTCGGCTCCTCGGGGTCCACAGTGGAACTCGTGCGCCTGCGCGGTCGGTCGCGCCACGTCCCGCGGCGGACGGTTCGTCATTCCCACATGCCCATGCCGCGCAGCCGCGGCCATATCTCGGACCAGGGCAGCTCGCGCTGCTCGGCGAGCCAGACCGGCCTGCTCTTCGCCGGGTCGTGCGCGTAACCGGCCGTGCCGACCCGCTCCACCTCGCCGAAGAAACGCAGCAGGGAGGTCCGGCTGCCACCCACGTACAGGGTCGCCTGCGAGCTCTCCGGTGGCCGTCCGAAATAGCCGTAGCCCCTGCTGCCGCTGTGGATCTCCGGAAGGCCGTGCTCGGGGCCGAAGTGGTGCAGCGCTCCCGCCGTCCAGTAGGAGGAGGCCAGCACGGTCGTTCGCCGTCGTCGCGTCTCCGGCAGGGCCCGCAGCTCGGCGGCGACGTCGCGAGTGATCACGGGCCATTCCGGCCCGCTGTTGTTCGCCAGGTGGCCGGGCAGCGCCGGAACCACCGGGGCGGGGGTGAGCGAGGTCAGGCACACGGCGGCGGAGAGCCCGTAGGTGGGCCAGGCCAGCCGGCTGACCCACGGGCGCCGCGCCCGCTCGCGCCTGCGTTGCAGCCCCACGGCACCGGCGGCGAACAACACCGGGTACAGGCCGACCATGTAGTACTCGCGCGCCCCGGTGCTCAGGAAGGTCACGGCGAGCACGCAGCACGTCACACCGATGAACCGGTACTGACGCGATCCCGGCTCGAACAACAGCCTCGCCAGGCCGTAGCACAGCAGCACGGCTCCGACGACTCCGGACAACGCGAGCCACCTGCCCAGCAGCTCCACGCCGCCGTACTGGCTCTCCCCGTTGACCACGCCGCTCATGCCGAGCTGGGGCCAGTCGTGGCGGGCCTGCCAGATCAGGGTCGGAACCGTGGTCAGCACCGCGATGCCCGCGCCGATCCAGAGCTTGCCCCGAACCAACAGCTCCCGCGGCCCGGCGAGCAGTACCGCTGCGCCGAGCGCTCCCCAGAAGCCGAGCACGAGGAACTTGATCTGGATGGCCGCCGCGGTCACGACCCCGGCCCACAGCAGCAGCCCGTCGTCCGTCCTGCCCGCTTTCCGCAGCCGTACCCAGCGAACGAGCAGCCAGGTCAGCAGTGTCCACAGGATGGGGTCGAAGGTCATGGTCCCGAGCAGCCTGCCGTTGAGCAGGATCTGCGGGCTGAGCACGAAAGCTCCCGCTGTCAGGAGCTGTGCCCTGCGGTCCCCGCCCAGTTCACGGGCGATCTGCGCGGAGAGGGGGACGCCCGCCGCGGTGGCCAGTACGGCCGGCAGGCGCAGGGTGAGCGGCGAATCGGGAAGGAGCAACTGCGTCGCGCCGGCCAATACGGGCAGTGCGGGTTGCTGGTCGGCATACCCCCACGCCAGGTGATCGGCCGCGGCCATGAAGTACAGCTCGTCCCCGAAGTAGTCGTACCACCACGCGGCCACTCCCAGCAGGAGTGCGAAGGCACCCGCGAGGAGGAGAACCGGCCTCCTCGCGAACGGGAAGAGCCCGCTGACGGCCGGCGCCGCCGCAGGAGCGGCTACCGTGCTACTCATGCGGTGTGGGGGTTTCCTTTCGGAACGACTCCTCTGAAGCGATGACGGCGGGGGCTCATCGGGAGAGACCGCCGTTTCGCGGCGGAACGGTTCACCGGACGGTGATCGATCGGTTCCGCACTTTGTGAAAGATACTCGCCCGCGGCGTCCCCGTGTCCCGCGCCGCGGATTCGTAGTGGAGTCGTGATTGTCCGAAGAGGACCAGCAGGGCCTTGTTGGCCCGGTTTCCGTGGCTGCTCCGGCACCGCGCGGCGCCGTCCCGAGCGCCGGCCCGAACACCGAGTGAGCCGTGGCTGCGCGGAACTCCCGGCTCGGAGCCGCCCCCGGCAGCGGAAACGGGGCCTCCCGCCGTGGCGGGAGGCCCCGTCGAAACCGGCAGATCCGCTTGTCGGAGCATTCACTGCCGGGGCCGCTGTGACCGCGCGGCCATGCGCGGGAAGCGCACCTCGCCCGGTCACGTGTCCCCCAGGACCCCCAGGATCGGACCCGTGGATCAGGACTGGGGCAGGCGAAGACCGTTGTAGCCTGCGCGTGCGTCCGCGAAGCGGCGCGACACCTCGTCCCAGTTGACGACGTTCCAGAGCTGCTGGACGTAGTCGGCCTTGGCGTTCTTGTACTGCAGGTAGTAGGCGTGTTCCCAGATGTCGAAAACCAGCAGCGGAGTCGTGGCGATCGACAGGTTCGAGTGGTGGTCCCGCAGCTGCTGGGTGATCAGTCGCTGGCCGACGGGGTCCCAGGCGAGCACGCCCCAGCCGTTCCCCTGGATGGTGGTGGAGACGGCCTCCATCTGGGCGCGGAACTTGTCGAAGGAACCGAAGTCCTGATCGATGGCGGCCGCGAGCTCACCGGTCGGCTTGTCGCCGCCGTCCGGGCTGAGCACCTTCCACCAGACCAGGTGCATCGAATGCCCGGCCAGGTTGAACGCCAATGTGGTCTCCAGCCCCACGATCGACGAGAAGTCCCCCTTGTCCCGGGCCTCGGCGATCTTCTCGATCGTGTCGTTGGCGCCCTTGACGTAGGTGGCGTGGTGCTTGCTGTGGTGAAGCTCGTTGATCTCCCCTGCGATGGCGGGCTCCAGCGCCGAGTAGTCGTAGTCCAACTCGGGCAGCACGTACTGAGCCATGAACCCTCTCCCTGTTGCGTATGGGTTGCGACAACGAGTCTGTCTTAGTTGCAATCTATTAGCAACTGTTCGGGAGACCGGGGGCGGGTGCCGGATCGTGGAACCCGGTGCCGGAAGCGCCCGGGCGGAGCGCTCCCGGCGCCGGAACCTGCGGTTACTCGGCCGGCCAGGTGTGCACCGGATCTCCGGCGGCGCCCAGCGCGGTGTAGCGGCGCAGCATCTCGACCAGGGCGGTTTGCCGGTCGGTGTGCTCCTGCAGGGCGAGCACGGTGTCCCGCTGCCAGTCGGCCCCCGTCTGCCTCGCCCTGCAACGCCGCTCCAGCACACCGAGGTGGCGTTCGCGCACGGCATCCGAGACCCCGCAGGCCCGGAGCCCCTCGTGGGCCAGGGGCAGCAGTTCGCGGAGCACCAGCTCGTACGCGGGAACCCAGCCCAGCCCCGGCCAGTAGAGCCGGGCGCTCATCCCGTGGCGGGCCCCGCTGTAGAAGTTCTCCTCCGCGGTGGCGAACGACAGCTGCGTCCACAGTGGTCTGTCTTGTTCGGCCAGCGCACGCTGTGCCCCGTAGAAGAAAGCCGCGTTGGCGAGCATGTCGATCACGGTCGGCCCCGAGGGCAGCACCCTGTTCTCCACCCGCAGGTGCGGAATCCCGTCGGCCAGGTCGTAGACCGGCCGGTTCCAGCGCCACACCGTGCCGTTGTGCAGCCTCAGCTCCGAGAGGTTGGGGGCGCGGCCCGAGTCCAACGCGGCCACCGGGTCCTCTTCCTCCGGCTCCGGCATCAGGGCGGGGAAGTAGCGCACGTTCTCCTCGAACAGGTCGAAGATCGAGGTTATCCAGCGCTCGCCGAACCACACACGCGGACGCACTCCCTGGTTCTTCAGCTCCTCGGGTCTGCTGTCGGTGGCCTGCTGGAACAGCGGAACCCTGGTCTCCTGCCAGAGGGCCTTGCCGAGCAGGAACGGCGAGTTCGCTCCCACGGCGATCTGCACCCCTGCCAGGCACTGCGCGGCGTTCCAGTGCGCCGCGAAGTCCTCCGGAGCCACCTGGAGGTGCAGCTGGACCGAGGTGCAGGCCGAGGTGGGCAGAATCGACTCCGCGTGCGAGCGCAGCCGTTCCTGGCCGTGCTCCCCCAGCGGTGTGCCCGCCATGTGCAGCAGGATCTCCTCGCCGCGGGCCGCGCAGATCTGCTGGTTGAGCAGTCCGTAACGCGGGGGGCGGGACAGCCATCTCGGGTCGAAGTGCGAGCTGCGCAGGGTCGGCAGCGTCCCGATCATGACCATTTTGGCCCCGCTGTCGTGTGCCTTCGCGTCGGCGTCGACGAGCGAGGCGCGCAGTTCCTCCTCCAGTTCGAGCGCCCCCTTGCCCGCCAGCACGCGCGGGGGGACGTTGAACTCGATGTTGTGCTGTCCCAGTTCGGTGGTGAACGTGGGATCGCCGATCTTTTCCAGTACCTCGGTGTTGGACATCGACGGGTTCATCGCTTCGTCGACCAGGCTCAGCTCCATCTCCAAGCCCATTTGCTGGTGGGGGAAGGAGAAGTTGCCCTCGGCCAGCATCCGGGCCAGCGCGTCCAGACCGCGCTGCATCTTGTCCCGGTACCGCTGCCGATCACCAGGTCTGAAAGCCTGATTGGCCACGTGCGTTCCCATGCCGCGTCACCCCGCTCCGACGGTGCGAACATCGGCAGCTTCCGTGCTGGTCAGCGCCGGATTTCACAGTGTCACAACGGATCACGGGCGTGCCAGGGGCCAAAATGGTGGCACGGTTCGGCGAACGGGCTAACCGGGTGGAAGCGCTGCGTGTTCCGCGGTGGAGGAAGGCGCCCGCCACCGGTGGCCGGGTCCGAGCCGCACCGGACTCGGACCCCGCCGGAGCGAGTGCTCAGGTCTCCGCGGAGGCGGCCTCGCCGGAACGCCTGCCGAGCGTGAGGTACACGGTGAGCGAGGCCAACACCACCCCGAACATCACCAGCGCCATCGGCAGCGCGGACTCCACTCCGCCCAGACCGACCAGCGGTGCGGCCATCGCCCCCACGACGAACTGGGTGACGCCGAGCAGGGCCGATGCGCTCCCCGAGACCTCCCGGCGCTCGGCCAGCGCGAGCATCGTCGTGTTGGGCAGCACGAAGCCGAGACTGGCGATCATCACGAACAGCGCGGCCAGCAGCACCGGCAGGGGCAGCCCCAGCAGCACCGCGCCGAGCAGGACCAGCCCGGCCGTCGCGGAGGAGATCAGCGCGGCCAGCAGCAGCTGGGACTCCGTGGCGATCCGGCCGACGAGCCGTGCGTTGGCCTGGCCCCCCGCGACGAGTCCCACCGCGTTGAGCCCGAACACCAGGCTGTAGGTCTGGGGGGACAGGCCGTAGATGTCCTGCAGCACGTAGGACGATCCGCTGATGTAGGAGAACATCGCCGCCATCGCCAGCCCGGCGGCCAGGGCGTTGCCGAGGAACGAGGGAGTCGCCAGCAGCCCGCCGAAGGTACGCATCGTCGAGCCGAGACGCAGGGGCTGGCGCCACCGTCCGGGTTTGGTCTCCGGCAGCGCGAAGGAGGCCACCAGCAGCAGTACGATCGCGAAGCAGGTGAGCACCACGAAAACCCCGCGCCAGGTGGTGTGGGCCAGTATCTGCCCGCCGATCACCGGGGCGAGGATCGGGGCCAGTCCGGTCACCAGCATCAGCGCGGAGAAGAAGCGGGCCGCTTCCACACCGGAGTAGAGGTCGCGCACCGCCGCGCGAGCTATCACCATCCCCGCCGCGGCGCCGAACCCCTGCAGGGCGCGCAGCCCGGTGAGCGCGTAGATGTCGCCGGACATCGCGCACAGCACCGAGGCCGTCAGGTACACGGCCAGCCCGACGAGCAGCGGTTTCCGCCTGCCCACCGAGTCGCTGATCGGTCCGGCGATCAGCTGTCCGAAGGCCAGTCCGAGCAGCACCGCCGTCAGGGTCAGCTGCCCCTGCGCCGAACTCGCCCCCAGGTCCTCGGTCAGCTGGGGCAGCGCGGGCAGGTACATGTCGATGGTCAACGGCCCGAAGGCGGTCAGGCCGCCGAGGATGAGCGCGAACCTCGTCTTGCGGCGCAGAGTCGAATTGTCCGGGGACGGAGCCTCCGCGGTGTTCGGCCGGCCGGTTGCGGGGTCGTGCGCGGCGGTGTCACTCGCTTGTGCGTCGCTCATTCGCCCGGGCCTTCCGCGTTTCGGGAACTTCGGGACACCGACGATAAACGCGTTGGGACTGTTCGTTATGCCTGTTCGCTGGAGCGGGCCGGTGAGTTTCGCCATCCGGCACGCTCCGTGTCCGCCGCGGGCCGAGGTCCGGGACCGGCCGCCGGAACCGAATGCGACGATGCGGTGTGTGGCCAGACTGATCGAAGTGACCGATCCGGAGGACCCCGCGGTCGACGATTTCCGCGACCTGACCACGGCGGACCGCCGTCCCGACCGTCCCGGTGGACGCGGTCTGGTCATCGGGGAGGGGAGACTGGTCGTCGAACGGTTGCTGGACTCGCCGTACCCGTTGCGCGGCCTGCTCGGTGAACGACGTCGTATCGACGCGTTGTCCGGGGTGCTGGAGGGCCTGGACGTTCCCGCCTACGTCGTCGAGCCCGACGTGCTGGCCAAGATCGTGGGGTTCCACCTCAACCGGGGGGTGCTCGCGGTGGCGGACCGGCCACCCGAGACCGACCCGGCGTGGTTGATCGAGAACTCCCGGCGGCTCGCCGTGCTGGAGGGCGTGGTCGACCACGAGAACCTGGGGGCGATGTTCCGCAACGCGGCCGGGCTCGGCCTGGACGGGGTGCTGCTCGGCCGGGGGTGCTCGGACCCGCTGTACCGCCGCAGCGTGCGGGTTTCCATGGGACACGTGCTGCGGGTGCCCTTCGCGCGGCTGGATGACTGGCCCGCGGATCTGGGACTGCTCGAAGCGGCCGGTTTCCGCGTGGCCGCTCTGGCGCCTCGTTCCGGGGCCGTTCCGGTGGCCAAGGCCGATCTCTCCAGCGGGAAGGTCGCCGTGCTGCTCGGTTCGGAGGGGCCCGGGCTGAGTGAGCGGGCCCTGGCCGCGGCCGATCTCACGGTGGGGATCCCGATGGCCAGAGGAGTGGACTCGCTGAACGTGGCGGCCTCGGCCGCGATCGTGTTCCACGCGATGGGCGAGGACCTCGTCGATTGACGTTTTCCGTCCCCCGTCTCGGGCTGTTGCGCGACGGAACCTCTCGCGGGCTCCCGCCGCGGGTGCCCCGACATCGGGTAGGCACTGCACAACGTCGGGGCCCTCCTCGCGAGAGCACCACGGGGGAACCCGCGGCGGTGCGAGTCGCCCGGGTGGATGTTTCGGCGCCGCAGCGCCGAGGAAAGACTCGAGCCGACCGACAACTCGCGAGGAAAGCACCAGTGAGGTCGCTGTCCGGGGTATCACGCGACGCCGTCGAGGTTCCGCTCAGCAACCACCTGCGACAACCGAGCCGCCGACCTTCTGAAACCGTGGAGTGCTGTTGACCGGCAGCGTCACCGAAGAACCGGAGCTGGAGCTGCGCGCGGGCCGGGCGGGTGCCGTGCTCGTGGACGCGAGCGGGACTCTGGGGCTGGCTCCCGAGCACACGGGGGTTTCCGAGAGGCTGGCGGGGGCGTTGCGCGAGTGGTCCGAGGTGGTCGAACGGATACGCCGTGGCGAGACGTCGGGGCGGAAGGCCGCCGAGACGGCGACGCGGCGCGGGGAGCTGCTCGCTACCGAGCTGGCGACGGAGACCGGTGCGGCGCTCCGCTACAGGGACCCGGTGGACGGGAGCGTCCGCCGCGTGGAACCGCAGGAGCGCGACCGGAACCGCGAGGGCCTGCCAGGCGGAGCTGCGACCCCGGAGGGGGACGTGCCGTGGCTGCCGGGGCTGACGGTCGCCGCGATGGTGGCCGCGCTGACCGCGATCGCCCTCGTGGTGGTTTCCCTCGGTCTGGGAGAGGTGAACCCGCTGCTCGCCGTCGTGATCAACCTGGCCGTGGCGGGAGGGTTCGCCCCTTCGATCTGGCTGGGCCGGGACGTGCCCACCTGGCGGTGGCCGGTGCTGGGACTGGCCTGCGGGATAGTGCTGTCCTGGATCGTGCTGCCGTTGAGCCTGCTCGGCTGACGGCGGGTCCTCCGCCTCGGCACCGCCGCGCCGCGGGAAGCCCCGCTCCCCCGCACCGGACCGGCGGCCGTCCACGGGTGTGACGCGACGACCGTGGCTTCCCCGTGGCCTCGTTGGGCACAATCAAGGTCATGTCACCGTCCGCGCGTGCGTTGTTCTTGATCGGTGCCCTCGCGATCCTGCTGGCCCTGCTCGCGGTAGCAGTGCCGGAGGAGCTGGGCTATCTCGGTTGGACGGCCGGGACGATCGGAGCGCTTTCCGTGGCGGCGGGGTTCGTGACCAGGGCGCTCAGCTCGGAACCCGGGGAGAACCGGCAGGGGGGCAACCGCGGCCCGAGCGGTGAGCTCGGGAAGCTCGTCAGCAGACCCGGCACGAGACTGCGCGCCCGGATCGCGCAGCGCGGGCAGAGCAGCGCGCGGCGGGGGGAGCCTCCGCGGAACGGGGCCCCCTCCGGGGAGGAGACCCCGAAGAGCGGATAGCCGGGGCACCCGCTGGTCCGGAGCGGGAGCTCCCACGAACGTGTTCAGCGGTTGGAACGCACTCCGAGCAGCACGTCCTCCCAGGAGGGGACGATCGGGTGGTCCTTGCGGTTCTGCGAGGTCTCGGACTCGTCGTCGTCCGCCTCCTCGTCGGAGAGCTCCTCCTGCTCCTCCGCGCCGGGAGCTGTTCTTCCGGCCTGATCCGCTCCGGTCTGCCCGTCCTGCTCGGCATCGCGCAGATGTCCCGCATCGGCGGACTGGACCGTCGCTCCCACGATCGAACCGGTGGTCATCGGAGGGACGTGGGGTGTTCCCACTCCGGGACCGTCCACGCCGTCACCGCCGCGCGCCCCGGCTGCCGTGGCCTGCCCCAGCACCGGAGCGGGAGTTCCGTGCTCCGGACCCGATTGTTGGGCCGTGTCGTCCTCCGAGTCGGAGTGGTCCAGCTCGAGCGCTTCCCGGGCCAGCTCGGTCACGGGACGCACCGTGCGCAGCGGGCGACTGGGTGAGGGGTCGAGCAGATCGACCGCGTCGTCGTCCAGCGGAGCGATCGTGCCTCCCTGGGCGCCGGGGTTGAAGGTCCAGTGTGCCGTGTTCTCGGTGCGTCCGGCCTGCCAGTACAACGAGACGACCCACTTGCCGTCGTCGCCGCGCCAGGAGTCCCAGGAGGTCTCGCCGTAGTCGTGTCCGCGCATGCCGAAGGTGTGCGCGACGACCTCGCCGAGCGTCTGCACGTCCGGACCGTCCTCGCGCACGGGGTGCGCCCGCTGAGCCCGTTCGGCGACCTGGGCGCGTTCCAGCAGCACGGGGTGGGCGTAGCGTTCGACGCGCTGTTCGGGGAGCCCGGACTCCGCCGCTATCTCCTCGACGGAAGCGCCCCCGCGCACCCGTGCCTGGATCTCGCGTGGGCGTATCTGGGACTCCATCTCGATCTGAACCTGCCCGAGACGGGTGAGATCCCCCCGCGCGGCGGCACGCAGTCGTTCATCGGCGGGCACCGCGAAGCGTTCGCCGTTGTCGGGATCCTCACAGACGACCGTCTCGCCGTCCTCCTCGAGTCCCACCACTCGCAGCGCTCGCATAGGTGCCTCCCCGCGCCTCCCGCTGATTTTAGATCACCAAGCTATAACGATAACCCGGCGGCCCACGGTTACGGGCGAGGACGCGCCGGGTTGACCGATACGTCGAGCGATCCTGCCGGATTCGGAGCGTCGCGCGAATCAGTAGAAATACCCGGACGGACCGGCGCCGGGGACGGGTCGGCCCCGGCGCCGGAACGCATCAGCCCAGTTTGCCGATCACCCAGTCGATCGCCCGGGTGAGCTTGGTTACGTCGTCCGGCTCGATCGCGGGGAACGTGCCGATGCGCAGCTGGTTGCGCCCCAGCTTGCGGTACGGCTCGGTGTCCACGATCCCGTTCGCGCGCAGCGCCTTGGCCACGGCGGCCGCGTCGACGGACTCGGCGAAGTCGATCGTGCCGACGACCTGGGAGCGCTTGGCCGGGTCGGCCACGAAGGGGCTCGCGTGCTCGGAGGCCTCGGCCCACGAGTACAGCCGGCGCGAGGACTCGCCGGTGCGCTGGACGCACCAGTCCAGGCCGCCCTGCTCCAGCATCCACTCGATCTGGTCGGCCAACAGGAACAGCGTGGCCACCGCGGGCGTGTTGTAGGTCTGGTCCTTGCGGGAGTTGTCCAGCGCGGTCGTCAGCGAGAGGAACTCGGGGATCCAGCGATCCGTGCTGCCGATCTCCCCGACCCGTTCCAGCGCGGCCGGGCTCATGGCGGCGAGCCACAGGCCGCCGTCCGAGGCGAAGCTCTTCTGCGGAGCGAAGTAGTAGACGTCGGCGTTCTCGGCGTTGACGGGCAGCCCGCCCGCACCGGAGGTGGCGTCGACGGCGATGAGCGCGTTCTCCGAACCGGCGGGGCGCTGCGGCGGCAACATCACGCCGGTGGAGGTCTCGTTGTGCGCCCAGGCGATCAGGTCCACGCTCGGGTCGGACACGGGGTCGGGAGCGTCCCCGGGGTCCGCGGAGACGACCATCGAGTCCTGCAGGAACGGTGCTGTCTTGGTCGCTTTGGCGAACTTCTCGGAGAACTCACCGTAGGTCAGGTGCAGCGCGCGCTCCCGGACGAGCCCGAGTGTTGCCGCGTCCCAGAAAGCGGTCGTTCCACCGACTCCGAGGACGACTTCGTAGCCTTCCGGAAGGGAGAAGAGCTGGCGAAGACCTTCCCGCACGCGCCCGACGAGCGACTTAACCGGTTTCTGCCGGTGCGAGGTGCCCATCACGGAGGCTCCCTGGTTGGCGAGCCTGTCCAGCTGTTCGGGGCGGACCTTGGACGGCCCGCAGCCGAATCGCCCGTCCGAGGGGACGAGTTCGCTGGGCAACCGCAGCGTCGTCGGGTCGGTGTTGGTTTCGGCCTGCGTCATGCCGGCGCCTCCGGTCCTTGTTGTGTTGAGTTCAGCCCGCCGTGGCGGGCTGCTTGCGAACGATCACGAAGTTGGCCAGATGACCGGCGCCGTTGCCGGCTCAAGCACGGTGGTGCACATCGTCGGCGGGGTACGGCTCGCGCCGTGGCCGACGGTGTGAACCAGCCGTCGGAAACTTACTGCTTCGGCTGCCTTCTTGGCCACAGCGACGAGCCGGGCGTCACCCGAGGGATGCTCCGGCCTTCGGCGGGCGCGCGGCTCGGCCTGCGCGGCGGTGCCCACTCGGTGCGCCGGATCCCGCAGCGGGACCCGCCCGAGGTGCCCCCGCGGAACCACCTGCTCGAACCGAGCCGCCGACCGCTCACTCGCCCGCGGTTCGCTCCGGTTCGTCGTGCTCGCGCAGCTGTGCTGCCAGGTCCTCCCGCGCCCTGGCCACCCGGGAGCGCACGGTCCCGGTTCTGCAGCCGGTGACCTGCGCCGTTTCCGCGTAGCTGAGCCCGAGCACCTGGGTCAGCACGAACGCCTCGCGCCGCTGCGGACCGAGACCGGCCAGGGCGCTGCGCAGCGCGTAACCGTCCAGCAGCGTCGGCGTCCGCGGTTGGGCCAGCTCCGCGGCTCGTTGCCAGTCGGGGTGGTCGGCCCGTTGCGGGCGGCGTTTGCGTCGCCGCAGGTGGTCGGCGGCCACCTTCCGGGCGATCGAGAGCAGCCAGGTGCGAGCCGGCGCCCTCCCCCGGTAGGAGCTCAGCGAGCGGAAAGCCCGCAGGTAGCACTCCTGGGTGAGGTCCTCGGCGGAGCCCTCGTCGGTGAGGTGCCGCAACAGTTGCCAGACCTGCCGCTGCGTCCCGCGGACGAACGCGGCGGCGGCCTCGGTGTCGCCCTGCTTGGCCGCGAACGCACGACGCGTGAGCTCCTGGTCGTCCACACCCAGTCCAATGAGGTTCGGGGACGGAAGGTCCACCGGAAGAGTTGCCGTTGTCACGGTGAACGCCCGCCCTGCCTCGCTCGCCCGGCCCGGCCGCGCTCACCTCGCCGAACGATACTCGTTCCCACTCCCGACCGGTCGTACGGCTTCGGGAACCAACCGGGGCTTTCGGACGACCAGCACCGTGTGGACTGCGTGACGAGTGTCGAGATCCTCTCCGCCGAGCTCGACGGAGCGGCGACGACGGAGGAGCGCCGTCGAGCACGGCTGCACGTGGACGGCTGTGCCTCCTGCCGGGACTGGTACCGCGAGGCCACGGCGCTGACCAGAGCGGTTCGGGTGATGCCCGCCGAGCCGGGGCCCGATGTGACCGAGGCGGTGCTTCCCGCCCTGCGTCCGAGCAGGCTGGACCGGCTGCGCGGCGCCAGGGGCAGGCCGCTGCGGCTCGGGCTGCGCTGGCTGCTCGGTCTGGTGGCGCTGCTCCAGCTCGGGACGGCGGTGCTGTATCTCACGGGCCCGGGGGTCCGGGTGCTGCCCGGCGCTTCGCACGGCACCGCGCCGCACGTCGACCACGAGACCGGGGCGTGGAACGCGGCGCTTGCCGTGGCGCTGGTCTGGGTGGCGCTGCGTTCCAGGCACGCGGCCGCTCAACTGCCGGTGCTGGCGAGCTTCACCGGTGTGCTCGGCGGGCTGTGCCTGCTGGATCTGCTCACCGACCGGGTGGGCCTGGGCCGGGTGCTTTCTCACGTGCCCGTGCTGATCGGGCTGGCGCTGGTGGCAGTGTTGGCGGTGTTGCGCGGGCCGGAGCGGTTCCCCGGCTTCCCGGAGTCCGGGTACGCGGGGGCGGATCCGGATGAGGCGGACGAGCCCGGGACCGGTCCCGGTCCCGCGGAGGCCGCGGAGCCGGAGGGGTCCGGTCCTTCCCCGGTCGCGCACCGCGCGAGCGCGTGAGGGGTTGGAGTGGGCGCACGGCCCGAGTTGGAGGTCGGACGCCGTGGCGGGGAGCGCTCACCACGGCGAAACGCACGAAAGGTGTCCGGATGACGATGTCCGCGGGTTCCTCGACGGCCGAGCGCGCTTCGGATCAGCGCGCGATCGAGCTGACCGTGGGCGGTATGACCTGCGCCGCCTGTGCCACCAGGGTGGAGCGCAAGCTGAACAAGCTCGACGGGGTGCGAGCCAGCGTCAACTACGCCACCGCACGGGCCAGTGTCACCGCCTCGCCCGACACGGAGGACGAGGTGCTCACCGGAACGGTCGAGAAGGCCGGTTACCGGGCCGAGGTGCTGCGCCCCGCCGAACAGCGCCGGGAGGAGGACTCCGGGCAGCGGGTGCGCGATCTGTGGCGCAGGCTGGTGGTAGCCGTCATGCTGTTCATCCCCCTGGCCGACCTGGCGATCCTGTTCACGGTCCTGCCCGAGGCGCGGTTCACCGGCTGGCAGTGGCTGATCATAGCGCTGGCCCTGCCCGTGGCGGGTTGGGCGGCCTGGCCGTTCCACCGAGCCGCGCTGGTCAACGCCAGGCACGGTTCCTCGTCCATGGACACCCTGGTCTCGGTGGGCATAGCCGCGGCCTGCGTGTGGTCGCTGTACGCGATGTTCACGCCGAGCGGGGCCCCGGACGACGCCTCGGGGCTGTGGTTGCTGCTGAACACCGACGGCGCCGCCTACCTCGAGGTGGCGGCAGGGGTGACCACCTTCGTGCTGGCCGGGCGTTACTTCGAGGCGAAGGCGCAGCGCAAGGCCGGGGGTGCTCTGCGGGCGCTGGCCGAGCTGAGCGCCAAGACCGCCACGGTGCAGGACGCGGACGGTACGCAGCGGGAGGTCCCCGCGGAGCAGCTGCGCGTCGGCCAGCACTTCGTCACGCGCTCGGGAGGAACGATCGCCACCGACGGGCGCGTGGTGCGCGGGCAGGCTGCCGTGGACCGCAGCTCCATGACCGGTGAGTCCGTTCCGGCCGAGGTCACCGAAGGCGACGAGGTCACGGGAGGGACCGTCGTCTCCAACGGCTGGTTGCTGACCGAGGCCACCGAGGTCGGAGGGGACACCCAGCTGGCAGGGATGGTTCGGCTGGTGGAGCAGGCGCAGAGCGGCAAGGCCGCCGTGCAGCGGCTCGCGGACCGCATCTCGGCCCACTTCGTCCCGGCCGTGCTCGTGCTGGCCGCGCTGACCCTGACCGGGTGGCTGCTGCTGGGGGCCGGTCCCGAACGCGCGTTCACCGCGGCGCTGTCCGTGCTGGTCATCGCCTGCCCCTGTGCCCTGGGGCTGGCCACTCCGACGGCGTTGATGGCCGCGTCCGGGCGCGGGGCCCAGCTGGGGATCTTCCTGAAGGGGTACCAGGCGCTGGAGTCGACCAGGGAGGTCGACACCGTCGTGCTGGACAAGACCGGCACGGTCACCACGGGCGGGATGTCGTTGACGGACGTGCGCTGCGTGTCCGACTTCCCGCGGGAGCGGGCGCTGCGGCTGGCCGGGGCGGTGGAACACGCCTCCGAGCACGCGGTGGCCGCGGCCGTGGCCGCGGCGGCTCGTGCCGAGTCGGCGGGGGAGGCGGAGTCGCTGCCCACCGTCGAGGGCTTCGTGAACGAACCCGGGCTCGGGGCGCGCGGCGAGGTCGAGGGGCACCGGGTCCTGGTCGGCAGGACGAAGCTGTTCACCGACCGGGAGGTCCCGGTCCCGGAGGAGCTGGACCGGAAGCGTTCCGAGTGGGAGAGCGCGGGACGCACCACCGTCCTGGTCGGTTGCGACGGCGTCGCCGTCGCGGTTCTCGCGCTCTCCGACCGGGTCAAGCCCTCGGCGGAGGCCGCGGTGCGCGAGCTGTCCCGGCTGGGCATGAGCACGGTGCTGCTCACCGGGGACAACGAAGCCACCGCTCGCTCGGTCGCGGCCGAGGTGGGCATCGACGAGGTCGTGGCCGGTGTGCTTCCGGGGGAGAAGGTGGCCGAGATCGAACGACTGCGGGAACGGGGGCGCAGGGTGGCGATGGTCGGCGACGGGGTCAACGACGCCCCGGCCCTGGCCACCGCCGAACTCGGTCTCGCGGTGGGGGCGGGCACCGATGTCGCGATCTCGGCCGCGGACCTGATCCTGGTGCGGGACGATCTCGCCGCGGTGCCCGACGCGATCAAGCTCTCCCGCAGGACGCTCGGCACGATCCGGGGAAACCTGGTCTGGGCCTTCGGTTACAACCTCGCGGCCGTTCCGCTGGCCGTGCTGGGATTGCTCAACCCGCTGATCGCCGGAGGGGCCATGGCGCTGTCCTCGGGGTTCGTCGTTTCGAACAGTCTCAGGCTGCGGCGGTTCGCCCCGTCCTGACAGGGCTCTTACGGAGCGGTTCGCGCGGGGGCCGGCCGGGCGGGGGCGCTGTTCCGGGGCGGCGCCGGAACAGCACGCCACGGCCGAGCCGTCACCCCGGTTCGGCCGTGCGTCTCATCCGGACGGTTGCTCACGAGGAGCGGGCTCGGGTGACCGGTCGCTTCGGACGGTTCTTCCGTTCCCGGAACCACGGCCTGTCCGCGCTCCCGCGCGGTGCGCGCGTCCCGACCCCGGGGACGATTCAGGGGAGCCTGGGGGATTCACCCGAGGCGTTTCCCGCGCCCGCGGTGTTTCCTTGATCCGTACCTTCCGGAGTTCCGCGCGAGCTCCGGCCCGCCGGAGGCGGGAGCCGTGGTACCGGAGGCGTCCCGAACGAGGTCCGCGTTCGCGGTGGCTTCGCCCACCCGGGCGGGAGCGCGGAGGGACAACCGGATCACTCCTCCGGACGTCGTGTGAACGGCACGTATTGTGCTTCGTGCTCAGCACGTCACGTTGAGCCAATTCCACAAGTTGAACAGACCGCAATGGGGGATTCACGTGAGTGTCCCGAACGGGCCGCGCCGGGACGCGGCCTCATCGGAGGACCCGGCCGGTGGTTTGTCCACCGCGACCTCGACCGAACCGGCGCAGGGATACGCGACGGGGGGTTCCGCGCTGGTGAAGGTGTACGGCAGCGGTGCCGCCCAGGTACGTGCGCTCGACGGGGTCGACATCGGCTTCGGCAGGGGGCAGTTCAGCGCGATCATGGGGCCTTCGGGGTCGGGCAAGTCGACGCTGATGCACTGCCTGGCCGGGCTGGACGTGCCCACCTCCGGGCGGGTGATGCTCGGTGACACCGACCTGACCGCGCTGCCCGACAAGAAGCTGACGCTGGTGCGCCGGGACAGGATCGGGTTCCTCTTCCAGTCCTTCAACCTGCTTCCGACGCTGACCGCCGAGCAGAACATCCTGCTCCCCCTGGAACTGGCCGGTCGCAAACCGGACAGGGAGTGGCTGGGCAGGATCACCGACGCGTTGGACATCACCCAACGCCTCAAGCACCGCCCGAGCGAGCTCTCCGGTGGGCAGCAGCAGCGGGTCGCGGTGGCTCGCGCGCTGGTGACCGGCCCGGAGGTGGTGTTCGCCGACGAGCCCACCGGGGCGCTGGACTCCCAGTCCGGGACGAACCTGCTGAACTTCCTGCGCGGTTCGGTCCGGGACCTCGGCCAGACGGTGGTGATGGTCACCCACGATCCGGTGGCCGCCTCCTACGCCGACAGGGTGGTGCTGCTGGCCGACGGGGGCATCGCGGGACAGATCGACAACCCCACTTCGGACGCCGTGCTCGAAGCGCTGCGTCAGCTGGGTGGGTGAGGCCCGATGCTGCGCAACACGCTGTTGCAACTGCGGTCCAACCTGGGACGCGTTTCCGCGGCGGGACTGGCCATCGTGCTCGGAGTCGCCTTCGTCGCGGCCAGCCTGGTCTTCGCCGGGACCATGCGCTCATCGATGGAACGCATGCTCTCCGCGCCCTACCTGGCGGCGGACATCGTGGTGTCGAGCAACACGATGCCGGGACAGGGCACGACCCCGGGCGAGCGGAAGGAGGACCAGGACGAGCGGGTCGACAGCATCCGCCGGGTGGACGGGGTCGCCACGGCCTCACCCCGCTACGAGGGCTACGCCAACGGGTCCTGGGAGAAGGGGCAGGGCGCCGTCCAGCTGAACCGGCTCCCACAGGACCAGCAGCTGCGCTGGTACGAGCTCAGCGAGGGCGAGTACCCCGCGGAGCGGAACCAGGTCGTGGTCAACGAGCGCGCCGCGAACTCGGAGGGGATCTCTCCGGGAGACACGATCGAAGTCGAGGGGTTCGGCAGCCCGTACGCGAGCAGCGCGGGCGGCGAGCAGCAGGAGCCGACGAAAACCGAGGTGACCGTATCCGGTCTGGTGGACACCGGCAGGACGCTGCTCACGGGCTCGGGCAGGCCGACGCTGTTCGCCTCCCCCGGGATGCTGCGGGAGTTCGAGACGAGCGGCTACACCGAGATCGACATGGTCGTCGCGAGCGGTGCCGACACCCAGGCCGTGCTCGACGGGGTACGAGCTGTCGTGCCGGAGAACGCGGAGGTGCGCACCGGTGAGCAGGCGGCCGAACGGCAGGTGGAGCAGTTCAGCGCCAGCGCGTCCGTCGCGCTGAACGCGGCGCTGCTCCCCTTCGGGGCGATAGCCCTGTTCGTGGCCGGTTTCGTCATCGTGAACACCTTCTCGGTGCTGCACGCGCAGCGCAGACGTCAGTACGCCCTGCTGCGTTGCGTGGGGGCCACCCGGGGCCAGATCCGTCGCTCGGCGTTGGCCGAGGCGCTGATCATCGGTGTGGTCAGCTCGGTGATCGGTACCGCGTTGGGAATCCTCGCCGTGCCTGCCGTGGGCTGGCCGATCGGACTGACCGACTCCCCGGCCGATCTCGGCGCCCTGGGGATGACGCCGTGGGCGTTCGTCGTCCCGCTCCTGGCGGGTGTGCTGGTCACGTTCCTGGCGGCGCTGGCTCCGGCCGCGCGTGCGATCCGGGTTCCCCCGCTGGCCGCGCTGCGGCCCGTGGCGGACGAGCAGTCGGCACGCAGGATCGGCAGGGTCCGGCTCGTTCTCGCCGTCGTGCTGACCGCGCTCGGTGGCGCCCTGCTGTTCGGGGGCGCCGTGCTGGGGGTGGTGCTGCTCGCCGCCGTCGGGGCCGCGATCGCCGCTGTCGGGGTGCTGCTGTTCACGCCGACGCTCATTCCCGCCGTGGCCAAGCTCATCGGTCGGCTCTTCCGGGTGTTCGGCCCCACCGGGGTGCTGGCCACGGGCAACGCCGTCCGCAACCCCTACCGGGCCTCTTCGACCAGCACCGCGCTGATGATCGGCGTCGGCCTGCTCGTGGTGCTGATGACCGGCGCCGCCACCGCCGAGCGCAGCGCCGTGGCGGAGATCGACCGCAACATGCCCGTCGACGCGCAGGTCAGTTCCGCGAGCCGGGACGGCGCGGTCCCCGACGGGTTGGCCGCGAACGTGCGGGCCATGGAGGGCACGGCGAGCAGCGCCGAGCTGAGCGGTGCTCGGACCGGGATCGACACCGGGGAGGAGGTCGGTACTCCCTCCGGGAAAATGCCCGTGCAGCTGCTCGGCGTCGATCCGGCGAAGCTGAGCGAGGTCGCCAGGCACGGGGGCGACACGCTGGAACAGGGCAAGGTGCTGGTCAACCCCGACTTCATGTCCTCCCTCGGCTGGTCGGACGGACAGCGTGTCGAGCTCTCCGCGGGGCCGCGACCGATCACGGTGCGCGTCGCGGAAAGCGAGTTCGACGGCTACAACAAGCTGCTGCTGTCCGAGACCGACCTGCGGGCGACCGGGCTGGAGACCAAGCCGATGGCCGTGTGGGCGCGTGCCTCCGCGGAGGCGGACCTACAGCAGTACGCCTCCGACCTCCAGGAGATCAGCGGCACCGACGGCGACTCCGCGCTCAGCGTGGGCGGGGCCGCGCCGAGCCGTGCCAGCGTCATGCAGGTGCTCAACGTGATGCTGCTGGTGCTGACCGGGCTGCTCGGAGTGGCGGTGATCATCGCGGTGGTCGGTATCGCCAACACGCTCGGACTGTCGGTGATCGAACGCGGCAGGGAGTCCGCGCTGCTGCGCGCGCTCGGGCTCACCAGGGGACAGCTGCGCGGAACCCTGGCGCTGGAGGCGATACTGCTGGCCCTGGTCGGCGCGGTGCTGGGCGCGGTGCTGGGCGTCGTCTTCGCCTGGGGCGGTGTCGCCGCGGTGCTGGGGCAGACCCAGGTTCCGGTCGCCCTCGCGGTGCCGTGGTGGCAGGTGGCCCTCGTGCTGGCGTGCTCGATCCCCGTGGGGATCCTCGCCTCCGTCCTGCCCGCGCGGCGCGCGGTCCGGGCGGTTCCGGCCGCCGCGTTGGCCGAGGAGTGAGTTCCCCGCTCCGGCGGTGACGGAGAGCCGGGTGCGCCTTCCGCGCGCACCCGGCTCTCCTCATGAGTTCGTCGGCTCGGTTCGCTTGGCTGCTCACAAGGCACCGAAAAGGACGGAGGAACCCGTGACCGGGCTCGCGGTCGCGATGTGGATGCTGCTCGCGAGCACGCCTCCACCCTCACTCGCGCCTTCGCGCTCGGCGCCCGGCTGGCGCGACCGCGCGAGAACCAGCATCCGGTCCAAAGCGAGCTCGCGGAGCGCACGGGGGCCGGCCAGGCACGTGTGAGCGGATCGGAGCAGGGGATCTCGCCCATCTCGAACTCGGCACCATCCGGCGTTGCGTGTCCGCGCTGGGAGCGCGGTTGAAGCTCGTGGCCGACTTCGACGATCACGATGTCACGGTCTCAACGAGCCGGGGCGGGAGTTCCGCCGTGTGCTCCTGGAGCGCGGGGTGGTTCGCGCGGGTGGTTCCCGGACGTCGGCGGCGAAGCCCGGGATCGTGCCGCCGCCGACGATCACCCCCGCCGCGTGGCCTCCAGGCGGGCCATCATCGATTCGTGCGCGTCGGTGTCCTCGCCCGTGCCGTGCTGGTCCCGCTGCCACTGGCGCAGCAGCACGAACAGCACCAGCAGCATCGGCAGCTCGCCGCCCAGCCAGCCGATCAGCGCCCCGGCCTGCTGCGCGGCCATCGGGTCGATGCTCCACGCCAGGTCGAGAGTGCGGTAGTAGTTGCCCGCGATCGGGGCGGACATGCTCAGCACGAGCACCCCGAAGAAAGCCAGCAGCGGCATCATCCCCAGGGTGACGCCGAGCCTGGCCAGCTGTGGAACGCGGCGCGGGGTGCGGTCGGCATCCAGGATCGACCAGAACCACAGGTAGCCGGTGACCAGGAAGTACACGTTCATGATCGTGTGTGCCCAGTGCTCCTGCATGATCAGCTGGAACAGCCCGGTCGGGTAGAGCCCGTACAGCGAACCGGCCAGCAGCAGGGACGCGACCACCGGGTTGGTCAACAGCCGTGTCACGGGGGAGTCCACCACCCCGAGCAACCACTCGCGCGGACCGAACGGCCGGCCCTCCCCCGCGCGGGGCAGCACCCGGAGGGCGAGGGTGATCGGAGCCCCGAGCGTCAACAGCGCGGGTCCCACCATGTTCAGCAGCAGGTGCGCTGACATGTGCACCCCGAACGTCGCCGGGGCGTAGCTGGCCACCCCGGAGGAGCTGGCGATCAGCACGGCGGCGCAGCCCGCGAACCAGCTGGCGGTGTGGAGGGCCGGCCAGCTCTGCCCGTGCGACCGGAGTCGGCGGACACCGAGCGGGTAGAGCACGGCCAGCAGCACGGCGGCCGTGCCCAGCAGCAGGTCGAACCGCCACAGGGTGATCAGCTCCCAGACCCCGGGGAAGTCGGGCAGGTTGTAACCGATCAGCAGTTCGGAGGCGGTGGCGTCCCGGTCGAGCAGGTTCGGCGGTGGCGTGTGGGCCATTCCCATGGACACCCCGAAGGTGCCCAGCAGGACGGCGAGCTCCACTCCGCCCAGCCGGAGCAGCGCGCGGCGCGGGTCGTCCCCCGCGCGGGAGACGCGGCGGCGCAGCGGGATCGACACCGCTCCGATCAGGAGCAGGCACCCCACCTTGGTCAGCACCAGGGCGCCGTACCTGGTGCCGACCAGCTGGTCCACGGGAACCAGCACGAGCGAAGCGATCACCCCGGAAGCGGCCAGCACGCTCCAGCACCCCACCGCGAAGCGTCGGTAGCGGCGCAGCACGGCCTCCGCGCAGGCCCCGTTCCTGCGGGAGTGGGCGAGCACGGCGATCAGGGTTCCGAGCCACAGCACGGCGGCGACCACGTGGAACGCCATGCCGTCCGAGGCGAAGTCGTGCCCCGCGTTGGAAGCGGCGTGGCCGACCAGGACCGGCGGCAGCAGCGCGAGGACCCCCACGGCGGCCAGCGCGATCGTGGTGCGCCACCGCAGCACGAAGTGGCAGGCGAGGGCCAGCGCGAGCGTCACGACCGCCGAGAGGAGCCAGGCCTTCGGCACGTCCAACGCGTCCAGCAGCCCGAGAAGCGCGGTCGGCGAGAGGCTCTCGGACACCGACTGCCCGGCAGAGTCGGCCGCGTCGAAGACGGTGAGCAGCAGGCTCGCCCCGCCCCACACCCACGCGGCGGCCCCCGCGGTGCGCAGCGCCGCGTACCCGTCGGGGGAAACCAGGTTCCCCCGCTGAGGGGCGGTGAAGAACGCGCAGAACACCAGCGATCCCACGCAGGTCGCCGCGGCCAGGTCGAACACCAGGCGCAGCAGGTTGAGGCCGAGTTTGGTCGGCGCGCCGGGGTCGGTGTAGCCGAGCACGCGGTAGACGTCCTCGCCGGCGGCGAGAACCAGCACGACCGTCAGCGCGACGGCGAGCACCGCGCCCGCGGCCGTCCAGCGAACGGGCCACTTCCGAGCCCGCGGCTCCGGGGAGCCGTCCGTGCGGGTACTCGGGACGGGAGCGGACATGGGTGAACCTCGTGCTCGATGCGGGGAACGGGATCTTGCGGGTGGCTTGCCCGCGCGGCGGGGCCGTACGCAGCATAGCGGCGGCCGACGGGGAGCCACGCCGGCCTGCCGCCGAAGCCGCGGAGGTCCGGCGAGCGGCCGCCCGCGGGAACCGGGACGACGCGGTCCCGGCTAACCCCCGCGCTCGTTCCGGTCGTGCTGGGCGAGGCGGGCGAGCATGGCGTTGTAGGCCTGACGAGCTCGTTCGTCCTCGTCCAGGTCCTCGCTCGCCTGCAGGCTCCTGGCCGCCGAACCGCCCTCCTCGTCGGTGTCGGCGAGCGCGCTGCGCCGGGCGGATTCCAGCCAGTTGCCGAATCCAGCCTCCGAGCCCTTGGCACGCATCCACTGCTTGACCAGTATCAGCGCGAACACGGCCATCAGCGCGTCACCGAAGAACCACATGATGCCGCCGCCGAGCCGCTGATCGGCCAGCACGGTCAGGGTGCCGTCGTCCAGCCACCAGTCGCGCATCCCGAAGTAGGCGGGGAAGAGCGGGTCGTCGGCCATCATCAGGATCACGCCGATGCCCGTGTCCGGCCCCATGCCCATCATCGCGCTGAACACGCGCAACGGGTACGGGAAGTGCTGCCAGCGCGTCGGTTCGGTCCCGAGCAGCGGAAGGAAGGTGAGGTATCCGGTCACCAGGTAGAGCGCGCTCTCCGCGTGGTGCAGCCACGGGTTCAGCAGCATGATCTGCATGAACGAGGTCAGGTGGGTGGCGACGAGCACCACGGTGTACAGCACCATCGTCCACGCGGGGTGGGTGAGCATCCCGACCGCGCGTCCGCGCAGGAGGCGTTCACGCGCGCCGGACTCGTCCAGTTCGCTGTAGAGCTGGAGCGGTTTGCCGTAGATCAGCAGGGCGGGAACCAGCATGATCAACATCAGGTGTTGGACCATGTGCATGGTGAACAGGGCGTGGCTGTAGACCCCGACGAAGCTGTTCATGGCCACGAACCAGCTCACCAGCCCGGCGGCGAACAGCCAGCTGCGGTGCGCGGGCCACTTCCGGTGGGGTGCCCGGCGGTGCAGCCGTAGCACGCCCGCCGTGTAAGCGGCCCCGATCAGCGCGATCAGCAGGTCCCACCAGAAGGCGAACTTCCAGCTGAGCAGCGCGCTGCTGAATGTCAGCGGTTCGACGTGGTGCACACCGACACTGTCCCGCATCCGGTTCGTGCCGTTCTCGGGGACGTGCCCGACAGTGGGCTGCGGCACCTTCCCGAGGGATCCCTCCCCCGGGAACGTTTCGCGCGAAGCGTTCCTCCCGGAGCCGCTCCGGAGCGACGGTTTCGCGCGAAACGCGCGCGAGCTCCGCACTCGGTCCTCCGGCGCGGGCAGCGCCGAAGCGAGCACACACCACCCCGGCGAGCCGAGCCGTTCGCACCTCCCACCCACGCACGCGGGGCGGGGACCCCGGTGCGTGAGCCGGACGCGCCGCGAGGCCGGGCCGCTCGCCGCGCGGGCCGCCGCTCGAGAGCGGCCCAGCCCTCCCGAGGCGCCGACTCACGTGACGGGTCCCCGGCCAGGCGCACAAGCCGTGCCGTGCGGGCTCCTCAGTCGAGGGAGGCTTCCAGGGGGGAAGTACTGTTCCAGCCCTCCACCTCGTGCGGCGCCCGCGCGCCGGGGCCGACGTAGCGGGCCGCCGGGCGGACCAACCGCCCGGTGCGTTTCTGCTCCAGCACGTGCGCGGACCATCCGGCCAGCCTGGCGCAGGTGAACATGGCGGGCATCATCGCGGTGGGGACTCCGGCGAAGTCGAGGATCACCGCGGCCCAGAACTCGACGTTGGTCGCGATCTGCCGGTCGGGGCGTCGTTCCGCGAGCACCGACAGCGCCGCCCGCTCCAGTTCGGTGGCGACCTCGAACCTGGGGGAGCCGAGGTGCTTGCAGGTGTCGCGCAGCACGCGCGCCCGCGGGTCCTCGGCGCGGTACACCCGGTGGCCGAAGCCCATCAGTCGTTCACCGCGGTCGAGGATCGATTCGACGACGGCCCGCGCGTCGCCGCGCTGCTCCACTTCCTCGATCATCGGCAGTACCCGGGCGGGGGCTCCGCCGTGCAGCGGTCCGGACATGGCCCCCACCGCCCCGGACAGACTCGCGGCGGCGTCCGCTCCGGTGGAGGCGACGACACGAGCGGTGAAGGTCGAGGCGTTCAGCCCGTGCTCGGCGGCCGACACCCAGTAGGCGTCCAGCGCCTTGACGTGGGCGGGATCGGCCTCTCCCCGCCAACCGGTCAGGAAGCGCTCGGCCAGGGTCGAGCACTTGTCGAGCTCGCCGCGGGGCACGGGCGCGCGGTCGCCGCGTGCGGACTGCGCCGCGTAGGACAGCGCCAGTTCGGAAGCCAGCGCCAGCTGTTCGCGGGCCTGCCGTTCGTCGATGTCCAGCAGCGGTGAGAACCCGTTGGCCGAGGCCACCATGGCCAGGGCCGACTGCGTGTCGACGCGGACGTCTCCGTTGCGCACGGGAAGCGGTGCGTCCGCGGTGGCGCGGAGGCCCTCGCCGAACTCCCCGTCCACCAGCAGCGCCCACACGTCGCCGAAGGAAACCTTGCCCGCGAGCTCCTCGATGTCGACCCCGCGGTAGCGCAGGGCCCCGCCGTCACGGTCCGGCTCGGCGATCTCGGTCTCGAACGCCACCACGCCTTCCAGCCCCGGGCTGACCGTGGTCTGCGCCGATTCGTTGTCCACTCGGTTCGGCATCGTCGCCTCGTCTCCTTGGTTCCGGTTGTGACCGTGGCTCCCGTGCGGGAACACGGTGGGGGACGTGGCGGGGTGTGGAACACGGTCGCTTCCGGGGCGGCCCGTGTCGTAGCGGTAACGGTGCACCCGCGCGTGGACCGATGGCAATCGTCTCGGCCGCCTATCGGGCCGTAATGAAAAAGATCACACCACGTCGTGTCGCGTTTCGCCCGCGTGGCGAGGTCCGCTGCCCGGTTCGAGTGACGTGCTTCGCGGCGACGGGGTGCTGAATCGATTACGGAATCGATCGGGAGAACACTCCGGTTCGGCCCCGGTTCGGATTCCGTTTACCGTCGTTGCTGGGCCGTTCCCCGTGCCGGGGAGCGGCCGGTTCAGCACGCACCATACCGCGGTTCGCCGTGAGCACGTTCGATTCAGCGACGGCGCCCCGAGGCGTCGGTGTGAGTCAGGAGGAGATGGATGTCGCAGGCAAAGGCCACGTTGTCCGGAATGCGCGTGTCCTACGACGCCGAACCGCTTCGCGAGGACCTGCTGGGGGAGACCTGGCACGAACAGCTCCGGGAGTGGTTCGACGAAGCAGTGCGGGCGGAACTGGCCGAGCCGAACGCGATGGTGCTGGCCACGGCCGACGCCACCGGTATGCCCTCCTCGCGGACCGTGCTGTGCAAGGGCTTCGACGAGCGCGGCCTCGTCTTCTTCACCAACTACACCTCCTCCAAGAGCCACGACCTCTCCGCGACCCGGGTCGCCGCGGCGACCTTCCCCTGGCTGTCGTTGCAGCGGCAGGTGAACGTGCGCGGAACGGTCGAGAAGGTCAGGCAGGAGGAGACGGCCGAGTACTGGGAGCACAGGCCGCGTGGCTCACAGCTCGGCGCCTGGGCCTCCCCGCAGTCCAGCGTCGTGCCGGGAAGGGAGTCCCTGGAGTCCTCCCTGGCCGGGATCGAACGCCGGTTCTCCGACGCGGAGCGGGTTCCGGTTCCGCCGCACTGGGGCGGCTGGCGCATCCGTCCCGAGTACGTCGAGTTCTGGCAGGGACGTCCGGATCGGCTGCACGACCGGCTGCGTTTCCGCAGGCTGGACGACTCGTGGAAGGTGGAGCGTCTCGCTCCGTGAGAAGCGCGCCGTCCGCGCCGGTATCGGCCCCGGCCGCTTTCCCGACGGTGGTCCGCCAAGATCGGCCACGACCTACAGTGGTCGGGTGACCGAAAACATTCCGGCCACCGGACGGCAGTTCGAGATCGTCCACGGTGGCGCGCACGCTGTGATCACCGAAGTCGGTGCGGGACTGCGTGGTTTCCACGTCGACGGCGTTCCCTACAGCGAGAGCTACGAGGCCGACCGGCTGCCCCCGGGAGCCGCCGGTGCGGTGCTGGTGCCGTGGCCGAACCGGGTGGCCGACGGGCGGTGGGAATTGGAGGGGGAGCCCCAGCAGCTCGCGCTCACGGAACCGGAACGGCGCAACGCCATTCACGGATTGCTGCGGCACACGCCGTGGGCGGTCAGCGAGCACACCGATTCGACGGTGGTGCTGCACGCGATGATCCCGGTGCAGCCGGGCTGGCCGGTCCCGTTGCTCACCTCGGTCGAGTACGTGGTCGACGAGAACGGGCTCGGGGTGCACCACACGGTGGAGAACCTCGGCTCCCGGCCCGTTCCCTTCGGGCTGGGGGTGCACCCCTACCCGAGGGCGGGCAACGCGGCCACCGACGACTGCGCACTGCGGTTGGCGGCTTCCAGCGTGCTTCCCGCGGACGAGGGGAGAATGCTGCCCGTTCCTCCCGGGCGGGAGCTGGAGGGCGCCGAGGTGGAGCTGCTCGGGGGCAGGTCGTTGCGGGGGGTGTGGCTGGACACCGCGTTCGGTGGTGCCCGTCCGGCTCCGGACGATCCCCGGGGGCTCGTGCGTCATTCGGTCACCGATTCGACCGGGCACGGTGTCGAGGTGTGGGCGGACCCGGTCTTCGGGTGGGTGCAGGTCTACACGGCGGGGGATTTTCCCGGCCGGGGCAGGGCCGTCGCCGTCGAACCGATGACCTGTCCTCCGGACGCGCTGAACTCGGGAACCGATCTGATCCGCTTGGAACCGGGCCGCACCTGGTCCGCCCGCTGGGGGGTGCGGCCCGTCGGGTGAGTCGTCCGGGACCGCGCTGCGGTCTCGTGCGGTTCTTCTCGGCCGTGGCTCACTCGGCGAGTTCGCGTCCGATCACCATGCGCTGGATCTGATTGGTCCCCTCGAAGATCTGCAGCACCTTGGCCTCGCGCATGTACCTCTCGGCGGGAAAGTCCCTGGTGTAACCGGCCCCGCCCAGGACCTGAACAGCGTCCGTGGTCACCTTCATCGCGGTGTCGGTCGCGATCAGCTTGGCCACCGCGGCCTGCCGTCCGAAGGCCCGTCCCGCGTCCCGGCGGCGGGCCGCGTCCAGGTAAGTGGCGCGGGCGGACTGCACCGCCGCCTCCATGTCGGCGAGCATGAACTCGACTCCCTGGAACCGGATGACGGGCTGTCCGAACTGGCTGCGCTGCTTGGCGTACTCGACGGCCAGCTCCAGCGCGGCCTGGGCCAGGCCCACGGCGCACGCCGCTATTCCGAGCCTTCCCGAGTCCAGGGCACGCAGTGCTATTCGCATCCCCTGGCCGCGTTCACCGATGAGCCGGCCGCCCTCCACCCGTGCTCCGTCGAAGACGAGCTCCGTGGTGGGGGAGCCGTTCAGCCCCATCTTCCGCTCCGGCGTTCCGGCCGAGATCCCCCGCGCGTTCCCGTCGACCAGCAGGCAGCTGATCCCGTCGTCGGCTGTCCGGGCCATCAGGGTGTAGAAGTCGGCCACGCCTCCGTGGGTGATCCAGCACTTGGTGCCCGTGATCGAGTAGTCCGGGCCCCGCGGTTCCGCCCTGGTGCGCAGTGCCGTCGCGTCCGAACCAGCCTGCGGTTCGGAGAGGGCGTAGCCCCCGAGCGTCCGTCCGCCGAGCATCTCGCCCAACCACCGGCGGCGTTGTTCGTCGGTGCCGAACTCGGCGAGCGGGTAGCAGGACATGGTGTGCACCGACAGCCCGACTCCGACCGTCATCCACGCGCTGCTGAGCTCTTCCAGCACTTGCAGGTAGGTCTCGTACGGCTGGTTCGCTCCGCCGAACTCCTCGGGGTAGGGCAGCCCGAGCAGTCCCGCGTCTCCGAGCAGTTTGAACTTCTCCCTGGGGAACTGCTCGTCCTCCTCGGCCGCCGAGGCCTCCGGGGCGAGTTCGTTCCGGGCGATCTCCCTGGTGAGGGCGATCAGATCGTTCGCTTCGGTGGTGGTGAGCATGCGTTCGACCGACATCGGATCCTTGCTCCAGTGTCCGTGCGGACTGGTCAACAGTACTCCGTACAGTACTGTGTAACCGCACTCAGTACGGTTACTGGGCACGCATAGTACTGCTTCCGCTCACCGGGCGAAACCGCTTTCGGGCTGTGCGTCCCGCACATCCGTTCGGGTGAGAGCTGTGGCAGCCTCGAACGATGAGCTATTCCCGTCCGACGGAGACCCCCGGGGACAAGAGTGCCGGTGTCCCGAGCCGGGGCGTGCGCGCGCGGCGGGCGGAGCTGTTGGACCGGTTGTGCGATCTCTTCCTGGCCGAGGGGTTCGCGCACTTCACGCTGGACGAGTTGGCCGCGCGGCTGCACTGCTCCAAGTCCACGCTGTACACGCTCGCCCGGAGCAAGGAGCAACTCGCGGTTCGGGTGGTCGGGCACTTCTTCAAACGCGCGACCGCCAACATAGAGCTCCGGGTGGCCGAGGTCGCCGATGCGCGCTCGAGCATGCGCGTTTACCTGAAGGCCGCTGCGGCGGAGCTCGCCCCGGCCGGCAGGCGGTTCATCGCCGACATGGCGGACAACCCCGCCACGCGGGCCTGCTACGAGGCCAATGCCACCGCGGCGGCGGACCGGATCCGTTCGGTCGTGCACGAGGGAGTGCGCACGGGTGTTTTCCGCGAGGTCGACGCCGCCCTGGTCGGGGAGATGGTCGGTTTGACCATTTCCGCGATCCAGCGTGGAGAGATAACCGAGCGCACCGGGTTGTCCGACGCCGCGGCCTTCGACGCGCTCTCGGACTTCCTGGTGGGTGGCCTGGCGGTTCCCGAGGAGGGGCGGGAAGCGGCCGATACGCACCGAACGGAGGAACCTTGATCATTGTCGGTGGCGAGGCGCTCGTCGATCTCGTGCCCGACGGCGACTTCGCGGAGGAGTTGCCGCCGTTGCGTCCGTGGCTGGGAGGCGGCCCCTACAACATAGCCATCGCCCTGGGCAGGCTGGGCGAGCCCGTCGGCATGCTCACGAGGCTGTCCACGGACCGCTTCGGGGAGAAGCTGGGCGAGCGGTTGCGCGAAGCCGGAGTGGACACCGCTCTGGTGCAGCGCGGCCCCGAACCGACGACGCTGGCCGTGGTCGAACTGGACGAGAACGGTGCCGCGCGGTACGGCTTTCACACGGAGGGCACCGCCACCCCGCTCCTCGACGACCCCGGAAGCCTCCCAGAGGGGACCGAGGCCGTCTCGTTCGGAACGCTCGGCATGGTTCTGGAGCCGGGGGCCTCGGTGTACGAGCGGGTGCTTCTCCGCGCGGCGGAGCGCGGGACCTTCGTGGCCCTGGACCCGAACATCCGGGCCGATCTGATCGACGATCCGCACGCCTACCGGCGCAGGTTCCTCGAGTGGTTGCCCGCCGTGACGCTGCTCAAGCTCTCGGTGGAGGACGCGGCGTGGTTGGCCGGACTCGATTCGGAGACCGAGTCGGAGCAGTTGTTCGCGGCGTTGCGCGACTGGTTGGCGAGGGGCCCCTCGGCCGTGGTGCTGACGCGGGGAGCGGACGGCATGGCCGTGCTCACTTCGGCGGGGGAGTTCGCGGAGGTCGAGGCCGCACGGGTTCCGGTGGTGGACACGATCGGTGCGGGGGACACCATCCAGGCCGCCCTGCTCGCCTGGTTGCGGCGCGCCGGGGCCCTTTCCGCCGCGGCGGTCTCCGGGATGGGGACCGGGAGTTGGTGCGAGGCACTGCGCTACGCGGCTTCCGCGGCCGGGGTCACGGTTTCCCGTTCGGGTGCCCAGCCGCCTTACGCCAGTGAGATCGCGGACCGGCGGTGAGCCCGCGGGAGGTTCCGCCAAGCAACCTCCCGCGACGGGGGAGGACCGGAGACCTCGACGGAAAAAGGGGGTGCCCCTCGGCGTGGGGCACCCCCTCCTCAGCGGACCGGTCCGACGTCGTGCCGGACCGGTCCGTCGACGTGATCCCTCGTGTCAGAGGACGTCGATGTTCACCAGCAGGTCGATCAACGACTGGATAATGACCACTTTTGTCGTCCTTTGCTCATTTGGCGATTGTTTTTCATGTTGCGGCCGCAATGAAGAAATTAGTAGCGGATCGCGGCTGTGTCGTCACTCGAAAGTGCAAAGTGGACACGACTTTGCGTGACCCTGAAGCACGCCCAGTGATCATGAAACACTTTTGTGAAAATTAGTCATTTATATGTGGCGCCGGATCGACTACGTGGAGTGCAAGTTACTGCCGAGTCGCCGGGTGGCGGTTCGGGCGACCCCTGTCCCGGTCGGGCTTTCTGGTGCGTTGTGGACGTGTTGCGGTGCTGAAATGCTTCGATGATCACTCGTCCGGGTGGTGTCTAACTCTTTCGAGTGAGCATCGGGGCGGAGATCCCTGGTTGTGATTTGAGCCACCATGTTGGCGGTCGGTGTGGACCGCTCCCGAGCGGGAGCGGTGCCCGGCGGGGAACCGCCGCACACGCGCGGGGGTTCCCGCCCCGGAGTGCCGTCCCCGGACGAGTTGCCCCCGCGTGCGGGCGGCGGCATCCTGTGACGGGGTCGGCCGTATCGGTGATGTGGACGACCGCTTCGCGGGGCATCAGGTGTGATCGTGGTCCCACCTGCCCATTTCGACTAACACTGTTGCTGCGTGAGAGGCCTTTCGCGGTCTAGCGTGACTACCGACAGGACCCCAACGGGGTGGTGCTGCGGCGGTTCGGAGGATCCCGACCGGCGTGTGCGCTCGATCGGGAACGGGTGACCCCGGCGCCTCGGGTGTCGGTCGTACCGCTGGTCGGCGGCAGCCCCACCCCCGATTGAGCGCGAGAGGTTCCCGAATGCCCGACGACGCGACCGCCAAACGCTCCGTCGCGCTGCGCTACGACGCCGGCGAACACGAGATGTCCGTGACGGCCCCCACCGAGGGCACGCCCGGCGTCAACCTGGACAAGCTGATGGCCAAAACCGGTTTGGTGACGCTCGATCCGGGCTTCGTCAACACCGCGGCCTGCGAATCCGACATCACCTACATCGACGGTGAAGCGGGAATTCTGCGGTACCGGGGTTATCCGATCGAGGAGCTGGCGAGCAACTCCAACTTCGTGGAGGTCAGCTACCTGCTGATCTACGGTGAGTTGCCGACCAAGGAGCAGTACGAGGACTTCGCCGACCGCGTTCGCAGGCACACCCTGCTGCACGAGGACCTGCGCAAGTTCTTCGACGGCTTCCCCCGGGACGCCCACCCCATGCCGGTGCTGTCCTCGGCGGTTTCCGCGCTGTCCACTTTCTACCAGGACAGCCTCAACCCGTTCGATCAGCAGCAGGTCGAGCTGTCCACGCACAGGTTGCTGGCAAAGCTGCCCACGATCGCCGCCTACGCCTACAAGAAGTCCGTCGGCCAGCCGTTCCTCTACCCGGACAACTCGCTCGGGCTGGTGGAGAACTTCCTGCGGATGACCTTCGGGTTCCCCGCCGAGCCGTACGAGGTCGACCCCACGATGGCGCGGGCGCTCGACATGCTGTTCATCCTGCACGCCGACCACGAGCAGAACTGCTCCACATCGACCGTGCGGATGGTCGGTTCCTCCGAGGCGAACCTGTTCGCCAGCACCTCCGCGGGAATCAACGCGTTGTTCGGGCCGCTGCACGGCGGTGCGAACAGTGCCGTGCTGGAGATGCTGGAAGGAATCCGGGCCGAGGGCGGTGACGTCGACTCCTTCGTGGAGCGGGTCAAGAACAAGGAACCCGGCGTGAAGCTGATGGGTTTCGGGCACCGGGTCTACAAGAACTACGACCCGCGTGCGCGGATCATCAAGAAAACCGCCGACGAGGTGCTGGAGAAGCTCGGGGGCGACGACCCGTTGCTGGACATCGCGTTGAAGCTGGAGGAGCGCGCGCTGTCCGACGACTACTTCATCGAGCGCAACCTCTACCCGAACGTCGACTTCTACACCGGGTTGATCTACAAGGCGATGGGCTTCCCGACGAAGTTCTTCACCGTGCTGTTCGCGCTCGGCAGGCTGCCGGGCTGGATCGCGCACTGGCGCGAGATGATGGACGATCCGGCACGCAAGATCAGCCGCCCGCGTCAGGTGTACACCGGTTACGCCGAGCGCCCCTACGTTCCGATGAACGAGCGCTGAATCCTTCTCGAAACCGTTGTGCGCGTGAGAACGGGCCGCCCGGACCGGGTGTCCGAGCGGCCCGCTCGATCGGGGGAGCGCACCCCTCCGGAAAGCGCGGCGAGGTGACCACGGGGCCGGTCCCGCCACTCCGCCGCCTCGTGCGGTGACGCCGGGCGGGGCGCCGTTCAGGACGCCCGGAGCGCCTCGCGGAGTTTGACGCGTGCCCCGGTGCGCAGGATGGCGTTCGAGTAGATCCGTCCGCCGAGCCAGAGCACCACGGCGCTGGCCACCAGCGAGAACACCGCCGCCAGCGGCGCTTCCCACGGGGCGGCGACCCCGAGCGCCAGCCGCATCGGCATCAACACCGGCGAGAATCCGGGCACGAAGGACAGCACCGTCCCCAACGTGCTGTTCGGATCGGCGGGAAGCACCGAGACCCCCACCACGAACGGCACCACCAGCGTCATGATCACCGGTGTGATCACGCTCTGCAGGTCCTCCTGGCGGGAAACCAGGGAAGACGCCGCCGCGAGCAGCGTCGCGTACAGGAGGAATCCGAGCAGGAACCACACCAGTATCCAGCCCAGCAGGCCCGCGACGGCCCCCAGCGGAAGCACCAGCGTCGCCGTGGCGCTGACCGCGCCGAACCCGACCACCCCGATGACCGCGAACTGGATCAGTCCGGTGAGTCCGATCCCCAGGATCTTCCCGGCCATCAGCTGGGTGCTGCTGATCGTGGCCAGCAGCATCTCGACGACCCGGTTGGACTTCTCCTCCACGACTCCCTGGGCGATCATCTGCCCGGTCATGATCAGGAACATGTAGAGCAGGAACGCGGCCACGAACGCGATCACCAGTCGCTGTGCCTGCTGCGGGTCGGAGGAGTCCAGGTTCGTGGTCGTGACTTCGACCCGATCGGCCTGCCCGCGGACCTGGCCGGGGTCCGCACCGGCTTCGGCCATCGCTTCGTCCAGGGAGCGCTGCCACGCGATGTTGGCCAGTGAACGCCGCAGGTCGGCGTGGTCCCCGCTTTCGAAAACCAGTTCCGGCTCGGTGGACGTACCGGTCACCAGCACGTCCAGCTCACCCTCGCGGACCAGGTTCTCGCCCCGCTGCCGATCGTCGACCCGCTGGATCCGCCACTCGGCGTCGCCCGGAGTTCCCGCCCCGAGCGGTTGGGTGAGCGAGGTCGCCTGCGGCGTCACCCCGACGTCGGTGCCGCTCGCCGGTGCGTTCGAGCTGCCGATGAAGAACATCAGAGCCGGGTAGGCCAGCACCACCAGAAGCATGAAAAGGGTGCCGAGCACGAACGAGCGGGTTCGGACCCTGGTCCGCAGTTCGCGTCTGGCGACGAGCCATACTGCGTTCGATGTCGATTTCACTCGGCGGGCTCCTCGGTTACGACATTGCGGAACAGATCGGTCAGGCTCGGCCGGTTCCTGCTGAACTCGTGCACCGGCCCCGTGCTCAGCGCCGCCTGCAGCACGGCCTGGTCGTCGGCGGTCTCGTCGAGTCGTAGCGTGGTGCGCCCGCCGGAGGTGTCGACGACGCTCACCCCCCGCAGCCCGTCCGCCCAGTCGGGAGGTGCCTGCGGTGCGTGCACGGTCAGGTCGGCCGGTCCGCTGGAACGGAGTTGTTCGACCGTTCCGTCGGCGACCATCCTCCCCCGCTGCACGATGCCGACCCGGTCGCACAGTTTCTGCACGAGTTCGAGCTGGTGGCTGGAGAACACCACCGGGACCCCGCGCTCGCACGTCTGGCGCAGGACTGTGCTCATCAGTTCGACGGCCACGGGGTCCAGGCCGGAGAAGGGCTCGTCCAGGATCAGCACGGCCGGGTCGTGCACCAGCGCAGCGGCGAGCTGTACGCGTTGCTGGTTGCCGAGGCTGAGCTTCTGCAACTGGTCGTTGCGACGTTCGGCCAGGCCGAGCCGTTCGAGCCACGATTCGGCCGTTCTCCCGGCTTCCGCGCGGGAGAGGCCGTGCAGCTCCCCCAGGTACTGGAGCTGGTCCAGGACCCTCATCTTCGGGTAGAGTCCGCGCTCCTCGGGCATGTAGCCGATTCGGCTGCGGACGGTGCGGTCGATCGGGGCGTCGTTGTAGCGGACCTCCCCGGAGTCCGCTGCGAGCACGCCCAGCGCGATCCGCATGGTGGTGGTCTTTCCGGCGCCGTTGCTGCCGACGAATCCCAACATCTCACCGGGTCTCACGGTGAGTGACATCTCGTCCAGGGCAACGACGTCCCCGTAGCGTTTGGAGATCCGGTCGATCTCCAGTGCGCCTTCGGGCACGGGGCCCTCCTCTTCGGTAGTCGATCACGGAACCGTCCCGCTTCAGCGTGGGCGCGCCGCCGGATCGGTTCCGCCGCCGCGTCTTCGTCTTCTCGTCCCCAGCTGACGCGAGACCGTTTCACGAAAGAGCCTATCGCCGAATCGGCCTCCGACGAGTGCTTTTACCGAATCGGAAGACAACCGTGCTGGGGGAACCGGCCGCGCGCGGCGACTCACGTGAGGGCACCCGACAAGCGCACCCGGGGACTGATGAGGACCGAGGCTCGGGTGAGGTCTGTCCCGCGTGCGCGGGGCCTACCAATCGGCGATCCAGCCGGGAAAGACCAGGACGGGTCTGTCCCCGCGTGCGCGGGTCCTACACTTGGTGACCTGCGATCTTAGCAGCGCTTTCCCGCTGCGGGAACCACTTCTGTTCCGGGAGCGAGGAGGGGTCAGTACCACTGGCCGGGTTGCCACACCACGAGCACCGAGCCGCGGGGCAGAATGGTCCGTACCGCTTGCTTGCAGTTGAACTCTCCACGACACATCGTATCGTTCAGCACGATCACCCCGTACGTTTGACCGGCCTCTTTCATCCGTTGTGCGTATTTCGCTTCGACGTGCAGCACGACACCGGGAGCACCACGGGTGTCCGGATCACCGAAGATGCGGGAGTTGTGCAGATCGAGCCGCATCCGCTCGGAGAGGTCCTCACGTCCGCTGGTCAGGATCTGCTCGTTGCCGTCCTGGTCGTAGATGAGCCCGGATGTTTGACCACCCTCATAGCGCGGTAGCCGTTCGCGTGCTTGGTCGATCCACGAACGGTCGTGGGCGGTGTCGGTGGGAACTCGCGGGAGGGTCGAGGGGTGCGGCAGGCTGGGTGGGGGTTGGTCGGTGTTGAGGCCGAGTCCGGCGAGGTAGTTGATCAGGTGTTCTCGGGTGTTGTCGGACAGGGCGAGCACGTCGTCGATCAATTCCCGTGCCCGTTCGAGCAGGGCTACTGCCTCGGCCAGTTCGGACGAGGTGCTGCCTTCACCGACTTCGGTCAGGGTGGGCAGGGCGTATTCCTCGATCCAGGCGGGGGCCTGGTGCAGCTGCTCCGGCGGTAATCGTCCGAGCATCCCGGCGAGGGTGTTGCCCATCTCCTCCACAGCGGACATGGCGGGCTCCTGCAGGACGGCGGAAAAGGACCGGACGTGCTCGGCGGCCCGCATCGCTGCCGGTAGCTCGCCGGTGGGGGTGGCCTCGGTGATCTGCGGGAGTCGTTTCCGGATGTCGTCGCGCATCACCGGTCTCCTACCAGCCCGGGATGACAGTCAGATCGTGTTCGCGGCCTGCGACCTGTGGTGCGGGCACTGCTCGGGGGTGTACGGGTCGACGTAGAGGTAGAGCTGTCCGGTGGCGGTGACGATCATGGCCTCGACGGACAGCCCGTAGGCCAACGCGTGCCGATCGCGGGCCGCGTCACGAACTCCGGGACCGTCGAGGGTCACCCCCCACGGGGTGTGCCATTCGATGGCGATCGTGTCCGCGCTGTGGGCGGTGAGCATGTCGGCGATCCATTCGGCCCCGGCTTCCGGATCGAGCAGCACCGCGTCGGGGGAGTAGTTCCTCCGGAGCTTCGCGGCGGTGGCGTGGTCGGACAGGTGCGCGTGCCAGTGCAGCCCGTGGTCGCGCCAGCGGGTCGGAAGGTGGTCGGTCATGGGGGCCTTCTTCGTGGGAGGTGTGGTGGACGGGGCCCGGCGCCGGAGGTCGGGGTTCGAACGGCGCCGGGGGTGTGGACTACAGGGCACGCAGCCCGGACAGCACGCGGGCGAGCAGGTCCTCGTCCGGGTTCGGGTACAGTCCTGGGATAGGCTCGGGCTGCCGACCCGGCAGGGTGGTACTGCCGGGTCGGCGCTTGGCTGCGGCCGACAGCGGCAGCGTGCCGTGCCAGCGCGACCGGCGCGGCAGTCGTGCCACGGCGGGCATGATCTCGGTGGGTGCCGCGTCCGCTCGGACGGGTGCCTCCGGCGGCGGGCTAGTCATCGACGCCGCCCTCGGTGACCTCCGCGCCGTCGAGCTCGTCGGCGTAGCCCCGCAACCGCTCGGCGATTCCCTCGAAGGCCACGGCCGCATCGCGGCACTGCGCACCTGTGGCCGCACCACGGGGGATGTCGTAGGCCAGTTGTTCCATGGTCCACTGCTCGTGCGCGGCCCACGTGGCCAGCTCGCCCGGCCTCATGACTGACCCCGGATCGCCGCATCCAGCACGTCCCGCAACTCGCGAGCCTGCTCGACCGTCCACCGCGTCCGATTCCAGATCGTCGGCGTCGTGATCCGCACCTCGCCATCCACAGCAGACACCCGCAACGACACCGCCCCACCCTCGGAGTGGCACGGCACCCGCACACCCGGACCATCAAATGATCCATGTCTCATGCTCATGCGCTACGCTCCCCGTAGGAGATTAAACCTGATACCGGAATCAATAGTCTCTAACCGGTATCTGCGGTTTCAATCCTCCGAATGGGTGTACTGTTTGGACAGCTTTATCCACTACGGTTGAGTCATGGCCGGACTCAACGAGGCGCATACTCCGAAAGCTCGTCTGCTCGGTGCTGAACTGCGTGAACTGCGCAAAAACGCTGGATTCAACGGTCGGCAACTTGCCGCAAAGCTCGGCATCACACAGACAACGATCTCGCGATACGAACGAGGAGCACGGACACCACCAGTCGACTACGTAGCCCGCGTGCTCGGACTATTCGGTGTCACTGGTCAGCGATACGACGAACTGGTGGAGTTCGCGCACTCGGCATCCGAACCAAACATGATTACCCGGTCGAGTATTCACCGGAACCTCGTCGAGATCAGCGAGTTCGAACGCGACGCGAGCGAAATCGTCTACATCGCGCCGTTGATGATTCCCGGGCCGCTTCAGACCAGGGCATACGCCGCAGCCGTGATGGCTAGTCTGCCACCGGATGAGCGCGACTTGCGCATTGAGCTACGGATGGCACGTCGTGAGGCTCTGGCCGAGCCACGTCAGATCACTACCTACCTCGCTGAACGCGTGTTGCGGGACCAGCTCGGTGGGTTCTCCGTAATGGCTGAGCAGATCGAGCATCTCGTCAAAGAAGCGTCACGTCCGAATGTTGATATCCGAGTCATCCCGGCTGATCAACAGAGGTGGACGCTCGCGCATGATGGCTCGTTCGTGCTGTACAAGTTCCCGAAAGCGTCCCCGATCGTGCACCTGGATCACCACGGCGGACCAGCGTTCCTCTATGACCAAGCCGACGTGGCGATCTATGCCGATGCGGTCGATACGCTGCCGGAGGTGTCCATGAGCCCGGATGAGTCGGTCGGGCTCATGGCCAACATGCTGGAAAAAATGGAAGGACGAAGTGATGCTACACCCTACTAACTGGCGTAAGGCCAGCTACTCGGGGCCGAACAACGGATGCGTCGAGGTCGGCCGGGTCGGTGACGGTGCGGCGGTGCGCGACACCAAGGACCGCTCGCTCGGCTACTTCACCGCCGACCGGCAGCAGTGGCAAGCGTTCCTCGACGCGGTGAAGACCGACCGCTTCGAGTGAGCCGACCGCACGAAGGGCGCCCCCGGAGAACTTTCCGGGGGTGCCCTTTTTCGCGCCGTGCGAAACTGTCCACAGTAGTCATCCCGTGGGGTGGATGTGGGGGCGGACCGCGACCAGCAGCGGCTGGTAGCGACCAGTCCGCATATCCACGGCTCCCCTGCGTGCGGGGAAAATTATGAGCAGCCAGTTCGCGTGACCGCTCTCCTAGAGCAGCACGCCGCGCAGGGCCCGGGCGACGAGCCCGTCCAGCTCTTCCAGGGCAGCGGCGCGTTCGGAGGGGGGCGGTTCCACCCGGAGCCGTCTGTCCAGCACGTCGGTGGCATTCAGGGCGCCCTCGTGGCGTACCGCCCACAGGACCTCGGCCACGGTCGGGGAGTGCCCGGACAGCGCGCGTTCGGCCAGGTTCGGATCGAGCTCGTGCAGGGCGACTATCCGCTCGGCGTCCCGCCCGTAGTTCGCGACCAGCTCGGGTGGCGCCTCCACCTGCGCCGGGTCGTCGCCGCCCGTGGCCCCGGCCAGCCGGAGTGCCGCGGTTCCGCTGGGCCCCGCGCGCAGGCCGGTCGTTCGCGCCGCGGTGTCGACGGCCTCCTCCGCCGCCTTCCGGAACGAGCTCGGCCCGGAGCCGGCGACCGTGACGACACCGTCGGGCGAGATGTGCGCTCCGTGCCCGGGGAAGGCCCGGGCGGCCCCGCCGCGTCCCGCCCGCGGTGCCCGTCGGAGAACGGTGCGCGAGTCGGTGTGAACCCCGGTGACGTGCTCGGACGACAGGCGCGTTCCGAGCAGTCCGCTGCCCGACTCCAACAGGCTCTCCCGCTCGGAGTCCGACAGCTCGGCGGGGCGGGTGGCCGCTTCGCCCGGGGTGCTCTCGGTGGTGAGCGGTCCCAGCGAGAGCCGCCCGTCCCCCAGCGGCAGGATCTCGATCGAGCCGCCGGTGGGACCGCCCCCGGCCGAGGCCACTCCCGCGCGGGTGGTGCCCACGGCGTCGGCGGTCAGCAACAGCCAGGAGTCGCGCAGCACCCGCGCCCCGGGGACCTCGGCCAGCTCCTGCGCACGTCCCCCGGTGGCGTTCACGACCGAACGGGCCCGCACGCGGATCTCGGAGTCGCCGAGCCGGTCCGACACGTCGGCCCCGTCGCGGTGCAGCGCCGTGGCGCGTACCCGGGGCAGGATCCGGGCGCCCAGCCCGGCCGCGGTGCGGGCGAGCGCCACGACCAGCCTGGCCTCGTCGACCGGCTGTCCGGTGAATCCCAGCAGACCGCCGCGCAGGTCCTCCCGGCGGAGCGCGGGCACCAGCGCCCGCGCCTCGGCGGGAGGTACCCGGCGTGTCGCCGGCAGGGCGTTCGCGCCCGTGCGCCTCCGCGGCGCCTCCGCGCTCCGGAGGCGGGTGAGCAGCGTGAGCTCGTCCGCGGTGGACAGCTCCGCGCCGAACGGGGTGAGCAGTGGCAGCGTGCGGAACAGGTGCGGGGCGGTCCGGTTCGTCAGCGAGGCGAGCTCGACCGCCCGGGAACGGGCGTGGGCGAGTTCTTCGGGAGCGAGCCGGGGAGGTGGTCCGCAGGTGGACCCGCGGGACCGGCGGGAGGAGTTCCGGGCGAGGTCCCCCTCCTCGATCAGTGCCACGGACAGCCCGCGCGAAGCGGCGTCGAGGGCCACGCCCGCCCCGGTGATCCCACCGCCGACCACCAGCACGTCGGGACGCGCTCCACCGGCGAGTTCGGCGAGCTCGGCGTCGCGCCTGGAAGCGTTGAGCGAGGTGGCCCGGAACGGGGCGGACGGGCTGGATGTGCTCATGCGGTCCTTCGGCCTCCCGTGGAGCTCGGTGAATCCGGCGCGGACCCGGTCGTGCGCGCCGCCGACGGCACGCACGACCGGGACGCCCCGGGGACTCGTCCTCCGCGCCGGTCCACGTCGGCCGGGGACCGGCCGGCCCGCGGCGGAAGGATCAGACGTTGACGATCATCTTGCCGGTGTTGTCCCCGCGCAGCACACCGAGGAAGGCCTCGGGCGCGTTGCGCAGCCCGTCCACGAAGGTCTCCTCGTGGATGAGCCTACCCTCGCGGACCAGCGGGGCCACGTGCTCGAAGAACTCGCGCTTGAGGTGGCCGTTGTCGTTGACGATGAAGCCCTGCATGCTCAGGCGCTTGGTCACGAACTGGAACATGTTGCGGGGACCCGGCTGCGCCTCGGTCGCGTTGTACTGCGAGATCGCTCCGCAGGCCGCGATCCGGCCGAAGTCGTTCATCGTCCCGATGGCCGCTTCGAGGTGGTCGCCGCCGACGTTGTCGAAGTAGACGTCGATGCCGTTCGGGGCCGCCTCGCGCAGCTGTTCGCCCACGGGGGCGTCCTTGTAGTTGAAGGCCGCGTCGAAGCCGAACCTCTCGGTGAGCAGCCGCACCTTCTCGGCCGATCCGGCGCTGCCGATCACGCGTTCGGCTCCGTTGAGCTTGGCGAGCTGCCCCACGAGCGAGCCGACCGCTCCGGCGGCTCCGGAGACGAAGACGGTGTCGCCCTGCTGGAAGCGCGCCTTGTCCATCAGCCCGACGTAGGCGGTCATGCCCGGCATCCCGAGAACGCCGAGGAACGCGCTCGACGGCAGGTCGTCGGCCACCGTGGTGGCCTGGGAGGCGTCCACCGCGGCGTACTCCCGCCAGCCGAGGGCGTGCAGGACCTGCTGTCCGGTGGAGAAGTCGTCCGAGTTGGAGCTGACGACCTCACCGACGGCTCCTCCGTCGAGTGGTTTGCCGATCTCGAAGGGAGCCACGTAGGACTTGGCCGCGCTCATGCGCCCGCGCATGTACGGGTCGACGCTCATGGCCTTGTTGCGCACCAGGATCTGGCCCGGGCCGGGTTCGGGGACGGGGGCTTCCGCGATCTCGAAGTTGTCCGTTGTCGGCCATCCCGCGGGGCGGGAGGCGAGCCGGACCTCCAGGGCTGTGGCCGGGACGGAAGAGTCGGTCACCTGAACCTCCATATTCGAAACTGTTTCGTATCGTAATTTTACCCGCGTCGCTGTGCGGTTGCCACGCGAATAAGTACGTCCGATCGTACCGACCGGTCGGTCTCCGAAGGGCGAGCCGCCGCGCTTCGCGACCCCTCCGGTTGCGGGGCCGCGGTTTCCGGCGGGTTTCAGGAGGCTGTGGGGACCCCGGTTTCAGGCAGAACTGAGTCCCTGTGCCCGGTCGAAGTGCTGCGACCGCTCTTGCACCGGATCGGGGTGGTTAACCCGTTGTGGGGCTCGGTGGTCACGGCGATCCCCCGAGCACGTCGTGGATCAGCGCTCGCGGCGGCCCAGCCAGCCGGTGGGGAGCAACCCCGAACCCGACCAGCGCTTCTGACCGACCGCCTCGTGCAGTTCCATGTAGGCGCTCTGCACCGAGCGGATGGCCTCCTCGGCCGAAGTGGGCTCGGCCGCGGGGTCGGGGGAGGGGAGCTGGGTCACCTGCATCCAGCGCTCCTCCCACAGCGCCTCCTTGGCCGCGTTCCAGCGGAGACGAACGCCCTCGTCCACCTGGTCCCGCTGCTGTCGCGCCTGCTCGACCCGGTCCCGCTCGGTGGTGAGCTCGTGCTCCAGCTGCTCGACGCGCTGTCGCTCCCGCTCGCTCAACCGCTCCGCCGCCTCGGTGGCCAGGGCGGCGATCTCCTTGTAGCGCTCGGCTGCCCTGGACGTCCTCTCCTCGGAGTGCTCAGTCACCGGTGTCCTCCCCGACGTTGGAGATGACCGCGTCCGAACCGCGCGGACGCGGGACGTGTTCCTGCTCGTCGGGCTCCGGATCCGACCCCCGTTGCTCGAGCACCCCGGAAAGATCGAACGGGAGGACGACCTCGGGGTGCGAGTGCGCCGAGCGGTCGAAGAACAGCCCACGATGGGCGCGCGGGGACCAGGTGATCAGCTGGCCCGCCGCCAGCGGTGCCAGTTCCTGGCCCTGCACGTCGAAGGCGACCCAGGCTCCCACGTCGTCGGCCGGTCCCATGCCCAGCGCGTTGCGCAGCCGCTGGACGCTGCGCCACCAGCCGATGGTGTGCACCCCCGCCTCCGGGCCCTGCTTGAGGAGCTTGCGCAGCTGGTCCAGCCCGCTGAGCCGCGTCTGCGGATCCTTGTTCTCCAGCAGGGGCTGGGCGGCATCGGCCCCGTAGAGCAGCAGGCAGTGCTTGGCTGTCCCGGACCCCTTCGAGGTCGAATCGGCGCGCTCGTCGAGCAGCGCGGACAACCGCTGCAGGGTGTCGTTCAACTCCCCCGTCTCGACGAACGAGACCTCGTGCCCGCCCTGCCGCAGCGTCGACTCCAACGCGCGCGCCTGTTCCGCGCTCTCGTCGACCAGCCCCGCGATGGTGAACTCGATGTCACCGGGCACGAACTGCGCGGCCAGCGAGAGCGCGCTCGCGCCCAGCACGGCCACGGCGTCCTGCTGGGCCGAACCGAGCACAGCCAGGTTCCTGCCGGGGGAGCGCCCGAACGGCAGCGCCGCCGCCGTGCCCCGAACGTCGATCACCTGCCCCAGCAGCACCTGCGGGGAACGCTTCGGACCCGGGCGCAGCGCCTCGTAGTCCTCCAGCTCGGAGAGTCGGGGCAGGTGCGAGCCGTCGAACAGCCGCGGAGGGCGCGCGTTGCGCCTGCCCGTTTCCCACAGGTGCCGCTCCCACAGGCCCGTCTGCAGCGAGTCGAAGGTCTCCGAGGCAGTGGCGTCCGGTATGCGCGCCACTTCGTTGCCGTGCTTGACCCCGGAGTCGTGGTTGACCACGGCGTGCCAGCGCGGCAGCTCCAACGCTGTCGTGTTGTTGTCCACCAGCACCCTCCGGGCCTTGGGCAGGGCGATCCGCAGGATGAACTGCTCGAAGATGGCCGGTTTGCCCCAGAACGCCTCGATGCCGGAGACGTCCTGACTGGCCAGAATCAGATGGATCCCCTGGGAACGTCCCCTGCGGGCGACGTCCTCCAGCAGTGTGGCCGCCTGAGTGGAGACCGAGTCGCGTTCGGAGAACAGGTACTGGAACTCGTCGATCACGGCGACGATCCGGGGCCAGCGCCCCTGCGGATCACGCTGGCGCAGCTCCTCGAGCTTGGTCACCTCGTGCGCCTTGGCCGCGTCGGCCCTGCGCCGCATCTCCGTGGCGAGGAAGCGCAGCAGGGCCAGACCGAACTCGCGGTCGGTGTTGACGTTGACCCCCACGAGCTTGGCGTGCGGCAACCAGCTCGGGTCCCTGCTGCCGGGGGTGAACTGGGCGAACGACACGCCCTCCTTGAAGTCGAGCAGGTACATCTCCAGCTCGTCCGGGCTGTACCGGGCGGCGAGCGCCCCCAGCATCCCGTACAGGAAGTTCGTCTTGCCCGAGCCGCTGGGCCCGCCGACCAGGGTGTGCGGACTGGAGTCGCCGAGCGAGATCCGCACCGGCTCCCCCTCGAAGAAACCGACGGGAGCGGTCAGCCCTGAGGTGGAGTCGTTCGTCCAGTACCGCTCGGGAAGCAGGTCGTCGAAGGTCCGCACCCGGGAGCGCCTGGCCTGGAACGTTTCCGAGATCGCCGAGCAGGCCCTGCTCACGCGCTCCCGCGGGGGAGCCTCGTCCGGGGTGATCGTCAGGTGTGCGCCGGTCATGCTGCTGCGCGCGCTGTCCGGGCCGGTCAGGGTCACCGACTCCAGGGCGTTGTTCACCGTCATCGGCAGGTCCACGACGATCAGCTGGATCCCGCAGGACAGCCCGTTGCGGGCGACGCGCTGCAACTGCTGCTGCTGTTCCTCCTTGAGCGGTTCACCGTCACCGAACAGCACGGCGATCCGCCAGGGCTCGCCACGGTGGCCGGTTTCCTCGGCGAGGGACTTCAACGAAGTGTGCCCCCCGAGCAGCGCGGTGGTGTGGATCCTCCTGATGTGCTCGGCCAGCTCTTCGAGGAGATCGTCCAGTCGTGTCGGGTCGTGCGCCGTGAGCAGACCGGAGCGGGTCAGGGGGAACAGCCCGGGCAGGGTGCCGGTCAACCGTGCCGTGTCCCAGACGTGGACGCGCACCAGCCCCGGCTCGTAGTACGAGAGCACGCGCAGCAGCAGGTTCTGCACGAGGTGCTCGGCGGCGTCCCTCGTGGCGTTCTCGGACGTGGCGGACCGGCAGGTGATGCGCAGGTTCGACTCGTCGAGCAGCGGAACCGCGGCGGGGAACCCGGCCGCCTCGGGAGCGGCCGGGGCGTGCCCGGTGCCGATGCGCCACAGCTCGGGCGCGGGGGTCTGCGCGGTCGCGGAGCCGATGCTGCCCAGCCACTCGCGCCACGGTGCCGAGGCCGTGCCGGGAGCCGCTTCGGACATCAGCTCGGCCAACCGGTCGGGCCCCTGCGCCGTCCACCGGGAGAACACCTCGACCCGTTCGGCCACCGCCTCGTCCAGCGCCTCCCGGAACTCCGGTTGGTCGGATCCCTCGAACGATTCCGGATCACCTGCCGCAGCGGAGACCCCGTGCTGTGCGATTCGCAGCGCGTGCTCCTGCTTGACCTGCTCCGACCGGACCCGCTCCACCTCGTTCTCGGCCGCTCCGAGAGCCGTGGCCGCGGTGGCCCTGAGCCGATCGAAGGCCGTTTGAATCGCGTTGCGCCGCTCGTTGCGTTTACGCACGCCCCACCTCGGTACTCGCGTCACTGACCGTAAGCAAAGTACCACTGAACAGCCCGTGCGGACGGTGGTGTGATCGGTTACTCGCGACGGGCCACCGGAGCACCGAGGCACACCCGGAGGGACGGTTCCCCGGTGTTCTCCGTTCAGCTCGTCGTGGACGCTCACTCGGCGGGATCTCTCGCGGGCTCCTGAGCGGGCGCCCCGACGCCGGACAGCGACCTGCACGACGCCGGGACCGTCCTCGCGGGAACACCACGGGAGAACCCGCGGCGGTGCCGACGGGCGGGATGCTGTGCTTCGGCGCCGGGAGCGCCGAAGGAAGAACCCCGACCCAACGACCCGACCGGAAAAGCTCTGTCAAAGTCCTGCCGCGAACTGTCTGATCGCGTCGGAGACGTGCTCCACCGTGGACAGTGTATGTCCTATCTGGTCGTCCGCGCGGTGCAGCCCCGGAGGTACCACCGTCTCCGGGTTGTCCGGGTCCACCCCGCGCAGCGCCGATTCCGCCTGGTGCAGCGCGGTGCGGGAGGTGGCCAGGTGCCGCTGGGTCTGCTCGAGCTGGTCGCTGACCGTCTGCAGTGCCTGTTGGAGTTCCTGGAGCGCCGACACCGTGTTACAGCCGTCCCGCGTAGTTCTCGGCCGAGGTGATGCTGGCGTTGATCGTGCCCTGAACCCCGTTGAGGCTCTGTGCGGCCTCGGCGAGCATCCCGTAGGCGTGCTGGATCTCCTCCTGCCCGCTGCCCTGCGTGGCGTTGGCCAGCGCCTGCTGGGCCTCCTCCAGGCTCAGGGTCGCCTGCTGCAAGGCGGCCACGCTCTCCGAGGCCTTCTGATTGGCCAGTGCTATACCGGCACGAACTTCTTCCACACCTGCCATCGACTTGTCCCCCTCCGGGTGATCGTGTTCTGATGCCACCGCCGCTGCGGGCGCGTTCACGTGGACACCGATGTCGATCACCAAAGTAGCGTTCCACCGCGGTGTTGCCGATCTCAGGTTGGCACTCGGCGTGTTCGCCCGAAACGCCCGTACGGAGGTCCCTTCCGGCTGATTCGCCCGGAACCCCCGGAACGGCGGAGGAACGGCCGAACCGTCCTCCGCACCGGGCCGGAGGTGCGCCTTCAGGGGTCGACGTGATTCCCGGACTGGCTCTCCGGCCGGGAGGGCTGTGCGGGGCTCTGGTGGGGGGCTCCGGTCAACGGTCCCGCCGTGGTCGCGGAGGCCACGTCTCCGGCGGAGTCGGTCCTCCCGGTGGTGCTCCACGCTTCCACGAGCATCCGCTCGCCCCGTGCGACCAGGGAACCGACCAGTGCGGGGTCGTCGATCACGGTCCAGGCGCTCGGCGGTTCGCAGGAGACGCGGGCTCCGGTGAACCCGGGGCCGAGAACGTTCAGCAGCTCCCGCACCGCCCGGGAGAGGGTGGCGGCCTGGTTCCCCGACGCCGGTGCGGAGGTGGTCCGTGCCAGCGTCACGGAACGGCACCCCGGTTCCTCGTCGGAGCAGTCCGCGGACTGCACGATCCGCCCCGCCGTCCGCCGGATCAGATCGTCGCACGCCCGGCGTGCCGTTTCCTCGTCCTCGGCGCCGACCACGACAGTGGTCAACAGCTCCACAGCGAACTCGTCAGCCGTCACGGCCGTCATTGTCCCGCAGCCGATCGACGGCACGGTCGGGTGCGCCCCCCGGGAGCGGGCCGTGGGCCCCCGGGCGGTGCGGCTCCGGGGAATCTCCGCCGGGGGAGCCCTCGGCCCCTGTGCGAGGGGACTCCGAGGAGCGCTCCGGGGCGGGTACGTGCTCCTGTCCCGGAGCCGTCATCGCCTCCGGTGGGCAGCTTCGGTTGCGTGCGTGCGAGTGCCGCGTTCGGGAGTTCGCGGCGGGGGTGCTTCCCGGAACCCCGGGAGGCGGTACTCCCGTGTCGTCGACGCCGTAGTGCTCGTAGAGTCTGCGCCCGTCCCGGTTCGAGAGGTGGCCGTGCTCGACGTCCACGTTCGGGGCCGTCCTCACCTGCCGCTTCGAGAAAACGAGCAGCAGGTGACCCCGGCTGAGGACGGCACCGTGCAGTGGGGCGAAGTTCTCACGCATCCCCAGGGGGCCGCTGCGAACCGTCACCCAGTCGGCCCGGTGGCTGGTGTCGTCGACGTAGACGTCCCCGACCCGTCCGATGCGTTCCCCGTCCTGATCGCGCACCTGGATGCCGAGCAGGTCCTGTGCGTGCGGCACTTCGCTCATGGCCCCCGCCTCGGTCGTGCTCGGGATGACGAGTGTTCCTCCGCCGCCGTCAGTTCCGAGTCCTACGCTGCCCGGTTCGCCGGGTGAGCGCAAATCCTGCGGATGCGGGGACCGGTGGCACCGGGTCCGCCCCGGCGGAGCGGGCGAAGTCTCCGCCGTCCGGCACGGGCACCGGCCGAGCGGTTCAACGGAACGCCGTCACGTCGATGGCTCCTCCACCGCACACCCGGCCGTGGTTCCAGTCGAGCCGGAACGAATCGGTTTCGTCCGGCGGGGTGACACTGACCCCGCTCGGGGCGGGCTCACAGGGGTTGCCCGACGGATCGGTACCGCTCGGAACGACACTCCAGTGCAGCCGTGCCGAAGAGGTCTCGTCCGGAGCCAGTCTGACGGTGCTGGGGCCAGGAGCGGCGTTCCTGGACACATCGGTGGGCAGCGGGGCGCCGGACTCGTCGAGCAGTTCCAGTCCCGGGTACCCGTAGAGCGTGCACGTGCTGTCGCCGGTGTTGCGCAGCGTCAGCTCGGCGTAGCGCTGTCCGGCCCCCGGGCTGCCCCGCTTCAGGGCACCGTCCAGCACCCCGGTGTGACAACGGCTCGTCGAAGGACGTTGTCCGGCGTTGGTGGAGGTTCTTCCGGTCGATTCTCTCCCTTCCGAGGTCGAGGAAGCGGTGGAGCGCTCCGCCGAGCTCCGGTCCGTCCGTGCTCCGTCGGCGGAGTCGTCGGTTCGTGTGCGGGACGTCGACGCGCCCGTCGCTCCCGCGGCGGAGTCGCCGGACGTTCCCATCGCTTCGCCCGCCGATCCGGACAGCTCGTTCGCGGGGTCGGCCTGCTGACCGCACCCGGCGAGCAGAGCACCTGTGAGCAGGGTCGTCGTCGCCGCGAAAACGCGGAAACCGAGACCGTTCCGTCGATGGGGAACCATTGCGGCACCTCCCGTTGCTACCGGTTTCGTCGATTCACCGTTGATCCGTTTCTCTTCCCGTAGGACGTGTCGGTTGCCCAGGGGTTGCTTCCGTAGTACCGAACTGGGCGAGATCGACTCAGCTGCCCGTTGGGTCCGATTCGCCCGGGCGCGGTGCGGCCCCGTTGTCGTCGCGTGGCGGACAGGGCCCGTTCGGGCGCGGGGTGATCGAGCTTCGCGTGTGCCCGTGAGTTCGTCACGCCGGGTCGCCGAACGGGCTCGCCGCGTGTTGTTCCCTCTTTCGCGCGAGTGGGCTCACTCACTGCGGACCGTACTCCTCGGCCCCGGGGAATGCCGTGTCCCGCGGTGTTCGTGGAGACGAATTCGCTGGTGTGCGAGCTGCAGCGCGGGCAGGGGGCACGTTCGGGTGGCCGGGGTCCGAATGAAGCGAATCGGCATCGCACCGCGGACGGGTGTTCTACAGTCGTGCGCGTGAACGTCCGGGCTGCGTGGAGTCCGGGGGTGTCCCCGAGAGCAGCGCGGCGCACTCCGGGGAAAGTGGGGGAACACCCTGAAGTGCAACGATGTGCGGTACGCGAGATTCATGGGGAGCAGGAACAGGCCTGCCCGGTTCCGGGGCGCGTGCGAAGGACTTCCGGTCGGGACTCTCGGCGATTCGGAGTTTTCGGCGGTGTTGTGGAGGATCGTGGTGGAGACACGGGAAGGCGGGTGTTCCCGTTCCGGGGACGCGAGGAACCGAGTGAGAACGGTGGCTCGTGGTGCTGGATGATGCGGCTATGAGCGGACGAGATCTGATATGACCATGTTCGCGGTTGTACTCGCGGCCGTGGCGGCCTTCGGATACGCCTTCGGAGCTCGCCTGCAGCACGGTGCGGTCCACGACACGATCTCCGGACGAGGCCTGGGGGTGCGCAACCAGCTGCGCCTGGTGCGCAACACCCGGTGGCTGTTGGGGTTGATCTGCCTGGGCAGCGGCACTGTCCTGCACGCCCTGGCACTGGGGTTCGCTCCGCTCAGCGTGGTACAGCCGCTCGGGGTGCTGGCCCTGCCGATCACCGTGCTGCTGAACTCGGGCGGAAACGCCGGAGAGTTGGGCAAGCTGCCGCGTTCCACGATCGTGGCGGTCTTGATGAGTGGTGGCGGTGTCGCCGCGTTCGTCTTCCTGGCGGTGCGGAGCGCGACCCCGACTTCGGTGACTTCGGAGGCGGCCGTGACCGCGGTCCAGCTCGTCACCGTGGCGGTGCTGGTGTTCGGGGTGGTGGCCCTGCTGAGTCGCCGCTCGGTACGCTGCGTCGCCTACGCCTCCGGGTGCGCCGTGGCGTACGGTCTCGTTTCGCTGCTGCTCCGCGCGGTGTCCCAGCAGGTGACCTCCGGAAAGCTCGCCGAGGTCCAGCTGTGGTTGCTGCTGGCCATGGTGGTGGCGGTTCTCGTCGGGGGATGGCTGCTGCAGCACGCCTACGCGAGCGGCCCGCCTGATCTCGCCGTCGCCTGTCTGACCGTTATCGACCCGTTGGTGGCCGTTGGGCTCGGCATCGGCCTGCTGGGGGAGGCCGACGCCGTCGGCACGCCGACCGCGGCGGCCGAAGTGGTGTGCGCTGCGATCGCTTGCGCCGGTGTATTCGCGCTTGCGCGCTACCACCCGGACAACCGGAGCGGCGTTGCACCTACCGTGACCGAGGACAACGACCGCCGGGTCACGTCGATTGACAGTTCGTAATGGGAGTAGCAGGTGACTTCGCAACCAAGCGGCCGGCCACTGCGGATCGTGATCGGTGCCGTCATGTATCCGCCCGACGTCAACGGTGCCGCTAGCTTCGGACACCGGCTCGCGACGGGCCTGGCCGCACGTGGCCACGATGTGCACGTGATCTGCCACGCCTCGGACCGGAGGTCGCACACCGCGGTCGAGGACGGCGTTACCGTCCACCGGGTCGGCTCTTACGCCACCCCGGTCCACCCCACGGCCAGGATGTGCTCTCCGTGGCGTGCCTCCTCCGAGGCGAAGAGGTTGTTGGCCGAGATCCGACCGGATGTGGTGCACGTCCAGTCCCACTTCTTCATCGGCCGCGGAGTGATCAACGCCGCCCGCAGGATGGACATTCCGCTGGTGGCGACCAATCACTTCATGCCCGAGAACATCTTCGGGTACCTGCGGATTCCCAGGGGACTGCAGTCCGTCACGGCCAAGGTGCTGTGGAGGAACCTGGTCAGGCACTACAGCAAGGCGGCAACGGTGACCGCGCCGACACCGCGCGCCGTTCGACTGCTGCGGGAGAACGGCTTCGAGAAGCGTGCGCTGCCGATCTCCTGCGGGATCGACATCGACCGGTATCGCAGCGCCGCGGCCGAATATCGTGAGCAGCACCCGTTCCCCGAGGTCAGGACCGTGCTGTTCGTGGGAAGACTCGACGAGGAAAAGCACGTCGAGGATCTGTTGCGTGCGATGTCCCTGCTGCGCGCGGACGTGTCCACCCGCCTGGAGATCGTCGGGGACGGGAGCAGGAAGGAGACCCTCGAGCACCTCGCCGCCGAGCTCGGCATAGCGGACAGGGTGTGCTTCACCGGCTTCGTGGACGACGAGGAGCTGTTGGCCGCCTACGCGCGTGCCGACGTGTTCTGCATGCCCAGCATCGCGGAGCTGCAGAGCCTGGCGACGATGGAGGCGATGTCGGCTCGTACGGCTGTGGTGCTGGCCAACGCGATGGCCCTGCCCCACTTGGTTCGACCGGGCCGCAACGGCTGGCTCTACCCTCCGGGGGATGTCCACGCGTTGGCCAAGGCCGTCGACGAGATCGTCACCGACCGTTCGACCGTCGACGCCATGGGGGCCTTCAGCGAGCAGATCATTTCCGACGCGCACGACATCGACGCGGTGCTGGCCAGGTTCGAGTCGGTCTACCGGCATCTGATCGATCCGGGGAGGGCCGACGACCCGGTGGAGATCCACACCGAGATGGCGAGCTGAGGCGATTCGTCGTGGGCGAGTCGACGACCGCGGCGAGCGGTTCCGGGGAACTCACCGCCAGGGTGAGCCGTTCGACGTTGTCCGTGCTGGGCAGCGCTCTGAGATTCTGGCGGTACGCCCCGACCGCCGTTCCGCCGGGGGAAGTCGGGCAGGACCGCCCCGGCGAGGGCGGGAACGGGGACGTGAGTCGCGGGACCGGCAGCAGGTTGATCATGCTGCACGGGTTGCGCGGTACCCACCACGGACTCGGGCTGATCGTGGGTTCCCTCCCGGAGCGGGAGGTGCTGGTTCCCGACCTTCCCGGGTTCGGCGAGTCGGAGCCGATGACCGCGGAGAAGCACGATGTGGCCGGGTACGCGAAGGCCGTCGTGGAACTGCTCCGTGAGGTTCGTGCGGACGGGGAGCGTTTCGATCTGCTCGGGCACTCCTTCGGTTCGGTGGTGGCCGCCGCGGTGGCCGCGCGGGCTCCCGAGCTGGTCCGCGGGCTGGTGCTGGTCAACCCGATAGCCACTTCGCCGGTTCACGGGGCTTCCTCCGTGCTTACCCGGATCACCTCCTCTTACTACCGCTTGGGCGAGCTGCTGCCCGCGGGCGCGGGCAGGGAGCTGCTGTCGAACCGGTGGATCGTGCTCGCCGCGACCCGTGTCATGCTCCGCACTCGCGACTCGCGGGTGCGCCGGTTCGTCTACGACAGCCATCTGCGGCACTTCAGCCGTTTCCACAGTCCGGCGCTCGTGGCCGAGACCTATCGTGCCTCGATCAGCACAGCGGTCGAGGACCACGCCGAGCGGGTGAAGTCCCCCACCCTGCTGATCGCCGGGGCGACGGACGAGATCGCCCCGCTCGAAGGGCAGCGGCGGCTGGTTCACGGGCTCGTGGACGGGCGGTTGCGGGTCGTCGACGGGGTCGGACATCTCGTGCACTACGAGGCGCCCGAACGTGCCGCTCGGGAGATCCGCTCGTTTCTGGACGAGTCGTGAACGCGGCGGGGAGGGGCGCGCGTTCGCCCGCCGGGGACGACGAGCGCGGTGCGCGGGACGCGGACATGCGGATATTCGTCGATGCTCGTTGGACACGTACCGACTTCCCGGACGGCATCAGTCGTTACACGGCGGGACTGGTCGAGGCGTTGCACCGGATCCGTCCGGTGACCGTGCTGATCCACGACCCGGCCCAGCTCGGGTTGCTGCCAGCGGGGGTACCGCACGAGCTGATCAACAGCCCGTTCTCGCCGCGGGAGCTGTGGGTATCGCGCACCCTGCACCGGCTCGGTGCCGAAGTGGTGTTCAGCCCGATGCAGGTGATCGGTGGGTTCCGGCGCCGTTACGCGCAGGTCCTCACCCTGCACGACCTGATCTACTACCGGTATCCGAAACCCCCGGAATTCCTCCCGCTGCCGGTGCGGATCGTGTGGTGGCTGTTCCACCACGCCTGGTGGCCGCAACGCGTGCTGCTCAACCGCGCCGACCTGGTGATCACCGTGAGCGAGACGACCAAGAGGCTGATCGAGCGGCATCGTCTGACGCGGCGTCCCGTCGCGGTCGTCCCCAACGCTCCGACCGCTTCGTCGCCCGCGGACACCGGAAGTGCCGGCAGCACGGCGCGGACGGCCGAACAGGACGGGCAGGGCCGAGCTCCCTCCGCGTTGCTGTACATGGGGTCGTTCATGCCGTACAAGAACGTCACCACGCTCATCTCAGCGATGGACAGGCTGCCCGGTTACCGGCTCCACCTGTTGAGCCGGATCGACCCGGCCAGGCGACGCTCCCTGCGGGAAGTGGTCCCCAGCGGTGCCGACGTGGTTTTCTGGAACGGTGTGTCCGAGGAGGATTACGGGGACCTGCTGGGGAACGCGGCGGCTCTCGTGACCGCTTCCAAGGACGAGGGCTTCGGGCTCCCGCTGATCGAAGCCATGAACGCGGAAACCCCGGTGGTCTGCAGTGACATCCCGATATTCCGCGAAGTGACGGGTGGGCACGCGCAGTTCTTCGCCCCGGATTCGGTTTCCGGATTCATCGCGGCCGTGCGCCGCTCGGAGGATCCGGAAACCAGAGCGGAAACGGTCGAGTCCGCGCGCGCCCACGCCGCCGGTTTCACCTGGGAGGAATCCGCGCGCAAACTCCACGAATCGATTCGTCGGATGATTTCGTGACGCGGTTCCGACAGGACTCCGTCGGCTCGGTCGTCATGGGAGTTCGGGGAACGGAATCGCCCGTTTTCCCGGAAGTGGGGCCCGGACCTCGAACAACGTCCCGGGAACCCCTGTGATCACTCGTCCCGGCGGTGTGGAGTTTCGGTGCCGCCGCGCCGGACGGGGCCGGGGTCGGATGCGGGCCCCGTGCGAATCCCGCCGGTCAGTGCGTCCAGATCTTGAACGCTCTTACCACGAACGGGGAACGCGGAACGAAACTGCCCTCGGGGTAGGTGCTGAAGTCCCCTCTGGTGCCGCAGTGCGCGTCCTGGTACACGGTGACGGGGCGATTCAACCGGTTGACGAAGGAATGCGCCTCCAAGCCGTCGCTCAGCGGAACACACTCCTCCATGTTGGTCGTACGCAGGTCGGCGGAATGCGGACTGCCGCCGTACTGGTGTTCGGGCCAGGCGCAGAAGACGCCGGACTCGCACTGCGCTTCGTCCTGCTCGGGAGCGGGGACGGCCGCCGCCGGAGCCCCCAGCCCCACCGCTGTCAGGGCCAGCACCAGCGGTGTGCACCTCGCTCGCGACCGCCGCGGCGTTGTCGGGACCCGCGTGCTCTCCCGTCCGGGGAGTTTCCCGCGGGGAGTGGTCACACGTGAAGCGAACCTCATGAGAAGTGACTCCTTTCCGGTCGTGAATCGATTGCCGGGATTCGTGTCGAAACCTCTTGGTCAACATGGCGAAGGCGGGAGTCGGTTTGCCAGCGAACCGTCCGGATTCACCCCGGAAGAGTGTTTTTTCGTGCTTTCGGCGTGACGTGGGAAACTTCGGAAATTACACGAAAGAGTGTTCCTGTGACGTTGTGCGTGCGAGGTGGCGAAAATTCGCGGTGTCCGGTGTCATGGAAGTATGCAGACCACAGTGTTGGGAAAGACGGGTATGGAGGTGTCCCGGATCGCCTTCGGCACCTGGCAGCTGGGTGGCGAGTGGGGATCCTTCGACGAGGAACAGGCCGTCACCGCGATCCGCCACGCGCGTGAGCTGGGGGTCAATTTCTTCGACACGGCACAGGCCTACGGCTTCGGCAAGTCCGAGGAGGTCCTGGGGCGCGCGCTGCGGGACGAGCTGAAGAGGGACCGGGACAGCCTGGTCATCGCGACCAAGGGCGGTATCAATCCCGGAGGGGAACGCCCGAGGGACGCGCGGCGCGCGAACCTGCGTCAGGGCGTGACCGAGAGCCTGAGCTCCCTCGGCGTGGACCACATCGACCTGTACCAGGTGCACTGGCCGGACGAGCGGACCCCGGCCGAGGAGACCGCGAGCGCGCTGCAGGAGCTCGTGGACGAGGGCAAGATCCGCCACGTGGGCGTGTCCAACTACGACGCCGCCCAGATGGCGGAGTTCGACCGCACCCGTCCCGTGGAGACGCTCCAACCGCCGTACCACCTGTTTCGACGTGGTATCGAACGGGAGGTGCTGCCCTACACGCGTGAGCACGACATCGGCGTGCTCGCCTACAGCCCGTTGGCCAGCGGACTGTTGACGGGCAGGCTCTCCACGGAGAGCACCTTCGAGTCGAGCGACTGGCGTGCCCACTCCTCGGCCTTCCAGGGCGACACGTTCCGGCGCAATCTGGACATCGTGGAACAGCTCTCCCGGTTCGCCGCCGAACGTGGGACGAACGTGAGTCAGCTCGCGATCGCCTGGGTGCTCGCCCAGCGGGGCGTGCACGTCGCGATCGTCGGGGCGCGGAGTTCGCGCAACATCGAGAACAGCCTGGCCGCCGCCGATCTGGAGCTGACCCCGCAGGACCTGGTCGAGATCGACAGCATTACCTCCTCCGCCGTGTCGATCGAGGGGGCCAGCCCGGAAGGCGTGGCCTGAGACCCCACGGAGGAGGGCTCGTGCGGCCTGGTCGGGTGGCCGTCACGTGAGTCGGCGCCTCGGGAACTTCCGAGCGTTTCGCGCGAAACCGTCATTCTGGAGTCGTTCCAGAAAGGACGGTTCGCGCGAAGCGTCCCCTGCGTGGGCCGGGGAGGCGGGGTCGGTCAGCCCTTCTCGTGCCCGAGCGGTTCGTGAGGCCTCCTTCGGACGCTTCTCCGGCGCGGCTGCTCGACAGAGCTCACCCGGCCGGGTGCGACGATGGAAAGATGAGCGAGTCCTCCGATCCCTCCGCCTCCACGCCGCTGGTGCTGCGGATCGGACACGAGGAGCTGTCGATCCGCAAGCGCTACGAGGCGCTGAGCATCATCAACGACATTCTCATCGCGCTGTGGTTCGTGGTGGGCAGTGTCCTGTTCTTCTGGGAATCCACAACCTTCCTCGGAACCTGGTTCTTCCTCGTGGGCAGCATCGAACTCGCGGTCCGGCCGGCCATCAGGCTGAAGCGGCAGCTGCACCTGCGCAGACTGCACAGCTCCGCCCGGACGAGCGCGGAGTCGGGGCAGGACTTCTAGTGTCCGACCGTACGAGTGCCGGTGGAGCCCGCTCCGGGGCGGACGGAGGTGCGCCCGAAGCGGCGGCTCGGTTGGCGCGTTCCATGCTCGCCGAGATCGACTCCGTCACGGACCGGCTGGTCGACGACATCATCGAGGAGAACCCCGAGTACTACGACTCGCAGCGCGTGGCGGAGTCCGATCTGCGTGACTCCTGCCGCGCGAACCTCCAGCGGGTGCTGCAACTGCTCGGCCTGCGCGTCCCGCCCGGAGAGGATCCCTACGACGCCGCCCGCAGCACGGGAAGGCTGCGTGCCGAGCAACGGGTCGCGCTCGATCTGGTGCTGCGTTCGTTCCGGCTCGGCGGTCGCGTGGTGTGGTCCAGCGCCCTCGAAGCCGCGCGAAAGGAACGCGAGTTCGATCAGGACACGTTGCTGGAGGTCGGAACCTCGATCTGGAACGTCGTGGACGCGGTCTCCCTCGCGGTTTCGGATTCCTACCGTGCCGCCGAGCTGGAGATGCTCCGGGTCGACGAGCAGCGCCGCCAGGTGCTCGTCGACGGGTTGCTGCGCGGAACCGGTGGCGACTCCGACTTCATCGAGTCCGCGCTGCGTGCCCTCGGACTGCCCACTTCGGGGCCGTACCTGGTGGTCGCGGCCGAGGTCCCCTCGAACGTCGCCGACGTGCCCGCTCCGGAGAGCACCTTGGAGCAGCACGGAATAGGTTCGGTGTGGCAGGCCCAGGCCGACACGCTCGTGGGGCTGGTTGCCGTGGGTGATCGTCCGGTGGAGGAGATCCCCGGGTTGTTGCGGAGTGTCGTGCACGCGGGCGTGGGGGTCTCGCCGACGGTCGAGCGGGGCGATGCCGTTCCCCACGCCAGGGAGCTCGCCGTGCTCGCCCTGCGCTCGTTGCCGGGGGGCACGACCGAAACGGCGTGGTTGGACGGACGGTTGCCCCAGGCCCTGGTGGCGCGCTCCCCGGAGCTGGCCGACCGGTTGGTGGAACGGACTCTGGCGCCGGTCCTGAGCCTGCCGGAGGCCGAACGGGCGGTGCTGCTCGAAACCCTCGAGACCTGGCTGTCCGCCGACTGCTCGGCCAAAAGGACCGCCGCCCGGCTCTACTGCCACCGCAACACGGTGTTGAACAGGTTGAGCCGCGTCGAGGCGTTGTTGTGCCGTCCGGTTACCGGAGTGCGGGAGACGGTCTGGCTCAGTCTGGCGCTGCATGCCCTGGAGCTGCGGAAACGTTAGTGGTGTTCGCGGGCGGAGCGCCCAACGCGGTTTTCGGCGATGTCCCGGTTGTGTTGGATGCACAACGCCTCCGCCCCATCAGTGGGCCGGCGACATAGTGCCAATACCCCTGAACGGCTGATACACAGTAGTGTGTTCGGCGTCACAGAGTCGAGGTTCGATCTGTGCCGGCCGGGTTCGAGGTGTTCGTACGGCGGGGAGAGCGAGAGAGCACGATATGCAGGCATTGATGCAGGACAGCCCGCTGACCATTCCGCAGCTTTTCCACAGGGCGGAGCGTCAGTTCCACGACAAGAGGATCGTCACGACCACTCTGCGGGGCGAGGTGAGCAACACCTACGGGGAGTGGAGCACCCGGGTGCGGCGGCTCGCCACGGCCCTGGACGGTCTCGGTGTCCCGCAGGATGCCAAGGTCGCCACCTTCGCGTGGAACACGCAGAGCCACCTGGAGCTGTACTTCGCGGTGCCGTGCACCGGGCGAGTGCTGCACACCCTCAACATCAGGCTGTTCGCCGAGCAGGTGGCCTACATCGTCGAGCACGCGGGCGACGACGTGATCTTCGTGGACCGCTCGTTGCTGCCGATGCTGTGGCCGATGGCCGACAGGTTGGCGACGGTGCGCCACTTCGTGGTGATCGACGACGGCGCCGAAGCCGAGATACCGGACGATCCGCGGATCCGGCACTACGAGGAGCTGCTGGCCTCCGCGGAGCCGTTCCGCGGCCGGTTCGAGGTCGCCGACGAGAACGCCGCGGCGGCCATGTGCTACACCTCGGGAACCACGGGGCACCCCAAGGGAGTGGTCTACTCGCACCGCTCCACCGTGCTGCACTCGCTGGTGAGCCTGACGGTGGACGCCGTCGGCCTGAGCGAGCGGGACACGATACTCCCGGTCGTCCCGATGTTCCACGTCAACGCCTGGGGGCTGCCCTACGCCGCCGTGTTCGCAGGCTCCTCGATCGTCTTCCCCGGCCCGGCCATGAAACCGGAAGCCCTGGTCGAGATGCTGGAACGGCACAGGGTGACCACCACCGCCGGTGTGCCCACCATCTGGATGGGGATGCTGCCGCTGCTCGGCGAGCACGACCTGTCCAGCCTGCGCGTGGTGGTCGGCGGCGGGGCCGCGATCCCGACCGCCCTCTCCGAGGGGTGGCGTGCGGCGATCGGAATCCCGATCACCCAGGCGTGGGGCATGACCGAGACGAGCCCGTTGGCCTCGGTGGCCAGCCCGCGCAGTCACCACGAGGGGCTGGACAGCGAGTCGTTGATCCAGGTGCGTGCCACGCAGGGACAGGCGGTCCCGCTGGTCGATCTCCGCATCGTGGACATGGACACCGGTGCGGAACAGCCCTGGGACGGAGCCACTCCCGGCGAGTTGCAGGCGGCAGGCCCGTGGATCGCCTCGGCCTACTACGGGGACGAGGGCTCGGACGCGTTCAGCGCGGACGGTTGGCTGCGCACCGGCGACGTGGCCACGATGGACGAGCACGGATTCGTGCGGCTGGTGGACCGGACGAAGGACCTGGTGAAGTCCGGAGGGGAGTGGATCTCCTCCGTCGAGCTGGAGAACGTCATCATGGCTCACGAGTGGGTGGCGGAGGCGGCGGTGATCGCCAAGCCCGACCCCAAGTGGACGGAACGCCCCGTGGCCTGCGTGGTCGTGGAGCAGGGCGGGCAGCTGACCGCCGACGAGGTTTACGATCACCTCAGGGAGCGGGTCGCGAAGTGGTGGCTGCCGGACGAGGTGTGGTTCGTCGACGAGCTCCCCAAGACCAGTACGGGCAAGTTCTCCAAGAAGGACCTGAGGGAACGGCTGCTCGGTCAGTCCCAGTAGGACTTCGCCAGTAGGACTTCGCCGTCTCGCTGTGAGCGGCGGTGCGGGCTCGTCACCGGCTCGTCGGCACCACGAGCCGGAAAACGCACCCGTCCCCCGGCGCGGTGTCCAGTTCGATCCTGCCGCTGTGAGCCCCGGCTATGGCGGCTGCGATCGCCAGGCCCAGCCCGCTGCCGCCCTGTTCGCGGGAGCGGGCCGGGTCGGCCCGGTAGAAACGCTCGAACACCTGGCCCGCCTGCTCGGCGGACAACCCGGGACCGTTGTCCGCCACTTCCACCACGGCGATGCGCGTCCCCGGGCCGAGTTCCGGTGCGGAGCCCCATCTTCCGGGGCGGTCCACGCCTCCGCTCTCCGCGCGCGCCGTGGTGCACCCCACCCTGACGTGCACGTCGCTCTCGGAAGGTGTGTGCGCCAGCGCGTTGGAAACCAGGTTGCCCACCACCTGGCTCAACCGGTGGGAGTCCCCGACGACCGGCGCGGACTCCAGCTCCTCCGCGTCGGCGTGCAGCGAGTCCAGCAGTACTCGGCGCGCGGATTCCCGCGGGGCGCGGTCGCTGACGACGTCGGCGGCCACCGAGAGCAGCTCCACCGACTCGCGGTCGTAGGTCGGTTCCCTGTCCAGCTTCGCCAGCAGCAGCATGTCCTCGACGAGCCGACTCATCCGTTCCGCGTTCCGCTCGATCATCCTGTGGGCTTCCTGGCGCTGCCGGGCCGGCAGGGACTCGTGCTTGAGGACGAGCTCCGCGAAGCCGCGCATGGAGGTGAGCGGGGTGCGCAGTTCGTGCCCGGCGTCCGCGACGAATCGGCGCAGCCGGTTCTCCGATGCCTCCCGTTCCCGCAGCGCGGTGCGCAACCGTTCGATCATGGTGTTGAGCACCCGGCCGAGCCTGCCGATCTCGGTGTGCGGGTCCGTTTCCCGCAGCCGCAGTTCCAGGTCGCCGTCGGCTATCGCCGCGGCGGTGTTCTCCATGCGCGTCAACGGCAGCAGCCCGAGCCGCACGACCCAGCGTCCGACCGTGAACAAGCCGATCACGGTCGCCAGCAGCAGGGCCGCGTTCAGCCAGATGAGCTTGGACATCGCGCCTTCCAGCGTGTCCAGCGGGAGGGCGACGACCGCGGTGGTGTTCCCCGGTGCGTCGCGGTGCAGCACGCGCCAGCTTCCCGAACCGGAGGTGGCCGGAACGGTAGCGGGGTCTCCGAAGGAGGACGGGAGCCCGGCGGTGGAGTCCGGCAACCGCGGACCGTCCCCGGAACCGGTTCCGAGTGAGTTCCGCAGCTCGCCGTTCCGGTAGAAGTAGAGCTGGAAATCGGAGGGGAGGTGTTCCGGGGCCCGCTCGGCCGGAGGTCCTCCGTGCGCCATCTCCGGAGGTGGGGGAACGAAGTCCTCCAGCTGCTGGTCCACCCGGCTCAACAACCACGAACGCAGGACGAGTACCCCGATTACCTGCGACAGCAGCACGGCGATCGTGGCGAGCACGGTGGACCCGATGAGTAACCTGCGGCGTAGTGAACGCGCGCGGAGCAGGTCCGTCACGACGCGGTGCTTGTTCACGAGACACCTTTTTCCGAACGGTCCTCGGAGGAGGGATCGCGTTTCCCGTGGTGCTCGTGGAGCGGCACCTCGCCCGTTCTCCGGTTCGTCTCGGTCATCGAAAGTGGCTTTCGCGGGGAGGGCGGCGTGGTCGTCGGTTCCGTGTACCCGGTGGTGCTCCGTCGGGTGTGGAAGTGGCTCACAGTTTATCGGCGACGCTTCCCGCGCTTCCCGTTCCGGGGCATTCTCGGAAAAATATTCATGATTGTGCCGCTGAGCGTTTCACCTCCGCAGGCGACAGAATCGCTCGAGTGGCTGGTGGATCGAGTGCCGGGATTCTCGTGTTCCGCGAGCGGGGACACGAGGTCGAGGTGTTGCTGGGACACATGGGCGGTCCGTTCTGGCGTGGACGGGACAGCGGTGCCTGGTCGATTCCCAAGGGAGAGTACGGGGCTGACGAGGCCCCGCGGGACGCCGCGCTCCGCGAGTTTCGCGAGGAACTCGGGATCGAGCCGCCCGCGGGGGAGCTCGTCCCGTTGGGCGAGGTGCGTCAGTCGGGAGGCAAGCGGGTGCACGCCTGGGCCGTGCCCGGGGATCTCGATCCGGAGGGGATCACGCCGGGGACCTTCACCGTGGAGTGGCCGAGAGGCTCCGGGGTTCTCCGCGAGTTCCCGGAGATCGATCGGGTCTCCTGGTTCGGTGTGCCCGCGGCGGAGGCCAGGATCGTCACCGCCCAGCGGGCTCTGCTGCACCGCTTGGTCGAACTGGTGGAAGGCCGCTCGGGCGGGGGACGGCCGTTTCCCCGCCCGGGCTGAGTCAGGACCGTGCGGGGCGCAGGGTCCAGCGGACGGTCATCCTCCCCGTGGTGTTTCCCGCGGAGTCGCGGATCGTGCAGTGCACCGGGAACTCCGGCCGTCCGCCTTCGTCCAGCTCCGCGGTCACCTCCTCGACGTCTCCGCCGAGGACCGCTTCCGTGGTCAGATCGCCGAGAGCGAGCTTTTCGTAGTGGATCTCCGAGCTGGTGACCAGGGGAACGGCCCGTTCGAGCAGTGGGGTGAACGCGGCGAGGGTCACCGCGCCGGAGGCCGTTTCGGCCAGTCCGAACATCACCGCGGCGTGCGGGCCGCCCACGTGGTTCCGTTGTTCGGGAGTGTCGCGCAGCGCGCAGACCACTCGCTCGGCTTCGAGTTCGAGGAATTCGATGCCCGCTGTGCCGACCCACGGCACGGTTTTGGCCATCGTCTCCGCCACCCAGTCGTAATCAGCGGTCATGAGAACGGATGTTACTGGCCAGTAGAACGGTGCGGTAGAGCCAGTGGGCCGAGTCACTCCGCGCTCTCACGAGCCCGCCGGACCCCTCTCGCCGTGGAGCGCGCCTCCGGGAGATGCCTTTTCGCCCAGATGGCCCGGGGACGTCGACCGGCCGAGCCCGCACGAAGCTGCCGATCTTGGTGTACTTGGGCACCACCGACCGCGGTGGTGACCCGCAGCACCCGTGCGCGGCAGCAGCGGCGTCACACGGGAGACCGGGGGTGCGATGAACCTGAACGAGCTCTACCTGGCGTTGTTCGCGGGCGGTGTCGTTCTCCTGGCGAGCATAGTCGCCACCCGGATCGCGTCCCGGGTCGGTCTGCCGAGCCTGCTGCTCTTCCTCGCGGTCGGGGTGATCCTCGGGGAGGACGTGCTGGGGGTGGACCTCGATGATCCACAGCTGGCGCAGAACCTGGGCACCGCGGCGTTGGCGATCATCCTCGTCGAGGGCGGGCTGACCACCAAGTGGTCCGACGTCTCCAAACTGCTCGCGCCCGCCGGGGTGCTCGCCACGCTGGGAGTCGGGGTCAGTGTCGGGGTGACCGCGCTGGGAGCGCACTTCTTCCTGGGGCTCGACTGGCAACTGGCCCTGCTGCTCGGAGCGGTGCTGTCCTCCACCGACGCCGCCGCCGTGTTCTCGGTGTTGCGCGTGCTGCCGATACCGAGGCGCATGGCTGGGCTGCTGGAAGCCGAGTCGGGGTTCAACGACGCGCCGACCGTGATACTGGTGCTGCTGTTCAGCTCGACACCCCTGCGGATGCAGCCGTGGCACGTGCTCGGTTCGCTGGTGTACCAGCTCGCCGCAGGCGCGGCCATCGGGCTCCTGCTGGGCGTGATCGGCTCCCTCGTGCTGCCCCGGATAGCGCTGCCTGCTTCGGGGCTCTACCCGCTCGCGATATTCGGACTGGGGGTGCTGGCCTTCGCCGCGGCCGGTGTGGCCCGGTCCAGTGGGTTCATCGCCGCCTACCTCGCCGGGATGGTGCTGGCGAACACGGGGCTGCCGCACCGCTCCGCGACGCGTTCCTTCGCCGAAGGGCTGGGGTGGTTGGCCCAGATCGGCCTGTTCGTGCTGCTCGGGCTGCTGGTCACTCCGAGCGAGTTGCATCGTGAGGTGTTGCCCGCCCTGGTGATCGGGGTGGTGCTGTTGCTGTTGGCACGTCCGCTGGCCGTCGCGGTCTCCCTGGCCGGTTTCCGGTTTCCGTGGCGGGATCAGGTCTTTCTCTCCTGGGCGGGGCTCCGCGGGGCGGTTCCCATCGTGCTGGCGACGTTTCCCGTGGTGGCCGGGGTGCGGGGCAGCGACCGGCTCGTGGACATCGTGTTCGTCCTCATCCTGATCCTCACCCTGGCGCAGGGGCCGAGCCTGCGGTTTCTGGCCCGTTCGCTCGGTCTGATCCGTCCGGAGGCGGCCAGGGAGGTTCAGGTGGAGTCCGCGCCGCTCGACGTGCTCGACGCCGAACTCCTGACGGTCACGATTCCGCGTGGTTCGCGGTTGCACTACGTCACCGTGCTCGAGCTGCAGTTGCCGGAACCCAGCGTGCTGGCTCTCGTGATCCGCGAGTACGGGGTCTTCGTTCCCCATCCGGAGAGCCGGGTGGAGGAGGGGGACCAGCTGTTGATCGTGACCACGACCGCCAAGCGCGAGGTCACCGAGCGAAGGCTGCGGGCGGTGGGGCGCAGGGGCAAGCTGGCCTACTGGTTCGGCGAGTACGGCGACCTCATTTGATCACGGTCGGTGTCCGGGCCATTCGGTGGGTGTGCCGCTTTCACTCTTCCGGAAATCCTTTTTGGCACCTTCGGATGACATTGATGGAGTACAAGTTGATCGTGGTGCTAGGTTGAAGACGTTCGTTTCCCGGGTTCGGAAACTGGTTCGGAAATATGTCTGGGGTTTGATACGGAACGGAGGTTTCCATGGAAAGTTGGTTTCCGAAGAATTCGATGAGTTGTAGCTGGGCAGGTGATTTCGCCTTACTTGACTCGTGTGGTGGATTCGGGGTGTCGCTGCGGCGCCCGCGTCTCTTATGAGAGTTGTTTGTGTTCTTGTTCCGGTGTGAGATTGTCGCGCGAGGACAGCCCGGAAGTTGAGAGCGGATCGAGCACCTGAGGCGAATCGTTCGAATTTCTCTCGCGTTTTTCTGTTTGCGTATCATCTTCGCGTTCGAAGCTTCCTTCGCCTCCGGTTCGTCTGACGGACCGACTGCTGTGTAACTCGGGGCTCGCGCGGAGCCGTGCGGCGGGGAGCTCGCTCCCCGCCGCCGGTGCCCCGCTCTCCTTGCGGAATCCTTCCCGTCGTATTGGCGATCAGCCGCTTCCCGGTGTCGGGCAGCCGCAGCGGGAGCCCACGGGAGGTTCCGCCGGCCGAGCACCCACGACGACCTGAACGGAGAAGCTCGATCAGTGGGGTGCTTCGTTCTTCTTCGTGCCGTATTTCCCAGTTGACGGTGTTCTCGGGGAAAGCTGCCAACACTTCGGACCTTGTTCGAGGTGCTCGGGCAGTCACAGTGGATAGGAAGTCGTTTTCGCAGTTCATCGCCCGTGCTGTTTGGCGGTTTGTCCGTTCGTGCGGGGCTTCGCCCGCCTTCCTGGAACTTCGCGTGGAACTTCCGTCCGGGAATTCCGTGAACGGACCGGACCGTTCCGTACGGGGGGCACGTACGGTGTCACGGATTGTTCTTCGTTCGTGGTGACCGGATCGTTTGGGCACTGTTCATCCGCGTTTTCCGAGGTCATGCGAGTTCTTTTCGCTCGTGCGGCCGAGGGGAGGGATGCGGGTGAAGGACCGTTCCCGCCGCCTTTCCGGCGGCGTAATCACCAGGAGGAACGATGCGGTACCCGAACAGGGGGCACAGCAGACTCGCGAGTCTGTGTCTCGGTGCCACCGTGGCGACCTCTTTCGGGGTCGCGGCGGCACTGCCGGCGCAGGCCGCGGAGGAGCAGATCAGAAACGCCGGTGTCGACGCGGCCATCGAGGACAGCTACATCGTCGTGCTCGAGGACGCGGCAGCGGCGGGCCCGGGTGGTGTGAGCACCGCGGCCACCGATCTGACCCAGCGTTACGGCGGTCAGGTCGACCGCACCTACGACGCCGCCCTACGGGGTTTCGCGACGTCCATGGACGAATCGGCCGCCAAGCGCCTCGCCGCGGACTCCGGCGTCAAGTACGTCGAGCAGAACCAACGGGTGCACGCTCTCGGCACCCAGCAGGACCCTCCCTCGTACGGTCTGGACCGGATCGACCAGCGGGACCTCCCGTTGGACGGTTCCTACACCTATCCGAACGAGGGCAGCGGCGTGACCGCGTACGTGATCGACACCGGTACCCGGATCAGCCACAACACCTTCGAGGGGAGGGCGAGCAACGGTTACGACTTCGTCGACAACGACTCCGTCGCCAATGACTGCAACGGGCACGGGACCCATGTGGCCGGCACCATCGGTGGCGCTGAGTACGGGGTTGCCAAGAATGTCGACATCGTCGGTGTGCGCGTGCTGGATTGCCAGGGCAGCGGCTCGTACGCCGGTGTGATCGACGGAATCGACTGGGTGACGCAGAACGCGGACGGTCCCTCGGTCGCGAACATGAGTCTCGGCGGTCCAACCAGCGGATCGGTTGACGACGCGGTGCGGAACTCGATCTCCGCCGGGGTGACCTACGGTGTCGCGGCCGGGAACTCGGGAGACGACGCGTGCGGTTACTCGCCGGCGAGGGTCGACTCGGCGGTGACGGTCGGTGCCACCAACCGCCAGGACGGTGAGGCCAGCTACTCCAACTACGGTGATTGCCTGGACATCTACGCACCCGGAAGCAACATCACCTCCGCGTGGATCGGCAGCGACAGCGATACCAACACGATCAGTGGCACCTCGATGGCGACTCCGCACGTGGTCGGAGCCGCTGCGCTGGTACTCGGTGACACCCCGGCGGCCTCGCCCGCCCAGGTGAGCGACACGTTGGTGAACAACGCCAGCTCGGGCAAGATCTCGAACCCCGGTCCGGGATCGCCGAACAAGCTGCTCCACGTCGGAGGGGACAGCGGGGACAACCCGGAGAACCCGGGAAACAGCTCGCCCAACGCCTCGTTCACCGTGAACTGCTCGAACGGCTGTGAGTTCGACGCCGGCGGTTCGACCGATGCGGACGGTTCCATAGCGGGCTACGCCTGGGACTTCGGCGATGGTTCCAACGGAAGTGGAAGCACGGTCAGCCACACCTACTCCGGTGGTCAGTTCACGGCCACCCTCACGGTCACCGACGATGAGGGCGCTACGGACACCGCCTCCCACCAGGTTCAGTGCTACGACTTCGGCACGGTGTACTGCTTCGCCTGACACCGCCGGTGATCGGCACGGATGAGCGGGTGAGCGGGGTTCTCGAAGCTGGGAACTCCGCTCACCCGTCGTGGTGCCGGAGTTCGTTCGGCTCGGTTCGTGTGCTGGTCACTCCGGTGGAAGGTCCGCACGGTTCGTCAGCCCCAGTTTGCGTATCGCTTTCGCCACGTGCTGCTCCACGGTCCGCGGGGACAGGAACAGCGCCGAAGCTATTTCCCGGTTCGTACGTCCCCGGGCCACCAGCTTCGCCACTTCCCGCTCCCGCGGGGAGAGTTCCTTTCCGTAGCCTTTCCTGCCGCGTCTGGAGGAGAGAGGTCTCCCCGTGCAGCGCAACGAATGTCGGCAACGGGCGGCGTCCCCGGTGGCCCCGAGCCGCTCGAAGGAGTCGACCAGCTCCTCCGGCCCGATCCCGTCGGGGGGCTCCCCGGCACCGTGGAAGACGAGCTTCTCGGCCATCAGGGCAGCGCTGTACGGCTGCGGCAGGGCAGCGTATCCGGAGTGGGCGACTTTCCACCACTCGACCGCGGAGCCGATGTCGCCCTCGCCTTCGCACACCGCCGCGTGGGCCGCCGCCACCGCGGGGGCGACGACGGGTGCGGAACGGCCGGTCGTGGCGGAGCGGAACCTGTCGATGGTTTGTCGAGCTTCAGCCGTCCGCCCGATGCGCGTGTACACCTCGGCCGCTACCGGGACGAGTCCGCTCGCCCAGAGCCACACTCCTTTGTGCCGCACGATCGTCAGCGCTTGGTCGACGGCTCGGGCGGCTCCCAGGAGATCGTGCTGTGCCAACCGCATTCCGGCGCGCGCGGAGCCGGCCGTGATCACCACGGGGGCGAGGGAGTTCTCCGGGGTGTCCAGTCCGGTGGCATGTAGCGACCGTTCGGCCTCCGCCCAGTCCGCCTGTGCGATCGCGATCAGCGCCAGGAGCAACGATAGCTCCACGACCAGCGGCCGCGAGTTCCGGCAGTCGCGCAGCAGTTCCACGGCGTTGTTCGTCGAGTCCCGCCACATCCCGGTCGACCAGCACAGGCGGAACTCGATGGTGCGCAGGGTGTTGTCCAGGTGGGGGAGTGCTTCCTTCCGGGGGGCGAGCCCGCGTGCTCTTCCCAGGTGTTTCTCGACCAGCGTGTATTCCCCGAGCCAGAGGTAGGCATCGGCGATATTGGCGTGCGCCCGGGCGGTGCGGTGCTGTTCGGTCGCTCCCGGTGGTAGCCGATCGAGGAGGCGTAGCCATTCCTCCACCGGTTTTCCGCCGTGCAGCCGTGTCGGAACGGTCTCGGCCAGCGCATCGCGGACCCCGCTGTCCTCACCGACTTCCCCGAGCACGTCCTCCGCGCTGCTCAGCCAGTCGAGGCATTCCTCCACACGGGTGGTTCCGAAGTGGACCGCGGCGAGAGCCGCCATGCCGGCGGCCGCCTGCGCGGGAGCCTCGCGGAGCTCTTCGATCGCGAGTTCGAGCTGGACGCGAGCCGGTTGGACCGAGCCGGTGTCCAGCAGCATTTTGCCGTGAGCGAGCCGTACCCGTCCTCTTGCCGTTCCGGACAGCCGCGGTTCGTCGAGCAGGCCTTCCAGCACCGCCGCGGTCTCGTCCCGCCGGTCCGGGACGTCGAGCGCGGCGAGAGCGTACTTGACCGCCAACCGGTTCAGACGTTCCGCGGAGAGGTGGGAAGTGGTCAGCAAGCTGCCGAGCAGTTCCACGGCGGTGCTCGTATCGCCCGCGGCGGTGGCGCGGTCGGCGGCGGCCGTGCCGTAGTGCAGCCAGGCCTCGACGTGTCCGCAGGCGCGAGCGTGGAGGGCCAGCCTGAGCAGTGGTGGTGGGTCGTTTCCGGCGAGCCGGCGCAGGGCCGCGCCGTGCAGCTCCGTCCGTTCCGGGACGGTGAGGCTCGCGTAGACGGCTCTGCGGGCCGGGGAGTGCCGGAAGGTGTAAGTCCCCTCGGGAGTTGCGTACAGCACGTTGGCGCGCAGTGCCGCCGTCAGGTGGTGTTCGGGGGTGGCGACGCCGGCCATCCTGCCGAGCAGTTCCGCTCCGGCGGGACGGTCGAGCACCGAGGCGGCTCTGACCAGGTGTGCCGCCTCGTGCGGCAGCGAGTCCAATCGTTCGAGCAGCGAATCGCGCAGCAGGACGGGAACGTCGTCCCGGTCGGAGGGGAAGCCGTCGAGGAGGGAACTGGCGGCCCGTTCGGCACCGTTCCGCCGGTTCCGCAGCGTTTCCTCGACGACGAAGGGGATGCCGGCGGTTCGTTCGTGCAGTTTCCGGGCGGATTCCGGTTCGGGGGCTTCCGCTCCGAGGAGTTCGGCGGCCAGCGCTCCGACCTGTTCCGGTTCGAGTGGCCGGACCGTCAGCACCGCGCTGCGGGTGTTCGGCGGGTGCCGGTACGCGGTTCCCAGCGGGGGGTGTCCGTGCAGGTCCTCGCGCCGGTAGGTCAACACGACGGCGAGGTTCGGTGGTGGGGAGCTCACGAGGAAGCGCAGCAGTTCCCCGGTGTGTTCGTCGGACCAGTGCAGGTCCTCGATCACGAGCACGGCGGATCCGATGCTTCGCAGCAGGGAGTCGAACCCGCGAAACACCAGGTGCCGCTCCGCAGCCGGGTCCGCGAGCCGTTCGGGCGCCGGTGGCAGCGTGTCGCTCAGTTCGGGAAGCAGTGACCGCAGTGTTCCGGTCACCGGGTCGAGCCGGGCCGGGACGGTGATGCCCACGAGTGCGCGTAACGCGTCGAGCACCGGCCCGTAGGGGAAGGGCTCCCGTGGGGGGCGGCACGAGCCGACCAGCTTGACGTGCCCGTCCAGGACGGGGGATTCGAGAGCTTCGCCGACCAGCCGCGTCTTGCCCACCCCGGCTTCACCTTCCAGCAGCAGCACCGCTGGTGGTGCGCTCATCGCTTCGGTGAGGACGTGGAGTTCCGCGGTGCGGCCGACGAGTGCGGGCGGAGCCTCGTGGATCGCGTCGGCGGGGTACGGGGGACGGGGTTCGTCGCTCGGCATGCGGACCCCTTCCGCGTTCGTGTGGCGCCGGGGCTCGGGTCATCCGAAGTGCGAGAATCGTACGACTCGAACGAGCGGGCGGCGTCGGCTTCCGGAGTGGTCCCTGTTCCCGTTCTTCCCGGGTTTCGTCCCCACCGGCCGATGTCTTCCGACCGTGTCGACGACTGGCGTGGTGCTTTCGGAGCAGGCAGCGCCGGAGATTCCTCCGAGCAGTCGGCGCCACCGCGGGAGGTTCCGCTCAGCGACCACCCGCGACGGGGGCGGAGAACCTCGATGAGGTACGTGGAAGGCGACGGGTTCGTTTCAGGAGGGGAGCACTTCCAGCCCGGCGTTCTCGGCCGCGGAGAAGGAGTCGTCTATCAGCACCGTTCGCCTGCCCGCCGATTCCAGCAGGGAGCTGGCCGCCGCGGCCCGGTAGCCGCTGCCGCAGTGCACCCAGATCGTCCCGGAGGGGAGTTCGCCCGCCCGGTTGGACAGTTCGTAGAGCGGGATGTGCACGGCCCCGGCTATGTGGGACTCGTGGAACTCGTTGTTGGTTCGCACGTCGAGGACCACGTCCGCGTCGGGGAACCCGCTGCCGTCCCCGGAACGGGTGTCCGCGAGGTCGTGGAAGGAGGCCGTGGTGGTGGCGCGTAGCTGTTCGGGGGTGGCGGCGAGCTGCTCGGGGTACCCGTCCGCGGCTGCTGCGAACTTGTCGATGCCTATGCGGGCGAGTTCGCGCTGCGCCTCGGCCACGTCCTCGGGAGTCTCGCCCAGCAGGGTGAGCGGAGCACCCCAGTCGATCATCCAGCCCAGCCAGGTGACCAGCGGTCCGTCCAGGCCCAGGCTGATCGTTCCGAGCAGGTGGGAGCGGGCGTAGGCCTTGCGGGATCGCAGGTCGACCACCCATTCCCCGCGTTCCAGTCTCCGGGCGAGTTCCTCCGGGGAGGCCGGTGCGGGGCGGCGCAGATCGAGCGGTTCGGGGCCCGCGGCGTTGTGCACCCCCATGTGCGCGTAGTAGGCGGGGTAGGTGTCCAGCCCGGTGAGGAGCTGGTCGACGAACTCCCGTTCGGAGAGTGTCAGCGCCGGGTTGAAGCGTTTCTCCGCTCCGATGGTGCCGGAGTCGCCGGCGGACTGGCTCGCGGAGCAGAAGCTGCCGAAGCCGTGCGTGGGCCAGAGGTGTGCGCCCTCGGGGAGGAGTTCGGCGAGTTTGCGGGCGGAGGCGTGCTGGTGCCGGGCCAGCGGTTCGCTGTGCTGCTCGCCGAGCAGGTCGGTTCGGCCGGTGGTGCCGAAGAGCAGTGATCCTCCGGTGAACACGCCGACGGTGCCGAGGTCCCCCTCCAGCAGGTACGACAGGTGGTGGTAGGTGTGCCCCGGGGTGGCCACGGCCCTTATGCGCAGGTGCCGGGAGACTTCGAGCAGCTGCCCGTCCTCGATGGGTAGGTGTTCGAAGGGGAGCTCGTCGGCGGCGGCCATCCCGTAGTCGGCCCCGGTGAGCCTGGCCAGTTCCAGCCCGCCGGAGACGTAGTCGTTGTGCACGTGCGTCTCCAGTACGAGCCCGACTCGCACTTCGAGGCGTCCCGCCACGGCCAGTACCCGGTCCACGTCCCGCTGGGGATCGACGACCACGGCGGTCCTGCCGTCGGTGGCGAGATAGCTGCGGTCTCCCAGCGAGGAGGTGGCGATCACCTCGACATCCAGCCCGCCGGCCGTTCCTTCCCGCTGCGCCCCTGTGCCGTTCCCGGTCATCGGCGAACATCCCTTCGACCCGTGGTCGTTCGGTCCGCCCCTCCAGGGGAGCGCATCTCGGACGGCTATGCACGCGCGGGCGGTGGGTTCGTCCGCGCGGACGCCTCGCGACCACGAGCTCCCGTCAGCCGGTTTCCCGCGCGGGCGTCACCAGTCGCAGGGCCGCCTCGTGCGCCCGGTGCAGCGGCAGCACGTCGTGGCGCAGCGTGCAGCGCACGACGGCGCCTTCCAGCAGCAGGAACCATTCCTCGGCCACTTCCGCGGCGTCGGCGCATCCCGCGGTCTCGGCGATGTCCCGCAGCTCCCGCCGGATCCCCTCCTTGTGCTCCTCGATGATCTCCCGTCCCGGGTGCAGCGGCTCGGTCAGCTCCACGGCGGCGTTGACGAAGCCGCATCCGCGGAACCGGTCGGACACGGTCCACTGCTCGTAGGCGTCGAAGATCCCCGAGAGCCGTTGCGCGGGAGTTTCGCGGTCCTCCAAGAACCGGGACAGCGTGGTGCGCCAGGCGTGGTCGCGTGCCCGCAGGTGCTCGGTCACCAGCCCGTCCTTGGAACCGAAGTGGGAGTACAGGGTCACTTTGGTGACCCCGGCCCGCTCGGCGACGGCGTTGACCCCGGTGGCGCGGATTCCGTTCTCGTAGAACAGTCGCGAGGCCGCCTCCAGGATCCGTTCGCCTGCGGGTGGTCGCTTGTTCGTCGTGCTCTCGTTCATCGGTGGGTCTTTCCCGTCATTGTGACTATACAAACCGGTATGTATGGTCATGGTACCCCTTCAGGGACGAACCGACAGGACAGGGAGAACCCCGGATGAGCACCAGGCCGCACGCCGTCGCCTTCGACGTCATCGAAACCCTGCTGACCATAGAACCGCTGCGTGAGCGCCTCGTCGGGATCGGGCAGCCGGAACAGCTGCTGCAACCGTGGTTCATGCGCTTCCAGCGCGACTCGATGGCGCTGAGCCTGAGCGGCGACTTCGGCGCCTTCCACGACGTGGCACGCCAGGCGCTGCGCACCGACACCGAGCACACCGCGAGCGAGGCCGACATCGACCACGTGCTCGAGGGATTCGCCGGACTGCCCGCGCACCCCGATGCCGAACCGGCGCTGCGCAGGCTCTCCGAGGCGGGGGTCCGCGTCGGTTGCCTCACCGTCGGGAACCCCGACGCGACCGCCCGCTTTCTCGAGGACGCGGGGCTGGCGCGCCACGTCGACCGGGTGGTCACTGCCGAGCAGGCCGGGGTCTGGAAACCCTCGCCGAGCATCTACCGGGTCGCCGCCCACCGGCTCGGAGTGGCCCCTCGCGACATGGCGCTGGTGGCCGTGCACGCCTGGGACTGCCACGGGGCCAAACGGGCCGGATGCGGCGCGGGCTGGTGCAGTAGGTTGGAGGGCGAGTACGGCGACGTGTTCACCCCGGCCGACGCCACCGCCGATGATCTCGTAACTCTCGCCGACCGCCTCCTCGAACTGCCCGAGCGCTGACTCGGAGACGGCCGTCGCGGTGGCGGCTCGGCGGGAGTCGGGGAATTCCCGCGCGTCGGATCCGGTGACCCGAGACTTGCGGTGTCTGCTGAGGAGGCCCGATGACGCGTGGCGACGTGTCCGCACTGACCGTGTTCCGTGGGCGCGCGGGAGACCACAACGAGCGCGGGATGCGCGGAGCACGGTTGCTGGGGGAGGAGCTCGCCCGGCGCACCGGCAGCGGTTCGGTGTCGATCGGGCAGTCGCGGCCTGCTCTGAACGCCTCGTGGGAGACGGAGCTCGCCGCCGCGCTGCCGGAGCTGCGCCGGCTGGCCCGGCGCTACGAGGAGGTCCTGCGGGCGGGATCGGTTCCGGTGACGGCCATGAACAGGTGTGCCGTGGGGCTGGCCACGCTGCCGGTGGTCGCACGCCACCGCCCCGACGCCTGCGTGGTCTGGCTGGACGCGCACCCCGACCTCAACACTCCGGGGACTTCGGGCAGTGGTTACCTCGGTGGGATGGTGCTGGCCGGTGCCACCGGGATGTGGGACTCCGGGCTGGGCGCGGACCTGTCCGCGGACAACATCGTGCTCGGTGGGGCCAGGGACATCGATCCGGCGGAGCAGCGGATGCTCGACGAGGGGCTGGTGCGGTCGGTTCCCGTCGGCGCTGATCTGCCGGAGAGGCTGCGTTCGGCCGTGGCCGGGCGCCCGGTCCACTTCCACCTGGACTGCGATGTCCTGGAACCGGGGATCCTGTCCACCGACTACCCGGTTCCGGGCGGTATGACCCTCGAGCAGCTGCGTGCGGTGTCCGAGGTGCTCGCCGAGCACGAGCTCGTCGGCATCGAGCTGGGGGAGTTCGAGGGCGGACGGTCAGCGGAGGAGAACGCGGCGGCGGGAGCTCCCGAGCTGGTCGGTGCGGTGGAGCCGCTGCTGCGAGTGCTCGACGGCAGGTGAACCCCCGAGACCCTCCCGGTCGCCCCGAGCGACCGGGAGGGCCGGTATCGCGACGCGGCCTCCGGGCCGCGTGGCCTCACGGGCGGACCAGCACCTTGAGCGCCTCGCGTTCGTGCATCGCGCGGTAGCCCTCGGAGATGTCGTCCAGTTCGAGGGTTCGGTCGAACACCAGGCCGGGCTGGATCCTGCCCTCCAGCACGTCGGGCAACAGCTTCGGGATGTAGTTGCGCGCCGGGGCGACACCGCCGCTGATGGTCACGTTCCTGAGGAACGTCTCGGCCGGTTGCGGGATGTTCTCGTAGGTCGGCGCCCCGACCCGTCCGATCGATCCGCCTGCCCGGACCGCACCGACGGCCGTGGACAGCGAGTCGGCGGTGCCCACGCACTCCAGCACGCTCGAAGCGCCGTGCCCGCCGGTCAGCTCGCGGATCCGTTCGACCCCCTCGGCTCCCCTCTCGGGGACCACATCGGTGGCGCCGAAGTGCTCGGCCAGTTCGGTGCGTCGTTGGTGCCTGCCCATGATGATCACCCGGTCCGCTCCGAGACGAGTGGAGGCGAGCACGCCGGAGAGCCCGACCGCGCCGTCGCCGACCACGACCACTGTGGAGCCGAGTCCGACCGAGGCGGAGACGGCCGCGTGGTGCCCGGTGCTGAAAACGTCCGACAACGTCAGCAGCGAGGCGCTCAGCGCCTCGTCGGAGCCGCCGGGCAGCTTCACGAGTGTGCCCTCGGCCTGCGGTACCCGCACGGCCTCGCCCTGGCCGCCGTCCACATCCGCGGAGCCCCAGCCGCCACCGTTGACGCACGAGGTGTGCAACCCCTCGCGGCAGAACTCGCAGTCGTCGTCCGAGAAGGTGAACGGGGCGACCACCACGTCACCCTGACGCAGCGAGTTCACCTCGGACCCGGTTTCCTCGACCACGCCGAGGAACTCGTGCCCGATGCGCTGGGGTTCGGCAGGAACGTCCCCGTCGGGGGTGAGTCCGATCCCGCGGTAGGGCCACAGGTCGCTGCCGCAGATGCAGGCGTGCGTCACCCGCACGATCGCGTCGGTGCTCACGCGCAGCGCGGGGTCGGGCACCTGTTCGACGCGAACGTCCTCCGGCCCGTGCAGCAGGGTCGCCTTCAAGTTCTCCTCCGTCCGTCGTGGCTGGTTCGGGTGCTCGTGGTCCGGCCTCGGAGCGCGGCTCAGCGGAGGTCGACCAGCATCTTGCCCGTGTTCTCGCCGCGCATCATTCCGAGGAAGGCTTCGGGGGCCTTCTCGATACCGTTCAGCACGGTCTCCTCGTAGTGGACTCGCCCGTCGCGCACCCAGGGTCCGACGTGTTCGAGGAACCGCGGGTACTGGTCGAAGTGGTCCAGCACGATGAAGCCGCGCGCGGTCAGTCGCTTGGACACCATCTGGAACATGCCGCGCGGTCCCGGCTGCGCCTCGGCTTCGTTGTACTGCGAGATCGCGCCGCACATGGCGATGCGGCCGAAGTCGTTCATGGTGTGGATCGCGGCTTCCAGGTGGTCTCCGCCGACGTTGTCGAAGTACACGTCGATTCCCTCGCCCGCGAGCTCGGCGAGCTGTTCCCCGACGGGGCCCTTCTTGTAGTTGAACGCCGCGTCGAAACCGAGGTCCTCGGTGATGTGGCGGACCTTCTCGTCGGATCCCGCGCTGCCGATCACCTTGCGGGCTCCGTGCAGTTTGGCCAGTTGTCCGGCGAGGGAGCCGACGGCGCCCGCGGCTCCGGAGACGAACACCACGTCGTTCTCGGTCAGCCCGGCCACCTCGAACAGTCCCGCGTAGGCGGTGAGCCCGGGGGCGCCGAGCACGCCGAGGAACGCGTTGGGACCGGCGAGTTCGGGGTCGGCCCGTCGCGCGGCCGTTCCGTCGAGCAGCGCGTACTCGCGCCACCCCAGGGTGTGTACGACGAGGTCGCCCGCCGCGAATCCTTCCGCGTTGGAGACGGCGACCTCGCCGATGGCCGCTCCGGTGAGCGGTTCGCCGATTTGGAAGGGGGCCACGTAGGTGTGGCGGTCGTTCATCTGGCCGCGCATGGCCGGGTCGACGCTCATCACCAGGTTGCGCACCAGCAGTTGGCCCGGCCCCGGCTCCCCGGGGGTGACGGTGGCGATCTCGAAGTTGTCCTCGGTGGGCCAACCGTTCGGGCGTGCGGCGAGTCGTACTTCTCGTGCTGTGGAGGGCACTGGCAACTGCTTCTCCCGGGGTCGTGTCTTGTTCGGGCGTGGTCCGTGCCGTGGAGCACGGACCAATTTCTATTGTACGCAACTAAAAAGGGTGCGTTTATGTTGTGTGAAATTAAATACCGTTCCCCGGTGGGCTGCGCCGCGGGCCTCGGGGCGGCAGGGTGAACGGGGCGAGGAACACGAAGACCCGAGAGGACCAGCGACAGCATGGATTACGTTTCGCTCGGCAGGACCGGAGTCAAGGTCAGCCCGCTGTGTCTGGGGGCCATGAACTTCGGAGCCTGGGGCAATCCCGACCACGACGATTCGATCCGCATCATCCACCGCGCCCTGGACGCGGGGATCAACCTCATCGACACCGCCGATGTGTACTCCCACGGGGAGTCCGAGGAAATCGTCGGCAAGGCCTTGGCGGACGGTCGTCGGGAGGACGTGGTGCTGGCGACCAAGGCGCACGCCCCCATGGGCGAGGGCGCCAACCGGAGGGGCAACTCACGCCGCTGGATCGTCCGCGAGGTGGAGAACAGCCTGCGCAGGCTCGGTACCGACCACATCGATCTGTACCAGATCCACCGCCCCGACCCGGACACCCACGTCGACGAAACCCTGGGGGCGCTCACCGACCTGGTCCGGGACGGCAAGATCCGCTACGCGGGCTGCTCGACCTTCCCGGCGCACCTGATCGTGGAGTCCCACTGGGTCGCCGAACAGCGGATGCGCGAGCGGTTCGTGACCGAGCAGCCGCCGTACTCGATCCTGACCAGGGGAATCGAGGCAGATGTGCTGCCGGCCGCCGCGAAGTACGGGATGGGGGTCCTCCCGTGGAGCCCGCTGTCCGGAGGGTGGTTGTCCGGCAAGTACCGCCGGGGGCGGGAGACCCCGGACACGCACCGGGTCAAATTCTCTCCCGTGGACCGGTTCGACCCGGCCGAACCGGGCAACGCGCGCAAGCTGGACGCCGTGGAGGAGCTCGTCCAGCTCGCGGGCGAGGCCGGGATAACGCTGGTGGATCTGGCGCTGGCGTTCGTGCTCAGCCACCCCGCGGTCACCTCGCCGATCATCGGTCCGCGCACCATGGAACAGCTCGAGTCCCAGCTCGGCGCGGCCGACATCGAACTCGACGCGGCCACGCTGGACCGCATCGACGAGATCGTTCCACCGGGGACCACGGTGAATCCGGCCGATGCGGGCTGGACTCCTCCGGAGCTGGCCCGCAAGGAGCTGCGCCGCAAGCGCTGACGGGGCTCCGCCGCGCGGTCCGCGTGGTGGTGCGGGTGGCGGAACCTCCCACCGCGCGGTCCCGCCCGGGGGCGGGCCTTCGGTCGGCGCGGGAAGTGGTCGTTCAGTCCTGCCGCTCGATGCTCTCGGCTGCCGTGTCCAGGGCCGAGGTGACCCTGGACAACTCGTTGTAGAGCTCGGTGAGCCGGCTCTCGTCGAGTCCGGTGGCGGACAGGATGCGGCGCGGGATGTCCCGGGCCTCTTCGCGCAGCTGTCTGCCCTGGTCGGTCGCGTTCACCAGCACCGAGCGCTCGTCCACCGCGCTGCGTTCGCGTCGTACGAAGCCCGCCTTCTCCAGGCGTTTGAGCAATGGGGACAGTGTTCCGGAATCCAACCGCAGCAGGTTCCCGAGCTCCTTGACGGTGAGCTCGCCGTGTTCCCAGACGGTCAGCATGACCAGGTACTGCGGGTAGGTCAGGCCCAGCTGGGAGAGGACCGGGCGGTAGAGCGTGTCGAACGCCCGCGAGGTGGCGTGCAGCACGAAGCAGAGCTGCCGTTCCAGACGCAGCAGTTCCTCGGACTCCGCTTCCGGCGTCGCGTCGCCTGCGGCTTCCGCTGCTGAATCATTCGAGTCCCGCACATACGCAGGTTAGCAGCGAATTGTGTGCAACCAAACGGTGTCGGTCCTCTCGCCGGTCCGGCGTTCCCCGGGGGAGGGTTCCGCGAGCCCCGGTGCTGCGTCTGTTCGACCCGTGGCGCGCCGCGGAACTCCCTACCGCCCTTCGAGCCCGTCGCGCAGCAGCGCCCAGACCTCCTCGAAGTGCCGGTCGAGGTTCGGGTCGTCCCACTCCGCCGCGTGCGCGGGGTGGTGGAACCGGGTGGTGGCCGACAGCATCGCCCGCGCCGTCCCGTGGGGATCGTCCACCGCGAACTCCCCGCGCCGCACGCCGTCGGCGACGATCCGGGCGAGCATGCCCACCAGCGTCTCGAAGTGGGTCGACACGACCTCCCTGCTCTCGGTGGCCAGCCCGTAGTAGGTCGCGAAGAGCTCGGGGTCGTGGCCGGCCATGTCGCGCTTGGTCGTGCTGAGCAGCCGCAGCCACCGCCGGATCCGCTCCGTGGCGGGCGCGTCCTCGGTGACCACCGGGTGCAGGGGGACGCAGATCCGTCGCAGCCAGCGCTCGGCCACGGCGTCGCGCAGGGCGGCCTTGTTCGGGAAGTGGCGGTACACGCTGCCGTGGCTGACACCGAGTGAGCGGGCGACGTCCACCACCGTCGTCTTCCCCGGACCGAAGCGGCGGAGGGTGTCCTCCGCCGCCTCGAGGACCCGTTCCGCCGTCAGCGTCCCGGTCACGAGGTCCCGTCCCGGCCGCCGCGTTCGCTGTCGAGCAGTGCCATCCCGTGCTCGTCGTAGCGCTGCCCCGCCGCGGACTCGGGAGGGACCGCTCGTTCGATCGCGGCCACGTCCTCCGCCGTGAGCCGCAGGTCCAGTGCGCCGAGGGCCTCGTTGAGCCGTTCCCTGCGTCGTGCCCCGACGAGCGGGACGATGTCCTCGCCCTTGGCCAGCGCCCAGGCGATGGCGACCTGGGCGACGTCGGCGCCCTTCTCCTCGGCCACGGAGCGGAGCTGTTCGACGAGCCCGAGGTTGTGGTCCAGGTTCTCGCCCTGGAACCTGGGGAAGCGCGACCTCGGGTCCTCGTGCTGGTTCCTGTCCCAGCGGCCGGACAGCAGCCCCCTGGAGAGCACCCCGTAGGCGGTGATCCCGATCCCGAGCTCCCGGCAGGCGGGCAGGATCTCGGCCTCGATGCCGCGGGAGAGCAGGGAGTACTCGATCTGCAGGTCCACGATCGGGTGCACCGCCGCCGCGCGGCGGATCGTGTCCGCGCTCACCTCGGACAGGCCGATGTGCCGGACGTGTCCGGCCTCGACCATCTCGGAGATCGCGCCGACGGTCTCCTCGATGGGAACCCGCGGGTCGAGGCGGGCGGGCCGGTAGATGTCGACGTGGTCGGTGCCCAGGCGTTGCAGGGTCTGGGCCAGCGAGTTCTTGACCCCGGCAGGACTCCCGTCGAACCCGACGAGGTCCCCGTGCGGGTCACGCATCGCTCCGAACTTGACGCTGAGGCGCAGCCGGTCCCTGTCGTGCCGCCGCAGGGCTTCGCGGAGCAGGAGCTCGTTGTGGCCGCTGCCGTAGAAGTCGCCCGTGTCCAGCAGGTCCATGCCCGCCTCGATCGCGGCGTCGATGGTGGCGTGGCTCTCCGCGGTGTCGGCGGGGCCGTAGAAGTCGGACATGCCCATCAGGCCGAGCCCGAGCGGGTGCACGGAGGGGCCGGTGGCTCCGAGAGCGCGTTGAGTCATGCCACCACCATCGGCGGACAAATGACAGTTGTCAAATTCTGTTATCAGTGGGCGAACTCCGTTGCCGCTGCTCGAGCCCCGCCGTTGCTCGAGGTGCCCTCCAACGCTCCCAAGACGCCGACTCACGCGATGGCCACCCGGCCACGCACGCGAGGTCCCGCCACGAGTCGCAGGAGTTCCTCGGCTCAGAGCTCGGAAACACCCCACTCGGCGACTCCGAACTCGTCCCCCACGGAGAGCTCGCCCGCGCGCAGCACCGCGAACTTGCTGCCGAAGGCCACCCCGCTGCCCGCCGTGCGCCGGTACTCGGCGAGCACGCGCAACGGCTCGGGCCCGTCCTTGCGGCCGCTGGTCTGCTCGACGGTGGTGACCGCGCAGCGCTTGGCGAGCTTGGCGTAGCCCAGCTCCACGTCCCCGGAGGCGCTCCTGCGCACCAGGTCCTCGGTGTGCGGCTCCCGCCAGCCCGCCACCACGATGTTCGGGCGGAAGCGGTCCATCGGCAGCGCGGGAAGCCCACGGTCGATCAACCGCTCGTTCATGCCCCGCAGGGACTCCTCGGAAACGACCAGGACCGGGCAGCTGTCCGCGTAACCGGAGGTGCCCTCGGTGCGCCCGTCGGTCACCCGGTCGTGTTCCGGGGGGACGCGCACGAGCCTGCACCGGGTGCCGAGCACCGCGGAGAACCACTCGGCGGCCGCGTCCCCCTGGTCGATGCCCAGGTAGCCCGTCCCGTGCAGCTCCACCTCGGAGCGCTCCGTCGCCGTGTCGTCCACCTCGATCGTCACCGGCTCGGCATCGGGGGCGTGCAACGTCAGCCGCGTGCCGTCCGGGTCGATCTCGGGGCGGACGACGGCCATGCGGGGGTTCTTGCGCTGGCTGCGGAAGCCGCCCCGCTCGTCGACGACCATGAAGCCGCGGTCGTGCCGCAGTCCGGCGGGGGTCAGCTCGGCGCTGTCGACCGCGATGCCCGCGCAGCCCTTGACCGGGTAGTAGACGAGTTCGGTGATCTCGGCCATGCGGCGAGCCTAAGGGGTGCCCGCGCCGGAGCACGACCTGATTCAGCCGAACCGCCGCGTTCCGCCCGCGGTGCCGCCGCCCAGCGTCCGCGCCGCGACGTCCGGTCGCCGCCCGGCTTCCGGTGGAGTGCGCAGCGTTATCCCGGCGTCGGTCAGCATGCTCAGGTCCAGGCTCCACTCGATCCGCGACCTGCGGGACCAGAGCTCGAAGGCCGCCGCCACGTGCTCCTCGGCTGCGGCCTCGCTCATGCCGGTGACCGCGCACAGCTGCCGCCTGGCCTCTTCTTCGACCCCGCGCACCTGGGCGAGCCCGAAGTGGGTGACGGTGTGGCAGCCGTCGCACAGGCAGATCAGCCTGCGCAGCGCCTGGACGCGCTCGGCCTCGTCGTAGTGCCACCGCTCGTGCGCCTCCAACCGGCGCCGGGACTTCGCGTCCTGGGCGGCCCCGCAGATCTCGCACCGCCACCCGGCACGCCTGGTGATCATCCGGCGCAACCGCTCCCAGTCCCGCGGGGCCGTGCACGAGCGCACGTTCGTGAACCAGCAGGTGGTGGGCACGAGATCGACGAACAGCCCGGCACCGAACGTTCGGTCCTCGCCGGGCAGCAGCTCGGGGACCTCCGGCAGAGCGGTCCAGGGACGCAGGGCCTCCATGCCCTCGCGCGGGGCGTACCAGCGCTTCTCGGCGGGGTCCCAGCGCGCTCCCGCCGCCTTCGCCGCGTCCTTCTCGGCGAAGGGGACGTCGAGCCAGATCCGCTCGACCAAGGTCAGACCCCGGCACCCGTGGTCGGAAGCGCGGGCTGCCGCAGCGGCCAGCCCTCGGCCTCGAGCCGCACCTGGGCCGCCCGGGTCCGCAGCCGCTCGGCCTCGGCCTCGTCGTCGGTTTTGCTCGCCTGCTTCTCGAGATATCCCGCGAAACCGCGCGTCTGGGACCGGTACCACTCGACCTGCTGCTCGTGCAGTGCGCGCGGTTCGACGTCGCCGATCTGCTCGGGATAGCTCTTGGCCAGCCGCCACGCCAGCCGCGCCGCCGCGATGGCGTCCCCAGCGGAGGTGTGCGCTTCCCCGGCCTTGACCCGGTGGTGCTCGCACAGGGCGGCCAGCGTGCGCTTGCCCTTGCGGTAGCGGTCCACGTGGCGGTCCATGCAGAGCGGATCGACCACAGGCCCACCGAGCGGCAGCGAGCTGCCCAGGTGCCTGCGCGACTCCGCGTCCAGCAGGGACAGGTCGAAGCTGGCGTTGAACGCGATCAGCGGTGTCGTCGGCGACCACTGCGCGGCCAGCGCCTCGGTCATCTCGGCGACCACGGTCCCGACGGGTCTGCCGTGCGTGCGGGCGTGCTCGGTGTCGATTCCGTGAACCTCGGTGGACTCCGCCGGGATCTCGATTCCCGGGTCCGCCAGCCAGCTCGTGCACTCGGCCGGGTGCCCCGGAGTCACGGAAACCAACGTCGCGGTCACGATGCGATCCGTTTCGGTGTCGGTTCCCGTCGTTTCCAGGTCGAGGGCAAGCAGCGGACCGTCGGCCCACGACGTCGCGGAATCGTTCATGAATCCGAAGGTATCCGACGGTGCCGACTCCGAACAGCCGCCACCCTGGTGGTGTCCCCCGCGGGCACAGCGCGAAGGAGCGCCGCGCACGGACGATGCCGTGCGCGGCGCTTGTCGGAGCGGCCCCGCCGCGGGGTGCTCGTTGATCTCCTCCGCTGGTCAGGCCTCCAGGAAGTCGACCACCTCGCCGAGCGTCGAGGTGTCGCTGAGGAAACCGATGTGCGTGGTGCAGGTGGTGCGGTTGTTGTCCGCGCCCGTGACGCGGGTGTTGGTGTAGGGAATGATCACTCCGTCGCAGGCCGAGTACCAGGTGGCGTACTCGGAGTCGCCGGGAGTCCGGTCACCGGAGTTGAGCTGTTCCTCGAAGTCCGATCCCGGGGTCATCTCCTGGCAGGAGGCGTTGTACAGGCACGTGCTCGCGGAGGTGGTCCCCCGGTTGGCTCCGGCCAGCGAGGCCCAGTGACCCACGTCGGTGTGGCCGCCGAGCTCCTTCATGTACCAGCGGCTGACGAGCCCGCCCATGGAGTGATTGACGATGTCCACTTTGTCCGCCCCGGTCTCGGCGAGGACGTTGTCGACGTATCCGGCCAGTTCGGCCGCGCTTCGCTCGTTCGACTGACTCCAGTCGTACTCGAAGGAGTGCAGCTGGGAGTCCGAGTACCCGCTCAGTCTGAACTGGGCCTCGGCCGCGGTCCAGTTGGAGGCGCTGCCCGAGTACCCGTGCACGAACACGACGGGGTTCGGTTCCGCCGCGTTGGCCACGGCGGGAAAGCCGAACGCCGCCAGGGCGACGCTCGCGAGCAACAAGCCGAGTTTCCTGCGCATGAAGTCCTCCTGGTGGGTTTTCGACAGGACGCGCCGAGTCTCCGACCGAGGAGGAGGCGGACACATCGGTGAAATCACCGGTGTGTGTTCTCCGGAAATTTTTCCGGAGTACATCCGCGGTTGGTTCGAGCGAGCCACCCCGGGGCCGTCCTCTCCGGACCCTGCGCCCCTTCGGCGCGTCGGCGTCGAAACGCACCACCCGAGCCACCGGCACCGCCGCGGGAGGCCCCGCTCGTCGAGCAGCTACGAGGACCGAGCCGGAAAAACTCCAACGGGAAGAGTGCTTGATGCTCCGGTTGTACCTTTCCGGAATCGTGACCACCGGAGACACTGTTGCCATGTCGGACGGGAACACCGGTCGGGCCGGACGGTCGACCCGGTTGCACGGCCGTGAGGACACAGTGGACGAGCTGCGGGAGCGGAGCGCCCGCGCCGCGGAAGGCAACGGCGCGGTCGTGGTGCTGACGGGACCGCGCGGAAGCGGGAAAACGACCCTGCTCGAGCGGGTGGCTCGTGATACCGGCTTCGCCGCCGTCGACCTGTGCGGAGTCCGCGCCGAGCGCGATCTCCCGCTGTCCGGGCTGGCTCGGCTGGCCACTTCGGACGACGCCGGTCCGGAAGCGGTGTGCTCGCCCGAACACGACGAGATCGCGTGCTGCACCGCGTTGCTCCGGGAGCTGACCACCCGCTGTCGCCGCGGTCCCGTGCTCCTCCGCGTGGACGACGCCGGGTTGGTGGACCCCGCCTCGCTGCGGGTGCTGGGGCTGCTCGGACGCAGGCTCCACCGGTTGCCGCTGCTGCTCGTGTTCGCGGTGGAAACCGATCCGCTGGGGCGGGAGCCCGCGACGGAGCCGCTGGAGGGTTTCGACCGGATAGCCCTCGGACCGCTGGACGAGTGGGCCGGGGCGCGGCTGCTGCGCGAACGCGCGAGATGCTCGCCCGCTCCCGAGGCGGTCGAGGACGCGCTCGCTCGTTGCGGCGGGCTTCCGCTGGCCCTCTCGGAGGTCGCCGAGTCCCTCACCGCGGAACGGGCGGCCGGGCTCGCTCCTCCGCGACTTCCGCCGGACGGCAGGCTGCTCACCGAAGCGGGAAACGAGCTGCGCGGGCTCGCGCCTTCGGCACGCAGGTTGGCGCTGCTGCTGGTGGTCGGGGAACGGTTGAGCCTGGAAACCGTGCACCGCGCGGCCCCCGAGGACTCGGCCGCCCCGGGAGCGTGGCGCGAACTCCTCGGTGCGGGGCTGGTGCACGTCTCCGAGCGGACGGTGCGCTTCTCCTGCGAGCTCGTGCGCGTCGGGCTGCTGGACCGGGTCTGTCCCGCGGAGTCACGGGAGGCGCACCTCCGGCTGGCCGAGGTCTTCGAACGCGACGGGGACCGGGCGAGGGCCGTCCGGCACCGCTGCGCGGCGGGGGAGGACCTCGGCGGTCGGCTCCCCGCGGAACTGGCCGAGGCCGCCGAAACGGCGAGCGGGGTCCGTGACCACTCCGCTGCCTCCGAGCTGCACGAGCTGGCCGCGGCCCACTGCGCCGAGGGCGACGACAGGGCGGAGCGGCTGCTCGCGGCGGGGCGCGAGGCGTGGGCGGACGGGGATACGCGACGGGCCCGCGCCCTGTCCCGCCGTGCCGGTCCGCTGGTTCGCGAGGTGCGGACCCGTGCGGCGAACGAGCTGCTGCGCGGTGGGCTCGAGCTCTGCGACGGCGACCCGGACACGGCGCGGAGAAGCCTCACCACCGCGGCCGAGGCCCTGCTCGGCACCGACAGGAAAGCGGCGTTCCGGGCGCTGATGCTGGCCGGGGAGGCCAGCTGCGTCACCGGTGACTACCGGGGCTACTACGCGCTGGCCGAGCGGGCCGAGCAGTTGAGGTCCCGGGAGGAGACCGCCGAAGTCACGCTGATGCTCGAACACTTCGAGGGCATGTCGGCGACCTTCCGGGGCAGGCACGCGGCAGCCGTGCCCCCGCTGCGGCGGGTGGTGCGGCTGGCCGGCTCCGCGGTCGATCCCATGTCGGTCATCTGGGGCAGCCAGGCCGCGTTCACGCTCGGCCTGCTGGAGACCTCCCGCGAACTCGCCCGGCGGGCGCGCGGCCTCGCGCACCGGAACGGGGACACCGCTCAGGAACCGTGGGCCTGCGTCTACGGCTGTCTTTCCGCGCTGGCGCTGGACCGGTATGCCGAAGCCGACGCCGCGGCTCTGGAGGGGCTGCGGCTGGCCAGGGCGTTCGGGCAGCGGAACCGGGCGGTCGACCACCTGGTCCTGTTGGCGCTGGTGGCCGCGCTGCGCGGAGATCTAGAAACGGTGCGGGTCCGCCTGGACCGGGCTTGCGCCGAGGAGATGTCCGGCAGGGGGCTCGGACGGCCGGACGCCTTCGTCAGCTGGGGAGCGGCCTGCGCCGAGCTCGCCCACGGCAGGCCGGCCGAGGCGACCAGACAGCTGCGGCTGATGAGTTCGGGAGCCGGTGGTTTCAACCCGGCGGTGGGGGTGCTCGCCGCTCCGCACTTCGTGGAGGCCGCCGTCTCCTGCGGGGAGTTCGAGAGCGCGGGGCGGTTGCTGACGGCTTTCGACCGCTGGGTGTCGTCCACCGAGAGCCCGGCGCGGCTGGCGCTGTCCCACCGGTGCCACGCGCTGCTCGCCCGGCGGACCTCCGAGGCGGAGGAGCGGTTCCGGACCGCTGTGGAGCTGCACCGGGGCAGCGGGAGCTCACTGGAGCTGGCCAAGACCGAGCTGCTGTACGCCGGCCGGCTGCGCAGGGCGCGCAGACCCACCGACGCCAGGGAGCTGCTCGGCGAGGCCCACACCATCTTCCTCCGATACGGAGCCGAGAGGTGGGCGGACAGGGCGCGGGCCGAGCTCAGAGCCGCCGGACACACCGTCCCGGGAGGCGACGGGGCCGCCGTCCCGGAGTTGACGGGACAGCAGTCCCGCATATCGGCCCTGGTGGCGGAGGGGGCGACCAACCGTGAGATAGCGGAGCGGCTCTGCATCAGCGAACGCACCGTCGAACACCACCTGCGCAACGTTTTCGTCAAGCTCGGTGTGCGCTCCCGGGTAGAGCTGACCAGGATGCTGGGCTGACGTTTTATAACCCATAGCAGCACTTCGCGTGGTTGGCCGGGTAGCCGTCACGTGAGTCGGGGCCTTGCTGCGTCGGAGGGCACCTCGAGTAGCGGCCTACGCCACGTGCCCTCCCCGCCTCGCGATGCATCCGACTCACGCACCGGGGTCCCCGCGCTGCGTAGGCTCCAAGCGCTCGGGGCAGACGAAGCCTTTTGCTAGAGGTTCTTGGAGAGTGCGTGGAGCGGGGCCGTCCCCGGTGCGGGCCGGTTCGTCGGGCGTGGTTCCGCGATCGCCCGCACAATGAGTCCGCGCGTTTGCCGAGTCGAGCGACGACGGTGCGGAAGGCCGATGGCTACCGGAGATCAGGACGACGACCAGCTGCGGACCGACAGCAAGGGCAGGCACCCTCCGCTGCGCGAGGACGAGGTGGAGCGGGCGTTCGACGCGATCGTGGCCCGTGGTCGTCCGAGACTCTTCCGGACCTTGCCCGAGCTGCTGGCCAGCGGAGTCATAGCCGGGGTGGAGATATCGCTGGGAGTGCTCGCCTTCCTGGCCGTCGAGGAGGCCACCGGCAGCGAGCTGCTGGCCGGGTTGGCCTTCGGGGTGGGCTTCATAGCTCTGCTGCTGGGCAACAGCGAGCTGTTCACCGAGGGGTTCCTGGTTCCGATCGCCGTGGTGCTCGCGAAGGAGGCGGGCTGGTGGCGGCTGCTGCGGTTCTGGGGGATCACGCTGGCGGGGAACCTGTTCGGGGGTTGGCTGAGCATGTGGATGGTGGTGGTCGCCTTCCCGGGGCTGGGGTCCGCGGTCGTGGCGACCGGGCGCACCTTCGCCGAGTCCGGTTTCACCCTGCGCACTTTCCTGCTCGCCGTGCTGGCCGGAAGTGCCATGACCCTGCTGACCAGGATGCGCATCGGCACCTCCGACGACGTGGCACGCGTGATCGCCTCGCTGACCACGGCTCTGCTGGTGGCGGGGTTGAGCATGTACCACTCGGTGCTGGACACCCTGTTCCTGTTCGGAGGCATCCACGCGGGCGCGGGCTACGGCTACGGGACGTGGGTGGCGTTCTTCGGCTGGACCGTGCTGGGCAACGCCGTGGGGGGCATAGGGCTTACGAGTTTCCTGCGCCTGGTGCGCAGCCACGAGCGGCTCTACGAGTGGCGGCGCACCGCCCCGGCGAGCAACCGCCCCTGAGCACGCTTCGGCGCAGGCAGCGGGACCCGGGCACCGCCCCGGGGATCCGGGCAGCTCCCCTCCCGGAGGTGGGCGGAGCCCGGCCGCCGGGCCGACCGCGTTACTCCTCGCGCTGCTCGGCCTGTTGCTGGCTCTCCCTGCGCTGGGCCTCCCGGTACCCGTAGGCGGCACGGCGCACCGTGGCGTCGTCCTCCAGTCCGGAGCCCAGGGCGCCCGCGGCCACGCCCATCGAAGCGGCTCCCCAGGCCAGCCCCAGGTAGTCGCCGAACGAGGTGGTGCCGCCGAGCTTGCTGCTCAGCAGCTGGGGGTCGATCAGCATCAGCGCCAGGGCCAGGTTCACCAGGAACAGCGTGACGTACATCAGCCCGACCCCGATCGTGACGGTCGTCGCGGTCGAGGCGTTGTAGAGCACGCGCTGCTCCCGGTCGTGCGAGTGGTGCGGTTTCTCCCACAGGTGGTGGGTGAGGATCAGCCACGCGACCATCAGCGCGATCACACCGGCGACGACGACTCCGCGGCGCGCCGGTCCCACCAGGTCGCCGATCTGCCAGACCGTGCTCGAGGTGAGCCCGAACACCGAGGTGGCCAGGGAAGCGGCCACCGCCCCGGACATGCCCAGCACGAGACGCCACGGCGTGTTGCTGCGCACCATCCCGGAAAGCAGCCGCAGGCGCCCGCGCCACTTCGTGGCCCGGTAGCGCACGGAGACGGCCTTGCCCTCCGGCTTCTCCCTGCGGATGGGGGCGAGCAGCTCGGTCAGCTCGCTGTGCAGGCCACGCCTTCTCCTCCGGGGCCGCTCGTCGGCGGGTTCCGTTCCGCTCGACTCCTCGGTGGCCCTGAGGATCTCGTCGACGGCCTGCAATATCATCTGACGCGCCCGGCGGCGCGGCTGGAGCCCACCGAGCGCGGGCAGCGACACGAGTCCGACGCGGGGGTGTTCCTCACCGATGTTGGCCAGCACCGGCCGACTGCTGGTGCGCAGCGGCAGGTCGGTGACTCCGATCGCGTAGTCCCAGCGCTGTGCCGCGCGTTGGTTCTCGATGGCGTCGAGGATGTCCTTGCCCTTGCTGCGCCCCGCCACCACCGGATCGCACACCACCTCGACGACCCACTCGGACCCGCCGATGTGCGCTTCGAGCTGTTCGGGCAGCTGCTGTGCCAGCGCCCTGGCCACGTGATCGGGGGAGTCCGGATCACTGATCAGGCCCAAACGCGGCATTGACCTCGCTCCCTGGGAGAAGTTCGCTGGTCGGGTCGGCGGGGTGCTCGCCCGGCGGAGCCCCGGTTCGTGGAACCGGGAGCTCTCCGCGTGTGGACCCGCTCGTGGGCGTCACCGGTGTTCGATGCCGTATCCGGAACGGCTCGAGGTGCCGTGCATGGTGGGGCGGTCGGAGCTGCGCGGCGCCTTCGGGGTGACGTCGGAGCCGGACCTGCTGTGCTCCGGCTCGTCCGAGGGTTTGCCCTCACCGCCCTCGGTGGGCGTCGCGCCCTGTTCGAGTTCCTCCAACCGCGCGTTGAGCAGTTCGATCACCTGCGGCCGGTTCGCGTGGGCGCGCTCGTGCTCGACCAGGGTGTTGAGCTGTTCCTCGTCCAGCGAGCGGATCCGGTGCTGCATCGTCGTCAGCGGAAGTTCGTCGAACTCGGGGATGGGGAGTTGTTCCGTCACGGCGGACTCCTTCGTTCCGAGAGGATTCCTGGGGGACTTCAGGCGGACACGACCGGGGCGACCCAGCCGTCGTCGGTGGTGGTCCAGTCGGCGCTGCGGTTCCAACCCGCCGCGAGCAGCTCGTCGTCGGCGTGCAGCGGTTCGGACACGGTCTTGGGCAGCTCCAGCTCGACGATCTCGGCACCGCGGTCGTCACGCACGATCACCGAGGGGCTGGCCACCTCGTCTCCCAGCCTGAAGTGAGCGGTGTTGGCCATTCCGGGTCCTCCAACAGGTCGTTCGTCCGGGCTCGCCTCCACTCGCGGTCGCCCGCCTTCGTCTCGGGTACCCGGTTCCCGCTCTGTTTAAGCGTCGTCGGCACGTGCTCCGCGACCACGGGTGCCCCGGCCCGTGGTGGTGCCGCGGGGCCGCCCGGCGGCTACGCAAAGCGAGTGACGGGAGTTGCCCACGGGTACCCCGAAGATCAGCATGAGGGGGTGGACAGTGATCACGTGGTTCCGGCCACGAGCGTCCCGAGCGGCACCGCGGGGGCGGGGCGCGGTGGTGACAGGCGCGCTTCGGCTCGGTGGACCGTCCTGTCCAGGCTGGTTTCCGCGCTGGTGCGCGAGGGGCGGCTCGATCCGGCCGAGGCGGCCCGCCGCGGGGTGTTCCTCCACACCCGGACCGTCACCGGAACGGGCAGACGGGAGCTTCGCGCGCCCGTTTCCGCTTCCCCGTGGACGACCGGGGCGCGGGGCGTCCCGCACGATCCGGTGGAGTTTCTCGACGTGCTCCGGCGGGCCGGACTGGTGGAGGACGATCCGGAGGCCTGGCTGGGCTTGCGTGCCGATGTGGCCGACAGCGTCTCCGGGCTCGCGCGTGCCCGGCGTGCGTACGAGACGCGCGCCGGGAGGGTGCGAGCCGTGTCCGGGGGGCGCTCGGCCGTGCGGGCGCACCCCTTCTCCGCGCTGGTGCGCGCGTTGCGCGTCGACGAGGGGGCGGACGACCCGCTGCTGACCGCTTTCGAGCAGTGGGTGGTGGACGGTCACCCCATGCAGCCGGTAGCCAAGATCAAAACCGGGATGTCGCCGGGTGAGGCGCGGCGCTACGCCCCGGAGTTCGGGGCCGAGTTCGACCTGCGGCTGGTCGCGGTGCCCCGGCGGCTGGTGTCCGGGGCCGACTCGGCGGGCGGGAGCGATCCGGTGGAAGCGGTCCGCCGGGAGCTGCGTCGGACCCTGCCGGGAACGGCCGAGTCCGCGGAGTCCGAAATGGCGCGCAGGGGGCTCGTTCCCGGCGAGCACGCGTTGATCCCCGTGCATCCGCACCAGCTGCGGCACGCGCTGCCACGGCTGCACGGTGCCGCGCTCAGCAGCGGAGCCGTCACGGTGCTGTCCCGTTCCGTTCCGGCGCGTCCGCTGATGTCGACGCGCACGCTCGACGTGCGCGAGCGCGGCGAACGCGCCGGGCTGCACGTCAAGACCGCGCTCGAGGTGCGGCTGACCGGGGCGGTACGGGGAGTTTCCGGGGAGGCGGTGCACAACGGCCCGCGACTTTCGGGGCTGCTGGACGAACTGGCCGCCGCGGATCCCGCTCTCGCACCGCCCGACCGGCGGGGCGGTTCGGGTTTCGCCGTCTGCCGGGAGCTGGTCGGGATACGCCACGATCCGACGCTGCTCGGGGAGCGGGCCGCGGAGTCCCCGGAGCTGTCCAGGGCCAGGAACCGTTCCCTGGGGGCGATCCTGCGCGAGGACCCCGCGGAGTCGACGAGCGCGGGGGAGGTCGCCTTGCCGGTGGCCGCCCTGCTGGCCCGTTCCCCGCTGACCGGACACACCCTGATCCACGATGTGCTGACCGAACGGCACTCCGCGGGCGGAGCGGGGAGCGGCAGCGCCCCCTCCCGCGTCGAAGCGGCCCGCCGCTGGCTGGGAGCGCATCTGGATCTGGGGATCTCCCCGCTGCTCACCCTGCTGGTGCGGTACGGGATCGCGCTGGAGCCGCATCCGCAGAACACCGTGCTGGTCCTGCGCGCCGGAGTGCCGAGGTCGCTGCTCGTGCGCGATCTGGGCGGGGCCCGCGTGCTGCGGGAGCGGCTGGGACGTTCGGGCCGCCGTCCGCGGCTGCTGGAGGGGTCGGCGCTGTGGTGCGACGGTCCGGAAGCGCTGCGGAACAAGCTGTTCTTTCCGCTTTTCGTCAACCACCTGGGTGAACTCGTGACCGCGCTGGCCGCGGCGGCGGGGTGCCCGGAGCGGGTGTTGTGGCGGGTGGTCTCCGACCGGGTGCGGAGCTGTTTCGCGGGGCTGATCGAGGAGGCCGGGTCCCCCGCGGAGGCCGCCGACGCTCGCGAGGACGCCGGGGCGCTGCTGAACGAACCGTGGCCGTTGAAGACCATGCTGACGATGCGGTTGTCCGGGCTGGTGACCGAACAGCGCTACGTTCCGGCTCCCAACCCGCTGGCCCTGCCTTGAGCGGCTCCTTCGCGGTGTGCGCGGGCAGCGGCACGCTGAACTCCCGCGAGGCCGCCGTGCTGGCGGAGTTGCGCCGGCGGGACGCGGAGCTGTCGCGGCGCTGGTCGCAGGCCCTGCCGGAGGCCCGCGCGGAGACCGCGCGCGGTTTCCTCGGGGCGCTGCTGCGGGAGGACGCCCCGGGGGTGCGGGGACACGCCACCGCTTTCCGGTGGCCTCCGCGACCGGACGGCGCGCACGGCTTCCCGGCCGCGCTGCTGGAGAGGTTCGCGGATGGCGCCGGAACCCTGGTGGTCGTGCGGGCCCCCGGTTGCCGCGCCGTGGCGGCACTGCGGGAGGAGGAAGCGGGATTCGGGCTCGGCCGGGTGTCCACTCCGGTGCTGGTGGAGCGGGACGGCGGCGTTCTCGCGCTGGAACGCGCCGAACGGTTGATCGACGTGTTGCGGGACAACGATCCGAGCGCGCACTGGGAGCGGATGCGGGAGGAGCTCGTGGATTCCGCGTGCAACCTGGCGCTGTCCGGGGTGCTGGTGGAACGGGCGCGGAAGCGCTTGCTCCCCTCCGGGGCGCGACCGGACGGGATGAACCCGTTGAGCGCGCTGGCCGCGGGGCGCCCGGGCCGCGACGTCGCCCTGGAGCTGGACACGCTGACCGGAGAGGGGCACAGCACCCACCCCTGCGGCAAGGTGCGCCTCGGCTTCTCCGCCGCGGATTCCCTCGCCTACGCACCGGAAAGCGGTGCGTACGTCGAGATCGGACTGGTCGCCGTCAGCCGGAGCCTCGTGCGCTCGACCGAGGACGCGGGGCGACGTTCGGTCGGCGACCTGCTCGGGGCCCACTTCCCCCGGTTGCTCGCGTGCGCGGTGCGGGAACTGCGTGAGCTGGGCAGGGACCCGGACGACTACGCCCTCGTGCCGGTCCATCCGTGGCAGCGGCGCAACGTGCTCGCGCGCGAGTACGCCGGGGAGCTGCGTTCGGGGGAACTGGTCCCGCTCCGAGGTGCTCGGCTGCCCTGCAGGCCCACCCTGTCGATACGCACCCTGGTCACGGCCTTCCCCGGTAGGCGCGGACGACGGCTGACGATCAAGACCTCGCTGGACGTGCTGCTGACCTCCACCCGGCGCACGATCTCGCCCGAGACCACGCGGGACGCTCCGGGCACGAGCGCGCTGCTGCGGGAGCTGCTGGACCGCGATCCGGTGTCGGCGGGCAAGGTGGGGACGGTGTCCGACCTGGCGGGCATCGCGTTCGCCCCTCCGGAGGGAGGTGCGAGTGGTTCGGCCCGTCTGCGCGGGCTCTCCGCCCTGCTGCGGGAGGACCCGGCCGACCAGTTGAACGACGCGGGCGAGCATCTGGTTCCCGCTTCGGCGCTGCGGGCGCCGTCACCGGTTTCCGACGGGACCCTGCTGGCCGATCTGGTGGACGAGCTGGCCGCGCGCACGGCCACGAGCGGGGTCGCGGCCGGTGAGCGCTTCCTGCGGAGCTACAGCGAACTGCTGTTCTCGGCGACCCTGCCGCTGCTCTCGCGTCACGGCATGGCGCTGGAGGCGCACATGCAGAACACCCTCCTGGTCGTCCGCGGCGGCGAACCCGTCCGGTTGCTGCTGCGGGACTTCGCCGGGATGCGGGTGCACCGCGGTCGGATGCGCGCGGCCGGGTGGAACAGCGCGGCACGCCACGCGCGGGCGACGGTGGTGGAGCACGTGGAGCAGCTGCACGCCAAGCTGGCCCACTCCGTGCTGCAGGTCAACCTGGCTGAGGTGGTCCGCTCGCTGGGCGAGTTCCCCGGGGCCGCCCAGCGGGGGGCGTGGGATGTCGTGCGTTCGGTGCTCGTCGAAACGGCCGAGCGGGTCGCCGCAACCGGCGGCGGCGAGGAAGCGCGTTCCGACCTCGCCGCCTTGCTCGCGCCGACGCTCCCGCAGAAGGCCCTGGCCACCATGCGGCTGCGTTCCGCGACGGAGGACGTCCACCGCCCGCAGCCCAACCCGCTGCACCGGTCCGGGGCCGTGTCCGGCCGGACCGGGACGTGACGGTTCGTCGTCGCGTCCCCGGCCGCGGGGAGCACCGCGTTTCGCCGGGGGACCACGGCGCGGAGGGGCTGCGTTCGTTCAGTCCACGGGTTCGATCGTGAGGTGTGCGGGTTCCGTCCACGGGGAGTCGATGTTCCACGCCGGATCGGGCCCGGGGCCCATCACCCTGTGCAGGACGTAGTCCACCTCGCGCGGCTCGGTGGGGGTGAAGTTCCGGTAGTTGGCCCGCAGCACGGAGGAGGTAACCGGGCCTGCTTCGTCGATCCGCTTCCGGATCTCGGGCGCGAGATAGCCCCGGTCGGCCAGTCCGTCCACCACGGCGCACTCGCAGAAGTAGGCGAGGGTGCCGATTTCGCCGGGACTGCGCACCGTGCCTTCCCCGACGATGTCACCGACCATCTCGCCTATCCGCGCGTAGTCGGAGGGCTTGGCCCAGTTCGTCGTGATGGAGGCGTGCTTCCAGGGGGTCCCGGTGTCGAGCACGACGCGCGCCTGGTTGACGACGACACCCGCACCGAGGGCGACCACCATCGTCGTGGCCAGCAGCGGAAGCGCGCTCCGCTTCACAGCGACCGTGGTGGCCACCGCTCCGACGGCCGCGGCCCCGAACACGGACAGTCCGATCATGCTCGGCACGTAGTACCAGTGGTAGGGCGGTACGCCGAGCAGGGTGTAGACGTAGAAGTGCGCGGCTCCGCCGAGCCCCAGCAGTGCCCACGGGTGGATGTCGCGCGCTCCCGCGCGGCGCAGCGAACGGGTGATCAGCCACACGGGAAGCGCCACGGCACCGAGGACGGCCGCGCTGAGGGCTGCCGCCGTCGCCGCCGGGTATGCCGTGTAGTACAGCTGCAGGCCGTTGCCGAAGTCCCAGTCCCCCCAGTGCTCCTGGAGCTGCTTGATCACGAGCGTGTCCGGTACGGCCGATCCGAAGGCCCACCAGCTGAAGGCGAACCACGGCAGCGCGGCAGCGCAGCCGGGAATCAGCCACCGCCACCACTTGCGCCACAGGCTCGGTCGGCCGATGAGCAGCGCGAGGACGAATACCCCCAGGTCCAGTCTCGTGAGAGCCAGCAGCCCCGCGGCCGTCCCGAAGAGCACGCGGTTGTGGCTCGTGGCGCCGAGCAGCAGCAGGCCGAGCAACGCGGAGGCCAGCGTCATCTCCAGGCCCGCCGAGGAGAGCAGGAACGGGTTGAGCAGCACGAGCAGGGTGCCCAATAAGCCCGTGAACCACGGTAATCCGCTGTGCCGGGCGGTCCGGTGCAGGGAGTGGGCCAGGGTCGCGTTCGCCAGCACGAACACGACGCCGAGCGCGAGGACCGGCTGGCGCAGCAGGAAGGTGAAGGCCGCCAGTACCAGCACGTTCAGCGGGGAGGTGGCGGTGTTGGCGAACTCCTGCTCGATCATCCCCCAGTGCCCGTGGAAAGCGAGGTTCCGGGCGTAGTCGATGGTGATGTAGGCGTCGTCGGTCAGTCCTCCACGGATCAGGAGGAACAGCGCGGCGGCCAGTGCGCCCACACCTCCCGTGGTGAACAGTGCTCTTCGATCACGTGCTCTGTTCTCGTACGGGTTTCCCTCCCCGGAGTGTTCTTGCTGCGTTTCGTGCGCTGTTTCGGCGATCGCCACCGCTACTCCTCTCGTCGACGAAACAGAGTGAGGCGCTCGGGATGGATGCCGTCATAGGTTCGCAGCTGTTCACTCGAGTGTGGTCGGCGGTGTGTGTTTTGGAGTCTTTCGTGTCAAGGACCATAGCGTGTGGCGCACGAATCCGCTCGATCGTTCGACAGTTCAGTATGTCGTGTATCACTCTCGGTGATCACCACTGCGGAACGTCCCCACTCGGGCCCAGGGAGCGCGGACAGGGCTGTCATCCGCTCGTCCGGTCCGGTCACCGGTCAAGCGGCGCGGCCGTCTTCCACCACCCGAGCAGGCCGATCCGCGGACTCTTCTGGAACTTCCGGCGAAAGGCTGCTTCCGACGCGAGCGCTTCAGCCCGCGCAGGACGAGAAGCTCCGGTGCGTGAGTCGGATGCATCGCAAGGCGGCAGGGCACCGTGGCGTAGGCCGCTACTCGAGGTGCCCTCCGACGCAGCAAGGCGCCGACTCACGTGACGGCTACCCGACCGGCGCGCGAAGTTCGGTCATGAGCTATTGCTCGTTCGGGCGCAGTCCTCGGTGCAGCCGCTCGAAGGCCTCGTCCATGTACTCGTGCAGGCTCGAGTCCGATTCGGACTCCTGCCACGCCTGCACCGAGACGCGCAGCGCGGTGATCGCGGTGGCGCCGACCAGGCGGACGTAGGGGTCCTCGCAGGAGGTGCCCGTTTTCCTGGCCAGGCCTTCCACCAGGGAGGACTCCATGGCTCGGAACGCGGTGACCACGCGTTCGATCAGTTCGGGGTTCTCGCGCAGGATCACCGCCTGGTCGCGCCAGGTGGAGCCGCTCATGGCCGTGTTCATGGCTTCTCCGAGCACGGCCTGTGCCGTCCGCAGGGGCTCTTCGGCGTCGGGGCGGGCCAGTACGCGTTCCGGTGTGTTCGTGATCGTTTCCTGGTCCCAGGGGACGAGCACTTCCTCCTTCGAGGTGAAGTAGTTGAAGAACGTCCTGGGGGAGACTTCGGCGTGGGCGCAGATGTCCTCGACCGTGACCGCGTTCGGACCGCGTTCGCGGAAGAGGCTGACCGCCGCTCGTTGCAGTGCCTGGTGCGTCGCGCGTTTCTTGCGTTCGCGCAGTCCGCCGGTGCCCACATCCGCGCCGGTGGATGCCGTGCTTCCGGTTGTTCGCGGCGCTGTGTGCGCTGGTCTGGCCATCGTGTGGCTCTCCCTCGCTGCGGCTGTGGCCACTGGGCGGCTGAGCTGGGGGTTCATCGTAGTCGCGGCGTCCGATGACGGACAAACCGGTCACTCGCCGATGTGTGCATTGTTGCATTTTTGCAGTGCCTGCACGAAAAGTGCTACGATCGTTCCCGTCATTCGACGCGCTGTCGCGCAGGCGGTCGCCGGGGGTCCGCGGCCCGCTGTCCGTGGTTGATCGCGAATCGGTTCCCGAACTCGTGGTGAGGAGTGTTGGTGTCCGAAGAGCAGCCGAAGCAGTTGGCTCGAAAGCTCGTCTCGACGCTGTGGTTCCCGATGTTCTTCATCGTCGGGTTCATGGTGTGCTACCTGTTGCCGTTCCACGCTCCTCAGCCGCGCGACATGTCCGTGGCTGTGGTCGGTGAGCAGAGCGCCGAACGGCTCGAGACCGCGCTGAACAGGTCCGTGCCCGACGGCTTCGACGTGACGGCGGTTCCGGACGAGCAGGCCGCGAGGCAGTCGGTCAACGACAGGGAGGCGACCGCCGCGTACGACCCGGCCAACGGCGAGCTGTTCTACGGCTCGGCCAACGGCAAGGCGAGCATGCAGATGCTGCGGCAGGTCTTCACCCCGGTCGCGCAGCAGTCCGGTCAGCAGCTGACCACCACCGATCTCGTGCCCACCGCTCCCGGCGACGTCATGGGCACCGGCCTGTTCTACTGCCTGATGGCGATAAACATCCCGCCCTACATAGCGGTGATGATGTTGCTGCGGGCGGAGCTGACCACCAGGCAGAAGCTGGGCTCGCTGGTCGGTGTCGGCGTCCTGGGGACGTTGATCGTCTACGGGACCGCCCTGTCGCTGGACGTCATCCACAACGATCCGCTCCTCCTGCTGGTCGGTTTCCTGCTCACCCAGGCCATAGCCTGGACCACGTTCGGCCTGGTCCCGTTCGTCAAGCAGTTCATACCCGGTGTGGCCATGGGGCTGTTCGTCCTGCTGAGCCTCCCTTCCAGTGGCGGGGCGATCCCGAAGGAACTGGTCCCCGGCTTCTTCCAGTCGTTGCACCTGGTCATGCCGCTCGGGCAGGCCGTGCACGCGATGCGCGGGATCCTCTACTTCGACGGAACCGGGGCGCTCGGAGCCACGCTCGGGCTGTCCGCCTGGGTGCTGCTGGGCGTGGCGTTGGTGGTGCTCAACCAGGTGCTCGTGCGGCGCCGGTCCCGAACCGGCTCGGCCGGGGAGTCCGCCGCGGACACCGGAGGCGGGTACGAGCACGTGGACGACAGCGACGTCACCGTCGACCCGGCGCTGGAGGCCCCGGAGCCGGTGCACCGCCGGACGCTGGCCGGTTCGGTCACCGACGGGTCCGGGGCCGCCGTGCCGGGGGCGAGCGTGACCGTCACGGACGGGCGTGGAGTGCAGCTGGCGAGGATGCTGACCTCCCCCGACGGCGGTTACAAGGTGCAGGAGTTGCCGGAGGAGCCGGTCACGGTGGTTGCCTCGGCTTCGGGGATGCAGCCCGCCGTCGATCGACTGGCGGCCCGCGTCGGCCGGGTGGAGCGCTGTGACTTCCTGCTCGACCCCGAGGCGGGGAGCCGCAGCGTGCGCCCGAGCCGCGTGGACGCGGCGATGGCCGGTCGGGGCTGAGTCCCGCACCGGGATCCGGGGCGGATCGGCCCGCCGGTCGCCCGTCCCGGATCCGCCGTGGAGGTGTCCGCGCGCACACCCGGATCGCATTGATGAGTGAGTGCTCACTCAGTATGCTGTCCGTGTGAGCACGAACCGGCCTCGGCGCAGGGCGCCCGCGATGAGCTCGGAACAGCGGCGGGACGAGATCGTCCGGGCCACGCTGCCGCTGCTGGTCGAACAGGGGCCCAACATCACGACCCGCTCGATCGCACAGGCGGCCGGAGTGGCGGAAGGAACGATCTTCCGGGTCTTCGCGGACAAGAACGAGCTGCTGCAAGCCTGCGTGTCCGAGGCTTTCCGCACCGACGAGGCGTGTGGGCGGATCAGGGGAATCCCGCCGGAGCAGGACTTGGCCGATCGGCTGAGCCGGGCTTCCTCGATCGTGTTGGACTACTTCCACCGCCTGGGCGGGCTCGTCCACAATCTCTCCGATTCGGAGTACGACGTGCATCGGCACCGGAAAGCCGAACAGCACCACTCCGAGGGCGGGCCGCAGTTCGTCCGGGACCTGATCGACGCCTGCGCGGAACTGGTGGCCCGGGACGAGCACAGGTTCCGCATGCCGCCCGGCGATGTCGCCCGGATGTTGCTCGGGCTGTTGATGAGCACGCGATTCGAAACGACCACCCCGGAAGGCGAGCAGTCCGCGATCGAGTCACGCATCGACGTGCTGCTCAACGGGGTACTGGCCGAACCGGGCCAGCACGAACACCGCTGAAGAAGGACGTTATGACAAGACCACCCATCGAGGTCGAGCACGTCAGCAAGGAGTTCGGCAAGTTCAGGGCACTGGACGACGTGAGTCTGCAGGTGCCGCGGGGATCGGTGCTGGGGCTGCTGGGGCACAACGGCGCGGGCAAGACCACGCTGGTCAACATCCTGAGCACCCTGTCACCGCCGACGAGGGGGACGGCGCGCGTGGCGGGCCACGACGTGGTCCGGGAGAGCAGGAGCGTCTGTTCCCGCATCGGCCTGACCGGACAGTTCGCCGCGGTCGACGAACAACTGTCCGGAATGGACAACCTGGTGCTCGTGGCCAGGCTGCTGGGGGCGGGCAAACGCGCGGCCAAGAACCGCGCCGAGGAACTGCTCGAACTGTTCGAACTGACCGAGGCGGCCAAGCGGCCCGCGCGCAACTACTCCGGCGGTATGCGGCGCAGGCTGGACCTGGCCGCCAGTCTCGTCGGGCACCCGGACGTGATCTTCCTGGACGAGCCGACCACGGGGCTGGACCCGTCCAGCCGCATGGGGTTGTGGCGGATCGTGGAGAACCTGGTCGGCGACGGGACCACGGTGCTGCTGACCACGCAGTACCTCGACGAGGCCGACAGGCTCGCCGATTCCATCACCGTGCTGTCCAGCGGGCAGGTCGTCGCCTCGGGAACGGCCGAGGAGCTCAAGGCCGAGGTGGGGCAGCGGACCGCCACCGCGACGCTGGCCGACCCCGCCGACGCGGAGCGGGCCGTGAACGCGCTGAGCGCGAGCGGGATGAGCCCGGTGCACGACGCGGAACGGCACGTGATCACCACGCCCGTGGCCGCCTCGCACGAGCTCGCCGTGGTCGTACGCGCGCTGGACGAGGCCGGCATCGAGGTGAGCGGGCTCGGACTGGGCGAACCGACTCTGGACGACGTCTACCTGACCCTGGCCAACTCCGCGCACCAGGCGGCGTGACACGACGATCGGAAGGCACATGACCACTACACTGACCGCCCCTCGGGACAGAGCCGGGGGAACGGAGCACGAGCGCCGCCACTGGCACGGCGCGAACGTCTGGACCCAGATCACGGTCCTCACCGGCAGGTCCCTGCGTGCGGTGCTCCGCGATCCGCGGATAGTCGTATTCAGCCTGTTACAGCCGTTGATCATGCTGACGTTGTTCAGCCAGGTCTTCGGCAAGGCGCTGATGGGCAGCATCGCCTCCCAGACGGACAGCTACATCAACTACCTGATGCCCGCGATCCTGGTGACCACGGGGATCGGGGCCTCCCTGCAGTCCGGCGTCGGGCTGATCACCGATATGAAGAACGGTGTGCTGGGCAGGTTCCGGGCGCTGCCCATCCGGCTCGGCACGGTGCTGGTGGCGCGCAGCCTGGCCGACCTGTTCCGCACCGCCGTGCAGCTCGTGGTCCTGCTGCTGGCGGCGACCGTGCTGTTCGGTTTCGCGCCGGAGGGCGGGCTCGCGGGCACGGTCAGCGCGTGGCTGCTCGCGCTGCTCGTCAGCTGGTCGTTGACCTGGGTCTTCCTCGCCATCGCCTCCTGGGTGCGCAAGGAGGAGGTGATGCAGAGCGTGGGCTTCCTGGCGATGTTCCCGCTGATGTTCGCCTCCAGCGCGTTCGTCCCGCTGGACGCGTTGCCCGGCTGGCTGCGGATCGTGGCCCGGGTCAACCCGCTCACCTACGCCGTCGACGCCTCCCGCGACCTCTGCCTGGCACTGCCCGTGGGAAGCGGGGTCTGGTCCGCCCTGGGAACCAGTGTGCTGCTGCTCGTGATCGGCGCCGTGTTCGCGGTCAGAGGATTTCGCCGTCCCCTGTGAACGCAGGGAAATCGATCGGGAAGATGATGCGCAAACATTTCGTTTTCGTGAGCATGCCCGCGTACGGGCACGTCAATCCGTCGCTCGCGCTCGTCGAGGAACTCGTTCGACGGGGCCACCGGGTCAGCTACGCCACCGGCTCGGACATGGTTCCCGCCGTGCGAGCCGCCGGTGCCGAACCCGTTCCGGTGCCGATGGAGCAACCCTCCGCGCCCCCGGGGGACGGGGCGCTGACCCCGGAGGCGATGGCCCCGATGATGGAGAAGTTCCTGGAGGGGACGCGGGAGACGTTGCCGAGGTTGTCGGAGCACTTCGCCGACGAGCACGTCGACGCGGTCTGCGCGGACTCCGCCACCCCGGCGGGACGTGTGTTCGCGAAGAAGCTCGGAGTCCCGAACGTGGCCCTGGTGCCGACCCACGCCGGCAACGAGGAGTTCTCGATGCGGGCGGAGTTCATGAAGCGGGCGCCGCAGGACTTCGACCAGAACCATCCGGTGCTGCGGGACTTCGCCGAACGGATGAGCGAACTCGCCGCGCAGCACGGTGTCGAGCTCGGGGTCGAGTCGATGATGGCCGAGCCAGGGGGCGCGTTGAACCTCGTGTTCATTCCGCGGGAGTTCCAGTTCCACGCGGACAGCTTCGACGACCGGTTCGCCTTCCTCGGGCCGTTGCTGGGCGGCCGGGCCGAACGTGAGCAGTGGAAGCCCCGGCGGACGGACCGGCCGCTGCTGTTCGTCTCGCTGGGGACCATCTTCCACGGTCATCTGGAGTTCTACCGGACCTGCATCGAGGCGTTCGCCGACACCGGTTGGCAGGTGGCGATGTCCATCGGCGACCGGGTGAGCCCGGAAGAGCTGGGGGAGGTCCCCGAGAACTTCGAGGTGCGCCCTCGCTTCCCCCAGACGGCCGTGCTGCGGCACGCCGCCGTGTTCCTCTCGCACGCGGGGATGAACTCCACGATGGAGGCCCTCTCCTACGGGGTTCCGCTCGTCACGGCTCCCCGGATGGTGGAGCAGGAGATGAACGCCGAGCGGGTTCGCGACCTGAACTTCGGCGGGAAACTCGAGGAGGCCGAGCTGACCGACTCGGCGCGACTGCGTGAGCGGGTCGAAGAGGTGGCCGCGAACGAGGAGATCACCAAGGCCGTGGGCGAGATGTGCGAGACCATCCGCGGGTACGGCGGGGCCGTCGCGGGTGCGGACGCGATCGAGGCGTACCTCGAGAACTCGTGACGGAGCTTTGCGTGCGTGGTCGGCTAGCCGTCACGTGAGTCGGCGCCCTGCTGCGTCGGGCCGCTCTTGAGTAGCGGCCTACGCGGCGAGCGGCCCGGCCTGGCAATGCATCCGACTCACGCGCCGGAGCTCCTCGTCCTGCTCGGGCTGAAGCACCCGCGTCGGGCGGAGCCTTCTGCCGGGAGTTCCCGGCGGGAGTTCGACGGCTCGGTTCGCTCGGGTGGTTGCGTAGGCTCGGAGCCCTGGGTTGAACGGAAGCCTTGCGCCGGAAGTTCCTGACCTCGCGGCAGTTCCGACTGCTCGGGTGGGGGAAAGCGGCCGCGCCGCCTGACCGGACGGGAGGGCGCCGGGCCCGGAGCGGCCCGGCGCCGAGCGGTCTCAGCTCTCCGAGTCCACGGCCATCTCACCGAGCCGGGACCAGTCGTCCTGCTGCACCGGAGTGTTGATCACCCGCGGCGTTTCCGCCAGGTGGGGCGGGAGGGTCCGCTGGGCGGTCTTGAAGTGCTCGGACTGCACGTGTGCGGCTCCGGCGTCCTCGTCGCGGAAGGCCTCGAGCAGAACGTACTCGTTCGGGTCCTCGAGGCTGCGCGACCAGTCGAACCACAAGCAGCCCTCTTCCGCACGCGTCGCCTCGGTGAAATCGCGTGCGATCTCGGGCCACCGGTCCGCGTGTTCGGGAAGAACGCGGAACTTGACGGCGATGAAGATCATCGAAACTCCCCTGTGGTTGTTCGGTCCGGACTCTTCGGCCGGATTCCTGTTCGGAGACCGGTGGTGGGCGGTGAACCGGTGCCGGAGCCGTGCTCCGGGGCGCGTCGTGGCGTCGCCGGGGCGGTCTTCCCGCCTGGTGGGTGGTCCCGCCGCGCGGCTGCCCGGGGCGACTCGTCCGGGGCGGGTTCGACGACCGGCCGGGAAACGGTCTCCGCAACAGGCTAGGAGATCGATCCACGGCCACGTTTCGACGGGGAGGCAACATGTGATCCGTGCCGATCCGACTTACCGCCGCCCCGCACCGGTGGCCCGCACCGCCCGCGTCCGCCTCCCGGAGCCGGCGCGACCGCGCACACGCGCGCCGGGGGAGTGAGCACATTCGTCCGCCGGCTCGGATTCGCGTGCGGCCGCCGTTGCCGCGACCATAGGGACAGCGCACGACCTGTGCGACTCGCCGTGCGCCCCGGGAGGCCGGTGGTGGCCGAGCGGCCTCGAACGGGGGGGGGACGGCCGGAAACCGGCGCGATGGGCGGATGGTGACATGCTGTGTCTGGTGGCGGGTGCCAGCGGTTACATCGGGGGCAGGTTGGTGCCACGACTGCTGCGAGCCGGGCACCGGGTGCGCTGCGTCGCACGCGATCCCGGAAAGCTGCGTGACGTCCCCTGGCGCGACGCGGTCGAAGTCGTCGAGGGCGACGTGCTCGACCGGGACTCCATGGCCGCCGCGTGCCGCGATGTGGACGTGCTGTACTACCTGGTGCACTCGATGTCGGAAACCGGCTTCGCGGCCAAGGACCGCCGCGCGGCGCTGTGCACCTCGCAGGCCGCTCGCGAGTCCGGCGTCGGCCGGATCGTCTACCTCGGCGGCATACACCCGGACGACGGTGACCTGTCCGAGCACCTGGGCTCCCGGGCCGAGGTCGCGGAGATCTTCCTGCGCAGCGGGGTGCCGACGGTGACACTGCAGGCCGCGGTGATCATCGGTTCGGGCTCGGCGAGCTTCGAGATGCTGCGGTACCTGACCGAGCGCCTGCCGATCATGATCACTCCCAGGTGGGTGCGCAACCGGGTACAGCCCATCGCCGTGCGCGACGTGCTGCACTACCTCGTCGCCGTGGCGCGGCTCCCGGCCGGGATCAACCGCGCCTTCGACATCGGTGGGCCGGGTGTGCTCACGTACGCGGAGATGATGCGGCGCTACGCCGCCGTCGCGGGGCTGCCCCGCCGCGTCATGTTCCCGGTCGGGGTGTTGTCCCCGAGGCTGAGCTCGTACTGGATCAACATCGTCACCCCGGTGCCGAAGAGCATCGGCGGTCCCCTCATCGAGTCGCTGGTTCACGAGGCGGTCCGCGGCGAGCACGACATCGACGATCACGTCGCGAAACCGGAAGGCGGGCTCATCGGCTACGACCGCGCGGTCGAGCTGGCCCTCCACAGGATTCGACACGCCCAGGTCGAGACCCGCTGGTCGGACGCCTCACCCGCCGAGGCGCCCGCCGAGCCGCTGCCCTCGGACCCGGACTGGGCGGGCGGTAGCGCCTATGCGGACACGCGGGTGTGGCACAGCGATGTTCCGGCCTCCAGCGTGTGGCGCGTGGTCGAGAGCATCGGTGGCGGGAACGGCTGGTACTCGCTCCCGCTCGCGTGGGCCACGCGCGGTTGGGCCGACCGGCTGATCGGTGGGGTCGGACTGCGCCGCGGCCGGCGCGACCCGGTTCGCCTGCGAACCGGTGAGGCCCTGGACTGGTGGCGCGTCGAGGAGATCGACGAGGGGAGGCTGCTGCGCCTGCGCGCGGAGATGAAGCTCCCCGGTCAGGCGTGGCTGGAGCTCGGGGTCACCCCGACGGAGTCCGGCGGGGCGCTCTACCGGCAACGGGCCGTCTTCGTGCCGCGCGGTTTGGCCGGGCACGTCTACTGGTGGTCGATCGCCCCGTTCCACTCCTTGGTCTTCGGCGGGATGGGGCGCAACGTTGTGCGCACCGCCGCCGGAGTGCGCCCTACCGCTGGAGGAGTTCCCGGCGGGAGCTCCACGGCACCGCGGCGTCCGCCGACACGCTGATCGCGCGTGAAGGCGGGGAGAGGGCGCGTCCGGAGGATCAGCGGGGTCCCGCCCGGGCGGGAGTCCTGCTCGACGGCGACGCGCGGGAACGGTGTCGCCGGTGCTGCCGCCCATCGGCCGCGGAAGGCGGCCGCTCCGTCGGGCCGCGCTACCCGGACCCCGTCGTCGATCACGCGCACGAGTGCCAGGAGGACTCGACCCGCTACGGGGAGATCAGAGAATCGTGATCGACGCCGAGAGCGGGCGGTGAGGTTTCCGCCGAGGCGGCAGCTGGTGACCGTGGCCCCCGGGGACGATCACCGCCCGGCAAACCGTCGACGCCGGCGTGGAGCGGAGCTCCCACCACGCGGGCGAGCCGCTCGGCGACCCGGCCGGGTCGCCGAGCGGTCCGGCACGAGACGTTTCGGTGCCTGGCGCGGAGCGTCAGCCGACCATGCGGCGAACCGAGTGGACGTCACCGATGTCCCGGTAGTTCTCCACTTTGACGTCCTGCCCCTCGGTCGGAGCGTGTACGACCTTGCCGTTGCCGATGTACAGCCCGTTGTGGCTGGCCGAGGAGTAGTAGAAGACCACGTCACCCGGACGGAGCTGGGAGGTGGAAACGGACCTCCCCTCGTCGATCTGGGTCCTGGTGGAAGCGGGCAGGGAGATACCGGCCTGTTCGTAGGACCACTGCACCAGACCGGAGCAGTCGAACCGGTTCGGCCCCTTGGCGCCCCACACGTAGGGAGATCCCTGCTTGCCCAGCGCGGCGTTCACGGCCGTGGTGGCCGCGCCCGTGCCCCCGATGGAGCCGACGTCCTCGGAGCCACCGCCCGCGAAGTCCTCCTTCTCCTGCTGGGAGAGGTTCTCGTACTGTCTTTTGACCTCGGCGATCCGCTCGTCCATGGCCGCTTTGCGCTCGGCGATCTCGTTCTCGAGACGGGCGGCCTCGGTTTCGGCCTTCGCGGCGGCGTCACGTGCCTCCCGTGCGCGTCGCTCGGCTTTCTCGGCCTTCTCGGTGGCCCGGGCCACCGTGTCGACCGTCGTGTCGTAATCCCCGGCAAGCTTCCGCAGAACCGAGACCCTGTCGAGGTACTCGTCGGGATTCTCACTGGTCAACAGCGCGGACAACTCGCTCCGGTCCGCTCCGCGGTAGGAGGCCGCCGTCAGCGCGTCGACCTCCTCGCGCAATGCGCCTTCCTCGGAGCGTGCCTCGGAGGCACGTCCGGAGGCCTTCTTCGCCGCGGCTTCCGCTCGGGCGAGCTCGGCCTCGCGGGCCTTGTGCCGGTCCTCGGCCGATTTGTAGTCCTCGGTGAGCACTTCGGCCTCGCGGGTGAGCTCGCGGAGCTGTTGAGCCGCTTCGGAGGAGGTGTCCGGATCGGGGGCCGCGCTCGCGGGAGCTCCACCGGCTCCGAGCAGGACGGCGACCACCGTCGCCGTGACGGCGTGCGAACGCCTGGACCGGAAGGGGGGCATTCGGGGCTCCTGATGCTTCGCTCGTCGTCGGGGGACTCACACGGCACCGTATAAGGAAGCGTATGAGATTCACGTACCACCGGCCGCGGTGCGGTGGTCGCCGACCTTCGCTCACCGTGCGGACCGACGACCGGTGATCGCGTCCGGGAGGCGGTGTTCACCCACCGAGCGCTGTGGGGGCGAACACGGCCGCGAGCGCCACCCCGGCGGCCACGGTCAGCACTACGCGGGCGAACCACTCGCGCACGAGCCGCGCGGGTAGTCGCGCGGTGAGAGTACCCGCCAGCACCGAAACCACCAGTGCCGTTCCGGCGAAGGCGCCGAGCAGTCCGTAGTCGAGCTGCACCGCCCCCGCGTGCGCGATCAGCCCCACCGTCGAGTTGGCGGCGACCACCACGAGCGAGGTCGCCACGGCGGCTTGGGGACCGACCCCGAGCAGTGTCGTCAGCGCGGGGACCACGACGAATCCGCCTCCGACCCCGAAGAGTCCGGTCAGCACCCCGACCAGGGCCCCGGCGCCGATCGACTTCGGCAGGCAGCTGCGCCAGTCGATCCCGCCCTCGACGGTTCGACACGCCCCGCCCCGCTCTTCGCCGCTGCGCAGCATCCGCAGGGCCACGACGGCCATGAGCGCCGCGAACGCGAGCAGCAGCCATCGCTGGGGGATCAGCTGTCCCAGGGCGGTGCCGCCGAAAGCCGCCGGTGCGCCCGCCACGGCGAACACCGCTGCGATCGGCCACCGCACTCGGACGCGTCGGGCGCGGGGCAGCAGGCCACCCAGCGACGAGACCGCCACCACGGCGAGCGAGGTGGGGATCGCGATCCGCAGCGGCAGTCCTGCGCCGTAGACGAGCGCCGGGACGGCCAGCACGGCCCCTCCGGCTCCGAGCGAACCGAGCGCCAAGCCGATGACCACCCCGAAGACGGCTGCCAGGATCATCACTTCTCCTTCGGGGAGCGCACCGGTCGGACACCGCGGGCGCGCTCGGGTGGCGGAATCCTCCGGGCCTTCCCCGCCCGAGGAGGAAGTCCGCTCCCGGGGCACGCGGCGGGTTCCGCTCGAGCGACTTCGCGAACCGTTCCGAACCGGGCGGTGCGGGGACGAGCGACCGTCCGGAGTGCTCCGTTCAGCTGCCGGAACTCCTCGGGGGATGCCGGTCGGTCAGGGTGCCGAGCAGTTCGGGGGCCTCGTTCCGGGGTGTGCGGTTGTGCGGCAGCAGTTCGAGCAGTCGGGCCATGGCGCAGGTGTTGCTGACGGCGGCGAAGGTCAGCCCGGCGCCGACGAAGCCGGCGAGCCACTTCAGCGGGCGGAAGACGGCGCTGCCCACCACGCCGAGCAGCACCAGTGAGCCCGCCACCAGCCGGACCTGCCTTTCCATGGACCAGGTGCCGGAACCGTGCTCGACGGGAGCGCCGTGTCCCTGCCAACCGCCCAGACCGCCGCGCAGCACTCGGGCCTGGGTGAGTCCGGCCGACTCCAGCAGTTCGCGCGCTTGTTCGGCTCGGTTGCCGGAGGCGCACACGAGCACCACCGGGTCCTCGTGGGCGGCGGCCAGTTCGGAGCTGTGCTCGCGCAACAGGTCCAGCGGCACGTTGTGTGATCCGGGGATGTGTTCGGTGGTGAACTCGCCCGGGGTGCGCACGTCGATGAGGCGAGTGCGCGGGTTCGTCCCGGTCAGCTCACGAACCGCTGGTGTGTCCATCGTGGTCTTCTCTTCTCCGGGCACCGGTACCGCCTTTCGTCTCCGTCGCCGGGTGGGGTGTGCCATCCGGTCCTTCTGCCACGTCGTGACGGTTCTGGGCACGACGCCTCGTTCCCAGTCTCCGGCGGAACCGGGGCCTCACGAGGAGGTCAGCGTGATTCCCGCCGCTTCCGCGTTGTCGAACACGTCGTCGATCAGCACCGGGGTGCGCCCGGACCGCTCCAGCAGCGCTGCGGCGGCCGCGGCGCGGTAACCGCTCCCGCAGTGCACCCACACGACCCCCTCCGGTAGCTGTTCGGTGCGCTCACCGAGCTCGTACAGCGGGATGTGGGTGGCTCCCTCGACGTGGGAGGCGTGCCACTCGTTGTTCGTGCGCACGTCGAGCACGGTCTCCGCGCGGGGAAGTCGTTCGTGCTCTCCGGCGCGTGCCACGGCCAAGTCCACGAAGGTGGCCGTCCTGGTGCTGCGCAGCCTGTCCGCGTCCTCGGCCAGCTCCTCGGGTCGACCGGTGGCGGAGGCGGCGAAGCGGTCGATCCCGATGCGGGCCAGTTCCCGCTGGGCTTCGGTGATTCGCTCGGGCTCCTCGGCGAGCAGGGTGATCGGCGCTCCCCAGTCGATCATCCAGCCGAGCCAGGTGGCCATCGGACCGTCCAGTCCCAGGCTGACCGTGCCTGCCAGGTGGGAGTCCACGTAGGCCTTGCGGGTACGCAGGTCGACGACCCACTCGCCCGCGTCCAGGCGCCGGGCGAGCTCCGCGGGAGTGGCGCGCGCGGGGGTGCGCAGGTCGATCGGTTCGGGACCCTGGGCGTTGCGCACTCCCATGTGGGCGTAGTAGGCCGGGTAGGCGCCGAGCCCGGACAGCGTCTTCTCGACGAACTCGTCCCGCGCGAGGGTCAGGGCCGGGTTGGTCTCCTGCTGCTCGCCGATGGTGGCGGAGTCGCCGGAAGCCTGCGTGGCCGAGCAGAAGCTCCCGAAGCCGTGGGTGGGCCAGATGCGCGCTCCGTCCGGCAGCGACTCGGCGAGCCTGCGCGCCGACGCGTGCTGGTGCTCGGCCAGCCGGTGGGTGTGCTCCTCTCCGACCAGGTCGGTGCGCCCGGTGGTGCCGAACAGCAGCGAGCCCCCGGTGAACGCTCCCACGGCGCCGCGTTCGCCCTCCAGCACGTAGGAGAGGTGGTGGTAGGTGTGTCCGGGCGTGAACACCGCGCGCACCCGCATTCCGGGGGAGAGCTCGACGGTTTCGCCGTCGTGCAGCGGACGGCGTTCGAAGGCGACCTCGTCAGCGGCGGCGATGCCGTACTCCGCTCCGGTCAGCCGGGCCAGCTCGAGTCCGCCCGAGACGTAGTCGTTGTGCACGTGCGTTTCCAGTACGAGAGTGATTCGTACGTTCAGTCGCCCTGCCGCGGCCAGGAAGCGGTCCACGTCCCGCTGGGGGTCGACCACCACGGCGACCGTTCCGTCGGTGGCGAGGTAGCTGCGATCTCCCAGCGAGGAAGTGGCGATGACTTGCGTGGTCAGGCCGCCGGGAAGTTCCGTCGTGTCGTTCTCCTGCGTGATCCCGCTCATGCCCGCTCCTGGAGTCGGAGAGTGTTCGTCCCGAAAGGAACGATTATTACCCCGGGGGGTATAAGAGTGCTTTGAGAGTGCGGAGCGCCGCTGTGGGGTCGGCGCTCAGGCCAGTGCGAGGAACAGCCGTTCCAGCTCCTGCTCGGTCATCTCGGGTTCCTCGCCGTCCTCCCGGCTCTGCTGGCAGTGCCGCATCCCGCTGGAAACGATCTTGAACCCGGCGCGGTCCAGGGCGCGGGAAACGGCTGCGAGCTGGGTGAGTACTTCGGAGCAGTCCCCGCCTTCCTCGATCGATTCGACTACTCCCGCCAGCTGTCCCTGGGCGCGACGCAGCCGGGTCAGGGCGTCGCCGACAAGTTCCGGTCTCATCTGCATGACAATCACCTCCACGGTCTCGTGGTCGAGACTACCCCCGGGGGTATTTATGTCAAACAGCGGACGGCGGCTCAGCTGGGGTCGCACTCGTCACCGGGGTGGGCCGCTCGTCGAGCGGAGATCGTTCACCGGTCGATCTCGGTGGACACGAGCGGTTCGCCGTCGCCGCACTCGACGGTGATCTCCACTTCCGTGTCCTCGGACTCGAAGGTGAGCTCGGCCTCCTCGGCGGGACCGTCCTGCACGTCCTGGGCCTGGAACCCCTGCGCCGGGCTCCAGGACAGCAGCGCGGCACGCCCGCCCGAGCAGCTGACGACCACCGTTCCTCCTGGGGTGTGTCGCAGGTCGCGCTGCCCGGAAGCGGGGGGACTGCTCTCCTCGGTGCCCTCGTCGTTCACGTTCGGCGCGGGGCGGGCCAGCTCGCGTCGCACCTCGTCCTGCCCGGTCATCGGAGGTCCCCCGTCGAGGATGCCGCGCCCGAGCGCGGACACGGCCGCGAGCCCCACCGCGACCGCCACCGCGGCGGCGGCCAGCCATCCCAGCACCGCGAGTGCCGTTCGGGTCCTTCCGGTGGGGGCTGCCATGCCCTCCACTATGCCAATCCGCGCGGCTCGCCGGGCGCCGGTTACCGTGCGACTGTGGCGCAGGTGCTGCTTGTCGAGGACGACTCGGCTCTTCGCACGTCGTTGAGCAGGGGTTTGAGTGAGCGCGGACACGCGGTCACCTCCGCGGGGACCGCGATGGACGGGTTGAACCTGATCGTCTCGCGCAAGCCCGATCTCGTGGTGCTGGACATCGGGCTTCCCGACCTGGACGGGCGGGAGATGCTGCGGATGCTGCGCGCGGCGAGCCGGGTCCCCGTGATCGTGGGCACCGCGCGCGGCGGAGAGGACGAGATCGTGACCGTGCTGGACGCGGGCGCGGACGACTACGTGGTCAAACCGTTCAGCGCGGGCCAGCTGGACGCCCGGATCAGGGCGGTGCTGCGCCGGGGCGTTGGGGAGCAGCCGCGTCCGGAGGTTCTCGTGGTGGGAGGCCTGCGCCTCGACCCGGCGGCCCGTTCGGCCGCTTTGGATGGTTCGCGGCTGGACCTCAATCCGAAGGAGTTCGACATGCTGCACTACCTCGCCGTGCGCGCGGGGCAGGTGGTGAGCAAGCGCGAGCTGCTCACCGAGGTGTGGCAGCTGCCCTACGGAGGGGCGGACAAGACCGTCGACGTGCACGTCTCCTGGCTGCGGCGCAAGCTCGGCGAGACGGCGCGCGAGGCGCGCTACCTGCACACGGTGCGCGGCGTGGGGGTGCGCCTGGCCGCACCGGACGAATCCGGTGCGGACTGATGCGGCGGCGTATCGCGCTGCTGGTGGCGGCCACCACGACCCTGGTGCTGGTGGCGTTCCTCATCCCGCTGGCCGTGCTGGTCCGAACAGTGGCCTTCGATCGGGCCGTGAACACCGCGACGACAGAGGCGCAGGCGTTGACCTCGGTGGTCAGCACGGCGGACAGGTCCACTCTGGAGTTGAGCGTCCAGCGGGCCAACGCGGAGGGGAGGTTCCCCGTGACCGTGTTCCTCGCCGACGGCGACCGGCTCGGCGCGCAGGCCGAACGCACGCGGGCCGTGCGACTGGCCGCCAGGGGGCGCAGCCTCACCGTGGACACCGACGGCGGGGTGGCCGTGCTGATCTCGGTGGGTGACTCCTCGGGAGGGCAGGCGGTCATCCGGAGCGTGGTCGGGGAGCAGGAGCTCATGCGCGGGGTGCACCGCGCGTGGCTGTTGCTCGCCGGGCTCGGTCTGGTGCTGCTCGTGTTGAGCGTGCTGGTCGCCGACCGGATGGCCCGTTCGCTGGTGCGGCCGACCAAGGAGCTCTCCGCGGTGTCCCACCGGCTGGCGGGCGGGGAGCTGGACGCCAGGGCGCGGGTGGACGCTCCCGCCGAGATGCGCGACGTGGCGACCGCGCTGAACCACCTGGCCGGCCGGATCCGGGAGCTGCTGGCGGAGGAGCGCGAGTACGTGGCCGACCTCTCGCACCGGCTGCGGACCCCGCTGATGTCGCTGCGGCTGGACGCGGAGTCGTTGCGGGACGAGGCGGAGTCCCAGCGCATCACCGAGCACGTGGACGCGTTGCAGCGTGCTGTGACGCGGATAATCGAGCAGGCGGGCAGGCGCAGTTCGCAGACCCCGGTCTCGGACAGCTGCGACGCGGCGGCCGTGGTCTCCGAGCGGCTCGACTTCTGGTCGGTGCTGGCCGAGGACACCGAGCGCGAGATGCGCTCCGACATGGCGCCGGGGCCGCTGCGCGTGGCCGTGGGGGCTTCGGAGCTCTCCGACTGCGTGGACGCGCTGCTGGGCAACGTCTTCGCGCACACCGAGGAGGGCGTCGGGTTCGAGGTGCTGCTGTTCGCCGGTGACGGTTTCGTGCGGCTGGTGGTCACCGACGACGGGCCCGGGTTCGGCGGGGTGGAGTCCGGGAGCGGTCCCATGAGCCGAGGGGCCAGCGGCAGCGGGTCCAGCGGGCTCGGCCTGGACATCGCACGTCGCGCCGCCGGGGAGTCCGGCGGTTCGGTGACGCTGGACGCGGGCGAGGGCGGCGGTGCGCGCGTGGTCGTGGACTTCGGCGTGCCCGCGGAGTGACCGCTCACGCGGGGGTGGTTTCGGCCCGTCCGGTTTTAACCTCGTCCTATGGGTTGAGGCTTCGCGTCGTCTGTCGTCGTTCTGTGTGGGAAAAGTGTGGCTGTGACTGGTTGAAGCGAATAGACCCCACCGTGCGGGTGGAATTCCTATGCTCTCGGCATGGTCTCCGATGCGGTGCGGTTGCGGGATCGGTTGGTCGAAGCCGCGCGGGTGGGTGAACTGCTCGACGTCAGCGAGGAGTCGGACCGGAAGGTCCCGGCAGCCGCGATCCGGGCGCTGCTGTTCGGGCTGGACGCCGATGAGCTCGACCCGCGCGGTGTGCGACTGCGGGGTGCGCACGTCACTGGTCAGCTGGAGCTGACCGACGTGCGTGCCGCGGTGCCGCTGGTGCTGAGTCGGTGCGAGTTCGACGAGGGCGTCGCGGCCGTGCGGGCCCAGCTGCCGCACCTGGACCTGTCCGGAAGCAGGTTCCCGCACCTGGACGCCGACGATTCCGGCTGCGAGCACGATGTGCGCCTGCACGGGGTCCGCTGCGAATGGGTGAGCCTGGTCGATGCCAATCTCGCCGGCGATCTCACGCTGCACGGAGCGTGGCTGGCCGCCTCCGACACGCCCGCCCTGGACCTGTCGGGAGCCACCATCGGCGGCGATCTGTGCCTCGACGACGAATTCACCGCCAGCTCCGAGAGCCACGGCGGCGCACTACGACTGCTCAGAGCCACCATCGGCGACACGCTCAGCCTGTCCCGAGCCCGGCTGACCGCCACCAACGGACCCGCCCTGCACGCCGACAACCTCACCGTCGGCAACAACCTGTTCCTCGGCGACGGGTTCACCGCCAACTCCGGCAGCAGCGACGGCACGCTGCGGCTGCCGGGCGGCAGCATCGCCGGAGAATTCTCCATGTCCGAAGCGCGATTGACCGCCACCAACGGCTCTGCCCTGTTCGCCGATGGTCTCAGGGTCAGCAACGGCCTGTTTTTGAGGAAAGGTTTCCTCACCAGCTCCGACAGCCAGATCGGCACGCTGCGACTGTCCGGGGCCAGCATCGCCGGGCAGCTCAGCCTGAACGGGGCGCAACTGACCGCCACCAACGGGCCCGCCTTGCACGCCGATGGCCTTGCTCTTGAGGGTGATCTGTTCCTCAGCGATGAGTTCACCGCCAGTTCTGACAGCCGGCTCGGCACGATAAGACTGCCCGGTGCTCACATCGCCGGGCAGCTCAGCCTGTCCGGGGCACAGCTGACCGCCACCAACGGCCCCGCTTTGAACGTTGAGTACTTCAAGGTGGACAACAGCGCGTTTCTCGACGAGGGGTTTACCGCCAGTTCCGACGGTGAAGACACGGTTCGGCTGATCGGGGCCAGCATCACCGGACAGCTTGCTCTGCGTGGGGCGGAATTGACCGCCACCAACGGGGCTGCTTTGAACGCGGATGGCCTTACCGTTGGCAGCAGTCTGTCCCTCAACGAGGGGTTTACCGCCAGCTCCGACAGCCAGATCGGCACGCTGCGACTGAATGGGGCCAGCATCACCTGGCAGCTCAGCCTGTCCGGGGCCCAGTTGACCGCTACCAACGGGGCAGCCCTGCACGCCGAGCGGATCACCGTCGGCAACAACGTATTTCTCAATGAGGGCTTCACCGCCAGCAGTGACAGCAGCGACGGCGTTCTTCGGCTGTTCGGAGGTCAGATCGCGGGGCAGCTCAGCATGCGCGGGACCCAGTTGACCGCTACCAACGGACCCGCCCTGCACGCCGACAACCTCACCGTCGGCAACAACGTATTTCTCAATGAGGGCTTCACCGCCAGCTCCGACAGCAATGGCAGCACGCTGTACCTGGACGGGGCCAACGTCTCGGGGGATCTGTTCGTGGAGCTGGTGAGTGTCAGCAATACCGGGCAGGAGGGGTTGGTGCTGGATCTGCAGAGTGCTCAGATTTCCGGTGATGTGGTCCTGCCGCTCGCGGAAGCTCTGGCGGAGTCCGGACAGGAGTGGGGGGTGGACGTGGACGGGTTGCGCTACCCCTTCATCCCGAGGGCGGGGACCTATCGCCAGTGGCTGCGGCTGTTGAGCACCCACACCACTGCCTACGCGCCCCAGCCGTATCAGCAGTTGGCCGGTGTCTACCGGGCGGCCGGGCACGACCGGGAGGCCCGCGAGATCCTCATCGCCCAGCAGCGCGACCTGCGCCGCCGCGGCGAGCTCGACGGGTGGTTCCGCAGGCTGCTGCACCGGCTCAGCGGGGCCTTCATCGGCCACGGGCACCGCCCCTTCCGCGCCCTGGGCTATCTGGCCGGGCTCTGCGCGACCACCGTCGGGCTGGTGCTGCTGGCCGGAGCGCTCGGACTGGCCGTGCGGGCCCATCCCAACACCGGGCCGTGCTCGATGGCCGAAAGCATCGGACTCGGCATCGACACCGCCGTGCCCCTGTTGAAAACCGGCGGCGGGAAACGCTGCGAGATCGCCACCACCACCGGCTGGGGCCAGACCCTCTACCTCGGCAAGTACCTGCTCACCACCCTCGGCTGGGCCTTCGCCACCCTGTTCGTGGCCGGATACACCGGACTCGTCCGCCGAAACACCTGACCAACTACTGCACAGCAAAACGAGCCCAGCCAGGTGCGGGGCTACGTCGCGGCCACGGTGCTCGGCCCTCCGGTGGCCGCGCGGGCGAGTTCTCCTCGGCGGCCCCGGCAGGGACCACCATTGATGAGGCCGGGTTGTCGGCTCGTGAGATCGCCGACTACCTCGGACACGACCGGGGGCGCATGACTCAAGACGTGTACATGAACCGCAAGACGGTCGGCGACACAGCGGCCCGGGCCTTGGATGACCTGCACGATCAGGGCTGAGCAAAAGTGGGGGTAAAGTGGGGGTCGATCTTGGTTGTGATCAGCTCCCACGTCTGTGCCCTGCCGGAAGGGTTCCCGGCAGGATTCGAAATTTTTAACCTCGTCTTAGCGTTCGAGTAGCGCCGGTTTAGTTCCCGCGCTGCCACCTTGGTTCCCGTCAACGACAGCAAGCCGGGAGGTCCTCCCGCGCGAAGTCAGGAGGCAGCAGGTTGCCGGGAAACAAGAAACTGGTCGGAGCGCTCGCGATCGCCGGTGGGGTGCTCGCCCTGGGCAGCACCGCCGTGGCTTTCGGAAGCGGCGGAGATCCCGCCGCGGAGACTTCCGGGGACGCACCCGCCGCGGTGCGGTCGGCTTCCGAGGGGCACTACACGGGCCCGGACGAGGTCTACACCGGACCGGATCCCGACGAGGTCTACACCGGGCCGGGCGAGGGGTATCGCGGTCCGTGGCCGGAGCACTGCACGAAGGAGGAACCGGCGGTCAACGGTGACCGGGCGCGCGACATCGCGCTGGAGCGGGTGCCGCGGGCGAAGGTGATCGAGGTCGAACTCGACCGCTGCTACGGGCTCGAGTGGGAGCTCGAGCTGCGCAAGGGTCAGACGGAGTACGACGTCACCGTCGACGCGCGCAGCGGCGACGTCGTCGGTTACGAGGAGGACCGGGACGACTGAGCGAGCTGGTAAGGAAGGGGCATCCGCGTGGGGGGCGCGGGTGTCCCGGCCGGTGCGCGGGACCTAGCGGGCGGGTTCCCGCGCTAGGTGGTTCCTCCCTCGCTCGTGAACGCGCAGAGTTGACCGACTACCACCCAGTGGAGTGTTAACGTTCCCTCTCCGGAAGATCGGGTGCGCGGAGTCAGCGTTGTCCTTGCCGACGGAGCTGCCGGACGACCCGGCCTACGAGGAGATGCTGGACGACTTCGCAGGCAAGGCCGCCACACACGCGGGTTGCCCGATGCCGTGAGCAGTGGGCCCCGGCGAGGCCGTCTCCGGCACGGCCCGCCGGGGCGGGACGCTAGTGCTCCTGCCGGTTGGGCCCACGGCGTGCTCCGCGTCTGAGCAGTTCGCCGACGCTGACGAGCAGCAGTGCGGTGGCCAGCACGAGCAGGATCCACCTGACGGGGTCCGGGAGCATCGAGTCGTGCTCCGAGACGATGCCGTTGACGAACGTCAGAACGACGAGGCAGAGCAACGCCGAGTTCGCCACGAGGAGCTTGGACGGTACCCGGGTCATGTCGGCACCTCGGTGGGTGGTCGGTTCACGCGAAGCGGTCGGTCTTGACCGCCTGGATGAACGCCCGCCACTGCGCGCGGCCGGTGGTGAAGTAGCCGCCCGTACGATCCTTGGTGTCCCGAACGGCGGCGCCGTTGCCTAATCGTCCGATCTCGACACAGGCGGTCTCCTGCTGGGTGTAAGTGGACTTGCGCCATGCGCTCGGCTCGGTCATGGGTATCAGCTCTCGCGTTCGATCGATTCCAGTCGACGTGCGATGGTCGCCTTCGACTCGTCGGGCGACATCGCACGCTGCCGCAGAGTATCCGCCGCCGTGCGGTAGTCGGCCACGTCTTTGATCTTCCGCAGGAAAGCCGACGTGCGGTAGTGCTCCAAATGCACGATCGGTTGTTGGTCCGCGAACTCGAAGAGGATGAACGGCCCCGCGTGAGCCGGGTGCCACGTTGTCGCTCCGGCAGCCAGCATCTGGATGGTCACGTTGTCGCGGTCCGCCATCTTCAGCAGGTGGCGCAGCTGCTCGGCCATCACCTCGTCACCGCCGATCCGCTCCTGGAGCGCTGCTTCGGCGATGATCGCGACGAAGTTCGGGCAGTCCTTCCGGTCGAGGACGTCGCGCCTGCTGAGTCGGAAGGCCAACCTGGCCTCGGCGTGTTCGGAGGGGACCGTGGCCATCACCGCGCGGGCGTAGTCGCTGGTCTGCAACAGCCCGGAGATCACCAGGGTGCACATCTCGGTGATGTGGCTGGCAGAACGTTCGAAGTCGATCAGGGTCGCGAGTTCCTCGCGCATCCCAGGAACTCCGGAGGAGAGCCAGTTCGGCTCGCGCACGTTGCGCGCCATGTCGATGATGCGATCGCGTTCCGCTCCGGTGGTGCCGAGCGCTGTGAGCAGACTGGCCGTGTCCTCGGGGGACGGTGACTTCGTTCCCGATTCGTAGCGCCAGACCGTGGTGTGCCCGATTCCCAGCCTCCGTCCCAACTCGCGAACACCGAGATTGGCTTCCTCGCGTAGTTGGCGCAGTTCAGCGCCGAGCGCACGAGCGCGTGGATTCACCTGAGTGGTTCGGGCCATGAACCGGATCGTATCCAGCGCCCGCTGCGCTGGGCATTCCCTCGAAAGTGGAATTGCCTCCGGGTGTGCGTCGAGCCATAGTGGTTCTAGAACCAGTTATTGGTTCATTGAACCAGTCGTATTCGTCGGATCCGAGGGGAAGCGACATGTCTCATCCGTTCACCTGGGTTCCCGCGGCGTGGCAGCGGCACGCGAGCAGGGATCCGGTCCCACCTCCGGCGGCGGAGTTCCCGCGGGGAGTGGTCGTCTCGACGTTGTGCGGGCAGGAGGTGACCTCGGCCAGCGGCGAGTTGGCCTGGCTGTGGGGCACCTGCCCGGACTGCGACGACGTGACGCGGGAGATCGTGGGGGTGCCGTCGCGGGCGGAGACCGCTGCCGAGGGGAGGGGGCGGTCGTGAGCACGCGGCACGGAGAGCTGGCCACGTTCCTGGTGCACGAGCAGTGGCGGTTGGAGCAGTTGGCCTACGACATCGCGGGGCACCGGTGCACGGCGCGGCAGTGCGCCGAGACGGCCGCGGCCGTGGAGCGGGTCTCGGCGGTGCTGCGGGACTACGCGGCGTCGCTGCCGTTCGAGCGGTTCGCGGAGGAGCCCGGTTCGTCCACCGTGGTGGAAGGCGGCTCCGATGGCTGAGCCGTTCGCCGTGGTGTCCACGGCGCTGGTGCTGGCCGTGACGGCGGTCGTGCTGGGGGTTTCCGGTCAGCGGGCCGAGCGCCGTCCCCGGCACGCGGGCGGTTCCGGGCCCGCGGCCCGCCGGGCGGCGGTGCTGCGGACGGAACGGCTCGCCGGGGCGGACCCGCCCACGGTCGAGCTGATCGCCTGGCCCGCCGTGGACCCGGACAGGTACTGGCGCTCCCGCTGCGCGGCTTCCCCGCCGGCCGGGGAGGACCCGACCCTGGCGCTGCTGCGCCGGGTGCGCGACGGGCTCCGCGAGTTGTGACGTCCGCCGAACACCGGCTTTCCCGATCGCGGCCGTGGCTCCACGTTGAGCGGTAGGGTCGCGAGCCGTGGAAGGAGGAGCGATGCGCATAGGCGAGCTGGCCGAACGAACCGGCGCGAGCCGCCGGTCCATCCGCTACTACGAGCAGCAGGGGCTGCTGAGCGCCACCCGCACCAGCAACGGGTGGCGCGAGTACGACGAGAAGGCCGTCAACCGGGTCTCGAACGTGCGGGAGCTGATCAGGGCCGGGCTGACCGTCGAGGACATCCAACACGTGGTGGCCTGCCTGGACAAGAAGACGGAGGACTTCATGTCCTGCGACGACCCGGGCGACGCGCTGTCGATGTACGAGGCCCGGCTGGCCGATGTGGACGAGAAGGCCGCTGAACTGCAACGGCAGCGCAGCGAGCTGAGCGCCAAGATCGCCCGGCTTCGCTCCGGTGCGCGCAGCACGGAGGAGTTCGTCGAGTCGCTGAGCTCGAGCGCGTGAAGGAACGCCGCACGCACGCTTGACCCTCACACGGGTGTCAGTACCTAGCGTGCGCGCACATGAGCCGAAAAACGAGTTCCGGGCGGGCCACGGCGCTGCCCGGCTGGCTGTACGTGCTGTTCCTGGCCCTGCTGGCGACCGGCACCGACGAGTTCATCATCGCCGGGATACTCCCGGAGGTCGCCTCCGACCTCGACGTCGGCACCTCGGCCGCGGGGCAGCTGGTCACCGCTTTCGCCGTGGTGTACGCGCTGAGCGCCCCCGTGCTCGCCGTGGTCTTCGGCCGCTTCGCGAAACGCTCCCTCATGGTGGGCGGCCTCGTGGTCTTCGTGCTGGCCAACGCGGGGGCGGCGCTCGCTCCGGGATATCCCGAACTCATGGCGTGCCGCGTCGTGGCGGCGCTCGCCGCGGCCGTCGTCACCTCAGCCGCCTTCACCACGGCAGCGGAGGGAGCTCCGGACGGGATGAGCGGGCGGTACCTGAGCGTCGCCACGGCGGGAATGACCGCGGCCCTGTTCACGGGAGTTCCGCTGGGGTCCTGGCTGGGCGGAGTCCTCGGCTGGCGGGCCACGTTCTGGCTGATCGCGGTGGTGGCCGCCGTCGCCGCGGCCGGACTGCTCGGCACCGCTCCCCGGATCGGAGGCAGCGCACCGGCACCACTGCGGGAACGGCTGGCCCCGCTGCGCAGCACGGCCGTGCTGCGCCTCGTGGCGGTGACCTTCCTCGCCGGCAGCGGCGGCCTCATGTTCTACACCTACCTGAGCGCCTACGTCGCCAGGACCGCCTCCGAGTCCCACACCCTGCTGTCGCTGATGCTGCTCGTCGTGGGGGTGGCGGGCTTGGCCGGTGCGCTGCTGTCCGGACGGGCCAGTGACGCCCTCGGGCCTCGGCGGGGGCTGCACCTCGTGATCGGTGGGCACGTGATCGCGCTGGCGCTCGCCGCCGGAATCGGGTTCGGCGGCGTCGGCGGTCCGCTGGTCGTCGGGGCGGTAGTCGCGTTCTGGTCCGTCTTCGCGTGGGGACTCAATCCCCCCATCCAGGGCAGCATCATGCGAGCCGCCGGGCCCGAGGCGGGCATGCCCGCCCTCGCGCTCAACATATCGGGTCTCTACCTCGGGACCGGCGTGGCCGGAGCGCTGGGCGGAATCCTGGTCGCGGCCACCGACGTCCGCTTCGTTCCCCTGCTCGCCTCCGGGCTGCTGCTGGTCTCCTTCCTGCTCACGCTTCCGCGGTCGCCCGGCGCGGCGGGAGGCCGAGCTTCGAGGAGGGCGGAGCGGCCGGACGGATCGCCGTCCCGGTCTTCGGCTCCTCCCGACTCCACGGGCCGGGAACCGGCCGCGGTGGAGCAGTGATCGGACCGAACTCGGCGGCCGGTTCCGGCGCTGTGCCGGGGCGGTGGGGTGGTGTCGCGGACGGGTGGGCTTGACCGGTGGGGAGTGCCCGTCCCGGCACTGCCGCACCGCGTCCGCGACGGGCTCCGCGAGTTGTGAGCTGTGGGGTCGCCTCGGCCGCCCTGCCCGTGAGATGGGGGCATCCGTTCGGCTCCGAGCTCCCGGACATCGGAGATCCGGCCGCGTCCACGGAAGGAGAGATTCGAGAAGTCCCGCCGGGAGCGAGCAGCCTGCGGACGCGGGTGTGGTGACCGGCGGCGTCACGAGCACTTCCGCCCGGGAGGTTCAGCTTCGAGCGGCTCCGCGCTCGCGCAGCTCGTCGGCGAGCCGGAGGTTGTGGTCCCGGATCCAACCGGGGATGAGGAAGGCGTCGACGATTATCCAGACGGCGGTGACGACGCTTCCGATGACGGTCACCGTGCACACCAGCTGCGCCACCGCGGTCCCCACGCGCTTTCCGTAGAACCGGTGAGCACCGAACATGCCCAGGAAGATCCACAGCACGTAACTGACCACCAGGGACTTCTGCCTGGCCTGGTACTCCATCAAGTCGTAGTCCGAGTTCATCGGGGAAGGTCCTTTCGGAGCAGCTTGTGTTGAGCCGATTCATCGTAAGTGCTGCTCCGGACGGCGCCTTATCTAGGAGGGACCGCCCGGCTCCCCGGATGTGGTGGGCCGCTGCCGCAGGTGCCATGAGGAGTGATCACGAAGTAGTGTGGTGTTCGTCCGTTGTGGCCGTGATCATCGTTCGGTGCGGTGATCGCCGGTTTTTCCCGAGCGAGACCGGTGGTTCTTTCCGCGTGATCGCCCCGTGAACCGTCTCGGTTTGGCGCTGGTGGAGGACACCGTGCCCGAGGGGCGGCAAGCGGTGGGGCGTGGTTCGGCCGTGTCGGTGAGTCGAGCGCCGCGGACCTCCGTCGCCGCGTCGAGGCTGTTGAGGCGACCGCGCCGGTGACCGTACCGCGTGGTGCCGGTCGGTTGGCCGTTTTCGTCCGCCGGAGTGCCCGGAGGTCCGGGCCGTTACCCGAAGCGGGCGGGTTTGCGCGCGTACATGTCGCGGTCGGCGCTGGCAAGCAGGGCATGAGAGGTTGTCGACGGGTCGCACGTGGTGGTCAGCCCCACGCTGGCGCCCAACTTGACCCGTCGGCAGGAGGCCGGGGCCGCGGCGTTCAGCTGTTGGGCGATCCGGGTGCGCAGCTCCTCGGCTTGGGCGTGGTCGGCCAGGGCGGCGAGCACGACGAACTCGTCACCACCGATGCGGGCCACGGTGTCGCTGGAACGTACGGCGCTCGACACTTCGTGCGCGGCGGCTTGCAGGACACGGTCGCCGGTGTCGTGCCCGTAGCGGTCGTTGATCGGTTTGAACCCGTCGAGGTCGATCATGAGGACGGCGAGTACGCCGCCCTGCTCCGGGAGCTTCGTGAGTTCCTGCTGGAACCGGTCGAGAAGCAGGGAGCGGTTGGCCAGACCGGTCAGCGGGTCGTGCAGCGCCATGCGGGTCAGCTCGGCCAGCCGCCCCTCGTCCACCTGAGCATCGTCCCCGAGCGCCTCGTACTGGCTGACCACGTAGGCGGGCCGGTCGTCCAGTCCCTGGACCACGCCGATGCGGGTCAGGGTCCAGAACGGGTGTCCGTCCCGGTGCCGGAGGCAGAGCTCCAGGCTGGCCGACTCGGTGCGGCCCTCCCTGAACTGGGCGTACAGCGAGTCCATCTGCGCCTTGTCGCCGTTGTAGACCAGATCGCTGCCACGTTGCCCCAGCAGCTCGTCCCGGGGGTACCCGACCAGCTCGCACAACCTGGCGTTGACCTCGGTGCAGCGCCCCTCCAAGTCCATCAGGGCCATGCCGATCGGGGCATCGCCCAGTGTCCGGCGCCAGAGCAGCTCGGCCCCGTACCGGTCGGTGATGTCGTGGAACTGGGAGACGATCAGGTGCGGGGTGTCGTCCGACGTTCTGAGCAGCGAGCTGGTGACGAGTACCAGGACGACGTTGCCGTCCGAGCGCAGGAGCCGCTTCTCCGCCGAGAAGCTGTCGATCCTTCCCGCCTCCAAGTTCTGGATCGTCTCCTTGGCCAGAGCGTAGTCATCCGGATGGGTGACTTCCGCGGGCAGCAGTTCGAGCAGCCGCTCCCGTTCGTAACCGAGCAGGCGGCACATGGCCGGGTTGACGTCCACGTGCCGGCCGTGCAGGTCGATCAGCGCGATGGGACCGGCGAGCTGTTTCCACAGCGTCTCCCACGGCACCGTGTCGCTCATGTTCCGCCCCCGGTTTCCACGACTCCCACGCTAGCTGCCCCGGGAACACATCACGACCGGTGAGCTTCCCGGATCGGGCCCTGCCGAGTTCAAGATCCCAGCCTCCGGTGTGCGGAGCGCGGAGAGGTTCCGCGGGACCACTCGTCCGTGGTCGCTTGCCAGCGGGCGGACTTCGGCGGTCGGTTGCTCGTGCTCGGAGTATTCGCACCGGCGGTCCGAACGGACGCATCTGATGAGGCCGGGCGTTCTACTAGCGGGATCGCGGCCTATAGCCGTGCGCTGGGGTGATGTGCCCTCGGCAGGATTCGAACCTGCGACACCCGCTTTATGGGACGAGGCTTCGCATCGTCTGTCGTCGTCGGTCAGTCCTTGGTGTGCGCTGGGGCGGAGCGCGTAGGTGAGGACTTGTTACATGGCGGTAGCAGTGGACGTTTGCCGTTGTTTTGTGGGGGTAAAGTGGGGACGCTTTGAGGGGATCACATCCTGAACTCGTGGAGTAATGATTCCTCTTCTGGGAGATCAAGAAGAGCTGGCCTCATAGCCTTCTTGGTGACGCTGGCCAGTGAAAACGCCACTTCTTTGGTCAGCGCCATTTTGTCGCTCGGCGGTGTCATACGGCCTGTAGGAGACCTGGCGACCACAGGCGACCACATTGACGGATGCGGGAGTTTGGGGCCAATGGGGGGTCTGAGTAGTAGCGGTACAGGATTTGGCGCTAGGCATGGCTTCGGCTGGTGATCGAGGTGTCGACACACAGCTGTGGAGCGGCTGGGACGGTCCCGGCCCCCTGTTCCCGCTGCTGTAACCAGGAAGGAAGGTCGTTACCGGAGGATCCTGCACTCCTACTACTCAGACCCCGGAAGGATTGAACGATGCTGCTGGTCAGCAGGCTGATTTAGCTTGCTCTGGATGCCGGTCGAGTGCTGATCTCTGACGCTGTGAGCAGCATCGATACTCGCTGGCGTTTAATCTGTCATGACTGTTCCCCAGATCCTTACTCCGGGCGGAGGGCCATGCCATGCAACTGATGCGGCCCTTCGAGAAGATCAGACATACCCGGCAGGCTCGTGTGCATGAGGCTCTCTCCGGTGCTCTGGTCGTAGATCCGTAGCTCCGGTTCGTCCTCGTCCGAGGTCTGTGTAATCAGGGCCAAGCGGTCGTCGTGGATGGTCGCGCTGACCTCGCTGCTGCGCGGCACGATCTCGTCTTCGAGAGGGAACTCTTCGACCGTCTTTCCCGTGTCGATGTCGGTCCGCATGAATGCCTGGCGATCGAGCGAAGCCCACAAAAAGCTCTGGCCGTCGTCCGAGAGAACTGTACTGTCGAGGATGGCGAGGCCGTAAGAACTGTTCGGCCGAACGCTTTTTCCGTTCGCATCAGTGAGTGGCGTCTCGACCACCTCACCAGTGGAGACGTCCCAGGCTCGAAGGGCAACCGGCCGCTCAGGATTCCCGCTGTCATCGGCAACCGCAGCCAAGTGGTACATCGTCCCCTCTCGACAGGGCGCATCATGGTTCTGCTGTGCGGAACCCGAGACCGGCGCCATCCCGACGAGTCGCTCGTTCTGGCCGGCAGCATCCGCTTCGGGCAAGTCTGATGAGTTGGAATCGTCACCGGAGAGACGAGTCAGCATGAACGACGCCGGCCCATGGGTGCCCCGGATTTCGAGTCCTTGTTTGGAGGCCACCTGCTCATAGTCTCCGGAGGGCTGAGCCAGACCGTAGATCTCACCGTCGCAGGAGCTGGCTACTTGGTAGTAGCCCTCGACATTCTTCCGGCTCGATGCGCCGTCAGCATGGGTCACCAGCTGCTCGGTATAGCCGACTCCTGTGGTTCCTTCATTGAACAGGCCGATGAAGCCGCCGTCGCCCGTCGGGAACAGCGCGTGCTGTGATGGGGCCTTGGGGCTGTCGGTGGTACGCAGTCCTTCATCGGTGAGCTGATAGTCCTGCTCAGTGTCGGAGAAGAACAGCCCGTCCTCCGACCACCCGATCGCCGCGGTATCCATGCCGGAGGTTTCGACGACGCTGATCTCTCCCACCTCGTCGACCAGGACGAGGTGCCCCGCGGACGAATCCCCGACGTCCTGCGCCGGAGGACTAACGTAGGCGGCAGCCCGAACGCCGTCCAAGGTCACATCCTGCGGCTCCTCGACATCCGCCGAAGGACCAAAGCATGCCGACGTGGTCAGCAGGACTATGGCGAGCCCAACCGTTGCGCGTGTAGAAGAGAACGAAGATCGAGTCATGTGGCTCCCGAAATATACGAAGCTGCGGTAGAGCATCATCCGCAATTTCGCGGATGATACCCCACCGCATGGAATACCTATTGCCCATTACCGGGCGAGCTGTGTCGATCAGAGTGTCTGATAAGTGACGGTGAAGACGTCATCCCGGATGTTTCCTGGGTATACACCGGGTCCGCCATTGCTGTCGATATCGATGCCGGAAGTCGACTTATAGGCAGCCCAGACAAGCTGAGAACAATTCATATTGGCCGAGTCGGTGTATTTGTTGAACGCGAAGTTTGAGCGATAATCCTTGTGTCTGTAACTATTGTATGCCCGATCGGCCGCGCTATTCCTGTTCGACTGGGTTGTTGCTACTTTCTGCTTCTTGGTTCCTGGATCCGTGCTGTAGTTCCACGCGCTGTTGGCGCGACTTAAATCATCGCCGCCTGGAGCTTCGACAATGGTGGCTGTCGTGTAGTAGATGCCGTTGTGACCGTGATTGAAGCCCCATGTGGTAGCTGGCGCGTAGAATACATCCCCCTTGTTCCGCCCATACCCCAATGTCCTGCTTCCACTCTCGCCGGGGCTGGACATCAATTCTGGAGAGTTTGCGTCCTCCACAGAAGCTTCGGCTTCGTCGAGAGCGTCTTTCGCAGCTTCCTTTGCGCTGATCCCGTTACTCTCGGCGTAGTTGCGCGCTGCAGATCTCATCTCCTCGGCAGATGTTCCCGGGTTGAGCTCAACGAGGCGCTCGATCGTGTCCTTCTCGGCTGACTCTCCATTGGTTGCGGATGAAGCCTCCTCACCCGAGTTCTGGTGATTTGTCGGAGCAGCCCCTGCAACGTTGGCACCACCAAGGAGAAGAGCTCCTGCCGCCAAGACGCTGAGCGTCGATTTGAACGCCATCCGTTCCGTCATACCGATAATCCAATACAGGTTGTCTTCTTTTATATATCGAACAGCAATCCGCAACATTACATACGCAACAAGCTTTTTTGTTACTTTTGTAGGAGTGGAATGCATGTTCAATTTTTCTGTTAACTGCCTGCAATAAAAAATTAGCAAACTCGAGCAAGGAGATCAAATATTCAACGAAAAGTATGATCCTGGTCACATATTTTTAAATTGGTTGCATGTGTGTCATATCTCTAATAAAGGGAAGTGTTTCCACTTGAAGCGGAATAAACAAAAATTTACTTGTGATATTAAATGCATCCAAATCGATTAATTGATGCAAAAGCACTAGTACCTGTTGCTCATCGATGCCGTATCGAAACAAGAAAAATGCAGGATATAAAGGTATATCGGGTTCAATAGTATGAATGGCTTACCTTCGTTTGCTCTAAGGAGCCCAGCTGGGTGAGTGGCTACGCAGCGGGCGCGGTGGGCTGTCCGTAGGAAGTGGCTGAGTGAGGGCGTCCACGGCGGAACCCCACCTGCTTCGTCACTGTTGCCCGACCAACCACGGTGCCCGGACCTCCGATGGACGTGCGGGCGAGTTCTCCTCGGCGGCCCCTGCCGTGGTCTCGGGCCGCCTGCCTTCCGCTCCGCGTCCGGGAAGCCGCCCGCCCACCGCTCCGCGGTCGGCCGCCGGCGCCGGGACCGGGCTTGCCCGCACGCCCGGCCTCGGCCTGGCCGACCGCACCAGACAAGCGGGCGGGCGGCTCTCCCCGGACGCACCGGGCAAGTAGGCAGGCGGCCCCGGCAGGGGCCGCCCTTGATGAAGAAAAGAAACTCTAAACACACGCACGCTGAGACTGCGCGCGGCTCAACTCGTTCACTTGTTCAGTAGACGCTCCATCGCGTCGGCTGACACAGCGCACCGGAATCCTGTGTCGTCGTCGCACATCGTCTCTGCCGCGTCGTTGAACGAAGACGGCGTGGCGCGATCGAACGGACTCGTCCAGGCTCCACCGCGTAGTTCTCGGCGACCTGGTCGGGATGCTGTGGAGAACCACTCCCACACGTTGCCGCACATGTCGTAGGCGCCGTACGGGCTCACACCGCTCTGGTATCGGTCGACGGGTGTGGTGGCGCCTATGCCGCTTTCCCGCACGTTGCACTTGGCCGGGGTCGGTTGATCGCCCCACGGGTAGACCATGCCGCGGGTGCCACGGGCTGCTTTCTCCCACTGCTGCGCTGTCGGAAGTTCCTTGTCCGCCCAATGTGCGTAGGCGATGGCATCCTTCCAAGTCACGAACACCACGGGATGGTTGGCGAGTTCGGCCGGATACTGCTCGTCCGGCCAGTGTTCCGGTGGCTTGTGTCCTGTCGCTGCGGTGAACCGCGCGTATTCGGCATTGCTGACCGGGTGCACGTCGATGTAGTAGGCCGGAACCCAGACCGGCTCGTTGCTCGGTCCGGCGAGGAACACGCTCGCGTCGACCTTGACCATCAGGCTGCCGTCGCTCGGGTGGCGTACCTGGGTGCTGCCGATCAGCTCGGTCGTTTCGGAGGAGCCACCGACCACGCGTCCGTCGGTGAGGTACTTGAACCGGGCTTGCGTGTCGGAGTCGCTGCGCTGCATGCACGTATCCAGCGCTGCTTGATTCACTGGCCGCGGGGTGACGTTGCCCCCGGCTGCTTCCCACTTCGAGATCATGCGCTCGCTGACGCCGAGATGAGCGGCGAACTCCCGAAGGCTCATCCGCATGGCGTTACGTAGCGCGCGGACCTCGATTCCCGTCCACTGCTGAACTGTCGCCAATTGCCGCATCTCCCCTGTGCCGCTGTTCCACAGGGGAGAGTAACGGCTCCATCGCTCGCTTCACACCTGTTCAGGTGGGATATCGGCGTAAAGTTCGCGGAGCTCGTGAATCGCCTTGTGGTCGGTGTTCCACTCGACGCCTTCGATCGACGCTATCGGCCGAACACCGGTGGCCGCGTTGGTCGCGAAGGCGGCTTCCATGCTCTCGAGGTCGGCGAGGGTCACGGGCTCGGTGGTGATGGGTTGGTCGAGGGCCTGGTTGATCAGGCGCATGGTGGTTCCGGGGAGCATCTCGGAGCGTGGCCAGATGGTCTGTCCATCGCGGATGAACCCGATGTTCGACGTCGCGATTTCGGAGATCGTCCCGTTCGGGTTGAGGAACAGCACATCGTCGAAACCTTCGCGCTGCGCGGTCCGCCGGTGCCGCATCGCGCCGTAGAGCCCGACGTGCTTCACCTTCGGCTCCTCGCGGGAGTACGAAGCTGCTTGCAACCGCCAAGGGCTCGGTTCTCCGCGGCTGGCTTCGCGGACGGTCACGAGCACCTGGGGGTCGGCATCGGAGCCGATCGTTCCCAGATTGAGGGCGGGGTCGAAGACGGTCACTCGCGCCACGGTTCGCTCGTCTCCGGTAAGCACGTTTCGGACATAGGCGCGTACCCGGTCGGTGTCGAGTTCGGTGTTGAACAAATGGCGGCAGTCATGTGCCAGGCGTTGCAGGTGGAGCGACAGACCGCGCACCTTGCCGCTTTCGACCAGCATCGATGTGAAGTGCCCGTAGTTCGTCAACGCAAGGGTCTTGATCTGGTCAAGCGTGGCGGGGGTGCCGTTCAGTTCCATACCGGCCACCTTCCCACTCCACATGGGCTGACTGAAGCTGTGCTGCACCGAAGTTCAGGGAAAGTTCAGCAGGTCGGATTCGGCAGAAGTTCAGCGGAGGGGTGGGTGCAGGCCAGTACCCAACGGGCGGTTCATATCGCAATCTTGAACCATGACAGCGCGATGGAACGACCTTCGGGAGCGGGCTTACCGCTGTTGCTCGAGAGCGTCCAGGCGGGCGGACAGGTCCGCGACGGTGGCGCGTAGTTCGGCGACGGCCGAAGCGAGGTCCTCACTCTTCTGTGCGGGTTCGGCAGGGACCGAGTTCACGAACGTTCCCACGGAGGGGGTTGTCGTGATCCAACCATCTTCCTCCAGGGCGCTCAACGCCTTCTGCGCGGTCCCGAGTGCCACCTCGTACTTCTCGGCGACTCCGCGGTTGCTGGGAAGGCGGTCGCCGGGACTCAACGCACCTGAGCGGATCTCGCGCTTGATGGTCTCGGCGACACGCTGATACGCGGCAAGCCCTGGGGTTTCCTGCTCCATGGCAAACAGTCTAACCAAGGCGACCCACACCGACATAGCTCATCGGGGCACACCCCCTTGCAGACCAATATAGTCCGATGTATATTGATTTATATCGGCAACGAACAACGGAGGTATTGAGCCATGCTGCGAAACATCCCGGTGCTTCTGGAGGGCTACAAGTTGCAGGTTTCCGAGGAGCCGACGATGAAGACTCGGTTGGATGAGCACGGCAACGAGGTGGTCGCTACCGATTACCACGGGGCCACGCAGTATGTGGTCAGTCTGTTCGCCAAGCCGCTGGACGAGAACGGCAAGGCTCGCGGCAAGGGCGAAGAGATCAAGGTGACTCTGGAGGCCGAGCCCGAGGAGATCGACGACGGCACGCGGGTGGAGTTGATCAACCCGCGGGTGTCGCACTGGCAGAACGATTTCGGCAACGGCACCACGTCGGGCCTGTCGTGGAAGGCCACCGGGATCAAGCCGGTCCGCTGATACGCCGATCCGGTTCACATTTCCCTGATTAGTCTTTCCGCCCGTTCGGGCATGGTTGTTTGAGAATTCCATAGTGGGGCCGAGCTGTGTCTTTTTCCTGGCGCTTTGGGTGTCGGGGAATGGTGTTGACCCCTGGCCGCGTGGTGTGGCCGGGGGTTTTCAGGGTTTCCCGACGGAAAGGAGCTTCTGTGTCGTTGCGGTATTGCCCGGCGTGTCATTGCGACCGGTGGTTGTATGCGCACTCCGGTGATGGTTTCTGTGAATGGAGCACGGTGTGAGTGGCGCTCGGAAAGGGGCTTTGATGACGTTGCGGCCGGGGCAGACGCAGAGTGTGCGTTTTGATGGCTTGTTGATGTGGGTGTCGGATTCTCCGCGTGAGGGATCCAGCGGGAAATTTCGAGTGAGGTTGATCGTCAAGCCGTTTGACGCGCAGGGGGTGGTTTCCCCGGGTGGGGATGAGGTTCGGGTGACGTTGGACAGTCCTCCGGAGTCGAGCATCGCTGCCGGGGATCGTGTGGAGCTGGTCGAGCCGTATGTGCAGGCTTACGAATTCACCACGCACGGAGGGACAGCGACCGGGTTGATTTTCAAGGCGGCTGCGCTGCATCCGGCCTTGTGAGCCGCGTATCGAGCAACGAACGTCCGTGAGAATTGTGCCCGGCCAGGTCGCCTACCAAGTTCCCTGGCCGGACTCTCCCAACAGTAGGAGGGCTTCATGTTTATCACAGGTGACGACGAGATTGAAGATCTGGCCAAGCAGGTCGGGGTGCTGCGTCGTGCTCGGGGCGGTCTGTCGTTTGCGGCCACGTGGGCGGGTGGTTGTGGCACACCGCTTTCCGACTCGACACAGATCATGTGCACCCGGTGTGCGCGGCAGTGATGGTGGCGGAAAGGACGTGGTGGTTCGTGGTGATCTCGGCGGAGAATCCGGCGGTGCGATACCGGAAGCAGGTCTCGGACGCTCTCAGGCGGGCGCGGGAGTTGCGCACGGAGTTGGACCGGCTGGAGCGTCGGTTGCAGGCGGTGGCGCCAGAGGTGGCGACGTGGTTGCCATTCGCGGTCACCGATCAGGAGGCGGTGGTGCATCGCTTGTGGGGTGTGCTCGACGATATCGATAATCAGGAGTCGTACTAATGCCGATGGGTTGTCACGGTCTGGGCTGTCTGTGCCTGAGTCGTTTCGGGAAGGAAGTGTAGGCATGTCGAGCGCGGAAAGTGCCGAAGAGGAATTCATGGCGAGTGTGACGGCGGCCTGGCACAGCTATGTGCGTCGGGTTCATGCGGAAGACAACGAGCAGCGTGACTGTGTTCGGGCGGATGTGCGGTTGAGTCAGCGTGTGGCGGACGTGGTGGCGAGTTTCGCCGAGTACGACTGGCGCATCAAGTACGGGTGCAACTAAGAAGGACACGAAGGAGGGTGACTGATGGCGACGGTTCCGGTGGGCCGTGGGGTGCCGAAAATCAAGATGAACACTCCGGCGGTGAACAGGCTGCATTTGATCGGCAAGCTCATGGATGATCTGCACGGGCAGCTCAACCAGGTGTATTCACTGGAAGAGGAGTTCTCCGAAAAGCGCCAGTTCAACGAAGCTGTGGACATGGTGAGCAAGGCTCAGGACTCGATCAAACGCGTGCGGGACGCGATCGGAAAAAAGGGCGGACAGTCGGTAGCGAAGGGATACAAGTGATGGGCCGCAACAGCGACGATATCCACAAGATGGCGAAACGGGTGGATGCCTCGATGGCCACACTCAATCAGGCGTTGCGTAAGTTCGGCGTTCCGAAGGGTCTCGGGAATTCGCTGAAGGGTTTGAAAACCCGGACCGGTGATGTGATCTCGCAGTTGGAAATGAGTCGACGGCGGCAGTAACCGCCGATACGGAACGGGGCGCTCGGTCTTCTTAGAAGGCTGGGTGCCCCTTTTTTCATGCGTGAGAAAGGATGTGGGTGACGGTGCGGGAGACGCGCGTCAACGCTGGGGATACGGAGCGGACTCCGGCTCGGGTGGTGCTGCGGTTTCTGGCCCGTCACCCCCGGTCGGTGGGTTCGCTGGCCGCGGTCGGCATCACCGGCTGCTACATCGGGTTTCACACGATGCTGATCGGCGCCGGACTCGCCGCGGTGGCCGGGGCTTCGTGGGCGGTGCTGGACCGGCCCACCTTCGACCGGTTCGCCGGACGGTTGCTGCGGGCCTGGTGGCGCCGATGGCTGACCTATCACCGCAAGTGGCAACGGGTGATCTTCAGTTGTGGGCTGGTGCAGTCCTCCCCGAAAGGCGAGTCCCGAGCGCCTCGACTGCTGGCGGTGCGCTCGAGTTGGTGTTGGGACTCGGTGCGGGTGCGGCTGCTGGATGGGCAAACCCCGGCCGATTTTGAGGGCGTGCTGGACCGGCTGGCCAGTGCCTACCGCGCCCGGCGGGCCACGCTGCGCACGCTGAAACCACACGTGATCAGTCTCGATTTCCAGAAGAAGGAGCCGTTCGAAGTGTTGCTGACACCCCTACCCGAGATGCCGCGCGAGGAGTCCGCGGTGGATCTCTCGCGGCTGCCGATCGGCCAAGACGAATACGGCCGTGAGTTCGCCCTGAACTTCGTCGACGGGTTGCACCACCTGTTGGCCGGTGCTCCGGGCGCCGGAAAAGGCTCGTGGATGTGGGGCCTGTTGCGGGCGTTGGCTCCGTGGATCCGCTCCGGGCGGGTGCGGCTGTGGGTGATCGATCCCAAGGGCGGTATGGAGTTCGGCCAGGGCGAAGGGATGTTCCACCGACTGGCCACCGACGACACCAGCGGGCTGGACCTGGCCCGCGAATACGTCGACACCCTGGACGAGCGCAAAGAAACCATGGGACGCCAGGGGCGGCGCAACTGGACCCCGGGCGACTCCGCCGAATACCCGCTAGACCTGCTGGTCATCGATGAGTTGGCCTCGATGACCGAATACGCCGACCGTGACATCACCCGCGAGTTCGAACGGCTGCTGTCCAAGGCACTGGCCCAGTTCCGCGCGGTCGGCGGCCGGGTGGTCGGTGCCACCCAGGAACCGACCAAAGACGTGATCCCCATGCGGGGACTGTTCCCGACCAAGGTGGCCCTGCGGCTGGAAGAGGCCTCGTACGTGGACATGGCCCTCGGGGAAGGCGTGCGCGACCGGGGCGCCTTCGCCGATCAGATCCCCGACTACATGCCCGGCGTGGCCTACCTGACCCGCGAAGGACACCGCGAACCCCTGCGCGTGCGGGCGGCCTACACCACCGACGACGACATCACCGAATTGGTCCGCTTCGCCACCAGCCACGACGCCACCGTCCTCGACTTCCCCACCGGCACCGACTCCGCGGACTCCGCGGAGGCCGCCGACACGGAACAGACAGAGACCGAGACCGACTCGCTCGATGTCGAATACATCGAGGATGACGGCGACGAGGACGAGGACTTCGACGCCGCGTAACCCGCTCGAACACGGAAACGGCCCCGCTCCTACCTCCGGCAAGAGAACTCAGGAGCGGGGCCTACCTCACTCATGGAGGCAGGTTTCATGTTGGCAGAACTCGCCCTGGGCGCAACCACCCTCTCCAGTTCCGGGCTCGGACTCTGGGCACACCGGCTGTGGCACCGGCTGCACACCGACCCGCTGACCGGGCTGGCCAACCGTGCCCGGATGCACCGGGCCTTCCACCGGGCCCGGCGGCTGCGCCGCTCGAATAGCCCACTCGGGGTGCTGTTGATCGACGTGGACCGGTTCAAACACGTCAACGACACCCACGGACACCGCACCGGCGACCAGGTGCTGACCACCATAGCGACCGAATTACAGGCGGCCACCGGGCCGGGAGAGCTCCCCGTCCGGCTGCACGGCGACGAACTGGCCGTACTCCTCACTCGCCCGGATGCGGGCGACGTGGCCGAGAAGAGAGCGGCCGAGATCCGCCGCACCGTCCGCGGTACTCGGGTGATCGACGGGCACCCGATCGAGCTGTCCCTGTCGGTCGGGGCGGCCACCACCACCCCGGGCGACGGCGCCTTATCCGACCTGCTCGCGCTGGCCGATCAGCGCATGTACCACACCAAACCGTCCCGAAAGGCGGTCACACGATGATCCTGTTTCACCTCTCCGGCCGTGGCTTCGCCGGGCTGCTGCTGTCCACTCTGGCCGTGCTCGGCGTGCTGGCGCTGCTGTGGGCCCTGGCCGGGCCCGCCTGGTCCATCGGGATCGGGCTGGTCCTGGTCCTGCTTATCCGGGGCGTGCTCGCCCTGCTCACCCCGAACAGCGAATAGGGAAGGGAGTCGCTGGCATGTCGGCACAGACCGAATCGGACGGGCCGTCGACCTCGGGCGCGCACCGCTGGTTGGCTCCGGTCTCGCTGGTGATCGTGGCCCTGGCGGCGGTGATGGGCTGGGCGGCCTCCTTCGTGGGGCTACACGACTACGGGCATACCGACATGGTCGGGTTCACCGTGCTGACCGCGTGGTTGCTGCCCTCCACCTTCGACGGGGCCGCCTTCGCGTGCAGCCTGATGACCTACCGGGCCTCGATCCACGGGCGCTCGGCCCTGCGCGGCCGGATCCTGATGTGGGCCTTCACCGGCGTGAGCGCCTGGATCAACTGGATCCACCAACCCACCGTGGAAACACGCCTGGTCGCGGCCGGGCTGCCCGTAGCGGCGGTGGCCGTGTTCGACGTGGTGCTTAGCGAGCTGCGGGCCGACTACGAAACCCGCCACGGGCGCACCAACTTCCGCCTCCGCCCCGGACTGCTGCTGTTGCGGTGGCTGGTCGACCGGGCCGGCACCTCGGCAGCGTTCCGCGACCGCATCACCAGCATCCCCGTGCACCAACTCGCCGGACTCGCCCAAACCCCCACACAGCCCGAACCACCGGCGGACACGGCCGCGCCCTCGCCGGTGCCGGACTCGGACACTCCCGAACCCTCCGAGGCTGCTTCGGAAGACTCCGAGGCTGCTTCGGAAGACTCCGCGGAACCGGAAACAGACGAACCGGCCGGTGAGGCTCCGGGGCCCGCGCTGCAGGAAACGGCCTCGGAACCGGCCCCGTTGGGTCCGGTGCGGCCTTCGTCGGTGCGGCTGCCCGAGTCCGTGTTGAACACGCTCACCACAGCACGCGATGAGGCCTACTCCTCGGGACGTTCGCTGAGTGCGACCGATATTCAGCGGCTGACCAAACTGCCCGAGAGAACCTCCGCTCAGCTGGCCGAGGAACTCGCGATGCCCGACACCAACGGGCACGCGATGTCCTGATCCCGTACTCGTCTCTGATCACTGCTCGGCGGAAACCCCGTGGTCTTCGTGCCCTGGGGTTTCCGCCTTTTTCATGCTGGGAGGTGGCTGCATGGTTCTTCCCGTCTCCCCGGAAGTGGACCGGCTGACCCGCCGGATGCGCTCGCCGGACTTCGAGGACTGGAAACGCAAAGTCAAGTCGGTGGCCGGCTGCACTCGCCCGGTGCACCTGTCCGGCCGGTGGGCCATCCAGGACACCCACAGCGGGGCGGAGCTGGCCGCGCGCTCGGGCCAGATCATGACCCCCTGCGGCAACCGCCGTGAATCGGTCTGCCCGGCCTGCTCGGACCGCTACGCCGCCGACGCGTTCCACCTGCTGCGCGCGGGCCTGTCGGGGGGCTCCAAAGGTGTTCCCGACACCGTGGCCGAGGCTCCGCGGGTGTTCGTCACCCTGACCGCGCCCTCCTTCGGTGCCGTGCACAACCGACGGGTGAGCCCGACAACGGGCAAGACCATGCCGTGTGCCTGCGGCTCGTTTCACCACGAGCACGACCCGGCCCGCGGGCAACCGATCGAGCCCGACTCCTACGACTACCTCGGGCACGTGCTCTGGCAAGCCCACGTCGGCCCGCTCTGGAACCGGTTCACCACCTATCTCAAGCGGCATCTGGCCCGGGCCGCCGGGATCGGCTCCCGCGAGTTCGGCCACCACGCTCGCGTGTCGTATGCCAAAGTCGCCGAGTACCAGCGCCGCGGCGTGATCCACCTGCACGCGGTGCTCCGCCTCGACGGGCCAGCCGGTCCCACCGACACGCCCCCGGCCTGGGCCACCACCGAACTCCTCACCGAGACGATACAGACTGCGGCGCGGGCAGTGTCGGTCACCGCCCCCGAAGTCGAGGGGCAGCGGCGCGTACTCACCTGGGGCGAGCAACTCGACGTGCGCCCCATCCGCGCGGCCAACGCCTCCCAGCTCGAAAACGAGCGGGGTGAGATCACCGAGGATCGGCTGTCGTCCTACGTGGCCAAATACGCCACCAAAGGCACCTCAACGAGCGAGGCAATCGACAAGCCGATCCGCTCACAAGGACACCTCGACCTGCTCGCCATCAACCCGCACCACCGGCGCATCATCCAAACCGCCTGGAACCTCGGCGCCCCAGTGGCCTGCCCGGACTGCCACCCGAACCACCCGCACGCCGGGGACGGCTGCCCCTGCCACTCCAGGACCGGTAGCTGCCCGACCTGCCACGGCGGCGGCCAGGTGGCCCGCACCACCCGCGAGCACTACCTACGTCCCGACACGGCCCTCGAGGTGGACCCGCTCGACGCGCTCAAAACCCGCCGGTGGGCCCACATGCTCGGCTTCCGCGGGCACTTCCTGTCCAAGTCCAAGCACTACAGCACGACCTTCACCCAGATCCGGGCCGACCGGCGCCAATACCGGCACGACTCGGTGCTCGACGAACTCGGCGTGACCGACGACCAGATCACCGTGATCAACCACTGGGACATGGTCTCCGTCGGCCACGACTCACCGGAGGAAACCGAACTCGCCGAAGCCATCGCCCACCGGATCCGGCTGGACCGCCAGCAACGCTACGAACACGAGAAACGGAGGAACTAACCATGCGCAACCTCTGGGGCCCCTCCGACGTGGCCGACTACCTCGGCATCCCCGTGCAAACCCTCTACCAATGGCGCAGCCGCGGGGCCGGGCCACCCGGCCGCCGCGTCGGCAAACACCTGCGCTTCAAACCCGACGACGTCGAAACCTGGTTCGACCAACAACCCGCGGAGGTGAGCTGATGCCACGCCCACCGCTGCCGTTGGGTACGCATGGTGAGATTCGGTGCTACAAGGTCGCCGAGAAGAAGTTCCGAGCGCGGACCAAGTATCGCGACTATGACGGTACCGTGCGACACGTCGAGCGCATGGGGACGAGTAAGACCGGTGCCAAGGAGAACCTGAAGCAAGCGTTGCGGGACCGTGCGCGGGCTGTGGCCGGTGATGAGGTCACCGCGCGAAGCAAGCTCGTCGACTTGGCGCAGATGTGGCTTCGGGAGTTGGACGAGTCAGACAAGGCGATGCGGACCAAGCGCACCTACCGCGATGCGTGGGAGCGGGATCTGGCTCAACCGGTGGGAGCGCTTCGGGTGTCCGAGGTGACGGTCTCGGTAGCCACTCGGGTGCTCCGGGCGATTCACGACAATGCCGGATCGGGCAGCGCCAAGCACGCCAAGGTGGTGCTGTCGGGAGTGCTGGCGATCGCGGTCCGTCACGACGCGCTCCCGAGCAATCCGGTCAACGAAGTGACCTTGCCGAAGGCGAGCGGCTCGCGGTCGAGTAATCAGAAGACCGTGATCACGCGGGCGGAATACCTCGGCCTGCGCAAGCATCTCGCTGCCTCGACGAAGGCGAACCGACGTGACCTGCCGGACGTGGTGGACGCGTTGGCCGCGCTCGGCTGTCGCATCGGCGAATTGCTCGCGCTGGACTGGTCCAAGATCGACCTACAAGCGGGCACGATCAGGATCGAAGGGACCGTGATCCGGGAGAAGGGCGTGGGCCTGTTCGTGCAGGAGCACACGAAGTCCTCGGCGGGCATGCGCACGGTCACCGTTCCCGCGTGGTTCGTGGATCTGCTGCGGCGGCGTCGTGATGCCGCGGAAACCGAGTGGGTGTTTCCGACCGCCTCGGGCACGCTGCGCGATCCCGACAACACCCGGGCGGATCTCCGCGCAGTGCTGACGGATACCGAGTGGCTTGGGCTGCACCCGCACGCCTTTCGGCACCTGGTCGCCACTCGTCTCGATGAGGCCGGGCTGTCGGCTCGCGAGATCGCGGATTACCTCGGGCATGATCGTGTCAGCATGACTCAAGACGTGTACATGAACCGCAAGACGGTCGGGGACTCGGCGGCCCGAGCCCTGGACGACCTGCACGATCAGGGCTGAGCAAAAGTGGGGATAAAGTGGGGATCGATCTTGCTCGAGATCCCTGCTCGCCCACGTGCGCTGGGGTGATGTGCCCTCGGCAGGATTCGAACCTGCGACACCCGCTTTAGGAGAGCGGTGCTCTATCCCCTGAGCTACGAGGGCTTCGGTTGTTCGTCCCGGCTCGTCGAAGCCGATCCGTCAACGAGGATACCGCTCCGGTGCGTGCCGCCGAACACCGGGCCGGTGCTGGGAGCGGGGAGCGGCACTCGGCGCGCTGGCCGGGCCTTCTCGCCGGGCCGAGCGGAAAGCCCCTTCCCCGCACGGTCAACTGATCGTTACCGTGTGCTCCGAGACGGCACTGGGGTGGCGATGACGAACGAGTTCCACGGCGACGCGCACAACGCGGTGCAGGCGGCGCACATCGAACAAGTGACACTGCACTACCACCAGGCGCGGGAGGAGTCTCCCGCACGTCGCCGGAACAGCCTTCCACCCGGCCCGAGACTGCTGGTCGACCGCCGGAGCGACAACCGCAGGCTGCACGAGGCGCTCGACCGGGCGGCCGACGACGGCGAGACCACCGGCACGGTCCTCATCGCGCTCTGCGGCATCAGCGGAGTCGGCAAGAGCACGCTGGCCAGGAGCTTCTCCTGGGAAGTCCAGGACCGCTTCGAGGACGGCTTCCACTACGTCGACTGCCACGGGCTGGCCCCGTCCGGCCCCGGCGAGCTGGCCCTGCTGTGCCTGCGCCGGCTGGGCACGGCCGAGCGCGACCTGCCCGCCTCCGGTGGGGAAGCGCTGGTCCTGCTGCACGAGCTGACCCGCGACCGCCGGATGGGCTTCGTCTTCGACGGGCTGGTGCACCCGCGCCACCTGCTGCAGCTCCGGATCGCCGCCCCGGAGAGCCTGATCCTGTTCACCAGCCAGTACAGCGCGGACGAATTCTCCTCCGACGGGGTGAGCTCGATCGACCTCGAACCGCTCTCCGACGAACACGCGATCGAGCTGCTCGCCCGGATCACCGAAACGCGGCTCGACGCGGAGGACCCCGACGCGAAGCGGCTCGTCGAGCTGTGCGGGAACATGCCGCTGGCGCTGGAGTCCGTGGGCAAGAAGATCAAGCGGCTCAAGCACTGGACACCGCGCCGCGCCGCCGACTGGCTCGCCGACCCGTCCCACAAGCCCGAGTTCCTGCGCGACAACCCCCGCGTGCGCGACACCCTGGAGCTCGTGGTCACCGACCTGCCCGCCGACCAGACCGAGCTCTACCGCCTGCTCGGTACCGTCCCCTGCCGCACCTTCGACGTCGCGACCACGGCCGCGCTGCTGGACACCGCACCGACCGAGGCCGAGGACCTGCTCTACGAGCTGCACGCCGCGAACCTGCTGCGCGAGTCCGAACCGGGACGCTTCCACCTCCACGACCTGGTGCGCGCCCACGCAGGCGAACACGCCAAGGCGCTGGACCGGGAGCACTCCGAACGGGCCCACCGGCGCCTGGTCACCCGCTACCGCAGGCTGGGCGCCCACGCCGACCGCGCCGTGATGGAGGCGAACAGGCTGCGCGTGGCCGGTGACGAGGACCTGGTGGCGCCCGAGCGGAACCCGTTCACCAAGCGGACCGCGCTGCGCTGGCTGGAAACCGAACTCCCCAACATCCTCGCGCTGCTGCACGACGCGGAGCTGCGCGGCGACGACGAAACGGTCCTCGCGCTCTGCGACGGTGCACTGTGGACGCTGCACAACTACCACAAGCACTACGACGAGACGCTGCGCGCCTTCGGAACCGCGGTCGAGGCGGCCGAGCGCCGGGCCGACACGCTCGCCCTGGCCAGGATGCGCATCCTGCGCACCCGCGTGCTGATGGAACTCCACCACTTCACCGCGGCCCACGAGCAGGCGCGCGAAGCCGTCGAAACCGCCGTGAACTCCGGACACCGCCAGGTGCTGGCCTCGGCCCACGAGTTCCACGGGCGGGTCTACCTGGAGGAGGAGAGCTACGAGTCGGCGATCGAGCCGCTCGTCCGCTCCTGGGAGATCAACAGCGCCCTGGGCAAACAGCGCGGCATGGCCCTGGTGGAGCACTTCGCCGCCCAGGCCCACAGTGGACTCGGCGACCAGGGAACGGCACTGGAACGCCTGGAAACCGCGACCGCGCGCCTGAAGGACTTCCCGAACGACTGGCGCACCCCGGCCCGGATCAGGCTCACCAGGGGGATCGTGTACCAGCGGCTGGGCCGTCACGAGGAAGCCGTCGAGCAGCTGGGCGCGGCGGTGCGCGAGATGAGCGCGCACCAGTCCGATTCGGACGACGAGCGGCTGCTCTTCGACCTGGCCCAGCCCTTCGAACGGCTCGCGCCGTCACTGCGCGAGCTGGGTGAGGACGACCGAGCCGCGCAGTGCCTGCGGGAGGCCGCCGCGATCTACGAGCATGCGGGCAGCCCCCGAGCCGCGAGGTTGCGCGCCGAACTCGGGTAATCGACTGCTCCGTGCTTCCTCGTCGTAGGTGGTTGCTTGGCGGAACCTCTCGCGGGCTCTCGCTGCGGTGCCCCGACCTCCGGCGCCGAAGGAAACCCTGAATCGCCTACGCAAAAAGAGCCGCGGAAACTCCGAGCGCTCACTCGGGGACGAAGGGGTCCACGGGCCGCGCCACCGCCCGCCACGAGGGCTCGGTGATTCCGAGCTGCTCGTAGATAACCCGGCGCAGGGCATCGGCGGCTCCTCCGGGCCGCGCGAAGGCCGCGCTCACGAGCTCGGCGTACCCCTCCACCGGAGCGGCCCGCTCGAGCTGCTCGCGCAGCGGGAGACCACGATCCAGGTAGGCGGCGCGCCTGCCCAGCTCCTCCCGCGGGGTGCCCGCCACCACCTCCCGGCGGCCGAACTCCGCCAGCAGCAGTCGTTTTCCCAGCGCAGCCGCGTACATCCCCAGTGATCCGTGGTCGGAGACCACGGTGTCGGCGGCGACGAGGGCGGCCTTCCACCCGTGCTCGGGCGGAACCAGCACCAGCCCGGAGTCCCGGGCCCGGTCGGTCCACTGCCGGATCTGCCAGGGACCGTGCCGGTCCCAGACGTTGGGGTGCAGCACCAGGGCGACCTGGTGATTCCGCCCCGGCAGCGCGTCCACCAGCTCCCCGGCCAGTTCCGGCGCGCGGCCGAACAGCGCACGCGGCCCCCAGGTGGACGCCAGCAGCACGAGCTCGCGGTCCCCGGTCCCGAGGGAGTCCCGGTAGCTCTCCCGGGACGGCGTGCTGATCCGCAACCGGTCGAAGCACGGGTCCCCGACCACCTCGGCCCGGTCCTTGGCGAGCGGGCACTCGCGGGCCAGCAGCTCGAACTGGTCCCGATGGGACAGGCACACGACCGAGGGCACGACCCTTCCGTTCCGCACGAGCTGCTCGTGCGCCAGACCGGCCACCTCCGAGCCGAACCCCTGCCCGGAGGGGAGGTGCTTGTGGTGGCCCGCGCCGTGGGAGAGGGTCAGCACCGGCACGTCCAGCTCGTGCAGCGCGCCGTTGCCGCTGGGGGAGATGGCCAGGTCGAAGTTCCGCCCGCTCGCCTCCGCCCACGGGACCACGTGCATCCCCGCGCGGCGGAAGTGCCCGGACAGGTCGGCGTCGAACTCCGAACCGGCGGCGTGGGTGAACCGGGTCTCCACCCGGAAGTCATCGGCGAGCACCGTGAGCACGTCGGCGAGCCGGTCCAGGGCGGTCAGGTTGCGAACGACCCCGAGAACCCGCCTGCGCACGGGCGCGGTCCCCCAGGGATCACCCCGGCTCCCGGCTCCCGGCTCCCGGCTCCCGGCTCCCGGCTCCCGGCTCCCGGCTCCCGGCTCCCGGCTCCCGGCTCCCGGCTCCCGGCTCCCGGCTCCATCCACATTGTACCCATCGACGTTTCCTCGGCCGGACGGTCCGCCGCGGGACTGCTGAGCCGTCGACACGGGCCCGATCCTATCGCCACGAACCGGTTGGCGGGACTCACTCGACGGTCTGGGGCTCGCGCCGCTCGGAATCGTTGATCTCCACCCGGTTCCGCCCGCCGTGCTTGGCCCGGTACAGCGCGACGTCGGCCGCGGTGAACAGGTCCTCCAACCGCGCCGGTCCCGCGGCGGCCCCGATGCTGACGGTGGGGAGGCGCTCCAACTCGCCCAGAACCTGGGACCAGTCGTGGCCGTCGACGGCTGCTCGGATGCGCTCGGCGACCACGGGGCCCGCGGACCGGCCGTCACCGGTCGAGTCGACGAGCAGTATCACGAACTCGTCCCCGGCCCACCGGCAGAGCAGGTCGTCACCGCGGCACTCGTTGCGCAGCAGCCCGGCCACCTCGCGCAGCGCCGTGTCGCCCATCGAGTGCCCGGCCCTGTCGTTGACGTCCTTGAACCAGTCGACGTCCAGCAGCAGCAGCCAGGGAATGCACCCCCTGGAGGCGCTCCGCTCGATCAGCCCCGGCCCGTAGCGCTCCAGGCCGAGCCTGTTGGCCAGCCCGGTCAGCGGGTCCCGCAGCGCCGCGGCCTCGGCCGCGTTGGCCTTGCGCTGGGCGTGCACCGCGATGCGCCGCTGCTCCAGCGCCTGGGCGAGCCCTTCCCGCAGCACGCTCACGGTGCTTCCGGAGGCACGCAGCGCCCTGCGCAACGCGGTGGCCTCACCCACGTGGTCGCCGAGCTGCTGGCAGATGGACCCCAGATCGGTGGAGATCCGCGTGATCAGCAGCGTGTCCTTGCTGAGCTCGGCCCCGTGCAGCGCTCGACTGGCCGCGGTCCTGGACTTGTCCAGCTCGCCCCGCCTGCGGTGCACCTCGGCGAGGGTCCAGTAGGAGAGCGACTCGCCGAACAGGTCGTCGGTGCGCCGGGAGTCCTCGAGAGCCTCGAGGACCCGTGCATGGGCGGTTCGGAGGCTTCCCAGCTCCACCAGCGTGCGTGCGCTGCTGGCCATCGCCCGCCTCCGCAGCGCCCCGTACGAGCTCAGGCTGATCGTCTCGTTGAACTTCTCCAGCCCGTCGGAGAGGTAGCGTTCGGAGGCCATTTCGTGCACCAGCACACGCGCCACCAGCGTGGTCCCCTCGCGCAGCAGGCAGTGCGCGAGCGTCTCCGGGTCGTCGGACTCCCGTGCGATCCGCACGGCGCGGCTGAGCAGCTCGAGCGCCGGTGTGCTGTGCCCCTCGAGCAGATAGCCGAGCATGCTCAGGGCGTGCGCGGTGGAGGCGTCGTTGCGCCACTCCGCGTCCAGCTCGCTCCACGCGTCGGCCGCGAGTTCCAGCGCGAGCGACACCCGCCCCAGCCTCCAGGCGAGCAGTGCCCGGTGCACGATCACGACCGGGCGGCTCCACTCGTTGCCGACGAGGTTGGGAGCGCTGGCTATGGAGTCGTCGAAGGCGGCCTCGCACTCCTCGATCCGCCCGGAGTCGAGTAACAGACGCACATGACGGTCCTGCTCGGGTATCCGGCCCACCAGCATCGGATCGTCTTGTTCCACGGCGTCCTCGCACTCCGAGATCGCGAAGTCACCGGGTCGGGCCGAACCGGCGTGGTTCGGTCCCCGGGGAGTCCGCGTCGATTACGCGACCTTCGCGCATCAGGCTACCGGGTGAAATCGTGCCGGTACTTGCCGTCATGCACAACATCGTCCAGTTGCAGCCTGCTGCGCCAGCCGTGCCGTTCCAGGTCGGGCTCCTGCGCGAGCTCCTTCACCGTGCCGAGGCACAGCCAGGCGACCGGCCGCACTCCCGACGGGATGTCCAGCAGCCTGCGCAGGAAGTCCTCCCGGTAGAAGCTGACCCAGCCCACGCCGAGCCCTTCGGCGGTGGCGGACAGCCACAGGTTCTGGATGGCCAGGCAGACGGAGTACAGGCCCGCGTCGGCGATGGCGTGGCGCCCGAGCACGTCGGGGGAACCGCGTTCGGGGTCGTAGGTGACCGTGATCCCGATGGAGGACTCCACGATTCCCTCGACCTTGATCTTGGAGAACGTCTCGGCGCGCTCCCCGCTCAGCTCGGCGGCGAAGACGCTGCGCTCCGCGAGCACGTGCTCGCGGAAGGACCTGCGAGTGGCCTCGTCGCGGACGAGGACGAAGTCCCACGGCTGGGACAGCCCCACGCTGGGCGCACTGTGCGCCGCGCCGAGTACCCGCCGGAGCACCTCGGGGGGGATCTCCTCCCCGGTGAACTCGGAACGCACGTCGCGACGTCGGTTGATCACGTCGTAGAGATCGGATGTCGGTTGCGAGGAGTGAGCCCCTCGTGGTTGTCCGGCCGTTGTCATCCTCGCCATCCTGCCGTGCGTGCGGCGGGTCTTCCCAGAGGGCCGAGATGTGAATGATCCCGCGCACTTTTCCGATAGCTCGTGCGGTGGGGAACCTCCGGGCGGGTGTGACCCCGGTCATAGATTTTTCGACACGCCGGTGATCCCGGCCCGCTTCTCAGTCTGTTCTCAGGGCTTCGGGTAAGACTGGGGGACATGCGCATTCTCGTCGTCGACGACGACCGTGCCGTGCGGGAGTCCCTGCGGAGGTCCTTGGAGTTCAACGGTTATCAGGTCGAGCTGGCCTCGGACGGTCAGCAGGCCCTGGAGTCGCTCACCGCGGCACGTCCGGATGCGATGGTTCTCGACGTCATGATGCCCAAGGTCGACGGGCTGGAGGTCGCCCGCAGGCTCCGCGGCACCGGGGACGACCTGCCGATCCTGGTGCTCACCGCGCGGGAGGCCGTTTCCGACCGGGTCGCCGGGCTGGACGCGGGAGCCGATGACTACCTGCCCAAGCCCTTCGCGCTCGAGGAGCTGCTCGCCCGGATGCGGGCCCTGCTGCGCAGGGCCTCGGCTCCCGAGCCGGGAGCCGAGGAGCCGGAGCCGCTGCGCTTCTCCGACCTGGAGCTGGACCCGGGAACCAGGGAGGTGCGCCGGGGGGAGCGCGGGATCAGCCTGACGCGGACCGAGTTCGCGCTGCTCGAGCTGCTGATGGCGCACCCGAAGCAGGTCCTGACGCGCAGCAGGCTGCTCGAGGACGTGTGGGGCTACGATTTCCCGACCACGGGCAACGCGCTCGAGGTCTACGTCGGCTATCTGCGACGCAAGACCGAGGCCTCGGGGGAACCGCGTTTGATTCACACCGTCCGTGGAGTCGGATACGTGCTTCGGGAGACTCCGCCGTGACAGCACCGGCACCACCACCGCCCGATCTGATCGAGGCGCAGCCCACCGACGAGAGGACCGGCAGATGGCAGCGCGTCTCGCTGCGCAGCAGGGTGACGTTGTTGGCGGCCATCTGCGTGGCGGGAACGGTCGCGCTGGTCTCCATCGGGGCCTTCGTGACCGTCCGGGAGAGCCTCTACGAGCAGGTGGACCAGAACCTGCAGGAACGCGCGAGTCAGGCCGTGTCGGGGCCGCAGGTGCTGGAGCCGAACCTGCGGTCGGTCCCGGCCGCTTTCTACGCCGCTGCCAACCTGCGGATCTGCCTGGTCTCGGCCGACGGGAAGTCGGTGACCGGCCCGGGGGAGGCACCGCCGTGGGGCGGGGACGAACTCTCCGTCGCCAGAGGCGAGTCCCCCTCGTCGCTGCGCACCGACGAGTCCACCAACAACAGGGTGATCGCGTTGCCCGCGGGCGACGACATGGCACTGGTGATGTCGCAGTCCTTGGCCCCGACGAAGGCGACCCTGGCGCAGCTGAGCGTGGTCCTGGTCGTGATAGGCGGCGCGGGGATCCTGCTGGCCGCCGCGGCGGGGACCGCCGTGGCGCGTCCGGCGCTGCGTCCGGTGCAGCGGCTGACCGCGGCGACCGAACGTGTCGCGCGGACGGGTGACCTGCGTCCGATCCCGGTCAGCGGTGACGACGAGCTGGCCCGCTTGACCACCAGTTTCAACAAGATGCTCGGCGCGCTGGCCGAGTCGCAGGAACAGCAGCGCAGGCTGGTGGCCGACGCGGGGCACGAGCTGCGCACCCCGCTCACCTCGCTGCGGACGAACCTGGAGTTGTTGATCGCCTCCGACAAGCCCGACACCCCCCGGTTGTCCGATGAGGACCGCGCCGAGATGCTGGACGACGTGCAGGCCCAGCTCACGGAGCTCTCCGCCCTGGTGGGGGACCTGGTGGAGCTCGCGAGGGAGGACGCCCCGAACGCCGTGCACGAGTCCGTGGAGCTCGTCGACATCGTCGAGCGGGCCTCGAGCAGGGCCAGGAGGCGCACTTCCGAGGTCGAGTTCGACGTGCGGCTGCGGCCGTGGACGCTGCTCGGCGATGCCACGGCGCTCGAACGGGCCGTGCTGAACCTGTTGGACAACGCGGCCAAGTGGAGCCCGGCCGGGGGAACCGTCCGGGTGGAGTCGCGCCAGCACGACGCCGGGTTCGCCGTGCTGGAGGTGGCCGACAGCGGGCCGGGGATCCCGGAGGAGGACCGGCCGCACGTGTTCGAGCGGTTCTACCGCTCCACCGAGGCCCGCCCGCTGCGTGGTTCGGGGCTCGGACTGGCGATCGTCAAGCAGGTCGCCGAGCGGCACGGGGGCAGCGTGCGCGTGGGGGACGCCCCCGAGGGGGGGACGTTGCTCTCGATGTACCTGCCCGGCCGCCCGAGCGCCTCCACCGAGAACGGCTGACCGCGCGGCGGCGAACGCGGATGTCGTGTTGGAGCCGACACGCTTGGCTTCGACGCGTAGTCTTGTAGGATGTTGTTGCTTTGTGTTGTTTTTGTGTGGACTTGCGGGTAACCGGGCCGACTCGGCGGTGCTGAACGGCCTCGCGAGGACGCGTGAAGGCCGGTGCTTTCGCGGGGCGGAGACCCGCCCCGTGCGGTGCGCACCGCACGGCCCGCGGAACCCGGCGCACCCGGTGGGTTGGAGAGACGATGCTGGCACGTCAGCGCCAGGACATGATATTGGACGAAGTGCGCCGGACAGGTGCCGTGCAGGTGAGTGACCTGGTTCAGCGGTTGGGTGTCTCGGACATGACCATCCGCAGGGACCTCGACGCACTGGCGTCCCGCGGGGAGGTCGAGAAGGTCTACGGCGGAGCCACCTCGGTGCTCGACCGCAGCACGGACGAACCGGGGTTCGAGGCCAAATCGGTCTACCAGCCCGAGGAGAAGAAGGCCATAGCCCTGCGCGCGGCCGAGATGATCCGCCCCGGAACGGCCATGGGGCTGTCCGCCGGTACGACCACCTGGACCCTGGCTCGTCACCTCGACGACGTCGCCGACCTGACCGTGGTGACGAACTCGGTGCGGATCGCCGACGTGCTGCAACAGCGCGGACGCACCGACCGCACGGTGATCCTCACCGGAGGAGTCCGGACCCCCTCCGACGCGCTCGTCGGGCCGGTGGCCGTCCGCGCGCTGCAGTCGCTGCACCTGGACGTCGTTTTCCTCGGGGTGCACGGGATGAGCACCAGGGCGGGATTCACCACCCCGAACCTGGACGAGAGCGAGACGAACCGCGCACTGGCCCGCACCGGCAACCGCCTCGTCGTGCTGGCCGACCACGCCAAGTGGTCCACCGTCGGGATCTCCACCATCGTCGGGCTCGACGAAGCGGACGTGCTGGTGACCGACGACGGGCTGCCGGACGAAGCCCGCGCCACGCTGAACGACCACGTCTCCGAGCTCGCGATCGCACCCGTCGCCGCGGCGGGTGGCGCAGCGGCCGGCTCCTCGGAGGAAACGAATCCGAAGGAGGATGACGGGAAGTGAGGCGGACCGCGCGGCGACTGGCCGACGGCAGGGAGATCATCTACTTCGACGCGGACTCCTCGGCGCCGCCGAGGCGGGCCGAGGACGACCGTGAGCTGCCTCCGCAGCCGGGCCCCTCGGAGATGCGCAGGGATCCGCTGAGCGGTGAGTGGATCGCGATGGCGGCGCATCGCCAGACACGTACGTACAAGCCACCTGCCGACCTGTGCCCGCTGTGCCCCAGCTCCCCCGGCAGGCTCAGCGAGATCCCGGAAACCGACTACGAGGTGGCGGTCTTCGAGAACCGCTTCCCCTCGTTCACCCGCTTCCCAGGGGAGGACTACCCGGAGGACTCCGCGGGCCTGCCGACGGACGCGCTGGTGGAGCGGGCCCCCGCGCGCGGGCGCTGCGAGGTGGTCTGCTTCACCTCCGAGCACAGCGGTTCCTTCGCGGAACTGAGCAGGCGGCAGGCGCGCACCGTGGTGGACGCCTGGGCGGACCGGACCGCGGAGCTCGCCGCGCAGGGGGGTGTGGAGCAGGTCTTCTGCTTCGAGAACAGGGGTGAGGAGATCGGCGTGACCCTGCACCACCCGCACGGGCAGATCTACGCCTACCCCTTCGTCACCCCGAGAACGGCCCAGCACCTGCGCGTCGCCGAGGAGTACGAGAAGCGGCACGGCGGGAACGTCTTCGGCGACGTGCTCGCCGCGGAACGTGCCGGGGGGCAGCGGGTGATCGTCGATTCCGAGCACTGGACGGCGTTCGTGCCCCCGGCCGCGCGCTGGCCGGTGGAGGTCATGCTGGCTCCGCGCCGGAAAGTGCCCGACCTGGTCGAGCTCACCGATGAGGAGCGCGACGACTTCGCAGCCGTGTACCTGGACGTGCTGGGCAGGTTCGACCGGCTCCACGACGGCCCGCTGCCGTACATAGCCGCCTGGAACCAGGCGCCGGTCAACACGGGCAGGAGCCTCTCCTGGCTGCACCTGAACGTGTTCTCGGTGCGCCGTTCGGCCGACAAGCTCAAGTACCTGGCGGGATCCGAGTCGGGCATGGGAGTCTGGGTCAGCGACGTGACCCCCGAGCAGGTGGCCGAACGCCTGCGGGAGGTGTGACGTCCCTCCCGGACACCGACTGGGCGGGGCGGCGCCGAAACGTCCACCCGAGCAGCCGGTGCCGCCGTGGGATCCCGATCCGGCCCCCGTGGCTTCGCCGCGGGAACCACCCGCGCGAACCGGGGTGGTGAGTCTTTCGGCAATCATCGTCCGACTCCCAGTCTGATCTCAGGCGGTTCTCAGTCGCATGACGCAGGGTGGAGACATGACCGAACAGAACAACGGTTTCTCCGAGGGAAGACAGGAGGAGCCGCAAGCACCGGGGGACGACGGCTCGCAGCGGGAAGCCGCGGGCGAGAGCGGTACCACCGGCGCCGTTCCCCCCGAGCAGAGCTCTTCCGGTTCCGCCGGGGAACAGCAGTCCCCGGAACAGGCACGGCAGGACACCCCGTGGGGAAGCGCCCCGAGCTCCGAGCCGCAGGGCCCCGCGGAGGAAACGCGGGACGCGGGCGGAGCGCCTCCGCAGCACCCGCGGGACGAGCAACGGGCCCCGGAACAGCAGCCGGGGGGCGCACCGGAGTCCGGAGGGGAGCCGGAAGCCACGACGGGGGGCGCGTGGCCCCGGTCGCCCTATGCTCCGCAGCAGCCCCAACCGCCCCAGCAACCTCAACAGCCCCAGCAGCCGTACGGCGTGGGACAGCCGCCGCCCTCGTGGCAGCAGCATCCCGCTGAGCAGCCCGGAGCGCAGCAACCCGGTTACGCCACGGGCCCGCAGCAGGGGTACCCCACCCAGCGGATGCCGCAGGGCGCCGCGCAGTACGGCACCTATCCGCAGGGACAGCAGCCCCAGGACCCGCACCAGCAGGGGCAGTACGCGGCGTACCAGTACCAGGGGATGGCCGCGGCGCAGAACGAGTCCGCACCGCCGAACCAGCGGGGCGGGCGCGGCGGTCGCGGCAGGTTCGTGGTGGGGGTGACCGCCCTGGCGGCCGTGGTCAGCCTGATCGGGGGCGGTGTCGGCAGCTACGCCGTGAACCAGTTCACCGACGACTCCTCCGCGGTCACCTCGTTCGACCAGCCGAAACCCGCTTCCAACACCGGCACGGCCGAGCCGGGATCGGCGCAGGCCGTCGCGAACAGCGTGCTGCCGAGCGTGGTGCAGATTCAGTCCGGTGGCGCGGGCGGCTCCTCCTCATCCGGTTCGGGCTCGGGGATCGTGATCAGCGAGGACGGCTACATCCTCACCAACAACCACGTGGCCACGGCCGGGGGGACGGGCGGAGAGCTCGTCGCCCGGTTCAACGACGGCAGCTCGAAGCAGCTGCGGGTGGTCGGCACCGCGCCGTGGGCCGATCTGGCCGTGGTGAAGGCCGACGCCGAAGGGCTCACCCCGGCGACCCTGGGACGTTCGGACGACGTCGAGGTCGGTTCGGGAGCGGTGGCCATCGGTTCGCCCTACGGACTCTCCGGGACCGTCACCAGCGGCATCATCAGTGCCACGGACCGCCCGGTTCGGGCCGGTGGCGAGAGCGGGAGCCAGGCCACGGTGCTCAACGCCCTGCAGACCGACGCGGCCATCAACCCGGGCAACTCCGGGGGGCCGTTGGTCAACATGGACGGCCAGGTGATCGGTATCAACTCGGCTATCTACAGTCCCGGTTCGGGAACCGGACAGGCCGGTTCGGTCGGTCTCGGGTTCGCCATACCGGTCGATCAGGCCAAGCGGATCGGCAAGCAGCTCATCGAGGACGGAACGGCCGCCAAGACCACCCTCGGCGTGACGGTCGACATCACCGGGCGTTCCTCCGCCGGGGCGCTGATAGTCGACGTGCCCTCCGACGGGCCTGCCGCCAAGGCGGGCGTCGAGAAGGGCGACGTCATCACCAAGGTCAACGATCGGACCATCACCAGCGGTGACGAACTGGTGGCGGCCGTCCGTTCCTACTCCCCGGGGACGACCGTCACTCTCACGATGACCGACAGGCAGGGCAACAACGAGCACACTGTAGAGGCGACTCTCGCCGGCCAGGAGCAGTGACCGCTCCCGGTCCTTCCGCTCGCAGAACGAGGCGAGCCGGGCAGTGCGTGTGCGGGCCGGGCCGCATCCACGCCCCGTCACCGACGTGCGAGGCGGGACCTCCCCGCGAGGCGCGCGTGGACAGGGGTGCACAGGACGGGACGCACGTAGTCGGGGGACGCGGAAAGCCCGTGGAACGCACGACAAGCAGGAGACAACACATGGACGGTCGAGGTAACCGTGTCGTCGATCACCCACTGCGCGATGTCAGCTTCTCCGAGCCACTGGATCCGGACTTCGACTCGCTGAACGCTACGGTGACCGGCATGGAACGCAACGCGCAGCGGTTGGGGCGGGCTCTGGTGGTCGTGGTCGACGACCGGGTCGCGCAGAGCGAGCACGAGGACACCACCGGTCCGCTGGTGACCGAATTGTTGGAGGAGGCCGGCTTCATCGTCGACGGCAACGTCGCCGTCGCGGGGGAGGCGGTCGAGATCAGGAACGCGTTGAACACGGCCGTGATCGGCGGTGTCGACGTGGTGATCACGGTCGGAGGGACCGGCGTCTCGCCACGCGACGTCACACCGGACGCGACCTCCGGTGTGCTGGACCGTCCGGTTCCGGGGATAGCGGAGGCGTTGCGGGCGTCCGGCTTGGCCGCGGGTGCCGTCGACGCCGGGGTCTCCCGGGGGCTCGTCGGTGTTTCCGGCAGCACGCTGGTCGTCAATCTGGCCGGGTCCCGCGCCGCTATCAGGGACGGCATGGCCACCCTCACGCCGCTGGTGACGCATGTGATCGAGCAGCTCTCCGGGATGGACGAGATCTAGTGCGCGGGTCGGCGGTGCTGACCGCGTAGGCTCGGAGCGCTTGCGTCGATGCGGAGGATTTCCGGGGACTCGGCTGGCCCCGGGGGCGCTGAGCTGAACCTCTCGCGGACTCGGGAGCGGTGAACGACGTGGAGGTTGATTTCGTGTCCGAGGGGCGACATCCGGCTTCCGGGGAACCGGAGCGACCGCGCCGGTCCCGGAAGCTCGCGGAGGTCTTCGGCGACGTGCTGCCGGACACCACCGGCGACGAACGTGATCGGCAGGAGGGCGAGGCCGGGGACTCGTGGTACCGGGAGAACCGCCCTCCGCACCACGGCTGATCGAGGTTTTCCGCTCGTTTCGCCGTAGCGGGGTTCCACCTTCGGAGCCCTACCGCAGTGTCAGTGTCAGCGGGCCGCTCAGCTTCGCCGAAGCCACTTTCGCGGCCCGCGCACGATCGAGGCCCACCACGACGAGGGCGGTGTGCTCCCCGCTCGCTTCCGGTGGGTGCGTGGCGACTACGGCGGCGCGTTCGGCCAGCACGGCTGCCCGGCCGTCCCGCTCGGTGACGATGTCGACGCGTGCCCCGGGACGGAGGAGTTCCGCGATCGCGCTCTCCGCGGGACGCAGCACGACGGCGGCCCGGTCGTCGTCTCCCGCCGTGACGCGGGCCAGCGTGTCGTCGAGCAGACTCAGATCGGTCAGGGGCACGCCGTCCCGGACGGCGTGCGCGAGGACCTCGCCGACGACTCGTTCCCGGTCGCGCAGGGCGCCCTCCGGCACGAGCTCACGCGGCATCCTCCGGACGGCGAGATCGCTCGCCGCGAGTTCCGTACCGGGGTCCAGCTCGTGAGCCGCGGTCAGCACGGGCTCGCCTCGCGGCCCGGACGCCGGGGCGAGGGGCAGGGCGAGCGCCACCGCCGTGAGCAGCAGCGCCCCCGCCGTGAAACGGCGCAGCAGCGCGACCCTGCGTCCGCCGAGCGGCAGAGCGCCGCGGATCCGGTCCCGCAGCCGTGCACCGAGCCGTGGTTCGGCCCCTCCCGTTCGGCTCGCCATGACGCTCCCCTTCGTTCACCGCTGTGAAGAACACACCGCGGAGCGTAGGGCGGTGTGGGAAGCGTCGAAGCCCCCGATCTTCCGGCCCGTGGACTGATCGGAGTCCTGTGGACGGATGGTGGCTCCGTGCGTGTGCGCGCCCCTCGGGGCTCGGAGCCCCCCGGGAGCGGTCCTCAGCTCGACGCGGCGGAGGCCTGCGTCTGAGCACCGGAAGTGCCGGAGTCCCCGGAGGAAGAGGAACCGGAGGATTCGGAGGAACCCGAGCCCCCGTCGGAGGAGCCCGAACCGCCGGAGGAGTCCCCGGAGGAGCTCGTGGAGGAAGCGGACTCGCTGGACGAGTTGGAGTTCCGGCTGTCGGTGCGGTAGAACCCGCTGCCCTTGAAAACGACCCCCACCGCGTTGAACAGCTTGCGCAGCCTGCCGGAGCACTCCGGGCACTCGGTCAGCGAGTTCTCACTGAGCGATTGGAAGGTCTCGAAATCGTGCCCGCACTCGGTGCAGGCATACTGATAGGTGGGCACGGGTCTCATACCTCCGGAATCGGACGGCGACGTGCGGACGTCGCGCGTGGCGGCACACTGTGCCGGTCCCCGGACACTGACATCGACGTACTTTGGCACTCTCGAAATCCGAGTGCCAATACGATAATGCGTGACACCGGGCTACCGGCGCAAACGGGTCTGCGTCACAGTGCGCCGCACGAGCATGTCACGCCCCGTGTCCGCGCCCTCGGGTGGCCGGGCGGGTCTCACCGGGGAAGCCGGATCAGTCCTCCGCTCGGGGTGAACACGCCGTGCACCCGCACGTCGTGCTCCTCGGCGGGGAGGTCCTCGACGAGCTCCTCGTCCCGGACCACGGCCAGCAACTCGGCCGTCCCGGACGCCAGTGGCAGCGACCTGTCGTAGTAGCCCGCGCCCTTGCCCAGGCGGACTCCGCGCCGGTCGACGGCGAGAGCCGGGACCAGCACCAGCTCGGCCGTCGAGATCGCATCGATTCCGAGCGGGGGGTTGTTCGGCTCCAGCAGGCCGAATCCGGCGCGGTTCAGGGAGTCGGGCCCGGTGTACTCGGCCCACTCCAGCGGCTGCCTGCCCGCCACGACGGGCAGCAGTACGCGACAGCCGCGCTCACGGATGCCGTCGACCAGTTCCAGCGACCCCGGTTCGGAGCCGACGGGGACATAGGCGCACACGGTGGTTTCCCCCGAGTGCGCCAGATGGCTCAGCACGGCCGTGCGCAGGGCGTCGTTCGTGTTCGCGCGAGCGGTTTCCGAGGTGGCGGACCGCCCCGCGGTCAGCTCGCGGCGCCACTGCTCTTTTCGGTCCATTTCGTCAGCGGAGAGCGTCACAGCGACGAAGGGTAGCTAATATCGCTAGGCTCGCGTGTTATGAGTAGCCAGACAAACTCGCGGACGGCTGCGGCCTTCCGCACCGTGATCGTGCCCGCGGCCGGGCTGGGGACTCGTTTCCTGCCGACGACGAAGTCGGTGCCCAAGGAACTGCTCCCGGTGATCGACACCCCCGGAATCGAACTGGTCGCCGCGGAAGCAGCCGGAGCGGGAGCGGGCAGGATGGTGGTGGTCACGGCGCCGGACAAGCGATCGGTCATCGATCACTTCCAGCGCTCCCCGGAGCTCGAGGCGACACTGGAGGAACGGGGCAAGGACGAGCTGCTGCGCAAGGTGCGCAGGGCCCCCGAACTGATCGACGCCGAGGTGGCTTTCCAGGAGAAGGCGCTGGGCCTGGGGCACGCCGTCGGGTGCGCGGAGGACAACCTCGACGACTCCGACGAGGCCGTCGCCGTGCTGCTCCCGGACGACCTGGTCTACCCGGAGCAGGAGGACGAGCAGGACGTGCTCACGAGGATGTCCGAGGTACGCGCCCGGTACGGCGGCAGCGTCCTGTGCGCTTTCGACGTGCCACCGGAACGCACCACCTCCTACGGGATCTTCGAGGTCTCCGAGACGGACGACCCCGGCGTCAAACGGGTGCACGGGATGGTCGAGAAGCCCGATCCCGCGGATGCCCCCTCCAAGCTGGCCGCGGCGGGGCGCTACCTGCTGGACCGGGAGGTCTTCGACGCGCTGCGGCGCATCGAGCCGGGTGCCGGCGGTGAACTGCAGCTGACCGATGCCGTAGCGTTGCTGATCGCCGAGGGGCACCCGGTACACGTTGTGGTCCATCGAGGTGCGCGACACGACCTGGGAAATCCTGGCGGATTCCTGAAGGCTGCGGTGGACTTCGCCCTGCGGGATTCCGAGTACGCGTCGGAACTGCGGGAGTGGTTGGGGCAGCGGTTGGATCGGAGCTGATTTCCGCCGCACCGTGCCGGTTCCGGCTCGCGCGGCAACAGCGTCTTCGCGGAAGAGGTCGACAGCCATGAGATCAGTGGATGAGCAGCTTGCACGGATACTCGCGGCCGCCGTGCGGCCTTCACCTGTTCGGGTGGCGATAGCGGAGGCGCAGGGATTGTCGTGCGCGGAGGAGGTGCTGGCCGAGCGGGCGCTGCCGATGGCGGACCAGGCCGCCGTGGACGGTTACGCCGTCCGGAGCGTCGACGTCAAGCACGCGGACACCGAGCCCGCCGTGCTCCCCGTGGCGGGAGACACCGCGGCGGGCTCGCGGCAGTCCCGCAGGCTCCAGCCCGGACAGGCCGTCCACGTCGGAACCGGTGCGCCGCTGCCGACACTGGCGGATGCCGTCGTCCCGGTCGAGGACACGGAGTGGGGCTCGGACCGGATCACCGTGCTGCGTTCGGTTCCCTCCGCCGCCTTCGTCCGGCGCGAGGGCGACGATGTGCGGGAGGGTGACGTCGCCGTGCGGCGGGGGACCGCGATCGGCCCCGCGCAGGTGGCCATGCTGGCCGCCGTCGGCCGGGACAAGGTGCTCGTGCAGCCGAAGCCGCGCGTCTCGGTGATCTCGCTGGGTGACGAGCTGGTGGACCTGGGCGGCACTCCCGGTTCGGAGCAGGTCTACGACGTGAACTCCTACGCGCTGGCCGCCGCGGCCAGGGACGCGGGAGCGGAGGTCACGCGAGTGGGGATCGTCGGCTTCGACCCGAAGCGCCTCAGGGAGGTGATCGAGGGCAGGCTGCTGCTCTCCGAGATCGTCGTCATAGCGGGCGGCGCGGGGGGATCAGTGGGAAGCCGGGTTCGTTCCTGCCTGGCCGAGCTCGGGGAGCTGGACACCGAGCGGGTGGCGATGCATCCCGGGTCCGCGCAGGGATTCGGCCTGCTGGGCCCCGACCGGGTTCCGACCTTCCTGCTTCCGGCCAACCCCGTGGGCGCGTTCGTGGGGTTCGAAGTGCTCGTGCGTCCTATCATCCGTTCGGCGCTGGGCAAGACCAATCCGCATCGCCGGGTCATCACGGCCGAGCTCGTCTCGCCGGTCTCCTCCACGAAGGGACGACGTGGTTTCGTGCGCGGCAGGTTGCTGCGGGACTCCGAGGGCGGGGATTATCTGGTGCAACCGGTCGGCGGTTCGGAGGAGCACCTGCTGGCTCCGTTGGCCGAGGCCAACTGTCTCATGACGCTCGACGAGGAGGTCAGCGAAGCCACGCCCGGCGAACGTCTCCGGGTCAGTTTCCTGTCCCAGCGTTCCTGAACGAGTCGCCGCGGGGGAGCCGGTGTCGCCGGCTTCGCGGCGTTGATCCGAGTAGCAGTGCTTCGTCCGATGGGAGCGCAGGCAAGCCATGGCGGGACCCGTCCCGAGACCCGAGCCGACCGAAGGCAGGCACCCGGGGTGGCCCGCCCGCCTCGGACCGCTGGTCGTAGAAGGGGGCGGGGTGGCCCTGCGTCCGCCGCGGCTGCGGGACGCCACCGACTGGAGCGGTATACGACTGCGGGACAGGGAGTACCTGCGCCGCTGGGAGCCCTCGGGTGGTGACTGGCAACAGCGCAACGCGGCCTCGGCGTGGTTCGGCCAGTGGGCCTCGTTGCGCGGGATGGCCCGGCGGGGGCACGTGCTGCCCTTCGTGATCACCCTGGACGGTGTGCTGGTCGGACAGTTGACAGTGGGCAACATCATCCGGGGGGCGCTTCGCTCCGGATGGGTCGGTTACTGGGTTTCCAGTGCCGCGGCGGGGAACGGCGTGGCCACGGCGGCGCTGGCGCTGGCCGCCGATCACTGCTTCGGCCCCGTCGGGCTGCACCGGCTGGAGGCGACGGTGCGTCCGGAGAACGCGTCGAGCGTTCGCGTGCTGGAGAAGGCGGCTTTCCGTCGCGAGGGGCTGTTCGAGCGGTATCTCGACGTGGCCGGGGCGTGGCGGGACCACCTGGTTTACGCGTTGACGGCGGAGGAGGTCCCCGAAGGGGTGGAGAGTGCGCTGATCCGTTCCGGGCGGGTGCGGCGGCCCTGACTTCGTGCTCCTCCGTTCGGGTGGGGACAAATCCGGTTCATTGCGCGATCGGAGTCCTGTGTTGCCTCCTTCGTGGGATTGTCGTTGTTCGGGGGAACCGATCGTCGGCGGCGTGTCTCCAAGACAGGGATGAACGTTCTGGATAACGTGGACAGTGCAGGTGTGTGCCGCCGTTTGCCAGGGGGAGGTGGCGAGGTGTGCTCAGCTCGCTGATTTTCGTGGCGCTGGCGGCGGCATGGCTCATCGTTCTGGTGCCCATGTTCGCGCGTCGTAGGCAGGAGGTTTCCCGTACGACGGACACCGCCCTGTCCGCACGGGTGATTCGTCGCGGTGGGGAACGGCACTCCGCGTCGACCGGCGGTTCGAGCGGGAACAAGGGCAAGGAGGCGCTCGCGATGCCCGACAGTGAAGGCAAGGTCGATCCGAACACGGCGCACGACGACGCGGACGGCGCCGAGCTCGACGAGGAGCTCGACGAGGAGTTCGACGCGCCCGACGAGGAGCAGTGGCGCGGTGTGCGTGGCGAGGAGGTTCGTTCCGGTCGTCGTTACCGCCCCGGACGCGGTGGGTTCGACCCGGACGCCGCCGCGCTGGCCGCGCGGACCAAGTACGCGCGCAGACAGCGGATCGTGCTCGTGATGCTCGTCGTGGCCGTGCTGACCGCTTTGCTGGCCGGGTTCTCCTGGTCGGTGCTGTGGTGGTTCCACGGGATCGCCGATCTGTCGTTGGTCGGCTACCTGGGATATCTGCGGCGGCAGGTGCGGATCGAGGAGGACGTGCGCAACCGCAGGCTGGCCCGGATGAACGGGGAGACGGGGCGCTCCGAGGACGAGAACCCCCGCTCCGAGCCCTCCCGTGCGGAGACCTCCGCCGCCGACGGGGGAGAGGAGGGCTCCGAGGACGTCGGCCCCAGGTGGGCCGCCGGGGGCTCCCGAGTCCGGAACGGTTCCGGGGTGGAGGTTCTGGACATCGACGACGAGGACCCGGAGTTCGACGAGCTGGACGACCGACTTTGGCAGCCGTACCGCCGTGCGGTGGGAGAATGATGCGCCCTGTTGTTGTGGAGGGGGGTGTCCACGCCCCGCTGAGACGGTTGTTACGCTGTACAAGCACTCGGTGAGACAGCCGGGGTGCGGGGCTGTAGCGCAGTTGGTAGCGCGTCTCGTTCGCATCGAGAAGGTCCGGGGTTCGATTCCCCGCAGCTCCACCGACTGGGTTTTGGTGAGTACCAATCCTTCCGGGGCCGTCTCCGCTCGCCAGCGGAGACGGCCCCGTTTTTGTCACGAGGCGGGAGTCCCGCCGGGATCCGGTCCGCTTCGGTGATCCCCGCCGGGGCGGTCCTCCGACGGGAGCCCCGCGCCGGGTCACCCCAAGGCCCGATGACCCGGCCGCGTCTCGCGAGGTGCCTGCCCGAGGAGAGCCGCCATGGTGAGCAGGAGCGCGGCGCCCAGTGCGATCGCCGCCCACGGCGGGAGGACGAGGAGCCGTGTGCCGCCGTCCGGGAACCAACCGGTGAGCACGGTCATACCGACCAGGGCCGGTGCCACGCAGGCGCCTGCGGCGCCCAGAACGACTCGACTGGCGCTCGCGGTGGCCACGCGGACAGGCAGCAGGCGCTCGCGGTGATCACCGCGAGCAGGGCGAGCAGCGACGCGACGTGCGCGATGGTGAACGCCACGGCCCGCTCGTGCGCCATCAGCCCGTCGATCAGCAGGCGGGCGCCGATCAGTGCGCAGGCGCCGACTGAGAGCCCGGCGCCCACGGCGGCCGACACCTCCGGTGTCCGCAGGCAGGTCCGCGCCATGTTCGCCCACAAGGACGCGCTGGCCATGTACAAGGCGTTCTACCGGGACTCCTCACGCCGCGACATGTTCAAGCCGCTCGGCCGGAAGAAGATCGAGTACGCCGATGTGTTCCCGCTGATCTACACCATGATCAGGACGGCGCGGCAGGAGAGCTACAGCCACATCCGTCATCTGCTGGTCGACGAGATGCAGGACTACACCCCCGTCCAGTACGCCGTGCTGCGCGAGCTCTTCTCCTGCGACATGACGATCCTCGGCGACTCCAACCAGTCGGTCAACCCGTTCAGCTCCTCGTCGCTGCCGACGATCCGCAGCATCTTCCCGGAGGCCGACTCGCTGGAGCTGTGCAAGAGCTACCGCTCCACGATCGAGATCACGGATTTCGCCCAGCACATCTCCAGGAACGACAAGCTCGTCCCGATCGAGCGCCACGGACCGCCGCCCCGGATCACCGCCTGCGCGGACCATCGGGGGAGGAGGAGCGGATCCTGACCGTCATCGAGCAGCACGCAAGCAGCGAAAACCGCTCCCTCGGCATCATCTGCAAGACCGTCCCCCAGGCGGAGAAGCTCCATCGTGCCTTGTCCGAGGCCGGTGTCGAGCTGACCCTGCTCGACTACGACAGCACGGCGTTCGCAGGAGGCATCGTCGTCACCTCGGCGCACATCTCCAAGGGACTGGAGTTCGACGCCGTGGTCGTACCGTACGCGGACGAGGAGAACTACTCCGACGAGATGGACAGGTGCATGCTCTACATCGCGTGCACCAGGGCCATGCACGAACTCCACCTGACCCACGAAGGGCCCGTCTCGCGCTTCTTGGAGTTCACCCGGGATCACGGGAACCGCCCCGATGTCGTCCACACCGAGTTGGCGGAGCCCCGGGATCACGCCGCGGACGCACGAGTGGGGTGATCCCGCGAGGGATGCCCGGTGGACGCCCCGAACCGCTCGGGGGCCGGTTCCGGTCGCGCGGGCGGGTCTTCCCGTGCGGCCGGCGGGTTCTCGCGGAGAACCCGCCGTGGAGGTCCGTGCTGGTCTACTGTGGGCACATGAGTGCACTGGATCACGAGCGCTACTGCGCGGAGATCGTCCGGCAGGCCGGGCTGCTGGGGGAGGCGGTCGACGGCGCCGCTCCGAGCGCGCGCGTGCCGACCTGCCCGGACTGGAGTCTGGAGCAGCTGATGCTGCACCTCGGCGGGGAGCACCGCTGGGTCGAACGGATCGTGCGGACTCGGGACGAGGTGGAGGTCTGCGCGGCGCAGGCGAGCGGGAACCTCGAATCCGCCGGGCAGGACCCCGCGGTGCTCGGTACCTGGCTCGTCGAGGGTGCCGAGGGACTGGCCGACGTGCTGCGCAGCGCCGGTCCGGAAGCCGCGGTGTGGAACCCGGTGGAAGGGGTGCGGCCGGTGGCGCTGTCGTGGGCGCGCCGGATGACCCACGAGACGCTGGTGCACCGGGCCGACGCCGGGTTCGCGCTCGGGAAGGAGTTCACCCCCGAACCGGAGCTCGCGGTGGACGCGCTGGACGAGTGGATGCAACTGTGCTCGTTGCCGCAGCTGCTCGAAGCCGATCCGGAAGCGATCCGGTTGCCGGGCAGCGGCGGCACGGTTCACCTGCACGCCACCGACGCGGGGGTGGAACTCGCCGCGGAATGGGCGGTCGATCTCACCGGGGACCCGATCACGTGGCGTCGCGCGCACGAGAAGGCGGCGGTGGCGCTGCGGGGGCCGCTGAACGAGCTGCTGCTCGTCGCCTACCGGCGGAAGGAACTGTCCGAAGCGGACGTCGAGGTCCGCGGCGACGCCGAGCTGCTGGAAACCTGGTTGGACCGCGTCACGGGCTGGTTCAGGTAGTTCCCGCCGGCGCGGCCCGGGAGCTCGACGACGGACACCGTGCTCTCCCGGCGCGCGATCCCGGGACCGGATCGGGTGCGTTCACCCGCGCGCGGTCCTGATCCGTGTGCGCAGGTCGGATATCCTGGCGGTGGCCTCGTCGGTGCTGCCCCTGGACAGGGCCGATCCCATCCCCACCGCGACGGCCCCGGCGGCTATCCAGTCGGGAGCGTTCTCCAGCGACACGCCACCGGTCGGCACCAGCGGCGCCTGGGGCAGCGCGGCCAGCACGTCGCGCATGCTCTCGGGAGTCCACCTGCTCGCCGGGAACAGCTTGATCGCGTCCGCGCCCGCCGACAGCGCGCGGACGATCTCGCCGGGGGTGTCGGTCCCCGGGATCACCGCCGCTCCGTAGCGGTGCCCCGTGCTGACCACGTCCTCGTGCAGCGACGGCGACACGAGGAATCCGGCACCGGCTGCTATGGCCGTCCACGCGGAAGCGGCGTCGAGCACGGTCCCGGCCCCGAGCAGCGCCGACGGGTACTCCCGGCGGAGCTCCTTGATCAGCTCGGGGGCGTCGGGGGTGGTCAGCGAGATCTCCAGCACGGACAGTCCGGAGTCCAGGCAGGTCCTGGCCCGCAGACCGGCCTGCTGAGCCGTTTCCGCGCGAATGATGCCCACCACGCCGTGCTCGGCGATGACGTTCATCGCTTGCCAGCGATACATCCCGTACCTCCCGGTAATCTCCGCTTCCGCGCCGATGCTTTCCGTCCGACTCGTCGGTCGGCTCGGGTGCTCGATCGTGGCCACCCGGTGTCGGGGCACCCGCGGCGAGAGCCCGCGGGAGGCTCCGCCAAGCGAGCACCCGTGCGAACCGAGCTGCCGACCCTCTAACGGGTGGTGACCTGTTCGGAGTCGCGGGTCAGCTCCAGCATCCTCGAGTTCGGCAACCCGTCCATGTCCCCGGCCACCTGGACCACGTTGCCCGCGACGACCACCCCCTCGGCCAGTGCCTCCGGCACGGGCAGCCCGCGCAGTCGTGCGGACAGGAAACCAGCGTTGAAGGCGTCCCCTGCCCCGACAGGGTCCACGATCGGCACCTCGGCAGCGCGCTGGAACCACTCCTCGGTTCCGTCGGTGGCCCAGGCTCCCTCGGAGCCCAGTTTGAGCACCACCAGCCCGGCTCCCCGTTCGAGGAACCACGCGGCCGTGTCCCGCACGTCGGTGTGGCCGTTGATCTCCCTGGCCTCGTCCAGCCCGGTCAGCACCAGGTCGGCGTATCCGGTCAGCGGCCGCAGCAGTTCCCGCCACCGCGGTCCGTCGGCCAGCTTCCGGCGGATGTTCGGGTCCACGCTCACCGGGACTCCCGCCTCGCGGGCCACGTGCGCGGCTTTTTCGGAGGCGGCGCGGGCGTCCTCGGAAAGCGCGGCCGTGATGCCGGTGAAGTGCAGCGAGCGGGCCGAGGCGATCCACTGCTCGTCCACGTCCGCGGGACGCAGCGAGCTGCCCGCGGACCCGGAGCGGTAGTAGCAGACCTCGATCGGGCGCTGCGCGTGCGCGTCCCGGACCAGGAGTCCGGTGGGGCGGGTGTCGTCGACCACGGCCCTGGACACGTCCACCCCTTCGCCGCGCATCATGCGCAGCGCCGCGTGCCCGAAGGGGTCGTCGCCGACCCGGCCGAACCAGCCGACGGAATGGCCGAGCCGGGCCATGCCGACGGCGGTGTTCGACTCGGCTCCGGCGACGGAACGCCGGAAGCCGTCCGCGTGCTCCAGCGGCAGGCCGGGCTGTGCCAGCAGCAGCCCCATCGTCTCGCCGAAGGTGATCAGATCCGGGCTCACTCGCCGACCTCCGGACGGAACGGGTGCACGGGCGTCCCGCGAACACCGGGTGTCACTCGGAAGAGAGCCCCGGACGAGCCGTCGTCACGATCGTCCCGTCCCTGGCGGGACGTGGTGATGTAGAGGGTCTCCATCCGGGGGCCGCCGAACGCGCAGGCGGTCACCTGCGGGGTGGGCACGCGTACCCGCGTGAGCAGTTGTCCGTCGGGCGAGTAGCGGTGCACGGCACCGCCCTGCCACAGCGCGACCCACAGACACCCCTCGGCGTCCAGCGCCAAGCCGTCGGGACTGCCGAGCTCGTTCGGGATGCGCACGGCGGGACGCCTGTTGTGCGGTTCGCCGGTGCGCTCGTCGACGTCGAACCGGTCGACACGTCCGGTCGGGGTGTCCACGTAGAACGCGCTCCCGCCCTCTTCGGTCCACACCAGACCGTTGGAGATGGTCACTCCGTCGAGGACTCTCGTGGCGCGCAGCGCCCCGTCCAGTCGCCAGAGAGCGCCCTTGCCCGGGCTCTCGTCGTAGGCCATGGAACCCGCGTAGAACCGCCCGAGCGCGTCACAGCCGCCGTCGTTCATCCGGATCGACGGGTCGCTCCACAGCTGGGGCAGCGACTCCGGGGTCTGCTTGCCGGGGCGCAGCAGCGCGAACCCCCGCTCCAGCGCCAGCACGAGACCACCGCCGACCACGGGGCGGGCCACCGCGGCGACGGTGCCGAGCTTGGTGCGGCCGATGACGCCACCGGGGACCATCGTGAGCAGCTCACCCGCGAGCATGTCCACCCAGTGCAGTTGCCCCGTGTCCGGATCCCAGACGGGGCCTTCGCCGTGCTCGGCGCAGACTTCGGTCGCCCGCTCCGCGTCCAGTTGCAGCACTGCGGATTCACCGGTCATTCGTCCTGCTCCTTAGTTGGCGAGTCCAGTGGGTTGGTTCGCGTAGGTGGTCACAAGCGGATGCGCCGTTTACGGTCCGCGCTTGCCTCCCGCACCGCCGTGCGAACCGAGCTGCCGACGCTCTCATGAGTCCTCAGCGGGTGGGGTGGCGAACGTGGCGCGCAGGTCGCGCTCGGTCGTGCGCAGGTGCTTGCGCATGGCTGCCGCTGCCGCTGCCGGGTCGTTCTCCCGGACGCGTTCGAGTACCTCGCGGTGTTGTCGCGCGGCGTCCTCGGGGGAGCCGCCGAGACTGCGATGACCCCGGTAACTCGCGATCATGCTGTTGCGCAGGCTGCCGGCCAGCGCCTCTATCAGCAGGGCCAGTATCCGGTTGCCGGAAGCGCGTGCGAGCAGCTCGTGAAAGCGCAGATCGGCTTCGTGGTACTCCTCCGAGGTGGTGGCCCGGGTCATCGCCTGTATGGAGTGCTCCAGGTCCGAGATGTCGCCCGCTCCCGCGTTGCTCGCGGCGAGGGTGCTGGTCTGCACTTCGAGACCGTGACGTACTTCGAGCAGCTCGAAAACCGAGCTCGGCCGGAAGCGCAGCAGCGTGCTGAAGAAGTCCCCCACCTGGTCACCGCTCGGCGCGGTCACTCGTGGACGGCGTCCCTTGCGGATCTCCACGATGCCTCGTGCCTGCAACGAGCGGATCGCCTCGCGAACGGTGAGCCTGCTGACCTCCAGGCGTGTCGCGAGCGCGGACTCGGACGGGAGCAGGGAGCCGATCTCGAACTCCTCGAAGATCAGCTCTTCGAGTTCGGTCGCGGCGTCCCCGGGTTCGGCGCCCTCCGCGTCTCCGGTGTGGGTCATCCGGCGCCCTCGTCTGCTCGTCGTCACTCGGTCCCGGGTGAGCGTCCCCGGCTGTTGGGGGGAAAACCTATCAGATAGGTTCCGGTTTGGGTAGCCGGTGCCAACGGATGCCCGGAAAAAGGAAACTCCCAGTTCAAAGTGCGTCTACTGGTCCGTCTGCCGCCGGTTTGGTGCGCCGGGTGGCGTGTTGTCCGAGGTGCACCTGTCATACAAAAATTTCCCGCTCGTGCGCGTGCCGGACGGGTGTCCCGGACAACGGGCGAGGACGACCGGTGCGCGGGCGGCCCCGCGCTGAACCGGGGCCCCGCACGGTCGGGAGCCGCGTTGACCACCGGGTGGTCGGCCGCGGGCTCCGACGAATGGAAGGAACGACGATGCGAATCACGGCGCTCGAGACCTTTCCGGTCCCTCCGCGTTGGCTGTTTCTCAAGATCACCACCGACGAAGGCGTCGTCGGGTGGGGCGAACCCGTGGTCGAGGGGCGCGCGCACACCGTGGCCACGGCGGTGGAGGAACTGTCCGAACTGCTGGTCGGGCGTGATCCGCTCGCCATCGAGGACCACTGGCAGGTGATGACCAAGGGCGGTTTCTACCGCGGGGGGCCGGTGCTGTCCAGCGCGGTGGCCGGGATCGACCAGGCGCTGTGGGACATCGCGGGCAAGACCTACGGGGTTCCCGTCCACCGGTTGCTCGGCGGTCCGCTGCGCGACCGCGTGCGGGTGTACCAGTGGATCGGCGGTGACGAGCCGTCGGAAGTGGCGGAAGCGGCAGCCGAACAGGTCGAGGCCGGCTTCACGGCCGTGAAGATGAACGCCAGCGGCAGGATGCGCCACATAGACACACCGGCCGAAGTGGAGGGTGTGGTGCGCCGCGTCGAGGCCGTGCGCGAAGTGCTCGGGGACCGACGCGACGTGGCCGTGGACTTCCACGGCCGCTTCTCCACGGCCATGGCCCGCAGGGTGGTGCCGCGGCTGGAACCGCTGCTGCCCCTGTTCGTCGAGGAGCCGGTCCTTCCGGAGAACACCTCGAAGGTGCGTGAGGTGACCGCGGCGACCTCCGTTCCCGTGGCGCTGGGCGAGCGCCTGTTCTCCCGGTGGGACTTCCGTGACGTGCTCGGTGCGGGGATCGCGGTGGCCCAGCCGGACCTCTCCCACGCGGGAGGGATCTCCGAGGTGCGGCGCATCGCGGCGATGGCGGAGGCCCACGACGTGACGATGGCTCCGCACTGTCCGCTCGGGCCCATCGCGCTGGCCGCGAGCCTGCAGATCGCGTTCTCCACCCCCAACTTCCTCATCCAGGAGCAGAGCAGGGGGATCCACTACAACGTGGGGTCAGATCTGCTGGACTACCTCGTGGATCCGAGCCCGTTCCGCTTCGAGGAGGGCCGGGTTCGTGCCCCCGAGGCCCCCGGGCTGGGGATCGAGATCGACGAGGCGGCCGTGCGCAGGGCGGCCGAGCTCGGTCACCGGTGGCGTTCGCCGATCTGGCGCGACGACGACGGTTCCTTCGCCGAGTGGTGACGGGCTTTCGGTGAGCTGCGCGGTTCTTCGTCCGCCCGGTCCCGGCCCGTGAACCGGGCGGGGCGGAGAACCGCCGTCAGCGGACCTTGGGGCCAGTCCTGGCGGCGGCCCGCAGCATTCCGGGTGCGAACCGGGACAGCAGCAGACCGATCCGCGCCTCGGTGGTGACGGGGACGACCGGGGCGGGGTGACCGGCCGCGCGCAGCACGGCAGCGGCGGCCTTCTCCGGGCCGAAACCGCGCAGCCGGTACAGCCTGGTCGCGGTCTCCCTGCGTTGTCGCTGCCGCGCGGCGTCCACTCCCACGAAGCGGGCGGTTCCGGTGATGCCGGTGTGCACCGCACCGGGGCAGACGGCGGTGACCGAGATGCCGTGCTCGGCCAGCTCGGCGTCGAGGCGTTCCGAGAGGGTCAGCACGGCGGACTTGCTCGTCGAGTAGACGGACAACCCCTTGACGGGGAGGTAAGCGGCGGCCGAGGAGATGTTGATGATCCGGCCTCCCTGCCCGTGTTCGATCTGCTGCTCGGTGAAGGCCAGGCAACCGTGGACGACTCCCAACAGGTTCACGCCGAGCACCTCGCGCCAGTCGGCCCCCGTCGTGTCGGAGAACTTCCCCGCCAAGCCGACACCGGCGTTGTTCACGACGATGTCGGCCACGCCGTGTTCCTCGCGGACTCGGTCGGCCAGTCGGTACGTCGCCGCCTCGTCGGAGACGTCCAGGGCGTGGGCCGTGGCCGTTCCGCCCGCGGCGCGGGCCTGGTGCGCAGTGCGCCGCGCCGCCTGCTCGTCCACATCGGTCACCACGACCTCGGCGCCGTTCGCGGCGAAGGCGAGCGCGGTCGCCCTTCCGATCCCGTTGCCCGCTCCGGTAACCACGACGAGCCGGTGCTCGAATCCGGAGTCGTCGTCCGAGACCCGTGCCCGGAGCAGCTCGCGTTTCCGCGTCCCGTTCTCGAGATGCTCGACGAGTTCGGCAGCGCAGCGGGCGACCTGCTCGGGCCGTTGCCGCGGAATCCAGTGTCCGCCCGCGAGCCCGCGCACGAAGAGCTCGGAGACGTGGGCCCGGACCTCGGTCTGCAGCGCCGCGGTGACGAAGGCGTCCCTGTTCGGCGCCAGCACCTGGACCGGCACTTCGGTCCGCGGGAGCCGGGTGCCGCGCGGCCGGGACGACATGTTCTCCCGGTACAGCTCGAGCCCGGCCACGGCGTCGGAGGTCCGCGGGGAGCAGTACCGGGCGCTGTCGTCCAACCCGCGAAGGACCTTCCGGAGCATCCCGCTGCGCCACGCCAGCTCCGGCAGGACGGGGAGTTGGAAGAATCCGATGTAGCCGGAACGTGCCAGCTGGCGGAAGAGCTTGCCCAGCCGCTTCGGGGTGGGTTTGCGCAACTGTTCGCGCACCCAGGACGCGGCGTGGTCCAGGCTCGGGCCGGAGATGCTGGTGAGGGACCGGATCCTGGTCCGCAGGCGCTGGTCGGTGAGCGCGTGCCAGGACTGGATCGATCCCCAGTCGTGCGCCAGCAGGTGCACCGCCTTCTCCGGGGCGACCGCGTTCACCACCTCGGCGAGGTCGTCCACGAGCCGGTCCAGCCGGTAGCCGTCCCGCTCCGCGGGGCGCTCGGACTCACCGGCACCGCGGACGTCGTAGGTGACCACGTGGTAGCTCTCGGCCAGCCGGGTGACGACCTCGTCCCACACCGAGCGGTTGTCGGGGTAGCCGTGTACGCAGACCACGCACGGGTTGGACGGATCGCCGTGTTGCTCGACCGCGAGTCGGAGGCCGTCTTCGGTGGTCACCGTTTTGGTGGTGCTCATGTTCGCCGTCCCTCGGGTGCGCTTGCGCGGCGCTGTGCGCCCTGTCGTGGGTCCGCCCGGAGTCCGGTCCGGGGCACGCTTTGAGTGTTACCAGCGGTAACGGGATCTTGGCACCGGGGTGCGACGCGGCGCAACAGTGGAACCGGGAGCCGAAGGCGGTGCGGGCGGGAGCGGACCGTCCGGCTCACTCGACCCGGAAACTGTCCGAAGTGCCCGAGAAGCTCCTGACCCGTCCCCCCGGTTCCTTGGCGTCGCCCCGGTGCACGATCCGGTACTCGCCGCTCTCGGCCCCGGAGGGGACGGTCCAGGCGACCGTCGCGGTCGAAGCGGCCAGCCCCTTCCTGGCCCAGTGGTACTCGGTCGACCAGTCCCCGTCGTCGGCCACGGTGCTCCAGCCTCCGGGGACGCGGCGTTGAACCAGCAGGAAGCTGTCACCCCCGCGCCGGTCGTTGTTGGGGTGCGCCGAGGCGAAGACCACCCGCGCCCGCTCGCCGCGGGCGTAGCCCCTTCCGGGCGGTTCCAGGACGTCCCCGAAGTCCCCGCCCGGGGGTGGTGCGTCGACGACCACTCCGGGTTGCAGCCGCACCCGGCCGCCTCCGGGGTTCAGTTCGGCGGAGGGGCCGTCCGCGCTCTCCGCGCCCGCGGCCAGATCGGAGGCGATGCGGGCGAATTCCTGCTGGTAAGCGGGTAGTGACCAGCGGCCGAACATCGTGTGCCCGCCCTCGTAGGCCTGCCGGTCGTACTCCTCCGGGGTGGTCAGGTAGCCCGCGTAGTCGTTGGCGTAACCGGCCACGACCACGTTCTCCGGCGCAGTGCCGAGCCGTTCGGCCACGGTTCGGCGCAGCCGCAGCCCGCCCACGACGCTGACTTCCTGCGGGAGGGCCACCAGGTGCAGCTCGCCGATGCGCACCAGCTGGATCGGCAGCACCCGCGGCACCCAGCCCAGCGGCCCGACCGGCAGCAGGATCTCTTTCGGTGCCTGCCGTTCGCGCAGTTCCGGCGAAGCCCGGTACAGCGCTTCGCTGATCGTGCCGAAGAAGGGGTTGTTGCCCGCCCCCTCGTCTAAGAAGGAGGGACCGGGGCCGTCCTCCGCGCCTGCCGCGAAGGAGGCTCCCAGCGCCGCCGCGCAGGTCGTGTGTTTCCGGCCGTCGCCGGTGAACTCGGGGGCCACCGCCACCCCGGACATGTCCACACGGCTCATCCGGTGGTCGATCCCCCCGGTCACGGGCCGCGCACTGCTCACGAGCCGGGCGGCCGCCGCGTACTGCCGCGTGCCGATGATCCTGGTGTTGGCGAACTCGTCGTCGGTGGGGCCCGTGCCGGGGCGGAGTTCCAGGTTCGGGGACATGTCCGCCGCGTTGGACTGCGCGAAGGCGGCCACGAAGCCGGGGTCGGGCTCGCGGTAGTCCACGCCGGACACCTCGCGTTCCCAGTGGTACGCGGCGTAGCCCTTGTTGTCCCCGCTGACGAGGGTGTTGTCCGGGCTGAGGCTGGTGGCGTGGGTGGGGAACCAGTTGATCGCCCCCACCGGGTGGCCGCCGCGCTCGAAGGTCAGCAGCACCGTGCTCGGGTCGACGGCGCCGGGGAAGTGCCGCTTCTCCTCCGCGGGGTTGCGTTCGAACGCCTCGCGGGAGCGGTTGACACTGGCCCCGGTCAGCTCACCGCGGGCCAGTCCCAGTCGCCCCGGGGCCAGGTCCGCGTCGGCGCGCTCGACCGCTTCGGCCGTCCCGGTGACCAGTGCTTCGAAGGTGCCGGGCTGGAAGCCGATCGTGGTGACGTTGTAGAGGGTGTGGCAGGAGAAACCACCCGGGGCCGCGTGGGTGTGCGTGGCGGCCAGCAGCAGGTTCCGCTCGGTGTAGCGGTCTCCGAGGCGCTCGGCCAGCCTCGCGAGGACGGCCTCGCGCACGCAGCCGAAGATCATTCCCGCGTCGACGACGACCACGGCGACCCGGCGGTCCGGCCTGTCGTGCTCGGCGACGACGAAGGCGCGTGCCCGTTGCCGTTGGTGGATCCCTGTGGTGCGTTGTCCGATGCGGGCATAGCCCATCATGCCGTTCTCCGCGGGCTGTCCGGTGACGTCGCCGATGCCGCGCCCCAGCAGGTACCGCTCGTGCCGTCGCTCCGCGCGGGCGGGGGCTGCCGACGCGGTGGTCAGCAGCGTGGCCAGCCCCGCTTTCAGCAGCGGGCGCCTTCCGAGTGCCCCTTGGCCGTCCATTCCGCCCCTCCGCTCCGCGGGTGTCGTTGATCACTTTACCGTGACCACACAGGAAAATGAAACTTTCTCACTTAATCGGGTGACGGCGGGGCCCGCTGGGAACAAGCGGAGCTTAAGAGAAAAATTTTCGTCTGTGTACTGATATCGCAACAAAATATTGCCTGTTTGTGGACTTTGGGGGTATTAATTCCTTTAGGTGAGGAAGTTGTGGCCCACAGGAGGCTGAACATGACCGCACAGCGACAGGCATCTGTCGAAGGGTTCCGCACCCCGGACGCGGACGTGGTCGAAGAACTGCGTTCCCGCGTGACGGGAGACCTGCTCGACGTGGTGGTCGATCTCGACTCCGGGAGGGGGTGCCGAGTACGGGATCTGCGGGACGGAACGGAATACCTCGACATGACGATGTACTTCAGCTCCGCGCCCCTCGGGCACGGTCATCCCGGGCTGCACACCTCCGAGTTCGAGGCGGAACTGGTGCGTGCCGCGCGGACCAAGCCCGCGAACCCGGACTTCGCCACCGTGCAGCAGGCACGTTTCGTCGAGACGCTGCGCCGCGTGTTCGGCGACCCGCAGCTACCCCGGCTGTTCCTCATCGAAGGGGGCGGGCCTGCCGTCGAGAACGCGCTCAAGGTGGCGTTCGACTGGAAGACCAAGCACAACGCCCGGCGCGGTGTCGCGGTGCGCGGGTCGAGGGCCCTGCACCTGGAGTGGGCGTTCCACGGGCGTACCGGCTACACCATGTCCCTGACCAACACGGACCCGCGAAAGATCCGCGACTACCCGAAGTTCGACTGGCCGCGCGTGCCCAGCCCCGCCGTGCCTCCGGGGGAGGACTGGGAGGCCGCCGAGTTGCTGCCCGCCGAACGCGCGGCGGTGCGCGCCGCCGAGGCCGCGCTGGACCGCTACGGGGACGAGATCGCCTGCTTCGTCTACGAACCCGTCCAGGGTGAGGGCGGGGACAGGCATCTGCGTCCGGCCTTCCTGCGCGAGATGCAACGCATCTGCCGCGAGCACGACGTGCTGACCGTCGCCGACGAGGTGCAGAGCGGCGGAGGGATCACCGGCCGTCCCTGGGCGCATCAGGCGCTGGGGCTGGAACCGGACCTGCTCGCCTTCGGGAAGCGGCTCCAGGTGTGCGGGGTCATGGGAGGGCGGAAAGTCGAGGAGATCGAGGACAACGCCTTCCTGGAACCGAGCAGGATCAGTTCCACCTGGGGCGGTTCGCTGGTGGACATGGTGCGCGCGACGCGGATCCTCGAGGTCGTCGAGTCGGAGGAGCTGCTGGACAACGCCGCGCGGATGGGCGAGTTGCTGCTTTCCGAGCTGCACGGGCTGGAAGCGGAGTACCCCGGGGTGATCAGCGCTGCTCGGGGACGCGGGCTGATGGCCGCCGTGGACTTCCCGGACGGGGCGCTGCGCGACCGGGCCGTCGAGCTGGCCCGCGAGCACCACCGGACGATCTTCCTGCCCTCGGGGCCTCGCTCCCTGCGTTGGCGCCCGGCGCTCTCGGTGCGGTCCGATGAGCTCACCGACGCCGTGGTGGCACTGCGCAAGACGTTGGCCGAACTGAGCTGATCCGCCGCACCACGCCGGCCCCGCCGGACGTTTCGCGCGAAACCGTCACTCCGGAATGGCTCCGGGAGGAACGTTTCGCGCGAAACGTTCCTCCCGGCGGGGATCAACGCCAGGAGGGCAACCAGAGCTCGGCCTGCCAGTGCGCCTCGGTGATCGAAAAGCCGTTGAGTATCGGCCACAGCCACACGAAGTTCGCCACCACCAGCCCCACGTACAGCGCGATGGCCAGCATGCCCGTCTTCCGGCGCTCGGGGGAGGCGTTCGCCCGCCCGAGAACCTCACCGAGCACGAGCACGATCCCCAGCACGAGGAACGGCGCGAGCGGGGTCGCGTAGAAGTAGTACATCTGCCTGGCGAGGTTGCCGAACCACGGGAGGAAACCGGCGCAGTACCCGACCAGCACCGCCGCGTAGCGCCAGTCCATGCGGGCGGTCGCCCGCCACACGGCCCATCCGGCCACCGGAAGCGCCAACCACCACAGCGCCGGGGTGCCCAGCAGCATCGTGGCCTGGACGCAGTCACCCTGCCCGCACCCGGGCATGCCGGACTCGTAGTAGTACAGCATCGGACGCATGCCCATCGGCCACGCCCAGGGCTTGGACTCCCACGGGTGCGGGTCGTCGCCGGTGACCAGGTGGGTGTGGAACTCCAGCACGTTGAAGTGGTAGTACAGCAGCGAGCGGAGCACGTCCGGCAGGAAGCCGAAGCCCACGTCGTCGGCGATCTCCGCCGCGTGGCGGTCGGTGGCGGTCTCACTGGCGTACCAGCCCGCCCAGGTGGCGAAGTAGACGCCGAGCGCGAGCACCAGCAGCGACCCCAGGCCGGGGACGGTGTCGCGTACCAGGGCTCCGAGCCAGGGGCGGCGCACCCCGGCGCCGCGCCGGGCCAGCGCGTCCCAGACGATGCTCAGCAGGAGGAACGCCGCGACGTAGTAGATGCCGCTCCACTTCACCCCGCAGGAGATGCCGAGCAGCACGCCCGCGCCGAAGCGCCACCAGCGGAAGCCGAGCCGGGGCCCGAACACCGAGTCCTCGGCGCGGTTCTCGGTGACCACCAGCGCCATCCTGGCGCGCACCCGGTCGCGATCGACCAGCAGGCAGGAGAACGCCGCGAGCACGAACAGCGCGTGGAAAACGTCGAGCATCCCCACGCGCGCCTGCACGTGGCTGACCCCGTCGCAGATCAGCAGCACCCCGGCCAGCGCGCCGAGCAGGGTGGAACGGGTCATGCGGCGCGCGATCCGGATGATCAGCAGCACCATCAGGGTGCCCGCCAGCGCGGCACTCACCCTCCAACCCCAGGGGGTGTACCCGAACAGCCACTCCCCGGCGGCGATGAGCTGTTTGCCCACCGGCGGGTGAGCGACCAGCTCGTAGCCGGGGTTGTCCTCGAACCCGCCGTTGCGCAGCATTTGCCACGCCTGGGGGACGTAGTGCTTCTCGTCGAAGACGGGGGTTCCCTCGTCGGTGGCGTGTCCCAGCCGCCAGAAGCGGACGACGCCCGCGACGAGGGTCACCACGAGGGTGACGATCCACCCGCGGAGCCGGTCCGCGGGTTCCCGCGGGGTGAGCAGTGCGGCCCGGTCGTGCTCACCCGGATACCGAACCGGCGGAACCTGACCGTCGCGAACCGTTCCGTCGCGGACGGCGTTGCCACCTGAGCTCGGCACGAGGACGTTCACACCCAAATCGTATGGTGGTCGTTGTGACTGACGAATCCGGACCGGGCACGTTGTTGCTCGCGGCCACTCCGCTAGGTGACGCGCGGGACGCGTCCCCCCGACTGACCGAGGCTCTCGCCACCGCGGACGTGGTGGCCGCCGAGGACACCAGGAGGGTTCGTGCCCTGGCCACCGCCCTCGACGTCGATCCGGGAGGCAGGGTACTCAGTTACTACGACGCCGTGGAAGCGGCACGCGAGCCCGCGCTGCTGGAGGCGTTGCGCGGCGGTTCCACCGTCCTGTTGGTCACCGACGCGGGAATGCCCAGCGTCTCGGACCCCGGGTACCGGTTGGTCTCCGCCTGCGCGGCCGAAGGCCTGCACGTGACCTGCCTGCCGGGGCCGAGCGCGGTGACCACGGCGCTGGCCCTGTCCGGTCTGCCCTCCGACAGGTTCTGCTTCGAAGGGTTTCCCCCGCGCAAACAGGGGCCCCGCAAGCGCTGGCTGGCCGGCTTGGCCTCCGAGCGGCGGACGTGCGTGTTCTTCGAGGCCCCGCACCGGGTGGCGGCGACGCTCGCCGACGCGGCCGAGGTGCTCGGCACGGATCGGCGCGCGGCGGTTTGCCGCGAGCTGACCAAGACCTACGAGCAGGTTCGGCGCGGCGAGCTCGGCGAGCTGGCCGGGTGGGCAGCCGAGGGCGTGCGGGGCGAGATCACCGTGGTGCTGGCCGGAGCCGAGGTCGTCCAGGCCGATCCGTCCGAGTTCGTCGAGCAGGTGGAGCGCCGTGCGGCTTCCGGGGTGCGGCTCAAGGACGCCGTGGCCGAGATAGCCGAGCTCGGCGGCGTCCGGAAGAAGGAGCTCTACGACGCGGTGCTGGCCGCCCGCGGATGAGCTTGCCGATACCGTGGACGACCATGGATGTCCGGGTCATCGAACACCCCCTCACGCAGGCTCGACTGTCGACCATGCGCGACGCGCGCACCGACAACGCGACGTTCCGCGCCGCACTGCAGGAACTGACTCTGATGCTGCTCTACGAGGCCATCCGGGACGCCGAGGTGGCCGAGGAGTTCATCCACACGCCGGTGGCGCGCACCAAGGGGTACCGACTGGCGAACCCGCCGTTGCTGGTCCCGGTGCTGCGTGCCGGGCTGGGGATGGCCGACCAGGCACACCGCCTGATCCCGGAGGCCCAGATGGGCTTCATCGGGCTGGCCAGGGACGAGGAGACGCTGCGGCCCACTCCGTATCTGGAGTCGTTGCCCGACGACCTGTCCGGACGTCCCGTGATCGTGCTCGACCCGATGCTGGCCACCGGTGGTTCGATGCTCCACACGATCAGGCTGCTGCACGAGAGGGGAGCCGCCGACATCACGGCGATCTGCACGCTGGCCGCTCCGGAGGGGATCGACCGGCTGTCGGAGTCGGGGCGGCCGGTGCGGCTGGTCACGGCCAGTGTGGACGAGAGGCTCAACGAGTCCGGGTTCATCGTCCCCGGGCTCGGTGACGCGGGGGACCGGGAGTACGGGCCGCGCTGAGCGGGGGTTTCCGTCCGGGGAGTCCGAGGTTCGTCCCGCCGGGGCCGGCCGGAGCGGAACCTCGGCTCCCGGGGGGCGGGTGTTCCGGTCTCGGGCCCGCGGTCGCCCGGAGAGCTTCGGTGCGGGCTGCGTCCGAACGAGTGAGAGATTGGTCCATACCTTGACCGAGGTTGGTCTAGACCACATCGTGTGGGCATCCCGCAACGACGAACCGGGAGTGATCGATGTCTCTGAATCCACGTTCGACCCGGCGATTACCGGCACTGGCCGCGGGAACGGCGGTGTTCGCCGGAATGCTCGCCGTCCCCGCCTCGGCCACGGTCGACGAGAAATCCGAACAGCGTGCCACCGGAGGTGACACCGCGGTCATCCAGCCCGCCGCCCAGAGCGGTTCCCGCAAGGTCGGCTACTTCACCCAGTGGTCGATCTACGATCGGCAGTTCTACGTCAAGGACCTGGACACTTCGGGAACCGCGGAGAAGCTGACGCACATCAACTACGCCTTCGGGAACCTGGACCCGTCCGGGCAGTGCTTCACCGGCAATCAGGCCGGCGAAGCCGATGCCTGGGCCGACTACCAGAAGCGCTTCTCCGCGGCCAACTCCGTGGACGGCGAGGCCGACACCTGGGACCAGCCCCTGGCGGGCAACCTCAACCAGCTCAAGGAGCTCAAGGAGAAGCACCCGCACCTCGAGGTTTACCTCTCGCTCGGAGGGTGGTCCTGGTCGGAGAACTTCCACGAGGCGGCCGCCACCCCGCAGTCCCGCACCCAGCACGTGAAGTCCTGCATCGACATGTGGCTGCGCGGCAACCTGCCCCAACTCGGTGGTTCGCCGCAGGGAGGCGAGGGAGTCGCCGAGGGAGTGTTCGACGGAATCGACATCGACTGGGAGTGGCCCGCTTCCGAGGGCGGACCCGGCAACGTCGTCGATCCCGCGGACAAGGAGAACTACACCAAGCTGCTGCGGGAGTGGCGCGATCAACTCGACGCCCTGGAGAACGAGACGGGGCGGGCCTACGACCTGACGGCCTTCCTGCCCGCGTCCCCGGACAAGATCGAGGCGGGCTTCGAGGTCGACAAGATCTTCGACTCGCTGGACTTCGCCACCGTCCAGGGCTATGACCTGCACGGGGCCTACGAGGAGACGACCAACCACCAGTCGGCGCTGCGTAGTCCGGCCGGAGATCCCTCGCCCGAGCGGTTCAGCATCGACCAGACCACGGACGAGTACCTGGCCAGAGGCGCACCCGCCGATGAGCTGGTTCTCGGAGTGCCGTTCTACGGACGGGGCTGGACCGGGGTTCCGGACCGCAACAACGGCCTGTTCCAGACCTCCACCGGCCCGGCCCCCGCGACGTACGAGGACGGCTACGAGGACTACAAGACGCTCAAGCAGAAAGCCGGGCAGTACACCCTGCACCGGGACGAGGAGGCCGGGTTCGCCTGGTTGTTCGACGGCGACACCTTCTGGACGTTCGACGACCCGACCGAGATCGCCAGGAAGATGGGCTACGTCAACGACAACGGACTCGGCGGAGCCATGATCTGGTCGCTGGACGGGGACACCGCGGACGGTGAGCTCATGACCGCCGTGGACCAAAACCTGGAGTGACCTGGTAAGACGGTGCGGGTCCGACGTGGCGGGATCCGTGTCGACCCCCGGTGCGGTTCCCACCCGCACCGGGGGTTTCCCGCGTCCGCGCCCGGAACTCACCCGGCGTACGCGAGCTGTTGACGGGCGATTCGCGTTGCCGGTGACGCCCGTTTCGCCCGTGCCATGTCAAGCTGTGCGTGTGCTATCACGACATAAGGTTGTCCGAGGAGCCGCCCTCGCCGCGATCGCCACGGGAACCGTGTATCGCAGCGTGCGCACGCTCCGGAAAGCGCGCTCCATACTGCCGCTCGGTCAGGAACCGTCGAGCACCGTTCTTCCGCCCACCGTCACCGTGGTGGTCCCCGCCCGCAACGAAGAAGCGGTGCTGGACAACTGTCTGCGTGGAATACGCGAGCAGACCTACGGTTCGGAACGCGGAACGGGAAGCGACTCACCTACTCTGCGGGTCGTGGTGGTCGACGACGGTTCCACCGACCGAACCGGTGAGATCGCCGACGAACACGCCGCGCAGGACCCCAGGGTGCGCGTCGTGCACAGCGAGGGGCCTCCGCCCGGTTGGAGCGGCAAGGTGCACGCGATGCACACCGGGGTGGAGGCCGCGGGTCAGCCCGAGGCGGGCGAGTGGCTGCTCTTCGTCGACGCCGACACGGTGCTCGCCCCGGAACTGCTCTCCAAACTGCTCGGCACGGCCGAACGGGCCGATGCGGACCTGGTCTCGACCCCGGGCGGTCCTCCCGAGGACAGCTCGGCCAGCTGGCCGGTGCTGATGCCCGCGGGCCTGCAGATGATCGGGGAGAACGCCGATCCCAGGGGTGAGGGCGGCAAGGCCTTCGCCATCGGGCACTGCATCCTGCTGCGACGTTCGCACTACGAGAAGATCGGCGGTTGGGCATCGTTGTCCGGTCGTCGCAACGAGGACATCGCCATCGCCACGGCCGTGCGGGACCACGGCGGGGTGACGAGGCTCGTCGAGGGGCTCTCGTACGTGACCACGAGCGGTATGGATCCGTTCAAGCAGGGCTGGGACTCGTTCCGCAAGAGCTTCGTCGCGGGCACGAACGGTTCGCTGCCCGTGCTGCTGGGGGTCGGTTTCGGCCAGATCGCGTTGTCGCTGGCCTCGCCCGCGATGGTCGCCGCGGGGGTGCGCACCCGGAAACCGGGTCTGGTCGCGCTCGGCGCGGCCGGTTGGGCCGCGCAGAGCGTCTCGCACCACCGGACGGCTCGGGTGATGCACGCCAATCCGGGGCTGGCCCCGGTCGCGCCGTTCACCAACGCCGTGTTCGGGGGGATCACGCTGCACGGGGCCGTCGAAGTGGTGCGCGGGGCGACCAGCTGGAAGGGTCGCGCGTCGACCTTCTGATCGGGGCTTTCCGTTCGGGGCGCCGTGGGGCCGCCGGAGCGGAACCTCCCGCCGGTTCGTGAGCGGGCGCCCGACACCGGGTGACTGTCCGCACGACGTCGAGCCGTCCTCGTGATCCGGGGTTCGCACGAAACTCCCCGGAGCTCTCATGATCAATGTTTCGTGCGAGAAACGTGTGGAGCGCACTCCACATCGACTACTCGGAGTGCTTTTTTGGCTCCATTTCGCATCAACCGTTGTGGTGGGAAACAGCGCCGAACCGGGTGGTGCGGTATCGCCCGCAGCTGCCGAAACGCGCGTGAGCCGCCTCGGAGTCCCCGGCGCGCGGCCCGGAACTCGGCACGAGGCGTCAGCGGTCTGATTCGAACGGACCAACATTCCTACGACGGAATTCCCTGCTGTCGGATCAGAACGAATCCCGTTCCCCTCGGCTGGTCGTTCTGTTCCGGGAGGTCGGGTATGCGGTGGAGAGGTGGGGCGCCGAGGCTGGTGGTGCCGGTGGTGGTTGTAGCAGTGCGGAAAGTCCGGGACGTCCCCGCTCGCGCCACATGGCGTGGATCATGCCGAGGTGCTGTTGCGGCATCGCCGGTCCGACGAGCGTGTTGCGGCCGTGCAGCACGGTCCGGCTGACCGACCAACTCGTCCACGTGCCGTCCGGGCTGGCCACGCCGTGGAAGCCGTAGGTTCCGAAGTAGCGGCCGCCGTCTTCCTGGTGCGGCAAGGGGACCGGGAAGCGCTCGAGGTCAACGTCCTCGCCGAGCTGGACGTGCTCCTCGCAAGGCGCGTCGGTGCCGTTGACCGGGGCGACCGGAGCGGCGTGCATGGCCTCGATCAGCCTTTCCACGATGTCACGTGGTGTGCTCTCCCGCGGCAGGCCGAAGTGAGCCGCAAGACGCCCGTAGCGGCCCGGTGTGGAGCAGCACCGCGGGGCCGCCGGTCTGGTGGCCGGGTCCGCCGGCCGAGCTCACCGCACCGGCGACGGTGGTCCTGGGCTCGGCTGTGCTGGTCGGGGTATTCGCCCTGCTCAGCGCTCCGGCGCCGCACGCGCTGAGCCCGCTCGGCGCGGAGCGAAGAGGCCGGAGCCGTCCTCCGGGACGTCGCCGGCGACTACGGCATCAGCCCGGCCGCCACGGTCGCGCCGAGTTCCCAGCAGGCGTCCAGCCCTTCCGAGTCGGGCTGTCCGGTGAGGTCGAGCGGTTCGGCGACCTGCTTCCAGCCGAGCCCGGTGGTGATCGACCGGGCGGCCCGGATCGCGCCCTCGGTACCCTCGTTGCCGTGCACGTACAGCCCGAAGGGCCTGCCGCTCGTGGAGTCCAGGCACGGGTAGTAGATCTGATCGAAGAAGTGCTTGAGCGCCCCGGACATGTACCCGAGGTTGGCCGGTGTCCCCAGCAGGTAGCCGTCGGCTTCGAGCACGTCGCAGGCCGTCGCGGCCAGCGCCGGCCGGCACACGACCTCCACGTCCTCGATCTCGTCGGTGGTGGCCCCTTCGACGACCTTCTCGAACATGGCCTGCATACCCGGCGATGGCGTGTGGTGGACGATCAGCAAACGCGGCACGCTTCCGAGGATGCCCTCTCGGATCTTCCGGTCGCAACGTCACCGGCGACGCCCCGCCCGCGACACGTGCCGGGGTGCTCCTGCTGCCCGGTCGAGCAGCTGCGAACTGGGGAAGCACGCTCCCGGGGCCACCGAAATCGCCCGTTCGAGGACAACGTGGACCGATCGACTGCCATGATCGACGCTCATGGGTGACTCAGCGCGTTCCCCGGAGGTTCCCCGAGTTCTCAGCAACAGGGCGATCACCATCGGTGCGCTCGTCGTTCTCGGGCTCACGCTGACCACGATGACCGTGCTGATCGTGGTCTTCCGGGAAGCGCCGCCCAAGACCGTCCTCGAGGTGATCCGGACCTCGGCGAGTCTGGGCGTCGGCACGGGAGGCGGGGCGGCACTGTGGTTGGCCGCGCGTCGCCAGCGCAGCACCGAGATCAGCATCCGCAGGCGCGATCACGACGCCGCGGAGACGCGGGTCACCGAGCTCTACGGGAGGGCGGCCGAGCAGCTCAGCGCCGACAAGGCCCCGGTCCGGCTGGCCGGGCTCTTCGCGCTGGAACGGCTCGGGCAGACCTATCCGGCCCACCGGCAGACCATCGTCGACCTGGTCTGCGCGTACCTGCGCATGCCCCCGGAGGTCCCGGAGGAGTCCGAGACCGAGGAGTACGGCGGTCCCCAGGAGTTCGAGGTCCGCCAGGCCGCCCAACGGATCCTGGCCACTCACCTGCGCGTGACGGAGGACGACGAGACCGACCGGTGGTTCTGGTCGGACATCACGCTGAACCTCTCGGGGGCGAGCCTGCACACGTTCACGTTCTCCCGGTGCCGGGTGCGTTCGGCGAGCTTCGCCAACGCGGTGTTCCACGGCCCCGCCGTGTTCCGCGGAACGACTTTCGATTCCGGGGCCGACTTCCGCGGGGTGCGATTCACCGGCCTGGGCGATTTTCGCCGGGTCACCTTCCTCGGCGAGGGAGTCACTTTCCGCGGAGCCTCCTTCGAGGGGGAGGTGGACTTCGGGACGCAGACCACAGCCACCCTCACCGGAGCTTTCACCCGGACCGAGGAGTGTTTCCGACGCAAGTGGCCCGCGGAGTGGGCGGAGCGGACGACTGAGGCCTCCCCGGAGTGGGCGGAGCTCGTCCCCGGAAAATCTCCGTGATCCCGCGGAACTGGTCCGCGCCCGTGCGCGTCGTAGCAGTGGTGATCCCGGAAACGGGCTCGCCGTTGAAACCGTGAACACCGTCCCCGACCCCGCGTGAAAGGGGAAAGGCATTGCCCCGTTCTGCTCTGCCGAACAGCGGCTACGACAGTCGCGAGTTTCTTTCGGAGCGGGCACCCGGCGGACACGTGATGTTCCGAAGAGCGGTTTCGGCGGTCGAACCGTGTGGCTTGGAGGCCACGCGACGCGGCTTGGTGGTCGCGTGGTGGAGCCGCCGAACCGGTTCGAGGGCACACGTGGACATCGGTCCCGGTCCGGCCCCACCCGGTCGTGCGAGTTGCGATCCCTCCGGAGCGTTCCGGTGGACACGGCCACGTGGCTTGGAGGTCACGTAACCGGCCGTGGACATCGCCCCGGTGCCGTCGCCGAGACACGGCGAAGGGTGGTGCCGGGCAATGTCCGCGGAAACCGGAAGCGGCCGCTCGCAGCGGGTTTTCCGCTCCGGTAGCCGCGGGTGCCTGCTCCGGGAGAAACCCCCGGCCCGGCCGTCGGCTCGACCGGAGGACTCCGGTCAGGACTCGACCAGCGCCCGCACTTCCGAGGTGAGCGCGGACATCATCTCCCGTGCCCTGCCGCGAGCCGCGGTCAGCTCCGGGCTCGAAGCGGGATCCCGCACCGGTTCCACGGCCTGCAGGTAGCACTTGAGCTTCGGTTCCGTGCCCGAGGGACGGATCACCACGCGCAGCCCTCCGGGGCCTTCGGACCCCTCCGAACCGGTGCCGCCCCGCAGGACGAGCACGTCGGCGTCGGGCAGCAGGTCCTTCGTGGACACCGACAGCCCGGCCAGTTCGCCCGGTGGGTGCTCGCGCAGCCTCCGCATCGTCTCGTCGATGGTGGACAGATCCCGCACCCGCACGGAGAGCTGTCCGGTCTCGTGCACACCGTGCCGGGCCTCCAGCTCGTCCAGCCGGTCCAGCAACGAGCCGGAACGCGCCTTCAGGGTCGCGGCCAGATCACAGGCGACCACGGCGGTGGACAGGCCGTCCTTGTCCCGCACGTACTCCGGATCCACGCAGTGCCCCAGCGCCTCCTCGTAGGCGTAGACGAGTCCCGTGGCCGTGCCGTCGCCCGCGCGCATCAGCCATTTGAAGCCCGTGAGCGTCTCGTCGTAGCGAACGCCGTGGTCCGCGGCGATCGAGCGGAGCATCGCCGAGGACACGATCGTGGTGGCCACCAGCGGATCCCGCCCGGAACGGTCCGCCGTGCCGAGCACGTGATCGCCGAGCAGCACCCCGGTCTCGTCGCCGCGCAGCATCCGCCAACCGCCCTCCCGCGCCGGGACCCCGACGGCGCAGCGGTCCGCGTCGGGATCGAGCGCTATGGCCAGCTCGGCCCCGACCTCACCGGCCAGCTCCAGAACGGCGTCGGTGGCCCCCGGCTCCTCGGGGTTGGGGAACTCGACGGTGGGGAAGTCCGGGTCGGGCTCCTCCTGATCGGCGACGAGGTACACATCGGTGAACCCGGCCAGGTGCAGCGCGTACCGCAGTGGCCGGGCTCCCACGCCGTGCAGCGCGGTCGCGGCCACCCGCAGGTCACGCGTCCGTCCGCGCGGAAGCGTCTCCACGCGGGCCAGGTAGTCGTCGAGCACCCGCTCGTAGTGCTCCCAGCCCTGCTCGGCACGTTCGACCTCGCGCGCGGGCCCGACACGCGCGATCTCGTGCTCGATCTCCTCGTCGAACGGGGCCACCAGGGGGGTCCCGCCGGAGAGGTAGACCTTGTAGCCGTTGTCGGCCGGAGGGTTGTGCGAGGCCGTGATCTGCACGCCCGCGACCGCTCCGAGAGAGCGGGTGGCGTACACGAGCAGCGGCGTGGGCAGCGCCTCGGGGAGGACGTACACCCGGAAACCCGCCGCGTGCAGTACCCCGGCGGTGTCCTCGGCGAACCGTCTCGAGCCGTGCCGCGCGTCGTGCCCGACCACGACGGTGCCGACCCCTTCCCGGCCGTGCAGCCAACGGGCCAGCCCGGCGGTGGTGCGCACCACCACGGCCCGGTTCATCCCGTTGGGGCCGGCACGCACCGGCCCCCGCATCCCCGCCGTGCCGAAACCGAGCGGCTGCGCCACCCGTTGACGGAGCTCGGCGACAGCTCCCTCGTCGCCGCCCTCGGCCGAGGTCAGCAGCTCCCGCAGTTCCGCGCGGCCGTCCTCGTCGACGTCCTCGTCCAGCCAGCGCCGAGTGGCCTCGCGCAGTTCGTTCTCCAGGGGCATGTCGGCCTCGCGTGCTTCGTCGGTTCCACGGTGGACAAATGGGCTCGCGGGCGGGGGAAGCAGCGTTCGTCCCCGGACCGGCGCTGGTCGTCGCCCGGTGCCGGGGTGCCCGCTCACGAGCCCGCCAGGGATCCGCCAGGCGAGTACCCACGACCGGGGAGAGCGGAAAACATCGGCTGAGTTCCCGCGCGAATCGGGTGAGCACTCGTTCGGTCGGGGCGATCGTCGGGAAAGCGGCTTCGCGGCTTTCCACCACCTGCGAAAACCAACCCGCGCGACCTCTAAGCCCGCTCGACGAGCGAGCGCAGCAGCTTGCCCATGCGGGAGGCCGAGGCCCTGCCCGCCTCGAGCACCTCCTGGTGGTTCAACGGTTCCCCCGCCATCCCGGCCGCCGGATTGGTGACCAGCGAGAGCCCGAACACCTCGGCTCCGGCCGCCCGCGCGGCTATGGCCTCCTGCACGGTGGACATGCCGACGAGATCGGCCCCCAGCGTGCGCAGCATCCCGATCTCGGCGGGAGTCTCGAAGTGCGGGCCCGGCATGCACGCGTAGACCCCCTCGGTGAGGGAGGGGTCGATCTCCCCGGCGATCTCGCGCAGCCGCCGCGCGTACAGATCGGTCAGATCAACGAACCGCGCGCCGACGAGCGGCGAACGCGCCGTCATGTTCAGGTGGTCCGCGATGAGCACGGGCTGTCCCACGCTCATGTCCGAGCGCAGTCCGCCCGCCGCGTTGGTGAGCACCACGGTCCGGCACCCCGCGGCCGCCGCCACGCGCACGCCGTGCACCACCTTGTCGACACCGAGCCCCTCGTAGAGGTGCGTGCGCCCGAGCATCACCAGCACGCGTTTGTCCCCGACGGCCAGGGACCACATCCTGCCGGAGTGCCCCACGGCCCCGGGGGAGTCGAACCCGGGGAGCTCGGACATGCTCAGTTCCGTTTCGGGGGCGCCGAACTCCTCGGCCGCCGGTTGCCACCCGGAACCGAGCACCACGGCCACGTCGTGCCGTGCGGCTCCGGTGAACTCGGCCAGTGCTCCGGCCGCCCCGCTCGCCGCCGCTTCCGGGTCGGCGGGCTCCGATGTTGTGGAAGACGTCACGACGAGCAGCCTAACGAATGATCGCGCTCGTGGCCCGCCGCTCCGCGCGGTGGCGGGACCTTTCAGCCCGCGCGGAACCGCGAAGCGGTGCGCTCGTGGAGGTCTCGGGCCTCGGACCTGTCCGGAGCGGTCACCCGCACGACCCAGAGGTCCCCGTCGCGGGCCATCACACGGGCCGTGGTGAACCGTCGCGTCGTCCCCGACCCGGTCCCGCCGATCCCCGGTGAGGTGGTCCGGTAGGTCAGCGTCCTGTCGCGGTGCCCCCCTGAGCGGGGCGGTCCGTCCGTTCGTTGCGAAAGCATCTCCAGCCGGCCCGGGGCCCGGTGCTTGTTCCTCAGGGCGATCAGGTATCCGCGTGTCGTGTAGCCCCGCTCGTAGTAGTCGCCGAAACGCTGGACGGCCAGCTCCGTCCTCCCGTTCGGGGACAAGAAGTGGACGGTCATGCTCCTGGTGGGCGGTCCCTGGCTGTACCCCTGGAAGCGGGACCACCCCGTGGGGGCGGAGATGCTGTAGTCGCTCGCCCCGCCGTCGCCGCGGTGCGCGATCCTGCCGTGGTACTCGCGCAGCTGCACCGGCTCGGGCAGCACGGTGCCCCGTGTTCCGTCCTGGACGGGCAACAACGGCTGGTCGGCGAGGAACCTCGTTCCGAGAAAGGTCCCGGCGGAGGAGAGGACGAAAACCGCGACCGCGGCCAGCGCGAGCGCGACGACCCCGATCCGGGAGCGCTTGCGCGGTGGCGGAGAGCTCGGCGTGAACGGGAGCGGTCCCGGGTCGGCCGCGAGCGGGGCCGGCTGTTCCGCCGCGTCGGCACTCGCCTTCGAGGTGTCTCGCCCGGTCCGCCCGGAGGGCGACGGTTCGGCGGATTCGTGCGAACCGGTTCCGGGGTGTCGCTCCTCCTCGCTCGTGTAGGACGGAGCGGGGGTGCCGGAGAGCGGGGTGCGTTCGGTGGAAGCCTCGGCGGGGAGCAAGTGGGCGAACGGTTCCGCCCCGGGTTCGGGCAGCAGGGGCTGCACGAGTCTGCGCACCTCGCGCAGCGAGAGCCGGAGCTGCGGGTCCTTGACCATCAGCCCGGCGATGACCTCGCCTAGCGGTCCCTGCTTGTCCGGTTCGGGAACGGGGTCGTTGACCACCGAGGTGATGGTCTCCACCGGGTTGTCGTCGCTGTCGTACGGCGGTCTCCCCGCGGCGGCCGCGAACAGGGTGGCTCCGAGCCCCCACAGGTCGGCGGCGGAGGTGATCGGCTCTCCCGCGGCGACCTCCGGGGCGATGAACGCCGGGGTGCCCAGCATGATGCCGGTGCGGGTGAGGGTCGGCTCGGCCACGTTCCTGGATATGCCGAAGTCGCTCAGCTTGATCTGGCCGTCCGAGGAGAGCAGCACGTTGCCCGGTTTGACGTCGCGGTGCACCACGCCGGAGCGGTGCGCGGTGTCCAGCGCTGCGGCGACCGCGTTGGTGAGCGTGGCCAGCTGCCGGTCGCCGAGCGGGCCGTGCTCCCGGATGATGGTGGCCAGGCTCTGCGAGGGAACCAGCTCCATGACGACGAACGGGTCCTCGCCCTCCCGGGCCACGTCGTAGAGAGTGACCACGTTCGGGTGCGAGACCACGGCTATTGCCCTGGCTTCCCGGAGGGTGCGTTCCCGTATCTCGGCGGCTTCCTCGGTCGGGATCCCCTTGGGAAGCTGCACCACCTTGATGGCGACCGGCCTGCGCAGCAGCTCGTCCGTACCGGACCACACGGAGCCCATGGCACCGCCACCGATCTTGGAGTGCATCCGGTACCGGTCGGCTATCAGCCGACCTTCCACGGGCTCGTCGGATTCGGGTTCCGCGTCTGGCACGCCTCCATTGTCCACCAAGGTGTTCTTCCTTACGGGGCAGTGGTGAGTCCGGGAGGGCCGCCCCGACGCCGAGGCATCCACTCCGGGGTGCGGTGGGACCTTCCGCCGAGCTACCACCCACGTGAATCACTCCGGGAGAGCTCCCGCGAGGGGAGCGGTAGCGCCTCTTTCTCGATTCCCCGGCGTTAACAGCGGTGAACTTTCTTACCCGGCGGTGGCCCCTTCGAAGCGGGATTTTCCGGGCGAAAAGTCCTGACCTGCGCAGAAGATCCGGACCGGTGGCGCTGCGCGGTGTCCACCCCGCGGAACCGGCGAGTGGAAGCGCTCCTGATCGGCTACGTTTGACGGTGATCGGGTCACAGTGGCCGCGCCGCACGGTGGAGCGGGCCCACCGCCACGTGGGGGAACCGCTCGATCGGGGGCCGGATGAGCGGACCGGGTGCTCCCCCGACCGTGAAACCCGTGCCGTCACGAGGAGCGGAGCAGCACGACACGCCGGAACGGAGTCGTGGTGGTAACCGTGCCGCGGGTGACGAACAATCCCGGATGCCCACATCGCCGGGAACGGGAGGGCCCGCCGCGACCGGGAGGTGTTCGTGCTCGCACTGGTGGTTGCACACCTGCTCGTGTCACTCGTGCTGCCCGGACTGACCGGTCGGCACACCCGGATCGCGTTCGGCGTGGCGGCGCTCCCGCCCGCGGCTGCCCTGTGCTGGGTGCTCGCCCACTCCCGCGCCGTGCTCTCCGGTGCGGGACCGGTGGAGGCGGTGAACTGGGCGGGACCGCTCGGCCTGGGATTCGCGTTCCGCCTGGACGCCCTGGCGTTGGTCATGACCCTGCTGGTCTCGGGAATCGGCGTGCTCGTGCTGCTCTACGCGGGGTGGTACTTCGAGCGGGGAAGCGGCGACGCGAGGCGCTCGGCCCCGCTGCTGCTGGCCTTCGCCGGGGTGATGCTCGGACTGGTGCTGGCCGACGACCTGCTCACCCTCTACGTGTTCTGGGAACTGACCACGATCTGTTCGTTCCTGCTCGTCGGGCAGTCCGGTGTGACCAGGGAGTCCCGCAGGTCCTCCCTGCAGGCCCTGCTGGTGACCGCCCTGGGTGGGCTCGTGATGCTGCTCGGCTTCATCGTGCTGGGGGAGGCGGGCGGCAGCTACCGCATCTCCGAACTGGCCGAGAACCCGCCCACGGGAGCGCCGCTGTCCGTCGCCGCCGGACTGATACTGGCCGGGGCCTTCACGAAGTCGGCCCAGCTCCCCTTCCACAACTGGCTGCCCGCCGCGATGGTCGCGCCGACGCCGATCAGTACCTACCTGCACGCGGCTTCCATGGTCAAGGCCGGTGTCTTCCTGATCGCCAGACTGGCACCGGTACTGGCCGGGGTGGCCTTCCTGCCCGCGGTGACGGCCGTGTTCGGGATCGCCACCATGCTCGTGGCCGGGTGGCGCGCCCTGCGGGAGAACGACCTGAAGCTGCTGCTGGCCTACGGCACGGTCAGCCAGCTCGGATTCATGACCGTGCTGGCGGGCTCCGGGAGCTACACCGGTTCGCTGGCCGTTGCCGCGATGCTGCTCGCGCACGGCACCTTCAAGGCGACGCTCTTCCTGGCCACCGGCGTAGTGGACCACCAGGCCGGAACCAGGGACATCCGTGAACTGTCCGGAGTGGCCGGACGGCTGCCGTGGGTGACGACCGTGTCCGTGGTGGCCGCGATGTCCATGGCCGGGCTGCCACCGATGGTCGGATTCGTGGCCAAGGAGGCGGCTTTCGAGGCCTTCCTCGGCGGCGGCTGGGACGTGGCGGTCGAGGTGGGGCTGATCCTCGGCTCGATGCTGACCGTGGCCTACAGCGCGCGGATGCTGTGGGGAGCGTTCGCGGTCAAGCCGGGGGTGCGGCGCAACGAGGCCGATCCCGCCCCGGCGGCGCTGTGGATACCGCCCGCCGTGACGGCGCTCGGCTGCCTGGCCCTCGGCGTCGGCTACCCGCTGACCGACGCGCTCACCTCCGCCTACGCCGGACGGATCGCGGGCCACGAGGGGGAGTACCACCTCGGCCTGTGGCACGGATTCAACCCGCCGCTGGCCTTCTCCGCGCTCACGCTGCTCGGTGGGCTCGCGCTGTTCGCCCTCAACACGAGACTGAACAGGAGGCGTGAGCTGCTGCCGGCAGGCATGAGCGCGCAGCACGGTTACGAGCGGGTGATGGGCTCGCTGGAACGGGTGGCCGTCGGTGTGACGGGGCGTATTCAGGTCGGCTCGCTGCCCACCTATCTCGCGATCATCCTGCTCACCGTGCTGGTCGTTCCCGGTTCGGTGCTGCTGTTCAGGGAGACCCCGGTGGAGAACCTCCGCTGGTGGGACAGGATGCTGCAGCTGCCGCTGGCGCTCGTGATCCTGATAGCGGCGGCCGGGGTGGCCAGGGCGCGGAGGAGGATGACGGCGGTGCTGCTGGTCGGCGTGGTCGGTTACGGCATCGGAGGCATGTTCGTCCTCGGGGGAGGACCGGACCTCGCGCTGACCCAGTTCCTGGTGGAGACGCTGACCCTGGTGGCGTTCGTGCTGGTGCTGCGCAGGCTGCCCGCCCGCTTCACCGAGACCGAGTCCTCCCGGGGGGTCCGGGTGCCGAAGGTGCTGCTCGCCCTGGGGGGCGGGGTGTTCGTCGGCTTCGCCTCGTTGATCTTCAGTTCGGCGCGGGACACCGCCTCCGAGGTCAGCGTGCAGTACCTGGAACACGCCGAGGAGGGCACCTCGGCCACCAACGTGGTGAACGCGATCATCGTCGACTTCCGGGCCTTCGACACCGTCGGCGAGATCTCCGTCCTCGCGGTCACGGCGACGGGGGTGGCCAGCCTGGTGCTCACCGCACGTTCCTCCCGCAGGAGGAGGCACGCCAGGTCCAGACGCGACATCGCCGTGACCTCCCCCGGCACGAGCTCCGGCGAGCGGGGATCGGAGGTGTCCTGATGACCGAGCACGAGCACCGGGAGAAGTCCGGTGGGCCGTCCTCCACGGAATCGTGGTTCCGTTCGGACGCTCCCGCCGAGCGGTGGCTGCTCTCCGGGTACAGCCGCGACTCCAGGGAACGGACCATACTGCTCGAGCTGGTGGTGCGGGTGCTCTTCCCCACCGTGATCGTTTTCTCGCTGTACCTGCTGTTCGCGGGGCACTCCCGCTCGGGGGGCGGGTTCAGCGGCGGCCTGGTCGCTGGGCAGGCCTTCGTGCTCCGCTACCTGGCCGGGGGACGGCTGGACGACAGCTCCACCTTCTCGATGCGTCCTCCCGTGCTGATCGGAGTGGGACTGACCATAGCGGTGCTGATGGGGTTCTTGCCCGTGCTGTTCGGCGGTCTGGTGCTGGAGAGCGGCACCTTCGCCTTCACCGCGCCGCTGCTGGGGAAGATCAAGATCGCCAGCAACCTCTTCCTGGACGTCGGTGTCTACCTGCTGATCATCGGTGTGGTGCTGGATCTGCTGCGGACCCTCGGCTCCGGGGTGGAGGCAGACATAGCCGCGAGTGGGGAGGAACGACGATGAGCAGCGTGAACCTGACGATGGCCATCGTTCTCGGGGGGCTGTACGCGACCGGGTTCTACCTGCTGCTGCAACGTTCCCTGATGCGCGTCCTGCTCGGGATCGTGATCCTCGGGCACGGGGCGAACCTGCTGCTCCAACAGGCGGGAGGCGCCCCCGCGGGACGCCCCCCGATGCTGGGTGAGGCCCCCGTCCGGTTGATGTCCGATCCGCTTCCGCAGGCCATGGCCCTGACGGCGATCGTCATCACCTTCGCCCTGACCACCTTTCTGCTCGCCCTGGCTTACCGGGCCTGGCAGCTGCTCGGCCACGACGAGGTGCAGGACGACGTGGAGGACCGCCGTATCAGGAGGCTGGAGAGCGAGCTGGCCGAGGGAGAGAGCGCGGAGAACGAGCAGGAGCTGGATTCGGAGGCAACCCGTTGAGTGTGCTGGTCGCGATCCCGGTGCTGCTTCCGCTGGGAGCGGCCGGACTCTCGATGGCGTTCGGACGTTTCGCGGACGTGCAACGCTGGCTCGGTCTGCTGGTGCTCGGCGTGATCGTGGTGGACGCGACGGTGCTGCTCTACATCGCCGATGCGCACGCCCCGCTCGTGCTGTACCTCGGCGGCTGGGCGGCCCCCGTGGGAATCGCGCTCGTGGCCGACAGGCTGGCGGCGTTGCTGCTGCTGATCAGCGTGGTCGTGATGTTCGCCGTGCTGCTCTACTCGATCGGCCAGCGCATCACCGACTACGGGCGCGGGACCTCCAGCACCACCTTCCACCCGATCTACCTGGTGCTGTGCGCCGGAGTTTCGCTGGCCTACCTCACAGGAGACCTGTTCAACCTGTTCGTGGCCTTCGAGATCATGCTCTCCGCCTCCTACGTGCTGATCACGAGGCGCACCACGGCAAACCGGGTGCGGGCCGGGATGACCTACACGATCGTGAGCCTCTCGTCCTCGGTGCTGTTCCTGACACTGATCGGGCTGGTCTACTCGGCCACCGGAACGGTCAACCTGGCGGATCTGGCCGGGGAGACGGAGAAGCTGCCCCAGGCCCCGGCGACCGCCCTGGCGCTGCTCATGGTCATCGTGTTCGGGGTCAAGTCGGCCATGGTCCCGCTGCACTTCTGGCTGCCGGACAGCTACCCCAACGCGCCGGCCCCGATCACGGCGATCTTCGCCGCGCTGCTGACCAAGGTCGGCATCTACGCGATGATCCGCACCCAGATCCTGGTCTTCGATCGCGGACCGAGCTGGCGGCTGATGCTCGTGCTCGCCCTGGCCACGATGCTCGTCGGGGCGCTGGGAGCGCTCGCCCAGAACGACCTGAACCGGTTGCTTTCGTTCCTGCTGGTCAGCCACATCGGCTTCATGCTGTTCGGGCTCGGTGTGTACGACGTCGCCGGTCTGACCGGAGTGATCCTGTACATAGTGCACCACATCACCGTCCAGGCGGCGCTCTTCCTGGTCAGCGGTCTGGTTACGCGGTACACGGGCACCGTGGCGCTGAGCAGGATGGGCGGGCTGGTGCGGATCTCGCCGCTGGTGGCGGTCCTGTTCGCCCTGCCCGCCCTCAGCCTGGCCGGTGTTCCCCCGTTCTCCGGTTTCGTCGCGAAGCTGGCGCTGTTGCAGTCCGGTATCGGGGTCGGCACCGGCTGGGCTTACGCGGCCGCCGCGGGAGCGGTGCTGACCAGCCTGCTCACGCTCTACGCGGTGGCCCGCGTGTGGACCAGGGTCTTCTGGGGCCGGACCCGTCCCCCGGAAGGCGATCCGGATCCGACCGACGAGCTCGTCGTCGGCACGGGGGACACCTCGCGGGCGATGGTCCACGCCACGGGGGTGCTGGTGTGCGCGACGGTGCTGGTCGCCGTGCTGGCGGGACCGCTCGCGGCGGTGAGCGAGCGGGCAGCGGAGGACCTGATCAGCGGCGAGGCCTACAGGACCGCGGTTCTGGAAGGTGGTGGGGTCGGTGGCTGACCAGGCTCGGGAGCGTCGCTCCACGCGGCGGCGCGGTGAGCACGTCGTCAGCAGGAAGCACCCGTTCGGGCGGCTGGTGCGCAGGATTCCGCTGCTGGTGTGGCTGGTGCTGGTCTGGCTGCTGCTGTGGGGCACCTACGATCCCGGCACCGTTTTCTTCGGGGTGCTGGTGGGGGTGTTGGTCATAGCCTCCTTCCCCGCGCCCCCGATCGCCACCGACATCCGGCTGCGGCCGCTGCGCCTCGTACAGCTGATGATCTCCCTCGCGTGGGACCTGGTCGTCTCGACCGCCCGCGTTTCCTGGCACGCGGTGGTCCAGGGGCCGAGGGCGCGTGCGGCCATCGTGTCGGTGACCCTGGTCACCGACTCCGACCACCTGATGGCGATGGTGGCCAACGCGGTGTCGCTGGCTCCGGGGAACTTCGTGCTGCAGCTCGACCGCGGGAACAGGATCTGCTACGTCTACGCGCTCGGCTGCCACGCGGACCCTTCCGCGCGCGTTCGCGGCGAGGTGCTCGCGTGGGAGCGCAGGGTGGTTCGCGCGGTGGGCACCGCCGAGCAGGTGCGCATGGTCGAGCGCGGTTACCGGGGGGAGGTCGACTGATGGGCGTGGTGTTCTCGGTCACTTTCGGGATGTTGTGCGTGGCCGGGCTGCTGTCCCTGGTGCGGCTGCTGCGCGGGCGCGGGACCCTGGACCGCATCGTGGCCCTGGACGTGTTCATAACCCTGATCGTCGCGGCCACCTGCGTCGGCATGGGGTTGAACCGGGACGGCTCGAACATCGCCCTGGCGGCGGCGTTCGCGCTGCTCGCGTTCATCGGCTCCGTGAGTGCGGCCCGTCTCGTGGAGAGAGGGGAGTCGCACCGATGAACTGGTTGAATCTGTTCTCCGCGGTGTGTTTGTTGGGTGGAGCGGCATCCTGTTTGTTCGGTGCGATAGGATTGCTCACTTTTCCCGATGTGGCCGCGCGACTACAGGCAGCCACGAAACCGCAAACACTCGGGCTGATCCTCGTGTTGATCGGCAGCGCGGTCCGGTTGGACTTCCGGGACGCTTCGGGGCTCATTCTCGTCGGATTGTTCCAGGCGCTGACGGCTCCGGTTCTGGCCCAGCTCGTGGGGCGCGCGGCTTATCGGACCGGCAGCGTTCGGGAGGAAACGCTGGACACCGACGACCTGGCGAAGCGGATCGAGCGCGAACGCGATCGAACTTTGTGAGCGACGACATTTTCGTGTCTCAACTGAGTATCATTTGCCGCTGTCGTTTCACATACGCAGGGTTGGTGTTTACCGTGGTTCGCTGTGACATGCGGTTCGCGCTGGGGTAGCCACGCCTGTGGCCGAACGCGTCCGTTGCGATCTTTGGTTGCTTACGGCGCGGTCGGCAATTGTGCCGACACTGTGCGCTGGAAAGGTGACATACGGTAATGAAACAGTACTTGAAAGAACACACGAATCCGCCGGTCTTCCTGACTTCGGCGATCGTCGTGGTGGCTTTCGTGCTTTGGGGCGTGTTCGCTCCGGCGAATCTCAACGAGATAGCCAGCAACGTCAACAGCTTCATAACCACGAACTTCGAGTGGCTCTACATCCTCTCGGCGACCTTCTTCGTGGTCTTCGTGCTGGCTGTCATGTTCAGCCGTTTCGGCACGATACGACTCGGTCCACCGGAATCCCGTCCCGAATACAGCAACCTCGCCTGGTTCGCGATGCTGTTCACAGCCGGTATGGGTATCGGCCTGGTGTTCTACGCGGTGAGCGAGCCCATCACGCACTTCACCGGCCCCCCGGTCGGTGAGGCGGGAACGCAGGAGGCCGCCCAGCGTGCGATGAACTTCACGTTCTTCCACTGGGGCGTGCACCCGTGGGCGATCTACATCGTGCTCGGGCTCGCACTGGGGTACTTCGCCTTCCGCAAGGGGCTGCCGCTGCGCCCCTCGGCCGCCTTCTACCCGCTGATCGGCGAGTGGGTCCACCGCTGGCCCGGCTACATCGTCGACGTGCTCGCGGTGTTCGGCACGCTGTTCGGGCTGGCGACCTCGCTCGGTCTCGGCGGCAGCCAGGTCGGCGCCGGGTTGAACGCGGTGTTCGGCATCGAGAACACCCCGATGCTGCAGATCATCGTGATCCTGGCGATCACGGCCGTGGCCGTCGTCTCGGTGATGCTCGGCATCGACAAGGGCATCCGGAACCTGTCGCTGATCAACCTGTGGTTGGCGTTCATCCTGATGCTGTTCGTGTTCTTCTTCGGGAACTCCCTGAACCTGCTGAACATGCTCGCCAGCAACGTCGGCTACTACCTGCAGCACCTGCCGGAACTGAGCTTCCAGACCTTCCCGAACAACGGCAACGGCACCGCGCAGGACTGGCAGGCGGGCTGGACGCTGTTCTACTGGGGCTGGTGGATCGCCTGGTCGCCGTTCGTGGGCATGTTCATCGCCCGCATCTCCTACGGCCGCACCATCCGCAACTTCATCGGCGGTGCGCTGTTCGCCCCCGTGGGCGCTTCCTTCGTGTGGTTGAGCATCTTCGGCAACACCGCGCTGAGCCGGCTGCTGGCCAGGGAGGACACCACCAGCGGTCCGCTCGCGGAGGCGGGGTCGAACAAGGCCATGTTCGTGATGCTGGACGGGCTTCCGGTACACACGATCGTCTCCACGCTGGCCTCGGTGCTGGCCATCGTCGTCATCGTGCTGTTCTTCGCGACCTCCTCGGACTCCGGCTCCCTGGTGGTCGACATCCTCACCAACGGCGGTGACCCCAATCCGAAGTGGCAGCAGCGACTGTTCTGGGCGATCTCGGAAGGCGTGATCGCCTGCGTGCTGCTCGGTGCCGGTGCCGTCACGGGGGCCGACGCGCTGAGCGCGCTGCAGACGGCCTCCATCGTCACGGGGCTGCCGTTCGCAGTGGTCCTGATACTGCTGTGCGTCAGCCTCGTCAAGGCGCTCAACCAGGAGCGCCCCAACCTGGTGGCCCCGCGGGAGCCGAGCCCGATGCCGGGGATCCGCACGAGTTCCGCGCGGGTCGTCGCGAGCACCGGTGCGCGCGAGGTCGAGAGCGCCGAGGACACGGACAAGCAGTCCTGAGCGGACCGAACCGTGCGCTCGTGATCGAGTGAGTGGGGCCTCCGGCACTCGCCGGAGGCCCCACTTTTCGGTTACCGTCCTCCTCCGGAGGGGTGACACGTAGTAGTCGTTCTGGTCCGATTCGGGTGTTTTGTTTTTAGCTGATCACTCGTGGTGCTCGCTGTGGTCCAATGGCCACACTTGAGAGTGAGTCCACTTGGAGGCTCGATTGCCGGCTGTGCGAGATGTGCGAAGGCCCGACGATGTCGGTGCGCTCCACCGCGGGAAAACGGTGCGGACGGGACGCCGCCCCCCTTCGTCCGGAGTCCTGCTCGGACTGCTGGCGGCGTGCTGCGGTCTGCTCCTGGTGCTCGCCCCCGGTGTGGCCGCGGCGCACTCCGCCGGCGGCGAGCCTCGCCCGCCCGCGTCCGCCGGGGCGCGGACTCCACTGCCCTCCGCCACCGAATACGCGCCCCCGGCGGCCGGGCACGGGGCCCGGTCCGCTCCGGCGGGTCGCGGCCCTTCGGAGGGGCCCACGGAGGAGTCCTCCTCCGAGCAGGACCGCCGGTACGTCATAGGGGCCGTCGGCGTGGGGCTGGTGCTGCTCGTGCTGCTGGTCCGGCGCAAGAGGGGCAAGGCGTCCATCGTGCTGCGCTGGCGCAAGCGCAGCTGACATGCTTTTGGAACGTGCACGGCTCGGTTTGCTCGGGTGGCCGGGTGGCCGTCACGTGAGTCGGCGCCTTGCTGCGTCGGAGGGCACCTCGAGCAGCGGCCTACACAACGTGCCCTGCCGCCTTGCGACGCATCCGACTCACGCACCGGAGCTTCTCGTCCTGCGCGGGCTGAAGCGCTCGCGTCGGAAGCAGCCTTTCGCCGGAAGTTCTTGAAGGGTCGGCGGCTCGGTTCGCGCGGCGGTACCGACTGCTCGAGTGGTTTTCGGCGGTGCGAGTGGCTCGGGTGGTGGCAAGTGACTGGCGCCGCTTGGCCGGCAACCGTCCCGGCCGGGAGCGAGCGCTGGTCCGCTCCGCGCGGGCACTTAACAGAACTCACGGTCTGTTTTGCGTGAATTTTCCGTCACTTGGACTAGACCTGAGAAAAAACCTGTGGGAACTTCACAGTCGACGGATTGCGTGGTGGCCCGCGGACGGCAAGGAGTCCGCTGGTCACTGTTCGCCTCCGGGCAGCTGCCCGGAGCTGTGGGTCGGCACCGGGAAGCCCCCCGACCGGTGCCGATCCACCCGGTCCCTCCCGGAGTTTCCGCTCGGCGGAACCGCCCGGCTCCGTCGCGGGGTTCGGTCGCCCTGAAATTCTCCGCCCGTTCGGCGCGCGAATCGTACCGGTGAGCTACCCGGGTGTCTCGCGCGGCGGCTGCGCACGCTCTCGTGTTGCAGGATGGTCGGCAAATGAGTACCGATTCCTCGCGATCCCGTGAATCCGGTGGCGGCCACCGCCGCAGCGCCGCCGGCCCCGCAGAACCCGCCGGGCCGGACTCCCGCCCGGTCCGCGCGGAGGACTGGCGTGCCGCCGTGGAGCACCGCCGGGAAGAGCTGATCGAGCTCTCCCACGACCTCCACGCGAATCCGGAAACCAGTCTCGGGGAGCACCGCAGCGCGGCCCGGGTCGCCGAACGGCTCGCCGAGCACGGTTTCGCGGTCGACCGGCCGGTGGCCGGGCTGGAGACGGCCTTCACGGCCGAGTACGGCTCGGGGGAGTTCGTCGTGGGGCTGTGCGCCGAGTACGACGCGCTGCCCGAGGTCGGACACGCCTGCGGGCACAACATCATCGCCGCGGCCGCGGTGGGAGCGGCGCTGGCGCTGGCCGAGCACGCGGCGGGACTGGGCATCACGGTGCGTGTGCTGGGGACTCCGGCGGAGGAGACGGGCGGTGGCAAGATCACCATGCTCGACGCGGGGCTGTTCGACCCCGTGGCCGTCGCCCTGATGGTCCATCCCGGGCCGACGGAGGCCTGTGCTCCGCGTTCGCTGGCGATCACGGATCTGCGGGTGTGCTACACCGGCCGGGCGGCCCATGCGGCGGCCGCCCCGGAACTCGGCGTCAACGCGGCCGACGCCGTCACGGTGGCCCAGGTGGCCGTCGGGCTGCGGCGGCAACACCTCGAGCCCGAACAGATGGTGCACGGAATCGTGACCTCGGGAGGCGCGGCTCCGAACATCGTCCCCGAACGGGCCTCGGCCGAGTACAACCTGCGGGCGGCGGATCCGGCCTCCCTCGAGCGGCTGGAGCAGCGGATCAGGGCCTGCTTCGAGGCGGGGGCCACCGCCACGGGCTGTTCCGTGGAGGTCGTCCGGCTCTCTCCGGTCTACACCGAGCTGGATCCCGACGAGTGGCTGGCGGAGACCTACCGTTCGGCGATAACGGAGCTCGGTCGGGCTCCGCTGGCGCGGTCCGAGGAGCGCCGCGACGTCATCGGAAGCACGGACATGGGAAACGTCAGCCGCCGGATTCCCTCCGCGCACCCGATGATCGCACTGGAGTGCGGGGGAGCGGTCAATCATCAGGCGGAGTTCGCGGCGGCCTGCGTCACGGATTCGGCGGACCGGGCCGTGCTCGACGGAGCGGCCGCGCTGGCGTGCACCGCGGCCACGGCCGCGCTCACCCCCGAGCAGCGCGAACGCCTGCTCACCGCCGTCGAAGAACGAAACCCCTCCGAGGTTCGGCAGGCGTCGAACCGACTCTCCGATTCGGGAGGCGTGGTGTGACCGCGTTGGATTCTCGTGGACCGAACCCCCACGGTGGCAACTCCGTGATCCACACGGCCGATCCGGCGGCCGACCCGCTCGACGAACGAGCCGAGGACCGGGAGCAGTACGCGGACGTGGCAGGGGAGGACGAAGGCGGTGACTCCCCGCCGCCGGGTCGAACGCTGTCCACCGGGCCGGAACGGGCTCGGGAGGAGACCATGGGCGATGTGCGCTCCGGGGTGACTGATCTCGGTGAGGGACGCGGGCCCGGTTGGCTGGACGAGTGGCTGGCGGCCAACTCCGAGCGCGTCGTGGCCTGGCGCAGGCAGCTGCACTCCGAGCCCGAGCTCTCGCGCGACGAGCACCGCACGACCGGCTGGCTGGTCGAGCGGCTCACCGCGCTCGGGCTGCGACCGCGGATCCTGCCAGTGGGGACGGGACTGGTCTGCGACCTGGGGAGCGAGGGCTCCAACGGCCGAACGATCGCGCTGCGGGCCGACATCGACGCGCTGCCGCTGACCGAGGCGACCGGGGTGCCGTTCGCCTCGAACACGCAGGGAGTCGCGCACTGCTGCGGGCACGACGCCCACACCGCCGTTCTGCTGGGCGCGGCCACGGCCCTGGCGGCGGCACCCCGGCTGCCCGGCCGGGTGCGGTTGATCTTCCAGCCGGCCGAGGAGGTCATGCCCGGCGGGGCTCTCGACGTGTTGGCGGCCGGAGGACTGGACGGTGTCGACCGGATCTTCGGCCTGCACTGCGACCCGCGGTTGCCCGTCGGCACGGTCGGCACCAGGATCGGTGCGCTGACCTCGGCCAGCGATCTGCTCGAGGTCCGGTTGAACTCCCCGGGCGGGCACACCTCCCGGCCGCACCTGACCGGGGACCTCGTGTACGCGCTCGGGAGCCTGATAACCGGACTGCCCGCGCTGCTGTCCCGGCGCGTGGACCCGCGTACCGGGACGGTGCTGGCCTGGGGCGCCGTCCGCTCGGGGGAGGCGGCCAACGCCATTCCCCAGGAGGGGGTGCTGCGGGGAACGCTGCGCACCGGGGACCGGGACACCTGGGCCGAGCTGGGGCCGCTGGTCCGTGAACTGGTCCAGGGGCTGCTGGGACCGCTGGGTGTCGGATTCGACCTGCAACATCGCCGCGGGGTGCCGCCCGTGGTCAACGACGCCGAGAGCACGCGCCTGATGCGGGCCGCCGTGGGCGAGGCCCTCGGGGAGCAGGCCCAGAGCGGGACTCCGCAGTCCTCGGGGGGCGAGGACTTCGGCTGGTACCTGGAACACGCGCCGGGATCCTTCGCGCGGCTCGGGGTGGCCGGTCCGGACACCACCAGCACGGACCTGCACCAGCCGAACTTCGAACTGGACGAACGAGCGCTGCTCGTCGGGGTGCGCACCATGGTGCACACGGCGCTGTGCGCGCTGCGGGAGTAGAACTCGCAGCGGAACTTTGCGTGGGTGGCCGGGTAGCCGTCACGTGAGTCGGCGCCTTGCTGCGTTGGAGGGCACCTCGGGTAGCGACGAGTTCGCGGCTCGGTCCGCTCGAGCGGTTTCTCACCCGTTCGGGGTGTATCAACGGGGGCGTCGCGCGCCTCTTACGGGTATGAGCGAACGAATCGAACGGGTCCGCCGGTCGTCCCGCGCCCACGGCGAGCCGCGCGAAGCGGTCCCCACCGCCTCGACGACCCGGCAGGCCCGCGAGCGGCTGGGTGGGCACGACCGGCTGCTGGCCGCGTTGGAGGCGGGGTCCCTGGTCCGCCTGTGGCCGGGTGTGGTCGTTCCGGCCGACTCGGTGCACGATCCGGCCACCAGGGCGGAGGCGGCACTGCTGCGGGCCGGTGCCGGGGCGGTGCTCTCGGGGCCGACCGCGCTGGCCATGCACGGCTGCCGGGCCGCGGGCTCGCGGATCGTCCACGTGACCGTGCCTTACCACAGGCAGCTGCGCCGCGAGCCCGGACTGGTGGTCCGGCAGGGCCGCGTGCGCGAGCGGGAAGTGGTGGAGCTCGACGGGCTGCGCGCGCAGGTGCTCGACGTGGCGTTGACCGAGGTGCTGTGCACGGCGGAGGAGCAGTTGGCGGTGGCCTGTCTGCGGCAGGCCACCGCCCTGCCCGACGTCGAGCTGGGGCGCGGGCTGCGGGCCATGGTCGAACAGCGGCTCGCCCGCAGGAGCGATCGCCGCGGAACGCGTCGGGCGCGTTCCCTGCTGGAGGCGGTGAGCGCCCCCGGTCCAACGTCCCTGCCCGCTTGACCGGACTTCGTGGTCCCGGTTCGCGTGGTGGTTCGGGTGCCGGGAGGGGCGAAGGGAGGTGCGCACCGTGTTCTGCCGCGCAGGCATCAGACGCATGCGCGCTGAGCTTCGCTTGGACGACGACGCCCTGGCCGCGCTCCGGGAGCGGGCCGTCGGGAGAAGCGTTCGCCCGGGCGAGCGCTGCCGGAACTCGTCCGTCAGCCCCCACGCGGTCGGTCGGCCGCCCGGGGGCGACGCCGGACCGACCGGCCGGAACCGTTACGGGCCCACGTTGGTGCAGGGTTTGTTGCGCAGCTCCGCCACGTAGTCCTCGGGAGCTCCGGCGGTTTCGGCGGCGTCGGCGATCAGCCCGAGGTACCGGGCCGAGGGGAGCCCGCCCTCGTAGGCGTCCAGGACGTACAACCAGGCGATGGTGGGGCCGTCGAGGGTGTGGATCCGCAGCCGCAGCTTCTTGTGCATGCCGAGCTCCGAGCCCTCCCAGCGGTCCAGCGTCTGCTCGTCGTCCGGGCTGACGTCGTAGAGCACGGTGAACACGTGGGAGCCGGGGGCCTCGACGACCGTGGCGAGCGAGCCCTCCCAGCCCAGGTCCTCACCACCGAAGGTGAGCCGCCAGTCCATCAACCATCCCGTCCCCGCGACGGGCGAGTGCGGGGCGCGTTCGAACATTTGAGCCGGGTCCATGTTGGAGCCGTAGGCGGCGTATAGCGGCACGAATCACAGGGTAACGACCTCGGGGGTCGTTGTCCCTCCCCGCGACGTGTGGGGATCGGCGGTCGGCCGTGCGGTGCGGACCCGGCTTCCGGAACCGGTGAGGCGGTTCCTCCGCTCGGCGGCGTACCGTTGAGCCGGTGGGCGTGAGCCCGAAGGCGAAGGGGTGTGTTAATGGTCTACACCTTTCTTCGGGGCGGTGTACCCCGCGACCGGGCGGAGAGGACGCCGAGGGCCGGGGCCGATCGGTCCCGCCGCGGCACGCTTCGGGCGTGAACGGCGCGGAACCGGAGCGCGTGATCAGCTGCCGTGCCGCTGTCAGCGGTTGTTCAGCCACCACCTGACCGAACTCCCGGACGGATCCTAGGAGGAGAGCGAAGTGACCCGCATCGTAATCATGGGAGGCGGGCCGGCTGGATACGAGGCCGCCCTCGTGGCAGCGCAGAACGGGGCGGACGTCACGCTGGTCGAGGCCGAGGGGCTGGGCGGGGCCTGCGTGCTCTACGACTGCGTCCCGTCGAAGACCTTCATAGCCTCCGGTGGTGCGCGCTCCTCCATTCGCGACGTCCAGGAGCTGGGGATCCGGGTCAAGGAGGGCGCGGCCGACGTGGACACGGCCGTGGTGCACGGCCGGGTCAAGGGACTGGCCCTGGCGCAGTCGGCCGACATACGCTCCCGGGTTCACCGCGAGGGAGTTCGGATCCTGGGCGGGCGCGCCCGCTTCGTGGACGAGACCCCGGGGCTGGCCCAGCACCGCATCCGGGTGGACCTCAGCGACGGCGGTCAGGAGGAGCTGGTCGCCGATTCCGTGCTGATCTCCACCGGGGCCACTCCGCGCATCATCCCGGGGGCCCAGCCGGACGGCGAACGCATCCTGACCTGGCGCCAGCTCTACGACCTGCCGGAGCTGCCCGAACACCTCGCCGTGGTGGGGTCGGGAGTGACCGGTGTCGAGTTCGCCTCGGCCTACGCCGAGATGGGGGTCAAGGTCACCCTGGTCTCCAGCCGCGACCGGGTGCTGCCGCACGAGGACGCCGACGCCGCCGCCGTGCTGGAGGAGGTCTTCTCCGAACGCGGTGCCAGCGTGGTCAAACACGCCAGGGCCGACAGGATCGACCGGACCGACTCGGGCGTGCTGATCCACCTGAACGACGGACGGCAGATCGAGGCCAGCCACGCGCTGATGACCGTGGGGTCCGTGCCGAACACCTCGGACATCGGGCTGGACCGCATCGGCGTGGAGCTCGACCGCGGCGGCTACATCCCGGTGGACCGGGTCTCGCGGACCAACGCGACCGGGGTCTACGCGGCGGGGGACTGCACCGGTGTGCTGCTGCTGGCCTCGGTGGCCGCGATGCAGGGCCGGATCGCCATGTGGCACGCCCTGGGCGAGGGGGTCACCCCGATCAAGCTCAAGACGGTGGCGGCCAACGTGTTCACCCATCCGGAGATCGCCACGGTCGGTATCAGCCAGCAGTCCATCGAGTCCGGTGAGGTTCCGGCCCGGAGTGTCGTGCTGCCCCTCTCCGGGAACCCGCGCGCGAAGATGGAGGGGGTCCGGCGGGGCTTCCTCAAGGTCTTCTGCCGTCCCGCTACCGGTGTCGTGGTCGGGGGCGTCGTGGTCGCGCCGAACGCGAGTGAGCTGATCCTGCCGCTGGCGCTCTCCGTGCAGAACCAGGTGACGGTGGAGGACCTGGCGAACACCTTCTCGGTGTACCCGGCCCTCTCCGGTTCGCTGACCGAGGCCGGGCGGCAGCTGATGAGGCACGACGACCTCGACTGACCGGTCCCGGTCGTCGCGCGGGGCGGCGGTCGGTAACGGCCGGGGAAGCGGCTCTTCCGCCGCCCGCGCCGCACCGCTGTGCGCCACCGGGGCCCCGGGGCGCTTCCCGGGCCGACCTGTGCACGCGGACCTCCCGCGTGCACAGTGGACCCATGAGCGAATCCTGCGTGCTCGTCTACGACGGTGACTGCGGGTTCTGCACCCGCAGTGTCCGCGTGGCCGAACGTCTCCCCGTGCGTGCTCGCGTGGTGCCCTGGCAGGAGGCCGACCTGGCCGGTCTCGGTGTTTCCGAGGAGAGGGCTCGGCGCGAGGTGCTGTTCGTGGAGCGCCCGGGAGGCCCGGTGCACGGCGGAGCCGGTGCCGTGGCCGCGCTGCTGCGGAACTGCTCGGGGCCGTGGCGGTTCGCGGGCGGGTTCCTCGCGGCTCCCGGAGTGCGTGCCTGCGCCGGTGCGGTCTATCGCGTGGTGGCCCGGAACAGGCACCGGCTGCCCGGCGAGACCCCGGCCTGCCGACTCCCTCCCGAACAGCGCCCCGGAGGACGTGCTCCGTGAACCGGACGCTTCGCGATCACGGTTCGGTATCCGGCTCGGTCCCGCTCCGCCGCGGAACATCGATTCCGCGGGTGAACGATCCCGTGCGCTGCGCGGGAGGCGTTCGGAGCTTGCGGAGCGCTCGGCCGATGTCCGACCGATCGTGAATAATCGCCTCGGGAGTTGCTTCCGGTGGTCCCGGTGCGGGGCGGGCAGGAGAGTTGAAGGTGTTTCGTGGGAGAGGCGCCGCGGGACGGCGGGATTCCCGGCCCGAGGCGACCTCCGAACGAGGGAACTCACCACTGGCACTGCTCGGAGTGCTCGGGCTCGTGTTCGGGATCGTGCTGCTCGTGGTGCTGGTCGAACCGGACAGCCTGTTCGCCGGAGGCGATGGTTCCGAGCGGGGAACCGCGCCGGAGGTCCGGAACGGTTTTCCCGAGCCGGGCTTCGATCCGGCGAGCCTGCTGGAGAACAACCCGGTGACCACGCGCTCCCTGCGGTTGTCGGGAACGAACTGCGAACTCCCCGAGCTCACCGACTCCGCGGAACGGATGGCGAGCTACTACGAGCGGGGAGTGCGCTGCCTGGACCAGGCCTGGTCCGGGGTGCTCGACGGCGCGGGCATGGAGCGCCGGACTCCCGAGGTCACTTCGGACCCCGAGGCGAGCGGGTGCCGGGAAGCGCACGGGGACACCCGCCCGACGGCCTTCTACTGCGACGGCACCATCCACCTGCCGCGGAAGTGGGTGCTGTCCGACATCGGCCTGGAGGAGGGCTCCCACCTGATGCTGCTGGCGCACGAGTACGGGCACCACGTGCAGCGTCTCTCCGGGATCATGCGGGCTTCCGCGGTGCGCGCGGACGAGCTGGAGCGGTCCTCGCCGGATTCCCTGCGGGTGACACGCCGCCTGGAGCTGCAGGCCGACTGCTTCTCCGGGATGTTCGTGGCCCGCGCCGTCGATGACGGGGTGCTGGACCGCGGGACGGCCGAGCGTCTCGTCGGGTCCCCGGGGAGCGCGAAGCTCGCGGACAGCCACGGTTCCCCCGCGAATCAGCGACGTTGGAAGGAGGCCGGGTTCCGGGAGCGGAGCACGGCTGCCTGCGCCACGTGGACGGCCCCGGAGGACGCGGTTCGGTGAGCGCTCCGCGCGCCCGCCTGCCCGGCAAGACCTCGTCGCCCCGGTCCGCGTGGCGGTGTCGGCTGGTCGGGTGGTGTTTCCCGGCGCTGACAGCGCCGGAGAGCATCGGCGAATCATCGCGGTCGAAGTGCCGCACCGAGGTTCAACAGGGCCCCACCGGCGTTCGGCGCCCTCCCCGGGCGTGTCGTGCCCACGGCGACCACCGGCGTAGTCGGTTACGCTTTGTCCGGACAAAGTCACCTTTCGTGATCACCGCGTGGAGCGGAGCGGACGAGGGCGTCGGAGCGAGTCGCGCGCGACGTCCGGTCGAGGAGGGGCGATGCCCGAAGGAACGGCACCCGAGCGCTCCCACTGGCGCTACCGCAGGGGACTCGGGGGCGAAGCCCTCGCGGAGGTGCTCGGGACCTTCGTGCTGGTCCTGCTCGGGTGCGGCTCCGTGGCCGTCGCCCTCGCCGCACTGCCCGAGTCCGGGCGGCAGACGGCGGAGTTCGGTCCGGCGAACTGGCTGATCATCATCTGGGGCTGGGGCTTCGGTGTCGTGTTCGGCGTCTACACGGCCGGAGGTGTCAGCGGTGCCCACATCAACCCCGCCGTAACTCTGGCCTTCGCGGTGCGCAGGACCTTCCCCTGGTACAAGGTGGTGCCGTACTGGTTCGCCCAGGTCGTCGGGGGGTTCCTCGCGGCCGCGCTCGTCCACGCGGTCTACGCTCCCGCCATCGACGCCTTCAACGCCTCGGCGGGGACTCCGCGCGCGGAGTCGTTGGACACGTTCTCGATCTTCGCGACCTTCCCCGCCGAGTACTTCGGAGGAGGCTGGTGGGGCCCGCTGCTGGACCAGATCGTCGGAACGGCGATCCTGGTTGGGCTGATCTGCGCCCTGCTCGACAAGCGCAACATGGCTCCCGGCGCGAACGTCGCCCCTTTCCTGATCGGAATGGTCGTCACCGTGATCGGGCTGACCTTCGGGCCGAACGCCGGTTACGCGATCAACCCGGCGCGTGACTTCGGCCCCAGGCTGTGGACCTACCTCGCCGGTTGGGAGGACATCGCGCTGCCCGGAAGTTACGAGTGGTTCTCGTGGTACTTCTGGATCCCGATAGCGGGGCCGCTGATCGGGGGTGTGATCGGCGCGCTCGTCTACGACCTGTTCATCGGGCAGGCACTCGCGGTCCGGGACGCGCCGGAGTCCGGTCGGGTCCCCGAGTGAACTTCTCCGGGGCGGGGCCGGTGTCCGCGTCAGGGGCCCGCCAGCGCCCGTTCCCGGCGGTTCGGCGATCAGCTGCCCCGCCCGAGCAGGGAGAGCAGCGGGGCGGCCTTGGTCAGGCACTCCTGCCACTCGGACTCCGCGTCGGAGTCGGCCGTGATGCCCCCGCCCACTCCGAAGGCCACCTGGCCCGCCGCGTACTCCATGGTGCGGATGGCCACGTTGAGTTCGGTTCCGGCCACGGGGGAGGACATCCCCACCGCGCCGCAGTAGACCTCGCGGGGCTCCGCCTCGAGATCGGCGATGATCTCCAGCGCCCGCGTCTTCGGGGCCCCGGTGACCGAGGCGGGAGGGAACGTCGCCGCCAGCAGCTCGGCGTTAGGAGTTCCGGCGGGGAGTTCGGCGCGGACCTCCGAGACGAGATGCCAGACCCCGGGGTGGGGCTGTACCCGCAAGAGCCGCGGGGTGGTCACGCCGCCGGTGGTGGCCACCCGGCCCAGGTCGTTGCGGGCCATGTCGACGATCATCACGTTCTCCGCGATGTCCTTGAGCGACTCGCGCAGCACCTGCGCGTTGTGGTCGTCCTGCGGACCCCGCCTGGGAGTGGTGCCCTTGATGGGGCTGCTGTGGACCACGTCGCCGTGGCGGGCCAGGAACAGCTCGGGGGAGAGCGAGGCGACGGCTCCCCAGTCCCCGGCGAGGTAGGCGGCCCGCGCCGGCCGGAAGCGGGAGCTTCCCGCGGCGAACAGCTCCAGCGGACTCCCCTCGAAGGGGAGGCTGAAGCGGCTGCACACATTGGCCTGGAAGATCTCGCCCGCCGCGATCTCCTCCACGCAGCGCCGCACCGACTTGCGGTGCAGTGCCGCGTCCGGAGCGTCGGCGGGCCCGGTGGCGGGGGTGAACTCGTGCGACTCCTCGGCCGCGCTCCGCACCAGCTCGGCCAGTTCCGCGCCGAGCTCGCGGGGTTCGCGCCGGGCCAGGGACTCGAACCACCACTGCCCACCGGAATCCAGGCGGAGCACGTGGTCGGCCCAGCCCCAGGCAGTGGCGGGCAGGCGTCGACGTGGCAGGCGCTCCGCGTCCGCCGGGTCGGTCAGGCCGTACCCCAGGTAGCCGATCCAACCGCCGCCGACGGCCTCGGCCGGGGCCGCCGGGTCCGCGGTTACCGGGGGGTGCTCGTCGAGCTGTTCGAAGGCTGCTTCGGGGGCGCGGCGCTCGATCCGCACGGACGGAGCCAGTACGGCCCCACCGCCGAACCAGTCCCCGGTCAGCGCGGCGGGGGAGGCGAGTCCGCGGCGTCGTGCACGTCGGTCGAGAGCACGCAGCACTTCGGTGGCCGCGGCGTGCCCCTCGATGGGCCGGATGAACAGTCGCACACCGCCAGTATGCAGTCGCGGGGACGCGCTCGTTCCCACTCACCCGACCCGAGTAACTTCGCTCACCGCTACAGTCGTGGATGTGCGTTTCGTGCTCGCTTCCGCGTCCCCCGCCCGTCAGTCAGTGCTGCGCGCAGCCGGGATCGAACCGGTGGTTCGGGTCTCCGGGGTGGATGAGGAGGCCGTGCGGAACTCGCTGACGGCTCCGGCTCCGGACGAGCTGGTCACCGCGCTGGCCACGGCCAAGGCCGAGGCCGTCGTCGAGCAGGTGGCCGCGGAGTTCGAGGAGGCCGTGATCGTCGGCTGCGATTCGATGCTGTGGACCCGTGGGCCCGACGGCTACGAGGTCGTCGGCAAACCCCCCACCCCGGAGTCGGCCGCGCGCCGCTGGTCGCGGATGGCCGGAGGAACCGGTGAGCTGCTCACCGGGCACACGGTGCTGCGGGTGGGCAGCGGCGGCGTCGTAGCCCGCGGCAGTGATCACCTTTCCACGACCGTCCGCTTCGGTGAGCCTTCTCAGCAGGAGCTGGACAGCTACATCGCCACCGGCGAGCCGCTGCGGGTGGCCGGTGGGTTCACTTTGGACGGTCTCGGCGGCTGGTTCGTCACCGGAGTGGACGGCGATCCCTCCAGCGTGATCGGTATCAGCCTTCCGCTCACGCGCACCCTGCTGGCCGACGTGGGGGTCGGTGTGGTTTCGCTGTGGAATCACGCAGCGGAGGAGAGTTGTAACTCGTGACGGAGCTTTGCGTGGTTGGTCGGGTAGCCGTCACGTGAGTCGGCGCCTTGCTGCGTCGGAGGGCACCTCGACTAGCGGCCTGCGCCACGTGCCCTCCCGCCTTGCGATGCATCCGACTCACGCACCGGGGCTCTCGCTCGGCTCGGGCTGAAGCACCCGAGTTGGACGAAGCCCTTTGCCAGAAGTTCCCGAAGAATCAATGGCTCGGTTCGCCCGGGTGACCGCGTGGGCGGTGGGAGCGGTCTCGCCGCTTGCCCGCCGGGAGCTCGGTCCCGCGGACCGCTCCACGGGGGTGCCAGAAAGTGAACGTCCTCACATATTCTTCCGGTTCGGAACAACGGTTCCCGCGGGGATGTTGTTCACCAGCGCGATGACAGCCCGAAACGACCGGAGCGCCGCCCGGTACCTCACACAACGCCTGCACGTCGATCTGCGACGGCAGGCCAGCTGCATTTGTCGCCGGTGAACTACCGGGACAGGTAGAGTCCGCCGACCGGAGGCGTGCCACCTCCGGCGAAGGATCCAGCGGACTCCCGTCACCCGGACCGAATCCGAGTACTCGCATTCCCCGAAAGTCGGGGCGCGTGCCAGCGTGCCCCGACGAAACCGTGTTTTCCGGGAGACAACAGTGTCCGAGACACAGGCCGAAACATCACGCCGACGCCCGTCCCTCTTACGTTTTAACCCGAAAGTGTTCGCAGTGGCGGTCCTCGCTTCGCTGCTGCTCGGTGCCCTGCTGGGGTGGCTGGCCGACTCCACCGGTGCGGAATGGCTCGTCACGACGCTGGACACCATCGGATCCACGTTCACCAAGCTGCTCACCTTCACGGTGCTGCCGCTGATCTTCACCGCCATCGTGGTCGGCATCACCAGCCTGCGCTCCATGGGCGGTGGGCGTGCCGCGGCCAGGCTCGGTGGCAAGACGGCCATGTGGTTCGCGATCACCTCGCTGGTCTCCGTGCTGATCGGCATCGGAGTGGCCGGCGTGCTGCGGCCGGGCCAGGGGGTCGACATCACCCCGGACCAGCAGCGCGTGAACGACGTGAACGAGATGAGCTCGGGATCGTGGCTGGACCTCGTCCAGGGGCTGGTGCCCGAGCACCTGGTCGGCGCCTTCGCAGGCGGAGAGACCCTGCAGGTCGTGTTCGTCTCCCTGCTGGTCGGCGCGGCCGCTTACAGCCTGGGGGACACGGCGAAGCCCTTCGTCGAGTTCAACCGGGCCGCGTTCGAGATCATCCAGCGGGTGCTGGGGTGGATCATCCGGCTCGCCCCGCTCGGCACGCTCGGGTTGATCGGCAACGCGGTGGCGACCTACGGCAACGAGTTCTTCGCCCCGCTGCTCAAGCTCACGGGGGCCACCTACCTGGGTTGCGCCCTGGTGCTGTTCGGCGTTTACCCGCTGTTGCTGTGGTTCGTGGCCAGGGTCAGCCCGGCCAAGTTCTTCGGCAAGGTCTGGACGGTGCTGCAGTTCGCCTTCGTCTCCCGCTCCTCGGGAGCCAGCCTGCCGTTGAGCCGTCAGGCCGCGGTCAACCTCGGGGTGGACCGCTCCTACGCGAGTTTCGCGGTCCCGCTCGCGACGACGACGAAGATGGACGGTTGCGCGGCCGTCTACCCGGCCGTCGGTTCGATCTTCATCGCGAACCTGTTCGGCTTCGAGATGGGGATCGCCCAGTACCTGACGATCGTGGCCGTCGCGGTGTTCGGCGCGATCGCCACGGCAGGGGTCACCGGCTGGTTCACCATGCTCACCCTCACGGTCGGCGCGCTGGACTTCCCCCCGGCCATGATCGCCACCGGTATCGCGATCGCGTACGCGGTCGACCCGATCATGGACATGATGCGCACGATGACCAACGTGGCCGGGCAGATCGCGGTGCCGACGGTGGTCGCCCGCACCGAGGGGATACTGGACGACGAGGTGCTGAGGGCTCCCGGTTCACCGCTGCTGATCAACGGGGACGAGGGGGCGACCGGAGGACCGGACGAGCAGCCGGAGGGCTCGGAAGGGGAGTCGGAGCCCGCTCTGGCCAGGGCTTGAGGACTTCGGGCGGCACGGCTCGCCCGGTCACGTGAGAGCGTGACGCGGGAGGGGCCTGCTGCGCCGGTGGCCGGTGGGTTCCTCGGCGCGGCGGCGTCGAGGAACCCACCCCGCCACGTGAACCGGTACGACGAAGTTCCAGCGGCGGTTCGGCCGGAAAAGCCGACAGGACTTTACGACGACCACCTACCCGGGTGCGCTCGCGAACTCCTAGACTCTTCACCGGTCCACGCTGTCGTGACAGGAGGTACGGGGTGCCCGAGCAGGACTCGACCACGCAGAACCAGTTGCGCAAGGTACTGATAGCGAATCGCGGGGAGATCGCGGTTCGCGTGGTGCGGGCGTGCGCCGATGCGGGGATCGCGAGCGTGGCGGTGTACGCCGAACCTGACGCACAGGCCCCCTTCGTCCGCCTGGCCGACGAGGCGTTCGCGCTGGGCGGTGCCACGGCGACGGACAGCTACCTGGACATCGGCAAGGTGATCGAGGCGGCCCGGCGCAGCGGTGCGGACGCGGTGCACCCCGGCTACGGATTCCTGTCCGAGAACGCCGACTTCGCGCAGGCCGTGCTCGACGCGGGGCTGGTGTGGATCGGTCCCACACCGCGCGCCATCCGCGATCTCGGGGACAAGGTGACCGCCAGGCACATCGCCACCAAGGCGGGGGCCCCGCTGGTTCCCGGAACGCAGGACCCGGTGTCCGGTTCGGACGAGGTGGTGGAGTTCGCGAAGGACCACGGGCTGCCCGTGGCGGTCAAGGCCGCGTTCGGCGGCGGTGGCCGTGGTCTGAAGGTCGCCCGCACCATGGAGGAGATCCCGGAGCTGTACGAGTCGGCCGTCCGGGAGGCCGAGGGCGCGTTCGGCCGGGGCGAGTGCTTCGTGGAGCGCTACCTGGACCGGCCGCGCCACGTGGAGGCGCAGGTGCTGGCCGACCAGCACGGCACCGTGATCGTGGTCGGAACCAGGGACTGCTCGCTGCAGCGGCGGCACCAGAAACTGGTCGAGGAGGCCCCCGCGCCGTTCCTGTCCGACGAGCAGCGCGCCCGGATCCACGAGGCGGCCAAGGCGATCTGCTCCGAGGCCGGCTACCACGGCGCCGGAACGGTGGAGTTCCTGGTCGGCTCCGACGGGACGATCTCCTTCCTCGAGGTCAACACGCGGCTGCAGGTCGAGCACCCGGTCTCGGAGGAGACCGCGGGCATCGACCTGGTGCGTCAGCAGTTCCTCATCGCCGAGGGCGAGCCGCTGGAGATCACCTCCGATCCGGAGCCGCGTGGCCACTCGATCGAGTTCCGCATCAACGGGGAGGACGCGGGGCGCAACTTCCTGCCCACCCCGGGCACCGTCACCCGTTTCGTCCCGCCGGCAGGCCCCGGCGTTCGCGTCGACGCGGGAGTGGAGACCGACAGCGTCATCGGTGGCCAGTTCGATTCGCTGCTGGCCAAGGTCATCGTGACCGGTGCCGACCGTTCCGAGGCCGTGCAGCGCTCCCGCCGCGCCCTCGACGAGATGGCCGTGGACGGGATCGCCACGGTGCTGCCGTTCCACAGGGCGGTGCTGCGCGATCCGGCTTTCGTCGGCACCGACGGTTTCACCGTGCACACGCGCTGGATCGAGACCGAGTTCGACAACAACATCGAACCGCACACCGGTGGGGCCGAACCGGCCGAGGAGGAGCAGCGGCAGCGCTTCACCGTGGAGGTCGGCGGCAGGCGACTGGAGGTCTCCCTGCCCGCCTCGTTCGCCGTTTCCTCGGGCGGCTCGGAGAGCTCGGGGGGTGCGAAACCGCGCAAGCGGCGCTCCGCGAGCGGTGGTGCCGCCCCATCGGGTGATGCTGTCACAGCGCCGATGCAGGGCACGGTGGTCACCGTCGCGGTGGATGACGGCCAACAGGTCGAAGCCGGGGAGAAAATCCTGGTGTTGGAAGCCATGAAGATGGAGAATCCGGTTACCGCTCACAAGAGCGGGACCGTCACCGGGTTGAAGGCGCAGCCGGGTGACTCCATAAGCCAGGAAACGACCCTCTGCGAGATCAAGGACTAGTTTTCGTGGCCGGGCAGGGCAGCAGTATCCGCATCGGCGACCGGGACCGTGACCGGGCGGTCGCCCTGCTCGGCGAGCACTTTTCGGCCGGGCGGCTGGAGATCGACGAGTTCGACGAGCGCTGCCGACGGGCGACGGCCGCGCTTTACCGGGTGGACATCGCCGCGTTGTTCTCCGATCTGCCCGCGCCGCACCCGGAGGTGCTGTCCGCCCCGGCCGAGGTGGAGCCGCGGGGGGCCGGTGAGCGCTCCCCGCGTCGACTGCGGGCGAGCGCGGTCGGGGTCTCGATCGTGGTGGCCATGCTCGCTCTGCTCGTGGTCACCAAGCAGGTGTGGATCGTGCTGCCGATGGTCGGTTTCTGGTTCGCCTGGTTCGCCACGCGGAAGTGAGGCGGTTCTCGTGCGCTGTGTGCACGGTTGACTACGGTGTACGGCATGCGCGGCCGAATAACCGCTGCCCGGTACTCCTTACCGGGATTGCTCAGTTTGTTGCTCCTGCTCAGCGGGTGCGCCGTTCTGCCGACCCGCAACGCGACGGACAGCGGCCCCGTTCCTCCCGAGCCGGTGCCGCTCCCGGCGGAGAGCTCGACCTCCTTGCCGCCGAGGCCGTCCGACCTTCCGCTGCGGGGGCTGGATCCGTGCGGGGTGCTGACCGAGCGGCAGCGTGCCGCGCTCGGTTTCGACAGGGACCCGCTTCCCGGGGTCGAGGAGGGGTTCGACGATGCCGGGACCTGCAGCTACCGCAACAGCAGGGCGAAGGTGGGGGCACGGATAGCCCTGATCACGGAAGAGGGAGTCAACGTCTGGACCAGTGACACCGCCCAGGTGAAGGCCACACCGGTGACGGTGGAGGGGTTCCCCGCCCTGGTGATCCGCACCCCCGGACTGCGGTTGGCCTGCAACGTGGCCGTCGATGTCGCCGGTGGACAGCACCTGAGCGTGTTGTACCGCGACGACGGCGCGAAACCTCCCGCTTCGCTCGACCAGTTGTGCGCGGGGGCGCGCCGGGTGGCCGCGGCCGCGGTGCGCGGTCTGCGCGAGGAGTCCGGCACCGCGACGGGGACTCCCGGCTGAACGCCGTGCCGGGCCGGTTCCCCGGAGGGGAGGCCGTGCCGCGGGGTGCGGAACTTCCGGACGAGGGCCCCCGGAGCACGCTGACCGCTTGTCGATTACTCCAAGTGCTCGAAATAGCCCGCGATCGGAGTACTCCCCACACTGCCGCCGAGTTATTAGAGTATTGCGGCAGCTACTCGGTTGAGGTTGTCCATTCAGCTTGTGGGGGTGGTTGTGTGGCGGAACCTCTCGCGGTCTCGTGAGCGGATGCCCCCGGCACCGGGTAGTGGCCCGCACGACGTCGGGACCGTCCTCGCGAGAGCGGCGCGGGAGAACCCGCGGCGGGTGCCGGTGGCGGCGTGGGCGTTTCGGCGTTGCCCGCGCCGGAGGAAGAACCCCGGCACAACCAACAACTCGACCGGAAGAGCTCTATCGAGACTGGAGGAAGATCGTGCCGGAGAGTTCCTATCGGGAAGGTATGGCCGGTTCGCTTTCGTCCACCGAAGCAGCTTCGTCGAGCGGGTCCGTGCGTGTCGAGTCCTCCGCCATACCGGACCTCGTCGAGGCCCTGCAGTCCTCACTGGACCGAGTGGGAACGCAGATCGAACACGCGATCACCGAACTCCGCATACGTCCCTGGGCCGGTGATCCCGTAAGCACCGGTACGGCGGAGAAGTTCAACGAGCACTCGGTCGGTGGTGACAGGGCCGCGCTCACGGCGTTGTACGGGTATCGCGACAGACTCCAGGCTGCGGCCGACGCGTTGCGGGACGCCGAAACGCGTTATCGGGGGGACGAGGACTCCAACGTGACACGTATGCGGACGGGCTGCTGATCCCGACCGGCGCCGGCGGAGAGGTCTTATGAGTGATCACCGTTGGCAGGGGTACACCCATGCCGAGTTGTTCGAGATGTTGCACCAGGGGCCCGGCCCGGAGGCCTCCGATTCCTCGGTTCGGCGGTGGAGCGAACTCGGACGAGCCCTGGAGGACATAGACAGCGGTATGGTGGCCGCGCTGCGCGCGGCCGCCGAGGGCTGGGAGGGGCGTGCCTCCGAGAGCGCGCGGAACGCGCTCTCCCCGCTCGGCGAGTGGGCGGGGCGAGCACGGGAAGCCGCTGAGCGGATGCGGAGCTGTTCGGAGCAGCAGGCCGAGTGCGTGGCCAAGGCCCGTGCGGAGATGCCCCCGCCCGTCGAGGTGCGTGCGGAGGAGCCCAGTGGCCTCACCTCCACGCTGGTCCACCTGTTCGGTGGGCAGACCGATTACGAGAAGCAGGAGCGTCAGCAGGATGCCGCCGAGCAGCGGGCCTTCGACGTGATGCGGACGTACCAGGCCTCCTCCGAGGCCAACGCGACCTCCCTGGCCGCCTTCGAGCAGCCGCCGCAGCTGGTGGTGGACGTTCCCCGGCAGCCGAGCCCGGGAGGAACGTCGGTGGGAGACGTGACCATCTCCTGGGGCGGTTCCGCGCCGAGCGGATCGGCTTCCGGGACGGGAGGCGCCACCGGACGGAGTGGCGCGCCGCACTCGTCCAGCGCGACGAACGGTGGTTCCGCCCGCGAGAGAAGCGGGTACGGCGGTCGTGCGCGGGACGGGCACGCCGGGGAGGAGAGCGAACCGGTCGTCGAAGTGACGGAGACGGCGGGTGGCCCCGGCCCGTTCGAGGAGCAGCGCACTTATGCGCGCCCTGTGATCGGCGGTGACTCCGGTTGATCGGCGCGGTGGACCGTGAGCTGCGGACGGAACCCGTCGAACTGTCCTCGCCGGAGTTCGACGTGCTTCGCGAACACCTCGGGATGGAGCGCCTGCCGCTCGTACTCAAAGTGCCCTCCCCGGGCAGGACGCACGCCGAACGCCGCGAGCTGGTCGAACACGTGTGGCGCGGCCTGGACGATCGCGGGCTGTGCGGCACCGGGGGGTTGCACGAGCGGCTGGAGCGGATGCTGCGGATGCTGGCGGCACCGCGCTACGAGGTCGACGGTCGTTGCTGGTTCGGCCGCAGCGTTCGGGTGTTCGCGGCCGGTACCGGGCGTTCCGAATCGGACGAGGCGGTTGTGGTGACCAAGGAGGACGAAACCGTTTCGCTGCGTCCTGCCGCGGCGACCGGGTTGGCGCGGGAGGCCGTCTCCGCGGTGTTGCCCGACGCACCGGTGGGAACGGGACGTTCGGTCACCCTGCCCAGCGAGACGCTGGACGCGGCCGCTGCCGAGGCCGCGGACGATCTCATGCGTCTGCGTGAGTCGTTGCGGTCGCGCGGGGTGCGGGACGAGGACGCGGAGACGCTGGCCTGGATGCTCGAGGGGGTACGTTCCCGGGGGCAGTTCGGTGTCGCCGTGCGGAGGCCGCGTTCCGGTCGGCGGAGGGCGGAGCAGGTGGTCGGCTTCTTCGAGTCGGAGCGGGGGCGCTACACCCAGCTGCGCGGCGCCTCCCCCTCCGGCGAGTTGTGGACCACCGTGGCCCCGGCGGACCGGCGTGGCCTGGTCGGCCGGCTGGAGAACCTGCTCGGCGAAACCGACCAGTGATGGTCCCTGCGACGCGCGGGTGGCCGGGCAGCCCGCACGCGAGTCGGTGTCCCGGGAGCCTCGGAGGGCCCCGAGCAGCGGCCCGTAGGTGGCTACTCGATGTCGGGCACCCGGAGCGAGCGCCCGCGAGAGGTTCCGCCGAGTAACCACCTACGCAGCAGCAGCGGTGAGCTCTGACTAGCTCACCGGTTCGACGATCTGATCGCGCGCTTCCGGTGCCGCGACCCGCGTGGCGTCGGCGGCCTGGTCGTCGGGCTGGTCCTGCGATTCGCGTTCGGCCCGCACGCGCTCGGAGTACCTCTCGACCTCGTTGGCGATGCGCTGCTCGTCCCAGCCCAGCTGTTCGCCGACCAGTCGTGCGACCTGGTCGGCGCAGTCGACACCTCGGTGGGGGTACTCGAACGAGATCCGGGTGCGCCTGGTCAGGACGTCCTCCAGGTGCAGCGCCGCCTCGTTCCGGACCGCGTAGACCACCTCGGCCTTGAGGTAGTTGGGCGCTTCGTCGATGGGCTTCAGGAGTTCGGGGTTCTCGTCGCCGAGCGCGAGCACCTCGTGCACCATCGATCCGTAGCGGTCGAGCAGGTGCCTGACCCGGTAGGGGTGCAGGCCGTGCGCGGCGGCCAGCTGGTCGGCCTGGTTGACCAGCGCGTGGTAACCGTCCGCACCGAGCAACGGCACCTTGTCAGTGATGGACGAGGCCATGCGCCCCGAGATGTCGTTGCTGACCGCGTCCACCGCGTCCTTGGCCATCACCCGGTAGGTGGTGTACTTGCCGCCCGCGATCGCGATCATCCCGGGGGCGACCCGCGCCACCGCGTGCTCCCTGGAGAGCTTCGAGGTGTCGTCGTTCTCCCCGGCCAGCAGTGGCCGCAGTCCGGCGTAGACACCTTCGATGTCGGAGTGCTGCAGCGGCGTCGCGAGCACGGTGTTGACGTGGTCGAGTATGTAGTCGATGTCCTTCTTGGTCGCCGCGGGGTGGGCGAGGTCGAGGTACCAGTCGGTGTCGGTGGTCCCGATGATCCAGTGATTGCCCCACGGGATGACGAACAGCACGGACTTCTCGGTGCGCAGGATCATGCCGCTGTCCGCGACGATGCGGTCGCGCGGCACGACCACGTGCACGCCCTTGCTCGCGCGCACGCGGAAGCGGCCGCGGCCTCCGGACAGCCGTTGCAGTTCGTCGGTCCAGACTCCGGTGGCGTTGATCACCGTCTGGGCGCGGACCTCGGTTTCCCTGCCGTCCTCGACGTCGCGGAGCCGCGCACCCGCGATCCTGTCGGCCTCGTGGACGAAGTCGACCACCTGGGTCGAGGTGCGCACCACGGCCCCGTAGCGGGCCGCGGTGCGGGCGACGGTCATGGTGTGCCTGGCGTCGTCGGCCTGTGCGTCGTAGTAGCGCACCGCGCCGATCATGGCGTCGCGTTTGAGAGCGGGCACCATTCGCTGCGCCCCCGCGCGGGTCAGGTGCTTCTGACCGGGGACGGAACGTGCCCCGCCCATGCGGTCGTAGAGCAGCAGCCCGGCCGCGGTGTAGGGGCGCTCCCAGATCCTGTGGGTCAGCGGGTAGAGGAAGCTCACCGGTTTGACCAGGTGCGGGGCGAGCCGGTTGAGCATCAGCTCACGCTCGTGCAGCGCCTCGCGGACCAGCGAGAACTCGAGCTGTTCCAGGTAGCGCAGCCCTCCGTGGAAGAGCTTGCTCGAACGGCTGGAGGTTCCGGCCGCCAGGTCGCGCGCCTCGACCAGCGCCACGCGTAGACCGCGCGTGGCAGCGTCCAGCGCGACTCCGGCCCCGGTGATGCCGCCGCCTACGACGACGACGTCGAACTCCTCCTCACCGAGGCGTCGCCAGTTCTCCTCGTGTTCCTCCGGGCCGAGTTTGGCCTGCCGCTCGGCGGTTCCCGGTTTGTCACTGGACACTTGTGTCCTCCTCGCTCGTTTCGCAGCCCAACCGCCGACGGCGGAACGCCTCCCCGCGAGTACATCCGACAGCGGTCATGATGCCGGATGAGCACGCGATGCGCGTGGTGTGCGACAGGCGGTTCGCCGGTGCCCGGAAGCCGGATCAGCCGGAGCGTCGCACCGTGGCCCCTCTGTCACGCAGCGCTTCGACCTCGGTCTCCGGCGTCCTCGAATCGACGATCACCGTGTCGAAGTGCTCCGCGGGCGCGACCGCGTGGAGTGCGCGTCTGCGGAACTTGGTGTGGTCGACGTAGAGCACACGGCGGCTTGCCGAGGCGAGCATGGCCTTTTTGAGCTGCACCATTTCCTGTTGCGGGTAGAAACAGACACCGTCGGTGACGGCGGAGACGGACATGATCGCGAGGTCTACTCGCATTCCGCGGAGCGCATCCAGCGCCATGCCGCCGACGAAGGCGTCCGCCCAGGGCAGGAAGTCGCCTCCGACGCAGATCAGGTGGATTCCCTGCTGTCCCGCGAGCTCCCCGAACACGCCGCGGTGGTTGGTCACCACGGTCAGCGGAGCCCGGTCCGGCAGCAGTCCGGCCAGGTACACCCCGGTGGTCGAGTCGTCGAGCATCAGGGCCTGGCCCGGCTCGACCAGCTCGACGGCCGCCTTGGCCAGTTCGGTCTTCTCCGCCTCGTTCTGCTGCATCCGGTACTCGGAAGCCGCTTCGTACAGCAGGGAGGAAGCGGCCGAGACGCAACCCCTGTTGCGATGTACCAGCCCCTGGGACTCCAGCTCGGCCAGATCCCGGTAGACGGTCATCGCGCTGGCTTCCACGGTCGCGATCAGGTCGTCGATGCGCAGGGTTCCTTCGGCCATGACCAACTCGGTGATCTTGCGCCTGCGGTCCTGCTGTCGTCCGGACGGGCGCCTGCCCTGCGTGGCCATCGTCATTCCTCTCGCGCCACTCCGGTTATACGGACAGGTGTCATCATCCCCCGCCTCCGAAGTGTCCGTCCGCTGTGCGGGCCGGCTCGCGTGATTCGGTGAGTCGTCCCGGACGCGTCAAGTAAACCACCTGAACCGATAAAAACATCAAGCTGGGGTTATTGCAATGTTTATTTTCACAGGTCTAGTGTGACCCAATCTTCAACTGGCAGACATGCGAAGTCTCATGCGGAGGTGGTATCGGCTATGCGGTGGCACACGACACACGGAACTCCCCCTGGATGGGCACCGATGCCCGCGGGCCGGCCTGACACGGGAGGTCCGCGATGACTGCGGGAGCGATCTTCGTCTTCGAGCTGCTCGGCACGGCCACGCTCACCCTGCTCGGCTGCGGTGTCGTCGCGAACGTGACCCTGAGCCGGACCCTCGGGAACAACGGTGGTTGGCTGCTGGTCAACTTCGGCTGGGGTTTCGCGGTCTTCGCGGGTGCGAGCATCGCCGCCCCGACGGGCGCCCACATCAACCCCGCCGTGACCATCGGGATGGCCGTGAACGGCCAGCTCGAGTGGTCCCAGGTGCCGATCTACCTCTCGGCGCAGGTCATCGGCGGTCTGCTCGGTGCGGTCGTCTGCTGGATGGCCTACAAGCTGCAGTTCGACACGCACGACGACCCGGCGAACACGCTCGGGATCTTCGCCACGGGGCCCACCGTCCGCAACGGCACGTGGAACCTCGTCACGGAGATCATCGGAACCTTCGTGCTGGTGTTCTGGATCCTGCTCAGCCCGGGGGCCTCCACCGGGGCGAACGGGATACCCGATTTCGGCAACGCCGCTCTCGGCTACGCAGGCGTGGCGTTCATCGTGATCGGTATCGGGAGCTCGCTCGGCGGGCCGACGGGATACGCGATCAACCCGGCGCGCGACCTCGGGCCGCGCATCGCCTACGCCTTGTTACCGATCCGGGGCAAGGGCACCGCCGACTGGGGGTACGCCTGGGTGCCGATCGTCGGCCCGATCCTCGGCGGCGCACTCGCCGGTGCGCTCGCGCTGGCACTGCCCGCCACCTGAAACCCGGCGGGTATGTTCTGCCCGCTGGTCGTGTAGCGGGCATTCTCGAAACGGACACCCCGTATCCGTCCAACGAACGTGCGGATTGGAAGGTAGCGAACATGGGTTCCTACATCGCATCCATCGATCAGGGGACCACCTCGACCCGGTGCATCATCTTCAACCACTCGGGCCAGGTGGTCTCGGTCGATCAGGTCGAACACCAGCAGATCCTGCCCAAGGCGGGGTGGGTCGAGCACGACCCGATGGAGATCTGGACCAACACCAGGCAGGTCTGCGCGGGGGCGCTCGCCAAGGCCGACCTGGTGCTGTCCGAGGTGGCGGCGGTCGGCATCACGAACCAGCGGGAGACCACGGTGGTGTGGGACCGCAAGACCGGCGAGCCCGTGTACAACGCGATCGTGTGGCAGGACACCCGCACCGACGAGATCGTCAGCGAGCTCGCCCGGGGCGAGGGAGGGCAGAGCCGCTACCAGTCCAAGACCGGACTTCCGCTGGCGACCTACTTCTCCGGACCCAAGATCCGCTGGATCCTGGACAATGTGGACGGAGCGCGGGAGAGGGCCGAGCGCGGTGAGCTGATGTTCGGCACCATGGACACCTGGGTGCTGTGGAACTCCACCGGCGGCACCGACGGCGGGCTGCACGTCACGGACCCGACCAACGCCTCCCGCACCATGCTGATGGACCTGCGCACCCTGACCTGGGACGAGGACATCTGCGCCGAGTTCGGCATCCCCGTGTCGATGCTGCCCGAGATCCGCTCCTCCTCCGAGATATACGGTTACTTCAGGCAGCGCGGCGTGCTCGGTGGCCTGCCGATCTCGGGCATCCTCGGCGACCAGCAGGCCGCGACCTTCGGGCAGGCGTGCCTGACCCCCGGGGAGGCCAAGAACACCTACGGCACGGGCAACTTCCTGCTGCTCAACACGGGAACCGAGCCGGTGCTCAGCCAGAACGGCCTGGTCACCACGGTCGGCTACAAGATCGACGATCAGCCGACCGTGTACTGCCTGGAAGGCTCCATCGCCGTTACCGGTTCGCTCGTGCAGTGGCTGCGGGACAACCTCGGTCTGATCGGCAGCGCACCCGAGGTCGAGCAGGTGGCCTCAGAGGTCGAGGACAACGGCGGTGCCTACTTCGTCCCGGCCTTCTCCGGGCTGTTCGCCCCGCACTGGCGCGCGGACGCGCGAGGGGTGATCGCGGGGCTGACCAGGTTCGTCAACAGGGGCCACCTGGCACGCGCCGTGCTGGAGTCGACGGCCTTCCAGACCCGCGAGGTCGCCGAGGCGATGAACGCGGACTCCGGGGTGGACCTGAAGGCGCTCAAGGTGGACGGCGGCATGGTCAACAACGAGTTGTTGATGCAGTTCCAGTCCGACATCCTCGGCGTTTCGGTGATCCGCCCCACGGTCAACGAGACCACGGCGTTGGGCGCGGCCTACGCGGCCGGTCTCGCGGTCGGTTTCTGGGCCGGGGAGAAGGACATCCGCGCGAACTGGGCCGAGGACAAGGTCTGGGAACCGAAGATGTCCGAGCAGGCGCGCGAACAGCAGTACCACGAGTGGCAGAAGGCCGTGACCAAGACCTTCGGCTGGGTCGAGTAGGAGACCGGCGGGAGCGCCCCGGTCTCCACGACGCGAGGGGCCGGGGCACCGTGCCTCCGCCGAGGCAGCGGAGCGCCCCCGCCCTCCCCGGAGCGGTACGTTTCGCGCGAAACTGTCGCTCCGGAACGCTTCCGGAGGTACGTTTCGCGCGAAACTGTAGGAACCGGGTGCGGTGGAGCACCCCTGCGAGGTGGGACGGGCATGGAAGAGAAGCGATCGGTGGACTTCTCCCGAGGTCCGAACACGGTGTGCTTCACCTGTGGCGGCTTCCGCAAGGTCAGCGAACCGCGGCTGTACATGATCCAGGCCACCGAGGACACCAGGGCGGGGATGACGCTCGGTGAGTGGCGGGACTGCCCGGACTGCCGTGCGGGCGGACTGCTGCCCGGGATCAGACCGCCGGTCTAAGGGAGTGCACGGATTTGGTCTGCGTGGGTGGTTCCGTGGCGGGACCTCAGTCGGCGCCCGGCTCCGGGTGCCCGACATCGAGTAGCCATCTACGCCACGTCGGGCCGTCCTCGCCGGGCACTCGACTGAGAACCCGCGGCGGTGCCGACTGCTCGGGCTCGAAAGCGCTCACATTGAACGGATCCCCTTGGCCGAGAACTCCGGGGAGTTCCCGGCGGGAGCGCGGCGCCGGGCGGCGGCTCCACATCGCCCCCGCCCGGCGGTGAGTCACATGGGAAGCGCGGAAGCCCGCCACGCGTTGGGGCCGGGACGCAGCGGCCTGCGCCCGCCCGGGTAGCGCAGCGCGGCCGCCCGGTCCGCCCACATCGACATGCGGGAGGGGCGTTCCGGCGGCGCGGAGCCCGCCCCCGCCAGTCCGACGAGGGTCGCCGTCAGCGCGGCGACTTCGGCCTCGTCCGGGTTGCCCCGTTCCACCCGCAGCATCGGCGCCTGCGCGTCCGTCTCCGCGGAGACCGCGGAGTCCGTCGCCTCGTAGCCGGAACCACTGTCGTCTTGCATCGTCTACCTCCGTACGGCGGGGCCGCCCCTGGAAGGACTCCTCGCCTCGGTCGTCGAACCGCCGAGGCGGTCGCGGCGAACACCCTCGCCCCCGTGCCCGGGCGTCCCCGGGCACGGCCACCGCGCTCGCCTCCGGAACGCGGTGGCCCGGGCCGGTCGGCGGTGCCCGGTGACCCGAACTTCTCGGGCGGGCCGGGTCACAGCGGGATGTTGCCGTGTTTCTTCGCGGGGAGCGACTCCTTCTTGTTGCGCAGCATCCGCAGCGAGCGCGCCAGGTGCCCCCGCGTGTGCGACGGGGGGATGACCGAGTCCACGTACCCGCGTTCCGCGGAGACGTAGGGGTTGCACAGCGTGTCCTCGTACTCCTGCTGGAGTCCGGCCCGCACCGCCTCGACGTCGTCGCCGCGCTCGGCGGCTTCGGACAGCTGACGCCGGTAGAGGATGTTGGTCGCCCCCTGCGCTCCCATGACCGCGATCTGGGCGGTGGGCCAGGCGAGGTTGATGTCGGCTCCGAGGTGCTTGGAGCCCATCACGTCGTAGGCGCCGCCGTAGGCCTTGCGGGTGATCACCGTGGCCAGCGGCACGGTGGCCTCGGCGTAGGCGTAGAGCAGCTTGGCCCCGTGCCGGATGATCCCGTTCCACTCCTGGTCGGTGCCGGGCAGGAAGCCCGGGACGTCGACGAAGGTCACCACGGGGACGTTGAACGAGTCGCAGGTGCGGACGAACCGGGCCGCCTTGTCGCTGGCGTCGATGTCCAGGGTCCCGGCCAGCTGGGTCGGCTGGTTGGCGACGATGCCGACGCTGTGCCCCTCGATCCGTCCGTAGCCGACCACGATGTTCGGCGCGAACATCCGGGAGACCTCGCAGAACTCGCCGTCGTCCAGCACCCGGTTGATGACCTCGTGGATGTCGTAGGGCTGGTTCGGCGAGTCGGGGATCAGGGTGTCCAGCTCCCGGTCGGCCTCGGTGAGCCCCTCGGACACGGATCCCTGCTCGGCCGGGGCGTCCAGCACCGGCGGCTCGGCGAGGTTGTTCGAGGGCAGGAAGGACAGCAGCTCCTGCACGTAGGAGATGGCGTCCTGCTCGTCGGAGGCCATGTAGTGCGCGTTGCCGGACCTGGAGTTGTGCGAGTGCGCACCACCGAGTTCCTCGAAGCTGACGTCCTCACCGGTGACGGTTTTGATCACGTCGGGCCCGGTGATGAACATGTGCGAGGTCTCGTTGACCATGACCGTGAAGTCGGTGATCGCGGGCGAGTACACCGCGCCGCCCGCGCAGGGCCCCATGATCAGCGAGATCTGCGGGATTACCCCGGAAGCGTGCGTGTTGCGCTTGAAGATCTCCGCGTAGAGCCCCAGCGCGACGACGCCCTCCTGGATGCGCGCTCCCCCGGAGTCGTTGATGCCGATCAGCGGGCATCCCGTTTTGAGCGCCAGGTCCATGACCTTGACGATCTTCTCGCCGAACACCTCGCCGAGCGAACCACCGAAAACGGTGAAGTCCTGCGAGAACACGCACACCTGACGGCCGTCCACGGTGCCGTAACCGGTCACCACCCCGTCGCCGTACGGGCGGGAGGAGTCCATGCCGAAGTTCGTCGAACGGTGCCTGGCGTGCTCGTCCAGCTCGATGAACGATCCCTCGTCCAGCAGCATGTCGATCCGCTCGCGCGCGGTTCGCTTGCCCTTGGCGTGCTGCTTTTCCACCGCGCGTTCGGAACCTGCGTGTACTGCGTCGAAGTTCCGCTGGTACAGATCGGCCAGCTTTCCGGCCGTGGTGTGGATGTCCGGCTCGCCGGTGGGTGGCTCACCGATCGGTTCGGTCGCACTGCTCATGCCAGGCAGCCTAGCCACGCCTCGCGAAAGACCACGAACAGGTGGCCGGTGACTCGCGTCACTCCGCGGTTCGTGGTCGAACCCCGCGCGGGTGGTCGAGTGCGGGAGGGAGGTGACCCGGTGGGCGGCGTGCGCGCACCGCATAGCCTGGGCGCATGAGCACCCCGCCCCCGTTGGACCTCGAGACCCTGCGCGCGCGCCTGGTCGGGAACGGTCCGTACAGCGCCCTCGATGTGGTGACCGTTACCGGGTCGACGAACACCGATCTGATCGCCGCGGCCAACGCGGGCTCGGCGGACCGGACCGTGCTGGTCGCGGAGGAGCAGCAGGCGGGGCGGGGGCGGATGCGGAGGTCCTGGGTCTCGCCGCGCCACTACGGCCTGCACGTGAGTGTGCTGCTCCGCCCCGTGGTGACCGCGCGTTCGGCGCTGTCGTGGATACCGCTGCTCGCGGGGACGGCGCTGAGCGAGACGGTGCGCGAGGAAACCGGCCTGGAGGCAGTGCTGAAGTGGCCCAACGACATGCTGCTCGGCAGCGAGCGCAAGGCGGCGGGGATCCTGGCCGACGTGGTGTCCACTCTGGACGGCATGGCCGTGGTGCTCGGTATCGGGGTCAACGTGCACCACGACGCCGCCGACCTTCCCGCCGGCGCCGGTGGTCTGCCTGCCACCTCCTTGGCGGCGGAGGGGGCGAAGGTGGATCGGGGGGATCTGCTGGCCCGGTTGCTGGAACGGCTCTCCGAGACGGAGGAGCAGTGGCGCAGCGGCGACCCCGGCACCGAGGTGGATTCCCGGCTGTTGGAGCGGTACCGGAACCTGTGCACGACGCTCGGCAGGCGTGTGCGGGTGGAGTTCGGCGGTGGCCGGGTTCTGGAGGGAACGGCTCGCGACATAGACGAGCACGGAAGGCTCGTGGTGCGCGGACGGGACGGGAAGCGGACTCCCGTCTCGGCGGGTGACGTGGTCCATCTGCGGTCGGCCGAGCGGTGAGCCTCGTCCGCGCGGGTGCGCGGGCGAGTGGGGAGGGCGAGTACCGGTACGGTGATCGATGCTCGCGGCTGAACCGAAGGGGGTAATCCATGGCCTACCCTGACGATCTTCTCGGCGAGGGTGAGCACGTGCTGCTGCACCGGCATCCGCACTGGAGGATGCTGGTCCGGCCCTTCGTCGTGCTGCTCGTCGTCGGTGTCGGCGGCGGATACCTCGCCGTGCTCGCCGCCTCCGGCCCGTGGCGGACCACGCTGTGGGGCGCGCTCGGGGTGATCGGCGGAGTGCTGTTGATCTGGTTGGTTCTGACTCCCCTGCTGCGCTGGTGGACGACCCATTTCGTCGTCACCACTCAGCGGCTGATGGTCCGCGAGGGCGTGATCACCCGTTCGGGGGTGCACATCCCGGTGGACAGGATCAACAGTGTCCGATCCCGCCGCGGTCTGCTCGACCGCTTGCTGGGGAGCGGGACGTTGATCGTCGAGTCGGCCTCGGACGAGCCGCTGGAGTTCGACGACATATCCGACGTCGACCGGGTGCAGTCGCTGCTCTACGGCACGCTCGACGAGGACTCGGAAGGGGGACACCCCGCCGGTTGAGCTGTCGGGACGATGGTCGTCGACCACCGATGGAAGGAAATTTGTGATGGGTGTGCGCGAGATCGGGCTGCCGGAAGTGACACGCTCGCCGGAAAGTCCGGAACTTCCGGAGAAGGTGACGATCTGGGAGGTCGGTCCCCGGGACGGTCTGCAGAACGAGAGCGGGGCCGTTCCCACGGCGGTGAAGCTCGAATTCATCAACCGGCTCAACGCCGCGGGGCTGCCGGTCGTCGAGACCACGAGCTTCGTTCACCCGAAGTGGGTCCCGCAGTTGTCCGACGCCGCCGAGGTCGTCGACGGGCTGGCACGCAAACCGGGAGTGCGCTACCCGGTGCTGGTACCCAACGAACGCGGCCTGGAACGGGCGCTGAGCTCGGGGGTCGAGGACGTGGCGATCTTCGCCTCGGCCACGGAGAGCTTCGCCGAGCGCAACCTCAACAGCCGCTTCGACGACCAGTTCGCCATGTTCCGGCCCGTGGTGCGCAAGGCCGTGGAGGCGGGAGTCCGGGTGCGTGGCTACCTCTCCATGGTCTTCGGCGACCCGTGGGAGGGCCAGGTCTCCGTGGACCGGGTGGTTTCCGCGGGCAGGCGGCTGCTGGAGATGGGATGTGACCGGCTCTCGCTCGGCGACACCATCGGAGTGGCCACACCGGGCCAGGTGGAGGCGGTGCTGCGTGCCTTCCGCGCCGCCGATGTCCCGGTCGGACGGATCGGGGTGCACTTCCACGACACCTACGGGCAGGCGCTGGCCAACACCTACGCGGCGCTGCGCATGGGGGTGAGCACCGTCGACTCCTCCGCGGGAGGGCTCGGCGGGTGCCCCTACGCGGGTTCGGCCACCGGGAACCTCGCGACCGAGGACCTGGTGTGGATGCTGCAGGGCCTGGGAATCGAGCACGGGGTGGACCTGAAGATGCTGGTCGACGCCAGCACTTGGATGGAGGAGCAGCTCGGCAAACCCAGCCCCTCGGCGGTGGTGAAGGCGCTGGCGCGGTGACGACGGCGGAGTGGGCGCCCTTCCCCGAAGCCGCGGCTCGCACGGCCCGGGGCGGGCCGTTGCTGCTGTGGGAGTGCCGGAGCCCGTGGCTGGCGGTTTCCTCGGCCGTGTACGGGGGCGGGCTGGGCGTGCGCCACTGGGTGCTCAACGCCACCGTGCCCAGCGGGTACGACCGTGCGGACCCCGAGGGGCACGTCGCCGAGCTCGCGGAGGAGCTGGAGCTGACCGGCCAGGGGAGCGGATTGTTGACCGCCGTGGACGTGGGCCACGCGGTCACCGCCACCGACTCCGGGGTGCGGGCGAGTGTGACCACCGGGGTGGGCTACCCGGTCTGGGCCGCCCACGAGCGGGCGCGTACCGAACACCTCGTCCGGCACGTTCCCGGGACCATAAACGCGGTGTGCTTCTCGCCGGTTCGCCTGAAGGAGTCGGCTCTGGTGAACCTCGTGGCCACGGTGGCCGAGGCCAAGGCGCAGGCGCTGTCGGAAGCGGGCGTTCCGGGAACGGGGACCTGCACGGACGCTACCGTGGTGCTGTGTCCCGTCGACGGTGAACCGGAGCCGTACGGCGGACCCCGCTCCGTGATCGGCGCCCCGCTCGCCCGTGCCGTGCGCAGTGCGGTGATCGCGGGACTGCGAGTTCGGGACCCCCGCGGCCGGTGAGGCCTTCCGGTCCGGCGGTGGGCCGCGTGCCCGCGGGACGGAACCGTTCCGGACCTCGGAACGTCCGAGGCTCGCGAGCACCTCTGCCGGGGCCCGGGCGTTTCCCGTCGTGCGCGCACGGCGGGGGAGGAGAGCGGAAGGAAGGTGAGTGTCCGTGGCCGTCGAAGACAGGGCGCGGGTCGAGGAGCTGGTCGCCGAATACCGGCGCAGTCGCGAGCGGACTTCCGCGCTGCGGGGCGAGTTGGAGTCCATGGAGGAAACGGTCACCAGTGAACGCGGGGCCGTCTCGGTGACCGTCGGCTCCGGGGGCTCGCTCCGGGACCTGCGACTGTCCGAACAGGCCTACCAACAGCACCGTCCGGCGGAGTTGGCCGAGCTCATCGTGCGGCTTTCCGGGACAGCCGCGGACAGGGTGGCCCGGCGGGCGGAGGCGGCCGTGACCGAAGTGCTGCCCGCAGGGGCCGATCCGGCGGCGTTGTGCGGTGGGCGGCGGACCGGGGCGGGCGAGGAGTTCCCGCGGAGTTCGCCTCCGACCGGGTCGGAGGAGGGCTCGCCGGCGGAGACCGACGAGGAGGAAGAGGAGCCGTACGAACGGCGCGGCTGGTTGCGGAGCTGGGGATCCGAGGAACGAGGTGGGCGATGAGCGGATTTCGTGGTGATCCCCGGCGACTCACCGAGCAGGCCGATGCTTTCGGCGAACACGCGGCGGACGCGGAGCGGGCCGTGGCGAAGCTGCGCGACGCGCTCGAGAGCGCCCGGGACTGCTGGGGCGCCGACGAGGTCGGCGAGCGGTTCGCCGCACTGCACCTTCCCGGGGTGGAACGGGCACTGACGGCTCTCGACGAGCTGCCCGCGCGTCTCGGAGAGTTGGGAACGAAGTTCTCGGAGACCGCGGAAACCTACCGCCGGGCCGACGACGCCGCCGTCGAGCGGGTGGACGGTGTCGACGGCGGTCAGCGTGAACGGGAGTGAGTCGGTTGGGAATCGAACTGCCCGCGGAGCTGCGGGACGTCGCCCGGCGCACCGGAACCCACTGGCCGGAGGCGGACGAGGACGCGATGCGTGCCGCGGCGCGGGCCTGGCGCGACGCGGCGGACTCCGTCGGCGGGCTCGCGCGTGCTTCCGACGCGTCCGCGCAGCGGGCGCTCGTCGCGGTCGAGGGGGAGACGGGTCGGGCGGCCCGGCGCGAGTGGGACGGGTTCATCGACCCGGAGTCCGGGCACCTGCCGGTTTGCGTGCGCGAGTGCACGGCGGCCGCCGACCGGTTGGAGCACGCCGCCGCGCAGGTGGGAGCGGCCAAGGTCAGGATAGTTCGGGAGCTGGTCACGCTGGCCAAGCAGCTCGACGTGGCCGAGTCCGCGGTAGCGACCGGGAACCGGGTGTCCGGAGCGGAGTCGGAGACTCTCGTCCGGGCCACGGCCGCCAACGTGGCCGAACTCGATCGCACCCTGGTCACGGCGGTGGACAGTGGATCGGGCGTCACGGTGGAGGCGGTGGATTCCCCGGTGTCCGGTATCGCGTCCTCCGGGGAGCGGCTGTCTCCGGCAGGGGCGGCGCCGGAACTTTCCGGGGAGGACCCGGATCCCGCCTCGTCCGGTGTTCCCGAGGTCCCCGGCGTTTCGGACGTTGTTTCGGACGTTTCCGGGGCCGTGGACCGTGAGAGCCCGGTTCCCCCGGGGGAGCGACCGTCCGGTTCCGAGGAGTCCGGAGAGGACACGAGCATCGCGGAGAAGCTGTTCACCCGGCAGAACCCGGAAACGGTCCCGGACCCGTCCGAGCCGGTCGAACCAGCCGCGCCGGACCTCGCCCCCGGCGAGCACACCGGCAGCGGACCGCCCGACCGGGAGTCGACGGGGCCGGTCTCGGCCGAGGCGATCCGGAGGGCGGACGAAACCGCACGGGGCGCTGTCGCGGCCACGTCCGGCACCGGGCCGATCCCCGGTGCCGGGAGTGGGGAGCGCGCACCGGCAGCGGACGGGGGCGGTGGCACGGGTGCGGCCGGGCGGGATCCGGCAACCGCCCCGCAGGCCGTGCACCAGGCCTGGGCGGCCTCTCCGGGAGGCGAGGGGCAGGCCTTTCCGCAGGCGGCGGGACCAGGTGGTTCCGCCGGACCGCTTTCCCAGGCGCAACAGCCCGGTCCGGCCGCTCAGCACGCGCGCCCGGAGCAGCCTCCCCTCGGCGGCGCCCGGCCGCAGCAGACCGGTGCCCCTCCCCCGGGGACGGGGCACCCCGGAGCGGGGCGGCCTCCGGTTGCCGGGGGCAACCCGGGGCACGGCGGAGTGGCCCCACCGGGAGGTTCCGCACAACCTCCTCGCGGATTCGGCGGGACGCCGTACCCCGGTGCGGCTCAGCCGGGGAATCCACCGGGGAATCCACCGGCACGCGGCGCTCCTCCCGGAGCGGCAGGCGGAGCGGGGGCCCCGCAGCCACCCGCGCAGCCCCCGCCGCAACAACCCTCCCAGCAGCAGCCCGGGGACGGCAGACGTCCACTGCGGAACAACGAGCGGGACTCGGCCGTGGTCGCCTTCGTGCTGCACCAGTTCCCCATCGGACACATGCCGGTGTCCAGCGGACGCCCGAGCGAGCAGTGGTCCGGCACGGGCGGGACCGCGGAGCCGGAGCCGGTGGGTTTCCCGCCGTGCGATCACCCGAGTTCCCACCTCGCCGAACGGGCGATGTTCGCTCGGGGGGACGAGCACCTCGCGGGGATCGGACGGGACTCCGGAACGGAGCCGGAAGCGACGACGCACCCGATCCCGGAGCGACTGCTGGAGGGCTACGATCCGCTCGGGACGGACCCGGGGCTGAGCGAGTACGAATGGGAGCTCCGCTACGGCTCGCGGGGCACTTCGGACACCGGTGGGCACTACGACTGGCCCGCGCGGCACGGCTGCCCCGACAACGGGGTCGAGGCCGGGGAGCCCGTGGTGCTGGAGCCGGGAACCGTGCTCGACCGCCTCGGGGACGAGCACGGCAGAGTGCTCGCCCCGGAGGGCACTTCTTTCGCCGCCCGTGCGCTGCCTCCGGAGTTCCGGCTGCGTCCCTACCGGCGCTACCGCGTCGCCCGAGCGCTTCCGGTGTGGCGGGGGCTGTCCGTTTCCTGGTTCGAACAGCCGGGAGGTGGTGTGCGGTACCGTGCCACCCACCCCGTCGTCGAACTGGTCGCCTCCGGAACGCTGCTCGAACTCGACGGCGCACAGGAACCCGCCGAACGGGCCACCGAGGAGAGCACCGTGCGGCTCCGCCTCGAAACCGAGGTGGTGGAGGTGACGGAGGGCGACTCGGCGGAGGAACCGAATCGGGAGACCGGATGAACACCGAATCGTTGACGGGCTGGCTGGAGTCGATGGGAGTGCCGCCCCAGGTGGTGTCTCTCGGGGCCGAGGCCGACGACGCGTGGTGCCTGCTGCGCACCGACTCCGAGGGGCAGCAGGTTTGGGACGTCTTCTGGCGCGAGCAGGGGAACCGCTACGACTGGGCGCGGTTCACCTCCGAGCAGGTGGCCTGCTTCTACCTGTTCGGGCGGTTGACCTGGACCCAGGCGCTGCGCGGAGCGGTGGGCCAGCTCGACACCGGCAGCACCCCTCCGAAGGGGTTCCGGATGCCGGACGCGTCCGGTTCCTGACCGGAGGGGGTCCGAGCGGGGCCCGTGGCTGCCCGACGTCGGGTCCCGGCGGAGCGAAGCCCGCGGGAGGTTCCGCCGCGGAACCGCCCGCGACGCGGGGAGACGGAGAACGTCGGTCAGCCGCCCAGCAGCTCCAGTGCTTTACGGTGAACGGTGCCGTTCGAGGACAGAGCCTCGCCCCCGTCGAAGCGCCGTCGCCCGGACAGGTCCGTGAGGCTGCCTCCGGCCTCCTCGACGAGGACCTGGACAGCGGCGAGGTCCCACTCGTTCGCCAGCGGTTCGGCGGCCAGGTCGATCGCTCCTTCGGCGACCAGGCAGTGCTGCCAGAAGTCCCCGAAGGCGCGGCTTTCCCAGCAGGCGTCCACCAGCCGCAGGTATTCGGCCCGCAGCTCCCGCTCCGTCCAGCTGCCCAGGTGGGTGGTGGACAAGTAGGAGTCGGCGAGTTCGGAGACCTCGGAGACGTTGATCCGCTCCGCCGGGCCGTCCGCTCCGATCCGCCGGTAGGCGCCTCCGCCGGCGGAGGCCCACCAGCGACGGTGCAGGGCCGGAGCGCTGACGACCCCCACGACCGGCGAGCCGTCCTCGACGAGCGCTGTCAGGGTCGCCCAGACGGGCAAACCGCGCAGGAAGTTCTTGGTCCCGTCGATCGGGTCGAGGATCCAGAAACGTCCCCTGGTTAGGTCCCCGCCGCGTTCCTCGCCGACGACGAGGTCGTCCGGGCGGTGCTCGGCCAGTTCCGCCCGCACCGTGTCCTCGACCGCCAGGTCCGCGTCGGTCACGGGGGTCCGGTCGGGTTTGCTGCTTATCCGCAGGTCCGTGGAACGGAAGCGTGCGTTGGTGATTTCGTCCGCGCGGTCGGACAGCCGGTGGGCCAGATCCAGGTCAGGTGTGCTCACAGCAGTACTCTAGAACTCGCGGCGGTGCTTTGCGTGGGTGGTTGCTTAGCCGTCACGTGAGTCGGCGCCTCGCTGTGTCGGGCCGCTCTCGAGTGGCGGCCTACGCGGCGAGCGACCCGGCCGTGCGATGCATCGGCTCGCGCCCCGGAGCTCCTCCTCTTGCGCGGGCTCAGAGCACCTACGTCGGGCGGAGTCCTTTGTCAGGAGTTCCCGGTGGGAGTTCGGCTCGTTCGGGGAGCCCGTCGTGTGCGCTCTCGGGCGGATGGGACAAAACCACCAGCAGCTCGACGTCCCCGAGTGCATCTAGGCTGGGACGGGTGAGCGTAGTGCTGCTGGCCGAGGACGATCCAGCCATCGCGATGCCGTTGTCCAGGGCTCTGCAACGGGAGGGGTATTCGGTCCAGGTGCTCGAGGACGGCAACGCGACGTTGGATGAGACGTGCTCGGGAAGTGTCGATCTGCTGGTACTGGATCTCGGGCTGCCCGGGATGGACGGTTTGGAGGTCTGTCGTCGTCTCCGTGCCCAGGGGAGGGGGACTCCTGTGCTGATGCTCACGGCGCGGACCGACGAGGTCGACTTCGTGGTCGGGCTGGACGCGGGCGCCGACGATTACGTCGCCAAGCCCTTCCGCCTCGCGGAGCTTATGGCCCGGATTCGCGCGTTGCTGCGGCGCGGAGCCCCCGAAACCCTGGAGGCGGGCGGTGTCCGGTTGGAGCTGACCGCACGACGTGTGCTCGTGGACGATCACGAGGTGCAGCTCGCCAACAAGGAGTTCGAGCTGTTGCGCGTGCTGATGTGGCACGCGGGGGAGGTCGTCACCAGGGAGCGGATCCTGCAGCAGGTGTGGCCGGAGCCCAGCCGGAAGGGCAGCAAGACCCTGGACATGCACATCTCGTGGTTACGCCGCAAGCTCGGCGACGGCCACTACCGTACGGCCGAGCAGCGGATATCGACGGTGCGCGGGGTCGGTTTCCGCTTCAACATCGACTGAATCGGTTTCGGGGGCCTTTCGAATGCGCAGGCGGCTGCTGCAGGCGACCTTGCTCGCCGTCGCGGTCACGGCGTTCGTGCTCGGGATACCGCTCGCCGTCAGCGCCTTGAAGCTGGTCGAGGACATAAAGCGCGGCGACCTGTCCGGTAGGGCCCAGCAGGTCGCCACCCGGTTGGACGAGCAGATCGCCGCGGGCGATCCCATAGATCTCACCAACGTCCGGCTGGTGGTGCCCAACGACGCCAGGTTGACGGTGCGGGTGCGGGACCGCGAGTACACCTACGGGACGGACCCGGGCGAGAACCCGCTCGTCGAGAAGGTCTCGATGGTGCGCAGCGGCACCGTGCGGCTGGCGCTGCCCAGCGGCCCGGTGCGTACCCAGCAGGTCCAGGTGGCCGGTGGCGTGCTGCTGTTGGCGGTGCTCTCGGCCGCCGCGGGCGGTTTCGTCGCGATTCTCACCGCGCGCAGGCTCGCCGAGCCGCTGCGACATGTGGCCGATCGGGCGAACCGGTTGGGAGCGGGCGATTTCCGGCCCGACCCCAGGCGGCACGGAGTGCCCGAGCTGGATCGGGTGGCCGACGCGCTGGATGCCTCCGGAGCCGCTCTGTCGCAGCTCATGCAGCGGGAACGCGAACTGGTCGGGGACGTCTCGCACCAGTTGCGCAGCAGGCTGACCGCTCTGCAGCTGCGCTTGGAGGCGTTGACCGAAACGGGCGACCCCGAGACGGCGGAGGAGGCCGGGGCCGCTCTGGAGCAGGCGGAACGTCTTTCCGGAGTGCTGGACGACCTGCTCGCGGCCGCCACGGCGGCGCGTGCCCGGGACGCCGAGCCACTGGACGTTTCGGCCGAGCTGGCCGACGTCTCCGAGGAGTGGCGCGAGCAGTTCCGCGCCGAGGGGCGGACCCTGCGACTGCGCATCGAGGACGGTCTGCTGGCGCGGGCGACTCCGGCGCGGCTGCGGGAGGCCATCGGGGTGCTGCTGGACAACGCGCTGCGGCACGGTGAGGGGACCGTTTCCCTGAGCGCTCGGTACGGCAGCGGGACGGTGCTCGTGCAGGTGGGGGACAGCGGCAGCGGGGTGCCCGACCAGCTGGTGCCGCACGTTTTCGCCCGCGGGTTCTCCGGTGGTGGTTCCACCGGGGTGGGGCTGGCACTGGCCCGTGCGCTCGTCGAGGCGGACGGGGGGCGTTTGGAGCTCAGCTCGGCGCGGCCCGCGACGTTCGAGGTCTATCTGCCCGTGGCCAGGGCCGACGACGTGCTGGGTGTTCCGTGGCGGACCGATTCGACGCCGCGTTGAGTCGCGGCGGTGCCGCTGGTTCGAGTCGTGCGGTCCCGGAAGCCGTGAGGGACTCGCCTGCCGAGTCGACGCATCCGGGCGGGGACCGCTGGTGGTCGGCCCCTTGAACGGCCGGTGATCCTGCTGAGTCCTCGGAGGCCGAGCACTTCACCTCCGGTGTCGCCGCGCGCCGACAACTCCGGCCCGGCGGCGGTTCGGTCGTGATCAAGCCGTCACATGCTGTTGACCATCGGTGTGAGGGCGGTTACTTTTTCGGGATATCGGACTTGGTCCGGCATATCAAACAAAGAGGATCTCGGTCATCCGAAACAGGACTTGGAGCCCGCATGTCCCGATTACACTCGGCGGTCGGCCTGGCCACGGCCGCACTGCTGGGCGGCACGCTGCTGCCGTCGGCTCTCGCGGACACCGCCCAGAGCTCACCGATCGACTACTCCCTGCAGGTCGACGCCGGTGGCGAGACGACATCGATCCCCGACACCATGCACGGAGTCTTCTTCGAGGACATCAACGACGCCGCCGACGGCGGCATCTACGCGGAGCTGGTGCGCAACCGCTCCTTCGAGTACGACACCGTGGACAACCCCTCCTACACCCCGATGACCGGCTGGAGCACCACCTCGGTAGGCGGTGCCGAGGGCTCCGCCGAAGTGGTCGACGACGAGCAGCGGCTCAACGAGAACAACCGTCGCTACCTGAAACTGCGGCCGAACGCCCCCGGAAGTGCCGCCTACGGCGTGACCAACGCCGGATACCACTCCGGGATGTCGCTGGAGCGCGGCGAGAAGTACGACTTCTCGATCCGGGCCCGCAGCGACCAACCCGGCGGCACCCCGCTGACCGTCGCGGCCACCGACGGCTCCGGCTCCCCGGTGGGGCGCACCATGCGGCTCCAAGTCGGGGGCGACGAGTGGACCGAGTACACCGGCACCTTCGTCGCGAACGACAACACCAACACCGGCGGGCTGCGCGTGCTCGCGCACGGCTCGGGAACCGTGCGGCTCGACATGGTCTCGCTCTTCCCGCGCGACACCTTCAAGGGCGAGCCCAACGGGCTGCGCAAGGACCTGGCTCGCAAGATCGAAGCGCTCAACCCCGGTTTCCTGCGCTTTCCCGGCGGCTGCCTCGTCAACACCGGCAGTCACGAGTCCTACCAGGCCCCCGACTGGGAACGGCGCCGCTCCTACCAGTGGAAGGACACCGTGGGACCGGTCGAGCAACGCCCCACCAACGCCAACTTCTGGGGCTACAACCAGTCCTACGGGCTCGGGTTCTACGAGTACTTCCGGTTCGCCGAGAACATCGGTGCCATGCCGCTTCCCGTGGTTCCCGCACTGGTCACCGGTTGCGGTGAGGACAAGGCCACCCACGATCCGCAGCTGCTGCAGCGCCACATCCAGGACACCCTCGATCTGATCCAGTTCGCCAACGGGTCGGTCGACACCGAGTGGGGCGCCAAGCGCGCCGCCATGGGGCACCCAGAGCCCTTCGGCCTCACGCACCTGGCCGTGGGCAACGAGGAGAACCTGGCCGAGGACTTCTACAAGCACTTCGAGAAGTTCCGCGACGCCATCGAGCAGCGCTACCCCGGGATCACCGTGGTCGCCAACTCGGGGCCCGACGACAGCGGAGCCACCTTCGAACGCGCCTGGGAGCTCGCCCGCGAGCAGAACGCGGAGATGGTCGACGAGCACTACTACAACAACCCGCAGTGGTTCCTGGAGAACAACCGGCGCTACGACTCCTACGACCGCTCGGGAGCGAAGGTCTCGCTGACCGAGTACGCCTCGGAGGGCAACGAGTTCCGCAACGCGCTGGTCGAGTCGGCCTTCATGACAGGGTTGGAACGCAACGCCGACGTGGTGCGGATGAGCTCCTACGCCCCGCTGCTGGCCCACGAGGACGATCCGCAGTGGAGCCCGGACATGATCTGGTTCGACAACCACCGCTCGTGGGGATCGGCCAGCTACGAAGCGCAGAAGCTGTTCGGCAACAACGTCGGCGACGAGGTGGTGCCCAGCGAGGCGTCCTCGACCCCGGCAGAGCGGAAACCGATCAGCGGTGCGGTGGGACTGTCCACCTGGAACACCAGCGCGGCCTACGACGACGTGCGGGTGACATCGGCCGACGGCGAGACGCTGCTGGCCGACGACTTCTCCGGCGACGCCTCGAAGTGGAGCGGACTCACCGGCACCGGTGACTGGTCGATCGAGAACGGTGCCTACGTCCAGTCGGATGCCTCGGTTCAGAACACCATGGTCACGGCGGGCGACAAGAGCTGGAGCGACTACGACCTGAACCTGACCGCCACCAAGCGCGCGGGCAGCGAAGGGTTCCTCGTCGCCTTCGGCGTCGAGGGAACCGACGACTACTACTGGTGGAACCTGGGCGGCTGGAACAACACCCGCTCGGCGGTGCAGAAGACCACCGCGGGCAGCTCGCAGACCGTGCTGTCCAAGGACACCACCATCGAGGCCGGCCGGGAGTACGACATCAGGGTCGAGGTCCGGGGGCGGAAGGTGACGCTGTTCCTCGACGGCGAGAAGTGGGGCAGCTTCACCGACGAGCGCAACGCCGAACCGTTCCGCCAGGTCGTCACCAGGGACAACGAGACCGGTGAGCTGATCGTCAAGGTCGTCAACGCCCAGAACAACCGGGCTCGTACCCGGTTGGACATCAACGGTGCGTCGCGGCCGGCGAACACGGCGCGGCTGACCACGCTGCAGGGCGACCCCCAGGCGGTCAACACCGCCGAGTCGCAGCCGATCAAACCCGAGAAGTCGGTGATCCGGGGCGTGGACGAGAGCTTCCGCCACACCTTCCCGCCCAACTCGATCACCGTGATGCGGATCAGGACGCACGACAACTGATTCGAATCCGCCGACCGATTCTCCGGGGGCTCGCTCGGAGTGGTGGTGCTTTCGGCGCTGCCGCGTCGAAAGCACCGCTCCAGCCATCGAAACCACAGAAGACTTCGATTCTGCTTCCGGCAGGGAGGAACGTGACATGCCCCAGAACAACTTGAACCGCCGCTCGCTGCTGCGCGGTGGTGGAGCGGCCGCGGCGGGAGCGGCGGCAGTGCCGCTGCTCGGAACCTCGGCGAGCGCCTCGGCGCAGGAGCCCGGACGCGGCGCCGGGCAAGGTCCCACCGGGGCCTCCAACGTGCTGACCACCCGTGACCCGTTGATCGAGCAGCGTGCCGACCCGCTCATCACGTACCCCCACCGCGGGATGTACTACATGACCGGGTCGGTCCCCGAGTACGACCGCATCGTCGTGCGCGGGGCGCCCACCATCGACGGCCTGGCCCACACCAGGGAGAGCACCGTCTGGAGACGTCCGGAGTCGGGAAGGATGGCCGGCCACATCTGGGCGCCGGAGCTGCACCGCATCGACGGGCGCTGGTACATCTACTTCGCCGCCGGCGACTCCGACGACGTCTTCCGGATCAGGATGTACGTCCTGGAGTCCCGGGCGGCCGATCCCCGCGAGGACGCCTGGCAGCTGCGCGGACAGGTCGAGACGGCCTGGGACACCTTCGCGCTCGACGCCACCACCTTCGAGCACGCGGGCACCCGCTACTACGTGTGGGCCCAGGAGGAGCCCGGGATCGACACCAGCAGCAACCTCTACATCGCCGAGATGGACTCCCCGCTGAAGATCAAGGGCGATCCCGTGCGCATCGCCGTGCCGACCGAGGATTGGGAGACCAGGGGCTTCAAGGTCAACGAGGGCGCGTACGTGGTGGTCCGCAACGGGCGGGTCTTCATGACCTTCTCGGCCAGCGCCACCGACGCCAACTACTGCGTGGGGCTGCTGACCGCCGACGCCCGCTCCGACCTGCTCGACCCGGCCTCCTGGACCAAGTCACCCCGGCCGGTGATGGAGACCGACGAGGCCAACAGCAGGTTCGGCCCCGGGCACAACTCCTTCACCGTGGCCGAGGACGGCGAGACCGACGTGCTCGTCTACCACGCGCGGTCCTACCGCGGGATCGAGGGTGATCCGCTGTACGACCCGAACCGGCACACCAGGGTGCAGAAGTTGAACTGGTACCCGGACGGGACGCCCGCGCTCGGGATACCGATCGCGGAGGGCGAGCCCGTGGTCCGGCTCTCACCACTGGACAGCCCGGACTCGTTCGTGCGGCACGGGGAGGGCGGCCGACTGGTCGTCGAGCGGGTCGGAGACCGGGTCGAGCGGAGCCAGTTCCGGATCGTGCCGGGATTCCTCGACCCAGGCCGGGTGGCGCTGCGCTGCGTCGACCTCCCCGAGCACCACGTCCGCGTCAGCGACGGATCACCGGTCGTGGCGCCCTACGCGGACAGCGACGAGTACGGCCGGGCGAGCGGGTTCCTCCGCGACGAGGGGCTGGCCGATCGCGGCGGGGTGTCCTTCCGACTGTCGGAGGATCCGCACAGCTACCTCGCGCACCGCGAGGGCAGGCTGGTCGTCGAACGGCCGCGGAGCAGGGCGGACCGGGAGCGCGCGACCTTCCGGCTTTAGGGGGCCGCGCGGCTCGGTTGTCGTAGGTGGTTGCTTGGCGGAACCTCTCGCGGGCTCTCGCCCCGGGAGCCCCGACATCGGGTAGCCACCTGCACAACGTCGGGCCTTCCTCGCGAGAGCACCGCGAGAGAACCCGCGGCGGTGCCGATTGCGCAGCGGCAGAGCGCCTGCGTCGGAATGCAGCCCCTGCTCGGGAGCGCCTGACGGCGCCGGTTGCGCGGGTGGTGTTTCGGCCCCTGCGGCGCCGAGGGAACCCCCGAGGTCGCTGCTCGAGAACGGTCCAACGCTGCCGAGGTGCCGACTCACGTGACGGCTACCAGGCCACTCACGCAGAGCACCACTGCGAGCTAGGGCCTAGCGGAGCTTCTCCGCTCTGGTCGTCGGGGCACCTGCTCCGGCGGAGCCCCCGAAGGGCTCACGCCGCGGGTGCCCCGACGTCGGGCGGGGCTCGTCCCCTTCCGGCGCTTCGGACTCCCCGACGGAACCGCGGTCACCGTTGTCGGCGGGGAAGACCCACTTGCGGAAGGCCCACCAGCGGAAGGCCATGCCCAGCAGGACGCCGAGTATCTGCCCCGAGGTGAAGTCGGCGATCTCCTCGACGAACCTGGTCGTGTAAGGCGTCTGCAGGTGCAGGGCGTACCGGGAGATCCACAGCGGTGCGGCGTAGAGGGCGACGGCTATTCCGCTGAACAGGAAGTACAGGCTCGCCTCGTGGTGGCGTTCCCGCCCGCCGCGGGTGCGGAAGGCCCACTCCCTGTTGAGGACGTAGGACACGATCGTCGCGACGAGCACGGCGACGACCTTGGCGGTGACCGGCTTCGGCGCGAGTACGGTCCACTTGAGCACGTAGAACAGCGACGTGTCGATGACGAAGGTGCTCGCCCCGACGAAGGCGAACTTCAACAGCTCGCGATGTCTGACGGCGATCGTTCGCACCGGGGCGGGCAGTTGCGTGAGCACCGTATCGACTACCGACACCCGCCGAGTGTACGGAGTGTCGAACCGCTCACCGACCCCTTGTCCCGGTTCTCGTCCCCGCGGGTGCCACACTTCACAACCCGCCGGAGGCGGTGGCGGGAGATCCCGCGGTCGCCCCACCACCTGCTTCCGGGCGGCCGGTTCCTCCCGGCACGAGCTCGGGAGTCCGCGGCTCGCCCGGTTCGGCACCGACTACCCGAGCGTCTCCGTGAGCCGGTTCTCGCGGAGCCACCGGGACAGCGGATCGGTTCCTCCGGGGCCGTCCTCCGCGTCCCCGCTCTCCGGTCCGTGGGGCGGAGCGTCGTTCCGCGGCTCGCGCGTGGGCGTGTTCCGGGGTGGGTTCCCGTGCCGTTCGCGGTGCTCGGTGTCCGCCTCGTCACCGGGGCGGGGTTCGGTGCTCTCCCGGGAGCTCTCCCCGCTGGGCTCCGGTGTCCGCCGGTGTTCCCCCGCGGAGTCCGAGCCGCTTTCCGGCGTCCGCTCCGGCGTCGACTCCGGTGCGGGGGACGGTTCGGGGGCTTCCCGAGGCCGGTCCTCGTTCTGTCGCCGTGTCTCCGGGGCGGGCCCTTCCTCGGTTTCCGACCAGCTCCGGGGAGTTTCCCAGTGGTCGGGCAGCCGTGAGCACCACGATGTCAGGGTCACGAGCTCGCTGTCCCGCGCCAGGTCCAGCGTGGCCGTCACGGAGATCCGCGTCGGCTCCGTCCACTCGACCGCCGGTTCGGACGGCGAGTTCTCCGGTACGGGAGTTCGGAGCGAGAACCAGCGCGAGTCGTGCAGCCACACCGCGAAATCGGTCGTCTCTCCGGGGCGCAACTTCTCGGTGCAGCGCACCCGCGATTCCGCGCGCTCACAGCCCTCGGGGATACCGATCGGCCTGATGCCCTCCGGCAGTTCGAAGGTCAGCCGGGCGGCCCCGGTCGTGTCCCCGGTGTTGCGCACACTGGCGTGCACCCGCGAGGCCAACCACGGCAACCCCGACCAGCTTCGTGCGGTGATCCGCACGCCGGGATCGTCGCCGGGAGTCACCCGTACACGCACGTCGGCGAGCGAGAGCGACATCCCCCCGGCCGTGGTGATGTCCACCCCGATCTCGCCGTTCCGGGCGCCGTCCCCGGCCCGGAGCGAGAAGTTCGGCTCCAGCGTCTCGCCGGGACGCAGCCCCCGGTTCGTGGTGCAGGTCAGCGTGGTTCCCGTGCGCGTGCAGTCGAACCGCGGTTCCTGCCGCTCGGCCGCGATCGTGGACCCGGTCGTCACCCACGCCGGCCCGGTGCTCGCCGGTTCGGAGCCAGCGTCCTCCGCGGGGGCGCTGCCCGCCAGCGTCGCCTCGATGCCCTCCGGCAGGGAGAACTCGGCCGTGACCGGGGCCGAGGCGGCCGTGCCGCTGTTGCGGAGCTCGATCGGCAGCGTGGCCGGGTCCCCTCCCGCGACGAGCCGTATCGGTTCGCCCGGGCCGCTCGCGACCAGATCGGCCTCGCCGGGCGGAGGGGGCGGAGACCGGTCCGGTTCCCGGGGCTCCGGTGGTGGCTCCGTCGGTGAGGGGGCGGGTGGGGGCGGATCCGGTCGCCGGGGGTCGGGTTCGGACGGCTCGGGCGGAGCTGGGGTGGTTTTCTCCGGGGGAGGTTGGGCCGCGCTCGGGGTGGACTGCTGCCCACTCGCCGCGAGGCCGACGGCGACCGCCACGACGAGGGCCACGGTGGACGCGGCCGTCCCGGCGAGTTGCCGGGGGAGGGAACTCGCGGCGCTCGCGACCCCGGCCGCGCCGCTCGCCGCGCCCGCTCCGGCCGCGGCCGCCGTTCCACCGGACTTGCCCGCCAGGTAACCGGCTGCTCCGGCGCCGAGCAGGAACGGCGCGACGACGAGCCGGAGACCGCCGTTGACGTCGCTGAGCTCCTCGGCCAGCGCGTTGCAGCGATCGCAGGAGTCCAGGTGGGTGTCGACCTGCGCTGTTTCCCGTTTGGAGAGTCCACGGCGGGTCCAGGCGCCCAGACGTTCGACGGTCGTCCTGCACCGGTCCAGGTCCTGCCCCGAGCTCTCGAGACTGGCCAGGTGGACCTGCAGGTAGGCCTGCCGCAGTCCTTCGCGGGCGCGGTAGGCCAGTGCGGAGACCCCGTTCGGGGTCAGACCGAGCAGCGGGGCGACCTCGGCGGGGGACTGCCCCTCGACCTCCAGGTGCCACAGCACCGTTTGCCAGCGCTCCGGGATCCGGTGGAACGCCTGCGTCGCCAGCGAGCGTTCGAGCCCGGCCACCGCGGTGTCGGTGAACGGGACGCGCAGGTCGGCGTTCTCCTCGGCCGAGATGTCGTCCGAGTAGTGCAGCTTGCGGTCCTTGCGCACGCGGTCGTAGGCGGTGCGGCGGATCGTGGTGAGCAGGTAGGCCCTGAAGGCGGTGTTCGGTCCCTGGCCGGAGCGTAACCCCGTGAGCACCTTGGCGAAGGCCTCGGAAACGAGGTCGTCGGCTTCGGTGGAAGTCCCGGTCACCTGCCTGGCCATGTTGTGGGCGGCGGCGACGTGCCGCTGGTAGAGCACGCCGTACGCCTCACCAGAACCACCGCGCACGGCTTCGATGAGCTCGTTGTCGCCGGCGTCCTCGAAGTCCTCGAATGCGCCCGGGGCGGTTCCCACGCTAGTGCTCTCCCCTCGTTAGGTCGCCGGCAGTCGGTCTGGTCACGCGGTTCGGCCGACTGTACTCAGCGGGGATTCTGATCGAACTCTTCGGGTGAACGCTATTCGCATCACCGTCATGGGGGATCGGACCACACGTCTCCACTCGCGGGAGTCGCGAGTTTTGGAGGCCGGATGAGACCGTCCGACGAACTGTCCCGGTGGCCGGGCGCGGAGAACGCCGTCGCCGGGGAGGAAGCACCCGCACGGCTCGGCGTGCGCGAGCGCAGGCGTGCGCTCCGCGCGCGGTGGAGGAGCGCCACGCTCGCCGCCGGGTGGCCGTTCCCGAGCGACTGGTCCTGCTCCGGGGTGGACAGGGTCTGCGACGCCGCGCTGCGCGAGGAGGAGCTCCCCGAGGCGGTGGCCGAACTCGGGGAGCAGCGTGCCGCCGCCGGGATAGGGCTGGACGAGACGCTGCGGGACCTGGCCGCGCTGCACGCGGTGCTCGCGGGGGAGTGCACCGGAGGAGCCCTGGTAACGGGGGACTGTTCCCGCATGCCGGGGGAACTGCTGCGCAGGACAGCCGTGGCCTGGGCCGACGTGGTGGCGGGGCGTTCGGCGTCCCGGGAGGTGGTCGACGCCCTGACCGGGCTCACCACGCAGGCCTACCTGCGGATGCGGCTGCACGAGGTGTACCGCGAGACGTCCCGGGAAGAGCACGACGACGGGGGCGGTGCGCGGGACGGGGCCCACTACGAGCTGCTCGCGGTCACGTTGCCGCTGTCGGAGCGGACGGGCCGCTGGGCCAGGATGATGGGGGTGGTGCTCGCCGCCGAGGTGCTCCGGAGCGTTTTCGACTCGGGGGAGACGCTTTCCCTGCTGCGGGAGTCCACCCCCGTGGTGCTCACCCGGATCCGGAGCGGGCTCGCCGAGCGGCGCGCGTGGGCCGAGCTGATGATCGCCGACCGGCTGCGGGCCGACCCCGAGCTGCGGACGGCGTGCGTTTCCGCGGAGGAGGTGCGTCTCCGGGAGCTTCGGCTGCCCTCCGAGTACGCGGAGGCCTGCGAGCTCGTCGACTCCCTCTAGGAGGACGGCGGCGCGATCCTCGCGGTGCTGCTCGGCTGACCCCCTCGCGGGCTCGTGAGCGGGGCCCGACTTCGGGACCGTCCTGGCGGGAGTCCCACGGGAGCCCCGAGGCGGCGCCGACTTTCTGGGCGGTTACGAGCCGCTCGGCCGAGCGAGTGCCTTGCGGGACTCAGGGGCTTTCAGCATGGTTTTTCTTGTCCGGATCGGAACGAGTTGTTCCGGTGCGTGAGGTGGATGCATCGCAGGGTGGGGAGGGCACGTGGCGCAGGTCGCTGCTCGAGGTGCCCTGCAACGCAGCAAGGCGCCGCCTCACGTGCCAGCAGCCGACTCAGCCGGGCAAGTCATTCTGCAAGGAATCCTTGGAAGTTGCTGGTGCGGAAGTTCAGTCCCGGCCCCGCGTCGCATTCCGGAGTGGTTGGCTGTGTGACCTGTGCGGTTGCCGACCGGGACCAGGGTGCCGTCAACAGAATCACTCGCCCGTGCAGCGCTTTCGGGGGGCGAGGACGGGTGCAGACGCTCCGCCTGTTCGGTTAGGGGGACAAAACGCCTGGCGAGCTGAGGAATCTTGGATTGCCCCACCGCGGACACACCCCACCCGTGGTCCGGCTCAGCTTTGAGCCCAGCACGACGAGTGCTGTCACGACCGAGTTGTGCGAGCCGAGCGCAGGAGGCGTCCCGCACGTGCTTCACGCACTGCGGGGCACGCCAGATCCTGGCCACCAGCTCCTCGAGCAGCTGGCCCCCGCCAAGCCCTGCAATGGACTGGTACCGCAACAGCCCCGTCGTGGGTCGTGTTCCTCGGTCGGAAAACGAGCTCACCCGCTCGTGGCGGTGGTCTTGTCCACAGAAGGTCGTGTGTTCTGAGTAAATCTCCTCGCGTTGCAGCTACCTTTCCTCAGGAATGGAGGTTGTTGGTTGAATTTTGCACTGCCGAGAAATGATCCCCGATTTCTCGGGGCGGTTGCATGAGTTTGATCGGTTATTGTTCAGCTCGTGCTCCCGCCAGTGTGTAACTTCCGAGAGCAACGCAGAACAACACCACGGCCAGCACAGCGGCGGTCATATCGGCCGCTCGCTCCACAGCAAAGGCCCACCAGGGATGCTCGGTGTAGCCTCCTGTGGTGCTGCTGCCGTGGGTGCCTAGCAGTAGGGTCAGCAGCACGTAGGGGAAGGCCGTGACCCAGCCGCGGGTGGCCCCTGCGAGCGTGGCTGTGGTCAGGGTCATGCCGGTGAGTCCGGCCAGGTTGCGCAGTCCGGCCAGTGCCAGCTCTGAGCTGTGCGTCCACAACGGCAGGCAGGCCAGCGCGGCCGGGAGCGCAGTCGCGGTCAGCAATCCGAGTCTGACCACACCTTGAGAGCGTGGGGCGGTGTCCCAGAGCCTGGTGGGCGGACGTAGGTACAGCGTGATCATGCAGGCCAGCAGCAGTGGGCTGAACAGGCCCAGCGGCACGTGGAGCTGGCCGACGTTGGGCACCGGCACGGGCAGTCGGTCGGCGCCGAAGAGAGCGTTGACCAGCGCCACTGCTGCGCAGCCCGCGGTGTGCGGCAACCAGCGATGAGCCCGCAGCAGCAACCGGAGCGGGGTCATGCGGGGAGTTCCGGCATCGGGGTGGTGCAGTCGTTGTTGGCCGGTATCGCCTCGCGCACCCAGGCCTGTCGCACGTCCTGCGGAGCGCTCAGCAGTTGTTCGACCTCGCTTGTCCGGTTGGGTGGTGGGTTGAGCTGTTCGGTGTTCAGCTCGGGGTTGAGCCTGTGCAGTATCCAGGCCTGCAGCAAGGCGCGTGCTCGCATGCCCGGGTAGCGGCGATAGCTGAGGGCTTGGTGGTCGCCGGATGCGGTGGCGTTGGAGGACGGCCGGCGGGCGCATTCCGGGGGTCGGCTCACCGTTGGCACGGCCAGCTGCTCCAGCAGCTCCGTGTCGGGAGTGCCCGGATCGATGGCGCTGATGCGTGCCGAGCCGCCGGACCAGTCCAGACCTTTCTCGGCGTAGCTGTCGGCCGGGTTCAGTTCGGGGAACCGCTGCCGGTAGTCGTCGACCACCCGCACCCACCGGTCCAGATCGGCGCTGTGGGCCGGCCACATGCACACCCGCGCCCCGTCGGGGCTCTGTCGGCAGATGCCCTGGTCGGGCTGACGCATCGTGGTGAACTGGAAATGCCCCTCGGAGAAGAACTTGCCCGAGCCAAGCAGCGCCACCAACGCCAGCAGGCCGATCCGCCCGGCCAGTCGGGGCCTGCGCCAGCACAGCACCGCCGCGCAGGCGATGATCACCGCCACCAGCCACAGCCACTGACCGGCCAGGGTCACCAGCAACGGCTTCTGGGAGACGTCGCAGCACCGGACGTCGCGAATCACCAGGGCACGTACGTACTTGTTGTCGCTGATCGAACCGTAGGCCATCACCAGCCACAGCACGATGCCCACCGCGGGTGCGGCCAGGAACCGCGGCAGCACGTAGCCACCGGCCACGCCCGCGGCGACGCCCGCGACGAAGGCCGTTCCGGCCACCGCGAGATACGTCCACAACGGATGGCCGCCGCCCCGCATCGAGATGGACACGGCCAGCAGCATCACCGCCGAGCACAGCAGCGCCAGCACCAGGGCCGGCAACCCGGCCAACAGAAGATAGGCCAGCCCCGACCGAGGATAGCTGCGTTCCAGCACGTCGGCGCCGACACGACGCATCCGCGAGGCGTCCCAGGCCGCCACCGCCGCCACCAACGCCACCGGCCACAGCACCGCGGCACTCAGGTGCCCCGAGGCCATCGACCAGTCGCCGCTCCACAGTCCCTGCCGGTCCCGGGCCACCACCCAGGTGAAGACCAGCACCGGCAACGCCGCCCACACCGCGGCGCTGCGCCGCACCGCGATCCACAGCACACTCATGTCGGCACCCCCACTCCCAGCAAGCGCTCGTACACTGCCTCCAGGCTGGAAGCGGTGGAAGTTTCCTCGCCGGTCAGCTCAGCCAACGTGGAATCGGCAACCACCCGTCCCTCGTCGAGTACCACCACCCGCTCGGCCACCGCGGCCACGTCCTCGGTCAGGTGCGTACTCAACAGCACCGTGTGCTCGGCCCCCAGTTCGGTGATCACCTCGCGCAGCGCGTTGCGCTGACGCGGGTCCAGCCCCACCGTGGGCTCGTCCAGCAGCAGCACCGGGGGCTCGTTGACCAGCGCCTGCGCGATGCCGAGCCGACGCAGCATCCCGCCGGAGAGCTCGCCGACCTTCGACGTGGCTCGCTCTCCCAGCCCGGTCGCCTCCAGCGCTCGCTCCACAGCGGGACCACGTTCCCGTCGGGGCACCCGGCGCCACCAGGCCGACAGCGTCACGAACTCCGCGACGGTCAACTGATCCGGTGCGGTGAACCGCTGTGGAAGGAACCCGATCGACTCCCGATACCGCCGCCGGTCCCGCACCGGATCCAAACCGTTCAACTCGACGCGCCCCCGCTGCGGGGACAACACGGTCGACAGCAACCCCAACAACGTGCTCTTGCCCGCCCCGTTCGGCCCCAGCAACGCCGTCACACCCACCGGCAACGCCAGGTCCACGTCCCGCAGCGCGGTACGGCCACGATAATCATGCCGTACACCGTTGATCCGAAGAACCGTATTCAAAAATCCACCTTCAAAAATCCACTGTGAACAGGCGGGGACTGTATCAGACAAACGTGTGGCCCATGTCGAGGCATGGGCCACACCTAACTCAAATTCAGGCTGGGTGTCCTACGCCTCCATGTGCATCGAAGCCATGATCATTCCTGTATGTTTCTCCGACCATGAAGTAGTATTTTCCGGCTACCAAGTTGGTGTAGGCGTGGTCTCCTGGAAGCTGTTGCGAACATAGGTAATCGGCTGCACCGATCTTGTCGTCTGGTGCCCATCCGAGATTGTGCCAAAATTCTATTTGGACTGCATTCCATCCCTCGGTTGGGTAGTCATATTCACACCAGTTTACACGGACGCTGGAGTTTCCGGCGCCTTGTTCCCAGTAGCGAGATTCGAACCCAGTCGTAACATCATCCATCCGCCAGCCAAAACTGTCTGCTGCGCTTGCCCCCGAAAAAGCCAAAAAACTGGCAATGGATATTCCTAGTATTGACAAAACTCTCTTTGTTGGAGATGAAAACTGCATGATGGCTCCTGTGGTTTCTTGTGGATTGTCGCACTGAAGGTATAGGGGTTCTGCAGATAAGTCAACAGCTTTACTGTGTTCGCCGGGGGCAGTAAATATCATACTGGTTTCCGGAAAACATCCAATTCGGAAATTTTTCCTTGTGATGTTGATCATTATTTTTTGCTCTTTTTGGTGGTTTGTGTTTTTGTCGCGAGTGCCCCGCGGTATCGGATTTCAATGGTGTTCATCGAGGGTTACGCAGGTGAGTTGAAACCGGAGCATCGTTGAGGCTGTGCCTCGTGCGGGGGTTTTGTGGCAGGTGAGAGCGGCGGCGAGCGTGAGGAATGCGGTGGGGATGTTTCCGCGGTCTTCGCAGTGAGGCCAGGGTGTCGGCAGCTGGATAACCGGGAGACGGTGCGTTCGACGCCCCGGCGGTGGTGTTCGAGCCTTGTCGAGGTGTCGGTGTCACGGCGGACGATGCGTGGGGTGATCGCGGGCACGTGTAGCCAGCGGCGCAGCCGTGGGTGCTCGGAGGAGCTTTGCCAGCGTTTCACCCGTCCGGTCGGGAACGGCGCGGCCCGCGACTGGTAGGCACGCCGCTGGTGGTCGGCACCGTCTTGGCCGACCTGGATTTCGCCGTTCCGGTCGTCGGGATGACTGTTCGGCGGGAGGTAAAGTCCCGCTCCGGCCGTCAACCCCCGGAAGCCCCCGGTGAGCCGTTGCGCTCCCTCGGTGCGGGTTCGTTCACCCGGACCGGGTAAGGTATCCGCTCTGTGGACCACCGCACCGCAACTCCCGTCGTCGGCATGGTCGGTGGTGGCCAGCTGGCGCGCATGACGCACCAGGCGGCCATCGGACTCGGCCAGTCGTTGAAGATACTGGCCGCCGCTCCCGGCGAGTCGGCGGCTCTCGTGGCGCCGAACGTGGAGATCGGTTCGCACACCGATCTGGCCGCCCTGCGCGCGTTCGCGAGCGGGTGCGACGCCGTCACGTTCGACCACGAGCACGTCCCCCCGGAGCATCTCCGGGCGCTCGCGGCCGAGGGGGTCGCCGTGCACCCGGGACCGGACGCGCTGCTGCACGCGCAGGACAAGCTCGTCATGCGCAACAAGCTCGCCGAGCTGGGACTTCCGGTGCCGCCGTTCGCCGAGGTGAACGGTGTCGGGGACGTCCTCGAGTTCGGGGCCGAGCACGGGTGGCCGTGCGTGCTCAAGGCCGCTCGCGGCGGTTACGACGGCAAGGGCGTCTGGGTGCTGAACACCCCCGACGGGGCGCACCGCACGGTCGGCGAGCTGCTGGAGGCCGGCACCCCGTTGATGGTCGAGCAGAGCGTGGCGCTGCGCAGGGAACTCGCCGTGCTGGTCGCGCGTTCGCCGTTCGGCCAGGGCGCCGCCTGGCCGGTGGTGGAGACCGTTCAGTCGGACGGGGTCTGCGTGCAGGTGCTCGCACCGGCTCCGAACACCTCGGAGGAGCTCGGGCAGCGCGCCCAGAACATCGGGCTGCGCATCGCCGAGGAGCTGGGGGTCGTCGGGGTGCTCGCCGTCGAGCTGTTCGAGACCTCGGACGGGCTGGTGATCAACGAGCTGGCCATGCGGCCGCACAACTCCGGCCACTTCAGCATCGAGGGGGCGCGCACCTCGCAGTTCGAGCAGCACGTGCGGGCCGTGCTCGACTACCCGCTCGGCAGCACCGAGCTCACCGCGCCCGCCGTGGTGATGGGCAACGTGCTCGCGGCCCCGACCGAGCCGAGGATGGGCCTGGACGAGCGGGTGCACCACCTGTTCGCCCGCTACCCGCACGCCAAGATCCACCTGTACGGCAAGACCGAGCGTCCCGGGCGCAAGGTCGGGCACGTCAACGTGCTCGGCGACCGGATGGACGAGGCGCGCGAGCAGGCGCGGCTGGCCGCGCACTGGCTGGCGCACGCGGAGTGGCCCGACGGGTACTCGGTGCACTGAACCGGGCGATCCTTCGCAGGTTCGGCGAACCCCGGCGGCGCCGGTGGCCGCGTCCACCGGCACGAGGGCACGCGCAGTCGCTCAACCGCGCTGCTTTCGCCGGAGTTCGCGGAGTGCTGCGGTGCCGTTGCGGAGGAGGTTGGCCAGGCCCGTCTCGGTGGCGACGAGTTCCACGCCCGAGCCCTGGCCGCCGAGCTCCTTTTCCACGACGTCGCCGCACACCGCGTAGCGGATCGGGCAGTCGTCCACCTCGACCCAGACTCCCGTGTCGATCCCGTTCATCACGGCTCCTTTCGTCGGTAGCTTGCTTGAATTCAAGCAAAGTTGATTCAACCGACACAAGAGAGTTCGCAGGGCCCGATCAGGTGAGAACGCGTGGGTGCGATGATCCCTCCTCAGGAGGTCCGCAGATGATCACATCGTCATCTCCCGTTGCCGTCCGGTACTACCTCGCGCTTCGCCTGGGGCGACTTCGCGGCGAAGCGGGACTGACCAAGCAACAGGTAGCCAAACGTATCGGGCGCACGGGGCAGACCGTCGCCAATATCGAGAAAGCCGTCAACGCGCCGACTCAGAGCGACCTGGAGAAGTTGCTCGAGATCTACGAGGCTTCCGAGGATTTTTCCGAGTTGCGTGACCTGCTGCCTGTTGCGCGACGCAGCGTCCCGAGAAGCCAGGCTCCCGTGCCTGAGGACTACGACCTTCGGCTGAACCTGGAGGTCGGCATGGCGGAGCTGGACATCCTCAGCGGTTCGCTGGTGCCGGGGTTGCTGCAGGTTTCCGCTTATGCCGCCGCCGTTTTCCGGGCCAATCCGAACCTTTCCGACGAGGAGATCGAGCAGCTCGTTGCGGCCCGGATGGTTCGAAAGAAGATCTTCACCAGGCGGGAGAGTCCCGTTCGGCTGCACGTGGTCGTGGACGAGAGCGTGCTGTACAGGTCTCGCGGCGGTGCTGCCGCGATGCGGGAGCAGCTCGACTACCTGCTGGACGTGGCTCGGACGCCCGAAGTGGACCTCCAAGTGCTCCCGCTGGACGCCGGGTCCTATCTCGGGGAGGGAACGTCGTGGACGATCATGAACTTCCCCGAACCGCTGAGAGGACATCCCGGACTCGTCCATCTGGATCTGCTCGGTGAAGCTCGCTACGTCGACGACAGCCACATGGTGGAGCAGTATCAGCGGGCGTGGCGGCACATCATGGCTACCGCGGCCTCACCGGAACGGTCCCTGGACATGATTCGGGAAGCGAGAGGAAAGTATGTTCCCCGCAGCTGAGCAGCTGTTCCCGGAATGGCGCAAATCCAGTCACAGCGACCCGGAGCGCGACTGCGTCGAGGTGGCCGGGTCATCCGATGTGGTCGGTGTGCGGGACAGCAAGCAGGGTGCCGATTCGCCGGTGCTGGTGTTCGACCGGGAGCTGTGGCGGGACTTCCTGGCCGCGTTGCGGAGCGGCTGAACTCCGGCCGTGGAATCGTGATCCCACCGGTGCTCTAGGCTCTGCGGGTGAAGCGATCCAGCCGCGTATCGGGAGGAAGTCTTGGCGGAGTCCGGTGAACAGCGTGCCGGGGAACCACTGGTCGGCCTGGTCATGGGCAGCGACTCGGACTGGTCGGTGATGCGGGAGGCGGGTCAGACGCTGACCGAGTTCGACGTCCCCTACGAGGTGGGGGTGTACTCGGCGCACCGCACTCCGCAGCGGATGCTGGACTACGCGCGCGGTGCGGCAGACCGCGGCATCAGGGTGATCATCGCGGGCGCCGGAGGGGCGGCGCACCTGCCCGGCATGGTCGCCTCGGCCACGGTGCTCCCCGTGATCGGTGTTCCCGTGCCGCTGAAGCACCTGGACGGCATGGACTCGCTGCTGTCGATCGTGCAGATGCCCGCGGGCATCCCGGTCGCGACCGTCTCGGTCGGCGGGGCGGGCAACGCGGGACTGCTCGCCGTGCGCACCCTCGCCGCGGACTCCGGTGAACTGGGCAGCAGGCTGCGCACCCGCATGGCCGAGTACCAGGACGGGCTGGAGAGCAAGGTGCTGGACAAGCACTCCGCGCTGCGGGAGCGGGCCGGGCAGGACTGAACGCCGCCTGCGGCGGTGCGGCGCACCGCCTGCGGCGGTGCGGCGGTGCGCTCGAACAGGCCGCCCTCTTGTCGGCGGGCCGTGCCGTCACCGGCCCGCCGAAGGGGAGCGGAGTGCTCAGCCGAGCTCGTTGACGAGCACGGCCTCCTGGGCGCTGCCCACCGGCCCGTGCGGGTCGAACAGCCGTGCGCGGGCCAGTCCGATACCGCTGGTCTCGACGTCGCGCCTGATCTCCATGCCGAGCCACTCGCCCGCGGGCCGCCGGTGCAGGTAGCAGGTGATGTCGGTGTTGATCCACGGCCCGAACAGCTCGCCGACGGGGCTGGCCGCGCTGATGCAGTCCACGAGCGTGGCGGTGTGCACCAGCGGGGTGAGCGTCTCCCCCGGCAGCAGCGGCACGGGCATGCGCATCCACACCCTGCTGGCGTCGGGGCTGCTCTGGTCGTCGATCCAGCGGACGTCGACCACGTCGTGCACGCCCCAGCGCAGCCCCAGCTCGGGAGGAATCAGCGAGCCGTCCGCGATCCCCTCGGGACCGGGGAAGGGCGCCCCCGGATCGTTCGCGGGGCCGTCCAGTTCGGTGGTGCGCAGCGCCTGAACGGTGGCCCTGGTGTGGACCTCCCCGTCGCAGACGAGCTCGGCCTGGACCACCTGGAGTCTCTTGCCGGAGCGCAGCGTCGTCGTCGACACGGACACGTCGCGGCGGGGCACCGGACGCATCAGGTCGAAGGTCATCCTGGCGACGAACAGTTCGGGGTCGGCGAGGGCTCGTTCGGCGGCCCGGGCGAGCAACCCGGCGACGGGGCCGCCGCCGGTCAGCTCTCCCCACGGGTTTCCCGCCGCCTCGGTGGGCAGGAACCGATCTCCCGCGAACCGGAACAGCGTCTGGGTGGTATCGGACACACCAAGATGCTACTTGCGAGTAAAGAAAATTGCGAGACGGGATGGGTTCGTTTTTGCCGGGCGCCGGGCGGGCCGACGCCCGCCGTCAGCGGATGCCCAGGTCCACGTTGGTCCTCTCGTCCCCGCGGCGCTTGTCCACCAGCTGGGAGGTCTCCGAGGGGAGCCCCGTGAGCTGCACCAGTGAGGCCCGGGCCGCGAGCACGGCCAGCAAGCCGTCCAGGACCCCGTCCGGCAGTGTCCAGTCCATAGTGGACAAAACTCGGTCGTTCCTTCCGATCCCCAGGGACTCGGCGCGGTGCCGAGCGGAACTCACCAGCTCGTCCACCGTCCGGTCGAGCAGGGCCGGGGTGTCACCGGACGCGGGGACCACGGGCGTGAACTCGTCCCCGCGGATGCGCACCTCGGACGCGAAGTCCAGCACCCCGTCCGGCAAACCGGGCACGGACCCCCCGAGAGCGTCCAGCCCGACCGCCACGGCGGTGTCCGCCCCTTCGGCCTCGGAGATCCGGTCGCCGGGGACGAAGGCGGCTTCCGCGCCCGAAGCGGAGTCGACGACCCGGGCACCGCACCACCAGGCCCCGAGCAGGATCCCCGCCGTCTGCCAGTGCGCGGGCAGGCGCACCGCAACGGGGGTTCCCGGCTCGGCGTCGAGCTCCTCGGTCAGCCAGTTGGCGGTCTTGGCGGCCCAGTTGCCCAGGGTGGCCCCGGAAAGCTCGACCCGACCTCCGGCGGCTTCGTCGTAGTGCGTGATCAGCGGTCGCGATGCTCCGCTCGCCAGCATCGGAGCCAGCAGCGCTTGCGTGACGCTCATGAGGGCAGGCTAACGGACGGCGTTCGCACCGGAGTGGACCAACCGCCAACCGAGGCCGGGACGCCCGCTCACGGGACCGCGCGAGGTTCCGCCGAGCGACCACCCCGAAGCCTCGAACGGAACACTCCGGTCAGTGGACGCAGGGAATCCCGTCCGCCGTGATCCTCTCCCGAGCGGAGTCGTTCCCGCCTGCGGCGCGGGCCCCGTCCAGCGCCAGCGACCGGTCCCCCGTCAGCCGGTGCGTGGGCTCCCCGGAGGTGTCCGGTGCGGAAGAGGTGGTTCCGGAGTCGCCCCCGCTCCCGGCGTCGCGGCCGAGCTCGGTGAAGAACCGCCGCACACGTTCCCCGTCCACGGACACGACGCTGCGCCCCTGCTCGTCCCTGGCCGTGGGGTCCCCGACCGGGATGGTCGTGAAACCGATCCGCCCCGAGGCCAGGGACTGCATCCTGCCCACGAAGTCCATCAGCTTCCAGTCGCTGTCCAGCACGACGGACTTGCGCGCGGCGTCGACGAGCCGGTTCAGCTTGGCCGTGTCCGTGAGCGTTCCGGTGGAGAGCAGCTTGTCGGCCACCGCGGCCATGAACACCTGCTGACGCACGACGCGGTCCAGATCCCCGTCGGGGAGCCCGTGCCGCTGCCGGACGAAGGCCAGCGCGTCCGCGCCGGACACCACTTGCGGTCCCGCGCGGAAGTCGGCCCCGGAGTCCTTGTCGCTCGTGGCGCGCCGCAGGCACACCCGAACCCCGCCCAGAGCCTTGGTGACCTCGTAGAAACCGAGCAGGTTGACCTTGGCGTAGTGATCAACCCGCACACCGGTCAACGTCTGCACGGCCTGGACCAGAGCCCGCTGGCCGGCCCGGTTCGCCCTGCCTGCTATCTCGTCCGCGGTGTAGCCGCCCTCGGCGCGCAGCTCGTCGGCCCGCTCCGCCTTCGCGAGCCCGTACACCCCGTTGATCTTCTCGGTTCCGCCGGAGCGGCTGATGGCCGTGTCCCGTGGAATGGACACCGCCGTGGCCTCGCTCCCGTCGTCGGGGATCCGAACCAGGATGATCGTGTCCGTGTTGAGACCGCTGGTGGATTCCGTGCGCAGGAGCTCGAGCACCTCGGGCGGCAGCGGGTCGCCCTGTGCGTCGGTCCTGCTGTCGCTGCCCACGAGCAGGATGTCGTTCGCCGTGTCCTCGGGAACGCTGCCGGTGACGTCCCCACTGAGCACGTCCGTCGTGCTCATCCCGCTCCGGAAGAACTGCACCGCGCTCCAGCTCGCTGCGGTGAACGCCAGCGTCACGACCGACACCAGCACGAGCAGGCAGCGCAGGGTGATCCGCGCAGCGCGCCGCGCGGTCCCTCTTCGTCCGCGGAGGGGCTCCCGCTCCGGAACGGCGTCCTCCCGCGGGGGAGCGGCCCCCGGAGTCGCCGGGGAGGTTCGTTCCGCGCCCGACGTTCCCGCGGAACTCGTCCCCTCCTCCGGGCCGGTCTCCTCCGGGCGGTCCGCTCGCTCGCGCGGGCCCTCCGGAGGCGGGACCTGTTCGTCGGGCTCGTCCACGTGGTCCTCCTTCGGCCCGGCCTGTCGGACGGTGTCGTCGGGTGCCGAACCGGGCGCTCCCGAGCGGACATCGCGTCCCGGCTCGTTCGGAAGATCGACTCGGACCAAACACTAACGTCCGCGCTCCGCCCTTCCGCGGAACTCACCCGGTTCGGGGATGTCTCTCCCGGGGGCTCTCCCGGCGCGCCGACGACCGGCGTGGTCGTTCGGCACCGGGAGCGCCGGAGGCCCCGAGCGAGCCGTCACCCCGGACGGGAAGCCCCGGTCAGTTCACGCAGGGGACACCGTCGGCCGTGATCGGGCCCTCCTCACTTCCCCCCGACGAGCTCTGAGCGGGAACCGTTTGAGCCGAACCGTCGAGCCGCAGCCCCCCGTCCCCGCTGAAGTTCCGCGCGCCGGGGCCCTCGTAGTCGTCGCCCAGATAGACCGAGATGGCACCGGTCTCGGTGCTGCCGCCCCGCTCCACAGCGATTCCCCCGAGGTCTTCCGCGGCCAGCTCGGCGGCCTTCTCGTTGCCCGAGGAGTAGCGGACCACCGAGCGCTTCATGTCCTGCTCGGCGTTGGCCGCCTCACCGCTGTCGAAGCCGGCCTCGGCCAGGTTCTCGCGGACGCGCCCCGCGAGTCCGGAGACTCCGGAGGCGTTGTAGACGTCGACCTCGGTCTCGGAGCGCAGCTCTTCGGCCCGTTCCTGCTCGCGCTGGGCCTGCTCACGCTCCTCCGGAGGAAGCAGGATGTTGTCCACGAACTGCTTGACCTCGGACGGGTCGGCCTCCAGCCCGGAACTGGGGCCGGCCATCTTCACCGGGATCGTGTCGAACTTGATGTTGCCCGCGGCCATGCCCTGCATCTGCTGCGCGAACGAGGTCACGTCCCAGCCCTTGTCCAGCGTGATCGAGTCCTGCATCGCGTTCATCAGGTCCGACAGCTTGGCCGGGTTGCCGAGCATGTTCGCCGAGAGCATCTTCCTGGCCAGGCCGGACATGAACACCTGCTGGCGCACGATGCGGTCGAGGTCGTTGCGGGGGAGCCCGTGTCGCTGCCGGACGAAGGCCAGCGCGTCTCCCTTGGAGATGGTCTGCTTTCCGGCCGGGAAGTCGGCCCCCGATTTCGGGTCGTCCACCGGGTTCTTCAGGCAGACCTCGACTCCACCCACGACTTTGGTGAGCTTGTAGAAGCCGAGCAGGTTGACCTCCGCGTAGTGCTCGATGGTGAGCCCGGCGAAGTCCTCGATCGTGTCCATCAGGAACTGCTGTCCGGCCGCCGTGGATTCCTTGGCCAGCCTTTTCTCGTCGGTGACGCCCTGGGCCCTGAGCTCCTCCAGCTTGGCGACCCTCTTGTTGTTCAGAGCCGAGTTCAGCTTGTTCTCACCGAACCGGCCCATGTCGACCATGGTGTCCCTCGGGAAGGAGACGGCCCGCGCCCGTGACCCGTCGTTGGGGATGCGCAGCAGGATCATGGTGTCGGTGAGATGACCGCCCCCCTCGCTGGCCCGGAGCTTCTTCAAGATCTCGTCGGGCAGCGGGTTGCCCTGCGCGTCCGTTCGGCTGTCCTGGCCGACCAGCAGGATGTCGGTGACCCCGTCCTCGGCGTCCTGGGCGTTGTCGATCGTGAGGTGGCCGCTCACGCTCGAGTTGAAGCCGCGCAGGGTCCCCCAGGCGTATCCGGTGGAGGCCAGCACGATCACCGAGAGCAGCGCGACGCACAACTGGGTGACCCGCAGCGTCCCGCGACCCCGGCGGGCGGGCGGCTGGGATCGACGGCGTTCACCGGACCAGGTGTCATCGGGAGGAGGAACGCCCCCGGAGTCCCTGCGCGAACCGCGTCGTTGTTCGCGCTGACTCCCCCGCGCCCCTTCCCGGGGGGGCTGCTGCCCCGGCTGCCGTGTTCCGCCCCGCTCGCCTCGTCTGCCCGGTTCGAGAGGCCGCGGCCCGTTGCCCCCGCGGGCGGACTGGGACTGGTCGTGGGGCCGCCTGGATTCGGGCCTTCCGGATTGCCCGTGTGGGCCACCTGGTCGTCGCGGCCGGTTGTCCACGCCGGTTCCTCCTTGGGTGCCTAGCGAGCCGGGGGGTCTCGGGAGAGGTCGTGTCTTCCTCTGGGAGCAGGTTAACTCTGATCACGGAAACGCGTTGTGTGTATGGGGCCAGACAGGCGTCATTACCCTTTCAGGGGACGTGTTTCGTTTACGTTGGGTTGCGTAGCGGTCGGAGTTTCCCCCGAAGCGCATGGCAGACTTCCCGGGACTGCCACGCGCGGTCGATTCCGGACCGTTCGCGGAGGAAGCACGGCGACAGGGAAGGTGCGATGAAGGTCCTCGTTACCGGTGGAGCCGGTTTCATCGGTTCTCACTACGTGCGGCAGCTGCTCGGCGGGCACTACCCCGCCTTCGACGGCGCCGAGGTCGTGGTGCTGGACAAGCTCACCTACGCGGGCAACGTCGCCAACCTGGCCGAGGTGGCCGAGCATCCGCGGCTGCGCGTGGTCCGGGGAGACGTCCGCGACGCCGAACTGCTCGCCGAGCTGGTGCCGGGAACCGACGTGGTGGTGCACTTCGCCGCGGAATCCCACGTGGATCGCTCGATCGCCGGAGCCTCCGACTTCGTGCTCACCAACGTGGTCGGCACCGACGCGCTGCTGCAGGCGTCCCTCTCCGCCGGGGTGAGCCGCTTCGTGCACGTGTCCACCGACGAGGTGTACGGCTCCATCGACGAGGGCTCGTGGTCCGAGGAGAACCCGCTGGAGCCGAACTCGCCGTACTCGGCCTCCAAAGCCGGCTCGGACCTGCTCGCGCGGGCGTACCACCGCACCCACGGTCTGCCGGTGTGCGTCACCCGGTGCTCCAACAACTACGGCCCCTATCAGCATCCCGAGAAAATGATCCCGCTGTTCGTGACCAATCTGCTCGACGGCAAGCAGGTCCCGCTCTACGGCGACGGCACGAACGTGCGGGACTGGCTGCACGTGACCGATCATTGTCGCGGTATTCAGCTGGTCGCCCAATCCGGCACGCCGGGCGAGGTGTACAACATAGGCGGGGGGACCGAACTCACCAACTCGGAGCTGACGGCCAGGCTGCTGCGGGCCACGGGGACGGACTGGTCGATGGTCCGTCCGGTCACCGACCGCAAGGGCCACGATCGCCGCTACTCGCTCCGGCACGACAAGATCCGGGAGGAGCTCGGATACAGGCCTGCGGTCGGCCTGGAGGAGGGGCTGGCCGATACGGTCCGCTGGTACCGGGAGAACCGCTCCTGGTGGCAGCCGCTCAAATTCCACGAAGGGGCCTCCGCATGACTCCACCCGCGCTGTTGATCCCGGGAGGACGTGGCCAGCTCGGCTCCGAGCTGGTCGGGCTGCGCGGGAAGAGGCGCGACGGCCTCGTGCACGCCCCCGGATCGGGTGAGCTCGACATCACCGACGAGGAGGCGTTGAACGACGCCGTCGACTCCTTCACGGACGCGGCGAGTGACGCGGGCATGAGGCCGGTGGTGGTCAACCTCGCCGCCTACACCGCCGTCGACGCGGCCGAGTCCGACCGGGCAACGGCCGAACGGGTGAACACGAGGGGCCCGGCCGACCTGGCCCGGATCTGCCGGAACCGCGGAGTTCCGCTGCTGCACGTCTCGACCGACTACGTCTTCTCCGGAGACGCGACCGAGCCGTACGAGCCCGAGGACGAGGTCGGCCCGCGCAGCGTTTACGGGCGGACGAAACTGGACGGCGAACGGGCCGTTCTCGAGAACCATCCGCGCGCCTGGGTGGTACGCACGGCCTGGGTCTACGGTGCTGCCGGGGCGAACTTCGTGAGCGCCATGGCCGGACTGGCTGCCGAGCGTGAAACGGTCTCCGTGGCCGCGGACCAGTTCGGCTCCCCGACGTGGGCCGCCGACCTGGCCGGGGGGCTGCTCGAACTGGCCGAGTCGGTGGCGCGGCGCGACGAACCGGCGCGGCGGGTGCTGCACTGCACGAACAGCGGATCGACGAGCCGGTACGAGTTCGCCAGGGCGGTGTTCGGTGAGCTGGGGGTCGACCCCGACCGGGTGCGGGCCGCCTCCACCGCCGATGTCCCGCGGCCCGCTCCGCGGCCGGCCTTCTCGGTGCTCTCGGACCGGCGGTGGACCGAGAGCGGGCTCACCGGGCTGCGCCCGTGGCGCGCGGCGCTGAGCGCGGCCTTCGCCACGCACGGCACCTCCTGGGCGGCTCGCTGACCCCGGGGCCCACGCGAAACGTTCCCAGCGGAGGCGCCCTTACCCGACCCGCCAGGCGAACCAACCCGCGGACTCGCCGAATCTCACGCGAACGGCGTACCGAGACGCAGCACCCCTGGAAGTGCCGCGATCAGGCAGAAGCGCGTGAAGCGGCCCACCACCGCGGCGGGCAGCCACGCAGCGAGCGGCGCCGAGAGCAGCCCGGCCGCCAGCACGACGGCCGCGAACGGGGGAACCCCGGCCACGCCGCTGAGCAGCACCAGCCCCGCGCCGGCCAGTGGTCGCCGCACGCACAGCTCGTGAAGCCGGTGCGGCCACTGCCAGCGGGGGCTTCCCCCGTCACGCCGCAGCAGCCGCGGCAGCCGCACCACCCCACGCGCCCCCAGGTAGTGCACCGCCTTGCCCAGCAGTTGTCCCGCGGCTGCCGCGGGGCCCAGGGTCCACCAGGGCAGACCGGACTGCGCGAGGGCCACGGCGACCAGATACACCTCGGCGCTGAACACCGGAACCACGGCCGTGGCCACGCTCATGGTGAACACGCTGAGGATCCAGAGCACCGAACCTCCGAGCGACGGCTTCCTTGCTTCGGAGAACGGCGCGGGCACCGGAGGTGCCCGCGCGCTCACCCGGGGTGATCGTATCCCCGGATCGCCGGATCGTGGTCCGGTTCCGCGTGGAATCCGTCCGGAGCCGTGCGCTCGGGTGGACCGGGGCGGTGCCCGAGCGGGTCACTCGCCCGCCAGAGCCAGCCGGTAGGCCCGCAGGGTGGCTTCGGCGCAACCTCGCCACGTGAATCCGGCGGCGTGTTCCCGCGCCCGCCGCCGGACGTCCCGGTCGGCGGCGGAGCCCACGGCCCGATGCAGCGCCGCGCGCAGCGCGGAACCGTCACCGTGGGCGGCCAGCAGCGCGTGTCCGGCGGTGACTTCACGCAGGGCGGGGATGTCGCTGCACACCACGGGAACGCCCGCCGCCATCGCTTCCAGCGCGGGCAGCCCGAACCCCTCGTCCCGCGAGGGCAGCACCAGCGCTCCGGCTCCGGCCACGACACGACGCAGCACGTGTTCGGGCAGGTATCCGGTGCGTACCACGGTCCCCCCGCCGGGGAGGCGAGTTTCCGGAACCGCCCGTCCGGGGCCCGCGGTCACCAGCGGGGGAAGTCGCGCGTCGACGGCCCCGGCCAGGGTGGACAGACCCTTGCGTGGTCCCCCGTCCCCGACGAAGAGCAGGTACTCGCGAGGAAGCCCGTACTCCCGGCGCAGCGCCTCGTCCGGAGGTGGGGCCTCGAACCACTCGCGATCGACTCCGAGCGGGGTGACCACGATCCTCCGCCGGTCGAGGTCGAACCGCTCGGCGACCCTGGCCGCCACGGCCTCGGTGGGGGTGCACACCACGGAGGAGCGGCGCACGGAGCGCTCGGTCAACCGCGCCCGGGAGTTCCCGCCGCCTCCGTCCACGGCGTCCAGAAAGTCGAGGTCGTGCACGGTCAGCACCCCGGGAACGCGCCCGGAGGGGGGCTGCACGAAGTTCGTCCCGTGCACGAGATCCGCTTTCTTCGTCAACAGCTCGACCGGGGGGAACTCAGAGAACGCCCAGCAGGAGTGCAGCAGCCGCGCCGGCGCGGGCACGCCGCGGGCACCGGTTCCCTCCGGGGCGAGCCGGCGCAGCTCGCGCCATCCGCGCGTGGTCAGCCCGAGCAGCCGCGGACGGCACTCCGGCGCGGCCCCCAGCTCCGCGGCCAGCCGCGCCGTGTAGCGCCCTATCCCGGTGCGGCGCCCCAGCAGCGGGGTTCCGTCCAACACCACGCGCATCTCACTGAAGTCCTCCGTTCGGTTCGTCATGGGAGTCCCTCGGCGGACCCTCTCGCGGTCTCGTGAGCGGGAGCCCCGACATCGGTCACCGTGCTCCCCCGCCGCGCAGGCGCTGTCCCGCGACGCGCCGGATCCTGCCCGCGGCGCGCCTGGCCACCTCCCGCGGACCTCCCCTGCCGAGGTACTCGCGCATCAGTTCCACGTCCTGGCGCAGGGCCGCCGTCCTGCTCGGGCGGGGTGTCCTGCTCAGCGGCGCCGAACCACGCAGCCTGTCCGGGGCGGGGCGGGGGTCGCGGCAGAACTCGGTCAGCGGAGCGAGCACGGAGTCCCAGGTGAACCGCTGCCCGACGGCGGCTATCCGTTCCACGCAGCGCGCGGCGAACCGCTCGTCGTAGAGCACCTTCTCCAGCGCCTCGGCCAGCCTCTCCGGGTCCTCGGATGGGACGACCACGCCGAGTTCCTCCTCCCGCACCAGGTCGGCGAAGGAGTCCCCCTCGGTGGTGACCACGGGAAGCCCGGCCCACAGGTAGTCCAGCATCCGGGTGCGGAAGGCGAAGGTGGTCTCGACGTGCTCGAAGTGGGTGGTGATCCCGCAGTCGGCGTCCAGCAGGTAGTTCTGGCGCTGCTCGTAGGGGACCCAGGTTTCGTTGAAGAACACGTGCTTGTCGGTGAGCCCCAGTCGCTCCGCGAGTTCGCGGGCCGCATCGGCCATCCCCATCTCGGGGACGTCGGGGTTGGGATGGCGCATCCCGAGGAAGAACAGCCGCAGATCGGGGTGCTGCCCCGACATCCGGTGCACGGCGTGCAGCAGGGTGAGCGGGTCGAACCAGCTGTACACCCCGCCCGCCCAGAGCACGACCTTGTCGGTGGAAGCGATTCCCGCGGTTCCCTCCCGGAGGCCGGGCCCCGAACGACGGGGAGGGGTAGCGGGCAGGCCGAAGGGCGCCACCGATACCAGCGAGCGCATGGTGGGGTCGGTGTCGTAGACCGCGGGCGAGATCCGGCCCAACGCTGCCAGGTGCCCCAGCCAGAAGTGCCGCTGCCGCTGCGAGGCGCACAGGAAGAAGTCACCTCGGCGCAACTGCGCGTTGAGCACCTCGGTGGTGCCGCGCAGGTCCGCCGCGCGGCGTTCGTCGTCGGTGTCCCTTCCCTGCTCGAGCAGCTCCAGGTGCATCGGGTCGTAGATGTCGCAGACCACGATCGTCTCGGACTCCGCCCGCTTGAGCGAGGAGGCCACTTCCAGCACGTGGCCCTGCAGGACGACGATGTCGGCCCAGTCCACCTGGGCGGCGATCTCGCGGGGAGCGCACCGCAGGACGGGGAACCGTTTCTCCGGAACGTCCACCCGCGAGTTGATGCTGATCAGCCGCACGTCGTGTTCCGCGGCGAGGGTCTCCGCGATGTGCCAGGCGCGGATGGCGGGCCCGGCCATCCGCTCGGTGATCGCGTCCCCGGTGATCACCGCGATTTTGCGCGGTGATCCGAAGACGCCGTCCAGTTCGAAGGCCCGCACGAGCGCGTCGTGCGCGGCCAGGTAGCGGGGGAGGGGATAGGCGGGCTCCATGGCCCGGCGCATCAGCGGGAGCAGATCGACATCGGCGCGGACCCGCTCGCGCTGTTCGATCTCGCGGGAGTTCTTGAACTCCGGCAGCAACTCCACGAACTGGTCGATCGCCAGCATCCCGGCCAGGGCCTCGCGGCTGACCGGTGCCGCGGTCTCGTCCTCGCGCGGATCGGCCGGTCGCCGGTCCAGTTCCAGCTGTTTCGGGTCCACCTCGCCGCGCGCGGTCGACCTGCGCACCGTCAGGGCCAGCGCGGCGGGCAGCGCGCGGGCCAGGGTCTCCTCCGAGGCGTTCTTGTACAGGGCGGCCAGGGCGTTGCGCTCCAGCAGGTAGTGCTCCCGGGCCGAGCTCACCGTGGCCATCGACTCGTGGTGCCGGTGGTAGGACAGGCAACCGGGTTGGTAGCGCACCCGCCAGCCGCGCAGGTTGAGCCGCCACCCCAGGTCCACGTCCTCGTAGAACATGAAGAAGCGCTCGTCGAAGCCGCCCAGCCGTTCGAAGAGCTCGGCCCGGACGAACAGTGCGGAGCCGGTTCCGAACAGCACGTCCCGGGCCGCGTCGTGGCTCCCGTCGTCGATCTCCCCGGCGTGGCGCTTGTAGCCCATCCCGAACCAGGTGAGCCCGCCGTCGACGAAGTCGACGCGATTGCCCTCCCAGTCGAGCACCTTCCCCGCGACGGCGCCCACGGTCGGTTCCGCCCGCAGCGTTCGGACGGCGGCGCGCGCCCACTGCGCGTCGGGCACGGCGTCGTTGTTCAGGAACGCCAGCACACTGCCGCCCGCTTCGCGCGCTCCCAGGTTGCACCCGCCCGCGAAGCCGAGGTTTTCCGGGGAGTCGAACACCCGCACCCCTTCGAGGGCCTTGATGCGCCGGGAACTCCCGTCCTCCGCTGAGTTGTTCACGCAGATCGGCTCGATCCGGTCCGCGGGGTAGTCGAGCTCGTCACGTAGCGCTTTCAGGCAGGCGACGGTGCTGTCGGTGCCGTGGTAGTTGACGGTGATGACCGACACCGTCGGGAGGTCTGCACTGTCACGGGAATCAGCCACGTCCACAAGCTTGCCCTATCGGTCCCGAGCGCCGGTGGCGGATGCGAGATCATCGCGGCTGATCGACCCTCTCGGGTTTGACCGGGGCCGTCGGTCCGGTTGTCCCGTTTCGTGCCGGTGCGACCGTTCGATCTGGTTTCATGATCCGGCACTTGCTCACTTCGGCGGTGGAGGACGCGCGCTCCGGAGTGACCGCTTCGACGAGAGACCAGTGGGGAGGACGCCCTCGGATCCGGACGAGATGCTTGCCGGTTTTCGCAAGCAGATCGAGGACAAGATGCAGCAGGCCGAGCGGATCAAGGAGGCGGCCACGGCCGTGCGGGCCGAATCGTCCAACAAGGACGGTTCGGTTCGGGTGACCGTCGATCAGAACGGCAACATGTCGGACCTGGAGCTGACCGACGGTGCGCTGCGTCGCCGTCCGGACGAGCTTTCCAGCGAGATCATGTCCACGGCGCGTTCCGCGCGGACTCAGCTGTCCGAACGGATGCGCGAGGCCATGGAACCGGTGCTGGGCAGCGACACCGAAACGCTCGAATCGGTGCTTTCCGGTGTGCGGGACCGCTTCCCCGGCGATTCGGAGGAACCGGCGGAGCGGGGGGCGGCGTCGAAAAGCTCGCCGAGATCGTCAAGAAGCTCAAACCGGTACTGTCCAAGGTCGACGAAGCCCTGCAGCCCGGTTCGAAGCTCGGGAAGTCGGTCCAGAACTGGGCCGGGAACAGTTCGCTGGCGAACCTGAGCCGGACGCAGGAAGTGATCCGAAACACCGCGGCCATCGGTGCGACCCATGAGGACCAGGACTACACCCAGCACGTGCGCGGGAACGACGAGCACACCGGCCAGGCCTAGGAACCTCGGGGAGTCGTGGTACTCGGTGGCTCTCCGGAGAACTCCTCTCCTGCGGGGAGCCACCGTGAAGTCGTTGTGAGGGAAGCTGTGCGCGTCGTGCGTGTCGTTCGTGATGTGTTGCTGGTCCCGTTGGGGCTGGTGCTGTTCCTGTCCGGGATCTTCGTGGTGTTGCCGTTCTTCGGTGTGGGTGCGGCCGGTGCGGAGGTGACCGCCCGGGGGACGGCGGTGGCTCAGCAGTGTCGTTTCGCGGGGCCGATCGCGGACTCGGATGCTCCGGAGGGGGGTAACGTCCTCGGTTTCGGGCACACCTGTCAGGCGCGGGTGACGTGGCGGGACGGGACCACGGAGTTGCGGGAGGTGTCCGGTTCGCAGCTGACGCCGGACGACGTCGGCACCGAGGTCGCGGTGGTCGAGCGGGCGGTCGACGACTCGGCGCGCGGGAGCGGAACGCGTCCGCAGCTGTATCGGGCCGACTTCGAGCCGAACATGTGGCTGGGCGTTCCGGTGCTGCTCGTCGTGATGTTCCTCGGGTTCGCCGTGGCCGGCCCTGCCGCTTCGAGGCTCTACAAGCGCTTTCGGAGCGGGGAACCGGCCAATGCCTGAGAACCCGCCGGTCAGCGTCCTGCCCACCGCCGCCACACGAGCTCCCGGTCCACAACGGACCGCGCGGTTACGGCGCGGCGGGCCCGCAGGTTCGCCGGGATGCGCGCGAGCACTTCCCCGAGCACCCGGATCCGCAGTGCGACCCGGAAGTTCGCGGCCCGCGGCACCCGGACTCCGCGCAGCCTGCGCGGCGGCAGCGCCAGCGTGATCGCCGCGAAGCGCAGCAGCTCGCGCACGGCTGTCCCGGCGGGAGCGCAGCGCAGCAGCATCAGCAGCCTGTTGCGCTCGTTCCAGCGGTGGAAACGGGCCGAACCGTGTTCGGAGGAGGCGCCCAGCGAGTGCGCGCAGCTCGCGTCGGTGGGAACGATCCCGTGACCGGCCAGTCGCAGCCGCCAGGACGTGTCGGTGTCCTCGTAGTAGCAGAAGAAAGCTGCCGGTACGCCGCCGACCGCGCGAAGAGCGGTGGTGCGCAGCAGGGCCGCCCCGCCGCAGAACCCGAAAACGCTGCCCGGTTCGCGCGTGTCCGCGCCGTGGCCGGTTTCGGTGAGTCGCACCCCCGCCGACACTTCTCCGTCCGCCGTGCGCAGCAGACAGGCCGCCGCCGCGGCCAGCGGTGCGGCGTCGAGCTCGGACTCCGATGTGTCCAGCCAGCCGGGCTCGGGGCGCGCGTCGTCGTTCAACCACGCGAAGTACGGGGTCTCCACCAGTTCGAGGGCCCGGGAGAGTCCCCCGGCGTAGCCCAGGTTGCGGGACAGCCGCAGCACCTCGGGGTTCGACGGGTGCTCGGCGAGCACCCGCGCGGTGCCGTCGTCGGAGGCGTTGTCCACGACGAGCAGCCGGTGGGGGCGCTGAACGGCCAGCGCGTCCAGGCACTCCGCGATGTGGGCGCGCCCGCGCCAGGTGACCACGACCACGGTGCTGCGCGTGTGTTCCTCGTCCACCGTGACGAGGTTATCCGCCCGCCGGACCGGTGTGGTTGGCTTGTCCGGCAGGTCCAGCCCCGAGCTCTCCCGGAGGCCGACGGTGCCCGAACTGGTCGTGGTCGCCGAGCAGCTGCTCGCCCCCGTACCCGGGGGGACGGGTCGCTACACCCGCGAGTTGCTGCGCGCGCTCGCGGCCACCGCCCCCGGCGGCTGGGAAGTGCGCACCGTGGTCAGCGCGGGCGGGGACGCGAGCCGGGCCGAGGTCGAGGGGGTGCGCGGACCACGGGTGCTGCCGCTGCCGCGCCGGGCGCTGACACTGGCCTGGCAGTACGGTCGCGGGCCCCGGACCGGGGGTGATTCCGTGCACGCCCCCACCCCGCTGTTCCCCCCGGTTCCCCGGGGAACCGGGCTGGTCGTGAGCGTGCACGACACCGTCCCGTGGAGCCATCCCGCGACGCTGACCCCGCGTGGTGCGTCCTGGCACCGGAGGGTGGTGGCCAGGGCCGCGCGGGAGGCCGACGCCGTGGTGGTGCCCACGGAGGCGGTCGCCGCGGACCTCGCCGCTCGGGTGCGGGTTTCCGCGCGGCTCGAAGTGGTCCCCGAAGGGGTGAGCTCCTCGGTCGCGCCGGGAACGGACTCCCCGGAGCTCGTGCGACGGCTGGAACCGCCACCGCGCTTTCTGCTCGCGCTCGGCACGGTCGAGCCGCGGAAAGGGCACGAGACCCTGGTCAGAGCCCTCACCGATCCGGGACTCGAGGGGGTCTCACTGCTCGTGGTGGGAAAACCCGGCTGGGGCGGGGTCGATCCGCCCGGGCTGGCCGAACGGCACGGGCTGGACCGGAACCGGGTGCGTTGGCTCGACTCCGTCGACGACGCCGAGCTGGCCGTGCTGCTGCGCCACGCGAGCGCGCTGGTCGCGCCCAGCCTGGCCGAGGGGTTCGGCCTCCCCGTGGTGGAGGCCATGGCCGCGGGGGTCCCGGTGGTGCACTCGGACGCGCCCGCGCTGGTCGAGGTCGCGGGCGGCGCGGGGATCACGGTGCCGCGCGGCGACCCGGGCGCGCTGGCCGCGGCGCTGCGCGAGGTGCTCGGTGACCAGCGACGGGCCGCGGGGATGACCGAAGCGGGCAGGGAGCGGGCGGCGCGGTTCGACTGGCGGGACAGCGCGCGCCGGATCTGGAGGCTGCACACCGGCGAGTGACTTTCGCCCCGGACCGATTTGGCCATCCCGCCACGATGGTCCCCGAGGACCTCCTAGGCTGCTCACGTGCACCGAGGTGATCCACACGTACTCGTCGACGCCACCGCCGTACCAGCGGACCGCGGTGGGGTCGGCCGCTATGTCGATTCCCTGTTGGCGGCTCTGGACATCACAGGCGCGCGGATGAGCGTGGCCTGCCAGCCGCGGGACGCGGCGCTGTACGACAGCATCGCCCCGCGCAGCCGGATCGTGCCCGCGGGCGAGGCGGTGGCCACGCGAACCGCCCGGCTGTCCTGGGAGCAGACCACGCTGCCGCGGCTGGCCCGCAGGCTGGGGGCCGGTGTGGTGCACTCGCCGCACTACACCGTCCCCCTGGCGAACACGAGCGCGTCGGTGGTCACGCTGCACGACGCCACCTTCTTCACCGACGCCGGGCTGCACTCCCCGGTCAAGGCCGGGTTCTTCCGGAACTGGACCCGGGCGGCCCTGCACAGGGCCACGGTGTGCGTCGTCCCGAGCAGGGCGACCTCGAACGAGCTGGTGCGCACGGTCGGGGCCGACCGGTCCCGGCTGCGGGTGATGTACCACGGGGTGGACCCGCGGCGTTTCCACCCGCCCGCACCGGAGGAGGTGGCCGCCGTGCGGCACGAGCTCTCCCTCGGAGACCAGCCCTACGTGGCCTTTCTGGGGACCCTGGAGCCGCGCAAGAACGTGCCGGCCCTGATCCGCGGTTTCGCCGAGGCGGCCGCGCGGCGTTCGGACCGTCCGGCCCTGGTGCTGGCCGGGCAGTCCGGCTGGGACACCGAGGTGGAGGAGGCCCTGGAGTCGGTGCCGCACCGGATCAGGGTGATCCGGGCCGGCTACGTCCCCGCGGAGTCGCTCGCCGGTTTCCTGGGCGGGGCCGCGGTGGTGGCCTATCCGAGCATCGGGGAGGGGTTCGGGTTGCCCGCGCTCGAGGCGATGGCCTGCGGAGCCCCCGTGCTCACCACCCGAAGACTCAGCTTGCCCGAGGTCGGTGGCGACGCCGTCGCCTACTGCGGGGTTCGCGAGCACCAGATAGCCCACGGGCTGAGCACGTTGTTGGACGACCCCGCGCGACGTGCGGAGCTGTCGGCCGCCGCGCAGCAGCGCGCGAAGGAGTTCACCTGGGAGGCGTGCGCGGCCAGCCACCGGGAGGCCTACGCGCACGCCGAGTACCTGCACCGCAAGAAGCGCCGCTAGCTTCGGAACCTGTTCCGGAACGGCTTCTCGGGGAGGCCGAACGGTGCGGGGAGACGCGGCGTTGGAGAATGTCGGCGTGCGTGACAGCCAGAGTTACGGCGACGGACTCGCCGTCGTCACGGTTACCTACTCCCCGGGACGGACGCTCGACCGGTTCCTGGAGACGCTGCCCAAGGCCACCGACCGCCAGATCCGGGTGGTGCTGGCCGACAACGGGTCGACGGACGGGGCTCCGGAACGGGCCGCCGAGCGTTCCGACGTCGAACTGGCCAGGATGTCGGGGAACCTCGGCTACGGTTCGGCGGCCAACAGGGGGATCGCCGAACTGGGCGAGGACATCGGCTGGGTGGTCGTGTCCAACCCGGATGTGGAGTGGGGCGCCGGGAGTTTGGACGAGTTGTTGGCCGCCACGGAACGCTGGCCGCGCGGCGGGGCCTTCGGTCCGTTGATCAGGGAGCCGGACGGCAGTGTCTACCCCTCGGCCAGACTGCTGCCCTCACTGGGGCGCGGTGCGGGGCACGCCCTGCTCGGCGGGGTGTGGCCGGGCAACCCGTTCAGCCGGGCCTACCTCCGGTCCACGGAGAGCTCGGCGGAGCGGACGGCCGGCTGGCTGTCCGGTTCCTGCCTGCTGCTGCGCCGTGCGGCGTTGGACTCGGTGACGGGATTCGACCCGCGCTACTTCATGTACTTCGAGGACGTGGACCTGGGAGACCGGCTGGCCCGTGCCGGGTGGCTCAACGTCTACGTCCCGGACTCCGAGGTCGTGCACATCGGGGGACACGCCACGGCGCGCTCCTCGGGCCGCATGCTGACCGAGCACCACCGGAGCGCCTACCGCTATCTCGCCGACCGCTACTCGGGGCCCGCGCTCGCCCCGCTGCGGCTGGCGCTGCGCGGTGCGCTGGGAGCTCGGGCTCGTATCGCACGGCGACGCTAGGGTCCTTCACGGGGCGGCCCGGTTCGCTGGGTGAGCTCCTCGGCGCCCGCGTGCTGAACAACGCTCGACGAAGTCCTGCCTGCGGCTCGGGACGAGGTCTCAACCGAATTCCTGGGGGCTCCGCCGTGGATCGTGCGGATAGCTCGGTGCCGCTTCGATCCGGTGCGGCCTGGTCGGGGTTTCCTCCGCGTACTCGGGGCGGGTGCTCTCCGGATCGGTTGGCCACCCCCCGGCAGGGGCGTCGGGACGCTGTTCGGCCTCTCCCGCCGAGTCCTGGATGACCGTCGTCGAGTTCGGATCCGTTCCCTCCAGGTCCCGTACCGATTCACGCGGGATCCGCACGGTCTTGGACGCGTCCATCGGTGAAGTCGCGCTGTCCGGTGTGACGACGAACGCACCACGCGCCCGCGAACGAGCTAGTGCCTCGTCGGCCCGGTTGCGGGGGTCCATGGGTCCCTCTCAATGCTGGCCGGTCGGTTGTCAGCCGCAGCGCGGCCCGCCTGCCGGCTGTGTCGCCGGTTCGAGTCGGCCGACCTCACGGCTTGGCCCCGTTGGTGGCAGATCCATCGTGACAGAGCTTCCGGTGCCGCGTGGTCTCGCATTGACGGACCGTGCCGGATCGGGGCGCCATACCAGGGTGGCGCTGCTACTGCCAGAGTATTCCCCATACATTCCTACGTCAGGGTGAGTTGCCTAGCTCGGGGAGGAGCACGGTGATGACGAGTCCGAACGACCACGCGCCGACACGCGGTGCGGAGGCCGTGGTGCTCGTGGGCGGCCGGGGGACACGGTTGCGGCCGTTGACGCTGTCGGCGCCGAAGCCGATGCTGCCCACCGCGGGGGTTCCCTTCCTGACCCACCTGCTGTCGCGCATCAGAGCGGCGGGAATCACGCGGGTGGTGTTGAGCACCTCCTACCAGGCGGAGACGTTCGCCGAGTACTTCGGGGACGGTTCGCGGCTCGGGCTGGAGCTGGAGTGCGTCGTCGAACCCCAGCCGTTGGACACGGCCGGGGCCATCCGCAACGTGGCCGACCGGCTGTCGGAGCCGGACGTGCTGGTGTTCAACGGGGACGTGCTGTCCGGTGTGGACCTGACCGCCATGCTGGACGCGCACCGCTCGAACGCGGCGGACGTGACGCTGCACCTGGTCAAGGTCGCCGACCCCTCCCGGTTCGGCTGCGTGCCCACCGATGAGCACGGCAGGGTGACGGCGTTCCTGGAGAAGACCCCGGATCCGCCGGTGGACCAGGTCAACGCGGGCTGCTACGCATTCCGCCGGGAGGTCGTCGAGGCCATACCGGAGGGGCGTCCCGTGTCGGTGGAGCGCGAGACCTTCCCCGGGCTGTTGGAGTCGGGCGCCCGCTTGCAGGGGCACGTGGAGTCCTCCTACTGGCTGGACCTGGGGACTCCCGCCGCGTTCGCGCGCGGCTCGGCCGACCTGGTGCTGGGGCGCGCGCCGACAGGGGCGCTTCCCGGGCCGACGGGCGAGTCCCTGGTGCTGCGGGACGCCGCGATCGACTCGACCGCCGCGGTTTCCGGGGGGAGCACGGTCGGTGTCGGCTGCGTCGTCGGGGCGAACGCCCGGATCAGCGGTTCCACGCTGTTCGACGGGGCGCGGGTGGCCGAGGGAGCGGACGTGTCCGACAGCGTCGTCGGGGCGGGGGCCGTGATCGGTGCCGGTGTCGTGCTCAGCGGGGCCGTGGTCGCCGACGGAGCCGTGATCGGGGCCGGGTGCGAGCTGCTGGACGGGGCACGGGTCTGGCCGGGGGTCGAACTGCCGCCGTGCGGGGTGCGCTTCTCGCACGACTGCTGAGGTCGGGATGCCGGGGTGTCGGGTCCGCGCAGGGAGCCGCTTCGCTCACTCTCCTCGGAAGCGGAGCGGGTTGTCGAGGTCGAGGAAGGTGCGGGCGAGTTTGTTGGTTTCGGCTCCGTTGCCGCGCACCGAGTGCAGGATGCCGTTGTAGACGAGGTCCCACAACTCGCGGTTCCGCTGGAGATCGTTGAGTTGTACTGACAGTGTCCGTTGATCCGCGTCGTTCAGCCGCAGTGCTCGGGAAGCGCCTTCCGTGGTTACTTTCACCGAAGTGAGTTCGTACGTGCTGATGAAACCGTCCTTCCCGTAGCGAAGCCAGTCGGCTCCCGCCGACATGCGCGTGTTGCGCCCTGTCAGCAACGTGACGAACGGCCACGGAACTATGAACAACCAGAGCCACCACGTTGACATCCAGCCGATCCCGCCGTCTCTGATGACGCCGAACGTGAGGACGACGAGGGATATCGCCAGTCCGATACCGAAGGACTGGCCACGGGACGGGTAGAACCATTCGAGTACGGGGGATTCACCTTCCGGAGCTTGAGGGGCCTTGTTCGCCCCACCCGGGCGTTTTTTCTCGGCGCCCTTCCACTCGGGTTCGAGCGGCGCGTGAGGTGGTCGTGGTTCTCCGGTGTAGGGGTCGGGTTTGGGTGGCAGTCCGGCTGTGTGGCTCATGGGTGCTCGTTTCAGAAGATGTCGCCGACGAAGTCGCCGACGGCGTCCGTGGCGTCGCCGATCTTGTCTCCGGTCCAGTTCGCGGCGTCGCCCGCCGCGTCCACGACGTCGTCGCCCCACTCGTCGATGGCGAAGCCGACACCGACGCTGGCCACGACACCTCCGGCCACTGCCCAGCCGACCGGGGTGCTCATGGCGAGCAGCCCGGCGGTGGCCGCTGAACCGGCCGCGTAGCCGCCGAGGTTGATGGCGGCGCTCTCGCCCACTGATTTGTCCGAGGTCTGGACGTCGTAGCCGATGCTGAATCCGGTTATCCCCAACCCGACAACGGGGAGTTTGCTCGCTGTGCGGAGACTGCCCCGGAGTAATCTGTTGCCGACGTTCTCCGGGCGGACGCCTAAGTTCATGTTCAGCTGGAGAGCTTTCTTCACGCTCGGACTCAGCTTGTCGATCATCCGCGCCGTCCTGCTCGCGGTGGCCTTGTTCTCCATCGCCGTCTTGTTCACGTGATTGCGGACGTGGATGGCGGCGGCACGGGTCTGGTTGCGCAGTCCCAGGTTCGGACTGTGCATCAGCTTCTCCGCTCGCGCGATCTTGCCGCTGTCGGCGATCTCGGTCGCCGCTGCCCGCATCGCGCTGGTGCTTCCGGCCACCGCACCCGCCAGGCCGGTGGTGTAGTCGGTGATGGTGAAGGGACTCTTCTCGGCGATCCCGCTGACGAACCTGTTCAGCACGCCGAGTGCGCTGTTGTGCTGTTCGCGCGCTTCGGTGACGATCTGGCTGCACTCCTGGTACGCACGGACCTTGCGCGCGTAGGCGGCCTGCGCCTGGGTGGCCGAGGTGTGGGCCTGCTGTTCCTCCGGAGTGGCCGGGCGATCGCTCGGCAGCGGTTTCGGGGCAGCCGGTTCCGGCCCCGGCTCCATGATGCGTTGTTCGGTCACCGTCAGACCGGCTTCTCGCGCGACCTCGCGGGCGCGTCGCATCCGCTTCTGGGCGGTGTCCAGTTCGTCGGCGAACTTGTTCAGTTCCCGGCACATCGCCGCGTGGTCCTCGGCGACCTCGTCGATCTCGGGGTTCACCCTGCTCAGCACAGTATCGACAGGGTTGGACTACTCAGGATGAGCGGTTTCGTGCCGAGCATCACAGCTACGTGGCGGCACGGCGCGATCCGTGCCGCCGTGCGCGGGGTCATTCCTCGAATCGTCGATCTCGTGAGGTGTCCGCGGGCTGCGATCGGCGGGCCGAACTCGCCCGGTTCTACGCGCTGTGCTCCTCGAGTGGTCAGCTCAACGACTACCTTGACGACCTCCGGTTCTTCGAGGTCGTGCGGATCTGGATGACCAGGATTCGGGCGTGGGGGTTGGGGGAGCGTGCCGCACGAACCACGCCCGAGGGGCGTCGATTCGCTCAGTCGCGCAGGCTGCGCAGGAAGGCGCGCCACTGCTGGTGGTCGAAGGTCAGCACGGGGCCCCGGCGGTCCTTGGCGTCGCGGGTGGCGACCGCGTCGGGCAGGGCCGCGACTTCGACGCAGTTGGCCCCGTTGTCGCTGTAGCTGGACTTGCGCCATCGCGAAGTGTCGTGCCTGGTCGTCACCGCGGAAACCTTTCAATCGATACGTGCTTCGATAGCTGCAGCCGAGTCATCCGGAGACAGCGCTGTCGAGAGTAGTCGCTCACCCGAACGCGTGTAATCCGCTACTTGCTCTTGGTCCTGGATGTAAACCGCGCCGTCCTGGAGCTCGATGTAGCCGATCGATTGAGCATGCGCGAAGTTCAGTACGGTGAAGCCTCCGCTCAGCGCGGCATGTGGTCCTGCCTTGGTGGGAAGTACTCGGATATCGACGTTGTCACGGCGTGCTGTCGAAACGAGTTGACGCAGCTGCTCGTTCATTACTTGCCGGTCACCCACCGGGCGATCGAGGGTCGATTCCTCCAACACAGCGGTCAGTCGCAAGGAGTCTTCCGCGAACAGCCGCTGTTGTCGTGCGAGGCGGAAGTTCACGAAACGTTCGCTGTGATCGGTGCGTACTCGTACGCTCGCCGAGGTCAGTGCGGTCGCGTACCCGGCGGTTTGGAGCAATCCCGGTAGTACGAGCGGCATGTAGATGAACTCGCTGCACGCTATCCCTTCCAGTCCCACGAAGGTCTTGAGCCAGTCCGGGACCACGTTCGCCCAGGGAGCCCACCAGGTGTGCGAGTTGGAGCTGGCGGTCAGCGAAGTCAGTCGGTCGACGTCGTGCTGGGCGACTCCGTAGTGAATGAGCAGCGTGCTCATCTCGTCCGGTTGCTGTTGGTAGCGGCCCGTTTCCAGATGGGTGATCTTCGCGGCGGAACACCCGAGCGCCCGCGCTGCCGAGGCGACCGTCTCACCCGCCTCGGTTCTGTAGTGTCGCAGCTCGTTGCCGATCAACCAGCGAAGCGCCGAAGGGTCGCTACGTTCCACAAGTACCTCCTGAACTCGCATCAAGTCTGACGATCTCTCAAGTCGAGCCCCAATCGGGTGTAACCCGCTGCTCTCACTCGCTTGGGTAATCGACCAGCTTAACGATTAGCTTTAATGTTCTCGGTGTCGCTGATCACGATTGGTTCAGGAGGAGACCGTGTTCGAGGCGCACGAGCTGACCGACGAATACGTGGTGGACGAGTCCGAGCTCGCTCCGCTGGGCACGCACGAGGAGTTCCGGGAACTACTGGTGGAGCTGGTACGGGCGAGCGTGCCCGAGGTGTTCGCGCTGTGCGAGGAGATCGGCGACCGGGTCGACGGCGTCGTGCGCTACTGGGGTTTGTCCCATGAGGACGGGACCGAAGTGTTCGCGCCGCACGGTGGACTCAACGGGAGGTTCCGCAGCCCGGAGTCGGCGCTGCGCCTGCTCTCCCGGGGACGGACGATGCACCTGATCCGAGTCGGTGCCGATGCATCAGCGTGACCACGTCGGCCGGTCGAGGCCGAGGACGGTGCGGGCCGGTCTGTTGATCGCGGTTCCGTTGAACTGCGCCGAGCGCATGATGTCGCTGTGGACGACCTGCCACAGCGCGGGGTTTCCCCGGATGTGGTCGAGCCGGGCGGAGACCTCGCGACCGGCGGAATCGACGAGCTTCAACGTGCGGTTGGTCTCCTGCTCGGAGGCCTCGACGGACACGAGTGCCCGGGTCGCCACGAAGTCCTCCCCGCCCTGCCGCAGCCAACCGGCCCCGGCGGAGAGCCGTTTGTTCCTCGTGGTCAGCAGGGGCAGCAGGATCAGCGGCAGCATCACCACCCAGAACACGGTGACGCGCGGCAGGTCGACCCCGCCCGTGAGAACACCGATGACGAACACGGTCGTCACGGCCCCCGCCGTGAACCCGACCCTGCCCCACGGGGAAGGCGTGAACCGCGCGGGTGGCGGACCCTGTTCAGTCGAGGGCCGCTGCCACTGGGGTGGGTGCTGTCGGCCCCACCCCGTTCGCTGGCCGGGTTCGGGTGGAAAGTCGGCTGCTCGGTTCATCTTCCGGTTTCCGGTGGGGGTCGGTCGGCGAGCTCGGCGGGCAGGTTACCGCCCGCCGGTTCCTTCTCACGGGGATTCGGGTGAGATCCGGTTCAGCCACCGCGCGCGACCTCGTGGAACCGGTGTCAGCGCGTTCGGGAGCTCGCTTCGCCGGGCTCGTTCCGGGGAGCTTCCGCTTCGGCGGGGTCCGCGGGAGCGTGGGATGCGGCTACCGCTCCCGGGTAGTCCTCCGTCATGGACTCGGCGGCCGCTCCGGTCAGCAGCGCCATCGCGTCGACCACCGCCTTGGTCGCCTCTCCCGCGTTCGGTGCCGGGGGCGGCTGCGTTCCGGTGTCCAACACGTCGGTCGCGCCGCGTAACTTGCCGGCCAGGCCGGCGAGCTCCTCCGATTCGGTTCGTGTTCCGTTCACGTCTTCGTCTCCTTCGTGCTGTCGTCGTGCCGGTCCTCGGCCGGTTCCGCCACCCGGAGATCCGGGCTGGCTTCGCCGCGCCGCCGAACCCCGTGATTCCTCCATCGGCAACGGGAGTCGCCTTCTGGAGATCACCGCGGAGGAAAAACGGCTCGTTCGGGCGAAGCGCGCACCGGCGCCGGTTTCGCCGACGCCAGCGGTGGTTTCCGGCTCGTGCGGGCTTCCCTTCACGGTCACCGCTCACCCTTCGCGTGGTTCGATTCGGATCAGCTGACAGAACTTCGCTTGAGCAAGCGAGTATAGCCGATTTTCGAGTCGGGGATAAACCTTTTCTGTGCGGTCCGTCACACCGAAAACGGTGGTGATCGGAGTTGTCGTTCACGTGATCGATCGAATTGTCCATCCGAGGAATTCCTTCTTTCGGATCCTCGTTTTGTCGACAAATCACGCTCGTGGCGGGGCGGCTGCCGCGGGCGCGGCCGAGGTGATCACGTGGGCCCCGCGGTGCGGACGTGTTCCGGGCGAGGCCGCTCGCGGTCGATCGCCACGAGCACGTTGCGCTCGATCGATGGCGGAACGAACGGTCGAGGAATTCTGGGGAACAGGAGCGCGGGAATCGTCGCGTCCCAAACTTGGTCTCTCCGGTGTTCGGATAACACTGTGGTGGCCATTGTCAATCCGGCGCCCGGGTGACGTTCGGATGTATGGTGAAGTCATTCGGGTGTGTGGTGCTCGTTTGCTCTTTTTGGAGCGTGCGTGACCATCCACAGGAGCAAGGAGGACCGTGATTAGGGCGCGTCTCATTTGGGAATGTTCTTGTAGCAGGTCAGTGCTGCGGTGAGGGTGAGGAATCCGGTGAAGTTGGCGGCTTTGCGTTCCCAGCGAATGGCCGGGCGGCGGTAGTTCAGCAGCCAGGAGAAGCTGCGTTCAACGCGCCAGCGGTAGCGTCCGAGCTTGGCGCTGGATTCGACGCCGGTGCGGGCGATGCGGGGCACGATGTTCCGGGTGCGCAGCCAGCGGCGTAGGTCGTCGTAGTCGTAGCCTGTGTCGGCGTGCAGCTTGCCGGGCCGGCGGCGTCGTGGTCCGCGAGGCGAACGCACGTCCGGGATCGCGTGCACAAGAGGCTTGAGGGCGTTCCTGTCGTGGGTGTTGGCCCCGGAGACCGCCACCGACAGCGGCAGTCCGTTCGCCTCGGTCAGGATGTGCAGTTTCGACCCGGTTTTGCCTCGGTCGACCGGGTTGGGTCCGGTGGCAGATCCCCCCTTTTCGCGCGAACTCCGGCCCCGTCGATGATCGCTCGGGCCCAGTCGAGCTCGCCCTCGGCGCCGAGCTTGTCGAGGACGCCCGGTGCAGCCGTCGCCATACCCCGGCCTGGGTCCATTCCTGGAACCGGCGATGTGCTGTCGGCACGCTCACCCCGAACGACGGCGGGAGCTGCCGCCATGAACACTCGCTGGTCAGCACGAACACGATCGCCGTAAGCACCGCACGGTCACCGGCCCTGCGACGCCCGCCCCCTTGCCGACGGACCCCATGTTCCGGCAGCAGCGGTGCTGCAATGGCCCACAACTCATCCGGCACCAACCGACGCGCCAGATCATCCACGAATGATCACCATGCCAGTACCGTCACATCACCTATCAAGACACCCTCTAAGCGATCACCACTCGAATTCCAAGCCGAAGAGACATCCCATAGTAGCCACGACAGCAGTACTCCACCTATTTTATCAAATTGATATGTGAAATTAGACTCGCCTAAATGGTGGTGTTGACCTAATTGCGTTTCGGGATGATGGGCACGTCCGTTGATCACTCTGGAGAGCAGCTCCGGAGGGATGCCCGTTGGCCCCTGTCCTGCGAGGGCAGTGGAAGTAATACTGGGGATTTTCAGCAGAAGGGAAGTATCTGTGCTGCGCAATTAATTCGTTGCGGTCTTGCCGTGTGCGCGGCGGTCACCATGGGGTTGGGTGTCCAGGCACCATCCTCAGCTGTCGAGTCGGACACAGTCACGTCCGAGCCAGGACTGGCTAAGTTCGAAGGAAAGACCATCGACCTCAGCGAGGGCTGGGGAGAAGCCCGCTCCTGTGTTGTTCACTCGCCGGAGCAAGTCAAGTGTTACCGTACGCGCGAGCAGGCCGACAAGGTGTTGGGCTATGATCCCACGCAGGATCCAAAGGTAGCTGCTAGTGCTTACAAAGCCAGTGCGGCATCAGTACCCTCCTGCCCTAAAGCATGGATCTGTCTCTACAAGGATGCTGGTGGCGAGGGAAGACGTCTCCAATTTAACGACGAGTATTGGCACAGTCTCAGCGCTTATGGATTCGCTCACGAGACTTCCTCTTGGAGAAATATCCAGGACGGTAATTGGCTGTGCAACGACCGAGGCGTACTCGGAAACGGAAATGGAGGCGCCTATTATATGGATGACTGCGCCTACGCCAATCAATTGGGAAAATACAATGATTGGGCCGTGGATGTTCATGGCTGAACCGAGATAGCGAAATCGGGAGGATTTCCTCATTGCAAGGAAATCCTCCCCCTCCTATTTATTTCTAACTCTGCGTGGTGAATTTCTTTGTCAGGTAGGTTTCGTAGGAGGTGACGGCGGGGATTTTCACGTTGAGTTTGCCTGCCGTGGTGGTCAACATCGTTTCGTGGCCCAGGAAGCGTCCGTTGGTCGGATCGATGATGACGGTGTACTGGGTGGGTAGTCCACTGTCGTCGGATTCCAGGGAGAACGCCTGTCCGGGGCGTCCCGCTCGGTCCCGGGTGGTGCCGGTGTAGTGCATGCCGGGTAGTTCGGCGAGCACGCGTAGTATGGTGGCGCGTTCCTGCGGCAGCAGTACCCGGTTTCGCAGCAGGTCGGTCACGGCGGTCAGCGTGCGCAGGGGTTCCGGCTGGCCGGAGGGGTGCTGGTGCAGCCACTGTCGCAACTCGTCGGCACCGGTCGGGGGGCGACCGTCCGCGAAGAGGTCGCGCTCACCGGGCGCCCATTGGTCGGTGCGTGTGTCGGTGGACGTATCCGAGGACCATTGCCGACGGTCTTGCTGCGACTGGAATTGCGGGGTGCCCGGAGTGACCGTGCTTCGCCCGGAACCGTCCGGTTTGCGCCAGGATTCCCGCATCTGCGGCTGGACCACCGAGACGGTGTTGTCATTGCCGATCTGGCTGTTCAGGTACCAGCTCTTCATTTCGATGTGCTCGGTGTGCCCGGTCGCGCGCGTGGGCACCTCGGATGCCGCGGCCCGCTGTGCGATCCGGCGCAGCTTCGCCGCAGCGGACTGGTCTTGCTGCGGAGCCACGATGGTCAACGGCTCCGGAGTGGCCGCGTAACTCCGCGAGGGACTCGGTCCGGAGGAGGACCACATCACACCGCTGCCCAGAAGCACCACCGCCGTGGCTCCGGCCAGCACCACCCGGCGCCGGGACTGCCCGCGCGATGGGCGCGGCCGCACTGCGGACTGCTCGTCATCGGAGCTCGTCAAGGGTCCTGGTTCCGGTGGCACCCCAGTTGCGCGCTCGTCCTGACGCATCGGGTCCAACGGCTGGATCACATCACGAATCTGCTGTTCGGCACGCCTCATCGGTTCGCTCCTTCCGCTGCGGACGCTGTGACGCTCGGCTCTGCCGGTCGGGTGTGCTCGGGACCGTGCAGACTTTTGAACAGGCGACGCCGCGCGCGACGGACGCGCATCGCGGCCGTGGTGCGAGCGCAGCCGAGCACGGTGGCGATCTCAGCAGTGCTGAGGTTTTCCCACGCCACGAGCCGCAGGATTTCTCGGTCGTTCTCGCGGAGCCGGTCGAACGCCGCCGCAGCCGCCACCCGGTCGGTGACCGCCTCGGCATGGTCACCGTTGCGGTGCTCCGGTTGCGAGGCGACGTGTTCGGCCAGGTCCTGCGCCCTACGGGCACGCCGGAACTCGTTGGCCAGTACTCGTCGGGCTATCCCGTACAACCACGGCAGCACGCGCTCCTCCGCGGGCATGTCGGCCAACCGGCGCCACGCCACGACGAAGACTTCGGCCGCGACGTCCTCGACCTCGTCCTCAGCCAAACGCCTGCCGACGAACCGCCGGACATCGCCGTAGTGACGACGGTAGATGCGACCGAAGTAGGTCTGTCCGTCAGCCATCCCGCTCCCTTCCCCTCACATCCATGCTTGTGTCCGGCACCCGACCTGCTGTCACACTCGAGTTCAAAGGAAAGAAGCAACGTATCTCACAGGGGACTGTGGGATCTGCATCTTGACAGAACCATTGGATCAGAGCTCACTGCAGTGCTCCCGTCCCACTGCTGCTCCGCAGCCCAACAAAGCCGACCGATAACACGCAAGCTCTACCCCTGTAACTAGAAGCGGCTAGTGGACAACTACGACTAGATGTCCAGCTTAGGAACCAGCCCAGTCATGTTTATGACATGACGCGTGAAATGAACCTGTAGGAATCGAATACCACTCACGCAGCCATAGCTCCCCACAAAACAACGAATATTATGCAGGTGTGGTGATTAGTGGGGATAGACACAAGAAGCAACGGTCTTTCCGGCATCATGCTTTTCGGTCAAGAACAAGCAGTGCGCCAAGGAAAGACCGTTGCGTTACAAGGATACCACAGGTTTGAGTGAGGACCAGCTTCGTTGGTTGGCTGAGCGGATCAGCGAGTTGATTCGATGGGACCCGAGCAACACGTTGTCGGTGTTCATGGCCCTGGTGGTGACATTGGAGTCCTATCGGACGAATCTGACCCAGAAACAACTGGCTGTGTTCCGGAATACGAGCCAGTCGACGATTTCACGTGTGGTGCGCCGGATCGATCCCGTCCTGGCCGACACGTTGAACGAGGTACACGCCCCGCTCGAAGAGTTCCACGGACGAGTCACCCATTGTGGATGGCGTACTCATCCCCACCGGGGACCACCGTGACCAGCATGGTATCTACTCGGGGAAACATCGACGTTACGGCGTGCGCCTGCAGCTGACCACCGATCTCCGAGGGAATCTTCTCGCGTGTTCGGAGATCTTTCCCGGCGCCACCCATGACCTCACGGTGTTTCGGAATTCATCACTGCACGAGACGCTGAATCATGCCAACACCATCGGCGATCTCGGTTATCTGGGAAGTACTGTCACCCAACCCAACAAAACACCGAAAAACGGAAAAATCGACCTCGCCAGAGAAAAAACCAACACGACGATAGTTTTCCTACGCTACCCGATCGAACGCGTCATCGCCCACCTGAAAAACTGGAACATCCTGTCCAGCTGATACCGCCGCTCACTCGTTCATCTTCAACGAATAGTCCACATCATCACCGGGCTCCGGCGACTCCAAGAGACCCGGTAAACAGTTCAATGCATAACCTTCACTGTTTGTCCTGACTGGATCAATCCCACAAATCCTGAAGCGGCTTCGGTGGCTAATAGCAACAGCGGGTTGGGCAGCACTGGAACACGTTTTGTAGCATATGAGGATAAATATCCTACCGAGGTGACGGGTGATCGTATCGGCACTGGATCCGCGTCGGACGGATTCAATAAAAATCTTGGTTCGGAAAAGATCTACTTCGTCGATCTGATGCGCACATGGGCTCTGAGTATCGCGGAGAACCTCGTCGACAGGGTCGAGTGCGAGTATCGGCGTCGGATAGAGTGGTGGGACGGTGCCGATGCGGCACCCAAATTCCACGTCGTCGTGGAGTGCTGGGTGGCCGCTGACTGTGCTATCTACCTACGCTACCGGCACTACAGAAGTAGGATCGGCGTGCGGATAGCCGATCTCGACCTGGACAGGGTCACTGGCACGCGGTTGGATCTCTCCAGGAGAGATGATCTCCTGGGGTCCTCCGTTGGATTCGCCAACAACCTTTATGGCACGGTGCTGGAGTCCGGACCCCTCTCGCGGAGGAACGGGAATGGACGGATTCCTTGGGATACGAGTGGTGGGGCGATCCCACGCCGCCGCAGGGATGGAACCGGGCGATCCATGATACGCCCCGACTGGAGACGATTTCGGTTCGCTGAGCAATCAGCGCGAGGCGCTCAGCCGTAGCGGTCGCCATCGAGAAGAACGGCGAGTCGTGTGGAAATCTTCCGTTTGTCGTTGTCCGCGTCAAAGTCTGTGATAATCGGCCGACATGCACGCATTGCTTCCGGTGGGAAACAGGATGAACGACCGGGAAATCCGGTCGATCAGAGCCACCGGATATTTAGCCGTCCGGACCCGCCGTCTTCGATGATTTCGAACACGAAGACGTCTGCGGACATGCCCAGCCGCATACTCAGGGAGTGTCCACGCGCCGTGGCAGGACCGTTCGAGGACGGGCTTTGTGCTTCCCTCGGGAGATTTATTCCCGGATCGCTTCCATCCGGCTCCGAGGGGGCGTGATGGGCGCGATTACTCATCGGTGCGCGGATGGGACTTGGGTGGAAGTCCTGCTGATGTGGCTCGTGAGAGCTCATTTCGGAGGACGCCGCCGACAGCACTGACCACGGCAGCCGCCCGGGAGGCCCGTAGTCGGCTACCTCGGCACAGCCGTTTCGTGGAGTTCCCCGGAGCTGTTCCGTGCCGGTGGTGCCCAGTTATAGGCAAAATTGGGAAACCCCACCGCCCCTGGGGATCCCATCGCACCCCTGTGGACGACTCCCAATTATAGGCAAAACTGGGAACGTCCGGGGGTGAACCGTTCCGCCGCTGCGGCCACCAACGGCCCCAGATCACCTTCCTCCGGCAGCTCCGCGAGCGGCCACCAGCGCAGATCCTTCGACTCCGCGCTGCGCCTGGGCACCGCACCGTCCGGGGCGCGCACCAGGAAGCGCACGTCGAAGTGCCTGGTGGGGCGGCCGAGCGAGCAGGTGACCGGATGCACGTCCAGATGCACCGGCTCCGGATCGATGCTCAGCCCCTCGACCCCGGACTCCTCGCCGGCCTCGCGCAGCGCGGCCCCGGCGAGGCTCTCGTCGGAGGGTTCACAGTGTCCACCCAGCTGCAGCCAGCGCCCCACCCGCGGGTGCAGGGTCAGCAGCGCGTGTGAGCCCGTGTGGTCCAGCACCAGGACCGAGGCGGTCACGTGTCCCGGCTCGCACTCGCGCAGGCAGCTGTCCGCACGTGCCCGCAGCAGCGTCAGGAAGGCGTGCCGCAGCGCCTCCTGGCCCGGATCGTCGCCGGTTCCGGGCCATTCCTCCAGAGTTCGCAGTGCGTCCTCGTGCGGCCCGTTCACAGCTCCACCAGCCCGCTCTCCGGATCACGCGGCTGCCGCGGCCCGCCCGCGGGTTCGGCCGGGTGCCCGAGCGCCACCGCGCCGAGCGGCTCCCACGTCGCGGGCAGCTCCAGCGTCGCCCGCACCACCTCGGGGCAGAACAGCGTGGAGGAGACCCAGCAGGACCCGAGCTCCTCCGCGGCCAGCGCGACCAGCAGGTTCTGCACGGCTGCCCCGCCCGCGACCACGAACATCGAGCGCTCCGCGTCCGCCCTGCGCTCGTCCGGGTAGTCGTGCGCCCCGTCCCTGATCAGGAACGGCACCACCATCTCGGGGGCCTCGTAGAGCAGGTCCCCGCGCGCGACCCTGCGCTGCGCCCCGTTCCCGGAAACCCCGTCGGCACGCAGATCGTCTAGCCACGCGGTGCGCATCGCGTCCAGCAGCTTCCTGCGCAGCCCGCGATCCCGCAGCCACACGAAACGCACCGGCCTGGTGTGGTGCGGAGCGGGAGCCGTCAACGCGGCTCCCACGGCCCTGCGCACGGCCTCCGAGTCCACCGGATCGTCCGCGAACTCGCGCACCGAGCGACGCAGCAGCACGGCCTCGCCGCGCCCCTGCGCGACGGCCTCGGCCGTGCCCAGCCGGAACAGGTCCTCGTCCACGGTGCGGACCAGGTCGCCCGCCCTGGAGCCGTCGTCCCGCTCGTCGAGCCCGCGCACCACGGCGACCGGTACTCTGCCGAGCTTGCCCTTGACCAGATCGGCGGCCCCCGCGACCTCGTCCGCCACGGCCACCTCGGTGACCTCCAGCGCGTTGCCGAGCGAGTCGGTGGTGCCCGCGTACCGGTGCAGCACCGAAAGACCGGCCGAACCGATCGCGACGTCGGTCTGACCGAGCCGCCAGGCACGCCCCATGGTGTCGGTGATCACCACGGCCACGTTCACCCCCAGCCGCTCCGCCAGCTCCCCGCGCAGCCGCTCGGCGCTGGCGTCCGGATCGCGGGGCAGCAACGCGATCTCGTCGGTGGCGACGTTGGAGGCGTCCACCCCGGAAGCGGCCTGCACGATCCCGAGCTTGTTCTGCGTGATCAGCGTCCGGCCGCGTCGGGCCAGCACGTGGTCCGCCTCGGAGAGCACCAGCTCGCGGCGCAGCGCGTCCCGCTGCTCGGGATCGTGCGGTGCCCGTACGATCCTGCCCTCGACCTTGGAGAGCACCTTGCTGGTGACCACCACGGCGTCGCCGTCGCGCAGCCAGGGCACGTTCGCGGCCAGCGCCCCCGCGAGGTCGTCCCCCTCGGAGAACTCGGGCAGCCCGTCGACCGCGTGCAGCTCCAGCCCATCGTTCGCGGCGTGATCGTTCACCCTGCCACCTCCGGTACCGTCACCCCTCCGATCTCGAAGGCGGCGCGCGCCATCTCGGCGCTGGCGGACACGTCCGACATGATCAGCGGAACGGAACGGGTCGCCACCCCGGGAATCTGGGCGGTGTCCTCGCTGTCCACCAGCCAGGCGTCCAGGACGCCCTCGTTCGAGGTGGAACGGGAGCCGTAGTGCTGCCCGACGGCCTGGGCCGTGCTGTCCACCCCGATGGCCCGCAGGCAGGCGTCCGCCATTCCGCGCACCGCCCGGCCGCCGACGATGGGCGACAGCCCCACCACGGGGGCCGCAGTCTCCCGCAGCGCCTCGCGCACTCCGGGGACGGCGAGCATGGTGCCGATGCTGACCACGGGGTTGGAGGGGGCGAGCAGCACGATGTCGGCCCCGGAGACCGCGTCCAGCGTTTCCCGCAGCGCGGTGGCCTCCTCCGCGCCGACCGGCACGATCGCGTTGGCCTCCGGCCCGGCCCCGTGGCGGACCCACCACTCCTGGAAGTGCACGGCCTTGGGGCCCGCTCCCCGCGGGTCCTCGATGGCCACGTGGGTCTCGACCCTGTCGTCGGTGACGGGCAGCAGGTTCACCCCGGGGCGCCAGCGGTCGCACAGCGCCTCGGTGATCGCCGAGAGCGGATATCCCGCGCGCAGCATCCTGGTGCGAACCAGGTGCGTGGCGATGTCCCGGTCCCCGAGGCCGAACCAGTTCGGTTCCGCGCCGTAGGCGGACAGCTCCTCGGAGACCGACCAGGTCTCGGACTCGCGTCCCCAGCCCTTGGCCGTGTCGATGCCGCCGCCGAGGGTGTACATGCAGGTGTCCAGATCGGGGCACACCCGCAGGCCGTGCATCCAGACGTCGTCGGCGATGTTGACGACAGCGGAGATCTCGTGCGGTGATTCTTGCTCGGGCTCGCCGATCGCGGGCATCCCGAGAGCCTCCTTGACTCCCAGCAGGAATTGCGCGCCACCGACTCCGCCGACCAGTACTGCGACCTTCACGGCGGGAATCCTCCCACGCCCGCGCGGGCCGGTGGTGCGCAACCGGGTGAGATCACCGGTGTCACTCCCAGAAGCGGAACACGGAGTCGCCCAGACCTGCGAGCTCGGCCGTGCCGCCGACCGCGTCGAACAGGCCGAATGCCACGTTGAAGAACACGTAGCCGGCCCCGGGGATGACGAACAGGATCAGGATGATCCCCAGCGGGGCCCAGGGGCGGGCCTTCTCGCCGAGCTCGCGCGCCCGGAACGACAGCCAGGGCTCTATGGCGCCGTACCCGTCCAGCCCCGGAACGGGGAGGATGTTGAGCACGAAGGCGATCACCTGCAGGAAGGCCAGGTACGACAGCCCCGCGCCGAGCACGGGCGGCATGGTGATGGTGGCGATCGAAGCGGTCAGCCCGATCCCGATCAGCAGGTTCGTCAGCGGCCCGGCGAGGGAGACGGTCGCTTCGTCCTTTTTGGACCGCAGTGCCGTGTGGTTGATCCACACAGCCCCACCCGGAAGAGGGATACCACCGATCAACACGAACAGGATCGGAAGCAGCAGGCTGACCACGGGGTCGGTGTAGTGGCGCGGGTCGAGGGTGAGGTAGCCCTTGGCGCGCACCGAGTGGTCTCCTCCGCGGAAAGCGGTGATCGCGTGTCCGAATTCGTGCAGGCACAGGGAGCTGGCCCAGCCGCCGAGCACGATCAGTACTACGCCGGTCGTGTAAAGGAAAGCACTGTTCATAGTGGCCAGAAATCCGCCTGCCACCGTGACGGCCAGCAAGGCCAGGAACAGGGGGCTTACGCGCATCGCGGTATTTCGCACCCCACCAGTCTCCCGTCCGCTCGCCGGGCGCGATCGAGGTGTCGGTGGTATTCCTAGATCCGGGATCTTGAAAGGTCGAATGGAGCAGTCCGATGGACGCATGGTGGCGGAGTGGTTCTGCTCCGTTGAGCTGTTGCCCGTTCCCCCTACGGAAGGTCTCCACTTGACCACTGGGAGGGACGCGGGTGTAATCACAACAGTGTTATTCAACCGCCCGAAGGGTTGATTGCCACTCCCGCCAGGTGTGGCAATGATCACCCGATCGGCGGTGCCGGGTGACGGGAGGCCCGGTAAGCGCACGGTCGGACGGCGCCTTGGTGGCGTGACCTCGGTGCTCCGTCCGGCGGCCGGAATTCACGGCCGAATACCGAACCGGTGGGAGCCGGTTCACCACGTCCCGCGCGTCCTGGGGAGGTCCGCGGGAACGGAATAACTGAACGGGGGAGGTTCACATGTTGCAGACCGAGCAAGGCCTCGCGGAGGGGGAAGAGGCTCGCATCGGCGAGCTCGACATTCTGGCCGGACTGATCGACTCCGAGGAAGATCAGGACTGGCAGGAGCGCGCCCTGTGCGCGCAAACCGATCCGGAGGCATTCTTTCCGGAAAAGGGCGGATCGACCCGCGAAGCGAAACGCATTTGCGCGGGCTGCGAAGTACGTTCGGAATGTCTCGAATACGCCCTGGAACACGACGAGAGGTTCGGCATTTGGGGCGGTCTTTCCGAACGGGAACGGCGTAGGCTCAAACGTCAGGCGGGGTGAGCTCCGCGCGGTTCCCGGTGCTCGAAAGCGCTTGGGTGAAGGCGGATCACCTTTTTCGCGCCCACGGAGTGGGAACGGGTACGGTCCGGAATTTCCTCTCCGCGACCGGTTCCACTCCGCGGACGGATCGGTGAGAGGTGATCCGCCTGCGGTACCGAGGTTCGACGGGCGGGGCACACGGCTCGTAGCCACAGGCGTGCCCCGCGGCGTTGTGCGGACCGTGGAACACCGTGCTGCTTCGGCGAAGCCGTGTGGGCCGGTTCGGTGAGCATTCTCTCCGTGAGCGCGTGCCGTCCACTACTGTCGTGCGGTGATCGGACCCCGGCACGCGGGAGGAGACGGTGGCCGAAATCCGCGCCGCTGCGCAGTCGACCAGCCGGCCACACCTGAGCACCGCACCGGTGCTGGCGGTACTGGTGTGCCGTCGAGACGTGGATCGGTTGCCGGACGTGCTGTCGGCACTGGAACAGTTGACGGTTCGTCCGCGCCACCTCCTGGCGGTGGTCCCGGAAACGGACGGGGAAAGCCGCGCGTGGCTGGAGAGCTCCGCCGACTCCGCCGCGCGGTCCGTGCCGGTGGACGGAGTGCTCACGGTCGGGGAGGGAACCGGATTCGGGGCCGCCGTCGGCCGCGCCCTGGAACACGCCCGCGAGCGCTGGGGTGATCCCGGCGGCTGGTTGTGGCCGCTGTACGACGACTCGATCCCCGAGCCCGAGTGCCTGGAGACCCTGCTCCGGGTGGCCGAGACGGATTCCGCGGCGGCGATGCTCGGGCCGCTGGGACTCGACTCGCGGGACCCCCGGCTGCTCGTCGAAGCCGGGCTGTCCATGGACACCTCGGGGCGAGTGCACACCGGTGTCGGGCAGTTCGGGCTCGATCCGGCTCTCGGGGCGGGAGCGGAGGACGCCGGGGCGGCACTCCAGGTTTCCGAGGTGCTGGCCGTTTCCGCGGCGGCGGCGTTGGTGCGGCGCGAGGTCTTCGAGGAACTGGACGGCTTCGACGAGTTCCTCTCCGAGCCCTGTGCCGATGTGGACCTGGGATGGCGGATCAACGCCGCGGGCCACCTCGTGCTGTGCGTGCCCCGGGCGCGGACGCGCCGCGCAGCGGGACCGCCCGCTCGCGGAAGGCTTCCGCCGGCGACGACGGCGGGGGGGACGAGCGGTTCCACCGTCAACCGCGCGGACGAGCTGCGCACCTACCTGGCCAACATCGGCCCCCGCTCCGGGGTCCTCGCGGTGCCGCGCCTGCTGCTGCTCGGGGGCCTCCGGCTGCTCGGGTACGCCGCGACGCGCAGGTTCGCGGAGGCGAGAGCGGAGGCGGCGGCCGCGTGGATGCTGCTGACGGGGCGGCTCGGAATCCGCTCCGCCGGGCGCACGCACGGCAGAAACCCGGTGAACCGGAGTTTTCGCGGGTTGCTGATCGGAAGGATCACCCGGATACGCATGGCCTGCCTCGCGGGTTACGCCCGGATCGTCCGGAACCGGGTTCGCCACGACACGCTGCTCGGTCTTCCGACGCGGGAGGAGCCCGCCCCGGTGGCACGCGGTTCCGGGGCGACTCCGCGCTACGGGCCGGACGCGTTGCCCGCGGGCGCTCTCGGCACCGTCGGGACCCGCAGACGTTCCGCGGCCGGGCTGCGCAGGCCGGACGAACCGGTCGTCGTCGCGGTTCCGGAGGACGCCGAGCGGGAGTCGCGAGACCCGCGGCCACGTCCCTCCCCTGGGCCGCGCGGAGGGACGGACAGCGGGGAGTCCGGGCAGCTGGTGCTGGTCCCGGTGAACCGGGGACGCGTGTTCCGCGAGCTGCTGCTCAATCCACCGATCTTGCTGGTGGTGGGGTTGGCGCTGTTCGCCCTGGCAGCGCACGGCCTGCTGGCGGACGGTCCCCGGATCGGGTTGAGTTTGCACGGCGGCAGGCTGCTTCCGGTCGCCGACCTGGAAACCACCTGGTCGAGCTATCTGGCAGCTTGGCACCCGGTGCACGGGGGGACAGCGGCGCAGGCCCCGCCCGCCCTGCTGGTGCTCGGGCTGCTGGGCGCGGTGCTGGCCCCGCTCGGCGGGCCGCCCGCCGCGCTCGCCCTGCTGGTGCTGTTGCAGCTTCCGCTCGCCGGGGCCGCGGCTTACCACGCCTGCGACGGACTCGCGGTTTCCCGCACGGCGCGCGCGCTGGCCGCGGCGGCTTACGCGCTGCTGCCCGTTGGGATGCTCGCGGCGGCCGAGGGGCGTCCCGGTGTCGTGGTCGCCCACGTCCTGCTCCCACCGCTGCTCGTCGGGGCCATGTCGCTGGTGGGGACCATCCCGGCGAGAACCCCGGCCCGGCCGAACTGGCTCGGTACGGCGTGCCGAACAGCGTTGGGCGCGGCGGTGCTGGCCGCCTTCGCCCCCGGGATGTACGTGCTGTTGCTCGTGCTCGCCGCGGTGGGGTTCTGCTGTCCCGCCTCCGTGCGCACCAGCTTGTTCCGCCGCACGGCGGGGTTCGCCTCGCTGGTGCTGCTACCGGTGGCCTGCCTGCTGCCCTGGCCCGCCGTTCTGTTCCGCGAGCCCGAGATCCTGGTGCACGGTTTGGGGGCCCCGGTGGTGGAAACACCGGCCGGGATCTCGCTGCTGTCCCTGAACGCGGTGAACACCGTGGCCGGGTGGTCGGGGGTGCTGGTGGTGTGCGCGGCCGTGATCGCCGTGCTGCGCACCCGGGACCGCGCGGTGCTCGGCGGGTTGCTCGTCGCGTTCGTCGGTTGGGGGGCGAGCCTGCTGGTCGGCCGGATCCCCTCGGCCCCGGCCTGGGGCGGGCCCGAAACGGTGGGCTGGCCGGGAGGGCCGCTGCTCCTCGTCGCGTGCGGTCTGCTGTGGACGACGTTGGCCGCGGTGGCGGTGGACCGCGCGGGGCGGCCGCCCGCGTCGTCGGTGCGGCGGCTGCTCACCGTTGCCACGGTGGCTTCCGTCGGACTGCTGGCGACCGGCTCGGCCTTCGCGGCGCAGTCCGGGCCGTTGCGGGTGACCGCGGGGTCCGCGGCGGGGGGCGAGTCGACGGGGGACGGGTACTGGTTGAGGCTTCGCCCCGGAGGACTCCCCCCGGAATTGACGCCGGACGGGCAGTCGCGGTTCGGCACCACGGCACTGGTGCCCGCGCCAGGTGCCACCGCCGCGCTCACGCGGATCGAAGAGGACCTGCTGGCCGACGGCGCGGACCGCGTCCGCTCCGGGGTGGCCGCCGCTGCCGCCCGTGGGGTGGGGCGGATCGCGGTTCCAGGGGGAGAGCGGGCGCGCCGGTTCGGCGAACTCGCCGGTGACCTCGTGGCGAGCTCGGGTGCCGCCCCGGACGGGGGAGCCGTCTTCCGCGTGCTGCTGCCGAACACGCCGGTGACGCTGCTCGGTCCGGCTCAGGCGAGCAACGCGCGGGAGGGAGGGCAGCCGCGGCCGCAGTCCCGCCCGATACGCGTCGGAGCGGATCTGCCGCACGTGACGGTGCGTTTCTCCAGGGGAGGGCCGGGTCGCGTGCTGTTGCTCGCCGCACAGCGGGAGTCGGGCTGGCGCGCGCGGATCGGCGGTGAGCCGGTGGGACTCGCGACCGGGTGGGGCGAGCAGGTCGCCGTTCCGCTGCCCGAGAACGCGGGGGAGGTCACCATCGGGTTCACCGGGGTGCCCAGGACCACCCTGCTCTCGTTGCAGGCCGCCGCGCTCCTGTTCACGCTGATCGGTGCCGCTCCCGGTCGGGTGCGGAGCGGGCGCGGTCCCGGGTGAGCCTCCCGCAGTGGGAAGTTCCGCCACGCAACCACCTACGCCAACCGACCCCGCCGAACTCTTACTGGTTGCCGCCGATGACTCCTGGATCCAGCCCCAGGTAGCTGGCGATCTGCTCCACGAGCACGTCGTGGAGCAGGTCCGTCAGGTCGGCGCCGTTCCGTGCGCGTGCTTCCAGTGGTCTCCGGTACAGCACGATCCGCGCCCGTGTCGGAAGGCCGCGGCGGTCCACGCCGGCGGGGACCAGCCGGGCGAGCGGCACGTTCGAGTCCACGACGACGTCGTCACCCCACACCACCGAGTCCGGCGAGGTGGCTTCGACTTGGGGAACCTCGTCCACGGCCACGTCCAGCTGGGTCAGTTCCGTCTGCCAGCGTTGTTCGATGGGGTCGAGCGCGTCGAGCACGAGCGCGTCGAAACGCTGGGACCTGCTTTTGGCCGCGGGTACGGAGGAGGGGTAGAGCGGTCCGCGCATTCCGCGACCACGTCGTTCCCGTCGTTTCCCGAGGCGTTGCCGAGTTTCCCGTGCGGTCACCACGCGACGAGGGTACGCCGTGCGCACGGTCTGCTGGCAATCGTGCCCGCACGCCCGGAGACGTGCCGTGTCCGGTCACGCACGTTCGGAACTCGTCCGTGCACGTGTTAACCCTTCGTGTCATACTTCACCCCATAGATGATCTTCGCAGTGCAACCGGGCGAGCGGCGGGGCCGCTGTCGCGCGTTCCGGTGCTTTGTGACCGGCTGTTCGGGGGAGTTTTCCGCGTGCCGTCGAGTGTTGGCGTGACAAGGGCGCTATGGTGCCAGGCGTGCGGAGCGTGAGGCGTTGCTCGCGAAGCGGGTGTACCTACCCGGCGGTAGCTACGCTGACCTATGCCTATGCGGATTCGACCGCCGTGGTCGGGCCGCTGGCAAGTTATGTCGAACCTCATAGCTATGATCTCTGCGAGGAGCATGCGATGCGGTTGACCGTCCCCAAGGGCTGGCACGTCGTGCGCCACGAGGGGGAGTTCTCCGCCGCGCAGCCCTCGGAGGACGATCTGACCGCCTTGGCCGAGGCGGTCCGGGAGGCGGGGCGTACCGACCCGTCGGCGACGGAGAACCCGGGAGTGCGCGGCGGGGGAAGCAGGCGTGGTCACCTGCGTGCGCTTCCCGATCCGGGCAAGGACTGACCCCTTGAGGGGCGCGTCCCGGTGGGCCGTCCGGTTCCGGCGTGGGATACCCCACTGAAACGTGGTGTGGATCACCGGGGCCCGTGGCTCGTCCGGGAGGTGCTTCGCCGGTCGCGCCGTCGGGATCGCTTCGATGTGCGGCCGAGTTCGTCGTTCTGCCCTGGTGTTTCCGTGCTCACGGAGCCGGGCTGCGGCTCCCGGGGCCATACGGACGAGCGGAACGGCCCTCGTTCTTGGCCGTCCGGCGGACACCACTTCCGCCACGATCGCCGGTAGGCTCGGCACGCAGGCAAGAGTGCCGTTACTACGGGGAGAGTGCAGCGTGCGGGACCTGTCGGGGATCGTCAAGGCGTACGACATCCGGGGTTTGGTGGGCGAAGAGCTGAACGCGGAAGTGGCCCGCGAGGTCGGCGCCGCGTTCACCAGACTGGTCGGCGGCCCCGCTGTGGTGGTCGGCCACGACATGCGGGAGTCCTCTCCCGAGCTGGCGGCCGCGTTCTCCGAGGGAGTGACAGGCCAGGGAATCGATGTCGTGCACATCGGCCTGGCCAGCACGGACATGCTGTACTTCGCCTCCGGGCACTTGGATCTTCCCGGCGCGATGTTCACGGCCAGTCACAATCCGCCCGAGTACAACGGGATCAAGTTGTGCCGGGCCGGGGCGGCACCGGTCGGCCAGGACAGCGGCCTGTCCGAGATCAAGGAGCTGGTCGGCCACGGGGTTCCCGAATTCCTGGGGGCGCAGGGCGCGGTCACGGAGCGGGGCATGCTCCGGGGATACGCGGACTTCCTGCGCGGGTTGGTCGATCTGACCTCCATCCGCCCGCTGCGGATCGCGGTGGACGCGGGCAACGGCATGGCGGGCCACACGGTCCCCAGCGTTCTGGACGGTCTTCCCGTCGAGCTGGTGCCCATGTACTTCGAACTCGACGGGACCTTCCCCAATCACGAGGCGAACCCGCTGGAACCGGAGAACCTCGTGGACCTGCGGGCCAAGGTCCGCGAGGTGGGGGCCGACGTGGGGCTCGCGTTCGACGGTGACGCCGATCGCTGCTTCGTGCTCGACGCGGAGGGCGCCCCCGTCGCGCCGAGCGCCATCACGGCGCTGATCGCCACCAGGGAGCTGAAGAGGGAACCGGGGGCCACGGTCATCCACAACCTGATCACCTCCAGGGGCGTTCCCGAGATGGTGCGCGAGAACGGCGGCAAACCGGTGCGCACCAGGGTCGGTCACTCCTTCATCAAGCAGACGATGGCCGAAACCGGTGCGATCTTCGGCGGGGAGCACTCTGCGCACTACTACTTCCGGGATTTCTGGCGTGCCGACTCGGGGATGCTCGCCGCCCTGCACGTGCTGGCCGCCCTGGGGGAGCAGCACAAGAGCCTGGCCGAACTGATGTCCGACTACTCCCGCTACGTGTCCTCGGGCGAGGTCAATTCGCGGGTGGACGACCAGACCACCCGGATGCGCGCGGTGATCGAGTCTTTCCGCGACCGCAACGGCGCTCGTATCGACGAGCTGGACGGGCTTACCGTGGAACTGGGGGACGGTTCGTGGTTCAATCTCCGTCCGTCCAACACCGAGCCGGTGCTGCGCCTGAACGTGGAGGCGGTCGATTCCGAGACGATGGCCGCCCTGCGCGACGAGGTGCTCGCGGTGCTGCGGGAGTAGTCACGGAAACGTGCTCGACGCTACCCGCATGGAGGCTCGTCCGGGACTTGCTTCGGTGGGATGGTGTTCATCCCATCGGTGTCGGCGCGTGAACATCCGGGAGGAATAGTGAGTATCGCGATGGATCCCGAACTGCGGGAGATCCTGGTTTGCCCCTGCCCGCGGAGCGCGCCGCTGCGGGACGGTCTGCCCGACCAACCCGAGGCCGACTACCTGACCTGCACGTCCTGCGGACGTTCCTTCCCCGTTCGGGACGGTGTTCCCGTGTTGTTGTTGCAGGAGGCGATCGGCGGTCCCGAGGAGGACACCACCTTCGACGGCCCTGGAAGGGGGTGACGGTGGTGCTGGACGACAGCATTCTGGACGATCAACAACGTTTGTTCGCGCTGGACACCGAGGGGCTGCTTCGCTCGGCCGCCCTGGCCGGGGCGCAGGTGCGCTCGGTGGCCAACTCGGCGAGCGAAGCCGGGCTGGACGAGTTCGTCACGGAGCGGCCGCGGGCTCTCGTGCTGTTGTCCCGAGCCGGCGTCGGCACCGCCGCGTGCAGGTCGCTGGCCGCGTTGCTCGGGCCTTCCTGCCCGGTTCCCGTGGTGGTCACCGAGGTGATCCCCTCCTGGGTCGGTCCGCTCGACGTGGTTTTCGCGTACGGAACCGACGGCGGCGACAAGGTCCTGGCGGAGTCCCTGGAGCTGGCCGGGCGCCGGGGTGCGAGCATCGTTCTCGCGGCTCCGGAGGAAGGACCGGTGGCCGCCTCCGTCGCGGGACGGGCCAGGTCCGTGCCGCCCCGGGTTCCGGTTCCGGAGGGGCTGGGGTTCGCGCACGTGTTCACGGCCGGGCTCCGCGTGTTCCAGGCGCTCGGGCTGTTGAGCGTCGACACCGAAGCGCTGGCCGACGCGCTGGACGAACAGGCCGCCGCCGCGCACCCGCGCAACGAGACCCCGGAGAACCCGGCCAAGAAGCTGGTCCTCCGGTTGGCCGACCGGGTTCCGCTGCTCTGGGGCGTGGACGAGCTTTCCACGGCTCTGGGCGAGCACGGTGCCTACGTGCTCGGTTGCTACGCCGGAGTTCCGTGCGACGTGAGCAGCTACGCGCAGGCGGTGAATCGTCGTTCGCTGCACGGCGCCGCTTCGGCGGTGGGGAGCGAGACCGATCTGTTCGCCGACCCGGAGGACACCACGGCCGCGCTGCGCGTGCTGCTGCTCACGGTACGGACCGATGAGCGTGCGCTGCTCACCGAGCGGATGGCCACGGGAGCGCTGCCCGGAGCCGATGTGCTCTCCCCTTCGGAAACACGGGAGCAGGATGCGATCCTGCGTTCGGCGCTCCTGGCGGTCGGTTTCGACATGGCGGCGGTGTACCTCGGGCTGGCCTCGGGGCTGCCGGAAGGGCACGGGCGGTCGATGGTCGCGGCACGCTGAAACGGCCCGCGCGAGTGGGCGCCGGGTTTTGTACGAAGTTCCTCCGGGGCGGCCCGTGGCGAACTCGGTGGACTCCCCGATGCGGGAGGCACGTGGTACCGGATGTCCTCCGGTGGTGAAGGGGGCGTGGCCGATGCGGGGAAACGCGGTTAGACGAGGAAGCGAGAAGGACAGTGGAGTTACTGCGCAACGCGGTACGCCCGTATGCATGGGGCTCTCGGACCGCGATCGCGGAGCTGCTCGGCCGTCCCGTACCCGCCCCCCATCCCGAGGCGGAGCTCTGGATGGGTGCCCACCCCGGGGATTCGTCGCGGTTGCTCTTCCGGGACGGATCTGAAGTCCCGCTGGTGCGGTTGCTGGACTCGGAACCCGGCCGGCAACTGGGGCAGGGCTGCACCGGGCGCTGGGGCAACAGGCTCCCCTTCCTGATGAAGGTGCTGGCCGCGGACGAACCGCTGAGCCTGCAGGCGCACCCGTCCTGGGAGCAGGCGGCCGAGGGATTCGCCCATGAGGAGGCGGAAGGCGTTCCGCGCAGCGCACCGGACCGCAACTACCCCGATCCGACGGCGAAGCCGGAACTGATCTGCGCGCTGACGGAGTTCCACGCGCTGGCGGGGTTCCGGGACGCTCATCGGACCGTTCGGCTGCTGCACGAGCTCGACGTCCCGAGCCTGCGGGCGCACACCCGGTTGCTCGCCGCGCAGCCGGACCGGGACGGGCTGCGGGCGCTGTTCACCACGTGGATCACTCTTCCCGAGGACACCCTCCGTGCGCTCGTGCCGGATCTGCTGCGGGCGTGCGCCGACCACGTGCGTTCCGGGGGCGAGTTCCTGCTGGAGTGCGAGACCGTGCTCGAGCTCGGGGAGTCCTACCCGAACGATGCGGGAGTCCTCGCGAGTCTGTTGCTGAACCGGCTGGTTCTGCGGCCCGGGGAGGCCATCTACCTGCCTCCGGGCAATCTGCACGCCTATCTGCGTGGCACCGGGGTGGAGATCCTGGCCAACTCGGACAACATTCTGCGCTGCGGGCTGACCCCCAAGCACGTCGACGTGGCCGAGCTGCTGAAGGTGCTCGACTTCGACAACGGGGACACCAGGGTGCTGACCGGAACGCGCCGCGGACGGCACCTGACCACCTACCAGACCGAGGCCGACGAATTCGAGCTGTCCAGAGCGGACTGGTCCCCCGGGGAGGGGGGCGGTGTGGCCCTGGACTCGTCCGGTCCGCAGATCCTGCTGTGCACCGAGGGCAGGGTGCGGCTCTCCCCGGTCGGCACGGGAAACGGAAACGGCAACGGTCACGGAAACGGCAACGGTGCCGGGGCGGGCACGACGGTGCGTGAGCTGGACCTCGCTCGTGGCGACTCGGTCTGGTTGGCCGCCTCCGACCCCTGTGTGATGGCGCACCCCCTGGGCTCGGCGACGGGAGCGCAGCTGTTCCGGGCCGCGACGGGAGCCGTCTGACTCCTGCCGGGCGCGGGCTCGTCCGGTGCGCTCCGCCCGGTGTGCGGAGGTGCCGTGCCCGCGACGCGTGCTGTGGCGCGTTTTCGCCGGGCAGCGGGGTTTCCGGTGAGACGGATCAGCCGGGACGGCCAACGCCCCCGTGAGTCCACATGTTGGTACACCGGTGCGGAGGACCTCCGCGATCACTCGTTCGTCTCGGCTGTACCGAACGGACACCTCGGCTCAAGTCCTCGACAAGCGGCGATATACCCTCCCCCGGAGTGCCGGGCAGCATGGTGCGGCGGAGTCCCGCCGTGAGTGGTGAAGGATCCGTTCTGCCCGAATACTGGGAAACGGGGGGTTCGTCGTCCGCGGCCCGCTCGGGTGTGGGACGGATCCTTCCACGGTCGGAAGCGCTTTCCACACGTACCGTTAGTGGATCGTGCTCCGGTTCGCCATGGACAAAGACTCCGTGACCGCTATTGTTCGGTGCCACCCGTAAGAGTGATGCGAGGAGGCAGGGGTGCCAGGAAGCGGATTATGGCGCACCAAGACGGTCGAACAATCGATCTTGGATACGGACGAGCCGGACACCAAGCTCCGGAAGAATCTCGGGACATGGGACCTGATCGTTTTCGGGGTTTCGGTGGTCATCGGTGCCGGGATCTTCACCATCGCGGCTCAGACCGCCGGTGATGTTTCCGGCCCCTCGGTGTCGTTGGCCTTCCTGCTGGCCGCGGTCGCCTGTGCGCTGGCCGCGCTGTGCTACGCGGAATTCGCGTCCACCGTTCCGGTGGCGGGAAGTGCCTACACCTACTCCTACGCGACGTTCGGTGAATTCCTGGCCTGGATCATCGGATGGGACCTGATCCTCGAGTTCTCCATAGCCGCCGCGGCGGTGGCCAAGGGATGGTCCTCCTACCTGCACCAGGTGCTGTCGAGCATCGGACTGTCGGTGGAGACGGCGGTCCCGCTCGGTCCGTTGCAGCTCGACTGGGGAGCGATGCTGCTGGTGGCCGTTCTGGTCGGTGTGCTGGTGACCGGTACCAAACTCTCCGCGCGGGTCAGCCTGGTCATAACCGCGATCAAGGTCTCGGTGGTTCTGTTCATCATCATCGCCGGGATCGCCTACATCAAACCGGACAACTACACCCCGTTCATTCCGCAGGCGCAGTCCGCCTCCGAAAGCGGTCCCGCACTCGAACAGTCCCTGCTGTCCCTGATCCTCGGCGGTGAGACCAGCAACTACGGGGTCTACGGCCTGCTCGCCGGGGCTTCACTGGTGTTCTTCGCGTTCATCGGTTTCGACATCGTCGCCACCACGGCGGAGGAGACGCGCGACCCGCAGCGGAACGCTCCACGGGGGATCCTCGGGTCGGTGGCGATAACCACCGGTCTCTACGTCGCGGTGGCGCTGGTGGTCACCGGTATGACGCACTACACCAAGCTCGCCACGGGCCCCGACGGGGAAAGCGCCACCCTCGCCACGGCGTTCCAGCTCAACGGGGTGAACTGGGCAGCCAGCCTCATCTCGGTGGGCGCGCTGATCGGCCTGACCACCGTGGTGATGGTCCTGCTCCTGGGGCAGACCAGGGTGCTGTTCGCCATGGCCAGGGACGGTCTGCTGCCGAGGGGGCTGGCCAAGACCGACGAACGAAGGGGAACGCCGGTGCGGACGACCGTGCTGGTCGGAGTGGTGGTGTTCCTCGCCGCGGGCTTCTTCCCGTTCAGCAGGCTGGCCGAGATGGTCAACGTGGGTACGCTGTTCGCGTTCAGCCTGGTCTCGATCGGGGTGATCGTGCTGCGCCGCAAGCGTCCCGATCTGCCCCGCGGTTTCCGCGCTCCGCTGGTGCCGTGGGTGCCCGTCCTCGCGGTGGTCGCCTGCCTGTGGTTGATGATCAACCTCACCGCGCTGACCTGGGTGCGCTTCGGGATCTGGATGCTCGCCGGAGTGGTCGTTTACTTCGCCTACAGCCGGAGCCACTCGGTGCTCGCGCAGCGTGAGCGCGCGGGCCTGTCGGAGGAGTGAGCGGTTCGTGCGGCACCGGGAACGACGAGTCCCGCGTGACCTCCGCCCCGGGAAGTCGTCCCGGGGCGGAGGTCACCTCCGTAGAGCCCGGATCAAGCGGTGCCGGAGGGGGTGGAGGTCAGCTCCGTCCCGTCCGCGCGGGAAGCGACCCGCAGCCGCATGGCCGGATAGGGACGTGCCTCGAAACCGAACTCCCGGTACATGTTCGATCCCTCGCCGGTGGCGAACAGGTCGATGTCGGCCACTTCGGTCTCCGAGCGGAACCAGTCGAGCAGTTGCCGCACGCAGGCACGCGCGTAGCCCCTCCTGCGGTGGCCGACGGCTGTCACGACGTTCGAGATGCGGCCACGAATCCCCGTGGGGTTCGAGGGGCTGGGAGGGTCGTGGTTCACCTCGCCGAGCGCGGCGGCGACCAGCTGTCCGTTCGAGATCTCGGTGACGACGACCAGCGCCTCGCCGCCGGCGATTTTCCGCGTGAACCACGATTCGGCCTGGGAACGCCAGGCGGGGTCCTCGGCGTTCCTGCCCATCGACTTGAACATCAGAGCTCGGAGCTCGACCAGTGCTTTCGTGTCGGCCGTTGTGGCTCTGCGGATATTCACCATGGCGAATCATTGTCCTCGGAGGCGACGAGCGGCGTCCACCGAACCCGGTCGACGCCGGGGAGCGGGTCCGATCACTGACCGGAAGGCCGCAGCGCGGGGCCGCGCTCCCAGGGGGGCGTGATGCCGGGAGGGTCGATGATCTCGGGCGTGCCCTCGTGGATCACCCCGTCGCCGAGGTCCTCCTCCGCGCCGGGCAGACCGTCCCCCCGGACGGGAGCGGGCTGCTCCGGGGCGCTCCTGGAGAACTCCCCGGTGCGCTCCTCCGCGGCCACGGCGGGAGGCTCGTCCTCGGGAGCGGTCTCCATGGCTATGACCGTTCCCTCGCGTCGCGTCGCCCCCTCCGGCTCGGTCCGCCGGGCCGTGCCGTTGATGCGCGGTGCCGTGCCCGGGGAGGACCCCGCGACCGTCGTACGGAACGGGAGGTTCGTCCCGCGGGCCGGTGTTTCCAGCCCCGCCGCCATGGAAACCGCTCGGTCCCACTCGGGGTCACCGCTGTACTCGGTGTGCCGCAGCAGTCCCGCGAGCCACCTCCGGTGCTCGAAGGGACCGCGCTGCGGATCGGGAAGCCAGTGGTCGCTGCCGAGCACCAGCGCGCCGGTCGGTCCACGCGCCGCGGGCGGAAGCGGTCCTTCCGCGCCGTCGGCCCGGAAGCCGACCCCCAGCAGTTTGCCGTCGTAGACCTGCCTGCTCCACGTGGTTACCGCGCCGCCGAGCGGGTCCGTCCCGCGGCAGAGGGAGCGCCAACGTCCCCGCAGGGAGCCGGCCAGCTCGCGTTGGGATCCGTGCCCGAGCACGTCGGGGAAACCACGTGTGTACGCCCATTGGAGCTGGGATCCCGCCGTGACGAGGCCGACTCTTTCCCGGTCCGGCTCGTCCAGCCCGTGCAGCAGCCGGGCCGTCGCGACGGAGGCGAGCAGACTCCCCTGGCTGTGTCCGGACAGCACCACCCGGGTGTGCGGATCCGAAAGGTGCTCGCGGGCTCTGTTGACCAGCTCGGGGATGACCTTCAGCGCGTAGCACGGGGGAACGACGGGGTGGGCCTCCCGCGGCCAGAAGAGCGTCAGGTCGCACAACACGCCCAGTGCCCTGGCGGTTCCGGGACGGCGCACGGCCAGGTAGACGGTGCGGAGCAGAAAGGCCGCGAGCGTGGCCAACGTCCCGACACCGAGGAACATCAGCCAACGCGCCCAGTCGGGCGGTTGCGGAGCCCACAGCCGCAGGACCGAGGCGAGCACCGCTCCGGCGCACAGCGCCCCAGCGAGGACGAGCACCAGCCGGTGGCCGTGCCCGCGTTGCAGTTCCGCCCACTTCCACGCGCGCTCGGAACTGCGCTGATCACCGGAACGACCCGCGTGCAGCAACCCCACTTCGGGTGAGACCGCGCTGTCGGCCTGCAACGCGCGCCACCAGCGCACCCACGCCCACGGCACGATGACCAGTCCGGCGAGCACGAGCAGGGCCGTGGAAGTACCCCACAGCAGGGTGACGGTGTCGTACGAACTCGGCAGCCGAGGCTCGTCTCCCCCGAGGGCCTGGCGGGTGGTCAGCGTCAGACCGGCACCGAACCCCGCTCCGAGCAGGCAGGCGATCAGCAGCACCGGGGCTGCGAACCATCCGCCGGCCCACGGGCGCAGCTTCTTCGGCAGGCGGCGCCAGGAGGAGCGGGACAGCAGCACCGTGGGAATCAGAAGCAGCCCGACGTACCCGCAGGACAGCAGCAGACCGAGCGTCAACGAACCGGTCACCGAACCGGATCCGGCCAGGGGACCGTTCAGGGGATCGGTCGCCGGGGCGGTCACGAGCACCAGCAGTGCCGCCACCGAAACGAGCGGAATCCGGGTGTAGCGGGACAGCGCGCTCCGTACCGCCCGGCGGAAACGGTTGTCGGGCCTGTGGTCGGAGTCGGTCGGATCGTCCAGGGCGAGCACGCCCAGCACGCAGAGTCCCGTGAGCACGGCGGCCCCCACCCAGCGGGGGTCCGCGGAAGCGGAGAACCCGCCCAGCGCCGTCAGCACCATCGTGCACAGTCCCGCGACGATGTGCAGAATCCGCAGCGCGGAGGTCGCCGGGTCCCGCACCACGCCCGCTCCCGGCAGCTTCGGGTCCTGGGCGTGCTGCCCGGCTTCGGACGTGGACGGGGTGCACACGCGCCAGGACATCGCCGAGAGGCGGGACATGCCGAGGACCACGGCCGCCACGAGGACCATCGCCAGGATCGAGCGCGGAGACTCCGCGGTCCGCAGCCCGTCGGGAACGGCGCCGAGGCATCCCGAACCGGGGCGCAGGCACTGGGAGGCGAGCAGGTCCAGGCTGAGCACCGTCAGGTGCGCGATGAACAACATCGTCAACAGCAGGGCGGTCAGGCGCATCCCGGCGCGCAGCGCAGCTCCGAGGGAGCGGACGGCACGCGATCCGGCGTCGGTCGGTGGAAGCATCCAGTGCGCCATGTTGGCCAGGGCGAACGGGAACAGCAGGGCCCAGAGGGCCTTGCTTCCCCCCGAGGTCATGTCCCCCCACACGTACCCTTCGATCGAACGGGGGACCGTGCGCTCTCCCGCGGCGAGGTCGGGGCCGGAGACCGGGCGCAGCAATCGGTCCGCCGGACGGACGATACGCCCGATTCCGTCCCCGGCGACGTCCACCGAAGCCACCGAGTCGGTCAGGTCCTGCGGTTTCGTTCCGAGGATGCCGTGTACCCGCAGCTCGACCACGCGAGTGTCCGGCCCGGGCACGTGCACTGGTTCCTCCCGCGTGTCGGCGACGGCGCTGTTCGGTGCGCGCTTCACCCGATTGTCTCTTGTCGACCGTCGTGTTGCGACCGTCGTGGTGGAGATTTTGCTCCGATTCCGGTGATGCCCCCAACCGTGTGAACGGTGAGTGCCCCCGGACGTGGAGACGCGGGATTCGCCCCGGGGCCGCTCCTCCGCGGGCGTAGCCTCGTTCCTCGGTCCCGCGGCGACCCGGGCGAGGTTCCGGTGTGAGTGCTCAGTAGGGTTTGCCGGCGTGGGGCGGCTGATCGTGATCGAAGGTCTGGACGGTGCGGGCAAGCAGACGCTGGCCGACGGTTTGTCGGCCGAGCTGCGCAGCAGGGGGCTCTCGGTGGGGGAGGCCGCGTTCCCCCGCTACGGCGTGGACGTGCACGCCGACCTGATCGCCGAGGCGCTCCGCGGGCAGCACGGGGATCTCGCCGATTCCGTGCACGGCATGGCCGTGCTGTACGCACTGGACAGACGGCACTCCCTGGACTGGCTGCGAAGCGGGATCGCCGAGCACGACATCCTGCTGCTGGACCGCTACGTGGCCTCCAACGCGGCGTACGGGGCCGCGCGGTCGTGGGAGAAGGCCGACGGCGGATTCGTCGAGTGGGTGCGTCAGCTCGAGGTGGACCGCTTCGGGATGCCCCGGCCGGATCTGCAGATCCTGCTGCGCGTGCCCACCGCGGTGGCCGCCGAGCGGGCCGAGCGCAGGGAGAGCGCCAACGGTGATGGGGGCGGGGACCGGTTCGAGTCGGACTCCTCCCTGCAGGAGCGTTGCGACCGGGTCTACCTCGAGCTCGCCGAGTCCTCGTGGTGGTCACCCTGGCGGGTGATCGACGACGCGACCGCGGTGGATCCCGCCGGATTGGCCGACCGGATCCTCGACTAGCCTGCTCGTGAGCGATGGTCCGTTCGGGGGCATCGACTCCTGCGCTCCGAGCAACGGCTCAACAACCTGCAGTGATGACAGCCGGGTGGTGCATGCCCCTGTGGTGCGAAATGCAACCATGTGAGGCATGAAGTCACGCGTGCTCGTGGTGGACGACGACCCGGCTCTGGCGGAGATGCTCACGATCGTGCTCCGGGGCGAGGGCTTCGATACCGCCGTCGTCAACGACGGCACCAAGGCCATGCCCGCGCTGCGTGAGCTCAAACCCGATCTGGTGCTGCTCGACCTGATGCTGCCGGGGATGAACGGCATCGACGTGTGCAAGGCCATCCGCGCGGAGTCGATGGTTCCCGTCGTCATGCTCACCGCGAAGAGTGACACCGTGGATGTGGTGCTCGGTCTGGAGTCGGGGGCCGACGACTACATCGTCAAACCGTTCAAGCCCAAGGAACTCGTGGCCCGGTTGCGGGTGCGGCTGCGCCGCACCGAGGCCGAACCGGCCGAGGTGCTGTCCATCGGTGATCTCACGATCGATGTCCCCGGGCACGAGGTCACCCGTGAGGGCGTGCCGATCTCGCTCACTCCGCTCGAGTTCGATCTGCTGGTGGCGCTGGCCAGGAAGCCGCGTCAGGTGTTCACCCGCGAAGTGCTGTTGGAGCAGGTGTGGGGGTATCGTCACGCTGCGGACACCAGGCTGGTCAACGTGCACGTGCAGCGGCTGCGTTCGAAGATCGAGAAGGATCCGGAACGGCCGGAGGTCGTGCTCACCGTGCGTGGAGTCGGGTACAAGGCCGGTCCTCCGTGATTCCGGGATCCGGTGATCGTTTCCGTGCGGCAGGACGGTTGGCGTGAGTGACAGGACCTCCCGCGGTGGTTCGTTGCGGTCGCTGGTCGTACGTGTCAGCGAGAACGTGCGTCGCCGCTGGCACTGGTTCGAGTCGATCTGGCGCCGGTCGATGCAGCTGCGGGTGGTGGTGAGCACCCTCGCGCTCTCCTCCGCGGTGGTCTTCGTGCTGGGGATGGTGCTGCAGACCCAGATAACCAACAGGATGCTGGAGACCAAGAAGGACGCCGCCGTCCGCCAGGTGGAGCAGAGCCTTCTTCCCGTGCTGGAACGACAGCTGACCGCCGTCGACCCGAACTCCGAGGACGTGGACGAGCAGCTCAAAGGTGCCCTGAACGGGCTGACCACGTCGCCCTCGGTGCAGAACGACGCCGAATCCGTGGCCGGGACGTACGACCCGGTGCTCGTCGACGAGTACGCCGTCACTCAGGAGGGGGAGTCGTCCCCTTCGGCCGGCCCTATCGGGGACGTCCCGCGGGACTTGCGCGAGTACGTGAAGCGGGACAGGTTCGCCACCCAGATCAGCACGGTCTCGCGCAATCACGAACAAGTGACCATGCTCGTGATCGGCAGTCCCGCCGGTACTTCCACGCGCCCGCTGCAGTCGTACTTCCTGTTCCCGCTGAGCGCGGAGAACCGCACCATGGGCGTGGTGCAGAGCACGCTGCTCGTCGGTGGGCTGGTGCTGCTCGTGCTGCTCGGCGCCATCACGAACCTGGTGACCCGCCAGGTGGTGCGGCCGGTGCGCCAGGCCGCGCGGACCGCGGAACGGCTCGCCGCCGGGAACCTGGACGAACGGATGCGGGTGATCGGTGAGGACGACGTCGCGCTGCTCGCCGATTCGTTCAACGAGATGGCCGACAGCTTGGCGCAGCAGATCCAGCAGCTGGAGGAGTTCGGTCAGCTGCAGCGCAGGTTCACCTCCGACGTCTCGCACGAGCTGCGGACCCCGCTGACCACGGTGCGCATGGCGGCCGACGTGCTCCACGCCTCCCGCGACGAGTTCCCGGCCGGGTTGGAGCGTTCCGCCGAACTGCTGGTCGACGAGCTCGACCGATTCGAGTCGCTGCTGGGGGACCTCCTCGAGATCTCCCGGCTGGACGCGGGTGTGGCCGACCTGTCCACCGAGTCGCTGGACGTCCCCGAGGTGGTGCGCCGCTCCGTGGACGCCTTGCGCCCCATCGCCGAAACGAGCGGTGTGGAGCTGCGTGTCGACGTGCCGGACGAGGAGGTCACCATTTTCGCGGATGCGCGTCGCGTGGAGCGAATCGTGCGCAACCTCGTCGCGAACGCCGTCGACCACGCCGAGGGGCAGCCGGTCGATGTCGCCTTCGGGGAGGGGGAGAACGAGGTGGCTGTCACCGTGCGTGACTACGGGGTCGGATTGCAGCCGGGCGAGGCCGAACTGGTGTTCACCAGGTTCTGGCGCGCCGATCCGTCGCGTGATCGTCAAACGGGGGGTACGGGACTCGGGCTGTCCATCGCTTCCGAGGACGCCCGATTGCACGGCGGGTGGCTGGACGCGTGGGGCGAGCCGGGGCGGGGCTCCTGCTTCCGGCTCACCCTTCCGAAGTACTCGGGTGAGCAGGAAGTCACCGAGAGCCCACTGCCGCTGCCGAGCGCGCGCAGCATAGCCGCCCCGGAAGCGCTCCTGGCGGCCCCGCCGGAGACGTCCGAAAGCGGCTACTCCGAGACCGGGGACGACCCGTCAGCGGGGACGGTGCGGAGTTCGCCCGAGCGTTCCGAGGACGGCGACGGGGAGGAAGAGCGATGATCTCGCTACGGCGTTCGACCAGGGTGGTGACCCTGCTGCTGGTGCTGTCCGTCCCGTTCACGGGTTGCGCCTCGATCCCCAAGGAGACCGAACCGGAGATGGTCAAACGGGTCGAGGAGGGCAGACCGACGAGCACCACGGTCGAGGCCCCTCCGGAGGGGATCGACGCCCCGGACCTGGTGCGCGATTTCGTCGACGCCGGTGCGCAGCCGGCCAACAACTACGAGGCCGCCCGCAAGCACCTGACCGAGCGCGCGCGGAACTCCTGGCGGGTGCCCTCCGAAGTGACGGTGGTCAACAACGTGGACACCGTCCCGCTGCGCGAGGACGATCTCCCGGACTCCGTTCAGATGGTCAGCCTGAGCGTGGACAAGGTGGGCAAGCTCCGTGCGGACAACTCGTTCGTCCCCGGCGAGGGGTCCGAGCAGCTGGACGTCAGGGTCGAGAGGCAGGACGACGGCGAGTGGCGGATCGTGAACCCTCCGGACCTCCTGCTGGTCAGCAGCGACGCTTTCGAGTCGAACTACCGGGCGGTGTCGGTCTTCTTCCTCGACGAGCAGCAGAACGGAGTCGTTCCCGACGTCCGCTGGGTGCGGCAGAATCCGCAGAGCACACTGCCGTCCCGGGTCATCGACCTGCTGCTGTCCGGTCCATCGGCCGGTTTCGACTCGGCGATGAACACGGCCATCCCCGAGGACACGGAGACGGTCAGCAACGTGAGCGAGGTCAAGGACGGCGCGCTTCGGGTGAACCTGAGCGACCTCGGGGCGCTGAGCAGCAGGAAGAAACGCATGATCGCGGCCCAGGTCGTGCTGACGCTGCGCGGGGTCCGGACGGCGCGGGTGCGGCTGGAGGAGGAGGGGACGGCCCTGCTGTCGAACTCCTCGGTGCTGCGGCCCTCGGACGTGGCCTCCTACGAGCGCCGCAACAAGGTCTCCTCCGAGGTCGCCCCGCTGGCGGTCGTCAACGAGAAGCTCAAGGTGTTCAACGAGCAGGCCCCGCCGGTTCCCGGCCCCACGGGGTCGGGCGAGTACGAGATCACCACGGCGGCCCGCTCGGACGAGGGCGAGTACGTCGCGGCGGTGGTGCGCTCCGCGGACGAAGGGGTCGACCTCAGGGTCGGGGAGTACGGCGGTTCCCTGCGGAAGCTGCCGGTGCACGGAAGTTTCGTGTCCAGGCCGACCTGGCGGAGCGAATCCGAGGTGTGGGCGGTCGTGGACGGGAAGCGGGTGGTCCGCGCTACCCGGGACGACAACGGATCCTGGGCGGTCGAGGACGTCGACGTACGTGGGTTCGCGGCTGACGAGGGGCACATCGAGGCACTCCGGATCTCCAGGGACGGGACCCGGCTCGCCGGGGTCGTGGACGGTCGCATCGTGGTCGCAGGCATAGTGGGCAGCGGCTCGGCTGTGCGGTTGCAGCAGCCCACTCCGCTGACCGGTGGTTTCAGCGATTCGAAGATCAGGAAAGTGGCCTGGTTGAACAGCCGGTCCCTGGTGGCGATCAGCGACAGCGACTCCCTGCCCGTGGTCAAGGTCTCGGTGGACGGTTTCACCTGGAACTCTTACAACTCCTCGAACCTGCGCCAGCCGCTCAGGCGGTTGACGGTGGGACCGGGCCAGAAGGTCATCGTCGGCGACGAGGCCTACTTGTGGCAGGCCAGGGACCAGGAGGAGGTCTGGGAGGTGCTGCAGGACATTCCGGTGGGGCCGAAGTCGATCCCGTTCTATCCGGGATGACGCCCCGCCGGTCCCGGTGAGCCGGGAAGGTCCGACACGCCGCGGCGGGAACGCCTTCCGGGAGACCGGAGCCGGAGCGCGACCGCAGGATCGCGGCATGTCTCGTGACTCCTTCCTCCGAACGGTCCCGTACGCGCTCGCGGACCTGGTCCTCCCGCTCCGGTGCGCGGGGTGCGGGGTGCGTGCCACCGCGTTGTGCACGGGGTGCGAACGCGAGTTCGGTGCCCTGCGCCGGGTCAGGCCCGAGCTGCTGCCCGAGGAGCCCCCGATCTACGCCCTGGGGCGCTATCGGGGGAACGCCAGGAGGGCGGTGCTCGCTTACAAGGAGTTCGGCCGCCGTGATCTCGCGAAACCGCTCGGAAGCCGACTCGGCCGCGCCGCGCGCTCGGTGATCGACGAACATCCTGAGCGGCTGAGCGCGGAGCCCGTGCACCTGGTTCCCGTGCCCTCCAGACCTTCCGCCGTCCGCGCTCGCGGAGGGGCGCACCTGAGCCCGCTGGTGCGTTTCGCACGCACGGGGCCCGGCAGGGGAGCGGTCACGGTGTCCGACTGTCTGCGGATGCGGCGCGGGGTGCGGGACTCGGTCGGGTTGGACACCGCACGGCGGATTCGCAATCTCAGCGGTGGTGTCGTGCTCCGTTCCGCACGGCTGCCCGAAGCCGGGGAACCGGTCGTGCTGGTTGACGACGTGCTCACAACGGGAGCCACGGTGGCGAGCTGCTCCGCGGCGCTGCGTGCCGCGGGGCGGGGAGTGGCCGCGGTGCTGGTCCTCGCAGCGGCCCGTCGGTAGCCCGTTCGGGTGTGTGAGTGGAACTCAGCCGATTCGGGGGTCGTGTTCGGGAACCACTGGTTTGCTCCGTTCGTTGCCCGGGTACACACGCGGCGTCGGAAGCGTGGGGAGCTGTGGACATGAGCGGGAAACCGAGTGGTGCGCTCGCGTTCTGCCGGGACTGGGGAGCTCGCGGTTCCACGGACTCGTACGATCGCGCCCTACCGCCGAGGGTTGGTGTGGAGTCGTGTCGTTACGTACGAATGGTGGTAACGAATACGCGGAGTGGCTGTTTGACGTCCCCCGGCTCGGGGGTGTCGTGAAACACAAAAGCGAGCTAACGTGCACCCCAATCAGCCGTATTCGGCCGGAGGAATGAGGTGAGGCATTGACGCCCCTGACGTCGGGAACGAGCTGAGTACGCTCTCTCCGGCGTCGCCGTGACGAGGCTCACGGAAGCACGCTGAGCAACGGAGGTCGTGAATGGACATCGTCGTCAAAGGCCGCAACGTCGAGGTGCCCACCCATTACCAGCAGCACGTCGGCGAAAAGCTCAACCGTCTCGACCGCTACGACAGGAAGGCGATGCGAGCCGACGTGGAGTTGCAGCACGAGCGTAACCCACGTCAGGCGAAGAGCTGTCAGCGGGTCGAAATCACCTTGAAGGGACGTGGACCGGCTGTGCGCGCGGAAGCCAGTGCGCCCGACTTCTACGCAGCCCTGGACGCCGCGACGACGAAGTTGGAGAACCGGTTGCGCAAGATGCACGATCGCAGGAAGGTGCATCACGGCAAGCGCAGTCCGCGCTCCGTGGCGCAGGCGACCGCCGCGATGGCCGACAGGCCGGTGGCCGTCGCCGGGGCGGGGGGTACGACACAGAACCGTACTCGCACCACACTGCTGGAACCACCGACCGATCAGATGAGCGCCGAGGCCGCGGACGAGCAGTCCTCCGCCGCGGTGTCCGAACCTCCGGTGAGCTCCGAGCCCCCTGCGACCTCCGGGGTCCCCGGCCAGCGTCACGAGGGGAACGGCCACGAACCGGGGCGAATCGTCCGCGAGAAGGAACACCCGGCCACGCCCATGACAGTGGATCAAGCGCTTTACGAGATGGAGTTGGTCGGTCACGACTTCTACCTGTTCTTCGATGCCGACGCGGGCAAGCCCAGCGTGGTGTACCGCCGAAAGGGGTTCGACTACGGAGTGATCCGTTTGGTGCCCGAAACGTGATGCGGATCGCGTAGGCCGTGACCGCACGGACCGTCCCCCGCGTACCGTGGTACGCGGGGGACGGTCATGTTCGTGGCTGCACCGGCTCTGGACTGTCCGGCCCCTCTCCCCGCACGATCGGGTGCGGCGGGAACACGCGTGCGTCTCCGAAACGTTTGCAGTCCGTGGCCGCTCTCCGGTGTTCGAGCCGGGCGTCGAATCGGCGGAGGTGTCGATGTGACGTCTGTTGGAACGGTGCGGGGGCGGGCTTCTAATACTATGGCCGTAAAGCGTCCGTGACGGGCGCGTCACGATCAGCAAGTGAGGTCGACCTGGATGGTCCTGTCCCGACTGCTCCGCGCTGGCGAAGGCAAGATGCTCAAGCGCCTGCGCTCCATCGCGGCGCAAATCAACGAGCTCGAAGACGACACGGTCGCGCTGTCCGACAGCGAGTTGCGGGCCAAGACCGACGAGTTCAAACGCCGTTACTCCGATGGTGAGCAGCTGGACAAGCTGTTGCCGGAGGCGTTCGCCGTTGTGCGGGAGGGCGGTCGCCGAACCCTCGGGAACAGGCATTTCGACGTCCAGCTCATGGGCGGTGCCGCACTGCACTTCGGCCAGATCGCCGAGATGAAGACCGGTGAGGGCAAGACCCTCACCTGTGTGCTGCCCGGCTACCTCAACGCGATCACGGGCCACAGCGTGCACGTCATCACGGTCAACGACTACCTGGCCAAACGTGACTCCGAGTGGATGGGGCGGATATACCGCTTTCTCGGCATGGAGGTCGCCGCGATCACGGCCGACATGAGCCCCGAGCAGCGCAGGGACGCCTACGCCGCGGACGTCATCTACGGCACCAACAACGAGTTCGGCTTCGACTACCTGCGCGACAACATGGCCTGGAGCCTGTCGGAGTGCGTCCAGCGCGACCACAACTTCGCGATCGTCGACGAGGTGGACTCGATCCTCATCGACGAGGCGCGGACACCGCTGATCATTTCGGGCCCCGCCGACCAGTCCTCGAGGTGGTACCAGGAGTTCGCGCGGCTGGCCCCGATGCTCAAGCGTGACGAGCACTACGAGGTGGACGAGCGCAAGAGAACGGTCGGTGTCACCGAGGAAGGCGTCGAGATCATCGAGGACCAGCTCGGGATCGAGAACCTCTACGAGGCCGCCAACACCCCGCTCGTCGGTTACCTCAACAACGCGTTGAAGGCCAAGGAGCTGTACCGCCGGGACAAGGACTACATCGTCCGCAACGGCGAGATCGCCATCGTCGACGAGTTCACCGGGCGTGTGCTGCACGGCCGTCGGTACAACGAGGGAATGCACCAGGCGATCGAGGCCAAGGAAGGCGTCGAGATCCAGGCCGAGAACCAGACGCTGGCCACGATCACCCTGCAGAACTACTTCCGGCAGTACGACAAGCTCGCGGGGATGACCGGTACCGCCCAGACGGAGGCGGCCGAGTTCCAGAGCACCTACAAGCTCGGTGTGGTCAGCGTTCCCACGAACGAGCCGATGATCCGCAAGGATCAGCCGGACCTGATCTACAAGAGCGAGGAAGCCAAGTTCGAGGCAGTGGCCGAGGACATCGAGGAGCGGCACAACGCGGGGCAGCCGGTCCTGGTGGGCACGACCAGCGTCGACCGCTCGGAGTACCTGGCGAAGCTGCTCACCAAGCGTGGGGTTCCGCACAGCGTGCTGAACGCCAAGCACCACGAGTCCGAAGCGGGCATCGTCGCCGAGGCGGGCCGCAAGGGAGCGGTCACGGTCGCCACGAACATGGCCGGACGTGGCACCGACATCGTCCTCGGGGGCAACGTCGACCACCTGGCCGACTCCGAACTGCGCCAGCGGGGGCTGGATCCGGTCGAGAACCGCGAGGACTACGAGGCGGAGTGGCCCTCCGTCGTGGACAAGATCAAGGAACAGGCCGAGACGGAGGCCGATGAGGTCCGCGAGGCGGGCGGGCTGTACGTGCTCGGCACCGAACGCCACGAGTCCCGCCGCATCGACAACCAGCTGCGCGGTCGCTCGGGACGTCAGGGTGATCCAGGCGAGTCCAGGTTCTACCTTTCGCTCGGCGACGAGCTGATGCGCAGGTTCAACTCGAACATGGTCGAAACGGTGATGACCCGGCTGAAGGTGCCGGACGACGTCCCGATCGAGCACAAGATGGTCACCAAGGCCATTCGCAGTGCGCAGACCCAGGTCGAACAACAGAACATGGAGATCCGCAAGAACGTCCTCAAGTACGACGAGGTGCTCAACCAGCAGCGTTCGGTGATCTACACCGAGCGCAGGCGTGTTCTCGAGGGCGAGGACCTGCGGGAGCAGGTCGAGCACATGATCGGGGACGTGGTCAATGCCTACGTCAAGGGCGCGACCGCGGAGGGCTACGCGGAGGACTGGGACCTCGACCAGCTGTGGACGGCGCTGAAGTCGCTGTACCCCGTTTCCATTCGTTGGCAGGACCTCGCCGAGGAGGACGGGGACATCAGCAGGGATCAGCTGCGCGAGGCTGTTCTGACCGACGCCAAGGAGGCCTACGACCGGCGTGAAGCCGAGATCGAGGAGCAGGTCGGCGAAGGGGCGATGCGTGAGCTCGAACGCCGCGTCGTGCTGAGCGTGCTGGACCGGAAGTGGCGCGAACACCTCTACGAGATGGACTACCTCAAGGAGGGCATCGGGCTGCGCGCCATGGCCCAGCGGGATCCGCTGCTCGAGTACCGCCGCGAGGGCTTCGACATGTTCAACGCGATGTTGGAGGCCCTCAAGGAGGAGTCGGTCAGCTTCCTGTTCAACGTGCAGGTCGAAGCGGCCGAACCCGCGGGTGGGGCGGCCGAGGAGTCGCCGGTGCCGGTGTCGGTCACCCAGTCCTCCGACGGAGACGGTCAGCCGAGCGGCAACGGCCAGGTCTCCGGGCAGCCCAGCTCGAAACGCGCGAAGAAGTCGCGCAACGCCGCCGGGCCCGCGTTGAGTCAACTCGCCGCGTCCGAGCAGAACGATCAGTCGCAGGTCCCCACGGCGCTGCGTGGTAACGATTCGGCCGGACAGCAGCGGAACTTGAGCTATTCGGGTCCCTCCGAGAACGGAGAGGTGCGAAGCGACAGCGATTCCGAGGAGTCCTCCGGTTCGTCCCAGCAAGGGGGGACCAGGCGGGAACGTCGCGCCGCAGCCCGCGCCGATGCCAAGAAGAACAAGAAGCGCTGATCGGGTGCTTCTTCTGTTCGGGCTGTCGTAGGGGCCGCTGAGCGAAACCTCCCGCCGTCTCGTGAGCGGGCCCCGACGTCGGGGAACGGCTCTGCACGACGTCGGGGTCCTCCTCGCGGGAGCACGACGCGGGAGAACCCGCGGTGCGAGTTGCTCGGGTGGGGAAGCTCCGTGAGACGAGGGGCGGCCCGTGACCGCTCCGGAAAGGGCTCCTCTTTTCACGCCGCCTGCCCTTCAAACCAGGGCCAGCAGCGTGCAGCACCAGCTCATTCGCTGTTGTTCCAGACGTATGGTCAGCGCCCGGTGTCTTTTGACCTCGTCCACGACCACGCAGGCCTCCACCGTGGTGGAGCTGGTCAGGCAGGCGTGCACCGAGCTCAGCCGGGTTCGATCGTGCAGGAGGCTTCCGGAGCGGACGAGGGTGGCCAGCAGGCTCGCCACCGGTCTGCTGAGCCATTGGCGTATCTGATGCAGCGGTCTGCGTCCGGCCAGCACCTCGACGAGGTGGTTTCCGGCCCGGTCCGCCAGTGCCGAAGCGGAGTAGGTCGGTGGTGTTCTGCCCTCGTGCCGCGGGGCCGTGGCCGCTTTTTCGGAGGAGGACGGCCGGGGGGTGGCCTCGAGGGGGTTCTGGCGGGTTCGCTGTGCGGCCGGCACGTTCATGTTCGTGTCTCCCTTCGCGGAGGTCGTCCGGTGGATAGGAGGATTTCGCCCCTCGGAAAAGTTCACCTCCGGGACTTTCTTCACCGAAAGGTGTGATCTCCTCCCCGGTTCGTCCTTCGCTCGTGGTCAGCGGCAGTGAGCTGGGAACGTCTTCGGCGCACTTCCGCCGGATAAGCTGCGCAGGTGACGGAAACGGAGCTCGCTGCGCTGATCGTGGACTGTGGAGGGGTGCTGGACGACCCCGGCTGGGGGGCCGAGGGGGACGGGACGCCGGAGGGGTTGAGCCCGCTCGCCCACGAAGTGCGGCGTTTGCGGACCTCGGGTGTGGCTGTCGCCCTGTTGTCCAATGGGGATTCCGTTCCGGAGGAGCTGGCACGGGCCGGTCTGTTCGACAGCGTGGTGCTGTCGGGCGAGGTGGGCATGAGCAAACCGGATCCCGCCGTTTACCGGTACACGGCGAGGTTGCTCGGGGTTCCGCCGCGGCGCTGCGTGTTTCTCGACGACCTCGGTGGCAACGTCGCGGCCGCTGTGGACACGGGGATGGTCGGGATCCTGCATCGGGAGGTCGAACGGACGCGGGAGGAACTGGCCGTCCTCTTCGGTCTGGAGGAATCGTCGTAACCCCGTGTTGTGCTGGTGTTTGTGTGGTGGTGGGGGGTGGGTGTGTGGGGGTGTGGGTGGTGGGGGTAGTGTGGTGGTTGTCGGCACGGC
>NZ_JACBYW010000005.1 GCF_013408175.1 Actinopolyspora biskrensis
GGAAACCCGCGACGACATGCACCAAGCCCTCCTCCAACTCGCCCACTGCATGATCCTCGCCCGCAAACACCCCGCATTCTGAAAGCACCCCTTAGGCAAAATCGTGAGGCTCGCCGGGGCGCCCGCCGATGCGGCTGGTGAGCTCGTCGGCGGTGACGCGCACCAGCCGCGCCAGCTCCGGCCAGGTGCGCCCGCACGATTCCGGGGGCTGCCCGTCGTCCTCCGAACCGGCGCCGACCTCCGCGCAGTGGTGCCGCATGGTCACGCTGATCGCGGCCGCGGGGCGACCGCCGTGGTCGAAGGCCGCGCAGGCCACCGAGGCGAACCCCTCGGTGATCTCGCCGTCCTCCACCGCCCACCCCCTGCGCCGCTCGCGGCTCAGCAGCCGCCGCAGCCCTGGCAGGTCCCGCGGCCCCCGCTCGGTGCGCAGCACGAAGGCATCCGCCCTGGGGAACAGCGCGCGAACCTGCACCCGCGGCAGGTGCGCCAGCATCGCCCTGCCCGAGGCGGCCAGCTGCGCGGGCAGCCGCACCCCCACGTCGGTCACCAGGGTCTGCGGCTGCGCGGGCCGCTCCTTGACCAGGTAGAGCAGCTCGTTGCCGTGCAGCACGCCCAGGTGCGCGTTGTGCCCCACCCGGTCCACCAGCCCCCGCAGCAGCGGCCCGGCCAGCCGCTCCAGCGGCTCGTGCCGCAGGTACGCCGAACCGAGCTCGAAGGTGGCCACGCCCAACCCGTAGCGGCGCTCCTCCGGCAGGTGCGTCACGAAACCGGCGTCGACCAGCTCCGACAGCAGGTGGTACGTCGTCGAGCGCGGCAGCTCCAGCTCCCGCGCGATCACCGCGGCCGAGACCGGTCCCGGGCGGGCGGCCAGCACCCGCAACACCGCCAGCCCGCGCCGCAGCGCCGGCACGTCACTGCTCGATCCCATCGCGACTCCCGGAGCGGGAACACCTGTCTGAAATCCCGGACACAATCACGCTATCCCGGCTTTCCGATCCGCCGCGCTCAGGGTGGGATGGGCGTATGCAGCACAACGCCGAACACGCGGACAACGAGCCAGCGGAGATCGGTCCGGAGCCCCTCACGTTCGAGGACGTGCTCGCGGTCGCACGTGGCCACGCCCGGGTGCGGCTTTCCGAGCGGGCCGAGCAGGGCATCGGCGACACCAGGAAGCACATCGACACGCTCGCCGCGGCGGAACAACCCACCTACGGGGTCTCCACCGGGTTCGGCGCGCTGGCCGTGCGCCACATCCCCCCGGAACGCCGCGCCGCGCTGCAGGCCTCCTTCGTGCGCTCCCACGCGGCGGGCACCGGTGACCCGGTCGAGCCCGAGGTGGTGCGCGCGCTGATGCTGCTGCGGCTGCACACCATCGCCACCGGGCACACCGGTGTGCGGCCGGGGACCGCCCACGCGCTGGCCGCGCTGCTCAACTCCGGGCTGGTCCCCGTGGTCCACGAGTACGGCTCGCTGGGCTGCTCCGGCGACCTCGCCCCGCTGGCCGCGGTGGCGCTGGCCCTGACCGGGGAGGGTGAGGTCTTCGACGCCGCCGGGTACCGCAGGCCCGCCTCCGAGGCGCTGCCCGCGGCGGGAATCCGGCCGGTCACGCTGGCCGAGAAGGAAGGCCTCGCGCTGACCAACGGCACCGACGGGATGCTCGGCATGCTGGTGCTGGCGCTGCACGACCTGTCCGAGCTCGTCGACGTCGCCGACATCACCGCGGCGATGAGCGTCGAGGCCCTGATGGGAACCGACCGCGCCTTCGCGGCCGACCTCCAGAGGCTGCGTCCCCACCCGGGGCAGGCGCACTCGGCGCGCCGGATGCGCGAGCTGCTGGCGAACTCGCCGATCGTGGCCAGCCACCGCGGCCCCGACTGCACCCGCGTGCAGGACGCCTACTCGATGCGCTGCTCACCGCAGGTGCACGGATCAGCGCGGGACACGATCGCCCACGCGGGCACCGTCGCCGAACGCGAACTCGCCTCGGCCATCGACAACCCGGTGGTGCTGGACGACGGGCGCGTGGAGTCCAACGGCAACTTCCACGGCGCCCCGCTGGCCCACGCGCTCGACTTCCTGGCCGTGCCGCTGGCCGACGTCGCGAGCATCGCCGAACGCCGCACCGACCGGATGCTCGACGTGGCCCGCTCCCACGGGCTCCCGGCCTTCCTGGCCGACGACCCCGGGGTGGACTCCGGCTACATGATCGCGCACTACACGCAGGCTGGGGTGCTCACCGAGCTCAAGCGCTCGGCCGCGCCCGCCTCGGTCGACTCGGTGCCGACCAGCGCGATGCAGGAGGACCACGTGTCCATGGGCTGGTCGGCGGCGCGCAAGCTGCGCTCGGCCGTGATCGGGCTGCGCAGGGTACTGGCGATCGAGCTGCTCACCGCGGCGCGGGCCCTGGACCTGCGCGCCCCGCTGCGGCCCGCCCCGGCCACCGGGGCCGTCCGCGACCTGCTGCGCACCGGGGTCGACGGGCCCGGACCGGACCGGCACGTGGCCCCCGAGATCGAAGCCGCCGAACAGCTCGTCGCCTCCGGTGCGGTCCGCCGGGCCGCGGCCGGGCACGTCGACCCCGCAGCCGAGGGAGGACACCAGTGATCACCGGACCCCGAACCGTGCGCGCCCAGCGCGGCACCGAGCTCACCGCCCGCGGCTGGAGCACCGAGGCCCCGCTGCGGATGCTGCGCAACAACCTCGACCCCGAGGTGGCCGAACGCCCCGATGACCTGGTGGTCTACGGCGGCACCGGCAAGGCCGCCAGGGACTGGGCCAGCTACGACGCGATCGTGCGCGAGCTGACCAACCTCGGCGCGGAGGAGACGCTGCTGGTGCAGTCCGGCAAACCGGTCGGCGTGCTCAGCACCCACGAGTGGGCCCCGCGCGTGCTCATCGCCAACGCCAACCTGGTCGGCGACTGGTCAAACTGGAACGAGTTCCGGAGGCTGGACGAGCTCGGGCTGACCATGTACGGCCAGATGACGGCCGGTTCCTGGATCTACATCGGAACCCAGGGGATCCTGCAGGGGACCTACGAGACCTTCGGGGCCGTGGCGGCCGAGCGCTTCGGCGGGTCGCTGGCGGGAACCCTCACCGTCACCGCGGGGCTGGGCGGCATGGGCGGGGCGCAGCCCCTGGCCGTGACCATGAACGAGGGGGTGGCGCTGGTCGTCGAGTGCGACGCCGACCGGGCCCACCGCAGGGTGCGGCACGGTTACCTGGACGAGATCGCCGACGACCTCGCCGACGCCGTGGCCCGCGCCGAGAAGGCCAAGCGGGACCGCAGGCCCTACTCGGTCGCGGTGATCGGCAACGCGGCCGAGGTGCTGCCCGAGCTGCTGCGGCGCGAGGTCGAGGTGGACGTGGTCACCGACCAGACCTCGGCCCACGACCCGCTGTCCTACCTGCCGCTGGGGGTTTCCACGGAGGAGTGGGCGGAGCGGGCCGCGCGCGACCCCGAGGGGTTCACCGCCAGGGCGCGGGAGTCGATGGCCGCGCACGTCGAGGCGATGGTCGGCTTCCAGGACGCGGGTGCCGAGGTCTTCGACTACGGGAACTCGCTGCGCGGTGAGGCGCGGACGGCAGGCTACGAGCGGGCGTTCGACTACCCGGGGTTCGTGCCCGCCTATCTCAGGCCGCAGTTCTGCGCGGGCAGGGGACCGTTCCGCTGGGCCGCGCTGTCCGGCGACCCTGCCGACATCGCGGCCACCGACCGGGCGATCCTGGAGCTGTTCGGCGAGGACGAGCACCTGGCCCGCTGGATCAGGATGGCCGGGGAGCGGGTCTCCTTCCAGGGGCTTCCCGCGCGGATCTGCTGGCTGGGCCAGGGGCAGCGCGAACGGGCCGGGCAGCGCTTCAACGAGATGGTCGCCTCCGGGGAGCTGAAGGCCCCGGTGGTGCTCGGCAGGGACCACCTGGACACCGGATCGGTGGCCTCGCCGTACCGGGAGACCGAGAGCATGGCCGACGGCTCGGACGCGATCGCGGACTGGCCGCTGCTGAACGCGTTGGTCAACACCGCCTCCGGGGCAACGTGGGTCTCCGTGCACAACGGCGGAGGCGTCGGGATCGGACGCTCGTTGCACGCGGGGCAGGTCACCGTGGCCGACGGGACCGAGCTGGCCGCGCGCAAGCTCGGCCGGGTACTGACCAACGATCCCGGCGCCGGGGTGCTGCGCCACGTCGACGCGGGATACGAGCAGGCGCGGGACACGGCCCACCGGCACGGCCTGCGGGTACCGACCGAGTGAGACGAGCGTGCGCGTCGGCGAGCGGCGTGGTGTTTTCGGTGCTCCCGGAGTCGGAAGCACCACGCGGCCGGCCGCGGGCGCTCCGGCGCCGAACCGAGTCGTCGAACACCCACTCCAGAACGGAGGTAGCAGGTGGTCACACCGAACGAGCTGCTCGCCGAGATCGACGGGATCGGGAGGGACCGGACCCGGGGCGGCTACTCGCGACACGTCTTCGACCACGCCGAGCTCGAGCTCAGGGAGTGGTTCACCGCGCAGGCCTCGGCGCGCGGGCTGACGGTGCTTCCCGACGGGAACGGCAACCTCTGGGCCTGGTGGTCCGACCCCGGGGACGACGCCGTGGTGACCGGAAGCCACCTGGACTCCGTCCCGGGAGGAGGGCGGTTCGACGGCCCGCTGGGCGTGGTCAGCGCACTGTCCGCGGTGGACCGGCTGCGGGCCGAGGGGTTCCGCCCGAGCAGGCCGCTCGCCGTGGTCGTCTTCGCCGAGGAGGAGGGCGGGCGGTTCGGCGTTCCCTGCCTGGGCTCGCGGCTGGCCAGCGGTTCCACCGCCCCGGAGACGGCGCTGGGGCTGCGTGACGAGTCGGGCACCACCTTCGCCGAGGCGATGAGCGCGGCCGGGATGGATCCGCGGCTGGCCGGGCCGGACCCGGCCAACCTGGGACGGGTGGGTCGTTTCGTGGAGCTGCACGTCGAACAGGGGCGCGGCCTGATCGACCGGGGCAGCGCCGTGGGGGTGGCTTCGACGATCCTGGCCCACGGGCGGTGGCGGTTCCGCTTCACGGGGCAGGGAAACCACGCGGGGGCCACCCCCATGGGCGACCGCGCGGACCCGATGCTGCCCGCGGCCGGACTGGTACCGGAGGCGCGTTCGGCGGCGCTGCGGTTCGACGACGCCAGAGCCACGGTGGGGCGGCTGCGGCCGAACCCCGGTGGGACGAACGTGATCGCCGAGTCGGTGGACGTGTGGCTGGACGCCAGGGCGCACCGGGACGCCGACACCAGGGCGCTGGTCGACGAGCTGTCCGGGCGGGCGGAGGAACTGGCCGCGCAGGAGGGCTGCTCGGTGCGGGTGTCCGAGGAGTCCTACGCGGACGGCGTGTCCTTCGACTCCGGGGTGCGCGACGAGCTCACCGCGCTGCTGGGAGCTCCCGCGCTGCCCACCGGGGCCGGACACGACGCGGGGGTGCTGTCCGCGCGCACACCGGCGGGCATGCTGTTCGTGCGCAACCCCACCGGGATCAGCCACGCTCCGCAGGAGCACGCCGAGCAGGACGACTGCACCGCAGGCGCCGAGGCGTTGACCGAGGTGTTGCGGCGGTGGAGCCGATGACCGGGAAGGGGCAGCCGGAGCCGATGACCTACTGGTGCGAATGGGCCTGGCTCGCGGACGGGCCCGCGGCGAACGTGCTCGTCGAGACCGACGGCGGGCGGATCACCGGGGTCACCGCGGACGCGGGCGCGTGCCCGCCGCGGGCGCGGCGATTGAACGGGCTGACGCTGCCCGGATTGTCCAATGTGCACTCGCACGCCTTCCACCGGGCGCTGCGGGGGCGCACCGCCGATCAGCGGGGGACCTTCTGGACCTGGCGGGACCGGATGTACCGCGTCGCGGAGCGGCTGGATCCGGACAGCTACTACCGGTTGGCCCGCGGGGTGTACGCGGAGATGGCGCTGGCCGGGATCACCGCGGTCGGCGAGTTCCACTACCTGCACCACGCACCGGGCGGGGGCGCTTACGACGACCCCAACGCGATGTCGGCCGCGCTGGTGCGGGCGGCCTCCGAGGCGGGTATCCGGATCACCCTGCTGGATACCTGCTACCTGAGCAGCGGTTTCGGTCCGCCCGTCGAGGGGGTGCAGGCCAGGTTCTCCGACGGGACGGTCGAGTCCTGGGCGGAGCGGGTGGAGGATTTCGAACCCGATCACGACGGGGTGCTCGTCGGGACGGCGCTGCACTCGGTGCGCGCGGTGCCGCGAGCGGCGATGCCGACGGTGCGGGACTTCGCCCACACGCGGGGAGTGCCGCTGCACCTGCACCTGTCCGAGCAGCGCGCCGAGAACGACGCCTGCCTGGCCGTCACGGGGCGCACCCCGACGCAGCTGCTCGACGAGGAGGGGCTGCTGCGTGCGGGAACCACCGCCGTGCACGCCACGCACCCGGCTCCCGCCGACGTGGCGCGGCTGGGCCGCAGCGGGACCGGTGTGTGCCTGTGCCCGACCACGGAGTCGGACCTGGCCGACGGGATCGGACCGGCCGACGAGCTGGCGGTGGCGGGGTGCGCGCTCTCGCTGGGCAGCGACGGGCACTCGGTGATCGACCCGTTCGAGGAGGCCAGGGCCGTGGAGTCCACCATGCGGCTGCGCAGCGAGGTGCGGGGGCACTTCTCCACCGGGGAGCTGACCTCCATGGCGACCTCGGCCGGGCACCGCGCGCTCGGCTGGCCGGACGCGGGGCACATCGAGCTCGGGGGCCGTGCGGACCTGGTCACGCTGTCCCTGGACAGCGCGCGGTTCGCCGGGGTGCCGCTCTCCTCGGCGGTGCTGGCCGCCGGTTCCGCGGACGTCCGGGAGGTCGTGGTGGACGGAGTTCCCGTGGTGCGGGACGGTGCGCACCTCCGGGTGTCCGATGCGGCCGGCGAGCTGAGCGCGAGCATCGGGGACCTGCTCGAAGCGCCGTGAGCACGAACAACTTCCTGGAGCGGCTCCGGAGTGACAGTTTCGCGCGATACGTTCGACAGTGGTGGGAAAGGACGGAGCAGGGAGCAGTGCCAACAGCCACTATTATCACCGGGATTTCCGAGCTCACCACCAACGACGCCGAGCTCGGCCGACTCGCCGACGCGGCGCTGGTGTTCGAGGGGCAGCGGATCAGCTGGGTCGGCCCCGCGCGGGAGGCCCCGGCCGCCGATCACCGGGTCGACCTGGAGGGCCGAGCCGTGCTGCCGGGCTGGGTGGACAGCCACACCCACCTGGTGTTCGCGGGCGACCGGACGTCCGAGTTCACGGCGCGCATGGCCGGGCGACCTTACACGGCCGGGGGCATAGCCGAGACCGTGCGCGCAACCCGGGCCGCGGACGACGCGGAGCTCGCGGCCAACCTCCGCGCGCACATCGCAGAGGCGGCCGCGCAGGGGACCACCTGCGTGGAGACCAAGACCGGATACGGGCTGACCGTCGAGGACGAGCTCCGCGCGGCCCGCATCGCCGCGAACGAGGCCGACGAGGTGACCTATCTCGGGGCCCACCTGGTCCCACCGGAACGCGAGGCCGAGGACTACCTGGAGACGGTTCGCGGGCCGATGCTCGACGCCGTCGCCCCGCACGTTTCCTGGTGCGACGTGTTCTGCGAGCGCGGGGCCTTCGACGCGGAGCAGTCCCGGCGGGTGCTGCTCGCCGCGCGCGAGCGGGGGCTCGGGCTGCGGGTGCACGGCAACCAGCTCGAGCGGGGGCCGGGGGTCGAGCTGGCCGTCGAGCTGGGAGCGGCCAGCGTGGACCACTGCACCCATCTCGGCGAGGCCGACATCGCCGCGCTCGCGGGCTCCGGCACCGTGGCGACCCTGCTGCCCGCCTGCGATCTGTCCACGCGCCAGCCGTTGCCGCCCGCGCGGGAGCTGCTGGACGCGGGAGCGACCGTGGCGCTGGCCAGCAACTGCAACCCGGGCTCCTCCTACACCTCGTCCATGGCGTTCTGCGTGACCACGGCCGTGCTGCAGCTGCGGATGACCGTGGACGAGGCCGTCCGGGCGGCGACGCGTGGCGGTGCCGAGGCGCTGGGCAGGGACAGCGGCGACGGGGCCGTGGGGGTGCTGCGCCCCGGAGCCAGGGCGGACGCGCAGGCGCTCGACGCTCCCAGCGCGGCGTGGCTGGCCTACCGTCCCGGGGTGCCGCTGACCCACCGGGTGTGGCGGGCCGGGCGGCCGGTGCGCTGAGGGCGCCGGCGGGATCGCCGAGCCGACGCCGCCGCGCCGGGGACACCACCGAACGGTGACCGGGAACGCGCTCCGTAAAACGCTGCTGGTGCGGACGTATGGGAGTGCGGCTGGCTGTTTAACGCCATCGAGTGGTTGATGCCGAACGTGCTGCACGCCGGCTTCGGACTCGGGGAGGATGACTCCCGGCCGTGTGGATCCGACATTTCGGATGGGCACAACGACAGCGTCGAGAGGACAGCACGATGTCCCTGCACCCACGGAACCCGGCGGCATCCTTTCTGGCCGCGGCCGGTTTGCTGGTCACGGCGATTCCGGCCCAAGCCGCGGTGTCTCCGGCCAACGCGGAAGCGGCTCCGCAGGGAAGGGTCTGTATCAACAACTTCTCCCCGGCGAGGGCGTGCTTCATGAGCCATGGGGACCACATCGTGGTGTGGGACGAGGAAAAGGACGGTTCGACCCCCCTGGTCCGGTGGGACACCGATTACTTCCGGTCAGGTGAGTGCGAGTTCGACGGCAGGAACAACCCGACGGACTGCGACTACAACATGAAGGAGGGAAGGAGGATCACTTTCCGGATACTGCTGCACGACGGAAGTGAGATCGTTGAAAGCGGCCCCAGCCGCAGTGCCAGGATTTGATCCACGGGAAAGGCCCGGGTGCGCTCGGAAGCCCCGACGTCGTGCAGACCGCTGCCCGATGTCGGGCCTCCCGGAGCGGGAGCCCGCGAGAGGTTCCGCCACGAAACCGCCTACACCAGCCGAGCCCCCGCGAAAGCCTGCCGCTCCAACGCAGGCGCTCTGAGCCTGCGCAGTCGGCACTGCCGCGGGTTCTCGGTCGAGCGCTCGGCGAGGACGGTCCCGACGTTGTGTAGGTCGCTACCCGATGTCGGGGCACCCGCAGCCGGGCGCCGACCGAGGTTCCGCCGAGTGACCACCCGAGCAGACCGAGTCCTCGGGACCCAGTTCCCTAGAACGGGTAGTGCGCCTGCTGCTCGCGGAAGGTCACCCACCTGGTGTCGGTGAAGGCCTCGACGCCGCTGCGCCCGCCGAAGTGGCCGAACCCGGAGTCCTTGACGCCGCCGAACGGTGCCTGGGGCTGGTCGCCCACCGACTGGTCGTTGATGTGGAAGATCCCGGTCTCGACTCGTCGTGCGATCTCCCAGCCCTTCCTGGTGTCGGCCGTGATCACTCCGCCGGTCAGCCCGTACGGCGTGTCGTTGACGACCTCGATCGCCTCCTCGACCGAAGCGTAGCCGAGCACCGTGGTGACCGGGCCGAAGATCTCCTCCGAGTAGATCCGCTGCTCCGGGGTGACACCGCTGAGCACCGTCGGCCGGTACGCCGCACCCTCCGGCGGCCGGCCGCCGCAGTGCGCCACGGCGCCCTGTTCCAGGGCGTCGTCGACCAGCGAGGCGATCCGCCGCGCGGCGGCCTCGTCGATCACCGGGCCGATCACGGTGTCCGGATCGCGGGGATCGCCGAAGGGCAGTCCGGCGACCTTCTCGCCCAGTCGTTCGGTGAACTCGGCACGCATCGCCGCGGGCACCAGCACCCGGTCGGCGGACATGCAGATCTGGCCCGCGTTCATGAAGGCGCCGAAGGCGACCGCGTCCACCGCGTAGTCCAGGTCCGCGTCGTCGAGCACCAGCACCGAGTTCTTGCCGCCGAGTTCCAGCACCGCGGGCTTGAGGTGGCGGGCGGCCTGGATCCCGATGGAACGCCCGACCTCGGTGGAGCCGGTGAAGTTGACCCGCCGGACCCTGCGGTCGGCTATCAGCGCGTTGCCGATCTCGGCACCGTCCGCGCTGTCGTTGGTGATCACGTTGAGCACGCCGTCCGGCAGCCCGGCCTCCCGCAGGATCTCCGCCAGCCGGAGTCCCGCCGTCAGCGGAGCCTGCTCGCTCGGCTTGAGCACCACCGTGTTGCCCATGGCCAACGCGGTGGCGAACGAGCGTGTTCCGAGGATCAACGGGGCGTTCCACGGCGCGAACGCCGCGACCACCCCGGCGGGCTGCCGCAGCGCGAAACTCCACTCGCCGGGATCGGAGGAGGTCAGCACCTCGCCGCGCGGGCCGGTGGTGGAGGCGGCCGCCTCCCGCAGGATGTCGGCGGCCAGCTCGACGTTGAACATCGCCCACGGTCGGGTTCCGCCCACTTCGCCGGCCATCAGCTCGACGATCCGCTCGGTGTGCCGGCCCAACAGATCCGCTGCCCGCAGCAGGATCTCCCTGCGCCGCAGCGCTCCGGTGCGCGACCACTCGCCGAACGCGGCGGCCGCGGCGTCGACCGCCGCGGTCACGTCGTCGGCGGACGCCGCGGCGACCTCGGCGAAGACCTCACCGGTGTGGGGCTCGGTGACCGTCGTCGTACGCCCGTGAGCGGCGGGGCGGGTGCCGCCCCCGATGATCAGCTGGTGTTCGAAAGGCGCCATCGTCTCTCACTCTCCCCGGAACTTTCCGCCGATCCCACCACCGCGGGGCGGTGGCACGCACGTGCCGGAGCGAAATCGCGTCCTGTTCGCCACTCGGTGTGCGTGCTCCGGACGTCGTTGCTCGAGGTGATCCGCAACGCCCCGAGGCGCCGACTCGCGTGCCGGCTACCCGACCGGCCGCACGAGCCGCTCCGCGGGGCGACTACTCCACGCGGGAGGACTCGTTCGTGTCGCTGTCCTCGGAGGGGAGCCGGATGTCGTTGACGGCGATGTTGACCTCGATGACCTCCAGGCCGGTCATGCGTTCGACGGAGTCCAGCACGTTTCGCCGCACGGCCCGGGTGAGTTCCACGATGGACACCCCGTACTCGACGACCACGTCCAGGTCCACGGCGGCCTGCTTCTCGCCCACCTCGACCCGGACCCCGGACGAGGTGGAGGTGCCGCTCCCTCCGGAGACCCGTTCCCGCAGCGCGCCGAACGCCCTGGAAGCCCCGCTGCCCATCGTGTGCACCCCGGAGACCTCGCGCGCGGCGATCGCCGCGATCTTCTGCACGACCGAGTCCGCGATGCTCGTCCTGCCGCCCCGGTTCTCCCCGTCGTGCCGCTGCTCCACCCGCGTGCTCCGCGTCCCGGAGGTGCTCGTCGGCTGTTCGGCGTCGTCCTGTGCCATGTTCGCTCCCTGTGTCGCCGGTGGTGTTTTCGCGTCGCCGGTTCCCGTGGTCGAAAGTAAGTGGACTCCCCGCGAGTCCGCGAGCGTGGTCGCCTCCATGGTGGCCCCGGTGCCGGGAACGTGGAGCGGCGAGGCCGCTCACATCGGTTGTGCGCTTTCGAGCAGCGCGTCCAGCACGCTCCGCAGCAGCGGGTGCTGTTCGCGACCGTGCCGGACCGCGGCGAACACCCTCCTGGTGGGCACCCGGTCGCTCAGCGGGCGGACCTCCGCGCCGTGCTCGGAGGGGACGGCCCCGCGCGGCACGAGCGCCACCCCGGTGCCCGCGGCGACCAGTGCGACGACCGCGTGGAAGTCGTCCGAGGTGTGCGTGATGTTCGGGGCGAACCCGGCGTCGGCGCACCGGATCTGGATGACCTCGCGGCACGGGTTGTCCGGCAGCGGAACGATCCAGTCCTCCGCGCGCAGCTCCTCGACCCCGACCGTCTCGCGGGAGCACAGCGGGTGCCGGGGCGGCAGCACCGCGTCGAAGGGCTCGGTGTAGAGCGGGTAGCGGGTCACGCGGGGTTCCTCGCCGCGGGCGGTCGCGCTGTACTCCATGGAGACAGCGATGTCGGTCTCCCCGGACAGCAGCATCAACAGGCTGTTGTGGGCCTCCGCGTCGCGGACCAGCACGGTGATCCCGGGGGCTGATCCGCGCAGCGTGGTGATGGCGGGCGCGAGCACCCGCGTTATCGCGGAGGCGAAGGAGGCCACCTCGACCCGTCCGACGGTGCCCGCCGCGCAGGCCGCCATGCTGGCTTCGGCGCGTTCCAGCTCGGCCAGCACGTTCTTGGCGTGCTCGGCCAGGAGCTCGCCCGCCGCCGTCAGGCGGACGCGCCGCCCGCTGCGGACGAGCAGCTCCTCGCCTGCCTCGTGCTCCAGGGAGGTCAACTGCTGTGAGACGGCCGAGGGGGTGAGGAAGAGCGTCTCGGCCGCCGCGCGCACCGTGCCGTGCTCGGCCAGCGCGCGCAGCACGGCCAGTCGACGCGGGTCAATCATTCGGCCAGCTTACCTGCCTTTTCGCGGGCCCTGACGAACGCGGCCACCGCCTTCTCGACGTCGGAGGAGTCGAGCGCGGCCGACATCTGGGTGCGGATGCGGGCCTTGCCGTGGGGGACGACCGGGTAGGAGAACCCGATGACGTAGACCCCTTCCTCCAGGAGCAGCTCGGCCATGCGCGCCGCTTCGGAGGCGTCGCCGATCATCACAGGGATGATCGGGTGCTGGCCGGGCAGCAGGTCGAAGCCCGCTTCGGTCATGCGGGAGCGGAAGAGCTCGCTGTTCGAGCGCAGCTGTTCGCGCAGCCGCGGCTGGGTCGCGATGAGGTCCAGCGCGGCCAGCGCCGAGGCGACGATCGGGGGAGCCAGCGAGTTGGAGAACAGGTAGGGCCGGGAGCGCTGGCGCAGCAGCTCCACGATCTCCGGCCAGGCCGCGACGTAGCCGCCGCTGGCGCCGCCGAGGGCCTTGCCCAGGGTGCCGGTGACGATGTCCACCCGGTCGGTGACCCCGAACAGCTCCGGGGTGCCCGCCCCGGTGGAGCCGAGGAACCCGACCGCGTGCGAGTCGTCGACCATGACCATCGCGTCGTGCCGCTCGGCCAGTTCGCAGATCTCGTCCAGCGGGGCCAGGTATCCGTCCATGGAGAACACGCCGTCGGTGACGATCAGCCGGTGCCTGGCGTCGGCGTGCTCGGTCAGCTTGCGTTCCAGCCCGGCCATGTCGCGGTTGCCGTAGCGCGCGCGGCGGGCCTTGCACAGCCGGACACCGTCGATGATGCTCGCGTGGTTGAGCTCGTCGGAGATGATCACGTCCTGCTCGTCGAGCAGGCTCTCGAACAGGCCGGTGTTCGCGTCGAAGCACGAGCTGTACAGGATCGTGTCCCCGGTGCCGAGGAACTCGGAGAGGCGCCGTTCCAGTTCCTTGTGCGGTGCCTGGGTTCCGCAGATGAACCGCACGGAGGCCATTCCGAGCCCCCACTGGTCCAGTGCCCGCTTGGCTGCCTCGACCAGCTCGGGGTTGTCGGCCAGTCCCAGGTAGTTGTTGGCGCAGAGGTTGAGCACTTCGTCCTCGGAGCCGTCCGAGCCGACCGCGACCCGCGCCCGCTGCGGGGTGTCGAGGACGCGCTCGTGCTTGTACAGGCCCGCCGAACGGATCTCGTCCAGCCTGCCGCGCAGGTCTTCGGCGACTTTGCCGAACATGGGGTTTCCTTTCGCCGTTTGCGACTCGTGGTGGAGCTTCGCGTAGCTGGTCGGGTAGCCGTCACGTGGGTCGGCGCCTTGCCGCGTCGCAGGGCGCCTCGAGCAGCGGCCGCCTCCGGCCCGGCCGCGGGTCGCGCCGCCCGCACCGCCGCGCGGCCGGGCCGGCGAAGTCCTGCTACTCCACCGTCCAGTCCAGGATGACCTTGCCGCACCGGCCTCCGCGGGCGGTTTCGAAGGCCTTCCGGTGTTCGGTGTAGCCGAAGCGGTGGGTGATCACGGGGCTCAGGTCCAGGCCCGACTCCAGCAGCACCGACATCGAGTACCAGGTCTCGAACATCTCCCTGCCGTAGACGCCCTTGAGGGTGAGCATCTTGAGCACGACGGAGCTCCAGTCGATCGCGAAGCCCTCGGCGGGCAGACCGAGCATGGCTATGTGCCCGCCGTGGGCCATGTTGGAGATCATGTCGCGCAGCGCCGAGGGCTGTCCGCACATCTCCATGCCGACGTCGAAGCCCTCGGTCATCCCGAGCCGTTCCTGCACCTCGTGCGGCTCGTGCTCGGAGACGTTCATCGCGAAGTCCACGCCGATCCGGCGCGCGAGTTCCAGCCGGTACTCGCTGGCGTCGGTGATCACGATGTGGCGGGCGCCAGCGTGCCGCGCCACGCCCGCGGCCATCAGCCCGATCGGTCCGGCGCCGGTGATCAGCACGTCCTCGCCGACCACGGGAAAGCTCAGCGCCGTGTGCACGGCGTTGCCGAACGGGTCGAAGACGGCGGCCACGTCCGGGTCGACGGACTGCTGGTGCACCCAGCAGTTCGACTCGGGAACGGCCGCGTACTCGGCGAACGCCCCGTCGTAGTGCACACCGAGCCCCCGGGTGTTCGCGCACAGGTGCCTCCTGCCCGCCAGGCAGTTGCGGCACCGCCCGCAGACCAGGTGGCCCTCGCCGCTGACCAGGTCACCCACGGCCACCTGGCGCACCCCCGCACCGACCTCGACCACTTCGCCCACGAACTCGTGACCCGCGATCAGGGGTGGTGTGATGTTCTCGGCCGCCCACTCGTCCCAGGCGTCGATGTGCAGGTCGGTGCCGCAGATCCCGGTTCGCAGGATCTTGAGGACCACGTCCCGCGGCCCGGGTTCCGGGTCGGCGACCTCGGTGAGTTCCAGCCCCGGGGCGGCGGCCGGCTTCACCAGTGCTCGCACGGTTCCTCCAATTCCGTGGCGATCCGGCCGGGCTGTTTACCCTGGGTGTAGCCGCGTCCGTTCCGCCGGTACGCCGGTCGGCGTATCGGGATCGCCGCACGGGATTGTCTCCCCGCCCGCGGCGCCGGTCCAGCAGGACTTTCCGCACAGGGGGGTAAGCCGGACTGCACAGCGCGGGAGCGTGCTCACGTGTCCGCTCGCCGGGCAGGAGGCGTCACCGTGACCGGTGCTCCCGCTCAGAACCGTGTTTCGTGTTCGCTCCTTCCGAGGAAGAGGAATGTTTTTCTATTTTTGCTGCTCGAATGGGTGGAAAAAACCACTGTTCGGGTGTTGAACACATGCTGCTGGGTGGTTTCCGGAAAAATGTTCGTCTATTTTTTCGCTCTTGTGGGCGATTGTCGATTGTTCGCGGTTTCCATTAGTTTCTTGTGTGGCGGAGATGCCGTCGAACCGATATGAATCGAGGTATGCGATGAAGCGTTTCGGTGTGACCCTGAGTGCTGTTGCCATGGCTGTGGGTGCCCTGGCCATGGCCGGTCCGGCCGCCGCGGCTCCGGGAACAGTCTACTGGGGTGATAGCCAAGGAAACTGGTATTCCATCGACAACCCCAAAGGTTGCTACGACACTCCGGACGGGGACAAGCTGAACAATAGGACTACGGGTCCGATCAAGCTCTACAGCGAATCCGGCTGCGGTGGAACAATCGTGTACGAGGTTGCTCCGCACAGGTCGGTTCCCCCGCCTGAGGTGCACTTCGAGAGCATCAGGGCCTGAGTCCCCGGCGGAGTGATTTCAGATGCACGGTGGTTCTTCTCGTGGTGTGTTCCCGCCTGGGAAGCGCCACCGTGCGCTGTGTTTCCCGTCGGCGGTTCAGCGTTTTTCGTGTGGACTTTTCAGGAGGAGGTTTGGCGGTGAAGATTTTCGGTGTGACCTGAGTGCTGTCGCCATTGCTGTGGGTGCCCTGGCCATGGCCGGCCCGGCAACCGCGGCCCAGGGGAGCGTCGACTGGAAGGACGGCCAAGGGAACTGGCATACGGTCACCAACCCGAAGGGGTGCTATGACACTCCGGAGGGTCGGGCGTTGAACAACAAGACGATCGATGCGATCGAGTTGTATTCCGAGCCGAAGTGTGGAGGTATGCTCGTGTACAAAGTCGGCGTCAACAAGTCGGTACCACCGCCCAAGGTGCACTTCGAGAGCTTCAAGGCCTGAGGAGGTGATCCTTTCGGTCGTGTGTCGGGTGCTTCAGCGCGCCCGGAGCGGCGCGGAAATCGATCCGCGCTGAGAACGGAAAAATTATGTCGTGCGTCCTTTGCGGGCCTGGCCGAAAACTGGTGCGATGTCGCTTCGTTCGCTCTGTCCGGTTATTTTCGTTTTTTTGGTGATGGCTTTTCCTGCTTCCGCGCACGCGGCTGTCGGGGATTTTACCTATTCGAACCGGAGTGGTAATCTGATTATTTTCCGCCATCCCGACGGTTGTTATGATACGGCCGCGTCGGGTTCCATGTGGAACGAGACCGACGCCCCGGCTCGGGTGTTCGCTCTGCCGAACTGCGAGGGGGAGCTTCTGTTGGAGCTGACCCCCGGGGAGCGTGCCGAGGTCCCGGGGTTCCAGAGTGTTCGCTTTTGACGGGTGGAAAATGCGGCACGGGGTGGAACCGTGGATATCCGTTCGGTTCGAGGAGGTGATCGGGAGGATTCGGTGGGCGAGTCCTCCGGCGGTCGGGCCGGCGGAGGACTCGGCTGCTCCGCCGCGACCGTGAGGATGTCGACCGTGATGTGGTGGCGCGCACCACCGGATCTCAGTCCTCGTCTGCCTCGTCCTCGGAGCTCTCCTCGTCGCCCTCGTCGCGGGCCAGGAAGGTCGCCAACCGCTCGACGGAGTCCTCGAACTCGGGATTCTCGTCGACGAACGCGCGCATCCGGTCGGCCAGCCAGACCATGCTCACCTGTTCGTCCCCGCGACGTTCCTCGAGCTCTTCGAGACCACGGTCGGTGAAGTACAAACCCGCCTCCCAACAACGGTCCTGGTTTCCTGTTCGGTGGATCGTCGAGGGGAAGCCTAAGCTGCCCCGTCCTGCCGGTGCTGGACCGGGGCCGAGCGCGCCGGGTGCTCGACCGGTTCGACCGGGGCTGCGGGGCCGAGGGGCCCGCAGCCGTGTTGCGGATGGTTCCCGGAGCGCTCGTGCCCAGGGCCGAGGGGGCGGGGCTCGCCCGAACTGTTCGCACGTCGGAGGCGACGCACCCGGCGGCGGCTCTCGAAAAGGCCGTTCCGCTCTCGGTGGGCGACGTACCCGGTGATGGTCATCCCGGCACGACAGGGAGGAAGCCGCCGCGCGGGAAGGTGGCCTGCCCGCGCGGTGAGGTCCCGGCACGTCCCGCGCGGCCCCGCCCCGAGAGCAACGGGGCCGCCGGCCCGTGCGGACCGGCGACCCCGTCACCGTGCGAAACCCCCGGCCGCTCGGGCCGGCCGTTGGGCGAGCCGAGCCGCCGACTCCTCCTAGTCGGCGAAGGCGTTGGTGATGACCTCTGCCTGCTCCACGTCGTGGACCTTCTTGAGGCCGGTGGCCGGAGCCGCCATGGGCCTGCGTGCGACGACCTTGAGCCGACCCGCCAGCTCGGGACCGAACTGCTGGGGCAGCGCGAGCCCGAGGAACGGCCAGGCGCCCTGGTTGCGCGGCTCCTCCTGAACCCAGCGGAGCTCGGAGGCGTTGGAGTAGCGCTCCAGCAGCCTGCCCAGCTTGCGGTGCGGGAGCGGGTAGAGCTGCTCCAGCCGCACCACGGCCGTGTCCTGCGACTCCCGCTTGGCCTGCTCGGCGGCCAGCTCGTAGTAGAGCTTGCCGGTGCAGAGCACGATCTTGCGCACCTCGCCCGGGTCCGGCCCGGTCGGGTCGTCGATGACCGAGGCGAACTTGCCCGAGGTGAAGTGCTCGATCGGGCTGGTCGCCTCCTTGAGCCGCAGCATCGACTTGGGGGTGAACACGACCAGCGGCCGGTCGATGCCGTCCAGGGCGTGCCTGCGCAGCAGGTGGAAGTAGTTCGCCGGAGTGGACGGCATGGCCACCGTCATGGACCCTTCCGCGCACAGCTGCAGCCAGCGTTCGATGCGGGCCGAGCTGTGGTCGGGACCCTGCCCCTCGTGCCCGTGCGGAAGCAGCATGACCACGTCCGAGCGCTGTCCCCACTTGGCCTCGCCGGAGGAGATGAACTCGTCGATGATCGGCTGGGCCCCGTTGAAGAAGTCACCGAACTGGGCCTCCCACAGCACCATGGCGTCGGGGTTGCCCACCGAGTAGCCGTACTCGAAACCGACGGCGGCGAACTCCGACAGCGCGGAGTCGTAGGTGAGGAACTTGGCCTGCTCCGGGGAGAGGTTCTGCAGCGGGGTGTACTCGGTGCCCGTCTTGCGGTCGATGACCACCGCGTGCCGCTGCCCGAAGGTGCCGCGCCGGGTGTCCTGCCCGGTCAGCCGCACCGGGTAGCCCGAGGTGGTCAGCGAGCCGAGCGCGAGCAGCTCGCCGAACGCCCAGTCGATCCCGCCTTCCTTGCCCATCTTGGTGCGCCGCTCCAGCACGGGCTTGACCCGCGAGTGCGGGTTGAAGCCCTCCGGGAGGTCGGTCTGGGCGTCGGCGATCCGCCGCACCTCCTCCTCGGAGATGCTGGTGTCCAGCTTCGTGGGGATCTGCTGCTCGGACTCGACCGACGGGCTCGGCTCCGGCGGGTGCTTCTCCAGCTCGCGCACCTCGTTGAACACGTGCTCGAGCTGGTTGGCGTAGTCCTTGAGCGCGTTCTCGGCCTCGTCGACCGTGATGTCGCCGCGTCCGATCAGCGACTCGGTGTAGGTCTTGCGGACGCTGCGCATCTTGTCGATGGCGTCGTACATGGACGGCTGCGTCATCGACGGGTCGTCGCCCTCGTTGTGCCCGCGCCTGCGGTAGCACACCATGTCGATCACGACGTCCTTGCCGAAGGTGTTGCGGTACTCCACCGCGAGCTTGGCGACCCACACGCAGGCCTCGGGATCGTCCCCGTTGACGTGGAACACCGGCGATCCGGTCATCTTGGCCACGTCCGTGGAGTACTTGCTCGAACGTCCCGACTCGGGCGTGGTGGTGTAGCCGACCTGGTTGTTGATGATCACGTGCACCGTCCCGCCGGTGCGGTAGCCGCGCAGCAGCGAGAGGTTCAGCGTCTCGGCGACGACTCCCTGCCCCGCGAAGGCGGCGTCACCGTGCAGCAGCACCGGCAGCACGGTGAAGCCCTCCTGACCCTTGTTCAGGATGTCCTGCTTGGCCCGGACGAGGCCTTCCAGCACGGGGTCGACGGCTTCCAGGTGCGAGGGGTTGGAGGTCAGCGAGACCTTGGTCTCGCCGTCACCGAACATCCTGAAGTACTTGCCCTCGGCACCCAGGTGGTACTTCACGTCGCCGGAGCCGTGCGCCTGCCCCGGGTCGAGGTTGCCCTCGAACTCCTGGAAGATCTGGGCGATCGGCTTGCCGACGATGTTGGCGAGCACGTTGAGCCTGCCCCGGTGGGGCATGCCGACGACGACCTCGTCGAGTTCGGTCCGTGCCGAGGAGTCCAGCACCGCGTCCAACAGCGGGATGATGGTCTCGGCGCCCTCCAGGGAGAAGCGCTTCTGCCCGACGTACTTGGTCTGCAGGAAGGTCTCGAAGGCCTCGGCCGCGTTGAGCTTGGACAGGATGTACTTCTGCTCGGACTGGTCCGGCTTCTCGTGCGGCTTCTCGACGCGGTGCTGCAGCCACTCGCGCTCGTCCGGCTCGAGGATGTGCATGTACTCCACGCCGACCGTGCGGCAGTAGGAGTCCCGCAGCACACCCAGGACGTCGCGCAGGCTCATGTGCTCCTGCCCGGCGAAACCGCCGACGGGGAACTCCCGGTCGAGGTCCCACAGCGTCAGGTTGTGCGAGAGGACGTCGAGGTCCTCGTGCCTGCGCTGCCGGTAGTTCAGCGGGTCGATGTCGGCCATCAGGTGACCGCGGGTGCGGTAGGCGTCGATCAGCTCCAGCACCCGGGCGGTCTTGTCGACGGCGCCCTCCGGGATGTCCGTGGACCACCGAACCGGCTCGTAGGGGATGCGCAGCGAGGCGAAGATGTCGTCGAAGAAGTTGTCCTCGCCGAGCAGCAGGTTGTGCACCTTGCGCAGGAACTCGCCGGACTCGGCGCCCTGGATCACCCTGTGGTCGTAGGTGGAGGTCAGCGTCACGATCTTGCTGATGCCCATCTCGGTGAGGGCCTTCTCGCTGGCGCCCTGGAACTCGGCGGGGTACTCCATGGCGCCCACGCCGATGATGGCGCTCTGGCCCTGGGTGAGCCTGGGAACCGAGTGGTTGGTTCCGCTGGGACCCGGGTTGGTCAGCGAGATCGTGGTGCCCGCGAAGTCCTCGGCGGTCAGCGCGTTGTTGCGCGCCTTGCGGATGATGTCCTCGTAGGCCTGCCAGAACTGGAGGAAGCTCATGTTCTCGCACGCCTTGATGGAGGCCACCACGAGGTTGCGCGAACCGTCCTTGCCCGGCAGGTCGATCGCCAGGCCCAGGTTGACGTGCTCGGGGGTCACGACCGCGGGCTTGCCCTTGGCGTCCTCGTCGTAGTGACGGTTCATGCCGGGGAAGTCCCGCAGGGCGCGCACCAGGGCGTAGCCGATCAGGTGGGTGAACGAGATCTTGCCGCCCTTGTTCCGCTTCAGGTGATTGTTGATCACGATGCGGTTGTCGAAGAGCAGCTTCGCCGGGATCGCGCGCACGCTGGTGGCGGTGGGCACCGACAGCGACTGCTCCATGTTCTTGGCGATCGCCGCGGCCGGGCCGCGCAGCGGCTTCGTCTCGTCGCCGCCGGACTCCTCCTTGACCGGTGCGGCCTTGGCCGCCTCCTGCGGGGACGGCTTGGAAGCCTGCTGCGCGGTGCTCTGCCTGGCGCCGTCCTGCGCGGCACCGGTCTTGGTGGAGGCGGATTGCTGCTTGGTCGGTTGGGAGCCCGCGGCACCTTGAGAGCTGGGGCGTTGCGCGTCCGCCGGGGCGGAGCTCACCGTCGCGCCGTTGTGGACCTGGCCGTTCTGCTGGTCGGCCTTGGTGGCGGTCGAGGTGCTCCGGCTCGCTGTCGCGCTTGCCGCCTCAGCCGAGGTCTCCCCGGTGGTTGACTGGCCGGGCCGGTAGTCGGCGAAGAACTCGTGCCATGCCGAGTCTACCGACGACGGGTCATTGAGGTACTGCTCATACATTTCCTCGATCAACCACTCGTTGGGGCCGAACTGTGAGGCTGGACTGCTGCTGGACACGGCTGGCGTTCGCCTCGATCCATCTGCTCGTGGTTTTGCAACGCTCGCGTACCAGGCTAACGCTTCCGGGGTGTTTCGTTGGCACTCTCCCGAGATCCTTGCGGTTGAGCGCGGGTTGCCGAATCGATCAGGTGGAGGACGGGCGCCTCCTTCCGGGTGATTCCGCTCCTGCTCGAGCTCGGCTTTTCCGGTAGTATGTGGGGTTTTTGCCTCATCGCCTTGAAGCGCTCGTCCCGGGCGGGACCGCGCTCCGAGAGGAATGTGAGGTTTCGCGCACTTTCCGGATTTCCTGCATGGTGGTTCCCCGGTGGTCACATGCTGGGAACCTCGATCGGCGCGTTCCGTCCCCCGGTGAGGCGTGGTCGTCGCGGGATGAGGTCACCCGCCGCGATCACATCGGCGCGCAGCGGGGTCGGGGGTGAACGAAGTCCCGGATGAGTTCAGCAGGTGAACTCGTAGAGGGCTTCGGTGATCTCCTCGAGGGAGAGTTGGTTCTGCGCGGTTCTGCAGACCAGGTCCTCGGCCTTGTCCGTGTCGAGCGGCTCGACCAGCGGATGCCCGTTGAGTTCCAGGAAGACCATCGTCGTGGCCCAGGCGGTGCGTTTGTTGCCGTCCACGAGCGCGTGGTTGGTGGCCAATGAGTGCAGCAGCGTGGCGGCCTTCATGTGCAGGACGGGATAGGCGTCTTGGCCGAACACCGAGGTGTAGGGACGCTCGATCGCGCTTTCCAACAACCCGTAGTCGCGCACAGTCGGTGGGTTCGTCAGAGTTACACGGGCGATCTCGAGCACGTCGGCGACGTCGAGAGTTTCGAGGTCGATTTCGCTCACTTCTCGGCCAGACGAGTGTTCAGATCGGCGGACAGCGTGGCCACGCGCGTTGCCGCGGCGGTGACCTTGCGACGCCGCAGCTCGGTGAGCACCGCATCATGAGCCATCGCGCGTAGGCTCTTGGCCTCGCGTCCGGCCGCGTGACGGAGCTGAGTCATCTCTTCCTCGGTGAATTCCACGTTCAGAGCAGGCATGAGGCCAGCATACCTGCCAGGTACCAGATTTGGTACCAGCCCGTGGCGGCTCGACCGGTGCCGCCGCGGGAGGCCGCCTCCCCGTGGCGGCACGCCGAGCGAGCTGAGCGAGAACCGCTAGGGACTCGTGGCCACCCGTTCGGCCGGCTCGTCGGTCCCGGTCCCCCACGGCAGCTGCTGCCCGTCGAGGCCGTCGAAGTCGCCTCCGCTCTCCCAGAGCCGCGCGTAGAAGCCGTCCTCGGCCAACAGCTCCCGGTGGGTGCCCTGCTCCACGAGCCGCCCGCCGTCCAGCACCGCGATGCGGTCCGCGCGGGCTGCGGTGGCCAACCTGTGCGCGACGACGAAAGTGGTCCTGTTCTCCGCGAGACGGCTGTGCGCCGAGGCCACCATCGCCTCGGTCGCCGGGTCCAACGCGGCGGTCGCCTCGTCCAGCAGCAGGATGTCCGGATCGACGAGTTCGGCCCTGGCCAGGGCGACGAGCTGACGCTGCCCGGCCGAGAGCGACCGGCCGCCCTCGCCGGTTCGCTGGCGGAAACCCTCCGGGAGCGCGGCTATGCCGGGCAGCGCCCCCACCCGGCGGGCCGCGCGTTCCACGTCGGCCGGTCCGGCCTCGGGGCGCCCGTAGGCGATGTTGCTCGCGACGTCGCCGGCGAACAGGTGCCCCTCCTGGGGGACCACGGCCAGGTGCCGGTGATAACCGCAGGTCGGGTAGTCGCGGATGTTGACGTCGTCGGCCAGCACCGCCCCCTCGGAGGCGTCGTAGAACCTGGCCAGCAGTTTGACCAGCGTCGACTTGCCCGCGCCCGTGGCACCGACGAGCGCGATGGTCTCGCCGGGCGCCGCGTGCAGCGAGATGTCGGACAGCGCCGTGTCGTCCGAACCCGGGTAGTGGAAGGACACCGAGCGCAGCTCGACCTCGCCGGAGAGCTTGCTCGGCACGGTGGCCGGATGGGTGGCCTCGGGAACCGAAGTGGGGGTGCGCAGCAGCTCGCCTATCCTGCGCAGCCCCACCACGGCCTGCTGGTAGGAGTCGAAGACCCCGGACAGCTGCTGCACTGGGCTGAAGAACATCCCCAGGTACAGCAGGAACGCCGCAAGCGCACCCGCCGTCAGGTCCCCCTGGGCGACGCGCGTCGCCCCGACGCCGAGAACCACGGCCTGGGCCAGCTCGGAGAGCATCGTCACGAAGGGGAAGTAGGTGGCGATGTAGCGCTGGGCCCGCAGCCGGGAGCGCCGGTAGGCGTCGCTGCGCGCGGCGAAGCGCTCGGCCGCCAGTCGTTCCCTGCGGTGTGCCTGGGACACGCGCAGCCCGGAGACGTTCTCCTGCATCTCGGCGTTGACCGTGCTCACCCGCTCGCGCGCCTCCGCGTAGGCGACGGAGGAGACCCTGCGGAAGATCACGGTGGCCACCACCAGCAGCGGCAGCACCGACAGGGAGACCAGCGCGAGCGAGAGGTCGGTGACCAGCAGCGCCGCGGCCACCCCGAGGATCGTGGAGAAGCTGACCACGGCCGTGGCCAGCCCCGTCTGCAGGAACGAGGAGAGCGCGTCCACATCGGTGGTCATCCGCGTCATGACGCGCCCGGCCCGCTCCCGCTCGTAGAAGTCCAGTCCCAGCCGTTGCAGGTGGGAGAAGCTGCGCAGCCGGAGCAGGTACAGCAGGGTCTCCCCGGTGCGGGCGGCCACCACCGTCTGCGCGCGCACGGCCACCCAGCCGAGCAGCACCACGCCCGCTCCCACCGCGGTCGCGGTGAACAGCGTCCTCGGGTCGCTCGCGCCGACGCCGCCGTCGACGCCCCAGCGCACCAGCGAGGGGAGGGTCACCGACGCGGCGGCGCTCAGGGCGAACAGCAGCACCGTGAGCAGCAGCTTCCCGCGGATCGGCCGGAACAGCTCACGCAGCCGGAAGCACGGGTCGGGGGCGGTCGGGTTCACGCCGTCGAGTTCCGGCTCGTCCGCGGCGCGCGGCAGCCGGCTGATCGCGTTCGCCAGCTCCGCGGTGGGCGGGGCGTCCGTCGTCGCGCCGGCCGCGCCCCCGGGGGAGCGCGTTCCCGCACCGCCTCCGGCGCGGGCTGCCGGGGTCGTGCCCTCGGCCCGGGGAGTGCCGACGCGGTCCGGGCCCGCGCGCCCGGCTCCGCGCTGTTCGTCCGGCCAGAGCTCCGGGGTCGGTTCCTGCCCCGGGGCCCCCACCGGGTTTCCGGACCGTTCCCCGGGGGCGGCCCGCTCCACGGGCCCGGACGGTCCGGACAGCAGGGAGCGGAACAGCTCCGAACGCCGCTCCAGTTCCCGCCTGGTGCCGCTGTCGACGACCCTGCCCCCGTCGAGCACCGCGATGCGGTCGGCCAGCTCGAGGGTGGAACGGCGGTGCGCGATCAGCAGGGTGGTCCGCTCGGCGGTGACGGACCGCAGGGTGTCGTGGATGGCCGCCTCGGTGGCCGGGTCCACGGCCGAGGTCGCGTCGTCCAGGACCAGCACCCGCGGGTCGGTCAGCAGGGCCCGGGCCAGCGCTATCCGCTGCCGTTGCCCCCCGGACAGGGTCAGGCCGCGTTCCCCCACGACGGTGTCGTAGCCCTGGGGCAGGTCGGTCACGAACTCGTGGGCCTCGGCCGCGCGGGCAGCCGCGACGATCTCCTGCTCGGACGCGTCCGGATGCCCGTAGGAGATGTTGCCCCTGATCGTGTCCGAGAACAGGAAGGCCTCCTCGAAGACGACGCCGACGGCCGAGCGGAGCGAGTCCATCCGCACTTCCCGGACGTCCTGCCCGCAGGGCCGTTCGGCGCCTTCCCCGCCGATCCGGATGCTGCCGGAGCGCACGTCGTAGAAACGCGGAAGCAGCAGCGAGACGGTCGATTTGCCCGATCCGGCCGACCCGACCAGGGCCAGGGTCTCGCCGGGCCGGATGTCCAGGCTGGCCCCGCGCAGCACGGGCTGGTCTTCGGTGTAGCCGAAGTGGACCTCGTCCATCTCCACCCGCAGCGGCCCCGCGGGCAGGTTCACCGCGTCGGGGGCGTCGGTCACGTCCGGCCGGGTGTCGATCACCTCGTGGAGTCGTTCCAGCCCGGCCCTGGCGTGCTGGGACTGGATCAGCACGTTGGACAGCATCCGCGCCGGACCGGCGAGCATGGTCAGATAACCGGCGAAGGCGATGAACGTGCCCACGCTGACCTGCCCGTTCAGGGCGAGCCAGCCGCCGAGCCCGAGCACGCCGACCTGCCCGGCGAGCGGAAGGGCCGTCAGGTGCGCGGAGGGTGAGGCGGTCACCCTGGCGGCGCGCATCCGGTCGGCGAACAGGTGGCGCGCGCGGCTGGTCATCCGTTCGACCTCGCGCCTCTCCTGCCCGAAGCCCTTGACCACCCGAACGCCGCTCACGGTCTCCTCGACCTGTTCGGCGATGTCGGCGGCGCGCTGCTGGGCGGTCCAGGTCGCCGGGAACAGGCGTTTCTTGCTGTACGCCGTGACCAGCGCGATCAGCGGCCCCACCACGAGCGCGATCAGCGTGAGCAGCGGCGACAGCCACAGCATCGCCGCGAGGGAGAAGACGGCGAGCATCACGGTTCCCGCGGCCAGCGGCAGCATGGACAGCAGACCGTTGACCAGCTGCAGATCGCTGATCGAGCGTGAGACGACTTGTCCGGTGCGCAGCGAGTCCTGCTTGCCCCCGTCGAGGCGCTGGACGGAACCGAACACGGCTCTGCGCAGGTCGTGCTGCACGTCCACCGCGAGCCTGCCCGCGCTGTAGCGGCGCACGAACGCGGCACCGAAGCGGAACAGTCCCAGCCCGAGCATCGCGACGACGATCCAGCCGAGCCGTGCGGTCGTTCCGGACACCGCGTCGTCCACCGCGATCTTGGTCAGTACGGGTACGGCCGCTTCCATGCCGACCGCGGTCACAGCGGAGCCCATGGAAAGCAACACGGCCACGGGGTGGCGCCAGCAGGCGGCGGTCAGCCGCCGGATCCAACCCGGTTTCGGGCGTGCTTCTCCGGTTTCGGACACCCCGTCAGGTTAGGGGGTGGGTCCAGAGGTGACCGGGCGGATACCGCCGTGACGTGGGGCGATGTGAGCGGCGGAACACCCGTTCGGCGCTGTTCGCCCGGGTGTGCCGGACTGTGTTCTTCGTCGCCCCGCAGCACGCGGGGGGCGTGCCGGAAGGGCGGTGCGCGGCGTTAGGATTCCCGCCGCGCGTGCTGGGGTCGCGGTCACCCGAGAGTTTCCCTTTTTCGCGGAGGAATTCCGCCATGGCTATTCCTGCGCCGGGGATGTCACGCTCGGGCGGCGGTTGGATCAACCACCGGGCCAAGTACCGAAGCAGGCTATTTCGCGTTCGAGGTGTTTTCGTAGCGGCGTTTGTCGGGGGAGTCCGATGAAGTACGTGTGGTTCGGCGTGCTGCTTCTGCTGGGGCAGTTGGTGCCGGAGTTGTTGTTCCCGGAGGACGCCACCGTCGAGTTCGGCCGGTTCGCCGCCATGTTCGGTACGGCGGTGCTGGCGGCGGTGGTGCTCTTCGCCTGGGAGCGCTGGTCGCAGGGGCGCGGCCTGCCGCTTCGTCGGACCCGAGCGTGCGAGAACGAAGGCTGATTCCTGCCAGTAGGTTCGGCGGCTCGGCTTGCTTGGTGGGTTCCGCGGCGGTGCCGACTGCTCGGGCTCGGAGCGTTTGCGTTGAACGGTGCCCTTCGGTCTGAAGTTCCTGTCCGGGAGTTCGGCGGTGCCGCTGGTGCCTGAAGCAGCGCCCTCCCGACGGCCGAGCTGACGAACTCTCCACTCACCCACCCGGAAGGCCGCTCACCCGGGAGGAAGGCCCGCGGCGAGCTCGCGGGCTGCCTGCCTGAGCGGCTCCAGGTGGGCGTTCGTGGCCGGTGCGGGGCGATCCGGCTTCATGGCCAGTTCCTTCGCGATGCGGCTCGTGCACCTGGGGTACGCGGTGCACGTGGTCGGCGAGGCCACCGCCCCGGCCTTCGCCGCGGGGGACGTGCTCGTCGGGGTGTCCGGTTCGGGGAACACGAGCGGGACGGTGCGGGCCGCGGGGGAGGCGCGCCGCGCCGGTGGCCGGGTGGTCGCGGTGACCACGGACGCGGACTCCGAGCTGGCCGCTGCGGCCGACGCCGTGCTGCTGGTCCCGGCGGCGACCAAGAACCGGGCAGAGGGCGAGACCGCGACCGCGCAGCCGCTGTCCAGCCTGTTCGACCAGGCCGTGCACCTGGCGCTGGACGCGGTGTGCCTGCGGCTGGCCGCCGAGGCGGGGATCGACAACGCCACGGCGCGCGGCGCGCACGTCAGGACCGAGTGACCGCGGAACCGTCCTTTGTGGACCTCCGGTGAACGGGTGGACGCCCGGTGAAACGGCCCCCGGCGCGGGCGCGCGTGTGCCCGTGCCGGGGGTTCCGTGGTGACCTGGGGCTCCCAATTTTGCCTATAATTGGAAGTTTTCCCCAGGAGGAAACCCCCTGTGGACGGCTCGGGCCGCTCCGCTGAGCCGCGAGCGCGCCGGGCCGTGCTCCCAGTTCTGCCTGTAACTGTCAGCCGCCGGGGGACAGCAGCGCCGCGTTCCGCGGCGGCCGGCTCAGCAGCCACCAGCACAGCCCGCCCCACATCAGAAGGTTGAGCGACAGCTTCACCGTCAGGGCGAGGGCGCTCTGCGCGTAGAGCACGGGATACGCCGTGAGCACCAGGAACGGGTCGGCGAGCTCGACCCAGCGCAGCCCGAGATCGGTCGAGGTGAGCGGGACCTGGGCCAGCAGTACCCCCGCGATCAGCAGGCCGGCCGCTCGCTGGTTGCGCACCCCGTTGACGATCGCCGCCACGAGCAGCCCGGTCAGCACCAGTGCGGCCCAGTCGAGCAGCAGCGCCAGCAGCACGAAACCGATTCCCGGCTGGATCACCGGGTCCAGTCTCTCCACGGTCGCCGCGGACAGCAGTACGCTCTGCGGGCCAGATCCGAGCTGGTAGCTCCTATAGAGCAACAGCAGCAGCCAGAGCGCCAGGAAGGCCGTGGCGGTGAGCACCACGGAGCCGACCACGGAAGCGACCCAGCGCCGGAAACCGAGCACCAGCTGGGCGTGGGTGTGCAGCCCGTTCGCCCGGGCCAGGGACTGCATGGTGGCCAGCAGCAGCGCGTAGAAGACGACCAGTTCCAGCGCCAGGGTTCGCGGGGACAGCGAGGACAGCACCACCCAGTCGCCGTAGGTCGCCTCGGGAAACATCCCGGGTGGTGCGGAGCTGGTACCGACGAAGAACCAGCCCAGCAGGATCGCCGGGGTGGACCAGCGCAGCGCGGGCAGCGTGGCGAGCATTGCCGCGAGACGGGCGGTGCCGCCGCGCCGTACCGGGTTCGGGTGTCGCGGCATCACCAGCTGTCCAATCCGCGGAAGGGCTGTTCGATGTCGCGGCCGAGGTCGACCACGTTCGACAGCGGCAGTTCCGCTGCGGAGAGCAGGGCGAGCAGTTCGTGCAGCGGCGCGGACTGCGCCGCGATCAGGCCGACGTACGGGTCGATCCAGTGCGCCCAGTCGTACTCCTTCAGGGCGACCGAGGCCGCGTGCCGGGAGTTCTCCGGTTCCGCGGCCTCACCCGCCAGGCGCAGCTTCCACCAGCGGGGGCTGTCCTCGGCCCATCGGGTGACCACCCGGCCTTCGGAGATGTAGACGACCTCGTCACTCATCTCGTCGACGTCGGCGATCGAGTGACTGCTGAAGATCACTCCGGTCCCGGCGCGGGCCCGCTCGGCCACGAGTTCCTTGAGTCGGATGACCCCGGCGGGGTCGAGCCCGTTGCCGGGTTCGTCGAGCACCAGTATCTCCGGCTCGCCCAGCAGTGCCCGCGCCAGGCACAGCCGACGGCGCATGCCCAGCGAGTAGGTTCCGACCCGCCGGTGCGCAGCGGCGCGCATGCCGACCGCGTCGAGGCAGTCGTCGATCTCGCCGCTGGTGACGTTGCCCAGCATCCCGGCCCACTGGTCGAGGTTGCGGCGGCCGGAAACGCTGTTGATCAGCCCGTCCTGGTCGAGCACCGCGCCGAAGCGGGGACGTGCCGAGTTCGCGTCGCCGAGGCTCAGCTCGCCCGCGCTCGGTTCGATCAGGCCGAGCAGCGCGGCCAGCAGCGTGGTCTTGCCCGCCCCGTTGGGGCCGACGATGCCGATGGTGCGGCCACTGCGGACGGACAGGTCGACGTCGCGCACCGCCCAGTGCTTGCCGAAGCGTTTGCCCAGCCGCGTGGCTTCGAGCAGTGCTCTGTTCGGGGAATCCATGTGCTCGTTCAACCTAGCGTTCGGGGCGGGGGGCGAGTGTCGCCAGCGCGATGGTCAGGGCAGTGTTCACGACCAGCAGCAGCGCGGGACCGGCCGCCCAGTTCAGCGGGTTGTGCGGGAAGAGGTGGGCACCGTGTCCAGGGGTGATCATCAGCTTCAGGAAGGGAACCCCGAGCTCCTCGCCCGCGAACGCGCCGAGCATCACCATCAGCGGTGCGCAGACCAGCGCGACCAGCCGGGGAGTGCGGTACACGGCGAGCAGGTGCGCCACCAGCAGCACGCTCGCCGAGAGCAGGCAGCACCACAGCAGCATGACCAGGTCCACGACCGGCCCCAGTCCGTGCAGCGCGGGCCACAGGACAGCGCTCTCGTCGACGGTGCGCAGCGGGTAGAAGAACAGTGCAAGCACGTCGACGAGGACGAGCAGCGCGGTGGTGATGAGCAGCGCTCGCATCGCGGCGACCCGCACCGAGCTGAGCACGTGCCTTCGCGGGCCGACCCCCGCGATCCGCAGATACGGGGTGCGCCCGGTCTCCTGGTCGGTGAGGAAGACCGGCGCGGCGGCCAGCACACCGATGAACAGGGACAGAACGATCGGTATGGGGTCCGAGTAGGCGAAGTAGCCGAGGGCCGCTTCCTTCAGCGAGATCCGGTGCTGGAGCTCCACCAGGAACAGGGCCGCTCCGAGCAGCAGCCCGGAACCGATGTCGACCAGGGGTTGGCCGGGCCAGTACCCGGCCAACCCGCTGCGTCTGGCGACGAGATTCATAGTGACAGGAATCTACCACAAGCGATCAGACGAGGTGAACTGAGAACTTTGCGTGAGTTTCGAACGCCCAAGAATCGGCATTGCCGTATACCCTTACCTTCTTGGCCCCAGTTCCTGGGTTTGTCCATAGCGCGCGACTCATCTGCCCAGCACTCAGAAACCTACAATCACCAACTTCGGAGTCATTGGAAACAAGTCTTAGGCAGAATCCGACATTGTCTTCGGCTTCGTGTAGGTAGATCTGCACAGTCTGTTTGATGTGGACAGTTATGGTTGCGCACTGAAATCCTCCCGAAGAGGGTATAGTGCAGTTGTAAGTTCCGATTTTCTCAGCGTTGGCTCCTGGGGCGCTCAGGAGCACAAACGTGAGAACAGTTACGATACTCCCCAGTGTGGAATATAGTCTTCGCATGACTATCCTTTTTGTGTGGATAATGGAGTGCGTTTCTTGGTGCCTATTAATTTATCTCGTTTGCTCTTTCTTTGGCCTCTTCGCAGCGTTCCAGGAACTCCAGTGGAGTTACCTTGCGAAGATCTTGGTACCTGTAAAATGATTCTGTGCTAGCCATGTCACTCTCTTTGAGGAACCATTTCACGCCCACGTCTTGCCAGTGTGGGCTAATTATTATTCCGGGATGATTACGAACTAGACCCATACCAGGAGCGCGGCGGTCCTCTTCTCCTTCTGGTGGGTCCCATACGACGTATACTCCGGCGTACAGCTCACTCGGGTCCATAGTTGCCTCGCTGGGATCGGGACTATCTCTGAACTAGGCGTAGGCACACTCCGACCAGGATCCTTCTTCATTGTCGTAGGTAAAGGAAGTTAATATTCCGTTGTCTCCAGCGGTCAGATGTGCCCAACGTCCAGCACTCCAGACGAAGTGCCACTGGCGCTTGCCATTGTTGTCTAATTCGTAATTTCCGCGGTCGATTATATTGGCCATGCAATCCAGGGTCACAGACCAATCGCTGACGTTGTGCTTAGTTCCTATGTGGACTGCACCCCAAGTGTGGCCGTTACCACAGAGGAGTTCCTCTATTTCGCCGTTATCCGGCATAACGCTCTTGTAGTACTTGTATTGGTTTTCCGAAGGGACATCGGCACTCTCACTTCCGTGATTGTAAGCACCGCAGTAGTCCACTGGCCAGGGAGGATCCGCTTTGGTTTCGCTGGCAGAAGCAGCAGTGGAACCGAGTACGAAGGAAGCGATCAAGGAAAAAATACTGCAGGTGGTCAAGATAGAGCGTCGAATCATTCCATCTCTTTCGTGCTTGGTTGTCATGATATTTTTCAGTGAATGTTCAGTTGCTGTGTACCGTGAAATCTATGTCGGTCGTGCAGCACCAAGGGTTCGCATTCGCCATAACGTCTATGTTTACAGTTTCAAATCCTGGATTGGTCCACAGTACAGCGGAGGTTCCTCCTTCGTTGATCGCCCGGCAGTCGCCAACTTCATTCCCGGTGGAAGATCTTTGCAAACAGAAACCGGTTTCCACTCCTTCGCTGGAGTTCAGTTCGATAGTGATCGATTGTTTTGCTCCCACATCTACGTTTGCACATTGCCATGCATCGGAGAAGGGAACCGAGCAGTTGTATGTCCCAAGTGTTTCAGCATTAGCTGCTGGAGCAGTGAACATAATCGCGGAAAATACTACCGTAGCTATACCGGATAAAGCGAGAGTCTTGCGCATTGTAAACCTAAACGTTTCTGTGTTTTCTGGATTTCCCAAGAAATATATTTGCCATCAACCTCTGTGTCAATTGTACCTAAGATCATCTTCTATTTGCTCTGATTGCTCCAGTATGTTCTACAACAAAACAATAAAAACACTTGACTGGGAAATGTGGCAAAGGCAGTGATGAATTCCATCATTGATTTTCTCGGGTGCTGACGAGGCATCCCGGATCCTGTGGTTGGGGTGTCCTCCGAATGTGCTCGTCGTGGGTGCTTCTTGCGTACTTTGGCGGGCAATGTGGTGTTTTTGTCTAGTTTGACTGGCGTGGCTAGTACTGCAGCCGGACTTCGGTGATCGCTGTTGGTGAGGGGGCATGCAGCGAAGACGGCCACCGCGTGATCATGTAGTGCTGTGGAGGCAACTGACGATCGCGTGGTGGCCGCAGGCCACGGCATAGATCCTGTCGGATGGCAGACGGCACTGGATGCGCTGATGCAGCGAGTGGCTGGCGGTTCGTCCGTGTCGAGACGCGGCAGCGGGCGCGTGCGCTGGTTCAGGGGCTGGTCTCGGACGTAGGCCACAAGAACTGCTGGACCTTGGCCGAGCACGCCGGTGACGCCACGCCGGACGGGATGCAGTACTTGCTACGTCAAGCCTCGGGGACGCCGATGCGGTCCGTGATGACGTGCGTGACCTCGCTGTGGAACATCTCGGCGACCGGCAGGCGGTGCTGGTGCTCGATGAGACCGGCGACCTGAAGAAGGGCAGCCACGCGCTCGGCGTGCAACGGCAGTACACCGGCATCGCCGGACGCATCGAAAACCGGTGTTTGCCACCTACGCCACCGAAGCTGGACACACACTCATCGACAGGGAGCTATACCTGCCTCGCTGCTGGGCCGATGAGCCGGATCGACGCCAGGCGGCCGGGGTACCCGCCGACGTGGAGTTCGCGACGAAACCAGAGCTGGCCACGGCCATGATCACTCGAGCCGTAGTCGCTGGTGTGTCCGCCGGATGGGTGGCCGCCGATGACGTCTACGGCGGCAACACGATCCTGCGCCGCGAGCTGGAAATCCAGCAGCTCGGCTACGTACTCGCTGTGTCTTGCGATCACCAGGTGCACACCGGCGCAGGAACAACCCGATCCGACACGACGGTCGTCACACTGGGACAACGGGCGTGGCAACGCGTGTCCGCCGATGCTGGAGCGCACGGGCAACGCTACTACGACTGGGCACTCGTCGAGCTGGATGAACCCGACGCCGCCTGACAACGGTGGCTGCTGGCCCGCCGCAACCGCACCACGGGCGAACTCGCCTACTACCGCTTCCACGCACCTCATCCGGTGCCGCTATCCACACTGGTCACTATCGCCGGACGTCGCTGGACCGTCGAGGAATCCTTCCAAACCGCCAAAGGACAGACCGGACTGGATCAGCACCAGGTGCGCCGCTGGCACTCCTGGTGCCGCTGGACAACACTTGTGTTGCTGGCCTACGCCTTCCTCGCGATCACCACCGCCACCGCCCACTCGACATCAGCACCACCAGGACTGATCCCCTGACCCTGCCGGAGATCGCCCACCTGCTGCACTCCCCCACCGGCACCTCGCCCAAACAACCCACCCACATCCTGGCCTGGTCCCCCTGGCGACGACGTCACCAACACCGCGCCCGCAAAGCCCACTACCAACGACAACACCGCCGTGAACACTGAACTACGGCTGCAGTACTAGGTACGGGATACACATGGACGTGCTGGACGTCCCTAAACTCATCGACCAGACGCCCTAAGATCTCCGAAGCTCTACTTGCCGTGCTCGGCGTTCTCAGTCGATGGCCCCGGGCCGCCGCCGTGGATGTGGCTGCTTTTCGCTGCCAGCAGTGGTCTGTCCTCTCCGATGGGGACCAGATCCTCGTGCTCACTCGGGTCCATGCGGTTATAACTGCGAGTGCTCCCCAGGCAGGAATCTCCTGGGGAGCACTCGCTCGTGCCGTCTCGCTAGTTCTGCAGCGCGTTGAGCTGCTCGGTGAGGTAGGTGGTCAGCCGTTGCTTGTCGGCTCCGGCGAAGGTGTTCCACTCGGCGCCGTCGTTGTTGCGCCGGGTGGTGACGCTGTAGCGGCCGGTTTCGGTGTCGCGCCAGCCGATGGCGGGCAGGCGCGTGGTCTCGCCGCCGTGTCCTCGTCCGGTGACGAAGAAGTAGCCGATCCGGTGGGTGGGCTGTCCCAGGATCCGCTGGGCGGCTCGCAGCTGCGGACCACCACTGCGGGCGGTGGCGGTGTTCTCGGGGCGGGCCAGCCACGACGTGTCCTCGCCGTCGTCATCGCTGCTGCCGCGCGCCGGTTCCTGGGCGGCGTTGATGGTGGCCGCTTCCAGTCTGCCCGGTTTCTCCTCGGGCAGCGGGTCGGTGCACAGCCGGGCGAGGCCGCGCGGGTCGACGAATTCGAGCCGGATGTGCTCGGGCTGCTGGGTGGCTCGGACTCCGGTGCGCCCGGTCACCACCGTGCGTGCCCGGTGGACTTCCTCGGTGGCCGCTTCCAGGTAGGTCGTGGCGATCTCGATCCGGGGCGTGTGCAGCAGGAGCAGGGCGGCTTCGACGTCCTGGTCGAGCTCCTTGCGGTCGACCAGGCCACGTCGGGACAGTTCGTTCCACACCTCGTGGCGCAGTTCGGAGCGCTCCTCGGTGGTGGCGCCGTGGTGGTCCAGTTCGAACGGGAACTGGCGCAGGTTGATCCCGAGGTGTTCGCCGAGGACGTCGGCGGCCCGGGTGGACAGACTGAACGATCGCGGCATCAGCGTCCGCCTTCCTCGTCGGGCCGGGCTCCGATGACCGGGGGCGCGACGGCGGGCAGGCCGAGCTCGTCCCCGATCTCGTCGGAGTCGAGGACGTACTTGCGCTCGTGCTCCTCTTCCTCGTCACCGCCCTGGCTGTTCCCGGCGCCGGCCCCCATGGGCGCGCGTCCACCGCCTCGGCTATGGGAGGAGGCGGCGGTGCCGCCCGCGGTGCCTGCGGAGGGGCTGGACGGGGTGCTGCCGACACCGGCGCGTCCGCCCGCGCCGAGCGTGTTCCCTCCGGACCCGGCTCCGGATCCGGGGCCGAAACCGCCGGAGTAGCCTCCCGCACGGCCACCGCCGGCACCACCGGCGCCGCCCGCGCCCGCGTAGCCGCCACCGGCGCGGCCACCGCCGGCGCTGCCGCCTGCACGCCCGCCACCGGGGACCTGCTGTCCGGGAGGAACGGGGGCCCAGCGGCCGTTGGCGGAGTTCTGGCGCATCCACTGCCCGGTTTGGGGATCCTTGCGGTAGAGGGTGCCGTCGGGTCCGCGCACCACGCCGGGGGGCAGACCGGAGTTTCCGGTGTTGCCGCCGGAGTTCCACGCGGTGTTGGTGGAGGAGGGCGGTGTCTGGCTCTGGCCGGTGGAACCGGGCGGGTTCGCCGTGCCCGAGCCGGCCGAAGCCGTTCCGGTGCCGGCGGAGTAGGTCCCGGCCGGGGCCGTTCCGGTGCCGATGGACGCGGTGCCACCGGTACCCACGCCTGTTCCGGTGCCGGTACCGCCCGTACCCGCTCCGGTGCCGCCCGTGCCTGTTCCGGACCGGCCGTCGCCGGGGCCTTCCGGAGGAGGGGTGAACAGTGGAGTGTTGTCGGCGGCCTGCCCGAAGTTCTGCTCCATCTTGCCCATCACCTGGGCGGCTTCCTGGTGGGCCTGCTGGGCCTGTTCGGCTTTTTCCTTGACCTCGTTGGCGCGCTGCACGGCGGTGAACGGGTTCGGGTTGCTCATCAGCCCGGCCAGCTCGGCCTTCATGTCGAACTCGGGGTCCTCGGGCATGGAGTTGCGGGCCTGTTCACCGGATTCGGCCTGCATGCCGATCTGGTTGGCCGTCAGCTGAGCTCCTTGCCCGGAATGGCCCATGTGGTCGGAGATCGTCCTCATGTGCCCGCGCATCGCGTCCCCGGCGCGGCCGGTCCAGGTCTGTTCCGTTTTGGCCGCCGCCTGGTGAATGCGATCGGAGAAGTCGGTGAGCTTGGCGCCGTGCTCGTGATAGATGCGTCCGACATCGTGAACTTTGCTCGGCTCGAAGTCCTCGTTGACGAACCGAGCCAGTTCCTTGTGCGGGTAGGACTCGTAGCGGGTACTGCCCAGTTCCGCGGGGCGGCCGCGCACCAGCTGTTCCTGGGACAGCGTTTTGGCCTGCTGCTGCGAGTACTGCTGTGCGGCTTCCTCCGCCTCGGCTTGGGCCATCATCTTCCTGGCCAAACCGACCGGCATTCCCCCGATCCCGCCGGATTCGATCTGTTGTTCGGCCTCGGTCCCGCCCTGCTCGCGGTACACCTCTTGTTCGTGGTCGGCCACGTACTCGTGGCTGCGGTAGTCCTGTTCCCCCTCGGACACGGAAACCCCTCGGTGCCTCAGTTTTCCGGAATGTTCTTCTCGACCATCGGAGCGACCTTCTTGGCCACTTCGCAGGAAGTGGCGTTCCCGTCTCCCTGGGCGTCAACTGAAATCGATTCCGAATCGTTGACCGGTATAACTACGCTGCAAACGCCGAGTGTCTCCTCAAGAGATACTCGGCCCTGCCGGTTTCCTATCGAGAAGGAACTTGTTTCTTGGTTTGAAACTTCTAGGTCTTCCATGGATTTGTCGGTATGTAGTACAATGTTTGTACTACCCTCTCTTGTTCTCCACTCGCAGCTTTCAGCGCCAAGGGTTTCGTTGGTTTTTCCTTTATTTTCTATTCCTAGAGTGTTCTTTTGCTTTTGCGTCAAGGTGTCACAGGGTGACATGCTTGAAAGTATTTTCTTTGTTGATGCCGAGTTGTTTGTTGTGCTTGGTGTTTGCTGCGGTTCTGACGAAGAGCAAGATGAGACCAGGGGTAGTATGGTCAATGTTGCTAGTGTAGTTGCCAATTTTAGCGTCTTGTGGTTGATCATTGTTATGACAGGTTTCCCATCTGGGAAGAGTTGTTGTCGTCTGTCTTTTGGTAAAGTGCTATACCTTGCTTTATTGAACTAATCACTTCAGGGGTGTTCTTGGAAAGTTTTTGGAGGAGTGCTTCGTATGATTCTTCATCGCCAGCTGCAACAGTCTTGTTGAAATTTGAAATACTTTCTCCTGCTGGGCTGTTTCCGAGAGGGGTGCGCTGTTTAAGTGTTGTGAGTTCGTACTTAGCGCTCTCAAGCCAGTCATCCAATTCCTCGAAGATCTGGATGAGCTCGTCGCCTGCATCGGGCGTGATGGTGAATTCGCCCTTGTTGGCGGCGGTGATGATGCCCTGCATGGCATCGTTGGTGGCCGACAGATTACCGGTCAGACCCTGTTTCTCGGGCATGGTGACGTGTTCCCCCAACGTTCGCGTACACGCTCAACCACCGAGATTCTAATGATCATGGAAAAACACGGTCAATGATCATGGAGTAACACAACGATAACTATCCAGCCTCATGGATTAGTGCGAATGGGTGAGTCGTGTGTCACTGCGCTGTTTCGGGGAAAGCGCTACCGCGTTCGGTGTGATTCGAGCGCGGCGTTCTTGATGCCGTTCACGAAGTTCGTCCACGCCTCGGGCGTGACGGTGAGCATCCCGCTCGCGCGATCCTTGGTGTCCCGCACGGCGACGGAGGCGGAGGTGAAACCGACTTCGACGCAGTTGTTCGCGCCGCCGCTGCTGCGAGTGCTCTTCCGCCAAACAATCGGTGTCTGACTGCTGGTCATCCTGAATCCTCGTTTCCTAGGTCAGTGATCACACGATCGAGTGTATGCACCGTCTCGCGAGGTCCCAAGGCCGCGATGCGGAGCTGTTCGATGACGAGCTGGTACACCTCGATGTGGTGTTGGCCGTCCAGAGTGTCGGCTTTGGTCAGATCCTCGAGGTAGGCGTAGGTGAACGCTCGACCCTCCAGATCCAGACGTAGAACGGTGAACGAGGTTCCCATGGCGGCGTGCTCTCCGGAACTGAACGGGAGTATCTGGAGTGTGATGTTGGGGAGTTCGGCCAGCTCTCGGAGATACTGGAGCTGATGGCGCAGTACTGCTGTTCCACCTACCTGCCGATGTAGCGCGGCTTCACCGAGCACGACGCCGACCTCGGGCGGGTCCTGGCGTGTGAGCAGTGACTGGCGATGCATGCGTGCCTGCACGGCCTGATCGACGTCTGCTGGTGGAACTACGACCGAGGTCGACACGATCGCTCGTGCGTACTCCTCGGTCTGAAGGAGGCCGGGGACCAGCTCGCCGTCCCAGATCTTTAGTGAGCCCGCGTCCGACTCCAAGCCCATGTACTGGCGCGACCAGTCCGGCACCCTGCCGAAGCTGCCTCGCTTGCGGGCCTGGGTCGCCAATGTGCGAACGCGTTCGCACTCTTCAGAAGCGGGGCGGAACAGTTCGAGCAGCCGTTCGAGCTCCGCTCGTTGCACTGTTGCTTGCCCTTGCTCGATCCTGCTGATTTTGCTCGGTTGCCACTTCGTCGATTTGGCGAGCTCCTCGCGACCGAACCCGGCCACTTCGCGGAGTTCTCGCAGCTCGCGTCCCAGCAGGAGACGGCACACGGCGGGGCTCGGTGTGTTCATGGCACTAGATCCTGCCTGTCTCTCGACAGTCGTCTCATCACTCCAAAGTGTAATTGTAAGTCGCATTGCGAGTTGCAATGCTCTTCAGGTGACGACGAGGAGGTGCATATGACCTGGCTGTGGTTCCGGGAGCGGGAGGGCGGGGCAGCGGAACGGCTGGTGCACGCGGTGGACGTGGCGATCGGAAGGAGCTACGTGATCACGCCGTGCGGGCGGCACTTCGGGCGCGCGGAGGTCGAGTGGGTCTCCGAACCCCGCCGGTGCTCCGGCTCCGATGAGTCCGGTGAGCCGTGCGCGGTGTGCGTGCTGCGAGTGCTGCTGACAGCGAACAGAGGTGAGACCCCCCGCGGTGGCCTGCGAGGGGCCGGCCGCGAGTCGACACGAGTGGAGATGTGACGAGAGATGATCGGTCTGTCCTGGGAAGGACCCGTGGTGTGGTGGAACCCGGTGGAGGGGCTCCGGCACGCGTTCACCCCGGAGCAGCGCCCGCGTCCCGACCAGTGGCGCGCAACCCTGTGCGGGCCGCGGGTCACGCTGATCGAACCCGACGAGGTGGACTGGCTGCTGCCCACCTGCGACGACTGCATGAGCGCGGCCGTCACCCGCGGGAGGGACAGGGAACACCGCCGGGAAGAGACGAGCAGACAACTGCGCGAGCGGTTCGGCCCGGAGGTCCGCTGATGACCCCGGCCGCGTTGATGCACCAATCCCCGGGACTGCTGGTGGTGCTCGGCGCCGTGACCGTGTTGGCCCTCGGCAGCGCGCTGCTGCCGCTGCGGCCGGGGCACCGGCAACGCCCCGGTGCCGCCCCTTTGGGACGACGAGCCCGCGCACTTCGACGACGATGAGCCGAGGACGGGCACCGCGCTTCCGGCCACGGGACGGCGGAACGGAGCGCGGTGCCTCGCGGAGGTCTCCGTCAGGTGATGTCGCGTTTGCTGGACGTCAGCCAGCCACCGGCGACGAACACGGCAGCGTAGCCCGCGAAGACCAGCAGGCTCCCCCACCAGGGGAAGCCGTAGCTTCCGCCGAAGACGGAGTGCAGCAGCCTGTAGGCGGTCTCCGAGACCATCGGCTCGCGCGCCCCGGCCACATCGGAGACGAACATCGGCACGGAGAGGTTGCTGACGATCCCGTTGGACGCCGCACCGGGAAGGTAGTCGCCCAGCCAGCTCATCGCGGAGCTGGACATCGCGGAGGAGACCAGGCTCTCGAACACGAGCACATAGCCGAGCAGCACCAGCACCGCCACCACGGAGCTGGTGACCATGGCTCCGAAACCGAGCCCGAGCAGCGTCCACAGAACTATCGACAGAATCCCGGCGCCGCCGACCATGAGCCACTGCGCGAACTCGCCGAACCCGTCGCTGCCCGCTCCGAGCAGCCCGCCCAGCGAGGCGAAGAGCGTGTTCGCGATCCCGTAGATCAGGGCGATGTTGGTGTAGGCGATCAGCTTCGCGCCGAGGACCGCACCCCTGGGGTTGGCGGTCAGGAAGGTCGTGGTCGCCGTCTTGTGCCGGTACTCGCCGGTCATCGCGAGCGCGCCGAGCAACGCGGCGAACACGGTCACGTAGTTCGTCGACAGCGACATGGTCAGCAGCCCGGTCGGCAGATCCTGACCACCGGTCATCTGCCGGATGATGCTCATCTGGCCGAACTCCGTTCCGCCCCACCCCGCGAGGAAGCTCAGCACCACCACCGGGATCAACAGCGCCCACCACAGGTGAGTGGTGAAAATCTTGCGGAACTCCGCCTTGATCAGACCGTTCATCAGGCGTTACCCCCGTAACCGCCGTTGCCGCCCTGGTTGTTCTGGTCCTGCTGCGGATACACCTGCTGGTATCCCTGACCCACGCCGGGAGAAGGCGGTGTCCCCGGAGGCGGCGCACCCGGCTGGGGTGGTTGCTGCGGTCCGCCCGGCCCCCACTGCGCGGCGCCCTGCGGTGGCTGCGGCGGTCCCTGGGGCGCGCCCCCGGAGTACTGGCCGGTGGTCAGCTGGAAGAAGATCTGCTCGAGATCGAGGTTCTCCTCCTGCATCCCGTGCACGGCCACGCCCGCGCCCAGCGCAAGGTCGGCGACCGTCTTCGAGTCCGTGCCCGGCACCGCCAGCGATCCGTCCGGAAGGTACTCGGCGGTGAGCCCGGACTGGCGCAGCGCCTCGACCAGGGTGGCGGGGTCCGCCGTCCGCACGAGCACACGCGACTGCTGGGCCGCGCGGAGCTGATCCAGATCACCGTTGTAGACGCACTGGCCACGGCTGACGATCACGACGTTGTCGACGGTGTGCTCCATCTCGCGCAGCAGGTGACTGGACACCAGCGCCGTGCGTCCCGTGGAGGCGAAGGACTTCAGGAAACCGCGCAGCCAGGCTATGCCCTCCGGGTCCAGCCCGTTGGCCGGTTCGTCCAGGATCAGTATCTGCGGATTGCCGATCAGCGCGGTCGCCAGCGCCAGCCGCTGGCGCATGCCGAGGGAGAAACCGCCGGTCTTGCGGGTGGCCGCACTGCTGAGGCCGACCAGTTCCAGCACCTGGTCGGCCTGCTGGTCCGGCAGGTTCAGCGCCGCCGTGTAGCAGCGCAGATGGGTCCGTGCGGTTTGACCGGGGTGGAAGCCCTGCGAATCCAGCACGGCTCCGACGACCGTCGCCGGGTTGGGCAGCCGGGAGAACGGCTGCCCGTTGATGAAGGCCCCTCCGGCAGTGGGGCTGATCAGCCCCAGGATCATCCGCAGCGTGGTGGTCTTGCCCGATCCGTTCGGCCCGAGAAAACCGGTCACCGAACCGGGCTCGACCGAGAAGTTGAGGTTCTGGACCGCGTTGATCGGTCCGAAGCTCTTGTTCAGCCCCTGAACCAGTATGCGGCCGCTGCCGTCGTGCACTCGTCCCTCCAGATCACGGAATACGTGGGCGTCTGAACGGCCGTTACGGTCGGGGATCGGCCGCCGAGCCGGACGCCAACCACATCCTGCCTCATGTGACTCGTCCCGGGGGCGGGCACAGCGTTTTTCGCCCGGGCAGGAGGAGTCACCACCTGCGGATGCGCTCCGTTGGACTGGTGCTTCGCCGCCGTTGTCCGGCAGCGGCGGGTCACCGGCGGCGGCCCGGTGTGCGATCGGCCACTCCGGCGCGGTGGATGCGGGTGTGATCCGTTTCCAAGTGCCCGCCGAGCGGCGGCACGGAGGTCGTCTCCGCGGTCGCGGTGCCGGCCGCCGGGCTCCCGGCCGCGGCGCCCTCGAACGTGTCCGCGTCCGTGGCTCCCGCCGCGCTCGATCGATCGTCCTCCGCGGGCAGCGCCTCCAGTTCCCCGGTGTCCCAGCGGCCCGGGTCGTGGGTGCCGCCGGAGACGATGGGTTCGCTCACCACCGGAACGCTCGGCCGGGAGGTGCCCTCGGCGCGTTCTCCGCCGAGGCGGTGGCGTGGTGACCGCCTGCCCGCTCGTTCGGGAGCTCCCCGCGCGGTGTCGCCGAGCTGGTCGGGATCCTCCCCGACGAGTTCGGTGTAGATGGTGCGCCAGACCCCGCACGGCCACCGGCGCGCCCGCAGTCCTCCCGGGCACGTCCGGCACCTGCCCTGCCCGTCCGGGCGGTGCTCGTCCAGCAGCGCGCGCAGCCCTTCGGTCAACCGGTGCAGTTCCGGCCTGGCGAGCGCCAGCAACTCGTCGGCCTCCCCGTGGTCCGCGAGCTCCTCGAGCCGGTCCAGCCGGGCGGTGTCCGCGCTCGGGGCGGCGTCCTTTCCGGCGGACTCCTCCGGGGCGGCGCTCCGAGCCCCAGCAGTGTGCTCCGCGCTTCTCCGCGGGGGTTCGGAGAGGGCCTCGGAGAGCTGTCCGTGGAACGTGGTCGTGCGGTGCGAGTGGTTCGCCCGGGTGGAATCGAGCCGCATGGGGGTCCTTCGGGGGACGGGTTCGACTGTCTGGTGCGGAAGCGCTGTTCCCTGCGTGGACGGACGAATCCTCGGGGCGTCCCGTCGGCGGGAACGGCGGTCCGGAGTACCTCCACGTCCTCATCGGCATTAATATGTAAAAACTTCAGATTCCGACTGTTTTTTCACTCTCAAGAGTGAGTCGGGTGGTGTGAGTAGCGGATCACGCCGAAAATTCGGAGAACACGCGCGGTTGGCTCTTCGGTAACCGGGGCGTCATGTCCTATACTGAAAGCGGCGGCCAGCTCCCGGTGACCCCCAGGCTGGTTGAGCAGGCCGCCCCCAACGAGAAGTCCCCTCGCCCGCCGGGCGAGGGGACTTTTTGGTGAAGAGTCGGCTTCGGGGAGAGTCGGCGGTGCCGATGGCTCGGGCTCAGCGCGCTTGCGTCGGAGCGGCAGGGGGTCGGGGACTCGGTTTGCGGAGGTGGTTTCGCGGCGGAACCGAATCCCCGTCGACTCTCGGCCGCCTGCTCAGCCGAGCACGCTGTCCACCTCGTCGTAGGCCAGCCCGTGCGCCGCGGCGACCGGTTCGTTCACCAGCTTCCCGTCGTGCGTGTTCAGGCCGCAGGCGAGAGCCTCGTCCTGCCTGCACGCCGCACGCCAGCCCTGGTCGGCGATCCGCAGCGCGTAGGGCAGGGTCACGTTGGTCAGCGCGTGCGTCGAGGTGTTCGGAACCGCCCCAGGCATGTTGGCCACGCAGTAGAAGACCGAGTCGTGCACCCGGTAGGTCGGCGCGTCGTGCGTGGTGGGGCGCGAGTCGGCGAAGCAACCGCCCTGGTCGATCGCGATGTCCACGAGCACGCTGCCCGGCTTCATCCGCCCCACCAGTTCGTTGGTGACGAGCTTGGGGGCCTTGGCCCCCGGGATCAGCACCGCGCCGATGACCAGGTCCGCGGTGCGCACCGCCTGATCCACGCTGTAGCGGTTCGAGGTGACCGTGCGGATGCGGCCCCCGAAGTCCCTGTCGATCTCGCGGAGCTTGTCCACGTTCGTGTCCAGCAGCTCGACGTCGGCACCCATGCCGAGCGCCACCCGCGCCGAGTTGAGCCCCGCGACCCCGCCGCCGATGACGACCACGCGCGCGGGGTGGACACCGGGGACTCCGCCGGGCAACATGCCGCGCCCCCCGCTCGGACGCATCAACGAGTAGGTCCCGACCTGGGGGGCCAGCCTGCCCGCGACCTCGCTCATGGGGGCCAGCAGCGGCAGTGCCCCGTCGGCGGTCTGCACCGTTTCGTAGGCGATGCCGGTCACGCCCGAGTCGAGCAGCGCGTTGGTGAGCCCGGCGGAGGCGGCCAGGTGCAGGTAGGTGAACAGCACCTGGTCCCGCCGCAGGCGGGGATACTCCTCGGCGACAGGTTCCTTGACCTTGAGTACCAGGTCACCCTCGGCCCAGACCTCCTCCGCGCCGGAGAGCACCTTCGCGCCCGCGGAGAGGAACTCCTCGTCGGAGATGGACGAACCCGCGCCCGCCTGCGTTTCCACGAACACCTCGTGACCCCGACTGACGAACTCGTGCACTCCCGCCGGGGTGAGCGCGACGCGGTACTCGTTGTTCTTGATTTCCCGGGGTACGGCGATCTGCACTGTGTTTCCTTCCTGCGTACCTTTTCGAACCTGCTTGAGTGATCACCGAACCGGCGGTCGTGCCGGAGGGCTCGCCGGCCTGCCTTCCGAGCGCGTGGCCCGGCGGACAGCGGAGTCGCGCGGCAGGATCGGAGTTTGTGCGCACCACGATGCGTTGTCAGCAGCCCGGCCGCATCATTCTCACACGATGAGATTGCTCGGGAGTGGTTGTGCTCTCGGCACAAATCGTTCCGTAACCCGCCGGTGCGGGGGGCGTGCGGCCTCGCGTGGGCTCCTCGGCGCGGCGGCGCCGAGCTCACCACCCGAGCCGCGCGGCGGAGGTTTCGCGCGGATTCCCTACCCGTGCGGGTTCCAGCGCTCGCTCAACAGCTGCACCAGCAGCGCAGAACGGACCTCCACGTCGTCCAGATCCGCCTCGACGAGCTGGGAGATCCGCTTCATCCGGTAGCGGAAGGTGTTCGGGTGGACCCGCAGCTCCGCGCCTGCGGCACGCGGATCACCGGGATGACGCAGCCAGGCGTACAGCGTGTCCAGGTAATCGGTTCCCCGGTTGCGGTCGTGCTCGCGCAGCACGTGCAGCGGCCCGAGAGCGCTGATCCCCGCGTCACCGGCTGCCCCGGCCATCCTGGTGAGCACGAGCAGGTGCCAGAGGTCCTCGTGGACCGCCACCTCCCCGTCCACCGTGCCGCCCCGGAGCAGGGTCAGCACCTCGTCGGCCCTGAGGCGGGAGGTCGGCAGCTCGGCCACCGGAACCGAGGTGCCCGCCGCCACCAGCGGACGCGGCGTGTCGGCGTCCAGCTCGCGGATGTGCGCCAACAGCGCCTCCCTGAGCGCGGGCCACCCCCCGGAGCCCGGCCGGTCCGGAACCACCGCGTACAGCACCCCGCCCGACTCGGTCACCAGCGGTCTGTGCCCGATCCCCCTGGTGATCCACTCCCACATCGCGAGCCGGTGCCCCTCGTCCGTGCCGTCACCCGCGCGCACGTCGATGGCCACCACCCGGTGCGGCTCGGCCCGCACCGCCAACTCGTTCGCCGCCGCACGCCACCCCTCGGCGCCCTCGAGCACGAGACGCACCAGCCGCGCGGAGCGCTGCCGCTCGGAATCGGTGAGCATCCTCCTGCGCAGCAGCTGCAACGCGACCAGCGCCGCGGTGTCGGCGAAAGCGGAGGCCCGCCGCTCGGAAACCTCCCCGGTGACCACGGCCCACATGGACCCGAGCAGCTCGCCGCCCATGCGGATGGGAACGACCAGCCTGGGCAGCGTCCCGTCGGGCTGCTCCGGGACGTAGATCGCGGAACTCCCCTTGGTCAGCTGCCGGAACGTCCCCCTGGCCCTGAACTTGGCCAGCACGTCCTCGGGCTGCCTGCGCCCCATGATCGTGGAGACCCGGGCGGGGTCGGTCAGATCCTGCCGCGCCGAGTAGGCGAGCACCTGCGAGTGCGCGTCCTCGATGGTCACGGGGGCGTCGACGACCTCGGCCACGGCGTCGGCCAGGCGGAACAGGTCCCCCAGACCGGCCGAACCGCCCCTGTCCGGCGAGTCCCCCGCGCCCTCACCGTCAGCGAGAGCGGCGCGCAACAGCCAGACCAGCTGCGCCCAGGCCGTGCCGTCCCGGACCTCGATCAGGGCCAGCCCGTGCCGCCGCGCCTCGACGGCCACAGTGCTCGAGGTGGACAGCGGGGGCTTGAGCAGCACGGCGGCCGCGTCGCGCTCACCGCACTCCCGCAGCAGCTCAACGGCCTGCCGCTCGTGCGTGAGCCCCACCCCGAGCACCACGTCGGAGGTGGCCGCCCCGCAGCTCTCGCTCGGCTCGGCTATCACCACGTCCCCGACCCCGCCGGTTCCCTCCGGAGTCGACACCGGACGCAGCAGCGCGGGGCCCGCTCGTTCGACCAGCCCCTGGACGTCGACCATCACCGGCTCCTCGTAGTAGTGCCCGCGGCGGGGTCCGCGTCGCGGATCCGGCGGAGAGGTCCCACCGGAGGGTGGATCACCTCACACCGCCCGGTGTGGCGTGTCCCGCTATCCGGGGTTGGGGTTGGACACCGTCATCCGCCGGGTTATCGTTGCCGAACACAGCGACAATCGCATACCGGCCTACGACATCGGGCGGGAGAGCCCCGGCAGGTGAGCGATCTCCGCGATCGCTTCGACCGGGCGCCGAAGGAGCAAAACTCCCCGCAAACTCTCAGGCAGCCGTACCGTCCGACCGAGGCAACTCTGGAAAGCGCCGCCCACCGGGGCGGCGCACCCACGGTGCAAACCGCGACGGTGCGGTGAAGCTCTCAGGTTCCGCAACAGAGGGGGAGGCCGCCAGGTACGCGGACACGGCATTCCCGGTGATCCTCGGAGAGGATGGGCACCGGGCGCGACCGTGATCGCGACACGGCAGCCCTCCGGGCTGCCGGAGACCGTGTCCAAACGACAGTGATGGAGCCTCCCCATGAGCCTGCCCACGGACCTCAAGTACACAGAGGAACACGAGTGGCTCGCCGAACGCGACGACGTCGTGCGCGTCGGCGTCACACCGTATGCCGCCAACGCCCTCGGCGACATCGTCTATGTGGACCTCCCCGAGGTCGGCAAGCAGATCACGTCCGGTGAAGCCTGCGGTGAGCTGGAATCGACCAAGTCCGTCAGCGACCTCTACGCGCCGGCCACCGGCGAGGTCACGGCGGTCAACGAAGCCGTGATCGACGACCCGGCCCAGGTCAACGCCGATCCGTTCGGCGAGGGCTGGCTGCTGGAGATGCGCGTCAGCGAGTACGGCAAGCTGCTGGACTCCACGCAGTACGCCGAACTCACCGGTGAGTGACGGCCCGGTTCACGGCCGTCCGGGCGGGTCCCGTGGTTCCGGAGGGGCCCGCCATCCCTGAACACCGACTCGACACGTGAAGAAGAGACGATCAATGGCGATCAGTGTCTTCGATCTTTTCTCGGTGGGAATCGGTCCGTCCAGTTCGCACACCGTCGGTCCGATGCGTGCCGCCGCGCGTTTCGCGGCGCGGCTGCGCGCCGAGAGCCTGCTGTCCCGCGTCGCGAACGTGCGGGCCGAACTGTTCGGTTCGCTCGGTGCGACCGGGCACGGGCACGGCAGTCCCAAGGCGGTACTGCTCGGTCTGGAGGGGCACCACCCGGAAGCGGTCGACCCGGCCGCGGTTTCCGGGCGGGTCGACGAGATCCACTCGACCGGCCGGCTGCTGCTGGACGGTTCCCACGAGATTCGATTCGATTCCGACAGCGACCTCGTGATGTATCGCGGGGAGTCGCTTCCCGTGCATCCCAACGGGATGCGTTTCAGCGCCGCCGCTTCCGACGGGACCGCGCTGTGCACGGTGGTGTACTACTCGGTCGGCGGTGGTTTCGTCCTCGACGAGGAAGCCGCCGGTGCCGACAGGGTCAAACAGGACACCACGGAAGTCGCCCACCCGTTCCGCACCGGAGCCGAACTCCTGCGGCGGTGTGCCGAGACGGGAAAGACGGTCAGCGGGCTCATGCTGGCCAACGAGCTCTCCTGGCGCGACGAGCGGCAGGTCTCCGACGAGCTGCTGAACATCTGGCACGTCATGCGCGAGTGCGTGCACAACGGGTGCGGCAACACGGGCAGTCTGCCCGGTGGGTTGCGCGTCGACCGCCGTGCCGCCGAGCTCCGCTCCAAACTCGTCGACGCCGACGACCCGATGGAGTGGGTGACGGTGTACGCGCTCGCCGTCAACGAGGAGAACGCGGCCGGTGGGCGAGTGGTGACGGCCCCCACCAACGGTGCGGCGGGCATCGTCCCCGCCGTGCTGCACTACTACGTGCGGTTCCTGCCAGGGGCCGACGACGCCGGGGTGGTTCGTTTCCTGCTCGCGGCCGGGGCCGTAGGTGTGCTCTTCAAGGAGAACGCCTCGATCTCCGGAGCCGAGGTGGGCTGTCAGGGCGAGGTCGGTTCGGCGTGCTCGATGGCGGCGGCCGGGTTGGTCGAGGTGCTGGGCGGGACCCCGGAGCAGGTGGAGAACGCCGCCGAGATCGCGATGGAGCACAACCTCGGGCTGACCTGCGATCCGATCGGTGGGCTGGTGCAGATCCCGTGCATCGAGCGCAACGCCGTCGCCTCGGTCAAGGCCATCACGGCCGCGCGGATGGCGCTGCGCGGTGACGGCAGTCACTTCGTGTCGCTGGACAAGGTCATCAAGACCATGCGGGACACCGGCAACGACATGAAGGACAAGTACAAGGAGACGGCGCGGGGCGGTCTGGCCGTCAACGTCATCGAGTGCTGAGGCGGGAACGACCGCCGTGCGATGTCGGGCTCCCGCTCCCCGGAGCGGGAGCCCCCGTCCCCGCACCGCCGTGCCGGGGTGGTGGATTCACATCTTCGCCGGGGTTCTCCCGCCGCGGCGGGAACGGTCGAGCACCCCGGACAGCACCGCGAGCGCCAGGCCGATCAACACCAGCACACCGCCGGCCCGGTTGGTCGAGGTGAGCCCGTAGCCCGCGGCGATGACCTGTCCGCCGATGAGCGCGCCGAGAGCGTTGGCCGTGTTGAAGGCGGACTGGTTGGTGGCCGAGACCAGCGTGGGGGCGCTGCCGGCCAGGTCCAGGAGACGTTTCTGCACGGGGGGTTCGGCGGCGAAGGAGGACATCCCGATCAGGAACAGGTTGATCGCGGCCGTGACTTTGTTGTCCGCGCTGAGGGGGAAGGCGAACAGGGCGGCGGCGAGCAGTGCCAGGAACCCGTACAGAGTGGGCAGTACTGCGCGGTCGGTGAGCCACCCACCGAGCAGGTTGCCGACGGTGAATCCCGCTCCGAAGATCGCCAGCAACCAGGTCATCGCCCCGGCCGGGTATCCGGCCACCTCGGTCATCATCGGAGCGATGTAGGTGAAGCAGGAGAACAGCCCGCTGAACCCGATCGTGACGACCGCGATCACCAGCAGCACCTTCGGGTCCTTGAACGCCCGCAGCTCGGCGCGCAGGTCGGAGGGGGCGTCGGCACCTCCGACGGCGGGCACCCAGCGGATCACGGCGGCCAGTGCGAGTGCGCCGATCACGGCCACGAGCAGGAAGGTGGCGCGCCACCCGAACTGCTGGCCGACGGCGGTACCCGCGGGGACCCCGACGATGTTGGCGACGGTGAGTCCGAGCAGGACCAGGGCGATCGCACGTCCCTGGCGGTGGGCGGGGACGAGCTTCGCACCCACCACCGACGCGACACCGAAGTAGGCGCCGTGGGGCAGGCCGCACACGAAACGCAGCACCAGCACCCACGGGTAGCTGTCGACGGCGGCGAGCGAGACGTGACCGGCCACGAAAACCGTCAGGAGCGTGAGGAGCACACGCCTGCGGGGGACGTTCGCGAACGCGGCGACCAGCAGCGGTGCGCCTACCACCACGCCGAAGGCGTAGGCCGATACCACGGATCCCGCCGAGCTCACCGAGACATCGAGGTCATCGGCGAGTTCGGGCAGGATGCCCATGACGACGAACTCGGTGGTGCCGATCGCGAACGTTCCCAGGGTGAGTGCCAGCAAGGCCAGCCGAGTGCGCATCTCACTTCCTCTGGTCGTGAATCCGGAAAGCTCGTTTCCGAGCGGGTCGAAAGCCCGAGTAAAGTCCTCGCGGGCGAAGGGACGACCGATCGTGATCCTAGTTTCGGGCTTCGTTCACGACTTCAGCGGGGAAATTCAGCGGAATCGTCCGAGCGGACGAGTGATTTTCGTTGACACCACCTCGGCCCCGACCTTCGGCGCCGACGGCTCCGAAGCACCACCCGGGCAACTCGCACCGCCGCGGGTTCTCGGTCGAGTGCCCGGTGAGGACGGCCCCGACGTCGTGCAGGTGGCTACCCGATGCCGGGGCTTCCGCAGCCGGGCGCCGGTCCGAGGTTCAGCTACCCGCGCCGCCAAGCGAACCGAGCCGTGCCACGGTCTCCTTCAGAAGTTGAACACCGCTCCGGTGTAGGCCTTCATCTCACAGGCGTTGGAGTACCGCTGGCTGTGCTGAACGGGGGAGTTCTTCCAGGTGCCGGTGGCCGTCACGGTCACGGGCCGGTACACCAGCGGGCACATCGGTTTTTCCTTGCCCGCGCGCAGGGAGCCGAGTCTGCCCTGAACCGCGTCGAGCTGTTCGCAGGCCGCGGCCGCCTCGGGGTGCGTTCCTCCAGCGGGGTCGCAGTGCAGCAGGGCCGTCTTCGAGTCCTCCGTGCGGGTTCCCGGGGTCACTCGCAGTTCGAGCACGCTGACCTCCCGGTTCACCCGGTCGGATCCGGTGGTGGCTCGTTCGGCCTGGGCTGCCGGTTCGGTCGCGGACGCGTGCGGAACGAGCGGGACCAGTGAGGTGGCCACGACGGTTCCGGCCGCCAGCAGGGACCGGCTGATGAACCGAGAGACGCCCATGTCGGGTTTCCTCCGTACGAAATCGGCAGTTTGACGCCCAACATGGTTACCGGGAAGAGGGACTCGAACGCTGCAATCGAGCCACAAGATCACTACATCGAGTTTCCCTCGTTGGTGGGATTGCTACACAGCGAGTTCGCATGCTGTGCAACAGGAATCAGCCAGTCGCCCGGTCCGCATCAGCTCACCTTTTCGAGGGTTGGTTGATCACGTGTGGTTGCGGATCACTTCGTTGACCGCGCGCTGGAAGCCGTTGACCAGCACCTGGATGGTCAGCGGGCGCAGCTGGTCGGCTGTCGCGCGCACCCGCTCGCGCTCCGCCTCCGGGCGTCCCCGCTCCACGTACGGGCGCAGCACGTTGGCAGCGAAGAGCTCGCGGAGCTCCCCGGCCATCTGGGCGGTGTGCTGCTCGACGATGTCCTTGGCCCGCAGCAGCATGTCCGAGGGCAGTTCGAGCTCCGTTATCCGCAGACCGACGTTCAGCATGGAGGTGTTGGTCAGGAGGAACTCCTCGGCGTCCTCCTCGGTGCCGCGCTCCAGGACGCCGAGTGTCAGCAGCTGCTCGATCTCCTGGTCGTTCAGCGTGCGGCCGGCGCGGCGGTCCAGCTCGTGCCGGCCGATCCGCTCCGCCTGGTCGCTGGTCCACGGAGCCAGCAGCGCCCGTTGCAGCGCGAGCTCCTCGGGAGGTGCGTCCTCCGGGATGCGCTCGAGGTGTCGTTCTATCGCGGTCAGCGTGAAGCCGAGGTTCTGCAACTCGCGGATGAGGTCCAGCCGCGCCAGGTGATCAGCTCCGTACAGCCCCACCCGGCCGCGCAGCCGCGGCGGGGGGAGCAGACCGCGTGACGCGTAGAAGCGAACCGTTCGCACGGTTACTCCCGATCTGGAGGCCAGCTCGTCGATCGTGAGTTCTTCGTCGTCTGCTGTTCGGAGCATGTCCCGCAGGGTACTACTTGACCAATGTGACACCAGCAATGTAACACTAACTCCGTCAAAATGAGGGCGGTCACGGTCGAGCGGAGGAAGGTGTCGTGGTGCAGCGCTCGGATGACGGATCTCCCGGCGAGCCGGGGGAACGGACCGGAGGGACCGGCCCCCTGGCCGGGGTGCGGGTCGTCGAAGTCGCGGGAATGGGACCCGCTCCGTTCTGCGCCATGCTGCTGGCCGATCTGGGGGCCGACGTCGTCCGGGTGGAACGCCCGACCAACCCGGGCGGCAAGCAGGACCTGCTCAACCGGGGCAAGCGCTCGGTGCTCGTCGACCTCAAGCACGAGCGTGGCCCGGAAGCCCTGCTCGCGCTGGCCGAGCGAGCCGACGTCCTGCTGGAGGGGTTCCGCCCGGGGGTGGCGGAACGGCTGGGTGTCGGGCCCGAGGAGTGCTTCGAACGCAACCCCGAGCTGATCTACGGCCGGATGACCGGATGGGGCCAGGACGGGCCGCTGGCGGACACGGCGGGCCACGACGTGGACTACATCGCGCTCAGCGGCGCCCTGCACGCGAGCGGAGAGGCCGGCGGACCGCCGCGGTTCCCGGTGAACCTGCTGGGCGACTTCGGCGGAGGGGCGATGTACCTGGCCGTGGGAGTGCTCGCCGCGCTGCTGCGGGGCCGTGCCGGTGGCGGTGGTCAGGTCGTGGACGCTTCCATAGTGGATGGTTCGGCGCACCTGAGCACCATGCTCTACGGCATGCTCGCCAGCGGAGGCTGGAGCACCGAGCGCGGAACCAACCTGCTGGACGGCGGGGCCCCCTTCTACGACGTCTACGCCACCTCCGACGGGGAGCACATGGCCGTCGGAGCCCTGGAACCGCAGTTCTACGCGGAGCTGCTCGAAGGCCTCGGGCTGTCGGGGACGCTGCCCGACCGGGACGACCCGTCCAACTGGCCCGAGATCCGCCGCCGGCTCGCCGAGGCCTTCGCGGGAGGAACGAAGCGGCACTGGACCGAGGTCTTCGACGGTTCCGACGCGTGCGTCACCCCGGTCCTGTCGATGGCCGAAGCACCCGAGCACCCGCACGTGCGCGCACGGCGGACGCTCGTGGAGAACGACGGGGTGGTGCAGCCCGCCGCCGCGCCACGGTTCTCCGGAACACCCAGTCCCGACCCCCGACCCGTACCGGACGCGGGAGCGCACACCGCCGAGGTGCTCGGTGAGTGGCACGTCGCCGAGCGCGACGTCCTGCTGCGGTCCGGTGCCCTACACGGCGAGCTTGTCCGGCGAGAGGACGTGTGAGACAGATGCGCAGGGAAATATTCGACGAGGACCACGAGGCCTTCCGGCAGACCTGCCGTACCTTCATAGCCAGGGAGCTGGTTCCGCACCTGCAGGAGTGGGAAGAAGCGGGAGTGGTCAGCAAGGAGGCCTGGCGCAAGGCGGGCGCGCAGGGGCTGCTCGGCACCGCGATCGAGGAGCGCTTCGGCGGCGGCGGCGTCGACGACTTCCGGTTCAACGTCGTGCTGGACGAGGAGCTGATCGCGGCCGGGGTGACCGGTTTCGGTGCTCCGGTGCACAACGACATCAACGTGCCGTACCTGACGAAGCTGGCCACCGAGGAGCAGAAGCAGCGCTGGCTCCCGCACTTCTGCACCGGCGAGACCGTGACGGCCATCGCGATGACCGAGCCGGAGGCGGGCAGTGACCTGCAGGGCATCCGGACCACCGCCGTGCGCGACGGTGACGAGTACGTGATCAACGGTCAGAAGACGTTCATCAGCAACGGGATCAACGCCGACCTGGTCATCGTGGTGGCCCGGACCGATCCGGATCCGTCCTCGGGGCACGAGGGCATCAGCCTCCTGGTGGTCGAGAGCGACGCGCCCGGTTTCGAGCGCGGGCGCAACCTGGAGAAGATCGGGCAGAAGTCGCAGGACACCGCCGAGTTGTTCTTCAACGACGTCCGCGTTCCCGCGCGGAACCTGCTCGGCGAGGAGGGGCAGGGCTTCGTCTACCTGATGCAGAACCTGCCGCAGGAGCGCCTGTCCATCGCGGTCGCCTCCGCGGCCGGGGCCGCCAAGGCGCTGGAGCTGACGAAGGAGTACTGCAAGGAACGCACCGCCTTCGGCAGGCCGATCGGCAAGTTCCAGAACACCAGGTTCGAGCTCGCCGAGATCGCCACCGAGGTCGAGATCGGGCAGGTTTTCGCCGACCGTTGCATCACCGAGCACGTTCGCGGTGAACTGAGCATCGAGCACGCGGCCATGGCCAAGTGGTGGCTGACCGAGATGAACAAGCGCGTGGTGGACAGGTGCCTCCAGCTGCACGGAGGATACGGTTACATGCTCGAGTACCCGATCGCGAAGGCTTTCCTGGACACCCGGGTACAGACCATCTACGGCGGCACCACGGAGATAATGAAGGAGATCGTGGGCAGGCAACTGGGCTTCTAGTGAAAGGTCGTGTCGACTCGGTTCGCGTAGCCGCTCGGGTGGTGTGCTTCGGCGCCGCAGGCGTCGAAGGACGAGCTCGGACAACCGGATGGACACACCCAACAAAGCATTACCGATCAGGAGGTTCGCGAGATGGACTGGGTCGTCGCCCCCGGTGATGCCGAATGGCGCTTGTCCGAGGTGCTCCCCTCGGCGCTGGGGGCGATGGGAGTCGCAGGCTTCACCGACACGGTCGGGCTTCCCGAGTGTTCGAGTGCGGCGGTGCTGCTGGTGGACGGACTCGGCTGGCGGCTGCTGCGCGAGCACGCTTCGGACGCGCCCCTGCTGAACTCGCTGGACACGGGCAGACCCGGGGCCGCGGGCTTTCCCACCACCACGGCCACGAGCATCAGCTCGCTGGGGACGGGTACCTGCTCCGGGGAGCACGGTGTGGTCGGCTACTCCTTCGCCGAACCCGGCGGCGGTCTGTTCCGCCCGCTTTCCTGGTCCAAAAAGGATGAAGCAGGGCGCGGGCAGAGCATGTTGGAGGAATGGCCCCCGGAACAGGCCCAGCCTGCCGAACCAGTGCTGGAGCGCGCGACCGCTTCCGGTGTGGACGCGCGGCTTGTCGTGCCGGCCGAGTTCGAGGGAACCGGTCTGACGCGGGCGGCGCTGCGCGGTGGCTCGCTCCGGGGAACCCGCGCGCTGGGGGACCTGGCGTCCGAGGTGGTCGAGTCTCTCCGGCGGAAGTCCCCGGTGCTGTGCTACGGCTACCACGGACAGCTGGACATGCTGGGACACGTACACGGTCCGGGCTCGCTGCCCTGGAGGATGCAGCTGCGCCAGGTGGACACGTTGGTGCGTTCGATCGTCGAGAACCTGCCGGGCGAGACCGCGCTGCTCGTCGTCGCCGATCACGGCATGGTCGGGGTGGATCCTGAACTGTCCCCCGACGTCGACGCCGACCCGGCCCTGCGGGAGGGCGTGCGGCTGATCGGCGGGGAAGCCCGCGCCAGGCACGTCTACACCGAGCCGGGGGCCGCCGAGGACGTGCTCGCCGCGTGGCGGGAGCGGCTGGGTGCGGACGCGCTCGTGGTCAGCGCCGCGGAGGCGATCGAGGCCGGTTGGTTCGGGAACACGTTGAGCGGCGCGGCGCGGGAGCGGATGGGCGACGTCATCGCGCTGGCGCGGCGCAACGGGGTGATCCGTTCGGTCACCGAGCCGAACGAGTCCGCCCTTCGAGGCCAGCACGGTTCGTTGACGGCGGAGGAGCAGTACATTCCCATGTTGCTGGCACAGGGGTGAGAGCGTTGTCCGAGTCCGATGTCGTGGAGCCGTGGTTCGACCCGCTGGCGAGATACTCCCGGTTGCGGCTGATCCGCAGGCTGGACCCGGAAAGTGAACACACGCTGATCTACCGGATATCGGCGGGTCTGGAGTTCCCCTGGGACTACACGCGGGCGTTGGAGCTGGCGCTGTTCCGGACCTTCTGCGTGCCGAGCATCTCGGAACTGCTGCAGCGCACCGGGGAGTTCGCCCACAGGACCCAGAAGCGCTACGACGACACCTCGGTGCTGATGGAGGAGATCAGCAGGCACGGCTACGACTCGCAGCGTGGCAAGCAGGCGCTGCGCAAGATCAACCGGATGCACGGGCGCTACGACATCGGCAACGACGACATGCTCTACGTGCTGTCCACTTTCATCTACGAGCCGATCCGCTGGATCGACGCCTACGGCTGGCGGCGGCTGAGCGAGCACGAGCGCCTCGCGGCCTACCACCACTACCGGCGGATCGGTGCGCGGATGGGGATCCACTCGATTCCCGGTTACACGGAGTTCGAGCGGTTCAACCGGGAGTACGAGGCCGAGCACTTCGTGTTCGCCGAGAGCAACCGGGCGGTCGGTCGGGACAACCTGGACCTGGTGTGCGGGTGGTTCCCGCGTCCGCTGCGTCGTGTGGTTTCCCGCGGTGTCATCGCCGGGTTGGAACCGGAGATGCGCAGGTCCTTCGGGTTCGCGGAACCGCGGAGCTGGGAGACGCGGGCCGTTTCCACCGCCCTCCGCCTGCGCGGCGGGGCCGAGCGGTTACTGCCCGCGCGCCGGGTCAGCAGGCTCGGACGTGGCAAGAAGCGCAGCTACCCGAACGGGTACCACCTGGACGAGCTGGGAGTGCTCAGCAGCGGGTGACCGTCGGAGCTCACCGACGTCTTCAGCCGGGTCGACCCGGTGCGGTGCGTTCGGTGCCCGCGGTGCCGAAACGCGCCGCCCGATCAGCTCGCGAGGAGATTGAGCGGTGTGGTGATCAGGAACGCCACACCGAGCACGACGAGGACGGTCCGCACCGTCCCCCCGGCCAGCGCGCCCAACCGGCCGCGGGGGCGCGTGCGGTGCTTGCGGGCGAGGAACAGGCTGATCAGAAACAGCACGTCGGAAACCCAGGTGAGCACGATCAGGGCTTTGAACACCGGTTTCCAGGTAGCGCTGCCCTCTCCGTAGGGCAGGTCCAGCTCCAACATGATCGCCCCGGCCACCACGCAGAGCGCGAAGACGGTTCCCGTGATGACGCTGGCCGGCACGGAGGGGCCGGAGCGTCTTCTCGGTTCGTTCGTCGCGGGCGTCGCCATGCTGTCTCCTCGTCCGGGGACTGTTGCTCGGGCAGGGGAGCCGCGGCGGGAGTCCGCGGGACCCCGGGAGAGCGTTGCGCCGACCGGGCCGACGAATTCCGGACAGGAGCCGCTCGCGCACTCGGTACGGCGGAAGCCGCTCGGCCGAGTCCGCGTTCCCCGACGGCCCGCTCTCGAAGCCGTCCGGCACGTGCCGGAACGTTTCCGTGGAGCCCACCGAGATTCCAGCAGCGACCCAGTTCGGACGTGATCGTACTCGGTTCGGGGCTCTTGCACGGCCGAATTCGACGATCTCTTGTATCCAAGTTGTATCCAACCTATGATCCACGTTACATCGCCTGGTTCGTTCAGCGGTGAAGGCGAGGTGAGGAGCAGGACCATGGAGTCCACCGAACCGGCGCCGCCCACGCGGGAGGGCGCGAGCGCCGACCTCGACGGATGCGTCGAACTGCTGGGGAAACTGCTTCCCGAGGAATCGCTGATCACGGATCGGCAACGCGTGCGGACCTACGAGTGCGACGGGCTGGCCAGCTACCGCACGGTGCCCGCGGCCGTGGTGCTGCCGGAGAACGCCGAACAGGTTCGCTCCGCGGTGGCGGCCTGCTCCGAGCACGGGGTTCCCTTCGTCGCGCGCGGCTCGGGAACCGGACTGTCCGCCGGGGCGCTCCCCCGGTCCGACGGCGTGCTCATCGTGACCTCGAAGATGCGCCGGATCCTGGAACTGGACATCGCCAACGAACGCGCCGTCGTGGAACCGGGGGTGGTCAACCTCGATGTCACGAAGGCCGCCGCTCCCCACGGCTACTACTTCGCCCCGGACCCCTCCAGCCAGCAGGTCTGCTCGGTGGGCGGCAACGTCGCCGAGAACTCCGGAGGGGCGCACTGCCTGAAGTACGGGTTCACCACCAACCACGTCCTGGCCGCGCAGGTGGTCACCGCCGACGGTGAGCTCGTCGAACTGGGCGGAGCGGCCCACGACGCACCCGGTTACGACCTGCTCGGTTCGTTCATCGGCAGCGAGGGCACCCTCGGTGTGGTCACCTCGATCACCGTGCGGCTGCTCCGCTCCCCGGAGAGCGTGCGCACCCTGCTCGCCGGGTTCCCCTCCACGGACGAGGCGGGCGCGGCCGTCTCGGCGATGATAGCCGCCGGAGTCACCCCGGCCGCCGTCGAGATGATGGACGCCCTGTCCATCACCGCGGCCGAACAGGCCGTTCGGTGCGGATACCCGGAAGGCGCCGGCGCCGTGCTCGTCGTCGAGCTGGACGGGCCGCGCCCCGAGGTGGAGCGGACGTTCACCGAGGTGTGGCAGCACTGCGACGAACACGGGGCGTTCGAGATCAGAACGGCCGCTGACGAAACCGAACGCGCGCTGATCTGGAAGGGACGCAAGTCGGCCTTCGCCGCGGTCGGCCGCATCAGCCGCGACTACATCGTCCAGGACGGCGTGATCCCCCGTACCGCGCTGCCCGAGGTGCTGCGGCGCATCGCTGAGCTGTCCGCGGAGTCGGGAGTGCGGGTCGCCAACGTCTTCCACGCGGGTGACGGCAACCTGCACCCGCTGGTGCTGTTCGACGGTTCGGAGCCCGGCGCCGCGGAACGCGCCGAAGAGGTCTCCGGAGCGATCCTGGAGCTGTGCGTGGAACAGGGCGGTTCGATCACGGGCGAACACGGCGTCGGAGCCGACAAGGTCCGCTACATGGGCCGAATGTTCACCGCCGAGGACCTGGACGTCATGCAGTGCGTGCGCTGTGCTTTCGACCCCGCCGGGTTGTGCAACCCGGGCAAGGTCTTCCCCACGCCGCGGCTGTGCGGCGAGGCGCCGGGGCGGCGGCGAGGAGTGCATCCACTGACCGAAGCGGGATTGGCCGAACAGTTCTGATGAGCACAGCTGCTGAGGAAACCGCCCTGAACGCCCTGTGCGGGGCTCTCGGGGACGAGTGGGTCACCGAGTCCTCCGAGGCGGACCGGGTCGGCGCCAGGCGTCCGAAGTGGGTGGTCCACGCGGACGGGACCGAACGGGCCTCGGCGGCGCTGCGCATCGCCGCCGAGCACGGGATGAGCGTGGTGCCTCGGGGCGGCGGCAGCAAACTCGACCGCGGCGAGTCGCCCGAACGAGTGGACCTGTTGCTCGACCTCTCAGCGGCCGACGAGGTCGTCGAGCACGCCGCGGGTGATCTCGTGGTGCGCGCCGAGGCGGGAGCACCGCTGCGGGAGGTGCAGCGCACCGTCGCCGCGGCCGGGCAGCAGTTGTCCGTCGAGGACCCGCACCCCGCGGCGACCCTCGGAGGGGTCATCGCCACCCGCTCCGCGGGACCGTGCCGCCACCTGCACGGCGGTGTGCGCGACCTGATCATCGGGATCACCGTGGTCTGCGCCGACGGAACGGTGGCGAGCTCGGGCGGAAAGGTCGTCAAGAACGTGGCAGGCTACGACCTGGGCAAACTGTTCACCGGGTCCTACGGGACGCTCGGCGTCGTCACCGAGGCGATATTCCGGCTGCACCCCCTGGCGGAAGAGCGCCGCTGGGTCGCGGTGACCCTTCCCGACCCGAGAGCCGCGGCCGAGGCCGCTCGGCTGCTCCGCATCTCCCGGGCGATGCCCACCGCCGTCGAGCTGGACCGTCCGGCGGGGCGGGCCCCGATCACCGTGTGCGCCGAGCTGGAGGGGCGTTCCGGGGTCACCCGTGAACGGGCCGCGGAGCTGGCGAGCTCGCTGGGCGAGGAGCTCGGACAGACGTGCGAGGTGAGCGGGACCGCCCCCGAGTGGTGGGGACGGCTCCCCGGGGAACCGGGTACGGGCACGGGAATCCGGATGGCGAGCAGGCCGGCCGATCTCGCGGAGCTGCTCGAAGGGGCCGGGCGGGTCGAGGACGAAACCGGTGTGGAGCTCCAGCTCCGGGGGGCGGCCGGACTCGGGGTGCTCGACGGCTGGGTCCCCGACGGCTCGCCCGACGAGTCCGTGGCCGCGCTCGTCGAGGGGGTCCGCGCACGAGCGGCGGCGCTCGACGGCTACACGACCGTGTCCCGGGCCCCGGAGAACGTGAAACGGCTCGTCGACGTGTGGGGACCGGTTCCGTCCGGAGCGCTCGCGCTGATGCGCCGCACCAAGGACCAGTTCGACCCCGAGCGCCGTCTCGCACCGGGACGGTTCGTTGGAGGGCTGTGATGACCGACCGAACACCCGAACCGGAATCCGCTCGGCAGGAACGACAACCGGTTCCCCCCACGGAGGCCGCGGCGAACCCGGACGGGGCCTTCGACGCGTTCAACCCGCCGCAGCGGGAGCTGATCGACGACTGCGTGCACTGTGGGTTCTGCCTGCCCTCCTGCCCCACGTACGAACTCTGGGGCGAGGAGATGGACTCGCCGCGCGGGCGCATCCACCTGATGGAGTCCGGCCTGGACGGTGAACCCCTCTCGGGGAGCATGGTCGAGCACTTCGACAACTGCCTCGGCTGCATGGCCTGCGTGACGGCCTGCCCGTCCGGGGTGCAGTACGGACCGCTGATCAACAGGACCAGGGCGCAGGTCGAGCGCAATCACCGCCGCGAACCGGGCCAGCGCTGGCTGCGCCGGCTGATCTTCGGGCTGTTCCCCTACAAGCGCAGGCTGAGCGCGCTGCGGCTGCCGCTCGCGCTGTACCAGCGGCTCCGGATCGACGCGCTGCTGCGCCGGTCCGGGTTGTTCGCCAAGATGCCCGCCCACCTGCGGGCCATGGAGTCGTTGGTTCCACCCGTCCGGCGCGCGTCCCGGTTGCCCGCCCGCGTCCCAGCCAGGGGGAGGCGCAGGGCCGTGGTCGGCATGCTCACCGGGTGCGTGCAGCACGCCTTCTTCCCCGACGTCAACAACGCCACCGCGCGAGTCCTGGCCGCCGAGGGGTGCGAGGTGGTGGTTCCGGAGAAGCAGGGCTGCTGCGGAGCGCTCAGCGAGCACTCCGGCCGCGAGCGGGAGGCCGTGGAGTTCGCGAAGAGGACGGTGGAGGCCTTCGACTCCGCCGGGGTCGACTACGTGGTGATCAATTCGGCCGGCTGCGGATCCACGTTGAAGGAGTACCCGCGGCTGCTCGCCGACGAACCGCGGTACGCCGCTGCCGCCGAACGGCTGTCCGCCAGGGTGCGCGACGTCGCGGAGCTGCTGGTCGAACTCGGACCGTCCGCGCGGCTCAACCCGCTGAACCTGACGGTCGCCTACCACGACGCCTGCCACCTGAGTCACGGTCAGGGAATACGGACACAGCCGCGCGAGCTGTTGCGCGGGATCCCCGGGCTGGAACTGCGCGAGATCAACCGCGGGGAGATCTGCTGCGGCTCCGCCGGGGTGTACAACCTGCTGCAGCCGAGGGCCGCGGCAGAGTTGGGCGACCTGAAGGCGCGGAACGTGCGGGACACCGGGGCCGATCTGCTCGTGACGGCCAACCCGGGGTGCTCGATGCAGATTCGCACCGCGCTGCGCGGGCGAGGAGCGGACCTGCCCGTCGCCCACACAGTTCAGATTCTCGACGCCGCCGTGCGCGGAGAAAGAGCGGAATCCCTGCTGAACCGCTGATGAGGATTCCTTTGATGAGGGTTCCTTTCCCGGCCGTCGTAGGTGCTCGCTGAGCGGAACCTCTCGCGGTCACTCACCCCGGCAGCGTGGATGTCTCGGATCCGCGGAGCCGAAGAAAAACCCCGCACCGCCATGCAGCACATTCCGCAGGTTCTCCGACTGGAATTTTTCCCCGGATCCTTGGAGGGATTCGTGTACCAGCAAACCCTCGATCCGCTCTTCGGATCGCTCGGTTGGAGTGCGTTGGTCGCGGCCTTACCGCTCCTCGTCCTGTTCGCGCTGCTGGGAATTTTCCGCGTGACGGCGTGGAAGGCCTCGCTGATCGCTCTCGCGGTGGCACTGGCGGTTTCGGTCGGAGCGTACGGAATGCCGCCGGGGCAGGCTCTGATGTCCGTTTCGCTCGGTGCGGCCTTCGGATTCTTCCCGATCCTGTGGATCGTCATAAACGCCATCTGGATCTACAACATGACCGTGGTCACCGGTGACTTCGAGGTGCTGCAGCGGTCTTTCGCCAGGGTCAGCGCCGACAGGCGGATCCAGGCCGTGATCATCGCCTTCTGCTTCGGGGCGTTGCTGGAGGCGTTGGCCGGTTTCGGGACCCCGGTGGCGATCACCACGGTCATGCTGCTCTCACTGGGCTTCCGGGCGTTGACGGCGGCCGTGGTCGCGCTGGTCGCCAACACGGCGCCGGTCGCCTACGGCGCCCTCGCGGCCCCGATCGTGACGCTGTCCAGTGTGACCGGACTTCCAATGTCCGAACTCGGGGCCGTGACGGGAAGGCAGACCCCGCTGCTGGCCGTGGTCGTGCCACTGGTGCTGGTGGGGATCATCGACGGGTGGCGCGGGATGCGCCAGACCCTGCCCGCCACGCTGGTCTGCGGCACCACCTTCGCGCTCGCGCAGTTCCTGTCCGCGAACTTCGTCTCGGTGCCGTTGACCGACATAATCGCCGCTCTGGTCTCGGCGGGGGCCACCGTGCTGCTGCTGCGCTGGTGGTCACCCGTGCACACCGCTAACGAGCGCGAGGTGGCCGAGGCCCCCGGAGCGGCCCGCACGGCCGACGGCGGGGGCACCGTGCTGCGAGCCTACGCGCCGTACCTGATCATAATCGCGGTCTTCGTCCTCGCGCAGCTCCGCCCGGTCGCCGACGCCCTGGACGCGGTGACCGTCTCCTTCCGCTGGCCGGGGCTGGAGGTGCTCGACCCCTCGGGGCAGCCCCTCGCGCTCGTCGAGTACGACTTCGCCTGGCTCTCCGGGGCGGGCTCGCTGCTGCTGATCGCGGGAGCGCTCACCACTCCGGTGCTGGGGATCGGCACCCGTACGGCCGCGACCCGGTACCTGGCCACTTACGCGCAGCTCAAGTGGCCGATCGTGACGGTGATGTCGGTGCTGGCCATCGCCTACGTCATGAACACTTCGGGGCAGACGGCCACGCTGGGCAACTGGATGGCGGCCGCGGGCGGCCTGTTCGCGTTGATCTCGCCGGTGCTCGGCTGGCTGGGCGTCGCGGTGACGGGTTCGGACACCTCCTCCAACTCGCTGTTCGGTGCCCTGCAGGTGACGGCGGCGAACAAAGCGGGGATCGACCCGGTGCTCGCCGCGGCCGCCAACGGTTCCGGCGGCGTGCTCGGCAAGATGATCTCGCCGCAGAATCTGGCCATCGCCGCGGGAGCGGTGGGGATGACCGGCGGGGAAGGCGACATCTTCCGCAGGGTGCTGCCGTGGAGCCTCGGGTTCCTGGCCGTGATGTGCCTGCTGGTTTATCTGCAGTCCACCCCGGTGCTGAGCTGGATGCTGCTGTGAACATCCGGCGGTTCGGCTGTCGCGGGCGGTGCCGACCGCGCAGGTGGTGGTTTCGGCTCCGCCCGCGCCGGAAGAAGAACCCGCGGCGGTGCGAGTAGCCCGGGGAGGCGCCGGACTCACCTGCCGAGGGCGACACCCTCGCGAGCGTTCTCCATTGACTGTGACAGTGTTGGTGTCACACTCTTCATGGAGGACCGCCGCAACGAGGAGGCACCCCACACATGTCCGAGGCGTTTGTCTACGATGCGATCCGCACCCCGCGCGGTCGCGGCAAGAAAACCGGTGCGCTGTACGGGACGAAACCCATCAGCCTCGTGGTCGGGCTCGTGGAGGAGCTGCGTCGCCGCCACCCGAACATGGATCCGGAGGTGCTCGACGATCTGGTGCTCGGAGTCGTCACCCCGGTGGGTGATCAGGGTGGCGACATAGCCAAGTCGGCCGCGCTCGCCGCGGGGCTGCCGGAAACGGTGAGCGGTGTCCAGCTCAACCGCTTCTGCGCCTCCGGGCTGGAAGCCGTGAACACCGCCGCCCAGAAGGTGCGCTCCGGCTGGGAGGACGCCGTGCTGGCGGGCGGGGTCGAGTCCATGTCCCGCATCCCGCTGGGCACCGACGGCGGAGCCTGGGCCATGGACCCCGAGACCAATCTCGACACCTCCTTCGTCCCGCAGGGGATCGGGGCCGACCTGATCGCGACCCTCGAGGGCTTCGACAGGGAGAAGGTGGACGCCTTCGCCGCGGAGTCCCAGACCCGCGCCGCCAAGGCCTGGGCGGACGGCCGCTTCTCCGAATCGGTCGTGCCGGTCACCGACCGCAACGGGATGACGGTGCTGGACCGCGACGAGCACGTGCGTCCGAGCACGACGGCCGAAGGGCTCGCCGGGCTGGAGCCCTCCTTCGCCGGGATCGGCGACATGGGCGGCTTCGACGCCGTCACGCTGCAGAAGTACCACTGGGTGGAGCGGATCGACCACGTGCACACCCCGGGCAACTCCTCGGGCATCGTCGACGGTGCCGCGCTCACGCTGGTCGGGGGCAGGCAGTTCGGCGAACGGAGCGGAATGCGCCCACGGGCGCGGATCGTCTCCGCCGCGCTGAGCGGGGCGGACCCGACGATCATGCTGACCGGCCCGGGACCCGCCGTGCGCAAGGCGCTGGGCAAGGCCGAACTGGACATCGGGGACATCGACCTCGTCGAGATCAACGAGGCCTTCGCGGCGGTGCCGCTGAAGTTCATGAAGGACTTCGGAGTCCCGCATGAGAAGGTCAACGTCAACGGCGGGGCGATCGCGATGGGCCACCCTCTCGGCGCCACGGGAGCGATGATCCTCGGCACGCTGGTCGACGAGCTCGAACGCCGCGGTCAGCGCTACGGACTGGCCACCCTGTGCATCGGGGGTGGCATGGGAATCGCCACGATCGTCGAACGAGTCACCGAGTGACGACCCCACGCCGGTGACCCCACGGTCACCGCCGCCCCGTCACGAGCACCAGCAGCCCCGCCCGATTCGCGCGCCGATTCCCGCACCCAGGTGCGGAGTCGAGGCCGCGCTCGGCGCGGACCAGCCAACTCCGAGTCTTCGAAGGACGGACCGATGAGCGAACAGAGCACCATTCGCTGGGACGAGCCCGAGTCCGACGGCATCGTCGTACTCACCCTCGACGATCCCGAACAACAGGCCAACACCATGAACGAGCGCTACCTGCGCTCGATGGAGACGACGGTGCAGCGCCTGGAGGAGGAGCGCGACCGCGTCTCCGGCGTCGTGATCACCTCGGCGAAGAGCACGTTCTTCGCCGGAGGGGACCTGCGCGAGCTGATCAAGGCGCGTCCGGAGAACGTGGACAGAACGGTCGAGACGAGCAACACGGCCAAACAACAGCTGCGCAGGCTGGAAACGCTCGGGATCCCCGTGGTCGCCGCGCTCAACGGCACCGCGCTCGGCGGGGGGCTGGAGATCGCGCTCGGATGCCACCACCGGATAGCGCTGGACGCCCCGAAGGCCCGCTTCGGCTTCCCCGAGGTGAGTCTCGGACTGCTGCCGGGAGCCGGTGGTGTCGTACGCACCGTGCGCATGCTCGGAATAGCCGACGCCCTGCTCGGGGTGCTCACCCAGGGACAGCGGCTGCGCCCGGGCAAGGCCCGCGATCTCGGTTTGATCGACGAGCTCGTCGAGGACACCGACACGCTGATGCGGCGTGCCAAGGAGTGGATCAGGGAGAACCCGGAGGCAAACCAGCCCTGGGACCGGAAGGGCTTCAAGGTACCCGGCGGAACTCCCTCCGACCCGAAGTTCGCCGCGAACCTGCCCGCCTTCCCGGCCAACCTGCGCAAGCAGCTCAAGGGAGCGGACCTGCCCGCCCCGAAGAACATCCTCTGCGCCGCGGTGGAGGGTGCCCAGGTGGACGTGGACACCGCGCTCACGATCGAGGGGCGCTACTTCGTCGAGCTGCTCTGCGGGCAGACCTCCAAGAACATGAGCAAGGCGTTCTTCTTCGATCTCGACCACGTCAACTCGGGCGGGAGCAGGCCGGGACAACAGCCCGAGTGGTCGGCGCGGAAGGTGGCCGTGCTGGGGGGCGGCATGATGGGCGCCGGAATCGCCCACGTCTGCGCCAAGGCGGGCATGGAGGTCGTGCTCAAGGACGTGTCCGCGGCCTCGGCCGCGAAGGGCAAGGAGTACTCGGCCGGAGTGCTCGAGAAGGATCTCGGGAAGGGCCGGATCACCGAGCGGGAACGCGACGAGGTGCTCGGCAGGATCACCCCGACCGAAAGCGGTGACCAGCTCGCCGGGTGCGATCTGGTGATCGAGGCGGTCTTCGAGGACCCCGAGGTCAAGCACCGGGTTTACGCCGAGGCGGAGCAGTGGATCTCGGAGGACGCGCTGATCGCGTCCAACACCTCCACGCTGCCGATCACCGACCTCGCGGAGGGGGTGAGCAGGCGGGAGGACTTCATCGGCCTGCACTTCTTCTCCCCGGTGGACAAGATGCCGCTGGTCGAGATCATCCGGGGCGAGCGGACCGGGGACGAGGCCCTGGCCAAGGCCTTCGACGTCGTCCGGCAGATCAACAAGACCCCGATAGTGGTCCAGGACAGCAGGGGGTTCTTCACCAGCCGGGTGATCGGGACCTTCCTGAACGAGGGCGTCGCGATGCTGGGCGAGGGGGTGTCGGCCGCTTCGGTCGAGCAGGCTTCCGCGCAGGCGGGCTTCCCCGCCCCGGTGCTGCAGCTTTTCGACGAGCTCACCCTGACGCTGCCCCGCAAGATCAGGGACGAGTCGAAGCGGGCGGTCGAGTCCGCCGGTGGCACGTGGACCGGGCACCCGGCCGATTCGGTGCTGGACAGGATGGTCGACGAGTTCGACCGCAGGGGACGTTCCTCCGGGGCCGGGTTCTACGAGTACTCCGCGGACGGCGAGCGCCTCGGCCTGTGGAACGGGCTCGCCGAGCACTTCGCAGCGGGCAGCACGGACCCGTCCGAGATCTCCTTCACCGATCTGAAGGAACGCATGCTGTTCGTGCAGGCGCTGGAGACCGTGAGGTGCCTGGACGAGGGAGTGCTCACCTCCGTGCCGGACGCCAACATCGGGTCGATCTTCGGGATCGGTTTCCCGCCGGCGACCGGGGGAGTCGTGCAGTACATGAACGGCTACCCGGGAGGGCTGCGCGGTTTCGTGGAGCGCTGTCGGCAACTCTCCGCGCGCTACGGCACCAGGTTCGAGCCCCCGGCCTCGCTGGTCGCCAAGGCGGAGTCCGGTGAGGTCTTCGACGTCGGGGAGCCCGACACCGAAGTGGTTTCGGCCACCGCTGGTGTTTGAGTTCGGCGGTGCCGGTTGCTTGGTGGGCCGTTTGACCGGGAGTTCCTGCCTGGGAGTCGGCGGTGCCGGTGACTCAGGCTGAAGCGCTCGCGTCGGATGGAGCCCTTCGGTGGGAAGTTTCGGCGTCGAAAGGGGCGAAACTCCGGACATCCGTTGCGAGGGCGGACGAGCGAGCTCGGGCGCGGACTTCGCCGTCCGCGCCCGAGCGTTTCGCCCGGTGGTTCCCTCAGTTCATCGTTCCCGCGGAACGCAGCACGTCGCCCACGGGCAGCGTGCGTTCGCCGAGGCTGGTGCCCTCACCCATGGAAAGGGTTTCGGAAGGGTTCTTCACCAGACCGGTGACCGCGTCGCGCACGGCCCCGGAGGGGTTGTCGTCCAGCTCGCGAACAGCGGGCACCTGCTTCGCGGCCGGGACCACGTGTCCCACCTCGGGCAGCTCGACCGGTTTCTGCGAGGTGCTCAGCGTGGACTCGCTCGCTGCCCGGGCGAGGGCGCCCACCGGGTTGGTCAGCGGCTTGGCCTCGTAGCCCTGGGCGATGGTGGCGTCCACGGCGGTGTCGGCGGCGGACATGCCCTCGTGGCTCGAACCACGCGGGCCGACCTCGGCGTTGAGCAGTTCGCCCTCGTCGCTCTTGCTCTTCAGGACGCCGGTGTTCTCGGGCCGCACGTTGACCCCGACCTCGGGCCGGGTCTTGCTCAGCTGGTTGACCTTCTTCGCGGCGGTCCCGACCTGGCCGAGCAGCCTGCTCGCCTCGCCGGACTCCAGCGCGGGCTCCTTGTCGCGCACCTCGTTGGCCAGGCCGTGGCTCGTCCTGGTTATCTCCTTGCCGACCTCCTTGAAGAGGTTCGGCGCGTTCGCGTGCAGTGTGGCGTCCGCACAGGGCACCTTCTCCTGTCCGGGAACACCGGGGTTCTGGCAGGTGTCGATCGGGGCGGTGAAGCCGATCTCGTCGGGTACCTGTGAGAGGTCCGGCTTGGTGAGGTCCGGCGTCGTGGGCTCCGGAGAGTCGGCCGTGGCCGTCCCCGCTCCGACTGCGGCGAACCCCGCGGCCACAACAACAGCGTTCAACGTGCGCGTGGTCCAGGGGCGCAAGATCAGTACTCCTTGAAATCCGAGGTAACGGGCTTGGTCATCGACACGCCGAGACCACATCGACCGGAAAGGCGTGTTCGGGCGTGACAATCGACCTACGCGCTCGCATCGGAAGTACCGTTGGCGATCTTGAGCTGTTATTGGCCTCTTACCCCTGATCGTGTGAGCCCGAGGCGGGGTCGTCCTTCTGGGCCAGTTCTCCCGAGAGGCTCGGCCAGATCAGCGCCATCAGGTGGTCGGTGACCGTTTCGGGGGTGATCTCCGGGCGGTTCTCCCGCCACAGCGCCATTCGCTCGCAGGCACCTATGATCGCTTCGGCGAAGGCCTCCAGGCGGGACTCCTCGGTCTCCGGTAGCGAGCTGCGCAGCATGTTCGCCGTGAAGTCGACCTGCTGCCTGCGAATGGCCTCCAGTTCGGTGTCCAGTCCCGTGCCGGGAACGGCCGACTCGTTGCGGAGCAGCGCCCAGGACTGCGCGTGCCCCTCGCCGAAGCGGAAGAAGGCGAGCAGGCCGTCGTGCAGCAGTTGCTCCGGATCGCTCGCGCTGGCGGCCGCGGCCGAGGTGCACTCCAGCAGTTCCCGCTTGGCCCGCTCCAGGCAGGCCAGCAGCAGCCCTTCCTTGGAACCGAAGTACTCGTAGAGCATCGGTTTGGACAGCCCGACCCGCTGTGCGATGTCGTCCATCGACGCAGCCTGGTATCCGCGGGTGGCGAACACCTCCTCGGCGGTTTCCAGGATCTGCTGCTCCCGCTCGGCTCTGGACATCCGTTTGCGACCGGAAGTGGGTTGCTGGGAGATCTCCACGAAAATCACCCTACCGCAAGTAACCCTACTCGTAGTAGCCTACTGGTTAGTAAGATCACAGCGCTCGACTCGGGAGGTATCGGGGGATGGGTAAGCGACAGCGGGAACAGCACCGGCACGACACCTCCGTCGTCATCGTCGGAAGCGGATTCTCCGGGCTCGGCACCGCGATCCGGTTGAAGAAGGAAGGCGTTCACGACTTCGTCCTGCTGGAGAAATCGGACGACCTCGGCGGGACCTGGCGGGACAACACGTATCCGGGCTGCGCCTGTGACGTCCCCTCGTTGATGTACTCCTTCTCCTTCGAGCAGAACCCCGACTGGTCGAGGATGTTCGCCGAACAGGGTGAGATCGAGGAGTACCTGCGGCGCTGCGTCGACAAGCACGGGGTGCACGAGCACATCCACTACGGCGTCGAGTTCACCGGCGCCGAGTGGGACGAGGACGGGCACGAGTGGCACGTGTCCACGGCCGACGGGACCGAATACGTCGCCAGGGCGCTGGTTTCCGGGCTTGGTGCGCTGCACATCCCGAACTACCCCGAGCTGCCCGGCCTGGAGAGGTTCCAGGGGGAGAGCTTCCACTCCGCGGACTGGAACCACGACTACGACCTCACGGACAAGCGCGTCGCGGTGGTGGGCACCGGTGCGAGTGCCATCCAGTTCGTCCCCAAGGTGGCCGAGGAGGTCTCGAAGCTGAACCTGTTCCAGCGGACCCCGCCGTGGATCCAGCCCAAACCCGACCGCCCGCTGTCCGAGCGGGTGCAGCGTGCTTTCCGCAGGGTTCCCCTGCTGCAGCGCGCGGTGCGGTTCGCCATCTACATGACCCTCGAGTTCCGCTCGGTCGCCGTGCTGCGGGAACCACGTCTGCAGCGGATATCGCAGTGGATGGCCAAACGGTTCATCCGCAAGCAGGTGCACGACAGGAAGACCCGCGAGGCCGTCACCCCCGACTACGCCATGGGCTGCAAGCGCATTCTGCTGTCCAGCGACTTCTACCCCGCGCTCAACCAGTCCAACGTGGAGCTCAACACCAGCGGGGTGACCGAGGTCCGCGAGAACTCGGTGGTCGACGGCGAGGGGGTCGAGCACCCGGTGGACGCGATCATCTTCGGTACCGGCTTCCACGTCACCGACGCGTTCGACCACCTGTCGATCGTGGGCCGCGGCGGGCGCAAGTTGCAGGACGCGTGGAAGGACGGCATGGAGGCGCACAAGGGGATAACCGTCTCCGGCTTCCCCAACCTGTACTTCCTGCTCGGACCGAACACGGGTCTCGGGCACAACTCGGTCGTGTTCATGATCGAGTGCCAGATCAACTACGTGCTCAGCATCCTCCGCCCCATGCTGCGCGGCGAGTTCACCCAGGCCGACGTGCGGCAGTCGGCGCAGAACGAGTTCAACTCGCGGATCCAGTCGCGTCTCAAGGGAGCGGTGTGGTCCGCGGGAGGCTGCCAGAGCTGGTACCTGGACGAGAACGGCGTGAACCGGACCCTGTGGCCGGGCTTCACCTGGAACTACTGGTGGCAGACACGCAAGGCCGATCCCAAGGACTACGAGATTCAGCGCGCGGGGGCACGTTGAGCATTCGCACGGACGTTCGATAAACTCGCGTCGTCAGTTCGTGTGAGCCCATTTCGGCAAACTCGCACGCCGCCGCCCGGCGGAGTGGATTCCGTGAGTCGCCGCACTCCGGGATCCACCGGCGTTCGGAGGTTCCGGCGGCTGTCGCGGGCGAATGTCGTTGTCCACTCGGGGGAAGCCGATGTCCGAGGCCCGTGCGCTGTCGTCCGAACAGATTCACGGTCTCCGTGAGGAACTGGATAACGGGACCACGCCGACCGTCTGGTTCACCTCTTCGGCCGTCGGCGTGGACGCCGAGCGCTCCGGCAAGGTCGTGTCCATGGACGAACCGGCCGAGGGCGAATTCCTGCAGGTGCGCCCAGCGGGCTCCAAGGACGTGCTCTCGTTCTCGGCGGCCGAGGTGACCCTGGACAAGCCCGCGCGCAAGCGCAAGGACAAGAGCTCCGGGCAGGCGAAGGACTCCGGGCGGCCGGCGGCGAAGAGCTCGGCGCGGAAGGAGTCCGGGAGCTCGGGGTCCGGTGGTGCGGCGGCAGCTTCCACGAGCGGTGGCTCCGCGGCGGCCAAGTCCGCGACGGCCGGTTCTCCCGGCTCCTCGCCGGCGGGGGCCTCGACGTCCGGGGCCTCGGCCGATTCGGGAGGTTCCACCGGATCCGCGAGCGGGCGGGGGAGTGGCTCGGCCGGTGCGGGACGCAACACCGCGGGCGCCTCCTCCGAGCGGTCGGGAGGGAACGAGGCGGCCGGGACCAAACGTTCGAGCACCTCCCGGAGCGGTGGCGCGGCGGCCAAGAGCGGATCCAGCCGCACCACGGGGGCCTCGGTGACCATGATCGCCGGCTCGAACGGGCAGTGGATGGTCGAGGTGAGCAACGGCAAGAAGCGGGTGCTGCGCCCCACCGAGATCCCCGCCTCGGCGGTGGGGCAGGCCGCCAAGGCGTTGCACGAGGACGTGGCCGCGGCGGTGGAGCCCCTGCTCGAAGCGGAACGGGAGCACCAGCGGGCCCGGGTCGAGCAACTGCAGCGCGAGCTCGAGGAAGCTCAGCGCAAGTTGAACGAACTCACTTGACGGAGAGTGCTCAGCTCGGTTTGCTCGCGGCGGTGCCGGTGACGCAGGCTCAGAGCACCTGCGTTGGAGTGGAGACTTTTTCGGGGACTCGGTCTGCGTGGCTGACCGGGTAGTCGGCACGTGAGTCGGAGCCTTGGGAGTGCTGGACCGCTGGCGAGTAGCGACCGAGTTACCGAGCCCGGCGGAAGCGCAGGTGCTGCCCGGGGCGGGCCTGGGCCGCCCTGTCGACGTCGGCGGAACGAACCACCGCGATGACGGGATAACCCCCGGTTACCGGGTGGTCGGCGAGAAACAACGTCGGTTCGCCCGAAGGCGGGACCTGCAGCGCTCCGGAGACCATGCCCTCGCTGGGCAGCTCCTCGGCACGGGAGCGCTCCAGCAGCGGGCCGTCGAGCCGCATCCCGACCCTGTCGCTCCGCGGAGTCACCCGGTACGTTCCACCGAGCAGCGTGGACAGCGCGTCGTCCGTGAACCAGTCGGCCCGCGGCCCCGGCACCACGGTCAGCACGAGATCCCCGGCGGGTGGCTCCGAAATCGGGGCGACGTCCACGGCGGGAAAGTCCTCGGGAGGAGTTCCCACGGGCAACAGGTCCCCGGTGCGCAGCGGATCCGGCCCCAGACCGGACAGCGTGTCCGTGGAGCGCGAACCGAGCACCGGTTCCACGTCGACACCGCCCCGCACGGCCAGATAAGCACGCGAACCGCGAGCCGGCGTCCCCGTCGTCAGCTCCGAACCGGCGGGCACGCGCAGCACCGCGTTCACGGCGGCTCCCCTTCCGCCCACAGTGATCGGACAGCCGGCTCCGGTCACGGCCACGGTGAGGTCCCGCCGAGCGCGCAGCGCCAGGCCGCCGAGGGTGATCTCGACTCCCGCCGCTTCCTCCCGGTTGCCGACGAGCCGGTTGGCCAGTCGCAGGGATCCCCGGTCGGCCGCACCGGAAACCCCCACCCCGATGTCGCCCACACCGGTGCGCCCCAGGTCCTGCACGGTCGCCAGCGGTCCGGTGGCGAGCACTCTCAAATCGTTCAACGGGCCTCCTCGAACCGCACACGGACCCCGGGCCGGAGCAGGGCCGGTGGTTGCCGGTCCGTGCGCCAGATCTCCAGCTCGGTCCGCCCGATCAGCCGCCATCCTCCGGGGGAGGAACGTGGGTAGATCCCGCTGAACCTCCCAGCCAGTCCGACCGCACCCCGGGGAACCCGGGTGCGCGACTCCGAGCGCCGCGGGACCTCGAGCTCGGGGGGTCCCCCGGCGAGATATCCGAATCCGGGGGCGAAGCCTCCGAAGGCCACCGTCCAGTCGGTGCCGGTGTGCTCGGAGATCACCTCGCGTTCGGTCAGCCCGGTCAGCTCGGCCACCTCGCCCAGGTCGGCCCCGTCGTAGACGACGGGAACCCGCACCAGCTCCTTCTCGGGAACCCCTCCCGGAACGGGGCTGGTCCCGCGCACCACGCGTTCGAGCTCGGCGGGGTCGGCGTGCCGCGGGTCCAGTTGCAGCAGCAGGGTCCGCGCCGCGGGAACGAGGTTCGTCACCCCGGGGAGGCGGGAGCGGGACAACGCGGCGTAGAGCGCGTGCACGCTTTCCAGGTCGTCCAGTTCGACGAGCAGTCCCGCGTCGGCGAGGGGAAGGATTCGCACGGGGTCACCTCCGGGACATCGGTGTCGGGGTGATGCCCTCGGCGGCCAGTCGGTCCCGCACCGCTCGCGCTATGGTCACGGCCTCCGGGGTGTCACCGTGCAGGCAGATCGACTCGGCCGCGACCTCTAGTTCGCTGCCGTCGACGGCCTCGATCGGTTCCGAACGAGCCAGCCGCAGGCAGCGCGCGGCGATGGCATCCGGGTCGGTCAGCACCGCGTTCGGCTCGCCGCGGGGGACCAGCGTGCCCTCGGGCGTGTAGGCACGGTCGGCGAAGGCCTCCCGGAAGGTACGCAGTCCGCGCTCCTCGGCCAGCCGGAGCCACAGCGAACCGGGCAGCCCCAGCGCGGCGAGATCCCGCCCGTAGCCGTGCACCGCCTCGACCACGGCCGCGGCCTGCTCGCGATGGCTCACGATCGTGTTGTAGAGGGCGCCGTGCGGCTTCACGTAGGAGACCTCGGTCCCCTCGGCTCCGGCGAGGGCCTCCAGGGCGCCGATCTGGTAGAGGACCTCGTCGGTGAGCTCGGCGGGTGCGACGTCGACGAAGCGCCGCCCGAAACCCAGCAGGTCCCGGTACCCGACCTGGGCGCCGATCGTGACGCCCTCCCGGGCCGCCCACGCGCACGCTCGCCGGATCACCCCCGGATCGCCGGCGTGGAACCCGCACGCCACGTTCGCGCTCGTGACGACGCGCAGCAGCGCCTCGTCGTCGCCCAGCTCCCAGCGGCCGAAGCTTTCGGCGAGGTCGGCGTTGAGATCCATGGCCAAGGTCCTTTCAGTAGGAGCCCGTTCGGATGGTCGGGGTCCTCGTGGAACTTTTCCACTCGGGCGTTGGTCGAGTCGGGGGTTCTTCGGCGCGGGTGGCGCCGAAACATCCCCCCGTCCGTCGGAGCCGCCGCGGGTTCTCCCGTGGTGCTCTCACGAGGAAGGCCCGACGTTGTGCAGGTGGCCACCCGATGTCGGGGCTCCCGGAGCGAGAGCCCGCGAGAGGTTCCGCCACGCGACCACCTACGGCGGGGGAGCGGAAAACATCGGTCAACTCCACAGGGCGGCTATCCCGCTCAGGGAGCTCACCCCGAGGTACAGCGTCAGCAGCCACGCGAGCACGCCGATCGTCAGCAACCAGCGCGGGTGGTGGTACCCGCCGAGCAGGTCCCGGCGACGGGCCGCCACCCACAGCAGTACCCCGAAACCGACCGGCAGGATCAGCCCGTTGAGGGCTCCGGCCAGCACGAGCAACGTGGTCGGCGCCTGCTCGAGCACCAGGAATATCACCGTGGACAGTGCGACGAAGCCGACCACCAGCCAGGAACGGGCCCGTTCCAGCGAGGGCGACAGGGTGGACAGGAAGGATATCGAGGTGTAAGCGGCGCCGATCACGGAGGTGATCCCTGCGGACCAGAGAATCACCCCGAACAGGCGCGTTCCCACGGCTCCGGCGGCGTGCCCGAAGGCCTCCGCGGTGGGGTTGTCCGTCGTGAGCGTGGCCCCTCCCGCGACCACGCCGAGCAGCGCCAGGAACAGCACGATGCGCATCACGCCTGTGACCAGCAGCGAGGTGACCGAGCTGCGCGTTATCTCCCCTGCGCGTTCGGGCCCGCTGATCCCGGCGTCGACCAGCCGGTGCGCTCCGGCGTAGGTGATGTAGCCGCCGACCGTGCCGCCTATCAGCGTGGTGATCGACAGGAAGTCGACCTGCTCCGGCAGCACCGTCTGCCGCAGCGCCTGCCCGACGGGTGGGGAGGAGGAGACGGCCACGTATCCGGTCAGCGCGATCATCAGCACGCCGAGCACCAGCACGAGGCGGTCCATGGCGACCCCCGCGCGTCTGCTCGCGAAGACGCCGACCGCGATCAGCGCCGAGACGGCGCCACCGATCTTCACGTTCAACCCGAGCAGCGCGTCCAGACCGAGTGACGCCCCGGCGATGTTGCCCACGTTGAACACCAGCCCGCCGAACACGACCAGCACGGCCATGACCGAACCGAGTCCGGGCAGCACCCGGTTCCCCAGGTCCTGCGCGCGTGTCCCCGAGACGCCGATGACCCGCCACACGTTGAGCTGCACCGCGATGTCCAGCAGGATCGACAGCACTATCGCGAAGGCGAACGCGGATCCGAGTCGTACGGTGAACTCGGTGGTCTGGGTGATGAAGCCCGGACCGATGGCGCTGGTCGCCATCAGGAACACCGCACCGAGCAGCGTCCCCCGTTTGGCCGCCGCTCCCGGCCGGCTCGTGCTCTCCTCGGCCACGGCGCTCCCATCCTCGCGTCGCCCGAAAGTGATTACAGCTGAACGAGTGAATTGTTGAACAATTCTGCTGTATGTCAAGAGATCGCTCCGGTAAACTCCCCTCGGTCCGTCGGTGCCGCCCGGCTGCGCACGCGACGGGCGCACCGGGGAGGACCACCACATCCGCTTGGGGGCACGATGGGCACCGCCGAGGACTGGGTGGAGCTGCTCGCCTCCGACCGGGAGTCGCTCGACCGCACGAGCACCGCCGAACGGGTGGCGGACCTGCTGCGTCAGCGCGTTCTCGAAGGGGGTCTGGCCCCGGGAACCCGGCTGTCCGAGGAGAGCGCGGGCCGTGCCCTCGCGGTGTCCCGGAACACGCTGCGCGAGGCGTTCCGGCTGCTGGTGCACGAGCGGCTGCTGGTGCACGAGTTCCACCGGGGAGTGTTCGTGCGGGTGCTGTCCGTCGACGAGGTCGTCGACCTGTACCGCGTACGGCGACTGCTCGAAACCGGTGCGCTGCGGAACTCGGAGGAGCCCGCTCCCGAGCGGGTCGCCGACCTCGGGCGTGCCGTCGACGAGGGGGAACGAGCGGCACGCGACCGCGAGTGGCACGAGGTGGGAACGGCGAACATGCGCTTTCACCAGGCCGTGGCCTCCCTGGCCGGGAGCCCGCGGGTCGACGAGACCATGCGTCAGCTGCTGGCCGAGCTGCGACTGGCCTTCCACGTGATGCCGGGGCTGCGGGAGTTCCACGAGCCCTACCTGGAGAACAACCGCCGGATCGCCGAGCTGGTCGGGGCGGGGCACCGCGCCGAGGCGGCGAACAGGCTCGACGAGTACCTGGACGCGGCCGAAACGCAGCTGGTCGCGGAATACCGCCGTTGTCCGGGGGGACCGCACCGTTGAGCACTCCGGAAGCGGGCACCGCCGGGACGGGCTACGGGCGCTCGTTCGGAATGCTGCTGGTCGTCACCCTGGGGGCTTTCACCGGCTATGTGCTGCTGCTGCCGGTGGTGCCGCTGTGGGCCGTGCGCGCGGGGGAGAACGAGACGGGGGCCGGGCTGACCAACGGCGTTTTCATGCTGGTCACGGTGCTGACGCAGCTGGCCATGCCCTGGCTGCTGCGCAGCTGCGACCCCCGGGTCCTCCTGGGCTGCGGAACACTGCTGCTCGGCCTGGGGGCACCGCTGTTCGGGCTGTTCACGCGACTGCCCGGCTTGCTGGCGATCTCCGGGCTGCGCGGAATCGGTTTCGGACTGCTCACCGTGACCGGCAGCGCGTTGGTGGCCGAGCTGGTGCCCGCGCACCACCGCGGGCGGGCTTCGGGGCTCTACGGATTGGCGGTGGGAGCTCCCCACGCGTTGATGCTGCCCGTCGGGGTCTGGCTGGCCGAGACGCTGGGGTTCGTGCCGCTGTTCTGGATCGCGGCGTCGGTTCCCGCCGTGGCCGCCGCGGCCGCGCTGTGGATCGGCAGGGTCGACATGTCGGCGGGCTCCTCGGGCAGGGCGGTGCGCGGCTTCCCGCTGCGTGGTCTCGCGGCGCCCTGGCTGGCGATGGCGCCGGTCTCGGTGGCCGCGGGCGGTCTCGTGGCCTTCCTGCCGCTCGCGACGGGGTCCGCGACTGGCTCGGCCGGGCTGCTCGCCTTCGGGATCGCCACCGTCGGGTTCCGGTGGGTGGCGGGACACGTCGGGGACCGCCTCGGTTCGGGACGCATACCGCTGCCCGCCATGTCGCTGGCCGCCGCTGGACTTGCCCTGCTCGCGCTGGGAAGCGCGGGCGCGGGCTGGCTCGCGGTGCTCGGGGCCCTGGGGCTGGGGGCCGGATTCGGCGGGCTGCAGAACGCGGCGCTGGTGTTGATGTTCGAACGTGCCGACCCCGGTGCGGCCAGCACCGCGTGGAACATCGCCTACGACGCGGGCAACGGGGTGGGCTCGGTGGGACTGGGGGCGGTCGTGGCCGCGAGCGGCTATCCCGTGGGGTTCGTGGCCTGCGCCGTGCTGGTCGCGGCCGCCTTCCCGGCGGCTGTAGCCGCTCGAAGAGGGGCGCCGCGGCGCGAGCCGGTGTGAGGTTCCGCCGACCAGCACCGCGGAGCGGACCGATCCGGCGAACCCCTGAGGAGCGGCTGAGCTGGGGACTCGCCGCGGTCCTACAATGGCGGTGTGAAGGGCAGGCTGGTTTCGCCGCGCTGGGTGCTGCTGCACCTGGTTTTCCTGGCCGCGGTCGTGGCCGCGGGCTGGTTGGGCTGGTGGCAGTGGGAACGCGCCCACGAGGCGGGCGGCAGTTTCCAGAACCTCGGGTACGCGTTGCAGTGGCCGCTGTTCGGCGGTTTCGCCCTGTTCCTGTGGTACCAGGTGGTTCGAACGCTCAACGGCACCGAGCCGCACGAGGAGGCCGAGCCGGTCGCGGAGTCGGCGGACCCCGGTGAAACCGGCTCCTCCGCGCCGGAGGCGGCTGGCCCACGGCGCTCTCCGGTCCCGCCCCCGGCGCCTCCGGTGACCGAGGACGAGGACCCCCAGCTCGCCGAGTACAACCGCTACCTGGCAGAGCTCAACGCCTCCCGTAGTGAGTGAGTGTTCGAATCGGCGGTGTCGGTTGCTTGGTGGGTCGTTTGGCGGAACCTCAGTCGGTGTCTCGCTGCGGGATCCTCGACATCGGGTAGCCACACCTACACAACGTCGAGGCTGTCCTCGCGAGACCCGCGACTGAGAACCCGCGGCGGTGCCGACTGCTCAGGCTCGTAAGCGCTTGCGTCGGTGTGGAGCTCTTGGTTGGGAGTGCCTGTCCGAGGCTTTGAGCGGCTCGGTTTGCTCGGTGGGTTTCGCAGCGGACCGACCGTTCCGAACGACGTGTCCGGGGCGCACTCGTGCGAGGATCCGGTCCCGGAGCGGGGGCGGGCGTCAGCTGTTGAACTCGATCCTGCCGAACTGCCTGCCCTGAACGACGTTGTTTGCGGTTCCGGAGAACTGGTTGTTGACCGCGTGGTTTCCGGAGGCCGTCAGCTCCTGGTGGATCGGAGCGCCCTCCGAGCGCAGCTTCTCGGAGAACTCGCCGTCGTCGGACTCCAGCCGGTCCAGGCGCCGCGCCAGTGCGGCGACCTTCGGGTGGTCGGCTGGACGGTCCTCGGCCGCTTCCAACGCCGCGGCGGTGTCCGGGTCCTCTTCGGACTTTCCGCGCAGCAGTTCACGCACCTTGGTCAACGCGGCGGAACCGGCGCTGCCGAGCGCCGCGGCCGCCTGTCCGGCGAGCGCGGCTGCGACGGATTCGAGGAACGGGTCGTTCATGCTGCCTCCGACGAGGTGTGCGCACCGGTTGTTCGCCGCCCAACCGGTCCGTTGCGGACGGTGTTGACTCGCTCAGTGTAGCCGCACGTGTGTCCGCCGTGTTCCGTGAAGCGATCACTCCGCACCGTTGACGAGCGCCCGTCGCGCGGTGATTTCGGTCACCGGACCGTGACCGCTCGGTGGTTTTCTCCGGCGCACGGGATCGCGATCGGTGCACAGCGGAGTTCCGGCGGGTCCGGATGTGATATCAAAGTGGCTGAGCGACGACGGGGGGAATCGGGGCGGTGCCCGATCCGACCCGGCGCCACGATCCCTCGTGGGTTCCAGGGTCCTCGCCGGTTTTGAGGACGCGGTTTGTGCCGGAACCCGATGTCGATGCTCTGCTCCGTGGACACGAGTGTGATTGGGGCTGGCGTGCGGCGCGGTGGCGTGCTGTTGAAACTGTTCGGACTTTGCGTGCTCGCCGGGGTGCTGGTGGCCAGCCTGATGCTGCCCGCCGCTCTCGGCGCCGGGGCCGCGGTGAACGAGACCACCTCGGCCATGTCGCGAATGTCCAAATCGCTCCAAAAGGCGCGAATGCCGTTGACCACCAAGGTGTTGGACAGGAACGGCGACCCGATCGCCTACTTCTACGACGACTACCGGATTCCGACTTCCGAGGACAAGATCTCGAAGACCATGAAGTCCGCGATCACCGCGATCGAGGACAAGCGGTTCTGGGAGCACAGCGGTGTCGACTGGCAGGGCACCATGCGCGCGCTCGCCACCAACGTCAGCAGCGGTTCGGTCGAGGAGGGCGCCTCCACCCTGACCCAGCAGTACGTGAAGAACTACCTGGTGCACGTGGTCGCGGACAGCAAGATGGAGCGGCACGACGCGAAGGAGACCACCGTCGCGCGGAAGCTCCGCGAGGCGCGGCTCGCGGTGGAACTGGAGCGCACCATGTCCAAGGAGGAGATCCTGACCTCCTATCTCAACGTGGTGCCCTTCGGGAACCAGACCTTCGGGGTCGGAGCGGCCGCGCAGACCTACTTCGGGACCACGCCGGACGAACTGACCGTCTCGCAGTCGGCGCTGCTGGCCGCGCTGGTCAACGCTCCGGGAGCCCTCAACCCGAACCTGAACCCCGATGACGCCAAGCACCGGCGCAACATGGTGATCGACCGGATGGCCAGTCCGAACAACGGGATCCGCATCACCGAGGAGGACGCCGAGCGCGCCAAGAAGAAACCGCTCGATGTGCTGGATCCGCTCGGGCGCCCGCCGAGCAGCTGCATCGGCGCGGGGGGCAGCGCCACCAACGGCTTCTTCTGCACCTACCTGCGGGACTACCTCAACCGGGCCGGTTTCAGCGACAAGGAACTGGACCAGGGCGGCTACACCATCCACAGCACGCTGGATCCGGAGGCGACCGAGGCGGCCAAGAAGGCGGCCGAGGCGCAGGTGCCCAAGCGGAGCGAGAACATCGCCAACCCGATGGCGATAGTCGAACCGGGCAAGGACAAGCACGAGGTCCGCGCGCTGGTGGCCAACCGGGACTTCGGCAACGACGCCAGCAAGGGGCAGACGGCCTACGACATCGTCAGCAAGGTTCAGACCAGAGGTGCGGGGTCGGTGTTCAAGATCTTCACGGCGGCCGCCGCCATCCAGCAGGGCATGAGCCCGTACGACGAGATCCCCGTGCCCGCCGAGTACACCACCCACCAGTTCGGCGGTGGGAAGCCGTGGACGGTGCACAACGCCGAGGGCGTGAGTTCGGGGTCCAGAACCCTGCAGGAGGCGCTGGCGACCTCGCCCAACACCGGATTCGTGATGCTGCTGGAAAAGGTCGGGCTGGACAACGCCGTGGACATGGCGACCAAGCTCGGGCTGCGCCGCAGCATGACCGAGGTGGACGAGAACGGCCGCTCGTTGGAGGAAGGCGAGCTGACCCAGGCGGAGGCGATCAAGCAGCACGACAAGGGCTCGTTCACGCTGGGTGTGGACTCGGTGAGCGTTTTGGAGCTGTCCAACGTGATGGCCACCATCGCCAGCGACGGCAAGTGGTGTCCGCCCACCCCGGTGACCTCGATGACCGATCGCAACGGTGATCCGGTCGGGATCAAGGGGCAGTCCTGTGAACAGGTGATCTCGCCGCACACCGCTCACGCCTTGGCTCAGGGGCTGGCCGACGACCACAAGCCGGGCGGTACCTCGCACGCGGCCGCCGAGTCCGCGGGGTGGAAGCGCCCGCTGATGGCCAAGACGGGAACCACCCAGTTCTACCGCTCGGCGGTGCTGGTCGGGGCCACCCCGCAGATGGCCGGAGCGGTGATGACTCTCGTGGACGGCCCTCCGTGGGAGGGGATCTGCGTCAACGGCAGCGCCCCGCCGTACCAGTGCGGGGACTCGGCGGGCAATCTCTACGGCGGCACGGTCCCGGCCCGGACCTTCTACCCCGCGATGAAGAAGATCCACGATGGGAAGCCGGTGAAGCAGCTGCCGAAGGTGGGCGAACGCTGACGGCCCCGCCGGCCGCGCCGGACTCGGTGCGGCCGGCGCAACCGGTCCTCCCCGCTCCGACCGGTGCTTTCCGGTGCGAGTTGATGTTGGCTCGGGTCCTTCCCCGGTGCTCCGAGCACCGAAGCGCTCCACCCGAGCAACTCGCACCGCCGCGGGCCCGCTCGTGGTGCTCTCGCGAGGAAGCCCCGACGTTGTGCAGGCCGCTACCCGGTGTCGGGGATCCCGCAGCCGGGCGCCGCCCGAGGTTCCGCCACCCGCACCCCTACGCGAACCGAGCCGGAAAATCGCTGCACATCAGCGGTGGTGGAAGCGGGGGACACCGCGGCTGATCCCCGGCTCGTCCGCCTCGCGTCCGGGGAACCGCACCGGAAGCTTCTGCAGCGCGATCAGCAGCAGGATCAGCAGGCCCAGCACGATCCAACCGGTCCAGCCGAGCAGCCCCACCGAGACGTTGGAAACCGGCTCGCCCGGTGCGTTGAACACCGTGGGCAGGATCGCCGCGGCGTTGAGGAAGCCGTGCGCGATCGCGGCGGGCCAGACGCTGCCGGAGGCCAGCCGCAGCCAGCCCAGCAGCGTGCCGACCAGCACGCAGAAGACGATCATCAGGAGGAAGGCGGCCACGCTGGGCACCGCCGGGTAGTTGTAGCCGAGCAGCAGCAGCGGGGCGTGCCACAGTCCCCACAGCACTCCGGTGACCAGGAACGCTCCCGGCTGTCCCAGCGGAAGCAGTGCCCTGTTCAGGTAACCGCGCCATCCCAGCTCCTCACCGGCAGCGGGAACGACGTTGAGCCACCCGAACACGAACACGTTCACCAGCAGGAGCAGCAGGCCCGTGATCGAGGAGTCCGGGGTCTGGTCGGTCAGGGCGAACTGCAGTTGTCCCGGAAGGTCCGTGAAATCCAGCCAGTGCGCGTCGTAGACGGTCAGCGCCCATCCGACGACCAGCGTCAGCATCATCGCCAGCGGCGCGCCGAACCAACCGAGCAGTCCGTACTTCCACCAACCGCGCAAGCCACGCGGGTGGGTGATGCCGATTTCGCGCAGTACGCGCCGGCCGGGACTGATCCACCTGCTCGTCACCAGGGCGGCGACGCTGGGCATGAACATCATGGCGATCAACAGGGGCGGGTACCAGGTCGAGTTCAACCCCTCCCCGGAAAGCCACAGCGGCAGGGTCAGCAACCACGCCGGGACGTAGGCGATCAGAACGAAGCCGACCGCACCGCGGACGTCCACTCGGTCGTACTCGGAGTCCATCCGCTCAATCATGCCAACCCTCCGACAGCGTGAGTAGCACAACCCTCCGCTTCCGTCCCGTGCCCGCTCGTGAACGTGGGAGCGGGCACGGGACCGGAGGAGCGCGGGATCAGGTGTTCAGCGAGTCACGCACCCGCCGCACCGCGGTGCGCATGTTGATCAGCGCCGCTTTCACCTCCTCGTACCCGCGGGTCTTGAGCCCGCAGTCCGGGTTGACCCACAGACGTTCGACCGGGACGGCTTCCAGCGCCGCGCGCAGCAGCTTCTCGATCTCGCCCACATCGGGAACCCGCGGGGAGTGGATGTCGTAGACGCCCGGCCCCACCCCGTTGGCGAAACCGACGGAGTTGAGGTCGTCCAGCACCTCCATCCTGGACCGCGCGGCCTCCAGGCTGGTCACGTCCGCGTCGAGATCCACGATCGCGTTGATGACCTCGCCGAACTCCGAGTAGCACAGATGGGTGTGAATCTGGGTGGCGTCGGAGACCCCCGAGGTGGCCAGGCGGAAGGAACGCACCGCCCAGTCCAGGTACTGCCCGTGCTGCTCGGAACGCAGCGGCAGCAGTTCGCGCAGCGCGGGCTCGTCGACCTGCACCACGCCGACACCCGCCGACTCGAGATCGGCCACCTCGTCGCGGATGGCCATGGCCACCTGGTTCGCGGTCTCGCCGAGCGGCTGGTCGTTCCGGACGAAGGACCAGGCGAGAATGGTGACGGGGCCGGTGAGCATTCCCTTGACCGGTTTGTCGGTCATGCTCCGGGCCCTTTCCGCCCACCCGACGGTGATCGGTTCGGGACGCGAGACGTCGCCGAACAGGATCGGCGGCCGCACGCACCGTGAACCGTAGGACTGCACCCAGCCGTTCTCGGTGCTGACGAAGCCCTCCATGTGCTCGGAGAAGTACTGCACCATGTCGTTGCGCTCGGGTTCGCCGTGCACGAGCACGTCGAGGCCGAGGGCCTCCTGGAGCTCGATCACACGCCGGATCTCGTCGGTCATCTCGGACTCGTAGGTGGCCCGGTCGATCCGGCCGTTGTTGAACCGCGCGCGTGCCTTGCGCACCTCGGAGGTCTGCGGGAAGGAGCCGATCGTGGTGGTGGGCAGCGGTGGCAGCCCGAGCACCCGCTGCTGATCCGCACGCCGTTTCGCGGGGTCGCCGCGCCGCGCGTGCTCGGGACGCAGCCTCGAGGTGCGCGAACGCACCCGCTCGTCACGCAACCTGGCCGCGGCACGGCGGTCCTCGACCGCGGCACGGCCCCTGTCGAGCTGGTCCCGAACGACATCGCGCCCCTCGTGCAGCGCGCGGTCGAGCAGCACGACCTCCTCGACCTTCTGCCGCGCGAAGGCCAGCCACGACTTGACCTGCGGGTCGATGTCCCGTTCGGCCGAGACGTCGTAGGGAACGTGCAGCAGCGAGCAGGAGGTCCCGATCGAGACCTCGCCCGCGATGCCGAGCAGGGTGGCCGCGGTGGACAGGGCCCCGTCGAGGTCGCAGCGCCAGATGTTGCGGCCGTCGACGAGCCCGGCGACCAGCGTCTTGTCCCGCAGCCCGGTCAACCCGGAAAGCACGTTCGTCGTGGTCGAACCCGCGACGAGGTCCACCCCGACGGCCTCGATCGGAGCCGAGGCGAGCACGCCGAGGGACTCGCCGGGGTCGCCGAAGTAGGTCGGTACGAACAGCTTCGGCCTGGCGGACAGCCCTCCCAGCTCCGCGTAGGCGGTGCGCAGCTTCTCCAGCTCGTCCGGACGGCGGTCCGCGGCGAAGGCGGGTTCGTCCAGCTGCACCCATTCGGCGCCCGCGCGGTGCAGCTCCTCCAGCAGTTCGGCGTAGACCGGCAGCAGGTCGTCCAGCCGGTCCGTGGGGGAGAAGGACGCGGGCGCGTCCTCGGCGCTCTTGGCCAGCAGCAGGAACGTCAACGGTCCGATGACCACCGGCCGGGTGGTGATTCCCAGCTCACCGGCTTCCCGGAACCGCTCGACCGGGGTGCGGTCGGAGAGGCCGAACCGGGTGTCGGGGCCGATCTCGGGGACGAGGTAGTGGTAGTTGGTGTCGAACCACTTCGTCATCTCCAGCGGAGGTGTGGACTCCACTCCCCGTGCCATCGCGAAGTAGGTGTCCAACGGGTCGAGACCGAGCTCGCGGTAGCGCTCGGGGACGGCCCCTAGAGTCACGGCGGTGTCCAGCACCTGGTCGTAGTAGGAGAACGTGTTGCTCGGGACGGATCCGAGTCCGGCCTCGTGCAGCTCCCGCCAGGTTCGTGCGCGCAGCTTCCCGGCCGTTTCGCGCAACCGGGCCCGGTCGGTCTCGCCGGACCAGTAGCTCTCCAGCGCCCGTTTGAGTTCACGGTGCGGCCCGATTCGGGGGTAGCCGAGTACGGTGGATCCGATTTGGCTGGTCAAAGCTCTCTCCTCGCGAGCTCGACGGCATGGTCGGCCGGAGGCCCCGAGGAAAGTGGCACACGTGTCGTGGTCGCGTGGGAGCGTGCGACCCGCCGTCCTGCCGGCCTTCCCGCGAGGCCCCGGACTCGCGCACCGGAGTGCGCGCCGATGGCAGGTCTTCGGACTCGTGGGCGCTACCGGCTCGGCCGGTTCTCCTACTCGCCGTCGGCTTCCCGGGCGGACTTCCCGCCCAGTGCCGTGCTCCGAACGCGGTCTTCATCGGCCGCGTGGGGACGGCGTTCGTTCCCACTCACCGCTGCGGGGCAGTCCCGGACTCGCACCGGGTTCCCTCTTGCCTCACCGGACCGGACGCTTCCGTCGCCGCCGGTGAACCATCGGCGAACGCATGGTTGCGCGCTCGGCGCGGTTTGGCAAGCCCCTCGTGGGTCCGCCCCCAACGGTCGCGGGGCCCCGCGGGACGGTTCGGCAGCGATTTCGACGCTCGGTGTATTTCCGGTCACAGTGCGCCGTACCCGGATCCCGCGCGGGAAATCGGCACCCCGGCAGGGCCGAGCGGCACGCTTTCCGCGGGGGGCGGGGACTCGCGGACGAACTTGCGAACGGGAGCTCCCGCGCGGAAACATGTCCTCATGCCGAGCGAACTGCTGCCCACGACCCGACGTGCGTTGTTGCGGCGACTGGCCGTCGAACAGTCCCACAACCGTGTTCCCTCGTTGATCGCGGGACTGGTCCGAGACGGCGAGACCCTCTGGGTGGACAGCCGGGGGTCGGTGCGCACCGAACCGCCCACCGCGAACACGCAGTACCGCATCGGTTCCATCACCAAGACGTTCGTGGCCGTTCTGGTGCTGCGACTGCGCGACGAGGGGAGGTTGGAGCTGTCCGACCGCTTCGGCGACCACGTCCCGGGGACCGCTGTGGACGATCGCCCGATCTGGCAGCTGCTGGCGCACAACAGCGGGTTGAGCTCCGAACCTGCGGGGCAGTGGTGGGAGCGTGTTCCCGGCGAGGAACCGGAGAGGTTCGTCGCCTCGGTGGACAGCGCACAGCTGCGCGAGGAGCCCAGGCACGTCCTCCACTACTCAAACACGGCTTTCGGGCTGCTGGGCGAGCTCGTCGCGCGGCTGCGCGGCGAGGACTTCGCAGGTGTGCTTCGCAGGGAGGTCCTCGACCCCCTCGGTATGCGGCGCACGACGATGGAGCCCGAGGAGCCCTGCGCCCCCGGGCTGGCCGTGCATCCGTGGGCCGACGTGCTGCAGCCGGAGCCCGCCGAGGACGCGGCCGCGATGGCGCCGGCCGGACAGCTCTGGTCCACGGTGGACGACATGATCCGCTGGCTGCGCTTCCTCGTCGGTGAGACCGGCGACGTGCTGCACCCCGACACGCTGGCGGAGATGCGTCAACCAGCCAGTGTGGACGACGGTTCCGAGTGGAACCGGGGGTTCGGCCTCGGTCTGCAGCTGGCGCGCCACCGGGGGCGCAGGCTGGTCGGGCACGGTGGATCGATGCCGGGGTTCCTCGCGAACGTGCTGGCCGATCCGGAGGAGGCCACCGGAGTGGTGTTCCTGGCCAACACCACGTCCGGAGTGGGAGCGCTGGCCACCGACCTGCTGGACGTCCTCGCCGAGCACGAGCCGCGCATCCCACCGGAGTGGCATCCGAGCACCGAGGTCTCGGAGGGGACGCTGGAACTGACCGGGCTGTGGTACTGGGGGCCGACCCCCCACCTGATGCGGGTGCTTCCGGACGGACTGCTCGAGCTGTCGGCCTGGAAGGGGCCGGGGCGGACCGCGAGGTTCCGCTACGCGGGCGAGGAGACCTGGATCGGCCTGGACGGTTACCACCGCGGCGAACCGCTGCGTGTCGTCCGCTCCGCGGACGGGACACCCGCCCACATCGATCTGAACACCTTCGTGTTCACCAGGGCGCCGTACGACCCGGACGCGCCCGTCCCGGGCGGGACGCTTCCCTGGAAGTGACCGGCTGATCCGACCGAGGGGCCGGGGACCATTCCGGCCCGGGGCACGGCGGCCCCGCATCGGGGCCGCCGTGAATCCTCCACCGGAGCGGGCGGGTCGGGGGCATCCGGTCCGGAATCCCCGCCGAACGGCCGGGACGAGCTTCAACCCGCTGTTCGGTCCGGGAGACTCGCGAAGAGGTCGACGTGGTTGCCGTCGGGGTCGAGCACGGTCGCGTAGCGCTGCCCCCACGGGGCGTCCCAGGGGGAGTGGTGCCCCCGGTGGCCGGCCGCGGTGATCTCCGCGTGCGCGCTGTCGACCCCCTCCGGCGAGCCGCAGTCGAAGGCGAGGGCGATGCGGTGCCCTCCGGAAGGCGGTGTCCACGCGGGATCAACGGCCCGCACCGCCTCCGCGCTGTCCCACATGAGACGGGTCCCCGCCGGAAGGGTCGTCTCCACGTGGGACTCCGTGTCGGCGGAGGCGGGGATGTCCAGGCCGAGCAGCCGGTAGAACGCGAGCGTTCGCGCCATGTCGTCGGCGACCATGCCGACGGCGCTGAATTCGATGGTCATGACGGCAAAGTAGCCGGTCGCCGGCTTCCCCGAGTTGAGCGAATCGGACAGGTCATCGCGAATTCGTTGAGTAATCGCGCGTGTCGGTCGCGTTCGCCGCTTCGACGGTCGAGTCACCTCCGATTTTCGTCGTTCGTGGGTCGGAGTGTCACTCGGGAGGCCGAGCGCCGGCCATGTGTTGACCGTCACCCGATCGTGTCGTAGGTTGTTCGAACAACGTTCGGCATACCGAACATGCGATTGGAGAGCCAACTCGCGGACGGCGACAGGATCGGACGACGATGCACACTCTGGCCGATGGGCTACGGCTGTCGATGAACTGGATGGACAGCCTCATTCTTGTCATCTATTTCGCGGTCGTTCTCGGGATCGCGTTTGCCGCAAAACGAAGCGTGCACACCACCCTGGACTTTTTCCTGTCCGGGCGCTCGTTGCCGGCATGGGTCACCGGACTCGCGTTCGTCTCGGCGAATCTGGGGGCGACCGAGATACTCGGGATGGCCGCGAACGGGGCACAATACGGTGCCTACACGATTCACTGGTACCTGATCGGCGCCATCCCCGCCATGGTCTTTCTCGGCCTGGTGATGATGCCGTTCTACTACAACTCCAAGGTGCGCAGTGTTCCCGAATTCCTGCTACTGCGGTTCAGCCGTTCCTCACACCTGCTGAGCTCGATCCTGTTCGCGGTGGCCTCGGTGCTCATAGCGGGTGTGAACCTCTATGCCCTGGCCATCGTTCTGCAGGCCCTGCTCGGCTGGCCGATTCCGGTCTCGATCGTGGTGGCGGGGCTCTTCGTGCTCGCCTACATCATCATCGGAGGACTCACCTCGGCCATTTACAACGAGGTGCTGCAGTTCTTCGTCATCGTCGCGGCGCTGGTTCCGCTCACCGTGCTCGGGCTGGTACGCGTCGGTGGCGTCGGAGGTCTGCTGGACAAGGTGACCGCCTCGGAGGGGGCGCAGTTCCTGAGCGCCTGGGGCGGAACCGGTTTCGGCCAGGACAATCCCCTGGGAGCGAACTGGCTGACCATCACCCTGGGACTCGGTTTCGCCATCTCGTTCGGCTACTGGACGACGAATTTCGCCGAGGTGCAGCGGTCCCTATCGGCGAAGAACCTCTCCGCCGCGCGGCGCACCCCGTTGATCGCGGCCTTCCCCAAGATGTTCATCCCGCTGATCGTGGTGCTTCCCGGGGTGATCGCGCTGCTCGTGCAGCCGAACATCGGTCAGCCGGGAAGCGAGTACGACTACAATTCCGCGATACCGCTGCTCATGGCCGAGTTGTTGCCGAACGGTGTTCTCGGGTTGGCCGTCACCGGGTTGATGGCCTCCTTCATGGCGGGCATGGCGGCCAACGTTTCCAGTTTCAACACGGTTTTCACCACCGATATCTGGCAGGCCTACATCAAGCCGGCGATGTCGGACGCGCACTACCTGATGATAGGCCGTGTCGTCACCGCAGTGGGAGTGCTGATCGGGATCGGAACGGCGTTCATCGCGTCGTCGTTCAGCAACATCATGAACTACATGCAGACGTTGTTCTCCTTCTTCAACGTCCCGCTGTTCGCCACTTTCATACTCGCCCTGTTCTGGAAGCGGATGACCGCCCAGGCCGGTTTCTGGGGCCTGTTGCTCGGAACGCTGGCCCCGGTCGGTTTCTACAGCCTCTACCGGGTGGGCATCGTGGAGATGGGCAGTGATCAGGCTGTCAACATGACCTCCTCGATCATCGCCTTCGCGGTCGACGTCGCGGTGAGCGTGCCCGTCGCCCTGGCCACCCGGCCGAAACCGGCCGAGGAACTGGTCGGGCTGGTCTACACGAAGGCCGATGCCAACACGCGGGGAGAACTGCAGAAGGGCGACGACGCCTGGTACCGCAAACCGGCTCTGCTCGGTTGGGGAGCGATCGTGCTCGCGGTGTTGTGCTACATCCCGTTCTCCATATGAGGTTTCGTCGCGAGTTCGGCGCGGCCGGGTGTTGCTCACCCGGCCGCGTGTCGGAGTTCCAAGTTTGGAGGTAACCGTTGTCCGAGCAAACGGATTCCGGAGAGGACCGGCGCGAAACCGGAAAGTCGGCCGCGTCGACGAAGTTGTTCGACATCCGGACGATCATCGGCGGACTCTTCGTCGTGTACGGCGTGCTGGTGGGGCTCGCCGGAATGTTTCCCACGGCGGAGGGGCTCGCCAAGTCCCAGGGCATCAACATCAACCTGTGGACGGGCCTGTCGATGCTGGCACTCGGGGGGCTCTTCCTGCTCTGGGTCAGACTTCGCCCGCTCGAAACCCCGGAGATGTCCTCGGAGGAGGGCTGACCTTCAGAGGTCGGCGGGGCCGGTTGCGTAGCGGTGCGGGTGGCGGAACCTCTCGCGGGCTCTCGCTCCGGGCAGGCCCGACATCGGGTGGCCACCTACACCACGTCGGGCCTTCCTCGCGAGAGCACCACGGGAGAACCCGCGGTCGGTCGGGTTGCTCAGGCTCAGCGCACCCGCGTTGAACGGAGCCCCTTGAGCGGGAATTTCGGTCCGAGGTTTCGAGGCGGCTCGAGCCGCTCGTGACCTGGGGTTATCGGTGCGAGCTCCGGCCTTCGGGCCGGGGTGAGCCGATCGGGAGTGTTTGTGGTCGGGCACACTGCGCAGGGCGTCGCTGGTTTTTCACGTACTGCCGGATGATGCTCAGTGGCGTCCCGCCGCATGAGGCTGCGAAGTAGGACGACGACCACAAATGTCCCCGGTAGGTACGTAGTCGGAAGTGCTGCTTCGGTCGCCGCGAGGACACGCCCTTCAGGCTGTTCACCAGCTTCGATACCGCCACCTGCGGCGGGTGTTCCACGAGGAGGTGCGCGTGGTCGTCTTCCCCGTTGCACTCGCTCAGGGTTGCCCCGAAGTCGGCGCAGACTTTCGCGAACACCTCACGGAGGAAGTCGTGGTGCTGTCCGGTGAGCACGTTCCCGCGGTACTTCGTCACGAAGACCAAGTGGGCATGTATCCCGAAAACGCAGTTCCGACCAGTGCGATAATCCTCAGTATTGGCCATAGACCAACATGCTGCAGTGATCAATGGGAGGGAGGTGATCAGCCGATGCAGCTGCGGTACCGATACCGGCTTTACCCGAGCGACGAGCAGCGCCGAGCGCTCGCGCAGGCGTTCGGCAACGCCCGTGTCGTCTACAACGACGCTGTGCGTGCCCGGCAGGACGCCTATGCGGCCGGGGAGACGTTTCCGAGTGGGACGCAGCTGCAGAAGCGGCTGATTGCCGACGCCAAGCACACCGACGAACGGCTGGCTCGGCCAGTGCTCCAACATCGTGCTGCAGCAGGCCATCCGCGACTGCGACCAGGCGTACAAGGACTTTTTCGACAGCTTGAAGAGCAAACGCGTCGGGAAGCGGGTGGGCGCACCCCGGTTCAAGTCCCGTAAGGACAACCGGCAAGCCATCCGACTGCGCACCGGAGGGTTTTCGATTCGAGCGAATGGGAAGCTGCGTCTTGCCCGGATCGGCGATGTCACTGTGTCCTGGTCGCGGGACCTGCCGTCCGCTCCGTCGTCGGTGACCGTGGTGAAAACGGCCGACGACCGGTATTTCGCGTCGTTCGTGGTCGAGGTCGGCGACGAAACCCTGCCGGAAGCTGTCGAGGAACACGGCCAGGACATCGAGGGTGGACTAGACCTGGGGCTGTCGGCGTTCGTGGTGGACCAGCACGGCCGGGTCATCGACAACCCGCGTTTCCTGCGGCGCGCGGAGCGGAAGCTCAAGCGGGCGCAGCGGGAACTCAGCCGCAAGCAGCGGGGCTCGAACAACCGCGCTAAAGCCAGGCGTCGTCTGGCCCGTCAGCACGCCAAAGTTGCCGACACCCGGTCGGACTGGCTGCACAAGGCCACTACCAGCATCGTTCAGGGGAATCAACTGGTCGTGCTGGAAGAGCTGGCCGTCTCCGGTCTCGCCCGAACCCGGCTGGCCAAGAGCGTGCATGACGCCAGCTGGGGCACCTTCCGGCGACTCCTGTCAGAGAAGGCCACGCGGTACGGCCGCGAGCTGATCGTGATCGACCGGTGGCTGCCCACCAGCCAAACGTGCTCCGCGTGCGGTCGCATCGACGGGGCCAAACCGCTATCGGTGCGTACCTGGTCGTGCCCGTGCGGCACGGTCCACGACCGTGACCGCAACGCCGCTATCAACATCCTCGCCGCAGGGCGTGCGGAGAGGCTAAACGCCTGTGGAGACCAGGTAAGACCCCACACCGGGGCACAGGTCGACGAAGCAGGAAGCAGCGCAACCCCGCGAGGGGACGCCGCTCCACGCGCGGCGTAAGCCGCGCCGGAAACCCCGCCGCCCACGGCGGGGAGCACGTCAAGGTGCCGAATGCGCGGGCTGAAGCACCTGCGTTGAGCGGAGCCCTCCGCATCGGGAGCTTTCCGTCATCCCGCGCGGTGCCCCAGGCGTTCGGACAGGTTGGCGGCACCGCGCACCACCGTCCCGGTGAGTTCCCGCTCGACTCGTTCGTCCCACCTGAGGATGGGAACAGCGATGCTCATCGCGGCCACCACCTCGGACGAGTGGTCGTACACGGGCGCCGCGACGCAGGCCACCGAATCGTTGGACTCGCAGTGCTCCCGGGCCTGTCCGGACCGTGCGCGGACCTCGGCGAGCTCGGAGAGCAGACTCCGGTAGTCGGTGATGCTGTTGGCGGTCATCGGCGGCAGGGTGCTCCCGCCGTAGAGCTCCTCTAGCTTTTCCGCGGAGAGCGGTGCCAGCAGAGCCTTGCCGACCGCCGTGCAGTGGGCGGGAAGACGCCTTCCCACCGCAGAGACCATGCGTACCGGGTGCCCGCTGTCCACCTTGGCCACGTAGAGCACTTCGGTGCCCTCGCGGATTCCGATGTGCACGGTCTCGTTGCACTCCCGCGAGGTCTCCTCGGCGGCGAGCTGTCCCTCGCGGGCGAGGTCCAGCCGGTCGGCGTAGGCGGACCCCAGCTGGAAGCCCCGGACACCCAGTCTGTACCTGGAACCGCTGCCGCCCGCGTGGGTGAGGTACCCCCGTTCCACGAGCGTGCCGAGCAGCTCGTGCACCGTCGTGCGGGGAAGTTCCAGCTTGGTGGTGATCTCCGGGGCGCTCAGCTCCGCTTCGTCCAGGAACAGTTCCAGTATGTCGAAAGCCCGCTGCAAAGCGGGTACCGCTCGTGCCACAGCGGTCGCCCCCCTCGGTTCTTCGACGGATGAGCTCCGATCGCACCGGATCCGTGAGCGAGTCCTTGGCCGACACGTGACCGGTATTTCGAACAGCTTACCGGAAATTGGGAGAAGTGGTTCGGGGGACTCGCCTATTGACCTGGTGAGGCATGTGCGGCTAAGTTGTCGAACAACGTCCGATATTTCGAACGGAGTGGGTGTTGGAAGCACGAACGTTCTTGCGATCCCAGGGGCTGCCCGCCGAGGACGCTGAAGAGCCCCCCGCGAGCCCCAAACGCTTCCCGGACGGGGCGCAGTACCGCGTGGAGATCCCGAGTACCGAGGGGCCCGAGGTGCTCGACGCCGTCCTGTCCGAAGCCGCGGACCGGGACGTCCCCGTGCACCGGATATCCCAGGGCAGCGGGGCCATGATGCTCACGGACGGGGAACTCGCCGAGATGGCCGCCACAGCGGGGCGGAACCACGCGGAGCTGAGCCTGTTCGCCCGTCCGCAGGCGGGCTGGCACACCGGGGCGATGGTGGGCTCCCGGGTCGGTGCTTCCATAGCGGCCCAGGCCCGTGGCACCGATCAACTCGCCCACGTGCTGGAGGACGTGCTCCGAGCCTCCGAAGCAGGCGTGCGCAGCGTGCTGATCACGGACCTCGGGGTGCTCTCGATCGCGGCGCGGATGCGGGAGGACGGGCAGTTGCCCGCGGACATGTGCTTCAAGTGCAGTGTCCAGATGGCACTGTCCAACCCGGTCTCCATCGCGATCGCGGAGCGGCTCGGCGCCGACACCTACAACGTGCCGACGGACCTCTCCACCGGTCAGCTGGCCTCCATACGCGCGGCCACCGACCTGCCGCTCGACATCTACATCGAGTCCCCGGACGATCTGGGCGGATTCGTCCGGCACTACGAGATCGCCGAGATAGTCCGGGTCACCGCGCCCGTCTACGTCAAGTTCGGACTGCGCAACGCTCCCGACATCTATCCCAGCGGTGGTCATCTGACCCCCACGGCCGTCGCGCTCGGCCGGGAACGCGTGCGCCGCGCCCGCATCGGCCTGGACATGTTGCACCGCTACATGCCGGAGGCCACGACCTCGGAGCTGCCTGCCCCAGGGCTCGCCGTCCCGCGCGGTGAGTCCGCGACGAGTGAGAAGGCGAGTGATCTCAGGTGAAAATCACGAAGATCGAACCCCTGGTCCTCGGGACTCCCTGGAGGGACCTGACCTACGTCCGCCTGCACACCGACGACGGACTCGTCGGTGTGGGGGAGACGCGGATGCTCGGACACACCGAGGCGTTGCTCGGCTACCTCAACGAGGCCGCGCGCAACCACGTCGTCGGCGCCGATCCGTTCAACATCGAAGCGCTGGTGTGGCGGATGAAGCGCGGCGACTACGGCCGAGCGGGCGAGGTCGTGATGTCCGGCATCGCCTGCGTGGAGATGGCGTGCTGGGACATCATCGGCAAGGCGCTGGGCGAACCGGTGTGGCGGCTGCTCGGCGGCAACGTCCGGGACCGGGTCAAGGCCTACGCCAACGGCTGGTACACGGTGGAGCGTGCTCCGGAGCAGTTCCACGAGGCGGCCCGTTCGGTGGTGGACAGCGGTTACCGGGCGTTGAAGTTCGACCCGTTCGGTCCGGGGCGCTGGGAGCTGGAGCCCGCGGAGTCCCGCCGCTCGGTCGAACTGGTGGAAGCGGTCCGGGACGCGGTGGGGCCCGACGTCGAGATCCTCATCGAGATGCACGGGCGGTTCACCCCGGCCGAGGCGACCCGGATGGCCGGTGAGCTGGCCCGCTTCGCGCCCAGTTGGATCGAGGAACCGGTCCCGCCGGAGAACGTCGAGGCGCTGAGCAAGGTCTCCGCGGAGACTTCGCTGGCGGTCGCGACCGGGGAGCGCATCCACGACCGCTTCGAGTACCGGGAACTGTTCTCCCGCCAGGCGGCCGACATAATCCAGCCCGACATAGGGCACTTCGGGGGGATATCGGAGGCCCGCAAGGTGGCCGCCACCGCGGAAACCCACTACGTGCTGCTCGCCCCGCACAACGTCGGCGGGCCGGTGCTCACGGCGGCGAACCTGCATCTCGCCGCGGTCACCGAGAACTTCAAGATCCAGGAGCACTTCAACGACTTCGCGGACGCGCACGTGAAGCAGGCAGCGCCCGGACTTCCCGAGGTCGAGGACGGTTACTTCGCACTGCCCTCCGGCCCCGGGCTCGGGGTGGAACTCGACGTGGACTTCGTGCGCGAACATCCGGCCAGCGGAGCACGTTTCGACCTTTACGCCGAGGACTGGCAGTTCCGCGGTACGAAGGAGAAGACCTCATGAGCGACTCCGCCCGAGAGGTGCGGATCGAGCGGCCGGAAGGCCTGCGGGTCGTTCCGAGCGAACCCACGCCCCCCGGGCCGCGCGAGGTCGTGGTCGAGGTCGTCCGCAGCGGAATCTGCGGATCGGACCGGGAGGTGTTCACCGGAGGTCGGCCGCCCGAGTTCGTGCGCTACCCGGTGGTCCCCGGGCACGAGTGGTCCGGGAGGGTCGTGGCCGTCGGCGCGGAGGTGGACGAGGGGCTGAACGGCCGCCTCGTCGTGGGCGAGGGCTTCCGGGGCTGCGGCGTGTGCTCGGCGTGCAGGCGCGGGGACAACAACCTCTGCGCCGACCAGTACGACGAAACCGGGTTCACCAGTCCGGGGGCCTGGGCCACCTACCTCACCCTGCCCGCGCGGCTGCTGCACGTGCTCCCCGACGACGCGGACGCACGCAGCGCCGCGGCGCTGGAACCCGCGGCCTGCGCCGCGGCGGCGACCCTCAAGCTCGCGGCGGTGCCCGGTGAACGGGTGGCGGTCGTCGGGGGCGGCAGTCTGGGGCTGCTCGCGACGCAGCTCATCGCATCGACCTCGCCCGCGGAGCTGACCCTGGTCGAGCCGAACGAGGCCCGTGCGGAGATCGCGGAGGCGTGCGGAGCGGGCAGGGTGTGCTCGCCCGAGGAGGCGAAGAGCCGGTTCGCGGGCTACGACGCCGTCGTGGAAGCCGCGGGGGCGTCGGGCACGGCGGACCTGGCCACGCGCCTGGCCCGCCCCGGCGGGCGCGTCGTGCTCACCGGGGTGGCCGCGGCGGACTCCGGACCGCCCGATCCGGCCCACCTGGTCCTGTCCCAGATCACGGTGCACACCGTGTTCGGAGCGCCCTCCCGTGCTTGGGGGCACGCGGTGTCGAGTTTCACCAGTGGTGCCCTCGATCCGGCGCTGATCATCACCCGGGAACTCGATCTCAGCGAGGCCGAAAGAGCCCTTCGGGAGCTGGGGGACGACCGCGGGCGTGATGTGAAGACGCTGCTCCGCCCCTGACCGGGGTTTTCCGTTCAGCGAGCTGTTCGGGTGGTGCTTGGGCGCAGCCTGCGCCCAAGCACCACACCAGAGCCATCAGCACGGCAAGGAAACATCACTGAGAAGCCCTCGTCCGAGAGCTCGCCGACTCCGGGAGGAGCCGGTGGCGTCCGGAGCGGTTCCCGCCGTTGGACGAACCGCCCGGGAAGAGGCCGCCCGTGTGATCCCCGGTCGAACGTTTCGCGCGAAACGTGCCACGAGCTCTCACCGAGGAACCGTCCGACGACGAACGAACCGAGGAGGTCGCGGAACTCCATGACATCGACACGTTCGACTCCGGCTCCGGCCGAGGAACTCGAAACCGTCCTCGACAACGCGAGGGCCGCCTCCGGAGAACTGGAGAGCGCTCGGCCGGGCGAGCTGGCCGGGCTGCTGCGCGGGGTGGCCGACGCGCTGGAAGGGGCCACCGAGGAACTCGTGCCGCTGGCTCAGCGGGAAAGCGGCCTGCCGGAGGGCAGGCTGCGTGGTGAGCTGGTCCGGACGACCTTCCAGCTGCGGCTGTTCGGCGACGTCGTCGAGGAGGGCTCCCACCTGGGGGCGACTCTCGACTCGCCCGCCTCGGACTGGCCGACGGGAGCCCGTCCCGACATGCGGCGCGTTTCCCTGCCGCTGGGTCCCGTTCTCGTGTTCGCCGCCAGCAACTTCCCCTTCGCCTTCAGCGTGGCCGGAGGCGACACCGCCTCGGCCCTGGCGGCGGGCTGTCCGGTCGTGGTCAAGGCACACCCGGGGCATCCGGAACTGTCCCGGCGCACCGCCGAGCTCGTGACCACCGCCCTGCGGGAGGCGGGCGCTCCGGAAGGAACGTTCGCCCTCATCGAGGGGACGGAGTCCGGCCGAGCGGCGGTGCTCGACGGGCGGATCAAGGCAGGCGCCTTCACCGGCTCGAACAGCGGAGGACGGGCACTGTTCGACCTGGCCTGCTCCAGGGCCGATCCCATCCCCTTCTACGCCGAGATGGGCAGCGTGAACCCGGCGTTCGTCACCCCGGAGGCCGCCGAGCAGCGCGGGGGCGAGATAGCACGCGGTTACCTCGACTCCTACACGCTGGGTGTCGGCCAGTTCTGCACCAAACCGGGGTTGCTGTTCGTCCCCCAGCAGGCGCTGCGGGAGTTCGAGGAAACCCTGGTTCCCGAGGTGCGGCAGCGCAACGCGGCGCCGATGCTCAGCTCGGGGATCGAGAACGCCTTCCGCGAGAGCCTGAACTCGCTGCGGGAGCACTCGGCCGTGCGGGAGCTGGTCACCGGTGGTCGTTCCGAGGAGGGCGTGACACCGACCCTGCTGAGCACGACGGCCGAAGAGCTGCTGGCCCACTCCGAGGAACTGATGGGGGAGTGCTTCGGCCCGGTTTCCCTGCTCGTGGGGTATTCGGACACCGACCAGCTGCTCGAGGCCGCCGCCGCCTTCTCCGGAGAGCTGACGGCCACCGTCCAGGGCGTGGAGGACGAGGACGTGGTCGAGTCGCTGTTCGGGGTCCTGCGCAGCAGGGCCGGGCGTCTGGTGTGGAACGGCTGGCCGACCGGGGTGAGCGTCAGCTACGCGATGCAGCACGGCGGTCCGTACCCGGCTACCACCGCTCCGACGCACACTTCGGTGGGCACGGCGGCCGTGGAGCGCTTCCTGCGTCCCGTCTCGTTCCAGAACGCCCCAGGGGCGGTGCTTCCGGAGGCGTTGCGCGACGACAACCCGCTCGGGATCCCGCGCCGGGTGGACGGGAAGCCGCACTCCGCGTGACCGGTCCGTCCGGGTCGACGGATACGGACGCGATCACGTGTGCGCCGGGTACGCGCGGGCGTGCCCGGCGCTGCTCCGTGCATCCGGCTCCGCCCGGTGCCGCGCTCTGTTCCCCCGGAGTTTTTCCCGATCCCGGGCGGGATCCAAGCGGAATCCTGTGGTTCTTTTTACGCATGGCGGCCGACGGTGGGCACACGGAACCGGGAAGCGGTGCGGAACCGGCTCGGCAGTCCCCGGTCGGGGGCGGGGGAGTCGCTGGGCGACGTGGCGATCGTCCGGCGGTGGCGGTGCGGCGGATCGTGCCGGCAAGCGCCCGGCGGGAGCGTCCCTCCGCCGCGCCCACCCGGCGCTCCGCCACGCCGGGTGGGCAGCAGCGGCTCGATCAGGAGCCGTTCGGCATCGATGACATCGGACGGGTGCTCGCGGGGCAGCTCCGCTGAACCGGGCCGACCGGTGGAGCGGTCCGAACCGGACCGGTCCGCCGCCGCTCCCGGTCACGAGCCGGCACCGCGATCACCGGTGAAGACCTCTCCCGTCCCCGGGCCGGGGTTCGGACAGCCCTTCCGCGGTTCCGCTCAGGATTCGCACTTCTTCCAGGAGAAGTGGTAGGTGGTCTCGATGTTTCCGTCGGTCGAGTCCATGGTCATGAAGCTGGTCTCGCCGGAGTCCGAGGTACCCGCGTCCACGCGCAGTTCGGTGTTGATGTTGAAGTTGCGCTGTACGCCGCAGGGCTTGTAGACGATGTCGGCGATCTCGGTCTCGTCGGTGACCTGCCAGTTGTCGCTGTACTCCCCTTCGAACGTCTTGCTGGAGTGCGTTGTTTGGGAGTCGCCCTGGAAGTAGTAACCGGCTTTCTGGGTGCCGGTGGCCCCTTCCGCGAGATGGGCGAAACCGCGGTAGTCGGCCTGGGCGATCCCGTAGGTGAATCCCTGGGGGACGTGCACGACGAGGTTGAGCTGACAGTTGCGTCTGAATGCCGTTGGATCGGAGTCCGGTCCGACTTCGGCGAGGTAGTCGCTGTAGGTGACGGTGAAGGCCTTGTTGTCCGGGGAGACGGCCACTTCTGCCGTGCCCTCGGGGCATCCGGAACCGTTCACGGTGGCGACGTCGATGACTATTTCGTCCGCAGGGGGATTCTCGAACTCGCCCGCGGCGGGAGCGAATAGAGTCGACAGCGCCATTCCGGAGGCGATCATGTGCGTGAGCATTTTTTCATCTCTCCGTTCTCGGAAAATTCCGCTTCTGTCCGCCTTCGTCGTGCGGATTTCTGGTCGCCTCGTTCGGGTGGGCGACCGGGTGTCATTGTATGGGAGCTTTTGCGGGGGTTACAGGTGCTTTCGGGTTAATCACGGTGGTGTGGCGGTGGCGCGGAAGTCGTTCTGATCCGATGGTCGGATGAATCGGAATTCCGGGAAATGTGTTTTCGGCGCGAAGGCCGAGCTGCGCTCTCCGGGGCGCACGGTTTTTCGGGTTCTTCCGCGATATGGGAACGCTTTCTCGCAGTTTCCCGGACGGTCGTTGTCGTGCTCCGCGCCGGTGGACGACGTTCGAGCCGTCCGCGACGGGATCCCGAACGGCTTCCGGGGAGCGGGTGCCGGGACCGGACCGGGGCGGCGGTGGGGATGGCCCACGACGAGGGCCCTGCGGCATCCTCTGGGCGTGCCCGAAGACCTGCGCGTGAACCGGCGAGTGACCATACCGGCCCCCGAGCTCGTGGAGCGCTTCTCCCGCTCCTCGGGGCCGGGGGGCCAGCACGTCAACACCACCGAGTCCCGCGTCGAGCTCTCCTTCGACCTGCGGGGGTCGCGGGCGCTGACGGAACAGCAGCGTGAGCACGCGATCTCCCGGCTCTCCGGGAGGCTTTCCGGGGGAGGGGTGCTCACCGTGGCCGCGGACCGGGAGCGAAGTCAGTTGGCCAACCGGAAGCAGGCCAGGCTCCGCCTCGCGGAGCTGCTGGCCGAGGCGCTGCGTCCCACCCCGCAGCCCCGGCGGCGCTCCGGCCCGAGCGCCGGAGCCAAGCGCAGGCGTCTGGAGGACAAGAGGCACCGCTCGAAGGTCAAGCGGACCAGGGGCAAGGGCCCTCCGGAACGGGAGTGAGATCGAGGGTTCGGCGGCTCGGGGCGCTCGGGTGGAGCTCCTGTGCTGGTGGTGCCGGGGAGGGGGTTCGGCATCTCCGCTGCGAGGCCCCTCGGGCCCGGTAGCCGTGCACCCGGAGCGGGACCGGATATCTTGGTGGCGTGGCCGGTGGGACCTCGCTGTCCCGCTTCGCGGGGTGGCTCCGCCGAGCGAACCCGCACGAACCATTCGAGGACGATTCCCGATGGGAGGGGACGCGGATGACGACGGCGTGGGTTCTTCCGGGCGGATCGACCTTCGGGGCCGTTCAGGCCGGTCTGGTCAGCGCGCTGTTCGACGCGGGGCACGGTCCGGACATGCTGGTGGGCACTTCGGCGGGGGCGTTGAACTCGGCCTGGCTGGCCGGTGACCCGACTCCGCACGGTGCCGAGAAGCTGCGCGACGTGTGGGCGACCATGCGCCGTCGCGATGTCTTCCCGGTCGAACCGACGCGGATGCTGGCGGGCAAGCTCGGCCTGTCGAACCACGTGATGAGCAACCGGGGGCTGGCAGGCTGGCTGCACCGCACGCTGCCGTTCCGCAGGTTGGAGGAGGCGGAACTGCCCCTGACGGTCACCGCGACCGATCTGGACGCCGGTGAGGCGGTGTTCTTCCGGAGCGGCCCGGCCCTGCCCGCTCTCGTCGCCTCGTGCTCCATCCCCGGGGTTTTCCCGCCGGTCGAGATGGACGGCCGCCGGTACGCGGACGGCGGCCCCGCCGCTTTCATGCCCATAAGCCGCGCCGTGGAGCAGGGAGCCGACCGGGTTTACGTGCTGCCGTGCGGTGGTACGTGGCCGCTGGAGTCCGGCGCGGGCGGTTTCGAGCGCCTTCCCGAGCGCAAGGGGTCGAGCAACTCGATCCCTGCGATCAACGGTGCCGCGCTGAGCGCCGCGATGTACGCGGCGTCCAGACTGGACATGCAGCTCAACGCGTCCCGGTGCGAGCTGTACGTGCTGCCCTCTCCGAAGGTCGACCGGCTTTCCCCGTACTCCTTCCGGCACTCGACCGCGCTGATCCGGTGGGCCTGGAACGCCGCTGCCTCCTGGTTGCCCACGGCACTGCCGGTTCCTGCCGAGCCGGTCGACGTGGCCGGGGCGCCGCTCACCTCGCGCGGGTCGGTCGAAGCGGCGGACGTCTGAGCGCGCGCTCCGGACGTTTCGGGCGGTTTTGTTTCGTTGCGGTGAAGTTCGTGTTTTGAGTGGTGCCGAAACTCGTTCGCGATGCTAAAAACGTCTCATGCACCTGGCACCTCAGGAGCGGGACAAGCTGCTCGTCTACGTCGCCGCGCAGCTCGCGCGCAGTCGTCTGGAGCGCGGGCTGCGGATGAACCACCCGGAGGCGATCGCTCTGATCACCGATCACGTGGTCGAAGGGGCCCGCGAGGGCCGCAGCGTCTCCGAACTGATGTCCAGCGGTCGTCACGTGTTGACGCGTGACCAGGTCATGGACGGTGTCCCCGAGATGATCGACGACGTTCAGGTCGAGGCGACCTTCCCGGACGGGACCAAGCTCGTCACCGTGCACTCGCCGATCCAGTAGGAGCTTCAGTGTACCCAGGACAGATCCTCCCGGGAGCGGACCGCGTTCCGTTGAACCCCGGACGCGAACGGGTTCGGCTGGTCGTGCTCAACGAGGCCGACCGGCCGGTGCAGGTCGGCTCGCACTACCACTTCGCCGCGGTCAATCCCGGCCTGCGGTTCGACAGGCGAGCCGCCTGGGGGCTCCGGTTGGACGTGCCGGCCGGAACGGCCGTGCGCTTCGAGCCCGGCGTCGAGCACGAGGTGCGGCTGGTCCCGATAGGGGGCAGGCGCCACGTTCCGGGGCTGCGCGGCGAGAGCGCGGGCGAGCTCGACCGCGTGAGCTGCTCCGAACCCACCGGGGAGGAGCGCGAGCGGTGAGCGGCGAAACCGAGGAACCGGGGATAACCCGCGAACGCTACGTCGAACTGTTCGGGCCGACCACGGGGGACCGGATCCGCCTCGCGGACACCGGCCTGCTGCTGGAAGTGACCGAGGACCGCTGCCGGGGGAGCGGCGGTTCGGGCGAGGAGGCCGTGTTCGGCGGCGGCAAGGTCGTCCGCGAGTCGATGGGCCAGTCGGTGGCCACGCGCGCCGAGGGAGCGCCCGACACGGTCATAACCGGGGCCGTGGTCCTGGACCACTGGGGAGTGGTCAAGGCGGACGTGGCGCTGCGGGACGGCAGGATCACCGGAATAGGGAAGTCCGGCAATCCGGACACCGCCGACGGGGTGGACCCCGGAATGGTGATCGGGCCGTCCACCGAGATAATCGCCGGGAACGGGAAGATCCTCACCGCGGGCGGCATCGACTGCCACGTGCACTTCATCTGCCCCCAGGAGGTCGAGACCGCGCTGGCGTCCGGGGTCACCACCCTGATCGGCGGAGGGACCGGTCCGGCCGAGGGGTCCAAGGCCACCACCGTCACCCCCGGGGAGTGGAACCTCGCGCGGATGCTGCTCGCCGTGGACGACTCGCCGGTGAACATCCTGCTGCTGGGCAAGGGCAACACCGCGGCGGAGGAGCCGCTCCGGGAACAGCTCCGCTCCGGGGCGGGTGGGCTCAAGCTGCACGAGGACTGGGGCTGCACCCCCGCCGCCATCGACACGGCCCTGCGCGTGTCCGAGAGCAGCGGCGTCCAGGTCGCCATCCACACCGACACCCTCAACGAGGCCGGCTTCCTCGAGTCCACCCTGGAGGCCGTGGGGAACCGCTCCCTCAACGCCTACCACGCGGAGGGGGCAGGCGGCGGGCACGCCCCGGACGTGATCAGGGTCGCCGGCCACGCCAACGTCCTGCCCTCCTCGACCAACCCCACGCGGCCGTACACGGTCAACACCATCGACGAGCACCTGGACATGCTGATGGTGTGCCATCACCTGAACCCCTCGGTCCCCGAGGACCTGGCCTTCGCCGAGAGCCGCATCCGGCCGACCACGATCGCCGCCGAGGACGTGCTGCACGACATCGGCGCCATCTCGATGATCGGTTCCGACGCCCAGGCCATGGGGCGTATCGGGGAGGTCGTGACGCGCACCTGGCAGACGGCGCACGCCATGAAGGCGAGCAGGGGCTCCCTGCCGGGTGACGGACGGGCGGACAACCTGCGGGCCAGGCGCTACGTGGCCAAGTACACGATCAACCCGGCGGTGGCGCACGGCATCCACGGGTCGGTCGGGTCGGTCGAGGTCGGGAAACTGGCCGATCTCGTGCTCTGGGAACCGAAGTTCTTCGGCGTCCGGCCGCACGCGGTGCTCAAGGGCGGTTTCGCGGTGCGTGCCGCGATGGGGGACGCGAACGCGTCCATCCCGACACCGCAGCCGGTGCTCTCCCGCCCGATGTTCGGCGCGACGGGGCGGGCAGCGGCTGCCGGTTCGGTCTCGTTCGTGGCCCCCGAGGCGTTGGAAGCCGGGCTGGTCGAACGGCTGGAGCCGAACAGCGAACCGGTGGCGGTGGCCGACACCAGGTCGGTGACCAAGGCGGACATGCGGCTCAACGACGCGACCCCGGACATCGCGGTGGACCCGGACAGCTTCGCGGTGCGCGTGGACGGCGAGCTGATCGACTCCGAACCGGTGGCCGAGGTGCCCATGGCACAGCGCTACTTCCTGTTCTGAGCGGGGGCGGTCGCGATGGACGAGGAAGCGAGGGTGCCGGAACCGGCCGGGGCGGAGCCGGGCGGATCGCTCTCCGTGCTCGCCCTGGCCGATGCCCGCCTGCCCGGAGGTGGGCACGCGCATTCGGGAGGTCTGGAGGAGGCCGTGCACCGCGGAGTGGTCGGGAACGCCGATCAGCTGCGGGAGTTCCTGCGCGGCAGGCTGCACGGCGCGGGGAGCCAGGCGGCCGCGTTCGCGGCCGCGGCGGCGCACGCGGGTGAGCGTGGAGCGGGGAAGGACTACTGGTCGCGCTGGGACTACGAGCTCGACGCCCGCACCCCGTCGCCCGCCCAGCGCGCGGCCTCGCGCGCCCAGGGGCGCGGTACCGCGCGGGCGGGGCGCGCGGCATGGCCCTGCGCGGCCCTGGAGGAACTCCTCGCGGCCACCGGCAGCCCGCATCACCCGGCGGTGGTGGGGGTGCTGATCGGTGCTCGTTCGCTCGGCACCCCGAAGGACGCCGCCGCCGTGGTGGCCTACCTGGCCGTGAGCGGCCCGGCCTCGGCGGCGGTGCGGCTGCTCGGTCTGGACCCGTTCGCGGCCAACGCGGCTGTGGCCGCTTTCGAACGGGACACCGAGCGAATCGCGCGGCGAGCCGCGTCCACGGCCGGTTCGCGGCCGGAGGACCTCCCGGCCGCGGGAGCACCGGCCCTGGACCTGCTCGCCCAGGCACACCAGCGACATCACGAGGAAGAGGTGCGACTCTTTGCGAGCTGAACACCCGCACGAGCACCACGAGCACGAACACCGGCACTCCGTCGACTTCGACCCGACGGCCGCGGGACCGGACCCGTTCACTTCCGGGGGAGTGGCGGACCGTCCGATGCGCATCGGTGTGGGCGGACCGGTCGGCAGCGGCAAGACCGCGCTGACGGCCGCGCTGTGCCGCACGCTCGGAAGCGAGCTGGAACTGGCCGTGGTCACCAACGACATCTACACCACCGAGGACGCCGACTTCCTCCGGAGGGAGGGCGTGCTGGACGGGAGCAGGGTGGAGGCGGTGCAGACGGGGGCCTGCCCGCACACCGCGATCAGGGACGACATCACCGCGAACCTCGACGCGGTCGAGCGGCTCCAGCACGAGCACTCCGCTCTGGACCTGATCCTGGTGGAAAGCGGTGGGGACAACCTCACCGCCGTGTTCAGCAGGGGGCTGGCCGACGTCCAGATCTTCGTCGTCGACGTCGCGGGCGGGGACAAGGTCCCCCGCAAGGGTGGGCCCGGGGTGACCACCGCGGACCTGCTGGTGATCAACAAGGTGGATCTGGCCGAGCGGGTCGGCGCGGACATGGCCGTGATGCGCTCCGACGCGCGGCGGATGCGCGGTGAGCTGGCGGTGATCACCCAGTCCCTGACGGACGACCCCACCGCCGCGCGGACGGCCGCCTGGGTGCGGGAGCGGGTCTCCGCGTGGTCGCCGGCGGAACCGGACGGGAAGTGAGGTCGCGGGCCCGGCTGGTCGTCGAGCGGGACGAGCGGGGGGATTCGGTGGTGCGCGAGCTCCGTTCGCAAGCGCCGTTGACCCTCGTCCCGCGCCGCCCGAGGACCGGAACGAGTCGGCAGGCCGTGGTTCACCTGGTGGGTTCGGCGAGCTCGCCGCTGGGGGGCGATGACCTCGCGCTGCACGTGAGCGTCGCCCCGGGGGCCCGGTTGTCGCTGCGCGGCATCGCCGCGGCTCTCGCCCTGCCCGGCCACGGCCCCGGCGCCAGCCGCGGTTCCATCCGGATCGAGGTGGCCGACGGCGGGATCGTCGAATACCTCCCCGAACCCACCGTGGTGACCGAGCGGGCCGATCACCGTGCCGAACTGTCCGTTCGGCTGGAAGAGCACGCCCGGGTCCGTTGCCGCGAGACCCTCGTCCTCGGCAGGAGCGGCGAGCCGCCCGGGAGGCTGCGCACCGATCTCGAGCTGGAGCGCGGTGGGCGGCGGTTGCTGCGCAACGGTCTCGACATCGGTGATCCGTCACTCGGTGCCAGCCACGGGTACCTCGGCGGAGCGCGGGTGCTGGCCACCGAATCCGTGGTGTGGGACCGCGATCCGGAAGCGCCCGTCTCGGCGCGGGAGTGGACGTTGATGCCACTGGCGGCCGGCGGGTCGCTGATCACCGTGCTCGCCGGGGACACGATCACGGCTGGGCGTTGCCTGGAACGCGCTCGTGCCGCGCATCCGGCCGGAGCCGAGTTCTCCGAGCAGTGATTCCGTTCCCGCGGGACGCCGCGGGGAATCCGCTCTCGGGTCCCGGTTCCGGAGGGGACGCGGGCGCGTGGTGCCGGTGCTCCGTACGGAGTCATGGGAATGGTTCCGTGGCCGGTTGGGGTGCTCGGGCGGGGACCATACGCTGAAAATGAGTTTTATTCATTTTTGATGGCCCTCTTTCCGGAGTGATCGGCATGGTGCGACGGATGGCCGCGTGGACCGCGGCGCTGGGGATGCTGCTCCCACTGACCGGCGGGGAGGCGGTCGCCTCCCCCGCGGCGGAGGAACCGCCCTCCGGAGGTGAGTTCTCCGCGCTCACCTACAACGTCGCCGGACTGCCGGACTGGATCTCGGGGAGCGACCCGGCGACCAACACCCCGTTGATCGGCGAGCGCCTGAACGACTACGACCTGGTCAACGTCCAGGAGGACTTCAACTACCACGACGAGCTCTACGAGCGCGACGAGCACCCCCACCGCACCGAGACCAGCGGACCGGCGATGTTCGGCGACGGGCTGAACACGCTCTCCGAGTACCGCGTCGACGATTTCCGGCGGGTCACCTGGGACGACTGCCACGGCACCGACTGCCTCACCCCCAAGGGGTTCACGTTCGCGCGGATCGAGCTCGCAGCGGGGGCGAGCCTGGACCTGTACAACGTGCACGCCAACGCGGGAACCGCTCCGGGCGACCTCGCGGCCAGGAGGTCCAACCTGGACCAGTTGTCGGAGTTCCTCGGGAACAACTCGGAAGGCAACGCGGTGCTGGTGATGGGCGACACCAACACGCGCTACACCAGGGAGGGCGACAACATCCGCGCGCTGGTAGACGCCAACGGGCTGACCGACGCGTGGGTGACCCTGGAGCGCTCCGGGACCCGGCCCACCCGGGGAGCCGAACCGTTGGTCTGCGACCAGCAGCGTCCGAGCGATTCCTGCGAGGTGGTGGACAAGGTGCTGTACCGCGGCGGCGAGGGTACGGACCTCACCGCGCGGGAGTACGGCAACGAACACACCGCCTTCCTCGACGACGCGGGCGAGCCGTTGTCCGATCACTTTCCGCACGCGGTGCGTTTCACGTGGAGCGCCGCCTAGCGGGGCGGTCGTTCCGGCCCGCAGACAGAGCGGCTCCCGGGGCGTCACGTGCGGCGGTCACCAGCTCCGCCGCCGCTGCTGACCCGGGCCGGGCCAGCAGCCGCTCGGTCGGCGCGTGTTCGACGCACCGTCCCGCGTCGAGCACCAGGATCTCGTCGACAAGCGACGCGACGGCGGGGAGGTCGTGGCTGATGAGCACCAACCCGATCGCGGTGTCCGCGGTGAGCCGGCGCAGCAGTCCGAGCAGTTCGGCCTGACCGACCACGTCCTGGGCGGAGGTGATCTCGTCGCAGACGAGTACGTCGGGCTCGGCCAGCAGGGCCCGCGCCAGCGCCGCGCGCTGCAGCTGGCCACCCGACAACCCCGCGGGGCGTCGCCGTGCGGCCGCCCGGTCCAACCCGACCGAGTTCAGTGTCCGCGTCACCCCCTGCCGGACGGACTCCTCGTCCGCCCTCCCGGCCGGCCGGACCGTCCGCGCCAGTTGTGCACCGATCGCCCGGAACTCGTCGAACGAGGCCCGCGCGTCCTGATGGACGTACTGGACCCGGGTGCGCTGTCTCCGGCTCCTGCGGTTGATATCGCTCGGCAGCGTTTTGCCGTGCAACTCCACCCGCCCGGCGTCCGGGACGGCGAGCCCGGCCAGACACCGCGCCAGCGTGGTCTTGCCGCTGCCGGACCTGCCCACCACGGCGGTGCGGGAACCGGGAGCGACGCTCAGGTCGACACCGCGCAGCAGCTCCGCCCCGGAGGCGGTCCGCTTGCGCAGGCCGCTCGCCCGGAGCCCCCCTGCCGGGGTTCGAGTTCCCCCGGCGGCAGGGGCGCGGACGGTTGCGGGGAGCCGAGGCTCCGCCGCCAGCAGCTCCCCGGTGTGCTCGTGCGCGGGATCGTCGAGTACGCGCTCCGCCGGACCTTGCTCCGCGACGGAGCCCGCGCGCAGCACCAGCACCTCGTCGGCCATCCCGCGCGCCGCCCCGAGGTCGTGGGTGAGCAGCACCAATCCGGTCCCGTTCCGGGCGAGCTCCCGCAGCGTGGCCAGCGTGCCCGCGCGGGTGACCGCGTCCAGTCCTGTGGTGGGCTCGTCGAGCACCAGCAGTTCGGGCTCGGCGATCAGCGCGTGGGCCAGCGCCACCCGTTGTTGCTGTCCCCCGGAGAGCTGGTGCGGATAGCGGCGCAGCAACCGCCGTTCGGGAGTCAGTCCCGCGGTCTCCACGGCACGCACCACGGCGGCGTCGCGCTCGGAACGCGTGGTGCGACACGCCGCGGCGAACTCGTGGAGCACGTTGCCGACGCGGCGCACCGGATTCAGCACCGCCGAGGGGTGCTGCGGCAGATAACCGATCCTTCCCGCGCGCAGCGCCCTGCGCGCTCGCTCGCTCGGGGTCAGCAGTTCCGCACCGTCCAGGCGCACGCTGCCGGACAGCGCGACGTCCGAGCGGTGCTCTCCCTGCAGCGCCAGACCCAGCGTGGTTTTGCCGCTGCCGGACTCGCCGAGCACGAACAGCACGGAACCGTGCCGCACCCGTAGGTCTACTCCTCCGAGCAGCCGGGTGGTCCGCGTGCGTGCCCCCAGTTCGCGCACGTCGAGCAGTGGTCGGCTCATGTGCGTACCGTCCTTCGGCGCGACAGCGCCCCGTCCACCACGAGGTTGACCCCCGCGCACAGCGAGACCAGCAGCATCGCCGGGGCCAGGACCGCCCACGGCTGGACGAACAGCGCGTCCCTGTTGAGCTCGACCAGCACGGCCCAGTCCGTGGCGGTGGAGGACAGGCCGAGTCCCAGGAAGTTGGCCGAGGCCATCAGGTAGAGCACCAGGTTGAGCCGGGTTCCCGCGTCCACCGCCACGGGGCCGAGGATCGATCGTCCAATGTAGATAAACCGGGCCCGCGGGCGCGATTCTCCCTGCATGGTCATCGCCTCGAGCGCGGTTCCGCACCCGGGAGCCAGTGCGGCGCCCTGCGCGATCCGTACCACGGCGGGCAGTTGCAGGACGGCGATCGCGATGACCAGGGTGCCCGTACCGCGCCGGCCGGTGGCAGCCAGCACCAACAGCACCAACAGCCCGGGGAGCGCGAGCAGGGAATCCAGCAGCCGCAGCAGCAGCCGGCTCGCCCATTGCCGCCCTCCGACGGTCAGCAGCGCCAGCGGAACCCCGATCAGATAGGACAGCAGCAACGCCGCACCGGTCATCGTCACGATCGAGGTTCCGCCGCCCAGCGCCAGGGTGAGGACGTCGCGTCCCAGCTCGTCGGTGCCCAGGGGATGGTCGGCGCCCGGGGAGTGCAGCGCGCCCGCATCCGAGCTGGCCGGTCCGGCCAGGAGCGGCCCGATCAGTGCCGTGAGCAGCGGGACGCCGAGCAGTACCCAGCCGGCCGCCGCGATCGGCCCGCCCGTTGCCGAACGCTTCAAGGTGCCACCTCGCGTCGTGGGACGAGTCGTCGTGCGGCGATGTCGGCGAGCAGGTTCACCGTGACCGTCGTGGCGGCGAACATCAGCGCGTACCCCTGCACGGTCGGCAGGTCCCGGGTCCTGACGGCGTCGACGAAACCGGAACCGAGGCCGGGGAGCGCGAACAGCGCTTCCACGACCACCACGCCGCCGAGCAGACCGTCCACAGTGCGCGCGAGTTGTTGCACGGCGGCCCCCGCCGCGTTGGGCAGCACGTGCCGGAACAGCACGACTCGTTCGGGCAGCCCGTGCATGCGGGCGTGACTCGCGTACTCGGCGGTGTGGGCCTCGGCCACCCCGATGCGGATCTGACGTGTCAGGGCGCACAGCTGTTTGCACACCAGCACCACGACGGGCAGCACCAGCACGGCCGGGTACGCCAGCAGCGAGGTTCCCGAGATCCCGGCCGCCGTGGCGGGCAACCAACCCAGCCGGAGCGAGAACAGCCCGACCAGCAGCAGCCCCAACGCGAACTCGGGCACCGAGTCGAGCAGCACCACGACCGAGTTCACGGCACGGTCCAGCGGCGATCCGCGCCGCAGGCCGGTCAGCACTCCGATCGCGAGCGCCAGCGGCAGGATGACCCCGAGCGCGCAGGAGGTGAGCACCACCGTGGTGGCGAGTCCGTCGGCGATCTCCTCGGCCACCGGTTTCCCGGTCAGCAGCGAGGTCCCCAGATCTCCGTGCGCGAGACCGCCGAACCACTCCAGCAGACGACTCGGGAGCGGTTCGTCCAGCCCGAGTCGTTCGCGCAACGCGGCGATCTGCTCCGAGGTGCCGTGCCTGCCCAGGATCACCACGGCGGTGTCGCCGGGCAGCAACGCGCTCAGCGCGAAGACCGCCACGGTGACCCCGAGGACCTGCAGCAGCGCGATCCCGATCCGCCTCATAGAGGTTCTCCGCTCTCCCCCGGCGTAGCTGGTCGCTTGGCGGAGCCCCGCGCGGGCTCGTGAGCGGGTGCCCCGAGCTCGGGCAGCTCGTTCTGCGCGATGTCGGGGCCGTCCTCGCGGGAGCCCCCGCGGCGGCGCCGGTGGATCGCGCGGAAGCTCCGGCGCCGCGGGCGGAGGAACCCCCGGTCGAACCGACAGCCCGGACGGAAAGCACCGATCGGAACGAAGGCACGCATCAGCCCAGCTCGGCCCCGTCGAACCTGGCCCAGTTCAGCGAGTTCGGCGTGGCGGCCTCCAACCCGCCGACATCACTGGAGACGGCGACGTTCCAGTCGCTGAACCCCCACACCATGACGCCGCTGTGGTTGCGCGCGTGTCGTTGCGCGTCGACGAGCAGCTCGGCGCGTTCCCGCTCGTCGGCGGTAGCCACCGCGTCGTCGAACAGCCTGTCGAACTCCGCGGAGTCGTAACCGGTGTAGTTGGCGCTCACCGAGGCCGCGCGCAGGCGCTTGGAGAGGTAGGTGGTGATCGGCAGGGCGGCGGTTCTGGTGTGCCCGGCCACGCCGTGCTTCTTGATGTCGGAGTAGTGGGTCTCCGACGGCCCCACCCTGGGCGTGACCCTCATCCCGATCTCGCCGAGCTGCTCGGCGATCAGGTTCGCCGCCGGTTCGAAGCAGGGATCGGCCGAACTGGTGCGCAGTTCGAAGCTCAGCCCTCGGGCCCCGGCTTCGCGCAGCAGCTTCCGTGCCCGGTCCACATCACGTTCCCGCTGCGGAACGTCCTCCGGGTAGTGCTCCAGTCCCTTGCCGAACAGGTCGTTGCCGAGTTCGCCGCGCTCGTTGAGCACCACCTCGACCAGTGCCTCGCGGTCCACGCCCGACAGCACGGCCCGCAACACGCGGTTGTCGTCGAAGGGCGGGCGGTCGACCTTGAAGGCCACCGCCTGCATGGTGCTGCGGGGAGCGGACAGCACCTCGGCCCGTTCGTCCCTTTCCACCATCTCCACCGCGTTGGCACCGATGTCGTGCGCGTAGTGAACCTGCCCCGCGAGCAGGGCGGACACCCGCGCCTCGGCTTCGTTGACCGGCACGAACTCCAGCTCGGCGGGTTTGGGCGGACCGTCGAAGTGTCCCTCGAACCGTTCGAACACGGCCGATCCGCCGGTTTCGAAGGAGGTGAAGCGGAACGGTCCGCTGCCGACGGGGACGCCGAAGTCCGCGGTGTTCGCGGGAACGATCTCGGTGGCGGGGGCTCCCCAAGCCGCGGGAAAGGCGAAGTCCGGTTCGCCGAGCACCAGTACCAGCTCGCGTTCCGAGACCGCTTCACTGGCTCCGAAGTCCACACCGGAGAACTGGGGCCGCGCCGGTGACCCGGTGGCCGGGTCCGCGATGCGCCGATAGCTGTAGAGCACGTCCTCCGCTGTTACGGGCCTGTTGTCGTGGAACCTGGCCGCGCGCAACCTGATCCGCCAGCGCCTGCCGTCGGCGTCCGATTCCCAGGACTCGGCGAGCCGGGGGACCGGACTCATGTCCTGGGCGTATCCGACCAGCGTGTCGAACAGCGCCTTGGAACGCGCCTGGTCGACGAACAGGGAACCGGTGTGCGGGTCGAGCGACTCCCTGCTGCCCGACACGGAGAAGGCCGCCCGGAGTCTGTTGTCGGATCTCCCGCCCGCACCGCCGCACGCCACGAGCGGTCCCGCGGCGAGCGTGCCCAGCGTTCCGGTGAGCAGTCGTCTCCTGTCGATGTTCGCCGCGGTCATCCGGGGGCTGCCTTTCCTTCGGGGGTGTGTCCGGGTGTTCGATCGAGCAGACCGCGCCGGTTCAGCACGGCCGCGCCCGAGCCGCCTGCCACACCGACCAACAACAGGCAGCACCAGGGCAACCAGCTCAGCGGTGATCCGCCGAACTCGTCGAGCAGCGCCCCGGCGAACCAGCTGACGGCGGCGGCCGCCAGCGCGGAGACCAGGTAGTAGAAGCCGTAGTACGTTCCCGCCAGGCGCGGGTTGCCCACGGCGGGCAGCAGCTCCATCGCGAACGGGTTGGTGATGGCCGTGCCGACGGTGAACAGTGCCGTGCCGACCAGCACGGGAAGGCAGGCGAGCGCTGTCGTCCAGCCACCGGGTCCACCGAGCCCGCCGTCCCCCGCGGGCAGCAGCGGGCTGGCCACCAGGACGGGCAGGAAGGAAACGCCCATGCAGCTCAAACCGATCGCCACCGAGCGTCCGGCCGTCCACCGGCGGCGGCACCATTGGGTGATCCGCACCTGACCGAACACGCCGATCGCGGTGGAGACCACGAACACCCCGGCGATGGACCAGGCGACCCCGGACACGCGTCGGATCTCCAGCGGCAGCATCAGGTAGAGCTGGTTGTACAGCGCGAAGTACGCGGACAGCGCCAGGGTGAAGCCGAGGAAGCGACGGTTGCCGAGGACCTCGCGCCAGCTGCCGAGCACTCCCTTCTCCTGGCGTTCGATCCGTCGGCGCGGCAGCACGAGCAGCTGGGCCACGGTGAGCACCGCGAAGGCCAGGCACGCCAGCAGCGCGATCAGGCGGAAGTCGACGGTGAGCAGCCCGGCTCCGAGCAGCGGCCCGAGCAGGGTGCCCGCGTGCCCGAACACGTTGAACACCGCGAAGGCCTCGGCCTTGTTCTCCCCGGCCTCGTGCATCAGATAGGTCCGCACCGCCGGGTTGAACAGCGCACCGGCGAGTCCGGTCAGCACGGCCGCCGCGATCAGGCCGGGCAGCGTTGTGAACACCCCGAACGATCCGAAGGCCACCACGCGCAGGGCACACCCCGCGATGATCATCGGCCGACAGCCGATCCGGTCGGCGGCCGTGCCGCCCACGAGGAACATGCCCTGCTGGCTGAGATTGCGGATTCCCAGCACCACGCCCACCACGGCCGCGCCGTAGCCGAGCTCTTCGCTCATGTACGAGGCCAGGAACGGCAGCAGCATGTAGAAGCCGACGGTTATCCCGAACTGGTTGACGACCAGCAGTCGCGCCGCGGGGGACAGTCGGCGGAACGCCGCGTAGTTCATGATCGAGCACCGTCCCGTCCGCACACGGGGCACTCGGAGTCACCGGTTCGTTCGGGACACGGGTCCTCCACCCGGCGCGTTCTGCTCCAACCGCGCGCCTCGTCCGCGCGGTACGGGTGCGGTCGGACGCACGGTGGTGCCTCGAGCGCGTTCCGCGCGCGGAACTCCTCGTCGTAGACGGTGTGCCAGTAGCGGTACGGTCCGTCCGGGAACACCGCCGTCACCCGGTCCGAGTCCAGTTCGGCCGAACACCAGGCGGCGGCCAGCGCCACGGCCCCGGTGCTCCACCCGCCCGTGACGAAGACGCTGCCCGCGAGCTCTCGGCAGGCCCACGCGGCTTCGGCGGGGCCGATCCAGTGGACCTCGTCGAACTCCTCGTAGGCGACGTTGTCCGGATGGATGCTGCTGCCCAGGCCACGCATCACCCTTGGCAGTGGTTCCGGGCCGAACAGCGCCGAACCCGGCGAATCGACTCCGACGAGCCGGACACCGGGCCGGTGGGAACGCAGTACCGACGCGATCCCCGAGCTGTGCCCGCCGGTTCCGACGCTGCAGACCACCGCGTCCAGCCGGTCGAACTGCTCCAGGAGCTCACGGCCGAGAGCCGTGTAACCGGCGGCGTTGTCCGGGTTGTTGTACTGGTCCGGCCAGAACGCGTCCGGGTGCTCGGCCAGTATTCGAGCGACCCGGTCGCGCCGCGCGCGTTGCCATCCACCGACGGGAGCGGGCTCGTCGACGACCTCGATCCGTGCACCGTGCGCACGCAGCAGGCTCGCGCTCGGATCGTCGAGTTCACGGTCTGCCACCAGTATCACGGGGTGGCCGAGAGCGATGCCCACGTAACCGAGTCCGATCCCCAGGGTGCCGCTGGTGGATTCCACGATGGTGCCTCCGGGCCGCAGCTCTCCGCGCCGCCTGGCGCCGCGGATCATGGACAGCGCGGCTCTGGCCTTCATGCCACCGGGGGACACTCCTTCGAGCTTGGCCCAGAACCCGGGGTGCTCCTCGGGAAGTGGGGTCGTGACTCGTAGTACGGGGGTGTCGCCGATGAGTTCCAGCAGCGAGCGACACCTGCGTCCCCCCGCGGAGTCCGCGTTCCCGTTCACGAGCGCCCTCCGGATGCGGCCGGGTAGAGGTGGATCTCGTTCTCCTGCCCGGTGAGCCAGAAGAACGGGTAGGGCTCGGCGGAGAGCGCGGTCAGGTGCGTGCCCAACAGCTCCCTGAACACCGCGCTGCCGGTCTGGGCGAACACCACCAGTGGGACGGCATTGGTCCGGCAGTGTTCGGCGATCCCGTCGAACGTCCCGTTGCCCAGGGTCATACCGGACGCGAGCACCGCTCGGGCCCCGGACAGCGCCTCGGAGTGGTTCCGCAGCACGGTTTCTCCCCGCTCGGTGCGGCCGCCCTTGAAGTCGCACGGAACGTGTTCGAGGTTCCGGTCCTCCAAAGCGGACAGCAGCGAGTTCACCACTCCGATGACCGCGACCGGGCCTTCGTTCCCACGGGGGATCAGGTCCACGACCTCGCGGGCGCGTGCTCGTGACTTGACCGACGAGTCACCGCGTGGAAGGCGCACGGTGCGGGAGTCGCTCCGTTCGCCGTGTGGTGCGAGGTGGGCGAGGTAGGCGTCCAGCGCGGCTGTACGAACGACCGGGTCCGGGTGGTCCAGCAGCTCGTCGACGGTGGAACCGGCCAGACCGGGCAGTCGCGCGGTGTCCTGGCTCTCCGGTTCGGTGGCGCAGGAGCCGACCGCCTCCCCCACCCGGATGCTCAGCACCGAGTTGGCGTAGCCCGTGACCCTGCCCGCGTGCCGTGCGTTCTGCTCGGTTCGGAAGGCGACCGTGGCCGGGAGGGCGGTAGGCGGGCCCTTTCCGCCGTGGAGGCGCGAATCGGCGCGGACCCGCTCGACGAGCTCGTCCAGGACGGTCGGTTTCGTTGCAGGGGGGTCCGAATGAGTTTCTACAATGGACACACGTGTCTCCGCGGGTCTGATCGCTGTGGAAGAGCGGTCGGTGATGCGTTCCGCCGGAACGCCGGGGACTCAGGGGGTCGCGGCGGACGGGACGTGGGTCGGGACCGGATCCCGGTGCGTACCCGCGGGGGAGCGGTGGAAAGCGAATGCGCGCGCGGTTCGGTGCGGCACCGTCGTTACCTCCTCCGGGGCTCCGCGACCCCGTACGAATCGGTACGACGACGGCAGTCTCCTGACTCGTGGATCGACGTTGTCCGCCGCCTTCCCATCGGATCACCGACAGTGGCGTGTTGGCGGCAACTCCCCACACACAGTGGCGGGACCGTGCCGGGCTCGCACCGGCTTCCTGCGTGTCGTCGCGTTGGCTCCGCACGGAACGTTCACACCCCGAACGTGCGGTGTCAAGGCGCCGTTGATCACCCGCTTCGCGGCGGTTTCGGCTTCATCGCAGTTCATCGGGGTTTTTCGGGGCGGTTATCCCGCCGGGACAGTTGCCAGTGATGTGCAGTGGATCTCTGGTCGCAACTGTGGAACCGCGGAGCGGAGTGCGAGAACGGGTGAGAGGCGCGCGTGGACGAGGGCCGTGTTGAACACCTGGAGTGTTCACCGCGGTCCGCGTGTCCCGGGGGAACCCGAAGGAGCGCGTTCCCCCGGCGCACTTCGGGGGCCCGATCCCGGAACGGGCGGCGGGCTCCCACGGGAGCGGGGAGCCTTCCGAGGCCCCGCTCGAGCGCACGCGCCGTGCGCGGGTCGTGGTAGTGACAGACACTTGGTCGGGAGCGGATGTCCGGGCGGGGGCGTTCGTCACCGGAGGGGTGGGGTCGTTGTCCGGGTGCGGGGCCCACCGCTTCGGAAGGGGAGTCGGCCGGGAAGACGAGCCGATCGCGACTCTGTAGCCGGAGCAGGTACATGAGCGGTGAGCAGGATCGACGTGGGGTGGGAGCGGACGAGGAGGAGCTCGTAGGAAAACTCGTCGCCTCGCTGCGGGAATACGCCGTGTACACCCTCGACCCGGACGGAGTGGTTTCGAGCTGGAACCCCGGTGCCGAGCGGATAACGGGGGCTTCCGCCGCGGAGGTGGTCGGCGAGAACATCTCGGTCTTCTACACGACCGAGCAGGTGGCCGCGGGGGAACCGCAGGAGCTGCTCCACAGGGCCGTGCAACGGGGCAGCTGCGTCGACGAGGGGTGGAGGATCCGCAAGGACGGAACCCGGTTCTGGGCCAATGTGGTCACGACCGCGCTGTGGTCCAGCGGCGGAGAGCTGCGTGGCTTCGTGCGGGTCACCAGGGACGACACGGAACTGCACTCCCGGCTGGAAAGCTCGCTGCGGCAGTTCCGCGACCTGTTCGGCATCGCCCCGGTGGGCATAGGCGTGTTCGACCGGTACGGCTACGCGCTCGACACCAACCACGCGCTGTGCGAGCTGCTCGGTTACGAGCCTGCCGAGATTCGCGGTACGCACTTGACGAACATGGTCCATCCGGACACCCCGGGAGGGGAGGGGCTGCGGGAGAGCTTCCGGGACGGGATTTTCCCGGACCGGGAAAGCGTCCAGGAGTGGCCGCTGATCCGCGCGGACGGCACACGGGTCATCTGCGAGCTGCACATGGCCAAGTCGGTGCGTTCCGACGGGGAGGAGTTCTGGTTGGTGATCTTCCAGGACGTCACCGAGCGTCACCGGACGGTCGAGGAGTGGCGCTACTGGGCGACGCACGACGAGCTGACGGGGCTGCCGAACCGGAGCGCGGTCACCCAGTGGCTGGCCGATACCGATATGGACCGGTTCGCGATGCTCTACTGCGACATCACGAACTTCCGCCGGATCAACGAGTCCCTCGGGCTGAAGGCCGGGGACGATCTCCTCGTCGAGATGGCAAAGCGGCTGCGCAACGATCTGCCCGAGGAATGGCTGGTCGGCCGGATGGCGGCGGACGAATACCTGATCGTGTGTCCCGACGTCGTCGCAGCGGGCGGTGTCGACCGGATGGCCACGTTCGTGCTCGAGCTGTTCCACAAGCCCGTCTACCTGCGCGGACATCCGCCGATCCAGGTCTCGGCCTCCGTAGGGGCTGCCGTCGCGGAGAGCAACACCACCGTCGAGGACCTGCTGCGCTCCGCGAGCGCGGCGGTGATGGACGCGAAGTCGGGCGGGAAGAACCGGGTAGCGGTAGCCGACCCCGAGCTCATCACCTCGATGGACCGCCAGCTCCAGCTGGAGAGCGAACTGCGTTCGGCCATCGAGGCCGAGGAGTTGACCCTGCACTACCAGCCGATCCTGGACGAAACCGGAAGGATCCTCGCGGCCGAGGCGCTGGTGCGCTGGGATCATCCCGAACTCGGCCTGCTCCTGCCGGGGCGCTTCCTGCCCGTGGCCGCACGGGGGGACCTGATACGTGATCTGGACCTCTGCGTGCTGCGCTCGGCGATGCGCGACGCGGCGACCTGGCCCGTGGGGGAGGACGGAAGACCCGTGGTCACGTTCAACCTGGGGGAGCTCTCCCCGGCTGACCGTGATTTCGTGGAGGTGCTCGGATCCGCCGTCGCGGAGACCGGGGTCGACTGGGAACGCATCGTCATCGAGCTGGTGGAGACTTCGCTGATCAACATCACGGACCGGGGAGCCGAGGCGATGCACGAGGTGACGGGGAACGGGGCGCGGTTCGCGCTGGACGACTTCGGCACTGGCTACTCGTCCCTGGACCGGCTGAAGGAGTTCCCCATCGGAGTCATCAAGATCGACCGGAGCTTCGTGGCGGAGATCACGAATCCTTCCGGGCTCTCCGTGGTCAAGGCCATCGCGGACCTCGCCGAGGCGCTCGGCTGCACCTGCACGGCCGAGGGAGTGGAAACCGTCGAGCAGTTCGAGGCACTGCGCGGCATGGGGGTGCGGACCTACCAGGGGTGGTTGTTCTCCCGTGCTGTCTCCTCCTCCGAACTGAGGGAACTGCTCGGCGCGGGAGCGTTGCTTCCCCCCGGGCAGTGAGCGGGCTCCCCGGCAGCGCGGGGCCCGCCCACCCGGCACGACTCCGCCCTCCTCCCGGTTCCCGGGACATGGGGTTGAGCGGGGTCTCCCGCCGCCGCGGGAGCGGGAGACCCCGACATCGGATGAGCACTGCAACGGGCGGGTCAGCACTCGGGCCGTTCGGCCTCATCCGGGTTCAGCGCGTTGAGCACCAGTTGCTGAGCGGCTGAGTTGTAGGAGATGCCCACGTGTTCGGTCAGGTCAGCCGGGCAGAAGTCCTGCAGGGTCCGGTTGGTGACGTTGGGGGCTTCCTCGAGGAAGGACGAGGTGTGCGGGGTGACCACCTCGTCGTACTCGGTCGCGATGTTGGTGTACTCCACGGTGGGATCGGTCTCGCCGCCCGAGTTGAGTTCCGTGATGAAGTCGGAGTCCTTGAGCTGCTGGGTGCACGAGGCGCACGGTGGTGTCCCCTCGGGAAGGAAGGATCCCAGCTTGTCGAGCCCGTGCAGGGTGGTGCCGTGGTTCGACGGGACGAGTCCGATCAGCGAGTCGACCTTCGGGGCACCACCGAGGTTCTTCAGGTAGTACCGCGGCATCATCCCGCCCTGGGAGTGCCCGACCAGGTCCACCTCGCTCGCGCCGGTGGCTTCCAGAACCCGGTCCACGAATCCGCTCAGTTCCCGCGCGGACCCCGTGATGTCCTCCGTTCCCCGGATCGGGTTGCCCGCCTCGCCACCGTAGTTCAGCGCGAACACGCAGTACCCGCGTTCGGAGAGTTCCGGCGCGAGTCCGGCCCAGTTGTCGTAGCGGTTCTCGAAGGTTCCGTGCACCAGGACGACCGGGTCGGGACGTGCGGGACCCGGTGCGCACGAGAAGTCGTTGGCCCCGGGGGGAACGGCGTTCGGGTGCTGTTGCGAGTAGAAGAAAGCGGACAGGAAATCGTCCTGCCGCGGCCCGGTCTCCCCGGCCACTTCCGCGGAGGTGGCTCCCGCCGCGCCGGCCCCCGTGATCGTGGCCAGAGCCAGTGCGCCGACACCGGCCACGAGCCCACGTAAAACGCGCTTCGATCGATTCATGATCACTCCTGTCGAGCGGAGGAACGACGGATTTCCGCCCTCGGCGGGTTTTCGTCGCCCGGTTCTTCGTGGGGGATCAGCCTCCGGGGGCGAGTCGTGCCGCTCAATACTCCAAAAGTGTGTATCGGCTTTCGGGGGCCGTTTTTTCCGGAAACGGGTCGGGGAATTGCTCGCCGTGTTCAGAGGTCGACCTCCCCGGTTTGTCAACGAAGTGAGGGACGCGTTTCGGCGCGGGGCCGGTTCTCCCGCGGGCGAGCTCGCTTCCGGGGGGCTGCGCGGAACCGAGGGCGGACACCGTGCTCTGCGAGTGCCACCGGGAGATCGGCGAGTGCCACCGGAGGACGTGGCAGGGGAGGAAATCGGTCGGCATCGGTGAGCGTGGTCGCTCCGTGCTCGGACGGCCGTTTCCGCGCAGTGCGGTGAGTCGTTCGGTCCCGCGTTTTGTGAGCGGGTTTATGAACGAGACGACGTTCGAATTTTCGTTCTTGTGCTCGGGGGGCGGGCGCAGTAGTTTAACGCGCCAATGCTTTTCGGGGGATGAAGTCGGCCGTTTTTCGCGTCGAGGACGGGTGGAAATTCCGTGGTCTTTTCCGGGCGGTTCTCGTTCACCCTCCCCGGTGGAGTGCTCCCGCTTTCCGGTCCGCTTCCCCGGAAGCGCGGCGGAGCGACTCGTCCTCCGGAACAGCGGGGCCGGGAGCGACGTGGTCCCGGAGTCGAGCGGAGCTCCGATCCGGCATGAACGGAACACACCCGCCCGGACGCGGCCCTTCGCGGCATCCCGCCGTCATCCTGATCGTCGTGGCGTCCGTCGGCTTCGTCACCGCGCTGGACAACACGGTCGTCGCGGCGGTCGTTCCCTCCATAGGTCGCGACCTCGGTGTGGGGGTGGCCGCCCTCCAGTGGGTGAGCATCGCCTACATGCTTCCGTACGCGGGGCTGGTACTCGTGGCGGGAACGGTTCTGGACCGGGTGGGGGGACGCGCCCTGCTCGCCGGATTCGTCCTGTTCGCTTCCGGGGCCGTGCTCTGCGGTGCGGCGTGGAACGCTTCGCTGCTGCTGGTCGGACGGGTGGTGCAGGGGACCGCGGCCGCCTTCATCGTTCCGGGGACGCTGCGCCTGCTCCGCACCGAACTGTCCGGAGGGTGGCGGGCGACCGCGGCAGCGACGTGGACGGCCGCGCTGGCCGCGGCGCTGGCGCTGGGCCCCTGGCTGGGAGGTGTCGTCGCGCGGTACTCGCACTGGAGCTGGATCTTCCACGGCAACGTCCCGTTCGTGGTTCCCGCGGCGTTGCTGGTCCTCCTGAGGGGTGTTTCCCCCGGAGAGCGCCGGAGCGCCCCGGTGCGGCTCAGCGCGGCGCTGGCGGTGACGGTAGGTCTCACGATGTTGACGGCGGCCCTGGTGACCGCTGCCGAACGGCCCGGGGGCCTCTCGTGGGCGGTGCCGCTGGGGGTGCTGGGCGGGGCGGTGCTGCTCGGTTTCCTGCTCGGCGAACGGCGCAGCACCGCCCCGCTGCTCCCGGGCCGGCTGTGGCGGAACCGGGTCTTTCGCGGGGTGAACGTCCTGCTGCTGCTGTGGGGGCTGGGGGCGAGCGGAGTGGTGTTCTTCACCCCGCTGCTGCATCAGCGATATCTGGGGCTTAGCCCGGACACGGCCGGACTCCCGCTGGTGGCCGTGGCGCTCGGTGTCGTGGCGGCCACCCCGTTCGTGGGGCCGCTGATCCGCGCGTTCGGAACGCCCCGCGTGGTCGCGGGCGGTCTCGGGGCCGTGGCGGCGGGGTTGTTCGGCCTCGCGGCCGTCAACCACGTCCCGGCTCTGGCGCCGCGGATCCCGGTGCTGCTGCTGGTCGGAGCGGGCTCGGCCTTCACGGCCCCGCTCACCTCCCACGCCCTGGAGGAGTCGGGGGAGTCCGAGGCCGGGACGGCTTCCGGAGTGCTCACGGCCGCGCGCGAGGTCTCCTCAGCCCTCGGGGTCGCGTTGATCGGTCTGGTCGTCTCGACGGCTCACGCGCGGGAGGTCGCCACCGGTCTCGCGCGCCCCGAAGCGCTCGCGACCGGCTACGCCCGCGGTGTCGCGGTGGCCGCCGCGCTCCAGGTGGTCGGGGCCGTGCTCGCGCTGTCAGTGCTGCGCCCGAGCGCCTCCGCGCGGGGAGCGGGCGCACCCGAAGCGCGGGACACGGAAGTCACTCGTGCCCGGCGGGGTGATTGATGTTCGTCCCGGGGTCGTGCGTTCGTTCGCGGAAGTGGTGATCGGTCTTGCTGTTGAGAAGAGTGCTGTCCGGGCTCGGGAGAGTGCTGCTCGTGGTGCTGCTGCTACCGGCCTTTCACTTCTCCGCCCAGGGAGTCGCGGCATCCGCGCGGGGGCCGTGGGCGGGGCACGCCTTTCCCGATCTCTCCGGGGACTACTGGGCCGACCGGACCGCCGACAACGGCGCGCGGATAACCGCGCGGACCAGGGTGGACAAGCGGACGCTGGACCTGGCCATCGACTCTCCTTCGCTGGGGCGGACCGGGATGGTGCGCGTGCTTCTCCCACCGGGCTGGGAGAGTCAGCCCCTGCGCGAGTGGCCGGTCGTGTACCTGCTGCACGGCTGCTGCGAACCGGCCGATTACGAGTCGTGGACCAGGTTCACCGATGTCCGCGAGTTCACCGCGGACGAGGAGGTGATGGTCGTCATGCCCAGCGACGGGCCCGCGGGGATGTACAGCGCGTGGCACAACTACGGGATGGTCGACATACCGGACTGGGAGGCCTTCCACCTCACCGAGGTCAGGCAGCTGCTCGAACGGAACTACCGCGCCGGTGAGCGGCGTGCGGTGGCCGGGGTGTCCATCGGGGGATTCGGGGCGATGCACTACTCCTTCCGGCATCCGGACATGTTCGAGGCGGCGGCTTCCTACAGCGGGGTGCTGCACACGATGGGGCCGCTCGTGCCGGCAGTGGTCAAGGGGATCCTCATCCGCGAGGGGTTCCACGACTGGAGGGCGCTCTGGGGCGACGAGCGGGTCACTCCCGAGCTGTGGCGCGCGCACAACCCCCATGACAACGTGACCGAGCTCAGGGGGACGAGCCTTTACGTCTCCGGCGGGAACGGGTTGAGCGGGCCGCTGGACAGCGGCTCCGGTATCGACGTGCTGGAACCGGCCGCGCTGCACACGTCGAAGGCCTTCGTGGGCAGGCTGCGCGGCGCGGGGATTCCGGTTACCACGGACTTCTACGGACCCGGTACGCACAGCTGGCCCTACTGGGAGCGCGCGCTGCACCGCTCCTGGCCGATGTTGACGCGGGAGCTGCGGCGGTAGCGGCGAGGGGAACGGGTCACGGCCGAGTTCGACGGGCCTCGTCCGGTGTCGATCGTCCCGTTCACGGGTAAGCACCGGAGTGCGGGTTCGCCCGGAACGGCGTCGGTCGAGGATCAACGGGGGAGGAGCCGGTCGATGAACAGGTCGGAGGCGACGGAGCTGGTTCGCGAGGCCAGGCGGAGGAAGGGGTCCGGCTACACCGATCTCGCCGAGCGCCTGGGGGTGGACAGGGCCTGGCTGACAGCGGCGCTGCTCGGGCAGCACCCGCTGGACGCCCGGCAGGCCGAACAACTCAGGGAGCTGCTCGAGTTCCCCGAGGAGGTGGTTCCGGTACTCGCGGAGATCCCCCACCGGGGGTCGCTGGAGTCGGTCCCGCCGACCGACCCGACGATCTACCGCATCTACGAGGCGCTCCAGGTGTACGGCACCACCATCAAGGAGCTGATCAACGAGGACTTCGGTGACGGGATCATGAGCGCGATCACGTTCAACCTCGACGTCCAGCGGCAGGAGACCGAGGAGGGGCCGCGCGTCCGGATCGTGCTCGACGGCAAGTTCCTGCCCTACAAGTGGTGACTGCCGCGCGGGGCGAGGAGGTCGAACGAGGGGCGAGGCCCTCCGCTGCTGCGCTCGTCCCCTACCGGTGGGAAACCCGCTTCGGCTGCCGAAGCGCTCAGCTGCCGACGCGCCGCACCTCGAACAGGAAGCAGCCGAACTCCACCGCGCGAACGTGCACGAGGGCGACCGCGGGGTCCGCCAGCAGCTCGTCGGCGGTGCGTTCCGCCAGCTGTGTCCGTTCGCGCGTGTCCAGCAGGCGCCCACCGAGTATTCGACCCCCTTCCGAGTAGGCCCGGAGTACTCGGCGGTCGCCCCGCAGTTCCTCGGGCCACGGTGCGCGGTCGGGGCCATCGCACGGTTCGGCGTGGACGAACACGGGACCGACCTCGTCGTAGGCCCCGACGTCGGCTCCGGTTGCGCGGGACCACCTGCGCAGCGGTGCGTACGAGAGCAACGCGATCCGCTCGCCGGGGCGGCCACGGCGTAGGCAGCAACGCAGGGGCGCTCCGCGCTCCTGCGTCTCGGTCACCACGCGGGGGACTCGTCCCGCGTCGTCGCGCTCGCGCAGTTCGTTCAGCACGGCGGGGTCGAGGGGGCGAACCTGGAAACGAGCTGTCGTCGTCATGTGTTCAGCGTCGCCCGGAGGGGGCTGCCGTGCCGGCGGAAATCCGACGTCGCGGCGAGTTCCACGTGCAGGGGCTCTTCGTGGACGACGTGCTGATGGCTCTCGAGCTGTCCGCCTAGCCTCGGTGCGCGCTGGTCGTGGCGCGCGGTCGCCTTGATCACTCCTCCTGCGTGGGTGATACTTCCCGCATGCCGAGCCGCATAGCCGTCCTCGCCATCGACGCCGTCGAGCCCGCGGTGGTCGCCGACTTCTGGTGCCGGGTGCTCGATTGGGGGATCGTCGAGGAGTCCGCCGAGGGGATCACGATCGGGCCGTCGAGCGGTGCGTGGCCACAGGTCGACGTCTTCCCGGTACCCGAGCACAAAGCGGGCAAGAACCGCCTGCACCTCGATTTGCGCGCTGACGGCGTCTCCACGGCGGACGAGCTCGAACGGCTGGTCGGACTGGGAGCTCGGCGTGTGGACGTCGGTCAGGCGTCCGACGTGACCTGGGTGGTGCTCGCCGACCCGGAGGGAAACGAGTTCTGCCTGCTCTCCCGTTCCGTGCAGGACCTCGAGAAGTCCGAGACGTCTCCGAGCTAGTTACGGGACTCCCGCTGCGGCCGGTGGTTCGCCCCGTGGTGTCGGGTGAGACTTCTTCACGTCCAGCGGCGTGACCGCCCAGGTTCGCCGGGGTTCTCCGCCCGCCCTCACGGGATGGTGGGGTCCGCTCCGCTGTCGGTACGGTCCTGTCATGTCACGATCAGCCGAGAGCGAATCACCCGCCTCGCCCATCACCGCGGACGACCTCGACCGCGCCCTGCGTCTCGCCGGGGACGTGCTGCGCGGAGCGGACTCGGAGCTCTGGGGAAACAAGGCCGGTTCCCTGGAATGGGACTGCTGGGAGACCGTCGAGCACCTCAGCGACGACCTGTTCGCATACGCCGTCCAACTGGGGCCCCGAACACCGCCACAGGACGGTGAGGTGCCCTTCGCTCTGGAGAGCCGCCGTCCCGGCGGCCCGGAAAAGACCGTTCACGCGGACCGGGCGGCAGGGCCCGCCGGCCTGTTGCAGGTGCTGGAGGCGAGTGGTGCGCTGCTTGTCGCCATGGTGCGCACGACACCTCCGCAGGTCCGTGCCTACCACGTCTTCGGCGTCTCGGACCCCGAGGGCTTCGCCGCGATGGGCATCGTGGAAACCCTGGTGCACACGCATGACCTGGCGCAAGGTCTCGGGCTCGTCTGGAGCCCGCCCGCCGACCTGTGCTCACGAGCGCTCGCCCGGCTGTTTCCACACGCACCGGAGCACACGGATCCGTGGAGCACTTTGCTGTGGGCCACGGGGCGGGCCGAACTCTCCGGGCGCCCTCGGCTCACCACGTGGCGCTGGGACGGCACACCCCGGGCGTAGTCCGGGGGCTCGCAGCGGAGGGGCGGGGCCGATGATCAGGCCGCCGCTGTCACGACACCAGCATTCCCCTGGAGGGGCTGTTCCGGCGAGTTGCCCGATTCGCGGTCCGGCCATCGCGCCGGTGCTTCTCGTCGCTCTCACGTCCGAGGCGGACCGTGACACGCATCGGGACGAGCTCGTGGAGATCGAGGACCGCCACGGTCCTCGGGAAAACGTCCGAGGATTTTTCGGCGCCCTCGGCAGGACCCGAACCTGCGACACCCGCCTCCGGAGGGTGTTTCAGACATCGCGCTGCCCTGGAACGATCCGGATTCCGCGCAGGTCAGGACGGATTTTCGTTGACGTCGTTTGACGTGGGTTGCCGCTGTTTCTCGGCCTTGTGTCCCCAGATGCGCCCCCACCGGAGAGGAACCTTTTCGCCATCCCGGCGACCTGCCCGTCCGGCGAGGACTTCTGGTTCGTGACCGGTTGCGGGGCAGTGCTACGAACTGCGGGCGCCCCAGGCGAGAGTCGGCTGAAGGACGGCCTCGGCAAGCGCCCGGGCGCGCAGACTCGCGATCTCCTGGTATTCCGGGTCTGCGACCATGCGGGTGAACGCCTCGCGGTCGGGGTACCGGACGAGCAGAACTGCGTCCCAGTCCTGCCCTTCCTCGGCCACCAAGGGCGTCGTCCCGTCGCCCGCGTAGAGGAGCTCGCCCCCGTACCGCTGGAGCAAGGGTCTCGCCTTCTGCGTGTACTGGTTGTACAAGGAGCGGCCGTCCGAGGCGAACCTCAACAGGTTGAGCATCACGATTGGGCCATCCGGAAGCTCGTTCAACATACTTCTGAGGTCGGATCCTGAGGGCTCGACTGCCATCGGTGACTCCCTTTGGTAGTTGGATGCTCGTACTGCACGCAGACGGCACGAGTTTAGGCACCGTCCATCGACCTGCATACCGTCCGGTCGGTATTTTCCTCCTCGCTCGGAGCGGACCCGGAGGGGCCGCCCCTCGATCCTGTAGAGAAATGCTGAACACCAGCACTGCGCGTGCTCGTCGCCGTCAACGATCGGAAGGGCGGTGACACAGGCGAGTTCGTATTCGTGTTCCTGCCTGGTCCGTTCGACGACGGTGCTGACCAGACCTCGGCGTGTGTGGAGTGCGGCGCGGGCTTCGGTGGTGTCGTTGACTTCTCCGCCCGCCTTCGAGGTCTGCCATGAAGCCGACCAGTCGCCGGACAGATCCAACCGGTCGGCGGTGTTGCCCGCCGGTTCGGCGACCGAGACGTCGAGAGCGTTCGCGATCGCTACGGCAGCCGAGGGGATCGGCTGCCGTTCACCGGCTTCGTAGCGCCTGAACGGCGGGTGCACGTGCTCGGCTCCGGCGGGCACTTCCTGCCCAGGTCCAAGTACTGCTCCACCACCTTCACCGAACTCCGCCACGTGCGGGCCGAGCACCAACGCGGCGCGCACCTGGCCGAACTCGGCATCGACGAAACCGACTCGATCGAAGTGCTCGGCGACTGGAGCACACCTGGCGGCCTCGACGTGCGCCCGCCACGAGGTCGCGGTCAACACGCACATCCTGCCGAAGTGGGGCCACGTCTACCTCACCTCGATCAAGCACGCCGACGTGCGGCAGTGGGTGTCGGCCTTGGCGCGGTCGTGCTCGCCCGCGTCGGTGGTGAAGGTCCACCGGGTGTTCTCGCAGGTCTTGGCGTGGGCGGTGCGGGACGCTCGGTTGACGTCGAATCCCGCTGAGGGCGTGCGATTACCTCGACCGGCTGGGACGGATCACCGTTACCTCGATCACTCGCAGGTGGCGAAGCTGGTGGACCGGTGCGGCTCCTGCGGACTCATCGTGCGGGGAGACCCAAGACGCGCGAACGCCGTTCGGTGCCGCTGCCGCGCTTCCTGGTCGAGGAGTTGGCGAGCCGGGTCAACGGCCGTTCCTCGGAGGCCCTGCTGTTCACGGCTCCGCAGGGTGGGGTCCTGAGGGTGCGCAACTTCCGCCGTGCGGTTTTCGACGCCGCCGTTCGCGATGTCGGACCGGAGGGATTCCACCCGCACGAGCTCAGGCACACCGCGGCATCGTCGGCGATCGCCTCCGGCGCGGACGTGAAACTCGTCCAACAGATGCTCGGGCACGAGACCGCCACGATGACGCTCGACCTCTACGGGCACCTGTTCCCGGACCGACTCAACGAGATCGCCGATCGGATGGATGAAGCCGCGTGTGCCCCGAACGTGCCCCACGAGGAATCTTCGTAGGTGTGGCACACGGCTTGATCTGGGTGCCCTCGGCAGGACTCGAACCTGCGACACCCGCCTCCGGAGGGCGGTGCTCTATCCGCTGAGCTACGAGGGCTCTTCTGTTGAACTGACTACAGCCTAACCCACGCCCGGTTCGACCCGTGCGGCGGGGGTGATCGCGGCGCGCGGCGGTGAGGGGCGCGGGGCCACCCCCCGGTGCGGGCGCTGCTCGGGGTGGGAACGCCGCGGGGTAGTTCTCGGGTAGGGGCGGCTTCGCTCGGGGTGTTCCCGGTCGTTTCCGAGGAAAAAGGTGAGCGTTTTCTCGAATTCTGGGAAACGGTCCGGTCGCGGGGGCGTGTGAGTTCTTCGTGCGGCACCCGCTGGATAACCAGCGGGATTGCTTTTTTAGACTTCATCGGGTGACACCAGCAGCGCTTGCCGAACTCGTCCGAACGACCGCCGTAGACGTGCTGTCCGCCCGAGGGGTGGACACCTCGGTGCTGCCGGAGAACGTCACGGTCGAGCGACCCCGGAACCCGGAACACGGCGACTACGCCACCAACCTGGCCATGCAGGTCGGGAAGCGGGCCGGAGTGGCACCGCGCGAGCTGGCCGGCTGGCTGGCCGAATCGCTCGCGCAGCGCGACGAGATCCACTCGGCCGAGGTGGCCGGGCCCGGTTTCCTGAACCTGCGGCTGGCAGCGGACGCGCAGGGCGCCATCGTCCGGGACGTGCTCACCAGGGGCGAGACCTTCGGATCCGGTGACCTCTACCAGGACCTGCGGGTGAACCTCGAGTTCGTGTCGGCCAACCCCACCGGGCCGATCCACCTCGGCGGGAGCCGGTGGGCCGCGGCCGGCGACGCCCTCGGACGTGTGCTGCAGGCCCAGGGGGCCGAAGTCACCAGGGAGTACTACTTCAACGACGCGGGCGCGCAGATCGACCGGTTCGTGAGCTCGCTGGTGGCCGCCGCCAAGGGGGAGGGGACTCCCGAGGACGGCTACGGAGGGGCCTACATCGGCGAGATCGCCTCCGAGGTCCTCCGCCGCGAACCCGGCGCGCTCGAACTCCCGGCGGCCGAGCGCGACGAGGTGTTCCGCCGCACCGGCGTGGGGCTGATGTTCGACGAGATCAAGCGCAGCCTGCACGAGTTCCGCACCGACTTCGACGTCTTCTTCCACGAGGACTCGCTGCACAACTCGGGCGCGGTCACCGAGTCCCTGGAACGGTTGAAGGAGTCGGGCAACCTCTACGAGGCCGAGGGCGCCTGGTGGCTGCGCTCCTCCGAGTTCGGTGACGACAAGGACAGGGTCGTCATCAAGAGCGACGGCGCCCCGGCCTACATCGCAGGCGACATCGCCTACCTGAAGGACAAGCGCGACCGCGGCTTCGAGCTGTGCCTGTACATGCTCGGAGCCGACCACCACGGCTACATCTCACGGTTGAAGGCCGCGGCCGCCGCGATGGGCGACGACCCGGACTCGGTGGAAGTGCTGATCGGCCAACTGGTCAACCTCGTCCGCGAGGGCGAACCGGTCCGCATGAGCAAGCGCGCTGGTACCGTGGTGACGCTGGAGGACCTGGTCGAGGCCGTGGGGGTCGACGCGGCGCGCTACTCGCTGATCCGCTCCTCGGTCGACTCGCCGGTGGACATCGACCTCGACCTGATCAGCAAACACACCAACGACAACCCGGTCTTCTACGTGCAGTACGCACACGCCAGGCTGTCCTCCCTGCAGCGCAACGCCGTTTCGCTCGGAATCGACAGGGGAAGCGTCACCGAGGCCGACCTGGGGCTGCTCACGCACGACAGGGAGGGCGACCTGATCCGCACGCTCGGAGAGTTCCCCCGGGTCGTGCATTCGGCGGCCGAGCTGCGGGAACCGCACCGCGTCGCCCGCTACCTGGAGGACCTGGCCAGCGCCTACCACCGGTTCTACGACTCCTGCCGCGTGCTGCAGCCCGGTGACGACCGGGCCGGGCCGTTGACGATCGCCCGGTTGCAGCTGTGCGAGGCGACCCGTCAGGTGCTCGCCAACGGTTTGTCCCTGCTCGGCGTCAGTGCCCCCGAACAGATGTAGAGGAGGCGCACCATGCGCGCCCATCCAGCGGGCCCGAGGCACGCCGCCGACGCGGCCGCGTCACCGGCTTCCGGGCCCGCAGCCCCGTCCTCCGTGGAGGAGGTCAATCAACTTCATCCGAAGGTGTGGCCGCGCAACGCCGCCCGCCGTTCGGACGGGGTGACCACGCTCGCGGGCAACGATGTGCGCGAGCTGGCCGAACGGTACGGCACCCCGCTGTTCGTGCTGGACGAGGACGACTTCCGCTCCCGCTGCAGGGACTACGTGGCCGCCTTCGGCGATCCGTCCGCCGTGCACTACGCGGCGAAGGCGTTCCTGTGCACCGAGATCGCCCGGTGGATCGACCAGGAGGGTCTCGGCCTGGACGTCTGCACCGGCGGTGAACTCCAGGTCGCCCTGCGCGCGGAGTTCCCCCCCGAGCGGATCGCGATGCACGGCAACAACAAGTCCACCGCCGAGCTCGCGGCCGCCCTGGACGCCGGAGTCGGTTCGGTGGTGCTCGACTCGTTCCACGAGATAGCGCGGCTGGAGCACCTCGCGAGCGAACGCGGGGTGACCCAGCCGGTCATGATCAGAACCACCGTCGGGGTGGAGGCCCACACCCACGAGTTCATCGCCACGGCGCACGAGGACCAGAAGTTCGGTTTCTCGTTGGCCGCCGGGGACGCGGCCGAGGCAGCGGGGCGGGTGCTGAAGTCCGGCTCGTTGAGGCTGGTCGGACTGCACAGCCACATAGGGTCGCAGATCTTCGACGACGACGGTTTCGAGCTCGCCGCGCATCGGGTGATCGGTCTGCTGGCCCAACTGCGGGAGGAGCACGGCCCGGACGCCCTCGACTCGGTCACGACCGTGGATCTCGGAGGTGGGCAGGGGATCGCCTACACCCAGGAGGACGATCCGCTGCCGCCCGCGACGTTGGCCGAGAGGCTGAACGGCATCGTGCGCAAGGAGTGCGCAACTGCCGGTATCCCCCCGCCGCGTATCGCCGTGGAACCGGGGCGGGCGATAGCCGGCCCCGGGACCGTCACGGTCTACGAAGTGGGCACCATCAAGGACGTCGCGCTGGACGGCGGGGCCTCGCGGCGTTACGTCAGCGTCGACGGCGGGATGAGCGACAACATCCGGACCTCGCTCTACGACGCGTTTTACGACTGCCGTCTGGTCTCCCGCGAGGGGGAGCGCCCCGGGGTGCTCTCCCGCATCGTGGGCAAACACTGCGAATCCGGCGATGTGGTGGTGCGGGACAACTGGATGCCCGAGGATATTGCCCCGGGCGATCTGGTGGCCGTGGCCACCACGGGCGCGTACTGCTACGTCATGGCCAGCAACTACAACCGGTTGCCGAAACCGGCCGTCGTGGCTGTGCGCTCCGACGAGTCGCGGTTGTTGCTACGCAGGGAGACCGAGGACGACCTGCTTCGGCTGGAGGTGTGAGTGATCGAGGATCGGGAACCGATCAGGGTGGCGCTGCTGGGCTGCGGCACGGTGGGCACCGAGGTGCTGCGACTGCTGCACGAGTACCCCACCGAGTACGCCGCTCGAACCGGTGCTCCGGTGCACGTCACCGGTGTGGCGGTGCGCCGCCCCCACAAGCACCCCGAGGTGCCGGAGCAGCTGTTGACCACCGACGCGGAGTCGCTCGTCGAGGGTGACGCCGATGTCGTCGTGGAGCTGATCGGCGGTATCGAACCAGCTCGCTCGCTGCTGTCGCGGGCGTTGCACGCGGGCAAGTCCGTCGTGACGGCCAACAAGGCCCTGCTGGCCGAGCACGGTTCGGAGCTGTACGCGGCCGCCGACGCGAACGGCGCGGACATCTACTTCGAGGCCGCCGTCGCCGGGGCGATACCCCTGCTGCGCCCGCTGCGGGAGTCGCTGGCGGGCGACCGCATCAACCGCGTCATGGGCATCGTCAACGGCACGAGCAACTACATCCTCTCCGCGATGGACTCCACGGGGGCGGGCTACGCCGAAACCCTGGAGGAGGCGGGTCAGCTCGGTTACGCCGAAGCGGACCCGACGGCCGACGTGGACGGGTTCGACGCGGCCGCCAAGGCCGCGATCCTCGCCTCGCTGGCCTTCCACACCAGGGTCACCGCCTTCGACGTCCACCGGGAGGGGATCTCCGAGGTGGGGGCCGGGGAGATTCAGGCCGCCCGCGCGCTCGACCGGAGGGTCAAGCTGCTCGCGATCTGCGAACGAGTGGTCGACGAGGACGGTTCCGAGTCGGTCTCCGCGCGCGTCCACCCCGCGATGATCCCGCGGGACCACCCGCTGGCCGGGGTGTCCGGTGCGTTCAACGCGGTGTTCGTCGAGGCGGAGTCCGCCGGGCAGCTGATGTTCTACGGGCAGGGCGCCGGTGGAGCCCCCACGGCCAGCGCGGTGCTGGGCGACCTCGTCGCCGCGGCGCGCAACGTCGTGGTCTCCGGGAAGGGGCCGCGCGAGTCGGCCCACGCGCAGTTGCCGGTCCGCTCGATGGACCGCACTCCGACGCGGTACCACATCAGTCTGGACGTCGCGGACAAGCCGGGAGTGCTGTCCCAGGTGGCCTCGATGTTCAACGAGCACGACGTGAGCATCTCGGTGGTGCGTCAGCAGGGGCGCGGCGCGGACGCCAGCCTGGTCGTGGTGACGCACACGGCGAGCGACGCGGCGTTGCGCAACACGGTGGAGAAGATCGCGGGACTGTCCGCGGTGCTCGAGGTTGTCAGTGTTATGCGGGTGGAAGGGGAACCGTCGTGACCTCGGAAATGCAACTCGCCCCCGCCCACTCGGGCGCGGGATGGCCGGGGATCGTCGAGGCCTACCGTGATCGGGTCGCGGTTCCGGACGGGGCCGAGGTGGTGAGCCTGCGGGAGGGGAACACCCCGCTCGTCTTCGCGCCTCACCTGTCCGAGCTGACCGGGTGCCGGGTCCACGTGAAGGTGGAGGGCGCCAACCCCACCGGTTCCTTCAAGGACCGCGGTATGACCGTGGCGATGACCCACGCGAAGGCCGCGGGGATGCAGGCCGTCATCTGCGCCTCGACCGGGAACACCTCGGCTTCGGCCGCCGCCTACGCGGCCCGTGCCGGGATGGGGTCCGCTGTGCTGGTGCCGCAGGGCAAGATCGCGATGGGCAAGCTGGCGCAGGCCGTGGTGCACGGTGCCCGGATCCTGCAGGTGCGGGGCAGCTTCGACGACTGCCTCGAACTGGCGCGCAAGACCGCGGCGAGCTACCCGGTGACACTGGTCAACTCGGTGAACCCGGTGCGACTGGCCGGGCAGAAGACCGCGGCCTTCGAGATCTGCGACACGCTGGGAGCCGCTCCGGACGTGCACTGCCTGCCCGTGGGCAACGCGGGCAACATAACCGCCTACTGGACGGGTTATTCGGAATACCTCGCCGACGGGCACACCGACCGGGCCCCGGCCATGTTCGGGTTCCAGGCGGCCGGTGCGGCCCCGCTGATCTCCGGCGAACCGGTTTCCGAGCCGGAGACGGTGGCCACGGCCATCAGGGTGGGCAGCCCGGCTTCCTGGGACGGCGCGGTCGCGGCCAAGACGAGCTCGGGAGGTTTGTTCTCCGCCGTGACCGACGAACGGATCCTGGAGGCGTACCGCCTGCTGGCCTCTCGCGAGGGGATCTTCGTGGAACCCGCCTCCGCGGCGAGCATCGCCGGCCTGCTCGCGACCTCCGCGGAGGGGAAGCTGCCCGTCGGCTCCGACGTGGTGTGCACCGTCACGGGGCACGGCCTCAAGGACCCGGACACTGCCCTGGCCGACATGGTCGAGGTGCAGCCGCTGCCGGTCGATCCCGAAGCCGTGGCGACGGCATTGGAGCTGGCGTGACCCGGGAGCCGCTCGCCGGGGAGCGGTCCGCGGAGTCCGCCGTGAACGGGCGGGGCCCGAACCGGGTGGAGGTCACGGCCCCCGCTTCCACCGCGAACCTCGGTTCCGGGTTCGACACGCTCGGGATGGCGCTCGCGCTCCACGACACGGTGGAGATCACGCGGAACGGGCAGGAACCGGGCAGCGCACGCGTCAGCGTCAGCGGCCCCGGCGCGGGGGAGGTTCCCGAGGACGAGCGGCACCTGGTGGTCCGGGTGCTGCACCGCACCCTCGAACGGTTGGGGCTCGCTCCGCTCGCGGTCGACGTGCGCTGCACCAACGCGATACCGCACGCGCGGGGGTTGGGATCCTCCGCGGCCGCGATCGTCGCCGGGGTGACGGCCGCCTACCGCTTCGCCGGTCTCGATGTCCGCGCCGGGGAAACGTGCGAACGGGCCCTTCGGGAGGCCGCCTCCGCGGAGGGCCATGCCGACAACGTGGCAGCGAGTCTGTTCGGCGGTCTGGCTGTTGCCTTCAGTACGGAAAATCGTTATGAAGCCGTTCGTTTGGAGCCGCACGAGGAACTGGCTCCGGTGGTCTTCATCCCCCGTTCGGAGTCCGAGACTCATACGATGAGGGGGCTGTTGCCCGCGAACGTTCCGCATGCCGACGCGGTGTTCGCGGCCGGGCGTTCCGCGCTGGCCGTGCACGCCCTCACCGCGCGGCCGGACCTGCTGCACGTGGCGACCGAGGACCGGATCCACCAGGATTACCGGGAGCCCGCGATGCCGGCGACGCTCGAACTCGTTCGGCGACTCAGGAATACCGGGGTGCCCGCCGCCGTTTCCGGGGCAGGCCCCACGGTGCTGGCGCTGCCCCCTTCGGGGGAGCCTCCGCGGGAGGTTCACGCGGAGGGTTTCGAGGTCACGCGGTTGAGTGTGGACCGGCTCGGTGTGCGGGTCCGGGAGCTCGACTGATCCGGCGAGTACGCACGGGCGGGGCTGTTGGCCGGGATGCCGCCGGTCCCGTCCCTGCGGGGGCGTCGGTGAGCTCTTCCCGGCGGGGGTGAACGTCCGCCGAGCTCCCGGTGGTATAAAGGTGGTGTCGGCATCGTGGTTGTCGAACCCTCGTTTCCGTCGGTCGGCCCACGATTCGACGGGAGATCCGACAGGATCGTGACCGAGTAGGGACGTTCCCCCGTGGGCGTGTCGTGCTCTTGGTTGTTGCACCGGAGTGACTCGGCGTATACCCTCAAGGTCAATCAGTCACCGGGCGCATCGGCGCCGGTGCCTTGCCCGGGAGATCTCCCGGGATGCATCCCTCGCTGTGAATCGACTGCATCCTCCGGATGGAGAGCAGGACGGCGGGTAGCCGATCGCGGTGGCCGAGTCAGGAGTTGTCAACTCAAGGGGTTCGCTTCGTCGGGTCGAACTTCAGGTAGTTGCCGGTGTCGGACTGGGAGCTCTGGCGTTACGGATTGTGGTTCCGCACGGCATTCGCGAATAACTCGGTGACCAAAGTGGAGGCTTCGGTTTTCCCGGGCACCGTGCTCGGTAACCGTGTCGGACCGTGCTCCGGACGCACGGTGTCGGCCTTGTCGACATCGGCCGGTTCGGTGAGTCCGGTAACGATCAGGCAGCGAGGCACGCACCAGCGATTGGTGGACGGACACGGTCATGATCACTCCGGTAGGTGGTCACATCGCCGTGGACGGGTGATATCACCAGAGGTGCGCGAGTCAGGCGCCTCCGCTGCCCGGTGCTGCCGGATTTCGAGTGGGTGCCGACACCACGCGCGCCGGGTGTCCTCGTCGAGTTCATTCGATACAGGGGCCGGTAGCACTACAAGGCCGCTCGTGTTCGTAACGAGCGGGGAATCCGCTGGGCCGCGTAGGAGGCGCGGATCCGGTCAGGAAGGACATTCGTGAGCAACACCGATCTGTTGAGCAGCGAGACGGCCAACGGCGTCTCTCCGTCCGGCGGGCAGGAGTCCGAGTCGTCGCAACAGGCAGCTTCCGGTTCGGGGGCCAACGGCAACACACGTCGTCGGGGCGGCCTCTCGGGCATGGTGCTGGCCGAACTGCGGCAGCTCGCCGGCGAATTGGGGATCGACACCGCGGGTCTGCGCAAGGGCGACCTGATCGCCGCAATCAAGGAACGCCAGGGAAGTTCGGCACCGCAGCAGTCGGACTCGTCCGCAAGCCGGCAGCCGACTCTCGACCAGCAGGCGGACCAGGACAACACCAACAACAAGGGCCGGAGCACCAAAGGGGCGAACGCCAAGAACAGGGACACCAAGGAGAAGTCCGGCAAGCCCCAGGCGGAGTCGGCACCTTCCGGCACGGAATCCTCCGCTCCGGCCACCGAGGGAACTCCGGGATCCGACAAGCGTTCGAACGGCCCGTCCCCGAACCGTGGGCCGCGCCGTGCGGGCAACGACGGTTCCGGCGAGGACGGGCGTCGTGGGAACCGGCGCCGCCGCTCCTCGGGACGTTCCGGGCAGCAGGACCAGCACTCGGACGACCGGGGCGACCGCAACGACAGGGGCGGCTCGGACAAGAACGAGCGCACCGACGGCGGGAACGGCGACCGGCAGGACAACCGCAGGGACAACCGCCCCGACAACCGTCACGACAACGGCCGTGGAGACAACTCGCGGCAGCAGGACGACGACGAGCGCGGCAACAGGCGCAGTCGTCGTTTCCGGGACCGGCGGCGCAACCGTGGGCGCGGGGACAACGAGCCGGAGGTGCGCGACGACGACGTGCTGCTTCCGGTCGCGGGGATCCTCGACGTGCTGGAGAACTACGCGTTCGTCCGCACCTCGGGCTACCTGGCCGGCCCGAACGATGTGTACGTCTCCCTGTCGCTGGTCCGCAAGTACGGGCTGCGGCGCGGTGACGCCATCAAGGGCGTCGTCCGGCAGCCCCGCGAGGGCGAGCAGCAGCGCCAGAAGTTCAACCCGCTGGTGCGGGTCGACGGAATCAACGGCCTGGAGCCCGAGGCGGCCAAGCGCCGCTCCGAGTTCCACAAGCTGACGCCGCTCTACCCGAACGAGCGGCTGCGCCTGGAAACCGAGCCCCAGAGCATCACCAGCCGGGTCATCGACCTCGTGATGCCGGTCGGGAAGGGACAGCGCGCCCTGATCGTCTCCCCGCCGAAGGCGGGCAAGACGATGGTCCTGCAGTCGATCGCCAACTCGATCACGACCAACAACCCCGAGTGCCACCTGATGGTCGTTCTCGCCGACGAACGGCCGGAAGAGGTCACCGACATGCAGCGGTCGGTCAAGGGTGAGGTCATCGCATCCACATTCGACCGTCCGCCGTCCGATCACACCACTGTGGCCGAGCTTTCCATCGAGCGGGCCAAGCGGTTGGTCGAGATGGGACACGACGTGGTGGTGCTGCTGGATTCGATCACACGCCTCGGCAGGGCCTACAACCTTTCCGCTCCCGCATCGGGGCGGATCCTGTCCGGTGGTGTCGACTCCACGGCGCTGTACCCGCCGAAACGCTTCCTCGGCGCGGCGCGCAACATCGAGAACGGCGGCTCCCTGACCATCTTCGCCACCGCGCTGGTGGAGACCGGGTCCGCTATGGACACGGTCATCTTCGAGGAGTTCAAGGGAACCGGCAACGCCGAGCTCAAGCTCGACCGCAAGCTGGCGAACAAGCAGCTGTTCCCCGCCGTCGACGTCGACAGTTCGAGTACCCGCAAGGACGAACTGCTGATGTCCTCGGACGAGCTGGCCGTTCACCACAAGTTGCGCAGGGTGCTGGCCGCGCTGGACTCCCAGCAGGCGCTGGAGCTTGTGCAGGACCGACTGCGCAAGACACGCACCAACATCGAGTTCCTCACCCAGGTGGCCAAGACGACTCCGGGTAAAGAGGAGGAGTGAGTGCCCGGCCCGGACCGACCTCGCGGCGAGGACGTCCTCGTCGGATCGTTCCGGGCGGGGCAGGCACCGTTCGTCAACGGGTGAACGGTTCGGATCCCACGCGATCCGCTCTTTTCCGAGTGGGCGTTCCACCGTGACCGCGAGTCCGGTCGCCCGCCGTCCGCGCCGTCGAACTCCGCACGCACGACCCCTGCGGGGAGGGAATACGTGGTGCGCACCCTGCGTTGCAGGTCAACGGTCTCGGTCTGGCAAAATCGGGACCCGTTCCGGCTCCGGTTCACCTCTGGTCGACACCACGAGGACCCGGTGCCACGAGGAGAGGATTGATCATGAAGAGCGGCATTCACCCCGAATACGTGGAAACGCAGGTCACCTGCAACTGCGGGGAGACTTTCACCACGCGGAGCACCAAGACCGAGGGCCACATCAACGTCGATGTCTGCTCGAACTGCCACCCGTTCTACACGGGCAAGCAGAAGATCCTGGACACCGGCGGCCGTGTCGCCAAGTTCGAGGCTCGTTACGGTCGGCGTCCGCAGAACGCCCGCACCAAGAAGTAGCCGAGTCCGTGGCGCCCGTCTCGTTCCGTTGGCGGGCGCCGTTCTCGTATCGGACTCGCAGCGAGAGTGGGGAGCACCGTGGAGACCTCGAGGGTCGAGGAGCTGCTCGCCGAGTACACCGAGCTGGAGGGACGGCTCGCGGACCCGGACGTGCACGCCGACCAGGCGCGGGCACGGAAACTCGGCAAGCGGCACGCCGAGCTCACACCGATTGTGCGCACGGCGCGTGAGCTCGACCAGGTCCGCTCGGACCTGTCCACCGCGCGGGAACTGGCGGGGGAGGACCCCGCCCTGGCGCGGGAAGCCGAGCAGCTCGAGTCCCGGATTCCCGAGCTGGAGGAACGGCTCGCCGAACTGCTGGCCCCGCGTGATCCGCGGGACGGTTCCGACGTCGTGCTCGAGGTGAAATCCGGGGAGGGCGGCGAGGAATCCGCGCTGTTCGCCGGCGACCTGCTTCGCATGTATCTGCGCTTCGCCGAGCGGCAGGGGTGGCAAGCCGAGGTTCTCGGCGCCACCGAATCCGAGCTCGGCGGGTACAAGGACGTCATCGCCACTGTGAAATCGAAGGGCGAGCCCGGGATCGAGGGTGTCTGGGCCAAGCTCAAGTTCGAGGGTGGCGTTCACCGCGTTCAGCGAGTCCCGGTGACCGAGTCCCAGGGGCGGGTGCACACCTCCGCCGCTGGCGTTCTGGTGTACCCGGAGCAGGAGGAGGTCGAGGTGGAGATCGACGAGAAGGACCTCCGCATCGACGTGCACCGCTCTTCCGGCCCCGGAGGGCAGAGCGTGAACACCACGGACTCCGCGGTGCGGGTCACACACCTGCCCACGGGAATCGTGGTGGCCTGCCAGAACCAGAAGTCCCAGCTGCAGAACAAGACGCGGGCCATTCAGGTGCTGCGCGCGCGGCTGCAGGCCATGGCCGAGGAGGAGGCCGAGCGCGAAGCCGCCGAGACCCGGCGCAGTCAGGTTCGCACCGTGGACCGCTCGGAGCGGGTGCGCACCTACAACTTCCCCGAGAACCGGATCTCGGACCACCGCGTCAACTTCAAGGCCTACAACCTCGACCACGTGCTGGACGGCGAGCTCGACTCGGTGCTGGCGGCGTTGCGCGAGGCCGACCGGAAGGAACGGATGGAAGCCGGGGTCTGACGATTGATCTCCCGGCTCGTTCCGCGTGGCGGTGCCGACCGCGTGGGTGGTCGCGAGCGGCCGGCGCCGCTTCAAGGGCTCCTTCGGAGTTCCGGGCGCTCCCGAGGAGCGCTTTTACGTGGCTGACCAGCCTGGTCTCGCAAACGCATCCGACTCACGCGCCGGATCCCCTCGGCCCGAGCCCGGAAGGGGTTTCGGCGGGCAGCGCCGAGGCGGCCCGCTTCATCCGGTGGAGGGACTCTAGGCTACGACTGTGGACCGAAAGCCGTTGCGGTTGGCGATTCTGGAGGGCGAGCGCGTCCTCACGGCGGCGGGGATCCCCTCCGCACGTGCGGAGGCCGAGATGTTGGCTGCTCACCTGCTCGGAGTCGAACGCACCAAGTTGATGATGTTTCCCCTGGTGGACCAGTCCGTGGTCGACTCGTTGGAGCAGCTCGTCCGGCAACGGGCCTCCAGGACTCCGCTGCAGCACTTGACCGGTACGGCCGCGTTCGGACGGGTGACCCTGGCGGTGGGGCCCGGGGTTTTCGTCCCACGGCCGGAGACGGAACAGCTGCTGGAGTGGGCGTTGAGCCGGCTGCGCGGTCTCCGGAATCCCGTCGTCGCCGATCTGTGCACCGGATCGGGGGGCCTCGCCCTGGCGCTCGCCCACGAGCGCCCGGACGCCGAGGTGCTCGCGGTGGAAAACGACCCGGCTGCGTTGACCTGGGCGCGGGGCAACGCCGAACGGCGGCGGCAGGCCGGTGACACCTCGGTTCACGTGCTCGAGGGGGACGTCACCGATCCGGGGCTGCTCGCGGAGCGGGAGGAGGGTGTGGACCTCCTGGTCTGCAACCCCCCGTACGTCCCGGAGGGAACCCCGGTCCCGCCCGAGGTCGGTGATCACGACCCGCCCGCGGCGGTTTTCGCGGGCCGGGACGGGTTGGAGGTGCTGCGTCACGTGGTGGCCCACGCCGCCCGGCTGCTGCGCCACGGTGGCGGGGTCGCCGTGGAGCACGACGACACGCACGGAGGGTCGGTGCCTGCTTTGCTGGCGGCTCGCCCCGCGTTGACCGACGTCAGGGCACACAACGACCTGGCGGGACGGCCGAGGTTCGCCACGGCCCGTCGTGAATCCGGGGAGGAGCCGCCGAGCGGTTGATCCCGGCCGGGAGCGGTTCGGGTGATGACGGCGCGCGGGCGTTCACAGCGTGCCGTTGACGAACTCGCGCACGGCCGCGTTGAACTCGTTGGGCTTTTCGCGGTGGCACCAGTGCCCCGCGCCGGGCAGTACGCGCAGTGTGGAACCCGCTACCGCCGCGGCTGCCTCGTTCGCCGTCGAGAGCGGAACACGTTCGTCGCGCTCCCCGTGCACGAACATGACGGGGCAGCGGAGGTTTCCCAGGTAGGGCAGATGATTGATCCGCATGCCACGGCGCTCCACGGCCTCGGAGTACCAGTCGGAGAACAGCGACGCGCTCCCGCGCAGCTCCTCGTGAAACTCGTCCACCAGCTGCTCGTGGTCGATCACCTCGCCGGGATCGTTCAGGACTCCGCTGAGGAGGTGGCGGCGGGACAGTCCGCGGTGCAGCCCGAGCACGTTGGCCGCCGTCGTGCCGAAGAACCGTGAGCGCAACTTCAGATAGGTGGTGAGCTGTCCGGGAGCGCGGTGCTGCAGTCCCTCCGAACCCGCGAGCACGAGGCCACGCACCCGGTGCGGGTGCCGCAGCGCGAACCCGATCGCGGCGCTGCCGCCGACCGAGGCTCCGATCAGCACGGCGCGTTCGACCCCCCAGGCGTCGAGCAGCCAGCGCAGCACTTCCTCCAGCGTGCGCTGGCCGACCCTGCCGTACCAGTTCCTGCTTCCGCCGTGCCGGGGGAGGTCGGGAAGGTAAACCCGGTGGTCGACGGCGAGCGGGGCGATGGCGTGCCGCCAGCTGAGCAGCGCGTTGTCGATGCCGCCACCGTGCAGCAGCACGACGGCGGGGCCCGTGGTGCCCGCGTGGTGGTAGCGGATCGTACCTGCCTGAAACCCGAGCTGTTCGGTCTGGACACCCTGCGGCGGGGCGGTCATCGCTCGTCCTCCAGAAACGGGAGCCCCGGGGCTCGCCCCCGGAGGTCACCCCGGTGATCAGTAGTGCTTCGTCGGCTCGGTCGTCGTGGGCGGTCGCTCGGCGGGACCTCCCGCCGTCTCGCGGGCGTGCCCGACATCGGGTGGTGTGGTCCGCACGACGTCGGGGCCGTCCTCGTGAGAGCACGGTCGGGAGCTCCCGCGGCGGTGCGGACCGCGGGAGTGGTCGTTTCGGCGCTGCCCGCGCCACGGGACGCCCTCGGAACTGTCGAACGAATACCCCCGGTGAAGTCCTGTCAGTGCTCGTGCGGCGAAGCGGTGCGAAAAACACGCGTCCGGGGAGTTCCGGACGGAGGAGTTCGACGCGGTGGTGGTTCGCCGATCGCCGTGAACATGTTGCCCGAAGGCCTCGGGGCGTACCACTCGCACCCGCCGCGGGCGGTCGTGCCAGGATTTGATGCCGTGAGCACGGTCTACGATTGCAACAGTCCGGACAGTCGCAGTGCCGGACTGAACAGGGCCGCGAGTTCGCTGCGTGGTGGCGGACTCGCCGTTCTTCCCACGGACACGGTCTACGGAGTCGGGGCGGACGCGTTCGATCCCGAGGCCGTTCGCGCGTTGCTCTCGGCAAAGGGGCGAGGTCCCGACATGCCGGTTCCGGTGCTGGTCGGTTCGTGGAACACGGTCGACGGGTTGGTGATGTCGGTTCCCCGGCAGGCCAGGGCGCTCATCGAAGCGTTCTGGCCCGGTGGCCTGTCGCTCGTGCTGCCGCAGGCGCCCTCGTTGTCCTGGGACCTGGGAGAGACCCGCGGAACGGTGAACCTGCGGATGCCGCTGCATCCGGTCGCGCTGGACCTGCTGCGCGACGTCGGTCCGCTGGCTGTCTCGAGCGCCAACACGACGGGGAACCCGCCTGCCACGACGGTGGAGCAGGCCCGGGAGCAGTTGGGGGAGTCCGTACCGGTGTACCTGGACGGCGGCCCCTCGGGCGAACCGGTCGCCTCGACCATCGTGGATCTGACCGGACAGCGTCCCCGAGTGCTGCGCGAGGGGGCCGTCAGCCGTGCGGAGCTGGCCTCCGAGCTGGGAGTGGAACTGCCGGTCGAGTAAGGGCTTTTAATAACTCATAACAGAACTTTGTTGAGCCGGTCGGGTAGCCGTCACGTGAGTCGGCGCCTTGCTGCGTTGGAGGGCACCTCGAGTAGCGGCCCACGCCACGTGCCCTCCCGCCTCGCAATGCATCCGACTCACGCACCGGATCTCCTCGGCCCGCGTAGGCTCCAAGCGCTCGGGCAGGAAACAGCCTCTCGTTAGAGGTTCTCAGCGGGCCCGGGGACCGGTTCGTGCGGCGGTGCCGATGGGCAGGGTGAGTACAGGCGGCTTCGGAACTTACCCGGCGACCGGGTCCGACCGAGCGAGTGCTACCCCGATTCGCACGAGCCCCGAGCACGGGCCCGCGCGGCCCGCGGCGGTGTGGCCTCGTCCGAACGGGTGAGTCCGTTCGTCGGGTGTCGTTACGGACCCGTTCGGTCGACGGATCGAGCGCTCGGTAGCGTGAACCACCGAATGCGACTCGTGGGCGACGCTGCCGGTTTCCCGACACCCGGTGTTCGGTGACGACCGCGGGCGTGCCCAGTTCCAGCTCTTTCTGCCCGCCGGAGATATTCGCGAGGAGCCGCCAACAGTGACTGTGTCGCCGTGGGATTCGGACGTTGCCGTGCACCGCTCGCCCGCGCGTGGTTGAGGCGGCGGCCATGGACACCGTTCCAGCCTGGGCACCCGCCGGGGTGCCCGCACGGGAGTACCTGCTCGTCTGCCTCACCGCCGCCGCGGTGACCTTTCTGCTCACCGGCCTGACCAGATTGCTGGCCGTCCGGATCGGAGCGGTCGCGCACCCGAGGAACCGTGACGTGCATCGCACCCCGATCCCCCGCATGGGGGGAGTCGCGATGTACGCCGGTGTGCTCGGCGGGATGTTCCTGGCGGGGAACCTGCCCGCGCTCTCGCGCGGATTCGACTACTCGAACGACGCGCTGGCCGTGGTGATCGCGGGCGGGCTCATCACCCTGGTGGGGGCTCTGGACGATCGTTTCGAACTGGACTCGTGGACCAAGCTGGCCGGGCAGGTCACGGCGGCGGGGATCCTCGTGCTGATGGGGCTGCAGTGGTACATGCTGCCGGGCGGCCAGGGCGGTGAGTCGGGTTCGGTGCTGGTGCTCAGCGGGAACCAGGGGCAGCTGCTGACGGTGGTGCTGACCGTGGCGATGGTCAACGCGATGAACTTCGTGGACGGGCTGGACGGTCTGGCTTCCGGGATCGGCCTGATCGCCGCGAGCGCGACCTGCGCGTTCTGCCTGGGGCTGCTCAGCGACCAGGGGGGTGACGTCACCGCGTACCCCCCCGCCCTGATCGCGGCGACCATAGCCGGGGCCTGCCTGGGGTTCCTGCCCTACAACTTCCAGCCGGCCAGGATCTTCATGGGGGATTCCGGGTCGATGCTGATCGGTTTGATGCTGGCTTCGGCGAGTACGACGGCGGCGGGCAAGATGGACCCGACCAGTCTGGACGCCTTCGGACTGTTCGCCCCGTTGCTCGTGGTCGCGGCCGTGCTCTTCGTTCCGCTGCTGGACCTGAGCCTCGCGGTGGTTCGCAGGACCAGGGCGGGCAAGAGCCCGTTCCACGCGGACAAGATGCACCTGCACCACCGCCTGCTCGAACTCGGGCACTCGCAACGACGCGCCGTGCTGCTGATCTACCTGTGGGCCGGCGTGGTCGCGTTCGGCGCCGTGTCGCTCACGTTGTTCGAGGATGTGGCTCTGGTGGCGTGGGCTATCGGGGTCGCGGTGGTCGTGGCGGGTATCGTGTCCGCGATACCCCGAATGAGGACCAGGTAGTGCTTCCGGGCGGGAGAAGCGATGAGCGAAGCAACCGAAGTGGCCGATGAGTCGCCCCGGCGGGCGGAGTCGAACCCGCATGCCTCCGCGGTCCGCAAGCTCGCCGACGCGATGCTGCGCACGGCCGTCTGGCCCGCTGTGGCGACCGTGCTGGTCAGTGCGGTCGTCGGGGCTTTCTGGGTGGGCGCCCAGGGGCTGGTCGGCGCGCTGGTCGGTGGGGTGGTCGCTTCCGCTTCCTCGCTGCTGACCCTGTGGCTGATGCGGGCGACGGCGGATTCGCACCCGATGTTCGTCATGGTCGCCGCGCTCGGTGGCTACCTCGGGAAGATGATCGTGCTGTTCGTGGTGGTGACTCTGCTCCGGGTCTTCACCGCTGTTCACGTTCCCGCTGTGGCGATCACCATACTCGCCACCGTTCTGGTTTGGGCATTTGCCGAGGTATACGCTTTTCGCAAGACCAAGATTCCCACGATCGCCTTAGCGAACGACTCCTGATGGAGTAGCGACCACCCCCCTCAGGTGTGAAATGGTGGGTATACCCTTTTTGTTACCAAATGGTAGGGTTTGTCGCGCAAGAAGCTCGGGTCGTTGAGCAGGGGATTTTCGTCGCGGGAAGCTCCGGCTCGCCCGTGCGGACCTCGCCTGGCGGACCTCGCCCTGAGGGAGGGCCCCTACGTCCTCGATCGTGTATCAGGTACGTTGAGTGCAAATCGTGACGATTCCCCCGGTGGAGTTAGCTCCAACCGGGAGAACCGGAAGGAGCCCAGTTGGGCGCGCTGGTGTTGAGCCAGGGCGGCACGTTCGAGCCGCCCGGTGTCGATAGCTTTTTTCTCCCGCCGATCTTTGGTGGAGTCACCAAGCCGATCGTGCTTGTAGTGCTCTCGGCTGTCATCGTCGGTGCGTACTTCTTGATCGCCACACGCAACCTCAAGTTGGTGCCTGGCAAGGGCCAGTTCGCGGCGGAGTACCTTTACGACTTCAGCAGGAACACGATCGCAAGGGATCAGATCGGTGCGAAGGATTTCCAGCGGTTCATCCCGCTGATCTTCGGGCTGTTCACGTTCATCCTGGTGAACAACCTCTTCGGGATCATCCCGTTGATCCAGTTCCCCACGATGGCCAAGATCGGCTTCCCGATCGCCCTGTTCATCATGGTCTACATCGTGATCCACACGGTCGGGTTCAAACGCCACGGCTTCTTGGGTTACCTCAAGCACGTGATGTTCCCTCCCGGAGTCCCCAAGCCGGTCTACATCCTGCTTTCTCCGATCGAGTTTCTGCAGAAGTTCCTGTTCCAGCCAGTAGCGCTGGCCATCCGAGTCTTCGCGGCGATGTTCGCCGGCCACCTCATCCTGCTGGTGTTCGCCCTCGGCGGGCACTACCTGCTGATCGAGGCGAGCGCGCTGCTCAAGCCGGTTTCCATCGTCAGCTTCGCCTTCGCGATCATTCTGACCTTCGCCGAGGCCTTGATTCAGGTCTTGCAGGCGTACATCTTCGCGGTGCTCACCGCCAATTTCATCGGTGCTGCACTCGCGGAGGAGCACTGAGGACAGATCGGGACCTCCGATCCGCGTTAAGCGGACCGAGTTGAAAGGTAGTAACAGTGAGCAACATCGTTCTTGCACAGGCCGCGGAAAGCGCAGCCAACATCAACCCGGGTCTCGCCGCCATCGGCTACGGCGTCGGTGCGATCGGTCCCGGTGTCGGCGTCGGTCTGATCTGGGCAGCTGTCATCAACGGAACCGCTCGCCAGCCGGAGGCCCAGGGCCAGCTGATGGGCATCGCCTGGATCTCCTTCGTCCTCGTCGAGGTGCTGGCGCTGATCGGCCTGGTCATCTACTTCATCGCCTCCGCCGCTTGAGTTTGACTGCTTGACGCGTTGGGAGAAGTCCAGATGAAGAAACACCTGGTGCTGGCGGAATCGGAGCACAATCCGATCCTGCCCGCCCCGACCGAGATAATCGTCGGGTTCGTCGCCTTCGCCCTCCTGCTGTTCGTCCTGCACCGGTACGCCGTTCCTCGCTTCGAGAAGCTCTACAAGGAGCGCAGCGATCGGATCGAGGGCGGCATCGCGCGGGCGGAGGAGGCGCAGGCCGAGGCCCAGCGCACGCTGGAGCAGTACAAGGCGCAGCTGGCCGAGGCCCGTGCCGAGGCCGCCCGGATCCGGGACGACGCACGCGCCGAGGGACAGCAGATCCTGGACGAGATGCGGTCGCAGGCCCAGGAGGAAAGCGACCGGATCATCAATCAGGGCCAGGCTCAGCTCGCTGCTCAGAAGGCCCAGGTCATCGCGGAACTGCGAGCCGATCTCGGTCGGCACGCCGTGGATCTGGCGGGCAAGGTCGTCGGTGAGTCCCTCGAGGACGAGGACCGGGCTCAGCGCACGGTGGACCGGTTCCTCGACGAGCTGGAGTCCACCTCCGCACCGTCGACGTCGACCAGCAGCTGAGCGGTGCCCACCGGTCGGCCCTAGGTCGAAGGGATTTGAGTGATGGGCCCAGGAGAGAAAGGCGTGCAGAGTTGAGCACCCTCGTGAACGCCGCGAGTCGTGATGCACTGGCAGCCAGCGAGCTGCAACTGTTGCAGGCCACCGATGGGGCCGGACCCGCGGAGATCACCGGGCTCGCCGACGAGTTGTTCGGAGTCGCCGCGTTGTTGCGCGGCGAGTCCGCTCTCCGGCGCGCTCTCGCCGATGCCGCCACCCCCGTCGAGTCCAGGCAGGGGCTGGTCCGCGAGTTGCTGGGCAACCAGCTCGGCGCCCGTTCACTGCCGGTGGTGGTGGAGGTAGCGGGCGCTCGTTGGTCCAACCCCGGTGATCTGGTGCACGGCCTCGAACGGCTCGCCCGTACCGCCCTGCTTGTTCAGGCGGAGCGTGCGGGCAGGTTGGACGCGGTGGAGGACGAGCTGTTCCGGCTGGGCCGCATCATCGGCGGTCAACCGGAGCTGGAACGGTTGCTGTCGGATCCCACCGCCGATTCCGCGGGCAAAGGGGCCGTCGTCGGGCAACTGGTCGGCGGCAAGGTCGAGGATGTGACCGAGCGCCTGGTGCGGCAGTTGGTCGAAAGGTCGCCGGGCGGCCACCTCAGTGAGGGGCTGGAGGAACTGGCCGAGCTCTCCGCGAAGCGCAGGGAACGCTCGGTCGCCCACGTTCGTTCGGCGGTCGCGCTCAGTGACGAGCAGCAGGAGCGGCTGGCCAACACGCTGCAACGCATATACGCGCGGCCGATTGCGGTACACCTGGAAGTGGACCCCGAAATCGGTGGCGGATTGGTCATTCGGGTCGGTGAGGAAGTCATCGACGGCAGCACGTCCGGACGGCTGCAGGCATTGCGGCGCGACCTCTCCGGTTGACGGGCGGCAGTCACCGCTCGCGGCCGGACAGGGGGCCGCCCCTTTTTTCCACAGAACGAAGCGAGAGCAGGAACGAGACATGGCGGAGCTGACGATCTCGTCGGACGAGATCCGCAGTGCGATCGAGAAGTACGTCTCCAGCTACTCACCCGAGGTCAGCCGCGAGGAGGTCGGGGTCGTCACGGACACCGGTGACGGCATCGCCCATGTCGAGGGTCTGCCTTCGGTCATGACCGAGGAACTGCTGGAGTTCCCCGGCGGCATCTACGGCGTCGCGATGAACCTCGAGGCGCAGTCGATCGGCGCGGTCATCCTCGGTCAAGCCGACCAGATCGAGGAAGGCCAGGAGGTCAGGCGCACCGGCAGGGTGATGTCCGTGCCGGTCGGCGACAACTTCCTCGGCAGGGTGATCAACCCGGTCGGCGAGCCCATCGACGGTCTCGGTGAGATCGAGTCGGAGAAGGAGCGCGAGCTGGAGCTGCAGGCCGCTTCGGTGGTCCAGCGCCAGGGCGTGAACGAGCCGTTGCAGACCGGCATCAAGGCCATCGACTCGATGACCCCGATCGGTCGCGGTCAGCGGCAGCTGATCATCGGCGACCGCAAGACGGGCAAGACCACGATCGCCACCGACACGATCATCAACCAGAAGAGCAACTGGGACAGCGGCGACCCCGAGAAGCAGGTGCGCTGCATCTACGTCGCGATCGGCCAGAAGGGCTCCACGATCGCGGGGACGCAGCGTACCCTTCAGGAAGCCGGCGCGATGGAGTACACCACCATCGTGGCCGCCCCGGCCGCCGACTCCCCGGGTCTGAAGTGGCTGGCCCCCTACGCGGGTTCGGCCCTCGGGCAGCACTGGATGTGGCAGGGCAAGCACGTCCTGATCGTGTTCGACGACCTGACCAAGCAGGCCGAGGCCTACCGGGCGATCTCGCTGCTGCTGCGGCGCCCCCCGGGACGTGAGGCCTTCCCCGGTGACGTTTTCTACCTGCACTCCCGCCTGCTGGAGCGCTGCGCGAAGCTCTCCGACGAGATGGGCGGCGGTTCGATGACCGGACTACCGATCATCGAGACCAAGGCCAACGACGTGTCGGCCTACATCCCGACCAACGTCATCTCCATCACCGACGGGCAGTGCTTCCTGCAGTCGGACCTGTTCAACTCCGGTCAGCGCCCCGCCATCGACGTCGGCACCTCGGTGTCGCGTGTCGGCGGTTCCGCGCAGATCAAGGCGATGAAGAGCGTCACCGGTTCGTTGAAGATCGAACTGGCGCAGTACCGCGAGCTGGAGGCGTTCTCCGCGTTCGCCTCGGACCTGGACGCCGCGTCCAAGGCTCAGCTGGACCGCGGTGCCCGGTTGATGGAGGTCCTCAAGCAGGGTGAGGGAGTGCCCTTCCCGGTCGAGGAGGAGGTCGTTTCCCTCTACCTCGGCACCAAGGGATTGATGGACGACCTCCCGACCGGCGACGTGGCCCGCTTCGAGTCGGAGTTCCTGGCGCACATGCGGCGCAACCAGGAGACCGTGCTCAAGGACATCGTCGAGAGCAAGAAGCTCTCCGACGACGGTGCCAAGGCCATCGACGATGCCGTCACGGAATTCAAGAAGCAGTTCACCACGTCCGAGGGCGGCGCGGTTCTCCCGCAGCACGAGGAAGCGGGCACCGTCGAGGCCGACCAGGTCGAGCAGGAGACGGTGAAGGTCAACCGCCCCGCCTCCGGGGACAGCGAGAAGTGACCGGATAGCCATGGCTCAGCTTCGCGAACTACGCAATCGCATCCGGTCGGTGCAGTCGACCCGCAAGATCACCAAGGCGCAGGAGCTCATCGCCACTTCGCGCATCATGAAGGCGCAGGCGAGGGTGGAGGCCTCCAGGCCCTACGCCGAGGAGATCACCAGGGTGCTGACGGCACTGGCCGATGCCAGCCCGCTCGACCATCCGTTGCTGACGGAACGGGACAGCTCCAAGCGGTCCGCCGTGCTGGTGGTTACCAGCGACCGCGGTTTCTGCGGTGCCTACAACGCCAACGTGATCCGTGCCGCCGAGGACTTGCAGAACACGCTGCGGCAGCAGGGCAAGACCCCGGTGCTGTACGTGATCGGACGCAAGGGCGAGACGTACTACCGGTTCCGCAACCGGGAGATCACGCAGAGCTGGGGCGGCTTCACCGATCGTCCGGACTACGCGAACGCGGCGGACGTGGGTGAGACCCTGGTGAAGGCGTTCATGCAGGGCACCGAGGAGGCGAAGAAGGAGGGGAGCTCGGAGGACGACGAGGGCGTGCTCGCGGTGGACGAGATCCATCTGGTGCACACCGAGTTCGTCTCGATGCTCACCCAGCGGCCGGTCATCCGACGGATCGCTCCGCTGGAGGTGGAGTACACCCAGAGCGAGGGGGTGCGGCCGGCCTACGATTTCGAGCCGGACGCGGAGACCCTGTTCCGGGCACTGCTCCCGAAATACATCAACACTCGCCTGTTCGCCGGACTGCTGGATTCAGCGGCGTCCGAGCACGCGGCACGTCGGACCGCGATGAAGTCGGCCACGGACAACGCGGACGAGATCGTGCAGAACCTCAGCCGTGAAGCCAACCGTGCTCGCCAGGCCCAGATCACCCAGGAAATCAGCGAGATCGTCGGTGGTGTCGAGGCGCTCTCGTCTGCAGGAAGTGAGTGACATGACTGCTACTGCCACTAGCACGGCTACTGGCACCGGTCGCGTCGTCCGGGTCCTCGGCCCGGTGGTGGACGTCGAGTTCCCCCGTGACCACGTGCCGGAGCTGAACAACGCGCTGACCGTCGAGATCACGGCAGCGGAGATGTCCAACAGCCTCACGTTGGAGGTTGCCCAGCACCTCGGTGACAACGTCGTGCGCGCCATCTCGATGCAGCCCACGCAGGGGCTGGTGCGCGGCGCCCCCGTCACGGACAGCGGAGCACCGATCTCCGTGCCGGTCGGGGACCAGGTCAAGGGCCACGTCTTCAACGCGCTCGGCCAGTGCCTGGACGCCCCGGGCCACGCGGCGGAGGCGGAGCGGTGGAGCATCCACCGCAATCCGCCGTCCTTCGACCAGCTCGAGGGCAAGACCCAGATGCTGGAGACCGGCATCAAGGTGATCGACCTGCTCACGCCCTACGTCCAGGGCGGCAAGATCGGTCTCTTCGCGGGTGCCGGTGTCGGCAAGACGGTGCTCATCCAGGAGATGATCCGCCGTGTCGCCAGGAACTTCGGTGGCACTTCGGTGTTCGCCGGTGTCGGTGAGCGCACCCGTGAGGGCAACGACCTCTGGGTCGAGATGGAAGAGTCCGGTGCGCTGGACAACACGGCCCTGGTCTTCGGCCAGATGGACGAGCCGCCGGGGACCCGTATGCGGGTCGGCCTGTCGGCGTTGACGATGGCGGAGTACTTCCGCGACGTGGAGAACCAGGACGTTCTGCTGTTCGTCGACAACGTCTTCCGGTTCACCCAGGCGGGCCAGGAGGTTTCCACCCTGCTCGGCCGGATGCCCTCCGCCGTCGGTTACCAGCCGACGCTGGCCGACGAGATGGGCGCGCTGCAGGAGCGGATCACCTCGACGCAGGGGCGTTCCATCACGTCGATGCAGGCGGTCTACGTGCCTGCCGACGACTACACGGACCCGGCCCCGGCCACCACGTTCGCGCACCTCGACGCGACGACGGAGATGGCCCGTTCCATCGCGCAGAAGGGCATCTACCCCGCGGTGGACCCGCTGACGTCCACCTCCAACATCCTGGAGCCCCGGATCGTCGGCGACGACCACTACAGGGTGGCCCAGCAGGTCAAGCAGATCCTGCAGAAGTACAAGGAGCTGCAGGACATCATCGCCATCCTCGGCATGGACGAGCTGTCCGAAGAGGACAAGGTCACGGTCAACCGGGCTCGCCGGATCGAGCGTTACCTTTCGCAGAACTTCTTCGTCGCCAAGCAGTTCACCGGCCAGGAGGGCTCCTTCGTTCCGTTGAAGGAGACCATCGAGGCGTTCGACAAGCTCTGCAACGGCGAGTTCGATCACTACCCGGAGCAGGCGTTCCTGTCCATCGGTGGTCTCGAGGATCTGCAGGCGGCCTACGAGAAGTACACCAAGGAGTGAATTTCTCCGCTCCTTTCGAGTGGAAGTCGGGTGCCGTCCTCGGCAGAGGGCGGCACCCGTTCCGCGGTTGCCCTGCTCAATCGTCCGCATGCCTGTGTTCGGACGTGCCCGATCCATCGGATAGACTACGACGACACACCGACAAAGGAGACACGCGTGGCCGAGATGTCCGTCGAGCTGGTCGCCGTGGAGCGCCGCCTGTGGTCCGGTAAGGCGACCAGTGTGGTAGCCCAGACGACCGAGGGTGTAATCGGCATTCTTCCTGGACACGAGCCGATGCTCGGTCAACTGGTCGAAGGTGGGGTCGTGAAGATCACCACCCCGGAGCACGAGACCGTCACGGCCGCCGTGCACGGTGGTTTCCTCTCTGTGGCCAGCGGTGTGGTCAGCGTTCTCGCGGAGTCCGCCGAGCTGGCGCAGGAAATAGACGTCGCTGCCGCGCGCCGTGAGGCCGAGGGTGATGATGAGCAGACCAGGGTACGAGCCCGGTCCAGGCTACGAGTGGCGGGCTACTCCGTCTGACGGTCGTAGTAGATGAGCGCCTCGATCGTGCTGGTCGCCGTTCTGCTCGCTTTGGCTGTTCTCGCCGTGCTCCTCGTGCTCGGCGGGATGCTTCTCGCGCGTAGGCGGTTGCGCAATCTGCGCGCCGGCGGGATCGAGGTCGCGCTTCGCGTGCATCGCGGTGAGCCCGGTCGGGGATGGCATCTGGGAGTGGCGCGTTACCGGGGTGAGGAGTTCGCCTGGTATCGCGCGTTGAGTCTGCGTTCCGGTCCCGACTGGGTGCTCAACCGCGGCAACATAGTGATATCCGACCGACGTCACCCCACCAGGGCAGAGGCCTACACGATGCCGGCGGGGTCGCTCGTGCTGCACCTGGGCAGGTCGCAGGAGGACATCGAGGTCGCGATGGGCGACGACGCGTTGACCGGTTTCCTGTCGTGGTTGGAGTCCGCCCCGCCGAGCAGTGTCGCGCCTTGGGCGTCGTGAGTCCGCGCGGCTGTGCCGGTCACCAGGGCGCTCCGGGAAGCGTCGAGACGACGCCCGGAGGGGGTTTCCCTCGAGCGCGACCCGGGGATCCCCATATTGTGGCGGGGTGCGTATCGAGACCGGCGCCTACGATCACCCCGATGCCGTTGAGCTGATCGAACAGCTCCAGCAGGAGTACCTCCACCGCTACGGCGGCCCGGACACCACCCCGCTGACCCCTGCGGACTTCCTGCCACCGAGGGGGTTGTTCCTGATCGGTTACCACGCGGAACTGCCGGTGGCCATCGGCGGCTGGCGCGGGCAGGAGGCGAGCACCGACGGGTTCCGGGACGGTGACGCCGAGCTCAAGCGCATGTACGTGGTCCCCTCGGCGCGTGGTCTGGGCTGCGCCCGCGCCCTGATGGCGGAGCTGGAGCGTGAAGCCGCCTCCGCCGGGCGGAGGCGGATGGTGCTGGAAACCGGGTTGCAGCAGCCGGAGGCGATCGGCCTGTACCGTTCCTCCGGCTACCACGAGACGGCGAAGTTCGGTGTTCACCGCTGCGAGCCGGACAGCAGGTGCTTCGCCAAGGAACTGCCGGTCTCCGAGCGCTCCTCGGACCGGTCCCGCCTCACGTGCCGGTAGCCGAGCCCGCCACGAGGGCCGCACGCAGGACTCCCCCGGAGAGTCCGCTCACCGCTTACTCGTTCCCGCCCGGGCGCCACAGCACGTCCCCGTTCGGGTTGGCCGTGCGCGCGAGGATGAACAGCAGATCGGACAACCGGTTGAGGTACTTGGCCGGTAGTTCGTTGGTGTTGTCGGGGTCCTCCGCGATCAGGGTCCATGCGCAGCGTTCGGCTCGTCGTGCCACGCAGCGCGCCTGGTGCAGCAGGGCTCCCCCCGGAGTGCCGCCGGGGAGTATGAACGAGTTCAGCTTCCCGAGGCGCTCGTTGTACTCGTCGCACCAGCTCTCCAGCTGTTCGACGTAGTCCGCGGTCACCCTCAGCGGGGGGTGTTCCGGGGCCTCGACCACGGGGGTGGCCAGGTCGGCGCCGACGTCGAACAGGTCGTTCTGCACGGAACGCAGTATGTCGTGGACGTCCGCGTCGAACGTGGCCGTGGCCAGGGCTACTCCGATCGCCGAGTTCGTCTCGTCGACGTCGGCGTACGCACCGATCCTGGAGTCGGACTTGTGCACCACCGAGTTGTCCGAGAGCCGAGTGGTTCCCGAGTCGCCGGTGCGTGTGTAGATCTTGGTCAGATGCACGCTCATGGGCACAACCCTAGGCGGTGTCCGCGCGTTCCCCGTCCGTGCCGTGACGGCGAACACGCGGGCGGGGGCGAGCGCGTCGTGCGGGTGCCGGGCGGAGGTGGTGCTCGGGGGAGTCCCGAGTTCTCGCTGTGCGGACCGTTACCCTCCAGAGCCGAACGCCTCCTTAACGCCACCCACCCGGATGTCAAGCGCACCGCGGCCGTAACCTGGCTGCCCGTGAGTGAGCATTTCCGGGTACACGGCGGAGCCCGGCTCGTCGGCGAGGTCGGCGTGGCCGGCGCGAAGAACAGCGTGTTGAAGCTGATGGCTGCCTCCCTGCTGGCCGAAGGCACCACGACCATCACGAACTGCCCGGAGATCCTGGACGTCCCGCTGATGGCCGACGTGCTGCGCAGCCTCGGCTGCTCCGTCGAGATCGAGGGGGCGACCACCACGGTCACGACGCCTCCCGAGATCAGCCACGAGGCGGTCTCGGTGTACATGAGCAGGCTCCGCGCCTCGGTGTGCGTTCTCGGTCCGCTGGTGGCGCGCTGCCGCCGCGCCGTGGTCACTCTGCCCGGTGGCGACGCCATCGGATCCCGTCCGCTGGACATGCACCAGAGCGGGCTTCGGCAGCTGGGTGCGGACAGCCACATCGAGCACGGAGCCGTGGTGGCCGAGGCGGAGAATCTGCACGGGGCCCAGATCTGGCTGGACTTCCCCAGCGTCGGAGCCACGGAGAACATCCTGATGGCCTCGGTGCTGGCCGATGGCACCACGGTGATCGACAACGCCGCGCGCGAACCCGAGATAGTCGACCTGTGCGTGATGCTGCAGCAGATGGGAGCCAAGATCGAGGGAGCGGGCACCTCCACGTTGACCGTGCACGGCGTCGCGTCGCTGGAACCGGTGCACCACCAGGTCATCGGCGACCGCATCGTTGCGGCGACCTGGGCGTTCGCCGCCGCGGCCACGCGTGGTGACGTCACGGTGCACGGGGTGGACCCGAACAACGTCAACCTCGTGCTGGAGAAACTGCGCGCCGCGGGTGCCGAGATCTCCTCCTCGGCCGAGAGCTTCCGCGTGGTGATGGGCTCCCGCCCCAGCGCGGTCGACTACGTCACGTTGCCCTTCCCCGGTTTCCCGACCGATCTCCAGCCCATGGCGCTGGCGCTGTCGGCCGTGGCCGACGGCACTTCCATGATCACCGAGAATCTTTTCGAGTCGAGGTTCCGCTTCATCGAGGAGCTGGTGCGCATGGGAGCCGACGCCCGTACCGACGGGCATCACGCAGTGGTGCGCGGTCAGGAGCGGTTGTCGAGCGCGCCGGTGTGGGCCTCCGACATTCGCGCCGGGGTCGGGCTGGTGCTCGCCGGGCTGTGTGCGGACGGTGTCACCGAGGTGTGGGACGTCTTCCACATCGACCGCGGTTACCCGGAGTTCGTCGAGCAGCTGCGTGAGCTGGGAGCCGAAATCGAGCGGGTCGCCGACTGATTAACAACTCGTGCCAGAGCCTTGCCCGGGTGCTCGCTTGGCGGGACCTCCCGCGGTCGGTCCGGCTGCGTAGCGGGTCGTTCTCGGCGCCAGTGGCGTTGGTGGGCGTTTCGGCGTCGGGAGCGCCGTGAGGAATCCCGCCCCACCTCGGTACACACTTACGTGTGGTAGTCGACCGTGCACGTCAAGTAGTCGCACGAGGGTGGCCGATGATCTTGACGTGGTTGGCGGCCTCGCTACGGGAGTTCGTGGAGTGATGGAGCACGGTATGGAGACTCCGCAACGGGACCTCGGTCGTCCGGGTGCGATCCGGTCGGCTCCACCCGAGTGCACGCATCCTCGTGAACGACTGCGTTGGGTGGGCGATTTCTCCGGGGAGCCCGACCACTGGGTGTTCCGGGTCGACTGTCTACGGTGTGGGGGTTCGTGGGACCACACCTCCGAGGACGACAACGCTCCTTGGGACCAGGTGACCCGGATGCTCGAGGAGGGCAGGTTCAGCAGGTTGTACCCCGGCCTCGGCCCCGCACGGGGCGCGACCCGCGCGACCGCGGCCGTGGCCGAGCGCACGACCGAGATCATGCGCGATCTCGAGAGCATGGGGGACACGAAGTTCCCCATCGACTGATTGGAGTTCTCCGTTCGGGGCGGGGCACGCAGCGGGCTTTCCGGCGCGGTGGCGCCGGACGGACACCACGGCCCGGCCATCGATCCGGCCGGAGGACCTCAGTGAGAGACCGTGACCGGAGAAACTCTCGACGGTGTAACGGAGTTTCGTCCGCTCGTCCCGTTAGGAGTGGATTATGCCCATCGATTGGTCGCAGGTGACGTTTCACAAGGCGAATGCGTCGAGCGTCGAGGGTACGGAGTGCGTGGAAGTAGCACGAATAGGCGACACCTTCGGGGTGCGGAATTCCCGGGACCCGCACGGCCCGGTACTCGAGTTCACGCACGCCGAGATGGCGGCCTTCGCCGAAGGCGTCCGCAACGGTGAGTTCGGGGTCTGACGGGAAGCCGTCGGCTCCGTCCGCGGGGACCGGCCCGGCGACCCCGCTCACCGGCTGCGCTGAGCGGTGTCCCGCCCTCCCGGGCCCGCGGTTTCGCGCGAAACGTGTCTTCCGGAGCGGTTCCGGATCGAACGTTTCGCGCGAAACGTTCCCGGTGCGTGACGGGGACCTCCGCTCGGGCCCCGCGGCCTCGTCGGCGACCGCCGGGTCCCCGGCGCCGAAGCAGGGCGTCGGACGGTTCTCTCAGGACCCGCCGGTCAGAATGTTGCCCGCTTCGGTGCGAACCGGAACGGAAGGCAGGGGGTCCCGGGCCGGGCCGCTGACGACCTCTCCGGAGGAGGACTCGAAAACCGAGCCGTGGCAGGGACAGCGCAGTTGGTCCCCCGCGGCCTCGACGGTGCACCCCATGTGCGTGCACACGGCGCTGTGCGCGGTCACTTCGCCCTCCTGCGGGCGGGACAGCGCGATTTTCTCCTCGGGGCCGTCGACGATCAGCGATCCGCCCACCGGCACCTCGCTCATCCGGGCGAGCCGCTTTCCGGCCTCGGGGGGCTGCTCTCCCGAGGGATCAGGGCGCTCGGTGGAGGTGAGCGAAGACCCCTGGTAGGAGTCGTCGGCGCATCCACCCGATACGACGAGGCCCGCGCACGCCCCGCCCACGGCCAGTGCGCGACGTCGCGTGGTCGACCTTTCGACGTCCATGTTCCCTCCGTGGATGACTCGCTGCGATCCGTTCCGATCCGGACAATACCGGCACGGGGACGTAGTCGCCCAGTACGTCCTCCGGGAGCACCGCCCTCCGCGGTGCCGGATCAGTCGAGTGTTGGAGTACGGATGGTTACGAGCTTTTCGAGCGGTCCCGGACACATCGTCGCGGAGCTGCTCCGAGCGTTGGTGGCGGCGGGGCTGCTCATGTCGGCTGTGGTCCACTTCGAACTGTGGGCACAGGGGGTGAGCGAAGTGGCGGTGATAGGCCCGCTGTTCCTGCTCAACGCGGTCGCCGGGCTGGTGCTGGCTCTGGTGCTGCTCGCCTGGAAGCACTGGTTGCCCGCCGTGGGGGCCCTCGGATTCGGTGCGCTGACGCTGGCGGCCTTCGTGCTGGCCGTCACCGTCGGTCTGTTCGGCTCGCACGAAGTGGCGACGGGCGTTCCGCAGCTGTTGGCGGGGGTGGCCGAGGTCGTGGTGGTGGTCGGGGCGATTCCCCTGACCATTCTCGGCGCCCGTTCCCGGTAGGAGTTCGGTGGCTTGGCTGTCGTGGTTGGTCACTCGGCGGGACCTCTCGCGGGCTCTCGCTGCGGGGAGGCCCGGCATCGGCCTGCGCAACGCCGGGCCCTCCTCGCGAGAGCACCACGGGAGAACCCGCGGCGGTGCCGACTGCGTAGCGGGCGTTTCGGCGCGGCCGCGCCGAAGAGCACCAACCTCGAACAACCGAACGAACACGCCTGACAGAGCACTACCGGCTTTTTCGCCGGAAGCTCCCAACAGGACTTCCGGGCGGCCCGGTTCGGTCGGGGGCGTGCGGGGCGGTCACCGGCCCGCCGCCCTCCAGGCCCCGAGGGCGACCCGCAGTCCCAGCGCGATCAGCACCGTGCCGGTGATGCTTTCCAGGGCCGACCGGAACGCCCTCCTCTGCAGCAGACCGTGCAGGCCGGCCAGGAGCCAGGAGAAGAGCCTCCACCAGAGCAGTCCCGTCACCACGAAGGCGAGGACCAGCTGCAGTGAGGTGACCGTGTGCGGCTCGTCGTTTCCGACGAACTGCGGCAGCATGGTCAGGAAGAGTACGGCGATCTTGGGGTTCAGCAGGTTGCTGATCAGCCCTTGGCGGTACGCGGCGGACAGGGCGAGCTCCGGTCCGCCACGTACCGTCGTGGTGCTGCTGTCGGCATCCGTGCCGACGGATCCGTGCCCGCCGCGCAGGCTGGAGACCAGGCTGTGGACGCCGAGCCAGACCAAGTAGCAGGCTCCGGCCACCTTGAGCACGGTGTAGGCGGTCGCCGAGGCGGCCAGCAGCGCGGACAGACCCGCGACCGAGACGACCGCGTGTATCACGACACCGGTGCAGCACCCGAGTCCGGTCCACCAGCAGGCGGAGGAGCCGCCGCGCAGGCTGTTGCGGATCCCGAGGGCCATGTCGGCGCCGGGAGTTATCGTGATCAGGACGGTCAGCAGCAGGAACGGAACGAGCTGATCGGGCACGTCCGCACGGTACTTTCGCCGGGGACGAGGGGGAAGGGCGCTTCTCGCGGAACGAGCGGGCTCGGCGGTGCGCCGGGCCCGGACTCACGAGTCGTTGGTCCGGGGGCGGCCGCGCTCGTGCAGCAGCAGCAGGGTGTAGGCGGCGATCGACTGGGCGTCGGTCATCTCGCCCCCGGCGATCATGCTCTCGACCTCGGCGCGGTCGAACAGGGCCGCTCGCATGTCCTGCTCCTCGAGTTCCCGTTCGTGCGCCCCGTGGGTGAGTTCGGTGGCGAGAAAGGCCCTGCCCCGTTGGCTGGACATTCCCGCCGCCACATCCAGCATCCCGAGTTCGGTCATCCGCTCGGCGCGCAGTCCGGTCTCCTCGCGAAGTTCCCGCTCCGCCAGGCCGGTCGGCTCCGCCGCGGCGAGCCCGGGGGCCGTTCCCTGGGGGAACTCCCATCGGCGCATTCCCAGCGGGTAGCGGTACTGCTCGACGAGCCAGAGTCCCTCCCGCCGACCGGCCGCGCCGTCGGCGTTCCGTTCCAGCGGGATGATCAGCGCGTAGTCGGGCTTGTCGACCACGCCGTAGATCCCGTCCGACCCGTCCGCCCGACGTATCTCGTCCTCACGCACCGTCATCCACGGATTCGCGTAGACCTGCCTGCTGTTCGCCGTCCACATGTGTTCGGGCCTCTCCGGGGCGGGGCGTCGTCGCGCTGGACCGAGCGGGAGCTCTCGTCGGAACCGCAGGGTACAACCCGCGGAGTTCCACGACGCTTCTCGGCCGAGTCCTTCCGGGGCGCCTACCGCAGGGCGGTCTCGACACTCTCGGCAGGTGGTTGTCGATGTTGGTGGGGCTTGCCCTTACGCTTTGTCGAGTGCGTCTTGTAATCGCTACCTGCAAGGTTGACTACATCGGCAGGCTGAACGCCCATCTGCCGTTGGCCACCAGACTGCTGTTGATCAAGGCCGACGGTTCCGTTTCCGTGCACTCGGACGACAGGGCCTACAAGCCGTTGAACTGGATGAGTCCACCGTGCTGGTTGATCGAGGACCCCGACGTGTGGACGGTGCAGAACAAGGCGGGCGAGAAACTGGTCATCGCCGTCAAGGAGATTCTGCACGATTCCAACTACGAGTTGGGATCGGAACCGGGGTTGGTCAAGGACGGAGTCGAGTCGCACCTGCAGCAGCTGCTGGCCGAGCACGTCAGCACGCTCGGTGAGGGCTGGACGCTGGTGCGGCGGGAGTACCCGACCCCGATCGGTCCCGTCGATCTGATGTGTCGCGACTCCACCGGGGGCAATGTCGCGGTCGAGATCAAACGACGCGGCGAGATCGACGGTGTCGAGCAGCTGACCCGTTATCTGGAACTGCTCAACCGCGATCCGCTGCTGGCTCCCGTCGGTGGAGTGTTCGCAGCCCAGCAGATCAAGCAGCAAGCACGCACTCTGGCGGAGGACCGCGGTATCCGCTGCGTGACGCTGGACTACGAACAGCTGCGCGGGATCGATCCTGACGAGTACCGGTTGTTCTGATCGGGGTTTCCCGCCCGCCCCTTCCTGGGCGCCCACCTGGTGGTGCCGACTGCTCGGGCGGATTCCCCGGCGTTGCCGGGCCGAGAGCACACGCCGGTCCGCGACACGACGGGAAAACCTCGGTGAGGACTCACAGCAGAACTCCGCCCGGGTGGTCGGCTCCCGGTGCTTGGGTCGGTGCCCCGCCGCGTTCGCGGGCAGCAGCTCGAGCGGGCACCTACGCCGCTTCGGGGCTCGCGCAGCGGAGAGCGGTGCTTCCGTCCCGGGACCTGCGCAGTCCGTCCAGGACGCGGGCGAGCAGCGGCGGGTCCGGCGGAGTCCACTGTGAAACGGGGACTCCGAGCGAGGCCACGGGACGATGTCCTCCCCGCCGTCCTTCCCGCACCGGCAGTTCTCCGTGGAACGCGAGCACGTAACCGGGCGTTCTGGGGGCGGGTTTGCGGGGCGAGTCCGACCGGGGGATCGGAGGGGCCGTCACGATCTCACTCCTTCACGACGGGAATCGACGTCGGACGGGTCCGTGGCAGGACGGGGTGCTCGAACTTCGAGGCGGGAACGGGCCGTTCAGCCGTGTGGAACACCGCTGCGTGGTGGTTCGTTCAGCCAACGCAGCAGCAGCCACGGGCCGAGGACCAGTGTCACGGCGAGCAGCGCGAGTATCTCCGCGATCCCCATGCCATCACCTCCTGTGTTCGTGGTGATGCTATGTGTGCACGGTCGATCGGCGATAGAAGTGGGCGGATCACTGCACCACTCGAGCTAACAGATCGCCCCGGAAGGGGCTCGTTCGGCGGTTGTGCTTGTTCGTCTCGCTACGACGAGTAGTCAAATTCGTGTGCGGCGGCGCGGTGGCCGCCGGGGCGGGGTCGCGTGGACCGGTTCTGCTCACCGAGCGTTCCGGGGGCGGCGCCGGGTCGCGGTGCCTTCGCGTGCGAAGCCGTCTCTTCTGCGGGGCGGGCGGTTCCACCGGCGGTTGTCCGCGCCGAGGCATCGGGGCGCGGAAGGAACGAGGAAATCGTGTCGAATTCGGTCTGATCGGCACGAAGCGAACGCATCCGGTCACTCGGTGAGCACAAAAGAAACGCTCCGGCCCTCGAAATCAACGAATTGATATCACCCTCTCTGTGACCCGCCCCACTGTGCGGTATTGTTCGTCTGTTTTTATGACTGGTGATTACCGTTTGACGTTGTTGATTTTGGAGGTGGGGCGACGTGCATGCGTTAGCCCAGGAGCAGCTTCGACTGGACGCGGGACCGGTCGACTATCTGCTGCTCGCGCTCTACTTCTTGTTCGTGCTGGGAATCGGCTACCTCGCACGGCGCTCGGTCTCGAGTAGCCTCGACTTCTTCCTGTCGGGGCGTTCCCTGCCCGCCTGGGTGACCGGGCTCGCGTTCGTGGCGGCCAACCTCGGTGCCATCGAGATCATCGGGATGTCCGCGAACGGGGCCCAGTACGGCATGCCGACCATGCACTACTTCTGGATCGGCGCGATTCCGGCCATGCTGTTCCTCGGCGTGGTGATGATGCCGTTCTACTACGGTTCCAAAGTGCGCAGCGTCCCCGAGTTCATGCTGCGCCGCTTCGGGAAACCGGCGCACCTGGTCAACGCCATAAGCTTCGCCCTGGCACAGTTGTTGATCGCGGGAGTGAACCTCTTCCTGCTGGCGAGCATCGTCAACGTGCTGCTCGGCTGGCCCCTCTGGGTTTCGGTGCTGATGGCCGCGGCGATCGTGCTCAGCTACACCGGACTCGGCGGACTGTCGGCGGCCATCTACAACGAGGTGCTGCAGTTCTTCGTGATCGTGGCCGCCCTGCTGCCGCTGACCATCGTCGGCCTGACCAAGGTCGGTGGCTGGCAGGGACTGGTGGACAAGGTGTCGGCCCAGGCCGGTGCGCACCAGCTCTCCGCGTGGCCCGGAAACGAGCTGACCGGTTTCGGCAGCAACTTCCTGTCCGTGCTGGGGATCGTGTTCGGACTCGGTTTCGTGCTCGCCTTCGGCTACTGGACGACCAACTTCGTCGAGGTCCAGCGTGCGATGGCCTCCAAGAGCATGTCCGCGGCCCAGCGCACGCCGATCATCGGGGCGTTCCCGAAGATGCTGATCCCGTTCCTGGTGATCGTCCCGGGCATGATCGCCGCCGTGTCGGTGCAGGACATGGTGGTGTTCAAGCAGCAGGGCGAGGGAAACGTCGACTACAACGACGCGATCCTGCTGTTGATGCGGGACCTGCTCCCGAACGGGATCCTCGGTGTCGCCCTGGCCGGGCTGCTCGCCTCCTTCATGGCCGGGATGGCGGCGAACCTGAGCTCGTTCAACACGGTGTTCACCTACGACATCTGGCAGGCCTACGTAGTTCGGAACCGTTCGGACGGCTACTACCTGAGCATGGGCCGGTGGGTGACGGTCGGGGCGACAGTGGCCGCGGTCGGCACCGCCTTCATCGCATCCGGCTACTCGAACCTGATGGACTACCTGCAGCAGCTCTTCTCGCTGTTCAACGCTCCGCTGTTCGCGACGTTCATCCTCGGTATGTTCTGGAAGCGCATGACCCCCACGGCGGGGTGGCTCGGTCTGGTGCTGGGCACCTGCGCCTCGCTGAGCATCTTCCTGCTTGCCGAGACCGGGGTGCTGGAACTTCCCGGTCAGGGGGCGAGCTTCGTCGGGGCCGGCGCCGCGTTCGCGGTCGACATCGTGGTCAGCGTGGCCGTCAGCGTGGTCACCACTCCCAAGCCCGCGGCCGAGTTGACCGGCCTGGTCTACGGGCTGACGCCGAAGGCGGACCGGACGGCGGCGACCACCGGCGAGGACGCGGGCTGGTATCGCAGGCCCGGTGTGCTCGCGGGCATAGTCCTGGTGCTGATCGTAATCCTCAACATCGTTTTCGGGTAACCGCGTTCACCGCTTCGGGAGGCAATCATGAGCGAGGAAAACGGCTCCGGTACCCAGCAGGGACAGCGTGCGGGGGCTTTCGACATCCGACTGGTCATAGCGGCCCTCTTCGTCCTGTACGGGGCGATCTGCACGCTGATGGGGCTGCTGGGCACGAGTGAGGAGGACATAAGACAGGCCGCCGGGATCAACATCAACCTCTGGAGCGGTCTGGGCATGCTCGTCTTCGCGGGCGCGTTCACGATCTGGGCCAGAGCGCGGCCGATCGTCCTCCCCGCGGACTCGGAGACGCCGAGCTCCTGAACCGGCGGTCCCCTCGCGGCCCGGTCGAAAGGCCCGGTCACGGGAGCGTGCCCTCGAGTGGCGGTCCGCGCCGCGGGCGCGCTGTCCCGGCCTGGCGCCCGCCCGGGAACCCGCGGTGGTGCGGGTGCCCGGGCGGGCGCGACCGTTCACCGGCGACCCGGCCGATTCGTCGCACGGCCCCTGGGCTCGCGTCGGCGCGCAACTGTTGCCCGGCCGACTCGTTGTTCCCACGGGTGGGACGTGTGAACGTCGCGCACCCGGGGCGCCGATGTCGTGCCGACCCAGGCGCGTCGTCGCTTCGCGCGAGCTGAGCGTCGATGACATCGCGACCCGGCGACACAGGATCCGGTGGGGAGGCCGAGCATGACCCAGACCGCTCGTGGCAGTGCCGAAGAGCATACCGGGACGGTGATCTCGGAGACGTCGTCCGAACCGGCCGACTTCGACTCGCTCGACCCGAGAACGGGTGAGACCGTCGGTACGCACCCGGTCCACGATCAGTCCCGGGTCCAGCGGGCGGTCGACACCGCGCGAACCGGGCAGCGGTGGTGGGAGGAGCTCGGCTTCGAGGGGCGGAAACGGCGGCTGGACGCCTGGCGGAGGCTGCTGGCCGCGCGGTTGGACGAAGCGGCGGAGCTGATCTCGGCCGAGACCGGCAAACCACGGGACGACGCGCGGCTGGAACTGGTCCTGGTCGTCGACCACCTGCACTGGGCAGCGGCCAACGCGCCCAAAGTTCTCGGCAGGCGCAGGGTCTCGCCCGGGGTCCTCATGTCCAACCAGGCCGCGACGGTGGAGTACCGTCCCTTCGGAGTGGTGGGGGTCATCGGACCGTGGAACTACCCGGCCTTCACCCCGATGGGGTCCATAGCCTACGCGCTGGCCGCGGGCAACGCGGTGGTGTTCAAACCGAGCGAGCTCACCCCGGGAGTCGGCGAGTGGTTGGCGAGCACCTTCGCCGAAGTCGTGCCGGAACACCCGCTGCTCCAGGTAGTCACCGGTTTCGGTGAGACGGGAGCGGCGCTGTGCCGCGCGGACACGGACAAGGTCGCCTTCACCGGATCCACCGAGACGGGGAAGCGGGTCATGGCCGCCTGCTCCGAGTCGCTGACCCCCGTGCTGGTGGAGTGCGGCGGAAAGGACGCGCTGATCGTCGACTCGGACGCCGATCTGCGCGCGGCCGCCGAGGCCGCCGTGTGGGGCGCGGTCTCCAACGCGGGACAGACCTGCATAGGCGTGGAGCGCGTCTACGTGGTCGACTCGGTGGCCGACAGGTTCGTCCAGCTCGTCTCGGACCGCGTGGAGAAGTTGCGTCCCGGTGGGCAGCCCACGGCCGACCTCGGCCCCATCACGATGAGTTCGCAGGTCGACGTGATCCGCGAGCACATCGCGGAGGGAGCACGGCGCGGCGGGAGGGCCGTGGTCGGTGGTGACGACTCGGTGCGACCCCCCTACGTCGACCCGGTGGTGCTCACCGATGTCCCCGAGGACTCCGCGGCGGTGACCGAGGAGACCTTCGGCCCCACGATCGTGATCAACAGGGTGCGCACGGCGGACGAGGGGATCGAACGCGCCAACGCGGGCAGGTACGGCCTGGGCGGGACCGTGTTCTCCCGGGCCCGCGGCAACGAGCTCGCCAGGAGGATGCGCAGCGGGATGGTCGCCGTGAACTCGGTGATCTCCTTCGCCGCCGTTCCCGCCCTCCCGTTCGGCGGAGTGGGCGACTCCGGGTTCGGCCGGATCCACGGCGCGGACGGGCTGCGCGAGTTCACCAGAGCCCAGGCCGTGACGCGCACCAGGTTCCCCATGCCGATCAACCCGATGACCTTCGGGCGCTCCGCGCGGACCGTTCGGCGTCTCGTCGCGTTGATGCGGCTGGTACGCGGACGCTGAAGCGGGCCTCCCCCGGGGGGCTCGCTCCGCTCGGCGGCGCGGGTGGCCGAACCCCTCGCGGTCTCGTGAGCGGGCGCCCCGACACCGGGTGGCGGTGCTCCCACGACGGCGGGACCGCCCTCGTGGGAGCACCACGGGAAACCCGCGGCGGTGCCGACCGCGCAGGTGGAGGCAAGCGGCCTCGGCGCTCGCCCGAGGGCCGGCCCGGCCGAGCGAGTGCTCGCCCGATCCGCGCGGGCGCTGAGCCGGGGCATCCGAGCCGGGCGAACCACGACGTCCGGAAGCGGTCGGGTGTGGGAGGCGACGATGTCGATGATCCGCCGTATGGTGGCCTCATCGGCGCGGACGGTTTCGTGCGGAGCCATCGCGCTGAAACGCTTTCCACGGGAATCCGTACGCATCGGAGCCCGTTTCGGATTCCTTCGGTTCGGCTCAGCCGAGGCCGTGGCACGTGCCGTTGAGGAGGCCCTGCGTGAAAAAGATCATCAATGCTCCCGCCGACGTCGTGGTCGACGCGCTCCGCGGGATGGCGGCGGCTCATCCGGACGGACTCCGGGTGCAGACCGATCCGGCTTTCGTGACACGTTCCGACGCGCCGGTGACGGACAAGGTTGCCCTCGTCTCCGGAGGGGGCTCGGGGCACGAGCCGTTGCACGTGGGGTTCGTCGGTTCGGGGATGCTGGACGCCGCGGTCCCGGGGCCGGTCTTCACCTCGCCCACCCCGGACGCCGTGCAGGCCGCGATCGGCAGGGTGGACGCGGGGGCGGGAACGCTGCTGGTGGTCAAGAACTACACCGGTGACGTCCTGAACTTCGAAACCGCCGCCGAACTCGCCGAGGCAGCTGGCGTCGGAACCCGCACGGTGGTGGTGCAGGACGACGTGGCGGTCCAGGACTCGACGAACACGGCCGGCCGCCGGGGCGTGGGAGGAACCGTCCTGGTGGAGAAGATCGCGGGCGCGGCCGCCGAACGTGGTGACGACCTCGCGACCTGCCACGAGATCGCAGAGCGGGTGAGCGCCAACGTCCGCTCGATGGGGATGGCGCTGACCGCTCCGACCGTTCCGCACGTCGGCGAGCCGAGTTTCACCCTCGCCGACTACGAGATGGAGATCGGGGTCGGCATCCACGCCGAACCGGGCAGGGAACGGGTGGAACTGGAATCGGCCGACGGCATAGTGCGCCGCCTGCTGGACCCCGTGCTGGAGGATCTGCCCTTCCGGGAAGGTGACGAGGTGCTGCTGTTCACCAACTCGATGGGAGGGACCCCCGCGACCGAGCTGTACCTGGCCCACGGCATAGCGGAGAGGATGCTCGCCGACCGCGGGCTGCGCGTGACCCGCAGGCTGGTCGGCCCGTACATCACGAGTCTCGAGATGCAGGGGATGAGCCTGACGCTGCTGAAACTCGACGACGAACTCAGGCGGTTGTGGGACGCACCGGTGCGGACCTCGGCGCTCACCTGGTGATCCCCGAGCCGCCCCACGAGATCGACAGGACTTCTTGCGGAGTGGTCCGCGTGGGGGCGGTCGGGGGAACCTCGGCAGGCCCTCGCTGCGGGAACCGGGACATCTGGCGGCCACCCGCGCAACGCCCCGGCCGTCCGCGCGAGGCCCGCGCCCGAGCACCCAGGCCGTGCCGACCGCTCGGGTGACGGTTTCGGCGCTGCCTGCGCCGAAGGGGAAGCCCTCGGATCCATGCCGTCAGCTCGGCCGGGGCCCCGGTGGGAGTCCGGGCTCTGCGCCGACGGGGACCACAGCCACAGTGGATCGTGCCGGAAGGCCTTCGAAAGATTGGTAAAGACCACATGTCTTGTACGACGCAGCACGTAGTAGAGGCGATGCGCAGCGCGGCGAACTCGGTCTCCGAGCACCGCGACGAACTGGTGGAACTGGACAGGGCGATCGGGGACGGCGATCACGGGGAGAACATGGAACGGGGGTTCCTCGCCGTCCGGAACCAGCTCGAGCTCACCGTGCCGGAGAGCCCGGCGGCGGCGCTGAAGTCGGTGGCGACCAGCCTGATCTCCTCCGTCGGCGGGGCAGCCGGGCCGCTGTTCGGCACGGCCTTCCTCCGCGCCTCCACGGCCGTGGGGGACGCCGAGACCCTGGACGGCCCCACGGTGGCCGCCGCGCTGCGTGCGGCCCTGGACGGGGTCACCGCACGCGGGAAGGCCGAGCGCGAGGACAAGACGATGGTCGACGCGCTGGCGCCCGCGGCGGAAGCCGCCGAGGCCGCGAGCACGACCGCCGGCTCCGGCCCGTCGGCGGTGCTGCGCGCGGCGGCGGAGGCGGCGGAGACCGGCGCGCGAACGACCGTTTCGTTGATCGCCAAGAAGGGCAGGGCCTCGTACCTGGGCGACCGCAGTGCGGGGCACCTGGATCCGGGGGCGCGTTCCGTGGTCCTGTTGTTGAACGCCTTCGCCGATGTGACGGGAGCCGAGTGATGCGAGTCGGTTTGGTGATCGTTTCCCACAGCGGTCCGCTGTCCGACGGGGTCGTCGAGCTCGTCGGGCAGATGGCTCCGGAAGTCCGGGTCAACGCGGCCGGGGGAACCCCGAGCGGGGGTGTGGGAACGGACTTCGAGGCCACCTCCGCAGCGCTGGCCGCCGCGGAGACGGGGTCCGGTGTCGTGCTGCTCTACGACCTGGGCAGCGCCCGGATGACGGCGGAACTGGCCGTGGAGTCCCTGGCTGAGCCCAACACGGCAGTGGTGGTCGACGCCCCGCTGGCCGAGGGGGCGGTCGCGGCCGCTGTCGCGGCCCAGAACGGGGACGATCTCGAGGCCGTGGCCAGAGCGGCCGAACAGGCCGCGGGCGCGGGCGGGGCGGAGGAGTCCGAGGAGGCCGCGGCGACCTCCGCCGCGGAAGGCGCCTCCGTGGCGACCAGAGCGGAAAGCGAATTGACCCTGGAGAACGAGGTGGGGCTGCACGCCAGGCCCGCAGCGTTGCTCGCGCGTTCGCTGACCGGGCTCGACGCCGCCGTGACCGTCTCCTTCGGTGAGAGCACGACCGACGCGCGCAGCGTGCTCGGCGTGATGGGGCTCGGGGCGCGCAAGGGGGATCGGATCGGTTTGCGGGCCACGGGACCGGACGCCGAAACCGCGTTGCGGCGGATCACCGAGCTGGTCGAACGCGACTTCGACGAGTGAGGCGATCGGAGGAATTCTCCTCCGCGCCGTCGTGCGCGGAGGAGAGGTGCGCGGTCCCGGAGGTAGGCTGATCATCGTGCCGTCGCGCTGCTCACTCTCCGGGGTCGCGGTACTGCTCGTCTTGCTGACGGGGCTCGCCGGGTGCGTGGCCTCCCCTCCGGGCACCCCGGACTCCGGCGATCGGAAGGGCGCGTTGTCCAGCGAGGTGCTCGGGAACCCGCGCACCGTTGATCCGTGCGGCCTCGTGAGCCCGGAGCGGTTGGAGCGGTTCGGCGCGGCCGAGCGCGCCGGTACGGTCTCGCTCGGATACTGCCTGCTGCACGTGCGTCCGGAGCCGGATCAGCTGGTCCAGCTGGCTGTCGGACGGCTGCGTTACGTGGATCCCGAACAACTGACCTCGGACAACCCCGTGCGGCGGAGTGGCGGACTGCGTCTGGTTCGCGAACCCCCGGTGCCCGAGCACTGCACGTGGCGGATCCTCTTCTCCGACGGGGTCGCGATGAGCGTCGACGCGGACTCGCTGTCCGGGGAGACCTCGGTGGGGCTGTGCTCGCTCGCCGAGGCCGGGGCGCGCGAGGCCGCGGAAACCATCCGGGAGCGGGAGGTGGAGCACCGGAGCTTCCCGGAGGGATCGCTGGCCCGTGCCGATCCGTGTGAACTGCTGTCCACGGAGACCGTGCGCCGGGTCCCCGGCCTGGAGCGGGCCGACCCCCGGGAGACCCCCTCGCGGCACAAGTGCAGCTGGGGCGGGGAGGACATCCGGGTGCCCAGCGTCGAGTTGACCCACACGGCGGGCGAGCCACCGCGCAGCCGGGACGCCACGTCAGTGACCGAGCGCACCGCGGGCAGGAGAACCGTGGTGGACATCGTCGGCGACGACCCGAAAGTGGGGCTCTGCTCGGCGGAGACCGCTCACATCCCCTTCGGCTCCCCGCGCTCGGGGGACGTGGAAGTGGCGATGCTGGTGGTCTTCCTTCCCGAAGCCGACGGTCTGCGGGCGTGCGAGTTCGCCCGCGGGCTGGCCGAGCACGTCTGGCCGCGCCTGCCGGAGCGGTGACCGCCCCGCGTGGCGGGCGGGGAGATGCTTTCCGGGGAGTAGGGGTGCGGTTAACGTTGGCGGCGTGCCTCGTCGAAACCGCCCCAAGCGTCCAGGCAAGCCGGAGTCAGCGGCTCCCCGTCCGCTCGGCTCCGGCTTCGGTTTCGCGCGTACCGAAACAGCACCGGACGGTGACTGGATCGTACGAACCGTTCCAGCCGCGCAGGCGCAGAAGATGTACAGATGCCCCGGCTGCGACCACGAGATCCGACCCGGGGTCGGTCACGTGGTGGCTTGGCCCGCCGAGGACTACGGCACGGTACAGGACCGGCGGCACTGGCACACCGGCTGCTGGCACGGCCGCAAGCGGAGCGGCCGGGGACTCGGCCCGAGGTGAATTCCACCGTGTCCTGCGCTACTCCCGAGAGGGCGCGGGGACGCTGGCTCACTCGTCCGTGGCAGGATCGCGACGATGAGCACCGAAATTCGCGCGAACACCGTGCTGCCCGGCCGTCGGGAGGACGTCACCCTGCACACCGCGGACGGGCTGAGGCTGGTGGGGGAGCTCGCCCTTCCCGAGCACAACGCCCCGCGAGCTACCCTCGTCTGCCTGCACCCGCTTCCCACCCACGGTGGGATGATGGACTCCCACCTGTTCCGCAAAGCCGCCTGGCGCTTGCCCGCGCTGGCCGATCTGGCGGTGCTGCGCTTCAACACCAGGGGGACGGCGAGCGAGGCCGGGCGCAGCGAGGGCTCCTTCGACAACGGTGATTCGGAACGTTTCGACGTGGCGGCCGCGCTGGAGTACGCGGAGTTCCACGACCTCCCGGAAGTGTGGTTGCTCGGGTGGTCCTTCGGGACCGACCTCACGCTGGTGCACGGTCTCGATCCGCTGGTTCGGGGGGCCGTGCTCATCTCGCCCCCGTTGCGCTGGAGCACCGAGGACCACCTGCGCGCCTGGGCCGAGTCGGGCAAACCGGTGCACGCCCTCGTCCCGGAGTTCGACGACTACCTGCGTCCCGAGGCGGCCGAGCGCGCGTTCGCCCCGCTGACCCAGGCCGAGGTGACCGGTTTCCCGGACACCAAGCACCTGTGGGTGGGCAAGGCCGAGCAGGCACTCGACGCCGTCGTGCGGACGGTGGCTCCCGAGGTCCCGACGCCGCTCCCACGGCACTGGGAGGGCGAGACGCGGACGCACCAGGTCACCATCGTGGACTCCTGAGGAGGCGGGCGGATCGGTTCGGCCCGGTGTGCTTCCGGAGCCCGCATGAGAGCGCTACGCACTCCGAGCGGGACCTTTGTTCGTGGGCAGGCGGTAGACCCACTCCCTGTGTCTCCCGTGGCCGTGTTCGGAGCGGAACTCGAACCCGAGCTTCTCGGCCACGCGACGTGCCGCGAGGTTGTCCGGACGTGTCCGGATCAGTACCGGTGTTCCGGCCAGGTGGGTGTTCGCGTGGTTCACTGCCGCGCCGACCATCTCCGACGCGTATCCCCTGTTCCACGCGCTCGGGCGGAGCCGGTAGTAGAGGTTGAGCACCGATTCTCCGGACCACTCGGCACGGCGCAGGCCGCCGAACCCGATCAGCTCCGAGTCGGAGCGAGTCTCGATCGCCCAGTAGCCGATCCCGTACTCGGCCCACTGCTCGACCCATTTCCGCAAATCGGAACTTACCCGACCGCCGTGCGGAGTGCCCTCGGGTCGATGGCGGTTGGTCGCGGGGTCGGTGTGGACAGCGAGCATGGCGGGCTCGTCAGTGAGCTCGACCGGACGCAGGAGCAGTCTTTCTGTGGATATTCGTGCGGGGATGCCCATCCGGGGCGATGATATTGCTTCGCCGGGGACCGTGTCTGCGGACGTGCTCCACCGTGACTGATCAACGCACCGCGCGGAGCGTGATCTTCTGCGGCACCATGGGGACGTGCACTACATCGAATCGGGAACCGGACCGCCGCTGGTGCTGCTGCACGCCTTCCCGGTGGACGCGCGGATGTGGCGAGGTGTTCGGGCCGAGCTCGAGGAGCACTGCAGGGTCATCACGCCGGACCAGCGCGGACTGGGGCGCAGCCCGCTGGACGGTTCCGCCGCTCCGAGTCTCGAGCTGGTGGCCGACGACCTGCTCGCCCTTCTCGACCGGTTGGAACTCCCGCGGGTCCGGCTGGGCGGGTGCTCCATGGGCGGGTACGTCGCCATGTCCGTGCTGCGCAAGGCGCCGGAAAGGGTCGCGGGACTCGTCCTCACCAGCACCAGGGCCGATGCCGACGGTGCGCAGCAACGGGAGAACCGGCTGCGGACCGCCGAGCGCGCGGAGAGCGAGGGGACGGCCGGGTGGCTGGCCGAGAACAACCTTTCCGGGCTGCTCGGTGAGACGACCCTGCGGCAGCGCACGGACGTGGTTGACGAGGCCCGGGGGCTGATCGAGGAGCAGCCCCCGGACGGAGTCGCCTGGGCGCAGCGAGCCATGGCCGCGCGGCGCGACAGCTTCGACGTGCTGCGCGACTACGCGGGACCGGCCCTGGTGCTGCGCGGCGCGGAGGACGGTCTTACCCCGTCGGAGCCCGTACGGGACATGGCCGTGTCGTTGCCGAACGGTCGGCTGGTGAGCCTGCCCGGGGCGGGACACCTCGCTCCGCTGGAGACACCGGCCGGCTTCGCGGGCGAACTCCGGGAGTGGCTGGCCGAAACGGGCTGAAGGACCGGGGCACGGCCCGGGCCCTCAGGTCTGCCGTACCTGCTGCTCCGGATCGGGCTGTCCGGGTCCCGCCGGTGAAGCGGCGGTGTTCTCCCCGGTGGGCACGGTGATCTTCCGGGTGGGCGGGTCCGTTTCGTCGCTCTCCAGCTCCTCCGAGCGGGGGAGCTGGGACAGGTCGATCTTCTTCGTCGCCGGGTCCACTTCCGCGGCCGAGGGGGTCGAACTCCCGGCCCCCTCCGGCTCCGGCCGCTCCGGCGTGTCCGAGCCGTCCGGGGAGCCGCCGTCCGCGGGGGCGGTCTCGCTCTTGCCGGGGTCGAACCGGAGCGTTTCCGTGCTGCCCGCGGCGTCGCCGGCCACGCCGCTCCCGGAGTCGTCCCCCGCGGAGTCCCGTCGTTCGGTGTCCTCTCGTCCGGCGTGGTCAGCTCCGGAGGCGTCCGTGCTCGCGGCGCCGGTCTCCGTTCCGGTCTCCGGGGAGTCCAGAGCCGTTTCCACCTGCCGCAGGGCTTGTTCGCGTGCCTCGGCAGCGGAATCGCGGAGTCCGCGCTCCTCCTCGTCGTCGTCGGTGAGCCGCTCCAGGATGGGGGTGGTCTGCCCCATCATCTCGGCGGCGTCCCGGAGCTTCGCCGCGACGTTGTCCCGCAGCTCGGTGAGCGTGTTGACCTGTTCGTCGACCTTGGCCAACCGCCGCTCGCATTCGGCGGTCGTCGCCGCGATGCGCCGTTCGGCGTCGGCACGGGCCTCACCGCGCAGCCGTTCGCTCTCGGAGGTGGCCTCCTCGAGCAACCGGGTGGCTTCCTCCGTGGCCTCGGAGACCGTCGTCCGTGCTTTCTCGCGGGCCTCGGTGACCAGCCGTTCGGCCTCCTGCTTGCTCTCCAGCTCGCGCTTCTCCGCGGCCTCGGTGCTCTCGCGGGTGAGCCGTTCGGCCTCGTCGGTGGCTTCCTGGACGCGCCGGTACGCCTCGTTGGTGCCCTCGCGCAGCCTGCGGTCGGCCTCCTCCGTGGCCTCCGAGACGCGTCGTTCGGCCTCGGCCTTGCTGTTGGCCTCCTGGTCGGCCAGGGTGCGCATGGACTCGCTGCGCCGGGCCGCCATGGCTATCTCGAAGTCCTCCTCGATCTGGGCCCGCCTGGCCTCGGACTCCTCGTCGGCGCGTTTGCGGTTCTCCTCCGCCTCGGTGGTGATCCGCTCGGCCTCCGCCCTGGCGCTCTCCAGCACCGAGCTGTGCTCGGCCTCCATCTCCTTGCGCCGCGAGTCCAGCTCGGCGATCAGCTTCTCGTAGTGGCTGCGCAGGTTGCTCGCTTCCTGCTCGGCCTGTCTGCGCGTTTCGGCGGCGTCGTCCTCCGCCTTGGTGCGGATCTCGCCCGCTTCGTCCTGGGCCAGCCGCAGCATGCGTTGCAGTCGCTCGCTGAGCCCCTCCATCGTGGTCGGCGGCTGACCCAGACGTTCGACCTGCGCGCGCAGGCTCTCGATCTCGGAACGAGCGGATTCGAGCTGCTTGGACAACTCTCCCGCCTGGGAGACGGCGGCATCGCGGTCCGATGTGACCAGGCGCAGATCCGCGTCGACGCGTTCCAGATGCTCGTCGACCTGAGCTCTGTCGTAACCGCCCTTCCGGACGATGTCGAAGCCCGATCCCAGCGGTAGCAGATCACGATCGTCGGCAAGACCCATGGCACAACGCTACCTCCGAAGCTCCGACGATGTTGTCCGGTGCGCGATCGAATCCCGAAACACGTGCGGAGATCACAGTGGGAGCGTGCCCGACCCAGGTATTGACCGGCTGGCCAACCAAGGAGCATTCTCGGTCGAGAGGGGACGAAAACGAAAAAACGGAGGTGATCGACATGGCCCGTGGTTCGGGTGAGTCGAGCGTGCGCCCGTGGACACGCTGGCAGGACTGGGGTGCCGTCGTACTCGGTGTCTACCTGATCCTCGCGACACTGTGGACGACCACGGGACCCGCGGCCCTGACGGCCATGATCGTGCTCGGTGCCCTGCTCGGGATCTCCGGCGTGTGGTCGCTGGCGATTCCGGGGTCGATCACCAGCGAGTACGCGCACGTGGTGCTCGGCATCCTGCTGGTGGTCTCCCCGTGGGTCCTCGGGTACACGGCTTCCGTCGGAGCCGCCTGGACCACCTGGGTGGTCGGCGTGCTCGCCGTGGTCGTCGGGATCGCCGCCCTGCCGGAGGCGAGCTCCGCGCATCGTTCCGGCATGGCGCGGCAGCATTGAACGGCTCTCCGGTAGTCCCGAGAAGCGTGGTCCGCGCCGTCCGGGACGCGGATGTCGTCATCGAGTGTGATTCCACTCACCGGTAGGCTTCACCGGGCGGGATCGAGTCTCCGGGGCGGCCCGATCCGGTCGCCCCGGACCTCCTCCGGTGCCCGTCGGCCTCGCCGACGGGAGCGGTGCGAGGATTCCGGCGACGTGGAGGCCACGGGAGGGCGTGATCATGACGACCGAAGCCGAAACCGAGCCCGCGCGGGACCGGGGGGACTCGAGCGCGGGGTTGGCCAGGGAACGCATCCTGGAGGCGGCGGGCGAGCTGTTCGCCGAATACGGTTACGACGCCACCCCGACCTCGCGGATAGCGGAGAACGCCCGGGTGCCCAAGGGGCTGATCCACTACTACTTCAAGCGCAAGGAGGACATCCTGGTCGCTCTGGTCGAGCGACTCCCGGAGCAGCGGGTCCGCTGCGAGGAGGTGGTGGTGCGCGGTGACCTGATCGGCAGTTTGCGTGCCCTGGTCGGTGAGCTTGACCGCAGGCTGCGTTCCTCGCTCCCGCTCAGCCACCTGCTCTGGCGCGAGGCGGACACGCACGAGGCGGTCCGCAGCGCGCTGACACAGCGTTTCCAGCTGATCGTGGAACAGACGCGACGCGTGATCGAGGGCGCCCTGCCCGGAGGTTCCCCCGGGGACATCGACACCGCCTCGGTGCTGCTCGCCAGGGCGATCAACCACGACCACTCGACGGCCCGACTGCGCGCCACCGGCGTGGAGCTGGACCGCGAGATCCGGCTGATCGCCCGTGCGCTGGGCGCGGGCAGGACTGCCGAGGAGCAGTAAGGGTCGACGGTTCAGGGTTCGGCGGCTCGGTTCGTGCGGCGGTGCGGATGGCGGAACCTCGATCGGAGCCCGGCTGCGGGAGCGCCCCCATCGAGTAGCCACCCACGCCACGGGCGCCGTTCCCCGGTGTCGGGGCGCCCGCGGTGAGAGCCCGCGAGAGGGTCCGCCAAGCGACCACCCGAAACCGGCGCCGCCGCCCCTCAAGAGCAGCTCTACTCCGCGGGTTGGACCAGTTCGACCAGGACTCCTCCCGCGTCCTTCGGGTGGACGAAGTTCACCCTGCTGTCGGCCGTCCCCCGGCGAGGCGTCTCGAACAGCAGCCGTGCTCCCCGTTCCCGGAGGCGGTCGCACGCGGCCTCGATGTCGGTCACCCGGAAGGCCAGCTGTTGCAGACCGGGACCGTTCCGGTCCAGGAACTTGGTTATGGTCGAGTCCTCGCGCGCGGGGGCGAGCAGTTGGACCCGTGTGGCCTCCGGGCCTTCGCCCGGGGCGGAGAGCATCGCCTCGCGCACCCCCTGGTCCTCGTTGACCTCCTGGTGCGTGGGCACCAGCCCGAAGGTTCTCCTGTGGAACTCCACCGCTTCGTCGAGGTCGGCAACGGCGATGCCCACGTGGTCGATGGCGCTTACCAGCCCGCCGAGTTCCTCCCGCATGAGGAGAAGCCTAACGCCGGGGCGCCGCACCGCGGAACTCGTGTTCCGCTGTGCGGCGGATCACAACTCGGCGGGGTGCTCCTCGCGGGTATGGTCCCGGCGATCGGGACGGGTCATCATGGTGGCCGTCCGGGGTGGCGCCCTCGTCACACCCAGCGCGTTCGCAAGGGAGGCAGTCGTGGAAAGTTCCGTGATCGTGGCCGGGGCCCGCACGCCCATGGGGCGGCTGCTCGGCTCTCTGAAGGATTTCTCCGGGGCACAGCTCGGTGGGGTGGCCATCAAGGCGGCCCTGCGCAGGGCGGGAGTGGAGCCGGGCCAGGTCGATTACACGATCATGGGGCAGGTGCTCACGGCGGGTGCGGGCCAGATCCCCGCGCGGCAGGCGGCCGTGGAGGCGGGCATCGGGATGGACGTCCCGGCTCTGACGGTGAACAAGGTCTGCCTTTCCGGGCTGGACGCCGTAGCGCTCGCCGATCAGCAGATCAGGGCCGGCGAGTTCGACGTCGTCGTGGCCGGTGGTCAGGAATCCATGACGCAGGCCCCGCATCTGCTCGGCAAGTCGCGCGAGGGCTTCAAGTACGGCGATGTGCGGATGCTCGACCACATGGCCAACGACGGGCTGTTCTGCGCTTTCGACCAGATGGCCATGGGGGCTTCCACCGAGAAGTACAACCACCACTACGGATTGACCCGCGAAGAGCAGGACGAGTTCGCCGCCCGCTCGCACCAGCGGGCCGGAGCCGCGGCGGACCGCGGAGCGTTCACCGAGGAGATCGAACCGGTCACCGTCCCCCGGCGCAAGGGGGAGGCGCTGCTGGTCGACGCGGACGAGGGGATCCGCGCGGACACCACGGCGGAAGGGCTGGGCAAGTTGCGCCCCGCCTTCGACGCGGAGGGAACGATCACGGCCGGAACCGCATCGCAGATCTCGGACGGGGCCGCCGCCGTCGTCGTGATGCGCAAGTCGCGGGCCGAGCAGTTGGGGCTGAGCTGGCTCGCCGAGATCGGCAAGCACGGTGTCGTGGCCGGTCCGGACGCGAGTCTGCACGAGCAACCGTCCAACGCGATCAGGAGGGCGTGCGCGCGTTCCGGACGGGAAGCCTCCGAACTGGACCTGGTGGAGATAAACGAGGCCTTCGCCGCCGTCGGCATCGCTTCGACCCGCGCGCTCGGTCTGGACGAGGGAAGGGTCAACGTCAACGGCGGGGCGATCGCGCTGGGACACCCGATCGGGATGTCCGGTGCCCGCTTGGCGCTGCATCTCGTTCTCGAGCTGAACCGCCGTGGTGGTGGGGACGGCGCCGCCGCGCTGTGCGGCGGTGGCGGCCAGGGGGACGCGCTGCTGCTGCACGTTCCCCGCGACGAGAAGAAGTGAGGATTCTTCGTGGAGTGACCGCTCGGGTGGTCGGGCGGGTCGTCCTCGCGAGGGCGGACCGGCCGACCCCTGGGGGTTTCCCCCATTTTCGTTCCGTACGCCCCGGAAATCGCTCTCACCGTACGGTTCGGTCACGCACAGCGGGGATATTCTGTCCCCATGAAGTGGCTACCCGGTGGATGGCAACGCGCCGATCGTGGGAACACGGAGGGAAGTACGGCCCCGTACCGTACTCTCGCGCAGCAGGAGACCGTGGTCGAGCGCCGCAACGTTCCTCCGGGAAACAACGCGGAACCGCCGCGGACGAGGAGGAACGACCGCGGGAAGGACCCGTCCGCGACGCGCGCGGAACCGATGAACGAGCAGCGTCCCGGCCCGCAGACGAGGGACGCTCCGCTGCTCGGGGCCAACGCCCGTGACATCGACGTCAGCGCGGCGGCCTTTCGCAACCTCCTCGTCGGCGGGGGCATCAGCGGGTTCCTGACCGTGTTGTGCGCGGCAGCCCTCGCGGGATCGGGGAGCGGTTTCTGGCTGTGGTTCTGGCAGATCGTGTTCGGGGTGTGCTTCGTCTGGTTCATCGCCGCTGCCAGGGGGTCGTTGAGCGGGCGGGGATTCCTGCTGGACAGCAGGGGGTTGTACCCCCGCACGAACGGAGAGGTCTTCGCGGTGCCGTGGGAGGAGATCACCGCTGCCGGTGTCGGTTCGTTGCGCCCCGTAGAGAACCGCAGGCTCGTGCACCCGGAGCGGCGGCGTGCGCTGGAACTGTTCCCGGCTGATCCGGCCTTTCCCGAGCGGCACCCCGAACTGGAGCGCTGGAGGGTGGAGGAGTCTCCTCCCATGCAGGGGCTGCCCGGGGTGCGCTACCGGTTCCACCTTCCCGCGCTGAGCAGGCTGCCCAAACAGCTGGAGAAAGGGGTGCAGGCCGCGGCGCCCCGGGCCTGGGTCGGTCAGTACCGGCGTCGGCTCCCGGTTCCGCAAACCTGACAGGGCCTTTCCGCGCTCCCCCCGTCGCAGGTGGTCACCGGGTCGAACCTCTCGCGGTCTCGTGAGCGAGTGCCCCGGCACCGGGTAAGCCACCTGCACGACGTCGGGGCTTCCTGGCGGGAGCACCACGGAAGAACCCGCGGCGGTGCCGACCGCTCGGTGGTGCGCTCCGGCGCTGCCTGCGCCGGAAGAAGGCACCGAGTCGACCAGCGACTCGACCGGAAAACACCGGTGAACCCCCCGGCGCCCACTCGGCGGCTCGTGCCGGTGGGCGAGTTCCCGGGCACGGCGCTCCGACGGCTCGTTCGGCGCGGGCGGCGAATCACTCCGTCGGCGTCCCCTGGTCGAGAGGTGTTCCGCGGGGGGAGCGACCCGGCGGCTCCGCGTTCTCCTCGAACTCGAGCAGCCTGGGGGTGTGCTCACCGAGACTGTCCAGCGGGTCCGCGGAGGTCAGCTCGGGGGTCCCGGAGGGAAAGGTCCACACCCGTCCCGGGCCGGTGCGGGCGGTCTCGAACCGCACCGTCACCCTGCCGTGACCGCAGCCCTGCACCCAGCCGTGCCCCCAGGCCGGGTGGTGAACATCGTCCCCCTGGGTCAAGGCCTCCCGAGGGGGCTCCCGCGGGGTGGGTGACGGTGCCGCCGGATTCGGCGCGGGCGCTGTCACAGCGCCGTCGCTCCGGCCGGTTGTCTCCTCGGGGGTGGGGAACAGCGCCGCCTGCTCCGCCGTGGCCAGTCCGGAGTAGGAGACCCCGACCAGCCGGACCGGGACACCGGGGCGCACCGCGACGGAGGTCAGTCTCCTGGCGGCCGCGGCCAGCTCCTCGCGGTCGGCCGTCGCCGAAGCGAAGGTCTCGGAACGGCTGATCGTGCTGAAATCGGCGTCCCGGACCTTCAGCGTGACCGTTCTGGCGGCTCGCTCGGAGGCGATCAACCTGCGGTGCGCCGCTTCCGCCATCTCGGCTATCTCCTCCGCCAGCTCACCGTGGTCGGTCCGATCGGTGTCGAAGGTCGTCTCGGCGCCGACCTGTTTGGCCTCGGCCCGCTCGGTCACCGGACGTTCGTCGATGCCGTGGGCCAACCGGTGCAGTTCGGTACCGTGGGCCTGACCGAGCAGCGCGGTCACGTCACCGAGTTTGAGCGCGGCCAGCTCCCCGATCGTGTGCACCCCTATGCGGTGCAGCTTCGATTCTCCGATCGGGCCTATGCCCCAGAGTTTCCGCACCGGGAGCCCGGCGAGCAGTCCCCCCTCCTCCTCGGCGGGAACGATCATCGAACCGTCCGGCTTGGCCATTCCCGAGGCGATCTTGGCGAGCTGCTTTCCCGAGCCCGCGCCTATGGAGGCGTTCACCCCGACCTCCTCGCGCACCCTGGTTCTGAGGTTCTCCGCGAACTCCGCCACCGTCCGCCGACTCGCTCCGGCGAGTTCGCAGGGCTCCAGGAAGGCCTCGTCGATCGAAACCTGCTCGAACCGCCCCGCGACTTCGCGGACGATGGTGAAGGCCCGGCCGCTCACCGTCCGGTAAAGCCGGAACCGGGGTGGAAGTACCACGGCCGTCCGGCACCGCCGCCGGGCTTCCCACATCGGCATGGCCGAGTGCACCCCGTGCTCCCGTGCCGGATAGCTCACCCCGGCCACGGTGCCGCGCGGCCCGGTCCCGCCGACGAGCAGGGGACGTCCGCGAAGCGTGGGACGGGTGAACTGTTCCACGGACGCGTAGAAGGCGTCCATGTCCAGGTGCAGCACCCAGCGGTTCATACCGCCATTGAACGAGAAATCCCCGACAGTGGCCAGCGGTCCGGCGGGACCGCGCGGCGCTTCCCGGGGCACGCCGCTCGGAGAGTGCCGCGCGTCACGAGATACGGTGATCCCGTGTTCAGGACTTGTGTCGGTTGGTTCCGGCTGACCGCGATCGCCGAAGCGATCTCGTGGGCGGGACTGCTCATCGCGATGGTCTTCAAGTACGGGTTCGGGTACCCCGAGGCCGTGACCGTCATGGGGTGGGTGCACGGTCTGGTCTTCACCGCCTACGTGCTGGTGAGCCTGATCGTGTACGGGCCGCTGCGGTGGAGTTTCCGTGTTCTGGTTCTCGCGCTGGTGGCCTCGATCCCGCCCTTCGCGTCGGTGGTGTTCGAGCGCTGGGCTCTGCGGCGCGGAGTTCTGAGGACGCCCGAGGAAATGGGGCCGACCTCGTGGTCCCGTCTGGTCGGGGCTCTGCGCGCTTTGAACTAGACCCCGCAGCGGTGCTTTGCGTGGGTGCTCGGTTAGCCGTCGCGTGAGTCGGAGCCTCGGGAGCGTCGGAGGGTACCTCGAGTAGCGGCCTACGCCACGTGCTCTGCCGCCCCGCGATGCATCCGACTCACGCACCGGGGACCCACGCTCCGCGTGGGCTGAAGCCCCCGAGCCGAACGAAGCCTTCTGCCGGAAGTTCTCGGTGGTGCTTTCCAGTCGAGTTTTGGTTGGTTCGAGGGCTTTCTTCGGCGCGGCAGCGCCGAAACGCGCAACCCCGGCAGTCGGCGCCGCCGCGAGAGGTTCCGCCAAGTGAGCACCTGGTCAACCTGAACGGAGGACTTCCACGCGCGGAGGCGCGTTCAGAAATCACCCGCGGATTGCCGTACCTTGCCCAGAAGTTCGGTGAGCTGCCGTGTCTGTCGTTCGGTTATCCCGGAGAGTCCGAAGTCCACGGCGGTCACCGATTCGGTGGCCTCGTCCGTCAGTTCGCGTCCGCTGTCGGTGACTTCCACGAGCGTGGTGCGCCGGTCGGTCGGATGCGGGATCCGACGGACGAGTTCGTCGGCCTCCAGCCGGTCGACGATGTTTGTGACACTGGTCGGGTGCAGTTGCAGCCGGTCGCCCATGACGCGCATCGGGAGGCTGCCCTGGCGGGAGAAGGTCAGCAGGACGAGGGCCTCGTAGCGGGCGAACGTCAGGTTGTGCGGTCGGAGCGCCGCGTCGACCTCCGACTGCAGAATCTGTTGGACTCGCATGATGCTGGTTACCGCGGCCATCGTCGAGGACGGGCCGACGCGTTGGGACCAGATCTCGGCCGCGCGGGCTATGGGATCGAAGGGCAGCGGTTGACGGGGGCTCATGGCATTCGACGCTAGCAGCGGGCACTTGCACGAACGGGCGACACGGGGAGTTCGAGGTTGTCGGGGCGGCGCGTACGGAATGCCTCCGTGCCGGAACGTCGATAGGTTCCCGTGGCGCAGGTTACGAAGTCACGACGGGTGAGCGACCCGTAGTCAGGAGATGTGGAGATGTTGGTCGCGTTCAGCGTGGCGCCCTCGGGAGCGGGGGACTCGGACAGCGTCAGCGCCGCTGTCGCCGAGGCCGTGCGGATCGTCCGTGAGTCCGGGCTGCCGCACGAGACGAACGCCATGTTCACCACGATCGAAGGAGAGTGGGAGGAAGTGATGGACGTGGTCCGGCGCGCGACCGACGCCGTGTCAGCGCGGGCACCGCGTACGAGTCTCGTCATCAAGGCGGATATCCGCCCGGGACACACGAACCAGCTCCGGGAGAAGGTGGAGCGGGTCGAGCAGCAGCTCGATGAGGAATGATCCCCCTTCTCCCGGAGAGGCCGTCCGAGTGCTGCCTCGGCGGTGACCGTCCCTCGGAGGCGGTGTCGAGAGGTCCCCGGCACCGCCTCACGGGAAGACTCGCCGGTTAGCTCACTTGGCCATCGGGTGGTCGACGACCGGCGCGTTGACGCACTTGGAGGACTCCGGCGACAGGAGCTCCACGATCACACCGATAGCGGCGCCGATGTCGTTTCCGCAGGCCTGGATCGGCACGGCGCTGATGTTGTTGTCGTCGACCGCGTTGATGCCGTCGTTGTCGGCGGTGTCGGCGAACGCGGCCGGCCCCAGGGTCATCATGCCCATGGCGGCGACACCGGCTGCACCGGCAACACGGGTTGCAATACGCACTATTGGTACCTCTCGTCGTACTTGCGGGTAGGGAGTTTTCCCGATCGAGTCCCTACTGAGTGGCGGTCAGAGCGCTGAACGCGTGCTCTCCGCACCGCGGACTCGCTGGAGGAATTCGGCGCCACACCCGCTGAAGATGAGGGGAATTCCGGCAAAGCCACCTGGACGGGTGATCAGTTTTCCCTTGATCGTGTGGGTATCCGGTTTCTGCTGCGCGTTGCGTGAACAGCTTTTCCGTTGACCGGGCAACGGTGGTGAAACCGAATCGGGGTGGAGTGGGACGACGGGTGCGCGACGTGTCACGATGGTGGTGTGACAAGGCCTGATCCACGGCAAAACCCTGATGCACAGCAGAGCGCGGCGGCTTCCTCCTCGATGGCGGGGGCGGTGGACCTCTCGGCGCTGAAGAACCGGGCCGAGTCGAGCGCGGAGACGCAGCGGTCGACAGGCTCCGGCGCGGGCTCGGAGGGCGGCGACTCCGCGATCGTCGAGGTCACCGAATCCAATTTCCAGGCCGAAGTGGTCGACCGTTCCATGCAGGTCCCCGTTGTCGTGGACCTGTGGGCGAGTTGGTGCCAGCCGTGCAAGCAGCTCTCCCCGGTGCTGGAGAAGTTGGCCCGCGAGGGCGGGGGAACCTGGGTGCTCGCCACGATCGACGTGGACGCCAACCAGCGCATCGCGCAGCTGTTCGGAGCTCAGTCCATCCCGACGGTGATCGCGATAGCGGGCGGCCAGCCCGTCGAGGCCTTCGCAGGCGCGCAACCCGAGGAGCAGATCAGGCAGTGGATCAACTCGATCCTCGACGCGCAACGTGATCAGCTTCCGGGAATCCGCGCCGCCGAGGAGGCGACCGGCGAGGAGGCCGAGCAGGAGGACTCCCGCTTCACCGCCGCGGAGGAGGCCTTGGAGCGGGGCGAGTACGCCGCCGCCGAACAGGCCTACCAGCGGATTCTGGATTCCGAGCCGGACAACGAGCAGGCCAAGGCGGCGCTGGCGCAGGTCCGGTTCACGGCCAGGGCGGAGAACGCCGATCCCGCGGCCGTCGAACGTGCCGAGGGGAGCCCGGACGACGTGGACGCCCAGCTCGCCGCCGCGGACGCCGAACTGGCGCAGCAACGGGTCGAGGACGCGTTCAACAGGCTGATCGAAGCGGTCAGGCGTACTTCGGGTGGCGATCGCGACCGTGTTCGCGAGGAGCTGCTGGAGATGTTCGGGCTCTTCCCCGAAGGGGACCAGCGGGTCGCCAACGCGCGCCGGTCCCTGGCGAACGCCCTGTTCTGACTGCCGTCTCCCCGCCGCGGTCGACGACCGGCGTGGTGCTTCGGCGCAAGCCGCGCCGAAGCGCCCACGTTGCCCACCGGTGCCGCCGCGGCTTCTCGGACGAGTGCCCGGCGAGGACGGCCCCGGCGTCGTGCAGGTGGCTACCCGGTGCCGGGGTCCGGCGCGGCCGGGCGCCGCCCGAGGTTCCGCCGAGCGACCACCCACGCGAACCGAGCCGATACGTCATCAGTCGTCGTATTCGGAGGCGCAGGGGGCCGTCCCCTGCCGGAAACCAACGCGGAACGCCTCCACCCGCGCGAATCCCGCCGGTACCTGCTCGCCCTCCGCGTCCGCGGCTATGAGTCCGTTGTCGCTGAGCAGGGAGGCGATTCCCTCGTCGAGGTCACCCGGTGCGATCCGCAGTTCGCCCACCGGGTTCCGCCTGCCGATCGGGTCCTCCACGATCAGCCCGCTCCACGCGCCGACCAGGCAGGCGGTGCGCAGCCCGGCGGTGTCGCCGGTGAGCGTCAGCCCGGCTGCCTCCTGCACGGCCAGCGCGTACCGCGAGGCGAGCTGCGCGTAGGCGGCGAAGTCCCCGTAACCCGACTCCCGGTCACCGTTGCCGGGAGGGGTCGCGGCGGTGCGCAGTTCGGACAGGTTCAGCGAGATCGTGTTGGTCTCCGCGCAGTAGGAGGCCGGTTCCGTGGTTTCCGTGCCCGGGCAGGGCCGCTGTTCGGTGGTGATCTCCGGAGGCGCCACACCCGTGTCGACGAAGACCTCACGCAGGCTTCGCTCGACCTGCTCGACGCTCTCCCCGTCGATCGGGAGGTCTGTTTCCTGGGCTTCCTTCCAGAACCGGAACTGGGTGGTCCGCTCGGTCACGGACTCCTCGGTCATCTCGGTGCAGCGCTTCGGACCGTCGCTGAAGCCGTACTGGAACGCCGAGACGCGGTCGAAAGCGCTCCCGTGGGCCCGCGCATCGGAGAAGCCGGTTCTGCCGGGCTCGTCCCTGATGTAGCCGAGCACCCCCAGGACCTTGTTCAGCCCGCTTCCGGTGGAGACGCGGACGTGTTCCGCGGAGCCCTCCGCGACGTGCCGGAAGAACGCTCCGGTGAAGCAGTCCGCCTGCTGCTCGGAAACCAGCGTCGGGGTCCGCTCGTCGACGAGACCGGCCCGGTACTGCACGGCGTGGCCGGTCTCGTGGGCCAGCACGGTGACCGGGGCCATCGCGCCGAACGTGTTCCGCAGGCCGGGGAGCAGCTCGCCCCTGTCCCAGGCGATCGTGTCCTCGGCGGGGCAGTAGAAGGCGTTCACGAGCCCGGAGGTGTCCTGCCCGCAGACACGCCTGCCCCCGCCGCCGGAGTCGTAGGAGACCAGTCGCTCGATCGGTCGGAAGTCGCCTCCTCCGAAGGTCTCCGGGTAGGCGCTCCGCCAGTACCGTTGGACGTCGGCGACCGCGTTGGTGGCCAGCGTGTCCACCTTCCCGTCCGTTCCGCCCTCCACGGGAAGCCCTGCGTCCTGGGCCCCGGGTTTGAGACCGCTGGGACCGTCGCTGGCCGGTAGCCCGGCCACGGTGTCCGCGGAGGTGCTTCCGCTCGTGGTGGGGGTTCCGTTGATCGTCCTGGAGCAGCCGGTCACTCCGAGACAGAGCGCCAGCGCCGCGGACGACGCGGCGATCAGCAGTCGTGTTGTCGAGCTTCGTGCCACTGACGCGCCCCGTCCTCGAAATCGTGCGGTCGTACTCACCCGCCCCGTCGTTCGGAGGGGAGCACTCGGATCCTTCCGGAAGCGGTCCGCACGGCCGGCCGGGCACCGAGCGCCGGGGCACACCGTTGCCGTGCGGGTCCCGGCGAAGCCTAACGAACGCGACCCGTTCGATCCGTTGTGGATCCGGACCGGGCGCTCGTCCGATGCGTCCCGCGACGCCGCCGGTGCGCCGCGTCACGTGCGGGCGGCCGACTCGACCGGGCGCGCAGTACCGCGAGCGCGTTTCAGCTCGAACACGCTCGCACGCCGTCGCGCACCCCCGTCCGGAAAGCGCGCAGTGCTTCGAAGCCGCTGATGGTCTCTCCCGCGAACAGGGAATTCCCCGCGAGCACGGAACGAACCGCCTCGTCGAGATCGGCGGCCGAGCCGTTGCCGGGCCCGCGCACCCGTTCCGCGGTGTGCGCCCCGCTGAGGCAGGTGGCGGCTCGCTCTAGCCCCCGGGCGTCGGAGTCCTCTCCGGACCGCCGGAGCGCGTCCGTGGCGAGAGCGGCCACCAGGGGGATCTCGGCAGCCTGGTCACCGAGCTCGTAGGTGAGCCGGTCCAGGGCGGCGCGGTCGACGACGACGTCACCGCGGCACTCGTACACCGCCGCCTCGGCGGCGCACCCGGAGGTGTTCGAGTCCCGCGCGGCGCGCACGGCGGGTGGTGTCCACGCCCACCCGCCGTGGACGGCCAGTTCGCGGAAGTAGTCCCTGATGGCCGGGATCCGTTCGTTCAGCAGTTCCGGGAACTCGCGATCGCCCGCGCGCCGCCCGTCTCCGGTCCAGTCGCCGCTGAGCCGTCGATCGGCCGCGGTCATTCCGGCGCACGCGGTGGGACCGCCGGTGTAACCGTCCTGGAAGGCGCTCGCCCTGTCGTAGGCCGTTCCGTGCTCGTCGGTGACCCCCTGCCCGACCGGGTCGGCGAAGTTGGTCAGCGCGTGCAGCGCGTCGTCGAGTTCCGCGGTGCTCATCCCGAGTCGTGCTGAGTCGCCAGTGACCACTCGGTGGACGTAGGCGCCCGCGAAGCAGTCCGCCGTGGCCTCGACGATCACCGGGCGCCTCTTCCGCGCGGGTGTTTCACCGGAGCGGAGGCGGTGTGCCACCGCGTGGCCCATCTCGTGCGCGAGCACGACGACCACGGCCGACTGGCCGTAGTTCGTACGCAGCACCGGCAGGAGCGCGGCCCGGTCCCAGGCGATCGCGTCCACGGTGGCGCAGTAGTACGCGTTCCCCGCGAGTTCGCTCACCTGGGCGGTGCAGGGAGGCGGCTCGGACGCGGTGTCGGTGGTGTCCACGGAGAAGAAACCACCGTCGAGATCGTGCCAGGGCTGCCCGAAAGCGCGCGGCAGCGTCCGCCTCCAGTAGTCCTGCGCGTCGGTCACGACCGTGGCGGCCAGTTCGTCGACCGGGGAGGAGTCCGTGCCGAAGACGAAGGACGGATCCACACCGTGCCGCACCACCGAATCCCCCACCACGGGGTGCCCCCGGACGGTCGAACATCCCGCAGCGGTCACGAGCAGCAGCAGTCCCAGTGCCAGGGCCGAGATCCTCCGCGGCGAGTCCACCGCACCAGGTTCGCACGTCGTCGTCCTCGTGGGCTGTGCGGAACTCGTTCGGGGCGAGATACCCTCACCCGTCGTGAGAGCCGTCCGCCGCTTCACCGTCAGCGCGCACCTGCCCGATTCGTTGCAAGCGCTCGGCCGCTTGGCCATAAACCTGCGCTGGAGCTGGCACCCGCCGACGCAGGACCTGTTCGCCTCCGTAGCACCGGACGTGTGGTCGGAGGTCGGAGGGGATCCGCTGCGCCTGCTGGCCGAGGTGCCCGCGGAGCGCTTGGACCGCCTCGCCGCGGACGAGGACTTCCTGGCGCGGACCAGGGCCGTCGACGACGATCTGCGCCGTTACCTCACGGTTCCGCGCTGGTACCAGCAGCGCCGGGACGAGGGAACCCCGCTGCCCTCCTCGATCGCCTACTTCTCCATGGAGTTCGGGTTGACCGAGGCGCTGCCCAACTACTCGGGCGGCCTGGGGGTGCTGGCCGGGGATCACCTCAAGTCGGCTTCCGACCTCGGGGTCCCGCTCGTGGGCGTGGGGCTGTTCTACCGCTCGGGCTACTTCCGCCAGTCGCTGTCCGGTGAGGGCTGGCAGGTGGAGCAGTACCCGGTGCTCGATCCGCGTGGACTGCCGCTGGAGCTGGTGACCCGTCCTTCGGGGGACCCGGTGCTGGTCCACGTCGCGATGCCCGAGGGGAGGACCCTGCGGGCGAGGATCTGGAAGGCCCAGGTCGGCCGGGTTCCGCTGTTGCTGATGGACAGCGACCTCGAGGACAACGACGAGGACCTGCGCGGGGTGACCGACCGGCTCTACGGAGGTGACTCGAGCCACCGGATCCGGCAGGAGATCCTCGCCGGCATCGGTGGGGTGCGGGCCGTCCGGGCCTACTGCGAGCTGACCGGGATGGCCTCCCCCGAGGTGTTCCACATGAACGAGGGGCACGCGGGTTTCCTGGGGCTGGAACGCATCCGCGAGCTGCTGGCCGGCCCCGGACTGCAGTTCGACGAGGCCGTGGCGGCCGTGCGGGCGGGGACCGTTTTCACCACCCACACCCCGGTTCCCGCCGGTCTGGACCGGTTCCCCACGCACCTGGTTCGGCACTACTTCGGCGACGGCTCCGCGCAGTCCCTGCTGCCGGGAGTTCCGACCGACGAGATCCTGGAGCTCGGCGTGGAGAACAAGCCGGGCACCTTCAACATGGCCAACATGGGGTTGCGGCTGGCGCAGCGGGCCAACGGTGTTTCCGAGCTGCACGGCGACGTCAGCCGCAAGATGTTCAGCGGGCTGTGGCCCGGCTTCGACACCGCGGAGATCCCCGTCTCCTCGGTCACCAACGGAGTGCACGGCCCCACCTGGTCGGCGCGGGAGCTCGGCAAACTGCTCGGCGAGTCCGAGATGGACCAGGGAGCGGGGCTGCGCGGCATCGAACCCGTCAGTGACTCGTTGCTGTGGGAGCTGCGCAGCTCGTTGCGGCAGCGGCTCGTCGAGGAGGTGCGTCGCAGGCTGCGGTACGCCTGGCTGCAGCGCGGGGCCTCGGACCTGGAGCTGGGCTGGTGCGACTCGGTATTCGACCCGGACGTGCTCACGATCGGTTTCGCGCGGAGGGTGCCGACCTACAAGCGCCTGACGCTGATGCTGCGCGACCCCGAGCGGTTGCGGGCCCTGCTGCTCGACCCGGACCACCCGGTGCAGGTGGTGGTGGCGGGCAAGTCGCACCCCGCCGACGAGGGCGGCAAGGCGATGATCCAGCACATCGCGCGTTTCGCCGACGACCCCGAGGTGCGCCACCGCATCGTCTTCCTGCCCGACTACGACATGTCGCTGGCCCGCTACCTCTACGCCGGTTGCGACGTCTGGTTGAACAACCCGGTGCGCCCGTTGGAGGCCTGCGGGACCTCGGGCATGAAGTCCGCGCTGAACGGCGGGCTGAACCTGTCGGTCCGGGACGGCTGGTGGGACGAGATGTACGACGGCCACAACGGGTGGGCGATCCCCAACGCGAACGGGGTGAGCGATCCGGAACGCAGGGACGACCTCGAAGCGGGCGCGCTCTACGAACTGATCGGCGAGCACGTGGCGCCGATGTTCTACGAGCGGAACAGCGAAGGGGTTCCCGGGCGGTGGATGTCGATGGTGCGGCACACCCTGGCGACCCTGGGGCCGCGGGTGCAGTCCTCCAGGATGGTCCGCGAGTACGTCGACAACTTCTACTCGCCCGCGATCCGTTCCGTGCAGGCCGCCTCGGCGGACCGCTATCGGGGCGCCAAGGAGATAGCGGCCTACAGGGAGCGGCTCGAACAGGCGTGGAGCGAGGTGCGGATAACCGACACGTACATGTCCGTCGAGGACGGTTCGACCCCGCTGCTGGGGGGCAAGGTCACCGTGCGCGCCCTGGTCGAGCTGGCCGGGCTGGACGACTCCGACGTGAAGGTGGAGGTCGTCGTCGGCAGAGTGGACGATTCGGACGAGTTGCGCGACTTCGTCACCACGTCGATGAGTTGCGTCGCCGACGGCGGGTACCAGGCCACGGTGACCCTGCCGCACACCGGCCCCGCCGGCTACACCGTTCGTGTGCTGCCGCAGCACCGGCTGCTGTCCAGCCCGGCCGAACTCGGCAAGGTCGTCCTCGCTGGGTAGTGGCTCGGCGGTTTTAGGGTTCGGCGGCTCGGTTTGCGTGGCGGTGCGGGTGGCGGAACCTCGGTCGGCGCCCGGCTGCGGGAGCGCGCCCATCGAGTAGCCACGGTCGCACCCGATGTCGGGGCACTCGCAGCGAGAGCCCGCGAGAGGTTCCGCCACGCAACCACCTACGGCAACCGAGCCGCCGAAAGTCACTCAGCGGATCGTCAGTCGCTCTCGGGTGGAGCGCACGCGCGGCCACCACGCCGCGAGACCTTCCGCTTCGGCGAGCGCGGCGCGGGCACTCGCGTTGTCGCCCCGCGCCATGTGCGCGCGGGCCAGTGTGGCCAGGTTGTCCGCCCGGGTGGTCCCGGAAGTGGCGTGCCGCGCGCCGAGCTCGGCGAGGTGCGTGGCACGGTCGGTCTCGCCGTTGGCCAGCGCGAGCAGTCCGAAGGTCCCGCTCAGCTCGAAGCCGGGGAAGCCGAGCTTGACCGAGTCGTGCAGCGCCTGCTCGGCCGTGGGGATGAGATCCTCGGAAGGCAGCTGCCCCGCCTCCGCGGCCGCGAGCGCCAGTCCGGCGAGTCCGGCCAGCAGGTAGGACATCTCCCGCGCTTCCGGGGAGTGCGTGGACAGCGTGTGCAGCAACAGCATCGTGGCCTCGTCGAACTCGCCACGGGCCTCGTGCACGGTCGCCCGGCAGGAGGCGGTGGTCCGCGCGTTCGGAGCGATCTCGGCGAGTTCGTCCACAACGGCCTCCGCCGCGTCGATCCTGCCGTCCTGCAGCAGCGCGTGCGCCTCGGCGGCGCGGGCCCCGGCGCGGAACTCCAGGCGGCGCGGTTCGCTCATGCGCGGGAGACCGAAGAGCAACCACCCGGTGGAGGTGCCCAGCGGTGCCCTGCGCGGTACCAGCGCGTGGATCATCGAGGCCGTTGTGGCCAGGAAGAGGCCGCGCCCGAAGGAGGAGTCCGCGGCGAGCAGGCAGGCGCCGACGACGAGGAGCCCGGCCAGCGCCGAGGTCACCGCCGCGAGGACGGAACGCGTCACGACCGGCTCCCTGCGGGGGCCGATGTCGGCGCTGAGCACTACGGGGAGGGCGCGCACGGTCACGAGCACCCCGCCCAGCCGGAAGGTCGCCACCCGCCGCATCGCCCCGATCACGATGTTGTGCACCCGCAGGCCGAACAGGAAGGACCCGAGCAGCAGCCCCGCCCGGACCCCGGCGGGCAGCACGATCGCCCCGAGCAGCGCTCCCGCGGCCGCGAGCGCGACCCCGCCGAACCCGTTGTCCAGGACGACCTCGAGCACGGTCAGCACCACCGGACCGGCCAGCGCCGTCGCGCACCACGGTTCACGGAGCGGTTTCCACAACGCACGCACGGGAAGTGGATGCTACCCGCGTGAGGCGGGTGGTGTGGTGCGGTCGTGGAATCGTCCTATGGTGGCCGCGGCGGCGTGGTCCCGGGCGCACGTCCGTTCCGGGGTACCGGGAGAATGAAGGAAGTGGATCGGAGTGATCCCACGATCCACGCGGATACGACCGCGTGCCGACCGGCACGCGAACTACGGCCGGTCGCGGCTGGGAGGTAGACGTGGACGACCTGGTCATCCGAATGGATGGCGTCAGTGTCCGGCGGGCGGAGAGCACGCTCGTGACCGACGTGAACTGGTCGGTGGAGCTCGACGAGCGCTGGGTGGTGCTCGGGCCGAACGGCGCGGGGAAGACCACCGTGCTCAAACTCGCCGGAGCCGAGCTGTACCCGACGACCGGCACGGTCGACGTGCTCGGTGAGCGGCTGGGCAGCACCAACGTTTTCGAGCTGCGTCCGCGCATCGGTTTCTGCTCGGCGGCCACGGCCGCCAGGATGCCGGAGGACGAGCTCGTGCGGGACGCCGTCGTCAGCGCCGGTTACGCCGTTGTCGGCCGGTGGCGCGAGGAATACGAAAGCATGGACACCGAACGGGCCGACGAGCTGCTCGAGGACATGGGAGTGGCCGAGCTGTCGGGACGCGCGTTCGGGACGCTGTCCGAGGGGGAGCGCAAGCGGGTACTGCTGGCGCGGGCGCTGATGACCGATCCCGAGATGCTGCTGCTGGACGAGCCCGCGGCAGGGCTGGATCTCGGTGGGCGCGAGGACCTGGTGGCCAGGTTGTCGAAGCTCGCCCTCGACCCCGACGCTCCCGCGATGACCCTGGTGACCCATCACGTCGAGGAGATACCTCCCGGCTTCACGCACGCTTTGCTGCTGCGCGAGGGAGGTGTGGTTGCCGAGGGGATGCTCGACGACGTGCTCACCGAGGACAACCTGTCCAAGACCTTCGATCAGGATCTCGAGCTGCGGCGCAACGGCGACCGCTACTTCGCGCAGCGCAGGCGATGATCCCGCTTGGTCCGGCCGTCGTCGTCCGGTGACGGTGGAGAGCAACGACACAGATTCCGGTGCCGTCCGCGCGCGGTAGTCTGCGGCACCGTTCACGATTCGACGAGGAGGTTGCGCCGTGGGTGAGTTCGTCAGGCTGGAGGTCGACGGCGGCATCGGGACGATCAGGTTGGATCGTCCCAAGATGAACGCGCTCAACAGTCAGGTCGAGCAGGAGATCCGTGCCGTCGCCGAGGAGGCGGCCGAGCGCTCCGACGTTCGGGCCGTGATCGTCTACGGCGGTGAGAAGGTCTTCGCGGCAGGGGCGGACATCAAGGAGATGTCCGAGAAGTCCGCGCCCGAGATGGCGGAGAAGGAGCGCCGTGGCCTCTCGGACGCGTTGAGCGCGGTGGCCGGGATCCCGAAACCCACGGTGGCGGCTCTCACCGGTTACGCGCTCGGCGGTGGCTTCGAGCTGGCCCTCACCTGTGATCGGCGTGTCGCCGCCGAGGGGCTGAAGGTCGGTCAGCCGGAGATCCTGCTCGGTGTCATCCCCGGTGCGGGCGGCACGCAGCGGCTGGCGCGGCTGGTCGGCCCGAGCAAGGCCAAGGACGTGGTCTTCAGCGGCCGCTTCGTGGATTCCGACGAGGCGCTCTCCTCGGGGATGGTGGACGAGGTCGTGCCCGCGGAAGAGGTGTACGCCACCGCGCGCCGGTGGGCGGAGCAGTTCGTCAACGGGCCCGCGCACGCCCTGGCCGCCGCCAAGCGGGCGATCGACGAGGGACTCGAGACGGACCTGAACACCGGACTGCGGATCGAGACCCATCTGTTCACCTCGCTGTTCGCGACCGAGGACCAGAAGATCGGCATGCGCTCGTTCATCGAGAACGGCCCGGGCAAGGCCGAGTTCACCGGCGAATGATCCGGCTGGTCGGGCGTGGCTTACACCTTTGACGTCGACGACGTCGCCTTCCTGCGATCCCCCGAGGGGGAGCGGGCGCTGACCGAGGTCGCCGGGCTGCCCCTGACGTCCTCCTCCCGGTTGGCCGACACGGCCACCGCACGTGAGGTCGCGGGCAGGCGGTTCGCCCCCGCCGTGCTGGAGACCGTGGCGCTGCGCCGACGTGCCGCGGCCAAGCTGAGCGGGGCGGACGAGTGGTTGTTCACGGATCCGGCGTTGCAGCAGGCCACGGCGACTCCGGTGGCCCGGCTCCGCGCCGCTCGGCTGGCCGGGAGGGACGTGCACGACGTCACCTGCTCGATCGGGGCCGATCTCGCGGAGATCGCCCCGGTCGCCCGGCGCTGCGTCGGCTCCGACCTCGACGAGGTCCGGTTGGCGATGGCGCGGGGCAACCTGGCCGCCCGTGGGGTGCGGGCGGGGCTGGTGCGGGCCGACGCGTTGCGGCCGGTCACCACGGGAACCACTGTGCTCGCCGATCCGGGCAGGCGGGACGGCACCGGGCGCAGGAGGTGGAAGCCGGACGACCTGGAACCCCCGCTCCGTGAACTGCTCGCCGCCCACCACGGGCGGGATCTGGTGGTCAAGTGCGCCCCCGGCCTGGACTTCGACCTGGTTCCGGGGGACGCCGAGGTCGAGTTGATCTCGTTGGGCGGTCAGGTGCGGGAGGCCTCGGTCTGGCTGGGCGATCCGGCCGAGCCGGGAGCGCACCGGACCGCGACCGTGCTGCGCGGCGACGGTGGTGTCGCCCTGCGGATCACCGATGCCGAGCCCGACGACTGCCCGGTGCGTGACACGGGGAGGTGGTTGGTCGAGCCCGACGGTGCGGTCATCCGCGCCGGGCTGGTCCGCCAGTACGCCGCGCGCCACGGCCTGGGGCAGCTCGACCACCGGATCGCCTATCTCACCGGGGACACCCCTCCTCCGGGGGTGCGTGCGTTCCGCGTGCTCGAACAGGGCAAATACAGTGAGAAGTCCTTGCGCGCGCTGCTGCGGCGCCACGGGGTCGGACGGCTGGAGATCCTGGTGCGCGGCTTGGACGTGGATCCGGACGCGCTGCGCCGGAGGATGAAGCTCTCCGGTGACGCGGCGGCCACCGTGGTGCTCACCCGCGTAGGTGACACTCCCACAGCCGTGCTCTGCGAAGCGGAGCTGACCTGAGCGCGTCCGCACCGCGGTGCGGGGACCCGAGCCGGATGCTCCCGGGGAGCCACTTCGGGCCGGGGCCCCGCCGCGGAGGCGCGTCCGGGCTGGAATCCCAGCCGACGTCGTGACGTTCCGGGGAACGGTTGGCTCGTCCCGCGGGTCTTTCGCGCCGACAGGTGTTCGGCTGCCGGGACCGCCGTCCCGCCCCGCGGATCGGTCGAGCACGTGATGTGAGTCCGCCGAAATGCGGCGGCACGACAGGAGACGGGATCTCTATCCTGGGGAGGCTATGGCCACTGCACCCGTTTCGCCCTCGCTGTCCGAACTGCGTGAGAGCCTGTCCGAGCTGATGACACAGGATCAGCGTCGGCTGCGTCGTCGTATCGACGGAGCCCGCAAGATCCGGGAGGAACAGGCGCTGCGCTCGGTGGTCGAGGAGATCTCCGCGGACCTCGCGACGGCACGGGAACGCGTCACGCGGCGCCGTGAGCGGGTTCCCGAGCTCAACTACCCACCGGAACTCCCCGTCACGCAGCGGCGCGAGGACCTGCTGGCAGCCATCAGGGACAACCAGGTGGTCGTCGTCGCGGGCGAGACCGGCTCGGGCAAGACCACGCAGCTTCCGAAGATGTGCCTGGAGCTCGGGCGCGGGGTGCTCGGGTCCATCGGCCACACCCAGCCGCGCAGGCTCGCGGCCAGGACCGTGGCGGAACGACTCGCCGCCGAGCTGGACACCGAGGTCGGCGCTCCGGTCGGGTACCAGGTCCGCTTCACCGAACGGGCGAACGAGGACACGTTGGTCAAGCAGATGACCGACGGCATCCTGCTCGCCGAGATCCAGCGCGACGCGCTGCTGCGGCGCTACGACACGCTGATCATCGACGAGGCGCACGAGCGCAGCCTCAACATCGACTTCATCCTCGGCTACCTCAAGCGGATCCTGCCCAAGCGCCCCGACCTGAAGGTGATCATCACCTCGGCCACCATCGATCCCGAACGGTTCTCCGAGCACTTCGGCGGAGCCCCGATCGTCGAGGTGTCGGGGCGCACCTACCCGGTGGAGGTGCGCTACCGGCCCCTGGTGGACGACTCCGACGAACTGGAGGACGTCGAGCGCGACCAGACCACGGCCATCGGGGACGCGGTGGACGAGCTGTGCGCGGAGGGCCCCGGCGACGTCCTCGTCTTCCTCAGCGGCGAACGGGAGATCAGGGACACCGCCGAGGCCCTGGAACAGCGCAAGCCCCCGCGCACCGAGGTGCTTCCGCTCTACGCGCGACTGTCCTCGGCCGAGCAGCAGCGCGTGTTCCAGAGGCACTCCCACCGGCGCGTGGTGCTGGCCACGAACGTGGCCGAGACCTCGTTGACCGTGCCGGGGATCAAGTACGTCGTCGACCCGGGCACGGCCCGCATCTCGCGGTACAGCTATCGCACCAGGGTGCAGCGGCTCCCCATCGAACCCGTCTCGCAGGCCTCGGCCAACCAGCGCAAGGGGCGGTGTGGCCGCGAGTCCGAGGGAATCTGCATCCGGCTGTACTCCGAGCAGGACTTCCTGGCGCGCCAGGAGTTCACCGACCCGGAGATCCTGCGCACGAACCTGGCCTCGGTGATCCTGCGGATGACCTCGTTGGGGCTCGGCGACGTCGCCTCGTTCCCCTTCGTGCAGCCGCCGGACAAGCGCCAGATCACCGACGGTGTCAACCTGCTGCACGAGCTCGGTGCCCTGGACCGGCCCAGCAAGCAGGGCGATCAACGGCTGACGAGGATCGGTGGCAAGCTCGCCCAGCTCCCCATCGATCCGCGGCTGGCGCGGATGATCGTCGAGGCCGAGAACAACGGTTGCGTGCACGAGACGATGGTCATCGCGGCTGCTCTGTCCATCCAGGACCCCCGGGAGCGCCCGGCCGAGCACCAGCAGGCCGCCGACCAGCAGCACGCGCGGTTCACCGCCAAGCACTCCGATTTCCTGGGTTACCTGAACCTGTGGCAGTACCTGCGGGAGCAGCGGGACGAGCTCTCCTCGAACCAGTTCCGCAAGACGTGCCGGAGCGAGTACCTGAACTACCTCCGCATCCGGGAGTGGCAGGACCTCTACGGCCAGCTGCGCCAGGTGGTCAACTCGCTGGACGTCTCCGTCAACGAGCAGGCCGCGGACGAGGACCGCGTCCACCAGTCGTTGCTGGCCGGTCTGCTCTCGCACATCGGCCTCAAGGACACCGAACGCAAGTCCGACTCCGGTAAGCGCGGGCAGAGCGAGTACCTCGGTGCGCGCGGCGCGAAGTTCGCGATCTTCCCCGGCTCGGCGCTGTTCAAGAAGCAGCCCCAGTGGGTGATGGCCGCCGAACTGGTGGAGACCTCGAAGCTGTTCGCGCGGACCGTCGCCCGCGTCGAGCCCGCCTGGATCGAGCGCCTCGCGGGCCACCTGGTCAAACGTCACTACAGCGAACCGCACTGGGAGAAGGACAAGGGCGCGGTCATGGCCTACGAGCGGGTGACGCTGTACGGCGTGCCGCTGGTGGCAGGCCGCAAGGTCAACTACGGGCGCATCGAGCCCGAGCTGTGTCGCGAGCTGTTCATCCGCCACGCCCTCGTGGAGGGCGAGTGGGACACCCGGCACGAGTTCTTCCACACCAACCGCAGGTTGCTCGCCGAAGTGGAGGAGCTGGAGCAACGGGCACGGCGCAGGGACATCGTCGTCGACGACGACACGCTCCACGAGTTCTACGACCAGCGGATCGGCTCCGAGGTGGTCTCGGCACGCCACTTCGACACCTGGTGGAAGAAGGTCCGCGGGGACCAACCGGACCTGCTGACCTTCCCGAGATCGCTGCTGTTCAACGAGACCTCCGCCGCGGTCACCGACAGCGACTACCCGGACTTCTGGCAGCAGGGCAGGCACAGCCTCGCGCTGAGCTACCAGTTCGAGCCGGGGGCCGATGCCGACGGAGTGACCGTGCACGTCCCCGTCTCCGTGCTCAACCAGCTCAGTCCGGCCGGGTTCGACTGGCAGATCCCCGGTCTGCGCGAGGAGCTGGTGATCGCGCTGCTGAAGACGCTGCCCAAACAGCTGCGGCGCGAGTTCGTGCCCGTTCCCGACCACGCCAAGGCGACGCTGGCCCGGGTGACCCCGCACGAGAAGCCGCTGCTGGAGGCGCTCTCGGAGGAACTGCGCCGGATGACCGGGGTGCGGGTTCCGCTCGACGCGTGGGATCCGCAGCGGGTGCCCGACCACCTGAGGATGACGTTCCGCGTGGTGGAGGGACAGTCCTCCGGAGGGGGCGAACGAGTCCTCGGCGAGAGCAAGGACCTCTCCGAACTGGCCGACCGGCTGCGTCCCCAGCTGCGGGCCGAGATCTCGGCCGCTGCCGAGACGATCGAGCGGCACGGCCTGCGGGACTGGAGCTTCGGAGAACTTCCGGCGACGTTCGAGCAGCAGCGCAACGGCCAGGTCGTCAAGGCCTATCCCGCGCTGGTGGACGAGGGCGACAGCGTGGGGATCCGCGCGTTCGACTCGGCCGAGGAACAGCGTCAGGCCCAGTGGCGCGGCATCAGGCGACTGGTGCTGCTCAAGGTGCCCTCGCCGGTCAAGTACCTGCAGCGGCAGTTGAGCAATTCGTCCAAGCTGGTCTTCGGCCGCAGCCCGCACGGCGACCAGGCGACCCTGTTCGAGGACTGCATCGCCTGCGCGGTGGACGCTCTGATCGAGCAGTTCGGCGGTCCTCCGAACGGGGAGGAAGGGTTCGCCCGGCTGGTGGAACGGGTGCGTGCCGGGTTGAACGAGACCGCCGCGCACGCGGTGTCGCGGGTGGAGCGGATCCTGGCCGAGCAGCAACGTGTGGAAGCCGAACTGGACGGGGCCCGGGGACTTTCCGCGGACGCGGCCGAGGACATCCGCACCCAGTTGACCAATCTGGTCCACCCCGGCTTCGTCACGGAGACCGGTTTGCGGAGGTTGGGCGATGTTCAGCGGTACTTGCAAGCGATCTCCTACCGGCTCCGCAAGGTCGCGCACCATCCGCGGCGCGACCGGGAACTGATGGACCGCGTGGGCGAGGTCGAACAGCGCTACCAGGAAATGCTGGATTCGCTCGGCCCCGGGAAGCCGGCGGGACAGCAGCTCCGATCCATCGGGTGGATGATCGAGGAGCTCCGCGTGAGCTACTTCGCCCAGGAACTGGGGACGCCGCACTCGATCTCGGAGAAGCGGATCCACCGGGCCATGGACAAGATCTGAGGGGCCTCGTGGAGTGGCTTGCTCGGGTGCCGCCAGGCGGCTGCGCCGCTTGGGCTGATTCCCGGGGGGCGACTACGCGGCGAGCGTCCCCGGATTTTGTACGGTTTCGCGCGAAACGCTCCCAGCGGGCGGGGAGGGGAGCCGCGAGGTGCGTTCCCCGCGAAGCGCTCCCCGAAGCACCCGCCGCGGTGCCGAACGGGCTGATCAGGCCGGCGTCACGGACAGCACCATCGAACCGGGACCGGTGTGCGCTCCGATGACCGCGCTGCTTTCCGCGAGGATGGGTTCGTTCGCGGGTTCCACGCGCCGCCGCAGCTCCTCGAGGGCGGCGCTGGCCCGCTGCTCGGCCATGAAGTGCTCGGCCGCGATGTTGACCCGCCGGGACCCCGCGGTTCTCGCCGCGTGGTCGACGGCTTTCCGCACGGCCCGCTCGGTGCCGACCGCCTGCCCCACCTGGGTGAGGACGCCTTCGCGCAGTCCCAGCACCGGTTTCAGGGACAGGGCCGTGCCCAGGCTCGCCCGGGCCGGTCCGATCCGCCCGCCGCGGCGCAGGTACTCGAGGGTGTCCACGTACACCGTTTCGCTGCTTCCGCTCAGCCGGTGGTTCAGCACGTCCAGCACGGTTCGCACGTCGGCTCCCGCGGCGGCCGTCTCCGCGGCGGCTATGACGGCGTAGCCGAGTCCGAGGCAACAGGTGCTCGAGTCCACCACGTGGATGGGGGTGTCGAACTCGGCGGCCGCCGTGCGTGCCGCGGCGCAGGTCTGGGACAGGCCGGCGGAGATGTGCACCGAGACCACCGCCTCGACACCCGTGCTGACCGCGTCCGAGTAGTTCCAGAAGAAGGCCGGGGGCGGGGGTGCTGCCGTGGTCACTTCCTGACCGGAGCGCAGTGCCTCGGCGAGCTGGGCGTGCGGGATGCGTCGCTCGTCGTTGCTCTCCTCGCCGACGGTCAGTTCCAGCTGCACGACCGAGATGCCGAGTCGTTCGACGAGGTGCGCGGGGACCGATGCGGTGGAATCGGTGACGATGGCGACGCGCTGGTTCATGCTTTCAGGTTAGCCATGACCAGCCTTTCGTGTGGTCACCCGTCGAGAGTGACCTGCGTCGCTGACAGGCGGAAATTCGGCAGGGGTGTCCCAACTTCGGGGGTGAAGTGAGTACCGTCACTCCTATACCCTGGTTACGCTGGGGCTACCGGTCGGTAACATCCTTGGTGGTTGGTGTCACTGTGCTTTCTACGGGCCACGTGGCAAGGTCAACCTTCCCGGGGACGTGCCGCGCCGGTAGGACCAGCCGGGAAGCCGTCAACAGTCCGCAGGAGGTCGGAGAGGACCCATGAATATTGCCGTCCTGGTGAAGCAGGTGCCCGACACGTGGTCCGAGCGCAAGCTGTCCGACTCGGACCACACGCTGGATCGGGCGTCCGCGGACGCGGTGCTGGATGAGATCAACGAGCGGGCCGTTGAGGAGGCGTTGCTGGCCAAGGAGGCCCACGGTGGCGAGGTGACCGTGGTCTGCATGGGCCCCGAGCGCGCGACCGAGGCGATCCGCAAGGCGCTGTCGATGGGTGCGGACAAGGCGGTGCACCTGGCCGACGAGGCGCTGCACGGAACGGATGCGGTGTCCACGGCCAAGGCCCTGTCCAAGGTGATCGGCACCCTGGAGTCGGTCGACATGGTGGTCGCGGGCAACGAGTCCACCGACGGTCGCAGCGGCGCGGTCCCCGCGATGCTGGCCGAGCTGCTCGGCTGGCCGCAGCTGACCTACGCGCGCTCGCTCTCCGTCGACGGGTCGAACGTGTCCATCGAGCGCGAGACCGACGCGGGAGTGACCAGCGTGCGGGCGGAACTGCCCGTGGTGGTTTCCGTGACGGAGAAGATCAACGAGCCGAGGTACCCCTCGTTCAAGGGGATCATGGCCGCCAAGAAGAAGCCCGTTTCCACGCTGACCCTGGCCGACGCCGGTATCGAACCGAACGAGGTCGGGCTGTCCGGTGCGGCGACCCAGGTGGTCTCGTCGGCTCCCGCGCCGCCGAAGGAAGCAGGCCAGCAGGTCACCGACGAGGGCGAGGGCGGTACGCAGATCGTCGATTTCCTGGCGGGCAAGAACCTCGTCTGAGTCGTTCCGGGTGCTGTGTCACCCCCACCCGGCTTCGTTCGGGTCGCGTTTGAGAAGGGGCTTAATCCATGTCTGAGGTGTTGGTCCTCGTCGACCACGCGGGTGGCGAGGTCAAGAAGGTCACGTACGAGATGCTCACCGCGGCGCGCAGGTTGGGCGAACCCGCCGCGGTGGTTACCGGTGGGCCCGGTTCCACCGACAAGGTGGCCGAGGAACTGGCTTCCTCGGGAGCCGCGAAGATCTACACGGCCGAATCGGCCGACATAGACAACTACCTGGTCACACCGCAGGTGGACGTGCTGGCGAGCCTGGTCGAGCGGGGCTCGCCCGCGGCCGTGCTGACCTCGGCCAGCGTGGACGGCAAGGAGATCGCGGGCAGGCTGGCCGTGCGCACCGGTGCCGGGCTGCTCTCCGAGGCGGTGGACGTGAACTCCGACGGGGTGGCGAGCCATTCGCTGTTCGGTGGTTCCTACCAGGCCGACGCGAAGTCGGTCTCCGGTATGCCCGTGATCTCGATGCTGCCGGGAAGCGTGGAGCCGGAAAGCGGTCAGGGCTCGGCCGCCACCGAGTCGGTCGAGGTGCCAGGAGTCGACGCGGCCAAGGCCGGCGCCGTCACCGGCAGGCAGCCGGCCGAGTCCGGGGACCGGCCGGAACTGACCGAGGCCAACGTCGTGGTTTCCGGCGGACGCGGTGTCGGCAGCTCCGAGAGCTTCGAGGTGATCGAGAAGCTGGCGGACTCGCTCGGCGCGGCGGTCGGTGCCTCGCGTGCCGCGGTCGACTCCGGCTACTACCCGGCCCAGTTCCAGGTGGGACAGACCGGTAAGACCGTGTCCCCGCAGCTGTACCTGGCGCTGGGGATCTCCGGCGCCATCCAGCACCGTGCCGGTATGCAGACCTCCAAGACCATCGTGGCGGTCAACAAGGACGCCGAGGCCCCGATCTTCGAGATCGCCGACTTCGGTGTCGTCGGTGACCTGTTCAAGGTCGCCCCGCAGCTGACCGAGGAGGTCGGCAAGCGCAAGGGCTGACCAAGGGAGTCGGCAGCTCGGTTTGGCTCGGGTGGTTGCGCGGCGGTGCCGTGGACGAGCGTGGATAAAAGCGGCTGGTGCCGCCTTGCCCGACGACCGGTCCAGCCGAGCGAGCACTCATCCGAACCGCGGACTCTCCTGAAAGGTGCAACGGGGCGGGTCCACTTCGGGCCCGCCCCGGACGCTGTCCGCGATGCACCGCGCATTCACCGAGATTTCCCGTCCCGGCTCCCCGGCGCGCCTACCGGCCGTAGCGCGCACGCGGCTACATCTCGGGTATGGCAGAAACAGGGCGATCCGGCTCGACGGTGCTGGCTTCGACCGGCGGATCGAACCGGGACGGGACCAACCGCTATTCACTGCACCTGACGGGGAAGGCCTCCGACGTCCGCGCCGCGCAGCGGTTGCGCCACCGGGTGTTCGCCGGGGAGATGGGGGCCACCGTCCAGGGGGACGCCCCCGGGCGGGAGAGCGACGACTTCGACGAGTTCTGCGACCACCTGGTCGTCCGGGACGACGGCTCCGGCGAGCTGGTCGGTACCTACCGGATGCTGCCACCGCACCGCGCGTCGGCCGCCGGACGGCTCTACTCCGACGCCGAGTTCGACCTGGCGCGACTGGATCCGATACGTCCCGACACGGTCGAGACGGGACGTTCCTGCGTGCATCCGCGCCACCGGAACGGAGCGGTGGTCGGCCTGATGTGGGCGGGCATCGCGCGCTACATGCTGCTGCACGGTCACCGCTGGTTGGCCGGCTGCGCCTCGGTGCCGCTGCGCGACGGCGGCGGTACGGCCGCAGGGGTCTGGAACGTGGTCAGCCGGCGCTACTACGCCCCGGAGACCCGGCGGGTCCGTCCCTACACGCCGTGGCGGGTTGACTCCCGGGAGCAACCGGAGCGGGGTGGAACCCCTCCGCTGCTGCGCGGGTACCTGCGACTGGGAGCGCGGGTCTGCGGTCCACCCGCGCACGACCGCGAGTTCGAGGTGGCCGACTTCTTCGTGCTGTTGGACACCGAGGCGATGGACCGCCGGTACCTCGAACGTTTCCTGGGGGCGGCGGGATGAGCCCGCCCCGGGGCTGGTTCCCCGAGTCCCCGTGCGGGCGGCACTGCCTCCCGCGCAGCGGATCCCTTCCCCGGGCCGGGCCGGTAGGCAGGATTCGGCGCCTGCTCGTCGTGGCGGTGCTGCTGTGCTGCGGGATCCCGCTCGGCTGCGTGTCCCCGCTGCTGCCGACAGGGCTCCGGCGCCGTGCGGCGCGCTTCTGGTTCGGGAGTGTGCTGGCAGGCTTCGGTGCGGAGCTGCGGGTGCACGGGGACACGTCGTTTCCCGGCGGAGGGGTGGGGACGCTGGTCGTGGCCAACCACGTCTCCTGGCTGGACGTCCTGGCGTTGCAGGCGGTATGCCCGATGAGGATGCTCGCCAAGTCGGAACTGCGGAGCTGGCCCCTGCTGGGAACGTTCGCGGTCCGCTCGGGCACCCTGTTCATCGAGCGGGGCAGGCTGCGCCGACTGCCCGCCGCGGTGGGCGGGATCGCGGAGGCGCTGAGAACGGGCTCCGTCGTCGGGGTGTTCCCGGAGGGGACCACGCGGTGCGGGCGGGTCTCCGGGGAGTACCGTCCCGCTGTTTTCCAGGCCGCCCTGGACGCGAACGCCCAGGTCCGTCCCGCCGTGCTGCGTTACCGCATCGGCGGGGAGGCGACGACCGCCGCCGCCTTCGTGGGGGACGACACGTTGCTGCGCTCCGTGGTGAACGTGGTGGGAGCGCGCGGTCTCGTGGTCGAGTTGGAGCTGTTGCCGCCGTTCCCCGCACGGGCGCACGCACCCGCCCCGCGGGAAACGCGGGGCGCGACCACGGGGCGGGGAATTTCCGGCGGCGCTGACCGGTGTGCGCGTCGTGAACTGGCGCTGCGCTGCGCGCGCGCCGCGGGGTCGGCCGCGCCGGACCGGTCCGTGCCGACGAGCTGGACTTCCAGCAGGGTCGAAGGTGCAGGATTTCCGGGTGAGCGCTTCGACCGACCCGAGAACCACCCGCAAGGCGACGCGTCAGTGCAAGAAGAGTTCACTGTGGACTCCGCCGTACCGTAGCTTCACGATCGGCCTGCTGCTCGTCGTCACGCTGGTCGCGTTCGAGGCGATGGGGGTGGCCACGGCCCTGCCGACCATAGCCTCCGAATTGGACGGACAGCGCTGGTATTCCTGGTCCTTCACACTGTTCATGGCCGCGAGCGCGGTCGGAACCGTCCTGGCGGGGCGGCTCGCCGACCACCGCGGCCCCGCGCTGCCCCTGCTGCTGGCACTGCCCCTGTTCGCGGCCGGGCTGGTGCTGGCCGGTGCGGCTCCGAACATGCCGGTACTGCTGGTGGCCAGAGCGCTGCAGGGAATGGGCGGGGGCAGCGTGGCCGTCCCGCTCTACGTGCTGATCGCCAGGGTCTACCCGGAGCGGGACCGTCCCGAGGCGTTCGGGGTGATGTCGGCCGCGTGGGTGGTTCCCTCGCTGCTCGGCCCGGCCGTCTCGGGGGTGGTCACCGAATACCTGCACTGGAGGTGGGTCTTCCTCGGACTGGCTCCGCTCGTGCTGCTCGGGGCGGTTTTCCTCGCCTCTACCGTGCTGCGCTCGGGAAGCGAGCGGGAAGGCGCCGCGAGGGAGCGGCGCGGACTCGTTCCCGCCGCGTTGGGCGCCGGGGCTGGCACGATCGGGATCAACTGGGCCGCCCAGCACCCCGGAGCGGTTTCGGCGGTGTTCGGTGCGCTGGCCGCCGTGCTGCTGTGGCGGTGCTTTCTCGTGCTGCTGCCCGCGGGAACACTGCGGGCGCGCCCCGGTGTGCCGATGCTGGTGCTGGCTCGTGGACTGCTGGCGGGGGTCTTCTTCACCGCCGAGGCGTTCGTCCCCCTGGTGCTGACCGTGGTGCACGGTTACTCACCGGCGTTGGCGGGGATTCCGCTCACGCTGGCCTCGCTCGGGTGGACCCTGGGGGCCTTCCTGCAGAGCCGGTGGGAACGGATCAGCAGAGAGGGCATGATCGCACGGGGTTTCCTGCTGGTCGTGGCGGCGGTGGCCGGAGTGGGCGCCATCGCCCCCTCGTGGGGGCCTGCCTGGGTGGTTCTGCTGTCCTGGTCGCTCGGCGGGGCGGGGATGGGAATCGCCATAACGAGCACAGCGGTGGGGGTGCTCGGCCGTTCGGAGGAGTCCGAACGCGGATTCAACTCAGCCGCGCTGCAGATCTCGGACATGCTCGGCCAGGCACTGCTGATAGGGCTGGGAGGCGTGCTGGTCAACCTGCTCTCCAGCACCGGTGAGCCCACGGTGGGGGTGCTCGTGCTGACCGCGACGTTGATCGTCATCGGTCTGACGGGTGCGCGCCTGGTCATCCGTTCCGGAAGGACTATCCTGGACGGGCGATGACGTACCTGGACCATGCGGCAACCACTCCCATGAGGGCCCGCGCGATCGCCGTGATGAGCGATGCGTTGAGCACGCTCGGCAACGCCTCCTCACTGCACACCTCCGGCCGACGAGCGCGTCGTGCCGTGGAGGAGTCGCGGGAGGACATCGCGGACGCCCTCGGTGCGCGCCCGTCCGAGGTGCTGTTCACGGCAGGCGGCACCGAGAGCGACAACCTGGCGGTCAAGGGCATCTTCTGGGCCCGCCGCGCGGTCGACGAGCGGCGGCGCCGGGTGCTGGCCTCCGCCGTGGAGCACCACGCCGTGCTCGACACGGTGGAGTGGTTGGCCGAGCACGAGGGTGCGGAGGTCACCTGGCTGGAGGCCGACTCCTGGGGGAGGGTGGCTCCCGAGACGTTCGAGCGGGCCGTGCGGGAGGCCCCGGACGAGGTGGCGCTGGCCACCGTGATGTGGGCCAACAACGAGGTCGGCACGATCAACCCGGTCCCGGAGATCGCCGAGATCGCCGAGCGCTACGGTGTTCCGCTGCACACGGACGCGGTCCAGGCCGTGGAGACGCTTCCGGTGGACTTCGGGAGCAGCGGTGTGTCCGCGTTGACCATGACCGGGCACAAGATCGGTGGCCCCTACGGGGTGGGGGTGCTGGTGCTGTCCAGGGAGGTCGCCTGCACGCCGCTGCTGCACGGCGGTGGCCAGGAGCGCGAGGTGCGCTCGGGGACTCTCGACACCCCGGCCGTGCTGGCTCTGGCCAGCGCGTTGCGGGAGGCGGTTGACGTTCGGGACCGGCACGCCGACGAGCTCACGCGCCTGCGGGACCGGCTGATCACGGGAGTTCGCGAGGCGGTGCCCGACGCGGTGCTCAACGGAGACCCGGGTACCGTCGAGGGTGGGCGCCTGCCCGGAAACGCGCACTTCACGTTCCCCGGATGCGAGGGTGACAGCCTCCTGATGCTGCTGGACGCGAAGGGGATCGAGTGCTCCACGGGATCCGCCTGCACCGCCGGCGTCGCCGAGCCCAGCCACGTGCTGCTGGCGATGGGGGCGGATGTGCGGGTCGCGCGTGGTTCGCTGCGGCTGACACTCGGGCACGATTCGACGGCCGAGGACGTGCGGACGTTTCTGGAGGCGCTCGAACCGGCCGTGCGGCGTGCCCGCAGCGCCGGCCTTTCCGGTTTGAGCAAGACTTCGGTGGGATCGGCCACCGCCCCTACGGAGGTGTGAGGTGCGAGTACTCGCGGCGATGAGCGGCGGGGTGGATTCAGCGGTGGCCGCAGCGCGAGCGGTCGACGCGGGCCACGACGTGACCGGGGTCCACCTGGCGCTGTCCGCCAAGCCCGGGACGTTGCGCGAGGGAGCGCGTGGCTGCTGCACGGTGGAGGACTCGCGGGACGCCCGGCGCGCCGCGGACATCCTCGGCATCCCGTTCTACGTCTGGGACTTCGCGGAAAGGTTCAGCGAGGAGGTCATCGAGACCTTCGTCGGGGAGTACGCGGCAGGGCGCACGCCGAACCCCTGCATGACCTGCAACGAGAAGATCAAGTTCGAGGCCCTGCTGGAAAAGGCCATGGCGTTGGGCTTCGACGCGGTTTCCACGGGTCACTACGCGCGGCTGTCCAACGAGTCCGGCGTTCCGGAGCTGCGGCGCAGCAGGGACGAGGGCAAGGACCAGTCCTACGTGCTGGCCTCGCTGACCCCGCAGCAGCTGCGGCACGCGATGTTCCCGCTGGGGCACTCGTTGAAGTCCGAGGTGCGCGCGGAGGCCGAGCAGCGGGACCTCGCCGTGGCGCAGAAGCCGGACAGCCACGACATCTGCTTCATCCCGGACGGGGACACCAAGAAGTTCCTGGAGTCCAAGCTGGGGGAGCGGCCCGGTGACATGGTCGACGCCGACTCCGGGGAGGTGCTCACCCAGCACTCCGGTGTGCACGGTTTCACCGTGGGACAGCGCAAGGGGCTGGGGGTCGACAAGCCCGCACCGGACGGGCGGCCGCGTTACGTGCTGTCCCTGGAGCCGGTTTCCGGGACGGTGAAGGTGGGCTCGGCGGACAAGCTGGGGGTCACCGAGATCGACGCGACCCGGCCGGTGTGGCCTTCGGAGAGCGCGTTGGACGGTCCGACCGAGTGCGTGGCTCAGATCCGGGCTCACGGGGAGACGGGTGAAGCCGTGGCCGAGATGACCGGTGAGGGCCTCCGGGTGCGGTTGAGCGAGCCGATGCGCGGTGTGGCTCCCGGGCAGTCGGTGGTGCTCTACCGCCCGGATCCGGCCGGGGACCTGGTGCTGGGCAGCGCGAAGATCTCCGAGACGCGGTGAGGCGGCTCCTCCGGGTGAGGTGCGCCAATTTTGCCTATGACTGTGAGCCCCGCGCGAGTGGTGTAGCTGCCCGCGCGTCCGGTCACCCGGGATAGGTACGCACCGCTGGGGTGTCCCGCAGTGCGTCGGTCACCCGCGCGGCGCGGGACTCGGTCATCAGCGCCAGCGCGTCGGCGAGCTCGAACCAGTCGGCGGCGGAGCTTTCCTCGGTCGCCCGGGGAGAGCCCCCGAGGGCGTGACAGCGGAAGACCAGGGTGACCACTCCGCGCGCGAGGTGCTTGTAGGCCCCGGTAAGCCGGTCCACGCCGACGGAGACCTCCGTCTCCTCCAGGATCTCGCGCCGCACCCCGTGCTCGAAGGACTCCTCCGGCTCGAGGACGCCTCCTGGCGGTTCCCAGCGGCCGTTGTCCCTGCGTCGGGCCAGCAGGATCCGCCCCCGGCTGTCGAGGACCACACCGGCCACGCTGACCGAGTGCTTCGGCAGGTCGGGCAAGGGGGCCTCCAAGCGTGCCGTGTGGGGCCGACCATCTCCGATTCTGCCCGTAACGGCGCTTCGTGTGCCCTTTTTGACCCGTTCGTGGACATGATGTCCCCAGCGGCGGTGGAGGGCTGCTCGTCACCTCGCGGCGGGACGGGCCTCCGGGGTCCCGCAGCGGCCCGCGCCCGGCCGGGAGCCACGGGACCACCGCGGCCCGTGCGGCGTGTGCCGTGCCTTCCGGCTGCGAGAATCGCCGTGTGACGCAACAGCCTTGGAAACCCGGTACTGCCACCGCGATCGGCTCCATGCCGGGAACCGATTCCTCGGAGGCCGCCCGGATCGTCGCGGGCGAGCTGCCCGAGCTGACCCCGGTGCCGGAACTGCCCGCCAGGGGGGTGGGCGGCGACCTGATCGGACACGCCGCGGGGATGCTGCGCGATCTGGCTGTGGAGGTGGTGCCCTCCGGGTACCGCGTGGCACGCGTCGAGGGACGCGACCACCGGCGCGCGTTGGACCTGCTGCGGTGGGACCTGGACGCCATGGAAGCGGCCACGGCCGGAGACACCGAACCACGGTTGATCAAGCTGCAGGTGGCCGGGCCGTGGAGTCTGGCCGCGGGGATCGAGCTGGAGCGCGGCCACCGCGTGATGACCGACCACGGTGCGCTGCGCGACTTCTCCGAAGCCCTGGTGGAAGGAGTCCGGGAGTACGTCGGGCAGCTGGTGGCGCGCACCGGAGGGCGAGTGCTCCTCCAACTCGACGAACCGACCCTGCCCGCCGTCCTCGCCGGAGAGCTGCCCACCCCCTCCGACTACGGAACGGTGCCCGCTGTTCCCGCGCCCGAGGCGGAGCGGGTGCTCGCCGATGTGATCAGCCGACTCGGCGAGGCAGCCGCGGGCCCCGTGATGGTGCACTGCTGCGCGCAGCGCCCACCGGTACGGCTGCTGCACCGGGCCGGGGCCGGAGTGATCGGTCTGGACACCGCCGTGCTCGGTTCCCCCGAGGGGGAGCTGGCCGAGGAGATCGGCGATGCCTGGGACAAGGGGATCACACTGATGCTCGGCATGGTGCCCGCATCACAACCGGCGCGGGAGCCGGGGCTGCGTGAGCTCGCGGAGCCGGCGCGGAGGTTCGTGAACGACCTCGGATTCCCCGAGAGGGTGTTGGCCGAGCAGGTGCTGCCCACCCCGGTTTGCGGCCTGGCCGGGGCTTCCCCGCGCTGGGCCCACCGCGCGTTGGGACTGAGCCGCGAGCTCGGAAAGATGCTGCGGGAGGACACCGCGCAGAACTGATCCGGGGGAACTCGACCGGCTCGGGTTCGTGCGGGTAGGTCGCTCGGCGGCCCCCCTCGCGGGCTCGTGAGCGGGCGCCCCGGCGTCGGGTGGTGGTTCTGCACGACGTCGGGGCGGACCTCGCGGGGCACCGCGGGAGCTCCCGCGGTCACTCGCCCCGGCGGGGTGGAGCACTTCGGTGCCGCCGCGCCGGAGGAGAGGACCGATGAAAACGGCGGCCCCGATCTCGACCAAGCGAGATCGGGGCCGCCGTCGGCCGGGTGAGTGACGGGATTCGAACCCGCGACTCCTGGGACCACAACCCAGTGCTCTACCGCCTGAGCTACACCCACCGTGCTTGCCCGGGATCACGCCCGAACAACGGACTCCATCCTAGCGTGGCCGATCCACGCTTTTGCAACGGGATCCCCTTTCGCGGTTCACCAGGAAGAAATCGCTGCGCAGGCCCGGACAGCTTCCGGGATTCAGCTTTCGTCCAGTTGTCGCCTCGCCTGTTCGGTGCCCCCCACCTCTTCCTCGGACAGCAGCTCCGTGGCGACCCGCTGGGCCTCCTCGCTCGACGGGCCCGGATCCGGGACGAAAGCGGTCCGTCGGTAGTAGGCGAGTTCGCGGATCGACTCCCGCACGTCGGCCAGGGCCCGGTGCGCCAGCCCCTTCTCCGGCTGCGCGTAGTAGATGCGCGGGTACCACCTGCGGCAGAGCTCCTTGACGGAGGAGACGTCCACCATTCGGTAGTGCAGGTACTGATCGAGTTCGGGCATGTCCCTGGCGATGAACCCGCGGTCCGTCGCGATCGAATTGCCGGCCAGCGGGGCGGAACGCCCGTCCGGGACGTGCTGGCGCAGGTAGTCCAGGACCTGCTGTTCGGCCTGGGCGAGCGTGACGGGGGAACGGCGAACCTCTTCGGTCAGTCCCGAGCGGTCGTGCATCTCCCGCACGACCTCGGGCATCCCCCCGAGGGTCTCCTCGTCGGCGTGGATGACCACATCCACGCCCTCCCCGAGAATGTTCAGGTCGGCATCGGTGACAAGAGCGGCTATCTCGATCAACGCGTCCTTGCCGAGCTCCAGCCCGGTCATTTCGCAGTCGATCCACACGAGACGGTCATTCACCGTGGTGAGCCTAACGTGCCACGGGGCGTGCACGCGAAACCGTCGGTGCGTCGTCGGGACCGGTCACCGGCTTTGTTCCGGGGTCACCGCGGGCAACCCGCCCGGTACCACCTTGCCGGTGGCGTTCCTGGGCAGCGCGTCCAGAAAGACCACGTCGCGTGGGCGTGCGAAGTTCGACAACCGCTCCCGGGTGCGTTCGCGCACGGTGTCCGCGTCCAGTGTCGCGCCCTCGTGCAGCACCACGAAAGCGGCCAGCCGCTGTCCGTACTTCGGATCCTCGACCCCGGTCACCACCGCTTCGCTCACCTCGGGGAATCCGGAGATGAGGTCCTCGGTTTCCTTGGGGTAGACGTTCTCCCCGCCCGAGACGATCATGTCGTCGGCGCGGCCGACCACGAACAGGCTTCCGCTCTCGTCGAGGTAGCCGAGGTCTCCGGTGGGCATGAGACCGTCGTGCTGCTCCGAACTCCTGCCGTTGGTGTAGCCCTCGAAGAGCATGTCGTTGCGGACGTGGATGTTGCCCGTCTCGCCCCGCCTCACGGAAGCGCCGGTGTCGTCCAGGATGCTCAGCGTGGTGCCACGGGGCGGCCGTCCTGCGGTGTCCGGGTTCGCGCGCAGGTCCCCCGGAGTCGCGATGCTCACCCAGGAGGCTTCCGTCGAGCCGTAGAAGTTGTACAGCACGGAGCCGAAGACGCGCTGGAAGTCCTTCGCGAGCTCTCCGGGCAGCGCGGACCCGCTGCAGGCCACGATGCGCAGTCCGCGGTGGTCGTAGGACCTTCGCTGTTCGGGAGGCAGTTCGAGCAGGCGTTGCAGCATCACGGGGACGGCGAACATCGAAGTGCAGCGGTGGCGTTGCAGGGCCGCCATGGTCTGCTGCGGGTCGAATCTGCGGTGCAGCACCAGCGTGGCACCGAGCACGGTTCCGAGCTGGAAACCGGCCAACCCCCAGGTGTGGAACAGGGGAGCGCACACCATCATGCGTTCACCGCTGCGCAGCGGAACCCTGGACATGATCGTGGTGGCCGGGCTCAGGCTCGCCGGGTCGGGACGGCGAGCTCCCTTCGGGGTGCCGGTGGTCCCCGAGGTGAGTACGATCATCCGGCCGTGTCGTGGCCGTTTCGGCAGGGCGTCCGTCCCGGAGCGGCCGATCAGCTGTTCCACCGTGGTGTGGCTCGTCGTGCCCTCGGTCCAGCTGACCACCAGTTCCACGCCTTCCGGCGGGGAGACGTGCCCCGTGAACTCGGAGTCGGCGATCACCAGCCGCACTCCCTGCTCGGCGAGCACGGCCGAGACCTGCTCTCCGCTCATACCGGTGTTGACCAGCACCGAGTCCGCGCCCAGCTTGCTGGCGGCCAGCACCGCCTCGACGAAGCCGTGGTGGTTGCGGCACAGGATCGCGACTCTGGAGCCGGACTCGACCCCGTGCTCCCGGAGAGCGTTGGCCAGGCGGGTGGTGCGCTGGTCCACCTCGGCGAAGCTCAGCGCCCCTCGCTCGTCGATCACGGCGGGTCGATCGGGGTGGCGTATCGCGCCCACCGCGTACCCGAGCGGGATCGCGATTCCCCAGCGGCGGTAGGCGAACGCCGTGCGCAGCAGTTTGTCCGGACGCATCGGACGGACGACTCCCTGCTTGACCAGGGTCAGCGCGTCGAGCGCTGCCGGGACGCGCCGTTCCGCCCAGCGCGTGATCCTCGCGGCGGTGTCCGCGGCCCACCTGGGTCGACGCCGTGCCTTCGCAATCCGCTCACTGGTCACGCAGCACCTCGCAAATCTACCTACTGGTGAGTAGATAATGCCTTGAGCGCCGCCGTGAGGAAAGAGGTACCGAGCGACGAATATCCACGGATGTGAACCGGCTGACAGACTGAAACGCGCGTGCTCTCCGCAGCGTGCGGTGCGCGCCCGGCCGCTGTCCCGGCACGTGCGGCGACGCCGAGATGTCCGAACCGGTACCGAGGGGAGAGCCCGGAGAAGTGAGCGACTACGACGTGCGACTGTGGCGGGCGGTGCACAGGGTGCTGCTCGTGCTGGCCCTCGGGACGGTGGTCCTGTTGATCGGCCTGGGGCGGGGGGCGCAGCGCGCCGACTCGCTGTTCGGCGTGCTGATCCTGGCCCTGGCGGTGGCGCCCGCCGCGTTGGCCGTGCGGGGGATGCCGCCGCACGCGCGGGCCAAACTCCCGGAACTGCCGAAGCGCCGCCTGCTGTTGACGATCACGGCAGCGCTGCTGGCCTGCTCGGCGGTGTTCCTCGCCCTCTGGGTACTGGTGAACCTGGTCGCCCCGGGGGTGCTGGCCCCGTTGTCCCTGGCGGTCCCCGTGCTCGCCGGGGCCGGGTTGACGGCTCTGGCCGGTCGTCTGACCCGGACCCGGCGGCGTTGAGGTCTTGCGGCCGGACCGTCGGTGGGGTATCGGGTTCTTCTCCGGCGCGGCAGCGCCTGAACACCACTTACGCGGTCGGCGCCGCCGCGAGGGGCTCCGCCGAGTGGCCACCTGCGGCAACCGGGACGGGAAAGCTCTGTCAGACCGAGTGGACGACCAGGCCGTCCTGCTCGCAGCTGAAATCCAGCGATCCCTCGAACTCGGCGACCGGCATCTCGTCCCTGATCAGCCGGTGCGCCCCTCCGTGCGTCTCCACGCTCAGCCGTTCGGCCTCGAAGCGCTGCTCGGCGTAGTCGGGGCCCTGCAGCCGGATGTCCATCCGCCCCTCGTGCAGGGTGATGGTCACCTGGCCACCGGGAATGGAGAGCGTTTCGCCGTCCCTGGTCAGGGTGATGCTGCTTTCGTCGGTGGTCTCCGGCAGCACCACGACCCGCGTCAGCGCGGCGTCCCTGCTGGAGTCCTGACGTGTCATTCCGATGACGTCCCGGCGCGCGCTCTCCCCCGGTTCGCTCTCCTCGGGGGAGGGGGCCAACAGCGCCGCCCGCTTCTTCGCGGCCAGGCGGTAGGGCTGCCAGGATCCGGTGCCGACGAGGTTGACCACCGAATTGACCTCGGTCCCGGTCAGCAGTTCCTCGCTGTCCGGGGCCGGGGTGATCTCCACGGCGTTCGCACCGCGTTCGTTGAGCAGCTGTCGCAGTGCCCGGGCGCGTTCGCGTGCCTTGCGGTCGAACCCGCGGTTGATGGCCACCGTCGTGGAGTCGCTCGCGGTTCGCGCTGCCGCATCGGCGAGGCTGGTCAGCGGACCCCATACTGCGGCGGGGTCCTGGTCGGCCTGCCGAGAGCGCGTGCTGAGTCCCTCGGTAGTGCTATTCATTACCCCAACTCTAGTCCGGGGGTGCGTACCGATTCACGGGTGCTGTTCGGCTGTGTGGTGTGATTTACCGCAGTTGTGACGTAATTCGCCGTGAGTGGCGATCACACGGCCGATGCGGCCGACGGGTGAATCGGCTAGTGCACGTCCGCGGTGGCTGCCTACCCGGGAGGGACCGGGTAGGCACGGTCTTGTCCCGGCGACGCCGTGTTGTACAGGCTCCGTTCGCGGGGAAGCCGGTACCGCTCGTCCACGTCGAAAGCGGTCGAGGCGGGCACGGTACGTGAATCGGATGGTCGGAGACGATCGATGACGGAGTTGCTGTACTGCGCCGAACGCCCCGACGCCGGGGGTTTCGGAACCGCTCGTGCCGTGCTGGTCCGGTGGCTGGTCGCCGAGGGGAGTCCCGTGCGCTCGGGGCAACCGCTGGCGGAGATACGCACCGGGCAGCACCACACCCGCATGCACGCGCTGGCGACCGGAACACTGCGCCAGCAGGTCAGGGCGGGAGAGCCGGTGCTTCCCGGATTTCCGGTGGGGTTGATCGAGTAGCCCCCGGTGTTGAGAGGGCCCGCGGAGCGGTTTGCTCGGCGGTGCGGGTGGTGGAACCTCCCGCGGCGGCGCGAGCTGCTCGGGTGGCCACAAGCCGACTGCCCGGGTGGCGGTAAGCGGCTGCGTCTCTTGCCCAGCGGCCGATCAGTCCGGGCGGGTGCTCGCCCGAGCCGCGCTGGCACCGAGCGGGCGGAAAGGCCGTGGCCCGGTGCGCTGTTGACCTCCGCTGCTATGTTTGTTCCACCGAATCGGGGAAGGCTCCCACGATTCCGGTGAGTGACGCGGGGTGCCCGGACTTCGGACCGGGCTGAGAAAGACCCGTCGAACCTGAACTAGTTCGTACTAGCGGAGGGACGTCGCAGTGCTGCCGGTACTCCTGTGCTGTCGTCACGCTCGCCGCTCGCGGCCCGAGTCGCCCGGTGTGGAGCCGGTGCACCGGGAACGGCCGCGTGCGGGCGGCGGTGTGACCCGCGTGCGCGTCCCCCTCGGAAAGGGGCGCCAGTGATTCGGAACGTCCTGACCATCGCGGGGACCGATCCCAGCGGGGGAGCGGGCGTCCAAGCCGACCTGAAGGCGTTCTCGGCTCACGAGACCTACGGGATGTCGGTGACCACGGCGCTGGTCGCCCAGACCACGACAGGGGTTTCCTCGGTGCACGAGGTGCCAGCCGGGTTCGTCACCGAGCAGTTACGCACCCTGCTGGACGACGTGCGGGTGGACGCGGTCAAGATCGGCATGCTTTCGGACGCCGCGATCATCGGTGCGGTCGCCGCGGAACTGGAGCGGTACTCCCCGCCGAACGTCGTGCTCGATCCCGTCATGGTCGCCAAGAGCGGGGACAGGCTGCTGGCGGGGGAAGCCGTGCTGGCCCTGCGCGATGAGCTGCTCCCCCGCGTGGACCTGATAACGCCGAACCTGCCGGAAGCCGCCGACCTGCTGGGCGCGGAGGAGATCACCGACGTCGGGGAGATGCCCGAACAGGCGGCCCGTCTGAGGGAGCTCGGTGCCGCACGGGTGCTGCTGAAGGGCGGACACCTCGGCGGGAGCTCCAGTGTCGACGTGCTGGACGCGGACGGTGCGGTCGAGTCCCTGCGCGGGGAGCGGGTGGACACGAGGAACGACCACGGAACCGGCTGTACCCTTTCCGCTTCGATAGCCGCCCTGCGCGCACGACGCCCCGACTGGTCGACGGCGGTCCGGGAGGCGAAGGAGTACCTGAGCGGAGCCCTGCGTGCCGCCGACCAGCTCGAAGTGGGAAACGGGCACGGGCCGGTGCACCACTTCTACGCCTGGTGGGGTTGATGCCCCCCGCGGGCCGCTCCGCGTAGCGGTCCGGTGCGGGAAACCCCGGACCTCTGCGGGAGCCGGGACGCGGAGAGCAACCAACCGGAACGCCCCGGCCCACACGTCGAGGCGGGAGGAGAACCATGACTCGTCGACTGCCCGAGCCCGATCCGGACGGTTTCTGCGCCGCCGCATGGGCGCACACCGCCGAGCTGCAGGACGCGATCGTGCGCCATCCGTTCAACCTGGCGCTCGCCGACGGAACGCTGCAGCGCGACCGCTTCGCGTTCTACATCGTTCAGGACGCGCGCTACCTGTTCGGATTCGCCCGGGCTCTGGCCGCGACGGCGGCACGAGCCGAGGACCCGGCGGACTCCGCTTTCCTCGCGGGCAGCGCGCACGGGGCCCTGGCCGAGGAACGCAGGCTGCACGCGGGCTACGTCGAGCAGCTCGGTCTCACCGGGGAGGAGATGTCCGGTATCGAGACCTCGCCGACCTGCTTGGCCTACACCTCGTACCTGCGGGCGAGCGCGCAGAGCGAGCCCTACCCGGTGGCGGTCGCCGCGCTGCTGCCGTGCTTCTGGGTGTACCAGCACGTGGGCAGCACGATTCTGGAGAAGACGGGGGACACGTCCGAACACCCCTACGGCAGGTGGATCGAGACCTACGCCGACGAGGAGTTCGCCGCAACGGTGCTCGGCGCCAGGGAGCTGGCCGACAGGTTGGCCGCCGCTGCCGACGAGCGAACCCGTGAGCGGATGCTCACTGCTTTCGTCCGGTGCAGCGAGTACGAGTGGCTCTTCTGGAACAGCGCGTGGGAGAAGCAGGAGTGGCCGACCGCGCGCTGGCTTCCCCGGCGGGGGGACCACGTGGAGTGACCGCTCGTGCGGTCCCGCTCCTGGCGCCGGGGGACCGTTCGAGCTCGGGCGCCCGGAGCGAGAACCGGCGGGGCCGACCGGCGAACCCCGCCGGGCCGAACGCGGGACCTCGCTCAGTAGATCCGGCGCGCGAGCGAGACCTTGGAGGCGCGCAGTTTGCGCAGCGTCCCCGAGTCGAAGCCACCCGTCGGTGGCTGGGACATGCTCAGGTCCGTGTTCAGCGACCACCCCGAGCCGCGTTCGACCAGCGAACGGTGCTTGTTGGTGTAGTAGTTCGTGTCGATCACGATCGCCGTACCGCAGGCGCCGGCCGCGGCCGCCATCAGATGCATGTGGAAGCGGGTGGACAACCAGCGTTGCCCCGCTGTGGCGGGCAGACCGTTGTCCATGATCTCGGAGAAGGGGTAGAAACGCGCCCCCGGCAGCTCGTGTTCGACCAGGGCGAATATCTCCCGGTCCACCCGGGGGATCCCCTCCACGAAGCCGACCTGCTCGGAAGGAACTCCCCACTGGCGCAGCGTGTCCAGCACGTGTCCTGCGAGCGCGGGAGCGCTCAGCGTGAGCAGATCCGACTGGATGCAGACCATGACCTCGGGAACCTGATCGTCCCGGTAGAGCCCGGCTCCGGTGTCGAAGAAGAGATCGTCCCCCGTGGAGGTGACTCCCGGAACGTCGGCCAGTACCTCGGACGACGGTTCGTCCCGGACGTCGACGACGTCGAAGTGCCGTGCCAGCTCCCGCACCAGCGGGCGAGCGTCGGCCGCCACGGGTGTGAGGCCCTGTCCGGTCATGGCCAGCCGCCCCCCGGAGTGCTCGCTGCTGGCCACAGCTGCGGCCAGCAGTCCGATGTGGTGCGGCCAGATGCCGTTGATGTAGCCGCCTCCGATGACGTGGAACACATCGGCGCGAGCGGCCACCCTGATTCCGGCCACCCAGCGGGGGGCCATTCCGGGGTTGTCGATCGCCTGCTTGACGAAGGAGGCCACTTGCCAGGGCTCGCTGGACGAGGCCTGCCAGCACAACCGCCAGAAGGTGTCGGTGAAGCGCACGTTCGGGTGCAGTTCCCCCAGCAGCACCTCGCTGGGCCCCGGATTCGGGCAGTCCAACCACACCGTGGATTCCGGTGCGTGATGGGCGAGGTACTTCAACCAGGTGGCGGCGATGAGTTCGTCACCGTAGTTGGGGTTGCCCGTGGTTCCCACGAGATAGAAGGTGCTGTGCCCCGGGGGCGAGTTGCTCACTACGTGCTCCTTGACCGGTCTCGGAGGGCGCTGCGTCTCGAGCGTCCCCTGAGAACGGTCGTCGCGGAGTGAGTCACTCGATACCGAGCTCCCTGGTGACGCTCAACAGGCGCGCTCTGGCCCGACCGAATCGTACCGCGCAGTCGGAAGTGCAGAGATCAACCCGCTTTTCCCACCTGCTCGTGGTGGTGCCGAACGAGCGTTCCGCGTCCTCCCAGGTGGGGGTTGCCTGTGGGGATTCCGTGTCGGGCAGGGTGTCCTCCCCGCCCTCTCCCCCCTCCTGCCGTGCCGTCGGGGATTCCCACCCGGGCCTCTCCGGGGAGGACGTCGACTCGGGGCTCCGCCGTTTCGTGGAGACCCGCTCCGCGGCGGGGGAGGCGCCGGGACGGGTCCGGCCGGACCGCCCCGAGCGCGCTGCCCTCTTGCCGCCCCTGCGGTGCTCGCGGCGCAACAGCGGCACGAACACCGCGGCGGCGAGTCCGAAACCGACGAGGAAGGTAAGCACCAGCATGTCGATGGCGGGGAAGGTGGACTGCGCCAATGGCATGATGTCTCTCCACACGTCGTTCAGTTACGAGCCGCCGGACCGGTGGTGTCCGTTCCGCGGAGCTCCCGCCCGGAATCGGACTCCTCGTCCTGACGAAGGGACTGCGCCGTGGCGTCCGCCGTGAACTCCCGGGAGTTCTCGTCGCCGGGGGGTCCGCTCGGATCGCGGTAGACGGATTCGGGGGACTCGAAGTAGGTGACTTCCGCGTTCGTCGGATCCCCCCACTGGACGGGCAGCCACATCTGCCCGTCCGGGACCTCGCCCTCCACCGGAGTTCCCGCCGGGGGCTCCTTCGAGGACTGCTCCGGAATCGACCGGCTCGCCGGCCGCTCGTCCGAGCCCACGTTCTCGACGGTGCTCCGCTGCAGCGAGGTCACCGAGGACCCGATCCTGTCGGTGGCCGTGTCCAGGGCGGTCAGCACTTGGGTGCGGAGCGTTTCCAGCTCCGAGCGGTTGTGCTCGATCTCCTCGAGAACACGTTGCCGGTAGTCCTCGGTCTCGGTCTCGCGGCGTGCGCACTCCTGCCGCGTCCGCTCGTCGAGTTCCTCGGCTTGCTGCTCGGCCGCGCTCATCAGGGACTTGTAGGCGTCCCGAATCGAACGGCGCATCCGCTGTTCCCGCTCACGGAGCTCTTTCAGCTGATGTGTCCGTTCCCGGTTCAGCTGATCGCGCCGTCTCTCTATCTCGGCCAGTACCTGCTCGCACTGCTCGTGCAGTTCTCCGGCAGTTCCTTCGGCCTGCTCGATCAGCCGGTCGGCCTCGGTCTCGGCGGCCCCACGAATGATCTCGGCTTCGTGTCTGGCCTGCTCGCGCAGTGTCTGCAGCTCCTCCTCGGCCATGTTCAGCATTTCCTGCACACGCTGGGAGGCCACGGGCAATCCGGTGTCGGAGGTCTCCAGGTGACGCAGCCGCTGCTGGGTCGCGTTGAGCTCCTCGCGGGTCCGGTCGTAGAGCGCCCGCAGATCCGAGTTGAGCCGGGCGGCCTCGTTGCGGTCGATGGTGACCAGCTCCAGCTGGTTCTCCAGCACTTCGAGGTGTTCGAGGACCTGGTCCCGATGAAAACCGCGGAACGTGACGTCGAACCCCGGCCGGAGTGGCACCACGGCGTCGGCGGCGTCTTCCATGTCGAATCCTCCTGTCCGCCACTGCCCCTGCGAAGTCGGTTCGATGTTCGAAAAGAGTGGATGTGTCGTCGGAGCGCCGCCCGGCGAACGGGGGAGGAACCGTGAAGCGGGAACGGTCTCCCCCGTTCGCGGGGCTGGTTTCGGTTCTTCGCACCGACTCGGTCAGTTCTCCGGCCGGTGTCCGTTGGTCGAGGGCTCCGCTTCGCCCGTGCGCAGTTCTCCGCTCAGCCTGCTGCGGAGCTGATCCAATCGGTTCTTGCTGTCGTCCAGCGCCTCCATGTATTCGCGGCGGAACCGTTCGGCGATTTCCTGACTGCCGAAGTCCAGGTTCTCCGTGGAGGTGTGCTGTGTCCTGTTCTGTTCCTGGTTCCTTTCCCGCGGGGGTTCGTTGTTCGGTTCCCGCGGGGGTTCGTTCGGATGACCGTTCCCGGTCGTTGTTTCCGTTCGCGTGGTGTCGTCCCGGTCGGGCATCTCGTTCCGTGCGGTCGGTCGGGGTTGGTCGGGCACCGTCTCGGGGTCGGGGAACACGCCGGGGGAGGGTGGCCGGGGCGTTTCGGAGGAGGAACTCGTGTGGGAGGTGGCCGGGGCGGTCTCGGTTCTCCCCGCGGGCCCCTCCTCCGGGTCCCCCGTGCCGACCCTGCGTGGTTGACCGTTTCGACCCGTGCCGGTGAGCAGGGCCGTGGAAGTGGTCAGCCTGGCCAGTTGGCTGCGCAAACGTGCTTGGCGGTGCCGTGCTCGGACCAGCAGTATCGTGGCCGGGATCGCGGTGACCAGCGCCCCGCACAGCACCGCCAGCCCCAGCTGGAGAGCTCGCTCTCCGGCCGGGCCCCATGACGTCAGTTCAGCAAGCATCGAATCAGTGTCCGTATTCGACTGAATAGGGTTGGTTTCCGCCGTCCGCTCCCCGCGTTCCCGTGCGGTTCAGTACGGGGACCTCCTCGTGCACCGGGTCGTCCTCGGTGACCGGATCGAGCGGAATCGGACGGTTGAGCGCGTCCGACGCCCCATGACCCGGTTGAGCGGGTATCCCGCCGTCCGCCGGTTCCGCGGCCGAACGCGCGACGTTGTGCTGCGGAGCGGAAGCGGGGCGGCCGTCGTCCACCGCGGAGTGGGCGTCCGCACCGGAGGATCCGGTGGTCGACTCGGACGCCTGGTCGACGACCAGCAGTGGTTTCAGCTGCTCGTCGAGCACCGTGCGCTGCTGGCCGATGAAGTTCGCGGCCGCGTCCACGTTCTGCAACAGCCTGCTCCGCATCTCCTCCAGCTGCTCCGCCCTGGAGCGCAGGTCGGACATGAGCTCGGAATGCTTGCGGAGGGTGCCCTCCTCGAGCTCCGCGCACTGCTCCCTGGTGTTCTGGAGCAGTTCGTCGGCCTCCTTGCGTGCAGCGTTCAACGCTTCCTCGTAGGTGTTGTTGTAAACGTGCTGCAGCTGGTCAGCCTTGGCGTCGAGGTCGGCCGAGCGCGCCGCGTGCTCCTCGTCCATGTGCTGGCGGCGCCGTTCGAGGTCGTCGACGAGCTCGGCGCACTCCTTGCGGAGCTCGGCAGCCCGGTTCTCCGCCTCACTCCTGATCTGCTCGGCGTCGTTCTCGGCGACCCCGCGGACCGTTTCGGCCTCCCGGTTGGCGTGCTCGCGGATGGCCGCGGCTTCCTCCTCGGCCATGTTGAGCATGTGATGCATCCGCGCCGTGGCGTACGGTTGTCCCGTCTCGGCGTTCTGGAGTCGTTTGAGTTCTCCGGTGGTCTCCTCCATCTGCCTGCGGGTCTCGTCGGTGATACGCCGCTGGTCCTCGTTCAGTCGAATGGCCTCGTCGCGGTCGGTGACGAGGATTCGGATCTGGTCCTCGAGCAGTTCGATATGTTCCAAAACCTGTTTTCGGTTGAATCCGCGGAACTCGTTATCGAACCCCGGCCTGAGGGGAACGATGGCCTCGTCTTCCATAGTCCACCGCATTTCCGATCGAAACTGTGCTGATCTGTATCCTAGGCGGGTTCGGGTCCCTGGTTGTTCAAGCTTGCTGTGCACGTCTGCGTTCTCACTCGAACGAGCGACGTGCGATAAACATGAATGTTTTGTCCCTATTTCGTGAAAAATTCCTCCGAAAGTCTCTTTCCGGTCAGAGTTCCGGCGCCGGGGTCCGCTCCCTCCCGGAGTCCGGCAGCGCGCCCGCTCGGCCACCAACCCCGGGCGGGAACAATCGTCGGGGGCGAAGGGTTGCACCGGGCGATGGATTCCGTCGCCAACCCGGACCGCACCTCGCTGGGCGGCACCCCGGACGGGGAGACCCCGGCGAGGATCGCGGGAGTCGCCCGCGGCCGGTCGCCCGTTCCGCTCTCGGTGCTCGACCTCGCCCCGGTGGCGGTGGACACCGACGCCTCCGAGGCGTTGCTCACCTCCACGGAACTGGCGAAGGCCACCGAGCGGTGGGGGTTCCACCGTTACTGGGTCGCCGAACACCACGGGATGCCCGGCATCGCCAGCTCCTCACCCGCCGTGCTGCTCGCCCACCTGGCGGCGGCGACCAGCTCGCTGCGACTCGGCTCCGGCGGCGTGATGCTGCCCAACCACGCGCCGCTGGTCGTGGCCGAGCAGTTCGGGATGCTCGAAGCGCTGCACCCGGGGAGGTTCGACCTCGGGCTCGGACGGGCCCCCGGGACCGACCAGGGAACCGCGCGGGCGCTGCGCCGGACCAGCGGTCCCCCCTCCGCGGACGAGTTCCCCCGGCAGCTGGGGGAACTGCTGGGGCTTCTCCAGGACGAGCTCCCCATCGATCACCCCCACGTGGATGTGCACGCGGTCCCGCGGGAGACCCAGCCCGTCGTCTGGCTGCTCGGCTCCAGCGACTACAGCGCCGGGCTCGCGGCCTCGCTCGGACTGCCGTTCTCGTTCGCGCACCACTTCGCGTCCTCGAACACGGTCCCGGCGCTGGGGCTCTACCGGGACTCCTTCCAGCCGTCGGGCGTGCTCGACCGTCCGTACGCGATGGTCGGCGCCCAGGTCATCGCGGCGGACACGCACGAACGGGCGCTGCACCTGGCTCGTCCGATCGCGTTGAGCATGCTGCGGCTCCGCTCCGGAAACCCCGGAAGGCTGCCGACCCCCGAGGAGGCGGCGTCCCACGAGTTCACCGAGCGCGAGCAGGCGTTCATCGACAACTGGCTGGCCGATGCCATCTACGGCACCCCCGGAACCGTGCGGGAGGAGCTGGACGCGCTCGGGGAGCGAACCGGGGCGGACGAAATCATGATCACGGCGAACATCGCCGACCGGGAGGCGAAGCTGCGTTCCTACGAGCTGATCGCCGAGGCCTACCGCCTGCCGGGGACGTAGCGACACGGCGAGGGCGTCCAGCGGCCGGGTGATCTCCGTCGGGCGCATGGTGTGACGTGGGCGGCGCCACTCTCGGCGTCAGGTAGTCGCGAGCGGCGCGAAGGCGTGGCGTACGGTTTCCAACGATGGGCAGCCACGGTGTCCCGCCTCATCCGTCGGGCTGCGGTCGGCGGCCGAGCCTTCGTCCTGGAGCGGGACGAACATCGCTGCCGCGGTCCTGGTGGAGGCACGAGGCGGGATTGAGGGAGTTGTCGTGAAGCCGAGTGTTCTGCTGGCCGGTTACCGGGTGATGGCGTACGTGACGGCCGTGCTGCTGATCGCGTTGTGCGTGGCCATGGTGGGTAAGTACGGCTGGCCGAGCGGTACCGACGTCCAGCACGCCGGTGAGGCAGCCACTACCACGATCGGTATCGCCCACGGGTGGTTGTACATGGTCTATCTGGTGCTGGCCCTGCTGATCACCCGGTTGCTGCGGGTTCCGGTCGGTCCGATGTTGTTGGTCCTGCTGGCCGGGACGATCCCCTTCGGCGCGTTCTTCGCCGAGCGCAGGGTGGTCCAGTGGTTCCGCACGTGGAACGCAGCGAAGTCCGGTCCCGGTGCAGGGGCCGCCGAGCAGACCGGGTCGGCACACTCATGACAACCACGAAGCGATCCGTCAGCGGCGAGGCGACGTCGGGCAGAGCGGGAGTCCGCGGACTGCTCGGTGCCTACCTCTCCTTGACCAAACCACGTGTCATCGAGCAGCTGCTGGTGACCACGATTCCGGCCATGTTCCTCGCCGAGCGAGGAATCCCCTCGCTCTGGCTGGTGCTGATCACCCTGATCGGCGGGACCATGGCGGCGGGCAGCGCCAACGCCCTGAACTGCGTGGTCGATTCCGACATCGACGCGGTCATGGATCGGACCAAGTCGCGCCCCCTGGTCAGCTACCGCATCTCGCGTGGGCACGCGCTCGTGTTCAGCATCGCTCTCAGCGTGCTGTCCTTCGCCGTGCTCTGGGCGGGAGCCAACGTGCTGGCGGCGGCTCTGGCGTTGTCGGCCACGCTGTTCTACGTCTTCGTGTACACCCTGCTGCTCAAGCGCCGCACCGCCCAGAACATCGTCTGGGGCGGTGCTGCCGGGTGCATGCCGGTGCTGGTCGGCTGGGCCGCCGTGGCCGACACGGTGGAGTGGCCCGCTCTGGTGATGTTCGCGGTGGTCTTCCTGTGGACCCCGCCGCACTTCTGGTCCCTGGCCATGAAGTACCGCGAGGACTACGAACGCGCCGCCGTGCCGATGCTGCCCGTCGTGGCCACCCCTCGTCAGGTGTCCGTGCGGATCCTCGCCTATTCGTGGGCGACGGTGGCCAGCACGCTGTTACTGATCCCGGTGACCAGCTGGATCTACGTCGCCTGGGCGGTGATCGTCGGAGTCACCTTCCTGGTCATGGCCCACCGGCTGCACAGCGGAATAAGCCGGGGCCACGAGGTCAATCCGATGAAGCTGTTCCACCTGTCGAACAGCTACCTCACCGGGCTGTTCCTGGCCATCGCTGTCGACGCCGCGGTGGGGCTGCCGGTGCTGGCCTGACCGGGCTTCTCCGGCGCCGCCGCAGGGTCCCGTCGCTCGGCGGGACCTCCCGCGGGCTCCCGCTCCGGGGAGGTCCGACGTCGAGCGGGCACCGCGGCCCACCCGGGGCCCGGGGGCGTGCCGGGTGGACGCCCGGGGGTCAGCCGGAGGCGGTGGGTTCGCTGTCGGCCTCCCGCGGCGGGCTCGGTTCGGCGAGATCACGCTTGTACGTCTCGGTCAGCAGATACGCGGATCCGCACGAGATCACGGCCAGTACCGCCATGTATCCGGCGATCGCCACGGGGGAACCGGTCGCCGTGTACAGCCCCGTGCAGATCATCGGGGCGATGCCCCCGCCGAGGATCGAGGCCAGCTGGTAGCTGATGGAGATACCGCTGTAGCGCAGTCGCGTGGAGAACAGTTCGGAGTAGTAGGCCGACTGCGGCCCGTACACCGATGTCCGGCACAGCTGCAGCACCATGCCGCCGAGCAGGTACAGCACGATGGATCCGCTGTCCACCAGCAGCATGTAGGGAAGGGCGAACAGCGCCATGACCGCCATGCCGCTGATCATCATGCGGCGCCTGCCCAGGTAGTCCGAGAGCAGCCCGAAGGCGAGCATGAACGGTATGTCGACGAAGCTCAGCAGCGAGTTGGCGTTGAGCACGGTGGTCCGTTCGAACAGCCCCTCCTCTGTGGTGTAGAAGACCAGCCAGGTGCTCGTTATGTAGAAGGTGGCGTGGGTTCCGAGGAAGGTCCCCGTGGCGAGCACGATCGTCCTCGGGTGCGAGCGCAGCGCTTCGAGGACGGGGACGCGGGACTTCTCCTTGGTGCGCATCACACGTTCGAACACCGGGCTTTCGCTGATCTTGAGCCGGATGAACAGCCCGAGCACGATGAGCGCCGCGCTCATCAGGAACGGAATCCGCCAGCCCCAGGTCATGAACTGCTCGTCGGTCACATTGGCCGACACCAGCGAGAACGTCGTGTTGCCCAGCAGCAGACCGGCGGGAACGCCGACCTGCGGCCAGGCCCCGTAGAAGCCCCGTCGCCTGTCGGGGGCGTGTTCGACGGCCATCAGCGCCGCCCCGCCCCACTCCCCTCCGACGCCGAGCCCCTGGGCGAATCGCAGCAGCACCAGCAGCACGGGAGCCCACACCCCGATGGAGTCGTAGGCGGGCAGCGTGCCGATCAGCAGCGTGGCCACGCCCATCAGCATCAGGGACCAGATCAGCATCGGTTTGCGCCCCAGCCGGTCCCCGAAGTGCGAGAAGACGACTCCGCCCAGGGGGCGGGCCAGGAACCCGATGGCGAACGAGGCGAAGGCGGCCAGGGCGCCGACCAGCGGGTCGAAGGCGGGGAAGAAGAGTTCGTTGAACACCAGCGAGGCGGCGGTGCCGTAGATGAAGAAGTCGTACCACTCGATCGTCGTACCGATCAGACTGGCCAGGGCCACTCTCCCGGACTGCGTGGTCGTCGAACCGGCCATCGCTACGCACCCTTCGTGTCGGTGTAACTCTCGGGTGTGTCCTGAATAACTAACGCTGTAAGTTTTTCGGTACCGTAGCGGCGGCCCCGGCTCAGGACAAGAGCGTCGGAAAAGTCGGTTCCGCTCCGTCGGGGCCGCCGGCGCTCGAGAGGCGCCGAAGGGGGTGCTCGCAGGCGCCGGGGGTCGTGGGTCGAACGACGGTGCCGCCCTGCGACTTCCGCCGGTGGTCCGGGCCCGGAACGCGCTCTAGGTTGCGACCGGTCACCCGAGATCGAGGAGTAGTCATGCAGCCACGCGCGATCAGATTCGTGCTCCCGGTGCTCGCCCTCGCGTTGTTCACGTTGGTCGGTTTCTCGCCGGGGAGCGGGACAGCTCTGGCCGCCGACGGCGGACCGGCGCGTTCGCAGGCGACGACCGTGGTCACCTACGACGCGGGAGGGGCGGCCGAGTTCGGCGATGTGGTGCGTCGAGCGACCGGCATCTGGAACGAACATTTGTCCAATGTGGAATTCGAAGCGGTCGACGGCTCCGCCGACGTCGTGATCCTCGCCGACGACGGATGGCCGCGGGCCCGCCCCACCGGGCTGGGAACCGGCACCGTGTGGATGGGCCGTCAGGCCGTGGAGGAGGGGCACGACCCGACGCGCATAGCCGCGCACGAGCTCGGTCACATCCTCGGCCTGCCCGACAGGCGCACCGGAGTCTGCGAGGAGCTGATGTCCGGACACAGCGCCGGGACCGACTGCACCAGTGCCACCCCGAACGCGGCCGAGGTCGCCGAGGTCGAGCGCAACTTCTCCGCGGACGTGTTCCTCCCGCTGGGAACCCACGTCTACGGTGAGCCGACCCCGGCTCCTTGAGCCGACCCCGGCGGCGGAGGCCACGTCCTCCGCCGCCGGACCACCTCGGGGACACTCCCCCGCGGCAGCACGCCTCCGCCGGGGAGCGCGCCCGCCCAACGGCTCCCGAAGTGCGACGCGCGGGTGACGGGGGGATAGTGATGCCCGGGCGCACGGACGGTGTCCAGCGATGTTGTCGTGCCACCCGGTGAAAGACCCCAGCCGGGACAAGCCGATCGGCACAGTCGGGTTCGTGAACCGCGCCGGAGGTGGTCGATCATGAGTCCGCGAAGATCGCACCGACGAGGAGCAGGTACGGCCTCCGAGAAGCAGGAGTGGCCTCCCGAGGACATCCGGAGCATGGAGCAGTCCGTGGGACGGGCACCATCGGTGCACAACACGCAACCGTGGTCACTCGTCATCAGGGACCGCACGGCGAGCCTGTACGAGCGGTCGGAGGTCTCCCTGGAGCAGCACGACCCCGCGGGAAGGGACCGCCGGGTCTCCTGCGGGGCAGCCCTGACGAACCTGTTCCTCGCCGTGCGCGGGACAGGGTGGGAGGCCGCGCTGCGCCGCGGACCGAGCGCGGAGGAACCGGAGCTCGTGGGGGCGGTCACCGGAGCAGGCCGTCGGGAGCCCTCCGTGCTGGAGGGGCAGCGGTTCAGGGCCATCGCACGGCGCAGCAGCCACCGGCGCCCCTTCCACGAACAGGGACTCGCGCACGTCGCCAGGGAGGCTCTGCTCGCGGCGGGCGGCTCCTCCGGCGTACGCGCCCGCTGGATCACGGGCTCGGCGGAGGCGCGGCACGTGGCGGAGCTGCTCGGGTACGCGGCACGGGTGCACAAGAAGGACCGCCACTACCAGCGCGAGCTGGCGATGTGGATGCTCGACAGGTCCGGTCGAGCGGGGGACCCCGGAAGTGGCTTCGACGGGGACGACCTGGCCGGGGAGGGGGTTCCCGGCGTCGGGCTGACCACATCGGGAACCCGACTGCCCGACGAGGGCAAGCTCGCCGAGTGGATAGCGGCCGAATCGGTCATGGTGCTCTGCACCGACTCCGACGAGCGGTCCGACCACTTCCGAACCGGGGAGGCACTGCAACTGGCCTGGTTGACGGCAACCAGCCTCGGACTGGTCTCCTCGGTCATCACCCAGCCGCTGCACCTGGCCGAGGTTCGGCGGGGGCTGCGCGAACGCCTCGGGCTCGCGGGGGAGCCGCACGTGCTGGCCAGGTTCGGCTACCCCGCCCCCGTGCCCGGCCAACGTCGAGGTTGACCGCCGCGGGCGCGGGGCGGCCCCGACGACTGCCCCGGGGAGTGCGGGAGGGACGGGACGCCTCGCCCGCGCGGTCCTTCCGCGAAGCGACGCGCTCGGGGATCACCCATCGAGACGGCCGACAGCCCCGTAGGCGTTGGCGATGTTCACCTCGTCCTCCGTCACCGTGGAGTCGGGCCGCCACAGCGGGAGGGGAACCAGGCCGGGGTCCACCGGAGAGAACCCCTCCAGGAGCTCCTCGATCTCGTGCGGAGCTCGCCATCTGACCGGGGTGGGGGTGCGGGCCATGACCTCTTCGGCCGCGGCCACCTGCTGAGGAGTCGCGGACAGGGCGGAAATGTGGGACAGCACGAGATGGCTTCCGGGCGCGCAGACCCCGCGGTACGTCGCCAGCACCTCGCGCGCCTCGTCCTGGTCGGGGACGAAGGGCAGCACCGCGACGGCCAGCAGGCCGACGGGGCGGCTGAAGTCCAGCAGCTCCGCCACGCCGGGTGCGGACAGCACCGCCTCCGGATCGCGGATGTCGGCGAGCGTCATCGTGACTCCGGACAGGTCGTTCAGCAGGCGCTGGGCGTGCGCCACGGCGACCGGTTCGTGGTCGACGTAGGCCACCCTGGCCCGCTGGTTGAACTGCCCGGCCACCTCGTGGACGTTGCCGACGGTCGGGATGCCCGATCCGAGATCGATGAACTGGTCGATGCCGTTCCCGGCGAGGAAGGTGACCGCCCGCTGCAGGAACGCGCGGTTCGCCCGCGCGTACTCGCGTGCGTGCGGCATCGCCGCGGAACCGGCTTCGGCCGCCTCCCGGTCCGCCGCGAAGTTGGTGGAACCCCCGAGGTAGTAGTCGTACATCCGCGCGGCGTTCGGCAGGTCGGTTCGGACCTCCTCGCGGGGCGGGGGAGCTGAACCGAAAAGCGTCTCTTCGTCGCGATTCTCGTGCTGGTTCATTCCGGGGCACCTCCGAGTCGCTCGCGGCCGGAACCGGTCGGCGCTGCGAACCACGATACCGCGCATCCGCTTCTTGCCCGGGACGAGAGCTGTGGGCCGCCGCCCCGGCCGCGCGGAAGCGCTCCGGCCCGGCAGCTCCCCGTCCTGCCCGCGGGCGGCGGGCGGCGGGCGGGAGCGCGCTCGCGTGCCGCCCGCCACCCGTGCGGAGGTGCCTCGGCGTGCCTCAGCAGTCGTCGAGCATGTTCGACAACGCCGTCTTCTCGGCCGAGTCGACGCTCAGCCCCCACTTGTGCTTGACGTTGATCCAACCGCGCGCGTAGATGCAGTGGTAGCCGGTGTTCGACGGTTTCCACTCGGCGGGGTCGGAGTCACTCTTGTCCATGTTGGACGTTCCGGACACCGCGATCAGCTGCTGGCTGTCCAGGTCGTTGGCGAAGTTCTCGCGTTCGGAGTCGCTCCAGTTCGCGGTGCCCGACCTCCAGGACTCCGCCAGCGGGACCATGTGGTCGATGTGCACCTCACTGGGGTCCTGGACCCACTGCTGGTCGTAGACGCTGTACCAGCTTCCCGAGGTCGGGTAGCAGTCGCTTCCGACGCTCACCTCGCTGCCGTCCCTCTTCAGCACGGTCTCGCGGGTGTCGCAGCTGCCGGACCGACTCGACCAGTGGGGGAAGCGGTCCCTGTCGTAGCCGTTCATGGAGCCCTCGGAGCGCACCGTGAGCTCGGCCAGTTGCTGGCTCGCGGTGCTCCGGTCGGGCGGGGTGGGTGGATAGGCTGTGGCCGTTCCCGCCGAAACGGCCAGCAGAGCCACCGCGGAGAGCGCGGTGGTGAGCGTGGTGACGAGCTGTCGCACGACCGTCCTCCTCACGTAGCGGTTGGGGCGACCACCGCAGCGTGACAAGCGCCGGTCAACGCGGGTCAATAGTGCGGTGAAGAGTGGATGGACGTCGTGACACGTTCGGACCAGCCCCCCGGCGGTGCCGGTTGCTCCGGTGGTGGTTCCGGTGCTGCCGGAGCCGAGGGAGTACCCCGGCGGTGAGCGAGCGGCCCCGAGCGGGGAAACCCGCCGATGTCGACGGAGAACCGCACCGTCAGGACAAGGGGATCCGCAGTCCTTCAGTGGCCACCAGGGTATCCCCGGGAAAGACCTCGGCCGCTTCGGCTCGGCTGACCTCTCGGTCGTTGCCCGGCCGGAAGTGCGTGAGCAGCAACCGCTCCGCGTGAGCCCGTGCTGCCAGTGCGGCGGCCTCGCGGGCCGTCAGATCACAACGACGGTCCGAGTCGGACTCGGCTACCCCGGGCCGCTGGTGACGGTCGGTGGCTTCGGCCACGAACAGGTCAGCCTCGCTGGCCAGCTCGACGACCGCGGGGTCCGGACCGGTGTCACCGGTGTAGACGACGGTCGCTTCCGAACTCGCCAACCGCACACCCGCGTTGGGCACGAAGTGCGGCAACGCCACCGAGTCGAGCCGAAAAGGACCGCAGCGGTACGGTCTCGCCGGCAGTGGCCACGGCTCGAACACGCGGATCAGCGCCTCGTTCGTTCCGTCCTCGAAGGCCTGCAGCCTGTCGAACACCTCGCGCGGTGCGTACAGCGGCAACGACGGAGCTCCGCGCCTTCCGAACCACCGTGCGCGGAACAGGCCGTGCAGATCGACCACGTGGTCCGGGTGCTCATGGGTGATCACCACGGCGTCCAACCCGTCGGCGGCAGGACTTTCCAGCAGTGAGAGCAGGCGAGGCAGGGTTCCGTATCCCAGGTCGACGACCACGCGGAACCCGGCCGACTCCAGCAGGAAACCGCTGCACGCGCGCCCGGGTTCCGGCCATCCGCCGCAGCTGCCCAGCACCGTCAGCGCGGAGCTCTCGTCCGGAATCGCTCTTCTCCGTGATCGGCGTCGTCGCCAGTGCAGGACGAACGCGGGTGGTGCCGCCCGCGTCGGGCCGGATCACTGCTCGAACGGCTGACCCCGCTTCTCGGCCGCCGCCGATGCCGGAGCCGACGGTGGTCGGGAAGCGGGACGTCGGGCTCAGGCCGCTCGGCGTCGGTTGCGCGCTCGCAGCACGAGCGAGACCACCACGGCGAGCACCAGGACCGAGTAGAGCGCCACCGCGAAGGGACTGTCCACGAGCACTCCGACGTCGCCCTGGCTCATCGCCATCGCACGGCGCAGCGACGTCTCGGCCAGCGGTCCGAGGATGACCCCGATGAGGACCGGGGCGATCGGGAACCCGTAGCGACGCAGCAGGAAACCCAGCGCCCCGATCACGTACAACAGCAGCACGTCGAACACCGCCGACCTGGTGGTGTAAACCCCGAGGGTCGCGAACACCACGATCCCCGCGTAGAGGTAGTTGCGCGGAATGCGCAGCAGTTTCGCCCAGATCGGGGCGAACGGCAGGTTCAGCACCAGCAGCATCGCGCTGCCGATGAACAGGCTGGCCAGCAACGCCCAGACCAGGTCGGACTCCTGCGTGAACAACAGCGGCCCCGGACGCATCCCGTACTGCTGGAACGCGCCGAGCATGATCGCCGCGGTCGCCGAGGTGGGCAGCCCCAGCCCGAGCAGCGGAACCAGCGAGGTCGCCGTCGTCGCGTTGTTCGCCGCCTCCGGGCCCGCGACCCCTTCGATGGCACCACGATCGAACTCGTCGCCGCCGCCGCGTCGCCTGGAGAGGCTCTTCTCGGTGCCGTAGGACAGGAAGGTGGGAATCTCGGCCCCGCCCGCAGGGATCACCCCGAAGGGAATCCCGAGCGCGGTGCCGCGCAACCAGGGACGCCAGGAGCGGCTCAGGTCCCGCCTGCTCAGCCACGGGCGTCCCGAGGCGACGGTCTCGGTGGCCGGTGCGCGCCGGGAACGCGACGCGACGTGCAGCACCTCCCCGATGGCCAGCAGCCCCACCGTGACGACCACGACGCTGATCCCGTCCAGCAGCTGGGTGCTGCCCAACGTGAACCGCACGGCCCCGCTCTGCTCGTCGATCCCGACCATCGCCACGGCCAGCCCGATGCCGAGCGAGCTCAGCCCGCGCAGCATGTCGCCGGTCACCACGGCCGAGGTTGCCAGGAAGGCCAGCACGGTCAGCGCGAAGTACTCGGGAGGACCGAAACCGACGGCCAGGTTCACCATCAGCGGGGAGAAGAACACCACCAGGGTCACCGCGACGATGCTCGCGAGGAAGGAACCGAGCACCGCGGTGGCCAGCGCCTGGGGAGCGCGCCGGTTCTTCGCCATCAGGAAGCCCTCGAAGGCCGTGGCCATCGAGGAGCTCTGCCCGGGGGTGTTGAGCAGGATCGCGGTCGTGGCGCCGCCGAACTGCCCTCCGAAGTAGACCCCGGCGAACATGATGAACGCGCCGGTGGGGTCGAGTTGGAAGGTGACCGGGACGAGCAGCGCGATCGCCATGGCCGTGCCCAGCCCCGGCAGCACGCCGACCACGGTGCCGAGTATCACCCCGGTCAGGCACAGCAGCAGGTTCAGCGGGGTCACCGCTTCGGCGAAACCCCCGCCCAGCAAGGACAACGTTTCCACTCAGAACACCCCAACCAGGACACCGGAGGGAAGCGGCAGGCCGAGCCCCGCGGAGAAGGCCAGCTGCACCGCGGCCGAGACGACGAAGGAGATCCCGAGGTCGCGCAACTTGTGCCCGCTCCCGAGCGCGCAGGAGACGCCCCAGAACAGCAGGGCGCCCGCGATGACCCACCCCGCCGTCTGCAACAGCGCCAGGTGCGCGGCCAAGGTCGCGCCGGTCAGCAGCAGCGGTTTCCAGTCGCTGCGCGCTCCGGCCTCCGCGGAGTCGGACTCGGCCGAGGACACGGCGGAACCGTCCCCGCCGCCCGCCTCGTCGGCGGTGGCAGCGCTGCGGGGCAGCAGCGTCCGCACGGACAGCGCCACTCCCAGCACGGCCAGCAGCGTGCCGACCACGACGGGGAAGAACCGCGGCCCGAGGAAGCTCACCGAGGAGGGAACGTCCATCATCGCCGAGCGGATCAGCAGGAATCCGCCCAGCGCGATCACGAGGACACCGACGAACAGCTCACTGCGTCCGGTCCAGAAGGACCGCGCGCCGTCGCCCAGGGCGGGGCTTTCCCCCGCCGGGGTGGTTCGGTGCACCGATGCGCTCATGACAGCCCGAGCTCCTCACTGATCCCCTTGATGCGTGCGGTCTCGGATTCGAGGAATCCCTCGAACTCGGCTCCCGTCTGGAAGGTGTCCTGCCAGCCGTTGCGGCGCACCGCCTGCTGCCACTGATCGGTGCCGTGCACCTGTTCGACGATCCTCTCCAGCTCGGCGCGCTGTTCGGGGCTGATCCCAGGAGGAGCGATCACGCCGCGCCAGTTGGCCAGCGTCGCGTCCACGCCCTGCTCCACGAAGGTGGGAATGTCGATGCCGTCCAGGCGGTGCTCCGAGGAGATGCCGAGCGGCCGCAGGTTCCCGGCCTCGATCTGTCCGGCGAACTCCTGGTAGCTGGACACCCCGACGTCGAGCCCGCCGTCGAGCAGACCGGTGACCACTTCGCCGCCGCCGGAGTAGGCGATGTAGTTCAGCTTCGATATGTCGACCCCGGCCTCCCGCAGCAGCATCCCGGCGAACAGGTGGTCGGTCCCGCCGGCGGAGCCACCGCCGACCGCCACCGAGCCCGGAGACCTCCGCCAGGCGTTCATGAGGTCCTGCACCGTGTGGAACGGCGAGTCGGCCGGCACGACCACGGCCTCGTAGTCGTCGGCCAGCCGGGCGACGGGGGTGGCGTCGTCGAGGGTCACCCGCGAATCGGTCGTCTGGATGGAACCGGTCATGACGGCCCCGGTCATCATCAGCTCGTTGTCCTGGCCCGATTGGTTGGCCAGCCGTGAGAGACCGATGGTGCCGCCCGCCCCGGGGACGTTGAGCACCTCGGTGGTGCGGGAGAGTCCGTGTGCGTCCACCGCGCTCTGGATCTCGCGCGCCACGCTGTCCCAGCCACCGCCGGGGTCGGCTGGAGCGATCAGGTGCAGTTTGTCCCGTGGGCCGGTTCCGCTGGAGGCTTTCGTGTGGGCGTCGGCCAGCCCGGCGCCCACGACGACCACGCCCAGGACCGCGGCGGCCACGCGGAGGATCAGTCGTCCTGTCATGGTCCTTCCCTGCGAATTTAGTGTGAACAGCGTGTTAAGAGCTGTGGATCACAGGGTGTGGGTCACACCCGTTCGTGGGAAATGTGGTGTTCATAAATTCAGTAGTGGTCGTTGTGGTCACGGGAGCGGGGCGGTGCGGTGGAACCCTCCGCGGCGTGATGCCCTTCATACCGTGCTGCCGTTCCACGAGGACGATCGCCGACCGTGAGGAGGATGGACGTCATCGCCGAGGGCAACACCGCGCGTGGCCGCGGGCCGGTGCGGCGCTGGCCGCTGGCAGGCCAGTTCTTCGCGCTGCAGCTGGTGCTGATCGTGATAGCTCTCGTGGCAAGCGGGCTTTTCTGGTGGCGCAACACCCGAGCCGAACTCGACGAGCAGTACGCCCAGCGCGTGTTGGTGATCGCCGAGTCGGTGGCCTCGCTGCACACGGTCCGGGAGGCCTTCGACGATCCGAGTCCCGAGGACACGATCGCGCCGTTGGCCGAACGGATACGCCGAGCGACCGGGGCCTCGTTCATCGTCGTCGCCAACAGGCAGCAGATCCGCTACTCCCACCCGGACCCCGGGCGTATCGGCGAGCACCTGTCCACCGACGCCTCGCCCGCGCTGGCGGGTGAGGCGTGGACCGGTGTGCAGACCGGGACCACCGGGCGGTCCATGCGGGCGAAGGTGCCGGTGCTCGACGACTCCGGCCGGGTCATCGGGGTCGTCTCGGTGGGAGTCCCGGTCTCGACCGTCAGCGAGGAAGTGGCCCAGAGCCTGCCCGAGCTGCTCGGAACCGTGCTGACGCTGATGCTGCTCGGCGGCTTCGGGACCTATCTGGTCTTCCGGAGGATGCGCCGGAAGACCTTCGGCATGGCCTCCGACGAGATCGGGAGACTGGTCGACCACCGGGTGGCCATGCTGCACGCGCTCAAGGAGGGAGTGGTGGCGTTCGACTCGGACGGCAGGATCACGCTGATCAACGACGAGGCGCACCGGCTGCTGGGGCTGCCCGCCGACGCGGAGGGACGCCGTCTCGACGAGCTGGGGCTGCCGGAGCGACTGCACGAGGTGTTGGCGGGCGAGGCCGACGGGACGGACCAGATCGTCCTGCGCGCGGGCAGGGTGCTCGCCCTCAACCGGATGCCGATACGTTCGGACCGCAGCGACGGTGGTTCCGTGGTCACGCTGCGGGACCGCACCCAGCTCGACCAGCTCGCGCAGGAGCTGGACGGCGCGCGTACCACCACGGACGCGCTGCGCGCCCAGGCCCACGAGTTCTCCAACCGCATCCACACGATCTCGGGGCTGTTGGAGCTCGGCGAGCACGAGGAGGCGCGGACCTTCGTCGCGGAACTCAGCGCCGCCCACGGCCGCTTCACCGAGGAGCTCACCACTCGCGTCCGGGACGCGGCGGTCTCGGCCCTGCTGCTGGCGAAGTCCGCCGCGGCCGGTGAGCGCGGTGCCGAGTTCGTGCTGGACCCGGAGACCGACCTCGGGGCGCTGCCCAGCTCCACCGCGCGCGACGACCTGATCCTCGTCGTCGGCAACCTGATCGACAACGCCCTGGACTCGCTGGACGGGGAAGGTGGCAGGGTGCGTGTGTCACTGCGCTCCACGGAGGAGGGCGGGACGGCGGCCACCGGCATCGAGGTCGGGGACTCGGGAGCGGGAATCGCCCCTGACCTGGTGAACGAGGTGTTCCGGGCCGGATTCACCACGAAAGTGGCCGAACAGGGCGGAACCGGCGGTCTGGGCCTGGCTCTGGTGCGTCAGACCTGCCGCAACCGGGGCGGCTGGGTCCGGGCCGACAACGACGGAGGTGCCGTGTTCACCGCACTGCTGCCCACGGTGGAGGAACCCGTCACGGCGGTGGGTCGTGGGACTACGGACACAGCGGACTCGGGAGGCGAGCGATGATCCGGGTTCTCGTGGTCGACGACGACGTCCTCGTGGCCAGGAACCATCGCAAGCTCGTCGACAGCCTGGACGGGTTCGAAGCGGTCGGCGTCGCCCACACGGCCGCGGAGGCGTCGCGGTTGACGGAGGAGCTGCGACCCGAGCTGGTGCTGCTGGACCTGTACCTTCCGGACGACTCCGGGGTGCGGGTGCTGCAAAGGCTGCGCGGCAACGCTCGTTCCGTGGATGTCCTCGTGATCACCGCGGTCAGGGACGTGGAGACGGTGAAGGCCTCCATGCAGGGAGGCGCGGTGCACTACCTGCTGAAGCCCTTCCCGTTCAGCGAGCTGCGCAACCGGCTGAACAACTACGCCGAGGCGCAGCGGAAGCTGGACTCGGTGGTCGAGGCGGAGCAGGACGATGTGGACCGGGCCTACGGGCTGCTGCGGGCCGGGGAGCGGAAGAGCGTGCCCACCGAGCTGCCCAAGGGGCTCTCACCGGTTACGGCGCGGCTGGTGACCGAAACGCTGCGCGCGGCCGACGCGGACCTCTCCGCCGTGGAGGTGGCGAGGAGATCAGGGCTGTCCCGGGTGAGCGCGCGGCGCTACCTCGACCATTTCACCGCGATCGGCAGGGTGGAGCTGAACCTGCGGTACGGATCCGCGGGAAGGCCCGAACACCGGTACCGGTGGGTCGCGGACGACCGGGCCCGGTAGGACCTCGCCGTTCGGTTCCCGGGGGCTCCCGGTCCGGTGAGCTGAACGGCTCACCAGGGGTGTTGAGGGAGTCTTGTCTTTCGGGGCGGGAAGGGATCAGCGTCAACGTTTTTGTCAGCCCTGTCGGTTACCGCGCACCTGTGCAAGGAGGGACGTCCGGTGAGCGGCCACGAATCCATGCGCTACACCTACCGGCTGCGCGTGTCGAACACCGCTTGCCGGGCGTTGTCGGCCGGGTGGGGCCGGTGCCGGTGGGTGTGGAACGAATGCGTCGCCGCCGCGCAGCGTGCCTACCGCGATGGCGAGAAGGTCGGTCCGGCCGCGCTGGATAAGATGCTGACCCGAGCCCGGAGGGTGACGCCGTGGCTGCGCGAGGGCGGTTCGGTGCCGCAGCAGCGCAGCAGCAGAGCATCCGCGATTTCGGGTGGTCTAAAGCTGAGGCACGGAAAGACATCCGGGACCGGCCGCCGCGACATCGCCGTGCCGGAATGCCCAAGTTCGAGAAGAACGACGCGGCGCCGACGTTGAACTGCACACGGCGCGGGCTCAGCCTCCACGACGGGCGGCTGTTGCTGGCAGGCGGTATCGAGGCCCGACCGGTGTGGTCGCGCGATCTGTCCGCCGACCCGTCGAGTGTGCGGGTGTACCGCGACACCCTCGGACACTGGTATCGCTCGTTCGTCGTGCCCGCCCAGACCGAGCCGTTGCCGGAAATCGGCCCGGTGCTCGGGGTGGACTGGGGCGTGACCGACACCGCCACCACCAGCGACGACGCCCGTAAGTGGGCCAAACGCGTGGTCACCGACCACGACGGGATCGCCGTGGAGGACCCCGCCCGGAGTTTCCGGGCAAAACCACGATGGCGCGCAAAGCCGCCGACGCGGCCATCGGAACGATCAAGAGCGAACTGCTGAGCACGGGGCGCAAGCACGGGCGTGGCGTGCGGCTGGTCGGCCCGAAACACACGACGAGGGACTGCGGACGGTGCCATGCGAGAACCAAGCACGCGCTGCCGCTGTCGGAACGCACCTACACCTGCACCGCGTGCGGAACCTCAATGCCGAGAGACAGGAACTCCGCACACGTGATGCTGGTCCGGGCAGGTTTCGTCCCGGTTGGTGTTGAAGGCGTGGGCCCCGGGCGTCCGCCGGACGCTCAGGCAGTCTGAACCAGGAATCTCCCACCCCCGAACGGGAGAGGAGTCAATATGGTGCCGGTAATGCGACCCGGAAAGTCGGAGTACGGTGGTCCTGCCGGGCCGCGGTCGATTGCGCACTCGCCCACACCGATCGGATGCCGAGGTTGACGAGGTTGGCTGCTCGTCCGCGTCCTTCCGCTCTTCCTCCCTGGTTTCGTGCGGTGGGACCACGAGGGGTTCGAATGGTGGCGGCCAGCTGAGCATCCGGAAAGGACCCACTGGTGACCACTGAGAACGCCGCACACGCCACCCGCTCACGTTCGGGACGAGCGGGGGACAGCGCCGAGGCCGAGCGTTTGGCCGCTGTCGAGCACTACAGCATCCTGGACACTCCTCCGGAGGGGGCCTTCGACCGCATAGCCGCGCTGGCCGCGCGGTGGCTGGACGCACCCTTCGCGACGGTCTCGTTCGTGGATGCCGACCGGGTCTGGTTCAAGGCCGTGTACGGCTCGGAGGGGATCTCCCAGATCAGCCGCGATCACGGGCTCTCGTCCTCCGCGATCCTGGACGACGAGCCGTGCGTGATCCGGGACGCCCTGCCCGGCCCGCAGGGGGTGGGGACCTCACCGGTGCCCGGCGAGCAGGACGTCCGGTCCTACGCCGCCGCGCCGATCATCTCCCCCGAGGGGCATCGCCTGGGAACGGTCGACGTGTTCGACACCCGGCACCGTCAGTTCCAGGACTCCGCGCTGTCCACCCTGGCCGATCTGGCGGCGGTGGCCATGGACACGCTGGAGTTACGGCTGTCGACGCTGAGGACGTTGCGACACGAACGCCAGTTGCGCAAACAGCTCGAGGGCTTCGCCTCGACGCTGCAGCGGACGCTGTTGCCCCCGTCCCTGCCCACCGTGCCGGGGCTGCAGCTGTCCTGCCACTACCACACGGCCGACCCCGGTGAGGTGACCGGGGACTTCTACGACGTGTTCGCGCTCGCCGACGGCCGATGGGCCTTCTTCCTCGGCGACGTATCGGGGCACGGTGCCCCGGCTGCCACGGTGGCCTCGTTGACCCGCTACACCCTGCGGGCCGCCGCGATGCACAGCTCCGATCCCACCGACGTGCTCGAAGAGCTGAACACCGTGCTGCTGCACGACCCCAACGTCTCCCACTCGGCCACGGTGCTCTTCGGTGTTCTCGCGCCCGATTCGGAAGGGGGCTTCGACATCGTCCTCGCCGGTGGGGGACACCCCCCTGCGTTGTGGTTGCGTCCCGGATCCGGCAACGGTCCCGGTGTCGAGGAGGTGTGGCCGGAGGGCGGGATGCTCGTCGGGGCGCTGCCCGACGCGTCGTTCGCCACTCGCCGGCTGCGGTTGCGGCCCGGTCAGACCCTGCTGCTCTACACCGACGGCCTCACCGAGGCCCGTCCCGGCGGGGACATCTACGGTGCGGAACGGTTGACGGAGTTCCTCACCAGGCACACCGAAGCCGGTGCCACCGCGCTGGTCGGTGAGCTCGACGCGCTGATCGCGGAACTCGGGTCCGCGGTCACCGACGACGTGGCGTTGCTGGCGATGAGCGTGCCCCGCGAGTGAGCCAGCGCGTGAGATACGCGGCCACGGCGGGTACTCGTCTCGGTGCCGGACGGCGTGGAATCCTCATGCCTCCGGGACCGGGTCCTGGGCCGGAGTCCAGCTCATCCGCACCGTGGTGCCTTCACCGCCGGTGAGGACCTCGGCGTGCTCGGCCAGGCTGCGCAGCAGTATCAGCCCGCGCCCGCCGAGGTCCCGGCGTTGCTCCGACTCCGGACACCAGCGCCCGTAGTCGGTCACGGTCACTTCGACCCGCGTGGGCTCGGGCAGCAGGCGTGCCTCCAGATCCAACACACCGCTGCCGTCCGGGTAGGCGTGCGCGACCACGTTGGCCAATGCCTCGTAGCTCGCCAGCATCAGCACTTCAACCTGCTCCGCGTCCAAACCGACCGTTCCGGCCCATTCGGCGAGCGCGTTGCGCAACGGGGGAAGCCGCTCGGGAGCGGCGGGGACGTCCCGGTAGCACAACTCGGAGTCGGGGTCACCGCGAGCAGAGGGTGGGCGGGCGGTCATCATTCGTACTCACTCGGTCCTCGTGCGATTCGGAGGTCGGACTCCCGTCCGGGTTACCACACGGGGACGTTCTTCTATGCCCGGCGGCGTCCCTCGTGCGGGTGTGCCGCCGTGGCGGTCGTACTCACCGGTCCGCGGACAGAGCCTCCTCCCGGGAGGAGTACACGGCGATCTTGCGGTCCAGAGCGGTGACCCGTAGCGGTCGTGCGGTCGCGCTGTTGCCGGCCACGACGCGCAGGGAGGTGCTTTCCCCGGCCTGCTGGTACGCCGCGACCAGTGCCGACAGTCCCGCCGAGGCGAAGAAGTCGACGTGCTCCAGGTCGACCACCAGCACAGGGGGGCGGTGCTCCTCCAACGTGGAGGTCAGCTTCCCCTGGACCCGCGGAGCGGTCACCATGTCGACCTCTCCGGTGATCACCAGCACAGCGGTCCGCCCGTGCCACTGAAGGGACGTGCTTACCTTCTCGGCCCCTTCCACCGACGCGGGGTCGTCCGTACGGGTAGGTGTATCGAACATAGCCACAACACGACCCTCGCATACTGGCAAGAAGTAGCAAAACAGTAACGATTCCATCTTCTATCGGGTAACGCCGATCCGCTGCCCGGGTACGTAGTGCGATCAGCCCGCACGGAACTCGCGCACGCGGGGGTTCGCATGGGTGTCCGGCGCCCCTGGGGTGCTACTTCCCCCGGAGAGGTGCTTGGCGCCGGAGGAAAGCACGCACCCCGGGCGAGGCCGAGTCGCGGACGAACGCGCAGTCCGCCACGCGCTCGGCGGTGCAGAGCAGCAGCAGGGTCTCCGCGTAGCCGGTTCCCCAGCGAGCTGCGCCACGCCTTCCCCGGCCGCCGACCTCGACAGCGGGTGTGCTCACAGGCCCGCTGTCCGAAGCTCGGATCTCGCGAGAAGCCGCGGCGGTCGGAGGAGTGCACCACCCGGCGCTCAGGTGGCGCGGCGGCCGGTTGACGTTGGCGAAGTCGGGCGAGCAGCTGCACCTGCGCACGTGGACCTGCTCCGGCTGCGGCACCACGCGCGACCGCGACCTCAACGCCGCGAGCAACATCGAGGCCGCCGGGCTGGCGGTGCACGCGACCGGGTGCGGTTCGATGAACAGGCTGGGCCGCCGAGCTGATCGGCCAGGAGCTCGCGGGCAGGGTCGGCGAGTGCCGGGGACTCGGCTCCGGCGCGGCCAAGGCCCCCGGTGCCTGGAGGGCTCTGGTTCCACGGTGGAAACCTGCGCCAGGCGCGGCGCTGCTCGCCGTCCCCGCTCTGCAGTTCGAGGCCCGTTACGAGAACATCCCGCCCCCGTCCGCGGGATGCAGGAGGTGCGCCACCTGAGCTGACCGCTTCGGGCGTCGGTGCCGGTCGCCGGTCGCCGACCCGGCCACCGTGAACGGCCGTGCGTTCCAGCGGCGGGTTCCGGTCAGAACAGTCTGCCCGCCTCCTCGGCGGGCGGTTCCTCCAGGCGCAGCAGGTAGCGTTTGCGATCGAGTCCGCCGCCGAAGCCGGTCAGGCTGCCGTCCGCGCCGAGCACCCGGTGGCAGGGCACGATCACGACTATCGGATTGCGGCCGGTGGCCGTGCCCACCGCTCTCGCCAGTCCGGGATCGCCGAGTTGCTCGGCCAAGCGGCCGTAGCTGCGGGTCTCGCCGTAGCCGATCCCGGTGAGCAGGTTCCACACGCGCTTCGCGAACTCGTCGCCGTGGAAAGCCAGCGGGAGGTCGAAGCGGGTGCGCTCGCCCGCGAAGTACTCGTCCAGCTGGCGTCTGGTCTCCCGGAACTCCGTGTCGACACGGGGTCCGAACACCGCCTCGGGGTCCTTGTTCTCGCGGCCTTCGAAGTGCAACCCGATCAGCCGGTCCTCTTCGGACACGGCGGTCAGCTGCCCCAGGGGCGAATCGATCACCGTGTGCTTGGTGTCCATGGACCGTCCTCGTCGTTGGCAGCCGGATGCGCCGTCGCGCGCATCGTATCCACTGCCACGTTCCCGCTGGAGAGGTGTTGTTTCCGGTCCTCCTCGCGCCACGGCTTCGCGGAACGTCAAATTCCGGGCCGGTTCCGTCGCTGTGGTGGGGCGGGGCGGTCGTTACGGATTCCGCCGTCGTCGGACGGCCCGCGACGGGGCCACGAATCACCCGGTCGGCGACGTGGCCGCCCACGCCCTGGTGGATGACCTGCACGATCAGGACTGAGCAAAAGTGGGGACAAAACGGGGGTGGATCTTGCTCGTGATCAGCCCCCACGTCTGTGCCCTGCTGGAAGGCGCCCCCGGCAGGATTCGAACCTGCGACCTAGAGATTAGAAGGCGTCCGAGCTGCGTAAACCTTGCCAACGACCAGCGACAACAGCCACACGATCGACCACACGAGCCACATCAACCACTCTCGTCGACTCCGTTCCGCACCACGATTGATGCCACGCCTGGCACCTGTACTCTCGAACCCTTCCTGGGCTGCAAAGTAACCGGCGGACCCTCGGAGCTCGTGATCCAAGCTCGTTAGTGTGCCTATGTACAGCGTGAGTGGGCTTCGGACGAGCGAGTGGGGCGTGGAAACTGGTTGGCGACGACTGGCGCTTGGTAGGCAACCAGAGCCGGGTGATTCGGCTGGGGTTTGTCCTGCTGCTGAAGTTATTCGAGATCGAAACCCGGTGAGCGGTGAGGTCTTGTTCGTCGGTGGAGCAGCGTGCGTGGCCGACCGGGGTTCCGGACGTGATCGGCAGTGTAGCGGTTAGCCACTCTTCATTGAGATTTTATTTTCTCCGTGCCAGGTGTCCGAGACGCTCCTGGTCAGCGTTGCGCCTGCTCGATGACCGCCACCGGTTCAAGAGCGAAATAACCAGAAGGGATTCCTCAGCGGACGGTATCGGTGTAGTTCTCCGGTTCCTGCACAGGGCCGTAGGGGTAGTGATCGCTCGATCGTGGTGTGTGCCGGTATATTCGGAGCCGATGGGGATTAGCCTGCCGAGATATGCGCCGGATCGCAGTCGTCGGGAGTGGTGGGGCGGGGAAAACGACGTTCGCCCATGAGCTCGGGCGTCGTACGGGGATTCCTGTGGTTAGCCTCGACGAGTTCTACTGGCGCCCCGGATGGTGCCGTCCCGATCGCCGGTTTTGGCGCAAGCGGCAGGAGCAGCTACTGAGCCGTGATGCCTGGATTGTCGACGGCAACTACTGGTCCACCCTCGACATCCGGTTGAGCCGGGCTGACACGGTCATCATCCTCGACCAGCCCCGCTGGGTGTGTCTGATGCGGGTGCTGCGACGGAACTGCTGGTATTACGGGAAAGCACTGCAAGCCGCGCCGGCTGCCCCGAACGACTCTCTTGGGACTTCCTGCGCTACCTGTGGTCCTTTTCTCGCCAGCACCGGCCACGCCTGTTCGCCTAGACCGGTACGCACTCGATCAAGTGATACTTCTGTGGTCGAACCGGAACACCCACCGTTTTCTCGCCGCGATGTAAGCGGCGTGCGAGCCCGACCACGGATCTCCTCGTACCCGTTACGCCGTCTTCTCACGAAGGAAGGGCTCCAGAACAGCACAGGGCAGTATGTCGTTTGTCCCGTTCTCGGCGACGACTCGGCCACACTGGATCAACACCCATCGCCCAGTCGGTCTGGGAGCTGCGGCGACACGTCGCAGCTAAAGGGTGGGGCGGGAATGTTTTGCGTTAGTCAGGGCTTTTCGAGTGAGCAAAGACGGAGCCAACGATCACAATGCTGTCCCACGACTGACCCGCACTGTCACCTTCGAGTCGCCCGCTGGCGACCTCGAGGGGACTGTCGACACTGCTCCCGGGACGGGACAACATCACTCCGTGTAGACGAAGGTCGTGACAGAAGCTCGGTGGGATTTCTGGCCTCTGTCACGACCTTCGTGGGGTCACCCCGGGGCTATCTGCCGTTCGATCTCGACGTCGATGGACGCCAGTACAGCACCCCCGCTGCGAAAGCCACGGTAAGGCACGCGAGTATCCCGAGACCCCAGAAGCTGCTCTGCTCGCCCGCGTGGAACAGCGATGGGAGCTGCAAGATCACTGCGGCAGCCGACACGGCCATCCCGACCAGGCTGACCACGAACAGCCACGTTTCTTTCATTGTTCTCACCTTAACCGAAGCAGCTGGCGACAGCGGTGACCGACGCGCTACCGACGGTGGCGTAGGCGCCGATGCACGCGACACACACCCCCGTGCCTACCCCGGGAGTCGCGCACGCACCCGTGCAGGCACTCACGATGAGATATCCGGTGGCGCCACTCACGCCAAGTACTGCCGCGACGCAGGCGGCCGTGCTCCCGGCCCCCATCGCAGTCATGGAGTCAGAACTACCAGTGCCGCTGCCCGCTCCCTGCCGCAGCTGGTCGTCTGTCATGTACGGCTGATCCGTGTCGTTGCTGTTCACGAGAACGCCGTCGGTGAAACTCGTGATGTTGAAGTTCCCGGATTCGTTCTCACTGATGAGCGTCTCGCTGTACTGGACGATGTCTCCGCTCTCGTCGAAGAGAACCGTGAGATTGCTGACCAGACTGTAGTCCCCGCCGACGGGAATCGTCACCGACGTGGACGTGGTTTCCTCGGAGTCCACTGTATAGACCTTGGCCTGACCCCGGGACAGCGCACTTTGTGGGGCCTGAACAGAGATCTCGCCGTTTTTCACGGCCTCGAAGGCCGTGCCCGTCAGGTCCCGTGCGTCCTGGCCCTCGACCAGTGTCATCTCGGTCGTCGACTCTGCCGAGGAACCCTGGGCCGAGCAGGAGCTACCCGCATCGCGAGCAGCCGTGGAGGCAGACCTCGGGGCCTCCTGAGTCGCCGCCATGGTAGGTGTCGATGTCATACCTCCCACTACGAGTGCCAGCGCCAAGGGAGCAACTGCCATCACCGGCTTCCGGAACTTCGTCGTCGTTAAAATGTGGTTCTCCCTATTTCCAACTGCGTTGGTGAATTGCGGAAACTCTGAGCACCGTTGAGCATCGGTTAGCGAGAGCTAGCCGAAAAAGTCGGTGTCAAGGGGGGCTACGTCACGGCGTACGTGCATGACACGCAGACACGATCCTTAACGTGACCTTGAGTCTTGTGGCGTGAGCGCAACCTTCGTGAGAGATTTTCGCATATTGAACAGCATGGCGCTGTACTGCAAACAGGTGAAAAACTTTAATACCAAAAAATAGCATTCCTATAACGAATGTAGGATACTTGTAACGGGCACGCTCGCCACTCCCATGGGACTTACCCGGAATACGGTTCGAATCCGCCACGGGACGACGCCGGGTGATCAGCCGTCCCGCCGTCCGATGTCTCGCCGTCGCCACCGACGGGTGGTACCCGCACGTCTGCGCCACTTCCGGTTGACCCGCGCAGGCGAAGACGGGGCCATCGAGGCCAATTTGATGAATCTGTCGGACCGCGAATACCGTCGTAGTCTGCAGCGATACTTCAATCCCTCCAAAAACGGCACTCACAGGCGCTTGGACGAGCTCGGTTTGGCACAGGAGCCCGGAACCAGGTCCTGGCGAGATCGCCTCCAGGATCGCTGAGGCGGACCGTCACGAGCTAACCGGTCAGACCACGGTGTCTGTGCTCGGTTACGACATCGAAGATACCGAGAGAACCTCCCAGACCGAGAGAGCTAAGTCAGCCTCCCCAGAGCACTCCGGCTTTCCCACCTCAACACTCCACGCCGAAGATGTCCCGCCGCTGTAGTCGCTACACCGATGCCGAGGTCGACAGCTACCAGCTCGAGCAGCTACGTAGCTGTACCCCTACCTCTGTTCGGACAACTCACGCACGACATACGCGAATAACGACACCCAGGATCCCGTCACTGCCTTGGCCTCTTCCGTAGGTCGTCCTTCCCGGCTGTGATGCTCGGATGGCCGTCTCAGCGTCGCGTGTGGACCGTTCCGGTGTTGTGTCTCCGCTGCGTCTTCGGGGTTTTCGGTGGTTGTTCGTGGGGCGGGTGTTGTCGTCGTTCGGGGACAGCTTGGTGCCGTTGACGGTGGCGTTCGCGGCGTTGGACCTGACCGGTTCGGCGGTGGGGTTGGGTGGGGTGCTGCTGGCGAATCGGTTGCCGGTGGTGGTGGCGACGCTGGCCGGTGGAGTACTGGGGGATGTGTTCGACCGGCGATGGGTGATGGTGGTCGCCGATGTGTGGCGCATGGCCTCCCAGGCGGTGTGCGGGACCCTGCTGCTGGCCGGTCAACTTCCGCTGTGGGCGCTGATCGTGCTGCAGGGCTGCGCGGGTGTGGGCACGGCGCTGTTCACCCCGGCTTCCGCGGGGCTGGTTCCCGCGCTGGTGCCGGAGAACCTTCTGCGGCAGGCCAACGCGTTGTTGGGGCTGGCGGCCAATGTGAACAAGGTGGCCGCGATCAGCGTGGCCGGCCTGCTGGTGGCCGGGCTGGGATCCGGTTGGGCGTTGCTGGTCGATGCGGCCACGTTCGCGGCCAGCGCGCTCTCGTTGCTGCTGATCGGCTCGGTGACCGCGCTCGCCGGGAAGTGGGAACGCCGGGGCGTGCTGGCCGAGGTGTGGGGCGGTTGGCGGCACGTGGTGGTCACGCCGTGGCTGCGGACCCTGCTGGGCTACACCGCGCTGCTGCAGGCGCTGGTGCTCGGCCCGCACATGCTGCTGGGGCCGTTGCTGGCGCGGCAGCTTTACCACGGTGCCGCCTCGTGGGCGGTGATCGGAGCCATCCAGGCGCTCGGTTCGATCGCAGGCAGCGCGCTGGCGCTGCGGCTGCGCCCATCACGCCCGCTCGTGGCGGCCGTGGCCGCCTCGCTGCTGATGCTGCCGTACCTGGCGTTGTCGGTGCAGAACCAGGTGTACATCGCGGCGGCGAAGCTGGTCACCAAGATCGGTGATGGTCAGTTGGCCTGGGTCGCCGCCGATCGGGCGGTGACGGCCGCGATGCGGGCCGAAGCGCCCACGTTGGGGGCGGGTGCGGCGTATCAGGTGGCGTGCGCGTTCCTGAAGCTCGACCAGCTCGATCGGGCCGAGCACGTGGCCATGACCACTGCCGAGCAGTTGGACGACGACGGTCCGCTGGGGGTGTCGTATCAGGGCGCGCTGTTCTTGATCGGCTCGGTCATCGCCGGACGTCGCAGCGATCACGCTGAGGCCACCGACCGGTTGCGGCGGGCGCAGTACCTGGCCGATGCGCTGGGCGAGGACGGCAACTACGGCTGGACCGCCTTCGGGCCGACCAATGTGGCCATCCACCGGGTGTCGGCCGCGGCCGAGCTGGGGGATGCCAAGCACGCGATCACGCTGGCCGAGGGCATCGACACCCAGGGGCTGCCGGAGGGGTTGAGCAGCCGGAGGGCGCAGGTGCACATCGACACGGCGTGGGCGTATTCGCAGCACCGCGAGGACGCTGCGGTGGTGGTGAACCTGATGGAGGCCGAGCGGGTGGCGCCGCAGGCGTTGCACTACAACGTGATCGTGCGGGAGCTGCTGCGCGAGATGCTCAAGCGGGAGCGTCGGTCGGCCACGCCGGGGCTGCGGCCGTTGGCGCAGCGGGCGGGGGTGCTGTCATGACCGCTGGGGACGGGCCGGTGGTGTATCTGGTCGGTACCGCTGCGCCGCCGGTGCGGGAGCTGGCCGAACCGGTCGGGCTGCTGCGCCGGGCGGGTTGGGACGTGTGCGTGGTGCTGACTCCCACCGCCGCGGACTGGGTCGACGGGGAGGAGCTCGCCGAGCGGTCCGGTCGTCCGGTGCGTGTGCACCCCAGGCTGCCCAGCGAGCAGGATCCGTTGCCGAAGGCCGATGCCGTGCTGGTCGCGCCGGTGACGTTCAACAGCCTCACCAAGATCGCCACCGGTGTCAGCGACACCTTGGCGGTCAGCCTGGTCAACGAGCTGCTGGCCGGCGAGGTGCCCATCACCCTGGCGCCCTGCGTGAAGCCCGTGCTGCGCCGGCACCCCGCTTACCCGGCCAATATCCGGCTGCTGACCGATGCCGGCGTGCGCCTGCTCGATCCGGACAGCCTCACCAGCCGCGGCACCGACGGCCTGGCCACCTTCGACTGGAACACGGCAATCACCGAGTTCCTGCGCGCCGAATGAGTTCGAGGTGACCTACGAGTGGCGCCAGCCCCGGAGGGCTGGCGCCACCGGAGGGGACCACTCGACCTCGACTTCGTTGAGCCGGTTGTGATCCTCGCCAGCCCCGAAGGGCTGGCGCCACGGCTACGCCCCGGCCACGATCGTCGGCGCGGACTGGTTGCGATCCTCGCCAGCCCCGAAGGGCTGGCGCCACGTGTACGGGTCGATCCCGTGGGCGGCGCACCACCCGTCGTTGCGATCCTCGCCAGCCCCGAAGGGCTGGCGCCACGCGACATCTCGTCAATCCGGGAGGATGTCACGGAGTTGTTGCGATCCTCGCCAGCCCCGGAGGGCTGGCGCCACGCTGCTCGAGCTGGACCAGCCGGTGGGTAAACGCGGCGTTGCGATCCTCGCCAGCCCCGGAGGGCTGGCGCCACCAGCCGCAGCGAGGCGTCCTTTTCCCACTGGGCGTGGTTGCGATCCTCGCCAGCCCCGGAGGGCTGGCGCCACCCCGGCATCCCAGTGGAAACCCAGCTCACCGACAAGGTTGCGATCCTCGCCAGCCCCGGAGGGCTGGCGCCACCAGCAGCAATCCACCCAGGTCGACATGGCCGGGCCCGGTTGCGATCCTCGCCAGCCCCGGAGGGCTGGCGCCACCCGGAGCCAGGACGTTGGCCACGTTCGGATTCGCGAGGTTGCGATCCTCGCCAGCCCCGGAGGGCTGGCGCCACGACCGCGCGGTGCCAGGAGGCCGGGAGTTCCGCGTCGGGTTGCGATCCTCGCCAGCCCCGGAGGGCTGGCGCCACCTTTCTCTCCTCGCCCCACGACCGCACCGACACACGCGGTTGCGATCCTCGCCAGCCCCGGAGGGCTGGCGCCACTGCACACCACGATCGACCTGGTCGCCGAGCATCACAACGTTGCGATCCTCGCCAGCCCCGGAGGGCTGGCGCCACTCGTCGGGGTCGACGGGTACCTTTTCGCCGGTTTCGGGTTGCGATCCTCGCCAGCCCCGGAGGGCTGGCGCCACCTCCGTCGACCTCGACGGAGTTCCCGACGAGCTCGCGGGTTGCGATCCTCGCCAGCCCCGGAGGGCTGGCGCCACCAGCACGACCAACGCCATTTTTGCGGTAGAACTCCAGTTGCGATCCTCGCCAGCCCCGGAGGGCTGGCGCCACTCAGCATCCGGCCCGGCGGCGGCCTTCATGCACGACTCGTTGCGATCCTCGCCAGCCCCGGAGGGCTGGCGCCACCATTTCGCCTTTGGCGAGGATGACGCTGGCTTCGGAGTTGCGATCCTCGCCAGCCCCGGAGGGCTGGCGCCACACCACACCCCGCTGCGCACACCCCCGTCAACATGTGCGTTGCGATCCTCGCCAGCCCCGGAGGGCTGGCGCCACCCTACCCGAGGATGCGCCCGCCCCGACAGCGCAAACAGTTGCGATCCTCGCCAGCCCCGGAGGGCTGGCGCCACGGCGATTGAGCAGGGGTTTTCAGGGTAGTCACCTCGCCGTTGTGACTATCCCGTGACCGACACGCCGAGCAGGTGCTTGGGAACCTCGCGGCGTGTCGAGACACGCTTGCACCTCCGAAGCCGTACATCGTCACTCGCTGATGCTCTTGCCGGAAACTCAGAACACCAGCGGCGTATCGTGCGGTGCCGGTGGTGACTGCCCCAAGTGCTCGGCCGATGCGAAGCTTCCTCTGTCCATGGAGTAGATGCGGATGCTGTCCTCGTGCGGATCGATGATCTCGCTGAGTCGCTGCTTCATGTGCATCCAGTCGGAAGGGCGGCACACGACCTCGAACACGGACTTCTGCACGCGGCTCCCGTATGCCTCACACGCCTTGGCCACGTGCCTGAGCCGACGACGTCCCTCCGTTGTGGTTGTGTCCACGTCGTAGGTGATCAGCAGTTCCACGGTCAGCTCGCAATCCACGGGGTGTAGCTCGGTTGATCCCCGCGCAGATGGCGCGCGAGGAAACGTGCCTGGATCAGCGGGAGCGTGGCCGCGGGCACGTCGCGCTTCAACTCGCTGTGCCGCCAGGAGCGCTCCCGAGCTTTCGACCACTGCTCGAGGAACATGGTGCGTCCCTCATCGGTCAACCGAACCTCCCCGCTGGGCAGGCTCTCGGTGTGCGCTGACTTCACCTGCCCACGGTTGTAGAGGGTCGCCACCAGGCGGTCGACGAGCATGGCGCGGAACTCCTCCATCAGGTCCAACGCGAGTGAGGGCTGACCGGAACGCACTCCGTGCAGGTAGCCGATGTAGGGATCGAGCCCCACTTGTTCCAAAGCCCCCTCGACAGCCACCTGCAGCATGCCGTACCCGAACGAGAGCAGGCAGTTGAACGTGTCTTTCGGGGGCCTCCTGGTACGTCCCGGAAAGACACCGGGTGCGAGCTTCGGCATGCCTTCCTGGAAGTAGTCCTGCCCCGCTTTGCCCTCGACACCGAGGACCTCACTGACGGAGGAACTGACCGAGAGGGTCTCCAGCGAGTCCGCGTGCCGCTGCGCGATTTCGCGGAGCTTCTCCTTCCGCTCGTCCGCGGCGTCGCGAGCAGTGCGCAGCAGTAGTTGGCGATAGTTCTGGATCTTGCTCGCCAGGAAGGCCTTTGCCAGTTCCAGCCGACGGGACTCGTCATCGTGGGCCCTGACCTGTTCGAGCCGCACCACCGGATTCCCGTTCTGCGGTCCTGTCGTGCGGTGCAGGAAGCGTCCGTTGCGGCTCAGCCACGTGATTCCCCTGGAGTCCTTGGCGCAACGATGCATCAGCTCGTTGCTGACCTCCACGCCTCGCCAGACCACGAACTGATCGATCCGTACCAGTGGCAGCACGTTCCGCCCCGGTTTTTCCGGGTGGTGTATCCGGACGGTGTCCCCCTCCAGGTGAAGACTCGTTCCCGGCGTGGTCAGGAACAACGTTTTCAGCACTTCAGTCATCCCAGTCCCCCAGGGGTAGTGGTGTGAACAACGAGGCGGAAGGCCGGACGTTCGCTTCCGGCATGCACCCCGCACGCAACGAGCACCGATCGCATCGCGAGTCGTTGACCGCCTCGGGAACCACTTCGGACCGAAGCATTTCGCGCAGTTCGCTGACGGTGTCGCGCAGCCGATTCTCGAGCGAGTCGTCGACAGTCACCTCGTAACGTCGTCGGTGCTTGCCCGCGAAGACGATCCCTTTCGGCACGGCGGTGTCGAACATGCCGCGCAGGCACACGGCCTGCGCGGCGACCTGCAGATCCGCCGCGCTTCCGGAGCGGTAGCTGCCGGACTTGTGCTCGACCGGAATCGGCCCCTCGGCTCCGAATTCCACCACGTCGCAGATGCCGTGAATCCCGAGGAGGTCGTCCCACACCGGAAGCGCGGTCCAACGTCGCTGCCCGGACCTGCTGGTTCTCGAATCACCGCGGTCGACGGCCTCGTGGGCGATCTGCCCTCGAGCCGTCTCCGCGCTGTCCTCGAAGTAGCGTTCGAGGTGAATCAGAGCGGCCTGCCTGGGGCAGTAGGCGTAGTGCTCGATCGCGGCGATCGGAATGCTCGACCACGCGGGTTCGTCCGCTCTTTCCGCCGGGTACATCAGGCGACGACCTTGGTCATCGTCACTCCGCGCGGCAGGTCGTCATCGGCCACGCTGACGGAGTAGTCCCCGAAACCACGAGGTGTCTTCCCGGCTTCCGCGGCCGAGGAGACATCCACCCTGTTGAGCAGGGTGTGCGCGGGGGCGCTGCCGAACGCGTTGTCGTGGCTGAACACGTGCAGCCCACGGGCCGTCATGGTTCCTCGTGCCGAGGAGCGATCGTGATCGAACATCATGGCCAGCGTGCGGTAGAACAGCTCCAGGTCCGTGCTGTCCACACCGGTCTGCTGACCGCGGCTGGCTGAGTAGTAGATCTCGGCACGGTAGAGGGCGTAGGGAACGGTCCACTTGCCACCCATCTCCGTGGTCTCGCCCTTGTCGATGTCCTCCTGCCTGGTCTGGGTGATGCGGGTTATGGCGTGGTGCTGCGGCATCACCGGATCGACGCTCCGGGCGTTGGTTACCTGCACCGGGCCGTAGATCTGGCCGAGGTCCTTGGTGGTCCCGGTGTTGAGCACGGCCCCGAACAGGCGCATGTCCGCATAGCGCTCGGTCAACCAGGAACGCGCCGTTCTGCGGTCCTCGTCGGTGAGGGACTTCTTCTTGTCCAAGCCGGTCTCGGTCTTGGAAGCGCCCAGCTTGGTGTTCAGCGCATGACCGGCTTCGACGAAGATGCCGTAACGTTCTTCGTTGTCGGTGCCCTGGGCGGCCATGGGCAGGCTGTCGCGCACCTTGCGCTTGATCGCCACGTCGCTGACCAGGCCGTGCCCGGTTTCCTCGTCCATGCGAGGCCGGTTGTCGAAGTCGGGGTCACCGTTGGGGTTGCCGTCGGCGACGTCGAACAGGAACACCATGTCGTGGCGCACGGTCGGGTCGAGGTGCGGTTCGATGGCCATTGCTGGTTCCTTTCCGGGGAAGTAGTGGGTGGTCAGTTCGCGGTCTCGGACTCCGAGCCCGCTCCCTTCTCGGCCTTGTGTTTGCGGGCCTGGTCCATGTCGTGGGCCTTCTGGTGGTGGTAGCCCAGCAGGAACATCGCCTGCTGATCGGGCGAGAGGTATCCGGTCGTGCTGTGCCCCGAATCGATCAGCCCGTGAAGCTCGGACAGCTTCTGCCCGAGCGCGTAGGCCTTGGCCCTGGTGTCCCCGCGACGCCGCAGCTTGGCCAGCCACGAATTGGCGAGCTTCTCACCGGCGAGGATGGCCGGCGTCGGATTTCCGATCGCCGAGGACAGGAATCGGTCGCCGAAAGTGGCGTTCAGCTGCCCGTCACTTGCGTGGTACTGGATCTGTTCGAGATGGGCGAAGATCCTGCCGGACACGTACGGCGTGTCCGTGCGGTTCTCGTCCAGACCTGGTGACATGTGAACCTCCTTGGAAGGATGACGACGCAGCGCCAGGCGCAGCAGCGCTGCTCGCGGAACATCGAGGTGACCGTCCGCGGCGACGCGCCCCAGCACGTGGTGCAGCACCGAGGTGGGCAGCGGGCTGCCCCGTAGGCAGCTGCTCAACAGGTCGCGCTGCACGTGCTCGGGACGGCGGGCTGAGTTCGAGGTCAGGTCGGCATACGTCCTGCGTTCCGAGTCCCACTTGCCGGTGGCCAGCACCAAGCTCCAGTAGCCGCTGGGCACCACCCCCGCTTCCCAGCGGGAAGTCACGAGAATGTCCGCGTACCACCGGGCGAGGTTGATCATGACCTCCTCGAGTGGTCTGTCGATCCAGTCGCGGATCACCACCCGCGAGGAGTTGCCGCCCAGCGTGACCGAGCAGAACCGGTCACCCGAGAACTCCTCGGCACGCTTGCCGGCAGCACCGAGCTGCCCGTTGTGCATCCGGCTGATCAACCTGTTGACCGAGTCGGCGTTCGGCCGAGTCGACATCGCCGACAGGAAGTCGTCGTCGGGCTCTCCCAACGCCCACCACGCCATGGCGCTGTCCTGCCGCGGAAAGCGCACGACGTGCTCGGAGTCGAGCAGGTGGGTGAGGCCGGTGTTGACCGCGTCGCCGCAGTCGAAGCAGATCGGCGTGTTGCGCAGCCCCTTCGTCAGTCCGTATCCGAACACCATCTCGTTCACGCTGACCAGCGCAGGATCGTTACCCGCTCCGGGGACGAGCCGTTTGGCCAGTTTGCCGGGGATGGTCTCGGCCAGCGGGGCGTGATGGCCGCACACCAGACAAAGCCCCTCGTTGCCGCCGCTCTTGCGCCGAGCCACCTCCTGCACCCAGAACCGGCGCAGCGACTCGTGCTCGATGATCGGAACCTCGTCCACCGTTATGAGCACGCCCTGCTTCGCGGTGTACGGCTCCTGCGGAACCGCCAGTTCGTCCACGCCGCCGTTGGCGTAGAACTCCCGCACGACACGGGCGGCGTCGTCCGTGTCGGCCGCGCTGTTCGCCCACTCCTCGATGAGTCGCACGAAGGCCTCGTGGCACTGGCTCACCCGTTCGGGGTCGGTATTGTCGTCGCCCCATCCGAGGACGTACTGCACGTCGTCGGCGCCCAGTTGCGGTGCGACGCCGACGGTGCGGGTCACGGCCGGAGTCAGATGCGCGGGGCCGCGCGACTTCTTGTCGTCGGGGTCCACGAGAGAAGCGAGCCGGGGCTCGCGGTGGTTCTCGCTGTACAACGCGAGTTGCCAGCGGAACTCGCGCCTCCGGTGGAAGGGCTGCGTGGTGGTGTGTTGCTTCGCGTACTCGACCAGGCGTTGCAGCAGCATTACGCCTCCACCGGGACGCCCGCGTTGATGCCGGTGCGGGGGATGTGCATCCGGCCGGATTCCAGCCTGGCGGTGAACCAGGAGAACGACGAGGACTTCTCGCCGTAGTGCACGCTGTGCAGCATGATCCCGAGATCGTCTGTGATCGGCTGCGGTTCGCTGTCGTCGGCGGGGCCGAAGTGCGCGCTGAACTCGCGCGTCCCGAGGTAGGGCTGGTGGAAGCACTGACCGCGTTCCACCCGCCGCCGGAACTGGTCCCGGTAAGCCGCTTCGGGTTTCGTGGCGTGCTCCCGAAGCTCCACGTGGGCGTGGATGCGGTATGCCACGTCGCGCAGGCATATCGAGTTCCGCTGGGTCCGGTTGCCCGGCGAGTCCACCGTGGTCTCGTGCTTGACCGCGTCCTCCAGCATGATCAGGTCGGTGGTCTCGTTGCGTTTCTGGGTGAACTGGTGGATCGGCTCGAGCACGTCGATGGCCACCGGCCGCCAACCGAATTCCGGTTTCCAGAAGATCGCCTCGAGCACACCGATGGCGGCGGTCGGGGTCATCACGGGGTAGGTGACCCGCTCCACCTTGAGTTCCGGGCGGGTGAACAGCGCCCCCCGGCCCCAGACCTGAACGGTCAGGGGTGGGGCTCCTTCGGGAGATTTCGGCAGTTCCCGATTCAAAGGACGGTCCTTTCGATCAGGTTCGAGGTGTCGATGCCGCAGGCCGGGTGGTACTCGTGGTCCCACACGTGCAGGTCACCGAGTACTGGCTTGCACAGCGCTTGAATTCCCGGGTCCTGCAGGAGTCGACGCGGCAGCGACACGACGTAGGGTTGAAGCTCGCGCAGCAGCGGTCCGCTCCGCTCCGGTTCGCTGAGCAGACGGTTGAGGCGCCGCTCGGCCTCGGGGGTGTATTTGATCGCCACGACCGGAACGGTGTCGTCGTCGAGCATCCGGAACGCCAGGGAAGGCTCGCGTGCCTGTCCACCCGCCGGGGATGGTCGCTTCGGTCCTTCCGCCACGGCCTGGAAATCCAGCTTCGAGCGATTGTCCTGAATCGCGGTGGCCCGGTCGGCGTTTTCCGTGTTGGAACGCCGGTACAGCACCTGGTAGTAGCGGTCCAGGACCTCCGGGTTGTCCGGGTCGATCACCGAGCCGTCGGATTGCGGACCGAAGTACTGGCGCGTGATATCGCTTCCGATCCGGTAGCCAGCGGGCTGCGACATGTCCGAAGCATCGAAGACGATCACCCGTCCGAGCTCCGCTCCCTTGCCCTCCCGGTTGGCTCGTCCCGCTGCCTGCTGCAACGAGTCGGCCGGTGCCATGGCGCGGTAGACCACCGGGCTGTCGATGTCCACACCGGCCTCGATGAGCTGCGTGGACACCACGCGGACAGGGTCACCGGCGGCCAGCCGGGTACGTACCTCGTCGAGCTCGGTTTTCAGGTGTGCTCCGCACATCCTGTTCGAGAGGTGGACGATGTTCTCGATCCCGGACTCCTCCCAGTGCTGGTAGATCCTTCTCGCGTCATCGGTCGTGTTCACGACCAGCAAGACTTGTTCGTGCTCGGCGGCGTGGTCGGTGACCTCCGACAACGTGGGCCGCGAATCGAGCCACCACTCGTAATTCACCCGGCGCATCCGCTCGAACAGCTCGGCCGGGGCATCGACGATCTCGGGAACTTCCAGGTCCCGCCAGACGTCGAGGCTCTGGAACGAGGGCAAGGTCGCCGAGGTGAGCAGCACGGTCGTTCCGAACTGTTCCGAGAGGGTGCGCAGCGCATCGAGAATCGGAGTGAGCACGGGCAGCGGAAGGGCCTGCACCTCGTCGAGGATGATCACCGAATCGGCGAGGCGGTGCAGCTTGCGCATCCGGGCGGGCTTGCGGGAGAACAACGAGTCGAACAGCTGCACCGTGGTGGTCACGATGAACGGGCTGTCCCAGTTCTCCGCTGCGTGCCGGTACTTCAGCGCCTGCAGGCCCTCCTCCGGCATCCGAACGGCCGAGTGGTGCTCCAGCACGTTCTCCGCCCCGAGCATTTCCCGGTACTCGGCCGCGTTCTGAGCGGTGACGGTGGTGAACGGAACCGCCACGATCACCCGTTTCTTGCCGTGCGCGGCCGCGTGGTGCAGTCCGAAACCGGCGCTGGTGAGGGTCTTGCCGATCCCGGTCGGAGCGGGCATGCCGTAGATGTCTGTCGGCCCCATCGCGTGTGAGACCGCCGTGCGGTAGACCTCCTCGCGGACCCGGTTGATCGGGGAGTCCTCGCTGTCCGCGATTCGCTGCTGACGAGCTCGTTCGAAGGTGTCGCGAAGGGCGGACATGTCGGTGTCTGGTGAGACCCGTGGTGCCTCGAGCCCGTCGAAGTGTGCCGAGGTGTCGAGGTGATCGGCGTCCACCAGGGCGGAGAACACCATCCGCATCCCCAGTTCGGCCAGCAGCCGGGAGCCGGCCCATTCCGGTGGAACCAGTGAGTTCACCGGCAGGTCCAGGATTTCCTTCGCCTCGGGGACGGCTTCGAGGAAGCGCTTCACCGGATCGTCGGTGAGGTCACCGTCCTCCGGATCCAACTCCTTCAGCACTTCCCGGTCGGAGAGTCCGCCGTGGTGGCCGTCGATTGCCATCGCGGCGATACCCGCCGCTGGTTTCAGCAGGTGCGCGCCCAGATCCTTGTGAGAAACGCCGACCCGCTCGTCGGTGCCTTCGACTCGCAGCAGCTTTTCCTGCCACGCGCAACGAGCTTTCCCGCAGTCGTGGAACAGTCCGAGAGCGTATGCCAGCTCGGAGTGCCCGAACGGTTCCGCGAATCGGGCGGCCAGCTCCGCTGTGACACGTGCGTGTTCCGAGAAGCCGTGTCTGTCGCCATTGATGTTGACGCTGTGTGCGTACACCTCTCACCCCAGTCGGTTACGTCACTCACCGAAATCGATCAGGAACGTATCGCGAACAACCGACAGCGATCACCCGGCCCTGCTTCGGGGGTGGGGAAGGACCGCAAGGCCGCTTGGGAACCCCAAGCGTGTCCCGGTGCCCCGGGAGGTTCTCAAGTGGATGCCCGGATCTGGTGGAAGAGCGAGAGATTGGAGGCTGAGACGGCCGAGAGCGTCGTGGGGATGTGCCAGCATTGACCGCGGCGCGGTGAGCAGAGAAGGGATGAGTTCGGGACGATCTCGGGTGAACGGAAGCGACGACTGCGCTGGCTTCGGAAGGGGAAGCGTGTGTCGACATGCCGTGAGGTTCCGAAGCGTTTGTTCGGCGTGTCGGTCACAGGGCTGTCACAACCGGGGGACGGCTATCCTGAGAACCCCTGCTCAATCGCCGTGGCGCCAGCCCTCCGGGGCTGGCGAGGATCGCAACTCGGTGGCGAATGCCTCGATGCCGTAGTTGCCGAGCGTGGCGCCAGCCCTCCGGGGCTGGCGAGGATCGCAACTCGTCGGCTCCGATCGGGATCGGCCCGGACCGGGTGGTGGCGCCAGCCCTCCGGGGCTGGCGAGGATCGCAACGCGGGGGCGATCCTCGTGCTATCCGTGGTCGCGTCCGGTGGCGCCAGCCCTCCGGGGCTGGCGAGGATCGCAACACCGGCGGGACCGGTGGGCAGAGCAGCAACAAGCCCAGTGGCGCCAGCCCTCCGGGGCTGGCGAGGATCGCAACGGTCTTGCCCACCGGGTCTTGGGGTGATCAACTCCCAGTGGCGCCAGCCCTCCGGGGCTGGCGAGGATCGCAACCGACCCCGTCGATCCGACGGTGGACGGCAGCCAGGACGTGGCGCCAGCCCTCCGGGGCTGGCGAGGATCGCAACCTCCGGGCTGGCGTAGCGGGCGAGCGCCTCGGAACCGTGGCGCCAGCCCTCCGGGGCTGGCGAGGATCGCAACGTCGTCGCGCATGTCGTCCTCCTGGGCTGTGATCTGGTGGCGCCAGCCCTCCGGGGCTGGCGAGGATCGCAACGGAGTGTGACACGGAGCCGGAGCGGCCCCAGTTGGGGTGGCGCCAGCCCTCCGGGGCTGGCGAGGATCGCAACCCCATTTGATGGGCGCGAACAACCGCCCGCAGGGACAGTGGCGCCAGCCCTCCGGGGCTGGCGAGGATCGCAACAATAGCGCGACGTGGCCGCTGTTGCGGGAGCTGGTGGTGGCGCCAGCCCTCCGGGGCTGGCGAGGATCGCAACGGCGTCCTCCGAGGTGTCGTCCTTCAGCGCGCGGAGCGTGGCGCCAGCCCTCCGGGGCTGGCGAGGATCGCAACTGGAGTTCGCTGCCCTTGGTGTAGGGAGTGCGCCCGGGGTGGCGCCAGCCCTCCGGGGCTGGCGAGGATCGCAACTCCTGCGTGCAGCGGTTCAGCGATGGAGACGTCATTGTGGCGCCAGCCCTCCGGGGCTGGCGAGGATCGCAACGATGAGTACTGACATTGCCGCGAGCGTTGAGGCTGCGGTGGCGCCAGCCCTTCGGGGCTGGCGAGGATCGCAACTGCGCCTCCGGCTTGCCCCCGATGTCGATGCCCCGCGTGGCGCCAGCCTTCCGAGGCTGGCGCCGGTTCTCCTCGGGGGTTCACGGCGCCATGGTGACGAAGGTGTTCAGGTGTTGTCCGTCGGCGCCGTACACGTTGAGTTCGTAGTCGAGGATCTCGGATTCGTCGCGGCCGTCGTGGCGGACGGAGGCCGCCAGCAGGCGCTTGAGATGTTCTGGGCTGTCGGGGTCGGCTTCGGCGGTGAAGGTGCGGACGGTCGTACCGAGGCGACGGACTTCGAAGTGCAGCAGCCGCGGTCCTTCGGAAGCGGGCGCCGACTCCGCTCCGGGGGATTCCTCGTCCGGTGCTTCCTGCCGCTGCGGTTGTTCCCGGTCGTCCGCGGCTACGAGCTCACGGGCTCCGACCGCGACGGTCGTTGGCTTGCCGCGGGACGTTTCGGCCAACCCCCAGGTCTTGAGCAGTGTGACGGCTCTGCCGGCGGTGCCCACGGACACGTGGTGCTGGTCCGCGAGCTGCTTCGCGGTCGGCACCCGATCGCCGTCGACGAGCTCCCCGAGTCCGATCCGGTCACGGATCTCGTGGGCGATGTGCTCGTAGGGATTCTCGGGCCGCTGCTTGGCGCGTTCGCTGGCCGCCACCGGTCCCTCGGGACGTTCCGGCACGCGGGAGAACAGCGCTCGGGAGGCTCGCTGGTCGGCCTCGGAGACCCACGCGGAATACGCCCGCAGCGTGGTGGTGCCGCCTCCGCCGTGCCCGAGCCGTCCGGCCACGGTGCGCGGGTCGACCCCGGACGAGATCAGCTCGGTGGCCGAGTAGTGCCGCAGCTTGTGCAGGGTGGTGGTGATGCCGAGCTTGCGGACCATGCGCTCGTAGCGCTGGGTCAGCGTGTCCGGATGCGCGAACTCGGCACCGCCGGGGACGGGGGAGAACACGTAAGCGTCCGGGAGAAGCTCCACACCGAACTGTGCGGCCAGCTGGTGCTGCCGCTGCTTCAGGTCGGTCAGCACCGCCACGCTCTCTGAGTCGAGCGCGATCCTGCGGTGCTGGTGCGTCTTGGTGTGCTTGACGTACCAGCTGCTGCTCGCCTCGTCGTAGGCCACCGACTGCTCGAGCCGCAGCACGGCCGCCTCCGGATCGACGTGGTCCCAGCGCAGTCCGCAGAGCTCGCCGCGGCGTGCGCCGGTGGTCATGGCCGTCCAGACGAGCGCGCCCCAGTCCTCGTCGGTGCGCCAGGCCTCCTGCAGGATCCGCGCGGCCTGCTCGGCGCTCGGCGGGCTCGGCTCCGGTCGGGGAGCGGCCGGCGGCTCGGCCTGGCCGACCGGATTGCTCGCCACCCATTTCCAGCGCACCGCCCGCTTGAACGCGCCGGAAAGCAGGTAGTGGACCTGTCTGATCTGGGTGGCCCCCAGTGGTCTGCAGCGGTGCTTGCGGCAGCGGTGGTCGCACTCGTGCGGCTTCCTGGTGCGGTGGTCGACGCGCTGCTTACCGGTGCAGTGGTCCCGGCAGCGGCGCAGCTCCGCGTACAGCGAGTCGAGCGCGTCCGCGTCGAGCTGGCCCACCTTGACCTGACCTATGAACGGCAGCACGTGTCTGCGCGCTGCCCGGCGGTAGCCGTTGAGCGTGGTCGCCTCGCCGTCGAAGTGCGTTTCGAGGTAGCGCTCGAGAAGCTGCTCGACGGTGGCGTTGGTCCGCGGGTTGCGGCGCTCGTCGACCTGGTTGAGCAGTCGGGTGCGCACCCGCTCGGCCTCGGCATTGCGCCCCGGAGGGGCCACCTCGGTGAGGAGTGCCGTCGCTGGGTCACCGGGTCGAAACCCGCGTAGACCTTCACCCGCAGCGCCCCGCTGGGAAGCCTCTCGAGGCTGCCGCGGGAACGTCTCCGGCCTCGCCCCGCCGCTGTCATGCCCCCAGTGTACGAGCACTCGCACCACGTTTGATGCCACGAGATCGGCCAGGTGTGAACGTGACTACGTAAAACTCCTGGTCAGATGCGGCGCCCCCGGCAGGATTCGAACCTGCGACCTAGAGATTAGAAGTCTCTTGCTCTATCCGTCTGAGCTACGAGGGCTCAACGACTCGTGCGGGCGCCGAGCGGGCGCCTGTCGTGTCGCATCAAGAGAGTATCGGTCGTAAGTGGTTTACAGGGAACCCACACGGCCGGTGTTGCCGAGACGGTATCGAACGGCAAGCTGATCATAATCCCACGTGGTTGGTCCCAGTTGTCTGGATCGCTTTTCTGAAGCCTTTTTCGAGCTTGTTTGCGGTTTTGACCAGCGATTATATTGCATCGCCATCGTATCGAGTTCGTTTCGTGTCCGTTCGTGTCCCGTGCGCTTCCTGTATCGATTCGTAATCTAACGATGTTCGTCGCGTAGGGCTCGCGCGGTGAGGGGGTCCGGAGGGGGTGCCGATCGGCGCGCCCTGGTTGTCCACAAGCCTTCCGGCTGTGCACAGATAGCGACGGAGTTATGGCGGTCCGTGTTGAACCCGGGGCAGTGTGAACTCAGCGCCGATCGGCGTCGGAACCGAAACGACCACGTGCCAGTGGTGGAAAGGCAGGATCATGTACGAGACGGCTGTCACTCTCGTCGGCGAGGTTCTCAGTGCCCCGAAGTCCAGGGAGACGCGAAACGGCAACCGGGTCGCGAGCTTTCGGATGGTCAGCACCGCCCGCCGTTTCGACCGCACCCGGCAGTGCTGGGTGGACGGCGATCGGGTCTACGCCACGGTCAACTGCTGGAAGCAGCTCGCGGAGAGCGTGCTGTACTCCCTGGACAAGAACGACTCGGTCGTGGTCACCGGCAGGCTGCGGACCAGGGAGTACGAGTTCGAGGGGCAGCGTCGTGTCACGGCCGAGGTGGAGGCCGGAGCCGTCGGTCTCGACGTGCTGTGCAGCGTCGGCACGGACAGTGATGGAAATACTGCCGAAAGCGGTACGGAAGAGGCCCTGCCGAGTCAACTGCGGCCCCTCGGAATCGTCGAATCGAACACGGCTGCCGGGACGCGTCATGCGATCGGTGCCTGACGAAGGTTTTTCCGATCGGCACTGACGTCCCGAAGTGCCTCCGCGCTCCCCACGGTGCGCCGCTCGCCTGGTCAGGGCCCTTCGGGCGGGCGGGCACCGTGCGGACGCAGTGCAGACTTCGCGTGTCGACACATCTACGATCGGAGATATGGCCGAGTTCATCTACACCATGAAGAACGTGCGCAAAACGCACGGGGATAAGGTAATACTGGAGAACGCCACGCTCCAGTTCTACCCCGGTGCCAAGATCGGTGTGGTAGGGCCGAACGGGGCCGGTAAGTCGAGCGTGCTGCGCATCATGGCCGGACTCGACCACCCGAACAACGGTGAGGCCTTCCTGTCACCCGGTTACACCGTGGGCATCCTGCAGCAGGAGCCACCTCTGAACGAGGAGAAAACCGTCCTCGGCAACGTCGAGGAGGGTGTCGGCGAGATCAAGGAGAAGCTGGACCGCTTCAACAGCATCGCCGAAGAGCTCACCACCAATTACACCGACGAGCTCATGGAAGAAATGGGCAGGCTCCAGGAGGAGCTCGACCACGCCGACGCCTGGGAGCTGGACTCCCAGCTCGAACAGGCGATGGACGCGCTCCGCTGCCCGCCCCCGGAAGCGGAGGTTCGCTACCTGTCCGGTGGTGAGCGGCGCAGGGTCGCCCTGTGCAAGCTGCTGCTGAGCAGGCCCGACCTGCTGCTGCTCGACGAGCCCACCAACCACCTTGACGCGGAGAGCGTGCAGTGGTTGGAGCACTTCCTGGCCAACTATCACGGTGCCGTGCTCGCCGTCACCCACGATCGCTATTTCCTCGACAACGTGGCGGGCTGGATCCTCGAACTCGATCGCGGCAGCACCTACCCCTACGAGGGGAACTACTCGACGTATCTGGAGAAGAAGCAGGAGCGGCTGGCCGTCCAGGGCAAGCGGGACGCCAAACTGCAGAAGCGGCTCAAGGACGAGCTCGAGTGGGTGCGGTCGAACACCAAGGCGCGGCAGAACAAGTCCCGCGCCCGGTTGCAGCGTTACGAGGAGATGGCCTCCGAGGCCGAGAAGACCCGAAAGATGGATTTCGAGGAGATCCAGATCCCGCCGGGGCCGCGGTTGGGTAACTTGGTCGTCGAGGCGAACGAGATGAGCAAGGGCTTCGAGGGCAATCTGTTGATCGATCGGTTGTCTTTCACGTTGCCGCCCAACGGCATCATCGGCGTGGTCGGTCCCAACGGTGTCGGCAAGACGACCCTGTTCAAGACCATCGTGGGGCTCGAAGAGCCGGACAGCGGTGAGGTGCGGGTCGGGGACACGGTCAAGCTCAGCTATGTTGACCAGAACCGTTCCGGCATCGACCCGGACAAGAACGTGTGGGAAGTCGTCTCCGACGGGCTCGATCACATCCAGGTCGGGCAGGTCGAGATGCCCTCGCGCGCTTACGTGAGCGCCTTCGGCTTCAAGGGTGCCGACCAGCAGAAACCAGCCGGTGTGCTTTCCGGCGGTGAGCGCAACAGGTTGAATCTCGCGTTGACTCTCAAGCAGGGTGGCAACACGCTGCTGCTGGACGAGCCGACCAACGACCTGGACGTGGAAACGTTGTCCTCCCTGGAGAACGCGCTGCAGGAGTTCCCCGGCTGTGCCGTGGTCATCTCCCACGATCGTTGGTTCCTCGACCGTGTGGCCACGCACATCCTCGCCTGGGAAGGTGACGAAGAGAATCCGGCGAAGTGGTTCTGGTTCGAAGGTAACTTCGAGGGCTACGAGAAGAACAAGATCGACCGGTTGGGCGCCGAGGCCGCACGTCCGCACCGGGTGACCCATCGCAAACTGACACGCGGCTGAGATCGGAGAGTCGTCTTGGCGAGGGAGCGCGGTTCGCGGGTGAGCAAGCCTGGTCGGGAATTGCTGGAATCCGCCTGGCAATGGCGTTGGCGGGTTCCGGAGCTGGCTCTGTTGCTCGGAAACCGCGCGACCTCTCTGGCGAGAGAAACGGGCGATGTCGAGCAGCGACTCCGAGCCGAGTTCATCGCGCTGTTCGCTGCCAACAGGTTGGGACGTTCGGTCGCGGGGGTGGAACGTGCCCTCGGGGCGGTGCGGGACGCCGAGCAGGCGGGGCTGACCGAGTTGCTCGACCAGCTTAGGGTCGAACTCGCCTGCTGTGCCCGCAGCAGCGGGAGTCACGACGTGGCATCGCGGGTGTTGCATCCGCTGTTGGAGCGGGAGGGGACTCCGCCGCAGCTGCGTGCGCACGCCCTGTTGGAGCTGTGTGGCGCGTTGCCGATGTACCGGCGCTCGTCCGAGCGCGTGGAGGCTCTGGACGAGGCCGACCGGCTCTACGCCGCCGAGGCGACCCACGATCAGGATACGGTTCGGCTGCTCCGTGCCAGGGTCGACGCCGTCCGGGCCGGTCATCATCGTGGGCACGGTGAGTTCACGACGGCGATCGATTCGGCGGCCCGCGGGATCGATTTCCTGGAACGGCTCGGGGACCCCGCCGCGGACAGTGGCGGGATCAGGGCGAGTCTCGTCCTGGAACAGGCACAGGCGCTTCTCGACCTGGGCAGACACGGGGAAGCCGTTCGCTGTTCGGCAGACCTGCTGCAGCAACCCTTGCGCGCGGCCGCCGCCGCGCCGGTGGGGTGGCTGCGGCTGGCGCTGACCACCAGGGTTTATCTGCCCGCGGGGCAGCGGCAAGCGGCTCTGGAATCGCTCAACGAGGCTCTCGGTGGCGCGCGTCGACACGAGCTGCTCGACCTGCAGGCGGCTGTGCTCAACGTACTGTCGAACGTTCACGAGTCAGCCGCGGAGCTGCGGGAAGCCCTGCACTGTGTCCGGGAGGCCTACTCGGCCGACTACCGGCGACGCACGATGATCGAGCACGCCAGGGTTCGACTGCTGGAGTGGTTCCCCGGCTCCGAGAGCGGGGACCACTCGATACCCAAGCAGCAGTCCGTGGGCGGGGTCAGCCGTGCGAGTTCCGAGCGCACCGTGCCGACACGGCGGGTTTCCGAGCCCTCACCGCCCACCTCCGGACAAGGGAACGACACCAGGCAGGCAGCCCGCCAACTCATGGACACCCTCGTGAAGCACGGGGGGGTCTCGAACAACGAGGAGCTCGCCGAGGCAGTGGGGGAGGGGTTCGGGCGTAGCCCGGTTTCCCGCACCAGCTCCTCGGGAGGTTCTCGCTCCACCAGGGCGGTCCTGAAGGAACAGAGCGGCGAGAGTTCGACAGGCCCCGCCGAGCGCGCCCGGGAGGAGTTCGGCACACCGGCGCGGGAACAGGCAGGCGGTGGCAGGCGTCGTAGACGGGACCGCTCGGAACGGGATTCCGGCTGGCCGTCCGGAACCGGAGGGGGCTTTCCCGACGCCGGACAAGAAGCCGGGGACGTCCCCGGAACCCGCGGGCGGGAGGGCAACACTTCGGTGGGCTTTCCGATGGAGGACCCCCCCGCGCAGGGCGTGCCTGTGGAAGAGACGACGGCCCCGCGGGACGAATCCGCGGCTTTCTCGCAGGGATCCGCGGAGGCCGGACGGTACTCCGCTTCCACTTCGAGTGCCGACGACGTCGGCGCGGCTCGAACGGCTCGGGAGGACGGCGCGGTGCCGGGCGGTCTCCAGCCCGCGGACGACGGGTGGCCCTCGGCCGGCGAGATGACGACCGTCCTGCCCGTTGTTCCCCCCGCACCGGCGGCGGACACGGCGCCCGAGCGAAGTGACAGCGTTCCGGACCGGCAGGACTGGCCGTACGACGATCCCGTTCCCGGAAGTACGAGCCCTTCGAGCGAGTACGGCGACGGCTCACGTGGTCCCGTCCCGGAAGAAGAACGGTGGCAGGGGCAGACGGACCACGTTCCGGACGGAGCGGAAGGACAGCGCAGGCAAGGTTCGGCTACGTCCTCGCACGATCGGGACGATTCCGCCGGGCGCCGTTCGTCCGGACGTTCGTTCGCCGAGATAAAGGCGGCGCTGGACGCGGAACAGCGGGGCGCGGCACGCGACCGGGCTAGCCACGGTGCTCCCGTCCCGGAGAGCGGGCGGAGTACGGGCGGGCGACGTCGGCGTGCGGATCCCCCCGCCGAGGGTGCGGACGCTGCCTCCGACGCGGCCCACGGTGGGTCCACCGAGAGTGACTCGGGGGAGAAGCAGCCGGTACATCCCGCTGTCACCGAGGAACTGCTCGAACAGAGCAGGGACCTGATCAAGGACCTTCCGGAACTGGAGAACGCGGACAGCGGGGGCGACGACACCGACCAGGCCGGACTCGCCGACCTGCTCGCGGAGGCGTTGGTCGCCTATCAGCACGGCAGGCAGGGCACTGCGGAGGACGACGGGAACGATTCGGCGGGGCCCCTTCCCGAACAGGAGCGCTCCGCACCTGCGGGGACGCACCGGGGGGAGCGGCCCGTGGAGGGCGGGAGCCCCGGCAGGGCGGCCGAGGAGCCGGACGACACCGAGGAACCGCGCTCGCGTCGTCGGCACGCGGCGGGTGAGGACGGCGACGGAAACGCCTACACCTGGACTCCACAGGTCCGCTGAACGATCCCTGGCGTGATCTGTTCAGGCCGCCCCCAAAAGGAGTCGTACAGCCTCTAGGGTGGTTCGTGTTGGCACAACGAGGTGCCGCTAGTTGTGGAGCTGCGTGACGATGACCTCTGAATCCGGACAGTTGAGTACCGAACACACCGCGCCGAACGCCGAGACGGCGGTTGCTTCCGAGCGCGGCGCGGATGGGGCCGAACATTTGACGAGCCTGGTGGAGCGAGCCGTACGAACGGTTCCGGAGCTGGCCCACCTGCTGCGCACTTACTACCGACACGTCCCGGCGGAGGAAATGGCGGGTGACGAGCCCGCCGACCTCGCGGGAGCGCTGCGTGCCCATTACGAACTCGCCGCGCACAGGGCGCCCGGGCGCCCCTTGGTGCGGATCTTCAACCCGGACCGCTCCACCGACGGCTGGCAGAGTCCCGGTTCGGTGGTGCAGCTGGTGACCGACGACATGCCCTACCTGGTCGATTCGGTGGTAGCCGAACTGACCGGGGCGGGAGCACAGGTGCAGCGCATCGTGCACCCGATCGTAGTGGTCCGTCGTGATGTGGCCGGGGAGCTGCGTGAGGTCCTGCCGGATGCGGACCCCTCGGCCCCGCCCGAGGACGCGCTGGTCGAGTCGTGGATGTTCCTCGAGATAGACCGGTTGGCTGCCGAGTCGGACCGCACCCGTGATCTCGAGCAGCGGTTGCTGACGGTCCTCACGGACGTGCGAGAGGTGGTCGAGGACACCGACCGCATGCACGCCACGGCCCGCGGAATCGCCGATTCCCTGGAGAAGGACGCTCCGCCACTTCCGGCCGAACGGATCCGGGACGGCGCCGCGCTGCTGCGCTGGCTGGCCGACGGTCACTTCATGTTCCTGGGGTACCGCCACGACGAAGTGGTTTCCGACCAGGAGAGCGAGAACGCTTCGCTGCGGGGAATCCTGGCTACGGGACTCGGGGTGCTGCGTTCCGACAGCGGCGCGGCCCGCAGCCTGTCCACGGACTCGGAGGGGCTGGTGGACTTCGCCCCCGGAGAGCTGCTCGTGCTCACCCAGGCGAACGCGGCTTCCCCGGTGCACAGGGCCGGGCACCCCTTCTACGTGGGCGTGCGGACCTTCGACCCGGACGGGCGGGTCACCGGAGAACACCGGTTCATCGGCCTGTTCACCACCACCGCCCTGCACGAGAACGTCCTCGACATCCCGGTCATCGAGCGACGTGCTCGTGAAGTGATACACCGCGCCGGTTTCCCGATGGAGTCCCACTCGGGACAGCGCATGCTCGAAGAGATCCAGAGCTATCCGAGGACCGAGCTCTTCGCGACCGAGCCGGACACCCTGCTCGAGATCATCACCGGGGTGCTGGCCCTGGCCGAACGCCGTAAGCTCAAACTCTTCCTCCGACGGGACCCCTACGGCCGCTTCTTCTCCTGCCTGGTTTACCTGCCCAGGGAGCGCTACACGACCCGGTCGAGGCTGGCGATGCAGGAGGTGCTGCTGGCCGAGCTGGAGGGCACCGGCCTGGAGTACAGCACCAGGGTGGGTGAGTCCGCGCTGGCACGCGTCCACTTCGTCGTGCACACCGAACCGGGAACCCGGCTCGAACCGGAAGTCAACCTGGTGCAGCGGCGGCTCAGCGAGGCCATCCGCACCTGGGACGACGACATGGTCGAGGAGATCGACTCCGAACGGCGTGGTCATCGCATCGAGGCCCGTCGGGACGGGCGCGCGATCTCCTCCGGTTCCGAAACGATCAGCGAGGAGGGGCAGCGTTACGCCTCCGCTTTCCCGGAGGCCTACAAGGAGGACTTCAGCGCTGCCGACGGGCTGGTGGACCTGCGTCGCCTGGAAGGGGTCTCCCGTCCGGGCGAACTCGCGATGTCCTTCTACGCGCCGAGGGACGCCGGGCCCGGAGACCGGCGGTTCAAGATGTTCCTCACCGAGCGCGTCACCCTGTCCATGGTGCTGCCGGTTCTGCAGAGCATGGGCGTGGAGGTCGTCGACGAGCGCCCCTACGAGGTCTCGCCCGACGAGGAGACCCGCAGGTGGATCTTCGACTTCGGGCTGCGTCCGGAGCAGGGACTGCTGGAACAGGCGGGCGGCGAACGGATCGACACGCTGCGGGAACGCTTCGAGGAGGCCTTCCAGGCCGTCTGGCAGGGCGATTCCGAGGTCGACCGCTTCAACTCCCTGGTGCTGCGCGCCGGGTTGACCTGGCGTCAGACCGCTGTGCTGCGTGCCTACGCGAAATACCTGCGCCAGGTCGGTGTGGCCTACAGCCAGGACTACATCGAGGACGCGCTGCTCGCGCACGAGTCGGTCACCGTGCAGCTGGTCCGGCTGTTCGAGACCCGGTTCGACCCGGAGCTGGACGAGACGCTCCGTGACTCGCGCGAACAGGAGCTCGTCGGAGCGATCGAGCAGGCTGTCGACGAGGTGAGCAGCCTGGACGCCGACCGGATCCTGCGCAACTACCTCAGCTTGATCAGGGCCACGCTGCGCACCAACCACTTCGTCCGCGGCGCTGATGCGCTGCCGCGTTCGTTCTGGTCGTTCAAGCTGGAACCGCAGGAGATACCGGGGCTTCCCGAACCGAGGCCGCAGTACGAGATATTCGTCTACTCCCCTCGTTTCGAGGGGGTGCACCTGCGGTTCGGTTCGGTGGCTCGTGGTGGACTGCGCTGGTCCGACCGCAGAGAGGACTTCCGCACCGAGATTCTCGGCCTGGCCAAGGCGCAGGCGGTCAAGAACGCCGTGATCGCTCCGGTGGGCGCGAAGGGCGGGTTCGTGCTGAAACGGTCGCCCGCCTCCACCGGGGACCCCGCCGTCGACCGCGAGGCCGTACGCGACGAGGGCATCGCCTGCTATCGCATGTTCATCTCCGCCATGCTCGACGTGACGGACAACCTGGTCGGCGGCAGGGTCGCCCACCCGGAGAACGTCGTGCGGCACGACGGTGACGACACCTACCTGGTGGTGGCGGCGGACAAGGGCACAGCCACCTTCTCGGACATCGCCAACGAGGTGGCCGAGTCCTACGGCTTCTGGCTGGGGGACGCCTTCGCCTCGGGTGGCTCGGTGGGATACGACCACAAGGCGATGGGCATCACGGCCAAGGGCGCGTGGGAAAGCGTCAAGCGGCACTTCCGCGAGCTAGGCACCGACACGCAGCGCGACGAGTTCACCGTGGTCGGCGTCGGGGACATGGCCGGGGACGTCTTCGGCAACGGGATGCTGCTGTCCGAGCACATTCGCCTCGTGGCGGCGTTCAACCACATGCACGTCTTCATCGATCCGGACCCCGATCCGGCGAGTTCCTTCGCCGAACGTCGTCGGCTGTTCGGACTGTCCCGGTCGACCTGGGACGACTACGATCGCGACGTGATCAGCGAGGGAGGGGGTGTCTGGCCTCGTTCTGCGAAGTCGATTCCGCTGAACCCGCGGATCCGTTCCGCGCTCGGGATCGACGAGAGCGTGGCCCGGCTCGCCCCGGCCGAGCTGATCAGGGCGATCCTGCGCGCCCCCGTGGACCTGGTGTGGAACGGCGGTATCGGCACCTACGTCAAGGCCAGTACCCAGACGCACACCGAAGTGGGGGACAAGGCCAACGACCCGGTCCGCGTCGACGGCGCCGATCTCGGTGCGAAGGTCGTCGGCGAGGGCGGGAACCTCGGCATGACCCAGCTCGGCCGTATCGAGTTCGCCCGTAACGGGGGCAAGGTCAACACCGACGCCCTGGACAATTCGGGAGGGGTCGACTGCTCCGACCACGAGGTCAACATCAAGATTCTGCTGGACCAGCTCGTGGCGGAGGGGCGTCTGGACCGCTCGCGGCGTGACGAGCTGCTCCGGGAGATGACCGACGAGGTCGCGGCCCTGGTGCTTGCCGACAACTACCGGCAGAACGCCGTGCTGGGGACCTCGCGTTCCCACTCCGATCAGATGACATCGGTGCACGCCAGGTTGGTGGCGGAGCTGGAGAAGCGCTCCGGTCTGGATCGTGAGCTGGAGGCCCTGCCGAGCGCTGAGCAGTTCCGTGAGCTCGAGAAGTCCGGCCAGGGGCTGAGCTCGCCCGAGCTGGCCACGCTGATGGGGCACGTCAAGCTGGCGTTGAAGCAGGACGTGCTCAACAGCGACCTGCCGGACACGGAAGCCTTCGCCTCCAGGCTTCCCGAGTACTTCCCGGAGCCGCTGCGACGGAACTACGTCGACGCGGTCCGGCAGCACCCGCTGCACCGCGAGCTCACGACCACCCTGCTGGTCAACGAGGTCGTCGACGGTGCGGGCGTTTCGTACGCCTACAGGCTGCTGGAGGAGATGAGCGCCGAGACGACCGACGCCGTCCGGGCCTTCGAGGTCGTGACCGGGGTCTACGACCTGCCCGGGCTGTGGGCGGAGATCGAGGAGCTGCACGGAGCTGTTCCCAGTGAAGTGATCGACTTCATGGTGCTGGAAGGTCGCAGGCTGCTCGACCGTGCTTCTCGCTGGTTGCTGTCCAACAGGCCGCAGCCGCTGGCCATAGGAGCCGAGATACACCGCTTCCGTCCTGTCGTGGCCGAACTCTCCGAGTCCGTGTGGGACCTCGTGCAGGGCAGGGCCGCCCGGAACGCGGCGGAGAAGGCCAACAGGCTGGTCGAGCAGGGCGTGCCCGAGAAGCTGGCACGGCGGATCGGGACCCTGCTGGACACGTTCGCCCTGTTGGACATCACCGAGATCGCGGAGCTGGCCGAGCGCGACGCGGGGGTTTCGACGGAGCGCAGCCCGCGGGAGAGCGCCGAGCTCTACTTCGCGCTGTCGGAGTACCTCGACATGGAGCGGATGCTGGTCTCGGTCGGCGAGCTGGAACGTGGCAATCGCTGGCACGCCCTGGCTCGGCTGGCGCTGCGTGACGATTTGTACGCCTCGCTGCGTGCCATCGCGGTGGACGTCCTGCGCAGCGGAGAACCGGACCAGGGGCCGGAGGACAAGATCGCGCAGTGGGAGTCGGCGAACGCGTCCCGGATCGGACGTGCGCGGGCTTCGCTCGAGGAGATCAAGCACTCGGGCAGGCAGGACCTGGCCACCCTCTCGGTGGCGGCCAGGCAGCTGCGCAGCATGGTGCGTTGATCCTCGCCCCGGCCGCGGTCGACGCGTCGTGTGTGGTTCGTCGGGTTCGGTGTCCGCACCGTGGCGGAGTACGGTGGTCCCGGACGGTCCCGTGTATCGCACGTCGCGTCGGCCGTGCCGGCGGATCGACGCTTAAGGAGAGGAAAAGGTGGGAGCCTTCGTCACCGAGGTGCCGATTCGCTGGTCCGACATGGACGCGTTCGGCCACGTCAACCACGCCAGGACCGTCACGTTGCTGGAGGAGGCACGTGCGGGGCTGCTGTTCACCGAGGCCGAGCGGCGGGGCAACGGTGGTATGGCCGACGGGATGGTGGTGGCCAGGCTGACGGTCGACTACCGCAGCCCCGTCGACTACGGAATGGGCCACGTCCAGGTCCGCATGTCGGTCCGGGAACTGCGCCGGGCCTCGTTCGTGGTGGACTACGCGGTCGCCGCGGGCGGTGCGGATTCGGTGGCCACAGCCGAGACCCTCATGGTGCCGTACGACCTCCGGGCCGGACGCCCACGCCGTCTCACGGAAGGGGAGTTCGCCTTCCTGGAGGAGTGGGTGCTGGATCCGGTTGCCGCGGACGAGGAGCGACGAATTGCCTGAACTGCGGATGCCCCGATCGGTCGAGCGTGACGACCTGAGCGCGTTCGTCGCCCGTGCCGTGCGCATGGACGAGCAGGCCGTGATTCGGCTGCGGACGCGTGCGGACGGTGAGCGGATCGACGTGTGGTCGGCGACCCCCTTCGACGCGTTGTGCACCCGCTCCGTGCAGGGGGAGGTCGAACCGCGTGATGTGAGCGTCTCCGGTAAGGAGTTGCTCGCCGCGCTGACGGTCTCGAACGGTCCCGTCATGGACCCCGGTCCCGAGCGCGACCTGATGTGGCGTTCCGAACTCCCCCCTCCCGAGGGGTGGCGTCATGTGGACGACCTGCCCGCCAAGGTGGTGGGCGAGGTGGCCGAGCAGGGAGTCGGTGTCGCTCGGGAGAACGTCGGCCCGAAGGGAACTCCCCCCGCTTCTCTCATGGACCAGGAAGTGTTCACCGTGAGCGGCTCGGGGCTCAAGGTGACGGTTCCGCTGCGGTGCCTGTTCGTGCTGACCGGGATGGGATTCCTGGTCGGGGATCCCTCCGACGACGAGATCGTCCGGGTGAACGCCACCGACTCGTGGCTGCGTATCGACTCCCGGTTCGGCGCGGTGGTACGGCGCAGGCACGCGCTGCTGCCGCTGCTGACCTGAGCGAAGCTCGGCGGGGACGGGGTTCGATTCCGGCCCGGGTCGGACCCCGGTCCGCTCGCCCCCGGAAAGCGGTGCCGTCGGACCGCGCTGCTCGATTCGGGTGACTCGTCGGTACCTGGGTTAATTCTTCGGCGTCGTGGTGTCGAGAATCGACAGTGTGTACGACTATCCATCGATGCCGGAGAGCCGGGACGCGTTGAGCATGACCCGTTCGTTCCGGGAGGCGTTCCGGTTGCGCGGTCCGCTGTCCGGCGGGCTGGGCCTGCTGCTGCGCACGTGGTGGCTTTTCCCGGTGGCTCTGCTCATCGTGGCTCCGTTCACGGCGTTGAGCTGGTTCGTGAGTTGCCGTTTCGGGATGTGCAGCAGGATCGGCGTCGCCGACGGGCTGCTTCAGGTGGACCGGAACAGTTGGGTGGACGCTTGGACGCGAGTGCTGCGGGCAGTGCTCGTGACGCCCGCGGACATCACGGTTACGGCTGTCACCGTGGCGGCGCTGGCCTGGGTCTGCGCCGGATACCGCCCTGCTTCTCACCACGTGTGGCGGTTGTTCACCAAACGCGGCGCCGGGCTGTGCGTTCTCGGGCTGGTGCTGACGACGGTACCGGCGGTGCTCACGGCGGTCCCACTGTACTTCGCGCAACGGCAGGCCGTTCCCGTGCTCACGGGGGAGGAGTCCCCTCCGCTGTGGCGACTGCTCCTGATCGTGGTGCTGTTGCTGTGCGTGCTGCTCGGCGGGTTCACCGGAATAGTCTCGGGAGTGGTGGCCAATGTCGCCGTGGTCCCGTTCACGGTGCAGCGCACCGGGGTGCGGGAGGCGGTCGGCCGGGTCGGCCGCATGGTGCTGCGGCGGTTGCTTCCGACTGTGGGGACGGTGGCGCTGGCGCTGGTGCTGCCCGCGCTGCTCGAACCGTTGACGAGTGCGGTGGCCACGGCGAGCACGGAGGCGAGCTGGTCCGGCAACGTTGTGCGTGACTCGCTGAGTTCCGCTGTATCGCTGCCTTTCGCGGCGGCCCTGTACCTCACGCGCTATCTGGACCTGTCGCTGCACACGGACGGATACGACGCGGGAAGGCTCGCGGTGGATCTGCGCACCATCGGGGAAGTCCGGGACGGGGAGGCGCAGGATCCGGCCGTGGGCGAAGACGTGGAGACGCGGGATCGCTCAGACCAGCCAAACCGCGGTGTCCGGGGGTAGCCGGTCACCGTCGAGCGGGGCACTGTTGAGCACGATCCTCCCCGGAGGGGCCGGTACCGTTTCGCTCGAGGTGTTCAGCGCGCAGGTCAGCTCACCCCTGTCGCAGCGAAACGCCAGGCATCCGCGGGGCGCTCCGTACCACTGGACCGTCGAACGTTGTGCTATTTCGTAGAAGCGGCGTAGCTCCATGGCGTTGCGGTGCAGGGACAGTGTCGAGGACGGTTCCTCCAGCTGGACTTCCACGGTGCTGGACGCCCAGCTGGGCGGGGTGGGCCACCAGCTTCCCGACGCCGCGGAGAAACCGAACGGCGGCTCCGAGCCTTCCCACGGGATCGGCCCGCGAACCGGATGACTGCTCGTGCGGTCGGGGCGTTCGGATTCGGGCAGTCCGAGTTCGGTTCCGTTGTCCACCCCGGCCACTCCGGGCAACGCGAACTGGACCAGTGTCATGGCTCTCGCCTTGGCGAGTCCCGAGGCGCCACCGCCGAAACGTGTCGTCGGCCTCGGGTAGTCCCAATTGGACAGTGTCCACACCGGTGTGCTCCCCGAGTTCAGGGAATCGTCCAGGACGTTCTGAACGACTTGCCGGATCTGTGCGGCGTCGAACGGCACGGAGCTGAAACGCAGGTCGACCCCCAGGTCCAGCTCGGACAGCGTGCCGTGCTCCGTCCGCCAGCTCCGCACCAGCCCGCCGAGCGGAACGGTGCGATGCTCACCGGGAAGTGACCGGATGACCCGCAGAATCGAGTGCGTGGTCTCGTCGAGGGGACCTGTGATGCCGGGGACGGTCGCGACCCGGAACCCGTCGACGCCGCACGCTTTCCAGAAGCGAAGGGATTCGGCCAGCTCGTTCCCGCTCTCGTCGTTGTCCACGACCGTGCCGTCCACGGGCAGATCCAGCACGATCCGGATGTCCGCGGCGTGCGCCTCGGTCAGCAGGGCTTCCAACGACTCGATGGTGCCGACGAGAGGATCGACATCCCTGCCGTGCCCGATGCGCCCGACGGGTGAAGCCAGCACTCCGGTCAACCAGATCGCGCCGATACCGATCAGTTCCAGGTAACCGAGTCGCTCGCGAACCCCTTCGAGATCGCCGACCCCGTCCGCGTCGGAATCGCTGAACGCTCGTATGTCGACGCGGTAAAAGACCCGGTTCTCCCACCAGTCGGGCGACGTCGTGGGATGTTCGTGGCTCTGGTCGGTCAAGCACACGGTGGCCATCCTGTCGGGGGGCGATGCGAGTCGGATCGGTTTCGACGTGCTCACAGCGGAGTGGGCCCGCCAGCGCCCACAGCGGTCGTGCGTTTCCACATCGCCCGGTACTTTCGTGGTTCGGGTTCTCCGGCTCGTCCGTTTCGTGGCACTCGGTGAACGATTCGGGAGTTCGTCGGGTTTCACTTCCTCGTCGTTCTTCGCGCCCCGACGCGTGTTTCGCCGGTCCCGGCAGCCGAGTCCGATCGCCGTGGGCCGCTTTCGCCGGAACGACCGCCGGTTGCGCTTTCCTGTGCCGATTCGGTGCGCGGAGGATCGCCCCGCGGTGTCCGGGAATCCCTCGGCCTGTGTTTACCGGGCCGGGGAACGAGTCGTGGGTCAGCTCGTGGCGAGCCAGGCCGCCGAATCGGGGGGAAGCTGTCCGCCCTCCAGCGGAGCACTGGACAGGAGCAGTTCCCCCGGTGGCAGCGGGACCCGTTGGGTGGAGGTGTTCAGGGCGCAGATCAGTCCTGCCGCACCCCTCCGGAAGGCGAGGCATCCCGTGGGTGCTCCGTACCACTCGACTTCGTCATCGTCGAACAGCTCACGCGGTACGGACGGGTTCTCCGTCTCGTCCCCGGCGCTCGCCGTTCGTTTGATCTCCAGAGCTTGTCGGTACAGCGACAGCGTGGAATCGGCGCTTTCCAACTGCGCCTCGGCCGTCATGCCGACCCAGTCCTCCGGTGCGGGCAGGCACAGGTCCGTGGCCTCGCTGAAGCCGAACGGCGGAGTCCTGCCCTCCCACGGCATGGGGACCCGAGCTCCGAGCAGCTCCTGCGTGGGCATTTCCGCCTCGTCGCCGATGACCTCGGGCAGGCCGAGCTCCTCTCCGCTGTCCACGCACACGACTCCCGGCAGTGCCAGCAGCACGAGAGTTATGGCGTGGGCTCGCGCCCGCCCGACCGCTCCACCGCCGAAGCGGGTCACCTGCCGGGGGAAGTGACGTCCGGAGACGAGCCAGCCCGGCCTGGTTCCGAACTCCTTGCACGCGGCCAGCTCCTTGCCGATGGCCTCCCGGATGCCGTTCGCCTCGAAATCCGTCTCGGCGAGCGCCCGGTTGAAATCGACGTCCCACACGCCCCGGCTCGAGCGTTGTTCCTCGATGAACGAGCCGATCAGCCGATCCGAGTCGTCGGCCAGCGCGGCCCTGATTGCTCTGGCCGTTTCCAAGTCGACTCCGTCCGTGTCGGATTCCGCTGATGAACCCCGCCTCGAAAGGGCCAGCCGGAATCCGTCGACCCCGCGGTCGGTCCAGAACCGAAGCGTCCGTACCAGCTCCTGTTGGGCGCGTGGCTGTCGTAGATCGGCCACGTCCACACCGATATCGAGAGTGACGCGCAAATCGCAATCGTGAGCCGCGGACGTCAGCCGTTCGAATGATTCGAGAACGGTGGCAGCTTGCTGCGGATCGCCGACATTGGGGCCCACGCCGGTCATCGGGACACCGGTCAGCCACACCGTGTCGACCCCGAGTAGTTCCAGGTATCCGAGGCGGTTGCGCAGGCCGTCCAGATCGCCGACCCCGTCTCCATCGGAGTCGGCGAACAGCCGGATGTCGATGGCGTAATGGATCGCGTTCCACCACCACGGCGTTTGGCCTCCGGGGAGGCTGTCCTGCTCTGTCCAGCGGCGCACAGTGGTCATCCCCTTACTGCGTTCGAGCACCGTGTTCGAGGGTCGCCGAGCACGGTGCCGATGCGCTCAGACGTTCGCTGATCGATCATTGGATCACGCACGTGACCCCGAACGCGCGACGAGATCCGGTCCGACGCGGACACCGGGTCGACGTTCGTCGATGATGTCCTACCGCAGACGAGCACTCGATGGCGCGGTGGGCGTGCGAACTACGATCATCACGTTTCGGAAGCGCGTTGTCACCCCGTGTTCGGAACACGGGGCACGAAATCGTCGATGGAGGAGTGATCCCGAATCGTGTGAGACGTCAGGGGAGCGGGAGCCGCTGGAGAGCGGGAGTTGAGGCGTGTCGTTGTGCGTGGAGGACGAACGCACGGTCACTCGCGGCCCGGAGTCCGCTGCCGGGGCCGGGGCCGGTTGGTCACACCGGGACCGGTGGACCAGGTCGCGGTCAGCGGACCGCCGGACGGGGACCTCGGTGCCGCGGTGTCCGGCCCCCGCGGGGACGGAAGCGCCGGAACGGGTCTCGCCGTCCCGTCCCGGGCACCGGGTCTTTCACGCGGACGGTCGTCGAGGTTTTCCGCTCGCCCCTGAGGAGGTGGTCGCCCGGCGGAACCTCCCGCGGCTCTCGCTCCGCCGGGGCCCGACGTCCGGGAACGGCCTGCACGACGTCGGGCCCTCCGCGCGAGAGCCCCCACGGGAGACCCCGCGGTGGTGCGAGTCGCTCGGGCGGACCTTCCGGCGCCGGAAGTACCACGCCGGTCGTCGACACGGCAGGGGCATCAGTCAGAACCAGGAGTTGACCATGCCGTGTGCGGCCATCTCGAAGTACTGCCAGAGGCGGTCGCGTTGTTCGGTGGTCAGCTCGGCCTCGTCCAGCGCGATGCGCATGCACCGCAACCAGGCGTCCCGCTCGGCCAATCCGATCTTGAACGGCGCGTGGCGCATGCGCAGCCGGGGATGACCACGTTGTTCGGAATAGGTCTGCGGTCCTCCCCAGTACTGCACGAGGAACAGGCGGAGCCGCTCCTCGGCGCCGCTGAGGTCCTCCTCGGGGTACAGCGGCCGCAGCAGCTCGTCCTTGGCCACTTCCTGGTAGAAGCGAGCCACGATGGTGCGGAAGGTGGCCTCGCCGCCCACCTGTTCGTAGAAGGTTTCCGGAGTGCTCACACGCCCTCCTCGCGAGGCTGTCGACGTTACTGCTGCTCACCCGAGTCTGGCATCAGACGTCCGGCCGGGTAAGGCGGTTTGATGTCCGCTTCGTCATAGGCCCGCTTGATCTCGGCGCGGAGCAAGCGCTGCACGGCCCACTGCTGCCCCGGACGCACCTTCGCGGTCAACCGCAGCGTGATCGTATCCGAAGTGATCTGGTTGATCCCGAGCATCTCCGGTTTCGCCAACACGTCCTTGGAGAGCGGTTCGCACTGTGCGGCTGTTCCGGAGACCGCTTCCGCGACTTCCTGGGCGCGGCGCACGTCGCTGCTGTGCGCGATCGGCAGGTCGACCACGGCCACCGCGTACCCCTGGCTGGAGTTGCCGACCCGCAGGATCTCGCCGTTGCGGACGTACCACACCGTGCCGTTGACGTCGCGCAGTGTGGTGACCCGCAGGCCCACCGTCTCCACGGTGCCGGTCGCTTCCCCGAGGTCAACCCAGTCGCCGACCCCGTACTGGTCCTCGACCATCATGAACATGCCGGACAGGAAGTCCCGCACCAGATTCTGGGCACCGAAACCGAGAGCGACGCCGACCACTCCGGCGGATGCGATCAGCGGCCCCAGGTTCACCCCGAACTCCTGGAGTATGTAGATCGCGGCGAAACCGAAGATCACGAAGCTGACGATCGACTTCAGCACCGAACCGAGGGTCCTGGCTCGCTGGCTGCGCTGCTCGGCCAGCGTCTCGCCGGAGACGGAGTCGCCGTTCCGCTCGCGCAACGGCTGCAGCAACCTGGGAGGTTGGCCGTTGGTGCGGCTGAGCTTGGTTATGATCTTGTGCAGCGCGTAGCGCACCAGGAACGCCAGCACGATGATCGACAGGACCTTCAGCGGTGTGGCGATCAACAACTTCGAGTAGTTGGCCAGCCACGGATTGTTGGTCCAGTCGAGTATCGTCCTGCACCACTGGCTGGAGTCGTCGGAACACTGGGATTGCGCTAACTGCAACGCGGTCATGGTCTCGGGGCTCCCGGACGCCGAAAACTGTCTTACTGACTCGGAACTCCTCGCGGAGTGGCTCGCTCGGTTGAGCGGTCACCGGCCTGGGACGGCGTCTCGGCAGCGTTGCGGGGCACCTCGGGCAGCGATTCACTGCGCCAGGTGTCCTGCTTTCCCGCCCTGCATCCGTCTCACGCGCCGGAAGCGTCTCGGTTCGCACGGGCCGAGTGCTCCAGCCGAGGGGCGCTCCGAAAGAAGCCCTTGGTCCGAGCCCGTCGGAACGGGGAGAACCGTGGCGCGATCCGATCCTCGCCACGTCCGGTGCGCGGTCAGTGACCACCGTTCGCTTCGTGCACGCCCCGCCGTCCACGACGCGAAGGCGGGTGCCCTCGAGCGGCACCCGCGGCTGACCGGATCACTCTCGCACCAGTCCTGTCGCCTCGGCGAGAAACGCGAGGTGATCGGTCGCCATGCCCACAGTACGCGAGACCGAACGAGCCGAATGCCCCACCTCCGTCTCCCGGCGCAGCAGAATCGGTCTCTTGTCCAGCGGCGAGGTCGTCGCGTGCTGCACGGCCGCGCACATCTTGCGGGCGTGCAGCGGGTCCACCCGCGTGTCCGACTCGAACACCGAGAACAGCATCGAGGGATACTCGGTCTGCGGGCTGACGTTGTGGTACGGCGAGTAGGACAGCAGCCAACCGAGCTCCTCGGGAACCTCGGCGCTGCCGTACTCCTCACTCCAGAGCCTTCCGAGCAGGAAGTGCTCGTAGCGCACCATGTCCAGCAGTGGAGCCGAGCACACCGCGGCCCGGTACAGCTCAGGGCGTTGGGTCACGGCCGCTCCGACCAGGAGTCCGCCGTTGGATCCTCCGCTGATCGCGAGGCGGTCGGTGCTGGTCCAACCCCGGTCGACGAGATGCCGTGCGGCGGAGTGGAAGTCGTCGAACACCCGCTGCTTGTTCTCCCGCATTCCCGCGCGGTGCCACTGCTCGCCTTCCTCGGCGCCCCCGCGCAGTGAGGCCAGCGCCCAGACACCGCCGGTCTCCACCCAGGCCAGTGCGGTCGGGGCGTAAGCGGGTTCCCTGGAGAGGGCGAAACCTCCGTAGCCGGTGAGCAGCGTGGGCAGGGGCGTCTCGAACTCGGACGGGTACAGGACGAACATCCGCACGGTGGTCCCGTCCGTCGAGGCGTAGCTCAACTGAGTGCTGCTGACGTTCGGGGGTGTTTCCTGCCCGGGTGCGCTCTCGAACGGTTCGGTGGTCTCGTCGCCGAGCGAGTAGGTGTGCACGCACGGTGCGGTGACGAAATCCGTCCAGCCGATCCACAGCCGTCCCGCACCGGTTTCGGTGAGGGGGTCGGTGGTGTTCAGCGCGGTGATCTGCCCGGTTCCCGGGAGCGCGACCCCGCGAATCCGTTCCCCCGTTGCCGGGTGGTGCAGCGTCAGCTCGGAAACCGCGTGCCTGGTGCGCAGCACGGCCAGTTCCGGAGACGATTCGGGGCCGTCGACCAGGCGCACCGCCTCGAGCACCGAGCCGGAGTCCTCGGCGAGCAGTTCGGTCCAGTCGCCGGGCTCGGGGCTGCGTGGGTCGGCCACGCACAGCCGGCCACGCGGGGCGTTCAGGGTGGTCCTGATGTAGAGCCTGCCGTCGAGCTCGACCTTGGCCTTGGCCTGCACACCGAGCGAGTCGTCCAGTACGAGCCGCTGTTGACCGGGTCGGCCGGTGCGGTCCAGCTCGGCGATCCACAGCGAATCGCGGCGTGCGGTGCCGGGACTGCCGTGTATCAACAGCCACCCGCCGTCGGCGGAGACGTCGACGTCGAAGAAGTAGGTGTGTTCCTGCTGCTCGCCGTGGATCAGGACGTCCGAGCACGGATCCCGCCCGATTTCGTGGCGCCACACCCTGCGGTGGAACTGCCGCTCGTCCTCCGGGACGTCTTCCGGGGGGAGCCTGCGCACGTAGTAGAACTCGCCCCCGCCGGGCAACCAGGCGATCGAGGAGTAGCGGCAGCGGTCGATCGGTCCGTCCAGCAGCTCTCCCGTCTCCACGCTCATCACGTAGAGCAGGGATTCCTCGTCTCCTCCCGTGGAGACCTGGTAGGCGAGCCTGTCGCCTTCCCGGCTGGGCGTCCAGCGGTCCAGGGTCGTCAGCCCGGACGGGTCGATCCGGGCCACGTCGACCAACGGCGTCTCGGTCCCGGACTCGTCACGCACGAACAGCACCGGGAACTCCCGGTCGGTTTCCCGCCTGGTGAAAAAGGAACGCCCGTTGCGCCATGTCGGGGCCGAGACCGAACCGGTGCTCGTCAGCGCGCGTATCCGCTCGGCGAGCCGGTCCTTGCCGGGCAGGTCCGCCAACCGGCCGGAGGTCAGGTTGTCCTGCTGTTCGAGCCATTCCGAGCAGCGTGGGTCGTCGGGATCTTCCAACCAGCGGTACGGATCGTGCACTTCGTGCCCGTGCAGGTTCTCGACGAGGTCTTCGCGGGGTGCGTGCGGATAGCCCCCGGGTGCGGGTTGAACTTCGCTCACCCCGCGCACGATACTGACACCGACCGCGTGACCGGGTCGATGCGCTCGCAGGCGAGCGGGAGCGCTTTCGGCACGCCCGTGTTCGGCGGGAGCGACCACAACGGCTCGTGTCCCGGCGCGGACTTCGCGCGGCCGAGCCTTCGGCGGCCGCCGGCCGGTTGTCCCGGCCGCTGCGGCCGCGGATGAGCCGAGTACGAGGGTGTGACCGGCCACCTTCGAAAAGTGATCGAAAATGATTCTCTCGGCGGCCACACGTTCCCACCCGCCTCGCGTTAACCCGTTGTTGTTCTCGAATTCGCCGTGATTTCGCGTGTCAACTCGGTGATGCGGTGCGGATCACACGTGCGTTCCGGGCGGGTTTTGTGTTCGACTGTTCCCGGCAGACGGTGGAGGTGGTCGAGTGCCCGACCGAAAACCGATCCCGTGCGGCGCTCCGACGGTGACGCCGCCTCGTGGTACTACCACGCGACCCGCGGGCCGTAAGCGTGGCCACAGGCAGCCGCCTTCCGAACGTTCCGAAGGCGCGGGGACCTGGTCGAAGCGGCGGGTGTTGCTGCTCAACACGACGTTCGAGCCGCTGACCGCGTTGCCCCTGCGCAGAGCGATCGTGCTTGTCGTCTGTGGCAAGGCCGAGGTCGTACACGGCGATTCGGCCGGTTCGACCTGGAACTCCGCGACACACAGCATCGAGATCCCCTCGGTCATCAGGCTCAGCAAGTTCGTCCATGTTCCGTACCGCGGTCGGGTTCCGTTGTCCCGTCCGGCGCTGATGATGCGGGACAATCACCGTTGCGCGTACTGCGGCGTTCGTGCGGAAACCGTCGACCACGTCGTTCCCAGAAGCAGGGGCGGCTCGCACACCTGGGAGAACTGCGTGGCCTGTTGTACCAGGTGCAACCGGCGCAAGGCGGACTACACCCTTCGCGAGCTGGGGTGGCGTTTGGCGGAGACTCCGAAGGCGCCACGTGGCAGGCACTGGCGACTGCTGGCCGGTGCCGCCGAGCCCGATCCGCTGTGGCTCCCGTACCTGGGGGAGACGGCCGCGCGCTAGCGGGTAGGACCTCCCGGGGCCGCGTGTTCGGCGTTCCGGTGCGGAAACGTCGTCGTGTCGTGGTGCGCGAGTGGGCGCGCCCGCGAAGAGCGTCGGTGGTGTGCGCCGCGTAGTTTTATGAGCTCGTGCCGTGGTTCGGTCGAGTGACCGCTGATGCGTACTCCCCGGTGGCCGCTGATGCGGACGCCGCTTTGCCCGCTGATCCGGACACCACGCCACGCGCTGATGCGCACCCCCCGGTGACCGCTGATGCGTACTCCCCGGTGGCCGCTGATGCGGACGCCGTTTCGCCCGCTGATCCGGACACCACGCCACGCGCTGATGCGCACCCCCCGGTGCGCGTGTTCGTGGCTCCGGGCGAGCGAAACGGTCCTTCCCCCGAGTGGAGAGCACTCCTTGTGCTTTCCGTGTCCGTTTGGTTCGTTATTGTCACTCGAAAGAGTCAGGCTTTTGGTTGCGGGGCTGTTTTTCACGTTCATCGTTGTTGCCTTTCGTGATCAGAACTGCTCCTGCTATGGATCCGGTCGTATACGCAAGATCCATACAGGTGAAATCTAGAATCGAGTACTGTCCGATACAAGCCGCCAACTTGACCGTCCATGGAGACCGTCTGGTCCGACTCCGTTCAGCGGAAGCGACTACTCCGAACGGCTCAGCACAGTGAAATGGGGCATAGTTACATTTTCGTGATGTGACGGTCGTTCCACGCGGGAGGCGAAGGTGACGTCGTGTTCCGCGGGGCGGGCGCGGGAATCAGCCCCCCAGGTAGTCGACCAGGGCGGAACGGAATCGGATACCGTGCTGGTGTGACTGTCCTGCAGACCGTACTCTTCCTGGCCGTGATCCCGGCGGCCGTTTACGGCCTCGTCATGTTGATCGTGTTGTGGCCGAGGTTGATTCGCTCCGATCGGCGGGCGAGTCAGCAGTGGGATTTCCCGCCGGTGTTGTGGGTCGCCAACCCCGCTGGTGTGAGTCCGAGCAGTCCGCCGCCGGCCGAGCAAGCGGAAGCCGCACCGGGGTCCGAACCCGGTACCGCGAGGGGAGGCGCTCGTGGCAACTGGTGAAATGGCCGAAACCTCGACGAACACGGATCCGGACGGGCTGGAACCGGGACACGCGCTCACGGCGGGTGGCCGACTGTCCATCGCGCGGCGCATCGAACCCGAACGTCCGAAACTGCCCTTCTCGCCCGGGCAGCTCGCCCGGTTGGACGAAGCGCTTACTCTTTCGACCCGCACCACCGGGCTGGAGTTCGCGATCTACCTCGGCGAGTTGGGAGATGACACTCGTGAGCGCGCCGAGCAGATACACGCCGATCTCGGTGAACGAGCCCCGCGCGGGGTGCTGATCGCGGTCTCTCCCGCCCAGCGACAGGTGGAGATCGTCACCGGTGAGCACTCCTACCGCCGGGTTCCGGACCGCTCGTGCAACCTCGCCGTGATGAACATGGTCGCCTCGTTCAAGGAAGGCGATCTGATAGAAGGACTGGTCAGCGCGCTGCGGATGTTGTCGGACGCGGCCGGAACGGATTTCGAGACCGGACACGAGTAGTGGATGGTTCGCGGCCCGCTCGGGTGGTCGGGGTGCTCGGCGTCCCCGGAGACCGCTCGGCGGGCTCCGCGGTACCGCCCCGGTAGCGGCGTTCCCCGGCGCGGGAACCGACTCCGGACCGTGCTTTCAGCTCAGAGCAGGCCGAAGTTCTGAAAGTGCCGGAACATCTCGTACGTCGAGTGGGTGGTGGCCACCGCACCGAGTTGGCGAGCCTGGTCGGCGTGCTGTATCTGTCCACGATGAGTCCCGAAGATGACCAGGGGAATCTCCACCCCCAGGTCACGAAGCTCTCGTAGCAGAGTGAGCCCGGCGTCGTTGCGCCACCGACCGTCTTCCTTGCGGACCATGTCCGAAACGACCAGGCGATAGGGCCGCTCGGAAATCTCCGCCACCGCTTCGGCCGTCGTCGCCGTGATCGTCACCCGGACTCCGTTGCTGCGCAGCTGTTCGACCAACAGTGCATGGCTCTGGGCCCGGTCGGTCACCCACAACACGGCGAAGGGCTCGGGACCGCTCGGTGCCTGCACGGGGGGAAACCGCTCGGACTCGACGGGTTCCCCGTCCAGCTCGACTCCCGAGGGCACCGCGACGTTGCCCGCCGGTTCGAGGGGTTGCCCCGATCCGCTGGCTACGGAGGCGGCGTTCTCCTTTTCGTCGAGCCGTTTGCTCAGGATGCTGAGCTGCTGCTGCAGGTCCTGGATCATTTCGTTCTGCTGGTCGTTGAGTTCGTGGAAGGTCAGCCGTTGACCTCCGACCTCGAATTCGAGTTCGCGTCTTTCCGCCGTGCGCAACACCCTGCCGATGGCACGCCGGAAGAGCAGCAGCAGTAGCAGCGTGATCAGCGGCCACAGCAGTGTGGCGATGGCGGTGATCAACTCTGGCATGGGGCGCTCCACGACACGGCGGACGTACTGTGGTCACAAGCCTACGTGTCGTGATCGAGCGATTGTATGGGCTCGCCGGGGGATCACTTCAAAAGTCCTCCGGTGTCCCGCGGAGCCCGCGGCGAGTTCAGCGAGATCCGCGCGCGCGGCCTTCCCCCGCGGCTGCACCGGTTGTCCGGAGCCGGTCGGTTCCGCTCCGATCACCGGGGCCCGTTGCGTTCCGATGCCCGGGCGTCCGGCGCGGCGCGCCGCACCGGACGCCCGTGACTCGGCAGCGGGTGCCCAGGGTCAGGAACGGTCGGCCTCCCTGGCCGCGAGAGCGCGAACCACACCGGCCCTGCCCTCGGAGACCAACCGGCGCAGCGCGGACGGGTGCTCCCCGGCGAGCCAGGCGTCAGCGGCCTCTACGGTCCGGGGGTCCACGGCCCAGGAGGGGAACAATCCGATCACCGTCGGCTGGGCGCGTTCGCTGGAGCGCCGTTGCCACACGTCGTCGATCTCGGCGAAGTAGCGCTGAACGTAGGGAGCCAGCAGCTGCTGCTGTGCGGGGTGCTGGAACCCGGAGATCACCGCTTCGTTGATGGCGTTGGGCGACTCGTCGTCGTGCACCGCACGTTGCCAGGCACGTTCCTTGGCTTCCTCAGTGGGGATCAGGGCCCTGGCTCGCTCGGCACGCCGCTTTCCGGTGGCGGTGGAATCGGAGGCGAGCTCGGAGTCGATCTCCGCTTCGTCCGCGGCGCCGTGCGCGACCAGAGCCTGCAGCAGTTGCCAGCGGAGGTCGGTGTCGACCACGAGTCCTTCTAGTTTGTCCGTGCCGTTCAACCAGCTCCGCAGCACCGTCAGCTTGTCCTCGTCGAGCTTCGCCCCGGTGAGCGCGTTGACCAGGGCGAGTTGGTGATCGGAGCCCGGCGCGGCGGCGCGGGCCAGCTCCAGCAGCCTGTCGGTGTAACGCTGCCAGCCCTCCGGCTGCCAGGCGGGATCGCCGTAGGATCCCAGTGCTGTCCTGGCCTGGAGCAGGACCCGCTGGACCACTCCGATCTCGGTTTCGGCTCCGATCCCTCCGGAGGCATCCTTGCCGAGCACGAGATCGACGAAGTCGCGTGCCCGCATCTCCGCGTCGCGTGTCATCTCCCAGGCGGTGGACCAGCACAGGGCGCGCGGAAGCGACTGGTCGATATCGGCGATCCGGTCGACCAGGGTAGCCAGGGACCCCCGGTCCAGCCGCATCGTGCAGTAGCTGAGGTCGTCGTCGTTGACCAGCACCAGTTTGCCGCTTCCCACCCCGACGAGCTCGGGGGCGTGGGTGCGTTCTCCCGAGACGTCCATCTCGGTCCGGTGAACCCGGACGAGTTTGCCGGTGTCCGGGTCGTCGTCGTAAACGCCGACGGCGACCCGGTGGGTGCGGTGCTCGCCCCGGCCCGGCCGGGCCGGGCCCTGCACCACGGTGAAATCACTGAAACGTCCCTGCTCGTCGGTCTCGAACTCGGGGCGCATCACGTTCAGGCCGGTGGTTTCCAGCCACTGCGCGCTCCACCAGGACAGATCCCTGCCCGAGGCTTCCTCCAGAGCAGTGAGCAGGTCGGAAAGCTCCGCGTTCCCCCAGGCGTGGCGATCGAAGTAGATCTTCAGGCCACCGAGGAAGTTGTCGAGCCCCACGTAGGAGACCAGCTGCTTGAGTACCGAAGCGCCCTTGGCGTAGGTGATGCCGTCGAAGTTGACCTCCACCGCCTGCAGGTCGACGATGTCGGCCGCCACGGGGTGCGTGGAGGGCAACTGGTCCTGGCGGTACGCCCAGGACTTCTCCACGTTGGCGAAGGTCGTCCACGCGTGCGTGTACTCGGTGGCCGAGGTCTGCGCCAGCACGCTGGCCCAGGTGGCGAAGGACTCGTTGAGCCACAGGTCGTCCCACCAGCGCATCGTGACGAGATCGCCGAACCACATGTGCGCCATCTCGTGCAGCACGGTTTCGGCGCGGCGTTCGTACAGGTAGCCGGTGACACGGGAGCGGAAGACGTAGTCCTCGAGGAAGGTCACGCACCCCGCGTTCTCCATGGCGCCCGCGTTGAACTCGGGCACGAAGCACTGGTCGTACTTGGCGAAGGGGTACGGGACGTCGAAAGCACGCTGGTAAAAGGCGAAGCCCTGCTTGGTTTCGGTGAACAGTCGTTCTGCGTCGAGGTGCTCCGCGAGGGAGGCGCGGCAGTAGAGCCCGAGCGGGATCTCGCCTTCCGGGCCGCTGTAGACGTCACGCCACTCGGCGTAGGGGCCGGCCACCAGCGCCACCAGGTAGGTCGAAAGCGGCGGGGTCGCCCGGAAGACGTGTGTGTTCCGCCCCCCGCCGGAGGCGGTGATCTCACCGGGCGAGTTCGAGATCACCTTCCACGTGTCCGGCGCGGTCGCGGTCAGCTGGAAAGTCGCTTTGAGGTCTGGCTGGTCGAAACAGGCGAACATGCGCTTGGCGTCGGCCGTCTCGAACTGGCTGTAGAGGTACACGCCCCCGTCGACGGGATCGACGAAGCGGTGCAGCCCCTCCCCGGTGTTGGTGTAGTTGCAGTCCGCCTGTATGACGAGTTCGTTCTGCTCGGCGAGATCGGGCAGCGCGATGCCCTTCTCCTCGTCGTAGTCGGACAGGTCCAACCGCACACCGTTGAGCACGGCGCTGTGCACCCGCGCGGCCATCAGGTCGATCCAGGTGGACGCGCCCGGTCGAGTGGTGCTGAACCTTACGGTCGTCTTCGAACCGAAGACTTCCACATCGTCTCCGCCCGCGCCGTCGGACAGGTCCAGTTCGACCGCGTAGGAGTGGACCTGGAGCATTTCGGCACGCTGTTCGGCCTGCTGGCGGGTCAGGTTCGGCGGAGCCACGGATCACCTCGTCGATCGTCGTCGGAAAGTTGCGGGGCACTGAACCCCCGTCGTCCAGAGTCAATCATGCCGGACCGAAATCACGCAGAAGGTCGGTAACGGTCCGCGCGCGGCCGGAGGACCCGCTCGGGAGGCGGTGACGAGCCGTCCCGGGACCCGTGGCGGAATGCTGCGTAGCTGGTCGGGTATCCGTCACGTGAGTAGGCAGCTCGGGAGCGTTGCAGGACATCTCGAACAGCCACCCACGCCACGTGTGCCCTGCCGCCTTGCGCTGCATCCACCTTCACGGGCCGGGGCGTCTCGCTCCGCGTGGGCTGAAGCACCCGAGCGGGACGATCCCCTTGGCGGAGGTCCGACGGAAACGTTTTCCACGGCGGGAACATCGTGGGAGACGTGGTGGTTGTCCTTGCGGGATTCACGGTTACACCCGCTTGGGTGAGAAGGATGGAGAGGTGTGCCCATGAGCACTGCCGAGCAGACGAGTCGTCCCGAGGTCTACTTCTATTTCGATCCGATTTGTCCGTTCGCGTGGGTTTCCTCGCGGTGGATGCTCGAGGTCGAGCAGGTCCGGGACATCGATCTGCGCTTTCGGGTCATGAGTCTGGCCGTACTCAACTCGGGTCGAGATCTCGGGGAAGAGTACGAGGACATGATGGCCAAGGCGTGGAAGCCGGTTCGTGTGGTGATCGCGGCGGCCGAGCAGCACGGCAACGAAGTACTGTCCCCCTTGTACACCGCGATGGGGACGCGTTTCCACAACCAGGAGGACAAGGACTTCGATCGGGTGATCTCCGAGTCGCTGGCCGAGGTCGGTCTGCCCGCATCGCTGGCGGAGGCCGCGAACAGCGATGAGTACGACGAGCAGCTGCGTTCCAGTCACCACGCGGGCATGGACCCGGTGGGCGACGAGGTCGGTACCCCGACCATCCACGTGGACGGGGTGGCCTTCTTCGGACCGATCACCACCCGGATCCCGCGCGGTGAGCAGGCCGGCGAGCTTTTCGACGCGGCGCGCTCCCTCGCGAGCTACCCGTACTTCTTCGAGCTCAAGCGGACCAGGACCGAGAACCCCCGGTTCGACTGAACGGACCACCGACCGTGCGGGACTGCTCCGCGGCGGACCGGTTCCTCCCGTCGTCGGAGCATCCCCGCGGCAGCGGGCCCGGCCTCAGCCTCGGTCGACTCGTCCCAGGGCGGTGCGCATGGTCTCCGGTGGGTACGGGCCGCGCTCGACCGCTTCTTCCGCGGTGATCCCACCGCGGGAGTAAGCGGCACACAGCTCGGCGACGGCGCGGAGCTCGTCGCGCTGCTCGGCGGCCTGTCGACGGCTCATGGGGGTTCCGTGGCCGGCGACGATTCGTTCGGGACCCCCGCGCAGTGCCACGTCCAGGGTGCCCGGCCAGTCGAGCGGCCGAGCGTCCCCGAAATCCGGCGCGGCACCGCTTTCGAGCAGGTCCCCCGCGAAGAGGACGGAAGCGTCCCGCACCGACACGATCAGGTCGTGATCCGTGTGACCCGGGCCGGGATGGGCCAGCCGTGCCGTTCTGTTCCCGAGGTCGAGCTCCACGGGATCGTCCACGAGACGATTCGGCGACCGCACTTCGGTGTTCGCCAACGCTTCGGCCCTTTCCCGGTCCCCGGAGGCGCGGTAGTGCTCGACCCACTCCGCCCGTTGGAGGTCGACCGTCCTTTCCAGGTGAGCCGGGAAGTTCACATGGGCCCAGCGAGGTTCCTGCCCGAAGGCCGCGGCTCCGAAGCAGTGGTCGAAGTGCGCGTGCGTGAGAACCAGCTGCCAGGGCAGCGCGGTAACCGCGCGCACCGCCGCGGCCAACTCCTCTCCCTGGGCGCGGTCGCCTCGCGCGTCGACCACCAGTGCCTGCTCGTCGCCGAGTACCAGTCCGACGGTCAGATCCAGTTCGGCGTAACGACGAATCAGGACCCCGTCCGCGAGCTCCCTCCAGCGGACAACGTCTTCACCGGTCACGGGGAGAAACGTCCAATCCGGTCGTGTCGCTCGGTGTCGGGGCGGTCCCGCCCCGAAAGCCGGGAGCGGCCCGTCCGCCGATCGTACCGACTGACGCTTTCCTGTCGTGCTGACGACCGGTGTGGCGCTTCGGCGCCGGCAGCGCCGAGCCCCCACGCCGTCCAACGGCGCCGCCAAGCAGACCAGCACCCCGGCTGCTCTCAGCGGTGGCTGAACACCCCCGCGCGCAGCCGGGGCGCCCTCGTGCTCGCGCCGGTCTTAGCGGCGAGCTCGACGTCCTCGCCGTAACCCCGGGAAACGAGTTCGCGTCCCGAATCGCAGTACCGGATCGCCCGTCGAAGGTCCGTGGTGCTCCGATAGCTCCGCGCGGCGGTGCCCGCCTCCACGGAGCAGGATCCGAGCCCGTTCGACAGCGCCGAGATGATCGCGCCCGCTCCGAGCAGGTCCTCGACCGCGAACCGGAACGCGCCGTTCCCGCGCAGCTCGCCCGCGGCCACCACCCCTATCGGGCCGTTGCGCGCCGCTGCCCCAGCGGCAGCGGCCACTGTCCCGGCGTTGCGCAGGCAGCCGGTGAACACCACCGCCCCCAGTTCCGAGGCCTCGGAGCACAGGGCGGCTCCGTTGGGCGAGGCCAGTCCGACCAGCGTTCCCCCGGGGACCCGTTCCAGAGTGGAGGGGCTCAACGAGTAGCCCCCCTGCTCGCGGGCCCCGGCGAGTACGGCCCCGGCCGCCTCCGCCGCGTCACGCGCCCGGTCGTCGTGGTGGGGCAGCGGAAGCACGTGCGCGCCCGCACCGGTCGCCACGTCGACCGACGTGGCGAACGAGAGAACGTCGACCACGACCAGTACGGCGCAGTCCGCGCCGAGCCCGCGCAAGCCTTCGAGCCCCCAGTCGAAGCGCACCGTGTGACCGGATTGCACGACCGCCGGATCAGTCGGCTCGTGCGACATGTTCACCCCCTGACCGGGTGACTAAGGTACGGGAAACGGTTTGGCACACTACAAGAGTGCGCGTCTATCTTGGTTCCGATCACGCCGGTCTCGATTTGAAAACTCACCTGCACGAGCGGTTGGACCGACTCGGCTATGAGGTGGTCGACGTAGGCCCCTTCGTCTACGACGCCGAGGACGACTATCCGCCGTTCTGCGTCGAGACGGCCCGCCGGGTGGTCGCCGACGCGGGGAGCCTCGGCCTGGTCATAGGAGGATCGGGCAACGGCGAGCAGATCGCCGCGAACAAGGTTCCCGGGGCCAGGGCCGCGCTGGTCTGGAACCAGGACACGGCCAAGCTGTCGAGGCAGCACAACAACGCCCTGCTCGCCGGGATCGGTGCCCGCATGCACACGATCCCCGAGATCGAGCAGTTCGTGGACGTCTTCCTGACCACCGAGTTCGAAGGCGGCAGGCACCAGCGCAGGATCGACATGCTGGCCGACTACGAACGCAGCGGCGAACCCCCGGAACTGCCCGCAACATGATTCCGTGAGTCGGCCGAGCCCGCCGACGTCCCCGCCACGCGCGGTGGACGTCGGCTCCGGGAAGCGCGTCTTCTTCATCTCTCGATCGTGTGATTGGTGGTGCCGTTCCAGTGCCGGAAGGACACATGCTGCACCGGCTCGCCCGGCTCCACCAGCAGCGTTTCGCGGGGAACCCGGTCGGGGTGCACAGTCCCCAGGGACGTTTCGCCGCGGCGGAGGAGCTGGACGGAGCGACCTTCGAGCACGCCGAGGCACACGGCAAGCACCTCTGGCACTTCTACGGGGACGACAGGGTGGTGCACGTGCACCTCGGGCTGTACGGCAAGTTCACCGAGTCCCCCGTGCCGCTCGAACAGCCGCGCGGAAAGGTCCGGATGCGGTTGGTCGGCCCCACGCACGGCACGGATCTGCGCGGTCCGGCCGCCTGCGAGGTGCTCTCCCCCGACGAGGTGGAGAACCTGCGGGCGAGACTCGGGCCGGATCCGTTGCGGGAGGACGCAGACCCCGAGCACGCCTGGGAGCGGATCACCCGCTCGCGCTCCACGGTCGCGGCCCTGCTGATGGACCAGACCGTGCTGGCAGGAGTGGGCAACGCCTACCGCGCCGAAGTGCTGTTCCGGAACTCCTTGCCTCCGCGGTTGCCCGGGCGTTCGCTGTCCCGGCCGCAGTGGGAGGCCGTCTGGGGTGATCTGGTGAGGTTGATGTCCGGAGGGGTGCGGACCGGCCGTATCGACACCGTGCGGAGCGAGCACTCGCCGGAGGCGACCGGAAGGCAGCCCCGCCGGGACCGGCACGGCGGCGAGGTCTACGTCTACCGCCGTGGCGGAGCTCCGTGCCTGGTGTGCGGCACCCCGGTTTCCACGGCGGAACTGCAGGGGCGAAACCTCTACTGGTGTCCGAGCTGTCAGGCGGACTGAGCACGCGGGCCACGTGGCCCGCTGGGCTTTCCTGCGGTCAGAAGCCGCCGAAGTCGAATCCGTCCATGTCGAACTCGCCGCCGTCCCCTCCGGGGGCGTCCGCGCCGCCGTCGGCGCCGTCCCCTCCCGCGTCCCCGCCGGCGTCCTGGCCGGCGGCAGCTTCGGCGGGAACCCCGGACATGCCGCTGAACAGGGCCCCCATCAGCAGGAACGAGCCCATGCCCCAGGCTCCCGCTGCGAGGGCGGGTTTCCACCACGGCTCGCTGTACCAGCCACGAGGCACGGGCCGCCCCGCGACCCGGCCTCCCGGGTAGTAGTGCGGAGTGCGCTCGCCGGGTTCGGGTGAGGCGGCCTGCTTGCCGCCGTTGACCTCGACCTCGCGGTACTCGGTGACCGCCCCCGCTTCCCGCTGGCCGCTGATGTCCGGAAGTTCCGGTCCGGGGTCCATGTCCATGGCGGTCCGCGCGGCGCGCACGTAGTACAGCCCCTCGAGAGCGGTGCGGGTGGTCAGCCTGCACTGCTCCGGTGTGTCCGCCCGCTCCAACTGGGAGCCCGCGGCATTGTGCCGCTCCGCGGCGTCGGCCAGGGCCTGCTTGGCCGGTTCGGTGCTCCCGACGAGATTGAGTACCTGGCCGCCGAGACGTTCGACCCAACGTCGGGCGTCGGCCTTGGCGTCGTCGAACTCACGCTGCCTGACGGTCGTGCTGTGGTGGTACCACCACAGCAGTCCGGCCAGCAGCAGAACGACGATCACGATGAGTGCCGCTGCCGTTCCCATGGCTCCCTCCCACCGAGACGGGACACGACTCGGTGACGTCGACGATACGCGTTGCGCCGATCCCCCCGGAGTTCGAGCGTTCGTTCCCGCGCGGTGAGCGGATCCCCGTCCGCGGGAGCGCCCACGGGTGTTCCGGTATGTGGGACACGGAGGTGCGCGGGAAGAACGGGAGGCGACAGCGCGTTCCCCCCGGCGATGTACCGACTTCCGAATCGGCGACCCGTTTTCCGGACGTGCCTGTTCGCCCAAGCACTGCAGTGCGTGGACAACGGCTTCTGAGCGCCTGCCGGGAACCGCGGTTCCCGCTCCCTGACCCGGCCCCGTCCGTACCCGCTCTCAGGAACAAGTTCTCACCCGGATCGGAGAGTCGAACGTGTCCGTTCAAACCCCGGAAGTCGAAGCGACGAAGGCCCCTGAGCCGGAACGGAGACTTCCGGCCGTTCAGAAGACCCCGTTGATGACCGGCGCCGTGCTCGCCGTGGCACTCGGAACGGCCACGGCTGCCGTGGGCGGCTGGCGGATGTTCGTGCTGTACCTGCTCGGACTCGCCTTCGGCCTCGTACTCTTCCACGCGCGGTTCGGCTTCACCTCGGCATGGCGTCAGCTGGTGTCGGTCGGCCAGGGACGCGGACTGCGCGCTCACACGCTCATGCTCGCGGTCGCCTGCGTGCTGTTCGCCCCGCTGCTCGCGGGCGGCGTGGGCATCGGAACCGCCCCCGAGGCCTCGGTCTCCCCGCTCGGGGTCAGCGTGCTCGTCGGCGGGTTCCTGTTCGGGGTGGGCATGCAGATCGGGGGGTCCTGCGCCTCGGGAACCCTCTACAACGTCGGGGGCGGGCAGACAGCGATCGTGTGCACACTCCTCGGCTTCGTCATCGGTTCGGTGCTCGGGGCGTGGCACTTCGCCTTCTGGACCTCCGCGCTGCCCAGCGCCCCGTCCTTCTCCCTGGCCACCAGCACTCCGCTGGGCTACCTCGGCGCCGTGCTGCTCAGCCTGGCCGTGCTCGGAATCATCGCGCTCGTGACCGTCGTGGTGGAACGGCGCAAGCGGCCGCCGCGGGTGCCCCGTCCGGCGGCCGCCACGGGGATGCTCAGGGCACTGCGCGGCTCGTGGCCCCTCTGGGCCGGCGCCGTCGGTCTCGCCGTGCTCAACGCGGTCACCCTCGTGGTCAAGGGAAGCCCCTGGGGAATCACCTCGGCGTTCGCCCTCTGGGGTTCGAAGCTCGCCCGGGCGGCGGGAGTGAACGTGCAGGACTGGCCCTACTGGTCCACTCCGGACAACGCCGCCGCGCTGAACGGGTCCGTGCTCGCCCACGCCACGTCCGTGATGGATCTCGGGATCGTTCTCGGTGCCCTGCTCGCCGCTGCCGTGGGAGGAGCGTTCGTGCTGCACCGCCGTGTGCCGGGCAAGGTGGTGCTCGGCGCGATCATCGGCGGCGTCCTGATGGGCTACGGGGCGCGGATCGCCTACGGCTGCAACATCGGTGCCTACTTCGCCGGTATCGCCTCGTTCAGCCTGCACGGCTGGTTGTGGGCGATAGTGGCGATCATCGGCACCTACGTCGGCCTGAAGGCGCGGCCGCTGATCGGGCTCACCGTCCCGAAGAGGACGGACTCCTCCTGCTGAGTGACCGGGGCGGCCACCCGCCCCGGCCGGGTCAGCCGGACAGTTCCACTTCGCCGATCCTGTTCCACTCGCTGCACGCCTGCTCGCGGTTGAGTTCCACCAGCGAGATGGCGGGCACGCTCAGCGTCACGGGGTCGGCGACAGTGGCGTCGAGTGTCGCCTTGGCGAACACGGCGGGACCGTCCGCCGTGGCGTAGGCCAGGCTCACGTGCTGGTCGATCTCGTCCGGTGTCTCCGGGGGCTCGGAGCCGAGCACCTCGGCGGTGACCTCGCGCAGTCGTCCCCGCAGATCCGTCAGCGTGGCCTGGGGTTCGGCGGGCAGCGCCAACGACTCGGAGAGCACGAGCCCGCCGTGGAACGACAGCGACAGCGGGGCGAAGGAGGACAGTCGTTCCCGCGCCGCCCTGAGCAGCTCCTCGGCACGTCCTGCCGGGGCCTGTTCGTTGTCCTCGACCTCCTGCAGAAGGATGTGCATCCACTCCAGCGGAACCGGGTCGAACCCCGGCAGGTCGCGTAGCGAGTACTGGTACTGGTTGGCCAGTTTGCGAAGTTCGGGGCGGTCCCCGAGGGGCAGCAGCCAGGCGAGGCTGCTTCCCGATCGCAGTCCTCGGTTCCAGGGTGCGTGTTTGCGGACCTGATCGGCGTGCGGCATGTCGGTCACTCCCGGATGGTGCCCCGTCGGATCGGGACGGGGTCGAAACGGCACGGTTCGCGCGAAACGACGGAACCGTCGCTTCGAATGTCGGTCATCTCGTCCCCAAGTCTGCCGTCCCGGCTTCGCCGGACGTGATCGCCGTCAGCCGACCGAGGAGCTCCGGCTCCCGGTTGTCGCCTCGCGGTCGAGCGTGGCCACCGCGTCGGCGTCACGCACGCGGGCGGTCAGGACGAGACCGAGCGCTCCGAACACCACGGGTACCAGGAAAGCCCCGTGGAAACCGGCCATTCTGGCCTGGGCGACCGCCTGCGGGTCGGTCGGTGTGACCCCGCCCATGGCGGAGTCGGTGAACATCACCAGCGCGCTGGCGACCACCGCGGTGGCCAGTGCCGTGGCCACCTGCCGACTCACGTTGAACAGCGAGGTCGCCTGGCCCATGTAGGCCCCCGTGGTCTGCGCGAACGCGGCGGTTTGCAGCGGGGTCATCAGCATCCCCATCGCGCACCCGAGCAGCACCAGCGAACCGACCAGGCTCCACAACGAGCTGGACAGGCCCACGAACTGGAACGTGCCCGCGCTGACGAGCAGTACGGCGAATCCGCCCGCGATCAGCCGTCGTGGACCGATGCGGCCGTAGACCCTGCTGACCAGTTGGGTGACCAACAGCATGGACAGGGCTTGGGGCATCAGCACCAGCCCGGCCAGCAGCGCCGATGTGGAACGCAGGTTCTGCAGGTACAGCGGAACGAGGAACAGCACTCCGAACATCGAACCCGTCTGGCACAGCAGCAGCAGATTGCCGGTGCCGAAGATCCTGTTGCCGAGCAGCCGCAGGTCCAGCATCGGGTCCGTGGCGCTGAGCTCACGCCAGACGAGTCCGGAGATGAGCAGCGCGGCCGTGATGAGACAGCCCCAGACGACCGGGTTCGCCCAGCCCAGTTCGGCCGCTCTGTCGAGGCCGAAGAGCAGCGTGGCCAGCCCGCAGCCCGCCAGCAGGAACCCTGGGAAGTCGAACCTCGCCGGTTTCCTCCCGCGCTCCTCGACGAGGAAGAGGATCGAGCACAGCAGGGCGAGAGCACCGACGGGGACGTTGATGAAGAAGATCCACCGCCAACTGGCGGTCTCGATCAGCGTCCCACCGAGCAACGGTCCCAGCGCCGGTGCCGCGGTGATCGGTATGGCCAGGATCGCGGAGGCCTTGGCGCGCTCCTGGGCGGGGAAGGCGCGGAAGAGCATCGCCTGCCCGACGGGGACCAGCATCCCACCGCCGATTCCCTGCAGGAAGCGGGCGGCGATCAGGGTTTTGATCCCCGGGGCCGCTCCGCAGACCACGGATGCGGTGGTGAACACGAGTACCGCGAACTGGAAGGTTCGCTTGCTTCCAAAGCGGTCGGAGAACCAACCCGAGGAGGGGATGAACACGGCGAGGCTGATCATGTAGGAGGTCAGCACCCACTGCAGCGTGCCCGCACCGACCTCGAACTGCTCGCCGAGGGTGGCGAGGGCGACGTTCAGGATGGTCATGTCCAGGATCTGCATGACCAGGGCAAGCACGAACGTGATGCCGACCAGCCATTTGTACTCGAGCCGTCGCAACGGCGCATCGCCTCCGTAAGCGCGTTGGTGGGAAGACCCCCGGTGGTCTCCGCGGTAACCCGAAAGGTTTTCTCGGAGGTGGGCGCGAACACTCAGGATGGGTGAAACAGGTTGTGTGAGCCAACCGAATTCCGGGTTCGAGGGGTGGGGCGGTCGTCACACGGGGAGCGCGCCCGTCCGGTGGAGAGGTCGAGCCGGAGGGCGGACCGGCGGACGGCACGAAAAAAGCGGTGGTCATCCCGAAGGATGGCCACCGCTTTCACCGTCCGAGCGGGTGACGGGAATCGAACCCGCATAACCAGCTTGGAAGGCTGGGGCTCTGACCATTGAGCTACACCCGCAGTGCGTCGTCCATATTACAGTAGGGGACGACGGGGAAGATCCCCGGGGGTCCCACCGATCACGACGACCGCTGGTGCCGTAGTCTAACCCTCCGAGGTAGGGTTCCCGCAACGGACCCCATCGGGGTGTGGCGCAGCTTGGTAGCGCACTCGCTTTGGGTGCGAGGGGCCGTGGGTTCAAATCCCGCCACCCCGACGTTTCGGCCGGATATCCCCCGAGGATATCCGGCTTTTTCGTTCGCGAGCCGCGGAGCCCCGGCTTCTTCCGGTGCCCGCGTGGTCCGGGCGGGCACCCGCTCGGACCGGCCGGTCGTCGCGCGAGCCGCGGAACCACTCGTGCCCACCGGGCGAACCAACCCGCGCGGCCGCTCAGCTCAACTGCCTGATCGTCCCGGCGGTCAGCGCGTGCGACTCGACGGCCTGCTTGCCGCAGCTGTTCGGACGCGGAGGTGACAGCGGGACCTCCTCGACGGGCACTCGCCAGCTGCGTCCGTCCCGGTGCGCCAGCACCACTTCGCCGGAGGTCTCCGAACGGACCCGCAGGGTCTCCTCGGAGCGTTCCCCGGTGGCCTCGCGCACAGCCAGCTCCGCCACCTGGGCGGGTTGGCTCAGCGCGGAGCGGCCCCGGCAGTGCGTGGTCGTGACCTTGCCGACCGCGGTGTCCGAGAGCACCGCGTCCACCGCGTGCGGGGTGAGGCGGGCGTAGCTGTACCCGGTGGGCAGCACCACCGCGGTCGGGGCGAAACGGTGACCACCGGTGTGTGTGGTTTCCCACAGCTGACCCCGGTGTCGCCCGGAGAACTGGTCGAGCAGCGCACGTCCCCGCAGCGCGCAGCACCGGTCCCGTCTTCCGTTGGTGCAGACCAGCAGCACCGGCTCCGCGCACGGCTCGCCCCATCCGCCGTGCTCACCGGAGGAGAGCCCCGCCAGGTCGAGATCGAGCAGTTCCGCGGGGTCGGTCAACTCCGCCCTGCGCAACCAGCTCGCCCCCGGCGCGGTGTGTGCCAGGTACGCCGTGCGCGGGAAATCGGCGCCGAGGTCCGGGTGGCGTCCGGTGCGTCGGATCAGCTGGATCCGCACTCCGCTGGCCGTGGCCAGGGACGCGAGGCGATCGCCCAGCTCCGGGTCCAGATGGCTCTGCAGCAGCGCGTCGCGTCCCCACGGTCCCGGTTGTTCCAGGCACAACCAGCTCGTGGCCACGGGCGCTGTACCGGCCGTCGGTTCCGAGAGAGTTTCGGACCACGCCGCGCACGTGCTCGGTACGGTGCCGACATTGTCCTGCGATTCCTGCACATGTCCACTCAAGCACGAGGGGGATGGGATTCGCCCGCTCGGGCGGGTTGGTACCCGGAACGGCCGCTTGCGAACTCAGGCCATAGAATCGGAGGTCAGCCCGGCGTTGAAGGAGCTCGTCCACGGTGTGCCGTGGGGTTTCTTCCAGTTGAACAGCCGGGAGCCTTTCAAGCACGTTCGCACGAGGAGACCACGTGAAGAGCACCGTCGAGCACCTGAGCCCGACGCGCGTACGGCTCAACGTCGAGGTGCCGTTCGACGAGCTCAAGCCGAACTTCGACCGCGCGTACAAGGAACTGGCCAAGCAGGTCCGGATCCCTGGCTTCCGTCCCGGCAAGGTTCCGGCCAAGGTGCTGGAGAGCCGGATCGGCCGTGGACCCGTGCTCGACGAGGTCGTCAACGAGGCCGTTCCCTCCAAGTACTCGGAGGCCGTGACCAGCAGCGAGGTCCAGGCACTGAGTCGACCGGAGATCGAGGTCACCAACATCGTCGATGGTGAGCAGATCGAGTTCTCCGCCGAGGTCGACGTGCGGCCGGACCTGACTGTGCCCGCCTACGACGAGCTGGCCGTGAGCGTGGATGACCAGGAGGTCACCGAGCAGGACGTCCAGGAACAGCTGGACGAGCTGCGCGCCCGGTTCGGAACGCTCGTAGGGGTGGACCGTCCGGCGGCCAACGGCGACTACGTCAGCATCGACCTCTCGGCCACGGTCGACGGCCAGCAGGTCGAGGACGCGCAGACCAGCGGCCTTTCCTACGAGGTCGGTTCGGGCGAGCTCATCGACGGCATCGACGATGCGCTGACCGGTACGAGCGAGGGGGAGACCAAGAACTTCACCACCACGCTCGTGGCCGGGGAGTACGCGGGCCGGGAGGCCGAGGTCGAGGTGAAGCTGAACTCGGTCAAGGAGCGGCAGCTTCCCGAGGCGGACGACGAGTTCGCCCAGATGGCCAGCGAGTTCGACACCATCGACGAGCTCCTCGCCGATCTGCGCGAGCGGCTCGGCCGCGTCAAGCGGATGCAGCAGGGGATGCAGGCCAGGGACAAGGTCCTCGAGACCCTGCTGGAGCAGGTCGAGGTTCCGCTGCCGGAGAGCGTGGTTCAGTCAGAGGTCGAGGCTCGCGAGCACGACGCGATCCACCCGTACGACCACGACGAGCAGCGTTTCGTCGAGTCGCTGCAGGAGCAGGGCAAGACCCGCGAGGACTTCGACGCCGAGACGCGTCAGGAGGCCGAGCAGGCGGTCAAGACGCAGCTGGTGCTGGACACCATCGCCGACAACGAGGAGATCTCGGTCTCGGACAACGAGCTCACCGAGCGGATCATCTACCAGGCGCAGCAGTCGGGGATCAGTCCGGACCAGTACGTCCAGCAGATCCAGCAGTCCGGGCAACTGGGACGCATCTACTCCGACATCAGGCGCAGCAAGGCGCTGTTCTCGGTCGTCCGTCAGTCCACTGTCACGGACTCGGAGGGCAACGCCCTGGACATGGACGAGCTGCTCGGTACGCAGGACGAGGGCGATCAGCAGCCGGAACAGGTCGAGGGCGAGACGGTCGAGCAGGAGGAGCGGGACGCCGCGCAGCAGCAGTGATCGTGCGTGGCGGTTCGCCGGTCGGATGAACTCGACTCCGGCTCGGCGGACCGGACCTTTGGCGAAGACGGTCCCGCGGGATCGCGGACGCGTTCTCGCGACGCGTCGTTCCCGAAAAGGTCCTAAAGCTCTCAGCGAACGTGGGCGGCACCGGGAAGCTGGTGCCGCCCACGTTCGTTAGGGTCGGTTGTAACGGATCACCCGGACTCCGGCACTTCCGGTAACGGGCAACACTTCGAGCGGCCCGGTCAGACGACGTGCCTACCGGGTCCATTGTGGAAGAAGGCAGGGAGACGTGACCCAGGAACAGACTGTTCAGGCGTTCGACGCGCAGTCACCGCAGATGCGGACCGGTAGCAACGGGCTCTCGCTGAACGACTCGGTATACGAGCGGCTGCTGCGGGAACGCATCATCGTCCTCGGCTCCCAGGTCGAGGACACCATCGCCAACCAGATCTGCTCGCAGATGCTGCTGCTGGCGGCGGAGGACCCCGAACGCGACATCGCCCTCTACATCAACTCGCCCGGTGGTTCGGTTCCGTCGGGCATGGCCATCTACGACACGATGCAACTCATCAAGCCGGACGTGGCCACGGTGGCGATGGGCTTCGCGGCCTCGATGGGGCAGTTCCTGCTGTCGGCCGGTGCGAAGGGCAAGCGCTTCGCCCTGCCGCACGCCCGGGTGCTGATGCACCAGCCCTCCGCCGGACTTGGGGGGACCGCCTCGGACATCGCGATCCAGGCCGATGTGTTCTCCAGGCAGAAGCAGGAGATGGCCGAGTTGATCGCCGGACAGACCGGCCAGACGGTCGAGAAGATCATCCAGGATTCCGACCGCGACCGCTGGTTCACCGCCGACGAGGCGCTCGAATACGGCTTCGTGGACCACATCGCCAACCGCGCGAACCTGCCGAGCAGCTGATCGCGCGAACCAGCCAGTCCTGTCGGCATCACAGTCACGAGGAGTCACCGACGTGAGCTCATTCCAGACACCCCAGGCCCGGTATATGGTGCCCTCGTTCACCGAGCGCACCACGTACGGAGTCAAGGAGTCGAACCCGTACTACAAGCTGTTCGAGGAACGGATCGTGTTCCTCGGGGTGCAGGTCGACGACGTCTCGGCCAACGACATCATGGCGCAGTTGCTGTACCTGGAGTCCGACGATCCGGACCGCGAGATCCAGCTCTACATCAACTCGCCCGGCGGTTCGTTCACCGCGCTGATGGCGATCTACGACACCATGCAGTACGTGCGCCCCGACATCCGCACGGCCTGCCTCGGTCAGGCGGCCTCGGCCGCGGCCGTGCTGCTCGCCGCGGGCACCCCCGGCAAGCGCATGGCGTTGCCGAACGCGCGTGCGCTGCTCCACCAGCCCGCGACCGAGGGCATCTACGGTCAGGTCTCCGACCTGGAGATCCAGTCCAACGAGGTGCAGCGGATGCGTAAGCTCATGGAGTCCACGCTCGCCACGCACACGGGGCGCTCGCAGGAGCAGATCCACCAGGACGTGGAGCGGGACCTGATCCTGCCCGCCGAGCAGGCCAGGGAATACGGTCTGATCGACGAGGTCATGCCGTACCGCAAGCTTTCGAACAAGAAGTCCTGAACGCGGCCGACACGCCGAGCACGCCGGTGGTGCCGACGTGCTCGGCATCGGCGAGGCAGGATGTTGATCAGGTGGCCCGACCGGTCCGGGGACGACCGAGCCGCGGTGGTGAGCTGCTCGGGCGACGTTTCTCCCCGCGACCGGGATATGGCGGGTACCGTCGTGTGCAGAACCGACGTCGAACAACAGGCTAGGCGCGTGCTCAGCGGCGCGCCGGAGGGGACGAGGTCAGCGGCATGGCACGTATCGGTGACGGCGGCGACCTGCTGAAGTGCTCCTTCTGCGGGAAGAGCCAGAAGCAGGTGAAGAAACTCATCGCCGGCCCCGGCGTGTACATCTGTGACGAGTGCATCGACCTCTGCAACGAGATCATCGAGGAGGAGCTCGCCGAGTCCGGAGAGGTCAAGCTCGACGAGCTTCCCAAACCGGGTGAGATCCACGATTTTCTCGACCAGTACGTGATCGGGCAGTCCGCTGCCAAGCGCAACCTCTCGGTGGCCGTCTACAATCACTACAAGCGGATCCAGGCCGGCGAGCAGCAACAGCAGAGCGGCCGTGAGGCCAAGGACGAGAAGATCGAGCTGGCCAAGTCCAACATCCTCATGCTCGGTCCCACCGGCTGTGGCAAGACCTACCTGGCGCAGACGCTGGCCAAGATGCTCAACGTGCCGTTCGCCATCGCCGACGCCACCGCGCTGACCGAGGCGGGCTACGTCGGTGAGGACGTCGAGAACATCCTGTTGAAGTTGATCCAGGCCGCCGACTACGACGTCAAACAGGCCGAGAAGGGCATCGTCTACATCGACGAGGTCGACAAGATCGCCCGTAAGAGCGAGAACCCCTCGATCACCAGGGACGTCTCAGGGGAGGGCGTTCAGCAGGCGCTGTTGAAGATCCTGGAGGGCGCCACCGCGAGCGTTCCGCCGCAGGGCGGCCGCAAGCATCCCCACCAGGAGTTCATCCAGATCGACACCACGAACGTGCTGTTCATCGTCGCGGGTGCCTTCGGCGGTCTGGAGGACATCGTCGAGGACCGGATCGGCAAGCACAGCGTCGGTTTCGGTGCCGACCTGCGTTCCAAGGCCGAGGTCGACTCGGCGGACCACTTCGCGGAGGTGCTGCCGGAGGACCTGATCAAGTACGGGCTCATTCCCGAGTTCATCGGCAGGTTGCCCACCGTCGCCAGTGTTACCAACCTGGACAAGTCCGCGCTGGTCAAGATCCTGACCGAGCCACGCAACGCCCTGATCAAGCAGTACACCCGGCTGTTCGAGCTGGACGGTGTGGAACTCGAGTTCACCCAGGCCGCGCTGGAGTCCATAGCGGACCTGGCGATCGCGCGGGGCACCGGTGCCCGCGGTTTGCGGGCGATCCTGGAGGAAGTGCTACTCCCGGTGATGTACGACATCCCGAGCCGTTCGGACGTCGCGAAGGTGGTCATCACCGAACGGACCGTCCAGGAGAACGTGAACCCCACCATCGTCGCCCGGCAGAGCAGCCGGCACGAGCGGCGAGAGAAGTCGGCCTGAACGACTGAGGGTCGGCGGCTCGGTTTGCTCGGGTGGTTGCGTGGCGGAACCTCTCGCGGGCTCTCGCTGCGGGTGCCCCGACATCGGGTAGCCACCCCTACACGACGTCGGGGCCGTCCTCGCGAGAGCACCACGAGAGAACCCGCGGCGGTGCCGATCGCTCAGGCTGGTAAGCGCCTGCGTTGGGCTGAGCCCTTGGTCGGGAGTTCCTGACCGGGTCTTGGCGGTGCCGGTTGCCTGGGGGAATGTTTCGGCGCCGCCGCGCCGAGGAAGAGCCCGGTCGATGATTCGGCTGGAAGGCCTCGGTGAGCTACTTTCCTCCGTCGGGGGACATGTCGTCGTTTCCGCGTGTGTCGTCCGCGTGGTTCCCCGGCATGGGGGATCATCGGTGTCACGTGACCATCGTGATCACCGATGTTGGGGAGGGGCGTGCTGTGAGCGACATGCACGTTTTGCTGGTGCACGGATTCGGTGGTTCCGGGCCGTGGCACTGGCAGCAGTGGCTCAGCGGTCGGCTGGCCGAGCGCGAAGTCTCGTGTGAGCTGCCCGCGCTTCCGGACCAGGATCATCCGGAACTGGACCGGTGGTTGGCCGTGCTGCGCGCGCGGCTGGACAGCGTTCCCGCCGAGGACGAACTGGTGGTGGCCGCCCATTCGTGCGGGGCGGCGCTCTGGCTGCACCACGCGGCCACCATCGCGGGCAGGGCCAGGCGAGCCGACCGGGTTCTGCTGGTCTCCCCGCCGGGGCCGGACTGGCGTCACCCCGACGTGCGGGGAGTCGCGCCGTACCCGGTGGACGCCCACGCGCTGCGTCGTGCCGCCGGGTCGACCCGGCTGGTGATCGGTTCGGGGGATCCGTACCTGTCGGTTCAGGACGGGCACTGGTTGGCGGAGACCCTGCGGGTGGAGATGGACGTGCTCCCGGACGGGGAGCACCTCAACACCGACGCGGGGTACGGACCCTGGCCCGCCGTGCTGCGCTGGACGCTGCACGGCAGTACTCCGCTGGCGGACAGGTTCGAGACGGAGCCGAACACCTTCGGCGCTTCGTCCGGTGCTTTCCGGCTGGTGTGAGCGCGGCGCTCCCGGGAGTCAGCCGGTGGGGACGTTCTCGTCGACGACGAGACGCTCCGCTCCGGTGTAGACGTTCATCGAGCTTCCGCGCAGGAACCCGACCAGGGTGATTCCCTGCTCCTCGGCGAGTTCGACGGCCAGCGAGGAGGGTGCGGAAACGGCGGCCACGAACGGGACACCGGCCATGGCCGCCTTCTGCACCAACTCGAAGGACGCCCTCCCCGAGAGCATGAGCACGCTGCCGCGCAGCGGCACGCTCCCGTCGAGCAGCGCCCTTCCGAGGACCTTGTCCACGGCGTTGTGCCTGCCCACGTCCTCGCGGACGGCGAGCGGTTCTCCGGCTGAGTCGAACAGTCCCGCGCCGTGCAGGCCTCCGGTGCTGGAGAAGACGCGCTGCGCGGTGCGCAGCCTGTCCGGGAGCTCGACGAGGGTCTCCGTCCGGACCCGCAGCGGGTCCTGCTCCGGGGGGTGGGCGCTGCGCAGCCGGACCGCGTCGAGCGCGGCCTTGCCGCAGACCCCGCAGGACGAGGTGGTGTAGAAGTTGCGCTCCACCGAGTTGTCCGGCGGCGGGACTCCGGGGGCCAGCTGGACGTCGAGCACGTTGTAGGTGTTGCGCCCGTCGGGGCCGGGGCTGTCGCAGTAGCGAGCTCCCGCCACGTCGGTGTGGTCGCCGATCACGCTCTCGGTGAGCAGGAAGCCGTGTGCGAGCTCCACGTCGTGGCCGGGGGTGCGCATGGTGACGGTGAGCGGTTTCGAGCTCAGCCGGATCTCCAGCGGTTCCTCGGCCGCGAGGGTGTCGGGACGGGTGGTTCCGCCGTTCGGTCCGATGCGCAGCACGGGCCTGCGTACCGTGATCCGTCCCATGTGGGGGGCCTCCCATCCAGCTCTTCGAGCCATCACCGGCGTCGCGGAGGCACAGCATAACTCCCACGTCGTTCACGCGGCGTGTCCGAGGCAAGCCGGGCGGACGCTGCGGGGGAGTTCACCGGGAGCGTTCGTGCGGAACACTCCCGGCGCACTGATCACCAGGTGCAGAAACCGAGCTGTCCCCAGGTCTCGGGGCCGGTGATCCCGTCGACCTGCAGGCCGTACCAGCTCTGGAAGTTGATTACCGCTGCCTCGGTCTTCGGGCCGTACGCACCGTCCACGAACAGGTCCGGTCCCTTGACCTCGTAGGAGTAGTCGTTCAAAGCGCGCTGCAACGCGACGATCATCTCGGCGTTGTCGCCGCGCGAGTAGGTGGGCGGGCACTGCGCGACGGCTGTCAGCCGAGCAGCGCTCTGCCGGGACTCCTCGGAGCTTTGCGCGGCGGCGGTAGCGGTGGCGGGCGCGAGGACCAGCAGCGGCAGCATGACCGCCAGCGACAGGATTCGTCTCATCGGTTCTCCCAGTCGAGTCGAGATTCCGCTCGACATCGACGATCAGTCGAGCGGACTCGGACTCTAGCGAGGGGATTGCCGGAGCGGATCCGCTGTTCGGTCGATTCGACGCGCTCGGGTGGGAGGGGAGGACCGGAGGTCCGTGTCACCGTGATCCTCGTCCAGCCGCTCGGGAAGCGCCCGGTGCGGTTCCGGATCCGACCGGATTCCGGCCGCGAGGAGTGCTTCGCCGGTCCAGCGCTCCTCGCGATCGGAGGAGTTCACGGCACGTCGCTCACGGCCACGGGCCGAGTTCGGGGAGCGGGCCGCCGCTCGGGACCTGCTGCGGAGTGCGCCCCGCCAGCCAACACGCGATCGAGTGACAAGACCCCTCGATCTTGTGAGTGGGGGAGTTGCCCACCTCCCACGTCCGGTCCAGCTCCCGCGGGGCGAGCACCACCTCGGAGCCCTCCAGCCGCGGCAGCAGGAAGTCGATCGCGTGGGCGCAGAACTCGGACGACCAGCTCTGCTCGGTCCGGTCGAGATCGAGGTCGATCATGTGTATCTCCAGCTCACGCCAGCGGCACAGCACCAGGTCGGCGACGGTGCCGTCGCGGAAGCGCACCGGCCGCTGCCAGTCCTGCTCGGCCACCGAGTCCCAGACGATCTCCAGCTGCGCGTGCGAGGTGGCCAGCTGCTGCACCAGCCCGATCGCGTCCTGGCGCGCGTCGCGTTCGATCGCCTCGTCCCGGTCGCCGTCGGGGTACGGGTCCACCAGTTCCCCGCGCCCCGCGGCGCTGGTCATGTTCGCCAGCGAGATCGCGTTGTTCGCCAGATGAGCGACCACGTGCGCGCGGGTCCAACCGGGCAGTCTGGACCCGGTATGGAAATCCTCGGGTTCCAGCTCGCTGACCAGGTCCAACAGTTCGTGATGACCTTCCCTTACCCGGTCGAGAACGGCTTCGTTCATGGTTCGCGGGCCGCCTTCCACGCTCGGATCCGCCGTTGAGGCCTAGCACCGTACAAGCATGCCCGACGGGGTTCGTAGAATCCCGGTGTGACACAGACGAGCCCAGCAGCACAGCCCCGTGAACTTCCGTCGACCTGGAACCCGGCCGACGTAGAGGCCGAGCTGTACCAGCGCTGGGTAGACGCCGGCTACTTCGAGGCGGACCCCCACAGTGATCGTCCGCCGTTCTCGCTCGTCATCCCCCCGCCGAACGTGACGGGGAGCCTGCACATCGGCCACGCGTTCGAGCACACGCTGATGGACCTGCTCACGCGGCGCCGCAGGATGCAGGGCTACGAGGCGCTCTGGCTGCCCGGCATGGACCACGCCAGCATCGCCGTCCAGGCGTTGGTCGAGCGCCAGCTGCAGGACGAGGGCATCGACCACCGCGAGCTCGGTCGGGAGAAGTTCCTCGAACGGGTGTGGCAGTGGAAGGAGCAGCACGGCGGGTCGATCCTGTCCCAGATGCGCCGCCTCGGTGACGGGGTGGACTGGAGCCGCGAACGATTCACCATGGACGCGGGCCTGTCCAGAGCCGTCAACACGATGTTCAAGCGCCTCTACGAGGACGGGTTGATCTACCGCGCGGAACAGCTGGTCAACTGGTCGCCGGAGATGCGCACCGCGATCTCGGACATCGAGGTCGAGCACCGCGAGGTCGAGGGCGAGCTCGTGACGATGCGCTACGGCGACGGCGACTCGGCCCTGGAAGTGGCCACCACGCGGGTGGAGACCATGCTCGGTGACACGGCAGTGGCCGTGCACCCGGAGGACGAGCGCTACAAGCACCTGATCGGCACGGAGATCGAACTGCCGCTGGCCGGACGCGGCATCCCGATCGTGGCCGACGAGCACGTCGATCCCGAGTTCGGCAGCGGTGCGGTCAAGGTCACTCCGGCGCACGACCCCAACGACTTCGAGATCGGGCGCCGCCACGACCTGCCGATGCCGACCGTCATGGACGAACGCGGCCGCATCGCCGACACGGGCACGCGGTTCGACGGGATGGACCGCTTCGAGGCGCGCGAGGCCGTGCGCGAGGCGCTGCGCGCGGAGGGGCGCATCGTCGCCGAGAAGCGTCCCTACGTGCACAGCGTCGGGCACAGCTCCCGCTCCAAGGAGCCGATCGAACCCCGCCTGTCCATGCAGTGGTTCGTCAAGGTCGGCCCGCTGGCGAAAGCAGCGGGGGACGCCGTGCGCGACGGCCGTGTCGAGGTGCACCCGCCCGAGATGGCCAAGCGCTACTTCGACTGGATCGACAACCTGCACGACTGGGCTATCTCCCGGCAGATGTGGTGGGGCCACCGCATTCCGATCTGGTACGGGCCGAACGACGAGGTCGTCTGCGTCGGGCCGGACGAGCGGCTCCCGGAGGGCGAGGGGTGGCGCCAGGACGAGGACGTGCTGGACACGTGGTTCTCCTCCGGGCTGTGGCCGTTCTCCACGATGGGGTGGCCCGACGACACGCCGGACCTGCGCAAGTTCTACCCGACGAGCGTGCTGGTCACCGGCTACGACATCCTGTTCTTCTGGGTCGCCCGGATGATGATGTTCGGTCTCTACGGCATGTCCGACCGCGCGCCGGAGGAGGCGGTGCCGTTCCGCCGGATCGCGCTGCACGGCATCGTCCGGGACAAGCACGGCAAGAAGATGTCGAAGTCCTCCGGCAACACCGTGGACCCGTTGCAGTGGATCGACACCTACGGCACCGACGCCGTGCGCTTCACCCTGGCCAGGGGCGCCAACCCCGGCGCTGACGCGCCGATGAGCGACGAGTGGGTCGCCGGGGCGCGCAGCTTCGTGACCAAGCTGTTCAACGCGACCAAGTTCGCGCTCGGCAAGGATGCCTTCGCCCCCGAAAGGCTGCCGGGCCGGGAGAGGCTGACCGACGCCGACCGCTGGATCCTCGACCGCTGCGACGCGCTGGTCACCGAGGTGGACGAACTCCTGGAGGACTTCCAGTTCGCCAAGTCCGTCGAGGCGCTGTACCACTTCACCTGGGACGAGTTCTGCGACTGGTACGTGGAGCTGTCCAAGGTCCAGCTCGACGAGGGCGGTGAGCGGGCCGAGTCGACCAGGGCGGTGCTCGGCAGGGTTCTCGACGTGCTGCTGCGCCTGCTGCATCCGACGGTTCCCTTCGTCACCGAGGCGCTGTGGACGGCACTGACCGGGCGGGAGTCCGTCGTGATCGCCGAGTGGCCGACCCCGGAGGGGAACCCGGTGGACACGGCGGCCGCCGAGCGGATCGACGCGGTCCGTAGGCTGGTCACCGAGATCCGTCGGTTCAGGGCCGACCAGGGGCTGAAACCGAACCAGAAGGTCGCGGCCGAGCTGGACGGAATCGAGGCGGTCGGCATCGCCGATCACGCGGCCGCGATCCGCACGTTGGCCAAGCTCACCGAGCCGGGAACCGATTTCAGCGCCTCCTCCTCGATGCGGGTGGGCCTGCAGGACGGTGAGGTCTCCGTGGGGGTCGACCTCTCGGGAGCCGTCGACATCGCCGCCGAGCGCAACCGCCTCGCGAAGGACCTGGAGGCGGCCGAGAAGGAGCTGGCCGGAACCGAGCAGAAACTGAACAACCCGTCGTTCACCGAGAAGGCTCCCGCGGAGGTCGTGGACAAGATCCGCTCCCGGCGGGAGAGTGCGCTCGCCGAGATCGAGCGCATCAACACCCGGCTGGAGTCGCTTCCGGAGGCGTGAGCGTGTCGTGGTGCGGGGACCGGACGGTGCCCGCACCGGGAGGAGAGTGTTATTCGTGGCCGACTCCGAGCCCGGCGAGCTGCAGGAACTGCGGGTCGTCGAGTCCGAGCTCAACGAGCGCTGGCCGGAAACCAAGATCGAGCCCTCACTGGAGCGGATCAGGGCACTGACCGACCTGCTGGCCGAGCCGCAGCGGGGGTACCCGGTCGTGCACGTCGCGGGGACCAACGGGAAGTCCTCGACGGCGCGGATGGTCGACGCGCTGATGACCCGGATCGGATTGCGCGTCGGGCGCTACAGCAGCCCGCACCTGCAGCTGGTCACCGAGCGGATCAACATCGACGGAGGTCCGATCAGTCCCGGTGCCTACGTCGAGGCCTACCGGGACATCGCCCCCTACGTCTCCATCGTGGACTCCAACAGTGAGGTCCCGATGAGCAAGTTCGAGGTGCTGACCGGCATGGCCTTCGCGGCCTTCGCCGAGGCCCCGGTGGAGACCGCGGTGCTGGAAGTCGGACTCGGGGGCGGATGGGACGCGACCAACGTGGCCGACGCCCAGGTGGCCGTGCTGTGCCCGGTATCCCTGGACCACGCCGAGTACCTCGGGTCCGACATCGCCGAGATCGCCGCGGAGAAGGCCGGGATCATCAAGCAGGACTCGGTGGTGGTGATGGCCTCCCAGAGCGAGGAGGCGCAGGACCCCATCCTGCGCAAGGTCGCGGAGATGGACGCGACGGTCGCGCGTCAGGGCCAGGAGTTCGGCGTGCTGGAGCGCACCGTCGCGGTGGGCGGGCAGATGCTGCGGCTGCAGGGGCTCAGCGGGATCTACGAGGACGTCTTCCTCCCGGTCCACGGGGAGCACCAGGCCCACAACGCCGCGCTCGCGCTCGCCTCGGTGGAGGCCTTCTTCGGCGCGGGATCGGAGCGGCAGCTCGACATCGAGCAGGTCAGGGACGCGTTCGCCGGGGTGGTTACCCCGGGCAGGCTCGAACGGGTCCGCGCGGCGCCGACCGTGCTGGTCGACGCCGCGCACAACCCGCACGGCGCGCGGGCGCTGGCCGACGCGGTCAGCGCCGAGTTCTCGTTCCGCAGGCTGGTCGGTGTCGTCGGCGTCATGGCCGACAAGGACGCCAGGGGCATCCTCACCGAACTGGAGCAGGTGATCGAGGAGCTCGTCGTCACCCGCAACTCCGCTCCGCGCTCCATGGAGCCCGACGACCTCGCCGCGCTGGCCGAGGAGCTGTTCGGCAGGGAGCGGGTGCACGTCGAACCCAGGCTGGACGACGCCGTGGCGTCCGCGATCAGCCTCGCCGAGCACACCAGCGATCCGAGCGACTCCATCTCGGGAGCCGGGATCGTGATCACCGGTTCGGTGGTGACGGCGGGTGAGGCACGCGCCCTGTTCGGCAAGGAGCCGGTGTGAACGAGGGACGCGCGGATGACGCGGAGGAGGCCGAACGCCGTCGGGGACTTCCGGAGGCCCCCGAGGAGGTGCGCGACCCGTGGAAGGGGTTGCGCGGTGTCATGGCGGGGACGCTGGTCCTCGAGTTCATAGTGTTCGGGCTCGCGCTGCCGGTCGTCTGGCAACTCGGGTCCGGCGCGAGCAGCGTCGGATTCGCCGTGGTGGCCGTGCTGACCGTGCTGCAGCTGTTCGCGGCGTTCGTGCAGCGCCGCCGCTGGGGACTCGGCGCGGCGCTGGTACTGCAGCTGTGCATGATCGGGTGCTTCCTCGTGCACCCGGCCATCGGGATCATGGGGTTGATCTTCGCCGGAGTCTGGGGCTACGTGCTGTACCTGCGGCACGACGTGGCCAAGCGGATGCGTGAGGGGAGGTTGGCCGATCAGCTCGGCCATCCTCCCGGACATCCGCCGCAGCGGTGAGGACTCGGAGAGTGCACGGATCGGCCTGCTCGGGTGCTTCCGGGGGGAACCCCAGAGCCCCCGGCGGTGCGAGTGGCTCGGGGTGGAAAGCGGCTGTGCGCTTGCCCGCCGACCGCCCCGGCCGAGCGAGTGCTCGCCCTGTCCGCGCTCCCCCAGGGCGGCGGATTCAGGTTCGCCGTCATCCGGGGCTGCGCTGGCGTCACCCGCTCGACTGGCACGGAGAGCGTCCCGAGACCGGGGACCGCTCACGAACAGGCGGTAGGTTCCACCGAGCGAGCGGTCCCGGCAACCGGAGCGGAAACCGCGGTCGGGCCACTCAGGCCACGTCGATGACCGCGCGGCCCCTTATCTCCCCGCGATCCAGCGCCGTGAACGCCTCCTCGGCCTCGTCCAGGGAGTAGTGCCTGCTCACCGCGTCCTGCGGGCGCAGCAGTCCACGTGCCACCAGGTCCAGCAACACCGGCATGTCCCGGCGCGGTTTGGCTCCGTAGGACCCCTTCACCTGGAGTTTGCGCCGGGCGATGGTCGCCAGGTTCAACTCGCCGACGGTTTCGGGCGGAGCGATTCCGACCACGACGACCTGGCCGCCCTCGACGACCGAGTCCCGTGCGACCTCGAAGGTCGCCCGTGAGCCGAGCGCCTCGAAGGCGACGTCGACACCGCGTCCTCCGGTGAGTTCGCGGATCGCGGTGGGCGCGTCCGTCTCGCTCGAGTTCACGGTGCTGGTCGCGCCCAGCTGCCTGGCCGCTTCGAGCTTGTCCTCCCCGATGTCCACGGCGATGACCTCTCCCGCTCCGAAGACGCGGGCCAGCTGGATCAGCGCCGAACCGACACCACCCGCGGCGATCACGGCGACCGTGTCCCCGACCCGGACGTCAGCCGCGTGCCGCAGGGCGCCGTAGGCCGTCATCGTCGAGCAGCCGACCGCGGCCACGTCCGAGAGCTCGACCCCGTCCGGAACCCGGTACACCGAGGTGGCCGGGGTGACCGTGCGCTGGGCGAGTCCGCCCATCGAGTACATCCAGACCGGCTCGCCGCCCGGGCGGGACAACCTGCTCCTGCCGTCGTAGAGCTGGCCCTTCGCCCTGTTGTAGGCGAAGAAGTCCAGGCAGATCTCCTCCTCGCCCGCCGCGCACCGCGCGCAGCGCCCGCACGGCATGATGAAACTGGTGACCACGCGGTCCCCGGGGGAGAGCCCGCTCACCGCGCGTCCCACATCGCTGACCGTTCCCGCGACCTCGTGACCCAGCACGGCCGGAGTGGGGAACGGCAGCTCGCCCTTGCGGACGTGCAGGTCCGAATGGCAGGCGCCGCAGGAGGCGACTTCGATGGTCACCTCGTCGTCGGCCGGGGCCGCGTGCTCGATGTCCTCCAAACGCAGCGGCTCGTTCACGGCGGTGTGTACGGCGGCGCGCATACCTGAACTCCTCACCACTCGGGCGACAGACCAGTTGGTCGGTACATCATCGGGGAAGCTACCGCGACAGCCGCGCGCGGACCACCCCTGAGAGCGCGACCGGTTCGGGTGGGAGTCCGTGTGGCTCGCCCCCTCGAGTGGGAGGAGTTCGTGACGAATACCCTTGACACGGGAGGAATCCCGGCGTTGTCGACCGGGTCCGCAGCGACCCCGGACTTCTAGGAGAAACCCGTTGAGCGAGCGCACTCTCGTCCTCGTCAAACCCGATGGCGTCGAGCGAGGCCTGGTCGGTGAGGTGATCAGCCGGATCGAGCGCAAGGGGCTCAGGCTCGTCGCTCTGGAAATGCGCCACGTCGATCAGCAGCTCGCCGAGCAGCACTACGCCGAGCACGACGGGAAACCGTTCTTCAACTCGCTGCTGGAGTTCATCACCTCCGGCCCCGTGGTCGCCGCCGTCGTGGAGGGTCCGAAGGCCGTCGCGGCCTTCCGGCAGATCGCCGGTGGAACGGACCCGGTCGAGAAGGCGGACGCGGGGAGCCTGCGCGGCGACTACGGTCTCGAAGTGCAGTACAACCTCGTGCACGGTTCCGACTCCGCGGAGTCGGCCGAACGCGAGCTCAAACTCTGGTTCCCGGATCTGCAGGCATGAGCGAAGAGGAATTCATCACCGGCCCCCACCGGGTCGATCAGCCGCACCCCGAGCTGCCCCAGGCCCTGGCCGATCTGCTCGGCAGGGTGACCGTCGCGGGCGGTGCCACCGGGTTCACGGCGGACACCGAGCTGGAAACGCTCACGGCCACGGCCCAGCGCGTCGTCGACGACGCCTCCACGCGGCCGAAGCGGCGGCACATCCTCACCGCGGGCAAGCAGCACACGCTCGCGGGAGCGGTGATTCTGCGCGTGGGCGAGTTCCCGGTGGAGCGGCACCGTGCCGACATCGAGTGGTTGCTGGTCGACCCGCAGGTTTCCGAACGCGGTATCGGCGAGCAGCTGTTGGACGCGGCCGAATCACACGCCAGGGCTCTCGGGCTGACCCAGCTGACCCTGCGGATCCGCTCGGAGCCCGCCGCGGAGGAGTTCTACTCCGAACGGGGCTGGACCGAGCGGGGACGCTGGCCACGATCCCTGCGGGTGAGTGACGAGGAGTTCCGCGACGAGGTGTGGTTGACCCGCGACCTCTGAACGCCCGAAACGACGGCCGATGCGCGCGGACGAGCATCGGAAACCGGCTCGTGGGTGGGCCGGGCTCGTCCGGCCGGTTCTCCGGAGCCGTGCGCGGAGCCCCCGGCCGATGATGCGCCCTCCCGCGTGTTCGCCACGCGGGAGGGCGCACGGCTCTTTCCGCGCGGCCCGCTCGTTAAGCTTGAGGACGTGCCTGTGGAATCCGTGTACGACCGTCTGGAACCGCTGCTTTCCCGGGTGTCCAAGCCCGTTCAGTACGTCGGCGGCGAGCTCAACTCCACCGCCAAGGACTGGGACGAGGCCACCGTCCGCTGGTGCCTGATGTATCCGGACGCCTACGAGGTCGGGCTGCCCAACCAGGGCGTGATGATCCTCTACGAGATCCTCAACGAGCAGCCCGGCGTGCTCGCGGAGCGGACCTACTCCGTCTGGCCCGATCTGGAAGAGCTCATGCGTGAGCACGGGATTCCCCAGTTCACCGTGGACGCCCATCGTCCGGTCGGCGCTTTCGACGTGCTGGGGGTGAGCTTCGCGACCGAGCTGGGGTACACGAACCTGCTCACCGCGCTGGACCTCGCCGGAATCCCCCTGCACGCCCGGGACCGCACGGAACGGCATCCGATCGTGTTGGCGGGTGGACACGCCGCGTTCAACCCGGAACCGGTCGCCGATTTCGTCGACGCGGTGGTGCTCGGTGACGGTGAGCAGGCGGTGCTGGAGATCACCGGACTGGTCCGTGCCTTCAAGGAGGAGGGGAGTCCGGGAGGGCGGGCGGAGCTGTTGTCCAGGCTCGCCGCGCGCGGTGTTTACGTGCCGGGTTTCTACGACGTGCACTACGACGAGGCGGGACACATAGCCGAGGTCGTGCCGAACCGTTCGGGAGTGCCGCACCGGGTGTTCAAGCGGACCACCACGGATCTGGACGAGTGGCCCTATCCGAAGCAGCCGTTGGTTCCGACGGCGGAGAGCGTGCACGAGCGGATGAGCGTGGAGATCTTCCGCGGGTGTACGCGCGGGTGCCGTTTCTGCCAGGCCGGCATGATCACTCGTCCCGTGCGGGAGCGCTCCAACCGCGGTATCGACGACATGGTCCAGCGCGGCCTGGAGGCGACGGGGTTCGAGGAGGTCGGGCTGCTGTCGCTGAGCTCGGCCGACCACTCCGAGATCGGTGAGATCACGAAGGGGCTCGCCGACCGCTACGAGGGAACCAACACCGGGTTGTCGTTGCCCTCGACGCGGGTGGACGCCTTCAACGTCGATCTGGCCAACGAGCTCTCCCGCAGCGGCCGCCGTTCCGGTCTGACCTTCGCTCCGGAAGGAGGCAGCGAACGGATCAGACGGGTCATCAACAAGATGGTTTCCGAAGAGGATCTCATCAGGACCGTCTCCACCGCGTTCTCCAGTGGTTGGCGGCAGGTCAAGCTGTACTTCATGTGCGGGCTGCCGACGGAGGCCGACGAGGACGTGCTGCAGATCGCCTCGATGGCCAAGGAGGTCATCAGGGCGGGACGCAAGGTCTCCGGGCGCCACGACATTCGTTGCACGGTCTCGATCGGTGGTTTCGTGCCGAAGCCGCACACCCCGTTCCAGTGGGCCGCTCAGGCGGATCCGGGCACCGTCGACGAGCGGATGCGCAAACTCCGCAAGGAGATCAGCTCGGACCGTCGGTTGGGGCGCAACATCGGTGTGCGCTACCACGACGGGAAACCCTCGCTGATCGAGGGACTGCTCTCGCGCGGGGACCGCCGGATCGGGCAGGTGATCGAGCGGGTGTGGCGCTCGGGCGGGCGTTTCGACGGCTGGAACGAGCACTTCTCCTACGATCGCTGGGTCGCGGCCGCCGCCGAGGTCCTGCCGCGGTTTGGCGTGGATCTCGACTGGTTCACGACGAGGGAGCGTTCCGCGGAGGAGATCCTGCCCTGGGAGCACCTGGACTCCGGGCTGGACAAGGAATGGCTCTGGACGGACTGGCAGGATGCCCTCGAGGCGCGTGAGCAGGACGACTGCCGCTGGACGCCCTGCTTCGACTGCGGTGTGTGCCCGACCACGGGCACCGACATCGAGGTGGGCCCCTCGAACCGCCCCCTGCTTCCGATCACTCCGGTGAGCAGCGGGGCACCGGTGCGGAACACCGCGTTCGACTCCGTGGGCGGAGACGCCTGACAGGGCCCTTCCGGGCGAGTTGTTGGCCGGGCCGGGGCTTTTCCCCTCGGTGCTACCGGCGCCGGAACCTCGGTCCGGTCCGTTCGCGCGCCCCGGGAGGCTCCGCCGAGTGACCACCCACGACGAGGGAGAACAGAAAACATCGGTGAGGCTGTATGGTGCGGGACGTCCCCGGTTGGTGTCTCGTCCGGGGTCGGCTTCGTCCTCGACAAGACCACGGAGGATGCTCTGAGTCCGCAACACCAGCCTCGCCCCGCGCTTTCCACGGGGCACAGGATCCGTTTTCGGTACACGAAGCGCGGTCATCTGCGGTTCACCTCGCATCGTGACTTGGCCAGGGTCTTCGAGCGCGCGTTACGACGTGTGGGGGTGCCCGTGGCTTACTCCGAGGGGTACAGCCCGCGTCCGAGGATCTCCTGGGCCGGGGCGGCTCCGACGGGAGTGGCCAGTGAGGCGGAGTACGCCGAGGTGCAGCTCGCGCGAAACATCGCCGTGTCGGACTTGCACGAGGAGTTGCGCTCGACACTTCCCGCCGGGATGGACGTGGCGGAGATCGTGCCCGCGGAGTCGGGTTCGCTGTCCGAACGTCTGGAAGCCAGTTCCTGGCGGGTCGAGATCGAGGGAGTCGGGCCGGACGAGCTGGAGCGAGCGGTGCGGCTGCTGTTGGCCTCCGGGACCGCGGAGGTCGAACGGGTGACGAAGAACGGGCGTCGTACCCTGGATGCCAGGGCGGCGTTGGTTTCCGCCGAGGTGCGCGTTCTCGCGGATCACGGTGCACACGAAGGCACGGAGAGTGTTTATCACTCGGTCGATGCCCCTCGTGTGGACGATTGCCCGGATCGTGCACAACGATATGGGATACTTGTGATGGTTGTACGACACACTACGCCAGTCGTGCGACCCGACGACGTACTTAAGGCCCTTCGCGTCGTCGCCGACCTGCCCACACCGGGGGTTGCGCGAGCCACACGGTTGGCGCAGGGTCGGCTCGACGACGGAGGCGCGATCGCCGATCCGCTGGCCCCTGACAGGGCGGCGGCCGGAACCCGGCAAGTGGGTACCACGTTCGGGTGATGGATTCGGCGGGGACGCCGTCGACCACCGTGCGGTTTCCTGGGGTTTTGGCCAGGGGCGCAAGGGATCCAACAGAATTACCGCCACCAAGTGGCGGAGGGCAGAGAACATATGCAGACCCCCGTGTGGCCGCGTCCGCGCCGGACGCGCCCGGGGGCGAAGGAGCTGAATGTTGAACAGGGATACGTCCGCTGGAGACACCAGCGGACAATCGGTGACATCTCAGAGGGATGAGCGGGCGCAGGACGAATCCGCCAACCGGACCTTTGAAGTGCCCGCCAAGCTGCGAGTGCACGCTTTGGCGAAGATGCTGGGGGCGACCAGCCGCGAGGTCATAGCCACTCTGGGAGAGATCGGCCAGTCCGTGCGCAGTGCGCAGTCGAACATCACGCGGGAGGTCGCTCTCGAAGTGGTGCGTTCGTTGCGCCCGGAGCGGCTCGATTCCGGGCAGGGGCGTGACGAAGGCGGTGCGGACCCTGGTGACTCGAGCCGGGCGAGTACGCGGAGCACGACCGCGGAGGCCCCCCGGGCCGCTTCCGGGGGCACGGAGAGTGAACCGACACAACAGACTGAGACTAGCGGGGAGACCGGTGGGCCGAGTGACTCGGCCTCGCCGGAGACCCCCGGTACGGTGGGTGAGGAAATGGGCGCGCGCTCCGAAAAGGCGGAAAACAGGAGCGCGGAACAGGGGGACGGCGCACTGTCGCCCGCCTTCGCGGCTCCCCAGGCCATGTTCCTCGCTCCCGAGACCCGGCGGGCCGCCGAGTCCGCGGATGCGTCCGCGGAAGCTCCCGAGAGCACCGAGACGGTCGAGAGCGAGGAGGAGTCCGACTCCGCCGACGCCGTCGAGGAGGGCGAGCAGTCCGAGGGGGCGTCGACACGGCGCAGGCGGCGGCGTGGCCGCAGGGGTCGTGGCCGTGGCAGGGGAGGCGAGGGCGAGAGCGTCGAGTCCCCCTCCGAAGGCACGGTGCCGAGTGATTCCGGGGAGTACTCCGGCTCCGGGGACGAGGCCGAGGGCGGCGGCAAGACCTCCCGCGAGGACAAGAAGTCGAAGAAGGACAAGAAGGACAAGAAGTCCAAGAAGGAGAAGTCGGCCGATTCCGGCGCCGCTTCCGCTGCGCAGCAGGGCGGCCACTCCGCCGGGGGTGGAGGGGACTCGGCCGAGTCCGCTTCCGAGGCCGCCGAGCAGCCCACGGGGCAGGACGAGGACGCGGAAACGGCTTCGGCCAGCAGGCGCAGGCGCCGCAGGCGCCGTAAGAGCTCCGGTGAGTCCGAGAGCGCCGCCCGCGAGGACGACCCGCCCAACACCGTGGTGCACGTTCGCGAGAACAGCCCCGAGGGCGGGCGCCAGGAGGCCGAGGACGAGGTGCGTGCGATCAAGGGATCGACGCGTCTGGAGGCCAAGCGGCAGCGACGCAGGGACGGCAGGGAAGCCGGTCGCCGCCGGGCGCCGGTGCTCTCCGAGTCCGAGTTCCTGGCCAGGCGCGAATCCGTCGAGCGCAAGATGGTCGTGCGGGAGAGCGGGGGCCAGACCCAGGTCGCGGTCCTCGAGGACGACATCCTGGCCGAGAACTTCGTGACCTCCTCCGGGAACGGGTCGCTGGTCGGCAACGTCTACCTCGGTCGGGTGCAGAACGTGCTTCCGAGCATGGAGGCGGCGTTCGTGGACATCGGCCGGGGGCGCAACGCGGTGCTCTACGCGGGCGAGGTCGACTGGGAGTCCGCCGGTCTGGCCGGGAAGTCCCGCAGGATCGAACAGGCGCTTTCCACGGGCGACAGCGTCCTGGTCCAGGTGACCAAGGACCCGCTGGGGCACAAGGGCGCGCGGTTGACCACCCAGGTCAGTCTGCCCGGTCGTTTCCTGGTTTACGTGCCGGGCGGCGGCGCCACGGGGATAAGCCGCAAGCTGCCGGACAGCGAGCGCAAACGCCTGAAGGAGATCCTGAAGCGGATCGTTCCCGACGAGTCCGGGGTGATCATCCGCACGGCTTCCGAGGGGACGAGCGAGGAGGCCATCGACCGCGACGTGCGGCGGCTGCAGGCGCAGTGGGAGGACATCAAGGAGAAGTCCGAGGCCTCGGGCACACAGGCCCCGCAGCTGCTCTACGCCGAACCGGATCTGCTGGTCAAGGTTGTCCGCGATCTGTTCACCGAGGACTTCTCCTCGTTGACGGTGCAGGGCAACCAGGCGTGGGAGACGATCGAGTCCTACGTGCAGCACGTGGCTCCCGACCTGCTGGAGCGGTTGAACAAGCACGTGGGCAACAAGGACGTCTTCACCGAGTACCGGGTGGACGAGCAGATCGCCAAGGCCCTCGACCGCAAGGTCTGGTTGCCTTCCGGGGGGTACCTGGTGATCGATCGCACCGAGGCCATGACCGTCATCGACGTGAACACGGGCAAGTTCACCGGTTCCGGGGGGAACCTGGAGGAGACGGTCACGCGGAACAACCTGGAGGCTGCCGAGGAGGTGGTCCGCCAGCTGCGGCTGCGTGACATCGGCGGCATCGTCGTCATCGACTTCATCGACATGGTTCTGGAGTCGAACCGTGATCTCGTGCTGCGCAGGCTCACCGAGTGCCTGGGGCGGGACCGGACGCGGCACCAGGTCGCGGAGGTCACCTCGCTGGGGCTGGTGCAGATGACCCGCAAGCGGGTCGGAACGGGGCTGTTGGAGGCCTACAGCAGCACCTGCGAACACTGCCGCGGCCGTGGTGTGCTGGTTTCGAGCGAGCCGATCGATCACAGTCAGCACGGTGGTTCCGGGGGATCGCGGAAGAACAAGCAGCGCGGCAAGGCGCAGTCGTCCGAGACGTCGGGACGCCAGGCCGAGTCCTCCGCAGCGGAGGAGACGGTGCGGGATCGCGGTGGTGCCGCCGCGGAGGAGAAGCCCTCCGAGTCCGGGGAGCCCGGCAAGGAGGAGCACGCCGCGAGCCCGGGCAAGCGTTCCGAGTGGAAGCGCAAGACCGTCCGCTCCGCCGGTGACGCGGAGGCAGCCGCCACGGAGAACGGGCGGGAGAGCACCGCCGCCGAACCGGCCGCCGAGTCGGGGGCCAACGGTTCCGCGCCGGTCAGCTCCGGTTCCGCCAAGACCGAGTCGGCCAAGTCCGACTCGGGGAAGTCCGGTTCCGCCAAGACCGAGTCGGCCAAGTCCGACTCGGGGAAGTCCGGGTCCACGAAGTCGGGCTCCGCCAAGTCCGCCTCCGCCAAGGCCGGTGCTGCCGAAACAGCTCCTGCCGGGGCCGATTCCGGGGAACCGAGGAACGGGCAGCGGCAGCCTCGGGACGAGGTCGCCGAGACCGCCGGGGACTCCACGGAGGCCCCGGGACGGAGCAGGCGCAAGGTGAGCAGGCCGACGGGCAGTACCGGCTCGACCGCTCAGCCCGTCGTCGTGAACCCCGCTCCGACCTCCTCCGAGGCCTCGTCGCGGGAAGTGAGTACGGAGGAGGACTCCTCCGCCGTTTCGGCGGGGCCTGCGCGTCGTTCGAGGCGCCGCGCGGCGGGACGCGCCGCGGGGCCGCCGGTGGAACCCTCCGAGGAGTGAGATCCGCGTGGCCGGGACCCGACTGCTCCGTCGTGGTCCCGGCCCGCTGCTCGGGTCCCCGCGTGTTCGCCGCGCCCTGCGCTCCGTCGCGTCGACCGGTTCGTGCCACTCGCGGACGGACCGTGGTGCGGGACCGAATGGCGTGTCCCGGATCCGCGCCGTTGCCGCAGTTTTTGTGAAAGCAGTTCAATGAACGTATTCTTCCGCTGAAAGCTTTTCCGGATCGATCTCGGGGTTTTCATCCGGATTGTTGGCGGATGCGCGACCGTGCCGTTCCTGTCGCGGGAACGGCACGGTTTTGTTCTGTCCGGGGCCCTCCCGGTGCTTCGCGTCGTCTCCGCCGGAGGCGGGTACGCACCGTGTCGGATCTGTTCCGGCGGAGGGCCGGACTCGTGGTCGCTCACGTCGGACAACGGTGTTCCGCGCACGGGGAGCCGCGGGAGTGGCGTACTGTTTCAAAGTAGCTCATAGTGACTAATTTCACGAAAATCCTTCGTGTTTAGCGTCACGGTATGGCGTTCCGTGTGACTTGCGTCTAGAGTTACTCCTCGGTAAGAGTAATGGATATCACTCAGTGTGTTTCTTCTCCCACTAGTCGAGTGAGTGCCGTGCGTGCTCAAGTTCCCGGACCACCGAGGTGACCCCATGGCCACGAGGCGAAGGGCCGACGCCGAAAACGACAACGCAGCAGATGGACGTACTCGCTGGAAGGTTTTCACGCTCGTATTCGCAGCGGGCATTTCCGGAGTGGCACTGATGCTCACGGGGCTTTCCAAGGGCGCCGTGGCGGCCTCCTTCGCCGTCTCCGGTACGAGCTACAAGGCCTCGGCGGACAAGCTCACCGCGGACGGCGTGGTGCAGTTCGGCTCCGTCGACCGAAGCGCCGACGAAGCGCACCCGGTGCTGGTCAACGGTTTCAAGCACGCGAAGCTGACCAATTTCTGCCAGTCCATCCGTGTTCCGGACCTGCCCGGAGTCGGGGACGCGACCGTTCGAATCGAGGCCGCGGACGGGATGACCGCCGACAACCTCGTCCTCGGTGTCGAACAGGTCGAGGGCGACCTGACCCTCGACAACGTCGAGATCGGCAGGGACGCCTCCAAGCTGGACACGGGACCGGAGGGAGTTCAGGGAACCCCGGGAGGTTTCGGCATCCAGGCGAGCGGCGCCACGATCGACGACCTGAAGCAGCAGGCATGGTCGACGACGGCCTCCACGCTCAATCTCAACGACGTGAACATTTCCGTGGTGCCGGGAAACGAGCCCTGCTACTGACGCGGGCGAGTCGCCCCCGATCGTCCGCTTGACGACCCGATCCGCACGCCGTGAGGAACGGCCCGAGGAGGGCACCCGTGAGCAAAACGTCGAAGGTCCGCCCAGGAGGGAACAACAGGCAGCGGCTCGCGAGGGCCCGCGTCGTGTTCCGGGACTGGCGCAGAACGAGACCGTTCTGGGCAGGACTGTTCACCCTGGTCGCCGCGCTGTTGCTGCTGTATCCGCCGTACGCTTCGCTGAAGTTCGGGGACGTCGAGGTGTCGCTGCGCACGACGGCCGGCATCACGGCGCTCGTGATCGGCATGGTGCTGATCGCGTGCGGCATCTCGTTCTGGATGCGTCCGGAGCTGCGGCTGCCCGCGGGCATCGTGACCCTGGTGCTGTCCGTGGTGGCCATCGTGACGGCCAACCTCGGCTCCTTCCTGATCGGAACCACCATGGGGCTGATCGGCGCCGCCCTCGCGATCGCCTGGTCCCCGAGTCGGCGGAGCGGAAAGCACGGCTCCGCGGACTCCGCGGGCGGAGCCGGGGAGTCGAGCGGAACCACTCCTGCCCGGGGCGGCGTTTCCAAGCCCTCCCCGGTCCCACGTGAGCGTGCGGGAAAGGAGCGGGACGAGGCGGCTTCTCCCGCGGGCGCCGTGCGAATCGACGGAGGCGAGGCGTGAGTCGAGACCGTGATCGCACGTGCTCGCGACGGAAGGACGAAGGCGTGGCCCGGAGGCGTCCGGGGGTGTTCCGGGGCGTGGTCACGACCTCACTGGTAACGGGGCTGGCCGTGGTGACCGGAGCCGCCGGGCTGGTCGACCCGCCCTTCGTGGCGGCCCAGCAGTCGGACTCCGTGCAGCTCCTTCCGAGTCCGACGAGCACGTCGCCTCCCCCGGGAACCGATGATCCCTCCGGGGAGGCGCCCACGACATCGGAAACGCCTCCCGAGGAGGGAACCGGGGAACCGGAGGACTCCCGGGAACGGGGAGCTCCCGGATCCGGGGCCGAGGAGCCGGGAGGGGAAGGAGACCCCGGGAGCGGGGGCCAGGAAGGGCTTCCTCCGCCTCCGGACCAGCATCCTGACGTGCGCCCGGGCCCGGGGCGGATCTGGACGTTGACGGCGAGCACCTTGACCCTGGAGGGGGTGCGCTACAACGGGTTCGCCACCCAGGAGGTCAACGGCGAGCAGGTGCGCACCATGCACTTCACCGTCGACGCGTTGCGGATCGGGGACCTGGTGCAACGCGGTCAACTGGCCGGTGGGGAAGACGTCCGGGTCGCGGCGGATCGCGGGTCGGTGTCCACGGTCACCGAAGGGCCGATCGATCTCTACACGCGCAAGCTGACCGGAACGCTCAACGTCGCGGGCTACCCCCTCGTCCCGATGGAACTGTCCCCCGAGGCGCTGCTGATGCCGAATCTCGATCTGAGCTTCCTCGAGCTCCCGAAGCTGACCTTCAGTGACGCGGTGGTGCGCAACGTCGATCTCGACGGGGGTAAACTGTTCATACCGGGGGCGGAGATCGCCCCTGAGTGACGTGGGTTGCGAGCGGCCTCGCGTGGGATCGTCGTTCCTTCCGATCGCACGGTGCCTTCGGGTGACCCCTGGGCGGGATGCGCTGTGCACAGCACTGTATGATGGTGTGGAATTTCTCGCCGCCGGACGGGCGGAGGGGGTTCGACGCCTGTCAGGCGAGGTCCGCCCGGTAAGGTCGGCTGTCGTCGCGGAGGCAGGAACCCACTGTGGCGCCGCCTGGTCGGCGTACTGGGAATCCCCCTTGCAGCGGGGATGTGCGTACGTCGCAGACTGGTGAACTAGCGAAACCGAGCAGCAGGAGACTTCCGACTCATGTACGCGATCGTCAAGACCGGCGGCAAACAACACAAGGTCGCTGTCGGGGACGTCGTCGAGGTCGAGAAGCTCGAGGGCGAACCGGGTTCCGAGATCACCTTCCCGGCGCTGATGGTCGTCGACGGCTCCGAAGTCACCGCCGACGCCGACGCGCTCAAGAAGGTCTCGGTGACCGGTAAGCTGGTCGAGCAGACCAAAGGTCCCAAGATCCACATCCACAAGTTCAAGAACAAGACCGGATATCACAAGCGGCAGGGCCATCGGCAGCAGCTGACCCGCGTCGAGGTCACCGGCATCACCAAGTGAGGGCGTGAGGAGACATGTCAACTAAGAAGGGCGCGTCCAACTCTCGGAACGGCCGTGACTCGAATCCCAAGTTCCTGGGACTCAAGCGTTTCGGCGGCCAGCGAGTGAACGCTGGCGAGATCCTGGTGCGGCAGCGCGGTACCAAGTACCACCCCGGCGGCAACGTGGGGCGTGGCGGTGACGACACGCTGTTCGCTCTTTCCGCCGGTTCGGTGGAGTACGCCCGCAAGCGCGGCCGCAAGTTCATCAACGTGGTGCCGAGCGAGGCCTGAACCGGCTTCCGGCACATCCATGTTTTCCGCGAGGGGCGGGGCCGGTCGCGAACCGGTCCCGCCCCTCGTTTGATTTCCACCCCCGCCTTGGAGGTTCCCCGTGTCGCGCTTCGTCGATCGCGTGACGATTCATGTCGCCGCAGGCGACGGAGGTAATGGTTGTGCCTCGGTGCACCGGGAGAAATTCAAGCCTTACGGGGGACCGGACGGCGGCAACGGTGGCAAGGGCGGGGACATAACGCTGGTGGTGGACCCCGGCGTGCACACGCTGCTGGACTATCACTACCGTCCCCACGTCACGGCCGAGCGGGGCAAGCAGGGGCGGGGCAGCATGCGCAACGGCGCCTCCGGTGCGGACCTCGAACTGCGGGTGCCCGAGGGAACCGTCGTCTCCGACGCGGAAGGCGAAGTGGTCGCCGACCTGGTGGGCGAGGGAACCAGGCTCGTCCTCGCCAGGGGAGGCAACGGCGGTCTGGGCAACGCCGCGTTGGCCTCGAAGAGCAGGAAGGCTCCCGGTTTCGCCCTGCTGGGCGAGCCGGGGGAGTACGGTGACTTCGTCCTCGAGATGAAGTCGGTCGCCGACGTGGGGCTGGTGGGCTTTCCCTCCGCCGGCAAGTCCTCGCTGGTCTCGGTGCTCTCCGCGGCACGTCCCCGGGTCGCCGAGTACCCGTTCACCACGCTGGCTCCGAACCTGGGAGTGGTCACGGCGGACGACAAGGTGTTCACCGTGGCCGATGTTCCCGGGCTGATCCCCGGTGCCAGCCAGGGACGCGGGCTCGGTCTCGAATTCCTCAGACACGTCGAGCGGTGTGCCGTGCTCGTCCACGTGGTGGACTGCGCCACCTTCGAACCGGAGAGGGACCCGCTTTCCGACATCGACGCCCTGGAGCACGAACTCGCCGAGTACACCCCGGCGCTGAGTGAGGAGCAGGGGGCCGTCGACCTGAACGAGCGGCCGCGCCTGATCGTGCTGAACAAGATGGACATCCCCGACGCGCGCGCCATGGCGGACTTGGTCCACGAGGGGGTGCGTGAGCGCGGCTGGCCGGTGTTCGAGGTCTCCACGGCCACGCACGACGGGCTGCGGGAGCTGCGTTTCGCGCTGGCGGAGCAGGTCGAGAACTTCCGGGCTCAGCTGCCGACCCCCGAGCCGAGGCGAGTGACGGTGCGTCCCAAACCGGTCGACGACAGCGGATTCACCGTCGAACCGGACCCGGAGGTCGAGGACGCCTACGTGGTGCGCGGTGAGAAGCCGGAGCGGTGGGTGCGGCAGACCAGCTTCGACAACGAGGAGGCCGTCGGCTATCTGGCCGACCGGTTGGCCAAGCTCGGCGTGGAGGACGAGCTGGCCCGCAAGGGGGCTCAGCCCGGAAGCCAGGTCACGATCGGGACGGTCTCCTTCGACTGGGAACCCACCACGCCCGAGGGCAACGCCGCCACCGGCGGTGCGGGCGTCTCGGGACGTACTCGTGCTTCCCCGGAGGAGCGCAAGGAAGCGAAGCGGGCCCGTCGAACCGGGACCACCGACGCCGCGGGCTTCCCCTCGGCCGGTGATGACGCGGTGGAACCCGCCGAGGCCCCCGAAGCGGAAACGGACGAGGGCGAACTGCGATGAGTTCCGGTGTCGCGACCTCCGCGGAATCCCCCACCCGTCGTGCCGTCTCGACCGCCCGACGCGTAGTGGTCAAGGTCGGATCGTCCTCGTTGACCACGGCGGAAGGCGGTCTGAACGAGGAACGGCTGACCGCGTTGGTGGCGACGCTGGCGCGGCGCGTGGAGGCGGGCAGCCAGGTCGTACTGGTTTCCTCCGGTGCCATAGCGGCAGGCATCGCTCCCCTCGGGCTGGAAAAGCGCCCCGGGGATCTGGCCACGCAGCAGGCGGCGGCCAGCGTGGGGCAGCAGGCGTTGGCGCACGCCTACGCGGCCACCTTCGCCCGTTTCGGGCTCACGGTCGGACAGGTGCTGCTGACCGCCGACGACGTGGTTCGCAGGTCCCACTACCGCAATGCCCACCGGACCCTGCAGCGGCTGTTGAACCTCGGAGCGGTTCCCGTGGTCAACGAGAACGACACGGTCGCCACCGCCGAGATCCGCTTCGGTGACAACGACCGGCTGGCCGCTTTGGCGGCGCACCTGGTCGGTGCCGATGCGCTGGTGCTCCTCTCGGACGTGGACGCGCTCTACGACGGTGATCCGCGTCACGGGCAGGCCAGGGCGGTGCGTGAGGTTTCCGCCGCCGACGACCTCGAGGAGGTCGCGGTGGGCGGTGCGGGCTCCTCCGGACTCGGGACCGGTGGGATGGCCTCCAAGGTCCAGGCCGCGCGGGTGGCCTGCTCCGCGGGGATTCCAGTGCTGCTGACCTCGGCCGATCTGGCGGAGTCCGCGCTGGGGGACGCCGATGTGGGGACCGTTTTCGAGACGACGGGGCCGCGGCTCTCGGCCCGGAGGTTCTGGCTGGCCCACGCAGCGGGGGCCAGCGGCAGACTGCATCTCGACGCGGGCGCGGTGTCGGCAGTGGTCCGGCAGCGCCGTTCGCTGCTCGCGGCGGGGATCACCGGTGTGGAAGGCGCTTTCGCGGGTGGGGACGTGGTCGAACTCGTGGGTCCCTCCGGTCGCGCGGTGGCCAGAGGAGTGGTGGCCTACGACGCCGCGGAACTGCCGGACCTGATCGGGAGGTCCAGCCACGAGCTTCCGGTCGAGCAGCGTCGCGAGGTGATCCACGCCGACGATCTCGCGCCGACGCACTAGCCGAAGCCTTCCGCTCGTCCTTGTCGTGGCTGCTCGGACGGAGGCTGCGGCGGCCGCCTGCGCCGAAGGACACCAGGGGTCCGGCCCTCAACCGGGCCTCCGGGGCAGCCGAGCCCGAAGCCCCGGAATCCGGGCGGGGGGTCAGGTGGTGCCCAGGGTCAGCGGGAGGACGCTCGGAGCTCCGGCCCTGCGCAGCAGCCTGGCCACGACCGCGAGGGTCCATCCGGTGTCGGAGTAGTCGTCCACGAGCAGCACCGGACCGCCGAGCTCGGCGGGCGAGCTTCCGGCCGGGAGTTCGAACCTGTTCCACAGTCCGGCCAGCCTCCGGGCGCTGTTCGGGCTCGCCGAGACCTTCCGGGCCGGATCGGGCGCGACCCGGCCGAGCAGTGGCAGCCTTCCGATGGAGGCGATCCGCTCGGCCAGACTGCCGACCAGCTCCGGCCTGCTCAGGGAACCGATCCCCAGGACACCGACCGGCCGCTGTGCCCAGTCCCAGTCGGCGAGCACGCGCACGCAGGCCTGCACGAGGTCCTCGGGGACCTGCCCGTCCGCCGCGTCAGCGGCGAGCAGCTCACGCAGCCTGTTTCCCCAGGAGATGTCGGTCAGCCTTCCGAGGGCGCGGCCCTGCTCGTGCTGTTCGTCCCCGGGGATCCTGCCCGTGATGTCGATGCCGACCGACTGCATCCCGCTCGGCCACATCTTGCGGGGCGCCAGTGGTGTTCCCGCCCGGTTGAGGTGGTGCTGCGCCTGTTCGACGGCTTCCGTGGAGACCCCCTCGGAACGCCCCACGCCGGTGCAGTTGTCGCACCGCCCGCACGGTGCCGCGTGCGGATCGTCGAGTTCGGAGCGCAGGAACTCCATGCGGCACTTCGTGGTCTCCAGGTAGTCGAGCATCGCCCGCTGCTCGGCGTGGCGCTGCTCGGCGATCCGCTCGTAGCGCTCGGCCTCGTAGGACCACTGATTTCCCGTGCTGGTCCAGCCGCCCTTGACCCGCTGTACGGCCCCGTCCACGTCGAGCACCTTGAGCACCATCTCCAGCCGGGAGCGGCTCAACTCGACGTGGGGTTCCAGTGCGGCGGTGGACAGCGGCCGGTCCGCCTGCGCGAGGGTGTTCAGCACCGCGCGCACGGTCGTTTCGGGAGGGAACGTCAGCGAGGTGAAGTAGTCCCAGATCCGCTGGTCCTCCTGGCCGGGCAGCAACAGCACCTCGGCGCGTTCCACACCGCGCCCCGCGCGGCCGATCTGCTGGTAGTAGGCGATCGGGGAGGCGGGGGCGCCCAGGTGCACGACGAATCCGAGGTCGGACTTGTCGAACCCCATCCCCAGCGCCGAGGTGGCCACCAGGGCTTTGACCTCGTTGTTCAACAGCGCCTGTTCGGCCGAGCCACGCTCGGCGGCTCCCGTCCGGCCGGAGTAGGAGCTCACCTCGAAGCCGCGCTCGCGCAGGAAGTCGGCGGTCTCCTCGGCGCCGGCGACCGTCAGCGCGTAGATGATGCCCGAACCGGGAAGCCGCTCGAGGTTCTCCGCCAGCCAGGCCAGTCGTTCCCGGGGGCCGGGCAGCCGCAGCACCCCGAGCCGGAGGCTCTCCCTCTCCAGGGTGCCGCGCAGCACCAGCGGGCGGTCGGCGCCGTCCGAGTGGTCGGTCACGCCCAGCTGTTCCGACACGTCGTGAACCACGCGGTCGTTGGCGGTCGCCGTGGTGGCCAGCACGGGGACGCCTTCGGGGAGCTCGGTGAGCAGGGTGCGCAGTCTGCGGTAGTCGGGGCGGAAGTCGTGTCCCCAGTCGGAGATGCAGTGGGCCTCGTCGACGACGAGCAGGCCGGTGTTGTGGGTCAGCGCGGGAAGCACGTTGTCCCTGAACTCGGGGTTGTTCAACCGTTCCGGGCTGACCAGCAGCACGTCCACCGCGCCGATGGCGACCTCCTCCTCGACGGAGGACCACTCCTCCTGGTTGGCGGAGTTGATCGTGACGGCGTGCACGCCCGCCTGTGCCGCCGCGTCGACCTGGTTGCGCATCAGGGCCAGCAGCGGGGAGACGATGACCGTCGGCCCTTCCCCGAGCTCGCGCAGCAGGGCGGTGGCCACGAAGTACACCGCCGACTTCCCCCAGCCGGTCCGCTGCACGACCAGGGCCCGTCGCCGGTCCAGCACCAGCGCCCGGATGGCGCTCCACTGGTCCTCGCGTAGTGCGGCGTCGGGACCGGCCAACGCGCGCAGGTGCTGCTCGGCCATCTCACGAAGAGCCTGTTCGTCCACGCGCCGATTCTTGCGCAGGCCGTTCGGCGCGAGGAAACGGGTCCGGTTCGTTCCGGCGCGCCCCGCCAAGCGGACCGACTCGCGCAACCTCTTAAACTGTTGGTGTGAGCATCGACACCGATTCCGGCGGTGGACCGGTCACCGTGGCGGAGAACCCCGGTACGGAGCAGGACCTGCGCGAGCGCGTGCGCGAGGACGCGCGCCGGGCGCGCCGGGCCGCGGCCGAGATCGGTCTGGCCACGCGGAACACCAAGGACGCCCTGCTGCACGCCCTGGCGGATGCCCTGCGAGACCGTTGTGACGAGGTCCTCGCCGCAAACGCCCTCGACGTCGAGGCGGCACGCGCCTCCGGCATGGAGTCGAGCCTGGTCGACAGGCTGACCCTTTCCCCCGAACGAGTGGAGGGGATGGCCGAGGGGTTGCGTACCGTCGCCGAGCTACCCGACCCGGTGGGTGAGGTCGTTCGCGGCAGCGTGCTCGGCAACGGACTGCGGCTCCAGCAGGTGCGGGTGCCGTTCGGGGTGGTCGGCATGGTCTACGAGGGGCGCCCCAACGTCACCGTGGACGCGGCCGGTCTGGCGCTGAAGTCGGGCAACTCCGTGCTGCTGCGCGGTTCGGCCTCGGCCGAGCGCTCCAACGCCGCGCTGGTCTCCGTGCTGACCGACGTGTTGCGCGAGCACGAGCTGCCCGCGGACGCGGTGCGCCTGCTGCCCTGCCACGACAGGGCCTCGGTGCACCACCTGGTCACTGCGCGCGGTCTGGTGGACGTGGTGATCCCCCGGGGAGGAGCCGGGCTGATCTCGGCGGTGGTGGAGCAGGCCACCGTGCCCGCGATCGAGACCGGTGTGGGCAACTGCCACGTCTACGTCGACGCGTCCGCAGACCGGCGGACCGCGCTGGACGTCCTGATCAACTCCAAGACGCGGCGCTACGGCGTGTGCAACTCGGCCGAGAACCTGCTGGTGCACCGCGACATCGCCGAGTCCTTCGTCCCCGAGGCCGTCGAGGCGCTGCGCGCGGAAGGCGTGACGGTGCACGCCGACGAGCGCTTCCTGGCGCTGGCCGGAGGCAGCGAGGGCGTGGTCCCCGCGGTCGAGGAGGACTGGGACACCGAGTACCTCTCGGCCGACATCGCGGCCTCCGTCGTGGACTCCCTGCCGGACGCGGTCGAGCACATCGCCGCGCACGGCTCCGGGCACACCGAGGCGATCGTCACCGACGATCTGCGCTCCTCCCAGCGGTTCACCGCGCGGGTCGACGCGGCGGCCGTGGTGGTCAACGCGTCCACCGCCTTCACCGACGGCGGGGAGTTCGGCATGGGAGCCGAGATCGGTATCTCCACGCAGAAGCTGCACGCGCGCGGGCCCATGGCCCTTCCCGAGCTGACGACGACCAAGTGGCTGGTCCACGGGGAGGGGCAGGTCCGGCCCGCGAACTGATTCCGCCGCCCCACGAGGGCTCGCGCTCCACCTCCTCGCCGGCGAGGAGGTGGAGCGCGCGGGGTTCCGGCGACCGCTCCGGTGTGCCGCAGTGGTGAATCTCCGGGCCGCATGCTCTACCGTCGGTGCTCCAGGTTCCCCGGCTCGGTCTCGGGAGGCGGTTTGTGCGAGGACCGGCAGCCACGGCGCAGGCGTGATCCTGCCGCGACCAGAACGGCGTTGCTGCGTGCGGCTGCCGAACTGTTCGCCGAACGCGGGTTCGATCAGACCACGGTCCGGGACGTCGCCGCCCGTGCCGAGGTGAACCAGGCCCTGCTGTTCCGGTACTTCGGTTCGAAGCAGGAGCTGTTCGCCGAGGTGCTCAGTCACAACAGCGAGGCCCTGCTGGACAGCGTCGCCACTCAGGAGTTGCCGAGGCGGATACTGGAGAACGTTCTCGCCGACCGGGCCGGCTCCGGGGCCGAGCACACGATCGTGGCCATGCTGCGTTCGTTCAGCGACGAGCGGGCGGCGCGGGTGCTGCGTGACGAACTCGGCGGTTCCTACGTCGAACGCCTCGCGCGGCTCAGCGACTCGGCGGACGCGGACCTCCGCGCGGATCTGGTGCTGGCCTGGCTGTTCGGTATCGGCATGATGCGTTCCGTACTGGGCAAGGAGCCGCTGGCGGAGGCCTCCGACGAGGTGATCGTCGGGTACGTGACCCGTGCGGTCTCGTTCCTGCTGGAAAAGAGCGCTCCCTCCGAGGAGGAGGACTGAAGCGCGCGGAACGCCACCTGTTCGGCGGAATGCTCGGTCGGGGAAGGCTGCTTAGTATGAGCTTAGTAAGCAGTTGCTTACTTCCGTCTCGTGTCCGGGGAGCCGAGCATGACCACGATCGACCCGACGCCGCGAACCTATCCGTTCAGTGCCCCCGACCGACTGCGGTTGGACCCGTTCTACGCGGAGTTGCGCAAGCAGGAACCGGTGTCGCGGGTGCGTCTTCCCTACGGGGAGACCGCGTGGCTGGCCACGCGGTACTCCGATGTGCGAACCGTCTTCGCCGACCCTCGCTTCAGTCGCGCCGAATCGGCCGAGCGGGACGAACCACGGGCACGACCGACGCAGCAGCGCACGGGGATCCTGACGATGGACCCTCCCGAGCACACCAGGCTGCGCAAACTGGTCGCCAAGGCCTTCACCGCGCGGAGGGTGGAGCAGTTGCGGCCGCGCGCCCAGCGGATAGCCGACGACCTCGTCGGGCGGATGCGCCGGAAGGGAGCCCCGCTGGACCTGGTCGAGGAGTTCGCCCTCCCGCTCCCGATCACCGTGATCTGCGAGCTGCTCGGGGTGCCCTACGAGGACAGGGACGACTTCCGGGTCTGGTCCGATGCGTTCCTGTCCACGAGCAAGCTCTCCGAACAGCAGGTCGAGGACTACGTCGCGCAGATGAGGGCCTACATGGCCGAGTTGGTCGAACAACGCCGTGCCCGGCCCGAGGACGATCTGTTGAGCGGACTCATACAGGCGCGTGACGAACAGGACAAGCTGTCCGAGACGGAGCTGTTGGACCTGGCCGTCGGCCTGCTGGTCGCGGGACACGAGACCACGGCGACCCAGATCCCCAACTTCGTCTACGTGCTGCTGACCCACCCTGCCGAGCTCGAGTGGCTGCGGAACTCCCCGGAACGGGTTCCCGAGGCCGTGGAGGAGCTCATGCGCTTCGTGCCTCTCGGCGTCAACGCGGCCTTCCCCAGGTACGCCCTGGAGGACGTGGAGCTGGGCGGTGTGCTGATCCGCGCGGGCGAGCCGGTGCTGGCCAGTCTGGCCTCGGCCAACCGCGACGAGGAGGTCTTCGAGCGGCCGGAGGAGCTGAACCTGGCGCGCGGGTCCAACGCGCACATCGGTTTCGGCCACGGCCCGCACCACTGCCTGGGAGCCCAGCTGGCGCGGATGGAGCTGCAGGTGGCGCTCGGCACTCTGCTGGGCGAGTTCGCGGACCTGCGCCTCGGGGTGGCCGAGCAGGACGTGTCGTGGAAGACCGGGATGCTGGTGCGCGGGCCCCGGCGTCTTCCGGTCGCCTGGGGAGCGGACTGATAGGAGTTTCCCGACCGGGACCATCGGTGGATACGTATCTTGGAGGTTTTCGGATGAGCTGGCGGGTCGAAGTCGACGGTGCGACGTGCATCGGCTCGGGCATGTGCTCCGCGATAGCGGAAGGGTATTTCGAACTCGTGGACGGGGTTTCCCAGCCGGTGCGTACCGAGGTCGAACCGACGGACGACGTCGTCGACGCGGCGGAGTCCTGTCCCGTGGAGGCGGTCATCGTGCGGGACGCGGACTCGGGGCGGAAGTTGGCCCCCGAGCACTGATCGGTTTTCCGTTCCGGCCGTCGGAGGTACTCACCCGGCAGCGTGGTCGTTTCCGCGCCGTCGGAGCCGGAACTCGCCGCGACCGGACACGTCTTCGCGGGAGGGACTCCGGTCGACGCGGTGGGGTCGATCACCACGTGTTCGACTACCCGTCACGCGTTCCGCGGTGGCGGGTTAGGCTGGGGCACCATGTCGCGACCCCGCCGAATCGGCGTCATGGGGGGAACCTTCGACCCCATCCACCACGGCCATCTCGTCGCAGCGAGCGAGGTGCAGGCCCAGTTCGGCCTGGAGCAGGTGCTCTTCGTCCCGACGGGACAGCCCTGGCAGAAGGGCCACGAGGACGTCAGCTCGGCCGAGGACCGGTACCTGATGACGGTGATCGCCACGGCCTCGAACCCGCGGTTCTCGGTCAGCAGGGTGGACATAGAGCGTGGTGGTCCGACCTACACCATAGACACCCTGTCCGATCTGCAGCGCCAGTACCCGGACGCGCAGCTGTACTTCATCACCGGTGCGGACGCGCTGGAGCAGATACTGTCCTGGCACCGGGTCGAGGACCTGTTCGACCTGGCCCACTTCATCGGGGTCACGCGTCCGGGCTATGCGCTCGACGACGAGCACCTGCCGAAGGGGTCGGTCACGCTGGTCGAGATACCGGCCATGTCCATTTCCTCCACCGGCTGTCGGCAGCGCGTCTCCGGCGGGATGCCCGTCTGGTACCTCGTCCCCGACGGGATCGTGCAGTACATCAGCAAGCGCGGGATGTACCGCACGTTCGGGCAGTCACCAGCACCGGAGTGGGGACCGAGGCCGGACGGTTCGTGACGAGCGCAGCCCGGCTCCGGGGAGGAGCTTCGCAGCCCCGTGCCCCGGTTTCGGAGGCTCGGGCTGATCCGTCCGGGCAGGGGACTCCCCACGCGTTCCGCGTCCCGGAGGTCGGATGGTTATCCTCGTTCGGGTATGGGTCGCAGACCGTGGCCACCGAGAGGAGCGATGTGGCAGCCAGTGAAGACGCCCGTGAATTGGCGTTGGTAGCCGCGCGGGCGGCGTCGGACAAGAAGGCCGAGGATCTCCTTCTGCTCGACGTGTCCGACCGGCTCATCATCACCGATTGTTTCGTGATCGCCTCCGCTTCCAGCGAGCGGCAGGTGGACGCGATCGTCGAGGCGATCGAGGAGAAGATGCGCGCGGCGGGAACAAAGCCCGTTCGCAGGGAAGGAACCAGAGAGGGCCGCTGGGTACTGCTCGACTTCGTCGACGTGATCGTGCACGTCCAGCACTCCGAGGAGCGCGCCTTCTACGAGCTGGAGCGGCTGTGGAAGGACTGCCCGGTCATCGAGTTCGAGGAGGACGCGGGAACGGACGGTTCCACGCCCCACCGGGACGAAGCGGACCGGGACGAAGAGGGCGGGCAGGCGTGACCCTGCAGCGACTGGTGCTCTGGCGGCACGGTGAGACGGAGTACAACGTGACCGGCCGCATCCAGGGGCACCTGGACAGCGAACTCACCGAAGCGGGGCTGGAGCAGGCCAAGAGGGCCGCCCCCGTGATCGCCGAGTTCACCCCCGAGGTCGTGGTGAGCTCCGACCTGCGCCGTGCCGCCGCGACCGCCGCCGCCTACGCCGAGGTGAGCGGCCGGGAAGTGCGGCTGGACAAGCGGTTGCGGGAGACCCACGTCGGCCGGTGGCAGGGACTCAGCGGAGCCGAGGTGGAGAACGGCTGGCCCGGTTGGATGGGGACCTGGCGTGCCCAGCCGACCTGGGCTCCCCCGGACGGTGAGTCCAGGGTCGAGGTCGCCGAGCGCGCGCACGAGGTGGTGCGGGAACTCGACGAGGCCTGCGGGGGAACCGTCCTGGTGTGCGCGCACGGCGGGCTGATAACGGCGCTGACCGCCCGGCTGCTGGAGTGGCCGACCGACATGTGGCCGAGCCTGGGCGGCGTGGGCAACTGCAGGTGGGCGGTGCTCTCGCGCAACGCCGTGGGGCGCCAGGGCTGGCGGCTGCTGACCTACAACGGCGGACTGCCCGAATGAACGAACCGTCGGAACCGGCGGACGTCTCCGGGGCGGTGACCTCCGTTCTCCCCGACGGAGGCACCGCCCCGTGACCGTATCCGTCGTCACGGACTCCACCGCGTACCTCCCGCCCGAGCGTGTCGGCTCGTACGGGCTGCGCGTGGTTCCGCTGCACGTGCGGCTGGACGCCGCCGACTCCAGGCCCGAGACGGTGTTCACCCCGGAGGAGCTGACCGCTGCCCTGGAGTCGGGTCGGCGGGTGACGACTTCCGGGGCCACCGTGCCCGAGTTCGTCCGGGCGTACCGGGACGCGTTGAGCGCGGGTGCGGACGGGGTCCTCTCGGTTCACCTGTCCGGGGAGCTGTCCGGCACCTGCGACGCCGCTCGGGTGGCCGCTCGCGAGGTGGACCCGGACAGGATCCGGGTGCTCGACTCGCGCTCCGTGGCGATGGGGCTCGGCTTCGCCGTGCTGGCCGCGGCGGCTCGCGCGGCGGAGGGCGCTCCGCTGCCGGAAGTGGCCGCTGTGGCGGAGCGGACCGCGCTGCGCGGCACCGTGCTGTTCTCGGTGCGGACGATGGAGTACCTGCGCCGGGGCGGCAGGATCGGCGCGGGGGCCGCGCTGCTGGGGACCGCGCTGGCGGTGAGACCGCTGCTGCGGGTGCGCGACGGGCTGATCGAGGCCACGGAGAAGGTCCGGACCACGGGACGGGCCGTGAGCAGGCTGGAGGAGCTCGCGGTCGGGGCGTTCCCCGACCGCGCCGCCTCGGAACCGGTCGCGCTGGCCGTGCACCACCTGGCGGCGCCCCGGCGTGCCGAGGCACTGGCCCGCTCGGTGCTGGCCCGCGTGCCCGACTGCTCGGACTGCGTGATTTCCGAGGTCGGCCCCACGGTCGGCGCGCACACGGGTCCGGGGACGGTCGGAGTCGTCGTGTTGCCGGGAGGCTGGGGCGCGCCGGATTCGGATGCCGCTTCGTGAGGTTTCCCGACTCAGGTTCTTCCACAACTCCTCGAACCGTGCACAGGACGTTGTTCTCGGTGTTCTGACATCCCCGTGAGCGGGCTAGCTTCGGAAGCATGTCCGATCTTTTCCCGTCGCGGAGTCCCGAGTCACGGGCGACCGGAGAGGCCGAGGCCTCCACCGAGGGGAGTGCGCCCGCGCGGGAACGCCTGCGGGAGCTGATGGCCGCCGCGGAGGACGCGTCGCCGGCGGATCCCTCCGAAGACGAGAGTGCTCGGGAGCGGCGAATTCCACGGTGGCTGCGGGAGCGGTTGCCCCGGTTCCTGCTCGGGGCGTTGCCCGATCCGGGACGCGCCGGGTGCTTCGGTGTGGTGGCCCTCGCGGTGCTCGGCTGCGCCGTCTTCGCGGTCACCTGGAACCCCGGTGACCGGAGCACCCCGGTGCCCTCCCGTGCGCTGCCCACCGTGGAGCGGGCGGTGACCACCACGTCCCCGCCCGAGCAGCTGGTGATCAGCGTGGTGGGGAAGGTCCACGAGCCGGGACTGGTCACCCTGGACGCGGGCGCGCGCGTGGCGGACGCGCTGCGCGCGGCGGGCGGCCCGCTTTCGGACAGCGACACGCTGGCGCTCAACCTCGCCCGTGAGCTCTCCGACGGAGAGCAGATCCACGTGGGTATCGAGCCCCCGGACGGAGCGGAGCGGCCCGCGAGCGGGGCGGACCCCGCCTCCTCCGACACGCTGGATCTCAACGTCGTGGAGGAGGAGGGACTGAAGGAGCTCCCCGGGGTGGGCCCCGTGACGGCCGGTGCCATCCTGCGGTGGCGCTCGGAGCACGGGGACTTCGACTCCGTGGAACAGCTGAGCGAGGTGGACGGAATAGGTCCGGCCACACTGGCCCGCCTGCGCGATCTGGTCCGCGTGTGACCGCGAAGGCGGTGGCGACCGCGCCGAGCACGGGGAAGGGGGCCGCGCGGTCCGCCGACACGCGGCTGGTTCCCGCCGCGGTGGGGACGTGGGCGGTGACGCTGGTCTGCCTGTACACCGGTTGGCAGGTGGCTTCCGGTGTGGCCGGTGCGGGCTGCGCCGTCACCGTGGCGCTGGTTTTCGCCCGTGGCCGCTGGGTCAACGGCGCGGCCGTGCTGGTGGTGCTGGGTGCCGCCACGGCTTTCTGCCTCGTGCCCAGGTTGCACCACGTGGAAAACCACGAGCTGCGTGCCGCGGAACTGCACGGGGAAAGCGTCGGGGTCCGGGTCGAGCTCACCCGGCGTCCCCGCTCGACGGACGCTGACCCGGCCAGTGGGAGGGGAGCCGGTGAGCGCTCCGTGGTCCGTGCCGAACTGCGCGCCCTCCGGACGGGGGGCGAATGGCACCGCACCGGTGGGAGAGCGCTGCTGCTGGTGCCCACATCCTCCTGGGCGGACTCGCTTCCGGGGCGGACGGTGCGCACCACGGCGGTGGTGGTGCCGCCGCACGGGGCGGGGCTGCTCACGGCCGTGCTCGTGGTGCACCAGCCCCCGGAGGAGCTGCGGGCGGCCCCGTCCGTCCAGCGGGTGGCCGAAGGGCTCAGAGCCGGGCTGCGGGAAGTCTGCTCGAAGGTCCTCGGTCCCGAGGCCGCCGGTCTGCTCCCCGGCCTCGTGATCGGGGACACCGGCGCCCTGCCCGCCACGGTCCGCGAGGAGTTCCGAAAGGCGGGACTGACCCACCTCACGGCCGTCTCCGGAGCCAACCTCGCGATCGTCTGCGGTGCCGCGCTGGCGCTGCTGCGCCTCGTACGGGCCCCGCGTCCGCTGGCGGCCGCGGGCGCGGGCTGCGCGTTGCTCGGGTTCGTGGTCCTCGCGGGAGGGGAGCCGAGCGTGCTGCGAGCCGCCGTGATGGGAGGGATCGGCCTGCTCGCCCTCGTGCTGGGACGCGGGCGTGCGACGCTGTCCGCCCTGGCGGCGAGCGTGATCGTGCTGCTGCTGGTCGATCCCGAACTCGCGATCAGGCCGGGATTCGTGCTCTCGGTCACCGCGACGGCGGCGCTGGTGCTGATCGCCCCCGGCTGGTCGGCGGCCCTGCGTGGGCGGGGAGTCCCGCACGGGCTCGCGGAGGCCCTGGCCGTGCCCGCCGCGGCACAGCTGGCGACCGGTCCGGTGGTCGTGGCCCTGTCCGGCGAGTTCAGTGTCGTCGGCGTGCTCGCCAACATACTGGCCGAGCCGGTGGTGGCCCCGGCCACGGTGCTCGGCGTGGCCGCCACGCTGACTGCCGGAATCCCCCGGGTGGGCGAGTTGCTCGTGCGGGCCGCCGCTCCGGAACTGGAATGGGTACTGCTCGTCGCCCGGCGGGCCGCTGACGTCCCGCTGGCGACGGTTCCGCTGCCGGCCGGGGTGTTCGGAACCGTCCTGCTGGCCGGTATCGGGGGGCTCGTGGTCCTCGGAACGCGTTTTCGCGCCACGCGGCGGTGGACGGTGCTCGGTGCCTCCGTCTCGCTCGTGGTGGTGCTGCTCGTACCCGTGGCGGTCCGTCCGCCCTGGCCACCCGCCGGGGCCTGGAGCCTCGTGGCGTGCGACGTCGGGCAGGGGGACGCCCTGGTGCTGGCGACCGGGGCGCGGAACACCGCCGTGGTCGTGGACACGGGACCGAGCGCCGCGCTGGTCGGTGAGTGCCTCGATCGGCTGGGGGTCGAGCGGGTGCCGCTGCTGGTGCTCACCCACCCGCACTCGGACCACTTCTCCGGTATCGCCGGAGTGTCCGACGGCAGGAGGCTCGGACGGGTCGCCCTGGGCGGATCCTGCAGCGGGGAGTGGAGCGGGACCGGGGTGCGGCAGCGGATCGAGGCGGCGGGAGCGCGCGAGGTGCGGCTGGCCGCGGGGCAGCGGTTGGGCTGGCCCGGCCTCGTTCTCGAGGTGCTCGCCCCGGCAGCGGGCGGATGTCGTGCGGCCGGGGAGCGGGTCAACGACGCCTCGACCGTGCTGAGGGCGACCACCCCGGCCGGGAGGGTGCTGTTGACCGGCGACATCGAGCTGGCCGCCCAGCGGCGGCTGCTCGGAAGCGGCGGGCGACTGCGTGCGGAGGTGCTGAAGGTCCCGCACCACGGCTCGCGCCACACCAGCGAGGAGTTCCTGCGCGCGGTTTCCCCCGAGCTGGCGTTGATCAGCGTCGGGCACGGCAACGACTACGGGCACCCGAGCGGGACGATCGTCGCGACGCTGCGGAGTTCGGGAGCGCTCGTGCGGCGAACCGACCGCCGCGGGGACATCGCGGTACTCGGCGCTCCGGGACGGTTGCGCGTGGTCGGCTCCGGGCGCCCCTTCCGTTCCGGCGGATGATTCGCGGGGACACGGGCGCGCCGCGGAGCAGCCGAGCGGTTGCCCGGGGCGGACCCGGAAACGAGGTGCTCGCTTCGGGGCCCGCCGCGCTCGTCGGGAATCGCTTCCCGAATCCCGGGAACGTCCGGGAGGACGAGCGGATCAGTCGTTCAGCGCCCGGTCCACGGCCTCCGTGTTCGGCTCCACGGTGGCCTTCGGGCCGACGTGCTCCTGCAGGGAGTCCATCGTTTTGAGGCCGTCGCCGGTGATCATCAGCACCGTCTCGGAGTCGGGGTCGATCTGGCCCGCCTCGATCAGCTTCTTCGTGGTCGCGACGGTCACACCTCCCGCCGTCTCGGCGAAGATGCCCTCCGTGCGGGCCAGCAGCCTGATGCCCTCGATGACCTCCTCGTCGCTGACGTCCTCGACGGCACCGTTGGTGCGGCGAATGGTGTCCAGCACGTACGGGCCGTCGGCCGGAGCGCCGATGGCGAGCGAACGAGCGATGGTGTCCGGACGGACCGGTTGGACCATGTCCTGCTCGCCCTTATAGGCGTTCGACACCGGGGAGCACCCGGATGCCTGGGCGCCGAAGATCCGGTACGGGCTCGGTTCGACCAGCCCGACCTCGCCGAGCTCGCGGAAGCCCTTGTCGACCTTGGTCAGCTGCGATCCGGAGGCGATCGGGACGACGACCTGCTCGGGCAGCCGCCATCCGAGCTGTTCGGCGACCTCGAAGGCGAGGGTCTTGGACCCTTCAGAGTAGTAGGGGCGGACGTTGACGTTCACGAACGCCCAGTCCTCGTGCTCGCCCGCCAATTCCGTGGCGAGCCTGTTCACGTCGTCGTAGTTGCCGTCGACGGACAGCAACGAACCGTCGTACACGGCGGTCATGAGCACCTTCGCCCGCTCGAGCGAGGAGGGGACCAGAACCACCGAGTCCCATCCCGCCCGTGCGGCGGCCGCGCCCACCGCGTTGGCGAGGTTGCCCGTGGACGGACAGGCGAGCACCTTGAACCCGAACTCGCGAGCGGCGGCCAGCGCGACGGCGACCACCCTGTCCTTGAAGGAGTGGGTCGGATTGCCCGTGTCGTCCTTGACCCAGATCCGCTTCACGCCGAGCGCCTCGGCCAGCGCGTCCGCGCGGATGAGCCGCGTACAACCGGGATCGGTGTTCGGGTGCTGCTCCACGTCGGAGGGTACGGGCAGCAGCTTCTTGTACCGCCAGATCGAATTGGGACCGGATTCGATGTCCTCGCGGCGTACCCGGCCGAAGTCGTAGGTGACTTCGAGCGGGGAGAAGTCCTCGAGGCAGACGAACTCGGGCGCCAGCGGTTGCCGGTGCCCCTCTTCCTTGGAGACGAGCTCCGCGGCCGGTCCGAGGTCGAGCTTCCGGTTCGCCGCATCGGTCTGTGTCTGGGCGGCAGCTGTCATCGCGAGGTCCTCTCCCCTCATCTGTCCCGCTGGCGGGGTCGGAATTGGCACCGTTTTCGCCGACTGCCTCGCGATCGTGATCACGACAGTCGACGCTGGTTGCCGGGGCTTCGCAGGGCCGGTCCCTCTGCCCCTCTGGATGAGCTATCCAAGTTGTGCGGGCAACGTTACTTCATGCGCCCGCCATTCGACCACTACGACCCAGCATCCGGGACGGGGTTGACGGGGTGGGCCGGTGTCAGAATGGGGGCATGAATCCTCCGGACGCAGCAGCGCCCGCTCCGTTGCACCTCGTTCTCGGCGAGGAGGAACTGCTGGTGGAACGCGCCGTTTCCGAGACCCTGACGGCGGCTCGCAGGGCCGATCCGGAGACCGAGCTGCGGCGCGCCAAGGTGAGTGACCTCACTCCTCCCGAGCTCGACGAGATGCTCAGTCCCTCGCTGTTCGCCGATAGCCGCGTCGTCGCGCTGGACAACGCCCAGGAGGCGGGAAAGGAGATCGCCGAGGCGCTGCTGGCCCTGGCGCGTCAACCGGCCGAGGGAGTCGTCCTGCTCGTGCTGCACAACGGTGGTGGTCGTGCCAAGCAGGCCAAGGAGCTGCCCACCGCGCTGCGCGACATGGGGGCGTCCGTGACCGAGTGCGGAAAGCTGACCCGGCACTCCGAACGGGAGGGGTTCGTCCGGGCGGAGGCGAGCAGGTGCGGAGGGCGCATCGACCCCGCGGCGGTGAGCGCTCTGCTGGAGACGGTCGGCAACGATCTCCGGGAGCTCGCCTCCTCGGTGTCCCAGCTGGTCGCCGACACCGACGGCAGGGTGGACGAGGCTGCCGTGCGGCGCTACCACCAGGGCAAGGCAGAGGTGACCGGCTTCGTCGTCGCGGAGAAGGCGGTGATGGGGGACCGTGCCGGGGCGCTGGAAGCGTTGCGCTGGGCTCTGCAGCTCGGAGTGGCGCACGTGCTGATCGCCGACGCGCTGGCCGACGCGGTGCGGACCATCGGCCGGGTGGCCAGTGCCGGTGGAGGTGACCAGTACCGGCTGGCGCGTGAGCTCGGCATGCCGGCTTGGAAGGTCAAGAAGGCCCAGTCGCAGGCGCGGGGCTGGAACAGGCAGGGGGTCACCAGGGCGATGGGACTGGTGGCCTCGCTCAACGCGCAGGTGAAGGGGCAGGCGGCCGATGCCGAATACGCTCTGGAACGAGCCGTGCTGGAGCTGATCGAGCTGCGCTCGGGGTGAACTCCCGAGCCCGACGGACTTTCCCGTCGCCGCTCCTGGAGCTGAACGGGTCCCCTCCGGTATCGCCGAAGGGGACCCGAGTTTCTCCGTTTGGCGACATTCGCCTCCGCCGGGCGCCGCTCCGTGTGGTCGGCCCCGTTCACCGCGCGGAACATCGTCCGCGTGGTCCGAACGGTCCTCCTCGCCGCGGAGGTGAACCGCCCGCCCGGATCGTCAGAGCTGGTTCAGCTGCCGAGCCATCGAGGACTTCTTGTTGGCGGCCTGGTTGCGGTGGATGACGCCCTTCTTGGTGGCCTTGTCCAGCTCGCGGGTCGCGGCCCGCTCCAGCTCGGTGGCCTTCTCCTTGTCGCCGGCGGCAGCGGCCTCGCGGAACTTGCGCATCGCGGTCTTGACCGTGGTCTTGACCGACTTGTTGCGACGGCGATTGCGCTCGTTGATCAGGACACGCTTCTTGGAGGACTTGATGTTGGCCACTGGTACGCCTCTTTCTGATCGACCGGAGTGTCGCGACCGCGCTCGAACGGCGCCGTCCCGCGCTGTCCTCGTGCGAAGGCGACGAGGGCGTCGGACGGCCTTCCTCCATGTCGGAAACGCCGCGCGGTGCGGTTGGCCATGGTAGCAATCCCGAACGCAGCCACCGCGTTCGGTTCGAGGAGGTCAGCCACCGTGCTCGCCCGGCTGTCCCTCGTGCTTGGCCGGACGCCCTCTGCGGGGTCGGTTCCCGGCGTTGCTCGGCAGTCTCCCCGCGTCCTCGAGCGCGCGGCGCAGCAGGAACTCGATCTGCGCGTTGGTGCTGCGCAGTTCGTCCCCAGCCCACTGCGCGAGCGCGTCGTGAACGGCCGGGTCCAGCCGCAGCAGGAAGCTCTTGCGGGATGCCACGGAACACCTCAGTGATACAACGAGCCGGTGTTGACCACCGGCTGTGCCGCGTTGTCGCCGCACAGCACTACCAGCAGGTTACTGACCATGGCGGCCTTGCGCTCCTCGTCGAGCTCGACGACCTGCTGTTCGGAGAGGTCTCGGAGAGCGGACTCCACCATTCCGACCGCGCCCTGGACGATCCGCTCCCGCGCCGCCACGACCGCGTCGGCCTGCTGGCGCTGCAACATCGACTGCGCGATCTCCGGAGCGTAGGCGAGGTGGGTGAGGCGGGACTCCACGACCTCCACCCCGGCGGACCGGACCCGCTCGGCGACCTCGACGGACAGCTTGGTGGTTATCTCGGCCGCGTTCTCCCGCAACGAGAGGTTCTCCGATCCCGCCTTGTCGTAGGGATAGCTGGTGGCGATGTGCCGCACCGCCGTTTCGGTCTGGGTCTGCACGAACTCGACGAAGTCGTCGACCGTGAACGAGGCCTGCGCGGTGTCGGCGACCTGCCACACCACGACCGCCGCGATCTCGATCGGGCTGCCGTCGGCGTCGTTGACCTTCATCACGTTGGTCTCGTGATTGCGGATCCGCGTGGAGATGCGCTTCCGCGTGGTCAACGGGTTGACCCACTGCAGGCCCGAGGTGCGCAGCGTCCCGGTGTAGCGGCCGAGGAACTGCAGCACCCGCGCCTCGCCCGGGGAGACGGCCACCAGGCCGACCAGGGTCAACACCCCTCCGATCGCGGCGATGACCCCGATCGCGACCAGCCACCACGCCGCCGTCGTGCCCCCGGCGAACATCAGCGCTATGCCCCCGAGCAGCGCGAGCACTCCCAGGCCGAGCATCGGCAGCCCGGGGGCTTGCTCCCGCGCCGCGTATTCGCGGATCTCGGACTCGGGCATCGAGACGGTGGCCTCGGTGGCCTCGGACGTGCTCCCCGACGGTCGGGTGGCGGAGTCCCCCTCGCTCATCGATCCTCCTCGGAGTCGAAACCGATGTCTTGCTGACATTAAAGTGATATCACTTTTTCGGTGGGGGCTCAATCCCGGACCGCCGGACGATCCCGGCTGCTCGCGAGGCCCGGGCGTCAACCGATCGGACAAGCCGTCGGGCTCGCGCGATGGCGCGTGCCGGGTGGTGAGGTCCGCGGGACGGAGGGCTCGCGACCGGTGCGGATGTCCGGCGGATCCGACCGCGATCGGGTAGGACGGGGGCATGGACGTTCTCAGCAGCAGGATGATTCTGCGACCCGGTGATCACGATCGCTCGGTGCGGTTCTACCGCGACACGCTCGGGCTGGCGATCCACCGCGAGTTTCCCGGCGGCACGGTGTTCTTCCTCGGACAGGGGTTGCTGGAGGTGTCCGGCAACGGCAGTACCGGCCCGAGCCCCGACCAGATGCTGTGGCTGCAGGTGCGGGACGCCGCCGAGAGCGTCCGGGAGCTGCGCGAGCTCGGGGTCCGGGTGCTGGCCGAGCCCGAACGCCAACCCTGGGGGCTGATCGAGGGAACCATCGCCGATCCGGACGGGATGCGGATCGTGCTCGTCGAAGTGCCGCCCGAACATCCGCTGCGCTCCGACGTGCGTCAGCAGTGAGCGCTTCCGCCCCACCGCGCTCCGGCTGTACCGTCTCGCTCGAGACCGTCACTTCGGGAAGCGCTCCGGAAGAGCGCTTCGCGCGGAACCGTCGGTGCCGGGGGCGGTAGTGGGCCTCGGAGCACCCCGGTCCCGGAGCTGGCATCGGACATCCACGACTTTCGTGGGACGATGGGAGCAAATCCCTGCCCGTACGCGAGTCGACATCCCGCGAGGAAGACTTCAGTGAGCACCTTCGCAGACACGACCTTCACGTCTCCTGAACGCATCAGGAACTTCTGCATCATCGCCCATATCGACCACGGCAAGTCGACACTGGCCGACCGGGTGCTGCAGCTCACCGAGGTGCTCGACGAGCGCGCGTACCGGGACCAGTACCTGGACCGGATGGACCTGGAGCGTGAGCGCGGCATCACGATCAAGTCGCAGAACGTGCGGCTGCCGTGGCAGCTCGACGGCGAGGACTACGTGCTGCACCTGATCGACACCCCGGGGCACGTCGACTTCACCTACGAGGTCAGCCGTTCCCTGGCCGCGTGTGAAGGCGCCATCCTGCTGGTCGACGCGTCCCAGGGCATCGAGGCCCAGACGTTGGCCAACCTCTACCTGGCCATGGAGCACGACCTGGAGATCATCCCCGTGCTCAACAAGATCGACCTCCCCTCCGCGGAACCGGACTACTACGCTTCGGAGCTCGCCCACATCATCGGCTGCGCGGAGTCCGACGTGCTGCGGGTCTCGGCCAAGAGCGGTGAGGGCGTGGCCGAGGTGCTCGACGCGGTGGTGCTCAACGTGCCCGCTCCGGTAGGTGAGCAGAGCGCGCCCGCGCGCGCGATGATCTTCGACTCGGTCTACGACACCTACCGGGGTGTCATCACCTACATCCGCGTGGTCGACGGCAAGATCACTCCACGGGAGAAGATCCGGATGATGTCCACCGGGGCCACCCACGAGTTGTTGGAAGTGGGGATCATCTCGCCGGACCAGAAGCCCTCCGAAGGGCTCGGGGTCGGCGAGGTCGGTTACCTGATCACCGGGGTCAAGGACGTCCGCCAGTCCAGGGTCGGTGACACCGTCACCTTCGCGAAGAACGGCGCGGAACAGGCGCTTCCCGGTTACCGGGACCCGATCCCGATGGTTTACGCCGGGCTTTACCCGATCGAGGGCTCCGACTACCCGGTCCTGCGGGACGCGCTGGACAAGTTGCTGCTCAACGACGCCGCGCTGACCTACGAGCCCGAGACCTCGGGAGCCCTCGGCTTCGGATTCCGCTGCGGTTTCCTCGGACTGCTGCACCTGGAGATCACCAGGGCGCGGCTGGAGCGCGAGTACAACCTGAACCTCATCTCCACCGCACCGAACGTGGTCTACAACGTCCTGCTGCAGGACGGCACCGAGGTCGAGGTCACCAACCCCTCCGACTGGCCCGAGAACAAGATCCAGGAGGTGCGCGAGCCGATCGCCAAGTGCACCGTGATCGCCCCGTCCGAGTTCGTCGGCGCGATCATGGAGCTGTGCCAGAGCCGGCGCGGACAGCTCGACAGCATGGACTACCTCTCCGAGAGCCGCGTCGAGCTGCGCTACACCATGCCGCTGGGCGAGATCGTGTTCGACTTCTTCGACCACCTCAAGTCGCGCACGCGCGGTTACGCCTCCATGGACTACGAGGAGTCCGGAACGCAGGCCGCGGATCTGGTCAAGGTGGACATCCTGCTGCAGCACGAGCCCGTGGACGCGTTCAGCGCGATCGTGCACAAGGACAACGCCTACTCCTATGGCGCGCGGATGGCCTCGAAACTGCGCGAGCTGATCCCGCGTCAGCAGTTCGAAGTACCGGTCCAGGCCGCGGTGGGATCGCGGATCATAGCTCGCGAGACGATCCGCGCCATGCGCAAGGACGTTCTCGCCAAGTGCTACGGCGGTGACATCAGCCGTAAGCGCAAGCTGCTGGAGAAGCAGAAGGAAGGCAAGAAGAAGATGAAGACGGTCGGTCGCGTCGAGGTCCCGCAGGAGGCCTTCGTGGCCGCGCTGTCCACGGACGACTCGGCCAAGGACGACTCCTCCAAGGGCAAGAAGTAAGGACTCACGGAGCTTTGCGGGGGCGGCCGGGTGCCTCATGTGAGTCGGCACCGCGGGATCGTCGCGGTGCGCGTGGAGCGGACCGCTGCCCTTCGGCGCGTTCGTCTCCCCGCGTGTCAGGGGGCCGTAGTTGAATCGCTTCCCGTGGTCACCGATGCGGATTTCGGGAGGGGACAGCAATGTCCGAAGGGCACGAATACACCACTGTGGTGCGGTGGACGGGCAACCGGGGCAGCGGCACCGAAACGTACCGTTCCTACGGTCGCGAGCACGTCGTCGAAGTGGCTGGCAAGCCCGTCCTGCACGGATCCGCCGATCCGGCCTTCCTGGGTGATCCGGGGCTGATGAACCCGGAGGAACTGCTGGTCGCCGCGCTCGCGGAGTGCCACATGCTCTGGTACCTGGGGATCTGTGCCTCTTCCGGGGTGGTGGTCACGGACTACCGCGACCCCGCCGCGGGCACCATGGTCGAGGAAACGGCCGGAGGCGGGCGGTTCACCGAGGTGGTGCTGCGTCCGGTCGTCACCGTGCGGGACGAGTCGATGCGGGAGAGCGCGTCGAAGGCGCACGAGCAGGCGCACCGCAGGTGCTTCATCGCTAATTCCGTCAACTTCCCGGTACGTCACGAGCCGGAGATCCACGCGGAGTCCTGATCGAGGTTGCCCGCTCGGTTCTTGTGGCGGTGCGAACCGCTCGGGTGGTCGTTCCGGCTCCGGCGGCGCCGAAGCCGAAGTAGCGCACCGGTCGTCGAGGCGACGGGAAAGCACCGATCAGCGCGAGGCCGCTTCCGTGCGGCACCGGCCCGGGACCGGTGCCGCACTCGTCCGCGGGGCGCTCCCGCCGCGGGAATCGTGCGCGCACCGGATTGATCCGAATGCCCTTGGCGCTCGCTCGGGCGACCGCTCGGACCCGCGAGCTGCGGTGGCAGCGATGCGCCCTCTCCCCGTCTTGTGGTTTGCGATACCCATATAGAAATTATCTATGGGATAGATTCAAAAATTGTCTGAAGTGTGCCCCGCATGGTCTCTGCGCTGGGGATTGAGTTTGCTTTTTTTCGATTCTGCGGCGATGTCGCGGGGGAGATTGGCCGCGGCGGGGGTTGCGTTTGTTTCGGTGTCGGATAGTATGCCCGTCGAATAACGGCAGAGCTCGGTCCTTTAATTGTCCGCGCCTGTTGTTCCGCCGCGGGTTCACGTGTCGAACGATCAAAGGCGATCTTTTCTGGCTACCGTGGTTTTCCGGTTTTGAGCGGTCCGGATCGCATGCTGTCGCAATCCCCACAGTGCAGGAGGTCGAACATGGGAGACGCGGAGATGTCGCGCACACGTCTGCCGATCTCGGGAAAGCCCCGGCAGAATCCCACCTCATTGGACATCCACTCGCAGGACCCGCCGTTCACTCCCCCGGAGCAGGTGAGCGCCCCCGAAGGAGCACCGAACGTGGTCGTCGTGCTGCTCGACGACATGGGCTTCGGAGCTCCGAGCGCCTTCGGCGGACCGTGCGAGATGCCCACCGCGGAGCGGTTGGCCGCGGGCGGACTGCGCTACACGCGTTTCCACGTCACAGCGGTCTGTTCCCCGACCAGGCAGTCCCTGCTGACCGGACGCAACCACCATTCCGTGGGGATGGGGGTGACGACCGAGATGGCCAGCGCCGCGCCCGGCTACGACGGGACACGTCCCCTGAGCGCGGGAACGATCGGGCAGATCCTGGCGGGCAACGGTTACAACACCGGCGCTTTCGGGAAGTGGCACCAGACCCCGGCACGGGACGTGAGCGCGGCCGGGCCGTTCGACCGCTGGCCCACCGGTGAGGGCTTCGAGAAGTTCTACGGCTTCCTGTGCGCGGAGATGAACCACTGGTACCCGGTGCTGTTCGACGGAACCACCCCGGTGGAGCCCACGCGCCGCCCGGAGGACGGCTACCACCTCTCCGAGGACCTCGTGGACCGCGCGATCGACTGGGTCAGGGACCAGAAGTCGCTCAAACCCGACAACCCGTTCTTCGCGTACCTGCCGTTCGGAGCGACCCACGCCCCGTACCACGTCCCGAAGGAGTACCGGGACAAGTACCGCGGGGCGTTCGACCACGGCTGGGACCGACAGCGCGAGATCACCCTGCGGCGGCAGAAGGAGCAGGGCGTCGTTCCGCCGGACACGGAGCTGGCCCCGTGGGCTGAAGGGGTTCCGCACTGGGACGAGCTCTCCGAGGCCGAGCGCGAGTCGGCGGCTTCGCTGATGGAGCTGTACGCGGGTTTCGCCGAACACACCGACGACCAGATCGGTCGTTTCGTCGACGCGCTGGAGGAGCGGGGGGAGCTGGACAACACCCTGTTCATCTACATCCTCGGGGACAACGGAGCCTCCGCCGAGGGCGGGCTCGGCGGGACCCTCAACGAGCACCGCTACGCCAGCGGCATCCCGGACGACGCGGAGACGATCAACCGGTACCGCGAGGAGCTTGGAGACCCCAGCACGCACGCGCACTACCCGGTCGGTTGGGCGCTGGCGATGAACACGCCCTACCAGTGGACGAAGCAGGTCGCCTCGCACTTCGGCGGGACCAGGGACGGGATGATCGTCCACTGGCCGCGCGGTATCGCCGAACCGGGCGGGATCCGCAACCAGTTCCACCACGTCATCGACGTGCTGCCCACGGTCCTGGAGGCCGCGGGGATTCCGGAGCCCGCGGAAGTCAACGGTGTGCCCCAGCAGTCCGTCGAGGGCACGAGCATGGTCTACACCTTCAACGACTCCGCTGCCGCCGACCGTCATCGGATCCAGTACTTCGAGATGGTGGGCAACAGGGGCATCTACCACGACGGCTGGATGGCGGTCACCCGGCACGGAACCCCGTGGGAAATGGTGCAGGACGGTTCGGAGAGCAACTTCGACGACGACCGGTGGGAGCTCTACAACACCAATGTGGACTGGAGCCAGGCCCGCGACATCTCCGCCGAGTACCCGGACAAGCTGCGGGAGCTGCAGCAGCTGTTCCTGGTCGAGGCCGGCCGCCACAACGTCTTCCCGCTCGACGACCGCATGACGGAACGGGAGAACCCGCGGGAGGCCGGGCGACGTGACCTGCACGGTGATCGCAGGACGATCACCTTCCCCGCCTCGGCCTCGCGGTTGACCGAGGAGACGGCTCCCAACGTCAAGAACCGTTCGCACACGCTCACCGCGCGCTGCGAGATCCCCGAAGCCGGGGCTGCGGGCGTCCTGGTGGCCCAGGGCGGGCGTTTCGGCGGTTGGTCCCTGTACGTGCACGAGGGCAGGGCCTGCTACGCGTACAACTACTTCGGTCTCGAGGTGTACCGGGTGCGGGATTCCGAACCGCTGAGCACGGGGGAACACGAGATCGTGCTCGAGTTCTCCTACGACGGAGGTGGTGTCGGCATGGGAGGCACCGCGACCCTCTCCGTGGACGGTGCGAAGGTCGCCGAGGGGCGGGTCGGAGCCACCATTCCCTACTACTTCGCCTTCGACGAGACGTTCGACGTCGGTGTGGACCGCGCTTCGCCGGTCACCGAGGACTACCCCGTCGTCGACAACGCTTTCACGGGAACACTGCACGCGGTGCGCGTGGACCTCGGCGACGACCTGCACAGCGACAGCGACAGCGAGCTGGGGCGTGAAAGGTTCAGGGCGGCCCATGAGTGAGCGGGATGAGAAACCGGCCTGCTGCGCCCCCTCGGCGGGACGTGCCACGACGTCGTCCGTGGAAGAGCCGGTGGGCGGGGGCGAGGTCCGCTCCGGTTCCACCGCGGGACTCGTGCGGATCGACGGAGGCGTCTTCCGCATGGGCGAGGAGCGGGAGCACGCCTACGCGCAGGACGGTGAGGGGCCGGTGCGCGAGGTGCGGCTCGATCCGTACTGGATCTCTCCCACGGTGGTGACGGTCGCGGAGTTCGCCGCTTTCGTGGACGCGACCGGGCACCGGACCGACGCCGAGCTGTGGGGGTGGTCGTTCGTGTTCGGCGGCCTTCTCCCCGACGAGTTCCCACCCACGCGAGGGGTGGCAGCTGCACCCTGGTGGCGCCAGGTCGAGGGGGCCTACTGGTGGTGCCCGGAGGGCCCGCACTCCGATGTGGTCCAGCGTTCGGAGCACCCGGTCACGCACGTGTCCTTCCGGGACGCGCACGCCTACTGCGCCTGGGCGGGGTTGCGGCTGCCGACCGAGGCGGAGTGGGAGTACGCGGCGCGCGGCGGCCTGGACGGCTGCGCCTTCCCGTGGGGCGACGAGCTGGAACCTTCGGGCGAGCACAGGATGAACGTGTGGCAGGGTGAGTTCCCCGGGCGCAACGAATGCGCCGACGGCTGGTACGGCACCTGCCCGGTGGACGAGTTCGCCCCGAACGGTTACGGGCTGTACAACATGACCGGCAACGTGTGGGAGTGGTGCGCGGACTGGTTCGATCCCGATTACCCGGCCGGAGACGTCGGAACGAACCCGAAGGGGCCTCCGGGAGGGCAGCGCCGCAGCGCACGTGGTGGTTCCTACCTGTGCCACGAGTCCCACTGCCGTCGTTACCGGGTGTCGGCACGGCAGGGTGTTACCCCGGACTCCTCGATCGGCAACGTCGGTTTCCGGTGTGTCCGCGACGTGTAGTGCCGCTTCGGCCGGTGTGCCCGTTCCGCGGTCAGGAGCGGGCACCCGGCGAGTCGCTCCGCGGGCCCTCCCGAGCCGAGTCAGCGGGGTCCTGCCGGTCGAGCACGGCGAGTGGAAGGTCGGATGCATGGAACGCAGGGAGCTGGAGTACTTCCTGGCCATAGCCGAGTGCGGGAGCTTCACCGCGGCGGCGCAGACGCTGCGCGTCGCGCAGCCCTCTCTGTCGCACGCGATCGCGACGCTGGAGACCCGACTTGGAGGCAGGGTCTTTCACCGGCTCCCCCAGGGCGTTTCCCTGACCCCGGCGGGCGAGGCCCTGATAGAGCCCGCGCGCCAGGTGATGCGCGACCTGAGCACGGCGACCGAATCGGTGCGCGAGGTGCTCGGTCTGGCCGGAGGGAGGCTGGACATCGTCGCGCAGACGACGTTGGCGGTGGACCCGCTCGCGGAGCTGGTCGGGTCGTTCCTGCGCGCGCACCCGAAGGTCGCGGTGCACATCGCCGATCCCGAGCTCGGCCGGGACGTGACGGCCGCCGTGCGCGCGGGCGAGTGCGAGCTCGGCATGGTCGACTCGACGGAGGAGGTGGTGGAGGATCTCGCCAGCATGGTGCTGCCCGGCAGGGAGATCCAGGCGGTGCTGCCGGCCTCGGCGGCACCGGGGGACCGCGCGGAGCTGACTCCGGCTGACCTCGCCGAGCTGGACTGGGTGAGCACCCCCGAGGGAACCGCGACCCGCGAAGTGATCGAGAACACCGTGGGCGTCCAGCGCGGCGGTCCGAACGTGATGGTGGAGACCGCGCACCAGGCCATGATCGTGCCGAGCGTGCTGGCCGGAGCGGGCGCCACCCTGCTGCCCGCTTCGATGGCCGGTGAGGCCGGAAAGCAGGGGGCCACGATCATGTCGCTGCGCCCCCGGGTGATCCGCCGCGGGGTGCTGTTCTGGCGTCGCGGCCCGCTTTCTCCCTCGGCGGCGGAGTTCGTGCGGCTGGTCGAGGAGCTCGTGCGACGTGGGCCGGGAGACCGCTCCCGAGGGTAGTGGTGTGGTGCGGGGGCGGACCGACGGCCGCCGTTCGCCCCGCACCGCGAAGTGGAGCGGGTCGCCCCACGCCGGAAGGCGAGACGATTCGACTCGGAATCGTGCGTCTTTCCGGGACCGAGAGGGTCGATGGCCCGTGGATTGTTCAAGACCCGCTTCGGATGGCAGCGATCAGGGCGCCGAACGGCGAATACGCCACCGGTTTCCTTGATCTGCTGGAATTCTGAGCAATCCTGGTTGTGCTTTTCCTCGGTGTGAGGCACCGCGGGAGGAAGGGAGGTGTGGTATGGCGAGGTTGGCGTTGGCGGGGTGGCCGCCCGGCTGGTAGGCGGGGCGCTGAAGATGACGTTCGAGGTTTCGGTGTCCCGAGCTTCGTTGTCACGGCCATCGCCGGGAAATGCTCGAGATCGCTCGCACCGGACTCCGAACCGCCCGCGAGGGATTCGGATGCTCCGCCGAGTTTGAGTTCGCTGCGCACGCCGGGCTCCGTGACTCCAGGGATCGTTGACAGCGTCCGCTTTGCCCGCATGTCCCCGACATCGTAGATAGTGATTTCTGTGCAAACATCAAAAACGAATCGTTCCGCGGTCGGATCCGTTTTCTTCGTCTCCGTCGCGGCCACGGCGCTGGTCGTCCTGTGGGGCGCGGTGGCGCCGAAGAGCTTCGGCGCGATCACCAATCGAATTTTCGACCACGTCGTGCTGGATCTGAGCTGGTTCTTCCTGCTCGCGGCGAACCTCTTCCTGGTCTTCGTGATCTACCTGGGGCTGAGCAGATACGGCAGGATCAAACTCGGGAAGAAGAACGACAGCCCCGATTTCGGTCGCTTGTCCTGGTTCGCCATGATGTTTCAGGCCGGCATGGGGCCCTCCATCATTTTCTGGGGCCTGGCCGAGCCGCTGTCGCACTATGCCAACGTGCCGTTCGGTCTTGCCGAGCCCGGCTCGCAAGAGGCCGCCGGGGTGGCCGTTCAGTACTCCTTTTTCCACTGGGCGCTGCACCCCTGGGCGATCTATGCCACCGCCGGCCTGGCCGTGGCCTACTTCACCCATCGCAGGGGTGAGAAGGCACTGATCAGCGCCATCTTCCGGCCCTTGTTCGGAGACCGCGTGGACGGTCCCCTGGGAAAGACGCTCGACATCCTGGCGGTGCTGGCGGTCGTGTTCGGTATCGCCGTCGCCCTGGGACAGGCCGGACTGCAGTTGACAGCGGGGCTCGGTCAGACGTTCGGGCTGCCCACCGTGGTGTTGGTGCAGCTCGTGGTCCTCGGCCTCACCACGGCGGCGTTCATGATCTCGGCGACGACGCGGATCGAGCACGGCATCAAGTGGCTCGCCAACATCAGCATGCTCATCGCCCCGCTGCTGCTGGTCTTCTACTTCGTCGTCGGACCGACCGTCACACAGCTCAACGTCTTCACCGAAGGCATCGGTGACTACCTGACCAACATCGTTCCGATGAGCTTCCGGCTGGACGCGTTCAGCGCCAACACGGAGTGGTTGGGGAGCTGGACCGTTTTCTACTGGTCCTGGTGGATCGCCTGGGCCCCGTACGTGGGGATGTTCATGGCTCGCATCTCCCGTGGACGCAGCATCCGCGAGTTCGTCGGCGCCACCGTGCTCGTTCCCAGCTTGGTCAGCGCGATCTGGATCGCCGTGTTCGGTGGAGCGGCGCTGCAGCTGGCTCGCGCCGGGCAGGCCTCCGACATCGCCGAGACCGTGGCGCAGAGCCCGGCTGCGGGGATGTTCGTCTTCATCCAGGAGTACCCGCTGCCCCTCCTCATGTCGATCATCACACTGGTGGTGCTGTGGGTGTTCTTCGTGGCCAGCGCCGATTCCGGCACCGTGGTGCTGGGCGAGCTGTCCAGCGGTGGCTCCCCGAATCCCAAGGTCTGGGTCCGGCTTCTCTGGGGACTCCTGCTGGCGGGCGTCGCGGCGGTCCTGCTGGTCTCCGGTGGGCTCGGCGCGCTCCAGAAGGCCTCGGTGCTCATCGGGGCACCGTTCGCGATCGTTCTGATCGGCATCTGCGTGGCCTTCTTCAAGACCCTGTCGAGGGAGCACGGGCCCCGCGTGGAGGAACAGCCGTGCGGCCGGCCCGCCGACTCCGAGCACCAGGAGGATCAGGAAGCCCGGAGGACCGGGAGCGAGGAACCTCGCGACGAGCCCGTGCACCTTCCGTGACTACCGCGGACGATCACGGCCGTCCGCGGTAGCCGGATTCCGGTCCCGGTGTTCCGGAGCCGGGGTCATCGTGCTCGGATTGGTGGAGTGTGTGCTGTGGCCGAGGAGACCAAGGGCGAGTCGCAGGCCGAGGCCGGCGGCGGGATCGCCCTCTCCCCGCGGCTCCGGCGCACGGGCCACCACGTCGGCTCGATGAACGCGCCACGTGGAGGGGCCGATCGGTGTCCGGCCGGTCGCCGTCCGGCTTGATCGGCCCCGTCCCGGGGCCGCCGTGTCACTGGTGCGACTCCAGGAACGCGTAGACGTCGGCCTCGTCCACGCCGGGGAAGGTGTCCGAGGGCAGCGCCGAGAGCACGTGCGAGTGAGCCCGGGCCGACGGCCAGACCATTCCCTGCCAGCGATTGGCCAGTTCGGTGGGGGGACGTTGGCAGCACTCCCCGTTCGGGCAGCCCGACTTGGAGTGGTTCGTGGTTTCCCGCCCCCGGAACCAGCGCGATTCCGTGTAGGGAACCCCCAGCGTGATCGCGAAGTCGCGCCCCCTGCTGGGGTCGACGTGGGCGACGCACCAGTGCGTGGCCCCCGGCTTGTCGGTGTACTGGTAGTGGGTGGAGTAGCGGTCCGGCGAGGCGAAGACCTGCCTGCCCGCCCAGTACCGGCACATCCGCTGTCCCTCGATCGCCCCGGTGGGGTCGGCGGGGAACTCCAACCCGTCGTTGGCGTAGGCCTTGTAGATGATTCCGGTCTCGTCGTTGCGCACGAAGTGGCACACCAGGTCCAGGTACTGGGTCGCCAGGTTGGTGAAGCGGTGCGCGGCCATCTCGTAGGAGACGGAGAAGACGTCGCGGAGGTCCTCCACGGCCAGGTCGCGGTCGGCCTTGGCCTGGCGGAGGAAGGGGACCGCCGAGCTCTCCGGGATCAGCACTGCGGCGGCGAAGTAGTTCGCCTCGACGCGTTGGCGCAGGAAGTCCGCGAAGTCGCGCGGCTGCCGGTGCCCCAGGCTGAGGTGCCCGAGGGTCTGCAGCAGGATCGTCCGCGGGCTGTGCATGCCCAGGGACTCGCGTCGCAGGAAGATCCTCTTGTGGCGCAGGTCGGTGACCGAGCGCACGGAGCGGGGCAGGTCGGTGACGAACCGCAGGCCGTATCCGAGATGGGTCGCGATGGACTGGATCAGTCCCTCGGAGAGCGGGCCGCCGTGGTAGCCGACGCGGCGCAGTATCTCGTCCGCCGACCTCTCGATCTCGGGGAAGTAGTTGCCGTGTTCGCGCATCATGCTGCGCAGCTCGGCGTTGGCCGCGCGGGCTTCCTCCGGGGTGGCGACCCGTTTGGTCTCCCTGCGGCGCAGCTCCTCGTAGAGCGCCAGCACGTGTTCCAGCACGTCGGTGGGGACCCGCTTGGTGACTTTCAGCGGTGGAACGTCGAGCTGCTGGTACAGCGGGTCGAGCTGTGCCTGCTCCACGGCTATCTCCAGCTCGGCACGCCTGTTCGGCGGTTTCTTCGACAGCAGCTCGTCCACCGTGCTGCCGAGGGCAGTGGCGAGTGACCTGAGTAACGAGAGCTTGGGTTCGCGGTGCCCGTTCTCCAGCAGTGAGAGCTGCGAGGGGGCTCTGTCCACGCGTTTTCCCAGCTCGGAAAGGGTGAGTCCTGCTGCTTTGCGCGTGTGGCGCAGCCGCTGGCCGAACACCAGCAGGTCCTGCTCCGTGGAAAAAGTACCGGCTTCTTCCGCTGTCTCGGTCGTGAACTCCGACATGAGCTTCACTGTAGCAGAAAAAATACGAAATTTTGCTTCGATGGCTCCTCGTTTTTTCTTGCTGTAGCACCAACACTGGGATCAACAGGCCGCAAGCGATCGGAAAGGTGAAAGCCATGAGCCCTCAACCCGGCACCCGCGAACAGGCTCTGCAGGCAGCCAAGGACCTCCAGCACGACTGGGAGACGAACCCGCGCTGGAAGGGCGTTGAGCGCACCTACTCCGCAAGCGACGTCATCCGCCTCCGCGGCTCCGTGCAGGAGGAGAACACGCTGGCCCGGCTGGGCGCCGAGCGCCTGTGGGAGCTGCTGCGGGACAACGACTACATCCACGCCCTCGGCGCGCTGACCGGAAACCAGGCCGTCCAGCAGGTCCGCGCGGGTCTGCAGGCCATCTACCTGTCCGGTTGGCAGGTCGCCGCCGACGCCAACCTCGCGGGCGAGACCTACCCGGACCAGAGCCTGTACCCCGCGAACTCGGTCCCGCAGGTGGTCCGCAGGATCAACAACGCCCTCAAGAGGGCGGACCAGGTCTCCTGGGCCGAGGCGCTGGACCCCGAGGCGACCGAGGTGGAGCAGGAGGACCGGCACTGGCTGGCCCCGATCGTCGCCGACGCCGAGGCCGGGTTCGGCGGTGTGCTCAACGCCTACGAGCTCATGAAGGGCATGATCCAGGCGGGTGCCGCCGGTGTGCACTGGGAGGACCAGCTCGCTTCCGAGAAGAAGTGCGGCCACCTCGGGGGCAAGGTGCTCATCCCCACCAGCCAGCACGTCAAGACGCTCAACTCGGCGAGGTTGGCCGCTGACGTCGCGGGAGTTCCGACGCTGGTCGTGGCCCGCACCGACGCGCAGGCGGCCACGCTGCTGACCAGCGACGTGGACGAGCGGGACCAGAAGTTCGTCACCGGCGAGCGCACCGCCGAGGGCTTCTACAAGGTGAACAACGGCCTCGAGCCGTGCATCGAGCGCGGTCTCGCCTACGCGCCCTACGCCGATCTGATCTGGATGGAGACCTCGACTCCCGATCTGGACGTGGCCAGGAAGTTCGCCGAGTCGATCAAGGCCCAGTACCCGGACAAGATGCTGGCCTACAACTGCTCTCCCTCGTTCAACTGGCGCAAGAACCTGGACGACAGCACCATCGCCAAGTTCCAGCGGGAGCTCAGCCAGATGGGCTACAAGTTCCAGTTCATCACGCTGGCCGGCTTCCACGCGCTGAACCACGGCATGTTCGACCTGGCCAAGAACTACGCCACGGACGACATGGCCGCCTACGTCGACCTCCAGGAGAAGGAGTTCGCGGCGGAGAAGGACGGCTACACCGCGACGAAGCACCAGCGCGAGGCGGGCACCGGTTACTTCGACCAGATCAGCATGGCCGTGAACCCCGAGTCCTCGACCACCGCTCTGGCCGGCTCCACCGAGACCGCACAGTTCTGATCCGACGGTCCGGCCGTCCCGGCGGAGGGTGACGGCGCGTGGGCGGGCTTCTTGCGGCGTCGAGCCCGCCCGCCCGTCCGGCCCTCGGGGCAGGGGCGCACCCGCCGAGAGGAGTGTCGGACGAGCTCGGCGGAGTGGAGTCCCTCCGGAACGGTCCGTTCGGACCATGACTCCCGAAAACCGTGAACGTCCCGCGGGACGTTCACCCAAGACGCACCAGCGGCCCTGTGGCGGGGTGTGATGATCGCGATGGTGCGAGTGGGCGGGAACCCGGATCGGCGGGTTCCCGCCCACGCTTGTGCGCCCGGGGCGTCCCGGGCGATCCGCCGTTCGTGGCGTGCGTGAAACCTTCCCGGAGCCTTCCGGTCCGGCCCCTCCGCTCACACAATCGTGTTGTGGCGTAGAACACCCTGTTGCGTGGTGGCACGATCGATGAATGATTGGGCTACCAAAAGTTTGGCTTCCTAGTGGTGGAAGCGGGCGAGCGGTCCAGGGGAAGGGTGCGTAGCGGAATGACCAACGAGCTCGAGCACTTCATCGGCGGCAAGCGCGTCGCGGGAACCTCGGGGACCCAAGGCGAGGTCTTCGATCCGAACACGGGAACGGTCCAGGCCAGGGTGCCGTTCGCCACCTCGGGGGAGGTGGACGCCGCCGTGCGCGGCGCGGCCGAGGCACAACGCGAATGGGCGAGTTGGAACCCCCAGCGCAGGGCGCGGGTCCTGATGAGGTTCCTCGAGCTGTGCAACGAGGAGATGGACTCGCTGGCTCGGCTGCTGGCCTCCGAGCACGGCAAGACCGTGCCGGACGCGCGCGGCGACGTGCAGCGCGGCCTCGAGGTCGTCGAGTTCGCCGCGGGAATCCCGCACCTGCTCAAGGGCGAGTACACCGAAGGAGCGGGCACGGGCATCGACGTCTACTCGATGCGGCAGCCGCTCGGTGTCGTCGCCGGCATCACCCCGTTCAACTTCCCGGCGATGATCCCGCTGTGGAAGGCCGCCCCCGCGATCGCCTGCGGTAACTCCTTCGTGCTCAAGCCGTCCGAGCGCGACCCCTCCGTGCCGCTGCGCCTGGCCGAGCTGTTCGTCGAGGCGGGGCTGCCCCCCGGGGTGCTGAACGTGGTCAACGGTGACAGGACGGCCGTGGACGCGCTGCTCACCCACCGGGAAGTGGAGGCCGTCGGTTTCGTCGGCTCCTCCGACATCGCCGAGTACATCTATTCGACCGCGGCCGCGCACGGCAAGCGCGCACAGTGCTTCGGCGGCGCGAAGAACCACATGATCATCATGCCGGACGCCGACCTGGACCAGGCGGTCGAAGCCCTGGTGGGAGCGGGATACGGCTCGGCGGGCGAGCGCTGCATGGCCGTATCGGTGGCCGTGCCCGTCGGGCAGCCCACGGCGGATGCGCTCGTCGAGAAGCTGAACGAACGGGTCCGGGGACTGCGGATCGGCACGAGCTTCGACGAGTCCGCGGACTTCGGCCCGCTGGTGACCGAACAGGCCAAGAAGAAGGTCGAGGACTACATCGAGCTCGGCGTCGGTGAAGGGGCCGAGCTGCTGGTCGACGGTCGCGGATTCCGGATGCCGGAGCACGAGGACGGCTTCTTCCTCGGCGCGTCCCTGTTCGACAACGTCACCCCGGACATGCGGATCTACCGGGAGGAGATCTTCGGGCCGGTGCTGTCGGTGGTGCGTGCCGCCGACTACGAGGAGGCGCTGCGACTGCCCAGCGAGCACGAGTACGGCAACGGTGTCGCGATATTCACCAGGGACGGGGACTCGGCCCGCGAGTTCGCCGGGAGGGTGAACACCGGCATGGTCGGCATCAACGTTCCCATCCCCGTGCCGATCGCATACCACACGTTCGGCGGTTGGAAGCGCTCCGGATTCGGGGACCTGAACCAGCACGGACCGGACTCCATCCGGTTCTACACCAAGACGAAGACCGTCACCTCCCGTTGGCCCTCCGGGCGCAAGGAGGACGCCAGCTTCACCATTCCGACGATGCACTGACGCGCTCTGCGTGGTTGGTCGGGTGAGCGGCACGTGAGTCGGCGTTCGTCCGTTCGCGGACCGGGGGTGATCCCGCCCGGTCCGGGAGAGGCCACGGCCGGTGCCCCGCGGGGCGGGCCCGGCGACACGCGAGGAAACGACGCCGCGAACCGGCGTCCCCGATCGAGCAGGAGTACCAAGTGACCGCTTCCGTCGCATCGGCAGAGACCCCGCTGTCCCCGTTCGCCCTCACGGAGGACCAGCGAGCTATCAGGGAAACCGCGGGCGAATTCGCCACCGAGCGCATCGCCCCCCACGCGGAGGAGTGGGACCGGGAGAAGCACTTCCCGGTGGACGTGCTGGGCGAGGCGGGTGAGCTCGGCATGGGCGGTGTCTACATCGACGACCAGTACGGCGGGAGCGGGCTCAGCCGGTTCGACGCCGCGCTGATCTTCGAGGAGCTCGCCACCGGCTGCCCCACCATCGCGGCCTACGTCTCGATACACAACATGGTCGCCTGGATGATCGACGCCTACGGGGACCAGCGGCAGCGCGCCGAGTGGTTGCCCGAGCTGTGCTCGATGCGCAGGCTGGGCAGCTACTGCCTCACCGAACCGGACGCCGGATCGGACGCGGCCGCCCTGAAGACCAGGGCCGTGCGCGACGGGGACGACTACATCGTCAACGGGGTGAAGCAGTTCATCTCCGGAAGCGGCTACGCGGGCGTCTACGTCGTGATGGTGCGTACGGGCGAGCCCGGCGCGAAGGGAATATCCACGCTGGTGATCGACGGTCGCAGCGAGGGGATCTCCTTCGGTCCGGAGGAACGCAAGATGGGGTGGAACGCCCAGCCGACCAGGCAGGTCGTCTTCACCGACGTGCGGGTTCCGGCGCGCAACAGGCTCGGCGAGGAGGGCATCGGCTTCCGCATCGCCATGTCCGGTCTGGACGGGGGCCGGCTCAACATCGGGGCCTGTTCACTGGGCGGCGCGCGGAAGGCTCTGGAGCGAAGCACGAACTACGCCACGGAGCGTCACGCGTTCGGCTCGCCGATCGGCGAGTTCCAGGCGCTGCGGTTCAAGCTGGCCGACATGGCCACCGAGCTCGAGGCGGCCCGCACCCTGCTGTGGCGGGCGGCTGCCGCGCTCGACGCCCGTGATCCCGAGGCCACCCGGCTGTGCGCCATGGCCAAGCGGCTGGCCACGGACAGCGGTTTCAACGTGGCCAACGAAGCCCTTCAGATCCACGGAGGTTACGGATACCTTTCCGAGTACGGATTGGAGAAGATCGTACGTGATCTCCGGGTGCATCAGATCCTGGAAGGTACGAACGAGATCATGCGGCTGATCATTTCCCGTGGACTGTTGGAGTCTGTTTCATGACGAGCCAGGAGAACGACGAGCAGCAGGTGCTGTTCGAGGTGTGGGGAGCACTCGGCCGGATCACGCTCAACCGGCCGAAGGCCCTGAACTCGCTGACCTACGACATGGTCCGGGCGGTGCTGACCGCGCTGGACCAGTGGCGCACCGACGACAGGGTGCGCGCGGTGCTCATCGAGGGCGCGGGCGACCGCGGACTGTGCGCAGGTGGGGACATCCGCGCGATGTACGACGCGATCAAGGAGGGCGAACCGGAACTCACCGAGACGTTCTGGGCCGCCGAGTACCGGATGAACGACGCGCTGGCGCGCTATCCGAAGCCGGTCGTGGGAATCATGGACGGCATCTGCATGGGTGGCGGTGTCGGGATATCGGCCCACGGTTCGCACCGCGTGGTCACCGAGCGCTCCAAGGTGGGCATGCCCGAGGTGGGGATCGGATTCGTCCCCGACGTCGGCGGCACCTACCTGCTCTCGCGCACCCCGGGGGAGCTCGGCACGCACATGGCACTGACCGGTGGTCCGGTGAGCGGTGCCGACGCGGTGCACTGCGGGCTGGCCGACCACTACGTCGCGAGCGGTGACCTCGAGGAACTGATCGCAGCGCTCGGAGCGGGCGACGTGGAGGCAGCACTGGAGAAGTACTCCACCACGCCTCCGCGCTCCGAACTGGGCGAGGCGCGCGAGTGGATCGACCAGGTCTACGGGCGCGACTCGGTCGAGGAGATCCTGGAGGGGCTGCGTGCGCGGCCCGAGTCCGCCGCGCAGGAAGCCGCCCGGACGATCGCCACCAAGTCGCCGACCTCGCTGAAGGTCACCCTGAGGGCGCTGCGCGCCGCGCGTGAGCTGGACTCGCTGGAAGAGGTGCTCGATCAGGAGTACCGCGTCTCGCTGTCGTGCACTCACCTGGGCGACTTCGTCGAGGGGGTGCGCGCGACTCTGGTGGACAAGGACCGCGACCCCTCCTGGTCGCCAGCCCGGCTCGAGGACGTCGACGAACAACGCGTCGCCGCCTTCTTCGCACGTCCCACCGGCGGGGACCTCGGTCTCTCCGGCTGAGGTCCGGTGCCCCTCGGTGGTCACAATGTCGGATCACGAGAAAGGTGGATGGCCATGGCTGTCATCGGATTCATCGGGCTGGGACACATGGGCGGGCCCATGTCGGCGAACCTGGTCAAAGCCGGACACACCGTACGGGGGTTCGACCTTTCGTCCGATGTGCTGCGGAGCGCGGCTGAGCACGGGGTGACGGCCGTGGACTCGGCCGTCGACGCGGTCGACGGCGCCGACGCCGTGATCACGATGCTTCCGGGGGGCAAGCACCTGCTGGAGTGCTACGACGAGATCCTCGGGTCGGTCTCCGGAGCCACACTGCTGATCGATTCCTCGACCGTGGACGTCGCGGACTCCCGGCGGGCCCACGAGCTGGCCGGGCAGGCGGGGCTGGAGTCGGTGGACGCACCGGTTTCCGGCGGCACGGCCGGGGCCGAGGCCGGAACGCTGACTTTCATGGTCGGAGGTGGTGAGCAGGCCTACCGGTCCGCGCAGGAGTTCCTCGAACCGATGGCTCGCAAGGTGATCCACTGCGGAGGAGCGGGCAACGGTCAGGTCACCAAGATGTGCAACAACCTCATGTTGGCGGCTTCGATGCTGGGAGTGGCCGAGGCGTTCGTGCTCGGGGAGAAGCTCGGTCTCCCGCACCAGGCGCTGTACGACGTCGCCTCGGTCTCCACCGGGCAGTGCTGGTCGTTGACCACCAACTGCCCCGTGCCGGGCATGGTGGACACGAGCAGGGCCAACCACGACTACGAACCCGGGTTCGCGGCCGAGCTGATGCTCAAGGATCTCGGGCTCGCGGTTTCGGCGGCCGAGCGCAGTGGTGCGGACACGGAGGTGGGGCGGCTCGCCTCGAGCATCTACGAGCGCTTCAACTCCGAGGGAGGCGGCGGCTACGACTTCAGTGCCGTGATCAATTCCATCAGGCAGCGCTCGGCGGAGAGCTAGAGGAGCTCCCGGCGGAAGTTCGTCCGGCGGATCCGATTCCCCGGAGCGTCCGGGACCCGGGGAGCCGCTTTCCCGTCGGGGAGCTGTTTTCCCCGATCACGGGAGTGGGGTGGCCACGCGCGGGCGACAACCGGGCTCGCGGACGCTCCGGGACACCCGCGCACGTTCTCGAGAACCTCGGGGTACGCTGACCCCTCGTGATGGGCGAACTGGTCGCGTTGTGGGACGGGGTCGCGTCGTGGCTCGTGATGCTTCCCTACCCGTTCCAGGTGACGCTGGTACTGGCCGTGCTCGTCCCGCTGTGCTGGCTCGTCGCTCGCCTGGTCGACCGGGTCACGGACGAGGTCGCGGCCAAGCTGACGAGGGTTCGCGATGCCGAACCGCCGTTGCGCAGGCGGGAACGCTACGTTCGCGGACGTGCCGGTTCCGGTTTTGGTGTGAGGTGGCGACGTGTTGGACCGGGGCGGCGCAGTGTTCACTCGTGATCGATTCCGCCGGAGGCGAGGGTGAATTCGCGCGCTCGCATAACGCTCGTGCTGCTTGTGATGATCGCTCTGGTCGTGTTCGGCTGGGTGGCCGAGCACGTCGATGTCGTCTGATCGATGTTTTCCGATCGGATCGTTGGTTGGGGCGGGGGCCGCTACCCGATGTCGGGGCACCCGCAGCGAGAGCCCGCGAGAGGTTCACGCCAAGTGACCAGCTATGACAATCTGAACGTGAACATCTTGATGAATGGTCGCGAAGGAATCGTCCGCGGGTTCGGCGGGCGATGAGATCGAATTGCGCGGTTGTCGATGATGAGTCCGGTTGGTTTTCTGAAGCGGAACGCGAGGAAGGAAGCCGTGGTGCCCGAGCCAGCTCCGCTGCCCGTGTTCGACACTACCGAGGAAGCCGTGCGGCAGATGCGCGCCGCAGGCGCTTTCGTGCACGTCGTGGACGGGTCCGAAGTGTTCAGCAAGCGGATGATGCTGGACGCCGTGGCGGCCGAGCTCTCGTTCCCGGAGTGGGCGGGTCGCAACCTGGACGCGCTGCACGACTGCCTGATCGACCTGTCGTGGCTGCCCGCCGGGGAGCACGTGCTGGTCTGGTCGAACCACCGCGTGCTGGCCGAGCACGATCCCAAGGCTTACCGGGGGGTCGGCTCGGTGCTGGTGGCCGCGGCCCAGGAGTCGGGGGAACGCGTCTTCCGGGCGGTCTGCGCCGAGGACGGTAACGCCGAGTAGCGGAGTGCTTCCCCGCGTGCTTCTCTGCGGTCCGCGCGGGGCCGTCCGAAGTCGACGGCGGGACCGGGCAGGGGCCCACCGCCGGTGAGACCCTGCCCGCGGTGCTATTCGGACCACTGCGCCCAGGAGGGCGCGCGCTTCTCGGCGAAGGCCCGCATTCCCTCCGCGGCCTCCTCGCTCGCGAAGTGGTGGGCCGACAGCTCCAGCATGTTCGCGAAGTCCGTTTCGAGGCCCTCGGGGCGCGACGTCCGGAGCATCTCCTTGGTGGCGGCCAGCGCGTTCGGAGCGCCCTTGGCCAGCATCTCGCTGTAGCGGGCCACTTCGGTCTCGAGCCGATCGGCGGGTACCGCCGAGTTGAGCAGGCCGATGTCCACCGCGCGTCGCGCGTCGAAGGTCTCTCCGGTGAGGAACAGCTCGTGGGCCTGCCGCGCCCGCAGCAGCGGCAGCACGGTCACCGAGATCACGGCGGGCACGACTCCGATGCGTACCTCGCTGAAGGCGAAGGTGGCCTCCTCGGCGGCGACGGCGATGTCGGCGGCGGAGACCAGGCCGAGCCCACCGGCTCGCGCGGGGCCGGCCAGTTTCGCGACCACCGGTTTCGGACTGTTCCAGATCCGCTCCACCAGCCGGGGGACCTCGTTGATGCCCTGGTTCTCGGCGCTCTCGGAGCGGGACTCCTTGAGGTCCATCCCGGCGCAGAACACGGGTCCGGTGTGGTCCAGCACGATCAACCGCGTCGAGTCGTCCGCCGTCGAGTCGTCCAGCGCTCCGAGCAGTTCCCCGCGCAGTTGTGCGGACAGCGCGTTGCGGTTGTGCGGCGAGTCGAGCGTGATCGTGGCGACCCCGTTGTCCACTTCGCGATGCACGAGTTCGTCAGCCATGCGGGCAGCCTAGCCGCGCCGGGCACGTGTGACGACACCGCGGGAGCACGCGGTGCGGTCCCCGGGGAACCGCACCGCGTCGGAACCGTTGTACGGCTACCGCCACTGGTGGGAAGCGGAGGCAACGTACCCGGACTCCGGTGTGCGGGAATCCGCCGGACTATCCGGAGTCGCCCGATCGAGTTCTTCGCTCAGAATCGCGTCGATCGTGTGGTTCGCCCGCCGCAACGACAACACCAGCCAGATCACGCCGAGTGTCAGTGCCACAGCGAGCACGGGTCAGTCCTCCGATGCCGAGATGGTGGTGCTGGGGGAACCGATGGCGTTGCCGTCGGTGTCCACCGCGCGGATGCGGTAGGTGCCTGCCGTGTGCTCGGTGTCGGTGTAGCTGAGTCGCGGCGTGTTCCAGGGACGGTTGCGCTGGGTGACGGTGTGGATCGGTTCGTCGGCTCCCCTGCGGATCACCTCGTAGCGGATGTTCGTGGTTTGGGCCGACCAGGTGGTGTTCCAAGTGATCGTCACGTTGCCGTCCGCGTCCCGGGAAAGGTCCGGAGAGGTCAGCAACGCTTGCTTGGGTCCGTTGTCGACGGATCCGGGGACGTCGCGGGCACCGAACAGGGCGAGGCTCTGCCGGTCTTTCCCGTTGACGGTGGTGAACTCGCCACCGACCAGCACGTACTCACTTGTCGCGTCGACCGCCCACGGGCCGTGCTGCCACGCCGAGCCCGCCGGTCCCTGGTCGGTGTTCGGGAACCACGGCAGCACCCCGGGCACGGGATCGCCTTTCTCGACGTGGTTGGACGTAGCCGTCGCGGTTTCCGTCGCCGTGGTCGTTTCCGCCAGCAAGCGGTAGTACTGGTCGTCGGTGACTTCGTCCATGGCCGCGCAGTCGTGGGTGTGCGAAGCGCTGTAGAGGATGCCGTCGGCCACGGCGACTCCCTGGGTGTCTCCGTAGCACCCGTCCCACCAGTCGGCTTCGCCGGTAGCGATGTCGATGGCGGTGCGTCCTTCGAACCGGACCTCGTTGTTGCTGTGGTCGTAGGCGCCGAAATAGGCGGTGCCCGTGCTGTCGGTAGCGATGTCGGTGACCACTTCGCTGCCTGCGGGCACGCGGGCTTGCCAGGAGACGTTCGCCCCCGAGGTGTCGTCCACGGCCATCATGGCGCGGCGCTGTTCCCCGTTGACCGCGTTGAAAGCACCACCGAGCAGTACACGTTGCTGCGCCGGCGCGGCTTGGACGGTGAACACCTCGTTGTCGACGGACGGGTTCCACGAGGTGAGGCTTCCGTCCGTGTCCACGGCGGCCAGGCGTTGACGAGCGGTGCCGTCGACGGCGTCGAACGCTCCACCGAAGTAGACGGTGTTCTCGGTTGCGGACAGGCCGCGGACACGACCGGTGGCACGGGGATCGAAGTTCGGGTCCAGCTCGCGCGATGCGGTGTCGAAGCGGGCGATGCGGGAGCGCCATTCTCCGTTGACCTGATCGAAGTCCCCGACGACGTAGAGCTCGGAGCCGTCCGGGGAGGCTTCGAGCTGAAACACCGAGTCACAGGCCCAGGCAGGTCCTTCGACCTCTCGGCAGTACGGGCCCGGGTAGTTCTGGAGTGTCTGACTGACGGCGACTTCGGGGGTCCAGGGCAGCAGTTCTCCGGTGTCCAGATCGAACGCGAGGAGGTTGTGCCGGGTGACCTCACCGTCACCGCCGGGCGCTACTCCGTCGGGGCGTGCCTTGGTGAACATGCCACCCGCGTAGGCGGTGTCTCCGACGATGGTCACCGAGAAGATCGTGCCGTTGGTCTGCGGCGTGGGCATCGAGCCTGCGGTTACCGGAGTCGGCGTGGATTCGGCTGCTTCGGCTGCGGAAGCCTTCGTGGTAGCGACTCCGGGAAGCAGCACGGCACCGGCCGCGATGCCGGCGGTCAGTACCGCCCGCCAACCTCTTCGACGGGCAACGAGCATGGGATTTCCTCCGTGGGGACAGCACCGGGTTCGGATGTCTGGTCCGGCGGTGTGGGGCCGAGTTCCACACCGCCGGCGAGGAAACGTAGATGTAGTTGGATTACGCAACAAACTAAAGTGGTTCAGGACACACCGCTCTGCTCCGTGCGGAGGTCATCCACAGATGAGTGCGATCACAGTTATGATTTCGTGCTGTTTCGGGTCGACTTCGTTGAATTATCAGTTTGCCCGGTCCCGGGCACGAGTGGTGCCAGGCCGAGCGGGACGAACCGAAAGAGCGACGAAGCATGAGTTCAAGACATCGCTCGGTGCGTGGCAGAGTGCTGAGCGGCATCGCCGTGACAGGCATATCCGCACTGATGATGAGCGTTCCGGTGGCTTCGCAGGCCGCTGAGCAGCAAGGAGGAGCCGCACCGGTGCCGAGCACCGGTCTGTCCGAACCGGACAGCGCATGGACGCCTCCCGAGAACGTGAATCGTTCTCCCGAGGGAGGGGTGGCACCCGCCGAACAGTGGGACGCTCCGGGCAAGGAGCGGTCCTCCAAGAGGCGGACCGCTGCCGCGCAGAGCTCCGCCTCGACGGTGAGTTGCGAATCGGGGCAGGCCACCGGGGTACTGCCGCAGTATCCGATGGAACGGTTCCGGATATCGGACCGAGTCCAGATCGGGGTGAACACGTTCAACGGCAACATGGTCGCCACCGCCCGGGATCTCACCATCAGGGGAACCGGGCAGAACCTGTCGTTGAATCACGTCTACAACAGCAAGCTCTCCGGTGGGGGTACCTACGGTTCCGGCTGGAACATCAACGCGGGTGGCGACATCGGGTTGACGTTCGAGGGTGACGACGCGGTGCTGCACGGGGCCTCGGGCTACTGTGCGACGTTCACCGCGGACGGTTCGGGAGGTTTCGATCCCGCGCCCGGCGTGGACGCCGAACTGGCGCAGCTGTCCGACGGCAGCTACGAACTCACCTGGAACGGCTCCAACAAGACCTGGTCGTTCACCGAACAGGGGTGGTTGTCGGCGCAGGCCGATCGCAACGGCAACGCCAACACCTACCGCTACAACGACGACGGCACGCTGGCTTCGGTGACCGACTCGCAGGGGCGGGTGACCACCTTCAGTCACGACAGCGGCGGGCGGATCACCGGCATCACGGACCCGACGGGTACTTCCGCAGGAAAGTACACCTACAACGATGCCGGACGGATGACCACGTTCACCGACCGTGGTGGAAACCGGTATCTGCTGAACTACACCGACTCGGGCAATCTCTCCCGGCTCACACTGCCGGACTACAGCCAGTACGTCTTCAGCTACAACAGCGCTGACCAAGTGACCGAGGTCCACGAGCCCAACGGGACCACAGTGGCCGTCACCGAGTTCTCCTACGGTGACCACACGACGACTCAGACCGATCCGAACGGCAACGAGACCGTCTACACCTACGACGAACGCGGTCGCCAGATCAAGGCGGTCGACGCGCTGGGCAACGAGCAGTCGAAGACCTGGACGCCCAACAGCGACGTGCAGACCAACACCAACGGGTTGAACAACTCGACCACCTCGGAGTACGACCGGCTGAACAACCTGGTGGGCACCAAGTTGCCGACCGGGGCCGAAACCACCGTCGGATACGACAGTTCGACTCACCCGCACCTGCCCACCTCGATCACCGACCCGCAGGAGCGGACGAAAACCCGTTCCTACGACGAGGCGGGCAATCTGACCGAGGTCCGTTCCGCCGATCTCGACAAGACACTGCGGGCCAACACCTACAACTCCGACGGGACCCTGGCCAAGCAGGTCAACGGCAACGGTGCGGCCACGACGTACTCCTACGACGAGGCGGGCAACCTCACCGAGATCCAGCAGCCGGGTCCGCTGGGGTCGATCACCTACACCTACGACGCGTTGTCCCGGGTCACCAGCGTCACCGACGGAAACGGCAACACCACCGAGTACTCCTACGACAAGCTCGATCGTGTGGTGTCCGTCAGTCACAACGGCACCGTGTCGCAGACGATGAGTTACAACTCTCTCGGTAAGATGACCGCGCGGGAAACCTCGTCCGCCACGACCACGTTCACGTATCTGCGTGCCGGGCTGATGACGGAGAAGAAGCGTTCCGCCGGTGGTTCGACGGAAACCATCTCGTACGAGTACGACCCGGCGGGCAACATGGTCTCGATGACCGACCCGAACGGGGAGACCACGTACTCCTACGACGCGGGTAATCGGCTGATCTCCATGACCGATGCGAGCGGTCAGACCACCACCTTCGGTTACAACGCCGCAGATCAACGAACCAGCGTCACGTTCCCCGGTGCTGGTAAGCAGACGATGACCTACGACGCAGCCGGTCGTCAGACGGGGATCACGGTCACCGACACCGACGGGATCACGAAGTTCGACACGAGCTACTCGTACTCCGCACCGGATGGTTCGGACACCACGCTGTTGCAGTACCGGAACATCAACGGCACGGGGAACAGCTATGACTACGACGCGCTGCAGCGCATCACTTCCAGCAACTCGGGTGCCGGCTCGTACGGCTACGACACCGCCTCGAACATCACCAGCGGTCCGAACGGTACGAGCTACACCACCAACGCCGCCGACCAGCTCACGGAGAAGGGAGGCACCAGCTACGACTACGACTCCGCGGGAAACCTCACCGGCAGCAGTGACGGGGCGAGCTACGAGTACAGCGCTGCCAACCAGCTGACCGGCGCACAGCTACCCTCGGGCAGTATCGACAAGGCGGTTTACGACACCGCGGACCAGACCACGCCACGTTCGATCACCGAAACCACCGGCGGCAACACGGTGCAGCACGTGTTCACCCACACAGCGATGGGGATCACCAGTATCACCGACAACGGGCAGCGGACCGGCTACTTCCGCGATCCCGCGGGGAAACTGATCACCAAGACCGGGCCCGACGGCAAGCGTTACAACGCGATCACCGATCAGCGTGGCACCGTGCTGGCGCTGCTGGCCGAGGACGGCACCATCGCGGGCAGTTACGAGTACGGCACCTACGGCGAAACCACCGCCACCGGAAAGGCAGCCGAGGAGAACCCGTTCCGCTACAACGGCTCCTACCAGCTCGACACCGGTGACTACATGTTCGGGCACCGCTACTACGACACCGACACGAAGTGGTTCACCCAGACCGACCCCAGCAGGCAGGAGTCCAACCTCTACGCCTACGCGGAATGCAACCCGACCAACCTCTCTGATCCGACCGGGCTCAATGCGTGCTCGAGAAAATACTTGTACGGTTCAACAGTTATTACTGCAGGGGGTGTTGTAGTGGGCGGTTTGGCTACGGGAGGGGCAGCCTGGGCACTTGGTGGAGTTTTCGCGGGTGCGAGCCTGATTAACGCTTGGGGTGGTCACTATGAGTGCTGATCTGTATTGGCTTAGGATGATATATGAAGTCTCGCCGTTACAGCGGAAGAAAGTTTTACATTTTTTTGCTGGCGACCTCTTTGGTGGGCTTCGCGTTTAATTTATTCATAATTTGGAAATGGCAAAACTTTCTCGTTTCTTGGGTGGTGTTCGTTGTCTCATTGGGGGTGCTTTTGAGTGCGAAGAATTTACGTGGAGAAAAACGAAACATGTAGGATTGAAAAATGGTTATCCTCGAGGTGATATGTAGATAAATTGACTGCTTGTCGGCCGGAGTGGATTGTATCCGCTCCGGCTGTTCGTTTCGGTGATTGGTGTGTGTCGAAGGATGTGCAGATGAATTTTCTCTATGGCGACTCGGGGTGAGTCTGGTAGTAGTTTTGTCGCGTTGATTGATTAAGTAAAGTTTCGTAGAAGGTTAAGGGGATGGCACGTGACAGGGAGATCATGTTTGATGCATGCGGAATTGATCTTCTGGAGTTTGCGCGTGCTGTGTTGTGCTGTTTTATCGTTGATGTTCTCATGTGTCCTCCATTGATGATATCACAAGAAACCTCCTGCAGCGGAGGCAAAGACACGTGTCGTGCGATGACCGATCAGTAGAATTAAGAGAAAAAGAAGAAGTGTTCCAAAGCGCGTAAGCTGTAAACGCACCCCGAGTCGCGTAACGCGGTCGACCAAGAAGAAGAGAACAGACGGCAGAGCCGCCTAGGGAAGACGGAAGTACTGTAACGGTGAGTGGTCGGCCGCGTCGAGCGAAGGGGCCCCACCGGAGGGCGGGACCTCCTTCGTTGTTCGGCGTTGCTCAGCGGTCGAGTTCGCCGATTTTGACGCTTTCGAGGAAGCCGGTGAAGCTGGTTCGGTCGAAGACCAACGCGCTGCCGGTCGGGTCCTTGGAGTCCCGCACGGCGGTAACCGCGTCGAGGTAGTCCGCGACCTCGACGCACTGGCCGCTCGTCCCGCTGTACGAGGACTTCCGCCACGTAGCCGATAACAGGTCGGTCATCGTCTGGTTCTCCTTGTCGTTCTCACAGGGACGAAGCCAGACTAGCCACCAGTTCCATCGAGGCGCTCGCGTCGAGTGCGCGGGAGCTCATGAGGTCGAACACGGTCGTGTAGTGCTCGATGTCGGCGGGACGCTCCAACCAGACCGCTCCTCGCTCGTTCTCCAGGTAAACGGCGTCCGTGTTCAGGTTCTCGGGAAACCTCAGCAGGGAGAACGCGCTCTTGCTGCCCGCGTGTGCTCCGGCGGCGAATGGCACCACCCGGATGTTGATGTTCGGTTTCTCGGAGAGTTCGATCAGGTGTTCGAGCTGCTCGCGCATCACCTCGGGTCCGCCGACCAGTCTGTGCAACGCGGCTTCGTCGAGGACGCAGCGTAGCCGAGTGGGGTTTCCCGCACGATTCAAACGTTCCTGGCGTTGTTGGCGAAGTTCCACCTGGTGCTCGACTCCGGTTCTGGAGGGAGTCGGACACGCTTCGCCGATGAAGGTCATGGCGTAGTCGTGAGGTCGACGCCAACAGCGGTTCCCGAAACCTTCGTCAACACCGAGCTCGTCGCCGGACCCGCGACCGGAGCGACCTCACGCCGAACCTCCGGACATCGCCGAGCCACCCCCGTTGACCGAAGTGGAACGAGCCCGCTCCGGGCAGCCGGACAACTCAGCTCGCCGGGTAGCGCTCGAACCACTCGGAGGTCTCCGGGGGAGCGGGTCCGAACTCGAGGGTGGCGTCGGTGGCCATTCGCTCCACGGTGTCGCGCAGCTCCAGTTCGAGGAACCAGTGCTCGCCCATGGTCTCGGGGGAGGACAGCGCCAGCAGCCCGCCGCTGACGGCCCCGCACGCGGCGCTGTTGCCGGAGTGGTTGACGGCGGTCCGCAGCCCCTGGGCGAAGTCCCCGTGCGCGCTCAGCGCGGAGTAGAGCCCGATCCCGAGGGCCTCCACCGCCTTGAACCCGGATCCGAGGGTGTTCTCGACGTGCTCGGGCGGGACCACACCTGACTCGGCGAGTTCGAGCGCCGCGGTCACACCGGCGCGGACGTTACCGCTTTCGGGGTGCTCGTCCAGCGTCTCCAGCGCGGCGGTGATCCCCTCGGGGATGCTCGCCCCGCGCAGCAGCCGCGCGACCAGCACCGCCAGCACGCCCGTGCTCAGCCTGACGTCGCGGTGACCGTGGGTGAGGGAGGCGAGCTCGGCGGCTGCGTGGAAGGTCTCCGCGTCCTCCCGGCTCCACAGCGCGGCGGGCACGGCACGCAGCAGCGCGGTGCTGCCGTCCGAGTCGTTGTCCGGGGTCTCCGGCGCACCCATCTCCCGCTGCCCCTTGGCGAAGGCGATCAGCGTGCGCATCATCGTCCTGCCCGGGGTGCGGGTCTGGAACAGCGCCCGCTGCTCCACGAGCCACCCGTCCGGTTCCGGTGCGGTGGACAGGAACTCGCCCGCCGCGCGCGCCCAGCTCAGGTGCTGGGTGTGCAGCCAGCGCTGGCAGGCGTGCTGCACCTGCCGGGTCGGAAGCCGCGGGGAGTCGTCGCCCCGCCCGGCCACACCCGCGCGGACCACCCCCTCCAGGGTGAACAGCAGCAGCTGGGTCTCGCTGCCGATCCGTCCGGACGGATATCCCGCCGGTACGTACTCCCGGATCCCCTCGGAGCCGTAGCGGTCCCTGATCTCGCGCCAGGTCTCCGCGGTGACGGCCCCACCCAGGGCCTCCCCGGCGGCGCAGCCGCGCACGCACCGCACGAAGCGGGACTGCCAGGCCGCACCATCGGGTTCGTGCCCCGGCACCTCTTCCCGCTCCGGCTCCTCCGGACGGACCGGGTGGTGGCCCATCCACTGTGGAGTTCTTTCCGGACGGGGACCGAACTCGGACGCGGCTTCGGCGGTGACCCGCTCGGCCAGCGGCGCGACGGACGGCGCGCGGTGCGGGCCCAGGTCGAGGAGTTCCGGGCCGTGCAGCGCTCCGAGGAGCTGGCCGCAGAGCATCGCCGAGGCCACGGTGTCACCGCCGTGGTCGGATGCGACGCGCAGTGCCCCGGTGAAGTCCCCGGGACAGCCGAGCGCCGCGCGCAGCGCAACCGCCAGCGCCCCCGATCCGGTGCTCCCGTCCGCGGCCGCTTCCAGGTTCCTCCGGCTCGGCACCAGTCCGGCCGGGCGGAACCGGGCCAGCCGCACGGCCTCGGCCGGTTGCTCGCACGGCCGGTCGTGCGGCAGCAGCTCCAGGGCAGCGACCGAACTCCTCTCGAGGTCCTCCCCACGCAGCAGCGCGAACAGCACGGCGGCCAGCACCCCGGCGGGGCGGTACCCGTCCCGTCCTCCGTGGGTGAGCGCGGCGATGCGCTCACCCAGCACGAGGGCCGAGCGCGCGTCCGCGGCCCACAGCGCGGCAGCCGCGCCGAGCGGAACGGCACCGGCCGAACCGGCGGAATTCACGGGCTCTTCCGGGGAACCGGGGCGCTCACCCGCCGCGATGCGGGCCAGGGAGGTCAGCGTCACGGGGTCCCCCTCGCCCGCCGTCCGCATCCGCGCGTCGGCGGCCAGCCCCCCTTGCGGTCCGGTGCTGTCCGGGCGGTGCGGCACGCACTGGTTCCAGGCGATGCCGCGCGAGTACAGCCAACGCTGCTGCCCCCGGAGCGCGGCCGAGACCGGATCGGCCTCCCCGCGCGTCCTCCGCTCCGCGTGGGCGTGGACCAACGCCTCCACGACGGACAGCACGGCGGTGGTGCGGGCGGTGGCCGCGGTGTTCCCGCGGACGAACGCCTCCGCGACCGCGCAGCCGTGCAGCATCCCCAGCAGCCGTCCCTGCGCTTCGGGGAACTCCCCGAACAGCCCCGCCCGCGCGGAGTCCGCCCCTTCGGAGGGGGAGTCCTGCGACCACGTCAGCCGGTGCAGCAACCCGGTGGCCCACAGGGGCCGCGCCGGGTCCGCGACGAGTCCACGCCAGACGGTCAGCAGCCGTCGCCGCCGCTCGTCCCCGGCCTCGTCCGGAGCCCTTCCGGCACGCAGGACCGCGAGTAATCGTGCTTCGTTCTCGTCCAGGGCGCTCGTCCTCTCGCCTACGCCGCCCGCCGTTCCAGCGGTGCTCTGTCGAGGGTGCTCTCGTTCCGCCGTCCGAGCGACAGGTGGGACGGCGTCGTACGACCGGGTCGCCACACCGATGTATCGGTTCAGCCGCCGCTCCCGTTACGCGCGGCCTCCGCCTCCGGGTAGCGCAGCGTCCATTCCGGGGGCTGTCCACCGGCGGTGAGTTCGGGGAGACGGTCCCGGTCCGCGAGCAGCGTGTCCACGACTTCGCGCAGCTCCAGCGAGTCGGTCCACTTCGCCGGAAGCGAGTCGTCCCCGCGCGCCGCTCCCAACAGCCCACCGCAGATGGCCGCTGTGGCGGAACTGTTCCCGGAGTGGGTTCCCGCCAGCGTGACGGCGCGCTGCCACGAGTCCGGACGGGAGAGCGCGGCCAGCACCGCGATGCCCAGCGCGCTCGGTGCCTGCCAGCCGGTACCGAGACGATGCAGCGTTTCGGGGGCCGGACTGCCGCGCTCGGCCAGCCGTACCGCCGAGCGGAGTGCCCGCGCCGTGTTCGCCCCTCCCTCGTACTTGTCCAGTTCGGTCAGCACCGTCTCGACCGCCTCGGAGAGGGGGGCCTCGCTCGTCAGCACGTTGACCAGTCCCGCGAGAGCCCCGGCGGGCAGGTATCCGTCCGGGCTCCCGTGGGTCAGCACGGCTGCCTCCGCACCGAGGGCGAAGGCCTTGCCCGGATCGGGAACGAACAGCCCGAGCGGCGCGGCGCGTGCGGTGGCGAGGAAACCGTCCGCCGAGTTCGGCGGGTTCAACGGGCTCGGAACGGTACCGTGCTCGTCCGAATCGGCCAGCGCGGCGAGACTCGCGTGATCGGGGAACCGTTGTTCGTTGAGCTCGGGCAGCGCGGCAGGCCACGTCCCGCTTCGCGGAGGCGCGAGCGGAACTCCCTGGGTACGAATCCACTGCCGCAGGCTCGCGCGTATGCTGTCGACCGTGCTCGTCTCGGACTCGTACAGCTTCCGCCGCAGTTCCGCCCGGATCGCACCGTGCAGCACGAAAACGAGCTGTTGGGTTATGGCGCTGCCCCGGCCGTGACCACCGAAGACCTCGGGGAGCCCGCTCTCCGGGTCCGCCGGTTCCACCTGGTCCGCCCGCGTGAACATCAGCGGGGAGCCGAACGCGTCACCGCAGGCCGTGCCGAGCACGCAGCCCGCGATCCGCTGGCCGGTGTCCAGACTCAACGGTGCTTCCCCCGGAAGCCCCGCCGGGGTCTCGGCCTCCGCGCCCCGCCGTCCGAGCAGCCTGCCGGCCTCGTCCGGTCCGAACGCTTCCACCGCCAGGGCGCGCAACCCCTCGTAGAGCTCGGCGGGGACGTGCTCCTCGCCGTCCTGCACGCGCCGCCACGCGGTCAGCAACCGGGACTCCGCCGTGGACAGCGCGCCATCGGGGGCGTCCGCGTCGTCGGTGTCGGTGTCCGCGTCGGTGGTCGGGGAGTCGTCGGAGTCGGCGTGCCGTTCCTCCGGCCGGGTTCCGGACGATTCGGACGAGGGCTCCGATGCGGTGGAAGCGGGCTCGGTGGTTTCCCGCTCGGAGGTGTGCCGTTCATCAGTGTGCTGCTCTGCGGTGCTCTTCCAGTGGATCCTCAGCTTCGTCGGCTCCGTTCCCGGGGAGTCGGTCGTGCCGCCGTCCGCTTCGGAGCGGCCGGCGGCCTGGAACGCCGCCACGGTGACGGCTTCGTCCGCGGACCCCGGTGGCGGGGAAGTGTCCGCGGCTTCCGCGTCGGAACCCGGCTCCGCCGTTCCCGGCACGTGTTCCGGAACGTGCGGTTCGCTCGTGTCCGCCGCGTCGGGCTCGGACTCGGCAGCCCCGGCCCCCTCTGCGGCCGCGTTCTCCGAGAGGGGGAGCTCGTCCTGATCCTGCTCAGCGGTGGTTTCTTGCTCAGCAGCGACGATTCCACGCCCTGCGGTGGCCGTCTCTTCCGGCCCCGCGGTGTCCGCGGCAGTGATCTCGGTGAAGTCGTCCGTTTCCGCGGTGGGGGGCTGTACGGTCAACCAGCTCCGCGACCGAGCCGCCGCTGGCTCCTCCGCGGCGGACGGAAGCGGATAGCGCTCGTACCACTCCGGCTCGTCCGGGGGTTCGGGGCCGAACTCGCGCTCGGCGTCGGCCGCGATCCGCTCGATCGTCTCGCGCAGCTCGAGGGCCCGCACCCATTCGGACGGAATGGAGTCGGCGGACAGCGCCGCCCCCATGATGTTGCCGCAGACGGAAGCGGTGGAGTCACTGTCGCCCGAGTGGTTGACCGCGAGCAGCACCGCATCGGCGAACGAGCCGGGATGGGTCATCGCCGCGTACACGGCGATCCCGAGCGCCTCCTCGCCGACCCATCCGCCGCCGAGCTGCCGCGCGATGACCTCGGGGCCGGTTTCCCCGGCGGCGGCGAGCTCCGCGGCCCGTTTCAGGCAGGCCGTGGTCTCCTGGTGCTCGTCCCAGGTGGACAGTTCACGCAGCGCCCTGTCGAGGGCCTCCCGCACGGTGCGTCCGTCGAGGAGGACGCGCACCAGAACGGCGAGGGCACCCGCGGGCAGGTACCCGCTCGGATGACCGTGTGTCAGCACGGCCGTTCGTACTCCCATGCGGAACACTTCCGAGGGGTCGGTGGACCACAACGCGGCCGGCGCCGCGCGCATCACCCCGCCACAGCCCTTGGAGTCGTTCAGCGGGCTGTCCACCGAACCGGTCCTCCTGCCGCTGGCGAACCCGTGGAGCGCCTGGATGCACGTGGTCCCCGGGGCGCGTCGGGTGAACAGTTCACGCACCCGGATCAACCAGCCGTCCGGAGCGTGCGCGTCCCCGGGGGCACGCGCGTCCTTCCAGTCGAACCCCTGGGTGTGCAGCCAGCGTTGGTAGGCGTGTTGGACCAGTTCGGCCGGATCGGTCGGCTCGCCCGAACGGCGGCCGACACCGGCACGGATGATCCCGTCCATTGTGAACAGAGTCATCTGGGTGTCGTCGCTGACCACGGCCGAACCGGCCGCCGAGTCGGGAAACCCGGTGACCCCCTGGGGCCCGAACCTCTGCCGGATCGTCGGCAGCGAATCGAACTCGACGATGTAGCCGAGAGCGTCGCCGACGGCTCCGCCCAGCAGCGAACCGAGCAGCCCGCCCGAGGTGGAGCACCCGCTCCGGGAGTCCTCGGTCGTCCGGGACTTCCCGGGCTCGTCCCGCGCGGGCTCGGCGTCCTCCACCTGGTTCTCCGGCTCCGAGGCGTCTTCCGCGGGGTCCGAGCCCTCCCCGTTCTCCGCGGTCTCCGGCCCCTCCGCGGCGAAGACCTCTGGGCCGGGGAAGGCGGGCCCGAACTCCAGGGCGGAGACATCCCCCCTGCCCGGATAGCGCCGGGCCCACTGCTCGTCCTCGGGGGGATTCGCCCCGAACTCCAGCAGCGCGTCCTTGGCCAGGTTCGTGATCGCTTCACGGGCGTGCAGGTCCCGTAACCACACTCCGGGCAGCGCCGAGCTGCCGTGCACGGCACCGGCGAGGGCTCCGCAGATCGCCCCCGTCGAATCGCTGTCCCCGGAATGATTGACCGCGAGCAGCACCGCACCGGCGAGGCTGTCGGTGCTCAGCACCGCGCAGACGGCGATGGACAGCGCCTCTGGGGCCGACCAGCCGGCCCCGAGCACGTCCTTGAGGCGCTCGGGACTCGGTTTCCCGTGCTCGGCCAGGCTCACCGCGGAGGCCAGCGCCCGTTCCGTGGTGGAGTCGGGAGCGTGCTCGGCGAGGATCGAGCGGGCCTCGGTCAAGGCCTCGGGCAGCTGCACACCGTCCAGCAACCGACGCAGCAGCACCGCGAACACTCCCGCGGGCAGGTAGCCGCCGGGGGAGCCGTGGGTCAGCGCGGCGCAGCCCGCGGCCAGTTCGAACACCTCGCGCGGGTCGGTCGACCACAGCGCGGCCGGGAGCGCGCGCAACACACCGCCGTGCGCGTCGGAGCGGTACAGCGGGGCACCGATGCTGCCCGGAGTCCCCGCGGAGACGAACTCGCGCAGGGCGCTTATGTTGCTGCTGGCCGGTGAACGCACCGAGAAGAGCTCGGGGAGCTCGACCAGCCAGCCGTCCGGTTCGGGATGTGTCTCCGCGAAAGGCCCCGCCGCGCGCTGCCAGGAATACCCCTGGGTGTGCAGCCAGCGTTGCAGGCCCAGCTGGACGGAGGCCAACGGTGTGGTGGCGGCGCCCGAGCGGACCGCGACGTGTCCCCGGATCATCCCCTCGACGGCGAACAGGGCCAGCTGCACGTCGTCGGTGAACTCCCCCGCGTGCTCCCCGCCGCGGTCGTAGTCGGTTATGCCCTCCGCGCCGTAGCGGCTCCTGATCTGCTCGACCGGGTAGAACTCGACGGGCGCTCCCAGCGCGTCTCCCGCCGCCGCGGTCAGCAGACTCCCGAGGAAACGGTCCCCGAACGGTTCCGTGCCGACCGGTTCGCGCTCGGTGGACTCAGCGGGCCCCGGCTCCGCCTCCGGGGCGCTGCCCTCGGAGGCCCGCACCGGTTCGGCCTCGGCGGGGGCCTCGTTCCGGGAGTGCCCGTTGGACCGCTCGACGTTCTCGAGGTCGGCCCGCGCGGTGACGGAGGTGGCCTCGGCGGGGCCGCCGCCCGCTCGGCCCGCGGGGGCGTCGTTGATCTCCACGGGAAGACCGGCGGCCCGGATCAGGTCCTCGCAGGGGACGCGGACCTTGGTCGAGCTGGCGGGGTTCACCTGGAGGTCGACACCGACCGGGCGCATTCCCGCGAGGGAGCGCCCGGTCATGCGTTGCCAGCTGGTCCAGTTCTGCGGCAACTGCGCTTCCGAGGTGAAGACTTGGAGCTGCCTGCGCCCGGAGTGGTGTTCGAGGGTGAACAGGCCGTCGCCCTGCGGCTGCGCGAACAGGATGAGCTCGGCCTCCAGCAGCGCCCCCAGCAGCGTCTGACCCGGCGCGTAACCGGTGCTCGTGAGTTGCAGGGCCCGTTCCACGTCGTTGGCGGGAGCGGGCAGACGCAGTGCCACGGGGGAGGGGCGGTAGTTCGGGTTCGGGGAGAACTCCTCCGTGAGCTGCCCGCGTTCGTCCACGCGGAATCCCCCTATGAAACCCCACGGCGGCACCTCCGCGCTGGGGTCGGTGAAGATCGGATCCACCACGTACAGCCAGCTGTTCGGCTGCTGCGCTGCCTGTTCCCGCATCGCGGGTGTAATAGCCGGTCGGCTCGGCTGCTGACTGCTCATCTCCCCCGCTGCTTCCCGTGTCAAGTTCGTCGGTGTGCCCCAGGGAACCCCCTCACCTGCCGGAGGCGACCTCCCGTGGAACGCGCCCGATCGGGCGTGACGATCGGACGCGACCAGACAAGCGATCGGTTCCGCGCGTCACTGCACGACCGTTACTGTCTCATGACCTTGTGGAATGAATATCGGTATATCCTGTTTACCAAAAGCGAAGGACCTGGACGTGTGCTGTGACGGGGCCCGACCTCGGGAACCGATGACCCGGCGGCGACCGGAGCGTCGGGGGTAACTTCCGTGCCGCCGCCGGGCGGACGCCCCGAGGGCGCCCCACGAGCATGGCGGTGAATCCGGTCCCGGTGGGGCGAGTCGCTCCGAATTACGCCGAAAGGCTCACGGGGTTCTGCTGCTTCGGGAGTCGCGGAGTTCTTCCGGTGCCGAGCCGGGATCCGGGGCGGTCGGGTAGGTGCGCGTGATCCGGCACGGGTCGTGTGCTCGCGTTGTGCTCGGAAGAAGCTTCCCGGAGGCTCTTGTCGTCTCCGCGCGCGTGGAGCGGTCCACGCTACTACTTTGAGGCGCGGGGGCCATTCACTCGCAAATCGATGCGTGCGGCGAGGCAACTTTTGCGTTCTGTACGCGTCCCCCGGGGTAGCGGGAAGGAAACACTGCGATGCAGGAAGGTGGACGTTGTCCGTATGCGTAGGACTTTCGCTGTGGCGGCCGCGGCCTTGACCTTTTTCGGTGGTGTGGGAACGGCTGCCGCCGTGAACGCGCCCGAGGATTCCGAGGCGAATTCGTCCCGGGGCGCTTCGGAGCGGAACGGCCTGTTCACCAGCGTCACGGGAAAGCTGGTCCGGGGCGAATCGGGATATTCCATAACGGGGGAGAACAGCGGTGATCGGTATCAGCTGTCCTCGGATTCCGGAATTCTGCGTCCCTACGTCGGCGAGCGGGTCAAGGTCACGGGCAGTACCCCTGGCGGCCCGAGCGGCGGCGCCGACCGGTTGACCGTGCGCACGGTGGAACCGGTCGCCCGTGGCGAGCAGCTCCCCGGGCGCGGGACCACGGAACTGCGGTTCGAGGTGAGCACGGACGGGAACGTTCCCGACGGGATGACGTTCTACGGTCTGTTCGGCAAGCCCGGGCCCGACCCCAACGGCAAGGTGGCGGGCATCGAGGAACTCGGCGCGATCGCGCTGAACGATTTCGACGGTGACGGGGTGTACACCGCCCCGCTCGGGATGAAGCGGGACAGTCGGGTCGTGGCCCGCATCGCCGCGGGCAGCACCGCCACGGGGCCGCGCGAGGTGATCCACCCGCAGAGCATCGTGCAGCGGGACAACACGGTCGTGCTGGACGGGGACACCACGGTGTCGACGGACTACCGGGCCGTTCGTTCCTGCGGCGATGTCCCGTTCACTCCTGATTCGGACCACGGGGCCTTCGGGATACGGGCGACCGGGGTCGACTGCGGGCTCGCCCGTCAGGTCGCGGCCGACGCGGAGGACAACCTCGGGGACAGCTACCGCAGTCACGAGTTCACCTGCCTGGCCGACGAGTCCGACAGTGAGCTCGGAGGCTACGACTACACCTGCAGGCACGGAGTGCGGAAGGTGACTTTCGCGGCTTCCTGAGCCGTGCCCGTCCCTCCGGGAGGTCGCTCCCTCCCGGAGGGGTCTCCGGCGCGGCCGGGCTCGGTCCGCGCCCCTAGGGGAACACGTCGGGTGGCTGTTCGGGCACGTGCCGTATTCGACCTATGTGGACAAAAAATAGAGTGGGGAGGGAACTCGGGGCCGGATTTCGAAGGGGAACCCCACATGTCGGACGAACGGGCCGGTTGCGGAGGGCGTCATCCACGGGGCGCGGGAGCGGACTCCCGCTGCCGCCGCCTCCGCGCGCTGGATTCGGTGCTGCGGGGGGCTGCGCGGCTGTCGGTGATCGAACCGGAGGTGGACGGCCTGGGAGAGCTGGTGGGAACCGGTGCGGTGTGCTTCGACATCGGCGCGGCGTACGGGATGTACAGCTTTTCGCTGGCTCGTCTCGTCGGAACCGCGGGTGAGGTTCACTCCTTCGAGCCCCAGCGCAAGCCGTACCGGATTCTCGCGGCAGGAGCGAGGCTGGCCGGGGTGCGCAACATGCGCGTCGACCACGCCGCGTTGGGAAACCGCCCCGGAACGCGTGTTCTCACCGTTCCCACCCGGTTCGGTTTCCCGATTCACGGGCACGCCCATGTGAGTGACGATGTGCTCGTTCCGGGAGAAGGCGGTCTTTTCCGGGGAAAGCGTTCCGTGCCGAGCGAGACCTTCTCGGTGGACCGGATACGGCACGCTCGCGGTCTGAGCCGGATCGATTTCATGAAAATCGATGTCGAGGGATACGAGCCCTCGGTTCTGGAGGGAGCGGAGGAAACCCTGGAGAATTGTCGCCCGAAAATACTCCTGGAGATCGAGGAACGTCATCTCGCGCGGTACGGAACCGATCCGGAAAAAATCACGGGGTGGCTGAGCGATCTGGGATACGGCGCCCACGTGCGGCACGGAGGAGAATGGGAACCCGTGGAACGGGTTACCGGGTGGAAAAGGAACTACCTCTTCACGGCGCGGACGACGTGAGTTCCGCCGTGTGGCGCACCGGGACGGCGAGCCCGTGCGTTCCTGGTCGACGCACCCCGCAACGCCGCGAGGCCGCTCCCCGATGTCGGGAGCACGCTCGCGAGATCGCGAGAGGGTCCGCCGAGCAACCACCTGCGACAAGGGCGGACCGAGGACTCCGATCAGCCTGCGCGGGACAGCCGCGGCCGTTCCCTGCCCGCCCCCAGCGCGGACTCGTACCTGCGCAGCACGAGCTCGGCGATCCCGTGGTCGGCGCCCATGGTCTCGGCCAGCAGCGGAGCGGAGGTGCACTCCCGTGCGCGTTCGAGCACGCGGTCGGGAAGCCGCCCCGGGGCGAGGAACCACGAGCCGACGGCGAAACGCCGTGCGCCGGCGGCGCGCAGTCGCTCCACGGCGGTGGGGACGTCGGGCTCGGCGGCCGCGGCGAAGGCCGCGACCACCCCGGCCCACGAAGTGCCGCGCCGCCACGTTTCGGCCACGTCGGCGACGAGTTCGTTCGCCGGAGGATGGGCGGAACCGGCGCCGGCGAGTACGACACCGAGCTCCTCGTCGTCCGGGTCGGCACCGGCGTGCAACAGCCTGCGCCAAGCCGCTCCGCGCAGCCGCGGATCGGGTCCGAGCACGTCGGCCGTTCGGACCCGCAGCAGCGGGTTCCGCTCCTGCGCCTCGGCCACGGCGGTGGGGATGTCCACGCTCGCGTGGTAGGCGTGGCCGAGCAGCAGCGGAACCACCACCGCACTGCTGTGGCCGTCGGAGTGCACGGAATCGAGCACGTCGCCGAGAGCGGGGGCGGACAGGTCGAGAAAAGCCGTGCGCACGTCCAGCTCGGGGCGCACTGAGCGGACCACGTCCAGCAACCCCCGAATGGTGGCTGCCGAACGCGGGTCACGACTGCCGTGCGCCACCGCGACCAGCGGGGCGTTCATCCCGGTCTCCAGGAATCAGTCGGCTGCGGCCGCGGCCAACGGAGCCAGGGGGACACCGACGAGGCCCGCGGCGAGCGTCGAACCGTCGGAGGGATCGAGCACGATGAACGATCCCGTGCGCTTGCTGTTCGCGTACTCGTCCACCGGCAGCGACTCCGAGGTCTGGAACCGGACCTTGCCGATCTCGTTGAGCTCCAACCGCTCCGGGGACCCCACCCCGGACAGCTCCTGCTCGTCGAACCGGGTGGACAGCTCCGTGACCTTGGCCTGGACGGTCCGTGCTCCGTGCTTGATCAGCACCCGGGCACGCGGCGCGAGCGGCTTCTCGGCCAGCCAGCAGACCGTGGCTTCGATCTCGTCGGTGACTCGGGGCTGGCTCGCGGCTGAGACGATGACGTCACCGCGCGCGATGTCCACATCGTCCTCGAGCAGGACCGTCACCGAACGGCCCGCGGCGGCACTGGGAGCCGAGCCGTCAGGTGTGTCCACCTTGGCAACCCTGCTGCGTGCTCCGCCGGGAAGTACGGCGACCTCGTCCCCCTCCGAGACGACCCCTGCCGCCACCTGGCCCGCGTAACCGCGGTAGTCCGGGTGCTCGGCGGTGCGCGGACGGATGACGTACTGCACCGGAAGCCGGAACGGGGCGTCGTGCGGGTCGGGCGCGACGGGAACGGTCTCCAGGTGCTCCAGCAGTGACGGGCCCGTGTACCAGGGAGTGCGCTCGGAGCGCTCCACCACGTTGTCGCCGTGCAGCGCCGAGACCGGAACGGTGACCACGTGGTCGTCGGAGTAGCCGAGTGCCCTGGCGTGCTCGGCGAACTCGGCCGCGATCGAAGCGTGCACCGACTCGTCGAAATCGACCATGTCGATCTTGTTGACCGCGAGCACCAGCCTGGGAACCCCCAGCAGGGCGAGGACGGCCGCGTGCCTGCGGGTCTGCTCCAGCACCCCCTTGCGGGCGTCGACGAGCAGCACCGCCAGCTGAGCGGTGGAGGCCCCGGTGACGGTGTTCCTCGTGTACTGCACGTGCCCCGGGGTGTCGGCGAGCACGAAGGTGCGCTTGGGCGTGGCGAAGTAGCGGTAGGCGACATCGATGGTGATGCCCTGCTCCCGCTCCGCGCGCAATCCGTCCACGAGCAGCGACAGGTCCGGCTGGCTCAGCCCGCGGTCGGCGCTGGCCCGGTGCACGGCCTCGAGCTGGTCGGCCAGCACCGACTTCGTGTCGTGCAGCAGGCGTCCCACCAGGGTGCTCTTGCCGTCGTCCACGGAACCCGCGGTGGCGAGCCGAAGCAGATCGGTGTGCACCGGGAGAGCGACCTCGGTGCCGCTGTCCGGTGCGAATCGCGTGAGGGTCTCGGTCTCGTCGGTCATCAGAAGTAGCCCTCCCGCTTACGGTCCTCCATGGCGGCCTCGGACATCCTGTCGTCGGCCCTCGTCGCTCCGCGCTCGGTCAGGTGGCTCGCGGCGACCTCGGCGATCACGTCGTCCACCGTGTAGGCCTCGGACTCCACCGCTCCGGTGCACGAGCCGTCGCCGACGGTGCGGTAGCGCACCGTCTTCTCGACGACCTGCTCGTCCTCGCGCGGTCCGCCCCAGGGGCCCGAGGTCAACCACATGCCGTCCCGGTCGAAGACCTCCCTGCGGTGGGCGTAGTAGAGCTCGGCGAGTTCGATCTTCTCGCGCTGGATGTAGCGCCACACGTCCAGCTCGGTCCAGTTGGACAGCGGGAACACGCGCATGTGCTCCCCGGCGCGGTGCTTGCCGTTGTAGAGGTTCCACAACTCGGGGCGCTGCCTGCGCGGGTCCCACTGGCCGAAGGAGTCGCGCAGGCTGAACACGCGCTCCTTGGCGCGGGCCCGCTCCTCGTCCCGGCGTCCGCCGCCGAACACGGCGTCGAACCGGTTCTGCTCGATGGCCTCGAGCAGGGGCTGGGTCTGCAGCGGGTTGCGGGTGCCGTCCGGACGTTCGCTGAGCCTGCCGCCGTCGATCCAGTCCTGCACCCTTTCCACGACCAGTCGCAGGTCGTGCCTGCTGACGAGCTCGTCGCGGAACTGCAGGACCTCCTCGAAGTTGTGGCCGGTGTCCACGTGCAGCAACGGGAACGGCACGGGTGCGGGCCGGAAGGCCTTCAGCGCCAGGTGCAGCAGCACCGTGGAGTCCTTGCCTCCGGAGAACAGGATCACCGGGCGGTCGAACTCCCCGGCAACCTCCCGGAAGATGTGGATCGCCTCGGACTCCAGCGCATCGAGGTTGTCCACTTGTGGCGGAGCCTCGGCTATCGCCGGATCTTCCGGCAGGTCGAGATTCTGATCCATGATCGCTTCCGTCGTCATCAGCGTGCCCTTACACAGTTATCAGTTCACCCCGTCGAGGGATGTCACGGTGCCGGTGGCACCGCCGGCCCGGTCACGGCAGCACCGCACCGTGCCATTCCACGCGCGTGGGTTCAGGCGTGCAGCCCGCACTCCGTCTTCGAGGACCCGGCCCAGCGGCCACTGCGCGGGTGCTCACCGGCCCCGGGCTTGGCAGTGCACGGCTGGCACCCGATCGAGGGGTAACCGGCGGGCACCAACGGGTTCACCAGCACGTTGTGCTCGGCTATGTAATTGTCCATGTCCTCGTCCGTCCAAGCCGCGAGCGGATTCACCTTCACCAGGTTGTTCCGGTCGTCCCAGGTGATCAGCGGAGTGTCCGCTCGGGTGGGCGAATCGACCCGCCGGAGCCCCGTGATCCACGCCTCGTAGCGGGCGAGGGTGTTCCGCAGCGGAAGAACCTTGCGCAGGTGGCAGCACCTTCCGGGGTCCCGCTCGTACAGCCGAGCCCCCTCGGAGGCGTCCTGCTGCTCCACGGTTTGCTCGGGCATCGCGTCGATGATGTTGACGTCGTACATCTGCGCGACCGCATCCCTGGTGCCGAGCGTCTCGGCGAAGTGGTATCCGGTCTCCAGGAAGAGGACGTCCACACCGGGGTGGACCTTCGAGACCATGTCCACGAGCGAGGCGTCCTGCATGTTGGAAGCGACGATCAGGTTGTCGCCGAAGGTCCGTGAGGCCCAGGAGAGCACCTCCTCGGCGCTCGCTTCGGACAGCTGCTCACGGCCCTGCTCCACGAGAGCTCCAAGCTCTTCGTCGCCACGCCGAACGCCGATATCGGGGGTGCTCTCCGCGGTCATGGTTGCTCGTCCTCCTCGGTCAGCGCCAATCCTGCGAGTCGTACCGTGAACACACGGCGGCACGCCTGGCATTTCCACGCGCCGGCAGGTTCAGCCTGCGGCATGAGTTCCTCATCACCGCAGTACGGGCAGTAGAACGGAACGGCCCTGCCTTCGGGGCCCGCGTCCGTCGAATGTCCCCCGTTCACGTTAGCGCCTCATCACTCACGCGGTTGGCCCACTCGGCAAAAGTCTCGTCGGAGGAGCGTTGTTCGAGGTAGCGACGCACCAAACGCTCCACATAATCGCCCACCTCGGCGGAGGTCACCTTGTGCCCCCGGATCTTGCGTCCGAAACCCGCGTCCCGGCCGAGTCCTCCGCCCAGGTGCACCTGGAAACCCTCGACCTGGTTGCCCTCGTCGTCCCGGACGAGCTGCCCCTTGAGGCCGATGTCGGCCACCTGAGTGCGCGCGCAGGCGTTCGGGCAACCGTTCAGGTTGACCGTGACGGGCTTTTCGATGTCGCCCTGCACGTCCTTCAACCTGCGTTCCAGGTCCTCGACCAGATCCGTGGCGCGGTTCTTCGTCTCGACGATGGCCAGCTTGCAGAACTCGATCCCGGTGCAGGCCATGACGCTGCGGCGCCAGGAGGAGGGACGCGCGTGCAGGCCGAGCTGGTCCAGCCCGGAGACGAGGCCCTCGACCTCGGGGCCGGGGACGTCGAGCACGAGCAGGTTCTGCTCCACGGTGGTGCGTATCCGACGCGACCCCACCCGTTCGGCGGCCTCGGCCACCTCGATGAGCTTGGAGCCGCTCACACGTCCGGCCACCGAGGTCACGCCCACGTAGTAGTTGCCGTCGACCTGCTCGTGAACCCCCACGTGGTCGCGCGGACCCTCCGGGAGCGGAGGAGCGGGCCCGTCGAGGAGCTCACGGCCGAGGTACTCGTTCTCCAGCACCTCCCGGAACTTCTCCGCGCCCCAGTCGGCAACCAGGAACTTCATCCTGGCCCTGTTGCGCAGCCGCCGATAACCGTAGTCCCGGAATATCTGCACCACGGCGTTCCAGACCTCGGGGACGTCCTCGAGCGGAATCCAGGTGCCCAGGCGCACGGCGAGCTTGGGGTTGGTGGACAGCCCCCCGCCGACCCAGAGGTCGAAGCCGGGGCCGTGCTCCGGGTGGTGCGCCCCGATGAACGAGACGTCGTTCGTCTCGTGCACCACGTCCTGGCGCGGGGAGCCGGAGATGGCCGTCTTGAACTTCCTGGGGAGGTTGGACAGCGACTCGTCGCCGATGTAGCGGTGGGTTATCTCACGGACGGCGGGTGTGCCGTCGACGACCTCGTCGGCCGCGATCCCGGCCACGGGGGAGCCGAGGATCACGCGCGGGCAGTCGCCGCACGCCTCGGTGGTGTAGAGCCCGACGGACTCCAGCTCCCGCCAGATGTCGGGCATGTCCTCCACGCGGATCCAGTGCAGCTGGACGTTCTGCCGGTCGGTGATGTCGGCGGTGTCGCGCGCGTAGGTCCGCGAGATCTCTCCGATGACCCGCAGCTGCTCGGTGGTGAGCGCCCCACCGTCCACGCGGATCCGCAGCATGAAGTAGGAGTCGTCCAGCTGCTCCGGCTCTATGGTTCCGGTTCGGGCGCCCGGGATGCCGGGGGCCCGCTGAGTGTAGAGCCCCCACCAGCGAAAACGGCCGCGCAGATCGGACGGGTCGATGGAGTCGAAACCACGCAGCGCGTAGATGTTCTCGATGCGGCTGCGCACGTTGAGCGGATTGTCGTCCTTCTTGGACTGTTCGTTGCCGTTGAGCGGTTCGCGGTACCCGAGCGCCCACTGTCCTTCGGCGCCGCCCTTGCCCTTGCGGGCGGGAGAACGGCGCTTCGGCTGGCTCGGTGCTTCCGTCGGGGGGACCATTCGGCCGACCTCCGGGATGACGTGGCGTTACTACGCCGCGAGGAGACTGTCTCGGGAAAGTTTGCTCACGGTTCGGAAAAGGGCGATTTCCGAACCGGGCGTCGTGGAGAACGCGGCGACGGACTAACCCGCGCTACGGCACAGCGCGCTCGACACCCGCCGCAGATCCAAGTAGCGCCGGGCGACCAGCAGCAGCTCGGTGGGGGTCGCGTCCATAGTCGTCAGCCTGCCAGGAGCTCACCGGGTGGTCCAGCGTCATCCGCATGTTGGGACGCTGTGACCGGCGTTACCCGGCGGTTCCAGGGTTCGGGATCCGGTCCGCACGTCGGTCACTGGGACACTGGGGGACGTGACCGCACAACCACTGACCGGTGAGACCCCTCCCGCGGACGGGAGTTTGCCCGAAGGGGCGTTGGAAGGCGTGGGAAAGCGTCCGTTCGGGGTTTACGTGCACGTGCCGTTCTGCGCCACCCGGTGCGGCTACTGCGACTTCAACACCTACACCGCCGACGAGCTGGACGGGGGCGGCAGCCTCGGAGGGTGGCTGGAAGCGCTCGGACGGGAACTCCGGCTCGGCGCCCGCGTGCTCGGTGGCCCGGAACACGCCCCCAGGGCGGAGACGGTGTTCGTCGGAGGGGGGACTCCCTCACTGCTCGGGGGAACCGGCTTGGCCGAGGTGCTGGACGCGGTGCGTGACTCGTTCGGCCTGTCCGCGGACGCCGAGGTGACCACGGAGGCCAATCCGGAGTCCACCTCGCCCGAGCTGTTCGACACGATCAGGAGGGCGGGCTACACCAGGGTTTCGCTGGGCATGCAGTCGGCGGCCGAGCACGTGCTGCGCGTGCTGGACCGCAGGCACACCCCGGGGCGGGCCGTGGCCGCGGCGGGCGAAGCGCGCGCCGCCGGGTTCGAGCACGTCAGCCTGGACCTGATCTACGGAACTCCGGGCGAGAGGACGCAGGACCTGCGTACGACGCTCGATGCCGTGCTGAGCGCGGGCGTCGATCACGTGTCGGCCTACTCGCTGATCGTCGAGGAGGGCACGGCGCTGGCCCGGCGGGTCCGACGCGGCGAGCTACCCATGCCGGACGAGGACGTCCTCGCGGCGAACTACGAGCTGATCGACAACGTGCTGAGCGGCTCGGGGCTGCGGTGGTACGAGGTCTCGAACTGGGCGTCCGACGAGAGGGCGCGTTGCAGGCACAACATCGGCTACTGGAGCGGCGGTGACTGGTGGGGTGCGGGGCCGGGCGCGCACAGCCACGTCGGCGGGGTCCGTTGGTGGAACCTCAAGTTCCCCGCGCGTTACGCCGCGACCCTGGGCTCCGGAAGCTCCCCCGCCGCGGGCAGGGAGGTGCTGACCGAGGAGGACCGCCGCATCGAGCGCGTGATGCTGGAGCTGCGCCTGGACAGCGGGCTTCCCGCGGAGGTGCTCGACCGGGGAGGGCTCGACGAGGCGTGGCAGGCCGTGGAGGACGGATTGCTCCGGGGCGAGCGACTGCGGGCGGGTCGCTGTGTGCTCACCGACCGGGGGAGGTTGCTCGCGGACGGGGTCGTGCGTCGTTTGATCGGTTGATCAGCCGGCCGCCCGGTGGAAGCGGCCCGTGGGACGTTCCGGTGGGAAGGGCCGAAACGGTCGGAGTGGGGAAACGGCGCCCCTCGCCTCTCGGCTGGGAGGGCGAAACACCGTAAACTCGAGTAGCGGACGGCAGGCACGACCCGTGTGTGCCGAGTCGGACGTGTCCGCCGGAGCGGGACGCGCCGGACGAGGAGGTGACGCTGGTGAACGCCGACGAGCGCCGTTTCGAGGTGCTGCGCGCGATCGTTGCCGATTACGTGTCCACCAACGAGCCGGTCGGTTCCAAGACGCTCGTCGAACAGCACGATCTCGGTGTGTCCAGTGCCACTGTGCGCAACGACATGGCCGTTCTCGAGGAAGAGGGACTGATCGCGCAGCCGCACACGAGCGCGGGTCGGATCCCCACCGATCAGGGGTACCGCACCTTCGTCGACCGGATCCACGAGATAAAGCCGTTGACCTCCCCGGAGCGCAGGGCCATCCACGCCTTCCTCGGGGGAGCTCTGGATCTCGACGACGTGATGAGGCGCAGCGTACGTCTGCTGGCACAGCTCACCCAGCAGGTCGCCGTGGTGCAGTACCCGACGCTGACCCAGTCGACGGTGCGCCACGTGGAAGTGGTGACCATCGCTTCGGCGCGTCTGATGCTGGTGCTGATCACGGACACGGGGCGGGTCGATCAGCGTATGGTCGACCTCGGGGACGTCATCGGTGAGGAGGACGTCACCCGGCTGCGTACCGTGCTCAATTCCGCGATGGCCGGCAAGCGGCTGGCCGACGCCTCCGCTTCGGTCGCCGAACTTCCGGAACAGGCGCCTCCCGAGTTACGTGAGACCATGTCGAGGGTTTGCGGTGTGCTCATCGAAACCCTGGTCGAGCACCCCGATGAGCGGATGGTTCTCGGAGGGACCCCGAACCTGACCCGCAACGTCGCGGATTTCCCCGGTTCGTTGCGGCAGGTGCTCGAAGCCCTCGAAGAACAGGTGGTCGTGCTGCGCCTGTTGGCGGCGGCCCGCGACTCGGAGGGTGTGACGGTCCGGATCGGTATGGAGAACGAGGCCGAGGAGATGCAGACCACCTCGGTCGTTTCCACCGGTTACGGTTTGCATGGGACGGTACTGGGGGGCATGGGCGTGGTCGGCCCCACCCGGATGGACTATCCGGGAACGATGGCAGCGGTTCGTGCCGTTGCGTCCTACGTGGGAGAGATCCTGGCGGGACGGTGACGTCCGCGTGGCAGGCATGTCGAGCGGCACCCATCCCTCGGGAATCTTCGGCATGTACCCGCTAGACGAGCAGAGGAAGAACGCACAAGGTGGCCAAGGACTACTACGGGATCCTCGGGGTATCCAAGGACGCGACCCAGGATCAGATCAAGCGGGCTTACCGCAAGCTTGCGCGGGAACTGCACCCTGATGTCAACAAGGAGGACGGTGCCCAGGAGCGCTTCCGGGAGGTGAGCACCGCCTACGAGGTCCTTTCGGATCCCCAGAAGCGTCAGATGGTCGATCTGGGCGGCGATCCGATGGACAGCGGCGGCGGTGGCGCGGGAGGACGCGCCGGTGGCGATCCGTTCGCCGGTTTCGGCGGCCTCGGCGACATCATGGACGCGTTCTTCGGCGGTGGCTCCGGAGGAGGCGCGGGCCGAGGTCCGCGCAGCCGTGTCCAGCAGGGTTCCGACGCGCTGTTGCGGTTGGAGCTGACGCTGGAGGACTGCGCACAGGGTGTGAACCGTGATGTCACGGTCGACACCGCTGTAGTGTGCGACACCTGTCAGGGTGGTGGTTCGAGTGCGGGAACCGCCCCCTCCACCTGCGACACCTGCGAGGGACGCGGCGAGATCCAGTCCGTGCAGCGTTCCTTCCTGGGCCAGGTCATGACCTCGCGTCCCTGCCCGGTGTGTCGCGGGCTCGGTGAGGTCATCACCGATCCGTGCCAGCAGTGCAGCGGGGACGGGCGAGTGCGCTCCAGGCGCACGATCACGGTCAAGATCCCCGGCGGTGTCGGTGACGGCATGCGGGTCCGACTCGCCGGAGAGGGCGAGGTCGGTCCGGGCGGCGGCCCGGCGGGTGATCTCTTCGTCGAGGTCGAGGAACTGCCGCACGAGCGTTTCGTGCGGGACGGTGCGGACCTGCACTGCAACGTCCAGGTGCCGATGACCGCAGCCGCGCTGGGCACCGTGGTCAACATCGAGACGCTCGACGACCAGGAGGAACTGACCGTCGAGCCGGGAACCCAGCCCGGTACCGAGTACGTGCTCAGCGGCCAGGGCTTGCCGAAGCTGCGTTCGAACGGACGCATCAGCGGCCACGGTGACCTGCACGTGCACCTGGACGTGGTCGTTCCCACCAAGCTGGACGACACTCAGGCGGACCTGTTGCGGCAGTTGGCGGCGGAACGGGACGAGGAACAGCCCGAACCCACTGTCAGCGCGAACGGCAACGGGCACCGCAGCGGGATCTTCTCGCGGTTCCGCGGGTTCGGTCACCGCTGAGACGGCCGAGGCGCGGGCGGCCCGCGCGGGCGGGCCGCCGTTCGGGCGGATAGCCCGCTCCGGCGAACCTCGCCGACCGAGCCGCGCGGCGGGGACGTTTCGCGCGAAACCGTCACTCTGGAACCGCTCCGGAAAGAACGCTTCGCGCGAAACGTTCCAAAGCTCCCCGGGACCCTTCGGCGCGGCAGCGCCGAACGACCACCCCGTTAGCCGGCACCGCCGGGGTTCTCAGTCGCGGGTCCCGCGAGGACGGCCTCGACGTGGCGTAGTGGATACCCGAATGTCGAGGATCCCGCGGCGAGCCCCGCCAGGGGCCCCGCGGACCCACCCGAGCAAACCGAGCCGCCGACCCTCCGAGCGAAGCGAGTTCCGATGCCATCCACTCTTCCGGTGTTCTCGGTCGACGAGTTGCCCGAAGGCGCGCACGCCCGGCTGGACGGCCCGGAGGGCAAGCACGCCGCCACCGTGCGCCGGATGCGCTCCGGGGCCCGGCTGATGCTGTCGGACGGACGGGGCGGACTCGCCGAGTGCCGGGTCGTGGAGGCGAGCAGGGACGCTCTCGAGCTGGAGGTGCTGGACCGGCAGCGGGTTCCCGGGCCGGAGCTGCGGGTGCGACTGGTGCAGGCACTTGTCAAGGGCGATCGCGGCGAGCTGGCCGTGGAGCTGGCGACCGAGGCCGGAGTGGACTCGATCACGCCGTGGCGGGCCGAGCGCTGCGTGGCCAAGTGGGACGACGGGCCCCGGGGGGCGAAGGCGCTCGAACGCTGGCGCAGTTCCGCGCGGCAGGCGGCGAAGCAGGCGCGCAGGGCCTGGACCCCCGTGGTCGAGGAACCCGCGGGCACCTCCGCCGTGGCGGAGTCGCTGTCCGACTGCGCGGCCGCGGTGGTGCTGCACGAGTCGGGGGAGCTCACGTTGCCGGAAGTCCCCCTGCCGCGACAGGGTCGGCTCACCGTGGTCGTCGGTCCCGAGGGCGGGATCACGGACGGCGAGTTGGACGCCCTGGTCGCCGCCGGGGCCAGGCCGGTCCGGCTGGGCCCCGAGGTGCTGCGGGCCTCGACGGCGGGAACCGTGGCCCTGGGAGCTCTGGGGGCCCTGACCGAGCGCTGGCGGTGACTCCCGGGCGGAGGGTCCCCGCTCGTTCCGGTGCGGAGTCCCGTGCGGGGCCGCTCCTCCGCCGGTGATCCGTTCACGGATAGTCTGTCCGGTATGAGCGAAGGCGAGCCCTCACTGTTCGAACGCATGATGTCCGGCGAGATTCCCGCGGACTTCGTGCACCACGACGAGCGCACGATCGCTGTCAGGGACATCAATCCCCAGGCCCCCGTCCACGTGCTGGTGGTCCCCCGGAAGCGGTACCGCAACGCGGCCGAGTTGGCCGGGGACGACCCGGAGCTGCTGGCCGAACTGTTCCGCGTGGCCGCGGACATCGCCGAACGCGAAGGCGTCGCGGAGTCCGGCTACCGGCTGCTGTTCAACACCAACGAGGACGCGGGGCAGACGGTCTTCCACGTGCACCTGCACCTTCTGGGCGGGCGGCAACTCGGAGCGCTGGCCCAGCAGGTCTGAAAGCCCCGGCGGCTCGGTTTTCGCGCGTGGTTCCGCAGGGGAACCTCAGCCGAGGTGGTCGTACTCCCCGCCGGTCCAGGCGACGTGACGCCGTGCGGAGCGCCGCACGGCTTCCTTGGCGCCGCCGAGCACCGCGTCACCGGCCAGCCCGCGGAGGTGGTCGAACTCGTACGGCTCCAGTCGCCGCACGACGCGTTCCACCAGCCCGGGCGAGAGCGGGATCCTGTTCGGGTAGCTGCGCATGAACGTCACCCACCCCCTGGCGGCCACCCCAGCGATCGTGTCCCCGGTGAGCAGCAGTCCGCTGCCCTCCGCGCCGTCCGCTACGTGCGCCACGGCCGAACCGGGGAAGTGCCCGCCGACCTCGACGAGGGTCACCCCGGGCAGGATCCGCTCCGTGGCCTCCCACTCGCGGATGACCGGGTCCTCGCGGCGCACCCACTCCCGGTCGGCGGAGTGCACCAGCACGGGGACGTCCCCGAAGCGGTGACTCCAGCTGACCTGCGAGCAGTACATGTGCGGGTGGCTGGCCACGACGACAGACACCCCGCCCAGCTCGGTGACCCTGTCCACCAGGGGCTGATCGATGTGGTTCGGCGGATCCCACAGCAGGTTGCCCTCCGGGGTCCGGACCAGGTGGGTCCAGTGCGGGATTCCGAAGCTCGGTTCGCGGCCGAGGCGGTGGAGACAGGGTTCGAGCTGTTCGTGCAGCAGCTCGTGACCGTCGGTGGCGAGCTCGTTCGGCGTCGTCCAGGACTGGCCGGTTTCGGGCACGTACTGTCGTTCGTCGGCGCAGATCGCGCACGTGGTGCTCGGGGGGTTCTCGGTGTCGGGATGTTCGACTCCGCAGGTCGCGCAGATCCACACGGTCATGAAGGCACCCTCGGGCTCGAAGCGGGCTCGAAGTCGAGCCGGTACGCTGCCGGTCCGTTCACGGAGTACCCCGGTGCCGGGAGCGCCACCGGTGAGGAGCATTCAAGTTGCCGGTTGCTCTACCATCGTAGTGGAAGGAAGCCAGTACCGAATCGCGCCAGAGCGCAGAAAGCAGGCCGGTAACAGCGTGGCCGGAATCGCAGCGGACGGGGCCGCGGCCCAATCCGGACAGCAGCCGCCCCAGACCCAGCAGACCCAGTCGACTCGTACCGTGCCGGATACGGCGGTCCTGGCCCTGCTCGGTTCCAAGGACGAGAATCTGCGGACGGTCGAGGAAGTCCTCGAAGCGGACGTGCACGTGCGGGGCAACGAGGTGACGCTCACCGGTGATTCCGCAGAGGTCACCTTCGCGGAGCGTGTGTTCGACGAGTTGATCGAACTGGTCTCCAAGGGCAATCAGCTCACTCCGGACATCGTGCGCCGCAGCGTGGCCATGCTCACGGGGGAGAACGGCGAGTCGCCCGCCGACGTGCTGGCCATGGACGTGTTGTCCCGCCGGGGACGCAGCATCCGTCCGAAGACAGCCAATCAGAAGCGCTACGTCGACGCCATCGACGACAACACCGTGGTGTTCGGCATCGGACCCGCGGGCACGGGAAAGACCTACCTGGCCATGGCCAAGGCCGTACGGGCACTGCAGGCCAAGGAGGTCAGCCGGATCGTTCTCATCCGCCCCGCCGTCGAGGCGGGCGAACGGCTCGGTTACCTGCCGGGGAGCCTCTACGAGAAGATCGACCCGTATCTGCGCCCGCTCTACGACGCGCTCTACGACATGGTCGATCCCGAGTCGATCCCGCGGCTCACCCAGGCGGGCACCATCGAGATCGCTCCGCTGGCCTACATGCGCGGCCGTACGCTCAACGACGCCTTCATCATCCTGGACGAGGCGCAGAACACCACGCCGGAACAGATGAAGATGTTCCTCACCAGGCTGGGTTTCGGCTCGCAGATCGTGGTCACCGGCGACGTGACCCAGATCGATCTCCCGGGCGGTCAGCGCAGCGGCCTGAAAGTGGTGCGCGAGATCCTGGAGGGCATCGACGACGTGTACTTCTGCACGCTGGACAGCCAGGACGTGGTGCGGCACCGCCTGGTCGGTGAGATCGTCAACGCCTACGACCGCTGGCAGGCACTTCAGGAGAGCGGTGGGAACGCGCAGTCGGCGGAACGACCCGAGGGGCGGGCACGGAAACAGGCATGAGCATCGAGATCGCTAACGAGTCCGCTGTCGGCGTTCCGGAGACGACCATCGTTTCCGTGGCGCGCTTCGCGCTGGACCAGATGGGGGTGAGCAGGCTGGCGGAGCTGTCCATCGTCCTGGTCGAGCTCGACGTCATGGCCGATCTGCACGAACGTTGGATGGACCTTTCCGGCCCCACCGACGTGATGGCGTTCCCCATGGAGGAGTACGAGGCGCCGCGCTCTCCGGAGTCCACCGACTCCGGTCCGGGGGTGCTGGGCGACATCGTGCTCTGCCCTGAGTTCGCCAGGGACCAGGCGCGCAACGCGGGCCACAGGATGGAGGACGAGCTCTACCTGCTGACGGTGCACGGAGTCCTTCACCTGCTCGGCTACGACCACGCCGAGCCGGAGGAGGAGCGCGAGATGTTCGGGCTGCAGAACCGGTTGCTGGGGGAGTTCCGCGAGGCCAAGACCGAGGCCGACCGCGCCGCGCAGCAGCGTGACGCCGATTCCAGGGTGCTCGGTGTGGTGGGGCTCGACGAATCGGCCGAGTCCGGTGAGGACGCCGAGAGGTAACGGGTGTAGCGCTGTTGTTCTCCGGAAGCGCGGTGCTGGTCGGGTGGGCCGTGTCGCTGGTGCTGGCCGCGGGACTGTTCGCGGCCGCTGACGCGGCGATAGGCACGGTCTCCCGGGCCAGGGTCGACGAGCTGCTCCGCCAGGGACGTGGCGGAGCGCGCCAACTCGGGCGGGTGCTGGCCGATCGCCCCCGGCACGTCAACCTGCTGCTGCTGTTGCGGCTGACCTGCGAACTCACGGCCACGGTGCTGGTGACCGTGGTGGTGCTCGGCGCGGACCTCCCGTCCGGCTGGTCGGTGCCGCTGGCCGTGCTGATCATGGTGGTGGTCTCGTACGTGCTGGTGGGGGTGGGGCCGCGCACCATCGGGCGGCAGCACCCCTACGGGGTCGGCCTCGCCGTGGCGGGTCCGGTCGCGTTGTTGGCCCGGGTGCTCAATCCGCTGACGAGGTTGTTGATCTTCGTCGGTAACGTGATCACCCCGGGGCGGGGATTCCGGGAGGGACCGTTCTCCTCGGAGGCGGAACTCCGCGAGCTGGTCGACCTCGCCGGTGAGCGCGGAGTCGTCGCCGCGGGCGAACGCGAGATGATCCACTCCGTCTTCGAGCTCGGGGACACCACCGCCCGCGAGGTGATGGTCCCGCGAACCGAGATGATCTGGATAGAGCGGTCCAAGTCGGCCCGGCAGGCGCTCACGCTCGGGCTCCGCTCGGGGTTCTCCCGGATACCCGTGATCGGGGAGAGCGTCGACGACATCGTGGGCGTGGTCACGCTCAAGGAATCGGCCAGCGTCGTGGCCGAGCGGGACGGCGCGGAGCAGCGCCCGGAGCCGCGCGTCTCCGAGCTGATGCGCGAGGCGAGCTTCGTTCCCGACTCCAAGCGGCTGGACGAGCTGCTCAAGGAGATGCAGCTCTCGCGGAGCCACATGGCCATAGCGGTGGACGAGTACGGCGGCACGGCCGGGCTGCTGACCATCGAGGACATCATCGAGGAGATCGTCGGGGAGATCACCGACGAGTCGGACCGGGAGGAGCACCGGCCGGTCGAGTGGCTCGACGAGGAGCGGGTCCGGGTCAGCTCGCGGCTTCCGGTGGCCGACCTGGCCGCGTTGTTCGGCGTGGAGCTGGACGACTCGGAGGTCGAGACCGTCGGTGGCCTGCTGGCCCACAACCTCGGGCGGGTGCCGCTGCCGGGAGCGGAGGCCGAGGTGTCCGGTTTGCGGCTGCGAGCCGAGGGCGGCAAGGACCACCGGGGACGGATCCGGATCAACGCGCTGTTGGTCCGCAGGGCCGGGGAGCCGAGCGCGCAGGACGACGAGGAAAGGAACAGGCAGCATGGGTGAACGCACCGAGGCAGCGCCCGAGGAGCTGGATTCCGAGGACGCCAAGATCGTGACACTCGCCCGGTCGGCGCGGGCGCGTGTCGGTGCCGCGGAGGGGGCCGCAGTGCGGGACACCGACGGCAGGACCTACACGGGGTGCACCGTCGAGCTGAGCGCCTTGCGGTTGAGCGCGTTGCAGGCCGCCGTGGCGGCTGCCGTGTCGAGTGGGGCGGAGTCGCTCGAGGCGGCCGCCGTGGTCACCGGGGCGGAAGAGCTCGACGAGGAGTCGGTGGCGGCTGTGCGTGCCCTGGAGAAGGGGGCGCCCGTTTTCCGGGCCGGGGGTGACGGCCGGGCCGTCGAGGTCTCGCGCGGGGGCTGATCGCCCGCGGTGTTCGCCGGGAGTCGGGTGACGGGGCGCTTCTCCCGGTTCTCCCGGTGGTTGTTCACTCCCATTTCGTGAGTCCCGCGTCGTAGGGCGAGGCGCGTGGTGGTGGTTCGTCCCCGGCTTCGGTGAACGCCTGCAGGGCCTGCACCAGGCCCGCGCGGTCCTCGTGGGGGATGCGTTCGACTATGGCCGCGATCTCGCTGCGGCGGTAGTCCGTCACCCGGTCCACCAGGTCACGCCCCGCCGGGGTGAGACCCACCGTCACCTCCCTGCGCGAGTCCGGGTTGCTCTTCCGCTCCGCCCAGCCTGCCGTGACGAGCCGGTCCACCGTCCGGGTCGCCGTGGAGGGGTTCACCCCGAGCATCTCGGCCAGCGAGACCAGTTTGAGCGGCCCGCGCGATCCCAGCGCGACCAGCAGTCGGAACTGGGGGAGCGTGATCGGCCCGGCGACCGCGGCGACCGATCTCGCCGAGACTCCCACCAGCAGCCGCGAAGCGGTCAGTACCGCCTCGGTGATCGCGTCCACTTCATCACCGTTGGGCGGTTCCGGATTGCTCATGTCGCCATTTTCACATTGACGTGCACAGGGCAAGAGTTGCATTATGCAAGTGTGATGGCGGAAGCCGGAAAACGATCGATGCCCCTTGCCGGACCGGTACGTGGGCAGCTCGGAACCTGGCTCCGCCAACGCGGTAGCGGCCTCATGGCTCTCGCCCTGCTGATCGGAGTCGGCTCCGGGCTCGGAGCTATCGCGTTTCGGTGGCTGATCACGTCCGCGACCGAGCTGCTCACCGGACGGCCCGAGTACACGACTGATCCCGGTGCCGCTCACGCGTGGCTGCCCGGCCTCGGCGTCTGGTTCCTCGTCCTCGCCCCCGCCGTGGCGGGACTGCTCTACGGTCCTCTGGTGTACTGGCTGGCCCCCGAGGCGAAGGGCCACGGTGTACCCGAGGTCATGTACGCCGTCTCCGAGCGCGGAGGACGGATCCAGCCACAGGTCAGCCTGGTGAAGGCCCTGGCGTCCGCGCTGTGCATCGGAGGCGGTGGCTCCGTCGGCAGGGAGGGACCGATCGTGCAGATCGGTTCGGCCCTCGGGTCGACGGTCGGGCACCGGTTCAAACTCACCGAGCGGCGGATGCGCGTGCTGGTGGCCTGCGGCGCGGCAGGCGGCATAGCGGCCACCTTCAACGCCCCGATGGCCGGCCCCTTCTTCGCGATGGAGCTGATCCTGCGCGACTTCGCCGTGGAGTCCTTCGGTGCGGTCGTGCTCTCCAGTGTCACGGCCAGCGTCATCGGCCGGGCGGTCATGGGCAACGAGGCCTTTCTGACCCTGCCCGACTTCCACCTGCAGAACCCCGGCGAGTTCCTGCTGTTCGCCCTGCTGGGAGTGCTGATCGGAGTGGTCGGGCTGCTCTTCAGCAAGGTGCTCTACGGGGTGGAGGACCTCTGCGACCGTCTCTGGCGGGGTCCGGAATGGCTGCGTCCCGGAGTGGGCGGTCTGCTGCTCGGGCTGCTCCTCCTGGTGCTTCCGCAGATGTACGGGGTGGGCTATCCCGTGCTGGGCAACGCCATTCACGGCAACTACGCCATCTGGTTCCTGATCATCCTGCTGTTCGGCAAGATGCTGGCCACCAGCCTGACCATCGGAATAGGGGGCTCGGGGGGCGTCTTCGCTCCGGCGCTGTTCGTCGGCGGTATGGGCGGGACCGCGTTCGGCACGATCGCCCACGGTCTGCTCCCCGGCATCGCCGGCTCCCCGGGGGCCTACGGGCTGATCGGCATGGGGGCCGCCTTCGCGGGCTCCGCCCGGGCCCCGATAACGGCCGTGATCATCCTGTTCGAGCTGACCGGACAGTACTCGATCATCCTGCCGCTGATGCTGGCCGTGGTGGTGGCGACGCTGCTGAGCAGGACCCTGAGCAGGGACACCATCTACACGGCCAAGCTGGCCCGGCGCGGCATCGACCTCGACGCGCGGCAGCGTCGCGGGCGGTTGCCCGATCGCACGGTGGCCGATGTCATGGAGACGCTGCCGGACAAGCTGACCACGAGCACCAAGCTCTCCGAAGCGGCCCAGCGGCTGGCCCAGAGCGTCGACTCGGTACTTCCCGTCGTGGACGAGAACGGGCGCTACCAGGGCTGCGTCACGGCCGGTGCCGTCGCCGAGGTGCTGGGCGACGGGACCGTGGACAACGGCGAGGTCGGGAAGCTGCTGGAGGTTCCTCCGGAGATCTCCCCCGAGAACAAGCTCGTCGACGCCCTCGACTCGCTGGTCTCCGTGGAGGTGTCGGCAGCCCCGGTGCTCGACGAGCGGGGGACCGAGCCCGTCGGTTGGATCAGTCACCGAACCCTGTTGAGCTGCATGGGGACCACCGCCAACACGCGCTGACGACCCTGCGGCGACAATGGGTCCGTGACCAGCTCAAGTGAAACACATCGATCCGGGTTCGCCTGCTTCGTCGGGCGGCCGAACGCAGGCAAGTCGACGTTGACCAACGCCCTCGTCGGCACCAAGGTGGCGATCACCTCCAGCAAGCCGCAGACCACGCGACACGCCATCCGCGGAATCGTGCACCGCTCCGACGGGCAGCTGGTCATCGTGGACACCCCCGGGTTGCACCGGCCGAAGACCCTGCTCGGGGAGCGGCTCAACGACCTGGTGCACTCCACCTGGTCCGAGGTCGACGTCATCGGCTTCTGCGTCCCGGCCGACCAGAAGATCGGCCCCGGTGACCGGCACATCGCGCAGGAACTGGCCAAGGTGACCAAGCGCACCCCAGTCATCGGGGTCGTGACCAAGACCGACCTGGTCGCCAAGCACCGCGTGGCCGAGCAGCTGGTGGCGATGCAGGAGCTCATGGACTTCACCGAGATAGTCCCGGTCTCCTCGGTGGACCACTTTCAGATGGACGTGCTCTCCGAGATCCTGGTGCGCCAGGTCCCGGAGGGGCCGCAGCTGTACCCGGAGGGTGAGATCACCGACGAGCCGGAGGAGTCGTTGATCTCCGAGCTCGTGCGCGAGGCCGCGCTGGAGGGGGTGCGCGACGAGTTGCCGCACTCCCTGGCCGTGGCCATCGACGAGATGGCCCCGCGGGAGGGCTACGACAACCTGGTGGACATCTACGTGTCCCTGTACGTGGAACGGTCCAGCCAGAAAGCGATCGTGATCGGCAGGAGCGGGGAGCGGCTCAAAGAGGTGGGGGAGCGTGCCCGCAGGCAGATCCAGGCGCTGCTCGGCAGCAAGATCTACCTGGACCTGCAGGTCAAGGTGGCCAAGGAATGGCAGCGGGACCCCAAGCAGCTGCGCAAGCTCGGGTTCTGAGTCCCGGTGGACGGCCGGTCCCCGGAGCCTCCGCGGAAGGTGTCCGACGCCGTCGACGGAAGCACCCCCCACGTGCGCTCGGCACCTCGTCCGGAGCGGAGCTCCGGCCGGGACCACGGCCGGAGTCCGGCCCGTCACATCGTCGTGGCAGCGCCTCCGACCATGAACGGCAGGCTGAGGCCGATCACCAGCAGGGTGACCCCTAGGAGAGCCAGCCCCAGCAGGCAGTAGCCGATCACGAGCCCCGCCATCGCCATGCCGTCCCCGCTGGTTCCGTCGCGGCGGATCTGCCCCCTGGCCACGTGCCCGAAGATCACACCGAGCAGTGCGAGCAGACTGCCCAGTCCCCAGAAGCACATGGTGAGGACGGACACCAGCGAGAGCACCATCGAGGCGATCGCCAGCCCGTTGTTGGGGGGCTGCACCCCGCCGTAACCGATGTAGAAGTTCTGGTTGGACGGGTACTGCCGTCCGGGTTGGTAACCGGGGTACTGCAAACCCCCGCCGTACGAGGACTGCGGGGGTTGCGGGAATCCGCCGCTGTTCGACGGTGGGTCGTGCGGTCCCGGTCCGTACGGGTTGGTCATCAGATTCTCCTTCGACTTCGCCGCGCAGATCCAATCACGGCGGAAGCCCCGTGCTGTGCCGTCCCGGAAAATCGACGTTTGGGTAGGATCACACCGTGGCGGGCCCGTACCGACCCGACCGGCGCGGTGGTTTCGACGTGGTGATGCGACGGACACCACCATCGGTGCGGTTCCTGCCCGTTCGGACGATCGGAGGCCTGCGGTGCGCGGCGTGCTCGTTCGCCCCCTGCTTCGACTGCCGCGCACGTTGTCGGCCGCCGCCGGTCTGGTGACCGCGGGCTCGCTGCTGGTGGTCTCACCGTTCGACTTCCCCTGCGTTTTCGCCGCGGCGGGCCTGGACGGGCCGATGTGCGGGGGCACCCGCATGCTCGAGGCGCTGTTGCGGGGGGACCTCCCCGGCGCGTTGGGCTTCAACGCGTTCGCCGCCCTCGTTCTCCTCCCGCTGGTCGCGGCGCTGCTGGTCGCCTGCGCGCGTTGTGAGCTGGGGCGCGGCCGGAGCTTCTGGCCCTCGGGGAGGCGCGGGTTCGCGTGCGCCCACCTGCTGGGGGGCGGCTTGGTGCTGTGGACGGTGCTGCGCAACCTGCCGGTGGAACCGTTCACGGTGCTGGCGACCTGACGGCACCTCTCGATGGGACGATGGGGCCGTGAGCCTGTATCGCGATGTCGGTGTCGTGCTGAGGGTGGGCAAACTGGGTGAGGCCGACCGGATCATCACTCTGCTGACCCGTCGCTACGGCAAGGTGCGGGCGGTGGCGAAGGGGGTCCGCCGCACGAGTTCCAGGTTCGGAGCCCGGCTCGAGCCGTTCGCGCACGTGGACGTGCAACTGCACACCGGAAGAACCCTCGACGTGATCACCCAGGTTCAGACCCTGGACGCCTTCGGTGCGGGCATCGTCGGTGACTACCGGCGCTACACGACCGCGTGCGCCGTGCTGGAGACGGTGGACCGGATCGCGGCCGAGGAGGGGGAGCCGGTGCTGCGCATGTACCTGCTCGTCGTCGGGGCCCTGAGAGCGCTGGCCGGTGGTCGCAGAGATGCCTCCCTGGTGCTGGACGCCTTCGTGCTGCGGGCGATGGCCTTCGCGGGATGGTCTCCCGCCCTCGGGGAGTGCGCCCGTTGCGGCCTCGCAGGCCCCCACGTCGCTTTCAGCGTCCACATCGGCGGGACGGTGTGCCCCGAGTGCCGCCCCGCGGGGGCCGCCAGGCCGGCCGCGGCCACGCTCGCCCTGCTGCGGGCGTTGCTCGACGGTGACTGGGACGTGGCCGAGACCTCCGAGGAGACGGTGCGCCGGGAAGGCAGTGGTCTGGTCGCGGCGCACCTGCAGTGGCACCTGGAACGCCAGCTGCGCTCGCTGCCGCTGGTGGAGCGCGATTCGGCCGAGCGGGGCGGGGACGAACGAGTGCCCGCGGCGGAGGCGCAGGCGGAGGAATCCTCCGTCCCTCCGGAGAAGCGGGTCCCCGAGCTGATCCGTGAACGGGCGAGCGGCGTGGGGGCGACCGCGGGACCGGGTCCGAGCGGCCCGCCGGAACGACCGTGATCGTCCGAGGGTGCCGTCCCGGGGACGAGGTGGACGTGCGGCGGATCTGCGTGGCCACCGGGGACGCCGGTGAGCACTCGCGCAACATCCTGCGGGAGCCGGAGCTGATGGCGCACGTGTTCGCCTCGCCGTATCTGGCCCTGCACCCGGAACTGTGCTTCGTCGCGGAGAGCTCCGGGCAAACGCTCGGCTACGTGGTCGCCGCGCTGGACTCCGTGGAGTTCTACCGTCGCTGGGAGCAGGAGTTCTCGCCCCGCTTCGCGCGCAGCCACCCAGCCCCTCCTGCCGGTGGCGGTCGGGGTGAATCCGAGCGGGTGGAGGACGCGGACGGGCAGCTGCGCGTGCTGCTGCACCGTCCCCGGACGATGTTGCTGCCCGACACCGACGTCTACCCCTCGCACCTGCACATCAACGTGCTGTCCGGAGCCCGTCGCATGGGGGTGGGGAAAGCTCTGCTGCGGGTGCTCTTCGAGACCCTGGCCGCGGCGGGGTCGCCCGGGGTGCAGCTCGGGGTGCGCGCGACGAACGCCTCGGCGCACGCCTTCTACCGCGCCGTGGGGATGACCAGGTTGCCGTTGGACGAGGGGCCCGCGATCCGTTTCGGACGCCCGCTGGGCCGGTGAGTGGTGGGCGTCCGCGAGAATGGGAACCGGCCCGGAATCGAATCGGCTGTTGATCGCGAAGGGGAGCTCAATGCTGCGACGCCGTGGGCGGGGTAGGGACGCTTCGGACGTACGAGCGCCGGACCCCCATCCTTCCGGTGCGGAACCACCCGCGTTGCCTCCGGAACTGGTGCCCAACCACGTCGCCGTCGTCATGGACGGAAACGGCAGGTGGGCCAACGAACGTGGTCTCCCCCGCATCGAGGGGCACAAGCAGGGGGAGGCCGTTGTACTCGAACTGGCCCGCGGCGCCATCGAACTGGGTGTGCAGTGGCTCTCGCTGTACGCGTTCTCCACGGAGAACTGGAAGCGCAGCCCCGAGGAGGTCAAGTTCCTCATGGGGTTCAACCGCGACGTGATCCGTCGCCGGGTGGACGAGCTCGACGAACTGGGCGTGCGGGTTCGGTGGGCCGGACGCAGGCCCAAGTTGTGGCGCAGCGTGGTCGACGAGCTGCGGTCGGCCGAGGAGCGAACCGCGAACAACAAGGTCATGAACCTGACGATGTGCGTCAACTACGGAGGGCGTGCCGAGGTGGGCGACTCCGCGCGTGAGATCGCCAGGCTGGCCGCTGCGGGGAAGATAAACCCGGAGAAGGTGGACCAGCGCACGGTCGCCCGGCACCTGTACCAACCCCAGATGCCCGATGTGGACCTGTTCATCCGCCCGTCCGGGGAGCGGCGCACCTCCAACTTCATGCTCTGGCAGTCCGCCTACGCGGAGATGGTCTTCCAGGACACGTTGTTCCCCGACGTGGACCGCAGACACCTGTGGGACGCCTGCGCGTCCTACGCGCGCCGCGACCGCCGGTTCGGGGGCGCCGTCGACAGGGCGGAACGGGATTCGGACGCGGACGATTCCGGGCAGGGGGGCGAGTGATGACCGGGGAAGCGGCGAGCACGGCCGACCTGCTGACGGCGGCGAAACGTGCGCTGGAGACCTACTACGAGGTGCGGGTCGATGACGACGGCGCGCTGACCTTCCTGCACTCCGAGGTGCCCTGCGCCGTGCAGGCGATGCGGCTGGCGGACGGGTTGACGGTGCTGAGCCTGACCTGCGTCGTGGCGTGGGACCTCCCGGTGGACGGGAGCATCTCCCGGTGGGCGGCCGAACGTGCCGGTGAGGGGATGTTCGGAACTCTCGGGGTGGTGCGCACCGCCAGGGGGATGGATCTGACGCTGCGCTACGCCTTCCCGGCCGACGGGCTCACGGGGACTCCGCTGACCACCCTGTTGATGTTGATCGTTTCCACCGCTTCGCAGCTGCGCGGCGAGTTCGGCCAGGAAGTCGATCGGGGATCCGGGGACCGGACCGCGGGAGGCTCCGCCGAGGAGTCCTGATGATCCGGGCGACCCGTCCGCCGGAGCCGCGCGGCGCCGGCGGACGGGTCGCCCGGATGGGCCCCACCCGGGAGGTCCGGGCACCCGCGGCCTCGAGTGCCCGCACTCCTCGATCGGCCGGCGGTTCTCGGTGAACCCGAGGCGCGCGCCGAACCGGGGGGACCGCTTCCGGACGACGCTTCAGCCGCCGCGACAGTCCGCGCACGTCCCGATGATCTCCACGGTGTGGTGCACCTCGGAGAAGCCGTGCTCGTTCGCGATGCGTTCGGTCCAGTCCTCCACCGGGGGGTCGGCCACCTCGACGGTCCTGCCGCAGTGCCTGCAGACCAGATGATGGTGATGGTGGTCGGAGCACTTGCGGTAGACCGACTCCCCGGAGTCGCTGCGGAGGACGTCGACCTCCCCGGCCTCGGCGAGCGACTGCAGGGTCCGGTAAACGGTGGTCAGGCCGATGCCCTCGCCCCGGTGCCGCAGCTGCTCGTACAGCTCCTGCGCGGAGCGGAAGTCGTCGATCTCGTTGAGCAGCCGCGATACCGCCGCTCGCTGTTTGGTGGCCCGCAGGCCCGGAATCGCGGCCGCGGGACGCTCGCTGGAGGTCACGCTGTCTCCGTCTCCTGTCGGTTTCTTCGGGGGGTGTGTGCCGTGCCGTCGACAGCCCCGGGATCGCGCGAGTCCTCTTCCGCGTGCGCCACGGCGTCCACGACGATGTGCGCCAGGTGGTCGTCCACCAGCCGGTAGACCACCTCGCGCCCGTTCCGGCTGCCGTAGACGACCCCCGCCGCCTTCAGCACCCGAAGGTGCTGGCTGATCAACGGCTGCGTCACGCCGAGGACGTCCACCAGGTCGTGGACGCAACGTTCCGCGACACGCAGCTGCAGCACGATCGCGATCCGCACCGGGGCGGCCAGGGCCCTCAGCAGGTCTCCGGCTTCGGAGAGGGTGGCCGGATCGGCGGGGGGTGCCGGTGCGGGGGAGGTTCGTTCGCTGGAGTGCCCGTCGTCGCTGTTCATGAGGGGATCCGGGGGCGTGGCCATGCGGTGATCATCCACTTGGTCCCGACGGCGCACAAAATCCGCCGTCGGACGAGACCGGACATCCTTTCGGCGCTTCGTCGCGGTTTCGGTGTCGACGGTCACCATTCTACGGGCGGGGGAACCGGGCCGGATCGCACGTGGAATCGTCCCTCCGGAACGGCCGCACCACGGGTGACGACCCGGTGTCCGGTACGAACCGGGTGGGGCGCGCTGAGTCGTGGGCCAGCTGGGTACGCTGGGAAACTCACCTGCGAGAATCCGTATCAGCTCGGTCGGAACGCCGTCCTCGGTTTCCCGGGAAGCGCCGACCTGAGCCCGAGTAACCAGCGACAAGCGTGGAGTGAAGGTGCCCACCGACCAGATCGAAACGATCGTGAACCTGTGCAAGCGCCGTGGCTTCGTCTACCCGAGCGGCGAGATTTACGGCGGTACCCGGTCGGCATGGGACTACGGGCCGCTCGGGGTGGAGCTCAAGGACAACATCAAGCGTCAGTGGTGGCGCAATATTGTCCAGGGGCGTGACGACGTCGTCGGCCTGGACTCCTCGGTGATCCTGCCGAGGCAGGTCTGGGAGGCCTCCGGCCACGTCCAGGAGTTCGTCGACCCGTTGGTCGAGTGCACGGCCTGCCACCACAGGCACCGCTCCGACCAGCTCGCCGAGGACTACGCGGCACGCACCGGAAAGGACGTCGACGAGAACGACCTCTCCGACGTCCCCTGCCCGAACTGCGGCAACCGTGGTCAGTTCACCGAGCCGAGGATGTTCAACGGGCTGCTCAAGACCTTCCTCGGACCGGTGGACTCGGAGGAGGGGCTGCACTACCTGCGTCCGGAGACGGCCCAGGGGATCTTCGTCAACTTCCTGAACGTGATGACCACCGCGCGGAAGAAGCCCCCGTTCGGTATCGGCCAGGTGGGCAAGTCCTTCCGCAACGAGGTGACGCCGGGCAACTTCATCTTCCGCACCCGCGAGTTCGAGCAGATGGAGATGGAGTTCTTCGTGGAGCCGGGCGAGGACGAGTCCTGGCACGAGTACTGGATCTCCAAGCGGAGCGAGTGGTACACCGACCTCGGGATCAATCCGGACAACCTGCGGCACTACGAGCACCCGAGGGAGAAGCTCTCGCACTACTCGAAGCGGACCGTGGACATCGAGTACCGATTCGGCTTCAGCGGCAGTGAGTGGGGCGAACTGGAGGGGGTCGCCAACAGGACCGACTTCGACCTCACCACGCACTCCAACCACTCCGGCGTGGACCTCTCGTACTTCGACCAGACGAGCAACTCCCGCTATCGTCCGTACGTGATCGAGCCCGCAGCCGGGCTGGGGCGTCCGCTGATGGCGTTTCTGATCGACGCCTACCGGGAGGACGAGGCGCCGAACGCCAAGGGCGGAGTGGACAAGCGCGTCGTGCTCAAGTTGGACCGCAGGCTGGCCCCGGTAAAGGTCGCGGTGCTTCCGCTGTCCCGCAACTCCGATCTGTCGCCGAAGGCGCGCGACGTGGCCGCCACGTTGCGGCGCAACTGGAACATCGACTTCGACGACGCGGGAGCGATCGGACGTCGGTACCGCAGGCACGACGAGATCGGCACCCCGTTCTGCGTGACCGTGGACTTCGACTCGCTGTCCGATCACGCCGTGACCGTCCGCGAGCGGGACACGATGGAGCAGGAGCGCGTGTCCATCGACAAGCTGGAGAGCTACCTGGCGGCCCGGCTGGTCGGCTGCTGAACGGGTGCCCGCCGGGCGGCTCGGTGGATCTGCAACGATGCGGGTGTGACCGATCACCCCGATTCCACGCGGATTTCGGGCCGCCGGTGGGTGGCCTCCTGGGTATGTAGGGCCTTTTTCGGTGCGCTGCTGGTCGCCCTGCTGGTGTTCGGCGGGACGGCGCTCCGGGTCTGGCAGGTCGCCCAGGTCGACCAGCGGGGCGAGGCCGACATGATCGTGGTGCTGGGGGCAGCGCAGTACAACGGGGATCCCTCCCCCGTGCTGCGCGCGCGGCTCGAGCACGCGCTGGACCTCTACCAGCAGGGGCGCGCGGACCACGTCGTCACCGTGGGCGGTGGCCAGGCCGGGGACAACTACACGGAGGCCGCGGCCAGCCGTATGTGGCTGGTCGAGCAGGGAGTCCCGGCCGAGGCAATGACGGAGCTCGAGGTGGGCAACGACACGCTGCGCAGCATCCGTGCGGTCTCCGGGGTGGCGGAACGGCGTTCGTGGGACTCGGCCATCATCGTCAGCGACCCGTGGCACTCCTGGCGCTCGCGTTCCATGGCCGAGGCACAGGGGATCCGGACGATGGTTTCGCCCACACGCAGCGGACCCACCGGTGAGGTGCGCACCCACTACATCCTGCGTGAGGCGGCCGCGGTGCTTTACTACCGCCTGACCCACGCCTCGGCCGAGATCGCCGGCCACGGTCTGGGGTGACGCCTCCCGGCACCGGAACAGCTCGCTCCGCGCTGGCCGAGCGCTCCAGCCGGGGCGAACCACGGTGGAAGAACCCCTAAGCTGGGGGCGATGTCCCTGGGTGACACTCCCGGCTACACCGAGCACGACCGGCAGCGACCGATCGACGAGCCTCCGAAGGCGGCCGAGCCGACCGGTGGGGCCGCGTCCTCCCGGTCGCCTTTCGCGCGCGACCGGGCCAGAGTGCTGCACTCGGCGGCACTGCGTCGTCTCGCGGGGAAAACGCAGGTTCTCGGCCCGGAGGAGGGGGACGTCCCCCGGACGAGGCTGACTCATTCCCTGGAGGTCGCCCAGATCGGACGCGGCATCGCGGTCGAGCTCGGCGCCGACCCCGATGTGGTCGACACGGCCGGACTCGCGCACGACATCGGTCATCCTCCGTTCGGGCACAACGGGGAGCAGGCTCTCGCCGCGCTGGCGACCGACTGCGGTGGTTTCGAGGGCAACGCCCAGACGCTGCGGATACTCACCCGGCTCGAGCCCAAGTCGGTCGGCCCCGACGGCGTGGGACGCGGTCTGAATCTGACCAGGGCCTGCCTGGACGCGGCGACGAAGTATCCGTGGTCGCTGCCGCGGGAGGGGGACGGGAAGTTCGGTGTCTACGAGTCGGATCTGAGCGTTTTCCGGTGGCTGCGCAGCGGGGCTCCGGGCGAGCGGCGGTGTCTGGAGGCGCAGGTCATGGACTGGGCCGATGACGTCGCCTACTCGGTGCACGATCTGGAGGACGGGGTGCACGGAGGGCGGATATCACCGCGGGCCCTGCTGGACCCCGAGGAGCGCGGTGAGATCGTGCGGATCGCGTCCAAGCGTTTCCGGCAGCGGCCACCGCTGGACACGGGGTTGTTGGAGTCCTCGGTCGTCGAACTGCTCACCATGCCCGCCCTGAGGGACGTCCTCGGCTACGACGGTTCGGCACGTGCTCAGGTCGCGCTCAAGCGGCTGACCAGTGAACTCGTGGGGCGGTTCGCCAGCGCCGCCGTGCGGGAAACGCGACTTGCCTTCGGCGGGGGGCCTTTGACCAGGTACGGAGCGGACCTGGTTGTTCCCGACGAGGTGACGGCCGAGGTGGCCGTGCTCAAGGCGATGGCCCTGCGCTACGTGATGAGCGATTCGGAGCGGCTGCGTCTTCAGCAGCGACAGCGTCGGATGCTGACCGGTTTGGTGCGTGCTCTGGCGGACGCGGCCCCCGAGTCGCTGGACCCGACGGCGCGGGCCGCGTGGGCGTCCGCCGCGGACGACGCCGCGCGGTTGCGTGCCGTGCTGGACCAGGTCGCCTCGTTCACGGACGCGCAGGCCGTGTCTTGGCATGAGCATTGGGTAACCAAAGACGACGATTTCTTGTGACCTATGTCAGACGGGGCAGCGTTTTTCGGTTTTTGTGCGGCAGTCTGACACGTAGCGTGATTTTCGCTGGTCATGATTCACCTTTTCGTGTTAGCAGAGCGGCTTCCCGAAGGCCGCGAGGAGACCCCGATGTTCGACGAAGCCAATCGGCACCACATTCAGAAGGTCGTCGTCGACGGAGAGCCCTACATCAACTCCGACGACCTCGCCGACTGGGTGAAGGATCTGCGGTGGCAGGACCCGGCCGCCGAGCGCGCGGCGGGCTACATCGCCCAGGAACTGCGCCTGATGGGGCTGGCCGACATCGACGAGGAATCGCTGTCCGAGAACTCGTGACCGAATCCCGCCCGGCTCGGGCCCCCGGTCCGCCCGGGAACCGGTAGGGCACCGCGGACACCGGCTCGTCGATCATCGCCTCGGGAGCGCGAACCTGGCACACTCGCGCGGGACCGGAGTGAAGCGGTTCCCGTGGTGGATCGGAGCGTTGCGACATCGTGGACGCACAACTCGAATTCCCGTTGCGCCTGCACCGGCGGCTCGCGCCGAACACGGGGGAGAACTTCTGCTGGTCCCCCTTCTCCGTGATGAGCACCCTCGGGTTGCTCGCGTCCGCCGCACGCGGGAACACCCGCGAGGAGATGGCGCACGCCCTGCGGGCCGAGCCGGGCGAGGACTTCGCCGAACGGCTGGGGGAACTGGCCGGGCGGACCGTCACTCCCACGGACGAGGTCGATTTCGCGGTGGCCAACCGGCTGTGGGCGGACGAACGGCTTCCGCTGCGGGAGGCGTACCGGCGTCGGATCGCCGAACTGCCGGGCAGCGAGGTGCGCACCACCGCGTTTCGCGAGGCCCCCGAACGGGCGCGGCAGGAGATCAACGCCGATGTCGCGGAGGTCACGCGGGGGTTGATCCCCGAACTGGTCGAGGAAGGCACGATCGACTCGGACACGGTCGCGGCCCTGGTCAACGCGCTTTACCTGAAAACCCCCTGGAACAGGGCGTTCGAGGAACGCGACACCGCTCCGAAACCGTTCCACGGCCCCGCGGGGACCGGGCCGGTCCCCACCATGCGCGTGAACGGTCTGCTGGGGTACGCCCGTCCGGACGGTTGGCAGGTGGTGCGGCTGCAGGCGCGGGGTGCGGTGGAGGCGCTCGTGCTGCTGCCCGACGAGGAGCTGAGCAGGGCCGAACCCGCGCTCGATCACGCGCGGCTGCGCCGCCTGGTCGATTCCCCCGAGCCGAACCAGGTGGAGCTGCTGCTGCCGAAGTTCGAGGTGACGGGCTCGGCCGAGCTCAACGACCCGCTCGCCGCCCTCGGAGTGCGCGAGGCGTTCACCCCGGCGGCCGACTTCACCGAGCTGACGGACGAACCCCTCCGGATCTCCACCGCGTTGCACGAGGCCGTGCTGCGGGTGGACGAGCACGGCCTGGAGGGGGCGGCGGCCACGGCGGCGATGATGCGGCTGACGGCTCTGACGGAGGAGCCGGAACCGATCCGGGTGGAGGTGGATCGCCCGTTCTGGTTCCTGGTCCGGCACGCCGACAGCGGGGCAGTCTATTTCCTGACCAGGGTGGTCGAGCCGCACGCACGGGAGTGAGCGGGTCGGCGGCTCGGTTCGCGTGGCGGAACCCCTCGGGGCTCTCGATCAGGGGAGGCCCGGCGCCGAGCAGCCGCCCACGCCGCGTCGGTGCCGGTTGCGCAGGTGGAGGAAAGCGGCTGCGCCGCTTGCGGGCCGAGCGGGCCCCCGCCGGGAACGGGCTTCCGTCGGAAGTTCTCAGAGCGGTACGCGCCGGAGCTTGTCGGGATTGACGATGTCGTGAATCTCGGCAGCACGTCCGTCCCGTACCGCGAAGCCCACCACGCGCCGCGCCACGGCGCGTTCGGAAGGAGTGCCCTCCGGGGAGCCCGGCAGCAGCAGCCCCGGGTCGCCGTTGACGAGAACCGGGCGCGTGTTCGTCAGGGTGGAGGGCGCGTACTTGCGCATCAGGCCGAGCAGGAAGCGCGCCACTCGCTCCCTGCCGCTGACCGGGCGCAGCGCGGTACGTGCCTTGCCGTCGCTGTCGCCGTACACGCCGGCGCGCGGGTGCAGTGCGCGGGCGACGGCCCACTGGTCCTCGGCCGAGAGCGCCGCGATCAGCGCCTGGATCACCTCGTGCTGCTGTGGAGCGGGTACCCGCCTGGGAGGGTCGGCCTGTTGGACGGTGCGTCTGGCGCGGGCCGCGTTGCGCCGCGCCGCGTCCGCGGAGCAGCCGAGTATTCCGGCGATCTCGTCGAAGTCGGTCCCGAACACGTCGTGCAGCACCAGCGCCGTTCGGCGTTCCGGGCCGAGCTGCTGGACCAGTCGAAGCGCGGCCATGCGCACGTCCTCGGCGCGTGCCACGACCTCGAAGGGGTCGGCGCCGTCCCGGCAGCCGTGCTCGAGCACGATGGGTTCGGGAAGCCAGGGGCCGACGTAGTGCTTCCTGCGGACGGAGGCGGTGCGGGCCCGTTCGACGGCCAGTGCTCCCGCGGTCCTGTTCAACCAGGATCCGAGGTCGTCGATCCCGGCACGTTCGGCCCGGTCGAGTCCGGACAGCCGCAGCCAGGTCTCCCGCACCACGTCCTCGGAGTCCGCGATGCTTCCGGTGAGTCGGTAGGCCAACCCGGTCAGCCGCGTACGCCGGCCGTCGAATTCCGTAGCGAGAACCTCTTCCGCGGATCGCACACCGCGATTGTGCCCGAATAACCCCATTGTGCCCGGTTGAGTGCCTCGGTCGGGTGGTTTTCGCGTCCGCTCGTCCGCAGGAGCCCTCCCCGGAGAGGGGACGTCGGCACGGCCGTCGCCTCACCGGAAGGTTCTCGGGGAGCGAGTGGGAAATCACCGGGACCGTGTGCTCGGTCGGCGGGGGCGGGCCATCTAGACTGGCCGCGTGGCGGGACGAATCCGGGAAAGCGACATCGCCGAAGTCCGCGAACGCAACCGGATCGACGACGTGGTCGGTGAGTACGTCGCGTTGCGTCGCGCCGGTGGCGGGGCTCTGAAGGGACTGTGCCCCTTCCACGACGAGAAGACCCCTTCGTTGAACGTGCGCCCCAACCACGGGACTTTCCACTGCTTCGGCTGCGGCGAGGGCGGGGACGTCATCGCCTTCCTGATGAAGACCGAGCACCTCGGCTTCGTCGAGTCCGTGGAGCGGCTGGCGGATCAGAGCGGTGTGCGGCTGCGCTACGAGGGCGGGGAGCCCACGAACAGCCGTGAGCCGGGAACCAGGAGCAGGTTGGTCGAGGCGAACCGGCTCGCGGCCGAGTTCTACGCCGAACAGCTGCGCTCCAACGAGGCACGGCAGGCGAGGGAGTTCCTGACGGCGCGTGGTTTCGACGAGTCGGCCGCGACGAAGTTCGGATGCGGTTTCGCGCCCAGCGGATGGGATCGGCTGACCAAGCATCTGCTCAACAAGGGATTCGAGCTGGAGGAGCTCTACAAGGCGGGGCTGTCGCGGGAAGGCAGGCGCGGCCCGATCGACCGGTTCCACCGGCGGCTGCTGTGGCCGCTCAAGGACCTCGGGGGCGATGTGGTCGGTTTCGGCGCCCGTCGCGTCTTCGACGAGGACCCGATCGAGGCGAAGTACGTCAACACCCCCGCGACGCCGATCTTCAACAAGTCCCAGGTGCTGTTCGGCGTCGATCTGGCCAAGCGCGAGATCGCCAAGCGTCACCAGGCCGTGGTGGTCGAGGGCTACACCGACGTGATGGCGATGCACCTCGCCGGCGTCCCCACCGCCGTCGCCTCCTGCGGGACCGCCTTCGGTGACGAGCACCTCGGGGTGCTGCGCAGGCTGATGATGGACGACGACACCTTCAGGGGTGAGGTCATCTACACCTTCGACGGGGACGAGGCCGGGCAGAACGCCGCGCTGAAGGCCTTCGACGGGGAGCAGCAGTTCGCCGCGCAGACCTACGTGGCCATCACCCCGGACGGCAGCGACCCCTGTGAGCTGAGGCAGCGGAAGGGGGACGGCGCCGTCCGCGATCTGGTGGCCCGGCGGCGTCCGCTGTTCGAGTTCGCCGTCCGGAGCCTGCTGGACGGTTACGATCTCGACTCGGTGGACGGAAGGGTTGCCGCCCTGCGCCGGACGGTACCGCTGGTCGCGCGGATCAAGGACCACGCGAGCCGGGACGGCTACGCCGTGCAGCTCGCCCACTGGAGCGGCTGGAACGACGAGAACCAGGTTGTTCGGCGGGTGCAGGAGTCGGCCGGGGAACCGGTCGAGGACGGCCCGCGGCGGAAACGCGACCGGCGCGCGGCGGAGCAGCGGAACAACTCCGCGGAGCAGGACGCGCTCCCGGGGCGTCCGTCCAGGGACGACCCCCGCTGGTCCCAGCGGGAGGCGCTGAAGACGGCTCTGCAGGCGCCGGGGCTGGCCGGGCCGGTCTACGACTCCCTGCCCGAGGAAGCTTTCACCGAGCAGGCTTACAGGGCGCTGCACGAGGCCCTGCTGAAGGCCGGTGGTACGCAGGCGGGCCTTTCGGGTGCCGCGCTGGTGGACGCCGTCCGCGCGCAGTGCCCCGACGAGACGAGCACCCGGTTGTTGTCGCGGCTGGCGGTCGAGACGCCGGACACCAGGTCCGAGCAGGACCACCGCTACGTCAGTGGTGTGCTCGCCAGGGTGCGTGAGCGGCTGGTCGCGCGTCAGATCGACGACATCAAGTCGCGGGTGCAGCGGCTCTCGCCGATCGAGGACCCCGAGGAGTACCACGCGCTGTTCGGTGATCTGGTCGCGCTGGAGCACTACCACAAGTCGCTGCTGCAACAGGCTGTGGAAGGTGTGGCATGATCTCCTGGCTCAAGCGCGTGCTCGCGCGGTTCGGCGGCGGCGTCGCGTTGCCGGAGGGGTTCGACGGTGCGTTGGAGTCGGAGGAGCGGGTACTTGCCTCGGCCGTGTCCGCGGAGGGGGCGCTGGTCGCCACGGACCGCGGTCTGTGGGTGCCCGAGAGTTCCGGGCCGCGCAGGATCGGTTGGCACCTGTTGAACAGGGCCGTCTGGCGTGACGGGGTGCTGGCGCTGACCGAGGCGGGGGAGTACCGCAGGGTCGGCGGGGCGGTGTTGCTGCGTGACCTGCCGCGACGCCGTTTCCGGTTGCACGAGTCCGGAAGGTTGCCCGATGTGGTGCACGCACGGGTGACCGGTTCGATCAAATCCACCCAGTACCGCGAGCTGTCGGTGGGTGGCGCCCGTTTCGTGCGGCGCAAGGTCCCCGGGCTCGACGGCACGGTGCTGCAGGTTCGGCCCGACCGGGACGCCGAAGAGGAAGCGTTGGCCGAGTACGCCCGTGAGGTCGCCCGGCGGTTGGAGCAGGACGAGCACGGCGCCGGGTGATCCGGAAGCGCTCTTTCGGACGGCGGAGTCCACGAATACAGTACAGCTGTACTGTTCGTTGTTTCTCGTCGTTTCGGGGAGTGGTCCGCCGTGTGGGATCCGGAAACCTACCTCGCTTTTTCCGAGCACCGGGAGCGTCCCGCCCGGGACTTGCTGGCCAGGATGAACCCGTCCGCGGTCGGAAACGTGGTTGACCTGGGGTGCGGCGCAGGCGATCTCACTCCGCTGCTGACGCGGCGGTGGCCCGCGGCGCGCCTTGAGGCACTGGACTCCTCCCCGGAGATGGTGCGCGCGGCTGTGGAGGCCGGAGTGCCCGCGTACGTGCGGGACGTGCGGGACTGGACCCCCGGGGCGGACACCGCCGTGGTGTTCTGCAACGCGGTGCTGCATTGGGTTCCCGATCACGTCGAACTGGTTCGCGGGTGGCTGGATGCGCTGCCTGCCGGTGCGGTGTTCGGGATGCAGCTGCCCGGCAACTTCCACGCGCCCGCCCACCGGGCCGTTTACGAGCTGGCCTCGCGGGCGGAGTGGGACGAGGAGCTGGGGGACGCGCTCCGGGCGCCGGACCGGGTCGCCACTCCGCTGGAGTACGCTCGGGCCCTCTCCGGGCCGAACGTGCTGATCGACGCGTGGGAGAGCACCTACGTGCATCGGTTGCACGGTCGCGATCCGGTGCTGAACTGGCTGCGGGGAACCGCGTTGCGTCCCGCTCGTGCCTTGCTGGACGACCGGAGCTGGGGACGCTTCCTGGAGGAACTGGCTCCGATGCTGCGGAGCGCGTACCCGGAGGAGGCGGACGGTTCCACGTGGTTCCCGTTTCGTCGGGTGTTCGCCGTGGCGTGGTGCGAGTAGCAGGTGTCCGCCCGAGGTGCCGGAGCCCGCGGCGAGTCCCCGTCCGGGGTTCTCCCGCCCGGATCGCCGGGAAAGCCGGGTCACCGGCCTCCGTTGCAGGCTCTGACCAGGTGGTTTCCCGAATGGGGAGGGGGGTGTTCGAGGCGGTCGCGGAGTGCGCTACAGTAGATGTTGTCAGCGCGAGGCGCTGGGGAGAACGGAACATTCCTCCGTAGCTCAATGGCAGAGCATTCGGCTGTTAACCGAAAGGTTGCTGGTTCGAGTCCAGCCGGAGGAGCTCAAGCCCGGGTCAGGCACCCGGGCTTTTTGTTTGAGCAAGTCAACCCCTACGTTTCCCCTACGGTTTCCCCTACGAAACGTCTTCGTCATCGTCGACGAACATGGCCTTGTCCAGCAGCGCCGCTGTCGTGGGGTGGGCCATACGGGACCGTCCGAAATACACGTCCTGGGTGATCGACACCCGATCATGGCCGAACAGGTCGGCGACCTTCCGGGCCGACAACCCCGACTCGTCCCAGACCGTGGCGGCCGTCTTCCGGAAAACGTGTGACGTAACCCAATCGAAGCCACCGTTGTCGAGGACTTCCCGGAGAGCGTTGCCCACATTGGTGGGATCGCGCCATCCCACGTTCCGTCGTACTCTACGCAGCGCCGGAAACACGGGAATCGTGAGGTTGCTCACCTGAATCCGCCGTGCCTGCAACACCACCGCCAGGAAATCCGGCAGCGGCACCGGCCGGTGGGAATGCGGAGTCTTGCCGGAACTCCGCGTCAGCCCGCTGCATGGGACACGCACGATGTTCGGCCCGGTGACGACCGTGGCAGGCGAGCTGTCCAGGTTCACCGACGCCCAATCCGTGGGAGCGCTTCGCTGATGCGCGTGCCCGTGCCGAGCATGAACCGGCACAGATCCGGCAGGTCGCGATTGTGGGGGCGTTGCTGCTCGTCGGCGTCGAGGTGACGCAGCAGCGCCAACCGTTCCTCCGAGATCAACGCCCTGAGCATGGCTGCTCGTGCCGGACACACGAACCGTGTGGTGGACGGGGGTGTCCGCCAGCGCGTCTGGGGCTGGTGCACGTGGCTGTCGCAGCCACGTCGCTGACCAACTCCGACATCACTGACGAACGCACCCGCTACGGCGACGCGTCCCTCGTGGCGCGTGCCCATGCTGACCGAAGGAACCGGCATGACCCCCGACCAGGACTTCAAACTCCACAAAATCAAGTACCACTTCACCGGCAGTCCCAAAACGGGCGAGTTCCCCGGGCACGAAAGCTGGGTGGACGGCAGCGAAGCCCACTTCACCGTGGTCGACTTCAGTCGCCACAACCACCTGAAAGCGGTCCACGCCCGTAACCGGGCTGCCCGCCGCAAGGCCCAGCTGGACCAGCTCGCCGAGGCCGTGGCCCGTCGGCACCAGCTCGACGTGGACGAGTTGAAGGCCGCCGTGGCCGAGGCCGTCGCCGACGGCATCGATGAGGCCACCGCGCAACTGAGCGTGACCGTGCGCGGGCAGGTGCTCGGTGGCTGAGGAGAGCTCGCTTCAGCGTGACCTCGACATCGCGGTGCGCGAGCTGCGCAAGCTTCGCGCCGAGAACGCCGAGCTGGGCAAACAGCTCGAAACCGAGCAGTCCCGCCTGGCGGTGGAGCGCGGCAAAATCGCAGGTCTTCAAACCATCGTGGACGAGCAGGTCGCCCGGCCGGAGCAGGCCGAAACGTGGGAGGCCACGATGCTCGACGACCTCACCGCCGTGCGTGCCGAACGCGACCAGCTGCGCGAGCGCCTCAACGACCGCCGCGCCGCCGTCGACGCGGCACCACCCCAACGGAGCACCCGACATGTGGGCATGGCTGTGGGCCGGGTGGATCGGCTACTTCCTCGTGGTCGAAGGTATCGCACTGGTCAACACCCGGCACGGCGACACCCTCTCGGAGCAGATGTGGCGCTACGTCACCCAGCCCGACCGGCGACGCGGAGCCAGGAAACCCGCATGGTGGGTTTGGCCCGGCCGGGCCGGTGTCGTCGGACTCGGCGCGTGGCTGATGTGGCACTTCCTCACCGGCTTATAAGGCAATCGTAGTTAAGTGCTGGTTGGGTCTACACCAGCGAGTTGAATTAGAGTGATTTTTTTGTCCGGTTCCACATAGGCGAGATACAGTGTGTAAAATCCATCTTTTGGAGTGTTGTCACGGACCCATTCGATCGCTTGGTGAACGTCACATTCAGTCAACTCGTAACTATCGTTTGACCAAGCTATTCGGTCTGGGTCAACGCCTTCCGGGATAGGAGGTCGTGACCAGAGATAAGCCCAGAAAACTGGATGGTAATCTTCTTGAGAAGATTTTCGCTCGTCCACGACGCGTATCCGCATGGTCACGACCTCCGTGCTAGCTAATGTGCATGTACGAGGTCTATTTTAACTAACGTGGGTACACGAACACTCGTTGAGTGGCAACAGACCCAATATTAGACCGGAGTCCCGGGGTGACAATCTGGCCTGTGCTGCTTTCCTCGAACCATTGATTGGCGGGTAATTTGGCGCCATTTTCCACGGGTGTGTAATATGGTTTAGATTTTCCAGTTGTTGATATTGTCTGTACCAGGTGTGATTCAGCATCAGGTAACGCGGGTCCGCTGGGAGGTGGGCCGTCGGGGCCTTCCCAGTAACCAAAACCGGTGATAGCTCCGTCTATGCGAACATCAACCGCTGGCACCTCCCCAAGACAGCTCACGCGTGTTTTATAAATGACGCCCCCAGTTCCTCTTGAATAGTGGGGCCTATCCGCTTTTATTCTGCAAGTTACTGTTGCGTTTGTCCCAAGAGTCACACTCTTGTCTTTAAGTTGCCCTTCTGAGTTGTACATCCGGAGCACGATGCGACCGTCGTTTTTTGCGATGATTTTTCAGCAGGAGAGGCCGCTTCGGCAATACCTGATGATATGAACAGTGAAGCTATTTCCAGAATTGCCCCGGAAAATTTTTTGGCCGCCAAAACAAACCTTTCTCGTTTCTTGATTTCCAGCGGAGTTCGATGAAGTTTCCTCTATCGACCCCTGAGGCATTCAACATCACTGAAACAGGCTTTGCTAAGGTCCATTAGCACCAAATCTGTTTGGCGTGAAAGTTGCACTGTTTAGCACAAAAAGGGTGGAATAATATATTCTTATTTGGGGATTAATTTTATGTACTCTCGGGATTTCTCGAAAGACCTGCTCGAACGCGCTTTCGGTGCCGCCGCTGCCGCCGCGCTGTCGTTGCTGGGGGGGGCGAGGTGGTCAACGTGTGGACGGTGGACTGGCATCTCGTGTCGGGGGTGGCGCTGGAGCGATGGTGTTGTCGGTGGCCAAGTCGTTGGCCGCGCGCCGGGTGGGTGACCGAGAGTCGGCCAGCTTGCGACGGGTGAGATACGGCGCGGATAACCGGTTCACTCGTCCTCATGGCTAAATTCTGTCTCGTAAGGCATCGAAGTCACGATCACCCGGGTAACATGGTCATGTGCGGTGACGATCACATGTATGTGACCGATAAGCACCCGCAATCTGACATGTACCCCGAGTTGGCGTTCACTGATGCTCCCGCACACGGTGGCGAACCCTGCCGGGTCTGTACCCAAGTCATCCCCTCGAAGGCACATCCAGTTCATCGGACGCGGCATGTGTGCAGCCCCGAGCGCAACGAGCGGTTAAAGCGCTGGCACAAACGGCGTACTGCTGAGAACCATGAATCCGCAGCTAAGGCGGAGAATCAGCCGGATCCGGCCAATCCGCAGGTGCATCTGTACTCCCCGCACGCGGAGTGGACTTCATCCGGCGGTCGGGGATATGCGGAGAACCTGTGGAAGGGAATCAGGGGTGGATATGTCCTCAGTCTCAGTACCGGAATAACTAAAGTGGGACGTGCGAGTTCCGTCGCAGCCCGGTTAAAGGAACACTTCAAACACTGTGAAAACTATGGTGTCGATGTCATCGACGTCGCGGTGCTCTCGACAGCAGGTGACTTGCTGCTGATGGAACAGTCTTTAAAGCGCTTCGTTAAGGGGCACCCCAACGCTCGTGTTGCTTCGTCAGCGACAGAGTCCGCTTTTGGCGTCCCGTTCACGGATATCGCCGACTTCTTGGTCCGTGAACAGCTCGGAGATCTCTGGATTCCCACTACTGCGGCTGAATCAGTGGCCAACTACGTGTTCGATTCTTCTTCGGCCGAGGCTATGATTGAATCCGCGCTTAATGATCTGCGGGAGCAAGATAAAATACCAGAAATTCCAACCAACGGTCTACAGGACGCTACCTAACCACGGTCGTGCATGGCGAGCCAGCTGGGGCTGTCGTTGCGTGGCTGGCACGAACCGCTGTGATCTCGGGGGAGTCGACAGCGTTGCTTGCTGCGGAGGATCTTCGGGCACAGGTTCTCGTTCGGTCTGGGTGGCTGGGGGCCGGACATATAGTGCTCTCTGAGGTCTTTCCGTGAAGGGGAGTCGGGGAAGGCTGCCCGACCGGCGCGAGTGGGAGTCGACTACCGGTCGGGGGGAGGGGGGCGAGAATCGGGGCAGCTCACGGCCGCTCGGCTGAGTGGACGGGTTCGGATACGCTGGAGCCGGAGCCGGGGTGTCAGAACAGGCGCAAGATGGTGATGCGCAGTGTCTCGTTGTGGAGCGCGAACACGATCATGATGGTGCCGTTGTCGGCGGTGGTGGTCCACCGGTCCGTGGTCTTGTCGTAGTTGCTGCCGTCCCGAGGGTTTTCCGCGATCTGGTCCATGCGTTTGTCGACGGCTTTTTGCTGCTTGGGTGGCAGCTTGTAGTAGGCGTCTTCGGCGACGTCGACCCAGCGGATGAAGTAGCGAGCCATCAGCTCTCCTCGCTCGTGTTCGTGCGTGCCTGGATCTTTTCCCGCTTGCCTTCGGGGCTCTGCCGCCACAGGTCGCCGTTCTCGTCGGTGCGCCAGAGGTTGCCGTGTTCGTCCTCGCGCCACGAGTTCCGGTTCTCGTCGATGTGGATCAGCCCGGAGAAGTCTCCTCGGTCGGCGCGGGCTTTGATCTCCTCTTCCTGCTCGGTGGGCGGGTATTCGGCCAGGATGGCCGCGCCCCACCAGTCGTCGAGCACCGTGTCGATGTGTCCGGTGTCGTAGTCCTCGGCGACCTTTTTCAATGCCTCCTGGAAGTCGCGGTCGAACTCGGCGCGACGTTGCGGGTCGGTGCGATCCAGGGCCTCGCGGATGCACCGCGCTTCACGCGGGAACGGGGGAGCCAATGGAGTCCTCTCCTTTCACGAGTCGGTCGGTGGGTGCCCAGCGTGGAGCGGCAACGGCCGGGCTCAGGGAGTCTGCTCGTCCAGCAGGATGCTGGTGCAGTCCTGGCTGGTGGGGTCCTGGAACCAGTCCAGTTCGCTGGGCCGGGCCATGGGGCACTGGACGTTGCACACCGAGGTGTCGGCGGTGCGGCCGCCCCACCGCCTGCTGCGGAAGGCGTGGCGCTTCCACGCGAAGCCGGTTCTGTCCGGGACCGGCAACCAGTAGTGGTGAGTTTCTACAGCTGGCATCGGGATCATTCCGTGCGTCGCCATCGTGGCGTGGGGGTGGTCAGGTTCAAGTAGGCGTCGAAGCAGTCCGGGCAGAACTGCTGGGTGTGCCGCATCCGGTCACCGGAGTTCGGCGGAGCCTCGGGGGGGGGCGTGCCCGCCGAGCGTGTCGACCGGGCCGCCTTCCTCTGGGGCTGGGACAGCGTCGCGTGCTGTGTCCACTCCCCCTCGGGAGTGAACCAGTAGACGGTGTGCCTGTTCAGACGGGTCTTGGTCAAGCATGTCGCGATTCACCGTTTCCAGCACGGACCGGGCGAGTCCCCGCCCGGTGCAAGCCGCTGCCGCACTCATTGATCAAGCACTGTAGACGACCAAAATCTTTGATACAAGATTTGGTTCTCCCATTGGGTTAGTCTTTTTAGGTAGTCGATATTGATAAGCCTCGTCAACTACAGTGTTGGTTCATGGCACTCGGACCAACAGCACGCAGGCGACGATTGGGCGCGCATCTCGCCGAGCTGCGGGAGAACGCGAAGCTGACCTTCGCCGGGGTGGGCGAGCACATGGGCGCGTCGCCGCAGACCATCCGCAACTGGGAAAAAGGCCAGGCCAGCATGAAGAAGATGGAGCTGGCCGCCCTGCTGGAGCTCTACGACGCTCCGCAAGAGGTGCGGGAGACGTTGGAGGACGCGCGTCGCGAAGGGTCCAAGCGCAGTTGGTGGTCGACCTATCGCCTGCCGGAGTGGTTCAAGCCGTTCGTCGGGCTCGAAAGCGACGCCTCGCTGGTATGCAACTTTGAACAAGAGGTCGTCCCCGGTTTGCTGCAAACCGAGGACTACGCCCGAGCGATCCACACCTCCGGCGGCCACATCACCGTCCCCGAGGACGTCGAGAAGCGGGTGGCCGCGCGCATGGAACGGCAGCGCCGACTGCTGGACAAGGATATTCCGCTGGAGCTTCGTGCCGTGGTCAGCGAGGCGGCCCTGCACCGCAAGGTTGGTGGCAGGAAGGTGTGGAGCGAGCAGCTGGAACACCTATTGGCCCTGGCCGAGCGGCCGAACGTGATGTTCCAGGTCGTGCCCTACGACGCGGGTGCTCACGCATCGATGGCCTGTGGCTTTGTCGTGTTGAGCTTCGCGGAACAAACCGACCCGGATGTGGCCTACATGGATGGGCCGCTGGGCGGGCACGTGATCGAGGACAACACGGACGTGACGCTGCTGCGGAACCTGTTCGACGAGCTGCGTTCCTCGGCGATACCGCAGCGCGACTCCATCGACATGGTGCGTGAACTGGCCCCCGGGACTCCCTAGCCGTATGGGTTGCCCTGCCCGGTCTCGCTAGCCTTGGTACGTACCATCAACTTCGGCTGAGATCGAGACTTTGAAAGGGGCGGCAATGGCAGACTTGTCGCGCGCGACGTGGCGGACAAGTTCGCGTAGCGCAAACGGCGGCAACTGTGTCGAGGTCGCGGTGACCTCGGACATCGTTGGTGTGCGTGACAGCAAAGATCGCACGGCCGGTCACTTCACAGCGGCCTCGGCGCAGTGGCAGGCGTTCCTCAACGCCGTCAGGGCTGACTGCTTCGAGTGACTTAGATCAAACCCCCGGCATGACGTGGTCGGGGGTTTGATGTATGTGCAGGACTGTCCTCCCCAAAATTTCCGATGATCTCAGAATCCAACGTACGTGGCATGGGCGTTTACAGGGTCAACTCTTCTCCGGCGGGGCAGCGGGGGTTGCCGTGGGCCAGCCACTTCGCGGTAGCGCGCACGGTGTAGCCGCAGTGCGGGCAGTGCAGCCGCATCATCCGGGTGCCCTGCTTGCTCGGGCCCGAATGGGGTTTGCCGGGGGCCAGGGTGCCGTCGGGGCCGACGGGGTTCTTGCTGCGGGCCTGGGCGGTGTCGAGCTTGCCGTGCGGGTACTCGCCCCACGTCTTCACGATCGGTGCCGTGCTGGTCGCGGACTTGGACTGCTGGTCCGGCGAGGAGGAGCTACAGCCTGCGGAGATTAATACACCGGCGGCGATGAGGCTGATGGCGCTACTGAGGAGGCCGCGTTTCATGACTACCCCCGAACGGGGTAAGAATGGTGATGTTTACCACTGTATGGCTCCTCGGTTGGGCGGTGTAAGAGTTTGACCGATGTCGGTCATGGAGGCCATGCGCTCGGCGGCCCTACACCACGCCGTGGCTTCCTCGTGGAAACCCTGCCTGCCGCATTCGGCGGCCGTCCTGGAGTAGTCAACGGTGAGCTCGTGGAAGTACTGGGCCGTGGGAGCGGCGGGCTGCGGGTGTGCTCGTGTCATGATCGACCCCTACGTTTCCCCCTACGAAACCGTGCGAAACGTCCGGAAGTGTCCCGATACGCTCCAAGGCTCGATCAAGGGTTTGACCAGGTGAGAAGGGATATTTCCCCGGGTGGACCCTTTGATCGACATCTCCGGTTCAGTTAACCGAAAGGTTGCTGGTTCGAGTCCAGCCGGAGGAGCTCAAGCCCGGGTCAGGCACCCGGGCTTTTTGCTTTTCGGGAGTGGTCCCCCGATGGCCGTTGTCGCCGCGTCGGCCGCGGCCTCGGCGGGCGACACCGAGCCGTGAAGTGCGACACGGCGCCGTCCGGCGGTCGATGTTCCACCGATCGGGCGAGATGAGTCCGCCTGGAGCCCCGAGGGCGATTCGGTCCACTGTGGTGGGGTCCGGGAACCGTTCCGCTGTTGCCTCGCGGACGGGACGCGGGGTTCGGCGTGCGGGAAGTACTGTCCGAAGTGCGCGTGGCGGTGATCGGCCGCTCGAGGCGGGGAGAACGAAGCACTGTATCGGACACGCGACACCCCAACTATCCCCCGATCGGCCGTATTGGTGTCGGAAAGGTCAGTCTCGGGTAACGATCCGTGGTCCATTGACGATCTTACGGGTGTAGTTGAAATGTTGTCCGGGAAATCTGTGCAGCGCACAGCTTGATCGCGCTTTCGGGGGTGGGATCGCCCCTGGAGTAAGCTCGTAGTCGCGATCGATTCGTTGCCGTTGATGCACAACGCGGCTTCCGTCGCTCTTCGTCCCCGGAGCGACGGAACAGTACAGGGGATCGCAGAGAACGGGGGAGATATCATGTCCGCACCTGGTATCGGCAGGAGCCCTCGGCAGTTTTCGTTGCCCGACATCTCGTCGGTGACCCAGCTGCCCAAACCGCTGAAGGCGTTGGTCTACCTGGTCATGCTGGCTTTGCTGACGGTGGCCGGCGTCGGAGCACTGCTGGCGACGGTCGTGATCATCGGCCAGTTGACCGGTTCGTTCGACATCGCGATGTTCGTCGGTCGCTGATGACACGCCGGATTCGGTACCCGAGATCGACGCACCGCCGGGTGCGTCGATCTTTTTTCGGGGTCGGTATCATGGAAGCGACCCCGGTGCCGTGCAGCGGGCAGGACCCGATACGATCAGTTCGATCGGTCCAGGGGCGGTAGCTCAGCAGGTCAGAGCAGCGAACTCATAATTCGTCTTGTCGTGGGTTCAAGTCCCACCCGTCCCACCGAAACAGCAGGACAGCGCAGGTGTGGGGGCGATCTCTCCGAGATCGTCCCCACACTTTTGCCATACGAATCCCCGCGTTCGAGCGCTGTGAGCGACGCGGACCGCTCGGACGGGCGCGCGGGGCCGCTGTCGTGTGAGCGTCGATGTCGATGCCGGGTGAGCAGTACCGCCTTCGGGTGCGGTACTCGCCGGTCCCGGTGTGGAGTGGGCGGTCGAATCATCGCTTCGTGAATGTCTTCCCGATTTCGGTCCTGATTCGTTCCCGAAGTGTCGCTGCCCGGGGAATGGTCCAGCGAGAAAAGCTTCCGCGAAAGAAAAAAGGCCGGTGTAGGCGCTCCGGGAAGATCGTGGAACAGTTGATCAATGTGCTGTTCCGGAGTGCCGAGTCCATCGGCGTAGTGGTTTCGCGGCTCCCGCGGTCGGTTCCGATTCCCGTGAACTCGTGCCCCGGGGCGAAGTGCGCGGCGACCTCCGCGGGAAAGCCGGGGGACGCACCCGTTGTTCGGTTGTGAACCACGATGCTGTATCGATTCAATGGGGGTCGAACCCGATTTTCGGGACCGACCGCCGCCAGTGCGCCTTCCGGTGGAGGGGAGGTGGTGTGCCGGCGATCGAATGGGAGCGACACCGATGCACGATTTCGACCAGTGGCACCGGCTCGGCAAACATTGGCACGCCTATGTCGAGCAGCGTGGCGGGAACGTGCCGTCCACACGCGCGGACCGGCTGCGTCGGGTCCCGGACCACGTGCTGTCCAGCCCGCGTGCCGTGGCCGAATGGCTGTATCGGATGAAGCGCGTGTACCTGCCCGCCGAACCGGTGAAACTGCTCGGTGCCGGTGCGGGATGGGGGACGGTCGGTGACGACCGCCATCTCGAGCGGGACCTGTTCGAGGACGAGCTGGTGGCCTCGTACGGCGACAGCATCTACCTCTCGTTCGCCTGTGAGCACGACCGGTTGGACCTCTGGGTTGAGGCGGTTACCGCCGAGGACTGCTCGGAGGTGCTGCACCAGGAACAGGAGTAGTGCCGTCGATGTGCCCGAAATGTGGTGGCCCGACGATTCCCCCGCAAGGGGATGGCCCACCGAAGTGTCCCAAGTGCGGGTGACGCGTGACCACGCGGAAGGCCCGCCGCAGTGGCGACGGCCCCCGAACGGGAACCCGCCGAGGAACGGTAACCGCGGAGCAGACCACACGTTCGCTTTCCGCGGTTACCGCGTGAGGAGCTCCACGTCCCGGGGCCGGTGGTGCCCGACACCGGGTGGCGGCCCGCACGACGTCGGGCCTTCCTCGCGGGAGCGCAACGGGAGAACCCGCGGCGGTACCGATGGGCGGTGTCGAACGGGCACACCGGGACTCGGCGAACTCCTCCTGATCCGCCGGGCAGCTGTGCGCGCCGGATCCCGGTGCGCGGTGACCGCGCTCGGCAGGACGGGCCCCGGAAACAGCGGATCAGACCGCGGCCAGTCCCACGTAGTTCTCGGCGAGGGTCGTGGCGGCCGCGTCCGAGGAGCACAGGTAGTCGAACTGGGATCGTTGCAACCGCCGGTCGTAGGCGGAGTCCGGTCCGTCGAAGCGGTGCGTCATCGAAGTCATCCACCAGGAGAAGTGCTGTACCCGCCACACGCGGCGCAGGCACTCCTGGGAATAGGTCTCCAGCCCCGTGGTGCTGCCGTTGTGGTACCGGTCGGTGAGCGCGCGTGCCAGCCGGTCCACATCGGCCACGGCGAGATTGAGCCCCTTCGCTCCGGTGGGCGGAACGATGTGCGCCGAATCCCCGGCCAGGAACAGCCTGCCGTAACTCATCGGTTCGGTGACGAAGCTGCGTAGCGCCGTGATGTTCTTGTCGATCACGGGGCCCTCGCGCAGTTTCCAGTCCGGTGTGCCCAACCTGGTCTGCAGCTCTTCCCAGATTCGTTCGTCCGGCCACTGCTCGATCGGGTCCCGCGGATCGCACTGCAGATACAGTCTGCTCAATTCGGAGGAACGAAGACTGTGCAAGGCGAACCCGTTGGGATGGTTCGAATAGATCAATTCCTCACTGGACGGTGCCACTTCGGCGAGTATTCCGAGCCAGCCGAACGGATAAACTCGCTCATAGGTGGTGCGGACCGAATCGGGAACAGCATTCCGGCACACTCCGTGGAAACCGTCGCAACCGGCCACGTAGTCGCAGCGCAGTTCCCGCGTGCTCCCGTCGGAGGTGAAACGCACGACCGGTTGCTCGGTGTCGATCCCGTCGACGGAGACGTCCGAGACCTCGTAGTAGACCCGGCCGCCGTCCCTCTCCCTGCGGTCCGCGAGGTCCTTGACCACTTCCTGCTGGCCGTAAACGGTGATGGTACGGCCACCTGTGAGCTCGCTGAGCGGGATGCGCAGGCGCTCCCCGTCGAACTGAACGTTCACCCCGTGATGCGGGTGCCCCTGCTTCTCCAGGCGCTCGGCCACGTCGGCGTCCCGCAGCACGTCGACGGTGCCCTGCTCGAGAACCCCCGCCCGCACTCGTTGCTGCACGTACTCGCGACTGCGGCGCTCGAGCACGACGGAATCGATTCCCTGCAGGTGCAGCAACTGGGACAGCAGCATGCCCGCCGGTCCCGCTCCCACGATCGCGACCTGGGTGCGCATTCCATACTCCCCTCTTCGGATGCGGCCGATTCAGCCTCTCAGTTACGAATGCGAATTCAGCCACAATGCTTCCGCTCAGCGGAAGCCGACGGGTGGTTCGTGCCGAAGCGTTTCGTGTTCGAAAGGAAACCTCGAGTGGCCGAAACGTCGTGTGCGGCACAACCGTGCGCGGATCGGAGAATTAACGTGCGGCCGTGTGTTCGCGCGCGGCATTCCGCGTGGGGCAGGGGTATTTCGGGGGTTTCCCGGGTGAGGCACGCCGCGGCGCCGGGCGGATGCGAATTGTGGTGCTATGTCTTTTTCCTGCGCGGAGGGGCGAAAACTGTTCCGGTGCCGTGTTCGTCGTCGCGGAGGAGCCCCGCGTGCGGGAAAGCCCCGTATCCGCCGGAGACGGTTCGGATGCGGGGCCCGCCCGGCGGGGGCAGTCGGAGGGCCGGCTGCTTTCCCGGAGCTTCAGAGGGACTTCCGGGCCAGTTCGGCGAACCGGTCGAGGTGACGCAGCGTCGAGTCCCTGTCGACGGTGGGCAGGTAGAACAGCACGCGGTCCACTCCGGCACGCGCGTACTCCTCGACGGAGGAGGCGTCGTCGCCCGCCGCGTAGAGGGACACCGGAACACGCCACCCCGCCCGGTCACGCACCCGCGCGATGTTTCCGGCCAGGTCCTCGGTTCCGGCGCGCGGCAGCCACCCACCGCCGTACTCGGCGACACGCTCCACCGAGCGCTCGCTCTCACCGCCGACGTAAATCGGTGGATGCGGCTGCTGAACCGGCTTCGGCCAGCAGTACGAAGCCTCGATGTCCACGTGGTCGCCGTGGAACTCGGCGACCTCCTCGGTCCACAGCGACCGGATGGCCCTGATGCGCTCGTCCATGAGGGCGCCGCGGTGTCCCGGATCGGTGCCGTGATTGCGCATCTCCTCGCGGTTCCAGCCCGCGCCGACGCCGAGGATCGCCCTTCCGCCCGAAACGCGGTCCAGGCTCGCGACCTCCTTGGCGGTGATGATCGGATCCCGCTGGATCATCAGCGCGATCCCCGTTGCCACGAGCAGGTGGTCGGTGGCCACGGCTGCCGCCGTCAGACCGACGAAGGGATCCAGCGTCCGGTAGTAGTGCCGCGGCAGATCGGTTCCGCCCGGGTAGGGGGTCTGCCTGCTGCTGGGGATGTGCGTGTGCTCGGCCAGAAACATCGCGTCGAAACCGCGCTGCTCGGCGGCGACGCCCAGCTCGGCCGGGTCTATTCCCTCGTCGGTGACGAACGTGGATATACCGAACTTCATGGGTGCTCGGCGCCGGAGCCGGCGCCTCCCTCCTAACGAGTGCTTCGTTTTCCGGCACGTGATCGGTGGTGTCCGTGGACGAGGACACGGCGGACCTCCCCGCAAGGGAGACGAGCGTGTCCACGGGCCGGGGTACCCGGTGCGACGGTTCACCATGCGTTGTCGAAGTTGCTTCGCTCGCGGTGTCGCGGGTGTCCGCCCGGCACCACGACAGGCGAGCACCGGGAACAACGGTGATTCGCCTGGTCTATTCCCGCACCGGGTAAGATCACAGTTCCATTCCGGGATGTCGCCGGTTCGACTCGTCGGCGTGCCGACGCGCTGTGACGCGGGGCGACCGACCGTGACGTGCCGCCGTCGGAGGAGCGGGGGCGCGTCGGTGTCGTTTCGGAGTGTGCCGGTCGAGACGTTGCTGCCCCGCCCGGCGTAGTCGGACGACGGACTGACGGACATGGATGAGCTGACGGCCGAACTCGTAGAGCTTTACCACGAGCACTACCGCGAACTGTTGCGGACGGCCCTGCTGCTCGTCGACGACAGGTCCGCGGCCGAGGACGTGGTGCAGGACGCGTTCACGCGCGTGTTCGATTCGAGGGCCCGCCTGCGCGATCGGGAGAAAGCGTTGGCCTACCTGAGGCAGACCGTGCTCAACAGGGCACGGTCGCTGCTGCGCAGGCGGCAGGTCTCCAAGCGCTACCAGCACCGGCTGGTACAGCGTGAACCGGCTCCCGACGAGAGCGTCCGAGGAGTGGACCGGACCGTTCTCGCCGAGGCGCTCGCCCGGTTGCCCCGTCGTCAGCGCGAGGCCGTGGTGCTGCGTTACTACGCCGACTTCAGCGAGGCTTACACGGCGGAAATAATGAAGGTGACTCCGGGGGCGGTGAAGTCCTACTGCTCGCGCGGAGTCGCGCGGTTGTCGAGTTTGCTGAGGGAGCGTGTGTGAAGGAACGAGACACCGCCCCCGATGAGAGTTCGGACGAGCTCCTGCTGCGCGCGGGGCTGCACGCCCTCGTCGAGGACGTCGAACCGGAACGGGACTCGCTGGCGAGGTTGCTTTCCCGGCGACGTCGTCGGTCGGTTTTCCGGTCGGTGGTCGTCACCACCGGGGCTGCCGTGGCGACGACGGCCGTGCTGCTGTTCGTGCTGGTGGTTCCGAGCGGCACGAAAACGGCGGGCACCGACCCGGTAGGTCTCGCCCCGGACAGCTATGTCACTCAGTTGCGTGATGGCGTACTGGCTTCGGTCTCGATCGAATCGGACCGGGTGCTTCGGCGGCTCGGAAGGCTCGACGGTGCCGTCACCGAGATCGTCACCGACCGCGAGCGGGTCTACGCGGCCCGCGAAGAGGGGGGAGTCGTGGTCGCCACCCCCGAGGGGACGATTCGTCCGCTGGAACGACTCGACGGGGGGATCACCGTGGACGCGCTGGCCGCGTCCGACGGTCGGGTAGCGGTGGCCAGTGGGAATCGCGTGCTCGTGCTCTCCGAACGGGGTGTGCGACGGCTCGTGCTGCCCGCGGAGCTGATCGCGCGGGACGTGGCCGTCGATGCTTCGGGGCGGCTCGCGCTGGCCGTGGCGCGGCGTGGAGCGGAGAGCACCACCGAACTGCGGCTGGCCGGCGTCGAGGGCGGTACGACACGTCCGGTCGACGTGCCCGGGGTCTCCTGCGCTCCGCTGAGGGTGGCGTGGACCTCGGCGGGGCTCGCAGTCCTGCGCCGCGTCTCCTGCTCCGGAGGCGGGGACGTGCGGGTAACCACGCTGGATCCGGGGAGCGGCGCCACGATCGGAGGCGGGGCGCGCTTCGATCCGGGAGTCGCACCGGACGCGGTGGACCGGCTGCGGATGACCGGTGACTCGGCCGATCGGTTGCTGGTGTCCGGTCCCGAACGACGCAACCGGTTGGTGGATGGCGGCGAGGTCCGCTCCCTGCCCGCCGTGTGCACGCCGGAGGAGGGATGTCCCCGGGTCGCCGCCGCCATGTGAGCCGATGCTCCGCCGCGGCCGGAACGTGCCGGCCACCGAACGTGTTCGGAACACGCCGCTGATCGGGCAATGGACCCGCGGGCGTTCCTCCGGTGAAGATCATCGTGGTACAGCGATTCCCGATCGGCGGAGGGGTGCTTCACGTGCGCGCACATTGGTGGGAGGTTCTCAGGCTGTGTCGTGTGGCGGGGCGGCGTCCGTACTGGCAGCACGCGGCGGCCTTCGTCGTCTCGGTGTGGACCCTGTGGTGGATAGGGGGGCAGTTCCTGGTCCCGGAAACCGCTCCCTCCGCGTTGGAGATCTGGACGAGTCTGCTCGAACGCGCGGGGCTGCCGGACGTCTCCTGGAGCGACCGGGTCGTGCGGGCCTGGGGACAGGCCGGGAGCGTGCTGGCCGTTTTCGGCGGGTTGTTCTGGGCGGCCACCACGGAACGCGGGCAGACCCCGGCGCTGGTCGGTTGGGTGGCGGTGATGCTCTCCTCCCAGTACCTCGGTTATCAGTCCTCCGTGGTCACCGCTCTGCTCGCCATGGTCGGGTTCGTGTTCGTGCTCTGGGTGATGTCCTTGGCCAACGGCCGGTTCGTGGACAGGTATCCCAGGTTGTTGCCCGCCGACGTCTTCCGCGCGGGAGTCACCGCTGCCACGCTCTCGGCCGTCGTTCCGCTGTACGCCCCGGCGATCGTGCTGTTCAGGCTGTTCCGCCCCTACTTCACCCGCGCACCGCGGATGCTGTCCGCCGTGCCCGGTGACGGGCGGCAGCCCGCCGTGGGCGGCTGGAGCAGGGTGGCGAAGGACTCCGCGGAAACCGAGGTGGACGAGCCCGCGTAGCGTTGAGGCGGCGACGCTGTGCCCACCGGGCGGAGTTCCCGGTCGTCGGAAGCCCCGCGGCGCGTCGCACCCGTCCCGTGGCCGATGCGGGGCGGGGAGTCCCGGGAGGGGACACGCAGTGGATATGTCACCTTTCGTGTGTTGTTGATTCGCGGGCAGCGCTGCGGTTTCTGTCCTTTGTGGTTTGAGCGAGGAACGGTCGTCGCGCGGCGAGGAGCGTCCCGAACTGCTGTTTTCCGGTAATCGGATGGCGGATGCCGGGGCACGATCCGTGTGATTCGTCCCGGGGTTCGTCCTTTGAGGACTTGTTTCCGCCCGTTCGGGCCGTGAGAGGGGCGTGCGGAAGCACGCTTGTTGTGATCGACTGGGATGTGACGAACTTCGCTTCGAGGTCGTGGTGAGACGTCCCTCGTGGCACAGGCGGAGGTCCACAGTGAGCACGTCCGAGCTTACGAGCGGTGTGGTCTACATCCACTCCGCACCCGGCGCGGTCTGTCCGCACGTCGAACGGGCGATCGCGGGCGTGCTCGACACCCGCTGCGCGCTGCGTTGGACGGCTCAGCCCGCCGCTCCGGGGCAGCTGCGGGCCGAGTACGTCTGGTCGGGCGCGCCGGGAACGGGAGCCCGACTGGCCGCGGCGCTGCTGGCGTGGCCGATACTGCGGTTCGAGATCACCGAGGACCCCAGCGCGGGCGTCGACGGGGAGCGCTTCAGCCACGTCCCGGATCTCGGGCTGTGGCGGGCCCGAACCGGAGCCAACGGCGACATCGTGGTGGGGGAGGACCAGCTACGAACCCTCGTCGGCGAGTGCCGGGACGCCGAGTCCTTCCGGCACCGGGCCACGGAACTGCTGGGCGGTTCGTGGGACGAGGCGCTGGAGCCCTTCCGGAGCTCCGGGGAAGGTCCTCCGATCGAACGGCTGCACAGCGTCGGTTAGCGCCCGCGGGGCGTTCCGCCCGGTGCGCTCGCTTTCCGGCGGCGAGCGTCGGGCCTTTCTGTCAGCATCCTTGCATCGGCGTTCTCCGAAGCCGGAAGCAGCGTGGGGTGAGCTCTACCCGCCGGCGGGCGTTTCGGCAGGCCTGCGCTGTCGGTGACGGGGCGGCGCAGCACTCGAACGGGGGATACCCATGAGTACGAAACTTTTTCTGAACCTTCCGGTGAAGGACCTGAACAGATCGGTCGGCTTCTTCGAGCGGCTCGGCTTCTCGTTCGACCCGAACTTCACCGACGAGTCGGCCACCTGCATGATCGTCGGCGACGGCATCTTCGTGATGTTGCTTACCGAACCCTTCTTCGAGACCTTCACGCGGAAGAGCGTCGCCGACGCGAACAGCACGACCGAGGCCATCACCTGCCTGGGTCTGGAAAGCAGGCAACGGGTGGACGAACTCGTGGACGAGGCGTTCGAGGCCGGAGCCGGAACGGCCAACGAGGTCATGGACGAGGGATTCATGTACCTGCGCAGTTTCCAGGACCTCGACGGCCACATCTGGGAGGTCGCGTGGATGGACCCCGAGCAGGTGGTTCCGGGAGGGTGAGGGGCCGTGCGGTGGTTCCCCGCCGTGGAGCGGGAAACCACCGGCGTCAGGGCCCCGAGCTCCGGGGACGCCGGTCATCCGGACGTCGCGGGGTTCGCCCCCGCGTCGCCTCCGGTGAGCTTTCCGTCCCTGATCGAGACGTGCCGGTCCACCCGGTCCAGGTACTCCGTGTCGTGCGTGACCAGGACGGTGGCCACCTCGTACCGCCCGGTGACATCGGCCAGCAGCTCCACGACGTTCGTCCCGCTGACGTGGTCCAGCGCAGCCGTCGGTTCGTCGACCAGCAGCACCTTCGGCCGGGACATCAGAGCGCGGGCTATGTTGACCCGCTGCCGCTCTCCCCCGGAGAGCCGGTGCGGTCTCCGGTGCTGTTTACCGGCCAGGCCCACCGCGGTGAGCAGCTGTACGGCGGTGTCCCGCGTCTTTCGCGGGGGTCGCCCGCGCATGTGCTGGGTGACCTGCAACTGCTCGGTGGCCGTCAGTGAGCCGATCAGGTTCGGCTGCTGGAAGACGACTCCGATGCGCTCCAGGCGCAGCCGGGTCGCGGCGGAGCGGGGCAGGCGCGCGATGTCGGTGTCCCCTACGGACACCGATCCCGTGGTCGGACGCAGCAGTCCGGCGGCCACGGCGAGCAGGCTCGACTTGCCGGATCCGGAGGGGCCGGTGACCGCGAGCAGTTCGCCCGGCCGGACGTCCAGGGAGACGTCGTCCAGTGCGGTCGTGCTCAGGTCCCCGTCCGGGTAGGTCAGGTTGATCTCGTTCATGGTCAGGCTCATCGGCCGGCTCCCAACGCTGTGAGCGGGTCCACGGAGGTGATCCGCCGCACCGCCAGCGCGGCACCGACCGTGCCGAGCAGGATCATCGCCAGTACGGGGAGCAACGTGGTGGAAAGGGTCAGGTTGAACGGAACGGTTCCCGAGGCGAGGGCGCCAAGTGCGACCCCGGCCGCGCCCCCGGACCCCGCGCCGAGCAGCAGCACGACCAACGACTGGGCGAGCGCGTCGCGCAGCAGGTAGCCGGTCGATCCGCCGAGTGCTTTCAGCACGGCCACGTCCCCGCTGCGCTGGATGGTCCAGACCGTGATGAAGGCTCCCACCACGAGTGCCGAGATCGCGTAGAGCAGCCCCTGCATCATCAACAGCGACCCGTTCTCCGAGGAGAACGACCCGATAGCCGTGAGGCTGCCACCGACGGTGGCGGAGACGGTGCGCGCGGCGGAGTCCACCGCGGGCAGGTCGGCGGCGTCGTTCGCGTTCACCGCGAGCACGGTGCCCAGCGGTGCCCGCGTCCCCGCCGTCCGGTCGGGGCGCAGCTCGTGCCAGGTGTCCAGTGTGGTCCAAACCACCGGGGTGTGACTGTAGAAGGCGTCCGCGGTGACGCGTTCGACCGTGAGTTCGCCGGCCCCGGTCGACACGTGGTCCCCGGCGGAGAGGTCCCGTTCCGCGGCGAGAGAGCGGCTCAGCACGACCCCTCCCGCGGAGATCGTTCCGGGGGCGGCCGGTGCGCCGGGTGGGACTCCGAAGACGGTCGCCGCGGCCTCTCCACCGTCCGGTGTGCCCAACCGGGTCGTGCTGATGCCGAGCGGGGTGACATCACCGACTCCCCGCGCGTCGCTCCAGACCGCGCGCTGTCGCTCGGTCACGGAGCTCTCCGCGAAGGACCTCTCGGGCCGTTCCGAGCCCGTTCCGCCGAACACCAGGTGCGTGGCGGGGAGGTCCTTGATAGCCGAGGTGGATCGATCCGCCAGTCCCGAGGTCAGCCCGGAAAGCAGCACGATCAACAGGGTCATCAGCAGGACGACCGACCCCATCAGGGTGAAGCGCCCCTTGGCGAAGCGGATGTCTCGGATGGCGACGAACACGGATCACTTCTCTCCTCGTGCTGTGGATTACCGTTCCACTGTCGCCCGGGAACCCGGCGTCGCCATCGCGCCGGAGTTCGAGATCCGCGTGCCGTGAGGTTGAGTCGCGAGTCAATCGAACGATTGATGCGTGAGACGTGCCCGTCCGTGGAACCTGGTGGTGGCGAGTGCCCGAGGCCTGTGACGTCACCGGGACGCTGTTCGGATACCCAGTCCGCCCGCTCGAGAGGTGACACGCTGTTGACCGGAGACGATCCGGCGGAGTCGATGGTGCTGCGGGGCCTGAGAGCCGCCCTGCACGCGGGGTTCTACCTGCTGCTCGGTATCGCCGCCACACGGTTGTTCGAGACGCGCGACGCCGGGACGCTGACTGCTGTGGCCCTGTGCGGTGCGGTGGTGCTGGCCGTGCTCTACGCGGCGGGGGCGTTGCCCCCGCACCGGACGTACCCTCGGTGGGTCGCTCTGCTCTGGCTGGCGGGCGTGACGGTGCTGTGGGCGCTGTTGCTGGCGGCCAGCCCGGATTTCTCCTGGGTGGCCTTCCCGCTGTTCTTCCTGCACCTTCACCTGCTGCGGTGGACGCACGCGGTGGTGGCCGTCGCGGTCGTCACCGGGCTGGTGATCTCCACGCAGCTGTTCCACGCGGACGGTTTCAGCGTGGCCATGGTGCTCGGACCGACCCTGGGGGCGGTGTTCGCCGTGGTCGTGGCCTGGGGATACGCGGCCATCCACGCGGAGAGCCAACAACGCCGCGATCTCATCGCGGATCTGCGCGAGACCAGGGCCCAGCTGGCCACCTCGCAGCACGAGGCCGGGGTCGCGGCCGAGCGCGAGCGGCTGGCCCGGGAGATCCACGACACCATCGCGCAGGGGCTGTCCAGCGTGGTGCTGCTGCTGCGCGCCGCGGAGTCCGCCCTCCCCGAGGAGGAGACGGCGCGTTCCCGGATCGCCGAAGCACGGCGTACGGCTTCGGAGAACCTGGAGGAGGCACGCGGGTTCGTCCGTGAGCTCAGGCCACCGGCCCTGCACGAGGCCGGGCTCGCCGAAGCGCTGAGCAGGCTGTGCGAACGAACCGAGCGGGAGTCCGGCCTGCGCTGTGACCTCAGGCTGGACGGCACGCCGGTTCCGCTTCCCGCCGAATACGAGGTGGCGTTGTTGCGGGCGGCCCAGGCCAGCCTGTCCAACGTCGTTCGACACGCGCGGGCCGACACGGCGATGGTGACCCTGGGATATCTGGCGACCCGGGTGACCATGGACGTCTACGACGACGGGGTGGGATTCGACCCGGACACCCTCGGGAAGTCGCGCGTGGACGGCACCGGCTTCGGGATGCCCGCGTTGCGGGAGCGGATCACCCTGCTCGGTGGTGAACTGGACGTGGAGAGCTCAGAGGGGGACGGCACCGTGGTCGCGGTGCGACTGCCTCTCGGTGAGGAGGTGTACCGGTGAGCGAACCCCTGCGCCTGCTGCTCGTCGACGATCACCCCGTGGTGCGCCGGGGACTCCGCGCCATGTTCGAGGACCGGTCCGACATGCTGGTCGTGGACGAGGCCTCCGACGGGCGGGCCGCGCTGGACATCCTGCGGAACACGGTCGTGCAAGTGGTGCTGATGGACCTGCGGATGAAGTCCGGGATGGACGGTGTCACCGCGACGAGGGAAATCACCGCGCTGCCCGAGCCCCCCGCCGTGCTGGTGCTGACGGTCTACGACACCGATGCGGACATCCTCGCCGCAGTGGAGGCCGGAGCGACCGGCTACATGCTCAAGGACTCCCCGCCGGAGCAGCTCTGCGAAGCGGTCAGATCGGCGGCGTTGGGGGAAACGGCGCTGGGCCCCGACGTCGCTGCTCGTCTGTTCGACCGGTTGCGCGCTCCCACCGAAGCACTGAGCCCGCGCGAGGCGGAGATTCTGCGGTTGCTCTCGCAGGGGTTGTCCAATCGGGCGCTGTCGCGGGAGCTGTTCATCAGCGAGGCCACGGTCAAGACGCATCTGGTGCACATTTTCGACAAACTGGGGGTGGACAACCGCACGGCCGCGATCAGCACCGCCCTGCAGCGCGGGATCATCCGCACCGAATGACTCCTGTTGACGTTATCCGCCCCGGACGGGGCCCTCGCTCGGCGAGACCTCCCGCGGTCTCGTGAGCGGGTGCCCGACATCGGGTTCGGCGACCGGGAGATCCGTCCCGTCGGACTCCGGAGGGGCGTATGGCACGCTCGTCACGTGCCACCGAAAACCGGGTTCCGCCGCTGGGGCCGGCTGCTCTGGGTCGTTGCCCTCACCGCCGTGGTTTTGCTGTCCGCAGTGGGGGTCGGGTTGTGGGCCCGCACGCTCTACGGGACTCCCACGCCCTCCCACGCCCGGGTTCCGGAGATTCCGTCGTTCCCGAACGCCGCACAGGACGCTCCCGGCTCGAAGCGAGTGTCGCTCGAGGAGGGGGCGCGGAGCCATCCGGACAGCGGTGCGGTGCGGGACCTGCTGCAGCAGCACTTCGACGCCATCAACAAGCGCAATTACCAGCAGTGGCGCACCACCGTCGTGCGCGCCAAAAGGCTCAACCAGCCCTACGAGCAGTGGATCGACGAGTACGGCACCACCCAGGACGGCACGGTAACCGTGCACCGGATCGTCCGGGGCCCGGAGGGGACGCTGCGCCTGGTCATGTCCCTGGTCAGCACCCAGAGCGAGGAAGCCGCTCCGGAGGAGATGCCGCTGACCTGTCTGCGCTGGCGCGTGGTGTACCGGGTCGTGCCCGAGGACGGGGAGTTGAAACTCGGACAGGGGTTGCCGGACAGCTCGCTGACCAACCGCTGTGAAAGCTGACCGAGGTCGGAGGGTCGCCCGCGGAAGGTCGGCCCGCAGTCGAGCCGGGGCCCCGTCGAGCCCCGACCACGCGATCCCTTCCGGGGTTACAGCGGGATGTTTCCGTGGTCGCCGCGCTTGTCCGGCACGGCGTCCAGTGCCTGCGCGAGCCGCTCACGGGTGCTCGACGGGTCGATGACCTCGTCGACGACCCCGATCGAACGGGCCCGGTCGACGCCCCCGGCCACCCGCTGGTGCTCCTCGGCCAGCCGGTCCTGAAGAGCCTCGCGCTCCTCCTCCGGAGCGGCGGCGATCTCCTTGCGGTGCAGGATCCCCACGGCGGCACGAGCTCCCATGACGGCCAGCTCGGCTTCCGGCCAGGCGAAGACCGCGCTGGCGCCGAGCGAGCGGGCGTTCATGGCTATGTAGGCACCGCCGTAGGACTTGCGGGTGACGAGAGTGACGCGGGGGACCACGGCTTCCCCGAAGGCGTGGAGCAGTTTCGCGCCGCGGCGGACCACACCGCCCCACTCCTGGTCCACACCGGGCAGATAGCCCGGAACATCGACCAGCACCACGAGGGGGATGCCGAAGGCGTCGCACATCCGCACGAACCGGGCGGCCTTCTCGGCGGACAGCGAGTCCAGACAACCGCCCTTGCGAATCGGGTTGTTGGCCAGCACCCCCACGGTCCTGCCGCCGAGCCTGCCCAGTCCGGTGACCATGTTCGGGGCCCACTTGGCCTGGAGTTCCTCGAAGACGCTCGCCCCGGTCTCGTCGGTGTCCAGGATCCCCCGGACCACGGGTTTGACGTCGTAGGCACGTCGCGCCGTCTCGGGAAGCAGCGCACGCAGGTCCTGCCGGTCACCCGTGGTCCCGTGGTCGAAGCCGCCCTGGTCGGCGACCAGCCCGGTCACCCGGCGGGCACGCAGGTAGGCGTCCGGTTCGTCGGAGGCGACCACGTGCACCACGCCGGACTTGGAGCCGTGCGCCTCGGCGCCGCCGAGTCCCTCCTGGTCGATCTCCTCCCCGGTCACGCTGCGCACCACGTCGGGACCGGTGATGAACACCCTGCCGGCGGGGGCCATGACGACCACATCGGTCAGTGCGGGACCGTAGGCGGCTCCGCCCGCGGCCGGCCCGAGTACCACCGATATCTGGGGCACCCGACCGGAGGCCCGGATCATCGCCGCGAACACCTGGCCGACGGCGTCCAGGGCCTGGACCCCTTCGGGGAGCCGTGCACCACCCGAGTGCCACACCCCGAGCACCGGGCAGCCCTCCTCCAGCGCGGTGTCGATGGCTCCCACGATGCGTGAACACCCCGCGGAGCCCATGGCGCCGCCCTTCACCGTTCCGTCGGTGCAGTAGGCGACCACCGGAGAACCGTCGATACGGCCGCGCACGGCCAGTACGCCGCTGCTGTCCCGCTCGTACAGCGGGACCGCCGAATCGGCGTCCAGCAGCTGGGAAAGCCGCAGCTCGGGATCGCGAGGGTCCCAGTCGACGTCCGAGGTCTCGTGGTGGGAGGCAAGCGCTGTCACGGGTGCTCCGATGCTGACTGACGATGGGTGATGTCGGTTGCTCGTCGGGAGGGGTGTGCGGATTCCGCCCGTTGTGGCGACGAAACCCGCACACCGGCGTTTCGGATCCCGGTCGTCCTCACGCCCGGGTGAAGGCCAGCGCCACGTTGTGACCACCGAAGCCGAAGGAATCGTTGACCGCAGCGTTCAGCGTCTTCTTCCTCGGCTCGCCCGACACGACTTCGAGCTCGACCTTCGGATCGGGGTTGTCCAGGTTCCGCGTGGCCGGGATCACCCCGTTGTACAGCGAAAGCACCGTGGCGATGCTTTCCACCGCGCCGGCTCCGCCGACGATGTGTCCCAGTGCCCCCTTGGGGGCCGTGAGCAGCACGTGATCCCCGAGCGCCTTGCGGATGGCCGTGGCCTCTCCCACGTCCCCCACCACCGTGGCGGTGGCGTGCGCGTTGACGTGCTCGATGTCCGTGGTGGACAGCCCGGCCGTGCCCACGGCCGTGTTGATCGCGTTGATCTGCCCGAGACCCTCCGGGTGGGCACCCGTTATGTGATAGGCGTCGGCGGTGATGCCCGCTCCGGCGAGCCGGGCGTACACCCTGGCCCCCCTGGCCGCGGCGTGTTCGGCGCTTTCCAGCACCAGCACGCCCGAGCCCTCGCCCATCACGAAGCCGTCCCGATCGGCGTCGAACGGCCGCGAGGCGCCCTGGGGGTCGTCGTTTCGGGTGCTCAACGTGCGCGACTGCGAGAACCCGGCCACGGTGATCGGCCGGATGCAGGCCTCGGCCCCACCGGCGACCACGACGTCGGCACGACCAGCACGGATCATGTCGAGCGCGTTGGCCAGCCCCTCGGCTCCGGAGGCGCAGGCCGATGCGGGAGTGTGCACACCCGCCCTGGCCTTGAGCTCGAGGCTCACGTGCGCGGCGGGGCCGTTGGGCATCAGCATCGGCACCGTCAGCGGGGAGACCTTGCGCAGGCCCTGCGACTTCAGGACCTCGTGCTGGTCGAGCAGCGTGCTGGGCCCACCCACTCCGGTGCCGATGGAGACCCCGAGCCGGTCGGGGTCGACCGGTTGGTTCTCCTCGTCCGGCAGTTCGAACCCGGCGTCCGACCACGCCTGCCGCGCGGCGATGAGCGCGACCTGCTCACAGCGGTCCATGCGCCGCAGGCGAACCCGGGGGAGCACCTCGGAGGGCTCCACAGCGAGCGGCGCCGCGATCTTGGCGGGCAGCTCGTAGGTGTCGACCCAGTCCTCGGTGATCGTGCGGCCGCCGCTGGCACCGTTCAACAAACCGTCCCAGGTGGACGCGACGTCCCCGCCGAGCGGAGTCGTCGCGCCCATCCCGGTGATCACAACGTCCTTGGTCGTCATGCGTTCTTGACGATGTAGTCCACCGCATCGCCCACGGTCTTGAGGTTGGCCAGTTCGTCATCGGGGATCTTGACCCCGAACTTGTCCTCGGCCTGGACGGCGATCTCCACCATGGAAAGCGAGTCGATGTCCAGGTCGTCGACGAACGACTTGTCGACGGAGACCTCCTCGGCGTCGACACCGGCGACCTCTTCCACGATGGTTGCCAGGCCCTGGGTGATTTCCTCGTTCGCCACGTTCGGTCCTTCCTTTTCGAGTAGCTCGGTGCTCCGTGCCGGGGACCACCCCGGGGAGTCGGTGTTCACGGACAGATGATCACTTGGCCCGCGTAGGACAACCCTGCCCCGAAGCCGACCAGCAGCAGCACGTCACCGCTGTTCACCTCTCCGGCCGACCGCATGTGGTCGATCGCCAGCGGGATGGACGCGGCCGACGTGTTGCCGGAATGCACGATGTCACGGGCGACCACGAGGTCGTCACGGGCTCCCTGGTTCTGCAGTTTCCTGGCGATGGCCTCGACGATGCGCAGGTTGGCCTGATGGGCGACCAGGACATCCACGTCGGACAGCCGCAGACCGGCCCGTTCCACCGCACGGGTGGCCACGGGAGCCACTTCCGAGGTCGCCCAGCGGAAGACGGTCTGCCCCTCCTGGTAGATGTAGCGGTTCTCCCGCAGGTAGATGGTGTCCACCATGTCGCCCGCGCTGCCGAGCGTGGCCGGCCCGATGGACGGCTGCTCGGCGGGGGAGACCACGGCCGCGCCCGCTCCGTCGGCGAAGATGATGCAGTTCGCCCTGTCCTGCCAGTCGAGCCATTCCTGGAAACGCTCTGCCCCGATCACCAGGACGTTGCGCGCCGAACCGGCACGTATGAAGTCCGAGGCCGTGTTCAGGGCGTAGCAGAACCCCGCGCAGGCCGCGTTGAGGTCGAACGCCCCGGAGGCCTTGATGCCGATCCGGTCGGCCACCTGGGCGGCGGCGTTCGGGATCGGTCCCGGCATCGTGCAGGTGGCGATGATCACCTGGTCCACTTCGGCGGGGGACAGCCCCGCGTCGGCGAGCGCCTTGGAGCCGGCCTCGACGGCCATGCTCACCACGGTCTGGTCGTCCTCACCGAGCCTGCGGCTGACGATGCCGACACGCTGCTGGATCCACTCGTCGTTGGTGTCCACGATGCGTGCCAGGTCGTCGTTGGTGACGACCCGGTTGCCCTGCGCGCTACCGAAACCCACGACCCGCGTGGCGTTGGGGCCTTCGGTGAGGCTCAATGTCGACGTTTTGCTCACGAGTCGTTCTCCGAATCGGTCTGGCCGTGGGAGGCCAGCGCGTTCGCGGCCTTGTCCAGGTCGGCGGGTGTCTTCACGGCGACCGCCTGGGTGCCCTTGAGCTCCCGACGGACCATGCCCGACAGGGTTCCCGCGGGGGGGAGCTCGACCACGGACGTCACGCCGCGTTCGTCGAGCGTGGCCATGCAGGAGTCCCAGCGAACGGGCTGGGTGACCTGCTCGACCAACCTGCGCAGTATCTCCGTCCCGTCGGTCAGCGCGGCGCCGTCCGCGTTGGACAGCATCGGGCGCCGTGCGTTCTCCGGGGAGAGCTTGTCCGCGTGGATCGAGAGGGCCTCCCGCGCGGGGGACATGAACGCCGTGTGGAAGGCGCCCGCGACCGCCAGCGGACGCACCCTGCTGCCTTCGGGCGGGTCCGCGGCGAGTTCCTCGAGGGCGTCCGCACGCCCCGCCGCCACGATCTGTCCGGCTCCGTTGCGGTTGGCCGGCTGCAGACCGAGCTCGGACAGGCGGGGGAGCACGTCCTCCGGAGAACCTCCGAGCACCGCCGACATGCCGGTCGGTTCGAGAGCGCACGCCGCGGCCATTTCCCTGCCGCGCACCGCCGCGAGGGACATCGCGTCGGAGAAGCCGAGCACTCCGGCGAGCGCGGCGGCGGCCAGCTCGCCGATGGAGTGACCCGCCACGGGAAGGTCCCGCGGGAGGTCTCCCAGCTGCTTCTCCAGCCGTTCGGCCGCGAGCAGGGCGTTGGCCACCACCAGGGGTTGGGTTACCGAGGTGTCCTTGATCTCTTCGGCGTCCGCGGTGGTACCGAGCCGGACCAGGTCGAGACCGGTGATCTCGGACCACTCGGTCAGACGTTGCTCTGTTCCGTCCAGTTCCAGCCACGGTTGGAGCATGCCGGGCGTTTGGGCGCCCTGGCCGGGAGCTAGCAGCGCGATCACACTCAACACTGAACACGTTCGGGTCGGGTGCACGTGATGCCGACACCAACGAAGTCAGCCCGAAAAATTTGTGGAGATCCTACAAAACAGGCCTGTGATGCAACCGTTATTCAGGCGTGTGCGGTCGTTGACCACGACGAACGCGTGTGAAATGGGACAACAGCCTGTCCGATTCTCCGTTGCGTGAGCGAGCCTACACACCTCATGACGAGCGTTCCAAAACTCCGGTGGGGTTCCGTGTCGAACGCTCGTTCACCAGAGTCCGCGCGACTTGGCGAGCCTGCCCACCCCGAGCGCCACCCGCAGCGTGTGCGCTCCGCGGGGCGTCGAAGGGGTGCGGCCCGTGATCTCGGAGATCCGCCGCAGCCGGTAGCGGACCGTGTTCGGGTGCACGTACAGCTTGCGCGCACAGCTCTCCAGCACGCCGCCGACCTCGAGGTAGGTGTCCAGGGTCTCCATGAGAGCTCCCCCCGAATCGGTCAGCGGGAGCACGATCCCCTCGACCAGCAGCCGCTCGGCCTCCGGGTCCCCGGCCAACGCGCGCTCCGGAAGCAGGTCCTCGGAAGCCACGGGCCGCGGGGCGTCGGGCCAGGCCACCACCGCGCGCAGCCCCGACATGGCGTCCCCGGCCGAGCGGTGCGCCTCGGCCAGACTGGGAACCGTGGGGCCGACGACGACGGGCCCCTCCCCGAACGCCTCCGCGAGCGTGCCGGCCGGGTCCCGGACCGCGCGTCCGTCCGAGGCCTCGCCGAACACCACGACCAGCCTGGTTCCCTGCACACCGAGCAGCACCGACCTGCCGGCGCGGGCGGCCCTGCTGCGCACCTGGTAGACGATGCTCGGGGGGTCGTCGGAAGGAGCGCTGCCCACGAGCGCGGTGGCCTCCGAAGAGGGTTCCCACCCGAGCGCGGCGGCGCGGGAGAGCAGGGACTCCTCCGTGTCACCCCGGACGATCCCGTCGACGACGAGGGCTTCCAGCCGCGCGTCCCAGGCGCCCCTGGCCTCGGCCGCCGCCGCGTAGGAGGTGGCGGCGGCGAAAGCTATCTCGCGCGTGTAGCGCAGGATCGACTCCGTGAGCAGCACCCGTTCGGACTCGTCCTTGGCGAGGTCGGGAAGCTGCTGTTCGAACACGTCGATGGCCGTGCGGACCATCTCGAGCGTCTGGCGCAGGCTCACCCAGCGCGAGAGGTCCCGCGGGGCCGCGCGGAAGGCCTCGGCGGTGAGCCTGATGGCCTCGGTGGGGTCCTGCAACCAGGAGACGAAGTTGGAGACCCCGGTCTGGGTGACCAGCAGCACGTTGGAGCGCTGATCGGCGGGGAGTCTGGAGAACCACGGAAGCCGCTGTTCCATGGCGGTGATGCTCGCGGTGGCCAGGCCACCGGAGGCGCGTTCCAACCTGCGTAGGGTGCTGGCCGACAGCTCGGCTCTCGCCGAGCCCGAAGCGCCGCTCCCCTCGTCCCCGCCCTGCATGGTCACCAGGCTCGCACGCCCTGCCGAGGCCGGTTGTGGTGGTACGACGGGAGCGCTGCGGCGCGGGGGCTCGGTCAGCCCCGCGGTTCGCCGCGCTCGTCCTCCACGGGAGCGCGCGCGGGCTCGCTCGGGTCCCGCACCGCCTTGCTGTCCCGCACCCGCAGCAGCCTGTTGACGAGGGCGGGCGCCCGCTCGAGCGCCTCCGGATCGTCCAGCAGGCGGTTCAGCCGCTGGTAGTACCTGGTGGAGGATAAGCCGAACCGCTCCTGGACGAGCCGTTCCTTGGTCCCGGAGTGCCGCCACCACTCGTTCTCGAAGTCGAGGATGGCCCGGTCGGTGTCGTTCACCTGAGTTCTCCCTGGGAGGCGAGACGCGATCGGTCGGTGCCCGCGCCGCACGTCGCTCGGCTGCCCGCTGGACGGGCGGGACCGCTCGACACGGAACCGTGCACGGCGTCGATCGGGCCGGACGAGCCCACTCGTAGCGTGCGAATCGGGCTGTGCGCGGCCTTGGCCGTGAGAGGAAACCTCCGTCGTCCGGCGAGGCCGTCGGCCCCGGCTCTCGGACGTGCCGAGGAGCTTTTCGGCCGTTTCGCGGCCGGCCGGTCGTTTCGGCGGTCGTCCCGGATGTCCGGAAAACCGCTCACCGCGGCGCGGCACCGGGTTCCGGTCCGGAAGCGGACGCGCGGAACCCGAACACTGGGTACCACACCGCGAGCGGAGGACCACGTTCTTCTCGCACGAACGTGTTCGGTCACACAACCGGTGCGTGGAACGGGCCGGTGCCTGCTCGACACGCCCCGCGCCGCCGTGATGCCGGCGCGGGGCGCCCGGAGGCCACGGCCGCCGCGGTCCCGGCGGCGCGGCCGTCGGCGCGGACGGCGAGCGCCCCGGCCCCTTCTCCGCTCGCGCGGGCGCGGAGCGCGCCCCGACGACCGGGAGGGGAGATCGCTGTCAGGCGTCCCCGGACTCGGAGAGCTGCGGTCCCGCGGCCCGCGGGTCGGTTATGCGGTACCGCTCGGCCGCTTCGGTTACCCGGGACTGCTCGACCTCGCCCCGCCGGGCCAGTGCGGCCAGCGTGGCCACCACCGTCGACTCCGCGTCGACCAGGAATACCCGTCGTGCGGCCGGCCTGGTGTCGGAGAACCCGAATCCGTCCGCGCCCAGGGTGGTCATGTCCGTGGGGACCCACGGCCGGATGAGGTCCGGCACCGCGCGCATCCAGTCGCTGACCGCGACCACGGGCCCGGGCTCGTCGCTCAGCGCGCGGGTGACGTGCGGTCGGCGGGCCCGGCCCTCGGTGGAGAGCAGGTTGTCCTGGTCGGCGCGTTCGGCCTCGCGCCGAAGCTCGGTCCAGGAGGTCGCCGACCAGACGTCGGCGGCCACCCCCCACTCGTCGCTCAGCATCTCCTGGGCGCGCAGCGCCTCGGGCATGGCCACCCCCGAGACCAGGATCTGCGCCCGCGGCCCGGAGTCCCGATCCGCCCGCCGGTAGCGGTACAGCCCGCGCAGCAGCCCCTCCACGTCGAGACCGTCCGGTTCCGGGGGCTGCTGGTACGGCTCGTTGTAGACGGTGAGGTAGTAGAAGACGTTCTCGGGGGCCTCGCCGTACATCCTGCGCAGGCCGTCCTTGACGATGTGGGCCAGCTCGAAAGCCCAGGCGGGGTCGTAGGAGATCACGGCCGGGTTGGTCGCCGCGATCAGCAGCGAGTGCCCGTCCGCGTGCTGCAGGCCCTCACCCACGAGCGTGGTGCGGCCCGCCGTGGCCCCGAGCAGGAAACCCCGCGTCATCTGGTCTCCCGCCGCCCAGAGCCCGTCCCCGGTGCGCTGGAAGCCGAACATCGAGTAGAAGACGTAGACCGGGATCATGGGCTCGCCGTGCGTGGCGTAGCTCGTCCCGGCCGCGGTGAACGAGGCCACCGAGCCCGCCTCGTTGATTCCCTCGTGCAGGATCTGCCCCTGGTCGCTCTCCCGGTAGGCGAGCATCAGCTGGTAATCCACCGGTGTGTAGTTCTGGCCGGCGGGGTTGTAGATCTTCTGGGACGGGAACATCGAGTCCATCCCGAAGGTGCGCGCCTCGTCCGGGATGATCGGGACCAGCCGGGGCCCCACCTCGGAGTCCTTGGCGAGCTCCTTCAGCAGGCGGACGAACGCCATGGTCGTGGCGACTTCCTGCTTTCCGGAGCCCTGCCGCACGACGTCGTAGACCTTGTCGCCGGGAAGCACCAGGGGTTTGGCCCGGGTGCGGCGTTCCGGGAGGTAACCGCCGAGCTTCTCGCGGCGTTGCCGCAGGTACTGGATCTCGGGGGCTTCCGATCCGGGGTGGTAGTAGGGCGGCAGGTAGGGATTCTCGTCCAGCTGGGCGTCCGGGATCGGGATGCGCAGGCTGTCGCGGAACAGCTTGAGGTCGTCCAGCGCGAGCTTCTTCATCTGGTGGGTGGCGTTGCGGCCCTCGAAGTGCGCCCCGAGCCCGTAGCCCTTGATGGTCTTGGCCAGGATGACCGTCGGCTGGCCGTGGTGCTCCATCGCGGCCTTGTAGGCGGCGTAGATCTTGCGGTAGTCGTGTCCGCCCCTGCGCAGCCCCCAGATCTGGTCGTCGGTGTAGTCCTTGACCATGTCCTTGGTGCGCGGGTCCCGCCCGAAGAAGTGCTCGCGCACGAACGCGCCGTCGTTGGCCTTGTAGGTCTGGTAGTCCCCGTCCGGGGTGCTGTTCATCAGGTTGATCAGCGCGCCGTCCCGGTCCGCGTGCAGCAGCGGGTCCCACTCACGTCCCCAGACGGTCTTGATCACGTTCCAGCCCGCTCCGCGGAAGAACGCCTCCAGTTCCTGGATGATCTTCCCGTTGCCCCGGACGGGGCCGTCCAGCTGCTGCAGGTTGCAGTTGATCACGAAGGTGAGGTTGTCCAGTCCCTCGTTCGCGGCCACCTGGAGCATGCCGCGGGACTCCGGCTCGTTCATCTCCCCGTCGCCCAGGAACGCCCAGACGTGCTGCCTGCTGGTGTCCTTGATCCCCCGGTCCCGCAGGTACCGGTTGAACCGGGCCTGGGCGATCGCGTTCATCGGGGAGAGCCCCATCGAAACGGTGGGGAACTCCCAGAACTCCGGCATCGACCTGGGATGCGGGTAGGAGGGAAGCCCGCCGCCCGGTCCCGCGTGCGAGTACTCCTGGCGGAAACCGTCGAGCTGCTCCTCCGAGAGCCGGCCCTCGAGGAAGGCGCGGGCGTATATGCCGGGGGAGGCGTGCCCCTGGATGTAGAGGTGGTCCCCGCCCCCCGGATCGTCCTTCCCCCGGAAGAACCAGTTGAATCCGACCTCGTAGAGGCTGGCCGAGGAGGCGAAGGAGGATATGTGCCCGCCCACGCCGATGCCGGGGCGCTGTGCCCGGTGCACCATCACGGCGGCGTTCCACCGCATCCAGGCCCGGTAGCGACGTTCGGTCTCCTCGTCTCCGGGGAACCAAGGTTCGAGCTCGGTGGGGATGGTGTTGACGTAGTCGGTGCTGGTCAGCGAGGGAACTCCGACCCCCTGCTCACCGGCTCGCTGGAGCAGCCTCAGCATCAGGTAGCGGGCGCGTTGCTTGCCTGCCGCGGACAACGCCGAGTCGAAGGATTCGAGCCACTCCTCGGTCTCCTCCGGGTCGATGTCCGGAAGTTGCGTCGCCAGCCCGTTGCGGATGACCCGCACTCGCTGGGGGGAGTTCGCGCCACCGTTGTCACTGCCGTGCGGGGACAAAGGAATCTCCTCGAGGACGTCGTGCGCGTTTTCGGTCGAGGGTGCGGCCTCGTCGGTTCATCGTCTCCCATACTGCGTGCCAGGCGCGAACCGTCACAGTTACCACCCGGTATGTCCCGGACCGGGTTGTGTGTTTCCCGGACTGCCGTCAGTCTCGTGGCGTGAGCCGTGACCAGCAGTGTGGTGTCACCCCGGGGTCGGGGGAGGGCCCGCATAACCTCCGTGGGGTGATCCTCGGTCCCCCGATGGTGGGGAGCTCGGCCCGTACACCCGCCCATGAAGGGGGTGGGTGTCGGGTTCTCGCGGTTCACTGGGAATGTTGGCGTGCGATGTCATGCGATCCTCAGTTGCGCTCACGGGCGTTTACGGTGTTCGCTGTCGACGAGATCGTGCAAACTTGTCTCGTGCGTGGGGCGTCCGTTCCACGCACATGGGAATTGGAGGAGTGAGAAAGCCGTGGTCGCCGCGGAAGACGCCGGCAGGAACGAAACCGACGTCGCCGAAAAGCTCGATATCGAGCCAGACATGGTGGTACAGGAAATCGGCTGGGACGAGGATGTCGATGACACCGTCCGAGAAGCGATCGAGCAGCGTTGCGGAGGCGAGCTGCTCGATGAGGATGCCGACGAAGTGGTCGATGTCGTCTTGCTGTGGTGGCGTGACGAAGACGGCGACCTGACGGACACACTTCTCGACATCATGACGCCGCTGGCCGAGGAGGGTGTCATCTGGGTGTTTACTCCCAAGACGGGGCGTGAGGGACACGTGGAACCCAGTGACATCGCCGAGGCAGCGTCCACGTCCAATCTTGCCCAGACTTCCAACCTCAGCCTCGGCGAGGAGTGGACCGCAACCAGGCTGGCCTACCGCAAACCGGCGAAGACCAAGAAGTGACGGGGGCGGACGTGCCGGTGGTCGTTCGACTGTCGGTGCGTCCTGCCCCTCGATCGGTGTAGGTTCGACGGCGGAAACGCCGCCGTCGAATGGAAGGATGGGCGCATGACGCTAGAGGTCGGTGCTACAGCGCCGGACTTCACGTTGCCGGATTACAACAAGGAGAAGGTGTCGCTGTCCGACTTCCGGGGTGACAAGAACGTTCTCCTGGTCTTCTACCCGTTCGCCTTCAGCGGTGTCTGCCAGGGCGAGCTCTGCCAGGTCCGCGACGAGCTCAGCGATTTCCAGAACGACCGGGTGCAGGTCATCGGGGTTTCGGTGGACTCATCGTTCGCGCTCAAGGCGTGGGCGGAGCAGGAGGGCTACACCTTCCCGCTGCTCTCCGACTTCTGGCCGCACGGCGAGGTCTCCAAGGCCTACGGTGTGTTCAACGAGCAGGCCGGAATGGCCAACCGGGGGACCTTCCTCGTCGACACCGAGGGCAAGGTCCGGTTCGCCGAGATGAATCAGCCCGGTGAGCCTCGTGACCAGGATGCTTGGAAGAAGGCGCTCGCGGAGCTGTCCGCGTGAAGCCACGCGGTGGCCGACCTGTACGATGTTGGTCGGCCACCGCCGAGGGCGCATAGCTCAGCGGAAGAGCACCTGCCTTACAAGCAGGGGGTCGCTGGTTCGAGCCCAGCTGCGCCCACCACACCCACTCTGAAAAGCGAAAAAGACCGCCGGATCAGAGTCCGTGTCGATTGCACGGCGCGCAGCGAGACGATAACTTCGCCCACACTCGGGAACCCATCGGGTTCGTCGTGGACGAAGGAATCCGCTGCCCGACCGGCGTCACCCGAGGCTAGCCACCGCAGACCTTGGCCTTCTTGCGCGGGTCGGTGGTGCGCAACTTCGCGCCTATACGCTCGGCCTGCCGCTCGGCGGGTTCCTTCCTCACGGGAAACCGCATGCGGAACTGGGTGTATTCCGGGGGAAATCGCCGTGCGTCCGCAGGTGGTCCCTGACGACATCCCGGGATGGCGAGGTGAACATCATCTCAACCCGGTTGGGAGTCCGGATCGAGGACCCGGTTCGGCCCAGGCTGCTGTTCCACTGGCCCAGTGCAGTCGGTTCCGCGCGAAGCCGGGTACGTAACAGCCGCGCCACGGTTCGTCCGGGCCACTCCCAGGAGCGCTCGGCGTGAGCACGGGCGAGTTCGGCTTCGTACTGCTCCGAGTCGAACCGGACCTCCGCCAAGGAGAAGTCGTCATCGTCGGGGTTGTGCCACCGGTCCCGGACGACCTGGTCCCCGTCGCGGCGAACACGGACGTAGACCGCGCCGCAGCAGCCCCACGCGCACTCGGCTTCGGCGAGCATGACTTCCCGGGGTTGTTTGGCGGGCAGCAGCGGACTGTCCGATCCCAACAGCATGTCGGGGTCCAGGCACGGTCCGGTGTCGAACTCGGGGTCGATCACGTCCCGCCCGTCGATCAGGAACTTGGTCTCGACCTCGTTCCAGGTGGAGTCCTCCGGCAGGACCACGGAGACGTTCAGGTGGCTCGGCACGTTGCCAGGTCAGCCACGGCGTCCACGGGATTTCGCCCGACATCCGGATGCCGCGCAGCGTGTCGTCCGGTGTCCCGATCCGGTTCGCGGCGGCGAGTGCCCGACGTGGTCGGCCGCGTTCGGCGTGCTGGCCTCGGACATCGGGATTCCCCATTCGTGGGTGGCGAGTACGTGGGGCGTGCGGATGCCGGTGATGGTGCAGTCCGCCGTCTCGCCGCTCCTCCACATCCGCGGCGTGTGCTCGCGGACACGGAAGTCACCGCCGTCGCGTCCCACTCGAACCCGGTCCGCAATGAACCACGCTCCGGTCAGAGGCCGGTGTCTCCGTTGCAGGTGACCATCGTGTGCGGGCCGTCGGCGGTGTTCCTGGCGAGGACCTCGCCATCGAGCGTGATCTCGCAGGTCACCTCTCCGCCGTTCTGGCCGTTCCGGACACTCAGGCTGTACGACTCGGCTCCGCCGGTGATCCGCTGCTCCTCGGACCAGGGGAGCTCCGTGCCCGTGGCCCGGTTCGTCGCACCATCCCTGCCGTAGGTGATCGTGTTCACCCCCTCCGAGCCCGTGACCTCGTAGACCACTCTGCCTGTGGCGGATTCCCGGCCGTCCTCGGGAGACGTGCTCGTCGGTCGCGCAGGTTGCACCGATCCGGACGTCGTCCCCGTGGACTGCTCGGTCGTTGCGATGGTGAACAGTCCGAACACGAGCGTGGGAACGACGAGCGCGAGCACTCCGAGCCCGATGCCGACGTCCGATGGCTCTCCCCGTGACATCGGCTCGTCGACCGGTCCCGTCCGTGGACCCGCGCTCGGAGTCGTACCCGTCTCGACCCCTTCCGTGCCGCACCAGGTACTCCGCCGGCGCGCCGCGCCGGCGTTCGTCGCGGCGGCGCGGGCACGCTTCGACCAGCTCCTCCTCGGGCGGGAAGCACACCGGTGGAGGAGCTTCAGCGACGCGCCCGCCGCTGAGCGGATCTCGTCCATGCCGACGGCGCGGATCCCGCGCGTAGCAGAGCTCCTCGGCCGCGTCCAGCACCCGGAAGTGCGCCTCGTCCTGCCGCACCGCGCCTGCCCGTGAGTCGAGGGATCGTTGTCCGACATACCGATGCGCGGAGAACGGCCGTTCTCCGCGTGCACAGGAGAGGAGACGCAGCGATGTCCGAACCACCTCCCCGCCCGCCGTTCGACGGGCAAGCGGCGCTGCGGAAAGTCCGGGCCGCAGAGGACGCCTGGAACACCCGCGACCCCGAGCGGGTGGCGCGGGCATACACCGCGGACTCGGTGTGGCGCAATCGGGACCGGTTCCTCGTCGGCCGGGAGCAGATCGTGCGGTTCCTGCGCGAGAAATGGAACCGGGAGCTGGACTACGCCCTGCGAAAGGAATTGTGGACGTACTGTGAGAACAGGATCGCGGTGCGTTTCCAGTACGAGTGCCGGGACCACTCGGGGCGGTGGTGGCGCAGCTACGGCAACGAGATGTGGGAATTCGCCGGCGACGGGCTCATGAGCCGCCGCGAGGCCAGCATCAACGATGTCCCGATCGAGTTCGGGCAGCGTCGCGTGTTCGGCGCGCGCGGTGAGGACGAGCCGGAGGACGTGCTGCCCCTTCGGTGAATCCCCCGCGCGGGTGTGGCCGGGTGATCGCGCGTCCCCCGGCCACACGTGGGCACGGAACGGATCGGGGCGAATTCCTTTTGTGCTCGCCTCCGCTCGACGCGTTTCGGGGTTCCCTTTCGGGAAAAACGGGTTTCGCCGGGACGAAAAAATTTTTTGGCTCCGCGTCCCGGATGATTTTGCCGCGCCTTTTTCGCGGGTTCTGTTTGTCTTTTCTGCGTGAATAGGTAATCTCCGTGGGGCGGTGGATTCCGGATTCGATTTTTTCGGGGCGCCGCCCGGGCCGATCCAGGAGTATTCGGAGCGCAGAGGGGGCGGAGCCCCCGGTGCGCTCTTGTTTTCGGGCCCCACCCGTGAGCGCGGAAAGGTGGACAAGACGTGTTGGCGAGCTTCGCGGTGAGCTCGGTGGCCATTTTCCTGGCCGAATTGGGCGACAAGTCGCAGTTACTGGCGATGAGTTTCGCCACGCGTTACCGGACCTGGCACGTGCTGCTGGGAATCACGCTGGCCACCGCGGCGGTGCACGCGGTGTCGGTGGCCCTGGGATTCGGTCTCGGTTCCGCGCTGCCCACGGACTGGATCGGGGTGTTCGTCGGTGTGGCGTTCCTCGGCTTCGCCGCCTGGACACTGCGCGGGGACGAACTCGGCGAGTCGGACCAAAGCAGGGTCCGGCGTGCCAAGGGATCGGCACTGATCACGGTTTCCCTGGCCTTCATGCTCGCCGAGCTGGGCGACAAAACCATGCTGGCCACGGTCACCCTGGCCACGCAGCACGAGTGGTTCGGCACCTGGGTCGGCTCGACAGTGGGCATGGTGCTGGCCGACGCGCTCGCGGTCGTGGCCGGTCTGGCGATGGGCAGGTACCTCCCGCAGCACGTCGTCCGCTACGGCGCCGCGGCCCTGTTCGCGATCTTCGGAGCCTGGTTGATCGTTTCCGGTCTCACCAACGTGGGATAGGTTGGGCACCGCTCGGGACGATCTCGAGGCGGAGCTTCGTGATGTCCGCGCCCCGCCCGCCGGGGCGATGTCCCGGGGACCACGTCGTTCGGAAGGGTGCCTCATGGTCTGGATGCTCTACGGAGCCACCGGTTACACCGGCAGGCTGATCGCCGAGCTGGCTGTTCGGCGCGGACACGAACCCGTGCTGGCCGGGCGCGACGCGCGGAAGCTGGCCGACATCGCGATCCCGCTCGGTCTGGAGTACCGGACGCTCGACCTGCGGGACTCCGGCGGTCTCGAGCGCGGACTGCGCGACGTCGACGCCGTGGCGCACTGCGCGGGGCCCTTCTCCCGCACCGCCGCTCCCGTGGTGGAGGCCTGCCTGCGCACCGGAACCCACTATCTGGACATCACGGGCGAGATCGAGGTGTTCGAGGCGATCTTCGGTCGCGACGAGCGGGCCACGGCCGAGGGGGTGACCCTGCTTCCCGGGGCCGGTTTCGACGTGGTGCCCACCGACTGCCTGGCGGCCATGGTGGCCGCCGAGCTGCCCGGCGCCACCGATCTGGACCTGGCCTTCCGCCCCGTGGGCGGGGTGAGCCCCGGGACGGTCAAGAGCGCTCTGGAAGGCGTCGGACTGGGAGGCCGGGTGCGTGTGGACGGCAGGCTGCGCACCGTGCCGGTGGGATGGCGCAGGCGCAGCGTCGAATTCCCCTCGGGAACGCGAACGGTGGCCTCGCTGCCCTGGGGCGATGTGGCGACGGCCTACCGCAGCACCGGCATAGGAACGATCACCACTTTCGCCGCGCTGCCCGGGCTGAACCGGATGGGCCGGCGTTCGGAAGGCCTGATCGGCCGTCTTCTCGGCACTCCCGCCGTGCGCCGCAGCGCCGAGACCGCGATTGACCTGCTCGTGCGCGGTCCGGCCAGCAGCACCCGGGCCAACGGCAGAGTCGAGGTCTACGCCGAGGCCGGTGATCAGCAGGGCAACGGTGTCCGTGCCGCGCTCGTCGGCCCGGACACCTACGAGCTGACCGCGGAATCCGTGCTGCGGATCGTCCGAGCGCTGGAACAGGGTCAGCCGGCGGCCGGAGTGCGGACGCCGGCCACCGCGTTCGGAGCCGATTTCGTGCGGGAGCTGCCCGGAGTGCGGGTGGTGGAGCCCGAGCACTTCTGACCGGTGGCCTTCGGCCGGTCCGGTTCGCTCGGGTGGCCACTCGGCGGAAGCCCGGGCGACCCCGGCCTCCGGGACGCTCGTCTCGCCGCCACCGCGCCGAGGAACCGGGATCCGGCACCCGAACGAACCACGCTGGCAGGAGTGCTCGGGGCGTTTCGCGCGAAACGTTTTTTCCGGAAGCGCTCCAGGGGGACAGTTCCGCGCGGAACGCCCCCGCCGCGCGGGAGGGAACCGGCAGGGAAGTCGAACGCGGTGTTCCGCCGGGGGAGCGTCCGGAGGGGCGCGGTGGGCTCGTGACCGGCCGATGCTCCGAACGGATGATCTTTGTGCGCTTTCCACCAGCGGTGCGTTCGGATTCAGTACTCTCGAGTTCGATGTCGTCACGACACGTGACGTGAATTCGAACAGTCGAGCGTAGCTGGAAATCCCATGACCGAGTACGCCGCCGATTCGATCGAGCTCACGCTGGTCCCGGTCGACGGTACCGACAGTGTGGCGCTGGATCGCCTCACCGGTGCGTTGGCGTGCGAACTCCGCTGTCTGCGTCTCGACTCGGTGGAGCAGCGGTTCCCGTCGCGAAGTGGGCCGGATTCCGAAGGAGGCTCCGCGGTCCTGACCGGCGTCGGGAAGCTCTCCGTCGGAGGTTTGCTGTCCGGCTCGGGAGTCAAGGCGATGGTGGGGTTGGTTCAGTCGTGGCTGCGCCGGAACGAACAGGACAGCGTGATCCTCCGGCTGGGGGAGGACCACGTGGAGATCACCGGTTCGCCGACGCGCCGCTCCCACCAGCTGCTGAAGGACTTCTACCGCAGACACGGCGAAGGTGGATGTTAGAAGTTTCCGCTCCTGCTGGCAGGGTGGGGTGTTTCGGTGCCGGGAACGCCGAAGGGGAGAACCCCGGTCCGGCCGGAGAACATCAGCGAGCCGTCCCGCCCGTCCTCCGGCGGAGGCTCTCCCGTGCGGAAGTGGCGTTCAGAGCCCGGCGCGCAGTTCGGCGAGCAGCTCGGCGAGCACCGTCTCCTCCTCGACCGCCCGACCGGCCGTCGACATGAGCTCGGCCAGGTCCGGATCCCACGGAGTGTCCACGGGAGTTCCGTCCAGGATGGGCAGATCGATCCGTTCCGCGGAGGCTCGGTCCACCGCGGTGCGGTAGTCGGAGGCCGACATGCGCCACGGCGTGATCGTCCGGTGCGTCCACAGGGAGCGCATGGTCGACATCCCGGCCCAGTCGAAGTCCCCGTGGTAGCGCAGCACGGCCCCGTCCGCGTTCAAACGGTCGAGCAGCTCCGCGGCCGTGGTGGAAGGCCTTCCGGAGAGGCAGACCAGCGGATGCCGGATCCCGCTGTCGACGGCTGCCTCCAGTACGCGCGGGTTCTCGCAGACCGCCACCACGGTCCCCGGCTCCACCAGCCTCTCCGGTGCGGCGCGCAGGTCGAGCCCGGTCAGGTGCGCGGGCAGGCCCAGCTCCGTGCGCTCCCGCACCGCCGAGGCCCAGCCGCCCCCGTCGACCAGCGGAAGTGCCCAGCACAGCACGGTGGCCGAAACGGCGTCCGGCGAAACCCCGCAGGCCTCCCACAACGCGCGCCGGTCGCGCTCGTTGTTCGGGGGCTCCACCTCGTGCGCGATGGCGACGGCCCGCAGCACCACCCGGCTCAGCGTGGTGCCGTTGTCCAGCAGGTGAGCCCCACCGGCCGCCGTGGCCAGCTCCGCGCGGGAGCGCCACTTCCGCGGAGAGACGCCCGCCGTGAGCACCAGCCGGGAGAGCACGGCGGCGGCTCCACCGGCCACCGGCTCCAGGTCCTGCTCGGCAACCCTGCCGTAGTGGCGGACCCACCGGATCCAGGGGTCGGCCCAGGGGCTGTCGGCCAGGCCCCGCTCGGCCAACGCGGAGGTGAACACCTCGGTGAGCCGGTCGTGGCTCTCGGCACGCGTTCCCGAGGAGGACTCGCGCGAGTTCACCGGCCTGCCGTGCAGGATCTCGAGCACCTCCTCCAGGCCGACCCCGAACCGGCTCCCACGCAACGCGTTGTCCAGTTTGGACACATTGATCCTGGTGCCCTGCCCCCACATCGGACGCCCGTAGAGCTCGCCCACGGCCCCGCGCGTCTCCTCGTCGGGCAGTTCCAGCCGGAAGGTGGGCGGGCGCCCGGACGCCTCCAGCGCCTGCCTCGCCTGTTCCCACAGTCCGCGCAGCTCCGGAACGTCCCAGGCCGCGCGTATCTCCTCGACGTCGCTCAATGTTCCGCCCGTTCCAGGCCGCGACCGTTCCACATCGTGTGGGTGCAGGCGATCCCGTGCCCGCTTCGCGGTCGCAGCACGTCGTAGATGTGCATCGTCGGAATCTTGGGGGAGACGCCCCAACCGCTCGGCCAGGTGATCACCCAGTCCATGTCCAGGTCCACGAGCAGGCCGAGCATGCGCGCCACCGTCGGATCGTCGAGCCGTTCGAACGCCTCGTCCAGCAGCACCAGGCGCAGTGGCTCGTGCCGGTGGGCCGCCGACTCGATCGCATCGTAGAACGAAGCCGCCGCGGCGAACAGCGTCACGTAGGACACGAGTCGTGTCTCACCGGAGGAGAGCTGCCGCAGCCGCCGGACCCGCGCGGCGCCGTCCGGGCCGGTGTCGCGCACCCGGACGGTGAACTCGTACCACTGCCGGTAGTCCAGCGCGTCGGCGAGGATCTCGGCGTAACCGCCGGAAACGCTCTCCCGCTGCGACTCGATCAGATCGGTGAACACCCTGCGCAGCAACGCGTCCTGCTCCTCGGTCCGGTCGGCGAACGGGGTGCGGATCACCTCGATGGCCTGCCGCATGTCCTCGCCGAGCGCGGTGGCCGGTTGCCAGTCCAGCTGCACGTGGACCCCCTGGCTCGAGCGCGCTCCCTCCAGCACGCGGTTCATCCGCGCGCACAGGTCCCCGGCCGTGGCCATCTGGTCGCGCAGCCGTTCCGCCAGGTCGCGGATCAGGTAGTCGGCGAAGATCGTTCGGTACCGCTCGTTGAGGTACTCGCGCTGCTCGGCGAGCCGCTCGGCGATCTGCCGGGCGGCCTCGGCGACGGGCAGCGGCCCCTCCTCGCCGATCACCGTCACGGTCAGCGCACCGGCACGTTCCTCGGTGGTGATGTCGTAGTGGCCGCTCAGCGACTGCTTCAACGGGTGCAGCTTGTCGTGCACCGCCTTCGCCCCCGGCGTGGCCGAACCGCCGGCCGGAACGGACAGCAGCGCCTCGGCCGCCTCCTCGGAGTCGGCGGGGCTGCCGGGCAGCTCGTCCTCGGCGGCTTCCGCCGCGGCGGCCCAGAAAGCGGGCAGCTCCAGCAGCTGCCGGAAGGAGGACACGGCCTCGTCCGCCTCGGAGTCCCTCCGGGAGAGCCGCTCCCGCGCGGAGGTCAGCTTCTCGGTGAGCTTGCCCGCCTCCTCCCGCGCGGCCGAGGCCCTCTCCCGGAGGGCGGGCAGCTCGGCCCGCAGCTGTTCGCGCTGCCCCTCGAGCTCGGCGACCTGCTCGGCCACCTGCCGTCCCTCGTCCCCGACCGAGGCGGTCAGCTCGGACAGGGCGGCGGCCTGCTCCGCGTGGTGCTCGCAGTGCTGCTCGGCCACCGACTCGGCCGCCATCCGGTCGGCCACCGTGGCGTCGTGGTGCAGCGCGGTCGCGCGGAGCTGCTCGAGAGTTCCCAGACAGCGTTTCTCGATGGCCTCGCGCAGCGATTCCAGCGCGTCGCGCGCCTCGGTGGCGGCGGTGTTGGCGGCTCGGAGCGCCTCGCTGCCTGCCTGCAAGCCGGCCTGGCCCGCCGCCCTCGTCAACTCGGCGTGGACCGCCTGCCAGCGTTGCTCGGCCTGCTCGTAGGCGCCGCGCAGCTTCGTCGCGGTCCGGTGGGAGTCGTCGGCGTCGTCCACCGCGCTGGCCAGCCTGGCGTGCGCGCTGAACAGCTCCCCGTCGTCCGGGTAGGACTCCAGCTCCCGCTCCAGCGTCTCCGCGTGCCGCACCGCCTCGGCGTGGTGACGCTCGGCCCCGTCGAGCTCCGAGCGCAGCTCGGCCAGCTCGTTCTCCAGCTCGGAGACGCGCCTGTCCCGCGCGGCCCGCCGCGCCCCAGCGCCGACGTACTCCGCCGTCTCCTTGACCCACGTTCCGGACAGCACACCGCAGCGCCAGCGCCCGGTGGTGTCGACGCTCGGGGAGCCGTCGTCCGACCCCACGGCCACGGCGCGAAGCAGCGCAGCGACGCGCTCCGGTGAGACGGGGCAGTCGGGTTCCGGAGCGGGAACCAGCAGCTCCTGCAGGTTCCGCCCCCGGACCGGTTCGCCGGGGGTGGCGAACAACTCGGCCGTCTCCGGGGACACGGCCGTCCCGTCGGCGGTCACCCACGCGTTCAGCAGGCCGCTCGCCTGCAACGCCCCTTCCAGCCGGGCGCACTCCCCGGCGGAGAGCGACTCCGCGAAGTCGACCGTCCTGTGGAACGCCGCCCCCTCGGAAGGGGACCGTTCCGCCGTGGCCCAGAAAGGCCCGGCCGGTTCGGGCTCCACCCCGGAACGCGTCTCGTCTAGTTCGGCATCGCGGTCCGCGATCCTCGACCGGGTCTCGGAAACGGTCCGTTCGGCCTCGGCCGCCCGTGCCCGCGCGCGGTGCAGCAGCGGCTGGGCCCACTCGCGGACCCGTTCCCGCCCGCCCCTGGCGGCGAACCTGTCCGCCACGAGCTCTTCGACGGTGGGAAAGGCCGGTGGTTCGCCGGACTCCGCCGCCCCGGCAGCGAGCGCGCTCCCGTGCCACCAGGCGTCGACCCGGCGCACCAGGTCCGTGGCCGTGTCCGTCAGATCCTGGCGCACCTGGTTGCGTCGCGCGGCCGCCTCGGTGGCCGTGACCCTGGCCTGCTCGGCCTGCCTGCGCGCGTCCTCGACCTCGGCCTGCTGCCGATCGGAATCCGTCGCCCGCTGATGCAGCGCCAGCGTCAGCGCGGCGCGTTCCCGCGCGGTCTCGGCCGCGTGCTCGGCCCGCTCGTCCACCTCGCGCAGCTGTGCGGCGAACTCCTCGGTGTCCGGCTGCGGCGGCGTGCGCCGCTCGACGGTCAGCCACTCGGAGTCCGAGTCGGTGGTGGCACGCACGTACTCCGAGTGCACGGCCGCTTCCGCCGGAGGAACGGTGGGGACGGCGGGGACCAGTGATCGGTCCAGGCCGGAGGCGGCCAGCCGCTCGGCGGCCCGTTCGCAGTGCTGCCCCACCGCGTCGACGTCCGAACTCAGCCTCCCCAGCATGCCGAGCACCGTGGAAACGGAGCGCTGCTCCTGGTCACGGTGGTTCCCGGCCGTGCTCAGCGCGTTCTCGGCCGCCGAGCGCGCGCTTTCGACAAGGGCCCTGCGGTCGTGCAGGTTCTGCAGCTGGGTGTAGGCCGGGCTCTGCTGCAGTGCCTGCAGCGCGGACTCCAGCTCCCGGTCCCTGCGCTCCAGCGCGGAGATCCGTTCCTCGGAGTCGGCCCGCGCGGACTGCTCGGAGGCGCGTCGCTCGTCCAGCTCCTCGATGGTGGAACGCAGCTCCCGGCACTGCTGCCGCGTCGTGCGCACCGCCGCGGCCCCGGAGCGCAGCAGCCCGAAGGCGTACTCGGAATAGGTCGACATGAACGTGGTCAGCGCGGTGTCGGCCGTGGTGAGCCGCAGGATGTTCTCCCGGATCGACTCCAGGTCCTCGAAGGACGTGGCCAGCCGCTGCACCAGCGTCGAGTCCAGCGGGGGCAGCGCGTCGGACAGGATCTGCTCCAGCTGTCCCTCCTGGACCTTCAGCCCCACGTCCGGATTGCGCAGCGTGCGTTGCAGATGCAGCAGATCGCCGTAACGCTCGGCGCTTATCCCGTAGACGAGTTCGGCGATCCTGCTCCGGAAGGACTGCTCGTCGAGAACGTGCTCGGCCCCGAGCTCGTCACGCAGCTGGGTGGGCCCGAGCGGAACCTCGCCCGGCCCGATCAGCCGCAGATCGTGTTCCACACGACGGTCGGTGATGAACCGCCACGAGTCGCTGATCTGGTTCGAGGCAGCGGCGGCCTTGACCCCGACCCCGCAGGTCAGGAACTGCTCGGTTCCGTCGTCGAGCCGCCTGCTCAACTCGATCCAGGCGTAGCCGACGCGATTGCCGCCGCCCTCGCGCTCCTCCAGCATGAGCCTTCTCATGCTGACCGTGTCGAAGCCCTTCGAACCGATCTGCCGCAGATCCCCGTCCAGGCAGAGCGGCAGCAGCAGCTCCAGGGTGCGGGACTTCCCCGAACCGTTGGTCCCCTGGAAGATCGCGCGACCGCCGTGCAGGTCGAACGTCTGGTTCGTGTACTGCCAGATGTTGATCACACCGCCGCGGCGCAGCCGCCAGCGGTCCCCGTGGCCGGAGTGCTCGGCGCCGTCGACACCGGAAGCGGCGCGGCGGTGCCTGCTGCCCGCGCCGTCGAGCCGTGTCACCGCTTCGGTGCTCAATGCGGGGGTTCTCCTTCCAGAAGGTCGAACAGGCCCGGGGCGGGTGGCTCCGGGGCGGGGAGCGTTTCCGGTTCGGCGGCGGGACCGGGATCCCCCTCGGGAATCGGAAGCCAACGATGCGCGCTCGGGCTGAGGAGCCAGCCGTTCGGTTCACCGGGATCGTCCGGCGCCAGCACCCCCACCCGGCGAAGCAGATCCACCACCATCCGAATCAGCGAGTCCGGGTCCTCGGTGGCGCGCCGCGACCACGTCGAGGGATGGTTCTCCAACAGCTCGGTGCAGACCCGCGTGAAATCCTGCCATGTCACCGGGTGCCGGTGGTCCCCGGCGCGGGGGGTCGTCGAGTCCAGCAGTTCCGGCAGGGCGAGCTGGGCGATGCGGGCGACCGTCGACGTGCCGGGGAACGGAGTGTCGGTGAGGTAGTCCTGCGGATCCGCGGTGGCGATCCCCTCCGAACGGGACTCGGCGACGACGCCGAAGTACCGCTCCAGCATCCGCGCCTCCCTGGCGCGGTGCCTGCGCAGCCAGTTCGCCTGGCTCACCGGCAGATCCTCGTAGTGCACCACGGGGTCCTCGACGAGCCTGCGACGCACCGCCTGCTCGACCGTGGCCACGTGCGAGCCCGCCGTGCCGGAGGACAGCGCCACCAGGTGCTCGGGCCCGGTCGCCTCGGCCAGCGGGCCGCTGAGCAGTTGACCGAGCAGGTCGGTGTCGACCGTGATCAACGCTTCGGCCGTGGAGTCGTTCGCCGACGGCGCGACCGTGCCCTCCGTCTCGGTCAGCACCCCGAGGGCAACCAGATGGCGCAGCGCGGCGGTGAGCGCACGACGGTCGGTGGGACCGTCGTCGACCACCATCCCCGCCTCGGAGGCGTCCGAGTGGACGTCCGCGATCAGCCGGGAGAGCAGCACCTGCTTTCCGCTGCCGGTGAGCGTCGCGAGCGTCAGTGCCACGTACGCGTAACCCCGGGGGGACAGCGTGGGAACCGCCCTGGTCGGATCCGCACCGGGGCCGGACTTGTACAGCCGCGCGTAGCGCCGGTGGATCACCAGCCGGTACCCGAGCAGCGTGCTGAACATCTCCTGCAGCACGGCACGGTGCCGGTAGATCATCCCGAGCAGCTCGCCGTCCTGGCTCTCGGTGTGCAGCAGCGGTCTGCGCAGCAACGACCGCGCGCATCGAACCACGTTAGCCGCGTCGATGTCGCCGAGCCGGTCGAAGCTCTCGACGCCGTGTTCCCTTCCGCTCAACGGGCCGCTCCACTGATCCTGTCCGAGGTTCCGCCGCGTTCGGCCGGGTGCTCGTGCCCGGCGGTGACGTCCAGTTCCACCACGGTGTCCTCCAGGACCAGGTCGCCCGTGGTCCCCGTCACGCGCGTCGTCCGCGCGGAATCGTGCCGGACGATCAACCGCAGTCCGTGCACGGGCTCCGTGGCCGTGCCCGCCTCCTCCGGGGAGTCGCGCCCGGCCATCGCCAGGCTCAGCAGCTCGCACAGCATCTCCAGGGCGTCGGAGGAGACCCGGAGCTCGTCCGGCTCCGCCCGGGAGGCGGCCAGCTCGGCAGCGGCCGCGGCACGGCGCTGCTGGTTGGCGCGCTCCTCGTCCAGCAGCTGCTGCTCGGTCATCGGGTCGTGCAGCACCCTGGACGTTCCCCCGCGCGCGCTCCGGTCGGAGCGGTTCCGCACGTTCACGGGGATCGTCGTGCGCCTGCCGTCCCGCCAGCTGGTGGTGTGCTCGTCCGCGTCGTGCTCGGGAGCGGGTTGCACGCAGCGCGCCGAGTACAGCCCGAAAGCCGCGGCGTGCAGCTCGTGGGCCTCGTCCGGAGTGGAACGGTCGAACCAACGTGCCAGTTTCAGCAGATCACCGCGATGCCCCGGCACCGGGCCGCCCCCGGACGTGGCGTGTTTGACGCTGGCGAGCAGCGAACCGATGGCACGAGCGGTGGCCTCCCGCAACGCCGACACCTGGCTCGGCCGCCCCGGGGAGTCCAGGAACCACTCGGTGAGCTCCTGCCAGTCGGCGGCGGTGCGCCCGCGCGCCCGCTCCACCTCCGCGCCGAGTTCCTCCTCGGTGCCCAGCGCGGCGAGCAGCTCCTCCCTGCGGGCCGCGAGAGTCCGCAACGAGGCCGCCACGGGTTCGGTGTAGCGGATCACGTCCTCGACGACCGCTTGGATGTACTCGACCAGCAGGTTGCGGAAACCGGAGATCTCCTTCGGATCGAGCTGGTGCCTGGTGACGACCTGTCCCAGATAGGCGTAGAAGTCCCGGACCGTGGCCGCGAGCTCGGAGTGCTGCAGGAACACCGTTGTGACCTGCTCCGCGAGCCGTTCGCGGGCTCCTTCCGGGGCGGCCTCGGCGGAAAGCGCCGTGGGCAGGAGTTCGACGATCTCCTGGAGCCCCCGTTCGACGGCGGGCAGCAGCTCCCGCGAGACCTCCCGCGCTCCCTCGGGGACGCGCAGCAACGCGTCCACGTCCCGCTGCACTCGCACACCCAGTTTGCTGACCTGGAAACGAGCGCTGCCGTGCTGGAACTCGGAGATGCTGGAAGCGACCGTCTCGCGCCGCCCGAAGGTCAGGTTACCCCATTCGCGGAGCTTCCGGAGCCGTTCGACCACGGTCGGCAGTTCGGACTCGCCCGCGGCGATCCGCCCCTCCCGCTCCGCCACGGCCAGCGCCCCGGACACCTCGGAGGCGGACAGGTCGGCGAGCAGCGTCGAGGTGAACAACCGCATGATCGTCAGATAGGTGCGGTGCCCGCTCACCTGGAGGTGGCGGTAGAGCAGCAGCCGCCGCTCGTCCGACCGGTCGTCGGAGACCAGTTCGTCCTCCCCGGCCTCCGGTGCGACCCGTTCCCCCACCGGGAGCGGAGTCTCGGGGGACTCGTCCTCCGGAGCGGAATGCCCGGCGGAGTTCCGTTGTGTGACGGAAAGTTCGTCCGGGTGGGGTGTGTCGGTCACGGTCTCGGTGCGCGGCTCCACGGCTTCGCGATCGACGGTCACAGTCGGCCACCATAAACCCGCGCCGTCGGCGGGCCGAAAACACTCCGTTACCGGTGCCGGGGGAATGCCGAGGGCCTTCGTCGGGACGGTAGCGTTCCGCGGCGGAGCGGCGTCGAACTTTCCGAGGAGGGAACGCGGTGAACGCGGGGCGGGCGGTCGGACTGTTACTCGGGGTGGCCGCCGACGCGGTGCTGGGGGACCCCGAGCGTGGGCATCCGGTGGCAGCTTTCGGGCGGTTGGCCGAACGTGCTGAGCGGGTGGTTTACCGGCCGAGCCGCTCGGCCGGGGTGCTCTACACGGGTGCCCTGGTGGGGGGGAGTGTCGCGCTCGGCTCGGTGCTGGAGCGCTCCGCCCGCCGTGGTCCGGCGACCCAGGCGGCCTTGACGGCCGTGACCACCTGGACGGTGCTCGGAGGGGCGTCGCTCGGGCGGGAGGGGGCCGCGCTGGCCCGTCACCTCGAGTCAGGGGAGCTGGAGCAGGCGCGTGCCCGGTTGCGCGGCCTGTGCGGCAGGCGTGCGGAGGAACTCGATCGACAGGGCTTGGCGCGCGCGACGGTGGAGTCCGTGGCGGAGAACACCTCCGACGCCGTGGTAGCGCCCCTGTTCTGGGGAGCGGTCGGTGGGATTCCCGGCCTGCTCGGGTATCGGGCGGTCAACACCCTGGACGCCATGGTCGGGAACCCGAGCAGTCGTTACAGGGAATTCGGCTGGGCCGCCGCGCGGTCGGACGACGTGGCGAACCTGCTCCCGGCGCGTACCACGGCCGTGCTGGCGGCGCTCTGCGCTCCCGTGGTCGGTGGTTCGGCAGCGGGGGGCTGGCACACCAGGCGCAGGGACGCCGCGGCCCATCCCAGCCCGAACGCCGGGCAGGTGGAGTCCGCTTTCGCCGGGGCGCTGCGCATCCGGTTGGGCGGGCGCATCGACTACGGACACACGGTGCAGACCCGTCCCGTGCTGGGGGAGGGTCGTACGGCCGACGGCGGTGACGTCACCCGCAGCGTCGAGCTGTCCAGAGTGATCGGAACGGTCGGCGGGGTGCTGGCGGCCGGGGTCGCGTTGTTCGCGGGGAAGTCCCCACTGAAACCCCGGCGGTGACACCCCTGCGGTGACCCGCCGTTCAGCGGGTTCCGCCGGGTGAACAGTCACGGCAGCCGAGCCGGAGAATTCTCGTCGGGACTTCCGGCGGAAGCGCCGTTCGACGCGAGCGCTCTGAGCCTGAGCAACCCGATCGACCGCGGGTTCTCTCGTGGTGCTCTCGCGAGGAAGGCCCGACGTGGCGTAGTGGCTACTCGATGTCGGGCACCCGGAGCGAGAGCCCGCGAGAGGTTCCGCCACGCAACCACCTACGCAGAGAGAACCCACAACCCTGACATCATCCGGTGCTCTCGCGCTCCTGCCGCTCCTCGGCGGCTATGGCCTCCGAGACGGAGGGCCTGGACTTCTTCGGGGCGGTCCTCCCGCCGCGGGGTTCCCCGGACCCGTCGCGTGGGGAGCGGATCTCGCTGTAGATCAGGTACACGACCGCGAGCGGGGCCATGGTCCCGAAGATGATCCACTGCATGGCGTAGGAGAAGTAGGGGCCGGACTCCAGGCGGGGCAGCGGGACGGCCTGGAGACCGCCCGGCTGGTTGTCGACGAGGGTGAAGTAGCCGGGGCGCATCGGAATGTCGACACCGTTGCCCACGGTGTTCGAGTCGATCGCGTAGGTCCAGCGGTGCCCGTCGTGCCGGAAGAGGGAGCGGTTCTCGCTGTCGTGCTCGTTCAGCCGGATCCGCGCGGTCAGGCGCACCGTGCCCGAGGGGGGTGCGGAGTAGTCGGGGGCCCTGGTCGACTGCACCGGGCGGATGAAGCCGCGATCGACCAGCAGAGTTTGCCCGTTGCGCAGCCGGAACGGTGTCAGCACCTCGAAAGCGGGTTCCCCGCGCACGTTGCGCTGCCAGGCGAGCGTCTCCCCGTCGGGCAGGTAGTGGCCGGTGAAGCTGACCCGCGTCCACTCGTCGGACTTCTCCGGGGGACTCCCGCGCTCGAGCACCCGGTTCAACGGCTGCGGGTCAGCCCGCATCGAAGCCCGAACGGCCTCGTTGCGCGCCTGGGTCTCGGCGTGCCTGCTGAACTGCCACGGGGCGAGCACCGTGAAACAGATCGTGGAGAAGACGCCGACGAGCAGGATCAGCCCGATCCAGCCGGGGCGCAGCAGAAACCCGAAACGCACGTGTCCACGGTAGGCCGTGTGCCGACTCGCGCCGCACCGGGCCGGTCGATCGTGTGACGAAGAACCGAACAGGGACTCCGGACGAGCGGAGTCGAGCGGGAGAGCGGTCCGCCGCGGTCCGGAACCGTCAGAGGGTCCGCAACGCCTCCTGCGCGGCCGTGACGGCCCGTGCGGCGAAGCCTCTGCCGAAGAGCACGCCGTGCACCAGCAGCGGGAACAGCTGGTGCAGCCCCACGCGCGAGCGCCACCCCTCGGCGAGGGGCGCCTCGCCCTCGTAGGCGTCGAGCACGGTGTCCAGCTGTGGGCAACCGAACAGCCGCAGCATGGCCAGATCCGTTTCGCGGTGCCCTCCGTGGGCGGCCGGATCGATCGTCCACACCCGCGTGCCACCGTCTCGCGGGTCGCTTCCCCAGTGCACGTTTCCGCTCCACAGGTCCCCGTGGAGCCGGGAAGGGGGTTCGTCGGCCCCGGGAAGGTCGTCGAGCCGCTCGCAGACCTCCGTGATCGTCCCGGACTCGGACGGGCGCAGCGTCCCGGAGTCCACCAGGCTGCGCACGTACGGCTCGACTCGGAGGGAGCGGTAGAACTCCGGCCAGTCGTGGCTCGCCTCGTTGCGCATCGGAGCGAGGCCGATCCACGCGTCCCGAGGTCCTCCCGGAGGAGGGCAGCCGTGTGCCTCGGCGCCGGAGGAGTGCAACCGGGCGAGCTCGCGACCGAAGTCGGCGGCCGCCTCGCGGGTCGGGGCGGCCGATTCGACGTGTTCGGTGATCAACCACCGCTCGTCGGCTCCGTGCACCAGCGGGACCCGTACCGTGCGGGACTCGGCCAACCAGCGCAGCGAGGCCGCCTCGGCGTCCAGCGCCCTCGGCATGTTCTCGGGAGCGGCCTTGGCGAAGACGTTCTCGCCGTTGTCGAGGGTGACCTCGTAGGCGGCCGAGGCGTCCCCACCACCCAGTGGTCGCACCGTTTCCGGGCGGGCACCGGTGAATCCCGCTACCGCTTCCGCCAGTCCCTCGGGTACGCGCTTCAACGCTCACCTCCCGGCAGTGCCGTGCTCGTCGTTCGGTGCTTCGCTGACATCGTGCCCGGAGCCGTGCCCTCGCGGGCGAGAGGGCCACGCCTGTCCCGAGCGATGTTTCCCGGACCGGGTTGACGGTTGAGCCCGGGTGTGCGGCGGATCAGGTGGTGATCCCGGAGGAATCCGGGGAGCGGCGCTCGCCCAGGTGCGTCCGCAGCCAGTCCAGCACGCCGGGAACGGAGGCCTCGATCATCTCCATGACCCTGTCGAAACCGCGTTCCCCGCCGAAGTAGGGGTCCGGGACCTCGGCCCACTCGTCGGCCTTCGGGTCGAAGGAACGCAGCAGTCGGACCCGGTTCGGATCGGCGACGGCGTCGCGGACCACGCGCAGGTGACCGGCGTCCATGGCGAGCAGCAGATCGGCGCTCAGATGGTGCTCGTCGAGCTGGGCGGCGGTGTGCTCGGTCGGGTATCCGTGGTCGGCGAGCACGGCGCCGGTGCGCGGATCGGCCGACTCGCCGACGTGCCACGGTCCGGTCCCCGCGCTGGAGACCTCCACCCGGTCCGACAGACCCGCGCTCCGCAGGTGCTCGCCGAACACGAGCGCGGCCATCGGTGAGCGGCAGATGTTGCCGGTGCACACGAACGACACGTGGAAGGGCTTCGTGGTGGAGTCGAATGTCACGTGCTCCAGTGTCCCGTTCCGCGGCGGACCGGAAAGCGCGGGTCCCACCGTGTTCCGGCCGGTCCCCCGGCCACCCGTGTGTGTCCGGAGCACGGTCGCGGACGGCTAGACTGCCGGGGATGACTAGCCGGGACGACCGAGACGTGCTGCGCCACCACGGTGACGTGGACGCCGTCTCCGGTCTGCTCGATTTCGCCGTCAACGTCAGGCTGCGCAGGCCCCCCGACTGGTTGCACAAGCGTCTGGTCGCGGCGCTGGACCGCCTCGGCAGCTATCCGACCGCCGAGGACGATCTGGCCGCGCGCCGAGCGGCCGCCGAACGGCACGGACGTACCGAGGACGAGGTCCTGCCACTGGCCGGAGTCGCCGAGGGGTTCGCGCTGCTGCCCGCGCTGCGGCCCCGCTCGGCGGCTCTGATCCATCCCTCCTTCACCGAGCCCGAGCTCGCGTTGCGCAACGCGGGGGTCGAGGTGACCAGGGTTCCGCTGGACCCTGCCGACGGGTATCGACTCCGTCCCGAAGCGGTTCCCGAGGAAGCCGATCTCGTGGTCCTGGGAAACCCCACCAACCCGACCTCGGTGCTGCATTCCGCGGAGACGATCCGCTCCCTGGCCCGTCCCGGACGGGTGCTCGTGGTCGACGAGGCGTTCGCCGACGCGGTGCCGGGGGAGCGGGAATCGCTGGCCGCGGAACGAGTTCCGGGGCTGCTCGTGCTGCGCTCCCTGACCAAGATGTGGGGGCTTCCCGGGCTGCGGGCCGGTTACGCGTTGGGGTCGCCGGACCTGCTGGGCCGACTCACCCTGCTTCGTCCGCACTGGCCCGTGGGTACGCTGGGGCTGGAAGCCCTGATCGGGTGCTGTGCCTCCGAGGCGCTGCTGGAGTCCGAACAGGCAGCCGAGGAGATCGCCGGCCACCGCGACGAGCTGATCACGGCCCTCGAGACGGTCTCCGGGGTGGAGGTGCTCCGCCCGGCGGCGGCCCCCTTCCTGCTGCTGCGGGTCCCCGGGGGAGAACGGGTGCGTGAGCTGCTGCGTGAACGGGGCATAGCCGTCCGGCGGGCCGACACCTTTCCCGGACTCGACGGGCGGCACCTTCGCGTGGCGGTCCGGCAGCCGGAGGACAACGCCGAGTTGGTCGCCGCCCTGCGGGGGATTCTCGGTTCTCGGGGGGCGACCGCAAGTGCAGCGACGACACGGGAAGCGAATACGGGATGACCGCACGGATCGAGGACGTCGTTGGCGCGTTGGAGGCCTCGTACCCGCCGGGGCGGGCCGAGTCGTGGGACGCGGTCGGCCTGGTGTGCGGTGATCCGGCCGCCGAGGTGCGGCGGGTCGCGTTCTGCGTCGACCCCGTGGAGGAGACGGTCGAGGAGGCCCTCGACTTCGGGGCCCAGCTGCTCGTGGCGCACCACCCGCTGCTGTTGAGCGGCGTGCACGGTGTGCCCGCCGACGACCACAAGGGCAGGCTCGTGCACCGGATGATCCGTTCCGGTCTCGGGCTGTACTGCGCGCACACCAACGCGGACACCGCCAACCCCGGGGTCTCCGACGCCCTCGCGGCCGCGCTCGGAATCACCGTCACGGGGCCGTTGTGCCCGCACCGGGAGGGGGCCGACACCGGTCTGGGCCGGATCGGCGCGCTCGCCGAGCCCGAGCCGTTCGAGCGGTTCGTGCGGCGTGTCGCCGAACGACTGCCCGGCACGGCATGGGGAGTCCGGGGAGCGGGTGACCCCCGACGTCCGATCGAGCGCGTGGCCGTGTGCGGTGGTTCGGGTGACTCCAATCTGGACACGGCCGCCGCGGCCGGAGTGGACGCCTACGTCACGGCGGATCTGCGGCACCATCCCGCTGCCGAGCACCTGGCGCGCCGGGAGGTGCCGGGGAATCGGGTCCCCAATCTCGTCGACGTGGCCCACTGGGCGAGTGAATGGCCGTGGTGCCGCCAGGCGGCCGATATCGTCACGAGTGCACTGCCCGACAGTGTCGAAGTGCTCGTCTCCGCACGCCGCACCGACCCGTGGACGGTGCACGCGCACGGCACCGCCACCACCGAAACTGGGAGGATGCCCGAGTGAAAGCCGATCCCGCAGCACAGCGCAAACTGCTCGAACTCGCCAAGGTCGACGCCGAGCTCAACCGGATCAACCACCGCAGGCGGACGCTTCCGGAACTGGAACGGATCGGGACCGCCGAGCGCGAGGTGCGGGAGAAGCGTGACGCCCTGGTCTCAGCGCAGACCTCGCTGGACGATCTGCAGCGCGAGGTCGATCGCCTGGAGAGCGAGGTGGACCAGGTGCGCTCACGACAGCAGCGGGACCGCCAGATGATGGATTCCACGGGGTCCTCCAAGCAGCTCGAGGACCTCGAGCACGAGATGCAGTCGCTCAGCAGGCGGGAAGCCGAGCTGGAGGACGACATGCTGGAGGTCATGGAGCGCCGTGAGGCGCAGGAGACCGATGTCTCCCACGCGCGTGAAGCCGTGAACGCGGCGGAGTCGGAGCTCGCGGACGCCCAGCACAGCCGGGACGAGGCCGTCGCCGATCTGGACAGTGACGAGGCCAAGCGCTCCGCCGAGCGCGAGGCGCTGGTTTCGGGGCTGCCCGAGGACCTGTTGAACCTGTACGAGCGGATCAGGGCCCAGCGGGGAACGGGAGCCGGGTTCTTCCAGGGCAGCCGATGCGGAGCCTGCAGGCTCGAGGTGGACCGTGCCGCGCTCGCATCCATCCGGGAGGCGGCCGAGGACGAGGTGATCCGTTGCGAGGAGTGCGGCGCGATCATGGTGCGTACTAAGGAATCGGGGCTGTGAGCACGCGAGTGATCATCGAGGCGGACGGTGGTTCGCGCGGGAACCCGGGGCCTGCCGGCTTCGGCGCCGTCGTGCGCGAGGCGGACGACGGGCGGGTGCTGGCCGAGCGTTCCGGTGGGCTCGGTCGGGCCACCAACAACTTCGCCGAGTACCGGGGGCTGATCGCCGGCCTGCGGGCGGCCAGGGAACTGGGGGCGAGCGAGGCCGAGATACGCTTGGACTCCAAGCTGGTCGTCGAGCAGATGTCCGGCAGGTGGAAGATCAAGCACCCGGATCTGCAGCCGCTGGCCCGCGAGGCCACTCAGCTCTTGTTCGGGTTCGTGTCCGCGAACTTCCGGTGGATCGCTCGGGAGTACAACAAGCACGCCGACAGGCTGGCCAACGAGGCGATGGACGCGCAGGAGCGCGGTGACGAGCCCGATCCCGAGGCGGAGAGGGCCGTCAACGAGGAGCTCTTCCCGGCCGAATCCGCTTCCGGGCGGAGCGAACCGGCGGCGCGCAGCTGGACCGGAGCCGTCGGTACCCCCACGCGGCTGCTGTTGCTCCGGCACGGCCAGTCGGCGCTGTCGGTGGACAAGCGCTATTCCGGCCGCGGGGACGTGGCTCTGACCGAGCTGGGGCAGCAGCAGGCCCACGCCGCGGCCAAGCGGCTGGTTTCGATGGAGGGCGTGGCCACTCCGGAGGGCTCGGCCGTGGTGCTGAGTTCGCCGCTGGCGCGTGCTCGCGGTACGGCCGAGGCGGTGGTCTCGGCCACGGGCGGGGAGCTCGTCGTGCACGAGGGCCTCGTCGAGACCGATTTCGGCTCCTGGGAGGGGCTGACCTTCACGGAGGCGTCCGAGCAGTACCCGGAGCTGCATCGCTCCTGGCTGGGGGACCCTTCCGTCGAACCCCCGGAGGGGGAGAGCCTGAACGCCGTGTTCGAACGGGTGCGGCGCACGCTGGACGAGATACTGCGCGATTACGCGGGCAGGACCGTCGTTCTCGTCACCCACGTGACCCCGATCAAGGCGGTGCTGCGTACGGCTCTCGCGGCGGGGCCGGAGCTTTTCTACCGGTTGCACCTGGATCTGGCCTCGCTGTCCGCGACCGAGTTCTACCCCGACGGCAACGCCTCGGTGCGGTTGGTCAACGACACCTCGTACCTGGGTTGATCCCGCGGGGCCCCGGTCGCGGCGGCCGTGGTGCCGGAACCGCGAGGTCGCCGGCCGCGGGTCAGGGCGGTTCGGTGCCGGGTGCGCCCGTTTTCCGGGGACGGGAACGTGGGCGGCGCACCGCGTGCTCTAAGCTGGGGGAGCGGGCGAGTCGACCGGGCGGCCGCGGCGGATTCGTCCGCCGAGGAAAGTCCGGACTCCACAGGGCAGGGTGGTTGCTAACGGCAACCAGGGGTGACCCTCGGGAAAGTGCCACAGAAAGCAGACCGCCCGGCCGATTCGGCCGGGTAAGGGTGAAAGGGTGGTGTAAGAGACCACCAGCGTCCCCGGTGACGGGGACGGCTCGGTAAACCCCACCCGGAGCAAGGTCAAGAGGACGCCTTCGGCGTCTGCGCAGGTGTTCGAGGGCGGCCCGTCCGATACCTGCGGGTAGACCGCTTGAGTCTGCCGGTGACGGCAGGCCCAGATGGATGGTCGCCACGCGGAAGGTTGCCGCGAGGTTCCCTTCCGCGAACAGGATCCGGCTTACAGGTCGGCTCGTCCGCTTCCCGCCTCCTCGCGCTCCGCGCCGACGCGCGAGGAGCTTCTTCGAAAGTGCCACGCCAGGACGGACCGGACCGCCGGCGCGTGAGAAGCGAAGCTTTTTTCACTCAATTGCCTGATCGTGCTCCGCTCGGTGGGCGTGTCAATCTGTTCGATCGGCGGTGCTTCGTCGCCGCGGTCGGCGGAGGCGTCGTGCCGAGCCGGTTTCCTCGTGGTCGGCGGAGGCGTCGTGCCGAGCCGGTTTCCTCGTGGTCGGCGGTGCGTCCCGCGGAGCGTGCAACGGCGAACGACGAGGACGCGGTCGGGCCGCTGCTCACCGATGTCGCGTCCGCTGCGGAACCGGTTCTCGAAGCCGTGACCGGTGTGTTCGCCCGGGTGCGTGAACGGAGTTCTCGATCATGGGAAGGTTTCACGAAAGTGTGATACCGGATCGGGCATCATGGATGATGAAGGACACGTGTCGACGGATGTCGAGCGAACCGTGACGAGTCGTGAAAGGACGGTCCTCGGTTGGTGAATCGGACGGCCCGGCTCAACTCGACCCTCCGGACACACCGGACGGCCTCGGCGGAGTCGCTCTTACTGCGGAGGACCCGGAGAGCGGCTACTCCGCACGAGTGTTCCGCACCGTCGACAGGCATGCTGTGGGTGTGACACGTTCCGCGCCACACCCGGTGGACGCTACCACTACCGCAGCTGGACGTGTCATGTTCTACACGACATCGTGTGCCGGGCTACCCGGCCAGCCGAGTAAAGCCGACACCCGCTCGTACACAGAGGTAATCCAATGACCGCCGTGCCACAGCAAGCACTCGAACAACTGGGTGCGTTCGCGGGAACGCAACCACTGGTCGCAGTGCTGGCCCAGACCAACCTGGACACCGAGGGCATCCGGGGGTGGATCCTGAACAACCTGCTTCCGCTGCTGCTGCTGACAGTGGCTTTGCTGCTGCTGTGGCTGGGCGGAGGCAAAGGGGACAACGCGGGAGTGATGCGCCGCGTGGGCGGCGTCTTCGTGGCCCTGGCCGTGATAGGCCTCGCCGTCAGCGGTACCGGTGTGGACATCGGAACCTTCATAGCCGGCCTGTTCAGCACCAGCAGCGGGTGACAACCGGCGCGCGGTCGATGGGCAGGTGGCAAGGATATGCAGGTACGTACCGACGACGAGGTCTACCGTGTGGACGCGGTATGGCTCGGTCCGCCGAAGGCGACGTTTCCCTGGCGCGCGCGTTACGTCGCGTGGGGCGTGGGCATTCTGGTGTTCCTGCTGGTGCTCGCGGCCGAACGCAGGATGAACATCGGTTTCGGATTCTTCTCCACGGCTTGGGCACTGGTCATCACGATCGCGCTTACACGTCTGATCTGTTCCCGAATAAGCCACGAACGACCGCTGAGCGCGGTGCTCGTCATGTGGTTGCGTGAACTCACGGCTCCCCGCAGGGCGGCGTCCGGGAGAGGAGGCGCGGCCAGTGCCGCGAAACTCAGGGTGAGAGCACAACGTCCGCGTCCCAAGCAGTCCAAGCGCTCCGCGCGGAAGCGCCCCCCTTCTCCCGGCGCGCAGACACAGCCCGACAGGACGGGCGGGCCCGGACGGGCGCAGGCCCGTTCCGGGCGTCCGTCCCCCGAGCGGGCGGGGCGTTCCGGCGACCCGCCGCCCCAGGGGCGGGAACCCGCTCCGGCACGACGCAGGCAGCGCTCCGGAGCCTCCGCGGGACGGAACAGGAATTCCAACAGACGTGTGCACAGCAAGGAGGTTCGCGGTGTTCGGTCGCGGACGAGGTCGTGAGCGCGATTCCCAGCAGGCCTCTGGCCAGCAGTACCGTGCCACGTCGAAAAAGGCGTCGAAGACCGCGCGCTCCGGGAGGAACAAGGACCGCAAGCTGAGCGGTGAGCAGTCGCTGCCGAGCTACACACCGTCGATAGCGGCACGTTCCATCGACGGGCACCTGCTGCGGACGGGCCAGGACGTGTTCGCCTGGTACCGCCTCTCCCCGCAGCGTTGGTCCTTCCGCTCCGACTCGCAGCGCCAGGACCTCATAGCCGCGATCGCGGGACAGTACGCCGAGCTCCAGGGGCGCTGGCTGCACCTGCGCGTGACGAACCGGCCCTACCCGATCCGGATGTGGGCCGAGGCCCACGTGCGGAACGCGCAGAACGCGCTGCCCGACGTACCCGGTGCGCTGAGCTTCGACGACTACATGGTCGGCGAGCAGCAGCAGCTCATGGGGCGTTCGATGGCCGAGAAGGAGGTCTACCTCGGGGTCCAGGTGCAGACCCGCAACGTGGTCGACCGGGCCGTCGAACGGGCCGCACCCTTGCTGCGCAAGGTGTTCCCCGAGGCCGTCGACGCGGAACTGGTGGCTCTGGACAGTGAGATCGAGCACCTCGACCAGGTGGTCGGCTCGGCCGGACTGGACGGACGCCCGGTCACGGCCGAAGAGATCTCCTGGCTGATGCACCGGTCGTGTTCCTTGGGACTTCCGGCCCCGCGCAACATGCCCGCGACGCCGAGCAACACCTGGCAGCCGGAGGACCTGGCCTCGTTCACCGACGCCGCGGACATGCACCAGGAGCCGTACTCGCCGACCGTGACCGTGCGTGGTCGGACCGGCTCCAACGCCGGAGTGAGCCGGAACGTGGCCGTGCTGACGCTCGGGCAGACGCACGGACTGCAGATCCCCGAGGTCGACGATCCGTGGTTGCAGCACTCCGACAGGCTGCCCGCCCCCGTGGAACTGTCGGCGCGTATCTACGTGCGCCGACCGGAGGACGTCGGCGGTGAGCTGCAACGCCAGATGAACAAGGTGCGTTCGCAGGTTCGCCACTACACCGAGGAACACGAGCTGGAACCGCCCACCTCGCTGGCGCGGCAGGCCGGACGTGTCCTGGAGATCGACGACGAGATGACCTCGGGGTTCACCGCGCTGGCCACCCGAGTCCGCTCGTGGTGGCGCATGGCGGTCTCCGGACCGACCGAACGGGACGCGCTGCGCCTGGCTCAGCAGCTGCTCGATCTGTACAAGCCCAAGATCGCGATCGAGCACCCCGAGGCGCAGTACGCCATGGCCCGCGAGTTCATCCCCGGTGAGCAGCTGGCCTCCGGCGCCTATCTGCGCCGCGGTTCGGTGGTGTGGGCGGCCTCCGCTGTTCCACAGGCCACCGCGGAGGTGGGCGACCGGAGAGGGGCGCTGCTGGGGGAGACCTGCACCGCCACCCGGCGTCCCGTGGCCTGGGACCCGTGGATGGCCCAGGAGATCAGGGACGCCTCGGGGCTGACGGCGATGGTCGCGGGACTCGGCGGCGGCAAGTCCTTCCTCGGCGGTGGACTCGTCTACAAGACGCTGCGTTCGGGGGCCTACTGGACCCTGCTGGATCCCTCCGGGCCGCTGGCCGAGCTGTGCGAGCTCCCCGAACTCCGTCCCTACGCGCGACCGATCAACCTGCTGAACGCGCAGCCCGGCATTCTCAATCCGTACCGGGTGGTCGCCGAACCGGAACTCGAACACTTCGTGGACGAGGACGATCCGGAACGGAGCTGGCGCCGGGAGCGCGCGCTGGCCGCCGCGACCAGGCGCCGCCTCGTGCTCGACGTGCTCACCGGACTGCTGCCCTACGACATCGCGCGGATGCCGCAGACGCGCATCGTGCTGTTGCGGGCGGTGCGCGCGGTCGGCGGGAGACCGGACGCGCACCCGGGGATGGTGTTCGAGGCGCTCCGCCGGGACGCCAGCGAGCACCACGAGCACGCCGTGGTGGTGGCCGACTTCCTCGACGAGATCCGCGAACGCATGTCGTTGCTGATCCCCGAGGCCGATGCCGATCCCTACTCGCAGCGCAGGGAGGACCGGCTGACGGTGCTGACCATGGCCGGGCTGACCCTGCCCAAGGACGGTGTCGGCCGGGAGCACTGGACGGACAGCGAGGCCCTGGGAGTCCAGCTGCTCAACCTGGCCGCCTGGTTGACGCAGCGCACCGTCTACGAACGCCCGAAGGAGGAGCGCAAGGGCGTGTGGATCGACGAGGCGTTCTTCCTCTCCGAGGTGCCCACCGGCCGCGTGCTGATGAACCGGTTCGCCAGGGACTCCCGCAAGTGGAACGTCCGCGTGCTGCTGTCCAGCCAGATACCGGCGGACTTCCTGCGCATCCAGGGTTTCGTCTCCCTGCTGGACTCGGTGTTCATCGGCAGGCTGGACGACGAGCAGGCGCAGGCGGACGCGTTGCGACTGCTGAAAGTTCCGGTCGACGCGGGCTACGAGCAGGTGGTGTCCGCACTCGGCCGGCGTCCCGGGCCGTCACGGAACAACACCGAACGGGACCGTTCCCCGCGCCAGTTCATCTTCGGCGACGGCGCGGGCGGGGTCGAACGCATCCGGATCGACTTCAGCGGGCCCCACCTGCAGCATCTGCGCGAATCCCTGGACACGACTCCGGCCGCGGGCGGTTCGGAGCAGGAGGACCCCGGGGAGGGGACGAACCCGACCACGCCCAACTCGGACTCGATCTCCGAGATCGGAGGAGCACAGCCCGAAGGCGCTTTGGAAGAGGACCCCGAGATGCTCGAGGAGTTCGCCGAATGGGAGCTCACGGCGGCCGGCGTCGGCGGCAACGAGCATTCGAACGCCGAGTCCGATGAGCAGCAGACGGGCGGCAACGGCCATCGGGACGGGGAGCGGACGCGAGGAGTCTCCTGATCGTGTGGGTGCTGTTGATTTCGGGAGTGATCACCGCTTGGGTGATCCTCCGACGCCGTCGCTCCCGGCGGGAGACGGATCGTCCGAACGGGAACCGCAGGGCACGTCGCGGGGCCCTGGTCACGGTGGCGGCCCTGCTGGGATTGCAGGCCCTGGCCGGTGCTCCCGCCTACGCCCAGCCGTTCGACTGCACCGAACCACCGAATCCGGAACGCCCGGGGACCGGCATGGTCGGAGCGGTCGACCCCGCCCACATCGGCGTGGGGCAGTCCGGCAGCGCCTACGACGAGTACGCCTATGCCGGGCAGGTCTGGCACACCTACGACCTGGGTTGCGGTCCGCAGGGGGTCAACAACCCCAACGCGATGGTCGACACCTGGATCGGCAACCAACTGTTCAACGTGGCCAAGAACCTGGTCGGGATGACCAACGGGTTGCACTACTCGCTGCTCTCGGGCGACCTGATGGCCCCGCTGGACGAGATGATCACCACCGGAACGGTCGCGCTGTACGACAGCGTGTTCACCCCGTGGTTCGGGGTGGTGGCCGTGATACTGGCCGTGCTGCTCTTCCGCTACATATGGCAGGGCGACCTGGCCACGATCGGGAAACGGACGACGTGGGCACTGGCCGCCCTGTGGTTCGCCTCGGCCACCTACCTGACACCGCTGGTCTACACGCACGCCCTGGACGACGTCGTCATCACGGGGACTTCGGCGGTGCAGGGCGGTTTCCTGCGGGAGGTCGGCGTCGACGAGCGTGACGCCCTGCCCACGCTGCTGCACAACGAGGTCGTCTACCGCGGTTGGTTGCGCGGGGAGTTCGGCTCGCCGGACTCGCCCAAGGCCGAGGAGCTCGGCATGCGCTTGCTGGACGCGCAGGCCTGGAGCAAGCGCGAGGTGCTCTCCGGGGAAGCCGACGGTTCGGTGGACGAGAAGAAGCAGGCCTTCGAGGAAGTCGCCGCGCAGATGGGCGGCGCCTACGGTTACTTCCAGGGAGTGGACGGAAGCAGGATAGGCGCGGGCATGCTCAGCATGCTCCAGGCGCTCTCCTACACCACCTTCCAACTGCTCGCCAAGGCCGCGATCCTGCTGGCCCAGGTGCTGTTGCGCGTGCTGATACTCGCGGGACCGCTGATAGGCCTCGTCGCGCTGCTCTACCACGAGGTGCTGCGCAGTGTCGGGCGCATAGCGGGTGCCGCGCTGCTCAACGTGGTGCTCATCTCGGCGATGGCCGGACTGCACACCCTGGTGCTGAACTGGGTGTTCGATCCGACCCGCGGTTTCGAGCTGCTCACCCAGATGTTGCTCGCCGCGCTGCTGACGGTCGTTTTCCTGATGATCGGCAAACCCCTGCGGCGGATGGGGCAGATGGTCGAGCTGTCGGCCGGTGCCGCGGGGGGCGCGGTTCCACGGGTTCCTCCCGGGTTCTTCGCCCGCGCTCGGCGCGGCTCCTCCGGCGGCGGGAACGGTCCCCAGGACGACTTCTGGGACCAGGTGCGTGCCTCGGGATCCGGGGACGAATCCGGTCAGGGGCCGTCCGGTGGCGGTCTCGGACGCGGCCGCCCCGAGAACGAGGGGCCGACCGTGGCAGCCACCGCGGAACGGACGGACCGCCCCGCGAGCTCCTCGCCGGGAGGGAACGCCGGTCCGCGTACCGAGATACCGGCGGCCGGTGCCGCGGGAAGCGGCTCCCGGTCGGGCGCGAGCGCGATCGAACAGCAGCGTCCGGGAACCAGGCGGACAGCAGGCTCCCTCCCGGAAGGGGAGGGGCGAAGCAGTCGCACGGTCGACACCGCCCCGATCACGGAGGGGTTCTGGAACGAACGCGACGACGACCCCGTTGTGGTGCCTTCCCGCGTCGGGGACTCGAATCCGTTGCGCGGCACGGAGGACGGTTCCCGGCGTCCGTCCGAATCGGAGACGCTGGCGGGGCGCCCGGTCAACGTGGTGTATCGACCGTCGCGCGGGTTGGAGGTCTCCGATGAATGATCCATCGGTCGAAGGGGGCCGGTTCTGATGCCGATTCGGACGCACCGGGGCCGCACCGCGGTGTACCGGAGGTTGTGGGGATGGCCACTGCGGTCGCCTAAGCATCTCGCGGGAGCGGTCGTACTCCTCGTGGCCGTGGCGAGCGGGATCGGACTCCTGCTGCCGAACGTGCCTTCGGCCACGTCTTCGGGGGGTGCGAGCCGGGAAACCGACAGTGGCTACGAGACCGACCCGCGGGAGGGTCTCTCGGGAGGGGACACCGGAGCCCGGTCCGACGACACGCGAGAGGGATCCCCTCCGTCCATCTCGGTGCCGAACGTCGAGCCCAGTTCCGTGGAGCCCGATCCGGCGGGGCTGGACGTGGTGCGCGAGTGGGTGTCGGAGTGGACGCGGCCTTCCGAGGGGACGACGCGTGAGCAGTGGATCGAGGGGCTGCGCCCCCACACCACCCCGGAGTTCATCGGCGTGATGAACACCGTCGACCCGGCGAACGTGCCCGCCACCGAGATAACCGGCCGGCTGCGGGTCGACGAGTCCACGAAGACTTCGATGCGGGTACGAGTTCCCACGGACGGCCCCACCGTGCGGGTGCACGTGGTCCGTTCTTCCGCGGAGGGTTGGCGCGTGTCCGGCTACGACAGGGTGGACTGAGATGCGAAAGATCGCCGTTGTACTGGTTCTGCTCACGGGGTTCGGTGGACTGATCGGTGTGGGCGCGGTAACCGGCCTGTTGGCCGGTATGGGTGGTGGAGAGCGGACGAGCGGAGCTGAATGCGGTGCCGCGCTGGGCGCCTCCGGAACGGCCGATTCGCGGGGCAGGCGAATGGCGCGGGGCCTCGGCAGCGAACAGCGGCGGGTCGTCGAGCGGATCATCGAGGTGGGCAAGCGACGCGAGTTACCGCCGCGGGCGTGGCAGGTGGCGATCCAGGCGGGCAAGACCGAGTCGAACCTGCGCAATCTGAACTACGGTCATGCGGACTCGCTTGGGGTGTTCCAGATGCGTCCGTCGATGAACTGGGGGACGCCTCAACAGGTGACCGACCTGGGGTACGCGATCAACAAGTTCTACGACGAGCTGTTGGAGGTCGACGGCTGGAAGGACATGCGCCCCGGAACGGCCGCACAGGCCGTGGAACGCTCGGCCTTTCCCACCCGTTACCACGAGGTCGAGTCGATGGCCGCGCACCTGGTCGGCGACGAGGGCGATGCGCTGGTGTCGAACGACTGCTCCGGGACTCCGGACGCCGGTGAGCTCACCGCGAAGGTGACCGACTACGCCAGGGACCAGCTCGGTTCCCCCTACGTCTGGGGGGCGGAGGGCCCGGACCGGTTCGACTGCTCGGGGCTGACGCAACGCGCGTGGGCGGCAGCGGGGGTGGAGATCCCCCGGGTGTCGCAGGACCAGTACCACGCAGGTGGAGCCATGGTTCCGCTGAGCAAGGCCCGCAGCGGCGATCTGGTTTTCTGGGGGCACGGGCGCGACTCCGACTCGGTGCACCACGTGGCGCTCTACATCGGGGACAACAAGGTGCTGCACGCGCCGCAGCCCGGTGAGAAGGTGGAGATCACCGAGCTCTGGGACGGAGGGGAGCTGCTCCCCACAGCGGTACGCCCGTCCACGGCCCGGGCGAGTTGAACGGCCCGGGGCGACGCGTGAAGGACGTGGGAACACCGGTGTTCACCGCTTACGCGTGTGAGTGTCCCGGTCGCTCGAACGGTGGTCCGACGGTTCTGCCGTCTTCTCCTAGGAGGACGAACATGTTCACCCCTGATCCGATTCCCCGGCCGAGCGGTTCACCTGCGTCGAGCACCCCGCTCGCCGACTACCTCTCGTGGACGCGGTACGGAACCGACGACGACTACACCGTCCTGCCGCGGTCCTTGGCCGAGTCCATGCCGTTGCCGTGGCAGCAGCACATGCGGGACCTGCTCGCGGAGTTCCACCGGGCGTTCGGGCATCTACAGTGGCCGGTTTACCGCGTCGTCCCGAGTGGCTACGAACGACTGACCGAGCTCGACGAGCAGCAGCTCTCCGAGATCGGCTGCACCATGGAGCTCGGCGACAACGGAGAACCGGAGTACCGGCTGCGTGACGGAAGCAGGGTCGAGAGCCCGGAGGAGCGGCGGTTCCTCGTCCCCCGCCCGGACCCGATCCCGAGTCGGCACGCGGGTTCCGAGGGGCCTTCCGCGTCTCCCGCCCCGCCGAACTGGTGAGCGGGAAACGACGAGCGGGGAGTGCTCGTGGTGACGCTCGACCCGGTGCGCGCTCCGGCACCACGAGACAGGGGCGGTGGAGTGCTCGGCGGGACGCGGAACGTGACATCACGGCCCGCACGTGCGAGGCTCGGGTCATGGCCCCGAACGGCTGGTACTTCTGCTTGAAGCACCGACGAGTCGAAGCGCCGGGTGAAGTGTGCCGGGCGCTCAATCGCCTCGGACCGTACAGCGATCGTGCTTCGGCCGAGAACGCGCTGGAGCTCGCCCATCGGCGGACCGAGCAGGCCGACGAGTCCGATCGACGCTGGAACGAGCCTTCGGAGGGCGAGGAGCTCTGACTTTCCGATGGCGGCGCGAGATCCGAGACGGGTGGACTCCGACTCCCTCTCCGCTGCCCGCGCGGACGTCGCCGCCGACCAAGGACCGGTCGAGGCGGACCCCGTTCCCTCCGGGGGGACGGACTTCACGGGCATCCGCCGTGAGTTCGGCTTGCCGGTCGAATTCCCCGTTCCCGCGTTGACGGAGGCCGAGCAGGCCGCCGTCACCTCCGAGTCGTGCCCCGCGCGAAGCGAGGCCACCGGGCTTCCGCTGGTGACCGTCGATCCGCCCGGCGCTAAGGACCTGGACCAGGCGGTGCTGCTCGAGAGGACCGAGCGGGGTGGGTTCCGCGTCCGCTACGCCGTCGCGGACATGGCCGCGTTCGTGCCGCCCGGTGGTGAACTGGAGCGGGAAACCCTGCGCCGAGGGCAGAGTCTCTACCTGCCGGACGGAACGGTGCCGTTGCACCCCACCCTGCTCTCCGAGAGCGCCGCGAGCCTGCTGCCCGAGCAGGTGCGCCCCGCGGTGCTCTGGACGATCGAGCTGGACGACACGGGCACCGTGGTCGGAGTGGATCTGCGTCGCGCCACCGTCAGATCGGTGGCCGCGCTCGACTACGAGAGCGTGCTCCGCTCCTTCGAAGCGGACGCCCCGCACCCCTCCCTGGCCCCGCTGCCCGAGGTGGGGGAACTCCTCCGGGAGCGGACGATGCACCGCGGGGCGATCGAGCTCGGGCTGCCGGAGCAACGGGTCGAGCTCTCCCGCGAGCAGGGGTGGCGGCTCGGACTGCGCAGCCGGACCTGGCCGGAGGTGTTCAACGCGGAGATCTCGCTGCTGACCGGCATGTGCGCGGCAGAGATCATGCTCTCCGCCGGGGTCGGTGTGCTGCGCACCGTTCCGGAACCGGAGGAAGCGGCCGTGGCCCGGCTGCGCCGGACGGCGGAGCGGCTGGGAATCCCCTGGCCCGCCGAACAGGGTCCGGCCGAGTTCCTGGCGGGCCTCGACCCGCGGCGTTCCGAATCGCTGGCGCTGCACGTGGCCGGCACCGGACTGCTGCGCGGGGCCGGATACACCGCTTTCAGCGGCAGCACCCCCACGAGTCCCTCCCACGCCGGCATCGGAGCCGCCTACGCCCACGTGACGGCACCGCTGAGGCGGCTGGTGGACAGGTTCTGCGCGGAGATATGCCTGGCCGTCGTCACGGGGAGCCCGATCCCCGGCTGGGTGAGCGAGCGCATCGAGGAGCTCCCCTCGGTGATGGGGAACTCGGACAGGCTGGCCTCCAGGGTGGAGCGGGCTTGCGTCGCGCAGGTCCAGTCCTGGGAACTGGCCGGACGCGTCGGCGAGTCGTTCACGGCCACGGTGCTGCGCACGGAGCCAACCGGGCAGGCCGGGGAGGTGTTCGTCGGGGAACCACCGGTGATCGCGCGTTGCGTCGGCGCGGGATCGGTGGAGGGGCGAAGTCTCCCCGTGCGGCTCGCGGAGGTCGACCCCGCGCGGCGCCGGGTTCTGTTCGAAGTCGCCAACCACACACCCGTCCTGTCTGGCGCGCGCTGATCGTGGGCGTGACAGTGGGGACGACAGGTGATCCGGTTTACGAGAAGGAGCCACGGTGGTTGATGTTCGGAACCTGACCGTCGGGGTGCTGGGTGGCACGGGCGCTCAGGGCAAGGGACTGGCGATCCGCTGGGCCCAGGCGGGGCTGAGTGTGCTGATCGGTTCGCGTTCCGCGGAACGCGCCGAGCAGGCCGCGGAGGAGATCGCCGAAGCCGGTGGTGGCTCTGTCCGGGGGTGCGACAACTCGGAGTGCGCGGCTCGGGCTGACGTGGTGTTGGCCGCGTTGCCCTGGGAGGCGCACGCGGACACGCTGCGCGAGCTGCGTTCGGAGTTGGCGGAAAAGATCGTGATCGACTGCGTCAATCCGCTCGGCTTCGACAAGAAGGGGCCGTACGCGCTCGAGGTCGAGGAGGGCAGTGCCGCCCAGCAGGCGGAGGCTCTGTTGCCGGACTCCAGGGTGACGGCGGCGTTCCACCACGTCTCGGCCGTCAAGCTGGCGGACACGTCCGTGCGGCACGTGGATCTGGACGTGCTGGTGCTCGGGGACGACAGGGAGGCCACTGACCTGGTCAGGGCGCTGGCCGACGTCATACCCGGGGTGCGGGGCATCTACGGGGGCAGGTTGCGCAACGCCCACCAGGTGGAGGCGCTCACGGCGAACGTCATCGCGATCAACCGGCGCTACAAGGCCCACGCCGGGCTCCGCATCACCGACGTGTGACGGCTTCTCCGCCGCGGAGAGGTCCGCGCAGCGGGAGTGCCGCCGGAGCGACTCGCGTGGCTGTCCGTCGAACGGAGGTCCGGAGTTCTCCCGGGCACGGGAGCGGAGGCTTCCCGGCTCCGCTCCCGTGAGCCCGTGGACGAGCTCCGGACGCCCGGAAGCGAGGTGCCGGGTTCCGGCAGCGAGCCGGAACCCGGCACACCGCTCAGTCGAAGCTGTGCTCGGGAGCGGGGAACTTGCCGTCGCGCACCTCCGTGGCGAAGCTGTCCGCAGCTCGGGCCAGGATGTCGCCCAGCTCGGCGTAGCGCTTGACGAAGCGCGCCGTGTGACCGGTGTTGAGCCCGGCCATATCGGTCCAGACCAGCACCTGCCCGTCGCAGTCCGGGCCGGCGCCGATCCCGACGGTGGGGATGGCGAGTTCCGCGGTCACCCGTTTCGCCGCCGCCGCGGAAACCATCTCGAGCACCACCGCGAAGGCCCCCGCGTCCTGCAACGCCCGGGCGTCGGCGAGCAGTTCCTCGGCGCGGTCCCCGCGGGCCTGTACCCGGTACCCTCCCAAGCCGTGCTCGCTCTGCGGAGTGAACCCGATGTGGCCCATCACGGGGATTCCGGCGGCCACCAGTGCGTCCACGTGTGCCGCGTAGCGAGCGCCGCCCTCCAGCTTGACGGCGTGCGCACCCGCCTTCATGAACCGGACGGCGGTGTGCACGGCCTCCTCGGGGGAGGCCTGGTACGACCCGAACGGCAGGTCGACCACGACGAGCGCGTGCTCGACCGCTCCGACCACGGCACGCACCAGCGGGAGCATCTCCTCCACCGTGATCGGCAGCGAGGACTCGTAGCCGTACACGTTGTTCGCGGCCGAATCGCCGACCAGCAGCACCGGTATCCCGGCCTGGTCGAATATGCGTGCCGTGTACGTGTCGTAGGAGGTCAGCATCGGCCACGGTTCGCCGCGCTGCTTGTACTCCCTCAGATGGTGGGTTCGTACCCTGCGACGCTGCGGCGTCGAACCGTAGGGTGCCCCGGTTTCGGCAGCGCTGGAGCCGTTCGGCGTGCCCCGCGTGCCCTCGTTCTCGGTTCCGGACATGTTCATCCTCTTCCTCGCGGCCCGTCCAAGCGGGTCCACGGGCTTCGTCGCGGATGTCTGCACCCCAAGACTGGCACCGGGACGAGCAGAACTCGACACTTTCCGGCCTACGTCACAGGGAATCCGCGCGGGAGTCCCGCCGTCCCGGCTTCGGTTGACTTCGAGCGCGCTGGAAGTGGGAGCTTGTCCGACATGACCAAGCTCGAAGAGCGACAGCACGCGGCGACCGACGAGTGGAAGACCGATTCCGTCGACGTCGTGAAATACCTGGAACGAATCGGGGTCCCGTGGATGTCCCCGTCGGTGGAGGCCCTGCACAGGCTCCACCGCGCCCACGTCGGCACGATCCCCTTCGAGAACATCGACGTGGTTCTCGAAGCACATCCCGGGCTGGGGCTGAACACCGTCGAGTCGAAGTTGGTCGGCAGCAGCAGGGGAGGGTACTGCTACGAGCACGCGCTGCTGTTCGCCGCCGTTCTCGAACGACTCGGTTTCACGGTGTCCAGGCACATGGCCCGGGTTCAGCCCGATCACCCCGGTCCGTACAGCCACATGATGCTGGTGGTCTCGGTCGAAGGGGGCGACTACCTGGCCGACGTGGGATTCGGCGCCGGGGTGCTGGATCCGATCCCCCTGCGTGACGGTGCGGTGGTCGACCAGGCCGGTTGGCCGCACCGGGTCCGCTGGGACGGTTCCGGCTGGATACTGGAAAAGCACACCCGGGAGGGCTGGGAGGCGTTGCACGCCTTCGACAGGACTCCGTCGCGACCGGTGGACTACGAGGTGGCGCACCACTACACGGCCACCCACCCGGACTCGCCGTTCGTCGGAAAACCGGTGGTCATGCGCATAGAACAGGGCAGGATACGCAAACTGGTCGGCACGGAGCTCATCGTCGAGTCCCCGGAGGGCGAGCTCGCGCGGGAGACGGTTTCCGGTGCTCGGCTGGGCGAGGTGCTGCGCGAGCTCGGCGTCGAGCTCACGGAGGAGGAGCTGCGGTCGGTGCGCACCAGGACCGGGATGTGACGGCGAACGCGTGCGGAGCACGCGCGGATCGCGCGCGGCCGTGCGCGCGGGGCGGCCTCCTTCACGGGGGCACCGACCTCACGAGCGTGCCGGGGCGCTCAGATCAGGTGGGTCTTGCCGGCTTCGCGGATGCCACCGTGGACCCGCGGGTGGAAGCGCCGAACCGCTTCGTCCAGCAGCGGCGCCGCGTTCTTGTCCGCTCCGACCGGGAGCCGGTACCCACCACGCACCTTCTCCCGCTCCCAGAGATGCTCCATCTCCGGGTGGCGCGGCCGGAAGTCCCCGTCGGCGGGGAACAGGTCGATCCGGACCACGGCCGCGGGGCGTCCGAAGCTGCGAGTGACCCACTTCCGGGAGATCTCGACGGTCGCCAGCTCCTCCCAGCGGACCGCGAACGGCTTCCCGCGCGGATCGTGCCAGCGAACACCGGACGGTTCGAGGAAGAGCTGCTGGGGGCGGGAGAACACCGGCCAGAAGAGGAGGACGAGCAGCGCCGCGCCGAGCAGGACACCGCCGAACAGGACGGTGAGCACGCGCGCTCCCGTACCACCGCCCACGCCGCCCCGGAACGCTCCGATCAGCAGGAGCACCCCGAACGGGCCGAGAACCACTCCACCGACCAGGACGTTGCGCCGGAGTCTTCTGCCCACGTCGTAGACGACCGGTTGCGCGGTGTTCGGGTTCGGCGGGCCCGCCTGCGGGGGCTGTGGGAGCGTCACGGGCGGCGACCGTAGCGCATCCGCGCCGGTTCCATCAGGCGTTCGGGCTGAACACTCGGACCGAGCGGGCGACTCCGTCCGGAACCCGGTGAGGGGAGAGGAGGGCTCCGGTCAGGGACGCGCCTCGTGCCAACGGTTGGTCACCGGGAGCCTGCGGTCCCTGCCGAAGGCCTTCAGGGTGATCTTGGTGCCCGGCGGGTACTGCCTGCGCTTGTGCTCCGCCCGGTCCACCATCCGCAGCACCCGTTCGACGAGCCGGGAGTCGAAACCCTGTCCGATGAGTTCCGCGTAGCTTCGATCGCTCTCCACGTAGCCGTCGAGGATCTCGTCGAGTACCTCGTACGGCGGCAGCGAGTCGGTGTCCACCTGGCCGGGGCGCAGTTCTGCCGAGGGAGCCTTCGTGATCGAACCCTCCGGGATGGGCGGGGTCTTCCCGCGCTTCTCCGCCTCGTCGTTGCGCCAGCGGGCCAAGCGCCACACCAGGGTCTTGGGCACGTCCTTGATCGGGGCGAAGCCTCCGACGGCGTCGCCGTAGAGGGTCGAGTAGCCCACCGCGAGCTCGGTCTTGTTCCCCGGGGCCAGCACCAGCCGTCCGTGCTGGTTGGACAACGCCATCAGGGTCATGCCCCTGCAACGTGCCTGTATGTTCTCCTCGGCCAGCCCGGACAGCCCCAGCTGATCGACGAAGACCCGCACCATGTCCTCGATCGCGTGGGTCTCGAAGTGGCAGCCGAGTCGTTCCGCCAGTTCGGCGGCGTCGGACCGGGAGTGCTCCGAGGAGTAGTGCGAAGGCAGCGACACCCCGTACAGCGCCTCCGGACCCAGCGCGTCGACGGCCAGGGCCGCGCACACCGAGGAGTCGATCCCTCCCGAGAACCCGAAGGTCACCGCCTCGAAGTCGTTCTTGCGTACGTAGTCCCGCAGCCCGGTGACCAGAGCCCACCAGATCTCGGCCTCCTCCGACAGCGGCTCGGCGACCGGGCCGTCCTGCTGCAGCGGTTCGTACTCCGGCACCGGATCGGGGGACAGGGTGAGCCGCTCCACGTGGAAGGCGGGCAGCGCCTTCGGCCGGAAGTGCAGCGGTACCTCCTGCTCCACGGGCTCCGGAGCGACCTCGGTCGAGGTGTGGCCACCCGCGGCCAGGTCCAGATCGTGCAGCAGCAGGCACTCGGAGAAACGCGGAGCACGCGCCAGGATCTCGCCGTGGTTCGTCGCGATCATCGAATCGCCGTCGAAGACGAGCTCGTCCTGCGCACCGACGAGATTGACATAGGCCATCGGAGCGTCCGCCTCGGCCGCCCGGCGTACCACGAGAGAGGTGCGTTCCTCGTTCTTGGAGCGCTGGTAGGGGGAACCGTTGACGCAGACCACGGCGTCCACCCCGACCCTGCCGAGCGCCGCGATCGGACCGCCGTTCTGCCAGATGTCCTCGCAGATGACCACCCCGATGTCCAGCCCGTGCATCCGCACGATCGGCAGGTCGTACCCGGGGGCGAAGTAGCGCGCCTCGTCGAAGACGCCGTAGTTGGGCAGGTGGTGCTTGTGGTAGGTGTCGACCACCTCGCCGCCGTACAGCAGCGAAGCCGCGTTGCGGATCCCCTCGTCCTCGTGGTCCAGGTGTCCCACGATCACGAGCGAGTCGCCGCACCCCTCGTCCCGGAGCCGTTCCGCCAGCGACTCGATCCCGGCACGGTTGGCCGCGGCGAACGACTTCCGCAGCGCCAGGTCCTCCACGGGATATCCGGCCAGCGCCATCTCGGGAAACGCCACGACGTGGGCCCCCTGTCCGACGGCCTCCTTGGTGCGTTCCACGATCATCGAGCTGTTACCGGTGATGTCGCCGACGCGGGCGTTTACCTGAGCCAGGGCGATGCGCAACTGCGGCATGGTCCCATCTTCGCGCGGCCCGGCCGTGCGCGTTCGCCGGGGAGGCTCGTGTCGGCGTGTCGGCGAGGAGCGCCGGGTTCGGCACGGATCCGGGGCAGTGCCCCACCCGGTGTGGGCGGGTCCCGCGACGAGACCCCGGCTGAGGTTCCCGACGACCCGCCGAGCAAACCGACCCGCGCGACCTCCGAGGGCGAACGAGCGTTCCCGAGCGGTTCGGAAGGCCGGGCACGCTGCCGTAGCGCACCCGTAACGGAGCGGGTGCGGCACGCGTGCGGGACGAGGACTTAGGCTGCGGGTATGGACCGTCAGCAGGAGTTCGTGCTCCGCACTCTGGAAGAACGCGACATCCGCTTCGTGCGGCTGTGGTTCACCGATGTCCTGGGCATCCTGAAATCGGTGGCCATCTCACCCGCCGAACTCGAGGGTGCCTTCGCGGAGGGAATCGGTTTCGACGGCTCGGCCATTGAAGGATTCTCACGCATCTACGAGTCGGACATGGTCGCCAAACCCGATCCGACAACCTTCCAAGTGCTGCCCTGGGAGACCGCCGACGGGCAGCACTACTCCGCGCGGATGTACTGCGACATCACCATGCCGGACGGTTCGCCCTGCTGGGCCGACCCGCGGCACGTCCTGCGCCGGACCCTCTCCAGAGCGACGGAGGCGGGGTTCACCTGCTACGTGCACCCCGAGATCGAGTTCTTCCTCCTCAAGGACCTCCCCACCGACGGGAGCGAACCCACCCCCGCCGACTCCGGGGGGTATTTCGACCAGGCCAGTCACGACACCGCCCCGCACTTCCGGCGCAACGCCATCGAAGCGCTGGAGGCGATGGGAATATCCGTGGAGTTCAGCCACCACGAGGGAGCGCCGGGGCAGCAGGAGATCGACCTGCGCTACGCCGACGCGCTCACCATGGCCGACAACGTGATGACCTTCAGGTACGTGGTCAAGGAGGTCGCGCTTCCCCAGAACGTGCGGGCCTCGTTCATGCCCAAACCGTTCAGCACCCAGCCGGGTTCCGGGATGCACACCCACGTGAGCCTGTTCGAAGGTGACCAGAACGCCTTCTACCACCCGGAGAACCCCTACGAGCTCTCGGACACCGGACGTGCGTTCGTGGCGGGCCTGCTGTACCACGCCCGTGAGATCAGCGCGGTGACCAACCAGTGGGTGAACTCCTACAAGCGACTCGTCGTCGGCGGTGAGGCCCCCACCGCGGTCTGCTGGGGACACGCCAATCGGTCAGCACTGGTGCGGGTCCCGATGTATTCCCCCGGGAAGTCCTCCTCCCGCCGGGTCGAAGTGCGCAATCTGGACTCGGCCTGCAACCCGTACCTGGCCTACGCCGCGATCCTCGCGGCCGGGCTGCGCGGGGTGGAACGCGGCTACGAGCTCCCACCGGCGGCGGAGGACGACGTCTGGTCCCTGACCGAGAGCGAGCGCAAGGCGGCGGGGTACCCGAACCTGCCGCAGAACCTCAACGAGGCACTGTCCGAGATGGAGAACTCCGAACTGATGGCGGAGACGCTCGGGGAGCACGTCTTCGACTTCTTCCTGCGCAACAAGCGCGACGAGTGGAACTCCTACCGCAGTCACGTGACACCGTACGAGCTGCGCACGCTGATGCCGATGCTGTGAACCGATCGGGGCGTGTGGGCACGTGAGCGTCGACGGTAAGTTCAGGACTCGTGAGTGATCCCCTGGACCATGCCGAATCGACCCGATGGCCGTCCTCCGGTCCGGAGGGAACCGATTCGCCGGATGAACTCGTCGACGAACCGGCGTGGCCCGTGGAACTCCCCGAGGAGTCCGAGCAGCAAGTGATCGGACGGGAGCAGGAGTCCACGGGCCCCACGCCGCACGGCTGCACGATCGCGCGGCACGGACAACTCGCGGGAGCGCGTGTGCTGCGTGACTCGTTCCTGCGCAACCATCCGGACGGGCGCTTCACGATCCTGCTGCTGGACTTCGGGGAGGAACTCGACGAAGCGCTGCGCGCCGAAGTGCGCACCCCCGCCGACATCGGCATCGACGACGCCGAGTTCGCACGACTGGCCATGGCGTGCGGGGAGGAATCACTCAACGCGGTGGTACTTCCCCGGCTGCTGGCGTACCTGCTGCGCTCCGAACCGCTCCTGCTCTACCTCTCCCCCGTCGTTCAGGTGTTCGGTCCGTTCGGCGACTCGCTCGCCGCGCTGGGCAGGGCGGAACCGCTCGGACTGGCTCCCAGGGTGTTGCGTCCGCTACCGGCGGACGGCTTGCGGCCCGGTCCGAAGGACCTGGCCAGGGCGGGTTCCTTCGACACGAATCTGCTCGCCGTGCACAGCGGGGCCGAGGAGGTCCTCGAGGAGTGGGCCGCTCAGGCGCGTGCCGATCCGAGCTCCGCGGAGGGGCTGCTCGAGGGACTGCCCGCCATGGTCGACCACCGGGTGTTGCGGGATCCGGGGATCGGGGTCTCCGTGTTCAACGCGAGTCAGCGGAGACTCGAGGCGGCGTACGGGCACCACACCGTGGACGGCGAACCGCTGCGCAGCGTCCACTTCGAGGGCTTCGAAGCGCAACGTCCCTGGCTCCTCTCGGCGGAGTACGCGGACCGTCCGCGTGTGCTGCTGTCGGACTTCACCGAACTGGCCGGGTTGTGCGCGGGGTACCGCAACGCTCTCGTGTCCGGGGGACTGCCCGCCGAACGGGCGCATCCCTTCGAGCACCTGCCCGACGGAACCCTGGTCACCCCGAGCATGCGCGCCGCGTACAGCGCGCGGTGGCTGAGCGGGGAACAGGGCGGTGGGGACCCGCTTCCCAGCCCGTTCGAACGGGAGAGCTCCGGGAAGGATCCGCTGGCCGAGTTCCTCGAGTGGGCGGCGGAACCGGAGGACGAGCGACAGCGGGCCGCGGGGTGCTCGCGATGGGCGATCGCCGTGTGGCGGGACGACCCGCAGCTGCGGCGGGACTACCCCGAGCCGCTCGGGAAGGACGCCGCGGCCTTCGGGGAGTGGTGCGCCGGGGTCGGCGTCGCCAGCGGCAGGATCCCCCCGCGGTCGGTGCGCGGACACGGCCCCGAACGGTCCGACATGACGGACCAGTTCGGAGTGGCCGTCATCGGGTCGGGACTACTGGCGGAACTGGTGCGGCTGGCCGTGCGTTCCTCCGGCGTACCGAGCTCGGACGAGCCGCAGTACCCCGTCGTGCTCCGCTGCGACCCCGCGGTCCCGGTTCCGGCAGGGCACCACCTCATCGACGTGCGACCGGACGGCGGAGCCGATCCGGTGGACGCGGGAGCGGCCGGCGGGGAACCGGCCGAGGTGTGGGCTCTCTCCCAGGCGGGCAGACACGCGGCGCGGCACGCGGGAGTGCAGGCTCGGGTGCTGGCGCTTCCCTTCCCCGAAAGCGAGCCCCCCGGGGAAGAGGAGCGCAAGGAGGCGCGCGCCGGTCTCGGGGTGTCCGAGGAGTTCGTGTTCGTCGCCTTCGCCGATCACGCCGACGAGTACCGCGCCAATGTGCTCGGTCTGGTGACGGCTTTCGGAGCGACCTTCGGGAAACGCACGGACGTACGCCTGTTCGTGGCGGTCAGCGGTGCCGCCGAGCACCCGGAGGCGGCCGAGCGGCTGAGACTGGCCACGGCCACCGATCCCCGCATCGTTCTCCGGGAGGAGCGGGACGCCGCGGAACTCGGCATCGCGATCGCCGACTGCGTCGTTTCACTGCACCGCGCGGAAAGCGGGGTCGGCGGCGATCGGTACTCGCTGCGGCTGCTGGACGCGGTGGCCCGTGGAACACCCGTGATCACGGTGGAGCACGGTTCGGTCGCGGAACTGCTCGGCTCCTCCGGGGCCGTGCTCGTGCGCTGCCAGGGCAGCGGTGACCCCGATCCGGAGGCCGCCGCGGCAGCGCTGACCGAGGCCGTCGAGGACCCGGAGGCAACGGCCCGCTCCGGAGCAGCCGCTCGTGAGTTCCTGTCCCGGCACCACGCCGCGGGCAGGGCCGGGGAGCAGCTGCGCGAGCGGGTGGAGGCCGCCTACCGCAACTGGCGGGCCAAGTGGTCCCGGGACCAGCAGGATCCCGAGGAGGACCCGTTGCGTCCGCTGCTGGTGGCGCGGCACGCACTGCACCGCCCTCCCGAAGTGGGGATGGGCGGCCGGAACGCGGTCACCCCCGCGCTGCGCAAGGCCGTGCTCAAGGCACTCGGCCACTATGACGAGCACATCCGCGACATCATCCGCTCCCTGCTCGACGGCGTGGAGAAGACGGCCGCGGAGCTGCTGCGCCGTCAGGAAGGACGGGTGGACGACCTCGACGTCAACGCCGTGCGCGCGGAGCTGACCCAGCTCTTCCAGCGTCAGGAGCAGTTGGGGTCCCGGGTGGCCGGGGCGGACGACGGAGCCGTGCAGGCCCGTTCCGATCTGGCCGAGCACGATCGCAGGCTGCGCGCCCTCGAGGAGCGGGGGCAGGTCGCGAGCGAGAACCAGCTCTCCGAACTGGCCGAACGCGTCGACAGCCTCACCGGCGCCGTGGAACGGACCCTGGACCGGGTGGACCGGCTGGAACAGCGGGTCGAGAACTCGGAGAGGCAGCAGCAGGAACAGCTGGATTCGGGGCTGCGCCGAACGGCCCTCGACGTCGACAACGCCCTGCGCGGGACGGACGCGCTACGGCGGATCGTGTTGCGCGAGCACGAGCGCAACGGAGGAACCGATCACGTTCCCGGTACTCCCGTGGTGTGCGAGGCGGGGCTGCTGAGGCTGCCCGCGGAGGACACGGCCATGCTTCCCTGGCTGTCCTCCCACCACCGGTGGGACACCGAGGTTTCGGCGTTGATCGACTCGTTGTTGGAGCCGGGTGGTGTTTTCCTCGACATCGGTGCCTACGTCGGCTACCAAACCGTGCGTGTCCTGGGAAGGCTGAACCACACCGGTCGAGTGATCGCGGTCGAGCCCGACCCGGCGGCACGCCAGCTGCTGGAGCACAACGCCGAGGTCAACGTGGCCGAGCGTGTGCGCGAGCGGCTGACGGTGCTGGGGGAGGCGGCGTGGGACTCCGACCGGGAGCTGGTCGGGGAACCGGTGGACACCGGGGGTGTACAGGTTCGGGATCCCGTGGAATCCCCGCAGCGATCCGGTCAGGACGCCCGGTCCCAGGAGGTCTCGCTGCGCGGGGTGCGCCTGGAGCGCGAGCTGGACAGCACGCACGGGGTCGGGGAGCGGAACCTCTCGGTGATCCACGTGGATGTGGGGGGCGGGTTGTACCGGGCCCTCGCCGGACTCGGTGAGTTGTTGCGTGGTCATCGCCCCTCGGTGGTCTGTTCGTTCACCCCGTCGGCCGTCGAGTCGCTCGGTGACGATCCGGAGGCCGTGCTGCGGGCGTTCGCCGAATGGGAGTACGAGATCGTGCTGGTCGGCAGGAACGACCCCGTGTCCGCCGAGCAGTTGATGCAGGCGATGGGGGCCTCGGAGACGAGCACGGTGAAGCTGTGGTTGAGGCCCCGCGCGGAAGCCGCGGGCGACGAGGAGTGATCAGTGGAGCGGCTCGGCGGTGTGCTGTCCGGGGAGTTTGGATTCCGGACCCCCGGTTCGCGGGGCTCCGGCGCGGTGTGTAGACTGTGTGATGAACAGAGACCGAACGGGTCTTGAACGGACCGAGACGAGCGGTTGACGCCGCGAACCGGATCGGGTAAGTTTGTTAAAGCTCAGGGTGGTTTGGCCGCCTGGGTGTTTGATAAGTTCATTCTGGTGCCTTTCTGGTGCTGCTGTGTGGTGGCGTGGTTGTGCGTTGCTGTGTGGTGGTGCTGGGCGGTGCCCCCGGGTGTGGGGGTGCTGTGGTGGGGTGCTAGGGTGGATGTGCATTGGCTGCGGGGTCCGCACGGTTTTGTGTGGGTTTTGTGGTTGGTGTGCCTGCCGGTTGGTGGGTGTGTTCTTTGAGAATTCAACAGTGCCTTGACGCGTGTGTGGCTCTTGTTTTTTGTTTTTTTGTGT
>NZ_JACBYW010000006.1 GCF_013408175.1 Actinopolyspora biskrensis
CACGCGTCAAGGCACTGTTGAATTCTCAAAGAACACACCCACCAACCGGCAGGCACACCAACCACAAAACCCACACAAAACCGTGCGGACCCCGCGGCCAATGCACATCCACCCTAGCACCCCACCACAGCACCCCCACACCCGGGGGCACCCCAGCACACTCCCCAACACCACCACGCACAACACGCAGCCACGCCGGAGAAACCAGGCACCAGAACGAACTCAATTAACCAAACAACACCAGAAACCCTAACACCCCCACACACCCCACACACACCGGGGCGCAGAAAGCATCAGCAATCTCCAGCTATACCAACACCAGACACAACCACAACCACCGAAGAAACCCGCAAGCTCCACAGCAGTTCCCGCCGTGCCGACAACCACCACACTACCCCCACCAACCACACCCCCACACACCCACCCCCCACCACCACACAAACACCAGCACAACACGGGGCGAACAGCACGAATGGCGCGAATCGGTCGAGCTCCGGCGCTCGACCGGCCACGCGACCGCACGAGTCCCCACGCGCGGCCCGATGGAGTACTCTCCTTCGAGTGATTATCGTCCACACCTCGGCCTGTCGCCGTCGAGCGCGGTAGCCTCGATCTTGGAACACGACCACGGGGGTAGCAGTGGATTCGACACCGATATACACAGAGCTGCGGAACACGCTGATCGATCCGGAAGAGGATCACTGGACACACAGCGCTCCACCCGAGTTCCTCGCCTCCCTGGAAAGTGCCCACGAACAGAGCCAACAGAGCGAGAGCGACTCCGGCGGCACGCACAGCGCCGATGAGCAGGTGCCCCAGGTGAACCGGCGCGGCAAGGGACGCCGTCACCGGGCGGAGGACTGATCCGGGTCTTCCGCCCGGGATGACGAGGCGGACTCCGGCGGCTCGGTTCTCCCGGCTCGGTTCTCCCGGGTGGTCGCTTGCCCGAACCTCCCGCCGGATCGGGCACGGTCGCCCCGGCGACGGGGACGGCCTCGCACCCCGTCGCCGGGCCGTCCGCGAGAGCACCACGGGAGCCGCCGTTCGGGATGCCCGCTCTCCCCGGACGGCGGCTTCGAAACCCGACCGCGACGAATCAGCGTCCGCTTCCCCCACGAAAAGCGGACGCACCCGCACGAGGACGAAACGAGGTTCATCCGGAGGACACGCGGCCACGACACGGAATCCTCACGGAAGGGAGCGCCCGTTCCGCGACCACCGCGTGGAGCCCACCCGAGCCGTAGCTGTTCGCACCGACCGGTGACCGAGTGTCAGTCGCTGGCCGAGGAGAACTGCGGAAGCGACACCGCGGGGACCTTGGGATCCTCCTCGGATTCCTCCTGAGCCGGCTGCGACGGCTCGGGCTCTTCGCCGGGGGAGAAGGACAGCGGTTGTTCGAGCAGCGAGTCCTGCTCCTGCTCCTCGGTGTTCACCTGTTCGGAGACGGGGTCCGGCTCCGGACGATCCTGCTGGTACTGCTCCTTGGTCCGACGAGCGGCACCACGGATTTCCTCGGTGAGCTTGCGGTTGGCCTTCCTGGCCTGTCGCCCCTCGCGCTCCTGCTTACGGGTGGTCTGCCGCTTGTTCTGCTGTTGCGCCGTGCGCGCCTGCTTGATGTACGGCCCGAACAACTCGCGCAACTTCCGCGCATTCTGTTCACTCAGGTCGATTTCATAGCTCACGCCGTCCATGGCGAAAGTAACTGTCTGCTGCGCTTCGGACCCGTCGATGTCATCGACGAGTTCGACCTGAATCCGCTCGGCCATGATCACCTGTTTCGGGAACGTGCCCCGTCTCGCTCCGCGACACTTGCCGGTAGACATCTCCGACCGACACTTACTTTATAGCACGCGGCCGGACAGTTGTCTCGTACTCAACGATAGAACAACCTCACGTGAGGCCGTAAACCACCCATGCCCACGCAGTCGGTTCGTGAAAACCAATACTACTCGACTCCCGCGCTCTCTCGGTGCGGCACTCCGGGTTGCCTCCACCACCCCCGCGGGACATAGCTGAACATGTCACCGAGGTCACTCCACAACAGGACCACAGAGCCGCTCGCGACAATCGCACGACGTTAGTTTATTGTACTGCCGCGCTTCGTCGTAAGCTGTGGATGACCGACGAAAACGATCCGGAATCGAGGGTTAGCAGTGGCGCAGAAGGTAACGGTTCAACTCGTCGACGACGTCGACGGTTCGGAAGCAGAGTCCACCGTCGAGTTCGGTCTTGATGGGGTCAACTACACGATTGACCTGTCGGCCGACAATGCTGCCGATCTGCGGGATGCGCTGGCCCCTTATCTTTCCAGCGCTCGCCGCACCGGTGGCCGTAAGCGCACCGCAAAGTCGACCAAGGGCGGTAAAACCCGTCAGTCGAGCGGCAACTCGCAGGCGCCGAAAGCCGCCGACCGCGAACGCAATCAGGCCATTCGGGAATGGGCCCGGCAGCAGGGCATGCAGGTTTCCGACCGCGGTCGCATTCCCGCTGAGATCGTGGAAGCTTACGACAAAGCTCAGTGAGGCGACTCCCGACGCGGGCGGGTGGAGCGACATCGCTCGTACACCCGCCCGCCGGCGGAGACCGAAGACCGAAAGCATTACGTGCACGACGACGAGCCGAATGTGATCGTTTTTCGCTCAGTTCGCGTCGTTCTCCAAGAATTCACGAATCTCCGCCGCCGAAGGCATGGAGCTGCTCGCCCCCTCCCGCCCGATCGACAGGGCCGCTGCCGCCGACCCCTCGCGCAGGGCCCGTTCCACGGACTCCTCCCCGGCCAGGGCCGCTCCGAGCGCGCCGACGAACGTGTCCCCCGCCGCTGTGGTGTCCACGGCCCGCACCGGGAAGGCCGGCACTCTCAACCGCTTCCCCGTCCGGTTCCCGTAGAGCACTCCCCGCTCCCCGAGCGTGATCACGACCTCTTCGACGCTGTGGAGCAGTGCCTCCACCGCGAGCTCCGGGTCCTCCTGTCCGGTGAGCACGGCCGCCTCGTGCTCGTTCGGCACCAGCAGGTCCACTTTCGACAGCAGGGACTCGGGCAACGGCTCGGCGGGTGCCGGGGTGAGCACGACCCGCACACCGTGCGCGGCCGCCGCCTCCGCCGCCGCCTCCACTCCCTCCAGCGGGGTCTCCAACTGCATCAGCAAGCACGACGAGGAGGCTATGAGCCCCTCCGCTTCCCCGTCGATCCGATCCGTCGAGGCGTTGGCGCCGGCGACGACGACTATGGAGTTGGCCCCTTCGTCGTCGACCACGATGTGCGCGGTTCCGCTGTTCCCCTCGACCGTGCGCAACCCCGCGGTGTCCACACCCGTCCCCGCGAGTGTGTCGCGGATCTGTTCGCCGAACCCGTCGGTGCCCACGGAACCGACGAACCGGGTCGTGGCGCCTGCCTTGGCCGCGGCGATGGCCTGATTGGCTCCCTTTCCTCCGGGAACAGTGCGAAAGGCGCGTCCGTGCACGGTCTCCCCGCTCCGGGGAGCGACGGGCACGTAAGCGACCAGGTCCATGTTGCAACTACCGAATACCGTCACCGTGTTCACGCGGCTATGATCTCCGATTCCCCGGGAGCTCGGACGGTGAGGGCCGTTGGCGCGTCGTGCGCATCCGCACTGCCACAAGCACGTACCATGCCTGCAACGAGTTGGAAAGAGGACGAGACGCGGTGGACTACGTAGTGACTGCGGGGCTACGGCCTCCGGTGGACATCTCCAAACTCGACCCGCTTCAGCAGGAGGGCGTGGTGTCCCTGCTGGATCACCAGCTCGGGCGGGTCGAGGGCGTTGCTGGCCCCGAAGCGGAGGACATCGATGTGCTGGACTACCGGATCGAGGTCGGTCCCGACGGGGCGACGGTGATGCTGGCTGTCGACGCTCCTTCGCTGCAGGCGGCCGAGACGGCCGCCGCCAACGTGGTGCAGGAGGTCCTCGCCGACAGTCAGGTGTTGGAGCACTGGGCGCTGACCCACTCCGAGGTCAAGATTACCGAGGACGAGTTCAACGAGAGCCTGGCAGCGGCCGAGCAGAACGCGGGCGAACCGCTCAGCGAGGCCGACGCCAGGCTGCAGGCCGAGATAGAGGAGGCGTTCGAACAGGCCGAAATCCCCGAATCCACTTCGTGGCAGCAGGGCAAGGAGACTTCCGCGGAGCGGGAGCAGCTCGTTCCGAGCGGCTCCGAACCCGAGACCGAGCACTGGCGGGACAGGCTGCGCGGTCTCGCCGAGCGACTGCGTGCGTTCACGGGGGCCGTGTTCGGTCGTCCCGAGCACGGGGACCAGCGGGCCGAGGTGGCCGCGGGAGCGCTGATACACGCTGTCAGCGTCGTCACCGACGAGCTCTTCTACGACGAGCTGGCGTTGACCGTCAACGACGCCACCGCCGACGGCGCGGTGGGACTGCTCGTGCTGGAGGAGCTTCCGCCCTGCTACCAGCACAACTACGACGCGCGTTTCACGCGGTCGTTGCTGTTGAGTTCCGCCGTGGTCGCCACCAGGCTCACCGGCAGCTTCTGGCGGGTGCCGCGTTGCGTGGCGGAGTCGCTGGCGCTGCGCCTGTTCGTCAACGAGGCGCGGGTCGTGCTGGAAGCCACCGAACTGATGAGTTGGGACGAGAGCGAGCCGCTGTTCGAGGAGTTCATCACGCACGCCTGCCCGGACAGGGCCTACGAGGAGTTGTTCACCATCGATTCCGCCTCGGAGGAGGAGTCCGGGGGTTCCGCGGAGCACGTGGAATCGGTGGAGCAGCGGCTGCGTGACCGGGGGCTGGCTTTCGACCAGTGGTTCAACAGGGCGGGGGATTCCGAGCTGGGAGAGCACCCCTACACGGCCTGATCGGACCGGTCGGGCCCGGAAGGCCGGTTCCCCGCCGGGGAGTAGGGCCCGAACGAGCATCGCTCCGTGAGCACGGAGTTCGACCGGTCGGTCGAGACCGCGCTCACGGACCGATGCCGTGTACCGTCACTCCTGGTGACGCACCGAGTAAGGCGGAACGGTCAGACCGATGAGACTCGCGTCGTCGACCGTCTCCGGTTCGTAGGAACTTTTCGGCAGCGCGTCGAGCATGACGTTCACCGGGTCGTCCAGCTGTTCGACACGTCCGAACAGGAAGGCCCACTCGTGTTCGTCCGAACCGAAGTAGGTGACCGTGTCGAACACGGTCCGGAATCGGTTGTATGCCCTCGTGAGTGTGGTGTTTCGCCATATGGTCGGGCTCCCGGCCTGGAAGCCGACGACACCTCCCGGCGCCAGGACCGCTTGGCATCTGCGGATGAATTCCTCACCGTAGAGCCGATTGTGCTGACTGTCGGTGTCCTCGGCTCGCTCGTCGGGGAGGTCCACGACCACCAGGTCGTAGCGCTGCCCAGTGCCGATCGCCTTGTCCAGGAAACTCCACCCGTCCGTGTAGTGCAGGGTGATCGGACCGTTTCCCTCTTCCAGGTCGGCGAGATCGGCACTGCGGTACCCGTACGGGAGGTGCTCCGCGCACACGCGCACGCACTCCCTGTCGATGTCCACGTGATCCACGCGGCTCGCCCCGGCCTGCACGGCCATCCGGCTCGCCACTCCCTCGCTGGAACCGACGATCAGCACCCGTTCGAGTTGTTCCGCGAGCAGGAAGCCGGGCACCATCATCGCCTCGTGGTAGACCAGCTGGGAGAACTCGGTGCTCTGCCGATCGTCGTCGCAGAACAACGCGATCCCCTGGCCGGTGCGACCGACGACCACGTGCTGATAATCGGTGTCGCCTTCCCACAACACCTCGTCGATGCGCCAGAGCCGCCGCATGTCGGCACCGAGCGGCTCCTGAATCCACTGCTTGCCGTCGAGCTCGATCAACTCCCGCTCCTTTGCGCTGAGTCCGGCCGGACACACGTCCTCACGTGAGGCCGGTTTCGTAGTCATGACCACGCCGGATCGTCCGGCAGTTCACGTTCGTCGGACTCAGTGCCTCGGCGAGCAGGTGCACCGCACGCTCGGGCTGTGCCCGATTACCACAGGTGAACACGTCGACGAAGATCGAACCGTTCTCCGGGTAGGAGTGCAGCGAAGCGTGGGATTCCGACAGCAGTGCGAGCACGGTCACACCCTGCGGTTCGAATCGCTTCGAGATCACGTCGCACACCGTGGCCTGGGAACGATCCAACGCGCTGTTGAGCGCATCGGTCAGGAACCGTTCGTCATCGAGCAGTTCAGCGGCCACACCCTCCAGCTCGGCGAGGACGTGTTGCCCGGTGAACAGACCGACGGGTTGCAGGGTTCCGGCGTCAATTGACATCTATCGACCTCCCAACATTTCGCAGATTCCTGCTGAAAATCTCCCTCGAACGAGCCAGGACCGCTCCGGCGGTCGTTCACGCTCGCTCGGTGGTCTCGGCACTGTCGAAGCAATAAGTGGTCAACGGATCGAACCCGTTGAAACAGACCGAGGAGTAGCTCGCGGTGTAGGCTCCCGCGCTGAGCACATCGAGTTTGTCCCCACCGCGGAGGGTGGTCGGCAGTTCGTAGACGGTGTGCTGGTAGAGCACGTCGTCGCCGTCGCACGTCGGTCCGGCCAGCACGACAGGCCCCACCGGGTCGCCGTCGCGGCTGGTGCGCAACCGATACGTGATCGCTTCCCCCTCGGTCTCCGCGAGACCGTTGTAACGTCCCGCGTCCAGGTAAACCCACCTGCCCCGGCCGGTTGTGTCCTCGGACACCAGGACGACCTCGCTGCGCAGCACGCCTGCGTCCCCGACCAGGTACCGTCCCGGTTCGACGAGCAGTTCCGGGGGCTGCTCCCCGAAGTGGCGCCGCAGCGTCGCGCGCACCGTTCCGGTGTATTCCGCGAGGTCCGGAGTCGGCTGCGTGTAGGTGGCGGGCAACCCGCCGCCCAGGTTGAGCATGCGCGGGCCGCTACCGGGGTCGAAGGCGCGGAAGGTCTCGGCCGCCGCGGCCACACCGTGCTCCCACGCCTCCGTGGACAGCTGCTGCGATCCGAGGTGGAACGAGACCCCGCGGGGGTCGAGTCCCAGGTCGCCTGCGCGCCCCAACAGCAGCGCCGCATCGGCGGGGGAGGACCCGAACTTGCGGCCGAAGGGGGTCCGCGACCCGGTGTTGTCCACGGCTATCCGGCAGAACACTCCGGACCCCGGGGCGTTTTCGGCTATGTTCTCCAGGTCGGCGGCGCTGTCCGTGGCGAACAGCCGGACGCCCTTCCGGTGGGCGTGGGCGACGTCGGCCGGTTTCTTGATCGTGTTCCCGTAGGAGATCGACTCGGGAGCGGCCCCCTGCCGCAGGCAGAGGTCGATCTCACCGGGGCTGGCCACGTCGAAGGAGGCTCCGAGGGAGACGAGTTCGGCGACGACGCGGGGGTCGGGATTGGCCTTGACGGCGTAACAGATCCGTGCGGTGGGCAGCTCGGCACGCAGCCGCGAGTAACGATCACGGACGACGGCCAGGTCCAGGGCCAGGCACGGGGTCGCGGGTCGCTGGCTATCCAGGTACTCGCGAACGGATTCGGATGCGCTTTCAGCGGACGAGTACCCGCCGATCGCGAAGTGATCGGTGATAGCGGCGCCGCCAGGGCGGTCCGTCACAGCGTTGGTGGCGGACAGGTCGGTCAATCCCGAAACCTCCGTTTCTCGGCCGTTGGCGGGCCGTCGCGGGGAACACACCAATCCGGCCAGGGCCGACCCGAAGCAGGTCTCGAAGGAGGACCGAGCCGCAGGGACTGCCGTGCGCCGACCAGAAACGGTACCGCCGATGGAGGCGCTTTTTCCAATCACACGGCAGGCTTCCCCCGGACAGCGGAATCGATTGTGACAACTGCCACGGCGAGTGATCAAAAAGCGCTCCACGTCGCCGCGGCACTCGCCATTTCCGCCGTGTCGTTCGTCACGGACGGACCGGAGGCACCACCGGTCGTCAGTCCGCCGGAGCGGCTCGTCGCGATCCCACGCGGAAGGGATCTATTCCGAGAAAGGTTCAGATGTTTATCTGGAGCGCGAGGTAGAAGTCCACCCGCGTGGAAAAGTCGCCCAGATCACGTCCGGATATTTCCTCCACCCGCCGAATTCGGTAACGCAGCGTGTTCACGTGTACGTGCAGCCGCTCCGCGCAACGCGACCAGGAACCGGAGCATTCCAGAAAAGTGCGCAGGGTGTGCACCAGCTCCGAGTGGTGGCTCCTGTCGTAGGCCAGCAGACTCCCCAGCAGTCGCTGCCGGTAGGAGTGCCGCAGCTCGTCGGGCACGGCGGAGAGCAGCACCTGGTGCGAAACCAGGTCCTCGGCCGTGACTATCCCGCAGCGCTGCCCGCGTCGTCGCGCCAACCGCCTGGTGTACCCGGCTTCCTCGACGAGCCCGCGCAGCCCGCCCGCGTCCCCGAGATCGCTGACCCCGACGCTCACGGAGAACCACTCGGCGGCGTACTCGAGGTCGGTGAGCGTGCGCCGCATCCACCCGGCCAGCTCGGCCGGTTCCGTCCGCCCCCGCTCCCCCTCGGCGAAAACGGCCAGCGCCCCCACGTCCGTCGCCACCGTGACCGAGGGCAACCCGGTTGCCGCGGCGATCTCGCGCATCAGCTCGACCGAGGCCGCGGCGGTTCCGCCCGAGTCCAGCGAGACGACGCACAGCGAGCCCTCCGACGGCACTCCGGCCTCACCCAGCCGGGCCGCCGCCTCACGTGAGTCCACCGAACCGTCGAGCAGCCCCCGGACGGCCGCGCCGAACGGGCGGCTCGCGGCACGGCGTCCCTCCTCCAGCCTGGTGCGCAGCAGAGCGACGGCGGTCGCGAGTTCGTCGCAGACCGAACCGCGCTCCGCCGCCCCCGCTTCCTGACCACCGGGCAGCACGAGGAACCACCTCGCGGGGCGGGACTCCGTTCCGGCCCCGATCGGCCGGAGCACGTAGGTCGCCCCCTCCACGGGGCACACCGTCCTCGGCAGTCTTTCCGCCCGCAGGAACTCCCGCACCAGTGAGCGCAGCACCTCCACGGACAGCTCACCGTGACCGGCCACGACCGAGCCCACGGCCGAGCACACCCAGCAGTCCGTGCCGAGCTCGGCGGCTGCCGCGGCGAGCACCTTGGTCAGGTCCGCGCCCGCGGCCACATCCGCGACCAGGTCCCGGCGCGGAGCGGGCTCGTCGCGGACCGCACCGAGCACGCGTTCGAACAGGGTGTTGAAGCTGACCGTCACCGGGACCTCGAACAGCGGCACCCCGTGCCGCGCACAGGCCTCGACCAGATCGGGTGGGGCCTTGCCCAGCCGCGCCGTGCCCGCGACCAGCCCGGCCACCCCCGACTCGGCCAGGGCCGCGGCGAAGGCCTCCGAGTCCGTCTCGTCGCGGTGCCAGACCAGTCCGCTGAGCACCAGCTCGCCGCCCTGCAGGTAGCGCCGCGGGTCGATCAGGTCGGTGATGTAGACGCCACGAACCGCCCGGTCGAGTCGGTCCCGCCCGGTGAGCAGGCTCAAACCGAGCCGGGAATCGTCCAGCAGATCGCCGAGAAGCACGCGCGCACCTTAGTCAGCGGTCAGGGGGCGACGGCAAGAGGTGCGGGCCCGCGAAACGCGGATCGCACGAGAACGTCATCCCCGGGAAACGCTACGGACCGAGCCGCACGCCCGCACCCGAACGCTCCGCTCGGTGAACCGGGCGAGCGCTCGCCCGGCCGGACCGGGCCGCGGGAAAGCGGCGAGACCGCGAGAGGACCCGCCACGCGAACCAACCCGCGCGACCTCCGAGTCGCGGTTGTAGGAAACCACGAACACCACCCGTTCACCGATGGTTTGATTCATGTTTTCCACCGCTAGTCAGCACGGGCGGCCGGGCTGTGTACTTGGTCACAACCAACGACCTGTCCCGGGTTGTGATCTGGAGAGACAAGTGGACTTCCTTCGACCGGCCAGCTGGAGCGAAGCTCTCGAGGCAAAGGCCAACCACCCGGACGCGACGCCGATCGCGGGTGGCACCGACGTCATGGTCGAGCTGAACTTCGACCAGCGCCGCCCCACCACGTTGCTCGACCTGACTCGCATCGAGCGACTCGCACAGTGGTCGCGCGACTCACACCCGGAAGGCGACGTGCTGCGGATCGGGGCGGGGGTGCCCTACTCCCGCCTGATCGGGGAGCTGGGGACGAGTCTGCCTGGCCTGGCCATCGCATCGCGCACGGTCGGGTCCCCGCAGATCCGCAACCGCGGCACTCTCGGCGGAAACCTGGCTTCGGCCTCTCCGGCCGGGGACGGCCACCCGCCGCTGATCGCCTCGGAGGCCGAGATCGAGCTCGAGTCGGTGCGCGGAACCCGAACGCTGCCCGTCTCCGACTTCTTCACCGGGGTCAAGCGAACAGCCCTCGCCGACGACGAGCTCGTCTCGGCCGTGCACGTGCCCGCGGCCACCGGTCCGCAGCAGTTCTCCAAGATCGGCCCCCGCAACGCGATGGTCATCGCCGTGTGCACCTTCGCCGTCGCACTGCACCCCCAGCGGGGGACCGTGGGAACCGGACTGGGCTCGGTGGCCCCGACTCCGCGATCGGCCACCGAGGCCGAGGAGTTCCTCGCCGGGGAACTGGCCGAGAACGGCCGCTGGGAACGTCCCGATCCGCTGCCCGAATCGGTGATCGGACGTTTCGGCGAGTTGGTCGCGCGGGCCGCCGCACCGATCGACGACGTACGTGGCACGGCCCGGTACCGCACACACGCGCTGGGCGTGCTCGCCAGGCGAACCCTCGGGTGGGCCTGGGACGAGTACCGCAACGGCACCGAAACCTCCGGGAGGCAAGGATGCGCCTGAGTTTGACCATCAACGGCCGCGCCACCACCGCCGACGACGTGTGGGAGGGCGAGAGCCTGCTGTACGTGCTGCGGGAGCGACTCGGGCTCCCCGGGTCGAAGAACGCCTGCGAACAGGGCGAGTGCGGCTCCTGCACCGTGTACCTGGACCGCGTTCCCGTTTGCGCCTGCCTGGTCGCCGCGGGCCAGGCCGAGGGGCGGGAAGTCGGAACCGTCGAGGGACTCGCCGGGGAGGACGAGCTCTCGACCGTGCAACGGGCTTTCGTGGACACCGGGGCCGTCCAGTGCGGCTTCTGCACCCCGGGGTTGCTGGTCGCCGCGGACGACCTGGTCAAGCGCGTACCGGAGCCCTCCGACGCCGAGATCAGGGAGGCCTTGGCGGGGAACCTGTGCAGGTGCACCGGCTACGAGAAGATCATGGCCGCGGTGCGCACCGCCGCCGGGAGCGGCTCCCCCGCGACCGGCTCGGGCGAGTCCTCCGGGGAGCAGCTGACATGAGCGCCATCGACGAGCGGGGCTTCCCCCGGCGAACCGTGATCGAAGGGGCCGCGGTGGTCACCGTCGACGGCGCCGCCCCCGGGGGCTCGGGGATCGGCGACGAGTACCCCGAGGGGCACGTGGTGGTGGAGGACGGACTCGTCCGCTCGGTCGGCCCCGGACCGGCCCCGCCGCAGAACGAGGAGGTGCGGCGCGTCGACGGCACCGGCTGTCTGGCGACCCCGGGGCTCGTGAACACGCACCACCACCTCTACCAGTGGGCGACGCGCGGCTACGCGGTCGACTCGACGCTGTTCGGCTGGCTCACCGAGCTCTACCCGGTATGGGCGGGCATCGACGAGGACCTGACCCGTTCGGCATCCGCTGCCGGACTGGGCTGGACAGCGTTGTCCGGATGCACCACGGTCGCCGATCACCACTACGTGTTCCCTCGCACGGGTGGGGACGTGCTCGGCGGCGTGGTCTCCGGAGCCGAGCGCATCGGCGTGCGGCTGCACGCGGTGCGCGGCTCCATGGACCGGGGGCAGTCCGCCGGGGGACTGCCCCCGGACTCCGCGGTGGAGGACACCGAGTCGGCCCTGGAGGGCACTGCCGCTGCCGTGGAGCGATTCCACGATCCGGGGTTCGGCTCCCGCCTGCGCGTGGCCGTGGGCCCGTGCTCGCCGTTCTCCGTCAGCACGGAGCTGATGACCCGCTCCGCGGAACTGGCCCGCGAGCACGGGGTGCGGCTGCACACGCATCTCGCCGAGACCACCGACGAGCTGGACAGGTGCGCCGCGGAGTTCGGTTGCGATCCGGTCGAGTACGCGGAGCGGGTCGGCTGGCTCGGCGAGGACGTGTGGCTGGCGCACGGTGTGCACCTGTCCGGGCGGGCGGTCCGCCGGCTGGGCGAGACGGCCACCGGAGTGGCTCACTGCCCCAGCTCGAACGGGCGGTTGGGAGCGGGCACCGCCCCGATACGTCCCCTGCTGGACGCGCACGCGCCGGTCGGGCTGGGGATCGACGGGGTGGCCTCCAACGAGTCCGGACGACTCGGGGACGAGTTGAGGCAGGCGTTGCTGCTCGGCCGCGCCGAGCACGGCCCGGACGCGCTGTCGGTGCGCGACGCGCTGTGGATGGGCACCAGGGGCGGAGCGCGCTGCCTGGGCAGGGAGTCCGAACTCGGCTCGCTCGAACCGGGCAAGTTGGCCGACATCGCCCTGTGGGACCTGGACGGCCTCGGGCACGCCGGGATCGGGGACCCGGTGGCCGCCCTGGCACTCGGCCCGCTGCCACCACTGCGCAGGTTGCTGCGCGGCGGCGAAACGCTGGTCGAGGACTCCCGGCTCGTCCGGGAGTCGGAACGGGACCTGACGGCGGAACTGCGTCGCGCTTGCGCCCGGATCGGAACGAGGAGGGGCGGATGAGCCCACCGCACCGACCGGCCGCCGGAGCTGTCCCGCCCGGCCACGCATCCCCACGGCGAACACGCACACACCCGCGCGAAGAGGTGGCTCGATGAGCAACACGCACGCCCCCGCCCACCGTCCGCAGGACCTGGAGGAGGAAATCGCAGGCGGAGTGGGGGAATCCCCACAGCGCCCGGACGCGGCGCTGAAGGTGCGCGGCGATTTCGCCTACGCCTCCGACCTGTGGGCCGAGAACATGATCTGGGGTGCGACGCTGCGCAGCCCGCACCCCTCCGCGAGGATCCGCTCCATCGACATCGGACCGGCGTTGCGAACACCCGGGGTCCACGCGGTGCTGACCGCCGACGACGTTCCGGGCCGCAACCTGTACGGGCTCAAGGACGTCGACCAGCCGGTGCTGGCCGTCGACGTGGTCCGCTACCGCGGTGAGGCCGTGGCGCTGGTGGCGGCCGACCACCCGGAGACCGCGCGGAGGGCGCTGGAACTGGTCGAGGTCGACTACGAGGTGCTCGAACCGGTCCTCGACGCGGAACGGGCGGCTCACGAGGAGTCGGTTCCCGCCGTGCACCCGGGCGGCAACACGGTGCGCTACCAGCCGATCGTCAAGGGCGACCCGGACGCCGCGGCGGACGTGATCGTGTCCGGGACCTACACGGTGGGGATGCAGGACCAGGCGTTCCTGGGGCCCGAGGCGGGGCTCGCCATCCCGGGCGAGGACGGCGGCGTCGACCTGTACCTGGCCACCCAGGACCTGCACACCGACCGCAAGCAGACCGCGGCGGCCCTCGGGCTGGATCCGGAGCAGGTGCGGATGACGATGTCCGGTGTGGGCGGGGCCTTCGGCGGCCGCGAGGACCTGTCCATGCAGGTGCACGTGTGCATGCTCGCCCTGCGCACCGGCAGGCCGGTCAAGATGGTCTACGACCGCGCGGAGTCCTTCTTCGGCCACGTGCACCGGCACCCGGCGACCATGTACTACGAGCACGGGGCCACCAGCGAGGGGGACCTGGTCTTCGTCAGGGCGCGGCTGTACTTCGACGGCGGCGCGTACTCGTCCAAGACGCCGGTCGTGGTGGGCAACGGAACCACCCTCGGGGTCGGTCCGTACGTCGTCCCCAACGTCCGGATCGAGGGCTGGGGCATGTACACCAACAACCCGCCGTGCGGGGCCATGCGCGGACTCGGGGCGGTGCAGCCCGCCTTCGCCTACGAGTCCCAGATGGACCGGCTGGCCGAGCGGCTCGGCATGGACCCCGTCGACCTCCGCGTCCGCAACGCGATCAGCCGCGGGGAGTCCACCCCCACCGGCCAGGTGCTGGACTACCCGGCTCCAGTGGAGGAGCTGCTGCGGCGGGTGCGGGACCTGCCCCTGCCGGAGACCTCGGCGGCGGAGGCCTCCGACCCGGACATCCGCGACCTGCCCGGTGGCGCGTCCAACACCACCCACGGGGAGGACGTGGTGCGCGGAATCGGGTACGGCGTGTGCATCAAGAACGTCTGCTACGCCGAGGGCGCGGACGACTTCTCCACCGCGCGGGTGCGACTGCAGGTCATCGCCGGGGAGCCGATCGCGATGGTGCACACGGCCGCGGCCGAGGTGGGCCAGGGCCTGGTCACCGTCCAGCAGCAGATCACGCGCAGCGAGCTCGGGGTGGAGCGGGTCAACATCCATCCGAACGACACCTCGGTGGGCCCGGCCGGTTCCAGCTCGGCATCCCGGCAGACCTATGTGACGGGAGGGGCCGTGCAGGCGGCCTGCCGGGCGGTACGCGCGGAGCTGCTGGACCTGACGGCGCGGGAACTCGGCGAACCCGCCGCGGGGCTCTCCCTGTCCGGCGGCAAGGTGGTCTCGGAGACCTCGGGAGTGCTGGCCGACCTGGCGGACGTGCTCGGCGACGAGGTGATCGAGGAGACCAGGGAGTACCACCACCGCGAGACGTTCCCGCTGGACGAGCAGGGCTCCAGCGAGCGCGCGCAGGTGCAGCACGCCTTCTCGGCACACCGCGCCGTGGTGGACGTGGACACCGGGCTCGGCCTCGTCAAGGTCGTGCAGCTGGACTGCTCGCAGGACGTGGGCAAGGCCGTGAACCCGGACTCCGTGGTCGGCCAGATCCAGGGCGGTTCCGCCCAGGGGCTCGGGCTCGCCGTCATGGAGGAGATCCAGGTGAGCGAAGGCCGGATCGACAACCCCTCCTTCACCGACTACCTCATCCCGACGATTCTCGACATGCCGCCGATGAACGTGGACGTCATCGAACGCGGGGACCCGAACGCCCCCTACGGGGTGCGCGGGGTCGGCGAGCCCCCGACCATCTCCTCCACCCCGGCCGTCGTGGCCGCGATCCGCGCGGCCACCGGCAAGGCGCTGGACCACGTCCCGGTGGGTCCGGACCACATCGTCGAGTGATTCCTCCCACGCGGGAACCCGCGTACCGAACGGCGCGAGCGTACGTAGCAGCGCCTCCCCCACCACGAAAGGAACACCCGTGTCCACACGACCGGAAACGGCTTCCGCGCATCCGAAGCCGGAAACCTGGATGCAGGAGGCGATACGGCTGGCCACCGACAGCGTGGCCTCCGGAGGCGGCCCGTTCGGAGCGGTGGTCGGCCGCGGTTCCGAGATCGTCGCCACCGGCACGAACGTGGTCACCACGAGCCTCGACCCGACGGGCCACGCCGAGGTGACCGCCATCCGCAACGCGTGCCGTGCGCTGGACGACTTCAAGCTGGACGGCTGCGTGCTCGTCACCTCGTGCGAGCCGTGCCCCATGTGCATGGCCTCGGCGTTGTGGGCCCGGCTGGACCACGTCGTCTACGCCGCGGACAGGGACGACGCCGCGGCGGCCGGTTTCGACGACCGCGCGTTCTACGACCTGTTCACCGATCCGGAGGCGGTGTGGCCGACCCCGGTGCGGCGCATCGGAGCCGACAACCGCACCGCCCCCTTCGACGCCTGGCTCGCCAAGGCCGACCGCGTCGAGTACTGACCGGTCGAGTACCGGGCCCAAGTTCGACGACCTCCGGTGTCCCAGAGCCACCGAACCGGATCGCCGGAGCGTCTCCTAGTCTGTCAGTGCCTTTTCAGCGGCGCCGGTCACGACGACCGGGTCGGCGGCGCCGCGGGTACGGGGTGGAGCGGCGAGAGGCTTCTCCCCACTCGGAGCGGGGCGGGAACCGCCGTGCTCGAAGTTCAGCAGATTCTTCAAACGCCCCTAATCGGGCCGGCAGCGTTGCTGCCCGCGTCCGAGGAGAAGTCCGGTCCGCCCCGCGCCGCGGGGCGGACCGGGGGCGCCCACCGGCATGGGAGGACGCATGACCCAGCTGCGCCAGGACTCGACCGAGGAAGATCCGGCAGCCGAGCCCGAGGAGCCCCGCTCGTCGGTAGATCGTTTTTTCCGCATCACCAGGCGCGGCTCGACGGTGGGCCGTGAGCTGCGGGGCGGAATCACCACCTTCGTGGCGATGTCCTACATCGTGTTGCTCAACCCCCTCATTCTCGGCTCTTCCCAGGACGTCACCGGGGCCAGCCTCGGCAACGCCGAACTCACCACGGCCACGGCCCTGTGCGCCGGGTTGATGACCGTGCTCATGGGTGTGGTGGGCAACGCGCCGCTGGCGATGGCCGCCGGGCTCGGCGTGATCCCGGTGGTCGCCTTCACCGTGGCCCCCGAGATGACCTGGGCCCAGGCCATGGGGCTGGTGGTCCTCGAGGGCCTGTGCATCGTGGTGATGGCGGTCAGCGGAATACGGGAGCGGATCATCAACGCGATCCCGCTGCCGCTCAAGACCGCGCTGACCGTGGGGATCGGTCTTTACATCGCGCTGGTCGGGATGGTCAGCGCCGGGTTCGTGAGCAGGCAGCCCGACGCGGCCGAGACCGACGTGCCGGTGCAACTCGGCCCGAACGGTCACCTGCTCGGATGGCCGCTCGGCCTGTTCTGCCTCACCCTGCTGTTGATGATCGTCCTCGTGGCCAGGAAAGTGCCCGGAGCGATTCTGATCAGCATCGTGTCCGGAACGGTCCTGTCGGTGGTGACCAACGCCGTGTTCGACGTCCCGGCCGAGCAGTGGGGCCGCACCACGCCGGACCTGCCGTCGAGCCTGGTGGCCACGCCCGATTTCGGACTGTTCGGCGACATCGACCTGTTCGGCGGTTTCGTGAACGCCGGTGTGCTCGCGGCCACCGTTTTCCTGTTCACCCTGGTGCTGTCCGGTTTCTTCGACGCGATGGGAACGATCACCAGCGTCGGCAACGAGGCCGGGCTGACCAACTCCCAGGGCAAGGTCCAGGGGATGGGGCGCATCCTGCTCGTGGACGGAGCCGGGGCAGTGGCGGGCGGTGTGACCGGTTCCTCGCCGAACACGGTCTTCCTCGAATCCGCGGCCGGCGTCGCCGAGGGAGCCCGTACCGGCCTGGCGAGCGTCGTGAGCGGGGCCCTGTTCGCAGCGACCATGCTGTTCACCCCGCTGGCCGCCGTGGTGCCAGCGCAGGCGGCGGCTCCCGCACTGGTGCTGGTCGGGGGCATGATGATGGCACAGGTACGCAACATTCCGTGGAGCGACGAGGACTTCGTGATCCCGGTGTTCTTGACCGTGGCGATCATCCCGTTCACGTACTCGATCACCAACGGTGTCGGTGCGGGGCTGATCTCCTACTGTGCGATCAAGATCTGCAAGGGACGGATAAGGGAACTGGGCTGGTTGCTGAGCATCCTGTCCCTGGTGTTCGCGCTCTACTTCGGGGTCGAGGGGATCAAGGCCGTGTTCGGCGTCTCGTGAACCTCACCGCCCGGCGCCGCGGCGGCCCCGGGAAAGCGCCATCGGGAACGGTTTCCCGCTCGGTTCGCCAGTCGAAGGAGGTACCTATGCGTGACATCGCCGATGACCTGCTGCGCTGGACCGAAGCGGGCGAGCCCTTCGCCGTCGCCTCGATCGTCGAGATACGCGGCAGCGCCCCGCGGGGGGTCGGTGCCGCCGCGGCGATACGCGGCGACGGGACCATCGCGGGAAGCCTGTCCGGGGGGTGCGTCGAGGGCTCGGTCCACGCGCTGGCCCTCGAGGCGCTTTCCGAGGGGCGTCCGCGCCGGACCACTTTCGAGTACGATCCGGACGATCCGTTCGCGGTCGGACTGACCTGCGGCGGCGATCTGGAGGTTCACCTGCACCCCGTCGACCCCTCGGCCGGCGACGGCGTGCCCGGCCCCGGGGAGACGGCACGGGTGCTGTCCCTGGCGCTGCGTTCGACGAGGGCAGGCCTGCCGGTCGCCGTGGCCCGCGTGCTCGACTCCGGGGCCACGCTGGCCGTGTGGCCGGACGAGCACGCGGGTGGGACCGGGGACCCGGAGCTCGACGGTGTGGTGCTCGCCGAGGCCCGGGCGATGCTCGAACGGGGCGGCTCGGAGTTGCGCGAGCTGTGCGTTCCCGGCGAGCGAAGCCGGGAACACGCCGTTTTCGTCGAGGCCTGGGTCACCCCGGCGCGCATGCTGGTGTTCGGCGCCGTGGACCACGCCGCCGCGCTGGCCAGGATGGGCAAGTTCCTCGGCTACCACGTCACCGTGTGCGACGCCAGGGCCGTGTTCGCCACCGAGCGGCGCTTCCCCGCTGCCGACGAAGTGGTCGTGCGCTGGCCGCACGACTACCTCGCCTCCACCGAGCGGGACGAGCGCACGGTCGTCTGCGTGCTCACCCACGACGCGAAGTTCGACGTCCCCGTGCTGAAGGAGGCGCTGCGCGGCCCGGCCGCCTACATCGGAGCTCTGGGCTCGCGCCGCACCCACGCCGACCGGATGGACCGGCTGCGCTCGGCGGGAGCGACCGAGGCGGAGCTGGAACGACTCCGCGCCCCGATCGGACTCGACCTCGGTGGTCACACCCCCGAGGAGACGGCCGTGTCCATCGCGGCCGAGATCGTCGCGCTGCGCAACGAAGCGAGCGCGGCCCCGCTGACGCACACGAGCGGACCGATCCACTCCCATGCCTGAGGAAGTTCTTCCGCTTCGGCTGTCGAGGGTGCTCGGTCGGCGGAACCTCCCGCCTGCTCCCGCGCCGGGACCCCGCCGTCGAGCAGCCAACCACACCACGTCGGGCGGTCCTCGCGAGAGCACGAGGCGGGAGAACCCGCGGTGGTCCGGGTCGCACGGGTGGCCGGTCGACGTTCTCGCCTCGGAGGACGCCGCTGCCCGGTCCTCGAACCGGTCGGAGGACCCCGGTGAACCGGTGGCCGGTCTGGTGCTCGCCGCGGGACGGGGGCGGCGCATCGGGACTCCCAAGGCGCTGCTGCGCACCCGGGGCGAGCTGTTCGTGGAGCGCGCGGTGCGCGTGCTGCGGCTGGCTGGGTGCTCGCCCGTCGTCGTCGTGCTCGGAGCGGCAGCCCCTGCCGTCACCGAGCGGGCCGATCTCGCCACCGCGGAGATCGTGCGCAACGAGGACTGGGCCACCGGGATGGGCTCCTCCCTCCGCGCGGGGCTGCGGACCCTGGCCACCGTCGAGTCCGCGCGCGAGACGACCGGCACGCTGGTGCTGCCGGTGGACATGCCCGGAGTCACGGTCGAGGCCGCGCGGCGGGTCGCCGCTCTCGCGGAACCGCACGCGCTGGCCGCGGCCTGCTACGAGGGTGAGCGTGGTCACCCGGTGCTGCTGGGCAGGCGGCACTGGAACGGGGTGTCCGAGCTCGCCGTGGGCGACCGCGGGGCGCGCGACTACCTGCGCACGCACGGGGTCGCTCTCGTGCCCTGCGAGGACGTCGCCTCCGGATTCGATGTAGACCGCCCCGAAGACCTGACCGGGGAGTAACCCGTAGAGTCGTTGACCACGCGTGAGTGACCGCGCCGATCCACGCCCAATGCGGCCGCCTTTCGGCCGGAACGCGCGAGTTCACGGCGAAGATCGAGCATGCTGGACGCGGAGGCATCATGGCTCAGGGGCACATCACAGCCAACTACCTTCCCGATGGCGACGACTGGACGGTCACCGTCACGATGGGAACGGAAAGCCGCGTGGCGCACGCTCCCGGTCTGATCGCGGCCAGGGTCCAGGCGGAACAGCTGATCGAGCAGCTCGCGCCGAACTCCGCGGGGCGGGTCGTCATCCACTTACTCGACGGTGACGGTTTCGCGTTCAGCACCGCTTATCTCCAGGCCCGCCACGGGCTGTCCGACGAGGCCACCAGGGCAGCGGCCCGCCAGGCGGCCGCGGCTGCCGCCGCGCAGCAGAACCCGGGAAGCCAGCTTCGCTGACGCCCCTGGAAGCACCTCCCCGCCCCGTTCCGGGCGGGATCGCCGCACACGCGGAACGGGTCGTCCGGGGGCCTTTCCCGCGCCGGCGCGCCGAAGGACGACCTCGGCCCTTTCGAACGAACACACCCGGCAGAGCACTACTAGTATGTCGGCCGTGAACGCACCGCTCGGCAGCGATTGGGAACGACCCCAGCCCACAAGCACCTCCCGCACCCAGCCCGAGGGCGCATCCTCCACCAGAGGACGCCCCAGGGACTCCACGAGGGACGCCGCACTGCGGACCGCGGCCCTGGAAGTGCTGGCCGACGTGGGGTACCGCGCTCTGACCATGGACGCCGTCGCCGCGCAGGCGCGGGCGGGCAAGGCGACCATCTACCGCCGCTGGGAGTCCAAGCTGGAGCTGGTCATCGACACCTGCACCCAGCTGGTGCAGCGCAATGTCCCCCAGCCCGACAACGGGGTGCTGGAAACGGATCTCGGCGAGTTCCTCAGTGCTTTCGCCGAGTTCCTCGACGGCCCGGTGGGCAAGGCCGCGCAGGCTCTCGTGGGTGAGCTCCCCCACGAGCCGGAACTGGCCGAGGCGTTCCGGGATTCCTTCCTGCTGCCGCAGCGGGACGTGCTGCGGCGCATCATCGACCGGGGAAGCGAACGCGGTGAGGTCCGCGGGAACGCTCCGGTGGACACCGTAGTCGAGCTCGCCGGAGCGGCCCTGATCCACCGGCTCATGTTGACCGGCGAACCGCTCGACCAGCGGTTCGTGGACAGGCTGCTGCACGAGGCGCTGCTCCCCCTGCTGCGCTGACCGGGATTTCCGCTCGCCCCGGCCGGATGGTTGCTCGGCGGGATCTCCCGCGGGCTCTCGCTCCGGGCGCCTCGAATTCGGGCGCGTTCCGCGCAGCGGCGGGGCAGCCCTCGCGAGAGCACGCCGCGGGCGGCCCCGTGGACCGCTCGTGCGCGGCCGGTGCACCGCGGGACGAAGCGGGACGAATCAGCGCAGCAGTTTGCGGAGCACGAGCACCGCTGCCAGCGTGCCGACACCGATCAACGCGTAGCGGACCCGCGGGTCCTCCAGCTTCTCCTGCAAACCGGCTTTGCCTGCTTCCACGGCGCGTGTCGGGTTGGCCTTGGTCTCCAGCTCGTCCAACGAGGCCGCGAGCGCGTCGCGCGCCTTCTCGATGTCGCGCTGAATGGCGTCGGGATCGCGGGCCACCTGTCCTCCTCGTACTTCTGGGGTCGTGGTCGGCCTGGTTGCGGTGATCGAAGGTACGCGGCCGGGGGCACCACATCCCCGATTCGGCACCCGGCTGTGCACACCGTAGATCACACCACGGCACCAATGGGCGGCCACGCTGCCCGTGTCGCGGACTCGCCCGAATCGGGGCCGTCCCGGACCGAACCGGATCCTACCGGTATTCTGTGCCTCAGGGGGCCGTAGCCCAACAGGCAGAGGCACTAGGTTTAGGTCCTAGCCAGTGCGGGTTCGAATCCCGCCGGCCTCACGAGCGGGAACCACGGAGGCGGACTCGAAGTTCAATCACGCTTCGCGCCCGCAGGCCAGATCCTGGTGACAGGAAGGTTACGTTCCTCAGCCGCTCGCACGATGTCCGCAGTGCCACCGTAACCACGAGCGGGTTGACCGTCCCAGACGGCCAACAACCGATCCGTCCGCTCGATCATCGCGATACTGGCGTCCATATGCGCCTGTGAGGTCGAGTCGGTGTGGTCCATCCGTACTACGTCATTCGCCTGCCGGAGCAACGCGTCATAAACGGGATGATGCTCACTGGGCAGTTCGTCGCGGTAATGCGCGGCAGGAACGATCACGGTGAGCTTACCACCGTGATCGAGCACAGCACGGGCGAACAAGCTGTCAGCGCCATCGGCGAGGCAACTGAGCCCGACGAAGGGGACAGAGCAATCGCGTAGCTCGTCACGAAGCGCTTCGTCGACGAGTTGAATCGTGGTACCGGGAAGTCCGCGATGCCCGGTGATAGCGAGACGTATCATGCCTGCCCCTCGCCGTACAATCCGATCAAGTCGTCATCCAGGACGTCCGCCTGACCGCTCCGGGGTGGAAGCTCCCTGCGTAGCGTTCTCACCTTGGTCACGATCCGTTCGGAAGCATACTGCTTTCCGGTGGCGAGTGCTTCGCAGGCCAAAGTGCACGCTTCATCGGTGTAACCGGTGATTGCCAGGAGATGCGCGTGCTCTACCTGCGCAAGAGCTCTCGCTTTCGGCGCCGTGATGTCGGAGACCACCGCATGGTACGCGGATCGAGCGCCTGTCACGTCACCCAGCCGCGCTAGCGCGCTCGACTGATAACGAGCCACCTTAGCGGAGGTGAACGCGAACATCCACGGCCATTGCGCCTCACCCGGCTCGCGATCGGCGAGCGTTTCGGCTGTACGGAGAGCTTTCGTCGTGGATGCGTGATCACCGACTGCGGCATGACCGACCGCACACAGGGAGGACAACCAGGCGCGGGCAGGCGGGGATGTGCGGTCGTCCAAGTAGGACGCTGCTCGACCTAGCAACGTCAAACCCTGGTGCAGATCACCGATCTCGACCGCGTAGTACCCGAGGCTCGCGATCATGTAAGAGACCAGCAGTGGATGTTGCGCCGACTCCGCGTAGCGAATGCTGTCCGTGTATCGCCGTCGAGCCGTGGCCGTGTCCCCGCGATCGGCCGCCAACCATGCCGACAGCCCGGCGACCTCGCTGAGAACTCCGAACCCCGTGGGGTTGCGTAGCTTGCCCTGAACCACTTCGGTCGCCAACCGAAGATGCCCCTCCACCGCCGGAGCCAGATGTTGCGACGAGACGGTTGACTCCATGCGCCGGTAGTGCTGAGTCGCCCCAGCCACGGTCACTGCGAGCTCGTCCGCATGTCCCGTCGGAGCCGAACCACCTGTCATGACTGTCGCCCCTGCACCGAGCCCGAGCGTCGTCTTGAGGAACGTCTTCCTGTCCACATCCCCAGAGTTGCATCGACCACGAGAACGTCTGAACCCGAGGTCCGCATCGGTGGCCACATCCAGAAGGGCGCGTAGCGCGGCGCGGTAGCGAGCTGCAGGCCAACGAATGTCACCCCGTTCCCACTTACCGATGTGATTGTCATCGATCGTGGTTATTTCCCCGGACATGCGGTACACCTGCACATTCACCGCGTCGGCAAGCTCTTGTCGAGTCATCGACTCCCCCGGCGAAGTCGGTGACTCCACACTCTCTCGAACGGTCCGAAGAGTGTCGTTGGGCTGCGGCACGTCGACTCCTTCGATCGGATCACCGCTGACTGTATCCGGATAAGCACATAGTGGATAAACGACTCTCCCCGATTCCTCCCCTTGCGCTCCCCCGTGCTCTCCCTCCCACCGGAACGCGACAACGCCCATAGTCAACAGCGCAGTGATCAACAACAGCGATACGTACGTCCCCGGACCCGCACATACGCGCACACAAGGGCGAGGAAACGTGACCGAAAGACTGGACCGGATCGACGCACTTCACAGTGTCGTATTCGTCGTGCTGTCCAACCCATCGACTGCGAGCCGCGCCGACCGGCGCCCGCTGTCCGCCGAGCCGACTCGCACCGCTCGTCGCGTGCGCAGCTACATCGGCAAGGGGGCACGCGATGCTCGCTGAGCCGGCGCTGTGGCTGTTGGTATGTGCCGCACTCGTACTCGTGTGGTCACCCGTCGTCGCCGACCTGGCCGACGAGTTCCGTAACTTCCCGCCCCCGCACTCCCGGCGACGGCAGCGCCAGGCACGCCGCAACGCCGACGCGACCCGGTCCCACGTAGCGGGACCGCCCCCCGGGATCACGGCTGTGCGCGAGCACTCGCCGAGTCCCTACTACGCCCACGCGGGTACTCGGCGAGCCATCACCGGCAGCGGGCACACCCCCGACCCTGTGCCCGCTGCCGGTCACCACGTCTGACAGAAAGGTCCTGCCCCGGTGACTGTCCTCCTCGCTCGACAACGTGCCGACCTCGCCCGCGGCGGCGAGCCACCCGCCGTACACGCGTATCGCCTGCCCGACAACGCCGACACGCCCGACACGCTCACGGCCGCGTGCGGGCACGAGCTCAAACCCGGCGAAGGTGAACAGATGAGCGCCTCCACCGGCGCGCCGTGCACACCCTGTCTGCTCGCTGTCGCGACGCAGGTACCGGCGACCGCGTCACGACAGCCCGACGTACCCACCGTCGCCGTCGACCCGGCCGGAGGCTACGCGGCCGGGTTGCGCGGCGAGCAGGTATGCCACTTCGTACCGGATCACCGAATCACGGGCCAGCTCGACGGCCGCAGCGTCGTACAGACCGTGTGCGGCTGCCTGGCGTGGGGGCCGCTGCACACACCTCCCGAGGAATGGCCGGTGTGCGAGGAATGTACCGGGATCAAGCAGCCGTGAGACAGGAGCGCCCGCGCACCGGGTTCCGCCTGGCCTGGCGAGGTGAGCTCGGTGCCGACGCCGTCCCCACCCAGCGCCACCTTGAGCCGATCCTTGAGGCGCTGGACGAGATCGAAACCGCGCTCCACACACAATCGCTCCCCTCTCCGTCGTGGGAGTGGAGCCCGATCAGTCCGGAGCTTCTCGACCGAGTTCGCTCCGGTCTGTGGGACCTGTAGGCAAAGGAACGCGAGCATGGTCACTCGATCCCCACACGAGCGCCCGGCCGAACGGCGCGGTCGGCTACTGCGGTCAGTCCGACGGCGGGCAGACCGGACCGTGCGTGTTCTGCGGCCACGACCAGCAGCACACCGGCCGCTGCCCGCAGTATCGGCTACGCCTCGACGATCAACCGGTGAGGCAATGATCGCCCTCGTCGCGCTGTAATCACACGCTCGGGTGCCGTCGACGTGAGGCGCACCCGCGCTGGGCAGGGACGCGACACGGCGTCTGCGCGTCCCTGTCCGGCTTCGATTGTCAGACGCCGCAGGTATCAAGGGGAAGTTATGGCCAGTGTCGACGAGATCCGCGCCGCGCTGTCGGCCGCGAAAGAGACGTTACCGGCGGGGCCGATCGAACAAGCCCGGCTCGACTTCGAGCAGGTCACGAGCAGGATCACGCAAGTTACGCAGGGCAGCGCAAACGCTGAGATCGCCGAAGCGGCCGGGCAGGCGCAACAGGGTAACGAGCTCATGACGCAGGCACACGGGCTGATCATGCAACTCGAGCAAGCGCTCGACTCGTACGCGAGCAGGTTGTAACGCGTATGTCCGTCGGCGACGTCGTCGAGCGGCTTCGGCAAGCCCGTGAGCAGATCCCGAGCTCGCGGCTCGCCGAAGCCGCCGACACGATCGACCAGATCCGGTACACCCTCGCCGAGCTCGGCAGCGAGCAAGACGACGCGGTCGAGGCGTACGCCTGCGCCGAGCGAATCGCCGAGCTCGTCGAACAAGCGCGCCAGGTCGACGCGACCGTACGAGGCAAGATCGAGACGTATCTTGCGCAGATCGGCGGCTCGTCCGGCACGTCCGAACCGGCCGCGCCTACGGTGATCTCGACGGGTTCCGACTCGACGAGCTCCGGCACGTCCGAGCCGACAAGTGAGTTCGTCGCCGACGACAGCTCGCGCTACCCGATCGAAGCGCAGTGGGCACGTCCGTTGCTCGAGCCTCGCGTCGTAGTTGGCAGCGGACGCCCAACGATCGGACAAGCCAAGATCAACGGGCGTCATATCGGCGAGATGCGTTCCGGCCGCGATGGCTTGAGCGAGCGTGTCGACGAGCGGGTGCGAGCTGTCGGGATTCGCACGCGTCGTCAGCTAGGCAACCACGTCGAGATGAAGCTAGCCTCGTTGCTCATCGACAGTCAGGCACGACACGGCGAGATAGTGATCAACAACGCACCATGCGGAACCGAGCCCGGCGCCTTCGCCGGGTGTGACCAGCACCTCGAGCGGTTCCTACCATCCGGATACTCGCTCACGGTGTACGGCACCACTGCACAGGGTAGAAAGTTCGCACAGACCTATCACGGGAAGGCGTCATCATGACTACCGTTGAAACCGTCCTGTCACGCGAAGGCTTCGACGTTGCCGAGCTGCCCGGCGACTTCGATCTTGTTGCCGAGCTGCGTCGTGTCAACGAGCAGCACGGGCACCGGGGGGCGCCGTGCTGGTTCCTGTACCGCCGTGACGAGTTCCCCGGCTTGACAGTGGGTGTGCATGGCGAGCGGGGCGCGTTGTACTGGGATGATCTCGACGCGCCCGCGATCCCAGCGCACGGGACGAACGCCGAACACGTCGACTACTTCACGGGCGGCGTGCATCACTACACGTTTCCGCCGAGCGCCGAACTGCCGCTTGAGCACGTGTTCAGCGCCGTCGCCGAGTTCGTACGCACCGGACAGCGTCCGACCTGCGTGGAGTGGAACGAGCACAACGCATGAGTGTCGCTACCGAACTACTGCACGACGGCGACGGCAACGTGCACGAGCTACCCGCCGACTTCGACGTGGTCGGCTTCGTGCGCGACGCGGTCGCCACGAATAGCGGGGGTGAGCGTGGTGTCTGTACCTCGATATCGCTGACCGGCACGCGCCGAGTCTGACGTTCCCGTCCTGCAACCCGTCGTGTTGGCCGACGGGAGCGGGGCCGTGCTCACCCAACGGTGGGTGCCAGCCGAACTACGACTAGTCAGGGAGCACCGTGTTCGTCCGCCGCGCCTACATCCGCGAACCGGACCGCCCCGCCCAGCGCGGGCAGTGGCCCTTCGCGGTGCCGTGCGTGAGCCAGCTCGCCGACGAGGGGTTGCGGTTCACCGCCCCGGTGACGTTCCTCGTCGGCGACAACGGCTCGGGTAAATCCACGCTCGTGGAAGCCATCGCGGAAGGCTTCAAGCTGGACGCCTACGGCGGGCGGCTCGCCGCGAAGCGGGGGCGCCCGAATCCGCAGCGGACCCCGCTGGGGGACGTGCTGACGCTGGAAACCACAGCGGCAGGCTCGCGAATGCTGGGCGGCCCCCGCTCACACAAACACGGGTTCTTCCTACGAGCTGAGACCGCGTTCAACCTGACCGAAAACCTCGGCGGGGTACCGGGCTATTGGGACGCCGACACGGCATCGATGAGCCACGGCGAAGGATTCCTGACGATCTTCTCCGAGATGATGTCGAAACCGGGCTTCTACGTCATGGACGAGCGCGACCACGCCGACGAGCGTGGAGCAGACAACGAGTCGGTCGCTGCTCCACGGAGCCCGCGTGGAGCAAAACGGCGCCACACGTCGCTGTACCTCGTTACGGACAATGGCGACGAAAACGCCGGTTGACCTGTAATAAAGGTCGTTTACGCCATACGTCGCTACCCCGATTCACCCCTTGTAGCTACGTCCTAGCCAGTGCGGGTTCGAATCCCGCCGGCCTCACTCTCCCGCCGGAGCACCGGTGCCCGCCGGTCCACAGGGTTCACCACTGCGGCGCGCCGTGAGCGGCTGTGGACTCCTCCGCGCGGGCCCCGCTCCGCTCTTCGCCTGCGCTCCCCCTCAGTGGACGGTGTTCCTGCCACTGCGCGACGAGTCGTCGCCACGCGGTGACCGCGGTAGCGCGGACGGCGGGGTGTCCGAGGAGATGACGCACCCACCGTGCGATGTGGACGAGTTGTTCGTACCGCCGGTGTCCGGCGCGAGTTCCCGCGACGTAACCGATGGCTCCGATGAGTGCGACGCGGATCATACGACCTCCGTGGTCGGGTGATGTTCAGACCTCTCCCCGGCGATCCGCGTCAGCCACGCGTGGAAGGAACCCGTCCGCGTGCGCCAGGCGAGCACCTCACCGGGGTCGGTGGGCAGGTGGCGCAGGAGCTCGGTGACCCCGTGCGGGGTGTACCCGATGGTGCAACTTCCGTGGTGGTCCTCGTCAGGAGGAACCTCGCACAGCAGCTTTCCCGGGTGGCCCCACGTTTCCCCGGTGTGACGGGAAGCGAGCGCTCGGGCGGGACGCGAGCCGGGTTCAACGATGACGGGACGGTCCCAGCGGTGCAGGTACGCGAACTGCAGGCAACGTCGATAGGTCATTATCCTGGACGCCTCCGGATCCGGTTCGTCTGCGGATTCGATCACCCGGAACGGGATTTTCCGTTCCTCGGCCGCCTCACGGGCTTCTCGCTCGTCCGGGGAATCGCGGTGGCGAGCGAACAGAACCCCGTCTATGTCACCGTACGGGAAGGCCAGCTCTTCTTCGGTCTCTTCGACGACTCGCCGGACGAAATCCGGCCCTACGATCTCGGAGAAGTGCTCTGTCATGGTCCGCGTCTCCAGCCCCAGTTCCCGCCAGCAGAGGAGGTAATTGCGAATGCGGTCCTGCCAGGTTATGTCGTAGGGAACTCCGGCAGGCCGAGGAAAGCGGTGATGCCAACGGAATCCGGGCAAACAGAGCGTGTTTCCTCCCCTCCTCCGGAACTTCTCGTGCACGTACCACTCGTTGCACGAGTAACCGCGCAACCGCGGGTGAAGCCCCGGCCAGGCGGCACTTCTGCAGGCGAAGGCCCCCAACCCCTGCATGGGGACGGGAAAAGGCCCTTCCGCCGGATCGACTCCCCGTGCGTCGAGTTCCCACCACGAGTAGGCACCACCGGACCAGACTTCGGCGCAGTGGGTGGCAGCGACTTCACCGCCACCGGGGTCCAGCACCGGCCCCTGAACGAGGTCCCGAGTTCCCGGGTGGTCACGGAAGTGAGCCAACACGGCGTCAGGTGCACCCGCCGGAAGCAGCACGTGGCTGTCCAGCACCATGACGACCTCGGCGGCTGCGAACCGGAAAGCCATGCCGCACACCGCTGTGGATCGGAGCGTCGCGACAGGAACGTAGTACACGTTCGGAATCCACGAGGCCAGGTCGCGAAGAGCGACGGCCTCTTCCCCGAAAGGATGGTTGTCCAGTATCAGGATCTGGGTGGACCCCATGAGATGCGCGTGATGCAACCGCAGTGAAGCTATCGTGAACCAGGTCCCGTCGAAGTCGTTCAGCGTGGGAATGGCGATGGTGAGTTCGGCGGAACCACGCACGGGAAGCGGACTCACCCGGGGAATCGTGTTCGCACCGTGATCCTGGGGAGTCAGGACCGCTTGCAATTCAGCACTGGGCCAGCGCGCGACATCGATGTCTTCGGACACGCCCATTCACCTCGATACGGGACGTGGAGGCTGCCGGACACTCGTCCGAACAAATCGGACACGTTTATTTTTGCTCGTCGGACCACCACAGAAAACAGGGTTCGACCAAGGCCACACGATGGTGTGAGCATCCTTGTGCTTTCTCTCCGCGCACATTGATGCTGACCGTGCGAATTGAGCGATAAACCTCTTCGTGAAATTATGTCGCGCACGTCGATTTGATTACCTTGCTGGCGGAACACCATTCCGAGTGATCGGACTTTCCCGATCGGGAGGGAAATCCATGTCGGCACCGCCGCCCACCGGGTCACCAACACCACCGCCCACCGGGTCACCAACACCACCGCCCACCGGGTCACCAACACCACCGCCCACCGGGTCACCAACACCACCGCCCACCGGATCGCCAACACCACCGCCCACCGGGTCACCAACACCACCGCCGACAGTGTGTCCACCGGTGGTGACGACGACGGGGGCGACCGCGGGCGGTGCTACGACGACAACGGGAAAACCACCCCCGAAACCGCCGTACGACAATCTCGGCGACGCGGTGAAAGATCTGGTCGGACTGCTGGTGGAGTCGCTCCGCTACATCGGTGCCTGCCGGCTCGGCAACATTCTCGCCACGATCCTCCAAGGGGTTGCCGCGCTCCTGAACGCGCTGGGGTGCGCGGTGGGGCGTGGACTCAACTGCCGCAAGGAATGCGGGGAGCAGTGCAGTGGTGCCTGTCGAGACCGTCCCTCCGAGGAAGCGGATCGGCGGGCGGAGACGACCGGCGACCGTGATCGAAACGCACCGCGGAGGTGAGACGTGCGCCCGGACAGGCGTGTTCTTCTCGCGTCGGCTCCGACGGTGAGCAGGGAGGGTGCGCTGGCTGCGGCGGAGCGCCTCGCCGCCGCGGCGCATCTGACCGGCAGTCTGGAGTACTTGTTCGGTGGTCGTGGCAGTCGCTCGGACGGACTCGACGCCGGAGCTCGGGAGGCCGCTTCCACCGGTCGTGGACCGACGTGGCCGCGGAAGCTCGGGGAACGAACCTCCACCGAGGGACTGCACTCCGTACGGGTCCTCGCGGCGGCGGTGTTGGTCGCCCCGAGCGCGGGGTGGCAGCGGACCCTCGCGAACGTGCTGGTCACCGGTTGCGCGTGCTGGCTGCACCGCCGCCGTCGGTACGGGACCGACGGCGCGGATCAGATGTCCGCGCTGGTGCAGGCGAGCTGTGCGCTCGCCCGAGCAGGCCACCGTGATCCGCGCCTGGTGGACGCGTGCCTGTTGTTTCAGGCGACGCAAGCCACTATGGCCTATGTCGTGTCGGGCTGTGCCAAGCTCGCAGGCCCGACGTGGCGCCGGGGAACCGCGCTGGAAGGCATCCTGCGTACCCGTGTCTACGGCGACCGGCACGCGTTCGCGTGGTGCCGTCGCCATCCGCGGACCGCACGCTGGGTGGCGCGGAGCACGGCGATCGCGGAATGCGGGTTCCTCGGGGTATTCGTCCGGCGGGGAAGGTGGGCCCCCGCGATAGTCGCGCTCGCGTGCGCGTTCCACGCGGCCACGGCACGGGTGATGGGCTTGGGACGCTTCTGGTGGGCGTTCACCGCCACCTACCCGGCCGTGCTGTACGTGGCGCGCGCGGAACGACGGGGTGATGTCCTGTGCACGGCGTAGGTCCACGGGTTGCGCGCATCGCGGTCCGGTGGGCACTGGCGACGTGGACGGGGCTGATTCTGCTCGGCCACCACCGCCGGTTCCACTGGATTCGCGGCATGGACCCGACGGGGGTGCTGCTGCCGGACTGGTGCTTCTTCGCTCCGGAACCGGCTCAGCACGATTACCGCCTGCTGTATCGCGTGGTCGACATTCGCGGTGCCGTGTCCGCTTGGCGATGGGAGTCCGGCATCGCCGAACGGCGCTGGTATCACGCGTTGTGGTGCCCGCAACGGCGCTCGGACAAGGCGCTGTTCGACGCGTGCGCGGAGTTCCTCGAGGAGACCGCCGCCGAACCGCGCCGAGCGGTGCGCGCACCGGCCCACACGGCGCTGCGGGAGCTTACCCGGGATCGCGTCCGCCACCACGAGGACCTCCGCACGCAGGCGTTCCAGTTCGCACTCGTGCGCTGCCCGGGCTACGCCGAACTCGAGCCGGAGTTCCTGTACCTGTCACACCTGTGCGTCCTGCGGCGGGGCACCGACGGTTCCCCGGAGGCGCGCTCGATTCCCTGACGGAGGTGCCGATGTACGACGAGGTCGCGATCGTGGTGCCCTGGCGTCGTTCCGCGCCGGAACGATCGGACAACCTGTGCCGCGTGGTGGACCACTTCGCGCGGACGCTGCCGGGGTGTCCGCTGTACCTGAGCGACGATCCCGGTTACGCGGTGTTCAATCGCTCCGCCTCCCGCAACCGGGGGGTCCGCGCCGCGCACGCGCACGGCTTCGCCACGGCCGTCGTCTGCGACGCGGACATCCTCATCGAGCCCGAGGCCCTGTACGCCGCCCTGGCGTGCTGCCAGCAGGAGCACCGGCTGCAGCTGCCCTACACCCGGTGCCTGTTGTGCGACTCGTCGGGACGGACGCTGTACGAGTACCCCGATTCCGTTGGCGGGGCCTGGGTCATCCCCTGCGCCGCCTACCTGCGGGTCTGGGGATGTGATCCGCACTTCCTCGGGTGGGGCTACGAGGACACCGCCTTCTGGCGCGTCTGCGACACCCTGCTCGGCACCAGGCGGCACGAGGGAAGCGTGCGGCACTTGTGGCACCCCCCGTGCGCGACGCAGCAACCGGGCCGTCCCGAGATGGAGCGTGCGCTGCGACGCGGTCAGCGCTACGCCGACGCGCACGGCGATCCCGAGGCCATCCGGTGCGTCCGCTCCACCGCGGAACCCTAGTTCAGTCCCCCGCCCACCCCGGCAACAGCCACTGCTGCCCGTCGGCGTCCGTTTTCATCCGCACCACCAGGTACTTCGAGTCGCGCTGGGGCTGCATGACCCCCGGCGCGGAATCGTTCAGAATCAACCAACGGTTCCGCGCGGTCGCCGATCGCTCCCGGGTCCACAGCTGACTGTCGTCCCCGCGCTGACACGTCTTCAGCACCACGTAGGTGACCCCCTTCGTCGCTTCCGCCGCCAAGCAACCTCGCCTATCCTGCTGAATCTGATAGTATCCCGGATAATTATTTTGACTGATGAATCTCCACTCGGTGCCGGATTTTTCTTCGTCGTGGGTCAGCTCGGCCCTCTTCGAGGAGGCCTGCCGGGAAGCCGGCCACCATCCACCGTCGTCCGATCCGTCGTCACCGCCGCCTCCACCTCCCGGATTGACCACGAAGCGACCCGACTGCGCGTGCGCGATCGTGGTTTTCTGATTCTGCTCGGCCGGAGCGGGAGCGGCCGAAACGGCACCGGGGAGACTCGCCGCGGCCAGTGCACCGACCGCGCCTGCCATGACACCTTTCAAGCTCAACATACTCACTCGATCCTTCGAACGGTTCGGCCCGAATTTCACGCGCGGCGGGGAAGGTCACCGGAGACGACGGAGCTGGAACGTTCCGCTCGACGCGATGAGGGAGCCTCGGGACCAGCCCCCTAGCAGGCCCGCCGCGCCGCCTCCCGAGTCAGCTGTTCGGGCCCGAGTACACGATTTCGCAGTTGTCCGGTTTCGTGAGGCGAGCGGATCCGTACCCACCGTCGCCCCCCGTGCGGGCCACGACATCGCGCACGGTCTGTCCACTCCGGACACCCAGGCACACCTTGGTGCCGCCGTCAGGAAGCCCGTAGTTCCACTCCATGAAGTAAACGGTCTTCCCGGTGCCGTTGTTGATGACGGATTTGACCGCGTTGGTGGCAACCGGACGGTACGGACCCGAAGTCACCGGGTCGTAATGGAAGTGCTTCCACGCCTTGTCGTACGCCCACGCCTGCTGCCGCGGCCACCCCCCGGAGGCCTCGTTGTTGAAGTTCTTGCTGTAGAAGAAGCAGTACTTCTTGGGCGGGCACTTGCGCGTGGTCGAATCGGTCTGGAAAGCGATGGGCCCTATGTCCTCGCCCTTCTGAGCGTGGTTACCCGCGGCCGTGGCCGCGGCTGTCCCCGCGGTCATCGCGACCACGGCCGCCGCACCGGCCAGAACCCGACGAATATTTCGCATGTCCTCTCCTCGGTTCTCTCGCGGCCGGGCGATGCATTTCCCGAAAAACAACGCCCGTCGGCCGATCACACAGTAGGAAAGGACGAGCGATCCCCGCAATTCCCTGGAATATTCCACCACCCCGCGGAGGGACGAGGCGATTCGGAATCGCACCAGCACATCCCGGAAATCCCCGACTCGAAAGAAGGAACGACGTCTCATCCGAATACGCGACAGAAGATTTCCGGAGCCGGTTTCTCCGGCGATGAGCACTCGGGGGCCTCCCTTTCCGGACGTCCCGGGGACGAAACGCCGACTTCGGGGCACCACGAACCGAGCGAGATCACCGGCAGGCACGCACGGGCGGGGGGCCGCCCCTGCGGCCCTGACCATCCGCCCCGCTGCGTCCGGTTGCTCCCCGGCGGCCCCGGCGCGCTGTGGTCACCCGCACAAAGCATGGACAATCGCCAGTGTTTGGCAGAAGATCCGGCAGCAGGAAAACACCAACGACGGCGCTCGGGGGAAGTCCGGTGCGAATCCGGCGCTGACCCGCAACGGTGAGCTCGCGTGAGCAAGCCCGAGAACCCGGCGCCGTCGCGGCGCCCTTCCGGAAGCGGACCCGGGGAGGGCGCGGAAAGCTCCACCACCGTCGAGGACTGCGGGGAGGGAGCCCGAGCACGACGCCCGGTCCGGGCGGATACCGGCGTGCCGGGTGCCTTCGCGTGGTCGACAGCGCAGAAAGGCACCCGGGTTGTGCGACACGGCTCAGATTCGAGCGGCTCCTCCGGTCCGAGCGGTTCCGGCGTCCTGGACCACGCCGACCCGCGTTCGCGGGAGAACGCGCCCCTGACGTCCGCCCCGTCCGGAGCGGAGCACCCGACGGCGCTCGGCTCCCCCGAGCGGGAACCGGCCGACGCCCCGCCCCGGTCGGCGCGGGCGAAACAGCGCGGACAGTGTCCCGGCCGGCTCCGCCTTCCGCTGCTGTGCCTGCTGCTCGGGATCGGGTTGCTCGGCTCCGTCGTGTGCGGAGTCGCGCTGGGCCCCACGGGCATCCCCTTCGGCAAAACCGTGGCGCTGCTCCACGAAGCACTGCGCGGAGGGGTCGTCCCCGCCGAGGACGCCGGGCTCTACTACATAGTGTGGGACGTCAGGCTGCCCAGGGTGCTGCTGGCCGCGGTGGTCGGTGCCGGGCTGAGCGCCGTGGGGGTCGCCACCCAGGCCATGGTGCGCAACGCGCTGGCCGACCCGTTCGTGCTCGGGATCTCCTCCGGTGCCTCGGTCGGGGCCAGCGCCGTCGCGCTGTACGGGATCCTCGGCGCGCTGGGGCTGTACGCCCTGTCCACGGCCGCTTTCCTCGGTGCGCTGTGCGCCACCGCGCTCGTCTACGCGATCGCCCGCACCTCGAACGGGCTGGCCCCGCTGCGACTGGTGCTGACCGGAACGGCGATGTCCTACGGGTTCTCCGCCGTCACCACGCTGCTGATCTTCCAGGCGCCGAACGGCAACGCGGCCAAGTCCACCATGTTCTGGCTGCTCGGCAGCCTGGGCGGGGTCACCTGGAGCTCGCTTCCGGTGGCCACGGTGGTGGTCGCCTGTGGACTCTGCTACCTGCTGCTGTCGGCCCGCAAGCTCAACGCCCTGGCCATGGGGGACGAAACCGCCACGACGCTGGGGGTGAACCCCGCGCGCTTCCGCCGCGAGCTGTTCGTGGTCGCCGCCGCGGTGACCGGTGTGCTCGTCGCCGTCAGCGGCGCGGTCGGCTTCGTCGGGCTGATGCTGCCGCACCTGGCGCGGCTGCTCGTCGGGGCCGACCACCGCCGGGTGCTGCTGCTGGCTCCGCTGGCGGGCGCGGTGTTCCTGGTGTGGACGGACCTGCTCGCGCGGACCGTCGCCGCTCCCGAACAGCTCCCGCTCGGTGTGATCACGGCGGCGATCGGTGTTCCGTGCTTCCTGCTGCTGATGCACCGCCGCGGAAACACGCTGGGAGGCCACTGATGGACCTGAGCATGGAAGGGGTCGACGTGTCCGCGGCGGGCGTGCGGCTCGTGCGGGACGTGGACGTGCACGTCGGTTCGGGCGCGCTCGTGGGGCTGGTCGGTCCGAACGGGAGCGGCAAGTCGACCACGCTGCGCTGCGTCTACCGGACCCTGAGCCCCGACCGGGGCGACATCCGGCTCGGAGGCTCGGACATCTCCGCGATGTCCCTGCGGGAGAGCGCCCGCAGGATAGCCGCGCTGACCCAGGAGTCCCAGTCCGAGTTCGACTTCACCGTCACCGAGGTCGTCGAGATGGGACGCACCCCGCACCGCGGGACGGGGCGGGAGGCGAGGAACCACACCCACGTGGAGGCGCTGCGCGCCGTGGGCTGCTCGCACCTGGCGGAACGAAGCGTGCTGTCGCTGTCGGGTGGTGAGAAGCAGCGGGTGCTCATCGCGCGGGCACTCGTGCAGCGGCCGGAGCTGCTCGTGCTGGACGAACCCACGAACCACCTCGACGTCCGGCACCAGCTGGAGGTGCTCTCCCTGGTGCGCCGGCTGGGCATGACGACGCTCACCGCGCTGCACGACCTCAACCTGGCCGCGGCCTGGTGCGACCACGTCTACGTGCTCAGCGACGGGCGCGTCGTGGCGGGTGGCCCTCCCGAGCAGGTGCTGACCCCCGAGGTCGTCGGCGACGTCTTCGGGGTGCGCGCGCACGTCGTCCGCCACCCGGAGACGGACGCCCCGCAGCTGCTGTTCGCCCCGGCCACCGGCTCCGGTGTGACCGAACCGCCGAAAGGATGAGCCCGATCGTGCGCACCCAGCGAAAAACCCTCTTAGGCATCTCCCTGCTGATGTCCGGTGTCCTGCTGCTCGGGGGGTGCGGTGCCAGAGTGGCCACCGCCCCCTCCGGCGACGCCCCGGAACGGTTTCCGGTGACGTTGGACAACTGCGAGCGGCAGCGCACTTTCGACCGGCCGCCCAGGAAGGTCGTCACCAACGACATCGGGATCACCGAGATCATGTTCGCGCTCGGGCTCGAGGACAGGATGGCCGGTTACTTCCTGTCCGACGGGCAGCGCAACGGGGTGCGGAGCTCGCCGTGGTCCGCGAAGTTCGAACGGACACCGCACCTCGGCGAGGAGATCGGCATGGAGGGAGTCCGGGCCGCCGGGGCGGACATGGTGTTCGCGGGCTGGAACTACGGGTTCGGCGAGACGCAGCGCTTCACCCCCGAACGCCTGGAGGAGGCGGGGATCGACTCCTACGTGCTCAGCGAGTCCTGCCGGAGCGGTGTGGAGGACCGGCGCGGCATCATGCCCCCGTTGCGGGCGCTGTACACCGACATCCGCAATCTCGGCGAGTTGTTCGGGGTGCGGGAGCGCGCCGAACGGCTCGTCTCCGAGTACGAGAGCACCATCGCGCAGGCGCGCGAGAGGAACGCGGGGCGGGACAGCCCCAGCGTCTTCCTCTACGACTCGGGTCGGAGCGAACCGGTCACCTCGGGAAACGGCGGGGCGGCCGATCAGATCATCCGCAAGGCGGGCGGGGAGAACGTCTTCCACGGTCTCGACGACAGCTGGACCACGGTCAGCTGGGAGACCGTGCTGCGCGCCGATCCGGACGCCGTGCTGATCAACGACTACGGCGGCAGGAGCGCCGCGGAGAAGATCGAGTTCCTGCGCGAGCACTCCGCCGTTTCCGAGCTCGACGCCGTCCGGGAGGGGAGGTTCTTCACCCTGCCCTACGCTTCCCTGGTCGAAGGGCCTCGCAACGCCTCGGCGGTGCGGGAGCTGGCCCGTTTCCTGGAAGACGTTCCCGCTGATGAATAATTTTCTCCGCTGCGGCCGGCGTGGGGTTCACTCGGCGGAACCTCTCGCGGCGGTGCGAGCTGCTCGGGTGATGATTCCGGCGCTGTCACGCCGAAGAAGCCCGAGCCCACCAACAACCCGAGCAGAAGCCCCCGACGAGGAGCAGGCACCGTCCGGACCGGTACGGCCGTCTCCGCTCACCCCGGACTGCCAAAATGTGGCGCGGGGGCCGCGGACTCGGAGGTGACCATGATCGACACCGGCGAAACGCCCGGCGGGGTGCGACTGCGACCGCCGCATCACCGTGTCGATCGACGCGCCGTTCTCTGGTGGGGCTGCCGAGCGGCCGTGGCGGTCGTCGTGCTGCTGGTCGCGCTGGTGCTGGCCGCGTGGTGGTTCACCTCCGCGCGAGGCGTCCTGCTGCTGACGCTGCTTCCCGTCGGGGTGCTCGGAGCCGGCTACGCGGTGGTCATGCCCTGGTGGCGCTACCGGGTGCACCGCTGGGAGACCACCGATTCCGCCGTCTACACCGCCAGCGGTTGGATCAGCAGGGAATGGCGCGTGGCCCCGATGTCCCGCATCCAGACCGTGGACACGGCCCGGGGGCCGCTGCAACGCGTGTTCGGCCTGTCCACCGTGACCGTGACCACCGCCTCGGCGGCCGGACCGCTCAGCATCGACGGGCTCGACCACGAGGTGGCCTCCGACCTCGCGGAACGACTCACGATGACCACCCAGGCCGTTCCGGGAGACGCCACTTGAACGATCCCCACGCGGAGCCCGCCGCCGAGCACGACGGGCAGCAGCCGGAAGACCCCTTCACCGAGTGGCAGCGCCTGGACATCAGGAGCGTGCTCGCCTCGATGGGCCTGCTCGTCGTACCGATGCTGCCCGTGGCGGGGCTGGTGCTGTTCCCCGCGGACGGCTCGGTCGCGCGTCCGACGGCGGGCCTCGCGCTGGCCCTGGTGGTCTTCGGGATCGGGTCGGCCTGGTGGCGGTGGTTCTTCACCCGCTTCCGGGTCACCGCCGAGCGTTTCGAGCTGCGCCAGGGCAACTTCTCCCGCAGCTTCCACTCGATCCCGCGCGAGCGCATCCGGAGCGTCGACCTGACCGCTCCGGTGGCCCACCGGCTGCTCGGCATCGCGGTGGTCCGGATCGGCACCGGACGGAAGTCCACGAGGGACTCCGAGCTCAGGCTGGACGCCCTGCCCACCGCCCGCGCCGAACGCCTGCGCGAGCAGCTTCTTCGACAGCGGAGCGCTCCCGCGGGCGAGGCGCCCTCCGAGCGGGGACCCGGCGGGGCCGCGGAGGGCACCGACCTGGCGCGGATGCGCCCGAGCTGGTACCTGTACAGCACGCTGACCGCATCGCTGCTTCTGGTCACCTGGGCAGCACTCGGATCGGCGCTGAACACCCTGGGCGATCTGCTTCGGGCGCTCGGGATCACCTCCTGGCTGGTCGACCGGTTGCCCGGAAGCCCGGACTCGGTGCTGGCCGGGCCGTCGCTCTGGATCGGGGTGCTGGTGATCCTGCTGGTGCTGCTGGCCGGTGGCTGGCTCGGTGCCCTGGCGATCTCACTGGAGATGTGGTGGGGGTACCGCCTCTCGGCGGAGAGCGGGAACACGCTGCACGTCCGGCGTGGGCTGTTGACCACGCGGGCCGTGTCCCTCGAGAAACGCAGGCTCCGCGGGATCGAGCTGGCCGAACCGCTGCTGCTCCGGCTCGCCGGGGGCGGCAGGCTCACCGCCGTGGCCACCGGGCTGGGAAGCGGCAGCTCCGGTCGGTCCGACAACAAGGCGCTGCTGCCGCCCGCTCCGCGCCGCGTCGCGGAACGGGTCGGCGCCGGGGTCCTGGAACGCGCCGACGGCTCCGGTGGGCCGGGGAACCTGCGGCGGCATCCGCGCGCGGCGCTGCGCAGGAGGATGACGCGCGCGATGCTCGTCGTTCTCGTACCGGTCGGCGCGTCGGTCGCAGCGCAGCTGCTCGGCCCGCTCCCGTGGTGGAGTTCGCTCGTGGCGGTGCTCCTCGCGGTCCCGGCCGCGTTGTTCGCACTCGACGCCTACCGCAACCTGGGGCACGACCTCCACGACGACCTGCTCGTCACCCGCCACGGAACGGGCGTGCGCAGGACGGTGCTGCTCCAGCGCAACGCGATCATCGGGTGGCGCGTCAAGCAGTCCCCGCTCCAGCGGCTGGCCGGTCTGGTGACCATGAGCGCCACCACCGCAGCGGGGGACGGCCACTACTCGGTCCACGACGTCGATCCCTCCTCCGGATTGGCTTTCGCGGACGAGGCGGTCCCCGGTCTGTTGACCCCGTTCCTGCGCGGTGGTTCCGCCGACGACGGAGCAGAGCGGGAACCGCCCGCCGAGGGCGGCGATTCCGCCGAGCGTTGAGACACCCGCGCATCCGCTTGCCCGGTGGGACGGGCACCTCCCCGCCCCACCGGGTGGACCCGCTTCAGCGCTGCCCGCACTCCCCTTTGATCCTTTTCAGGAAAGCCCGCCACTGCGCGAGTTCCACGGCCAGATGACCGGCGGGACGGTTCTTGCTGTCCCGGACCCCGACCGCGTTTTCCGCGAAACCCACCTCGACGCACTGCCCCTGCCCCTGAGTACGAGTGCTCCGGCGCCATGAAAAGAATTCGGACATCTAGAGTTCTCCTATTCGTGTGCTTATGACGTCCAACGATTCCCGCGGTTCGTGGGCGTACGCGCGTAAATGATCCATCATGGCGTCGTAGTTCGACAGCTCGTTCTCCCCTTCGAGGTACAAACCTCCGGCGTGCGTCTCCAGATAGACGATGTCGGGATCGATCTCGTCCGCGTAACGCAGAATCACGAACGGGCCCACCTGCGCCGGGTGCGCACGGGACTCCAGCGGCATGACCTGCAGCGTGATGTGCGGTCGCCGCGCCAGTTCCAGCAGGTGGCGCAGCTGATCCCGCAGCACTTCCGTCCCACCCACCCTTCTGTGCAACGCGGCCTCGCCGATCACCGCCCACAATTCGAGCGGGTCCCGGCCGGTGACCCTGTTCTGGCGCCGTATCCGCAGTTCCACCCTGCGGCTGATATCCGGCTCGGAAGCCGCGATCAGGGTTTCCCTCGTGATCGCGTAGGCGTACTCCTCCGTCTGCAACAACCCCGGAACCGCTTCGAGTTCGAAAGTGTGAACCGAAGAAGCCTCGGATTCCAACCCGACATAGGTCGCGTACCATTCGGGAAGGACATCGCCGTAGGAATGCCACCAAGCGCGTCTCCTGGCGTCCCTGGCGAGTTCGAGAATCCGGTGCTTGGTGGCTCCGTCCACGCCGTAGAACTCCAGCAGCGCCGCGACGTCGCCGACCGTCGGCGAGCGCTTCGCCGTCTCGAACCGGCCGATCTTGGCCTGGGTGCAGTCGAGGTGCTGCGCGGCCTGCTGCTGGGTGACGTCGCGGGCGGCACGCAATCTCCGTAGCTCAGCCGCGAGTCTGCGTCGCCGGACTGTCGGACTCACTGTCATGTTCCCCAGTCTGCTCACCAGGAAAGCACAACGTAACCGGATTGTTACCCAGCGGACAGCGACATCGGCGCGGACGCCGCCGAACTGCTCGTCCACACCGTACGGAGGATTCGCGAGCGCTCCGGCGGGAACGGATCAGCGTCCCGGGATGTTGCGCAGATTGCTGCGTGCCAACCGGACCATCTTGCCCACACCGCCGCTCAGCACCGTCCGGCTCACGGCCAGCGCGAACCCCTTGACCTGAGCACCGGTTATCTGCGGAGGCAGGGACAACGCGTTGGGGTCGGTCACCACGTCGACCACCGCGGGCCCGGGGTGGGAGAGCGCGTCGTGCAGCCCCACCCGCACCTCCTCCGGCCGCTGAACGCGCACCGAGTACAGCCCCATGGCCCCGGCCAGCGCGGCGAAGTCCACGGGTTCGTGGTCGGTCCCGTGATCGGGCTTGCCGTCCACGAGCATCTCCATCTTGACCATGCCCAGCGAGGCGTTGTTGAACAGCACCACCTTGACCGGCAGGTTCTGCGTGCGCAGCGTCAGCAGCTCACCCAGCAGCATGGAGAGGCCACCGTCACCGGCCATCGCCACCACCTGGCGGTCCCGGTCGGCGAACTGCGCCCCGATCCCGTGCGGAAGGGCGTTGGCCATCGAGCCGTGGATGAACGACCCGATCATCCTCCTGCTTCCGTTCGGGGTGACGTAACGCGCGGACCAGACGTTGCACATCCCCGTGTCCACGGTGAACACCGCGTCCTCGGCCGCCACGTCGTCGAGGACGTCGGCGACGTACTCCGGGTGGATGGGGACCTGCTTGTCCACGTCGCGGGTGTAGGCCTCCACCACCCGTTCCAGGGTGTCGGCGTGTTCGCGCAGCATCCTGTCCAGGAAGTCCCGATCCGTCTTGGTCGTCAGGTGCGGCAGCACGGCCCGGATCGTCTCGGCCACGTCGCCCTGCACCGCGAAATCCAGCGCGGTACGCCGCCCCAGGTGGGACGGTTCGATGTCGACCTGAACCGTGTTGGCCTGGGGCAGGAAGTTGTCGTAGGGGAAGTCCGTGCCGAGCAGCACGACCAGGTCGGCCTTGTGCATCGCCTCGTGGCAGGCGCCGTAGCCGAGCAGCCCGCTCATCCCGACGTCGAAGGGGTTGTCGTACTGGATCCACTCCTTGCCGCGCAGCGCGTGGCCGACGGGGGACTTGAGGGTGTCCGCCAGCCGCATCACCTCGTCGTGCGCCTGCCGCGTTCCGGCGCCGCAGAACAGCATGATCCGCTCCGCGGAGTTGAGGGATTCGGCCAGCGCGCGCACCTGGGACTCGGGGGGCACCACGGTCGGAGGGTCGCTGTGCACGTTCCCCCGTCCGGTGGGATTGACCGTCGTGCGCTCCGCGATGTCCCCCGGCATCACCAGTACCGACACCCCGCGCCGCCCCACCGCCGTCTGCAGTGCGCTGCGCAGCAGCCGCGGCATCTGCTCCGGGTGCGAGAGCACTTCGCAGAGGTGGCTGCACTCGTTGAACATCCGCTCCGGATGCGTTTCCTGGAAGAAGGCGGTGCCGATCTGCTCCGAGGGGATCTGGGAGGCCAGCGCGAGCACCGGGGCACCGCTGCGGTGCGCGTCGAACAGGCCGTTTATCAGGTGCAGATTGCCCGGCCCCGAGCTCCCCGCGCACACGGCCAGCCGCCCGGTGAGCTGGGCCTCGGCCGCGGCGGCGAAGGCCCCCGCCTCCTCGTGCCGCACGTAGACCCACTCGATGCCCGGAGTGCGCCGGACGGCGTCGACTATCGGGTTGAGACTGTCACCCACGATGCCGTAGATCCGCTCCACGCCCGCTTCGACGAGCACCTCGATGAACTGGTCGGCCACTGTCGGCATCGCTGCTCCAACGAAGAGTGTCCACTGCTGGGCGGCGGGAACGCGCCTCCCGGGTGGAGCCCGCCGGGTGCGGCCTCCGCTCGTGACCGTCTCCGCAGTGATCCGTACCCGCAACTCGAGAAAGCGATCGCGGAGGAACCGAGCGAGAACCTCCCACTGCCGAGGGACGTAGCGTAACGATTCAGTCCTGCTTCGCGATCTAGTCGTCGACCACGACAAAAACGATCTTGTGAGGGGTATGGCGGTGAGCGTCCGCGTTTACACTCTGTCCGCTGTAGCGGTGACGATCTCGGCCGTGGCCGGGCTCCTGTTCGGGATGATGATCGCCACGACCGATTTCGACGCGGAACGTGCCGGCTCCACAGCGGAATCCGGAGCGGTGGTGATCTCCGACACCGAGGGATCGCGTCCGTGAGCGAAGCGTCATCGGCTAGCGTCGAGGCATGACCGAACAACTGTCCCCAGGCGATGTCGCCCCCGATTTCACACTGTCCGATGCCGACGGCGGTTCCGTGACGCTGTCGGGCTACCGGGGAAGCCCCGTGGTCGTGTACTTCTACCCGGCCGCGGGCACTCCCGGATGCACCAAGGAGGCCTGTGACTTCAGGGACAGCCTCGCCGACCTGGAAGGGGCCGGATTCGCGGTGCTCGGCATCTCGCCGGACAAGCCCGGCAAGCTCGCCGAGTTCCGCGAATCCGAGGGACTCACCTTCCCGCTGCTCTCCGACCCCGACCACGCGGTCATGAGCGAGTGGGGCGCCTACGGTGAGAAGAACAACTACGGCAAGATCGTGCAGGGCGTGATCCGTTCCACGTTCGTGGTGGACGCGGACGGCAAGATCCAGCAGGCGATGTACAACGTCAAGGCGACCGGTCACGTCGACCGGCTGCGCCGCGAGATCGGAGTCTGACCGGAGTTCGCTCCGGTTCCGGCGGGGCCCGTTCCCGGCGCGGGCCCGACGCTACCCCGCTCGACTCCGTCCGCTCCCGGTGTGGAACCGCGGCGAGCTCCCGCGGGTGTTCCCGCCGAGCGGTCGTCTACGACGACCCGAACGGAAAACCTCGATCAGTCCACGGCCATGTAGATCGCGACCGCGGCGGCGATCACCACGACGGTCCAGCGCAGCCCCGCGGCGGGCAGCCGTTGCGCCACCTTGCCCCCGATCACGCCCCCGAGCAGCGTGGTGGGCACCAGCGCCGCCACCGCGACCCAGTCCACCGGCGCGAGCAGCGCGTAGACCACGACGGTGACCGCGCTGCCGAGCAGGCTCAGCCAGTTCTTCGCGGCGTTGAGCGTGCGCAGCGTCGCATTGGCCGTCAGCACCAGGATCACCACGAAGATGACGCTGCGCGCCCCGCCGAAGTATCCTCCGTAGATCGAGGCCAGGAAGATTCCCGCGGTGAGCAGCACCGTTTTGTCCGGGCCGTGCTGGTCCGGGTTGCCGAGCCACTTCCGGATGCGGTTCTGGAAGGCCATCAGCACGGCCGAGAGCCCCACGAGAGCGGGAACCACCGCGTCGAACACCTCGCCGGGGAGGGTGAGCAGCAGGGCGCATCCGCCGCCGGAGCCGAGCACGGCCGCGATCGAGATCGACAGGAGCCGGCGTCCGTTGGAGACGAGGTCCCGGCGCTGGCTGAGCGCAGCGCCGACGAAACCGGGGGCCTGGGCCACCGAGTTCGTCACGTTGGCGGCCAGCGGCGGCAGTCCCGTGCCGAGCAGCGCGGGAAACACCAGCAACGAGCCACCGCCCGCGACGGCGTTGATGCAGCCGGACACGAGTCCGGCCACGGCGAGCAGTACCGGTTCCAGCCAATCACCAAGCACGGCGGAAACCTAGCTACCCGTCCGGGGGCTTCCCACCTCGGGGAGGGACTTTTCACAGTCGCCCGACGGCGGCACGTGCTTCGCGGCGGACGGCTCGGGGCGATGTCCGTCCCGGCGTTCGAAGCGTTTCCCGGAGCTCCGGAGCTCCGATTTTGCCTATAACTGGAACTTTTCCACAGGGGGATTCCCAGTTATAGGCAAAATCGGGAACCCCACGGGAGTGGACGCGAAGGGGAACGCCTCAGCTCGCTCCACCAGCGCCCGCAGGTGCGGCAGCGGCTCCGAAAGCAGTCCCACTCCGCTCGCCGGGCACCTCCACCAGGTGAGCCGGCACCGGGTTCCCCGGCGTTGCGCTGTCGGCGAATTCGCTGTCCCGGGGAGACTCCCCGTGGAAGTTTCGGCCGCATGACAGGACTGCGCTTCTCGTACAACGTCGACGGATTCGCCACCCGGGAGGACTTCGTCGAGACCTGCCGACGCGCCGAGCGATACGGGTACGACACGGTCTTCGCCGCCGACCACCTGGGGATTCCCGCACCGTTCCCGGTGCTGGTCGCCGCGGCGGAAGCCACCAGGCGGCTGCGGGTCGGCACGCTGGTGCTCAACGTGCCGTTCTGGAACCCCGCGCTGCTGGCCCGCGAGGTCGCCACGACCGACGTCCTCACCGGGGGGCGTCTGGAACTGGGCCTGGGAGCCGGTCACATGAAGTGGGAGTTCGACGAGGCGGGCATCCCCTGGCAGCCTTTCGGAGCTCGCGCGGATCGGCTCGCCGAGACCGTCGAGCAGCTCGGTCGGTTGTTCGCCCAGGACGGCTACCCGCAGCAGGAGGAACTCCGGGCGAGCCGCGACCTGCCCGCGCTGCGGCCCGTGCAGCGCCACGGTTTCGGCGGGGTCGGCCCACCGTTGATCGTGGGCGGCACCAGCGACCGCGTACTGGAGATCGCCGGGCGGAGCGCCGATGTCGTCAGCGTTCCCGGGATCTTCCAGGCCGAGGGGCAGCCGCCGGGCACGATGCGGCTCGGTACGCCCGAGGAAGTCGAGGAACGGGTGCGCTACGCCGCCGAACGCGCCGGTCGTCGAGCCGACCGGATCGAGTGGCACGCGCTCGTCCAGCTGGTGGTGCACACCGAGGACCGACGCGCCACCGCCGAGCAGCTGACTCGGCGGTACGGGCCGGAGTCGACACCGCCGGAACTGCTGCTGCGGAGCCCGTTCGTGCTCATCGGCACCACCGAGCAGATGGCCGAGCAGGTGCTGCGCAACCGGGAGCGCTACGGCTTCACCTACTACACCGTCCACGGCCCCTACCTGGACACCCTCGCTACCGTCGTCGAGCGGGTCCGCGAGATCGAGGGTTAGGTCTTCCGCCCGAGACACAGGGTTCGGGCGGCCGCGTGCCTCTCCGGACGGCGCAGGCGGCCGGTCGGCGTTCGAAGCGTTTCCCGGAGCTCCGGAGCTCCGATTTTGCCTATAACTGGAGGTCCCCTGTGGATAAGTCCCAGTTATAGGCAAAATCGGGAAACCCACGGGAACAGGCCCCGGGGGAACGCCTCAGCTCACTCCGCCAGCGCCCGCAGGTGCGGCAGCAGCTCGCGCAGCGCTCGGCCCCGGTGCGAGTCCGCGTCCTTCTCCGCCGAGGACAGCTCCGCCGAGGTGCGGCTCTCCCCCTCGGGCACGAAGATCGGATCGTAACCGAAACCGTTGGTCCCGCGCGGCTCACGCACGATGCGACCCGGCCAGCTGCCGCGAACCACCGTCTCCGAACCGTCCGGGGTGATCAACGCGGCGGCGGCCACGAAGGCCGCCCCGCGCCGCTCGTCGGGCACGTCGCCCAGCTGGGCCAGCACCAGCTCCAGATTCGCCTGGTCGTCGCCGTGCCCGCCCGCCCAGCGCGCCGACAGCACCCCGGGCATCCCGTTGAGCGCGTCCACGCTCAACCCCGAGTCGTCGGCCACGGCCGGAAGCCCACTGGCCCGAGCCGCATCGGCGGCCTTGGCCAGCGCGTTCTCCTCGAACGTCGCCCCCGTCTCGGGGGCCTCCGGGAACTCGGGCACGTCGTCCAGCCCGACCACCTCGACACCCGCCACCCCGGCGTCGGCGAGGATGCGGCGCAGCTCGACCAGCTTCTTCGAGTTGCGGGTGGCCAGCAACAGCCTGCTCATGCCTTGCTCCCCGGAAGCTTGCCCGGATAGGGCTCGGCCAGCGCCTCGGCCTGCAGCTCGCACAGCCGGGCCGAACCGGCCAGCGCCTTGTCCAGCATCTCGTCCAGGGTGGAACGCGGGAAGGTCGCACCCTCCCCGGTGCCCTGCACCTCCACGAAGGTCCCGTGGTCGGTGGCCACCACGTTCATGTCCACCTCGGCGCGGGAGTCCTCCTCGTACGGCAGGTCCAACCGGACCCTGCCGTCCACCACACCGACACTGACCGCGGAAACGGCGCAGGACAGCGGCTTGGGATCGGAAAGGCGCTTGGAGGCACGCAGCCAGGTGACCGCGTCGGCCAGCGCCACGTACGCCCCGGTGATCGCCGCGGTGCGCGTCCCACCGTCGGCCTGGATCACGTCGCAGTCCAGCGTGATCGTGTTCTCCCCCAGCGCGCTCATGTCGATGCAGCTGCGCAGCGAACGCCCCACCAGCCTGCTGATCTCGTGCGTGCGCCCGCCGATCTTGCCCTTGACCGCCTCGCGCACCCCGCGCGTGTTCGTCGCCGAGGGCAGCATCGCGTACTCGGCCGTCACCCACCCCAGACCGGAACCGGAGCGCCAGCGCGGAACCCCGTCCTGCACGCTGGCCGCACACAGCACCCGCGTGCGACCGAATTCAACCATCACCGACCCGGCGGGCCAGTCCTGGTAACCACGGGTGATCCGTACGTCCCTGAGCGCGTCGTCGCTCCTGCCATCAGCTCTTGCCACGCGCACCACCCTAGAACGTCGCCGTGGACGGCCGGAAAACCGCCGGAGTTTTCCGGCCGCACCCGGCTCACTCCTCGACGGTGCTCCAGTCGACGGACTCGGGACGCTGCCCCGTGCGCAGGAACTCGCTCAGCGCCTCGGCCAGCACACCGAGGTCCACCCCGCTGCCCGCGGGGAACTCGACGTCCTCCCCGACCAGCGCGGGCGATTCGGGATCCCCCCGCAGCACGGCGAGATCGTGCTCGACGTCGATGTAGCTCAGATAGCCGTAGCCGTCCCGCACGGCCACGCACACGTCGTGGTCGAGCATCCCGGTCTCCTCGTCGGCCGGTTCGCGGTGCTCGTGCCAAACGGCGGCCACCCCGGCCCCCGGCTCGGCCAGGCGGCTGAGCAGCCCGCTCACCTCGGACGGGTCGGTCAACGTCACACCGTCGCCGCCGTTCGGGGCGTCCGGCGAGTCGATCGGCCAAACGGCGGTGACAGTCATGCCAACACTCCATCTCGACGGCGGAACTCCGACCGGGGCAGTATCCCACCCCCGAAGCGCACCACCGCGAAACGCCACCGGCGAACCGGGAGTCCACGCCGACCGAACCGGAAAACCGCCGTCAGACTTCGTAGGTCTCGGCCGCGGAGACCAGCTCCACCGGAGCCGAAGTGCTCGCACGTGCCTCGGCGAGGATCGCGGCACTGTCGGCCCAGGGCTGCAGGTGCGTCAGCAGCAGCCTGCCCACCGAACCGTCCTCGGCCACCTCGGCGGCCTGCCTGCCCGATAGGTGCAGCCCGTCCGGGCGGTCCGGGGAGTCCTGCCAGGAGGCCTCGGACAGCAGCACGTCGACGTCGGCGGCGAGCTCGGCGAGCCTGCCGCAGGGGCCGGTGTCGCCGGTGTAGGCCAGCACCCTGCCCTCGGCGGCCACCCGGAAACCCCAGCTGGGGCAGATGTGCTCCATGGGGAAAGCCGTGATCTCGAACGGGCCGATCCGCACGGGGGTCTCGGGCACGGGGCGGAACTCGAACACGTCGGAGAGGTCGGTCGCGGCGCGCTCGGCGGCGCTCGGGGCGTACAGCGCGGCCAACCGGTCCGGCGCCTCCTCCGGGCCGAACACGCTCAGCCTGCGCTCACCCGGGGAGTGCGGCGGGTCCGGGTGGTACCGGCGCAGCACCGTCAGGGCACCGAAGTCCGCGCAGTGGTCGGGGTGCAGGTGTGAGAGCAGCAGGGCGTCCGGGGCGAACGGATCGGCGAAGCGCTGCAGGGTTCCCAACGTGCCGTTGCCCAGATCGAGCAGGATCCGGACGCCGCCCGACTCCACCAGGTACCCCGAGGCGGGCGTGGCGGAGCCCGGGATGCTGCCGGAGCAACCGAGGATCGTCAGCTTCACACGACCGAGCGTGACACGTCGGGCGGCAACGCAACATCGGATGTGACGGAAGGCCCGAGGAAACGCCGGGCCAGCTTGGCGAACGGCTCGGCCGAGCCCGTGGCGCGGAACTCGTGCTTCGGCGGCTCGTGGGAGGCATCCCGCTCCGCGAGCAGCTCGCGTTCGGTGAGCACCCGCACCACGTCCTTCGCCGTCTCCTCGGCGCTGGAGACCAGGGTCACCTGATCACCCATGACGATCTGCAGCACACCGGTCAGCAGCGGATAGTGGGTGCACCCGAGCACCAGGGTGTCGATGTCGGCCCGCTGCAGCGGATCCAGATAAGCCTGCACCAGCCCGAGGATCTGCCTGCCGGAAGTCGTCCCGCGCTCGACGAAGTTCACGAACCTGGGGCAGGCCACGGTGTGCAGGGACACGCCGGGAGCAGCGGCGAAAGCGTCCTCGTAGGCACGGGAACGAACGGTCGCGCTGGTTCCGATCACCCCCACCCTGCCGTTGCGGGTGGTGGCCGCCGCGCGGCGTGCGGCCGGCAGCACGACCTCCACCACGGGGATGTCGTAACGCTCCCGCGCGTCCCGCAGGCAGGCGGCCGAAGCGGTGTTGCAGGCCACGACCAGCATCTTCACGCCCTCTTCGACGAGGGAGTCCGCCACCGAGAGGGCGTGCTCGCGCACCCGTGCGATCGGCTGTGGCCCGTAGGGGCCGTTGGCGGTGTCCCCCACGTACCGCAGCCGCTCCCCGGGAAGCTGGTCCATGATCGCGCGGGCCACCGTGAGGCCGCCCACGCCGGAATCGAAGATCCCGATCGGTGCTTGGGTCACGACCCCAGTCTGCCCGGGAGGTCACCGGAACGCGCGGACCCGGCCCTGTGCGGCCGGTCACTCCGAGTCACCAGCCAGGCCGCGAGCACACCTCCCACCGCTCCGAACAGGTGCGCCTGCCACGAGACCCCCTGTTGTCCGGGCAGGACTCCCCACAGCATTCCGCCCCAGTAGACGACCAGCACCACGGCCACCAGGATCTGCGCCACGCTCCCGGTGAAGAAACCGCGCACCAGCAGGAACATCAGCCAGCCGAAGGCGATGCCCGAAGCGCCGAGATGGGTGGTCGACTCCCCGGCGACCAGCCAGGTCCCCAACCCCCCGACCAGCCAGACCACGGCGGTGACGGCGACGAACCGGCGGATCCCTCCCGCCATGCACAGCCACCCGAGCACCAGCAACGGCAGGGTGTTGGCCATCAGGTGCTCCCAGCCGTAGTGCAGCAGCGGAGCCCAGATGATGCCGTCCAGGCCCTCCACCTCACGTGGTTGGATGCCGTTGACGTCGAGTCCGTGCACGCTGCCGGGAGTGGTCGGTCCCATCTGGAAGAAAAGCTGGTCGGTCAGTTCCAGCACGTACAGCAGTGCCACGAAAGCCAGCGCCACCGCGGCCGCCCGCCCGGGGCGCGGTGGCAGCACTCGGGGTTTGCGCCGTGAACCAGATCCCGTGGAGGCCGAACTCACACCGCCGAGCCTACGCTGATCGCGGCAGGCGCGACCACGTGCGGGCGGGTGCCGCGGAGCGCCCGAGTCCCCGCGGCGCTCCCGGTCGAACGCTTCGCGCGAAACCGTCACCCCGGAACACTTCCGGAAAGAGGGTTTCGCGCGAAACCGTCAAGAGTCGGGTGGGGTTCCGCCGAGGCGGGCCCTCGGTGCGCAGCCGCAGCGGAGCCCCGCCACGAGAGCGCGCCGAACGAAGTCCCGCCCCGGGGATCAGGCCCAGAGCTGCCCGTCCAACTGCTGCGCGGCCTCGTCCAGCGTGCCCCCGTAGGCGCCCGTGGACAGGTACTTCCAGCCGGCGTCGGCCACCAGGAAGACGATCTCGGCGGGCTCCCCGGCCGCGACGGCGCGTTCACCCACCGTCAGCGCGGCGTGCAGCACGGCACCGGTGGAGATACCGGCGAAGATGCCCTCGTACTCCAGCAGTTGGCGGGTCCGCCGCAACGCGTCGTACGAGCCGACGGAGAACCGCCGGTTGAGCACGTCGGCGTCGTAGAGCTCCGGAACGAAGCCCTCGTCCAGGTTCCGCAGCCCGTAGACCAGCTCGCCGTAGCGCGGCTCGGAGGCCACGATCTGGGTGCCCGGCTTCTGCTCGTGCAGGTAGCGCCCCACACCCACCAGCGTTCCCGTGGTTCCGAGGCCTGCGACGAAGTGCGTCACGTTCGGGAGGTCACTCAGGATCTCCGGGCCGGTCCCCCGGTAGTGCGCCTCGGCGTTGGCCGAGTTGCCGTACTGGTACAGCATCACCCAGTCCGGGTTCTGCTCGGCCAGCTGCTTGGCCACGGTCACGGCCTGGTTCGAGCCGCCCTCGGCCGGGGAGGAGACGATGCGCGCTCCGTAGGCCTGCAGGATCTGCCTGCGTTCCTCGGAGGTGTTCTCCGGCATCACGCAAACGAGTCCGTACCCCTTCAGCGAAGCGGCCATGGCCAGGGAGATACCGGTGTTTCCCGAGGTCGGCTCCAGGATCGTGCACCCCTGGGTGAGGGTGCCCTCCTTCTCGGCGGCCTCGATCATGGCCAGCGCGGGCCGGTCCTTGACCGAACCGGTCGGGTTGCGGTCCTCCAGCTTCGCCCACAACCGCACGTCGGAGGACGGCGAGAGCCGCGGCAGTCCGACCAGCGGGGTGTCCCCGAGGGTGTCCAGCAACGAGTCGTAGCGGGCCACGTCAATCTCCTCCCCGCGAGAGAACGCTTCAGCGCATGCCGCCCGCGACGGCGGGCAGGATCGTCAGGCTGTCCCCGTCGGAAACCGAGGCCTCGAGACCGCCGACGAACCGGACGTCCTCGTCGTTGACGTAGACGTTCACGAACCGGTGCAGCGCACCGTCCTTGACCAGCCGATCCTTGAGTCCCGTGTGCCGCGAGTCCAGATCGTTGATCACCTCGGCCACGGTGCTGCCGTCGGCCTCAACCGACTTCTGCCCCCCGGTGTGAGTGCGCAGAATAGTCGGAATCGAAACATTGACTGCCATGGCGCAACCTCCTGTGAACCACACGTAATTTCGCAAATCCACCCGACAGCCACGCCGCGCACGTCCGCGCGGCGTGGGGGCTCAGCCTCGGTCGGGGATGTCGTCGCTGCCGGTGTGGGCGAACATGTAGGACTCGACGACCTCCACCGGCTCCTCGGTGACGACGCCGTCGACGATGCTGTAGGAGCGCAGCTCGTATTCCTGCGGGTCCCTCGTGGACACGAGCACGTAGTGCGCGTTGGGTTCCGAGGCGTAGGCCACATCGGTACGCGAGGGGTACGCCTCGGTGGCGGTGTGCGAGTGGTAGATGACCACCGGTTCCTCGTCCGCGGCGTCCATGGCCCGCCAGACCTGCAGTTGCTCGGTGGAGTCGAACCGATAGAACGTCGGCGAACGTTCGGCGTTGATCATCTCGATCACCCGCTCGGGGCGATCTGACCCTTCCGGGCCCGCTACCACACCACACGCCTCATCCGGGTGGTCCCGTCGAGCATGCGCAACCATCGCATCCACGAGGTCGCGTCGGATCACCAGCACAGCCACCATCCTACGGGGTGAGTCACCGGGGTCCCACGATGTGAACCCGGTGGCGGATCGTTCCTGAGGTCGAAACGTCGCTCGACCATGATTCATTCCCGTTCGGGATGGTAAAGGCGTGTGTAACCGGGCACTGCGGCCACCGACCCGGCCGCGAGCACCGCGTGCACGATCGCCCGTGCCGTGACCTCGGCAGCCACCGTGCAAACCGCGTCGAGCGCAGCCACCCAGCCGGGCTCGCCCGGGGCCGGAGCGCCGGAGCGGTCCCCGGTGGCCAGCGCGAACACGGTGTCCCCGTCGGTCATCCCGTGCGCGGGGCGGACCGCGCGGGCCACACCGTCGTGCGCGGCCACGGCGATCCTGCGGCACTCGGACTTGCCGAATCCCGCGTCGGTGGCCACCACTCCGATGGTGGTGTTCAGCGGGGCGATCTCCGCACCGGCGCGGTCCGTGCGCGCGCTCCGCCCCCGTGCCGCGGCGATCGCCTCGGCGGAGGGAGCGGGGACGTCGAACTCCCCCTCCAGACCGCTGGAAAGCGCCCACGGCAGCCCCGTCCGCGGGTCGACCACCGCTCCCGAGGAGTTGACCGCGATCAACGCGCCGACAGTGGTTCCGTCGTCCAGCACCGCGCTGGCCGTCCCCACACCACCCTTGATCGCCCCGGCCACGGCCCCGGTTCCCGCGCCGACGTTGCCCGTCGCGGGAACTCCGCGGGTCCGCCCCTCGCAGGCGGCGTAGCCGAACGTGGCGTCCGGACGTCTTCCCCAGTCGCTCATCGGGAGGTCGAACAGCACGGCCGCGGGCACGATCGGCACCACCTCGTGCGGAGTGCTCCCCACCCGCAGCCCGTGCCCGCGTTCGGCCAGCCAGCGCAGCACCCCGTCAGCGGCGGAGAGCCCGAAGGCGCTGCCCCCGCCGAGCAGCACCCCGTGCACCAGCTGCACCAGGTGGTCGGGGTCGAGCACGTCGGTTTCCCGCGTTCCGGGACCCGCCCCTCGGACGTCCACCCCGGCTGCGGCCCCCTCCGGCGTGAGCACCACCGTGCTCCCGGTGGCCCAGCGCTCGTCGAGCCGGTGCCGGTGCCCCACCGACACCCCGGTCACATCGGTGATCGTGTTGTTCGGCCCCGCCCCGGGCGGTGAGTCGACCATCAGTCCGTCCTGTAGAGGGTCGACGGCTCGGCTTGAGCAGGTGGTTCCGTGGGGGAACCTCAGCCGGGGTCTCGCTGCGGGAACCGGCACATCGAGTAGCCACCGTGCAGGCCGCTACCCGATGTCGGGCCTCGCCGGAGCGGGAGCCCGCGAGGGGTTCCGCCAAGTGACCACCTACGTCAACCGAACCGAGAAACGTAGGTCAAGAAGTCAGGGCCCGGATCATACTGTCCTGCACCCAGGTGAGCCACTGGTAGACGTAGTAGTGCTCGCGCTGCAACTGGTCCTCCGGAGGTTCCTCCGGGGTCTCCTCCGAGATGTCCAGCGCCGTGCCGAGCGCGAGGCGCACGTCGTTGATCGCGGACAGCCAGCTGTCGGCCTGGTCCTCGGTCAGCGACACCGTCCCGCCCTGCTCCGGGCAGGTTTCCAGCACGGTCTCCGCCACTCCGCTCTTGTGGTCGATCAGGTCGGGTTCGTGCAGCGAACGCAGCGCCCCCGCCGTGTCGGCGTCCTCGGCCTCGGGTTCGAAGCTGTCCCTGTCCGGCCGGATGAAATCCGGCAGCAACCTCGCCAGCACGCTCTCCTGCGGCGGCGTGTTCGGGCCGGTGCGCATCCCGGTCAACTCGGCCAGCTCGTCCTGCGGAGCCTGCTCCGCACGGGCGGTGAGCATGTCCTTGATCTCGCCGACGAGGCCCCGGATCACCGCCGCCTCGTTGGCTTCGAGTTCGCTCACCAACCGGCCGTTGTCGCGTGTCCAATCCTGCACTGGGTTCGCTGTCCGTTCACGAGTCGTGCTGCATGGTTGCCCAGAGGCCCGCGGCGTGAAGCTTCGCCACGTCGCCCTCCACTTTTTCCTTGGATCCCGAGGAGACCACGGCCCTCCCCTTGTTGTGCACGTCCAGCATGAGCTTGGTGGCGTGTTCCTCGCTGTAGCCGAAGACCTTCTGCAACACGTAGGTCACGTACGACATCAGGTTGACCGGATCGTTCCACACGATGGTCACCCACGGCCGTTCCGACGCTCCGGTTTCCTCCGGTTCGACCTGCGCGCTCTCCGCTTCGGCTGGGGTGGTCATGTCCCCATTCTCACACGCTCGCGGTCGGCGGCTGGTGCCCACGTGCCTTCCCACGGCACGTAATCTCGCGTATATGACCGATCCAGCCAGTACCGCGCTGCGCACCGACCACTACGAACTGACCATGCTCAGCAGCGCGTTGCGTGACGGCACGGCCCAGCGCGACTGCGTGTTCGAGGTCTTCACCAGGAACCTGCCGGACGGGCGCCGCTACGGGGTGGTCGGCGGCGTCGAACGGCTGTTGGACGCGGTGGAGAACTTCCGGTTCGACCAGCGGACGCTGGAGGTCCTCGAACGCGACCGGGTGTGCGACGAGCGAACGCTCGACTGGCTGCGCGAGTACCGCTTCACCGGTGACGTGGACGGCTATCCGGAGGGCGAGCTGTACTTTCCCGGCTCTCCCGTGCTGACGGTGCGGGGGACGTTCGCCGAGGCGGTGCTGCTGGAGACGGTGATCCTGTCGATCCTCAACCACGACAGCGCCGTGGCGGCCGCGGCGACCAGGATGTCCTCGGCCGCCAACGGCAGACGCATCATCGAGATGGGCTCCCGCCGCACCCACGAGGACTCGGCCGTGTCCTGTGCCCGCGTCTCCTATCTGGCCGGTTTCACGGCCACCTCGAACCTGGAGGCCGGGGCACGCTACGGGATCCCCACGGCCGGAACCTCGGCCCACTCGTTCACCCTGCTGCACGACAGCGAACGGGAGGCGTTCCAGGCCCAGGTCGACGCGCTCGGGGCGGGCACGACCCTGCTGGTCGACACCTACGACATCACCGAGGGCATCCGCACCGCCGTGGAGGTGGCCGGCCCCGAGCTGGGGGCCGTGCGCATCGACTCCGGGGACGTCGGGGTGCTGGCCAGGCAGGCGCGGGAACAGCTCGACTCGCTCGGGGCCACGGGCACGCGGATCGTGGTTTCCGGGGACCTGGACGAGTTCGCGATCGCCTCGCTGCGCGCGGAACCGGTGGACGTCTACGGGGTGGGGACCTCCCTGGTCGTCGGGTCCGGCGCCCCCACCGCGGGGATGGTCTACAAACTGGCCGAGGTGGACGGCCGCCCCGTGGCCAAACGCAGCTCGCACAAGGAGTCGCGCGGCGGGAGCAAGGCCGCGTTGCGCAGGCACAAGCCGACCGGCACCGCGCTGGAGGAGGTCGTCTACCGCAACGGTGCGGGAGCCGAGCCGCCCGCGGCCGGACCGCACGACAGGTTCGTGCAGACACCGTTGATCCGGGGAGGCCGGAGGGTCGAGAATCTGCCCGGGCTGGAGGACAATCGACAGCGACTCCGGCACGCGCTGGTGAGCCTTCCCTGGGAGGGGCTCAAGTTGTCCTCGGGGGAGCCCGCCATCCCCACGGTGTTCGAGAACCACTGAAGCGCCGGAGGGTGGAGTTCCGCGCGGCGGGAAGGTTGGAGGTGCGAGGATGACCAGGGCGCTGATCGTCGTCGACGTGCAGAACGACTTCTGCGAGGGTGGCGCGCTGGCCGTGAGCGGAGGAGCCGGGATCGCCTCGGCGATCTCGAGTCACCTCGCCACGGCCGAGCACGACCACGTGGTCGCGACCAGGGACTATCACATAGATCCCGGGGACCACTTCGCCGAGAACCCAGACTTCGTGACCTCCTGGCCGGTGCACTGCGTGGCGGGAAGCGCCGGGGCCGCTTTCCATCCCGAGCTGGATGTGGCCCCGATCCAGGCCGTCTTCTCCAAGGGGCAGTACAGCCACGGGTACTCGGGGTTCGAGGGCAACGGGCTGGCCGAGTGGCTGGCCGAGCGGGACGTGACCTCGGTCGACGTCGTCGGTCTGGCCACCGACCACTGCGTGCGCGCCACCGCGCTGGACTCCGCCGAGTCCGGTTTCGACACCAGGGTGCTGCTCGACCTCACTGCCGGGGTCGCGGAGGAGACCGTGGGACGCGCCCGGGAGCAGCTGCGCGCGGCGGGGGTGACCCTCTCCGGCGAGCCGGTGGTGCGCGGCTGACCGGTTTCCCCGCTTCGGTTGTCGTGGACCGCCGCGTGGCGGAACCTCCTGCGGGCTCTCGCTCCGCCGAGGCCCGGCATCGGGTAGCGGAGGGCACCGAAGGCCGCTGCGGTAACGTCGGCGAACGTGCCCGCTTCCGTTCCGAACTGGTCCGTTTCCGACGTATTCGAGCCCGACGGCACCGAACAACTACCTCCCGAACTCGTGGAGCAGAGCGCTCCCGAGCCGGAGCAGACCTCTTCCGGGGCGGGCGAGTTCCCCACCCCGAACACGACGGAACGCGCGGAGCCCGCCGATCTGGACACGCTGCTCTCGGTCGCGGTCGGAGCCGTTTCCGGCACACCGCGGGAGGGCCAGACCGCGATGGCGAAGGCGGTGGACAACGCCATCGGCTCCGGTGAGCACCTGGCCGTTCAGGCGGGAACCGGAACCGGGAAGTCGCTGGCCTACCTGGTTCCCGCGATCCGGCACGCCGTGGCCGCGAACACGACCGTGGTCGTTTCCACCGCGACCATCGCGTTGCAGCGGCAGCTGGTGGACCGCGACCTGCCCCGGCTGGCCACGGCGCTTTCCGAGGGGCTCGGCCGGAGGCCGACGTTCGCGATCCTCAAGGGCAGGCGCAACTACCTGTGCCTGAACAGGGTGCACGGCAACGCTCCCGAGGAACCGGAGGAGTCCGCGCTGTTCGACCCCTCCGCGACCTCCGCGCTGGAACGCGATGTGCGCAGGCTGCGCGAGTGGTCCTCGGAGACCGATACGGGGGATCGCGACGAGCTGGTCCCGGGGGTGTCGGAACGCGCGTGGCGTCAGATGTCGGTCACGGCCAACGAGTGTCTAGGGGCGCACCGCTGCCCGGTGGGTGCGGACTGCTTCGCCGAGCGGGCCCGCGGCGAGGCCGGGCGCGCGGACATCGTGGTCACCAACCACGCCCTGCTCGCGATCGACGCGCTGGACGACCGCCCGGTGCTTCCCGAGCACGACATGGTGGTGGTCGACGAGGCGCACGACCTGGTGGACCGGGTGACTTCAGCCGCCAGTGGCGAGCTCTCCGGTTCCGCCGTGAAGCAGGCCGCCAAGAGGTGCGGCCGCGCGGTGGACGAGGAGATCGCCGACCGGCTGAACGAGGCCGGTGAGGGACTCGAGTTCGTGCTCGGGGAATCGGCTCCCGGAAGGCTGGAGGAGTTGCCGCGGGAGTTGACCTCCGCGCTCTCCGGGGTCCGGGACGCCGCCGGTGCCTGCGTGACCGCGCTGGGGACCGAGCACCGCGAGGACGTGGAGACGGGCAGCGTCCGCAAACTCGCCCTGGCGCCCACCCAGGAGGTCCACGACACCGCGATGCGGTTGCTCGACGGGTTCGACGCCCCGGAGGGGGAGCGGCACGACGTGGTGTGGATCAGCGCGGAGAACGGCCGCGCGCCCGCGCTGAAGGTGGCTCCGCTCGGGGTGGGCGGGCTGCTGCGCCAGCGGTTGTTCGAGCAGCGGACGACCGTGTTGACCTCCGCGACGCTGGCGCTCGGCGGTTCCTTCGACACGCTGGCCGGGCAGTGGGGGCTGCCTCCGCAGCGGGCGGCCCGTCCCGCTCCCGAGACCGCGACCGCCGAAGAACCCCCTTCCGACGGAGCGGAGCCGAGCTGGGTCGGTCTCGACGTGGGATCACCCTTCGACTACCGGCGCAGCGGCATCCTCTACGTCGCCCGGCACCTGCCCTCCCCCGGCAGGGACGGGCTCCCGGAGTCCTATCTGGACGAACTCGCCGAGCTGGTCACGGCGGCCGGAGGCCGCACCCTCGGCCTGTTCTCCTCCATGCGGGCGGCACGTCAGGCCTGCGACGAGCTGCGGGAGCGACTGTCCACACCGGTGCTGTGCCAGGGGGAGGACAGCACGGGACTGCTGGTGGACTCCTTCGCGAAGGACCCGGCCACGAGCCTGTTCGGCACCCTGTCGCTGTGGCAGGGGGTGGATGTGCCCGGTGAGTCGCTGCAACTGGTCGTGATGGACCGCATCCCGTTCCCCAGGCCGGACGACCCGCTCGCCTCGGCGCGGCAGAAGGCCATCTCGGCGAACGGGGGCAACGGGTTCATCACGGTCGCGGGAACCCACGCCGCGCTGCTGCTGGCCCAGGGCGCGGGCAGGCTGCTGCGCTCGGCCGCCGACCGCGGGGTGATCGCCGTGCTCGACCCCCGGCTGGCCACCGCTCGTTACGGGAGTTTCCTGCGCGCCTCGCTGCCCCCGTTCTGGAGCACCCACGACCCCGAGGTGGTTCGGGGCGCGCTGCGGCGGCTGGACTCGGCGGCGGCGAACCGGTGAGCGGACGGGGCGTGCTCCACGGCGGGCCGGGGTCGGTCCCTCCCGGAGTCACGCCCCGTGCCGGCGCTCCGGTCGCGAGCCCGTTCACCTACCGGAACCGGAAGTGCTCATGTCGCGTTCGCGCTGACGCTCGGACTGCTCGGGCATCTCCGGATGCGTGTACTCCTCCAGGCGCATGGCCACGCCGAGCGCGAAGAACGTCGGGGCCCACTCCCCGACGAAGATCCCCCACCTGTCGGCACGAGCCAGGTTCTCTCCCTGCAGACCGCGGGAGGCCGCCCAGGAGACGACCGAGAAGAGTATCGAGGCGATCCCCGCCCCGAACATCTTGTCCGAGTCCATTCCGTATTTGCGCAGCATCGAAATCATGCGAACACCTCTCGGATCACGCCCGCTGCCAGCGGGTGGCGGAGCCGGGCACTTCTTGGACCACCCCCGGGATTTCCCTTCCTGGCCCGGGTAAACCCGGCGGAGGCGGGAACCCGATCCCCGTGACGGCCACTCACCGGCGGCACCGGCCGAGCACCGACAAGACCGAACGCGGACTCCACGCGGCGAGGCACCTCGCTCGTTGTGGAGTTCCCACAACAGCGCCGGATTTTTTCTGTAATGCCGACGATCGCGGTTAGGTTGTCCGCTGTTCCGCCCGAGGCACGACGGGACCGCGCCGAACCAGCGGTCCGTCCACGCTTCCGGGCCCCTCCCGAACGTTTCCGCAGGAGAACAGCGTGACCGAATCCCCCCGCCCCTCGGAAGGGCGGTCAGGTGGCGCACAGCCGGCCGCCGACCTGGCCCGCATCGTGGTCTTCGCCGCGTTCACCGCGGTGCTCGGCACCTTCCCCGGTATCTACCTGGCCGGTGCGGCGGTGCCGATCGTGCTGCAGAACACCGGTCCACTGCTGGCTGGCAGCCTGCTCGGAGCCCGCCGTGGTGCCGCTTCGGTGCTGCTGCTGCTCGTGCTGGTCGCGCTCGGGCTGCCGCTGCTGTCCGGGGGGCGCGGTGGAATAGCCCCGTTCTTCGGTCCCAGCGGCGGATTCCTCGTGGGCTGGATCGCCTCGGCACTGGTGGTGGGACTGATCGTGTCCGCGGCACGCAGGCCCACCCTCGCGGTGCTGCTGCCGGCCAACCTGGCCGGAATCGCCGTGGACTACCTGTTCGGCGTCCCCTTCATGGCCCAGGCGATCGGCGACCTCCGCGCGGCAGGCGTGGCCTCCCTCGGCTACCTCCCGGGCGACCTGGCCAAGATCGTGCTGGTCTCGCTGGTCGCGGCTGCCGTGCACCGCGCCTTCCCGAACTCCCTGCCCCGCCGGAAGGCAGCGGCGAAAGCATGAACCCGGCTGCGAGCACGCGACCGGGTCCTGAAGCGCCCGGCACGGACGTCCCGCCCGAGGCGGTTCCCCCGATCCTGGCGGGAGGCCTGCCCCGCGCGCTCCACCACGGTTCCCGCGGCCTCACCGCCGCCGAACTGGTCGGCTCGGCGCACGCCGCTGCCGCCGAGCTCCACTCCTCCGGAGCGGCCGAGGGCAGCCGGGTCGCCGTCGAGGGCGACGGCACCGCCCCGGACCGGCTCGCCCACCTGCTCGGTTCCGACCTGCTCGGCGCCGGTGCGCTGCTGCTCGAACCGGGGTGGAGCGCAGCCGAACGCGCGGCGGTCCTCGAGGACGTCGCTCCGGACGTGTGGACCGGTGGGCAACCCGGAACCCCGGCCCCCCGATTCGCCGCGCGCGGCTCGGGGCGGAGCCTGTTCCACTTCCCCACCACCTCGGGCAGCACGAGCCGTCCCAAGGTCCTCGCCCGCACCCGCTCCTCCTGGTGGTACAGCTTCGAGGCCTTCGAGGTCGGCATAACCGGGGAGGACACGGTGCTTGTCCCCGGCCCGCTGAGCTCGTCGCTGTTCCTGTTCGGAGCTCTGCACGCCATGCACCTCGGTGCCGGGGTGGAGCTGCTCGAACGCTGGTCGGCGGACGAAGCGGCGGAGGCCTGCTCCAGGGCGAGCGCCGTGCACCTCGTGCCGTCCATGCTCGCTGCGCTGCTCGCGGTGCTCGAACGCGATCCGCGGGCGCGTGCGCGGTGCCGGGTGCGCCGCTTCATCTGCGGCGGGGCCGAACCGGACGCGCGGCTCCGGGAGCGCCTGGCGGAAGCGCTGCCCGGCTGCGAGCTGGTGGAGTACTACGGATCGGCCGAGCACTCGGTCGTGGCCCTGCGCGGCTCCGACGGGCTGCTGCGCCCGGCCCGCCACGTGGAGACCGAGATCCGCGACGGGCCGCACGTGGTCCACCCCGGCGGCACGGGGACCCTGTGGGTGCGTTCCCCGCTGGGTTTCTCCGGACGGATGGAGTCCGGGGCGCTGACCCCCGCGGAACCCGGTTTCCACAGCGTGGGGGACTTCGCCTCCGCCCACGCCGACGGCGGGTTCACCGTGCTGGGACGTGGTTCCGCCACCATCGGCAGCGGGGCCGAGCTGGTACCGGCCGAGCGGGTGGAGAACGTGCTGCGTTCCGTCCCCGGGGTGGCCGACGCGGTGGTCGTGGGCACCCCGCACCCCAGATTCGGTTCCCTGGTCACCGCGGTACTCGAAGTCGACCCCTCCGCTCCTCCCCCCGTGGCCGAACTCCGCCGGGTGGCCAGGGAGTCGCTGAGCAGCGCACAGCGCCCGCGCCGCTGGCTCTCCGCGCGAGCGCTTCCACGCACCCCGGCGGGCAAACCGGCCCGGGGCCGGATCGAGGACCAGCTCGATTCGGGAGAGCTCCCCACCGGGACGCTGCGATGACCGATCCCGGCGTTCACCCGCACACCCCCGTGATCGTCGCCGCGCGCCGCACACCCGTCGGCACCGCGGGCGGATCGCTCCGCGATGTGGCCGTCGACCGGCTCGCCGCGGGCGCGCTCGAAGCCGCCCTGGGCGACAGCGGGTTCGACCGGGTCGACGACGTGCTGCTGGGCAACACGCGCGGCCCCGGCGGGAACCCCGCGCGGGTCGCCGCGCTGCGCGCGGGCCTCGGACACGGCACGCCGGGAACGACCGTGGACCGCCAGTGCGCGAGCGGGCTGAGCACGGTCGTCACCGCCGCCGACCTGGTGGCCGCCGGCGCCGGGAAGTACTACCTGGCCGGGGGCGCGGAGAGCGCGTCGACGGCTCCGTGGCGGGCCCGGCGCCCGCGGGACGCGGCCGAACCGCCGGTCTTCTACTCCCGCGCGCCGTTCGCCCCCGCCGAGATCGGTGACCCCGACATGGGGCCGGCCGCCGATCTCGTCGCCGCCGAAGCGGGGATCTCCCGGGCGCGGCAGGACCGCTTCGCGGCGCGCAGCCACCGGCGCGCCGTCGAGGCGCAGCGCTCGGGAGCGTTCGAGGCCGAGCTCGTCGAGGTGAACGGGGTCCGCACCGACGAGCGGCCACGCGCGGGCTTCGGCGAGCGGAGGCTGGCCAGGTTCCCGCCCGCGTTCACCGCCGGGGGTACCGTCACGGCGGCGAACTCGTGCGGCATCAGCGACGGTGCGGCGGTGGTGGCGGTCACCACGGAAAGCGAGAGGCGCGGGCTGGGGGTGCCGGGTGTCCGCCTGCTGGCCCGGGAAACCAGCGGTGCGGATCCCAACCGGCTCGGGCTGGCTGCCGTTCCCGCCATGCGCTCCGCGTTGGGGGCCACTGGCCGCGCCCCCGATGTGGTCGAGTTCACCGAGGCGTTCGCCGGGCAGGTGCTGGCCTGCACGGACGCCGTGGGGATCGACGAACGGGCGGTGAGTCCCGACGGAGGGGCGATCGCCCTCGGGCACCCGTGGGGAGCTTCCGGGGCGGTACTGCTCGTCCGGCTGTTCCACCGGATGACGACCCACGGGCACCGGGTGGGAATGGCCGCGTTGTCCTCGGGAGGCGGGATCGGGGTCGCCACCGTGTGGGAGCTGGTCCCTTGAACGCCTCCACCGAGAACGACGACCGCGCCGGAAGCGCGCGCGGCCCGCGCACCGGACGTCTCCGCTTCCGCGCGTCCCGATGGGAGAAACGATTGATCGAGTTCGACGGAGTGGGACACACCTACGGCGAGCACACGGTGCTTTCCGGGATCGATTTGCGGATCACGGAGCGCAGGGTGGCTTTCGTCGGCGCCAACGGCTCCGGCAAGTCCACGCTGGCCCGCATGATCAACGGGCTGGTGCACCCCACGCGGGGCAGGGTGCTGGTGGACGGCCTCGACCCGGTGCGGGACGGCAAGCGCGTCCGCTCGCGGGTCGGTTTCGTGTTCACCAACCCGGACTCCCAGATCGTCATGCCGACGGCCGGTGAGGACGTAGCCTTCTCGCTGCGCCGCAAAGGACTGTCCAAGAAGGAGCGGGAGGACCGGGCTGCCGCCGCGCTGGCCGAACACGGCCTGGAGGGGTACGCGGACCACCCGGCGCAGCAGCTCTCCGGTGGGCAGAAACAGCTGCTCGCGCTGTGCTCCATGCTGGTGCTCGACCCCGAGGTGCTGGTCTGCGACGAACCGACCACGCTGCTCGACCTGCGCAACAAGCGGCTCCTCGTCGAACGGCTGCAGGCTCTGGAGCAGCGCGTCGTGCTGGTCACGCACGATCTGGAGCTGTTGGACGACTTCGAGCGCGTCGTGGTCCTCGACCGGGGAGGAATCGTCGCCGACGACGAACCCGGCCGCGCGCTGCGCCACTACAGGGAGCTGGTGACGTGAGTTCCCCGCTCGGTCTCTACCAACCCGGCGACAGCCCGCTGCACCGGACTCCGGCCGGGTGGAAGTTCCTCGGCCTGATCGCCTTCGCCACCGTGATCGTCGTCTTCGACGAACCCGTTCCGCTCGCCCTGGGGGGCGTGGCGGTGCTGGTCGGATTCGTCACGGCACGCATCGGGCCGGGCAGGGTGTTCCGGATGATGCGGCTGCTGCTCGTGCTGCTCGCGGCCGTGTTCGCCTTGCAGTGGTGGTTGATCGGCCCGGAGAGCGCGACCGTGGTGTGCCTGCGGCTGCTCGTCGCGATCAGCGCGGCCAACCTGTTCACCCTCACCACCAGGATCGGTGATCTCGTCTCCGCGATCGAGCGCGGGCTGTCCCCCACCCGCGGGCTGGGGGTCCGTCCGGAGCTTCTCGGGCTGCTGGTCGGGCTGACCGTGCAGGCCGTGGGGGCGTTGTCGACCATCGCCGAGCAGACCCGGCAGGCCCAGCGGGCGCGGAACGCGACCCGCTCGGTTTCGGCGTTCGCCGTACCGTTCCTGGTGCGCACGCTGCGCCACGCCGACGAGCTCGGGGAGGCGCTGGCCGCGCGCGGAGTGGGCGACACCGCCCCGGAGGAACCGGAGCGCTCCGAACACGCCCCGCCCGAACGCGGGGACGACTGAATTCGGGCCTCCTCGCGGGCCGGTGTCGCGACGACGTCCTGCTCACGAGCGCGGCCGCGGTCGGCTCACTCGCCGGTGGGCAGCGGAACGTCCTCCGAGACCAGCTTCTCCTCGCGCAGTGTCCGCCAGAACTGCCCGGGGATCGGCGCGCGCAGCAGTTCGAGGTTCTGGCTCACGCGTTCGGGCCGGGACATTCCCGGGATCGTGGCGGCCACGGCCGGGTGCGCCAGCGGGAACTGCAGCGCGGCCGCCTTGAGATCCACCCCGTGGTCCTGCGCGACACCGCGCAGCCGCTCGACCTGCTCGAGCACCTCCGCGGAGGCCTCCTGGTACTCGAAGTGCCTGCCGCCCGCCAGCACGCCGGAGTTGAAGGGGCCGCCTGCGACGAGGTCGACGCCGCGCTCGAGGCAGGTGGGCAGCAAGCGCTGCACGGCGTGCGCGTGGTCGAACAGGGTGTAGCGCCCGGCCAGCAGGAATCCGTCGGGCTCCGGCTCGTCCAGCCCCAGGATCAGTTCGCACGGCTCGACCGTGTTCACGCCCAGTCCCCAGGCGCCTATGACGCCCTGATCCCGCAGACTCGTCAGCGCCCGGAACGCGCCGGTCCGCGCGGTGGCGAAGGCGTCGATCCAGTCGTCGCCGTGGAAGTCGGGGGACACGTCGTGCACCCACGCGACGTCGATGTGGTCGGTGCGCAACCGCTCCAGGCTCTGCTCGATCGCACGCACGGTGCCGTCGTAGGTGTAGTCGTCCCGGACCTTGTTCCTGCGTCCGTGCTCGAACAGCCCGCCCTTGTCCCCCAGGTCCCGCTCGGTCGGCTCCTCGATCTCGTCCTCGACCGTCCGGCCGACCTTCGTGCTGAGCACGTACTCGGAGCGGGGGTACCGGGCCAGCACCTGCCCGAGCCGGATCTCGGAGAGGCCGGCTCCGTAGATCGGCGCCGTGTCGTAGTAGCGGATGCCCTCGTTCCACGCCGTCTCGACCGTGGCCAGTGCGTCCTCCTCGGACACCGCGCGGAACATGTTGCCCAGCGGGGCCGCCCCGAATCCGAGTGCCCTGTCGGTCAGTAACGACCGGATGCTCATGTGTGCTCCTCGTTGTCAGCGTGAGGACGGCTCAGCCACCCCCGTGCCTTCCACTACGACGCTAGACTCGACCCGTATGACTGTCTAAGACTCGATAAGCGAGACTTGATTCCGCGAAGGTCTTGGATGGCGGACCCACGACGCCCCCGGTGTCGAGCACCCGCTCACGGGACAGCTGGAGGTTCCGCCTCCGCCGAACGAACCGAAACGGGAAACTCCGACGAATGCTGGACCTGCGTCAACTGCACTACTTCGTCACGGTCGCCGAGACCGAGCACGTGGGGCGTGCGGCCGAAGCGCTGCACATCTCGCAGTCCCCGTTGAGCCGCCGGATCGCCGAACTGGAAAAGCGCCTCGGCTGCGTGCTGTTCGAACGCGGACGGCAACGCATCCGGCTCACCGCCGACGGCGAGGTGTTCCTCGGCGAGGCGCGGGCGCTGCTGCGGCACGCCGAAAGGCTCGAATCACTCGGCCAACGGCTCGGACGGGGCGAAACGGGCGGACTGTGCCTCGGTTACGTGGGGCACGCCCTGCACGCCGGTGTGCTCCCCCGCGCGCTGCGCTCGATCCGCCGGGACCGGCCGGACGTGCACATCGCGCTGTACGACCAGTCGGCCGCGGACCAGCTGGAGGGACTGCGCCGGCGCAGCCTCGACATGGCTCTGGTGGACGCGCCACCGGAGGACGAGGACCCTCTTCTGGAATCGGCACTGGTGCTCGAGGACCCGCTCATGCTGGCCGTGCCGGCTCAGCACCCGCTGGCCGAGCGCGAGGACGTCCTTCCGGCCGATGTGGACGGGCAGTCCTGGATCACCGTGGCCGACGGCGGTCCCGCGGGCAACGACTCCGACAAGTTCCTGGCCTCGTGCGTGGAAGCCGGATTCACCCCCACCGTCCGCACGAGCGCCCCCGAACCGCTGGCCGCGTTGGGACTGGTCGCCTCCGGGCTGGGACTGGCGCTGATCCAGCGCAGCATGCGCGACAGCACCCCCTCCGAGGTCACGCTGCGCGAAATCCCCTGGTTCCCCTCCTCGGTGCGCCTGTGGGCGGCCTGGCACCACGTCGACCTGCGGCCCCTGGTCACCGAGTTCCGGCGGACACTGCTCGGCTCCTCCGTCCCCGGCAGTCGGTAGGTTCGAGCGCACATCGACGCGGCGAACCGGCCTTCCGCACGGGTGCGGGCGCCGCCGAGCAGTCGGTCGCAACAAGGCCCCCAACGGCGTCACGTTCGCGTCAGCACCGTGTCAGCGCTGCTCACTAGCTTCGCGGAGAGCAACGAAGGAATCGCTCGCGCGAACGGAGGCAACAGGTGACCGGCAGATTCGAGGACAGGACCGCACTCGTGGTGGGCGCCTCGCGGGGGATCGGCTTCGCCGCGGCCAGGAGCATCGCCGAGGAGGGCGGCGCGGTGGCGATCACGGGCCGGGACGAGCACAGCCTCTCCGAGGCGGCCCGGAACATCTCGGCCGCCAGCGGTGCGACAGTGACACCGATACCTGGACACGCCAGAAGAGCCGAACAGCGCCGGAGCACGGTCGAGCGGGCCGTGGAATCCCTCGGGCGGCTGGACGTGCTCGTCTACGCGGCGGCCTCCAACATCTCGAAGAACACTTCCGTCCTGGAGCTCGATCCGGAGCTCCTGCACAAGGATTTCGACCTGAACGTCGTGGCGGCGCTCGAGTACACGAAGCTGGCCTACGAGCGGGGAATGGCCGACGGCGGCGGATCGGTGGTACTGCTCAGCTCGCTCGCCGCCCACACCAACGTCCGCCTGCCCGCCTATTCGATGACCAAGAGCGCCCTGGAGTCGCTGTGCCGCGGCATGGCCGACCAACTCGCGCCGGATGTCCGGGTCAACAGCGTCGCACCGGCCTTCGTGGAAACGAGCTTCTCCGGAACGATTCAAGATCTTCCGAAGGAGCGGATCAATGCCTCCTACCCCATGGGACACGAAGGAACCCCTGAAGAAGTAGCGGCAGCCATAACTTTCCTGGCCTCGGACGAGGCGAGATGGATCACCGGAACCACCGTGTTCGTGGACGGCGGCAAGTCCGCACAACCCGCCCGCCACGACACACCACACCCCAGGATCGGAGATCCCATTCACTGATAACCGGGAGTGGGGACCACCACCGGGGAGCGGTGGCCCCTCCCCTCAAAATCGCCCCACTGGGCCAGCACGGTGACGGTGCCCGGGTCGATCTCGGTGAATCCCGCGTCCCGGACGGCCGCGATCCCCCGCTCCCGCCACGCACCGGCCGGATCCCGCCCGGGAAGCAGCTCGTTCCACCGCGCCACCCCGGGAGTGCGCACGGCACAGCGGAAGCCGTGCCCCTTCCAGTCGCGGAGGTGCCGCTCGGCCGTGGCTCCCCGCTCGCCTCCGGAGCACGCGTCCCCGTGCAGCAGGGCCGCCAGGATCATCGTCGCGTGCCCCACCTGGGCGGCCGCCTTCCCGGCGCTCATGTCGACCTCGGGATTCAGCCACAGCACGGGAGCACCGGAGGGAGCGGGGCCCGGCTCGTCCGGGGGAAGTTCGCTGCCGGAGATCTGCAACCTGGTCAGCTCACGCGGCATCTCGGAGAGCCGGGTGGGCAGCAGCGCACGCACCTCGGCCCCGCCGACGGAGAAGGTGACGCCCGGCAGTTCCAGCACGGCGCGCCAGTGGGAGCCGCGCGCGCGTCGGGTGACCTTGCGGATTCGTCCGCTCACCCACTCGGAAACCGCCTGGTGCCAGGGGCCTCCCGCGGAACCGCGCTCGTCCAGGCACAACGCCACCGCCGCCGAGGCGGCCGCCTCGAGCAGCTCGGTACGAGCCGGTGGTGCGCCGCGTTCGATGCGCAGCACCACCGGCATCAGCACCACGTCCTCGGGATCCTCGTCCGAGGTGTCGGCTGTCGAATGATCCGGCAAGGACAGCCACGAGGCGTAACGATCGGTCAGCGGCCGGAGAACGGCGGCGGGATCACTCACGAGACCGATTGTCCCGCGCGCACCACGCACACCCCACTCGGGAATGCGGGTACTCACACCCACCCTGCCCACCGGCACCCCAGGCCTCGGCCAGGAACTCCCGGCAGAAGGGCACTGTCCGAACCAGGTGCTCTGAGCCTGCGCAGTCGGCACCGCCGAACATGGACTAAGCCGGAAGGGCGACCTCGGCTCGCTCCCGCACCCTGACGTTGCCCAGCCACGCGACCAGCAGCGAAACCGCGGCTACGCCCACGGCCATCGCGATCAGGTGCAACAGCACCCCGTCCACACCGCCGACCATCTCCGGCCGCAGGAAGGGGTACGGAAACCACCCGGTCACCGCACCCCGCACCAACGCGTAGGTCACGTACACCAGCGGGACGGTCAACCACACCACCGCACGACCGTAAGCGACACGCGCACGCGGCCGGACCAGCAGCCAGTCGACCAGCATCACGAGCGGGATCACCCGGTGCATCACCGTGTTCACCCAGGGCAACGTCAGCCCGAGATCCCCGTCGTCGAGCAGCAGCGCGAACACGACCCCCGTGGTCGCCATGTAGACGGTCATGCCTCCGCGCAGCCACTCCAGAACGGCACGGCTACCTCGGCCGGGCGCGGCCCCGAGCCGGAACAACAGCAGTCCGGCGGCTATGTTGCTGAGAATCGTGAAGTAGCTGAAGAAGTTCACCGGCGAGAAGTCGGCAAGCCCCACTTCGGCGAGGAACTGCCTTCCGATGGCGACGACCGCCAGAGTTCCGAGCAGCATCCGCGCCAGGCGCACGACCCGCGCCCCGCTGGACAGCATGTACCAGCCACCTCACGTTTCCAGCGGCACACGCGCGACGAACCCGTCCTCCGCGTCGGCGGCCTCGACCTCGGCTCTGGTCACGCCCAGGACGAACAGCACCGCGTCCAGGAAGGGGTGCGACAGCGCGGTGTCCGCTATCTCCCGCAGCGCGGGCTTGGCGTTGAACGCCACACCCAGCCCGGCCGTAGCGAGCATGTCCATGTCGTTGGCCCCGTCCCCGACCGCGACGCACTGCGAGAGCGGAACGTCGTAGGACTCGGCGAAGCGCCGCAGCGCACGCGCCTTGCCCCCGCGGTCGACGATCTCACCGACGACACGGCCCGTGAGTTTACCGTCGACGACTTCGAGGTCGTTGGCCGCACTGAAGTCGAGACCGAGATCGTCGACCAGGTGGTCGATGATCCTGGTGAAACCTCCGGAGACGACACCGGTGTGGTAACCGAGCCGCCGCAGCGTGCGCACCGTGGTCCTGGCTCCCGGGGTCAGCTGGAGTTCCGCGCCCACCTCGTCCAGCACCGACGCGGGCAGCCCCTCCAACACGGCCACCCTGCGGCGCAGGGACTCGGCGAAGTCGACCTCCCCGCGCATGGCCTGCTCGGTGACCCTCCGGACCTCCTCCTCGCGTCCCGCCTTCGCCGCGAGCATCTCGATGACCTCGCCCTGGACCAGGGTCGAGTCGACATCGAACACGACCAGCCTCTTGGCCCTGCGGGACAGCCCGGTGCGCTCCACCGCGACGTCGACCCCGCTGCCCTCGGACAGCTGGGCCATCTCGGCGGTGAGCAGCTCGTCGGTGTGCTCACCGGTCTCCGCTGCCGTCACGTGCAGCTGGAGGCCGGTGACCGGGTAGTCGGCCACACGCTGGATGGAATCGATGTTGACGTCGGTCTCGGCCAGCTTGCGGGCGACCTCCGAGAAGCTGCGCGCGGTGACGGGCTGCCCCAGCACGGTCACCACGTGGGTCGAGCCGAGTTTGTCGGCCTGACCGTCCTCCGCGTCGATGTCGACCTCGACCGACATCCCGACGGTCGCCATGGCCTGCTCGACCGATTCCTGCAGCTGCTCGGGGTCGTACTCGGTGGAGACGAGCACCCCGAGCACCAGTCGCCCGCGGATCACGACCTGCTCGACATCGAGCACGTCCACCCCGTGCCTGGTCAGTGCCGCGAACAACACCGAGGTGACGCCCGGTCTGTCCGCTCCGGTAACGGTCATCAGCACGGTGGTGGGATTCGACGTGGTCACGACTGACGGCACTCCCTCGATATTCGGCTACGGTCCACCCTACGGGGTTCGGAAAACAGCTTCCGAACAACAAGAGCCCCGGACCGGTCGGACGGCCGACCGGCCGGGGCTCCCCGTCGAGCGGTTTTACCGTGACACACCCGTGAAGGGGGTCGTTAGGTCGAATATCACTTCTCGTCGAGCTTGCGCTCCTCGGAAACGCCGCTCTCCTGCGCGGACTCGCCGGAAGCCCCCGCGTGCGCCAGCGGCTTCCCGGAGAACCCGACGTGGTTCTCCAGCCTCATCCGGTCACTCATGTGCGGATAGTGCAACTCGAAGGCCGGACGCTCGGAGCGGATTCGCGGCAGCTCGGTGAAGTTGTGCCGCGGGGGCGGGCAGGAGGTGGCCCACTCCAGCGAGTTCCCGTAGCCCCACGGGTCGTCCACATCGGCGATCTCACCGTAGCGGTAGCTCTTGAACACGTTCCACAGGAACGGAAGCATCGAGGCGCCGAGCAGGAACGCCCCCGCGGTGGAGATCATGTTGAGCGTGGTGAACCCGTCCGTCGGCAGGTAGTCGGCGTACCGCCGCGGCATCCCCTCGTTGCCCAGCCAGTGCTGCACCAGGAACGTGGTGTGGAAGCCGATGAAGGTCAGCCAGAAGTGCACCTTGCCCAGCCGCTCGTCCATCATCCGGCCGGTCATCTTGGGGAACCAGAAGTAGATCCCGGCGAAGGTGGCGAACACGATCGTGCCGTAGAGCACGTAGTGGAAGTGCGCCACCACGAAGTAGGTGTCCGAGACGTGGAAGTCGATCGGCGGGGCGGCGAGCAGCACCCCGGTCAGCCCGCCGAACAGGAAGGTCACCAGGAACCCGACGGAGAAGATCATCGGGGACTCGAAGGTGATCTGGCCGCGCCACATGGTGCCGATCCAGTTGAAGAACTTCATACCGGTGGGCACGGCGATCAGGAAAGTGGTGAAGGCGAAGAACGGGAGCAGCACCGCACCGGTCGCGTACATGTGGTGGGCCCAGACCACCACCGAGAGCGCGGCGATGCCGAGGGTTGCGTAGATGAGGCCGGTGTAGCCGAACAGCGGCTTGCGGGAGAACACCGGGAAGATCTCGGTGACGATGCCGAAGAACGGCAGCGCGACGATGTAGACCTCCGGGTGGCCGAAGAACCAGAACAGGTGCTGCCAGAGGATCACACCGCCGTTGGCCGGGTCGAAGACGTGCGCACCGAACTGCCGGTCGGCCAGCAGTCCCATCAGCGCGGCGGTGAGGATGGGGAAGGCCATCAGGATCAGCACGCTGGTGACCAGGATGTTCCAGGTGAAGATCGGCATCCGCCACATGGTCATGCCCGGCGCGCGCATGCAGACGACGGTGGTCACCATGTTGACACCGCCGAGGATCGTGCCGAGGCCGGAGACGACCAGGCCGGAGATCCACAGGTCCGCGCCGATTCCCGGGGAGTTGATCGCGTCGGACAGCGGTGTGTAGGCGAACCAGCCGAAGTCGGCGGCGCCACCGGGAGCGAGGAATCCGCTCACCACGGTCAGCCCGCCGAACAGGTAAAGCCAGTAGGAGAACGAGTTCAACCGCGGAAAGGCCACGTCGGGGGCGCCGATCTGCAGCGGCAGGATGTAGTTGGCGAAACCGAACAGGATCGGGGTCGCGTACAGCAGCAGCATGATCGTGCCGTGCATGGTGAACAGCTGGTTGTACTGCTCCTGCGACAGGAACTGCATCCCCGGCACCGCGAGCTCACCACGGATCAGCATGGCCATCAGACCGCCGACCAGGAAGAAACCCATCGAGGTGACTAGGTAGAGAATGCCGAGCTGCTTGGGATCGGTGGTGCGCAGCAGCCCCAGCAGTGTGGATCCCTTGGACGTCTTTCGCACCGGATAGGGGCGCGAAGTGATCGGCTCTGGCGCGACGGCCGTCACGGTGCCTCCTGCACTGCCTCGAAGACGTTGTCGGCCCCGACCACGGGACCGCCCGGCCCGTCCGGGCCGGCTAACCCTGATGACAGCGCCGCAACCGGCGTCGGTGAGCTTGGCCTGCCGGTGCTCGGTTGGGTTACTGCCATCTGCGGATATTAGCTCTGACCCTCAACTCCGCTGCGTCCGGGCCGTAGTCACCCTATTCATCGACTTCTCCCGAAGCACCCGAGCTGAGATCCATCCAACACACGAGGACGGCTCCGCTCCGCGTCCGCTCCGCGCGCGGGGGCGCCCCGGTCCACTTCGACCGGTGTTGCCGGAGGGCCCCGCACGGATCCGCCCGGGCTCATCCGTGCTCACTTCTCGCGCACCTTCCTCCCCTGTTCACGGGGTCGCTGTCCACCACAGCCCCCTCCGGGGCGCGGGGTGTACACGCCCGAGGGCCCACCACCTACGCGACTCGTCCCGAAAGGACCCCTTAAGCTGACGGTGGACCACCCGCGCGGGTGGAACGGAACTTCAGCGGTACGAAGGGCTCCGCAGGCGTGTCGACGTGCCCGGCACTCGGCTCGCCCGGGGTGGATCAGCATGTCCGGAGGCGAAGCTACGGTGCGCAAAAGCACGATCATCGGCATCCTGGGGGCCGCTGCGGTCCTGGCACTGACCGGCTGCTCGCCGAACTACGAGCAGGCCAGCGAGCAGAAGCCCGCAGCGGGAACCCCACCGCCGGCGAGCGCGATCGCCCCCGCGGAGACTCCCGCCGAGGGTGCCGAGACGGCAAACGTCAACACTGACCTGGAGTTCGCCCAGCAGATGGTGGCCCATCACCGGGCCGAGCAGCAGCTGCTCGAGGTCGCGCTGAACAACGCCAGCCGGCAGAACGTGACGGATCTCGCCGAGCAGCTCGAACAGCAGCACGGCGAGAACGTCGAACAGCTCGAGAGCTGGCTGTCCGAGCACGGTGAGGGCGAGGTCACGGCCGAGGACCTCGAAGCGGGACAGAACTCGCAGATGCCGAGCGCCGACGTCTCCGGGGAGGTCACCGAGCTGGAGGAGGCGCAGCGGGGCCAGTTCCCGGGGCTGTGGGTCAAGGCCATGATCGAGCACCACGAATCGGTCGTGGAGATGACCGAGACCGAACTCGACCAGGGGTCGGACGAACAGGTGAAGTCGATCGCGCAGCGGATCCTCGACTCCAGGCAGGAGGAGCTGGACGAGTTGAAGCAGCTGCGCGAGCAGCTCTGAGACGAGCCTGCCGTCTCGGCTCTCGTGAGTGGTCGCTCGGCGGAGCCTCCCGCGGGACCTCGCTCCGGGAGGCCCGACGTCGGGCGGCTGACGGGCGCCGACCTGCGCCCGCCCCGCACGGAGGTGTTCATCCCGGGCGGGTACCGCCTAGAGTACCCGCCCGGCAATCCTTGGACCGACCTGTTCGGGTGACACGATGCGGCAGAATCTCGTCTTCGACGCCGATGACACGCTGTGGGAGAACAACGTCCTGTTCGAGCGCGCCGTGGAGTCGTTCATCGACCACCTGGCCCATCCGCGTCTTTCGCGGGAGCAGGTACGTTCCAGGCTGGACGAGGTGGAGAAGGTCAACTGCCGGATCCACGGTTACGGAGTGGACAGCTTCGAACGCAGTCTCGCCGAGTGCCTGGCCGAGCTCCGCGACGGTCGCGGCGTCACGGATTCCGACCTGGCCGAGCTGCGCAGCGCCTGCGCCCCCATCAGGGAGCAGCGGATCGAACTGATCGACGGGGTCGCGGAGACGCTCCGTGAGCTGTCCCGGCGGCACGAGCTGTACCTGCTCACCAAGGGTGATCGGACCGAGCAGACCGGCAAGATCGAGGCCTCCGGGCTGAGCGGCCTGTTCACCGACGTCGAGATCGTCGCAGAGAAGGCCCCGGAAACGTACGAGTGGTTCGTCGCCGAACGGGCGCTGGATCCCTCCCGCACCTGGATGATCGGAAACTCTCCCGGCTCGGACGTCTGGCCCGCGCTGAACGCGGGGCTGAACGCGGTGCTCGTCCCGCACCCGCAGACCTGGTCGTTGGAGATGCGTGATCTTCCCGGGCAGCGGGAGGACTTCCGCGAGATCGGGTTGTTCCACGAGCTCGGCGAGCACTTCTGATCGGCCTTCCTCCCCTCCAGCGGAACGCCGCTCTCCGCGTGGCCACGTCCCGGGCAGGCCATCCCTTCGGCTCGATCCTCTTTACTTTACGGCTCAGTAACCTACTATGGGTAACTTAGCCGGTCCGCTTTCCGACCGGCCACCGCCGTAGCCAGCTCGCCGAGCCAGGGAGGCCCCATGCCCACGTCGATGTCGGGCAAAGTCGTTGCCATCACGGGTGCCGCACGCGGAATCGGCGCCCAAACCGCGCGGGAACTCGCCCGCAGGGGCGCGCTGATCTCGCTCATCGGTCTGGAGCCCGCGGAGCTCGCCGCCGTGGCCGCCGAGCTCGGCACCGGCCACGTGTGGTTCGAAGCCGACGTGACCGACGCCGACTCGATAGGCGCCGCGCTCGACGAGACGGCACGGCAACTGGGCGGCATCGACGTCGTGGTCGCCAACGCGGGCGTCGCACCGTTCGGCACGGTCCGCCACCACGACCCCAGGGCCTTCACCAAAACCGTCGACGTGAACCTCAACGGGGCTTTCCACACCGCACGCGCGGGACTTCCGCACCTCGTGGAACGACGCGGCTACCTGCTGGTGGTCTCCTCGCTGTCCGCCTTCGCCCCGATAGGAGGCATGGCGGCCTACACCGCGAGCAAGGCCGGCTCCGAAGCACTGGCCAGCGCGCTGAGCTCCGAGATGGGCCACCTCGGGGTGGACGTCGGCAGCGCGCACCCCTCCTGGATCGACACCGACCTCGTCCGCGACGCCTCAGCGGACCTGCCGAGTTTCCGGGCTATGCGCGCGAAACTACCGTGGCCGATGCACTCGACCACCACGGTGGAGGACTGCGCGCGGGCGATCACCGCGGGCATCGAACGACGCGCCCGGCGCATCTACGTGCCGAGGTCGGTCATGCTGATGCACTGGCTGCGCAACCTGCCCGCTTCCCGGCTGGTGGAACGCCTGATGAAACCCACCGTGCGCAGGCTGATGCCGCAGATGGAGTCCGAGGTGGCCGGACTGGGACGCGGTTTCAGCACGCGGAACCAGAAACTGCAGTCCGGGGACTGATCGAGGTCCTCCGGTCCCCCTGTCGTGGGCGGTCGCTGTGCGGAACCCCCGCCTGCACGTGAGGCGGATTCCCGGGTCCGGGCAGCGGTGTTCGCACGGACGGGGCGCGCTACCCGGAACACCGGGAACGTCTCGCGCGAAACCGTCACTCCGGACCCGTTCCGGAGAACACGTCTCGCGCGAGACGTTCCGAGGCAGGCGCACCCCGTCCGGAGCGCACCCGAACGGATCACTCCTTCTTCCGGCGGAAGAATCGCAGGATCGGGTCGTAGCGGCGATCGGCCACGCGCTCCTTGAGCGGAATCAGCGCGTTGTCGGTGATCCGGATGTGTTCCGGGCACACGTCGGTGCAGCACTTCGTGATGTTGCACATCCCGAGCCCGTGCTCCCCGCGGGACTCCTCCGGGCGGTCCCCGCCCCGTTCCGCGTAGTCGTCGAGCGGGTGCATCTCGAGCTCGGCCACCCGCATCAGAAAGCGCGGACCGGAGAAGGCCTCCTTGTTCTCCGCGTGGTCCCGGATCACGTGACAGGTGTCCTGGCACAGGAAGCACTCGATGCACTTGCGGAACTCCTGGGAGCGCTCCACGTCCCGCTGCTGCATCCGGTACTCACCTGGTTCCAGCCCCTCCGGAGGTGTGAAAGCGGGCACCTCGCGCGCCTTCACGTAGTTGTACGAGACGTCGCACACGAGGTCCTTGATCACCGGAAAGGTGCGCATCGGGGTGACGGTGACGACCTCGTCGGGGTCGAACAGCGACATCCTCGTCATGCAGGTGAGCCTGGGCCTGCCGTTCACCTCGGCGGAGCACGATCCGCACTTGCCCGCCTTGCAGTTCCACCGCACGGCGAGGTCCGGGCACCGGGTGGCCTGCAGCCGGTGCAGCAGGTCGAGGACCACTTCCCCCTCCTCCGCCTCGACCTCGTAGTCCCGCAGCTCACCCGATTCGGAGTCCCCGCGCCACACTCGCAGGCGCGCCTGGTATCCCATCGCCGATCCCTTCCACACAGCCGTTCACAGCGGTTTCCGCGCCGGCTCTCCCCGGCCTCGTCACTCCGTTCGGGAGGCCGTCTCCTCCACGGCCAGCTCCTCCGCGGTGAAGTACTTCTCCAGCTCCTCACGGGAGAACAACCGCATCAGGTCCGCGCGCATCGGCTCCTGCTCCTGCTCGGAGACCTCCACCGCGCCGTCACGCAGGACGCAGCCCAGCAACCTGCTGCGCCAGTTGGGGTCCATGCGCGGGTGGTCGTCCCGGGTGTGCCCACCCCGGCTCTCGGTCCGCCGCAGGGCCGCGGCGGCCACGCACTCGCCGACCAGCAGCATGTTGCGCACGTCCAGCACCAGGTGCCATCCGGGGTTGAACTGGCGATTGCCCTCCGGCACGGCCAGCCTTCCGGCACGCTGCCCGATCTCGGCGATCTGCTCCAGCGCCGAGCACATCTCCTCCCCGTCCCGGATGATGCCGACCAGCCGGTTCATCACCTGCTGCAGTTCGGACTGCATCGCGTACGGGTTCTCCGCACCGCGCGCGTCGGCGACTTCGAAGGGCGCCAGCGCCGCACCGACGGCTTCGTCCACATCGGCCGGGTCCACTTCGGGGCGCCGCTCCAGCCCGGACACGTAGTCGGCGGCCCCGGCACCCGCGCGTTTCCCGAAGACCAGCAGATCGGACAGGGAGTTGCCCCCGAGCCTGTTCGACCCGTGCATCCCGCCGGCCACCTCGCCCGCGGCGAACAGCCCCGGTACCGCGGAGGCGGCCGAGTCCGGATCCACCTCGACCCCGCCCATCACGTAGTGGCAGGTGGGGCCCACTTCCATGCTCTGGGAGGTTATGTCCACATCGGCCAGCTCCTTGAACTGGTGGTGCATGGAGGGCAGCCTGCGCATGATCTCCTCGGTGGAGAGCCTGCCCGCGACGTCCAGGTACACTCCCCCGTGCGGGCTGCCCCTGCCCTCCTTGACCTCGTTGTTGATCGCACGTGCCACCTCGTCGCGCGGCAGCAGCTCGGGGGGCCTGCGGTTGTTGTCCGGGTCCGAGTACCAGCGGTCGGCCTCCTCCGGCCCGTCCGCGTAGGACGCCTTGAACACCTCGGGCACGTAGTCGAACATGAACCGGCGTCCCGCAGAGTCCCGCAGCACTCCGCCGTCCCCGCGCACGGACTCGGTGACCAGGATCCCCTTCACGCTGGGCGGCCAGACCATCCCAGTGGGGTGGAACTGCACGAACTCCATGTTGATCAGCCGAGCCCCCGCGCGCAGTGCCAGGGCGTGTCCGTCCCCGGTGTACTCCCACGAGTTCGAGGTGACCTTGAAGGACTTGCCTATGCCACCGGTGGCCAGCACCACGGATGGAGCCGTCAGGCGCACGAACCTCCCGTTCTCCCGCCAGTAGCCGACCGCCCCGGCCATCCGGTCACCGTCGCGGAGCAGGTCGGTGACCGTGAACTCGGCGAACACCCGCAGTCCCGCCTCGTAGGACCCGTGCTCGGCCCGGTCCCGCTGCTGCAGCGACACGACCTTCTGCTGCAGGGTGCGGATCAGTTCCAGCCCGGTCCGGTCCCCGACGTGAGCCAGCCTCGGGTACTCGTGCCCGCCGAAGTTGCGCTGGCTGATCTTCCCCTCCGGGGTGCGGTCGAACAGCGCTCCGTAGGTCTCCAGCTCCCACACCCGCCGGGGCGCCTCGGTGGCGTGCAGCTCGGCCATCCTCCAGTTGTTCAGGAACTTGCCCCCGCGCATCGTGTCGCGGAAGTGCACCCGCCAGTCGTCCCCGGAGTTGACGTTGCCCATGGCGGCCGCGATACCGCCCTCTGCCATGACGGTGTGCGCCTTGCCGAACAGCGACTTGCACAGTATCGCCGTCCGCATTCCTCGCGAACGTGCCTCGATCGCGGCACGCAGTCCCGCCCCGCCCGCTCCGATCACGATCACGTCGTACTCGTGGGTCTCGATTTCGGCCATGTGCTGTGCGGTTCCTCCTCGTAACCGGCGGCGAATCAGTTGATCAGGCGCGGGTCGGGGAACGCCCCGGCCGCGACGAGCATCACGTACAGGTCCACCAGCGCCACCGAGACCAGGGACGCCCAGGCGAGTGACATGTGCCTGCCGTTCAGACCACTGACCCAGGTCCACATGCGGTACCGCACGGGATGCTTGGAGAAGTGATTGATCCGTCCACCGATCAGATGCCTGCAGGAATGGCAGGAGAGGGTGTAGGCCCAGAGCAGCACCACGTTGACCACCATGAGCAGGGTTCCGAGGCCGATGCCGAACCCTCCGTTCACGCCCTGGAAGGCGAGCACGGTGTCGTAGGTGAGCACCGCGGCGACCAGCAACGCGGTGTAGAAGAAGTAGCGGTGGGAGTTCTGCAGGATCAGCGGAAAGCGGCTCTCACCGGTGTAGCGCCGATGTGGCTCGGTCACCGCACACGCGGGAGGGGCCGCCCAGAACGCCCTGTAATAGGCCTTGCGGTAGTAGTAGCAGGTCAGCCGGAAGCCGAGCACGAAAGGCAGCACGAACACCGGCGGCGGGACCCACGGGGCCAGATCGGGGAAGGGCGTTCCGAGGTGGCTCGCCCCCGGAACGCACGCCTCGCTGAGGCAGGGGGAGAAGAACGGGGCGAGGTAGTGCTGATCGGGAGCCCAGTACCACTGGTTCATGAAGGTGCGCACCAGGCCGTAGATCACGAAGGCGGACAGCCCCAGGGCGGTCCCCAGGGGCGGCAACCACCACCGATCGGTTCGCAGGGTCCGGGCGCGGCGTTGACCGGATGTGGTTGTGGGAGCGGACATGCTCGACCTCTGGGGATTGCGGGTGGACTGATCGATCGGGGAGTCGTGCGCACTGGTGCTCTCGGGGCGGGTCGTTGGTCGGTTCTGGGACTTCCTCCGGCGCGGCAGCGCAGAAACACACCACCCGAGCGCCCGCGGCGGGGAGAGCGGAAAACCTCAATCAGTCGTCGCGCGGTGATTGGCCCCCCACGCCCTCGTCGTCGACCCCGCGCCACCAGGAGGGGTCGTAGGGGGTGTCCGGAACCTCGACGATCTCGTTCTCGGCCTGCCCGCGCCGGCCCCCCGCGGTTCCGGGGGGAGCCGGCGACCGGGGCCCGGAACGCTGCCGTGGCGCTCCCGGGGCGGTCGTGGACAGCTCGGAAACGTCGATCTCGAGTCTTTGGAAGTCGTTCTCGATGCGCCGCACCACGGGGATGTCCCCGTAGCGCGCGTACAGCCCGTCGACACCGGTGCGCAGCTGGGACAGCGCCCGCAACACCTCACCCAGTTCAGTCGTCGAGGACATCTCCGACACCCCTTCAGCGTTCCGGCCCGTTCACAGCACGACTCTGCACCCGACAAGCATAAGTGGCAAGAGACACATGTGATGAACGGCTCACCGCGCGCGTCCGGAACGCACGGACCCTCACCCCGCGAAGAGGTGCCGGACGAAGGTGACCAACGACTGGAAGACGAAGGAGACGCTGTCGAACAACACCGTCGCGCCCTGGCGAGCGATCCCGGCCGCGCCGACAGGGTCACGCACCACCAGGTAGCCGACGGCTATGCCCGCGAACGCCACCAGAATGAGCACACTCTTACGGTCCACTCCCGACCTCCGCGTCCCGAACGGCCGCAAATCGAGGACCACCATCGCACGATCAGCCCATACGCAGGAGGCGACAGCGCCGGAACGGCACCGATTCGTGCGACGAGCGGAACGGATCCCGGAACCGTCCGGAGCCCGTCCGCTCCCGGAAGGGACGAGCCGGCCCGCTGTTCTCGTGTTCCGGCCGGCGCGGGGGGACACTCGCGCTTGGAACGATCACGCGGCAGATGTGGAGCCTTCGAATGCGACAACGCGCGCTGGGAAGCCAGGGCCTGCGGGTCACCGTGCAGGGGCTCGGGTGCATGGGCATGAGCTTCGCCTACACGGGAGGTGACGACGAGGAGTCCCTCGCGACCATCCGCCGAGCGCTCGACCTCGGGGTGAACTTCCTCGACACGGCCGATGTGTACGGCCCCTGGACCAACGAGCGCCTCATCGGGCGGGCCCTGGCCGGGCGCAGGGACGAAGTGGTGCTGGCGAGCAAGTTCGGCAACGAGGTCGACGAGGAGGGCAACCTCGTGGGCAGGGTCAACGGCAGGCCCGAGTACCTGCGCACCGCCGTGGACGGTTCGCTGCGCAGGCTCGGGGTCGACCACATCGACCTGTACTACCAGCACCGGGTCGATCCCGAGGTGCCGGTAGCCGAGACCTGGGGAGCGCTGTCCGACCTCGTGCGGGAGGGCAAGGTGCGCTACCTCGGTATTTCCGAGGCCGCTCCCGAGTCCATCCGCGAAGCCCACGCGACCCATCCCGTCAGCGCCGTGCAGACCGAGTACTCGCTGTTCAGCAGGGATCCCGAGGACAACGGAGTGCTGGACACCTGCCGCGAGCTGGGCATCGGCTTCGTGGCCTACTCCCCGCTGGGGCGGGGTTTCCTCTCCGGGAGGATCCGTTCGGTCGAGGACCTCCCCGCCGACGACTACCGGCGCGGTACCCCGCGTTTCCGGGGCGAGAACTTCCGGCGCAACCTGGACGTGGTCGATCGGGTGCACGAACTGGCCGGTCGGAAGGGCGTTTCGGCCTCCCAGCTCGCCCTGGCCTGGGTACAGGCCCGGGGAGAGGACATCGTGACCATCCCCGGCACCAAGCGCCGGGAGCACCTGGAGGAGAACGTGGGCGCCACGGACGTGGCACTCACCGAGGAGGACCTCGAGAGCATCGAGCGGGTCGCTCCGCGCGGGGTCGCGGCAGGCGAACGCTACGACGAACGCGGGATGCGCAGCGTGCACGTCTGAGCGGCACGGCTTCGCGGCCGTCGGGGCGGCGCCACCGCCCGTTCCGGACCGCGGTGCCGCCTCGCCCTGCCCCGCGGGAGGCGGCACCACGATTCCAGTGCGCTCGTCCCGCCCCGCACCGTCCTGCCGCGACGCTCCCCTCCCCGGCGGGGCGGCCGGAGACCGGTGTTGACGAGCGGGCGGGGAATTGATCGCCTTGGTCCAGGTACCCGAGTGGTGTAGAAACGCTCCAGCGCGGGTAGGCCGGAACAGGACGTTTCCCCTTCCGGAGAGGCAACCATGGCCCAGCGACACGTCGTTCCCGGAAACGGTGGTGGCGGCTGGAAGGTGGTCGGCACGGCCACCGACTCCGCCGAGTCGAGCACCAGCACCCAGGCGGACGCGATCGACGAAGCACGCAGGCAACTGGAGGACACCGACGGAGGCGAGATCCTCATCCACGGGGTGGACGGATCGGTTCGCGACCGTCGCACGATTCAAACGACCTCGTAGCGGCTCGACGCGGTGGCCCGGGCCGTTGCGGCCCGTGGCCTCCACCCACGAGTCCGCACCGCGACGGCTCGGGCGGAACGGTTCCCGAAACGCTTCGTTAGCACGCCGGTAACACCCGGCCCCCAGGATGTCCGCATGAGCGGATTCCGGGAGCTCGTCTCCTACCCACGTGGACAGGCGGACGGTTCCGCGCGGGCACTCGGCCCCCTGGCAGGAGCCGCCGGGTTCGTTTCGCTGACCGGAGTGGCGCAGCTGGTGCTGCTCCACTCGGGGCTCGCCCGGTCCGGCGCCCTGACGTTCCTGATCACCGGAAGTGCGCTGCTCGTCGCCGTCGCCCTGCACGTGGCGGGCCGCGCCGTGATCGGCCCTTCACGCAGGAGGGCCGGACAGGGCCCGCCGGAGGAGCCGATCACGGTCCCGCTGGAGAGCTCCCCCGAGCGCGAGCTCTGGCGCGTCCGCGCCTCGGTGGACGACACGCCGGGCAACCTGGCGGCGCTGACGGGGCAACTCGCCCTGCTCGACGCGGACATCAGGACCATGCAGGTGCATCCGGTCTCCGACGCGGCGGTCGACGAGCTGCTGGTTCACCTGCCCGCGGGAACCGGACACGACGAACTGGTCGAGACGGTGGCCCGCGCGGGAGCCGGGAGGATCACCGCCGAGCGCACCGACCCGCACGAGCTCGACGACGTCCCGACACGGGCGCTGCGCCTGGCGGGCGACCTGGTCGAGGGCACGGTCGAGCCGACACGCGCGCTGCGCGCGCTGCTCGGAGAGGTCTCCCTGCGCAGAGCGCAGTCCCCGGAAGCGGACACCGACGAGCTCGACGGCTCCACCATGCGCCTGCTCCATCCCTCCGGTGGGGTGTTGACGCTGCACCGCACCGCCGGGGAGTTCACCCCGGCCGAGTTCGCCAGGGCCCGCTCGATGCTCCGGCTGGCGGGGAGCTGCGGGCAACGCCTCGGCCGCCCCGTGAGGGAGCTGAACGCCGAGGACGGCTCGCGGGTGACGCTGCGCCCGGCGGACCGTTCCGACATCGCCCTGGTGCGCGCGCTCCACGAGCGCTGTTCGAGCGCGGGCATGCACCGCCGCTACTTCGTCACGGGTACGCCAACGGAGCGGCAGTTGGATCTGCTGCTCGCCCCCGCGCTCGGCAGGTCGACGGTGGCCCTGTCCGAGCGTGGGGAGCTCGTGGCCATGGGCAATCTCGGTTACGACGGCGACGACGGCGACCTCGCGCTGCTGGTGCGCGACGACTGGCACGGGCTGGGGGTCGGTTCGGCACTCCGGGACGAACTGCTCGGTCACGCCGGGGAACTCGGGCTGAACACCGTCGGCGCGCTGACACAGCTGGACAACACCGCGATGGTCCGCACCCTGCGCTCGGCGGGCTTCAGGCACACGGGCGCGGGCGAGCCCGGGGAGTGGTCCTGGGCGCTCGACCTGCGGAACGGAACCGCGGGCTCCCGCGCCCGCGCGGGGGAGGCGGGATCCCGTCGGACGTTGGCCGAGACCAGCCCGCACTGAGTACTCGGCCACCGCGCGGCGGGCCCCTCAGGGGAGCTCGTCCGGAGTGCCCTCGAAACCGGGCAACGGGTTCCCGGCGGAATCCTCGCTGCGCTCCCGGGCTTTCATGCGGGCCTCGTGGACGTGTCGCTGACCTCCGAGCAGCTCGTCGCGCAGCAGGCGTTCCAGCTCGCGGAAGAGCGACCAGTACCCGTCGTCGAACTCCTCCAGCGTCTGGAAGGTCCACCTCCCGGGCAGCACGTTGCGACCGAGCAGCTCGCGCTCCAACCTGTCCGCCGATCCGGTGTGCCCGCGGGAGCGCAACAGCCGAACACCCTCCGCCAGCTTCGCGTCGGCGGCCCCGATGAGCTGGTGCCACTCGTGGAGCAGTCCACGGGCCCGCTCCACCTTCTCCAGCGCCTCGGTCACCCTGCCGACGGCCGTCGCGGTCCGCTCGTCGACGTTGCCCGGGTTCCCGTCCCGGTGTTCCCGGTGTTCGTTCCGCTCGTCCATGAACAGCGCGCCTCCTCCGTCCGGCACACCGCCGAGCGTGACTCCGTTGGGGGCGAACCGCACGGGGCGGGGCCCGGTTCACGACACCAGGACGTTCTCGAACTGCCAGGGGTCGTCTCTCCCCTCTTCCGGGTCCTCCCCGAGCGAGTCGTCCCCGTGGGCCAGCGGGGTCCACTCGCTCCTCGTGGACGGGCACTTGCCCAGGTACGGCTCGGCGGCCCCGAGCACCTCCTCGTGGTCGAGGTCGTCCGGCACGCACAGCCCCCTGCCCGGGTTCCGCAGTATCCACCGCAGCGCGCCGAGCGCGGAGGCCGCCACCTGGAGCGTCGTGGCGTTCTGGCCGGGAACCAGCGATCGCGCCTGTTCGATGTCGAGCTGACTGCCCGTCCACCACGCGTTGAGGTCGTGTCCGAGCAGCAGCGCGCCGAGCTCGTCCATCCCCTCGACGATCTCGTCGCCCATGATCCGCTGGCTCGACTGCATCCGGTAGCCCTGCATCCGGCACTCGTGCAGCGAGGCCAGTCCGGCGTCGCTCGGCAGGTAGGCGAAGTGCACCGTCGGCCGGTAGCGCACCCGTCCCTCCGGAGAACGCACGGTCAGGTGTCGTCCGATCGTGTAGGTCTCCCCGTGGCTGATCATCAGCCCCAGCATCGGCCCGGTGGAGGGCACCCAGGAGCGCACCCAGGTGCTCATCCCCGTCCGCTCGAGATAGATCTGGTTGCCCGGACCGCTGTCGTGCGTGACGGCGCGTGGCGGGAGCTTCCGCTCGTGGGTCCCCCAGCCCAGTTCGGCCGGAGCGGTCCCCTCCTCGTAGAACCCCTTGACGGACCAGGTGTTGACGAACTCGTCCACCCGCTTCGGGAGCCGCCCCGTCTGGGTGTCCCGCTCGGAGATGTGGATCGACTTCGTCCCCGTTTCCATGGCCAGTTCCGCGTACTCGCCCTCCGCGAGGGCCGTCCGCAGCCGGTCGCGCCTACCGGGTTCCAGCCGCCGCTGCCCCAGCCGGTCCTCCTCGAGCAGCGCGCTCGCCACGTCCCGCAGCCCGCGCTTGGTGAGGTGGCTGACCAGTCCGGGGTTCGCCCCGTGCTCGACCACGGTGGTGGGACCGCTCTCGTCGAGTTCTTCCGCGAGCTCGTGGAGCCGGGCATGCCTGCGGTAGGTGGTCCGGTCCACCGTCGCCGTCGCGGGGTCCCCGTTGGAGTCCCACGTCTCGATCGAGGTGTCCAGGTAGTGCACCCCGTGCGAGTGGCACCACTCGACCAGCTCGCAGGAGTCGATGTCCCAGGTGAGGTTGATCAGTACGTCCCCACCGGACAGTTGCCCGCCCAGGAACTCCGCGAAGTTCTCCCGGGTGATCCGGTGTCTCAGGTAGCGCGCTCCGGCCTCCAGAGCCGGTTCGGCGCCGGAGGGCCGGTCGACGAAGTCCACGATCGTCAGCCGTCGGAAGTCCATGTCGAGGTGTCTGAGCAGCAGCGGCTGCAGGCACCGGGACACCGCCCCGCACCCGAGCAACAGCACACGTCCGGTGAATTCGACACGCCATCCGGTTTCCATGTTCCAACACGTACCGGTGAGAACACGGTTCGGCCACAGCACGGTGACAAGAAGGACCGATCAGCGTAGTGCCGCGCCCGGGGCGGGGGCGGCGGTCCGGCCAGGGGCCCGGTCCGGTCCGCCGCGAGGGCCGCATCGAGCGGCTCCCCCGAAGCCCTCGTGCGCCCCTCCGATCCCGCGGAGGACTTCCGGTTCCGGATCCGACTCAGGTCAGCGCCGGATCACCGACCCCGGCACCGTGCAACCAGGCCACCTCGTCGTGGAGCTGCTCCGGTGAGAGACCGCGGAGCCGCGCGTTGCGTTCCACCGCTGCTTCTCCTGCCGGGTGGTACAGCACCCGCCCCATTTCACGGGAGACGAACTGGGCGCGCGCGGTACGGGGAGAACGACGCCCGTTGAACTCCTCGAACCGCTCCGGCACGTCCTCTGCCGAGCAGGACAGCGTCCCGCCGAGCACCACGGCGTCCTCCAACGCCATGCACGCCCCCTGCGCCGCGTACTGCAGCATCGGATGCGCCGCGTCACCCAGCAGCAGAACCCGGCCCTCCGCCCAGCGCTCGACCGGGTCGCGGTCGCAGAGCACCCAGGTTCTCCACTCGGACCCGAGCTCCAGCAACCGGCGGGCCCCGTGCACGAACTCGGGGAACTCCGACAACACCGGATCACGGTCCACGGGTTCGCCCACGACCTCCTCCGAGGCGTCGTCGTCCCTGGTGACCGCCAGGTTGAGCAGGTCACCACCCCCGATCGGGTAATGCACGAAGTGGCACTTCGGCCCGGCCCACAGGGTGACCGAGTTCCAGCGGAGCTCGGCCGGCACCTCCTCCATCGGAACCACCGAGCGGTAGATGGTGTGCCCGGAGATCCGCGGTGGGCCGTCGCCCACCAGCTGAGCGCGCACGGAGGAGCGGATGCCGTCCGCTCCGATCAACGCCGAGCAGGTTATCCGCCGACCGTCCTCCAGCACGGCCACGACACCGCCGGTGCCGTGGTGTTCGTACCCGGCCACGGCGGCGCCGCTCCACAGCTCGACGGAGTCCGCGGCGCGGCAGGCCTCGAGCAGCGGGCGGTAGACGTCGATGCGGTGCACCACGGCGTAGGGGTTGCCGAACCGCTCCCGGTAGGCACCGGTCACCGGCATGCTGGCCACGTTCTCCCCCGTGGTTCCGTCCATGAAGCACAGCTCGTCTATGTGGACGGCCAGTTCCCGCACCCGGTCACCGACCCCGAGCCGATCGAGCGCGTGGAAGGCGTTGGGCCCCAGCTGTATCCCGGCACCGAGTTCGGTGAACTTCTCCCTGCGTTCCAGCACGAGCACTTCGTGCCCCTGTTCCGATGCGGCGAGAGCGGCGGCCAAGCCACCGATTCCGCCACCGGCGACGACAATGTACACGTCACACAGTCCTTTTCCGATTCGTCGACATCGATCGACCGGTTCGTGCGGAGGGGCTCGAAAAGCACCTCCGAACGAACCGGGAATCACCGGGAGACCCGAAGACGGCCTCCGGAAGAGACCCGAGGGGTCAGGGAACGACGGCCGCGCCGCCCTGTTCGGCCAGGCCGTGGATCCCTTCCACGACGGCCTCCACGTCGAACTCGTAGCGCTCGGTCGGCGAGTAACCGATCAGCTCGGCCGCACCGGAGGGCATCGCGGCCTCGGCGGCCGCGTCCGCCGATTCCCACAGGAGCACCGCGCCCCAGCGATCGGCCCCCCGATCGGATATCCAGAACTTCAGCACCAGCCCGTGAACCCCGGAGAAGCGCCGCGCCGCTCCGTCGTTCAGGTACTCACCCAGGGAATCGATGGTCTGTTCGGAGTACCTCAGGTCCCACCAGACGACGACCGCCCGCATCAGAGCAACACCCCGCTCGTCATCTCGCGGATGATCCGCGGCCCGGCGACCGTCAGCAGGGACTCGGCGTGGAACTGCATCGACGCGAGTCCGGGACCGCGCAGGGCGTGCACCTCTCCGGTACCGGGGTCCCTGCTCACCTCCACCACGCCCACGCCGCGGAGCTCGATCTTGTCCTCTGCGGAGACGGCGGCGAACGTGTTGTAGAAGCCCACGCGCTCCGCCGCGCCGAACAGGTCGATCTCCCGTTGCGTCCCCTGGTTCGGGCGTTCCCGGCGAACGACCGGCAACCCCAGCAGCGAACTCAGGACCTGGTGGCTCAGGCAGACGGCGACGAAGGGCTTCCGCTCGGAGAGCAGCCGCCCGGTCGTCTCGCGCAGTTTCCCGATCTTGGGAGATCCCCCGTCGTTGGGATCACCGGGACCGGGCCCCATGACCACGAGATCGTGGTGCTCGGTCGAGTGGTTCTCGTCGAAGCGGCGCACGGTCACCTCGAGGCCGAGCGAGCGGAGCTGGTGCCCCAGCATCGCGGTGAAAGTGTCCTCGGCGTCGACGACCAGCACCCTCAACCCGGCCAGCTCGGGAGCGGACCGGGCGCGTTCCTCCTCCTCGCTCAGCCAGAACGTCGCTATCGAATCGTTGCGCCGCCGCAGAGCGCCGCGCACGCTCGGGTGCTCGTCGAACCCCCTGCCGGTCCCGGAGCGCAACGCGGAGAGCATCCCGGCCGCCTTCGCCCTGGTCTCGGCGACCTCGGAGACCGGGTCCGAGTCGCGGACCAGCGTAGCTCCGACACCGATGCGCAACAGGCCGTCCGGGGTTATCTCCGCGGCCCGGATGAGGATGGACGAGTCCATGGTGCGTCCGCCGCGCTCGTCCCGGCCGATCAACGCCGCGACCCCGCTGTAGTACCCGCGTCCCGCCGGTTCGTAGCGGCGAACCACCCGGGCCGCGCTTTCCAGCGGACTGCCGGTCACCGTCGGCGCGAACATCGTCTCCCGCAGGATCTCGCGCACGTCGCGAACGCTGTGCCCGTGGACGAAGTACTCGGTGTGCGCCAGCCGCGCCATCTCCTTCAGATGCGGCCCCGTCACACGGCAGTCCCTGTCGCAGACACGACTCATCATCTTGAGCTCCTCGTCGACGACCATGTACAGCTCGTCGACTTCCTTGGAGTCGTCGAGGAACTCCAGGATCCCCGCCAGGCTCGCCCCCGACTCCGGATAGCGGTAAGTGCCGCTTATGGGGTTCATGACCGCGTGCTCGTCACGCAGGCTGATGTGGCGTTCCGGCGAGGCGCCGACGAACGTGCGCTGCCCGGTGTGGATCAGGTACGTCCAGTAGGCTCCCGATTCGCGTTCCAACAACCTGCGGAAGACCGTCAACGCACGTGCGGTCGAGTAGTCCGCGACCTCCGCGAGGAAGGAGCGCCCCAGGACGAAGTTCGCCCCCGCACCGTTGCCGATCTCGTCCTCGACGATCCGCCGCACCGTGTCCGCGTACTCCCCGTCGTCCAGGTCGAAGCGCTCGTCACGCAGGTCGATCCCGGTGTCGGGCACGCGTTCGAGGACATCCGCGGTGGACAGCCGCCGCTGTCCGCTGACGCTGAGCGCGATGAGCGGCGCCCCGTCCTGCGGGGCCTCGAACTCCTTCTCCGCGAGCTGCCGGTACGGGACCACCGTCAGCAGCTCGTGCCTGTCTCCCCCTGCCTCCTCGGTGGTGCCCGGCAGGTCCGGGACCGGCAGATCGGCCAGGTTCTCCACCGTGGTGACGGATCCGGTGAGCATTTCCACCACGTCCGCACCCGTCGTCTCCGGGCGGTGCAACAGCGCGAAGGGCCGGGGGTCGCCTTCCAGGACCGCCCCCAGCGGGTCGGCGTTGCCGGGCTCTCGTCCCTCGTTCATCGCACGACCTCCCCGACACCCAGTTCGGCCACGACCGAGGCGGTCGTGGTGACCACGGCACAGCGGCCGGCCGCGTACTCCAGCGCCATCCGGTGGTGGTCGGCGGAGAAGTCCGCCACCGCGTCGGCGACGAGGAACGGTTGGACGTCGTTGGTGAAGGCGTCCAAGGCCGTCACGAGCACACCGACGTGCGCGTAGACCCCGCACAGGATCAGCTGGTCGCGTCCCGACTCCCTGAGCCGCGCGAGCAGGTCCGTCGCGAAGAAGGCGCTGTAGCGCCACTTGGTGAGAACCCAGTCGCTCCCGCCGGGCGACAGCCGGGCGACGAGTTCGCGGTCCCCGGGCTCGGCGCGCATCCCCCTGCCCCAGAAATCGCGGAGCAGCCCACGTTGCTCGGTCGTCATGTCACCCGGCTGCGCCGTGTAGGCCACGGGAACCCCGAGATCCGCACAACGCCGACGCAGCGCGACCGCGTTGTCGACCAGGTTCCCTCCAGGCTCCCGCTCCTCCGGGAACGGCTTGAGAAAGTACTCCTGCATGTCGTGGACCAGCAGGACCGCACGATCGGGATCGGGCTTCCACCGCGCGGTGTTCACTGGGAGCTCTTCTTCTCCGGGCATCGAATAGGGCGGCACGGACGGAATTCCCGCCATAATAACTCCCTTTTTCCCGAGAAAGGATTCTTCGAAAAATTCCCCGCGCGAACGGAGTCCGCGCGTCTGGGCTGCACGTACCGACGAACGTGGAGCACCGGCGCTGGAGCGGCCGGGGTCAGGAGCCGAGCGCCGCTCCGCCGTCGACGGTCAACGAGTGCATGGTGATGTGCGCGGCCTCGTCCCCCAGCAGGAAGGCCACGGCGTCGGCGACGTCCTCCGGGGTGGCCAGTTTCCCCAGCGGGATACCGACCCGGTAGCGCTCGGGAACCCCGGCTATCGTGGCGTCACGCCCCCCGGAGTCCTCCCACATCGAACTGAGCATGGGGGTGTCCGTGGAACCGGGAGCCACCACGTTGCACCGGACACCGTGCTCGGCCACCTCCAGTCCGAGCGTTTTGGTGATCATCGTCGCCGCCGCCTTCGACGCGGCATAGGCCCCCATGTCCGCCCGAGGGGTCGTAGAGGCGTTGGAGGACACCGTCACGATCGCGCCCCCGCCCCTGGAAACCATCCGGTCGGACACGGCCCTCGACACGAGGAAGACCCCCGCCGCGTTGACGGCGAAGGTCGTCGACCAGTCCTCGTCAGTGAGCCGACGAACCTCTCCCATGCGCAACACCCCGGCCGCGTTGACCAGGAAGTCGATCGGCCCGAGACGGGATTCGACCTCCTCGACCAGTCCCCGCACCTCGGTGCTCGAGGACACGTCGGCTGGGAAGAACGCGACTCCTTCCCCGGAGGCGGCGCTTTCCGCGCCGGCCCCGCTCAGTCGCCCCTCGTCCCGGTCGACAGCGGCCACACGCGCCCCCCGCGCACCGAGCTCACGGACCACCGCTCTCCCTATTCCACCCGCCGCTCCGGTGACGAGCGCTACTCTGTTCCGCAATTCGCACAACCTCCGTCGGACGTCTTCGCCGAGGCGGGACACGGTCAGCACCAGGCGGACACGACCCGCAGGGTCTGTTCGGGATTGAGCCGGGGATCGCAGAGACTCGTGTACCCGCGCCCCGCCCGGTCCGGGGCCGAACCGTCGGTGACGCACTCGGTGACGTCGTCCGGACTCGTTTCCAGGTGCAGGCCTCCCGCGACTCCGCCCTCCTCCTCGACCAGACGGCGGAAGCTCCGGACCTCGCTCATCACCGAGTCCACCAACCGGGTCTTCGACCCGTCCGCGCGGCTCACCGTGTTTCCGTGCATGGGGTCGCTCATCCAGATCACCGGGTGCCCCTCGGCACGCACCGCGCGGACCAGCGGCGGCAGCCCCTCCTCGATCACGCCCTCCCCCATGCGCGCGATCAGCGTGAGCCTGCCCGGGACGCGTTCCGGGTCGAGGGCCTCGCAGAGCTCCACGACCTCCTCGACGGTCGCCTTGGGGCCGACCTTGCAGGCCACGGGATTGAACACCTGGGAAAGCAGCGCCACGTGAGCACCGTCCACCTGCCGGGTGCGCTCGCCGATCCAGGGCCAGTGCGTCGAGCCGAGCACCGGAAGCCCGGTCGGATCACGCCTGGTCAACGGCAACTCGTAGTCCAGCAGCAGTGCTTCGTGGCTGGTCCACACGGGCGGGTCTATGAGCGAGCCGGTGGTCGCCCCGGGCCAGCCGAGCAGGTTCATCACGTCCCGCGCTGCTCGGTATCCCCCGAGCATCCTCTCGGGGTCGGGCGTCCGGTCCTCTTCGGAGGGTTCGAGGGCGTTGACCATGTGCCCGCGGTAGACGGGCAGCCGCCTGCCCCCGACCACTTCGGTGGGGCTGGAGCGGGGTTTGCCGAACTGCCCCGCGATCCTGCCGACGCGGAGCACGGGTTCCCTGGTGCTCATCCGGAGAACACCCGCCATGGAGTCGAGCATCCCCGTCCTGCGTGCGACGTGCTCCGGGGTGCACTCGGCCGGGTCCTCGGCGCAGTCCCCCGCCTGCACGATCCGCATCTTGCCCGCGGCCACGTCGGCCAGCAGTCCACGCAGGATCCGGACGTCCACGGAGTCGACGAGGGCCGGTAATCGTGACAACCGCTCACCGACCCCGGAAACGTGCTCGGGGTCGGGCCAGTCCGGCTGTTGCTCAGCGGTGCGGGAAAGCACCGCCTCGACGAGGGACCCCGCACCGGTGTGCCCGGTTTCCAGGGGAGCCGATTTCGACGGGGAAACCATTTTCGACCACCTCGAAAAAGAACGAATCAGGAAACAACACAATCCATGATGACCGACCCGCTCCGGTTGGAACAATTCGAACCGGCCACTTTGTCACGTGGAACCACGCGGAAGTCGGGAACGAAAAACAAATCCGAGCGCCCCGCGAAAAAACAGAAAAGAATCCTCGCACCACCGCGCGCGGACGGAGGGAGTCGTCGCGCCGAAAATTCGACCCGCCGGCGCGGCGGGTCGAATCGGTTGGGGTACTACCGGTTCACGCGTCCCCGGAGCGGCGAACCCGCTCCGGAAGGACCGCGCGTCCTTCACAGCTCGACACGAACACCGTACTCGGAAACCCAGCGGTCGAACTCGGCCAACCGCTCCAGGACGGCGCGCGCACCCCACGGACCACCGACGCCGTAGGTGCCTACCGGCTCGTCGAGCAGCGCGCGGATTCCGGACTCGGAAACCAGGTCCAGCACGGGGGACCCCTCGGTGATCAGCCCTTCGACCCTTTCCCGCAACGCCAGCTCGTAATCGAGGTCCTGCGTGGACGGATAGGGGGTCTTCTTCCTGTCCAGCACCGAGTCGGGCAGGATCCCGCGCATCGCCTCCCGCAGCAGGCTCTTCTCCCTGCCGTCGAAGTTCTTCATCTCCCACGGCGTGTTGTAGACGTACTCCACGAGCCTGTGGTCGGTGAAGGGCACTCGGACCTCCAGCCCCGCGGCCATGCTGATTCGGTCCTTCCTGTCCAGCAGGAAGTTCTCCCAGCGGGTCAGGTTGAGGTAGGTCAGCTCGCGCATGCGCTCCCGGGTTCCCGTCTCGCCCTCCAGGCGCGGGACCTCCTCCAGCGCCTGCGCGTAGCGCTGCTTGACGTAGTCCTCCAGTCCCAGAGAGTCCCAGAGCCCGACCGCGCGCAGCGCACCGATCCCGCCCGCTTTCTCGAAGGGGTGGTGCCACGGGAAGGTGTCGGCCTCCACCGCCTCCTCGTCGTGGAACCAGGTGTAACCGCCGAACAGCTCGTCCGCCGCCTCACCGGACAGGGCCACCGTCATGCGCTTCCGCAGTTCGCGGCAGAGCACCAGCAGCGAGTACTCCATGTCCCCCGTGGAGACCGGGAGGTCCTGGGCACGCAACACCGACTCGCGCACTTCCGGATCGAGCACGTCCTGGTTGTCCAGTTCGACGACGACGTGCTCGGCCCCCACTCTCTCGGCGACCTCGACGGCGAACGGAGTGTCGGGGTCGGCCCACTGCACGTTGGAGGTGAAGCTCTCGGAGAGCCCCTTGAAATCGACGGAGAAGGCCTCCACCGGGTGCTCGTGCCCCCGCTCGCGCAGGGCCCTCGCCGCCAGGGCGGTGACCGCGCTGGAGTCCATGCCCCCGGACAGCAGCGTGCCGACGGTGACGTCGGCCACGAGCTGGCGGTCCACTATGTCCTCCAGCAGCTCCCGCACCCTGCTGATCGTCGTCTCCAGGTCGTCGGTGTGCGGCCGAGCGCGCAGCTCCCAGTACGGTGAGGTGCGCCGGCCGTCGCGGCCGAAACGCACGACGGTGGCGGGACGCACCTCGTGCATACCGCGGAACACGGCGTGGCCCGGTGTCTTGACGATGCCGAAGACCTCGCGCAGGCCGTCGGCGTCGACCACGGCCTCGGCCTCGGGGTGGGCGAGCACCGCCTTGGGCTCGGATCCGAAGAGGACGCCGTCCGAGGTGGGGTAGTAGTACAGCGGTTTGACACCCATCCTGTCCCGCACCAGCAGCAGTTCCTCGCTCCGCGGGTCCCAGACGGCCATCGCGTAGATCCCGTTGAGGCGTTCCGCGAACCCCTCACCCCACTCCAGGTAGGCGCGCAGCACGACTTCGGTGTCGGTCGCCGTCCGGAACTCGTGCCCGAGCTCCCGCAGCTCCTCCCACAGTTCGCGGTAGTTGTAGACCTCCCCGGTGTAACTGATCACGGGTTGCGAGTCGTCGCCCTCGACGGCGCGCATGGGCTGACTGCCGTTCTCCGGGTCGATGATGGAGAGCCTGCGATGTCCGAGCAACGCGCGCGAGGAGATCCACGTTCCGTGCTCGTCGGGACCGCGGCACTCCATGGTCCCGGTCATCTCGGATATCGTTTCCGCTCGTCCGGTCAGGTCACGCTGATAACTCACCCATCCGGTAAGTCCGCACATAGTATAGGCCTCTCACGAGTAATGAACCCGAGCCGAGCGAATCGACCTCGGAGAACGACGGCAGTGGGCACCGCCTCACTTCACGGTCGTGCAGTGTTCGACCGTGGCGTGCGCGATGGTCAGCAGGGACCCCGCGAACAGCGCGGACGTCTCCTCGAGGAACCCCGGCTCGCGCATCGCCTTCTTGTTTCCGCTCTCGGAGAGCGTGACTTCCAGGGTGAACAGGAAACCACTCCCCGACTCGGAGACCTGGTTCACCACGCGGGCCACGTCCAGCGGCTCGGTCACCTCGAAAACGAAGCGCCCGTTCGCCCCGTAGGTGACCCGTTCCACGACGCGTTCACCGCTGCTGTACAGGATCTCGCGGAGAATTCCGTCCGAATAGCGCTCACGAACGTCGCAGGACGTGATGTAGGGAATGTAGGCGGCGGGGTTCTCCGCCTTGTCGCGCATGCTCGCCAGGAGTGATTCCCGGTTCAGCTCCACGTCCGTCCGGCCGTCGACGGCCTCCAACGGCACTGTCCAACTCAGTACGGTCATCGCAAACAGCCCCCGTCCCAGAGGAATCAGAGAAAAGGGCTCGGTACCCGCTCCGCGGGCGAGTACCGAGCCGGAACGAGCTCAGGCGCTGGCGCCGCCGTCGACCACCATGTCGTGCCCGACGACGAAGCTGGCCTCGTCCGAGGCGAGCCAGAGCACGGCCGAGACGATCTCCCCCGGGTCCGCCAGCCTTCCCGCGGGAATCCCGCCGGTGAGCCTGGCGGCGCGGTCCTCCTCCGACTCCCCGGGCAGGAAGGTCATCTTGGTCTCGGAGGCGCCGGGGCTGACGACGTTGATCCGGATGCCGTCCTCGATGTGGTCCCTGGCCGCCGAACGGCTCATGTTGCTGACACCGGCCTTGGAGGCGACGTACGGGGCCACACCGCCGAACCGGGCGTGGTCGCCGATGTTGGAACCGGCGTTGACGATCGCCCCGCCACCGTTCTCCCTCATGTGCTCGATCTCGTACTTCATGCACAGCGCCACACCGGTGAGGTTGATGGCGATCACCGAGTGCCAGGTCTTCTCGTCCGTGTCCCCGAACGCCCCCGGCATCGGGAAGATGCCGGCGTTGTTGTGCGCGATGTCCAGGGAACCGTGCCGCTGCACCGCGGTGGCGACGCCGTTCTTCACCGACTCGGAGTCGGTGACGTCGACGTCTACCGCGCTGGCTTTCCCACCTTTTTCCTCGATCAGCTTGACGGTCTGCGCCGCTGTCTCGGCGTTGTGGTCGGCGACGACCACCGTGGCTCCCTCGGCGGCGAAGGCCAGCGCGCTCCTGCGGCCGATCCCGGACCCCGCGCCCGTGACGAAGGCGACTTTCCCATCAAAACGTGCGGTCATCGTTTGCTCTCCTGCTTCGTTTCGGTGACACGCTCACCTGTGGACACCGCCCGGACCACTTCCGTGACCGGCCCGGGCGGCCTTACCGCACTCGGATCCGCCCGCTAGGCGGAAGGCAGTCCGATCGACTGCGAGTGGCGGAAGAAATTGTTCGGATCGTATTTCTTCTTGATCCGCTGCAACTCGGGGTAGTTCTGCTTGTAGTAGAGCTCGTGCCAGGGGATTCCCGACCCGTTGTAAGTGGGATCGGTTATGTCCATGTCGGGGTAGTTTATGTAGCACCCGTCCGTCTGGGAGTTCGGAACCGGATATCCCCCGCTGTCCGCGAACACACCGTTGTACAGGGCCCTGCACCAGTCCACGTTGGCCGAGTCCTCGGCCGCGTCGGACCAGAAGCTCTCGACCAGCATCTTGAACGCGGAATCACGCTGCGCCGAAGCCGTGGACTCCCGGGGAACGGAGTTTATCCGCCCACCGTAGGAGAGCAGCACCATTATGGAGGCCGGGTTGGTGTGATCGGACCGGGTCAGCTGTTCGTACATGGTCGCGATCTGGGCATCGGAGAACCCATTCTTGAGATACCCGGACTTGTACTCCCCACGCATGGTCGGATCGTTCAACGTCGGGTTGTTGGTGCCGAGCAGCCGGGCGGCGCGGTACCAGGGCAAGCGCATCGGCTGGTAGAGCTCCGGAGCGGGGCTCATCTCCCCGACCGGTTCGGACATGGGCCGGGTCTGCACGCTCGTTCCGTCGAACAGCTTCGACAGGTAGTCCCGCAGCAGGGCATCGGCGTCGGGGTCCGTCCCGTCGACCACGGTCAGCAGCCCGGCACTTCCGTTGGCCTTGTGATTGACCATCAGAAAACTGGACAGCGAGGTACCCGCCGCGTCGGGCGAGCTGTTGTTCGCGAACCAGGTTCCGTAGTTGCGCACCATGCGCGTGAAGCTCGCCTCGTCCAGCTCCGACCAGGAAACGGACACCGCGTTCACCAGCAGGGTCTCCGGGGGGCGGGGGAGCAGTGCCCCCGGATCGGTGCCCGCGGCACCGGGTGATCTGAACCAGTAGCGGGTGATCACGCCGAAGTTTCCGCCACCACCACCGGTGTGGGCCCACCACAGGTCACGGTTCGGGTCGTCCGCATCCCTGGTGGCGACGACGGGTTTCGCCTTTCCGCTCGCGTCCACGGTGACCACCTCCACCGCGTGGAGGTGATCGACCACCAGCCCGTGCTTCCTGGACAGGAGTCCGTAACCACCACCGCTGACGTGTCCGCCGACGCCGACGGAGAAGCACATCCCTCCCGGAACGGTGACGCCCCAGATCTTGAACAGGGTCTCGTACAGCTCCAGCAGGGTGGCTCCCGCCTCCACCGCGAACGCCGACCGCTGCTGATCGAAGTGGACGTTCTTCATCTCGCTGAGGTTGATCACGACGTCGACGTCGGGGTTGTGCACGAAATCGGCGTAGCAGTGCCCCCCGCCCTGGACCGTGACGCGTTTGTTCGCGTTCACGGCCTCCTGGACGGCGCCGACCACCTGGTCGGTGGTCGCGGCCATGCGGACGTGTTCGGGCTTGCTCCTCCAGCGCTGGTTCATCCCCCTGGTCAGGTCCGGGTAGCGCAGGTCGTCCGGGCCGATTTTGACCGGATCGAACGGTGGGGACGCCACGCCCGCTTCGGCTGCCGCCGCGCTTTTCGAACCGGCCGTCCCCGCCGTGGCGGCGATCCCGGTCGCCGTCAGGGCACCCGCCGCTCCGGCGAGCACTCTTCTCCGATTTAAACCACTCATCCGAATACCCTCACCCGCTAAGAACCAGATTCGACAGAAAGAATGTGGAGCTCTTCGCGCTCCCCTCATTCCCCCAGAGGCAAGTCGCCGGCGGATCCGTCGTTCCCCCGGAGATCCGACACACATCATGCGAACCCGGCTCACGTCTCGACAACCGGAGCTCCGCACTTTGTCACATCGGCGGATCGGCGGAGCGGACCTGACGAAATTGTGCGTCCTCGTTGCCGCGGCCACCAGAGTTGCGCACACTCCTCCCGGAAATCAATCGTCCGGAATTGTCGAGGTGTTCGATGGCTGTGGAGTCCCGAGACGCCACCGCGTCCGAGAGGGAAGGGCGGCACGAAGCCCCGCCACGTACCAGAGCGGCCTTTTCACTGCTGGCCACCGTGCAGATCGTGCTCATCATGGCGATCACCATGCTCTCGGTGGCCCTGCCGAGGATCGAAGCCGAGCTCGGCCTCTCGACGAGCCGGTTGACCCTGGTCAACGCCGCCTACGGCCTGTCCTTCAGTGGCCTGCTGCTGCTCGGTGGTCGCGCCGCGGACCTGTACGGACGGCGTCGGCTGTTCACCGTGGGAGTCGCTGTCTTCGGCGCGGCCTCGCTGGCCGCGGGAATCGCTCCCGGGTTCCGGACGCTGCTGGTCTCCCGCTTTCTGCAGGGAGCGGGGGCCGCGCTGGCGGCCCCGGCGGCCATGGCACTCGTCGGATCCGTCTTCCCCGAGCCGAACCGCCGTTCCCGTGCCATGGCGGTGTGGGGTGGGCTGTCCCCCATGGGCGCGGCGGTCGGCACCCTGGCCTCGGGGGCCGTGTCCACCTGGTTCTCCTGGCGCTGGACGTTCGCCATCCCCGCGGTCGTGGCGGTCGTCGCGCTGGCCCTGACCCGCGCGCTGCTTCCGGAGGGCTCGGCGGACACTCGTTCACGCCTCGACGTCAAGGGAGCGGTACTGGCGACAGCGGGTTTGACCGCGCTCAGCTACGGTCTGGTCCACGCGGCGGAGAGTCCCTGGGGTTCCCCGCCGGTGCTCGGCCCGGTCCTCCTCGGCGTGCTGCTGCTGGCACTGTTCGTCGTCCTGGAACTGCGGACTCCGGACCCGCTGCTGCCGATGGACTTCCTCCGCTCGGCCCACCGCGCTGCGGGACTGTGGGTGATCCTGGCCGGAGCGACCGGGATATCGACCATGTTCATGCTGATGTCGCTGTACTTTCAACAGGTCGCCGGAATGTCCCCGCTGCTCACCGCGGCCGCTTTCCTGCCCTTCAGCGTTACCCTGGCCGTCGTCGGAACGACCGCGGCCCACCTGGTCAGGTGGTTCGGCGCGCGCAACGTCGTGGTCGCCGGATCGTTGCTGGCCGCGTCCGGACTCTGGCTGCTCGGCCGTGCCGAGGCCGACAGCCCCTACGCCGGTGCTCTGCTGGCCGGCCTCCTTGTGCTGCCCGTGGGGATCAGCATGATGTTCTCCGGGGGCACGGTGACGGTCTTCTCCCGCACACGCGACGATCGTGCGGGACTCGCGGGCAGCATGGTCAACACCGCGATGGAAACGGGCCCCACGGCCGGTTTGGCGCTGCTCGTGTCCCTGGCCACCGCGCACACCAACTCGTTGGCGCTCGGAGGCGCAGGACAACGGGCGGCCGAGACGGCCGGGTACGCCTTCGCCTTCGACGTCGGTGCGGTGGCCCTGGCCTGCACGGCCGCGCTGGCGCTGTGGCTGCTCCGGGAGCCGCGGCGGCGAGACGGGTGAGGACACGACTCCGGTTCCGGAGCGCGGTACCGGACCCACCGCAACTGACATCACGCGACGTTGTCCGAAACCGGGGAAGAAAATTGTCCGCAGCTTTCCGGAGCAGGAATCGAGCGCGAGAACACCCCGGGAGGACGCCGAACGAGAACAGCGGGGAGATCACGGCCGAATTCGTCCTCCGGGACTTGACGAAGACAAAAAAGCGTCTTAACGGCCTTCGGGGACCCGCCTATCATCGGCTCGTATGATCACCGGCCCGGAGAACGCGCTTCTCGACCGTCTCGCAGCCGAGGGGGTGGCCCCCTGGCTGACCACCGATGACCGCGGGAATCCCTCGCCGGAGTGGGCAGGGTCCCTCTCCGGCGAGCATTCCTGGTTCGGCTTCCTCCTCCCCGACCACACCGAGCCGTTGCCGGTCGCGCGCGAGGCGTGTGACGCGATGCGCTCCGTCTACGACAGCAGCGGAGGCCGCGACGGTTACGTCTCCGTTCCCGTGGACCAGCGGCTGACGCACGACCCGGACGCGCTGGTCGAAGCCGCGAGGACGGTACACGCCGAAGTGTGCCGGCCGAACCTGCTGGTCCGGATACCGGCGACGGACGCGGGGATCCACGCCTACAGGGACTGCCTGGCCGAAGGCGTGGGGGTGCACGGCACCGCGATTCTCTCCCTGGAGCGGTACCGGAGGGTGCTCGACGCGCACATCGCCGGAGCCGAACGCGCCATGGAATCGGGTATACGTTTACTCGAGATCACCGGTATCACTTCCTTCCCCGTGGGGCTGTTCGACAAGGAGATCAACCGGCGGTTGGGCGCCCTTCCCGGCCACACCGCGGCGGCGCACCGGAATCGGGCCGGTACCGCACTGGCGCGGCTCGCCTATCGCACGCGGGAGACCCACCTGGAGGGCTGGTGGTGGCGCGTGCTGCGAGCCGCGGGCGCCCGCCCTCCCCGGTTGCTCTGGACCGGTGTCAGGCCCTGGCACGTTCCCGAACTGATCGGCTGGAACACCGCGCAGGCCCTGACTAGGTCCACACTGGAGAGCGCCGCCGGGCGCCATCCCCTGCGGGGGGACAACATGCTGAACACCCACCCGCAGGCGCACCGGGTCCTGGAGAACCTGCGGGGGCTCGGTGTGGATCCGGCCGCCGTCATCCACGAACTGGAAAACGACTTCTCCCTGCTCCCCCAGGACCCGGTTTCCCCGGATCTCCCGGAAAACCCGGCCGGGTGACTCCGTGACGGAGGTTCCCGCCCCCGGAGCACGGCACGTGGTTCACCGCGCGGTGGCCATCTCCCCTCCCACGCGGTCGCTCACCGGCAGCACCTCCAACAGCAGGTGTCGAACGGGGTCCGCTCCGTACTCGCTTTCGAGCAGTTCGACGGTGGTCACCGTCCGCAGCAGCCGGCCGGTCCGTCGAGCCAGGTTTTCGAGTTCACCGTGGTCACCACGACTGCTGAAGTGCAGCAACGCGGTTCCGCCCTCGCTCAGCCACAACGGGGCCTGCTCGAGGAAAGCGCGGTGCGCGCGGTAACCGGCATCGACGTAGGCGCGTTCGTGCAAGGAGCGGTATTCGTAGTCGCACGGCCCGTACACGTAGTTGGAACTCCAGAATATCGTGTCGAATCGCTCGTCGTGGTCGATCCCGGAGAACATGTCGCAGTGCACGGCCTCCACTCTGTCCGCCACCCCGTGGCGTGCGGCGTTCAAAGCGGCGTTGCGCACCGCGTGCGGATTGACGTCGGAGGCGACCACCCTCCGGCACCCGTACTTCGCGGCCAGCACGGCCAACAATCCGGCTCCGCAACCGACTTCGAGAAGCGAACCGCCAAAAGGCACACGACGTTGCTCCAAAAAGTCCAGTCCCACCTCGGTCGAAGGCGAATAAACCGGTGCGAACACCTCCTCCAACAGATCCCACTCGAATCCGCGCATGGTAAACACGCGCGGCCGGTCCTTCCGAGTCCTGGAAATCCTGCTGCGTTCCAAAGAGCGGACATAGCTCCTGACTTCGGTCATCCGTTCCCCACAGGTTCGAAGTGATGTAGTGCCCCCCAAAAAGATCCCGATGAACAGGATTCCGCAGCGCACAGGGCCACGGAAGGTGACGGGGCTACATTTCTCCCTCCCCGGTGAGGTGCCGGGCCCCTCACTCGCCCGCGCAAAAACCGGTTCTGTGTCAGGTCGCCGAGTCACTGCGGTCCGGTTCGTCCGAATCGGTTGCTAATCTTGGTGCTCCACACGGCACGAGACGAGGAGGAACGACACCGGTGGCGAAACAAGATGCCGTTCCTGGTGACGAGCTGCTCGAAGTCCTCGAACTGTTGGCCGGGGAAGCCTCACCCGTCCAATTGGATCAGTGGTCTCAACGGCTGCACCGCGAAAACACGGACTCGAGGCTCCTCGAACGCGTGGACAAGGCCAAGGAGCTGGCTCTACGAATACGCGGCTCCTCGACCCGCCCCCAGCAACGTGCCGCGGGAATGGCCGCCCTGGTCGACATGGCCCGCGAACTCACGCGGCCGCACGAGCTCGAGACCCTGCTGAAACTGGCCACCAGAAGAGCACGACTTCTGCTGAATCTCGACATGTCGTGGATTGCTTTTCACTCGCCCGAGGAAAATTGCTCGTACGTCCGCGCGGCCGACGGGCACGCTTCGACCATCACCGTGGGTTTCAGGGTCCCCTCCGACGGCGGAGTGGGCAACGAGGCCACCCGCCACTCGGCCCCCTTCTGGTCCTCCGAGTACCTCACCGACGAGAGGTTCGAGCACTCCGAGGTCATAGACGAGGTGGTCCGGGCCGAGAACCTGTGCTCCATCCTCGCGGTCCCGCTGCGGGACGACAGCAGCTCGCTCGGCTCGCTCTACGTGGCCAGCAGGGAACGCCGGCTCTTCCACACCGACGAGATCACCCTGCTTTCCTCGCTCGGGGAGCTGGTCACCGTGGCGATCGAGAAGACGCGGCTGCTCGACCGCACCAGGGCCGAGGTGACCGAACTCAGGATGGACACCTCGGAGGCGGTGAGCTCCTCGCAGGCGGCACGGCGACTGCACGCCGCGCACAGCAGACTGCTCGATCACGTGCTGCGCGGGAAGGGCCTGGACGCGCTGGCCGCGGACGCCGCCCGCGAACTGGACGGAACGGTGCTGGTCTACGACACCGTCGGCAACAAGCTGGCCGCCACGGGTGAGATCCCGGAACTGGCCGACATCGAGTACCGGTGGATCTCCGCCGACGTGTCGGATCAGCACGAACCGTTCCAGCCCCTGGAGTGCGTCTGGTCCTGCCCGGCCGCGGCGGGGTCCGAACAGTTCGGCACGCTGGTACTGCGGCCTCGGGGGCAACCGACCGAGCACGACCTGCACCTGTTCCACCTCGTCGCCCAGAGCGTCGCCATCTCGTTGCTCATCCAGCGCAGCACCGCCGTGGCCGAGGGGCAGCTGCGTGAGGAACTGTTCGAGGACCTGCTCAGTTCCTCCTGGCTGTCGCCGCAGCAGCACGCCGAACGTGCCCGCCGCCTGTCGATCAACCTGAACGAACCGCACGTCGTCGTGGTGGCCCGCCCCGAGGGGAAGGGACACGGCAGAGCCGCGGGTTGGGCCTCCTCCTACGCCGCGCGTTGGTCCGGGTTGAAAAGCGTCCGCGGCGACCACGTGGTGCTGCTGTTACCGGGCACCGACGCGGGAACCGCGGCCAGGTCCATCTCCGAGGAGCTCTCCGCGCTGCTCGGGCATCCGGTCACCGTCGGAGCCGCGGGCCCCTTCTCCGAACCGTCCGCGCTGATCAACGTCCACCAGGAGGCGATGCGCTGTCTCGACGCGCTCACCGCGCTCGGAAACACCGGGTGCGCGGCGGCGGCCCGCGAGCTCGGCTTCGTCGGGATGCTGCTGTCCGACGACCACGACGTGGACGGTTTCATCCGTTCGACCATCGGCCCGGTGCTGGACTACGACACGGCCCAGGCGACCGAGCTGGTTCCCACGCTGCGCGCCTACTTCGACTCGGGGAACAGCCCGACCAACGCCGCCGAGACGCTGCACGTGCACCCCAACACGGTTTCGCGCAGGTTGGAGCGCGTCACCACCCTGCTCGGCCCGGAGTGGCAGCACCCCGAGCGGATCCTGGAGATCCAGCTCGCCCTGCGCCTGCAACGCACCAGGCACACGCTCCAGAAGAACGACGGGCCGTCCCCGCTGGCGGGTCACACTGGCAACGGCGGCACCTGATCCGGTTCCCCCGCGCGGTCGCGCGAGAGCACCCGCGCCGCGTGGGCGATCGACACGAGCGTGATGTGCCGGTGCCACCCGGGGAAGGAACGTCCCTCGAAGTCACGCATCCCCACCTCGTCGCCGACCGCACGGGCGTCCCCGGACGCCCGTCCCGCCAACTTGGTACTGCGCAGCAACGTCTCCACGGGCGGTGTGGGCGCGTTCGTCAGCCACATGTGCGCCGGAGGCCGCTGCGGATCGGCCCACTCACCGAGGAGCCGGAGCGGGCGTCCGGTGCTGCCCGGGCTGTACGTGCCCCTCCGCTCGTGCAGGGAACCGACCCGCACTGCCGCCGACTGGGTCGTCGAGGACTCCCCCGTGAGTGGATCGGTCCATCCGACCGCTCTGCGCAACCCGCGCACCGAGTCGAGCAGCCGTTGGGCGGGCAGGGTCCCCGAGCCGTAGCCGGGAAGCGACGGATCGGCCACGGAGAACCGGGCCGACCGCGGCACACGGAGCAGGTAGGGGAATTCGGCGGTGGCCAGACCACTGCCGGGCAAATCGATCTCGGCTTCCGCGTTGTCGAAGATCACCGGGGCACCGAGCGTCCCCCAGGCGCGTACCGCTTCGAGCACCACGTTCGCGGCGCACTGCCCCGACGTCTCGTTTCCCAGGCCGGGGGGTATACCGGCTTTGCCCCTCCTGCTCCGGTCGTCCGTCCACTCGGGAGACAGGAACAACCGCCAGTTGACCGGCACGGCGAAGTCCTCGGTGACCATCCAGAGCCCGAAGGCCCGCTGGCTGCTCGACGTCGTGCTCACCCCGACCGAGTGGTCCCCGGCCTTGGGGATGGACAGCGGACTCACCACCCAGGCGAGCGGGCGCACGCGTTCGCGCAGGTAGCGGACGAGCAGGTTCCGCACCGCCATCCAGTCCCAGGTGGAGCCGTGCACGAAGTGGTGCAGCCGCTGCGCCGCGGCCGCCCCACCGATGCCGGTGGCCATGTTGCGGATCGAGCGTCGTCCGGTCGTGGACAACAGCCCCAGCACGTACTCCTGCCCCCGTCTTCGCTGATCGCTTCTGCTCAGTGCGGAGAACACGTTCGCGCACAGCTCGTCGACGACTTCCTCGGCACGGACCGCTACCACGTTCATCTGCCGGCACCCCTGACGAAAAACGTTCCTTCGAACGTCCTTCACAGTGCTCGAATTCCCCGGTGACAACGAGAGGTCGCGAGCACACGAATCACGCCGTGCGCTGTGCCTCGGCCACCCTTCGGCACCCGTGGGGCCGCCGTGGCGGCCAACGTGCCGGTGCGGGGGTGGTGCCGCGGGCACCACCCCCGCCCGCACGGGGCCGCACCGGGCGGTTCCGCCAAACGGCCACCCACGGCGGGTGGGAACGGAAAACCCCGGTCAGACCGCGGGGGAGCGCGTGGTGACGATGTCCAGGAAGGACCCGAGCACGGGCTGCGCGGTCCCGCCGCGCCACGCGATCGCGGTCTGCGCCTGCTCCGAGACGTCGCTCAGCGGGAGGAAGGCCGCACCGGCACGCTGCAGCCTGCGCACCGAGTCCGGAACGACGGAGACCCCCATCCCCCCGGCGACCAGCCCCACGATCGTCTGCATCAGCCAGACGTCGCGCTGCACCACCCGCGGTGAGAAGCCCGCTCGTTCACAGGCATCCACCACTATCGCGTACAGCCCGGGCATGTTCCCGTGCCGAGCGGGAAGGATGAACGGTTCCTCCGCCACCTCGGCCAGCTCCACCCGCTCGCGCCGGGCCAGGCGATGCGTGGCGGGCACGGCCAGCACGAGGGACTCCTCGGCCACCGAGCGCACGTGCAACGCGGGGTCCTCGAAGGGCAGGTAGAACAGCCCCGCGTCTATCCTGCGGTCGTGCAGCCGGTCCACGATCTCGTTCGGCCGCATCTCCTGCAGGTGCAGCGTCACGTCGGGGTACTCGGCCTTGAACTGGCGCAGGATCGGCGGCAGCACCGCGTTCGAGGCCGATGGGATGAACCCGAGAGCGAGCCTGCCCACCAGACCGCTGCCCACCTCGCGCGTCATCCGGGCCGCCTGGTCCACCTCGTGCAGGATGCGCCGGGCCTCCTCCAGCAGCACCCTTCCCGGCTCGGTGAGCTGGGCGCCGCGCGCGGTCCGCTGGACGAGGGTGGTGCCGAGTTCCGCCTCGAGCTTGCGCAGCTGCGCACTGAGCGGCGGCTGCGCCATGTGCAGCCGAGCCGCGGCGCGCGTGAGGCTCTGCTCCTCGGCGATGGTCACGAAGTACCGCAGGTGTCGTAGTTCCAATCCCGCCCTCGTCGCTGCACACGAATGGTCCATATCTCACAGGTATGGCTACCGCCACGAGATGGTATTGGACATATGACCTTTGTCAAAGCCACTCTTACTGGCCGACGGTCGCGACCTCGAAAAACGCCGGGAAACACGCGGTGTGATCGGCTGCGGACACTGCTCGCCCGATTCCGCCGTCGGCGACCACCACACGACCGTCCGCGACTTCGAACCACGTCCAATTCAGCGAGGAGAGTGCTGTGCCGGGTGTTGAAACGACGAGCCGCGCGGGAGTCGGATGGGTGCTGCCGCTGTGCTGGGCGGCGGTGCTCCTCGACGGCTTCGACCTCGTGGTGCTCGGAACGGTTCTGCCGGTCATGCTCGAGAACGAAGTGTGGGGACTGGACCCGGCGAGCGCCTCGGTGGTCTCCACGGTGGGGCTGATCGGCATGATGGTCGGCGCGCTGACGATCGGAACCATCACCGACCTCATAGGCCGCCGCAAGGTGCTGCTGGTGGCGGTGACCACGTTCTCCCTGTTCACCCTGCTGTGCGCGGTCGCCCCCTCGGTCCTCGTGTTCGGGCTGCTGCGCTTCCTCGCGGGCCTGGGGCTCGGCGGGTGCCTGCCGACCGCGATCACGCTGACCACGGAGTACGCCCGCGGCAGCAGGAGCGGCACGGCGACCACCACGATCATGACCGGCTACCACGTCGGCGCCGTGCTCACCGCGCTGCTCGGTATCGGGTTGATCCCGAGCTTCGGCTGGCAGGCCATGTTCGTCGCCGGGGCCGCCCCCGCACTGGTGCTGGTGCCGCTGATGGTGCGCCACCTGCCGGAGTCCGAGGTGTTCCGCGACCGGGCCGAACGCAAGCGGGAGCAGTCGAACGGGGCCTCGGTCCGCGAGAGCATCACACTGCTGTTCCGCGGCGGCATGGCACGCTCGACCGTGGCCTTCTGGGTGACCTCGTTCCTCGGACTCATCCTCGTCTACGGTCTGAACACCTGGCTGCCCGAGATCATGCGCAGCGCGAACTACCCGCTGGACACCTCGCTCAGCCTGCTGCTGACCCTGAACGTGGGTGCCGTGCTCGGACTGATCGTGGCCGGAATCGTCTCGGACCGGGCCGGGGTCAAGTTCTCCACCGTGCTGTGGTTCGCGGCCGCCGCCGTGATGCTGGCGCTGCTCAGCATCAGGCTGCCCTTCCTCGGGCTCTACCTGGCGGTGCTGCTGGCCGGTTTCTTCGTGTTCAGCGCCCAGGTGCTGGTGTACGCCTTCGTCGGGCGCAGCTACCCGGTGGACAGCAGGGCCACCGGTCTGGGCTGGACCACCGGGGTCGGGCGCATCGGCGCGATCAGTGGCCCGTTGATCGGGGGTGCGTTGCTCACCGCGGGCATCGCCTACCCGTGGGGCTTCTACGTCTTCGCGGTCATCGGCGCGCTCGCGGCGGTGGCGATGGGGGTGGCCGCCCGCCCCGGGCAGCACACCGGAGGGCCGACAGGGGACGCCGCCGCGGAGCACGCCGGATCGAACGAGTCCGCGGTCAAGTCCACCGGCTGAGGAAGTGGGGGGTTTCGCCGTAGCATCGAAAGCGGCGACCTCTCCCCCGAGCGCTCGCGCGGGTTGGGCGAGCACTCGCTCGGCTGGACCGGTCGTCGGGCAAAACGGCGGAACCGCTTGCAACCACCCCTTGGAGCCGACATGGATGCGGACGGCGTGCTGGACCCGGCCGAGGTGTTCGACGAGCTCGGCGCCGACTACGAGGCGGCGTTCCACGAGGCACCGCTGGTGTGGGAGGGGCTGCACGACCTGCTGGCGCGGCTGCGTCCCGGTGACGAGGTGCTGGACCTGGGCAGCGGCACCGGCCGGCCGGTCGCGGAGCGGTTGGTCGGCGCCGGGTGCGCGGTGACGGGCCTGGACGTCTCCACCACCATGATCGAGCTGGCCCGGAAGCGGGTGCCGGGGGCTCGGTTCGAGCTCACCGACATCCGCGACCGGGACTTCCCACCGGAGTCGTTTCAGGCGGTGGGGGCGTTCTTCGCCTTCCTGACGCTCTCGCGTGCGGAGATCCGCACGATGTTGGAACGGGTGCGGCAGTGGCTCGCCCCTGGAGGAACGCTCGCGCTGCTGACGGTTCCGGGCGACATCGAACAGCTCGTGGTGCCCTTCCTCGGCTACCCGCTCCGGGTCACGAGTTTCGCCGCCGAGCAGTGGCCGGAGCTGCTGGAACAGGCCGGTTTGGAAGTGCTGAGCACCCGCTCGGAACCGTTCGTCCCCACTGGGCGCGGAAGCGCCGACACCGAGCGGCACCTGCTGCTGTCGGCGCGGAAACCGACGAGCTGACGGTTCCGCCCCGGCGGACCGCCCCGTGACCGCCCGGGCACGGGCGCCGTGGCCTCCTCGTAGCAGTCAGTTCGAGGCGGACGCGGAACAGCTGGGTACCACCCGAACCCCGGGCCGCGACGGCAACGCCGGTCGGCGGAACGGGTTCACTTCCCGTACCGCTCATCGGCGTGTTCGCCTGCTCCCCGCACCGCTCCCGAGGAAAGCTCAGCCGCCGGACCGCTCGTCTCCGCGGAGCTCGTCCGGATCCGCGCCGAGAGCCCGGAGCCGGGAACGAAGCTCCGAGTTCTCGGACTCCAGACGGGACAGTCGCTCACGGGTCGGGGCGAGCTCACGTTCGGTGTAGCGGCGCGGTATGTGCTTGGGGCAGTTCCAGTCGAACCCCTCGACCCGGATGAGCACGACCCGCTCGACCCTTCCTTCCGTACGCACCCGGCAAACCGAGTCGGTCAGTTCCGGATCGTCCTCCGGCCAGCGCGTTTCCGTGCGACCGAAAAGTTTGAGCCTGCTACGCCTGGAGTAGTCCATGAAGAACAACGCCGCCCTGCCGTCCGTGCGCAGGTTGCCGTTGGTGATGTACTCCCTGTTGCCGCGAACGTCGGCGTATCCGAGCGTGTGCTCGTCGAGGACGTGGACGAATCCTTCCGGACCACCGCGGAACTGCACGTACGGCCAGCCGGTTTCCCCGACAGTGGCGAGGTAGAACCCGTCCCGCTCCCCGATGAACTCACTCTCGCGCTCTCCCAGCGGATCGGGGTCGAGCCCCACCGCCGCACCGAGATCTCCGTGATTCCGGGGCCGCGTTCCCTCTTGCTGTTGAACCCGGCGCACAGTGTCGGTGAACGCCAGGCGTGCGAATCGGCTCATCGAATTCCCTCCCGTCCCGTTCGAACGAGTGCTCGCGCCGTCGGTGACACGCGGGGACGGCTTCGCTTCGAGGCATCCGCGTTTCGCGAGGTCGCCACCGGTCATCGACGCACACGGATCGCGGTGGCACCGCACCGGCGGCCGAACACGGTGCCACCGCCCGCTCCCGTGGGGGCCGGTTCATCCGCCGCGTCCGTTCCCCCCTTCGGAGTCCCCCTCGAACGCGTCGGCTTCCTCCCTGATCAGCCTCATGGTGTCGATACCCACCGGAACTCCCGCGTAGACGGCGCTCTGCAGGGCCACCTCGGCCAGCTCCTCGACGGTGCAACCGTTGCGCAACGCACCACCGATGTGCAGACGCAGTTCGGCGGGCCGGTTGAGCGCGGCCAGCATGGCGACGTTGAGCAGGCTCCTGGTCCTGCGATCCACCCCTTCCCTGGACCAAACGGTTCCCCAGGAGAACTCGGTGATCATTTCGAGCAGGGGGCGGGCGGGCTCCCAGCCGCGGAGCATGGTGTTGACGTACTGATCGCCCAGTACTTCTCGGCGGATCCGATCTCCCGTGGCGAAACGGTCCTCGGACATGTTCTCCCTCTCGTTCTCACTGTCCCGATTTCAGTGCACAGGCGCGGGCCGCGGGCGGGCACCGGCCGGGGAGCGCTCCCGCGCATCCGTCCCGGTGTCGTCGATGCCCAGCACGGAACGGGCGATCGCGTCCGCGTCGCCGAGGATCACCGAGTCCAGTCCCGGCCGGACCCCGGCCGCGGTGGCCCAGTGCACGCCTTCGGTCGGCACTCCGAACGCGTGCAGACCGGGGTTCGGTTCTCCGGAGGAGTCCACCAACCGGTAGGGACGCTCCGTGACCTCGAGCCCACCGGTGGTGTGCTCGACACCTCCCGTGTTCAGGACGTGCCGTCTTCCGGTTCCGGTGTCCAGCAGATATCGGACCAGCGGATCGTCGGATCCGACCACACCGGGATCGGGCAACCTGGCGTCGATCAGCACGTCGCCGGTGTACTCCGATCCGCGCACCGCGGAAGCGGATCCGCTGAAGCACCCGCGGGAGTCGGCCGCGGCGCTGAACCCGGGACCGGCGACGGTCACCGTTCCCGACTCGATCAACGCGATCAGTTCCTCGACGCGGCGGGGCGGCGGACCGATCGAGACGAACGCGTTGAGCGGCGTGTAGAACCGCGCCAAGTGATCGCGGTGGGAAAGCGCCCGCACTTGACCGTGGTCGACCACCTGGCGCACCTCGTTGCGCAGGTCCCGCATGGCGTCCAGCGCCGCCTTGAGCGGGTTGTCCACATTGCCGTCGTACGCGTTGTCCAGGTCCTCGCGGAGATGGTCCAGCAGGGCGCACGTGAAGTCATCGGGGGACTCGAAGCTCCGCTCCCCCAGCGGACGCGAGATGCGTTCCCAGGACCACTCGTCCTCCGCCCCGATGCCGTGCGCACGCAGGAACGGGCGTAATCGGTCCTGCCGGTGCCGCAGCACCGTCTCCAGTCCGCAGGCGAACACCTCGTGGTCGGCGTGCGGGAACCTCTTGCGCAGCAGCGCGCGGTAGTGGACGAACGCGACCTCGTTGGTGATCAGCGGCCACACCTCCGCTCCGAAGTCCAGGCCTCCGAGCTCGCGCGCCCGCGAACGCAGCCTCGTGATCGTCTCGGAGGTGAGGAACCGCGGGGTGTGCCTGCCGACCACGCCCTTCTGGTTCTTGCCCCGCGCGTGGTACGGCACCCCTCGGCGGGAACCGGCCACGATGGTGGGCTCCGCGCCGGACGGGTGGTAGACCAGCCCTTCCCCGGTTCGTTCGAAACTCCCGCCGCGCCCGCTGGTGAGCAGACTCAGGTAGTCGAAGAAGTTGAGCCCGAGGCCGTTCATCAGCACGGTCTGCTCGGGCCCCACCCGGTCCAGCCGGACGTCGGCCGGGTTGGCTGGCGGAACGTAGGTCAGCCCGTAGGTGGTCGCGAACGCCTGCAAGTTCCGCTCGCGCTCCCCCAGCCCACCCGGCAGGTGCCCCAGCGCGAGGACGATCCTGTCCACGGTGACCGCCCTGCCGCGTTGCGCCGGGACGACCACGTACCTGCCGGACTCCACGACCGCCGTGGCCTGAACGCGGTCGGTGTAGGTGCGCAATCGGACGTTGCTCGGCAGTCCCGATCGGATACGGTCGAGCACCCAGTGCAGGTACCTGCCGTAGAGGGCACGGCTCGGGTACTCGTCCGGGGCCAGCCCGGACGCCTCGGCGCGCAGCTCCTCGTCATCGATCTCGACGCTCGCGCCCCGGCTGATCCAGTCGTACAGACTGGGCCCCGGCACGATCGGACCGTCGCAGCGAACGCTCGGATCGGTGAACAGGGTGATCTGCGAGGCGACCGTGTTCATCAGGAGTCGCCGTGATTGGCTCGGCCGCCAAACCGAGCCGGCCCCGGGCGACTCAGAGTCGAAAGCGTGCACGACGACCCGCAAGTCGTCCCGGTGGCGGGAATTCTCGGCGATCCTTTCCAGTACGGACAGTCCGCGCGGCCCGAGGCCGACGATGGCGATTTCTCTGATCATGGTTCCTCTCCTCGCGATGAGGATTCCTCGGACAGATCGTCTGAGCGGGTTTCACCGGCACGGCACGGCTGTGCCCGGTTCGGAGACTCGTCGAATTCGTCGGTCGCCGGGAACGAACACTTCGCGGGGGCACGGATTCCCGGCACCGGGGCTCGGAGGGCGGCGTCCGGGAACGAAGTTCCCGCAGCGGCACGGGAATCACCGCATTTCCCGACGCGCCTCCTCCCACAGACCGGTGACGATGTGCGCGGCAGGTTCGGAACTCGCGGAGCGGTAACCGGTGCCCGCCCACAGCGCCAGTCCGTCCTGATCGGCCTGCGCCGCCGCTCCGGCACGCAGCGGTTTGGTGAGCTGGTTGACCCCCGGGTAGGCGGCAGGTGCGGTGGCGTCGTGCTCGTCGATGAACCGGTTGCGCAGCCCCCGGGCGTTCCGGCCGGAGAAGGCGCGGGTCACCGCCGTCTCGGTGAAGCGCGGGTCGGCCAGCGCGTCCTTGTGCGGCTGTGCGGCACCGGACTCGGGACAGCGCAGGAAGGCGGTCCCGAGCTGGACCGCCGTGGCCCCCGCGCGCAGGGCGCGCGCCACGTCCGCTCCGCCGTGACAACCGCCCGCGGCGATCAGCGGGAGAGCGATGTGCGCACGGACCCGCTCCAGCAGCTCGAACGTGCTCACCCCGTCGTCGGGGGCCTCCACGTCGTAGGTGGCGCGGTGACCACCGGCCTCGCTGCCCTGCACGGCCAACACGTCCACGCCGCGCCGCTCGGCGATCCGAGCCTCCTCGAGAGTGGTCACGCTGGCCACGACGAGGGTGTTCACCCCGTGCAGCCTGGAGACGACCTCCTCCGGAGGAGGGCCGAAGGTGAAGGACACCATCGCGACCGGATCGCGTTCCAGCAGGTCCACCTTCTCCTCGAAGCGGTCGCGGTCGGCCGGATCCGTCTCGGGCGTCGTCGCCCCGTAGCGTTCGGCCTCACCTTCGAGCTCGGCCCGGTAGGCGGCAACCGCGTCCGGTTTGTCCTGCGGCTTGCTCGGCACGAACAGGTTCACCCCGAAGTTCGTCACCCGCTGCGCTCGAACCTCGGCGAACTGCTTCTCCAAGGCCTCCGGAGTCTTGTAACCGGCGGCGAGAAAGCCGGTGCCGCCTGCTCCGGCCACGGCAGCCACGAGGGCTGGAGTGGAGGGGCCGCCCGCCATCGGGGCGGCGATGACGGGGACTTCCAGTTCGGAAAGGGTGAACACCGCGCGAACTCCTGTTCGTCTGTCGGGGTCGTCGTTTCAGCTGTCCCGGACGCTGCCCGGGGTCGTTCCGGGGCGTGTTTCCCAGGACGTCAATCGCAGCGCCAGCACCACCAGCGCGCCGCCGAGCAGCACCGCACCGCCGATGAGCAGCGCGGGCCGGTAACCGGCCGCCAGAGTCGGTTGCACGGCCAGCGGTCCCGCGATCTGCCCGAGACCGTAGGCCGAGGTGAGGGCCGCCGCCGCTCGCGGCACGCGCAGCGCGGCTCCGGAGGCCAGTGCCAGGGTCGTGATCCCCATGAAGGTGCCGCCGAAGACGACGGCCGCGAGGATCACCGCCACGGGGTTTCCGGTGAGCCCCGGCAACGCGACCGCGACGGTCTGCAGCAGCAGGGCGGCCACGAGCAGCGTCGGCGTGGAGAACCCCCTGGAGAGTCGTGACCACAGCACGCAGGAGGGGACGGCGGCCAGCCCGACCAGCACCCACGCGCCGTTGCCCAGCCAGCTCAGGTCGGCGTCGGCGAGCGCGGCCACCAGGAAGGTCGCCGCGATGATGTATCCGACCCCTTCGAGGAAGTAGCCGAGCAGCAGCAGCCCGAACGCTCTGGCACGGCCCGGGACGACGTCCTCCGATGCTTCTGCCGTGCTCGAAGGCGGCGTGGCCCTGTCCAGCAACGTCCACACCGGGGCACCGAGCAGAGCGGCCAGCACCGCGCACACCAGCCAGGAGACGCCCCACGAGGAGGTCGACCCGAGCAACAGCACGGCTCCCCCGGAAAGCGTGATGCCCAGGCCCACACCTCCGTAAGCCCACCCGGAGAGGTGCGGATTGCGTCGCAACGTGCGCAGTACCGCCTGGGCCGAGACGACGAAGATGACGGCGCTGGCCACACCGGCGAGGAACCGCAGCACCATCCAAACCGGAGGATCGGTGCTCAGCGGCATCGCCGCGATGGAAGCGACGAGCACCAGGAGCCAACACCTGAGGAATCCCCCGGAAAGAGCCAGCGCCGGGAACACGATGAGCAGCAGAGCGCCCACGAGGTAACCAACGTAGTTGGCCGTGGCGATCCAGGCCCCCGCGTCGGCGGTCAGGCTCGCCTGCCGTTCCATGAGCGGCAGGATCGGGGTGTACGCGAAGCGCCCCACTCCCATGGCCGCCGCGAGAGCCAGCGCGCCGCGCCACAGGATTCCGCGCTCGTCCGCCAAAACGGACGAACCGGATGCGGTCGAACCGGAAACGGTCATGGACGGCATTCTTCCAGGAGCCACATGAAACTCCCGATCCTCGACAAGTGATTTACACGTCCCGCTGCAGCCGCGACCGACGAACGATTTTCATCCGGACGATCACGGCAGGATCAACCCTCACAAAGCCCCCATCCCCACGCAACAGGAACAGGAATGATGTGCAGCACACGAATCGATCCCGAATCAACACGGCGGTGGTCAGCACCAGGACCACCGAACCACGCCCGAATCAATTGACGAAAAATTCACCCCGAATAAAGGACGTGTACACCACTCGCGGACTCGCCTCGCACACGGACACGAAACGCACACGGAAAGCACGGCGCCGCGCTACGCCGATCGAGTGTAAACCGTTCTTCCTGCCGCGGAAGAGCGAGAGGCGGACCCGGCGGCACGATCTCAGGAGGTTTTCTCTGGCTCGGCGCGGTTTCGGTCTTCGCGCTTTCCCGGACGCTCGGGACAATCGGCGCACCGCCGGCGGTGCCCCTCGACGGATCCTGGTTCATCAGCGTCATCACCAGCACCCAGCCCCTCTCCCGTGAACCGGTTCCGTTTCTCGCACCGCGAGGAGGTGATCTCGCCCGGCTGGCGAACGGCCGAGGCCACCTCGGGGGTCCGGTTCCGAAGCGGGGGTTCTCACGCTGACCGTCCAGGGTCCACTTCGGTAGCCCCCTCCTCAGCACTCCACCCGTGGACATCCCCACCACGTGTGCGCTGTCGATCCCCAACGCATCCAGCACGGCCACGCTGCCACGTCCACAGTGTTGGAACGTGCGACGGCAGCGAAGCGCGGAACCCCCGCTCAGCTCGTACGATCCGAGGAGCAGCCCAGTGCGAAGCCGGCACCGCCGTCGGAGGGAGCTGGTATGACGAGTGGCACCGCACGCGAGAGCAGCGACCTCCGACGCACCCGCGGAAGTGGTCTCGTCATCGGCGCGTCGATCATCGCGGCGTTCGGCGGGTTGCTGTTCGGCTACGACACCGGCGTCATCTCCGCTGCCATCCTCTACATCCGGCCGGAATTCGGGTTCGGCGACTCCACGCAGGAGGTCGTGGTCTCCTCGCTGCTCGTCGGCGCGGTCGCCGGTGTGATCGTCGGCGGCCCCGTGTCCGACCGCGCGGGCCGCCGCAACACACTCATCGCCGTGACCGTGCTGTTCGCGCTGGCCACGTTGGGCTGCGCGCTGACGCCGAACGTGGGGGTACTGGTTCTCGCCCGTGGTCTCCTCGGAGTGGCGATCGGGGTCTCCTCGCTCGTCGTTCCCGGCTACATCGCCGAGATGGCACCTCCGCACCGGCGCGGCACGCTCGTGTCCCTGCACCAGTTCATGGTCACCGTCGGCATCCTCGTCTCGTACCTCGTCGGCTACGGCCTGTCCTCCACAGGAGCGTGGCGATGGATGCTCGGCGTGGCCGTGCTGCCCGCCGCGGTCATGTTCCTCGGGTTGCTGCGACTGCCGGAGAGCCCGCGCTGGCTGCTCACCCACGGCCGCCACGAGGAGGCCCGCCACGTGCTCTCCCGCACCCGGCCGCCGGAGCACGTCGACTCCGAACTCGCCGAGATCCGCGACACGGTGCGGGCCGAAGGGCACATCACCTACCGCGAACTGCTCGGACCGCGCTATCGCCGGTGGATCTCCGTCGGTGTCGTGGCCGCGGGCAGCAGCCAGCTCGTCGGGGTGAACGCGATCATCTACTACGCGCCCACGATCCTCACCGACGCCGGATTCGGCGACTCCGGTGCGATCCTGGCCTCGGTCGGCATCGGCACGCTCAACGTGCTGTTCACGGTATTCGCGCTGGTGTTCATCGACCGCCTCGGACGGCGCCCGCTCATCCTCGGCGGCACGGTCGTGATCATCGCGGCCCTGGCCTTCATCGGGCTGCTTTTCACCCAACCGGTGCAGGGCACGGTCTCCGTGCTGCTCATAGCCGCCCTGATCGTCTACCAGTCGGCGTTCGCCTGCAGCCTCGGCATCGCGATCTGGCTGGTCAACAGCGAGATCTTCCCGAACAGCGTGCGCGGCAAGGCGGGCTCGTTCGGCATCGTCTCGCACTGGGCGCTGAACTTCCTCGTGTCCGTCTCGGTGCTGACCCTCATCGGCCTGTTCGGCGGTCCCTCCGGTGTCTTCTGGCTCTACGGCGTGCTCGGCCTGTTCGGGTTGATCTACCTCTACCGCTGGCTGCCGGAGACCAAGAACCGCACTCTCGAGGACATCGAAGCCGAGCTCACCAGCCGCACCGAGCGGCGGCGAACCCGCCGCGAGATGTGACACGGCGGCTGCGCTCCTCCCCTCCCGGGCGCCGAGCAGGGCCGCACCCAGCGGCGAGCCGGGGGAGCAGGAGGAGTGCGCAATCAGGTGTCCGCGGAGATCCTTCCGCAGCGCTCTGGCGGAGGGACGGTAGCAGCTTCGGCATCAGCTGCCGACAAAAGCGGAATCCACTGCCGAAAACACTTCTGCGCCGGGTGGAACCGAAACGGGACCCCGAGGCACCGAAGAAGTTCTCGCGGCCTCAGCCGACAAAGCTCCTGCGCTACGGCGCGCTCGGATCGGAATGCTCCACCATCGCGGATCCGCCCCTGCGCGCGGGGGCGCGGTTGAAGACCACTCTCAACCGAAACCCGCTCGAACATGAATTCGCGTCTTGGCCCGTGGAGACTGCGATCAGGTGGTACGGCCAATAGAACAAGCGCCATCAACGCGCGGCTGCCTCGAATGTCGACCGCCGAGACGGCCACTGACAGCAGGAGGCCGGAGAGCTCGGTGGTGCCGTGGATGTCCGGATCAGCCCTCCCCGGACCAATCGGGGTCGACCCGGTCAGCACTCCCCTTCCGGACACGAGCGGCGACCACTTTTCGGTCGGCCAACGTCACCTTCTTCCCGACTCGGGAAACTCGAACATATATCAAAATTATCGCCACCGACTCCACGAGCCCTCATGACGACCTCACCGGAATCAACACCCCATCTCACGCTCAGGTGTTACCTCGAACGCCGAAGCACTGCGCAGCGAAAACAATAAAAAGCGGACACCGAAACCCGGCCGTTCCAGCCATGCCGAACAGCAGAAATCCGAATACTACTCAAAGTGATCCAAAAAGGGACACCATCGCCGCACCCCTGTCACTCGGAACCAGTATGGCCCAGCCGAAAAAATCCGAATACATTGGACCACGGAGTTCCTCCACGCAGAAAAACCCAAAACGAACAAGGAGCACGAAGAGTTGCCGTACCCCACCGTCAGAACCGGAAAAATCGTATTCGAGCGCCACAAGGGCGGAGTGAACAAGGAATCCGCTACCATAAAGTTCGACAACAAAATAATAAGCGCCGCGACTTTTATCCAAGGAGTCGACGTAAAGTTCGTCGAAGAGGACGGAAGAAAGAAGGAGCGCCCGTTCCACCGCCTGCACTACAAAATAGCGAAAACAGAGATCTCATCGAGCGAAGGAGGTGGAGGCTGGGTACCCGACAAACTGTCGAGAGAAGTGACCGTGACAGCCGAACTCGGTCTTCGCGACGCCTCTCTGGACTGGGACGACTACTACGAAGGAACAATTTACGTCGCGGTCCTCGCTCTGGAACATCCGACGAGAGACGGCTACGAGTAACTCGCGCATCGCACGTGAGTCGAGTTCATACCTGACTCGATCCGATCCGGTCAAATCATAAACATGGCCGTGAATCCCCGTAGTGGTGGCGTGCGGGACACGCCATCGTGCCCCGCACGCTGCCACACGGCAGAGGACGGCTGGTCCCGTCCTGATCAGAGGCTCGGCCCTGACCCGGGTCCCGGTGACGCCCGACGAAGGTCCGGTCAGTGCCTGCTCCACGACCTCCCCGTGCGAACGAACGCCACCCGACCACCGGTCGCTGACTGCGGAGCACTGGATCCGAGACGACGGACGCCGCGCTCAAACCGAGTGCGAGGCTCGAAAAAGCAGCGGGCTCACCCGACAAGGTGAACCCGCTGATCGTCGAGGGTGGAGCTGACGGGACTCGAACCCGTGACCCCCTGACTGCCAGTCAGGTGCGCTACCAACTGCGCCACAGCCCCGTTTTCCCTTGGCCCGGGACGCTCGGCTCGCCGTCACCGCTCATCCCTCGCGTGAACACGATACACAGCCCGCGCGCGAGCCGTTCGGGGGGCCCGCCCAAGCGGATGCCCGGGCCGCCGGTGGCGACCCGGGCACGGCGCGCTCACATCACGCGGACTCGCGCATGTCGCGCATGATCGCGAGCTGGGCCTTCTGGGTCGACATCATGTCCTGGGACATCTGGTTCAGCTCCTGGTCGCTGCCGTTGAGGATCACGTCCCGCAACATCGCGACCGCACCGTCGTGGTGCGGGATCATCAGGTCCAGGAACGTCCGGTCGAACTCGGCCCCGGAGAGCGTCGCGAGCCGGTCCATCTCCTCCCGGGTGGCCATGCCCATCCGCTCGAGCACGTCGGGTTTGGTGAGCAGGTCCTGGTAGGCGGTCTCCGGATCGGTCACCGGCAGGCCGTTGCGGCCCTGCCAGCCCCGCATCATCAGGATTTCCAGGTCCTGCTCGGTGCCGATGCGCTCGGCCAGCGACTTCAGCTCGGGATCCGCCGCGCGGTCCGGAGCCAGTTCGGACATGACGATCGCCTGGTAGTGGTGCGGGATCATCATGCGGGTGAACTCGGCGTCGACGTCGTTGTACGCCTGGGTGCCCGCACTCGCGGTCCCGGTGGCGCCGAGCAGACCTGCCAGCAGAACCACCAGCAGGGAGAGCTTCCGCAGGAACATCGCCTGCTCCCTTCCGAACGGCCTGCGCCGGGCCCGGTGGCGACCGGGCCCGGCGGCAGGACGGATCATTCGGGGTACGAGTACTGCGTCTGGGGGTTGAGCACGTCCAGGTGGACCTGCCCCGCCTGGCCCATGCCGGGGCCGGTCACCTTCATGACGTCCAGGCCGCGCGTGATGTCACTGGAGTAGACGTAACCGTTGTAGTAGTACGCCGACCAGGAACCGCCGAGGGTCAGGTTGTCCTCGTCGACCGGACCGCGGTCGAAGTAACCGATCTCCTTCGGCGCGGTGGTGTCGGTGAAGTCGAAGAACGACACACCGCCCTGGTACCAGGACTGCACGTAGACGTTGCGGCCCGGAACCGGGATCAGGTTCCCGTTGTGCGCCACGCAGTTCTCGGTGTCGGTCTGGTCGCGCGGGATCTTGTAGTAGCTCTGGAACTCGAGCTGGCGGTCGTCCCCGCTGCCGGTGATGTTGTAGATCGCGTCCGCGCCGTGCTTGGGGCCGACGTCGTCGTTGCAGGTCGGCGCACCGCCGCCACCGAGCTCATCGGTGAACAGCACGCTCTTGCCGTCGTTGGTGAACGTCGCCGAGTGGTAGAAAGCGAAGTTCGGGTCCTCCACCGTGGTGATCACCCGCGGCTCGGCGCGGTCGGAGATGTCCATCAGCGCGCCATCACCCATGCAGGCGCCACCGGCGAGGTCGTGCTCCGGGTAGACCGTGATGTCGTGGCAGCCCGCGGTGCCTGCCGCGCCACCGTCGGGGAACAGCACCGGCTCGGCGACCACCTTGGAGTCGGTCGGGCTACCGGCCGGGACGTTGACGATCGAGATCGAGTCGTGCGGCGGCTGGCAGTTCGGGAACGCCTCGTCCGGGTTGTACGACGAGACGTAGAGGAACAGGTCGTCGGTGTTCTTGTCCGGGACCATGGTGTGGGTGTGCGAACCGCAGCTGGTCTTGATGCCCTTGACGTAGCGCGGGTTCGCCTTGTCGCTGATGTCGAAGACCCGCATTCCCTCCCAGGAGCTCGGGTCCTCGTAGGACCCCTGCTCGCTCTGGCAGGTGTCGTCGGTGCGGGCGTAGTCCACCGACATGAACAGCAGGCCGCCGTCCGGGCTCACCGACACATCGCCCTGCCCGCCCGGGCAGTGCACCTGGGTGACCGTCTTCGGCTTGTGCGGCTTGGAGATGTCGTAGACGGTGAAACCGTCATAGCTGCCCTGGAAGGCGTAGTCCTGGTAGAACGCCAGATCGGTGTGGTTCGACTCCTCCAGCGGACCCTGCCGTGGCACGTTGGCCACCGGGTGGACGTTGTTGCTGTGCTGCACGTCGTCACCCGGCGGCTGGGCGGCGGCGTCACCCGGCGGCTGGGCGGCGGCGGACGGCGCGATCAGCGCCAGTCCGGTGACGGCAGCGGCCAAGCCGAGCGCGAGCGGCCTCCGGGATCGCCGTCGGCCACGTAACTCCAGCATTCGGTCAACCTCCCTGAAATCCCCAACTCGGGACTCGCCGGGCGAGCCGGAAAATCCCGGATTCTCCGGCGAAGATCGTTACACGCCGAAAGAGGTTCAGACAGGGCGTAGCCGGCTGTTTACGCCTTGCGCAGCAAGCATAACGGCCGTGTGCCGCAATGCTCGCTGGGCCGTGTGGAGCACTGAACCGGGGAACAGAGGCATGCCTGGGCAGCTCAGCCTTCGGGCACGTGGCGGAACCCGCGAGTCGCACCGCGCCGCGCGTGCCGGTTCGAGGACCGCGGGACGATCGCGGACGCTTCCCGGCGATCCATCTCCGGCCCGGAGCCCGGAGTCAACACCGCTACCGGCCCACCGCCCCGCAACAAAAAAGGTCGCTCCCGCCTGAACAGCGGAAACGACCTCGAAATCAGCGATTCACACGATGAATGATCGGGTGGAGCTGACGGGACTCGAACCCGTGACCCCCTGACTGCCAGTCAGGTGCGCTACCAACTGCGCCACAGCCCCTCTGCTCTTTTCCAGCACTGCGGTTTCTCCGTCCCGCCTGCTGTTCTGACAATACTTTACAACAGGATCGATCGGGCTTTCACAGGGGGTCCCCCCGTGAGGCCGGAAGCCGCCCGAGCGGAGAGAGCTCACCCTGCTGGCGAACCCGTGCCCGGGAGGATCTTCTCACCGAGCCGAGCACCACCCGTCCGTCCCGGTTCACCGGGGTCCGGCCTCCGCCACGGACTCCGAGCGCGGCCCGCGCGAAGCGGGTCAGGCGCCCTGCCCGGCGGTTCGCGCGCCCTCCCTCGTCCGGCGCGGATCCACCTCCCGTTCGGGGTGCCTGCGCAGGTACTCCCGCTCCAGTTCGAAAGTCCGGCGCGTGTGCTCCTCGAGCGCGTCCGAGGAGCCGTGCAGGAAGGTCTCGTTGCGCGTCTCGTGCAGGTGTCGCAGCTCCCGTCGCAGCGCGTCCTCGGACAGCTCGGCGGCCTCGATTCCGGTTTCCATCGACACGCACTCCCCTCGCCCACCGGTTTCCCGGTGTCTACCCGTTCGGAAGCGGTTCCACACCGGGGAGCGCGGTTTCAGCCGGCCGCGCCGCGCTCGGCCGGCTCGGTCCCGGTCGACTCGACGGACTCGGACCGCTCGGAGGGGGCGTTGCGCCCCAGCGTCTCGGGCGAGAACAGCCACATCACCAGCGCCACCACTGCCACGCACCCGGTGAGCAGGAAGGCCATGCCGTAGGACAGCCCCTCCGCCAGCGCCCCGGCCAGCGGCGGCCCGAGGATGGTGCCCACATCGGCCGACATCTGGAACGTGGCCAGCACCGGCCCGCCCTTGGCCTTCGGGCCGACTATGTCGGCCACGGCCGCGCTCTGCGCCGGGGTGAACAGCCCCATGCCGATGCCGCCCAGCAACGAGGCACCCAGCAACCAGGGCACCGACTCGCTGAAACCGATCGCGGCACTGCCCACCGCCGCGATCGCCAACCCGCTCACCAGCATCGGTTTGCGACCACGCGAGTCGGCCAGCCTGCCCGCGGGGAGCAGCACGGCCGCGTTGCCCGCCGCGAACACCGACAGGGCGATACCGGTCATGGCGTCGGGAAGCCTCATGGCCTCGACGATGAACAGCGGTATCAGCGCGATCCGCACGCCCTGCGCGGTCCAGCCCTTGCTGAAGTTCGCGAGCAGCGAGGCGCGGTAGCTGGGATCGCGCAGCGCGGTGGTCACCTTGAGGTCGGGGGCCGCCGCGTTCCGCTGCGGATCGGCGAGCGTGGAGTTGCGCAGCAGGAACCAGCCGACGAAGGCTGCGATGTACAGCGCGACGCCGTAGATCAGGAAGGGCAGCCGGAGGGAGAACCCGATCAGCAGTCCGCCGAGCACCGGTCCGGAGATGCTGCCGAGCAGAAAGCTGGTGGCCCACAGTCCGGAGGCCCTGGCCCGCAGGTGGGCCGGGGCGAGCCGCACCAGCAGCGCCAGCGCCGAGACGGTGAACATGGTGGAACCGATGCCGCCGAGCCCGCGGAACACCAGCAGCTGCCAGTAGGACTGCGCGAAGGCGCAGGCGGTGGAGCTGATGCCGACGATGACGATGCCGAGCACGTAGTTCGGGCGCTCACCGAACAGCGAGACCAGCTTCCCGCTGGCCGGGGCGAAGACCAGCCGCATCAGCGCGAAGGCGCTGACGATGAACGCAGCCGCCGTCACGCCGACGTTGAAGCTGGTCGCGAAGGTGGGCAGCGCGGGCGAGACGATGCCCATCCCGATGGCCACGATGAAACCGCCACTGATCAGGACCCATATCTCGCGGGGCAGCTCGGCGAGGGTGCTCCTGCCCGCCTTCGTCCCGCCCCGCGGGGAATCCGGTGAATCCTCGGTGGTCGATTGCGTCTCGGGCACTGTGCCTCCTTCGCATCCGGAAGGCACAAGTCCACGTGCGGGTGAAATATTCCCGGGCTCGCGGGCGTCCGGGTGCCCGACCAACCGGTGGTGAGCGAGCCCACGCGGGGTGCCCGTGGTCCCACCGGTGGCTTCGCCCGCCACCGCCCGTGCCGCGTTCGTGCCGGTGTCCGACTCGACTCGGGCGGACAGGCGAGCGCCCTGCGCCCACTCCGGATCACCGGTGTTCTCCGGTCGAGCTGTTGCCGAGCTGTGGCTTGGGGCGGGGACTCGGCGCGGCAGCACCGAAACGACCACCGAGGAGGCGGGGGAACCCATCCGAGCTCCGCACCGGAAACGTTCCGCGCGAAACCGTCACCCTGGAACCGCTCCGGAAAGAACGTTCCGCGCGAAACGTCCCGAAGCCGCGCGCTCGGTCCTTCGGCGCCCACGACGCCGGAACCACCACCCGAGCGAGAGGTTCCGCCGGACGAGCACCCACGACGAGCCGGACAGGAAGCCTCGATCAATCAGTCGAACAGCTCGTCCACGCCCCTGGTGTAGGCGGTGACCTCGTAAGCCGTGGCGAAACCGCAGGCCTCCGCGAAGCGCTGCGCGCTCCCCCCGTCCTCGGCGTGGGTGGCCACCAGCCGCGCCCCCGCCCGCGCGGCCGCGTCCACGGCACTGCCCACGAGGGCCCTTCCCCGGCCACGCCCTCGCCTCCCCGGCCGCACGGCGATGTGCTCGATCAGTCCGACCTCGGACTCGACGAACCCGAGCACGAAGCCCGCGGGCCGGTCCACCTCGGTGTCGGCGATCACGTGCAGCAGGCAGCGCGGGTCGTCCAGCCGCTGCGCGAGGTTGCGCGGCAGTCTGCGCTCCGCGCCCTCCGAGAGGTCCAGTTCGTCCGAGAGCAGCCCGGCGATCGGTTCGAGGTCGTCCTCGGCGGCCTGGCGGACCGGGTACGTCCCGGGCGGCTCGGCGTCCGCCCGGTCGAGGCGGTGCACCAGTGCCACGTTCTCCGCGACCGCGTGCCAGCCCGAGTCGTCGGCGATCCCCTCGATGTCGGCGACGGTCGTCGGGGAGGCGTGCACCACCGCTTCGGGACGCCCCGCGTCGGCGAAGACGCGTTCCAGCCGGAACAGGGTGGTGGCCACCTCCGCGGAGGTGCCCCACAGTCCGCAGGCGCGGTTCCCGAGTGCCAGCGGGTTGCCCGCGTTGAGCACCACATCGGCGACGCCGACCTTGCCGGTCCGCCCGTCGCGGACGGCTCCGGAGGCCAGTTGAGCACGTTCGACCAGCGCGGCCAGTTCGCGGGCCTGCTCCGGGGAGAGCAGCTCTTCGTCGTCGGGGTCGTGCAGCGGGTCCACCCCCACATTGTGGCTGCCATCGGCACGTCCTCGGCCCGTGGTCGGGGCGGTTCCGGACGGGTGGCTGCTTCACGAACACGGAGCGGCGATCAGGACACCCGGGCCTCGCGGCGGCGCAGATCGTGGAAGGCGTCGGCCTGCGCCGTGAGCACGCGCACGCCCTCGACGTTGATCCGGCTGTCCTCGACGTGGATGGTGAACACCTCGTCACCGCTCCACACGAGGTAGCTCTCCCGCAGGTAGTAGCCCGGATCGCCCTCGGCCAGCCAGGTGCCGAACTCCGCGACGTAGAGCCCGAACTCGCACCGCCTCCGGGTCAGCTCCTCGACGGCCCAGGAGTGCAGCCCTTCCCGGAGCTCCTCCCAGCCGTCGTGGACGTCGAGCTCCCGGCTCGCCACGTGCACGTCCCGGCCCGGACTCACACCGGGGGCCGGAGCCTCCTCGAGGGTGTATCCCAAACGCACCGCGATCACTCCCCTACTGCCTGGATACACTGATCAGCCGCAGTGCACCCCGTGTTCTGTGACACACTCAAACTAACTGACAATTGTCAGTGGCACATGTCCCCGAATGGATGATCTCGCGAGATGGGTAAACCAAGGGCCACGCTGGAACGCCGCCAGCTCGGTGCCGAGCTGCGCAGGCTCCGGGAAACAGCGGGCAAGCAGCAGAAGGAAGCCGCTGCCGCGATCGAGTGCGACGTCAGCCAGATCAGCCGTGTGGAACGCGGAGAACGCGCCTTCAAGGTGCTGGAGATCGAGGCACTGCTGGACTTCTACGGCGCGCCGAAGGAGTCACGTGCTCAGATCAACGAGCTCGCCCAGATCGCCCGGCAACGGCAACCGCGTCGCATGTACTCCGACACGTTGCCGGGAGCTTTTCGCAGGCTCAGCGACCACGAGCAGGACGCCACCGAGATCTACTACGCCGAAGGCGAACTCATTCCCGGGCTGCTCCAAACCGAGGACTACGCCCGCGTCCTGATACGCATAGCTCGTTCGGCTAGCGTCGAGAGCACACCGGACGACATCGAACCTCGCGTTCAGTTCCGCATGGACAGACAAGAGCTTCTGACACGGGCGAAGCCTCCACGGATGTGGTTCGTCATCGGTGAGGCAGCCCTGCGTCGTCCCATGGGGAACAGGGACATCCTTCGTGAGCAGCTCCTCCACCTGCTCGAGGTCATCGAACAACACCCGCACGTAGTGATCCAGGTGGCTCCCCTGTCCATCGTGGACCACCCGTTGCTCGGAAGTTCTTTGGAGATCCTTCGCTTCGGCTCCCAAGCACCGGATATCGTGCACCAGCCCACCTTCATCGGCGGCGGTGTCTACGCCGTCGAGGACGACGACATAGCCGAGTGCACGCGCGCCTTCGACAAGCTGCGCGCCGTGGCACTTGGGCCGGAAGAGTCACGCGCGTCCATCGCGCGGCGCGTGGAGGAGATCGATTATGAGCACTGACCGTCCGCTAACCTCCTGGATCAAGAGCAGCTACAGCGGCGGCAACAACAACAGCTGCGTCGAGGCCCGCTTCACCGCACGGGGCATCGACGTCCGCGACTCCAAGAATCCCAGGCAGGGCCACCTCAGCTTCACCACCACCCAGTGGACCGACTTCCTCGCCGACCTCCACACCCAACGATGACCCGCTGACCCCCCGGGAATACTCTCCCCGCCTCGGACGCTCGTCGACACGGGGAGGAAACCAGCCGTCTCGAAGGGGTGCGCCGTGCCGGAACCCGAGGTCCTGCGCCACCGGGTGGACGTGGTCGTCATCGGAGGCGGACAGGCCGGGCTGGCCGCGGGCTACTTCCTGCGGCGCGCGGGCCTGGACTTCGCGATCCTGGACGACCGGCAGGAGCCGGGCGGTTCCTGGCAGCGCGTGTGGCCCTCGCTGCGATTGTTCTCGCCCGCGCGGCACAACCCGCTGCCCGGCTGGCCGATGCCCCCGCAACCGGGCGTCGACTTCCCGGACGCGGAGCACACCGTCGACTACCTGCGCCGGTACGAACGGCGTTACGAACTCCCCGTGCTCCGGCCGGTGCGCGTGACCGGTGTCCACGAGTCGGACGACGGCTTCCTCGTCGACGCCCCGCAGGGGCAGTGGCACGCGCACGCCGTGATCAGCGCCACCGGGACCTGGCAGTCCCCGTACGTTCCGAGCTATCCGGGGATGCGGGACTTCGCGGGCCGGCAGCTGCACACGGCCTCGTACCCCGGTCCCGAACCGTTCGAGGGCGAACGCGTGCTCGTGGTCGGCGGGGGGAACTCCGCGGCGCAGGTCCTGGCCGAGCTGTCCACCGTCGCCGAGACCACCTGGGTGACCCGCAGGCCACCGCGCTTCATGCCCGACGACGTGGACGGCCGGGTGCTGTTCGACGTGGCCACCCGGCAACGTGCCGAGCGGGAGGCCGGCGTGGAGGACTCGGGCGGTGTCGCGGCGCTCGGCGACATCGTGGTGGTCGAGAGCGTGCGCGCGGCACGGGAGCGGGGAGCGCTGCACGCCCACCCGATGTTCACCGGGCTCACCCGGAACGGCGCGGTCTGGCCCGACGGCTCCGCGCGGAGTTACGACACCGTCGTGTGGTGCACCGGCTTCCGGCCCGCCCTACGACACCTGCGCCCGCTGCGGCTGCGCCGCGAATCCGGCGAGATCCCCACCGAGGGAACGCGCAGCCTCGAGCACCCACGGCTGCACCTGCTCGGCTACGGAGACTGGACCGGACCGGCATCGGCCACGCTGATCGGGGCCGGACGCACCGCCCGCACAGCGGTCTCCGAGATCGTGAACACGCTGTCCCGGAGCCGCCGTGCGAGCGCGGACTGAGTGTCCGCGCGGACCGGGCGAGTGGTCGCTCGGCGGGCGAGCGGCGCAGCCGCTCGCACCCACCTACGCACCCGGCACCGCCGGGGGTTCTCAGTCGCGGGTCTCGCGAGGACGGCCCCGACGTTGTGTAGGCCGCTACCCGATGTCGGGCACCCGCAGCGAGACCCCGGCTGAGGTTCGCCCGCGGAACCACCCGAGCAGGCCAAGCCGTGCACTCTCTAACCGGCGCGCGCCGGCGCCCCGCGTTCGGGCGTGAACTTGTCGTAGACCTCCATCAGATAGCGGTGGGCCGGTTGCTCCACCACCCGGGTGAGCATCCACCCGAGCAGCACCCCCGTCGCGATCATCCCCAGCGTCTGCACCGTGGTCGGCGCGCCGAGGTCCTGCAGCCGACGCACCACCATGTGCCCGAGGGACTGGTGCATCAGGAACACCCCGTAGGAGATCCCCGCGTACCACTGGATCGGCTTGTACGCCGAGCGCGGGATCAGGCCCTCCCAGTCGGGGCCGCGCGCCACGAGCGCCACCACGCACAGCCCGATGCTCACGCCGACGGAGGAACCGAGATCCGCGGACAGCATTCCCTCGGTGTCGGGGGCGAAGCTGTGCAGCCACTGGGCCACCATGCAGGACGCCAGCAGGGCGGCGAAGTGCGTGTTGCCGAGCCTGCCCTTGGAGGACCAGAGCCAGATGGCCACCCCGGCCACGAAGAGGTGCCAGCGGTGCAGACCGAACCCGTCCGCCAGCACGACGTAGAGATGCGAAGGTGCGGAGGCCCGGATCGGCCACTGCAGCATCGGCAGCAGCACGGCGGCCCAGAGCACCCACACGATCCGGTTCCCGTGTCCCCAGCGGCTGCGGTACAGCAGGGCCGCGGCGGTGAACCCCATCAGCTGCAGCGGGATGGTCCAGTGCGAGACGTCTATGAACTCGAACTCCTCCGGCATCCAGTGCCACAGCATCAGCAGGTGTTCGACGAGATCCCTGGTGCGGGGCCAGAACCACCCCTCGATGTAGTAGGCCCTGGTCAGCAGGAAGATGATCAGCGAGCCCGCCACGAAAGCGGGCAGCAGCCGCGCTATCCGGCCCCACCAGTAACGCAGCACCGTTCCGCGTCCGATCGTCACGCACGCGAAGTACGCCGAGATCACGAGCAGCAGGCTGGCACCGACCTGATAAGGGAAGTAGAACGTTCGCGGCTCGATCTCGGGATGAAACTCCACGCTCACCGTGGTCGAGTGGTACAGCATCACCAGGGTTACGCACCCGGCGCGAACCACATCCCAGCTGATCTTGCGACGGCTCCCCTGTCTGGGGACTACCACGAATATCCACTCCCGTTTTCTCGACTACACCGACCCGCGCCGTGGCTAAATCGCGCCCCGCCGGACACGTGTTAACGCACGAAGAGGTGATATCCCACTCAACCCTCGGGCTGTTCACTCCGCGCACGCCGGTGAGCCCGGCTGCGCAGCGCCAGCACGAGCGAAGCGAACAACGCCGCCAGCACCGATCCCATCAGAACGGCCACCTTGACGTGTTCGGCACGGGCCCCCGCCGCGTCGAAAGCGAGTTCGCCGATCAGCAGGGAAACGGTGAACCCGATCCCGGCGAGCAACGCAACCCCCACAAGATCCCACCAGGACAGATCGGAATCGAGCTGTGCACGGGTGAACTTGGCGAGCAGGAAGGTCGAGCCGAATATCCCGGCCAACTTACCGAGTACGAGACCGGCCATCACAGCGGGGACCACCGGATCGGAGAAAGCCGCCGAGATCCCGCCGTCCCGCAGGGAGACCCCCGCGGCGAACAGCGCGAAGACCGGCACGGCCACACCCGCGGAAACGGGGCGCCAGCTGTGCTCCATGTGCTCGGCCGGACCCGGCTGCCCCCCGTCGCGCCGCAGCACCGGCACGGTGAACCCGAGCAGCACCCCGGCGATCGTGGCGTGCACCCCCGACTCGTGCACCAGGATCCAGGTGAGGAAGCCGAGGGGGAGCAGGGCCCACCACCAGGACTTCCGCAGCTGGACGAGCGCGCCGAACGCGATCAGGGGCAGCAGCGCCCCCAGCAGCGGAACGGCGTGGAAATCGTCGGTGTAGAAAACGGCGATGACGGTGATGGCGAGCAGATCGTCCACCACGGCCAGCGTGAGCAGGAAGGCGCGCAGTGAGCTCGGCAGGTGCTTTCCGATGATGGCGAGCACCGCCAGCGCGAAGGCTATGTCGGTGGCGGTGGGGATGGCCCACCCCTGCGCCGCCGGGCCGCTGGCACTCGCCGCGATCAGGAGGTAGACCAGGGCGGGCACGACCATTCCGCAGATCGCCGCCACGACCGGCAGCACGGCTCTGCGCGGATTGCGCAGGTCACCAGACACGAACTCGCGTTTGAGCTCCAGCCCAACGACGTAGAAGAAGATCGCCAGCAGACCGTCGGAGGCCCAGTGGGCCAGATTCAGATCCAGCCCTATCGCGGCCCCTCCGGGCCACGGCACGTACTCGGAAGCCGCCGAGTACGAGTCCCCCCAGGGAGAGTTCGCCCAGATCAGCGCGGCCACGGCCGCCACGAGCACGAGCACACCGCCGACCGTCTCCGTGCGGAGGATGTCCGCGAGCGTGCGGGCCTCCGCGTTCGGTGTCGGAGCGAATAGTCGGCGCACGGGTGTGCGCTCTCGGTCAGCTGCCATCGACAACCCCTGTTCGGATCATTACGCCAACATCGCCGACCAGCCTTCCCGGCACACCATTTGTACGATTTTAGGTGCTGTGTCCACCGATCTTCGCCCCCCACACGCTCGGAACGAACAGGATTCACAACAGGCTTGCCCGTTCGTGCCCGGCAATGATGCCCCACCGAACACGGACGGCGCAGTCCGAGAACCGGCCTCGGCCCGCTCTGTCAACCTTCGGTGAGTCCGATCACTCGGAACTTCCGGCGAAAGGCTTCGGCCGACCCGGGCGCTTCAGCCCGAGCAGCGCACGGACCCCGGTGCGTGAGTCGGGTGCGCCGCGAGGCGACAGGGAACGTGACGCAGGACACCGCTCGTGGTTCCCCGGCGCAGCGAGGCACCGCCTCACGCGACGGCTGACCGAGCACCCACGCGAGGCTCCGCTACGAGTTGTTCGCGTGGGACGCACCGGCGGGATGCGTGTGCACGGTCGCCCCTTCCAGGCGGGGAAGCTCACCACGGAGCCTGCGTTCGGCTTCGTGGGCCACCTCGTGAGCGCGGGACAACGTGAGACCGCCGAAGACGCCGAGCTCGACCTCGGCGTGCAGAGCGTGCCCGATCCACCGCAGCCGCACAGCGTCGACGGTCCGCACCTCGGGATGCCCCTCCAGGGCCTCGCTCGCCCGATCCACCAGCTCCGGGGCGACCGAATCCATCAGCCTGGCCAGCACCCGCTTAGCCGCCGAGTACGTCACCACGGCGATGGCGAAGCCGATCGCCAGCCCCACGAGCGGATCGGCGAACGACCAGCCCGCGGCGGAACCGGCGGCCGCGAGCACCACCCCGAGCGAGGTCAACGAGTCGGTACGAGCGTGGAGGCCGTCCGCCACCAGAGCGGCCGAGCCTATGCGGCGCCCGGTCCGAACGCGGACCACCGCGGCGATCTCGTTGCCGACGAACCCGACCACACCGGCCGCGGCCACGATCAGCGGATCGCTCATGTCCCCGGGGGAGAGCAACCTCCCCGCCGACTCGACCAGAGCGGCCACGGCCGAAACGGCTACGACCAGTACGACGACCACCCCGGCCACGTCCTCGGCCCGCCCGTACCCGTAGGGAAACCGCCGGGTGGCCGGGCGGCGGCCAAGCAGGAAGGCGATCCCGAGCGGAACCGCCGTCAGGGCGTCGGCCACGTTGTGCAGGGTGTCGGAAAGCAGGGCCACCGACCCGGACAGCGCGAACACGGCGGCCTGCCCGGCCGCGGTGACTCCCAGCGCCAGCAGCGAGATCCACAGGGCCCGCATCCCCGCCCGGCTCGTCTCCATCGCTCGATCGACACGTTCCGCCGTGTCGTGCTCGTGGGGGACGAACAGGTGCGCCAGGGACCGCGACAGCGCCCGCGGCGTCCACCCCGGGGAACCGTGCGAGTGCTCCGAACCGTCGTGCCGCCGCGCTCCCCACCCGTTGTCGGGGCCGGAACCGGACGTGCCCATCACCGACTCCTCCAGCTGCTTGCGACGTGACCGGACAGTCGGCAGTATATGTGCTCATGTACGCACGCGACGACATCGCAGCAGCGGAACAGTGGCAACAGCTGCCGAGCGGCGAGCACGTGCGAGCGGCCACGGAGGCCTTCCGGATGCTGTCCGACTCGACCAGGGTGCGGCTGCTGTGGCTGATGTGCGGCGCGGAGCACGACGTGGCCACGCTGGCCGCCCGGGTCGGCGTGGCCCGGCCCGCGGTGTCGCAGCACCTGGCCAAACTCAGGCTCGCCGGGCTCGTCACACTCCGGAAAGAGGGCAGACGAGCGCTCTACCGAGCACGCGGGGGCCACGTGCGCCGCCTGCTCGCCGAGGCCGTCGAAGCGGCCGACCACCGGCTGACCGGAACGGAAGAGCACGACTGAGCCTTCCGGACCTGCGGAGCTCCTCCGCTCCCGGAACGTGGTCCCGACCCGCGCGGGAGCAGCCCTCGCGGTGGAAGGACCGCACGCCCCGCGCACAGCAAAAGGGCCCTGCCCGGCGTGAACCGCCGAACAGGGCCCTTCTCGAATTCGCGACCACAGTGGCCGCTCGTGGAGGTGCCGGGATTCGAACCCGGGTCCTCTGTCGCCTCACCAAGGCTTCTCCGTGCGCAGTCCGCTATGTCACTGCTTGGCTTCACCGGTCACGCGGACAAGCCGGTGTGACAAGCCCAGCCGCTGTGCGGTGTCCCGTTAGGCCCCGCGACCAAGCCCAACGGTGAGTCCCCTAAACGATGCCGGGGTCCGGGTCGGAGACTCACCCGGTCCGACAGAGTCGCTACTCGCTCAGGCGGCGAGTGCGAACTCGCGCTGACTCTTGTTGTCGGCGCTTGTTAATTTACGGCGACGCTTTCGGTGGTCTTCCGCCTGCACCGGCACGCTTCCCTTGGCTCAACGGCCAGAGTCGAAACCGTTCACCCCCGTGTTCTGTTTTCCAACAGCCCGGACCCCTGTGGCCTCGCACCACGGCGTCCTCGTCAAGTGTAACGCCTCGCAGCCGCGCGATCATTCCCGGATCACGTCACGATCCGGACTCGATCTCGCGAGCCGGCTCCGCGGCCTTCGCACCCACCCGTCCCTCGGGACGATCCGCGACCTCGGTGACCGCGTCCGCGCCCTAACCGAGCAACCGCGTGGACGCCCCGCCCAACACCGGACGCGGGAACGGTATTCCCGGCCTCCGGCCCGCGGGACCGCTCGTCCGGCGGTCCCGAGCTCGGCCTACCTTCCCGGGGCCTCGGTGTCCTCCACCGCCCCGGGGACGGATCACGGGACGAACCGGAAGCCGGGCCCACTCGACTCCCCTCGTCGCACGCGCACCGGGGCGATCAGCGCATCCCCTTGCGGTGCTGCCCTATGGCCCGGGCCATCTCGCGCTCCGCGTCCCGCTTGGCCATGTCCCTGCGCTTGTCGTGGACCCGCTTACCGCGTGCCAGCGCCAGTTCGACCTTGGCCTTGCCGTCCGAGAAGTACAGCGAGAGCGGAACGAGACTCAGCCCGCTCTCCTTGGTCTTGCCCATCAACCGTTCGATCTCGTCCCGGTGCAGCAGAATCTTGCGGGACCTGCGTGGAGCGTGGTTCGTCCACGTGCCCTCGGTGTACTCCGGGATGTGCATGTTCCGCAGCCACACCTCGCCGTGATCGATCGTGGCGAAGGAGTCGACCAGCGAGGCACGTCCCTGGCGCAGGCTCTTCACCTCGGTACCGGTCAGGGCCATGCCCCCCTCGTAGGTGTCCAGCACAGTCCAGTCGTGCCGCGCCTTGCGATTGCGCGCGATCAGGTTGTGGCCACGTTCCTTCGGCATACCGCGAGGATAGCCCCGAAGCGCGGGACGTGACGACGCGGTTTCCTCCGCGGCGCCGTGTGCGGTGCCACGCGAAGGCGTGAAGCACCGCACACGCCCCGGACGAGTCGGCGGAAAGCGCGCGACCTCCGGGTTCCGCACCCGCCGGGAGCGCGGAACGGGAGTCCTGGGTCAGATCCGCACGTACAACCGCAGGGTCAGGTACCCCGTCAGCCCCGAGATCACCGAGGCGACCAGAACCAGGACCGGCGAGACGAAGGCGATGTCGGCATAGCTGACCGGGGTCAGCAGTCCGGCGTTGGTGAGCGGCTGCATGAGCCCGTCGAGGAAGGCCTCCTTGATCACGACGAGCAGTCCCACCGCTGCGAGGGAACCGATGATGCCCGAAACCATCGCCTCGAGCAGGAAGGGCAGCTGGGTGTACCAGCGCGAGGCCCCGACCAGGCGCATGATCCCGGTTTCCGTGCGCCTGTTGAACGCGGAAAGCTGAATGGTGTTCGAAATCAGCAGCAGGGCCGCGAACGCCTGCAGGGCCGCGATCAGGAAGGTCCCGTCCCGGACGTCGTTGAGCTTGCCGACCATCTGCTGCACGAACTCGGACTGGTTGTCGACGTTGGCCACCCCGGCGCTGTCGCCGAACTGCTGCTGAACGGCTGCGGGATCGACGTTCTGACCCAGCTCGACCCACAGAGCGGCGGGCAGCGCCTCCGGACGCGCGATCTCGCGCAGTTCCGGCCTGTTTTCGAACTTCTTGATCGCCCGCTGGTACACCTGCTGCCGGTTCTGGTACTCCACCGACTGCACCCCGGAGGCCTGTTCCAGTTCGGAGCGAAGGCCTGCGCACGGTTGCTGTTCACAGGTGGAGTCGTTCGCGCTGACGTCGTCGTTGAGGTAAACCACGACATCGGCCGCCTGCTGCAGCGATTCCTGGGCCTGATCCACCTTGCGGACCACGACCAGACCGCTGCCCAGCAGCGTGAGGGAGACCGCCGTGGTCAGGATCATCGCGATCGTCATCGACACATTGCGACGAAGGCCGTTGACGACCTCGCTGGATACGAAGCTCGCGCGCATCTTGAGTCAGCTTTCGGTGCGGTCTGAGGCTGGAGAAGTCGGAAGAAGCGGCCGGCCACGGCCGGGAGGTCGACTCAGCGACCCACGCCGTACACGCCACGGGCGTCGTCACGGATGACCTTGCCGTGGCTGAGCTCGACGACCCTTCTGCGCATGGAATCGACGATGGAGTGATCGTGGGTGGCCATGACCAGCGTGGTCCCGGTGCGATTGATGCGCTCGAGCAGGAGCATGATGTCCTGGCTCGTGTCCGGATCCAGATTTCCGGTGGGCTCATCGCACATCAACACCAGTGGGCGGTTGACGAACGCCCGCGCTATAGCCACGCGCTGCTGCTCACCGCCGGAGAGCTCGGCCGGCATGCGATCGGCCTTGCCGTCGAGCCCGACGAGCTGCAGCACCTCGGGAACCACCTTGCGGATCGTGTGCCTCGGCTTCCCGATGACTTCGAGCGCGAACGCGACGTTCTCGGAGACGGTCTTGTTGTTCAGCAGGCGGAAGTCCTGGAAAACACAACCAACTCGCTGACGCAGCTTCGGAACGCGCCTGCGCGGGAGCTTCGCGACGTTCCAGTCGGCGACGATGACCCGTCCGTCACTGGGCACCTCCTCGCGCAGCAACAGCTGAAGGAAGGTCGACTTCCCCGAGCCCGACGGCCCGATGAGAAACACGAACTCGCCTTTGTCCACCGAGACCGAGACGTCGTCGAGGGCGGGGCGCGCCAACGTCTTGTACGTCTTTGACACGTGTTCGAGCCGGATCACGGTCAGTGAGCTTACCTGTGGCCCTTCGCCGGACCGTCACTCACCCGTACTAGTCGACGCAGCGGAGTCGACAGCTCACCGTAGCCACCCCTCGAAGGCCGGTGAGTCGGTCAGCCCTGCTTCTGCTGATCGTGCTGCTGCCTGCGCCAGCGGATGCCCGCCTCGAGAAGCCCGTCGATCTGCCCCTCCAGCACGACCTCCGGATTGCCCATCTCGTAGCCGCTGCGCAGGTCCTTGACCATCTGGTAGGGGTGCAGGACGTAGGAACGAATCTGGTTCCCCCAACCGGACCCGCTGCTGTCGCGGAGCGCGTCGAGCTCGGCACGCTCCTCCTCGCGCTTGCGCGCCAGCAGCTTGGACTGCAGCACCCGCATGGCGGCAGCCCTGTTCTGCAGCTGGGACTTCTCGTTCTGGCAGGACACGACGATACCGGTCGGGTAGTGGGTGAGCCGCACGGCGGAATCCGTGGTGTTCACGCTCTGTCCGCCGGGCCCGGAGGAACGGAAGACGTCCATGCGGATGTCCTTCTCCGGGATCTCCACGTGATCGGTCTCCTCCACCACGGGCAGCACCTCGACACCGGCGAAGGAGGTCTGCCTGCGCCCCTGGTTGTCGAACGGCGATATCCGCACCAACCGGTGCGTGCCCTGCTCCACGGAGAGCGTGCCGTACGCGAAGGGGGTGTCGACGCGGAAAGTCGCCGATTTGACCCCGGCCTCTTCCGCGTAGGAAATGTCGTAGACGTCCACCTGGTACTCGTGCCGCTCGGCCCAGCGCAGATACATGCGCATGAGCATCTCGGCGAAATCGGCCGCGTCGACGCCACCCGCTTCCGCGCGGATGGTCACCATGGCGGAACGCTCGTCGTACTCGCCGGAGAGCAGCGTGCGGATCTCCAGGTCGGCCAGATCCCTCTTCAGCTGCGTACGCTCCTGCTCGGCCTCGGCGACACTGGCCTTGTCGTCCTCGTCCTCACCCAGCTGGTAGAGCACTTCCAGGTCCTGGAGCCGCTGCCGCAGGCCGGTTATCTTGCGCAGGTCGGCCTGCTTGTACACGAGCTGACTGTTGATCTGCTGGGCGTACTCGACGTTGTCCCACAGATCCGGCCGGGCCGCCTCCTCCTCGAGCTCGGCGATCCTGGCTCGCAACGCGTCGAGATCCATGACTCGCTCGATGCCCTGGAGGGTCTCGGACAGGTCCTTGAGTTCGGCGGCGACGTCGGGGTTCACGGTTACCCAGCCTACTTCACACGCTCACGGCCGCCGACGTGGACCGGATCCGCTCCGCCGGTGAGCGGTCATTCGGGGATGGCATCAAGCATCTTGATGACCGCACGGTTGTGCGCGACCGAGAAGTCGGCGGCGGCCTTCTCGTACGGGTCCTCGGCCACCTTGGCCGCACTTTTGGCCTCGTTGAGCTTCTCAACGTACTGCTCGCGTGCCGAGGTTACCAGCTGGGACCGCTGCTTGGCAGTCAGCATCCCGGCGTAACGCAACCGCAGCAGCAGGGGGCTGCGCACGTTGTCCGGGCCCGGCTCCGTGTTCAACCACGACTTGAAGGCACGTTTTCCCGCCGCCGTGATGATGTACTGCTGGCTGGAACGAGGGCCTTGCTTGCCGAGACGCAGCATGCCCGCTTCGGCCAGCGCGGGAAGTTCCCGGTAAACCTGGCTGCGGGTGACGCTGAAGAATCCGCTGAACCGGTCGGTTGCGGCAGCCACCAGCTGTCCACCGGTCATCGGCCCCTCGTGGAGGAGCCCCAGCAAGGCTGCGGAAGTCGCATTCAGGTCGGTCACGGCTCCTACGGTGCCACGATGCGAAGGGGGTGTCCACAATGGCCGTAGCGCGTGTCCGCGTTGACGGCCTGTTCGGAGAGATTCTCGAACACGCACCGCTTCCAGGAAAACACTTCGAGCGAACAAACCGAGTTCGTTTCGCCTTCAACGCGACATCATCCGCCCGAAACCGTCAATTCGTACACTCACTGTCCTCTGGACAGGGATAACTACTAGCCCGAACGGGCGAATTCTTGCTTGAATGCTGCAAAAGGACTCGTACTAAGGGCACCCTTCACAGTGGCCGACCGAGAAACAGGGTCGGACACTGCGACGGGTGCGCGTACGACACCCGCCGGGACAAGGGAGGTAACACCGTGCATCGCAGTCTGTTGCGGACCAAGCTCGCCGAAGGCAGGAACAAGGTAACCAACCGCGTCACCCAACGCGCGAAATCGATGATGCCGATTCAGGTCGACAACCCGCGCAACTGCATAGTCTGCGGCCGGAAGATGCGCTCAGTGCGCGGCGGGAGCAGCGACGGGCGAGTCTGTTCGCCGAACTGCGCCCGCAAGTGGGCCGACAGCTGACACCGGTCCCCGCCCTGAGCTCTTTCGGGAGGTCTCCTTCGGCCCGGCTGTCCGCCCGCGGGCTCCGGGCCGGATGTTCCGACAGGAGCGGCCACTCGATGGCGGGGCACCCGCTCACGAGACAGCGGAGGGTTCCGCCAACCGAACACCCACGACAACCCGAACAGAACACCTCGAACGAGCACCACGCGCCGGTTCGGCCGACGATCCGGTCGCCCGACCACGCCGCGACGTCCCGGTAGGGGGCGGCGGCCCGGTCGTACCAACGGGGCCCGAAAAGCTTCAGGCCCCGAGAAAGATCCCGGGGCCTGACCAAGTAGCGGGGACAGGATTTGAACCTGTGACCTCTGGGTTATGAGCCCAGCGAGCTACCGAACTGCTCCACCCCGCGCCGTGTTCTGCGCTGTATTTCGTTGTAGTTGATACTCTACACCGCCGAGAAGAGACTTTCACAGGGGGGTGCAACAACCCTTGACCAACCTCCTGAACAGCCCAAACACCGCCGAAGACGGTGGCTACTCGATGTCGGGCACCCGGAGCCGGGCGCCGACTGAGGTTCCGCCACGCAACCACCTGCGTAACCGGCACCACCGACCCCGGAAACAAAAACGCCCCTCCGGCTGGGCCGGAGGGGCGAACCAAGTAGCGGGGACAGGATTCGAACCTGTGACCTCTGGGTTATGAGCCCAGCGAGCTACCGAACTGCTCCACCCCGCGCCGTGTTCTGCGCTGTATTTCGTTGTAGTTGATACTCTACACCGCCGGGAAGGGAGCTTCACAGGGGGGTGCAACAACCCTTGACCAACCTCCTGAACAGCCAAAACACCGCCGAAGACGCCGGACAGGCCCCAATCAAGAGAACCACTCCAACGCGAGCGCTCTGAGCCTGGGCAGTCAGCACCGCCGGAAAGACTCCGCTCCAACGCAGGTGCTTCAGCCTAGGCAACTCGGCCGACCGCGGGTTCTCAGTCGAGTGCCCGGCGAGGAAGGCCCGACGTGGCGTAGGTGGCTACTCGATGTCGGGCACCCGGAGCCGGGCGCCGACTGAGGTTCCGCCACGCAACCACCTGCGTAACCGGCACCACCGATCCCGGAAACAAAAACGCCCCTCCGGCGGAGCCGGAGGGGCGAACCGGTCGGGGCGTTCTCACCCGAACAGCGGGCGCGGACGGGTCCCCGTCCGCGCCCGCCGCGGATCATCCACCGCTGCCGGTCGCCTGCTCGTAGCTGTTCATGGCCTCCTCCAGTCGCTGGAGGGCCTGACCGATCTCACCGAAGTTGCCCGACTCCTGAGCCGAGCGGACCTGCTCGAGCGCGGCCTGCAGCTCCTGCGTCGCCTGCGCGACCTGAGGATCCTGACCGCTGCCCTGCTGGTCACCGTCCTGGTCGCCCCCCTGCTGGCCGTCACCGCTCTGGTCACCGCTCTGGTCACCGCCCTGGTCGCCGCCCTGGTCGCCACCCTGCTGGCCGCCACCGTCCTGCTGGTCGTCCTCGTTCTCCGCCGTCTGGGCATTCCTGCCCGCGCCCGGTCCGAACACCTGCTCCAACGAGCCCTTGAGGGTGTCGGCGTAGCCGACGCTGCCGCCGTAGAAGGTCAGCACCCTGGCCAGCTGCGGGTAGGAGTCCTCGTTGTTCGGCCTGATGTAGATCGGCTCGACGTAGAGCATGCCGCCCTCGACGGGCAGGGTCAGCAGGTTGCCGAACATCGCGCGCACACCGGGGTTGTCGAACAACGTCCGGTCCTCGGTGACCTTCGGCGTCGACTCCATCTGGCGCTGCACCTGCACCGGACCCGGTGTCTGGTTCTCGGTCGGCAGCTCCAGCACGGTCAACTCGCCGTAGCTCTCCGGACTCGAGGACGCGGAGACCCACGAGGAGAGGTTCTGGCGTTCCAGCGCGGTCATCGCACTGGTCAGCTGGAAGGTCGGCCGATTCTGCGTCGGCGCCTGCGCGACCACGTAGAACGGGGGCTGGTTCTCACCGGGGCCCTGGCGCTGCTCCTGGTTCGGATCGGTCGGAACCTCCCAGAACCCACGCGTGGCGTAGAAGTCCCCCGGATTGTCCACGTGGTACCGCGCCAGCAACTGGCGCTGCACCTTGAACAGGTCGGCCGGGTAGCGGAGGTGCTGGCGCAGTTCGTCGCTGATCTCGCTCTTCGGCTCGATCAGCCCGGGAAAGACGCCCTTCCATGCTTCCAGCACCGGGTCCTTCTTGCCGAACTCGTACAGCTTCACCTCGCCCGTGTAGGCGTCGACCGTGGCCTTGACCGAGTTGCGGATGTAGTTGATCTGCTGGTTCGACTGGGCGGGACTGCTGGTGGAGTCGCTGGCCGCCTGCCCGAAGGACGTCAGCTTGGAGTACGGGTAGTTGTCCAGCGTGGTGTAGCCGTCCACGATCCACTTGATCTTGCCGTCGATCACCGCCGGGTAGGCATCGCCGTCCAGCTCGAGCCACGGGGCGACCTTCTGCACCCGCTGCCGCGGGTTCCGATCGAACATGATCTTGGAATTGGAACCGATGTTCTGGTTGAACAGGATGTTGCGCTCACCGTAGTTGGCGGCGAACACGGCCCTGTTGAACCAGTTGCCGATCGCGACCCCGCCGTCTCCCGTGTAGGTGTAACGGGAGTTCTGCGTGTCGTACTCCCGCGGGTTCTCGCCCTGTTCGGCGCCGACGATCGCGTAGTCCTGGTTGAGCTGACCGTAGTAGACCCGCGGCTGGTCCACCGGGATCTCGCCCTGCCCGTCGTTGCTCACGTCGCTCATCGAGAACACCGGGTAGGACCCGGTGTCCGACCCCTCACCGGGAACGTTGCTCACCCGGTCGGCCGGAGCCGACACGAATCCGTTGCCGTGGGTGTAGACCATGTGGCGGTTGATCCAGGACCGCTGGTTGTCCGCGAGCCCATCCGTGTTGATCCCGCGCACCGCGACCAGGTAGTCCTGCAGCTCGCCGTTCTCGTCGCGGTAGCGGTCGATGTCCAGCTCGTCCGGGAACCCGTAGAAGTTGAACTGCTGCTCCAACTGGGTGAAGGTCTCGGAGAGCAGGCTCGGGTCGAGCAACCGCACGTTGGAGATCGTGCCGGTGTCCTGGGCGACGTCCTCCGGGCTCACGTCCTCGTTGCCGCCGTAGTTCTCCTTGACGGTGACCTTGTCGTCGGTGATCCCGAAGGCCTGCTTGGTGGCGTTCATGTTGCGCTCGATCGATGTGGACTCCCGCTCGTTGGCGTTCGGCTCCACCGAGAACTGCTGCAACAACGCGGGCCACAACGCGCCGATCACCAGGCTGGAAAGCACCAGCAGCACCGTGGCCAGGGCGGGGATCTGCAGATTGCGCAGGAAGATCACCGCGAAGAAGGCGAGGGCGCAGATCACCGAGATGCACAGCAGGATCACCTTCGCCGGCATCACGGCGTTCAGGTCCGTGTAACTCGCACCGGTGAACAGATCACTGCGCTGGGAAAGCAGCAGGTCCCAACGGTCGAAGAAGAAGTCGACCGCCTTGAGCAGCACGAAGATTCCGGCCAGCACCGCCAGCTGAATGCGCGCGGCCTGGGAGATCTGACCGGAGCGTCCGGCGATCTTGACGCCGCCGAAGACGTAGTGCGTGGCCAGCGCGGCGAAGAACGACAGGGTCACCGCGATGAACGCCCAGGCCAGCACCCAGCGGAAGAACGGAAGCTGGAAGACGTAGAGGCCGAGGTCGTGCCCGAAGACCGGATCCTGGCTCCCGAAGGTCTGCCTGTTCAGGAACATCTGCACCATGCGCCAGTCGCCCGTAGCGGCGAGGCCGCCGATCGCGCCGACCACGACGGGGATGCCGATGCCGAACCACTTGGAGCGCTGGGTGATCACCGTGCGATAGCGGGCCAGCGGGTCGTCCTGCCCGCTGACCGGCACGAACACCGGTCTCGTCCTGTAGGCCAGCCACAGGTTCAGTGCCAGAATTCCACCGAGGAAAACTCCCCCACAGGCGAACAGCACGATCCGGGTCAGCACGATCGTGGTGAATATTCCCCGGTAGTCGACACTACCGAACCACAGCCAATCAACGTATGTCCCGATCAGCCGTGATCCGACGATCAGTGCTACCAGCACCGCCGCGCCCAGGATCAGAAGGATCCGGCTACGCCGGGACAGTTTGGGTACTCCTACCGGCCTCGTGGCCACAGCGCACTCTCCTGGTGACGATCCGCGGGCAACGGGGCCGAGTCGCCGAGCGACCCGGACACCCGTGCGGTCAACTCTACGACCCAGCCCCCAGACACGGGGACGGTGCCCGTCGATTCGCCCTAAACGGACAAGCCGCGCCGCTTCAGGCGGAGGTGAGCCGCCTTCACCGCCGTTTCCCGCTCCCCCTGTCGCGGGTGGTCGCTCGGCGGGACCTCCCGCGGCGGCGCGAGTCGCCCGGGGGGTCGTTTCGGCGCTCGCGGCGCCGGAGGAAAACCCCGACCCGACCGGCGGCCCGGTCGGAGAGGCTCCCTCCGGAACGGAGGCTCGCGCGCCGCCCCCGGGAAAGCGGACGCACGGCGAAGCGGTGCGACGATGGGCCAATGTCGTCCGCTATCACCGATGAGATGACCGCGGCCCTGCCGACGGTCGTACGTGAAATCGAACAGTTCGTCGCCTCGGAGGGGTGGAACCGACCCGCTCGGATGTTCGCGTTGGTCGACACGACCGAACTGCTCGAGGCCGAACCGGATCTGGAGGAGCAGCTCAACACGCAGTCGCCGCTGACTCCGGTGGCGCAGGACGAGCTGCCCAGTCAGGACCTCGGGGAGGCACTGGCCGGGATCAGCTGGCCCGAACGCGTGCTCGGCTGCGCGCTGGTCCAGGAGATCGTGGTGCTTCCACCGGAGGCCGAGCAGGAACTGCCCGAGGAGGGATCCGCCGCACAGGCGGCCGCGGCCGAACACCCCGAGCGCCGGGAGGCCAGGATCGTGGCCGGGGTGCTGCGCAGCGGAACACAAACCTGCGTGCTGCGGCTCCGCAACAAGTCCCCGGAGCAGGACCCGGACGACGCGGCGGCGAGCTTCGACGACGACCCGGAGGCCGAGGAAGGCGAACTGGTGGAGGACAGCGCGTTGGCACCGAACCTGCTCAACGCGTTGCACGCCACTTTCGAGGAGTGAGAGCCCGCGAGGGGACCCCCGCGGCGGAACCACCCGCGACGGGGGAGAGCGGGGAACATCGGTCGGCCCCGGTGCGCCGTTCCACGACTCCTCGGTTCGCCGAGCGAGTCGTGGAGCGGTGGCGCGGCGTGACGACCGCCTTCCGGCGGGGCGGTCCCCCACGCCGACGGCACGTCAACAGCTCTGCGGGGACTTCCCGTTCTCGAGCGCGTTCAGGGCGTCGACCGCGTCGTCGAGCGTGCTCACCTTGATCAGCTTCATCCCGGAGGGCGCCTGGGACTTGGCCGCCGCGCAGTTGCCCTCCGGGGTGAGGAAGATCTCGGCGCCCGCTTCCCGGGCCTTGACCATCTTGAATCCGATACCGCCGATGCGGCCGACCTCGCCCGCGGGGTCGATCTCCCCCGTACCGGCGACGAATTTCCCCGCCGTCAGCTTGCCCGGGGTCAGCTTGTCCACGATGGACAGCGAGAACATCAGCCCCGCGGAAGGACCGCCCACGTTGGGGAGCCGGATGTCGATGTCGAAGTTCGCGTTGGGGCGCAGGGCCGGCTGCACCCCGAGGAAGCCCTGCTGCTTGTCGTCGGGCCGCTCACCGAGCTCGATCGTCGCTTCCCGCGGCTCCTGATCGGCGTGCTTGAAACGTATGGTCACGCGCTGGCCGGGCTTCGTGTCGGAGAGCGCGTCGATCAGCGACTGCGGATCGCTGAGCGAAGTACCGTCCGCCGAGATGAGTTCGTCGTCCGGGGCGACGACGCCTTCCGCCGGCGAGCCCTCCACCACCTGGTCGGCCACGAGCCTGGTCGGATACCCCAGGTGTTTCAGGGCCGCGGTCTCGGCCGCCGTCTGGGAGCTCCGGAAGGCCTTGGTGTTGGTGCGCTCGACCTCCTTCTCGGACTTGTCCGGAGGGAAGTACAGCTCGCGCGGAGCCAGTGCGTGGTCGCCGCTCGCCCAGAGCGCGAGCGCGTTGAACACGGACAGCTGGTCCACCACCGAAACGGTGGTCATGTTGAGGTGGCCCGCCGTCGGGAAGGTCTTCGTGCCGTCGATGCGCACCACTTCCCTTCCCTCGTAGCTTCCGAGGGTGTCGTGCGTCGGGCCCGGGCCGAGAGCCACGTAGGGCACGGGCAGGAAGGCTCCGAGCATCCCGAAGACCACGACAAGAACGACACTCGTCAGCAGGGTCCAGGTTCGGCGACTCACAGTCCGACACCCTACGTGCCACCCCTCCCCGTCCGACGGGTGACCGGAGCCGCGCCCGAGATGTCTCGTTCGTCATCAGCCGGGCGGAACCACGTGTTTCGCCGGAAGCGAACAAGCTCTCGGTCGGCGCGGGAACGCCACGAGCAGCGGCGAACGACCGCTGCCCGGATACCCCCTGAACGCTGCCGAAGCGCCGAGTCTGCCGCGGATTCCCCGAGCATCCGACCGCACGACACGCCTTCCGCGCGGGGCCCGCTCGCCTACAGTCCTCCGCGAGTTCCGCGTACGCTGGAACCATGAGTGATGTGCCCTTCGGGTTCGGCCCCCACGATCCCAACAACGAGGAGCCCGACGATCGCGACAGGGGCGAATCGTCGGAAGGAAGCTCAGGGGGCGACGCCGGATCCTCCGGAGGAACGGGGTCCTTCCCCGGCTTCGGCCCCGGGGGCATGCCCGGTCCTGGCGGCGGTATGCCGAATTTCGACATCGGCGCCCTCGGCCAAATGCTGACTCAACTCGGGCAGGCCCTCAGCCAGTCGTCGAGCGGCAGCGCGGGACCGGTCAACTACGACTTGGCCAAACAGCTGGCCCACCAGCAGCTGCAGAGCAACGAGCGGCCGACGCAGGAGCAGACCAAGGCCGTCGAGGACGGAGTACGGCTGGCCGAGCTCTGGCTCGACCCCACCACCTCGTTCCCGGCGGGAACGCACACCGTCCAGGCCTGGTCGCCGGGTGACTGGGTGGACAAGACCCTGCCGATCTGGCAACGGTTGTGCGACCCGGTGGCGCAGCGGGTCTCCGAGGCGTGGCTGGAAGCCCTGCCGCAGGAAGCCAAGCAGGCCGCGGGCCCCATAGTCTCCATGCTCGGCCAGATGGGCGGGTTGACCTTCGGTTCCCAGCTGGGGAACGGTCTGGCCCAACTCGGTGGCGAGGTGCTCACCTCGACCGAGGTGGGACTGCCGCTGGGACCCGACGGCACGGCCGCCCTGATGCCTGCCAACGTCGAACGCTTCGGCCAGGGACTGGATCGTCCCGCCAGCGAGATAACCGTCTTCCTCGCCGCGCGGGAGGCCGCCCACCACCGGCTGTTCAGCCACGTCCCCTGGCTCCGCCAACAGCTGCTCGCCACGGTGGAGGAGTACGCGCGCGGCATCCAGGTCGACACCTCCTCGCTGGAGGACCTCGCGAGCAGGATCGACCCGAGCGATCCGAGTTCGATGCAGGAACTGATGAACTCCGGCATGCTCGAGCCGAAGACCACCGACGAGCAGCAGGCCGCCCTCGGCAGGCTGGAGAACCTGTTGGCGCTCGTCGAGGGCTGGGTCGACGTGGTCGTGGCCGATGCGGTCGGGGACCGGCTGCCGGGTGCGGACGCGCTCGGGGAGACCGTGCGGCGCAGGCGCGCCAGCGGTGGCCCCGCCGAGCAGACCTTCGCCACGCTCGTCGGGCTGCAGCTGCGGCCGCGCAGGCTTCGTGCGGCGGCTTCGCTGTGGCGGCTGATGACCGAACGCTACGGAGTGACCGGCCGCGACCAGGTGTGGGACCACCCCGACCTGTTGCCGGACGGTTCCGACCTCGACGAGCCGTTGGACTTCGCCGACCGCTGGGGCCGGGGCCACGAGGACCTGGACGATCCCATCGCCGCCATCCGACGCGCCGAGGCCGAGGAGCAAGCCGCGGAGGAGAACTCGAGCACCGAGGACGACGACTCGGATGAGCGGAACCGCGGGAACGGCGAGGACGACGGGGACGCACAGCAGGGCGGCGCCGACCGCTGATCCGAAGTTCTCCGCTCCTCCCCGTCGTGGGTGGTCGCTCGGCGGAACCCCCGCGGGCCCGCGGGCTGGTGCCCCGACGTCGGGTGGTGCCGCTCCCGGCCGAACCGACACCGGAGTCGGCCGGGGACCGGGGCTCCGGGTTCCCGGCCGTCACCGGTCGGTGCAGTCCTCCTCGTCGTCCCCGTCGAGCTCCAGCTGTGCCGCCGCGGCCAGCCCCTCCAGGTAGCCGATGGCTCGCTCGGTCTTCGGGTACCTGCGCACCCAGGCCCAGAAGTCCGCCCCGTGCCCGGGCACCAGCAGATGCGTCAGCTCGTGGACCAGCACGTAGTCGAGCACCCAGGACGGGACATCGCGCAGTCTGCGGCTGACCCTTATGGTGCCCTCGCTCGGCGTGCAGGAGGCCCATCTGGTGCGCATCGGCGCCACCCACCGGATGCCCGTGGGAACCGCCCTGCCCTCCAGGTACTGCTCAGCGAGTTCACCGCACCTGTCGGCCAGCGCGGTGTCGGACTCCCGTGCCGGTGACTTGCGTCGGGTCTCGCTGCGGCGGAGTCTGCTGAGCATTTCCTCGACCCAGCGCTTCTCCTCGCTCCGGCTCATCCTGGCCGGTAGCAGCACGACCACCTTGCCGCCGTCGCGATAGGCACTGACCGTTTGACGCCTGCGCTTGCTGCGGCGCACCTCCACTTGCGGTTCGGACACGCTCCGGGAGCCTAGCTAGCCTCCTCCGGCTCCGGACGTCCGCTGTGATCCTACCCGCAGATCGACTCCGACCCGGGGCGGTCGCAACGGGCGGGACCGTCCGGAGAAATTTCGATCAAACACGCAGAGTGTTTGCGATTCGCCCAGCACTTTCACACGAACTCGCGACACTCCGAACGCATGCGCGCCGCCCCGCCCACGGGTACCTTTTGCCCAGCGTAGTCCGGACAGGCACAACGGTGCGTACCGAAGATCCGGACCTCGGGACGGCGACAGAGGAGGAAGCCTTGGCCGAAACGTACAACGGCTACTGCGTGAAGTGCCGGGAGAAACGAGACTTCACCGGCGAGATCTCGGAGACCAACGGCAGGAGGATGGCCAAGGGGACCTGTCCGGTGTGCGGCACGAAAATGACACGCATTCTCGGAAAGGCACACAACGCCCAGGGGTGACCCCTTCCACGCGGAAATCTCCCCGACCACTACTCACGGACCGGAGGGCGGCGATCGTTCCGACGGGAGTCGGAAACGCGACAACACGACAGCGCTGAGCACCTCACCCGGACTCGGGACGGGCACTCCTCCCCGCGGGAAAGAGCGAATTCGTCCGTGGCGATCTTGCACACGGCTATGCGAATACCTCTAACATGGCGGTGAGTCCGTAGGCGTGTGTTCGAAGGCCGAGCCGCCTTCGCCACCTGCCGACTGGAAGGGAGTTCCCGTGACCGATGTTCCCCGCCGGGCAGCGCAGCGTACCGCCAAGCTGGCAAGTCTGCCGCTCGGTGCCGCAGGGAGGGTGGCCGCGGGATGGGGCAAGCGGCTGACCGGACAGGACGCCGCCACGGTCAGCGCGGACTTCTCCGCGCGAACCGCCGAGCAGTTGTTCGCCGTCCTCGGACAGCTCAAGGGCGGCGCCATGAAGTTCGGACAGGCGTTGAGCGTGTTCGAAGCGGCGGTTCCCGACGAGCTGGCCGAGCCCTACCGGCAGGCACTGTCCAAGTTGCAGGCAACGGCACCACCGATGTCGGAAGCCAGCGTGCGGAGAACCCTCGACGAGCAGTTGGGCGCCGACTGGCACCGACGTTTCGCCGAGTTCGACGACTCCCCCACCGCGGCGGCGAGTATCGGACAGGTGCACCGGGCCGTCTGGCACGACGGCAGGGAGGTCGCGGTCAAGATCCAGTACCCCGGGGCCGACGAGGCACTGCGTTCCGATCTGCGCCAGCTGATGCGCTTTTCCAGGCTCTTCCAGTCCCTGCTCCCGGGGGCGGAGATAAAGCCGCTGCTCAACGAGCTGCAGGATCGGATGGTGGAGGAACTCGACTACCGCATCGAGTCCGACAACCAACGTGCGTTCGCCGCGGCTTTCGCCGACGACGAACTCGTGCGCGTTCCCGGGGTCGTCGCCAGCTCCCCCAAGGTCATGGTGACCGAGTGGGTTTCCGGTGAACCCTTCGCCGAGATCATCGAGAACGGCTCGCGTGAGCAGCGGAACCGGGCGGGCAGGCTGCTCAGCGAGTTCCACTTCTCATCCCCGGCTCGGGTCGGGCTGTTGCACGCGGATCCGCATCCGGGCAACTTCCGGCTGCTTCCGGACGGCAGACTGAGCGTGATCGACTTCGGTGCCGTGGCACGGCTCCCGGAGGGGCTGCCCACCACGCTGGGACGCATGCTGCGACTCGCGCTGGAGGACCGCGCCGAGGAGCTGATGGACCTGCTGCGCTCCGATCGGTTCGTACAGACCGACTCCGCCCTCCGAGCCGAGGACGTGCAGGCCTACCTCGGCCCGTTCGTGGACCCGGTTCGCACGGAGACCTTCCACTTCACACGCGCGTGGTTGCAGTACCAGGCGGATCGCGTCGGTGATCTGCGCAGTCCCGACTTCCGGACCGGGCGTTCGCTGAACCTGCCCCCGGACTACCTGTTGATCCACCGGGTGACTCTGGGCGCTACCGGGATCCTCTGCCAGCTCGACGCCGAGGTGGCGGCGCGGGAGATCATCGCCACCTGGCAACCCGGGTTCCTGGACTGAGCCCGGTCCGCTGTGGAAGGTTTCGCGCGAAACGTCCTTTCCGGAACCGTTCCAGGGTGACAGTTTCGCGCGAAACGCCCCCAGCAGAGTGGTCGGCAGCGTCACCCGAGGGCTCCGCCACGCGACCCCTCGCTCCAACCGAGCCGACGAGCTCCTGTCAGGGTTTCGTCCCCACGTACACGGTATCGGCGGACAGGTAGTACAAATCGTCGCGGCCGCCCGCGTAGTTCGGCCCGTCCTCGTCGAGCAGCTGGTCGAGCGCGTCGACGTCGGCCGCCGAGCACTCCGTCCACGCCGCCTCGCGCAACCAGCGCAGCCGCCGCAGGACCACGTTCAGCACCGGGCCGGTGGCCGGAGCCTGCCGGTCCACCAGGTAGCTCCACGAGGTGATCTCGTCCAGTCCCGCCCGACCCAGCGCTGTCGTCCAGCCGACCGGCAGCCGCACCGCACCGGGCATCTCCTCCCGCATCCTGCGGAACCACGTCTGCCGCGCGGCGAGCAGCCGCTCCTCCAAGCCCGGTTGTCCTACTCCGACGTCCCAGGGCAGAGTCCGCGCCCACAAACCGGATTCCACGACGACCAGCCTGCCGCCGGGCCGCACCAGCCGGGAAAGCCTGCGCAACCCGTCGAGCTGGTCCGGCAGGTGGTGGACCATCAGCGAGGCGAACACCAGGTCGGCCGGTTCCACCGAATCGCTCAGCTCCTCTGTGGCGACATCACCTCGAACACCGCGGACCCGCACGTTCTCACCCGCGGATTCGTCCGCGTGGCGCTGCGCTTCGGCCAGCAGTTCCGGCGCGGAGTCCACGAGGGTCACCAGACCGCTCGGGAGTGCCGAGGCGAACGCCGCGGCGGCCCCGCCCGCCCCCGAACCGACGTCGACGACCGATTCGCAGTTCCGCCCGCCGGAGACCAGAGCCGCCGCGAGCCGCCCGGTCTCGGCGGCGGCCAGTTCGTCCTCTTCACGCAGTTCTCGCAGGCGCGCGTCCCAGTCGATGTTGTCGTGCGAATGGCTGTGCATGCTCGAAGCCTACCGTGATCACGGGATGCCCCGGCCGAACCGACGGGGAATCCGCACGGAACACATCCGCCGCACCGGCGAAGCGAACCGTCCTCTTTTTCCGCGGACCGAACGCTTCCGGTGCATTTTCTTCCGACGCGAGTTTCCACCGCCTCGGATCCTTCGCGAACCGGCGGACCGAGGCAGCGGATTCAATTCCGCGGCAGTCGCCGTTCGGCTCTCCTCGCCGCGAAGGCGGAGACGCGTCGCCAGAATCGAACTGCCTTCAGCCGACGGGCCAGTCTCGCCTCCTCGGCCTCCTCCAGCAACCGCCGACATCGTAATCGGGCCATCTCTTCGGGGAACATTCTTCGCCTCCGCTCCTCGTTCCGTTTCGCCTCGTTCGTCCGGGCCATCCGTGCGGATGTCATGCCACTCGCCGTCCGTTCGTGGAGTTTCGCCCCGCACCGGTGTCCTCCACCGGGTGTTTGCGCGGCCTTCCGCGCGGTTTCTTACGGTTGATCACCGTCCCCTGTTCGACGATCTCACCGCCCCAGACCCCCCAGGGTTCACCACGGGAGAGAGCTCCCGCCAGACATTCGGACCTGATCGGACAGTCACCGCACAACCGCTTGGCCCTCTCGAGGTCCGACGGTTTCTCCGCGAACCACAGGTCAGGATCCCGGCGGCAGGGCAGGTACTCGTTGGTGCTCGGTGCGGCGTTGAGCAGGTCGGAAACGGTCTCGCCGTGGTTGCCGGTCTCGTCCCCGGTTACTGATGGGGCACTGCCGGTCGCCATGTGTCTTCCTCCTGATCGGTCGAATCAGTTCGTTCGTCGAGCGCTGCGGAATGTCCGTGAAGTACGAGTCGGTTCGGTACGTGGGGACACATCAAAAAGGCCGCGGACCCTCGGTGGGTCCGCGGCCGAAAAAGCACCGGCTACTCGACAAGCAGCCTCAAAAACTTCGTTCCGGCACGGACCGCCCCCGACGGGTGATCCCCGACTGTGCGACACGACGGAAGCACGGACCCACGACAGAGCCGTTCTCGTCGTGCTGGTCCCGAAGCATCCGCCACGCAGCGGTGTCCGCGAGGCCGTGGTGGCCCATCGACGCGTGAATGCCGAGCTCGCGCATTTCGAGCCACCACCTTTCCTTCGCCCGCCGCCGGATTGGACGAGTTCGTCCGGACTGCCGAAGGCAGATTATTCCGCGGGGCACACGCGGCGCAAGCGATTTTTCACACCGCTGTACCCAGCTCGAACGACAGTCACGAGATTCTCACCAGGTACCGCACGCCGCCGGGAAGCCGTCTTTTCGGCAGGATTTCACCCTGCTGGCGAGAAATCGCCACTCACGACGACCGGCTGCGGGCGCTTCAGAGATCGGCCGGGCCGTTCACCAGGGACAGCACGTCCGCACCGAACCGCTCCAGCTTGGTGGGACCGACGCCGGAAACCTTTCCGAGGGACTCGGTGTCGCCGGGACGCTGCTCGGCGATGGCGATCAGGGTCGCGTCCGAGAACACCACGTAGGCGGGGACCTTCAGCTCGTGGGCCCGCTCGGTGCGCCAGCTGCGCAACCTCGCCAGCAACTCGTCGTCCGCGTCCGAGGGGCACTTCGCGCAACGACCGATCTTGACCTCGACCGCCGACTCCAACCGCGCGGAGCAGCTCCGGCAACGCGCGACGTCCTTGCGACTCCCCCGGGCCGAGTTCGCCCGCCGAGCCGTCCCGGAGCTCTCCGATCCGCTGCCGGTGGACGCCAACCCGTTCAGGAACCGACTGCGCCGACGTTTGCGTCCGCCGCCCTGCCCCCTGGACAACGCCCAGGAGATCCGCAGATGCTTTCTGGCCCGGGTCACTCCGACGTAGAAGAGTCGACGCTCCTCCTCCACCGAAGCGTCGTCACCGTCGGCGTGCTGGATCGGGAGCGTCCCCTCCGTCAGGCCGACCAGGAAAACCGCGTCCCACTCGAGCCCTTTGGCAGCGTGCAACGAGGCCAGCGTCACCCCCTCCATCGTCGGGGGGTGCTGTGCGGAGGCACGGGCGTCCAGCTCGCTCACGTAGCGGTCCAGGTCCGCGCCCTCCACCTCGCGGGAGAGCTCGTCGGCCAGCTCGGCCAGCGCGTTCAGCGACTGCCACCGCTCGCGTGCCGCCCCGCCCTCGGGTTGCTTCTGGGTCAGGCCGACCCCGGAAAGCACCTCGCGCACCACCTCGGACAGCTCGGCTCCCTCCGTGGACCCCCTGCCCGCGGCGGTGCGCAGCGCCGCCATGGCCTGACGCACCTCGGTGCGTGCGAAGAAACGTTCCCCGCCACGTACCTGGTACGGAATCTCCGCATCGGACAGCGCCTGCTCGTACACCTCGGACTGGGCGTTGACCCGGTACAGCACGGCCATTTCGGACAGCGGGACACCGTTGCCCGCGAGCTCGGCGACCGTCCGGGCCACGGCCTGCGCCTCGGCCGCTTCGTTCTCGTACTCGGCGAAGCCCGGTTCCGGGCCGTCCGCGCGCTGCCCGACCAGGGTCAGGCCGGTGTGCGACTTGCCGGACCCCCCCACGGCGATGACCCTGTTGGCCAGTTCGACCACCTGCGGTGTGGACCGGTAGTCACGTTCCAGCCGGACCACCTCGGCCTTCGGATAGCGGCGCGGGAAGTCGACCAGCCACTTCGGGGAGGCCCCGGCGAACGAGTAGATGGTCTGATTGGCGTCGCCCACGACGGTGAGGTCGTCCCGTCCACCCAGCCACGCGTCCAGAATCCGCTGCTGCAGCGGGGTGACGTCCTGGTACTCGTCGACGACGAAGGTCCGGTACCGGGCGCGGAACTCCTCGGCCACCTCGGAGTGCTCCTCCAGCACCGCGGCGGTGTGCAGCAGCAGGTCGTCGAAGTCGAGCACCTTCGCGGAGTTCTTCGCCCGCTCGTAGGCCTCGAAGACCCGCACGAACCGCTCGGGGGCCACCGGAGCGCTCCGCCCGGTTCGGGCGGTTTCCGCCGGATACTGCTCCGGGGTGAGCAGCGCGGACTTGGCCCACTCGATCTCGGAGGCCAGATCGCGGACCGAGTCCGAATCCGTGGACAGACCGACCCGGCTCGCGGCCTGCATCACGAGGCGGAACTTGTGCTCGACCAGCGGCCAGATCTCCCCGTCCAGCGCACGCGGCCAGAAGTAGCGCAGCTGGCGGAAGGCGGCCGCGTGGAAGGTCTGCGCCTGCACACCGGACGCGCCGAGTCCGCGCAGCCTGGTACGCATCTCCCCGGCGGCACGGGCAGTGAAGGTCACGGCCAGCACCTGCTGGGGGACGACGAGACCGCGCTGGACCAGGTGGGCGATGCGGTGCGTGATCGTGCGTGTCTTTCCGGTTCCCGCGCCCGCGAGCACGCAGACCGGACCGCGCGGAGCCGTCACGGCCGCACGCTGTTGTGGATCGAGTCCTTCCAGCAGTCGCGGTCGATCGGTCATGGTGCGCATCCTCGCAGAGGCGGGAGGTTGACGGCGGTCACACCCCGCCGCGTGTGGACGTGCCCCGGCGGGGCGCCTTCCACATCCCCGGGGACCCGCCCGGTGCGGCGCTCTCGAAGAGGTACCGCACAGGGAAAGCGGGCCGCTTGTCACCACCTGCGCACCCGGCCCGGCACAAGGACGGAGCCAGCTACTCCCAGCGGAAGGGCTCCGCTCGACGCAGGTGCTCTGGGCCCGAGCACCCCGACCGACCGCGGGTTCTCCCGTGGTGCTCTCGCGAGGAAGGCCCGACGTGGTGTAGGTGGCTACCCGATGTCGGGCCTCACCGCAGCGAGAGCCCGCGAGAGGTTCCGCCAAGCGACCCGCCAAGCCGGGGGAGCCGCCGAGTCAACCAAAGGCCCAACCACGCAGCATCCGATGAGCTATGGAGATCCCGGGAGGCAGTCGCATGCCGTGCACGGGGGCGTCCGCTTCCAGGGCCCGGCGAACGCGTTCCCTGCTCACCCAGTGTGCTTCGGCGATCTCTCCGTCCGCCGGGTGCAGTGGTGCATCCGGATCGGCCACGGCGGCGAAGCCCACCATCAACGAACGCGGGAACGGCCACGGTTGACTGCCCAGGTAGCGGATGTCGGAGACCTCCACCCCGACTTCCTCGCGCACCTCGCGGCGTACGCACCCCTCCAGGGACTCCCCCATCTCCACGAAACCGGCCAGCACCGAGAAGCGTTCGTCCGGCCAACCGGCCTTGCGGCCCAGTAACACCCGGTCGGCCCCGTCGTGCACGAGGCAGATCATGGAGGGGTCGGTGCGCGGGTACTCCTCGTGCCAGCACCCGCCGCAACGGCGGGCCCACCCGCTGCGGATCCGCTCCGTACCCGCGCCGCACAGCGCGCAGTAGCGCGCACGATCGTGCCAGGCGAGCAACCCGACGGCGGTGGCGAACAGGCCCGCCTCCGCGTCACCGAGCCAGTCCCCGAGCACGCGCAGATCGCTCCAGAGGAGTTCGGAGTCACGCGCGGAGGCACGCACCCCCCAGCGGGCCCTCCCCCGGTACATTCCGAGCAGCACGACGTTCGTTCCGCTCCCGGAACCCCCCGGACCGGTCCAGGCCAGACTTCCTTCCGCGTCGACGGGGGTGCGACCGTACTCGTCCACCAGCAGCACCCTGCCGTCGCGCCACAGTTCGGCCGCCGTCTCCGGATCGTCCCGTTGGGCGTCCGAGAGCTCCACCGGAGAACGGGCCAGCAGGGGAGAACTGTCCAGCTGGAACCCTCCCCCGCTCGCGGCCCTTCCGAAGTCGATCTCCTCCGATTCCGAACGAGCTGTCACGGCAGCGCCACACCACCGAGTCCACGTAGCTGGTCGCTCAGCTGGTTCGCGTCACCGACGACCACGCCGGTGAACGCGGTGGGCATGTACCACCGGGCCGCCTCGGCGATCTGGTCCACCGTGACCGAGCGCAGCCGTTCCGGGTGCCCGGCGAGCCACTCCTGCCCCAGTCCCACGGCCGCCAGGCCGATCAGCATGGAGGCCAGCCCGGACTGGGAGGAAGTGGAGGTGAGCAAACCGCCGATGGCGTACTGCCGCGCCGACTCGACCTCGGGCTCCTTGGGAGGGTTCAGGGCGAGCCTGCCGAACTCGTAACGGATCTCCATCAGTGCCGCGGCCGTCACCTCGCTGGCCGTGTCGGCGTCGACCAGGATCGTTCCGTTGCCCGGGGTGAACTCGAAAGCCGAATGGGCACCGTAGGTGTAGCCCTTGTCCTCGCGGATGTTCTCGACCAGCCGGGAGGAGAAGTAGCCGCCGAAGATCAGGTTGGCGATCTGGAGCGCGGGGTAGCGCTCGTCGGTGCGCGGAACGGCCTGCGCCGAGAAGCGAAGCTGCGACTGCACCGCGCCTTCCCGGTGCACCAGCCGGACGTTTCCGCCCTCGACCGGAGGCAGGGCGGGGATCTCGCGGGCGCTGCTCTCCGAGCTCCAGCCGGACAGCACCCTGCTCACGGTCTCCACCGTCCGCTGGGGATCGATGTCCCCGACGAGCACCAGGGTCGCCCCGCGGGGGAGCACGGCGGAACGGTGCAGCTCGCGGACCTGATCCGCCGTCACCTGCGCGACGTCGGAGGATTGCGGCACCTCCCGGGCGAACGGGTGGTCGCCGTAGCGGTGGTTCTGCAACTCCTCGCGGGCGATCACCCTGGGTTGGGAACGAGCCACGGCGATCCGCTCGACGAGACGGTCGCGTTCACCGCCGACCTCGTGCTCGGGGTAGGAAGCACCGGTGAGCGCATCGTTGAGCACGTCGAGCAACGTGTCCATTCCGCCGGCGAGCGCGTCACCTGTGATGCTGAGGCGTTCCGGGTCCACTGTGGCCTGGAGTGTGCCCCCGACCGCGGCCAGGTCGGTGTCCATCCGGATCCGGTCCCGCCGGTCGGTTCCGGTCAGCAGGGTCTCGGCGAGCACCTCGGCTCGGGCCGGATGCATCGGATCGTCGCCCGCGAACGGGATGCGGAGCCGCAGTTCGACCATGGGCACGGCCCCGTGCCTGGCCGCTATGACGCGCAGTCCGTTGTCCAGCACGGTGTCCACCGTTTCCGGCTGCCACCCCTGGCGCGGTTCGGCCAGTCCGGGCAGCGGCCGGGGACCCTGCTCGGTGCGGCCGATCCGCTCGGCACTGCGATGGGTAGCGCTGGTCATGCCGCACCTCCGTCGGAGTCGCCTGTCGGTTCGATTTCGAGGACGGCCCGTGTCTCCGGGCGCAGGGCCTTGGCCGCCGAGGCCACGTCCTCGGTGGTGATCGCGCCGACCCGGCCGGGAAGCTCACCGACCAGCTCGGCCCTGCCGTGCAACAGCTCGGTGCTGCCCAGGTCCAGGGTTCGCGAGATCAACCGGTCGTGGTCCCGGTACAGCCCGGCCGACCACCTGGCGGTGACCCTGGAGAGCTCCTCGGGGGTGGGCCCCTCGGTCGCCAGCCGGTCCAGCTCCGAGTCGATGGCCTCCACCACCCTGTCGGTGGAAACCTCCGGACTGTGGACCGCGGTGACCGTGAACGTGTCCGGGTCGCGCGCGTCGAGCGGGGCCCCCATCAGCCCGGCCCCGGCCTGGACGTCGACGACGAGGGAGTCCCGGTAGACCAGGCGCTGCTGCAACCGGGAGGCGTCCCCGTCACTGAGCACCTCTCCCAGCACCACGTCCGCCAGGTAGCTGTCGAGCTCCCCCACCGGGTCGGGCAGCCGGTATCCCAGGGCCACCGCGGGCAGCGGCGCGTGGGGGTCCTGCTGCCGATCGCGCCGCTCGCTCTCGAGGAGGGGCTCGGCGAAGGACGGGCGCTCCGGGACCGAGCGAGCCGGAACGTCCCCGAAGTGCTTGTGCACCAGTTCGGTGGCGTGTTCGACGTCGATGTCGCCCGTTATGGTCAACACGGCGTTGCCCGGCGCGTAGAAGGTGTCGAAGAACGCAGCGCAGTCGTCCACGGTCGCGCGTTCGAGATCGGTGAAGTCACCGTAACCGTTGTGCGCGTTGGCGAAGCTCGAGTACAGCACCGGCGGCAGGAGGATCCAGGGGAACCCGCCGTACGGCCGGTTCAGCACGTTGAGCCGGATCTCCTCCTTGACCACGTCCACCTGGTTGCGCAGGTTCTCCTCGGTCAGCCGCGGCGCGCGCATCCTGTCCGCCTCCAGGAACAGCCCGCGCTCCAGAGCGTTGGAGGGAAGCACCTGGAAGTAGTCCGTGTAGTCCTGGTGCGTCGAACCGTTGAAGATACCGCCGGAGCCCTGTACGTGACGGAAGTGGGCGAGTTTCTCGAGGCTCTCGCTGCCCTGGAACATCAGGTGCTCGAACAGGTGCGCGAATCCCGTCCGCCCCTGCGGTTCGGAACGGAATCCCACGTCGTAGTGCACGCTGATGCCGACCACCGGAGGCCCGCCGGGTTCGGTTGATCCCGGTTCGGCGTTCGGAGCCAGCACCACGCGCAGCCCGTTGGGCAGGGTAACGCGATGTGGTTGCGGTTCGACCATGTCCTCAGCCTACGTGCGTCCGGCACCCTCGCGGTGAGCACCCTGGTGACCACTCGTCGTGATGGACCTCGAACGATTCGTCGCCGAGGGACCTCCTTCCGGGAAGGCGCCTTTCCGCCGGTGCGAGCGAACATTCGAACCGGGACCGCGGGCGGCGCCCGCACCGCCTAACCGGAGGTCCCGCGGCTGCCGCCCGCCAGCATCAGCACGTATCCGGCACCGGAGACGGCGGCGAGCACGCACAGCACCGTGCCCGCTCTGTTGTCGAAGCCCACGAGCCCCGTCCCGCCCGGCCCGTCACCCCGCTCAGGCGGCCGAGCGTGGAACTCCCCGCTCGGCCGAACGGGCACGCGCACGTCCAGCCTGCTCCCCTCGGAGTGTCCGCAACCGTCGAACGGGACACGCAGTTGCCGCCCTTCGACACCGACCCGCACCAGGTCCCGCGCGCCGGGTGCACCGCAGGAGGCCGAACGGACCACGGTCGCCGTCGTGGTTCGCCACTCCCGCGCACCGCTCCCGGAGTCCAGGACCGGCCAGCGGGCGAACGCGATCGCGGTCACGCCGAGCGCCCCGAGCACCACCAGGGTCAACAGCACCGATGCCGAACCACGCCCTCGCCCCACAGTGTGATACTGCCAGACCCGATTTCACCCGTTCCGGGGACGGATCACTACAGCGTGTGCTACGGGGCGGGCAAGCGCTTGCTCGGTCCGGGGCGGCGCCGGGCGAGCCGGCGAAGCCGCTCTCCGCCACCCGCGCAGCCGGCACCGCCGCGGGTTCCAGACGTGCGGTCCACTCCGGCGCACCCAGCGCCGAAAATTCCACCTCGGCGACCGGCACCGCCGGGCAGACCGAGCCGCCGCCCCTCTTCAACGCAGTGAACGCACCTGCCCGGGACGGGCGAGCACGTCGTCCAGCACCGAGACCAGCATCGGGAAGTGCTCCCGGAAACGACGCATATCGGGCACCACGTGGCCGGTCCGTTCCACGAGTTCGCCGTACCAGTACAAACCGGGCGTGCCGTCGGCGGCGGGATCCAGCTCGGCGAACTCGCCCAACCAGCGCTCGGTCTCACCGAGCACCACCGCGTACGGCAACGAACGGGAGAAAACCATCTCGCGGTCGGTCAACGGGATCGAGTCCGCGGACGCGCTCCGCAGGTAGTCACGCAACCCCCGAACCTGGGCGACCAGGGAGCTCCCACGCTTCGTCCGGGCGGGCATGATCCTGGCGCCGAAGGTCAGGGCGACCCCGCCGACCAGCACGCCGATGCCGAGCAGCGCGAACGAGGTCGTCAGCGCCAGCGCCGCGGTCAGCACGACACCGCAGGCCGCGACTCCGAGACCGATCCACCAGAAGAGGTTCCGCTCCGAGTCGGGCCTGCGCGAGAACCAGCGCTGCGCGACCACATCGGAGTACATCCGATCACGAACCTCGGTCAGGTCGGGGGCGCTCCCGCTGCGCAGCTGGGAGACCATCACCTGACCCCGTTCGGCGCCGCCCGCTCCGAACAGCATCTCGTGCACCGCGCGCTCGTAGGAGCGCAACGAGTCGTCCGGGGGATTCAGCAGCACGATCCGCCAGTCGCGCCCCTGCTGCTCCCCGGGGACCTCCTCGATCCACAGGTAGTTGCGCACGGCCAGGTCGATGATCGTCGCGGTCACGTCCACCACGTCGACGTGCTCGTCGATGACGGTGCCGACCTGCCCGGGCAGCACACCGTCCGGGGACGCGAAACGCACATTGCCCTGTTCGTCGGTCATCAGCACGTCGACCGGCCCGACATCACCGCTGCTCACGCGCGCGTCGCGCCCTCTCGTGTACCAGAGCAGACCGAATCCGCCGATCACCAGCAGCCCCAGCGCGGCCAGCGCCGCCGCCACCGTCGGACTCAGTTCGAAGGCATCGTCCAGGCTGAACGTCTCGTCGAACTCGGCGTTGGCCGGGACCGTTCCCTCCGGCAGGTCCACCGAGAAGTCGATCCGGTCCCCTTCGGCCAGCTCGGTGTGCTCGGCCCTGGGACCTCGTGTCGTGCCGATCCGGAAGCTGGTGCACTTGCCGTCACTGCCGACGGGACCCGCTCGGCAGTCGATGGAGCGGGCCGGTTTCGGGGCTATGAAGGAGATCCGGGTCCGCTGGACGGACACGTCCCAGCCGCCGGAAGCACGCCAGTCGACCTGCTGGGTGCCGCCCCGGGGGTCGCCGACGGCACCGACCACCTGGTACTCCACAGTGGATTCCCCTGGCGGCAGCGTCAGTTCGAGCTGCTCGTCGGTGACACGTGCGCTTCCCGGCCCGCTCACCTCGGCACCGCGAATGTCGAACACCCGGTCCACGTCCTCGCCCGCGGCCTGGCGCAACGGGACGGTGCGATGCACCTCGCCCCCAGAGGGAACCGTCACGCGTTCCGTGACGGACAGCTTTCCGTCACGTTCGAGCTTCAGGGAGACATCACTGGTCACCCCGTCTTCCGCCGCCCGGGCGACGGCCGATTGCCGCACCTGGGGTAAGCAGCCCATCAGGACCGCCAATGCCAGCACGGCACAAGAGAACAGGAACCGTTTTTTCAACACGCCACGAACGATAGCGAACAGTGGGTAGTGTTTTTGCCGAATTCGCTTCAAGCGCAGGGGGAAACACGATGAAGGTGTCGCGATCAACTCGCGACCAGACGCTCTTACGTCCTTTTGGAACTCACAACGGAGCTCCGAGTGGCCGGCCGGGCAGCCGTCACGTGGGTCGGCGCCTCGCCGCGTTGCAGGGCACCTCGAGCAGCGGACCACGCCACGTGCCCTGCCGCCTCGCGATGCGTCCGACTCACGCACCGGAGCCACGAGCTCCGCGGGGGCTGAGCACCCGAGCCGGACGAAGCCCTCTGTCGGAAGTTCCCAGGACCGTACTGTTCGGATGGGAGGTGGAGCGGTGACGCCTCCGCGGCAACCGCCGGATCAACCGTGGCCGTCGGGAGGCCCCCCGAATCCGCCGGGGCCGGAACAGCACCGCAGGCCGACGTCGCCACCGATGGCCAGGCCTCTTCCGCAGCATCCCGCCCAGGGCCCCGGGCCCGGGCCCCAAGCGCCCGACCCGCGGGCGCGGCCACCCGGACCACATCGGGCAGGACCACAGGCGCATCCGAACGCCCCCGGCCCCGGGTACGGCCCACCTCCTCCGCAGGCCCAACCGCCACCGCGGCCGGCACCGCCTCCACAGCAGGTGATGCCCCCGCCGGGAGTCGCGCCCCCGGGCGCTGTCCACCCCGGAACTCCGCAGCGCTTCCAGGGTCCCGTGCCGCCGGGACACCGAGGCGCCGCACCGCCCCGCAAGCGGACCAGTCCGGCGGCGATCATCATCCCGCTGGTGTGCGGTTTTCTGCTGCTGATCGTGATGCCGATGGGAATAGCGCTGGCCTCGCTCACCTCGGGGACGAGCGCCTCCGCCGGAAGCGGGTACGACTACAGCACCTACGAGTACGGCGAGAACGAGGACATCGGCGGCACGGAAACCGGGGAGAGCGGTACCGGACACCGGGACACCACGACGCCCACCGGAAGTGACCGGTCGGGCACGGCTGCCTCACCGACCACCTCCGCGACAGGACCGGAACCGGTGCGCGAAACAGCGGACAACCCGATCGCCACAGCATCCGTACCGGTCCCGGACGTGCGATGCGACCTGCCCGAGTGGCAGACCGACCCACAGGCGTCGCAACGCTTCTTCCGCGCGGCGCTCCCGTGCCTGAACGAGGCGTGGAGCAGCGTGCTGAGTCAGGCGGACCTGCCGTTCGAACCCCCCGAGCTCGCCTTCCCCGGCGGAGGCAGCTGGTCGAGCCCGTGCGGTTCGGTCGCGAAGTCGGAGAACGTGTCCGCCTTCTACTGCGGCAGCAACCAGACCATCTACATGCCGTTCGCGGGGCTGCAGACCGATGTCTACGGAGAACAGCCCGGTATCTACCTCGGGGTCTTCGCCCACGAGTACGGTCATCACGTCCAGCAGCTCTCCGGCATCATGACCGCCTGGCAGAACGAGGCGTACGAGACCGGGGGGTACGAGACGCCCGAGGCCCTCGCGTTGAGCAGGCGCAGCGAGCTGCAGGCCCAGTGCTTCGCCGGGCAGTACCTCGCCAGCGCCGAACGAACGAACTCGCTGAGCACGCGAGCCGCGTGGAACGGGGTCCAGGACGGGTACAACCGCGGGGACCGGGGGAACCAACCGCGCGATCACGGCAGTCCGCAGCACTACGGCAGCTGGTTGGAGGCGGGCTACAAACGCAACAACACCAGCGAGTGCAACACCTGGGCGGCGAGCGCGAGCGACGTGAGCTGAGGATCCACTGTGGAATGAACCGCGCAGCGGGCCGAGTCGCTCGCGCGGACGGGAAGCGGCTTGCCCGCTTCCCGGACGACCGCTGACGTGATGCCGCGGACGAGAGCTCACGACTGGAGTCCCGCGCGAGCGGCCGAGGTGCCGGTCACCCGAACCGGCACCTCGGAAGCATCGCGGGGCGGCGCGAGCAGCGGTGAAGCTACTCGCCCCCTTCGCCGTGCCGGGCCACATCCTGCTCCGCTATCAGGACGTCGGTGCAGTCCCGGCAGGTCGGGGCCTGGAACCAGTCCAGCTCGTTGGGCTCGGCCATCGCGCACAGCACGCCGCACACCGAGGTTCCCGCCGGATGTCCCTCCCAGCGCTTCCCGCGGAACGCATGGCGAGTCATCCGGGACTCGACACGACTGCTCACCGGCAGCCAGTAGTGATGTGCTCCCACGCCGATCACGACTTCCAATCCGGCCGAGCGATCGGAAGTTTCAGGTAAGCCGTGAAGCACTCCTCGCAGAACGGCCGGGTGTGCCACATCTGGTACCCCCGGCGGTCCCTCACTTCCGGCGCGAACACGGGGGAGTGCCCTCCGAGGACCTCCACCTTCCCGCCCTCGGCGGGAGGCTCGCGCAACGTCGCGTGCTGCCTGGTGCCGTCTTCCGGGGTGATCCAGAAAACCTGGGTGCGTTCCATCGAGTGCGCGGTCACCACTTTCCGTTCCGTGCCGGTTCACGCGATTCGCCGGGCGGCACAGCACCACCGCACGGCGCTGTGTCGCCCGTCACTCCCGAATATCGGCAGGGCTACGGCTGGGACCCAGATCACGACGGTGTTCATCTGTTCGCCCGTACGAGGCCACGGGGAAGCACCGCGTGAGCGCTCGACTCCTCCCGTTCCGTCCGAGCGGCCGACGAGGGTCCAGTGGCAGGGGGCGCGGCGGCCGATCGGCTCGGACGGACTTCAGGAGCTCGCCACCTTCTTCACGTACAGCAGACGATCCCCCTCCTCGATGGCGTCGGCCTCCGGGGCGTCCACCCGGTAGAGCTGCCCGTCCCGGACCAGGCCCAGCACGATGTCGGAAAGGTGCCGGGGCGACCCCCCGACCTCGGTCTTGTCGACCTCCCGCTCGGCGATGGCCAGCCCGAGATCGGGGCTGAGCAGGTCCTCGAACATCTCGACCACCGAGGGGGTCGAGGTCGCCATCCCGAGCAGCCTTCCCGACGTCTCGCTGGATATGACCACCGAGTCGGCACCGGACTGCCGGAGCAGGTGAACGTTCTCGGCCTCCCGCACGGCCGCGACGATCTGCGCCTTGGGTGCGAGTTCGCGTGAGGTGAGCGTGACCAGCACGGCGGTGTCGTCGCGGGGCGGGGCCACCACCACAGCCCTCGCTCGCGGGATGCCCGCCACCCGGAGGACGTCCGAGCGGGTACCGGAACCGTTGACGGTCACCAGACCGAGCGAGGAAGCCGCTTCCAGCACAGCTGGGTCGGTGTCGACCACTACGATGTTGCCCGCTTCGACCCCGTCTCCGAGCAGCGCGGTCACGGCGGACCTGCCCTTGGTGCCGTACCCGATGACGACCACGTGGTCGCGCACCCTGGACCTCCAGTGTTGGATCTTCAGTGCCTGACGAGAGCGCTCGGTGAGCACCTCCAAGGTGGTGCCAACCAGCACGATCAGAAACAGTACCCGCAGCGGGGTGATGACCAGTACGTTCACCACCCTCGCAGAGGTCGAGACCGGGGCGATGTCACCGTATCCGGTCGTCGACAACGAAACGGTGGCGTAGTAAAGGGCATCCAGCACACTCAACGGAGTGCCGTCCGTGTCGCTGTATCCGCCCCGGTCGAAGTAAACCAGCAGCACGGTGATCGCGAGAGCGAGGCTCGCCCCGATGATCCTGCGTATGATCGACTTGACGGGACCGACGGCGGTGGCCGGCATGCGGACCACCCCGACCAGCGCGTGATCCGGTCGGTCGGTGAGTCGATCGGTCAGGGTCGATTCGGAGCGGCGGCCGGGCAACGAACGTCCGAATCGCGTGGTTCGGGTAGCGTGCTTGTCCACGAGCGAGCACCGTAACGCCTCGTTCCCGGACCGGACACTCGTGGCCACCCCCGGCCGGTGTCCCGTTGTGCCCGGCCGAACCCTGTGAAACCTTCTCCTCATGAGAAGAGCGAATTCCGCACTGTGTCTGGCGGCCGGACTCACCGTCACCGGAAGCACCCACTTCGCGCTCCCCCGCCCGTTCGACGAGATCGTCCCGCGCGGGATCCCCGGAAGCCCCCGGACGTGGACCTACCTCTCGGGAGCGGCCGAACTGGCCTGCGCGGCGGCCCTGGCCGCGCCCCGGACCCGCCGCACGGGGGCCGCGGCGACGGCGCTGCTGCTCGTCGCCGTCTTCCCCGCCAACATCAAAATGGCCCTCGACCACCGGGCCCGAAACCTCCGTTCGCGCTACGCGGCCTACGCCAGACTGCCGATGCAGTTACCCTTGATTGGGTGGGCGCTACGCGTACGCCGCGACACCGGTAGGTAACACTTTGGTCCCCGAAAGCGTGTGGAGTTGTTGAACCTTGAGCTGTCCTGCTTACCATTCCGCGGTGCAGCAGCTTGAGCAGGCGGCTCGTGCCCTCGGCTGGCACGGCCATCTCGTCTCCGACATAGCGGCTCTCGGAGCACGATTCACCGCCGTGACCCGGCTACGTTTCGACGTACACCAGTGGCGCAGCGTAAACGAGTGGCCACCGGAGACCGACCCGGCCCGGGTGGAGGCCTGGTCCGGATCGGACTCCCCGGACCGGCTTCCCGTCCCCGCGGTCGAACTGGTCGGGCTGCTGGTACGCGTCTCCAAGGCCCGCAAGGCCACGCGCGCGTGCGGAACGATGCTGACCATCGCGCCCTGCGCGGCGGTGCTGCCCGGTGACCACCCCTACCGCCCCTGGGCACTGACCGAAATGGACTACTACGGGATCGGAGCGGTGACCGCGGACCGCGACGGAGCGGCCGAACTCGTCCTCGCCCCGGAGGACCGCAGAACGGAGTTCGGCACCTCGCCGTTCGAAAGATGGCTGCTGGAACTGCTCTACGAGCGAGTGGTGCACAGCCACCCGGAAAGCACTCAGAACGCGGCCAGGCGCACCGACGGGGACACCGCACCACATCCCGAATGAATCGGAGCGGAGCGGATCGTCGAATTCCTCCGTCCAGGCTGTTGGCCGGGGCGGGGTTTCTCCTTCGGCGCTCCCGGCGCCGAAGCACACCACCCTGGCAACCGGCGCGCCCCGGGTTCTCCCGTGGTGCCCCGCGAGGACGGTCCCGACATCGTGCGGGCCACTGCCCGATGTCGGGACACCCGCTCACGAGACCGCGCGAGGTTCCGCCAAGCGAGCACCCACGACGAGGAAGAGCGGAAAAATCGGTCAGACGGTCTCGTACTCGTGCCAGTTGAGGCTGTCCGGGTTCCAGCGCAGCAGATAACCCGGCCGGACCGAGCGGAGCGCACGCATGGTGTGCGGCCAGCGCCGGATCACGTTGGCCAGGGCCACCGAGGTCATCTCCTCGCTCGAACGGTTCTGCTCACCGGTTCCGAGCAGCGCGATCCTGCCTGCGGTGTGCAGGATGTCGGAAAGCGTCACCTGCCCCGACAGCGCGGCCTCCTCCACGCTCACGATCGTCTCCGGATCCAGCTCCGCGGGCCAGCTGCGCCGATCGAGGTCCACGGGCTTCGGCTGTTCGCACTCGCCACAGGTGCACTCGAACTCGCTGGTCCAGCCGTGGCTCTGCCAGGACCAGACCGCGGACGAGCCCGGCTGCAACTCCGTCAACGCCGCCACGTGCGGCCAAGCGTTCACCACAGCGCCGAGCACCGTCAGCACGGCCGAGCGGGAGTCCGACTCACCGGGCCCCTCGAAGAACCACCCCCCCTGTTCGTCCCTCCTCACGAGCACGAGAGGGGCCTGCAGGGAAAGGACCTCCTCGTCCACGGACACCTCGGTCTGCAAAGAGGCGTCGAGCTTGGTTTCCGTAATCTGCGACATCGCGGGCATATTCCTGGGTGAGGACGCCCGAATACAAGCCGCACCACTCGAACGTGTGTTTTTTGTCCTTCTGCTCCACCGAACGGCACGGTGCGCCCGCTCACTCCTCGGAGGGCACGGACAGGATCAGCTTGCGCAACCCCTCCGCGTCCAGCAGGTCGGTCGGGCGCAGGGTGCGGTCGTGCCGCACGTAGTGCACCGCGGCACGCACCGACTCGACCGGCACACCCGAGATCTCCGACCAGGCCAGCCGATACGCGGCGAGCTGCACCTCGGTCGCCGACATGCGCCGCTCGTCCGGGACGGAACCGGTCTTCCAGTCGACCACGGTCCACCCCCCGTCCGAATCGGAGAAAACCGCGTCCATCCGACCACGTACGACGATCCCGGCTATCCGGGTCTCGAAGGGCACCTCGGTGCGGTGCGGAACCCTGTCCGCCCAGGAACCGGCCAGGAACGCGTCGCGGAGCCGTTCGAGGTGCTCGTCCGGAGCGGCCGACTCGTCGGAGGCACCGGGCAGCTCGTCCACCTCGAACAGGGCCTCCGAGGTGTAGCGCCGTTCCAACCAGGCGTGGAAAGCCGTGCCGCGCCGCGCGACCGGATTGGGCGGGGCGGGCAGGGGCCGGCGCAACCCCCGTGCGAAGCGCTCGGGGGAATCGGCCAACTCGACCAGTTGACTGACCGAGAGCTGGTCGGGCAACCGCACCCGCTCCTGCCGGGAACCGCGCTCACGTTCGGCCAGCAGCACGTCCACGTCACGCCGCCAACGCAGCACTTCCGGATCGAGTTCCGCCTCCTCGTCCGTCTCCCCGGACTCCTGGCTCCCGGACTCCCTCTCCCGGTTCAACTCGGCCCGGACCAGCTCGGCCCCCTCCACGACGGCGTTCCTGCGCCCCTCCAGCGGATCCACCGGCCACAACAGGCTCCTTCCCTTCTCCGCCAGCGGGTTCTCCGCGCCCTCCTCCGGTTCCGGGGCCCAGTGCTCGAGGACACCGTGGTCCTCCTGCCCGGTCAGCTCCCGCGCGGTCTCCTCGAGGAACCCGGAGGGGCCCTTGGGCTTCCCACCGCTCTCCCCCCACCAGTGCCCGGACAGCAGCAAGGTTCGTTCCGAACGCGTGAGCGCGACGTAGAAAAGCCTGCGCTCCTCCGTCAGCCGACGTCGTTCGAACTCGGCGTCGTGCTCGTCCAGTTCCCGCTGCAGCTCCTTGCGGGTGAGCCCCTCCAGCCGGTCGAGGTCCAACCGCGGCAGGTCGGGGCCGTCCCCCCTCAGTTCGGGCGGGAGCTCGGTGACCGAACGCAGCCAGCACGAGGACTTCCGCTTGCCGGGGAAGACCCCGGAGACCAGATGCGGGAGAGCCACGAGCTGCCACTCCAGCCCCTTGGCCGCGTGCACGGTCAGCACCTGCACCCTGTCCTCGGCCACCTCCACCTCACCGGGTTCCAGACCGTCCTCCGCGTGTTCCGCGGAGTCCAAATAGTCCAGCAGCGCGGGAAGCGTCGCGGTGGGGCTCGCGGTGGCGAACTCGGTCACCACCTCGGACAGCGCGTCCAGGTGGGCCCTGCCGACCCCGTCGGTGCGGGACATGCTCTCGATGTCCAGCAGCAGGGTGCGCTCCACGTCGGCGACCAGCTCCGGAAGGGGCTGCTCCAGCCGCTGCCGCAGCGCGGCCAGCTCGCCCCCCAGCCTGCGGATCCTGCGGTGGCCCTCCTCCGAGTAGCGTTCCCGACCCCCCGGATCGTCGAGCGCGTCGACCAGACCGGCCTGTTCCGCGCGCTCTCCGGGAAGAGCCGCCGCCAAGGTGTCCTCGACACCGGAATCGGAGCTGCCGGGCACGCTCCGCTCGCCCAGCTCCCCGGCACGAGCGGAGAGGGCCGCGATGTCGGCCGCGCCGATGCGCCAGCGCGAACCGGTGAGCAACCGCATCGCCGCGGTGCCCGCCAACGGGTCGGTCAGCATGCGCAGCGCGCTCACCAGATCCCGGACCTCGGGCTCGTCCAGCAGACCACCGAGACCGACCACTTCGACGGGGAGCCCCTCGGCGCGCAGCGCCTCCGCCATGTCCGCCATGTCCGCACGACGCCGAACCAGCACCGCGGCAGTCGGAGGTGAACCGTCGGCCTCCACCGCGGCGCGCCAACGCCGAGCCACGCGTTCGGCCACCCACTGGCGCTCCGTGCGGACGTCCTCCAGCAGCGCGGCGCGAATATCGGCGGCTGGGGCGTCCTGCTTGGCACGCAGCTGTTCGACGTCCAACCCGGCCTCGCGCAACGGTTCGGCCACCGCGTTGGCCAGCCTCAGCACCCCCGGAGGATTGCGGAAGCTCGTGAGCAGGCCGTATCGGGGGGCCGGTGTGGCATCCGAGCTCTCGTCCCGGCACGGAAAGTCCGTGGTGAACCTGGGCAGGTTCGCGGCACTGGCCCCGCGCCAACCGTAGATGGCCTGCGCCGGATCCCCCACCGACGTCACCGGCAACGGCGCGGCCCCTTCCGCGGAACCGAACAGGTTCCGCAGCAGCACGCGCTGGGAATGCCCCGTGTCCTGGTACTCGTCCAGCAGGACGGCGGCGAACCGCGTGCGCTCCCCCTCCGCCACCTCGGGGTGCTCCGCCGCCAGCCGTGCGGCCAGGGACATCTGGTCGGCGAAGTCCATCGCCGCCTCGCCGCGCTTACGCGCCGTGTAGGCCTCCGCCAGCGGAAGCAGGGCCGCGCGCAGCCGCTGCGCGGCCACCACCCGCTGCAGCTCCTGCGGCGGTTTCGTCCCCTGCCGCTTCTCGGGCGGAGCGTTCTCCACCAGCGAGACCACCCGCTCGGCGTGTTCCCGCACCCGCTCCGGATCGACCAGGTGCTCGGCCAGCTCACTCGTGAGCGAGAGCAGGTGCTCGGTAACCGTCGCCGGAACCTTGTCGGTGTCCAGATCGGCGGTCCAGCCGGAAACGACGCGGTGGGCCAACTGCCACGACGCGGTCTCGGGCAGCAGCCGCGCGCCGGGTTCGACCGGCACGCGCAGCCCGTGCTCGGACACCAGCCTGCCCGCGTAGGAGTGGTACGTCAGCACGGTCGGCTCCTCGGACAGCACCCTCGCGCGCAGGCCTCCCGAGGGGTCGACCTCCTCCAGGAGTCCGGACCCGGCCAGGCGTCGCAGGCGCGCCCGCACCCGGTCGGCCAGCTGCCTGGCGGCTTTGCGGGTGAAGGTCAGTCCGAGCACCCGTTCGGGAGTGACGACACCGTTGGCGACGAGCCAGACGACCCGTGCCGCCATCGTCTCCGTTTTCCCCGCTCCCGCTCCGGCCACCACCAGTGCCGGTTGCGCCGGGGCCCCCGTGACCACGGCCTGTTCGGGGGTCGGTTCGGGCAGTCCGAGTGCCTGGGCGACGCGTTGTGGAGTGATCACTGGCCGACCTGCCTTCCCGAGGAGTGCACCGGGCAGCTGGTGCGAACCGGGCAACGCGGGCAGTCCGCGTTCTCGACGGCGCGGAACTCCGGGCCGGTGCCTGCCGCGGCCGCGTCGTGCACCACCTCGAGCCAGCCGCGGATCTCCTCGTCGTCGAATCCCTGCTGAACCCGCTCGGTGGCCGCGCCGCTCCCGGCCTCCGGCTTGGCCACGTAGACCAGTCGTGCCCCGCCCGGCTCGCTCTCCCCGTCCGCGCCGAAAGCGCCCAGTGCCGCGGCCAGCTGGTAAACCGCCAGTTGAGTGTGCTGCCGGGCCCTGTCCTTGCTCACCGGTGTCTTGGACGTCTTGACGTCCACGATCACCGGTCTGCCGCTGCCGTCGTTCTCCAGCCGGTCCACCCGGCCCCGCAGCCGCAGCTGGTGCCCGCCTTCCCGCGCGGGCACCGTCAGGTCCAGATCGCGTTCCACCGCGACCTGCTCCAGCTCGGCACGTGAGGAGTCCAGCCACGCGAGGAACGAGTCCAGCATTCCGCGCACCCGCTCGCGCTCCCTGCGGGAGTACCAGGGGGCCCCCGCGTCCACGGACTCCCACGCGCGGTCCAGCGCCTGTTCGAGCCGTTGCCGGTCGGCTCCCTCGGCCGCTGCCTGGACCAGCGAGTGCACCACGGTACCGGCCACCGAAGCCAGCTCGGCGGCGTCCTGTCCACCGTGCCGTTCGATCATCCACCGCAGCGGGCAGGTCGAGAGCACCTCCACCGTGGACGGGCTCACCCGGACCGGCTCGTGCTCGCCCACCAACGGGGCTGAGCTGGACGGTTCGGGCAACCCGTACCAGCTGTCCGGATGCGCCCCCCGCACTCCGGCCGCCGCGAGCCTGGCCAACTGCGCGGCCGCGTGACGACGGCGTTCCGCTTCCGCGGTGGCGTCGTTGACCACCTGGCGCAGCTCGCCCACCAGTTCGGGAAGGCTCAGGCCACGCTCGGGCCCGGAGACCGGGCGCTCCTCCGCCCCGGAGTCCTCGTCGGCGCCGTCCAACTCGTCCAGAAACCTGGAGGGTTGTTCCTCCTCCCCGCGCACCGCGCCGACCAGCAGCGTCCTGCGGGCACGGCTGGCGGCCACCAGCAGCAGCCGGCGCTCCTCGGCCAGCAGCGGCGCGGAGGCGGAAACCACGTCCGGGGAATCCACACCGGACAGAACGTCCACCAGGCGCTCGACCCCGAGCAGCGAACCGCGCAACCGCAGGTCGGGCCAGATGCCCTCCTGCACGTCGGGCACCGCCACCACTTCCCACTCGCGCCCGACGGCCGCGTGCGCGGTCAGCACGGACACCGCGTCCCCTCCCGGGGAGCTCGGTGCCAACGTGTCCCCGGAGATGCGCTGGTTCTCCAGGTGGCCGACGAACGAGGCCGCGTCCGCTCCGGCGAGACGGTCCACGTACCGCGCCGCCTCGTCGAACAGCGCGACCACCGCGTCCAGGTCGCGGTCGGCCCGCGCCCCGCTGACACCTCCCCGCTCGGAACGCGTCAGCAGGGTCTGCTCCATCCCGCTGTCCTTCCAGATCCGCCACAGGACGTCCTCGACGCTCTCCCCTCGCGCACAGGAACGCCCGGCCGAATCGAGCAGCGTGGACACCCGGCGAGCCGGCTCCGCCGTGCTCCCCTCCAGCGCCGCCAGCCTGTCCGCGTCCCACAGCGTCTCTACCAGCACCTCACCGCTCGGACGGTCGTTGCCCGCTGCCAGGTCCAACCTGCGGAGCCCGCGCCGCAGTCGCCGCAGGGCCAACGAGTCCGCACCTCCGAGGAGCGAACCGAGCAGGTACTCGGCCGTGTCGGAGTCCAGATCGGATGGACGTGCCGCGCAACGCAGCAGCGTCAGCAGCGGGCGGACGGCCGGGCGCCGGGCCAGCGGTATCTCCTCGTCACCGAGTTCCAGCGGGACCCCGGCAGCGAGCAACGCCCTGCGCAGCACCGGAAGCGAGAGGCCCGTGGACTTGACGATCACGGCCATGTCCGACCACGCCACCCCGCGCAGCAAGTGCGCTCGGCGCAGCTGGTCGGCCACCCACGCCGCCTGCTGGGCCTGCGAGGCCAGCAGCCGAACCTGGACTCCCCCGCCGGAGGAGCGCTCGTCGCCCTCCTCCGGCTCACCGGCGTCCTCGGCGAGGTCCGCACCGAACATCCGTCGCTGCGCACCCGAACCGGGAAGACGCGCGGACAGCCGCCGCACCGCCCTGCGCACGCGTGTCGACATCCGGTGGTCGGCACCGAGCACCAGGGTCCGCTCCCCGCTCCGGTCCGCTTCGGACAGACTACTGGGATCAGCGCCCCTGAAGGAGAAAACGGCCTGGTCGGGATCACCGCCGAGCAGGAACTCGGAGGCCGTGTCACCGATGCGGCGGCACAACCGGTACTGCTGTGGATCCAGGTTCTGGGCGTCGTCCACCACCAAGTGCCGTACCCTGGTCCGCTCGGCCTCCAACAACTCCGCGTCGGAGTCGAAGGCGGACAGGGCCGCGGAAACCAGTTCGGCCGCGTCCAGTGGTGGTGCGGTGTCCCCGCTCGCTCCTCCGAGCTGGGTGACGCGTTCGTACTGCGCCCCGAAAGTCCCGGCCGCCACCCACTCGGGGCGTTCGTGCCGTTCGCCGAGCGCCACCAGATCGTTCGGCCCCACCCCGCGCTCGGCGGCACGCATCAGCAGATCACGAAGCTCGGCGACGAAGCCCTCGGTCCGCAGTGCGGCACGCAGCGACTCCGGCCAGTACCCGGCTCCGTCCTCGACGTCGCCCTCGAGCAGCTCACGGATCCGCAGGTCCTGTTCGGGACCGTTGAGCAGCCTCGGCTGCGGGCCGCCGTCGCGGCTGGCCCGCAGCCTCAGCACACCGAACGCGTAGGAGTGCACCGTGCGCACCAGCGGAGCACGCCCAGTGCTGACGGAGGCGTCACCGGCCAGCAGGCGACTGTTGATGGCACCGCGCATCAGCGCCGCCGTGGTGCGATTGGCGGTCAGCACGAGGGTGTCATCGGCGGTGGCCCTGCCGTCGAGCAGCCGCTCGGCCACCATCTCGGCCAGCAACGTCGTCTTGCCGGTCCCCGGGCCTCCGAGGATTCGCAGGAATCCGTTCGCACCGTCGATGACCCGGCGCTGCGCTTCGGACCACCGAAGACGCGGAGCGCTCTGCTCACCGGAACGCACGAGGGCCGGAGCGGTGGAGGTCGACACGTACGCGATGGAATCATGCCGCCATGATCGCTTCCCGCACCTGGTGACGAGTGTGTCGCCCGCACCACGTCCGGCTGTGCGAGACTTCCCGGGTGGACGAACGGACCTGGGAACACGTTCGAACGGTGGTCACCACCATCCCGCCGGGGTACGTCCTCGGTTACGGCGACGTCGCGCGGCACGCGGGGCTGCGTTCCGCCCGTGTGGTCGGACGAATCCTCGCCGAGGACGGCGCCGACCTCCCCTGGCACAGAGTGCTCCGCTCGAACGGGAGCGTGGCCGAGCACCTGCGCCACGAACAGCTGGAACGGCTCCGCACCGAAGGGGTGCTCGCCGACGGGGGGCGGGTGGACATGCGTCGCTACCGGTGGGAACCGTCCGCCCCCTTCGAACTCCCCGGTGCGGAGTGAACCGCACCCGCCGCGTTTCAGCGCCGCTCGGGGAGCCGCTCCGCGATCAGGCGTACCAGCGAAGCGGTCCGCGCGCGCTCCGGTAACGCGCAGGAGAAGCCCGCTTCCACCAGCGGCGCCGCCGTCACCGGACCCACGCAGCCGAGCAGCACACCGCCGCTGATCGCCTCGCGCAGCTCAGCGGAACGCCCGATCCGCTCCGCCCGGCCCAGCAGGTTCGACGCCGCGGGGGCACTGGTGAAGGCCAGCGCGTGCACCCCGCCGTCGATCACCCGGCCGATGAGGTCGTCCAGCTTCTCCGGCTCCAGGGGGTCCGTCCACCGGTAGACCATCACGGCGATCACCTCCGCTCCCGCCTCGACGAGGCGTTCGCGGAACCACGACATCGGGTCCCCGTGCACCTGGACGACCACGCGCCTGCCGCGCAGCTCGCGCGTCAACAGGTGGGCCAGGACCTCTCCGGCCTCCTCCGAGGGAGCGCTCCAAGCCACCTCGAGCCCGGCCCCGCGGATCGCCCCCACGGCCTTGGAGCCGCGCGCGAGCAGGGTCGCCGCGGACAGTCGCTCGCGCAACGCCGCTCCGTCGCCCGCGGTGTCGGCGGCCTCGAGCCACCCGCGGAACCCCACTCCCGTGGTGGCGACCACGTAGTCCACCTCGGCGGCGAGCACTTCGGCGGTGGACTCGGCCAGCGCTCCGTCCCGCGGAAGCGGGACGGTGTGCATCGCCGGGGCCTGCACCACGTCCGCCCCGCGCCTGTTCAGCAACGACGCCAGTTCCTCGGCCTTGCGTTCCGCGGTCACTCCGACCGTGTAACCGCGCAGCGGTTCCTCCGTTTTCGAACCCACTCCGCCATCTTCACACGAAAGGTCGACAAACGTGCCGTCCCGCGTCGCGCTCACGCGGGATTCCGCCCCGAACTCCCGCGTTCCGGGACCGGGTACCCGACCGCCCGAGCGAACCGAGCCGACGAGCTAACCCCTAAAGAACTTCCAAAACCGTTTGCGAGGCACTCTCGAGGCCCCCGAGCGAGGCGGTGCTCGCGCGCGGGTGCAGCGCGTGCAACGCGAGGCGGAACAGCAGGGCTCGCAGCAGCATCTGGGGCCACTCCGCGAGATGCGACCACCGCTCGACTATCGCCGGGTCGGAGCCTCCCCAGGCCAGCGCGTCGATCACCACCACGGCCGCTGCCCACTCCGCGGGTCGCCAGAACGGGACGAAGTCGATCAAACCGGGCGGGGCGTTGCCGGAGAACAGCACGTTGCCGAACAAGTCGCCGTGCACCACCTGCGGGCGCAGTGCGACGTGTTTGCGCGAGGCGGCCAGCACGTCGAACAGCCGCCCGCCCTTCTCCGGGGACAGCGACATGTGCGCCTCGCCCCAGGCCATCCGGTCGGCGAGCGCGTAGATGTCCTGGCGGGAATCCACGAAACGCGGTTTGTCCAGTCGGCTGGTCGCGGTGTGCAGCCGCAGCGACATCGCGACGACCTCGTCGTGTCGCGGCTCGGGCCGTCCGACGAGATCGCGCCGCGCGGACCATCCGGAAACCACCCACCTGCCGTCGGTGGACCGCAGCGGTCGCGCCAAACGCGTCTCCTCCGGAGCCAGCGCGTCCAACACCCGCGCCACCCAGGCGGCCTCGGCCGTGTTCGCCGCGAGTTTGAGCAGCACTCCGTCCTCTTCGCCGCAACGCCAGGCGAGTCCGCCCTCCAGCAGTTCGACCTCCTCCCCACGCGCGCCGAACGCGGCGCGCACATGGGTCGGGGGTGGCTCGGCCGTAGCACTCACGTGCAAGACGCTACCCGCAACGGTGGCGATCAAGTCGCAGACGCTCCGGGAGAGGACGAGAACTGGAGCGATCAAGGTGACACGCGGGCACCGGCCGGACTTCGCACCGGATGGACCACGGACCTCTCGCGGTCGGTCCCGGACCGGCCGTTCCGACCCGGGACCGGACCGGAACGTGCCGGTGCCCCACGAACCTCGATCAGTAGGTCGGCAGGTCCGTGTCGACCTGGTTCGCCCAGCCGAGCACACCGCCACCGACGTGAACGGCATCCGAGAAGCCCGCCTTGTGCAGCGCGGAAAGCGCCTCGGCCGAGCGCCCGCCCGACTTGCAGTGCAGCACGATCTGCCGGTCCTGCGGCAGTTCGGCCAGTGCCTCGCCGGACAGGATCCGGTCCTTGGGGATCAGCTTCGAACCGTCGATGCGCACGATCTCGTACTCGTGCGGTTCCCTGACGTCGATCAGTTCGAACTTCTCCTCCGAGTCGAACTTGTCCTTCAGCTCCTGCGGAGTGATGGTGCTGTCCGCGGCGGCCTGCTGCGCGTCGTCCGAGACGACTCCGCAGAAGGTCTCGTAGTCGATGAGCTCGGTGACCTCGTCCGCGTTCGGGTCCTTGCGGATCTTGACCGTGCGGTAGCTCATCTCCAGGGCGTCGTAGATCATCAACCTGCCGAGCAGGGTTTCACCGATTCCGGTGATGAGCTTGATCGCCTCGTTGACCATGATCGAACCGATCGAGGCGCAGAGGACTCCGAGCACACCGCCCTCGGCGCACGACGGCACCATTCCCGGCGGCGGGGGCTCCGGGTAGAGGTCGCGGTAGTTCGGCCCGTGGGTGTCCCAGAAAACGCTCGCCTGACCCTCGAACCGGAAGATCGAGCCCCAGACGTAGGGCTTGCCCTGCAGCACCGCGGCGTCGTTGACCAGGTAACGAGTCGCGAAGTTGTCGGTGCCGTCGAGGATCAGATCGTAGTCCTCGAAGATGCCGAGCGCGTTGTCCGAGGTCAGATGTGTCTGGTGCAGATTGACCCGAACGAACGGGTTGACATCGGCGATCGAGTCCCGCGCGGACTCGGCCTTGGAGCGTCCCAGGTCGGACTGACCGTGGATGACCTGGCGGTGCAGGTTCGACTCGTCGACCTCGTCGAACTCGACGATCCCGAGGGTTCCCACACCCGCGGCGGCCAGGTACATCAGCGCGGGGCTGCCGAGTCCGCCCGCCCCGATAACCAGCACCTTGGCGTTCTTCAGGCGCTTCTGGCCCTCCATCCCGACGTCCGGGATGATCAGGTGCCTGCTGTAGCGCGCGACCTCGTCCTTGGTCAGCTCCGCGGCGGGCTCCACCAGCGGCGGGAGCGCCGTCCCGCTACCGGCCGCCCCCTGAGGGGATGTGTTGCCGGTCATCTCCCAGCTCCTCCTGCGTTGCCTGGATGTGCGTCGACGTGCGGCGGCCACGGCGTGCCGGCCGGTACGGCCTCACAACCCGCCTACCGCGCGCCACCACATCGTGTAACGCAAGCCTGGCCGATGGTCTTCCACGTCCCAAGCCGCTCCCACGAACTGGGACGAGTTCCCTAGCGGCCCGCCTCGTTCCCCAGCGGGAACGGCCACGCGTTCGGCTTGCACACGAAACCGTTGGACGGAATCTCGGTGCCCTGGGAAACTCGTTCGTTCAGGTCGTGCAGCTCGTCGTTCGAGACGCTGAAGGTCTGCTGCATCATCACGGGAGCGAGCTGCCCCTGGGCCGGGCAGCCCACATGGCCGTTCCCGAAGAAGTGCCCGACCTCGTGATTAACGACATACCGCCGGTACGTGCCGATGTCCCCGTCGAAGGAGACCGCTCCCCGCACCCAGCGCGCGGCGCTGATGTAGACGCGCTCGTCGATTCGGCAGGAGGAGTCGTAGGGCAGTCCGTTCCCGTAGCCGCACACCTCCCTGGCGGTGTTCCTGCTGACCAGCGTGACCCGCAGGTCCGGCCGGGGGCCGTCGGGACCGACCCGACGCAGCGATATGCCGCCCGCGCGGGGATTGGTCCAGCTGCGCGGATCGGCCAGGGTCTGTTCGGCGAGCCTGGCGAAGGTGTCGTTTCCCTCGATCAGCTGAACACCGGTCTCCATCTCGATGGTGTACTTGTAGAGCCGTCCCGAGCCGACCGGATCCGTTTCCCCCGGCACGACCTCGAAAGTCCCCGACCCCGACTTCGGGACCGGCGCGCCGGAAGGCAGTTCGGGAGATTTCATCCGGGAGTCGTACTCGCCTCCCTTGTCCCCCTCCTCGACCACGGGGGCGGTGTCGTTCTCCGTCGTCCTGCCCGCCGATTCCACCGCACCGCCCCCCTGCTGGGACCGGTCCGGCAACCCCACGACGGCGAAGACGGTGATCACCAGCAGTACCGGAACCGCGTAGACGCCCCAGCCGTAACGCAGCAGCCCCCTCTTCCGGCGGCTCCTCCCGGAGCGTCGGGTTCCGCCGCCCTCGGTTCGTCGCTCGGGGCTCGGATACCAGGACGCCGCGAGAGGATCCCCCCGGTGCCGACCGCCTTCCCCGGATTCCACTGATCTCCTCGAATTCCTACCGACTACTCACTGATGCTCTTTCCCGCCGTGTCGACGACCGGTGCGGTGCTCTCGGCGCCTGCAGCGCCGCGGCACCCCACCACGCGCAGCCGGCGGCTCCGCGGGTTCTCCCGCGTCGCGCTCCCGCGAGTACGGTTCCGACGTCGTGTAGGACGCTACCCGATGTCGGGGCGTCCGCAACGAGAGTCGGCGGGAGGTCCAGCTCAGCGACCACCCGCGACGACCCGAGCAGAAAACCTCGATCGGCGCACCGCTCGGACCGTGCGGCCCGACGCGCGCTTCCGTTGCCTTCAGATTGCCACAGTACGCAACTCGACCAACGAATGCGGGTACTGTCCGTAGCCGGGCGTGGCGTGGAACCACCGAGCCCGTGCGGTGCGGATTACGAATTCTCGGCCGGTCGATGAACAGGTAAGCAGCACAAAATCTCTACCGACAAGTAAAGTTGGGTAGCCCGTCCCGCACGACGACCCGACCGGAACCAGCATCATTCGGTGGAGGCTTAGAGATGACCGAGACCGCGCAGCAGAGCACCGACCAGCCCAACCGCGGGGTCCGACTTCCGCGTGACGCACGAAGGGCGCAGCTGCTCTCCGCGGCTCAGGACGTGTTCGTGGCCAATGGTTACCACGCCGCGGCGATGGACGACATCGCCGACCGCGCGGGTGTCAGCAAACCCGTGCTCTACCAGCACTTTCCCGGCAAGCTCGAGTTGTACCTCGCTCTGCTGGAAACGCACGGAACCGAACTGGTCAGTCGGGTGCGCGAAGCCATCGAGTCCAATCCCGACAACAAGCAGCGCGTGCGGGCCGCCGTGGGTGCGCTCTACGAGTTCGTCGACCGGGAGGACCAGGCGTTCCGGCTGGTGTTCGAGTCCGATCTCCGGGGGGAGCCCGCTGTGGAACGTGCCGTCGAGCAGGCCTCCTCGGGCTGCATCGACGCGGTGGCCGAGGCCGTCACGGCGGACGCCGGACTCGATCACGAACGGGCGAGGCTGCTCGCCGTGGGACTGGTCGGGCTGAGCCAGGTGACCGCCAGGGACTGGTTGGACACGGAGAACTCCATCTCCCGCGACGAGGCCGTGAACCTCATGTCCACCCTGGCTTGGAAGGGACTGGCCGGCTTCCCGATGCAGCAGGGCTGACCCCTCCCGTTCCGCGCACGAACGGGACGGGCGCGGAACGGGGGCCCGGACCGACGGGCGCGGCCCCGTCGTCTCGCGCCGAGCTCGACGAGCGGCACCGGAGAAGAGCGCCGACGATCGTCGGGACGAGCCGCGGAGGTTCCGGTAACTCCCCGGTTGGGGACCATCGGCCCGGAAGGGCCCCGGCCCGCCGTCGCCGCCCTGCCGGGGTTCACCGGCTACGCTTCTTGCCTCCGACCGGAACCAGCGGAGTGGAGGCACAACGGCATTCGGCCTCGGGGACGGCCACCACGCTTATGGTCGGGCCGTTCAGCAGGCCGGTCGTGATCGTCTCACCGGAGTGGGCGTACTTGACCCACTGGTCCCACTCGTCGTCGAACGCGACCTCGTCCTCGGACCTGCCCATCGCGGCACGCAGCGTGCTCGCCAGCCACTGCGCCACTTCGTCGGGACTGTGCAGGATCTCCACGGCGTCGAGACGGGTCAACCGCTCGTGCGCGGGCATGGCCTGGTTCAGCGGCGTGTCCTCGACATAGCCGTGGTGGTGGATGCTGTTGGTGTGCTGTCCCACGGAGGTCCTTTCGTCCGGATGGTTCCCGTCACGGCGAGACGCACGGTTTCCGAACGCGGCCGCGTAACCGCCCCACCGTGATATGCCGCCTCCGGTCACAGTACCGAACAACGCGCACCCCCCGGGGAGCGCGAACCGCGCGGAGCACTCGATCGAGGGGATCGGCGGTGCCGGTGGCTCGGGGGCGTTTCGGCGCCGCCGCGCCGAGGAAGACCCCCGACCCGACCAGCAGCTCGAACGGGAGACATCAGTGAACCCCGGCGATGCCGGTTGCGCGGGTGGCGGAAAGCGGCTGCGCCGCTCGCCCGCCGTCCGGGCCCCGCGCCCGGACGCGGCCGAACGGGAACCCGGCCGGACCGGCCGTGGGAGGATGTCACCGCAGCGCGGAACGTGTGACGTCGGCTATCCGGTCGGTCACTTCCTCCGCTCGTTCCAGGGGAAGCATGTGACCGGCTCCGGCGTACACGAAGAAGCCCGCCCGCGGAAGCCGCTCGGACATGACCCTGGCGTGCGGCAGCGGGCAGAGCCGATCGGCGAGCCCGGCCAGCACCACGGTGGGAACCTCGGGCAACGCGTCCAGGGCATCGCCGCGCTCGTGCTCGGCCAACGACTCGCGGAACCCCGCGAAACTGGCCGGATGGCACTTGGCGACCCACTCGGCGCTCATGGCCACGTCGCTGCCCGAGGCGCCGCTGCCGAACAGCAGCCACCGCAGCCCCGGACGCATCCACGCGGAGCGATCGCCGACCCTGCCGCGCTCGGAACGGGCCAGCACGGAGCGGAGTTTGCGCTCCCCCGCGTTGAACACGGCCGCGACCGGGCCAGGCAGCCCGAGATCGGGGGCGGCCAGGCCGCCGCTCGACGTGGCGATCAGGGCCACACCCCGCACCCGCTCCGCCATGAGACGGGGGTGCCTCTCGGCCAGGGCCATGATCGTCATTCCGCCCATCGAGTGTCCGGCGATCACCACGGGCCCGGCCGGAACCCTGTCCGCGATCAGCTCCGCCACGTCGTCCGCGCAGCGCGCGATCTCGGCCGTTCCGCGCGGGGAGGGATCCGAGTCGCCGTGACCACGGTGGTCGAACCGCACCACCCGCACCGAACTCCCGACCGAACCGGGCAGGCCCTCCATCACGCGGTCCCAGGTGCGCCTGCTCAGGGTCCAGCCGTGGACGAGCAACACCGTGATCGGGGCGTGCGGATCACCGCTCTCGTCCACGGCGAGCTCGACCCCGTCCGAGGTGGTCAGCGTGCTCTCCACGCGCTCCTGCTGTCCGAGAGTCACCGGATCAACCCCGCTTTCCGCCACAACGGCATTCCGGGTCCGCCTACCAGACCCGCGTCGTCGAGAAAGGCCATGATCTTCTCGCCGCTCCACCGGATGGTCTCCTGCCAGTGCGGGTTCTCCATGGCCACCCGGTAGGCGGTCCTGGGACGTAATCCCACCGCCTTGTAGATCCTCGGGTTGATCAGCGCCTTGACGATGGCGAAACCGACCAACGAGGTCATGAACTGGTGGTGGGCGCGCTCGGCGGGACCGCACTCGCGCATCCCCCTGGTCACTTCCTCCCTGGCGAAGGTGACGTGCCGCGCCTCTTCCATGACGTGAATGCGGTTGACCATCCGCACCAGCGGCTGCACCTGTTCGTCGTACATCTGATCACGCTGTATCCGGTCGAGGATCTCCTCGGCGACGAGTATGGAGGCGTACGCCGAGGGCCCCTTCAGCACGGCAGGCAGGATCCTGCCGCCCTGGTGCAGAATGCGGACCGGCCCGTAGGCGGGTGCCCCGATCCGATCGCAGGTCTTCGCGAACATGGTGGAGTGCCTGCACTCGTCCGCGATCTCGGTCAGCGCGTACTGGGCGTGGTTGGTGCGCGGATCGCGGTGGTAGAAGTCCTTGAGCAGCATCTGCATGAGCAGCACCTCGAACCAGAGGCCGTTCGACGCGACGCTCGCGAACTCGTGCTTGGTCAGCTCGATACGCTGCTGTTCGGTGAGCTGCTCCCACAACCGGGTGCCGTACAGCGTGCTTCGGTGGAACGGGAGGTAAGGCTTGTCCTCCGCGAGCGGGGCATCCCAGTCGATGTCCACCTCGGGGTCGTAGCTGTTCTTGGCCGAGGACTTCAGCAGCCGCGAAGCGGTTCTTTCCCGGTCGTTGACCTGGAGAGTCTTGGTCATGATCACTGATCACCCTTCCGGGGGGCGCCCGTGCCGAACATTGCGTGTTACTACAAGTAACAGCTACCTTGAGTAGCGTGAGCCACATCTCGCGGCCTGTCAAGGCCACGCAGCCACAGGGGCGCAACGATGCCCGGAGAGAACGCTGGAAGGGACACCGACAAGCGAGAAGGGCGGAGTTCGTCGAAGCCGCCATCCGCGCGATCGGCGACTACGGTGCCGAAGTGGGCATGGACGACATCGCCGCGGAGGCCGGCGTGAGCAAACCCGTGCTCTACAGGCACTTCAGCGACAAGAGCGATCTCTACCTCGCCGTCGGCGAGTGGGGAACCAACCTGCTGATGGAGCGGATAAGACCCGCACTCGAGCAGGGCGGCACCGTCCGCGAGCGGATCGAACGAATCGTGAGCACCTACCTCGGGGTGATCGAGGAGTACCCGGAGCTGTACCGCTTCGTGGTGCGCCGCAACTTCGCCGACCGGCCGGTGCAGACCGATCCGGTCAGCACCGAGAAGACGATCATAGCCAACTCGCTGTCCCGGCTGCTCGGCGAGTACCTGCGCAGTCTCGAGCTGGATTCGGGAGGCGTGGAGGCCTGGAGCCACGGGCTCGTGGGCATGGTCCAGGCCAGCGGTGACTGGTGGTTGGAACGTCATTCCATGAGCAGGGACGACCTCACCGAATACCTGACGAAGATCATCTGGTTCGCCATCGACGGGGTGCTCCGCTCGGGCGGGATCGTGATCGATCCGGACCAGCCGCTGGAGCTTCCCCCCGACCTGAAACTGGTCGAGAACGAGGACGTTTGAACACCGCTCCGGCCCGGCGGCGCGGGCCGAGCGGCCCGCCGGCGACCGCGAGCACGACGAACAACGGAGGCGAGACCGTGCTGGAGCGGTTCGAGGACGAGGAACGGCACGACGCACACGACGAACACGACTACCTCGGCTCCGCCGTGGTGTTCACCGCCGATGCGGAAGTCGCCGTGGACGTCGTGCTGCGCGGCAACTTCCAGCCGATCGACGGGAGGTTTCACTGGTACGGGCGCGCCGAGGCGGACGAGAAGCTGGACGAGCTGACCGCAGGCCGCAGGGTGGAGGTCGTGCTGCGCACTCCGCACGGCGATGCGGCAGCCACCCTGTCCGATCCGGACCCGTGGAACAGGTACCGCGTCACCGGACTCGGGCGTCCACCGTTTCCGCTGGACACCGAACTGGCCGACCTGAAGGAGAACGGCTGACAGCGGTTCCGCGCTCGGTTCGCGCGAGTTCGCCGGCGCGGGAGGCCCGCTGCCTCGTGAGCGGGGCCCCGACATCGGGTAGTGGTTCTACACAACGTCGGGGCCGTCCTCGCCGGAGCACCCGCGGGAGACCCCGCGGCGGTGCGAGTCGCCCGAGTGGTTCTCGGTGCCGGGCACCGAGGGAACAACCCCGATCCGATGGCCCGGGCCCCGTCCGGGACGGGGCCGGCCCGTTCGGCGGCCCCCGAGACCGTTCACGCCTCACCGGGAGTGAGCGGGTCAGCCGACTCCGAAGCCGACGCGATGGGTCTCCGGCGCCCCGATCTCGACGTAGGCGACCTTGGCCGCGGGCACGATGTAGCGCCGCCCCTTGTCGTCGTCGATACGCAGGTGGCCGTCAGTGGTGGCCAACGCGTCCGAGACCAGCTTTTCGACCTCTTCCTGGGTCTGACCACTGTTCAGCGTGAGTTCGCGCGTGCCTTCCGCGACTCCGATCTTGACCTCCACCGCACACCTCCGTGAACGTTGCTGATTGTCGCCTTGCCTCAAAAGGCTATCTGCCCGCCCCGGAACGGACCGGAAACGGCCGATGCCGCGGGAACGTCGCTCTCCCGGACTTCCGGCGGGAGGCTTCGTCCGGTTCGGGTGCTCAGCCCAGCCCCAGCCGCGACATCCGCTTGTTCTGGTTGTTCTGGAGCCTGCGCAGCAGTGAACCTATCCCGGCCAGATCACCGGACCCCCGGATGATCAGCTCGGAGAGCGCGTCGCGTTCGGCCACGACCCACTGCGCCTGGGTCACCGCCTCCCCCAGCAGCCTGCGCCCCCACAGGGTCAGTCTGTCCCGCAGCGAATCGTCCTCGGCGCAGGCGGCGGAGACCTCGCGCTCCGCGAACGCCGAGTGCCCGGTGTCGGAGAGCACGGTGAGCACCAGCTCCCTGGTCTCCGGGTCCAGCCAGTTCGCGACCTCGCGGTAGAAATCGGCGGCCAGACCGTCCCCGACATAAGCCTTGACCAACGATTCCAGCCACGAGTGGGGGGCGGTGGAAGCGTTGAAGGCGTCGAAGGGGGCGGCGAAGGGGCGCATCGCGTCCTCGACCGCCACACCACGCTCGGAGAGCTTGTCCTGCAGCAGCCGGAAGTGCCCCATCTCGGCGGCGGCCATGCTCGCCAGCGCGGCCCTCCCCGTGAGGGTGGGGGCCTCCCTGGAGTCCTCGGCCAGCCGGTCGAAAGCGGAGAGCTCACCGTATGCCAGGGCGGCGAGCAGATCCGTCACCCCTTCCTCGTAGCCGGCGGAACCCGCTTCCTCCTCCTCCGGGGCCTCCGTGTCACGGACCCCGGAAGCCACGGCACTCTGGTCAGCCTCGGTCATGGTGCGAGCCTACCGCTCTCGAGCTCGTTTCGAGTCCGTCCGTCCGAACCCGCGTTCCTCACGGAGTGGCTCGCTCCGGCGAGCACCACCGGCGCGTGAGGAGCGCTGCTCGAAACCGGGACACCCGAACCCGATCACGAGACACCAGGCCTCCTTTCGGGTGAGTGAGGAGGACGAGCCACGCGAAAGGAACTCCGAGGGTGGCGTTCGCCATCCACGCCCCTCACGGTGAGATGTGCCAGGTATCCTCACCCAAAGGGAGGTTTATTGGCGTCAGGCAAGCACCCGCCCCGTCGGTCCCCCGACCGTGGGAATGGAACCCCGCCGAACGGTGTTGCCCGTGCGGGGTCCCCCCGACAGCGGTTAGTGTGCCGACAGCTGGTGCGCTTCGAGTTCCGGCCGGAGCGGTTTCCGGGCCGGGACCCCTTCGCGCAGCCGCGGGCGGGGTCTTCCGCGGACCGGACGGCCACGTCCGACCGGCCGGAGCGGGAACGCCCACATTCCGAAACGGGGATGCCCTCGGCGGTTGTGCCACCCCCGCGGGGAGAACGGTCAACCGCGCCGGGCCCTCCCGAACACGAACGCCGTCTCACGGTGGCGGGCGACGTGAGTCGCCTCCGCCGGAGCAGGCCGTGAGCAAGCGGATGTCGCAGCGACGGACATGGCGCCCACACGACAGGCCGCCACCGCGAGGCGACGAACCGCGGCGGGTTCGGCGATCGGCGTCGAACGTCGCGCCGATTCCGCGGTCCGTCCACGGCCACAAAACCAACATCGCCGCGCGGCCGTGTGCCCGCACATCGATCCCGATGCGGCCACGCGATCGTGCGCGCGATCACGAAAGAGGCGATTACTCTGACGAACAACGAGACCCGGAGCACCGGTCACACCGGCGCCGAGGACGAGAAACCAGCGGTCCAACACCGCGATTCGGAAAAGCACGAGGCACCTTCCGAGCAGGCCCAGCCGACGCAGGGCCGTGACCTGCACGCGGAGAACACCGGGGATTCCGAGAGCCCCACGTTCGCCGAGCTCGGCGCCTCCGAGGAGATCGTCCGCGCTCTCCGGGAAGCCGGAATCGAGCGGACCTTCATGATCCAGGAGATGACGCTGCCGCTGGCCCTGCGCGGCGCCGACCTGATCGGCCAGGCACGCACCGGAATGGGCAAAACCCTCGGGTTCGGCGTTCCGCTCCTGCAGCAGATGAACCTGCCCGGGGACGGAACCCCGCAGGCCCTGATCGTGGTACCGACCAGGGAACTGTGCATGCAGGTGACGCGGGACATCGAGGACGCCGCCAAGTACCTCGGCGTGCGCACGCTGTCGGTCTACGGAGGCCGCCCCTACGAACCCCAGATCGAGGGGCTGCGCGCCGGTGTGGACGTGGTGATCGGCACTCCGGGTCGGCTGCTCGACCTCGCCGAACAGCAGCACCTGGTGCTCGGCAAGGTCTCCACCCTGGTGCTCGACGAAGCCGACGAGATGCTCGACCTCGGCTTCCTGCCGGACATCGAACGCATCCTCGGAATGGTGCCCGAGCAGCGGCAGACCATGCTCTTCTCGGCGACCATGCCGGACGCGATCATCCAGCTCGCCAGGAACTTCCTGTACCAGCCGACCCAGATACGGGCCGAGCAGTCCGACGAGAGCGCGGTGCACGAGCGAACCCACCAGTTCGTCTACCGCGCCCACGCCATGGACAAGCCCGAGCTGCTCGCCCGCGCGCTGCAGGCGAACGGACGCGGGCTGACGATGATCTTCAGCCGTACCAAGCGTTCGGCCCAGAAGCTCGCGGACGAGCTGAACGAGCGCGGCTTCGCGGCCGGATCCGTACACGGCGACCTGGGACAGGGAGCACGCGAGAAGGCGTTGCGCGCCTTCCGCACCGGCAAGATCGACATCCTCGTCGCCACCGACGTGGCCGCGCGCGGCATCGACGTCGAGGGCGTCACACACGTGATCAACCTGCAGTGCCCCGAGGACTCGAAGACCTACGTGCACCGCATCGGGCGTACCGGACGCGCGGGGCGGACCGGAGTGGCCATCACCCTGGTCGACTGGGACGAGGAAACCCGGTGGAAGGTGATCAGCAAGGAGCTCGGCCTGGGGATGGAGGATCCCGTCGAGACCTACTCCACTTCCGCGCACCTGTTCAACGAACTCGACATTCCCTCCGAGGTGGGCGGCAGGCTGCCGCTGTCCAAGCGCACCCGCGTGGGTCTGGACGCCGAGGCCGAGGAGCGCACCGAGTCCGCGCCCAAGCGCAACAAGCGCCGGAACCGGCAGGGCTCCCGCGGTGAGTCCTCCGGCTCCCGTTCGAGCGGGTCCGAGGAGACGGGCAACAGTCGCCCGAACGGACGCAGGAAGCGGAGGCGCACCAGGAACGGGCAACCGGTCGAGGAGGCGCAGGCCTCCGGCACGTCGACCGACTCCGAGCAGAGTTCGGAGGCGAAGACCCAGCGTCCGGCACGCAGGAGGGTCCGCAGGCGGCGTGGCTCCGAGAACGGGCCCGCCGAGGAGAAGGCGGACGCCACCACTCAGTGATCCTGAGGCCGTCCGGCCGAGTACGGGCGTGGCGACTCCGGTGGCGCCGCGCCCGAACGGTGTCCCCACGGCGTCGTGGCGGTGCCGACAACAGCACCCGGCCCGGCACTATTAGGCTCCCGCACGAGGACCTGTCGGACGAGCGACAACCGGGGTGACATTGGTACGGCCGGAGCGACGGACTAAGGGCGACATCGCCACGGCACTCGTGCTCACCATCGCCGTTCTCGGCGGGGCGGTCACCCTCTGGTGGTTCAGCTCCGCCCGGGCCACCGAGTTGAGCCCGGCGGCCGAACCCGTCGACCCCGCGCCCCCGGCGCGAACGGTGCCCGACCGGCTGGAACAGGTGTGGCAGGCCCCCAGCTCCGCCACACCGCACCCCGTCCTGGCAGGACCGGCCGTGGTGACCGGCCAGGGCGGCGAGGTACTCGGGCGCGATCCGGCCGACGGCGAGGTCCGGTGGCGCTACAGCAGGGGCAAGGGCCTCTGCACCGTCGGGGCCGAGTGGGAACGCGCGATCGCGGTCTACCGAACCGGCAGCCACTGCAACGCCGTCACCTCGCTGCGCGGCTCGGACGGCACCCGCGAACCACAGCGCAACAGCGACGTGGGGGCGGGAACCCGGCTGCTCTCCGACGGCAACTACGTGACGGCCACCGGCAGTCGGCTCCTGGAGACGTGGCGCTCCGATCTGGTGCGCACCCAGCAGTACGGCATCCCCACCGACATCAAGATCCCGGACAACAATCTGCGCCGCCCGGAGTGCGACTACTCGGGAACCGCCGTCGGCGATCGGCGTGTCGCCGTCATAGCCGAGTGCGCCGGTTCGACCGGGGACCGGGTGACCGTGCTCAAGGCCCACCCCGAGGACAACGAGAAGCCCGAAGAAGTGATGAGCACCGCACTGGGCGGCGAGCGGGCCGATGTGGTCGCGGTGACCGGGGGACGGGTCGCCGTGGTGCTCCGTGACCGGCAACAGCTGGCTGTCTACGACATGTCCGGCGCGCTTCGGGAGAGCCACGCGGTACGGCTCGGAACGCTTCCGGAGACCGGTGCCGACGTCCGGATCGAACCGACGACACGGGATGGGGACGTCTACTGGTACACGGGAAGGGACACGGTCGCCCTCGACGGGGAGACGCTCACCCCCGTCTGGACGGCGCGGAACACGCTCGGTCCCGCCACGAGGATGGCGGACGAGCGCCTGATTCCCGTACGGGACGGCCTGGCCGTACACGATCCGGCCTCCGGTGAGCGGAGCAGGACCCTGGCGCTCGATCGGGCGGGGGACGCTTCACCGGTCGTCTTCCCCGAAGTGGTGGGGAGGACGGTGCTGGAGCAGCGGGGGGACCAGCTCTTCGCGTACCGGTGAGGGCCCGGCCGGTTCGCCCGCTCACGGCGCGGGAGCGCACGGACCCGGGCGCGAGCAGGTGGGAGGTTCCGCCGATCGGGCACCCCGCCGAGGGGCGAGCAAAACCCGATCAGAGCCACCACCAGTAGGTCAGGCTCGCGAGCACGACCAGAGCGGCGCCGAGCGCTTGGAGCGCGTTCGCCGGAGTTCGCCCGCGATCGGCGCGAACCTGCAGGAACAGCGCCACGAACGCGGAAACCCAGTGCCCGCACACGATGATCCACCCCGGGCCGATACCGCCGTTGCCGAGCCCCCAGAGCTGGACCCCGGTCAGGGTCATCGCCAGCACCAGCAGCCCGGCGGCCAGAGCTCCGGTCACCCCGCGCAGCACCGTTCCCATCAAACCGCCCCCCCGTGCGGGGTCCCCTCCGGACCCCACGTGCGCGGGCGGTTCGATCGAAGGCCGCGTGGACATCTCCCCGAGTCCCTCCGTGCCACGCGCCCCCGCCGCGACGTCCTCGGCAGGTTGACCAGATGATGCCCGCATTGCCTCGTCCTCACCGGCTTCGATCGGTTGCACGACTCACTCCCCCAGCAGCGCCCAGGGGTCGACCTCCGGGGTGGCTCGCTGCCCTTCCGGACAGTGCCTCCGGAACTCGCACGCCGCGCACTGACCACCGGGCCGTGCGGGAAACGCCCGTTCCCGATCCGCGCCCGCCTCGACCGCGGCGGTCGCCTCCTCGAACTCACGGGCGAGCTCCTCGGCCCGCTCACGGTGCTCCGCCAGGGAACCGGTGCTGTGCCGCCACCCCACGACCTCGGCGGTGCGGAGATGATGCAGCTCGACCCTACGGCACCGGGTGTGCGACATCCCCTGCAGCGCCAGCGCGTACAGGGCCAGTGCCTGCGATTTCCGCACGTCGTCGACCTCGGGCGGACGCCTGCCCGCCTTGTAGTCGACGATCACGAGTTCACCGTCGCGTTCGTCGACACGGTCCACACGACCCTGCACGATGATCGTACCCGTGGTCGCGCTGACCCATTTTTCGACACCAACCGGTTTCGCGGCCGTCCCCCACCGCTCGACGTACTCCGCCAGCCAGTCCTGCGCACGCGCCATGAAATCACCGGACTGCCGAGGCCCCGCGAAACCGTCGTTCTTCCAGTGCTCACGCACCAGCTCCCGCGCCCGCGACGGAGTGCGCTGCCCCACCGGCAGCTCGTAGAGGACGCGCAGCGCGTTGTGCAGAACGGCGCCGAGGGTCGTGTGGGCCATGGCGGGACCGCGGGAAGGCCGGGGGGTGTCCACATAGCCGAACCGGTATCGGCGCGGACAGTTCGACCACGCGGCCAGTTTGGCCGGGGTCACCCGCACCAGTCTGTCCGGAATGCCGTAGAAGGCGAGTTGCCCTTGCACGCGTCCAACACTACGCAGTCCACCGGATGTGTACCGCTTCCAGCCCCCGCCGCTCTCCCACGCCCCGCCGGGTAGGACGCGGGGCAGGAGCACCGCTTCAACCGATGATCGCGCTGCCGGTGCACCCCTCCGTCAGTCGCTCCAGGGACTGAGCTTCGGTGAGCCGGCTTCCCATGGCTGTGCTCTTGTTCGTTCCGTGGTAGTCGCTGCCTCCCGTGGGAACCAGTCCCAGTTCGGCGGCGAGTCCGCGCAACCTCCCGCGCGCCTTGTCCTCGTGGTCCGGGTGTTCGATCTCGACACCGCTCAAACCGCGATCGGCCAGGTCGGCGATCACGTCCTCCGTGACGGATCGCCCCCTGGAAGCCGCGAAGGGATGGGCCAGGACCGTGACACCGCCGGCCTCGGTGATCATCTCGATGGCACGTTCCACCGGGGTGTCGGTGCGCGGCAGGTAGTAGGGGCCTCCGGTGCGGAGGTACTCGTCGAAAGCCTCGGTAACCGTTTCCACGCTTCCGCCCTCGACGAGGGCCCTGGCCAGATGCGGGCGTCCTCCGGGGGAGTCGGGCGGCAACCCCGCCATCAGGGCGTCCGGATCCACCGGGAAGCCGTCCGCGGCCATCCTGCGGGCCATCTGCTCCAGCCGGCCGCGCCTCTCGGAGCGCAGGCGAAGCTGTTCGTCGGCCAGCGCCTGTGATCCGGGGTCGAAGAGATAGGCGAGCAGGTGGACCGTCACGCTTCCGCCGTGGCCGTCGTCGCTGCTGCAGGACAGTTCCGCCCCGGGCACCACGCGGAGGGACGTGCGCTCCTGCTCGCGCACCGCCCGCTCGATCTCCCGCCACCCCGCGGTGGTGTCGTGATCGGTCAACGCGATGGTGTCGAGTCCGGCTTCGACGGCGGTCCGGACGAGTTCGGCGGGCTTGTCCGTGCCGTCGGACTCGGTGGAATGCACATGCAGGTCTATTCGCACATCCGACAGTGTGACCGATACTTCCGTCGCCGGGGAGCCGCACCCGGGAAGTTACCGGCGGAGCGCCCCGGAGCGGGGCACCCGCTCCCGGGGGCGCTGGAGGCTCCACCACCCGTGCCGCCACGCGAACCGGGGCGACGAAGTCCTGCCACGCCCCGAACGGAAGACATCGGTGGAGTCACTCGGTCAGCTTGGCCCTGCCTCTCCCGACCGCGGCCCTGCGGGCCTTGAGCATCGAGAAGCGGTCCTGCTGGGCCTTCTTCTCCCCGAAGACCAACGAGGAGATCGCGTCGAAGACCTCTTCCGGATTGGGCAGGTACTCGATCCGGTTGAGCGCCTGGATCTGTCCCGCCGACTCGACGATCAGCGTTCCGTACCCGAACAACCTTCCCGGAATGCTGCGCGAGTAGGTCAGGTCGGTGACCTTGGTCACGGGCATCATCTGAACGGAAGTCGTGAAGATCCCCTCAGTGATCATGAATCGCTTGTCCGTGACCACGATCCGCTCCACGTACCAGTCCAACACCTGGTAGATGAAGCGCAGCAGCACGAACAGCCCTCCGTACCAGAGGACGTTCTGCAGCAACCAGTTCCCCTCGGGCAGCAGAACGGAGATCATCATCACTCCGAGCAACAACCCGGCTGCCTCGAAGATGTCCCACACGAGACACGCCCAATGCCTGCGAACCCGGATCACACGCCGCTCGGTGTCGAGTAGGTACTCCCCCGGATCCCTCGGTGCGAACATGGAAACCACCCTCGTGGCTCGTTTTCTTGCCTCTCACGGGGCCGGCATGACGATCTCGGTACCGACCCCGAGCCGGGCTGTGCCTCGCTGAACCGACTCCACCGGACCGTGAACGTCCGCGCCGGACAGCGCCCGATCGACGAGCGAAGCCTTCCGCTCACTCACTCGAAGAGATTGCGCATGAACGTGATCACCGCCTCAGCCGCCTGCTGCAGACTCGCGAGGATGCCGTTGACCACGTCGCTCGCCTGAGATGGCGCCGAGATGAGGAAGAACAAGAGGAACGCGATCCCGGCCCAAGTGAGGATCTTCTTGATGTTCACTGTCACGCACCCCGTCTGGACTGACCTGTACTAGTGCTGAAACCTGCTGATCCGTTGTACCGCACTCAATGCCTGTACGGCAGGTTTTTAGCGCACTTGGGTCAGTAACGTGGCACCGGCGCCGGAATCGCTACCCTGCGTGTCCATGAGGGACTTCGAGGCTTCGCCGATCCGCTGCGTCGGGGCTGTGATACATGACCGGAACGGCAGGCTGCTGCTGATTCAGCGAGCCAACGAACCTGGTCAGGGCAAGTGGTCCCTCCCCGGAGGGCGGGTCGAGGACGGCGAGAGCGACCCGGTCGCGCTGCGGCGCGAGATCGCCGAGGAAACCGGGCTCACCGTCGCCGTCGGACCGGTCGTCGGGCGGCTGACGAGATCCGGATCACAGCAGTCCTACTACATAGTGGACTACTCCTGCCGGCCCCTGAACCACGAACTTCGCGCAGGTGACGACGCTGCCGATGCAATGTGGACCGATGCTGCGACATTCACCACACTCGCCCGATCGGGTGAGCTAACCGCCGGACTCCCCGAACTGCTCTCCCAGTGGAACCAGCTTCCCCGGGACCTTTGACCTGAACAATCGGACCCCCTTTTCAGGTGAAGATCAGCAGAAGTTCACGCACGTGTTGTTGACATCGCGGGATGCTGCTGATCACAACACTGGCGCGCTTCCCCGGCGAATCCAACAACTATCACTCGAAAGCATTAGTCGTGCGCCACCGGATGCCCGGAGTGCTCACTCCGCCCACTGGGTCGTGTGCCCCTCCGGAGCCACCGCCCCGGAGCACCCCGCACCGCCGCCCCCGGCTCGCCTCCTGGAGATCGCGGGGCACCGCCCGAGACGGAGCCCCGGAAACGAGGGGCCGACTCCGCCGGAGCGAAGCCGAAGCCCCGCCCCACCGGGAACGGGTAAGTCCCAACACACCGCTTCGCACCGAGAAGCACCGGACGAGTAGGATGGCCGGGCGGTCGTCGACGGACCGCCGTCCCCCGCAGCCGAGCTGATTGGAGGTGAGGATACGTGCCGAACACCGCGGAAGGCAGCAGCGCGGACAGTGCATCGCCTTGCAGTACCGGCCGCGTCCCCGCCGGGAAGATCAGCTTCGAAGAAGGACCGGGGGTTCCCGCGAACGCGGGTTGATCCGCCGAACTCGCCGGCCGGTGACCGGTCGGGATCCGGCAGGGACGCGCACGTGACGCCGATTCCCGTCGTGCGGCAACTCGCGACGTGTCCCACCCCGGAGGTCCCCGTGTTCAGCATTCCTGCGCTCGGCCTGCGCAACAGGTCCACACGCAACGGCCACCGCAGCCGTTCGGTTTCCACGGCGTCGAAGCGCTCCACTCCGGTCGTCGACTGCGCGGTCTACGTGAACGGGGTCAGGCTCCCCGGCGAGTGGACGCACGAGCAGGCCATGACCGAGGTGCGCGAACGGCACGGCGGTTTCGTCTGGATCGGACTGCACGAACCGGACCAGCAGCAGATAAACGGAGTGGCCGAGACCTTCGGGCTGCACGAGCTCGCCGTCGAGGACGCCGTGCACGCCCACCAGCGCCCCAAGCTGGAGCGCTATGACGAAACACTGTTCATGGTGCTCAAGACGGTGCGCTACGTTCCGGACCGCGCGCGGGCGACCAACAGCGATATCGTCGAGAGCGGCGAGCTGATGATCTTCCTCGGGCGCGATTTCGTGATCACCGTCCGGCACGGGCAGCAGGCCGAGCTGACCCGCGTGCGCAACGAACTGGAACAGTCCCCCGACCACCTGGCGCTGGGTCCCGCGGCGGTGGTGCACGGCATCGCCGACCACGTGGTCGACAGCTACCTCGAGGTCACCGAGTCGGTTCAGGACGACATCGACTCGATCGAGACCGAGGTGTTCGCACCACGCACGAGCATAGAGGCCGAGCAGATCTACTTGATGAAGCGCGAGGTCATGCAACTGCGCCGGGCCGTCATGCCGCTGTCGCAGCCACTGCAGCGGCTCGCGGGCGGATACACGGCACACGTCCCCGACCAGGTGCGTTCCTACTTCAGGAACGTGGAGGACCACCTCGCCACGGTCTCGGAGCGAGTGGCCTCCTTCGACGAGCTGCTGACCACGCTGGTCGACGCGACCCTCGCGAAGATCACGCTGCAGCAGAACACCGACATGCGCAAGATATCGGCCTGGGTGGCCATCATATCGACACCCACGATGATCGCCGGTATCTACGGGATGAACTTCGACAAGATGCCGGAGACCCAGTGGACTTTCGGCTATCCGGTGACGCTGCTGGTGATGATGCTGGCCTGCGTCATGCTGTTCAAGATCTTCAGAAGGAACAACTGGTTGTGACCCCGGGAGTAACGAACAGCGGGGGCGTGACGACAGCACGGTCAGGGCCGCCGGAACGACCGGCCGCCCGGTGCGCGGCCACGCCGGCACACGACCACGTGCGGTTCGTTCACGCAGCCCGGCTCACGCGACCCCGGCCCGGGCACGAAAACGACGATCGCGGTTGGGAGGGAATCATGCGCGACACCGGAACCGGAAAGCCGGCGAACCCGCCGCAGGCGACGTCGGAACGGGTTTCGACGGCCACCGGCGAACGACAACTGGATTCACCTCACCGGCGGCGAACCTCCCGGGACGTAAGGCACCAGCGAAAACCCGGCGCGGTGTGGAACGTGGCTCCCACGAGCACGCGCGCCGAACTCTCGGCACACTGATTCTGGGAGCACCACGGGCCACATCGTGCGGCGAATTCCGCGCGTCCGTCGATTCCGTCCGGACGCGGTTTCCGTTTCGAGCTGCGCACTGGGAGGAATGTCATGTCCCGTCTGGTGACCAACAAACCCGCCGTGCTTTTCACGCTGATCAACGGCTGGATCCTCACGCTGTTCCTGATCATCGCCAATCAGATCTGAGAACTTTTCCTATCGGCTCGTTGGCCGAGTCGGGGGTTTTCCCTCGACGCGGGCGGCGGCGAAGCACACCGTCCGATCAGCCCGCACCGCCGCGGGGTCTTCCGTGGGGCTCTCGCGAGGACGGTCCCGGCCTCGTGCGGGCCGCTGCCCGCTGCCGGGGCACCCGCTCACGAGCCCGCGAGGGGGTCCGCCACGCAGACCGCCCCGGAGAACATCATCGAGCGCGCCCCCGGTGGGCTCCCGGCCTCCCGGGGGGCACGCGATCCCGAAAACGCGGATCTCGGACGGCTTCCGAACTGCCCTTTCCCCTGAGCGAGTGGTTTTTCCGCGCCGCGCGTCGCACGGTGGAGAACGCACGGCACAACGCCGGTGCCGGTGCTGTAGACAATCCGGAGGAGCCCCACACGAACGCGGAAAGGCACTCGCATGAAAGCGAAACCGAGTCGGATACTCCTTCTCCTCGTCCCCGTGACACTGCTCCTGCCCGTACCGGCCCACGGGACCACCACCCGTGCGGAACAACCGACGGGTGGAGCCGAGCGGATACTGGAGCTGACCAATCGGGCCAGAGCCGGCGCAGGCTGTCCGCGAGTCCGGTTGAACCCGTCGCTGACCCGAACGGCCCAACGGCACAGCACCGACATGGCCCGCAACGACTACCTGGGGCACATCGGGAGCAGGGGCACGGACCACATAACCAGAGCGCGCCGCGCGGGTTACCCGTCCTCGTACGTGGGCGAGAACGTGGCCGCGGGCAACGCGGGCGCCTCCGCGACCTTCGCCCAGTGGAGCACCAGCCCTCAGCACCGGAAGAACATCCTGAACTGCTCCTTCACCGAGCTCGGGGTCGGCCACGCGGCGAACCCGGACAGCGAGTGGGGACACTACTGGACGCAGCTCTTCGGCAGCAGTGATCCGCGGGACTGACCGCACCTCGTCGAGGTTCTCCGTCCGCCCCCGGCATGGTGCTCGGCCGGCGGAGCCTCCCACCGTCTCGGGAGCGGCTTCCCCTCCCCTAGCGGGTCCCGGCACGGTTCCCCACCGCTGCGTGGTGCTACTGCTGCGTGGCAGGTCCTCCCATCGCGAGCCGGGCGAGCATGTCCCGCGCCTGCTCGGCATGGCTGGGTTGGCTCAGCACGTCGTAGCGCCCCGCGACTATCTGACTCGAGGAGGAGAAGTCCCGCCGCCCCCTCGTGGAGGCGTAGGTGACGGCCGCGAAGATCAGACCGAACACCACACCGGCCCCCAGCCCGAACAACAACGGCCCCAGCCAGGCGTTCTGCGCCGAGAAGATCCCCATGATCAACCCGACGAACAGGCCGAACCACGCCCCCGAAGCGGCGCCACCGCCCAACACACGCGCCCAGGTCAGCCTCCCCGTCACGCGTTCGACGAGCATCAGATCGACACCAACGATGGTGACTTCCTGCACGGGGAAATCGTGGTCCGCGAGGTGGTCAACGGCTCGCTGGGCCTCCTCGTAGGTGCCGTAGGAGCCGATGGGCCAACCTGTCGGCGGGGTGGGCAAGCTGGGTAGCCCCTGGGTTGACCGGGCGGAGCCGGAAAACGGGCTGCTCACCGTAGACACCTCCGTTACGGCCGACGTCCGAGCACTGGACGTCGTGCGTACTGCTCGCCGGGCGGACACGGCCGGAGACACCGGGCCTGCCACCACTCGAGCACGACCCGCTGGCGCGACCGCACCCCAGGATGCTCGCCATGGCTCGGTCCGAAACCTGCCGAATGTCCTGTCGGCTACGAGTTTACCCCCTCCGCCGCGCGGGATTCAGCCCGCGAGGAGCCCCGGGGACGCAGGGTCACCGGATGGATCGGCTCCCGCCCCCCGACGACTGTGTACAGACCGCGACGAGCCGCGCTCCTGTCCACCAGCCACGTGTACACCACGACAGCGACCATGAGGGGCGCCACCTGGGCGAGCGGGTAGTTCCCGCCCTGCTCGACACCGGGGACCCCCGACAGCCCCGCTATGAACAAACTCAGGCTGTTGTTGCTCACGTGCAGCGCGATGGCCGCTTCCAGACCTCCGGTGCGAATGCTGAGCCAGCACATGGCCCCGGCCATCAACAACAACTCGGCCCACACCGCGGGATCCGTGTACCCGTGCCCGGACAGGAAGACCAAGGAGGACACCACGATGCCCAACCACGGCACCCGGAACCAGGCGTTGAGGGTCTGCAGCAGCAGCCCGCGGAAAACCAGCTCCTCGGCCGCGCTCTGCACCGGCACGACGATCACGGCTATCAGCACGATCGACGAGTACGACCACCAGCCGGGAAACCCCTCGAGGAGGGGGATCCCCGCGAACACCTGGAGCAGCAGGCTGACGCCGAACATCGTGCCGAAGACGAGCAGCCCCCACAGCAGAGCCGCACCGAGCCAACCGGCCCGGAAGCCGCCCACCACGCTCACCAGGCTCGCCGGGTTTCGACGCTGAGTCCAGCGAGCTGTCAGCACGGCGGCGGGAATCAGCGCCACGAGCAACGCGAAGCTGAAGAACAGCATCAGCAACGGATCGCGCAACAAGTCCTCGGGGCTCAGCGCCGGATCGGACACGACACGCAGCACCCGGGTGGGCATCCCCACCAGCACCGTGCCGACGAACAGCACTGTCGTGCAGATCAACGCGACCGCGGTGGTTCCGGCGAAGACCAGCAGCGTCACCAGCGGGCGCCACCAGCGGTGCGCCGGATTGCGCGCGAGCATGTCGAACGGCGTTCCCGGTGCCGCCCGGACCACCCCTCGAGCGGGCGGGGGCTCCGCCGCGAGCGGGTGCTCCTCCCCTGCGGCTCCTGGCTGGTCGGCGCGTGCGAAATGGTCGGACACACCGGAATAGTAGGCCCGCTCCCGCTCCGCTCACCCGATACACCCGGGAGAGTGATCAACCGGGCGGCGTGCGAACCGGACTCACCGGCGGATTCCGCGCCGGTGGCGTGCCCGCCCGAGCACCTCCGGGTCACCCGCTGCCGGCTCCCACCCCGCTGGTCTCGGAGGTCCGCACCGTGGCTGCTCGGCTCCCGCCGACGAGCCCGCCCCGCGCCCGCGGACGCGGGCGGAGCACGTCGGCGATGCTCAGCAGCAGGGTTTGCGCCCAAGCCGTCGAGACCGCGGCCAGCGTCATCCAGCCGGGAACCGACCAGTCGAAGGCGATCGCCACGCCGAGCGTGGTCCCGAACGAGACCAGAGCGAGCACCGTCGCGGCGATCCTGCCGCCCTTCCGCAAGGCGAAGCTCGCGTACCAGACGATCCACACGGCCACGAACGACACACCGAGCGGCCCCAGCCGCGGTCCCGCGCCGAGCGCCCAGTAGCCGAGAGCCGCGAACAGCCCTCCGGCCACGAGTGCGCCGAGCCAGCGCGTGGCGTTCGAACCGGAACGTGGCACGGACAACCACCCCCAGCGGGCGGCCGCGAGCACGGCGAGGAGGGCGGCCGTCCCGCCGACCACCCCGACCCCCGTGCCGGAGAGCTCGTAGAGCCGCAGCCAGCCCCACACCCCGTCCTCGTCGGCCGACCCGACGAGAACCGTCGCGGCCGCACCGGTCATCACGCAGACCGCGGCGCGGCGCGGAGCGGCCAGCCCGAAAGCGATCAACAGGAGCACGGGTTTCGCGACCGTCACGGCCAGCGCCGCCAGCACGCCGCGAAAACCCCTCCACCGCGGCAGGAGAGCGCGGTGGGCCAGCAGGGTGAACCGGGTCGCCATCGAGGCCGTGCGGTCCTCGGCGAGGTCGTCGCAGCGCTGTTTGCCCACGTCGTAGCTCCGCACCGCGGAGTCCAGCGCGCGCGGGTCACGCCTGATCGGCACGTCGCTCGCAGCCGGGTCGGCTCCCGAGGCGACCGCCTCCACGAACGGCAGTTCCTCGGCCACGGCGGTCCACTGCAAGCGCTCCGTCACGGCCGCTCTGGTGGCCCTCAACGGGTGCTCGTCCTCGGGGTTCGCGAACAGGGCCTCCAGCTCCGCCCGCACCGCACCGGAGCGTTCGGCCCAGCGTTCCGTGAGGAACTCGCGCCACTGCCTGGTCGTGGACTCGTCCATCTCCCCGAGCTCGGCGGTGGTGGGCTCGCACAGGATCGCCTGGAGCTCGTCACCCGTCCGGGAAGCACCGGAAGCACCGTGCCCGAGCAACCGCCCCGGTTCGATCAGCATCTCCACGATGCTCGCCACGGCATCGAGCCGTCCCCACATCCAGTCGTTGGCCCGCCACTTGGCCGAGAGGAAGGCCGCGAAGTTCCCCATCCCAGAGCCCCGGACCTTGTCCGGAACCGGGATCCGGCCGTTCCCGTCGCGCAGCGCCGTGAACGGCAACGGGCTGGACTGGTCCCCGGCCAAACGGTGCAGCAGCACCCGCGACTCGTCGCCGTCCCCCACACCCAGCGGGACCCCGATGACCACCAGCGCGCGCAGCAACCACGCCGCGTCCCCGTCGGAGGCGGTTTCCAGGAAGGCGCGCGTCACCCGGTCGAGGTCCGCGAGACCTTCCTCGCTCGTGGCTTCCAGCACCTTTCCCGCGAGACGGTCCAGCACCGCCCAGCCCTCGGCGACCGGGTCCACCCCGGTGTCGGAATCGGCCGCCTCGAAACCCGACGACTCCACGACGGAGGACAGCTCGGCCGCGAAGTCGGCCAGCCGTCGCTGGAAAACCGCGCCGAAGCCCGGCTCCTCGGCCGGAACGCTGTCCAGCAGCGGGTCCAGCAGCGCCCCCATCGGGGACGGAAGAGCGTGTTGCAGCCGGTACCGCCGCTGCCACACGCACCCGATCCAGCCGTCCAGCTCGGCCCGGACGAAGACCGGCTCGGTGCGCGCCGCGTGTACCCAGCAGCGGGCGGCGTACCCTTCCAGGGTCTCGAAGACGGCGCGCAACCGGTACAGGCTCCCCTTGAGCACGCCGAAACGTTCCGTGGGCAGCGCACAGTGGGCTTCGAGCTCGCGGGTCCAGCGCAGGCACTCGTCCACCGCGGCCAGCAGCGTGTCCGAGTCGCCGAAGACCTCGGCCGGGCGCCGAAAAGCCTCGCCGCGGTGGTGGTGCACGAGTCGTTCGCGCAACCCGGTGCAGGCGGTCGCTGGCCAGTCCAGCAGCGGTTGCTTGGGCAGCGGGCCCAGCAGCGGGGTCCCCGCGGTGTCCTTCGGAGCCGTCAGCAGCTCGTACACGCTCTCGGCACGGGCTTCGGCGAACCGCTCGGCGTGCTCCACGCGAACCGCGCTCATGCGGGCGTTCAGCCAGCCCCAGCGGTCCGGACGCGGCGTATCGGCCAGCTCCGTGAAAACGGCATCGCGCCTGCCTGCCGCCTTGCGCGCGCGGCGATTGTGCTCTTCGATGGCCTCGATGTCGGTGAGCAGGCTCTCCTGCCCGAGCTTCGCCCGCAGCGCCGTGGCCGTGACCGCGCGTGCGAAACCGGCCGTGCGTTCGGAGGGCTCCTTCGGGTCCGGTTCGGGGTTGAGGTAGAGCAGCCACCGTTCCGTGGGCGTGTCCGCCTCGACCTGCCGTATCGCCTCGACCGCCGCCGTGACGGGTATGTTGTCCAGCACCCCGCCGTCCATGGCCCGGAAGCGCGCACCGTCCGAACAGGTCGTCTCGGAGAACCTCCCGTACATGTTGGGCGATCCGGAGGCACTGTCCACCGCGGAACCGTCCGCCGTGCGGGTTCCGTTCCCGCGCTCCGCGTCGTCGCGGGCCGTGGACCGGAAGACCGCGGGCTCGAAGGCGAACGGGAAAGAGGACGTGGTGCGGGCCGCCTGGGCGAGCAGCCGCGCCGTGTCCGCCGGCCGCTCCGCGGAACCGAAATCGCTGAGCGGCTCCCCCGGCCGCCCCCTGTGCCTGAACCGGAACATCGCCTGGCGACGTGCCTTGCCGAACTCCGTGCCCGCCGCGTCGAAATGCCGCTCGGAGACCGGGTCCAGCAGCGTGGCCGTCAACAGCAGCTCCACCCGCCGGACCGACTCCTCGTCGGAGCCGTTCCCGATCCCCTCGGCCAGCAGTTCGTCCAGTTCGGCGCGGAAGTAGCCGTCACCCTCCAGCAGCGACTCGGGGCGGGGTTCCCAGGGACGGGGAACGGGACGTGCCATGGCCTCCAGGTCGGCCAACCTGATCCACGCGCGCCGCATCACCCCGAACGGCATCCCGTAGACGAGCGATGTGGCCAGCAGCGTGGCGTTGAGCCCGCCGGCCGAGGTTCCGGCGAGCACGTCCAGCTCGACCGAGTCGTACCCGGCGAGTTCGGCCAGCGCGGCCCAGGGGTGCCGGGAGCGGGGGCCCGACTCCCGCTCCTCCTGGTGGGAGACCCAACGCCGCAGCCGGTCCGTCTCGGCCACGGCTCCCCCGATCCACACGGCCATGCTGGCCCCACCACGCAGCGCCAGCGCGAGACGCAGCTCTCGGGAGGACCGCGAATTCGACTCGTGGCTGGACACTTCGGACCCGCCCCTCGATCGACAAGACCGGTTGCGACCCGCAAACTACCCTTCACACGGACCGGGCGGGAACTGCCGACCGGGCGATTCGGCCGAACGCACCACGAACCGACGACCTCCGGGCGTGGCTACCGGAGAGTCGTCGGCCCGGTTACGGAAACGTCGATCAGCCGAAGCGGCCGGAGATGTACTCCTCCGTGTCCGTGTGGGTGGGGGTCGAGAAGATCGTCGGCGTCTCGTCGATCTCGACCAGCTCCCCCGGTTCCCCGGTGCCGCCGATGTTGAAGAACCCCGTGTAGTTGCTCACCCGCGCGGCCTGCTGCATGTTGTGGGTGACGATGACGATGGTGTAGTTCTCCTTGAGCTCGGCCATCAGGTCCTCGATCGCGTGCGTCGAGATGGGGTCGAGCGCCGAACAGGGCTCGTCCATCAGCAGCACGTCGGGCTTGACGGCGATGGCCCGCGCTATGCAGAGCCGCTGCTGTTGCCCACCGGAGAGTCCGGACCCCGGCTTGCCGAGGCGGTCCTTGACCTCCTCCCAGAGGTTGGCACCGCGCAACGACTCCTCGACGATTCCGTCCAATTCGGACTTGCGTATCCGCTTGTGGTTGAGCCGCAGCCCCGCCGCCACGTTCTCGTAGACCGACATCGTCGGGAACGGGTTCGGCCGCTGGAAGACCATGCCGACGTGCTTGCGGACGTCGACCGGGTCCACGCCGGGCGCGTACAGGTCCTGCTCGTCCATGACGACCCGCCCCTCCACGCGCGCGGCGGGGATGAGCTCGTGCATGCGGTTGAGCGCCCGCAGGTAGGTGGATTTGCCGCACCCGGAGGGGCCGATCAACGCGGTGATCGCGCGCGGATGGATCGTCATGGACACGTTCCGCACAGCGCGGAAGGAGCCGTAGTAGATGTCCAGGTCCTCGACTTCGATGCGCTTCGCCATTGCTGGCTCCTATCCGGTTCGGCGATTCAGCTGCGAGTTTTCGGCGCGAAGAACAGGGAGATCGACCGGGCCACCAGGTTGAGCACCATCACGATGAGCATGAGCGTCAGCGCGGCGGTCCAGGCACGCGCCAGATAGGGCTCTGGGGGAACCCCCGGGCTCGCGTACTCGTAGTAGGAGAAGACCGAGAGAGTGGCCATCTGCCCGGAGAAGGGGTTGAAGTTGGTGCTCGCCGTCGTACCCGTGGCGATGAGCAGCGGGGCCGTCTCGCCGACCACGCGCGCTATGGCCAGCGTCACGCCGGTGCTGATACCGGCGACGGCCGTCGGCAGCACCACGCGCAGAATCACCTTCCACTTCGGCGTTCCCAGCGCGAAGGCCGCTTCGCGCAGGTCGTCCGGAACGAGCTTGATCATCTCCTCGCTGGACCGCACCACGATGGGGATCATCAGCACGCTCAGGGCGACGGCTCCGGCGAAACCGTTGATGGTTCCGGCGCCGAACACCAGGGTGAACAGCGCGTAGGCGAACAGACCGGCCACGATGGAGGGAATGCCCGTCATCACGTCCACGAAGAACGTGATCGACTTGGCCAGCCGCCCTCTGCCGTACTCGACCAGGTAGACCGCGGTGGCCAAACCGATGGGCACCGACATCAGCGTGGCCAGTCCGCTGGTGATCAGCGTGCCCGTGATCGCGTGGTAGGCACCGCCACCGTCTCCGACCACCCCGCGCATCGAGTAGGAGAAGAACTTCCCGTCGAACCGTTCCGCTCCCCTCGAGATCACCGTGATCACCACGGAGATCAGGGGGGTCAACGCGATCAGGAAGGCCGAGGTGACCACGGAGGTGAAGGCGCGGTCGGCGGCCTTGCGCCTTCCCTCGGCCGAACGTGACCACACGTACATCCCCGCCGTGTACAGCACCACGACGAGGAGCACGAACAGCGTGACGGAAAAACCCGTCAGGGCCGCGACGACGGCGGCCACCAGGGTCGCCGCGCCCAGGGCGCCCCACGACGCCCTCCGCGGCAGCGAACCGCGGACCAGCCGTGTGGAGTCGCCGGGCGGGTCCGTTTCCGGGGGCGCGGGGCGGGATTTGGTGGGGGTGCTCATCAACTGGCTCCGGAGAAGTCGGTGCGGCGGTTGATGACCGCTCGGGCGATCATGTTGACGACAAGCGTTATGGCGAACAGCACCAGGCCGGACGCGATCAGGGCGTCGATGGCGACACCGGAGGACTCGGGGAACTCGAGCGCGATGTTGGCCGCGATCGTCGCCGGATTGCCGGAGCTGATCAGGTTGAAGGTGATCCCTCCCGAGGCCGAGAGCACGATCGCCACGGCCATCGTCTCCCCCAGCGCACGTCCCAGACCGAGCATGGAACCGCTCAGGATGCTGGAGCCCCCGAACGGGAGCACCGCCGTTCTGATCATTTCCAGCCGGGTCGCCCCGAGCGCCAGGGCGGCCTCCTCGTAGAGCTTCGGGGTCTGCAGGAAGGCCTCGCGGATCACCGCCGTGATGATCGGGAGGATCATCACGGCCAGCACCAGCGCGGTGGTGAACATGGTGCGACCGGTGGTGGAGGCCGGACCCGCGAAGAGCGGGATGAAACCGAGGTTCTCGGCCAGCCAGCCCGTCGGCGTCAGCGTGGCCGGGGCCAGCACCGTGAATCCCCAGAGCCCGTAGATGATGCTCGGAACGGCCGCGAGCAGGTCGATCACGTAGCCCAGCAGCTGGGCGAGTCTGCGCGGGGCGTAGTGCGTGATGAACAGGGCGATGAGCACTGCGAGCGGGGCGGCGAGCACCAGGGCCAGCGCCGCGGCCAGCAGGGTGCCGAACACCAGCGGCCAGATGTACAGGACGAGGCCGCCCTCACCGGGAATCTCCTCCGCGGGCGCCACGAAGGCCGGCCAGGCCTCGATCAGCAGAAAAGCGGCCACACCCGCCAGCACCACCAGGATCAGCACACCGGCGCCGGTGGTGATCCCTCTGAAGGCCTGGTCGGCGGGCCGCTTGCGTGCGCGACGGCCTTGCACGGCGTCTTGTCCGATACTGCTCACGGACGGTCCCTTCGGATATTCCCGGTCGGACGGCGGTGTTTCACTGCCGGAACCCGCCGTCGAGCCGAGTCCTCACGGGTGAGCGGCGGCCCGGGGCGGAACCGTCCCGGGCCGCCGCGATCACCGTTCGTCGAGATCTCGGCCGGCGGACTCTCGGCTCGGCCCCCGCGTTCGCGGGGGTCCCTTCGTTCCCTTCCGGCGTTGGGAACGAGCGGATCAGCCGTTCGCGCCGATGGCTTCGACGGCGGGGCGCAGTTCTTCGCGCAGTGCCTGGGAGATGGGGGCGGAGCCTGCCGAGTCGGCCGCCTTCCGCTGTCCCTCCTCGCTCAGGATGTACTCGAAGTAGGAGCGGACGAGCTCACCTGTCTCGGCGTCCTCGTAGTTGCCGCAGGCCATCCCGTAGGAGACCAGCACGATGGGGTAGGTGCCCGACTCGGTGGTGTCCCGTGCCAGGTCGTAGGCGAACACGTGCTCGCCCTGGTCCTTCTTGCGCTCGGAGACCTCCAGCACCTTGGCGGCCGCCTCGGGGGAGTAGGAAACGAACTCGTCGCCGACCCCGACGGCCACCTGCCCCAGGTCACCGGCCTGACTGGCGTCCAGGTAACCGATGGTTCCCTGGCCGGCGTCGATGGCGCTCTTGACTCCCGAGGTCCCCTTGGCCGCCTCGCCACCGGGAACCGGCCAGTCACCGCTCACCTCGTGGGGCCAGGCGTTCGGTGCGGCCGTGGACAGGTAGTCGGTGAAGTTCTCCGTCGTACCGGACTCGTCGGAGCGGTTCACCGGGGTGATGGGGGTGTCCGGCAGGTCGACGCCCGGATTGGCCTCGGCGATCTCCGGGGCGTTCCACTCGGTGATCTGCTGGTTGAAGATCTTCGCGATCGTCGCGGGGCGAAGGTTCAGCTTCTCGACGCCCTCGAGGTTGAAGGACACCGCGACCGGGGAGACGTACACCGGGAGCTCGACGAGATCGCCGCAGCGCTCCTTGGCCTTGGACAGCTCATCGCCTTCCAGCGCGGCGTCGGTACCGCCGAAGTCGCTGGCCCCCGAGACGAAGCGCTCGCGCCCACCGCCGGAACCGATGGGCGAGTAATTGATCGTGAGGTCCGGATTCTTCTCGGAGAAGGCCGCGCGCCAGGCCTGCTGTGCGGCCTCTTGGGAACTGGCACCGGCCCCGTCGATAGTTCCGGACAGTCCCGAACCGTCGCCCGACCCGGACTCCTCGTTGGCGGCGCCACATGCCCCGAGAACCAGGGTCAGCGTCGTTACCGCCGCACCGGCGACAACACGTCTGACAATACTGCGCTGCACAGGTAGCCCCTTTTCACGCTGCTGCGACCGGGCTTACCGGCCGAGGTCTGCACTGGCGGTGAAAACGTTAAACCGAAAAGGTGACGTGGCGAATCAACCGAGATGAACAGCAATGGAATAACAAACCACGGAAATCGTTCGCCACGCCGGGACGACGAAAAGGACACACTGTGGAATCGCACCGAAAACAAGTGGTCAGCTCCACTCCACACCGCGGGAGAACCAGCATTTCCGCTGAAAGCAAACACAAGACGACATCCCGAACACGGAGGGTTACGGAGAGTTTCGGGAATCCGTCCGGAGTTGCCGACAGCGCTCCGGCCGGTACGCTCGTTCGAGCGTTCGACGACGCCCTTCGCCCCACGACGAAAACGGAACTTTGCGCAGCTGGTCGGCTGCCGCCCGCGTGGTCGGGGCCTCGGGAGCGTCGCGGGGCACCCCGAGCAGCAACCCGAACTAACTTCTGCCGGAGGTTCCCGGCCACGGCGGCGCCGGAACGGGAAAACGCTCCGTCAGAGCTCCCCGGAGACGGTGAACAGGCGCCGCGCGGTCACGCGCACGGCCAGGGCGCGGTCCAGCCGGGAAACCACCGCCTCGGCCCCCGCCGCACGCAACCGCGCCCCGGGGACCCCACCGCCGGAGAAGCCGAACGCGAGCACCCCCGCGCCCCGCGCGGCGCGAACCTCCTCCTCGGAACCGGCCACCCGCGCCAGACACGGGTACTCGGCCGCCAGTGCGCGCAGCTCGGCGGTCTCGTCCTCGACGCCGGCGATCACGATGGAGAGCCCGTCCGCGACGCGCAACCGCCGCGCCTCGGAAGCCACACGCTCCACAGCGGTCCGGGTCAGCACTATGACCGGGACGGACGCAGCGCGCGCTCCCCGCAGGAGCTCGTCGGCGCCGCAGGTCAGTCGAGCACCGCCTCGCTCCCGCTCGACGAGGGTGCCGTCCCAACCCAGCGCCACCGCGCGATCCGATTCGGCGAACACCGCGGTCTCCCAGTACCGGCGAACAGGCACGCACAGCCTGCGCACCGGCAGGGCGCCGACACCACGCACGCGGGGTGAACGAGAAACCAAGGATTCCTTACAACACTGCCCGTTCCCGGGGAGCGGAGCTCCTCCGGCCGAGCCGTTCCCGGTCGTCGGTCGGGCTTTCCCCCGGCGCTTCCGGAGCCGGAACGACCACCCGGGCAGCCCCGGACCGGAGCCCGCCCGAATCAGTCGCGCGGGGGGTGCCAGGGCTCGGTGCGGCGCAGCCCGGCCGCGCGTCCCTTACCGGCCACCACCAGGGCCATCTTGCGGGAGGCCTCGTCGATCATCTCGTCACCCAGCATGGCCGCCCCGCGCCTGCCGCCCTCCTCGGAGGTGTACCAGGCGTAGGCGTCGAGAATGTTCTCCGCCCGGTCGTAGTCCCGCTGGTTCGGCGAGAAGATCCCGTTCACCTCCTCCACCTGCGCGGGGTGCAGCACCCACTTGCCGTCCAGCCCGAGCGCGGCGGAACGTCCCGCGACACGACGCAGCCCCTCCTGATCCCTGATCTGCAGGTAGGGCCCGTCGACGGCCTGCAGCCCGTTCGCCCGCGCGGCCGTCAGCAGCCGCATGAGCACGTAGTGGTAGGCATCGCCGACGTCGTACCCGGGTGGCTGTTCCCCGACGACGAGCGAAGGCATGTTGATCGAGGCCATGAAGTCGGCGGGCCCGAAGACCAACGCCTCGAGCCTGGCCGAGGAGGCCGCTATCGAGTCCACCTCGGCCAGCCCCTTCGCGTCCTCGATCTGCGCCTCGATCCCTATCGAGGAGGCGGGCAGCCCGAGGGCCTTCTCCAGCTGGCAGAGCGTCAGGTCCAGCCAGCGGACCTGATCCGCCCCGGAGACCTTGGGCAGCATGAGGGTGTCCAACGAGCCACCCGCGCCTTCGACCACGTCCACCACGTCGCGGTAGGTCCACTCGGTGTCCAGCGCGTTCACCCGGACCGTGCGGATCTTGTCCCCCCATCCACCCGCGTTCAACGCGCCGACGACCTCGCCGCGTGCCTCGGCCTTGACGAGCGGGGCCACCGCGTCCTCCAGGTCCAGGAAGAACTGGTCCACGACCAGTCCGCGCGCCTTCTCGATCATCCTGGGCGCGGAACCGGGAACGGCGAGGCAACTACGTCGGGAGCGCTGTGCGGCGGTCAATGTGGGGGACTCCTCCTGCCGGGGCGGGAAAACCGGTCCGGGCCGTCTCAGGGGGTGGTCTCACGAGTCGGCCCGGCCGCGGGCCGGAGTATATTCGCCGCGGCCACGACGGCACCCCGCGGACTCCCACCAGCGGCAGGAGGGGTCTCCGCCGTCGACACGGCCCGCGGCCGCACCGACGAACCGGCGCCGTCGGGCACTACCATGTCCGGCGACGACGAGGCCCGCGCCGCCTCGCCACCCCGGGGACGACTTTCCGGACGGCTCCGGGAGCGCGAGGGGGCCACCGAACGGAGAGCACCCGAAACGGGGGACGGGACGACATGGCACCGATCGAAGAGGTCCGGGAGGCGACGGCTCGTCTCGACAAGCTCGAGACCGTTCCCGAGTCCGCCAGAAGCAGCGTCACCGCACTGTTCACGAGGCTCCGCGGGATCGTGATCGAGGAGGGCACCGAGCAGCAGTGGCGGGACCTGGTCGAGTCGGCGAGTTCCGCGGATCCCTCGCGGGCCGCCGAAGTGGCCGAGCTGATCCGCTCCCTGCAGGCGGCTCCCAGCACACCGCTGCCGCCGAACGGATGGTTGTTCGCCGATCTGGCCGCGCTCGACCTGGCACGGGCGGTGAACTCCTCGTCCGAGGCACCTCCCACCGAGGGATGACCCGGCCGTCGCCGGGGTCCGCGGACCACCCGGCTCGGCACGGACACAGCCCCGCCCGCGCGGGGTGCGGGACGCACCCGTCCGCTCCGCGTCCGGCCCCGCGGAGGAGTGACTCTCCGGTGGTCCGCCGACACGGAGCGGGGACCCGAGGACGCGGTAGGCGGTCGGGCTGTGATCCCACCCGTACTCGCCCGTAGCATATGTGGTGGCACACCAGCGCAGGAAAGGTCGGTGTCGCGTAGCCGTGACCACAACTCAGCCCACTCCCACCGAGGACGCGGTGCGGCAGGCCCTCACCAAGGTGGAGGACCCGGAGATCCACAAGCCGATCACCGAGCTCGGCATGGTCAAGGACGTGACCATCGGTTCCGAGGGTGACGTCAAGGTCGGTGTTTACCTGACCGTGCAAGGGTGCCCGATGCGGGAGACCATCACCCAGCGGGTCGATTCGGCGGTCTCCGAGGTCACCGGTGTCGGTTCGGTCGAGGTCGAACTCGACGTGATGAGCGACGAGCAACGCACCGAACTCCGCAAGCAGCTGCGGGGTGACGCGGAGGAACCCCGCATCCCGTTCGCCGAGCCCGGCTCGCTGACCAGGGTCTACTGCGTCGCCTCCGGGAAGGGCGGTGTAGGCAAGTCCAGCGTGACGGTCAACCTCGCCGCTTCCATGGCCGAACGCGGACTCTCGGTCGGCGTCGTCGACGCCGACATCTACGGGCACTCCGTACCGCGGATGCTGGGCACCGAGAGCAAGCCCACCCAGGTCGAGAACATGATCATGCCGCCGCAGGCGCACGGGGTCAAGCTGATCTCCATCGGCATGTTCACCCCGGGCAACACACCGGTCGTGTGGCGTGGTCCGATGCTGCACCGGGCCCTCCAGCAGTTCCTCTCCGACGTCTTCTGGGGAGACCTCGACGTCCTGCTGCTGGACCTCCCGCCCGGTACGGGTGACGTGGCGCTGTCGACGGCCCAGCTGATCCCGAACGCGGAGATCCTCGTGGTCACCACCCCGCAGCAGGCCGCTGCCGAGGTGGCCGAGCGCGCCGGTGCCATCGCCATGCAGACGCGCCAGCGGATCGCCGGGGTCGTCGAGAACATGTCCTGGATGGAACTCGAGGACGGCCAGCGCGTCGAGGTCTTCGGGTCCGGGGGCGGTCAGATCGTCTCGGAGTCGCTGACCCGCTCGGTCGGTTCGGAGGTCCCGCTGCTCGGGCAGGTCCCGCTCGACACACGTCTCCGGGAGTCCGGCGACAGCGGTGCTCCGCTCGTCCTTCAGGACCCCGACTCCCCCGCGAGCACGGTGCTCAGCGACGTGGCCAAGAAGCTGTCCACCAGGGCACGCGGGCTCGCGGGCCAGCTGCTGTCCGTTTCTCCGGCCTGAGACCGGGGCTCTTCCGCTCGGGTTCGCGTGAGTGCCCGCGCGGCGGAGCCCTCGTCGGCTCGTGAGCGGGCGCCCGGCGTCGAACAGCCACGAGCCCGGCGGGCCCGCGGGATCAGTCGCGGGCGATCGCGAGCAGCCCGCTCCCCGTCGGCAGGGCCACCGGGACGAGACGGGGGTCCGTGTGGATCGCGTGCAACACCTCGCGCGGCATACGCGGACCCCCGTCCGCTCCGAAGCGGTCGGAGCCCTCGTCCCGCTCGAACGCCCCGTTGAGGACCAGCGTCCCGCCCGGGCGCAACAACGGCGTCGCTAGCTCGAGCAGGGAGGCAGTCCTGGCGCTGCCGACCACGACGTGCACCAGGTCGTAGGTCCCCTCCGCCAGTTTGGGCAGCACCCCGGAGGCCACCTCGGTGATCATGCGCAGCCGGTGGGTCGACATCTCGGCCTCGGCGACGGCGCTGCGCACGGAACTCTGCACCTCCGTGTCCAGCGTGATGCAGGTCAGCGTGCCCTCCGCGACCATCCCCTCGCACAACGCGAGCGCGGTGGGGGTCGAACCGTCGACCTCGACCACGGACTTCGCCCGGAGCACCGCGGCCAGGAAGCGCAACACCGCCTCGGGAGACCCGAAACGCTCGGCGACGCCCCGCTCCGCGCCGTGATCGCTGTCGACCAGCTCCACGGGAGCGCGCCCGGAGGTTCGAGCACGAACTGACACGTCCCCGAAGTTGTTCCGGGGAGACGGCGCACCGCCGCCCCTCGGCGCGGGGGAGGAAATTTCGGGTTGCACGGTTGAACAGGTTATCGTCGAACCGGGGTGGTGCCCGCGAGGTGGGTCACAACGATTTCGAAACGGATCGTGTCACGTGCGCACGCCGGAGTAACGCCGCACCCGCGCTCCACGATCACACCCGCCCCGTCGGACGCGTTTCCCGCCGTCGCCCCCCGTCCACGGTGCGGAAACAGCCGGTGAAACGGCCCTCGCCCCGTGTCGAACCGGCTCGCGAGGGGGTACCTTGAAGGCGAAACGACGGGAACGGCCCCGGGGCTCCGGCCGACCGACCTCGTTTCCGTCCCCGGCGCCCGGGGCCTCGGACAAGTTCTCAGCGGTTTCTCAGAGTTCTATCACGGTCAACTCACCCGCGAGGGGGACAGTGGAGGCGTCATATCCGGCGGTTCGCAACCCCTTCCCGTGAAGACGGGAACAAACCGGCCGGGGAGATCGTTTTACGGGGCGCAACCCGCCCGCAGGAGGTGCCTTCCCGCCACATGGCCACTCACACGGCAGCACCGAGCTCGGCTTCGCCGCAGACGACCGACACCGGTCCGGAAGCCGCCAAGGCCGGCGATCCGCCGGTGCGGGCGACAGCGAGCGACGAAGCGGCGGTCACTTCCCCCTCCGAAGCCACCGAGGCCAACTGGACCCCACCGTCCTGGGAGGAGGTGGTCCGCGAACACGCGGACCGCGTCTACCGGCTGGCCTTCCGCCTCTCCGGGAACAAGCACGACGCCGAGGACCTGACGCAGGAAACCTTCATCCGCGTGTTCCGTTCGTTGGCCTCGTACCGCCCGGGGACGTTCGAGGGGTGGCTGCACCGCATAACCACCAACCTCTTCCTCGACATGGCGCGGCGGCGTTCCAGGGTGCGCATGGAAGGGCTCCCCGAGGACACCGACCGCATCCCCGGAAGCGGTCCCAGCCCGGAACAGGTGTATCAGGCGACACATCTCGACCCGGACCTGCAGGCGGCCCTGGAGGAGCTGCCTCCCGAGTTCCGCGCGGCCATCGTGCTGTGCGACGTCGAAGGGCTCTCCTACGAGGAAATCGGCGCTACACTCGACGTGAAGCTAGGGACTGTGCGCAGCCGGATCCATCGGGGCCGGCAGCTGCTCAAATCAGCCCTGGAAGCTCGCCGCGAGCGCGATCGGGAGGAAACCGCATGACCGGTCTTCGAGGTTGGGGGTTGCCGGAGCAGCACCTCGCGCTGGACGCGCTGGTCGCTTTCGTGGACGGCGAACTGAGTCCGAGCGCCCACGACCGCGCCGCCGCCCATCTCGCGACGTGCCCCAGCTGCGCCGCCGAGGCGGACTCCCAGCGACAGGCGCGTTCCGCAGTGCGTACGGCCTCGACTCCTTCGATCTCCCCACAGTTGCTGCAGTCCCTGCAGTCGATCCCCAGCACCGCCGAGCTCCCCGAACAACCGGACAACCTCGCGTTGAGCGAGGACGGTCGCCTCGTCACCACCAACGGGAGGAACGCCGGAGCGAAGTCCTCCCCGCTCGGAGCGGAGCTCCCGTTGGGTGGTGGTGCGGTCCGGCCCGGCCCGTTGGAAGGTGAGCAGAGCGAGGCGGAATCCGGCCAGCACCATTCGAAGTTCGGTGGACGCCGGGCCAAGCAGGGTGCCGGCGTGGTGTTCTCCGGCCTCGTGCTGGGAGCGCTCGCCTTCATGAACACCCCCGCCGACAGTGTCCGGAACAACGTCACCACGGTTCCGGATCAGGCTCCCCACGGCGGAGCCGTCGAGGAGGCCGAGTCCTCGGTGACATCCACCAGCCCCGCGCCGGGAACCCTGGCTGCCTCCTCCCCCGGGACCCCGGTTAGCACCACTCCGTCCGAGACCGTGGGGAGCAGGGTTGCCACCCCCACCGCCCCCGAATCGCCCTGAGAATTCTTCGCAGCATGGCTTGTGCGCCTGGTCGGGTAGTAGCCGTCACGTGAGTCGGCGCCTTGCCGTGTTGGGCCGCTCTCGAGTGGCGGCCCGCGCGCCGAAGCGCGTAGCAGCCGCGTGGCTGACGGCCACGGGAAGCAGCGGGAGCCGGTACGTGACCGTCAACGAGAACTTCACACCCGGACCGGCAGAATGGATTCCGGCCGAAACGACCGGTCGTCGACGCGCTGGATGATTCCGGAGTTCGGCACGAGTTTCCGGCTCCGGTGAGCACGAAGCCTCCTTCGTGTGATGCACTCACGGGTAGCGGCCGAACCGAAACGTGCACACGACCGGGGAGCGATGAGCGAGCAGCCGAGGACATCCGCGCACCAGGGGGACTCGCAGCATCCGAACACGGATGGACCCGCTGCGCACGCGAACCACGGGAGCGCCACCAGCCACTCCGGACAGTCTCCCCGGGCGGGGGCGTCGGCGGCCGAGCACGAGAACGCGGGCGAGGCCCGGGACTCGGACGAGACCCCTCCGCGGCGGACGGCCGCGACCCCGGCCGAGTCGGCCGTTTTCGGCAGGCCGGAAGGGGTCACCGGAAGCTTCGACCGCAGCAACGCCCCCGGCCTGTCACCTCGGGTGGAACAAGCACCCCCACCGCCGGAGTCCCTCGCCAAGGCTTTCGGACCTCCCACGAACAGCTCGGAGTCGCTGCAACGCTCCCCCTGGGACAGCGGAGAAACCGACGCTTCCACCGAGGAGGACCCCGTTCTCTGGGGGGACGGGAACGAGCACGACCCGTGGCGGGACCCCACCACGGGGGCCGTGCTGGGTGGCCCCGCCCTCACCGGTGAGCGGGACGAGGAACCCGCTTCCCCCGGCTCCGGCCCGTTGCTCAGCGCGCGAGAGGTGCTCTTCGGCCGCAGAGTGCGCCCGTGGTCGTTGGTCACCCTCGGGCTCGTGGTGCTGCTCGTGGGGGCCGCAGGCGGATTCGTCGGCCGGATAACCGCCGAAGAGGGCAACCCGCTGACCAATCCGGATGTGACCCTGGCCACCGTGGAGCCGGGAGCGGACCGTCCCGCGAGCTCCATCGCCGGAGCGGCCTCCGGCGTGGTCCCCGCCGTCGTCTCCGTCGAGGTCAGGGTGGGTTCCCAGGGAGGAACCGGCTCGGGCGTCATGATAGACGGCAACGGCTACATCGTGACCAACAACCACGTGGTCTCGATGGCCGCGGACACACCCGACGCGAAGATCTTCACGGTTTTCTCGGACGGTACCCGAACCTCCGCGCGGATCGTGGGGCGCGACCCCGAGACCGACCTGGCCGTGCTCAAGGTCGAAGTGGGCAACCCCACGGTCGCCCAGCTGGGGAACTCGAAGGACCTGCAGGTCGGGGACAAGGTCATGGCCGTCGGCTCACCACTCGGCTTGGAAAGCACGGTCACCAGCGGGATCGTGAGTTCCGTCCACCGACCGGTGCGGCTCGCCGGGGAAGAAACCGACACGAACGCGGTAATCGACGCGATCCAGACCGACGCCGCGGTCAACCCGGGCAACTCCGGAGGCGCCCTGGTGGACGGCAACGGGACCGTCGTCGGAATCAACACGGCCATCAGAACGATGGGGACCGGCGGCAGCGGAGGTTCGATCGGTCTGGGGTTCGCCCTCCCCATCGACCGAGTACGCGAGATCTCCCAACAGCTCATCCGCACCGGACAGGTGCGGCACCCCGACCTCGGCGTGGACGCGAAATCCGTCACCGACGGGGCGGCGGACGGTGCCCAGGTGCAGAACGTGCGGGAAGGCGGAGCGGCCCAGGAAGCAGGCCTCTCGGAAGGCGATGTGATCACCGAGGTCGGGGACCGCGAGGTCGGTGGGGCCGATGAGCTGGAAGTCGCCGTCGACGAGCACGACGTGGGCGCCGTGGTCCCCGTGACGGTCGTTCGCCAAGGACGCGAACTTGTCCTGGACGTCACTCTTCACTAGCAGGCAAAGTTGGATAGGCTGAGCACGCACGGCACTCGGTAGCGTGCCGATGTCCGGACAACGGCGTCATCCCGGAAGGAGTCGAGGTGTTCGATAGCATCGGCTGGGGTGAGATTCTCGTTCTCATCGTCGCCGGTCTGTTCATCCTCGGACCCGAGCGGCTGCCTTCCGCGGCGGCGTGGCTCGGCAAGACGGTTCGCCAGGTTCGCGAGTACGCGACGGGCGCGCGGGAACAGATCCGCTCAGAACTCGGCCCGGAATTCGACGATCTTCGCAAACCGCTGGAGGACCTGCGCGAGGTCCGCAATTTCGACCCGCGGCGCGCGGTGAGCAAGCACCTCTTCGACGGGGAGAACCCGCTGGACGACGTCACCGGCAACGGCGGTTCCAAGACCAACGGCAACGGTTCCCGATCCGGACCGACACCTCCGCGGTCCCGCGAGCACAGCCCCTTGGAGTCCGGGGAACGTCCCCCGTTCGACTCGGACACCACCTGACCCACCTCAGAACTTCTGGCAAAGGGCTTCGCCCGGCCCGGGTGCTCAGCCCACGCGGCGCGAGCAGCTCCGGCGCGTGAGCCGGGCGCGTCGCGAGGCGGCCGGACGTGCTCCCACTGCCCCGTAGCCGGGGGAAGGCCTCACGCGCGACGAACTTCCCGGAGCGGATCCGGTGGTTCGTCACGCGCGAAGCCGGGCCCCGCGCTTCACTCGCCCAGTCCGGCCACCAGTTCCACCAGTGTCCGCGCGGCGAAGCCGGTGGCTCCCGGAACCACTTCCTCGTAGTTCTTGTCCGCACGTCCCGGCCCCGCGATGTCCAGATGCGCCCAGGGCAATCCCCCGGTGAATTCACGGAGGAACAACGCGGCCATCACACCACCGGGCCCCTGCGGCGCCTGGCGGACATCGGCGTTCGCCCCGCGCACGTCCTCGACGTGGTCCTCGGACAGTGGCATCGGCCACCAGCTCTCGCCCGCACGCTCACCGGCGGCACGCACCCGTTCCGCGAACGACTGCTCACTGCTGAACACGCCACCGGTGCGGAGACCGAGCGCCACCTTCATCGCCCCGGTGAGCGTCGCCACGTCCACGAGCACATCGGGGTCGTGCCCACGTACCGCGTAACCGAGCGCGTCGGCCATCACCATTCGCCCCTCTGCGTCGGTGTTGGCGACCTCCGTGGTGGTGCCGTCGTAGTGCCGGACCACGTCGCCGGGCCGATAGGCACTGCCCGAAACGTGGTTCTCGGCCATGGGAACCAGCGCCGTGACCCGTACCGGCAGTTCCAGCCGCGCCACGGCCAGCATGGCTCCGATCACGGCTCCTCCCCCGGCCATGTCGGTACGCATCATCTCCATACCGTCGGCGGGCTTCAGCGATATCCCCCCGGTGTCGAAGGTGATTCCCTTGCCGACGAGCACTACGTGCCGTACCTCGGAGTTCCGCGTACCGTCCCAGTGCATCTCCAGCAGGCGCGGAGGGCGGGCCGAACCGCCCCCGACGGCGAGGACCCCTCCGAAACCGTTCTCGGAGAGCCACTTCTCGTCGCGCACCGTGGCGCGCAACCCGGGAACGGAACCGGCGAGCTCGGCGGCGGTGCCCGCCAGCCAGGCCGGGTCCTTGACGTTCGAGGGCGTGTTGGCCAGGTCCCGTGCCAGCGCTGTGGCGGAGGCCCATTCGCGGGCCCGTGACGCGACGGGCCGCAACCGCTGCGCGTCCTCCCCCGTGCCTGCGACGAGAAGCACCTTGCGCAGCCGTGGCGGCGCGGGATGACTCGACACTCGAAAGCGGTAGTCTCCCAACGCCAGCCCCAGGGTCAGTGCCGCGACGAGCTCCTCGTCGGCCTCCGCGGGCAACCGGAACTGGAGGTACTCCACATCCAGCGCCTCCCCGAGGTCCTCCGGAGCATCGCCGCCCGCTCCGGCTTCCTCCAGCCTGGCGCGGGCCGCCCGCGCCAACGCCGCGCCCACCGCGCGCCAGCTCGCGGAGGAGCCATCGCCGCTGCCCACGGTCCAACCGAAGCGCGCCTCCGGCAACGGCACCGTGCGCACCTCCCCGGCCTTGCCGGTCACGTCCAGCGCACGCAGCGTTCCGGACTCCACGCCGAACACCTCGCAGGGGGTGTCCAGCTCCGGTTCGCCGTCCACATCGCGTATCGGCACCGCGGCCGGAATTCCGTCGCGCCACCGCTCTACGACGTCGACTTCGACCAGGGCAGTCGGAATAACGGGAAGGATCGCGTCTGTGCTCGAAGTCGAAGTTGCGGAACCGGACACTGCGGCACCTTCCTGATCAGGTTGTTCGGCTGGCATGTGCTGGACAAGGGGGCTGTCTTCCCGATGAGGACAACGGCGACAGCTCTTTCACCCGTCACGCGTGCGGACCCGCCGGAGCGTGACGCGTTCGCGTACTGTAACCCCGGCACCATCGGCGGATGCCGGGGTCGGCTCGCTGCGCCGGGGCGTGGTTCGCCCGCCGATCACCTCGCGGCGGCCTCAACCGGTGACCGAGTTTAGAGCCTCGCTCAAATTCGTGGCCTCCTCCATCGTCATTTCGACGACAAGACGCCCACCACCCTCGAGCGGGATGCGCATCACCATTCCGCGTCCCTCCTTGGTCACCTCGAGGGGACCGTCACCGGTCCGGGGCTTCATGGCCGCCATAGCGTGCTCCCTCCGTGAACTCATCCCACCGGCTGGTCACCAAACCAGCCTTTGTCCTACATTCTCCCCCATCCGGACGCACCCGCGAAACCGAACCGATCAACTTCCGTCCGTTTTGCGCTGGTCGAACGCCGCCCCGGCCGGAGAGCTCCACCTCATTCCCCTCTTCGGGTAACGAGGTGGACACGGAACGCGTCCACATCGGGACGTTCCGGACCGTTCGGACAACGGCCCCTCCTCCCACCGGAACCCGCCGAGTCCCGGCGTTCCCGTTCGCCCCCGGTAGCTCACCACCCGAGGCCGGGTCCCGCAGCGAGAGCCCGCGAGAGGTTCCGTCCCGCGCCCCCAGGCGAACCGAACCGGCGAAGTCCCACTGCGCGGTCGCCCACGCACTCCGCACGTCCTTCCGCCACCTTCGACAAGAGCCCCCTCGGCTGGCACGCTCATCTCCAACCACGCGCGACCACGAGGTCTACTGTGGAAAACCGGCGGACAACCGGAACGTGGTTCTGTCCCCCACCAGGGCGAACGGCCGTCCCACCCCGACCCGAGAAGGGAGCCCCGTGACCGAGGTACTGCTGACCGAGGATACAAACGGCGTGCGCAGGATCACACTGAACAGGCCGGACGCCTACAACTCGCTGACGACCGAGCTCAAGCTGCGGTTGATCGAAGCCCTGCGCGAGGCGGCCACCGCCGACTCGGTGCGCGCCGTGGTGCTCACCGGCTCCGGGAAGGCCTTCTGCGCGGGCCAGGACCTCAAGGAGCACGTCAGCCAACTGGATTCGAACGATCCGACACCGCTGCGCACGGTCGAGGACCACTACAACCCGCTGATCCGCGCGGTGACCACGCTCCCCAAACCGATCATCGCCGCTGTCAACGGTGTGGCGGCCGGCGCGGGGGCCTCCCTGGCCTATGCCTGCGACCTGCGGGTCGCGGCGGACAACGCCAAATTCGTGATGTCCTTCGCCGGTGTCGGGCTCTCCACGGACTCGGGGGCTTCCTGGACCCTGCCCAGGCTCATCGGCTACGGCCGGGCCCTGGAACTGCTCCTGCTCGGTGAACCCGTGGAAGCTTCCGAGGCCCAGCGCATCGGGATGGTCAACCGCGTCGTGGCCGCGGGCGAGGCCCCGGAGAAGGCCACCGAGCTGGCCGAACGGATGGCAACGGGCCCGACCAGCGCCTACGCCAGGATCAAGGAGACGATGCTCGCCGCGGCGTCCGAGGGACTGGACGAGACCCTGGCAGTCGAGGCCGGGGCGCAGAACCAGTGCGGCGGCACGCACGACCACCACGAGGCCGTCGCCGCGTTCGTCGCCAAGAGGTCCCCCCACTTCACCGGCAGCTGAGGGACTCGGAGTCGCCGTTCCGGCCTGTGTGGCGGTGCCGGCCGGTCGGGAGCTCGGCGGTGCCGGTGGCCGGTCAGCGCGCCAGCCAGCAACCGCCGAGGTGGTCGTCGACCATCCCCGTCGCCTGCATCAGCGCGTAACAGGTGGTCGGGCCCACGAAGCGGAACCCGCGCCCGCGCAGCGCCCCGGCCATGGCTCTCGACTCGGGGGTGGTCGCGGGCACCTCCTCCATCGTCGCGGGACGCGCGTGCGGCTCCCGCTCCGGGGCGAACGACCACAACAGCTCGTCCAGCGGGGTGTCCAGCTCCAGCACTGCCCGTGCGTTCGCGATCGTGGCGTCGACCTTGGCACGGTTGCGGACTATCGTCCGGTCGGCGAGCAGCGACTCCCGCTCGCGCTCCCCGAACCGCGCGACCCGATGCGGGTCGAACCCCTCGAAGGCGCGCCGAAAGTCGGCGCGTTTGCGCAGAATGGTCAACCAGGAGAGCCCGGACTGGAACCCCTCGAGAGACAGCCGCTCGAAGAGGGCGTGCTGCCCGTGCACCGGCCTGCCCCACTCGGCGTCGTGATACTCCCGGTAGTCCGCGGGGGCGGCACCCCAGGGGCACCTCCGCCTGCCGTCGTCACCGAACACCGCGGTCACCGGTCTCCCCTCTCCCGTGCGTAACGCAGACAGCGGCGTGCGAAACCGCGCAGCGATCGGTCCAGCCCCCAGGAAACCACGGGTTTCGCCAGCAACCACAGCGGCAGGAGCACGGTGGGGATCTCGAAGCGTTCCCACCACACGAAATCCGTCCCGCACCCCTCGGCGGGCTCCACCGTGAACCCGCCGGTGCCCCGCACCGGCTTCCCCACGTGGCGCACCGCACAGCTCGACGGCGGCTGCCAGAGCTCTATGCGCATGGTGTCCAGGAACCCGAGGCCGCCCACACCGGTGAAGGCGACGAGCTCGGAACCGGGGCTTCTCCCGTCTCCGCCCGTGACGCGCACCAGGGTGCCGAGCATCCACTCGCTCTGTCCGGGCCAGTCGGTCGCCACCGTCCACACGGTTCTCCGGGAGCAGGGGATACGCACCCTCGAACGCACTTCACCAACGGCCATTCCGACCACCTCGTCCTGGACGAACCGGGGCTTGCCCACCGGGCACGGGACCGAACGCGGTGCGCGGACCGCACCGGGGCCACCGAACGATCAGAGCTCCCGCTCCGGCGAGGTGTCCTCCCCGTCCGGCGCGTCCTCCCCGTCCGGCGCGTCCTCCCCGTCCGCGTCCGCCGAGTCGTCCCGCCGCTGCCGCTCGGCCTTCAGCTCTCGTTCCAGCAGTGTGACACGTCGCCGCGTGTCGTCCAGCTCGTCGGCCAGCCGCTCGAGGGCCCAGTCCACCTCCGAAGCCTTGTAGCCGCGGAAAACCAGCTGGAAGCGCAGCGACCGCACGTCGTGCCCTGCCAGGGGGGAGGGGGGTAACCGTGTGGGTGTCGCTCCCGGCCGCAACGGCTCCAGCTCTTCCCCACGCCCGAAGACGAGGCTTGCCAGCAGGTAGACCACGGCGGCCACCGCGAGCACGACCACGACGTAGATGAGTGCACTTGCCACAGCACCAGATAGTGGCACGTACTCCACGCTCGGCACGCACCGCACACCGCCCGAACGACCTCGACCGAGACCGGGTCCGGCGATTCACCGGTCGAGCCGATGGCCGACCGGGGTCCTTTCCCGCGGCGCTCCCGGTCCGGAACGACCCGAACCGGCGAAGCCCTGTCCGAGCTCTGTCAGACGGTAGTCGTGGCGCCGCAGAGCACACCTTCGATAGCGGCCGTGAACTCGCGCCATTCCCGCCGCTCGTTCTCCAGGCCGCTCTTGCCGGAAGGGGTCAGGCTGTAGGACCTGCGCTGCCTGCCTCCGACCGTGCTCCACTCGCTGCGGACGTAGCCCGCCTTCTCCAGTCGGCGCAGCGCGGGGTAGACGGTCCCGGTAGGCAGGGAAACGGCTCCGCCACTGCGCTGCTGCAGTGCCTCGATGATCGCGTAGCCGTGCAGCCGCCTGCCATCCAGAGTGGCCAGCAGCAGTCCGTCCAAATGACCACGAAGGGCATCAGCTTTCACGAGTCGCCACTCTACGTTGCACCACGAGCACTGTCACCGTCCTCACCACAAGAGGCTTAGGTCCTGTTGACACCGCGGAAAGATTGAGCTGCGTCACACGTGGGTCGCTACGTCCACACAGCACGGCACGACGAGGCCGTCCCGGTCCGTCACTGCTCCGTTCGTGTGAGTTGTCCGGGAATCGCCCCGTCGCCCCCGCAGCGGAGGGACGATCACGTCGGCGGAAAGCACGGAACCGCAGCGTCACCGAAACCGGCACAGAGGCCTTCGATGCAACCGAACCCCCAGGCAGCCGACCAGGAACCCCGGAGTGCGCCACCTCCCTCCCCGGCTCTCTCCGAAATCGACGGTCATCTCGTGGCTGCCGTGCACCTCAAACCCGAGCTGGCCGACCGGATCGGCGAGAACTACCTGAACGCTCCGCGAGAGGCGTTGCCGCCTCCTCAGGGAACGGACGCCGTGCTCGTGCTCACCCAGGCGCTGGTGGCCCGGCGCAGGCGCCGGATGCGCGACGTGCTGGTGCTGGTCCTGGTCCTGGTGGCCGGGCTGGTCGCCATTCCCTACAGCTTCGCCTTCCTGTTCGGCTGGGGAGCGCTGTGGCTGTTCTGGTCGCTGGCGTTCGCCTCACGGCAGCTCTGGACGGGCGCTCCGCGGAAACCACGCGCGGACGAGGAGGAGACCAGCATCATCGGACTGGTCAGCACCCTGGCTTTCTTCGTGGGCTGGCTGTCCTACACGTGGATCGGTGTCAGGGTCAGCACCACACTCGCCGGGCTCTCCACCTCCGCGGACGACGGCTTCGGCACGGGCTCAGCGGAAAGCACGACCTCCGCGCCCTGGGCCGTCGCCGTCCTGCTCCCCGTCCTGCTGTTCGTGCTCTGCGCCGTCGCGATCTTCGCGGTGCTGCTGCTGGACAAGTGGGTGACACGCCACCTGATCGCCTCCGGCGGGAACCGAACCCCGGTCGGCACCAACTCGGTGGTGGCCAAACTGGCCGACTCGCTGATCGCGGGAGTCACCCGCAGGCACAGCGCTCTGCTGGAGGACGTGGCCCGCAAGGGGGATGAGAGCTCGGTGCTGCCCCACGCGGGCTGGCACGCCTTCGTCGGGCACGGCCACCGGGTCAACGCCTGGACGCTTCCGCTGGTGCTGCGCGCGCGCGACCGGACCGAGAGGACTCCCACCCTCCACCCCAGGGAGCTCTACAGCGCGGTGACGAGCGAACTGCACTCGATGCAGGACTCGGATCTGCTCACCCCGAGCAGGAGGTTGCGCGAACTACGGGTGAGCCCGCAGATCGTCGTCAACACCGAGAACCTGCACCGGAACTGGCACACCCCGACCGCACAGGCGCTGCTTTCCCGGGACAACGGGCTTCCCGTCAGCGATGTGGACCAGGAGACGATGGACCTGCTCGTCGACGAGGACCTCGAATGGGTGCGGCACTTCCAGCGCACCAGTGTGCTCAGCTGGAACTCCGACCTGCTCGTGTCGACGCTGTTCAACATCGGCTGCGACGACCGCACGCTGTACCTGGAGTGGAACGCCTACTGCCTGTACCCGATGGCTCCGCGCTACCGTCTGCGCGGGGTGGCCGGAAACTCGACCAGGGAAGTCGCGGCCACCGCACTGCTCGAGTTCTGTCAGCTGCTGGGCAGCATCGCCTGGCGCTGGAGAACGCTGCTCGGTTCACTGCCGCACCGGCGGATCACCTCGGAAGGGTCCGGTGAGGTGCGCAGCATCCGGGAGCTGGCCGCCGACGAGGAGTGCGTCAACGAGTTCCAGGACCTGGACGGGCAGCGTCACATCACGCTGCTGCAGGAGCGCACGCTGTCCGCGGTGCGCAACCACCTGGTCGAACGGGGTTTCAGCACCGAAGCACTGGAGGAGCAGGCCACCCGGATCATCAACAACACCACCAACAACTTCCACGGATCGCAGTTCCTCGGAGCCCAGAACTTCGGGGCGAACGGAACCGCCACGGCGGTACCCACCTCTTCGACAGCGACGCACGGTCCCGGGAGGGAGAGCGGATGAACGAGGCAGGGCAGACCTTCAACTTCCACGCGAGCTCGTTCGTGGGGGCGCAGAACTTCGCCTCCGGGGGGAGCGCCAACGTGGAACGGGCGGTCGGCAGCGAGGCGGGGCCCCAGGGGGACCTCGACGAGCTGCGCAGACTCGTGACGGAGCTGACCACCCAGCTGGCCGAGCGTTCGGACACCGACGCCGTCAGGGCCCACGACCAGGCCACCGAACTGGAGGAACTGCTGCGGGAGGATCACCCGGACGGCGACAGCGTCCGGAAGCGCTGGTCCAAGCTGCGCCCACTGCTGGACACGCTCGGACACGCGGGCTCGGTGGCTTCAATAGCGGGTCTGCTCGGCGGCCTGTTCTGATCCGGGCACCGGTGCGTGAGCCGGATGCCTCGCAAGCGGAAGGCGAGCGGCGAAGCCGCTGCTCGAAGTGCCCCAGCGCTTCCGAGGCGCCGACTCGCGTGACGGCGGACGGGCAGCCGAAGTTCCCCTAAGCCAGGGCGCGCAAAACTTCGGTGGGCGGCCGGGTACCCGCGATGCTGGCGACCATGTCGACGACGGCGCGGGTCTGTGCCACGTTGTGGGCGCGAAACACCCTGGCGCCCGCTCTGGCGCTGACCGCCGTGGCGGCCAGCGTGCCCTCCAGCCGCTCGTGCACCCCGGCACCGAGCGTCTCCCCGACGAAGTCCTTGTTGGACAGCGCCATCAGGACGGGCCAACCCGTCTCGACCAGCTCGTCGACCCTGCGCAGCAGTTCCAGCCCGTGCCAGGTGTTCTTGCCGAAGTCGTGGGTGGGGTCGATCAGGATGCTCTCCGGGGCGACACCGATCCCGGCCGCGCGCTCGGCTCGTCGCGCGAGTTCGTCCACCACCTCGGCCACGACATCGGAGTACCGGACACGGTGTGGGTCGGTGCGCGGCGGGAGACCTCCCGTGTGGGAGCAGACCACTCCGACGTCGAACTCGGCGACCACCTCCGCCAGCTCCGGGTCGGCTCCGGCCCAGCTGTCGTTGATCAGGTCGGCGCCCTGCTCGCAGACGCGGCGGGCCACCTCGTGCCGCCAGGTGTCCACGCTGATGACCAGCTCCGGATAGCGCCGGCGGAGCTCGGCGACGAGGGGAACGACCCGGCGTGCCTCCTCCTCGACATCGACCCGCTCCCCTTCGGCTCCGGCGCGCACACCGCCGATGTCGACGATGTCGGCCCCTTCGGAGACGGCTCGTTCCACGGCGCCGGCCGCCGAGCTCTGCTCGAAGGTGCGCCCACCGTCGAAGAAGGAGTCGCGGGTGCGATTGACTATGGCCATGACCAGCGGGCGGTCCGCGGCCACACGCTTGTCACCGAACCGGAGGGGCTGCACGCTTCCATCCTGGCACAGCGGACCGCGCGGGAACGATTCCGCCGCACGCCCGTGCGGCCGGCCCGATCATCCCAGGCAGGCCGCCAGCGCCGTGTCCACCTCCTCGGTCACGGTCAACAGGTCGAGGGAGGCGCGGGAGGCGAAGCCCGAGTCGACCAGCCCCCTCATCCAGTCGAGCAGGCCGCTGTAGTGCCCGTCCGGGTCGAGCAGCACCACGGGTTTGGTGTGCATGCCGAGATAGCGCGAGGTCCACACCTCGAACAGTTCCTCGCAGGTTCCGATTCCTCCGGGCAGCGCCAGGAAGGCCGTGGCGTGACTGTCCATCAGCCCCTTGCGTTCCCGCATCGTGTCCACCACGAGCAGTTCGTCCGCCTCGGTGTCGGCGACCTCCTCGTCGACGAGTTCGCGGGGTATCACGCCGACGGTGCGCGCCCCTCCCTCCCGGGCCCGCCGCGCGACCTCGCCCATCATGGAGACCCGGCCGCCGCCGGAGACCAGCCTCCAACCACGTTCGGCGATGCCCGTTCCGATGTCGCCGGCCAACCGCACGTAGCGGTCCGGAACCGGCCGGGAAGCGCAGTAGACGCACACGGCCACTCGTTCGGACTGCTGCACCGCGTCGACGTCTCCCGTCGTCATGGGACCTCGCTCTCGTGGGGGTTCGGATCGTTCGCCCCGCGGGGAAGCCCCGTCCGGGCGAACTGGTTCGCGGGGCGGTCGAACCGGTCACCACGGCGGCTCACTCCCCTTTCGGATGAACCCTAAGGTTTCCGCTCGGGACAGGTTGCTCGGGTGGTCGGACACCGGATCACGAGCCGAGTCGAGAGGAGTTCTCCGGGAACTCCAAGCAGCAGGCTCCGCCCGACGCGGGTGCTTCAGCCCAGGCAGGACGAGAAGCTCCGGCGCGTGAGTCGGATGCATTGCCAGGCCGGGCCGCTCGCCGCGTAGGTGGCCACTCAAGAGCGGCCCGAGGCCGCAAGGCGCCGACTCACGTGCCGGCTACCCGACCACGCACGCGAAGCTCCGTTATGAGTTATCAGTGGGTGGCGTCCCAGGCGCCCCATGCCTCCTCGACCACGCGCACCGCGTCGTCGACGTCGTCGGTCAGGTGCAGCAGCCCGAGTTCCTCGTCGCCTATCTTGCCGCTGGAACGCATCGTGTCCCTGATCCAGTCGTAGAGCCCCTGCCAGTAGGAACGCCCGAACATCACGACGGGGAACTTGGTCACCTTCTTCGTCTGCACCAGGGTCAGCGACTCGAACAGCTCGTCGAGTGTGCCGAACCCGCCGGGCAGGCAGACGAAGGCCTGCGCGTACTTGACGAACATCGTCTTGCGCGTGAAGAAGTACCGGAAGTTCACCCCCAGGTCCACCCACGGGTTCAGTCCCTGTTCGAAGGGCAGTTCGATCCCGAGGCCGATGGAGAGCCCGCCCGCCTCGGAGGCCCCCCTGTTGACCGCTTCCATCGTTCCCGGACCGCCTCCGGTGATCACGGCGCTACCGGTCTCGGCCAGGGAAGCTCCCAGGTGCACTCCCCGCGCGTACTCCTCGTGGTCCCGCGGAGTGCGCGCCGAGCCGAAGACCGTGGCCGCACGCGGCACCTCGGCCAACGCCCCGAATCCCTCGACGAACTCGGCCTGGATGCGCAGCACCCTCCACGGGTCGGTGTGCACCCAGTCCGTCGGACCGCGGGAGTCGAGCAGCCGCTGGTCCGTCGTGCTCATCTCCCCCGGCCTCGAGCGTCGCAGCACCACGGGACCGCGTCGTTGCTCGCTCGGGTGCTCGACATCGGAACCGTCGCCGTCGTGCGGGCCCGTCCCGTTGGTTTCCGCGCTCTGCTGCCACTGTTCGTCGATACTCATACGACAGAGCTTATGCACTGCGCGTGAACAGGAGATGATGTCCCCTGCACGGACGCGTGGCACCGGCCCGACGGAGCCCTCCTTCCGGGCGCGGAAACCACTGCCGACGAGACCCCCGAGGCGTGTGAGCGGGGTAACATTGCCGGCAGCGGCCACGTGAACGGAGGCAGCGACCACCCGCTCGTCCCGTTCGCGCCGAACCGGAACTCCGAACCAGGGAGCCGGATATGATCATCGATGTACTCATCGCGGTTCTGGTCTTCCTCGCGCTCTGCGCTGCCGCGAGCGTGCGGGTCGTCAACCAGTACGAGCGGGGCGTGGTGCTGCGTTTCGGACGGCTCCGGGAACGGACCAGGACCCCGGGGCTGACCGCGATCCTCCCCGGTGCCGACCGGATGCGGAAGGTGAGCCTGCAGATCATCACGATGCCGGTCCCGGCCCAGGAGGGCGTGACACGGGACAACGTGACCGTGCGCGTGGACGCCGTCGTGTACTTCAACGTCACCGATCCGCAGCGCGCGGTCATCAACGTGGAGGACTACAGGTTCGCCATGGGGCAGGTGGCCCAGGCGTCGCTGCGCTCCATCATCGGCAAGAGCGACCTGGACGACCTGCTCTCGGACCGGGAGAAGTTGAACCAGGGCCTGGAAGTGATGATCGACAGTCCCGCCCTGAACTGGGGCGTGCACATCGACAGGGTCGAGATCAAGGACGTCGCGCTGCCCGAGGCGATGAAACGTTCGATCGCGCGCCAGGCGGAGGCCGAGCGGGAACGGCGTTCGCGGATCATCTCCGCCGACGGGGAGTTCCAGGCCTCCCGCAAGCTCTCCGAAGCAGCCGCCGTCATGTCCGACACGCCTGCCGCGCTGCAGCTCCGCCTGCTGGAGACGGTCGTTGAGGTGGCGGCGGAGAAGAACTCCACGCTCGTGCTGCCGTTCCCCGTCGAGCTGCTGCGCTTCGTCGAGCAGGACCAGCACGGGGACGGAGCGCGGAAGCCCGGGTCCGACCCCGGGGCCGAGACAGCGCCCCCGGCCGAGGCCGAGCCCGAAGCAGCGGACACCTCCGGTTCCGCGGATCCCTCCGGTGAGATCGACACCGGAGGGGGCCGGGACGAACTGCCCGGACAACGGGTTCCGGAGGAGCGACCGCGGGTGGGTCCGAGCTGACGCACCCGCCGCACCCGGCTTCAGGAACCGCCCAGGGCGCGCCTCAGCACCTCCGCGCAGTGGCGGACGTCGTTGGCCGTCACGTTCTCCTGCCGGGTGTGGGCCAGGGTCGGCGAACCGGGGCCGAAGTTGACGGCGGGCATTCCCCTGGCCGCGAACCGGGCCACGTCGGTCCAGCCGAGCTTGGCCACGGGCTCCGAGCCGGAAGCCTCGACGAGTTCGGCCGTGGCGGGCTCACTCAGCCCGGGATGGGCGGCGCGGGCCGCGTCGACCACCGTGACCTCGAACCCGTCGAACACCCGCCGCACCCGTTGTTCGGCCTCCTCCAGGGTGGTGTCGGGGGCGAAGCGGTGGTTGACGGTGACCACGCACTCGTCCGGCACGACGTTGCCGGCCACACCGCCGTTGATCCCCACCGCCTGCAGCCCCTCGTGGAACCGCAGACCGTCCACATCGACAGTGCGCGGCTCGTACTCGGACAGCCCGCGCAGTATCGGTTCGGCCGCGTGGATCGCGTTCACCCCCATCCAGGCCCGTGCCGAGTGGGCGCGCTGCCCCCTGGTTCGGACCTCCACGCGCAGCGTCCCCTGGCAGCCCGCCTCCACCGCGGCGTTGGAGGGTTCGCAGACCACGGCCAGATCGCCGTCCATCCAGTCGGGGAGATCGCTCTCGATGCGGTTGAGCCCGTTGCGGTCGGCGGAGACCTCCTCGCAGTCGTAGAAGACGAAGGTCAGGTCGTGCTCGGGGTTCTCCAGGGTGGCCGCCAGGTGCAGCATCACCGCGTCCCCGCCCTTCATGTCCACGGTTCCGCAGCCGTGCAGCACCTCGTCGCCTCCGCTGCCGGTGCGGGTCACCGGAAGGTTCTCGTTGATCGGCACCGTGTCCAGGTGCCCGGCCAGCACGACGCGCGACCGCCGCCCCAGACCGGTGCGCGCCAGCACCGCGTTACCGCTGCGGACGACCTCCAGTCCCGGTGCGTCGGCGCGGAGGGCCCGCTCGACGGCGTCGGCCAGTCGGTCCTCCGATCCGGAGACGCTGGGAATGTCGACCAGCGCGGCGGTGAGTTCGACGGGGTCGGTGGTTAGATCCAAGCGCGGCGTCATGCCCAAGGACCCTACCGCCGGCGGGGAAGCGCTCGACGTAATCGCCGGTCCCCCGACGGCACGACACCGGCGCTCCGACTACCGTTTGCACCATGAGCAGCCCAACCACTCCCGACACGCAGAACACCGGCGCCCACGGTGTGGGAATCGCGACCGTCACCGACGACGGGACAGTACTCGACACCTGGTTCCCCACGGTCCGCCTCGGGGAACCGGAACAGGTCGGCAGCCACCGGTTGACGGCCGAGCAGGCCGCCGAAGCGCTGGGGGCGACCGGGGCGGAACTGCTCGGCCGTGACGACGCTCGCGGTGTCGAGGTAGTAGCCGTGCGCACCGGCGTGGCCCAGCTCTCCGATGCCCCCGCGGACACCCACGACGTCTACCTGCGGCTGCACCTGCTGTCGCACCGGATGGTGCGTCCGCACGGGCAGAACATGGAGGGCATGTTCGGCCTGCTGTCCAACACGGTCTGGACCAACCACGGCCCCTGCCCGGTGGAGGGCTTCGAGGCCACCAGGCTGCGGCTCAGCGCGCGGGGCCCGGTCACGGTCTACAGCATCGACAAGTTCCCCCGGATGGTCGACTACGTCATCCCCTCCGGGGTGCGCATCGGCGATGCCGACCGGGTTCGGCTCGGGGCGCACCTGGCCAGCGGGACCACGGTGATGCACGAGGGATTCGTCAACTTCAACGCGGGCACTCTCGGCGCCTCCATGGTGGAGGGACGCGTCTCGGCCGGCGTGGTCGTCGGCGACGGCTCCGACATCGGCGGCGGCGCCTCGATCATGGGAACGCTCTCCGGCGGAGGCCGTGAGGTGATCTCCGTCGGGGAGCGCTGCCTGATCGGAGCCAACGGCGGCTGCGGCATCTCCCTCGGGGACGACTGCGTCGTGGAGGCCGGGCTCTACCTGACGGCCGGAACCAAGGTCACCCTGGAGGACGGCACGTTGATCAAGGCCGCGGAGCTCTCCGGCTCCGACGGTCTGCTGTTCCGCCGCAACTCCGACACCGGAGCGGTCGAGGCGGTGGCCCGCACCGGCGGGAAGGTCGAGCTGAACGCGGCGCTGCACGCCAACGACTGAGTGAGGGGTTCCGCTCGGGTTGCCGCGGGGGCCACTCGGCGGAACCTCCCGCGGCGGTGCCGACTGCCGGGGCGGTGCGTTTCGGCGCCGCCCGCGCGCGGGAAAACCTCGGTCCCGCCGGCACCCCGAACGGGAAACCCCGACGAGCCGCATCCGCGGGACGGTCGAACCGGGCGACCCCGCTCAGGCCCGGTTCGGCACCACCGACCTGTGGCGTCCCTCGTCCTCGAGAGGGGGAGAAACCCGGTCTCACGGGCTACCATCACGGCATGTCCCGCTCCGACGGTCGGACGAACGGCTCGCGGGAGCGGTGGGACGTCGAATCCGCTCTCGCGGCGATCGAGCCGGTTCCCGTCGCCCCGGAGGATCCGCTGGCCGAGCACGTCCGTGCCTTCCTCGCCGGGCGGGCACGGACCCTCGCCGCGCACGCTCCCGGCACGAGAACGGGACACGATCCGGAGGAGCTGCACAAGGCGCGCGTCTCGGTCCGGAGGATGCGGGCGGTGCTCAAGGCCACCGGGAAACGACTCGATTCCGAGTGGTGCCGCCGGACACGTGCCGAGCTCGGTGGGCTCGGGCGCGCTCTCGGCCCGGTGCGCGACCTGGACGTGCAGCTGAACGGGATGCGGGAAACGAAGGGGGCCTTCGAGGCGAGCGAGCGCGCCGCTGCCGAACGGCTGGAAGCCGTGCTGCTCGACGAACGCGACCACGCGCGCTCCGCGCTGCTGGAGGTGCTTTCCTCCGAAAGCTACCGCGAACTCCTCGGGAGCCTCGCCACCGCCGTCCGCGACGGAGTTCCCGCTCCCGGGACGACCGGGTCCGGCGCGGAAGCGCTGCGCGGAATACTGCGGACCCGACTGGACGAGGTGGAGCGTACGGCTGCCCGAGCCTCCGAACTCCCCGAGGACGCGCGGCTGCACGAACTGCGAATCCGGACCAAGGGGCTGCGCTACTGCGCGGAACTCGCCGCACCGGTGCTCGAGGTCGGCGATTTGCTGGGCGCCGCGGAGAAGCTGCAGGACGTGTTGGGGCGACACCAGGACGCCGCGGTGACCGAGCGCTGGATGCACCGACTGGCTACGGCGCCGAACTCCCCGAACAGGGGGTCGACTCACGAACCGGACCCCACGGCCGTGCTCCTCGCGGGCAGGCTGGCCGAACGTTCCCGCGCACGCCGTGCCGCACTGCGTGAGGCGTGGCGACCGGCGTGGCTGGGGCTCTTGAACGCGGCGGCCGACCTGCCGCCCGGTTCCGGAGAAGGCTGAGGCCGACCGAGCGCGACGGCACGGCTTCCGCCCACGGCGTCGTCCCCGGGGAGTCCGGAACCGTCCCGCAGGCCGCGCCCCCTCCCGGGAACGGAGCTCACCGGCCCAGTCGCCTCGCGGCTGCTTCGATCCGCTCGTCGGAGGCGGTGAGCGCGACCCGCACGTGCCACTGCCCCTCGGGGCCGTAGAACGTGCCGGGGGCCACGAGGATCCCGCGCTCGGCCAACCACTCCACCGTCTTCCAGGCGTCCTCGCCTCCGGTGGCCCACAGGTAGAGGCCCGCCTCGGAGTGGTCGATCCGGAACCCCGCCTTTTCCAACGCGGCCCACAACCGCTCGCGCCGGTCGGCGTAGCGCGCACGCTGCGCGCGCAGGTGCTCGTCGTCGCCCAGCGCGGCCGTCATGGCCTCCTGGACCGGGCGGGGGACGATCATCCCCGCGTGCTTGCGGAGTTCGAGCAACTCGCCGACGATCCGGGGATCGCCCGTGACGAACCCGCCCCGGTAACCGGCGAAGTTCGAGGTCTTGGACAGCGAGTGCACCGCGAGCAGCCCTTCGAAGGAGCCGCCGCACACCGCCGGATCGAGCACCGAGACCGGCTCGGCGTCCCAGCCGAGCGAGAGGTAGCACTCGTCGGAGACCACCACCGTCCCGCGCTCGCGGGCCCACTCGACGACCTTGCGCAGGTGCTCGCTCGGAAGCACCCTGCCCGTCGGGTTGGACGGCGAGTTCAGCCACAGCATCGCCGGACGCTCGGGGCCCAGGGAGTGCGTGGCATCCGTGCGCACGATGTCGGCCCCGGCCAGCCTGGCGCCCGCCTCGTAGGTCGGGTACGCCAGATCCGGGATCACCGCGGTGTCACCCGCCCGGAGCCCCAGCAGTGTGGGCAGCCAGGCGACGAACTCCTTCGAACCGATCGTGGGCAGCACGGCGCGCCGGTCCACGCCGGTCACGCCGTGCCGCCGGGACAACGCCTCGACGGCGGCCTCGCGGAGCTCGCTCGTCCCGTGCGTGGCGGGATAGCCGGGAGCGTCGTCGGCGGAGCGAAGGGCCGCGCGCACCACGTCCGGGACCGGATCGACGGGCGTTCCCACCGACAGGTTCACCACCCCGTCGGGGTGCGAACGCGCCGTCTCCCCGGCGGAGGCCAGCGAATCCCACGGGAACTCGGGCATGTGCCGGTCTCGCGGCACGGACGGGGTCCGTCCGGACGCCGCGACACCACTGGACGAGCCCTGCGAGCTCATTCGCCCTGCGGGGGGAGGCTGGTGACGGGCTCGACGTCCTTGTTCACCTTGCCGACCTTGGCGGCACCGCCCGGCGAGCCGAGGTCGTCGAAGAAGTCCACGTTGGCCTGCGTGTAGGCGGCCCACTCATCGGGGACGTCGTCCTCGTAGTAGATGGCTTCGACCGGGCAGACCGGTTCACAGGCCCCGCAGTCGACGCACTCGTCCGGATGGATGTAGAGCATCCGCCCGCCCTCGTAGATGCAGTCGACGGGGCATTCCTCGATGCATCCCTTGTCGAGCACGTCGACGCAGGGCTCGGCGATCACGTAGGTCACGGTAGCTCTCCTGCTTGGTACGTTTCGTCGTCCCGCGCCGAATTCGCGCGGCTGCCGTCAGTATCCCTCGGAGGTGCCCCGCACACATAGGCGGTTCCACAGCACGGGAGCGTGATCGAGGGTACTCGGCCGTTTGGCCACCGGTAAACGGCGACTCAAGGGCCCCCGGAGTCACCTTCTCACCCGGTTGACAAGCCGTGCCGTTCACCGATCCACTCATCCGCCTTACGGGTGATCCGCCGCGGCGTGGACCGTTCCCCCAGGTAACCGCCGAGCACGCCGACCACGGACGTCGAGCCGAGCAGCTCGCGCCCCACCCCGCCCGACGGACGCGAATCAGGTTCGGATCGGATTTCCCAGCGGGTACGTGCCATTCGCCACACGGCACGTCCGAGTCGAAGTAGACCCTGCGCCGGTTCGCCCGCGGTGGGCCGAAGCATCCCGCCTGCCGAGCCGGGCACGTCCAGCGGCCGAGCGCGATCCTCCCCGCGTGTGAAGTCCACCGCGAGTGGGTACCCCAAGACCGTAAGGAGTGTGCGATGCCAGGACCCGCTTCGTCTCCAGTCCCGGCGGCAGTGCACGAAGCACACCATTCGCGGGCGGTGAGGCAGTGCAAGGGGCCACCGGATCGACGTGCTCGGCGACCGGCCACCACCGCCCTCGGCCCGCGCGATGGCCGAGGAACGACTCCGTCGCCCGACTCGGGGGCGGCAGTTCCAGCGCTGCCCCCGGCCACCCACGTGATGTGAGAGGGAAGCTGCCATGACTCAGCCTCGCGACGTCGACCACACGACCGAAGAAACCACGACAAGGCCCCGTGCTCCTGAGGTGGTCCCGAGGGGCGAAGTACAGGCGTGTCGCGTCGGCGTGCCGCCATGAGTGGGGACCGCGACCCGGGAAAACCCGCTCCCCGGCTCTGCGCTCCTGGACCGCGAGCGCGCCGTCTGCTGTGCCCCGGGGCGGGACCGGCGTCGCGGTGGCGTCCGCCTCGGTTTCCGGGCTCCCCGCGTTCGTCCTCGCGCCGGCGGGCAAGGGCGTCGCGACCGGTGGACCGGTTCCTGCCGTGCTTGCTCCGCCGCTGGGCGTCCTCGTCATCGTCGGCGTGGTGACGGGGTTGATCGGCCCGAGCCTCTCAGATCCTGTGCAACAGCAGTTCAGCAACCTCATCGGCCGGTTCACCCGGCAGCGGCGCGGCCGCGCCGGAGCGGCACCAGTCGCCGGGCTCGACGGCCCGCTGTCACGAAAGAGCTTTTCTCACCATGACCGCATCCCCAGCACAACCCTCGGACGACAACCTCGGAAGCGACTTCGCGAAGCTGGCCCGCTCGGTCAAGCGCGCCGGGCTGCTCCAACGGCGATACACCTACTACGCGGTGCGTATCACGGTCAACGCCCTGCTGCTCGCCGCGGGAGCCGCCGCGTTCGTGCTCCTCGGTGACTCCTGGTGGCAGCTGCTCACCGCCGCGTTCTTCGCCGTGATGTTCACCCAGTCCGCGTTCATCGGTCATGACGCCGGACACCGGCAGGTCCTCAACAGCCGACGCGGCAACGATCTCGTCGGGCGGGCGCACAGCACCATCACCGGGATCAGCTACGAGTGGTGGGTCGGCAAGCACAACCAGCACCACGCCAACCCCAACCACGAGGAGGAGGACCCCGACATCGAGATCGCCGCGCTCGCGTTCAGTCACGAGCAGTCCCACGCCAAGCGCGGACTGCTCCGGTGGGTGGCCAAGTACCAGGCGTTCCTGTTCTTCCCGATGCTGCTGGCCGAGGCGGTGATGCTGCGCATCCGCAGCGTCCAGGCCGTGCTGCGCCGCGAGGTCAAGTCCGTCAAGCTGGAAGCAGGGCTGCTCACCGCCCACGTCCTCGGCTACCTGGCTGCGGTGTTCCTGGTGCTCTCCCCGGGCAAAGCGGTGGTGTTCCTGGTCGTGCACCAGGGGCTGATGGGCGTGTACCTGGGATGTTCCTTCGCGCCCAACCACAAGGGCATGCCCCTCCTGGCCGAGGGCGAAAAGCTGGACTACCTGCGCAAACAGGTGCTCACCTCCCGCAACGTGGTCGGAGGCCGCGGGGTGGACTTCCTGCTCGGGGGCCTGAACTACCAGATCGAACACCATCTGTTCCCCGGTATGCCGCGCCCCAACCTGCGCCGCGCCCAACCGCTCATCCACGAGTTCTGCACCCAGCGCGGCATCTCCTACAGCCAGTGCGGCCTGCTGTACTCCTACTCCGAGGTCCTGCGCCACCTGCACGCCGTCGGCGCGCCACTGCGCCAACCCGCTGAGCAGGCATCGGCGCCCCCCAACGCTCACGCCGGTAAGTGAGCGTCGAGAAACGCAGGCTACCGCGCACACGCCGCCGAGCTCGGGCTGTTGGGTCGGGCACGCCGCCCGAGCGGTTGACCGATGAAGCCGTCCAGAAGCTGAAGGCCCCGGTGCCGGGGGCGGGGCGGTCGACCTGCTCCACTCGAGCCACGGGGAGCTGGCGACGCGGTGCGCGCGTCGTCCCGCAGCGCTGGCGGCGGCACTGGGCGTGTGAGGCCGGTGTTCGGCACGGCGCTCCGGCTCGGCCACGACGCGGGAATCGCTCCGCTCCCGCGGCCGCATCCCGTTCGCTCCGCCGCTCGCACGAGGCGGCGGCGATGCCGACCGTCGACCACCTGTCGTACGGCCTCGTGCTCGGCCGAGTCGGCGGCCGACCGGTTCGACCTCCTCGGCCTCGCTCATGGAGAGCGCGTGGATCGGCCTGCTCGGGTGGTGGAAAGCGGCTGCGCCGCTTGCTCACCGACAGACCCGACCGAGTGAGAACTCGCCCTGTCCGCGCGTTCCCACAAGCGGATCGCACGCGTGATCACGACTTCACCGGGACACCGGCGGCGAGCACCAGCGGGAGGCGAACAACGCCGACGTTCGCTCGCACGCTGAGACGCGCACCGCATGGCGCACGAGTATCCGGTCACTCAGCGTCGTGCGGCTACGAGGTGGAAGGGAGGTCGTGATGGCCCGAGACGAGGTGGCCGAACAGGCGGACCGGGACGGGCGCGTCGGATCGAGGTCCCGCTCGGGCGGGGATGCCCACTGGCCGTCGCAGATACCGCCCCGGGGCTGGCGCCGAATTCTGGTGCGCGCGTGGAAGGCCGCTGGTGACGACAACATCTACATGCTGGCAGGCAGCGTCGCGTTCTTCGCGTTCCTCGCGATCTTCCCCGCGTTGATCGCGCTGCTCACGGTCTTCGGGCTGGTCGCCGATCCGGCACAGGCCACGCGTCAGATCGGCGAGTACACCTCGTCGTTGCCGCAGGCGTCTCAGCAGCTGGTCAACGAACAGCTCGCCGCGGTGGCCCGGGGCCGCGGTGGATCGCTGGGTTTCGGGTTGGTCGCCTCGCTGTTCGTCGCGCTCTGGCTGGCCTCGGCGGGGACGCGGAACCTGATCAGCGCGGTCAATCTCGCCTACGGCGAGGAGGAGAGCCGCGGCTTCCTCAAGCTGGGGGCTCTCGCGGTCGGCCTCACTCTGTCCGGGGGCCTGTTCATGCTGCTGGCGCTGGCGCTGGTCGCGGTCGCCCCGGCAGTCCTGAACGGTCTCGACATCGGCTCCGTGGGCCTGATCACGGCGCAGGTGGTGCGCTGGCTCCTGCTCGTCGCGCTGATCGCGGTGGTGCTTGCTGTCGTTTATCGCGTGGCTCCCGATCGGGTCGCGCCGCGTTTCCGCTGGGTCAGCGTCGGCTCGGTCACCGCGACCGGGCTGTGGCTCCTCGGCAGTACCGCGTTCAACCTGTACATCACCAACTTCGGCAGCTACAACAAGATCTACGGGGCGCTCGCCGGAGTGGTCGTGCTGCTGCTGTGGCTCTATCTCACCAGCTACGTCGTGCTGCTGGGCGCAGAGATCAACGTCGAGTCGGAGCGGCAGACCGACCGGGACACCACCCGCGGCGACAGCGCCCCGGGCTGAGTCGGCTGTCAGCCCGGGGGAACGCAATCGTTGCCGGGGAGGAGCACGTGCTCCGGAGCTTTCCGGGCTACCTGAAGGGGGCCGTCAGCTGCCGCAGGGGTCCGCCTCCGACGCGGTCCCGGCCCCGGAAGCACCGGACCTGCCGCGCAGTCGCAACGGGTCCGACTCCCGCAACGCCCCGAGCACGGGCTCGCAGGCACGCGGAACGGGCGCGGCACGGCCGCCACGCGCTTCGGCACTGTTCACCTCGGACGCGGTGCGCTCACCTCGGACGCGGCTGCTTGCCTCGAACGATCCCGAGCATCGCTGCCGCGGGCAGCGTCCCGCCCCCGATCAGCAGGTAGCTCCGCCAGTCCTCGGCGGGCAGCAGCATGTCACCTCCCGGCCCCATGGTGCCGAAAACGACGACGGTGGCGAACCAGACCAGCAGCGGCGCCGCGGTGACCAGCCCGTTCGACGAGAACCGCCCGGCCACGGCCACCAGCAGCGGATTGGTGAACACGGCCAGGGCCACCGTTACGGGAAACTGCACCGAACCGATGTAGGCGGGCAGGAACAGCAGTTCGAGCAGCGCCAGCAGCACGGCGTCGAACAACAGCACGGCCACGGTGCAGTGATCGACCCACTTACGGTAGTGCACGCTCATCGCCGCTCCAACGGGTCGCCGCCTGCCACGTCCAGCCCACCGAACAGGTCCGCGCTCGGCGGGGCCCCCTCGCCCCGCCCCAGCACGTAGTGCTCGGTGCTCACCACGGGCTGGCCCATCCCGTTGGACAGCGCGTAGGCGGCAGCGCCACTTCCGCCGTCCCACTCCGCGGTCCAGAGCCGCACCTGGGTGCGGTGCGCGCGCAGCGCGTCGAACTTGGCGGGCAACCCGTCGGACACGTCGATCACGGTGCTGATGGCGGTGTCGTCCACGGCGGGCAGCTCGTCGGCCCCGGGAAGGGTGAACGGCATCCCGCCGGTCACGGCCAGCTTGTCGATGCCGTCCCGCACCGCGGCCGCGGAGGGAGTCGCGTAGAAGAGGCGGCGCACCGCGGGAACGCGTTCGGTCGCCGCCACGGTGATCCGATGCGCCCTGACGTGGTCCGGGTGCCCGTACCCCCCGTCCGAGGCGTAGGTGACCACCACCTGGGGTTCGACCTCGCGCAGGACCTCCTCCAGCTGCGTGGTCTGCGCGCCGATGTCCCCGGCCACCAGGGCCCTGGGATGCGTCTCGGGAGCGGCCACCGCGGTTTTGCCGTGCTGCTGCCACACCATTCCCGAGTCACGCCAGTGCCCCGTGCCGCCGAGGAACCGTTGGTCGGACACCCCGAGCGCCGCGCAGGCCTCGTTCAGCTCGCCGATGCGGTAGCCGCCGAGCTGGTCGGCAGCGGAGGAATCGAGGCCGCGCAGTTCGGAGGGGATCACTTCCCCCTCCTCGCCGAGAGTGCAGGTGACCAGCGTCACGTGCACCCCGGCGGCGGCGTAGCGGGCTATCGTCCCGCCGGTCCAGAGCGTCTCGTCGTCCGGATGGGCGTGTACCAGCAGTAGGCGCGGTTCGGTCGTCAACGTCACCGCTCCAGCCTAGGAGCCGCCGCCTCCCGGGTGTGTCCGACGACCCCGCGCCCACCGCGCGAGAAGCCACCGACGTCCTCAGGAGTCCTGCCGGAAGGCGGAGGGCTGGTGCGAGGCGTGCGAGGTGAGCACCTGAACCACTCGGTCCCGCCCGCTCAGCTCCCCGCTCCGGCACGACCGTTCGACGGCGACCAGCGACGCCGCCGAACTGAGCTCGGCCGCGAGCCCGGAACGGGCCAGAGTCCTCGTGGCCGCGCGGAGCTCCTCCTCCGAACAGGCCACCGCGGTGCCCCCGGACTCGCGCAGCACGCGCAGCGACATCACCGTCGCCTGCGGGTTGCCGATGGAGGAGGCGAGGCTCCCCGGGTCCACCGGCTGTTCCGGCGGGAGCTCCAGGCCCTCGCGCAGCGCCGTGGAGAGCGAGGGGTAGCGTTCGGCCGCGATCATGCGCGGAAGGGTCCCGATCAGCCCCAGCTCGAACAGCTCGCGGAAACCGGCCCACACCCCGGCGAAGCCGTCACCCCGGGAAACGGGGAAACTCACCGCCTCGGGGGCACCGCCGAGCTCCTCGACGATCTCGTAGGCCATCGTCTTGTAGCCCTCCACACCGGCCCACAGGCTGCTCACCGGCACCGCCGAGGTGTTGGTCAGCACCGACCAGCCCTTCTCGCCTGCCTCGCGCCGCAGGATGTCCCAGCGCTCGGCCGCGTCCGAGGCGTAGAGCATCCGGCCGCCGTGCAGTTCGACCAGGTCACGCCAGACCTCCCCTATGTCGGGAGTGGCGACCACGACGCAGTCCAACCCGGCCGCCGCGCTGTAGGCCGCGGCGGAGACGGCCGCGTTGCCGCTGGAGGCCAGCGCCACCGTCCGCGCCCCCTGCCACGCCGCCCAGGAGATCGCCGCGCTGTAGAAGCGGTCCTTGAAACTGCCGGTCGGGTTGCGGCGCTCGTCCTTGACCAGCGTCCCGGGGAGTTCCCCCTCGGCCGGTGCGGGCAGCGCCACCAGCGGGGTCGCCCCTTCCCGCAGCGTGACGGCTCCTTCCTCCGGAACCGGGAGCAGCTCGCGGTACGACCACATGCCGTCCCGCCTCCGGGACCAGCGCTCGGCCAACAGCCCGCCGTCCACGCCGGACAGCTCGTGCTCGGCCAGCAGCGCGGAAGGAACCCCCTCCGCACGGCATCGCCGACACCCCTCGGTGTCGGCGCGGAGCGGACTCCGCGCCCCACACCGCACGCACCGCAATCCGCGCAGGCTCGGATGCGCGGTCCCGCCCGCGAAACCGTGGACGTCGGAGCGTTCCGGACCGGCGGTCGTGAACGACATGCCACCGCCCTCTCTGACTCGCCACCCGCAGCGCTTCCCCGGGTGTGTTCGTTCGCCCGCGGTCGTTCGACGCCCTTTCGAGCACGGCAACGTCGCCGACCCCACGGCCCTTCCACTCCGGACAACGGTGCACCACGAGCCGGGAAAGCGCCATACCTCTCCGGGCGCCCGGAGGGCGAGGGGGCGGCTCGCCCGGGTGGGGCCGGTTACCGGCGCGCGAGTCGGCGCCCTGCGGCGTTGCGAGGTACCGGCCTCAGCCGCGCTCACCAGTCGTAGTTCTCCCCCGGAGTGCCGACCCAGTCACCGGCTGAGCTGAACGGGCCCGCGAACCCCGGACCGTCCTCCACACCGCTGACCTCGCGTCGCACGGCCAGTACCTGTGCCTCCTGGTAGAGCGGCAGCGCGACGGCGCTGGACCACAGCACGGGCTCGACCCGTTCGGAGGCCCGCTCGAAGGAGGTCTCGCCCGTGGTGGCGGCCTCGACGGTCGGCTGCACCAGCCGGTCGCAGAAGCCGGTCATGTTGAACGCGGCCGTTCGTCCCGTCCCCGGATCCACCCTGGGGCACCCCCACTGGGCGGCCATGGTGGACGCGGGGTCCGAGCTCACCGGGCGCGGAGCCACGGCGAGATCGACTCCGGCCGAGTCCGGGGGGTCCTGCGTCTCGGGATTCGCGGGCAGCATCGTGCGGTAGAGCTCGTCGCCCTCCGGGGTGATGACGGTGGCCTGGATGTCCTGCGCGGCGAGCTGATCGGCCATGGCGTTGGCCACGGCCTCGTAGGACTCGTCCTCGAACTGGGCCGCGATCACGAGGTTCAACGGAGCACCATCACGCACCCAGGCACCGCCGGTGTGCTGGTACCCCGCTTCCTCGAGCAGCCGGGTGACCCGCTGTGGCTCCGGCGAGCCGGGGAACTCGCCCGCGGGCTCCGTCGGGGAGTACCCGGGCTGCGAGGGGGCCAGGACCTGCGCGTGGGCACGCAGCTGCTCCGCGGGACCACCACCGGTCCCCGTGCGCACCAACGCGTTCCTGTCCAACGCGGCCAGCACGGCACGCCGGACCCGGACGTCCCCGAGCTGGGGACTGCTGCGCCGCAGGAACAGGGTGCTCGTGACGGGGCGGGGCAGCGTGGTCAGGTGGACCTCGTCACCCAGACCGCGCAGCGCGTCCATGGTGCTCGCGTCGGCGGTGAACATGCCCATCTGCACCTTCCCGCTGCGCAGGGCGTTCAGATTCGCGGAACGGTCGGCCGCCCGCAGCACGATGCGGTCCGACTTCGCCGGTTCCCCCCAGAACCGCTCGTTGCGCATCAGCACGACCTCCCCTCGGTCGAGGTCGAACCGGCGTATCGCGAAGGGGCCTCCCGAGGCCGGGTACCCCTTGTCGAGGGTGTCCGACCAACCACCGGGGGCGTCCTTGAGCAGGTGGGCGGGCAGCAGGTGGTCGAACAACGACTTCCACCCCGGGTAGGGCTGGTCGAAGGTGACCAGCACCGTCTTGCCGCCCTGCCTCGACTCCACGTCGGAGATCATGCGGTAGCCCACCGGGTTGATCACCCCGGAGCGGTCCCGCATCTGCTCCCAGAGGTACACGAAGTCCTCGGCAGCGATCGGAGCGCCGTCCGACCACCCGGCCCCGGTGCGAATCCGGTAGCGCACCGTGAACTCGTCGGTGTCGGTGACGACCTCGGCCGACTTCAGCAGGGTGTCGTTGAGCACCTGCTTGCCGTCGGACCCCGGAACGAACGCGGAGGGCAGCATGAGCTCGGACAACGCGTCGGTGACCGGGGACTGATCCGCCAGGGCGTGCGGGTTGAAACCACCGCTGAGCTCGTCGATCCCGGCGACGACCACCTTGGGCTGCGCCGGTTCCGTCGGCGGTTCGGAGCTCGGCGTGGACGAGGTGCTCTCCACCAGCGGTGGTGGTGGCGCGTTCGTGCACCCGACGAGCACGCTCAACGGCACCAACAGCAGTGCCACGACGGGAAGCGGACGGCGCCGACTTCGGTACACGCTGGTCGAACCTCCGTTGCGGATCCGGCCGGAAGACCACACCGGCGGGGGCGGAGCGGCGGCCGGGAACGGCCGCGAATCTCCACGACCATCCCATACCGGCGTCCTCCGGCGCGGACCAGCCGGTACCGCTGTCCGGAACCGCGCCACCCGGCCCGACGGGCCGAGCTCGTCGCGCGGACGTTCCGGTGGCAGAAGAACGGCGGCCCGTCCCATCCGAGCCGGATGGGACGAGCCGCCGAAGCCCGCCGCCGGAAACGAGCGGTCAGCCCTGGTCCCGCGACTTGGCGCGGGCACGCTCCCTGCTGCGCTGGGAGCCGTCCAAGGTCGTCTTGCGCACCCGCAGTGCCTGCGGCCCGACCTCGACGCACTCGTCGGTGGAGCAGAACTCGAGCGCTTCCTCCAGGCCGAGCCTGCGCGGAGGGGCCAGCCGCTCGAGCTCCTCCGAACCCGCCGAACGCATGTTGGTCAGCTTCTTCTCCTTGGCGACGTTGAGGTCGAGGTCCTCGCTGCGCGGGTGTTCGCCGACGACCATGCCCTCGTATACCTCGTTGCCCGGTTCGACGAAGAAGGTTCCCCTGTCGGAGAGCTGCATCAGCGCGTAGGCGGTCACCGGCCCCGCGCGGTCGGCGACCATGGACCCGTTGTTGCGGGTGCGGATCTCACCGGCCCAGGGCGCGTAGTGCTCGAAGACGTGGTTGGCGATGCCCGCCCCCCTCGTCTCGGTGAGGAAGTCGGTGCGGAAGCCGATCAGGCCGCGTGCCGGGATCACGTACTCCATCTTGATCCGGCCGGTCCCGTGGCCGTCCATGGTCTCCATCCGGCCCTTGCGAGTAGCCAGCAACTGGGTGACGGCGCCGAGGTTGTCCTCCGGGACGTCCAGCGACAACCTCTCGAACGGCTCGCACACCTTGCCGTCGATGGTCTTGGTGACCACTTCCGGTTTGCCCACGGTGAGCTCGAAGCCCTCCCGGCGCATGGTCTCCACGAGAACGGCGAGCGCCAGCTCGCCCCTTCCCTGGACCTCCCAGGTGTCCGGGCGCTCGGTCTCCACGACGCGCAGGCTGACGTTGCCGATGAGCTCGGCGTCGAGCCTGTTCTTGACCAGCCGCGCGGTGACCTTGGTCCCACCGTTGCGCCCCGCCATGGGCGAGGTGTTGGTTCCGACGGTCAGCGAGATCGCGGGGGCGTCGACGGTGATGCGCGGGAGCGGCTCGGGGTTCTCCGGATCGGCGATCGTGTCCCCGATGTTGATGTCCGGGATCCCGGCGACCGCCACCAGGTCGCCTGCCGAGGCGTACTCGGCGTTGACCCGGTCGAGGTTCTCGGTGACCATCAGCTCGCTCAGGCGCACCTTCTCCACGCTGCCGTCCTCGCGGCACAGTCCCACGGTCTGGCCCTTGCGCAGCTCCCCGGCGTGAATCCGGCAGAGCCCGATGCGGCCCAGGAACGAGGAGGCGTCGAGGTTGGTGACCAGCGCGCGCAGGGGGGCCTGGGAGTCCCCTTCCGGGGCGGGCACGTGTTCGAGCAGGGTGTCGAACAGCGGGGTCAGGTCCTTCTCGGGAACCTCACCCGCTTCGGGGGCGGTCAGGTCGGCGCGCCCGGCACGGGCCGCCGTGTAGATGACCGGGATGTCGAGCACCGACTCGTCGGCCCCCACCTCGGCGGCCAGTTCGAGCAGGAGCTCGTGGGTCTCCTCCACGACCTCGGCGACCCTGGAGTCGGGGCGGTCGACCTTGTTCACCACCAGGATCACCGGCAGCTCGGCGGCAAGCGTCTTGCGCAGCACGAACCGGGTCTGGGGCAGCGGCCCCTCGCTGGCGTCGACCAGCAGCATCACGCCGTCGACCATGGACAGGCCGCGTTCGACCTCACCGCCGAAATCGGCGTGACCGGGGGTGTCGACGACGTTGATCGTCACCGGACCGTCCTCGGTCATGCGCTGGATGGCGGTGTTCTTGGACAGGATCGTGATGCCCTTCTCGCGCTCCAGGTCGTTGGAGTCCATCACGCGATCGACGGGCTCGGTGCGCTCGGAGAACGCGCCGGACTGCCGGAGCATGGCATCCACCAGGGTGGTCTTGCCGTGGTCGACGTGCGCGACGAGCGCGAGGTTGCGCAAATCGGTACGGGTGCGCTGGTTCGGGCTGGCGACACTGGTGGCGGACACGCAGGAACTCCTGGCTTCGTACGGGTCGGTTGAAAACGGCGTCGTTCGAGGAGCGGCCCCTGCGGTTCACATGAGCACGGAACCCGTGGGCCGCGGCCGCCGCGGAAATCTGGTGTCTGTTCGGCACGCCTGACGTGCCCATCTCCGACGGCCGGATATCCCCCACCAGCGTAGTGCACGAACCCGTTCCGGGGATCGTGTGGCTCACCACCGTCGCGGTCGGCCCGGCGTGCGGGCCTCTTCATCCGGGCGGGGCCACGAAAACGTGGAACACGGACGTGTTCGGTGGGTGACCGTGCGGACACCGTTCCGCGAACCGCTCGACGGCCGGAGCACCGGCAACCGAGCCGGAACGACACATCGGGCTCAACGCGGAGGAGCGAACCGGTATTCCCGTTCCGGAACGGGATCCCGCGGGGCCGCGTCGGCTCCCGGTCGGCCGACCACCACCGGGATGATCGTTTCCGCGAGAAACCGCCCGGCGCGCGCCGTCCCCCCGGTGAGCAACGACACTGAATCGTCATCCATTCGAGTGAGCTTCATTTTCACTCGGATGAGATCGACCGAGACAGGACACCGAGGGGCGAAAAAGGAAAAACGGACGCGTTCGAACACCCTCCGGCGGGCTGAACGCCCACCGGCCTCCGTCCCCGCGAACCGTTTCACGAAAACGGCTCCCGGGCCGCCCCGGAACACGGCGTCGGCACCCACGGCGAAGCCGTGCACCGGGACGGCCCGACCGTCACTCAGCCGGAGTCAGGTGATCCGCGTAGTCGGCCAGCTCCGGGATGGTGCGCAGCGCCTGGAACTCGATCACCTCCTGCTTTGCGACCTTGTGCACCACGAACGGGTCGGTGGCCAGAATCGCGTCCAGCTGCCCACGCGACATCGAACGCGCGATGATCACCCCACCGGTCCGCGGGTGGCGCCTGCCCGCGGCGATGAACTCGCCCGAATCCTGATGATGGGCCAACCACTCGGAATGATCGGCCAACAATGCGTCCACCTCGGCCAGCGGCGCGGTGTAATGAACCAGAACAACGTACATTCCTCAATGATATGTCCGAAGAGGCGACGTTGACGACCAAAAAGGTACGACGACACACTGTTCGGCCAGTTTTTTCCGCCTTTTCCGACAAATCCGAAAAATAATCATGATCCTTCCCCGGAACGGGCGCTCCCCGGCCCGAGCGCCCGAACCCGCCGGCAGGACTCGGCGCTCCCGCCGCGCCCGCTCGGTCCCCGCGCGTCACCGCGACGTCTCCCCCAGGGCGGAACGCATCGAATCGACCAGCGAGCGATCGGTCTCCAACCACTCCAGCTCGTGCAACCGATCGGCCCCGACCCAGCGCACGGCCCGGTGCTCCACCGGACGGGGCGTGGACGACCGGTCCCGCAAGCGGGCCAGGTAACCGCGCAGCAACATCCCCCGGTCGGCGGCGACGGGAACATCGGTTCCGAAACCACGCAGCACCCGGACGTCCACGGCCAGTTCCTCGCGGCACTCACGCACCACCGCCTCCTCCTCGGTCTCGCCCGCCTCCACCCTTCCGCCGGGAAGTTCCCACCCGCCCGCGTGCCGAGCCGGACGACGCCGCTGCTGGGCGAGCAGCCGCCCCTCGTCCACGATCGCCGCGGCCACCACGACCGGCCTGGCGCACCACTCCGCCGTGATCTCCCGCACGGCCACCGGGTAACCGTCCAGCACCTCCTCCAAGCGGGCGAGCTCAGCACCCCCGAGTTCCCCCGCCGGACGCGCGGTGACGGTCACCGACGTGCCCGCGGCGCTCTCGGTCAACGTGACCTCGAACTCCGCGGGTGGGCACCGATCGCCGTCCGGGCGAGCCAACAGCACGCCGCGCTCGTCCGCCCTGAGCACCGCGAACGAACCACGCGTCGAGTCCCGTGCCCCGCCGGGGCCCAGGACCAGCCCGTCCCCGGGGACCAGCAGCTCCCCCACGGGCGGAGCAGGACTCGGACGAAGAGCGGCGAAACCGGTCAGCACCGTGCAGGTGTGCCGCGCCGCGGCGGCCACGGTGCGAACAGGGGCATCGATCGAGAGGGTACGAACCAGCACGAAAGTGCATCGTGCACCTCCCGCCGAGCCTCCTCGCCGCGCCCCCCGAACCGTTGAGGACGCGCCCCGCAGCGCTTCCGAGGTCCCCGCTCACGTGCGGCGCGCACCCGGCCGGGCACGCGAAGCGAAGCGCTGTTGTGAGGTCTCACGCCTCGCCCACCCGATAACCGCGCCCCTCCACCGTCCGGACCAGCTCCCCGGCTCCGACCGCGTCCAGCTTGCGCCGCAGGTAACCGATGTAGACCTCCACCACGTCGCTGGTCACGTCCTGATCCGCACCCCAGACCTCACGCAGCAGGTCCTCCTCGGCAAGCACCGTCCCGGGCCGACCGGCCAGGGCCAGCAGCAGCTTGTACTCCCGCGGGGAGAGCGCGATCGGTTCGCCCGCCCAGCGGACCTTGCGGCCCGCACGGTCGATCTCCAGCGCGCCCACCCGCAGAACGTCCCCTTCCCCGGGAGTGCCGCTCCCGCGCACCAGCGCCCGCACCCGCCCGGCCAGCGCCACGACGGAGAACGGTCTCACCACGTAGCCGTCGGCTTCCGGGGCGGACCCGTCGGCCCGGTCGAGATCGTCCTCCCCGGACGCGACCATCAGCACCGGGGTGGTCGTCCCGCGTTCACGCAGCCGCTCGAGCACCCGGTAACCGGATTCCCCGGGGAGCAGCGCGTCCAGCAGGATCACGTCGAAAGCTCCGGTCGAGCCGAGCCGCAGGGCTTCGGCTCCCTCAGCACAAGCGGTGACCTCCATTCCCTCGGCGGCCAACCCACGACGCAGGGCGGAGCGGACTCCCGCCTCGTCGTCGACAACCAGCACCCGCACCGGGCTATCGTCCTCGTCCACGGCCGTCAGCATGCCCCCGAACCCGCGATCAACGCAGCGGACTCGTCCCGCGACCGGAGGGGGACGCTCGACGGCTGTTCGCGGTACCCTGCAACCTGCCGAGACGCCGAGCCACGTGACGGCTACCCGACCAGCTACGCAGAGTTCCGCTACGAGTTATCGACCATCGGTCCCGAACCCCGACCGAACCGGTTCGCCGGACAGTCCCTCAGTGATATCTCGGCGGATCGGGTGCGGGCTGAGAAGCGACGGCACCACGGATTCGACCGGAAGGGATCCGCATGAGACGCAAGAACATCGCGCTGACGGCCTCGGCCGGGATAGCGGCCGGGGCTCTCGGGCTGACCTCGCTGGCCTTACCCGCCGGGGCCCAGGACCCGAACCTGCCCCGGACCACGCCCGAGGGGCTGGTCTCCTCCGTGCTGGACGCCGAGGCCCCGGCGATGGCGGGCACGGTCACGGTCGACAACGACCTCGGGCTCCCCGCTCTGCCCGGAACGGGGGATTCCGGGGAGTTCCTGTCCGCGGGAGAGCAGTCGCTGCGAGTGTGGTCCGACGGGCAGCGGGCTCACCGGATGTCCGTCCAGAAGGACAACGGTGAGATCACCGTCGTGGACGACGGCGACACCGTGTGGAAGTGGGACTCCTCCGAGCGGACCGTCGTCGAGCACCCCGATGTCCGGCAGCGGGCCGAGGCCGAGGGCAGCGGAGCGGACCCGGCCGAGCTCTCCCGGCACATCGTGGGCAAGCTGCGGGACAGCAGCTCGGTCACCGTGGACGGGACGACGAGCGTCGCCGGCCGGGACGCCTACGAGCTCGTGCTGACCCCGAAACCGGGTGAACGCACCAAGCTGCGCGAGGTCCGGATCGCCGTGGACGCCGAGCACCGGATCCCGCTGCGGGTCGAGGTCGAGGCGAACGGTTCCGCGGAGCCCGCGCTGCGCGCGGGCTTCTCGCGGATCGACTTCGGCTCCCAGGACCCCGGGCTGTTCCGGTTCACTCCGCCCGACGACGCGCGGGTCCGCACCGAGGATCCGCACGGCGACGCGGAACGGCACGGCCGCGCGCAGCAGGACGCGGAAGGCCCCGAGCCCCGAACGACGGGCGAGGGCTGGGACACGGTCGTGACGGCCCGGATTCCCGCGGAGGCCGTGCGCGGTGCTCAGGAGGACAGCCGTGGCGGGAAGAGCGAGAGGAACCTTCGCGCCGTGCTCGAGCGGTCCGGGGACCCGGTCAACGGTTCCTGGGGTCACGGGTGGGCCGTCGACACCTCGGTCGGATCGGCCGTGATCACCTCGGACGGACGGGTCGTGACCGGAGCCGTGCCCAGGCAGGTGCTGATCGAGGCGCTGAAGGAAGCCTGATGAGCGGCTCCACCGGCACGGCCGAGGCGGGGGCGAGCGCTCCCGCCTCCGGGCCGGAGCGGGAACCGGCGCTGCGCACCAGTTCCCTGCGCAAGACGTACGGCCGAACCGTGGCGGTCTCCGATGTGGACCTGTCCGTTCCCCGGGGTGCGGTGCTGGGCGTGCTCGGCCCCAACGGTTCGGGCAAGACGACCACCATCAGGATGCTGCTCGGGTTGACCGAGCCCTCCTCCGGTTCCGTGGAACTGCTCGGTCACCGGATCCCCGAGCACACGGGCCGGGCGCTTCCGCTGGTGGGAGCGCTGGTCGAGGGGCCGGGGTTCCATCCGTTCCTGTCCGGCAGACGCAATCTCGCGCGCTGTGCGGCGATGGAGCCCGCCCTCTTCGGGGCCGACACGGGCACCGCCGTGGGACAGGCCCTGGAAAGGGTCGGGCTGGCCGAGGCGGCCGACCGCAAGTACCGCTCCTACTCGCTCGGCATGAAACAGCGGTTGGGGCTGGCCGCCGCGCTGCTGGTCCCGCGCGAGCTCGTGGTGCTCGACGAACCGACCAACGGTCTTGATCCGGCGGGTACCCGGGAGATCCGCAGGATCGTGGCGGAGCTGCACGCGGGCGGGACCACGGTCCTCGTCTCCTCGCACCTGCTGTCCGAAGTGGAGGCCACCTGCACGCACGCCGCCGTGTTGCAGCACGGTTCGCTCATCGCCCAGGGCGAGCTGAACTCGCTGCTGGAGTCCGGGGGCCCGCACCTGCTGGTCTCCGTCGCGGACCGCGAGGCGGGTCTGGAGGCACTCCGCGACAGCGGGGTACCGGCTCGGGCGGAGAACGGTGCGCTGCGCGTCGAACTGTCCGACAGGGACGCTCCCGAAGTGATAGCCGGGCTGGTGCGGGCCGGGGTGGACGTGTACGAGGCCCGCAGGGAGCGCGCGGGGCTGGAGGAGATCTTCGCCCGACTCACCGAGGAAGAAAGTTGAACGGGATGACGTCGCGGGTGGAGTTGCCGTCCGGAACGAGACGACGCGAGTCCGCTCCGCTCGGACGCGTGATCCGCGCGGAGCTGGGCTGGGTGCTGCGCAGGCCGCGCAATCTGCTCGCGCTGCTCGGTCTGACCGCGCTGCCCGTGCTCATCGGGACCGTGATCGCCCTGACGGGGACTCCCGCGGCAGGCTCCGGTCCCCGGCTGCTGTCGGCGATGGCGGGCAACGGCCTGGTACTGCCCGTCTTCAGCCTGATGATGACGCAGAACCTGCTGCTCCCGCTGGTCACGGCCATGGTCGCCGCCGACGCGCTGGCGGGCGAGTCGGCCAGCGGCACGCTGCGCGGCCTGCTGCTGGCCCCGGTGGGGCGGGTGCGGCTCGTCGCGGTGAAGGCGGTCGGGGTGCTGACCGTGGTCGTGCTGGCGGTGGGGCTGATCGCGCTCAGCGGCGCGTTGACCGGCCTGGTGGTCGTGGGCGGCGACGGGTTCGTCACCCTGTCCGGCACGACCCTGTCGCTCGGGCCCGCCCTCGGAAGGGTCGCCCTGGCCGCGGGGTGGTGCGCGGTGCAGATGGCCGCCGTGGGTGCGGTGGCGCTGGCCGTCTCCGCGATGACGGATCACCCGCTGGTGGTCATGGCCGTCGCGGTGGGCGGGTTGATCGTGTTCGGCGTGCTGGAGGCCCTACCGGCGCTGGAGTGGCTGAAACCCGTGTTCCTCACCGCGGACTGGTACTCCATCGGCGATGTGCTCAGCGATCCGATCCGCTCCGAGGACCTGCTGACGGGCCTGTGGCGTGCCGGGTGCTACGTCCTCGTCGGGATGTCGGCGGCGACGGCGCTGATGGCCACCAAGGACACCTGACACCGCCCTCGGCGGCCCCTCCCCGAACGGGGCTCAAGATCACCCGTTCGTGCAGAGGCGACGCCCGGATGGACGTATCAGCCGCCTGCCTCCGGTTGCCAATCTCCCGGAAGGACACGCCACAGCCGAGCAGAGTAGGCGGACCGATGGTCGCTTTCACCTACCCGGACTTCTACCTCCCCCACCCGGCCCGACTGAATCCGCACCTGGAGCGCTCCCGCGAGCACAGCGCCGCGTGGGCGGCCGAAATGGGCATGTTGGACACCCCCAAGCCGGGAGGGGGACTCGTCTGGGACCGAAGCGCCCTCGACGAGATGGACTACGCGCTGATGTGCGCTTACACCCATCCGGACTGCGACGGCCCGATGCTGGACCTGATCACCGACTGGTACGTCTGGGTCTTCTTCTTCGACGACCACTTCCTCGAGCGGTTCAAGTACTCGCGCGATCCGCGCGGCGCGCAGCGGTACCTCGACCGGCTGGAACTGTTCATGCCGGAACCGGGCCTGCAGCCCCCGGAACCGGAGAACGCCGCCGAGGCGGGGCTGCACGACCTCTGGCAGCGCACCGCCCCCACCATGTCCCGGAACTGGCGCCGGCGCTTCACCACGAGCACGCACAACCTGATGGTCGAGTCGATGTGGGAGCTCGACAACATCGAGCGGGGCAGGATCGCCAACCCGATCGAGTACGTGCAGATGCGCCGCAGAGTGGGGGGCGCGCCGTGGTCGGCCAACCTCGTCGAATGCGCCGTCGCGGCCGAGCTCCCGGAGAGGTTCGCCGGGACCCGGCCCGTGCAGGTCCTCTCGGACACGTTCTCGGACGCGGTCCACCTGCGCAACGACCTGTTCTCCTACGAGCGCGAGGTCACCGAGGAGGGCGAGAACTCCAACGCCGTGCTGGTGTTCGAACGCTTCCTCGACTGCTCCACCCAGCGGGCCGTCGAACTCGTCAACGACCTGCTCACCTCCCGCCTGCAGCAGTTCGAGAAGACAGCGCTGCACGATGTTCCCGGGTTGTTCGCCGACGAAGGGGTGCTCGCGGACGAGCACTTCGGGGTCACCGCCTACGTCAAGGGACTCCAGGACTGGCAGGCAGGCGGGCACGAGTGGCACGCGCGGTCCAGTCGCTACACCAACGAGGAGTTCACGACGGCACGGCAGCCCCACGTGCTCGCGGGGCCGAACGGGCTGGGCACCTCGGCAGCCGCGGTTCCGACTTCGACGATCGCCATCGGAGCGCGCCACCGGGTCCGGCAGCACTCGCAGCGCCCCTTCGAACGGGTGGGGCCGCTGCCGCACCCGGATCTCCGGATGCCCTTCTCCTTCCGCACCAGCCCGCACATCGACGCGGCGCGTTCCCAAGCGGTCGGCTGGGCCCGCCGGATGGGGATGCTCGACTCGGTGCCCGGCGTCGAGGCGGGGGGTGTCTGGGACGAGCAGCGGTTCGTCAACCTGGACCTGCCGCACTGCGCGTCCATGATCCACCCCGACGCCGACCTCGAACAGCTCAGGCTCTCCTCGGACTGGCTGACCTGGGGGACCTACGGCGACGACTACTACCCGCTCGTCTTCGGCACCACCCGCAACCTGGCCGCCGCGAAGCACCTCGACGACAGGCTGGCCGCGTTCATGCCGCTGGACGCGGGCGGGACCCCGGAACCCACCAACCCGGTCGAACGGGGCCTGGCCGACCTGTGGCAGCGCACCGCGCGGCCGATGACCCGGCAGGCCAGGAGTCGCTTCCGCACCGCGGTGCGGGAGATGACCTCCAGCTGGCTGTGGGAACTGGACAACCAGGCGGCCAACCGCATCCCCGATCCGGTGGACTACGTCGAGATGCGCCGCAGGACCTTCGGCTCGGACATGACCATGAGCCTGTCCAGGCTGTCCCAGGGCGAAGCGGTACCGCCCGAGCTGCACCGGACGCGCACGTTGCGGGAGCTGGAGACCTCCGCGCAGGACTACGCCTGCTTCCTCAACGACCTGTACTCCTACCGCAAGGAGATCGAGTTCGAGGGCGAGCTGCACAACATGGTCCTCGTGGTGCGGAACTTCCTCGACCTCGGCCAGGACAGGGCGCTCGATGTCGTCGTCGACCTGGCGAACGCGCGGATGAGGCAGTTCGAGCACCTCGTGGCCAACGAGATGCCCGAGCTCTACGAGCGGTTCGAGCTCGACGGGGCAGCGCGGGAGCAGCTCGACGGTCACGTGCTGGAGCTGCGGAACTGGATGTCCGGAATCCTGGAGTGGCACCGCAGGTGCGTGCGCTACGAGGAGGCCGAGCTGCGCCGGCTCAGCGGCACCGGGGCGGTTCGCGGTTTCGCCGAGCGACCGACCGGACTGGGCACCTCGGCGGCCGCGATCGCCGAGCGGCTGGGTGAGCGGTCCGGCCGGAGCGATCTCAGCGGCGTCTGATCGACGTTTTCGCGCGCCCCCGTGAGTGTCGGGGGTCGGTGCCAACATCGGGTGTGCGGTTCCGGAGCGGGACCGCGCACCCGCCGACCGTGAGGAGATCACCCATGTCACCGTTGCTGGCACGACAGGTCACCGACGACCGCGACGGTTTGCTGACCTTCCTGGAACAGCAGCGCGACGCGCTGCGAGCCGCCGCCCACGGGCTGGACGAGCAGCAGGCCCGGCAACGCACCACGACCAGCACGCTGAACATGGCGACCCTGCTCAAGCACGCCGTGCGCACCGAGCGGCGCTGGGTCGTCGTCCAGATCGGTCAGCGCGAGCTTCCCGGGCTGTGGCCCATTACGGATCTGGAGGAGGAGTTCCGGGTCGAGGCGCACGAGTCACTGTCCGGCTACCTGGAGGCCTACTCGGCCGTGCCCGCGGAGACGGAGCGCACCGTGGCCGAGGTGAGCGATCTCGACGCCCCGCTGCCGCTGCCCCCCGAGATGCGTGATCGCACCGACATCGAACCGTTCTCGACCCGCTGGGTGCTGCTGCACCTGATCGAGGAAACCGCACGTCACGCGGGACACGCCGACATCATCCGCGAATCGCTGGACGGAAGGCTCGCGCACTCGCTGATGAGCGAGTTCGCGGCGAGCGCGCCCGCCGCGACCACGGAGGACGCGCCCACCCGCAGCGGCACGTGACGGCCCTCCCAGTTATAGGCAAAATTGCGCCCCACCCACCGAGCCCCCGTTCTGGTGAGAACGGGGGCTGGGATCGGGCCTCTCCTCAGCACCTCGCCGCCGACCACCCGAGCAGGCGGCACCGCCGCTTTCCGCCGAGCAACCACCTGCGCAGAACGAGCCACCGACCTTCCTAACGTCCGAGCAGGGCCACTCCTGCCGGGTCGAGGGCCAACGCGACGTCCTCGCCCGGATCGGGGACATCGGTGTCGGCCACCACCGCCTCCAGCAGCTCCGCACCGGCGAGCTCCGGAACCGCCACGGTCAACCGCACGTGATCGTGGCGGTGCAACCGCCGCACCACTTCTCCCCGGCGGCCCGGATGCCGCTCCGTCCCCGACCGGTGGGCACGCACCCCGGTGGCGCGCAGCCCCAGCAGCACCTCGCCCGCGTGCTCCCCCGGGCACGGAACCGATCCGAGCGGGCACGAGGCGACCCCGTCCTCGATCCGCCCGCGCAGAAACGTCGTGCACCCGAGGAACCCGGCCACTTCCTCGTCCGCGGGCCGCGTCCACAACCTGCGCGGACGTTCCTCCTGCAACACGCGCCCCTCGGACAGCACAGCCACCCGGTCCGCCAGGGTGAACGCCTCGTCGAGGTCGTGGGTCACGACCACGGCGGTGGTGGCGCTGTCGGCCAGCAGCTCCGCGAGATCGACCGCGAGCCGTTCGCGCAGCATCCGGTCCAGCCCCGAAAGCGGTTCGTCGAGCAGCAGCAGCCGCGGCCGGGCCGCGAGAGCGCGGGCGAGCGCGACGCGCTGCGCCTGCCCTCCGGACAGTTCGCTCACCCTTCGCCGCTGGTACCCGGCCAGTCCGACCAGCTCCAGCAGCCGTGCCACCTCCCGGCTCCGTTCGCGCCTGCCGACCGAACGCATCCGCAGTCCGAACTCGACGTTGCCCGCGACGTCGCGGTGCCCGAACAGCTGCCCGTCCTGGAAGACCATCCCGAAACCACGGCGGTGCACCGGCACCCCGGATAGGTCCTCCCCGCCGAAACGAACCGCTCCCCGCGAGGCGCCCTCCAGGCCGGCCACTGTGCGCAGCAGGGTCGACTTCCCTCCCCCGGAGGGACCGAGCACGGCCAGTACCTCGCCGCCGGGCGCGGAGAGATCGATCCCGGACAGCGCCGTCGTGCTTCCGTACCGGACCGTCACGTTCTCCAGGCGCAGCCCCTCGTCCCGCTGCCGCACACCGGGAACCGCCACGTCGTCGACCTCGAAGGCGCGCATCAGAACTCCCCGACCGAATCCGTGCGGAGGCTTTCGATCACCAGCACCGCGCCCGCGGTAACGAGCATGAGCAGCGCGCAGGACGCGTAGGCCATCTGCGTGTTGAGCTCGCCGGGGCGGCTGATGAGCTCGCTGATGGCCACGGGCAGCGTCGGCGCCTCCGGACGGGCCAGGAACCCGGTGGCCCCGAACTCCCCCAGCGCGACGACGAACCCGAATCCCGCTGCGGTGCAGATCGCTCTGCCCGCCAACGGCAGGTCCACCTCACGGCGGACCCGCCACGGCCCGGCCCCCAGGGTCGCCGCCGCCTCCCGCAGCCGCTCGTCCACCGAGCGCAGGACGGGCAGCACCGTGCGCACGACGAGCGGGGTCACCACCAGCGCCTGCGCGAACGGCACCAGCAGCGGCGAGGTGCGCAGATCCCCGGGGAGCAGCTGCAGCGTGATCAGATAGCCGAACCCGACCGTCACGGCCGACACCCCGAGCGGAAGCATCAGAGCGGTGTCCATCAGCTCGGCGGTCCAGCGCTTCCGCAGCGAGATCAGCACCAGACAGGCGAGCACTCCCAGCGACAAGGCCATCCAGGTGGCGTCGGTCGCCGTACGCAGCGAGTTCAGCGCCGCCTGCCACCCGGAGACGCCCAGCGCACCGTCCCCGGTTCCGGAGAGGGCGCGGTAGCCGGCGAGACTCCACCCGCTCCGCGAACTCACCGAGCGGACCAGCAGCGCCCCGATCGGCACCAGCAGCGCGGCCAGCACCGCACCACCGGCCGCGACGACCAGCCACTCGGCACCCCGCGGGTTTCGCGCCGGCCTCTCCGCGGCACGCACCCCTCCGGCGGACTCGCGGCGCCGTCTGGCCAGGGCCGCGACGGCCAGGGCCGCCAGCACCGCGGCGAGCTGCAGCAGCGACAGCGCGGCCGCACCGGACAGGTCCAGCATCCGAACGGTGCGCAGGTAGATCTCCGTCTCCAGGGTCCGGTACCTGCCCGCGCCGAGCACCAGCACCACCCCGAAGCTCGTGGAGCAGAACAGGAAGACCACGGCGGTCGCCGACCACAGGGCCGGGCGCAGCGCGGGCAGGGTGACGGTGCCGAAGGTCCGCAGCGGCCCCGCACCGAGGCTGCGGGCCGCGTCCTCGGCCCGCCGGTCCAGCTGGGCCCACAGCCCACCGACGGTGCGGGCGACCACGGCGACGTTGAAGAACGCGTTGGCCAGCACGATCGCCGACACGCTCGGTTCCGCGGTGCCGAGCAGCGCGCGAAAGGCCATGCCCACCACCAGCGTGGGCAGCACGAACGGAACCGTGATCACCGCGCGAAGCAGCACCTTGCCCGGGATCCGCACCCTGGCGAGCAGGTAGGCCAGCGGCATCCCCGCCGCCAGGGCCAACGCGGTGGAGGCCGCGGCCTGTCCGAGGGTGAAGGCGACGATCCGCCACGTCCCGTGGTCGACCAGCACCAGCGCCGTTTCCGGGCGCAGCCCGCGGTGCAGGATGGCCAGCACCGGCCAGGCGAAGAAAACACCGAGGAAGCCGAGCACCGCGACGGCTCCGACGAACAGGAGCGGACGGCGGGCCGCGGATCCGGCGGGCTTTCCGGGGGTGGTGACGGCTCCGGTGCGGCCGGAGCGCCGTGTCCGGAACACGATCAGCTCCGAGTCAGCTCACGCCACTGACTCACCCACTGCTCACGGTTCTGCTCCACGACCTCCGGGTTCATCTCGGCGGGCTCCGGCGGCAACGGCGCCACGTCCTGCCAGTTCTCCGGGAGATCGACTCCCAGCACGGTCGGGTAGACGTACATCTGCTCGGAAACCTGGGACTGGAACTTCCACGACAGCAGGAAATCCATCAGCTCCCTGGCACGCTTCGGGTGCTCGGCTCCCGTGAGCACCCCGGCGTACTCGACCTGGCGGTAGCAGGTGTCCAGCAGGGCGCGGGTGCGGGACTCGCCGTCCTCACCCACCTCCGCGGCCGGGGAGGAGGCGTAGGAGAGCACGATGGGGCGCTGCCCGTTGCCCGCGGAACCGGAGAAGTCCTGGTTGTAGGCCTCCTGCCACCCCGAGGAGATCCGGACGTCGTTGGACATCAGCTGGCGCCAGTAGTTCTTCCAGCCCTCCTGCCTGCCGAAACCGTCGATCGTGTTCAGCAGGAACGCCATCCCCGGCGAGGAGGTGGCCGGGCTGGGAACGGCGAACAGCCCGCGGTAGCGCGGTTCCGTCAGATCGGCCAGGTTCTCCGGCTCCGGAACGTCGTGCTGCGCGAACCAGCTCTTGTCGATGTTGACGCACACGTCGCCCGCGTCCACCGGGGTGAGTCTCGGGTCGACGACCGCGTACTTGACCGGGATGGAGCCGGAGCCCTGCGGGCGGTAGGGCTCGAAGACGTCGAAGTCGAGCGCGCGGGAGTAGAACGTGGAGTCCACTCCGAAGGCCACGTCCCCGACGGGGGCGTCCTTGGTGAGCACGAGTTCGTTGGTCAGCGCTCCGGCGTCGCCCATCTTGTTGACGCGCAGTTCGTAGCCGGACTCGCGTTCGAAGTGCCGCCGCGCCTCGTCGCTGATCGCGAACGAGTCGTGGGTCACCAGGGTGACGGTCTCGCCCTCCGAACCGCCGTCGGTGCCGATCAGCGAACAACCCGCGACCAGCAGCACGGCGGCGGTCGCCACCGCGGCACGCATCCGGCGTGCGGTGTGTCGTTTCAATGGTCCTCCCGAAGACACACCACGAGCAGTGCGACACCGAGCTGATCGCACGCCTCCCTGCGCCGGCATTGTCCGGTTCAGGTGGACGGTCGAGGACCCCGTGCCCTCCTCTCAGCCCAGCGCACTGGACTCCCGTGGCGGCGGGCAGTCTACTCGACCCGCTCGCGGGCACGAGAGCCTGTCCGGGCGGTCACCATGCGGACACCCCTGTCGGCATCGCGCGGTTCACCGGCGCGCGGAGGCCTCCCGCCGAATTGCCAGTTGTTGGACCGGTTTTGCTTCGGCACGGGCAGCGCAGAAACACCGCCCCGCCCACCGACACCGCCGGGCTCCACCCGAGCAAGCCACGCGGGAACACGTCAGTCGTCGAGGTCGGCCAGCAACAGTCCGGCCGCCTCGTACGCACAACCCCAGGAAACCATGACCCCGCTGCCCCCGTGACCGTAGTCGTGCACGATGCGGGCTCCCTCGTAGTGCTCGGTGTGCAGCCGCACCGAGTCGCTCCGCGGGCGCAGCCCGACGAGCTCCTCCCGGACCCGCGCTTCGTGCAGCACGGGCTGTATGGCCCCGCAACGCCGGAGGATCCCCTCCGTCACCTGCGGATCGGGGGTGCGGTCCCAGTCGTGCTCGACCGCGGTGCCTCCCAGCACGAGTCGCTGCCCGTGCGGCATGTAGCTCGTCCACTCCCCGACGTCGCTGAGTTCGACGAAGAACTCCTCGAGTCCCGGGTTCTCCACGATCACGTGCTGCCCGGACACCGGACGCACCCCGGGGTCGCCGACCAGTTCGCGCGCCCCGACACCGGCGCAGTTGACCACCAGCGAGCTCTCCGCGGCCGCCTCGGACAGGCTCTGCACCGTGCTGTGCACCAGTTCCCCGCCCGCGTTCAGGAACCGGTCGCTCAGGTACTCCATGTAGCGCGGCATGTCCACCAGCGGAAGCGTGGCCCGCAGCCCCACCGCGAACCCGGGCGGTAGTTCCCCCGCTCCGCACGGTCGGACCCCGTCGAGCAGTCCCAGCGCACCCGGTGGGGATTCGGGGAACTCCGTTCTGCCGGCCACGATCCCCGACGCCGAGTGCACACCGGTGGCCGGGTCGGTCGCGAGTTCGAGGAAGACACCGTAGGTACGTTCCGCCCAGCGTCTGGCGCGCTCGACCGGCCACAGCGAGGTCGGGCCCCACACCGCTCCGGCGACGGCCGAGGTCGTCCCGGAGGGGTGTTCGCTGGTTCTGACGCGGACCCGGTGCCCCGCCTCGGCGAGGACCGTCGCGGTGCTCAATCCCTGGACACCGGCACCGATGACCAGCACGGAACGTGAGCGCTCATTCACCGGGAGGACGGTACCAACCCCGGGCGTGGCGACGCACCCCTTTCGCCGGATTTAGCCGGAAAGGTGGAGAGTCGCCACGGTCCACCCGTCGGGCTCCCCGGTCGGGCTCATCCCGGCGCCCGCCACGTCCCGCCGAGCTCGGGGGCCAGCCAGCAACGCGCCCTGTCGCCGAAGCTCTCCCGGTCGTGGCCGGAGGCCTCCTCCTCGAGCGCCCCCAGCAGCGGAACCCCGGTGATCCGGGGCAGGTCCACGAGATTGCACCTCTCGGCCGTGCCCGGCTCGTGTGGCCAGCTCCCGAACACGGTGCCGAGGCACCGCAGCCCGCGACGCAGCACTTCCCGGACGGTCAGCGCCGTGGAGTTCAGCGTGCCGAGCCCGGACGGGCAGACCACGAGCACCGCCCCGGCCAGTCGCTCGGCCACGTCGAGCAGCGTGCCGCCCCGGTCGTCGTAGGGCACCAGCACTCCTCCCGCCCCCTCGACCAGGACCGTGCCGTAACCGGCCGGGAGCTCGGCGAGCTCGCGAACGATCCTCTCCGGGGTGACGGGTGGCTCGCCCGCGAGGCGCGCCGCAGTCGCGGGGGCGAGCGGATCCGGGTACCGCGCGAGTTCGAACACGTCCACGTCACCGGCCAGCCGCAGGACCTCGGCGCAGTCACCCCCTCCCCTGGTCCCCGTCTGCGCGGGTTTGACCACGGCCACCGGGCCGCGGGCCAGCGCGGCGACAGCTGCCGTGACCACCGTCTTACCCACGTCGGTTCCGGTTCCCGTGACGAACAGCGGAGTCGGGGACATCGTTCAACCGACCCGTGCCGCGGCCACGGCCGCGTCCGTCACCCTGCCGAGGTCCTCGGCGTCGATCACGTACGGCGGCATCGTGTAGATCAGGTCCCGGAAGGGGCGCAGCCAGACGCCTCGTTCGATCGCCGCCGCGCTCGCGGCGGCGACGTCCACCTCGTGGTCGAGCTGGATCACCCCGATGGCGCCGAGCACCCGAACGTCCCGCACTCCGGCGATTTCCCGGGCCGGCGCCAGCCCGGTCTCCAGTCCGGCCGCTATCCCGTGGACCTTCGCCCTCCAGTCGTCCCGGAACAGCACCCGCAGCGACGCGTTGGCCACGGCCGCGGCCAGCGGGTTGCCCATGAACGTGGGGCCGTGCGCGAGCACCGGCACGTCTCCGCCCGCGATCCCCTCGGCCACCCGCTCCCCGCACACGGTCGCGGCCATCGTCAGGTATCCGCCGGTGAGGGCCTTGCCCAGGCACATGACGTCCGGGGCCACCCCCGCGTGCCCGGCGGCGAACAGCTCGCCGGTGCGCCCGAAACCCGTGGCTATCTCGTCGAAGACGAGCAGCACGTCGTAACGGTCGGCGAGTTCGCGCAACCGGCGGAGGTACTCGGGCGCGTGGAAGCGCATCCCACCCGCGCCCTGCACCACCGGTTCGACGACCACCGCGGCGAGTTCCTCCGCGTGTCGCCACAGCAGCCGTTCGAAACGCTCCAGGTAGGACTCGTCCACGTCCGCGCCGAACCCCACCGGGGGCGCTTCGGCGAAGACCTGCTCGTTCAGCACCCCGCTCCAGAGGTGGTGCATGCCGCCTTCCGGGTCGCACACCGACATCGGATGCCACGTGTCCCCGTGGTAGCCGCCGCGCCAGGTCAGCAGCCGCCGCTTCTCCGGACGACCGAGCCCGCGCCAGTACTGCAGGCACATCTTGAGCGCGACCTCCACCGACACCGACCCCGAGTCGGCGAGGAAGACGTGGTTCAGCGCTCCGGGGGTTATCTCGGCCAGTGTCGCGGCCAGCCGTACCGCGCTCTCGTTGGTGAGCCCGCCGAACATCACGTGGCTCATCCTGTCCACCTGCGCGTGGGCGGCCGCGTCCAGTTCGGGGTGCGCGTAACCGTGGACGGCCGCCCACCAGGAGGACATCCCGTCGACGAGTTCCTCCACCCCGTTCACCGGCCTGGCCAACCGCAGCCGGACCCCCGCGGCCGATTCGACCAGCAGCTGCCGGCTCCCGGTGGGAGACGTGGTGTAGGGGTGCCAGACACGACGACGGTCCAGTTCGGTCAGTTCCTCCGCGTTCAGCGGAGCATCGAGCGACAGCACGCCCCGGACCCTGCCCGGTTCCGGGCCCCGGTTCCCATTCGTGCCACGGACAAAACGGGCCCGCTTCGCTTGTCCGTTCCGAACACTGTCGGAATCCGCCCCGGTCCGAACAGCATGGACTCATGACGGCTAGTGGTTCCGCGAACGGCTGTTCCGCGGGTGAGGCGGTTTTCGACTGGGTCGATCGGCACGCGCGGCACCGGCGGGACAACGGGCTGCACAGAGTCGTCGAGCCACGCCGTTCCGCGGAGGACGTGCTGGACCTGGCGAGCAACGACTACCTGGGCTTCGCCCGGCATCCCACGGTCACGGAGGCCGCCGCCGCGGCCGCACGTCGCTGGGGCACCGGTTCCACCGGGTCCAGGCTCGTCACCGGAACGACCGAGTTGCACACGACCCTGGAAGCCGAACTGGCCGATTTGTACGGCACCGAGGCGGCGCTGGTGTTCTCCTCCGGATACACCGCGAACCTGGCTCTGGTGACGACGCTGACCGGAGCGGACTCCACGATCGTCTCGGACAGCGGCAACCACGCCTCGCTGATCGACGGATGCAGGCTGTCCAGGGCACGGGTGCGGGTGGTGCCCCACGCAGATCCGGAAGCGGTCCGGAACGCCCTGGCGGAGAGCTCCCCTCCCCACGTGGTGCTGAGCGAGTCGGTGTTCTCCGTGGACGGGGACACCGCCGACCTCGACGGCCTGCTCGCGGTCTGCCGCGAGCACGGGGCCGGGCTGCTCGTCGACGACGCGCACGGCCTCGGTGTGCTCGGCGGAGGCGCCGGGGCGTTCTCCGCCTTCGGACTCGGGGCTCCCCACGACGCCCTGGCCGCCGTGACCCTGTCCAAGGCGCTGGGCGCGCAGGGCGGCGCGGTGCTGGGACCGCGGCGCGTGGTCGACCACATCGCGCAGGCGGCCCGCACTTTCGTGTTCGACACGGGGCTCGCCCCTCCCGCGGCCGCGGCCGCGCTCGCCGGGGTGCGCCTGCTGCGGGAGGAACCGCGGCGCGCGCAGCGGGTTCAGGAGGTGGCCCACGGGCTGCACGGGGCGCTGGCCGAACGCGGCGTCCCGGCCGGTTCCCCCGGCGCGGCCGTGCTCGGCGTTCCCGTCGGCGCGCCGCGTACCGCCGTCACCTGGGCGCGTTCCTGCCTGGAGCACGGGGTGCGCGTGGGGTGCTTCCGTCCTCCCTCCGTTCCGGACGGGGCGTCCCGACTGAGGCTGACGGCCCGGGCCGACCTGGACGACGACGATGTTCGGCGAGTGGCCCGGACGCTCGCCGAGACCGCACCGGGATGATGGAGGGTTCCCGGTGCCGGTTGCTCGGGTGGTTGCGTGGCGGAACCTCTCGCGGGCTCTCGCTCCGGCGCGGCCCGACATCGGGTAGCGGCCGTGCGTGAGTCGGATGCATCGCAAGGCGGCAGGGCACGTGGCCTAGGCCGCTACTCGAGAGCGGGCCCAACGCAGCGAGGCGCCGACTCGCGTGACGGCTACCCGACCACCCGGAGCCGACGTTCTCCGTCCCATCAGGGTTTGCGTCCCACCGCACCCACTATGCAGTTGGAGACTTCGGGCTGCTTCCGCAGCCTCGGGCCGTCGGGCCACCAGTCGCAGCACAGCACCAGGCCCGGTTCGATCAGCTCCAGCCCGGGGAACATGGCTTCGATCTGTGCTCGGGAGCGGAACAGCCCGCTTCCCATCGGGCTGTTGGTGAAGCTCTTCTCCATCCGCCGGGCCAGCCCGCTGTAGTAGTCGCCGTCCTCCGGGTCGTAGAAGTGGCTCAGCGCCACCAGGGAACCGGAGGGGAGCGCGTCCACGTACTCCCGCATCAGGTCGCCGGGGTCGCGGTCGCCGACGTGGTGGTGCAGTGTGCCGATCTGGAAGAGCGCGACCGGCTCGGAGAAGTCGAGGTACCTGTTCACCACCGGATCCTCGAGGACCTGGCGCGGCTCGAAGATGTCGGTCGGGCTGAAGTGCGTCTGCTCGTTCTCCTCAAGCAGCGCACGACCGTGGGCGAGCACCACGGGGTCGTTGTCCACGTAGACCACTTTGGCCTCGGGGTTGAGGCGTTGGGCCACCTGGTGGGTGTTCTCGGCGGTGGGGAGCCCGGACCCGCAGTCGAGGAACTGGCGCACTCCCGTCTGGTTGGCGACGAAGCGGGTCACCCGGATGAGGAACTCGCGGTTGTCCCACGCCAGATCGGCAGCCTCCGGGGTCACTCGCTTGACGTCCTCGAAGACTGCTCTGTCCACTTCGTAGTTGTCCTTGCCACCGAGGAAGGCATCGTAGACCCTGGCGATACTCGCCTTACCCGTGTCGATGTGGACCGGGGTGGCGCTCTCTACTAACGGGTTGACTTCGGTCATCGAAACCTCACGTGAATGCCGGCGAGTACTCCACAATCGGACACGTGGCGTAAAAGAACCATCGCGTGCGGTAAATGCAAGCACAGGAAGGTAATCTCGCGAAACCGTACGACAGGACTCGAATCGGATCGGGAACGGCGCCGATGGGCCTTTTCGGACACCTTCGAGCCGAACCCCCTCCCGACGGCTCGGGCCCACCGCGGACCGGTGCCTACACCGAGGAAACAGGAGCGGCGATGACCACTGTCGATTCCGGCGATCACCACGAGCCACCCGAGGAGCACCCGAAGCCGACCGCACGGCGGATCGTGCTCGGGACGCAGCTGCGACGCCTGCGGGAGGCGGCCGAGATCACCAGGGCCGAGGCCGCCGAGTCCATACGCGGCTCCGAGTCGAAGATAAGTCGCATCGAACTGGCCAAGGTGAGCATCAAGGAGCGCGACATAGTCGACCTGCTGAAGTGCTACGGAGTCGACGAGCAGCACCGGGAGCCGTTCCTGGACATGGCCCGCGAGTCCAACCAGCCCGGTTGGTGGAACCGCTACAGCGACCTGATGCCCGACTGGTTCCAGGACTTCGTGGGGCTGGAGGAGTCCGCCGCGCGGATCCAGACCTTCGAGCTTCAGTTCGTTCCCGGCCTGTTACAGATCGAGGACTACGCCAGGGCGATAGCCAGCCGGGGCCGACCGGAGCTGGCCGACGAGGACGTCCACCGCAGGGTCGCGCTGCGGATGCAGCGGCAGAAGCTGCTCAACCGTCCCGACGCCCCTCGGGTCTGGGCCGTGATCGACGAGTCCGTGCTGCACCGCCCCATCGGGGGGATACGGGTGATGCGTGCGCAGCTCGATCACCTGCTCGAGATGACCAAGCGCTCCACGATCACTCTGCAGGTCGTGCCCTACCGGCTCAGCGGTTACGCGGCGGAGGGGTCGTTCAGCATGTTGCGGTTCGCCGAGCCGGAACTTCCGAACCTGGTCTACGTGGAGCACCTGGCCGGGGCGCTGCATCTGGACAAGCCGGACGAGATCGAGAAGTACGGAAGGGTTTTCGACCGCCTGACCGTGGACGCGGAGACGCCGGAGGATTCCAGGCAACTGCTGCAGAAGATGCGGGCGAGCATCGACTGACCACTTCCGACAGCGCGGTTCGTCGTGACGCCGCGGGACCACGAAAAGTGAATTCCCGGAGAACGAAGGGGTAACGAACTCCCACGATCGAGTGTCGTTTGCAGCTGCACGTGCATATGCATTGCCACCCCGAAAGCTCCCTTGGCAGGATCACCGTGCACGTGCACATGCACACAACACACAGGAGGAGTGACCCCATGCACGGAGAGACCCGCACCAGCACCTCGGCCGCCCGGCTCACCGGAGCGCAGTGGCGCAAGAGCAGGCACAGCGGGGCGGTCGGCAACTGTGTGGAGGTCGCCGCACTGGACGGGAACGAGGTGGCTATGCGCAACTCGCGCGATCCGCAGGGCCCCGCCCTGGTCTACACCCGTGCCGAGATCGCGGCGTTCGTGGCCGGCGCCAAGGACGGTGAGTTCGATGACTTCATCCGCTGACACCGAAACGGAGTACGAAACCCGCCTGCTGCAACTCATCGCGCGTGGTTTCCAATTCGTCCAGTCCACGGACTCCGAAGGAGAACTGCAGTCCCTGGTCGGTTTCCGCGGACACGACAACGTCATCGACGTGATCCGGTTGGAATCCGAGGACCACGTGTTCGCCACCAGGATGCCCGGCTCGGAGGAGAACATCTACGCACCGAGCACGGTCTGGTGGCGCTCCAGCGGAACCGTTTACGAAGTGATCGACCAACTGCTCGATCTCCCCGACGACCACACTCCCGGATCGTTGCTCGTCGCCACGAGCGGCACGACCTCGTAACGGCTCCGCGGACGAGCGCACTGCCTCCCGATGCACGGCACGGAAGCTTCCGAACCGCGCCCCTTTTCTGGCGGAAGCATCCGTTCACAGCGGAGCCCGTCCGTACCGCCCCGTTCGCGCGGGTTCCGCTTACCGATGCCCTCCGGGCGTGTCGATGACCGACGTGGTGCTTTCGGCGCAGGCGGCGCCGAAGAATTCACCCGAGCAGCTCGCGCCGCCGCGGGTTCTCCCGTGGTGCTCTCGCGAGGACGGCCCCGACGTCGTGCGGAAACCGCCACCCGATGTCGGGGCACCCGCTCACGAGACCGCGGGAGGTTCCGCTCAGCACCCCCACGGCAGGGGAAAGGAAAGTCTCGCCGGCGGGAGCCGCCTCGGAAAAACGTTCCGCTCGCACGCTCGAACGTTCCGGGCGGGCCCACCCGATCACGGAAGGCCTGTCCGGCCCACCCGCTGCCGGGTACCGTGTCCGTCGACGGATCTTCCCCGCCAGAGGGTGCACGGATGAACGAAACCGGAGCGCACGGTTCCTCCGCTGAACAGCTCGGATCGACGGGCGGCGAAACCACCGGGTTCACCGAGGTCACGGACGCGCAGGAGCTGCACGAGCTGATCGGCACACCGCTGCGGCGGACGCTGGACAAGGAAAGGTCCACGCTGCACGAGCTGGACAGACAGTGGCTGGCCCGCTCGCCGTTCTGCCTGGTCGCCACTTCCGACGAGCACGGCAACTGCGACGTCTCCCCCAAGGGCGATCCGCCCGGGTTCACGCTCGTGCTGGACGAGAGCACGATCGCGCTTCCGGAGCGGCCCGGCAACCGCCGCGCGGACGGGTTCCACAACGTCCTGCGCAATCCGCACGTCGGGTTGCTCTACATGATCCCCGGACGCGGGGACACGCTCCGGATCAACGGACGGGCGCGCATCGCGACCGACGCACCGTTCTTCGAACGCATGGAGGTCGGTGGGCACCGCCCCGCGCTCGCCCTGGTCGTCGAGACCGAGCAGATCTTCCACCACTGCGCGAAGTCCTTCATGCGGGCCGACCTGTGGAACCCGGAAAGCTGGAACCCCGCAGCGGTGGACTCGCGACCGCGGATAGCCAAAACCCTGGAATCCCCGGAAAAGAGCCTCGCGGAGCTGGAGCAGTACTACGGGGAGTCCTACGCCGCGAAGCTGTACGGAGGATAATCCTCCCGCGGAACCCACGGCCGGGACGGAACACGGACACCGAGTACGCGACGGGAAGAACGATGGCCTCCACGGACCCGGGCACTCCGCGGCACGAACACCGGCCCCGGGAATCCTGCGGCAACGCACACCTCGGTGGCAGCTCATCCGTTCCACCCTGGAACTCCATGTCCCCGCGGGACCGGCTCCTGCTCATCGTCGGGTTCATCGCGCCCTCCACCACCGCGATGGTGCTCAACCTGACCGATCCCCCGCTCGGCGTTTCCGCGCCCTGCTTCCTCGCGGCCGTCATACTCGGGTTCCTGACGTACCGCCGCGTGCCGAAGAAACCGCAGGAGGCACAGCACTGGCGGCTCACCCCGCGGCGCTGGCGCTTCGGCCCGGACGAGTGGCGTTTCGGGCCGGAGAAGTGGTGGCTCGGCCTGCCGAGCAGGGCCACGTTGCGGCCGCGAGCGACCCGCTCCGGAACTCCAGCCCGTGGGCAGCGGTGACTTTCCGGGCCGCCCCGCCCGCAGCGGTCCGCACGGCGACACCGATAATTCACTCGGACCAGGCCTCGATTGAAAGCGAGCATCCCGGTGGCGCGTGACCAGGGGAGTTCCCGCCCCAACCCCTCGTTTTTCGGCAGCGTCGATCCGTTCTGCTGGATCTTGGTGATTCCGCTGCTCCTCTTCGGCGTGTTCCTCGGGGTGGTGATCTCGGCTGCGTTGGGCGCCGGACTGGCCGTGCTGGCACTGCTCGTGCTGCTCGCGGACGCCTGGATCAACTGGCGCTGGCACCGCACCTGGGGGCGCAAGCCGGTTCCGCGGGAATCCCGGCGGGGACGGCGCAGGTAACGCCGCCCCCGCGGTCGCACCTCGGTCGGTCCGGCCGTCAGTCAAGCGGCGCAGCCGCTTGTCACCACCTGCGCAGTAGGCGCCGCCGGGGGGTTCTCCCCGGCGCTGGTGCTTTGAGCCTACGCGGGGCACGGGGGATCCGGTGCGTGAGTCGGATGCATTGCAAGGCCGGGCCGCTCGCCGCGTAGGCCGCTACTCAAGAGCGGCCCAACGCAGCAAGGCGCCGACTCACGTGACGGCTAAGAAACCACCCGAGCAAAGCTCCGCCATGGAATCTAAATGAGGAACTTCTCCGGGGTCAGGGGCAGCTCACGGACCCGGATCCCGGTGGCGTGCCGGGCCGCGTTCCCGATGGCCGCGGCCACCCCGACGATGCCGATCTCGCCGATCCCCTTGATCCCCATGGGGTTGACGTGCGGGTCGTGCTCGTCGAGCCAGCTCACCTCCACCGAACCCACATCGGCGTTGCCGGCTACGTGGTACCCGGCGAGGTCGTGGTTGACGACGTGCCCGAACCGCCCGTCGAGGACGCCGTGCTCGTGCAGCGCCATCGACAGGCCCATGGTCATCCCGCCGAGGAACTGCGAACGCGCGGTGCGCGCGTTGACGATGCGTCCCGCGGCGAAAACACCCAGCATGCGCGGCACGCGGATCTCCCCGGAGTCGGCGTTCACCGCGACCTCGGCGAACTGCGCCCCGTAGGCGTTCATCGCGTACTCACCGGCGGCGGGGTTGGCCGCGGCCTCCGCCGTGGTCTCGGCGCCCTCCGCAGGTTCCGCGCCGTGCTCGGCGCGGAACTCGCGCGCGGCCTGGACGATCGTCGAGCCCCAGGAGGCCGTTCCCGAGGATCCCCCCGCGATGCTCGCCCGCGGCTGCTCGGTGCTGCCCAGGTGCAGCCGCACCGCCTCCACGGGCACTTCCAGCGCCTCGGCGGCGATCTGGCTCAGCGCCGTGCGGGAGCCCGTGCCGAGATCCACTGCCCCGATCTCCACCCGGTAGTACCCGCCGGGTTCGTAACCGATGGTGGCCTTCGAGCCGGGGATGCTGAAGCTCGGGAAGGTCGCCGCGGCCACACCGGTTCCGGACAGCCAGCCGTTCTCCCGCCGGACGCCCGGTTCGGGGTCGCGATCGTTCCAGCCGAACATCTCGGCCCCCTGACGCAGGCAGGAGACCAGGTTGCGGCTGGAGAACGGCAGCCCCGACTCCGGGGCGCGCTCGGGTTCGTTGCGGACGCGGAACTCGACGGGGTCCACACCGCAGGTCAGGGCCATCTCGTCCATGGCCGTCTCCAGCGCGTACATCCCACCGGCCTCACCGGGGGCGCGCATCCACGTGGGCACGGGCACGTCCAGCACGGCCAGCTCGTTGGTGATGCGGCGGTTGGCCGAGACGTACATGTTCCGCGCCGCGCTGGCGCTCTGCTCCGCGTACTCCTTGACCCGCGCGGTCTGCTCGAGCGCCGAGTGCTCGGTCGCGGTCAGCCTGCCCGCGGAGTCCGCTCCCAGCCGAACCCGCTGCCTGGTTGGCGGCCGGTACCCCACGAGGGAGAACATCTGCCTGCGGGACAACGCGCACTTGACCGGTCGTCCCTCCAACTTCCTGGCGGCCAGCGCCGCCAGCATCACGTGCGCGTGGGGGACCCCCTTGGAGCCGAAACCACCGCCGACGTGCGGGGCGAAGACGTGCACCCGCTGCGGATCCATCCCGAGCGTCGGGGCGATCATGTCCCGCACGGTGTAGGACCCCTGGTTCGAGTCGTACAGGGTCAGCTCCGCGCTCTCCCACACCGCGATGGTCGCGTGCGGCTCCATCGGGTTGTTGTACTCCGCCGGGGTGGTGTACGTGGCGTCCACCGCGTACTCGGCAGCGGCCAGCGCCTCGTCCACATCGCCCCGGTCGAGGTCCTCGCCGATCATCGGGTTGGAACCGTCCGGGGTGTAGACGATCTCGTCGTCGGAGCGGAACACGGTGTCGTGGGGGTGCCGTTCGTAGGTGACCTCGACGAGGCCCGCGGCGTGCGCCGCGATCTCCTGGGTGTCGGCGACCACGGCACCGATCACCTGTCCCCGGTAGCCGATCTCGGGGGACTGCAGGACGGCCAGTTCGACGTCGACCCGGGAGCTCAGGGACTCCGCGTTCTCGTGGGTCAGCACGGTGTGGACCCCGCTCAGGGCCTCGGCCGGGCTCGTGTCGATCCTGACGACCCTTCCCCGCGCGATGTCGGCCTGCAGCGGATGCAGGTAGAGGGGATCGTCCACGGGCTGTTCGAAGGCGTACCTGGCCGTTCCCGTGACCTTGGCCGGCCCGTCGAGACGTTCCAGCGGTTCTCCGAGCTTGCCGGAGTTCGACACGTCGGTCACGCTCCCTCCTGCCTGGTGAGCTCGCGCAGCACCGCGCTGAGGGTGTTGCGGGTCATGGGGATCTTGAACGCGTTGTCGCGCAGTGCCCGCGCTTCGGCCAGCTCCGCCTCGGCCGCGTTCCGGAAGGTCTCCTCGGTGGCCGGGGCGCCGCGCAGTGCCTCCTCGGCGGCGGTGGCCCGCCACGGTTTGTGCGCCAGTCCACCGAGGGCGATGCGGGCGTGGCTGATCGCGCCTTCGGAGACCTCGACGACGGCGGCCACCGAGACCAGGGCGAACGCGTAGGAGGCGCGGTCCCTGACCTTGCGGTAGGTGGAGCGGGAGCTCTCGGAGGGAGCGGGCAGCTCGACGGCGGTGATCAGCTCACCGTGCTCGAGCACGGTCTCGCGCTCCGGTTCGTCGCCCGGGAGCCGGTGCAGCTCGGTCACCGGGATGCGGCGCTGTCCCTCCTGCCCCCGGACCAGCACGGTGGCGTCGAGCGCGGCCAGGGCCACGGCCATGTCGGAGGGGTTGGTCGCCACGCAGTGCTCGGAGGCCCCGAGGACCGCGTGGTAGCGGTTCCAGCCCTCCAGGGCCGAGCACCCGGTTCCCGGTTCGCGCTTGTTGCACGGCGTGCTCGTGTCCTGGAAGTAGGAGCAGCGGGTGCGCTGGAGCAGGTTTCCCCCGGTCGTGGCGAGGTTGCGCAGTTGCCCGGAGGCCCCTGCCAGCAGCGCCTGGGCCAGCACCGGGTAGCGCTGGCGGATCACGTGGGAAGCCGCGAGGTCGCTGTTGCGCACCGTGGCGCCGATGCGCACCCCGCCGCCGGGCAGCGCCTCGACGGAGTCGTACGGCAACCGGGTGATGTCGACCAGCTTCCCCGGTTCGGTGATCCCCAGTTTCATGTGGTCGACGAGATTGGTCCCGCCGCCGATGTACCTCGCCTCGGGATCACCGCTGACGGTCGCGATCGCGCTGTCCGCGTCGTCCGCGCGTTGGTAGTCGAATGGTTTCACTCGGCGGCCTCTCGGATGGCTGAGACGATGTTGGCGTAGGCACCGCAGCGGCAGAGGTTGCCGCTCATCCTTTCCCTGATCTCCTCGTCGTCCAGTTCGGGCGGTTCGTCGAGGTCCTCGGTCACGTGGCTGGGCCAGCCCGCCTTGACCTCGTCGAGCATCCCGACGGCCGAGCAGATCTGGCCCGGGGTGCAGTACCCGCACTGGAAACCGTCGTTGTCGAGGAAGGCCTGTTGCACCGGGTGCGGTCGTTCGTCCTCGGCCAACCCCTCGGCCGTCACGACCTCGCTGTCGTCGTTGGCGACGGCGAAGGTCAGGCAGCTGGTCGCCCGGCGGCCGTCGAGCAGCACCGTGCACGCGCCGCACTGCCCGTGGTCGCACCCCTTCTTCGGCGAGGTCACCCCCATTCTCTCCCGCAGCGCGTCCAGCAAAGTGGTCCGGGTGTCCACGGACAGCGTCCGCCGCTGCCCGTCCACCCGCAGCGTTATCTCCGCGTCCATCCGACGGGCGCCTCTCCTCGCGTACTGGTGGTGCTGGATGACAACGCCCCCCGCCAGGGGGCGTCTTTTGATCATCCTACGCGGACCGGCGAGTTCGGAACCACGATTCGTCGTGCGGAAACGAGCACCGCAGGGCTCGTTCTAACCCGATCGGAGGCATCCGACACGAGAGCCGCACGGCGGAAAGGGGGCGGAATGTTTTCCGCCCCCGTGCCCGTCGGAAACGAACCGGCACCGTACGAATCAGCTCTCGTGCTCGACGGGTATCCAGAGCTCGCAGGACATCTCGGTTCCGTCCGCGGAGAGCTCGGTGCGCAGGATCTCCGGTCCCGCGACGCTGCGGTGGGGATTGGACGGGAACCATTCGGTGAACACGTCCCGCCAGAGGTACTGCGCGGCTTCCGGCGCCTTGCCACTGGTGGGGAACACGGCCCACTTGCCCGCGGGAACGAGTCGTTCGGCCAAGCCTTCCGTCGCGGGGGACGCGGACACGACCCCGTGCAGGTAGTCCACGCTGCTGCCTTCCGCCCGGGAGGCGTCCAGCGGTTCCACGGCGGAGACGATGCCGCGCGGCTCCTGGTCCGAGAACGCTTCCAGGAGCTTCAGCTCCGCGGCGCCGATTCCCGAGACGAAGTCGGCTATGGCACTGTTGTGTCCTTCGTGGACCATCGGGACCTCGGTGCGGTGGCCGATGAGCCGGAAGGCCTCCTTCTCCACGATCCGGTGTTCCATCGGTGTGCTCCCTTCGACCGTCAGGTGAAACGTCATCCGTGGTTGGGATCGGAGGGCGGCACCGCGACTCCTCGCCTCGGACGGCCCGACGCCGTGCACGGAGCGGAACGCACGGGCGAACGCCTCGTTGGAGCCGTAACCGTGCTCGACGGCGATGTCGAGCAGGGACCGTTCACCGGAGAGCACGGCTCCCGCGGCCAGGGTCATCCTGCGCCTGCGCACGTACTCCGACAGCGGGATCCCCGCCAGGGCGGAGAACATCCTGCGGAAGTGGTGCTCCGAGGTGCGCGCGATCCGGGCCGGTTCCCGGACGTCGATCTCCTCGGTGAGGTGACGTTCGATGTGTTCCATGGCCTCGTTGAGGTGTTCGAGCACGGTGGCCTCCCTCCCCGACTTCGAAGCTAGGCGCTGCCCGGGCCTTCCGACCCGACGATCCGTGTCCGTTGCGATCGGCCCGCTCCGGACGTCGGCGGCGGACCACCGGGCTCACGGGGTGTCGGCGCGCTCGAGTTCGGCCCTGGTGCTCTCCGGGGTCCGGTGTCCGGAGTCGTACGGGCAGCCCGCGCAGGTGCTCTCCGGTTCGGAAGGTTGTTCCAGCAGGACGTTCCAGCAGTACCAGCAGGTGGGGCACTGGATCCAGTCCATCTCGCTGGGGGTCGCCAGCGGAAGCGCCGAGCCGCACGCGCTCTCCAGCACGGGCGAGCCGTCCCACCGCCTGCCCCGGAAGGCGTGGCGCCTGCCCTCGGGCGCGGGCACCGGCATCCAGAAGTGCGGGCGCTCGAAATCCATCGGACCTCCTCATAAAAATGCTCAATCTGCTAAAAGTGCTAACAAGCGAATCTTAACCGAACTGCTAAAACCGCTAAAGCGACAAGCGTCGACCGATCGAGCGAATTACCTTCGGGGCATGTCCGATCGACTGCTGACGAGCGGGGAGCTGGCACGAGCCCTCGGGATCTCCCACCAGTCGATCACGCACTACGCCCGCACCGGCCAGCTGGAACCCGCGCTGACGACACCGGGCGGTCACTACCGCTGGGAGCTCGACGACGTGAAGCGCCAGCTCCGCGAGCTCAACGAGCGCCGCCGCAGGGGCTAGGGACGCTGATCCCTGAAGAGAGCGCGCTCTCCTTGTGATCAAGAACACTTCCTGCGCTGTTCACCGTGGACGTGAACCCGTTCCGGTCGTGACTAACCTGTTCCGGACCGTTGCTGCCGTGCTGGTGTGAGGTACGGATGGGAAGCGTTTCCGTCGGTGGTGAAGTAGCCGAGGCCGCGCGGCGACTGCACGCCGATGAGTGCTCACTGGCGGAGTTCCTTCCGGTGTTCGCCGCCGGGTTCTTCTACACGCGCACGTCCGCCGAGTCGCCGAAGTTGTTCGTAGCCGATGTGTCCAGCCAGGGATGTTGGGCGTGCGTGTTCACCACCAAGCAACGCCTGGCCTCGCATGCCGGAGAGTGCGATTACCTGGGGTTGAGCGGTGGGGAGTTCGCACGTTTCGTTCCTGCCGATGTGGGCTTGGTGATCGATGTGGAGGACGAACACGCGGTGTCGTTACCTCCATCGGTGCTGGCCGAGGTCGCGACCATGCCGCTCGCGGAAGAGGAGTGACCGGGTGTGAGTGATGTGCGGGTGACGATGCGGGCTCTGCTGGATGCCTCCGGCGGAGTGGACGCGGCGATCGAGCAGGCGAACGAGGCGAACGTGGGCGGACTCGGCGAGGAGTCGTCCATCTACGGACACGAACGGCTGGCCCGGTCAGTAGCCGGATTCGGCGATGCGTGGAAGTACGGGGTCTCGGTGCTGCTGCGCGATGCCACCGGCCTGCGCGATGCGCTGTCCGACAGCGCGAAGACGTACGCGGAGACGGAGAACGTCAACGTCGATCGTCTGATGTCGTCCGGGGAGTGAGCGACCGTGGCCGAATTGGGCAGCACCACGGACCCCCGTGCTCTGGTTCCAGGCAAGCCGGACGCCGTCCGGGAGGAAATCGCCCAGTGCAACAGAACGAGCGCCGCCTATCTGCGAGCCGGGGACGGACTCAAGCACCTGGATACCGCCGACTGGGAGGGCAAGGCAGCCGACGCGTTCCACGAAGCCTTCGACGGCCATCCGAGCGCCTGGATCAAAGCCGGGGACGCGTTCCTGGATGCGGCGAACGCGCTGACCGAGTACGTCGAAACTCTGGAGTGGGCCCAGCAGCGGGCGGGTGAGGCGATCGCGGTGTGGCGGGAGGGGCAGCAGGCAGGCGAGCAGGCGCGCGCCCAACACGAAGCCGCTGTTCAGCAGGCCCAGCAGGCAGGCGAGTCACCACCGGAGTTCACCGATCCGGGGGCGGAGAAACGGCAGCAGGCCCAAGACCTGTTGCATCGAGCCCGTGGGCAGCTGAACGAGGCCGGGGAACGCGCCGCCGACGCTCTCGACGACGCACGTGATCGCGCCCCGGACAAACCCGGTTTCTGGGGAAGCGTCGGTTCCGGGGTGTCCCAGTTCTTCCAGGGGGTGGGCGACTGGGCCGGCGACATCGGCGACATCGTCACCAATCTGGACCAGATACCGGCCAGCGTGCGCTCGGCTTTCGCTCATCCGGTCGAGTTCGCCAAGGGTATGGTCTCCTGGGACCAGTTCCACACCAATCCCACCCGGGCGGCTGGCCACGTACTGCCCGACGCGATCCTGAGTGCCCTCGGCGGAGCCGGAGCCGCCAAGAAGGGCGGCGATGTCCTCTCCGGCGTGAACACCGCCCTGAAGTCCGCCAAGAGCCAACGTATCCTCGACAAGGCCACCTACAACGGCAAGAACATCGCCGACCACGTAGCCAATCGGGGCACCGACATCGGTCACGAACCCCCAAAGAAGAAAAAGACGCCGATGCGACACGTTGATAGTGCTGAGGACATAAACGAAGCCTGGGAAAATCTTTCCCGAGGTGGAACGCCGATAGAACGCCCCGGTTATGACAAGATCGTCATGCTTCCCGACGGAAGCACGGTTGGATATCGCACCAAAAGCGGACAAGGACCGGAGAGCACGGTACTGGACTTACGAGATCCGACCAAGAACGAACTCAAGATTCACATCGATCCGAAACAAGGAGGAAAATAACGGTGGAACTTCCACAGGAATTTATTGACGATGTTCTCGATCTCGGCGAGGACGACGATGTTCAGTTTATAGACCTGGCTTACCTCCTCAAGGAGGACACCGGAGAGGAAGCGAACCTCGTCGAGCGGACGGTGGATTCCGCTATCATTCTCATGGATCGTGGATATCTGTACCCAGGAGATATCGTCGACAACATGTTCCACCGCTGGAAGGCCCCTCGCGAGGAGATCATCGAACGTTTCCGCCAAGGCCAGCAAGAAGTGATGCGAGGCGAGGGACAGTTCAACTTCGGGGACATCTGCTGGTTTCACACCTCCAGCTACAGCGGCCCTGGCGAGGCCAGCTGAACCGCGACGCGGCCGGATGGGCCCGGCTAACTCCGGAGTCACAACACTCTCGCGGGATGCGGCAGTTACAGTTTGCGCCGTAGCAGCAGTCGTCAGTGGTGAGGATTCGTCATGCCGAGGTCACGAACCTGGGTTGTGGTCGCGTCCCTGTCGGCGTCAGTGGGCGTCAGCATCCTGATCATCGGTACGGCTGTCACCGAGGGGCTGGGAACCGGCAACGACCTCGCGGGCATCGTCGCCGCTGTCGCCACGCTCATTCCGCTGGCGTGGACAGTCATCTCGGCGACGAGATCGGGGGCGGACACGGAAGACCCGGCAGAGCTGCTCGCGGCCGCGGTGAGCGAACAGTGGGAGAAGGCCGCGCGGGAACGAGGACTCGTGCGACCACACCCACTTCCGGTGTGGTGGCGTCGTTCGAAGTCACCGGTGGCCGGACCGGTAACCGCCGCCACTGAGACCACACCATCAGGAGCCCGCTTCGATCCGCTCCCGGGGCTGGACACCGTGGACCGCGAACACCTCGAGGAAGGGGACGCGGCAGCGCTCCACACGGTGTACGGCGGATTGGCCTCGGGACGACTGCTGCTGCTCGGTCCCGCCGGTTCCGGTAAGAGTTCGGCGGCGATCCTGCTGCTGTGCGAGGCGCTGCGCTTCCGCGAGCACGCACCGGAAGGGGATCGGGCACGAATCCCCGTACCGGTGATGTTCACCCTGCACGGTTGGACTCACGAAACCGCAGTCACCGACTGGCTGACCGACAAGCTCGTCGAGAACTACCCGATGTTTCGCGGCCGTCGCGAGCACGCCGCCAAGCTACTGGTCACCGGCCGGGTGGCGGTGTTCCTAGACGGACTCGACGAGATGCCCGAATACCTGCGCTCCAGCGCGCTCACGGCACTGGCCGACGCCCCGTTCCGGCTGGTAATCACCAGCCGCATCGACGAAGCCCTGACCACAGCCAAGACAACGATCCTGACCGGGGCCGTCGCCCTCGAAATCCAACCCGTTCCCTCGGACACTGCGGCCAAGTACCTACTCGAACCACTGGTCGACCCGCCGCCACCCTCCTGGAAAGTACTCGTTGAGCACCTCACCGGCAGCTCGGACAGCGCTGTCGGCGACGCACTGGACAACCCGCTCACGCTCAGCCTTCTGCGCGACGTCTACGGGGCAACCGAACCCGTCGACGAACTCCTCGACACCACCCGCTTTCCCACCTCAACCGACATCGACAACCACCTGCTCGACCACGCGATCCACGCCGCCTACCGCCTCCGCCCGGGGCGACCACCACCGCCCTACACCGCCGAAGCAGCCCACCGCACCCTGCGATACCTCGCCTCCCGCATGACCGCCGCAGGAACCCGCGACCTCGCCTGGTGGCAGTTGCCCAGACTGGCCAGTGAGAACCCCACAGCCGCAACTCCCCTGTCCCCCAAACAGCTGAGGTTGGCCCCGAGCGCGCTCAGATACGGGCTTATGCACGGACTCCCGGCCGGGCCTGCAACCGGGCTCGCGATCTGGCTCAAGACTGGCCCCACGGCTGGACTCGTAGCGCTCGTTACTGCGCTCGCAGTCGGTCTCATAGGCGGCGGGCTTTTCGGCCTCGTACTCGGACTCGTGAGCTCGGCTCAGGATTCGAAGGAAGTCGAACGGGAAGTCCGAGGCCCTGTGGAGATCTGGGTTCAAGACCGGAGGGCTGGGCTCACGTACGGGATCACGATGGGGCTCGCAGGCAGCCTCTCAACCGGCCTCCTCACTGGCTACACGGTCGGGTTCGCAGCCGGGGCCACGGTTGGGATCGTCGTCGGGCTCGGCCTTGGGACTTTAACAACCTTCAGCGGTTTCGCATCTAGCTCAACCACGGCATCCTTTGCTCGACTCTCGATCGCACACCGCACCCCGCCACGAATGATCCTCTTCCTCGAGGACGCCCGTGCACGGAACCTGCTCCGGACGGTCGGACCCCTCTACCAGTTCCGCCACGCCGAGATTCAGGACAGACTCGCCTCCACATCGACCGAGCAGCCTGCACGCGAAGCCGGGGCTCCCGACTGATCAGCCGGTCACACCGCCGAGGGCCTCGGCCAGCAGGTCCAGCGCACCGGTGACCTGCTCGCGCTGCCGCGCGGTGAGCGAGCTCAGCACCCGGCCCTCGAGCACCAGCTGCCGGGGGAACACCTCGTCTATCCGCTGGCAGCCGAGCTCGGTGATGCGCACCAGGACAGCGCGCCGGTCGGCCGGGTTGGGCTCCCGCGCGACCAGTCCACGGTCGTCCAGCTTGGACAGGATGCGCCCTATCGCGGCCCGCGAGCACCCGCGCAGCCTGGCGAGCTCGCGCGCGATGATGGGTTCCTCCAGGTGCCGCAGCAGCACCAGCACGTCCACTTCCGGCGGGGAAAGCGACGCTCCGGAGAAGGCCGGTTCCACCGCGGTCTCGTGCAGGGCCTGGATCAGCTTGAGCCGCCCGAAGACCTCCATCGAGGAAATGTCCAGGTCCGGACGCGCCCGCCGCCACGCGTCGTGAATGTCTCCCAGGGTGTCAGCGCACACGTGCACTCCCAATTAGTAAACATGTATACTATTTGTATCTCATCTTCGGTCCGGCCGCTCTTGTCCCGGACTCGTCCACGCCGTCAACCGCACCGGAAGGAGCAGCTCGTACTGTGCACCCTGCCGAGACCCGCGGCCCACACGTGGAGCCGCCCCGCACCCAACCACCCCGGCACACCGGTGTCCTGATCACGGTGCTGGCGGCGCTGAGCGCCGTCTCGCCACTGGCCACGGACATGTACGTTCCCGGATTCCCGCAGCTGTCCGCGGAGCTGAACATCAGCAGCGCGGGCACCCAGCTGTCGCTGACGATGTTCCTGCTCGGACTCGTCGTGGGCCAGCTGTTCGCGGGCCCGCTGAGCGACGGCCTGGGCCGACGGCGCCCGCTGCTGGTCGGCAGCGCCCTGTTCGCGGCCTGCTCGGCCGTGTGCGCGCTGGCCCAGAACGCGCTCACCCTGGACGTCGCACGACTGCTGGAGGGCTTCACCGGCGCGGTGGGCATGGTGATCGCACGCGCCGTCATCAGCGACTGGTACAGCGGCCCGGCCGCGGCCCGCCACTTCTCCGTGCTCTCCGTCCTCCTCGGGATCGCCCCGGTCGCCGCCCCCGTGCTCGGCGGCGTGCTGGTCGACCGGTCCTCCTGGCGCGTCGTGTTCTGGTGCCTGACGGGAATCGGGATCGCCCTGCTGCTGGCCGTGTGGAGCGCCGTCCCCGAGTCGCTGCCACCGCAACGGCGACGCCGCGGAGGGTTGGCCGCCTCGTTCGCGTCCATGCGCGGCCTGCTGACCGACCGGACGTTCATGGGCTACGTGGCCACGCTCTCGTGCGCGTTCGCCGCCATGTTCACCTACATCTCCGGCTCGAGCTTCGTCTTCCAGGACCTGTACGGCGTCTCCCCGACGCGGTACAGCCTGATCTTCGGCGTCAACGCCCTGGCGATGCTGGTCTCCAGCGGTTCCTTCGGCGCGCTCACCCGCCGCGTGCGGATGAACACCGTGCTCACCGCCGGGGTGGCGCTGGGACTCGTGGCCACTCTCGCCCAGCTGATCACCGACCTGCTCATCGGTGGCGGCCTGATCACCACGTGGATCTTCCTGTTCGTGACCATGCTGGGCATGGGGGCGGTGCTTCCCGGGGTCATGGCCATCGGCCAGTCCCTGGTGCCGCACGCCCCCGGAAGCGCCTCGGCACTCATCGGGGCGGGCCAGTTCCTGCTCGCCGCCGTGTTCTCCCCGTTGGTGGGAGCCACGGGAGGCAGCGCGCTGCCCATGGCGACCCTGATGCTCGCCGGTTTCTGCTGCGCCGCGCTCGCCCTGCTCCTGCTGGCGCGGCCGTGGCGGGGAGCCGGGGAGCACCTCGGCTGACAGCCGGTCGTGTGACCGCGGTGGGCGTTTCGCGCGTTTCGGAAGCGGAGCGGGACCGGGTCGCCGCCGCCCGGCACTGCCATCGGCGTTCACGGTGAGCTGGCGCCGGTCAGGGAGATGCCGGTGGCGGCGGCGATCGCCGCAACGATGCTCCAGGCGACCGTGCCCGCCCCGATCCAGGCGAACGTGGCCCGCGGTGTGATGCCGATGCCACCGGCTACGAGCGCGGAGAGCTGAGTGCCCAGCCCGATCGGTCCGAGCACGGCCAGTGCGGGCAGGCCCCAGCGTCGCACCAGCCGCTCGACCCGCTGCCTGCGCCGGCCGGCATCCGGTCGGCCGCCGGCCTCCGCGCGCGTCCCGCGGCGCGCCACCCACCACGCGCGAACGCGTTCACCGAACCACGCCGCGACCGCGACCGTCGCCAGGTTGCCCACCAGTCCGGCGACCACGACAGGTACCGGGTGCACTCCGGCGAGGATGCCCCCGGGGATCACGACGACGGCCTCCAGCCACGGCGCTGCCCCGCCTACGAGAACGCCGAGCAGGATCGCGATGTTCGTGCCGGTCATCGCTCCACCTTCGTCTCCGGCGGAGGATCGGCTTCCTCCGCCGCCAACGTCGTCATTCGCGTGAGCACGGCCGCTCGTTCGGACGGCTCGAGCACGTCCAGGCCGACGAGCTCGGCCAGCCACAAGCCGTCACACGCCAGCCGCAGGAGAGTGCCCAGCGTCGGGTCCGCGTTCGATTCCCTGCTCACTCGTTGAAACTCCGCGAAGGCCCGGCGGAACGGAGCAACTGCCTCCGGGTACTCGAACGCGGCGGCCATCAGCGCGGTGTCGAGGTGCGTGTCGGGTGCCGCGTCGAGGGAGGCGATGTAACCGGCGACCGGGCCGTGATCCCGGTTCTGCTCGCGATGGCGCTCCATCGCCGAGCGGATCTCGGCGACCCGGGCCTCGGCCATCGCCTCGACGAGCGCGTGCTTGCTCGGGAAGTGGTACAGCAGACCACCCTTGCTGACACCTGCGGCGCGCGCGACCGACTCCAGGGTCAGCGCCCGTACACCACCCCGGTGAATGACTTCTCCGGCCACTCGCAGCAACCGGTCCCGAGTCTCGCCCATGCCTCTACTGTACCGTCCGGACGGTGCAGTGGAATGGGCTCGCGGGGTCGTTCCAGCAGCCCCTCCGGCCCGAGGCGCTCCCCGGAACGTCCGAGCAGGTCACCCTGGCGATACCACTGCGGTGCCCACCACCCCGCACGCCACGACGTCCGCGCGGGAGCGAATCCAGCGGAACGACCGGTGCTCCACCCCCTCAGCCGACGCAGAGGACGCGCTCCCGCTGCCCGGCAGGGCTACCAGTGGTTCGATCGCCAGGAAGCCTCGTGCGTTGAACCGGGGGAATCGCCGACCGATCTCCGGTTCACGACAGAAGAGCGTCCTCCCGGCGCGGCACTCTTCGTCGACGGATGCCCCGGGGCCGTTTCACTCCCGGGGACTTCACTCCCGGGGACCGGACCTGGCAGCACCGCGAGGATCGATCACCCACCGGCCGGGAGGGCGTCGACACGCCCCGCAACACGGACGGGAAGCTCATGGCGCTCATCGCCGTTCTCGCACCGCTGTCGGTCGTCTTCGGCCTCGAGGAGCTGTGGCCTGCCTTCGTCGCCGCCTCGGCGTGATCGGGGCCATCGCGTGGATGGGGGCGCTGTGGGCCCGGTCCCGGTCACGATGACCGACGTGGCCGCCCGTCGCTCGTGGCCCCGGCGGCCCGGCCCTGCAACGTAACCACACTTCCCCGACGGGCTCCCCGCGGCTCGGCCACGGAGAGCCCGCGCGTCGACCGGGGACGTTGTCGGCGGATCCGGCGAACTTCTTTCCCCGTCGCCGAGCCCCGGCACCTCCTCGGCATATCGACGCACGAGGACCATCGGTCGACTCCTCCCCCTCTCACACACCGCCACACCACAGGAATTGGTTCCGACCGAATAATCCACCTCGAACTGTGTCCCACGTCACAAAATTTTTCGTCTTTTCGTGGGACCGATTAGATTTCTTGTTGACCCTCGTTCTTCCGGCTTGGTAAACCTATGGTGACCAGAAGGGACATCCGAAGTCCCCCTACAGCCTGTGAACGCGAGCAAAAGCGAGGGTACGACCGATCCCGCAGTAATATTTACGCACTCCGACGAAACTGCGGAAACCCACTTCGTCCGTCTCCTGAAGGTGTCAAGTGACGAATATTGGAAACACCGATCCCCTGCAGATCGAACAGCACCGATCACCCTCTATTTCCGGACGCAGCAAGAAACTGTGGCACGTCGACGAGGAAACCTGTTTCGTACGCCTGGTCGAAAGCCTCACCAGTTATACCCATGAACGGCACGAGCTCGTTTCGGGAACGGGTCCGCTCCGTCTCGACTTCTATGAGATGGCGGCGAGCAGGCTCCGCGAGGAGGGCATTCCGTGCGCGTTTCTGCGTCGAGTCGATCAGACCGGTTACCTCGCTAAGTACTACAAAGTCTCTCCCCCGGTCGAAGTCATAGTAAAAAACCGTGCTGTTGGTTCCACACTGCGCAAGTACCCAGGCCTGTTCGCCGAGGAAGAAGTCCTTCCGCGCCCGGTCGTCAAGTTCGACTACCGGTGCGACCCCGAGGACCAACCCATAGGAGAGGACTACTTGCGCGCTCTCGGGATTCCGGTGGAAAAAATGTACAAAACCGCCTTGACGGTCAACGAACTGCTTTGCGAATGGCTCGATCCCATACAGTTATGGGACTTCTGCTTGATCTTCGGGATCGACAGCGAGGGAGATCCGAGCATAATCTCCGAAGTTTCACCGGACTGCATGCGCCTCCGCGCGGAGGACGGCAGCATGCTCGACAAGGACATTTTTCGGAACGGCGGGGAGCACACCGAGATAACGACGGCGTGGAAGGAACTCATTGAGCACGTCAGCTAAACGGCGGGTGGCTGTCGTAACAGGGACGAACCGCGCCACTGGGAACGCTATCGCGCACAGTCTGCACGAACAGGACTGGAGCATCGTCTCGGTAAACCGAACTTTGTCCAGCGAAGACTGGATGCAACAGCACAAATGCGAATTCACCGACGCCGATGAGGTCGTTTCCACGGCGCGCAGAATTTCCACGGAGAACGATGAGATCCACACATTCATCGCAACCGCGGTCTCGCGCAACTTGGCGCCTATCGCTGATATCACGGCCGATCAGTACCACGAATCAGTGATGGTCAACCTTACTTCCGTCGTTCTCACCATTCGCGAGCTCCTTCCATCCATCCGGCGTGCCCGCGGACACATCGTCGTCATCGGGAGCCATGCCGGGTCGCGGTGCTTCGAGGGCGGCACGGCGTACAGCACCACCAAGGCGGCCCTGAAAGCTCTCGTCGAGACCCTGCTTCTGGAGGAAAGGCAAAACGGTGTCACGACGACCCTCGTCTCCCCCGGAGCGATCGCGAACTTCGATCACGACCACTCCCCGTACAAGATGACTACCGAGTCCGTGGCGCACTGCGTGCGCACATTGATCACCAGCACTCCCGAGGATGTCGCCGTCGGGGAGGTCGAGGTTCGTCCGGCGAACATTCCTCCTCCGGAAGTATCCGGACTTGATCGATTGAATTTTGTCTGACAGGACCACCGCAAAACCCCACAGCCCGATCAACAGGAGTAGTGTTCGGATGGTCGGACGCGGTGCTCGGAGCAACGGGGCATCGCTCCTTTACGGCTGATGACGTGGAACACGTCCGCGACGGGGCGGTACTCGCCGGTGGCAGCCCGAACAAAGTTGAGTTCGATGTCGAGGGGATACGGTCCAATTGTGCAAGCAAGCGCGAAGACGACATTGTTTCAGAACTCATGCTGGACGGTAACACCGTTTACGTCCTGAACGACGGGGAGCCGATAAACTTCTTGGAACAAAGCGCTCTCGGCAACGCGCTCGAGCTGATCCGTTCCGAGCTGTGCATGTGCATGTGGGCTCTCGCGACACAACGACACCGAAATGGAATCCACCGCTTGGCCCCGGAGCTGCAGCAGTGGTTGGCCGATACGTGGCGATGCGCTCATCGGAACACCCCGTGAACAACCGACGATACCTGGTAGAGCGCGTGCGTGAGGCTGTGGAGGAGGACTTCGGTCACCTCGACCGAGTCGCTCGGCTGAGCCGGACACTCGACGCGGAGGGGGGCGCCGATCCCGAAGTCACGGCTGTCGCCGCTTATGTCCACGACCACCACCGTCTTCCGGAACACGAGCGGGGTCGCGGAGCGAGTTCCGCCGAGTCCCTTCCGGAGGTGCGACGCACCCTGATGAGAGCGGGCGCTGGTCCCCATCTCCGACGTGGTGCCGAAGCGGCGGTTGCCATTACTGACACGTTTACGTTCGCCGGTGCGTCAGCCGATTCCGTTGACGCAGTGGCAGCGTGCTCGCGCGATGCCGACATGCTCGACGAGATCGGAGCGATCGGAATTGCCCGCGCTTTTATGTACGGCGGTAGCACGGGTGAGCCGATGCGGGTTGCGACGGAACAGCTTCAAACGGTTTACCCCGGGGGCCGGACCAGTTCCGTCGTCCTACGCTTCCATGAGAAGCCGCTTCGTCTGCGCGAGGAGACGAGCACGTCCTCGGGCAAGCGCGAAGCCGAGCGTCGGCATCAACCGGTGCTACGGTTCCCTCAATTTCTGCACGAGGAGCACGGAGATCTGGACACCGCCCCGGCACACCGATTTGAAGACGCATTATGAGATATACGGTACAAGTTGCTCGTTCCTCGGCCACCGTCGATGTCGACCCATCTGAGCTCTCCCTTTGCGTTCAGGGATCTCCCGTGGCCGGACACGGTATCGAACGATCCTGCGTGTCGGCCGTGTTCGAGCTGGGCGAGTCTGGGGGGCTACTCGGTGTCGAGTTGTTCGACCTTCCGGAACACTCGGTGCAAACACTGCGCCCGATGTCCTCGAGGAAAACCCTGAAAAATGCGGACAGATTCATTTCTCTCGATTACGAGGCCGGACGCCTGCTGGTCCTCCTCGGCAGGGGGTTTTACCGGACTCCGATAACGCGGACCGTAGAGTTGCTGGTGGACGCCGATCGCCAAATGTGCCGGATCGCGTCACGGTGAGCTCACGACTGGGCAGGAAACGAACCAAAGGGAAGAAGGCGTGAAACTTTACGGTGAGTTGTTCCGGCAGCAGTACGTCAAAAAACTGCTGCCAAGTAACGTCGTCGGGCGGCTCCCGGAGGGCATGGGGCCGCTCGTCGTCGCTCTGTTCCTGCGCGAGCAAGGATTCGAGTACAGCCTGGTCGGTGTGCTCGCTGCGTTGTACGGAATCTCCGCCGCCGTGGGCACACCGGTCCTGGGCCGATGCGTCGACCTCTACGGCCAAGTGCGCGTGCTCGCTGTGTGCATGCTGGCCTCCACGGCCGGGTTCCTGGCCCTCTCGATCACCCCGTCGGACCAGGTTCTGCTCGCCGGTATGAGCATCGTGGCGGCCGGGCTGTTCACCCCACCGCTCGAACCTTGCCTCAGGAGCCTGTGGCCGCGGGTGCTGACGGGAGAACGCACGATCAAGACCGCCTACGCCCTCGACGCCACTCTGCAGGAGCTCGTTTTCGTTTCGGGGCCGCTGCTGGTGGTCATCGCGGTGGAGGCGATGGGGCCGGCCGGTGCCCTGGTCACCACGGGGCTGCTCGGTTTGCTGGGGACCATCACGTTCATCACCACCCCACCCGTGCGGCGGTGGCAGGCCGAACATCGCCAGGCGGACTGGGCCGGACCGTTGCGTTCGGCGACGCTGCGTCAGATCCTGATGAGCCTGGTATTCGCGGGAGCGACGATCGGGCTGCTGAACATCTCGGTCATCGCCTACAGCGAAGCCAACCATGCGAATGAACTCTCGGGGATCATCCTCGCGACGAACGCCTTCGGGGCGCTGATCGGCGGGCTCGTCTACGGTAGCCGCAGTTGGCCTGGCAGTTCATACCGGCACTTCCAGTTCCTGATGTTCACGCTCGCCGTCGGATACGTACCGCTCGCGTTCGCCCCGCCGCCGGTAGTGCTGATCCCGTGCGCGGCTCTCAGCGGGATTTCGCTGGCACCGGCTCTGGCGAGCGCGTTCGCCGTGGTCGGCAGCAGCGTACCTTCAGGAACGAGTACCGAGGCGTTCGCATGGCTGGTCACCATTTTCATGGCGGGCAACGCAGCCGGGTCGACCCTCGCCGGAACGTTGCTGCAGCACATCGGGCTGCACGCCGCCTTCTGGGCACCACCGACGAGCGCGCTGTGCGGATTCCTCGTGTTCACGGGGCTGTCGGCCGCACGACGTGCGAAGCACCGGCGACGGAGCGGTGAGTACGAAGTTGCGCGCTGACGAAGTGACAGTCGTGGCGACCGATCTCGACGGCACTCTGTTGAACTCGCAGGGGACGCTGTCCGCGTACAGTCGCAGCACTCTCGGAGCACTGGACGAGGCCGGGTTCGCGGTGACCATAATGACCGCCCGTCCGCTCCGGGACGTCGTGACGCTCGACGGTCTCCCGGACCGCGCGCTTCTTGCATGCGGTAATGGCACGCTGATCCACGACCGGTTTTCCGGTGTCGATCTGCATCGGAACTACATGCCTGCGCGAGACGTGGAGATGATAATCGACATTCTGCGCCGGATCGCACCAGAAGTACGACTCGGCGGAGAACTAAATCCCGAGCTCTTCTTGGAGGACGGGTTCCTGTTGCCGGACTCGGCGGAGCCGCCAACAGAAACAGCGCAGCACCTCGAGACCGTGCTCGGCGGCCCCGGCCTGGCCAAGCTGATCGTCCAATTGCCCGGGCGCGCGACCGATTACCTCCGAACGCTGTGCTCCCGGCTGCCGACGAAATTCGAAGTCACCTGCTCCTCCGAATGGTTCTGCGAGATCACGGCGTCGGGTGCGAACAAGGCCGAAGCGCTCGAGCTCGTTTCCCTGACACGGGGGTGTACCGCCCGCAACGTAATCGCATTCGGCGACATGCCGAACGACATACCGATGCTGAGGTGGGCGGGAACCTCGGTGGCTGTCGCCAACGCACATGCTTCCCTGCTCGCGGTGGCAGACCACATAACCTCGTCAAATGACGATGACGGTGTCGCGAGTTTCCTCGATGAAAAATTGATCAACCACTCTGCGTGACCACATGAAGGTGTTGGTTATGAACCATCAGAAATTAGCTGAAGCAGGCCCCGCCGGAACTGCCGCACCCGACTACACCGATTGTCCCGAGCGTGGCCTCGCCATATACAGCGAAGCCTTTCAGAAAGTGTTCGAGTATCTGTACACGAACCAGATCCCGGGAGACGTGGCAGAGTTCGGCACTTATCGGGGCTTCACCGCCGGTGTCATCGCAAAAATGATGCGTTTTTTCAATGGTCGACCACGTTTTTCCGCGCAGCGTGGGCGGCGTCTGCTGTGCTACGACTCCTTCGAGGCGTTCCCGGAAAGCGACTCGCCGGTGGACCGGGTGTCCTACGAGGTCAATCATACGCAATCGTGGGCCCCGGGAACCGGAGCAGCGCCAGCCGGAACACAGGACGAGGTGAGAGATTTTCTGGCCACGATCCTTCCGGAGGAGGGGTTTGCGATCGTACCCGGATTCTACGAACAGACCCTGCTCACATGTCCGCCGGACCACGACGTGGCACTCGTCCACCTGGACTGTGACCTCTACGCTTCCACGAAGCTCGTGCTGGACCACCTCGTTTCACGGGGCGCTCTCCAGGACGGATCAGTGATCATGTGTGACGACTACAACTGCAATCGAGCACGGGACGACTTCGGAGAGCGTCGCGCGATGCAGGAGACGTTCGCATGTTCGGAGTCGCTTTACAGCTGCACTGAATTTTTCTCGTACGGCTGGCACGGACGTGCCTTCTTCGTCCACGAAAAGAGTCAGACAGGATAGCGGGAAACTGTCCCGACGAACGATCCGAGCCTATCACTCGAAGGAACCGAGCAGTTGAGATCGGCTCGTCCGCTTTCCGGTTCGCCCCGGCCGCAGGACCAAACCGCCTGCACCTGTCATGGCCCGTGCTCCCCGAGAACGCCGTCACGACCGATCGTCACGACCGTGTCCCGTGTTTCCACCGGAATTTTTCGACGTACGAAAGAGAGGGCAACCATGCCGATGCCGATCAGCGGCCTCCCCGAGTCCGACACCCCGGAGGCGGCCGTGGTAGTGGGGTCCCCCGAACGGGCTCGGAACATATCCGCGCTCCTTGAGGACTCTCATCTAGTCGCTCAAAACCGTGAATTTGTTTCTTTCACCGGTGCGTGGCGGGGCACCCGGGTCCTCGTCTCCTCCCACGGCGTGGGAGGCCCCGGCGCTGTCTGCCTGTTCAGGGAAATCGCACAGGCCGGGGTAGGCAAGGTCATACGACTCGGTACTGCCGGCTCCCTGACTGAAGACCTCTCCCGTGGCGATTTGTTCATCCCCGAATGCGCGATTCGGGACGACGGGGTGAGCGACCAGCTCGTTCCTATGTCTTTTCCGGCGACGGCCGCTCCCGAGACGGTGTTTTCTTTGCAGCGCGCCGCTGAGAGTCATTCGGAGCCTGCTGACCGTGGAATCGTCTGGACACGCGCCGCTTTCGCTCCCGAAGTGCTCTCACTGCCCGTTGAAGAATATCGTGGCGCCGGGGCGAAGGCACTTGAGATGGAAGTCGCGACGCTCTTGGTGTTCGCCGCGATCCGCCGGATGCGGGCCGGGGCACTGCTCGTCATCGACAACGACGCACGCGTGGACGACCCTGACGTATTCTCCTATCAACCGAACACGAGGGAGGTGACGGACGGCCTTGCGAAGGCGTCGAGGATCGCGCTGGATGCACTCGTTCACCAATGACGAGAGAGGGGAACCAAGCCCTTTCCGAACTCGGGGTTCCTCACGGAATGACCTGCTCGGAGGGTCGACGGCCGCAACAAGCCGTCCGGGGTGAAGCGACGGATACAAGTCCGGTGTGCCGGAGAGCTTCTGCTCACCTTCCGTTGATCTCGGGTGAGCTGTGTCCGTCGCACGGCTCGGCCGCGATCAGGGGGATCGCTTCCGCACGTGTCCACCGGCCCCGGAGGGCGTCGCTTCCCTCCGGGGAAGAGGCATGATACAGTTCGGTCCAACGTTGCGGCGGGACGTGCTACCACGGTAATCGTGATGCCGACCACGTTCCGCAACCGAATAACGTCTGCGCTCGGCACACTCATGCAACAATGACGCGGTGACAACGACGCAGCCCGTCGATGACGGACCCTTCTACCACGGCACGAAGGCGGATCTCCGAGCCGGAGATCACCTCGCTGCCGGGTTCCGGTCGAACTACCACCCCGACGTCGTGATGAACCACATCTACTTCACCGCGCTGCCGGACAGCGCGGGGCTCGCCGCCGAACTCGCGCCGGGCGACCGGGAACCGCGCGTGTACCTCGTCGAACCCACCGGGCCGTTCGAGGACGATCCGAATCTCACCGACAAGAGGTTCCCCGGCAACCCCACCCGGTCATACCGCAGCAGCGGTCCGCTCAAGATCGTGCGTGAGGTGACCGACTGGACGCGCCTGACCCCGGAAGAGCTGCAGGATTGGCGGGAGCGCCTCGCCGCGCTCCTCGAGAGCGGCGAGGCCGTGATCATCAACTAGACGTTGAACCGGAACTCCACCACGTCACCGTCGCGCATCACGTACTCCTTGCCCTCGAGGCGAACCTTGCCCGCGGACTTGGCCGCGCTCATGGATCCGGCCTCCATCAGGTCCTCGTACGAGATGATCTCGGCCTTGATGAAACCGCGCTGGAAGTCGGTGTGGATGGCCCCGGCCGCCTCCGGAGCGGTGTCGCCCTGGCGGATCGTCCAGGCGCGGGCCTCCTTCGGCCCGGCCGTGAGGAAGGTCTGCAACCCGAGGGTGTGGAAACCGGCCCTGGCCAGCGCGTTGAGCCCGGGCTCCTCCTGGCCCACCGACTCCAGCAGCTCCCTGGCCGACTCCTCGTCGAGCTCGGTCAGCTCCGACTCCACCTTGGCGTCCAGGAAGACGGCGTCACCCGGCGCGACCATCTCGCGCAGCTCCGCGAGCTTGGACTCGTCGGCCAGCACCCCCTCGTCGCAGTTGAACACGTAGAGGAAGGGCTTGGTGGTCAGCAGGTTGAGCTCGGCCAGCTCGGCGGCCTCGCCGCCCCTGCCAGCCGAGAACAGGGTCCGTCCCTCGTCCAGGACCTCCTTGGCCTCCTGGACCGCGTCCAGAGCGGGCTTGCGCTCCTTCTTGGTGCGCGCCTCCTTCTCCAGGCGCGGCAGAGCCTTCTCGATGGTCTGCAGGTCGGCGAGGATCAGCTCGGTGTTGATCGTCTCGATGTCGCTGGAGGGATTCACCTGCCCATCGACGTGAACCACGTTCGAATCGTCGAAGACGCGGATGACCTGGCAGATCGCGTCGGCCTCCCTGATGTTGGCCAGGAACTGGTTGCCCAGCCCCTGCCCCTCCGAGGCTCCCTGCACGATGCCCGCGATGTCCACGAACGAGACGGTGGCCGGCATGGTGCGGGCGGACTCGAACATCTCGGCGAGATCGTCCAGCCGCCGGTCCGGCAGCGGGACCACACCGACGTTGGGTTCGATGGTCGCGAACGGGTAGTTGGCCGCGACCGCTTCGTTGCGGGTCAGCGCGTTGAACAGGGTGGACTTGCCCACGTTGGGCAGCCCGACGATTCCGAGAGTGAGGCTCACAGCTGTCCAAGTCTAGGAGCCCCTCCACGATCTCGGTCAGACGGTCGGGCAATCGCGTGCCGCCTGCGAGCCGGGCGACCGCTCAGTAGCCGCCGTCGTCCTCCTCCTGCTGGTCACCGTCCTGTTCCTGTTCTCGCTCCTGCTCCTGCTGGTCGCCGCCCCCACCGCCGGTGTCCTCGCAGGCGGCCCCGAGCAGCAACGTCAAAGCGGCCAGCACGGCCCCCGCCACTCGTCTCGCGCGCAGTCCCCGAGTCATGCTCCGAAGGTAAGCCGCCTCGCCCGCGGACGCAGCGCGGTCCACCACCGCCGGAACGAACGAGCACGGCCCCGCACGGAGCTCCCCGCCTCCTCGAAGGCCCGGCAACAGCCGTGTCCGATTTCCGCCGGTACTTCGCCCCCCGCAAGTGGCAGTATCGGGTTCATGCTGGTCAGCGAAGAACGAGCCTATCGAGCGGTCGCCTCCCGCGACACCAGGTTCGACGGCTGCTTCGTCACCGGCGTCCGCAGCACCGGCATCTACTGCAGGCCCTCCTGCCCGGCACGCACCCCCAAGGCCGGAAACGTCGAGTTCTTCCCGACCGCGGCCGCGGCGCAGCAGGCGGGTTACCGGTCCTGCAGACGCTGCCTGCCCGACGCCGTCCCCGGATCCCCCGAGTGGGACCTGCGGGCCGACCTGGCGGGAAGGGCCATGCGCCTGGTCGACGACGGAACCGTGGACCGGGAAGGCGTCTCCGGCCTGGCGGCCCGCCTCGGCTACTCCACCAGGCACCTGACCAGAGTGCTCACCGCGGAGCTCGGGGCCGGACCGCTCGCACTCGCCCGCGCCCACCGGGCACACACCGCCCGGCTGCTGATCGAAACCACCGGACTCGAATTCATCGAAGTGGCCCACGCCGCCGGTTTCGCGAGCCTGCGGCAGTTCAACGACACCGTGCGCGAAGTCTTCGCCACCACCCCCACGGCGCTGCGCGACCGAGCCACCCGCCGCACCGCCCCGGCGAAGCTCCCGACGGGCACACTGCGGCTGCGGCTGCCGCTGCGGCTGCCCTTCGACGCGGCGGGGACGCTGAACTTCCTGCTGGCGGAGGCCGTCCCCGGCGTCGAGTGGGGATCGAGCACGCACTACGGCAGAACGCTGCGGCTGCCCCACGGAACGGGCACCGCCGAACTCACCCCGCGGCGGCAGCACATCGCGGCCACGCTGCGGCTGACCGACCTGCGCGACCTCGGCAGCGCGGTCACCCGGCTGCGCCGGTTGCTGGACCTGGACTGCGACCCGGTCGCCGTCGACGAGGCACTCGGCAACGACCCCGCCCTCTCCGGGGCCGTACGCCGCGCACCGGGAATCCGGTTCCCCGGCAGCGTCGACGGCCCCGAGACCGCGCTCCGCGCGGTGCTGTCCCGCGGACTCCCGCGGGAAGCGGCCACGAGACGCACCGCGGCCCTCGCCGACGAGCTGGGCGAGCCGGTACGCGGGATCACGGAGAACACCCGGGCGAGGCTGTTCCCCCGTCCGGAAGCCGTGGCGGAGCACGCCGCGCGGGTGCTGCCACGCCCGTCCGAAGGCAGCGCGGCGGTCCGTGCGCTCGCGGAGAGGATCGCGGAGGACGACATCCGGGTCGACGCGGGCAGGGACGACGCCGAACTGCGGAGCGAACTGCGCGACATCGGCGGCCTGGACCCCGCCACCGCCGAACACGTCACCGCCAGGGTGCTCGGCGAACCGGACTCCCTCACGCCCACCGATCCGGTGCTGCTGCGCGGCGCGGCACGACTCGGGCTCGCCCCGGAACGAGCCGAGCTGACCCGGCACGCCCGCGGATGGTCGCCCTGGCGCTCCTACGCTGCGATGCACCTGCGGCGGATCGGTGCGCAACAACCCCACACCGGCTCGGAAGAGCCCCCGGACACGGAAGAAGGACGAGAATGATCGCCCACTGCTCCACCACGGACACCCACCTCGGCCCGTTCACCACCGTCGTCGACGCGGACGGGGCGGTGCTCGCCTCCGGATGGACCGCGGAGGTGGCCGAACTGCTGCCCCTGATAGCCGCATCGCTGCGCCCCACCGAGACGAGGAAGGCACTCGACCTCGGCGCGGTGGACAAGGCGGTCGAGCGCTACCACGCGGGCGAGCTGGACGCCGTCGACGAGGTTCCCGTGCGGCAGCGTTCCGGCCCCTTCCGGGAGCACACCTGGGCAGCGCTGCGCACGGTCCCGGCGGGTGACCCCGTCACCTACCGGGAGTGCGCCGCGCTGGCGGGGCGCCCGCAAGCCGCGCGGGCCGCCGCGGCGGCCTGCGCCAACAACGCGGCGGCGCTGTTCGTGCCCTGCCACAGGGTGCTGCGCGGGGACGGCACGCTCGGCGGGTTCCGCTGGGGAACCGGACTCAAGGCCAGGCTGCTCGAGCACGAGAAGGGGTGACCGCTCCCGTATCCCCGCCAGTGAGGGGAGGACCTCCACGTGGAACGTCCCGAATTCCCTGGCTCCCCTCCGGTGCCGGGCGGCGAAACACCACGCGAACACCCCGCACCGCCGGAGGCCTTGCCCGGAACTTCCAGCGAAAGGGCTCCGCTCGGCGCAAGCGCTTCGAGCCTACGCAGGCGGCACCGCCACGGGTTCTCTCGCGGGGCTCTCGCGAGGAAGTCCCGACGTCGTGTAGACCGCTACCCGATGTCGGGGCACCCGCAGCCGGGCGCCGACCGAGGTTCCGCTCATCAGACCCCACTACGCGAACCGCCCCGCCGCAAAATCCTCCGCTCCGACGCAGGCGCTCTGAGCCTGCGCAAGACGAGAACATCCGGTGCGTGAGTCGGATGCATCGCAAGGCCGGGCCGCTCGCCGCGTAGGCCGCTACTCAAGAGCGCGCCCAACGCAGCGAGGCGCCGACTCACGTGCCGGCTAACCAACCATCCGAGCAAGCCGGTCCGCACCCGGACGCTCAGGTGCGGGTGGAAGCAACCCCACCGATCTCCCCGTTCCGGAAGGCCTCGACGAACAGCCGGTAGTCGTCGCGCACCACGTTGGCGTACTCCATCGCGAAGTCGCACAGCCAGTTCGCGAACTCCTCCTCGTGACCTCCCACCACGTTCAGGATCGCGTCCTCGGTCTGGAAGGGGACCAGCGTCTGGTCGGAGTCGGAGTCCGACACGCAGTGCACCTTGGCCACGGCCCGCCCCAGGTAGTCCACCACGGGCAGGATGTCCTCCGGCTCGGTCAGCTCACTCCAGTCCAGGTCCGAGACGTAGGGCGAGACCTCCGAGACCACGTAGCCGACTCCGTCGATCTCGGTGTAGCCGAGCAGCGCGTCGGAGTGCGCCTGCAGCGCCCGCTGGGAGAGGGCGGTGCGCTGACCGTGGTGCAGGAAGTAGTTCCTGATCCGCTCGTCGGGCACCACAGCGGCGGGGGCGGCCACGTTGGCCTGCTTCATGGACAGGATCAGGTCGTTCTCCAGCGCCTCGTTCTCGCCCTCGAGCAGCAGGCTGTACGCGGGCAGGCCGGCACTGCCGATACCGAAACCGCTGCGTCCCACCACGTCCTTGACCCCGTAGGCGATGTCGCTCATCTTCTTGTCCTGCGGGATCGTCTCCAGGTAGCGATCGTAGGCCTCGAGGACGCGCTTGTACTCCTGCTCGCCGAGCCTGCGCACGCCGGGGCCCTGCCGGAACCGGCGGTCGAAGCCCTCGGTCTCGGTGTCCCGGTCCAGCAGGCCTCCCCTGCTGTACAACCGCGCATGTCGCAGCACCTCGTGGATCGCGCCGTCGGTGTTGCGCAGGTTCAGCGAGAAGGCCGCGTCGTTACCGCCCTCGACGAAACGACGTACCTGGTCGATGTAGGAGCGCGTGGCGTCCTTCACGAACCTCTCGATCTCCTCGTCCGGCAGCGCCTTGCTCCAGCCGAGCAGGGCGATGCTGGCGGCGAACCGCTGCAGATCCCAGGTGAAGTGCCCCACGTAGGCCTCGTCGAAGTCGTTGACGTCGAAGATCAGCACGCCTTCGCTGTCCATGTAGGTGCCGAAGTTCTCCGCGTGCAGATCCCCCTGGATCCAGACCCTGCCGGTGCGCTCGTCGGCCCACGGATCCCTGATCCGGGCGACGTCGGAGTAGAACAGGCTGGCACTGCCCCGGTAGAAGGCGAACGGGGAGGCGGCCATCTTGCGGAACTTGGTGCGGAACGCAGCGGGCTTGTCCCGCATCAGTTCCGAGAACGTGTCGACGAGCGTGTTCACGATGTGCTCGCGACGAGCGTCCGAATCGTGAACCTCCAGCATGTTGGACAGCTCGGACATGTGTCGACCTTTCCCGACCCTGGGGGCCGCGCTTTTCGCTTCCCTCGATCACCGAGGTTTTCCGTTCGGGTTTCCGTAGTGATTGCTCGGTGGGAACCTCCCGCCGCGAGGCCCTTACGCGCGTAGCGCCCCGCGTCTCGCCGGGGCCGTCCGCGCGAGAGCACGACGTGGAAGAGGTCGCGGCTGCGCCGACTGCTCAGGGGGTCGTTTCGGCACTACCCGCACCGAAGGACACCGACCTCGAGCGACCGGACGGACAGCACCCTGCGGAGCACCGTCGGCTCCCACTCCCCGGCCGTCGGACGGACAGCGGACGGCACGGTCACGACTCGATCGCCAACGACGAACCGCCGCGCGACTTGCGCACCCGCAGACGTACCGGAATCCGCTGCCGCAGCTCGTCGACGTGGGAAACCAGCCCGACGACCCGGCCACCGGCGCGCAACTCGTCCAACGCGTCCATCACCAGGTCGAGTGTATCCCCGTCCAGGGTGCCGAACCCCTCGTCGATGAACAGAGTGTCCAACATCGCGCCCCCCGCCTCCGCGCTCACCACGTCGGCGAGCCCGAGCGCCAGCGCGAGCGAGGCCAGAAAGGTCTCGCCCCCGGACAGGGTCTTGGTCGACCGAGTGCGGCCCGAGTAGTCGTCGACCACCCGCAGGTCGAGCCCGCCCCGCTTGCCGTGCGGTCCCTGCTCGTCGGAGTGCACGAAGGAGTAGCGCCCGTCGCTCATGTGCCCGAGCCGCTGGGTGGCCGCCTCGGCGACCTCCTCCAGCCGCGCGGCGAGCACGTAGGAACGCAGGGTCATCCTGCGTGCGTTCTGCCCCTGTCCGTTGATCACATCGGTCAGCGCGTCCAGCTCGGCGAACTCCGCCTCGACCGGTTCCAGCTCCTTCCAGGACTCGCGCAGCTGCCGCCCGAGCTCGGTGATCTCGTCGACGCGCCGGTCGAGGTCGGCCGCCGTGGTGGCCGCCTCCTGGGCCGCCTCCCTGGCCCGATCGGCCGCCTCCGCCGCTGCCGCCACGTCCACTTCGGCCCCGACCGGCACGTCGGCCAGTTCCCGCAGCGTCGCCCGCGCCGCCGCCTCCCGACGGTCCACCTCGGCCAGCCACTCCTCGAGCTCCTCGACACGCCGCCGTTCCCGCCGCGCGGCCAGGGCCTGCTCGGGGGTCTCGAACCCGTTGTCCGCGGCGGTGCGGGCCAGCTCCGCGCGCTGTTCGGACTCCCGGGCCGACGCCCGGTCGTGGTCTCCCTCGGCGGCGGCGAGCCGGTCGATCCGTTCCGCACGCTCCACCAGGTACCGCCTGCGGGCGGTGACCGTGTCGAACTCGCCGCGGGACTCGCTCAACCGCTGCTCCCGCTCCCGCACCTGCTCGGCGAGCGAGTCGCGGGAGGAACGAGCGGTGGCGAGCCGCTCGGCCAGTTCGGAACGCCGCTCACCGAGCCGCTCGCTTCGGGTCTCCAGCTCGGCCAGCCGCGCTGCCCTGGTCTCGCGCTGCGCGACCAGCTCGCTCAGCCGGTCCCGCTCGGAGGTGGCCCTGTCCAGTTCGGACCGCAGCCACTGCTCGGTGCGCTCGCCCACCTGCTCGCGCAGCCGCGCGCACTCCCGTTCGGCCTCCTCCGCCAGGCCACGCTGCTCGTCGCGCCACCGCTGGAGCTCCGCCTCCTTCTCGCGGGCCAGCCGCTCGTCCTCGGCACCGACGGTTCGCTCGTGCGGCTCGGCCGGTTCGGGATGCCGCGTGCCGCCGCACACCGGACAGGCCGTTCCCTCGTCCAGCTCCGCGGCCAGCTCGGCGGCCATCCCGGCCAACCTGAGCTCCCGAACCCGCTGCAGCTCGGCACGCGCGCCCTGGTGATCGTCCACGGCGCGGCGCTCGCGGTCCCGCGCCTCGACGCTCCGGGTTTCCGCCGCGGGAAGTTCCCGCGCGGCGCGCAACGCCGCGTCCAGCTCCTCCCGGTTCCTGCGCACCACCTCGAGTCGTTCGGGGGCCTGCTCGGCCTCGTGCACCTCCGCGCGGGCCCGCTCGACGGCCGCGGGCAGCTGCCCCACCCGCTCGGCCAGGTCCGCGTCCGCGGCCGCGTCGGCCGCGATCCGTTCGTCCAGCTCGGTGATCCGTTCCCGGTCCCCGCGCTGCTGCTCGGCCTCGGGCTCCAGGCTCTCCAGCACGGCGGCCCGCTCCCGGTACCGCACGGCCAGCGCCCGCAGTTCCTCCGGGTCCGCCGGGGAGTCGGTGTCCACATCGGGGCAGGCCGCCCGGGCCTCCCGCAGTTCCGCCTCGGATTCCCGCAGCGCTGCCGTGGCCCTGTCCACGGTCCTGCCGACGTCGACCACCGAGGTGGCGCGCCGCGCCGCCTCCAGCTCGGCCCTGGCCGCGCCGTGCTGTTCGGACTCGGCAGCCAGCTCGTCGAGCTCCGAACGTGCCGTGCGGACCCTGCCGACCCGGTCGGCGAGTTCCCGCTGCTTGGCCAGGGTGTCGTCGGCCTGTTCGCGCTGCCGCCGCAGCCGGTCGAGTTCGCCGCGCGCGCGTTCGCTCTCCCGGGTGAAGCTCTTCTCGACTCCCTCCAGCCAGGCGGCCCGGTCCTCCTCCTCGAGGGGTTCGCTGCCCACCACCTGGGCGAGCCGGGCCAGCAGCCGATCGGCCTCCCCGCGCCGCTGCTCCAGTTCCCGGCCACGTTCGTGGCGGGTGTCCCTGAACCACTTCTCCACTGCGGAGAACCGCCGCGTCCCGAACAACCGCTCCAGCAGGTCGCCCCGTTCCTTGGCGTCGGCACGCAGGAAGCGGGCGAAGTCCCCCTGCGGCAGCAGCGCGACGTGGCAGAACTGCTTGGCGTCCACACCGAGCAGTCGCTCGATCGTGGGCCGCACCTCGGCCGGCCGGGTGATCCCTTCGCGCATCTCACCGGAGGGGGGCTCGTTCAACCAGGTCAGCGAGGCCTTGGCCTTCTCGGTCGTTGACCCCTGGCCGGACTTCTTCGGACGCTCGTACTCCGGGTTGCGCTCCACGCGCAGCCGGTGCCCCTGCACGCTCAGCTCCAACGAGACCCGGGTGGGGGTCGCCGGGTCGGACGTGTCGCAACGCAGTGCCTTGATCTGATTGCGCGCCCCGGGGACCTCGCCGTACAGGGCGAACACGATCGCGTCCAGCACGGTGGTCTTTCCCGCGCCGGTGTCGCCGTGCAGCAGGAACAACCCGTCGCCGCTCAGCTCGTCGAAATCCACCAGCTGGCGGTCCCGGAACGGTCCGAAGGCCGACATCTCCAGCCGATGCAGTCTCATTCCCGCACCTCCGAGGCACGTACGTCGGTCAGGGCCCGGTCCAGCAGAGATCGCTCCGATTCGGACGGATCACCTCCGCGGCAGTTGGCCACGAAGTCCCGCACGATCTGCTGCTCGTCGCGACCGCGCACCGCCTCCGAGTAGCGCAGCGCCGCCCCGGCCCGTCCTTCGGCCGGCTGCCAGTCCATGTGCACCGCGTGGGGAAAGCGCCGTTGCAACCTGCGCATACCGTCCAACGGCCGCGTCTCGTCGGTGACCGTGGCGGAAACGTAGCAGTCCGTGAACGCCTCGTACTCCGGATCGTTCAGCAACCCCTCGAGCGTTCCCTCCACGGTGGCCAGCTCACGCGGGACGGGCAGCTCGTGCCGCCGCGCTTCGGAGAACCCGTCCGCGCCCAGCTCGACCAACCAGACCGACTTGCGCTGCCCGGCCTCGGAGAACGAGTAGGCCAGCGGACTGCCCGAATAGCGCACCCGCTCGGAAACGCGCTGCGGACCGTGCAGGTGCCCCAGCGCCGCGTAGTCGACCCCGTCGAACACCGCAGCGGGAACCCGGTCGACACCACCGACGGCGATGTTGCGCTCGGAATCGCTGCCCTCTGCCCCGGTGACGAACGCGTGGGCGAGCACCACCGACCTCGCCGCCGGTCTCTCGGCCAGCTCCGCACGCACCCGGTTCATGGCCTCACCGAGCACGGAGGGGTGATCACGGCCGACGTCCTGTGCTGCGGCCCCCGGCGCGGGTGTGGAACGCAGCACCTGCCGCGCCGGGTCCGGCTCCAGGTACGGGATCCCGTAGAAGGCGACCGGGCCGTGCTCGTCCTCGAGCACCGTGGGCTCGTGCAGCCGGGAAGTCCTGGTGTGCAGGTGCAGTCCCCCCGCGGCCGCGAACTCCGCGAACGCGCCGACGCGCTGTGGCGAGTCGTGGTTGCCCGGAGTGACGACCAGCCGGGCTCCCGCGTCGCGGATCCGCTCCAGGACGTCCACGCACAACCGCACCGCCTCGCCGGAGGGGACCGAGCGGTCGTAGAGATCACCGGAGACCAGCACGACGTCCACGCGTTCCGCGCGGACCAGCTCGGCCAGTTCGGACAACACGCGCCACTGATCGTCCAGCAGGTCGTGCCCGTGGAAGGTACGACCGATGTGCCAGTCGGAGGTGTGCAGCAGGCGCATGGGGAGCACGCTATCGACGGCCGGGGGAGGATCGGGCGACCGGTCGCCTGCTGCACCCGCGTGTCGGACTCGAACCCGCACACGTGACGCGGTAAGTCGAAGATGATCGGCAGGAGGACCGGACGAGAGGCGGAAAGGAGCGTCCGTGGGATCGGGATTTCTCGGGGTGCTGGTCGTGGTGCTGATACTGCTGTTCGCGGGAGCCCTCACGATGATATGGCGGCTCTACACCGACAACGCGCGCCGCGCGGACGAAGCGCTGCGGATGCTGGACGAGGAGCGGTCCCGCAGCGCCAGGCAGCAGGCGGAACTGCGCCGCTACGAGGTCACCTTCGCCTCGACGAACGGGCGGGGTGAGCTGGGCGAGCAGGCGCTGGTGCGCACCGCCACCGCTCTCGGCCTGCGCGAAGGGGTGCACTTCACCCAGCAGACAGACATAGCGGGCGGCGGCGCGGCCCGGCCGGACCTGGTGCTCACCGTGGGCGGGGGACGGCGCGTGCCGGTGGACGCGAAAGCCAGCCTGGCGGTGTGGGCCGAGGCCGTGGAAACCGACGACCCCGAGGAGCGCCGCGAAGCGCTGCGGGTGCACGCCAAGAACATCAGGTCGCGGGCCAACGAGCTGGCGGGCAAGGACTACCGGCGCTGGGCCGACGCCATCTACGGGACCGTCATGTTCGTCCCCTCGGACTCGGCTGTGGTGTCCGCACTGGACGCGGACCCGAACCTGCTGACGTGGCTGTTGGACAAGCGGGTCTTCCTCTGTGGACCGACGGGATTCGCCGTACTGGCCTCGGCCGCGATGTTCGCGGCCACGGAACAGGCCATCTCCGAGGACATGGAACGGGTCCGCGCCCAGGCCGTGCGCGCTCAGCGCGCGGCGGGTTCCGCCGTGGAGGCCGTGAACCTGTCGAGCACGCACCTGCAGCGGTTCGTGTCCGCGCGGCGCAGGGAACTGGACGCGCTGGAGAACTTCCGCGGCGCGGTCCAACCGCTGGCCGAACTGTCCGACACCACCGAGACCGGCCGGGTCGGCCGGGAAACGGAGTCCATCGCGGTGGACGGGGAGGGGAGTTGAGTCACTCCCGGACGCACCGCGAAGAACCTCTGACGAAGGGGCCCGTTCGGCTCGGGGTGCTTCAGCCCGCGCAGGACGAGGAGATCCGGTGCGTGGGTCGGATGCGTTGCGAGGCCGGGCCGCCGCGCAGGTGGCCACTCAAGAGCGGCCCAACGTCGCAGGGCGCCGACTCACGCGACGGCTACCCGACCAGCCACGCGAAGCTGTTGTAAGTGACACGGCGGTGTTCCGCTCATCCCGCGGAGCGCTGCTGCTCGGCGAGAAAGTGCGCGGTGTCGACGGTCCGTTCGTGGACGCTCCTGTAGTGCCGGTAGAAGGCGTCGTAGCGCTCCGCGTTGGCGACGTCGGGTTCCACCGTCTCCACCACCGGATTCCACCCGTCCGGATCGACGGCCACCCCCGTGGCCACCCCGGCGAGCAACGCGTCCCCGTAGCACGCGCCCACCGTCTCCTCCGGTACCGACTGGGGCATCCCGGTGACGTCGGAGACTATGCGCGTCCACAGTCCACCCGTGGTCCCCCCGCCGACGGCCACCAGCCGCTCCACCTCCGCCCCGGAGTCCCGCATGGCCTCCAGGTTGTGCCGGACCCCGTAGGCGATCCCCTCCAGAGCGCAGCGGTAGACCTCGGCGCGTCCGTGCGAAGTGGTCAGCCCGAACAGCAGTCCCCTGGCGTCCGGGTCGAACACCGGGGTCCGCTCCCCCGCGAAGTACGGCAGCAGCAGCAACCCCCTGCTCCCGGCCGGAACCTCGGAGGCGGCCGCGACCAGTTCGGAGAACTCCGACCCGAACAGTCCGCGCAGCCAGTCGGTCACCGCGCCCGAGGTGGCCATCCCCGCGGCCAGCGTGTACGTGTCCGGGTAGGCACCGCAGGTGGCCCACAGCGCGGGGTGCGAAAGCGGCTCGCGCAGCACCTGCACGAAGAACATGGTGGTGCCGTACATCAGCATCACGTCGCCCGGATTCCGCACCCCCACACTGGCGGCCTCGGCCCACGCGTCCACGGTTCCCGTGGTCACGGGCAGCCCCTCCGGCAGACCGGTCTCGGCCGCGGCGGCACCGCCGACCCGTCCGACCACCTCGGTCGGCCAGGCGAGCTCGGGCAGTTCCAGCCCCGGAGCCACCCTGCTCGACCACTCGGGTGACCAGCGCTTGCCGTGCAGATCGTAGAGCGGGTCGCACTGGCTCGCGGAGTGGTGGTCGAGCACGTAGCGCCCCGTCAACCGGTGCACCAGGTACGAAGAGCACATCAGCAGTTTCGCGGTGCGCCGGTACACCTCGGGCTCGTTGTTGACCAGCCAGCGGATCTTCGGCCCCACCGCCTGGCTGCTCAACGCCGAACCACCGTGGCGCACGATCTCCTCCGCGCCCAGCTCGTTCTCCAGCTCGGAGATCTCGGCCGTGGCCCTGGTGTCGACGCCGTACAGGATCGCGGGGCGCAGCGCGGTGCCCCGCTCGTCGGCGGGAAGCAGCACCGGCCCGATGCCGCTCACCCCCAGGGCGGCCAGCTCGTACCCCTCAGCCGCGGGCAGCAGCTCGGCGACCAGCTCGCGGAAGTCGTTCCACCAGATCGCGTCCGGATCGTGCTCCACCCACCCCGGACGGGGGTACCGCGTCCGGTGGGCGCGTTCGGCCCTGGCGAGGATCTTCCCGTTCGCGGTGGTCAGCACACCCTTCGAACCTGATGTGCCGATGTCGATGCCCAGCAACGCCTCGTCCGCCATCCCTGGCTCCGTTCAGTCAGCCGGTCGCCGCGGGCGACCACTGGTCACCCGCGGGTCCACTCCTCCAGCTCGATGTCGAGTTGTTCGGCGACCGCGCGCAACACCGCCCGGTGGTCGCCGGGGACGGCGTGGATGTGGTTCGCCCCGAAACGGGACAGGAAGGTATCGGCCGGGGCGTCCAACCTGGCGAAGGCGTGCGGCCACTCCGGAGTGGACCGGCGCACCAGGTCCTCCGTGGTGTCCGCGTCGAGATCGAGGAACTCGCCGAGCATCAGCTGCATGCGGTAGTGCCCGCCGGAGCGGGTGAGCCGCCCCAGCGTCATCGTCCCCGGGGCGGCCACGTGCTGCACCGAGGCCCCTCCAGCCGGGAAGAAGAACACCTCGGGACACAGGTGCACGTTCGCGAGGTTGGCCGCCGGATCGTCGCTGCGCCCCGCGAACCACGTGGCGTGCTGTCCCGAATTGCACAGGTCCCAGACGTCACGGTCGGCGTGGTAGTGCCGCACGTCGGCGAACAGCGCGGGGGTTCCCGCCACGTCGCCGAACAGTCTCATGGTCAGCGCACCGTCCATATCGGCCTCGGTCGCGCAGACGTGCGGCCGCTTCGGCCCGTTCCAGTCGTAGGGGTCGTTGAGCAGCGCCTCGGTGATGTCCATCGTGGCGAAGTTCTCGGTCAGCTCCGGCTGGGCCTTGATCCCCGAGAAGTCCAGGTTCCGCTCCTCGATGATCTCGCGCGCGGCCAGGTAGGAGCGGATCTGGCGCTCCAACAGCTCCGGGGTCAGCTTGACGCCGTCGTAGTGCACCCCGGCCGCGTGCTGCTCGAACCACTCCCTGGCCTCGCGGGCCTCGCCTGCATCGGCTCGCTCGGCGCGCAGCACCAGCTCGTACTGGTCGATCTCCTCCACGTCGATGCCGAACAGCCGCTGCCACTGGTCCGTGTTGGCCACCGCGGTGTTCATCCCCATGGGGCGGCCGCCGAAACGGCCGAAGGTGCAGCCACGCAGCCCGGCCGTGGTCGCCGCCGCCGTCGCGCGGGAACCGATCCCCGCGGTCAGCTCCGGATCGTTCGGCTCTCCCCAGAGCCGGCTGTGCTCCCTGCCGATCTGGTCCAGGGCACCGCCTGCGGCCAGCATCCCCACCAGCCCGGGTTCGGTCGGGTCGGTGCTCGCCACCAGCGCGAGAGGCGTGTCGACCGCATCGGCGGCGAGCATCGTGAAGTGCGGGAAGGCCCAAACCGTGTAGTACAGCAGGGTCAGGTCCACCCCGGCGGCCGCCACCCGGCGCGCGGCCGTGGTGGCCTCCGCGTTCGACGCGATCGGCGCGGCCGGGTCGACCACCTCGTGCCCCGCGGCACGAAGCGATTCGACCAGCGCGTCCCGCTTCAGCCGGATGAATTCCACGTTCCTGGTGTGTACGTGCTGCCTTCCGTCCGAAATGCTGAGCACGCCGATACGAGCCACGACAACCCCAAACTCCGGCCGGAAACGACCGGCTGTTCGACCGAGGAAAGCGAACGAATTCCGTTTCCCGGACGGCCACACACTCGAGTAATCGTTTTCTCAAAAGTTATTCTCGTGGGAGCGGAGGTGTCAACACGGCTCGCGGGAAGGAGAGAACGACTGTGGCGACGATCAACGAGGTGGCCGACCGGGCCGGTGTGTCCACAGCCACCGTGTCCCGGGCCCTGAACGGCAAGAACACTGTGGACTCCGAACTGGCCGCACGGGTGCTCACCGCGGCCGAGGAACTCGGTTACCGGCCGAACGGGCCGGCGCGCAACCTGCGAAGACAGGAGACCCCCGTTCTCGCCCTGATCATCTCCGATGTGGAGAACCCGTTCTTCACCGCCATCTCCCGCGGCGTGGAGGACGTGGCACACGCGGCCGGGTACTCGGTGGTGCTGTGCAATTCCGACGACGACGCGGAGAAGGAGCGCTCCTACGTATCCGTGGCTCTGGAGGAGAGGGTCGCCGGTGTGCTGCTCTCCCCCACCGGTCGCACCTCGGGAGGTGAACTGCTGAGCGGCACCGGAACTCCCTTCGTGGCGCTGGACCGCCCGCTGCCCGGCATCTCCGGGGACACGGTGCTGGTGGACACCGGTTCCGCAGCAAGGGACGCCACGAAGTATCTCTCCGAACAGGGATATCGGCGACCGGGGTGCATAACCGGCCCCGCCGGAGTCCCCACCGCGGACGAACGACTCGCGGGATACCGCGACGGGCTGCGCGCGGCCGGGATACGCGGCTGCTCCTCGCTCGTGCGGCGGAGCGAGTTCAAAGCGGCGGGCGCCGGACGCGCCACGCGCTCGCTGCTGGAGCTGACGCAACCACCCGACTCGCTGCTCGTGGCCAACAACGCCATGGCCCTCGGAGTGCTGGAAACGCTGCGTGAGCTGGGATTGCGCGCCGGAAGCGACGTGGGGCTCGTGGCCTTCGACGACGCGCCGTGGGCACGGCTGCTCGATCCACCGCTCTCCGTGGTGGCCCAGCCCGCCTACGACATCGGCACCGTGGGCGCACAGCTGCTGCTGAGCCGCATCGGGAACGAACGCGGCGAACCGACCACCACCACGCTGTCCGCGCACCTGGTTCCGCGGGCCAGCAGCGACCCGCGTTGGAAGCCCTTTTGAAACTCCTTCCACCACCTCCCGCTCCCGGAACCGACGGAGAACCGCCCCCGGGACACCTCCGGAGTCCTCTTTCCGGGGTCGGAACCCGCGCGGTTCGGGCGTGCACTCGCTCGGCCGGATCGGCCGTCGTGCAAGCGGCGGATCCGCTCGCGGCCGCCCGGGCGGACCGGGCCCGCCGCCCCTCCGAATCCCGGGAAAACGTTCAGGGAGCCCACCGGGACAGTGCGGTGTACCGCGCGGCCGACCACGGCGGAGCTCCGTCCGCCGGGGTGAGCTCGATCCGGACCGAGCTCTTGCCCCTGGTCAGCTCGGGCGGGATGTCGAAGCCGTCCTCCAACCACCGGTGGCTCTCGTTGCCGAGGGGTTGTGCCCACGTACCGGCCGGGCGCCCGTCCACGCGAACCGCGGCCCGCTGACCACTGTGGAACTGATCGCCGAGCCTGCGCAGCCGCACGCCGGAATTGTTCGGGTCGATCCGCAGGTGGAAACCGATCTCCCCGGTGGTCGACGTGGTGGAACGGGTGTGCGGCCCCGGATTCCTCTCCCCCTCGAAGGTGGCGGTCAGTTCCTCGGTCGTCTCACCCTCGGCCCGGTAGTGGTGCGCGGTCCTGCTCGCGCGGTCGTCGAGTTCGACACCGTCGGTGCGCTTCGTACGCGGAGCCAGTCCCCCGTACCAGTAAGCCGTCGAGCTGTACACGCCCGGCTCGTCGTTGGCGGGGCCGTGTTCTATCCCCGCCACCAGTTCCTCGGTGAACGGAACCGCGTCGGGGAACAGCAGCCGGTAGGCTCCCGTGCAGTCGTGGCGGCAACCGTCGCCGGAGTACTCGTGAGCGGGGCTCCCGGCCAGCGGCATGTTGAAAGTGGTTCCTCCCCGGAAGTACCAGCCCGATTCGTAGAAGTCCTCCGTGCCCGTTCCGTACCAGGCCGGACTGGACGAGCCGTCGACGTAGAACCGCTCGTCCCCCTCCAGGTAGTTGCGCTGATTGGCACGCGGGGAGACCAGTGACCGGGGCTGTTCGTCGCCTTGCGCGCCCGCCCGCGGAATCCTGCCGCGCATGGTGTGCGTGACCCCGTAGAAAGTGCCGCTCCCCCGCGCGGAGAGGAATTCCCAGTCCGCGCCCGGTTCGGTGTGGCCCTCGTGGTGCGTGGCGTGGAAGTACCCGGACTTCTTGCCGGGCTCACTCCCGTCCGGGGCCGTGGAGACGTGGAGCGTGCCCTCGTCGATGGGCACCGGACCGTCGTTGACCAGTTCGACCGTCGCGTCGCGGCGGAACGGCATCGGCCACCAGGAGGTGTACCACCCCTTCCCGGCGTCGATCGAACTCATCAACCGCCGGACGTCGTACTCGCCCAGCCCGGAGCCGAAGAACTCACCGATCGGCGCGTCCACAGTGGTCCGTCCGTCGAAGCTGACGCGCAACCGCGTGTTCGTCAGGATCGAGTCCGACTCCGCGACCCGCTCGTCCGAGTGAGGCAGCCGCGCGCGGAGCTTCTCGCGCTGGAACACCTCGTGGTCGATGCGGTAGTCGTGCGCCCGCTCCTCCCCCGGATGGGCCGGGCCCAGGTCCAGCACGTCCGTACGGACCCATTCGCCGTCGAGCTTGCTGTGCACCTCGTAGCGGAACTCGTTGACGTCCACCTCCGCAGAGCGGAACGTACTGGAGATCCGGAGCTCGTCCTCGCCACCGGTCACCGACTCGTCGACCTCGATTCGCTGCGTCCCCCACTCCCCGGGGCGCGCTGGTCCGCTGCGCCAGGTTCCCACCGGGGAACCGTTCACCCGCAGCCGAGCGACCTGCGCACCGACGTTGGCGTCGTAGCGCCGGGTTATCCGCACCCCCTCGTTCTCGGGGGCCACCCGAGCCGTGAAGGAACTGCCGCCGTCGGCGCCGAAGGCCCGTCCGTCATCGACCACCCGCGGTGCCGCCACGACCCGCGGGATCCGCAACCGCAACTCGTCGATCATCCCCGGGCCGTGGAACGGATCCAGCCGCACGGTTTCCCCCGGAGCGAGCGAGAAGTCGCTCTTCCTGCTCTCCAGCGTCCCGGAGTCGGGTTTGGGGTCCGCCACACCGAACCGGCGGAGTTCGCGGATCACGTCGCGCGCCGGATCCGTCGGATCGAACGTGTCGACCCCGTGCGCGTCGGCGAACGAGCGGTACCCCACGTGGTAGAAGTGCGGATTGTTGTCCACTGTCACGCGCATGGACTCCCGGTAGGGCATGGGAACCTTGATCACCGCGCCACCCGCGGTGTCCGCGGCGTTGCCCACGAGCGGCCACACGAAGGGCGCACCCAGCTCACCGTTGACCACATCCGCGAGCGGGGCGTCGAGCACGGTGCGGCCGTCCAGTTCGACGCGGATGTTTCCCGTCGCGGTGACGTCCCCCCAGGGCTGTCTCGTGAACCACATCGAGGTGATCTCACCCGCCCCGGCCCGTTCCGCGATGACGCACCCCTGCTCATCGGTGCGCAGGCAGGAGTAGCTCCCCTCGAAACCGTCGTCGTTGCTGCCGCTCCTGGAGAAGCTGGAGTACTGCCCGCTGTGCTGCGATTGCCTGATCGCACCGAGCCGGTCCAGTTCACGGTAGGTCTGCCAACCGACCGGCCCCTTGTCCCCGGGACCTCCGCTGCCCCCGGCCTCGTGGGAACGGACCGTCGCCCCCGGCTCGGCACGAGCGGAGCGGGCACCGACCTCGGGAACCGCGGCTGCCACGGTCGCGGCCACGGTGGCCACGGCGAGTGCCAGCATCCCCGGTGCGCGCCGGGGAGGCCGACGGCGGACCGTCCCCGAACGCGTTGCCGCGACTGGTCCCGTTGCCATCTGTTCCCCTCCCCGGACCGGACCTTCCCGGTCGTCGTCACGGCGCACCGTCGAGAACCGGCTCGTTTCCGAAGGGATTGTCATACGAAGATTGCCGGTTTCGCACCGAAGGTCACATCGTCCGTTCAGGGGTAATTCGGAGTCCCGAGAAGGCCGGACCGATTCTTCGTGAAGAACGTTCGCCGCGCGGGCGCGGCGCGCCGAGCGGGAAACCTCGAGGGCCGCCGCGCGGTGTCAAGGATCACAAATCGCGCGGAGGGGGCGCGCGTCCCACCGGGGCCGGCCCCATGTTCCGCCGGTGATAACGAAGAGGTCACAAAGGGGGGCATGCCCTCCGTTCCTCTCGCCCGGTACCGCCTCCGCACGGGGGCCTCGACTGTGGACGTGTCGTTGCCCCCTCGAACGGCAGTTACGGTGACAACTGTGACCGCGACATCCGAGCGCAAGATCCACACCGCCGAGGGATCCTCGAACCAGTGGGCGGAACGGTCCGCCTTCGGCACCACACGCAGTGCCCCGTGGTGGGCAGCGAGCTTGCTCCCCCTCGTGCTGACGAGCGTGTGCATCGTGATCGACCTCTTGGTCCAGTCGAAACCGGGCCTCCTGTTCGTCGCGGGCTACGTCGTGAGCAGCCTGCTCGCGGTCGCTCTGGTGCGTCGTGGCAGCCTCTTCGGCCCGATGGTGCAGCCGCCCCTGGTCATCGCGGTCACCATTCCCACGCTCGTCATGGTCACGGGCACCGGGTTCGACTCGGGGGACAGCGGACGCAACGTGATGCTGTCCGTCATAACCCCCCTGATCAACAGTTTCCCCGCCATGGCGACAGCCACCGTGCTGGTGCTCGTCGCGGGCCTGCTGCGCATGCACGTGCTCGAACGCGCCAGGGGTGGTGAAGCGGCTTCGGAACCGGGGAGGCAGCAGCCCGCGCGGAGCGAATCGGCGGGTGCTCCGAAGGCGAGGGGACGCGGGAACGCGCGGCCGGACGGGGGCCGGCGCGGGGAGGAGTCCCCGGAGAGGACCGCGCGGAAAACCGGTGGCCCCTCCCAGCGGCGTGAGCGGGGCCGACAACGTGAATCGGCCGAGAAACGGGCCGGCTCGGCGAGCAAGCCTGCCGCCCGGAGCACGCGGGATTCCGCCGGACGGGACTCCGGGGGGGAGACCCCCCGGGAGCAGGCTGGTGAGCAGCGCAGGAGCGCCCGTCCGGGACGCGGTGCGCGTCAGGGACAGCGCCCCGCGGAGGGGGAGCGCAACCGGTCCGGCACCTCCGAGGAGGGCGGAAACGGGCGCGGCGAACGCCCCCGGCAACAACCTGGCGGCGGCAAGAACGCCCCGAATCCGGCACGCGGCGGCGAGGGCAAGACCCCACCGGGCCGGGAGAAGCGCCCGGCCCCTCCGGGAAGGGCCGCCCCGGGGCAGTCACCCCGAGACGGCGGAGGGGGCGCGGCGAAACCGCCGCAACACGGCGGCCGTTCCGAGCCCCCGGGCCGCCCCCGGCGTCCACGTCGCGACGAGGGCTGACGGGTGCTTCCCGTTCAGGTCGTCGCAGGTGGCCTCAGGTCGCCGCAGGTGGTTCAACCAACCGAGCACCCGCGAAACCCGAGCGGAAACCCGATCAGCGCACTCCCTGGGGGTTGTTCGGGTTCTCGTCGAGATCCTTGCGCAGCTCCCGCGGCAGGGCGAAGGAAACCTTCTCGTTGGCCGTGGTGACCTCCTCGACGTCGCCCCAGCCACGTTCCTGCAGGTAATCCAACACCTGGAAAACCAGCACGTCGGGGACGGAGGCACCGCTGGTCACGCCGACGGTCTCCACGCCTTCCAGCCACGAGTCGTCGACGTCGCTGGCGTAGTCGATCAGGTGAGCGGAACTGGCACCGGACTGGAGGGCGACCTCGACCAGCCGCTTGGAGTTCGAGGAGTTCTGCGAGCCGACCACGAGCACGAGATCGCACTCGGCCGCCATCGCCTTGACCGCCACCTGACGGTTCGAAGTCGCGTAGCAGATGTCGTCACTCGGGGGAGCCTGCATGTCGGGGAAGCGCTCCTGGAGCTGCTCGACCCGTTCCATCGTCTCGTCCACGCTGAGCGTGGTCTGGGACAGCCAGACCACCTTGGACGGATCGCGCACCTCGACCTGGTCCACGTCCTCCGGCTTGTCCACGAGCTGAACCCGTTCGGGGGACTCACCCGAGGTGCCTTCCACTTCCTCGTGGCCCTCGTGACCGATCAGCAGGATGTCGTAGTCCTTCCTGGCGAACCGGTTCACCTCCTTGTGCACCTTCGTCACCAGCGGGCAGGTCGCGTCGATGGTGCGGAGGTTGCGCCGCTCCGCGGCCTCGCGGACGGCCGGTGAGACGCCGTGGGCCGAGAACACCAGCAACGAGCCCTCGGGCACCTCCTCGGTGTCCTCGACGAAGACCACACCGCGCTCGCGGAGGTTGTGCACCACGTGCTGGTTGTGCACGATCTCCTTGCGGACGTACACGGGAGGGCCGTACTTGTCCAGCACCCGCTCCACGGTGTCCACGGCACGATCGACACCGGCACAGTACCCGCGGGGCTTGGCCAGCAGAATCCGCTTGTTCGTCGACGAGGATTCGGTGACGGTCTCGGTATGCTCGGAAGCCTGCGGCGAGGTGCTCATACCGCCCAGGGTACGGACATCGATCCCACCGGTCAGCAGGCAGCTTCACCCTGGCGAGGGACATCACCGTGAGCCCCCTCCGCCGGAGGAGATGACGCCGGGTCCGCACGTGGGGCAAGCTTGAAGGTATGCGATCGTTTCCCCTGCCGATTCGGGTGGCTGCCGGACTGGCCAGCACGGCCGTCGAACAGACCCGTCGCCTGCCGGACTGTCTGATCGGCCTTCCGGTCACGGTCACCAGTCAGGCGTTGCAACTGACCATGCGCGTGCAACAGCAGGTCACCGAACTCGCCATCAAGGGCGACGACCTGCTGGCGGAGTTCCGGCGAACCGAACAGCAGCCGGAGTGGGCCAGGTTCGACGAGGACGAGCAGGCCGGGCGGGCACAGCCCCCGGCTTCGTCCTCCGACCGCCCCACGGGTGGAACGGTCGACGCGGCCGGGAGCGGAGCGCGAAGCACCCCGCGCACCGGCGGGGACGACGACGTGTCGGACCTGCTGCCCGGTTACGAGGACATGACGCTGCCGCAGCTGCGCGGCAAGTTACGTCGCCTGAGCCTGACCGACCTGAACCGGCTGCTGCGGTACGAACGCGGGCACTCACGGCGCCCCGACTTCCTCCAGATGCTCTCCAACCGGATCAACAACCTGGGGGGCTCGGACACCGCGGGCGAATGACGCCCCCCGGGAGAGCGGTGCGTGTCCGGTGCGGCGGCGCCGCCCGTCGGCGGCGCCGGGTTCTCCCGCCTCGCGCTCGGGAGGACCCCACCCGAGACCGCGCGGCCGCCGTTCGAGCGCCCCGCGACGTGGCCGGGGCGCCGTTTCACGTGCCCGCTCCACGGTCCCGGGCAGTAGTGCTCTCCCCGGGGCCTCGCAGCGCACGTCACAGCGCACGTCGATTCCGAAGACTTCCGAGGAGTGAGTCCGCTGAATTCCCCCACAACCGCCGAAGAGCCCTGGCCGGTCCGCACCGTGGCCCGCAAGATCGCGGACTGGATCAACCGGCTCGGCACCATCTGGGTCGAGGGACAGGTCACGCAGATCTCCGCCCGGTCCGGTGCCTCCACCGCCTTCATCACGCTGCGGGATCCTTCGGCGGACGTCTCGTTGACCCTGACCTGTCCGGCGAAGCTGCTTCGCGGGATGGATCCCCCGGTGACCGACGGAAGCCGGGTCGTGGTGCACGGCAAGCCGTCCTTCTACGTCGCCCGCGGCACGCTGAGCCTGCGGGTGGACGAGATCAGAGCGGTCGGGGTGGGCGAGCTGCTGGCCCGGATAGAGCGACTCCGCCGGCTGCTCAAGGGCGAGGGGCTCTTCGACGCGGAGCGGAAGCGACCGCTTCCGTTCCTGCCGACGCGAGTCGGCCTGATCACGGGCAGGGACTCTGCTGCCGAGCACGACGTGCTGAGCAACGCGCGGCTGCGGTGGCCCGCGGTGCGGTTCGAGGTGCGCAACGTGGTCGTACAGGGGTCGACCGCCGTCCCGCAGATCCTGGAGGTCCTTTCCGAGCTGGACAACGATCCGAACGTGGACGTGATCGTGATCGCCCGTGGCGGGGGCAGCGTCGAGGACCTGCTGCCCTTCTCGGACGAGACGTTGTGCCGCGCGGTGGCGGCCTGCACCACCCCGGTCGTGAGCGCTGTCGGCCACGAACCGGACTCCCCGCTGCTGGATCACGTCGCCGATGTGCGCAGCTCCACACCGACGGGTGCGGGCAAGCGGATCGTGCCGGACGTCGCCGAGCAGAGCCAGCACGTCGGCCAGCTCAGGGAGCGGGCCAGGAGGGCACTGCGCGGCTGGGTCGACCGGGAACAACGAGTCCTGGACTCGCTGCGCACGAGGCCTTCGATCGCCGACCCGCACGCTCCGCTGCAGCGCCGGGAGGAGGAGGTCGACGCGCTCAGGCAGCGTTCCAGGAGGGCGGTGCTGGCGGTGCTGACCGGCGAGCAGCACGAGCTCGCGGCGACGAGATCACGCTTGACGGCGCTGGGACCGGCAGCCACGCTTGCTCGCGGTTACGCGATCGTGCAGCGCGTCGAAGACGCCGGCCCGTCCGTCCTGCACTCGACGGAACAGGTCGCTCCCGGGTCGCACCTGCGGATCCGTCTAACGGACGGGGCCGTGCACGCCGTCGTCACCGACGACGAGTAACCCGCTGTTCGTATCAGGCGGCACGACCGCCGCGAAGACAGGCGAGCAGGCCGCATCGCGGCGCGACGCGAATCGACGACGGCGCCCGAGCAGCTTGTGCTCCCATGGAGGTGTGCGGTGCTAAATCACGGGCGACAGCCCACTTTCCTCCCGCTCACCGTCGCCGTGACCGCCTCGGCGGGCGCCGCCTCGGAGACTTCTTCCGGGGAGAGCGCCCACGCGGTACGACGCAAGGCCGAGGAGGCCGACACGGCGGCGGCGGGGTGCTGGGCGGCGCTGCTGGGTGGTTGCCACCCACCCGAACGGCGTGCGCTGCCCGGTCGGCTCAGCGCCCTGGCCGAGGCGGCCGCGCGTTACGTGGGCCGCGGGTGGTGGGCCGCGCAGGGAAGCGGATACCGGCGTAGGGTCGCCGAAGCACAGCTGCGGATCAACGACGCGGTGCGCGAGGGCGACGGGGCGGAGTTCGCCGAAGCCTTCGTCGGCTACGACCAGGCCGTCGCCACCGCCGTGATGTCCGTGCGACGAGAGTTGGAAAGAACCGTCCGATGAAAGCAGCGAATCAGTGACCGACGAAGAGCGGGAAGAGCCCCGGGAGGAACCGGCCGCGGCGAACGAGGTCGACCCCGATTCCGATCACCCCGACGTTGCCGCCCTCGGTTACGAGCAGGCGCGGGAGGAGCTCGCCGAGGTGGTGCGCAAGCTGGAGGCCGGTGGGCTCTCCCTCGAGGACTCGCTCGCGCTGTGGGAGCGCGGAGAGGCCCTGGCCAATGCGTGCGAGCGGCAGCTGGCGGGCGCGCGCGAGCGGGTCGACCGCGCGCTGGCCTCGGTGCGGGAACCGGACTCCTCCGCGGAGTGACCAGCCGAACTTCCTACTAGGAACTTCCGGAAGCAGGGCTCCGTCCGACGCGAGTGCTTTGAGCACTACGCGGGACGAGGAGCTCCGGTGCGTGAGTCGGATGCATCGCAAGGCCGGGCCGCTCGCGGCGTAGGTCGCTACTCGAGAGCGGCCCAACGTCGCAAGGCGCCGACTCACGTGACGGCTACCCGACCACCCGAGCGGCCGGCACCGCCGAACTCTCACTCAGAGTGAACCACCGGGGCATCGATCGCGGCCCGCGCCATCGTCCTGAACTCCTCCTCGGTCCCGTTCCCGGTGATCAGCAGCCGCACTCCGGAACGCTCGCCGACCCAGGCCAGCTCGGAGCGGATGCTCTCGTAGACCACCCACTGCGTTCCCGCCGCTTGAACGGTCCCGCGGGCACGCGGCGGCTGTTCCGTCTCGAAGGAGACGAGCTCCGCCTCGGGGGCGCTGGACTGGGACAGCCGCACGTAGTGCGTCTCCCCGGTCAACCAGCCCACCCTCACGGCACTGTCCTGCGGGGTGACCCGCTTCGTGTCGGCCGAGTTGGCCCGCCACCCGTCCGGCGGATTCGGACGCACGACCGGAAAGTCCACTCCGGTGGCAGCCGATTCGAACTCCTGGGAGGCGTTGACGGTCGGAGCCGTGCCCACGTCGGCGGGGGAGCCGAGCGGGCTGACCGAGCAACGTCCCGTCAACCCCACCACGCCCAGCGCCACGAGCACCAGCGGCAACATCGCGAACACCATGGCTCGAACGCTGCGCGGAGCCACACCCGGCGAACCTCCGGAACGGTCGTCATCCGACCCCTGGTTGCGCTGTTCAGCCACGCCTCGCATGCTCTCACCTAGCCTGGTGAACGGGTAACGCGCCCGCGCAACGGGCCTACGTCGTGGGCTGCGCCACTATTTCGGAACCGAAAGGATTCGGATCTGCGAAGATCCGCCCAACACCCGAAGTGGCGTGCTGTGCCCTCGGCCCAGCGCTCCGGGCCACCGCCACATCGAATCACCGGACACGACCGAGGCAGCGAATCAGTCTCGCCTGCGGGAGGCGCCATGAACACGTCCGAGACCGAAACGAGCGGAGCAACTCGCCGCCCCGAGGCTCCCGACCGCAACCTGGCAATGGACCTGGTGCGTGTGACCGAGGCCGCGGCCATGGCCGCGGGTCGCTGGGTGGGGCGCGGAGACAAGAACTCCGGTGACGGCGCGGCCGTCGAAGCCATGCGCAAACTGATCAGCACCGTGGCCATGCGCGGTGTCGTCGTGATCGGCGAGGGGGAGAAGGACGAGGCCCCCATGCTGTTCAACGGCGAGGAGGTCGGCAACCACCACGGCCCCGACTGCGATGTGGCCGTCGACCCGATCGACGGGACCACGCTGCTGAGCAAGGGGATGCCCAACGCCCTGGCCGTGCTCGCCGTGGCCGAGCGCAACGCCATGTTCGACCCCTCGGCCGTGTTCTACATGGAAAAGCTCGCGGTCGGCCCCGAGGCCGCCGGGGTGGTCGACATCAGCGCTCCGGTTTCGGAGAACATCCGCCGAGTCGCCAAGGCCAAGCAGATCGAGGTCTCGGACGTCACCGTCTGCATCCTGGACCGCTCGCGCCACGACCAGCTGGTTTCCGAGGTCCGTGAGGCCGGGGCACGGATCCAGTTCATCTCGGACGGCGACGTGGCCGGCGCCATCGCGGCGGCGAGGCCGGACAGCGGCGTGGACATGCTGATGGGGATCGGCGGCACCCCGGAGGGGATCATCACCGCGTGCGCCCTGAAGTGCCTGGACGGTGAGCTGCAGACCAGGCTGTGGCCCAAGGACGACACCGAGCGCGAGCAGGTCCGCGCGGCAGGGCACGACCCGCAGCAGGTGCTCACCACTTCGGACCTGGTGCGCGGGGACAACGTGTTCTTCTGCGCCACCGGGATCACCGACGGAGCACTGCTGCGCGGGGTGCACTACAGGGCGAACAGGTGCACCACGCAGTCGCTGATGATGCGCTCGAAGTCCGGCACGGTCCGCTCCATCGAGGGCTCGCACAAGCTGGGCAAACTCGGCGAGTACTCGGATCTGGACTTCACCAGCGGCGCACCCTCCCCCCGCTACGGCCTGCTCCCCTGACTGATCGAGGCCTTCCGGATCGAGTCGACGGTTGGGGCGGGGTGTTCGTCCGGCGCGGCGGCGCCGGAACGGGCGAGCCGCCCCAACCACACTTTCGTGCGAGTCCGGAGCCGTCCTTCGCCGGTACTCGCATCGGGTTCCGCTCCCTACGTTCGGCACCAGCCGGCACACGAAGCCGGACGTAACGGAAGGAACAGCGACGATGCGTAAACGCTCTTGTCTGCTGGGCGCGTTCACCGCGTTGATCGGCGCGGTCGGACTCGCCGCCCCCGCGTCCGCCGACGGCCCGGACACCATGATCGTCGGTGGGCACGACGCGACCGAGCAGTACTCGTTCATGGCCTCCCTGCAGTCGGGCGGCCGACATCTCTGCGGAGCCACGCTGATCGAGCCCGACGCCCTGGTAACAGCGGCGCACTGCGTGAGCGGTGGCGGCTCCTACACCGTGCGGGTGGGCAGCACCGACCATTCCGGCGGAGGCGAGCAGGCTTCCGTGACCGAGGTGTCCACCCACCCGAGCAGCGATCTCGCGGTGTTACGACTGGGCGGTTCCGTCCGGGCGGAGCCGATCGACATCGCCGCGGAGGCCGGATCGCCCGGCACGGCCACGCGGCTCCTCGGCTGGGGCCAGACCTGCCCGGAGCGGGGCGGGTGCGGTGCTCCGCGCACCCTGCAGGAACTGGACACCTCGGTGGTCGCCGACAACGAGTGCTCCGGGATCGACGGGAGCACCGAGATCTGCACGGACAACCCCGGCGGTGATTCCGGTGCCTGCTACGGGGACTCCGGAGGGCCCCAGATCAAGGGCACTACCGGGAGCTGGAAGTTGATCGGTGCCACCAGCCGTGCGGGCAACGACAGCCCGACGTGCGCCACCGCGCCCTCCATCTACACCGACGTCACCGCGCACTCCGACTGGATCGCGCAGCAGACGGCGAACTGACTGAAGTTTTCCGCTCTCCCCTGTCGTGGATGGTCGGTTGGCGGAACCTCTCGCGGGCTCTCGCCGCGGGTGCCCCGACATCGGGTAGCGACCACAACGTCGGGGCCGTCCTCGCGAGAGCACCACGAGAGAACCCGCGGTCGGGTCCGGCTGCGTGGGTGAGCGTTTCGGCGCTGCCCGCGCCGAAGGGTCCCCGAGCCGACCGACGACTCGACCGGAAAACATCGGTGAAGCGTTCTCCGCTTCTTCCTCCCGCGGAACACCCCCGCGTCCGCTCACCGGGCGCGGGGGTGCCGACCGGGCGGAAGACCTCGTTCAACCCTTGTTGGTGGAGTGCCCGGGAAACAGCCTGGCCCTGGGGTCCAGCTCGACGGCTATGTTGTTGATCGCCGTGGCCGCCTCCCCGAAACCGGTCGCGATGAGCTTGACCTTGCCGGGGTAGGTGGCGATGTCGCCTGCCGCGTAGATCCCCTCCCTGGTGGTGCGCATGGTGGTGTCCACTTTGATGGAACGTTTTTCCAGCTCCATCCCCCAGGACTCGATCGACCCCAGGTCCGCGGTGAATCCGAGCGCGGCGACCACGGTCTGCGCCGTGAGCACCCGCCGCTCGCCGTCGCCGAGTTCGAGCTCCACCTCGCGGACGCCGTGCTCGTCGCCTCTGATCTCGAAGACCTCGGCCTCGGTGATCAACGGCACCCCGAGCCGCTCGACCTCCTGGATCAGCCCGGCCTGGGCGCGGAACCGCGCTCTGCGGTGCACGAGGGTGACGCTGCGCGCCACGGGGTGCAGGGCCAGTGCCCAGTCGAACGCGGAGTCCCCGCCCCCGACCACGACGACGTCACGTCCACTGTGTACTCCCAGTTCGGGGATGAAGTGCACCACGCCCTTGTCGAGCCAACCGTCGGCCGCGGGCAGCGGGCGCGGCGTGAACTCCCCGATTCCCGCGGTGACCAGGACCGCCCCGGTTCGCACGCTGGTCCCGTCGCCGAGCTCCACCGTGAATCCCTCCGGCGCCTCGGAAAGCTCGGTGGCGTAACGCCCGAGCAGATAGGTGGGCTCGTACCTTCCGGCCTGCTCCACCAACGCGCCGACCAGGTCCTTGCCACGCACCTCGGGAAAACCGGCCACGTCGAAAATCCGCTTCTCCGGGTACATGGCCGTCACCTGACCGCCGGGCTCGGGCAGCGAGTCGACCAGGGCGGAGGTGAGCCCGCGAAAACCGGCGTAGTAGGCGGCGTAGAGACCGGTGGGCCCCGCGCCGACGATCAGCACGTCGACTTCGGCGGCCGGCCTGTCACTCGGTACCGCTTCGCCACTCATCCATACCCCCTCACGGGGCGACGGGAATGCCACACACCAGCGTAGTCCGATCACCCCACTGTGCGTAACCAACGAGAAGGCGCGTCCATTCACTCGATTCCACTACTCCGAAAGGGCGAGATCCATGCGGTGTTCAGCGGTACCTCACGAGTAACAAAGCTTCTACGTTGCCGTGCAATCGATCACCGGCAGCGAAACGGAGAACACCGTGCGAAAAACAGCTACGCTGTTGGGCGGATTCGCGGCCGCGGCCATGGCGCTGGCCGCAGTCCCCGCCGCCGGAGCCACCCCCGCACCGGACGAACCGAACACGATGATCGTGGGCGGCGACCAGGCGAGCGAGTCGTACGAGTGGATGGCTTCCCTCCAGCAGAACGGCAAGCACTTCTGCGGTGCTTCGCTCATCGACGAGCAGTGGGCACTCACGGCGGCGCACTGCATCCAGGAGGTCTCGGCCGACGAGCTCCAAGTGCGTATCGGCAGTTCCGACCACACCACCGGAGGAACCCTCACCGGCGTCGACAGCACGGAGGCCCACCCGGACTACGCCGACGAATCACCGCAGGGCGACATCGCACTGGTCAAACTGGACCAGGCCGTCGAGCAGCAGCCGGTCGAGCTCGCGCAGCAGGCCGGACAGGCGGGCACCTCCACCAGCATCATCGGCTGGGGCCTCACCTGCCGCACGCGCGGCTGCGGCCAGCCCCCCGAACAGCTCCAGCAGCTGGACACCAAACTGGTCAGTGACCTCCAGTGCACCCTCGGATTCGTCGACGGGGCCACCGAGCTGTGCACGGGCAGCGAAAAGCTGCTCTCGAACGCCTGCTTCGGTGACTCCGGAGGCCCGCAGCTGCGCGGCGAGCCGGGCGACCGGAAGCTGATCGGGGTCACGAGCAGGCTCGGCAGCCCGGTCCCCGCCTGCGGAACGGCACCTTCCATCTACACCGACGCCACCGCCTACGGCGACTGGATCCGTTCGCACACGCAGGGGTGACCCGACGCGGCACGCGGCGCACGGCACGCACCGACGGTCCACAGAGCACGGTGCGTGCCGAACGCGCGTCCGCACCCCACGAACCGGGCGTGCACTCGGCCGCCCCCGGTCATCGATCAAGCGACCCCACCGCGCCGAACCATCGAACTCTCGGTCAGCAACTCCCGACGGAGGGGGACCGCTCAACGAAAGCGCTTTGATCCTGGGCATCCCGACCGCGGGTTCTCTCGTGGTGCTCTCGCGAGGAAGGCCCGACGTGGCGTGTGGCTACTCGATGTCGGGCACCCGGAGCGAGAGCCCGCGAGAGGTTCCGCCACGCAACCCACCAAGCAACCGGCACCGCCGAGTCTCCCGACGTGGTCGAACCCATACTGACCGCTCCGGCGGGCACGGTTCACACTCTCAACATGAGTGAACAGCAATACCGCACCGAACACGACACGATGGGCGAGGTCCAGGTGCCCGCCGAGGCGCTGTACCGCGCCCAGACCCAGCGTGCCGTGGACAACTTCCCGGTCTCCGGCCACGGGCTGGAACGCGCTCAGATCCGCGCGCTCGGACTGCTGAAGGCGGCCACCGCCCGGGTCAACGGCCAACTGGGGGTGCTGGACTCCGACATGTCCGCGGCGATCGCGGCCGCGGCGGACGAGGTCGCCGCCGGACACCACGACGACCACTTCCCCATCGACGTGTTCCAGACCGGCTCCGGAACCTCGTCGAACATGAACGCCAACGAGGTCATCGCCACCCTCGCCACGCGTTCGCTCGGGCGGGACGTGCACCCCAACGATCACGTCAACGCCTCGCAGTCCTCCAACGACACCTTCCCCACCACCATCCACGTCGCGGCCACCGAAGCGGTGCTCACCGACACCGTGCCCGCACTGGACCAGCTGGCCACGGCCATCGAAGCCAAGGCCTCCGAGTGGGACGAGATCGTCAAGTCCGGGCGCACCCACCTGATGGACGCGGTACCGATCACGCTCGGGCAGGAAGCCGGAGCCTGGGCCGCCCAGGTGCGCTACGGGATCGAGCGGCTGCGCGCCGGGCTCGGCAGGCTGGGCGAACTGCCCATCGGCGGCACGGCCGTCGGATCGGGGCTCAACGCCCCCGAAGGGTTCGGAGCAGCGGTGTCCGCGGAGCTGGCGCGGGTGACCGAGCTGCCGCTGACCGAGGCACGTGATCACTTCGAGGCCCAGGCCAGCCAGGACGGCGTGGTGGAGACCTCCGGGAACCTGCGCACCGTGGGCGTGAGCCTCAACAAGATCGCCAACGACCTGCGCTGGCTCGGTTCCGGCCCGCGCACCGGCCTGTCCGAGCTGGCGCTGCCGGATCTGCAACCCGGGTCCTCGATCATGCCCGGCAAGGTCAACCCGGTGATCCCCGAGGCGACGATGCAGGTCGTCGCCCAGGTGGTCGGCAACGACGCCGCGGTCTCCTTCGCCGGATCGCAGGGCAACTTCCAGCTGAACGTGAACCTGCCGGTGATCGCCAGGAACGTGCTCGAATCGGCCCGGCTGCTGGCTGCCGTGTCCAGGCTGCTGGCCGACAAGGTCTTCGCGGGTGTGGAGGTCAACACCGAGCGCACCCGCGAGTACGCCGAGGGCTCCCCCTCCATCGTCACCCCGCTCAACCGCTACATCGGTTACGAGGAAGCCGCTTCCGTCGCCAAGCAGGCGCTGAAGGAACGCAAGACCATCCGCGACGTCGTCCTGGAGCGCGGTCACGTCGAGGCGGGCAAGCTGACCAAGGAGCAGCTCGACACGGCGCTGGACGTGCTGAGCATGGCGCGCGCCGAGCGCTGAGCCGGCTTCACAGCCGAGGTCCGGACGGACTGCGCGCTCGCCGGGACCGGGTCGGAAGCCTCGCGGCACGACGGGAGCGGGTGACCTCCGTCGAGGCCACCCGCGACGTGACGGGACACCGGTCCGGTCCCGGGCCCCCGCCCCGGCGATCTCGCCCGGCCCGGGGAGCAGCAGACGGGTGATCCGCGAACCCGCGAGCCACTTCTCGTGACTACTTTCACACCCACATGGCACTATCGTGCACAGATGACGGCAGCCGGTTGCCGCCGGTCGAACACTGCGGGGACAGGTGATGCAGGTTCCTGGAACAGAAGTCGGCTCCGTAGCGGATTTCGCGGACCACTTCGAGCGGATCCGCTCGTTGACCCGCAACGGCGACAACGCCGGAGCCATCGAGGTCGCCGACAGCGTGACGGCCGAGTCCCGGGACCCGCTCGTCACCAGCAGGGCCCTCGTCCTCAAACTGGGTCGGCTCTTCAACCTCGGACGCACCGAGGAGTGCCCGGCGGTGCTGGACCGGGCGTTCGAGACCCTGGAGGGCGAACAGGCCCCCGCGCTGCGCGGCCACCTGCACGCCCTGGCCGGGATCATCGCCGCTCCCGACTCGCTGGCACGCTGCGTGCGTCACCTGGTTCAGGCCGGGCGGGAGCTCGAGGTCGAGAACGGACCGACGGAGGAGACCGTCACCGCCCGCCACGACCTGGCCGTGACCTACTCCTACGTCGGTTTCCACGCGCAGGCGGTTCCCATCGCCGAGCGCTGCTACCGGGCGGCCCAGTCCCTCGGCCTGCCCAGCGGCGACCACGCCCTGCCCGAGGTCGGGGTCCGCTGGGCGGTTTCGCTGGATCACCACGGTGACACCGAAGCCTGCGTCAACATGCTCCGCCGGGTGCTGGAAACCTGGGCCGAGCGCACCGACCCCCGCGAGCTCTGGCCGGCCGAGCAGCACTACTACGGGTACGCGGCGGTCAGGTTACGGGCCCTCGGGGAACCGGCCGAGGTCGATCCGGCGCTGTTCACCGCCGAGGAGCACGGCTGGGAGGTCGCGGACCTGCGACTGCTCGCCGCGGCCTGCCGCGACATCCGCACCGGGCATCCCTCCGAGGCGCTGAAGCGGCTCGAGGGGAGGTCGGTGAATCCCTACACCCTCGGTGCGGCCGAGGTCTTCCGCGTGCGCGCCCTCGCCCACGCGGCGCTGGACGACCACCGCGCGGCCCGCGCGGCCGACCGGGAGGCGACCAGGATCTCGGCCGGGGACGGCGGGCAGCTCAGGGACGGACTGGTGGACGGGACCAGGGCCCAGCTCGACCACGAGGCGCTGCGCCGGACGGTGGAGCAGTACGCCTCCGAAGCGCTCACCGACCCCCTCACCGGGCTGCCCAACCGCAGGCACTTCGACCGCTACGTGGCGCGGCTCTCCGAGAACCGGATCCGCGCCGCGGTCGGGGTCATCGACCTGGACGGCTTCAAGGCGGTCAACACGGTGTACGGGCACCTCTCCGGGGATCTGGTGCTGCAGCGGGTGGCGGCCATCCTCGCCCGCACGCTGCGGCAGGGCGACTTCGTCGCGCGCTACGGAGGGGACGAGTTCATCGCCGTGCTCCCGAACACCGACCTGGCCGACGCCCACCGGATCGGCTCCAGGATCGCCGGGGCCGTGGCCGACGGGGACTGGGACGCGCTGGTGGCGGGCACCCCCGTGTCGGTCACGATCGGCTGGGCCGAGCTGAGCGAACCGCTGCGGCTCTCCGCGACCCTGGAATCCGCAGACCGCGCGATGCTCGGCAGGAAGGGGCGCCTGGCCGGTTCGGTCCAGAACCCGTGACAGAGCTCTGCGCGGCTGGCCGGGCAGCCGTCACGCGAGTCGGCGCCTCGGCGAGCGTTGCGGGGCACCTCGATCAGCGGCCACGCCACTTGCCCTGCCGCCCCGCAGTGCGTCCGGCTCACGCGCCGGGGGACATCGCTCCGCGTTGGCCGGGCACGCCGGTCACGACGAATCGCTCCCGGACGAGCCCCTGGCACCGCCCGGCCGGGAAGCACCGCGCGAGTGAGAAACTGGAGGCATGAGCAATCGCGGCAGCGAACCGGACGCCGATCAGTCCCGCGACATGCCACCGCCGGTGGAGCTTCCCGAGGAACTGGTCGAGGAGAGTGACCGTTCGATCAACATCGGTGGCGCCGGAGCGGTCTCGGGCGAACGCGCCTCCGTGTTCGCCGGTTCGGAGCCCGAACCCTACGTGGCCGTGCTGGTCACCGAGTCGACTTCCGAGTCGGAGGGTTTCCGGCCGCTGTACGAGGAGTCGTTCGTGCTGCTGACCGCCTCCTCCGACGAGGAGGCCTCCGAGAAGGCCAGGGAGTACGGCAAGCAGCAGGAAGTCAGCTACTACAACGAGAACCAGGAACTGGTCACCTGGCGGCTCAAGCACGTGGTCGAGGTCAAGCGGATCGAGGACGCCACCTTCGACGACGGCTCCGAGCTGTACAGCCGGTTCTTCCGGAACTACGCGCAGTACAGCTCCTTCGAGCCGACCCTGGCCGGAGAGGAGCTCTGAGCACTACCGGCGCCCGCCCACGGCGGCCCGCGTCGTGGTGACTTCCCACGCGATCGCTTCCTGCCCGGTGAACCGAGGGCCTTTCGCGGGTAGCCTGAGGGGTTGTGCGGTTCTTGAACGGGCAACAGCCCACCACAGACCTGACCTACGACGACGTGTTCCTCGCCCCGGCACGTTCCGGTGTCGAATCGCGTTTCGACGTGGATCTGTCGACCGACGACGGTTCCGGGACGACCCTGCCGATCGTGGTCGCCAACATGACCGCCGTCGCGGGACGCCGGATGGCCGAGACGATCGCTCGGCGTGGCGGACTCGTGGTGCTTCCACAGGACGTCGCGCCCGAGGCCGTGGCCGAGATCGTCTCGTGGGTGAAGTCCCGGCACACCGTGTGGGACACCCCGCTGGTGCTGCACGAGGGTGACGCGGTGGCCGACGCGCTCAACCTGCTCCCGAAGCGTGCGCACGGAGCGGTCGTGATCGTCGACGACGCGGATCGTCCGCTGGGAACCGTCGACGAGCAGTCCTGCACCGGGGTGGACCGGTTCGCGCGGCTCGGCGAGGTCGCCGACCACGAGCCGGTCACGCTGCCGCTGGACACCAAGCCACGCGAGGTTTTCGAGAAGCTGCACCAGCAGGGCCGGGGCGTGGCGCTGGCGACGGATGACGACGGCGTGCTCGCCGGCATCATGACCAGGCGCGGAGCGCTGCGCTCGGAGATCTACACCCCCGCTGTGGACCCCTCCGGCAGGCTGCGGGTGGCGGCCGCGGTCGGTGTGAGCGGTGACGTGGCGGGCAAGGCCTCGGCGCTGCTCGAAGCCGGGGTGGACATGCTGGTGGCAGACACCGCGCACGGCCACCAGGAGAAGATGATCTCCGCGCTGCGCGCGATCCGCTCGATCTCGCCGTCCGTCCCCGTGGTGGCGGGCAACGTGGTCACGGCCGAGGGGGTGCGGGACCTCGCCGAGGCCGGAGCCGACGTGATCAAGGTCGGTGTCGGGCCGGGGGCGATGTGCACGACCAGGATGATGACCGGGGTCGGCAGGCCGCAGTTCTCCGCGGTGGCCGAGTGCGCCGAGACCGCCCGTGAACTGGGCAAGCGGATCTGGGCCGACGGTGGCGTCCGGCATCCGCGCGACGTGGCGCTGGCGCTGGCCGCCGGTGCCTCCTCGGTGATGGTGGGCTCCTGGTTCGCCGGAACGTACGAGTCCCCCGGCGACATGCAGCGCGACGAGCACGGCAACGCCTACAAGGAGTCCTTCGGGATGGCCTCCAAGCGCGCGGTCACCGCGCGGACGCGTTCGGACAGCGGGTTCGACCAGGCGCGCAAGGCGCTGTTCGAGGAGGGGATCTCCAGCTCGCGGATGAAGCTCGACCCGACGGCACCCGGGGTGGAGGACCTGCTCGACCGGATCAGCTCGGGGTTGCGCTCCTCCTGCACCTACGCCGGAGCGCGTTCGCTGGCCGAGTACCACGAGCGCGCGCTCGTGGGCATCCAGTCCGCCGCGGGTTTCGCCGAGGGCAGGCCGCTGCCCGCCGGTTGGTGACCACACCGGTCCGGTGACCACGCCTGATCACCCGCTCCGGGTTCCGCCCAATTCTGCCTATAACCGGGCGGAGCCCGGGGCCGGGGCCGCTCCGGGGCGGGGCACAGAGCTTGCGGACTCGCGCTCGGCCCCGAGCTTCCTCGAACGAGCTCTCAAGGAGGTCTGATGTTCGACACCGGCTGGACCAAGAGCTCCTACAGCGCGGCTGCCGGCGACAACTGCGTGGAGGTGCGCCTCACCGCCACCGGGGTCGGGGTCCGCGACTCCGAGAACCCAGACGAAGCGGTGCGCACCTTCTCCGGCGCGACGTGGAAGTCCTGCGTGGACGGCATCAGGGCCGGGCGGTTCGCGGACACGTCCCGGCACGGCTGCCCCGGCTGGTGACCACGCCGGATCACGGTGACCCCCGCGGGGTGTCCCCGGTTTTAGGCAAAACTGGGGACACCCCGGGGACAGCGGCTCAGGAGACGAACTCCTCCTCCAACATCTCCGTGACCAGCGCGGCCACCGGTGAGCGCTCGGAACGGGTCAGGGTCATGTGCGCGAACAGCGGATGCCCCTTGAGCTTCTCGATCACGGCGGCCACACCGTCGTGCCTGCCCACCCGCAGGTTGTCCCGCTGCGCCACGTCGTGCGTGAGCACCACCCGCGAGTTGGCGCCCAACCTGGACAGCACCGTGAGCAGCACGTTGCGCTCCAAGGACTGCGCCTCGTCGACTATGACGAACGAGTCGTGCAGCGAGCGGCCCCTGATGTGGGTCAACGGCAGCACTTCGAGCATCTCACGGTCCATGACCTCGTCGATGACGTTCTGCCCCGCGAGCGCTCCCAACGTGTCGTAGACCGCCTGGCCCCAGGGCTGCATCTTGTCGCCCTCGCTTCCCGGCAGGTAGCCGAGCTGCTGACCACCCACGGCGTACAGCGGCCGGAACACCATCACCTTGCGGTGCCGCTGCTGTTCCATCACCGCGTCCAGCCCGGCGCACAGGGCCAGCGCCGACTTCCCGGTCCCGGCACGACCGCCCAGCGAGACGATGCCGATCTCGGGGTCCATCAGGATGTCCAGGGCTATTCGCTGCTCGGCGGACCTGCCGTGCAGCCCGAAGGCCTCACGTTCCCCGCGCACCAGCCGCACCGACTTGTCCTCGGTGACACGTCCCAGGGCGTTCTTCGTTCCCGCGAGCAACCGCAGCCCGGTGTTGACCGGCAGTTCCCTGGCCTCCTCCAAGTCGGCCGATCCGTTCTTGAACAGGGTGTCCACCTCGTTCGGCGGCACGTCCAGATCGGCCATGCCGGACCAGCCCGTGGAGATCACGTCCTGGGCCCGGTACTCGTCCGCGTCCAGCGCGACAGCCGCGGCCTTCACCCGCAGCGGCATGTCCTTGCTGATCAGGGTCACCGGGTGGCCGTCGGCGGCGAGATTGAGCGCGCAGGCCAGGATGCGGGCGTCGTTGGAGTCGGTCCGGAAACCCGGCGGCAACACCTCCGGGTCCGAGTGGTTCAGCTCGACGTGCAACCGACCACCCGATTCACCCACCGGGACCGGCTCGTCCAGCTTGCCGTACCGCACGCGCAGATCGTCGAGTCCGCGCAGCGCCTCCCGGGCGAACCACCCGAGCTCGGGGTGGTGGCGCTTGCCCTCCAGCTCACTGATCACGACCAGTGGGAGGACGACGCTGTGCTCGGCGAACCTGGTAATCGCCCACGGATCCGACAGCAACACCGAGGTGTCCAGGACGTAGCTGCGCACCTCCACTCCTCCGGATTCGCCTGAGGTCGGCCGGTTCGGAGTGGGGGAATCCGCGGAGCCGGAGTCAGAGATGGGCTCCGCTTGCTGGGAACGTCGTGTCATCACGGCTACTCCCTAACGGGCGCGGTCCTTCGCACCCGTTCGTCGGCGGGCCGGGCCGCCCTGCACCAGAGGCTTCGGCCCGGGCGCCATCCGGGTGGAGCCCGCTCCGGCCTTGGCCGCGGGTGAAGGGCCTCCCCGGACGGACCGCAATTACACGGCCCGTCACAGCGGGACGCTACCCGTGCGATCGACTGTTGGCAGGCGGCCACACAGGTGATTCAACCGATCGTCATCCGGGTGCCACACCACGCACACCCGAATGTCGGAATCCCGTTCCGCCGCCTCCGGGGAGTTCCGGAGAGTCACGAGCCCCCGTGCGGACCGATCCGCTGCCCCGCGACCCCCTTCCGCAGCGTTCGCGGAGCGAACGGCTCCTCCAGCAGGCGCAGGTACCGCCGCGAGCGTCCGGCGTCCCCCTCCGCCGTCACCCACGAGCCGACCAGGTCGGTCCCAGCGGGGTAGAGCACCGAGTACGCCCCCGCGCGAGGGTTCTCCAGCAACCTGAACAGGCTCTCACAGCGGTCCTCGTCGAGCAGCAACCAGTGCCGCAGGTACGCCCGCACCCGCGCCGGATCGGCGCCGTGCTCGTGCAGCATCAGAGCCGCGTCACGTCGTACTCCGGCCAGTTTCCGCTGGGCGTCGTCCACCCGCTCGGCCAGTTCCCCGTGCGGGATCCCGCAGATCCCGGACAGCACCCGCCGCGCCCAGCTCCCCCACCCCCGGCCGATCAGCACGTCCAGGCCGAGCTCGGCGAGCCCCTCCGCGACGACGCACTGCGGGGTGTTCGCCAGCGCGATCGCCTGCTCCGGGAACCCCGCGCGGCAGTACTGGGTGTGATGCCCGGGATAGGTCTCGTGCGCGAGCAGCCTGGGAAGAGTCCCCAGTCGATGCGGCGCCGCGAGACTGATGGACACCCGCGAGCGCCGGTTCCCGAGGCAGCGCTGCAAACCGCTGAACGAGGCGTCCTCGACGAACCGGTAGGTCGCCGTCTCGTGCGCGGGCAGCCCGAAGCGGTTCCTGGTTTCCACGCGCAGCGACTCCGCCAGGGCACGCACGCAGTCGGGAACCAGCCGCCGGGGTATGCGGTCGCGCTTCCGGAAGTCCGCCATGCGCTCGGCCAGCGAGCCTCCGGGGGGCAGCACTCCGTCGAGTTCGGAGTGCGCCCGCTCGTAACCGTCCCCGTCCCCGGTGGCGGCCTCGGTCTGAAAGCACAGCCGCAGCCGCGCGCCGAAGGGGATCCGCTCGCCCGCCAGCACCCGCGCGGCGCAGTCCAGCGCTGCGAGTTGCCCGAGCAGGAACTCCCGGCGTGCCGTACCGAGCTCGCAGGAGCGCACCAGCCTGTGCAGGCGACGTGCCTGGGCGGCCAGGTCGGCGTACGCGGGGGGCGGCTCGGCGCGCACCTCGGCGGGGAGTCGCGAGTCACCCGTGTAGCCGTGGACGAATCCCGGCGAGATCCTCCCGAAACGCAGGCCGAGCTTGAGGTACTCGGTGATCAGCGCCCGATGGTGCACACCGGAAGGATAAGCCGTCTCGCCGGGTTCTTCCGCTTCTTCCGCTCAGGTCGGCCAGGTCGTCGCTGAGCGGACCCTCTCGCGGGCTCGCGAGCGGGTGCCCCGCATCGGGCACCGGTTCATCGGTCACGGTGCGCGGCGAAGCGTCGAAACCGCGGAAGCTCCCTCGATTTTTACGAAATCAGCTCGTAAAGAGCACGGGTCCATGGTCGATACCTTTAGAGAAGTAAGATCAGCTATACACAATAGTGTTACACAGCTTTCCTCCTGTTCGGACGATCGATAACTTTTCTGCGTGTGCACGGCCACTGTGGAATTGCTGGGGTTTCGCTGTGGGGACCCGTGCTCGGATCATCCGTGACCGACAAGGAGCGAACAAGTGCTGAAGAAGGCAACAGCCGCCGTGGGCATCGCCGCCGCCGGAATGATGGCAATGGCCCCCATGGCCAGCGCCGACACCAAGGGCAACGACGGCATCAACATCCTCAACGACAACAACCTGAGCGTGCTGCCGATCCAGGCCTGCGGCAACGACATCGCCGTGCTCGGCGCGGTCGTCGAGCTGCTCTCCCCCGAGAAGAGCAAGTGCGTCAACGCTCCCATCGTCGACCACCCCAAGGCCGACTGACAACCGAGAGTCGTCCCCACGGCCGGAGCAACCGGAGTGGGAGTCTCACCGAGAGGCGATTCCCACTCCGGATTTCCATCGAAACCGCTGCCCCGCACAACGGAACAATGCTCTTCCCGCTGACGACCCGGAAAGCATCGGCTCCGAGAGGCTTTGGCAGCGGTTCCAAAAATCACCGCTTTCACCGCGCCGAGGGACAACCGAGGCTCGCCTGGTGATTCGCGGATGTCGAATCTGTCCGTAGAAGGAGAGTGACCTCAAGTGCTGAAGAAGGCAACAGCCGCCGCCGGAATCGCCGCCGCCGGAATGATGGCAATGGCCCCCATGGCCAGCGCCGACACCAAGGACAACGACGGCATCAACATCCTCAACGACAACAACATCAGCGCGGTGCCGATCCAGCTGTGCGGCAACGACATCGCCGTGCTCGGCGCGGTCGTGCCGATCCTCTCCCCCGAGAAGAGCGAGTGCGTCAACGCTCCCGTCGTCGACCACCCCAAGGCCGACTGACGAGCGGGAACCGCACTCCGGTCACGTCGGCAGCATCGGCGGTTCCGGATGAATTGGGCGGGGTCGAACATCGCGGTTCGGCCCCGCCCTTTCGCGTCCGCGGTGTCCCCTCCCCGCTGACTGGTGCTCTCCGGCCGAGTCGTCGGCCGGCTCGGGCTCTCCCTTCGGCGCTCCCGGCGCCGAAACACGCCGCTCCGGCAGTCGGAAAACCTCTGAAGCCCCAGCGGGGGCCGGACAGCCCCCTCAGCCGCCGAACCGGCGATGTCTGGCGGCGAAATTGCGCAGCGCCCGGAGGAAATCCACCCGGCGGAAAGCGGGCCAGTAGGTCTCACAGAACCAGAACTCCGAGTGCGCCGACTGCCACAGCATGAACCCGGACAACCGCTGCTCCCCCGAGGTTCTGATCACCAGCTCCGGATCGGGCTGGCCCGAGGTGTACAGGTGCTCGGCTATGTGGTCGACATCGAGCGACTCGGCCAGTTCCTCGATGGTGGTTCCCGCCTCGGCGTGCTGCTGCAGCAGCTTGCGAACGGCGTCCGCGATCTCCTGGCGGCCTCCGTACCCGACGGCGACGTTGACCTGCATCCCCGAACGGTTCTCGGTGCGCAGCGCCGCGGCCGAGATGCGGGCGGCCATCTCGGTCGGAAGCAGGTCCATCGCCCCGACTATGCGCACTCGCCAAGGAGTGCCCGGCTGGGTGATCTCCTCGACCACGCCGGCGATGATCTCCAGCAGCGAGTCGACCTCTTTGCTGGCACGGCCGAGGTTGTCGGTGGACAACAACCACAGCGTGACAACCTCCACCTCGCTCTCCCTGCACCAGCCGAGAAAGTCCGAGATCTTGCGCGCCCCGGCACGATGGCCGTGGTCCGCGTCCAAGCCGGCCTCTCTCGCCCAACGACGATTGCCGTCCAGGATCACGCCGACGTGCCTGGGATGCTGGGCTCCCTCCAGCTGACGACGCAACCGCCATTCGTAGAGATAGTAGACAAGTTCCCGTAGCCGAACCTTGAGCGCCACGCCTCAAGAGACTACGCGGACAACGGAGCAACTCGTTAAGCGACCACACGATCGCCACGCAGAAACGCGCTCCCGGACGAACACCGCACCGCCCCCACCCGCGTGAGTGCGACTACCGCAGCCGGGGACAGTCCACCGTCCTTGCAGTAGGCTCGGTCCCGTGCGTACGGCGAGCTCTTCCCGACAGTCCTCGGCGCTGGTGAAACCGCGCCTGCGTGGATGGATCCACGCCTGGTCGACACTGGGCGCGCTGGCCTCCGGTGCCGTCCTCATCGTCCTGGCGGCCGCGACCGTTTCCGGCAAAGCGGCCCTGGGCGCCTCCGTCTACGTCGCGACCGTTCTCGGCCTGTTCGGGGTCAGCGCGCTGTACCACCGCAAGACCTGGAACACGCTCGGGGCACGAACATGGATGCGTCGACTCGACCACTCCATGATCTTCCTGTTCATAGCGGGCACCTACACCCCACTGGCGATGCTCGCCATGCAACCGACCACGGGCACGGTGGTGCTCTCCGTGGTGTGGGGCGGGGCACTCGGCGGGGTCGTGCTGAAACTCTCCTGGCCCAACTCCCCGCGCTGGGTCGGAGTCCCGGTCTACGTCGCCCTCGGCTGGGTGGCGGTGTTCGTGCTGCCCGACCTGCTGAGCAACGCGGGAGTGGCGGCCCTGGTGCTGATCGTGGCCGGCGGGCTGCTCTACACGGGAGGGGCCGTCTGCTACGCCATCCGCCGCCCCGATCCGTGGCCCGAAGTGTTCGGCTACCACGAGTTCTTCCACTCGGCGGTCTCCGCCGCCGCGATCTGTCACCACATCGCCATCTGGCTGGCCCTGTACTCCTGACCGGGAGGGTCCGCGGCTCGGTTTGCTCAGGTGGCGTGACGGAACCTCCCGCGGCGGTGCTGACTACGTGGTGGGTTGTTCCGGCGCTGCCGCGCCGAGGAACAGCCCCGGCGCGAACCGCGCTCGTCGACCGCCCGGGTACCGATCACCCGTGCAGCGCCGCGACCAGCTCCTCCACGGTGCCGACCGGCCGGTCGCAGACGAAGCCGCGGCAGACGTAGGCCGCGGGTTCCCCTTCCAGCGTGCCCCGGCCCTCCAGCAGCGGAACCTCCGCGCTCTCCGGCTCTCCCACGACCGCGACCGCACCACCGGGCGCGTGCAGCCGAACCGCGCCGGCCAGTTCCCCGCGCCCCGGACCCTCCGGACCGGCCACGGCGACCTGCAGCGGACCGTGCCGCATCGCCTCGGCCGCGGCGAGCCAGTGCCCCGCGAACCTCGGGGCGCGCTGCGCGAGCAGACCGGCACGGCTCAGGGACCGCTCGGCTGCGGCGCGGTAGCGCTGCGCCCGCTCCGGTTCGGCTAGCGCGCAGGCCGTCACCAACGCCGAGGTCACGGCCGCGGCTCCGGAGGGGCTGGCGTTGTCCGTCGGGTCCGAGGGACGGTTGACCAGTGACTCGGCATCCGAGGCCGTGTCGTGGAAGGCACCGGGGTTCTCCTCGTCGGAGAACAGGTCCAAAGCGGTGTCCAGCAGCTCGCACGCCAGATCCAGCCACCGGCGGGAGCCGCCCGCCTGGTGCAGATCGAGCAACCCCTCGGCGAGGCAGCCGTAGTCCTCCAGCACCCCCGCCGCGTTCCCCGCGACACCGGCACGGGAGTTGCGCACCAGCCTGCCGTCACGCCAATGGGTTTCGACCAGCAAGCGCGCCGCGCTCTCCGCGGCACGCAACCAGTCGGGCCGCTCCATGGAGGTGGCCGCCTCGGTCAGCGCGGTGATCGCCAGGCCGTTCCACGCGGTCACCACCTTGTCGTCCCTGTCCGGCTGCGGACGCCGGGAGCGAGCGTTCAACAGCTCCGCACGTACCCGGTCCCACCGCTGCGGATCAACCGGATCGCTCGGCAGGCGCAGGGTGGAGGCCCCGCGCTCGAAAGTCCCCTGCCGGGTGACCCCGAAGAGCTCCGCTGCCCACGCGCCGTCCTCCGCACCGAGCACCTCCCGCAACTGCTCCGGGGTCCACACGTAGGTCAACCCCTCCTCGCCGTCGGTGTCGGCGTCCAGGGAAGCGGCGAAACCGCCCTCGGCGGTTCCGAGCTCGCGCACCATGAAATCGGCCGTCTCGGTGGCCACGCGTCCGGCGAGCCCGGGACTGGCGCAGGCGACGTCATCGGTGGCACAGCGCCGGGCCAGATGGGTGTAGGCGCGCAGCAGCAGCGCGTTGTCGTAGAGCATCTTCTCGAAGTGCGGCACGGTCCAGCTCGCGTCCACGCTGTAGCGCGAGAAACCGCCCGCCAGCTGGTCGTAGATCCCTCCCCTGGCCATGGCGGTGCAGACGCTCTCGGCCATCTCCCGGGCACGCGGTCCGGTGCCCTGCTCACCGCGGCGCTCGTGATGGCGCAGCAGGAACTCCAGCACCATCGACGGCGGGAACTTGGGGGAGTCGCCGAAACCGCCGTGGCTCGCGTCGAACTCCTCGGCCAGCCCGGTGACCGCACCCGCGAGCGTCTCGTCGTCCACGTTCGACTCGGGAAGTGCCGTGCGCTGCTCCTCCAAGTGCTGCACGATCTTCGCGGCGCTCTGCCGGACCTCCTCGGTACGCTCGTTCCACGCGCTGATCACGGCGTCGAGCAGCTGCCGGAAGGACGGCATCCCGCGCATCGGAGCCGCCGGGTAGTAGGTGCCGCAGTGGAACGGCTCCCCGTCCGGGGTGAGGAAGCAGGTCATCGGCCAACCCGCCTGCCCGGTCATGGCCTGGGTGGCCTGGATGTAGACCGCGTCGATGTCCGGGCGCTCCTCCCGGTCCACCTTCACGCTGACGAAGTTGTCGTTCATGACCTCGGCGATCTCGGGGTCCTCGAACGACTCGTGGGCCATCACGTGGCACCAGTGGCAGGCGGCGTAGCCGACCGAGAGCAGCACCGGCACGTCCCTGCGCCGGGCCTCCTCGAACGCCTCGGCACACCACGGCCACCAGTCGACCGGGTTGTCGGCGTGCTGGAGCAAGTACGGACTGGTCGCCTGCGCTAACCGCTCTGCCATATTCGCAGCCTCCCACGTTCCAAGCGTCGCTGTCCGCCCGGTCGTCCCGGTGCGGCTCGCACGCACGGGGTACCCGAGTGACGCCACGAACTCCACCCGGACAGCTCTCCCGCTGCACGGGTCTCGCGACGACGAGACGCCGACTCGGTCGCGGAGCTCCCCCGCCAACCGAGCGAACCGGCCCGCACACCGCCTCGGCACGGCCTTCCCGCGGAAACGGGGTGCGTTCCCGCGGCCGCGCGGGGCATGCTGGCGACCGTGTCGCCAACCCGCATCACCCCACGGGAGCAGATCCGCCCACACCGAAGCGTGCGGCGCCCCGCCCCGAACACCCATCCCCGCACCAGGCAGGCCCGGTCATGAGCAGCACGCGCACCCTCGAACTGCCCGAGCTGGCGCTGATCCTGCTCATCGGCCCTTCTGGATCGGGGAAGTCGACCTTCGCCGCGCGACACTTCGAACCGACCCGCGTGGTCTCCAGTGACCGGTGCCGCGCGCTGGTCTCCGACGACCCCGGTGACCAGGACGCCACGCCCGCCGCGTTCGAGGTGCTGCACACGATCGTCGACAAGCGCCTGGCCGCGCGGCGGACCACGGTCGTGGACGCCACGAACGTACGCGCGGGCGAGCGGCAGTCCCTCCTGCGTGTCGCCAAGGAACACGACGTGCCCACGGTGGCCGTCGTGTTCGACGTCCCGGAACAGCTGTGCATCACCCGCAACGCGGCGCGAACCGACAAACCGGGCGCGGAAGTCGTCCGCAAGCACCACGGTGAACTGCGGAAGTCCACGAACGATCTCCGCGGCGAGGGTTTCCACCGCGTGCACGTGCTGAGCGGAGAGCGCGAAACCGAATCGGCCGGGATCGAGTGGACCCGGCTCCGCAGCAACGCCAGGGAGGAGCACGGCCCCTTCGACGTGATCGGAGACGTGCACGGCTGCCGCGCCGAGCTGGAGGAACTGCTGGAACGGCTCGGCTACCACCTGCGCCGCGACGGGAACGGGGCGAGCGTCGACGCCGAGCACCCGCTGGGCAGACGGGCGGTCCTGCTCGGTGACCTGGTCGACCGCGGCCCCGACACCCCGGGCACGCTCCGGCTCGCGATGGGCATGGCCGAGTCGGGCAACGCGCTGATCGTGATGGGAAACCACGAGAACAAGCTGGTCAAAGTCCTGGACGGGCGCAGGGTCAAGATGACCCACGGCCTCGAGCTGACGATGGAACAGCTCTCCGAGACCGACGAGGACTTCCGGGAGCTGGTGCGGCGGTTCTGCGGCGAGCTCCCCGAGCACTACGTGCTGGACGGTGGCGAGCTGGTCGTGGCACACGCCGGTTTGCCGGAGTACTACCAGGGCAGGGACTCCGGTCGGGTGCGTGCCTTCGCGCTCTACGGATCCACCACCGGTGAGACCGACGAAGCGGGGCTGCCCGTGCGCTACCCGTGGGCCAGGGACTACCGGGGCTCGGCGATCGTGCTGTACGGGCACACGCCGGTCAGCTCGGCCGAATGGCTCAACCGCACCATGTGCCTGGACACCGGCTGCGTGTTCGGGGGCAGGCTGACCGCCCTGCGCTACCCGGAGGGCGAACTGGAGTCCGTGCCGGCGAAGCAGCACTACAGCCGCCCGGCCCGGCCACGGGCAGGGACGGACGACGAAGCGGCGACGGAACGGCGGAATCGATAGGACCCGTCACCCCGGTTTCCGGCCACGGCAGCTCACCGCACCCGATTGCGCACGGATGCCTCGGTGAGCCCCGTGCGACCCCCCGTCCGGCCCGCCGCCCGCTCAGCTCCGCTCGGTATCGGTCCCCGTGGAGCCGTCTCCCTCCTCCCCGTGCCCCTCGCGGGACGGGGCGGAGTCCTCCGCGTCCGCGGGGCCGGCGGTGCCCTCGTCCGCTTCGCCCGTGCCCTCCTCGACGGCACGGGCACGCTCGGCTCTCTTGACCCGCGCGGGAGCGGCGGCCGCCGCGCGTTGTTCGTCGAACCGCTCCGGCACCTTGCGCAGCTGCTTGCTCAACGAGCGGGCGAGGAAAACGATCGCGATCAGCAACACCAGGACCAGGAACAAGCCCAGCGGAGTGGACTTGCCGAACTCCTCGTCCTGCACTCCCGGCCCGGAGTCCTGCGCCAGCACGGAAAGCGCCGTCCGCGACTCCGCCGCCAGCACCGCCGTGTACCCAAGCACCGTCATGCGTGCACCCGCTCCTGCACCCCGGCGAACAAATCGTCCTCCGGCAACGTCGTGTCCACCAGCGATCGCACCAGTTCGTAGTCCTCAGTGGGCCAGACGGCACGCTGGATGTCCAACGGCACCGCGAACCAACGGCTGTTCGGATCGATCTGGGTCTCGTGGGCCCGCAGTGCCTCGTCGCGCACCTCGAAGTAGTCCGCGCACTCGATCTGCGTGGTCACTCGCTCGTAGGGGTCCGGGCGTGACCCGTCCCACTTGCGCAGCCACTCCTCGTAGGGCGACTCGAGCCCGCGCTCCAGCAGCGAATCGTGGAACAGCTGCATGCGCCTGCGCGAGAAACCGTGGCAATAGTACAACTTCAACGGCTGCCACGGCTTCCCCTGCTCCGGGAAGCGCTCGGGGTCGCCGGAGGCGTCGAAGGCCTCCATGGACACCTCGTGGCACTTCACGTGATCGGGATGCGGGTAGCCGCCGGTCTCGTCGTAGGTCACCACCACGTGCGGGCGGAACTCGCGCACGAGCCGCACCAGCTCCGCCGTGGGCACCTCCAGCGGCTGCCGGGCGAAGCACCCCTCCGGCAGCGGCGGCGGGGGGTCCCCTTCGGGAAGACCGGAGTCCACGAAACCCATCCACCGATGCTGCACACCGAGTATCCCGGCCGCGCGGGCCATCTCCTCGCGCCGGATCTCCGGCATCTTCTCGACCACACCCGGCCGATCCATGGCAGGGTTCAGAATGCTGCCCGCCTCACCGCCAGTGCAGGTGACGACCATCACGTCGTTTCCCTCCGCGGCATAACGCGCCGTGCTGGCCGCCCCTTTGCTGGACTCGTCGTCCGGATGGGCGTGCACAGTCATCAGGCGAAGCCTCTCCGCCATTGTCCGGTAATCCTTCCCGTCTGGCTGTCGACACCTGTACCGCCCCCACCGAGTACGAGCGGCACACCCCAGGGATACTCAACCGAAGGTGCCCTTCCATTGTTCCCGAACGGTGACACCGGCGGGATACAGGTCCGGCGCCGAACGAGGCGATCCGACAGGACGTCGAGAGGCGAAGACCGTGACGAGTTCATCCGAGACCCCCGGCGGACCCCCCGAAGGCAGATACGGCTCCCCCCGGAAGGGCCGCAACAGGCGTTGGCCCGCGTGGGCGCTGGGCACGCTGGTTCTGCTCGGAGGGATCGGGATCTCGGTCGTCGCCTACTCCAACTTCGGCAGCGCTCCCATCGAGGGCAAGGCGGCCACCTTCGACGTCCGTGACGAATCGGTCCGGATCACCCTGGAGGTCCGGCGCGACGATCCCACCCGATCGGCCGAGTGCGTGGTCCGCGCCAGGGGACGTTCGGGCAAGGAGGTCGGACGGGGGGAGGTCTACATCCCCGCCGGGCAACCGACCGCGTATCACCGCACCGTGCTGACCACCTCGGCTCCACCCGTCACCGGGGAGGTCTTCGGCTGCTCCTACGACGTCCCGCGTTACCTCGACCCGGGCGAACGGCCATCCGGGTGAAGTTGCCTCCGCACACCGGCGGAGCTGACGAAATCACTCACAACCTGTCCTGTTTCGTGTTATTGTCGCTACCAGCACGGTCCCGCACGGGCCGTGTTTTTCCATTCCGAGCTCTTCGGGGTGCGGAAGATATCGGCCCGCGGAGTGCGGAGCCACAGTCGACGAGGAGTGGTGACCGTGAGCGATACCCAGGCGACCTGGCTGACCCAAGACGCTTACGACCGGCTCAAGGGTGAGCTGGACGAGCTCGTGGCCGAGCGCCCGGCGATCGCTGCGAAGATCAACGAAGCTCGCGAAGAGGGCGACCTGAAGGAGAACGGCGGGTATCACGCCGCTCGCGAGGAACAGGCCCAGCTGGAAGGGCGCGTTCGCCAACTGCAGGAGTTGCTGCGCAACGCGAAGGTCGGTGACGTGCCGACCGAGTCGGGCGTCGCACGTCCCGGTTCGGTGCTCACGGTGCGCTTCGACGGCGAGGACGAGGAGGAGAAGTTCCTGCTCGCCAACCGCGAGGAAGGCGCACACGGGGAGCTGGAGGTCTACTCGCCGAACTCCCCCCTCGGCCAGGCCCTCCTGGACGCCAACGAGGGCGATGTGTGCGAGTACGACCTGCCCAACGGCGGCAAGATGCAGGTGACCCTGATCAAGGCCGAGCCGTTCCAGGGCTGAGGCCTCCGGAACCGGCTTCTCATCTCCCACGCCGACGACAGGCGTTCGGTTCACGAGGCGACCACGTGTGTGTTCGTACGCCTCGCCGGTCCCGCTGAGGCGTTCCCCTCGGGGCCCGCTGTTCTCGATTCCGCGCTACGGCGTGCGACTTGTCGGACACCGTAGGTGGTCAAGAGGTCCGGGGGGCGAAACCAACCCGCTTCGGCGACCCGGCCGTCCGCTGCTGCGGCGTCCGCGGAGGGTTGCGCCGGGACGACGGACCAGCCCGCCGGAAACTCCGGCAGGACCAGCTCGCCGGCGCTGAGCACAGCCGCGGGAAGACCGCACCGGCGGGTGTGGCCAACGTCGCGCGGCGGGGCGCGGCCCGGGAAGCGCAGGCCTCTGCGCACTTTCCGAGCGGAAAGGAACACCCTGCCGTTCGTGGACGAGTACCCGAAACGCCGCTTGCTTGTGGACACCCGGTTGGACGTTTCGCGCGAAACGTCCAACCGGGCGCCGGGCGCGCCCCCGCTCACCGGGCCCCTCCGGTCGAGCCGGTCGTGCAGAACCGCCACCCCGGGAACAGGCCCCGCTCACGAGCCCGCGGGGGTTCCGCTCAGCAACCATCCAGGTGAGGGGCGAACGGGAAGACCTCAATCGGCCATCCGTTCCAGCAGCGGACGCACCCGGGGCGGAACGGGAGTGGACAGCGCTATCGATGTGGAGGTGCGCCGCACCCCGTCGACGGCCACCACCCGGTCTATGACGCGTTGCAGGTCGTCGTTGGACCGCGCGACCATCCGCACGAACAGATCGCCCTGCCCGGTTGTGGCGTGCACCTCGCAGACTTCGTCGATCGAGGACAGCTGCTCGGCGACCGCACCACGCTGCCCCTGCGCGATCTCCAGCACGGCGAACGCGGTCAGGCCGTAGCCCACAGCGGCCAGGTCGAGTTCCGGCGGGAAACCACGCAACACCCCCTTGCGGACCATGCGGTCCATCCGCGCCTGCACCGTGCCGCGCGCCACTCCGAGCCTGCGCGAACACTCCAACACCCCCAGCCGGGGCTCGTCGGACAACAGGAGCAGCAGACGAGCGTCGAGCTCGTCCAGAACGCCGTCACCCGCCGTGGTTGCCATGACACGCTCCCAACATCTTCCGGCAGTACAGGATGAGCAACCGCTCCCCCACAAAACGAGCACGAATCGAGCAATTTGTACAGCCGTGAGACCGCCTGTTGCGCAGGATGCCGGGTACTCGCACGCTGAGGCGGCACCAAGTCCCCACGCACCGGGAGGCAGCCATGACCGAAACCACGAACCGGACCACCACCACGGAACGCGACGACGTGACCTTCGACCAGATGAAACAGCTCGTGGGGCTGGTCCAGCACGACCCCACCAAGGACCCCTTCCCCGTCAAGTCGATGGACGCGGTGGAGTTCGTAGCGGGCAACGCCACGCAGAGCTCGGTCTTCTACCAGAGCGCTCTCGGGATGAGGCTGGTCGCCTACCGGGGGCCGGAAACCGGCTTCCGGGACCACAGGGCCTACGTGCTGGAATCCGGCTCGGCCAGGTTCGTGCTCAAGGGAGCCGTCGACCCGAACAGCCCGCTGGCCGACCACCACCGTGCACACGGCGACGGAGTGTCCGACCTCTCCCTCGAGGTGGCCGATGTGGACAGGTGCGTCGAGCACGCCCGCTCCCAGGGGGCCACTGTTCTGGAGGAGCCGCACGACCTCTCCGACGACTGGGGGACGGTCCGGGTGGCCGCGATAGCCACCTACGGCGAGACCCGGCACAGCCTCGTCGACCGCTCCCGGTACTCCGGCCCCTACTTCCCCGGCTACGTCGCCAGGACGAGCGGGTATCGCAAGCCCGAGGGCGCTCCGAAGCGCGTCTTCCAGGCGATCGACCACTGCGTGGGCAACGTCCCCATGGGGGAGATGGATCAGTGGGTCGCCTTCTACAACAGGGTCATGGGGTTCGTGAACATGACCGAGTTCATCGGCGACGACATAGCGACCGAGTACTCGGCGCTGATGAGCAAGGTCGTGGCCAATGGCAACCACAGGGTCAAGTTCCCGCTCAACGAGCCCGCCGTGGGGAAGAAGAAGTCGCAGATCGACGAGTTCCTCGAGTTCTACGGCCAGGCCGGATGCCAGCACATCGCACTGGCCACCAACGACATCATCGGAAGCGTCCGGGCGATGCGCGCGGCGGGCGTCGAGTTCCTGGAGGTGCCCGACTCCTACTACGACGATCCGGAGCTGCGGGCCAGGATCGGGGAGGTCCGCACCCCCATCGAGACCCTCAAGGAGCACGGGATCCTCGTGGACAGGGACGAGGACGGTTACCTGCTGCAGATATTCACCAAACCCATCGGGGACCGCCCGACCATGTTCTTCGAACTCATCGAGAGGCACGGTTCCCTCGGCTTCGGGATCGGCAACTTCAAGGCGCTCTTCCAGGCCATAGAGCGGGAGCAGGAGCTGCGCGGCAACCTCTGACCGATGTTTTCCGGTCCAGTCGCCGGTTGCCCCGGGGCCTTCTGCGGCGCTCCCGGCGCCGGAACGCACCGCCCGGACAACCGGCGCCGACGCGGGAGGCTCCGCCGAGTGACCAACCACGACGATCCGAACGAGGAATCTCAACGAGCGCGCCGGAACCGCCTGAGGAACGGTTCCGGGAGAGTTCTCGAGGGCTGCTCGTGACGGGGTGATCCCGAAACGTTTTGGGTACGCTCGGTGTCGCGCAGTTGTTCGCCGCGACACGGACGCGTTGCCCGGTCGCCGTGCCGCCCTGGAGGCCTCATGACACGAGCGAGCACCGCTCCCGGAGCGAAATCGCTGGTGGCGGGAATTCTCACCGCGACAGCGTTGTGCGCCGTAGCGGTGTTCACAGTGGCCGGTTCGGGCTGCGAGAACCCGGGCAGCTACGAGAGGCGCGGCGGTGTTCTCGAACTGGTGAACGGTTGCGTCAGCCGCGAGGACCTGCCGGTGAGCACGGGGGACGAGGGCCCGTCCCGGCAGGGGCCGTCCCACCGTTTCGACGGCTCAGGGGAACCGCTCCCCGGCTTGAGTTCGTGAGCGGTGTCCGGAACCCCCTTCCGGACACCGCAGGCCGGCAATCCGCGCTGTGAGGATTCCCGAAGGACCCTCCCGGAAAGCGGCGCAGCCGCTTAGCTGCCGCGCCCGCGGCCCGCGCCGAAACCCGAGGTCCGAGCAACCACGCGGACCGAGCCGCCGAACTCCCGTTACTCCAGGGCGCCCAGCAGGTCCTCCAGCAGATCGTCCACATCCTCGATACCGGCCGATACGCGGACCAGCTCGGGCGGCACCTGCAGCAGCGATCCGGCCGTGCTGGCGTGGGTCATCCTGCCGGGGTGTTCGATCAACGACTCCACCCCGCCGAGCGACTCGGCCAGCGTGAACAGCCGCGTGCGCGAGCAGACGTCGACGGCGGCCTGCTCCCCGTCGGCGTGGGTGAACGAGACCATCCCCCCGAAGCGCCGCATCTGCCCGGCCGCGACCTCGTGACCGGGGTGGTCCGCGAGGCCGGGGTAGAAGACCCGGGTCACCTTCGGATGCTCGTACAGGGCGGCGGCGAGCCTGGCCGCGTTGGCGCTGTGCTGCTCCATCCGCGCCGCGAGGGTCTTCACCCCGCGCAGGGTCAGCCAGGCGTCGAAGGGGCCCGGCACCGCTCCCGCGGTGTTCTGCAGGAAGGCCACGCCGTCGGCCAGCTCCTCGTCGGAGGTCACCACGGCACCGCCGACCACATCGGAGTGTCCGCCCAGGTACTTGGTGGTCGAGTGCACCACCACGTCGGCCCCCAGCCGCAGCGGCTGCTGCAGGTACGGGGAGGCGAAGGTGTTGTCCACGATCAGCTTCGTCGACGTCTCCGCCGCGATCCGGGCCAGCGCCGCCAGGTCCGCGATGTTCAGCAGCGGGTTGGTCGGCGACTCCACCCAGAGCACTTTCGTGTTCGGCCGCACCGCGGCCCGGACCGCGTCCGGGTCCGAGACTCGCACCGGGGTGTACTCGACGCCCCAGCCCGTCAGCACCTTGTCGACGAGCCGGAAGGTCCCACCGTAGGCGTCGTCGGGGATGACCAGGTGATCACCGGGCCGCAGCACGGAACGCAGCACCGCGTCGGTCGCCGCCATCCCGGAGGAGAAGGCGAGTCCGCGAGTGCCGGACTCGAGCGCGGCGAGGCACTCCTCCAGGGAGGTGCGGGTCGGATTGCCGGTGCGGGAGTACTCGTAACCGGCTCGCTGGTTCCCCACCCCGTCCTGGGCGTAGGTGGACGTCGCGTGGATGGGCGGGATCACCGAACCGGTCGAGTCGTCGGGGTGCTGTCCCGCGTGGATGGCACGAGTGGCGAAACCGTCGGTCATGCCGGGAACTCTACTGTCCGTCACTCACCTGCTCGAACTCGGCTCTTCGAGGTTCTCCGTCCTCGCCCGGCCAGGTGATCGCTCGGGGGTTCCTTGGCGCGGCAGCGCCGAGGAAGGACCCCGGCCCCACCGGACAACCCGACAGAAAGCCGCGATCAGTACTGGTTCGGCCGCTGCTCCGGCGGGTAACCGGCCCCCTGGGAATTCCACTGGGGATTCCACTGGGGGTTGCCCCGGCCGTTCCACCGCGGGTCACCACGTCCCCCCGGAAAACCCCGGTATCCCCCGAAGGACTGCTGTCCCGGCTCTCCCATCGGACAGCCGGTCCGGTTCGGCACCTCCGGAGTCGCCGCGTCCGTGACGGCCCCCTCACGCAGGTAGTCCCCCGTGGTCGGGGACAGGGCGAGCGCGATCGCCGCCAGCGCTCCCACGAAGAAGCACAGCGGCCACAGCAGCGGCCCCATGTAGGTGATGTATCCGTGGACGAGGACGGGCGGAACCAGACCGCCGATCAGCAGCCACCTGCCGAAGCGTTTGCGGGCGAGGAGACCGCTCGCGCCGACGAGCGGGGGGACCGAGAGCACCGCGATGGTCCCGACGGCCGACAGCAGCTGGGGGATCCCCACACTCTCTCGGCCGAGCAGTATCACCAGCATGCCCACCTGGGTGCCGAGCGCGACGAAACAACCGAGCAGGGCGGGCCACCCAGGAGGTGATTCCGCTGGCACCGGCCTGTTCGGCCCCGGGGGGCCACGTCTGCCCCCCGTACGGTTGCTGTTCCGCCGGAGGCGGCTGCCCCGGTACGGGATGGGCGAACTGCTGCCCACCCGGCGGCTGTGGAGGATACACGGCACTTCCCTCGGCTGATGGGGATCACGACTGGAGAAGAGACTTCGCGGGCGGGCTCACGGCCTCGGACGGCCGCGGACCCGCCCGCGGAGGAGTGCTCAGGAGACCGGCACCGCTCGGTCTCGCGAACGGGTGGCGGACTCGGCTGCCACCAGCTCCGTTCCGGGGGTTCCCGTCACCACTGGGGCGGCTGCTGCGGGTATCCGCCCGGCTGACCGTACGGCTGCTGACCGTACGGCTGCTGTCCGTAGGGCTGTTGTCCGTAGGGCTGCTGTCCGTAGGGCTGTCCGGGCATCGGCTGACCGGGTTGGGGCTGACCGGGCATGGGCTGCCCGGGCATCGGTTGCCCCGGCTGCGGCTGCCCCTGCATCCCCGGTGGGCCCTGCTGCGGCATCCCCGGCTGCGGCTGACCGTAGGGCTGCTGCCCCGGGGGCATACCCGGCTGACCGGGATGACCAGCCGACGGGGGTGGCCCGTAACCGCCTGCCATCGCCGGGCCGGCGGCACTTTCCGAGTACGCCCGTGCTGCGGGCAGCATGGCCAGCACCGAGGGAACGGCCGCGAACAGAATGGAGATCAGTCCGAGCGGGGAGAACTGGTACGTGATCCAACCGATCACCACGGCGAGCGCCAGCAGCCCGGAACCGCCGATCATGACGAACGGCGCGAAATTCCTGCGCTGCAGGATGAGGACCCCGGCTCCCACCAGCGCCAGCGCACCAACGATCTGCAGGATGTTGAGCGACACGATCAACCCGGTCGGCGGCAGGTCCGGCATTTCGACGCCGTACTGCTCGGAAAGCTGCGAACTGGTCTGCTTGAACTGATTGACGGTGCTGAGGAAACCGAACAACCCGATCAGCGCGAAGATCGCGGTCAAACTTCCCAGCCCGATGCCGCTCCAGGCAGCTCCCTGGGCCAGCCCCTTGTTGGGAGCCACCCCTCGCGGTCCCGCGGAGGTCTGCCCCGGGGGCGGCGGGGGCGGGCCACCGTATCCGCCCGGCTGTCCCGGAGGCTGCTGCGCGGGGAAACCACCGCTCGGAGTCGCCTGCTGCCCGGGCATCCCCGGCTGGGGCTGTCCCTGCATTCCCGGTTGCCCCTGCATCCCCGGTTGAGGTGGGCCCTGCATCCCCGGCTGGGGCTGCTGCTGCAGTCCCGGCTGCTCGTACATGGGCTGCTGTGGTGGCTGCATGGAAGGCGGAACGACCTGGGTCGCCCCACCCCCTCCCTCCTGCTGGTTCTGGGGTGCCTGAGCGGACTGGTCGGCCTGCTGCATCACCTGGGCGGGGTTTACGACCTGCGTGGAGTCCGATCCGGAAGAGCGGTCGCCCTGTTGCTCGCCGCCCTGTTCCTGCGACTGCTGCGGATCCATCCGCGAGGAAATCATCTGCGTCGAGTCCGGAGTGGACTCATTGGTGTCGGCAGCGCCGGACTGCTGCTCCGTGGACGCCTCCGGCGGCTGCTCCTGGTTACCACCTTCGGGTGTTTGTGGGGAGCTCATCGGGTTTTCCTACCCCCTTGGGCGTAAACCTGGGCGTGTACACGGCCTACGCTATCCGACCGCGTAACGAACAAGGGCCGACGTGTAACAAAAACTCATCGTCCCGCGATAAAGGCGAGCACGTCCTGCCTGGTGACCACACCGGCGGGCTTGCCGTCCACCAGCACCAGGGCTCCGTCCGCGTTCCGCAGCGCCCGCATGGCGGATGTTATGTCCTCACCGGCCCCGATGGTCGGCAGCGGCGGGGACATGTGCGTCTCCACCCGGTCCGCGAGATTGGCCTTTCCGGCGAACAGCTCGTCCAGCAGGTCGCGCTCGTTGACCGCCCCGGCCACCTCCGCCGCCATGATCGGCGGTTCCGCGTTGACGACCGGCATCTGGGAAACGGAGAACTCGCGCAGAATCGACACGGCCTCGGCGACCGTCTCGTTCGGATGGACGTGCACCAGCTCGGGCATCGTGCCGTCCTTGCGGGTCAGCACGTCCCCGATCGAACCACCACCGTGGTCGGGCGAGAGGAAACCGTAGGAGGCCATCCACGAGTCGTTGAACACCTTGGTCAGGTAACCGCGCCCGCTGTCGGGCAGCAGCGCCACGACCACGTCGTCCGGCCCGGCGCGCTCGGCCACGCGCAGCGCGGCCACGATGGCCATGCCGCAGGACCCGCCGACCAGCAGCGCCTCGCGCTGCGCGAGTTCGCGGGTCATCCGGAAGGAGTCCGCGTCCGACACGGACACGATCTCGTCGCAGATCTCCCGGTCGTAGGTCGTCGGCCAGAAGTCCTCGCCGACCCCCTCGACCAGGTAGGGCCGTCCCTTTCCGCCGGAGTACACCGAACCCTCCGGGTCGGCCCCGACGATGCGGACCCGCCCGTCGGAAACCTCCTTCAGGTAACGGCCCGCACCCGAGATCGTGCCTCCGGTGCCGATCCCCGCGACGAAGTGCGTCACGCGCCCCCGGGTCTGCTCCCAGATCTCCGGACCCGTGGAGTGGTAGTGGGACTCCGGGTTGGACGAGTTGTCGTACTGGTTAGGCTTCCAGTACCCGTCCTTGGCGGCCAGCCTGTCCGACACGCTGTAGTAGGAATCATCGTGCTCCGGGGGAACGGCCGTGGGGCAGACCACGACCTCCGCGCCGTAGGCCTCCAGGACGTTGCGCTTGTCCTCGCTCACCTTGTCCGGACAGACGAACACACAGCCGTACCCCTTGCGCTGCGCGATCATCGCCAGTCCCACTCCGGTGTTGCCCGAGGTCGGTTCGACGATCGTGCCGCCGGGAGGCAGTTCCCCCGAAGCCTCCGCGGCTTCGATCATCCGCTCGGCGATCCGGTCCTTGACGCTGCCACCCGGATTGAAGTACTCGACCTTGGCCAGCACAGATGTGTTCAGTCCGCGCGTCAGCGAATTCAGCTTCACCAACGGCGTGTCGCCGACAAGCTCGGCCACGTGCTCGACGTAGTCCACCGCGGGTCCCTCTCCTCGTCTCGGTGTGTGTCGTGAAGCCTGGCAGCACCGTGCACGACTGCTCTCCTGGTGCCTTCCCCGGCCCGATCGATTCCCCACTCGCAGTTTCCCCGCCCGCTCACGAACGCTCACGCCGGGGTTGGCGACAACACGCCGGAGAGCCCGGATGGCGGCCACGCGGGCGGAAATCGAGCGGTTACGCGAAGTTCCGCTGTGAGTTCTCGATCCGACGGCACAACCGGGCGACGTTGTCCACGGGACCGTTTGCACGGGCCACCTCCACCCTCATCCTGCCCGGAGCGGGTGCGAAACGGGCCGAGCGGACCGACCATTCGGGGAACCGGTACGAGGTGGCGTCCGCGAGAAGCGCAGGAGGCAACGATGATCGCTGTGCGACTGTTGCGGCTGGTCGCTGTCGGTACCGCCTCGGTCGGCGGTTTGTCCGGTGTCGCCTACGGCCTGCTCAACGGGCAGTCCAGACACGCCAGACGCGTCATCGGCCTCAGCACGGAGGACCCCCTGTGCGCCGACGGCACCTACTTCCCCACGAACCGTCCCTTCGCGGAACCCGCGGAAGCACCGCTGGACTTCGCCGTGCTCGGCGATTCCTCCGCCGCCGGGCTCGGTGTCGAGACGGCGACAGAACTGCCCGGGGTGCGGCTGGCCGCGGGACTCGCCGAGGAACTGGAACGGCCGGTCCGGCTGCGCACCCACGCGATCGTCGGGTCGACGAGCCGGAGCCTGGCCCCGCAGGTCGACGTGGTGCTGCGCGAACCACCGCGACTGGCGCTGGTGCTGATCGGCGCCAACGACGTCACCTCGCGGTTACCGGTGCGGACCAGCGCGCACCTGCTGGAGGAAGCCGTCCGCGCCATGACCGAGTCGGGCACGGCCGTAGTGGTGGGAACATGCCCCGACCTGGGGGCCATCCGGCCCATCCCGCAGCCGCTGCGTTCGCTCGCGGGCAGGTACAGCCTGGTGCTGGCCACAGAGCAGCGGCGCGCGGTGGAACGCGCCGGAGGACACGCCGTTCCGCTCGCCGACCTGCTCTCCCCCGAGTTCCTCACCCGCCCGGTCGAGTTGTTCGGTCCGGACCGCTTCCACCCCTCCGCCGCGGGCTACGAGATGGCCACCGACATGCTGCTGCCGAAGCTGTGCGACGCCATAGGGGCCTGGGAGGGCGCTCCCGTCCCCACCCCGCCCAGGAGGTCGGCAGCCGTGGAGGCCCGCAGGCCGACCCGCCGCTTCGTCGCGCGGCTGAACCTGCGCTGGGGGCGCCGCGCGCAGTCCTGAGGGGTCTTTTCCTTCACCGCTCTCCCTCGGCGTAGCTGCTCACTCGGCGGAACCTCTCGCGGGCTCTCGCTCCGGCGAGGCCCGACATCGGGTAGCGGCACACAACGTCGGGCCTTCCTCGCGAGAGCACCACGAGAGAACCCGCGGTCGGTCGGGCTGCCCAGGCTCAGAGCGCCTGGGCTAAACGGTGCCCTTTTATCGGGAGTTCCCGTCCGGGTTTTCGGCGCTGTCGCTCCCGGGGGAAACCGAGCCGGCCAACGGACCCGACCGAAGAGCCCTGTGAGTCCGCAGTCGGAGCTCCCGGAACGGGATCATCTGGCCGAACAACCCCTGAGCAGGCGTACCATCCGGTCGGTATACCGATTTAGTGTGAGCGCGATCACCGCGACAACGGCGGCACAGCGCCTAGGGTGAGCACACTCGTCGTGTGTAGGCGGGACGGCTCGCGCACACGAATCCGACCGAGCAAGACGCAGCAACCACGAAGGAGTCGCGTCATGACCGAAGCAGTCATCGTCGCAACAGCGCGCTCCCCCATCGGCCGCGCGGGCAAGGGGTCGCTGGTGGACATGCGCCCGGACGACCTGAGCGCGCAGATGGTGCGCGCGGCGCTGGACAAGGTACCGGAGCTCGACCCGGGTGAGATCGACGACCTGATGCTCGGGTGCGGCCTGCCCGGCGGGGAGCAGGGCTTCAACATGGGTCGGGTGGTCTCGGTGCTGCTCGGTTACGACCACCTGCCCGGCACCACGATCACCCGTTACTGCTCCTCCAGCCTGCAGACCACCCGGATGGCCATGCACGCCATCAAGGCCGGCGAGGGGGACGTGTTCATCAGCGCCGGTGTGGAAGCGGTCTCACGTTTCGCCAACGGCAACTCCGACTCCTGGCCCGAGACCACCAACCCCCTGTTCAACCAGGCGCAGCAGCGCACGCAACGAACCGGTGAGCAGGGTGCGGACGACTGGACCGACCCGCGCGAGTTCGACGCGCTGCCCGACGTCTACATCCCGATGGGGCAGACCGCCGAGAACCTGGCACGGGCCAAGGGCATCGACAAGGACGAGATGGACGAGTTCGGGGTCCGCTCGCAGAACCTGGCGGAGAAGGCCAACGCCAACGGGTTCTGGCAGCGGGAGATCACCCCGGTCACCACTCCCTCCGGTTCCGTGATCGACACCGACGACGGCCCACGGCCCGGCGTGACCAAGGAGTCGGTCGCCGGGCTCAAACCCGTGTTCCGCCCGGACGGCAGGATCACCGCTGCCAACGCCTGCCCCCTCAACGACGGGGCCGCGGCCCTGGTCGTCATGAGCGACCGCAAGGCCGAGCAACTCGGGCTCACGCCGCTGGCGCGGATCGTGTCCACCGGAGTCTCCGCGTTGTCGCCGGAGATCATGGGGCTCGGCCCCGTCGAGGCCTCCCGCCAGGCGTTGAGCCGGGCCGGCATGGGCGCGGGGGACATGGACCTGGTCGAGATCAACGAGGCGTTCGCCGCCCAGGTGATCCCCTCCTACCGGGAGCTGGGCGTTCCGCTGGACAAGCTCAACGTGAACGGCGGGGCGATCGCCGTGGGACACCCGTTCGGGATGACCGGCGCCCGCATCACCACCACGCTGCTGAACTCGCTGCGGTTCCACGACAAGCAGTTCGGCCTGGAGACGATGTGCGTCGGCGGCGGCCAGGGCATGGCCATGGTTCTGGAGCGGCTCAGCTGAGACCGGTCCGGGCACGGGTGGGATTCGTCGAGGTGCTCCCGACGGATCCCACCCGGCCATCCAGCTTCCGAGTATTGGACAGCTAAAATCCACATCTAGTACTACACGCAGAACATTTCTCCATAGTGCCCCACTAAAGGAAAAAACCCCAGAAAATCACACCAGGAGAAATGGGGTTGCGAAATATAGCTTGGCGAAATGCAGCATTATAGTTCTATACTGCACCTATGCAGTACTACCTATTTACAGAAAATAGAGCGTTCTGTAAATTACTATCAGGGATTCATCTGAACACAGGGATCCGCACTCGGGGATGCTTCTACATATCCCTCACCCTCTCGGATCCAAAACTTTGAACAGACATGAGCATTGGGGTAGCTTCCGTTTACTTCCAACCACCTGCTGTGCTCTTCAATTCCACCAAAGTTCCCCCAGCAGTCAGTTTTTGTGTTAAAGTCTGGCCCGCTCCACTCCCATTGCCATTGATTACCATACACGATATAGACTTGAAAATGACCATAACTACTTTCGCAAGGCGAAAAAGATTGCATGGCCCTAACAGTATTCACATAATCCCCTTGTCCTGTCACTTCAGTACAGTGCCTCCATCCAGCAGAGGGGACATTACAATCACTTAAGTTCTGTTTCACAGTTGGCTTCTCAGAATCCACACCAGAAGACTCAGCAGCTTGCGCAGGAAAATTCATACCAAAAAAAGATGCAACACAAACAGACAATACGGATATAAGCTTTACTTTGCGCATTCCAGAAACACCCCATATGTTCTTCCTCTATGGACAGTGGCCATCTAAGCAAAGAAATGACTTCCTGTCAATGGGACGTGAAAACACTACTCTAAATTACCTAGTACTACAGCCAGACTTGTACGATCGCTGGTAGTGAAAGACGTCAACAACGGACGGCCACCGTGTACCTATGTAGTGTCGCGCAGATGCAGTGTCGTGCAAACGGTGTTGTAGATCATAACATGTGATGCTATCGAATGACAGGCGACGTTGGACGGGTCGTGGGCCGGACGGCGGTCTGAGTTCGTCCAGAATGAGCCACGACAGCAACCTCGAGCTCTAGTGCAGAGTGACACCTAGGCAGTGTCGCAGAAAAACTGCTGGAGTCTGATCGAGCTGCCCCATGATACTCCCCCGACCGGACTGCAACATCTGCTGCGCGATCCGTCTCGGATAGCGACGTGGTCCACGATTTTGCGCAGAGAATATTAAAGGTTATGCACTGAACTGTTTACCAGAACTCTTGGAGTCGCCGGATCACGGTAATGATGTGGAGGATTCGTTGGAGTTGGACAAGTGAGCGACAGTATCGGCTGGCGAGGATGATCCAGCTTTTCAGGTGGGCGATGGCGCGTTCGATCGGATATAGTAGGAACGCTATTGTCGTGTTGACTTTGTCTCTGTCGGGGTCGAGTGTTCCGTTTTTCGGTGTTTTGTGGGGTTGCGTGATGGCGCTGCCCAGGTAGCCGAGATCGCCGATGGTGTTGGTATGGTTCAGCGTGTTGTACAGGGATGATCTCCGGAATACCGTGAGGTCGTGGGTGGCGCCGGGAAAGATCTCTGAGTATGCGAGAAGGTTCCCGTGGAGATCGGTGGTCAGCTGCAGGCGGACTCCGTAGCGTCGGTGCTTTCCCGAGTACAGCATCTCCTGGTCACGACGGTTTCCTGTGGGGATGTGTACGCCATCGACACTCGTCTGTGGAGCTCCTCAAATGGGGCGTGTATCCCGTCCATGACCTCGGCCAGGGCGGGCTCGGTCCGACGCAGCACCCGCGAGATCGTCGACTGACTCGTGTTCCGAAAGGCTGCCAGTTGTTTCTGGGTCAGATTCGTCCGGTAGGACTCCAGTGTCACCACCAGGGCCATGAACACCGACAGCGTGTTCTTCGGGTCCCACTGAATCACCTCACTGATCCGCTCAGCCAGCCAGCACAGTTGGTCCTCACTCAGCCCTGTGGTACCCTCGTAACGCAACGTTCTTCCCTTGAGTATATGGCGTTTTTGGTCAAATTCCATCGTACCCGGAAAGGCCGTTTCTTTTTATTTCCACCCTCGTCTTCAACTCACCTGCATAGCCTTCATCAAGCGTCCGCTCAAGCGGGAGTACTTCAGGTTGCTTCTATTTCTTTGTATATCTGATTTCGCTACTCCCGAGACACATCTCTACGAATCGATCAAACTCGGCATCGATGTCAGCATGCACACGGGTATGGTTGCTTCGACGGTAGGCCAAGCGATGCGCCACAGCTAACGCAGCGTAGATGTGGATGTCATGTGGCAACCATACGATGACATCGTCAAGTTCCTTCGTACGTCGATTTCAGACTGCGACCACGGCATCACCACAATGACCTCATCGCCAGCCATTCATCCATCACGAGGTTGACCGCCCGCGCTCGCGAATTCGGCAACATGCTCACCCAACGCCACGGCATCGACCTCGACACCTGGATCACCGCCGTGCGTAGCGACAACTTGCCCGCTATGTACGCCTTCACCGACAGACTCACCAAAGACCAAGAAACTCTCGCTGCAGGGATAACCCTGCCTTATATCAACGGACTAACCGAAGGCGTCATCAACAAAATCAAGATGCTGAAACGGAAGACCTACGGCAGAGTCAGCTTTGCCTTACTCCGTAAACGAATCCTCCTCATGAACTGAGAGACTACAACCTTCCCATATCACGAAGCCTTGGACAGAGCCGTTAGATAGAGACTCCCGACAGTCCAGTTGAATACACGATTGGCGGGTGGACGACCCCAATGTGGTGGCGATGATGATTGTATTCGTGGAGCCAGTTGAGCAAGATAGCGCACCCTTGGGTTTCTGAGGAGTAAGGTTGGGCTTAGAGCTTCTAACACGTTGACGATCTCGGCTTGAGATGATCGTGGTGTGGCTGCGCCGTGGGTGGTCTCGGACGAGTTGTGGGAGCGGATCGAGCCGCTGTTGCCGGTGCGTCCGGCGAGTCGGACGGCTCCGAAGCCGCTGCCGGACCGACAGGTGTTGCAGAGGATCCTGTTCGTGCTGGTCACCGGTATCGACTGGGAGGACCTGCCGCAAGAGCTGGGATTCGGATCCGGGATGACGTGCTGGCGCCGCCTGCGCGACTGGCAGCAAGCCGGGGTCCTCGACCAGCTCCACGAGGTACTGCTGGCCGAACTCAACGCGGCCGGACAGATCGACTGGTCACACGCGTGTGTAGACGCCTCCCACATCCGCGCGAAAGGGGGGTCCGCGACAGGCCCAAGCCCTCCTCGACCGCGGCAAGACCGGCTCGAAACACCACCTGATCTGCGACGGCGGCGGAGTTCCCCTCGTCACGACACTCACCAGTGGCAACCGCAACGACATCACCCAACTCCTCCCACTCGTCGACGCCGTTCCACCCGTCCGAGGTCGCCGAGGGCGCCCGCGCCACCGACCGGAGGTCGTCGTGGCAGACCGCGGCTACGACCATGACCGGTACCGAGACCGACTACGCCACCGAGGAATCCAGCCGCTGATCAGCCGCCGTGGCACTCGCGACACCAACCAACCCGTGCGCTGGGTCGTCGAGCAAACCCTGGCGCTGCTGCACCAGTTCCGGCGCCTGGCCGAACGCTGACAACGCCGCATCGACACCCACCGCGGCTTCCTCACCCTCGCCTGCGGCCTCATCTGCTGGCGCCGACTCCCACACCGAATGCGTTAGGAGCTCTTAGACCGTGTCTTACTTGGTGAGTTTTTTGTAGCAGGTGAGGGCGGCAGCGAGGGTTAGGAAGGCGGCGAAGTGGTTGCCGTAGCGTTCGTATCGGGTGGTCAGTCGTCGATAACCGGCCAGCCAGGAGACGGTGCGTTCGACGGCCCACCGGTGTTGTCCGAGGGTGGTCGAGGTGTCGATGTCGCGGCGGGCGATGCGAGCGGTGATGGAATGCCGACGGAGCCAGCGAGGCAACTCGGGATGGTCATAGGCTTTGTCGGAGTGCAGCTTGTCCGGGCGGAACCGTCGCGGCCCACGTCGGCTACGGGTGGGCGGGATCGCCAGCACCAGAGGGATCAGAGCGTGGCTGTCATGAGTGTTGGCCGCCGAGATCCCCACCGACAGGGGGATGCCGCCCCGTTCCGTGCTGATGTGGATCGTGCTGCCGGATTTTCCGCGGTCGACCGGATTGGGGCCGGTCAGCCAGCCCCTTTTTTCGCGCGGACGCTGGCCGCGTCCACGATCGCTCGGGACCAGTCCAGCTGTCCGAAAACCACCCAGCTCGTCCAGCACCGCCCGATGCAGCCTGCGCCAGAGCCCCTCGCGTGTCCAGCGTTGAAACCACCGATGCGCTCCTCGGGGTGCTCACCCCGAAACTGGGTGGGAGATGCCGCCAGACGCAGCCACTGGTGACCACGAACACGATCGCGGTAAACACCGCCCGCGCCTCCGCTCCGAGCCCGGCCACCACCCTGCGGACGCACCCCCCGCCTGCGGGATCAACGGCTCGACCAACGCTCTGACCACTCGTCGCCGCACCAACCGACGCGACAACTCATCCATCACCCACGATCATCACATCCCCACACAACCAACTGAGACAAGCTTTTAGGCCCATTCGTCGAGCAGAGTACGGTGGAAACGCTCGACTATGCCGTCGGTCTGTGGGCCAGAGGTGCAGGTGCGTTGTGGCTGATGCTGGCCGTATGCAGCGCCTGTTACCCAGGGGTGGGATCGGTAACAGGCGCCGTTACCGGTCAGGAATCATCGGATGTCGATACCCGCTGCGTCGATGCTTGCACTCGTTTCCAGAACGCTGTGGCGGTGGTTTTCGTTTCATCGGGCAGGATTTCGGTGTAGGCCAGCCTGCTGTGATCGTCCAGGGTGGTGTGCAGCTAGGCTTGACCCAGCTTCTCGCGGGAGCTGGTGTATTGTTGATGACTGGCTGACTGCGGGTGCTGTGTCAGCCACCAGTGGCACGCCCGTGGACTGTGTGACCATCTCCGTCGGGAATGGTGCCCAGCTTTGTGATGTCGACGCGCGTCAGACCGCTGGCCTAGGCATATTCGTAGCGGCGGATCACGCGCCCGGCGCCCCGAGCCAGATGATGCAGACAAGCGATGTCGTAGCGGGATAGCATCGGTGCACCGTAGAGTGCTACCAACCCCAGGAATCCGGCGATGCGAGCCAGGCTCCACCGAGACGCAGCAGCCGGACTATGATGATGCCCGCTCAGGCCGGATCAACGTAGGCCGTGGGCTCGTATGCGGGCGGTTGGACGAGCCGACCATGCCAGTCTCGCCCTCGGCACGGTAACGCTTGACCCACTTGTTGAGCCGTGCCCACCGCGCCCCGGAACCGCTTCGCGGCACAGCCCAGCGGCCAGTTCTCGTCGATGACACACCGCGCCAAACGCAACCGGCCGAGCGGAGTCAACGGGGTATCACCGCGAACCATGAGGGCCTCCTGGAGGTTCGGTGCAGATTATGGTGATCCGCACCGAACCCGGATGGCCTTCCTAATCCAAAAACATCCGAACCGTGTCGGACGTACACAATCTCCTCAGGCAGTACACCTAGTCGTTCTGCAGGTAGGACAGCAACCGCAGGATCTCCAGGTAGAGCCAGATCAGCGTGACCATCAGGCTGAAGGCGATGTACCAGGAGTACTGGGCGTCCACCCCGTTCTTGATGGCCCGGTCGGCCTCGTCGAAGTCCAGCAGGAAGACGAACGCGGCGATACCGATGCACAGCAGGCTGAAGCCGATGGCCAGCGGACCACCATCGCTGTCCCTGATGCCCAGGCCGCCCTCGACGAAGAAACCGGCGACGAGGTTGATCAGCATCAGCGTGAAGGCGCCGGCCGCGGCCCCGATGATCCACTTGGTCAGCTTGGGCGTCACCCGGATGGCCCCGGTCTTGTAGACCACCAGCATGGCGGCGAACACACCCATCGTGCCCGCGAGCGCCTGCATGATGATACCCGGATTAACCATCGAGGCGAACATGTAGCTGATCCCGCCGAGGAACACGCCCTCGACTGCCGAGTAGGCGATCACCAGCGCGGGGCTGACCTTCTTCTTGAAGATGTTGACCAGCGCCAGCACGAACCCGACGAGCGCCGCGGGCAGCGCCAGCGCAATCGCCTGCGGACCGGCGACGAAATAGGTCGCGGCCGCGGTGCCGATCGTGATCGCCAGCGTGGTGGCCGTCTTGGTCACGACGTCGTCGATGGTCAGCGGACGTCCGGCCTGCTTGGGAGCAGTGGGTGCCTGTCCGCCGGCACCGAACGAGCCCCCGGGGGGCTGGCCGTAGTTGAAGTTCGCGTGCCCGCCCTTGGGCAGGCTCTTGAACGCAGGGTTACTGCTTGTGCGCAACTCATCCTCCCGGGCGTGCGTGCGCCGTCACCCGTTACAACGATCGAGAACCGCGCACGGTTCCATGTCACGTAAAAAACACTTTACCCGTATTCGACGTTTTCCCCCACATCCTCACCCGGCCGATCGAGAGATGTCCGCCGGGTGAGGCGAAACCTCCCCGGAGGAAGTGCTCCACGTCACGGAATCAACGGCGCTTCTTCTGGCTCCGCTGTGTCGCGGACTGCTTACCGGAACGGCCCTTCTGCTGCGGCCCCTTCTTTCCGGAGGAACCACCCGTGGATTTGGCGCCGCTCTTCGAGCCCCCGCTCGGTTTGCCGCCCGGTGTCCCGTTCGACTTGCCCGCGGATCCCGCCTTCGCCCCGGAACCGGACTTCTTCTCCCCCGCGCCGGAAGCACCCCCCTGCTTCCCGGAACCACCGCCGGAGCGGGTTCCGTTCTCGGACGCCCCGGAAACCGGGTCCTCCACGACGGTCCCCTCGACCGCGGTGGCCGACTCGCCCGAGCGGTCCGGCTTCTGCCCCGGCTTGGGACGGGGAGCCTCCTTCTTGGCCTCGAGGTCGCGCTCCTTCTGGCGCTGCTCCTCGCGGTCCACCTTGTTGGTGAGGAAGTGCTGCTGGCCGAGCGTCCACACGTTGTTGGCCAACCAGTAGAACAGGACGGCCATCGGCAGGAACCAGCCCGAGACCAGCGCGCCGATCGGGGCGAGGTACATCATGACCTTGCCCATCATCGCGCTCTGGGGATTGGCCATGGCCGCGTCCGACTGCCGCTTCATCGACATGCGCATCGTGAAGAACGTGGCCACCGAGGCGATGATCATCAGCGGGATCCCCACCGCGATCATCTCGGGCCTGCTGGTGCCGAACTCCTCCAGCCGCTGCTCGGACTGGGTGATGGTGTTGGAGAGCTTGGCCCCGAAGATGTCGGCGTTGATGAAGGAGGTGACGCCCTCCTTGCCGAACACGAAGTTGCTGTCCTCGTCCGGCTTGAAGCTCCGCAGTACGTGGAAAAGGCTCAGGAAGACCGGAATCTGCACGAGAGCCGGAAGGCAGCCGCCGAGGGGGTTGACCCCCTGCTCGGACTGCATCTTCTGCATCTCCTGCATCATCTTCTGGCGGTCGTTTTTGTATTTCTCGCGGATCTTCTGCATCTGCGGGGCGAACTTCTGCATCTTCCGCCCCGCACGGATCTGGCTCAGCGCGGGCTTGAGCAACAGGACACGCAGGGTGAAGACCAGGAAGAAGACGGCGAGCACCCAGCTGATGCCCTGGTCCTTCCCGAACAGCGTGCCGAAGATCGTGTGCCAGAACCACAGGATGGCCGACACCGGGTAGAGGATAAAGCCGAAGAAGTCCGCCACTCATTCACTCCTGGTCGTCGCCCGGCGTGCTCCTCCGGGCTTCACCTGCACAACCGCACCCCGTTCGCACCGCAGGGCTCAACCCCGCCAGGGTGCCACGACCGAATCCGATCACGACGCGCGGGAGGCCCCACAACCGCCTCGACCACGCGACACCGGACCGTCCGGAAAGGCCTTCCGGAACACCCCCGATCCGACCGGCGTGGGCTCCGACGTTCTCGCGCACGGACGAACCGTGCGGGGTTCTCACGCGGAGCCTCCTCCGGAGTCGGAGAGCACGGCGCTCGTCACACACGGGATTGTACGCGTGCCCGGCCGACCACGGGCACCCCGGAAAGACGCGGACACCCCGGCGGACACCGGAACGCACTCTTTCGGGAGACGTCGTCGCGGAGGCATTGACTTAAACCTTGATCGAAGTTCTAGTTTTGCTCACGTAGCCGCAGCCGGGACCGGCCGGGTCCCACGGGATCGAAGGAGCACCATGAGTTCGAACGCCCTCCGCCTCGCAGTGATCATCGGAAGTGTCCGCCAGGGCCGCTTCGGTCCCACCGTCGGCCACTGGGTCGCGAACGAAGCCGAACGGTTCGAGCGGTTCGAGGTCGACCCGATCGATCTGGCCGAGTTCCAGCTGCCCCTCGACATGGGGGACGAGTCGGGGCCGCAGGCCCAGGAGTCCGGCGACGAGCTGCGGCGCCGGCTCGGTGCCGCGGACGCCTTCGTCGTCGTCACCCCCGAGTACAACCGCAGCTTCCCCGCCGCGCTGAAGAACGTGATCGACCACCACAACGTCGAGTGGTACGCCAAACCCGTGGGACTGGTCTCCTACGGAGGCATCGCCGGTGGCCTGCACGCGGTGGAGAACCTGCGCCAGGTCTTCGCCGAGGTGCGCGCCATGACCGTGCGGGACACGGTCAGCTTCCACGGGGCTCAGGCGGCCTTCGACGAGGAGGGGCTCCCGGTGGACCAGGCGGGGAGCAGCACCGCGGCCAAGGTGATGCTCGAGGACCTGACCTGGTGGACCCGCGCGCTGGCCGAAGCCAAGGAGAAGCGCCCCTACCTCGGCTGAACCGCTCGCCGCGGGCACGGCGTGCGAGAGCGGTCGGGTGCGGTCGGGTGCGGTCGGTGAAGCCGTTCCGCACCCGCTCGCGGGGAAGCCCCGGCGAGCCGTACCGCGCGAAATCGAACTTCGCGGGTCAGCACTCCGAAGGCTTCCCCGGGAAGAAGCGGACGGCGGGGCGCCCGCCCGGACCGTCCGGGGAGACCCCGGCCCGCACGTCGTAGACATCGGCTATGAGCTCCGGCGTGAGCACCTCGGAGGGCTTTCCCGAGGTCACGGCACTGCCCTCCCGCAGCACGATCAGCTGGTCGCAGAACATGGCGGCCAGGTTCAGATCGTGCAGCGCCAGCACGCTGGTCACCGGGATGCGCACCACGAGCCCGAGCAGCTCGAGCTGGTGCCGGATGTCCAGGTGGTTGGTCGGTTCGTCGAGCAGCAGCTCCCGCGGCTGCTGGGCCAGGGCACGCGCGATCTGCACCCGCTGCCGTTCACCGCCGGAGAGCGTGTGCCAGGAACGCCGCTTCTTGTCCGACAGTTCCGTGTACTCGAGAGCGGAGCGAACGGCCTCCTCGTCGGCGGCCGTCTCCGCCGACCAGGGACGTCGGTGCGGGACGCGGCCCAGCCGGACGACGTCGAGCACGTTCATGTCCACCCCGGTGTCGGCCTGCTGCTCCACGAGCCCGACCTTGCGGGCGACGTTCCTGCGGCCCACCCGGTCGATCGGAACGCCGTCGAGCCGGACCACCCCGGCCGAAGCGCCGCGCACCCCGGACAGCAACCGCAGCAGGGTCGACTTGCCGGAACCGTTGGGCCCCAGCAGTCCGACGGTCGAACCGGGCTCGGGTTCGAGGCTGACCTCGTCGACGATCAACCTGCCGCCGACGTGCCAGGAAACCCGGTCGGCGAGCAATCCCACGGTGCCGCCCTCCTTCTCACGGTCAACTCGTCTTGCGGGTGCGGTAGAGGATGACCACGAAGGCGGGAACACCGATCAACGACGTCATCACCCCCACCGGGATCTCCTGCGGATCGAGCACGGTGCGAGCGATCGTGTCGATCCACACCAGAAAGATCGCCCCTGCCAGCGCGGTGGTCGGCAGCAACCCGCGATGACCGGATCCGACCAGGGCGCGGGCGGCGTGCGGCAGCACGAGCCCGACGAAACCGATCGCACCGGCCGAGCTGACCAGGGTCGCCGTGAGCAGCGCGGTCGCGATCAGCAGCACCGTCCTGGTGCGCGTCACGGAGACGCCGAGCGAGGCGGCGGCGTCCTGCCCGAAGGTGAACGCGTCCAACGCCGTGGCCTTGGCCAGGCACACCAGCAGCACCACGACCAGCGCGAACAGGCAAGACGCCACGTCGAACCACCCGGTTCCGGCCAGCGAGCCCAGCAGCCAGAACAGCACGCTCCTGGTCTGCTCGGCGTCACCGGCCGACATGACTATGAACGAGGTCAACGCCGAGAACAGCTGCATGGCGGCCACGCCGGACAGGATCACGCGGTCGGCCGTACCGCCCACGACGTGGCTCAGCACGAGCACCAGCGTGAACGAGCACAGCGAGCCGAGGAAGGCACCGAGCGAGAGCGTGGCCACCCCGCTGCCGAGGCCCAGGATCACCACGGACACCGCCCCCGTGGAGGCTCCCGAGGAGATCCCCAGCACGTAGGGGTCGGCCAGCGGGTTGCGCAGCAGGGACTGCATGACCACGCCGCACAGTCCGAGCCCGGCCCCGCAGACGGCGGCCAGCACCGTGCGGGGCAGCCGCAGGTTCCAGATGATCCCCTCGCGGATCAGCGAGAGCCCGGAGTCCCCGAGACCGAGGTGGTCGGCCACCACCGCCCACACGTTCGGCACCGCGATGTCGGCCGGTCCTATCGTGATGGTGAAGGCCACGGAGAGGCAGAGCAGTGCCAGCCCGCACACCCAGAGGACCGTGGTGCCCACACCACCCGAGCGGGTGAGCAACGATCTCATTCGACGAGGCCGAACTCGCGCAGCTTGGCGGCCACCCGCTCCACCCCGTTCACGGTACGGAGCGACGGGTTCATCGCGGCTCCGCTGAGCCTGATGTAGCGCTCGTCGCGCACCGCGTCCATGTGCTTGGTGACCGGGTTGGACTCCAGGAACCGGATCTTCTGGGCGGCCTCCTCCGCCGTTTGGCTCTCGCGGGTGAGGTCACCGAGCACGAGCACGTCCGGGTTCCGCTCGGCCACCGTCTCCCAGTTGATCTGCGGCCACTCCTGGTGCGTGTCGTCGAAGACGTTCCGCGCGCCGATCCTGTCGGTGATGATCCCCGGTGCGCCGCAGCAGCCCGCCATGTACGGCGACTCCTTGTTGGCGAACCAGTAGAGCATGCTCACCCCGGAGGCATCGATGTCCTCCGTGGCCGTGGCGACCCTGTCCCGCAGTTCGTCGATCAGTTCCGCACCGCGCCGCTCGACGCCGAACACCCGCGCGAGGTTCTCGATCTCCTCGTAGACCCGGTCCATCCGCAGCTGTTCGGCGCGCGAGCCGTCCCCGTCCCCCGCGTTGTTCTTGGCGCAGTCCGAGGGGGCCACGTAGGTCGGCACGCCGAGCTGTTCGAACTTCTCCCGCGAGGCGACCCGGCTCACGGTGCTCTCGAACGAGGCCGAGACGAAGTCCGGTTCCTCGGCCAGCACCCGCTCGTAGGAGGGCGTGTCGTCGGCGAGACGGGGGACCCCGGAGTTCGCCTCCTCCAGGGACTCCAGCACCGGGTCGGTCCAGGTCGCCGTGCCCACCACGCGGTCGGCCAGGCCGAGGGAGAGCAGGATCTCGGTTGATCCCTGGTCCAGGGAGACGACACGTTCGGGCGGAGCGTCGAGGGTGACCTCCCTGCCGCAGTTCTCGACGGTTCGCGGGTAGCCGGGCGCACTCCGCCCGGAGGAGTCGGGGGGCTCGCCGCCGCAGGCGGTCAGCAGACCGGCTGCGAGCAGCGTGAGGCAGCACAGGGACAACGACCGGAACGGCCTACGCATCGGATCCTCTCCGTCGGAAGGCTCGAGCGCGGAGCCTCGCGGGCATTCGAACCGCCGGTTCAGCGGGTGCGAACCGCCGGTTCGGCGGGTGCCAGCAGGTTTTCGGGCTCGAGATCCTCCGAGCGGAAAGCGCCTTCCCGGGGTTGTCCCCAGTGGCCGTTGCTCCGCCCGTCCCTCACACCGCTGCGCGTCAGCTCCGGATTCGCACCGGATTCCCTGGCCCATCACGGGTTGACTGGCGCGGACAGCCTAACAGCGCGGTGTTCGTCCATGAACCGGTCGAGTGAGGACACCACCGAGAAAAGAGTCACATACCACAAGCGGTGCGACGTTCGAAGCGACCATGGTGTGATCGATGAAGAGTTCGCGGTACCGACGAGTCCCGGGGACCACGGTCTCATGACTCGCCAAAGCTTTCCACATGTCCAACAATGGAGTGATGATTCGCGTCCACAACCCACACCCGTGGCCCTCTACGGAACAGGAAGCCGTCGCGGTTCAGGAGCACCTGCGGTCCTTGGTCCGCTTCGACGGCGAGCCCGAGGTCGTCCGCACCGCGGCGGGATTGGACGTGGCCTATCGCGAGGACACGAACGAACTCGTTGCAGCGGTCACGGTTCTCGACATGGGAACACTGGACATCATGGACAGTGTGGTGGTGCGCGGGAAGCCGGAGTTTCGTTACGTACCGGGACTGTTCGCCTTCCGCGAGGCTCCACCGCTGCTGGAAGCACTCACACGTCTGTCAGTCGAGCCGGACATCCTCGTCTGCGACGGTCAAGGACTGGCCCATCCTCGCCGCTTCGGGCTGGCTTGTCACATCGGCGTGCTGACCGACACTCCCAGCGTCGGCGTCGCCAAAACCGCGATGGGCCGGTACGAACCACCGGGAGAACAGCGCGGCGACTGGTCACCGCTCTACTGCGACTCCGAGATCGCAGGCCGAGCGCTACGGACGCGACACGGCGTGAAACCGGTGTTCGTCTCGGTCGGCCACCGCCTCACGCTCGACACCGCGTGCGAGCTGATACTGCGACTTGCACCGTTCTACCGTCTGCCCGAGACGACACGCAGTGCTGACAGGTTGGGACGCTCCGCACCGGCCTAAAAGTCATCCAGCGTCAATGTCCCATCATCATCCCACCGTCGTTGTCCCAGGTATCCTCCTGTATCGCTGAACCGAGCCTCTCTTGCCAAAGTTCCATTCTTATGCCACTCGACATGAGTTCCGATGGCCCGCCCTCTTGAATTATAACCTTCGGAACGTTTTGCCCCATCCGGATACCATTCCTTCGTCACCCCGTCCGGAACTCCGTCAACATAGGTAGTCAAAGCAACAAGAACACCGCCCCGCGTTTCCTCCACCACTTCTCCAGTAAAAGGAAAACCCTGATACAGAGCTGTTTCATCGAACCCAGATTCCACCTCGTCCTCAGTTATCCGAAACATTACCCCTCTTCCGAGTGAACTCTTCAAGCGGAACAACATACTCACTGTTGGCTATGTTTTCAATTTTCCTGTCAGGATGATTTTTTCCGTGGTTGAAACCGCCCGCTGCCATATCAGAGGACTCCCAGCCCGTTGAGAGTATAGCATTGCAATTAGCACAGCACGGAGCCAAGGATGCCGGCCAGTCCTTGAACGTGAACCGACTGTCTACGTACATTCGCCCCATGATTTCCTTCATCTCCGCCTTGGTGCCAACCCCCCTGTCATTCAACAGTTTGTTCAACGCCTTCACCTCCGCGTGTCGAGTAGGTTCATCCTGCCAGGGGTACTCCCCTTTCTCAGAAGCAAGGTTTCCGTCAGGGCCGTACAGATCATATTCGCCGCGAATATCCTCCAAATGATCCCACAGGGCATGATTCAATTCCACTCCGGGAATAGCGCTGTCGCTCTTCCCGTTTACCGCCTCGTAGACATTGCCAAGTTCCCGGTCGATAATGACGGAATTAACACCTCCATTTTTTCCTCCCATCCTCTTCTGCGATATCGTGTTGCCCTCCTGGTCGAGCGGGCGGTGATTCTTAGCAGCATCCCGAATAAAGTCCGTTCGATCCTCGAGGGCCTGTCGAACATACGATTCAACCGGATCGCCGTCGATCTTGACTATGAGCCCCTCCTCGTACTCGCACCGGTAAGGATCGATCGTTTCCAGTTCATGGGCGCGATCAAAATCAGTGTTGACCGGTTTTTCCGGATATTTCTCGCTTCCGAAAGCGGTCTGGCCATCGTCTCCCCGCGCCTCGGCTTCCTCCGGCCTCTCGCCGGGGTCCGCGCCGTCCCGGGGAGGATGGAAGCCGTCCTCGCTGGCCGGAGCCCTGGTGCTGTCGGGGTGGTGCGTGTCCCAGCCACCGTCCGGGGGCCAGGTCGGGCTTCCGTCGGGCCCCGTGGCGCTGACGAACAGGCGCCCGCTGCTGTCGCTCCAGACCAGCCCGCGCGGGGCGGTGACCGGGACGTCGAGCTCGCGGGCCAGATCCGCCGCGAAGTCCTCGGAGTCGCAGACGGCCAGCCGGACCGGCCGCTCGCCGTCCCACTCCGGCAGGCGACGCAGCACGTCGCTCAGCTCCTCCGGTGAGTAGCCGCGGTCACCGATGTGGGCGCGCCCGTCCGGCCTCATGTGGGCGTCGAGCGTGAAGTGCCCGCCGTCGTCGGGAACGCGGCGCGCGAGGTCCTGCATGTTCGGGTCGGTGTGCCCCGACACCCCGGAGTCGGTGCGGTTGCCGCGCAGCTGCTCGAGCGCGTCGTCGACCTTGCGCTCGTACTCCGGTGTCCCCGGCTCCGGCCGGTCGGCATCGTCCCTCGGGGGCCCCGAGCCGTCGCCGTTCCCCGCCCCCGGATCGTCCTTCGGCCGCTGCGGTGCCGATTCGGGCCCGTCCGACCCGGTGTTCGGTCGATTCGAGCCGTCGCCGCCACCACGCTGCTGCCCCGGGACGTCCGTCCGCTTGGGAGCGGACGGGGGCGACGTCTCGGGAGGCCGTCCCGCTCCTCCCCCGCCGGTGCCCGGACGGGAGCTCGGGCTCCCTCCGTCCGGGGAGCGCCCGGACGTGTCCGGTCTGCCGGGACCGCGTTCCGGGCCGCGTGGCGGACTGCTCGTCCCCGCGGTCTCCGCCCGCGGTTTCGGAGGCCCCTCGGGACCTCGGCCGGTCGTCCCCGGCCCCGTGGGCGATCCGGTGTGCCCGGAAGCACGTGGAGCGTCCGTGGTGGACGGCGGTCGACCGGCCGCCCCCGGCGTGCCGGGGGTTCCGGTCCAGCCTCCTCCGGATCCGGGACGGTTTCCACCGCCGCTCGGGCCCGCCCCGCCGGTTCCGGACTGCCCACCGGCCGTCCCGGGGCTGCCCGCCGGTCCCGCCGCCGGAGTGGAGGGAGAGCTCGAGGGCTGATCCGCACGAGGCGGCGTCGACGGGGCCGCCGGTGCGGCCGATGCGGCCGATGCGGCCGGGGACGTCACGTCGGACGGGCTGGTGCTGGACGGAGCACTCGGGTTTCCCTCCGGGAACGAAGGGGGCGAACCGCCGTCGGCACCCGGGCTCCCGCCGTCGGGCGGGCCGCCCGCCCCGGGACGGGGACCGGACGCGTCGGGAGCGGCCCCGGTTCCACCTGGTGCCTCCGGAGCCGGTCCGGAGGGGCGGCCACCTCCGGCATCGGGCACGCCCCCACCACTGGACAGGTCCCCGGAGAACGTCATCGTCCGGGGGTCCGGAGCGGCCGTGGAGCCGCCGGGCGCGGTGCTGCCGGTGGGTGGCTCACCACCGGGACCGCCCTCCGGGGAGGGAACGGTTGCGCCCTCGGCGGAACCGTCGGACCGCGGCGGTGCCGGACCGGTGTCTCCGGGGGCCGAGGGGCCGGGATCCGGTCCGGACCCCGCGGTCGGCGCGTCCACCCCCGAAGAGGACGAGTCCGCTCCCTCGTACGACGAGGAGGGGAAGCTCCGCTCCGGACCGGGTCCTCCGGGGGACTCGTAAGGGCGCCCGGAGTACGGGCTCTCGCCGGAGGACGGAGCACCTCCCGGACCGGTCTCCGGACGTGAGGAAACCGGGGTGTCCGCGGAGGGCGCCGCGTCCGGGCCGGAGCGCGGGGACTCGGGGGCGCCACCGGGAGCGGCGGAGTCCGCGTCGGGACCGGACCTCGGACCGGGAGCCGCCGGATCGGGAGCCCCGCCGGGAGCGGTGGAATCCGATTCGGGCCCGGTGAGATCGGAGTCGGGACCGGCCCCCGGTTCGGGAGCGAGGTCCGGATCGGCGCCGGAACCGGGGTCCGAGCCCGAGCCGCCGTCGGAACCGGAACCACCGCCCCCGTACGGGTGCTTGCCGGATATGTCGGTGCCGAAGGCGTCGTCGAACTTCCTCCACGAGCTCTCGGCGACCCTGTCGGCGACCTTGCCGGAGACGTCGATCTTGTCGGCGACCCTGCCCGCTCCCTCGGCCGCCTTCTTGCCGATCTTGCCGAGCGAGCTCATGATCTCGCCGAAGACGTCGACCATCTTCTTCAACTTCGGAGAGACGTTGCTGATGGTCTTGGTCAGCTTCTGAACGATCTCGGCGATCTTGGTTACGGTCTTGGAGACGAAGGTGGTGGCCTGGGCGACGACGACCGGGGTGCCGAAACCGAGGGTTCCGATCGCCTCCAGCGCGTAGGTGATCAACCGGGAAACGCAGTCGGCGACGAGGTCGCGCACGAACTCGCGCACGAACGAGACGACCTCGCCCATGATCGTCACGACCGAGCTGATCGTGCTCGCCAGCTCGGCGGCACCGGACAGCGCCTCGCCCCTTTCCGCGGCGTGACCCCGGTAGGCGTCCCCGGCGGCCCCGACCCACTGCGCGACGTCGGCCTCGACGGCCGCGCCGTACTGCTTGGCGGCTTCGTTGACCTCCTGGGAAACATTGCCCCAGGTCTCCCCGTAGGCACGGACCCCGTCGGGATCACCCGCGAACCAGTCCAGGGCCTCCTGGAGCGGTTCGACGTGCTCGATCAGCCACGACAGCCCGTACGACATCAGCGTGCCGATCGGGTCGACCGCGAGGCTGACCGCCTCCATCGCGAGCCCGCCGTAGGCCAGTCCCGACTCGACCCAGCTCGAACCGTCCTCGAGGCTGCTCACGTCGTTGACGGACTCGGCGATGCCGATTCCGGTGCCCCATCCCGCTTCTCCCGTACCTTCGGTGAGCGGTCCGGGCCCGTCCGGTGCCTGCTCCTCCTGCTCGACGAGGGGGTTGTTCATATCCGGATCTCGCCGAGCATGTCGCTGTTGTCCTGGTCCACGGACTCGTAGTCCTCAGCGGCTCCCCGGACGTTCTCGGCGGTGTCCCGCATCCCCTCTACCGCCTGTTTCAGGGTGTCGATCCCGTGCTGTTCCACCGGATCCAACATCCACGCGAACGGTCGGCACAGGATCCCGTAGGCGTCGTTGTCCAGCGACACCTGCTGCGCGGCGTCCACGGCGGTGTCCAGCCGGTCGATCACTTCGTCCACTTTGGATGCGTGGTTGCGCAGTTCCTCGGGGGCGACGTTCACTCGGTCGGACATAGACGAACTCCTCAACACCGAAAGATCAACGCAGGAAGGACCGGCCCTCGAAGTCGTCGTCATCGGACTCCTCCGGCCGCTGCCACGACCGCGCGGAGCCCTCCGGAGCCGACGCGGCCTCGTCGTCGTCATCGGGCCCCAGATTCATCTCCCGCACACCGGCCCCGGAGGTCCGCGGCTCGTCGGACTCCTCGGACTCCGGCGGTTCCGGGAAGCTCTCGCGGGCCCGGCTCAGGACGTGCTGGACAGCCGGGTCCTCGGTGCCGACCGTGTCGGCAGCGGCCTGCCGCATCAGCTCCGGGATCCGCGACTGCGCGGACCGCACCGCACGCATGATCTCGGCGGCCAGCTTCGACATCGGCCGGTTGGCCGCGTGGTCGGACAGGCTCAGGTCCCGCAGGATCCCGTCCGAGCCAAGGGTCACCCGGACCGCTCCGTCACTCGACGACTCGGTCACCGAGATGTCCTCGATCTCCGCCTGCATCCGACCGAATCTCTCGGCCTTCTCGCTCGCGCGTTCCTGCCATTCACGGACCATCCGCTCCGCGGCCCCGACGTCCCTGCCGAAGTCCTCGGTCAACCCGCCTCCTCGTCAGCTCCTCCCGTCCCGAGCAACGTAACGACTCGGCAGCGGAGCGGAAGGCACATTTCTCGGAAAATGAGCGGAAAGGTCGCACACATTACTCCGAAAAGGACAGTCTGGTTGGCCCTTTTCGCGCAAAAACCCGAACGGCAGCTCTTGCGAGGACCCGCTCGGAGGCCGCCTACTGGGGCTGGCGCATCCCGTTCCTCGCCAGCGTCGCGCTCATCGGAGTCGGGGCTCTACGTGCGGCTGCGCGTGCTGGAGAGCCCGGCGTTCCGCCAGGTCCGAACGCAGAACGCGGTGGTCAAGCTCCCGCTGGTGCGGGTGTTGCGCGACCAGCGGCGCGACGTGCTCAAGGCCATGTTCGTCCGCGCCGCCGAGCAGTCCCCGTTCCACATCTTCACGACGTTCGTGCTCACCTACGGCACGAAGGAGCTGGACGTGCCGCGCGGGCAGGTGCTCGGCTGCCTGATGGCGGCCGCCGCGCTCGGACTGCTGTCCATGCCGTTCTTCGGCTGGCTCTCCGACGTCGTGGGCAGGTGACGCGTCTACGGCTGCGGAATCGTGCTGACCCGCACAACAGCCCCGGACGAACGGCGATCAGAGTCGACGCTTCAAGTCACCTGCGCAAGCTGCCCTCCTGCAGCGCCACGACCGGCCACGAGAAGCCATGCGGCAGCGATGCCAAGCGGCCACAACAGGTACCAGCCAGTGAGGACGGACAGAACGACGAGCAGCACAAGGGCTGTTGCGGCCGATACGGTACCGGCTCGACTGGTATAGCGAAGAATCCGGATTCCGGCTGATGCGCCCACCACGTAAAGAGCCATGATGCAGGCGGTAGAGCTCAGCACCAACGTCTGCACGTCCAGATCAAAGAGGATCGATGCGGAAAACACGCTGCCGGTCATCACCGCGACGATGATCAGGCTCCGCAGCGGGACCGCACCGGTCTCCGCACCAGGGGCGAAATACCGGGGAAGTGCGCCGTCCCGAGCCAGGGCAGCGGCAAGTTTGGAGGTGCCAGCCACATATGCGTTAATCGTCCCCGAGGTAACCAGTACCGCGATAAACGCGGCGACCACAGGACCGGTGGAACCCAACCCGAGCTCCAACAGCGCAGCGAGCGGAGTCGCTGTCTTGCCGGCCGACTCCCCGAGAGCCAGAGTGGTGACAGCAGCCAACAGAAGATAGAGCGAGCCGATGACCACGAGGGCCCCCACGGTAGCCCGCTTGATATCCCTCTTGGGGTTCGCAAATTCACCCGACAAATGCGTGACGGTCTCCCACCCGTTGAAAGACCACATCAACAGCGCTGCGGCAGATCCGACTGCCGCCCAGCCATGTGGGGCGAACGGTTCCAGGTTCCCCTCCCTGGCGTGCGGCACCGCGACGACCACCGCCGTCACGAGCAACAGGGCCAACGTCCCGGTCAGCAAGAGCTGCACCTTGCCTGACAGCCGAACCCCGAAAGCATTCGAGGCGAAGCCCAACGTGAGCATGGCCGCCGCATAGGCCACTGCTTCACCCTGTCCGCCGTGCGTGACCTCAGCCAGGTAAGAGGCACCGAACAAGGCCAGTGCAGGCATCCCGAGCGGGGCGCCGATAAAGAACCACCACCCCACGACGGCAGAAATCCGCTTCCCGAACGCCCTGCGCACATACGTTGACACCCCGCCCGAGTCGGGGAAGCGCGTCGCGAGTACCGCAAAAGTTGTCGCCAACGGGACAGACAAGACCACAAGCCCCAGCCAGGCCAGCAACGATGCCGGCCCGGCGAGTTCCGCAGCGAGTGCGGGCAGTGTCAGCACTCCCGTGCCGAGTACGGCACCTACGTAAAGGGCCATGCCCTGCGGCATGCCTATCCCACCACCCCGCAAGGATTCTCCTCCCGAACTTGCGTCTTTCGCAGTCGTGCTCGTATCCAACAGTCCCTCCCCCGGGATTGGACACTCTTCGATGCGTGTCACTGTTCGCTCGCAGTGGGCCCCTTGCCGTCGATACCGCAGGAAACCAGGGCCGTCTCAAGCCCTCCGCAGATACTGCGGCTCCCGCGGCCCTAACCCCAGCTGATGGCGCGATGGGAAACGCAGCGGTTCGTGTCGACGTCCACGGCGACCATGGTGACTGTGGACGACCGTTGCAGTCTATTGCCAATTTCGCCAGGATTTTGTGTACCCTGCGTGAATGGTTGACCTACGCCGACTCCACATGCTCAGGGTGGTGCACCAGCAGGGAACCGTCACTGCTGCCGCAGAGGCCCTGCACCTCACGCCCTCGGGGGTTTCCCGCCACATTCGTGAGCTCGCGCGTGAGCTCAAGGTCCCGCTCCTGGAACCACAGGGCCGCAACATCCGGCTGACCCCAGCCGGGTACCTGCTGATCGAGCACGCCGACGTGCTGCTCGCCCGATGGGAACAAGCACAGGCGGAGTTGGAGTCCCACCGAGCCGGCATGAGCAGACCGCTGCGCGTCGCGGGCTTCACCACTGCGGTAAGCGGCCTGATCGCGCCCGCGGCCGGACAACTGCGGAACAGCCATCCCGATTTCCAGGTACACGTTCGCGAGTGCGACACCATGCAGAGCATGGACCTGCTGGTGGCCGGCGAGGTGGATCTCGCGGTCGTGGAGCCCATCGAGGGCGGGCCACCGCCGGATGATGCGCGGTTCGAGCAAATCCCCCTGCTGGAGGAACCGTTCATCATGCTCGTACCTGCCGCCCACCCACTGGCGCAGGCGTCGACGGTGCAGCTGGCGGACGCGGCAGCCGAGGACTGGATCGTCGCCGAGCCGGGTACGTGCGACCATGCCCAGCGGGTGCGGGGCCTGTGCGCGGCAGCCGGGTTCTCGCCGCGGATCGTGCACTCCGCCACCCACTGGCCGGCGGTCTGGTCGCTGGTCAGTAACGGCCTGGGCGTCTCGCTGATCCCGCAGCTGGCTGAAGGCCCCGCAGGGCAGGCAGTCGTTCGGGTACCGGTCTCCAGCGAGAACATGCCGATGCGGCGGATCCTCACCTGCGTACGCCGGGGCAGCCGACGGAACCCGCTCATCGACCTCGGGGTTCAGGCGCTCAAAGATGCGGTCCACGACCATCAACCCCTCGACGACGAGCCAACATCCAGCCGTCAGCTCACCTGTTCACCGGGCGCGACGCCAAAGAGCTCCTAACGTATCTGGGTTGGGAGTCGGCGCCAGCAGATGAGGCTGTTGGCGAGGGTGGGGAAGCCTTGGTGGATGTCGGTGCGGCGTTCCCAGCGGGTGGCCAGGCGGCGGAATCGCTGCAGCAGCGCCAGGGTTTGTTCGACGACCCAGCGCACGGGCTGGTTGTTGTCGCGGGCGCCGCGACGGATGATCAGCGGCCGGATGCCGCGGTCTCGCAACAGCTCTCGGTAACGGTCGTAGTCATAGCCGCGGTCGGCGACCAAGGCCTCCGGCTTGCGGCGGGGTCGCCCGACTCGGCCGCGCACGGGCGGAATCGCCTCAACCAGCGGCAGCAGTTGGGTGATGTCGTTGCGGTCGCCGCCGGTGAGGACCGTGGCCAAAGGAACACCACCACCGTCGCAGATCAGGTGGTGCTTGGACCCCGCCTTGGCGCGGTCGAGGGGACTGGGACCGGTATCGGTGCCCCCTTCGCCCGCACATGCGAGGCATCCGCGATCGCACGGGACCAGTCGATCTGATCGGCAGCGTGCAGCTCGGCCCACAAGACCTCGTGCAGTTGGTCAAACACACCGGCTGCAACCCAGTCCCGTAAGCGTCGCCAGCAGGTCATCCCCGGAACCGAAGCCGAGCTCTTGTGGCAGGTCTTCCCACCCGATGCCCGTGTAGAGCACGAACAGGGTCCCTTGCAGCACCGCGCGATCGGGCAACGGCTTCGGGCCCGTCTTACTCGCCGGACGCACCGGCAACAGCGGCTCGATGCGCTCCCACAACCCGTCCGACACGATCCACGGCGCAGCCACACCAAGATCATCTCAAACCAAGATCCCCAATGCGTTAGGGACTCGAAGGAGGTCGCTTTTACTGCTGGACCTCCCCGACTTCTTGAGTTCAGTCGGTGGCAGCAGGTGGTCCTGGTGTTCGATTCGCAGGTCGGATGGTGACTGCGGCTGAGCGCGAAGAGACCTCCCGGGTGCGGCCGAGGGGCTGCAACGCCGGGAGATCGCGGACCGGATCGGCGTGCTGCTCGCGTCGTGTCGAGAGAAATCGGTCGTCACGGTGGTTCCACCGATGTCTTGGGGCCCGCCCCGCAAAATTCACGATCGGAAAAATCCAGCGAAGTCTTCACCGAACTCCCCGCATCGCATGCTTCCACCAGCTGAATCCGTCGTCCACTTCGCTCACCACCGAGCCCAGCCACCCCGCTGAGTTCTTACACCAACAGCCCCCGGACACACCGGGGCGATTCACTGGGATCCACGGCCAGGTAGAGACGAGTGCTGTGGTGGGTCGGGCGCCGGCACATCAGCGGGTTTCGGCGACAACACGGGCGAGAATGCTCAGACCTTCCTCCAATTCACCGGAGGAAATGCTGAGCGGGGGAAGCAGCTTGACGACTTCGCTCAGCGCACCCGACGTCTCCAGCAACAGCCCGTGTTCGAAGGCCCGCGCGCATACGGCGGACGCCTGCTCCGGATTCGTGAATTCGATACCCCATGCGAGGCCACGGCCGCGATATGAGGCATCAGCGCGCTCAGCGCAGATCGTCTGCAGGCTCCGCTCGACCTGCTCGGCGTGCGCCTGGGTCTGCTTCTGTGTCTGATCGTCCTTCCAGTAAGTGGCCAGGGCGGCGGTGGCGGTGACGAAGGCGGGATTGTTGCCGCGGAAGGTTCCGTTGTGCTCACCCACTTCCCACATGTCCAATTCAGGCTTGAACAGGGTCAGGGACATCGGAAGGCCGTAGCCGCTGATGGACTTGGACAGCGTGACGATGTCCGGCACGACACCTGCCTCTTCGAAAGAGAAGAAGGCGCCCGTGCGACCGCATCCCATCTGGATGTCGTCGATGATGAGGAGCATACCGTGCCGCTTGCACAGAGCAGCGAGTTGCCGCAGCCACTGGGCCCGGGCCACATTGATCCCACCCTCCCCCTGCACGGTCTCCACGATCACGGCTGCGGGTTTGTTCAGGCCTGATCCCTTGTCCTCCAGCAGCCGCTCGAACCACAGAAAGTCCGGGACCTGCCCATCGAGGTAGCGATCGAAAGGCATCGGTGCGCCATGGACGAGCGGGACGCCTGCCCCGGCCCGTTTGAAGGCGTTGCCGGTAACAGCCAAGGCCCCCAGCGACATGCCGTGGAAAGCGTTGGTGAACGAGACGATCGTCTCGCGGCCCGTGACCTTCCGGGCCAGCTTCAGCGCGGCCTCAACGGCGTTGGTGCCCGTCGGTCCCGGAAACATGACTGTGTACGACAGATCGCGCGGGCGCAGCGCGTAGTGCTCGAAAGCTTCCAGGAAGCTGCGCTTGGCAGCGCTGGCCATGTCCAACCCGTGGGTGATGCCGTCGCGCTCGAGATAGTCCAGCAGCGCCCGCTTCAGTACCGGATTGTTGTGTCCGTAGTTCAGGGCCCCGGCTCCGGCGAAGAAGTCCAGGTAGGGACGCCCCCGTTCATCATACAGGTGACTGCCTTGCGCGCGGTCGAAAACGGCGGGCCAGTCACGGCAGTAGCTGCGTACGTTTGACTCCCGCTCTTCGAAAACGCTCAGGTCGGGCGCAGTGATCGTCACGGAGTTCCTCCTTGTATGTTTACCTTCTACCCCGCAGAAGCGGTCGTTGTAATTACGGCGACGCAGCCACAGCACCTTCCTTCAGGCTCGATCCACCCGAGCTGATCACGCGGCGGCCACACCCGTGGGCACGGCCCGCCCAACGTCACGAACTGCGACTTCCGCATCGAGGACTCGCACACCGACTTCGAGTTTCATGCAGCCGCTCACGTCGCGCGGCTGGGTGTTAACGGGATTGGCGATGGCCAGGGGCAGGAGTGATGCGCCGGCACATCGCTTCCGTCGCCTCCTGCTTCTGGTCAGATGAGTTTCGTGGAGCAGTATACAGCGATGCGGGATTTTGAACATTTCATCCCTCGTGATCCGCTGCATTTTTACCCCGCCGACCCGTGATGGGTAGACGAACGGGTGGAAATGGATGACACTCGGGTGGAGGAGCGCGCGCCCGCCTCGGCCGTCTCTTCGCAGGGGAGAGACCAGGATCATGCCGGTCCCCAACTGACGCTCCGATTCTTCTGAGCGAAAGGGAGAACGATGACCGCATCGCCGCCGCAGAATAACGGTACCGATGTCCAATACCGCACACCTACCCCGGCGGACGCCATTGCTGTCTGGCAGATGGTCGCCAACGAGCCGATGCTGGACGACAACAGTTCTTACCACTACACGCTTTGGTTCCGGGACTTTGCTGAGACCTCCATGGTGGCCAACGTGGGAGACGAACTCGTGGGGTTCATGACCGGATATCGACGACCCTGCAAACCGGACACATTCTTCATCTGGCAGGCGGCGGTCAAGCCCGGAAGCGGCATTTCGGGTCTCGGGGTCGACATCCTCGCAAACGCGATCGACTTCCAACTGACCACCGGGGCGAAGTACGTGGAAACGACTATTTCCGAGCAGAACAAGGCAGTCACCATGCTGCTGCACATGATCGCCAAGAAATACGACGCCGACATCGCCACCGAACTCCTGTTCGCTGCGGAAGCGCTTCCAGATGGTGACCATGACGAGGTCCTCTACCGCCTCGGACCGCTGAACCCTCGCACCTGAAGCTGGGGCGGGGGCGGCCCGGAGCGGTCGGCCCCATCGCCCTCAGGTGGGAAGCAGCGAACGCACCTCCACAGCGGTGATCCGATGTGTGCTGGCGATCGCGGCGGCATGGCCTTCTACGAACACGTCCAGCAGGTGGATCGGGGACGATGGCCAGTCCTCGGCGGGGAGCCCTCGAGGCACAGCCAGATCACCCTGGACTCCGATACGGTCCAGGCGAGCCGCTAGTCCGTGTCCGGTGAGCTTGACGGCGGCTTCCTTCCGCGACCAGAGCCGCGCGAACGCCTCCGCCAAGTCATGTGCGGGCAGTTGGGACAGAGTTGCGGCTTCGTCCGATGTGACGGTGCGGCCCATGAGACGCCCCGGGACACGGAGGTTCCCCAATGTTTCAAGGTCGGCGCCCACGAACCCCCGGGTCACGACACCGATGACAACCCGATGGCGAGTGTGCGCGACCGAGTAGTCGTATCCGGCTCCGACTACGCGAGGGCGTCCATGGTCGGCGCTGCAGCGGTCGCAGGTCCGGTCGATGCGCACAAGATCGGTCGGCCTGCCAGTATACCGGCAGGCGATCAATCGCTGCGCTCCGCGGGAGGTGACGAATAGATTCCGCTGCCCGCCCTTGGGAATCATCTCGGCGCGGGCGGCCTCGATTGGCGTCAGCAGTCCTTCCCAGTGCGGTCGCTCCCGGACCGGCACCGACCAGAGGTGGCACTCGCCGACGGCGGGTAGGGCGTAGAGGGGAGACAGCTTCGTTCCCTTCCAGGCATGATTCCGGCCCCGTCGTCCGCAGCTCCGGCGCCCCGGGCCGCGGACGACGGGGCCGGGGGTCAAACCTCATATTCGGTTCCCACGCCGTCGAAGCGGAGGCGGTCCTGGATCAAGACCCGCTCGCCGTTCTTGTCGAAGCCCACCAGGAGACCTGCCTCCATGAGACGGATGACGATCTGTGAGCTGATCTCCTGCTGGCCGGCGTCGCCCAGTTCGCGGATGAGCTCCTTGTAGCCGACCTCCTCCTTCAGGAGACGGCTGAGGATCTCCCGGTGCTCTTCCTCCACGGGCCACTTGATCATGTCACGGCCGTCTTCATTCGCCAGGACCTGCTTGGGTTCCAGGGTGAACGTTTCAGGATCGATCTTGTAGTAGGGCTTGAGGACGACCTCTGCGCCGTTCCACTGCAGTCGCTTGATGCGGTTGAGCCGCTTGGTCAGTTGGCTGATCCAGCGCACACGAGCTGGCTCGAGCTCCCTGTCGGTGAACTCGTCGCTCAGCTCCGTGCGTTGGTGGCGTCCGATACTCATCATGGTCGCCGCTCGGTCGCGGAAGTCGGCCACCGACACCGTGCCGTCCTTGCTGGAAGCAGCCAACCTCTCGAACCAGCCCTTGCGGTTCAGGCGTCCGTCATCAGATTCGCTGATCCGCCGCTTGGACCAGAACGCGGACTCCGGTTCGGTGAAGGAAGCCAAGGTGTAGAAGGAGGCGAGGAACTCATGGTACTGTTCGTAGGTTTCACGGTAGGAGCGGTTGTACCAGGCGTGAACCTCCTCACTCTCGTCCTTCCGTTTGGTGATCCGGTCGATCGCGGCGGCCGCGGAGACGGCCGACTGCGTAGCCAGGTGCACGCCCTGGGAGAACAAGGGGTCCGTGAAGCAGGCCGAGTCGCCGGAGAGGAAGTAGCGTCCGGCGGAGTACACCTCGGAATCGTATGACCAGTCGTGGATGACACGGACCTCGTCGGTCATCTCGGCGTCGCCGAGGATCTCCTTGGCGCGGGTGGCCTTGGCGAGAGTCTCCCGGTAGAAGCGCTCGGGCCCCTTCTCCTTGACCTCGCTCGACTTTGAGCGGTCTACGACCAGCCCCACGCTGTAGAGGTCGTCCGCGACCGGAATCATCCAGACCCAGCCGTCCTCGAAGGTGATGGAGTAGGTCGTCCCCTTGAGGTCGCCTTCGAAGGGGTCGGCACGTCGGAAGTACGACCAGATGGCGAAGCTCTTGTAGAACTCGTCGTAGTGCCGCACCTTGAGCTTCCGGGCCAGGGGCCCGTTGGAGCCGCCCGCGTCGATCACGAAGTCGAACTCGACCTGATTGTCGGCTTTCCCCGCGGTAAGCGACACCTTGTCCGGATCCGATATGTCCACATTGGATACCGATGTGTTCTCGGACACCTCGATTCCACGTTCCTTAACCTCGTCGAGCAGGAGCTTGTCGAATTCATCGCGCTTGACCTGGATAGCGTGGTCGAAAACCCACGGCGAGCTCTGTGGCGTGGTGAAGGAGAAAGTCCACGGGGCCTCGTCCCGTCCCCACAGGAAAGTTGCCGAGGGCTTCTTCACGAAGTTGCGCGCGTCGATCTTCTGCTGCAGGCCCAGTCGGTTGAAGATGGACAGTGTTCCCGGCAGGAACGACTCTCCGACCTTGTAGCGAGGAAAGATTTCGCGCTCGAAAACGACCGGTCGGTGGCCGAGCTTGTGCAGCGTGAGGGCGGCGGTGCAGCCAGCGGGGCCGGCCCCGATGACAGCGACGGTCGATCGGTTCAAGATGAGTCCTCTCATGATTGGTCGGACTTGATGGATTTGATGCGACTCGGAGTCAGGTAGGAAAATCCGCTAGCAGCATCCTCGAAAAAGGTGATCCCCGCTTGAAACCGGCATTCGTCGCCAATGCAGATCTCCGGTGCGACAGTGCAGTCAAGGCCGAAAAAGTTCCCCTCACCTATTCTTACACTGTTTCCGCAGTGAAAGTTCGGGGAGAAGAAGTTGCCCGACCCGATCCGGGAATGATGCCCGAAAGTGCACCGGTAGTTGACGACGTTATAGCTTCCGACGACGGTGTTCACACCGATGTAGTTGTCCGGTCCGATCACATTTCCCCCGCCCTCGATCGCTACGGGATCGAGGTGGGAAGAGGGGTGGATGATGTTGACCGGTTCTAGCTCCCGGGCCGTGATGTACCCCTCGATAACCTCGCGCCGTAGGACCATGTCGGACACGGCGAGGGCCACCCGTGTGCCTTCATTCGGGTCGTATTCGGCGAGATTCGACCACATCCCGTCCGGCGCGTGTATATCTTCGCCTTCGAGGGCGAGATAGCGCTCGATGCGGAAACCTGATTCCTCGGCGTAGCGCGCCACTTCCAGAGCGAACTTTCCTGCCCCTATGGCGACCAGTTCGTTCACTCCTGGCCCCTCTTCTTCTTGAACCGGGCTGATACGGGAACCTCATCGATCACCGTGATCTTGGCGGGCATTTTGAACGGCTCGACCTTGCCGTCGAGGAACTCGCGGACATGTCGCCGGACTTCGTGCTTATTCATCTCGCCGACGGGCTTGACCTCGACGTGGACGGCCTGCCCCGTGATGGAGTTCGCATTCCCGTAGACGGCGCAGTAGGCGATTTCAGGGCTGCCCATGAGGATCGATTCGAGTTCGAGCGGGAGGACCTTCTCGCCACCTACGTTAATGATCTCCTTAGCGCGCCCCTTGACCTTGATATAGCCCTCTTCGTTCTCCTCCACGAGATCGCCGGTCCGGAACCAGCCATCTTCGGTTACGGATTCGTTGGAGTAGTTGAGGTAGCCCATAAACTGCGTCTTGGTTCGCAGCTGCAGCTCACCTTCGACAATCCGGTGCTCGACCCCCTCCTCGGAGATCTTGAAGTACGTACTGGAGGACGACTCGCTCTGCGTGGTCGAGATGCCCGTCTCACTGGTCCCGAAGGTCTGGAGGAGGCGAGCGCGCGGGAAGGCCGCGTGAACGCGACCGAGCAGCTCCTCCGGCATGGGTTCGGTCCCGTAGGTGATCAGCCGCAGGCTGGAGAGGTCGAACTTCTCGTGGAACTTGCCGATGAGGATGAGGTTGAGGAACGTCGGGCTGGTCGGGAGTAGGCGGATGCCGTACCGGTCGACTAATGAGCAGATCTCCTCGGGCGTGCGCCTGGCCGGCACGACTGCGGTGGCCCCGCTGCGCACGACGCCCAGCAGCGAGTTGATCCCCCCGATGTGGTCGGCCAGCAGGAACAGCAGAATGTGCGGTGGTTTAGCTCCCACGCGTTCACTCGCGCCGATCTTGTCTTCGAGCAGGGCGTCGAAGTTATGCAAGACCGCCTTCGGCGCTCCTGTCGATCCGCTCGAGAGCAGGACGAGCCCTGAAGAGTCAGCTTCGACCAGCCCTCCGTAGAGGTCTTCGGTCTCACCCGGAGGAGCGTCGAACGGTGTGACCGTGACCTCTGCTTCCACCTCCAGCACGTGTCGAGGACGACAGGCGTCGCGAACGGCCGTCAGCGTTGTCTCCGTGAACGTCACGACGGGGACCACCACGGCCTTGAAGCGGTAGAGCGCGAAAAGCGCGGCGATGTGGGAGAACGAGAAGTCCCCTTTGAGGACAACGGGGTCGTGCGGCTTCACCCCCGCCTCGTCCAGCATCGTCTCGATGCGCCGGATCTCCCCGGCCAGCTCTCCGTACGTGCCGCTCGATTCCTCGTGTACGACTGCCGTGCGGTCTCCCAACCGCTCCAGCCGACCCAACAGGGTCTCCCTCATTGGATTCCTCCCAGATACAGAGTCTCGCCGGTAACGAAGCCGGATCGGCCAGTGGTCAGGAAGTCGACCGGGCCAACGATGTCCTCCATCTCGCACATCCGCCCCATCGTTTGCCGGGCAATGACGGCATCGAGAGTCTCCCGCGCGAGAGTTCGGGTGAGGGCAGTCCGGACCGGCGGCACACCAACCCCATTTACTCGTATGCCGAACGCGACCAGTTCCTTGCTCATGACACGAGTCAGCTGCTCAACGGCGCTCTTACTCGCCGAGTAGACAAGCTGGCCGTCCAATGCCCACGGCACGGCAACCGTCGAGATGTTGAGGATCGCCCCGGATTCTTCCGGACTCTTCTGCAACAGCTTGGCGGCCTCCCTGCAGCAGTTTAAAACCGCGAAGAAGTTAAGGTCGAAAACTTCGCGCGCGGTCTCCTCCGGCGTCATCATGAAATGGTTCATAACCGCTGTTCCAGCATTATTCACCAAAACATCCAAATGCCCAAACTCGCGGCGAATCGCGCGGAACATGGAGCGCACCTGCGCGCCGTCGGTCAAGTCGATCTCGTGGTGGCGGTACCTGCTATGGTCGATCATCGAGGACTTTCTACTGCAACCGACCACCGTGTCACCGCGCTCGAGGAAATGTTCGGCCAGTGCCCTTCCTACGCCAGTCCTGGTTCCAGTGACGAGGGTAATCATCAGAGCGGCGCGTATCCGGTCAAGCCGTTTCAGAGACAGCGACGCCAGATTCGAGCAGCTCCGCCTCAATGAAATCGACGAGCCGGCTCACTCTGCTGAACGGGCTCACCCTCTGCGAGACGGCCTTTTCCGAGGTCAGTGAGATCTCCTGGTCGTACTCATCCTCAACGGCCTCTTCAACCTGGGTCAGGAAGTTGACCAGCTGCATGGAGTCGAAGACCCCATGCTCCCCGTACAGGGCCAGGGACGGAAGGTCCTCAGTGGAGATCTTCTCTTCCCTGCGCTCGTTGACCTCCTCGAAGATGTTGTTGATCAGACTGAGAATTCGGTCATTCATGGCCAGAGTTCCTTCCGGGTGAAGTACGCATGTTTTCGAGCGGGTTTTGCAGGTGAGACCCCCGCAGAAGGAAGCATCAGTGATACCCCTACCGGTTTAGCTCATCATCCTTCACGGTGAAGCGCTGTGTCTACCTCCTGACTTCCAACTCGGGACCGTAGGGATTGCCAAATGAGGCGTCCCAGAGCGAGTAGGAAATTCGCATGTCCGACCAATCAGCACTAAACCCGCTTTTAGGGACGAACACCAAGTGGCGTGCGTGCAACCCAGTCGAGCACCTTGCTGACTCGCGGGTGCGACAGCAGTCGCCTGCGTCATCCCGCTGAGCCGTGTTCAGGCTTGCTCACCGCAGACGCGAACGCTTTCTAGACCAGCTCAACACAGCCTTTACCAGAATCGGTGAAGCCGGTAGAGCGCGTGCACCGCGATCATACAACCGGCAGCACACCGTCACTACGAGAATATCACGTCAACCCGAAAAGGCCGAGATGCGAGTTTGTGAGCTCCTCACGGGTTGCCGGTTGCCGGCCTGGAAGCAGCGAAGAGCCCTTTGAAGGCCGGTGCGGTGCTGTACCTCGTACCGTGCAGGCGCATCAGCGGGCCTTGTTCAACCGTGGATTCTCTACGGTTGAACAAGGCCCTTGTCACCGGCGCCAGGACGCGACGAGCACCGGTAGCCATGCGCTTAAACCTGCAAATTTGGTCGCCGCGCGATTTTGCTGCGACAGCAACCCCGACATCCGCTGACATCTGCTATTGCTCACCGAGTTCAGTTCCATGAACCGTTTCGTGCGCTCGGAAGAGGACTGGGGAGGACGACATCATGTGCTCGGCTTGGGATCGCCCGTGGTCGGCAGCGCAGTTCAATGCCTAATATCGCGGATCCAGAACCCCTTATTCTTGCGGCGCACACAAGGGGTAACATGCAAACGCCAAAAGGCTCACCGCTCAAGAGGAGGACGAGGCGAAAACTTCCATGACTTCGTGGCCGTTCGACCATTCAGCACGGCCCGCACCACGCGCTTCGCTTGCTGGCGTCTCAATGTTCCACTTATACTTCACGTTCCTGGAGTTCCTGGGCAAGGTTCTGCCATATTTCAGAACACTGGGTAGCCAGTTTGGCTACGATTGCCGCGAGGTGTGGGGGCACGTTGTTAACGACCTGCGAGCACTTGACCTCTGCCTGGTGATTCAGGTGTAACCACCTCAGCAACTCCCGGCCTGATTCCGACGAGCGGAGCGAAGGATCCTTTTTCAATGAAGCTATCCATTCCTGCATATTCTTTCGCTCCATCTCCGGCGCGGTTCCTGACGGGCCGGCCGGGGGCCTTTCCGGGTGAGTCGCCGGAGGTTCGGACGGAGCCGCATTCTTCTCGCACACCCCGGAATCTCGTTGCTTATCAGAGTCCCTGGGAGCGACCGGGTCCTCACCTCGGCGGATCCGTTCCCTCACGTCCTTCGCTGTTCCCACGGAAACCCCGGAAAGCTTGGCGACGTGCCTCAGCGGAGCATGAGGTTCAGCTGTCAGCGTCTCAGCAGCCTGCCGTCGCCCGGCGGCAGAGCTGAGCGGATGACGGCGCCCGTCCTTACCTATCCGCACATGTTGCTGGGCGGAGCCGTCATTCAACCGTTTTCGAATGCTCCCGACCGTCTTGGTGGACAATCCTGTGCATTCGGCCAGCGCCCTGTCCGACATGTTCAGCTGTGAGGAGATGATACGTTCAGCAGCTGAACGGCGCTCGTCCAAAGAAAGTGGCAGTCCGTGGCTGATGTTGGCCCTTACGGCTTCGACGAAAGCTTCTTCCTCGCCGCCGTCGAAGAACGCGACCCGGATCGACTTGTGACCCTTCTTCTTGGCTGCACGGAGCCTGTGCATACCGTCGATCACATGCATTGTAGGCCTGTGAACCAGTATCGGCGGCAGTTCAGATTCACTCTCGATCAGCCTCTGGGAGTGCTGCTCGTCCTCTCCTGCAAGCCGAGGAGAGTCACCGGGCAGAAGCTGATCTATGGGAATAAGATGAGTTGTCGATTCGCCGGACTCAAGGTATTCTGCTTGATCACTGCGGTCATGCTGAGCGTCCATATCAGCCCCCAGGCCGGTGCATCCCATCGAAGTAAGCTTAGAAGGCATTCCTACCTGCAACGGAGGGTCTCCCGCCATCAAGTCCAAGTGACGGACGTCACGCGCTCTTTTGGTGTTTTCAACATCGCATTTTCGGAAAGAGGAACTGCTCATGCCAAATAGAATGGCCTCCTTCTCCCCTCCCCTGGATTAGCCAGTAGTCAGGTCCGCGCGATCGACGGTCGCGCCGTGACCACTTGAGTTATTTTTTCTGCCCGTGATCATTTCGTCAAGCGCCTGCTGAGTCGTTTCGGACAACGGTTCGCGACGCTGCGTGATCGTGGCGGCGCGGCAACGAGAGGGCAGACTCCCTGACATGAAGTCGTTTTTCCGCAGTTCGGCTTCACAGGGAAACCTGTTCGTCGACGAGTGTCCGATCCACCGCTGTCCTGGAGACGCCCGCAGACGTTGAGCCATTTTGCGCAACCAATTGTTACCTTACGTGGTCAAGTTTGTTGGTCAGGTGGTGCGGTCATGGTGGTGGAGCAGGACCAGGGCGGCCGCGCCGGAGTCGGGACCGTCCGGGTTGTCGGACTACGCGGTCTCCCCGTCGGGGATGCCGACCGCGCTGTTGCGCAACGAAGTGCGCGTGGCCTTCCTCGGCCGCACCTCCACCGAGGCCCAACAAGACCCGCGCCAGCCGTTGCAGCGGCAGTTGGGCAACTGCAAGACCGCCCTGCCCGAATCATGGGGCATCGTCACGCACGTCCACGAAGTGGAATCCGGCCGCATGGAGCTCTGCTCCTGCGGACGACGCATGTTCGGTACCCGGCGCCGCGACTGCGCCTACTACCTGTGCTGGCCCCGCAACAACAACCGAGGCAGCCCTCGCCGAACTCGACACCGCCGAGGAAGCCGAACCAGCCAAACCCAGCACCGACGACGTCGCGCTACTGGACCACCTGCCCCACCTCGCCCTGAACCTCACCCACGCCCCGGAGGAACTGCTCCGCAGGCTGTTCGAGATCACCCAGCTCACCGTCACCCTCCACGGCAACAGCGACGAAGCGACCATCACGATCAAGCTCCCCGCCGACGACCTCCCCCCAGATCGCCCACGCAGCGGAACGGATCACGCACACTACGCCGTCCACACACGAAACCCCTGATCACGCAGGGGACACAGGTCGTGTGGATGCTGTACGTGCCCCCGGTCGGACTCGAACCGACACTACGACGATTTTAAGTCGTCTGCCTCTGCCCATTGGGCTACGGGGGCTCGCCGTTGGAATCGTCGCCGACGACACGCGTCACGACCAGCCCACACCTGGCTTCCTTAGGACGCTTCGATCGTGCCGTTGGTTCCAACGCGCAGGAAACCGCCATCTGGAGCAACCGCAGTAACTCCATGTGCAAAGCACCGGATCCTTTACTCCATACGAGCTAATTGAAACACACTGGTGGGCACTACTCGTGGAGTGAGTGACAGCCAGTAGCCACGTAAGGCCAACGGTGCGGAAAACGTACACACGAGGCCGCGCGCCGGACGAACCGGCACACGGCCTCCGTTCCCGTCCGGGGAGGGCTCAGCTCGAGGCGGCACGCTTGAAGTCCGCCCGCGGGTTCTGGATCTGGCCCATCGAGACGACCTCGCGGCGGAAGAGGAACGCGAGGGTCCAGTCGATGATGATCCTGGCCTTCCTGTTGAAGGTGGGCATCTTGCTCACGTGGTAGGTGCGGTGCATGAACCACGCGATGAGGCCCTTGGCCTTGAAGCCGTAGACGTCGGCGACTCCCTTGTAGAGACCGAGACCGGCGACCGAACCCGCGTTGCGGTGGTAGTACTCACCGGTCTTGCGGCCGCGCATCGAGGAGATGACGTTCTTGGCCAGCTGGTGCGCCTGCCGGACCGCGTGCTGGGCCGAAGGCGCACAGGTGGCGTTGGGGTCCTCCTCCGTCTTGGACAGGTCGGGCACGGCCGAGCAGTCGCCCGCCGCCCAGATCTCGGGGTTGCCCTCGACCTGCAAGTGCGAAGTGGCCTTGATCCTGCCCCGCTCGTCCAACGGGAGATCGCTGTTCTTCAGCACGGGGTTGGCCTTGACGCCCGCGTTCCACACCAGGGTGTCGGTGTCGAACTCGGTGCCGTCGGAGAGTACGGCGTGACCGTTCTCCACCGACTTCAGGAAGGTGTTCAGGTAGACCTTGATGTCCCGGTCCTCGAGCGCCTTCACGGTGTAGACGCCCATCTTCTCGCTCACCTCGGGCATGATCCGGCCCGCCGCCTCGATCAGCGACCAGCTCATGTCGTCACGGGTGATGGACTCGTAGTAGCGGGTGGCGTACCTGGCCATGTCCTCGAGCTCGGCCAGGGCCTCGGTGCCGGCATAACCGCCACCGACGAAGGTGAAGGTCAGGAGTCGTTTGCGCAGCTCCGGATCGGAGGTGTTCGCGGCGGCGTCCATCTTCGCCAGCACGTGGTTGCGCAGGTAGATCGCCTCGCCGACGGTCTTGAGCCCGATGCCCTGTTCGGGCAGTCCCGGGATCGGCAGCAGACGCGAGACCGATCCGAGCGCGACAACGAGCACGTCGTAGCCCAGGTCACTGGCGACGCCCTCGGCGTCCTCGACAGTGACCGATCGCTTCTCCTTGTTGATTTCCGTGACACGTGCGGTGAGGACATGACACCGCTTCAACACTCGTCGCAACGGCGCTACCACGTGACGGGGCTCAACGTTGCCCGCCGCCGCTTCCGGCAGGAAGGGCTGGTAGGTCATGTGCGGCTGAGGGTCGACGACCGTCACCGAAGCCTCACGGCGGCCGAGCTTGGACTGCAGGCGCAACGCGGTGTACATGCCGACGTAGCCGCCGCCGAGAATGAGAATCCGGGTGGGATCGGATTTACCAGCCATGCCTCTATGGTCACACCAATACGGCCCCCGACACCTCGGCGGCCCCCTCAAATGTGACACCGCTCGCGGGTGTTCCTGATCACAAAAACAGCCCGTGCACGGTCGTGAGCAGTGCGTCCCCCACGCACGCGAAGCGTCCCCGGTCGCGCACCCGGCGCCTCACGCGAGCGCGCCCCACCGAGGGGTGTCGGTCTGCGTTCCGCCGCCCGGCTACGGCACCGACGAACGTCCGGCCGGAGTCGATCTCGAAGTCATCCCCGCTCACGATACCCGATGTTCGAACCGGCCGCCGCACAGATCATCACCTCACAGCCGGAGCACGCGCCCGAGTCCCCAGGCCACCAGTCCCACGAGCACGCCGACCAGCACTCCGGTCACCACACTGCTGCCGAAGGCGAACCCCCGCGTGATCACCACGTGGGCCATCTCGGGCAGCCCGGCGAGGTTGCCGCCCAGTCGAGGGGTCTCGCCGTCGTAGGCGAGCCTCCACAGCACCTGGTGCACCGCCCCCATCAGCACCCCGTAGCAGAGTCCCACCTTGGTCAGGGTCCGCAACGGATCCGGCACCCGCGCCAGGAGCACCACGAGCACCCAGCACACCGGCGGAGCGAACACGAGCAGCGCGTTCACCCCGGCACCGGCCAAACCAAGATCGTGCAAGACGACCCGTGGCACCCCCAGGGCCGCGAGCAGCGTGAGCTGCCACGGGGACAGCCGCGCCCCCGTCCCGGCACGTGTGACTCCCCTACCGCGCACCGTCACCCCACGAGCTGTTGTCCCCGACGCGGGCGAGACTAGACGCACGTGGGGAAGAACGCTTCCGGGACGGCGCCCGGAGAAATCCGGGGGCAGAGGCCCGGTCCGTCCCGCGCGATGTGCTTTCCCCGCGGACCGCCCGAGTTCGAACCGTGCCCACTCTCGGCACCGGAGGCCGCCCGAACCCGCCCCGAACCGCTCCGGAGGAGCTCGAACGGAGTGGTCTCGACTGAATCAGATAAGGGGTGCGCACGGCTTCGGAAGCGAGCACGCGGCTGTTGCGGCACACCACCATCGGCTTTTCCTACCCACCCGCACGAGTGCGGTCCACACCTGCACTGCATCCCACTGGCAATTGATCAGCAGCGCGTCCTGGTCAACATGGCCAGCCGCGAGGAGCTCAGCAGTGCTGTTCGACGAACACCGCCAAGACTGTTTCGACGCACTCGCCTGGGTCACAGCTCTGATGGAGGCGACGGCACCCGGGCAACTGAGCGAAGCGACACCGTGCACCGAGTACGACGCGCGCACACGCATGGGGCACTTGATCGGCACCGCACACCGCGGGCTCGAAACCGCCGAAGGGGTCTCCACGCACGAGCCCCCGCACGTAGTGAGCGATGTTCCCGACGCTCAACCGGCCACGACGTACGCCGAGCTGGCCGACCGGATTCGGGCAGCGTGGGCACCCTCACGGCCCCATGACCAGGACGGCGAGCGTCATGGACGGCTCGGACCTCACCCCACCCCCGCCAGGACCTTCGCCCGCTCCAGCACCCCGCGCAGCATCTCGGGGGTGAGCCTGCCGGTGAAGGTGTTCTGCTGGCTGACGTGGTAGCAGCCCAGCAAGTGGAGCTCGCCTCCCTCTCGGCCGCTCAGCGTCCGCTCCGCACCGTGCCCGAACTTCGGCCGCGGCCGCGGGATCGTCCAGCCGTCCGCGGCCAGCACGGGCAGCAGCGACTGCCAACCGTAGGAACCGAGCACCACGACCGCCCGCAGCGTCGGCCGGAGCAGCTCCAGCTCGCGCGCCAGCCAGGGACGGCAGTTGTCCCGCTCGGCCGGGGTGGGTTTGTTGTCCGGAGGAGCGCACCGCACCGGGGCCGTGATCCGCACCCCGTTCAACCGCAGCCCGTCACCGACGGCCTCCGAGCTCGGGGCGGATGCCATCCCCACGTCGAACAGCGCGCGGTACAGGAACTCCCCCGAGCGGTCCCCGGTGAACATCCGCCCCGTGCGGTTCGCCCCGTGCGCCGCCGGTGCCAGACCGACTATCGCCACGGAAGCGTCGGTGGGCCCGAAGCCCGGAACCGGTCTGCCCCAGTAACGCTGATCGCGGAACGCGGCCCGCTTCTCCTCGGCCACCCGCTCGCGCCACTCCACCAGCCGGGGACAGGCGACGCAGCGCGTCACGGCCTCGTCGAGCTCGGCGACGGAGGAACTCGCGGGGGCGACTCCCGCCGGATCCTCGACCGGCCGGGTCACCAGTTCGGCTCTGGACTCGCTCACGCACCCACAGTGGCACACCCGAGCACGGGCCGCGTACGACACACGCCCCGGCGGAGGATGCGACTAGGGTACGGAACCATGGCAGCCAGCGAGGAAACCGACACCACCGGAGAGACGAACCAGCGATCGGGCGCTCCCGCGGCGGAACCGACCGATGACCTGGTCAGCACGCATCACACGATCACGGCCAACGGCAAGCGACTGTCCTACACGGCGACGACGGGCCGGTACGTGCTGCGCGAGGAGTCGTTCACCGACGGTAAGTTCGACGGGCACGTGGCCAAGGCCGAGATGTTCGTGACCTCCTACATCGCCGACGCCCCCGCGAACAGCGACCGCCCCGTCACCTTCGCCTTCAACGGCGGCCCCGGCGCGGCCAGCGTGTTCCTGCACATGGGGTTGCTGGGCCCCCGGCGAGTCCTGTCCGGCGACGCCGGACAACCGGCCGCGCCCCCCTACGGGCTGGCGGACAACCCCGAGACGCTGCTCGCGCACAGCGACCTGGTGTTCATCGACCCGATCTCCACCGGGTTCTCCAGGGCCGTGCAGGGCGGAAAGCCGGGTGACTACCACGGGTACCAGCGCGACATCGAGTCCGTGGGCGAACTGATCCGGCTGTGGACCTCCCGCAACGGCCGCTGGCTCTCGCCCAAGTACCTGGCGGGCGAGTCCTACGGAACGCTGCGCGCCGCCGCGCTGGCCGAGCACCTGCAGAGCAAGCACGGCATGTACCTCAACGGCCTGCTGCTCGTCTCCGCCGTGCTCGACATGGGAACCATCCGGTTCACCGAGGGCAACGATCTCCCGTACAGCCTCTTCCTGCCGAGCTACGCGGCCATCGCCCACTACCACGGCAAGCACGGCGACCGACCGCTGCGCGAGGTGCTGGAGGAGGCCGAGGAGTTCGCCGCGCGGGACTACCCGTGGGCCCTCTCCAGGGGAGCCCGGTTGTCCGCGGAGGACCGGGAGGATGCGGTGCGGCGCACCGCGAAGCTGACCGGCCTGAGCACCGACTACGTGGACCGGGTGAACCTGCGCATCGAGCACATCCGCTTCTTCACCGAGCTGCTGCGCGAGCGGCGGTTGACGGTGGGCAGGATGGACGGACGGTTCACCGGGTGGGAACCGGACGCGGGCGGCGAGCACTTCACCGACGATCCCAGCGTCTCCGGTCTCATCGGAGCCTTCTCCGCCGGGATCAACCACTACGTGCGCCAGGAACTGGACTACGCCAACGACCTGCCGTACGAAGTGCTCTCCGCGCGGGTTCACCCCTGGTCCTACGCGGACTTCGAGGGCATGTCGGTGACGGCGGCGGACAAGCTGGCCAAGGCGATGCGCACCAACCCGCATCTGCGGGTGCACGTGGGCTGCGGTCACACCGACGGTGCGACACCGTACTACGCGGCCGAGCACACCCTGGCCCAGCTGGAGATACCGAGCGAGCTGCGGGACAACATCGAGGTCCGCTACTACCCGGCCGGGCACATGATGTACGTGCACGAGCCGTCGCGCATCAAGCAGTCGGCGGACCTCGCCGAGTTCGTCTCCAGGTGAAACCGGAGCTCGCAGGCCGGTTCGCTCGGGTGGTTGCGTGGCGGAACCCCTCGCGGGCGCTCGCTCCGGCGAGGCCCGACACCGGGTAGCGGCCTACACAACGTCGGGCCTTCCTCGCGAGAGCACCACGAGAGAACCAGCGGCGGCGCGGGTTGCCAGGGCGGATTCTTCGGCTCCGCCGGAGCCGAACCACACCACCCGAGCCACCGGCACCGCCGGGGGCTCTCAGGCGTGGGTCTCGCGAGGACAGCGCGCCCGTGGCGTAGGTGGCTGCTCGATGGGCGCGCTCCCGCAGCCGGGCGCCGACCGAGGTTCCCCCACCCGCGCCGCCACGCGGAAAGAGCCGAGAAACGTAGCGCTCAGGAGACCACGTGCTCGTTCCGCTCTGCGAAGTGGCAAGCACTCGGGTGCCCCTGCTCCGCGTCCGGGGCGAGCTCCCCGCCGTCCAGCCGCACGGCCAGCTCGGGCTGCTGCTCGGCGCAGATGTCCTCGGCCTTCCAGCACCTGGTGCGGAAGCGGCACCCGGAGGGCGGACTCGCCGGGCTGGGAACGTCGCCGGACAGCCGGATGGTCTCCCTGCGGTTGCGCAGCGAGGGGTCCGGGACCGGCACCGAGGACAGCAGCGCCTGGGTGTACGGGTGCTGCGGGTGCTCGTAGATCTGGTCCTCAGTGCCCGTTTCCACGACCTTGCCCAGGTACATCACCGCCACCCGGTCCGAGAGGTGCCGCACCACGCCCAGATCGTGCGCGATGAAGATGTAGGACAGCCCGAACTCGGACTGCAGCTCGCCCAGCAGGTTCATGACCTGCGCCTGGATCGAGACGTCCAGCGCGGAGACCGGCTCGTCGCAGACGATCACCTTGGGCTTGAGCGCCAGCGCCCGCGCGATGCCGATGCGTTGCCGCTGCCCACCGGAGAACTGGTGCGGGTAGCGCCGCACGTGCTCGGGGTTGAGCCCGACGGTGTCCAGCAGCTCCTGGACGCGGCGCTGCCGGTCCCCCTTCGGAGCCACCTCGGGGTGGATCTCGAACGGCTCGCCGATGATGTCGCCCACGGTCTTGCGCGGGTTCAACGAGGTGTAGGGGTCCTGCAGCACGACCTGCATGTCCCTGCGCAGGCTGCGCAGTTCCGCCGCGCTCTTCTTGCCGAACATGTCGGCGCCCTCGAACAGCGCGCTGCCGCTGGTCGGCTGTTCCAGCCGCATCAGCACCTGGGCCAGTGTGGACTTGCCGCAGCCGGACTCGCCGACCACGCCCAGCGTCTCGCCCCGGTTGAGGTCGAAGGAGACCCCGTCCACCGCGCGCACGTGGCCGATGGTCTTCTTGAACACCACTCCCTGCTGCACCGGAAAGTGCTTCACCAGGTCGCGGACTTGCAGGATCGGCTCAGTCACGGCTGATCAACTCCTCGGCGAAGTGGCAGGCGCTGTGGCGTCCCGCCCGGAGCTCGTGCAGCTCGGGGACCGTTTCGCGGCACTCCTCCTCGGCACGGTGGCAGCGCGGGTGGAACGGACATCCGGGCGGGATGTCGGCGAGGTTGGGCGGCAGCCCCTTGATGCTCGCCAGTTCCTCCCCCTTCTGGTCCAGCCGGGGAATGGACTCCATCAGTCCCTCGGTGTACGGGTGGGCGGGGCGTTTGTACAGCGACTCCGCGTCGGACTCCTCCACCACGCGCCCGGCGTACATCACCGCGATCCGGTCGGCGACCTCGGCGACCACGCCGAGGTCGTGGGTGATCAGGATCAGCCCCATGTCGCGCTCGCGGCGCAGCTCGTCGAGCAGGTCCATGATCTGGGCCTGCACCGTGACGTCCAGCGCCGTGGTCGGCTCGTCGGCGATGAGCAGGTCCGGGTCCAGCGCCAGCGACATGGCGATCATGGCCCGCTGGCGCATGCCGCCGGAGAACTGGTGCGGGAACTCCTTCACCCGCTGCTTGGCGTTCGGGATCTTGACCAGGTCCAGCATCTCGGCGGCCTTGGCCGTGGCGTCCTTGCGCGACATGCCCCGCCGGAAGCGGAACTGCTCGGCGATCTGGAAGCCCACGGTGTAAACCGGGTTGAGCGCGGAGAGAGCGTCCTGGAAAATCATCGCCATGTTCTCCCCCCGGAGTTCACGGCGACGTTCCTCCTTCGCGGAGAGCAGCTCCTCCCCGCGGTACCGGACGGTGCCCGCTGTGGCGAACCCGGGCGGGGTGTCCAGGATGCCCATCACCGTCTGGGCGGTGACGCTCTTGCCCGAGCCCGACTCGCCGAGCACGGCCAGGGTCTCGCCCTCGTCGACGTGGTAGCCCACGCCGTTGAGCACGTTGGCCGTCGCCTCGCGGGTGCGGAACTCCACGTGCAGGTCTTGCACTTCCAGCAGGCGCGGCTTCGGCGAGCCGCCCGTGCCGTCGTCGGTAGCCGACATAGCGGCCCTCCTCACTACCTCTGTTTCGGGTCCAGCGCGTCCCGCACCGCGTCACCGAGCATCACGAAGGCGAGCACGGTGAGCACCAGGAACCCGGCGGGGAACAGCAGCATGTGCGGGGTGCTGATGATGTACTGCTGGGAGTTCGAGATCATCATTCCCCAGGACACGACCGGGTTCTGCAGTCCGAGCCCCAGGTAGGACAGCGTCGCCTCCAGCCCGATGTACTGGCCGAGCGCGATGGTCGCGTAGACCATCACCGGAGCAATGCAGTTCGGCAGCACGTGCTTGAAGATGATCCGGCCGTGGCTGGCGCCCAGCGCCTTGGCCGCCTTCACGTAGTCCTGCTGCTTGGCCGCGATGGCCGCCGAGCGCATGATGCGCATGGAGATCGGCCACGCGAGCACCCCGATGGTCACGATCACCTGGGTCATGACCCGCAGCATCCCGGGAGCCCCTTCGATCCCCGCGTTGAACACGGACAGGATCACGATCGCGCCGAGCACGAACGGCAGGCCGAGGAAGATCTCGGCGAACCTGGCCAGGAAGCTGTCGGTCTTGTTGCCGAAGTAACCCGCGACCAGCCCGACCAGCGAGCCGATGAGCACGGTGAGCAGTGTTGCCAGCACACCGACCACGATGGACGCGCGGGCTCCGTGGATCACCCTGGTGTAGATGTCCCTGCCCAGGGCGTCGTAGCCGAACCATGCCTCGGCCGAAGGCCCCTCGCGGGCCAGCGACAGGTCCTGCGCGTTCGGGTCGCCCGACGCGAACAGCCCGGGGAAGGCCGCGATCGCGAGCAGGAACAGCACGATCAGTCCGCCGATCACGAACAGCGGGCGGCGGCGCAGGTCGAGCCAGGCATCGCCCCAGAGTCCCCGCTGCTTCTCCCGGGGTTTCGACCCGACTTCGGGGCTCCCTTCGTGCTGCTGCGGGGAGTCCCGCCGCACCTCGTCCACGCCTTCGGCATCAGCCCCGGTGCTCAGGGTGCTCTGCCTGCCTTCGCCTGGGTCAGTCATATCGGATCCTCGGGTCCAGAGCCGCGTAGAGAATGTCCACCAGCAGGTTCATCAGCAGGTAGACGAGCACCAGCAGGGTGACCACCCCGGTCACGGTGATGCCTTCCTGGCCTTGGATGGCGCTGAAGACCAGCCCGCCGATGCCGTGGATGTTGAACACGCCCTCGGTCACGATGGCCCCGCCCATCAGCGCACCGAAGTCCGTTCCGATGAAGGTGATCACCGGGATCAGCGAGTTGCGCAGCATGTGCACCGAAACGACCCTGCGGGGGGTGAGCCCCTTGGCCGTGGCGGTGCGGATGTAGTCGGCCCGCTTGTTCTCGAACATCGCCGTGCGGGTGAGCCTGGCGATGTAGGCCATGGACAGGCTGCCCAGCACGAGGCCGGGAACGATCAGCTGCCCGATGCCGGGATCGGCGCCCACGGAGGGCTCCATCCACTCCAGCTGGACGCCGAACACCACCTGGATCACGAAGCCGCTCACGAACACCGGAACGGCGATGAGGAACAGGGTGGCCGCCAGCACGAGGTTGTCCACGAAGCCCTTGCCGCGCAGCGCGGTCAGGATTCCCGCCGCGATGCCGATGATCGCCTCGAAGATCAGGGCGATGGTGGCCAGTTTGAGCGTTACCGGGTAGGCCTGCTGGATCAGGGTGCCGACCTCGATCCCGTTGAAGGTCTCCCCGAAGTTGCCCTGGAACAGCTGTCCGAGGTATAGGACGTACTGCACCGGCAGCGGCTGGTCCAGATTGTACTGCTCGGTCATCTGGTCGATGAACGCGGGTGGGCAACCGCGCGGACCGCACAACCCCGCGAAGGGGTTTCCGGGGATCGCCCAGACCAGCGAGTAGATGATGAACGTTGTTCCGATGAAAACCGGAATCAACTGCAGCAGTCGCCGCAGTATGTATCGGCCCACCGAACCTCCTTCTACAAGGACACAACCCGGTCCACCGCCGCTCGTGACGGCGGTGGACCGGGTACGACTACGAAAACCGGGTCACTGGGTGGGTTCGGCGACCTTGAGGCTCGTGATCGCGACGTTGGTCCGGGTGTTCAGCGTGCCCTCGGCCAACCGGTCCGACCGTGCGCCCTTCACCGTCTGGGTGAACAGCGGGGCCGACGGCATGTCCTCGGCGAGCTGCTTCTCGGCCTTGCCGTAGAGCTCGTTGGCCTCGTCGACCGTGGCGGCCCGGTCGGCCCGGCCGATCATGTTGTCGAACTCCTCGTTCGAGTAGCCGGTGTAGTTGGCCGATCCGCTGGTGGTGTACAGCGGGTTGAGGAAGGTGCGCGGCGTGGGGTAGTCGGCGACCCAGCCGTAGCGGTACGGCCCGCTCATCTCCTGGTTGTCCATCTTGTCCTGGAAGGTGCTGAAGGTGGGCACCCCGTTGGTGCCGACATCGATGCCCAGGGTGTCGCGAATGCTGCCCGCCACGGCGGTCATCCATTGCTTGTGCGCACCGTCGGCGTTGTAGCTCAGGGTCATCTGCCCGTCGAAGCCGCCGGCCTTCTCCAGGTACTCCTTGGCCTTGGCCGGATCGTACTCGCACCACTGTCCGCAGGTGCCGTCCGTGCGTCCCGGCATGCTCGGCGCGGTCCAGCCGTCGGCGGCGGTGGCCGAACCGTTGAAGACCGTCTCGACGATCTGCTGCCGGTCGATGGCCAGCGAGATGGCCTTGCGCAGGTCCGGGTTCTGGAACTTCTCCTCGTACAGCGGCAGGCTGAGCGTGGTCAGCCCCATCCGGTCCTTGGAGATGGCGCGGTCGCCGAGCTCCTCCTTCCACCGGCCGTCGGCCTGGGCGGAGGTCGGAATCGTGTTGATCACGTCCAGGTTGTCCGACTTGAGGTCCTGGTAGGCGGTCTGGGCCTTCTCGTAGACGACCAGTTTGACCGCGTCGGCGTTGCCCGCGTCCGCGCCCTTGTAGTCCTCGTAGCGGGTCAGGGTCAGGCTCTGGCTCGGGGAGCGGCTCTCGAACTCGTACGGCCCGTTGCCGATCGGGTTCTCGGCGAAGCCTTCCTTGTCCTCGAAGAAGCTCTCCGGCAGCGGCACGAAGGTCTGGTAGCCGAGCTTCTCGGGGAAGACGGTGAACGGCTGCTTCAGGGTGATCTCGAAGGTGTGGTCGTCCACGACCTTCAGCCCGGACATCTTCTCGGCGCTCGGCTCCGGCGGCTTCTTCGGCCCGTCGCCGTCCGGATCCGCGGGGTGGACCTCGTCGTAGCCCTGGATCCGCTTGAACATGTTGGCCTGCTGCTGGCCGTTGGGGGCGTAGGCGGCGTAGTTCCAGGCCCGGACGAAGTTGTCGGAGGTGACCTCCTCGCCGTCGTGGAACTTCCAGCCTTCCTTGAGCTCGACCGTGTAGGTCTTCTTGTCGTCCGCACGCTCGATGGACTCGGCCATCGCGTTGCGCGCCTCGAAGGTGTTCGGGTCGTACTCGACCAACCCGGTGAACATGGGGTTGAACACCTGGCTGCCGAAGGTGTCGTTGCTGTTGGTGGGGACCAGCTCGCTCTGCGGCTCGCCCCACTGGACGGTGATCGGGTCCTCGAGGGTTCCGGTTGCCTCGGTGACACCACCGCCACCGCCTCCGCAGCCGGCGGCCAGCAGGGCCGCCGACAGCGAGGCCGCGACCGGCGCGACCATGCGTCGCTTGCGCATTCGTTTCCTCCCGCTGTCTACGTGACCTCTCGCGGGACACCGCGAAAGTCGCCACGCCGACGATCTCGATCGTCGGATGAGTGCGAGCGTAAACATAAGGGAGACACAGTTCACGACAATGTGCTGTCACAAAGCCGTCACATTCTTTCTCGATTCAGCGGGATTGTCACTCAATCAGCGGAATAAATTATTCCACATTCTGAGAACTAGCTGATCGAAAGGGCTATACCGTCCAGTATGTCGTGCTCACTGACAGTGATCTCACCGATCCCGGAGCGCTCCGCGAGCTCGGCGGCCAACACCCCGAGCACCAGAGCGCCACCCCCGATCACGTCCACCCGTCCCGGATGCATCGGCCCGATCGCCGCACGCTGCTCGTGATCCATCTCCAACAGCTCCCGCTCGGTCCGGTCCACCCCGTCCCGCGACAACCGCGAGAGGTGGATGGCGGAGGGGTCGTACTCCGAGAGCCCCAGCGAGATCGCCGAGAGCGTGGTGACGGTGCCCGCCACCCCGACCCACCGGCGCGCCCCGGACACGTCCACCGCCGCGAAGGCCTCGTCCAGGGTCCGCCTGGTCACCTCGTTGGCCGAGCTCACCTCCTCCGCGGTGGCCGGGTCGCTGTGCAGGCAGCGCTCGGTGAGCCGCACCGACCCCACGTCCGCGGAGTACGAGCCGAGGATCTCGGCGTCCTTGCCGTCCCAGTGCCCCAGCACCAGCTCGGTCGAGCCCCCGCCCACGTCGGTCACCAGGAACGGCCCGTCGTCCGGATCCAGGTCCCCGACCGCTCCGACGAACGAGAGCCGCGCCTCCTCCTCGCCGGTGATGACCTCGGCCTCGACCCCGAGGGTCTCGCGGACCATCTCGAAGAAGTCCGCGCGGTTGGCCGCGTCCCTGGTCGCCGAGGTCGCCACCATCCGCGTGCTCCCGGCGCCCGACTCCCGAATGCTCTCGTCGTAGTCGTGCAGCGCCGCGCGGGTGCGTTCCAGGGCCTCGTCGGCGAGCCTGCCCGTGGCGTCGACCCCCTGCCCCAGCCGGACGATCCGCATCTCGCGCCGCACGTCGCGCAGGCTGCGCGTGCCGTCGTCGTGCACCGTCACGTCGGCGATCAGCAGGCGTATCGAGTTCGTCCCGCAGTCGATCGCGGCTACGCGTGGCATCAAGTCCTCCTGGTTCGGTTCCGGCGGAACGACCGCGCGGCTGTCCCGTGGCCCGCGCCGTCCGTGATCACGCGCGGGCGGAGAGCGCGGATCACGGCGCGACGCGTCCGGTCGTTCGTCCGCGCGTCGCGGCCCACGCTATGCGAGCGGGGTTCCCGGCCGCGGCCCCGCCTGTCCACCGAGCCGACAGTTTCGCGCGAAACGTTCCAAGCGGTCAGGAGCCGGTGTCAGCGGCGGAGGACGGCTCCGGGGCGGAGGAACCACGCTCGCGCCAGCTCCCGGAGGGCGCGGAGGGATGCGATTCCGCGGAGGACTCGGAGGCGGGCGCGGGTGCCCGCGAGGTCCGGTTCGGTTCCGAGGGCTCCGCCCCGCCCCCGTCGGAAGTCTCCGGAGCCCGCGTCCGGGACGGCCGCTCCGAACCGGCCGGATCCTCCCCGCCACCGCCCCGCGAAGGCGCGGGGACCAGCGGGGAGAACGCCTCGCGCCCCGAATCGCCGGACGGTCCGGGCGCGGGCGAGAGCGGGGGGAACTCCGGACGTTGCCCCGACCGCTCGGGCTCCGTCCGCTCCGAGGTCTCCGGACTCGAGCTCCCCGCCTCCGGCAGCACCACCTCGTCCACCTCGGGAGCCGGATCCGTGGGCACGGGCAGAACCCCCGTCCGGTAGGCGGTGGCCCAGCCGAGCACCTCGCGCACGTAGCTCTCGGAGTGGTTGTACCGGAACACGGCGCGGGCCAGGTCCCGCGGCCGGTTCAGGTCGCCCCCCGCGTCGCACAGGTAGCGGGCCGCCGCCAGGGCCGCGTCGTGCACGTTGTGGGGGCTGCTCACCCCGTCACCGTCGCCGTCTGCCCCGTAACGCCTCCAGGTGGAGGGCAGGAACTGCATGGGGCCGACCGCGCGGTCCCAGACCGGATCCCCGTCCAGCTCACCCGAATCCGTGTCCGGGACGGCCGCGAGGTCCTCGCCACCGTCCAGGCGCGGCCCCAGGATCGCGGTCGCCGTCGTCCCCGTGCCGTCCACCCGGCCGGAACCGGCGTGCCCGGACTCGGCCCTGCCGATCGCGGCCAGCACCGACCAGCGCAGTCCGCAGGAGGGGTCGGTCTCGGCCGTTCCCCGCGCGGCACCGCGGTAGGCCCGCAGCACCGGCTCCGGCACCCCGAGCGGCCCGTCCGGCACGTCGACGGCCTCCTCCGAGTCCGGATCGCGCAGCGCGGCACTGTCCCGCAGCAGCCGCACACCGGGCTCCTGCCGTTCGGGGACCCGCCCGCTCGCCCCCAGCCCCCGGGGCACACCGGAGTCCCCCGGGGCGCTCTTCCCGGCGAACCAGGTCGCCGTCAGGGCATTGGCACCTCCGACCAGCACGAAGGGGAGCAGCAGCCCGAACAGCAGCAGCAGCGTCCCTCCCGGGGAGACCCCGCGTGCTCGACGTCCGCGGGCGGACCGGTCGCTTCCGGCAGGGTGCGACCACCAGGACCGCTGGGGCCGGCGCCGCCACGGCGCTGGTCTGTTCCGACGCGCCACGTCCTGTCCCCCCACCTGCTCGCTTCCCGAGGTGCCTACACCCGGCGATTGCACACCATGCGCGTCCTGCTCGCCCGGTGATCAGCACTCGAAGCGGGCCGAGCGCTCCGAGAACCGTCCGGTTCGGCCGTTTCCGCTCCACTACCACTACTGTTCGGTAACCGATGTGGCCTACCCTTCCGACATGAGGCTCAACGCAGAGCGGGAACACGCCCCCGCACCGGCCGAAACGCACGAGGTGCGCAACCAGCCGCCCCCGCTGGACGACTTCGACCCGCTGGCCTGCGACCCCGCGCTGCGGGAGGCGCTGACCGCGCAGGGCGCGCAGGACCGGGTGGAGTCGCTCCGCCCGTTGGCCCGGCGGGCCGGTTCGGCCGAGGCACGCGAGCACGGCAGGCTCGCCAACGCGCACCCTCCCGTGCTGCACAGCCACGACCGCTACGGCCACCGCGTCGACGAGGTCGAGTTCCACCCGTCCTGGCACCGGCTCATGGGCGAGGCGGTCTCCTCCGGCCTGCACGCCTCGCCCTGGTCCCCCGGCGCCACCGCCGGGCAACACCTCGCCCGCGCGGCGGGCTTCTACCTGTGGTCCCAGGCCGAGGCCGGACACGGCTGCCCCGTCTCGATGACCTTCGCCTCGGTCCCCGCGCTGCGCCACAGCCCCGAGCTGGCCGAGCACTACGAACCGGGGCTGCGTTCCACGCGGTACGACTTCGGGGTGCGGCACCCGGAGCGGAAGGCCGGGCTGCTCGCCGGCATGTCCATGACCGAGAAGCAGGGCGGCTCCGACGTCCGCGCCAACAGCACGACCGCCGAACCGCTGTCCGACGGCAGCTACCGCGTCGTCGGCCACAAGTGGTTCACCTCGGCCCCGATGAACGACCTGTTCCTCACGCTCGCGCAGACCCCCGGCGGGCTGAGCTGCCTGCTGGTCCCCCGGGTGCTGCCGGACGACACCCGCAACGCGATCCGGTTGCAACGCCTCAAGGACAAGCTCGGCAACAAGTCCAACGCCTCGGCCGAGCTCGAGTACACCGGCGCGATCGGGTGGCTGGTCGGCGAGGAGGGACGCGGGGTGCGCAGCATCATCGACATGGTCTCGATGACCAGGATGGACTGCGTGCTCGGCTCCGCGGCCAACATGAGGATCGCGCTGTCCGAGGCGACCCACCACGCCGCGCACCGCTCCGCGTTCGGCGAGCGGCTCGACCGGACGCCGTTGATGGGCACGGTGCTCACCGAGCTCGCGGTCGAGTCCGAGGCGGCCGTCGCACTCGGGATGCGGCTCGCCGCGGCCACCGACCGGGGACAGCGCGGGCAGCGCGCCGAGCTCGACCTGCTGCGGCTCGTGCTGCCCGCGTCGAAGTACTACGTGTGCAAGCGCGCCCCGACCGTCATCGCCGAGGCGCTGGAGTGCCTCGGCGGGAACGGTTACGTCGAGGAGTCCGGGCTGCCCCGGCTGTACCGGGAGGCCCCGCTGATGTCCGTCTGGGAGGGAGCGGGCAACGTGACCGCGCTGGACACACTACGCGCGCTGCACAAGCAACCGGAGACGGCGGAGCGTCTGCTGGAGGAGCTCGAGCTCGCCTCCGGAATGGACGAACGCTACGACCGCGCCGTCCGGTCGCTCCGCGCGGAGCTCACCGATCCGCAGCCCGCCCGCGCCAGGAGGCTGGCCGAACTGCTCACGCAGACCGTGCAGGCGGGGTTGCTGCTGCGCGGCTCCCCCGAGGAGGTCTCCGACACCTTCCTGGCGACCCGGCTGGAGGCAACGGGCAGCACGCCGGGGACGTCGGGAGTCGCTTCCCGGCAACTGCTCGACCGGGTCACCCCGAAGAGTGAAAGGTGACCCGATCACGCGGCGCCAGCCGCGAGCGCTCCGAGCCCGCGCAGTCGGCACCGCCGCGAGCAACCCGAGTCGCCACGAAAACCCGGACTGGAGCTCCCGCCCAGGGGGTCACGCCAACGCAGGCGCTTGCGATCCTGAGCCATCGGCACCGCCGCGGGTTCTCAGTCGAGCGCCCGGCGAGGACGGCCCCGACGTTGTGTAGGCCGCTGCCCGATGTCGGGGCACCCGCAGCCGGGCGCCGACTGAGGTTCCGCCACCGGCACCGCCACGCAGCAAGAGCCGCGCACCCCCCTAAAACCGGAAGAGTTCCGCGGCGTCGGAGGGCCAGCGCCGCGCGACGGTCTCCAGCCCCTCGTCGCCGAACGGGTTCACCCCGGGCCCCTTGGCCAGCGCGTGGGCCACGTGCACGTGCAGGCACTTGACCCTGCCGGGCATTCCTCCCGCGCTCACCTCGGTGCCCAGCGGTTCGAGCGCGTCCCGCTCGGCCAGGTACTCCCGGTGCGCCCGCAGGTAACGTTCGGCGAGGTCCTCGTCTGTGGACAGCCGGTCGGTCATCTCCCGCATCACGCCCTCGGACTCCAGGGTGGACACCAGGGTGACCAGCCTGGGGGACGTGAGGTAGTACAACGTCGGAAAAGGGGTCCCGTCCGGCAGGCGCGGGCTGGTGCGCACCACGGTCGGCTCTCCCGAAGCGTCCCTCGTGACCACGTCCCGCATTCCGCGGGGCGGACGTCCGAGCTGCCTGCGCACGACCTCCCGGTCGTGCTCGTCCGCGGTGGGGCCACCGGGCGGTTCCAGACCCGACACGGTCACTTCCCCTCCCCTCCGGTCAGGCTCTTCCAAAGATTCTGGTACCAGGGCTTCTCCTCCGAGTCCCCGTCCTCGCCCCCGGAATCACCGGGGGACGTTGACGGCAGGTGGACGATGTAGGGGGTCTCCCCCGGACGGACGTAGCCGAGCCGCTCTCGCGCCTCCGTCTCCAGCCGCTGCGGCTCGGACAGCTCCGTCTTCCGCTCGGCGAGCCGCTGCACCTCCTCGCCCAGCTGGTGCTCCCGGTTCTCCAGGTCGGCCAGCTCGTCACGCTGACCGAGATAGGTCCGCAACGGCACGGAGACGCTCAACGCCATGGCACAGACGAGAATCGCCAGCACGGCCGCCCGCCGGGTCGAGGAGAGCTTGAACGCACCACCGGTGCCCGCGGGCGGCCGGGTGCTCTTACCCGACCGCCGCGACACGGCTCTGCCTCCCGATCCCCCGTTCGGGCGCCGCTCACGCGCCGACTCCCGAGCGCGGCGCGTCGCGTTCACACCGCGCCGTTGCCGATCGCGTTCAGGCGGTCGCCCGGTGGGCATGGGTTACACCTCCGCAGTGAACCTGGGGAAGGCCAGCTCACCCGCGTAACGGGCCGCGTCACCGAGGTTCTCCTCGATGCGCAGCAGCTGGTTGTACTTGGCGACCCGCTCGCTGCGCGCCGGGGCGCCGGTCTTGATCTGGCCGCAGCCGGTGGCCACCGCGAGGTCCGCGATGGTGGTGTCCTCGGTCTCCCCGGAGCGGTGGCTCAACATGCTGCGGTACCCGCAGGAGTTGGCCAGGTTCACCGCGTCGAGGGTCTCCGAGAGCGTGCCGATCTGGTTGACCTTGACCAGCAGCGCGTTGGCGGCCCTGCGGTTGATGCCCTCCTCGAGCCGCTCGGGGTTGGTGACGAACAGGTCGTCGCCGACGATCTGGACCTTCTCGCCGAGCTCGGAGGTCATCCTGGCCCAGCCGTCCCAGTCGTCCTCGGAGAGCGGGTCCTCGACGGAGACCAGCGGGTAGGAGTTCAGCAGCTCGGTGTAGTAGCCGACCATCTGCTCGGCACTGCGCTTGGCCCCCTCGAAGTGGTACACGCCGTCGGAGTGGAACTCCGTGGCCGCCACGTCGAGCGCGAGCGCGACGTCCCTGCCCGGCTTGTAACCGGCCTTCTCGATGGCGCTGCTGATCAGGTCCAGCGCCTGCCGGTTGTCCGGCAGGGAGGGGGCGAAGCCTCCCTCGTCCCCGAGACCGGTGGCCATGCCCTTGCTCTTGAGCACCGACTTGAGGGCCTGGTAGATCTCCGAGCCCCAGCGCAGTGCCTCCGAGAACGAGTCGGCCCCGATCGGGGCGATCATGAACTCCTGCATGTCCACGCCGGTGTCGGCGTGCGCACCACCGTTGAGGATGTTCATCATCGGCACCGGCAGCACGTGCGCGTTGGGCCCGCCCACGTAGCGGAACAGTTCGAGTCCCGTGGACTCCGCCGCCGCCTTGGCCACCGCCAGCGAGGCACCGAGCATCGCGTTGGCCCCCAGCCTGGACTTGGTGGGGGTACCGTCCAGGTCGACGAGCTTCTGGTCGACCACCCGCTGCTCGATCGCCTCCACGCCGATCAGTTCCGGACCGATCTCGTCCAGCACCCCGGCGACGGCCTTCTCCACGCCCTTGCCGCCGTAGCGTTCGGCCGCGCCGTCCCGCAGCTCGACGGCCTCGTGCTCACCGGTGGACGCGCCCGACGGTACGGCAGCCCGAGTCAGCGTGCCGTCGTCCAGGGCCACCTCGACCTCGACGGTGGGGGTGCCGCGCGAATCCAGGATCTCGCGAGCGCCGACCTGCTCGATGATCGCCACTTGTGCTCCTAACAAGCTTTGTGTACTCAAGACGTCACAGCCCGCCGTAACGTTCCCACCGGTGTGCCACCGAAGAGACCCATAGTGGGCGGGACGCCCGACGACCTTCTCCGAGCCTAACCGGGCGCCCCACGTGCCCGCCGCAGGCTCGCGGTCCCGAATCACGGCGGGACGTGGTGATGTGCGGAACACCTGGCGCCGCACGCCACCCGGTCGCACCATGGTGGAACAGCGGATCGAACCGTACCGTTGGTGTGGCCATGAGGACCGAAGGAACCGTGGAAGCTTTCCGCAAAGCGGAAAAGCTTGTGGCGCAACGGCGTCCGTTCGAAGCCCTGCGCACGCTCGGTCCGGTGCTCGACGAAGCATCGGACAAGCCGAGCGTGCAACTGCTGGCCGGCCGCGCGTACCTGTTCTCGGCGCAGTTCCGGCGTGCCGAGCGGGCGTTCCTGCGGGTGATCGAACTGGACCCCTCGGATCACTACGCACGACTGGTGCTCGGACGAACCCTGCAGCGTCAGGGCAGGCTCAACGAGGCACACACCCAGGTTCAACTGGCCACGACGATGTATCCCGACCCCGCGTACCAGGAAGTGCTCGGCGAGATCCGAGCGCACATAGCCCGGGTGAACGCGGACTCCTAGCCGGTCGGCAGCTTGGTTCGCGTAGGTGCTCGGCTGGTGGGACCTCTCGCGGGCTCTCGTCGCGTGTACCTCGACCTCGAGTAGCCACATCCTCGGTCGGCAACGCGCTCACTCGCGACGGTTCCCCGCGTCCGCGTAGGTCTCCGCCAGCGCGAAGACCTTCTTCGCGTAGGAGGCCGAGTTGTTGTACGAAAGCACACCCGACCACCACCCCTCTCCCGTTCGCATGTCCCGTCCCCCCGCGCAGAGGTAGCGCGCGGCGGCCATGGCGGCGTCGTCCAGGTCGTGCGGATCCCCGACACCGTCGCCGTTGCCGTCGGTGCTCCACTTCGCCCAGGTGGAGGGGATGAACTGCATGGGACCGACGGCCCGGTCGTGCACCGGATCCCCGTCCAGGGCCCCGTCGTCGGTGTCGGTTATCTCCCGCACCTCCGAACCGCCGTCCAGCGGAACCCCGATGATCGGGCTGGAGGGGACCGCGTCCGCCCCCAGCCTGCGCCCGCCGTAGCGACCGTGGTCGGACTCGATCCTGCCGATCCCCGCCAGAGTCGCCCAGTCGATCCGGCAGCCGGGCCGTCTGTCACGCATGGCCAGGTCCGCCCGGACGTAGGAAACGAGGGCGCGCGCCGGAACGTCCACCACGGCGGCCACCTCGTCGGCCCAGTGCCGCACCGGATCTCCCCGGTCCGCTCCGTCACCCGCGCCCGGCTCGGCTCCCGGGTTCCTGCCCCCCGGAGGAACGGAGCCCGGTTCCACCTCGGCCGGTTCCACCCGCGCCTTCGGCGCGGGGCCGGCCTCCGGTGCGGAAGCGGGATCGCCCAGCACCGCGACCAGCCCCACCCCCAGACCGGCCACGAAAAGCACGCTCGAGGCGAGGGCGACACGGGAGATCACGGCGAGGAAGGCACGGAGACGTGTGGGGTACGGCCCGGGGTTCGCCATCGACGACAGGCTACTCGAGCACGTCCGTCCCCCGTCCACGCGCGGAGAATTCGCGGGACGGGGCATTCGCCGCGTACAGCCCGATCACTCCCTGCGCACGAGATCCCTGCTGCGCTTGCCGTAGTCGTCGGCGTGGTTGAGCACCTGCTGCACGTAGTCCCCGCTGGCGTTGTAGCGCAGCACCGCGTCCCTGAACTGCTCTGGCTCGCGCAGATCGGTGTCCGCGGAGCACAGGTAGTGCGCGGCGGCCAGCGCCGCGTCGTCCATGTCGTCCGGATCCGCTTCCCCGTCGGCATCGGCGTCCCGCCCCCAGGTGCGCCAGGTGCTCGGGATGAACTGCAGCGGCCCCACCGCGCGGTCGTAGGTGCTGTCACCGTCCAGTTCCCCCCCGTCGGTGTCCCGAACCAGCCGGATGCCTTCGCTCCCGTCCAGGACCACGCCCCTGATCGGGGGGTCCGGCCTTCCGGTCCGGTCCAGGTCCGCGCCTCCGTAACGTCCGTGTCCGGATTCGACCGCGCCTATGCCCGCCAGCACGGACCAGCTCAACCGGCACTCCGGCCGGGAACGCTCCAGAGCGAGCTCGGCGTAGCCGTAGGCCTCCAGCGCCGTCAACGGGATGTTGAGCTCCTCGGACATCGAGTCCGCCCAGCCCTCCAGCAGTTCCTGGGGCCGTTGCCCCCGCTCGACCGCGTCCGTCCCCGGCAACGCGGCCACCCGTGGCGGTCGCACCCCGTCCGCCGGGGGAGCCGTGGCGGTCGGAAGTCGCTCGCGGGCCGAGTCGTCCTCCTGAAGCACGCTGGCCAGGAACACGAGCACGGCGAACATCACCAACCCGGCCAGCAGCCCCATCGAGGGTCTGGATGCATTCCACTGTCGCGGCACGACCGGACCTCCCATCACCCTGCCCCAGTGTGCCCGCACGACGGTGTCTCCACGGCTGATTCGACCGAACGGGTCAGACCGAACGTCACGTTCGCACCTCTCGCGCACTTCGCACGGCGCGCCACCGAACCAGTCGGCCCGGGGGAGTCACTCCCGCCCCGGCCAGTGTCGCCGCCAGAGCTCGGCGGAGAGCCCGTTCGTGTCCGCTCCGCTCTCCCGCGCGCTCGCCTCGGCGGCGCGGACGCGCTCGTCGAAGGCCAGCGCCACCGCACGCAGCTCGTCCTCCGGATCCAGCCCGCGGTGCTCGGCGCGGGCCGCGAGGGCGAACAACTCCGCACCGGCCCCGGAGCCCGCGGGCAGCAGGTCGGCCGGAACACCGGCCCGCCGCGCCCGTTGGGCGAGCTTGGCCGCCAGGGCCACGGCAGGCTGACCGTGCGCGACACCGTCCACAGCGGACTCGCGTTGTTTCTCGGCCTGCTTGAGCTCCTCCCAGCGCGCGTGCTGCGACTCGGCGTCGCGCACCGCGTCGTCCGTCGCGAAGACGTGGGGGTGCCGCGAGACGAGTTTGCTGACCAGCTCGGCGGCCACGGTGTCGACGTCGAACGGGTCCCGCTCGTCCTCGGCCGCCACCCTGGCGTGGAACAGGACCTGCAACAGCACGTCCCCCAGCTCCTCGCGCATCGCCGCGCGATCACGGCGCTCCAGGGCGTCCAACAACTCGTAGGTCTCCTCGACCAGGTAGGTGCGCAGGGAGTCGTGGGTCTGCCCCGCGTCCCACGGGCAACCCCCGGGGGAGCGCAACCTGTCCATCACGGTCACCGCGTCGAGCAGCTCCGCGCCGTGCGGCGGCCGGGGACGTATCAGCGCGGCCCCGGACGACAGCAGTCCCGTGACCGCCTCCGAGTGCTCCTCGGCCGCGATCAGCACCACGGCCTCGTGCCGCGCTTTCTCCAGCAGTTCGGGGATCCGGGGCGGTTCGGTGGCTCCCGACGCCGCGCGGGCGGACTCCGTGAGCCCCTTGTCCGCGTGGACCGCGGAGGCGGAGCGCAGCACCGGAACCGCCTCGGCCGGGATCGTGTCCCCCAGGCGGTCGTCGACGAGCACGACGGCACAACCGGTCACGGCGGAAGGCTGTTGGCGAGCGGCATCCATGCCCGCGATTCTTCCACCGCTTCGAGGAGTAGGTCCGGCGGCTCGGTTTGCGCAGTGGGTCACTTGGCGGAACCTCTCGCGGGCGCTCGCTCCGGCGAGGCCCGACATCGGGTAGCGACCTACACAACGTCGGGGCCGTCCTCGCGAGAGCACCACGAGAGAACCCGCGGCGGCGCGGGTTGCCAGGGCGGATTCTTCGGCGCCGCCGGCGCCGAAACACCCACCTACGCAGTCGGCACCGCCGGGGGTTCTCAGTCGAGTGCCCGGCGAGGACAGCGCGCCCGTGGCGTAGGTGGCTACTCGATGGGCGCTCCCGCAGCCGGGCGCCGACCGAGGTTCCCCCACGGAACCACCCACGCAAACCGGCTCCGGGACCCCTTACCGGCTAAAGGCGGAAGCCGCTGCGCTGCCCCTCGTCCGGAACCACGGTCACGGCCACGGGATCCCACACCCCGTAGCGGGGGCTGAGTTCGACCCCGGTGCGCTGGGCGGTCAGGCCGAGCAACCGCGCGCCGAACCTCTGCTCGAGTTCCGCGGCCGAGCCCGCAGCGGAACTCCGCCCCTTCTCGTCCGCACTCCGGCGTTCGGTGATCCGCGCGATCATCCACTTCGTGGAACGTCCGTTTCCGCGGAACGCCACCACAATTCCCGACTCGGCCGCGAACAGCGGAGTGTTGGCGGCCATACTCGGGTTGTTCGCCGCGCGCAGTTCTCTGCCCTCGCCCGCCGGGTTCCCGGACGAGCGGTCCTCGGCTATCAGCTCAGCGGCCTGCTCCGGTCCGCGTGCCATACGCTCGGCCTTGCTCTTGGCCTCCTCGCGGGTGGTGGCGCTGGTGTAGTCGAAACGCACCGAGACCTTGGGCAGTTGAGCGCTGCCGAGCTCACGCATCAGCAACAGCGATCTCGCCACCGAACGGGCCTCTCCAGTGGCGAAGATCGTCTCGCTCATGGCGGCCTCGGCACCGCCCTGGCTCTCGATCCACTCGGTGACCTGCTGCTCGGTGACTCGCAGGTTCTGCCTGCGGGCGGCCCGGTCGGCCAGTTCCTGCCGCACCGTGAACGCCGCTATCCTGCTTGCCAGCTCGTCCTTGCGGTTCTCGCTCTCGAGTTGCTCCAGCATCCTCGGCCTGCTCTGCAGCACGGCGTCGAAGCGGTTCTCCACAGTGCTCACCGGGATGGCGTGGTCGCCGACGATGGCGGCCGAGCCCGCCTTCGCGGGTTGGGCACCACAGCCCGTCAACAACGCGGCGGCGAGCAACGCGACGATCAATCGTGGGCGAACGATGACGGATCTCACAGGATCACTTTCTCACGAGACGCCCCGGCTTGTCCGTAAACCCGTTGTGATCATGACAGATCACGTTCCGTACCATCTTCCGGATGTCACCGTGACCCGGCGCGGTTCCGGCGGTCTCCCAATTTTGCCTAAAACTGGGAGCTCCCCGTCCACACCGGACCGGCCCGAACCGACCGTCGAGCCGGGCGCCGAACCTCAGCGGAGGGAGCGGAGCTCCCTCCGAAAGGCGGCGGACGTGGCCGGGACGAGGTGCCGGAGCGGCTCGCCGTCCGGGTCCTCTCCCGAGCGCTTGAGCACCGAGAGCACCGCCCCCTCGGGCCCGAAGTAGTAGTTCAGCGGGAACTCGCTGACCTTCTCCTCGCCCCAGGAGCCCTTGTGGGCCTTGCCGAGCTGCATGACGAAGTGCTGCCCTCCGCTCGTGAGCCGCTCGACGCGGTCGTACCGGCGCTGCACCGGGTCCCGCTCGGTACGGCCGACATCGCAGTCGACGAACCACGGCTCGTCGTCCTCACCACGCGAGCGGCGCGGGGGCCGCTCGGCGGGCACGACGATCTCCTCGTCGGCGACCGGTTCCACCGCGTCGGGAAGCAGGCTGGCCACGACCGAGTGCAGGTCGTCGGCGTCGACCGGTTCGAGCAGCACCTGCCCGCGCTCCCACACCGCCAGCACGGCCACGTCGTCGGACTCGGCGACGTGGAAGCTGCCCTGCACCCGCTGCTCGTCCTCGACGAAGCCGTACCAGCCGTAGATCCGCCGGTGCGGGTTGTGCAGCAGCCGAATCGTCTCGCGCAGCTCGGGGGCCGGGTTGTCCACTTTGGCCAGTCCGCGCTCGCGCAGGTCGGCCAGCACCTCCTTGATCAGGCGCACCCGCTCCCGGTACGTGCTGCCCGGTGAGAGTCCTTCGAGGCCGGCGGGCTTGGGCGCGCCCTCGCCGCACTCGCCGCTGTGCAGCACGTCGTAGGCGGCGTAGTCGAGCAGGACCGGGGTGCTGATGATCCGCTCAAACCGCCGGGACACGACCACCCCCGCGCACTGTCCTCATCGCGCTCACCGCTGCTCTCCCCGTTCGGCTCGGGCCTGTTCGGCGCTGGTCGCCCCGATGACCGGCGGGGCGGTGCGTTCGTCGGTGCCGAACAGCTCGTTGGGGTCGTTCTCGTCGAGCAGCCAGTCGGGACGCTCGTGCGTGTCGTCGCCCTCACCGCCCTGCTGCTGGCCGCGCCCCCCGGCGCCGCCCATCGGGGCACCGGCGCCCGTGGTCGCGCGGGCCGCCCCGACACCGGTGGTCGCACCCGAGGTCGGAGGGGCGCTGCCGACACCGCCGCTCCCACCGCCGGGCAGCGACCCGGTGCCACCGCGACCGCCCGTGCCGGTTCCGGTTCCCGCGCCGGTGCCGGGGATGCCGCGACCGCTGATGCCCGCGCCCTCGGCCTTTCCTCCGAGCAGACCGCCACCGAGGACGGCACCACCGGCCGCCAGCCCGGCACCACCCGCTGCGCCCGCGAGCGCGCCGCGCTGGTCCCCGGCGAAGGGGTCCGTATCGACGGAATCGCGCTGTGACCACCACGCGGACCGCGTTCCCCCTGGGGAACCGCTGCCGCCGCCGTGGCCACCACCGGAAGCGCCGGATCCGGTGCTGCCGCCGGCGGCGGTCCCGGAGCCGGTGCCGGTGTGCCCGGACGTGCCGGCCTGGTCGGTTCCGGCCGGGCCCGAGTAGCCCCCCGCACCGGTCCCACCGATGCGGGCGACGTCCGAACCGGAGCCGTCGCCGCTGCCGCCGACACCGAACCCGCCGACGCCGGTGCCGCCACCCGGTTCCCGGCCGTCGGGCGGCGGGGGCTTGGAGGCCTCCTTGTGCCCGTCGAAGGACGGAACCGCCCCGGTGTTTCCGCCGGTGGTGTCGCCGTAGCCGCGCAGCGACATCTGGTTCTGTTGCTGCTGCGCCTGGTAGCTCTGGGCCTCGACCGCGTAGCCCGCCGGATTGGCGGGAACCGTCAGCGGGTTCATCGTCGGCGGCTCGGAGGGCACGTCGACGACGTTCTTCTTGCTCTCGTTGAAGCCGGAGCTCTGCGCCTCCAGCACCTTTCCGGCCTCCCGGCAACGGCTGCCCGCCGTGTCGGCGGCGTCGCGCAGCGGGCGGATCGAGCTCTGCGCCGCCTCGGCGGCCTCGCCCTGCCAGGAGGAGCGCATCATGCCGAGGGCACCGTCGAGCTCGGTCGCCACCTCGGAGTGCTTCTCGGAGACCTTGCCCCAGCCCCGCACGGCCTCGTCGAGGCTGCCGGTTCCGGCTCCGTGGTGGAACCACACGTAGATCTGGTGGCCGTCCGTCCCCTCCGGACGGATGTCAGGGGTCAGCTGGTCGTGCACCCAGTCGCAGGCGCTGTTGAACCCCTCGGCGGTGGAGCTCGCGGCGCGCTGCACCCCGTCGACGACGGCGTTGCCCGCGTCCTGGACGCCCTCCACGACGTTGTTGACCACGTCCATGCCCCAGCCCATCAGGCACCCGCCTTCAGCGTCTTCACGACCTCGGTCGCCACGTCACGGGCACGCCCGCACGGATCGTCCGCGTAGGGTGAGCCTTCGCCGAGCTGAACCTGAGTGAGGAAGGTCAAGCTGTCGGTAACGCCGACCTCGACCTCGCAGGTTCCTTCCTGCTCTGGCGTACTAGCCGAGCTACCCGCCGCGACAGCCGGTTTCCCAGCGATTGGTTCCAGTTCCCGGAAGTATTCGAAAACGCCTTGTCCGCGCCTGAAGTAAGTATTCTTCAGCCCGTCCCCGTTGACCATGAAGGTCACACCAGTACTGGAAACCGTGTAGTCCGGTGGCCCACCCATGTACTGCCAACTGCAGCTTGGTCCTCCCGTGGCTTCCTTATCCACTTCGGGCTCCCATTGCTGCATGTCCAGGGTCTCGATCTGTCCCTTTTCGAGAACACTGCACGGCTTCTGCTGGAACGCCTCGGTATCCAAGGGCTCCTGCACCTTCGGAGCACCGTGCATGTTCACCGAAGAGGACGACGGCTGCTCCGAGGTGTCCGTGGTGCCCGCGCCCGAACCGCACCCGGCCAGCAGGACCACCGCCGACAGCGCGGCACTCGTCAGGGCAAGCTTGTGTCGCACCGTCACGCCTCCGCCCTGAACCGGCGGGCCGCCTCGTCGTCATCGGCGTCATAGCGCCGCATTGCCGCTTCGAGGTTCTCCATTATCGCCTGAATGTTCGCCTTGTCCTGCTTATTCGAGGTTACGTAATTGTTCACCAATTCCGGCCCCATGGCCTTGACCGCCTGCTGGCTGTACGGGTCACCACCAGGAGGAACGATGCGATCGTGCTGCAGGGCTTCCCGCTCAGCATCGTCCAAGTGCCCCAGAGCTCGCTGAAGCTTGGTGATGACCTCGGGGATCTGCTCACGGTCGACCTGGTAACTCATGCCGGTGGCCGCGCCCGAGGCGATCGCCTGCGGCGCGTCGGCGGGCTTGGCGATCATCCCGTCGCCCATCACGGCCATCTGAACCTCGGCCACGCACGAACCTCCTGTCCGACCGGATCCTCCGAGACGCAGTCTGCCAGACGATCAGCGCGTCGTGTCCCGGTTCGATCAGGCTCCGCCCGCGAAGCCTCAGGTGTCGTAGCGTCCCGCGCTGACCTGCGCGAGGAACCGGCGCCACTGATCCGCCGGCACCGCGACGCGCGCCTCCTCCGGAGCCTTGGAGTCCCGCACCAGCGCCCCGTCCGAGACCAACGCCACCTCCACGCAGTTGTGCCGAGATCCGCTCCTACTGCTCTTGTGCCACACAAGCTCACTCATCGCTCATCCTCCCCATGACCTCGGCGATCAACTCTCTGGAACTCTGCTCATCCAACGCGTGTTCCTCAAGGTCCCAACGGGACTGGATGTACGGACCAACATCAGCGGGTTCGGTCAGGAAAACCCCGAAGTAGCGGGCCTCCACGTACACGTGCGCGCTGCCGTCCGGAAGCTCGTACAGCGAGAAAGCACCGTCCAACGCAGGATGTGCCGCCGAACTGAGCGGAACGACCCGAACTACGACGTTCTCGCGCCGTTGAATCACCAGCAGATGTTCGAGCTGTTCCTTCACCACTCCTACGTTCCCGAGGGTGCGGTGCAATGCGCTCTCGTCGATGAGGAAGGTCACACGCGGGGGATCCGGTCGCGACAGAACTGCTTGCCTGCTAAGACGCGTCGCTACCCTGTGCTCCGGATCCTGTCCCGTGACGTCGGAAGTGGCAATCAACCGCCGAGAGTAGTCGGAAGTCTGTGCCAGTCCGGGGATCAGAGCGATCTCGACGCTCGTAATAGCGGAAGCCTCCCGCTCCAACGTCATCAAACTGGCCAGCTGATCGGGCTCACCGGAGGCCATCTCCAGCCACGCCGTACTGTCCTCGGTCGCTCGCTGCACGAGCAGAAGCTTCTGTTCGCCCGTGACGCCGTACAGGGCGCAGAGGGCATTCATCTCGTCCCGCCCAGGAAGACGTTGTCCCAACTCGGTTCGATTCACCGAAGCAGGTGACAACCCGAGCGAGGATGCCACCGATCGGGTGGTCATTCCGCTTTTTTCCCTGAGCTCGCGCAGTTGCACACCGAGCCCGATCTGACGCAGCTTCTTGCCTTCACCCACGAGTCGACCTCCCGATTCGCTGTCGCCCTGTCTCGCGTCTGAGACAAATGATCTCCACGAATTTGCTTTGCCCTGCAGCTTCACAAATTCGTGAAACACAGCTTAGCGATCTAGCTTCACCGGAGTAAGGCGCTGAACTGGAATTGATCCGAAAGGGCGACCATGTTTCCGAACCCGTACGACGAGCGCGACGACGTGTTCTGGATCGTCGGGCTGTCCACCGACGTCCGGCACGCCACCGAGGTGATCCCCGGGGCACAGCCACCCGGCGAGTGGGTGCCGACGCTGTGCCACCACTGGATCCGGCTGCCGTTCCCGACCCCAGCGGGCCGCGTCCCGAGCACGGCCGCGATCCAGCGGCAGTGCCCCCGCTGCGGCGAGCTCGCCGAGCAGCGGGACTGCTCCGGAGTCATCTGGGACTTCTGAGTCGCGAACTGCGGCGGAACTCTGCGTAGTTGCTCGGGTAGCCGTCACGTGAGTCGGCGCCTTGCCGCGTTGGAGGGCACCTCGAGCAGCGGCCCCGACATCGGGGAGCGACGACCGCGGGGTGCTTCGTCAGCCGGGAACCAGGACGTCGACCGCGCGCGGCACGCACTCCACGTCCAACGGCGCCCCGGCCAGCGGCTCCCCGTCCGCGTAGGCGGTCACTCCCGGGACGGACAACGAGACCCTCCGGGCCCTGAAGGTGCTCACCTGGGAGTACTCCACGTGCTTTCCACTGTAGACCGTGGGCAGCACGCGGATCAGCCGCCGGGCCGCGACCTGGCCGATCACGGTCACGTCGAGCAGCCCGTCGTCGGGAACGGCATCGGGGCAGATCCGCATCCCGCCGCCGTAGCTGGGGCCGTTGCCGACCGCCACGAGCACGGCCCGCGTGTGCCTGCGCTCGCCGTCCAGCTCCAGCACGTAGTCCAGCGGCCGCAGCCTGGCCAGTTCGGCGAGCACGGCCAGGTTGTAGCGCCACTTGCCGCGCGGCCAGGACATGCGGTTGGTGCGCTCGTTGACCCTGGCGTCGAACCCGCCCGCCAGCACCGTTCCGAACCAGCGATCCCCGCAGCGCGCGGCGTCGATCACCCTGGTTCCACCGTCCAGCACCACGCGCGCGGCCGTCTCCGGATCACTGCCGTGGATCCCCAGCATCCGCGCGTAGTCGTTGCCGGTTCCCGCCGGGACCAACCCCATCGGGGTGGACGTTCCCACCACCGCCCGCAACGCGATGTTCGCGATGCCGTCGCCGCCGCAGGCCACCAGCGCGTCGACCCCGGCGTGCACGGCTCGGCGGGCCAGCTCGGCCGACTCGGCGGCGTCGCATCCCACCAGCTCGTCGACAACCGCCCCGCCCGCGCGCAACGACCGCGCCGCGCGCCGCGCCGCGTCCCGGGCCTGCCCTCCTCCCGAAGCCGGATTGACGAGCAGCGCGATCCCACCGGACAAGGCTCCACCTTCCTCCCGCGGAGCGGGGTGCTCTCCGGCCGGGCGACACGACCGAGCGGAGGGGGTCAATCGATCAGTCGGCCGGTCAAACACCGTCCGGGATCAGCTTGCCGGGGTTGAGCACCCCTTCGGGGTCCACAGCGGACTTGACCGCGCGCAGCACCTCCACACCGAGGCCACCCACTTCGTCGGTCATCCACTCCCTGTGGTCCAGACCGACCGCGTGGTGGTGCGTGATCGTGGCCCCGGCCGCCGCGATCGCCTCGGCCGCGGCCCGCTTGGCCCGCCGCCACTGCTCGACGGGCTCCCGGCCGCGCGCGCAGGCCACGGTGAAGTACAGCGAGGCACCGGTCGGGTAGACGTGCGAAACGTGGCACATGACCAGCGGCGGCGTTCCCTGCTCGGTGAGGGACTCCGTCAGCGCGTCCCGCACCGCGGTGCGGGTGGCGTGCAGGTTCGACCAGCTCGTCGCGGTCTCCAGGGTCTCGGCCAGCGCGTTGACGTCCAGCAGCGCATCGCGCAGGTAGGGCGCGTGGAACCGGCCCTTCTCCCAGGAGATCGCGGGGTCCGCGCCGAGCGGGGTCCCCCCGGCCGCGCGCAGCAGCGCCGCCGCCTCGGCGTGCCGCGCCGCCACGTGCTCGGCACTGCCCTCGTAGGTGGTGATCAGCAGGCAACCGTCCGAAGCGGCCTGGACGCCCACCTCGGCCGAGGAGAGGTTGAGCCCGGTCTCCACCTCGTCGGAGAGGCGGGCCACGGTGGGCAGCGCCCCGGTCTGCGCGAGGTCGCGCAACGCGGCCGATCCGGAGCCGAAATCGGGGAAGGACCACGCCTCGTGGTGCTTCTCGGCCGGCTTCGGGTGTATCCGCACCGTCACCTCGGTGATCACCCCGAGCGTTCCCTCCGAACCGAGCAGCAGTTGCCGCAGGTCCGGTCCCGCCGCCGAGGCGGGCGCTCGTCCCGGACCGAGGGTTCCGCGCGGGGTGGCGACTCTCAGGTCGACGACCATGTCGTCGAACCGCCCGTATCCCGCCGAGGCCTGCCCGGAGGACCTGGTGGCCGCGAAACCGCCGATGGTGGCGTACTCGAAGCTCTGCGGGAAGTGGCCGAGCGAGTACCCGTGCGCGCCGAGCAGCTCCTCGGCCTCGGGGCCGCGCAGTCCCGCCTGCAGCGTCGCCGTGGCGGACTCGGAGTCCAACCGCAGCAACCCGTCCAGTCGCGCGAGGTCCAGGGTGACCACGGCGGCGAATCCGTCGCGCCGCGGCTCCACCCCGCCGACCACGCTGGTTCCCCCGCCGAAGGCCGTTACGGCGATGCCGTGGCGGGAACAGCTGCGCAGCACGTTCTCGACTTCCTCGTGCCCGCCGGGGAGGACGACGGCGTCGGCGACGTCGGCGTCCCCGGAGCGGCGCCGCAGCAGGTCCGGGGTGCTCTTGCCTCCCGCGTGCCGCAAACGCGTGTGATCGTCGGTCCGGACCCGGGAAGCGCCGACGATCCCCTCGAGCTCGGAGCGCACCTCGGCGGGCAGCTCCGAGTCCCGTATCCGCACCTCGCTCTCGTCGACCGGAGGCGTGTCGCGACGTCGCACCCCCAGTCCCTCCTCCAGCAGCGTGCGAAGGCTCTCGTCCAGCGGACTCGCGTCCTCCGTGCTGCCCCAGGCGTTCCACGCCGGGGTCGGGGTGCGGCTGTGCGGTGCGGTCATGCGCTACAGTTTTACACATGACGTCAAGTCGTAACGAAGAGGCCATCCTGGACGCGGTGCGCGACTGCGTCCTCGCCGTCGGGATGCGTCGTACGACGCTGACCGAGGTGGCCCGGCGCGCCGGAGTGAGCAGGCCGACCGTCTACCGGCGCTGGCAGGACGTGCGCTCGCTGACGGCCGACCTGCTGACCCGGGAACTCCGCTCGCTGCTGCCCGGGGACGGTGCGACCGCGGGCAACGCGCGGGTGCGCGGCGTGGACCGGATCGTGAGCACCGTCGCGGCCGTGCGCGAGCACCCGCTGCTGCGCAAGATCCTGGAGACCGATCCGGAACTGCTCATCACCTACACCTTCGACCGGCTCGGCACCAGCCAACGGGAGATCCTGGAGGTGTTCGCCTCGGCGGTACGGGAGGGCCAGCGGGACGGCTCGATCACCGACGGGGACCCCGAGGAACTCGCGGCGATGCTGCTGCTGGTCACGCAGTCCGCCGTGCTCTCCCCGCGCATCGTGGCGGACCAGCTGCCCGCCGACCGCCTGGACGAACAACTGCGGTCGGTGCTCGAGAACTACCTGCGCCCCGCCGACTCCCCCGCGAAGGAGTGAACCGATGCGCGACACCTCGCTCAACGCCGCCCGCAGAGACCGAGAACTGTCCGAACTGGCCGAAACCGAGCGGGTGGACCTGCTGGTGGTGGGTGGCGGAGTCACCGGAGCCGGAACCGCTCTCGACGCCGCTTCCCGCGGGCTGTCGGTGGTGCTGGCCGAGAAGCACGACCTGGCGTTCGGCACCAGCAGGTGGAGTTCCAAGCTCGTCCACGGCGGACTGCGCTATCTGGCCTCCGGCGACGTCGGCATAGCCCACGAGAGCGCCGTGGAGCGCGGCGTCCTGCTGCGCACCACCGCACCACACCTGACACGTCCGCTGCCGCAGCTGGTACCGCTGCTCCCGGAGACGGGCACGCGGCAGGCCGCGTTGGTGCGGGCGGGCTTCCTCGCCGGGGACGCGCTGCGCCTGGCGGCGCGGACCGGTTCCGCGGCGCTGCCCGGTTCCCGGCGGATCAGCGCGGCCGAGACCCTGCGCATGGCGCCACCCGTTCGGCACGAGCGGTTGCGTGGCGGGCTGCTGGCCTGGGACGGACAGCTCACCGACGACGCCAGGCTGGTCACCTCGCTCGCGCGCACCGCGGCCGGGCACGGGGCCAGGGTGCTCACCCGTTGCGCCGCGGAGGACGTGACCGGCCAGGGGGCCGTGCTGCGCGACCGGATCAGCGGGGAGACCGTGCGCGTCCGGGCAGGTGCTGTGGTCAACGCGGCCGGGGTGTGGGCCGGCGAGGTCGCCCCCGAGCTCACGTTGCGCCCCAGCCGGGGGACGCACCTGGTGGTCTCGGCCGACTCGCTGCCCGGGCTCGACGCGGGGCTGACGGTACCGGTTCCGGGCACGACCAACCGGTTCGTCTTCGCACTGCCGGCGGACAACGGAAGGATCCACATCGGACTGACCGACGAGGAGGCGCCGGAGCCGGTACCGGACGTTCCGGAGGCCGCGGCGCACGAGGTGGACTTCCTGCTGGAGACGATCAACACCGTGCTGACCGAACCGCTGAGCTCCGCCGACGTGCTCGACACCTACTCGGGGCTGCGCCCGCTGCTGGACGGCGGCGCGGGCGGCAGCGCCGACCTGTCCCGGAGCCACGCGGTGCTTCCGGGAGGCAGCGGTGTGGTCAGCGTGGTCGGCGGCAAGCTGACCACGTACCGCCGCATGGCCGAGGACGCGGTGGACGCGGCGGTCCGGCACGCCGGTCTCACGGCAGGGCCGTGCAGGACCAAAAGGCTGCCGCTGGTGGGCGCGGACGCCCGGGCGCGGCTGTCGCGGGTACCGGCTCCCCGCCGCCTCGTCGCCCGGTACGGCACCGAGGCCCCCGCCGTGCTCGAGCAGGCAGCGGGGGATCCGGCGGAGTCGGAACCGGTGGCCGAGGGCCTGTCGGTCACCCCCGCCGAGCTGCGCTTCGCCGTGCGCCACGAGGTCGCGCTGGACGTCGACGACCTGCTCGACCGCAGGACCCGCGTCGGGGTGGTGGCCCGTGACCGAGCGGCAGCGCTGCCCGCCGCCCGGGAGGCGCTGGGGTGAGAGCGGAGCAACCGCCGGACCAGAGCGCGGAACGGTCTCAACGCATCTAGTTGATATCGATGATGCCACGCAGCGCGAACTTGATCCTGTCGATCTCCTCTGGTGTGATCCGCGCGCTGTGACGGCGACGCAGGCGCTGCTGACTGATCGATTTGACGTGGTCGCACATGGCGAACGTGGGCTGATTGAGGCTGCCCAAACGTGGCTGGTACGGCAAGCTACGATCGGTGTTGGTGCAGGGCACTACGATGGTGAGCCCGTTGGGCAGGGCGCACTCGAAAGCAGTGGAGATGACCACTGCGGGACGAAGGCCTGCCTGTTCGTGCCCGATCCGCGGGTTGAAGTCGACCCACCACACCTGCCAGGGACGCAGGGAGCGTTCGGTCATTCCGAGGTGCCCATGTCCGATTCGGCCAGCCCCTGCTGCTCGTCCTGGTAATCCTGCAGCTCATCGTCGGACAGGCGCGCCAGGGCCGTGAAGGACTCGTGCTCGAAGGCCAGCCGGGCCACGGTCTCGTCCAGGCTCGCACCTCCGTAGTCACGTTCGGCGATGCGCGCCAGCGTGTCCCGATTATTAGAATCAATTCGCATACTCGTTTGCATACTTCGAGTATGCCACATCTGAGAAGTTGTCGATAACCTCCTGGTCCGCCGTGCGGCACGAGGGTGCGCTGGACGTCGACGACCTGCTCGACCGCAGGACCCGCGTCGGGGTGGTGGCCCGCGACCGGGAGGCCGCGCTGCCCGCGGGCCGGGAGGCGCTGGGGGGAGAGCGGAGCACCCGCCGGACGTGCCCGGGCTGAGTGGTGGACTCAGCCGTGTCCACCATCGAACAGAGCGCGGTCGCCCGGCGGGTACTCTGCCAATCTTCCCGAACTGTCCGCCTCCCCACGTTCGAGAGCTCCTGCGAACCGCAAGACTTCATTTCGAGAAGATGTTCCGCGCGGAGTGCTGTGAGCTCGCCGTGCCGTACGGTCGCGGGGAGTCGAACCGACTGCGCACCTCGGCCGCCGCCGCGGTGTTGCCGGAAGCCTCGATCATCTTGGCCAGGCGGTTCGCGGTCATGGCGCGCACCGCGTTCTCCTGGTGGAGGCCGAGCTTGTCCAACAACGCTCCCACCTGATCGGCGACGGTGCGGGTTCCGTACACGAGCTTGCGGTAGATCCCCACCAGCACCATCACGAACAGCGGAACGGTCACCCAGGCGGGCCAAGCGAGCAACCAGCCGAGCACGAGCGGAAGCACGAAGGCGACCGCCAGGCCGGTGAACAGGATGCGGTTCTCCTTCGTCACGGACTCGCCTCCTCGGCACTCGAAGCCACGGTGTAATCCACGTCGTCGATCCCCTGGTAGGAATCGATCAGCCGGGTCAGACGTGCGGCCACGCCGGGAGCTCCCCCGGATACCTGGCTCCAGTCACGTGCCGTCACGTGGAGCTTGCCGAGCGCCTCGATTTCGTGGCCCGCCGCCTCGACGAGGACCCACAGCAGGAGATCCGGATTCCACGAGCGACCGGCGGCCTCCAACCACCACCGCACCGTCGACCAGGTCAGATCCGGCCGGTTGTCCATCATGGTGCGCCAGCTCAACACGAGTTCCGACCGCACGACCGACTCGGCCGCAAGGGGCTTCGTCGCCCCGCCGTCATCGAGCAGGCACCACGGATCGAGCATCTCCGCGAACAGGTCCGGATCCACTTTCCACCATCGCAATTCCCGGAACTCGGTGGCGAACCTGTGGATCACCCGGCGCAGCATGCCGCGGTCCGCCAGGGCCAGCCCGCGCAAGGCCTGTCGCGCGGTCGGCTCGGCGGGATCGACCTCTCTCCGAGCACGCTGATGCAGCCGCACCATCGCCTGCTCGGGGAACTCCGGTGCGATCACCTCGGTGCAGACGTGCACCAGGAGCTGTCCGACCGGAGCTGTCAGGTTCTCGTCGCAGGACCAGTCGTAGACGAGACGACGAAACCGCGTACCGTAGCGCCGATCGTTGAGGCCGATGACGAGCGCCTGGTCAGCGAACTGTATCCAGTATGCCGGAGAGGAATTCCGTTCGGTGTCGCTCCACCTGTTGATCGTCTGGATGATTCCCTCGACACACCCGGTGTTCAGGCCGTGTTCGAGGTACCGGTCCACGAGGTTCCGCCGATCACGGCGACTGAGCCATGCGGAGAAAACCGCGTTCTCGCTGCACTTGCAGAACCAGGGGCGCAGATCCGGGTAGTTCTCCCAGAAGTGGGAACGCAACGCCCTGTCGTAGGCGAAGGACCTGAAACCGACGCGTTCACCGTGCTGGTCCGGCCGGACCTCGAGGTCCTCGAGCTGGCTGCGATGACCGCGTTGTTCCAACCTCGGTTTTTCCCGGTCGGTCAGCCCCAGTAGCTCCATGAGGTTCTGCGCGACGAAGAAGACCGCGTCGGCGGAGGCCTCGCAGCACATCGCGGCGGCGAACAGCACCGCGCGCTGCCGTGCCTCCGAGTACCGCGCCACCTGCTTGGCGGCCTCCTCCCGACGTTCCGTAACCGCCGCCAGGGCTGCTTGCAGCCACTCGGACACCCACCAGTCGGGGTGATCCTTCTCGACCCGCACGACGAGACTCGCCAGCTTGGCGATGTCGCGGAGCGGGCCGGTCAAGTACTGGAGCAACTCCGGGGCGAGCTCCTCCTCTTCGGGTAGCGCGATCCCCGCTTCCTCCAGGTGCCTCCGCAGTACCACGTGTCCCGAAGGCCGCGCCATCTCGACGAACTGCCGGGCCAGCTCCTCATCGGCCCAGTCCTTCCCGTCGTACGGCAACACGACCACCAGACGGGCTTTCTGCTCGTCCAGCGCAGCACGAAGAGCCGGGAGCTCACGGCGACGGGCACTCAACGTGTCCGGGTCACCCCGCGTGAGATCCAGCAGGAGGCGTTGACCGTAACCGACCTTGTCCGGAAACAGCTTGACTTCGGCGGAGAGCGCTTCCTCGGTGAACTCCGCGAAGGAGCTCGTCTCGTCGGACAGTTCGTGCAGCAGCATCTTCGCCGCGCTGCGGCGACCGCTTCCGACGGGACCGTGCAGCAGCACCGCCCGGGTGTCGCTCAACCGTTCCCGTGCGAGACCGAATCCCTGCGGCGGCACGAAAAGGCGCTTGAGCCAACCGAGGTCATTTCGCGAGATCACCCCGCTCTCGCGCATGTACTCGGTGGTTTCCCGCAGGAAGTTCATGACCACCTTCGGCTCGATGAACTGATCCCCCGAGCCGGTGTGCACGTGACCGTATACCTCGTCGATGTCGGTCAATTGTCACGCTCGCCTCCGCTCTTCTCGCCGAAGTTCTGGCTGATTCCGCCGTGGTTGGACCCGGCCACGTAGTTGGTCCCGTCACCGTTGAAGGTGTTGTTGTACTGAGGACCGCCGCCGCTGTGCACACTCCCGTGGACAGTGCCGATGTCGGTTCTGTTTCCCTGGTGGAACTCGTGGGTCTGCACCACCCACTCGGCGGTCGTGTTGTTGACCGAGTTGCGCGTGCCCGTCCCCTCCGGTTCCTTCCGCACCGTCCGGTCCTCGAGGCCCGGGACGAGTTCGACGAGCTCGTGGGCGATCTTCGCCAGATCGTGCTCGGCGTTCCCGCTGTCGTAGCGCAGCGACTGGCAGTCCGCCAGCGGCGTCAGCGCAGGAGGAAGATCGGACGCGGAGAGTCGCGGCAGGCTCCGCCCGCACATCACCGGGATCACCCGGGTACCGGACTCCAGCGCGTTGAGGATCTCGGCGCGGGTCCAGTCGTCCTCCTTGTCCAGCAGCACGTTGCCCTCCGCGTCACGCATGGAGAGCCAACGATCGCCGATGAGCACCAGCAGCACCCGAGCACCGCTGGAACCCCGCGTCAACGCACCGCGGAAGTCGTCACCGGGCCGAATCGACTTGCTGGCACGGAAGACCTTCTCGTCGCCGAACCGCCGGGAAAGCTCCCGTTCCACGGCGACTGCGGCATCGTGACCGTCCCCGGTCCGGTAGTTGACGAAGATGTCCGCCACCGAATTCTCCTTTCACAACGGAAATCGGTTCTCTCGTTCAGCCGGTGCGAACGCGCAGCGACTGGGTCAGGCGCGGGGTCAGGTCCTTCACCGAAGGGTTCCCGCGGAACCGGGCGAGCGTGCGGTCCAGCCGCCGCAGGTCGGTGGTCACGGTCGCCGACTCGACCGCGTCGACGGTGTCGAGCACCCGCTCGGTGATCGCGCAGGCGTGCTCGACGTTGCCCGCCGCCGCGTGGGAGAGGGCGCGGCGAACCCCGTAACGGGCCCGGGAACGCGAGGCGTGCACCGGTACACGTTGGATCTCGTGATCCAGCACCGAACTCGCCTCACCGGGGCGCCCGAGATCGTGCAGGCACCAACCGGTCACCATCGCGACGGGATCCACCAGATTCGTGGTCCCCAGTGCCAGGACGGTGTTCGGTTCGGCGACGCTGTGCGCCTCACGCGCACGATCCAGGCTCCGCATGCAGGAGGCGTGATCCCCGGCCAGGGCGTGTCCCTGCGCCTCGCGTTGCAGGGCCGACGCGCGGAGGCGGGGCGGAGTACGGCTGTCTCCGGCCTGCTGGGCCAACTCGATCGTCCGCCACGCGTCGTTCCGGTAGAGCGCTAACAACGCGTGACGCACCCGCGTGTGGTTCGCCGAGCCGTGCTCTCCTGCGGCCTCCGCCATCTCGGCCGCACGATCGGTCCACCACAGTGCGGCTCGTTCCTCGCCGGCTTCCTGGGCCATCCACCCCGCGTACTCGGCGTAGCGGGAGCCGAGAGCCAGAATGCCGTCCCGGTTTCGGGAAGTGGCGTGCGTGGCCAGCTCACTCAGGGTGTGCGCGTGCGCGGTGAGGGCGGGTAGCACCACGGCGTGGCTGGCTGTCTGCCCCAGCTCGCGAAACTGGCCGAACATCGTCCGAAAGGTCTCCAGCGACCTCTCCTCCATCGCCGAGCCGCTGTTCGACCTCGAACCGAGGGAGACGGCCGAAGCCGCCCCCGCTGCCAGCAGACCGCGGCGATTCAAGGTCCGGAAACTCGTGCCGTCCCGGGCGGATCCCATAAACCACACCTCACCGTTCTCCTCCGGTCGCGGTGGTGCTTCGGACGAGGGCTCCGGAACCAGCTTGGTCAGCTCCCCACCGGCCCCGAGCTTGTCGTCGCAGAGTCGCGCGAGCGCCGGTATCGGTTGCTTGCGACCGGTTTCGACCTTGCTCAGGTACCCCTTGCTGTAGTGCACCCGTCCGGCCAATTCGGACAAGGAGAGCCCAGCTGCGATACGCGCCCGTCGAAGCTCCGTGCCGAACAGTCTGCATTGCTCACTCACATCTGCCTCCCGGTTTCCTGTTGCCCACGAACACGGACAACGGGCAACCGCTGTTCGCGGTTCTCGTGAGCGAACACGCTGTACTGGTGTGAGCGGAACTCACAGCCAACCGAACGCGCTGACACATCGAGCGGCACGCTAGGAGAGAAAGTGATCTTGAAAGGCGCGATTCGCGGATCGTCACCCGATGAGACCAGCGCGATCGATCGCCGTGCTCGCCCTCGGCACGCTTCGAACACCGCCGGCAGCACGAGCGCGGAAAAATCCGGGGCGATCACGCACACGCCGTACACCCCCGCACTCGCACTCCCCACTTCGCTCGCCGCGGCCGACTTCCACGACGGAATGTCCGGCGAAAGTCCCGTTCAGGGGAGCCCCGGATCACCGCCGGATCGTGGTGAACCCCGGTGACGAGCACCAGGGGTCCAAAACGTGTTTCCCGTTGCCCGGCGCCACCGGCGACGGGAAACGGCCGCACAGCAGACGGAATTCTCGACCGGAGCACATCAGGGATCACGGATGGTTCAGGTACGCCGCTACACCAAGAAGGACGGCACCGAGGTGCGCCCGCACAACCGGTCCTCCCCGGGATCGGGCGATGTTTCCTCGGGGCCGCCTGGAGTTCTCGTGGCAGTGGTGCTTTCGCTGGGAGCGCTGGTGCTCGTCGGGAACGGGCTCGGCACGGGCACTACGCAGGAAACCGAGCACCCGACATGGCGGCACGGCGGATCGACTTTCACCGCCGTGGATTCGGACGCCCCCGCGTCCTGCGTGAATCACTCGTACGGACGGGTGAAGGGATTCTTCGCGAAGCATCCGTGCCGAAAGCTGCGCCGTACGCTGCTGACCGTTCCCGATCGGGACGGCGCCACGATGGTCGTAGCCGTTTCCCGGACGACGATGGCCACCGCCGGTTCCGCGGTGAAACTGCGGGAGCTGGTGGACGCTCAGGGAACCGGCAACCTCGAAGAGCTCTCGCGTGACTCACTCGCCTACGCCGATGTGGATTTCGAGGGCAAGCACTATTCCTCGGCTCGGGAAGGCAACACGGTAACCGTGTCCGAGGCCGCACCACGCTCCGAGCGCGGAAAGCCCGATCGGGCCGCGCTGAACGACGCCGCTCGGACGGCACTGCGCCATCCCGGCCGGTAGCCCCCGCCGGAACCGTCCCAACGGGGACGGGGTGGTTGCGCCTCCGCGGCACAACCACCGGCCGATCCGCTCAACACCGTCAGGAGCTCTGCGATACCGGTTCGGGGGCGGCGGTCAGTGACTCGACCAGCTTGCCGCACCAGTCGAGCAGGGCCTCGTCCCGCAGCTGCGGAGCCCCGATGCGCCCTCCGGCCGCCCCCTCCGTGGGACGCGGAACCGACACCGTCCGCACCGCGGCCTTGTACACCGCCTTCGGGTACAGCCGCTTCATCCGCATCTGGGCGGAATCGGTCAGCTCCAGCGGGGCGAACCGTATCGAGGAGCCCTGCAGGGTCACCTCGGTGACACCGTGTTGCCGGCACACCTGCCGGAAGGCCGTCACCTTCAGCAGCCGCTCCACCGGATCCGGCAGCGGGCCGTAGCGGTCGGCCAGCTCGACACGCACAGCTTCCAGATCGGCGTCCCCCGAGGAAGCGGCGATCTTGCGGTAGGCCTCGAGCCGCAGCCGCTCCCCCGGAACGTAGTCGTGGGGGATGTGCGCGTCGACCGGCAGGTCCACCCGCACGTCGGTGAGTTCCTCGTCCTCCTCGGGACTGGGGCCGCCCTCCTCGCGGTAGGCCTGCACCGCCTCGCCGACCAGCCGCATGTACAGGTCGAAACCGACACCGGCGATGTGGCCGGACTGCTCGGCCCCGAGGATGTTGCCGGCCCCCCGGATCTCCAGGTCCTTCATCGCCACGGCCATGCCCGCCCCGAGCTCGGAGTTCTGGGCGATGGTGGCCAGCCTGTCGTGCGCAGTGTCGGTCAGCGGCTTCTCCGGCGGGTACAGGAAGTAGGCGTAACCCCGCTCGCGGGCACGTCCGACCCTGCCGCGCAGCTGGTGCAGCTGGGCCAGCCCCAGCGCGTCCGAGCGGTCCACGATCAGCGTGTTCGCGTTGGATATGTCCAGACCGGTCTCCACGATCGTGGTGCACACGAGCACGTCGTACTCGCGCTCCCAGAAACCCTGGATGATCTTCTCCAGCCTGTCCTCGTTCATCTGACCGTGCGCGGTTACGATCCGCGCCTCAGGAACCAGTTCGCGCAGGTGCCGCGCCGTCTTCTCGATGTCGTGAACCCTGTTGTGCACGAAGAAGACCTGGCCGTCCCGCAGCAGCTCACGACGCACCGCGGCCCCGACCTGCTTCTCGTCGTAACCGCCCACGTAGGTCAGCACCGGATGCCGTTCCTCCGGCGGGGTGAGGATGGTCGACATCTCGCGGATGCCGGCCATGCTCATCTCCAGGGTCCGCGGGATCGGGGTGGCCGACATCGTCAGCACGTCGACGTGGGTGCGCAACTGCTTGATGTGCTCCTTGTGCTCCACACCGAAGCGCTGCTCCTCGTCGACGATGACCATGCCCAGGTCCTTGTACCGCACCCCCGTCTGCAGCAGCCGGTGCGTTCCGATGACGACGTCCACCTCGCCGGAGGCCAGCCCGTTGATCGTCTGCTCGGACTCGTGGGGATCGGTGAACCGGGACAGCCCCCTGATGTTGACCGGGAAGGACTGCATCCGTTCGACGAAGGTGTTCAGGTGCTGCTGCGCCAGCAACGTGGTCGGCACCAGCACCGCCACCTGCTTGCCGTCCTGCACCGCCTTGAACGCGGCACGCACCGCGATCTCGGTTTTGCCGTAGCCGACGTCACCGCAGATAACCCGGTCCATCGGAACCGTGTTCTGCATGTCGGCCTTGACTTCCTCTATGGCGGCGAGCTGGTCACCGGTCTCCGTGTAGGGGAAGGCGTCCTCCAGCTCGTGCTGCCACGGCGAGTCGGGGCCGAAGGAGTGCCCCGGGGCCGACTGCCTGGCGGCGTAGAGCTGCACGAGCTCGGAAGCGATCTCCTTGACCGCTTTGCGCGCCTTGGCCTTGGTGTTCTTCCAGTCCGAACCGCCGAGCTTGTTCAGCGTCGGCGTCTCACCGCCGACGTAGCGGGAGATCTCGTCCAACTGGTCGGTCGGCACGAACAGCCTGTCCCCGGACTGGCCGCGCTTGCTGGAGGCGTACTCCAGCACCAGGTACTCGCGGGTGGCGCCGCCCACGCTGCGCTGCACCATCTCCACGTACTTGCCGATCCCGTGCTGCTCGTGCACCACGTAGTCGCCGGCCTTCAGGGCCAGCGGATCGACGGACTTGCGCCGCCGCGAGGGCATCCTGCGCATGTCGCCCGAGGAAGTGCCGCCCCTGCCTCCGGTCAGATCGGTCTCGGTCAGCACGACCAGCCCCACCGCCGGAGCGGAGAGCCCGTCCTCCAGGTTCGCGCGCACCACCGTCACCACGCCGGACTCCGGCTCGGCGGCCAGACCCTCCTCCGCGTGCTTGGCGGGCAGTTCCCCCTCGCGCAGTTGCTGCACCGCCCGCTGGGCCGTGCCCGTCCCGGGGACCACGAGCAGCGCCGCGCCTCCCCCGGCCGTGTGGGTACGCAGGTCGTCGAAGGCCCGCCGGACGTCTCCCCGGTACCGTTCGACCTGCTTGAAGTCGAGCCGCAGGACACCGTCCTCGGTGCTATCGGCGCCCTCCGCCTCACCCGTCTCGCTGCTGAGCTGGGTCAACGTCCACCAGGGGATCCCCAGCCCGCGGGTGTACTCGGCCACCTCGGCCAGACCCCGGTAGGCCGAGGCCCCCAGATCGATCGGCGCCTGACCACCGTCGGCCGCGACCATCCAGGAGGCCTCGAGGAACTCCTCCCCGGTGCGTACCAGGTCGGCCGCCCTGGCCCTGACCTTCTCCGGATCGGACAGCACCACGTGGGTGCCCTCGGGAACGAGATCGCTGAGCAGCTGCATCTTGCCCGCGCACAGGGCGGGTATCAGGGCCTCCATGCCCTCGACCGGGATACCGGAGGCGATGTTGTTGAGCATCTCTCCCAACTGCGCGTCCCCGGAGTGGCCCTCGGCGAGCTCGGCTGCGCGCTCGCGGACGTCCCGGGTGAGCAGCAGCTCCCGGCACGGCGGGGCGTTCAGCTCACCGGCCTGTTCGGACTCCTGATCGCTGCCGAGCGAGCGCTGGTCCGCCACCGAGAACGGACGGATCTCGGTGACCTCGTCGCCGAAGAACTCCAGCCGCAGCGGGTGTTCCTCGGTCGGGGGGAACACGTCGACGATCCCACCGCGCACCGCGAACTCACCGCGCTTCTCGACCATGTCGACGCGGCTGTAGGCCAGCCCGGAGAGCCGCTCGATGAGCTGCTCGAAGTCGTGCTCCTCCCCGACGCCCAATCGCACCGGAGTCAATTCCCCCAGCCCGGGGGCGACCGGCTGTATCAGGCTGCGCACGGTCGTGATCAGGACCCGGAGCGGGCCGTGCGGGTGTTCCTCCGGGTGAGCGAGCCGACGCAGCACGGCGAGACGCCGCCCGACCGTGTCGGCGCGCGGGGACAGCCGCTCGTGGGGCAGGGTCTCCCAGGAGGGCATCACCTCCACGCCCTCGGGGCCGAGCAGGGCCGAGGCGGCGGCCGCGATCTCGTCGCCCTCCCGGTCCGTGGCGGTCACCAACAGCACCGGGCGGTCGGACCCCCCGAAACGGCTGCCCTCCGCCAGGGCCGTGGCCACGAACGGACGGGCGGCCGCGGGACCTTCCAACGTGAGCCGTTCGGAGTCCGCCGCGGAAGCGATACGCCCCAACGCCGGATCACGGGACAGGGTCTGGAGCAGTCCCGCCAGGGGACCAGCCTGGGTCATGAACAACCTCGCACCGCGACGAAGGGAACGCGGACACATCCCGCAGATAGGGGCCGCGCCGCGGAAGTGCCGCACCGTGTGTCGTGCGTCACCGGGCGCCGAAGGCCGGACTGACGGGCACCTCCACCAGCGTACGACTCCGCTCCCGCGAGGATTCGACGACCCGTGCGGACGGGACGCCGTCGGGTCACTCCGCCCTGCGCGCGAGCACGTCGGCGTGACACGGCTCCGGGGCACACCAGCAGCCCAGAGCCCGGCCATCGAGCTCGCCCCCCTCGATCCTGCGCAGCAGCTCGGGGTTTCCGTTCAACCACTCCTCGTAGGAGTCCCGTGCCGCGGCCCGGTCCGTTCGGGCCTGCTTGACGAAGGGGCTGGCGAAGTCGGACTCCGGCCATCCGTGGCGGGCACCGCGATGTCCGACGTAGGTCAGCAGGTCCAGGGAGAGCAGCCAGGGAACCAGCCGCTCGTGCGGGCCGTTCCTGCGCACGTTGACCACGGTCGTGTGACCGGCCAGCACCCGGCGGGCACGTTCGCGCTCGTCCTCGCTCCAGGTGCGGGCCTGCTCCGGAAGGGATGTCCGCTCGCTCATCGTGCCTCCTCACAGAGGTTCTCCGTTCGCCTTGACGGGGTCCCTCCCGCTGCCCCGGAACCCCTGACGGAGGACTTCGTCCGGTTCGGGCGCTTCAGCCCGAGCAGCGCGCGGGACCCCGGCGCGTGAGCCGGATGCACCGCAAGGCGGCAGGACTCGTGGCGTAGGCCGCTACTCGGGGTGGCCGGCTCCCGCAACGAGCCCCCGGCCGGGGTTCCCCCACCGGACCACCCGAGCAAACCGAACCGCCGAGCCGCGCAGCCGGTCACACGTTGTCGCCACCCCACCACGCTCGCACCGTGTGTCGGTGTTCACGATCGCGATCCGTTGCCCGCGGGTCGGATCGGACATACTTTTACTCGCCGGTAACTTGTGTCGCGTGCTCTCCGAACCCACCGAGGAAGGAACCCCATGAACATGCTGCTGCGCCTGCTCGTCCTCGCGGTCAAGAGCGGGTTCGGACGCGGAGTGGACCCGCTGGGACCGTGCACCACGAACTTCAGGGTCGCGCCCACCGACCTGGACCTGCTCGGTCACATGAACAACGGGGTCTACTTCTCCGTCTTCGACCTCGGCAGGATCGACCTGATGCTGCGTTCCGGGCTGCTCCGCGCGCTGCGGGCCCACGGCTGGCACGCGGTGGTCACCAACGAGACGGGGTCGTTCCGCCGTCCGCTGAAGCCCTTCCGCGCGTTCACCGTGCGCACCCGGGTGCTCGGCTGGGACGAACAGCACCTGTACCTGGAACACCGGGTCAGCAGCGGTGGGGAACCGACGACCACAGCGGTGATCCAACTCCGCTTCCTCTCCAAGAGAGGGGAGAAGATCGCCCCTGAACGCGTGGCGGAGCTGCTGCCCAGCGAGACGGAACGCCCGGAGCTGCCCGAGTGGGTGAGCCAGTGGAGCAGGGCGAGTTACGAGCACCGCTCGCAGAGCGTCTGACCGGAGTTGGCCGTGGCCGGGGAGCGGCGCGATCAGTCCCCGGTCCGCAGGACCGGATCGTGCTCCAGGTGCGAGAGCCCGTTCCAGGCCAGGTTGACCAGATGGGCGGCCACCTCGTCCTTGTCCGGGCGATGCACCTCCAGCCACCACTGGCCGGTGAGCGCGACCATGCCGACCAGGGCCTGGCTGTACAGCGGAGCCAGCTCCGGGTCGTAGCCACGGGCGCTGAACTGCAACCCGAAGATGTGCTCCACCTGGCTGGCTATGTCGTTCAACAGCCCGGAGAAGGTCCCCCTGGCACTGGCCACGGGCGAGTCGCGGACCAGGATGCGGAATCCGTCGGTCGAGTTGTCGATGTAGTCCAGCAGCGCCCGTGCCGCCTGTTCCAACAGCTCACGGGGATGCCCCGCCGACAGCGCGGACACGACGAGATCAAGCAGCGTCTGCATCTCGCGGTCGACCACCACCGCGTAGATGCCCTCCTTGCCGCCGAAGTGCTCGTAGACCACCGGTTTGGACACTTCCGCGCGGTGCGCGATCTCCTCGACGGAGGCACCGTCGAACCCCTTCTCGGCGAACAGGGCCCTGGACACGTCGAGAAGCTGCTGACGACGTTCCTTGCCCGTCATCCGAACACGAGCGGCACCACGGGAACCGACCCCGCTCGGGGAGTCGCTCCCCCGGTCCTGCCCACGTCGCCGTGCCGCCATGGGAGATCACCCTACGTACCGGCGGGTCGGCGCGTAAACGCGCCACCCGTCTTCGGCGCGGCGCAGGCGCACTCGGTTCCCGCCCCGAAGAGCCGGGGCGGGCGCACCGCGGCGCCCGCCCCGCTTCGTGGAAACTTCGTTCGATCGAGTCCCGAGGCCCGGCAAACCCGGTGTCCTTCGGCGCGGTGGGCCACAACACACCACCCGAGCAAGCCGAGCCGCCGACCCTTCGTCAGTGTGCCTGCTCGGTGGCGGAGATCCTGGCGAGCCGCTTCTCGTTCGGCCAACGCACCTTCCAGGCCCAGCCGACCTTCTCCAGCATCCAGATCAGCCGTGCCGAGATGTCCAGCTGCCCCTTGAGCACTCCGTGCCGGGCGCAGGTCGGATCGGCGTGGTGCGAGTTGTGCCAGGACTCCCCGAACGAGATGAGGGCCAGCGGCCAGAAGTTCGCGGCCTTGTCCCTGCTCTTGAACGGACGCTCACCGATCATGTGGCAGATCGAGTTCACCGACCAGGTGATGTGGTGCAACACCGAGACCCGGACGAGCCCGGCCCAGAAGAACGCGGTGAGCGCGCCCCACCAGGACCACGTGATCAGACCGCCCAGGACAGCCGGGAGCACGAAACTGGCCACCGTCCACAGCGGGAAGAGCTTGTTGATCCGCGCGAGCACCCGGTCCTTGAGCAGGTCGGGGGCGAAGCGGTCGACGTTGGTCACGTCCCGCTCGAACAACCACCCCATGTGCGCGTGCCAGAAGCCCTTGGCCAGGGCCGTGGCCGAAGCGCCGAACCGCCAGGGCGAGTGCGGATCTCCCTCCCGGTCCGAGTAGGCGTGATGCCTGCGGTGGTCGGCCACCCAGTTGATCACGGGCCCCTGCACGGCGCTCATGCCGGAGATGGCCAGCAGCACCTGCACGCCGCGGTTGGTCTTGAACGACTTGTGCGTGAAAAGGCGGTGGAACCCGACGGTGACCCCGAGACCGCTGAGCACGTAGAAGAAGACCGCCAAGGAGATGTCCACGGCTCCGAGGCCCCATCCCCAGGCCGCGGGGACGGCGGCGATCAGGGCGAGGAGGGGAACGATGACGAACAGATAGACCAGGGCCTGAGCGATGCGGGGACGATGCCCCGCGGTAAGGGGTTTGGGCGCCGCGCGCCGGGACCGCTGTTCGGCGGCCGCGCTGTCGGTCGGTGCGGTCATTTCGCTACCTCAACTGGATCGGAGAAACGGAGGTTGTACCGGCTTTTTCGGAAGCGGCCCACTACCGCGTGCGCATCCGGCTCTCGACGGACACCTCGCCGCCAGCACGACCGGAATGCACCGTTCAGCCTACGGCAGCGTAACCTACGGCTGCGTAAGTTCCCAGGTTCCTCTGCTACCTCGAGGCTCACACCACCGGGCTCCGGAGTCCAATCGATCGACCCCGGCGCGGAGGGCGATCCCGGGGACGCCGCACCCGCGGTGGCCTCTCGGCGCGGAAGCAGCGGGCCGCGAGCGCGCGAGAAGGCGCGGACCGACAACGCCCATCCGGATACCGCTCCCGGAACGGGACATGACATCATGTGTCCGGACACGGCAGCGCGTGGCCTGACGTCGCCGGTACGCCGCGTGGTCGGTAAGCTGCGGCAGCGATACCGCACCGGACGACGTGGTGCGGACAGTGCGATGCCGTGTCGTGTGATCCGCCGTAGTGTAAAGGCAGCACCTCGGATTTTGGTTCCGATAGTCCAGGTTCGAATCCTGGCGGCGGAGCGACCGGCACCCCGGTTCACAACACGCGCCGACCGAGTCGGTCGGATTTGTCAGGGGGTGTGTGCCGCTGCGCGACGACGTGGTTGACGCGCGGGAGGGAGCGGCTACTTCGCTCGGCGAGATGTCCGACGCGTGGGTGGTCGGCCGTGCCCGCGAACTTCAGGTCGTCGGTCAGCACAGTGACCCGCGGGGACGGGAGTCCACCCTCCGCGAGGCGGACGAACTGCTGACCGAAGCCCGCCGCAGGGGTAATCCCAGGATGATCGGGCAGCTCCTGTGCTGTTGCGTGACCTTGCGTCTTTGTACTCCCGGACTCGCCGAGCAGGCCGTTCCGCTGCTCGACGAGCTGCTCACGCACGCCCGCAGACACCGGCTCGACGTGCTGCGCGCCGACGCGCACGCCCTGCGCGGCCGTCTCGCCCTCATGGACGGCAACGAGGAGAACGCCCTCAACCAGGCCGCCGAGGCCCTGGTGATCCTCGACGACGACCTGGTCCCCGACGCGATGCTCGGAAGGCGCTCCTGGGAGCGGCTGCTGGCCACGGCACTGATCGACATCGGGCGCGTGCTCACCCAGCTCGGGGTGTACGACATCGCCGACGAGGTCATGGCCCGGGCGCATCACCGGATCAGGGAGAGCGGCGGGCCCTACGAGATAGCCACGCACCTGATCAACCGGTGCCGGATGCTGCTCGGCTGGGGACTGCGTCTCGAGCGGATCGGCAAGCAGGACGACGCGCACGCGCGTTTCAACACGGCCGCACAGATCGCCCTCTCCATGGACGGGCGCTCGCAGGAGGCGCTGTTCCCCCGCATACCGGGGATGAAGGACGCCGAACAGCTGCCCGTGCTCGTCGCCGCGTGCGCCCTCGCGCAGCCCGGTCCCGCGCACATCACGCGTCTGGAGGAGGTCTCGGTTCCCGAGCAGGAACTGCCGGTGCGGGAGCGGATCATCGTGGCGATCGCGCTGTTCCGCTGCCACCGGGCGGCGGGCCACCGGGACGAGGCGAACGAAGCGCTGTCCGCGATCAAGGAGGAGACCGCCGGGGACGTCTCCGAGCCGAGCCTCCGGATATCGCTGGTGCGCGAATACGCCCAGCAGGCCGAGCTGGGCCCCGAAAGCGCCAGCGCGGCACTCCGGGACTACGCCCAGGAGCTGGAGTCGGAGCTGTGGACCATGCGCGCCTCGCGAAGCGCCACCCTGATGGCCCGGCTCGACCGGCAGCGGCTGAACAGGCAGCACCACGCGATAACCCGCCAGGCCATGCACGATCCGCTGACCGGGCTGCCCAACCGCAGGGCATTGGACGCGAAGCTGGAGAGCCTGCTGCGCGAGCCCGCTTCCCAGCCGCTCTCGGTGGCCCTGGTCGATCTGGACGGCTTCAAGGAGGTCAACGACCAGCGTTCGCACGCGGAGGGCGACGAGGTGCTGCGGGTGGTCGCACGCACTCTCAGCGACACGCTGCGCTCCGACGACCTGGTCTCCCGCTACGGCGGCGACGAGTTCGTCGTGCTGCTTCCCGGGGTGTCCCTGGAGGCCGCGGAAAACGCCTTGGAACGCACGGTCCACGCGGTCGCCGGACTTCCCGGTTCCCTCTCCAGGGGGGTGACGCTGTCCATCGGCGTGGTCGCCATGCAGCCCCGGGAGGACGGCAACGAGGTGCTGGCACGCGCGGACATGGCCATGTACCGGGCGAAACGTCGCGGCGGCAACCAGGTGGCGGCCGTGTCGGTCGACTCCGCCCAGGAGATCCCCCCGGATCCTCCGATCTGGATCCCTCCGGAGGCGACCTGACGGGCCCGTGAGTCCCGCTGCGTTTCCACGGGATCCGGGGCCGCCCCGAGGTGAACGGCGGCTCACCCGCCGCTGAACCCGGGCGTTCGACGGACGCCACGGGTAACATCGGACCACCGGCACACCCGCACACCCGTACAAGGCCGGGGCAGCGGTCCGATACCGCGTCCGGACGGTTACCCTTCACCCGATTGGACGTCACAGGCGCCGTTCTTCCCGTGGTCATGAGGGCTCGGTTTCCGCGGAGCCCGGCACTACCTGCGGGTGAGCACGGTGAGTCGACGTCGAAACCGCTGGACTCCGAGGGAGAGCATCGATGCTCGAGGGCGTCACTGCCCAGCCGCCTTCGGACGGCATGTCCTCCGACCCGGTGAGTGTGCTCGTGCTGGCCGCGGGCGAGGGCACTCGCATGAGATCCGCGACCCCGAAAGTGCTACACCGGATCGCGGGCAGATCACTACTCGAACACTCCGTCCGCGCAGCCGCGGGTATCGCCCCCGACGAGCTGAGTGTGGTGATCGGGCACGGTAGGCAGGCCGTCGGGGAACATCTCGAACGGCTGGAATCCGAACTCGACCGGGGCATCACCCCCGTAGTGCAAGAAGAACAGCTCGGCACCGGACACGCGGTGCGGTGTGCGACGGACCAGCGGGACGGCGCGGGGACCGTGGTGGTCACCTACGGGGACATCCCGCTGCTGGACGCGGACACGCTGGCGAGCCTGCTGCGCGAGCACAGACGCCGGCGCGACGCGGTGACCGTGCTCACCGCCGTGGTCGACGAGCCGCACGGCTACGGCAGAGTCCTGCGCGACCGCGACGGGGACGTCACCGCCATCGTGGAGCAGAAGGACGCCGATTCGGAGCAGGATGCCCTCCGGGAGATCAACTCGGGGGTCTACGCCTTCGACGCCCGGTTCCTGGACACCGCGCTGCGGCGGTTGTCCACCGACAACGCCCAGGGTGAGCTGTACCTCACGGATGTGGTGGAGATCGCCCGCGGCGAGGGGCGCGGGGTCGGTGCTCTGGTGTGCGCGGACAACTGGCTCGTGGAAGGCGTCAACGACCGCGTGCAGCTCGCCTCCGTGTCCGCGGAGTACAACCGCAGACTGCTGCTGCACTGGATGCGCGAAGGCGTCACGGTCACCGACCCCTCCAGTGTCTGGCTGGACAGCGACGTCGTGCTCGGCCGGGACGTGGTGCTCGAACCGAACGTGCAGCTGCGTGGCGGCACGAACATCGCCGATGAAGCGCACGTCGGCCCGGACACCACCCTGACCGACTGCTCGGTGGGCTGCGGGGCGCACGTGGTGCGTACCCACGGGGAGAACGCCGAGGTGGGGCCCGCCGCCTCGGTCGGACCGTTCGCCTACCTTCGTTCCGGTACCCGATTGGGTGGCGACGGCAAGGTGGGCACCTTCGTCGAGGTGAAAAACGCCGAGATCGGAGAGGGAAGTAAGGTCCCGCACCTGAGCTACGTCGGTGACGCCACGATCGGAACGCACAGCAACATCGGGGCCGCCACGGTCTTCGTCAACTACGACGGCGTGGCCAAACACCACACGGTGATCGGTTCTCATTCACGTACCGGTGCCGACAACATGTTCGTGGCCCCCGTTCGGGTCGACGACGGTGCCTACACCGCGGCGGGATCGGTCATCACCGAAGACGTTCCTCCTGGTGCTATGGCGGTCGCCCGGGGGAGGCAACGCAATATCGAGGGCTGGGTCGCCAAACGGCGCCCGGGCACAGCCGCCGACGAGGCCGCCCAGCGTGCGCTGGCCGACCGTGACAACTCCACCGAAACCGACGAGTGACACCCGAGCTTTTCAGCGTCAACGGGAGGGGACGATGACCGTGAGTGCCATGTCTGCGACGCCGAAGAAGAGCCTCAAACTCTTCTCCGGACGCAGCCACCCGGAACTGGCCGAGGAGGTCGCCAAGCACCTGGACGTTACCGTCACTCCGCAGGCGGCGTACGAATTCGCCAACGGCGAGATCTTCGTCCGCTACGACGAGTCGGTGCGCGGCTGCGATGCCTTCGTCATCCAGTCGCACAGCGATCCGATCAACGAAGCGGTAATGGAACAGCTGGTCATGGTCGACGCGCTCAAGCGGGGCAGCGCCAAGCGCATCACCGTGGTCATGCCGTTCTACGCCTACGCCAGGCAGGACAAGAAGCACAAGGGCCGCGAGCCCATCTCGGCCCGGCTGATGGCCGACCTGTTCAAGACCGCAGGAGCCGACCGCATCCTCACCGTGGATCTGCACACCGACCAGATCCAGGGCTTCTTCGACGGCCCGGTCGACCACCTGCTCGCCCAGACGGTGCTGTCCGACTACATCAGGGACGCCTACTCCGAGGAGGAGATCACCGTCGTCTCGCCGGACTCCGGCAGGGTCCGCGTCGCCGAGAAGTGGGCCGACAACCTGGGCGGTACTCCGCTCGCGTTCATCCACAAGACGCGCGACCCCACCAAGCCCAACGAGGTGGTCGCCAACCGCGTGGTCGGTGACGTCGAGGGCAGGCTCTGCGTGCTGGTCGACGACATGATCGACACCGGCGGCACCATCGTCAAGGCGACCGAGCAGCTGCTCGAGTCCGGGGCCAAGGACGTGATCATCGCGGCCACCCACGGCGTGCTGTCCGGTCCGGCCGTGGAGCGGCTCTCCAACAGCGGGGCGAAGCAGGTGGTCATGACCAACACCCTGCCCATCCCCGAGGAAAAGCGTTTCGAGAAGCTCACCGTGCTCTCGATCGCACCGCTGATCGCCAAGGCGGTGCACCAGGTGTTCGAGGACGGCTCGGTGACCGGGCTGTTCAACGGCCAGGCATAACGCCTCCGGTTCCGGGCGGCGGGTTCCCGGCCTCCCCGGGGCTCCGCCGCCCGGACTCCCGTTGGAAACTTCCGGCGAAGGACTTCCCCGACGGTTCGAGCCGGGAAGCCTCCCCAGCGCCCGCGCGGCTCGGGCCGCTCACCACTACCCGAGCACCCGACACCGCTCTCCGCGGGGCCGAACCGCTGAAATTCCCGGAGAGGAGCTCCCGGCGAAAGGCTCCCCACCAACGAGAGTGCTCTGAGCCTGCGCAGTCGGCGCCGACGCGGGTTCTCAGTCACGGGTCTCGCGAGGACAGCCTCGACGTTGTGTAGGCCGCGCTACCCGATGTCGAGGCTCCCGCAGCGAGACCCCGACTGAGGTTCCGCCAAGTGACCCACCAGGCCACCGGCACCGCCGACCCTCACCCCCCGAAGTAGCCGAACAGCTTGTGCACGGCCAGCACCGCGAACAGCACCAGGCACAGGGTCAGCACGGTGTTGGACGCCCAGCGCGAGCGGTGGGCGGCGGGCATTCGGCGCGAGTTCAGCAGGAACAGCAGGGTGCCGGCCAGGAAGGGCATGAACAGCGCGCCCAGCACCCCGTAGACGATGGTCAGCTGGAACGGCTTGTCGAGGAACAGCAACGCCATGGGCGGAACCGTCAACCACACCACGTAGCCGCGGTAGGCGGTGCTGCGCGGAAGGGCCACCCGCTCGTGTTCCCGCAACGAATCGAGACTCTCCCCGCGCGGTAGCCGCCAGGTCCGCCACCAGTCCGCGAAGAGCAGGCTGACACCGTTCCACACGCCGAGCAGCGAAGTGAACGTCACTGCCAGGAAGCCGACCAGGAAGGGCAGCCGCGCCCACTGGCCGTACTCGGCGGCCAACCGTCCGCCCAGTTCCAGCAACCCCTGGTCGCCATCGGTGATCCCCTGCCCGAGCAGCAGTTCCGAGCCGACGATCAGCATGGCCACCACGAATATGCCGGTCGTGATGTAACCGACCGCGTTGTCGGTGCGCATGAAGGGGATCCAGCGCGGTGCGCGCCACCCCTTCGCCATGGTCCAGTACCCGTAGGCCGCCATGGTGATCGTGCCACCGACGCCCCCCATCAGGCCGAGCACGTAGGCCAGGGAACCGTCGGGCAGTCGCGGCGCCACCGCGCCGCCGAGCGCGGCCAGGTCGGGCCCGACCAGCACCGCCGTCCCCACCACCGCGACGAACATCACCCCGACCAGCACGGTCATCAGACGTTCGAGCAGGCGGTACCGCCCGTACCAGACCAGGGCCAGGCCGAGCACTCCGCAGATCATCCCCCAGTAGCGCACGGACAGCCAGGGGAACAGGGCGTTCAGCGGCAGCCCGGTGGCGGACATGGCCGTGGCTCCGTAGACGAAGCCCCAGATCACTATGTACACGCCGAAGAAAGTGGTGGCCCAGCTCCCCAGGGATCGCCAGCCGGCCAGGATGGTGCGCTGCGAGCCCAGATGCCACCGCCCCACGGCCTCACCGAGCCCCAGCTTGAACACGGTGCCGAGCACGACCGCCCAGAAGAGGGTGTATCCGAAGCGGGAACCGGCCACCAGGGTGGCGACCAGGTCCCCCGCGCCGACTCCGGTGGCCGCGGCCATGACCCCGGGGCCGACGCGACGTAACCGGCCGGCCCATCCGGTGTTCTCCGAACCGTCCACGGTGGTCTCGGCACTCATGCGGATCAAAGTAATACCCGCAGGGCGGACACGGAAGGTATTGACAACACCGCGAGTCGCCACGGGAACCGCGCGGTCCCGCCCCGCCGACGGTTTCGCGCGAAACGTTCCGCTCCGCGCCGGGGCGCCGCCAGCACGCCGTGCCGCACCGGCCGCTTAACCAGCCCGAACGGGCGACGCATACAATGGCATGGTTGCCTCGGCGAGGTCGGGTGAAATCCCGGCGTTATCGGCGTGGCGGCTGGCGATCGCCGGCGGTCCGGCCGGCGCATCGACCCCGGGTTCGGACTCCGGTGAGCGCTCGGCGCCCCGTTCCACCACACCAGTCGCGCGTCGCGCCGCCGCAGGTCAGCGACTGATGCACGTCAGCCCGACGCCAAGGAGTACATCACCGTGTCCGAAGTACGTCTCGCAGTGGAAAAGCGCACCGAGTTCGGCAAGGGAGCCGCTCGCAGGACTCGTCGTGCGGGCAAGGTCCCCGCGGTGCTCTACGGCCACGGTTCCGAGCCGAAGCACCTCTCCCTGCCCACCGTCGAGTTCGCCAGGATCCTCCGCGAGAACGGCCGCAACGCCGTGCTGACCCTCGAGGTCGAGGGCGACAAGAACGAGACGGCGCTGTGCAAGTCGATCACCAGCCACCCGACCAAGAACTACCTCGAGCACGTGGACCTGCTGCTGGTCAGCCGCGGCGAGAAGGTCACGGTCAACGTGCCCGTCGTGGTCACCGGTGAGGCGGCCCCCGGGACCCTGGTCACCCAGGACACCAACGAGGTCCAGGTCGAGGCCGACGCCATGAACATCCCGGAGCAGATCGAGGTCTCGATCCAGGGCGCCGAGGCGGGCACCCAGATCCACGCCCCGGACCTGACCATGCCCCGCGGCTCGACCCTGCAGAGCAGCGAGGACGTCCTGGTCGTCCTCGTGGCCGATGCCCCGAGCGAGGCCGACATGGAGTCCGAGATCGACACCAGTGGTGCCGGTATGGTCGAGGAGGCCTCCGAGTCCCAGACCGCGAACGAGTAATCGCGGCGGTTCTCACCACCACGGGTGTGGCCGCGCGGGTGGGCTCGCGCGGCCACGCTCTCGGGTAAGTACGAATCCGAGGTTCTCGTGACTACACCGGGCAGTGAAGACGCCGACCGGCTCGCCCTGATCGTCGGGCTGGGCAATCCGGGGCCGCGCTACGCGGGCAACCGGCACAACGTGGGTTTCCTGGTGGCCGACGAGCTGGCCGAACGCATCGGCGGCAAGTTCAAGCGACACAAGTCCGGGGCCGACGTCGCCGAGGGCAGGCTCGACGGCACTCGCGCGGCGCTGGCGAAGTCCCGTTCGCTGATGAACCTGTCCGGTGGTCCCGTCGCCGGAGCCGCCCGGTTCTACAAGGTCCGGCCCGAGTCGGTGATCGTGATCCACGACGAGCTGGACCTGGCCTACGGCACCGTGCGGCTCAAACGCGGCGGCGGCGAGAACGGCCACAACGGCCTGCGGTCGATCAGCAAGTCCCTCGGCACCCGCGACTACCTGCGCGTGCGGTTCGGTGTGGACCGCCCGCCGGGGCGGATGGATCCGGCCGACTACGTGCTGCGCGACTTCTCCCGCACCGAGCGCTCCGAACTGGGGTTCTTCGTCGACCGCTGCGCGGACGCGGTGGCCGCGCTGGCGACGAAGGGCCTGGAGGCGGCGCAGAACGAGTTCCACTGAGCGCTTCCCCCGCTGCCCGGACCGCCACGACGGGGACCGCGGCGCGATGCACCGCGTCGGCACGGGTCGAACGGTGCGATTTCGGTTCCGACACGTAGCCGCCGGTGGCCGGAACGGGTGATGGTGGTTCTCGATAGTGGACCGCTGCTTGTGGGAGCACAGCGTCCTCGCCAAGGTTTCGGTTGTCCCAAGCAACGCTCGGACCCGAACGTGAGGAGAAATCGTGTTGCGGAATCGTCGTATGTTCCGCCGCGCTGTCGCCGGAGCAGCCGGTGTGGTCGCCCTGATCGTCACACCGGCGATGCCCGCGGCACTGGCCACTGCTCCGGCGGCCCCGCAGGCAGGGGAATCGAGCTCGACGAAGGGCATCGAGGAACTGGCCTTCACTTCGTCCGGCATGGATTTCGATCTGGGCAACCAGAACTTCGTGATTCCGCTGACAGGATCGGTGGTCATGGAGGGCACTCCCCCAGTAGTGCCCGGGACGACCACTTCCATCGAGGTCAGAAACCTGACGGCGCACTCGACTTCCTCGGCACACCATTCATCTCCCCGGCAGGACCTCGGAGAGGTTAGCGTCGAACAGAGCTCCACCCCGAAGAGTTCGCTGACCATGACCCAGAAGTTCCCGCCGAGGTTCGAGCAGACGATGTCCCTCGACTTGAGGATCTCGATCGAGAACCCGCCCGAAGGTCTGCGGGAACAGGTGGGTCCTCGTGGAGCACAGCAAGGCCCTCTTGTCCTGACCACGAAGAACCCGGCCAAACTGGTCGGTCGGCTCGACCAGTTCCCTCCGCGGGGCGCGCAGTATCAGCTGGAGGACGACTCGGTCGAGTTGGTCACCGAGAACGACCAACGCACGCTGGGTCGCGTTCTCGGCGTTCCCGTGGAAATCGACGTCCTCTGAATCCCGAATCGTCGTGAGTCGGCCCGATCTCCTCGGGCGCCGAGGAGATCGGGCCGACGTGCGCGTGCGGGCTTCCGCCGGCACAGCGCCTCCGCACGGGCCGGAACCGGACGCGGTTCGGCGGTGCTCCACATGCGCTCGTGGTTTCGGGCGAGGCACTGGGCCGCTGCTCCCAGCACGATCAGCCGGTTCACGTGAACGCTCGTGATCCCCGGCCGGGGGGTTGTCCGGGTTCGTCCTTCGGCGCAGGCGGCGCCGAGACCACCACCCCGGCAGTGGGCGCCGCCGGGGGGCTCGGCCGCGGGTCTCGTGAGAACGGCAGGCACGTGGCGGCGCCTGCTCGACGTGCCGGTTCCCGCAGCGAGCCCCCCGCCCGAGGTTCCCCCGCGCGAATCCGGCGGGACATCGGTGTCAGGTCAGCTGCTCGGCGACCTCCATCCACCTGTTCTCGATCTCGTCCTTCTCACCGCGCAGCTGTTGCAGCTGGGAGTTCAGCTTCTGCAGCCGTTCCGGATCGTTCGCGGCCTCGGCCAGTTCGGTGTGCAGGTTCTGCTCCCGTTCGGAGAGCTTGTCCAGTTGACGTTCCAAACGCGACATCTCCTTGCGCGCGGCCCGTTCCTCCGAACCGGACTGGCCGGAACCCTTACCGGGTTTGCTCTCCTGCTGCGCCTGCTTTCCGAGGTTCTGGTCGCCGGACTCCAGCAGCGACTGCCGGTGCCGCAGGTACTCGTCGATGCCACCCGGCAGGTGGGTGATACCGCCGTCCCCGAACAGCGCGACCACGTGGTCGCAGACGCGCTCGATCAGGTAGCGATCGTGCGAGACGACGACCAGGGTTCCCGGCCAGCCGTCCAGCAGGTCCTCCAGCTGCTGCAGGGTGTCGATGTCGAGGTCGTTGGTCGGCTCGTCGAGCACCAGCACGTTGGGCTCGTCCATCAGCAACCTGGCCAGCTGGAGCCTGCGCCGCTCCCCACCGGAAAGGTCGCCGACCCTCGTCCACTGCCTGCCCTTGCCGAAACCGAACCGCTCGCCCAGCTGCGAGGCGCTCAACTCGTACTTGCCGAGTTGCACGTGGGAGGCGACGTCCTCGATCGCCTCGAGAACGCGCCACTGGCCGGGCAGGTCGTGCAGCTCCTGGGTCAGGTGGGCCAGCCGGACGGTTTTGCCCTCGATCCGCTTGCCGGAGTCCGGCTCCCGCTCCCCTGCCAGCAGGCGCAGCAGGGTCGTCTTGCCCGAACCGTTCACTCCGACCACGCCGACGCGGTCCCCCGGCCCGAGCCGCCAGGTCACGTCGCCCAGCAGCTTGCGATCGTCCACCGCGAGGTCGACGTCCTCCAGCTCGACGACGGTCTTGCCCAGCCTTCGCTTGGCGAAGGAGACCAGTTCCACGGTGTCCCTCGGCTCCGGGACGTCGGAGATCAGGGACTCGGCTGCCTCCACCCGGAACTTCGGTTTGGAGGTGCGGGCCTTCGCACCGCGCTGCAGCCAGGCCAGCTCCTTGCGGGCCAGGTTGCGGCGCTTCTCCTCGGCCTGCTGCGCGAGCCTGGCCCGCTCCGCCCGGGCGTAGACCCAGTCGGCGTAGCCGCCCTCGTACTGCTCCACCTTGCCGTCGACGACTTCCCAGGTGCGGTTGCATACCGCGTCGAGGAACCAGCGATCGTGGGTGACGATCACCAGCGCGCAGCGGCGCGCCAGCAGGTGGTCGGCCAGCCAGCGAACCCCTTCGATGTCCAGGTGGTTGGTCGGCTCGTCCAGCACGAGAACGTCGAGTTCACGCACCAGCGCCGCCGCCAACGCCACCCTGCGCCGCTCGCCTCCGGACAGCTCGGCGGCTTTCGTCTCCAGCCCCAGGCTGGTCATACCGAGCCCGTTGAGTATCGAGCGCACCCTGGGATCGGCGGCCCACTCGTACTCCTCGGTGAACCCCCGCGGATCGAGCACGGCGTTGCGCACCGTCGCGTCCTCGGGCAGTTCGGTGCGCTGGGTGACGACAGCGCTGCGCAGGTCGCGTGCCTGGCTGACGCGTCCAGCGTCTGGTTCTTCGAGGCCGGTCAGCACTTCGAGCAGGGTCGTCTTGCCCCCACCGTTGAGGCCGACGACCCCGATGCGGTCGGTTTCGGTCACACCGAGCGAAACGCCGTCCAGCAGCGGCCGGACGCCGTAGCTCTTCTCGACCGACTCCAGGTTGATCAGGTTGGCCATCGGGGGTGAGTCTCTCCGTTTACTACGGCGAATGCGCCACAAAGGCGATGAACGATCCCGGAGGACCGTGTATTTCAAGCGTGGACCTGTGGCGGGGTGGGCCGGTCGGTCCTCTCGTCACCGACCAGCCGTGCCCCCGGCACCGGCCCCTGGGCCACACGTACCGTCCGGCACACCCCGGCCCCGGAGAGCTCCGCGGCCACCCGGACCGCCTCGTCCGCGTCCGTGCACAGGAACGCGCAGGTCGGCCCCGATCCGGACACGATCCCGGCGAGAGCACCCGCGTCCACACCGGCCCGCAGGGTGCGCCGAAGCACCGGGCGCAACGAGACCGCCGCTGCCTGCAGGTCGTTTCCGAGCAGCAGCGCGAGTTCGCGTGGGTCCCCGGAGGCCAGCGCCTCCAGCACCGGCTCGACGTCACCCACCCGGCTGGCCGAGTTCCGGCGCAACCGGTCCAGTTCCCCGTAGACCTCCGGGGTGCGCAGACCTTCCTCGTGGAGCGCGATCACCCAGTGGTAGGTGTGCCTGGCCAGCACCGGCACCAGACGTTCCCCGCGCCCGGTGCCCAGCGCGGTGCCTCCCTGCAGGGCGAACGGAACATCGCTGCCGAGCGCACCGGCGACCTCGGCGAGCTCGTCGCGTCCCATCTCCAGCCGCCACAGCGAGTTCAACGCGAGCAGCGTGGCGGCCGCGTCGGAGCTGCCGCCCCCCATCCCGCCCGCCACCGGGATGCCCTTGTTTATCGAGATCCGCACTCCCGGGTCCTCGGAGTCACGGCCACTGACGCGGGCGAGTTCGGCGGCGGCCCGCCATGCCAGGTTGTCCGCACCGGTCGGCGTGGACTCGGCGCCTTCTCCGTGCGCTTCGAGGCCGGGCTCGTCGGAGGCCCGTATAGTGACCTCGTCGATCAGCGACAGCGCCTGGAAAACGGTCACCAACTCGTGGTAACCGTCCGAACGACTGTCGCCGACCGCGAGGTGCAGGTTCAACTTGGCCGGAACCCGGACGGTGATCGGGGTAGGTACCACGGACAGCACGACTCCCAGGGTACGTGTTCGGACCACACCGTGGCGCGCGAGCTGGCAAGCGAGTCGCCCCCGATCACGCCCGTCCGGGATCGACCGAGGTCAGCTGGCCGGAATGACCGCCTCGCCCCCGTACTCGCGCTTGATGAAGTCCTTCACCTGCTGGGACTGCAGCATCTCGACGAGCTTGTTGACCCGCGGGTCGTCCTGCATCTGCGAGCTGGTGACGACACCGTTGACGTACGGGTTGTCCTCGGTCGACTCGAGGGCCAGCGGATCGTCGAGGCTCGCCTTGAGCGCGTAGTTGCCGTTGATCACGGCAGCCTGCACGTCACCCAGGGTGCGCGGGAGCTGCGCGGCTTTCAGCGTCCTGATCTCGAGGTGCTTCGGGTTCTCCGCGATGTCGCGAACCTCGGCCTCCTGCTCGGCCCCCTCCTTGAGCTCGATCAGCCCCTGCTCCTCGAGCAGGTTCAACGCACGCCCCCGGTTGCTCGGGTCGTTGGGGATCGCCAGGGAGGCGCCCTCCGGGAGGTCCTTCACCGAGCCGTGCTTCTCGGAGTAGATCCCCAGCGGCTCGAGGTGCACGCCACCGACCCAGTGCAGATCGCCGCCGCGCTCGGACTTGTACTCCTTCAGGAAGGGCTTGTGCTGGTAGTAGTTGGCATCCAGCGAACCGTTGGCCACCGCCGCGTTCGGCCGGTTGTAGTCGCTGAACCGCTGGAGCTCGATCTTGACGCCCTCGTCCTCGGCGAGGTTGTTCTTGACGTACTCCAGGATCTCGCCGTGCGGCTGGGGCGTGACGCCGACCTTGATCGCCGCGTTCGGGTCGTCCTGCGCCGCCGTACCACCCGAGCAGCCGGCCAGCGCCAGCCCGCACACGGCGATCAAGGAGGCAAGGAGTCTTCTGGTGCGCATGTTCATCCCTTCGGGATTCGTTTCCGGTGGCACGCGAACGCCACCGTTCACTCGGACGGGCCCGTGTGCGCCCCGCGGGGCGCACACGGGCCCTCATCGGACGGAAAGCTCTTCGTGGGGCGGGCCGTGGAAGCTCACGACGACCCGCGATCCATCAGACGTTGGCCAGGGACCTGCGCCGGTCGACGAGCTTGGTCACCCAGTCGGTGAGCAGCTGCATCCCCCAGGCCAGTACGCCGAGCAGGACGACGGCGGTGTACAGCACTCTGTCGTCGTAGGCGTAGTACCCGTTCTGGATGGCCATGGACCCCAGTCCACCGCCGCCGATGGCTCCGGCCATGGCGGCGTAGCCGATCAAGGCCAGCATGGTCACTCCGACCGCGCTGACCAGTGCCGAACGGGCCTCGCTGAGCAGCACGGTCCACACGATCCGCGGTTTGCCCGCGCCGGTGGTGACCGCGGCCTCCACCGCTGTGGAGTCCACTTCGCGCAGCGCGTTCGCGGCCAGCCGCGCGAAGAACGGGATCGCGGCGATGGCCAGCGGCACGATCGTGGCGGTGCTTCCGATGGCGCTTCCGACCAGCAACCTGCTGAGCGAGGCGACCACCACAAGCAGCACCACGAACGGGACCGAACGGACCACGTCCACGACGGCGCTGATGATCCGGTGCAACACGGGCATGGGGCTCAACCCGGCCGGCGAGGTCAGGTGCAGCCACACACCCAGTGGTAATCCGCCCAGCACGCCGATCAACGTCGAAACCAGAACCATGTAAATGGTCTCGACCGTCGCGGGACGTGCCAGTTCGAAGACCTCCGACCAGGGGGTCACTTCAGTCACGCGGCAACTCCATCAACGCTCACGGGAGCGCGGCGCACATGCGCATCGCGCTCGATCATCCACTTCAGCGCGGACTCGGAACGTTCACCGGACAACCCGATACGGAACTTGGCGACCGGTGTGTCCCCGAGCCGCGTCAATCCACCGCCGAGAATGGACAGTTCCACCCCGAACCGGTTCGATGCCTCCGGAAGCAGAGCCCCCACGGCCGCGAAACCGACCAGCACCACCTCGGCGGTCACGTCGTGCTCCCCGCCGGGCGAACGAACCAGCTCCGCCTGGTCGGTCTCGGGCAGCAGCGTGGAACCGATCCGGCTGCCCGGCTCGGAAACGAGGTCCAGCACCTTGCCGTGCTCGACCACGCTGCCCTCCTCCAGCACCGCGACGTCGTCGGCGATGCGCCGCACCACGGCCATGTCGTGGGTGACGACCAGCACGGTCACCCCCAGCTCGGAACGAGCACGGTCCAGCACCGTCAGCACCGAGTCCGTGGTGCTCGGGTCCAGCGCGGAGGTGGGCTCGTCGGCCAGCAGCACCGAGGGCTTCGCGGCCAACGCGCGGGCGACCGCGACCCGTTGACGCTGCCCCCCGGAGAGGTGGTCGGGGTAGACCGAGGCCTTGTCGCTCAGCCCCACGAGGTCCAGCAGCTCGGCCACCCTGCTGCGCCGCTGCGCCGCGGGGACCTTGGCCGACTCGAGCGGGAGGGCGACATTGCCCGCCGCCGTGCGCTGCCGCAGCAGGGAGTCCCCCTGGGGGACGACCCCGATCTGGCGACGAGCCGCACGGAGCCTGCTGCCGTCCAGGGCGGCCAGGTCCGTGCCGTCCACCCGGATGGCTCCGCTGTCGGGCTTCTCCAGCAGCGAGATGCAGCGCGCCAGGGTGGACTTGCCCGCACCGCTGGTTCCGACGACTCCGCAGACCGTGCCGTCCGGGACTTCGAGGCTCACGTCGTCGAGCGCGGTTACACGAGTGTTGTTCTGGGTGAAGGACTTGCTCAGGTTTTCGACTGTGATCACGATCGAACTCCGCTTCAGCTCACCCCGGCGTGAGACGTGCTCCATCGCACGTAGCCGGTTTGGGGAGGGAACCAGGGGCCAGTACGGGGATTCAGGCGCGGCGACGACAGGCGGTCGTAGTACGACGCTCCAGGTCGACGACACGGCGCTCCGTCAAGCCGAGGCGGGTAGCCACGGGCAGCGCCCTCGCGGTGGCGGTGGAACTTAGAGACAAATCAACTCCATCGTTCCTGGCTGTAGCACCTGCCCGCTCCGGGTGGTTGCTGCGGCGTCTTCGAGCCAGATCTCTCAGCCGCTCAGGATGGACTCCGCACGAGAGTAGACATCATCGATGACCGGCAATGCAAGTTGATGTCAGTCACTTTCCGCTGTTTGTCGCATTCATCACTCACACAACGGAGTTACCCGACAGCGGAAACACGACCGCGAGTGCACGATCTCGCGCGGTGAGAACCCCACGGAAGTGGCCATCCGGCACCGGCAGGCAGTACCGCACACGCCGAGGCCCCGGACGGGGGAGCGTGGCACCGGACGAGCTCGGACCGCACCCGAGCAGGAAAGCGGATCGACTACCGCTGCTCAGCGGCCGCCGCGACGGACGCGAACTCCGCTATGGACAACTGCTCCCCGCGCGCCGCGGGATCGACGCCAGCGGCCCGCAGCAGCTCCTCCGCCCGCGCGGGCGAACCGGCCCATCCGCTCAGAGCCGATCGGAGGGTTTTGCGGCGCTGCGCGAACGCCGCCTCCACCACGGCGAAAACACGATCGCGCGACACCTCCGAAGGAGGCTCGCGCCTGGCGAAAGCGACCAGGCCGGAATCCACGTTCGGCACCGGCCAGAAAACGTTGCGGGAGACCGCCCCGGCTCGCCGCACGGAGGCGAACCACGCCGACTTCGCGCTCGGCGCACCGTAGCTGCGACTCCCCGGTTCGGCGGCCATCCGGTCGGCGACCTCGGACTGGACCATGACCAAACCGTGCCGCAGGCTCGGCAACTCCGCGAGCAGGTGCAGCACCACGGGAACGGCCACGTTGTACGGCAGGTTGGCGACCAACGCCGTGGGAGGCCCGTGCCCCACGCCGACCTCGTCCGCCGTCAACCTCATGGCGTCGGCGCGCAGCACCCGCAGGTGATCGACCAGTTCGGGGGCGTGCTCGGCCACGGTGTCCGGCAGTCGCTCCGCCAACGCGGAATCCACTTCCACCGCGGTCACCGCTCCGGCCTCGGAGAGCAGCGCGAGGGTCAGCGAACCGATCCCGGGACCGACCTCGAGAACCACGTCGTCGGGCCCCACCCCGGAGGTGTCGACGATGCGGCGCACGGTGTTCGGGTCGTGCACGAAGTTCTGGCCCAGTTTCTTGGTCGGACGCAGCCCGAGCCGCTCGGCCAGTCCGCGCACCTCGGCGGGGCCGAGCAGACGCGCTGCCCGCGGTCGCTGCTCCACCCGACCGAACCTAGTAGGACCCCCTCGTCCCGGTTCGCGCGGGTTCGATCGCGGGCAGCGCGTCATCCCATCCGCCGACATTCGCCCGGCGCGCGTTTCAGCACGACCGGCAGCGGGCAGTGCGCTCGCATGAAGTCACCTCGTGTTCCCGTCACCGACAGCACGCTGGCCGTGCTCACCGAGGGCTACGCCTGGTTGCCCTCCCGCTGGAACAACGCGGCGGGCCCCCTCGTCCGCACCCGGCTGCTGGGGCAGCGCGCGGTGGGTCTGCGCGGCCCCGAGGCTGTGCGCCTGTTCTACGACGAGCAGAACGTGAGCAGGAGCACGGCCGTGCCGGAACCGGTGCTGAGCACGCTGTTCGGCCACGAAGCCGTGCACACCCTCGACGGACCCGCCCACCGCACGCGCAGAGCGATCTTCGGCTCCCTGGTGCGCGAGGCGGGCAGCACGAACGAGCTCGTCGAGGCCGTCACTGCCGCGTGGGACGAGGAGAGCTCCTCCTGGAGGGACCGCCCGGGGGTGGTGCTGTTCGACGAGGCGAGCAGCGTGCTCACCCGAGGGGTCTGCCGCTGGGCGGGCATCCCGCTGAGCGACGACGAGGTGCGCCCCACCGCCCACGACCTGGTCTCCCTGGTCGACGGGTTCGCCACCGGCGGCCCGCGCCACTGGCGAGCCCGGTCGGCCCGCAGACGTCAGCAGGACCGGCTGGCACGCCTGATCGAGGACGTGCGCTCCGGCAGGAGAACCGTGCCGCGGAACTCCGCCGTCGACGTGGTCGCTCGGCACCACGACTCCGACGGAACAGCGCTGAGCCCCCGCGTCGCCGCGGTGGAGCTGCTCAACGTCATCCGGCCCACCGTCGCCGTGTGCTGGTTCCTCACGTTCGCCGCGCACGCGCTGCACCGCTGGCCCGCCCACCGGGAGCCGCTGGGCGCGGACGATCCCGCCCGCACCGAGGGCTTCGTCCAGGAGGTTCGCCGCTTCTACCCGTTCGCACCGTTCGTCGGCGGCAGAGCGGTGCGGGACCTGAGCTGGCACGGCGAACCGATCCCGGCGGGCACCCTCGTGCTGCTCGACCTGTACGGGCAGAACCACGACCCCGCGCTGTGGAAGGACCCCTACGCGTTCGATCCGCGACGCTTCCTCGACCGCCCGGTCGACCGCGACGAGCTGGTTCCCCAGGGAGGCGGTGATCCGGACACCTCGCACCGGTGCCCGGGCGAGGACGCGACCCGCGCGCTGCTGCGGGCTCTCGTCCCCCGGCTGGCCCGACTGGAGTACGAGGTGCCGGAGCAGGACCTGACGATCTCCCTGCGCCGCTTGCCCGCTCGTCCACGGAGCGGCTTCGTCATCGAGTCCGTCCACCCGCCGAAGCGGTGACCACCCAGCCGGCTCGGCGGAGACGAGAACGGGCCCGGGCGGAGAGGCACCGCCCGGGCCCGGAACACTTCACGAGCGGACCCGCTCCCGCTCCGGGGGTCAGGACAGGCCGAGTTGCGACGAGCAGGACGGCCAGGCGCCGTAGCCCCCGCGCGCGTCGCGGACCTTGGTCGCGATCGCGATCTGCTGCTCCCGCGTCGCCTGGTGGGGGTAGGCGGCGTACTGATCACCGCCGTAGGCGTTCCAGGTCGACTTGTCGAACTGGATGCCGCCGTAGTAGCCGTTGCCGCTGTTGATGTGCCAGTTGCCGCCGGACTCGCACTGGGCCAGCTTGTCCCAGACACCGCTGTTCGGGGGCTCCTTGCCACCGACGCGGACGACCTTCGGCTCGGCCTCCTTGGCGACGCGCTCGTCGATGGACTCGCGCTTGACCTCGTCCCCGTTGTGCTTCGTCACACGGAAGAAGACGATCTTCTCGCCGGCCTGCCCCTGCTTCTCGACCTTGCGCTCGCCCTTGAGCATCGTGTCGTCCACGATCTCTTTGACCGGGGGCTCGATCGGCTCGCGGACGTTGACCGTGGAAGTGCTGGTGCGGTCGATCCGCACCTCGGCACCGTCGGTGATCTTCTTGTCCCCGCCCGGGGTGACGTTGTCGTCGCCGTCGACCTTGATGCCATGCTGACGCAGCAGCTCGTCGACCGTCACCGCCGTGGTGGTCAGCTGGCGCGGCTCCTTGCCGCCGTCGGCGATGCTGATCGACTTGGAGGTCTTGACCTCCAGGTTCATGCCGTCCTCGGGGACCTGCATGGTCCTCTTGGCCGACACCCAGGAACCGTCCGTGGGGACGCCGAGCTGCCGGAGCGCCTGCCCGACGGTCACCGAGCGAACCCACTCCTCGCGGGTCTCGCCGTCGACGGTGAGCTCGATCTTCCTGCCCTGGTCGAGGGTGATGGTCTCGCCCTGCGAGATCTTGGAATCGAGGGACGGGCTCAGCGCGTCGTGCTTGCCGACCTCGATGCCCTCGTCCTCGAGGACCTCGCCCACGGTCGACTCGTAGGTGCTGACCTGGTGCTCCTGCCCGTCGACCTCGAGGGTGACGGACTTGTCCATCGCGGCGGCGGCACCACCGGTCCCTCCGATCGAGAGCACGACGGCGGCCACCGCGCTCTTGAGGAAACGGCGTTTCCAGGTGCTGATCGCCTCGGCGAGTTCGGGGGACGGTTCGTCGAGGCTCTCGTCCGCGCCCAGCGTCTCGGGCAGCGAGAGCGGGGGCATGACCGTCGTCTCGGCGTTGAGCAGCCGGATGAGCTCGTCGACCTCGAGGTCGGCGTCGGCCATCAGGTCCTCGACGTCGGGGCCGAGGACCTCGTAAACGTCCTCAGGGGTGATGCTGAGAGTCCCCGAGGGGAGGCTCGGGTGGTCCTCCTGCGCCGGACAGGGCTGGTGGGTTCGGGTCTGCTCCTCTGGGCGTTCCAGCACACCGACGGCGGTGTGCGTTTCGGGCGCGACAGTGGGGGTGAACCAGTCGGTTCCGTCGAGCGAGTCACCCCAGTGGGCGGAGTGATGGTCGATCGAAGCGTTCCGACCGAAATAGCCGCGTTCGTTCACAGGGTCGTTACCTCCCGAAGGCGGGAAGGCGCACCCGGGCGGGTTGGTTCGGCACGTCGATTCAACGTCCTGATCCCCCCGGTGGGCACGCAACCTTCGTGCTTCGTGTCCGTATCCGACTCCCGTAGCCAGCGCCGCCATAGCCCACTGCCACGTCCGTGTCCGCTCTCGGACCCGGACCGCGCCAGCGGAACTACCCCGACGTACACCGGCGAAGACTGCGGGCGTAATCCGTGACTGTCGTCATCGGTTTACGAGTTCGAGACTCTAGCGTGATGATCTGCGCGCTGCCAAGGATCACGAAATCGTTGTGATCCGAGTTACCGCACCGAAAACCGGCACCCCTGCGCACGTGGTATCGGGATACTCACACGAACGAGCACGAATACGAGCGCCGATCCGATTCCGCACCCCATTACGCACAGATCTCGACACCAAGCGTGGCCGGTTCGATTGTTTTGATAATACTTTTTCGCGCTTCCGGGCGAAGTTCACCGCGCAACACGAGCGGCCGTCACCGCGGAAGCCCCAACTTGCGGGCGCACGCCGGCCAGGCTCCGTAGTCCCCGTGCGCCTCGCGAAGACCCCGCGCCACGGCGATCTGCTCGGCCTTGGAGGCGCGGTGCGGGTACCGGGCGTACCGCTCGCCGCCGTAGGCCTTCCAGGTGCTGCGCATGAACTGCAGCCCCCCGTAGTAGCCGTTTCCGGTGTTGATGTGCCAGTTACCGCCGGACTCGCACCGAGCCAGTCGTTCCCACACACCGGTGCTCTCCCGGTGCTCCGCGGCGGCAGCCGCCGGTACGGCCGTGGTCGACATCGCCACGAGAACGATCACGATACGCAGGACGCTCCGAGTTGTCATGGCAACCTCTCCGCCGTGCTTCCGGGCGCGGAGGGCCATCCGCCGTCATCCACCGCAACGGCGCGGTTCCCGAGGGAGTGCCCGGTCGATCAGAACCCCGTACGCTGCGGTGATCGACCCACCACTCGTCCCGGCAGGCCCTCCATCCCGGCTTCCACAATGGACGGTAGGAGCACACCGCAGCAGCGCAACTCGGCACACTCGCAACTGATCGTCTTTACCTGCGAAGCGTGATCAGTGCTCAGGAACCCACTACACGATCGAGTTGGAACACTCGCTCGGCAGTGGTAGACACAGCCACTGCCAGTTCCTCGACCGATTCCCCGCGCAGTTCGGCAAGGTCACGAACGGTGTAATTCACGCAGTACGGCTCGTTGGGACGCCCGCGAAAGGGGTGCGGGGCGAGGAACGGAGCGTCCGTCTCCACCAGCATCTGCCCGGCCGGAACCGATGCCGCCGCCTCCCGGAGTCCCCGCGCGTTAGCGTTGCGGAACGTCGCCGTCCCGGCGAAGGAGAGGACGTAGCCTGCCTCGACGCACCTGCGCGCGAACTCGGCGTCCCCGGAGAAACAGTGGAAGATCACCGTCTCGGGGGCGCCCTCCTCCTCGAGGATGCGCACGATGTCCTCGTGCGCGTCCCGGTCGTGGATCATCAGCGGCTTGCCCGTCTCCTTGGCCAGCCCGATGTGCCACCGGAAGGCCTCCTGCTGCGGTTCCGGCGGGGAGAAGTCCCAGTAGTAGTCCAACCCGGTCTCGCCCACCGCGACCACACGCGGATCGCGCACGAGCTCCCGCAGCGTCTTCCGCTCGGTCTCGCCGAAGTCCTTCGCACGGGTCGGGTGCAGCGCCACGGCCGAGTAGACACGTTCGTCCCAGCCCGCGGCCTCGACCGTCCAGCGCGCCGAGTCGAGATCGTCGGCGACCGTCACCACACGGCCGATCCCGGCGGCCTCGGCGCGGTCCACCATGCGGTGGACCTCCGCTGCGTTCGACGCACCGCAGGCGTCGAGATGCGTGTGCGCGTCGACCACCGGCGCCGGCAGTGGTTCCGGTTCCGGAGGCGGTGTTCGCCTGTCGCCCTTGCTCACTTCGATTCCCTCGCAGACGTTCGTCGGAACGGAGACAACCGCACCCTTCACCGGGCCCGCACCGGTGCCGGTGTGTCGACGACTGGCGTGGTGCTTTCGACACGGCAAGCGCCAGAACACACCCTGAGCACCTCGCGCGACGCGCACTCCGCAGAACGAGAAGCTCCGGTGCGTGAGTCGGACGCGTCGCAAGGCGGCAGGGCACGTGGCGCAGGCCGCTACTCGACGTGCCCTCCGACGCAGCAAGGCGCCGACTCACGTACCGGCTACCCGACCAACCGCGCAAAGCTCTGTCACGAGTTGTCGGTGCGGAGCGGGGCCCATTCCGGACCGGTCTCGGCCAGTCCGGGATCGAGCTTGCCGAACAGCGGGGTCGGTTTGCTCAACGGCCTTCCCACCGGAACCGGCTTGGACTCCCAGCTCGCCTGCTCGGTGGAGTAGTCGCCCGTCAGGATCGGATAGGAGCGCTCGGCCACGTCCAGATCGGCCACGTCCTCCATCCGCGGCTGGGCCGCCCAGGTGCCGCTGCCGCCGAGCAGCTCGTGAACCCGTTGGGACGAGTGCGGCAGGAACGGGGTGAGCAGCGTGTTGGCGTCCGAGACCACCTGCAGCGCGGTGTGCAGGATGGTGTCCCGCCGGTCCGGGTCGTCCTTGCGCTTCCAGGGCTCCTGCTCGGACAGGTACTTGTTGGCCGCGGTGACCACGCGCATGGCCTCCTGCGTGGCCGCGCGAAAGCGGGACCGCCGCAGATGCCCTCCGACCACGTCGAAGGCCCCGCGCGCCATGGTCTTCAGCTCCTCGTCCGCCTCCTCGGGGGCACGAGGCTGGGGGACGGCCCCCACGTTCTTGGCCGCCAGGGACACGGCGCGGTTGACCAGGTTCCCCCACTCGTTCGCGAGCTCGAAGTTGATCCGCCGGACGAACTCCTCCCAGGTGAAGTCCACGTCGTGCGTCTCGGGCCCGGCCGCCGAGATGAAGTAGCGCAACGCGTCCGGGCCGAACTCGCGCACGAAATCACGCACGTAGATCACGGTGCCCCGCGACGTGGAGAACTTCGAGCCGGTCATGGTGAGGAACTCGCTGGAGGCGATCTCGGTGGGCAGGTTGAGCTCCCCGTACGGGCCTGCCGTTCCTCCCCGGTCACCCGTACCGTTGTGCCCCATCAGCAGGGCGGGCCAGATCTGGGCGTGGAAGGTGATGTTGTCCTTGCCCATGAAGTAGACCCGCAGGGCCTCCGGATCGTTCCACCAGGCACGCCACGCCTCCGGGTCGCCGGAACGGCGGGCCCATTCGACGCTGGCCGAGAAGTAGCCGATCACCGCGTCGAACCACACGTAGAGACGCTTCATCGACGGCTCGTCCCAGCCCTCGAGCGGGATCGGCACCCCCCAGTCCAGGTCACGGGTGATCGGCCTGGGGCGCATGTCCTCGACGAGGTTGCGCGTGAAGTTCAGTACGTTGGAGCGCCAGTCGGTGCGCGTGGACAGCCACTTGCCCAGCGAGTCGGTGAACGCGGGCAGGTCGAGGAACAGGTGCTCGGTCTCCACGAACTGTGGAGTCTCGCCGTTGATCCTGGAAACGGGGTTGCGCAGCTCGGCGGCGTCGATCTGGTTGCCGCAGTTGTCGCACTGGTCGCCGCGCGCACCGTCCTGATCGCAGATCGGGCAGGTTCCCTCGATGTAGCGATCCGGCAGGGTGCGGCCCGTGGAGGGACTCACCGCGCCCGTCGTGGTCCGCGGGACTATGTAGCCGTTGTGGTACAACGCGCGGAAGATGTCCCGCACCACCGCGTAGTGGTTCCCCGTCGTGGTGCGGGTGTAGAGGTCGTAGCTGACCCCGAGCGAGCGCATGTCCTCGGCGATCACGCGGTGGTACTTGTCCACCAGCTCACGCGGGGTGAGCCCCTCCTTCTCGGCCTGCACCAGGATGGGGGTCCCGTGCTCGTCGCTTCCGGAGACCATGAGCACCTTGTTCCCGGACATTCGGTGGTACCGCGAGAAGACGTCCGAGGGGACACCGATTCCGGAGACGTGACCAATGTGCCGCGGCCCGTTGGTGTAGGGCCACGCCACGCCAGTAAGCACGGAGGTACTCATGGTTCACAGCCTACGTACCCGTGCCCCAGGGCATCGAACGGGTTTGGGCAAGAGCGGGGCGCGCTCAGCGGCGGGAGACCTCCATCAGCCGTGCCCCCGGCGCGCAACGCGAGGGGCGGCCCCGGAACGGTTCCGCGCCGTGAGCACCGAGCACGGCGACGGCGCGGCGCGAGTGTTCCGCACACGATCACGGACTTAGGGGTCCTTGCAGAATGATCTTGGTTTGGCAGGGTGGGGTGGGTGGTGATCACGTTCGCTGTGTGAGTGGAGCGTGGGATGGCTCGGGCCAAGC
>NZ_JACBYW010000007.1 GCF_013408175.1 Actinopolyspora biskrensis
AGGCCATGATCGTCACCGCCACCGGACAGCTCTACCTCTACGTCGACCCGTACACCCCCGAGCAGTGCCCGCACCACAGGTCGCAGGCCGCGAACGCGGTCTGACGCCTCGCCCGTTCGGTGGTCGCTTCCGGCGGCGCCGAGCGGGCAGGTTCCCGGAAAGATCATAGGAGGTCAGTATGGGTAAGAAGGACAAGGACGGCCTGTTCCCGGAACCGGAGAAGCCGTGCCAGCACAGGAATCGACGGCAGAACGAGCACCAGATCATCTGCAACGATTGCGGTGCCGTGCTCGGCGACGCGCCGCACTACCACTAGTGGGAGGATGCCGATATGGCGCTGACCAGCTGGACCGACGTAACAGCCGGGAAACCGGTGCACCATCACTGCTACATGCGGATGGAGTGGTCGACCGACGAGAAGCACTGGACCGACATCAGCCGCCAGTCTCCCGACCTGGTGGCGTGGTCGCCGGAGGACGCGCTCGCGTGGGTGCGGGATCAGATCGAGGCGCACCGCGGCGAGGCCGAGGAGGCCTACGGCCGACGTGAGTGGATCGAGGAGGCGCTCGCGTCCTACACGCCGAACCCCGCGCCGCTTACCGCGGACAACCTCGACCGCTGGTCATACCTGACGAACACGCTGCGACAGGGCAACTGGAAGGTCAGCACTTTTCACCTGGCCTTCCGGAAGAACCTGGTGCTGTGGTTTCTGCCGCACGAGGACGGCGCGTGCCGTGACCACGAGCGTCCGGCCGATCAGCCGTACCGGGCTCCGGGCGAGGTCGTCGAGGTCGCGTAACCGGTGTCCGTATTATACTGGTGACGTACTCACGGGTGCGGATGCGATGGGAACCCCCGGCTTCGGCCGGGGTTTTCGTGTGTGCGGGATGAACCGAGCCCCGACCTCCGGCGCGGCCCCCGTCCACCACACCTTCCACGGAGACACCCATGACCGACCACCTTCCGACTGGGGGTGACCCTCGACGGTCCCGGAGTTCGTGACGCGGCCCGCGATCGGCACGCGTTGGCCTACGGGCTGTCCGTCGAGGCTATGATCGTCACCGCCACCGGACAGCTCTACCTCTACGTCGACCCGTACACCCCCGAGCAGTGCCCGCACCACAGGTCGCAGGCCGCGAACACGATCTGACTGTCATCCCGGGCTGATAGGAGACCGGTGATGCGCGACGACATCCGGAAACGACTCCCGCAGATCACCGAGGCCACCCCCACCGACGAACTACCGGCAGCGATGCGGGCCACCGAGCACGTCCGGACCTTTTCCGCCGTCCTGCAGGAGCCCGCCATGTCCGCTGTGGAGGAGATGGGCAACACCCTCGCCGGGATGCTCGGACGATTACCGCCGGAGCAGCTGCACCAGGCCCCCGCCTGGATCGAGGAATACGCCCTGCCCACCCTGACCGAAGTCGGTGAAGGCAGCACCTCGTCCGAACTGGCCGAGGCCTACGCTTCGTTCGAACGGGCACGGGAATTGATCGACGACGTGCTCGCCCTGTCCGACAACACCCGAGAACACCTGATCAACTACCTCGCCACCCTCGGCGTGCACGGCGAGAAACCCCCGCCGAGCCTGCCGCACCCGTCCACGCTGGGCCGCGTTCCTATCGACACGGCCCGGGACCGCTCCTGGATCGACCAGATCCGCGAACGGCTACCGCGCTATGAGGGTGGTCAAACATCCGGGCTCATCTACGACCAGGACGGCAACGAGCAGATTCTGGTCAGTGGTCGAGATCGAGAACTATCCGACCGCATACGTCTCGCTCTTGACACGTCGAGCGTGTATCCCCCACATCGAGGAGATGCGTCCCCGGTGGTCGACACCCACGTCGAAGCGAAGTACGCCCAACGGATGAAAGAGGCAGGGCAGACTTACGGCGTCGTTGTGCTGAACAATCGTATGTGTCCTGATCCGTGGGGTTGTCATGCTGCGGTACGAGCCATCCTGCCTCGTGGATCAACACTGGCCGTGTGGGAACCAGGAGAGTCACGCCCCATCGAAATACGTGGAGAGGAAGCACCATGACCACCATCGAAACGGGGACCGTCATAACCGGAGTCCTCGGCCACGAATTCCACTACGCACGCACCCCCGAGGAAACCGCCGACCTCGTCGAGACCGTCCTCAATACGCGGTACTCCCAGATCTATGTGTGGGACAGGCCTTGCTTGAGCTTCCGCGACGAAAACGGTCCGTCTTTCCCACACGCGAGAGTTCGCATCACCGTCGCTCCCGACGACGGTTGGGGCGCGCTCAACCACATGGACGCACGTCCCGAAGCGGTCAACGGTGAGGCTGTGGATTCCTACAACCCACACGCCACCGAGGAGATGCCAGCGTTGCTGTTCGATCCTGAAGGGCAGCTGTTCTTCCCCGCCTCGGCCTCGCTGCCACTCGACCAGGCACGCCAAGCCATCACCGAATACTGCCGCACCGGACAGCGCCCGAGCTGCGTGCAGTGGCAACCCGGCCAGTGGTACTGACCCCTCCTCGCTCCCGGAACAGAAGTGGTTCCCGCAGCGGGAAAGCGCTGCCAAGACCGCAGGTCACCGAACAGGCCCCGCGCACGCGGGTATAGACCGCGCCCCGGTCTCCACATCGGACGGCCGGGGGTAGGCCCCGCGCACGCGGGGATAGACCACGCTCCCGGTGCGCCAACCGCGGCGGGAAGGCCCGGTCAGACGTAGGCGCAGCTGGTGTGGACCGGCTCGGTCGGAGCCGGTGAGCTCCCCTGCTCGGGAGCGGTGCATCCGGTGCGTACGAACTCGCCCTCGAACTCGAGGTAGGTCTCCCAGTACTGGGGGGCTTCCGCGTAGTTCGGCTCGTAGGTGCTCTGCCGGAGCGCCACGTCCGGGCGACCGTTGCCGTCGAGCTGCCGCAGGGTGGCCCCGGGGGCGTTGCCCCGGACGTCGCTGCTGCGCACTATCCCCTCCTCGCCCAGGAGCAGGGTGGACAGCGCGCCCGTGCCGTGCGCTCCGGTGTGGTAGGTGACAGCGCAGCGCTGGGCGTCTCCCTCCCAGCCGCAGTCCGCGTCCCGGACCCTCTTGTGCTCCAGTTCGAGCGTGTCGTGAACGCTTCCGCCCGAGTAGTAGGCGAGCACGCTGTCTCCCCCGGGGACGGAGCTGTCGCGCCAACCGGCGAAGTGGACGTCGTGCGGCAGTGAGAGCTCGAAGACCCGCTCGCAGTCGGTCGCGCACTCCGGCGGCGGGGGCAGCGTCGCCGACTCGGTGGCACCGGCTCCCGGTGTGGTCGTCACGGACAGGGCCGCGGTCAGCGCGGCCACTCCCAATCCGGCCAGTGCGGTGCGGATTCGTGGGAAGCGCATCGTCGAACCTTTCGTTTTCCGCGTTGTCTGCTCCGGTGAGGGGACGGGTTCGCGGACCGATCGGTTGGCCGGAGGTGGATCAGTTCATTCTTTCGTGGGCGACGGGACGCGCCCGGAGCTCGTAGCGGAACGGTTCGTCCGGTTCGGGCGCGCGTCCCGCGCGGGCCGCCCGGGAAGGGGGCGGACCGCGCCCCGGCACCGCAACGGGGGACGCCGGGGCGCGGTTCCGCTGTGCGGGCACCCTACATCGGGGTCAGCCGAAGTTCACGTCCGAGCACGTGTAGAAGGCGTTGCTCGTGTCCGCGACCTCCCAGACACCGAAGATCAGGTGCTTGCCGCTCTTGTCGGAGGGCAGCTGCCCGGTGTGGGTGACGGTGAAGTCGGGCTGCCTGCCGTTGTAGTCCTCGGTGTGGAACGGCTGGAGCTCGAGCTGGTCCCTGGTCAGCGGCTGGCTCGGGTCGTAGCTGTCCTTCGTGATGAAGTACCGGAACGACTCGGTGGAGTGGGCCGCGGTGAGCTCCCAGCGGAACTGCAGGTTCTGGCCCGCGGACACGTCGGTCGCGGGCCAGTTGCCGTTGCGCGGTTCGTCGAGCTCGGAGAAGCGGCTGTTCCCCCCGCTGCAGAGGTTGCCGTCGGCCGGGCCGCCGGAGGGGAAGTTGCCGGGGCCTTCCACGCTCTGCGGCTCCCACTGGATGGCGCCGCAGTTGCTGACCGTGCCGTCGGCACACAGCGCCTGCCTGCTCATCGGGTTCTGCGTGTAGCCGTGCCCCGAGGCGGCACCCGCGGTGAGCATGGGCAGCGCCAGCGGAACGATGCCGAACGCGGCTATCCCCATCGCCCGTTTGATGCGCTTGGTGAGCATGGTTACTCCCTTCTTCGCTTTCCGTAGTCGGAAAAGCTACGGATGCCGTCCCGGCCGTGGACAGCTCCGTTTCGAGTAACTCACTGGGGTTGATCACCATCACTTTGGTCCAGACCTAATAACCGGTTATGGTCTAGACCTATACTCCGTTCGGGGGAGTGCGCCACTCTGACGGAGGGGTGTCCGGATCGTCTTTTGCGGGGTTCCGGCACTGCGCCGATCTCCTGGGAACGGTTCGCTCATCGCGGGGAGCGGCCCCAGGGGAGAGGGGTTCCGAACCGGAGGAACGGTCCGTCTCCGGGGTTCGGTGCTCTGCTCTTCGGGGGCTCCGAAGCCGCGGGGAACCGGCCCGGGGGTCGAAGGAGGGGATCCAAGAAGACGAGCCCGCCGGGCTTTTACACCGACGGGCTCGTCACCGAGCGGATGACGGGATTCGAACCCGCGACCCTCAGCTTGGCAAGCTGATGCGCTACCGCTGCGCTACATCCGCGTTGAACCGGCCCAGCGACCGCTTCGGCGACTACTGTACTTCATGCCCGCGGCGGCTTCGCAGGGGGGGTGTGGAACGGCCTCGGGCCGGGACGGGCCAGGGGCTGCTCGGCCCGGCGCGGTGCGAGCAGGAGGGGTCCGCTCCGGCGAGCACCCCGGTGACCGGACGACCGGAACGGAGGGGCTCCGTCAGGAGGGACCCGCGCGGGTCGGTTCGATGCGCAGCACCACCCTGTTCTCGGCGCGCATCGCGGCGCGGTACTGCTCCCAGTCCTCGTGCTCACCTGATATGGAGCGGTAGTACTCCTCGAGCAGCGGCATGGCCTCGGGCAGCCGCACGATCTCGGTCCTGCCCTCCACCTGGACCCATCTTCCGAAGAACTCGTCGGGCAGCACGCACAGCCACGCCCTGTCGTCTCTGGCCAGATTGGCCACCTTGGCCGTGTTGGCCGTGGTGCTGATGACGATCCTTCCCTCGGAGTCCACAGTGGCCAAAACGGGGCTCTGCTGCGGCGTTCCGTCGGAGCGCGCGGTGGCCAGCACCGCGTGGTGCTGTTCGCGCACTATCGAGCGAGCGTGCTCCGGGTCCATGTCTCCCCCTCGGGCGGTGGTGCCCGCCTCGTGGACGTGTCGGTTCCGACCCTTCCTCCGGAAGAGTAAAGCCGGGCCGGGAAGGGGCGCATTCACAGGCCGTGCGCGGTACGGTGTCCCCGAATGCTGATCGAGCCGGAGGCGGGCGACCCCGAAGGCGGGCAGGCGAAGTCCCGGCCCAGTGCGTGGAGGCGGCGATGAACCGCGCGGTGCGTGGATCCGACGGTCGAAAGTGGAACTTGCGGACCAGCATCGAGTGGAGCGACCCACTCATGGTCGACGAGTGGGAGCACGACGTCAGCGGTGGTCGTTCCCCCGGGGTCGTGATGAGCTCGGTCGTGTTGATCCTGGTCGTCGCTTTTCTGGTCTGGACTCCTTCCGAGGTGCTGATTCCCGGCTGGCTGGTGCTGGCGCTGCTGCTGCTCGTGCTGTTCTTCCCCGTGCGCTGGTTGCTGCGCAGGCCGTGGTCGATCATCGCCGAGACGCCGGGGGACACGGACGAACATCCGCCGGAGCGCTGGGTCGGCGTCGTGCGCGGGACGCTCACGGCGCGTCAGGAAGGCGCTCGGGTGGCACGCAACATCGAGGTCTACGCCGAACCGGACATGAACGGCCCGCTTCAGCCGGTCGAGTGAGGAAGGCCCGCGCCGGTCGGCCGGGAGCGCCGTGGAATTCGCGCGGTGATCGGTACTCATACGAACGGGTGGGGTTTTTCCGGTTCGGATCTCCCGGTGCGGGTGCTCGGGTGCGAGTGTTTCCGGAACGGCTTCGGGTAGCTGTGAATCTCACTCGATCGTGGGCTTGTTTTCCGTTCCGCGGAAGGAGTGCGAACCGCTCACCGACGCCGGCGGTGCACTGATCGTGATGTCCTTGCCTCCGCGGGTGATATCCGGTGAACATGTGAAGCGTGCTCGAACTGTTGTCGGAGCGGACGGTGCTGACCCTGATCGCGGCGCTGGCCGTGCTCGGTATGTTCGTGATGCTGTGCCGCTCGCGCCGGGTCAGTACGTCGAAGGAGGACGCCACTCTCGCCGCGTTGCACCGGGTCACGAGTGCGGCTCCGCACCTGCGTCGCGGCCTCGACCAGGAGGCGGCCGACGAGACGGCGCCGCATCTGCGGGCCCTGCTGTCCTGCGTGGCCGTCGGTATCGTCGACGCGGAGGGGACGCTGCTGAGCTGGGACGGTGGTGTCAACGAGCACTACCGTGACCTCACGGAGACGATCGACCGGTCGCTGCGCACGGGCAAGAGCGAGTACGTGGACCACGCCGACCTGCCGTGCGACGAGCGTCCCTGCCTGATGCGGCACGCCGTGGTCGTCCCGCTCGAGGTGGACAACAACAACCGGGGTGCCCTGGTGCTGATCACCGCGGGGGACCGCAAGCGCCTGTTCCGGGCGGCGCAGGAGGTCGCCGACCACGTCTCGGCCCAGCTGCAGCTGGCCGAGCTGCAGGTTTCCCGGGAGAAGCTGGCCGAGGCCGAGGTGCGCGCGCTGCGGGCCCAGATCTCCCCGCACTTCGTGTACAACGCGTTGAACACCATTTCCGCGTTGATCCGCACCGACCCGGACCAGGCCACGGAGCTGATCACCGAGTTCGCGGACTTCACCAGGTATTCGTTCCGGTCCAACGAGATGTACACGACCCTGGCCGAGGAGATCCGCAACATAGACCGCTACCTGATGCTGGAAAGCGCCCGGTTCGGCCCCGAGCGCCTGAAGGTCCAGCTCAAGATCGCGCCCGAGGTCCTCCCGGTGGTGCTGCCGTTCCTGGCGTTGCAGCCGCTGGTCGAGAACGCCGTCCGGCACGGGCTGGCGAAGAAGCCCGGTGGCGGCACGGTTTCCGTCTTCGCGGAGGACAACGGCAGCGAGGCGCTGATCAGCGTGGACGACGACGGCATCGGTATGGACCCGCAGCAGCTGGAGGAGGAGCTCGAGGGCAGCCACACCGACGGTTCGCACGTCGGCCTCGGCAACGTGAACGACCGCATGCGCGCGACCTTCGGCAACGACTACGGGCTGGTGGTGGAGACCGAGCAGGGGGCGGGGATGAAGGTGATCATGCGGGTCCCGAAGTTCGCTCCCGGGGTCCAGCCCTTGTCCTCCCAGCCCTTCGAGGGCGCGGACTGCCCGGACGTCCCCCCGCCGGCCGAGTCCGCGGAGGAATCCGCGCCCGCGGCGGACGGAGCGGCCGAACCGGCAGCCGAATCTCCGGAGGAGCTCGACTCCGTCGAGGACGCCGGGCCCGTGGAACGTTCCGGGCCGGGGGAACCTCCCGAACGGGACGTCGTGGAGGAGGTGCGGGAGGAGGAGACCGCGCGTGCCTCCGGAGCGTGACCCGACGCGGCCGAAGCGCGGTTTTCGAGCCGGTCGTGTCACGGCTGTTCGCTCCGCGGCCAGTAACGTGGAAGCATGAGTGAGAAGTCAGCCCAGAAAATCACCCAGGCACTTCCCGGCAAGCTCTCGGAGAAGCTGCCGGGCAAACTCGCCGAGCGGGCCGAGCGCGGCCCGGTGGTGCCGGTCGTCAAGCTGCACGGCCCCATCACCCCGACGCCCTCCCCGGTGAACCGTCCCTCGATCTCGCTGCAGACGGTCGACTCCGCCCTGAACCGTGCGTTCTCCTTCGACAGGACGTCCGCCGTCGCGCTGGCGATCAACTCGCCGGGAGGGGCGGCGACCCAGTCGGCGCTGGTGGCCGAGCGGATTCGTGAGCTCGCGGAGCGGAAGAACGTCCCCGTGCTGGCCTTCTGCGAGGACGTGGCCGCGTCCGGGGGCTACTGGCTGGCCTGCGCCGGTGACGAGATCTACGCGCACGCCAGCTCCATGGTGGGCTCCGTCGGGGTGGTCAGCGCCGGCTTCGGCATGGAGGAGCTGCTGCGCCGCGCTGGTATCGAACGCCGGATCCACACGGCCGGGGAGAGCAAGTCGCGGCTGGACCCGTTCCGCCCGGAGAACCCCGAGGACGTCCAGTGGTTGCAGGGGATGCAGGAGGAGCTGCACAAGCAGTTCGCCGACTGGGTCCGGCAGCGTCGCGGTGATGCCATCTCGGAGGCCGATGAGGACCTCTTCTCCGGTGAGGTCTGGACCGGGCGGCGCTCGCGGGAACTGGGGCTGGTGGACGGTCTGGGCAACCTGCGCGGGGTCGTCTCCCACCGCTTTCCCGACGCGCACATCGTCTCCGTCGAGCCGCGCAAGCCGCTGCTGGCCCGGCTGGGAATGACGGGTCCGGGCGGTGGTGCCGCCGGAGTGGCGGCCGGAGCGGTCAACGCCGCCTTCGACCGGATCGAGAACCGGGGAATGTGGTCGCGCTTCGGGCTGTGACTCGTGTCTTCTGCTCTTCCTCGTCGTGGGTGGTTGCGTGGCGGAACCTCTCGCGGGCTCTCGCTCCGGGGAGGCCCGACATCGGGTAGCGGCCTACACGACGTCGGGCCTTCCTCGCGAGAGCACCACGAGAGAACCCGCGGCGGTGCGAATTGCTCAGGCTCGTAAGCACCTGCGTTGGAGTGGGAGATTTCCGGGGACCTGGTTCGCGTAGCGGGTTCTGATGAGCGGAAACTTTCGCGGCGGTGCGGGGCCGGAGAGAACCGACTTGCGTCCAGTCCGGACAGTGGGGCGGGACGCTGGGCGGTGACCCCGCGCGCGGGGGCCGCGTAGCCGGGTGGTCGACTGTGGACCGATTTTTCCACGGCGGATTGCGACGATCGTGCGAATGCACGTGCACCCACCGCGCGAAACATGAATGCGGGGGCTTAGGTTGAATGCGGTGAGTCACACGCTTCACCCGCGGTCGGTGTTCACGGGTGGCGCCGCGGGCGCCGCTCCGGCGCGCTTGGTCGACCGTGGACGTGAGTTCGGTGAGCGCGGGAGGATTGGGCTTTGCCGTGAGTACACCACAGCGCATCAGCGGCCCGCCCGAGGGTCGTAACGGCAGCGGCGGCTCGAGCAGGGCAGGCCTCGTCATCCTGATCGTCGACGACGAGGTCCCGGGGCTCGAGACGACGCAGGGAATGATCGAGAAGAACCCGCGTGTCAGCAAGGTGCTGACGGCGTTCGACGCGGCAGAGGCGCTGCGGATACTGCGCAGCGACAACCCCGACCTGCAGGGGCGCCCCGCCGAGGCGCCGCTGGTGGACGCCGTCTTCATCGATGTCGCCATGCCGGGACTGACCGGAATGGACCTGGCCAGGGTGCTCTTCTCCTTCGAGAACTCACCGGCTCTGGTGTTCATCACCGCGCACGGGGAGAACGCGCTGGAGGCCTTCGACCTGGGCGCCATCGACTACGTGATGAAACCGGCCAGCCCCGAAAGGGTGGAACGCGCGCTGCGCAAGGTGCAGCGCATAGCCGCCCCTCCGGAGACGGGCGGCGACGGTGCCCGCGCGTTGACCGCCGGCGGCGAGCGGGCGGAGGAGCAGCAGCGGGCCGACGACCACTCGGTCATCCCCGTGGAGCTGGGGGGCACCACCCGCCTGGTGCAGCGTTCCCAGGTGCGCTGGGTGGAGGCCCAGGGGGACTACGCGCGGCTGCACACCGACGAGGGGTCGCACCTGGTGCGCATCCCGCTGGCCCAGTTGGAGGAGAAGTGGGCGGACGCCGGATTCGTGCGCATTCACCGGTCCTACCTGGTCGCGCTGAACCTGATCAACGAGCTGCGCATGTCCTCCTCCGGGTATTCGGTGCTCATCGCCGGGGGACAGCACCGGGAGACCCGCGAGTTGCCGGTCAGCCGCAGGCACACCCGCGAACTCAAGGACCGGCTGGTGCGTTCGCCGCGTCAATGACCGCGGAACCGTTGTCCGGAGCGGGGAGTTCGTCGGATGATCCCTGTGGCGGATCATGACCACTTCGACCGAGGCTCTCCTGTCGGGCCGTCGGTTGGCTCGGGTCCTTCTTCGGCGCCCCGGCGCCGAAACCAGCACCCGAGTCGACCACCCACGGCGACCCGGACGGGGAGGCTTCGACAAAAGAGGCGGTGAGGGTGACCACGGGCAGGACTTCTTCGGCACACCAGCAGCGCGCTCCGCGGCGCAAGCGCGTGGTGCTGGCCGATCGGCGCGGTTCGCGCGACGTTCCGCGCACGATCATCGATCTCGAGAACCAGAGCAGCATGGGCGAGGCGATGATCCGGAACCTGGTTCGTGCCCAGCTGCGCTCCTCGCTGTGGCTGGCCGCGATCAGCGCGGCGTTCCTGGGCGCGCTGCCCGTGCTGCTGCGCTACGTCCCCGTCCTGTCCGAGATCCGGCTGTTCGGCATTCCGCTGCCCTGGTTCCTCCTGGGGGTGCTGCCGTTCCCGTTCATCCTGCTGATCGGGTACATCGGCACGCGCAAGGCCGAACAGCACGAGCGTGAGTTCATGGACATGGTGGACCGGTGAATCCGTGGGCCCTCGGCGGCGTCGCGTTGATAGCCGTGGTCACCTTCGCCCTCGCGATGTGGGGGTCGCGCGGAGCACGGACCACTTCGGACTTCCTGCTGGCCCGCCGCATGGTCGGGGTGGAGCGCAACGCGGCCGCCATAGCCGGTGAGTACCTCTCGGCGGCCTCCTTCCTCGGTGTGGCGGGGCTGCTGCTCAAGGACGGTATCGAGGCCCTCTGGTACCCGATCGGCTACACGGCGGGGTATTTGGCGCTGATCCTGTTCGTGGCCGCGCCGCTGCGTCGTTCCGGCGCCTACACGCTGCCCGATTTCGCGCAGGTGCGGCTGGACTCGACCCGGGTGCGCGCCGTGTCGACGGTCCTCGTGGTGCTGATCGGCTGGCTCTACCTGGTTCCCCAGCTGCAGGCGGCCGGCGTCACGCTGTCCACGGTCACCGGAATCACCTACTCGAGCGGGATCCTGGCCGTGGCGGTCATCGTGCTGGCCGGGGTGCTCAGCGGTGGGATGCGTGTGGTCACGCTGGTTCAGGCCTTCCAGTACGGCATCAAGCTCTTCGCCATCAGCGTGCCCGTGTTCGTGCTCTTCTTCGTTTTCCTCGGGCAGGACGAGCAGCACCGCAGGGGGCTGGACGAACCCGTCCCGCCCGCTTTCGAGCGTACGACCACGGTGCGGATCGAGACGGATGTGCGGCTGCGGGTCACCGAGCCGGTCTGGGTGGACGTGTTGTCCGGCCCGGGGCCGGAGGCGCTGGACGGGGTCGCGGACTCGGAGGGGGCCGGTTCCGGGGGGAGCGTTTACCTCACGGAGGGGATCCACTCGGTGCGGGCCGATTCCGAGCTGCGCTTCCCGGAGGGGAGCGCGGTTCCGGCGGTCGCCGACGCGGAGCCGGACAACAGGTCCTGGTTGCTGCCGCAGAGCGGTGACTCCTACGAGCTGTTCGAGACCTACTCCCTGATGCTGTCCACCTTCCTCGGGACCATGGGGCTCCCGCACGTGCTGATGCGCTTCTACACCAACCCGACGGGGCAGGGGGCGCGGCGCACCTCGTTCGTGGTGCTGGGGCTGCTCGGGGTCTTCTACCTGTTCCCGACGATCTTCGGGGTGCTGTCCCGCTTCTACGTGCCGCAGCTGCTGGTGACGGGCAACACCGACGCCGCGGTGCTGCTGCTGCCCACGGCGATGCTGCAGGGGTGGCCGGGCGAGCTGATCGGGGCGGTCACCGCGGCCGGCGCCTTCGCGGCGTTCCTGTCCACTTCCTCCGGGCTGGTCATGAGCGTGTCCAGTGTGCTGTTCACCGACCTCCTCCCCGGCAAGCTCGGGAACTTCCGGCTGATCGCTCTCGGTTCGTGCATCCTTCCCGTGGCGTTGGCGCTGATCGCCATCGGGCGGGACATCTCGCAGAGCGTCGGCCTGGCCTTCGCCATGGCGGCTTCCACGTTCTTCCCGCTGCTGGTGCTCGGCATCTGGTGGCGCAAGCTGACCGCGGCCGGGGCCATGGGCGGGCTGGTCGTGGGGGGCGGTCTGGTGCTGATCGCGGTGCTGACCGGGGCTTTCCTCGGCGACGGGTACGGGTGGTGGTCGGCCGTGCTGCTGCAGCCCGCCGCTTTCACCGTTCCGGTGGCCTTCGTGGTGACGGTGGTGGTCAGCAAGCTCACCGGACGCAACGTCCCTTCGGGGACCGGGCGCGTGATGCTGCGGATGCACACCCCGGACCGGCTCGGTTTCCTCCGGGACCGCTCCGTGGATCAGGGGGAGGCCGCGGAGCGGGTCTCGTCGACGAGCCGTGGCGGGCGCGGCAGGCATCGACTGGTCCGAGCCAGGCGCCGGAGCTGACCGCCGGCGGTGCGCGCCCCGGCCGTTCGGCGGGATCGGTTCCGCTCGTCCGGTTCGACCACTGCGGTGGGCGCGTTCGGCGCGCGGCGTGGCAGCATCGAGGTGTGACTACTCCGATGCATGGTCGAGTTCCGGCGGTGTCCCCCGAGGAGCTGCCGGAGCGGCTTCCCGAGGGCAGCCTGCTCGACGTCCGTGAGCAAGAGGAATGGGACGCGGGCCACGCGCCGGGCGCGGTGCACATCCCGATGAACGAGATCCCGCAGCGGCTCGACGAGATCCCCGAGGCGGACCAGCTCTACGTGATCTGCCGGTCGGGTGGCCGCTCGTCCAAGGTGACCGCCTATCTGAACGCCAGCGGTTGGGACGCGGTCAACGTCGACCGGGGGATGAACGGCTGGTCGTCCATCGGTCGTCCGGTTGTGGCGGACGATCCCGACGCGGAACCCCACGTGCTGTGACGGGCCGTCCTCCCCGGTCCGGGCCCCGGGTGGAGTGGACGGCCACTCCACCGGGCGGTCCGAACGTGCGGCGGCGTGCCCGGCCGCGTCCCCCTTACACCGGACCGCCGGCCTACCCGGCTCCGCCGCGCTGGGGGTTTCCCCCGCTGACCTGGCGCTGGCCGCTCTCGCTTCCGAACTCGCGGCGTGCGGACCCGGCGGAACGCGTGGCGGCCCTCTCGGGGACCGCGGTCTCGACCCTCTGGATCACCGCGGTGCTCGGCGTGCTGGCCGCGGGGGCGGAGTCGTGGCGGTACGTGCTGCTGCTGTGGAGCCGCTCGGGTGCGCTCGGCCGCACCACGCTGGCGGTCTCGGACGCGCTCGTCGCCACGGTCGGCATCATGACCTGGTTGTTCGGGCTGCTGAGCGCGGTGGTCGGGGTGCTGTGGGCACTGCGGACCCGTTCCTACGCCCACGAGCGGGCGGGACTGCGCCCTGCCCGTCCGGACTGGCAGGTGGTGCTCGGCACGCTGATCCCCGGGGTGAACCTGTTCGTCCCCGGCTCGGTGCTCGCCGAGCTGGAGGACGCGGCGCTGCGTGGTTCGGGCGAGTCCGTGCCCGCTGCGCGGCCCGTTCCCTCGCGGCTGGTCCGGCTCTGGTGGCTCTGCTGGGCCGGGTGCCTGCTGGTGGGTTGGTCGACGATGCTGTGGGGGCTGCGGAACAGCGTCCAGGCCCTGGCCGACGGGGTGCTGCTGCACGCCTTCTCCGACGTGCTGCTGGTCGTGCTGGCCGTGGTCTCGGTGCGCGTGGTCAAGCGGTGCACCCGTGTGCTCGTCCCGCCGGATCCGACCACGTTGCGGAGCAGGCGGGTGCTGCGGGTCCGGGGCGCTCCGGAGCCGCCCCGCGCGGCTCGCCCCCCGCACGCCGTGCGGTGATCCGCGGGCACGGGCGGGGTTCTCCGGTGCCGGTCGGGCTGCCCGGCTGCGTCGGCCGGGGTGGTGTTCGATAGCGTCGCCCGGATTCGAAGGTGACGCCGGTGCGCCCGCACGTCGGGTTTTCCCGGTGGGGGCGGTTCTCGAGTGTCGAAGTCGATGAGCGGAGTCGATCGGCACGCGGCGTTCGTGGGCGTGCCGATGCGTCTTGCGGAGCAGAACGCGCCAAGGAGAGCGATCTTGAGTAAACGAACCGCGCCGGAGCAGAAACCGGCCGAGGACATTCCGGTGGTCGGACGCAGGCAGCCGTGCCCCTGTGGTTCCGGCAAGCGGTACAAGGCCTGCCACGGTGCTTCGGGTGGAGCGGCCAAGGTCAAGGTCACCCGTCCGTTCGAGGGCTTGGCGGCCGAGTGCGAGCTGGTCGCCCTGCGTGAGTTCGTGCCCTCGGCCACGGCGCGGCTGCCGCTGGCCTCCGGCTCCGAGGAGATCCAGCTGGCCACGGTGCTGCCGATGGCCGCGGCGGCGCTGGTGCGCACCGACGGTGTGGCCTTCATCGGTCTGCAGGTGCAGACGAAGTCCGGTGACGTGAGCAGGGATCTGGCGCGGGCCGTCGAGTGGGTGCGCACGGCCGAGCCGGGTGAGTCCCTGGCCGTGGTCGGTCCGGAGGACGCCCCGGCGGGCAGTGTTCCGGCGCGGTTGCAGGACCTGCTGGATCCGGATGCGCGATTGGACGTCCAGGTGCACGAGGACTTCTCCTGGTGGATGCCCGAGGGGGTCGAGGCCACCGGGGAGGTCGCGATGTCGCTGGAGCGGGCGAATTCGGCGATCATGCCGACGCAGCGCCTGGAGACCGAGGGCGTGCACGCGGCGTACTGGGTGGACGCCACCGACCGGGCGCACCTGCGCTGGGTGCGGCCCGAGCCGGAGGAGCGGTTGATCTCGGCGCTCGCGCGGCTTTCGGCGCGCGGTGAGCTGGCGCTGGGCGAGGACAGCCGCTACGCGGGATCGTTCCGCGCGCACGGGCTGCTGGTTCCGGTGTGGGATCTGGACCGGGAGAAGCACCCGGACGAGTGGGCCGAGCCTGCCGCCGCGCTGGGGCGCCGGTTGGACGAGGCGCTGGCCTCGTTGGACGAGCGCTCGCTGGACGCGGACGAGCGGCGCGCCAGGGACGGGCTGCGCGGCAGGCAGATCACCGTCCGGTGAGGTCGGCGGCTCGGCCGGTTGCGCGGGTGGCGGCAAGCGGCTGCGCCGCTTGCCCGGCGAGCGGTCCGGCCGAGCGGGTGCCGGCTCTGTCCGCGCGCTCCTCTCGCGGTGCGGTCCCGTCGGGGTGGCGGGGCCGCACCCGTCGTTTCGCGGGCGCACCCCGGGGGCGGGGCCCTTCGGCGAACGGGCTCGATTCCGCGCTCCTCCGGGGTTTCTGAATGGAGTAAGCGGATACCACTTTTCGGACGCTTGGTAACGAGAGCGCTCACGGTCATGCTGCGAAAGTGCTGCACGCCACACGTTCGCAGAACTGTGAGGAGTTTTCATGACGTATCGAGCGACCGGAAGTCGCTTACGTCGCCTGTTCCCGTCGATGGCGGGCCTGGCGGTGGTCACACTGCTGACCGCGGGGTTGGCGCCCGCTTCGGCGGGGACGTCGCGGGCCGAGTACCAGGACCCGTCCCTGCCCGTTCAGCAGCGGGTCGACGATCTGATGTCGCGGATGTCGCTGCGGGACAAGATCGGTCAGATGGTCCAGATCGAGCGGGACGCCGCGGGCCCCTCGGAGGTGGCGGACAACCGCATCGGCTCGGTGCTCAGCGGCGGCGGTTCGACGCCGGAATCGAACACGCCCGAGGCGTGGGCCGACATGTACGACCGCTACCAGCGCGCGGCCCTGGACACGCCCCTGGGAATCCCGCTCCTGTACGGCGTGGACGCCGTGCACGGGCACAACAACCTGCGCGGTGCCACGATCTTCCCGCACAACATCGGGCTCGGCGCGGCGGGCGACCCGAAGCTGGTCCAGCGGATCGGTGCCGCCACGGCGGAGGAGGTCGCCGCTACCGGCATCGACTGGACGTTCTCCCCGTGCCTGTGCGTGGCCAGGAACGACCGCTGGGGGCGCACCTACGAGGCCTTCGGCGAGACCCCGGAACTGCCCAAGAAGATGACCAAGGAGATCACCGGTTATCAGGGCAAGCGGCTCGGCGAGGACCCGAGCTCGATCATGGCCACGGCCAAGCACTACGTGGGCGACGGCGGAACCACCGGCGGTGAGGACCAGGGGAACGCGCAACTCAGCGAGCGCGAGCTGCGCAAGATCCACCTCGAGCCGTTCCGCAAGGCGGTCAAGCGCGACGTCGCCTCGGTGATGGTTTCCTACAGCAGCTGGAACGGCACGAGGATGCACGCCCACGAGTACCTGGTTCAGGACGTGCTCAAGCGGGAGCTGGGCTTCGACGGCGTGGTGCTCTCCGACTACGACGCGCTGCACCAGCTCGACGGCGACGACTCGACGCTGACCGCCTCCGAGGTGCGCGAATCGGTCAACGCGGGTCTGGACATGATCATGCTGTCCACCGATCACGCGAAGTTCCTGCGGTTGCTGCGGCAGGAGGTGGAGTCGGGCGACATCCCGATGCGGCGCATCGACGACGCCACCGCCCGCATCCTGACCAAGAAGTTCGAGATGGGGCTGTTCGAGCGCCCCTTCGCCCAGCGCGACCTGCTGCCCACCGTGGGCAGTGACGAGCACCGGGCCCTGGCGCGGCAGGCGGTTCGCGAGTCGCAGACACTGCTGGAGAACGACGGGGTGCTGCCGCTCTCGCCCGAGGAGGACGAGGTGTTCGTGGCAGGCTCCAACGCCGACGACATCGGCAACCAGAGCGGCGGCTGGACCATCAGCTGGCAGGGGTCCAGCGGGGACATCACCGAGGGGACGACGATCCTCGAGGGGATCCGGGAGGTGTCGGACTCGAAGGTCACCTACGACGAGCGGGGCGACGGCATCGACGGCAGCTACGACGCCGCGATCGCGGTGGTCGGCGAGAAGCCCTACGCCGAGTACGAGGGCGATCGTCCCGAGGGGGTCCGGCTCAGCGAGGAGGACCTGAACACGATCGCCAAGCTGCGTTCCTCCGGGGTTCCGGTGGCCGTGGTGACGGTGTCCGGGCGTCCGGTGGACGTCTCCGAAAGGGTCGACGGCTGGAGCGCGCTGCTGGCCTCCTGGTTGCCCGGCACCCAGGGCGGCGGGGTGGCCGACGTGCTGTTCGGCGAGTACAACCCCACCGGCAAGCTCCCGGTGACCTGGATGCGCTCCTACGAGCAGCAGCCGATCAACCGGGGGGATCACAAGGATCCGCTGTACCCGTACGGGTACGGGCTGAGCTACCGGAGCTGACGGAACTCCGGCACCCCGGCTCCGCGCCGGGGTGCCTACCGGAATGCCCGGGCGGCGTCCTGCCGAGGCGGGGCGCCGCTCACGGTCTTTCTCAGAGCGCGCCGCCCGCGGCCTCGGGAGCCGAGGGATCAGCGCCCTCGTCGCCGACCTGCTCGCGGGACAGGAAGTTCTCCACCTCGAACAGGTTGCCCCCGGCGCGGTCGAGCACGTTCAGCAGCGTGGACATCTGCGCGACCTCCTCGACCTGCTCCTTGAGGAACCACTGCATGAACTGCTCGCCGATGTAGTCGTCCTCGGCGCGGGCGGTCTTGGCCAGGTTCTCGATCTCGGCGGTGACCTCGCGCTCCTGGGACAGCGCCAGGGCCACGAGCTCGCGGGCCTCGTCGAATTCGTTGCGCACCTCGTCGGTGGACGGAATGCTCACGGAAATGTCGTTGTCCATCAGGAACTTGACGATCATCATTCCGTGGTTGCGCTCCTCCAGGGCCTGCTTGTAGAAGTGCGCGGCCAACCTGGGGAGGTCGTTCTTGTCGAACCACACAGCCAGTGCGATGTACTGCTGCGAGGCGTTGAACTCGCTGCGCACCTGCTGCTGCAGCAGCAGGTGGAACTTGCTTTCCCGGTTTTCTTCGCTTTGCTCCGTCGTGGTCATGCCACGAATATACACATTCCTCGGGGTGGGGCTTTTATTCAGGTTCGCCTCAAATAGTTTTGACTCCCCTAAAATAGGTGAGCCTTGTTTAACGAAGGCAAGCTTTACTTTTCCCGGATTCGTGGGGCGGGAATTGCGCGTCGCCGCCGCGATTGTGACACGGGCAACTTTTCCCCGCCGTTCCGGCGGGTCGCTGCCACCGGCGTTCCCGGCCGGTTCGATGGTGCGTTCACGCTCGTTCGCCTCCACGCCGCGTCCGGTGAGGACGGTCGCCGCGTCTTTCCGTTCTCGGGAGGCGGCGTCCGTGTTCCCACTGCGATACGAGTGCGTGCGAGCCCCTGATTCGTCGAGCCGGGTCACGAAGTCCGCTCTCGCGCGAGAGGTGCGCTCCTCGGGGGCTGCGGCGAGTGCGCGGCCGCGTTGACCTTCGACGCGCCCGCGACGACGGAGGGCACCTCCGAGGGGCGGCCCCGGGGACGAGGACGTCCGGCCCGGCTGTGACCCCTCCAGTTTTGCCTAAAACTGGAACACAGCCCGTTGCGACATGTTTCGTTCCGTGAAGAAAACGTGTTCGTTGTGGGAACCGTCCGCCGGTGATGGACAGCGTGGTGGTTCAACTCCCGTGCTGCGCAGTATGGCGCACTCGTCGGCAGCACGGAAGTGGTCGTTTTCTGCGGAAAATGCTCCCGAAGAACTCCGGGTGCGGCCGGTACGGGAACCGGACGTTCCCGATCAACCGTTCCGAGCCCTGACCAACAGGTTCCCGGTGCCGAGCCCCACGGGAAGGTGGCGGCGCAGGTGGCGGATCGCGGCGTAGTGCCCGTGCTGGTCGTGGACCCGCTCGGTCTCGGCGACGAGCTCGGGTCGCCGCGCGCGGAGCAGCTCCCAGGACTCGGAGTGGCTCGCGGGCGGAACGGTTCCGTCCGCCATGATCCCGGCCAGGATGCGTGCCTGCGCCGGGGAAACTCCGGTGGCGCGCCGCAGGCGGGACACCGCCCGCACGTTGTTGCCGCGCCGGAGCCGCTCGGTGACGGCTTCGCGGGTCTCGTGGTCCACCGGGATCAGGCGCACGGCCGGATCGTGCTCCGCGGAATTCCGCGACGACCTGCGCGTGAGCACCCCCGCCGCCCACAGGATCCAGCTGAGGACCAGCAGCACGGTCCCGACGAACGACAGGACATCCATTCCCGAACCTCCTGGCCTCTCCGCAGTGGGCCCCGAGCGCCGAGCCGTCACCAGTGGACGGTCGCGCCGTCGCACAGCCTCTCATCACCCGGCCGGTCCGTGGGGCGTTCAGCAGTGATCACCGGGAACCGGGGCGGGAGCTCGCCCACGAACCCCGTGCCCGCGGAGACCGTTCACTCCCCGTTCAGCCACCCGCGTTCGGCCAGTTCGGCGTGGAACTTCCGGTAGTTCTCGGCCAGCGCGGCGACCTCCCGGTCGGACGGCTCCACCAGCTCACCCCGCGGGACCATCGCCTCGGCCGCGCTCTCCAGGTCCGCGTGGACGGTTCCGCTCGCGGCCAGCAGCGCCGCCCCCAGCGAGGTCTCCGCACCGCGCACGCGCAGCACGGGCCGTTCCAGCACCGAGGCGCGCACCCGGCACCACAGTTCGCTGCGCGCGCCGCCGCCGACGGTGCGCACCGGCTCGGTCACCGGAACCCCCAGCCGAGCCAGCCTGTCCAGCGCGAGCCGCTCGCAGAAGGCCACCCCTTCCAGCCGCGCCCGGTGCAGCTCCACCTCGTCGGGATCGCCCAGCAGGAAACCGCGCGCCCGGTCGGAGCGGAACGGGAAGCGCTCACCACCGCGCCGCAGCGGGTAGCAGACCGCACCGGCCGGGCCCCGCGCGGAAGCCAGCTCGTCCAGCTCACCCAGCCGGGAGGGGGCCACATCGGCGAGGGTTTCCCCGCCGGTGTTGGAGGCGCCGCCCGGCAGCCAGCCGCCCTCCGGGTGCCGGTGGCTGTAGACCACCCCGGCGGGATCGTGCACCAGCTCCCGCGAGACGGCCTTGAGCACCAGGGTCGTGCCGAGCACCGTGACCACCTGACCGGCGCGCACCGCCCCGGCCGCGAGCTGGCCCGCGCACCCGTCGGTCATGCCGGAACGCACCTCGCAGGAGGTCGGCAGCCCCGTCTCCCGCGCGGCATCCGGGGAAACGCGGCCCAGCCCCCGCGCGGGCCCGACCACCCCGGGAAGTCGTTCCGGGGCGATCCGCAGCGCCTCCAGCGCCTCGTGCGCCCACTGGCCGCGAACCGGGTCGTAGCCGCTCTTCAACGCGTGGCTGGTGTCGGTGGCCACCGGGTGGCCGACGAGCCGCTCGCCGAGCACCTCCGGGGTGTGCAGCAGCCGCGCCCGCGAGTCGCCGAGCCGCTCGGCCAGCACCCCCAGGTGCGCCAGCCCGGAGGCGGCCGAGGGGGTGATCCCGATGTCGGCCCAGCGCGCGGCCCCGGCTTCCCGCGCAAGCTCGGCCTGACGCGTCCCGCCGCGGTCGTCGTACATCAGCGCCGGGGCCACCGGTTCGGCGTCCTCGTCGACGGCGGCCACGGTCCCGGAGGTCGCGCTGATCGCCAGCGCCCGGATCCCCCCGGCCGCGGGGCCGAGTTCGGCCGTGCACCGGGCCAGGCAGTCCCGCACCGCGGGCCACCAGGTGCGGGCGTCCTGCTCGGAGGCCCCCGAGTCGTCCCGCCGGGGCCGGGGAAGGCGCTCCGCGGCTTCGGCCCGACGTCCGCCGTGGGCGTCCAGCACCAGCACCCGCACCTCGGCCGTGGCCACGTCCACCCCGGCCACCAGCGGTTCGGCTCCACCCGAACCGCCGCGTCCTCCGCTCGGGTTCACGGTGCTTCTCCCCGGAAACCGCGCAGCGCGGCGGGCAGCTCGGCCAGCGAGCCGATCACCGCGTCCGGTTCGGCGAGCTGCTCGGCCGTGGGTTCGGGAGGTGCCTCGCCACGGGTGATCCACACGCTGCGGACGCCCACGGCCGCGGCGCCGCGCACGTCGGCGTCCAGCCGGTTGCCGACGTGCACCGCGCGTTCGGCCGTCACCCCGGCCTCGTACAGCGCGTGCCGGAATATCGCGGGATCGGGCTTCTCCGCCCCCACGACCTCCGAGATCGCCCACACGTCGATGTGTTCGTCGACCCCGTCGCGGCGCAGCGCCTCGGTCACCAGGCTCCGCTGGTTGGCCACCACTGCCAGGCGGTAGCGCGCGGAGAGCTCCCGAAGGGCGGGCAGCACGTCGGGGTGCAGCGCTTCGGGCGGGTACTCCCAGTGGCTTTCGGCCAGATCGGACAGTTCCTTCCTGCGCTCGGCGGTGAGGAAGTGCTCGGCCACCGCCGTGCGCAGCGAACCGCTCTGGCGTTGCCGCTGCGCGTCGTAGACCCGCAGGAACTCGGCTTCGTCCACTTCGTACTCGGCGAGCTCGCGGGTGGCGCGCAGCAGCGCGTCGCGGTAGACGGCGTCGTCGTAGATCGGCCCGCCCACGTCGAGCAGCACCAGCTCGACGTGGGCGGGCGCGTCGTCGGATTCGTTCATGGCTCCCGTTCGTCGTGTCGAGGACGGAGGAGGGCGGCGGGCACCGCCCCGGAGGTTCCCGTCCGGGGGTTCCCAGTTATAGGCAAAATTGGGAACACCACTCGGGGAGGTGAGGGGCACCTCCGGTCACCAAGAGGTGAACCCACCGTCTATCACGACGTTGCTGCCGGTCATGAAGCTGCTGGCGTTCGAGGCGAGGTAGACGGCCAGCGGCCCCAGCTCGGAGGGCTTGCCGACCCGCCCCATCGGGGTCTGCTCCAGCCAGGAGGAGTACCACTCCGGCTGGGTCCGCTGGACGCCCTGGAGCAGGTCGGTCCCGATGTATCCGGGCGAGATCGCGTTGACGCGCACCCCGCGGTCGGCCCACTCGCCCGCCAGCGACTTGGTCATCGTGATCACCCCGGCCTTGGAGGTGTTGTACGAGACCTGCGCCTGCGGGTGGTTGGAGATCATGCCGGACATGGAGGCGATGTTGACGATGGAACCGCTCCCCTGCTCCAGCATGGCCTTGCCGACCTCGCGGCAGCAGTAGAACACGCCGTCGAGGTTGAGCCGCAGCACGTCCCGCCAGGAGTCGTCCGTGGTGTCCTCGGCGTTCTCGTTGCGCACCATTCCGGCGTTGTGCACCGAGACGTCCAGCGAGCCGTGGTCGTCGACGATGTCCCGCACGACCTCGGCCACCCGTCCCGAGTCGGTCACGTCGAGGTGGACGAACTCGCCGCCGACCTGTTCGGCGGCGAGCTTGCCGTTCTCGGGGTCTATGTCGCCGATCACCACCTCGGCCCCGTGCTCGGCCAGGGCTCGCGCGATGTTCATCCCGATGCCCCGGCCACCTCCCGTGACCAGGGCGGTGTTGCCGTGCAGTGCGAAGTCCTCGTTGCTCATCACGTTCTCCCGTGGCGCAGGGCCCGCCGGTGTCTTCCCGTCGTGCCGGAGGTCAGGTGGTCGCGGTCTCCGCCGGAGTGTCTCTCGGGACGCCTCGGTTCGCCCTGGCCTCGCCCGGATCGCTGGGGTCCTTGACGTAGCTGGACAGCACGGCCACCACCACGTACATCAGCGCGAAGGTGATCGCGACACCGCCACCGCCGAGCACGGGGTGCACGAGGTAGACCGTCACCGGGCCGAGGAAGGCGGCACCGCCGGCGCCGAAGTTCAGCACGGCCAGCGAGGAGCCCTTGTCCTTGGTGGAGACCATCGAGGGCATCAGCGCGGACAGCGGCACGAACCCGGCCAGCAGCACGCCGTAGACGGCGCCGAGCGCGGACGCCACCGCGAAGCTCTGCGAACCGATGGCCGCGAAGTACCACAGCGGAGTGGCGATCGCGCATCCGACGCAGCCGAACCAGGTGACGGTGCGCCGCCAGCCGAAGTAGTCGCCGAGCACTCCGAAGCCCAGGTTGGCCGCGATGTTCGCGGCGTAGGTGATGCTGCTCAGCGCGGCGACCTCGGAAGTGCTGAGGAAGCCGCCGCCCGGCGTCTCCGGCCCGAAGACGAAGGGGAACATCGCGAAGAAGCCGAACTCGGGGGCGGTGTTGACGATCCTGGTCAGCCCGCCCGCGAGGGTCCGCTTGTCGCGCCAGAGGATGTCGACGCCCTCGAGCAGGCGCTTGGGGCTGCGCGGGTTGGTCACGCTCTCGTCGGCGATCGGCTTGGTGCCGTGCGGTTCGTGGATGCCGAAGCAGCCGATGAGGCTGCCGACGGCGACCAGTACCAGCGACAGCACCAGCGTGGCGTGCAGGCTCATGCCGAACGGACCGATGGCCAGCGCGGCCACCGCCGCACCGAGGGTGGGGAGACCGCCGGTGAAGACGAACCAGAACCAGCCCGCGACCGAGCCGCGCATGTGCACGGGGCTGGCGACCTGGGCCCAGACGAGGAAGGCGTAGGAGAACAGCGGGTAGGCGAACCCGCGTATGCCGTAGATCGTCACGATCAGGGCGTAGCTGTGGGTGGGCACCGCGACGAACAGGAAGAGGATCTCGAAGACGATCCACCAGGCCGCGCCGAGCCACATGACGTAGCGCGGCCCCCAGATGGAGGACAGCGTCCCGGAGAACCACGAGGCGATCATCACGGCGAGCCCGTAGACGGTCACCGTCGCGAAGGTCGCCTGGGAGCCTTCCAGCCCGCCGCCCTCCGGGCGCTGCAGGTAGTCGGTCAGGTAGGTGATCTCCACACCGTCGCCGATCATGAAGATCAGCACGCCGACGAATCCCCAGAACAGCGGCTTGGGGATGCCTATTCTTTCCAACCAGTTCCGGTTGTCCGGCGCGGCGTCCGAACTCGCCGCGCCCGGTGGCTGCTGTGCCAATGTTCCCGCCTCCGAAGCGACTGAGGATGCCGGGGCCACCTCGTGGGCGGTCCCGTGTACGCGGCGGATGGGCAATCGGAGTTGTGATGCGCGGCACCGCCGGTGTTAAGCGAGCATCATGCATCTAGTGACTTTCACTCGCAAGGTGTTAACCCTAAGTTTTCGCATGTTGAACCGTATGTCCTGGTGGATCTCCTCCGGCTTCCCCATGGATGGGCACGCTGCTCGGGTGAGCTTAACGCTGGGGCTGGACATATAAAGTGTGTATCGTTAATTTAACCTCAAGTTTGTGAAAGGACAGCGCATGACGGTCAGCCAGGTAACCGAGCCGCGGTCGACGGGTCCGCTGCGAGCGGTCGTGTTCGACATGGACGGCGTGCTGGTGGAGAGCGAACACCTCTGGGAACGGATGTGGAGCCGCTACGCCGCCCGCCACGGACACGAGTGGAGCTCCGCGGACACCTCGACGGTGCAAGGCATGAGCTCCCCGGAGTGGTCGGCCTACCTAGGCCGGGTGTGCGGGTCGCCGGAACCCGTCGCGGAGATCGAACGGGCGGTCGTCGACGACATGATCGCCGCGCTGGACGACGGTGAGATCCAGCTGCTCGAAGGGGCACGCGAGATGGTCACCGAGGTCAGCGCGGTGGCCCCGATCGCGCTGGCCTCCTCGGCGGCGCGGCGGCTCATAGACGCCGTGCTCGACCGCAGCGGACTCACGGACCGCTTCGTGGCGACCGTGTCCAGCGCCGAGGTCCCCAGGGGCAAACCCAGCCCCGACGTGTACGCCGAAGCGGCCGAACGACTCGGACACACCGGACCCGAGTGCGCGGCCGTCGAGGACTCCAGCAACGGTATCCGGGCGGCTCACGCGGCCGGGATGAGCGTGGTGGCGATCCCGAACTCCGAGTACCCGCCCAAGCCGGACGCCGTCGAGTCGGCCACCGTCGTGGCCGAGTCGCTGTCCCACGTCCGGCGCACCTTGCTGTCCATGTTGTCCGCCCCGGTGGTCGAAAGCGAAGGTGCCTGATGACCGGACTGATCGACGGTGACTCCTTCAAGGAGTCCTGGCTGGAAGGGTTCGTCACCGCATACGGGAGATCCGTGGCCCGTGTGCCCGGAGCGTACGGAGTGGTGGGGCGGCACGCGCCCCGCCGGGGCAAGGTCTCGGTGGTCATCGGCGGCGGCTGCGGGCACTACCCGGCCTTCGCCGGGCTGGTCGGTCCCGGGCTGGCCGACGCGGCCGTGGTCGGCGACGTGTTCACCAGCCCCAGCGCGGAACAGGTCTACCGCACGGCGCGCGCGGCCGACGGCGGCGCGGGAGTGCTGTTCGGCTACGGCAACTACGCGGGCGACGTGATGCACTTCGGGCTGGCCGCGCGCAGGCTGGCGGCCGAGGGGATCGACAGCAGGACCGTGCTGGTCACCGACGACATCGCCAGCGGCAGCGCCGACAACGCCGCCGAGCGGCGCGGCGTCGCCGGTGACTTCTTCGTGTTCAAGACGGCGGGTGCCGCGGCCGAGCGCGGCGACGACCTGGACGCGGTCGCGGCCGTGGCGAGCAGGACCAACGACCGCACCCGCACCTACGGGGCCGCCTTCGGCGGGTGCACCCTGCCCGGCAAGTCCGAGCCGCTGTTCACCGTCGACCCGGGCCGGGTGGAGCTGGGCCTGGGCATCCACGGCGAGCCCGGGGCGCGGGGAGCCGACGCCATGGGAGCCGAGGCGCTGGCGGCCGAGCTGGTGGACAAGCTCGTCGCCGAGCTGCCCGCCGGAACCGAACGGGTGGCCGTGCTGGTCAACGGCCTGGGCCGCACCAAGTACGAGGAGATGTTCGCCTGCTACCCGGCGATCGAACGGCGTCTGCGCGCCGCCGGGCTGCGCCCGCACCGGCCCGAGGTGGGCGAGTTCGTGACCTCGCTGGACATGGCGGGTCTCTCGCTGTCGCTGCTGGCGCTGGACGACGAACTCGCGGAGCTCTACGACGCCGACTGCGACACCCCCGGTTTCCGCCCGCTCAACCCGCTGGCCACCGGAGAGGACACCGGGTCGGCGGGCGCCGCCGGGGCGCCGGGGACCGAACAGCAGCGGGAGAGCCGCGGCGGCGTGGTGCACACCCTGCTGGAAGCGGCGCTGGAACGCGTCTCGGCGGCCGAGGACGAGCTCGGACGGCTGGACTCCGTCGCCGGGGACGGTGACCACGGGCAGGGCATCGTGCGCGGGCTGCGCGCGGCCGTGCGGGCGGCCGACTCCACGGGCAGCCACCCGGACGACGCCCGCTCGGTCGGCGACGCGCTGCTGGCCGCGGGAACGGCACTGGCCGACGCGGCCGGAGGGGCCTCGGGAGCGCTCTACGGTGCGCTGCTGAGCCAGACCGGAGCCGGGCTGCGCGCACACCGGGGCCGGGTGGACACCGCGGCGCTGGCCGAGGCGGTGCGCGGGGCCTGCTCCGCCGTCGCCGAGCTGGGGGGAGCGAGCAGCGGGGACAAGACGCTGCTCGACGCGCTGGAACCCTTCCGCGACGCGCTGGTGGAACAGGCCGAGTCCGGAACGGCCCTGGCCGAGGCGCTGACCTCCTCGGCACGGGTGGCGAGCAAGGCGGCCGAGGGGACCGCCGAACTCACCTCGGCGCGCGGGCGCGCCTCCCGGCTCGGTGGCAGGGACCGGGGAACGCCCGACCCGGGGGCCACCTCGCTGGCGTTGCTGCTCGAAGCGGCCGCGGCCGCAGTGGCCGACGGCGCCTGCGAACGGGCCACCTGAGCACTCGCGGGGCGGGAGCCGATGGGCGATCCGCTCTCGCGCACTCTCTCACGAAAGGGGAACCGAGGATGACGGTCACCGTTGCGGTCGCGGCGGACAACGCGGGCTTCGAACTCAAACAGCTGATCGCCGAACAGCTGGGATCCGACGAGCGGGTCGGCGAGGTGCTGGACTACGGCGTGCACGACGCCTCCGACGACCGCGCCTACCCCCGCCTCGGGCTGACGGCCTCCGAGGCCGTGGCGGGCGGGCAGGCCGAGCGCGCCGTGCTGATCTGCGGGACGGGGATCGGCATGTGCATCTCGGCCAACAAGGTGGAGGGGGTGCGGGCCACAGTCGCGCACGACTCCTACTCGGTGGAGCGCTCGATCAAGTCGAACGATTGCCAGATACTGACCATGGGGTCCAGGGTTATAGGTCCCGAACTGGCCAAGCGCCTGGTCGACGAGTGGCTGGGCTACTCCTTCGACCCGGCCTCCGCGAGCGCGGAGAAGGTCGCCCAGATAACCCGCTACGAACACCAGCACTGAACAGAAGGTCGGCGGCTCGGTCTGCGTGGCGGGGCACTTGGCGGAACCTCAGTCGGCGCCCGGCTGCGGGTGTCCCGACATCGGGTAGCGACTACACAACGTCGGGACCGTCCTCGCCGGGCACTCGACTGAGAACCCGCGGCGGTACCGGTGGGCAGGGTGGTGGTGCCGTTCGGAATGCCGAGGCAGCCCGCCCCGTGAATCACAACAGACAAGCAGAACAGGGGAATCGATCGTGCGCGTTTTGGCTGCGGGTGACAACTTCGTCGGCCCCGACCTGCTCGAATCGGCACTGCGGTCCGAGTTGAAGGGGTCCGAGCTGGAGGACCCGGAGGTCGGCAAGCTCGAGCTGCCCTGGCCGGTGGAACCCTTCGGCCCGGTCGGCGGGGTCGAGGAGGCCAGCGGAAGCGAAGATCAGATGATCGAGGCCGTCGACGGGGCCACGGCCTGCGCCACGCAGATGGGCCCGTTCACCGAGCGGGTGTTCGCGGCCGCACCTCAGCTCGAGCTGGTGGCCGTGTGCAGGGGAGGCCCGATCAACGTCGACCTGGCAGCGGCCACCGAGGCCGGGGTCTCGGTCACCTACGCCCCGGGGCGCAACGCGGCCGCGGCCGCCGAGTACGCGGTCGGCATGACCCTCGCCGCGCTGCGCCGCATCCCCGATTCGGACTCCGAGCTCAAGAAGGGGAACTGGCGCGGGGACTTCTACGCCTACCCCGAGGCAGGCGTCGAGCTGGAGGGCGGCACGGTCGGGCTCGTCGGCTACGGGGCCATCGGCAGCCGGGTGGCGCGGGTGCTGCGCGCCTTCGGCGCCGAGGTGCTGGTCGCCGACCCCTACACCGAACCGGAGCGGCTCCGCGCCGACGGTGTCGAACCGGTGGAGCTGGAGAGCATGCTGCCGCGCTGCTCGGTGGTGAGCCTGCACGCCAGGCTCACCCCGGAGACCAGGAACCTGCTGGACGCGGAGAAGCTCGCCCTGCTGCCCGAAGGAGCCGTGCTGGTCAACACAGCCCGCGGCGGGCTGCTCGACTACACCCCGCTGCCGGGTCTGCTGCGCTCCGGGAAGCTGGGCGCGTTGGCGCTGGACGTCTACGACGTGGAACCGCCACCGGCCGACTGGCCGCTGCACGACGCCCCCAACGTCATCACCACCCCGCACCTGGCCGGGGCCACGCGGCAGACCGCGCACCGCGCGGCCGAGATCGTGGCGGCCGAGGTCGGCCGCTTCGCACGGGGTGAGCCGCAGGCGCATCTCGCCAACCCCGACGTTCGAGGGACCCGGACATGATCACCGCTGTCGACATCGGAACTTCGCTCACCAAGGCCGCCGCCTTCGACGACGGTGGCCGGGTGCTGGCCGAGGCCAGCAGGCACTCCCACCTGGAGCACTACCCGGACGGGCGGGTCGAGCAGGACCTCGACGACGTCGTGTCCACGGTCGCCGCCGTGGTCCGCGAGGTGGTGGAGCGCACCGGCACGCGTCCGCGCGCCGTCGCCCTCACCGGGCAGGGGGACGGGCTGTGGCTGCGGGACGCCCGGGGTAGGCCGGTTCGCAGCCCGATCTCGTGGATGGACGGCCGTGCGGCGCCGGTCGTGCGGCAGTGGCAGCGCGACGGGGTCAGCAGGAGGGTCTACGAACGCACCGGCAACGGGCTCTTCCCGGGGGCCCACGGGCCGCTGCTGGCCCACCTCGCCGATCACGAGCCGGAGTCGCTGCGCGCAGCCGATGTGGCGGGCTACTGCGTCGATTCCGTGCTGCACGTGCTGACCGGGGAGATCAGCGTCGACGCCTCGGACGCCTCGGTCCCGTTCCTGGACGCGGACACGCGCTGCTACGACGAGGAGGCGCTCGAGGCCTGCGGGCTGGCCGAGTACGAGCACCTGCTGCCGAAACCGGCCAGACCGCGTCAGATCTTCGAACTCGACGCCAACGGGGCCGAACTGCTCGGGCTGCCCGCCGGGACACCGGTCACGGCCGGACCATTCGACCTGCCCGCCTGCGCGGTCGGGGGTGGGCTGAACGAGTTCGGCGACGGGCTGCTGACCGTGGGCACCACGCTGGCCTGCCAGGTGCTGACGGAGGTGGGCGACCGGCACCGGCAGGAGGAGCCCTCCGGGATGTGGCTGTGCACCCCCGAGGAGAACCAGCTGCTGCACGGCATGCCCGCCATGGTGGGCACGGCCAGCCTGGACTGGGTGCTGGAACTGCTCGGGCTGGGCATCGACGATCTGGGCGCGCAGCTGGAGGCCAGTCCACCCGGGGCCAACGACGTCTCGGCGCTGCCGTTCCTGGCGCCCGGCGGTGAGCGCTCCCCGTTCGTGGATCCCGGGGCCAGCGGTCAGCTGAGCGGGGTGCGGATCGGGACCACGCGCGCCGACGTGGTGCGGGCGGTCTGCGAGAGCGTCGCCTACGCCGCGCGGCACTGCTTCGAGGCGGCCGGTCTGGACGGCAGGCTGGTGGCCTGCGGTGGGGGGACGCGTTCGCACCCGTGGGCGCAGGTGTTCGCGGACGTGCTGGGGCAGCCGCTGCACCTGCCGGACGACCCGGGCATGGGAGCCAGGGGCGCGGCGGTCACGGCGGCACGGGCCCTGGGTGATCCGGTGGACTCGGGCGAGTGGACGCTCCCGACGCGGGAGGTGACCCCGAACCCGGAGGTGCGGCAGCGCTACGAGGACGGCTACCGTCGCTACCGCCAGACCCTGGCGAGCATGCGCGAGCTGTGGCGGACGGGCTGAGCGAGGTTCCTCGGCGCGGTTCGCGTTGGACGACTGCCGAGAACGGGGACGTTTCGCGCGAAACTGTCGCTCTGGCACCGCTCCGGAAAGAACGCTTCGCGCGAAACGCCGGAACTCGGTGGTGCGGCGGTTCGGCTCGGTCGTGGGGCACGGTCGGCGCGGCCGTGGAGCCGTAGCGGCCCGCCGCGGTGAACGGGCTCGCGGCCGGAAGTGTCGGTATCCCTCGTCCGGGCAGGCCGCGAGCCCCCTCCGGCAGCGTGCTCCCGGGCGGCCCTGATCGCGGGTGCGTCCCGACGCTCTCCGCGTTCCCGGATCCACGCCCGGTGACGGGCCCTCGGAATTCTCGACAATTCTTCCTCCTCTTGGCCCGCTGTCTGTTTCGGGAATTGTTTGTCGGCGAATATTTTCTGTTTCTTTCGTGTTCGCCTTTCTGCTCCGGAAGCGTGCTTTCCTGTCGCCTCGAGGGCTGATTCCGCGTTCTTCCGTTGTGTTCTCGGTGCGTGTGCTGGCGTAATTGCCCACGCACCGCAGGAACTCGCGGGAAAGGAGGTGAGCACGATGCGCGTCATCACGATCCAGGCCGCTCCCGTGGTCCGCAGCGACCGGAAGAACAAGCCGTTCTTCTGGATATGGCACCACTCCTGATGACGGATGAACGTCGCGGGGCGGATCGCTCGGTCCGCCCCGCGACGAATGCCGATGACTCCGCGATCGATTCCGGAACCTCTTGGAGCACGAATGCGCCTGCGCCGTCGTCACGGACTGGTCTGCTACTGGTACGACGGGTCCTTCGTCGTCCACCCCTACCCGGGTGGTGACCCACTCGCCCTTCATCCGGCCGTGGCCGAGATCCTCTCCGCCTTCTCGGAGTGGACCGATCCCGCGGAAGCGGCCGAGAAGCTGAATCACCTTTCCCCGGGGACCGTGGAGCAGGCGGTGGGGGAATTACGCGGGGCCGGGCTGCTGCTGGCCGCCGACGCTCCCGAGGTGGCGGCCGACGAGCGGTTCGAGCGACAGTGGTCGACCTGGAGTCCGGAGGCCGCCTTCTTCCACTACGCCACCCAGGACGTCAAGTACCCCGAGACGGAGCACGAGGGGGAGTCCGCTGCGGGGCGGGAGTCGCAGGCCCCTTTCGTGCTGTTCACCAGTTATCCGCGGGCCGATCGGATCCTGTTGCCCCGACCGCTGTCCACGGAGCTGCGCGCCCCTTACGAGCAGGTGCTTCTCGCGCGGCACACCTGCCGGGACTACACGCGGGACCCGGTTCCGCTGCCCGTGCTGAGCACGTTGCTGGCCACGGCGTTCGCCCCCGTGGACTTCATCGACTGCGGGCGGGGTGCGCTGTTCCGCCGCACGAGCCCCGCGGGCGGGGCGCGGCAGGAGCTGGACGCCTACGTGGCCGTCCGGAACGTGACCGGGGTCGAGCCGGGGGTGTACCACTACAACCTGCGGGAGCACTCCCTGGAACTGCTCTCCGAGGGGTTCTCCTCCGCGGACGCGACCCGCTTCTGCGCGGACCAGGAGTGGGCGGGTGGCGCGGCCTTCCTGGTGGTGCTCGGTCTAGTGGTGGACCGGCTGCTCAGCAAGTACCCCACACCACGTTCCTACCGCGTGAGCCTGCTCAACGCGGGACACCTCGGGCAGACCTTCGCGTTGACCGCCACCGCGCTGGGGCTCGGACCCGCGCAGACGGGCGCTTTCCACGACTCGCAGCTCGCCGAGCGGCTGGGGCTGGACAACATCGGCAGGACCCCGCTCTACGTCCTCGCGGCGGGGCATCCGGCCGCCGAGCAGCCCGAGGCACCGCCTGCCGCCGGGCTGTCGACGTTCCGGGAGACGGCGTTGGAGGGGTGACGATTTCCAGAGGGGTTCCCAGTTTTGCCTATAACTGGGAGTTGTTCACACCCCCACGCTCTCGCCGGTGCGCTCCCGGCCGGAGCGGGAGCCGGAGCTGCTCAGCGCCCTGTCCAGCGCGAACCTTCCGCCGTTGAATCCGAGGGCCAGGGCGATGACCGCGAGCACGAGCACGTACTCGTAACCACCGCCGGAGGAGAAGAAGCCCTGGCCGAGGTGGGCGAACACGAGCGCGCCGAGCATGTTCAGCGCCAGCAGCACTCCCGCGACCGGCAGGGCGAGCCCGAGCAGGAGCGCGGCTCCGCCCAGGGTCTCGATCAGCGCGGCCGCCCAGGCCGCGAGCCCGGGGGCGGGGATGCCCATTCCGGCGAACGAGTCGGCCGTCCCGCTGATCCCCCACTGGGTGAACTTCTGCATGCCGTGGGCGATGAACACGATCCCGGCAACCAGTCTGGCCAGCAGCAGTGCCAGGTCGCGGACCTGGGGTGGCAGTTGTGGCATGACTGCTCCTTTCGATTTTCGGACTTCGGGTCCCGGGCCGGTGAGTCGTCCCCGGTCCGGGCGGGGCGGGGTCGGGGCCCGCCGGAGTGCTTGTGGTTCAAATTTGAACTAGTTCCACGCTACCGGGTTGTTCAAATTCGAACAACCGCTAGGATGAGTGCATGACGCAACCACGTTGGCTCGACTCCGGGGAGATGGCGGCCTGGAACGCGTTCCTGGAGGCCAGTCATCGCGTGGGAAGGCGTGTGGAGCACCAGCTCCGGGAGCAGGAAGGACTGTCCCACCCCCAGTACGAGATACTGGTGTGGCTGGCGGAGGCCCCCGGACAAGAGGTGCGGATGACCGAGCTAGCCACGCAGCTGGTGACCTCCAAGAGCGGGGTGACCTACCAGATAGGCAAGCTCGAGAAGGCCGGTCTGGTGCGCCGCCGCTCGTGCCCGGGGGACGACCGCGGCGTCTTCGCGGTGCTCACCGAGCAGGGGTTGGAGAAGCTCCGCCGTGCGGCCCCCGGGCACCTCGAAGCCGTGCGTTCCTCGTTGATCGACCTGCTCACCCCCGGACAGCTCGAAGCGCTCAGCGACAGCCTGAACGCGGTCAACCGCGGCCTGGGCTCCGCGGATTGATTGGATTTTTCCGGGGCGGTGCCGGTGGCCAGGGTGGTCGTTTCGGCGCTGCCGCGCCGAAGAAAGATCCGAGTCGGCCAACGACTCGACCGGAAAGCATCGGTGAGTGCGTCGCTCGGGGTTTTTCCGGGCGCGTTGACCAACTGTCACGCTATTGGTATAAACCAATTGGCCGTTCGATGCAACAGGTGTCGATATGAGCACAGTGGGTGCTGATTTTCGTGTGCGGCGGAAAGGGCTCGGCATGGACATCGCGTTGCGCGGAGCCCGCGTCGTGGACGGGACCGGAGCCCCCGAGTACCGCGCCGACGTGGGAGTTCACAACGGGCGGATCGCGGAGGTCGCCGCGCCGGTGAGCCTGAGCGCGCGCCGCGTGGTCGACGCGTCCGGGCTCGTGCTCGCCCCCGGGTTCATCGACATGCACTCCCACTCCGACCTGCGGGTGCTCTCCGAACCGGAGCACCTGGCCAAGGTCTCGCAGGGCGTGACCCTGGAAGTGCTCGGACAGGACGGGCTGTCCTACGCGCCCGTCGACGAGCGGACCCTGACGGCGCTGCGCGCCCAGCTCGCGGGCTGGAACGACGACCCGCCCGGCTTCGACTGGAACTGGCGCAGCGTGGCCGAGTACCTGGACCGGCTCGACGAGGGGATCGCGGTCAACGCGGCCTACCTGGTTCCCCAGGGCACCCTGCGCGTGCTGTGCGTGGGCAGCGAGAACCGCCCCGCCGGCGAGGCCGAGCTCACCGAGATGCGCCGGGTGCTGGACCGCTCGCTGCGCGAGGGCGCGTTCGGCATGTCCGCCGGGCTGACCTACACGCCGGGAATGTTCGCGGACCGGGACGAGCTGACCGCGCTGTGCGCGGTGACCGGGGAGCGCGGCGGGTTCTTCTGCCCGCACCACCGCAGCTACGGCGCCGGGGCGCTGGACGCCTACGCCGAGATGATCGAGGTCGGCGCGGCGGCGGGCTGCCCGCTGCACCTGGCGCACGCCACGATGAACTTCGACGTCAACGAGGGGCGGGCCGGTGAACTGCTGACCCTGCTGGACGACGCGATCGACTCTGGCGCCGACATCACGCTGGACTCCTACCCGTACCTGCCCGGCTGCACGGCGCTGCACGCGCTGCTGCCGAGCTGGGCCGGGGAGGGCGGTGTCGAGGCCACGTTGGAACGGCTGCGGGATCCCGCGCTGCGTGCGCGGATCCGCGAGGTCCTGGAGGTGGAGGGCTCCGACGGCTGCCACGGCGTTCCGGTCGACTGGGACTCCATCGAGATCAACGGGGTGCGCCGTCCCGAGGTCAACGGTCACCTGCTGGGGCGCACCGTGGGCGAAGTCGCCCGTGCGGAGGGGAAGCAGCCCACCGAGCTCTACCTGGACGTGCTGCTGTCCGAGCGGCTGGGCAGCTCCTGCCTCATGCACGTCGGCCACGAGGAGAACGTGCGGGCGATCATGCGCCACCGGGCGCACACCGCGGGCAGCGACGGGCTGCTCGTCGGCGACAAACCGCACCCGAGGGCGTGGGGGACCTTTCCCCGCTACCTGGCGCACTACACCCGCGAGCTCGGGGTCCTCGGTCTCGAGGAGTGCGTGAACCACATGACCGCCAGGGCCGCCGACCGGCTCGGGCTGCCGGACAGAGGCCGCATCCGGGAGGGAAACGTGGCGGACCTGGTGCTCTTCGACCCGGACGGGATCGCCGACACGGCGACCTTCGACGATCCGCGCAGGCAGGCCGCCGGTATTTCGCACGTGCTCGTCAACGGCGTGCCCGTCATCGACGAGGGCGAGCGCACCGATGCCCTGCCGGGGCACGCGCTGCGGCACCGCTGTCGCTGAAGCGCCGGTTCGCGGCCGGTCGACTCCCGGCACGGCGCGCTGGGGGCAGCCCCGGTCGTACTCGCCCGATCAGCCTACCGCCTCAGCGGAGTCCGGGCAGCTACTCCTCGGAAAGATTCTTCCACACCATCGGGGCCGCCTTCTTAGCCAGCTCGCAGGAGGAGGGGATGTCGTCTACTAGTCCGCCTACGCTTATGGAGGAGGTTTCGTCGAAAGGTACCGCTACAGTACAGTCCATCCCGGTACTGCCACGCACGATCTTTCCTTGTTTCGAAGCTATCGAGTAAGACTCCTGCTCACCGTCCGAGAAGTTCAGGTCGTCAATTCCATCCTCTGGGTTGAGAGCGACCGTGAGTGTTCCGTTCTGAGTGGTCCAAGAGCACCTTACAGCCCCTACGAGCTCTTTGCTGTCGCCTTGCTCGTTGATGCCGAGTTCTTCCTTGTTGGCTGCGGTGAGTTGCTCGCAGGGGTTCGTCCGAGCGAGCGCGGACGTGCTGCTCGTACTTGTCGTGGTCTCTTCGATGGTGGTCGTGCTGTCCGCACCGGAACTGCTTCCGCCGCAGGCGGAGAGCAGCAGGCCGCCCGCGGCGAGTGTCGCCAGCAGCGCGGTGCGGGTTGCTTTGGGACGTTCGGGCGCGGTCGTCATGCCTGCCTTCCGAGGTCGTCGGCGTTGCCTTCGTCGGTTTCCTGATACAGCCGGATGCCTTCGCGGAGGGCCTCGACGACCTTCGGAGCGTTCTTCCGGATGCGTAGGATCATTTCTTCGAAGGAGCTCTCGTTCCCGGAAGCGACCTGCTGGTTGAACTCCGTGATCGCTTCACCGGCGGGGCTGGGGCCGAGCGGGGTGTGTTGCTTGACGATCGTCATGTCATACAGGACTTTCCCGGTCCACTCCTCGATCCCCTGGAAGATCTGGATGAGCTCGTCGCCCGCATCGGGGGTGATGGTGAACTCACCCTTGTCAGCGGCGGTGATGATGCCGCGCATCGCGTCGTTGGTGTTGGACAGGCTGTTGGCGACCTGCTGCGGATCGTTCATCGGCGTGGGCTCCCCAGTACTGCGCTGCCGTGTGATACCGAGCGACGCTACTGATCACGCGTGCACGGGGTCAACGGAGTTGACCCGATCCTCGGAGCGGAGCCGGTGTGCCGTGCCGGGGACGTGGTCCTGGCGGCCGGTCGACTCCCGGCACGGCGTGGCCGAGGTCAGCCCCGGTCGTACTCGCCGGTCTTGAGCCGGTCCACGAATCCGGCCCAGGATTCCGGGCGCACGGCGAGGGTGCCGCCCGCGCGGTCCTTGGTGTCGCGGATGCCGACCGCCTCGGATGTTAAGGCGACTTCGACGCACTGGCCGATGTCGTTGGAGTAGCTGGAGGTCCGCCAGTGGTGTGTTGTGCTGTGCTGCATTAGGTGTGTTCCTCGCGCTTGTCGTTGAGGAGTTTCTTCGATTGTTCCGGAGAAGCGGCGATAGTGCGAAGGTGATTCATGATCTGGGTGTACTGGTCGATCTCGGGCTGCTCCTCGAACCAGAAGCCCTTGATCCGAGTTTCGATGTAGACGACCCCGGGATCGTGCGGCATGGGGAAGTGCAGGATGGTGAACGGCCCGGTCAGGGCCGGGTGACCGCCGACGACGACGGGACAGATCTGCAGGGTGACGTTGGCGAGCTCGGCGGTGTCCAGCAGTTTGTCCAGCTGCTCGCGCATGACTGCTGGTGCCGCGACGGGGCGGTCGAGAGCCTGCTCGTCGATGACCGCCCAGAGGTGGGTGGGGTTGTCCGAGCGCGTCAGTGCCGATTGTCGTCGAACGCGGAGGTCCACCTGCCGGTCGAGGTCGTGCTCGGTTTGCTGGCCCGCACGGACGATGGCCTCGGTGTACCGCGGGGTTTGCAGCAAGCCGGGGATGAGCAGCGGGTCGTAGCTCTCGATCCGTGAGGCTCCTTCTTCCAGGCCGAGGTAGAGATCGAACTGGAGTGGTTCCCTGCTGTGGTCGATTCCGGTCCACCACGACTTGGTGTTGGCCCGTCCCAGCAGCCCACCGAAGTGCCGCACCTGTTCCTCGGTGCAGTCGTAGTAGCGCAGCAGCTTTTCCAGGAACTCCAGCCTGGGCAGGTTGCGCTGGCTTTCGATGTGGGTGATGCGGCTCTGGGCACACCGCATGTAGTTGGCCACTTGAGCCTGGGTGTATCCGCGTGCCTCACGCAGCCGTTTGAGTTCGAACGCGATGTAGCGCCGCAGCACGGCGGGCGAGTCGGTAGCGGTCATCAGCCTTCCCGGATCGGTCGGAGTCGGCTCTGATCATACGACTATCACCTGCGCGAGTGATTCACTTGTAATTATCTTTGTATAATATTCACTGAAGACAGATCGTGTTTGTATTCATTCGTAGGGTGAGGAGTGTTGGTGATGCTGGAGGTTCCGTTGGCCGGATGGGGTTGGTCCGGGCCGGTGGTGTGGTGGAATCCGGTGGCCGGGCTTCGGCACGCGTTCTCGCGGGAGTTGCGTCCGCGTCCGGGGCAGGAGCGGGACACCCTGTGCGGGCAGTGGGTCACGTTGATAGACCCGTCCGAGTTGGACTGGCTGCTGCCGACCTGCGACATCTGCATGAGCGTGGCCGTCGAGCACGGTCGGGAGAAGGAGGACCGCGAGCGTCAGGCCCGCCGTCACGTGCGGGAACGCTTCGGCTGCGACGGGGACGCGCTGTGATCGGCGCGGCGATGACCCCGGGACCGGCACTGCTGCAACACCCGGTCGGACTGCTGTGGATCCTCGGAACCGTGCTCGCGCTGGCCCTGGGCAGCGCGTTCGCCCCGCTGCGCGGCGGTCAGGGACAGCACACCGGAGTCTGTCCGGGCGCGCTCACCGTCGCGGGCCTGCTCGACCGGCACCGCGCGCCGGGGCCCTCCGGTCGGCGCGAGCATTCGGCCACTGTGGATGAACATTCGGACGCGAGCTCTGCCGGAGCAGCACCGGATCCACCGCTGGACCCGGCCACGCTGATCCTCCACGGGCCCGACCGCTCCCCGGACTCCGACTGGTGGGACGCCCTCGGCTACTGGCCCGTCCCCGACTTCACCCCGGCCCAACGATTTGCCCTGCTCAACCATCCCGAGTACCAGCCGCCCGACCCTGGTAGGTGGCGGCCGCGCCACCCCATCAGCCTGGTCGAGCAGGACCTCGCCGTGCTGCTCGGCGTCCCGGTGGGTCAGGACGAGCACCCGGAACCCGGCTACATCGGCAAGCACCGCCGCGCGCCGAGCGCGGACCGCGGCTGCGCGGCCCGTCCGGAGTGGACCACATCCGTAGGTCTGCTGTCCCGCCGCCGATCGCCGCGCGCCGCCGCGCCCCCGCGCGGTCGAATGCCCGCGGCAGCCTGAACGGGATTCGCTGTTCGGGTTGAGCGCAAAAATCACGATGAATCAAGCGAAAAACCAAGATTTCACCCTTTGGTGGGAGGAAATGGATTTGCGTCAACTTGTTCACCTGGGGTGGAGCTGATCTTCCCTTGTTGTCACCCGAAAGAGTTGTTGATTTTTTATTGCGACACGCTGATGATCCTCGCGGAAGTTCTCGAGTGACAACGGGAAAGGACCGGATCCCGGTGAAGTTGAAAAAGCGGATCGCCCTGGTGCTCGCAACCGCCTTCTCCATGGTCGGCGTCATGGGGGCCGGCGCAGGCGCCGCCGAGCAGGACGGACAGCAGGAGCAGGTGCGGCCGCAGGCGCGTGAAGCGCAGACCTCGATCAACATGGGCGAGCCCTACCACCTCTACAACCGCAGCGCTCACCTGTTCATGATCACCAAGGGCTGGAACACCGCGGAGAACGGCGTTCTGGATCTGTGGCACACGCACCAGACCAACGTGAACCGTCTCCAGGAGCAGTGGAAGTTCATGCCCACCGGACTGAACAGCGTGGCCCGCATCAAGAACGTCGGCTCCGGCCTGTGCCTGCAGCCGAACAACCAGGACTCGCTGCGGCACGTGGTGCAGAAGCAGTGCGACAGGGGTGACCGCGAGCAGTGGTGGTCGGTGCGCAAGGACGAAGGACTGCGCATCTCGCCGTTCAACAACGGCAACCTGGTGATGAACCCCTACCAGGCGGCGCTGCCCTCGCACGACATCGTGCTGCACAAGGACGTGGACAGCCTCTCCCAGCGGTGGAGCGCCGTGCCGGTCGACTGACCCGCACCCGCCCCTGGCGCCCCGGCCTCGTTTCCACCCCGGAACGAGGCCGGGGCGTCGTCCTTTCCCGCCCCGATCTCCGTGCCCGGCCTTTTTCGAGGACCGGTTTTCCGTTCCGGCCGGAAGTCGACGGAATCGAAAACTTCCCGGAGGGAACCGAGCGTATTCGTAACAGTCCGCCCTGCGTATTCGTCTCCAGGGCTGGTGGTCGCTCGCCTCGTTCGGCAGTAGAGTTCCCCCGGAATTCCAGGTCGGGAAGTGTGCCGTGCCGAACGATTCGGCTCCGCGCGTGCTCGCGAATCGTGAGCCGGTGCGACACCCCGCATTCGATCCACGGAACTGGAGCGAGCATGGACCGTCTCGAACGACGCAGGGCACTGGTCACCGGTGCGGCTTCGGGCATAGGGCAGGCGACCGCGCTGCGGCTGCTCGACGAGGGCGCGCTGCTGGTCGCCGCGGACATCTCCGCGGAGGGGCTGGCCGAAACGCGGCGGCGAGCCGAGCAGGCGGGAACCGCCGATCGGCTGACCACGATGTCGCTGGACACCGCCGACGAGGGGTCGGTGACCGCCGCGGTGGACGCGGCCGTGCGGTGGCTCGGCGGGCTCGACGTGCTGGTGAACTCGGCGGGAATCCTGCGCGCGGCGCACACCCACGAGACCTCGCTGGAACTGTGGAACCGGATCATCACGGTCAACCTGACCGGAACTTTCCTGGTGACCAGGCAGGCGCTGCCCGCGCTGCTGGAAAGCGATCACGGGGTGGTGGTCAACTTCAGCTCCACCTCGGCCTCGTTCGCCCACCCGTACATGGCCGCCTACGCCGCCAGCAAGGGCGGCATCCAGTCCTTCACGCACACGCTGGCCACCGAGTACGCCGCGCGGGGGCTGCGCGCGGTCTGCGTCGCCCCGGGCAGCATCAAGAGCGGCATCACCGACGAGACCCCGAACCACCTGCCCGCCGACGCGGACATGTCGCTGTTCGCCAAGCTCTCCCCGGCGCTGCGCACCGACCAGCGAGCGGGCGGCGCGACGATGGCCGGTCCGGAGACCGTGGCCGGTGTGGTGGCGATGCTGGCCTCCGACGACGGGGCCTTCACCACCGGTACGGAGATCCGCGTCGACGGCGGCACCCACGCGTAGTGGGGTCGCCTCGGCCCGGTTCGCCCGGGGGCCGCTCGGCGGAACCTCGGGCGGCGCCCGGCTGCGGGAGCCCCGACATCGGGTGGCTCCCCGTCACGACGTCGGGGCCGTGCTCGCGAAGCGCGGTGGATAACCCTCAGTTTTAGGCAAAACTGGAGTCCCCAGTGGACTCGGGCCTGCCCGGGGGGCCAGTTTTAGGCAAAACTGGCGAACGCGCCGGGATGCCTCGACCTGCTGCCCGGGGCCTGCCGCTAGTCCAGCCCGTCCCGCACCACCGGTGAGGACATGCAGCGCGGCCCGCCGCGGCCGGAGCCCAGCTCGGAGCCGCTGATGCGCAGCACCTCGATGCCCGCGTCCTCCAGCCGCGCGTTGGTCTCCACGTTGCGCTCGTAGGCCACCACCGTGCCGGGCGAGACCGCGAGGGTGTTGTTGCCGTCCTCCCACTGCTCGCGCTCGGCGGTCACCGGGTCCAGCCCGGTGTCGATCACCCGCAGCCGCTCCAGGTCCATGGCCTCGGCCGCGGCGCGCAGGAACGGCTCCGGGCCGGACACCTTGATCCCGTCCCCGGCGGGACGCAGCACGTAGGCGCTCAGGTGGTCCTGGATCGCCGGATACATCACCACGGCGTCCCGGTCGACCATGGTGCACACCGTGTCCAGGTGCATCGAGGCCCGCGTCTGCGTGATCGGCACGGCCAGCACGGTGTGCGCGAGCCCGTCGGTGAACATGGACCGCGCCAGCGACTCGGCCCCGGCCGGTGTGGTGCGCTCGCCGACCCCGACGGCCACCACCCCCGGGGCCAGCAGCAGTATGTCCCCGCCCTCCACCGGGGCGGAGTGCGCACCGTAGGCGCGTGCGGACTGCGCGAACCTCGGGTGGTAGGCGTAGACGAGATCGGTCAGCGCCGACTCGCGGGTGCGCGCGGGCATGGCCAGCGAGGTCACCGCCACCCTGTCGCCGATCCACACCGAGGAGTCCCTGGTGAACAGCAGGTTCGGCAACGGGTCGATCGCGAAGTCGTGCGGCTGGTGCATCCGCCGCACCAGCGACTGCCCCTCCGCGGCGGGCAGCTCCTCGAAGGTCATGCCCGCCACCAGGGCCGTGGTCAGCGTCCTGTCGTCCACACTGGCCAGGTACGAGCACAGGGTGTCGGCCACCTCGGTGCTCAGCCTGCGCTCGTCCACGCCGCTGTGCAGGGCGGCCGTCCTGGCGCGGGGATCCGCGAGGGCCTCCGTGAGCAGCTCGTCCAGCAGCAGCACCTCGACACCCCTGCCACGCAGCACCTCGGCGAAGGTGTCGTGCTCCTGCTCGGCGCGGTCCACCCAGGGGATCGCGTCGAACAGCAGCTGGTCGTTGTTGCGCGGTGTGAGCCGCTTGAGTTCTCCGCCGGGGCGGTGCAGCAGCACGGTGCGCAGCGGGCCGACTTCGCTCGTCACGTGTGGAGTGGTCACGGCCCCGCAGCCTAGCGCTGTTGAGCGAAAATGACCGCATTCGGCGCGAAATTCGAAGGATCGTTAAACACGAGCGCACATCGGTGTTCGGATCGTTGCGTGCAGCTGTGCGATCAGGGCAGCCAACCCACCCGCTCGCGCAACAGGGCGTAGCCGAGGAAGGCCACCACGTCGATCAACGCGTGTCCGACGACCAGCGCCCAGAGCCGGTTGGTCCGCTGCCACACCCGGCCGTAGACCAGCCCCATGATCACGTTCCCGACGAATCCGCCGAAGCCCTGGTAGAGGTGGTAGGAACCGCGCAGCACCGCCGACAGCCACAGCGCTCCGTTCTCGCGGAGCCCGAGCTGACGCAGCCGGGTGAGCAGGTAGCCGACGACCAGCATCTCCTCGGCGAAGGAGTTGCCCACGGCCGACAGGACCAGCACCGGTGCTCGCCACCACGCGTCGCCCAGAGTGGACGGCTGCACGGACAGGTTCAGGCCGAGCGAGTGGGCGAGCAGGTACAGCCCCAGGCCGGGGATGCCGATGAGCGCGGCCATTCCCGCTCCGCCCGCGCAGTCACCCCCGATGCGGTCCCCGCGCAGTCCCACCGAGCGCAACGCGATTCCGCCCCGCCACAGCAGGTAGGCCCCCAGAGCTCCCCAGGCGAACAGGCGCAGGATGTTGACGAGCTGCTGCGCCAGGTCCAGCAGCCCGAGGGCCGAGCGCGAGGAGTTGATCGCGACCGCCTGCTCGCCCAGCCCCTCGGGCCGCAGCAGCGCGTCGAGCAACGAGAGCAGGCTCTGCACCCCGGCCATGCCCAGGGTGATCGCGAATACGATCACCAGCTCGGCGACGATCGCCCGACGTTCGCGGCGGGTGGTGACCGTGCCCGGTTCGGCGGGACGGGGCGGGAAGAGCCAGTCACGCGGCACGGACCGGGAACGCGTCGCGGAGGGCTCGGGGAGCGCGTGCCCCGACGTGGAGGTGCTCACCCGGGGCACTCTAACCGAGGTGGCGGCCCGTGCCGTGCTCACCGACGGGATGGCGGAGCGGCGGTCGTTGGTGAACGGGCTTGTGGATGGCCGCTTCCGCTGTGGAAACCCGGCCCGCTCCGGGGTGGACGTTTCGCGTGAAACGTTCACCCCGGAACGGTTCCGGACAGCACGTTCCGCGCGAAACCGTCAACGGCGGCGGGTCAGCGCCGGGGGGCCAGGAACGGGCACCCCATCAGCCTGCGCAGTTCGGTGCTCAGTTGCTCGGAGTCCTCCACCGGCTGGGAGAAACCGATGCGCACGTCGTGATCCCCGTCCGCGGCCTCCACCCGGAGGCGCACCCCGTAGCGGTCCAGCCCGAGCGGGCGCAGGTGCCCGCCGCGCAGCCGGTCGGGCAGGTACCGGGTGAGCAGCCCGACCACGTCCCGGTGCGACAGCTCGAGGTGGCGCAGCCACCCGTCCTCGTAGAGGCAGAAGGGGTCGGGTTCGGCCGCCGCGAACTCGCGGGTGTCCAGCGAGTCGGTGCTCTCCGAGTCGGCCAGCACCAGCGAGACGGTCTCCAGCAGCAGGACCGTCGCGCCGTGCCCCGCGTCCAACAGGCGCGGGTCGGGCCGCTGCTCGGCCACGCGCAGGACTTCGCGGTGGGCCGTCCCGGGATCGGGGATCCGCAGCCTGCCGGTGAGCCAGAGCAGCCCGCGCACGGGTTCGCGCAGGCGCACCGGGGCGGAGTCGGTCACTTCGAGCACGCCCGTGAGTTCCCCGCGCGGGTTCTGCCAAGCCGTGGCCACCAGCGGGTGCTCGTCAGCCAGCAGCACGGTGGCCGTGCCGTCCGCGTGCACGTGGTGCAGCAGCGGCCGCGCGCGGTTGGAGGTCTCGCCGGACGGCAGTACGGTCGCTCGCCCACCGCGTTTCGCGATGGTGCGGGCCCGCTCGGCCGGGGCTGGAGTCGCGGGCCTGCGAGCGGTCTCGTGCATTGCTCACCTCTCGAGGGGACGCGCGGGCCGGGTCGGAACCGCTCCGGGGAGAACGTGCCGGACGAGCGACTGCCCTCGCCCGTGGCGCTCACGAGCGCTCGTGAGCGCCACGGGCCCGGTCCACGGAGCTACTTAGGTAACCCTAACTCGAATGGGGTGGATCTGGGAATGACCCATTCGGGTTGGGGGCGGTCGGCGGTACCGGTTGCGTGCGTGGTTCCGTGGCGGAACCTCAGTCGGGGGCTCGCTCCGGGTGCCCGACATCGAGTAGCCAACTCACCAGCGGCCCGACCTCGCGAGGCGCCGACTCACGTGCCGGCTGAGCAATCATCCGGGCCCAGCTCCGTTACGAGCGGGTCCAACTCCGTGCGTAGGAGGGGTCCTCGCAGGCCGTGGCCGCCTCGCCCATGCGGAGTGGACGGAAGGTGTCGATCATGACCGCGGTCTCGTCGAACCGCTCGGCACCGAGCGAGGCCTCCGCCGCCCCGGGCTGCGGGCCGTGGCTGCACCCGGAGGGGTGCAGCGACAGGGACCCGATCCCTATCCCGGAGCCCTTCCGCGCCTCGTAGTCGCCGCCCACGTAGAACATCAGCTCGTCCGAGTCCACATTGGCGTGGTTGTACGGGACCGGCACTGCGTCGGGGTGGTAGTCGACCTTGCGCGGGCAGAACGAGCACACCACGAAGTTGGGGCCCTCGAAGGTCTGGTGCACCGGCGGCGGCTGGTGGAGCCGGCCGGTTATGGGCTCGAAGTCGCCGATGTTGAACACCCACGGGTAGAGGCAGCCGTCCCAGCCGACCACGTCGAAGGGGTGGTGGGCATAGGTCATCCTGGTCACCCCGTGGTGGTGCCGGACGAGCACGTCCACATCGCTCCCCTCCAGCAGCAGCGGTTCCGTCGGGCCGCGCAGGTCCCGCTCGCAGTACGGCGCGTGCTCCAGGAACTGCCCCTTGGCGCTCAGGTAGCGCTTGGGCGGAGCGATGTGGCCGGTGGACTCCACGATGTACAGCCGGACCGGCTCGTCCCCGTGCGGTGTCACCCGGTAGGTGGTCGAGGTGGGCAGCACCACGTAGTCGCCCTCGGCGACCTCGAGGGCGCCGTAGACCGTCTCCACCCTGGCCGAACCGGTCTGCACGTAGCACAGCTCGTCACCGACGGCGTTGCGGTACAGCGGGCTGGTGGTGTCCGGCACCGCGAAGCACACCGACACGTCCTCGTTGGCGAACAGCAGCCTGCGCCCGGTGACCGCGTCGACCGAGTCGCTGGTGAAGCCGAGCTCGCCGGTGCGGAAGTGCCGCGGTTTCAGCGGCAGGTTGGGCGAGGTGGAGCGCCCGTGCTCGGTCACCGCCTCCGCGGCGACCACGGCCGTGGGCAGACCGCGGTGGTAGAGCAGCGCCGACTCGGCGGAGAAGCCCTCGATGCCCATCAGCTCCTCGGCGTACAGGCTGCCGTCCGGCTGGCGGAACTGAGTGTGCCTCTTGCGGGGGATCTCGCCCACTTGGCGGTAGTACGGCATGCCGACCTCCGGTCGATCCGATGTCGAGTTGTCGGGTGCCGCGGTCGGTGAACCCCTCCGCCCGGACGGTCCTCCCGGTAGGCTCGCGCGGTGCTCCGTTGCGGTGCGACGACACGCCGTGCGGCTGGGCCGTGACCGTCCCCGGCCCCTGTTCGGGGGCCGATCGCACCCGACGATCGGGTGTTCGTTTTACGGACACTTTTGTTCACTACCCGGCACGGCATTAGCGTGGCACTCGTGTCAAGCGCTGTTGAACTCCACGCTCCCGGTCCGCGCGGTATTCCGCCCCTGCTCGCACGCCTGGCCGACGACGCTTCCCTGTTCTCGCCGGCCGGCGCGTCCGTCGCTCAGGCGGTCGAGGATCACCTGCGTGCGCGGGACGGTGAGTACGCGGGGCTGCTGGGGCCTATCCTGTGCCAAGTCTCCCGACTGCCGGAACTGATCACCGAACTGGCCAAGGCCAAACCGGCCGAACCCGTTCCGATGTCGCTGGTCTGCGACACCGGACTCGGCGAGGTGCCGAAAGCGCTCTCGATCATCGAAGGCCGTCAGGAACTGCTTTCGCTGCGGATGGTCGAGATGCCCGGCCCCTCGGACGTGGACGACGTCTGGCTGGAACGCGTCTCCGAATTCGTTCCCGAGGACGTGGTGCGCGTGGTCGAGCCCAGACGGGGTGAGGGGTGGCTCGACGGTGTGCGCCGGGTCGCCGAGTTCGGCTGCTGGCCGAAGCTGCGCTCCGGCGGGCAGACCGTCGAGTCCTTCCCCAGCGTCGACGTGGTGGCCGAGTTCCTGGCCGTGGCCACCACGCTGGACGTTCCGTTCAAGGTGACCGCGGGTATGCCGAGAGCGGTGCGCCGCACCGACTCGGAAACCGGGTTCCCGTACCACGGTTTCCTGAACCTGCTGGTGGCCGTGGGGCGCGCGTTGTCGGGCCAGGACGTGCGCGGGGCGCTCGCCAGCACCGACGAAGCGGAACTCGCGGCGGAGGCAGGCTCGTTCTCCGACGAAGCCGCCAAGGCGGTGCGCGGGGTGTTCGCCTCGTACGGGGCGAACTCGCCCACCGATCCCGTGTCCGATCTCGTCGAGTTGGAACTGTTGTGAGCTGGATCGAGGACCCGGAGTTCACTCCGGATCACCCCTTCGGGCCGCAGACCCTGCCCTACGGAGTACTGGGGACGGCGGCAGGCCCGGCGGTGGCGGTGCGGGTCGGCAGACACGCCATCCCGCTGCGCGGCATAGCCGACGAGCTCGGCCCGAGGCTGTCCGAGCTCGTCGGCGGCTCCTCGCTGGACCCGCTGCTCGCGGCGGGACGTCCCGCGTGGCGGGAACTGCGGGAACGCCTGCTCGGAGTGGTCCACGCCGACCGCGCTCCGGCGGGCGCCGAGCTGCTGCGCACCGACTGGCACACCCAGTTGCTGCCGTTCACCGTCTCCGACTTCGCGGACTTCTACTCCTCCAGACACCACGCGGAGAACGTCGGGAGGATATTCCGGCGGGAGTCGGAACCGCTGCTGCCGAACTGGACGCACCTGCCGGTCGGCTACCACGGCCGTTCCGGCACGGTGTTCGTCTCCGGAACGGACGTCACCCGCCCGAACGGCCAACGCCGGATCTCCGGCGACCCCGCCCCGGTCTTCGGCCCGACCCGCAGGCTGGACTTCGAGGCCGAGGTGGGCTTCGTCTGCGGAGGCGAACCGGCAGCCTGGGTGGGCACGGAGGACTTCGCCGAGCACGTGCTCGGGGCGGTGCTGGTCAACGACTGGTCGGCCCGCGACATCCAGTCGTGGGAGTACCAGCCGCTGGGACCGTTCCTGGCCAAGTCGTTCGCGACGTCGGTCTCGGGCTGGATCACCCCGCTGGAGGCGCTGGAACACGCCAGGGTCCCCACCACGGGGGACGAGCACGGGGTGCAGGAATACCTGGCCGAGCAGCAGCCGTGGGGACTCGACCTGCGGCTGGAGGTCCGGTGCAACGACACGTTGCTGTCCAGCCCGCCGTTCGCGGAGATGTACTGGTCGCCCGCGCAGCAGCTCGCCCACATGACCGTCAACGGAAGCCCGGTCCGGCCGGGGGACCTGTTCGCCTCGGGCACGGTTTCGGGCCCGAAACCCGACCAGCGGGGGTGCCTGCTCGAGCTCACCTGGGGAGGCTCGGACCCCGTCACGCTCGAGGACGGCGAGCAGCGAACCTTCCTGCAGGACGGGGACAGGGTGATGCTGAGCGCGACCGCACCCGGCGAGCACGGCTCGGTGGTCGGGCTCGGCAACGTGGCCGGGACGGTCCTCCCGGCCGTTCGGAGGTAGGACGATGAACACCGGATCGGCTCGGTCCGCCCGGGAACCCACTCCGGAACCGGAGCGGGAACCGGCCGGGGCGACCTCGACGAAGGAGAGCTCGTTGACCCTGGAGCGCGGTCTGAACCTGCTCCAGGCCGTGGCCGACGCGGACAGCGAGGCTCCCACGATCAGCGATCTCGCTGCGGGCGTCGGGGTCAGCCGAGCCGCGGTGTACCGCCTGCTGGGGCCGCTGCAGAGCCGCGGCCTGGTGCGCCGGGAGGGCTCCCGGGTGCGGCTGGGACTGGGCGTGCTGTGGCTGGCGGGCAAGGTCGTTCCGCAGCTGCGGTTCGCAGCCCTGCCCGCGCTGCGCGCGCTGGCGGAACGGGTGGGCGCGACCGTGCACCTGACCGTCGCCGACGGCAACGAGGCGCAGGCGATCGCGGTGGTCGAGCCCTCGTGGACGAGCTACCACATCTCCTACCGGGTGGGCACCAGGCACTCGGTGCAGCGCGGGGCGGCGGGCCGTGCGGTCGACCTCCCCGCGGACGGGCCGAAATGGGTGACCAGCACCGGCGAGTTGCAGCCCGGTGCCTACGGGGTGGCCGCTCCGGTGCGGGGTGTTCCCGGGCTGCGGGCCAGCGTCGGCGTGGTGGCGATGGAACCGCTCTCCCCGGACGAGGTGGGCCCGCTCGTGGTGCAGTGCTGCGCCTCGGTGGCCGAGGCGCTGGGGCAGTAGGGCTTCGTCGGCTCGGTCCGCAGCGGGGCGTCCCCGACGGGGTCTCTCGGTCGGGGACGGCCCGCGGGGAGGTGTGGTGTCAGCTCACCGGTTCTCGTCGGTGTCCTCGTCTTCGTGGGACTCGCCCGTCGTGTCCGTCGGCTTGTCCGGGGTGTCGCTGGTGAGGGGGAACGGGTCGAGGTTCTTGTCGAGTCCGATCGCCTGGGTGGGGTCGTAGGAGACGGACTTCGCGATCTCGCCCCGCTCGATTTTCTGTCGTTTGAGCTTTTCGAGTTCGTCACCACGCGCAGTGGGGCGGTGGAAGCGGCGGCGCAGTTCTTCGTCGTCCATGTGCTCATTCTCCCTTCGATCCCGCGTCGGTTAAGTGGATTTGCCAGGATCCCTCAGAGGTTTGGCGTACGTCGTTGACGGTGAACTGGTTGTCGTTCTTCCAGAGCACTTCGCGTTCGTCGGGGTTGATCTTTTCGAGGTCGGCGGCGTGCTCGGGCTCGTCGATGACCATCTCGACGCGCTTGAAGCCGGGCTGGTCTCCGAACATCTCCGGCGGGATCTCCTTGGAGGCGCTGGTGAACCCGGCTTCCTCGACGGTCTCGCCGGGGGTGTAGCGCTCGAGGAGTTTGGGCAGCTCCTCGGGGGAGACGTGCAGGTTCCGGTAGACGACCGGATTGTCCGGGGTCGGGGTGTGGCCGGGCAGCTTGTCCAGCCCCTCCCGGAGGTGTTCGACTTCGCGGCTCATGTACTCGCGGTCGATGGCGTCGCCGTTGCGCAGGGTGTCGTTGATCGTGGACGCGTCCCCGCCGACGTAGCGGCGCACCGCCATGGCTTCCTCGTCCGGCAGGTGGTCGAGTTCGGGATGGTCGGCGCGCAGATCGGCCACCGCCTCGTCCCAGGAGGTGCCGTAGCGGGTTTCGACGCGGCGGCGGTACTCCTCGTCACCCTTGTCCCCCGGGCCCTGGTCCCCGTCGTCGTGGTGGCGGCCGCCGGGTTCGGGAGTCCCGTCGTCGGGCGAGTCGATCCGGGACTGGCCGGGGCCATCGGGCCCCGAAGGATCGGGGGAGTCCGACTCGGGGGAGTGGGGCACCTCGGGGCCGTTCGGCGGGGAAGGACGTGTGGGTCCGTCCTCGGGCGTGTGCGGGGATCCGACCTTGTCGGTGAGGTCGGGGTGCGGTTGTGGTCCGGCCCCGGAGTCCGGAGGTGAGGGCTGGTCCGATTGGGCCCCGGGCCCGAAAGGCCGATCGGGTTGTGATCCCGGCCCGAACGGCTGGTCCGGTTGGGAACCGGGGCCGAAGGGCTGATCCGGCTGCGAGTCGGGGCCGTTCGGCGGGCCGTGCGAGGGTCCGGAGGGTGGTTGTCCCGGATCGGATGGTGGACCGTCGGTGCGTGCCCACGGAGGGGGGTTGGGGCCCGGTGGCTGCTGTGGCCCGCTCGGCGGGCCCTGCGAGCCCGGTCCGAAGGGTTGGTTGGGCTGTGAGCCGGGCCCGTTCGGCGGACCCTGCGACCCGGGACCGCTCGGCGGGCCGTGATCCTGCGGCCGTTCGGGCCGTTGAGGTGGTTGCTTCGGCTCGTTGCCCGAATCAGGTCCCGAGGGGCGGGAGTTTCCGTCCGGAACGTGCTTGCCGACGGGGCCGGTGGGGACGTCGTCCAGCTTGCCCGCGGTCTTGCCGACCTTGCCCAGACCGGATCCGACCTTGGCCGCGATGCCGCTGCCCCCGGCAGCGGTGCCGATCAGGCTCGGGATGAGGGACCCCACGGATTTGCCCGGGTCGTTCTTCCACCCGTTGATGTCGACCGACTGCTTGAGGGTGCCGTAGGGGTCGGTGACGATCGCCTCCCCCATGCTCTTCATCCGGGCGGTGTAGATCATCGGGTGCGTCTTGTTCCAGGAGTCGCCGGGGTTCATGGTGCGCAGTCCCTTGTACGTCTCGACCGCTGCGCTGCCGACGCCTTCGACGACGCTGCCGACCACGCGCCCTGCAACCTCGAAGCTGTCGACGAGGTTCTTGCGGGCGCGGGCCATCCACCCGGGCCGGTCCGGGGCGTCGCCGCTGACTCGGCCCAGCACTGCGGTGGCGTCCTGGGCCGCGCTGCGCACGTTCTGCCGGGCCCGGTCGATGAGATCCTGGTTGGCTCGTATCCGTTCCGCGGTGGGCTGCCGACACGCCCCCGGGGGGCCGGTCGACCGGTTGTTCTGCTCGGCCTCGTTCTCGGCGTCCTGCTTGGCCTGTTCCAGGTTCTCCTTCGCCGCGGCCGCGTCCTTCTTGGCGCGGCGCAGCACCTGCGCGTACTCGTCCAGGGCCTTGCCCGCATCGGTGAACGCGTCCGCGGCGGTCAGCCACTTCTTCGGCGACTGGTCCAGGTAGTCTCGCGCCGCCTCGGCGGCATCGCCCTGCCACCCGTCGGTGGTGATCGCCCGGAAGCCGTTCCCGGCCTGGTCGAAGGCCTTACCCATGGCACGGAAGTGCCCGGCCATCTCGACGAGCTTGTCGGGATCACCGGGGATGACCTCACCGTCGACCAGGCCCACCGCTTGGCCTATCGACTGGCCCCAGTCACCGATCCGCTCCTTGAGCGCGTTCCAGTCGGCACCCAACGACGACGTGTTGCTGACCATCAGAACACCTTCTCGCCCATCTGCTGGAACCAGCCGGCATCGCCCGTTTCCGCGGCGGTGGCGGCACGTTCGGAGATATCGGGAGTGGACCCGTCCTGCTGGGCCTGTTCGTAGGTCTTGGTGGGATCGCCGGTCATGACGTGGCCCACCCGGTCGAGGAACCCGCCGGCCTGCTCGTCGGCGGCGCGGTAGTTCTCGTTGGTCTCGGCCAGGGCGTCGGCGGTTTCCAGCCCGTCCTCGACGAGGTACTTCGCGCCCCACTCCCAGGACCTGCCGAACACGAGCAACGCCCCTTCGAGCTCGTCGTCACCGGCCGCGGAGGCGTTGTTGTCCACATAGCCCCGCAGCCCCCTGCCATCGTTGGCACCGACGTCGAACGGGGCGATCTTGTCGAGCTCGTCGACCGCGTCGCGCACGCCGGTTTCGGCGCGTTCCAGCTCGTCGGAATCGACCGAGAAGTGCTGGCTACCCATCGGCAGTGTCTCCGTGATCGCCGGTGTCGGGATCCAGGGCGATGGCGGCGGGCACGGTGCCGGGCACCGGCGGCAGCGCCACGGTGTGCTCGGCGGCGGGATCGAGCAGCACCCCCGTGCCGCGCGGCAGCTGGGCGAGCAGCTCGTCGAACACCTCGGCCCCGGACAGCTGCCCGTACGTGATCGACACGTCGCCGCGCTGCCCGCGCAGCGCGTAGTCGGCCAGCTGCTGGTAGTCGGAGAACACCGGCAACCACCACAGCCCGCCGGACTCGGCGGACATGACGGCAACGGTGTACCCGCTCTCGCCGTGCTCGGTCTCAACGAGCAGCGCAACGGACCGCAGCGCCTCCAGCAGCGACTCCGGGCCGTGGCCCTGCTGCACCGCCAGCGCCGCCCGGACCACCTCACCGCTCTGCCGGGAGTCCGCGTGCCCGGGTACCGGCAGGGTGCCGCTCCAGCCGTACCGGCTCATCACCCGAGCGGTCCGAGACGGTGTTCGGAATCGGACAGGCCGCTCCCGCGGTGCCGTGTCCGCAACCGGACGGTTTCCGCGCCTCTCGCGCCACGCATGATCACATTCTAGGACAACCGGGTGTTTCGGGAGGTGAACCGCGGGACATCGTTCCGCTGTTCGTGACACCTCACACGTGGCCTCTCGGGTTTTCCTGGTATTGCTCCGTTCGGACGACCGGTGAGCACGGCACTTCGGTGGGTCGGTTTTTCCGCCGGAAGGATCAGAGCGGATGGGAGGGCCTTTCTGTGCCACGAACCCATGTAGGCCGTTCCGGCGAAATTCCGCGGACACGCGCGTTCGATGTTGACTGGCCCCGGAAACGGCGGGTTGGCTCTTGCGCTGTCGAACCGCGACGTCCAACCGGGGTGGACAATGGGACTGTCATCGAGACGAGCGGGCGGTGTCCTCACCGGAGCGCTGCTCGCGATCACCACGGCCGTGGCTCCGGCGCAGGCGAATCCCACGCCGGACGAGCCCTCCGCGTCCTCCGCGGAGCACGGCCGCGGGTGCTCGCCGAACGATCCGGGGTGGGTGCTGTCGACCGGGGAGTTCGACCCCGCCTACACCAGGCACGCCTTCGTCGGCAACGGCTACCTCTCCCAGCGGGTGCCTCCCACGGGAACCGGATACGTGGCCACCGGGGGCGAAACCGGGTTCCCGCTGGAAACCCCGCGTTTCGACGGTGCCTTCGTCAGCGGGCTCCACGGCAGCGGTCCGAGCGCGCAGACCGACGAGGACAAGCACGCCATCGCCGCGATCCCCACCTGGTCCACCCTGACCGTCGACAACGGGGCCGGGACCTACGGCGCGGAAACCCCGGAAGGGCGGATCTCCGATTTCGAGCAGTCCCTCAACTTGCGCTGCGGGCTGCTGCGCACCTCGTTGACCTGGACCTCGGAGGACGGCAGGAGGACCGACCTGGTCTACGAGATCGTGGCCGACCGCTCCGAACCGCACGCGGGAGCCGTGCGGCTGCGCATGACCCCGCACTGGAGCGGACGGGCCACCGTGACGGGCGCGATCGACGGTGCCGGTGCGCGCCGGATGGAACCGACCGGCGGTGGTTCCGCGGACGGCGCCGTCCACGTCGGGTTCCGGACCGACGAGGTCGGCGAGACCGGCACGGTCGCTTCGACGCTGCGCCCCGGAGAGGCCGTGCGCGCGAGCACCACCGCGCGCGAGGATGGCGTCGCGGGCCTCGACGCCGAGCAGTCGGTCAGCTTCCGCGCGCGGCGGGGGCACAGCTACGAGTTCGGCAAGTACGTCGGAGTGGACACCTCGTTGACCTCCGCGGACCCTCGCGCCTCGGCCCTGTCCGCGGCACGGGAGGCCGCCGAGCGCGGCTGGCGGGAGCTCTTCACCGCGCACGCGGACAGTTGGCAGCGGTTGTGGCGCAGCGACATCCGCACACCGGGGCGGCCGGAGATGCAGCGATGGCTGCGCTCGAGCAAGTACGCCCTGCTGTCCAGCATCCGGCGCGGCCAGGAGAACAGCATCTCCCCGGCCGGCCTGAGCAGCGACAACTACGCCGGGCTGGTCTTCTGGGACGCCGAACTGTGGATGTATCCCGCGCTGCTGGCGCAGCACCCGCGCGTCGCCGAGTCGATCCCGGCCTACCGCGAGCGGACGCTGGGCGCCGCCGAGCGCAACGCCGAGCGAACCGGACAGCAGGGCGCTTTCTACCCGTGGACCAGCGCCGACAGCGGTGACCTCGACACCGACTGCCACAGCTGGGACCCGCCGCACTGCCTGACCCAGAACCACCTGCAGGGCGACATCGCGCTGGCCACCTGGCAGTACTACCAGGCGACCGGGGACGAGAAGTGGCTGCGCGAGCACGGCTGGCCGGTGCTGCGCGGCATCGCCGAGTACTGGGCCGGACGCGTGACGCGCAATTCCGACGGCAGCTACTCGATCAACGACGTCGCCGGACCCGACGAGTACAGCAACGGGGTGGACGACGGCGCGTTCACCAACGCGGGAGCGGCGACCGCGCTGCGCGACGCGACCAGCGCCGCCGAGGTGCTCGGCGAACCGGCCCCGGAGCGGTGGAGCCGGATCTCCGAGGGCCTGCGCGTTCCCTTCGACGAGGAGCAGGGGGTGTTCCTGCAGTACGCGGGCTACGACGGGAGCGAGATCAAACAGGCCGACACCGTGCTGCTGCAGTATCCGCTGGAGTGGCCGATGTCGGAGGAGCGGGCGAGGAACACGCTGGACTACTACGCCCAGCGCACCGACCCGGACGGCCCGGCGATGACCGACGCGGTGCACGCGATCGACGCGGCTGCGGGCGGCAGGCCCGGCTGTGTGACCAACACCTACCTGAACCGTTCGATCCGCCCCTTCGTCCGGGAACCCTTCGCCCAGTTCTCCGAGGCGCGGGGAGATCAGGCAGGTGACGACGGTGGTTCGCCCGCGTTGAACTTCCTGACCGGGAACGGCGGGTTCCTGCAGACCTTCACGCACGGCCTGACCGGGCTGCGCTGGAGGGCCGACGCGGTGCGGCTGGACCCGACGCTGCCGCCGCAGTTCCCGCGGGGCGTGGACCTGACCGGCATGAAGTGGCAGGGGCGCACCTACGACGTCCACATCGGACCGGACAGCACGCGGGTGCGGCTGCGCGACGGTGAGCCGTTCACCGTGCGCACCCCGGACGGGGAACACACGGTCGAGGAGGGGAGGCCGTTGACGATCGACACCCGGCGGCCGGACCTGGAGCCGACGGCCAACCTCGCCCGCTGCCGGACGGTCACGGCCAGCGGATCCGAGCCGGGCAAGTACGCCGAAGCGGCCGTGGACGGCAGCACGGCCACCACGTGGACCGCGGACGAGCGGCGGGCCGAGCTGACCGTGGAGCTGGACGAGCCGGCGCGGGTCGACCGGGTCGAGCCACAGTGGACCGATGTGGCCCCCGTCGAGCACCGCGTGCTCACCTCGGTGGACGGCCACCACTTCAGCGAGTTCGACCCCGAGGCGGACGGGCCGGTGCTCGCCCGCTACGTGCGGGTGGAGGTGACCGGCCCGCGAGGGGAAGGGCACTCCGGAGTCAGGGAGCTGACCGTGACCGCGCGGTGAGCGGGAGCTCCCGTGGAGTGTTCTGCGTGGTCGCTCGCTTGAGCGTGGTCGTTTCGGCGCCGCCGCGCCGGAGGGGCCCTCAAGCCGACCGAGCCGCCGGCCCTGCGGGCGAACCCTGGCACGCGGGGCGCCGCCGGTGGTACAACGAAGTCCACGCGGTCCGGCTCACACGGGACCCCACAGCAGGGACCAAGGTCCCGCCCGGGGCGGGACCTCGGTCCGCGCACGAGAGGACCAACGGACCTGTGAGCCCCCGTGAACACCGGGGAACCTGGGAACCGTGGATCTTCTCGATATCGCCAGGTGGCAGTTCGGGATCACGACGGTCTACCACTTCCTGATGGTCCCGTTGACGATCGGACTCGCGATCCTCGTCGCCGGGATGCAGACCGCGTGGTACCGCACGGGCAACGAGCGGTACCTGAAGATGACCAAGTTCTGGGGCAAGCTCATGATGGTCAACTTCGCCATGGGCGTGGTGACCGGCATCGTGCAGGAGTTCCAGTTCGGAATGGCCTGGAGCGAGTACTCCAGGTTCGTGGGCGACGTCTTCGGCGCCCCGCTGGCGATGGAGGGCATCGTCGCCTTCTTCGTCGAATCGGTCTTCCTCGGGCTGTGGATCTTCGGCTGGGACCGGCTGTCCAAACGGGTGCACCTGGCCTGCGCGTGGGCCTTCTCGCTGGCCACGGTGGCTTCGGCCTACTTCATCCTGGCCGCCAACTCCTGGATGCAGCACCCGGTCGGGGTGGAGATGGTCGACGGGCAACCACGCCTGAGCTCCATCTGGGCGGTGCTGACCAACAGCACCCTGCTCGCCGCCTTCCCGCACACGATCTTCGGCTGCTTCGCGGTGGCCGGGACCTTCGTGCTCGGCATCGCCGCGTGGAAGGTGTGGAAGCGGGACCGGGCCGGTGTTCCGCACGACGAGGACCGCAGGGTTTGGCACAAGTCCATGCGGGTCGGCGCCTGGGTGGCCGTGGTGGCCTTCGCCGGGCTGGCCGTGTCGGGTGACGTGCAGGGCAAGCTGATGTTCTCCCAGCAGCCGATGAAGATGGCCTCGGCGGAGGCGCTGTGCCACACCGAGCAGCCCGCGAGCTTCTCGGTGTTCGCCTACGGAGACGTGAGCCAGCCCGACTGCGAAGACGTCAAGAGCCTCACCGTCCCCTTCCTGCTGTCCTACCTCGCGCACGGGGACTTCAGCACCGAGGTCAAGGGCGTCCAGCAGCTCCAGCGGGAGTACGAGCAGCAGTACGGCACGAACTACCCGGACGACCCGCGGCTGGGCGAGCTCGCGGGCGAGCCGATCGACTACCGGCCGAACCTCCCCGTCACCTACTGGGGGTTCCGCTTCATGATCGGGTTCGGCGCCGTCTCGGCGCTGGCCGCCGTGGCGGTGCTGTGGTTCACGCGGAAGGGCCGTTTCCCGACGGGACGCTGGTGGGGCCCGCTGGCGCTGGCCTCTATCGCCACGCCGTTCCTGGCCAACGTCTTCGGCTGGGTGTTCACCGAGATGGGCAGGCAGCCCTTCGTCGTGGTCCCCAACCCGAACCCGTCCGGGGTGGACGGTGTTCGGATGTACACCGCGCGGGCGGTCTCCTCCGGGGTGGCACCGGGCGAGATGCTCACCTCGCTGATCGCGCTGACCTCCGTCTACGCGGTGCTGCTCGTCGTCGAGGTGTTCCTGATGGTGCGCTACGCGCGCGGCGGGTTCGAGGCGGTCATGCCCCCGAAGCACTCCGACGACGGGGGAGACGACTCCGATTCGGATGAATCCGATGTGCTGTCCTTCGCGTACTAGGCCCGCCGAAGCACCGCGATGCGCGACCGGGCTGCGGCCCGCGCGCCGGAGCCCGGCCGCGGGAGCGCCCTCCGCGCCGCCCCGTTCGACCACCGCCGGAGTGAGCTGATGGATCTGCCGACTTTCTGGTTCTGCGTTATCGCCCTGCTCTGGCTGGGATACCTCTTCCTGGAGGGATTCGACTTCGGGGTGGGGATGCTGCTGCCGGTCCTGGGGCGCGGGGAAGCCGAGCGCCGCGTGCTGATCAACACGATCGGTCCGGTGTGGGACGGCAACGAGGTGTGGCTGATCGTGGCGGGCGGCTCCATGTTCGCCGCTTTCCCCGGGTGGTACGCCTCCCTGTTCAGCACCGCCTACCTCCCGCTGACCGTGCTGCTGATCGTGCTCATCGGCAGGGGAGTGGCCTTCGAGTACCGGGGCAAAGTGGACACCGCCCGGTGGCGGAGGTCCTGGGACGCGGTCATCGTGCTGGCCTCCTGGGCGGCCCCGCTGATGGTCGGCCTGATGCTGTCGGCGACCGTGTTCGGGCTCCCGCTGGACGCCAACGGCGACAGGGTGGGAAGCCCGCTGGTCATCCTGACCTGGCCGAACGTCCTCGGGGCCGTGTCAGTGCTCGCGTTCTCGCTGCTGCACGGAGCGGCCTTCCTCGCCCTGAAGACCGAGGGCGATGTGCGGGCGCGCGCCCAGCGGTTCGCGCTGATCCTGGGAGTGCCGCTGCTGGCCCCGCTCGTCGCGCTGCTGCTGGTGGCGCAGCTGCGGGAGGGCGCGAGCTGGACCTGGATCCCGCTGCTGATCTCCCTAGCGGCCGGACTCGCCGCCCTGGCCCGTCAGGCGAGGTCCCGGGACGGTCAGGCGTTCACCCTGCAGGGAATCGCGCTGGCCGGAGCCGTGGTCACCCTGTTCGGCGCGCTGTGGCCGAACGTGCTCCCGTCCACCATCACCCCGGAGTGGTCGCTTTCCGTGGCCGAAACCGCCTCCAGCCCCTACACGCTGACCGTGGTGAGCTGGGTGGCGGCCTTCGGGACCCCGGCCGTGCTGATCTACCAGGGTTGGACCTACTGGGTCTTCCGGAAGCGGATAGGGACCAAGCACATCCCCCCGATCCACGCTCCTTAGCGAGTCGGCGGCTCGGCTTGCTTGGCGGTGCGGGTGGCGGAACCTCTCGCGGGCTCTCGCTCCGGGTGCCCGACATCGAGTAGCCACCTACGCCACGTCGGGCCTTCCTCGCGAGAGCACCGCGGGAGAACCCGCGGCGGTGCCGACTGCTCGGTTGGTTGTACGCGGCTGCGCCGCTTTGAAACCAGGCCGGAGCCGCTGTGCGGGACCGCCAGGAAAACGTTTGAGGAGGGGCGGTTGAGAATTCCGAACCCCGTGCGCCCCCGAACGGGAGACGCCGATCCGTCCGCGCTGAGCAGCGGCCCGCTCGGGGCGCTGCCGCACCTGTCCGCGTCGACCCGCCGCGCGCTCGCCGCGTCCGGACTGCTCGCCCTGGTGAACGCGCTGGCACTCGTGGTGCAGGCGTGGGCGCTGGCGAGCTCCCTGGCCGATGTGGTCCTGCGCGGCTTCGGAGCGGACGGGATCGCGCCCCGGCTCGGCGTGCTCTGCTGCGCGGTGCTGGCGCGAGCCGTGCTGAGCTGGGCGACCGAGAGCGTCTCGGCGCGGGCCGCCGCGGGCGCCAAGGAGGAGTTGCGGGCCCTGCTGCTGGACTCGGCGCTGCGGCGCGGTCCGGAGTGGATAGACGGGTACGGCGCCGCCGAACTGACCACACTGGCCACCAAGGGGCTGGACTCGCTCGACGCCTACTTCACCAGGTACCTGCCCGCCCTGGTGACCGCCGCGGTCGTCCCCCCGGTGATCGGAGCGCGGATCCTGGTGGCCGACTGGCCCGCTGCCGTGACGATCCTGCTCACCGTCCCCCTGATCCCGCTGTTCGCCTGGCTGGTCGGGCGCTACACGGAAGGCCGGACCAAACGTGCCGCCGACTCCCTGCAACGCATGTCCGGCCACCTGCACGAACTGGTGCGCGCGCTGCCGGTGCTCACCGCCTTCGGCAGGGCGAAGGCCCAGGGCGAGGCGGTGCGCCGGGTCAGCGAGCAGCACAGGCGCCGGGGGGTGAGCACCCTGCGCATCGCCTTCCTGTCCGCGCTGGTGCTGGAGCTGTGCTCCTCGCTCTCGGTGGCGCTGGTGGCCGTCGGCATCGGGATGCGGCTGGTCTCCGGAGAGCTTCCCCTGGAAACGGGGTTGCTGGTGCTGGTGCTGGCGCCCGAGTGCTACCTGCCGCTGCGCGCGGCCGGAGCGGCCCACCACGCCAGCGAGGACGGGCTGGAAGCGGTGCGCCGCGTCGAACTGGTCCGCGCCGAACGCCCGCGCGGGCCCGAGCGCGAGCCGGGAGCGCGGCGGTGGCCGGACGAGTGGCCCGCCGACGCGCGGCTGTCCGTGAACGGGCTCAGCGTGCTCCGGCGCGGAACCAGCACCCCCGACGGCCTGAGCTTCACCGCCGGACCCGGCGAGATCCTGCGCCTGGAAGGCTTCGCCGGGATCGGACCGAGCGGAAGCGGCAAGTCCACCACGATCGCCGCGCTACTCGGATTCGTCACCCCGGACAGGGGGAGCCTGCACTACGGCGGGGTCGAGATAGACGACCCCGCCGCGGACCGGTGGCGCTCGCTGCTCGCCTGGATCCCGCAGCACCCCGTGTTCTCCGGGGGAACCGTCGAGGACGAACTGCTGCTCGCCGTGACCGACCAGCCCGCGGGAACATCGGCCCACCTGGAGCGGGCGCTGGACTCCTCAGGGGCCGGGCACCTGCGGAACCGCCCGGTCGACACGCTGTCCACGGGGGAACGTCAGCGGGTGGCGGTTGCCCGTGCGCTGCTGCGGCTGCGCGGCGGTGCCCGGATCCTGCTGGCCGACGAGCCCACCGCGCACCTCGACACGGCCACGGCGGGCCGGGTCGAGACCGCGATTCACGAGGCGGCCTCGGCAGGGGCCGTGGTCGTGCTGGCCAGCCACCGGAGGGCGAGCCCGCGGTCCCGAGAACCGGAGGCGCGCGAGCACGAGGCCGCGGGTGCCCCGGAAGGGGAGCTCCACGGGGGAGCGCGGCTCCGCGACCTGGTCACCGCGCGCGGTCTCGGAGGTGCCGGGCTGGGAGTGCTCTCCCTGATGTCGGGGGTGGCGCTGACCGCGACCTCCGCGTGGTTGATCGCGCGGGCGGCGCAACAGCCACCGGTGCTGACCCTGAGCGTCGCGGCGGTGGGGGTGCGCACCTTCGCGCTCTCGCGCGCCGTGCTGCGCTACACCGAAAGGCTGCTCACCCACGACGCGGCGTTCCGGCTCGCAGGGGGGCTGCGCCGCGCGCTCTGGGAGGGGCTGGTGCGGCTGGGACCTGCCCGGGCGGCCGCGCTCGCCAGGGGTGAGGGGGCCGCCAGGCTCGTGGACGACACGGACACCGTGCGCGACCTCGTTCCCCGCGTGTTCGTGCCCCCGCTGATCGCGGCGGGCGTGGGTGGTGGGGCCGTCGTGCTGCAGGCCCTGGTGCTGCCCTCCGCCGGAGCGCTGCTCGCAGTGGCACTGCTCGCGGCCGGGCTCGCCGGTCCGGCGGTGGCGCTCGCGGTGCAGCGCCGTGCCGCGGCCGCCGTCGCGGAGGGACGGCGCGAGGTTTCCACACGTGTGCTGGGGCTGCTGGAGGCCGCGGCCGAGCTGCTGTCGTTCGGGGCCGCGGGCTCCCGCAGGGCCGAGCTCGCCGAGGCGGACTCGGAGCTCGCGGCCAGAGCCAGGCGCGTGGCGGCGGGAGAGGGAGCGGCCGGGGCGGTCGTCACCCTGTTCATGGGGACCGCCGTCGTCGGCTGCACCGCCCTGGCCGCGCGTGCCGTGGCTCGGGGCGGGCTCGCCCCCGAGCTCGCGCCGCTGCTGGCGCTGGTCCCGCTGGCCGCGACCGAGGCGGTGTCCGAACTGCCCGCGGCCGCCCAGCGGTGGCGACCGCTGCGGGCGGCCCGGGAACGGCTGGCCCCGCTGCTCGCGGACTCCCGCGGAACGGTCCCGGACGGTGCGGCGGACCGGGAGGGGACCTCCGGCGCACGCGCGGGCGGGTCGGCCCTCCCGAACGAGCCCACCGCCGCGGGCGAGGTGCGGCTGGACGGGGTGGACGTGCGCTGGCCCGGAGCTTCGGCCCCGGCGCTGCGGGAGGTGACGCTGCGCGTGCCACCGGGGACGCACGTGGCCGTCGTCGGCGAGTCCGGCCGCGGGAAGTCCACGCTGCTCGCGCTGCTGGCCGGGCTGCTGGCCCCCGAGGTCGGGACGGCGAACGCGGCCGGGCGGGTCTCCTGGTGCCCGCAGGACCCGCAGCTGGTGTCGACCACCGTGCGGGAGAACCTGCGGCTGGCCGACCCGGAGGCCGACGACGAGCGGATGGCGGGCGCGCTGCGCTCGGCGGCGTTGCCGGACTGGGCCGGACGGCTGGACGAGGTCCTCGGAACCGGCGGGACGCAGCCCTCCGGTGGCCAGGCGCGACGCCTCGCGCTGGCGCGGGCGCTGCTGGTGCCCGGCCCCGAGCTGGTGCTGCTCGACGAGCCGACGGCCCACCTCGACGTGGACACGGCCGACGAGCTCTCCACGAGGCTGCGCGACGAGCTGCGCGGGCGCACGGTCGTGCGAGTCACGCACAGGGAGTGCGAGGCCGCCGAGGCCGACCTGGTGCTGCGCGTGACGGAGGGCGGGCGCGTCGAGGAGGAAGGAGCCCCTGCCGAACGGGGGAGCAACGACGAACGCGGAGTGGGGAGGAACCGGACCGAGCCGTCCCTGTGACTTTGCTCGTCTTTCACCGCCGCGCAGCGGACTCGGCGGGCCACGGGGCCTAGTCTCGTGGTTGTCATGGATTCAACGCTGGCCAGGCGGATGCTCGCGGCCTCGACCGAGATCACCCAGGCGGCTCTCGCCTCGGAGGACCCGGACGCCGTGCTCCCCCTGATCGTGCGCCGCGCCGTCGCGCTCACCGAGGCCGACCTCGGCCTGCTGATGGTCCGCGACGAGCAGGACAACCTCACGGTCGAGGCCTCCTACGTCGGCCCCCAGGCCGCGGGCCCGCCGACCGATCCCGTCGGCGCGGTGCTCTCCCCGCACTCGGCCGCCTCCCACGTCGCCCACAACGGGGTGCCGGTGGTCGTGGACGATCTCATCGACGACCCGCTGACCGCGCCCTACGTCCCCCGGGCGCTGCGCGTGTACGGCCCGTTCGCCGTGGCCCCCTTCGGCACCCGCGAGCGCCGCCTGGGGTCCCTGGCGGTCTACCGCAGGAGAAGCGCCGATCCCTTCACGAGAGTGACCGTCGACCTGCTGACCTCGTTCGCCGCCCAGGCCGGGCTGGCCCTGGTGCTGGCCGAGGGGTCGACGGCGCGACAGCGCATCGCCGTCTACCAGGAACGGGAGTGGATCGCCCGTGACCTGCACGACGTGATCGTGCAGCGGCTCTACGGGGCGGGGGTGCAGCTGAACGTGCTGGGGCGCAGGCTGTCCGACCGGCTCGGCGACGAGGACGCGAAACGGCTCACCGACGTGACCGACCAGATCGACCAGACCATCGCCGAGGTCCGTGCCACGGTGCGCACCCTCACCTCCTCCGACCCGGAACGGTCCGAGCAGCCTCCGGAACTGGCGGACTCGCTGCGTTCGGAGGTCCGCATCGCGGGGGAGCTGCTGGGCTGGTCCCCCGAACTGGAGCTGGACGGCGAGCTCGACGACGTGCCCGTCGTGGTGGCCGACCACGCGCGTGCCGCCCTGCGGGAAGCCCTGTCGAACGTGGTGCGGCACTCCGGGGCCCGCGCGGTGTCGGTGCGGGTGCGCCGCACCGGAACGGGGTTGCTGCTGCGGGTCGTCGACGACGGATGCGGAATACCGCACGACGTGAGCAAGCGCGGACTGCGCAACATGGAGGAACGCGCGGTGGCCGCCGGAGGGCACTGCACGATCGAGTCCTCACCGGACAGCGGGAGTGCCGTGACCTGGGAAGTCCCCCTGTCCGCGGGGTAGTGGTCTTCGGCGGCTCGGGTTGCTCGGGTGGTTGCGTGGCGGCTCAGCCCCGGTGGCGGGCGTACCAGGCCGCGGCCTGGGTGCGGCGCTCCATCCCGAGCTTGGCCAGCACCGAGGTCACGTAGTTCTTGACGGTCTTCTCCGCCAGGAACAGCCGTTCCGCTATCTCGCGGTTGCTCAGCCCCTCCCCGATCAGTTCCAGCACGCGGTGCTCCTGCTCGGTCAGGTTCCCGAGCTCGTCGGGTTCGCCGCCGACCCCCTCGCGCAGGCGGTCCAACACCCTCCTGGTGGTCACCGGGTCCAGTAGCGAACGCCCCGCGGCCACCTCGCGCACGGCGTTGATCAGGTCGTGGCCGCGCACCTGCTTGAGCAGGTACCCCGAAGCCCCCACGTTGATCGCCCCGACGAGCGCCTGCTCGTCGTCGAAAGCCGTGAGCACCAGGCAGTGGGGTGGAGCGTCCGAGTCACGCAGCCTGCGACACAGATCGAGCCCGTCACCGTCCGGCAGGCGCATGTCGACGACGGCGACGTCCGGCCGGTCGGCTCCCGCGCGGACGAGGGCTTCGTCCACTCCTCCGGCCTCACCGACGACCTCGACGTCCTCCTCGGTGTCCAGCAGGTCGCGCAGACCCCTGCGAACGACTTCGTGGTCGTCGACGAGCAGTACACGTACCGGCACGCCCGCAACGCTACTGGCAAGGAAACCGTCGTGCGTCGGGCAGGGGCCCGGACGGCTGACGCGGCGCGCCCAGCCGGAACGGGCCGTTCGACGGTGTCACCTGCCGGGCACGTGGCACTTGCCCTTCCGCCCCTTGCCGTTGCCGACGGCGTGATGGGTCTGCTCGGCCACCCGGTGCGCACCGTGCCGGGCCCGGTACCCGACCGAGGGCTTGCCCTTGGTGTCCACGGCCGTGGTGAGCAGCCCGCCCAGCAGTCCGAGATTCTTGAGGAAGTGTATTCGCTGGCCCGCCCGCTGCTCCGGGTCGGAGTACTCCCAGAAGGCGTGCCCGGCCAGCGTGGTCGGGACCAGACTGCAGCTGAGCAGCAGCGCGGAGAACCTGGGGAACTTGCCGAGCGCCAGCAGCACCCCCGCGCCGATCTTGACCCCGGCGTCGATCTTGACCAGCGTTTCGGTGTCGGTGGGGACCTGGTCGGGGAGAGTGCCCTGGACCGGGGCGGTGGCACGTTCCACGACCGGGGCCGCGCCCTGGGCATGGCCCTTCGGGTCGCGGAACGCTCCGATGCCACCTTGGATGAAGACCGAGGCCAACAACGGCCGCGCGAGCCTGCGGACCAACATCGGCGAACCTCCTGTAGCCGGCGACGTGTCGAGGTTACGCTCTCGGATCCTCACGCGCCCGACCGGAAGAGAGGGGCGGCGGCCCGGTTTGCCCGGGTGGTTGCGTGGGGGAACCCCAGCCGGGTCTCGCTGCGGGATCCTCGACATCGAGCAGGCATCACCCCACGTCGGGGCCGCCCTCGCGAGAGCCGTGACCGAGCCCCCGGCGGTGCCGGTCGATCGGGTGATCACAAGCGGCTGCACCGCTTGTTCGACGAGCGACGCAACCGAGCGAGCCCCGAGGACGAGAACCGCGGGCGGGGCGGGGATCAGCGGCTGTGGGCCCGGACGAACACTTCGTCCCAGGCCGCGGCGACCTGCTTCGCGCACAGTTCCGGCGCGGCCCCGCCCACTCCGGTTCCGAGCCCGGGCAGCGCTATGGAACGGACGACCTGGCGGACCGGGGTCCCGTTGTCGAGCACCGCGCCGGACCACAGCCGCAGCATGGCCCGCGCCGCCAGATAGGGGTGCACCGTGTCGGCCGGGAGCTTCTCCCCCGGCTCGCGCATCGTGGGCGCGCTTATCAGCCAGGCGGGCACCCGGGAACCCGTGGGCACCAGCAGCGCCTCCCCGACGGGGAGCTCACCGCCGTGGTAGGCGAGCACCGCACTGCGCACCTGCTGTTCCACATCGGGGAACGCGTTCGCGTAGGCGGCGTCTATGCCCCCGCGCATCCATCCGTAGGAATTCGCCGGGCTGACGACGGCGTCCACTCGGTTGTCGAGTACCGAACCGTGATGCACGCTGACGCCGTCCCGACCGTCGGCGACCTCGTTCCAGGCTGCGGCCAGCGGCTCGTCCAATGCGCACAGGACCAGTCGCAGCTCCGGCTCCGCCCCGTGTCTCGAGCGCTCCGAATCCGCGGTCACGTACACAGCATCGCAGGAAATGCCACGTTCGCGTAATTGGGTAGCTCACACTTGGGGGGCATGATCTTCACCACCGCCTTCCCCCGTTCCGGTGGGGAGCTCCGCGAGAGGGTTGTCATCGGGGAGGGGGACGTGCTTCGCCCCGGCCGCGCGGAAGCACGTCCGGGGCCGGGGGACGGCGTCCCGCCGGTAGCCGTTCGGGGACCGGGGGAGACGGGCGGGTGCGTGACGCCCGTAACCTGAGCGCGTGCCCAGAATCGCCTATCTCGGTCCGCCGGGGACGTTCGCCGAACAGGCGAGCCGCGCCTTGACGGAGGAAACCACCCCCGAGCTGGTCCCCCGCGAGTCCATCAGGTCGGCGCTGGACGCGGTGCGCGGCGGCGAGGCGTTCGCGGCCGGGGTTCCGGTGGAGAACTCGGTGGAGGGGGCGGTCTCGGCGACCCTGGACGGGCTCGCCTCGGGAGAACCCCTCGTCGCCGTGGCCGAGACGGTGCTGCCGGTCCGCTTCGACGTGCTGGTGCGGCGGGGAAGCTCGGCGCGGGACGTGACCTCGGTGGCCAGCCATCCGCACGCCCTGGCCCAGGTCCGCCGCTGGGTGGCGGAACGGCTCCCCGGAGCGGGAACCGTGCCGACCTCCTCCACGGCGGCGGCCGCCGAGGAGGTCGAGACGGGCTCGGCCGATGCGGCCGTGGTCGCCCCCGTCGCCGCGCAGCACCATCCCGAGCTGGTCCCGCTGGCCCGCGGGGTCGCCGATGTGGACGACGCGGCGACGCGGTTCCTGCTGATCCGCGGCCCGGGGCCGCTGCCCGAGCCGACCGGGGCCGACCGGACCTCGATCGCCGTGGTCGCGCACGACGAGGTGGGCACGCTGGGGGAGGTGCTGTCCGAGCTCGCGCTGCGCGGGATCAACCTGAGTCGCATCGAGTCCCGCCCGACGGTGGACGGGCTCGGCACGTACCGCTTCTTCCTGGACCTGGACGGGCACGTGGCCGACGCGCGCGTCGGGGACGCGTTGGCCGGGCTGCACCGCCGCTGCTCCGAGGTGCGCTTCCTCGGGTCCTTCCCCAAGGCGGGGCGTGAGCCGGTCAACGCGCGTCCCTCCGCCTCCGAGCAGGCCTTCCGGGAATCCGCGGCCTGGCTGGAGCGGGTGCGCTCAGGACGCCTGGATTCTTGAGGGTTTCCCGGCTCGGTTTGCTTGGCGGGTCACTTGGCGGGAAGCGGCGGAGCCGGTTGCGTGGGCGGTGCGCTTCGGCGCTGCCCGCGCCGAAGGCCCCGAGAACTTCCGGTGGAAGGTTCCGTTCAGCGTGGGCGCTTCGAGCCCGAGCAGGACGAGGAGCTCCGGTGCGTGAGTCGGATGCATCGCACGGCCGGGCCGCCGCCCCCTTCCTCCGCAGTCACCCCCAACCGAGGGCGTGCAGCTTCGCGTCGTCGATGCCGAAGTGGTGCGCGAGCTCGTGAACCACGGTCACGGCGACCTCGTCGATCACCTCCCGCTCGTCGGAGCACATCTCCAGCAGCGGGTCGCGGTAGATGGTGATCCGATCCGGCAGCACCCCGCCGTAGGTGCTGTCCCGCTCGGTCAGCGCGACCCCCTCGTACAGGCCCAGCAGCGAGTCGTCCTCGGGGTGGTGGTCCTCCACGAGCACGACGACGTTGTTCAGCTCGGCCATGAGCTCGCCCGGGACCCGGTCCAGGGCGTCGCCCACGAGTTCCTCGAAGCGCTGGCGGGTCATCTCGACTGGCACTGTCGCATCACCTCGTGCCGGTGGCCGGTACGCCGGGGGTGGGGGAAGTGGTCGGGGCGGGCTGGTCGGAGATCGACACCTCGGCGGCCACGCTACCGGTCACCGGGGAGAAGCCGTCGTCCTCCTCCTGGGGAGCCGCGACCTTGCAGTTGACCTTGCGGGAACCGGCCTGCCAGCTCTGCTTCTCGAGGTTGTCCCAGTACAGCGCCAGTCCCTTGTCCTCGGCGGCGTTCTTGCTGCCCGCGTAGTCCTTCAGCCGCTCCTGGCAGGTGGTGATCAGGTACTTGTCCTGGTCCTCCGTGGCGGGGAACCCCCCGTCGAACTCCTCGCTCAGGTCGGCGACGCCGACGATCTCCACGGAGTGCTGCTCCGAGCACTCCACCGGGGAGGACAGCGAGGTGCCGCTGATGCCGAGGCAGGTCCCCACCTCGTAGGTGTCGGACTGGTCGAGCTCGGCAACCTCGTCGTTGAACCTGTACAGCTTCCCCGCCGGGCCGGGCTGTTGCAGCGCGCAGTGCAGCGTGCGATCGCCGTTCTGCCAGCTCTCCCGGCTCGGGAGGAAGGCGCTGACCTCGAACCTGCCGTTCGGGTCGAACCGGTCGTCGAGGTACCGGCGAGCCACGTCGGTGCAGCGCTTCGTCTTGATCTCGTTGAACACCTCGGTGCTGGGGAAGGGGGCGTCCGGACCGAAGCGCGCCCACACTTCACTCTTTCCGGTCATCTCGAAAAGGTGTGGTTCCGAACAGTTCACCTTGCGGAGGTCACTGGCGTCCGGCTCGGTCCAGTTCAGACACGTTCCCGCCGCGGCTTCGAACGGCGGGGGCGGTGCGGCGCTCGTCCGCTGCTCACCCACCCCCGACCGGGGGGCGTCCGAAGACGGCCAGTTCAACGCCGCTGCGACGGTGAAAACCAGCAGAGCACCGAGAACGGCCGATATCATCACCAGCCGGGCGCTCGCGGAGTCGCGTCGCGCGCGTCTCCCCTCCGAGGGGCGCGTCGAGTCGGACCGCTGGTCCTGCTGTGCGGGTTCGGGGGACTCGGCCATCACCTTCCATACTGCCTGCACCTCGTGCGGGGCGCTCAAGCAAGGGTGCTGCCCGGGCGGGGAGTTGCGCACCGGAGCTCCGTGGAAGCACCCAGGCTCGCTCGCCGGCCCGTCACAAGCTAGGCTGACCTGCCGTGATCGACCTGAAGACGCTGCGCGAGGACCCGGAAGCCGTGCGCGCTTCGCAGCGCGCCCGTGGGGAGGACCCCTCCCTGGTGGACGCACTGCTCGCCGCCGACGAGCGGCGCAGGTCCGCGGTGGCCGGTGCCGACGACCTGCGTGCCGAGCAGAAGCGAATGGGCAAGGATGTCGGCAAGGCTTCGGGCGAGGAACGGGAGCGGTTGCTGTCCCGTGCCAAGGAACTCGCGGGCCGGGTCAAGGAGGCCGAGGCGGAGCAGACCGCGGCCGAGACCGAGCTGGATCGCGCGCAGCGCGCCGTCGCCAATGTCATCGAGCCCGAGACCCCTCCCGGCGGGGAGCAGGACTACGTGGTGCTCAAACACGTGGGAACCCCGCCGGAGTTCGACTTCGAGGTCGCCGACCACCTGGATCTGGGAACCGCCCTCGGCGCCCTGGACATGGAGCGCGGGGCCAAGGTGTCCGGAGCGCGGTTCTACTTCCTGACCGGGGTGGGGGCCCAGCTCGAACTGGCGCTGCTGAACATGGCCGCCGCCAGCGCCACGGCCTCGGGTTTCACGCTCACCGTCCCCCCGGTGCTGGTCCGCCCCGAGGTCATGGAGGGAACCGGTTTCCTGGGGGCGCACTCCTCCGAGGTCTACCACCTGGAGGAGGACGACCTGTACCTGGTCGGAACCTCGGAGGTTCCGCTGGCCGGGTACCACCAGGGCGAGATCCTGGACCTTTCCGAGGGGGCGCGGCGCTACGCGGGGTGGTCCACCTGCTTCCGCAGGGAGGCCGGCTCCTACGGCAAGGACACCCGGGGGATCATCCGGGTGCACCAGTTCAACAAGCTGGAGATGTTCGTCTACTGCGCCCCGGAGCGGGCACGGGAGGAGCACGAGCGGCTGCTGGCGGCCGAGGAGGACATGCTCGGCAAGCTGGAGCTGCCCTACCGGGTGATCGACACCGCGGCCGGGGACCTCGGGGACAGCGCCGCGCGCAAGTTCGACTGCGAGGCGTGGATCCCGAGCCAGCAGGACTACCGCGAGCTCACCTCCACCTCGAACTGCACCACTTTCCAGGCGCGGCGGCTCAACGTCCGCCACCGCGACGAGGAGGGCGGCAACCGCTTCGCGGCCACGCTCAACGGAACCCTGGCTACGACCAGGTGGATCGTGGCCATTCTGGAGAACCACCAGCGCGCCGACGGTTCGGTGCGGGTGCCGGAGGCTCTTCAGCCCTTCATGGGTGGACGGGAGATCCTCACCCCCTGAGGGTTTGTCTGTGGCGGCGCGGTCTGCGTGGGTGGTTCCGTGGCGGAACCTCGGTCGGCGCCCGGCTGCGGGTGCCCCGACCTCGGGTAGCGACCTGCACAACGTCGGGACAGTCCTCGCCGGGCACTCGACCGAGGACTCGCGGCGGTGCCGACTGCGTAGGCTCAGAGCGCTTGGTTCGGGCAGCGCCCCTTGAGCGGAAGGTGGCTACTCAAGAGCGGGCCCAACACAGCAAGGCGCCGCCTCACGTGACGGCTGACCGGCCACGCACGTGAGCCGGGTCGGAGAGATCGTCAACTCGTGGCGGTCTCCCGGGTCACCTGCTCGGTCAGTCCCTTCTCCAGGGTGATCCGCACGCAGGCGGCGGCGAGCCGAGCCAGCTCGGAATCGTCCACGAGGGCGGCCAGCCGCTGCCCGTCCTCGGGCAGTCCCACCCGGCCGGCGCCCGTGAGCGCCTTCTTGTCGAAGCAGGGGCGCAGCTCGGGCCAGACCTCCTGGGCCTCGCGGCAGAATATGTCCGCGCCCACCGGTCCCAGTCTGGGGACCTCGCGCAGGCCCGCGCGCAGCTTCCCGAGGTCGCCGTCCGCGTCGCGGCGCAGCCGCCGCAGGTCCCCGCCGTACTTCGTGCGCAGCAGTTCGGCGCCTTCCCCCAGCGCGGTGGCCGTGCTCTCGTCGTAGCGCACGTAGTGCCCCCTGCCGAGGGCGTCCACCCGTTGTTGCCAGGTGGCGTTCAGCATCCGCTCGGGCGTTCCGAACTCCGCCAGCTCGCGGCAGGCGGACACGGCTATCCCGGCCTTGATCCGGGTGGACAGCAGCACCGAGAGCACGAGCAGCCGGTACAGCGGAGCCGGTTGGTCGCGCAGCCGGATCCCGGCCTCGGCCGCGTAGGTGGTGCCCGCCACTTCCAGCAGCCTGCGGGCGGTGTCTCGCTGGGACATCGCACCTCCGCATCGATGCGTCGAGCGGGAAGGTCTCCTCCCACTCACGGGCTACCGCTCGGGGAACGTGCCGAAACGTCCCCCGAGCGGCGGTGGTGGCCACTCGATGTGCCGGCTCCCGGAGCGAGCCCCCGGCTGGGGTTCCCCCGCGGAACCAGCCGAGCGAACCAACCCCGCCGACCCTTCTAGTGCTCCTTGAGTCCGGGCAGCACCTCGTTGGAGATCTCCTCCAGGATCGACTCCCTGCCCTCGAACGGCTCCTCCGTGCGCGGCCAGTGCACGATCACGTCCGTGAACCCGAGTTCGGAGGCCCTGCCCAGCACGTCCCTGAAGTGTTCGACGCTGGACAGCGAGTAGGACGCTCCGGCGTCGGCGTTGAGGTAGCGCGGCACCCTGCCCGGAACGCGTCCCTGCTGCTGGAGCGCCTCGTCGAAGCGTTCGGTGTTGTCCCGCAGTGAACGCCACCACGCCGCGCTGTCGGTCACCTCGGTGCCGGGAGGACGCCCCGTGGTCACCCAGCCGTTCCCGAACCGCGCGGCCAGCCGCATGGCCCGCGAGCCCTCGGCGGCCACGACGAACGGCACCCGCGGGGTCTGCACGCACCCAGGGGCGCGGCGCGCCTCGACTGCCGAGTAGTACTCACCGTCGAAGCTGGCGTTGTCCGAGGTCAGGATGGTGTCCAGCAGTTCGATGAACTCGGTGAAGCGGTGGCCGCGCTCCTTCGCGGACAGCGCCCGTCCGCCGAACACCCGCGTGTCGAACCCCGAGCCGCCCGATCCGACCCCCAGCAGGAAGCGTCCGTCGCTGACGTCGTCCAGCGCCGTCAGTTCCCGCGCGAAGTGCACGGGATGTCGGAAGTTGGGCGAGGCCACCAGGGTTCCGAGCTTTATCCGCGAGGTCACGGTCGCGGCGGCCGTGAGGGTGGGGACCGCGTCGAACCAGGGCTTGTCCACCAGTGAGCTCCAGCCCACGTGGTCGTAGGTCCAGGCGTGGTCGAATCCGTACTCCTCCGCCATCCGCCACAGCGGTTCCGCGGCCCACCAACGATGTTCGGGCAGAATCACTATCCCAACGCGCACACTCGTGACCGTATACGCTCACCCGGCTCGGCTACGAGAGGTCGGTGCGGCGTAGGCACAGGTACATGCGGCAGTGTTATGAAATTTTCCGGTCACACCCCGCTTGTGAACGGTGTTCGCAACGTGAGACGGCCCACTCCGGCCGTCGCTGGGCTCAGGGGTGACCACGATCGCGTTACGAAATCGGCGTTTCGCGGGCATTATGGAGACGTGCGTCAACCGTGCCTCGTCGCCTCGGACATCGACGGAACCCTGCTGGACCCGGCCGAGAGGGTCACCGCCCGTACCGCCCGCAGCGCGCGCGGCGTCGACGCCTCGGGCACCCCGCTGGTGCTGGTGACCGGGCGTCCACCGCGCTGGGTGCCGCGAATCACCGACTCGCTGGGAGTGGCGGGCACCGTGGTGTGCGCCAACGGGGCGGTGATCTACGACTCCGCCTCCGACACCGTGCTGCACTCCAGCGATGTCGACCCGGTGACGCTGCGGGACGTGACCAAGTCGCTTCGCGAGGCGCTGCCGGGCTGCTCCTTCGGGGTGGAACGCGCGACCGGGGGTGCCCGGGATCGCGTCGACGAGCAGTTCCTCGCCGAGCCGGAGTTCCACAGCGGTTGGCCGAACCCGGACCTGCGGGTCGTGCCCGCCGACGAGCTCGTGGGCTCCGCCGCGGGCAAGCTGCTCGTGCTGCACGAGCGCATGACCAGCGCCCAGATGGCCGTCGTGGCGGAGGAGCTGGTCGGCAGCAGGCTGCAGGTCACCTACTCGACCGGGTCCGGGCTGCTGGAGCTGTCGGCGCCCGGGGTGAACAAGGCGTCCGGGCTGGCCCGTGTCGCGGGCGAGCTGGGGATCGCGGCTTCCGACGTCCTCGCCTTCGGGGACATGCCCAACGACGTCCCCATGCTGGAGTGGGCGGGCCACGGCGTGGCCATGGGCAACGCCCACCCGGACGTTCGGCAGGCGGCCGACGAGGTGACGGCGAGCAACGAGGACGACGGGGTGGCAGCCGTGCTGGACCGCTGGTGGTGAGGTGCGGGACTGTCGGCGGGTCTTTTTGCGTGGCGGCTCACTTGGCGGAACCCGCGGCGGTGCCTGCTGCTCGGGCTCAGAGCGCTTGCGTTGAACCGAGCCTTCCGCTGGAAGTTCCTGGCAGGGATTCTGGTGGTTCCGTGGCGTGACTCCCTTACCCCGCGGCGTGCCTGCGGATGTCGTCCAGCCGTGCGTACAGGTTCCGGCCGGGGCAGGCGGTGTCGCTGACGTCCCGGTGGGAGAAGATCCGGGGCAGGGTCACCGACGTGCCCTCCGGGTACTTGTTGTCCTTGCCACCGCCGGAGACCAGCGTCGCCTTCCCGAGCGGGTCCCGTCCCACGGTCCCGAGCTTCCAGCCCGCGATGGACCCCGCCGACGCGAGGGCGCGTTCGGACGGTTGGGCGGTCTGGAAGTTGCCCAGCAGCGCCACCCCGAAGGTCTGCGCGTTGAACCCCTTGGTGTGGCCGCCGACCACGTGGCCGTCCAGTCCGCCGGTACGTCCTTCGAACACCGTGCCGCACTTGTCGATCAGCACCTGGTATCCGATGTCTCCCCAGCCCAGCTCCGCGGCGTGGTAGTGGTACAGCCCCCGGACGACCCGGGCGGACTCGGCGCAGGTGTAGTCGTTCGTCTCCACCGTGTGGTGAATGACGGCGGCCCGGGTGGTCTCCGCGTGCTGCGGTGGCCAGCGCATGAGGCTCTCGTCGGCACCCCACTGGGCGCGGGTGACCACGGGCGGGCGCGCGGCCCGCGCGTCCGGGCCGTCGGGCGCGGGCGCGGAGGCCGGTCTGATCGCGATCAGCCGCAGTCGTCCGGTCACGTCCGCGCCGCCGCGCCGGGCGCGTACCTGCACCGCCGAGGTGGGACCGGTCCACCGGGCGCGGGTGGCCCCCTCCGGGGTTCCGTGTCCGCGTGCTTCGGGAGCGTGGGAGGCGCCGAGCGGTTCGAGCGCGTGCCACCGGCCCCAGTCCGTCCCGGCCCGTTCGCGTACGCGCAGCAGGTCCGGGGCGGGGCCGTTCCAGGTGAGCCCGATCATGCTGAACGGGCGGTCGGTCCGCACCGTGCGGGTGTCGCCCCGCCCGCGTGCGGTGGGGGCCGTGGACAGGTCCACCCGCTCGGCCGTGGTCCGTTCCGCCTGGCGGGTCGTGGCCCGCGCCGTTTCCGGGGCCGTCACCCCGGTGGCCAGCAGCACGGCCGTGGCCAGCGCGACGGTTCCGGCGGTGAGCTCGCGGAACATGCGGCACCTCGCTGGAGCGGATAGTCCGTGACTCGTTCACCTGTTCCCGGGGGAGTATGCGGCGAAATCACGGTGAACGCCGGGTGGTCCGCCCCGGGAGCCACGGGAGCCACGGGAGCCACGGAAGCCCCGGAAGCCCGGCGTGTTCCCGGTTCCGCCCGGGACCGGCCTGTGCAGGTCCGCCGGGCAAGATCGGGCGGGGCCGTCTCGCTCGAGCGTGTGACAACGCGGTTTCGGACCCTCGCGCGGCTGACGCTACCCTCGCGGCTGTGAGCTTCGGAGGCTATGACCTGATTATCGTAGGTTCGGGATTTTTCGGACTTACCATCGCTGAACGCGCCGCCAGCCAGTTGGACAAGCGGGTGCTGGTGCTGGACAGAAGGCACCACATCGGGGGGAACGCCTACTCCGAGGCAGAGCCGGAAACGGGAATCGAGGTGCACCGCTACGGTGCGCACCTGTTCCACACCTCGAACAAGCGGGTTTGGGACTATGTGAATCTCTTTACCGATTTCACGGACTACCAGCACCGCGTGTTCACCCGGTACCAGGACCAGATCTATTCGTTCCCGATGAATCTCGGACTGATCTGCCAATTCTTCGGGCGGGCCTTCTCCCCGGACGAGGCGAAGGCGCTGGTGGCGGAGCAGGCATCGGAGATCGACACCGCGGAGGCCAAGAACCTCGAGGAAAAGGCGATCTCGCTGATCGGCAGGCCGCTGTACGAGGCGTTCGTGCGCGGGTACACGGCCAAGCAGTGGCAGACCGACCCGAAGGAACTGCCCGCGAGCAACATCACCCGGCTGCCGGTGCGGTACAACTTCAACAACCGCTACTTCAGCGACACCTACGAGGGCCTCCCGGTGGACGGGTACACGGCCTGGTTGCGTCGAATGGCCGACCACCCCAACATCGAGGTGCGGCTCAACACCGACTACTTCGACGTCCGTGACCAGCTGCCCGAGGTGCCGATCGTCTACACCGGCCCGCTGGACGGGTACTTCGACTACTCGGCCGGTGAGCTCGGATGGCGGACCCTCGACTTCGAGACCGAAGTGGTGCACACCGGTGACTTCCAGGGAACCCCGGTGCTGAACTACGCGGACGAGGAGATCCCGTACACGCGGATCCACGAATTTCGGCACTTCCACCCGGAGCGGGACTACTATCCGAAGGACAGGACCGTGATCGTTCGGGAGTACTCGCGGTTCGCCGAGAGCGGTGACGAACCCTACTACCCGATCAATACATCCGCCGACCGGACGAAGCTGGAAACCTACCGCGAACTCGCCAAGCAGGAGGCGAAGGAGCGCAAGGTGCTCTTCGGCGGGAGGCTGGGTACTTACAAGTACCTGGACATGCACATGGCGATCGGTTCGGCCCTGAGCATGTTCGACAACAAGGTTTCCCCCTACTTCACCGAGGGCCGCTCGCTGGACGGCTCGATGGAGGACTGACGTGACTGACCGGACTTCCCCAGCCGAATCGGAACCGACCGGGTCGGAACCATCGGAACCGAGCGCCCCGGAAGCGGGAGCACCGGCGGCGGAGGCGGAGCCGACCTCCGCGCAGGCCGGTGCGGAGGTCCCGGGCGTCGACGCCGGGGACCGAACGGAGCAACGGGCGGACGAGGAGAGCGCCGCCCCCTCCTCGCCGGAGGCGGGAGAGAGCAAACTCAGCGACTCGGCCACGGTCCGGACCGGGCACCGGCGCGTCGCGGCGGGGCAGACCCTGCAGCGGGTGCTGCTTCCGCGGGCCGAGGACCCGCTCGACGCGCGTCCGCTCTACCTGGACGAGCCGGAGAACCTCGCACAGCGCGCCACCGTGCTGTCCAGGCGTTCGGTGCGGATCCCCGGTAACTCGCGGGTGTCGTTCGCCTCGTACTTCAACGCCTTCCCCGCCAGCTACTGGAAGCGCTGGACCAAGCTCGACGAGGTGGTCCTGCGCCTGAAGGTCCGCGGTACCGGGCGGCTGGACGTGTACCGGTCCAAGCCGAACGGCGACGTCGTGCACCTGGAAGGCACCCCGGTTTCCAGTTCGAAGTCGTGGCGGTGGCTGGAGTTCCGGGTCTCGCTCAAACCGTTCGAGGACGGCGGCTGGATCTGGTTCGACCTGTTCACCAACGAAGGGGAGCTCGACCTCGACGAGGCGGCCTGGACGACCGACCTCAGGCTGCCCAAGCAGCGTGTCGTGGTGGGCACCACCACCATGCGCCCGGCCGACTGCGTGCAGACCCTGCAGACCCTCGGCGAGGACACCCAGGTGCTCGATCTCGTCGAGCGCGTGGTCGTGGCCGACCAGGGCGGGCAGAAGATCAGGGACACCGACGGCTTCGACGAGGCCGCCAGGAGGATCGGGGACAAGCTGCACGTCATCGAGCAGCCGAACCTCGGCGGCTCCGGGGGCTTCACCCGCGTCATGTACGAGGGGGTGTACAACTCCGACGCCGAGCAGGTGATGCTGTTCGACGACGACATCGCGCTGGAACCGGACGGGGTGCTGCGGGCCAACGCCTTCGCCAGGGCCGCCGTCCAGCCGGTGATCGTCGGTGGGCACATGCTCAACCTGCAGGCCCGCTCGCGGCTGCACACCATGGGCGAGGTCGTCGACCTGGGCTCCGCGATGTGGCGTGCCGCTCCCGGGGCGGCCACCGACCACGACTTCGCCGAGTACCCGCTGCGCGAGAGCAGCAAGCTGCACAAGCTCATCCACTCCACCTACAACGGGTGGTGGATGTGCCTCTTCCCGCGCGAGGTCATCGAGAACACCGGACTGCCGCTGCCGCTCTTCCTCAAGTGGGACGACGCCGAGTACCACGTCCGCGCGGGTGAGCGGGGGTATCCGACGGTCTCGCTGCCCGGTGCGGCCGTCTGGCACATGCCGTGGAGCGACAAGAACGACGCCACCGACTGGACGGCCTACTTCCACACCCGCAACAGGCTGATCCTCGCGGCGTTGCACAGTCCCGACGACGTCAAGAAGAACCTGCTCAAGCAGAGCTTCAAGCTCACCCTGCGGCACCTGTTCTCGATGGAGTACTCGACCGTGGCGGTGCAGCTCAAGGCGGTCGAGGACTTCCTGGCCGGTCCGGAAGGGCTGTTCGAGAGTCTGCGCACGGCACTTCCCGAGGTCCGCAAGCTGCGTGAGCAGTACGACGACGCGCAGACCTTCTCCTCGGCCGGAGAACTGCCCCCGCCGACCGCCGACCCCGTGCTGGCCGAACAGCTGCTGGACCCCCCGGTGCGCACGACGCGGATCGCCCAGCGGGCCTCGAAGGCGCTGCTGCACAACCTCAAGCAGCCCGACTCCGAGGCGCAGCGGCGTCCCCAGCTCAACATCCCCTCGGCGAGCGCGCGTTGGTTCCTGCTCGGAGCCCTGGACAGCGCCACCGTCTCCACCGCCGACGGCAGCGGCACGGCCTTCCGGCGTCGCGACCCTGAGGAGTTCCGTAGGCTCGGTACTCGGGCCATAGCCGACTACCGCAGGCTGGTGAGCGAGTGGTCGCGGTTGCGGGAGGCGTATCGTGCCGCCCTGCCGGAGCTGACCAGCCCCGAGGCGTGGAAGCAGATGTACGAGTGAGCTGAGTCCGCGTGAGGCGACCCGGGAGGGTTGTGCACGTCACGGAGCGGGAGAGCGCGGTGGCCCGGGGTGGGTGGTGACCCGTCCCGGGCCGCGGCGCGAGTTCGTCGGGCCGCGGTCCGACGGTCGCCCCTCCGGGGCGCCACATTCGAATACCGCCTACAGCCGAGAGCACGGATCCGAGACCGGAACGCCGGTTTCGGGTGGACACCGACGGCCTGCCCGAGAAGAAGCCGGAGACGAAGTGGACGCAGAGCTGACCACCGCGCCCCCCGCCGCCGAGACGGAGCGAGGTGCGGAGGAACACCCGCCACCGGCCGTTACGGCCGAGACGGTGGCGGTACGCCGGGTGCAGGGCGTGCTGGCCAAGCGACCCGTGGTTACGGTCGCCGGAGTCATGTCCAAATTCGGTGATCACGCGATTGGGTGGCTCGTGTTGGGAGCAGTGGGGGCGCTGGCCGACCGCGGGCGGCGCGCCGACTGGATCGCCTCCGCGGCCGGGGTAGCCGCGGCGCACGGCGCCTCCATCGCGGTCAAACGGGTGGTGCGCCGCAGCAGACCCGGCGATCCGGGAATCAGGGTGCTGGTCAGCACCCCGAGCAGACTGAGCTTTCCCTCCTCGCACGCGACTTCCACGACGACGGCCGCCGTGCTGTACGGCAGAGTGCTCGGCCGTCGGCTCACTCCCGCGCTGGTGCCGCCGATGATGGTCAGCAGATTGGTGCTCGGCGTCCACTATCCGAGTGACGTGGCAGCGGGTTCGACACTCGGTGGGGCCGTCGCGTGGGGAGTGCGTCGCTACATCGAACGGCGGAGGAACCGTGGCTGACAAGAACGAGACCGGGTTTCAGCTCGGCGAAGAGCCCACAACGGGACAGGGCTCGCACGAGGGCTCCGAGCGGTCCGCAGGAGGGGAGGGAGCCCCCGGCGGCACGCGGGTGGCCACCGAGACCGCGACCACGGAGCGGGAGGGCGGTACCGCCCCCTCCCACGGCGCGGTGGAAACCGACTCCGAACTGACGCGGCAGGTCGAGGGGCAGGTCGAAGCGGACGCCGAGGGAGCCATCGGCTCGGAGGCCGGTGGTGAGGCCGCCGCGCTGGAGGAGGACTCCGGACCGGGCGGGGGCACCACGTCCGCGGACAGCACCGACAAGTCCTCGGACGCCTATCACGCCAGGGTGACGGCGGCGGCCGGAACGCCCGCCGGGCTCTTCAACGGCTTGATCAGGGAGCTGCGCCCCAAGCAGTGGGTCAAGAACATCCTCGTGCTCGCCGCCCCGTTCACGGCAGGGGCGCTGCTGGACGTTCCGATCCTGCTGGACGCGGCCGTGGCGTTCGTGGTCTTCTCGATGGCCGCCTCCGGGATCTACTTCATCAACGACGCGCTCGACGTCGAGTCGGACCGCGCCCACCCGACCAAGCGCAACCGGCCCATCGCGGCGGGGCTGGTCCCGCTGCCGATCGCCTACGCCGTGTGCGGCCTGCTGCTGGTGGGGTCGCTGGTCATCTCCGGCCTGATCAGCATGCCCCTGTTCGCCGTCATGGCGGTCTACATCGGGGTGCAGCTGGGTTACTGCTTCGGGCTCAAGCACCAGCCGGTCATCGACCTCTGCATCGTCGCTTCCGGGTTCCTGCTGCGTGCCGTGGCCGGTGGTGCCGCGGCCGGGCTGGTGATCACCCAGTGGTTCTACATCGTCGTGGCGTTCGGTTCGCTGTTCATGGTGGCGGGCAAGCGCTACGCCGAGGTGAAGCTGGCCAACGAGACCGGCGCCAAGATCCGGAAGTCCCTGCGGGCCTACTCGGCCTCGTACCTGCGGTTCGTCTGGGCCATCTCGGCGGCGATCATGATCATGTCGTACAGCCAGTGGGCCTACGAGATCCAGAACCACGACCACTCCCGGTGGGGAGTCATCTCGATCATCCCCTTCGTGATCGGGATCCTGCGCTACGCCGTGGACGTGGACAAGGGCGTGGCCGGGGAGCCCGAGGAGGTCGCGCTCAAGGACAAGGTGCTGCTGGTCCTGTTCTGCGTGCTCGCGGGCTGCCTGTTCCTCGCCTTCTACCTGTGAGCGCCGGTGCTCGCCGATCCCGGCGTGCGGTCTCCCGGCCGCGCCGGGATCGGCGCGGCGGAGGTGTCCGGGCTTGCCGGGGGAACAAAAAATACCCCCGGCGCGTACCAGAAGCTGGTACTGGCTAACCGGGGGGCTGCACACCCAGTGTAGCACTCCGCGGCTGGCGCGGACACGGAGCTGGTAGAACGGACAGACCATGAGTGAGCAGGCTGTCCCGGCCGCCGAGTTGGCGGAGTTGCTCAGCGCCGAGCGATTGGAGACCTATCGGCGGCAGGCTCCAGAGTGGGGATGCTCGCCGATCGAGCTCTACCTGCACGGAGCGCGGTTGGCCTCCAGTCACCATCATGATCTCAGCATCGTCGAAGTGGTGCTCCGCAACGCGCTGCATGACCAGCTTTCCCAGGTCTACGGGCCACGGTGGTGGGCCGAGGGGCAGCTTCTCGACGATCGTGGTCAGGAGGCGATCGCCAAGGCTCACAAGGACGTTGGCGAGCACCCGGTCGGACGGATAATCGCTGCTTTGCCGATGGGGTTCTGGATTCATTTGCTCGGACACGGCGACTATGCCGGCCGCCGTCCTTTCCGGGAGCGCCGCTCGTACGACGCGTTGTTGTGGCGACCTGCGTTGCGGCACGCCTTCCCCCACTCCTCGGGCGTGCGTGACGAGGTCCACCGCCTCGCCCGGCGCGTCTACGCGCTGCGGAACCGCATTGCTCACTGCGAGCCGATCATCGGCGGTGTGCGAGTGCCCGGTACGAAGACCCGGCGCAGTCCGGACGAGATCCACGAGGATCTGGTGACGCTGGTGTGGTGGATCTCCCCACCGGTCGGGAAGTGGCTGGCCGCCCAGTCGTACACTCCAGCGCTACTGGGTGGACCGCACCAGTCGCAGTGAATCCGCATGCCGTAATGGTCATGACGCGCAACTGTTGTTGCCCGGCGAAGAGCTCCGTTGGGATCGGGGGCTTCAACCTGAGCGGCGTGGCTACTCAAGAGCGGCCCAGCGCCGCAAGGCGCCGACTCACGTGACGGCTGAGCAACCACCCACGCGAACCGCCCCGCCGAACCCGTTCACTCACTCATCGGCGACGGCCAGTGAACGCCCTCCGGTGATCCGCACCAGCTCGTCGTGCGTGGTGGGGAACACGGTGCGCGGTGTTCCGCCCGCCGCCCACACGCACGGGTAGTCGGCCAGCGCGCTGTCCACGATCGTGGTCAGCTCCGCGGGGTGGCCGAGCGGGGCCACACCGCCGATCGACTGGCCCGTGGCCTGCCGGACCCGTTCGGGCTTGGCCCGCTCCAGCGGGGACCACGCGAGGCTCTCGGCGAGCTTGTCCGTGTCGACCCGGTGGCGTCCGCTGGTGAGCACCAGCACCGGTTGTTCGTCGGAAAGGAACACGAGGCTGCTGGCGATGGCCCCGGTTTCGCAGCCGAGGGCCGCCGCGGCATCGGCCGCGGTTCTGGTGGAGCCGGGCATCTCCCTGATCTCGCCGGACACCTCCGCAGCTCGCAGTGCTCGGGCCACCTGCTTGCTGCGCTCCGGCAGCATCGTCTCCGGCGGTACCGTCGTCTCCGACTGCACGTGGCGAACCTCCATACGGTTTCGGCTGCTGCCGAGCCAACCCGTCGCGACGGGTTGTACGTTAGCGCACCATACTTCAGTTCGTGAGCGAATCGAGCGGGCGTGGTGCCCATTCCGATGATCCGTTGGAGACGTTGCGCGGGTTGCGGGCCACGCGCTGGTTCACCGACCGGGAGGTCACCGAGCAGCAGCTGCGCCGGCTCCTCGAAGTGGCGCGGTGGACCGGTTCGGCCCGCAACAGGCAGCCGTGGCGGCTGCACACGGTGCGGGACCAGGAGCGGCGCGAGCGGCTGAGCCGGTGCGGGAGCTACGCGCTGCACCTGAGCCAGGCGCCCGTGGTGGTGCTGCTGGCGCTCGACCACAGCGGGCAGGACGCCGAGTTCGACGGGGGCAGGATCGCGCAGGCGATCATGACGGCGGCTCACTTCGACGGGCTCGGCTCGTGCCCTGCCACGTTCTTCCCGCGGGAGAACGCGGACCGGGCGAGCGCGCTGGCCGGGTTCGCCGCGCCGTGGTCGGTGCGCACCGGCATCGCGCTGGGCTGGCCCGCTCCGCGGCCGCCGGGGAGGTCGGCGATCCCGGCCGGAAGGCTGCCGCTGGACCGGATCTGGTCGGGTGAGTGAGGCACGGGGAGCGACTCCGCCGGGGTGATCGTCGTACTCGCTCGGAGACCGTCCAGGGCTCGATTCGGAACACGGCGTCCCCGACGGACTCGGGAGCGGGAGCTCCTCAGGGGTGGTCTCCTCGGTGCCTTCCGGAGGGCCCAGCCGATAACGACAGTCGCGGGCGAAGGTGGGGTCCACGGGTGGAGAGGCGGTGTAACACCGGCAGAACGTCGTGCGAAGAACCTCGTGGGAGTCCGAGCCGACGCCGGAAGGCCGAGTGATCATGAGGGATCGTCCGAAAGCCCACGACGCGGTCGGCGATGAGGACGACGCCCGCGCGATCAGACGGATCTTCACCGAGCTGCGGGAGGCGTTCGCGGAGCACGACGCGGAGAAGTTCGACGAGCGATTCGCCTCCGACGTGGTTTTCACGGCGGTCAACGGGCAGCGTTTCCACGGTTGGGAGGAGATCCACCGCTACCACCGCGAACGTCTCACGCACCATGCCGAGGGCATTCGCACCTGGTACGAGATCGACCGCATCACCTTCCCAGATCCGAGCGTCGCCGTGGTCTTCCTTCGCCAGCCCGTGGTTACTCGCGACGACCAGCGCGCGAGCATCGGCACGTGGGTCCTGGTCAAGAAGGAGGGATCCTGGTGGTTCTGCGCCATGCACAACACGGGGATCGCGTCCGGCGTGACACCGTGACGGCCTCGTTCCCGGTGTGCGCTTCCAGCGGGCCTCCCGCGCGGACGACGCGGCTCGAGAGCGGACCGACGTCCCCGACGTACCGGTTCATGTGCCGGCAGCTGACCGGAGGGGAGAGTCGTTGCGGGTGGAACTCAGTAGCAGGAGTACTCCGGCAGCGGCTGACCGGAGACCCGCCGCAGCGATTCGGCGACCCGGTGCAGCCACCACACGGCGAAACGCGCCGGGGTGAGCGGGTCGCTCCAGTCCGCGGTCTTGTCGAAGTGCTTGTCGATCGGGGGACAGCCCGGACCGAGGACACCGTGCTCCACCCCGTAGGCGATGCGCATGTTGACCAGCACCCAGAACCACGCCTCGACCTGTTCGGCCGTGTGCAGCAGCAACTGCTCACCCTCGGCGGGCAGGGTGGACAGCACCAGCTCGGCGTCGTCGCGCAGCCTGCTGACCAGATCGGCTTCCATCCAGTCCCGCAGCGCGTCGTCGTCGACCGGATCGCCCCAGTTGTCCCGCAGCGCGCGCAGCATCGTGGAGTCCAGCGGTGTGACCGGCAACGGGAGGGAGAGCTGTTCGCAGAGCCAGTCGTACTCGCGGTACTCGTCCAGACGCCCCTGGATTATGTCCCTGTAGCGGGGAAGTGAAGCGCGTAGCCACCTGAACATGGTGGAATCGAACTCAGCGACCAGCATGTTGTCCACAATGGAGCACTTCACGGTCATATCCGAGTCTCCCATCGCCCCGGCCCTGAATCCACTGTTGATTCTCGCAGCCGACTTGCAGGAACCCGCAACCGCGTCCGAAGTGCTCCTCGCCCGGGTGCCACCGCCCGGGGAAACCGGGCCGAAGACATTTCACATCGCTCGGCGCCCGGGCGGTGTTCCGGTTGGAACGCCTGGTTAAGTGGTGTTCGACGGGAACGGGAACGTCCGTTCCCGTCGCTGCCACCAGTGGGAGGGAAAAGAACCTTTCCGGAAACCGACCACCGGGAAGGCGAGTGGCTCCCGCGCATTCCGCCGAGTGAGCTCACCGGATCCGCGCGGGACCACCATCCGCCGGTATCAAGCTCAGTAGCGGTAAGCGGTGGCCTCACCGGTGGAGGAGTTCCAGTAGATGTAGCCGCCCTGGAAGTCGCTGCGCTTCCCTCCGGGAACGCTGTACTCGTTGGAGTCCGGGTAGCCCAGCCAGGAGGTCTCGGCTCCCATGCTCAGCCAGAGCTCGCGGATCGTGCCGCGCACCGAGTGCGTTCCCGTCTCGGAGTTCCAGTACACCGAGGCGCCCGCGTGGTCGGCTCCCCTGAAGTGGGTGTAGACGCCGTCCCCCTCCTGGGTGTCCGCCGTGTTCGTCACGGGGTAGTTCAGGTACCCCCGCTCGAAGCCCGTCTGCCCCCAGAACTCGCGCACGGGCCCCCAGACTCCGTGCGCTCCGGTGTCCGCGGTCCAGTAGATCGAAGCGGTGCCGATGGCCTCGGTGCCCGCGAAGTGGTTGAACCGCCCCACCTCGTCCGGGGTGGGAAGCTCATCCGTGATGGGTACGCCGTAGTTGGAGTGCTGCCCCAGGCTCTCGTAGCGGTCCGAGATCGCGCCGTGCACCTCGTGGGTGTCGGTGTCCTCGGTGTGATACATCCAGCCGTGCTGGAATTCCTGATAGGACATTCCGTTGGTGTCGTACTCGGTGTCCACCGGATCGCCGAGCACTCTGCGCAGGTGCGGTTCACTCCAATATCTCTGCTCGATCGGAGTGAATTCCGCCGGTGCCGGGGCGGCGCTGGACTCGTTCGCACCGGACTGCTGCTCGACGTCACCGCTGGCCGTGCCGGACAGGCCGAGCGAGAGTGTCGCCGCGAGCAGGGTGGCGGTGCTCGCCGCGCTTTTTCGGAAGATCGAACCCTTTCGGGAAGTCACGGAAGCTCTCCTGTTCGCCTCGATGGCTCCGGACGAACCCAGAGTGCGTCCACGGGGACGTCAGTTGTGGAACGGACACGGCTTTCCACACGTTGCTCTTACTTTTTTCACCCGTCCGTGAGAAGAACGGAGGGCCTTCCGGGGAGAAGTCCGGAAGGCCCTCCGAGACGGTCACCGCCCACCGGCGTGATCCCGCGGTCAGCGGTTGCTCACCAGCGCCGGTCCACGATCTGACCGGTGTCGTTGTAGAAGGTGATGTGGCCGCCCTCGAAGTGGTTCCTGCGACCGCCTTCGATGTCGAACTCACCGGTGGTGGGGTAGCCCAGGTAGGACTTCTCCCAGCCCAGGCTCGCCCAGTGGTCGCGGATGCCGCCGTAGATCTCGCGGGCCCCGGTGCCGGGGGTCCAGTAGATCGAGGCGCCGCCCGCGCCGTTGAAGTGGTTGTAGCGGCCCCGGCCGTCCGGGGTGCTGCGCTCGTCGGTGGTCGGGTAGCCGAGCACACCGTTCGGCCCACCGAGGTTCGAGTAGCGCTGGGCGATCAAGCCCTGCACGGTGTGCGCCCCGGTCTCGGGACTCCACACGATCCCCGCCCCCGAACCGTCGGCGCCGGTGAACATGTTGTACCGGCCGACTTTGTCGCCGGCGACGAACTCGTCGGTGGTCGGGTAGCCCATCGGGCCGCGCTCCCAGCCGGTGGCGGACCACTTGTCCCGGATCAGTCCCCGGACCACGTGGGCGTTGGTCTCCGCGGTCCAGTAGATCGAGGCGTTGTTCTCGAAGTGGTTGTACTTGCCCTTGCCGTCCGGGGTGGTCCCCTGGTCGATGGTCGGGTAGCCGAGCGGACCGTTCGGCCCACCGGTCTGGCCCCACTTGTCCCGGACCTCGTCCCGGAGCACGTGGGCGCCGGTGTTGGCGGTCCAGAAGATCGTGGCGTCGTTCTGGAAGTTGTTGAACGTGGCCCGCTGGTCGTAGGTCAGGTAGGTGTCGCTGATCGGGTAGCCCAGCGCGTCCGGCCCGCCGACGGAGTGCCACTTCTCCAGCATCGGACCCACGATGACGTGCGTGCCCGCCTCGGAGTGGTCGTAGATGGCACTGGTCGTCTCGGCGTTGGCGTCGTGGTAGACGAACTCGTTGTAGGCGGTTCCGTCGCCGGTGGTGAGCTCGTCCGTGGACGGAACGCCGAGCGACTCGTGCCCGCCGAGCTGGATGTACTTGTCCAGCACCGCGCCGAAGACGATCTTCACGCCGTACTGCTGGGACCAGTAGAACCGCGCGTTGGAGTAGTCCTGGTAGCGCAGCGAGTCGCTGACGACGACCTCGTCGCCCTCCTGCTGCCCGACGCGCTCCTTGGCCTGCTGGTCGAGACCCTCGTAGCGCTCCTGGATCTCACCGGCACCGGCTTCCGCGGTGGACGCCTGGCCGCGCTCGGTGGAGCGCTGCTCGTCGGCGTCCGCCGAACCGGGCGTGTTCGGGATCTCCCCGTAGACGGGGCCCCGCAGGGGATCGCCGGTGCTCGCGGTGCTCCGGGAGGTTGTGGAACCGGTGGATTCCTCCGTGGCGGACTCCTCCACCGTGGAGTCCTGGCTCTCCTCGACCGAGTTCTCCTCGGTCGTGCTCTCCTGGACCGAGCTCGTCTCGGTGGAGTCCTCGGTGGAGGTCCCCTCGGCCGTGCCCTCCGTGGTCTCCGGAGTCTTCTCGCTCGTGTCTTCCGAGCTCTCGCTCGACGGCGCGGGCTGCTGAGAGCTCGTGGAGCTCGGCTGCCGGTTGCCGGAGTCGTTCTGCTCGGCGTTCTCGGCCGCCGCGGGAGCGGCCGTGACCAGGGCGGCCGCCGTGCTCAGCGCGACGGCGTGCCCCACAAGATTCTTGACCTGCACTCTTTCCCCTTTCGGTCTGAAATCCATGATCGAACGAAAGGGGGGTGTCTGTCTCGTTTTGTTACCGTTTCGAAGTCGAATTTACCCGTGCAAACGACTCGAATCGGGTGTAACGCGGTGAGTTGGGTTACAGTAATCCTTTTCCGCGGGGAGCGGGAGCTTCTGCGGTGGTACCGCGGGACGCGCGGGAGGCTCGTCCCCGACGTGCTCCGCGGTTTAACGAGGTGCTTCCGGTGAATCCGCGAGATATTCCGCGTCCGGGCGCCCCTTCGGGCGAGAATTCGTCCGAACGGCCGCCCGGAGGGTCAATCCTGGTCGTCCTCGCTTTTCTCCTCCGAATCGGTTCCGGCGTTGTCCGGGATATTCGGATAATCGTTGTCCGCCAGGGTGGGCAGCCGTTTCCAGCCCCACCGCGTTTTCTCGCCCACTTCCAGGTCGAATTCTCCGACCGGATGGGGGTAGCGCAGGACGTACACGTGACCCCAGGGCTTGCGCGGAGGTCCGCTCGGCCGCAATCGCGCGGGCAGCCTGGTCTGCACCCATTCGCGCGAGGTCTGCTCCCACGCACCGCCCCAGGGCAGGTTGCTGATGTTGTCCGGCCAGGCCGGCGGCAGCAGCTGGTCGACGGTCATCCGCACGACCGGGGTACCGGTCAGCCCGTTGTCCACCTTCACCTGGTTGGCGCACGGCCACTCGGCCGCCCCGATGTGGTTGGCCAGCACGGGCCGGTCCCTGGTGATCTCCGAGATCGGGTTCTCCGAGGTGAGCCGTGGCTCGGCAGCCGCGATCCACGAGTTCGCCCCGGTAGTGCGGTCCGCGAGCACCAGGCGCACCCCCTGCGCCCCCTCGGGGAGCTCGACGGCCAGCTGCTGCCACTCGTCCAGCGGCATGCGCGTGTCCGGATCCAGCCGCCGTGAACCGGTCACCCGCCAGTCCGCTCCGGAGGACTCGCCGAACTCCACCCGCAGGTCCTGGTTGCCCAGCGCTCCCGCGAGCGGAACCGTGACGTGGGTGCCCGTGCTCTCCGCCGGGATCCGGTACCACCCCGTCGTCAGCTCCCCGGTCCCGGTGCTGGTCCCGTCGGGCACGTCGTCGTGCCAGACGGTGGCCGGTCCCGACCACGGGGGCGCGGCCAGCGGAACGGGGCGGTCGTTGCGGAAGTCGCCCTCCAACCGCGGCGGGGTCGCCGGGCTCTCCGGCTGGCGTGTCACGGGCAGCTGCACCTTGACGGCGTCGGCGAGTCCGCAGCCGTCCCCGAACATCGTCCTCACCCCTGAACGCGCGATCGTCCAGCCCGGGTACTGCCCGATCGGGGCGTAGCTGAACGAGGCGAGCAGCAGCACCACCGCGGACAGCGACGCCGCCCCGAGCACGGCGCGGTCCGGGTTGAGCAGCACCGGTAGCCCGCGCCGCCTGCGCCAGTACCCCCAGGCCAGCGCCAGCGCGGCCACGCTCAGCCAAACGGCGGGGTTGCGCAGGTACAGCCACTCGAAGTGCGGCTGGGTGTTCGCCGTGTCCGAGTTCGGGTCCAGGTGGTTGCCGAAGCGCTGCCCCGCGTCGGAGAACGGGACCCACCAGGTCCCGCCCGCGAAGCTCAGCGAGACCACACCGACGAGCAGCAGCAGGCCGGCCGTGGACGCCACGTGGGCGCCCCTGCGGGGCAACGGGGAACGGACCAGGGCCGCGGCCAGCAGCACGGTCGGTGCGGCGGCCACCGCGTGGAAGTGGTTGACCCACTTGGTGGGGCTGAAGGCGATCATCGCCAGCGCCACGGCACTGGCGACCGCGCTGACCAGCAGCAGCCTGCGCACCGGGTCGCGCCCCATGTTGACCCGCCCGCTGGCGATGGCCACCGACGCGATCAGCGCGAGCGTCAGCAGCACCGGGAGCCTGCGCGCCCAGCCCGCCGTGTCCAGCAGGGTCTTGTAGTGCTCGAACTCCTGGTACCAGGAGAACGAGAGGTAGTACCACTGGTGGACGTCGTAGGCCTCCAGCACGTCGCCGAGGCTCGCGTCGGCGAACCCGATCGGGACCACCACGGTGGTGGAGGCGACGGCGAGCAGCACCGCCCCGATGCGGGCCGACCAGGGCTGACGACGCAACCAGCGCAGCAGCCACGGCAGACTCAGCACCAGCGGCGCCGCGGCTGCGATCCCGGTGGGGGAGGCGGTCACCCCGAGCACCGCGCACACCGTGGCCACGGCCAGCATCCCGACCGACCGCCGCAGCAGCGCGGCCTCGGCGAACACCAGGGCGGCCGCCGCGCACACCACGATCACCGGCTCCGGGCGCAGCGTGGTCCCGTAGGGCAGGTACCAGACCAGGTGCGCCACGAGCAGCGCCCACGGGACGATCCGCAGCCTGCCGCCGGTGCGGCCCAGCACGGTGGCGAGCAGGATGCGCAGCAGGAACCAGGTACCGATCCCGCACAGGGTCGGTACCACGCGCATCCACCACAGCGACCAGCCACCGAGCTCGCCCCAGAGCTGCAGCAGGTACTGGCTGAGCACGAACGGGTTCTCGGTGACGTTGAACATGTAGACGAAGTTGCCGATGTACCCGTTCTCGACGGCGTTGCGCGCCATCATCAGGTACCAGCCGTCGTCCATGTTCGTCGGGCCGAGGAAGATCCAGGCCACCGAGACGAGCACCAGCACGGCGTCGGCCGCGCCGAGCCGGGGCATCCGCAGCCTGCGCATCGACCTGGTCCCGCGCCAGTGCCGCCAGGCGAGCACGAGCACCCCGGCCAGCGCCAACGCGTGCGCGATCAGCAGTCCGAGCTTCAGCGCGCTCGGGCTCGACTCGTAGCGGGCGTCGGTGTGCAGCCGCACCGACAGCCCCTGCGCCTGGGGAGTGCCCTCCGCCGCGGTGGAGAACTCGGCCACCTGCGGCGGGAGGAGCTCGGGCCGCTCGGCCAGCGTGGTGCCGTCGCGCAGGACGCGGACGCCCGCGTCGTCGGCGACCACCCGGTAGGAGCACGCTCCCTCCGGGAGCGGTTCGGTGTGGACCCGCTCACCGGAGACGTGGAACCGAGCGGTGCCTTCCGCCGCGGTGACGCGCAGCCCCTCCTGCCCGCGGGGTGGCTGGGTGCGCAGCGCCGCGGCGGGCTCATCCGCCGCGGCGGCACCGCCGGCCTGCCGCAGCGTGGAGCAGGGGATCTCGGCGTTCAGGCTGAGCGGTCGGTACGGCGACAGCGGGACGACCGTCGAGGTGGCCCGCTCGCCCTGCTGCGGCCACGTGAGCACGGGGTCGTCCACGCGCACCGGTGCGAGTACGGCCAGCGCGCCGAGCAGCACGGCGAGCCCGGCCAGCAGTGCGATCCGCCATTCCCGGCGGCGGGAGACGCCGGTCGACAGTGTGCTTGCGTTCTCGCCCCGTGGTGGTCGTGCCGGTGGTGATTGGACTCCCATACCCAGTGTGATCTCCCGGCCGGCCGGTTCGTTCACCGCATCCCTGTTGCGATTCGGTCACGATACTGGCGGTGTATTGTTGCGGAATCGGCGGATGGAGGCCGCGCGGCGGCCCCGGTGGGCGCAGGCACCGCCGGATCCTTCGGCACGCAGCACCGACCCGCCGGTCAGGAACTCCCCGAGCGCAAGGCTCCGCTCGACGCAGGCGCTCTGAGCCCGGGCAGTCGGCACCGCCGCGGGTTCTCCCGTGGTGCTCTCGCGAGGAAGGCCCGACGTTGTGCAGGTGGCTACTCGATGTCGAGGGTCCCGCAGCGAGACCCCGACCGAGGTTCCGCCACGGAACCACCCGAGCAAATCAAGCCGTGGACTCCCTCAGAAAGGGAGCCTGCGGAAGACCGCGCGGGGCAGGTGGCGCAGCACGCTCATCACGTAGCGGAACTGGGCCGGTGCCCACACCAGCTCCCTGCCCTTGCGCACCGAGTCGACGATGATCCGCGCGACCTGCTCGGGCGTCTGAGCCAGCGGGGCCTCTTTCATCCCCTCGGTCATCTTCGACTTCACGTGCCCGGGGCGAACGACCGTGACCTTGACCCCGGAGGGGCGGAGCGCCTCGGTCAGCCCCGTGTAGAAGCCGTCCATGCCCGCCTTGGAGGAGCCGTAGGCGAAGTTGGAGCGGCGCACCCGCTCCCCGGCGACGGAGGAGAGCGCGACGATGTGGCCGTGTCCCTGCTTGCGCATCCGCTCGGCGAGCAGCACCCCCACGGTGACCGGGGCGACGTAGTTGATCTCGGCCATCTCCCTGGCCGCCTCCACGTCGGTCCACAGCTCTTCCTGGTCGCCGAGCGTTCCGAAGGCGACGAGGCTGATGTCGATGTCGCCGTCGGCGAAGGCCTTGTCCAGGGTGTCGGCGTGGGTATCGGGGTTGCGCGCGTCGAAGGGAACCGTGGTCACCGTGCTGCCCGTCCCGCGCAGCCGCTCGGCGGCCGCCTCCAGCCGTTCGGAGGGGCGAGCGGCCAGCACGATGCGCAGCGGGCGCCGGCGCGCGTACTGCTCGGCCGTGGCCAGCGCGATGTCCGAGGTGCCGCCGAGCAGCAGCAGGGACTGGGGGTTGCCAACCGCGTCGATCACAGGTTCAGCCTCCTGGCCAAATCGGAACGGAAGATTCCTTGGGGGTCGACCGCGGCGCGCGTCTTGCGCCACTCGTCGATGCGCGGGTACATGCGTTCGATCATCTCGGGCGTGGTGCGGGACTCCTTGGCGAAGTAGAGGCGCCCACCCGCCTCGAGCACCGTTTCGTCCAGCTCACGGCACAGGCGTTCCAGGCCGGGACTGATGGGGATGTCGACGGTGAGGGTCCACCCCTTGCTCGGGAAGGAAAGCGGAGCCGCGTTCCCCTCGCCGAACGTCTTCAACACGTTGAGGAAGGAGGCGTGCCCGGACGCGCTGATTTTGTCGATCGAACGGCGGAAAGCCTGTTCCTGCCCGAACGGAACCATGAACTGGTACTGGAGGAAGCCGGCCGATCCGTACACCCGGTTCCACTCGCCGACCAGATCGAGTGGGTGGAAGAACTGCGTGATGTTCTGTACGGAGCCGTACTTCGTGGGGGCCTTGCGGTACCAGACCTCGTTGAAAGCCGTGATCGTGTACTTGTTGACCAGGCCGTTCGGGAAAACGGGGGGTGCCGTCATGAGCTGCGGCGCGTCGAAGCCGAGCGGGTTCTTCCGCAGTTTCTTCGGGAGGTCCTCGAGAGTGGCCGAATTTCCCCTGGTGAGTAGCGCGCGCCCCATGTTCTCGCCGCGAGCCAGCGAGTCGAACCAGGCCACCGAGTACGTGTAGTTGTCGTCCGAACCGTCGGTGAAGTGTTCGAGCAGCTCGTCCAGATTCCTGGTCCGGATGTTGTCCACCACGAAGTAGGCGGTCTCGACCCGCTTGAGGCGAACGCGCGCTCTGAGGACGATCCCGGTCAGCCCCATACCGCCGACCGTGGCCCAGAAGAGCTCCGCCGAATCCCCCTCCGGGGTGAGCGTGCGCACTTCGCCGTCCGCGGTGAGCAGTTCGAGCGAGAGCACGTGGCTGCCGAAGGAGCCCTGGGAGTGGTGGTTCTTGCCGTGGATGTCCGAGCCGATGGCCCCGCCGACCGTGACCTGCCGGGTGCCCGGCAGCACCGGAACCCACAGGCCGTGCGGCAACAGTCTCCGCATCAGCGTGTCCAGGGACACGCCCGCGTCGACGTCGACGATCGCTTCGTCGACGTCGATGGAGTGGATCCGGTTCAGCGCGGTCATGTCGATGACGGTTCCGCCCGCGTTCTGCGCCGGGTCGCCGTAACTGCGGCCGAGCCCTCTGGCGATCACCCCGCGGTCGCCTGCCGCGCGCACTGCGCGGGCGATGGTCTCGACGTCCGGCGTGCTGACCACTTCGGCCATGGTCGGGGCGGTGCGGCCCCAGCCCGTCAGCATCTTGTGCTCGTCCTTAACCGATCCCACTGGAGGGAGTCTATCGGCGTTGCGTGGCATCGACCCGCCGGGTGAACCCGTGTCGGTTCGGATCCTGCGGAGGGCGGCTACACTCGCCCCCTGAAGCCAGGGGGAAGCAGGTGTCGTGGCCGAGCCGAGTTCTCGCCCGTCCCGGATCCCGCGCGATGTCGTCGCAACAGCTGAGGTGAACGAGTGGCCGTGGCCGAGAGCACCGCCGAACCCGAGGTAAAAAAGCTGGGGCTGCTCAACCAACTGATCCGTTTCGGACTCATCGGCGGCGTCTGTGCGTTGCTGGACTACGGCTCGTACATGACGCTGCTGGCCCTGGAGGTCCCGAACTGGCTGGCCCGCTCGCTGGCGTTCGCGCTGGGAACCACGACCTCCTACGTCGCGAACCGAAGACTCACCTTCACGGGCGCCAGCACCGGTAACACCAAGGCCAAGGCCGGAGCCTTCGTGCTGGTCTACCTGGTGACCTTCCTGGTCAACATCGGTACCAACCAGCTGCTGTTCCTCACGCTCCCCCCGTTCGACTTCGACTACGGGGCACAGCTGCGGTGGTCGCTGTGCTGGGTCGTCGGCCAGGGACTCGGAACCGGAATCAATTTCGTACTGCTGCGCTGGGTGGTCTTCCGGGAGTAGCGCTCCGCCGCCCCCGCTCGTTCGCAGCCCTGTCCCGTTCGCAGCCCAGTGCACAGCCGTGCACCGTTCCGGCTGCCCCGGCGGCCGGGGACCCACCCGGCGAGCTGGCGCGCTCCCGGGCGGGTGACCCGGTGCGAACGGCCGGAACGCCGTCCCACCGAGCCGCGATTCCGGCCCCGGCAGGCTGCTCGCCGGGGCCGGACCGCGGGGCGCGCTCAGTTGGCCCCGCGCTGGTTGTCGGACCCGTCCATGAAGCCGATGTCGTCACCGCCCGAACCGCCGCGCTGCGAGGTGTCGTTGCGGTCGTCGGAACTCGGCACGTCACCGGGCAGCTGAACCTGCCTGCTCAACGGTCCCGGGGTCCAGGTGCCCCAGTGCGTCTCGTGCTCGATGTGCATCGCCGCCTGCGCGGGCAACGCCTCGGGCGCGTACGGGTCGACCGCGTAGAGCGTGCCCCAGTCCCGGTGGATGTTGCCCCGCAGGTACGTCGGCAACTCCCGCATGCTGGTGGTCAGGCTCATCCAGCCGAACGGACCACCCGCGTCGGGGGAGGACCAGCTCTGCCCGACCGAGTTCAGCGCACCGCCGGCCGCGACCCGGAAGCGCGGCACCTCGGCGATCCCGTGGCTGATCTCGGGAAGCCGCAGGCAGGGGTGCTGGAACGCGGCCGTCCACTCCACGAACGTGGGAGTGTCGCCGATGAACTGGGTCATGTTCGTCAGCTGGGGCGCCCGTGGCCCGCTCACGGCCAGCCAGCCGTCCTCGCCGAGGGTCTGATCGATCGCGACCACGCGTGCCTGCTCGGCCCCTTCGGCCTTGGCGTCGACGCTGATCCGCGCGTCCCGCCACTTCTGGATGGGGCTGGCGAAGACGGGCCTGCGGTCCATCACCTTGAAGCCCTCGTCGGTCTGCTTGCCGAACTCGACGAACAGGCTGTTGGCCCCGGTCACGCTGCCCGCGAGCGCCAGCACGATCGGGACTTCGCCGTTGCGGGCGCGCTCGGGCAGGTCGTACCACTGGGTGCGCAGCTCGCCGGTGCCCATGTGGCGCTCGTCGTAGCTGCCCCAGACCGGGGCGTTCTCGGTGCCGAGTCCGTACGGCGGCTGCCAGTCGGTGTCGGACTGGCCGTTGCCCTCCTCGGGAGGAACCCCGTTGTGCCGGTACCCCTCCATCTTCGCGCCGAGGTACTCCCGCGGCGTCTCCTTCTCGGAGAGCCGGTCGGGAACCTCCGTGTCCGGCTCGGGGTTGCTCGGTTGGTTCTCGGAGACCGACAGCATGCCCGCGAGCGGGTCCTTCTCCACGTAGATGTAGTCCGAGAGCCCGCAGCTCTTGCCGGCCAGCTGCCGGACCGAGTCCCAGCTGAGGCTGTAGCTGCCCCACTGCTCCTGGACGACCTTTCCGAAGGTGGCGACCTCGCCGAGTACCAGTAAGGCGCAGATCACCGAGAGCGGAGCGGTCCCCAGCCGCAACGCCCGGCTGCGGCCCTCGAGCCCGGTCCGGCCGTTGCGGTCGAGCTTGGGCGGGGTGATCACGTGCGGACGGTGCTCGTCGATGCGCAGGTGCTCGATGAACGTGACCACGAGAGCTATCCCCGCGATCACCAGCAGCACGGTGCTGGCCTCGTACCCCGCCAGCGAGGGCGGCTTGTCGTACCAGGGAACGCCCCAGCCGGAGACGTACCACCAGGCGTTCGGGCCGGTGGCCGCGAACGCGCAGATCAGCATCAGCCCCGCGAAGAAGGCGGCGCGGTTGCGCCGGGAGCGCAGCACGGTGCTGCTCGTCGCCAGCGCGGTGAGCGCGGCGAGCGCACCACCCACGGCCGCGAACACGCCGAAGTGGTGCGTCCACTTCGTCGGGGTGAGCATGAGCACGAAGAACGACAGCGCCGTGAGCCCGAGCAGCCTGCGGCTCGGCCCCAGCGCGGCACCGCGGATCCGGCCCCGCCGCAGCAGGACCACGACGCAGGTGATCAGGCACAGGATCACGAGCATCACGGGGAAGCGCCTGGTCAGCGACCCGTCGGCCGACTGGCTGAACAGCAGCGAGTAGCGGCTCAGCTCCTGGTACCAGCTCAGGCTCGGGCCGATGTCACCGCGCAGCTGCGTCGACTCGAGCACCGACTGCCAGGTCTGGTCCCAGTAGACGATGTTGAGGATGAGGAAGCCGCAGGCCGAGATCGGTGCGAGCACCGGCGCCCAGCCGAACTCCCGGATCCGCTGGCTCAGCAACCGCAGCAGCGGCTTCAGCGCGACGACGTAGGGCAGCACGGCGATCAGCCCGTGCGGGTTGGCGCCGAGGGCCAGGGCGGCGCCGAACAGCCCCACAGCGGCGGGCAGCAGCCGTCGCGTGGCCACGGCGCGCTCGACGGAGGCCAGGGCCAGCAGCGAGAACAACACGACGACCGGTTCCGGCCGCAGCCCGTTGTTGTAGGGCAGCCAGAAGGCGAGGAACACGGCGGCGGCCGCCCAGCCCGCGGCCCGGCTGCGCCGCACCTGCTGGCCGAGGCGGGGGAGCACCTCGCGGCTGATCAGCAGCCAGCTGACGATCCCCATGAGCAGGGCGGGCAGCCGCACCCACGGTGTCGCGGTGGAGATCTGCACCCACTGGGAGTAGAGCTCGTAGAACCAGCCGAACGGGGACTCGGGGGCCCCGAACCAGCGGTAGTAGTTGCTGATGTAGCCCGCGCTGTCCCTGGATCTGGCTATCGAGAGGATGTAGCCGTCGTCCGAGGTCATCGCCCCGAACAGCCACCAGATCACCAGGGCGGAGAACACCGAGACGTCCCGCCAGGTCGGTTTCCACCAGCCACTGGGCACCAGGCGCGGCGCTTTGCGTCCGGCGCGCGCGTCGAACTTGCGCAGCACGATGACGCAGCCGATGAAGCACAGCACCGCGAGACCGATGACCGTGAGCTTGAGCGCCGTGATGGTCGTGGACCAGCGGGTGTCGACCTGCGCCTGGAAGGAGACCCCGTCCATCGGGTCCTGCTGGTCGTCCAGCTGCGAGAAGATCCCCGTCAGCTGGGGCCTGCGGTCCTGGTCGTGCACGCTGGCCAGCGTCTGGTCCCCGACCTTGGCCACCGTCCGGGAGGCGTCGGACCTGACCGAGATGGTGCATTCCCCACCGCTGGGCAGTGAGGCCGTACCGAGCTGGCGCCCCTTGGACAGCAGGGTCAGCGTCCCGTCCTCGACCCGCAGCACCATTCCCGTCAGGTTGCTGTACTCGGAGGAGGGGGGGTTGGTGCTGAGCAGCGTCGCCGCCCCGTCGGTCCTGTCGTCCAGGCTCCGCGCGGAGGCGCACGACGCGGTGAAGTTCAGGTCCACCGGTGAGTAGATCACCAGTGGGGCCGACACCGATTCGGTTCCCTGCGCCGTTGGCCACCGCAGACTCGTTATGTCGTGCTGCACGGGCAGAAACGGGACCGACAACGACAGTATGGTGCCGGCTATTCCCAGCACGGCGGCGACGATTCGGAGACGTTTCGACGCTCTGGTGTGCGAAGGTTCCTCACGGCCACCGTTTTTGTCGGGATTGCCCCCCGGATCTGGCCGCTCGCCTTCTTCCCGCCCGACGTTAAGCACGTGTGGAGAATAGTAGCCGCTTCGGTGGGACTGATCCTCGGTACCACCGGGCTGTGGATCCGGACACGTTCCGTTGAGGGGTGAGCCGGAATTCCGGCGCCGCGAACGGCGCGAAAACGGGAGAATCGTCCTTGAGGTCCGATTCGTCGATCAGCGTGGAGTCCCGCGCGGAGCCGACCGGTGCTCCGCGGTCGAGCTGTTGGCCGGTTCGGGGCCCTTCTTCCGGCGCTCCCGGCGCCGAAACACGCCACACCGGCCGTCCTCGGGCCCGCCCGGGACTCTTCGTCGCTTCCGTGCGCGGCTCACCGCCGGAAGAAGCGCTCCCGGCGGCCCAGCCGGAGCAGCCGCAACCATTCGAGGAAGGTTCGCGGGCTTCTGCGCTGTCCCACGAAGTAGAGTCCGAACCGGATCACCTCGAGAGCTCCGATCCTGCGCATCCCCGGCTGGGCGAGCAGGTAGCCGCGGTTGCGGTAGGTGTAGTAGCGCTTGGTGGCGTCCTCGGGGTCCTGGGCGTGGAACCTCCCACCGAGCATCGGCTTGAACTCCGCGGAGCCGTTCGGGTGCAGAAAACGCGTGCGCAGTGTCGTTCCGAACGGGAGCCCGGAACGCACGAGCCTGCGGTGCACCTCCACCTCGTCACCGCGGAAGAAGAGCCGGTAGTCCGGGACCCCGACCACGTCCAGCGTCGCGGCGCGGAACAGCGCCCCGTTGAACAGCGAGGCGATCCCGCCGAGGAACTCCTCGTCGGACCCGCCGTCGCGCAGCTGCTCGGGGTGACGTTTCCAGGTCAGACCGCGCCGCAGCGGGAAGGCGAGCGTGTCCGGACGCTCGATGTCGACCACGACCGGCGAGACCGCGGCCAGCCCGCGGGTCTCCGCCTCGTCCAGCAGGATCCGCAGCGCGTGGTCGTCGGCGGGCCTGCCGTCGTCGTCGCCGAGCCAGACCCATTCGGCGCCCAGGGCCAGCGCGTGCAGCATCCCCAGGGCGAACCCGCCCGCTCCGCCGAGGTTGCGGCTGGAGGGGAGGTAGGTGGACGGGATCGGGCACTCGTCCACCACCGCGGAAGCGGGCTGCTCCGGGCCGTTGTCCACCACGACCAGGTGGTCGGGTAGGCGGGTCTGGTTCGCGATGACCTTCAGCGACTCGGCCAGCTGTTCCGCGCGGTTCCTGGTGACGATCACCGTCACCACCGCTCCGGGGGGCAGCCGCGCGGGTTGTTCGGATGCCGTCATCAGCCCTCGTTGCTCCCGATGGTGGCGGTCGGGTCGGATTCGTCGTCCTGCATCCGCGCCAGCGCGCGCGGGCTGAGGTTCTCGAAGGGGTCCTTGCCCTTGTAGTGCGTCAGCACCTCGCGCAGCGGCCCCTGCTCCTTGATCTGGCCCTTCTCCATCCAGACGGCGGAACTGCACAGCTCGGCGAGGAACTCGTCGGAGTGCGAGGCGAACACCAGCATCCCGGAGCGCTTGACCAGTTCGTTGAGCCTGCTCTTGGCCTTCTCGAGGAACTCGGCGTCGACCGCCCCGATCCCTTCGTCGAGCAGCAGGATCTCGGGGTCGATCGAGGTGACCACGCCGAGCGCCAGCCGCACCCGCATGCCGGTGGAGTAGGTGCGCAGCGGCATCTCCAGATAACGCCCGAGGTCGGAGAAGTCGGCGATGTCGTCGATGCGCTTTTCCATCTGCCTGCGGGTCATGCCGAGGAAGAGGCCGCGGATGATGATGTTCTCGCGCCCGGATATCTCCGGGTCCATCCCCACGCCGAGGTCGAACACCGGGGCGACCTTGCCCTCGATGCGCGCGCTGCCCCTGGTCGGCTCGTAGATGCCCGAGAGCACCCGCAGCAGGGTGGACTTGCCCGCGCCGTTGTGTCCGATGAGGGCGACGCGCTCTCCGTGGCGTATCGAGATGTTGATGTCGTGCAGAGCCTCGATGATCGGCACCTTGGCGTCGGTGCCGATCTGACCGCCGGTTTTGCCGAGTACCTTCTTCTTCAGCGAGCGCGACTTCGCGTCGAAGATCGGGAAGTCGACTGCTGCGTTCCACACATCGATGCTGACCATTTTTGGCTGGCTCCCGATCAGATCCAGTAGGTGACGCGTGCCCGGTAGTTACGCAGAACGAGTAGTGCGAGTATCCATCCGACCACGGTAATACCGCCGACCACGATCCAATTGGTCAACACGATGTCCGAACCGAGCAGCGGGTCCCTGATGACCTCGATGTAGTGGTACAGCGGGTTGATCTTGGCCAGGCTCAGGCTGCCGCCGCGCTCTTCGAGGATCTCCGCGTTCCACACGATCGGGGTCATGAAGAAGATCAGCTGCATCAGGCTGCCGATCACCGGGGGGATGTCCCGGAAGCGGGTGCTGATGATTCCGAACAGGGTGGCGACCCAGGCTCCGTTCGCGACCATCAACACGATCGCGGGTATCGCCAGGACCACGCTGAGGTTGATCGGCATCCGCATGATGGCCAGCACGATGAAGTAGATGACCATGTTGTGGCCGAACAGCAGCGTCTGGCGCCAGGTCAGTCGCAGTATGTGCACGCTCAACGGTGCGGGCAGGTGCTTCATCAGACCTTCGTTCTGGATGAAGACCTCGGTGCCGTCCGTCAGGCACCCGGATATGAAGCCCCACACGATGAAGCCGACCGCCACGTAGGGCAGGTGTGTGGCGAGATCCTGTCCGAAAAGCTTCGCGTACAGAATACCGAGGGCGGTGACGGTCATGCCCATGCTGATGGTGATCCACAGCGGGCCTATCACCGAGCGCCGGTAGCGCTGCTTGATGTCCTGCCAGCCCAGGTGCGCCCAGAGCTGCCGCTGCTTGGTGCCCTCGGTAATGTCGTTGAACGCCTTGCGCCAGCTCCGGGAGGACACTTCCGGTGGCGCGGCGGGTCGGTCTACCGTGCTGCTCGCCTGCACACTGTGCAGAGTACCGATCGGGGTGTGTGTACTTGCCGCGGGATTCGCCTCCGGTGACCACCCGCCCGATTCGTCCGAAAGAGTGAAACGGGTCGAGTGCGGTGCTCGCACCGCACAGGCTGCGTCCCGGCGGGGACTCGACCGAAAGGTCTCAGAGGTACTGCCCCGGCGAACCTCCGTACCCGGACTGGCCGGTGTCCTCCTCCTCACCCGCGGGCAGGGCTCCCTGCCGCATGTTCTCCAGCTGGGTCCGTGCGGCGAGCTGCTGGGCGTACAGGGCGGTCTGCAGGCCGTGGAAGAGCCCCTCCAGCCAGCCGACGAGCTGGGCCTGCGCGATGCGCAGTTCGGAGTCGGAGGGCGTCTCCTCCCCGGTGAAGGGCAGGGACAGCCGCTCCAGCTCCTCGATCAGCTCCGGGGCCAGCCCCTGCTCGAGCTCGCGCACGGAGGACCGGTGGATCTCCTTGAGCCTGTTGCGGCTGGCCTCGTCGAGCGGGGCCGAACGCACTTCCTCGAGCAGCTGCTTGATCATCGTCCCGATGCGCATCACCTTGGTGGGCTGCTCGACGAGCTCACCGAGATCCTGATCACTGTTCGAGTGTTCGCCCGCGACCTCCGCGGCGGCCTCGGCGGTGGAGGACTCGTCTCCCGTGCGGGGGACCGCCCCGGCGCCGACCGGTGTGCTCTCGTCGCCGACCACGAACATCCGTCCGGGGTCGATGTCCTTGCCGTGCATCCCCCAATGGTGACCGGTCGGTCAGGCGCTGGTTTTCGGCGGTGCCGTGCGAGGGGCGGCGGGTCGGGTTGCGTGGATGGTTGCGTGGCGGAACCTCAGTCGGCGCCCGGCTGCGGGTGCCCCGACATCGGGTAGCGACTACACAACGTCGGGTCCGTCCTCGCCGGGCACTCGACTGAGAACCCGCGGCGGTGCCGACTGCCTGGGCTCAGAGCACCTGCGTCGAACGGGAGCCTCGCGTTGGGAGCTCCTGCCCGGGGCGGCGCAGCTGTGCCGCAGGGGAACCGGCCCGAGCCTCCATCCTGAGAACTCTGTCGGGCCTCGCCGCAGCGAGAGCCCGCGAGAGGTTCCGCCAAGCGACCACCTACGACAACCGGGCGACTCTCTCAGCGAGCCTCCAATAGCACCTTGCCGTGGACTCCGCCGCCTTCCAGCAGCTCGTGGGCGCGGGCCGCCTCGGGCATGGGGAACCTGCTGTGCACCAGGGGGCGCAGCTCGCCGCGCTCCACCATCGGCCAGGCGCGCTGCCGCACGTCGGCCACGATGTCGGCCTTGCCGTTCGGGCCGTCCAGGGGACGCCCGCGCAGCCCGAGCACCGACATGCGTATCCGTTTGACCAGCATCTTGCCCATGTCCAGCTCGGCGTGCCTGCCTCCCTGCAGTCCGATCACGGCCAGGTGGCCGTCCGGGGCCAGCGCGCTGAGATTGCGGTCCAGGTAGGAGGCGCCCATGTTGTCCAGGACCACATCGGCCCCGCCCATCTCCTTGACCTCGGAGACGAAGTCGCCGTCGCGGTAGTTGACCGTCTTCTCGGCTCCGAGCTCCGCGCACAGGTTCAGCGCGGCCTCCGAACCCGCCGTGGCGGCGACCCTGGCGCCCAGCGCGCGGCCGATCTGGATCGCACAGGTTCCGATGCCGCCCGACCCGCCGTGCACCAGCAGGACCTGCTCGGGGGACAGCCCCGCCTCCCGCACGACGTTCGACCAAACGGTGCAGACGACTTCGGGCAGCGCCGCCGCGTCCACAGTGCTCACGCCCACGGGGACGGGCAGCAGCTGGGTGGCGGGCACGACCACCCTCTCGGCGTATCCGCCTCCGGCGAGCAGGGCGCACACCGGGTCACCGACCTCCCAGCCGGTGACTCCCCTGCCGAGCTCGGCGACGGTCCCGGAACACTCCAGGCCGGGCAGTTCGCTCGCTCCGGCGGGCGGTGGGTACACCCCCTGACGCTGGGACAGGTCGGCCCGGTTGATCCCCGCCGCCGCCACGTCGACGGCGACCTCCCCCGGGCCGGGCTCGGGGGAGGTCCACTCGCGCCATTCCAGTACCTCGGGGCCGCCGGGTTCGCGGATCGTGATCGCGTGCATGCCCCGACCGTAGCGCCGTGAAGCGCCTCGTCGTACGAAGCGGTGCTCGCGGCTCGGCGTGTCGGAAGTCCGTGCTCGAGAATTCCGTGTGATCGTATCGTTTCGATATTGTTTCGTGCTTTTTCGCGGGAAAAACGGGAAATGTCCTCCCGAAGCCCGGTGGGCAGTGCCGAAGCGAACCGTCCCGCGCCTTTCGGTGTCCGTTCGCCGGAGGTGGAGCCTTGACTCGACCGGGGATTCCTTATGGACTCTTGTTCAACACATACCACCCGATCCGGGGAGCATGATGAGAGTGCGAAAACTCCGATCAGGACGACTGGTTCCGGCGCTGTTCGCGGCCGGTGCCGTCGCGGCGGCAGCGGCCGTGCCCGCCACCGCCCTGCCGCAGCACAACACTGGTGCCCGAGGCGGCCCCACCGTCAACGACGTGAACCGGCACCTGGTCGCCCTGCAACGCATCGCAGACCGCAACGACGGGACGCGGGCCTCGGGAACACCCGGATACCAGGCCAGTGTGGACTACGTTTCCGGGGCTCTCCGCCGAGCCGGGTACGAGGTGTCCACCCCGGAATTCGAATACACCAAGTACGAGCTCGACTCGATATCCCTCGAGGTCGCCGGTGACGCGGTCGAGGCGGACGCACTGGAGTACTCCCCCGCCACACCGGAGAACGGGATCCAGGCCCCGCTGGCGGTGACTCCGGTCGACGATTCCACCGGTTGCCAGGCCTCCGACTACGACGGCACCGACGTGACCGGCAAGATCACGCTGATCAAGCGCGGTGCCTGCACCTTCGCCGCGAAGCAGCGCATCGCCTCCGAGCAGGGCGCCGACGCGGCGATCATCTACAACAACGCCGAGGGCCCGGTCAACGGCACGCTGGGCGGAGCCGACGCCGGGGTCATCCCCACGGTCGGCGTCGACGAGCGGACCGGCGCCGAGCTGGTCGACCAGGCGGGTACCACCGCGAAACTGGACCTGCGGGCGAACTTCGACGAGATCACCACCGAGAACGTGATCGCCGAAACCCGCACCGGACGCGAGGACAACGTCGTCATGGCCGGTGCGCACCTGGACAGCGTGGACGTGGGCGCGGGGATCAACGACAACGGCACCGGCAGCGCCGGGCTGCTGGAAACCGCGCTGGAGCTGGGCGGCGAGCCCGACGTGAACAACGCGGTCCGGTTCGCCTGGTGGGGCGCCGAGGAGTCCGGCCTGATCGGTTCCACCGAGTACGTCAACGGGCTGAGCTTCCAGCAGCAGCTCGACATCGCGATGTACCTGAACTTCGACATGATCGGTTCGCCGAACGCCGGTTACTTCAGCTACGACGGGGACGACTCGGACGGTGTCGGCGCCGGGCCGGGGCCGCACGGATCGGCGCAGATCGAGCAGGACTTCACCGAGGCGATGAAGCGCCAGGGAGTCGAGATCGAGGGCACCGACTTCAACGGTCGTTCCGACTACGGCCAGTTCATCGCCGAGGGCATCCCCGCGGGCGGGCTGTTCACCGGAGCCGAGGGCGTCAAGACCGAGAAGCAGGCCGCGAAGTGGGGCGGTGAGGCCGGTGTGGCCTACGACCCCAACTACCACGCGGCCGGTGACGACCTCGACAACGTCGACCGCCGGGCGCTGATCCGCAACACGCGGGCGATGTCCGAGGTCGTGGGGCACTACGCGCGGACCACCGAGGAGGTCAACGGTATGCAGAGCCGGGAGCAGCGGGCCGAGCTGCGCCGCGCGGCCATGGCCGAACCGATGGGGCTGCACGACGCGCGGGAGTCGCACGGGCACTCCTGCCAGCTTCCGCTGAAGTGACCCGGTTCTCGTCGAAGTGATCCCGCCCTTCCGCTGAAGTGGCGGAGCGGGCGGGAACCGAGCCGCGCGGCTCGGTGAACGACGGCCACGAGGTGGGGCGCCTCGCGTCCCACCCCGTGGCTTTTTCGGCGCAGCCGCCCTCCGCCGCCCGAGCAACCCGACCCGCCGAAACCCCGTTGGGAACTTCCGGCAAAGGGGTTCGTTCGTCGTGGGTGCTTCAGCCTGCGCAGGACGAGAAGCTCCGGTGCGTGAGTCGGATGCATTGCCAGGCGGGGCCGCTCGCCGCGTGGTGGCTACTCAAGAGCGGCCCAACGCAGCAAGGCGCCGGCTCACGTGACGGCTAAGAAGCCACCTACGACGGGGAGCGGAACGGCCTGCTCAGTCCAGGGCGCGCCGCAGGAAGAACTTGATTCCGGCCGCCCCGAAGATCAAGCAGGCCAGCAGCAGGGCCAGCACGCAGACCCACGGGGCCATGTGCGGAACCTCCGGCAGCAGGGCGCCCCGCATGCCCTCGCTGACGTAGGTCAACGGGTTGAAGGCGCACACGATCTGGAACCAGCGCAGATCGTGGAGCTGCGCCCAGGGGAACTGGCTGGCTCCGGTGAAGATGAGCGGAGCCAGGATCACGGCGAACATGATGTTGATCCTGCGGGGCGGCACGGCCGCCCCGACGGTCAGCCCGACGGTCCCGCCCGCGAGCGATCCCAGCACCATGCACAGCACGGCGAAGGGAAGGCCGGACAGGTCCCAGCTGACCCGGCCCAGCATCAGCAGGCCGATCGGGAACATGAGCAGGGCGGCGAACAGGCCGCGCAGCGCCCCGAACAGCATCTTCTCCACGGCCACCCAGCTGATCGGCAGCGGCGCGAGCAGTCTGTCCTCGATCTCCCGCGAGTAGGAGAAGTCCAGCACGAGCGGGAAGGAGGTGTTCTGCAGCGCCACCAGGAACGCGTTGAGCGCGATCATCCCGGGAAGCAGGATCTGGGCGTAGCCGGGCTGGGTGTAGCCGAGCTGGCCCAGGACCTTGCCGAATACGAACAGCAGCGCCACCGGCTGCACCAGGACCTGGGCCAGAAAGCTCGGGAGTTCGCGTCCGGTGACGAACACGTCCCGCCCCAGCACGGCCGTGAACGCGCGGAGGGATGTCGTCGTCGTGCTCACCGCATGTCCCTGCCCGTCAGATCGATGAAAACGTCCTCCAGAGTCGCCGAGCCGAGAGCGAGGTCGGTGACGGTCACGGTCCGTTCGTGCAGCCGGGCCGCCACGGGCCCGAGCAGTTCGGTCGTCTCCCCGGCGACGTACAGGCGCAGCCTGGTCTCGGCCGCCCCGCCTTCGCCGCTCGGGCGCCCGATACGTTCGACGCGCTGGACTCCGGGGATCTCCGCGAGCGTGCCGCCTGCCGCCTCGGGGGTGAGGCCGTTCGTGCGGATCGTGACGTCCATGGTCCCGCTTCCGGGCAGCGATCTGATCAGTTCGGACGGGGTGTCCACGGTGAGCATCCTCCCGTGGTCGACGATGCCCACCCGGTCCGAGAGCTTCTCCGCCTCGTCCATGTCGTGGGTGGTCAGCACGACGGTGATGCCTTCGGAGCGCAGGTCTTCGATCCTGTCGTGCAGGAACAGCCTGGCCTGCGGATCCAGTCCGGTGGACGGTTCGTCGAGGAAGAGGACCTCGGGGCGGTGGATCAGCGCCCTGGCGATCATCAGGCGCTGGGACTGCCCGCCGGAGAGGTCGTCCACCCGGGCCCTGGCCTTGCCTGCCAGTCCCATCCGGTCGAGCAGCTCGTCGGCGAGCGCGTGCCGCGCGGAGCGTCCCACCCCGTGGTAGGTGGCGTGGAACAGCAGGTTCTGCCGCGCGTTCAGGGAGCGGTCGAGGTTGACCCGCTGGGGCACGACCGCCACCTTGGTCTTGGCCGCGACCGGATCGCGGCCGACGTCGACCCCGCCGATCTCGACCTTGCCCGAGGTGGGCACGATCCGCGTGGTCAGCACCCCCACCGTCGTGGTCTTGCCCGCTCCGTTGGGGCCGAGCAGCCCGAAGATCTCACCGCACCTTACCCGGAAGCTCAGTCCGTCCACCGCGTTGTGCCTGCTCTTGGGGTAGCGCTTCACCAGATCGGCCACGTCGACGGCAGTTGTCACCGGCGTCTCCCTCGGCGAACGTGGCAGGTGCGCTCCGTCGAAGGTATACGTGCGCCCACCGCCTCCGAAAGTCGGTTCCGCCCCCGCGCCGGTTCGCGCCCGGGGAGCCGCCGCGGAGCGCTCGCCCTCCCGGGGAGGCGGAGGTGGCCGGTTCGCGCGCTCACGGCCCCCGGCATTGGTGCGGCTGGACTCGGGCCGCTACGCTACGGCCCCGGAAGCGTGGCAGAGCGGCCTAATGCACTCGCCTTGAAAGCGAGCGGTCCGAGAGGGCCCGCGGGTTCGAATCCCGCCGCTTCCGCCGTTGTGATCAGGGGAGAACTGGTCCGGTGGCGCGCACGAACCACCGGGCTTTCCCGCTGTTCGTCGAGATGGGCCCGGTCGTGCCGGTTCCTCCGGCCGTGTGCCGTCGTGGTGAACGCGCGCTCGAGAACCGGATTTCTGCGCGATTCCGGACACGGGAGCCCCCGGTCCACGTATTCTCCGGTTCGTGAGGTTCCGGAAGGGGAGCCGGCCGACGTACCGGCCGTCTCGGAGCAGTGGTAGCCGGGGTGCTGGGCGCGCCGACGAGCACGCCACGGTCCGGGCTGCCGTGATCAGCCGTCGCGGAGCCGTCGTCGCCGCGGTCATCACCGCTCTGGTCACGCTGGTCACCAGTTCTTTCACGGTCTACTTCACGACTCGTGCCGAGCAGAAGCAGCAGGAGCCGTCGGCGGGATCGACGTCGACGACGGTGACGGAAACCGTTACGCGGAGTCCCGGACGGCGGGGTTCCGGAAGTGCGGAGGAGGCGCCGGACTCGGAGCCGGCCACCTCCGGGGAGACGGTCCATCTCGCCGACCGCGAACCGGACGACGGGGAGATGTACTGGGAACGCGGTGAGGTCACCGTGGGCAAGGAGAAGCGCCCGCGTGCGCTGACGATGGACACCAGCTGCTCGGACGGTTACGCCGTCGGCTACAACATCGACCGGGGCATGAGCACTTTTCGCGCCGAGGTGGGGTTGACCGACTACGCGGATTCCGGCGATCCGGTCACGTTCGCGGTGCGGGTCGACGGGGAGCCCGTGGGGGCTCCCGTGACGGTCCGGGTCGGGGAGGTGGCCGAGCTGCGCGCGGACGTCGGTGCGGGCTTCCGGGTCTCGGTCCGCGCGAATCCGCGGGACTGCGCCAAGTCCGCGGTGTTGATCGACCCGGTGCTGCTCCCCTGAACCTCCGGCTCCCCGGGTGCTGCCGGGGGGTGCGCGGAGCCGGAAACGGCGTGGGGGTCCGCGTCGCTCGGTGCTGTGCCGGGGAGGCGTTTCCGGCTGGTTCCGCAGCGTCGTGGACGACACCGTGTGATTGGAAGTGGTCAGTTTTTCGCTCGGACGGGTGAGAATCGGTCCGCCGTCGAACTTTTGTGAGTAATTCGGTACCTATTCGGCGGTGTGAGGTTTTATGGCTCGATAGGGTGAATTTTTGCGGTGGGTTACCCGAAAAACTTTCCCTGTTGATCTCCGCGCGTTCCGGGGAGTTGATTTTTTTGCTGGTCAAGAACGCTTCCGGGAGGGGCTTCGGTGTTGGGTGAGGTGGGCGTGTCCCCGGTTGCTCGGGAGTGGTGATCGGTTAATGTTCGCTCGGAATCCGATCGTTCTTCCGGTCGGTTTCCCGTCACGGGTCGAACTCGAGAGTCGGTGACCCGGCTCGCGAGGGGATCGGTGCTTACCGCGAAGGCAGACGCAGCAACGAGGACGTTTTCGATGGAGTTCGCGAGAATCGGCTTCCCCGGTTCCGTCTCCGGGGGTCCTTCCCCGGTACGTCGGCTGGTGGCGATTCCCGCCGTTCTCCTCGTGCTGCTGTTGGGCGGTTGTTCGGACACCTCGTCCGAGCCGGTTTCGGTGGACGCGGCCGCTCCATCCACAGCTCCACCCGCAGTGGACCTGTCCGCGCTTCCGGACGCGACGACCTTCGGTACTACCCCCGACGCGCCGTCCGACCCCGCTCCGCGAAAGGGGACGGACGGTGTGGTGCTGCGTGTCGAGCAGGACACGGCGGTGTACGACTCGGTGCGCGGCAAGGCGATCGCCCGATTGCCCGCCGACCAGTTCAAGTCCCCCACCTGGGTCCCGATCGTCGCCGAACGCGGTGATTGGGCGCGGGTTCTGCTGCCTTCACGGCCGAACGGTTCGACCGGCTGGGTCCGGTCGGAGAGCGACAAAGTACACAAGGCGCGTTCCCGACACGTCGTGAACGTCGACGTGGACGCTCGCCGACTGGTGGTGCTCGAAAACGGTCGCGAGATCGGTTCCTGGGAGGTCGGTGTGGGAAAGGAGGCAAGCCCGACCCCGAAGGGACGTACCTTCATCCTCGCCTCCATCCGGGAAACGGTGAACGACTACAGTCCGATCGTTTTGCCGCTGGGCACGCATTCCGAGACCTTCACGACCTACGGGGGCGGTCCCGGGACAGTGGCGTTGCACGGTTGGCCGGATCCGAGCGTCTTCGGTTCCGCGAGCAGCGACGGCTGTGTCCGCGTTCCAGCGGACGCGTTGTCCTTGTTGCGGTCGTTGCCGCTGGGAACGCTTGTCCGGCTGCGCTGAGTGGGCGGATGGCGAGCCGCTGAGTGACTCGCCGAGTGGAAAACCGCAAGTATCCGACAAAGGAAGTGTAAGAGTGGGTAAGAAGACATACTTGGCGGGGAGCGTGGCCGCGACCGCGGGTCTCCTGCTCGCGGGCACTCCGTCTTTCGCCGACAGCGCCGACAACGACGGGATCAACGTCGGTAACGGCAACAACGCCAGTGTCGCGCCGATCCAGCTCTGCGGAAACGACATCGCGGTACTCGGCGCCGTCGCTTCGGTCCTGTCGCCGGAGTCCGCGGAGTGCGTCAACGCCCCTGTGGTGGACCACCCCTCGACCGGCGGGGACAAGCCCGATGAGCCGAAGGAGCCCGAGAAGCCGGACGAGCCCGACAAGCCGGATAAGCCGGATGAACCCGAGAAGCCGGACAAGCCGGACAAGCCGGAGAAGCCGGGTGAGCCGGACGAGCCTAAGCAGCCCGAGAAGCCTCAGCACCCGGGTGATGAGGACGAGGAGGAGCTGCCCAGCGCTCCCACCCCGGTGAGCCCCGAGGGGCACGCGGCCGTAACCGGCTGACGACCCGGCGGAGTACGCGGTTCGTGGGTGCGGGCTGCCGGAGCGACCTCAGGTGCGACCGGTCTGCTCCGCTGATCGCCCGGATACCTCCGGTCCCCGTGCTCACCCGTGCGAACCGGGCGTTGTGCCCCGTTTTCGACGGGCACAACGCCCGGTCGTTTTGGTGTCCACGCGGCGGGGGAGAAGTTCCCGAGCGGGACGCAGTTGCAAAAGCGGCTGATCACCGACGCCAAGAAAACCCCGGAACGCGCGTGGCTGGCTAACGCCCAGCACAGCATGTTGCAGCAGGCCGTCCGCGACTGCGACCAGGCATACAAGAATTTCTTCGACTCGCTGAAAGGCGCACGCGCGGGCAGGAAGGTGGGTGCGCCCCGGTTCAAGTCCCGCAAGGACAACCGGCAGGCCATCCGGTTCCAGCCGGACGGGTTCCGCGTGCTCGACACCGGGAAACTACGGGTCTCCAAAATCGGCGCCGTCCCCGTCGCGTGGTCGCGTGACCTGCCCTCGGCTCCGTCGTCGGTGACCGTGGTCAAGACCGCCGACGACCGGTATTTCGCCAGTTTCGTGGTCGAGGCAGGAGATGAAACCCTGCCGGACGCTGTCGATGAACACGGCCAGGACGTAGAACTCGGCCTGGATCTGGGGGTGTCGGCGTTCGCCGTCGACCAGCACGGACGGGTCATCGACGACCCGCGCTTCCTGCGCCGGGCCGAACGTGAACTCAAACGCCTTCAGCGGGCACTGTCCCGCAAGCAGCGCGGCTCGAACAACCGCCGCAAGGCACGGAAGAAACTCGCACGTGCCCACGCGAAGGTGTCCGACACCCGGCAGGATTGGCTACACCAGGCCACCACCAGCATCGTTCGTGAGAACCAAACGATCGTGCTGGAAGACCTGGCCGTGTCCGGCCTGGCCCGCACCCGACTGGCCAAGTCCGTGCACGACGCCAGCTGGGGCACGTTCCGGCGGCTGCTGGAGGAAAAGGCCGCACGCTATGGCCGCGAGTTGGTCATCATCGACCGGTGGCTACCCACCTCGCAGACCTGCTCGGACTGCGGCCGGGTCGACGGAACCAAACCGCTATCGGTGCGCACCTGGCCCTGCCCGTGTGGGGCGACCCACGACCGCGACCGCAACGCAGCACGCAACATCCTCGCCGCTGGACGGGCGGAGAGACAAAACGCCTGTGGACCCGACGTAAGACCCCACACCGGGGCAGACGGGGACGAAGCAGGAACCCAGCGAAGCGCCGCACCGGCGCAGTAGAAAATCACCGCCCACCAGGGCGGTGAGGACGTCAAGCGGGCACAGTGGGCGCATGATGATCGCTATTCCAACGCCGGGCGAGGTCGCCGGGATGGCCAAGACGACCATGGGCCGCGCCGTGAACATCGCCGGATCAGCGGCCGCTGTCCCCGGCAGGGTGATCGGACTGATCGACGAGGCCGAGCGGCTGGTCGAGCGGGTCGGTGAGATCGTCGAACGCGCGGACGGACTCGTCGAACGCGTCTCGGGAACGGTGGACGAGGCCGAAGGGATAGTCCGGCACAGCAGAGATGTGGCCGGTGCCGCCGAGGATGCGGTGACGGCGGCCGAGCACATCTCGGCCTCGGCGGGCACGGTCGTCTCCAAGGCCGAGAACGTCTCCGCCCGCGCGGAGGAGACCGTCGAACGCGCCGAGCGCGCGACCGGAACGGTGGACGGGCTGCTCGCCGTCTACGAACCCACCGCGCACCGGGCCGCCCCCATGCTGGAGAAGTTCGTCGACGAGCTCTCGCAGAAGGAGGTGGACGCGGCCATCAGGCTGGTCGACGAGTTGCCGGTGCTGACCGAACACGTTCTTTCGGACATCCTCCCGATCCTGCGCACGTTGGACCGGGTCGGCCCGGAGATCCACGAACTCCTGGAGGTCTCGTACGACGTGCGCAGGGCCATCGTGGGAATCCCCGGTTTCCGCTTCTTCCGCAGGCGCGGCCAGCAGCGGCTGGCCGGCGCCGAGGAGCTCGGAACGGAGGAGCGGCTCCTCCCGGACGAGGAGGACGCGACGCGGAAGTCCGCGCGCTCCGCGGGCGAGCGAGGTCCCGGAACGGACGGCGCCCTCCCCGCCGAAGAAGCCGGTCACGGGAGCACGGTGGAGGAGACGGCCGAGCGTTGAGCGGAATCAGCCCGCGAAGGAAGCGGCCGCCTCGAGCAGGGCGTCGTTCTCTTGCGGAGTGCCGACCGTGACGCGTGCCCCGTCGCCGGTGAAGGCGCGAACCACCACGCGGTTCTCCAGGCAGTGCTCGTTGAAGGCCCGGGTCCGCTCCCCGAGGGGAACCCACACGAAATTCGCCTGGGTCGGCGGCACTCGGTAGCCGAGTTCCAGCAGCCGGTCCCCGACCCGCTTCCGCTCCGCGATCACTTCGGCGCAGCGCTGTTCGAGCTCTTCGCGGGCTCCCAGCGAGGCCACCGCCGCCGCCTGGGCGACCGCGTTGACGCTGAACGGGATGTAGACCTTGCGCAGCGCTTCGGCGACCTCGGGAGGTGCTACCGCGTACCCGACGCGCAGACCGGCCAGGCCGTAGGCCTTGGAGAAGGTGCGCAGGGACACCACGTTGTCCCACCGGCGTGTGAGCTCCACTCCGTCGGGTGCCTTCGGATCGTCGACGAACTCCCGGTAGGCCTCGTCGAGAACCACGAGCACATCGGACGGAACCCGGTCGAGGAACGCCACCAACTCGTCCTCGTGCAGTGCCGTTCCGGTCGGATTGTTGGGCGTGCAGACGAAGACCACGCGCGTGGAGCCGGTGATCGCCGCGGCCAGCGCGTCCAGGTCCAGGGCGTTCTCCGCGGTCAGCGGGACCCGCACCTCGTTCGCCCCGGCGACTCTCGTCAGGATCGGGTAGGCCTCGAAGGAGCGCCACGGGAAAACGACCTCGTCGCCCGGGACGCACATGGCCTGCACGATCTGCTGGCACAGCGCCACGGAACCGCAGCCTACGGCGATCCGCTCGACGGGCACGTCGAGGCGTTCGGCCAGGTCGTCCACGAGCTCGGTCGCGGCCATATCGGGGTAGCGGTGCACCTCGTGCGCCGCGCGCGTGATGGCCTCCACCACGCTCGGCAGCGGCCCCCGGGAGACCTCGTTGCTGGCCAGTTTCGTGGAACCCGGCACGGTTCTGCCCGCCACGTAGGCGGGAAGGCTGTCGAGGTCGGCACGGACGCGCACGCTCATTGACCACTCCTTGATCGTTCCGCGACGGCCTCTCCGGCCGCGACCCGAGACTATCCCCTCCGCCGGGCGCGTCAGGAATACCGCCGTTTTTCCCGGTTTTCCCCGGTGGGACTTCGTCGGGCCCGGTGGTGCCGTTCGGCCGTGGCGGCTCGCTGGCGATCTTCGGCGCCCCGGCGCCGAGACACGCCGTCGCCGCTGCTCCGGGTGTCCTGCGACGTTCCCGAGGCGCCGCCTCTCGTGACGGCCGACCGGCCGTCCACGCGGAGTTCTGTTATGAGTCACTAGACCGAAAGGAGGAAAAATCGGCTGCGCACGCCGTCCGGTCACTCCATTACGTCACACAGCGTTGACGTGCGCTTACCCCGGCATGGTTCCCTTCGCAGTATGATCGAAACCAGGACCGACACCATCGCGCTCACCGACGGCACCCAACTCCGACTGACCGTCGCCGAACCGGAAAACGTAGTACGTGGTGGGCTCGTGGTCCTGCACGAGGACAAAGGGGTCACCGAACGGATAAGAATAATACTGGCAGCCCTCGCGGAGGAGGGCTGGCTCACGGTGGCTCCACATCTTTACCACGGGGACGGGGCCGAGGACCCCGATTCGGACGCCGAGGCACCGCGGGTGGCCGAGCGGGTTCGGGGGCTTTCCGGGGAGTCCGTGCTGGCCGATACCGACGCGGCCTTCGTCTGGCTGGCGGATCGGGGTGTTTCCGGTGATCGCCAGGGAATCATGGGGTTCGACATCGGCGGGACCGCGGCTTTGGTCGTCGCCGCGAGCAGGAGACTCGGTGCTGCCGTGACCGTGGGCGGCGGCGGGATCGTCGCCCCGCTCTCCGCGGGGCTGCCCCCGCTGGTCGAGATCGCGGAGGAGGTCAGCTGCCCGTGGCTGGGGATGTACGGCGAGATGGACTCGCACATACCTCCGGAGGAGATCGACAAGCTCCGTTCGGCGGCTTCGGGAGCCGGTGCGATCACCGATGTGGTGCGCTACCCGAGGACGGACCACCGCTTCGACACCGATCCCGAATCGGCCGAGGAGGCTTGGCGGCGGGCGCGCAACTGGTTCGACCTGCACCTGAGGTGAGTCCCCGGCCCCACCTCCACCGCACGCGGTGGACGCTCGCGGGGAGGCGTGATTCACGGGGCTCGACGGACCACCGGCGGGAGCTCTCCGGCGTGAACTCCGAACTCTCGGGCGTTACCTATAGCCCAACCGGGTGGTAGTGGGTTAGGAAGCTGTTATGACTTCAAGCGCCTCCGCGGACAGCACGCCCGAACTGCTCTGGCAGCCCTCGCCCGAGCGCGTGAGCGAAACCAGCATGGCTCGGTTCCGGGGGTGGCTGCGTGAGCAGCGGGAACTCGACCTGCCCGACTACCGGTCGTTGTGGCGGTGGTCGGTCGACGATCTGGAGGGGTTCTGGTCGGCGGTGGCCGACTTCTTCGGTGTGTCCTTCTCCGATCGTGGGCGGCGCGTGTTGAACGCGGAGACCATGCCGGGGGCGGAGTGGTTTCCGGGGGCGCGGCTGAATTACGCCGAGCACGCGCTCTCGGCCGGGCCCGGCAAGGACGCGGACGACACGGCCGTGATCTTCGTGCGGGAGGACGGACGTGGCGAGGAGTTCACCTTCGGTCGGTTGCGTGCCGCTGTGGCCGCGGCCAGGGCCGGTCTCGTCGAACTCGGCGTGCGGCAGGGCGACCGGGTGGCCGCTCTGGCCCCCAACAGTCCGGAGACGCTCGTGGCCTTCCTCGCGACCGCCAGTCTCGGGGCCGTCTGGTCGTCCTGCTCCCCGGATTTCGGGGTGCGTGCCGTGGCCGATCGTTTCGTCCAGATCGAGCCGAAGGTGCTGATCGCCACGAACGGGTATCTGTACGGAGGGCGTCGGTTCGATGTGACCGGGACGGTCCGGCAGCTGGGGGACCAGCTGCCCGGGCTGGAAGCCACCGTGCTGGTCGAGTACCTCGACGATGCCGCGGAGTTGCCGGGAACCACGGACTGGTCCGACATGCTCGAACGACATGCCGGTGCCGAGCTCTCCTTCGAACGAGTCGCCTTCGACCACCCGCTCTGGGTGCTGTACTCCTCCGGAACCACCGGACTGCCGAAGGGGATCGTCCACGGGCACGGCGGGATGGTTCTGGAGCATCTCAAGGCCGTCGGGCTGCACTGCGACCTCGGACCGGGCGACGTGTTCCTCTGGTACACCACCACCGGCTGGATGATGTGGAACTTCCTCGTCGGCGGTTTGCTGACCGGTGCGACCGTGGTGCTGTACGACGGGAGCCCGACGTACCCGGCCACGCACAGTCTCTGGGAGATCGTGGCGCGGTACGGGGTGAACTACTTCGGCACGTCCGCGCCGTTCATCCAGGCGTGCCGCAAACGCGGGCTGACGCCGGGAACGGATTACGATCTGTCCGCGCTGCGCACCGTGGGGTCGACCGGAGCCCCGCTCACGGCGGACGGGTTCCGGTGGATCGCCGATGCCGTGGGGCGCGACGTGCAGATCGCGAGCGTGTCCGGTGGCACGGACCTGTGCACCGCTTTCGTGGGGGCTTCGCCCGATGTTCCGGTGTGGCTGGGCGAGATCTCCTGTCCGATGCTCGGAGCCTCCGTGGCGGCCTACGAGGAGCGGGGCGGTGAGCTGCACGAGGAGGTCGGTGAACTGGTGCTCACCAAGCCGATGCCGTGTATGCCGGTGTACTTCTGGAACGACCCCGACGGCAGCAGGATGCTGGAGGCGTACTTCGACGCGTTCCCCGGCATCTGGCGGCACGGGGACTGGGTGCGCGTCACCGAACGCGGTTCGCTGGTGATCTACGGGAGGAGCGACTCCACGCTCAATCGCGGTGGTATCCGGATGGGCACGGCCGAGTTCTACCGCGTGGTCGAGGGCTTCGACGAGGTGCTCGACTCGTTGGTCATCGACACCTCCGGGGCGGGGGAGACGGACGGGGAGCTGCTGTGCTTCCTGGTGCTGGCCGAAGGGGCGGAGCTGTCCGCGCTGGTCCCCCGGCTCAAGGAGGGGCTGCGCGACGAGCTGTCCCCCAGGCACGTGCCGAACAGGTTCGTCCCGGTGGACGAGGTGCCGCACACCTTGAACGGGAAGAAGCTCGAGGTTCCGGTGAAGAAGATCCTCGCGGGAACCGCTCCCGAGAGCGCGGTGAGCATGGACGCCTTGCGCAACCCGGACTCCTTGGCTCCCTTCATCCGCATGAGCGGCGAAGAAACCGGTTGATCCCGGGGATGGGCGGGTCACCGGCTGGGCTGGTGCGCAAAAGGTGACCCCCCGTTGAAAACGGCTCGACGGCGGTGTGTATAGTCTTCGTCAGTGGCAAAGAGGAAACACCCGGAGGCTTCGCCTAGTCTGGTCTATGGCGCCGCACTGCTAATGCGGTAAGGGGCAACCCCCCTTCCCGGGTTCGAATCCCGGAGCCTCCGCTGGAACTCCCACGCGAGTGGAGTTCACAACTGAACATGCGCCCGTAGCTCAACGGATAGAGCGTCTGACTACGGATCAGAAGGTTTGGGGTTCGAATCCCTACGGGCGCACGTCTGGTCGAGACAGCAATACCCCCAGTGCGCTGGGGGTTTTTGCTGTTCGGGGTGCTTCGCGCACCATGAGGCAGCCGACCTTGATCGGCAGGTTGTCGACTTGCCGCCAGCTTTCACGAGGCCCCGCCGACCTGGCCCTGGTGATCGACACCGCCGAGACGCCGTCAACGGCCGAGGAGTGTTTCGACCAGCAGCCGCTGCTCGACGAGCCGTCTTGATCCGGTAGCCCACATCAGTACTCACGCTGAACCGCCTCTTCGCGAGCTCCCGGGGTGTCGGATGGAGACTCTGCATGAAGAGATGCTAACCGAGGGTAGCCGGAACACGATCAGGTGACGAGGCTTCGGGAGCTATATCGCCAACGGCCGCCAGGGCAGGGTGTTCGTGGCGCACAGCCCCGCAGGTCCACAGCCCCGTGACAGATCGACGGGAAGCCCCGCGGGTGCGGGGCCTACCACTCACCCCCGTACAGCTCGACCAGCTCCGCCGGTCTATCCCCGCGGGTGCGGGGTCTACCCTTTTTGTCCTGCGGTTTCGCGGTTGCGTTATGCGGTTGTGATTTTCGGTTTTGGTGGTGTGGATCCTAGTAGCCCCATCGGCCCCCACAATGTGCCATCGCCGCGTCGGGGCGGGTAGCTGTCGTCGCTCGCGGGGCGAGTTCCTCGATGCCCGTGCCGAGGCCGCACCGGCCCGGTCAGGCTCCGGTGATCGCCCAGGCGCACACGACGGTGGCGGCCCCGGCGAGCGCGCTCGTGGTGGCGTGCGCCGCCAGTAGCGGACTCCCCGCCGCACGGCTCTTTTCCAGATGCGCCAGGAAGTCCAGTGCCACGTGCAGGAAGAGCCCGGCTGCCACGCCGAACACCGGGGCCGTCACGGTCGGGGAGAGCGGCCAGCCCAGCAGGCCGACCGCGATCGCCGCGATGCCGATTCCACAGGCGGGCAGTATCACCGGGACAATCGATCGTCCGGACCTGTGCAGCGAGAGCGCCGCCGCGTATCCGGCGGGGCCCTTGTGCGAGATGATCGAAAGTCCCAGCAGCAGCCCGATGTTCGGCATGCTGGCGTAGATCGCTCCGATGACGAAGCCCGCGGCCACGGAGTGCACGGTCAGCCGGACCACGTAGTCGTCCAGCAGTGCGGTGCGGGGACCGAATCCGGCCCCGGCGAGGTGGACCGTGAATCCCGCGAGCACACCGGCCGCGATGCCGAAGCCGCCCAGCGTCGCGTCCCGCTCGATCGCCGTGGGCAGCAGGAAAGCGCACGCGCTGGCCACCATAGCTCCGGCGGCGAGACCGTACGCCCAGGTCAGCGTGCTGCTGTTCACGATCCTCCGCAGCGCGAGCGCGGCCCCGGCGACCATGGCCAGGCAGGACACCACGGCGATGATCAGCAGCTTTCCGAGACCGGCCGTCTCGGCAGCGACACACACCCCCACGAACACGCTGAGCACTCCGACCGCCACCGCGCGCTCGCCATTCCGGGGGCGCTCCCTCGTCGCCGTCAGCGTCATGTCTCCCACCAGATCGATCGTGTGCTTCGCGGCTCGCGGTGCGCGAGCCGTACGCACACTATCGATAATGGAAACTGTTTTCAATTATGCTGCGGACTCTGCTGCCGCGTACGAGTGGTGACGCAATGACTCACGGTGAGCTGATTCCCGGGCCCCGTCCGTAGTGGAACGGGGCCCGGGTGCGTCAGCGCGCCATTGCCTCGTTGAAGTTCTCCGTTCGGGTTGAGCAGGTGGTTGCCCGCGCCTGCACGTGAGCGGGTCCCCCGGTATCGGTGGCGACCCGCACAACGTCGGGGCCGTCCTCCCGAGAACACGCAGTGGGAGGATCCGCGGCTAATCGCCCCGGCAGCGTGGTCGTTTCGGCGCTGCCTGCGCCGAGGTGCCACACCAATCGTCAACACGACGGGAAAACATCAGCGGGAGGCTCCGGCGACGACCGGCCGTTCTGAAAAGAATTCTCAGCCGATGATGCCGGCGTTGATGATGCTGGTGTCATACTCGGCGGAGTAGTGCATCCAGTTCCAGACCCAGTTGTTGTTCTTCTCGCTCTTCTTGTGCTTTTCCACATCGATTTGGCAGGACTTGTGGACGCACTTCTCGCCCTCGTGGTCCTTGTGGCCCTTCGGGGAGTCGGCAGACGCGATCCCGGCGCTGCCCAGGGCGAGCGGCAGGGCCATGGCAGTGACAACGGCTGCACGCTTGAACGAACGCATGTTAGCGCCTTTCGCTTTGATGTGTGTTTCGGACGTCGGCCGATCCGTGTCGGCAGCCGACGCTTCATGTCTACCGGAGTTCGGTGGAGTTCGCCGCGCGGCTCGTGATTGATTCACCTAATTGTGTGGTGTGGGGCGCCGTGATTCGGTCGCGGCGTTTTCGCGCGAAAATGCTCACTCTTTCGTGGCTGGAAGGTTCGCGATGATTCTTGGCGTAGTACAGTGTTTCGACTCGGTTCGACTCGTTCGGCGGGGGCTCGTGCGAATCGCGTTCGGAGGTCCCCTCCGGTTCAGACCCGCACCGCCACGGCCGTGGCCTGTCCCACCCCGATACCGGCGGTGGCCACGCCCAGACCACCGCCGCGCTGGCCCAGGTGCCTGCAGAGGTCGACCACGACCCGTGCGAAGGACGCGCCGAGTGGATGGCCGTAGGCCAGAGCTCCGCCGTGAACGTTCACCCGGTCGAGCGGGATGTCCGGTAAGTGACGCAGCACGGTGAGCACCAGTGCCGCGAAGGCCTCGTTGATCTCCCAGAGGTCCACCTGGGCGAGGCCGACGTCCAGCCTGTCGAGCAGTTTGCGGATCGCCGTCACGGGAGCCAGTGCGAAGCGGTGCGGTTCACAGGCCACGCTCACCCCGGTGAGCAGCTCCCCCAGCGGGGTGGACCCCATGCGCTCGGCCTGCTCCCGCGAACCGATCAGCGCGGCGACGGCCCCGTCCCCGAGCGGGGCCGAGTTGCCCACGGTGACCGGGCCGTTGGAGGAGAAGGCCGGGGACAGTCCCCCCAACTTGGTCATCCCGGTGTCGGTGCGCACCGACTCGTCACCGCGCACCGTGATCCCTCTCGGGTCGCGCAGCGGGAACACGAAACCGTCGTGCACCCCGGCGTCCCAGGCGGCCGCCGCGCGCCGGTGGGAGCGCAGCGCGTACTCGTCCATCTCGGTTCGGCCGATGCCCAGCTCCTCCGCGGTCCGCTCGGCCGCCAAGCCGAGCGGCACGGTCCACTCCGGATTCATACGCGGGTTGACCAGGCGCCAGCCCGCCGCCGTGGAAACCACGTCGAGCCGGTCCGGCAGTACGCGCTCGGAACGCGGCAGCACGAACGGTGCCCGGCTCATCCCCTCGACGCCGCCCGCGATCACCAGTTCCGCCTCCCCGGAGCGGATCGCCCTGGAGGCCTGGACCAGCGCCTCACCGCTCGAACCGCACAGCCTGTTGACCGTCATGCCGGGAACGGTGGTCGGAAGGCCCGCGAGCAACCCGGCCATCCGCGCCACGTTGCGGTTCTCCTCGCCCGCGCCGTTGGTGTTGCCGTAGACGACCTCGTCGATCAGGTTCGGGTCGAGAGCGGATTCCGCGCGCGCCCGGTCGCGCCGGAGCAGCTCGGTGATCGGCATGGCCGCCAGGTCGTCGACTCGAACCCCGGACAGCTCACCCCGGTAGCCCCCGAAAGGGGTTCGTGCGGCATCGATCAACAGTGCGCGTGCCATGACTCCATAGTGCCCCACGAAAGCGTTGATTTTTAGAATCCACAGCAGAGCTTTGCGTGAGTGGTCGGGTAGCCGTCACGTGAGTCGGCGCCTTGCTGCGTTGGAGGGCACCTCGAGTAGCGGCCCACGCCACGTGCCCTCCCCGCCTCGCAATGCATCCGACTCACGCACCGGGGCCCGCGCTCTGCTCGGGCTGAAGCACCTGAGCCGGACGAACCCCTTTTGCTAGAGGTCCTCGACCAGCGAGTGCGCGGAGCGGCCTGCAGCGGCTCGCTCTGCGTGGGTGGTTGCGTGGGGGAGCCTCTCGCGGGCTCCCGCCGCGGGTGCTCCGGCATCGGGTAGGCACCTGCACAGCGCCGGGGTCGTTCGTGCCGGGGACGTCGGCATGCCGGAAGCCGGCCGCGCTCACTCGGGAGCGGGTAGCTCGACCGTGGCCGACTCCGAGTCGAGGGAGACGACGCACCCGCCCTGCTCACCGATCTCGCGCAGCCTGCGGAGCGCGTGCCCCGCGTTCAGTGGCACGGTGCGGCTCACCCGCTCCGCCGTGTGCTGCTCCCTCAGGTTTCCGTTGGCCTCGTGCCCGGAGCGCACCGTGGAATTCAGTGATCCGGTCGAGGCGAGCGAGCCCCGGGCCGCCCCGAGCCGGCCCAGCGCGTCGTCCAGCGCGTCCAACAACGCCGCCCGGTTGCCCTCCGTCATGGCGCGCACCAGTTCGGGGTCGGTGCCCGCGACCCGTGTGGCGTCGCGGAAGGAACCCGCGGCCAGGGACAGGGCGAGCGGTCCTCCGTCCGCTCCGACCGAGGCGAGCACCGCGGAGAGCACGTGCGGCAGGTGGGATATCCGCGCCACCGCGGCGTCGTGCTCTCCCGGCCCGGCCGGAACCACTCGTGATCCGCAGTCGACGGCCAGCGCGGCCGCTTCCAGCCAGGAGTCGAGCCGGGTGCCCTCGTCCGCGGTGACGGCCCAGAGAGCCCGGTCGAACAGCTCGGCCTGCCCCGCGGACCACCCGGAATCGGCCGTTCCGGACATCGGGTGTCCCCCCGCGTAGCGGGTGGTGGGAGCCAGCTCGCGCACCAGCTCGCGCACCGGCTCCTGCACACCGACCACATCGGTCAGATACGTCTCCGGGGCGTGCCGCGCGACCCGGCGCAGCACCCCACCGACGGCGGGCAGCGGAGTGGCGATCACGACGAGCGCCTCCTGCTCCGCGGCTCGGCGCAGCGCCTCCTCGGTGCTCGGAGCCACGTCGTACCCGGCGGCGCGGGCCGCCGCGGCGTCCTCCTCCGAGGTCGTGGCGCCCCACCCGGTACGGCCGGAACGCACCGCTGCCCGCAGCACCGACCCGCCGATCAGTCCCAGTCCGATCACACACACGGCTCGCATGGCTCAATACTGCCCGACGGGGACGCTCGGTGTTCGCGCGGTCGCCGACCGAGTCGGATCATTGACCCGGAGGGTGACGTCCACGCAATAGTGCTTTCGGGTGGAGTCCGCACGCTTTACCGTGGCGTCATGACGGTCCAGACACCGATCGCGGGTTTTGCCGTCGCCGCGGTTCGAGAGGACGGGCGGTGGCGTTGCAGCGTGCTCGACAGCTCGGTGCTGACCGGGCTCGACGCGGTAATAACGGCTCTGAGGGAACTGCGGTCCACCGGCGCCGTGGTCGGCATGTGCAATGTGGACGACGAGTTCTTCGTGCTGGTCCGCCCCGTCCCCGGGGGTGTGGAACTCGCGCTGTCCGACGCGGCGGCCGCACTGGACTACGACATCGCCGCCGACGTGCTGGATCTGCTGCGGGTCGATCCTCCCGACGAGGACGACGACGAGATCTGGCCGGAGGGCAATCTCGCCCTGCTGTCCGATCTCGGGCTTCCCGAGGACGAACTGCTCCTGATCAACGAGGAAGTGGATCTCTATCCGGACGAACAGCTCGAGATGATCGCGCAGCGCTGTGGCTTCGGGGAGCATTTCTCCGGACTGCTCGAACGGCTGTGACAGCCGAGGAAGGAAGGGATATCGGAGGGGACACGTCCCGGAGCGGCGCGGGGGGAGTGGTCGTCTCCTCCGCCGACCGGGAGCTGATGCGCTCCGCGCTCGAAGCGGCCCCCGCCGCGCTGCCCACCGGTGATGTCCCGATAGGTGCGGTGGTCGCCGCACCTGACGGGCGGATACTGGCCAGCGGGCACAACCGGCGGGAGGAACTGTCCGATCCCACCGCCCACGCCGAGGTCCAGGTGCTGCGGGCGGCCGCCGCCGAGCACGGGGACGGGTGGCGGCTCTCGGGGTGCACGCTGGCCGTGACGGTCGAGCCGTGCACGATGTGCGCTGGAGCCCTGGTGCTGTCGAGGGTCTCGCGGGTCGTTTTCGGGGCGTGGGAGCCCCGCACCGGGGCGGTCGGTTCCCTGTGGGACGTGGTGCGGGACCGCAGGGTCAATCACCGTCCCGAAGTGGTCGGTGGGGTTTTCGCGGCGGAGTGCGCCAGGCTGCTGGAGGGGTTCTTCGACGACCAACGTGATGTGACTTGAGTCACAGTTGAGTGATTCGTGCCTGTTGCCGGGTATCTCTCCGGGTGCTCGGTAACAGGAGGTCGTGATGAGTACTTTCGACAAGGTCAAGCAGCAGGCCCAGCAGCTGGCGGGCAAGGCCAAGGAAGCGACCGGCCGTGTGACCGGTAACCAGGAGACGGAGAACGCCGGCAAGCGGGACCGCCTGGAGGGTGAGGCCAAGGAGCGCGGCCAGGATCTCAAGGACCGCGCCGAGGGCACCGTCCAGGACGCCAAGGACAAGCTGCGCGGGGAGGACAAGGACGGGGAGGACAAGGGCGGCGAGGGCGAACAGCGCTGAGCCTTCCCCGTCCGGTCGGGTTCGCCCCGGCCTCCGGGGCGGAAGGGTTCGTGAGCGGCCCCTTCCGTTTGCGGACCCCCCGTTGTTCATGCGCGCGGACCGTTCGTTACGCTTGTTTGCGGTAGCGTGTCCGAGCGGCCTAAGGAGCGCGACTCGAAATCGCGTGAGGTGAGAGCCTCCGTGGGTTCGAATCCCACCGCTACCGCACTGTGAGTGTGCCGACGCCGGGTCCCGATCCATCGGGGCCCGGCGTTTCGCTTCCGCGGCCGCGGGGCCTCCCGTGGTTTCCCGCCCGCACGGCTGTTCGGGTACCGAGGTCCCGCTCACCCGGACGAGTCATCCGTGTCCGGTCGAGCATCGCTGCCGGGTGCGCCGGTCGTCCCGGGACGAGCTGTTACGTCCGGTCCGGGGAACCGGCGGTGGACTCGAGGTAGGCGCGGATCCGCCGGGGCGGAAGCGGGTAGGAGAACAGCCAACCCTGGTAGAAGTCGATGCCGAGTTCGTCGAGGATGTGGAACTGTCCGGTGGTTTCCACGCCTTCCGCGACGCAGCTGCGCTCCATGGCGTGCCCCATGCCGATCATCGCTTGGGCGATGGCCACATCGGCCGGGTCGGTTTCCACGTTGGAGACGAACTGGCGGTCCAGCTTGAGGATCTGGGCGGGCAGGTCCTTGAGACGAGCCAGCGAGGAGTAGCCGGTGCCGAAGTCGTCCAGGGCGAAACGCACTCCGCGCTCGGCCAGTTCGACCATGGCCTGATGGGGCCGGGTGGGCAGTTCCACCAGGGAGGTTTCCACCATTTCCAGCACCACGCGATGTGGCTGGATCCCGGATGCGGTGATGGCCGCGGCGACCTCCTCGACGAACTCCGGGTCGTGGGGAAGCAGATCGACCAGGTTGACCGCGACGGACACCGGGGTTCCGTGCTGCTCCGGCCAGGTGGCGGCTTCGGCCAGGGCGGCGTGCAGGACCCACCGGTCGAGCGTGCGCAGCAGGTTGCCCTGCTCGGCCACGGGCAGGATGACAGCGGGGGAGAGCAGGCCACGGTCGGGATGTGACCAGCGCATCAGTGCCTCGGCCATGACCACGGAACCGTCCTGGGCCAGGATCGGCTGGTAGTACAGGGTCAGTGAGTCGTTCTCGAGGGCGTCGCGCAACTGCTCTTCCAGGCCCAGCTGTCCTGCTCGCGCACCGATCAGGTTGGGACTGGCCAGCGAGACGCTTCCGGGGCCCTTGCTCTTGGCGTGGAACATGGCCGTGTCGGCGTAGCGCAGCAGGTTCGCCCCGATGGTGTCCCGATCGAGCGTCGCCGCCCCGACCGAGGCCGAGACGGAGATCAGCTGCCCGCGCAGCGGTACGACGGTGCGCAGCAGCTCGGCCACCCACGTGGCGAAGGACTCCAGACCGCCGACGCTGTCGATGTCCGGACAGATGATCAGGTACTCGTCGGCGGAGAGGCGCGCCGGGGTGCACCCCGGCGGCAGCCCCTCCGTCAGGCGGCGCGCGACGGCGGTGAGCAGTTCGTCCCCGCCCTCGTGGCCGAGCGCGTCGTTGACACGCTTGAAGTTGTCCAGGTCGCAGAACAGCACGGCGACTCGTTCGGCCCCACCGTGCAGCATGGTCTCGAGGAGTTCGTCGAGACCGGTGCGGTTGAGCAGTCCGGTCAGCTCGTCGTGGGTGGCCTGGTGCCGCAGCGCCTCGGTCCTGCGCTCCTGCTCGGTGATGTCCTGGAACACCACCAGCCAGAATCGGCTTCCGTCATCGGCTACCGAGCAGGTGCTGTGCACTTCGCAGGTAGCCGTCCGGCCGTCCGCACGCAGCAGCACCCGCTGTTGCGTGCGCGGCTGGTTCAGTCCCGCGCTCGCCGTTTCCTCGGCGAGGAGGCCCGTCCCCCGGTCACCGGGATGCAGCAGTCCGACGGCGGGCATCGCCTTCAGCTCGTGCATCCGGTAGCCCAGCAGCTCGCACAGCGCCTCGTTGGCATCCAGCACGTGTCCGGTCACGTCGAACAGCCCGATCCCGACCGGGGTCAGGTCGAACAGGTCGCTGAACCGTCGGCTGGACCGTTGCTGCCGAGCACCGGCCTCGGTGTCGTCCCGGATTACCTGCAGAAATCCGCACACGTTGCCGTCGGCCGACCACCGCGGGAAGACCATGACGTGGGCCCAGAACCGGGTTCCGTCCCGGCGCGGGCACCAGCCCTCTTCGACGTGTTCGCCGCTCTCGGCGGCCCGGGCCAGCCGCCGCTCCGCGTGGTCGGCAGCGGTCTCCTCCGTCCGGGTGAGTACCGGGACGTGGTGGCCGATCACCTCCTCGGCGCTGTACCCCAGGATGTGCTCGGCCCCGCTGCCCCAGCTCTCCACCCGGCCGGTCGCGTCCAGCACGACGATCGCGCACTCCCGTATCCCCGCTGCCAACAGGCCCAGCCGTGCCTCCGCCTCCGAATGCAGCCGTGTGGTCCCGGGATGCCTCTCGTCGGGCACGGACCCGGTCCAGGGGGGATGTTGCTCACTCATATGACTCCACGGCGTTCCCCGTTGAGGCGGTGGACCACAACGGCAGGTTAACCCTTCCCGCCGTGGTAGCGCCGCTCACACGCCACAACACCGCTTCCCCGGTGGAGGCCCCGGCAACTGGTGCGGAGACGTCTCACCGGGGGCCGAACACACCGACGGACGAGGTGGTCGTGCCCCCGGCGCGGGCACCTCGCGGCTCGGTTCGGCCGGAGCGTGCCGGTTCCCGCACCGTGCCGTCGGCCCTCCGCCGCGCTCTCGGGGAGGGGCGGCTCCGGCTGGTCGCCCACCCGTGCGCCACCACCCGTGCTCCCCGGCGGCGCCGGTCCGCCTTCCCGGAGACCGGCGCCGTTCTCTCACCGGGGCGCGCCGCTCAGCAGTTCGCGTCGACTTCCTCCACCCTGGTGAACCAGGCCTGGTCCTGCTCGGGCCCGTCGATGGTGACGTTGTTGACGTACCAGTAGTAGTGCCCGTAGTAGGGGTCACCGAAGTGCATCTCGTACGTGCCGGTCACCTTCTCCCGCATCGGGGCGGCGTAGATCTCGACGGCCTGACCGGGGCCGAGCTCGTGCCGGATCTCGTCGGACTTGCTCGTGCTCCAGCTCCATTCGCGCTGGTAGCTGGTTTCGAATCCGACCTCGAACACCTCGCCGAGCGTCGAGCCGGCGCTGATGGTGACCCCGACGCTGTTGGTCGTCGTCTGCGTCGACTCCCAGCTGATGATCCTCGTCGAGGTTCCCTCCGAGCAGTTCGCCGCACCACCCACGAGTTCGTCGGCGCCCCGGTAGCTCTCGGGTGAGCCCGAGGGGTGGAACTCGCAGAGGTCGGTGTTGCCCTGTTCGCACTGTTCGAGCAGTTGTCGCACGCTCGGTTCGTCCGCCGCCGCGGCCGTGCCGGGCGTGACGAGCCCGGCCAGCACCACGGCGGAGGCACCGAGCACCGTCGCCGCCCTGTTACGCAACTTCATCCCGTTCGCCTCGCTCAGCTCAGTCCGACGGTCACTGTTCGATCGTTGATGCCGCTGTTCAGGCGCGGTGCCTTTTCCTTGTACGGGCCCGCGCGGTCGCCCGAGTCCGGGTAGAGCCAGACCCAGCAGGTCGACCACGCCTGGACCGAGGAGATCCGGTTCTTCCAGGAGTCGTCGAGGTCGAGCCAGAAGTCGACCTCGTCGTTCTTCGGACACGGTTCCGGAACCGTGATCGTCAGTGACGCGCCGCCGTACTCGGCGTCCTCGAACACCGTGGCGCCGATGACGGAACCGCTGGTGTCCGCGATCCGCTGCCCCGCGCCCGTGGCCGCGGAGAAGCTGTCGTAGCAGGTTCGCTGCTGGGAAGCGGTGTCGAGCACGCAGTGCTGCCGGACGTCCTCGTCCGTAGCCTGGGCCGCCTGCGCCGACGCCGCCGTGAACACGGCGACCACGGACAGGCTCGCGAGTACCGCGAAACGTCTTCGGGCGGGGGAACGGGTCCTCGTTCCGCTGCCGGCTCCGACCAATTTCCGCTCCTCTCCCGGAGGCGTGGTGGCACCTCTCGGAATCGGTTTAGTGGCGTGCAACGAGCACTATCGGCCAGGCGCGCTCTCGGGTCCAGAGCGGTTCGGCGAATTACGCGAGAAGCAGCAGCGCGCTCCTGGGGGCGACGGGGCCGTTCGGCGGTTGCCGCGCCTTCCGGGCTCGCGTGGCGGTCGTGCGGTCCGCGCCGTGGAGCTCGCACGCCAGGGGCGGGGCCGGGAACACGAAAAAGGCCGGGCGCGGTGTTCACCGTGCCCGGCCCCGAAGCGGAGGATGCGGGATTCGAACCCGCGAGGGCTGTTAACCCAACACGAATTCCAGTCGTGCGCCTTAGGCCGCTCGGCCAATCCTCCGCAAAGAAGTGTACGCGACGGGATCGTCCGCTCCGCGACCCCCCTCGGTTCGTCCCTCGCGGGGTGGCTTGCCCGGGTGGCCGGATAGCCGCAACGTGAGTCGGCGCCTCGGGATCGTTGCAGGGCACCCCGATCGGTGGCCGCCGCGCGCGGTGGGGCCCGCACCGCACGTGGGCGGGACGAAACTGCCGGCTCGGTTGACGTGGGTGGTTGCTCGGGTGGGGCCTCGGAGTCGCCGTGCCGAAGAAGACCAGGAGCCGTTGCAGCCGGACTCCCCCTCGCCGGAAGTTCCGAAGGGGGGTGTGGAGCCCCGCTTTCCGAGGGGGATACACTGTATGAGGACTCCGCGCGGCGTCCATCCTGTGAACTCCCCCAGGGCCGGAAGGCAGCAAGGGTAAGCGGGCTCTGACGGGTGCGCGGGGTCCCCTTTTTTTGTCGAGGGGGTCCCCCGGTCGTGGGCGGAGTGGACGTCCCTTCGCACCGGCGAGTGGCGCTTTCCGCCCGTTCGCCGCCGCCGGCGTCTCCCGTTGCCGCTTCGTCGGTCTTGGCACGTATCGTTGCCGGTGTGGCGCTCGCGCTCTATCGCAAGTATCGACCGGCGACCTTCGGCGAGGTCGTGGGACAGTCACACGTCACCGAACCACTGCGCACCGCGCTGGCCGCGCGGCGGATCAACCACGCCTACCTGTTCTCCGGGCCGCGTGGTTGCGGCAAGACATCCAGCGCGCGAATCCTGGCCCGGTCGCTGAACTGCGTCGAAGGCCCCACGGACGAGCCGTGTGGCCGCTGTGACTCCTGCGTCTCCCTGGGGCCGGACGGTTCGGGCAGCGTGGACGTGGTGGAGATGGACGCCGCCAGTCACGGCGGTGTGGACGACGCCCGCGAGCTCCGCGATCGCGCGGTCTTCGCCCCGGCCCAGTCGCGTTACCGGATCTTCGTCATCGACGAGGCCCACATGGTCACCCAGCAGGGGTTCAACGCCCTGTTGAAGATCGTCGAGGAGCCTCCCGACCACCTGGTCTTCGTGTTCGCGACCACCGAACCGGACAAGGTGCTGACCACGATCCGGTCCCGCACGCACCACTACCCCTTCCGGCTGATCCCGCCGGGGGAGCTGCGCGAGCTGCTGGAGCGGATCTGCGCCGAGGAGGGCGTCCGGGTCGAGCCCGCCGTGTACCCGCTGGCCATCCGTGCGGGCGGTGGTTCGGCGCGGGACGCGTTGAGCGTGCTCGACCAGCTGCTGGCCGGTGCGGGTGACGAGGGGATCACCTACGAACGGGCCGTCGCGCTGCTCGGGGTGACCGATGTGGCGCTGATCGACTCCATGGTGGACGGGTTGGCCGCCGGGGACTCGGCAGCCGTCTACGACACGGTCAACCGGGTGGTCGAGGCCGGGCACGACCCACGTCGTTTCGCCTCCGACCTGCTGGACCGGTTGCGTGACCTCGTGCTGCTGCATTCGGTGCCCGACGCCGCCGAGCGGGGTCTGATCGAGAACGTCGGCGACGAGGCGGAGAAGATGTCCCGCCAGGCGGAGCAGCTCGGCGTCGCGACCCTCACCCGGTTCGCCGAGACAGTGCACGCTGGGCTCTCCGAGATGCGGGGCGCCACCGCGCCCCGACTGCTGCTGGAACTGCTGTGCTCGCGGATGATGCTTCCCAGCGCGTCCTCCTCCGAGGCCGCGCTGCTTCAACGGCTGGAGCGGGTGGAGCGGCGGATGACGGTCGCACCGCCCGCCGAGCAGGCCGTTCCGTCCGGGGTGGACGGAGGGCGGGCCTCCGCCGCTCCCGCCGGGGAGCGGGCACCGGCCACCGGCGGGAGCGCGGAACCGGCCGCGGACCCTCGGGAACCCGCGCGGGAGCGTGCCGCCGAGTCGGCGGGCCCGTCGGGTGATGAGGTCCGCGCGGAGGCCGACGGGGGGCAGGCCGCCCCGGTCGGTGGTTCCGCCGGCCCGGCACGGGAGACGAGCGACCTCGGCGCAGGCGGTTCCGCCCCGCGGGAGGAACCCCCGAGCGGAACGGCGACGGCGGAGCTGCGCCAGACGTGGAGCGAGTTGCTGCGCGCGGTCTCCGAGCGCAACCGGCCCACCCAGGCTCTGCTGCTCAACGCGAGCGTGCGGGAACTGCGCGCGGACACGCTGGTCATCTCGATGCCGACGGAGGGGCTGCGCAAGCAGTTCGACCGGGCGAACCGGGTCGAGCACGTGCGGGAGGCCATGCGCGAGGTGCTCGGCGGCGAGTGGGCGATCGAGTGCGTCGTCGAGGGGGAGCAACCCGCCTCCGGCTCCGCCGCTCAACAGCGGGAGCAGCACCCCGGGGCGTCCGGGGGGCCTCCGGCCGGGAGCGCGCCCGCCGCGCGGGAACGCCCCGCGGAGCCGAACGGGGAGGTGACGCGGGAGGAGAAACCGCGCGAGCGGCCTCCGGAGTCCCCGGCCCCAGCGCCGGAGCCCGTCGAACGGGAGGTTCCGCGGGCCGCGGAACCGACCGCGCCCGTCGCCGGTGCTCCCGCGGACTCTCCTCCGGAACCACCGCTCCCGGAGGAGCCTCCCCCGCCGGAAGCTCCTCCGCCGGACGAGGACGCGGACGTGGATCCGGCTCACGGGGAGACGCCTCGGGGCGAACCGGTCGCCGACTCCGGAGCGGCCTTCGCACCGACGCCGACGCCGGTGTCGGCATCGGCGTCGGCGTCGGTCCCCAAATCGGCTCCCGAGCCTGTGCCCGAGGCCGAGCCGTCCGTCGAGCAGCACGATCCCGATGAACTGGCCGTGGAGCTGTTCGTCAGCGAACTCGGAGCGCGCAGGCTCGACCAGTAGCTGCCCGCCCCGGGACGTTCCGCGGGGACGTCCCGGTCGGTGGGAACTCCGGGTAGCGGGCAGCGCCGCGCGGCGAGGAGCCGACGACTACGCTGGAGGAAGCGAGATACCTCGTTCGAACAGGTCAGTCCAGCCGGACCGGGAGGAGCCACGGTGCAACCTGGTGGCCAGCAGCCGAACATGCAAGAGATCATGAAGCAGGCGCAGGAGATGCAGCAGCAGCTGATGACTGCGCAGCAGGAGCTCGCCGAGACGGAGGTGACCGGCACGGCAGGTGGCGGCATGGTCACCGCCACGGTCACCGGTGGTGGCGAGCTGCAGTCCATGAGCATCGACCCGAAGGTGGTCGACCCCTCCGACACCGAGACGCTTTCCGACATGGTGGTGGCGGCGGTCCGGGACGCGAACCGTGCGGCCCAGGAACTGCAGAGCGAGAAGATGGGACCGTTGACCAACGCGCTCGGCGGCCAGGGCGGAATGGACATGGGCGGACTCGGTCTGCCCGGGATGTGACGGTAGTGGCGTGTACGAAGGGCCAGTTCAGGATCTGATCGACGAGCTCGGCAGGTTGCCGGGAATCGGCCCGAAGGGCGCGCAGCGCATCGCCTTTCACCTGTTGTCCGCGGAGCCCGCCGATGTCACACGGCTGCAGGACGCCCTGCAGCGTGTGAAGGAGGGCGTGATCTTCTGCGAGGTCTGCGGGAACGTCTCGGAGCAGACCAGGTGCCGGATCTGCCAGGACGCGCGGCGTGATCCCCGTCTGGTGTGCGTGGTCGAGGAACCCAAGGACGTGCTGGCGGTCGAACGCACCCGGGAGTTCCGCGGGCGCTATCACGTGCTCGGCGGTGCGCTCGATCCGCTTTCCGGGGTGGGGCCCGACCAGCTGCGCATTCGGGATCTCGTCAACAGGATCGGCACGGACGAGGTGAGCGAGATCATCATCGCCACCGATCCGAACACCGAGGGCGAGGCCACCGCGACCTACCTGGTCCGGTTGCTGCAGGACTTTCCCGGGCTCAGCGTCACGCGGCTGGCCTCCGGGCTTCCGATGGGCGGCGACCTGGAGTTCGCGGACGAGCTCACTCTCGGCAGGGCGCTCTCCGGCAGGCGTTCGGTGTGAAGGAGGGTCGGCGGCGCCGACCGCGTAGGTGGTTGCAAACGTCCGGCGCCGCTTGTCCGGTGATCGGCCCGGCCGGGCGAGCGCTCACCCGAACCGCGAGACCACCGCGCCGGTTCGCGGCACGACAGGAAAGCGCCGGTCACCCGTTCCGGGGGAAGTTCATGTGGCGATCTCGCGCGGACGCGGCCGCGGCTGATCTGGCGGTGCGTGAAGCGCTGCGGCAACCCCCCGCTCTGGGGCCGGTCCGGTTGATCACCGTGGACGGTCCCTCCGGGGCGGGCAAGTCCACCTTCGCCGATCTCGTGTTCGCGCGGACGCGTGCCGCCGGGGTGGAGGCGCGGCTGGTGCGTACCGACGACTTCGCCACCTGGGAACAGCCGGTGCAGTGGTGGCCCCGGTTCCGAGCCGGGGTGCTCGAGCCGTTGAGCCGGGGAGCGCCGGGGCGTTATCGACGTGTCGAGTGGCCGGGGGGTGTTCCGGTGGACGGGGCGGTGGTCGAGGTCGCCGTGCCCGAGGTGCTGTTGCTGGAGGGCGTCTCGTCCGGGAGGCGCTCGATCGCCGACCGGATCGGCGTTTCGGTCTGGGTGGAGGCAGCCGACCCCGCGGCGCGGTTGGAACGTGCCGTGGCTCGGGACGGGGAGTCCGCGCGGGCCGAGCTCGTTCGTTGGCAGGAGTTCGAGCGTCGTTGGTTCGCCTCGGACCGGACCAGGGAGCGCGCCGACCTCGTGGTGCACTCCGGGTAGTAGAGTGCACGGCTCGGTTCGCTCGTGTGGTCGGGTAGCCGTCACGTGAGTCGGCGCCTTGCCCTGTTGTAGGGCACATCGAGCAGCGGCCTGCGCCACGTGCCCTGCCGCCTTGCGATGCGTCCGACTCACGCACCGGATCTTCTCGTCCTGCCCGGGATCGGAGCACCTGCGTTGGAGCGGAGTCCTCGGTCGGAAATCTCCGGTGGGATTTCGGTGGGGTGAGTTGCGTGGGCGGGTGAAAGCGGCTGCGCCGCTTGGCTGACGCTCGGGCCGACCGTCCCGACCGGACGAGCGCTCCTCCCGGACCGCGCGGACCCGATAAATCCACTGTGGGCAAAAAAGCGCCGCGACTCCCGCACTGGGCGATGCGTGCCGGATTTTCCCGTTTTTGCCCGAGTTCTCGGTCGCATGTCGTAGCCGAATCGTAATTTCGCGGTCCTGATCGGGACACGCTCACCGGGTTACTGTCTCCCTCACTCTGAGAGATGCGGCACACACCGAGGTGAGTGATGGGTGTAGGCAGACCACCAGGATTACGGGCGTCGAGAACTGGACGCAGGATCGCGACCGCGGGATTGGCCGCCCTCCTCGCCACCTCGCTGGCCGCCTGCGTGCAGTCCCAACGGGAAGGCGACGGCGGGCGGACCATGGTGTTCGGAGCAGCCGGGGCTCCGGCGCTGTTCGACCCCTTCTACGCCTCCGACGGAGAGACGTTCCGGGTCACACGGCAGATGATGGAAGGGCTGGTCGGTTTCGAACCGGGCACCGCCGAAGTCGAACCGGCGCTGGCCGAGAGCTGGGAGTCCTCCGAGGACGGGACCGAGTGGACCTTCCAACTCCGCGAGGGGGTCGAGTTCCACGACGGCACCGAGTTCGACGCCGATGCGGTCTGCGCCAACTTCGAGCGCTGGTACAACCAGACGGGGCCGGGGCAGAACGCGGCGCTGTCCTACTACTGGATCGAGACCTTCGGAGGCTTCGCCTCCGACGACGATCCCTCCCTGTACTCCTCGTGCGAGACACCCGACCAGAGCACGGCGGTACTGGAACTCACCCGCCCCAGCTCCAAGTTCCCCGACGCGCTGGGGCTGGACTCGTTCAGCATCCAGTCGCCCACGGCGATGGAGGAGTACGGGGCCGACGAGGTGACCGCCCGGGGGTCGAGCTTCGAGTACTCCGAATACGCCAAGCAGCACCCCACCGGAACAGGCCCCTTCGAGTTCGACTCCTACGACGAGAGCAACCAGTCCATCGTGCTCCGCCGCAACGAGGACTACTGGGGCGAGAAGGCCGAGCTGGACCGGCTCGTCTTCAAGATCATCCCGGACGAGTCCGTGCGCAAGCAGGAACTGCTGTCCGGGGGCATCGACGGCTACGACTTCCCCAACCCCGCCGACATCTCCGGGTTGAGGGACCAGGGCTTCGACGTCCAGGTGCGCGACCCGTTCAACATCCTCTACCTGGGGATCTCGCAGCGGAGCAACCCGGCGCTGCGGGACCTGCGCGTGCGCGAGGCGCTGGCCCGCGCCGTCGACAAGGAGAACCTGGTCGAGGCCAACATGCCGGACGGAGCCGAACCGGCCGAGCTGTTCTACCCGGACTCGGTGGACGGATACCCCGAGGACGTGACGAAGTACCCGCACGACCCGCAGCGGGCGAAACAGCTGCTCCGGGAGGCGGGGCACCAGGACCTCACGATCGAGTTCTGGTGGCCGACCCAGGTGACGCGCCCGTACATGCCCGATCCGCGCGGGATCTTCAACGCCCTGTCGGGCGACCTGGAGGAAGCGGGCATCAACGTCGAACCGGTCAGCAAGCCGTGGAACGGCGGCTACATCTCGGACGTGAACCAGGGCAAGGCCGAGGTCTTCCTGCTCGGCTGGACCGGGGACTACAACTCGCCGGACAACTTCATCGGCACCTTCTTCGGAAGCACGCAGAACCAGTTCTACACCGAACCGGCCCCCTGGGGCGGTGAGCTGGCCGAGCGTCTCGAGGCGGCCGACGGGGAGGCCGACCCGGCCGCGCGCGAGGAGATGTACACCGAGATCAACCGGAGCCTGAAGTCCGAGTACCTGCCCGCGATCCCGTTGGCGCACTCGCCACCGGCCATCGTCACCTCCTCCGAGGTCGAGGGACTGGTCACCTCGCCGTTGACCGCCGAGCGCTTCGCCCCGGTGAGCCTGCGGCAGTGACCCGCGAGTCATCGGTGCCCGCCGTGCCGCTCGACACGCAAGGAGCCGGATTTGCTTCGCTACACCGTCCGACGGCTCGGACAACTCGTGATCGTCGCGGTCGTGCTGTCGATCCTGCTGTTCGGATGGCTGCGTGCGCTTCCGGGAGGGCCGGTCTCCGCGCTGCTCGGCGAACGTGCCACGGAGGAGTCCCGTGCGCAGCTCGTCGAGCAGCTCGGGCTGAACCAGCCGCTGCACGTGCAGTACTGGAAGTTCGTGCAGCGCGCGGTGACGGGGGACTTCGGGGTGTCCACCGGGGTGCAGCCGGGCACCCCGGCGATGGAGGTGTTCCTGCAGCGGATGCCCGCCACGCTCGAACTGTCGGTGCTGGCGCTGCTGCTCGCGGTCGTGGTGGGCGTGCCGCTCGGCTACTTCGCGGGGCGCCGCCAGGGCGGCTGGCTGGACAACCTGAGCATCACCTGGTCACTGATCGGGGTGGCGGTTCCGGTCTTCTTCCTGGCTTTCCTGCTGAAGTACGTCTTCGCGATCGAGCTCGGCGCGCTGCCCGCCTCGGGCAGGCAGGAGGTGAGCATCGACGCCACGCACGCGACCGGGTTCTACGTGCTCGACGGGATGTTGACCGGGGAGTGGGACGCGGCCTGGAACGCCTTCCTGCACCTGCTGCTCCCCGCCGCGGCGCTTTCCACGATTCCCTTCGCGGTGATCTTCCGGATCACCAGGGCCTCGGTGCTCGACGTCCTCGAGGAGGACTTCGTGCGAACGGCCCGGTCCAAGGGGCTCGGCGCGAGGGTGATACGTGGCAGGCACGTCCTGCGCAACGCGATGCTGCCCGTGGTGACCACCATCGGGTTGCAGACCGGCGCGCTGCTGTCCGGAGCGGTGCTGACCGAGCAGGTCTTCAACATAACCGGTATCGGCCAGGCGCTCTCGCTCGGTTTCCAACGGCAGGACTACGCGGTGCTGCAGGTGGTGATCCTGGCGACGGCGATGGTCTACGTGCTGGTCAACCTCGTCGTCGACCTCACCTACGCGGCGATCGACCCGAGACTGCGGGAGCGCTGAACGTGGATCCCCGAGGTCGGGCACCCGCTCACGAGCCCGCGAGAGGCTCCGCCGAGTGACCGACCACGACGGGGGAGAGCGGAACACTTCAATGAGAGGTCGCTGATGGTTCCGGGGACACAACGCGGGAAGCGCATCGACGAGCTGGCCGAGTCCGGTTCGGACGGTTCCGCGGGAATCAGCCTCGCCGCCTCGGCATGGCGTCGGCTGCGGCGCAGCCCGACCTTCCTGCTCGGAGCGGGCATCATAGCCGCCTTCGTGCTGCTGGCGCTGGTCTCCCCGCTGCTCGCCCAGCACGATCCGGCGCTGCGGCTGCTCGAGGACCAGGTCTCCCGCGCGGACAACAGCATTCCCGAACCGCAGGGGGACTTTCCGCTGGGAGGGGACCAGTACGGGAGGCCGTTGTTGTCCAGGCTGCTGCTGGGCTCCCAGCAGACCCTGCTCGTGGCGCTGACCGCCACGGTGCTCGGGCTCGGAGGGGGACTGACCCTGGGAATCCTGGCCGGGGCCTTCGGTGGCTGGGTGGACACGGTGGTCATGCGCGTGGTCGACGTGCTGCTCTCGGTTCCCTCGCTGCTGCTGGCCGTCTCCATCGGGGCGCTTTTCCAGCAGCAGTCCCGGTTCACGGTGATCATAGCGGTCGCGACCGTGCAGATCCCGATATTCGGGCGGCTGCTGCGCGGGACCATGCTCGCGCAGCGAGCCAGCGATCACGTGCTCGCGGCGCGGGCGCTCGGGGTCAAGCAGCGCTCGGTGGTCTTCCGGCACATGCTGCCCAACGCCCTGGGGCCGGTGGTGGTCCAGGCCACTCTGATGCTCGCCGTGGCCATCATCGACGCCGCCGCGCTGTCCTTCCTCGGGCTGGGAGCGGCCGACACCTCGACTCCCGAGTGGGGACAGATGCTCGGTTCGGCGCAGAACTTCTTCGACACGCATCCGCACCTGGCCTTCTGGCCCGCGGGCTGCATCATCGTCGTCGCGCTCGGCTTCACGCTCGTCGGCGAGTCGCTGCGGGACGCCCTCGACCCGAAGAAACGGCGGTGAGCGCCATGGCACTGCTGCAGGTGCGCGACCTTTCCGTGCGATTCGTGCGCAAGCAGGAACCGACCGTTTCGGCGGTGGACGGAGTGTCCTTCGACGTCCAAGCCGGACGGACGGTGGGGCTGGTCGGTGAGTCCGGGTGCGGCAAGTCGGTGACCTCGCTGGCGATCATGGGACTGCTGCCCGGCCGGGGAACCGAGGTGTCCGGTTCGGTGCGGCTGGACGGTGACGAGCTGCTGCGGCTGCCGCGCCGGGAACTCGACCGCAGACGCGGCAGGGACATGAGCATGGTCTTCCAGGACCCGCTGACCTCGCTGAACCCGGTCGTGCCCATCGGGGTGCAGATCTCCGAGGTCATGGAGCGGCACCGCGGAATGTCCCGCCGCGTCGCGCGTGGGGAGGCCGCGAAACTGCTGGAGCGCGTCGGGATACCCGACCCGGGACGCCGGTTGAAGGAGTACTCCCACCAGCTCTCCGGGGGGATGCGTCAACGCGCGCTGATCGCGATGGCGCTGGCCTGCGAACCCCGCGTGCTCGTCGCCGACGAACCCACCACGGCGCTCGACGTGACCATCCAGGCCCAGATCCTGAACCTGCTCCGGGAACTCGTGGCGGAGACCGGAACCGCCCTGATCATGATCACCCACGATCTCGGGGTGGTCGCGGGTACGTGCGACGAGGTGAACGTGCTCTACGCGGGCCGGATCGTGGAGAGCGCCGAGCGGCACGAGCTGTTCGCCGGGCCGCGCCACCCGTACACGGCGGGCCTGATGGCCTCGGTGCCCCGGTTGGACACCCCGCGCGGGAACCGGCTGGCCCCGATCAGCGGCTCGGTGGAGGACAACATCCCGTGGGAGGACGGTTGCGCTTTCAGCCCGCGTTGTTCGCGAGCACTGCCGAGGTGCTCCGAGCGCACGCCGGAGATCGAGCCCATCGAAGCGGGGCGGTGGCTGCGCTGCCACAACCCGATCGAGGAACATGCCCGGAACACGGAGCGTCCCCATGACTGAAACGACCGGAGAGCCGAACTCCGGCTCCGCGGTGCCCGACGGCGCCGGAGCGCAGGAACCCGCCGACCGCCCCCTGGTGGAGCTGCGGGACCTGCGCGTGCACTTCCCGATCAAACGCGGCGTCCTGCTGGATCGGACGGTGGGGTGGGTCTACGCGGTGGACGGGGTCTCGCTGCGGATCGACAGGGGGAGTACCTACGGGCTGGTCGGTGAGTCGGGCTGTGGGAAATCGACGCTGGGCAAGACCGTGCTGCGCCTGGAGAAACCGAGCAGCGGGTCGATCGTCCTCGACGGGACCGACATGTCCCGGGTGTCCGGGGAGCCGTTGCGGAGGATGCGCCGCCGGATGCAGATGGTCTTCCAGGACACCCTCTCCTCCCTGGACCCCCGGCAGTCCGTGGAGTCCCTGCTGGTCGAGGGGCTGCGTGCTCACGGCATGGACGAGGGGCGGGGCAGGACCGAGCGGAGACTGCGCGAGCTGTTGTCGGCCGTCGGGCTTCCGGCGTCCGCCCTGCGGCGGTATCCGCACGAGTTCTCCGGGGGACAGCGCCAACGCGTCGGCATAGCCCGCGCGTTGGCGGTCGAGCCCGAGCTCGTCGTCGCGGACGAGCCGGTTTCCGCGCTGGACGTGTCGGTGCAGGCGCAGGTGCTCAACGTCCTGCGGGACCTGCAGGACGAGTACGGGCTGACGTACCTGGTGATCGCCCACGACCTCGCGGTAGTGCGGCACGTGGCCGACCGCGTCGGTGTGATGTACCTGGGCGGGTTGGTGGAGGAGGCCGACTCGGACGAGTTGTACGAGCGGCCGCTGCACCCCTACACCAGGGCGCTGTTGTCCGCCGTCCCGGTCCCGGATCCGGAGGTGGAGGACAGCAGGGAGCGGATCCTGCTCTCGGGGGATCTTCCCTCGCCCGCGGACCCGCCTGCCGGCTGCCCCTTCCAAACCAGGTGCCCGTGGCGGCAGCCGGGAGTGTGCGACGTCGAACGTCCCGAACCGCGCGAGTTGGGGGAGGGGCACCGGGTGGCGTGCCACTACGCCGAGTCGATCAGGGACGGTGCGCTCCCCGGCGGTTCCGCGGGAACCGTGGAGTGAGCGGGTGGTGGGTGCTCGTCGGGGTCAGGCGTGGGTGGTGCCGGTCGCGGCCGTGCCGAGCAGCTCGGCGAACTCACCGGCCTCCTCGGGAGTGAACACCAGGGTTTCCCCGGGGGGCAGCACGAGCGCGATCCGGTCGCCCAGCACGAGGACCTTCACGGATTCGGCCTCGTGCTCGCCGTCCACCGAGTCGCAGCACGGAACGCTCCAGCTCAGACCGTTCGGATCGAGCTGCTCGCCATGGGCGCGGCTGTCCACCGTGGGTACCTCCGTTCGGTTCGGTCGATGTCGGCCCAGTCAAACCGGTGTCCGGCATCGTGGCAAACCGCCTCGTTCCCACGGCGACAGCTTTCACCGGATCGTGCGTCCTCTCGCCGGTCCTGCCGTGGACGGCTGGGAAACGTTCCGCGCGAGACGTCCTCCCCGGAACGGCTCCGGGGAGGACGTCTCGCGCGAAGAAGTGGGGTTCACGTTCAGCGGTTGGCGCGGTTCACCGCCGAGACGACCGCGTTCAGCGAGGCCGTGACGGTCGAGGTGTCGATGGAGGCACCCCAGAGCACCCTGGGATCACCGGAGTGACTGTCCAGGGAGCACTCCAGGTAAGCGGCGGCCTTGGCGTCGTCCCCGGCGGTCATGGCGTGTTCGTGGTAGTCCAGCACCCGGACGTCGTAGCCGACGGTGCTCAAGGCGTCCACGAACGCGGCGATGGGGCCGTTGCCGTTCCCGGTGATCGAGTGCTCGGTGCCCTCCACGCGCACCGTCGCCTCGACGGTCTCGTTCCCGGACTCACCGCCGATCCGCTGGCGAACCAGCTCCAGCGGAGCCGTCGCCCCCAGGTACTCGTTGGCGAAGACGTCCCACATCTCCTGGGGATCGACCTCGCCGCCGTCCGAGTCGGTGCGCTGCTGAATCAGCTTGGACAGCTCGATCTGCATCTTGCGCGGCAGGTCGAGCTGGTGCTCCGTCTTCATCACGTAGGCGACGCCGCCCTTGCCGGACTGCGAATTGACCCGGATCACGGCCTCGTAGCTGCGGCCGACGTCCTTCGGATCGATCGGCAGGTAGGGAACCTCCCAGGGGTGCTCGTCCTCGGGGACCCCCGCGCGCTCGGCCGCCTCGCGGTGGGCGCGCAGCCCCTTGTTGATCGCGTCCTGGTGGCTCCCGGAGAAAGCCGTGTAGACCAGCTCGCCGCCCCAGGGCTGCCGTTCCGGCACGGGCAGCTGGTTGCAGTGCTCCACGGTGCGCTTGATGTAGTCGATGTCGGACATGTCCAGCTGCGGGTCCACGCCCTGGCTGAACAGGTTCATCCCCAGCGCGACCAGGTCCACGTTGCCGGTCCGCTCGCCGTTGCCGAACAGGCAGCCCTCGATCCGGTCGGCCCCGGCCTGGTAGCCGAGCTCGGCCGCGGCGACGGCGCTGCCCCTGTCGTTGTGCGGATGCAGCGAGAGGATCACCGAATCACGCCTGGCCAGCGTGCGGCTCATCCACTCGATCGAGTCCGCGTAGACGTTCGGGGTGGCCATCTCGACGGTGGCGGGGAGGTTGAGGATCACCGGACGTTCCGGCGTGGGCTGCCAGATCTCGGTGACCGCGTCGCAAACCTCGACCGCGTAGGACAGCTCGGTTCCGGTGAACGACTCGGGCGAGTACTGGAACCGGAAGTCGGTGTCGGGGTACTTGGCCGCGCACTCCTTCACGACTTCGGCGCCCTGGGTGGCGATCTTCTTTATGCCTTCCCGCTCCTCCCCGAAAACGACCCTGCGCTGCAGGACCGAAGTCGAGTTGTAGAGGTGGATGATCGCCGAGTGCGCGCCCTCCAGCGCGGTGAAGGTGCGTTCGATCAGATCGGGACGCGCCTGGGTCAGCACCTGGATGCGCACGTCGCTCGGGATGGCGCCGTCCTCGATGATCTCGCGGACGAAGTCGAAGTCGGTCTGGCTGGCCGCCGGGAAACCGACCTCGAGCTCCTTGAAGCCCATTCCGACCAGCAGCTCGAACATCCGCCGCTTGCGGGCGGGGGACATCGGGTCGATCAGCGCCTGGTTGCCGTCGCGCAGGTCCACGGCGGACCACAGCGGTGCGCGCGTGATCCGCTGGTCGGGCCACGTCCGGTCCGCCAGCGCCACGTCCTCGACCAGCTCGTGGAAGGGGCGGTAGCGGTGGAACGGCATCGAGCTGCCGCGCTGCGGGTTCCAGGGCGCCTGATCGGCCGGAGCGGGGCGGGACGGAGTGCGCAGCACGTTCTCGGAAGAGGTGATGTCGTCCGACTGGTTCGTGGGGGCGAACTGCTCGTTCATTCCGCGGGACTCCTGCTGTTCGTGCTCGGTTTGGTTGCTCTTGGCGACCGGCACGCTTGAACTCCGCGACGAGGGGCCGGTCTAACTGACCCCGTCGCGGCGTCGAAGCAGGAGGTTGAAAGCCACGAAGACAGCCTAACCGCATCCCGTGTCCAAAACGCAACCGCCTGTTCCGGATGCTGGACCCGGTGGGCGTCCCCGGGGCTGCCGGTGTGTGAATGGTCCGACCTGATCGTCATCTCACCGGGTCGTGCGGCAGGCTTGACGTATGGCGTCGAACAAGACCAACTCCGGATCGGCTCTGGGCACTCTTTTTCAGGGGCTGGGGTTCCTGCTGGCCGTGATACTGGTGGCGCACACGGTGTTCGTGCTGTTCGAGTTCCAGCCGGAGGGGCAGCTGGCGCAGTCGGTGGCTCGTGCGGCGGAGCCGCTCGCGTTGTTCTTCCCCGGGCTGATCGACGCGCCGGGCCCCGAAGCGCAGGTGCTGCTGGACTACGGCCTCGCCGCGCTGTTCTGGATGTTGCTCGGAGGACTGCTCGGACGCGTCTTCGGGTGATGGAGTTCGGCGGTGCCGATTGCTCGGGCTCAGAGCGCTTGCGTGGGGCAGCCCTTTGATCGGGGGTTCCTGGGCGGGGGCTGGAGCATTGGTCCGCCTGCGGCGGTGTCCCGGTGAGAGGAAGAGCACGGGGCTACCCACTGGTAAGATGATCGTGTTTCGTGTCACACTGCCGGTATGTCCGAAGAGGTGGCGAGTTCGACACGTGGTGGGGGTGCGGGGAGTTCCCCCGGTGGGCACCGCCGTCGCGGGGGGTTCGACTTCGGGGCGGCTCGCGCGCGCTTCTTCGGGGTGCTCGCCACCGTCGTGCGCTGGGTGTGCACCCTGGCCGCCGCGCTCTCGGCCGCGCACGTGGTGTTCACCCTGGGCGGGGCGAACCCGGACAACGCGCTCACCCGCTTCGTGGCCGAGTGGGCGCGAGCGGTCGCCTTCGGCTTTCAGGACCTTTTCCTCAAACCGGCCGAGCCCGAGCTCGAAGTGCTGTTGAACTACGGCGCGGCGGCGCTTTTCTGGCTGTTCGTCTCCGGAGCATCGGTACGGATCCTCCACGCGCTGGGAGGCCGATCCGGCTGACCCGGCCGGACGGTCGGTGCTTCCCCGTGACCGGGCTCTCGCGCGTCCACCGGACTCCGGTGAGCCGGTGGACGCCTCGCGAGGTGAACGGGGCGCGGGCCCGCCCTCAGAACGTGGGGTCGTTCCAGGATCCGCTGAACACGATCCGGTCGAGTTCCATCCGGGAGCGCGGAGCGTTCTCCTTCTCGACCAGCCGGTCGGGGAGTTCCGCGGCGTCGCCCTGCGCCCCCACCGCGATCACGACCAGTGGTTCGTAGTCGCCCGGGATGTCGAACGCTTCCCGGGCGGACCGGCCGTCGAACCCGGCCATCTGGTGGGCCACGAGTCCTTCGGCCCCGGCCTGCAGCACCAGGTTCTCGACGGCGAGCCCCAGTCCGTACTCACCGTAGGGCAGCTCCTCGCCCTCGTCGTTGGTGCGCCTGGCGACTCCGAGGACCAGGGCGCCCGCGTTGCCGGCCCAACCGTGGTTGCCCCGGGAGAGGGTGCCGCGCAGCTTTTCGAAGGTCTCGTCGCCCCGGCGGCCCGCCACGAAACGCGCGGGTTGCGTGTTTCCCCAGGAGGGGGCCCACCGCGCGGCCTCGAACAGCGCGAGGAACTGCTTGTCGGTCAGTTCCGTGCCGGGGTCCAGCGCACGCGGGCTCCACCGCTCGGCGAGCAGCGGGTGCAGCGGGACGGACGAATCAGCGGGCTTCATGGAAATTTTCCGTTCTCCTTTGTCGTGGGTGCTCGCTTGGCGGAACCTCAGCCTGCGCCCGGCTGCGGGTGCCCCGACGTCGGGTAGCGGCCTACACGACGTCGGGGCCGTGCTCGCCGGGCACTCGGCTGAGAACCCGCGGCGGTACCGGTGAGCGGGTGGCGGTTTCGGCGCGGGTCCTGCCGGAGCTCTATCAGATCGCGTAGGGCCAGACGGCCAGCGCGTAGGCGCTGAACCACGAGCCGAAGCCGAGGAACAGCGCCAGCGAGACCGCCGCCGTGGAAGTGCGCCGCCCGGCCAGCCCGGTCGCGATGGGCAGCAGCAGCGGGAAGGCGGGCAGCATCAACCTGACCTTGGAGAACATCAGCCCGTCCGAGCCGAGGTCGAGCACCAGCACGAGGGCGGCGAACAGCACGAGCGGCCAGGCCATCCGGATGCGCAGGCACAGGATCAGCAGCAGCACCGCGCAGAGCACGAGCCAAGCAGTGAACGTGATGAAGGCGCTCTCGTTCGTGGTCAGCGTTTCGACGATGAACCGCGAGGTCGCCACACCCCCGTCGAAGGAGGAGGACCAGCCGTCTCGCTGCACCTCGAAGTAGCCGCCCGGCTCACCGGTCCGCACCCCCACCCAGGCGAGGTATCCGAGCATCCCGGGAGGAGCCAGCAGCAAGGCCGCCCACGGTCTCCGGCCGTCCCGTCCCCGCGCGAGCGCCACCAGCGCGGCGAGCACGACGACGCCGATCAGGACCGCCCCGGTGGGGCGGATCAGTCCGGCCGCCAAGCAGCACAGCCCCGCCAGCGGCCAACGACGCTCCAGCACGCCGAGCAGGGACCACACCGCCGCGCAGCAGAACAGGGCCTCGGTGTAGGGCATGGACAGCACGATCGACATCGGCGCGGCGGCGAACAGGGCGACCAGCAGCAGCCCGACGCGTTCCGAACCGCCGACCAGGCGCCCCAGCCTGGCCAGACCGTAGGCGCACACGATTCCGGCAGCCAGGTTCGCGACGATCGCCGCCAGGGGCGCACCGAGCCCGGGCAGCGTCGCGAACAGGCGGATCACCAGGGGGAAACCGGGGAAGAACGCCAGCGGGGTCTCCGCGGACCGGTTCCCGTTGCCGTCCAACATCGTGGGATCGACACCGGCGTACCCGTTCGCCGCGATCTCCAGGTACCAGTCGGAGTCCCAAGAGAACAGCTGGTTCGTGAAGTGCTCTTTCTGGCCCGCCGAGATGATGGCGAGCACCAGCAATCCCAGGATGCGGACGGTGATGTACAGCACCGCCGGTGCGGCTGCCCGGAGTCGTTCCGGCGGTCCGTCCGGAAGCCGCGTCCCGGGGGAGCGCCGCGCCGGGGACGGGTTTCTCCGCTGGGCACCGGCGGTTTCCCCGGAGGGGGGCGAGGCGGGGCCGAGCGTTTCGCCGGTCGCGGACAACCTTGAGAGCCTTCCCTCCTCGGTGGCGGTTGAGCGTGCTCGGCACGCGCGACCAGGCTAGCCACGACAAACGGGTGTCCTCGAAAACGGTGCTCGTTCGGTAGGCTGGGCTGACAGCGGAGCGGTCCGGGGCGACGCTGCTCGGTCACCCGGCCGCGGAGTCCGTCGGTGCGGTCCTCGGTCGTCGGTGCGTGCCCCGTTCCCGGCGGAGAGGCCTCCGGCCGGCGGCTTCGTCAACCCGGTGTCAGTGCGAGGCGTCTCGCACGCGGGGCGTCCGCGCGGCGCGAGGAGGTTTGTTTCAGGTGGCGCTCGTCGTCCAGAAGTACGGCGGTTCCTCGCTCGAGAGTGCCGATCGGATCAAGCGGGTCGCCGAGCGGATCGTCGAGACCCGCAGGGCCGGGAACGATGTCGTGGTGGTCTGCTCGGCCATGGGGGACACCACCGACGAGCTGCTCGACATGGCTCAGCAGGTGAACCCGGACCCCCCCGAGCGCGAGCTCGACATGCTGCTGACCGCGGGTGAGCGGATCTCGAACGCGCTCGTGGCCATGGCCATCGAGTCCCTCGGGGAGCAGGCGCGTTCGCTCTCGGGATCCCAGGCCGGTGTGATCACCACGTCGGCGCACCAGAACGCGCGGATCATGGACGTCACCCCGGACAGGGTCCGTGAGGCTCTGGACGAGGGCCAGGTCGTGATGGTCGCCGGGTTCCAGGGCGTCAGCCAGGAGAGCAAGGACATCACGACTCTGGGGCGCGGTGGCTCGGACACCACGGCCGTGGCGGTCGCGGCCGCGATGAACGCGGACGTGTGCGAGATCTACACCGACGTCGACGGTGTCTACACGGCCGATCCGCGCATCGCGAAGGACGCGAGGCACCTGGACCGCGTCACCTACGAGGAGATGCTCGAACTCGCGGCCACGGGGGCCAAGGTGCTGCACCTGCGCGCCGTGGAGTACGCCCGCCGGTACGCGGTTCCGCTGCACGTCCGCTCGTCGTACTCGTCCAAGCCCGGAACGATCGTGTCCGGATCAGTGGAGGACCTTTCCGTGGAACAGGCCATGATTACCGGCGTGGCGCACGACCGGTCGGAAGCCAAGGTGACCGTGCGCGGCGTCCCGGACAGCAGGGGGGTCGCGGGCAGGATCTTCCGCGCCGTCGCCGATGCAGAGATCGACATCGACATGGTGCTGCAGAACGTCTCCGGAGTGGCCTCCGGGCGTACCGACGTGACGTTCACCGTGGCGAAGAGCAACGGCGCCGAGGCGGTGGCCGAGCTGGAGAAGATCAAGGCCGAGGTCGGTTTCCAGGAGGTCGTCTACGACGACGACGTCGGCAAGGTCTCGCTGGTCGGCGCGGGTATGCGTTCCCACCCGGGTGTGACGGCGGCCTTCTGCGAGGCGCTCTCCGAGGCCGGGGTGAACATCGAGATCATCAATACTTCCGAGATCCGGATCTCGGTACTGGTACGGGAGTCCCAGCTCGAGGACGCGGTCAGCACGCTGCACTCCGCGTTCGAACTCGGCGGGGAGGAAGACGCCGTGGTTTACGCGGGGAGTGGTCGCTGAATGTCTTCGGGAGAACCGGAAAACGGTCCCACGGTCGCCATCGTCGGAGCCACCGGTGCGGTGGGGTCGGTCATGATCGAGATCATGAACGCCAGGGAGTCCGTCCCGTGGGGTGAGATCAGGCTCATCGCCTCGCCGCGGTCCGCGGGGAGCACCATCACGGTCCGCGGGGTCGAGCACACCGTGGTCGCCCTTTCGCCGGAGGCCTTCGACGGCGTCGACATCGCCATGTTCGACGTGCCCGACGAGCTGTCCGCGGAGTGGGCGCCGGTCGCCGTCGAGCGCGGGGCGATCGCGGTGGACAACTCCGGAGCCTTCCGGATGGATCCCGAGGTGCCGCTGGTCGTTCCCGAGGTGAACGGATCCGAGGTGACCCGGCGCCCCAAGGGCATCGTCGCCAACCCCAACTGCACCACCCTTTCCATGATGGCCGCGCTGGGGAGGCTGAACGAGGAGTTCGGGCTCCGCGAGCTGGTGGTTTCCTCCTACCAGGCCGCGTCCGGCTCCGGCCAGGAAGGCGTCGACCGGCTGCGTGCCGAGATCGACGCGGTCGCGGGCAAGCAGGTGGGGGAGCGTGCCGGTGACGTGGCCGAGGCGATCACGGCCGCCGGGCTCTCGGAGCAGTCCCTGTTCAAGGCGCCGCTGGCGCTGAACGCCGTGCCGTGGTGCGGCTCCCGCAAGGAGGACGGCTGGACCTCCGAGGAGCTGAAGGTCCGCAACGAGTCGCGCAAGATCCTGGGGCTGCCGGACCTGAGGGTCTCGGCCACCTGCGTGCGGGTCCCGGTGATGACCACCCACTCGCTCGCGGTGCACGCGAAGTTCGAGCGCGCGGTCAGCGTGGAGCAGGCCCGGCGTTCCTTCGAGGAGGCCCCGTCGATCGTGCTGCAGGACGATCCGGACGGGCCGGACTTTCCGACACCGGCCGGGGTGGTCGGCGCGGAGCCGACCTACGTCGGCAGGCTCCGGCAGGCGCTGGACTTCCCGGAGACCCTCGACTTCTTCGTCTGCGGGGACAACCTGCGCAAGGGCGCCGCGCTGAACACCTACGAGATCGCGGAGACCCTGGTCGGCGCTTCCTCCTGACTGGATGTTTCCCGTTCTCCCCGTCGTGGGGCCGAGCGGCTCGCTCGGGTGCTCGTCGGGCGCATCGCGGTGATCGGCTCCGCGGTGCGCTCCCGTCTGCTGTGGGGGCGCGCCGCGCGGTCCGGGACGGCGGCGGCCGAGGGCGCGGTTCGTCCGGTGCGCGTCCGCCGTGCGGATGGCATGTGTCTCGTCCGTCGGGACCAGCGCGCGCTGACGGATAGGTTAGGGGCATGAGCGCATCCGGAACTCAGGAGGTCGTCCTCGGTCTGGATCTCGGTTCGACGGCCACCAAGGCCGTCGCCGCCGATCGGGCCGGAACGGTGCTGCATCTGACCGAACGCGAGAACGGAATGCGCACCGAGGAGCCGGGGGAGGCCGTCCAGGACGCCGCGGCGGTGCGGGATTCCGCGTTCGCCGCGTTGACCGAGTGTGTGAGCTGGACACGGCGGGCCGGTTGTCGAGTGCGGGCGTTGTCGTTCAGCACCGCCATGCACTCGCTCGTCGGGCTCGACGCGGAAGGTGGGCCGGTGACTCCGGCTTTTCACCTGTCCGACAGTCGGTGCGCGGACGTCGCCGAGAAGCTGCGCGGGGACTGGGAACGTGCCGCCCGGCTGCATCACGCCACCGGCACTCCGGTTCATACCCAGTCGGTCATGGTCAAACTGGCGTGGTTGACGCAGCAGCGTCGTGACCTCGTCGATTCGGTGGAGCGCTGGTGTGCGCTGAAGGACTTCGTGTTCACGGCGTTCACCGGTGAGTTCGTCACGGACCAGTCCCTGGCCTCGGGCAGCGGGTTGCAGGAGATGGCCACGCTGGACTGGCACGACGAGGCGTTGTCCACGGCGGGGGTGAGCAGGCAGCAGCTCCCGGAGATCAAGGCTCCGACCGATGTCCTGCCCCTGGCGGACGAGGCAGCCCGCGCCACGGGCCTGCCGGAGGGACTGCCGGTGGTGCTCGGCGCGGGGGACGGCCCGCTGGGCAACCTCGGGGTCGGCGCGGTCAACACCGGGGTCGCCGGTTTGTCCCTCGGGACCAGCGGGGCGTTGCGCGTGGTGCGGGACTCCCCCGGGGTGGACGAGCGCTGCCGCACGTTCTGCTACTACCTGGCGGACGGTTTGTGGGTCTCGGGAGGTGCCGTGAGCAATGGTGCCGTCGTCGGCCAGTGGGCCTCCGAGGTGTTCGGCGTGGACGTGCCCGACCTGCTGGACGAGGCCCTCGAAGTGCCGGCCGGGGCGCGCGGCCTGGTGGCGTTGCCCTATCTGATGGGGGAGCGGGCTCCGTGGTGGGAGCCGGGGTTGACCGGTTCGTTGATCGGGCTGCGCCGTGTACACGGCCGTGCCGAGATCACCCGCGCTCTGCTGGAGGGGGTGGCGCAGCAGCTCGCGCTCGTGCGGGACGCGGTGGTCGACACCGGGGCCGAGGTTCGCGCGGTGCGGGCCACCGGTGGTGGTTTCCGCAGCCGGGTCTGGGCCGAGGCCATAGCCGCCTCACTGGGGCTCGAGCTCGAGCTGGCGGACGACAGCGGGGGCTCCGCGTTGGGAGCGGTGCTGGTCGCCTGGCGTGCTCTCGGTGAGTTGGACTCGTTGGAGGAGGCGGCCGATCTGGTGCGCCCCAGTCGGACCGTTCCGCCGGATCACGAGGCGGCGCGGATGCTGCGGAAGCAGCGCGGTGGGCTCGAGCGGCTGCACCGGGCGGTGAGCGAGTTGGCCCCGCGCGCCGACTGAGTTCTCCCGGACGAGTTGTTTTCCCGGAGGAGTTGTTTTCCCGGAGGAGTTGCTCCGGGGGCGGGGGTTCGGCGTCTTCGCGCCGAACCCCCCGCCCGGGCGCTCACCCCGTCACCCCGAGAGCGGCGTCGGCGAGCACGGTTGGCGGGTACGTGATTACTCTCGGGTAGCAACCGACAGTGTGCTGTGTCAACAATGTGAACGTCAATGAAAAAAAGTATGACTGAAGCGATACAGAGCTCTGGCGGTCAATGGGTGTGCCTTGTGAGGATCCCCCGTGTTCGGCATCCATTTGGGTGATGCCCGGTGGTGATAGAGGGGCAGATTCTTGCAAGGAGTGATCGCGGCGGCCGAACCGGCCGCCGAGTCCGCGTTGGGGGCGGGAGTCACGCTCGCCGTGGCGGCCGGGGCCGTCGCGGTGTTGTTGCTGATGATCGTCTTCCTCAAGATGCAGCCGATGATCGCGTTGCTGGCTGTCAGCATCACGACGGCGCTGGTGCTGGGGATACCGCTCGACCAGGTGATGAGCACCCTCAACGACGGGCTCGGGGGCACGCTCGCCGAAGTCGCCCTGATAGTCGGCTTCGGCGCGATGCTCGGTCGGATGCTGGAGATATCCGGCGGTGCCTCGGTGCTGGCCGATTCGCTGGTGCGCCGGTTCGGTGAACGGCGGGCACCGCTCGCGCTCGGGATCGCCGCGCTGCTGTTCGGCTTCCCGATCTTCCTCGACGCGGGCGTGGTCATCTTCCTGCCGATCGTGTTCACGGTGGCCCGCAGGCTCGGCGGTTCGGTGCTGCGCTACGCGCTGCCGGTGGTCGGTGCCTTCGCCGTCATGCACGCCTTCGTTCCGCCGCACCCCGGCCCGGTCTCGGCCGCGGGGCTCATCGGGGCCAACACCGGTCTGCTGCTGCTGGTCGGACTCGTCGTCGGGATCCCGACCTGGTTCATCTCCGGTTACCTCTTCGGTGTCTGGAACGGCAATCGGGTCTTCCTGTCCATCCCGGAGAACTCCACCGCATCGGGGCAGGACGCCGCATCGGACAAGCCCAGGCCGAGCATGGGGGCCGTCATCGGCCTGCTCCTGCTGCCGCTGGTGCTGATCTTCCTGCGCACCGGCCTCAACACGCTGGTCTCCGAGGATATGGTCGATTCCGGGTCCCAGGCGGTGCAGGCCGCGATCCTCCTCGGGCAGAGCCCGGTGGCCCTGGCCATCGCGGTGCTGGTCGCCTCGGTCGCGCTCGGCCTCAAGCGCGGCATGAGCGGCAAGGAGATCGAAAGCGAGCTCACGTCCAGCCTCTCGACGATCGCCGCCGTCATCCTGATCACCGGAGCCGGTGGCATGTTCGGCGCCGTGCTGGGGGAGGCCGGCGTGGGCAACGCGCTGGCCGAGGGGCTCAACAACGCGGGGATTCCGCTGATCGTCGCCGCCTTCCTGATCGCCGTGGTGATGCGCGTGGCGCAGGGTTCGGCGACCGTCGCGCTGACCACGGCGGCCGGGTTCATCGCTCCCGCCGTCGCGGCTGCTCCAGGGCTCTCGTCCGCGGACCTCTGCCTGATCGTCATCGCGATCGCTTCGGGTGCGACGGTGCTGTCGCACGTCAACGACTCCGGATTCTGGTTGGTGGGCAGGCTGCTCGGCATGGACGTGCCGACGACGCTCAAGACCTGGACCGTCATGGAGACGTTGATCGGTGTGGTCGGCTTCCTGATCTCCTGGGGGTTGTCCCTGGTGCTGTGAGGCTCGTCCGGTTTCGGTGCCCCTCACTTCCCGGGGATCAGGGGCACGGGCCGGACGGACCACTTCACGGGCGCGTCGCGGTGCTCACCGCGGCGCGCCCGTTGTGTTCGGTGCCGGGTGGCAGCGTGCTCCCGGTCCGATGTCGTCCGATGTGGCCGGTCTCGAGGACTTCGCGGTTCGATCCGAGCTTGCCGAGTAGCGGCGTTCGCCGGATCACCGCGACCACCGTGGGAAGTTCTCATCGACCTCGGCGCTGCCGCGGGACTCGGCCGGGGTCGGCGAGTGGTCGGCCCGCGGGAAGACCGGTGGTGTGGTGCGGACTTTCCGGTGGAGTTCGGTCACGAGGACTCGCTGAAGCTGATTTCCGAGGTTCGTCGGGCGTTAGAGCGATGATCTGAAGAGCGGAGTGTCGCCACGTGTCGGAAACACTTGGCGCAAGTCGAGCTACAGTACGACGAACTCGTCCTGCGTCGAGGTGGCGGTGACCGCAGAGGTGGTCGGTGGTGCGGGACACCAAGGAACGCGAGGGCGGCGCACTGGCGGTCGCCCCTCGGCGGTGGAGTGACTCCCTCGCGATGCTCGAACGGGGCTGAGGCGTCCGCCCGGACTTCTCCGACCGCGCCGAACGCGGACTCGCCGGTCCGTCGGGCGCGGCGCGGTCGGAGGCGGGCTCTACGCGTTGGGCAGGTTCTCGACCGCCGCCGCGGCGAATTTCTTGAACAGCCCGCACTTGGTGGGGATCGAGCCGTCATCGGTGATGCTGGAGGTGCCGCTCACCAGCAGAGGAGCTTCGTCGGATACATCGACGTAGTAGAGGCATCCTGCACTGGTCTCGGACTTGTAGGCCGGATATCCCGCGATGGTGAGCTCTTCACCTCCCCGATGCGTCATGGTGATTTCGGCGAGATCGCGCTGTCTCTCGGCGCCGAGATCGACTGCCCACTCGCCGCCTGCATCGCCCTTCTGGTACTGGCAGACGCTATTGCCGTTGGAGTCGCGTGGTTCGGGCGGCTGGTTGGCTCCGAGTGCGCGCCAGCGTGCTTCGGGGACGATGTCGCAGACCTCGGCGAGGTCGAAGGACTTGGCCGGTGCGGTGCGCTCGGGCAGGGGGCTGTCGGCGCTGTCCGAGGTGGTTTGCCTGTCCTGTGTGGAAGTTCCGGAGTCCGGGCTCTCCTCGGCAGCGGGGCCGCCGCATCCGGCCAGCAGCAGGCTCGCCAGTGCGGCGATCCCGCCTGCGACGGTGTTACGCAAGGTCGTTCCCTCCTCGTTCGAGGCCGGCGGCGGCGTCGGCGTCGTCGGTGCGGGTCTGCTCGGCGCTGGAGCGCAGGCTGGCGGCGGTGTCCTGGAACACCTTGATGAGTTCGAGGTAATTCTCCAGGTAGGCTTGATCGTCGCCCGCGCCGACCCGGCCGTGCTGCTCGGCGGCCCCCACGCTCACCGGATCGGTGCCCGGCGGGGGGACACTTGCCAGTTGTTGCACGTCAGAAACGCGCCCCCGTAGCTCTTCCGCTTCGTCCTCGAAGAAGCTCGCGAGGCCGTCGACCTCCTCGGGGTCGACGACCATGCGGGTGCCGTCGCCGCGGGTCTCGGCGAGCTCGGCCTTGGTGTTGGCCCGTTCCTGGATCCGCGCGATCTCGGCCATCTTCTGCGCCGCGTTGCCGGTCAGGAACGAACCGGGCAGCTCGTTGACCGTGTCCTCCAGCGCGGCCCGGTCCGCCGCGTCCATCTCGGGAGGTTCGTCTCCACCCGGCCGCGTGTCGCTGTCCTCGGCCACGGCTGCTCCTCGCTCCATCGTTTCGACGTTGGATGATCGGCACTGCTTCCGCTCACTCGCAAGCGTGATCGCACTCGGGCGGGAGCCTAGCGCGATCACCGCGTCACGAGGTCGGAAATCACGTGATCCGAAGACGCGGTGCCCCGGCACGCGCGTCGCCGCATTCGTGAGCGGCGAGGTCGAATGTCGGAGTTCACTCAGGCCGCTCCCGGCTTTCGGGTGAAATGGCCCACTCCGCGGGGCGTCCCGCGCGAAGTCTTGATCTCGTCCGAGTGGACTCCTCGCGTGTTTTCTTGACTTATTCCAATCTATGCGTGCCATACTGGCAGAGCTATGGCATCCAGTACGGCATCCGGTGGTCATCCCGCAGTGGGCAGCACGCGCGAGAGATTGCGTGCTGCCGGGCTGCGTGCGACCGCGCCGCGCACGGCCGTGCTCGACTGGCTGTCGAACAATCCGCACTCGACCGCCGACCAGGTGGCCGGTGCCGTGCGGCAGGACCTCGGGTCGGTGTCCACCCAGGCCGTTTACGACGTGCTGCACGCATGCACCTCCGCCGGGTTGTTGCGCAGGATCGAACCGGCCGGTCATCCGGCACGTTTCGAGTCCCGCATCGCCGACAACCACCACCACCTGGTGTGTCGCGCCTGCGGCCGGACCGAGGACGTGGACTGCGTCCAGGGTTCGGCGCCGTGTCTGACGCCTTCGTCGACATCCGGGTACTCCATCGACGAAGCGGAGATCGTGTTCTGGGGCCAATGCCCCGATTGCAAGTCCGCAGCGGAGTAGTCCACGGACACCAAACCACCACGAGGAGGAATGATCGTGAGTTCGCCACGGCCCACGACGACCAATGCCGGCATTCCGGTAGCCAGCGACGACCACTCGCTGACGGCAGGCCCCAACGGTCCTGTGCTGCTGCAGGACCACTACATGATCGAGAAGAACGCGCAGTTCAACCGTGAGCGTGTGCCCGAACGCGTGGTGCACGCCAAGGGCGGTGGCGCGTTCGGCTTCTTCGAGACCACCGAGGACGTGAGCCAGTACACCAAGGCCGCGTTGTTCCAGCCCGGCGTCAAGACCGAGACGCTGATCCGGTTCTCCTCGGTCGCGGGTGAGCTGGGGTCCCCCGACACCTGGCGCGACCCGCGCGGTACGGCCATCAAGTTCTACACCTCCGAGGGCAACTACGACCTCGTGGGTAACAACACCCCGGTGTTCTTCATCAGGGACGCGATCAAGTTCCCCGACTTCATCCGCTCCCAGAAGCGCCGCGCGGACAACCACCTGCGCGACCACGACATGCAGTGGGACTTCTGGACCCAGTGCCCCGAGTCGGCCCACCAGGTCACCTGGCTGATGGGTGATCGGGGCATCCCGAAGACCTGGCGGAACATGAACCTCTACGGTTCGCACACCTACATGTGGGAGAACGCCAAGGGCGAGAAGTTCTGGGTCAAGTACCACTTCAAGACCGACCAGGGGCACGACTTCCTCACCCAGGAGGAGGCCGACCGGCTGGCCGGTGAGGACGGCGACGCCCACATCCGCGACCTCTGGTCCAGCATCAAGTCCGGCAACAACCCGAGCTGGACGCTGTACGTGCAGGTCATGCCGCTCGAGGACGCCGCGGAGTACCGGTTCAACCCGTTCGACCTGACCAAGGTGTGGCCGCACGGCGACTACCCGCTGATCAAGGTCGGCCGGTTCGTCCTCGACCGCAACCCGGACAACTACTTCGCGCAGATCGAGCAGTCCGCCTTCGAGCCGTCCAACCTGGTCCCGGGCATCGGAACCTCGCCGGACAAGATGCTGCAGGGTCGGCTGTTCTCCTACCCGGACGCCCACCGCTACCGCATCGGCCCGAACTACATGGACCTGCCGGTCAACCGGCCCACCTCCCAGGTGAACTCCTACTCCAAGGACGGCCCGATGCGGTACAGCTACGGGCAGGACCCGGTGTACGCGCCGAACTCCTACGGGGGGGCGCACGCCGACACGCGCAACGGCAGCGAGGACTCCGCGCACGGTATCGAGCAGGAGGTCGTCCGCGCCGCCTACCAGCAGCACGCCGAGGACGACGACTTCGGCCAGGCGGGGGCCATGGTCCGTGAGGTCTTCAGCGACGAGGAGCGGCAGCGCTTCGTGAACAACGTCGCGGGCCACCTCTCCAAGGGCGTCAGCCAGCCGATCCTGGAGCGTGCGCTGCAGTACTGGCGCAACGTGGACAAGGACACCGGCGACAAGATCGCCGAGAAGGTCCAGAACTGACGCTTCGCGGATTCGCGTGAGGCGTCGCGGTGGCCACGGGGTCGTCCGCCCCGTGGCCACCGGGTGAGAGCCCGGGTCGGCCGGGCTCCCGCTGACTGTCGCTTCCCACCACGTGATCGGGCCCGGTAGTGCGCGCACTGCCGGGCCCGATCGCTGTCGTGGGGCTGTCGCGTGGTCCGCCGCCCACCGGGATCGCGAGTGGTGGGGCGCGAGCGAAGTGGGAAAAATCTAGTTATCGGATCGAGATCGGGGTGTGAACGGGTGTTGCTGATGTAGCTTGTTGGAGATGTTCGAAGGTCGTGCTGTCCTGGTCAGGAGTTCGGAACTCCCGCCGGGTGAAGAGGGATCCGATTCGCGGGCCAAGTTACACCGGTTCCTCGAGAAATACGCTCCCCTGGTGGCGGCGGTGTCGGCGGGGGCGCTTTTGTGGACACTGCTTTCCGGGGTGATGAGTCAGGAGAACTGGCCCGACCACGAGGTTTACCGCAGAGCGGTCCACACTTGGCTCTCCGGTGGGAACATACTTTCCTCGCATTCTCCGGTCAGCAATGACGGTCCGCTTCCCTGGGTTTATCCGCCGTTCGCCCTTCTGCCGTTGACCCCGCTGGCCGTGCTGCCGCTCAAACTGGACATCGCGTTGCTGTACCTGGTCAACGTGGCCGCGCTCGTGGGGACGTTGTACCTGGTGCTGCGGCGTGTGGTTCCCCGGGCGGGAGCCAGGACGGCGTTGGCGACCGCCGTCGTGGCGACGCAGGCCTCCCTGCTGATCGACCCGGTGGCGAACTCGTTCTGGCAGGGTCAGATCAATATAGTTCTTATGGGGCTCGTCGCTTTCGACTGTCTGGTTTCCGCGCCGCGTTGGCCGCGAGGAATGTTGATCGGAACAGCGGCCGCGGTGAAGCTGGTCCCGGCCGCTTTCGTGCTCCTTTTTCTGCTACGCAGGGATTTCCGCGCGGTCTTTTCGGTCGTGGCGACTTTTGTCGCCGCCACTCTGGTCGGTTTCTTGGTGGACTTCGGGGCCTCGGTGGAGTACTGGTTCGGCCGGGGTCCCGCGGCCGCGGCGTTCGGATCACCGCTGCGCGGCAACCAGTCGGTGCTGGCCGTGCTGTCCCGGACGGATCTCGCCCCGACGGCACGTTTCGTCGGCTGGATCGCGCTCTGCCTGCTGCTGGCCGCGGTGACCGCCTACTGCGCGCACCGCGGCAGTGCGCCGCTGGCCGTGACGACCATCGGCGTGTTCTCCCTGCTCGTCTCACCGACCGCCTGGTCGAACCACTGGGTGTGGATCGCCCCGGCCATACTGCTGATGATCCTGCACGGAGTGCTGAACCGCGGTTTCCCGTGGCTGTTCGCCGCCGCGGCGGCGATCGTCGTCACCAGGGCGGCGCCGTACACCGATCTCCCGGCCGGGCGGAGCAGCATGGTCGAGCTCGGGCCGCTGGCCCAGTTGAGCGCCGCCTCCTACGTGCTCCTGGGGGTGGGACTGGTTCTCGCGCTGCTGGTGACGCTGCTGGGGCGCGACGTGTCCGCGGGCAACGTGCCGTGGCGACCCCGTACTCGTTCGGACACCTCCGCCACGGCGGGAGGGCTCGCACGACCGGCGCGGATCGGTGGTGCCATACGGCCGCCGCGGGAGGCTCCGCCACGGAACCACCCACGCCAGTCCGAACAGAAAACTTCGATCGGTCACTGAGCGTTGCACAGCGCGGCCAGCATCCGTTCGCAGCTGCGCTGGACGGTGCGGACGGCTTCGCGGTGCGCCCGGTCGAAGAGCGGATCGGAGGCCAGCGCCCGCCAGCGCCGGGTGACCGCCCCCGCACGTTCGGCCAGCTCCCGCGGCTGGGTCTGCGCCGGGACACCGAGCCGGGCCTGCGGCTGGGGGCCGTGGGCGCCCAGCAGTCTTTCGGCCTCCTCGCGCAGTCCCGGGGGCAGGCGCAGCTGCCGCGACCACAGCCCGGAGAGCGTGCGCAGTTCGTCCCACTCGTGGGCGTTGGACAGCAACCTGTCCAGCTCCCCCTGGAGCTGCCTGCTGCCCGGACGGGGGTTGGCCCGCAGAACCATGTCCACGGCCATCAGCACCGAACGCGCGCGCAGCGCCTCCTGGCGTTCCACGAACTGCAGGTGCACCGCTTCCTGCAGGGCGCCGATCCGGCTTTCGTCCAGCAGCGCCGTGCGGAGCCTGGCGAAGTCGCTCGTGCCCTGCCCGAGCAGTGCCAGGGCCCGTTGCAACCCGAACAGGCCGAACTCGCGCAGCAGGGTCTGCCTGGTATCGGCGTCGAGGTCCTCCGGCTCGCTCGCCTTCGAGAACCTGTCCGCCGACAGCAGCTGTTCCTCGAGCCGTTGCCGGGGCAGCGCGGCGAGGCCGAGCAGGGCGTCGAAGCGCCGCTGGTCCAGCGTGGCCCCGGCCTGGGCGAGCAACCCGGCGACGGGGACGACGTACTGCGCGAAGGAACGCACCTTCGGGTCCCGCCGGTGGTGGGCGGCCATTCGCTCCGCGGTGTCCACCGAGTCGTCGCTGCCGGTGGCCGCTTCGTCGGCCCTGGACAGCGCGAGAACGGTGTTGATCGGGGCCCTGCGCGCGACCCGCAGCTCGTGCACCGAGTGCAGGAACTGGATGTCGGTCTGCTGTGGATGGCGGGTCAGGTACAGGACCGCGTCGGCCTCGGAGAGTATCTGCGCCAACGCGGACCTGCCGGTTTCCTGCACGGCCGTGGAGGCGACACCGGGGGTTTCGATCAGCGTGATCGCCTGCAGCCCCGGCGAGGGGGACTCGATCACCAGGCTGGCCACCTCGTCGGGGCGCCAACGCTGCAGGTCGCGGATGGTGGCCGGGTCCAGCTTGCCCGTGGACATGGTCTGCTGGGTCCCGTGCGGGGTGTGCACGGTGATCCTGGGTTCGGTCCCGTAGCGGAACACGGTGTTGACCTGGGTGCGCTCCTCGGGGTCGCTCGGGGCCAGCTCGGATCCGACCAGCGCGTTGACCAGAGTCGACTTGCCCGACTTCACCCGGCCGGTCACGGCCATGCGCAGTGGTTCGGACAGCCTCTCCAACCGGGTGCGCAACCAGCCCGCGGTGCGCGGGTCGTCGCGGTAGAAGGTCATCGTCCGCAGCAGCAGCGCCCTGGCCTGCCCCAGCAGTCCCGTCGGGGAGTTCTCGCCGTCGTTCGGTGCGCTCATGCTGCTGCGATGCGGTTGGACGTCAGCGTACTGGCCCGCTTGCGCAGCACGTTGAGCTCCTCGAGCTTCTTCTTGATCTCCCTGGCTCGCGCGTCCCTGTCCACGGCGTTCTGCTCTGCCATGCGCTTGGTGTCCTGAATGGATCGGCTGATTCTGATCTGGGCCTGCTCGGTGATCCGGTTGCAGTGGTCGTGCAGGGTCTGGTGCATGTGGCGGATGGAGTCGCGTGCGTCCTTGTTGACCTGGAACACCACGTGCTCGACGTAGCGCTGCACCGCCGCGCGGGCTTCGGCCTGGCGGCGCTTCAGCCTGCTGTCCTTCTCCTCGTTGAGGCTCTTGCTGCCCAGCAGCAGCCCCGCGGATATGGAGACCACGTTCATCAGCGGCAGTCCAGCCATCCTGGTCATCAGGCCGAACATCAGCACACCCCCGTAGGACCCGCGCAGCCCGGTCAGGATCTGGTCCTTGCGCGGGAAGCCCGCGTTCTTCGGGGCCTTGGGTTCGGGGACCCGTTGCAGCGGGTCGGGAACGGGGATCGGATCGCTGCTGGGCAGGGTCCGCACGTGCTCCCGGAGCAGCTCGTCGGAGACCTGTTCGGTTATCCGCTCCCTGCGCCGGTCCAGCCAGCCGAAGGTTTCCGCGATCGCATCGGACAGGCTCTCCTGCAGCCAGTCCTCGAAGTCGTCCCACGTGGTTCCGGGGTCCGCCTCGTCCAGTGTCTCGTTGGCCTGGTGCAGCACGGCCCAGCTGCGTTCCCTGAAGTCGTACTCGATGTCGGAGTACAGCTCCTGCACCGCGTCGGAGAGGGTCTTCTGCCAGCGTCCGGACAACCGTTTGAGGTCCTCGGCCCGGCGCTGCGCCGCCTCCAGCTCCAGCAGCGTCTCGGTGGCCGTCCGGGGACTCTGGTTGTTGAGCTCCTCGCGGAGGGAGTTGGTGATCTGGTCGATCGCCTCGGTCACGTTGTGCGCCACGAGCTTGCGGGTGAGCTGTTCGTGGGCGCTGGCCATCTCCTTGCGGAGGTAGTCCAGCAGCGGCGGGAAACCGGACTCCGCGTTGAGGTCCTGGTTCTTGTCGCGCATGGCGCGGGAGCGGATCTTGGAGGAGACCGCGAATATCTTGCAGGCGATGCCCGCGTTGGTGAGGTGCTTGCGGTTGAGCTCGACGATCCGGCGCCAGTCGGGCACGAAGTCCGTCTTGGGTTGCACGAGTGCGATGTTCGGGCACATCGAGGTCACTCTGCGCAGGAAGTTCAGCTCGTTGGTCGTCAGTTCCTGGGTCGCGTCCGAGACCATGAGCAGCGCGTCGGCCTCCGCCACGGCGGCTTCGGTGATCGCTCCCAGCGAGCTGACCGCCCCGCCGACGGCCGGGGTGTCCATGAGGGCGAGCCCGTTCTCCAGCAGGGCGCGGGGGAGCCCGACCTCGCTCCGGCTGACGGAACGGCCGTTGTGCACGGCCCTGTCCAGTTCGTCGTGCAACCGGTCGATGGGCACGGGAAGTCTGTCGCCTCCGACGGCGCTCTGCGTGGTCTCCTGCTCGACGAGCTGTGCCGAAGGTTCGGAGGAGTGTCGCACGACGGTGGGAACGGTGGTGCTCACGTTCTCACCCGTGGCGCAGACGGGCGCGTTGACCAGCGAGTTGATCAGCTCGCTCTTGCCCTGCTCGGGTTCGCCGACGACGAGCACGAGCTGGGCGGGATCGAGCACCCGACTGCGAATCTGCCGTAATCGGTTCCCCAGATCCGTCCGCTGTGCCTCGGCACACTCGGCCTCCGCGCGGTCGATGAGTTCCACGAGTGCCGTTTCGATCACGTTGGGATTGTGCACGGCTACACGATCGGAGGAAAAATCGGCCAGCCGGAGCTACGGAGTGTTGGGTGAGAAGTTCAACTCGAGCAACCGGAGCACGAGTGCCCGGGACCGCGCTGTCCGGGACTCGTGCGCTCGGTGCGGTGGTGCCGCCGGGGGCGGTTCTCGTCTCTCTCCGGGGGTTCCGAGCGGGGCACCGCGGCTTCGCCCGGTGACCGCCGGGTTCCGTGGAGAGAGGGGGCACACGGAACCCGGCGGTTCTGCCCGCTCAGGTCAGAGCACACTCACGGCGGTGCCGTGATTTCGGAAACCGTTCGCGGTGACCGCTCGGTCTCCGGGTGGATCAGAGCGCGTCCAGCGGCAGGTCCGAGGTGACGCCCCCGACGACGCCCTCGGCCTCGTTGACCACGCCGCCGACCGCGCCGCCGGCGACGCCGTCCAGCGTGCCGGTGGCACCGTCCAGCGTGTTGCCGACCGCGCCGGTGGCACCGTCCAGCGTGGAGCCGTCCGTGACGTTGCTCGCGGTGGTGTCCACGGTGCTGGTCGCGTCGTCCAGCGTGCTGTTCACGGTGCCGAGCGCGGCGCCGCCCGCGCCGACGGCGACGTCCCCGGCGGTGTCCACCGTGCCGTCGACCGTGCCCAGGGCGCTGTCGACCGTGTTGCCGACGGTGTCACCGGCCGTGTCCACCGTGCCGCCGACCGTGTTGCCCACGACGCCGACGGCGTTGTTGGCGACGTCGTTACCGCTGGCGACGTCGTGCACGCTGATCAGGTTGTGGGAGTCCTGGTTCTCGACGCTGCTGTCGACGTCGACGTTGGTCTCCTGACCCTGCTGCTGGTTCTGCTCCATCTCCTGGTCGACGTCGCCGTCGGAGGAGAAGTCGGGTGCGGGGGAGTTGTCCACGCTCATGGTTTCCGTCGCTTCCTGTTGCTCGTTGTTCTGTCCGGGTTCGAGCTGGTTGATCGCGACGTGCTGCGTACTCGCCGTGAACGTGTCGATGCTGGGCTGTGCGGTCCGGCCGTGTTCGGTCACGACGTCGGCCGGCGCGTAGTCCAGCATGAGTGACGAGGCGTGCAGCACCTGCGCCGCGTTCAAGTCCCCCAGGCCGGCGTTGTCCAGCGTGCCGCGTGGATCGGCGTCGAACGCCGAACGCGTCTCCGGGTTGCCGACGAGGCGGGTCAGGAATTCCTGGAGCGTCGGTTGTCCCGGGGCGGCTGCCTGCGAGGCGACCGGTTCTGGGGTGGGGAACTCGGAATCGTCTCGCCCAGTGGCCTGCTCCGGCTGTGCGTTCGGCATCGCTGGCGTTCTCCTGAACTCAAGCCGTAGGTGGTCCGCTGGTAGGGCGAGTTGACCGATCCCCTTGTTCCTTGCCCAACAAGTTACGGCGGGGGATGGGGGTCGCCCATCGGGAGCCACTCCTAGTTATTGGTGAACCTGTTAGGGGACTTTGATGTTTCACTCGTTAGGGGATCAATGGGACGGGTCACATCTTTGCGTAATCGAGTCCGCGCTAGGTTGGACCGGCGGGCTTTCCGGGCGAACCCCGTGTGATCGTCCTGTGACAGGAAGTGTGGCCGGGTAGGCCGGAAGGGATGGCATGCCTTACGTTCTCGGGGTTCATCTGGGTACGAGCACGACCTCGGCCGCTGTGATGGGCAGAAACGGCGGACGCTGGACGCCGGCGACACCGTTTCCGCTCGGGGCCACGCGTCCCGACGTGCCGAGCGTCGTGGCTCGGTCACCGGACGGTGGGTACTTGGCGGGAGAGGCCGCCGCCGCGAAACAGGCCGAGTCACACGAATGGGGCTGTTCCGGCTTCGTCTCCGCCCTGGGCGAGGACGCGCCGCTGCTCCTCGGTGGCGAATTCGTGCACGCGCACCGGCTGGCGGCCACGATGATCGAGTGGGTGGCCGATCAGGTGGCGCACCGGCACGGACATCCGGCCGAGCACATCGCCGTCACGCACAGCTCGTCCTGGGGAGCCCACCGGACGCACCTGCTGTACCTGGCGCTCGCCGAACTGGGACTGACCGACGTCACCCTCCTGTCGGAGCCGTTGGCCGTGGCCGTGGACTACGTGACCAGACAACGCGTTCCGAACGGCGGGTCGATCGCCGTCGGAAACCTCGGAGGCAGTGGTTCCAGTGCCGCCGTGCTGCGCAAGGACGAGCCGCACGACTCGGACGGCGTCCCGGGCGCCGCGCGGGGGCCGGGTTCGGGGCTGGAGTTCCTCGGAACTCCCGTGGAATCGGGTGAACCCGCCGGGTCCGATCTGGACGACCTGGTGCTCGAGCGCGTCCGCGCCGATTTCGGGGACTCCGTGAGTCGCCTCGATCCGGCCGAACCGCGCGACCGCGGCGCCGCGATCCGGCTGCGGGCGGAGTGCTCCAAGGCCAAGGAGGAGCTCTCCCACCGGGAGTCGAGCAGGGTGAACGTGCTGCTTCCCGCGAGTTCGGGGGAGGTGCCGCTGGCCCGTGCCCACTACGAGCGGCTCGCGCGCCCGTACCTGGAGTGGCTCCCCGAGATGCTGGTCCAGGCGATCCAGTCGGCCTCGTTGAGCCCGGAGGACCTCGAGGCGGTCGTGCTGGCCGGCGGTCCCGCCCGGACCCCGTTGTTGCGGAATCTTGTCCAGCAGCGTCTTTACGGGACACTGCCCGGGCTGGAAACAATCGAGTCACCGGTGCGGGTGGACGGTTCGCCCGAACTCGTGGCCGCGCGCGGTGCGGCGTGCTGGGCGGCGGAGGCGCTGTCGGCGGAAACGGATCGTGCCGTGGCGGGCGCGGAGACGAGTGTGCTGATGCGCGTGGGCGCCGGGGAGGACAACTCCCCTTCCGCGTCCTCCGGTGAGTACGATGTGGACGGAGCGGAGGCGGTGATCGACGATGTGTCCTCGGATCCCACCGCCGAGCCACCGCGCCCGCCGGTGGAAGTCGAGCCGATGCACATCGAATCCCCTCCGCAGCGGAAAGCTCTCAAGGTCGTCAAGTTGTCGCTGGCGGCACTGCTGATCATTTTCGGGCTGGTGATGACAGTCATGCAGGGCTTCGGCGGAAGCCAACAACCCGCACTTCCGGGAGTAATGCAACAGGTCGGCAAGTGATCCCCGACGTACGGGCGACGCGGAGACGGAACGCGAAGCCCGAACACCGAACACCGCTCACCGATTGGGACCGTTCGTGAACCACCCCAGCGCCACACGGCCCGCGCCGGACGCGGGGTCCGCACACCACCCGTGGGAGGTCGTCCAACCGCGCGCGGCGGAAGGACTTCGGGAAGAGATAGCCGCCAATCCGTCCAAGCCTGTCACCGCCGTCGTGCGCGGCGCCGGTGGAAGCGGAAAGACGACGCTGCTGACCCGGCTGGCCCGGCTCTACCGGGACGCGGGCGTTGCGGTGCACGATTCGGTGGAGGCAGTGCTCGCGGAGCCGGAGCCCGGGGGGACGGCGCTGTTGCTCGACGACGCCCACCTGCTGAGCGAGAGCACGCTGCGCGAGTTGCTTCCGCTGGTGTCCGGTGGGCCGCTTCGGGTGGTCCTGGCCTGCCGCCCGTGGCCGTGCCCCGAACCGTTGTCCGAGCTGATCTCGGGTTTTGGCCGCAACCGCCCCGTGGTCTCCCTCGGTGAGCTGAACTCCGGCGAGGTCGGTGAGCAGTTGCGGCGGATGTCCGGGGTCTCGTACGACCCCGGAACCGTCGAGCGGATCCGCGCGTTCAGCGGAGGAGTCCCGGCGCTGGTGAGGCACACCCTGGAGGCGTGCGATCCGCGTGAGCTCGCCGATCCGGAGGAGGTGCGGCTGCCGCGGCTGGTGCTCGACCGGTTCGGGGAGGAGCTGGACGCGCTGAACGAGCTCGCGCGCCGCTGCCTGACCGCCCTCGCCGTCGGTGGGACCACGCACCCGGTGCTGCTCGGCACCGTGCTCGGCGTGGAGTCCACCGAGATCGCGCCCGCGATGGAGGAACTGCGCGCGGCGGGTCTGCTGGACGAGTCGGACGCTCCTCACCCGTTCGTGCGAAACGCCGTGCTCGCGCTCACCTCCTGGGAGAAGCGGCTGGCCGTGCTGCGCGTGCTCGTGCGCAACCAGCTCGATCGGGCGGGGCCCGTTTCGCGGTTGATGTGCCCGCTGCTCGGCACCGATTCCGCGCTGCCCACCGATCCGGTCCTCGCCTCCGGGTTCGAGGCGGCCGGCCGCGAGGTGCTGTTCGACTCGCCCGAGCTGGCCGTGCGCATGTTCGACTCGGCCGTGGCGACCGGTTCGCCCGCCGTCTCGGTCGCCGCGCGCAGGGCAAGGGCGGTGGCCATGCGGGGAGGGCTCGACGAGGCGGTGCGCACCGCCGACCGGGTCATCGTGGACGAGTCCGCACCGGAGCGGGACCTGGCCATCCGGGTCTCGGCGACGGTCCTGGCCCACCGGGGGCTGCCCGAGCGCTCCGCGGAGCTGTGTCGCTGGTCGGCGCGTCACGTCCCCTGGGCGGGGGATACGGCTTTCGCCGTGCTGGGGCTGGTCGACACCGGGCGGATCGCCGAGGCGGGGGAGCTGCTGCGCGACTGGCCGGACACGGGACCTCCGACTTCGGTCTCCGGGGCGGGGGAGCAGCTCGCTCGCGGGTTGTACGACTCGGTCACCGGCTCGGACTCCGAGGCGCTCTCGACGCTGGTGCGCTCGGCCTCGCTGGCCGAGCCCGTCGGTGAGGAACTGCTGGCGCCGGACACGCCCGCCGCCGTGGCGGCCACGGTCGCCACCCACTGCGGCGAGTTCGACGTGGCCGACTCCGTGCTGGGCAGGGCGCTCGCCGCCGACACGGGAGGCCCGCTGGCGCGGGAGCGGCACCGGCTTCTCGCGGTGTGGTTGCCGCTGCTGAAGGGCGACACCACGACGGCACGACGCGAACTGGACCGGGTGGTCGACGATCCGGCCGCGCTGCCGGCCAGGGACCGGCTCGTGGCGATCGCGCTGGAGGCGGGGATCGCCAGCAGGGACAACGACATGTCGGCTCTGGAGCGCGCGGTGCTCCGGGCGCGCAAGGCCGTCGCCGAGCACCCGGCCGACCTGTTCGCCCTGCTGCCGCTGAGTGAACTGGTCGTCGCGGGGGCGCGGCTGCGCGACCGGGACTGGTTGCTGCCGCAGCTGCGCGAGGCGCACGAGCTGTTGAACAAGCTCGACGAGCCCCCGCTGTGGGCGGCTCCGCTGTACTGGAGGGAGCTGCAGGCGGCGATCGTGCTCGAGGAGCGCGAGCGGGCCGCCGAGCACGCGGCCGCGCTCGCCCGGGTGTCCGGGCGCGGCCAGTTCGTCACCGCGCTGTCCGAGGCGGCCGAGGTGTGGCTGCGGCTGCTGGACGGGGACGTGGACGACGAGCTGGTCCGGCGAACCGCTCGCGGGCTGTGCGGGGTGGGGCTGGTGTGGGACGGCGCCGGACTGGCCGGGCAGGCCGCCCTCCGCACGACCGACCGGCGCGCGATGCTCTCCCTGCTCGAGTGCGCCCGGTCCCTGCAGGGCAAAAGTCCCCGTCCGTACCGGCACCCGGCCGACGGCACGAGCGGTGTGGGGCCCTCGGGCGGCGAGGGGGAGTTGTTGAGCGGCCGGGAGCGCGAGGTGGCCGAGCTCGTGCTGGGCGGGATGACCTACAAGCAGGTGGGGCAGCGCCTGTTCATCTCGGCCAAGACCGTCGAGCACCACGTGGGCAGGATCAAGCAGCGGTTGGACTGCTCGACCCGCGAGGAGCTGCTCACGCGGCTGCGCTCGTTGCTGGGGCGCTGATCGTCCGGGAGGACCGCGGCAGGTGCGCCGTTTCCGCCGCGGCTCGCGACCTCATTTTGCTGTTTTGGCAAATGATTTTGTCATCCGGGGCTCGGTGAGGGCAGCTTGGTGCCGGAAGTGGCCACGGCGCCCCGAGGGGCCGTCGGCCACGGGGCCCCGGCGACCGAAGGCGAGGACGACGTGGACGCACAGTTCTGGGACGACAAGTACGGCGGCAGCGAGCGGCTCTTCAGCGGCGACGTCAACGGGGTGCTCGCCACCGAGGTCGCCGACCTGCCGCCCGGGCAGGCGCTCGACGTGGGATGCGGCGAAGGCGCCGACGCGCTCTGGCTGGCTCGACGCGGCTGGCGGGTCACCGCGGTCGACATCTCCCGGGTCGCCCTGCGACGCGCCGCCGCTGCCACGGACACCGAGCTCGCCGAGCGCGTGGCCTGGACCCGGGGCGACCCGACCGGCACGCCACCTCCGGAGGGCGCGTTCGACCTGGTGTCCGTGCAGTACTTCCCGCTCCCGCACCAGCCGGACCACGCCGCGCTGCGCGGTCTGCTGGCCGCGGTCGCCCCCGGAGGCACCCTGCTCGTCGGCAGCCACGACCTCGCAGACCTCCCCCCGGGGCAGGACCGCGAGTTCGATCCCGGCGACTACTACCGGCCCGCCGACATCGCCGGGCTCCTCGACGAGGACTGGACCGTGCTGGTCGACGAAACCCGCCCGCGGACCGCCCCGCCCCCCGAGGGCACGCACCACGTTCACGACGTCGTGCTGCGGGCGCGACGCCTGCGGTGACCGGCGCCGCCCGCTCGTGCGGGCGGCCGGACGCCGCGCGGTGGGACGTTTCGCGCGAAACCGCGCGGATCCCGGCGCGGCGTCCGCGAGCGGGGCGAGGCGGCTCTACTCGGAGTGCAGCGCGAGACCGGCGCGCAGCTGACCCACGGTCTCGAACATGGCCTCCCGCAGCCTGGTGCTCGCGCCGAGCAGGTTGGCGAACCCGTGGATGAGGTCGGGGAAACGCCGGGAGATCACCGGGACTCCCGCCGCGGACAACCGGCGCGCGTACTCCTCGCCCTCGTCCCGCAGCGGATCGAAGCCGGCCGTGATCAGCACGGTCGGAGCCAGGCCCTCCAACTCCTCGTTCAGCAGCACCGAGAGCCGCGGATCGGCGCGTTCGGAGACGTCCGGCTGGTACATGTCCATGAACCAGTCCATGTCCCCGTCGGTGAGCAGGAAACCGTTGCCGAACAGTTCGCGGGAGCGCCTGCGGGTGCTGGCGTCCACGGCGGGGTAGAGCAGGAACTGCAGCACCGGGCTCTTGAGCCCGTTCGCGACGGCGTGCTGGGCGACCACCGCGGCCAGGTTCCCGCCCGCGCTGTCGCCGCCGACCGCGATGGAGTCGGGGCTGGAACCGAGGTCGGCGGCGTTGTCCAGCACGTGCTGGTAGGCGTCCACGGCGTCTTCGGCGGCGGCGGGGAAGGCGTGCTCGGGAGCGAGCCTGTAGTCCACCGACAGCACCCGGAGGTCGGCGTACTTGGCCAGGAAGCGGCACAGCTCGTCGTGCGTTTCGAGGTCACCGACCACCCAGCCCCCGCCGTGGTAGAACACGAGCAGGCTGCCGGGCTCGGTCAACCCCTCGGGGCGGTACAACCGGGCGTCGAGCTCGCCGGAACGGGTCCGGACCGAGCGCTTGCTGACGTGCACCCCGGAGATCTCGGCGCCGCGTGTGACCTCCAGTCCCCGGAGCATCCCGGCCCGTGCCCCCTCCGGTGTCTCGGCGGCCATGCGCTCCTGACCCGTGAGTGCCTGGAGACGCAGCAACGCCTGCACCTCCAGGGCGAGCTCCTGGCCGTCGAGCCGGACGGGGGCTCCCGCGATGCGGCGGAGCAGCGGACGCGGAAGTTTCAGCAGCCCGTGCAGCACGGCGGACTGGGCGTGCTTCTGCAGCGAGTGCGGGATGACGTCGAGAGCTTTGGACACGGCTGGGACCTTTCCACGATCGGAACCGAGGGTGGTGGGCGGTGACTTCCGCCCCGCCGGGGTGGCTCGGTGCCTGTTTCGGAACTGCGTACTTCGGTGGGGCGTCGTCCCGGTTCCGCCTCGGGCACGTCGCGAGGCGTCCCCCGTGGCGACCCGTGCCACGTGCCCCGCGGTCTCGCGGTGAGCCGGACCAGGACGCCGGAGCGGATCACCCGGCTCGAACCGCCTGGATGACGATCTCGGTTGGTTCTCGCCGTGTGAGGCGCACTACGCTGAGGCTACCGCTCGGTAGTGCGTGGTGCGAGACACGTGGGCGGCGATTGACTTGGAGCGCGGTCGAACCCATACCGTGGCTCGGTCGGTCCAACCGATCGAATGGTGGTGGCCTCGATGAGTGGTTACACCTTGTAGTGAAATGCGGTTCACCGGCCGGTGTCCGGTGAACACGCGGATTCGGGAAGGATTTTTTCCATGGCGGTGACCGTAGTGGGGATCGGCGGTTCGATTCGAGCCGATTCGCAGTCCGAACGTGCCCTGCACGCGGCGCTGGCCGGTGCGCGGGACAGCGGAGCGAAGGTCCACGCGATAACCGGGAACGGGCTGGTCATGCCCTTCTACGACCCGGCGGTCACCGAACGTGTCACGAACGCTCGCGAACTCGTGGACGCCCTCCGGGAGGCGGACGGGGTGGTGCTCGCCTCCCCCGGATACCACGGGACGGTGTCCGGGCTGGTGAAGAACGCCCTGGACCACGTGGAGGACCTGCGGGACGACCGTCGTCCCTACCTGCACGGCAGAGCGGTCGGATGCGTGGGTATCGCCTACGGGTGGCAGGCGACCGTGAACACCATGCAGGCGCTGCGCTCGGTTGCCCACGCGCTGCGCGGCTGGCCCACCCCCCTGGGGGCGGCGGTCAACTCGGCCGAGACCCGGTTGGGCCCCGGTGGGGAGTGCGCCGACGAGAAGGTCACCTCGACGTTGCACACCATCGGCGGGCAGGTGGCCGATTTCGCGCTCGGACGCTGAAGGCCCGTTTCCGAGGAGGTGGCTCGGTGCCGGAGCCCGGGGCCGGAGGAACCGGTGCGGGGTGTCCGCGGTGACGGTGGGACCGGGTTTCACGGTTCGATCGCTCGGGTATTCCAGGTAGGCCCCCCGGATTCCAATGTCGTAGCGGGGGCTGCGAGGAGGTGCGACGAAATGGCCGAGAAGGGTCCGATCACCAGCCCGCTGGGCGACGCCGAACGGGACATAACGGCCAAGTCTCTGCAGGGCACTCTGGTCGACCTCGTCGACCTGCACCTGGTTGCCAAACAGGCCCACTGGAACGTGGTGGGCAGTGATTTCCGCAGCGTCCACCTGCAACTGGACGAGCTGGTCAGCAGCGCGCGCGAGTTCGCGGACAGCGTCGCCGAACGCGCCGCCGCCATCGGCGCCTCCCCGGACGCGCGGGCGGGCACGGTCTCCGAGAGTTCGGGGGTGCCCGAGTTCGAGTCCGGCTGGCGCCGCGACAGCGACGTGATCGCGGCGATGGTGGAGGTGCTGGACAAGCTGATCAAGAGGTTGCGGGCCCGGATCGACGAGACGGACAAGACCGATCGGGTGACCCAGGACCTGCTCATATCCGTGGCGGCCAAGCTGGAGGAAGCTCACTGGATGTGGCAGGCCAAAGCTTCGTAGGGTTCACGGCACCGCTTGCGTGGGTGGCTGGGTAGCCGTCCCGTGAGTCGGCGCCTTGCTGCGTTGGGCCGCTCTTGAGTAGCCACCTACGCGGCGGGCGGCCCGGCCTGGCGATGCATCCGACTCACGCGCCGGAGCTTCTCGTCCTGCCCAGGCTCAGAGCGCCTGCGTTGGACGGAGCCCTTCTGTTGGAGGTTCCAGTGGGAGTTCGGCGGTGCGAGCGCTGAGGTGGTGGTGAGCGGCCTGCGCCGAAGAAAGATCCGAACCTCCCGGCCCGCAGCGGTCGCACCCGGGGACGACGACCGTCCCATGTGGACCTCCGGGTGGCGTCCGCGCGGATCGGGAACGAAGAACCACCGGGTGATCCGTTCCGACCACGCGATCGGTTTTCGGTGGTGATTCGGTCGCCCCGGGTCCCCGCCTCCGTGGAACGGTTGCCGGGGACCCGGGACGATTCCTCGACAGGGGGCGGGCAGCGCCCGCCCCCGCCGGGATCGGGTCGTCCGAAGAGGCGGACGCTCAGCGGGCGGCCCGCTCGTACTGACGGGGCCACAGCGAGTCCGCGCGCAGCCGGTCGGCCGCGTGCAGCGGCCAGTGCGGGTCGCGCAGCAGCTCCCTGGCCAGCAGCACCGAGTCGGCCGACCCGGAGGCCACGATCTCCTCGGCCTGCTCGGGTGAGGTGATCATGCCGACGGCGCCGGTGGGCACCCCCGACTCCTGCTTGATCCGCCGCGCGTAGGGAACCTGGTAGCCGGCCCCGACCGGGATGGAAACGCCGGGGAGCGCTCCGCCGGTCGACGCGTCGACCAGGTCGACACCGCGCGCGGACAGCAGCCCGGCCAGGCGTGCCGAGTCCGCACCGCTCCAGCCGTCCTCGGTCCAGTCGGTCGCCGAGATCCGCGCGAACAGCGGTTTGCCCGCCGGCCACACCTCGCGCACCGCTTCGGTGATCTCCAGCAGCAGCCGCACGCGGCCGTCGAAGTCGCCGCCGTACTCATCGGTGCGGTCGTTGACCAGCGGGGAGTAGAACTGGTGGGCCAGGTAGCCGTGCGCGAAGTGCAGTTCCACCACGTCGAAGCCCGCCTCGTCGGCGCGGCGGGCCGCCCCGGCGAACCGCCCCGGCAGCGCGGCGACCTCCTCCGTGCTCAGCGCGCGGGGCGCTGTCAGCTGGCCGAACGCCTCGCCGGTGGAGCTCACGGTGGTCCAGCCGCCGTCCTCCGCCGAGAGGCTGTGCCCGCCTTCCCACGGGGCCGATGTGGAGGCCTTGCGGCCCGCGTGGGCGAGCTGCACGCCGCTCGCGGCGCCCTGGGCGCGGATGAAGGCGGTGATCCGCTTCCAGGCGGCCACCTGCTCGTCGTTGTACAGCCCCGTGTCACCGGGGCTGATCCTGCCTTCCGGGGTCACGGCGCTGGCCTCGCTGATCACCAGCCCGGCTCCGCCGGTGGCGAACTGCCCCAGGTGCACCAGGTGCCAGTCGTCCGGGACGCCGTCGGTGGCCGAGTACTGGCACATCGGCGAGACCCAGGCGCGGTTGCGGATGTCTACGTCGCGGAACTTGACGGGTTCGAACAGTTGACTCACACCCGCTGGGACTCCGCTGCGGAGCGGAATATTCCGCTGCGTTCCCTACGTCACTCCCGAACGCCCGTTCAGCCCATCGCGCTCGACACCCGCTCGAACGCGTCGGTGACCAGGTCCCAGAAACCCTCCTGGTCGAGGGTGATCGCCACGGCCGCGTTGCTCTCGGCCTCCGGGGCGAAGTCGGTCACGGTCATCCCGGAGCTGAACCGGCCGGAGGTCTCCACGTCCACTCGTGCCTCGGTGAGGGTGAACAGCTCGGGAGCGATCACGTAGGCCACCGCGCAGGCGTCGTGGATCGCGGGCCCGTGCTCGCGGTACTGCCGATTGTTCCCGTAGAAGTCCAGGCAGGGGCTCAGCAGCTCGTCCTGCAGGCGTCCCAGCCCGGTGAAGCGCTGCCGCACCGCGGCCGTGGCCCTGGCCTGGTGGGTCAGGTCCAGACCGAACATGACCGTGCGCCACGGGGCCTCGAACACCACGCCTGCCGCTTCCGGGTCGGCCGCGATGTTGAACTCGGCCGCCGGGCTGAAGTTGCCGCGGGTGTAGGAGCCGCCCATGATCACGAACTCCCGCACCCACTCGGTGATGCGCGGTTCCTTGCGCAGCGCCAGCGCGATGTTGGTCAGTGGCCCGACCGCGACGAGGCTGATCTCGCCGGGGGAGGCGGCGATCGTGTTCACGATGTGGTCCACCGCGTGTTCGGACACCGGCTCGGCCTTGGCCGCCGGGAGGACCACGTCGCCGAGCCCGGTGTTGCCGTGCACGTCGGACGCGGCGCTGCCCGGCCGCACGAGCGGGCGTGCCGCTCCGCGCGCGACCGGAACGTCCATGCCGTAGAACTCGGCGAGCGCCAGGGCGTTCGGCGTGGTGTGTTCGAGCCCCACGTTTCCCGCCACGGTGGTTATGCCCGTCACTTCCACTTCGGGGCTGCCGTGGGCGAGAGCGATCGCCAGCGCGTCGTCGATTCCGGGGTCGCAGTCGAGCAGAATTCGTTTCACGGTGTCGCCTTCTGTGTTTCTCCGGGGCTGCTCGCGAACCGGTCGCCCCGTGCGCCCGGTTCGTGCTCCGAGCCCCTGTTTCCTCGGTCGGTCCGCCGTCCGGCGGACGGTCACCCCTGCACGGAGTCCGCGATCGACTTCGCCTCGCGGGAGCCGGTTTCCAGTGCCTTGCAGCAGTACTCGATCCAGGAGGAGACACCTTCGGAGCCGCCGGAGGCGAACCCCCGGGCCGCCGAGGCGTACTCCTCCTGACGGCGGAAGTGGGCCACCTCGGGAACCACGAGCCCCTTGGGGTCCAGGCCGCTGGCGATCACGGTCATCCGGGAGGCCGCGCGGGCGATGATCCCGTCGACCTCGCCGAACGGGGCCAGCGCGAGCAGCTCCCCGTGCACCACGGCCGCCTGCACCGGTCCGGGGATCGTGCCCTGGGCGTTCCCACTGACCTCGGTGACCATGCGGGCCAGCAGGTCCAGCCGCGAGGAGACCTCCTCGTCCGCACGGGGGCGCCCGAGGCGTTCCTGCTCGTGCTCGCCGACGAGGTCGGCCGCGGCCAGCACGTGCAGCCTGGCCAGGGCCTGCAGCGGGGCTCGTTGCCAGGTCGGCAGCAGGGGACCGATCGCCTCGGCGACCCGCAGGGAGCCGGCGAGCAGCGGATCGCTCACCTCGCCCCCCTCCGGGATTTCCGCGGCTCCGCCCGCGACCGCCGCGGAGGCCCGCGCGGCGCGCACCGACGCCTCGGCCGCGGTGGTGGGCCAGCCTCGTCGGTTCGCCGGGTGCTCGTGCACCTCGTCGATTGCCGCCCTGGCGGTTTCGACCGCTTCGGGGACGCCCGGAAGTCGGACAAGCGGGCGTAGCGAATCCTGCGCGTTCACGTCACGAGACGCTACCCGTTAGTGATGGAAAAACGCTGCACCCTCCGCCATACGGGGCAAAGTGGATCCTTCGGACGGGCGTAACGAAGTGAGAAGTATTACACTCATTGTGACTTGTCAGTGATGTGCAGCACCGAACGGGGGAATTGGTCTCGACCTTCACTCCGTTTGCCTCTATCGAAGTGAGTCGGATCGCACTACCGTTCGTCACGGAAAGAGCTGTGCCAGCAGCGACGGAGGTTCGACAGCGATGAGTCAGCCCGAGGGGCAGAGCAACACGTTGGACAATTTGCTCGAGGAGAACAGAACGTTCCCTCCCACTGCGGATTTCGCGGCGAACGCGAACGCGACGGCCGAGCTGTACGGAAAAGCCGCCGAGGACCGCCTGGGCTTCTGGGCCGAGCAGGCACGGCGCTTACAGTGGGACACCGAGTGGGATCAGGTTCTGGACTGGTCGAACCCCCCCTTCGCCGAGTGGTTCGTCGGGGGCCGGCTGAACGTCGCGCACAACTGCGTCGACCGGCACGTCGAGGCGGGCAACGGCGACCGGGTCGCCATCTTCTGGGAGGGCGAACCCGGTGACTCCCGGAGGATCACCTACTCCGAGCTGCAGCGCGAGGTCTCCAAGACCGCCAACGCGCTGACCGAGCTCGGGGTCGGATCGGGCGACCGGGTGGCGATCTACCTGCCGATGCTGCCCGAAGCCGTCTTCTCGATGCTGGCCTGCGCCCGCCTGGGCGCGCTGCACAGCGTGGTCTTCGGGGGCTTCTCCTCCGAGGCGCTGCGCAGCAGGATCAACGACGCCGAAGCCACAGTGGTCATCACCTGCGACGGCCAGTTCCGGCGCGGTCAGGCCATGCCGCTCAAGGCCAACGTGGACGAGGCGGTCACGGGGACGCCGAGCGTCGAGCACGTGCTGGTGGTGCAGCGCACCGAGGCCGATGTGGAGTGGAACTCGGACAGGGACAAGTGGTGGCACGACGTCGTCGACCGCCAGCCCGAGCAGCACACGGCCGAGTCCTTCGACTCCGAGCACCCGCTGTACATCCTCTACACCTCGGGCACCACGGGTAAGCCCAAGGGCATCCTGCACACCTCGGGCGGCTACCTCACCCAGGCCGCCTACACCCACAACGCGGTGTTCGACCTCAAACCGGACTCGGACGTGTACTGGTGCACGGCCGACATCGGCTGGGTGACCGGCCACACCTACATCGTCTACGGGCCCCTGGCCAACGGGGCGAGCCAGGTCATCTACGAGGGCACGCCGAACACCCCCCACGAGGGCAGGCACTGGGAGATCGTGCAGAAGTACGGGGTGACGCTGTACTACACGGCCCCGACCACGATCCGCACCTTCATGAAGTGGGGAGCCGACATCCCGGCTCAGTACGATCTGTCCACCCTGCGGGTGCTCGGCACGGTGGGCGAGCCCATCAACCCGGAGGCGTGGATGTGGTACCGCGATCAGATCGGCGGCGGTACCGCCCCCATCGTCGACACCTGGTGGCAGACCGAGACCGGTGCCATCATGATCTCCCCGCTTCCCGGGGTGACGGCGGCCAAGCCCGGCTCGGCGCAGCAGCCGCTGCCCGGTGTGTCCGCGACCGTGGTCGACGAGAACGGGAGCCAGGTCGGCAACGGTGAGGGCGGACTGCTCGTGCTGGACAAGCCCTGGCCGGCCATGCTGCGCGGCATCTGGGGCGACCAGCAGCGTTTCGTGGACACCTACTGGTCCCGCTTCGCGGAGCAGGGCTACTACTTCGCCGGGGACGGAGCCAAGTACGACAACGACGGCGACATCTGGCTGCTCGGCCGGGTGGACGACGTCATGAACGTCTCCGGGCACCGCATCTCCACCACCGAGGTCGAGTCGGCGCTGGTCTCGCACCCGACCGTGGCCGAGGCGGCCGTGGTCGGGGCCTCCGACGCGACCACCGGTCAGGGAATCGTCGCCTTCGTGATCACCCGTGGGGACCACGCCGGGGACACGACGATCAGCTCCCTGCGCGATCACGTCGCCCAGGCGATCGGCCCCATCGCCAAGCCGCGTCAGATCATGGTCGTCTCCGAACTGCCCAAGACCCGCAGCGGCAAGATCATGCGCAGGTTGCTGCGGGACGTCGCGGAGAACCGCGAGGTCGGCGATGTGTCCACACTCGCCGATTCCAGCGTCATGGACCAGATCACGGCGGGCATGCAGTCCGGAGGTGGTGACGACTGAGCGTGTTCGCGTGAACGCGTGACCGAGGGGCGGCACGAGGAGTGCCGCCCCCTCGATTTTTCTCACACGGCAGCCCCGGACGCCGCTTCGCCCGACCGGACGAGTCCGATCAGCGGTCGACCGATCCTCACCGAAACACCAGCGCAGCCGGTTCCTGCGTGCCCATTAGCAACTCGGTCGAACGTTGACAACCCCTGTCCGGCCAACGCGGGCGAACGCACGCCGTGCTGGCCGCGAAACGGCATGAGGCGGGTTCTGCCGTGTTAAGCTCATCCGCGGGGCGAGCCGGAAAACTGGTCATTGTGGAGTACGTGGCGTAATCAATCTCGGGAGCAACTCCGTGGCGAAATCGCAGCGCAACCGATCAAAACGGTCCGCCGCCCCGGAGGAGGCCCGGGGGTTTGACTTCGGTTCCTACCTGCGAAACGAAACCGTCGGCGGCATGCTCATGCTCGCCGCCACCGTTGTCGCGTTGATCGCGGCCAACTCGCCGGCCTCCGGCTTCTACGAAGCCGCCCGCGAGTTCACCGTCGGACCGCACGCCCTGCACCTCGACCTGACTATCGGGGAGTGGGCCAAGGACGGCCTGCTGGCGATCTTCTTCTTCGTCGCGGGCCTGGAGCTCAAGCGGGAGCTGGTCCTCGGGGACCTCTCCGACCGCAAGACGGCGACGCTTCCGGTGCTGGCCGCGCTCGGTGGCATGATCGTGCCCGCCGTGGTGGCCGCCGCCATCGGATTCGGAGCGCCGGGGGCGGCGCAGGCCTGGGCCATTCCGGTGGCCACCGACATCGCCTTCGCCCTGGGCGTGCTCTCGCTGACCTCCTCGGCCATGCCGACCACCGCGCGGGTGTTCCTGCTCAGTCTGGCCGTGGTCGACGACCTCGGTGCGATCATCGTCATCGCGGTGCTGTTCACCTCGGGGCTGAACCTGCTCGCCCTGCTCATCGCCGTGGTGCTGTGCGTCGGCTACTGGTACGCCCAGCGCAAGCGCATCCGGACCTCGTGGCTGTACGTGCCGCTGGCAGTGGCCACGTGGGTGGCTGTGCACAGCAGCGGTGTCCACGCCACCATCGCCGGAGTGGCGCTCGGCCTGCTGACCAGGGTGCGCACCGACCCGTACGAGCGGGCCTCGCCCTCCATGCGGCTGGAACACCGGCTCCAGCCGTGGTCGGCCGCCCTGGTGGTGCCGATCTTCGCCCTGTTCGCGGCCGGCGTGCCGGTGGGAGCGGACGCGCTGGGTGCCGTCTTCCACGACCGGATCGCCATCGCGGTCATGGTGGGGCTGGTGTTCGGCAAGATGCTGGGCATCTTCGGCACTTCCTTCATAGCGGTCAAACTCGGCTTCGGATCGCCCCCCAAGGGCGTGGCGTGGCGTGACCTGTTCGCGCTGGCGATGCTCGGCGGGGTCGGCTTCACGGTCAGCCTGCTGATCGCGGACCTCTCGTTGAGCGGGGCCGCCGCGGACCGCGCCAAGGCGGCCGTGCTGATCGCCTCCGCGGTCGCCTCCGTGGTCGCCACGGTGATGCTGGTGCTGCGCAGGAAGCACGACAGTTCCCAGGCGCAGGTCCAGGCACAGAGCGGGCGGGGGTGACCAGTTCCCGGAGACCACCCCACCACCCGCCGCGGACGCGGAACGCTCGGGTGAGCACGTCGACGCGGCCGGGCCCGCCGCCGGAAGGGGGCGCGGATCGTGGGGACGCCGGGTGCGGGGAGCGCTCCACCTGTGCGTGCTCGCCTGCCTGGCTGAGGTCGGTCTCCGGCGGCCGAGCTGACCCGCGCGGCGCGGGACGGGCGCCGCGACCCCGCGATCGGGCGCGTCACTGAGTCGCGATCACGGCTTCGTGGCACGATGACGATCGTGAACAGTGCCCAGAACGAACGACACGAAGACTCCGACGCCACCACGGCTTCGACGGCCACGTCGATCCCCCTGTCCGAAGAGGACACCGGGGCCGGGGGTGAGCAGTCGATCGGAACTCTCGCGCGGGACGTCGCGACCCACCTCTCGGCGCTGGTGCGCGGGGAGCTCGAACTGGCCAAGGCCGAAGTGGCCGGTGAGGTGCGCAAGGCGCTCAAGGGCAGTGTCTTCTTCATCCTCGCGCTGACCGTGCTCGCCTTCAGCAGCTTCTTCCTGTTCTTCACCCTCGCCGAGGGGCTGGCGGCCGTCGGCCTGTGGCGGTGGGCGGCGTTCGGGATCGTGTTCCTGCTGATGCTGGTTGTCGCGATCGTGCTGGCGCTGCTCGGCTACCTGCGTGTGCGCAAGGTGCGGGCTCCACGGCGGACGATCGACACCCTGAGGGACACCGCTCAGCTGCGGCACCGGCACTCGGGCGGTACGGAGCAGAACCAGGAGACCTCGTGAGGCCTTCCCGCGGCGGTGCCGACTGCTGAGGTGGGGGTTCCGGCGCTGCCCGCGCCGAGGGGAAGCCCCGCCCGGTCGTCGACGCGTCCGGGGACTCCCCACGAGCTCACTCCGTGCACGGGCCGGTGGGCACCTCGGCGGTCAGCGAGGGCGCGGAGGCCACCTCGTCGGAGACCTCCTCGGCAGTGAGGGCGAATCCGGTGTTGCGGTCGTCCACGGCGGCGCCGAAGACGAGCCCCACGACCTCGCCGCGGCCGTTCACCAGCGGGCCCCCGGAGTTGCCGCTCTGCACCTGGGCCCGCACCGTGTAGACGTCGCGCACCACGGTCGAGTCGCCGTAGATGTCCGGTCCGCGCAGGTCGATCCGCTCCCGGACCCTTCCGGCGGAAGCGGTGTACGGCCCGTCCAGCGGATACCCGAGCACGATCACGTCGGTTCCGGACGCGGCCTGCTCGGCGTTCAGGTCGAGCGCTTCGGCGTCCAGCGAGGGCACGGAGAGGACCGCGACGTCCTCCTCCGGATCGAACGAGACCACTTTGGCCGCGAACTGCCCGCGTCCGATCTCGACGAAGACGCTGTCGGTTCCGGCCACCACGTGCGCGTTGGTCAACACCCTGTTCGGGGAGACGACGAATCCGGTTCCCTCCAGCGAGCGCCCGCAGTCGGGCGCACGGCCGCGCACCTTGACGATGCTGGGCCGGACCTGGCGGACGACCTCGCTGTGCGCCAGCGCGGGATCCGGAGGGTCGATGCTGGCGACCGGGGTCCGCGAGAACGGCTCCAGGGTCTCGGGAAACCCGCTGATCCCCAGCATGCTCCGCAGGTCGGAGGGAAGGGACCGCGCCGATTCGGGCATCATCGAATCGACGGTGCGCAGCACTCTGGAGTCGCTCACGGCCGAGGCCAGGCTCGGAAGCGCCGAGGCCGCGGTGAACGGGAGCGCCACCAGCCACGCCACGACGAACACGGCGATTCCCTGCAGCAGCGCCCCCAGCGCGTTGTCGACGCCGATGAGCCTGCGGTGCCCGGTTATGCGGTCCCGGAGCTGTCTTCCGGCCCACATGCCGAGGGTCTCGCCGAGAGCGACGAGCAGCACGACGATCCCCACGCCGAAACCGATTCTGGCGGCCGGACTGTCCAGTCGTTCCAGCAGCAGTGGGGCCGAGCGCACACCGATGATCGCCCCCGCGATCACCCCGACGAAGGAGAGCGAGGCGGTGACCAGCCCGTTGTGCGCGCCCGAGACCGCTGCCAGCAGCGCCAGCAGCACCACCAGTAAGTCGACCCAGTTCACCGATCACCTCGGCTTCGGCTGCAGACGTTCGGGGGCTTCGAGCGGTGATTGTCCGGTCCGGGCCGAGTCGTGCACGTGGGCCGACCGAAGGCGACCACCTCCCGAACGGTTCGTTCTCATTCCAACGGATCCGGTGTCAACGTTCGCAACCGGGATCCGCCGCCTCCACCGCGGCTCTCCACGCCTCGTCCAGTTCCCGCACGTCTCCACGGTTCCACTCACGTGACCAGCCCGCGAGGTCGAGCAACCCGGAGAGCAGGCCACCGGTGAATCCCCAGACGAGCATTCCCGGCACCAGGAAGGCCGGTGAGGTCCTGCCGCCCAGACGCACCTCGAACCGGTTGGCCGGGTCGGACAGCGTCGCGATGGGAACTCTGGCCACGGCTGCCGTCTCGTCCGGATCCACCGGTTGCACCGGGGCGGGTTCGTGCCAGTGGGCGAGCACCGGTGTCACCCGGAACGCGCTGTGGGCGAGGTGGAGCTCGGGCAGCGTCGCCACCGGGGTGATCCCCGAGGGCAGCACGCCGACCTCCTCGATCGCCTCACGGAGCGCTGCGTCGACGGGCCCCGCGTCGCCGCGGTCCACGGCTCCTCCGGGGAAGGCGACCTGCCCCGGATGCGAGTTCAACCCGTCCGCGCGGCGCAGCAGCAGCACGTCCGGACCGGTACGTTCGGCGTCCTCGCCGAGCAGGATCAGCACCGCTGCCGGGCGCACGTCCGCCCCGCAGGGGGTGTGCGGCCAGCCGAGCTCCTTCGTGTCGACCTCGGCCGTTCGCTCGACCAGCGGCCGCAGCCAGCGGGGAACCAGCTTCGGATCCACCAACGGGCCGTGTTCCTCGTTCACCGTGCCTCCAGCTTGTCGTCCACCGCCCGGCGGATCTGTTCGGGAGTCTCGAACACCTCGGGAGGCAACCGTTCGACCCGGCCCTCGGGGGTGACGAGGTAGCTCGCGGGCAGCGGTCTGGGAGCGGGCAGCGCCTCGGCGACGCGTTCCCGCTCCGCGTGCAGCACCGGCAGCCGCACGTTCAGGCTGTCCAGCAGTTCGAGGCCCGACTTCGCGTCGCTCTGAACCTGCAGGCCGACCACGCGCGCCGAATCGGGCTGTTCGGAGTACTCCTGCAGGGCGGGCAGTTCCTTGCGGCAGGGCGGGCACCAGGTGGCCCACACGTTGACCAGGGTGGTCCGTCCAGCCAGCGCCTCGGCGAGGTCGGTCGGGGAGCCGTCGCCGAGGCAGGTCCCCGTGACCCCGCTGAGCGGGGTCTCGTGCGCCGCAGCGGAGGTGTCGGCCCCGGATGCGGGAGCGCACCCCGCGAGGTCGGCGCGCTGCCGCAGGGTCTCCACGTCGGGGCGGGAGCGCTCGGCCGCTCCGGGCGGGGCCCCCGTCCCGGAAGAGGGGTCCTCGCCGCGCGGCCACAGCGCCACGGCGCCGAGCACGGCGACCACCACCACGATCAGCGTCCAGCGGATCTCCCTGCCGAAGCCGCGCCGATCCGGCTGCTCGGAACTCATCGCGTCGTCGACTCCCCGGATTCCGCCGTGCGTGCCTCGCTTCCACCGGCCTCGGTGCGCACCCCGGCGAGTTCGAGCAACCTCTCGGACTCCGGACCGCGTACCAGTTCGGCCGCCTCACCCGGATCGGTCGGGCCGATCCCGTAGGACGGGCAGTCCTTGCTCAGCGGGCAGGCCCCGCACGCCGGTTTGCGGGCGTGGCAGACCCGGCGACCGTGAAAGATCACCCGGTGCGAGAGCGTCGTCCACTCCGCGCGCGGGATGAGCTCGCCGACGGCGTGCTCGATCCGGACCGGGTCCGTGGCCTCGGTCCAGCCCCAGCGCCCGACGAGGCGCCCGAAGTGCGTGTCCACGGTCAGGCCCGGCACGTCGAAGGCGTTCCCCAGGATCACGTTGGCCGTCTTGCGGCCGATCCCGGGCAGTTTGACCAGTTCCTCCAGTGTCGCCGGCACCTCCCCGCCGTGTCGTTCGACGAGAGCGGCCCCCATCCCCATCAGGGAGTTCGTCTTGTTCCGGTAGAAGCCGGTCGAGCGGATCAGCTCCTCCAGTTCGGTGCGGTCGGCCGCCGCGTAGTCGGCCGCAGTGGGGTAGCGGGCGAACAGCTTCGGCGTCACCTCGTTGACGCGCTTGTCCGTGCACTGGGCGGAGAGGATCGTGGCCACCGCCAGCTGCAACGGGTTGTCGAAGTTCAGCTCGCAGTGCGCGTCGGGGTACGCCTCGGTGAGCGTGCGCATTATCCTGCGTGCGCGTCGTACCAGTCCGAGCCTGGTCTCGGACGAGCGTTTGCGTTGCGTGTTGCTTGGAGCTGGGTCGGGCACTCCACTAGCCTACGGCCCGGGAGGGCGCGTGGTCCTCCGTCCGAGGGATGTGCGGGGGGACGCCCCGGCACTGTTGTGTGATTCGTATCACATTCGCGAGTGATGCGGTGCGCTTCACGCTCGTCCGGTGGGGCCGGGACCGGGCAGCGGGGCGTCGCTCGCGGCGCCTTCCGTGGTCGTGCGCTTCGCGGCCCCGTGCGGAGCGAGGTCGGAGCGCTGTTGACGTACCCCGGTTGCGAGTGCCACCGAGGTATGAGCGAAGATTGGGTCACAATGACTGCCTGGTTCGTGATCGTCGTACCGCTTGTGATCATGTTTTTCACGCTCTTCATGGAGCGTGTCGAGGCTCGGCTTCGGCATGGTGCGGTGCAGGAGAACGAGGTGGAGGAGCTGCTGGAGAACGCCCGTCCCGACGAGGTTCGGGCGCTGTTCCGGCAGGGAATTGGACGTGCGCTGGAGCTGTTCCAGCTTCGCAGGGTGGGACGCGCCGGCAGACTACGTACCCGCCGTTCACGCGATCGGTCGTAGACTGGTTGTGGTGATAGGCGGCACACGCCGGTAGCCGCTCTATGGCGGTATCGGCGTCGAGAGCAGCCGCCGCGTCTCAACATGGAGGGACGAGGTGGACGAGACCCTGTCGCGGGCCGGCATCTTCCAGGGAGTGGAGCCGGCAGCCGCGGAGGCACTGACGCAATCGCTGGAACCGGCGGAGTTCCCGCGTGGCCACGTGATTTTCGCCGAGGGTGAGCCGGGGGATCGCCTGTACATCATCCAGTCCGGCAAGGTCAAGCTCGGTCGGAAATCTCCCGACGGCAGGGAGAACCTGCTTGCGATCATGGGCCCTTCGGACATGTTCGGCGAATTGTCGATCTTCGATCCGGGGCCGCGGACGTCGACAGCCACGACGGTCACCGACGTGCGTGCGCTGACGATGGATCGGAGCGCGCTACGCCAGTGGATCGGAACGCGCCCGGAGATCGCCGAGCAGTTGCTCCGCGTGGTCGCCCGTAGGCTGCGCAGGACGAACGGCATGCTGGCCGACCTCATCTTCACGGATGTCCCCGGTCGGGTGGCCAAGGCGTTGTTGCAGCTCGCGCAACGCTTCGGTAGCCAGGAGTCCGGTCTGCTGCGGGTGACGCACGACCTGACCCAGGAGGAGATCGCACAGTACGTCGGGGCTTCGCGGGAAACGGTGAACAAGGCGCTCGCCGATTTCGCACACCGCGGTTGGCTTCGACTCGAAGGCAAGAGTGTGCTGATTCTCGACCCGGAGCGGCTGGCTCGCCGGGCCCGCTGATCCGCGCTCCGCGAACAGACACGACCGTACTTCCGACGCTCCCTCGAGCGTGGTCGCAGCGCGCCGACCGTTCACCGCGTCCGGAGATCTCCGACGGGAACGGGCGGTGCGGTTTTTCGTGTCCGCGTGAGGTTCCTCCGCTTAGGTTCGCCTTGGGTGACGGCGGTTGTCGTCCGGCGCCGGGTGCGGCTCCTCCGGAGCCGGTTCGGGGCGCGGGCGAACGGAAGTGACGCGGGTACGTCCCGTGTGAAGTACGGGAGGCCGTGCGGCGGGCCCCGCTGGCGAATCGGATGGTTCGGTGCGGGGCTCGCGGAGCCTGCCGTGGCGAGCTGGAGTCCGCCGGGAGAGCGGTGCGACGCCGGGTTCCGAAAAAAGAAGGGGCCGGGCGCCACCCCCGACGCGGCGCTCCGGTCCCTTCTCACCGCGTGGTCCGTCCCCCGACCAACCACGCTTTTCCCCGATCCCTCGATGTGTCGGCCCCGAACCAGCACATCGAAGGCTTGTTTTCCCGGTTGTTCCGCCGCCGAACTCCCGTGCGGCGACGGAAGGTCCTGGCGCCGGTCCAGCTGACTGGATACCGGTGGCCACGCCGAGTGACTCAGCGACACCCGTACGTTGCTCACCTTTAGCTTGCGCCCTTTGAAGCGGCCTTGCCAAGCCCTTTCACCCGTGAAGACGTACCGGGAAGAGTTGGGGTTGCGTGTTCGTGGAAATTTCTTCGGGGAATTTCGGGCCGCGGGGCTCCTTCGTGCCCGGGGCCGCGGTCGCGGTCGCGGCTCGTCGCCCCGGGGTGGTGATCCGGGTAACCCCGAAATTCAGTGGTACTGCCGTACCATTTTCGTGATACTGGTACGCGTGTCCAACTCCGTAACCCTCACCGACTACCGAGCGGCATTGCGCACCCGCGGCGCCGCAGCGCCGGTGGTGACCTCGATACTGGCGCGGCTCCCCGTGGCCATGATCGGCCTGGCCCTGCTGCTCTACATCCAGCGCACCACCGACTCCTTCGGAGTGGCCGGCCTGGTCTCGGCGGGCAACCTCGCCGGGGTGGCCTTCGGCTCGGTGTTCCAGGGGCGGATCATGGACCGGGTCGGCCCCACCCGCCCCCTGCTGGTGGTGTCCGGAATCTTCGTCGTGCTCGTGGCCATCGAGATCGCCGTCATCGAGTCGGGCGGACCGGCGCTCGCGATGGTGCCGCTGGCCGTGGCGGTGGGAACGAGTGAGCCCATGACGGGGCCCGCATCCAGGGCGCTGTGGACGCTGCTGCTGCCCGAGGGGCGCGTGCGGGACGCGGCCTACTCCTACGAGGCCATCAGCATGGAGGTGTTCTTCATCCTGGGGCCCGGGCTCGCCGGGCTGCTCGTGACCATGCCCTGGGCGGGAACCGGCCTGGTAGCCGGAGCGGTGTGCATGGTCCTGGGAAGCGTCGGGTTCGCGCTGACCCCGGCGGCCCGCGCTCAACGCCCCCGAACGGACTCCTCCGCACCCGCCGGGTCGGTGCTCGGAGCGCTGGCCACACCGGGGATGCGCAGTGTCGCGCTGGCGGCCTTCGGTTTCGGGACGGTGCTGGGGATGATCGAGGTCGCGGTGCCCGCGGCCGCCGAACGCACCGGGCACGCCGCCGTGGGCGGACTGCTGCTCAGCGTGCTGTCGGTGAGTTCCGTGGTCGTCGGAGTGCTGTACGGGATGCGCCCGTGGCCACGCCCGATGCACCTCCGGCTGCCCGCGCTGCTGTTCGCCTTCGGGGCGCTGGTCATGCTGCTGGCCCTGCCCGGAACCCTGCTGGGGCTCACGGCGGCGCTGCTGATCGCGGGCAGCCTGATCACACCGCAGTCCACGGCGCACTCGGTCGCCCTCGAAGCGGTCGCCCCGGAAGGGACGGCCACGGAAGCGTTCGGATGGGTCATCACCTCCGTGACCCTGGGGGCCGCCGCGGGGCAGTCGCTCAGCGGCCAGCTCGTGGAGCTGCAGGACCCGCCGTTGTCCTTCGCGACAGCGGGCGCCATCGGTCTGGTCCTCGGCGGGCTGCTCTGGGCACGTCGCCGCACGCTGCTGCCCGCGCGAGCCGAGGCCCCGCAGCAGGCGATGATCTGACGGGCCCTCGCGGGCTCGGGGAGCCCGCGAGGTGCGCGGGGCCGAGCGGTCAGAGCTCTCCCCGCTCGCGGAGGTACTCCAGCTGGGCCAGCACCGTGCTCTCGGCGGCGGGCCGCACGGAGGGGGCTACATCGGTGTAGACGACGTCCACGACCCGCCGAGCACTGACCTCCCCGTCCATCCCGGCGATCGCGGTGCGTACCTGGTCGAGCCGTTGCCCGCGGTGTTCGAGGTAGTGCTCGGCGACCTCACGGGCATCGGGGGACTCGGGACCGTGCCCCGGCAACAACCGGGTGCCCGGGGCGAGGTCGCTCAGCCTGCGCAGCGAGCTCAGGTACGAACCGAGATGGCCGTCGTCGGCCATCACCACGGTGGTTCCACGTCCGAGGAGGCTGTCGCCCGCGAACAGGGCTGGGACCCCGCCGTGCTCGGTGTGCAGGCACATCGAGTCCGCCGTGTGCCCGGGAGTGACCAGCACCCGCAACTCCAGGCCGGCCGCCTCGACGACCTCGCCGTCCTCCAGCGGTCCGGAACCGAAGTCCCCGGAGACGTTCTTCGAGGCGCTCGTGCACCACGCGGGGTCCACCGCGCGCACCGGTGCCCCGGTCAGTTCCGCGAGCTCTTCCAGACCGTCCGCGTGGTCCGGGTGGTGGTGCGTCAGCAGTATTCCGGCGACGGGCAGGTGCTCACCGACGGAGCGCAGGTGCTCAGCGTCGGCCGGGCCCGGATCGACCACCACGCACTCGCCCGCTCCGGGGGTGCCCACGATCCAGGTGTTGGTCCCGTCCAGGGTCATCGGTCCGGGGTTCTGCGCCAGCCGTACGGCGGCGTACTCGAGGACGGGACGCAGCACCCCGTAGGCGGGGTGTGCCGGAGACCGCGTACTCACTCGTCGCTCCTTTCCGGGGGTCGCGTCGCGTGCCGCCGAGGGGACGACGGCGAGCCGACGGCGACCGGCAGTGCTCTGGCCGGGAACGTTTCACGCGGAACGGTCGAAAGTTCCGGTGTCTTTCGAAGGGCGCGGCCGCTCGTCCCCACCCGAGCAGTCGGCACCGCCGAAACGCCACCCGGGCAGGCCGATCAACCTACTGGTCCTCCCGGGGAAGAACCACGCGCCAGGCTCCGTCGCGGTGGACGACCTTCGGAATGATCTTGTCGAGCTCCCGGTCGGCGGTCAAGGCCCCCGCGACGTCGGAGCAGCCCGCCAGTTCGGTCAACGTCACCCAGGTGGGCGGGAGGAGGCCGCACTCCCCGGAACGCCAGTCGTCCAGCGCCTCCGCGGGGAGGCGCCAGTAAGCCTCGGCGGCCTCCCCGGTGAACCCGTCCGCGCGCTGCCCCTCGGGAACGCTGGTGAGAAAGAACCGGGTGTCGTACCGGCGTGGTTCCACGGCCGGGGTCACCCAGTTCGACCAGGGACGCAGCAGATCGGCCCGCAGCACCAACCCGTGCTCGGCGAGCATTCCCGCCAGGGAGAGTTCCTTGGCCACCAGGGCCCTTCGCTCCTCCGCGTAGCGCGTCGCCTCGCTGACCACGCTCTCGTGGGTCTCCCCGGCGAGCAGGACGCCCGATTCCTCGAAGGTCTCGCGCACGGCCGCGCAAACCAGCGAGCGGGCTCGTTGCTCGTCACAACCGAAGCGAGTGGCCCACCAGCCGGGGGAGGGGCCCGCCCACGCGATGCTCGTGTCGCTGTCGCGCTCGTCTACACCCCCGCCGGGGAAGGCCGTCATGCCACCGGCGAAGGGCATGCCCCTGACCCGCCGTTGCAGGAACACCTCGGGACCTCCCGGACCGTCCCGCAACAGGACCACAGTGGCCGCGTCGCGCGGAGTGGCGGGCGGGTCGGGTGGTCGTTCGGGCACCATCCCGTCCGGCAGGGTCAGTTCTGCAGGCAAGCGCATGAACGCAAGCCTAGTGGCCGTCCGGGGCCAGGCCCACCGGTTCGGCCCCGGAGAGTGCGCGGACTGGGCTGCTCGACTGCAGGCGTGGTCGTTTCGGCGCTGCCCGTGCCGGAAGAGGAACCCCGACCCGGCCAACGGCCCGGGCGGAAAGCCCCGTCAGGGGTTCGCGCGGAGCGACTCGTCCGGAGGGCCGGTCGCGGGCCGGTTCCGGTGCCGTGCCGCGTGCGGGCGCTCGCCCGCGGCGAGCCTCACGGCTGCTGCGGTCCGACCGAACCGATCGGCGGGAAGTTCCCGGTCCCCGGCACGGTCGTGGTGCGCGGGTCCTGCTGAGTCTCGCCGCCCGTCCGGGTGACCGGCTCCGAGAACGCGTCCTGGGACTCCGCCTGGTCCGGTTCCCTGTCCTGCTCCCGCTGCGCCAGCTCCTCGTGCAGCTTCCGCAGCAGGTTGCGCTCCCGGTCGGTGAGTTTGGCGTCCACGGCCGCGGGAACGTTCGGATTGGACGCGGGCTCCTCCTGCTCGGACGGAGCGGAGGGCGAGAGCTCCGAGCCGCCGTCCGTGGCGGGAGCGGGTTCCTCCGTGAAGGCGGGGATCCCGGCGGAGGCCGGGAAACTCATCGGATCCGGGTGGTCCTCGGGTTCGGGAAACTCACGGTCGGGAAACTCCCGAGGTGCCGCTCCGGAGATGTCAGCGGCAGGGCGGTCGCCCACGATGAAGCCGGTTTCCTCCGGGTCCGGTTCGCTCGACGAGTGCCGCTCTCCCCGGTAAGGGGCGTAAGCGGGCAGGTCCTCGATGGGAGGAAGCCCCTGCGGGGGGAAGTCGGACCGGTCGCTTTCACCGTACTCGGCAGCGGGCCACTCGGCCGTCGTGCCCACCGCAGGCGGATCGAGGTCGGGCTCCTCCCTCATCGCGAGGGAGTCGTGCTGCTGCCGTGCTCGCGTCGGCGGTGGTTCGGGAAACGTCTCCTGGTGGTGCGCCTGCTTCGCGAGGTCCTCGAAGGAGTGGTTCCCGCGCACTTCCTGTCTCGTGGACTCGGGCCGGGGCGAGGAGGTGCGGTCCAGCTCCACCTCGTGGGAGACGGTCAGCGCGTCGCGGTGGTAGTCGGGCAGTTCGCCGCCGGTTTCGAAGGCCTCGACCGAGCAGCCTATGCCGGACCGCCGCAGTGCCTGCACGAGCTGGTACCCGGTCGGTCCGACGGCGGTCGATCCGTCCACTTCGGCCAGCAGTACTCTGCGGGGAACCGCTTCGGCCGCGACTCCGGCCGCCGTGGTCCGTGCCGCGCACCACAGCGAACGCAGGTTCGGCAGCCGGGGAGCGACCGCGCGCAGTGCCGCGGCGAGGTCGTCGACCCGTTCCGGCTCGGTGAACCTGTGCGGTTCCGAGGTGCCGGGTTCGCCCGGTACGAGCCGCTCGGCCAGCCCGCTGCGCGAGTTGGCCTGCCCGAGGACCGTCGAGAGCTCGCGCTGTTCCGCGCGGCTCACCGCGATTCCGCCTGCCAGCAGCGAGCCGGTGACGAGCTCGGCGGCGACATCGGTCTGACCCGCTCCCGCGAGCTCGCGTGCAGTGTTGACCGCGTCGTCGTCCAACCGGCCGGTGAGGGCCAGCAGCAGGTCGTGCAGCCGCTCGGCCGGCCCGGCGCCGTCTGCCACGTCCACCACGGGGTTCTCCTTATTTCTGCGGGCGTGTCCTGTCCTGTTCCGCGCGGTCAGTTCTGGCCGACGAGTTCGCCGCTGCCTGTGCAGATCAGGTTCGACGCGGTGTGCGCTCGACCGTGGTAATCGGGGAGCTCGACGCCGGCGGGAAGCACCTCGACCAGCGGGGCGTGGTTTCCGAGGGCGCGGAGGATCCGTTGGATCTCCCCCGTGAGTTCGACCGGGTCCCCGGAGGTGGTTATCAGCACCACCCGGACCGGTGAGTCATCACTCGCGGTGTCCCGACGCCAGCTGCCGCGCACCTCGTGGACCCCGGGGCGTCCTCTCAGGGAGGCGCCGAGCACGAGGGCTTCCGAGTCCCCCTTGTCGTCGGTGGGCCCCGTTGCGGTGAACGAGTACCGCCCCGTGCGGGGCCCCTCGGTCGACGGTTCGGCGGGCAGTATCGCGCCCACCACCGCCGGATCGGCCCCGAGGGGCAGCAGCGCGTCGGAGAGCAGGCGGTGCTCCTCGTCGGTGAGCCCGATGCGCTCGCGCAGCAGGTGCTTGGGCAGGGAAACGGCGAGGACTTCCTCGGCGCCACCGGCCAACCAGTCGCGGTAACGCCACAGCGAATCGTTCGGGATCCGGTCGGCGAGGTGGAGCAGCAGCTCGTGACACAACAGGCCGGTTTCGCGGTCGGTCACCTCTTGTCATCCCCTCCTGGGGCTCTCCCCAGCACGCTGCGTTGAACGATCACCCTCGCCGTGCATCCGTATGGGTGATTTTCCTCTGGAAATCTCGGCGATCAACCCGCGACACGCGCGGGAGGATCACGCACGGTTCACTGTAAGCAGGCTTGACCGAGTGTTCGCGGGGGAGGCACCTCACGAGGAGTCCTCCCCGCGACACGAAGTGCCGCACCCGCTGCCCCCGGCAGCGTGTTCAGCGGGCCGGCGGCACGGGAGCTCGTCCGCCGGAGGGAAGCGGTTCGCCACCTCTTCGTGGCGTCCGGCGCCGCCCGCGGTTCACGCGGTGGTGTCGATCTCCGCGATCAGTTCGACTTCCACCGGAGCACCGAGGGGGAGCTCCGCCACTCCCACGGCGGAGCGAGCGTGGGTGCCCGCGTCCCCGAAGACCTCCCCGAGCAGTTCCGAGGCGCCGTTGAGCACGGCGGGCTGCGCGCTGAACCCCTCGGCCGAGGCGACGAAACCGACGACCTTGACCACACCGGCCAGCGAGTCCAACCCCACCAGACCGTGCACGGCCGCGAGGGCGTTCAACGTGCAGATACGCGCGAGTCGTCGTCCCTCGTCCTGGTCCACCTCCGCGCCGAGCTTGCCCGTCGTGACCAGCTCACCGCCCACGATCGGAAGCTGACCCGCCGTATACACGTGATCTCCGCTGCGTACGGCCGGAGCGTAGGAGGCAACGGGGCGTGCCACCTCGGGCAGCTCCACTCCGATCTCGGCCAGTCGCTGTGTCCACTTGTGCATTCGGCAACCCCAATCTCCTGCCCCGCGGGCCGCCCCCGGCCGGTGCTCCGCGGTTCGACGTGCCCTGCCGGGGCCGGGGACGGGACTTCTCGGCGCGATCCCGGAAAGCCCTCGGAAGACTACAAAGCCCTCGGAAGACTACGGAGGGAAACCCGCACGCCGAGCGGACCCGCCGTGCGGGTGCGTGATCATTCCTTGGCGCGCTTCATGTAGGCGACCATCTGTTCACCGGTCGGACCGGGCAGAACGGCGACGAGCTCCCAGCCGTCCTCGCCCCACTGGTCGAGTATCTGCTTGGTCGCGTGGCTGAGCAGCGGTACTGTCGAGTACTCCCACTTGGTCATGGCGCCACCCTACTAACCGGAGTCCGCGCCGGGTGACTCGCGTGGGCGGCCGCGTCGGCGCGCGGAGTGGGAGAGCACCGCTCCGGGCCGCTGTCGGACCGGGGGCCCGCCGAACGGTGTTTTTCCGCCGCGGGCGGACACGAACCCTCCGCCGGGCCTAGGCTGATCGCGTGAGTTCTGAATGGGACCGCCAACTGGACCACGCCAGGCTGCACTTCGTCAGCGGCAAGGGCGGCGCGGGCAAGACGACCGCGGCGGCCTCACTCGCCTTGGCGCTCGCCACCGGAGGCCGCAGGGTGCTGCTGGTCGAGGTGGAGGGCAGACAGGGGCTGGCGCAGCTCTTCGACACTCCTCCGCTGGAGTACTCGGAGCGCCGGTTGGCCGCCGCCCCCGGCGGCGGTGAGGTGAAGGCGCTGGCGATCGAGGCGGAGGCCGCCCTGCTCGAGTACCTCGCCATGTACTACAGCCTCGGCTTCGCCGGTCGCACCCTGCGCAAGATGGGGGCCATCGAGTTCGCGACGACGCTGGCCCCGGGGCTGCGAGACGTCCTGTTCACGGGCAAGATCAAGGAGTGCGTCCGGCGGACCGACTCCAACGGGCGGTACAGCTACGACGCCGTGGTGGTCGACGCGCCCCCGACCGGCAGGATCGTCAAGTTCCTGGACGTCACCCGTGCGATGGCGGATCTGGCGCGGATGGGGCCGATCCACGGGCAGAGCGAGGACGTGGTCGCGCTGCTGCACTCCTCGGACACCGTGGTGCACCTGGTGACCCTGCCGGAGCAGCTACCGGTCAGAGAGACCCTGGAGACGGTGGACGAGCTGGCCGCGGCCGACCTGCGCCCGGGGGCCGTGCTGCTCAACCGCGCCCGCCCGGCCCGGCTGGCTACCCGCTCGGTGTCGGCCGCTGCGGATGGCAGAGTGGACGCGAGCCGGATCCGGGGCGGGCTGGAGTCGGCCGGGCTGGACTGGGACGACGAAGTGCTCGACGGGCTGGTCGCCGAGACCGTCGAGCACGCGACCAGGGCGAGCGCGGAACTCTCGGCACGGGAACAACTCCACGGCACCGGTCTTCCCTCGCTCGATCTGGCGGAGTACGTGGACGGGATCGATGTGGCCGCGCTGTACGAGTTGGCCGAGGAGCTCGTCGCCCGCGGTGTCGGAGGAAACGGATGAACGACCGGCCCGGTCCCGAAAGACTCGACGTCGACGCGCTCGTCGACGACCCGGAAACCGGGATCGTCGTGTGCTGCGGCTCGGGAGGGGTCGGAAAGACCACGACGGCCGCGGCTCTCGGTCTCCGGGCGGCCGCGCGTGGCCGCAAGGTCGTGGTGCTCACGATAGACCCGGCCCGCAGGCTGGCTCAGGCGCTGGGGCTGGCCGAGTTGGACAACCGCCCGCGGCGCGTGGAGCTGGGCCCCGAGGTGCCCGGGGAGCTGCACGCCATGATGCTCGACATGCGCAGGACCTTCGACGACATGGTCCTGGCACACGCCGGGCGCGAGCGGGCCAGGCAGATCCTGGACAATCCCTTCTACCAGACCGTGTCCACCTCGTTCTCCGGAACGCAGGAGTACATGGCCATGGAGAAACTCGGTCAGCTGACCGCGGAGGAGGAGTGGGACCTGATCGTGGTGGACACTCCGCCGAGCAGGTCCGCACTGGACTTCCTGGACGCGCCCCAGCGGCTGTCCACGATCCTGGACGGAAAGCTGATCAGGATGCTGGCCAGTCCGGCGCGAGCTGGCGGAAAGGGACTCCGCAAGATAGTCGGTGCGGGGTTCGGCGTGTTCGCCAAGGCCGTTTCGACGGTCGTCGGCCACCAGCTGCTGGCCGACGCGGCCGCTTTCGTGCAGGCCTTCGACTCGACCTTCGGCGGTTTCCGGGAACGCGCCGCGCACACCTACCGGCTGCTGCGTTCCCCGGGGACCAGGTTTCTCGTGGTGGCGGCCCCCGAGCCGGACGCGTTGCGCGAGGCCTCCTACTTCGTCGAACGGCTCTCCGCGGAGTCGATGCCGCCGGCCGGGTTGGTCGCCAACCGCACGCATCCGGTGCTGGCCGACTTGCCCGCCGCGCGTGCGGTCTCCGCGGCGGAGGAGCTCGAGTCGGAGGGGAACTCGCCGTTGGCCGCCTCGGTGCTCCGGCTGCACGCGGACCGGGTCGCCGTGGCCGAGCGCGAGAAAAGGCTGCTGGCCAGGTTCACCCGCGCGCACCCGGAAGTGGAACTCGTCGGCGTTCCGGCCATGCCGCACGACGTGCACGACCTGGCCGGACTCACCGAGATCGGGGAGAGGCTGGCCGGGTGAACCGGCGAACCCCTCCTCGGGGAATCGGTGGCTCGGTTTGCTCGGGTGGTTCCGTGGGGGAACCCCGGTCGGGGTCTCGCTGCGGGTGCCCCGACATCGGGTAGCGGCCTACACGACGTCGGGGCCGTCCTCGCGAGACCCGTGACCGAGAACCCCCGGCGGTGCCGATCGCGCAGGTGGCGGAAGGCGGCTCAGCCACTTGTGCGCTGTTCGAGCAGGCCGAGCGAGCGTTTACCCGATCCACGTGGGTGTTCGGAATCCCGACCTCCTCGGCTCTGCCGAGCCGATCGGGCGGAGTTGTTTCGGCGCGGCAGCACCGAGAAATCCACCCGAGCGACTCGCGCCGCCCGCCGCCCGAGGTTCCGCTGCGGAACCCCCTGCGCGAACCGAGCGGAAAACCCTGGTGACGGGTCAGCCGAGTTGGTAGGCGTCGGGCCGGGTGTAGTCCTCGCGCGCGGCTTCGAGCAGCTCACGCCAGTTGCCTACGTCCGGGCGCCTGCGCAGCAGTGCCCGGCGTTCGCGTTCGGTCATTCCGCCCCAGACTCCGAATTCGATTTTCTTGTCCAGTGCCTCGGCGAGGCACTCGGTGCGGACGGGGCATCCGAAGCAGATCGTGCGCGCTTTGCGCTGCTCCGCTCCCCGTACGAATAGCTGGTCCGGGTTCTTGTCGCGGCATGCCGCGTTAACCCGCCAGTCCCCCTGTTCGAGCATCAAAGCCCCCAGCTCCTCACTGGATCGTCGGCGACCGTGCAACCTCCGGGCCCCCCGGCACCGGCTGTCGTGGCGCGCTCACAGCCCGCTACGACATCTCGTCGCTAGACGTGGACGCACATTAGAAGATCTCGGTTCCAAGGCCAACCGACTTTCGTGGGATTTTTCTTTCGCACTCATCACATCGGGCGTTATTGACCGCGACAGCGAGTGGCCTCCCCGCACGCGTCCTACCGTGAGTGCTGTGCGGATTCGCAACGGCGTACTCAAGCTGTTCGGTCTCTGTGTGCTGGCCGGTGTCCTGGTCGCCGGCATGCTGTTCCCCGCCGTGGGATCACTGGGAGTGGTGTCGAACCGCGCCAGCGACGCGGTGAACAGGATCTCGACGGAACTGCTCACCGAGCAGCCACCCCTCGTGAGCACCGTCACGGACCGGGCGGGCAATCCGATCGCCCACCTCTACGAGCAGTACCGCACGCCCGCGGGCTCCGATCAGATCGCGAACACGATGAAGGCGGCCATGGTCGCGATCGAGGACCAGCGCTACTACGAGCACGAGGGCGTGGACTGGCCGGGAACGGTGCGTGCTTTCGTCAGCAACCAGGTGGCGGGGGAGATCACCCAGGGGGCTTCGACGATCACCCAGCAGTACGTGAAGAACTACCTGGTGCACGTCGACGCGGCCGGTGAACCGGTCGAGCAGGCCGAGGCCAGCGAGCAGACGGTGGCGCGCAAGCTGCGGGAGATCCGCATCGCCCTGCAGCTGGAGAAGCGCCTGAGCAAGGACGAGATCCTCACGCGTTACCTGAACGTGGTCCCCTACGGCAACCGGATCTACGGGGTCGCGGCGGCTTCGCAGGCCTACTTCGGCACCACTCCGGACCAGCTCACCGTTCCCCAGGCCGCGCTGCTCGCCGGAGTGGTCAACCGGCCGGGGTCCCTGAACCCCGTCACTCAACCGGACGAGGCCAAGTACCGGCGCGATCTGGTGATCGACGCCATGGCCCAGCAGAACCGGATCTCCCCGGAGAGGGCTCGCGAGGCCAAGCAGGCTCCGCTCGGGGTCGAGGAGCCGCTGTCCAAGTTGCCGAACGGCTGTGTGGGCGCGGGAGCCGAGAACGGCTTCTTCTGCAAGTACGTCGAGAACTACCTGCAACGGGCGGGTTTCTCCCTCGAGCAGGTGCGCCGCGGCGGCTACACGATACGCACCACACTGGACCAGCGGATAACGGCGGCGGCGAAGGACTCGGCGGAGCAGGGGGTGCCCAAGGACAGCGAGCGGATAGCGAACGCGCTGTCCGTGGTGGAGCCGGGCCAGGACAAGCACCGCGTCCGGGCGCTGGTGGCGAACCGCGACTTCGGGTTCGACAAGGCGGAGGGGGAGAGCGCCTACGCGTTGCCCACCACGATGGTGCAGAAGGGCGCGGGCTCGGTGTACAAGACGTTCACGGCCGCGGCCGCGCTGGAGAACGGGATGGGGATAAACGACGTTGTCCCGGCACCCTCCTCCTACACCTCGGCCAAGTTCAGCAACGGGACCAACCCCTACACGGTCGGAAACGCCGAAGGGGTCGGAGCGGGACCGCGTTCGATCAAGGAGGCGCTGGCCACCTCCCCGAACACCGCTTTCGTGATTCTCGAGGAACGCGCGGGGCTGGACGACACCGTCGACATGGCCGCGCGACTGGGGATGCGCCGCACGCTCAAGCACCACGATCTGGCCGGGGTGCCGATGGCGTCCGAGCGAGCGCGCGAACGCACTCAGGCCGAGGAGATCAAGCAGCGCAAGATCGGAGCGTTCACGCTCGGGTTCAGCCCGACCAGCCCGCTCGAGCTGTCCAACGCCTCCGCCACGATCATGAGCGGTGGGAAGTGGTGCCCGCCGACACCGATCAAGCAGATCACCGACCGGAACGGTAACCCCGTCTCGATCACCGAACCGCCCTGTGAGCAGGCCGTGGACCGCGAGCTGGCGGACGCGATGGCCGAGGGCATGTCGGACGACACCATCTCCGGAACCGCGGCCAGAGCGGCCAGCTCGACGGGATGGGACCGCCCCACGGCGGCCAAGACGGGAACCACCGAGACGTTCGCCTCCGCGGCGTTCATCGGGGCGACCCCGCAGTTCGCGGGGGCGGCGCTCACGTTCATCGATCGTCCGCCGTCCTGGTCGGGCGCCGGGATCTGCCTGGGAGGAACCCCCTCGGTCTGCGGCAGCGGGAACATCTACGGCGGCACCATCCCGGCCAAGACCTGGATGAGAGCGATGAAGAGCGCCCACGAAGGACTGCCCGTCGCCCAGCTGCCGAGCACCACCGATCGCTACCGCAGCGGCGGCTCGGGCAAGCAGGTTCCCGAAGTCGTGGAGATGAAGTTCGACAAGGCGGCGAAGAAGCTGCGCGATGCCGGTTACGAGGTGGAGCGCCGTAAGGTCAGCAGCAGGGACCCCCAGGGGACGGTGATCGGCCAGTCCCCGCGCGGTGTGGTCTCCGAGGGGAAGTCGATCAACCTGTCGGTGAGTACCGGCTACGTCCCGCCACCGCGAACCGGAACCCAGCGCCCCGAGGCCGACGGCGGGGGTGGCGGAAACGGTTCCGGAGAGGGGTCGGGAGGTTGACGGCCTGTTCTCACGAGGCTTTCTGCGCAGCTCGTCGTAGGTGCTCGCTGAGCGGAACCTCTCGCGGGCTCTCGCTGCGGGTTCCCCGGGATCGGGTAACCATCCACGCGACCTCGGGACCGTCCTCGTGAGAGCACCACGGGGGAACCCGCGGCGGTGTCGATTGCTCGGATGAGCTCTTCGGCGCCGTCGCGCCGAGGAGCACCGGAGAGCTGCCGCAGTCGAACGGGACTTCGCGTGGCTGCTCGGGCTGCGCGGACCGAGCGCTCGTTCCGGAAGAAGTCTTCTGCCGGAGGTTCTTGGTCGCGTCGCCGGTCGGGGCGCCCGTGGGCTCGAAGGTTCTACACTGGTCAGCCGTGGCGAGTACACAACCAGGGAAGACGCCGGTGCGGTCCCGCTACAGGCAGCTCGAGGTCAGGGCGGTCGAGCGGCTCACGCCGAGAATGGTGCGTGTGGTTCTCGGGGGCGAGGAGCTCGTCGACTTCGTCAGCAGCGGTAGCGACCAGCGCATCAAGCTGTGTCTGCCCCGGCCCGGGCTGCCCACGCCGTTGGGCGACAGCCGGGAGGAGGTGTTCGCCGCGCGCCGCGACCAGCAGCCCAAGCAACGTACCTACACCGTTCGCTGGTTCGCCCCCCAGCGGCGTGAGCTCGCCGTCGATTTCGTGCTGCACGACCACGAGGCGCCGGGGGCCTCCTGGGCGGCGAACGTCCGGGTCGGGGACAGGGTGGTCACGGTGGGGCCCAGTCCCTCCTACCGGCCTGCTCCCGAGGCGGACCCGCTGGTGCTCGTCGGGGACGAGAGCGCCCTGCCCGCGATCACCGCGATTCTGGAGGAGCTGCCCGCCACGATTCCGGTGCGGGTGTTCGTCGAGGTGGCCGACTCCGCCGAGCGCGAGTACGTGCCAGCGACGGCGCGGGGGGAGTGGACCTGGTTGTTCCGCGACGCCGCGTCCGCAGGCGGCCCCGATTCGCTTCCGGACGCGATGAGCGGGGCGAACCTGGGGCCGAACCCTCACGTGTGGGTGGGTGCCGAGGCCGATGTCGTGCACCGCGTCCGGCGATTCTGCGAAACGGAACTCGCACTGGGGCGTTCCCGGCTGTACGCGTTGGCCTACTGGCGGTCGAACCGGGCCGAACGGTGAGTCCGCCCTCCGGGCGTGCCTCTCCTGCGGAGCCGGCCCGTCCGGTGCGGTGGCCGGGAGTTCACCGAGGCTTTCCGGCGGCCGTTGACGGTTGGCCCGGGCCTCCCCGGCGCGGGCGGCGCCGAAACACATCACCCGGGCAGGCGGCGCCGCCGCGGGAGGTTCCGCCACCCACACCTCCGCGCGAACCGAACCGGGAACTCCTTCGTCAGACGCCGAGCTCGGCTTTCACCGCGGCAGCGACCCTGCCACCTTCGGCACGGCCCTCGACCTTGGCGTTCGCCGCCTTCATGACCTGACCCATCTGCTTCGGCCCCGGGGCCTCCCCGAGCTCCTCGGCGACCTCCGAGACGGCTTCCCGGGCGAGGCGGGTCAGCTCCGCGTCGTCGAGCTGGGCGGGGAGGTACTCCCGCAGGATCTCGCCCTCGGCGCGTTCGGACGCGGCCTGGTCGGGGCGCTCGGCCGAGTCGAACGCCGCGGCGGACTCGTCGCGCTTTTTGACCTCCTTGGACAGCACCGCCCTGACTTCCTCGTCGGAGAGTTCACGGGCCTCCTTGCCCGACACCTCCTCGGCTCCGATGGCCGAAAGGGCCATTCGCAGCACACCGGTACGTGTGGTTTCCCGCTGTTTGATCGCCGCGGTCAGATCGGTTCGCAGGCGTTCCTTCAACTCGGACATACCCGCGATTGTCCCGCGCCGCCCCGCGGATCGGCACAGCAGTGCGCCCGGCGCCCCTCCTGCCGGGGCCGCTCGAGCTGTCCTGCGGCGCTGTCGAGGCGCCGGCTCGTTCGGCGGTCGCCGAGGTTCCCGGTAGCCGGGACGAGTCACCGGGACGAGTCACCGGGACGAGTCGTCGAACAAGCCCCGAGGCCTTCGCAGGCCGTCGCACAGGGCGGCGAAAAGCGCCGTAGGGTGGACGGTGTGAACACGCTCGGTCGGATTCTGCTTGCCACGGGGGCGCTGGGCGCCTCCACGCTCGGTTATGCGGCGGGGATCGAACGCAGGCACTGGACCCTGCGGAAGGCCACGCTGCCGGTGCTGGCCGAGGGAAGTCCCAGACTTCGCGTGCTGCACGTCTCCGACCTGCACATGACGCCGAACCAGCTGTCCAAGCAGCGCTGGGTGGCCGGGCTGGACGAGCTCGAACCGGACCTGGTCGTCAACACCGGTGACAACCTGGCCCATCCGCAGGCGGTCCCGGGGGTGCTGCGCGCTCTGGGGCCGTTGTTGGACCGTCCCGGCGTGTTCGTTTTCGGCAGCAACGACTACTACGCGCCGAAACCCAAGAATCCGGCTCGCTACCTGGTCCCCTCGGGGAAGAAGAAGCGCATCCGGGGTGAGCCGCTGCCGTGGCGGGATCTGCGCGCGGCCATGACGGAGCGCGGTTGGGTGGACCTGACGCACCGGCGCAGGCACCTGAACGTGGGCGGGGTGAGCGTGCACGCGGCGGGTCTGGACGATCCGCATCTCAAGCGGGACCGCTACGCGGAGATCGCGGGAAGGACCCCGGAGGATGTGCGGCTGGGGCTGGGCGTCACGCACTCCCCGGAGCCGCGGGTGCTGGACTCGTTCGACGGCGACGGCTACGACCTGGTGCTCGCGGGCCACACCCACGGGGGGCAGCTCTGCCTGCCCGGTTTCGGGGCGATAGTGACCAACTGCGAGCTGGATCGTGCGCGGGCCAAGGGTCCTTCCGGCTGGGGGGCGCACATGCGGTTGCACGTTTCGGCCGGTCTGGGGACCTCTCCGTACGCTCCCGTCCGGTTCGCCTGCCCGCCGGAGGCTTCGCTGCTGACGCTCGTTCCGCGCTCGGAAGGCGGCGGTCCGGGGACGGTTCCGAGCGTGGAAGGGGCCCCCGTCGAGGACCGTGTCGGGATCAGATAGACTTTGAGCTGTCGGTCGGCGGCGATCTGTCGGAGCCGACGGTGAGCCCCGATGGGGCGAGCCGGGGTGTAGCGCAGTTTGGGAGCGCGCCTCGTTCGGGTCGAGGAGGTCGTGGGTTCAAATCCCGCCACCCCGACGGTGAGTGATCCGGTTACCGAGTGCCACGGCATTCGGTAACCGGATTTTTTTGGTTTCCTCACGGTACGGTTCGCTTGGTCTGTCGGGTGCCTGCACGCGAGTCGGCACCTTGCCGCGGCGGGGCGCTCGAGCGACGACGACTCCTCGTCGACTACTCCCCGGAGCCTTCTGAGCTCTGCTCGGCCTTGTGCGGTGGGGTCGCGGAGGTGAGGCGTGCCGTGACCGCGTCGACGACCTCCCCGCGCCGGGGATCCTCCGCGTCCAGTACCGAGCTCACCGCTTCGGCGATCACGGAGCGGAGAGCCTGTTCGTTCTCCGTCTGCTGACCGTCTCCGCCCGCTGCGAGCTCGGCCGCGTTCTTTCCCTGGGCGAACTGCCGGTGGAGTTCGAAGGTGTGCTTGTCGATCCAGCGCGTGAAGTCCACGAGGGTGAAGCGCTTGGATCCATCCACATAAGACGGCCACCCCGTGAATTCGCCGGGAGTGCGGCTGGCCGTGAGTTGTTGCAGTATGTCGAACAGGGCGTGCCGTTCGTCGTCGCGCATGTCTTCTCCCTCCGGGTCGAGCAGGTTTTCCATGTCCTGGCGGGTTCCCAGGTAGGCGTTGGCGTCGACGGGACTCTGCCCCGCCACCGTCGCCGAACTGGTGAACTGCAGAACTGCGACCTGGTTGCCTCCGTATCCGTTCCAGAAGTGCTCGGGTACGCGCTGGTAGATCTCACTGGCGTAGCCGCCGCGGTTGTCGGGGTACCGGGACTTCCACAGGGGTGGAAAGCCGGACAGGTCGGGGTTGCCGAGTCGCTGCCAGTACCACTCCGGCAGGTAGAGCAGGGGGGTTCGGAAACCGCGTCCGTGCAGTTCCTGGGTCAGCGCCCCGGTGAGCCCGGTGCCGCCGCCGCCTTCCTCGACATCGAGGATGACGGGGACGTCGGTGGGCACGGTCGCGGCGACGTGATCGGCCTGTGCCGCCGCGGAGGCTCCTTCGCGCTGGTAGTGGTAGGCGGCGGGCAGCAGTCCGGCCGATCGTGCCGCGGACAGGTTGTCCCGGAACCGGGGGTCGACGAAGCCGTCCCCTTCGGTGGCCTTGATGAACACGAACTCGAACGACTCGGCCCGAGCGCGGTGCATGTCGAACGGTCCCTGGTGATGCGAAACGTCGATCCCGTAGATCATTGTCACTCCACGTGTGTTCGCGGTGCGGATCCGCGAGCGCTGCGGCCCCCTCGTGCTGTCGCTCTGCCCTGGCGGGCGGGTACGACGGCCGGCATCCGTTCGGTACGCCCGCGTGAGCATGCAGCCGTTCGATCATCTCCCGAGGGAGATGCCCGGGACAATCAACCGACCGGATTGCTTTCCCTCGCCTGGTCGAGCGACAACGCGTACCCAGTGCCCACCTCGTTGGTCCGATCGGGCAGGATCGGTGGCGTGAGCACGTATCCAGGCGCCAACATTCCGGAAAAACTGTTCGACGATCCGGACAAGGAGGCGCGCTGGCGCGCCCGGTTCAGCGCTCCGCGCGTGTCGCTGCCGGACTGGGCCAGGGACGCCCCCCGGCGGAGTCTGTACGTGTCGAACGTGAGCGGCACCTGGGAGCTCTACGCCTGGGACCGTTCCGCGGACACGCACCGTCAGGTCACCGATCGGCCGAACGGCACCTTTCACGGCACTCTCTCCGCCGACGGCACCCGCGTCTGGTGGTTCGACGACACCGACGGCGACGAGTTCGGGACCTGGAAGAGCGAGCCGTTCGACGAGTCGGACGCGGCAGGCGCCGAGAACCCCCTGCCCACGACGCACGCAGGCTATCCGGCGGGTCTGGAGCTCGGCTCGCGGGTGATCGCGCTGGGGATGTCCACCGACGACGGGGTGACCGTGTGGGTCTCCCGCGACGACGAGACCCCGCGAGTGGTGTACCAGCACGAGCAGGACGGCGGTCTGGCGACGCTGTCCTGGGACGAGAGCCTGCTGGTGCTCTCCCACTCCGAGCACGGCGACAGCCGCCACCCCGCGCTGCGGGTGCTGCGTACTTCGGACGGGTCGAAGCTCGCCGAGAAGTGGGACGGTTCGGGACTGGGGCTGGCCGCCCTGGACTTCGCCCCCGTGACGGGGGACACGCGGCTGCTGGTCTCGCACGAGCGGCGCGGACGCGAGGAGCTGCTCGTCTGGGACGTGGCCACGGACGCGGAGACCGAGCTCGACCTCGGCCTGCCCGGCGAGGTTTCCGCCGACTGGTATCCGGACGGCTCGGCGCTGCTGATCGCGCACACCCACCAGGCACGCACGACGCTCCACCGCTACGAGCTCTCCGACGGCGCGCTCACCCCGCTGCCCACCTCGCAGGGGACCGTGGGCGGTGCCTCCGTCCGGCCGGACTTCGCGGTGGAGTACACCTGGTCCTCGGCCGCCGTTCCCGGCCGGGTGCGTGTGCTCTCCTCGGAGGGCACCGACAGCGTGCTGCTCACTCCGGGGGGCGAGCGCGCTCCGGAGTCGAGGCCCGTCGAGGACGTGTTCGTGGAGGTTCCCTACGGGCCCAACGACACCGTGCACGCCCTGGTGGCGCGCCCGGAGGGCGCGGGAGAGGGGCCGATGCCCACGGTTTTCAATCTGCACGGTGGTCCGCACGCCGCCGACGAGGACCGCTTCTCGTCCTACCGCGCGGCGTGGCTGGAGGCTGGTTTCGCCGTGGTCGAGGTCAACTACCGCGGTTCGACCGGGTACGGCTCGGCCTGGCGCGACTCCATCGAGGGCAGGCCCGGCCTCACCGAGCTGGAGGACGTCGCCCGGGTGCAGGACTGGGCCGTCAAGGACGGGCTGACCACTCCGGAGCTCAGCGTGGTCTCCGGCGCGTCCTGGGGCGGGTACCTGGCACTGCTGGCCCTGGGCACCCAGCCGGACCGTTGGGCGGGCGGTGTCGCCGGAGTGCCGGTGGCCGATTACGTCTCCGCCTTCGCGGACGAGATGGAACCCCTCCGGGCCTACGACCGGGCGCTGTTCGGCGGCTCCCCCGAGGAGGTGCCCCAGGTATACCGGGACTGCTCCCCGATCACCTACGTGGACGAGGTGCGCGCCCCCGTGCTGGTGCTGGCCGGGGACAACGATCCGCGGTGCCCGATACAGCAGGTGTTGAACTACCTGGACCGGCTGCAGCAGCGCGATCGGTCGTTCGAGTTCTACCGCTACGACGCCGGTCATGGTTCCCTCGTGATCGCGGAAACCCTGCGCCAGGTCGCCACCGAGATCCACTTCGCGCGCCGTGCAGTGGGGCTGGTCTGAGCGCTCCCCGCGAGGACCGTCCACCGGAGTCCCCGGAGCCCGGGCGCGCGTCCCGCTCCGCCTCCGGTGGGTGCCGTCCGGGTGAACCGGCTCGTATCCTGCGAGGATGGTCGATCCCCGTTATATCGGCGTGTTCCACGCCGTCGTGCGCACCGGCTCCTACACGGCGGCCGCGCGCAGTCTCGGTTACAGCCAGCCCGCCGTCAGCCAGCAGATGCGGGCGCTGGAGCGGAGTCTGGACACTCCGTTGTTCCTCCGCGCCGGAGGCGGGCTGGAGCTCACCGAGGCGGGACGGATCCTCGCGGCGCACGCCGAGTCGGTCGTCGGCGACCTGACCGCCGCGGGCAACAAGATCGCCGCGGTGCGCGAACTCCGCAGCGGCAGCATCCGGATCTGCGCCTTCCCCAGCGCGAGCGCGACCCTGGTTCCCAGGGCGGTGGCCCGGGCCACCGAGCGGCATCCGGACCTGCGCATCCGGCTCAGCGAGGCCGAACCCCCCGACTCGTTGGAGGCCCTCCGCCGGGGCGACTGCGACATGGCCCTGGCGTTCAGCTATCCGGACACCGCGGAACCGTGCGGCGAGGAGATCGTGGGCAGGGCCGTGCTGGACGATCCGCTGGTCGCGGTGCTGCCCACCGGGCACGAACTCGCCGGAAGCGAGTCGGTCGAACTGGCCGAGCTGGCGGGGCAACGCTGGATCGCGGGCTGCCCCCGGTGCCGGGAGCACTTCACCCGGGCCTGTTCCGCTGCCGGGTTCGAACCGGACATCGCCTTCACCACCGATGACAACCTCGCGGTGCAGGGGCTGGTCGCGGCGGGGGTGGGAATAGCCCTGATGCCCGCGCTGGTGCTGTCGTTCCTGCGGCACCCGAACGTGGTGGGCAGGAGGGTCGCCGGGCTCGAGCACCGGCGAGTGACCGCCTACGCGCTGCGGGAGCAGCACCGGATCCCGGCCACCGCCTCGATGCTGGACACCTTCGGCGAGGTGGGAGCGGAGATGAGCCTTGGGGACGACTCCCAGTTATAGGCAAAATCGGAAAGCGGAGGGACCGAGGTGAGACCCCCGCGCGTCGTGCGGCTATAAGCCGGAGTTGGCCCCCACCCAAGAATCCGGTGGTCGACGGGACCACGAGCCGCTGTGCATGGTTCGAGTATGACCACCATGCGGACCGGACACCGGAATCAGCGCCTGACCGAGCTGGCCGACGCGATTCGTGACTGCGTGCGCCCCGGGCACGGCCAGGCACACACCGCCGAACTGGTCAGGGAAGCGCTGCGCCCGTTCCTCGGAGTCCCGGGGCTGCTCCGGGAGGAGCAGCGCAGGGGAGACCCGGAGCGGTACCTGCAGCACGTGCTGCACGTGGAACCGGACGCGAGCTTCTCCGTGGTCGCGCTGGTCTGGCTGCCCGGCCAGCAGACACCGATCCACGACCACGTCGCCTGGTGCGTCACCGGCGTCTACCAGGGCGCGGAAAGCGAACAGCACTACGAGCTGCGGAACTCGCCGGAGGACGGCCCCCACCTGGTCCCGGGCGCGCTGGTGACCAACCACGAGGGAGAGGCCTGCGGTTTCGCCCCGCCCGGTGACATCCACCTCGTGCGCAACTGCGGGCAGGACACCGCGATCTCGCTGCACGTCTACGGAGCCGACATCGGCGAGCTGGGAACCAGCGTGCGCAGGACCTACGACCTGCCCGTCCGCTCGGGGGCGGCCGCGGACTGAGCCCGGAGACAGCGCACCGCTCCGGAGGAGCGCGTCGGATGCTTCCGCGGGAGTCCCTCACGAGCCCAGCGTGCGCAGGGCCTCCCGCACGTGCCCCTCGGACCGGGCCAGGGCCGCGGCCGCTCCGGCCACGTCCACCCCGCCGAGCATGTGCACCAGAGCCGTCTTGAGATCACCGTCCGCCTCGTGCAGCGCCGACTCGCACTCCTGCCACGTGGCCCCGGTCGCCTCCCGCAGGATCCGCACGGTGCGCGTGCGCAGCTTCGCGTTCGTGGCCACCATGCTGACCATCAGATTGGAGTAGGTGCGTCCCAGCCGGACCATCACGGCGGTGGAGAAGGAGGTCAGCACCAGCTTCTGGGCGGTGCCCGCCTTCATCCTCGTGGAGCCGGTGATCGGTTCCGGTCCGGTGTCCACGGTGACGGCCGCGTCGACGGCGGGACCGCGGGCACGGTTCGGGTTTGACGAGACCAGGGCCGTCGAGGCCCCCAGGCCGTGCGCGGCCTCCAGCGCCCCCAGCACGTAGGGGGTGTTGCCGGAGGCGGCCAGACCGATCACGATGTCCGCGCCGGTCGCCGCTCGCTCCACGGAGGCCGCTCCGGCCGCGGAGTCGTCCTCGGCGTTCTCCACGGCGTTCCACACGGCCGAGCTGCCACCGGCCAGATGCACCACGAACCACTCCGGCGGCACGTTGTAGGTCGGCACCAGCTCGGCCGCGTCCAACACGGCGAGCCGCCCCGAAGTGCCCGCACCGACGTAGTGCACCCTGCCACCGGAACGCAGCGCGTCCACGGCCAGGTCCACCGCGTGCGCGAGCTCCTGAAGAGCCCCTCCCACGGCCTCCGGCACGGAACGGTCCTCGGAGTTGAGCCGGTGCAGCAGGTCCAGCGTGTCCAGCCGGTCTATGTCGGTGGTTCGCGGATTGCCGAGCTCGGTCGGTGGCCGTTCCGACGTGTCGTCGTCCACGGAGCCCTCCCCACCGGCCGACGAGTGTCGTGCCTCGTGGTGGTTCACCGGTGCTCCTCCCGTTGTCTGCGCCTGTCGGGACGTACCTGCAGGCGGTGTCCGCCGACCGCTTTGGAGGTGGCCTGCAGGGCTTCTTTGGCGTCGTCCAGGTGGCGCTGGGCCACCCCGACGAACAGGCAGTCGATCACGGTGAGCTGGGCGATCCTGCTGGCCATCGCCCCCGAACGGTAGGTGGTCTCCCTGGCCGCCGTCGTGAGCACCAGATCGGCTATCTCGGTGATGGGGGAGCGCTCGAAGTTCGTGATGGCGGCCGTGGTCGCCCCGCGGGTGCGGGCCTCCCGCAGGATCTCGACCGTTTCCGTGGTGGCCCCCGTGTGCGAGACGCCGATGGCCACGTCCCCGTCGCGCAGCAGCGCCGCCGAGGTCAGCGCGTTGTGCGTGTCGGGCCACGCGAAACACGTCAGACCTATGCGGTGCAGTTTCTGCTGCAGGTCGAGCGCGACGAATCCGCTGGCTCCGACGCCGTAGACATCGATGCGTCCGGCCCCCGAGACGGCGTCGATCAGCGGAGCCAGCGCGTTCGTGTCGAGCTGTCCGGTGGTTTCCTCGACCGCTCGCGCGTCCGCGTAGCCGATCTTGTCGACTATCTGGGTGAGATCGTCCTCCTCGGAGATGTCGCTGCCCAGGTCCCGGTCCCGGCTGGTGGTGCGTGCCGTGTCGGCCGCGAGCGCTATCCGCAGCTCGGGATAACCGGTCACCCCGACCGCCTTGCAGAAGCGGGTCACCGTCGTTTCGCTGGTCTCGGCCGCTTCGGCCACCTCGGTGATGCTGCGGTGGGCGATCGAGGACGGGTCCGCGAGTACGATCCGTGCCACACGTTGCTCGGCGCGCGCCAGGCCGGGCAGCAGGGATCGGATCCGCACGAGCGGGCTGTGCTCGCCGGTCTCGGAACCCGCTTCATCGAGTGTGGCCATGTGGGAAAGTTACTAACATCACTGTTGAGCGGTCAAACGCCGTGCCCAACCTCCCCGCTCGGAACCGGCGCCGCCGGGGCGGGAGCCACCCGCCCCGGCGAGCCACGTCCCCCGCTCAGGGGGTCAGTCCCGGGACCTGCGGTTTTTCCGCGCGGGCTCCGAGCACAGTCGCCACAACCGTGCCCACTGCTCGGCCGTCAGGTCCTTCGGCAACGCGTCGGTCGGGAGCTCCCGATCACGCAGCCGGTGCGCGGCACCGGCGCCGTTCAGCTGCCCGGTGCGCACCAGGATCCGTAGTAGTCCGCGTCCTGGGCCGGTGAACACCCGCTTGACGAAGCGTTGGTACGCCTCCCGTTCGGTGACCAGCGGACTCGGGCGGCGGTGGATCGTGATCAGACCGGCGTCCACGGAGGGGACCGGGCGGAAGGATCGCGCGGGGACGCGGGCGTGGAGTTCGAACTCGTACCACGGCCACCAGCTCGCGGTGAGCATGCTGGCACCGCCTACACCGGCGCGCCGGCGAGCGACCTCCCACTGGACCAGCAGCACGGCCGTCCGCCAGTGCTCCGCGGCGAGGACCCGCCGCAGTATGGGGGTGGTCAGGTGGAACGGCAGATTTCCCACCAGCGTGTGGGGGTGCCGGGGGAACCGGAAGCGCAGGACGTCATCCCGGACGACGCGCACGTTGTCCGGTGTGCGCTGTTCGAGCCTGTCCGCGTGCCGGGAATCCAGCTCCACGGCGGTTATCGGCCTTCCCGCCTCACCCAGTGGAACGGTGACCGCTCCACTGCCGGGGCACAGTTCCACTATCGGATCCGGTGCCTGCCCGGTCAGTCGCGTGATGGTGTCGATCGTCGCCCCGTCGACGAGGAGGTTCTGACCCAGTTCGTGTGGTCCGCCCGGGTGTGCGGCGACAGCAGTGTACGAGCGAGAACGTCGCTTGGACATGGAGAAACTCCGCTGAAGACGTTTCGGAGCCGGTCGGCCGGGAAAAGCGACCGGACCGGCGATTGCTCCGAAAAGCGGCGGAGCCGAGAGAAGAAGGGATCAGCCCGCCGCCGTCAGCGGCGGGGCCTGATGTAGAAGCAGCTCAGGTGATGTGCGAACACACCGTGCAGAGTAGCAGTGCGGCCAACCGGTTTTCGGTGGCTCGCGCTCAGCGGGGTGTTCCCTGGTGGTGCCGCAGGCGCCACCCCGCGCGGGTGCGGACCCACACCGAACTGCGCAGGGTGGTCACCCCGCCCCGGCTCGCGGTGTAGGTCAGCAGTGCCACGTCCGGGGACAGCCGCGCCGGACGGAAGTCATCGGCGGTGATCCCCTCGGCCGTGGCCGACGTGGCTTCGGTGACCGTGGTCGGGTCCCACCGCTTTCCCGAAGCCCCGATCTCGGAGAAGTCCTCGTGCAGCAGTCTCCGCACTGCCTCGGGGTCGCCGCGCACGGCCGGATCCAGCAGTTCGAGCTCGTGCGCGACGACCGCGTCGAGGTCCGGGTCCATGCGGTGATCGTATCCGGTGCCGCCGTCCCCACGCCGCTGTGCGATGGGGGCTCACATCCGTGTGGAGTGCTCCGGCTCGACGTAGACGATCACCCGGTGGTCGCCCGGCTGGTGGTACGGGTACTCGTCCGCGTCCATGTACTTCTTCGCCAGCTTGTTGATGAAGGTGTTGTCCGGATCGTCCTCCACCCGGGCGACCTTTCCGCGGATCTCGATGTAGCGGTAGGGCTGTTCGGGGTCCAGTGCGGAAAGAGCCAGCCGCGGCTCCCGCTGCAGGTTGCGGTACTTCTGGCGGGTGGTGGTCTGGCTGAACTTGACGTACCGGCCGTCCCAGTCGATCCACACCGGACTCGACTGCGGTTCCCCCTTCGGACCGGTCGTCGCGATGTGGGCGAACGAGCGCTTGTTCAGAATGTCCTCGAGATCCTGCGGAACCACGGGCACGGTGTTCTCCCCTCCGTTGTGCCAACGCCTGGAATCGACCCCGAGATTACCCGAAGTAGTCGCTTGTGCCCGCAAGGAAATCGCCGGTGGGTCGCCACCCGATGTCGGGACACCCGCTCGCGAGACCGCGGGAGGTTCCACCAGGTGAGTGTCCTGTCAACCGGAACGGGGAGCTCTCCCGCTCAGCGTTGGGCGACCAGGAATCCGGAACCGGTCAGACCGCTCGGGTCGGCTTCCCCGTCGAGCAGCTTCTCCCCTCCGGAGGTCAGCTTTATCCCGTCCAGGTACACGCCGCGCCCGACGTAGCGCTCGTCCGGGGAGAAGCGCCAACGCACCAGCAGCGAGTCCGACTCGCCGCCGGGGACCGTGCCGCGCACTCTCCACCAGGAGCGGTGCCCGGAGCCTGCCAGTTCGGTGACCGGGCCGCGCGGGGCTCCGCGGCCGCGCACGTGCAGGGGAACGGGCTGCCAGCTGTCCCCGCCGTCCCGGCTGTACTCGAGCCGGAGCGGATCCGCTCCGTCCGGGTCGCGCTGGGTGTCCACGAAGGCGTCGAAGGAGACCCGCACCCGTCCGTCGGCCCGCACCCGGTCGGTGGTGAGCGTGGCCTCGGTTTCCGTGCTGCCGCCACCGGTGAACCAGGCGGTCGGGCCGTGACGTGGTTCCACGGACATCGAACGGGCCAGCCCTTCGGCCAGCTCGACGCGGGCCGGATTGTTCGACCCCCACTCCCGCGAGGGATGCACCCGGTTGGTGAGCAGTACGGCCATCGAACGCGAGGCGGGGTCCAGCACCATCGAAGTCCCCGTGTACCCGGTGTGTCCCGCCGTACGTGGCCCGGTCAACCCGGCCATGTACCAGCGCTGCCCCAGCTCGAACCCGAGACCGTGGGAGTGCTCGGGGAACTCGCTGTTGTAGTCGGTCAGCATCAGTTCGACGCTGCGCTCCCGCAGTATCCGCGCTCCCCCGTAGCTGCCCCCGTTGAGGACGGCCTGCCCGAGCACGGCCAGGTCCCGTGCGGTGGAGAAGATCCCCGCGTGCCCGGCCACACCCCCGAGCGACCACGCGTTCTCGTCGTGCACCCTGCCGCGCAGCATCCCGCGCGAGGGCTGTCGCTGGTACTCCGTGGCCGCGATCCGGTCCGCTTCGGACCGGGGAGGGAGATAGCCGGTGTCCCGCATGCCCAGCGGCTCCGTTATCCGTTCCCGTACCATCCGGTCCAGCGACTTTCCGGAGACCCGCTCGACCAGCTCACCGAGCACGATCATGTTCGGGTCCGAGTAGTTGTAGCTGCTGCCCGGTTCGTTCACCGGCTCCAGCCCCATCACGTGGGGGACGCGTTCCTCGGCGGGCAGCTCCCACAGGCGCACCACGGACTGCAGCCCCGAGGTGTGGGTCAGCAGTTGGCGCACGGTTATCCCGGACTTTCCGTGGTTGCCGAACTCGGGCAGATACCGCGCCGCGGGCTCCTCCAGCTCCACCCGGCCCCGTTCGACCTGCTGGAGAACGGCGACCGAGGTGAACAGCTTCGTCATCGAGGCGATGTCGAAGATGGTCGAGGTCTCGGCCTTCTCGCGTTCCGCCGGGGGGAGTTCGGTGCCCGCGTCGTCGGAGTAGCGCAACTCGTAGCCCGCCGCCTCGTGGCTGACCACCCGGCCGTTGTGCGCCACCAGGCTCACGGCCCCGCCGTACATCGGGTGCTGCCGTCCGGGGACCTCCTCGGTCCAGTCGGCGATCTTCCGGGTGGCCGTGACGAGCGGCCACGGGGCCAGGCCCGCCTCCCGCGGCGACGAGTCGCGCAGCCGGGTGTCGGCCGGGGCGAACCCCTCCTTCGGCAGGTCGAACCTGCCTTCTCCGCGCGTGGTGGAGGAAGCCGCGCAGGTGGTGACGGCCAGCATCGAAACCAGCACCGTTGCCAACATCGGTTTGCGCATCCCCACCTCGCAGGATCTCGTTTCACCGAGGTTCTCGCTCGAATCGATGACCGGGTTTCTCGTGTTCTCCGGCGCTGCAGGCCCCGAAGCGGGTCACCCGAACGGAAAACTCCAATCAGCGGTACAGCAGGTACGGGTCGCGTGCACGTCGGAACCCGGCGAGCTCGGCGCGCCAGGCCCCCACGATCTCGGCGGTGTCCGCGCCCCTGTCGACCATGTTCCGCAGCCGGGCCGAGCCGGTGAGCAGATCTATCCAGTTGTCCGGGCGCCACCCGAACGCGTCCGGGTAGAGCTGCCTGGCGTGCACGATCATGGCCACCGCCGTGCGGATCGCGTCGAAGTCCCCGTCGCCGGTGCGGTGGATCCGCACCCCACCGCACGTGGAGCCCTCGTGCTTGGAGAAGGTCGGGACGAAGTAGGTCTCGCGGAAGAACACGCCGGGAAGTCCCGCGGCGTTGAGTCGCTCGGCCCACCGCCAGTCGACCCCGGGGGCACCGATCGTCTCGAAGGGGCGGGTCGTCCCCCTGCCCTCCGAGAACACCGTTCCCTCGAACATCCCCGCGCCCGGATACACCGCCGCCGTGTCCGGGGTGGGCACGTTGGGGCTGGGGGCGATCCAGGGCAGCCCCGTGTCGGCGAAGCGCAGCCCCCGCGACCAGCCGCGTGCTTCGACCACGTCCAGTCGCGGCAGGCTCGCGTTCTCGTCCTTCGGCAGGAACTCCGCGTCGAACATGCGGGCGAGTTCCCCGACGGTCATGCCGTGCTGCTGGGCCACGGGAAGCTCGCCGACCCCGGAGGTGAACTCCGGGCGCAGCACCGGGCCGGACGCGGATCCGCCGAGCGGGTTCGGTCTGTCCAGCACGGTGAAGGACACGTCGGTGCGTACGGCGGCCCGCATCGCCGTGTACATGGTCCAGATGTAGGTGTAGAAGCGCGCTCCCACGTCGGCTATGTCGAAGACCAGGTGCCGCACCCCGGAGTCGCGCAGCATGCCGGCCAGTTCACCGACGTCGGCACCGTAGGTGTCGTAGACCGGGATCCCGGTGCGCGGGTCGGTGTGGTCGCCCTCCGACCCCCCGGCCTGCGCGGTTCCCCTGAACCCGTGTTCGGGGCCGAACACCGCGGTCGTGGTGACCCCGTCCGCGGAGTGCATGTCGTCGACGATGTGCGGAAGTCCCGCCTCCGGGTCCGAGAGCACGGCGGTGGGATTCGCGATCACCCCGACCGGGGTTCCGCGCAGCCGGCGCCACCCCTCGGCGGCCAGCACGTCGGCGCCGGTGCGCACCCGCTCGCCCGGTGCGCGCCTGCGCTCGGCAGCGGCGCTCGAGGCCCCGCCCACTCCGAGCATCGGTGCGGTGACCGCGGAGGAGAGCAGAAACCGCCTGCGGTTCAACTCGCTCATGCTGCTGAACACCTCACCAGGTCACTCCGTGACCGAACGGGTAACGATCCCTGCCGGGATGCCGCGGGTCGGGAACCGGCACGGGCAGTTTGCCGACGGGCGAGACCTCGCCGAACAGGACTCGTGCCAGCGATTCCACGGACACGGTGCGGTGCGAGTAGGTGGTCAACCACGTGCGTACCTGTTCGGCGTGGGCGGCGTCGTAGGGATCGCGCACGGCCACGGCGATCACCGGGGTGTTCGTCTCGCCCAGCGAACGCACGAGGTCGCGTTGCGCCGAGTTGGCCTCCTTCCAGGCCGCGCTGGTCAACACGATCACCGCTTCGTGCTGCCGAGCCCGTGCCGTCACCCTCTCGACGGTTTCGCCGTCGGGCGAGGACCCCGTCGGAAGGGCTTCCGCGCGGGGACCGCGCTCCCGCACCAGCCGGGCGAGTTCCGCCACCGTGTCCGCGCCCCAGCCGGTGACCAGCACGTCGCCCGGTCGTTCCCGCATCGGGAGCAGTCCGGAGTCGTTGCGCAGCACGGTGACGGTGGAGTCGGTGATCCGCCGCGCCCGGCGCGCGTTCCGCTCGCTGCCGACCGCACGTCCGACCGCACCCGGGTCCACCAGCGGGTCGTCGAACAGCCCGCGCCGGTCCTTCATCCGCAGGATCCGCGTCACGCTGCGGTCGATGTCCCGCTCGGACAACTCGCCCGAGCGCACCGCCGCGATGACGGACTCGATGGCGGCCGACAGGTCACGTGGCATCAACAGCTGGTCCGCCCCGGCGCGGAACGCCAGTACCGACACCGGTTCGTTCGGGTGCAGTTCGAGCACCCCTTCCATGCGCAGCGAATCGGTGATCACCACGCCCTCGAAGCCGAGTTCCTCGCGGAGCATGCCGGTGAGGATCTCCCGGGAGAGGGTGGCCGGTTCTCCCGAGTCGTCGAGCCGGGGGAACTTGATGTGGGCCGTCATCACCGAGTCCGTTCCCGCGTCGATGGCGGTCCGGAAGGGCGGGGCGTCCAGCCGTCTCCACTGCTCCGCGGTGTGGTCGATCACGGGCAGCGAGGTGTGGCTGTCCACGGAGGTGTCGCCGTGGCCGGGGAAGTGCTTGACGGTCGCGGAGACGGTGTCCACCGCGGATCCGAAGTCCTGGTGACCGTGTACCTGGGCGCGGGTCAGCCTGGCGACGAGTTCCGGGTCGGAGCCGAACGAGCGGACCCCGATCACCGGGTTCTCCGGGTTGACGTTGACGTCCCCCACGGGAGCGAAGTTCTGGGTGATCCCCATGGCACGCAGTTCCCGTCCGGTTATGCCCGCGGCCCGTGCGGCCCGGTGCGGATCGCGCGCGGCGCCGAGAGCCATGTTGCCCGGCAGCGCGGTCGCCGGTTCGCCGATGCGTGTGACCGCTCCCTGCTCCTGGTCGGTCGCGATGGTCAGCGGAATCCCCGCACCCGAATCCAGCGCGGTCCGCTGGAGGTCGTTGGACAGCTCCGCGATCTGTCGCGGTTCCCGCAGGCTGTCGGTCCAGGAGAAGTGGATGATTCCACCGAGCTGGAACTCGCGCACCACCTCGGCCGGGGTGTCGACTCCGTAGTCCTCCCGGTTGCCCGGGTGAGGTGAGTCGGCGGTGGAGCCGTGGGCGACCGTGACGAAAAGCTGGCCCACCTTCTGGCGCAACGACATGGCCGCGAGGATGCTGCTCACCCGGTCGGGGACGGGCCCTTCCGCGGAGTGATCCGTCGGCGCGGAAGTCTTCCCGGGGGAGGCCCGGTCTGCGTGGGGCGAGGAGGGATCGGTGCTGTTCGTCGATCGCACGGCCCCCAGCGTCACGGTTCCGAGTGCCGCTGCCATCAGGTGGCGTCTGCCTAACATCCAGGGCACGGTGACCTCCCGGTTACCGCGAGCGGCCTCGCGCCGCACCACCGTGGCCGATCTCGGCGTGTGGCCCCGGCCGCAACTGTTCCACCGGATACCCGGTCGAACTCGTAAGCTACCCACGGACGATCGGGCGGTCAACGTTACGCGCCGGAACAGTTACCCGGGGTTTCGAAGCGCGGTGGCGGAACGAGAACACGGGGGTTCAACCGGAGTGGGAGCTCAACCGGGGGCAGCGGGGAGGGCGCGCACGAACGACGGCGCCCGCCGGTTCGACCGACGAGCGCCGCCCCCTGGCGCGAACTTGCGGGGTACCAAGCGCGTTCTCATCGTCGTATCCTGCGGGCTCGGCGTCCGGCGTCCCGGTACGCAACCCTGAGAACGACCTTGCCTTTATTCAGCGGCTGCGCGTGGGTTCCCGCCATCGCGCACGGAGCCCTGTGGAGGACGTTGTTTCTCCTCCACAACGTCCCTGTTCAGGGGTCCGTACTTCCTTTGTAGGCCGTGATGCGCGTCACCGCAAGGCCTGGCGGGGATTTCCCCCGATTGTTTTCGGAGGCTCGGCGGATCGGTTCGCTCGGGTGGTCACGCGGCGGTGTGAGCCGTTCGGGTCGGCGTCGACTCCGCCGGGTGCCCGAACGCCTCCGGCCGATCACCTGTAGCGGTGTTTGCGCTGGCGGTGCCACAACCCGTACCAGGCCGCTCCGGCCGCCGCGGCGCCGACGCCCACCGCGGCGGCCGTGACCGTGGTGGCCGAGGGGGTGGGGAACCGGGCCCGCAGCGAGACCGGGTGCTCGAAGGCCAGCGAGGGCCAGCCGCGCTGCACGGCTTCCTTGCGCAGCTCGCGGTCGGGGTTGATCACCGTCGGATGCCCCACCAGCTCCAGCAGTGGAAGGTCGGCTGTCGAGTCAGAGTAAGCGTGGCAGCGGGACAGCTCGTGGCCGTGGCGCCGGGCCGTCTCCTCGACCGCGCGGGCCTTGGCGTCGCCCGAGCAGTAGAACTCCAGCTCACCCGTGTAGCGCCCGTCCTCGACGCGCATCCGGCTTCCGACCCAGTCCGTGGCCCCCAGCATCCTCGCCATGGGGGCCACGAACTCCTCCCCGGAGGAGGAGACCAGCACCACGTCGTCGCCGCGCTCCTGGTGCTCGGAGATGAGCTGGGTGGCCTCCTTGTAGACGAGCGGATCGACGATGTCGTGCAGGGTCTCCTCGACGATCGCGTCGACCTGCTCCACGTCCCATCCCGCGCACAGCGAGGTCAGATGCGCGCGCATCCGCTCGATCTGGTCGGTGTCCGCGCCGGCCAGCATGAACACGAACTGCGCGTAGGTGCTTTTGAGCACGGCTCGGCGGTTGATGAGGCCTTCCTGGAAGAACGGTCTGCTGAAGGCGAGCGTGCTCGACCGCGCGGCAACCGTCCTGTCCAGCTCGAAGTAGGCCGCTGTGCCGGCTGTCGTTTCGCGGGGAGGGGTCTCGGACTCGGTCACGAGTCCCAGCATAGGAGTCTTTCCGACCGCCGGCTCCGTTCGTTCGCGGGGCGGCTCGTCCGGCAGCGGGGTGGGGCACTGTTCGGATCCGGGGAAGCCCGGAAGGGGCCCGGAGGATTCCTGCGCGGTGATCCCCGCTCCGGAGTGAGTGCGGTGTGTGGTCGTGCCTCACCTGTTCGGACGATCGAGGGCTTCGTTTGAGCGAGAGTTATTCCTCCTAATGGACGCAACGCGTCCACTAGAGAGGGAGCGATACAGTGGGGAGGTCCGGTGCACCGGACAGTTCAGCCCGACCCCCCGGGGCTGAACCCAGGATGGCCCCCGTCCCTCCCCCCTGGCGGGGGCCATCCCCCAAACGACTGGCAGGACTTTGCTGTCCCGGTTCGCGTGACGCCGCCGCGCCGAGGAAGACCAGCGAGCTGTCACCGGTCGAAGGGCAGTCAAGACGCGGCAGAGCCCCGTCAGCTGCCGTACCGGCGAGATGCCCCGAGTTGTCCCCGGTCTTCTGAGTCGTCCACAACTCGCGGTTCTCCCGCTTTGCGACGGAACGGCCGCTCGGGATCGTGGAGCCGACAGCATCCGTCGTCTGCCCTCGACGGCCTCGTGGTGCCCGTTCCGGAGCGGGACGGGCCCGTGCCCGTAGCCGTGACCGGTGGTCGCGGTCGGGGCTCTTCGTGCCGCGTCGGGTCGTACGGCGGTGCGCGGGGACGGTAGTGGGACCACACGGGGAGGTGCGGGTGACAGCGCGAGATCCGTTGATCGTCACCAGGGACGTCGGACTGGCCGAGGAGCTTTCCCGGATCGCGGCGGCGGCCGGACGTGAACCGCGCCGGGCCGCACCGGAGGACGTCGGGGAGGGGTGGAGAACGGCTCGGCCGGTACTGCTCGATCCCTGCGCCGCCGCGGAGTGCACGGCTGCCGGACTGCCCCGCAGGACGGGGACGGTCCTGGTGAGCAGAGATCCCGAGCCGGACTTCTGGCGCGAGGCGTTCCGGCACGGAGCACGACACGCGGTGGGGCTTCCCGAGGACGAGCAGTGGTTGGTCGAGCTGTTGGCCGGTCTCACCGAGGAGCCGGTCTCCGGTGCGGGCAGCGTGTTGGCTGTGCTGGGTGGCTGCGGTGGAGCGGGCGCCTCGGTGTTCGCCGCGTTGACGGCGGTGCTGGCCGCCGGGGAGGGCCGCCGCTGCATGCTGCTCGACTGCGATCCGCTCGGTGGCGGTTTGGACTTCGCGCTCGGGGAGGAGCGTGCGGACGGGGTGCGGTGGTCGGAGCTGTCCATCGGCACGGGCAGGGTGACCGCGGACGCCCTGCGGGAGGCGCTGCCGACCAGGCGGTTCGGCTCCGGAGTGCTTTCCCTGCTGTGCCCGGGGCGGTCGGGACGGGGGGAAGGGATCACGAAGAGCTCGGTCGAAGCCGTCGTCGAGGCCGGGGCGCGAGCGGGTGAGACCGTGGTTTGCGACCTGCCGCGGACGCTCGACGAACCGTCCGCGGAGGTGCTGCGCCGGGCGGATCTGACCGCTGTCGTGATCCCGGCCGAAGTCCGCGCCTGCGCGGCGGCCGGGAGGCTGTTGACCTCGCTGCGGGAGCGGACCGACGCCGTGCGAGCCGTCGTGCGCGGTCCGGCGCCCGGTGGACTGGAAGTCTCCGACGTCCGGCGTTCGGTCGATGTGGAGATACTGGCCACCATGCGCGCGGATCCGCGCATGGCCGGGCTCGTGGACCGATTCGGACTGTACGCGCTGGGGTCGGGAACGCGTGGCCCCTCGGTGCGGGCTGCCCGGAAGGTGCTCGGGGCCCTGGCCGAGACAAGGCGGGAAACGGGTGACTCGGACTTCCGGTGAACGCCGTGCTCGCGGTGCCGGTACTCGGCGCCGATCACGGGAGTCGTGCCGCGTCCGGAGAGCAATTCGAGCGGGGAGATCGAATTTCGATGTCACGATGATTTCGATTCGAGCACCTGATCGATAAATGATCCGGCGGAACCTGTTGAGTGTGGTATGAGTAATGAATGTGCGGGTCGTTCCGGAGCGGGTCGGCCGCGGTGGTGTGACACAGTGGTGCGAGCGGATCCGCGGGGTGGCGCGGCTCCTTCGGGGGTGATCGCGCCGAAAGAGCTCTCGGGTGTCACGCGGCGAGCGTTTCGCCTGCTGTGGACGGTTCCGGGCAGCACCCCGCCGGGAGAGGAATTCGGCGTTTCCGGCGGAACCGTTCGGCGTTTATCCCGGGTCGTTGATCTCGTTCGCGGAAAGATTTCGGGTGGAGGGTAACCGACCGAGCGGTTGTGCGCACGGTGCCTTGGAGAGGTGCGCCACGTGGAAACCCGATCGGTTCCGATCATCCGGAGGGTTCCGCGGGTGGGGCCGAATTCGATCCGGCGAAGCGCGGAGGATGCCGGTAAACTTGCCACGGCGTTCTTCGGGGTGGCCGCTGTTTTGACGAATGAGGCCCTCTTTCGAGGTCACCCGAATGGATCCGTTTTGGATCCGCGGTTAATTCGCACCGTACTGGTAGGAGGTTCGCGGTGTCCGAGTCTTCCCAGATCGTCCCACGGCCGATGGATATCACGATTGCCGAGAGTGTCGTTCGGACGGCTACCGGTTCCACCGATTCCGACTTGGTCGACGAGATCGCCCTGGTCCTGTACCGCCACTCCGCGTTCAGCTCCGAACTGGCCGACAGCGCGGGGCGGGGACTGCTTTCGGCGGAGGAGGTGACGGAGGTCAGCGCGCGTGCTCACGCCGCGACCGAGCGGGAGATCCAACGTGTTCTGGACACCGCTGTCCGGGAGGAGCGGCACCCGGTCGCTCCGAGTCCGCGGAAGCAGCCGGCCGTCGAGACCTGTGAAACGAGTTCCCGCTCCTCGTCCCGCACGGCCGCCACGATGCTGGGTGTGCACCCCTGAACTTTTTGTGAAAAAAATTCGAGTTAGTTCGGCTGGACCCGGATCGGCCAAGCCGGTGAAGACGCGCTGCTGTGAGCGGGCCCCGCTGAACACGGGGCGCGACCTGTACGGCGGGGTGTGGACGACCGCCGCTCCCGGCCCGGTTTCGCGTCTCACGGCCCGGGCAGGCTGAACGGCGAATTGACGTGGTCGATGAGGGAGTCCAGTTCCGCGAGTCGTTTTCGCAGTTCTTCCGACCTTTCGAGGTCGGTGCTCTCCTCCAGCTCGGCGGCCAGTTCTCCGTAGCGGGTCAGCAGCGTGGCGAAGTCTCCGGAGGGCGGTTCCCACCTCTGCTCGTTCACGTCGGTCTCCGTTCTTCCGCGTGTTTTCCGGCTCCCTGCTTACCCGAGTGGCGGTATGACAACACGCCGTCGGCCGTTGAATCACAACGCCGCCCCGTTTTTGTACTCCCACTGTCGGGTGTTTTTGTGGTGTTTCGGGTTTCAAGTGGCGGTGGTGTTGCCCACTTGAATCGATCGAGTGATCGAAACGTTTCCGTGCGTGATTGAACTCCCCTGCATCTCGCCCGATGGTGTCAGGGAGTTGGTTACTCTTCGCGTTTGGGCGGAGCTCGTCGTGCGAGTTGTCCACAGGAAACGGAGGTCTCCACAGCTCGCGGAATCTCGTATTGGAAACGTCGTCGAAGCGGATCAGTGTGGTTGCTGAGCCCGAAAGGACGGCTTCCGACCTCCGAGAGAAAGCGAGGAGCTCCGATGTTCGTGGATCCCGAAGGAGGCGCGGGGAAAACGGCCCAGGCTACGTCGGGCCGTGTGACGGAGGAACTCGTCTCCCGGGTCCGGGGACGGCTGGTGGCGGCAGGAGGGGATGTCACGGCGCGGGCGATGGCGACGGCGGTACGGGAGGAAGCGGAGACTCCGCTCGGGGACGGTGAGGTGCTGGCCGCGATTCGGCAGTTGCGGAGGGAGTTCCTCGGGGCGGGTGCGCTGGAGGAGTTGCTGAACGAACCCGGTGTGACCGATGTCCTGGTGACCGGGCCGCACGAGGTGTGGGTCGATCGTGGACGGGGACTGGAGCGCTCGCACATCGGCTTCGCCGATGAACAGGAGGTTCGCCGCCTGGCCCAGCGGTTGGCCGCGGCCACCGGACGCAGACTCGATGACGCACGACCGTGGGTGGACGGGTGGTTGCCCGAAACGGCGGAAGGGGCCGCCGTGCGCTTGCACGCCGTGCTGGCTCCGGTCTCCGCGAAGGGAACCTGCGTCTCACTGCGCGTGCTGCGTCCGGCGACGCACGACCTGGAAAGCCTGCGAAGACTGGGAACCTTCGACTCGACCACGGCCTGCCTGCTGCGCTCGCTCGTGTCCGCCCGCTCGGCCTTCCTGGTCTCCGGCAGTACCGGAGCGGGGAAAACCACCCTGCTGGCGGCGATGCTCGGTGAGGTTTCCGGGAGCGAAAGGATCGTGTGCGTGGAGGAGGCCGGGGAACTGCACCCCGCGCATCCGCACGTGGTTCGGCTCGTGACCAGGCCGCCGAACATCGAGGGCACCGGAGAGATCCACACCCGTGATCTGGTGCGGCAGGCATTGCGGATGAGACCGGACCGACTGGTGGTCGGTGAGGCACGGGGTGCCGAGGTGTGCGACCTGCTGGCCGCGCTGAACACCGGACACGAGGGTGGCGCGGGGACCGTGCACGCCAATTCCCCGGAGGAGGTCCCGGCACGGATGGAGGCGCTCGGGGTGCACGGCGGGATGGGGCGGGACGCGCTGCACAGCCAGCTTTCGGCCGCCGTCCGGGTGGTGCTGCACATGCACCGCGATGCCTCCAGGGGCAGGCATCTTTCCGGGATAGGGGTGCTCCGTCGCGACGGAGCACACACCGGCGTGGTTCCGGCCTGGGAACTCGACGGCGGCTGGGGACCGGCCCGGGACGAACTGCTGGCCATGCTTCCCGAGCACGGTTCGGAGGTCGTATGACGGACTTCGACGGGATGCGACAGGTCTTTTCGGGGCAGGTTCTGCTGCCCGCGCTGCTCGCGATCGCCTCGGCGGTCTGGCCTCTGCCCGGTGCCGCCCGCAGGCTGAACCACGGAGGTGACCCCGCGACTCGGCGTGCCGGACCGAGTCCCGCGCTCGTCCGTACGGCCGTCCTCGGCGGTACGACCCTGCTCGGGGGCCTGGCGCTGGGACCGGCCGGCTCCGCCTCGGGAGCGCTGCTGGCGGCGCTGGCGGTGCGGCATCGCGATCGGAGGGTGCGGACCACCCGCGGGCTGCGTTCGCTGGCCGAACTGGCCGCGGGACTACGGGTGCTGATCGGAGAACTGGGAACCGGGGCTCATCCGAGCGCCGCGGCCGCGAGTGCCTCCGCCGACACGGAAGGGGCGGTTTCCGAACTGTTCGGCGATCTCGCGGTGACTTCCAGACTGGGCGGTACTCCGGCCGAGAGCCTGGGGGCGAAACGCCCGCCGGAGGAGCTGCTCCCGGCGATGGCCCGTTTCACGCGGTGCTGGCGAATGTCCGAACAACACGGTGTCGCTCTGGGACGACTGCTGGAGACGGTGCGGGAGGACGTCGAGCACCGGGTACGCGTCGTCCGGGACATCGACTCCAAACTGGCCGGGCCACGTGCCACGGCAGCGGTGTTGAGCGGACTGCCGCTGCTCGGGCTGCTGCTGGGCGAAGCGGGCGGAGCCGATCCGCTCGGTGTGCTCGTCTCCGGGCCGGCGGGGCAGTTTCTGCTGCTGGCCGGAACGGTGTTGCTGTGTGCCGGGGTGCTGTGGATCCAGCGGTTGACCGAGGTGGCGATGCGGCCGTGATCCGAACGATCTACCTCCCCGCTGCTCTGGTAGCGGCGACTTTGGCTTGCGCGATCGCACTGTCCGGGTGCGGGACCGCGCGGAGTCGCCTGGGTGCGCTCGGAGTTTCGCCGGTGGGTTTCCTGCCCGGCCCGTTCACCGCGAGGCGCGGCGAGCGGAGTGCGCCGCCGAAGGTGGTTTCGCGGCTTCCGCGCGGAACGCTCGTCTCGTGTGGTGCGGCCGTGCTCACCGCCCTGATGGGTTTTCTGCTGGTTGGTCCGGGGATCGCCGTGCTCGCTGGTACCGGTGTCGGGTGGTCGGTTTCCAGAGTGCTCGGTCGGAGCGGGGCCCGGAGCACGACCCACCCGCTCGGAGTGGCCTCCGGTTGGAACCTGCTGGCAGTGGGACTCCGAGCCGGTCTGTCGACGACGGTGTTGCTGCGCGAGGTGGCCGAGGAGTTCGAGGGGGCGGCCGCGGAGGGGCTACGCGAAGTGGCCTGTGCCCTCGAACTGGGGACCGATTCCGTGTCCGCTTGGGAACCCGCGCTGCGACACTCCGAGACGGCTGAGCTGGCGCGGGCGGCACGGCGCAGCGCGCGCAGTGGCAGCGGGTTGGCGAGAGTGGCCGACGAGTTGATCGTACGAGCCCGTGAAGAGGTGCGGGAGGACGCCGCGGCTCGGGCCGGACGTGTGGAGGTGTGGGTTTCGGCGCCGCTGGGGCTGTGCTTTCTGCCCGCGTTTTTCTGCCTGGGAGTGCTGCCCGTCGTGCTGGGGATGCTGCAGCGTCTCGGTCCGCACTGGTGAGCGGAGTTCTCGGAGCCGAGCGCTCGGAGGGGGCGTTTTCGGGTGACGCCCTCGTGGAGTCGGCGTCGACTCCTCCGGTTCCCCGAGTCGGACGGGCCCGACTCGTCGGAGGGGAGCTTTTCGGAATGGTTCGTTCGTGATCGATCGGTGAGAGGGGACGACGATGATGCTGATCAGTGGGGTTCTCCGGGCGTGGTGGTGTACGGCCGTGGCCCGAACGTGGCTACCCGATGTCGGGGTGACCCGCTCACGAGACCGCGGTGGGCTCCGCCGACCGGCGAGCTGGGGCGGGGGAGAGCGGAAGACATCGGTGACCCGCAGGATTCGCGGTGGTGACGAGGGGATGAGCACGGCCGAATACGCCGTCGGAACGATCGCGGCGGCCGCTTTCGCCGGATTGCTCTACACGGTCGTCACGAGTGACGCGGTCACCGAGGCGTTGACCTCGTTGTTGCGCAGCGCCCTCTCCGGGGAGGCCGGGTGATCGCGGGAGGGGGAACGCGCCTCCGGAGCGGTGTAGGTGCGGAACTCGAGGACGCGGACACCGGGTACGCGGGAGCGTGGCAACCGGACCCGGGATGTGCGGGCACCGGCTCCGACGAGGGGACGGTCACCGTGGAAGCGGCGCTGGGGATCTGTTCGGTGGTGATCGTGTTCGCCCTGGCAGCGGGCGGGCTCGCCACCGTGATCACTCAACTGCGGTGCACCGGTGCCGCCGCGGAAATCGCCCGTCTCACCGCGCGAGGGGACACGGACGGGATCGCGGAGCGGGTCGGGGGGAGCCTTCCGGAAGGAGCCGATTTCGAGGTCACCGAAAGCGAGGGGCGGGTCTCGGTCTCGGTTTCGGCTCCGCCGGTCGGGAGGCTGGTGCCGGGGAGGCTGAGTGCCGAAGCGTACGCGGTGCTCGAACCGGGGGTGAGCGGTTCCGTCGTGCGGCGGGACACCGGTCGGGAGCACCCCGGATGAACGGGGGGTGGAGTGGTCGACGGAAACCGTCCCTGGATCCGTGCGCGGTGTTCGGGAAGTGGGCGAGCGGGGGCCGCCGAAGCGCCGGGCAGCTCCCCGCCGAAGACCGGGGCCCCGATGGAGAGCAGGGCCCCGATGGAGACCGGGGATCCGGCACTGTCGTGGGAGCCGTGCTGGTCGTGGCGCTGTTGACTCTGTTCTGGACAGGGGTCCAGTTCGGAGCGACAGTGGTGGCCGGGCACCGGGTCCGGGCAGCGGCGGACCTCGCCGCACTGGCCGCGGCCTCGTACGCTTCCCGGGGTGAGCGCGCTGCTTGTGATCGTGCCGAATGGGTGGTGCGCGGTATGGACGCGACACTGCTTTCCTGCGAGCGGAACGGGGCGCGCTTTCGGGTGCGCACCGAAGCGGTCCGCGAGAGCGGTATTCCGGGGTCCCGCCGTGTGACGGGACGGGCGCTGGCCGGTCCGGCACACGGTGAGCGGCATCACTCGGACCACTCGTCACGCTGAATTCTTCGGTCGTGCTGTTGCCTCGATCACGCTCGTCGCCTTCCGCCTACCGGTCGTCGACGCGGGGGTGTACTCGGCCCCGCCCCTTGACGTTTCTTGGGGGTACGAGCCCGAACCAAGGAGGCGAAACGGAATGGATTTGGCGGCGGAAGGTTGGCACAGCGCCTTCCGAATCGAGCTGCGCGTGCAGGTCCTCGAACTGGCTTCGCGTGGCTGGCCGGTTTTCCCCGGAACGTATCCGGTCGTCGGTGGCTGGGACGGTCACGAGAGCACGGGCGTTCTCTCCGGACGGGAAGACGTCACGGAGGGACCGCTGCCGGTTCGACGGGACTGGTCGAACGAACTCGTGGGGACGGACAACATCGCCGCGTGGTGGTCGGAGCGTCCGTACAGCGTTCTGCTGGCCACCGGGACGGACATCGAGGCGATCGAGGTCGACGCCGACCACGGCCGGCGCACCGCCCGCGCACTGCGGGCTTCGGGGAGCCCGGTTCCGATAGCCGCCACCCCGCACGGCCGGTGGTACTTCCTGACCACCGGAGGACAGCGGTTGGACGGTGAGCTCGCGGACGAGGGGGTGGTGCTGCACTCGGAGGGCAGCTGGATTCCGCTCCCGCCGTCGACCTTCCCGCAGGGAGTTCTGCACTGGAGAGTCAAACCGCAGGTGTGCGGCTGGCGACTGCCCGAGCCGGAACACGTGCAGGAGGCGCTGCTCACGGGGCTGCACGATCTGGCCGAGCGCAGTGGTGTGGGTTCTCGACCGCTCGTCGCGGTGTAGGACGGGAGAACTTCGCCGGCTCGGTTCGTGTGACGGCGCCGTCAGCTCGGGTGGTGTTTTCGGCGCCGGTAGCCCCGGAAGGAAGACCACTGCCCGGTGGGCGAGACGAGCGCACCGGGCACCTGACAGAGCACCACCGGGTCTACCGCTCCGAGCCCGCCGAGTCCTCCGACGCTTCGAGCACCAGGTCCAACACGGCCACAGCACCAGCCTTGTCCAGCGGTTCGTTGCCGTTACCGCACTTCGGTGACTGAACGCAGGACGGGCATCCGGCCGGGCAGTCGCAGGCAACGATCGCCTCCCGCGTGGCGGCCAACCACGGGAACAGCGCGGCGAACCCGCGCTCGGCGAATCCGGCACCGCCAGGGTGACCATCGTGCACGAACACCGTCGCCTCCCCGGTGTCCGAGTGCAGCTCGGTGGACACCCCGCCGATGTCCCAACGGTCGCAGGTCGCGAACAGCGGTAGCAGGCCGATCGCCGCGTGCTCGGCAGCGTGTAGCGCACCGGGGATGCGCGCCGGATCCAGCCCGGCGCTCCCCGGTGCGCTACCGGTCAGCGACTCGTCGTCGAGGGTGTACCAGACGGCCACCGTGGTCAGTGTCCGCGCGGGCAGGTCGAGCGGTGTCTGGTCGAGGATCTCGCCGTTCGGCAGTCGCCGGAGGTATCCGACCACCCGCGAAGTGACCTCGACCTCGCCGAGGTTGATCGACAGCCAGGGGTGGGGTCGATCGTGGTGTCCGGTGCGCAGCACCGTGATGTCGGTTTCCTCGCGCGGGGTGGTGTGCCACTCCGGGTCCTGCTCGTGCACCAGGGCGATCCCCGAGTCCGTGTCCAGCTCGTCGACGACGAAGGACTCCCCCTGGTGCAGGTAGACCGCTCCGGGGTGAACGGTTCCGTGCGCGGACTCCGGATCCACGGTTCCCAGCAGTCTTCCCGAGTCCCCTTCCACGACGGCCACCTGGCTCCCCCCGGAGCCACGCAGTTCCACCTCCCGGTGCGGAAGCCGTCGGGAGGTCCAGTACCAGCCGTTCGGGCGGGCGCGGAGGGCTCCGGCTTCCCGGAGACGTTCCACGGCCTCTTCGGCCACCGCGCCGCCGAACTCCTCGAGAGCGCCGCTGCTCAGCGGCAGTTCCGCGGCGGCGCAGGTCAGGTGCGGACGCAGCACGTGGGGGTTGTTCGGATCGAGCACCGTGGTCTCCACGGGCCTGTCGAACACGGCCGGTGGGTGGTGCGCGAGGTAGGTGTCCAGCGGGTCGTCCCTGGCGACGAACACCACCAGCGCGCTTTCCCCGGCACGTCCGGCCCGGCCCGCCTGCTGCCAGAAGGAGGCGAGCGTGCCCGGGTATCCCGCTATCACCACGGCGTCCAGCCCGGATATGTCCACACCGAGTTCGAGGGCGTTGGTGGTGGCCAGCGCACGCAGCTCCCCGGAGACGAGTTCGCGTTCGAGTTCCCTGCGTTGTTCGGGAAGATAGCCTCCCCGGTAGGCGGCGACCCCGTCCACCAGTTCGGGGGCCACCTCGCGCAGCGCTCGTTTGGCTCCGAGCGAGGCCAGTTCCGTACCGCTCCTGGAACGGACGAAAGCGAGGCAGCGGGCCGACTCGACCACGAGATCGGCGATGATCCGCGCGGTTTCCGCGCCCGCGGAGCGCCGTACCGGAGCACCGTTCTCCCCGGAGATCTCCTCCAGCAGCGGTGGTTCCCACAGCGCGACCGTGCGTCCGCCCCGCGGGGAGCCGTCCTCGGTGATCGCCAGGCAGCGTCGGCCGGTGAGCCGCTCACCGAGCGCCTCCGGCTCGGCGATCGTGGCCGAGGCGAGCACGAAGACGGGGGCGGCGCCGTAGTGCCGGGCCACGCGGTGCAGTCTGCGCAGCAGCAGGGCGATGTGCGAGCCGAACACCCCGCGGTAGGTGTGGCACTCGTCGACCACGACGTATCTCAGGCTTCGGAAGAACCTCGCCCAGCGGGAGTGCCGCGGCAGGATGCCGTGGTGCAGCATGTCCGGGTTGGTGAACACCCACCTGGCGTGCGCCCTGGTCCAGTCGCGTTCCGCGTACGGTGTGTCGCCGTCGTGGACGGCGGGGCGGATCCCGGGGAGGTCCAGTTCCCGGACGGAACGGAGCTGGTCGGCGCCCAGTGCCTTGGTGGGGGAGAGGTACAGCGCGGTGGCCCGCGGGTCGGAGTCCAGAGCGGCCAGCACGGGCAGCTGGTACGCGAGGGATTTGCCCGAGGCGGTTCCGGTGGCGACGACGACGTGGTTGCCCGCGTAAGCGGCTTCGGCGGCTTGCGCCTGGTGGGTCCACGGGCGAGTGGTCCCCTGTTCGTGTAGTGCGTGCAGCACTCGTTCCGGGACCCACTCCGGCCAGTCGTCGTACCGGGCCTCCCGCCCCGCCAGCTGTTCGGCATGACGCAGCGGGGATTCCTCGGGCGGTGTTCCGGCCAGCACTCTTTCGAGTAGTCGTCTGCCACTCTCCTCCCGGGAACGTTCCGCTCCGGTTCCGGGTTCGATCGGGGTCACGGGGCGAGCCTCGCACAGGCGGATCCGGGGCACCGCACGTGTGTCCGCGCGGGCCCGCTGCCGAACCGGTCCCGCACGCGTTCGAAGCGACCGCGGCTCTCAATCGATGAATTCCCCCCTGAACGGGTGATCACGCGGATGCCTTGATCGATCCACCGTGGAACAATCCGCATCTCGACAGGAGTGAAAGATCACAAAGTGAGCTGAAGCACGTCATCGCGAATGGGGCGGCGGCCCGGCGCCGTCGGTGGCCGTGGGACGGCCGTGCGGCGTCACCGGTGCCCGGAACCGGAGGCAGCGGGCTCTCCGGACACGACCAGCACAACCGAGGAGGACGGATGTCCCTGCTCAGCGTTGCCCGGTCCGGTTGGGACGGGAACAGCCGACCGAGACCGGAGCCGCCGGGAGACGGCGGAACGAGCGCGGACCCCGAGCACGTGACGCACATCGGCCGCCCACTGGCTCAGGAAACACAGCTGCACCAGCTCCGGCTCGACACGGCCGACTACACCATCGTCGGCGTGGTGCTGGTGATCGCGCTCGCCGCGCTGGTGTTCGGCTACGTGCTCATCAGGGAGGTCATGGCGGCCGGGGAGGGCTCGGCGCGGATGCGCGAGATCGCCAGGGCCGTCCAGGAGGGGGCCTCGGCGTATCTCAACAGGCAGTTCCGGACGCTGGCCGTTTTCGCCGTGATCGTGTTCCTCGTGCTTTTCGCGTTGCCCGCGGAAACCGCCGAGCAGCGGATAGGCAGGTCCGTGTTCTTCCTGTTCGGAGCCGCTTTCTCCGCGGCGATCGGCTACCTCGGCATGTGGCTGTCCACGAGGGCCAATCTGCGCGTGGCCGCGGCGGCGAACGACCCGGCCGCGGGCAGGAGCACCGCCATGCGGATCGCGTTCCGCACGGGCGGTGTGGTCGGCATGACCACGATAGGCCTGGGTCTGTTCGGGACCGCGCTGGTCGTGCTCGTCTACGCGGGACAGGCCCCGCGGGTGCTGGAGGGCTTCGGCTTCGGCGCGGCACTGCTGGCCATGTTCATGCGTGTGGGCGGCGGAATCTTCACCAAAGCCGCCGACGTAGGCGCGGACCTCGTGGGCAAGGTGGAGCACAACATCCCGGAGGACGACCCGCGCAACGCGGCCACCATCGCGGACAACGTGGGGGACAACGTCGGTGACTGCGCGGGGATGGCCGCCGACCTGTTCGAGTCCTACGCGGTGACCCTGGTCGCCTCGTTGATCCTGGGAACGGCGGCCTTCGGGACGAAGGGCCTGCTCTTCCCGCTGATCGTGCCCGCCATAGGTGTGATCACCGCGGTGATAGGCGTCTACATGACCAGGGCCCGCAGCGGGGAGAGCGCGCTGACCTCGATCAACCGCTCCTTCTACATCTCGGCGGGCATAGCGGGACTGGCCTGCTCCGTGGCCGCGCTGATCTACCTGCCCGGCTCGTACGCGGAGCTGTCCGGGGTGGCGCCCGAGATAGGCGGGCTGCCCGGTAACCCGGCCGTGGTCGCCCTCGTGTCGGTGCTGATCGGCATCGCCCTGGCCGTGGTGATCCTGAAACTCACCGGCTACTTCACGTCCACCGAGCGCAAACCGGTACGCGATGTCGGCGAGTCCTCCACCACCGGACCCGCGACGGTGATCCTCACCGGCTTCTCCGTCGGGTTCGAATCGGCCGTTTACACCGTGCTCGTGATCGCGGCCGCCGTGTTCGGCGCCTTCCTGCTCTCCGGATCCATCTCGGTGGCTCTGTTCGCGGTGGCGCTGGCCGGGTGCGGGCTGCTGACCACCGTCGGCGTGATCGTGGCGATGGACACCTTCGGCCCCGTCGCGGACAACGCCCAGGGCATAGCAGAGATGTCCGGGGAGTTCGAAGGAGAGGGCGCCGATGTGCTCACCGAGCTCGACGCGGTGGGCAACACGACCAAGGCCATAACCAAAGGCATCGCGATCGCCACCGCCGTGCTGGCCGCCACGGCCCTGTTCGGCTCCTACCGGGACGCGATCGCCACCACCCTGGCCGAGATGGAAACCGAGCTCACGGTGGGCGAGTTCCTGGTCTACGCCCCGAACGTGCTCGTCGGGGTGATCGTCGGGGCGTCCGTGGTGTTCCTGTTCGCGGGCTTGGCCATCAACGCCGTCTCCAGGGCCGCCGGTGCGGTCGTGTACGAGGTGCGCAGGCAGTTCTCCGCCAAGCCCGGAATCATGGACGGATCCGAACGTCCCGAGTACGGGCGGGTGGTCGACATCTGCACCAGGGATTCGCTCCGGGAGCTGGCGACTCCGGGACTGCTCGCGGTGCTCGCCCCCATAGCCGTCGGGTTCGGGCTCGGCGTCGGGCCGTTGGCCGGTTACCTCGCCGGGGCCATCGCGGTCGGAGCACTGATGGCGATATTCCTGGCCAACTCGGGTGGCGCCTGGGACAACTCCAAGAAACTGGTCGAGGACGGCCACCACGGCGGCAAGGGCTCCGAGGCCCACGAGGCCACCGTCATCGGCGACACCGTCGGGGACCCGTTCAAGGACACCGCCGGTCCGGCCATCAACCCGCTGCTCAAGGTGATGAACCTGGTTTCGGTGCTGGTCGCCCCGGCCGTGGTCACCGTGACTGCGGGAATCAACGCTTCGATCGCCCTGCGGGTGACGATAGCGGCGGCCTGCGTGATCGTGATCGCCTCGGCGGTGATCGTGTCCAAGCGCAGGAGCACCGCCATAGCCGGCTCCCCCTCGGGGAACAACGAGTTAGTCGGGTGACGCCCCGGCCGCGCCGCGGTCGGACGACACGGACCCTGGTGCCGTTCGAACGGGGAGTTCTACGATCACCGACGTGGGCCAGCTGTCGTTCTTCTCGGCCGAGGCGCGGCCCGCCCGTATCGCCGATCTGGCCGGATTGCTGTGCGGGCCGGGCCAGGCGACCACCTTCGGCCGTGGAACCGCCGCGCGTCTCTCCGCGGTGGTCGCCGAGTCCTGGAGAGCACACGCGCTGGTCGCGGTGTGCGCGGAGCGAGGAGTGACAGCCGAGCTGGAGCGCACCGAGCTCGGGGAGCCCCTGATCCGCACCGCTTTCCGCGCCGATCTGACCCAGCTGGCGGCGTGCTGGTTACACGGCGCGGTAAAGTCGGTGCCGAACGGATTCATCCCGGACGGTTGGGCGCTCAGAGTTTGGGCGCTCACCTCGGGCACCCCTACCGCTGGGGGCTATCTTCTCGGGCTGGATCCGGGCGTGCCGGAAACGCACGGGCCGTTGGCTACATCACTCGGCCGGGCCGGCCTTCCCGCGAGGATGGTTGGCTCAACGGGGAACGACCCCGCTCTGCGGATCGTGGGCAGACGCCGTCTGATGCGGTTGGCCGAGCTCGTCGGGCCGGTGCCCGAGGGTGCCGCTGGGGGAGTGTGGCCGTTCCAGCCGTGAGTCATTCGCCACAGGTCACACCGGTTGTCCCGGAGGAACATCGCCGGGTTCGGAGGCGTTTGCCCCGGTGAAACGAGCGGAGCGGGGTCGACGTGTGTCACGCTGTGCGTTCCCCGGCACGGCGCACCGGGCCGTGCACGGTGCACACTGACGAATCGGACACCTCCAGACGAGAGCAGGGTAGGCGTGGCTGGCTCGACACGGACGAAGAAGGACAGCGCCGAGGGGCGCGCTTCTCAGACTTCCACCGGGGGCTCCGGCGGTCGGCGGTTGGTGATCGTCGAGTCCCCGGCCAAGGCGCGCAAGATCGCTTCCTTTCTCGGCTCGGGCTACCAGGTCGAGTCGTCCCGCGGACACATCAGGGACCTGCCGCGCGGAGCGGCGGACATCCCCGCCGCCTACAAGGGGCATTCGTGGGCCCGTCTCGGTGTGGACGTGGAGAACGACTTCGAACCGCTCTATCTGGTGACCGACGACAAGCAGGACACGGTCGACGAGCTGCGGGAAGCGCTGTCCGGGGTCGACGAGTTGTATCTGGCCACGGACGGCGACCGCGAGGGCGAGGCCATCGCCTGGCACCTGCTGGAGACGCTGCAGCCGTCGGTGCCCGTCCGGCGCATGGTCTTCCACGAGATCACCGAGTCGGCCATTCAGGCGGCGGCGGCCAACCCGAGGGAGCTGGACCACAACCTCGTCGACGCGCAGGAGACCAGGCGCATCCTGGACCGGCTCTACGGCTACGAGGTCAGTCCCGTGCTGTGGAAGAAGGTCATGCCGAAGCTCTCGGCGGGCAGGGTGCAGTCGGTGGCCACCCGGATCGTGGTGCAGCGCGAGCGGGAGCGCATCCGTTTCGTCCCGGCCTCCTACTGGGACATCGCCGCCACGCTGCGCGTTCCCGAGGAGCAGGGTTCCGGCTTCGGCGCACGCCTGGTCAGCGTCGACGGCGCGAAGCTGGCCACCGGGAGGGACTTCGGCCCGGACGGGGAGCTGACCGGCGAGGCGCTCGTGCTGGACGAGCAGCGCGCCCGCTCGCTCGCCGCGGGGTTGGACACGGCCGACCTGAGCGTGTCCAGCGTCGAGGAGAAGCCCTACACGCGGAAGCCCTACGCGCCGTTCATGACCTCCACGCTGCAGCAGGAGGCCGGACGCAAGCTGCGCTTCTCGGCGGACCGCACGATGCGCACCGCGCAGCGGTTGTACGAGAACGGTTACATCACCTACATGCGCACGGACTCCACGACGCTGTCCGACACGGCGATCAACGCCGCGCGGCAGCAGGCCGTGGAGCTCTACGGCGACAGCTACATCTCCGGGCAGGCCCGGCAGTACACGCGCAAGGTCAAGAACGCCCAGGAGGCCCACGAGGCCATCCGACCGGCGGGGGAGAACTTCCGCACCCCGAGGGATGTGGGCTCGGAGCTGGACGCCGACGGGTACAAGCTCTACGAGCTGATCTGGCAGCGCACGATCTCCTCCCAGATGGCCGACGCCAAGGGGACCACGATGTCGGTCCGGGTGTCCGGAACCGCCGGGACCGGGGAGGAGTGCGTTTTCGCCGCCTCGGGCAGGACGATCACCTTCCCCGGGTTCCTCAAGGCCTACGTCGAGTCGGTGGACTCGGAGGCGGGCGGCGTCGCCGACGACGCGGAGTCGCGGCTGCCGCGGCTGGTCGAGGGCCAGCACCTCAGGGCGGGCGAGCTCGAGCCGGACGAGCACTCGACGAACCCACCGGCCCGCTACACCGAGGCCAGCCTGGTCAAGGCGCTCGAGGACCTGGGCATCGGCCGTCCGTCCACCTACGCCTCGATCATCAGCACCATCCAGGAACGCGGCTACGTCTGGCGGAAGGGGTCGGCGCTCGTGCCGTCCTGGATCGCCTTCGCCGTGATCGGTCTGCTGGAGCAGCACTTCGGCAGGCTGGTCGACTACGACTTCACCGCCGCGCTGGAGGACGAGCTCGACCGCATAGCCGAGGGTGCGCAGCAGCGCACCAGATGGCTCCACGGCTTCTACTTCGGCGGTGAGGTGGGTCCGCAGGACTCCATCGGCCGGGCGGGCGGCCTGAAGAAGCTCGTCGGCTCCGGTGTGGAGGACATCGACGCCCGCCAGGTCAACTCGATCCCGATGTTCAGCGACGACGAGGGTCGCACGGTGTACGTGCGTGTCGGTCGCTACGGCCCGTACCTGGAACGTCCGGCGCACGCCACCGAGAACGGCGGCGGGGAGTCGCAGCGCGCCAACCTTCCGGACGCGCTCGCGCCCGACGAGCTGACGCCCCAGATCGCGGAGAAGCTGTTCGCCACTCCGATGGAGGGCCGCACGCTCGGAACGGACCCGGACAGCGGCAACGAGGTCGTGGCCAAGGACGGTCGGTTCGGACCCTACGTGACCGAGGTCCTGCCGGAGGGGACCAAGGGCAAGCCGCGTACCGCCAGCCTGTTCAAGTCCATGTCGTTGGACACCGTCACCCTGGAGGACGCGCTGCGGCTGCTCTCGCTGCCGCGCACGGTCGGCACCGACCCCGACACGGGTGAGGAGATCACCGCGCAGAACGGTCGTTACGGTCCGTACCTCAAGCGGGGGAGTGACTCGCGTTCCCTGGACAACGAGGAACAGATCTTCACGGTCACCCTTGAGGAGGCCCGCCGGATCTACGAGCAGCCCAAGCAGCGTGCTCGCAGGGCGGCCGCCCCTCCGCTGCGGGAGTTGGGCGAAGAGCCCGACACCGGCAAGAACCTGGTCGTCAAGGACGGTCGGTTCGGGCCCTACGTGACCGACGGGGAGACGAACGCCTCGTTGCGCAAGGGTGACACGGTCGAGGAGCTGAGCAAGGACCGCGCGATCGAGCTGGTCGCCGAGCGGCGGGCCAAGGCCCCGGCCAAGAAGAAGGGGACCAAGAAGTCGAAGAGCACGAGTTCGGGCGGCGGGACCAGGAGTGGTGCCAAGGCCAAGGACAGCGGGTCCGCGGACTCGTCCTCCGGGACGAACGGGACCGGTTCCTCCACGGGCTCGTCCGGCAAGAAGTCGTCCGGCAAGAGTTCGGGGACTTCCTCCGGGAGCAAGGGTTCCACCGCCAAGAGCGGCACGTCGAAGAGCTCCACGGCCAAGAGCGGCACGTCGAAGAGCGGCACGAACGGTGGCTCCTCCGGGAGTTCGCGAACGGGCGGTTCCACCGGGAACAGTGGCAAGCAACGTGCCGCGAGCCGCTCGAAGAGTTGACGCCGGGGCCGGGGTCCGCCGCGGGCCCGTGCGTTCCGGAACGTCGTCGGAGCTGTGGTGAGGTGTCGTGAATGGCTGCGGAGACCGACTCGTCCCCCGCCGCGGGAGGTGCTGTGCCGGGTTCCTCCCCCGAACGGGAGGGGCCGGACTCCTCCGGTGAGGGGATCTGGGCCGAGGTCGTCGGACAGCCCGAGGCCGTACGCACGCTGACGAGCGCCGTGCGTGCCGCGCGGGCCCGTCTTCGAGGGGAGAGCACCACGGGCGGTGCGATGACCCACGCGTGGTTGTTCACCGGCCCGCCCGGCTCCGGACGTTCGGAGGCCGCGCGCGCTTTCGCCGGGGCGCTGCAGTGCTCCGCCGGGGAGACGCCCGGCTGCGGGGGCTGCCCGGCCTGCGAGACCGCGTTGGCCGGCACCCACGCCGATGTGACCACGGTGGCCCCGGAGGGGCTGTCGATCTCGGTGGCCGAGATGCGTTCGCTGGTGCAGGCCGCCGCCAGGAGGCCGACCACGGGGTACTGGCGGATAGTGCTGATCGAGGACGCCGACCGGCTCACCGAGGGCGCCGCCAACGCGCTGCTCAAGGCGATCGAGGAACCTCCGGAGCGGACCGTGTTCCTGCTGTGCGCCCCCTCCGACCACCCCGCCGACGTGTCCGTGACGATCCGCTCCCGCTGCAGGGCTCTGCAGCTGCGCACGCCCCTGGTCGGGGCGATAGCCGAGTCGCTGCGCCGCCGCGACGGCATCGAGCGCTCCACGGCGGAGTGGGCCGCATCGGTCTGCGGGGGGCACATCGGCAGGGCCCGGCGGCTGGCCACCGATCCGCAGGCGCGGGAGCGGCGGGAGACGGTGCTGAGCATCCCGCGCGGTCTGCGCGATCTGTCCGAGGTCTTCGGCGAGGCCGGACGGCTCGTGCGTTCGGCCGAGACCGAGGCCTCCGAGCTCAACGAGGAGCGCAACGAGGCGGAGAAGGAGGAACTGCGCACCGCCATGGGGGCGGGGGGAACCGGCAAGGGGACCTCCTCGGCCACCAAGGGGGCCAACGCGGCGCTGAAGGAGTTGGAGCGGAAGCAGAAGGCCCGTGCCACCCGGTCCCAGCGGGACGCGTTGGACCTGGCTCTGGTCGATCTGGCCGGTTTCTACCGCGACGTGCTGGCGACCAGGTTCGGTGCGGCGGTGCCGTTGAACCATCCCGACTTCGCGCGGGACGTGTCCAGGGCGGCGGCCGAGTGGACCTCGGAGACCGCACTGCGGCGGCTGGAGGCGGTGCTGCGTTGCCGCACCGCCTTGAACCGCAACGTCAAGCCGGTCGTCGCTGTGGAGGCGCTGGCCGCCGAGCTGTACCGGTGAGGTGAGGGCGAGCTCCCCCGCCCGGAAGGTTCAGGACACTTCGCGGGTCGGCCCACATCGCGGACGGTGGTCAGCGGCGGCGGGGCAGCGCTGCTACGAGCACCGCGCCGAGCAACAGCAGCAGCGTTCCCGTCCAGAAGAGCCCGACCGCGTGGTAGGCCCCCGAGGTTTCGGCCAGTGGCGGCCCCCCGGCCTCCTGCACCGGCGGTGCCGTCGTGCTCTCCGGAGGGGTGCTCCGTTCGCAGTGGACTCCACCCTCGGGGGCGCCCGCCCGCGCGAACTGTTCGCCGAACGAGACCTGGGCGAGTGCGGTGGAGAACCCGAGGAAGTCGTTGGGCAGGATCTTCAGGTCGAGCAGCCGCGCCCCGGCGCGGACCTCACCGTCGGTCTTGTCCTTGGTGAGTTCGCCCAGGCTGAGTCGGAGCACTCCGATGTCGAGGACGTTCTCCCGGTCCGAGTGCCCCACCAGCGCGGTGCCGGAGTCGTCGCCCGGAGAGGGCAGGGGGAGGCCGATCGGCAGCTCGAACTCGGGGTTGGCCGCGTCTAGGGTGAACAGTTCCTCCCCGCCGCGGCTGATCCGCAGCACGGGGGCGCTGTAGTCCACCGAGGACGTCTCGGGATCACCCGTCGAGGTGGCGGTCAGCTTGGGGCGGCTGACCACGTCGATGCGCAGCTCCTGCGAGGTTCCCGCGAACAGGCGAATGCCGGCCACTTCGAACCGCGAGGTCGAACGGACCGCCTTGCCCTGCTGACCGGGAACGTCCACCAGCCGAACGCTGGAGTCGGCCCGCATGACGTCGGGCACGCGCAGCAGCGAGCCCCTCCCGCTCGTGGAATCCGCCGCGGGGCCGGTGAGCAGTCCGCCCAGTCGTTCCAGGGGGCCCAGCTCCTCGCCGAGGGCCGTCCCGTCCGCGGGTGCCGAACCGTTCGACAGCTCGGCGGCCTCGGCCGTCAGCTTGTCCTCCTGGTTGTTCAGCGCCGGGAGCACGTTCACCGCCGAGATGCCTGCCAGCGAGGTTCTCGCCGCGGATACGGGCTCGACGCAGGGGCCGAGCTCCTCGTCCCACCTGGCGTGCGCGCTGCCCTCGAGCGCTCCGAGGTCGAGCAGGCTGTCCAGCGGGGTGGACGGGGGTTCGAGGCCGCGGGTCCGCGGTTCCGCGTGGTCCGGGACCGCTGTCTGGGCCAGCGAGCCGGGCAGCGCCGGGGCGTTGCCGCCCACCGCGAAACCGAGCGGGGCCGACTCCGCCACCGCTTTCTCCTGGGCCAGGTAGGCCTGCGAGTTGGCTTTGGCGATCGAGATGCCCATCCCGGTTTCGACCAGCGCCTGCCGGGGCAGCTTCTCGTCGAACTCGGGGTCGTCGATGATCGATTCCCCTGGGACGGCGTTGGGCAGCACGCGCAGCAGTCCTATCCCCGTTCCGGCGCCGCCCACGATCGGCCCCGGCGGGGGGTTGTCCGGCTTCGAGGAGCCCGGTGGCTGCTCGGGGAACTCGGGCGTGGGGACCGGGGTGCTCGGAGGTGTGCTCTGCGCGGTGGCGGCGGGAAGGCCCAGCAACGCCACCGCCAGCGAGACGACGGAGCACACGACGACGCGGTGGACAGTGGGTATGCGCATCCGGCACCTTCCGAGGGATTCGTGATCGACGTCACCGTGATGTCCAACGAGCCGGGGGTGTGTGAGTGACGTTCGAGCGTCCGCTACACTCGTGTTCGGTTTCGCCGCCTTAGCTCAGTAGGTCAGAGCGACGCACTCGTAATGCGTAGGTCAGGGGTTCGACTCCCCTAGGCGGCTCCACCGGTGACCGGCCGTTTTCCGCGATGCGGGAGACGGCCGGTTTTTTCGTCGGGCCGGGTGCCGGTCCCGGTCGTGTCCGGTCGTCGTGCAAGCGGCGACGCCGTGCTCAACCCCCCCGCACCGCCGAGCGAACCAACCCGCCGTCCCCGGACGTCCGCCGGTCTGTCACCCGAAACGCTGATCGACTCGTCCTGCGAACCCTCCGCGGCTCGGTTAGGTTTCGATCAGCGGGTCGAAGGATTTCGGCACCGCTCGGATTTCCGGCACGGCTCGATCGGCCAACTCGAAGGGGGCGGTGTGTCGAGCTCGATGTTGTGCGTGCGGGCGCCGTCCCCCGCGCGGTGCGTGATCCGATGACGGGCTCCTCGGCTGCGGAACTGCTGGCGGAGGCCGCATCACCCGCCGATCTGGTCGCGGCCCGGATCCAGATGGCCCTGTCACTGGGCTGGCACATCGTGATCGCCTGCTTCGGGGTGGGCATGCCCGCGATCACGGTCTTCGCGGAGTGGCGCGGCAACCGCACCGGGGACGAGGTGTACCGGCTGCTCGCCCAGCGCTGGGCCAAGGCGATGGGCGTGCTCTTCGCAGTGGGCGCGGTCTCGGGCACGATCCTGAGCTTCGAGATGGGTGTGCTGTGGCCCGGCATGATGGACACCTACGGGCAGGTCATCGGGCTTCCGTTCACTCTGGAGGGATTCGCCTTCTTCATCGAGGCGATCTTCCTCGGGATCTACCTCTACGCCTGGGACAGGCTCTCGCCCCGAGTTCACGTGCTGACCGGCATCCCCGTCTGCGTCGCCGGAGTGGCCTCGGCGTTCTTCGTCGTGACGGCCAACGCCTGGATGAACCAGCCCAGGGGGTTCGACCTGGAGAACGGCCGCGTGGTTCAGGTCGAGCCGTGGGCGGCCATGTTCAACCCTGCTGCCTGGCCGCAGACCGTGCACATGATCATAGCCGCTTTCATGGTGGCAGGTTTCGGCATGGCCGCCGTTTACGCCGCGGCGCTCCTGCGCGGTAGCCGCGAGCGCTACCACCGGCTCGGCTTCCTGATTCCCTTCACGGTCGGCGCCGTGCTCACACCGGTGCAGATAGGAGTGGGGGACTGGGCCGCGAAGTTCCTCGCCGAGAACCAGCCGATCAAGCTCGCGGCCATCGAGGGCGTTTACGAAACCGCGCGCAACGTTCCGCTGCACATCGGTGGTGTCTACCAGCAGGGCGAGCTGCGGTACGCGCTCGAGATCCCCAACGGTCTCTCGCTGCTGGCCCACTGGAACCCGAACGGGCGAATCCTCGGTCTGGCCGAGGCCGCCGCGGAGAACCGACCACCGGTCAACATCGTGCACTGGTCCTTCCAGATGATGGTCGCGATCGGGTTCGGACTGCTGCTGCTCGGCATCTGGTGCGGTCTCGTCTGGTGGCGGCGCAGGAGCTTTCCGCGCAACCGGGTCTTTCTGGCCCTGGCGACCGCGGCGGGTTTCGCCGCCCCGCTGGCGCTGGAGTTCGGTTGGATCACCACCGAGGTGGGGCGCCAGCCGTGGATCGTCTGGGGCAGGATGCGCACTGCCGAAGCCGTCACCCCCGTGCCGGGGCTCTACGGCGGGCTGCTGGCCGTGGCCGTGGTGTACCTCGTGATGACCGTCGCCACCATCTACGTGCTGAGGCGATTGGCCCGGGCCCCGCTGGCCCCGCAGGAACACGACGAGGAACACGCATGAGTCTCGCGGAGCTGATGATCGCGGTGATGTGGGCGGGATTGACCGCCTACGTGCTGCTGGGCGGTGCCGATTTCGGCGGTGGTTTCTGGGACCTGCTGGCCGGAGGCACGCGGAAGGGGGCCGAGCAGCGGGACCTCATCAACCACTCGATCGGTCCGGTCTGGGAGGCCAACCACGTCTGGCTGATATTCGTCATCGTGCTGTGCTGGACCGGTTTCCCCGAGGTCTTCGCGGCCGTGTCCTCCACCATGTACATCCCGCTGACCCTGGTGGCGCTGGGCATCATCGCCAGGGGGGCGGCCTTCGCGTTCCGCAAGGCCAGCACGGAGCTCGGCCATCGCCGGGTCTACGGGTTCGCCTTCGCGCTGTCCTCGGTGCTGACCCCGTTCTTCCTCGGCACCGTCGCGGGGGGCATCGCTTCCGGGAGGACGCCCGCTGGGATCGCGGCCGGGGATCTCGTCGGCAGCTGGATCAATCCCACCTCCGCGCTGGGAGGGGTTCTCGCGGTGGCGGTCGCGGCCTACCTCGCGGCGGTGTTCCTGTGCGCCGATGCCCGCAGGGAGGGGGCGGACGCGCTGGCCGAGACGTTTCGACGCAAGGCTCTCGGAACAGCGGCGGTCACCGGCGTGGTCGCGCTCGGTGGCATAGCGGTGCTCCACGCGGACGCTCCCCGGCTGTACTCGGGACTCGTCGGCAAGGGGCTGCCGCTGATCCTCGTTTCGGTGCTCGGAGGGGTGGCCTCGCTCGCTTTGCTGCTGCGCAGAAGGTATCTGCCTTCCCGGGTAGCGGCGGCGGTCGCGGTGGCGGCCCTGCTGTGGGGGTGGGCCGTGGCCCAGTACCCGTTGGTGTTGCTGCCGGACACCACCATCGAGGAGGCCGCCGCCCAACCGGCCGTTCTGCGGGTGGGCCTGGTGGTCACCCTGGTCGGGGCCGTGCTGCTGCTTCCCTCGCTGTGGTGGATGTTCAGCCTGTTCCAGCGTGAGCAACCGCACACGCCCGGCCGGGGGGCGAGCGCTTCCGAGTAGCGGCGGGGGCGGACCGGGCGACGACTGCGGGGGTTCCGGTGCGACGTTGCTCGAGGAGGAGGATCGGTCGGTCCCGCTGTAAACGGGGTGTCACGGGGTGACCGCCGGTGACGCGGCCAGGGGAGGGCCAGGTCGTGTCACCGGTCCCCCGACGAGCGGTGCCGGTTCCTGGCACCGGCTCGGCGACGCGTCGCACACCGTGGGACGCCGAACCGCCCGGCGAGGAGACTCCGTCCTGATTCGCGTCCGGGGGCGGTCGGAGAAACCTCGCCCTCGGGCGGAGCTTCTCTCGAGAAGGAGAAGCTCCATCGTGTTCTCCGTGGCGTGGAACACAACTTTCGTGCCCGTTCCGGGCGGGAGCGGAAATTATTCCGAGGTCGGATTTCTTCGCGGAGCGGTTTCGCGTCGATTCCCGTTCGACTCGTTCGCCGTGTTCCGCTCGTCGGCCACACGGTCGGGGGAGGTCGTGCCGAGCGGGGGCACGAGGTGGAAGTTCCTGGTGAGGCGGATCGCCGAGTGCGGGGGGGAACACCCGTGGAGCTCGTGGGACCGTGTAATACGATCCTGCCGTGCGGTGAGATTCGTGGGCTCTGCTCCTCGCCGCGGGATCGAGTCGTGTGGCCAGACCGGAGGTTTCGAAGGTGGCCCACTGCTGGGGCGGTGCGAATGGGGGAGGGTGTTCCGTGCGGGATTTCCCGAGGGATTTTTCCGGAAACTGTTTACGGTGGTTCGTCATTCGATCCGGGGGATCGCTTCCTGTTCCCGCGGAGGGGGCCTTCGGCGTGACCACTCCGGAAACCGGGGCGACGAACTCCCGCTCGGCCGGTCCGTGGAACTCCGGCGCTGTCCGTGGAGGTCCGGTGGGCCGTGCGCCGTGTCTCCCGTCGCGTCGGTGAGTCGTCCGGTCCGGAGCTCCGGGGCCGTTCGTTCGGCGCGGCCCCTCGTCCTGGTCGGGGATTTCCCGTGAGCACGCGGAGTTCTTCCCGGGGATGAGCGGCGGAGCCGGTTCGCGCGCCCTGCCGGGGCGGGGCGTCGCTCGTTCCGGTGGCCGTTCCGCTCGGCGGAGCGATGCTTGGCCGGGGACCCCGTTCCGCCGAGTGCGACCGGAGCTCGCGTCCGTACGGTGTGGACCGGTCGCGTACCCGGAGACCGTGTGGGGGCGATCGTCCGGAGTGGTAGAACCCGTGTTCATGGCGCGTGTGCTTCCGCGCGGGAAGCTCGTGGATGATGTGACGGTTCGGTGATCGCAGGTGAACAATGGCAGTTCCTCCGCACGGAGGAACTGAGTGCGTTGTGTTATTCGACCAGCCCGGGCGTCACCCCGTCAGCCGATTGCAGTAACGCTGTTGAGCTATTTCGATCACAGTGACGCCGTGAAGGGATCGTGTGATGAGCAGTACCGAGGTCAGTACGGGGATAGTCGGAGGAGGTGTGCTCTCCGCCGATTCGGCCCCTGATGACGTCGCGCGACGCATCGCGGACCTCTCCGAACAGGTGCATCGGGCACTGCTGTTACGACGTTTGCTGGTCGTGTGGGCCATTCCCGGGAACGGAGTCCTGATCGCGCTCGCTTTGGGGGACCTCGTGTTGCGGGGGACCCCTGTTTGGTGGTTGACGACACTCGTCTCGGTGATACTGGTGATCTCCGTAGTGGGGTCGGTCTTCCTGCTGTACCGCCAGTACTTCAGGGTACGCGGTATGGCGATCGAACTGCGGGAGTTGAATCAGGCGCGTCGCGAGCAGTTGCTCGACGACATGGACTCCGGTGACCTGCTGGCCACGCACAAGCGCTATCGCGTGTACCTGCCGGACGCCGTCCGGGCGTACCGCAGGCAGGCTCGTCGTTACCGGTGTGCCAACAATGCGCTGCAACTGGTGGTCATAGCCGGGTCCATCGTGACCGCGGTGGTGGCGGCCGCTTCGGTCTCGATGGTGACCGCCCGCTGGTCGGCTGTCGTGCTGAGTCTCGTGGTGGCGTTGACCGCGGCCGTGTCCGGTTACGGCAAGTACCGGGAACGCAGCGTGAATTTGCAGGTGACCGCTGATGCTTTGGAGCGCGAGTACCATTCGGTGGAGCTCCGCGTGGGCAAGTACGGTCGTTTCGAGGACGAGCGGGCCGCCTACGCGGAATTCGCTCACGAAGCCGAGGTGTTGTTGGACGAGCACGCCAAGCGTCAGCAGCAGGTGGGGCCCGCTGTGCTACCGGACAATCTAGTTTGACCTGATCGAGTGAACTGGTCGCTATTGAGGCTGTATTGAGGAGTTCCTGGGGATGTCCGTAATCACATTTCGTGCAAATTGATGTATTGGGTGATCGCTGAACCGTGTTGAGGGGTGTTTCCGTAGGCTCTGCTTGGCGCGCAGGACCGCCACCTGTGCAGAGAGGAGCTAGGCGATGAAACGCACTTTGACCGCGGCAGCCGCTCTGTTGGCAGGAAGCGCTGGTGCCATCGGTTTCGCGGGCACCGCTTCCGCGGCGGACGGCCCCGAACTGCCCGCCGAGCTGTCGACGGACAACAACGTGGCCCAGGCCACTTACCACACGGCCGCGACCCTGCAGTCGGCCAAACAGGTCGTCGGAGACGTCGTGCCCGCGCCGGACGCCGCGACGAGCCGCTCCGGTGATGGCGCTCCCGGCGTGCCCTCCGTGGCCGAGACCGGTGAGTCCGTCGGCGACCTGTTGAACGCTCCGCCGGTGGACAAGGCGGGCGACGCGCTCCAGGAGGGCGTGAGCGGCCGGGACGGGAACTCCGGTCAGTCCGCGGGTGGACTGCTCGGTGGTGAATCACCTCTCGGCGGGATCCTCGGCAACCTGCCGATCGGCTGACTCCGCGCGGGGCGTGCCCGAACACTCGAAAGACGTGGGTCCCCACCGGCCGGTGGGGACCCACGTCTTTCGAGATCACGACGGAGAGCCGGGAATCAGTGCTCCTGCTCCTTGGCGCGCTCGAACGAGCGCTTGATCTCGGTCTCGGCCTCTTCCCTGCCGACCCAGGTCGCGCCCTCCACGCTCTTCGCGGGCTCGAGGTCCTTGTAGACCTCGAAGAAGTGCTGGATCTCCAGCCGGTGGAACTCCTGGACGTGGTGGATGTCGCGCATGTGCTCCTGCCGCGGATCGTCGGCCGGAACACAGATGATCTTGTCGTCGCCGCCCTTCTCGTCGCGCATCCGGAACATTCCGATCGCGCGCGCGCTGATCAGGCAGCCGGGGAAGGTCGGCTCCTGCACGAGCACGAGCGCGTCCAGCGGGTCCCCGTCCTCGCCGAGGGTCTCCTCGATGAATCCGTAGTCGGCCGGATACTGGGTGGCGGTGAACAGCGTCCGGTCGAGACGGATCCGGCCCGTCTTGTGGTCCACCTCGTACTTGTTGCGGTTCCCCTTGGGGATCTCGATCATGACGTCGAAGTCCACGCGGTTCCTCATTCGTCCTGACGGTGTTTCGGACGGCGACCTGTCGTGCGGTCCGCCGACCGCTCGAATGTCGCCGGAACGGCCGTGCCGTTCCCGGCCGTTGCTCGGGGGGGTCCCCGATCGCCCGCCTGTGGCGGACCATCCGACGTGAGGCCCGACCGGAGCGGCCCGGTGGCCGAACGGTCGACCATCGCCGGTCGCCGGTGGAGTGCGCGTACAGCCTAATAGGGCTTCGCCGGGCGTGTTTGTTCGGTCGTCCCGGCTCGGTGCTCCGGCATGGCGGTGCCTGAGCACCGCCCCCGTTCGCGTGTGCCGTAGCGGGCCCTTCCGCGTGGGTGGCCCCGTACCGGGTGTTCCTCCGGAGATCCGGACCGAACATCCGGCGGGAGCGCCCGTCCCGCCCGTGCTGTGTAGGTTTCATCACACCGCGGGGCGCCCCGGGGCGGGCCGCCACACGGCACCGGCGAGATCGCGGGGCGACACTCGGCCGTGCCGAGCGGATCTCTCCATCGGACTCCAGAGTTCATCGTTCATCGGATCGCTTCCGGACCGGGTGTGGCCGTACCGCTCCCTCCTCTCGGCGCATCTAGTGTGGAGCAAGTCAGCCGTCCCAGCCGCATGACAGTGCGCGAGATCGCACAAGCGAGCCGGTGAACCGTCGAGTAACCCCTCGAGGAGGTCCCTTGTCCGATCCCCAGGCTCCGACGGGCGAGACGGGCGATCACGGGGAGGTCGACTCGTCCGCGGACACCGCAGCGGAATCGTCCACCTCCCCGGGGGAGCACGACGCCACCGGCACGAGTGAGGAGCAGGACCCGTTCGGCTGGCCCGCCGAGGACCCGGAGAGCACCCCCGGGAAAGCGGACGAGAGCGGGGCCGAAGGGCCCGACCCCGAGTGGCCGGAGCACGACGAGGCCCCCGTCGAGAGCACTCAGCGGTTGGAAGCCGTCGGTCGCGCGTCGGAGACGCACGCGGAGGGGACGGGAGCCGGGGAGTCCGGCCCGGACGACCCCGATTCCGACCCGCCGACCGTGCAGCTGGCCGCCGTCCCACCTTCGGTCGGGGAGGAACCTCCTTCGGGCGGGACCGCTCCCCCGGACGAGCGGTCGGCCGTCGAATCGTCGGAGGCGGCGGCCCCCGGTTCCTCCGGAGCCACGCGCCCGGCCGATCCGGCCGATTTCGGCATGCCGCCGGGAGGAGCCTCGCGCGGCGCCCCCCGGCTGCTGGGCGTCGCCGGTGCGCGTGCCGTTCCCGGACCGGCGCGTGCGGTGGGAGACGGCGGAGACGGTGCTGCCGCGGACACCTCCGCGGTGAGCTCCGGGACGGACTCGTCGGCGGAAACCGCCTCCACCGGCGAGGGGGACGCCGGCGGGGGCGTCGGGCGGGAACCCGACACGGGGACTTCGCGGGGTGATCCCCCGGAGGTGGCCGGTCCGGGCGGGGACTCCGGTTCCGGTGGGGGGTCCGCCGGGGAGCCCGGCGGGAAGCGGGCTCGCGGACGCATGGGCCGCAAAAGCGTGATCACCGCGGTTTCCCTGGTCGGTGTGATCGTGCTCGGAGCCGCGGCCGTGCTGGGAGGTACGGTCTGGTTCGGTGACGTGCTGAGCCCCCGAGCGGACGCTCCCGCACCGGTCCGGCTGAACCCCTCCGTCAGCGGACTGGACTCCTCGGCGCGGATGCCGACGAAGCAGGGGCTCTCGCGAGCGCTCGAGGAAGTGGTGTCGGACCCGGCTCTGAACGACCTCGGGGGGACCGTCCTCGACTCCAGGACGGGGAAGGTGCTGTGGAGCCGGGACGCTGACCGCAGCATGGTTCCGGCCTCGACCAACAAGCTGCTCACGTCGTGTGCCGCGCTGCTGGCCGTCGACCACGATTTCCGCTTCAGCACCAAGGTCGTGCGCGGGCAGGACCCCGGAAGCGTCGTCCTCGTCGGAGGCGGTGACCCGACACTGTCCGCACTGCCGGAGGGGCGGAGCTCGGTCTACCCGGACGCGGCGCGGCTGGACGAGCTGGTGCGCAAGATCCGTTCGAGCACGTCGGGCGAGATCAGCTCCGTGAAGGTGGACGTGAGTCGTTACAGCGGCCCCACCCTCGCCGCCGAGTGGGAGCGGGGAGACGTGGCGAACGGCTACATCGCCCCCGTCCGCCCGGTGATGCTCGACGGCGGACGCGAGGACCCGACGGACATACACAGCCCGCGCAGCGAGCACCCGGCCCTCGACGCGGCCCGCGAACTCGCCTCCCGGCTGGGGGCGCCGACCGAGTCGGTGAGCACGACCACGATGCGGGGGAGCACCTCCACGCTCGCCGAGGTCCGATCCCCTCCGCTGCGGGACCTGGTGCGCAAACTGCTGCGGGACTCGGACAACGTGCTGGCCGAGGCCGTGGCGCGGCAGGTGGCGGTGACCACGGGGCACGAGCCCTCCTTCTCCGGCGCCGTGCGCGCGGTGCGTTCCGTCCTCGAGCGCAACGGTTTCGACCTGAGCGGGGTCGACCTCGTCGACGGAAGCGGGCTGTCCGACACCGATCGGTTGACCCCGAGGCTGCTGGGTGAGCTTCTGCGGACGGCCAGCGCTCCCGCCGACGGTCCGTCCGGGCGCAGCGCCAGGCTGCGGCCGGTGTTGACCGCTGTTCCCATCGCGGGCGCCAGCGGCAGTCTGGCCGGGCGCTACGACGGCCCCGCTTCGGAAGCGCGTGGTTGGGTCAGGGCCAAGACCGGAACGCTCACCGGGGCGAACGCCCTGGCGGGGACCGTGGTCACCGCGGACGGCAGACTGCTGAGCTTCGCGTTCCTCTCGAACGGGAGCCAGCCGAACGAGGCGCGCCCCGCTCTGGACCGAGTGGCCGCGAAACTGCGCTCCTGCGGCTGTCGCTGAAGCCCGTTTCGACGGCTTCCCGGAAGAAGCGCGGTTCCACTGCTCGTGACGGGGCTTCGCGCGGCTGGTCGGGCAGCCGTCACGTGAGTCGGCGCTTTGCCGCGTTGGGCCGCCGCTACCCGATGCCGGGGACCCCGCGGCCGGGCGCGGGCTGAGGTTCCGCCGAATGAGCCGCCGAGCAAACCGAGCCGCGGGCCCTCCAAAGGTTCGCTGCCGGGCTCGTACGCGGGTAGGGTCAGTTCTGTGAATGTTCGTGCGTCCGCGCTTTCCGTGCCGCTGCGCCGCCCGGCGACCAGGCACGCCACGTCGCAACGTGCCGGTTCTCCGGACGGGATCGGCACCGGTGCCGTCGACTGGGACACGGCCGTGAGCACGGCCGCCCGGCTGCTCAAACCGGGGCCGGAGATTTCCCGCACCGAGGCCGCGAGCACGGTGGCGAGCCTGCGTGAGTTCAGCGCGGGCGCCGAGACGCACGTGCGCGAGCTGACCGGTCTGGGAACCGAGCTCCCGGTCGAGCCCGGTGACGTGGTGGATCGTCCCGGTTGGCTGCGCGGTGCGGGCCGTGGGCTGGCCGAACTGACCGACGTCGCTTTCGCGAGGACCTCGGGTACCGATTCCGAGGGGGCCGGCGAGTTGCTGGCGACCATCAACAGTCGGGGTGCGGGGGTCCAGGCCGGGGTGGTGCTGGCATACCTCGGCACCAAGGTGCTCGGCCAGTACGATCCCTTCGCTCCCGCGCGCCCCGGAGCGAGCGGGGCGGGGAGGCTGCTGCTGGTAGCGCCGAACATCGTGGCCGCCCAGCGCGCCCTGGAAGTTCCCGAGGCGGACTTCCACATGTGGGTGTGCCTGCACGAGTCCACCCATCGGCTGCAGTTCAACGCGGTTCCCTGGCTGCGCGAGTACTTCGCGAACGGCGTCGGCGAGCTGATGAGCGCGATGGACGGCTCCACCGGTGAGCTGTTCGGCAGGCTGCCCTCGGTCGTTCGCGAGGTGCGTTCGGGCCGTTCCGGTGAGTCCGACACCAGTCCGGGGATGCTCGGTGTCGTGGAGCTGCTGCAGAGTCCGTCCCAGCGTGCCGCCCTGGACAGGATCATCGCCGTCTCCACGTTGCTGGAGGGGCACGCCGATCACGTGATGGACGCGGTGGGGCCTCGGGTGGTCCCCAGCGTGCACACGATCAGGGAGCGGTTCACCCGGCGTCGTTCCGGCGGTGGTTTGCTGGACAGGCTGCTGCGCAGTCTGCTCGGCGTGGACGCGAAGATCAAGCAGTACGCGAAGGGCGCCGAGTTCACCCGGCACGTGGTCGGCGCCGTGGGCATGGACGGGTTCAACGCCGTGTGGGCAGGTCCGGACAACCTCCCGAGCCGTGCCGAGCTCTCGGATCCGCCCGCCTGGCTGCGCAGGGTGCACGGCTGAGCGGTCCGTGAGGGCCGTGGTGGGAGAATGACCGCGTGTCCCCACCCGCCTGTGTGAGTGAGATTCGTGTCGCGGTGCGTCGGTTGCTCGACTCGGAGGAGGCCGCGGAGCACCGGGGCGCTCCCCCGTTGGTGGCCTGTTCCGGTGGCCCGGACTCGCTCGCGCTGGCCGCGGCGACCGCGTACTTCGGTCGTCGCCGGGGCGTCCCCGTTCACGGCGTTGTCGTGGACCACGCCCTGCAGGAGGGGTCCTCCGAGGTCGCGGCCCGTGCTGCCGAACAGCTCGTCGCCCTGGGACTCACCGAGGTGAACACGGTCCGGGTTCGTCCGGACGGTGCGGGCGGTACCGAGGCGGCCGCGCGGCGCGCCCGCTACGCGGCGCTGCGGCGGTACCGGCCGGAGGGCTCGCCGGTGCTGCTCGGGCACACCCTCGACGATCAGGCCGAAACGGTGCTGCTCGGTCTGGGGAGGGGGTCGGGAGCGCGCTCCATCGCGGGCATGCGGCCGTTGGACGCGCCGTGGGCCCGTCCGTTCCTGGGGGTTTCCCGCAGCACCACCGAGGCGGCCTGTTCCGAGCTGGGGCTGGGTCCCTGGCGGGATCCGCACAACGCGGATTCCCGTTTCACCAGGGCACGTCTTCGCTCCGAAGTGTTGCCCCTCATGGAAGAGGTGCTGCAAGGTGGTGTCGCGTCAGCGCTGTCCCGGACCGCCGCGCAGCTGCGGGAGGACGCGGACGCGCTGGACTCGGTCGCGGAGGAAACGTGCGAGCGGGTGCGCCGCGCCGGGGGGCTCGACGCGCGTGCGCTCTCCGGCCATCCGTCCGCGGTACGCAGACGAGTGCTGCGGAACTGGCTCTCGGAGCGCGGAGTTCCCGAGCTCAGCGACTCCCACCTGCGGGCCGCCGACGCCTTGGTCGGTGACTGGCGGGGACAGGGTGGTCACGCTCTGCCGGGAGGGTACGAGCTGATTCGAGCTCGAGGCACTCTTCTGGTGGAATGCAGGGGTCGCGGAATCGACCGACGATCGAGCGACGGGTGAACAGCAACCCAATCGAGAGGGGAAGCCGGGCCGTGTACGACGGCGACATTGCCTCCGTGCTCATATCCGAGCAACAGATCAACGACAAGGTCACCGAGCTGGCCAAACAGGTCGACGAGGACTACGGGCACCTGCAGGGAGGCGATCTGGTGCTCGTGGGGGTGCTCAAGGGCGCCGTCATGGTGATGACCGATCTGGCCCGTGCGCTTCCGCTGCCCGCTCAGCTGGAGTTCATGGCGGTCAGCTCCTACGGTTCGTCGACCTCGTCCTCCGGGGTCGTCCGCATCCTGAAGGACCTGGACAGGGACATAGCCGGTAAGCACGTACTGGTCGTCGAGGACATCATCGACTCGGGGCTCACGCTGTCCTGGCTGTTGAAGAACCTCGCCGCGCGCGACCCGGCTTCTCTCGAGGTGTGCACGTTGCTGCGCAAGCCCGATGCGGTCCAGGTCGAGGTTCCCGTCCGGTACGTCGGTTTCGACATTCCGAACGAGTTCGTCGTCGGGTACGGGCTCGACTTCGCGGAGCGCTACCGCGATCTCCCCTACATCGGTAGTCTTGATCCGAAGGTCTACACCTCGGGGGTGTGAGCGGCGCGGTTCCCGAGCCGTCCCCGTAACGGGTACAACCGGAGGAGACGGGGCGCTCGGCGGTATCCTCGCACCAGTGACGATGGGTCGGGCGATTCGTGTCGGCCACCGTCGGTGTGTTGTGCCACCTCCGCGGGATGTGGTTGGAACTAATCCGGCGTGTGACCCGTTGAACTCCAGGGGCGGGTACCCTGGAGGGCCTGTGGTTCGGTTCGCGCAGTTTGTCGCTGTCGCGGACGGTACGCTGGGCTGAACCGGGGGTGGACGTTGAATGGACGCCCGCCACCACCCGACGTGACAGTCAGGGAGGGTCGAGGCCGCTCGGCGGCCGCAAGTGAATGGACCGAAAGCGCCTGCTCCGCAACCCGCTGCTGTGGCTGTTGGCGGTGTTGCTGCTGTTCTACGCCTTCAGCGTGCTCTTCGACGACACGCGTGGCTATCAGGACGTATCCACCTCGACGGCACTGCAGCAGATATCGCAGGGCAACGTGGCGGAAGCCACTATCGAGGACAAAGAACAGCGGCTGAGGCTGACTCTGAACGACGGCGTCCAGGTTCAGGGCAGTGACCGGATCATCACCAAGTATCCGACCGGGGCCAACGAGGACATAGTCAACCGGATAGAGCAATCCGGCGTCTCCAACTGGAACACCGAGGTGTCCCAGAGCTCCATCTGGAGTCAGTTGCTGCTCTACCTCATCCCGGTGGGCCTGCTGGTCCTGCTGGTGATGTGGATGATGAACAACGCCCAGGGCGGCGGCAGCAAGGTGCTGAACTTCGGCAAGTCCAAGGCGAAGCAGTTCACCAAGGACATGCCCAAGACGTTGTTCGGCGATGTCGCCGGTGCCGACGAGGCCGTCGAGGAGCTGCACGAGATCAAGGACTTCCTGCAGTACCCGACGCGCTACCAGGCCCTCGGCGCGAAGATCCCGAAGGGCGTGCTGCTCGACGGCCCTCCGGGCACGGGTAAGACGCTGCTGGCCCGCGCCGTGGCGGGCGAGGCCGGGGTGCCGTTCTACTCGATCTCCGGCTCGGACTTCGTCGAGATGTTCGTCGGCGTCGGTGCCTCCCGGGTGCGGGACCTGTTCGAGCAGGCCAAGCAGAACGCACCGTGCATCGTCTTCGTCGACGAGATCGACGCCGTCGGCAGGCAACGCGGTGCCGGTGTCGGTGGTGGCCACGACGAGCGCGAGCAGACGCTGAACCAGCTCCTGGTCGAGATGGACGGTTTCGACTCGCGGGGCGGGATCATTCTGATCGCCGCGACGAACCGTTCGGACATTCTCGACCCGGCCCTGCTGCGCCCGGGCCGCTTCGACCGGCAGATTCCGGTCGCCGCCCCCGACCTGCGCGGCAGGCGTGCGATCCTGAACGTGCACTCCAAGGGCAAGCCGCTTGCTCCGGACGCCGATCTGGACGGCTTGGCCAAGCGCACGGTCGGTTTCTCCGGCGCGGACCTCGAGAACGTGGTCAACGAGGCGGCTCTGCTGACCGCGAGGGAGAACTCGCAGCTCATCACCGGGGCGGCTCTCGAGGAGTCGGTGGACCGCGTGATCGGTGGTCCACGGCGCAAGAACAAGGTCATATCGGAGCGGGACAAGAAGATCACCGCTTATCACGAGGGCGGGCACGCCCTGGCCGCGTGGGCCATGCCGGATCTGGAGCCGGTCTACAAGCTCACGATTCTGCCCAGGGGCAAGACCGGCGGGCACGCTCTTGTCGTCCCGGAGGACGACAAGGACATGATGACCCGTTCGGAGATGATCGGGCGGCTCGTCTTCGCCCTCGGCGGCCGCTCCTCCGAGGAACTGATCTTCCACGAGCCGACCACCGGTGCCTCCAGCGACATCGAGCAGGCGACGAAGATCGCCCGTGCGATGGTCACCGAGTACGGCATGACGGCCCGGCTGGGCGCGGTGAAGTACGGGAAGGAGGAAGGCGACCCCTTCCTCGGCCGCTCCGCCGGGCAGCAGCCGAACTACTCCCTGGAAGTGGCCCACGAGATCGACGAGGAAGTGCGCAAGCTCATCGAGGCGGCGCACACCGAGGCCTGGGAGATCCTGAGCACCTACAGGGACGTGCTCGACAACCTCGTGCGGGAGGTCATCGAGAAGGAGACGCTCAACCGCAACGATCTGGAACGGATCTTCGCCGAGGTCGAGAAGCGCCCCCGGATCACCGCGTTCAACGACTTCGGTGGACGCACCCCCTCGGACAAACCTCCGATCAAGACACCGGGCGAGCTGGCGATGGAGCGGGGCGAGCCGTGGCCGCCACCGGTCAACGACCAGCCGAGTCCCGCTCCGGTCGGAGCCGTTCCGGGGGCGAACGGATACGGTCCCCAGCAACCCGGCCAGCAGTACGGTCCCGAGCAGCAGGGGCAGCAGCCCCAGGGTTACCCGACGCAGCAGCCGCCGCCGGGGAACCAGCCGCCGGGGACCGCGCAGATGCCCTACCCGGGGGCTGCCGGTCAGCCGCAGCAGCCACCGCAGGGGTACCCGCCGCAGGGACAGCAGCCTCCGCAGGGAGGGCAGCCCCCGCAGGGGGTTCCGCCGAACTACGGTGCTCCTCCCGGCTGGACCCCTGCCACTTCACCCGGTGGACAGTCCGGCTACCAGCCTCCCGCGCCGAATCAGCACAACTGGGTTCCTTCCTGGGAGAACGGTGGGCGACCGGAGAACGGTCAACCCGTGCAGCAGGAGGGCCCCCGAACCGAGCAGATTCGGCAGGGGCAACCCGAGCAGCCCTCCGGGGAGTCGGAGGGCTCGACCACCGGTGAGCAAACCGGAAAACCGAGCACCGGAGCCGAGCAGGACACGTCCGAGGGATCTCAGGACCCCGGGCGGAGTTCCGGAGGCGATTCGGGGACCACGGGCGAGAACGGGAACGGTACCGAGAACCGCTGACGGTGGACCTCGGTGGTGAGCGGCATCCGGTCGACGAGACCGGATGCCGCGCCGCTGTGGAGGGAACGACACGTGACAGGTGAAAGCGTGCCGGTGGGGCCGGACGCCGAGTTCGGCTCCGACCCCGCCGAGTTCGTTGATCAAAGGTTCGACAGGCCCAGAGCGGCAGCGGCGATCCGCGAACTGCTGTTGGCCGCGGGGGAGGACCCCGATCGTGAGGGGCTGCGGGAAACTCCGGAGAGAGTCGCTCGCGCTTACGAGGAACTGTTCACCGGGCTCTACACCGACCCGGACGAGGTGCTGGACCGGACTTTCGACGAGTCCCACGAGGAGCTCGTACTGGTTCGTGACATCCCGATGTACTCCCAGTGCGAGCATCATCTGCTGCCTTTCCACGGCATGGCCCACATCGGTTACATCCCGAATGACCAGGGCCGGGTGACCGGCTTGTCCAAGCTCGGGCGGTTGGTCGACCTCTACGCGAAGCGTCCGCAGGTACAGGAGCGGTTGACTTCGCAGATCGCCGACGCGCTCACACGCAAGCTGGAACCGCGTGGAGTGATCGTCGTGGTGGAGGCCGAGCACCTCTGCATGGGGATGCGCGGGGTGCGCAAGGCGGGTTCGGTCACCACCACTTCGGCGGTGCGCGGAGTGTTCCGGTCCTCGGCTTCGTCCCGCTCCGAGGCACTGTCATTGATTCGGGGGAAGTAATGGCCGCTGGGCTACCGGAAGCGTCCCGCTGCCTGGTCATGGGCGTGCTGAACGTTACGCACAACTCCTTTTCCGACGGTGGGCGCTACCTGGACCACGAGGCCGCCGTGGCTCACGGGAGGCGGTTGCGGGAGCAGGGCGCCGACATCGTCGACGTGGGTGGGGAATCCACCCGTCCCGGGTCCGAGCGGGTCGCCGCCGACGTGGAGTCGGAGCGGGTTCTTCCGGTGATTCGCGAGCTGAGCCGTGCCGGGGTTCCGGTCAGCGTGGATACGACGCGTGCCGAGGTGGCGACCGCTGCCGTACGTGCGGGGGCCGGTCTGGTCAACGACGTTTCCGGCGGACTGGCCGACCCGGAGATGGCCGGGGCGGTAGCCGACGCGGGGGTGCCCTGGGTGCTCATGCACTGGCGGGGGCACAGCCGGGAGATGAACTCCCTGGCGGTTTACGAGGACGTGGTCTCCGAGGTGCGCGCCGAGTTGTCCGCGCGCGTGGAAGCCGCCCTGGACGCCGGGGTTTCGGAGGACGCGCTCGTGCTGGATCCGGGACTCGGCTTCGCCAAGACCGGCGAGCACGACTGGCAGCTGCTGCACAACCTGGAAACCTTCCTGGGGATGGGGCCTTCGGTGCTCGTGGGAGCCTCCCGCAAGCGCTTCCTCGGCGGCCTGCTGGCCGATTCCGAGGGGGCACCGCGTCCCGCACCCGAACGTGACGTGGCCACCGCCACGGTTTCCGCGCTGGCCGCGGAACGCGGTGCCTGGGCGGTGCGGGTGCACGACGTGGTCGGCTCCCTGGACGCGGTGCGGGTCACCGCTGCCTGGCAACGCGGAGGTGAGGACTTTGGCTGACCGGATCGCCGTCACCGGTTTGCGGTCGTTCGGCTACCACGGGGTGTTCGAGCGGGAGAAGCAGGAGGGGCAGGAGTTCGTCGTGGACATCACCGTCTGGGTGGACCTCGACGAAGCCGCCGCCGACGACGATGTGAACCGGACCCTGCACTACGGGGTACTGGCCGAACGCGCCGCGGCCGTGGTCGCCGGTCCGGCTCGTGACCTGGTCGAGACCGTCGCGGCGGAGATCGCCGACGACGTCATGGCCGACGGCAGGCCGCACGCCGCGGAGGTCACGATTCACAAACCCGCTGCGCCGATCCCGCTCACCTTCGACGACGTCTCGGTGACCATCCGCCGTTCGCGGCGCGGTGGGCGCGGGGCGAAGGCGGCTTCGGCATGAGTCGGGCGGTGCTCTCGCTGGGGTCGAACGTCGGTGACCGCCTCGGGTACTTGAGACTGGCGGCACGCGGTTTTTCCGATGTGCTGGTCGCGGCTTCCTCGGTGTACGAGACGGCGCCGTGGGGGGTCACGGACCAGCCCGATTTCCTCAACGCGGTGCTCGTCGTGAGCTCTTCCGACTTCGACGAGTGGGACTGGTTGCGTCGGGGGCAGCGGCTCGAGCAGGAGGCCGAGCGCACGAGGAAGCAGCGTTGGGGACCGCGCACACTGGACGTGGACGTGGTCACTGTGGACGACGTGCGCAGCAACGATCCTGAACTGCTGCTGCCGCACCCCGGAACGCCCGAGCGGGCGACCGTGCTGATTCCCTGGGCCGAGGTGGAGCCGGAGGCGGTTCTTCCCGGGCACGGGAAGGTGTCCGAACTGCGCGGGCGGCTTCCGGACGAAGAGGTGGCCGGGGTGCGCAGGTATCGGGACCTGAGTCCGGACTGATGGCGGTTTTCCGGACCGGTGCGCGTCGGGGCGGACACACGGACCGTGGCTCGTTTCCGGGCAGGAACTCGTAACAAAGGCAGTGAGCCGTCTCCGCGGTGTCCGAGGTGCGATTCCGGGTCGACGGCGGTGCCGGCACGGAGGACGAATGGGCTACACCAGGATTCGTGATCTCGTGGCCGCGGCTCTGATCGCGGCCGTGTTGGTCTACGGCGCTGTGCAGGTGGGCTACGGTGCGCTTCCCCCGCTGCCGCTCGCCGCGGGCGCGACCCTGTTGGTGGTCGCGTCGGTGGAGGTCGTGCTGGCGTTCGTGGTGCGGCCGAAGGTGCAACGCAAGCCGGGAATCGAACCACTCGATCCGATGACAGCTACTCGGGTGGTCGCGCTGGCCAAGGCCTCTTCGCTGGCCGGGGCGCTCATGGGTGGTGCCTGGGTTGCTCTGCTGGTCTTCCTGCTGCCGAGGTACGGGCCCGTTGAGGTCGTGAAATCGGATACGGCGGCTGCCGTAGTCGGGCTGTTCAGCGCTGTGGCGCTGATCGGCGCCGGGTTGTGGCTGGAGTGGTGCATGCGCAACCCGGACGAGCCCGAGGAGGACACCGGCGAGGAGGACGAGTAGCGCTCCTCCCGGTGCGGGACCCGTCGTGGAACGGTGTCCCGGTGCGCGTTCCGATGTGAACTCGTTCGGTTGTTCTCGGTGATTCGTTTTCGCGCGAAAAGGTGGAGCATCACTCCGGAGACTCGAAAAATGCAACTTCGTTGTGTAGTTACTTTGTCACGTTGAAATCCCTCCGGATTTCGAAGACGTGAATTCCGGGTACTGTTGGCCGCATGGCTGCCCCGAACGACTCCGAGCCTCCGGCGCGAGGTGGTCGAGTGACGTTGCTGTGGGTCGGCACGTCGGGCTTGGCCGTCGCGGCGACGACGATGTTGATCCTCGGCGACGACGTCCGGCTGCTGCGGCTGGGAATCGTGGCGGCGCTGTGGGCGGCCCTGCTGGCCGCGTTGCGGGCGAGCCGGCTGCGCGAGCGGGTTCGGGAGCGCGACGAGTCGTTGAGCCGGAAGCAGCGTGATTACGAGCGCGAGCTCGAGCGCGAGATCGAGGCGCGCCAGCAGCACGAATCGGACGCGGAGAACGAGGCGCACCGGCGTGTGCGCGAGGAAACCGAATCGGAGATCTCCGAGCTTCGTTCCGAACTGCGTGATCTGCGGCGACTGCTCGAGCGCTCCCGGGAGCGCTCCGCGCCTTCGGGGGGCGCGCCCCCGAATCAGGGCGGGGAGAGAACTCCTCCGGCCGCGACAGCGGAGACGGCGGAGGCCGCGCGCGGGGAGTCGGCGTCACGGAACTCGGGTGGGTGGGACGGGGAACCTCGGTTGACGACGCGGCAGAACGCTCCCGCCGGGCCCGCTCCGGAGGGCGGTGCGAACGCGAGGGCGACTTCTCCGCCTGCTTATCCGGCTGCCCCCGGTCCTCCGGCCCCTCCTCCCTCGCAGCAGCGGGGAACGGCTCAGCCGCCCCCGAACGCCCCCCCGCAACAGCCGCCTCCGAGCCCTCCGCCACAGCGGCCTCCGAGCCCTCCGCCACAGCGGCCTCCGAGGTTCACCGGTGCCGTGCACGGGGCCGCGGACAGCGGGGAGGCAACCGGGACCCAATCTCCGCCCGGAGCGTCCGCGCGGAATCCCGTGGCCAGGCAGAGCGGGACGCGAGCGGTCCCTCCCGGCTCGGGTGAGAGCAGCGGCGAGTCCGCGAATCGCGGCCCCGGTCCCGGCGCGGAGCCGCAGCGTTCCGCCGATGCGGACGCGGCGGCGGCCCCCCGGCCACCACATCCCGCTCCGGGGCCGGAACAGGTCCCGGAGCGGAGCGGTCCCGCCGCGGGCGAGCTTCCCCAGGCACGCCCTCAGGCACAACCTCCCGCGGTGCGCCGGAGCGGTCCGCCTCGAGCGCGACCTCCTCGTGCAGCGGCTCCGGCCGAGCCCCGACCCGATGTGCCGCGGGGACGGAGCGAGCCCCCGACCGGCACCGGCCGTCCGGACCGGGGCTCCGCGGAGGCTGCTCCTCCGGACGAGAAATCACGATCGGGTGAGAAGGATGACGCTGTCCCCAACCAGGTGACAGACGCGGAGGAACGCCCGGGGAGCCGGAATTCCGGGGCGGCGGTGCATCCCGGAGCCGCCGGTGCGCACACGCAGGGAACCTCGGTCGAGGACCTGCTCGCGGCCTACGGTGATTCCCACGAGGCCAGGAGACGTCGCCGCCGGGACGAGTGAATCACCTTCCGGAAGGAACGGTAGGTGGTGTCGGCGTTCCGAGACGGGGCTTATCGTTTCCTGCGTGTCCAATCCTGATATCTCGGGCGCCCGCAGGAACCAGACCTACAAGCACCGAGTGGTCGGTTGGCCGGTCGCCGGGCTGATTCTGCTCGGCATGTGCGGGCTGGCCATGCTCGGTATCGCCACGGCCCGAGTGGGGTACGTGGCCGCTGTGGTCGGGGCCCTCGCGGCGCTGCTGCCGGTCGCCGTGGTGTTCGGCGCGATCGTGTGGATCGACCGCTGGGAGCCCGAACCGCCGATGCTGCTCGTCGGCGCGTTCCTGTGGGGAGCGGGGGGCGCCACCGCCTGCGCCTTCATGCTGAACGACGCGATGACCGGCTTCGGCGAGGTGCTGTTCGACGGCACCTTCCAGGAACACTTCGCCCTGGTGGTCACGGCCCCGATAGTGGAGGAGGCCGCCAAGTCGTTGTTCGTGATCGCGCTGTGGTTCCGGCGCCGTTCCGAGTTCAACGGCATGGTGGACGGGATCGTCTACGCGGCGTTGACCGCCGCGGGCTTCGCGTTCATCGAGAACATCTTCTACTTCGGCAAGGCCTTCGCGCAGACCGGGCTCGGGGACATGAGCGGGGGCGTGGTCGCGGTTTTCGTGCTGAGAGGGCTGCTCGCCCCGTTCTCGCACCCGCTTTTCACGACGATGGCCGGTATCGGGGTCGGTCTGGCCACCAGGACGCGCAGTTCCCGGATGCGGACGTTCTGGCCACTGCTGGGGTTCCTGGCCGCGGTGCTGCTGCACGCCGTGTGGAACGGCTCCACGACGCTCGGTGGGGAGAGCTTCCTCAACGTCTATTTCGTGATCATGGTTCCCGTGTTCCTCGGGACGGGGGGACTGGTCGTCTGGCAGCGCAAGAGGGAGCAGCGCATCGTGGCCCAGCAGCTGCCCGCGCTGCAGCGTGCAGGGCTGATCGTGCCCAGCGAGCTGGAGATGCTGGCCAGTCTGTCCGAAAGGCGCGGCTGGAAGCGCAAGGTACGCCGCAACGCCGGGCCGGAGGCGGCCAAGGCGGTGCAGGACTACCAGATAGCGGTCACGGAACTGGCCTTTCTGCAGCACCGCGCGCGGCGCGGGAACACGACCAGTGCGATGCGCAGGCAGCGCCGTGAGAAGCTGATCGCGGACCTGAAGGAGGCGCGCCGTTCGGCGAGCGGATCGCAGGAGGCCATCCGGACCGCGCGGATCAAGTTGGACGAGCTGACCAGGATGAACGTCCGGCGGCCCTCCGAGGAGTGATGGAATTTTCGGCGCCGGGAGTGCCGAGGAAGGACCCGAGCCAACCGACGGCTCGGCCGGAGAACACCGGTGAGCCGTCCTCCTCGCCCGCGGGCGTGTGTTTTTCGCCACCGTCGCTCGCTGCGGTCGTGGCGGCGTCACGTGGCTCTCACCACCTTGTGGGCACACGAGGGCGTTTCCGGAGTTACTCTCGCGGCGCTGTCCGGTACCCGGTACGGGACTGGAACGGTAGGAGGATTGGTCGACGTGTCCGCTGATCGGCACGGTAGCCGTTCCGACAGAACGGCGGAGAATTCCCCGCGGGGCAGTGGTGCCGCGCGTCCCAGGCTGCGAATCGGCGTGATCTCGGCCGGACGTGTCGGCAGCGTTCTCGGCGCGGCGCTGCGCGGGGTCAACCACGAGATAGGCGCGGTTTCGGCCGTCTCGGACGCGGCGTTGGCAAGAGCCGCCGAGTTGTTGCCCTCGGTTCCGGTGCGGAGCCCGGACGAGGTGGCCGAGCAGGCCGATCTGGTGCTGCTCGCCGTGCCGGACGACGCGCTGGCCGGGTTGGTGCGGGGACTGGTCGGGACGGGTTCGCTGCGTTCCGGGCAGATAGTGGTGCACACCTCGGGGGCGCACGGTGCCGAGGTGCTCGAGCCGGCGGCCGAGGTGGGAGCCCTTCCGATAGCGCTGCATCCGGCCATGACCTTCACGGGCAAACCCGAGGACCTGGAGCGACTCGGTACGGCCTGCATGGCGGTTACCGCGCGGGCGGACGACGAGGTGGGGTTCAGCGTCGGCACGGCGCTCGCGGTCGAGATGGGGGCCGAGCCCGTCCGGGTCCCGGAAGATGCCAGGAAGCTTTACCACGCGGCGCTGACTCACGGGGCCAATCATCTGGTCACCCTGGTCAACGAGTGTGCCCAGCTGTTGCGCTCCTCCGGGGTCGAAACTCCCGACCGCGTGCTGGGGCCCATTCTGTCCGCCGCGTTGGACAACGCGCTGCGTTACGGCGACCGGGGGCTGACCGGGCCGGTTTCCCGTGGGGACGCCGGAACGGTGCGAGCCCACCTCGAGGTGCTCGGGAGCTCGGAGCCGGACGCGGTGGCGAGCTACGTGCAACTGGCCAGGCGCACGGCCGAGCGGGCCGTTCGTTCGGGAATGCTGCGTTCGGACGACGCGGTGGGTGTTAACGAGGTACTCGACGGGGGTTGGCAATGAGCGCACCGGACGATTCGGTCGGTTCCGAGGGGGTCGGCGCGGGCCCCGGTTTCACGCCGCGCGAGGTCACGGTGCACCGGTACCCCGAGCAGATCGCCAAGGTGACGCGGGCGTTGCGCGCCACCGGGCGCAAGGTCGTGCTGGTGCCGACGATGGGCGCCCTGCACGAGGGGCATCTGGAGCTGGTCCGCGCCGCGCGTCGGGTTCCGAACAGCGTGACCGTGGTCTCGATCTTCGTCAACCCGCTGCAGTTCGGTCCGGACGAGGACTTCGACAGCTATCCGCGCTCTTTCGACTCCGATGTCGAAGCGCTCGGCCGGGAGGGCGTGGAACTCGTGTTCTCCCCGGGGCGTGACGAGCTCTACGGTTCCGACCCGCAGATCACGGTGGACGCGGGGGGACCGGGGCGTGACCTGGAGGGGGCCAGCAGGCCCGGTCACTTCGGCGGGGTGCTGACGGTGGTGGCCAAGCTGCTCAACGTCGTCGGCCCGAACCTGGCCCTGTTCGGGGAGAAGGACTATCAGCAGCTGGTGCTGCTGCGCCGGATGGCCCGCGAACTGAACTTCCCCACCGACATCCAGGGGGTGCCGATCGTGCGGGAGTCCGACGGACTGGCGCTGTCCTCGCGGAACCGTTACCTCGACGAGCGACAGCGCTCCGCCGCCCTGGTGCTGTCGGCGGCGCTGACCGCGGGCGCGCACGCAGGTCCCCGGGGACCGGAGGCCGTGCTCGCCGCCGCGCGCGAGGTGCTGGCCACCGAACCGGAGGTGGAGGTCGACTACCTCCAGCTGCGCGATCCCGAGCTCGGACCGGCCCCGGACGAGGGGGAGGCCCGGTTGCTGGTGGCTGCCGCGGTGGGGGGTACCAGGTTGCTCGACAACGCCCTGGTCGAGCTGAGCGCGACCGAAGCGGAGTGAGGACGGGAGTCCACGGGTCGGGGACGAGCCCGGCGAGCGCGGGGCCCCGGGAAGGGGGTCCCGACCTCCCGGGGGCGGTCGTCCTCGGTACGGGCCCTGGAACTCGGGAAGGAAAGTGCCGATGTTTCGCACCATGCTCAAGTCCAAGATCCACCGTGCCACCGTCACGCAGGCGGATCTGCACTACGTCGGATCGGTGACCATAGATGCCGCGCTGATGGAGGCCGCCGACCTGCTCGACGGTGAGCAGGTCACGATAGTCGACGTGACCAACGGCGCGCGGCTGGAGACCTACGCGATCACGGGGGAGCGGGATTCCGGTGTGCTCGGTATCAACGGGGCCGCGGCACATTTGGTTCACCCCGGTGACCTGGTGATTCTGATCGCGTACGGGATGATGGACGATTCGGAGGCCCGGACGTTTCGCCCGCGGGTTCTGTTCGTCGATTCCGAGAACCGTGTCGCCGAGACCGGGGGGGATCCCGCGCACGCCCCGATCGGTTCGGGGCTGGGCAGTTCGGGCGTTTCCGGGAGCGGAACGGGCCCGTCGGCCTGAGCGGCGTTTTCGGGGCGTGAAGTCGACCACCGGTGTCCGCGCGGTGGTCGAAGCGAAGGAAGGGAAGCAACGGTGCTGCTCGCCATCGATGTAGGCAACACCAACATCGTGTTGGGACTCTACGAGGACGCCCCCGACGACGAGTCCGAGCGGGGAACCGGCTCGGCGCGGAAGCCGAAGGCGCAGGCCCGGCTGGTCCGGGACTGGCGGATGCGGACCGAACCGAGGATGACCGCCGACGAGCTGGCGTTCACCATGCGCGGGTTGCTCGGCGACTACGTCGACAAGATCACCGGTATCTCCGCGTTGTCCACGGTCCCCACGCTGCTGCGCGAGCTGCGGGTGATGCTCGGCAGGAACTGGGAGGACGTTCCGCGGGTCGTGGTTGAGCCCGGGGTGCGCACGGGTGTCCCGCTGCTGGTCGACAATCCCAAGGAAGTGGGAGCGGACCGGGTGATCAACACGCTCGCCGCGCACCACCTGTACGCCACGAACTGCGTCGTGGTGGATTTCGGCACCTCGACCAACATCGACGCCATCTCGGCGAAGGGGGAGTTCCTCGGAGGGGCTTTCGCTCCGGGGGTGGAGATCTCCCTGGACGCGCTCGCGTCGCGTGCCGCCCAGTTGCGCAAGGTCGAGTTGGCCAGGCCGCGTTCGGTCATCGGCAAGAACACCGTCGAGTGCCTGCAGTCCGGCTTGCTCTTCGGGTTCGCGGGCCAGGTGGACGGGCTCGTCCGCAGCATCGTGTCCGAGCTGGAGGAAACCCACGGCGGGCCCACCACGGTGCTGGCCACGGGTGGGCTGGCGCCCTTGGTGATCAGCGAGTCGCACACGATCTCGTGCCACGTTCCCGAGCTGACGCTCCTCGGGTTGCGGCTGGTGTTCGACCGCAACATGGAGTAAATGGGTCGGCGGCTCGGTTTGCTCGGGTGCTCCCGTGGGGGAACCTCAGCCGGGGGCCCGCTGCGGGATCCCCGACATCGGGTAGCGGCCTGCACAACTTCGGGGCCGTCCTCGCGAGACCCACGCCTGAGAACCCCCGGCGGTGCCGGTGGCGAGCGCGGGGCGTGAGCGGTTGGGCCGCTTGCCCTCCCCGCCTTGCGACGCTTCTGGCTCGCGCACCGGATCTCCGCGGCCTGCACTGGTTGAAGCACCGGCGCCGGACGGAGCCTCTCGCCGGAAGTTCCTGCTGCTGCCGGCCCGGCCGAGCGAGGCCCGCCCAAGCCGCGCGAGCACCGGGGCGCGTGCCGGGCGCGGGGTGGCCCTGGTCGTCCCCTCCTGCCGCAGTGTCCCGCCGGACGGGCCCGTACCCTGGTAAACCGTGAATGACCAGGATCAATCAAGTCACGTCGACGGAGCCGAAGACCTGCCGGAACAGCTGCGGGTGCGTAGGGAGAAGCGGCAGCGGCTGCTTTCCGAGGGAAACGATCCCTATCCTGTCGCGTTGCCGATCACGCACTCCCTCGCCCAGGTGCGGGCCGCGCACCCGGACCTGCCCGTGGACACTTCGACCGGCGATCGGGTCGGCATCGCCGGGCGGGTGATGTTCCTGCGGAACACCGGCAAGCTCTGTTTCGCCACGCTGCGCGGTGGTGACGGTACCGAGTTGCAGGCCATGCTCAGTCGCAACGAGGTCGGCCAGCAGCAGCTGTCCGAGTGGAAGTCGGACGTCGATCTGGGGGATCACGTGTTCGTGGCCGGGGAGGTGATCACTTCCCGCCGCGGTGAGCTTTCCGTGCTGGCCGACGAGTGGCGCATGGCGGCCAAGTCCCTGCGCCCGCTGCCCGTCGCCCACAAGGAACTCACCGAGGAGAACCGGGTACGCCAGCGCTACGTGGACCTGCTGGTTCGGCGGCAGGCCGCCGAGACCGTGCGCACGAGGGCGGCGACGTTGCGTTCGTTGCGGAACTCCTTCGAGCGGCGCGACTACCTCGAGGTCGAGACACCGATGCTGCAGACCCTGCAGGGTGGTGCCGCGGCTCGGCCGTTCGTGACCTACTCGAATGCCTTGGACATGGATCTGTACCTGAGGATCGCTCCGGAGCTGTTCCTCAAGCGGTGCGTGGTCGGCGGCATGGAGAAAGTCTTCGAGATCAACCGCAACTTTCGCAACGAGGGGAGTGATTCTTCCCACTCCCCGGAGTTCGCGATGCTCGAGTTTTACGAGGCCTACTCGGATTACAACGGGATGGCCGAGCTCACGCGCGGGCTGATTCAGGAAGCGGCCCAGTCCTTGTTCGGCACTCAGACGGTGACTTGGTCGGACGGATCGGAGTACGACCTTTCCGGCCAGTGGGCGAACATTCCGATGTACGGATCGCTTTCCGAGGCGCTGGGTTTCGAGGTCACTCCCGAAACCACGGTGGAAACGCTGCGTAAGCACGCCGAAAGCGTCGGTTTGTCCGACCTCGACCCGAGCTTCGGGCACGGCAAGCTGGTCGAGGAACTCTGGGAGCACCTGGTCGGCAATCACTTGTACGAACCCACATTCGTGCGGGACTTTCCGCTGGATACGGCTCCACTGACCCGGCAGCACCGCGAGCATTCGGGGATGGCGGAGAAATGGGATCTCTATGTCCGCGGTTTTGAACTGGCCACCGGTTACTCGGAGCTCGTCGATCCGGTAATCGAGCGGCAGCGCCTCGAGGAACAGGCGCGGTTGGCCTCGGCCGGGGACGAGGAGGCCATGCCCGTGGACGAGGACTTTCTCCGGGCCCTGGAGTACGGAATGCCCCCGACCGGGGGCGTGGGAATGGGTATCGACCGCTTGTTGATGGCTTTGACGGGGCTCGGTATCCGGGAGACCATACTGTTCCCCCTCGTTCGACCGGAATGACGGATCCGGCCCCTTCGGGACCCGGCCGAGTTCAAAATTTCTTCGGCGGGGTGAGTGCGACTCCGGCTTTGCTGCGCTAACCTTGCTGATGAGAATGAAACGGTGACGATGTAATACCGGGCCCGAAGCGAGTCCTACTTCGCGGTACCCGTTCGGTATTGGCCCGGTTCCGAAGGAACCGGGCTGTGCTCCACGAAGGTTCGCGCGAGGGCATCGTCTCCCGAAGGGAATAGTCCGGGGAGGATCGGAAGAAGATGGCGCAGAAGGTAACCGTCCAGCTGGTGGATGACTTGGACGGCGGGGAAGCCGATGAAACGGTCGAGTTCGCCTTGGACGGCGTCTCTTACACGATCGACCTTTCCAACGAGAATGCGAGCGAGCTGCGCGAGGCGCTGAGCGGCTATCTGGCCGGTGCGCGCCGTGCGGGCGGGCGGAAGAAGCCGGGACCGCGCTCCGGTTCCTCGCGTTCGTCCTCCGCCTCCTCGGGCGGTTCCACCAGCGCGGACAGGGAACAAAACCAGGCGATTCGGGAATGGGCGCGCAAGCGCGGGATGAAGGTTTCGGACCGCGGACGCATCCCCGCCGACATCGTGGCCGAATACCACAAGGCGCACTGAACTCCCGGAAATCAGCAACGGCTCGGTTCGCCCGGCCCGCCGTCCGTCGGACGGGGGTCATCGGGATTCGGGTTCCGCCGGTAGACATCCGGCCGTTCCGCTGTGAATTCGGCGCTGGCCGGGTGCGCCCCGGTCGGACGGTGTCGCGTGTCGACACGTCGGAGCGCACCCGTACACCTGTGCCGGACTTCGTCCGGGGCTTCCTTTCTGCTCGAGGTGCCCAGCGCGGCAAGGTGCCACCTCACGTGCCGGTAGCCGACACCCCGAGCAAGCCGTGCCGCAGGGATCCGCGGCCTCTCACCGGGCGCGGTCCACACCGAACGCGTCGGCGAGATCGTCGAGAACGGCGTGCGCTCCGTGAAGCCCCACCGAGGTCATCCAGGTGAGGTCGTCGACCTCGTGCACTCGTCCCGTCAGCTTGCTCCACAGTGGGCTGGAGGTGAACTTCTTCCTGGCCTCGGAGGCCTCCCCGGCCTGGTCCGGGTACACGCTCAGGAAGATGTGCTCCGCGTCGAGCTCCGGGATCCTTTCCTGGCTCAGGTTCACGGCGATGCCGTCGCCGGTCGGCTGCCCCTGCGGGCGAGCCAGCCCGGTGTCGTCCTGCACGATCCCGGGGAAGGATTCCGCGCTGTACAGGCGGACGGTCGGTTCCCCGGCGAAGCGGACGATCGACATCGTCGGATTGTGTCCGGCCTTCGCGCGGATGTTGTCCCCGACGGTTTCCGCGCGTTGTTCGTAGGCGTCCAGCCTGCGTCGTGCCAGCTTCTCCTTGCCGAGCGCTCGGCCGGTGAGCAGCAGGTTCTGCTTCCACGTTCCTCCCGTGGTCCTGCTGAACACAGTCGGGGTGATTTCGGAGAGCTGGTCGTAGAGCTTTTCGTGCCGGACCTTCGCCGAGAGGATGAGGTCCGGGTCGGTCGCTACGACCTTCTCCAGGTCGGGTTCGCTCAGACTGCCCACCCTGCGTGCCTGGTCCCCGTACTCGCGGCGGTCCTCTCCCAGGTACTCGGGCAGTTCCTTCCGCCCCCCGAAGGTCGTGTATCCCACGACTTCGGTGTCCAGGGCCATGACCGCGCTCGTGAAACTCGCGTCCAGTGCGACGACGCGTTTCGGGGTGCCCGTGATGTCGGTCGTTCCCATCGCGTGTTCGACGGTGCGGTCCGCTCCGGAGCTCCCCCCGCTTCCGGAACCGGTTGATCCGCCACCGCACGCGCTCAGACCGAGCACGGGCAGTGTTCCCGCGGCGGTCAGTGCCGTTCGCAGCAAATCGCGTCTCGTTCGTGTGACTTCCGACATCGGTGTCCCTCCCCGTTTCGTTTAGGCTTAGGTGGGCCTAACCTAAGTGCGGGTAACCTAAGCGAATCAGGGTCGGAGAGCCAAGGGAGTGGGATTTGAGTCGCAGTTTGGCCGACCGGAACTCGCGGCACTCGGACACCGGCTCGTCCCGTTCCCGGCAGGGGGACGACCCCGCTCCGGAAACGGAGCACTCCCCCAGAACCCCGGTGGACCGGCTGAGCAACCGCAGGCGCAGGAGACTGATCGGCATCGCCCTGCTCGGTACGCTGCTACTGGCCAGCTGTGTGCTGAGCATCCTCATCGGAGCCAAGCTCATATCGCCGGACGCCGTGCTGCGGGCGCTGCTGTCCACCACGCGGACCGAGAACCACGTGATCGTCTACGACTTGCGCATCCCTCGCACGATCGTGGGAGTGCTCGCGGGATCGGCGCTCGGCCTGGCCGGCGCCCTGATGCAGGGCTACACCAGGAACCCGATCGCGGGCCCCAGCGTTCTCGGCATCACCCAGGGAGCGGGGCTGGCCGTCGTGCTGGCCGTTTTCACGCTGGGAATCACCGGAATGCTGGGATTCGTGTGGTTCAGCTTCGGTGGTGCCCTGCTCAGTGCCCTCGCGGTGTTCGCGATCGGCTCCTTCGGGAGAGGAGGAGCCACCCCGGTGGCGCTGGCGCTGGCCGGAGCGGCGATCAGCGCGCTGCTGCAGGCGCTCACCTCGGCCCTGGTGCTGCTCGACCGGCAGAGCATGGACGTCTACCGGTTCTGGAAGGTCGGTTCCATCGCGATCAGCGACATGACCGTCATCAGCCAGGTGGTGCCCTTCCTGCTGCTGGGACTGCTGCTGGGGCTGGCGAGCGCGCCCGGGTTGAACGCGCTCTCGCTCGGAGACGACATGGCCGCCGCGCTCGGGCACAACGTGACGCGGACCAGAACGGTGGGGGTGGCCGCGATAGCCGTGCTCGTCGGTAGCGCCGTGGCCCTGTGCGGACCGATCAGCTTCGTCGGGCTCGTCGTCCCGCACATAGCCAGGTACTTCTCGGGACCCGATCACCGCTGGTTGCTGCCCTTCGCGGCCCTGACGGGAGCGTGCCTGGTCCTGCTCGCCGATCTCGTCGGCCGAATCGTGGCCAGGCCCTCCGAGATCCAGGTCGGTGTGATGCTGGCGATGATCGGCGCTCCGTTCTTCATCGCGCTCGTGCGGCGCAGGAGGCTGATGCGACTGTGAAGGCGCTGGCGGAAACTTCCCCCGCGCGCACCTCCGCGACGCGGGTTCCGGGACGCAGACCGCTGCGGCTGGGGCCGGTCTCCACGGTGCTGCGGCCCCGTCCCCTGCTGGTGCTGTTCGCGGGCCTGCTCGCCCTGCTGGTGGTGTTCGCCTGCGACCTCGCCCTGGGCGACTACCCGATCACCCCGGTCGGAGTGCTGCGCACCCTGTTCGGCGGCGGCGACACCGGCGAGTCCCTCGTGGTCTTCCAACTGCGGCTCCCCAGGGGGCTGACGGGACTGCTCGTCGGGGCGGCGCTCGGGCTCGCCGGTGCCGTCACCCAGGCCGTGGTGCGGAACCCCCTGGCCAGCCCGGACCTGCTCGGCGTCACGGCGGGAGCGGGGGCCGCCGCTTCGGCGGTGATCGTGACCGGGGGAGCGCTGGGCGGTATCAGCGGTTTCGCCGCGAGCGTGGGGTTGCCCGTGGTCGCCCTGCTCGGCGGGTTGATCACCGGTGTGCTCGTGGCGCTGCTGTCCTACCGGAGCGGTGTGGACTCCTTCCGGCTGGTGCTGGTCGGCATCGGCATGAACGCCATGATGGTCAACGCGACGCTGTGGCTGCTCACCATGGGCGAGGTGCAGGACGCGGGACGGGCCATGGTCTGGCTCACCGGGAGTCTCAACGCGCGTGGCTGGGAGAACGTCGTTCCGGTCGCGCTGTCCCTGGCGGTCCTCGTGCCCGTGACGCTGCTCGGCTGCCACGTTCTCGGAGCGCTGCAGTTCGACGACGACACGATGCACGGGCTCGGGGTGCGGGTGACCACGGCGCGCGCGGCCATGCTGCTCAGCGCCGCCGTGCTCGCCTCGCTGGCGACCGCGGCCGCGGGGCCGATCGCTTTCGTGGCGTTGTCCACCCCACAGATAGCCCTCCGGTTGGCGGGCACGGCGCGACCGCCACTGGTGCTTTCGATGCTGCTGGGCGCGACGTTGGTCGTCGGGGCCGACCTGATCGCGCGCACGGTTTTCGGCTCGCTGGCGCTTCCCGTGGGAGTGGTCACGGCCGTGCTCGGCGCGCCCTACCTGATTTACCTGCTCGTCCACCGGTACCGGGAGGTTCGGACATGACCGCAGCGCACACCGCGAGTGAGACCTCCGAGCGCGTCGAACCGCTGAACTCGGAAGGCGGGCGGGCGGACTCCGCGGACAGCGGGACCACCAGTCGCCTGAGCGCGCGCGGCGTCTCGTTGGCCTACGGGGAACGGGTCGTGGTCGACGGGCTGGACCTCGATGTCCTCGACGGGGGCATAACCGGTGTGATCGGTCCGAACGGTTGCGGCAAGTCCACGCTGCTGCGTGCGCTGGGCAGGCTGCTCCAGCCGAGGAGCGGCAGTGTCCTGCTGGACGGCAAGCGGATCCACCGGATGTCGACGAAGGAGGTCGCCCGCACTCTCGGACTGCTTCCGCAGACCCCCTCGGCCCCCGAGGGGCTGTGCGTGGCCGACCTGGTCGCGCGGGGCAGGCACCCGCACCAGACCTGGTACCGTCAGTGGTCCTCCGACGACGAGTCGGCAGTGGCGGAGGCCCTGGAGCTGACGGGGATCGGGGATCTGGCCGAGCGTCCCGTGGACGAGCTGTCCGGGGGGCAGCGGCAGCGTGCCTGGCTGTCCATGGCGCTGGCACAGCACACGGATCTGCTGCTGCTGGACGAACCGACCACCTACCTGGACCTGTCCCACCAGGTGGACGTGCTGGAGTTGATCGGGAGGCTCCACGCCGAGAGCGGACGCACCGTGGTCATGGTGCTGCACGACCTCAACTTCGCCGCCAGGTACGCGGACCGTCTGGTTGCCATGGTCGACGGGCGGGTCGCCGCGGAGGGGGCGCCGGAGGAGGTCGTGACCGAGCGGCTGCTGGAAGAGGTGTTCGACCTGAGGGCGCGTGTGGTTCCGGACCCGGTGGTGGGTACTCCCATGGTGGTTCCGGTTGGCGGCCGCGGCTCTCGAGAGGCCGGGACGGAGGGATCCGTCGCGGAAAGCGCTGATCCGGAAGAGTGACTTTCCGGTGCGGAAACCGCCTTGTTCGCGCTCGGCGGACACCCCGCAGCGGCTTGTTTCCGAATGGAATGTCGCAGTTCAGCGCGCTGTTAGGCACAGTGAACGAAGCGTTGTCGAAAAGTGGGCTGTGAGCCGGACCGGCCCTGAACGGGCCGTGGCTACTAGAGTGGAGCTCAGAGTGCTGAACCCATCGCGGGCATAGGCGTGAGCAGGAGCCGTGCCCGGTACGAGACCGCCGGCGCAGCAGTCAGGGAGTGCGAATGTTCGAGAGGTTCACCGACCGCGCGAGGCGGGTGGTTGTCCTGGCCCAGGAGGAGGCCAGGATGCTCAACCACAACTACATCGGCACCGAGCACATTCTCCTGGGTCTGATCCACGAGGGTGAGGGTGTCGCCGCCAAGGCGCTGGAATCGTTGGGTATCGCCCTCGAGGGCGTACGCCAGCAGGTCGAGGAGATCATCGGCCAGGGCCAGCAGGCCCCCAGTGGCCACATCCCCTTCACCCCGAGGGCCAAGAAGGTTCTGGAGCTGTCGCTGAGGGAGGCGCTCCAGCTCGGGCACAACTACATCGGTACCGAGCACATCCTGCTCGGCCTGATCCGTGAGGGTGAGGGTGTCGCCGCGCAGGTGCTGGTCAAACTGGGCGCGGATCTCAACCGGGTACGTCAGCAGGTGTTGCAGCTGCTGTCCGGCTACCAGGGCAAGGAACCGGCCGAGGCCGGTGGCCGCAGCGAGGGGACCCCGTCCTCCTCGCTGGTGCTGGATCAGTTCGGGCGCAACCTCACCCAGAGTGCCCGCGAGTCGAAGCTCGACCCCGTGATCGGCAGGAACACCGAGGTCGAGCGCATCATGCAGGTGCTGTCCCGGCGCACCAAGAACAACCCCGTGCTCATCGGCGAGGCCGGTGTCGGCAAGACGGCGGTTGTCGAGGGGCTGGCACAGCAGATCGTCAAGGGCGAGGTCCCCGAGACGCTGAAGGAGAAGCAGCTCTACACGCTCGACCTCGGCTCGCTCGTCGCGGGTTCGCGGTACCGCGGTGACTTCGAAGAGCGCCTGAAGAAGGTGCTCAAGGAGATCAAGACGCGTGGCGACATCATCCTGTTCATCGACGAGATCCACACTCTCGTCGGTGCGGGAGCGGCCGAAGGTGCGATAGACGCGGCCAGCATCCTCAAGCCGATGCTGGCCCGCGGTGAGCTGCAGACCATCGGGGCCACCACGCTGGAGGAGTACCGCAAGAACGTCGAGAAGGACGCTGCCCTCGAACGCCGGTTCCAGCCGATCCAGGTCGGCGAGCCCTCGCTCGAGCACGCCGTGGAGATCCTCAAGGGACTGCGGGACCGCTACGAGGCGCACCACAGGGTGTCCATCACCGACTCCGCGCTGTCCGCGGCCGCGAGCCTGGCCGACCGCTACATCAACGACCGGTACTTGCCGGACAAGGCGATCGACCTGCTCGACGAGGCCGGAGCGCGGATGCGCATCCGCCGGATGACCGCTCCGCCGGACCTGCGCGAGTTCGACGAGAAGATCGCCGAGGTCCGCAGGGACAAGGAGTCCTCGATCGACGGTCAGGACTTCGAGCGGGCCGCGCGCCTGCGTGACGAGGAGAAGCAGCTCATCACGCAGAAGGAGGAGCGCGAGACGCAGTGGAAGGCCGGTGACCTGGACGTCGTGGCCGAGGTCGACGACGAGCAGATCGCCGAGGTGCTGGCCAACTGGACCGGCATCCCCGTCTTCCGCCTCACCGAGGAGGAGACCTCCAGGCTGCTGCGCATGGAGGAGGAGCTGCACAAGCGGATCATCGGCCAGGACGACGCGGTCAAGGCGGTGTCCCAGGCGATCCGCCGCACCCGTGCGGGGCTGAAGGATCCGCAGCGGCCTTCGGGCTCCTTCATCTTCGCCGGCCCCTCCGGTGTCGGGAAGACGGAGCTGTCCAAGTCGCTGGCCGAGTTCCTCTTCGGTGATGACAACGCACTCGTGCAGATCGACATGGGTGAGTACCACGACCGCTACACGGCTTCGCGCCTGTTCGGTGCTCCCCCGGGATACGTCGGCTACGAGGAGGGCGGTCAGCTCACCGAGAAGGTCCGCCGGAAGCCGTTCTCCGTGGTGCTGTTCGACGAGATCGAAAAGGCCCACCACGAGATCTACAACACGCTGCTGCAGGTGTTGGAGGACGGCAGGCTCACGGACGGCCAGGGCCGTGTCGTCGACTTCAAGAACACGGTGCTGATCTTCACCTCCAACCTCGGTACTTCGGACATCTCCAAGACCGTCGGGTTGGGCTTCTCCGGCAGTAACGAGCAGGAGACCAACTACGAGCGGATGAAGGCCAAGGTCAATGAGGAGATGAAGAAGCACTTCCGTCCGGAGTTCCTCAACAGGATCGACGACGTGATCATCTTCCACCAGCTGACCGAGGAAGAGATCGTCCGGATGGTCGACCTGCTCATCGGGCGTGTGGAAACCGCGCTCAAGAGCAAGGACATGTCCATCGAGTTGACCTCGAAGGCCAAGAAGCTGGTGGCCAAGAGGGGCTTCGACCCGGTGCTGGGTGCCCGGCCGCTGCGGCGCACCATTCAGCACGAGATCGAGGACAAGCTCTCCGAGAAGATCTTGTTCGGTGAGGTCGAGCCCGGTCAGATCGTGATCGTCGACGTCGAGGGCTGGGACGAAGAGGGCACGGAGGAGGAAGCTCGCTTCGTCTTCCGCGGCGAGAGCAAGCCCTCCACCGTGCCGGACGCTCCGCCGGTGGATCTGGCCGGATCGTCCGGTGGTTCCTCCACGGACCAGGACGACCAGTCCGAGGGCCCCGCCTCCTCGGAGTGACCCACTCGGATGGGCCGCCCGGCTCTCCACCGAGGGGACCGGGCGGCTTCTCCGCTGGCGGGTTCCGTGTCACGAGGCCCCGCACTCCTTCCCGGGAAGGGGTGCGGGGCCTTTTCGCGTCACTGGTGGCGCTCGCTGGTTCCCGCGGTGTCCGCGTTCCTGCGCACCTCCGATTCGGGAACGCGGTCCGGGGGTGGTCTGTCAGGATAAAAACCGTGACATCCCGCGGTGAGGAAGCGGAGGGAGAGCGTGCGCGCCGGGTTCGGCGGGTTCTGCACGTCCCCGTTCTGGCGGCCGCGGCCGTATCCGTTCCCGCCGTGTTCCTGGCCAGGCTGGACGGCCCCGTGGCGCTGGTCGGTTCGGTGCTGAACTGGTTGTCGATGCTGGTTCTGACCGGGGAGTCGGTTCTGCTGTTCTGGTCCAGCGACAATCGGCTGCGCTGGTTGCGGACCCACTGGTGGATGGTGCTGGTCACCCTGCTGACGATTCCCGCGGTGATTTTCGCCTTCGGGCCCGCCCAGGTGCTGCGTCTGGTCCGCGTGGTGGCTGCGGTGCAGCTCGTGCGCGTTGTCCGGCTGCTCAAGGTGGCGCGGGTGCTGCATCGGCGTGGTGGGAGCCTCGGTGGTTCGCTGTACGTACTGCTGGGGGTCGTGTTCGTGGCCGCGGGGGTGTTGCTGGGGGTCGTGCTCGCCGACGAGACCAGCACGACGCGGCGCACTGTGGACGCGATCGTGGACAGGTGGGGGTGGCCCGTTCCCCTGGGGGGAGTTGCGCTGATCTCGTCGTTGGTCGTCGGGCTGGTGGTGTGGCTGCGCCGGTGGCGTTCGAGGCGGAGCGGAACGGGAGTGCGGCCGCCGTCGGAGTCGTAGGACTTCGTCGGCCGGGATTGTTCGGCTCTGGGGTCGAGGGCGTAACCCCGTGTTGTGCTGGTGTTTGTGTGGTGGTGGGGGGTGGGTGTGTGGGGGTGTGGGTGGTGGGGGTAGTGTGGTGGTTGTCGGCACGGCGGGAATCGTTGTGGGGTTTTCGGGTTCTGTGTCGGTGGTTTCGGTGATTCTGGCGCTTCGGGGTGCCCCCGGTTTTGTGGGGGTGTTTTCGGGGTGTTAGGGTTTCTGGTGTTGTTTGGTTAATTGAGTTCGTTCTGGTGCCTGGTTTCTCCGGCGTGGCTGCGTGTTGTGCGTGGTGGTGTTGG
>NZ_JACBYW010000008.1 GCF_013408175.1 Actinopolyspora biskrensis
GTGGGAAACCCGCGACGACATGCACCAAGCCCTCCTCCAACTCGCCCACTGCATGATCCTCGCCCGCAAACACCCCGCATTCTGAAAGCACCCCTAAAACTGGGAGCACGCCCGGCAACGACTTCCCGGAAGGATCACTCGGGTACGATGGCCCTGGTCAGATCGCGCACGCGCTCGGTCATACGGCTGTGGTCGATCGGCGCGAAGGTGGTCCAGGCCTGGCCGCTGCGGCGGGTTTCCTCCATCAGGTACCAGCCCTCGGTGGTGGCGAAGCAGTTGCTGACCATGCCCGAGCGGAAGCGGTTTCCGCGCTGGTCCATCCGCGCCGCTCCGAACTGGGCGTAGCCCACGCGTTCGCCGCCGGCCATGCCGACCAGCGCGCTCGCGTCGTCCCGGCGCACCCCCCGGCGCAGCAGCGCCTCGCGCATCGCCCGGTCGGAGTCGCCCGCCTCGGCAGCGGCGCCGTCGAGCTGCTCGCTCGGCACCGACACCGCCTTGCCCGGTCCGGGGGTCAGCCCGGAGAGCACCCCCACGACGGCTCGGTGCGGTGCGTCGTCGGAACGCAGCTGGCGCATCCGCACCACACCGTCCTCCCGCACGGCCAGCGCGGCGCTGCCCGGGCCGACGGCGGCCAGCGCGGTCCGCCGGTGCTCGCCCTCCTCGGTCAGGTAGCGGTACACCAGGTCGAAGGAGTTCCGGTAGTGGTTCAGCGGGAAGAACACCCCGGAGATGTCGTCCTCGGCGTCCCGGTCGCCGAAGCCGAGCCGACGCAGCTCCTGTTCGGCCCGCTGCTCGGTGTCGCGCCGTTCTTGTTCGGTGATGCCCTCCGGGAGGACGTTCAGCAGGAGCGGCTTCGTGCCGAGCCGGAAGTGCTGCCAGGCGAGGTGGAAGGCCTGTTCGGAAAGTTCGATGTTCATGGTCTCCGCGGGATACGTGGCGCCGGGAGCGTTCCCGGCGCCGTGTTCGGCCGTGCGTGTGGAACGCGTTGGCTCGCCGGGGGCGATTACTCGCCGATCACCGGCGGGGCCACGCGCGGCAGATCACCGTCGAAGTAGCCGTAGTCGCCGACGAGGTAGCTCGGCGTCTCGTGCTCTTCGTCCTCCTCGCCCTGCTGACCACCGCCGCGTGGGGCGCCCGCCGCGCCACCGCGGCCGCCTCCGGATCCCGAAGCGGCAGCGCCGCCCGCGGAGGTGGTGGCTGTCGAGGGGCGACCGACACCGGACTGCCCACCGGGACCGAAGCCGCGACCGGCTCCCGAACCGGCACCGCGCCCGACACCGGAGCCCGCTCCACCGCCCGCGCCGGAGCCGAGGCCGCGCACCGGGATCCGGCTGCCGGGGGCGCGCCCGGTGCCACCCACGACACCGTTGCTGCCTGCGCCGCGCCCGGGCCCCTGGGAACCTCCGGGGGTGCCGCCCTGGCGGTAGCCGGGGGTCTCGTTCGCGGGCGGGCGCTGCCAGACGGAGTGACTGCCCGCCGGGGAAGTGGTGCCCGCGCCGGGCCTGCCCGCCGACTGTCCGGGTGAGCCGGAGCCCGAGCCGGTGCCGGTTCCGCTCGGATCGAGACTGCCGGACCAGGAACTGCGGGTGCCCGCGGCAGTGCCGGTTCCGCCCGAACCGGAGCCCGACCCCATGCCGCCGACCTCGGGGTTCGAGCCGGACCGCGTTCCGGTGTCGACACCACCGGCCGGGGGAGCGGTGAAAGTCGGGGTGGCGCTGATCGTGGTCTGCGAGGCGCCGTCATAGGACTTGAAGGCGGTGACCGCGTCCTGACGCAGCTTCTCGTTGTGCGTCAGCGCCTGCTCGTTGTCGGTTTTGCCGCCGGTGAGCCCGGCCCAGGCCTTGCCGAAGAAGTTCTCCTCCGGGACCGGCTTCTCCTCCGAGCCGGCGGGGACGGAGGACTGCACCCTGCTGAACGACTGGGCCTGCTCCTCCATCCGCTCCGCCTCGGCCAGGGCGTTGTCGGCCGCCACCTCGGTCCACAGCACCACCGGAGACATGGCGTTCTGCATGGCCTCGTCGCCCTTGGACTCGGTCACGGCCCCGGCCTTCTTCAGCCTGTCCTTGATCTGAGTGGCGAGGTCACGCATGTACTTCTCTGCAGAACGCCACAATTCCGCTTTTTCTTGGAGTGGACCGGACCCCGTTCCACCGTTGGTCCAGGAACGCATCTGATCCAGCTGTGCTCCATCGTAGTTGGACGGCGGCAGTGTGCGTCTGTCTCCCATCGTTCATTCCTCTCAGGCGTTGGGAAGGTTCTCGATTGCGCTTTTGGCGAACTTGCTAAAAAATTTACAGTGTGGATTATTTGCTTTATTTGTCAAGTCGCGCCCTGCTCCGTTTACAAACAGAGATCCTTTGTCCGACAAGTCGGCTGATATCACACAACCGTATGGCTTCTTTGTTTGAAATACTGGGTATCCGTCTATAGATTGGATATCTCCAGATCGTTTCGAGGCGAACTTTTTTGTCGTTGTGTCAGGATCTAGTCCGACAAAAACGGCCCACCCTGAACGGGTGCCTGGCTCGCCTTTTCTGTAGTGGCATCCTGTCCTGCCTTTGGATGAACTCTCTTCTGGGGGCTGATCAACTCCGAGTTTGCTTGCTTTTTGTTCGGTGATGATGGAGCAGTGATCCTCCATGGTGATGGATTTGGCGGGGGCGGTGCGTTTCGGAAAATCCGCCTCTGAGGTGCTATTTGTGTTGGTAGAGCTGATTGTTTCCGTGTTGGTGGTGTCCTGTGCCGATTGGTCGGTCTGGCCGCCGCAGCCTGCCAGCAGCAGGAGCCCCGCGAACAGGGAAATACCGGTGGTGACGGTCTTACGCATTCTGAGCTCCCCGGTTGAAACTGTCGGCGGCGTTCTCGTCATCGGTGCGGGTCTGCTTGGCGCTGGAGCGCAAGCTCTCAGCTGTGTCTTTGAATACCTGCGCGAGCTTCATATAGTTTGGAAAGAAAGACTGTTCCTCACCAGATGCGACCTGCCCATGAATCTTGGCAGCTCCGTTGCTGGTCGGATCAGTTCCTGGAGGGGGGACCAAGGCCAGATCTTGATAGCTAAGTGCTTTACTTTCTATTTCCTCTGCCTTCTCCTCGAAGAACTTCGCGAGGTCGTCGACCTCCTCGGGGTCGACGACCATGCGCGTGTTGCTGCTCAGCGACTGGGCCAGCTCGGCCTTGGTGTTCGCGCGGTCGCTGATGCGCGCGATGTCGGTCGCCACTTCGGCGAGTCCGCCCAGCACGGGCCCGTCCGGCATCTGCGTCGCGGCGTCCATTGCCGCCTGGTCCGCTGCGTCCAGCCCGCCCTGGCCGTCCGCGTTCGGTCCGTCCGAGCTGGACTGTCCGTTCTCCTCGTTCGCCACACTTCCCCCTGTGCTCACTCGATCGTGTCACGGTCTCGCCCGCGGGCGTGATCACGTGCCCGGCGGGCAACGTATCGCACCGCACACGTGCCGTGTGCGGGCTTCGAACAATCCACTGAACAGTGATCGCGGACACGCTCGACCGGGTGGCGGTGGCCGCGCGGCCCGAGGGGCAGAGCGTGTCGCGGTTGCACCGGCTGGCGCGGGCACGCAGCATTGCCCGTGAACGCGCCGACGGGGGTGAGCAGCGGATGCGGGAATGGCTGCGCTGGCCGGTGATACGTCAGCTCACGGGCGCGGACTCGCTCGGCCGCGGGCACGCGGCCCGCTCCGAGCGCACCGACTCCGAACGCGCGCGGACCTCCGAGGCCGACTCGGTGGTCGGCTCTATCTGCCCGTACTGCGCGGTCGGCTGCGCCCAGCGGATCTACGTCCGGGACGGCGCGGTCAGCCAGATCGAGGGCGACCCCGACTCCCCGGTCAGCCGGGGCAGGCTCTGCCCGAAGGGAGCGGCGAGCCGCTCCCTGGTCACTTCCCCGAGCAGGCAGGCCAGGGTGCGCTACCGGCGTCCCCACGGCACCGACTGGGAGGACCTCGACCTGGACACGGCGCTGGACATGATCGCCGAGCGGGTGATCCGCACCCGCGACGAGACCTGGGAGTCGTCGACCGAGGACGGCACCAGGCTGAACCGCACCACGGGAATCGCGAGCCTGGGCGGGGCGACGCTGGACAATGAGGAAAACTACCTCATGAAGAAGCTCTACACCGCCCTCGGCGCCATCCAGATCGAGAACCAGGCCCGCATTTGACACTCCTCCACGGTTCCCGGTCTGGGAACCTCCTTCGGCCGGGGAGGGGCCACAACCTTCCAGCAGGACCTGCGGAACTCCGACTGCATCGTGATCCAGGGATCCAACATGGCCGAGGCTCACCCGGTCGGGTTCCAGTGGGTGATGGAGGCCAAGCGCCGCGGTGCCAAGATCATCCACGTCGACCCCAGGTTCACCAGGACCTCGGCCATGGCCGACGCCTTCGTGCCGCTCCGCGCGGGTAGCGACGTCGCCTTCCTGGGCGGGCTGATCAACCACGTGCTGTCCGGCGAGCACTACTTCCGCGACTACGTGGTCAACTACACCAACGCGCCGATGATCGTCGGTGAGGAGTTCGTCGACACCGAGGACCTGGACGGGCTGTTCTCCGGCTTCGCGGAAGGCGGCTACGACACCACCAGCTGGCACTACGAGGGCTCGCGGGTCAACGCCTCGGCGGGCGAACGCGACCGGTGGGACGAGCTGTTCGGCGAGCAGGGCCCCGAACACCCCTCGGGGCGGGAGACCCCGACGGGAGGACCGGAACGGGCGGGATCCGGTGGTCCGGTCTACCGCGGCATCCCGGAAACCGACCCGACGCTGAACCACCCCCGCTGCGTGTTCCAGATCCTCAAGCGCCACTTCGCCCGCTACACACCGGAGTTCGTGGAGCAGGCCTGCGGGGTGGAGCCGGGTCGCTTCCGCGAGGTCGCCGAGGCCCTGGTGGCCAACTCCGGGCCCGAACGCACCTCGGCCTTCGCCTACGCCGTCGGCTGGACCCACCACACCCTGGGCGTGCAGTACATCCGTGCCGCCTCGATCCTGCAGCTGCTGCTCGGCAACATCGGCCGACCGGGCGGAGGCATCCTCGCGCTCCGGGGGCACGCCAGCATCCAGGGGTCGACCGACATCCCCACGCTGTTCGACCTGCTGCCCGGCTACATCCCGATGCCGCAGGCGCACCGGAACCTCAACCTGGACACCTTCGTCGCCGCCGACAGCGCGGCCAAGGGGTACTGGGGCAACATGCGCAGCTACCTGGTCAGCCTGCTCAAGGCCTGGTGGGGCGAACACGCCACTGCCGACAACGACTTCTGCTTCGACCGGCTGCCCAGGTTGACCGGCGATCACGGCAACTTCCGCACCGTGATGGACCAGATCGACGGGAAGGTGCGCGGCTACTTCGTCATCGGGGAGAACCCGGCCGTGGGCACGGCCAACTCCCACCAGCAGCGGATGGGACTGGCCAATCTGGACTGGCTGGTGGTGCGCGATCTGAACATGATCGAAACCGCCACCTTCTGGAAGGACGGCCCCGAGGTGGAGAACGGGGAGACGCGACCGGAGGACATCGGAACCGAGGTGTTCTTCCTGCCCGCCGCCGCCCACACCGAGAAGGACGGCACCTTCACCAACACCCAGCGCATGCTGCAGTGGCACCACAAGGCGGTGGAGCCGGAGCACGACCAGCGCAGCGACCTGTGGTTCTACTACCACCTCGGCATGCGGATCCGGAGCAAGCTCCGCGAACGGCAGGGTGAACGAACCGCCGAGCAGCGGGAGCGCGATCGTCAGCTCCTGGAGCTGACCTGGGACTATCCCACCGAGGGCGAGATCGTCGAACCCGACGCGGCAGCCGTGCTCCGCGAGATCAACGGCACCGACGCCGCGGACACCGCGCTGACCGCCTACACCCAGCTGCGCTCCGACGGGTCCACACGCTGCGGGTGCTGGATCTACTGCGGTGTGTACGCCGAGGAGGTCAACCAGGCCGCGCGGCGCAAACCCGGCGCGGAGCAGTCCTGGACCGCGCTGGAATGGGGCTGGGCGTGGCCGGCGAACCGGCGCATCATCTACAATCGGGCCTCGGCGGACCCGGAGGGCAACCCCTGGAGCGCGCGCAAGGCCTACGTGTGGTGGGACCCCGAACAGGGGTGCTGGACCGGGCACGACGTCCCCGACTTCGACGCGGGCAAGCCACCCGACCACGAACCGGACCCGGAGGCGTCGGGGCCGGAAGCGCTGCGCGGAAGCGAACCGTTCGTCATGCAGAGCGACGGCCGGGCCTGGCTGTACGCGCCGACGGGGCTGCTGGACGGGCCGCTTCCCGCGCACTACGAACCGCAGGAGTCCCCGCTGTCCAACGCCTTCTACGGTGTGCAGCGCAACCCGGCCCGGCAGGTCTACCCGCGTCCGGAGAACCCCTACCACCCGAGCGGGACCGAGACCGGTTCCGCGGTGTTCCCCTACGTGTTCACCACCTTCCGGCTCACCGAACACCACACCGCGGGCGGGATGAGCCGCTGGTTGCCGCACCTGAGCGAACTGGCCCCGGCGATGTTCGTGGAACTGTCCCCCGAGCTCGCAGCGGAGCGGCAGCTGCGGCACCTGGGGTGGGCGACCGTGATCACGGCGCGCGCCGCGATCGAGGCCAGAGTGCTGATCACCCAGCGCATGATGCCGCTGCGCGTCGGCGGCACCACCCTGCACCAGATCGGCATCCCGTGGCACTGGGGACCGAACGGGCTGACCACGGGCGACGCGGCCAACGAGCTGCTCGGCGTGGCGCTGGACCCGAACGTGCACATCATGGAGACCAAGGCGGGCACGTGCGACGTCCGACCGGGCAGGCGTCCCCACGGCGCGGATCTTCGCCGACTGATCGACGACTACCGGAGCAGAGCGGGGATCACCGAGCGAACAGGGGTGGACCCCGTCGAGGGCACGCCGCATCCGCGGTCGGACGCGGACGGGCACGGCGAAGGGAGAGCGAACGACGAATGAGTCCTGACACCGGGAACCGGCTCAGCGGCCCGCTGCCCGACCCCAGCCAGGAGGCGGGATATCCTCCCGAACACCCGCAGCGGTCCGGTTTCTTCACCGACACCAGCGTGTGCATCGGGTGCAAGGCCTGCGAGGTGGCCTGCAAGGAGTGGAACCTCCTTCCGGAGGACGGCCTCAACCTGACCGGGATGTCCTACGACAACACCGGCGACCTCGGCGCCGACACCTGGCGGCACGTGGCCTTCGTCGAGCAGCGCATCGACCCCAGCACCCGCTCCAGGGTGGACATCGGCATGCCCGGCATGGGGGCGCCCGAGCCCGCCCCGCAGCAGGAGGCGGGTGACGCCACCGAGGTGCGCTGGCTGATGTCCTCCGACGTGTGCAAGCACTGCACCCACGCGGCCTGCCTGGACGTGTGCCCGACCGGGGCGCTGTTCCGCAGCGAGCACGGCACCGTGGTGGTGCAGGACGATGTGTGCAACGGGTGCGGCTACTGCGTTCCCGCCTGCCCCTACGGGGTGATCGACATGCGCCCCGACACCGGTGGCGCGTCCAAGTGCACCCTGTGCCAGGACCGGCTGGGGGAGGGGATGACACCGGCCTGCGCCAAGGCCTGCCCGACCGAGTCCATCCAGTACGGACCCCTGGACGAGCTGCGGGAACGTGCCGAGCAGCGGGTCGAGCAGCTACACGAGCAGGGCGTCACCGAGGCCAGGCTCTACGGTCACGATCCGCGGGACGGGGTCGGCGGGGACGGGGCCTTCTTCCTGCTGCTGGACGATCCGGAGGTCTACGGCCTGCCTCCGGACCCCGTGGTGACGACCAGGGACCTGCCCGCGATGGCCAAGTACGCGGCCGCGGCCGCCGGGGCCGTCGCGGCGACCATAGCGGGCTGTTTTCTGGGAGGTGGCAGGTGAGCGCCGACGGGAACCGCGCGGAGTCCGCGAACACGGGCCGGCGGGACGAACCGTCCGGGAACGACTCGGGCAGGGAACCCTTCCGGTCCTACTACGGCAACCCCGTCATCAAGGAGCCGACCTGGAAGGTGCCGGACGTGCCCGCCTATCTCTACCTCGGCGGCATGTCCGGGGCCTCTGCGATCATGGGTGTGCTGGCCGACGCGAGCGGGAACGGGAAGCTGCGGCGCGTGGGGCGCCTGTGCGCGGCGGTCGGTTCGACCGCGAGCGTGGCGGCGCTCATCCACGATCTCGGACGCCCCGCCCGTTTCCTGAACATGCTGCGCGTGTTCAAACCGACCTCCCCGCTGAGCGTGGGCTCGTGGATCCTCGCGCCGTTCTCCGGGCTGACCGGTGCCGTCGCCGTCGCGGAGATCGGCGGGATAGCCCAGCTGCCCGCGCGGCTGGCCGCGGGGGGCTCGGCCGTGCTGGCGCCGGGGATGACCACCTACACCGCGGTGCTGCTCGCGGACACGGCCGTGCCCGGTTGGCACGAGGTGTATCGCGAGCTGCCGTTCGTGTTCGCCTCCAGCGCGATGCTCGGCGCGGGAGCACTGGGCACGGCGCTGGTGCCGCGGTCCCAGGCGGCGCCCGCGCGACGCATGGCCGTGATCGGGGCGGCGGGGGAGCTGGTTCTCGGCCGGTTGATGGAACGGCGGGCCGGCAGGATCGCCGAGGCCTACCGCACGGGCAGGCCGGGGAAGGTGCTGCGGGCGGCTCGTGCGCTGTCGGCCGTCTGCCCCGGTGCCGCGCTGTTCGCCGGGCGCAGCCGAGTGGCCGCCTGGATGGCCGGGCTGAGCGGAACCGCCGCCTCGGTGGCGACCCGCTACGGTGTCTTCGAAGCCGGGCGCGAAACGGCCCGCGACCCGTACTACACGGTCGTGCCGCAGCGCGAACGCGAGCCCGTGCGGCAGTGACTCCCGGCCGCGCGTTTCCCCGCGGGCGGCGGACGGTTCCGCGGAGCGGGCCGGCTCGGTGCCGCGGGAAGCCGTGTCCGGATAGTCTCGGGGTCGTCGTTGTCGCTCGCCCCCGGGAGGTCCGCATTGCCCGAGCCCGCCGCGTCGGCCCGCCCCGCGACCGCGGAGGACGTCGAACCCGCCGTGCGCACGCTGCGCCGCGCGTTCGTGGACTACCCCTGGACGAGGCACGTGATCGCGGCCGATGCCCACGAGGAGCGGCTGGCCGAGTTCCAGCGCCTGTTCGTCTCCCGCATCGGTCTGGAGTGCGGGCGGGTATGGGTCACACCGGGCCGTGAGGCGGTTTCCGTGTGGACCACCCCGGACAGCACCGGCATCGGCGAGGTCTTCGTCGAGCTGGCGCCGCGGTTCGCCGAACTGTCCGGGGACCGGCTGGCGCAGTCCGAGCGGGCCGAAGCCGCCCTGAACCCGCACCGGCCGGAGGAACCCGTGTGGTTCCTCGGCACGGTGGGGGTCGACCCCGGCAGCCAGGGCGCCGGGCTGGCAGGGGCCGTGATCCGTCCCGGCGTCGCGGAGGCCGAGCACGCCGGGGTGCCCGTTTATCTGGAGACCTCGCGGGAACGCAACGTGCGGATCTACCGCCGGTTCGGTTTCGAGGTCGTCGCGGATGTGGAGATCCCCGACGACGGTCCGCGAACCTGGGGCATGATGCGCCGTCCCGGAGCGGGCGGGCTGTGAGGCAGGTGCCTCCCCGACCGCCCGGTCGTGAACTGCGAAACGACCGCGGATGTCGGACGATGGTTCCGGCAGCCAGTCGTCCCGCCGGTTGGTCGACGGCCGTGACGGGCGGCCAGCGAGGGAGGCCGAAAGCATGCCGAGCACGCCCACCGGTTTGCACCACGTGACGGCGATCGCCACGGACCCGCAGCGCAACGCGGATTTCTACCGCACGGCTCTCGGGCTCCGGTTGGTCAAGCGGACCGTCAACTTCGACGCCCCGGACACCTACCACCTGTACTTCGGGGGCGAGTCGGGACAACCCGGCACGCTGATCACGTTCTTCCCCTGGCCGGGGGCGCCCAGCGGGCGTCGCGGAGCCGGACAGACCACGGCGGTGGCCTTCTCGGTGCCGCAGAACTCGTTGGGGTGGTGGCACCGGCACCTGGACGGGCTGGAGGTCAACGTCGGGACACCGGCCACCCGCGCCAGCGAGGAAACGCTGCGGGTGGCCGATCCGGACGGCCTGCTGATCGAGCTGGTCGGACATCCGATGGCCGATCCGCGCGGACCCTGGGAGGAGGGGGCCATACCGCCCGAGTACGCGATCCGGGGGTTGCACTCCGTCACGGTCACCGAGATCGGGCACGAGCACACGGCCGAACTGTTGACCGAAACGCTCGGTTTCCGGCTCGTCGAGGAGTCCGGGGCCCGTTTCCGCTTCGCCGCGGGGACCGAGGGGTCGGGGGCGCTGGTGGACGTGCTGTGCAGCCCGGAAGCCCCGCTGGGGATGGTCGCGGCCGGTACGGTGCACCACATCGCGTGGCGCACTCCCGACGAGTCCGAACAGGTCGACTGGCGCAACACCCTGCTCGATCGGGGACTGGATGTGACCCCCGTGCTGGACAGGCGCTACTTCCACTCGATCTACTTCCGCGAGCCCGGTGGGGTGCTGTTCGAGATCGCCACCGATCCCCCCGGGTTCACGGTCGACGAACCGCTGATGGAGCTGGGCAGGGCGCTGAAACTGCCGCCGTGGCTGGAGCCCTCCCGCGCGGAGATCGAGCAGACCCTGCCCACCCTCAGGGTTCCCGGACCGGAGGAGGAGATCACCTTCACCCCACCGCCCACGGGAGAACCCTCGTGACGAGCTTTCGGTTCCGCCCTCCGACCTCCTGCGCGGGCAAGCGACCGCCGGGAGTTCTCAGGCGCGGGTCTCGCGAGGACGGCCCCGACGTTGTGCAGGTGGCTACCCGATGTCGGGGATCCCGCAGCGAGACACCCCGGCTGAGGTTCCCCCGCGGAACACCCAAGCGAACCAAGCTCCGCGAACGCTCGCTCATCGGGGGAGGTAGTCGATGACGACCGGATCCGAGCTCCGGGTCGAGCAGTGGCCCGCTCTTCGGGTGTCCGACTGGGCGGACACCCGCGACACCCTGCACATGTGGTTGCAGCTGGTGGGCAAGATGAAACTGGCCCTGAACCCGATGATCAACCACTGGTGGCAGGTCCCGCTGTACGTCTCGGCCCGCGGGCTGACCACGGCGGCCATGTCGCACAGCGGTCGGACGCTGGACATGGAGTTCGACTTCACCGACCACCGGTTGGCGATCCGTTCCAGCAGCGGTGAGCAGCGCGCGGTGAAGCTCGAACCGAAACCGGTGGCCGAGTTCCACCGCGAGACGATGCTGCTGTTGGACCAGCTGGGGCTGCCGGTCACGATCCGGACCAAACCCACCGAGGTCACCAGGGCGATCCCGTTCGAGCAGGACGAGGAGCACTCCTGCTACGAACCCGAGCACGCCCGGCTGTTCTGGGAGCAGCTGTGCTGTGTCCAGCGCGTTTTCGAGGAGTTCCGTTCGGGGTTCATCGGCAAGGTCAGCCCGGTTCACCTGTTCTGGGGGGCGATGGATCTGGCCGTGACCCGCTTCTCCGGCAGGACCGCCCCGCGCCACCCCGGAGGGGTGCCCAACTGCGGCGACTGGGTGATGGTCGAGGGGTACTCGCACGAACTCAGCAGCTGCGGGTTCTGGCCGGGAGGCGGTGCCGAGGGCGCGTTCTACTCCTACGCCTATCCGCAGCCCGAGGGATTCGCCGAGTACCCGGTGCTTCCGGACGCGGCGTACTTCGAGAACGGCGAGTTCCTGCTGCCGTACGACGGTGTGCGCCGGGCGCGGGACCCGGAGGCCGTGCTGCTCGGTTTTCTGCGGGCCACCTACGAGGCGGCTGCCGAGTGCGGGAACTGGGACCGTGCCGCGTTGGAGGACGATCCCGTCCGGCGGGCGGCCCCGCGTTGAACACGGGTCTGTTCGCCCGTTCTCCCACCGGGGAGGGAACCAGGGGAACTCGTCCGATTTCCGCGCCGCTGTCCCGGAGCGCCGGGAGCCGGACGGATGGCCGGTGCATCGGAAGGAGTGCCGGCCGGCGGAAGCCGGAGTGACACCACGTGCGTTCTCCCGAACGCGTCCGACTTCCGTCGCGTGGTCCCCGGCTTTTCTTCCGCGCGGCTCGTCTCACTGTCTGCGTCGTCTTCGCCGGTCGATGTGGAGATCCCACGCCGTCCACAGGATTCCGAGAACGACGAAGCTGGACAGCAGAATCAACACGACACTTTCCATTCCGTTCCCCTCCTCGCGAGAGGGTGCGGCGAGCGGGCGAGGAAACCCCTTGCCTTCGTTTTCCGCTTCCGGCAGCCGGATGTCTCAGCGTGTGGCAGCGGTGTCCGCACGTCAAGTGAGGTCCGGGTGGCGGACTCGATCGAGCTCTTGACCGCTGTACCAGCGATTTCACTGAGTGTGGTTGTGGTTTTACTCGAAAGTGTGTTGACTTTCCACGTCAAGTCGAGAACAACTGTGGTTCCCTGAATTCGGTACACATTCGCGTGACGCACAGTGGTAAATGATTTGCGGCTCGTTCTTTCGGGCGATACAAGTTTTTTCGTGTTCGGTTTCACATGGCAGACGCTGATTCCGGGTAGTCCTGTGGGGTGGAAATCGGAGCGGGGCGGTGTCGTGATCGAAAACCCCGTGGCTCCGATGTGAAAATTTTGCGGATTCGTTCGTGTCCGGCGAAAAAACATCGCATCCATTACACTGAAACGACGCGAGGAATCATGGTCGCAGAACATTTGATCTCCGTTGCCGACACAGCGCAACTGATCACCACACCGAGGGAATGGGTCGGAACGGCCGCCGTCGTGGCCGGCACGACGCTGGCGGGAGTCCTGGGAGTGCGGCGCCTGCTGATCCGGTCGGCGGCGAACCGCCCCGACGGGGACGGCCCGAGGAAAGCCTCCGGGCAGTCGCCGCCCGACTCGTTCCGGGGGGTCGCACAACGCCCGCTTCGCTGAGGAGGGGACCGGACGATGACGGACACGACCCGGCAGGGTGCGCGCGGGGGGCAGCACCACGGCGGCGAGTCGTGTTCAAGGCCCTCCGGACAGCGTTGGCGAATCGTGCCACCGCGCGGTCCGGAAACCGGCCGGGCCACGCTCCACCGGCTGCGTACCGGTCTGGCCCTGTTCGCGGGCAGGCTGGCCACGAACACCTCCAAAAGACTGGGCCTGGGCAGTGGAGGCATCATCGGCGGCAGGGTGGCCCTGGCACTGCAGCCGGAGCTACTGGGCGAACTCGTCTCCGACAAGCGCGTCGTGGTGATCACCGGGACCAACGGGAAGACGACGACCACGCACATGGTGGCCGAGACGCTGCGCGCGGCGGGGGAGGCGGTCAGCAACGCCACGGGGGCCAACATGCTCGACGGCCACGTGGCGGCGTTGATGACGCGCCCCCGCGCGGACTTCGCGGCCCTGGAGGTCGACGAGCTGCACCTGGCCCAGCTGACCGAACGGTTCCAGCCCGCGGTGCTGCTGCTGCTGAACCTCAGCAGGGACCAACTCGACCGGGTGGGCGAGATACGCAGCGTCGAGGCCAGCATTCGGCAGGCACTCGCGAAGGCCCCCCGCAGCCGGGTGATCGCCAATGCCGACGACCCGAACATCGTCTCAGCGGCTTTCGACCACCCGGACGTCGTCTGGGTGTCCGGGGGCTGCCGCTGGAAGCACGACGCGCTCAACTGCCCCCGCTGCGGGGCCTTCCTCGAGGAGGTCGACGGCGAGTGGAAGTGCGTGTGCGGGCTGCGCCGCCCCCGCCCCGACTGGACGGTGGACGACACGGGACTGATCGCTCCGGACGGGTCTCACGAGGAGCTCTCCCTGCCGCTGCCCGGTCAGATAAACCGGGTCAACGCCACCTTCGCGCTGGCGGCGAGCACGGCTCTCGACGTAGCGCCCCGGGCGGCGCTGGAACGTGTCCGCGCCGTGCAGGAGGCCAACGGCCGCTACGAGCACACGGTGCTCGCCGGACGCACGGTGCGGCTGCTGCTGGCGAAGAACCCGGCCAGCTGGCTCGAGATGCTCGACCTGGTCGCGGACAACACCCGTCCACTGGTGCTGGTCGTCAACAGCAGGGAAGCCGACGGGCACGACGTCTCCTGGCTGTGGGACATCGACTTCGAACGACTGGCCGGGCGAACCGTTCTGGTCACCGGGGAACGCGCGCTGGACCTCGCCGTGCGGCTGCGCTACGCCGAAGTGCCCTGCGAGGTCACCTCCGACGTGCAGCAGGCGCTGCACAGCGCGTCGATCACCGGATCGGACCAGCCCGCCGAGGTCATCGCCAACTACACCGCATTCCGTGACCTGTTCGCGAAAAGGCAGCGCCAATGACCGAAGCGCCACTGACCGACGAGTCGACAGTCCGCATCGCGCTCGTGGTGCCCGATCTGCTCGGCACCTACGGGGACAGGGGCAACGCCCTCGTGCTCGCGCAGCGGCTGCGCTGGCGTGGTTATCGCGCGGAGATCGTGACCGTGCTCTCCTCGGCGGAGTCCCTTCCCGAGTCGTGCGACATCTACCTGCTGGGCGGGGGAGAGGACGTCGCGCAACAAGCCGCCGTCAGCTTCCTGAGACGTGGGAACGGGTTGCGGCGTGCCGTCGACTCGGGGACCGCCGTGCTGGGGGTGTGCGGCGGGCTGCAGGTGCTGGGAACCAGGTTCACCACGGGGGACGGGAAGCACCACGCGGGACTCGGCCTCGTCGACATCGAAACCCGGCCGGGCGCGGACAGGGCGATCGGCGAGCTGGGAACTCGTTCCGAGCTGCCCGGGATCGGAGTGCTCACGGGCTTCGAGAACCACCTGGGGCGCAGCGAAGTGGGCGACGACGCGCGGCCACTGGGCCGGGTGCTGCACGGCACCGGCAACGGCGCCGACGGCGTGGAGGGCGGAGTCACCGGCAGGGTGGTGTGCACCTACCTGCACGGGCCGGTGCTGGCGCGGAACCCCGCCCTGGCGGACACCGTGCTCTCCTGGGCCGTGGGCGCCCCGTTGGACGGGCTTCCGGACTTTCCCGAACTCGAACGACTGCGTGCGGAACGGACGCGGGTCCGGGGGTGATCCCGGCCCGCGACCGGACCGGCCGGACGCCCGGGGGCGGGAAGCCGTCGACCTCCGTCCTCACGTCCCGCGGAGTCGGTCCAGCACCCGCCGCAGCCGGGTCCGGGCCATCGCCATCTCGGGGATCGGCAGCAGCAGCATCAGGCCGAAACCGATGCCGAGCACCAGCGCGGCGCGGATCGTGAGATCCCCCCAGGCCCCCGCGATCTCGCCGAGCCCGGCCAGCACGCCTGCCGCGGGACGGAGCGCCAGGGCCGCGCCGAGGCATCCCGCCGCCGTGGCCAGCAGTGCCCAGCCGATCCCGACGAGGGTCTCGCGGGTCTGCGCACTGCCCAGCCGCGCGTGCAACCAGACCTGCCCCACCACGGCGCCGACGAGAAAGCTCAAGGACATGGCCAGCGTCACCCCGATGACCAGGTCCCGGGGGTCGAGCACCATCAGCAGCGCGTAGCACAGGACGGCGCGGAAGGCGACCATGCCCACGTTGATCAGCATCGGGGTGCGGGCGTCCTTCATCGCGTAGAAGGCCCGCAGCTGCAGCATGGTGATCGCGAAGGGCACGATTCCCGCCGCGGCCACCCCCAGGGTCACCCCCAGCCTGTCGGCGGCCCCGATGGTGCCCTGGCCGAGCGAGAAGAAGGCCACGCCGATGGCCGAACCTCCGGTGAGCATGAGCGCGCTCACGGGCATCAGCAGCATCGCGCTCAGCCGTGCCCCCAGACCGACGTCGTGGACGAAGGACTCGGTGTCGCCCTGGTCGGCGGACCTGCTGATCCTGGGCATGAGCGCTTGCAGCAGGGAAACGCCCAGCACCCCGTAGGGCACCTGCGAGAGCAGCCACGCGTAGTGGAAGGTCGCCACGCTGCCCGGGGTGCCCTGCCCCGCGACGCGGATGGTCACGATCATGCCGATCTGGCTGACCAGCGTGTAGAGCACCACCCAGCCCGCGAGGGCGCCGAACTCGGACAGCCGCCGGTCCCAGCCCCAGCGCCAGCGGAAGCGGAAACCGGTGCGGCGCAGCGAGAGCATCATGACCGCGCTCTGCGCGGCGATTCCGAGCATCGTCCCCAGCCCGAGCACGAGGAGCTTCGGCTGGCTCATGCGCACCGGGTCCAGCGTGATCTGCCCCGGAACAGCGGTGTACAGCAGCACCGCGGCCGTGATGACCACGTTGTTCATGACCGGTGCCCAGGCGGGCGGGCCGAAAACCTGGCGGACGTTGAGGATCGCCATCAGCATGGCCGACATCCCGTAGAAGACGATTCCGGGAAGCAGCAGGAAGGCGAACGCGGTGGTCAGCTCGCGGTTGGCCCGGGTGTGCGGGCCGAGGTAGAGCTCGGTGAGCAGCGGAGCGGCGAGCACGGCCAACACCGTCGCGACCCCCAGCAGCACCACGCCCATGGTGATCATCCACTGGGCGTAGGCCTCCCCCTCCTCCTCGCTGTTGCGCCGCGCGCTGACGAGCAGGGGAACCGCCACACTGGTGAGAACCCCACCGAGCAGCAGCTCGTTGACGACGGTCGGCAGCGTGTTGGCCACGGTGTAGGAGTCGTTGATCACTCCCAGTCCCAGCACCCACACCAGCAGCAGTTTCGCGAACAGCCCGCTGATCCTGCTCACCATCGTGGCCAGGGCCATGGCGCCGCTGGCTCTGCTCAGCGAGGTTGCCCGTCCGCGCGGTGGATCCCGTTGCTCGACCACGGAGCTCCCGTCCGATGTGTGGTGCGACCGATGAGTGAGTCCGGTGGTTCGACGGTAACGAAACACCGCAGCGGATGCGTTCCCGAAAAGTTCCCACCGGACCGCTCGCGGGGCGGCGAGAACGGCAGTGCGAGCCGCTCTCGCCGGGCGCATACTCGGATCCTGCACTGTCGTCGCAGCGCACGCGGGAGATGTGATGGGCGGTTTCGGACCTGCCTCCGGCGGTTTGCCGACCGAGGTGCTGATACTCGATCGTTGGCGACACGCCGGTGTGGACTGCGCCGTGGGGGAGCTGCGTGGGCTGCTGTACGGTTTCGCGCTGCTGCCCGGGGCGCGAAGCGGGTGGAGCCGTTACCGGCCCACGGGCAGGGATTTGCGCGGAGCCGGTGAACAGCTGCCGCCGGAGAGGCTGGGGGACTGGGTCGTTCTGGAGTTCGGCGCGCTGGAGCGGTTCTGGTCCCAGGAGGTGCGCGCCAGGTTCACCACCTCCACTGGGGAGTTCTCCTGCTGGGACCGGTGGGGGTGGGGATGGGCGCTGCGCCGCGGCTACGACGGGGTCAACGACTTCGTCGACGTCCAGTGCGGACAGTGACGTCGAGCCCGGGAGCGCCGCCCGGCAGGAGCGGATCCGGCTTCCGGGATCCGGAAGGGACCGGCGCGGACGCGGCGGTCCCCTCCGGATCCGCGGACCTCACTTGAGCAGGGAGCGGGCCATGACCATGCGTTGGATCTGGTTGGTTCCCTCGTAGATCTGGGTGATCTTGGCGTCCCGCATCATCCGCTCCACGGGGAAGTCGCGGGTGTAGCCCGCGCCGCCGAACAGCTGCACGGCGTTGGTGGTGACCTCCATGGCCACGTCCGAGGCGTAGCACTTGGCCGCGGCCGAGATGAAGCCCAGATTGCCCTCCTCGCGTTCGGCACGAGCCGCCGACACGTAGATCATGTGCCGCGCCGCCTCGATCTTCATCGCCATGTCGGCGAGCATGAACTGCACGCCCTGGAAATCGGCGACCGCCTGGCCGAACTGCTTGCGTTCCTTGACGTAGCTCACCGCGGAGTCGAGCGCGCCCTGGGCGATTCCCAGGGCCTGGGCCCCGATGGTCGGACGAGTGTGATCGAGCGTGCGCAGGGCCGTCTTGAAGCCAGTGCCCGGCTCACCGATGATCCGGTCGGCGGGGATGGTGCAGTCGTTGAAGTGGATCTCGGCCGTGGGGGAGCCCTTGATGCCGAGCTTCTTCTCCTTGCCGCCGACCTCGAATCCCGGGTCGTCGGCGTGCACCACGAACGCGCTGATCCCGTTGGGGCCCTTCTCGGGATCGGTCACGGCCATGACCGTGTACCAGCTGGACTCGCCGCCGTTGGTGATCCAGCACTTGGTTCCGTTGAGCACCCAGGTGTCGCCGTCGCGGTGTGCCCTGGTCTTCATCGAGGCAGCGTCCGAGCCGGCCTCACGTTCCGACAGCGCGTAGGAGGCCGTGCACTCCCCGGCCGCGATGGAGGGCAGCACCTTGTTCTTCAGGTCCTCCGAGGCGGACAGCAGGATCGGCACCGTGCCGAGCTTGTTCACCGCGGGGATCAGCGAGGAGGAGGCGCACACCCGTGCCACTTCCTCGATGACGATGCACGTGGCTACCGAGTCGGCCCCCTGCCCGCCGTAGGCCTCCGGTACGTGCACTCCCGCGAACCCGGACTTCGCCAGGGCCTCGAACGCTTCTCGTGGGTAGCGTTCCTGCTCGTCGCACTCGGCCGCGTGAGGTGCGATCTCCTTCTCCGCGAGGGAGCGCACCGCGTCCCGGAGCGCTTCGTGCTCCTCGGAGAGCTGGTAGGTGTCGAAGCTCGATTCCACGAGATTTCCTCCTGAGTCGCGGAGTGGTCCGCGGGGTGTCCGGGCCCGCGGAATGGTTCCCAAGACGCGCTTTGGCATTCGGTGCCATTTGGCGCAATATGAAGTGATGCTAACGGCACTGCGTGCCAACAGCAATCGTGGCCTGTTACATTGCGGGCCATGCCCGAGGGAAACTCCAACGGATCCAGGTCACGGGCCGGGCGCACCGAGGGAGGGCGGCGCAGGCTGCGCAGCGCCCTGGCCGTGGCGGCTCTGGATCTGTTCGCGAGCAAGGGCTACGACGCCACCACCGTGGAGGACATCGTCGAGGGCGTGGGAGTCGGGCGGCGCACCTTCTTCCGGTACTTCCGCTCCAAGGAAGAAGTGGTGTTTCCCGATCACGACGAACGCCTCGCCGAAGTGGTCGAGGAACTCGAACGGTCCGACGCGGACGCGTCCCCGATGCGGGTGGTGTGCCGCGCGGCGGAGACCGTGCTGGAAACCTACCTGGCCGAACCGGAGATCTCGCTCAAACGCTTCGAACTGACACGGCAGGTGTCCTCACTCCGGGACCGCGAGATCGTCAGCATCGACCGCTATCAGCGGGTTTTCGCGCGGTACCTGCGGCGGTGCTACGCGGACGGGCCGAACGCCGATCTGCGGGCGTCGGTCACGGCGGCGACCGTCGTCGCCACCCACAACCACGTGCTGCGTCGCTGGTTGAAAAGCGGGGGAGAGATCGACGCGCACGGCGCGTTGCGCGCGGCTCTCGACGACGCCGGGATCGTGGACCGCGAACCGAGCGGGGCCTCCGGGGGAGCGGGGGAGTCGGAGAACGACGTCGTGATCGGTGTGCTGCGTACCTCCGCCCCGGCTGAGACCGTCCGGCGCCGGATCGAATCGGCGCTGCGGGAGTTCCCGGGCAGCGGCTGAGCCCGCGACGGGGCTCCTCCGGCCGACGGAGCAAGGACCACACGGCCTCGGGGCGAGTCGTGGACCACCGTGCCGCCGCTGGATCCGCTGCCCGAACCGCGCACGCTGCGAGCGCTCGAGGACGAGATCACCCGCCGGCGGGGCCCGTGGACCCGCGGTCTCAGCCCCAGGGCAGTGGCCAGTCGCTTCCGTCCACTCCGTGACTCGGGACAGCTTCGGGAGCACAGGTCCCTGAAGGAGTGCCGCGGGGCGCTCGCCCTCCTCAGCCGTGGTACGGCCGGTGCCGGGGTGGAAGCCACAGTTGAACGTGCACGACCGGGTCTCACGAGCGGGCCGGCAGCACGCACAGCTCGTTGCCCGACGGATCGGTATAGACCCGCCACGGCAGCTCGCCCCAGTCGGGGTGGAGCTCGCGTCCGCCGCGCTCGGCGATGCCTGCCGCGACCTCGTCGGGATCGTCTCCGGTCTCAAGTCGGATGTCGAGGTGCATCCGGTTCTTGGCCGTGCCCGCGGATGCCGACGCAGGGCACAGTTCGAGGAAGGGGCCTCGCAGCGAGGGGTGCCGCAACGTCCGGGGCGCGACCCCGGGCACGTCGGTCCAGCCGGAAAGCCAGGACCAGAACTTCCCGTCGCGGTCCGGGTCGGCGGAGGCGAGCGGGAACGCCGCGATCGGGCCGGTGTCGACGTGCGCTGCCCGTTCCTCCAGCACGCAGCAGGGATTGCCCTCCGGATCGGCGAGCACCACCCAGGGCACCTCTCCCTGGCCGATGTCCAGGTGCCGCGCGCCCAGCCCGAGCAGCCGATCGACCTCGTCGGCCTGGTCGGCTCCGCCGAGGAGGTCGATGTGGAGCCGCGGCGACTCGGAGGGTGGTTCGGAAGCCACCCCCGGGAAGCACAAGTCCAGCACCGGCCCTCCCTCGATGGTGAGCCGGGTCTCGAAGATATCCGGCTCGTCGGTGAGCCGCTCACCACCGACCACCGCTTCCCAGAACTGGCCCAGCCGCTGTGGCTCGACGGTGTCGATGATCAGGTTCTCCAGATACATGAAACCACTTTAAGCCCCAGTGGGCGATGACGATCACACGCCCTCGTTGCTTCGCGGCCGTTCGCAGTAACCGGCGAACCAAGCCTTCCGGGGGCTGCGGGGAGGTTCTCCGGCAGCTGATCAGAGCACCAGCGTCATGTACACGCTGTTCGGATCCTGCGCGTAGTCCCCGAAGGGGGCGCAGTGCTCGAAGCCGTGCTTGAGGTACAACGCCCGTGCGGGGCGGAAGAACTCCGCCGATCCGGTTTCGAGGCTGAGCCGGTGGTAGCCGCGCTCCCGTGCCGTGTCGATGAGGTGTCGCAGGAGACGGGTTGCCACTCCCGTGCGAGCGTGCCGCTGTGAGCTGCGCATCGACTTGATCTCACCGTGCCGGTGGTCGAGCTCTTTGAGTGCTCCGCAGCCGAGCAGCTCAGCACCGGCCCGCGCGGTCCAGAAGGTGATGTCGGGGCGCAGCAGCCCCGCGATGTCGAGGGCGTGCCTGCTGTCGGGTGGGGAGGTGCGTTCCACGTCGGCGAGGTGTTCTTCGAGGAAGCCCGCGACTTCCGGATCGGACGGATCGTCCAGGAGGATCCGCACTGTGCGCCGCATTCCGACATGCTAGCCGATCCTCCCCGGAGGCAGGAGATCACTGCTGGGGTGCCTCGGGGCGGGAGAGGTCGGACACGTACTTATTATTTCGTAAATACTGTGTTTTCAGTATTGAATGAAATAAAACATCAACAAAACATCGAAGGTAACGACTCGACGAACACACCCGACCAGCAAAGAAGAGAGAATCTGACCAGGAACGGAACCGTCCCTTTTCGGTGTGGAGCGTGCGAGGGGGCCGTTGTCCTCGCGGTGCCACGCTCTTCGGCGTCGGAGCTATTGGTCACGGTGACGGATCCGGATGCGGACAGACGCTGCCCCGCCTGCGAGTTCCGGTGGTCCCGGGATCAGGGGCGACGCCTTGTCACCGGGTGCTCACGGTGGGTGAGCACATCGGAGACCACGCACGAGACGTTGTCCGGTGCTCCGGCCTCGACGTGCGCGGGCGGCAGCAGCCCCAGCTCGTCGTACAGGCGCAACGCCTTCGGGGGCAGGCCCGACACTCCCGCGCGAACTCACCGACGCTCAGCCTGGCCACGAACTCCTCCTCGTCGTTCTCGGGCCCGTTGCCCGACGAGTCGACACTGCGCCCTGTCCCGAGGGGAAGGTCAAATCCTGCCTGGCGCTTAGCCATCGCACCGTGCGCATCGCGGGCGCGGCGGACGAACGCGACAACGGTTGGGAGCAGCACCAACCGAGGTTCCGCGTCTGCTTCTTCGCAGGTGGCGACGCGCCGTCGGCGTCGTGGTCCACCGACACGTACGACGCCGCGGGAGCCGACGTGCTCGAGGTCGTCCAGTGGGCTCAGGATCACGCCGGTTCCGAGCGGTTGTACGCGATCGCCCTGGTCGACGAAGACCACACGCTGCCTGCCGATCAGTGCCGCGGCTCGACCTGGCTGGTGGGAATGGACGCGAACGAGTTCCAGGTGGACGAGGACGAACGGCGCTGTTTCGCGGCGATGCTGGCTCGGCGCGGCAAGCGCGTGCTCGGTCTCCGCTGACGACTCCGGAGAATCACCTGCGCTCGATGGGGCGTTCGTCCTTCCGGTTCCCGGAAACAGCAGTCATGATCGACCACGGGCGGACCGCGACGGGCGCGGCACCGGCGAGCACCGGGAGGCAGGAATGAGCAGGGGGTCACTACGGGGAGATCACGTCGCATCGTCGCTTGGGCAGGGGTGAGCCTCGACGGCTACACCAGCGGCCCGAACTGTCCGGTCGGCGACACCTGGCTGCACGAGCAAGCGACGCATCCGCAGACCGCCGAGCACTTCGAAGGGATCTGGCGCGGTGCTGACACGCTCCTGCTCGGACGTACCGATTACGAGGGCTTCCACTCCGTCTGGCCCGGCATCACCCGCTACGAGAACACCGACCCGCGCACTCGCGAGCTGGGCCGCTGGCTCGACGTCACCGAGAAAGTGGTGGTCTCGCGCACCCTGACCGAGGCGCCGTGGGAGAACTCGCGCATCGCTCGCGATCTCGCCGCCGAGGTCGAGACGCTGCGCGAGCTACAGGGACGCGACGTGTTGGTGGCCAACAGCGCCAGCGTCATCGCCGAGCTGCTGCGCCTGGACCTCCTCGACGATCTGCGGCTGTTCATGGTCCCCGTGCTGGTCGGCGGCGGGCTGCGCCTGTTCCCCGACGGGGTGGACGCCCGTTTCACGACGGCCGGTGTCACCGCGCTGGCGAACGGTGTGGTCGGCCTGCACTTCACCCGTGCGTGACCATCGACGGGATCATCGTCAGTGGAGTACTACGGCGTCTTCGTCATGAGCGCGAGCAGGTGATTCACCGGCCGGGGACCGGAGCGCAGCGAACATGCATCCACGGGAGGCCGTGTCGTGTTGCTCGGATGGATGTCCGTCATGTGCAGGTAGCCTCGGAGACATGGCCACAATCGACTTCAGCTCCCGTTTCGGTGTCTGGTGGACCAGCGACCAGTGGTCGATCGGCGATGTGATCACCCGTGCCCGTGAGGTCGAGCGGCTCGGCTACGCTTCGCTGTTCTACGGCGAAGCCGGCGGCAAGGAGACCTTCACCCAGGCCGCCGCGCTGTTGGACGGCACCGAACGGTTGGTGGTCGGCACCGGCATCGCCAACATCCACGCCCGCAGCGCCCCGGCCAGCGAGTCCGGTTCCCGCACGCTCGCCGCGCTGCACCCGGGCCGTTTCGTGCTCGGGCTGGGTGTCAGTCATGCCCCGCTGGTGGAGCGCAGCTACGCCGGGTCCTACTCCCGGCCGCTGAGCACCATGCGGCGGTATCTGGAGACCATGGACGCGGTACCGGCCGAGATCGAACCGGGCGCTGCGCGCCCGGCTCGGCTGCTGGCCGCGCTCGGACCGAAGATGATCGAGCTGTCCGGTACCGCCGCCGACGGGGCGCACCCGTACCTGGTGACCCCGGAGCACACCGCGCACACCCGGGAGCGGCTCGGTCCCGACAAGTGGGTGGTCAGTGAGCAGGCCGTAGCGCTGACCACGGACCGGGAGACCGGTCTGCGGCGTGCGCACCAGCACCTGCACATGTACTCGCAGCTGCCGAACTACCAGAACTCATGGCTGCGGCAGGGGTTCGACGAGTCCGACCTGGTCGTCGGCGGCTCGGACAAGCTGGCCGAAGGCATGGTCGCCATGGGTGACGCCGAGAAGGTCGCCGCGCAGGTGAAGCAGCACCTGGAGGCCGGAGCCGACCACGTGGTGATCCAGGTCCTCGGCGAGAATCCCGCTGCCGACCCGCTCCCCGCGCTGCACGAACTCGCCCCGGCCCTCGGACTGAGCTGAACACGCCCGAACCGGTGATGTCGCCCCGCGTTTGCCTACCGCGGCCGGGGCGAGCGCCGGTGCTCGATAGGCGAGATCGTCGTCCTGGTGTGCCCGTTCGTGGAGGTGGACCCGGCAGCGTTGGTCCGGCTCGGCGGAGCTGCGCGCTTGTACGGTGCCGAATACCTGCGCGTGTGGACGATCTCCGTTGGTTCGGAGCTTCGGCTGCGGTCGAGGACAACTCATCTTGTTCTGCCGGTTCCCGGAAACATCCCGGAAACGGCCGCCAGGACCAGCCACGGCTCGATCACGATGTTGACGAGCGTGTGCGCCACGATCGCGGGAAGCACGTTGTGCCCCGCCACGACGTAGACGACCGCCAGCAGTCCTCCCAGGACGGTCGTGGAGACGACCACCGGAACCGCGATCCTGACCTCGCCCGACATCAGAATCCAGGAGGCGTGGGTGATGCCGAAAACCGCAGCTGAGACCAGGACCTGCTACCCACGGTATGTGCGCTGTGCCGGGGCGACAAGGAGTGCGTGCCTCCGTGTCGCCGACGCCGATCACCAGGACCGTGTTCATTTCGGCTGTCTTCTCCGCTGTCGGGGCCGGAACGGTCGCGGGTGCATCGGTTGTGGATATCGCGAGCGCTCATCCGGTGGTCAGCACGGTGTCGAACAGGGCCGGGGAGACGTTGGCCCCGGTGATGGCGGTGGCCAGGACGTCGCCCGGTAGGTCGTGGGTGGCGATGGCGGCGATACCGGCCGCGCCTGCGGGTTCCGGCAGCACCCCGAGGGTTTCCAGTGCGGTGCGCATCGCCGCGAGCATGTCGGCGTCGTCGACGACCACCATGTCGTCGACCAGCAGGCGCATGCGGTCGAGCGATTCCGGGACGGGTGAGTTGATCGCGACGCCCTCCGCGAAGGTGTCCGCGCGTTCGGTCGGCAGCACTCGGCCGGCTCGCCAGCTGTCGGCCATACTCGCCGCGCCTTCGGCGCACACTCCGATGACTCGGGTGCGTGGGGCGTGCTCCTTGATCCACCGGGCGACGCCGGTGATCAGCGCGCCGTCACCGACCGGCAGCACCACAGTGTCGATCGCCTCGGCGAGCAGCTCCACGCCGATGGTGCCCGCACCCTCCGAGATGCGCGGATGCTGACCGTCCTCGACGAAGACGCTATTGGTGTGGGTGGCGGCGTACTCGCGGGCGGCTTGCTCGGCGCGGCCGTCACCGACCTCGTGAACACGCACGCCGAGGGAGGTCATTCTGTCCAGTTTCACCGGGCTGGTGTCCGCAGGGACGAACACCTCCGCGCTGAGGCCGTGCCTGGCCGCCGCGTAGCCGACGGCCTGCCCGAAGTTGCCGGTGGACTCGCACACCAGGTGGGTGCCCGGTTCGAACTCGCGGGCAAGCAGGTCCACGCCGCGTCCCTTGAAGCTGCGCAGCGGGTTCAGGGTTTCGATCTTGACGAGCACTCGTCTGCCGAGCGCGGCGCGGAGTTGCTCGTCGAAGTACTGCGGTGTGTCGCGGAAGACGGGGTCGATCAGGTTCGTGGCTTCCGCGATCCGGGCGTGGTCGAGGTCCGTGTCGTGCATGTGCGTGCCTTCCGGATTGGGTGCAGTGAAGCCCACGGTAGAGCGAGGACCGGTGATCGCGATTGAAAATCTTGTCGCTGACACGCAAAATTTTTGCGTGTCTTTCGTGCCGGACTCCATCGATCACCTGTTGTTGCGACTCCTCCAGGAGGACGCCGGGCGCACGTTGCGCGAGCTTGGTGATCAGGTCGGTCTGTCGCCCAGCGCGGTTCAGCGACGTATCCGCAGCTACCGCGCTGCCGGTGTCATCGCCCGCCAGGTCGCCGTGCTCGATCCGACGACGCTCGGTCCCACCACGCTCGCCGTGGTCCTGGTCACGCTCGATCGCGAGTCGGCCGAGCACCACGCCGTTTTCCGGGAGCGCATGTCGGCCGAGCCTCGTGTGCAGCAGTGCTACGACCTGGCCGGGCAATGGGACTACGTCGTCGTGCTGGTAGCTGAGGGGCTCGTCGAGTGCCGTGCGCTGTCGGACCGGTTGTTCATGGACGACGAGAACGTGCGCCGCTACGACACCCTGCCCGTGCTCGATGCGGTCAAGGTCGGTTTGGCCGTTCCGCTGCCCGAGTCGTAGTGGTGGTTCGCCGGAATCCGGTCTCGCGGTCTCGGGGGTTCGCGTGGTGCGGTGCTGATCGCGGATTGACTTCTAGTTCGGTTGAACTCCTAGTGTTGGTGCGACCCCGGAAGAGGAGGCAGGGAATGACCACAGAGGTGCGGCCACGGTTGAACGACCCGGCGGCCCAGGCGGCTGCCGAAGCAGCGGTGGAACGGTTCGCCGCCGAGCTTCAGGAGGGGCTCGATACCGGCGATGCCGAAACCTACGACCGTTCCTTCGCCGCCGACGTGATGTGGGGAAGTCCCTACGGGAAAGTCCTGGGCGACGTCGAGGAGCTGTTGGACACGCACCGTCGGCTCATGGCGGCCGCGGTGGCACCGTCGTCACGGTTCGGGGTCGTCCGGGTGCTCGCGCCTGCGCCCGGTGTGGCGATCGCACACATCCGAAGGCAGGCCGTCGGGGAGGGCGGGTTCTCCGAGATGGCGTTGTACACGTTGATCGAGCGGGACGGGCGGTGGTGGCTGGCCGCCGCACAGAACACCCCGATCGCCGAGGGCGCGACGTGACCTCCTCGGTCCGCTCGGCAGGGGAGCGGTCGGGTTCGCAGCGGGACCGGGCGCGGCGGGATCAGCGGCGCAGGTGGTCCCGCAGTGTGCGCGCGACCCGCGCCATCAGTATTTCGGCTTCAGGCTGGGTCGCGGCCGGTACCCGCGATTCGGTGAGCGCGGCGATGGCGAAGCACCGCCCGTCGGAGTGCTCGACGACTCCGACCTCGTGGCGCAGGTTCAGCAGCGTGCCGGTCTTGGACGACCACGTCGAGGCGTCGGAGCTGAAGTCGGGGGCCAGCCGCTGCCGCAGCAGGTTGCTGCCCATGAGTTCGCGTACCCGCGCGGCGACGTCGCGGTCGATGTTCGACGGTGTCCACAGTGCGTGCAGCAGGTCGACGAAGGAACGGGCCGATCCGGAATTCGCCCGGGTGACGTCGAGTTGGGCGATCTCGTGGCCGCGTCCGGCGGTTCCGGCACCGATGGCCAGCGAGTGGGCGAGGTGGGCCTGGTCCGGTTCGAGCCGTTCCGCGGGGGTGTCGGCGAGATCGCCGATTCGGTGCCTGGCGGTGATGCCGTTCAGTCCCCACTCCCGCATCGCGCGGGTGACCGCGGTGGGTGGTGTGAGTTCGAACAACGCGTCTGCGGCCACGTTGTCGCTGATCGCCATGCTCAGGTAAAGCAGGTCGTCGACTGCCACCTGCGCGGGGTGCTGGAACCTGGTCAGCCCGGTCGGTCCGGGTGTGGTGACGCGGCCGGGTTGTACTTCCAACCTCCGGGACCCGTCGAGTTCGCCGCGGTGGATCCGGTCGACCGTGGTGGTGGCCAGCGGCACTTTGATCAGCGAGGCGACGGGGAAAGCCAGGTCCGGCTCGATGCCGATCTCGTGCCCGGAGCACAGCTCGCGCACCAGGAACGATCCGCGCAGCCCGCCGTCCTCGAGTTCGGCGACGAGTCCGCTGATCAGCTTTTCGGCGTGCACGTGTTCTCCCGTTTCCGCGCGGGGGTTTCGGTCATTCGTCCGCGTCACCGCCGAGGCAGCGTGCGATGCCCGACCACAGCAGGGTGCGGAGGCGTTCGGCGTCGTCGCCGACTTCGGCAGCGACGTCGAAGCCGCGGGTGAGCCGGAGTTCGGCGACGGGGCGCCACTGTAGTCCGAACTCCCCGGCCTGGGCCGCCGAGCACAGCAGCAGGTCGGCGGACCCGAACACTTCGCCGACGGCCGAGGTCAGCGAATCGGCGACGGAGACTTGGGAGGGACGCAGCCCCACGGAGTCCCGCAGGCGGGTCAACCGGTCCCGGATGTGGGGGACGTCGTCCTCCGGCTGGATCCACACCCGGCGGCGCGGCATCACCGCGGAACGGCCGATGCGCAGTGTTTCCAGGTGAACGGGTCCGGGACGCAGGTTCACCGCGCTGCCCACGCCCAGCGGAACCGTCCAGTGTGCTTCGTCGGACGGCACCGCGGTGAGGGCGGCGCGCACGTCGTTGGTGTGCAGCAGGTCGAGACGTTCGCCCGGTTCGGCGGGGCGGAACTCGAGGACGAGCTCGCACGCGCGGGCCTCGGCGTCGAGTTCGGCGAGGTCCCTGGTGGTGCAGAACGCGGGCACCGCCACTCGCAGCGGGCGCAGCCGGGCGCGCTGGGCGGCGTGGTCCATCGCGTCGGCGAGCCGCACCATCCGCCGTGCCCACGGCAGCATGTCCCGCCCGAAGGGGGTGAGGTGCGCCCGCCGGGTCGAGCGGTCGAACAGTCGTTCACCGAGGTGTTGTTCCAGCGCGGCGATCCGCCGGCTGGCCACCGGCTGTGCGATGCCGGCCGCGGCGGATCCGCGGGTGAAGCTGCCGAGTTCGCTGACGCTGACGAACGCCCTGCAACCACCGACCAGATCCACCGCACCATTCTATGCGTTCTCGGCATGGAAGCGTTCGTTTCCGTCTTGGACAGCATGAGCGCCGGGCACAAGACTGTGCTGCGTAATTCCGACGAGGAAGGGGAATCTCCGTGCTCATACGTCGTTTCCAGCGGGTGGGGATCGCACTGCTGGCTCTGTTCGCGCTCGTGGGCTGCGCCGGGGTCGAGCCGTCTGCTCCGAAGGCGGCGGCCCGCACCTCGTCCGCCGAGCTCAAGGATCGGTTCGACGGGCTGGAGCAGCGGTTCGACGCCCGGCTCGGGGTGTACGCGGTGGACACCGCCACGGGGGAGGAGGTGACTCACCGGGCTGACGAGCGCTTCGCCTACGCCTCCACGTACAAGGCCCTGTCGGCGGGTGTGGTGCTGCGGCGCAACACGATCGGCGGTCTGAACCGGCGGATCCACTACAGCGCGAGCGATCTGGTGACTTATTCGCCGGTCACGAAGAAGCACGTCGATACCGGCATGACGCTGCGCGAGGTGATGGACGCCGCCATCCGCTACAGCGACAACACCGCCGCGAACCTGCTGTTCCGCGAGATCGGCGGTCCTGCCGCTCTGCAGGCCGCGTTGCGCGGGATCGGGGACACCACCGTTCACGTCGACCGCACCGAGCCAGAGCTCAACCGGACCAGCCCGGGCGACCTCCGCGACACCAGCACTCCTCGCGCCATGGCCGGGAGCCTGCGGAAGTTCACCACGGGCGACGTGCTCTCCCCGGACAAGCGCGCGATCCTCAACGAGATGCTGCGCACCGCCCAGCTGACGGAGGACCTGATCCGGGCCGGTGTCCCCTCAGATTGGGAGGTCGGGGACAAGTCCGGGGCCGCCGACTACGGGACCCGCGACGACATCGCCGTCATCAGGCCGCCGGGGCGGGCTCCGATCGTGCTCGCGATCATGTCGGACCGGCAGGACGAGGACGCCGACTACGACAACGCGCTCATCGCGCAGGCGGCCCGGCAAGTCGTGGACGTCCTGCGCTGATCCGCGGCGGTGACGGGGGGCGGGGCGTCGGTCACCGGGCACCGAGCCCCGTGCGTTCGATGCGGCCCGTTGTCGAGCGTGTGTGAGGATTCGTGAATGAATAGCATCGAACGCCCGCTGCCGCCCATGAACGCCGACGAGCGTGCCGTGCTCGAAGGCTGGCTCGACTTCCACCGGGCCACCCTCGAGACGAAGTGCGCGGGGGTGGACGAGACGCAGGCCGCCACCGCCTCCGTGCCGCCGTCCGGGATCACGCTGACCGGCCTCGTCCGGCACGTGGCGGAGGTGGAGCGCAACTGGTTCCGCCGGGTCCTGGCCGGAGAGCAGGCACCGCCCATTCACGATCCGCGGGCCGACCCCCACGGTCCCGAGGGGGGTTTCGAATTGGCCGAGGGCGCGAGCCTGCACGAGGCGCTGGCCACCTGGAAGGCGGAGGTCGCCCGTGCTCGTGAGTGCTGCGCCGGCCGTTCCCTGGATGAGACCGGCCATTTCGCGGGTGGGGAAGTCAGCCTGCGCTGGATCTATGTCCACATGGTCGAGGAGTACGCGCGGCACAACGGCCACGCGGATCTGGTCCGGGAGCGCATCGACGGCACGACCGGTGTCTAGCTGTGCTCCACCGGGCGTTCGTGTCGGACAACCGGTGCCGGGAGTCGTCGCCCGCCACCGCCCCGATAACTGTTCAGGATTTACTGTAATACAGCGAACGCTGTATCGTTGGTGTCGTGTTCAAGTGTGAAACTCAGGAGCAGGCGCTGGGCAGGCTGGGGCGGGCGTTGGCCGATCCGACGCGTTGCCGCATCCTGACCGCGTTGCTGGACGGGACGAACTATCCGGGGCAGCTGGCCGAGCGGCTCGGGCTGTCCCGCTCGAAGGTGTCCAACCACCTGGCCTGCCTGCGGGGCTGCGGACTGGTGGTGGCCGTGTGCGAGGGGCGTCGGGTGCGCTACGAGATCGCGGACACGCACCTGGCCGAGGCGTTGCGGGAACTGGTCAAAGTGGTGCTGGCCGTCGAGCCGGAACCGGCCTGCGCCGATGACGACCGGAACTCCGAGGCGTCCCCGGACGTCACGTGGGAGGTGGTCTCCTCATGAGCGAGCCCGTGGGGTCCCGGCAGGACTCACGACCCGAGGAGCACTGCGCGGACCCGTGCTGCGCTCCGTCCGGGTCCGCGACGCGCTCCCGGCCGGAGGAGCCGGGGCAGCGGCGCCGGAGGGTTCTGATCCGCCGGGTGCGGCTGCTGGTGGCGGCCACGATCTCCTACAACGTGATCGAGGCGATCGTGGCGATCAGCGCCGGTGTGGCGGCCTCCTCGGCGGCGCTGATCGGTTTCGGGCTGGACTCGGTGGTCGAGGTGGCCTCGGCCGCGGCTGTGGCCTGGCAGTTCTCGGCCCGTCAGGAAGAGGTGCGCCGGCTCAGGGAGCGGCGGGCCCTGCGCATCATCGCGGTCTCGTTCTTCGTGCTGGCCGCCTACGTGACGGTCGAGGCGGTCCGCACCCTGGTGGGGTCCGGGGATCCCGCACCGTCGTTGGTGGGGATCGTGCTGGCCGCGCTGTCGCTGGTCATCATGCCGGCGCTGTCGCTGTCCCAGCGCTACACCGGCCGCCTGCTGGGGTCGGCCAGCGCCGTGGCCGATTCCAAGCAGACCCTGCTGTGCACCTACCTCTCCGGGGTGCTGCTGCTGGGACTGCTGCTCAACGGTCTGTTCGGCTGGTCCTGGGCCGACCCGGTGGTGGCTCTGGTCATCGCGGCCGTGGCCGTGAAGGAGGGGCGCGAGGCCTGGCGCGGTGACAACTGCTGCGCTCCGGGCGGTCTGTCCCTGGCCACGTCGGGAGGCGAGCGGGACGACTGCTGCGACTGAGGTGAGGAGTTCGCCGGGCGGGGTGGCGAGGCGGTGTCGCTTCCGCCCGCCCCCGCCCGGGTGCCGCGCGGGGCGTCGTGCCCCGGTCCGGTTGTTGCACACCGCCGGGGCCGTCCCGGCGAGTGCTCTACTCGGGCGAGGTGGGGTCGCGTTCGAGGGTGACGGAACCGACGGCGAGGTGGAACGGTGCGGGCACGGGTGGCCGGTGCAGGCGGGCCATGCGCCGCAGGGCCAGCCACGGTCACCGCGGGGCCCGGCGAGTCGCGGTGAACAGGATCGTCGACCGTGCGGAGGACGGGTCGGGGAACGTGAGTTCCGGCCCGTGGGGTCCTCGGGCGAACCAGTCGGGCGTGTCCGCGACGCCGGCGTCGAGCAGCCGCCGGGGTGGCGACCACGCGGAGCGGTCGGCGCTGGGCCGGTCGGCGGTCATCCACCGCAGGCCTTGGGCGGGGTAGTCCGGGGTGCCGTGGAGGTTCGAACCGCGGGCCAGCAGCATGAGTCACCGGCCGTTCCGGTAGGCGATGGCGTCGTCGAAGAAGCCCTCGGACTCGTCGGCGAACACCCGTGGGGCGGACCAGGCGGGACCTTCCGATCTCAACCGATGGAAGGACCAGATGGTTCTCGGGTCGGTCCGAGCCCGGTCTCCGTCAGGGACATCTCGGCGTCGTCCGGGGCCAGGTGGCCGTCCTCCATGCCGATGAGGCGGTCACACCGGTCGGCCACCCGGGGGTCGTGGGTGGCCATCAGAATGGAGGTGCCCTGCTCGCGCATCGACAGCAGCAAGGTCACGATCTCTCGGGCGGTTGCGACGTCCAGGGCCGCGGTGGGTTCGTCGGCGATCACCACGTGGGGCTCGTTGGTCAGTGCTCGTGCGATGGCCACCCGTTGCCGCTCGCCGCCGGAGAGTTCGGAGGCTTTTCGGTGCAGTGCCCACTCGAGGCCGACGTCGTTGAGTGCCCGACGGGCGCGTTCGCGTCGTTGCCGCCGGGATATGCGGGGACGGGCGTATTCCAGCGGGATCGTGACGTTGTTCGCGACGCTGTCGTCCTCGACGATGGCGAACTCCTGGTGGAGATAACCGAAGAACGCGTTGCGCAGCCGTGCCCGGTGCCGCTCCCGAGCGGGGGCCAGCGCACCGTTGACGACCAGTTCACCGCTGGTGGCCGGGAGGGTGAGCCCGAGCAGACTCAGCAGTGTGGACTTGCCGCAGCCGGAGGGACCCATCAGGGCCACCGCCTCGCCGGACTCGATGGACAGGGACACCTCGTGCAGCGCTTCGACGCGCAGCCGCCCCTGTCCGTAGGTCTTGGACAGCCCGGAGGCCTGTAGCAGGGTCATGGTGTGCTCACCGGCCTTTCAGCTCGTGCCCACTCTGCTGTTTCATCGCCCAGGCCCACAGACCCGCGAAGATCACCACAATGAATGCCATGACCCACACGGCACCGGAGGAGAGCGGGCCGCCGACCAGCCGTACCCCGGCCAGCAGCGGCAACGGTGGGACGAGGACCACGATGCCGACGAATCCGGCGAGCCTGACGGCGATGTGGCTGCGTCCGGCACCGTGGGTGCGCCGGATCGCGAAGACGGCCCGTTGTCGGTGCAGCGTCTGGCGCACCGTGGCGGCGAAGGCCACCAGCACCAGCCCGAGGAAGGCCATCAATCCGACAACGTACATCGCCGACATGACCATGATCCCGGAAAGCCGCTGCGGCTGATCGACCGCGACGTGCCCCGGGACGAGATAGAGTCCCCCGGCGGCACTGCTCGCGACGTAGGAGTCCAGTTCGGAGTCGCTCGCCTCCACCAGCACGGCCCGTGACATGGCCTCCTCCCGCTCCATCGAGTTGAGCCGCGGCAGGCTGCTCGGGGGCAGGTTCAGCACCAGACGCTCGTCCAGCGGCACCGCCCCAAAATTGGCGTCGAAGTAGGTGGCCGAGCCGGGTAGTCGCTCGGTTGAGCCGAAGGTGTGTCCGGCCAACTCGACCTTCCCCACCGGTTGAGCGACCTCGGCGCCGCGCATCGCGCAGGGAGCCGGATCACACAGCTCGAGGCCGGGCACCGTCTTCTCCAGCTCCGAGCCGCTGAAGAGCACCGTCGGCACGCCACCGGCGAACCCCGGCTCGTCGACCCGCACGTTGTTGAGCACGGCGGTATAGGCACGCTCGTCCCGGACCATACCGACGAGATCGGACACAGCCTGCTCGGGCGCGGCCGCGGGGCCGGTGCCGCCGTAGTAGGGCTTGAAGACCACCGCCCCGCGCTCGCGCAGCTCGTGGCCACCGCGCAACGCCTTGAACTGGACGAGCACATCGGCGAGCACGAAGGCCAGCACCACGCAGACCAGCGCGATCACCGCGGCCAACGAGAGCATCGTGGGCCAGCGCCGCAGCGCCATGCGGATACCGCCCCAGAGATCACCCAGCACGATCCACCTCGTTTCGTGTCCGTGTTCCGAGGGCGGTCGCCAGCAGCCACGCCACCGCCGCGAGCAGCAGACCGCCTGCCGCGCCCGCGCCCAGCACCAGGCACTCGATTCGGGTTAGCGGTTGCAGCCCCACCAGTGCGATCAGCACACCCGACAGCGCGACCCCGCTCACGACACCCAGGACCTGGAACGGGAGACCGCGCGGCCACACCTGCCGCACCAATCGGGCGTGGGTGGCGCCGTGGCGAGCCCGGACCACGAACTCGGCCGCCCGGTCACGCACACCCAGCGTCCAGCACAACACCGCCGCCAGGAGTCCTGCGCCCAGTAACCCACCGGTTACCCCCACCAGCGGATCGGTGGTGAGGTACTGGCCCAGCGGCATACTTTTCGCCGAATGGTCGCCGAATCCGGCCCGATTCACGATGCCGCGAAGCTCAGCGAGCTCACCCGGATCATCGGTGTTGACGACGTACTCGCCCGGGGGAAGCCGGTAATTCCCCAGCGGACGCGCGAACTGCAGGTCACCGGCTCCCTCCGGCGAGGGCATCGCGCCGACGACCTCAACTCCCTCGGGGACCAGGGCGGGGGACTCTCCCCGCTGCCACTGTTGCTGTGAGTAGGTGCCCTCGAACACATAGGCACCCCGGTTTTCCTCCGGGGGCTCGCCGTCGTTCGAGTGGGCCGGGCTGTACCAGGGCACCACTCCTTCCGGATCGGCCACGAGGAACTGCGGAGCCCTTTCACCGTCCGAGGCGATGACCAGCGCCAGCGAATGCTCGGTGACAAAATCCCGCAGCTCGTCGGCCACCACAGCCGGATCCTCCGCCTCGTCACCTCGAGGGCCGATACCGAATGTCAACGTCGTCACCGTGCCCGGCATCTGGTAGGTGACCTCCTGGTAGGAGCTGACCGCCCAGTACATCGCCCATCCGAAAAACGCACTCAACACCCCCAGCAGGGCACTACTGACAACCAACCTCACCCGCATGCACAATCCCGTCCCGACATCCCGGCACCACTTCCGGTTGGTAGCTCACTCCTGCTCCTCAGTGCTTGAGGGGACGAGCATGCGCTGCGACCGGTTCGGCGTGGTTCGTGGTGCGGCGGATTCGGTGACGGGCGAGGTCAACCGGATCGGGTGGCCCACACCTCCACGAACACGTCCGCGGTGGTCCCGTCGAAGGTCTCGGCGTCGAACAGGGCCCCGAGCTCGCGGAGGTCACCGAGCAGCGTGGGGCGCGGGCGTTGGCCATGGACACGAACTCCGGGTTCAGGTCGATCCCCCGGGCGGTGTCTCCCCTGGCGGTGAACCGGGCGAGATCACGTCCCGGTCCGCAGCCCGCGTCGAGGATCGTCGAACTCTCGGGCAGGGCGGTCGTGAAGTGTTCGACGCGGTCGAGCATTTTGCCCGCGTGTTGGTCCGCGTAGTCCGCGGCGTGCTCGCTGTAGCGTGCCAGGACAGCGCGACCGGATCGACCGGGTGTTGTCCGTCGCCGGGATCGGCGGTCGAGGACATGTTCGACTCCGGAGAAGGTGAGTCTCGGTGGTCGGCGAGTTTACGGGAATCCCGCCCCGCTCGGCAGACGGTGCCGTGTTCGGCCAGCGGCTGTTCGTGGTCGCGAGTGCGCTGGGCACGGTCGTGCGGACCGCTTCGGCCGGTCAGATGAGCCCTCGTGGAGTGAGCGCGGCGTTTTCGCTGGGCATCCGCTGTCTCCTCGGGAAAGCCCCTGCTGTGTGCAGGTCCGTCCGACCGGGGAAATAGGATTGCGCCGCCGATGAACACAGCTCGGCTCTTGTCCGGACACCCCGGAAAACTCCGGGAGGGTGTCGTCCAACCCCGGTTGCCGAAAGGTGATCATGTCTTCCGAAACCATCGGTTTCGCACTCCTGCTGTTGGGGGTGCTGTTGCTCGTGGCCAAGCTCGTGCGGGTGAAGTGGCGATTGGCCCAGAAGTTGTTCCTCCCCGGATCGATCATCGGCGGGGGGATCGCGCTGCTTCTGGGCCCCGATGTATTCGGCAATATCGCCGCGGCATCGGGGACCGACAGGTTCACCGAGGGCGGGCTGTTCGGCAGCGAGATCCAACAGGTCTGGTCCGCGCTGCCGGGGCTGCTCATCTCGGTGGTGTTCGCGGGGTTGTTCCTGGGAAGACGTATGCCGAAGGCCCGTGAGGCGGGGAGGCTGGCCGGCCCGCAGATCGCTTTCGGGCTGACGCTGAGCAGTGGGCAGTACGTGCTGGGGCTGCTGCTGGCCCTGCTGGTCCTGTCGCCGGTCTTCGGGCTGCCGCCGTTGACGGGGGCGTTGATCGAGATCGGTTTCGAGGGCGGTCACGGCACCGCCGGCGGTCTGGGCGGCACGTTCGAGGAGTTCGGGTTCGCCCAAGGCCAGGACCTGGCGCTGGGCATGGCCACCATCGGTCTCCTGTCCGGGATCGTCATCGGAATCGTGCTGATCAACTGGGGAGCGCGCAAAGGTCACGCCAAGGAGCTGAGTGCGGACTCCACCCCTACGGTGTCCGAACGCATGGGGCTGGTGGAGAAGGAGAACCGCCGGTCGGCGGCCACACTGACCGTGCACCCCTCGTCGATCGAGCCGCTGACGCTGCACTTCGGTTTCCTGGCGCTGGCGATCATCATCGGCCAGCTGCTGCTGTGGGGGCTGCAGGCGCTGGAGAACATGCTGTGGGTGGACACCATCGAGATCTTCGGTTATGTCCCCCTCTTCCCGCTGGCGATGCTCGGAGGCATCCTGCTCCAGTTCGTCATCAACCGCTTCGACCGGGCCCAGGTGGTCGACAGGATGATGATCGAGCGTATCCAGGGATTCGCCCTGGACATGCTGATCATCGCGGCGATGGGGACACTGTCGCTGGAGGTCATCGCCGACAACATCGTCCCGTTCGTGCTGCTCGCCGGGTGCGGAATCGTCTGGTCGGTGGGAGCATTCCTGCTGCTGGCGCCGCGGATGCTGCCGGACTACTGGTTCGAACGCGGCGTGGGTGACTTCGGGCAGTCGATGGGTGTCACGGCCACCGGGCTGATCCTCATGCGCATCGCCGACCCCGAGCTGCGCACCCCGGCCTACCCGGCTTTCGGGTACAAACAGCTCGTTCTGGAACCGTTCTTCGGGGGAGGACTGGTCACCGCGGCGGCGATCCCGCTGATCGTCCAGTTCGGCGCGATCCCCATGCTCGTGGTGATGACGGCGCTGCTGCTGGTGGCCCTGCTGTCCGGTCTGTTCTACTTCGGCCGCCGCGGGCAGCCCGCCCCCGCTGAAGCGGAGTCGGCGCGGGAGTAGTTCGGTTCCGCGGTCTGCCGGTTCGTCGGCGTGGGCCGCGTGGCCCACGCCGCGTTCCGACGTTCCCCGCGGGCTGTTCGGCGGCGTCGCGTGCGCTGGAACCGTGACCGAGACAGCGGTTTCAGCACACGACGTCGCACCGCAGGCCGACCACGCCGTTGCCGTTGCGGTGCTGGGTGGCCGGCCGCAGGTCGACCCGAGCGTCGTCGGGGCGTGTCGCCAGGCCACCGCCGACGAGGACCGGGCTGCCCCGAGTCGCCTGGGCGGCAGTCCTCCGTGGCGGGCGAATCAGTCGTAGCCGCGCACCAGGTGGGTGTCCTCCTGCTCGTCCACGTGCCACATGGTGCTGGTGTCGTTGGAGTGGTGCCCGGTCTGGCGTGGTATCCGCCGCGTCGGCGCGGTGGTGTGCTCGACCGCCGACGGCGGGGAAGGGGTGTCGTTCTCGGGATGCACGGCCTGCACTCCTCACTCGTTCTCGTGAAGTGTGTATCCGGCCATGCTGCACCCGGCGGGGTTTTCCCGCACGGTGATCGCGGGTCGGACGATCCCGCTGCGGCGGAGTCGCCGCGGGACCGTCCGACCGCGAACCGTCGGTTGTCCGCGCTGCCGTCTCAGCCCTCGGGGAGCAGCTCGGTCAGCAGCTTCCGCACCCGCTCGTCGATGGCGTCACGGATCGGGCGGATCTCGTCGAGCGTCTTGCCTGCCGGGTCGTCGAGCTCCCAGTCGAGGTAGCGCTTACCGGGGAAGACCGGGCACGCGTCGCCGCACCCCATGGTGATCACCACGTCGGAGGCCTCCACGGTTTCCGCGTCGAGCTTCTTGGGGAATCGCCGGGAGACGTCGACGCCCAGTTCGGCCATGGCGTCGACGACGACCGGGTTGACCTCCTCGGCCGGGGTGGATCCGGCCGAACGAACACCGACCTTCCCCGGGGCGTGGTGGTGCAGCAGCGCCGCGGCCATCTGCGAGCGGCCCGCGTTGTGCACGCAGACGAACAGTACTTCCGGGACGGGCACGTCGTCCTCCTCGCGGGACGTTTTCACGGACGCCGGACTGGCGCGGGCGCGGGGGCGAACCGTTTCCGGGCGGCCAGGCTGACGTAGACCAGCGCGACCAGGACGGGAACTTCGATCAGGGGGCCGACGACGCCGGCCAGGGCCTGCCCGCTGGTGACTCCGAAGGTGGCGATGGCCACGGCGATGGCCAGTTCGAAGTTGTTGCCTGCTGCGGTGAACGCCAGCGTGGTCGAGCGTTCGTAACCCAGTCCGATGCCTTTGCCCAGGGCGAACGAACCCGCCCACATGGCGGCGAAGTAGATCAGCAGTGGCAGCGCGATGCGGACCACGTTCCACGGGTTCGAGGTGATGGCCTCGCCCTGCAGGGCGAACAGCACGACGATGGTGAACAGCAGCCCGTACAGCGTGAACGGACCCACCCTGGGCAGGAAGCGGTTCTCGTACCAGGACCTTCCCCTGGCGCGTTCCCCGAGCCGGCGGGACAGGTACCCGGCCACCAGCGGTATGCCCAAAAAGATCAGCACCGAGCGGGCGATGGACCAGGCGGAGACGTCCAGCCCGGCGGTGTCCAGGCCGAGCCAGCCGGGCAGCACGGCCAGGTAGAACCAGCCGAGCCCGGCGAAGGCCAGCACCTGGAACACCGAGTTCAGCGCCACCAGCACCGCGGCGGCCTCGCGGTCGCCGCAGGCGAGGTCGTTCCAGACTATGACCATGGCGATGCAGCGGGCCAGGCCGACGATGATCAACCCGGTGCGGTACTCGGGCAGGTCGGGGAGGAAGGTCCAGGCCAGGGCGAACATCACCGCCGGTCCTGCGATCCAGTTCAGCAGCAGCGAGGACACCAGCAGCCGCTTGTCCGAGGTGACGGTGTCCAGCCGGTCGTAGCGGACCTTGGCCAGCACCGGGTACATCATCACCAGCAGGCCGACGAATATCGGCAGCGAGATCCCCGAGGTCACGTGCAGCGAGTTCAGCGCCGTGTTCAGTCCGGGCACGAACCGGCCCGCCAGCAGACCGAGGATCATGGCCGCGCCGATCCACACCGGCAGGAACCGGTCCAGCACCGACATGCGCGCCGCGACGGCCCTTTCGGCCGGTGCCGTGGTTTCCGTCGAGGTCACGCCGGCATCACCTCGCTGTCGGCGGGCAGCAGTACCTCGGACAGCACGGCCAGCATCTCGGTGCGCACCCGGTAGTAGACCCACGTGCCCCGGCGCTGCCCGTCGATGATGCCCGCTTCGCGCAGCACCTTGAGGTGATGCGAGATCGTCGGCCCCGACAGGTCGAACGCCCCTGTCAGGTCGCACACGCATGCCTCGCCGCCCGCGTGGGAGGCGATCAGGGACAGCAGGCGCAGTCGGGCCGGTTCGCCGATGGCCTTGAACACCCGCGCCAGGTTCGTGGACTGCTGCTCGTCCAACGGTTGGCGCATCAGCGGCGAACAGCACAGCTCCTGTTCGCCCTCCGCCTCTTGTTTCGACATAACTCTATATTGACATCTGTCAAATCCGAGGGGCAAACTCGGTCGCGCTCGTTGTTTCGACAAACATCTATACAGGAGGTCGGGAAATGTCCCGCGCTCAACTGGCCCTGCGCGTCGGCGACCTGCAGGGGTCGATCGATTTCTACACCAAGCTGCTCGGGGGAGAACCGGCCAAGCTGCGCCCCGGCTACGCCAACTTCGTCGTCGACGAACCACCGCTGAAGCTCGTCCTCCTGGAAGGCGAGCCGGGGCAGGAGACCGTCATGGACCACCTCGGAGTCGAGGTCGCCGACACCGCCACCGTGCACGCCGCCACCCGGCGGTTGTCCGAGCTCGGTCTGTTCACCGAGTCCGAGCAGGACAGCACCTGCTGCTACGCGACCCAGGACAAGGTCTGGGTCCACGGTCCTGGTCGGGAGCCCTGGGAGGTCTACACCGTCAAGAACGACTCACCGGACTTCGGCGAGTCCGCCCCGGCGGAACAGGGCGAGTGCTGTGCGAACGACCACGACGTGAAAACCTGACCGCGCCGGAGCGCGTTCCCCGCCGCGCGCGGGCAGCGCCCCGCCTGTCACCCGGATATATCGGCCGCGTTTGTACGGCCACCGGAAGTTCGTGTTTCCCGGACCCCGCGACGGCTCCCTAACGTCGACGGTGCGGCCGTTGCCGGGTCGCCCGGCGGCATCGACATCGAAGGGGGAGAACATGTCCGGGAAGAAACTGCAGGACAAGGTCGTGGTGATCGGCGGTGGGGCCAAGAACCTGGGTGGGCTGCTGGCCACCGGCTTCGCCGCGGACGGGGCGAAGATCGTGGTGCACCACCACAGCGACTCCTCGGCCGACGACGCCGCCAAGACCGTCGAAGCGGTCCGCGAGGCCGGCTCGCAGGCGGTGGCGGTGCAGGGGGACCTGACCCGGGAGGCCGAGGTGCGGCAGTTGTTCGACGCCGCCGTGGACACCTTCGGCGGGGCCGACATCGCGGTGAACACCACCGGGATGGTGCTGCGCAGACCGATCCTGGAAACGACCGAGGAGGACTACGACCGCATGTTCGCCGTCAACTCCAAGGCGGCGTACTTCTTCATCCAGGAAGCCGGTCGCAGGCTCAACGACAACGGCAAGATCATCAGTTTGGGGACGTCGTTGCTGGCGGCGTTCACCGACGGGTACTCGACCTACGCCGGAGGCAAGGCTCCGCTGGAGCACTTCACCCGCGCGGCGGCCAAGGAGTTCGCCGACAGGGGCATCTCGGTCAACACCGTGGCCCCGGGTCCGATGGACACCCCGTTCTTCTACCCGCAGGAAACACCGGAGCGGGTGGAGTTCCACAAGTCGCAGGCCCTGGGCAACCAGCTCACCCAGATCGAGGACATCGCCCCGGTCATCGAGTTCCTGGCCACCGACGGCTGGTGGTTCACCGGACAGACCATGTTCCCCAACGGTGGCTACACCACCCGGTGAGACCGGGCAGGCGGTGCGGGCGGCCCGAAGCCCGCCGCCCGCACCGCGCGCCGGGGCCCGGCACGGTGCGAACGGGGCAGCACCCCGGCCACCGGGCCTGCCGGCAACTCGACGAGCAGCGAAAACAGGACACTACATGGCACTGGACCCGCACAAGCTCGAACACCTCGTGGCGGTCGCCGAGGTGGGCAGCTTCACCCGCGCGGCCGCGCGGCTGCACTTGTCCCAGCAGGCCCTGTCCACCTCGATCCGCGCGCTGGAACGCGAAGTCGGCGTCGACCTGCTCGACCGCGGCGGCAACACGCTGACCGTGCTGCCCGCGGGCAACGCGCTGGTCGCCGACGCACGGGTGCTGCACGGCGTGTCCCGCTCCGCGGTGCTGCGCGCCCGCCGCATCGGACGCGGACAGCACGAAACCCTGCGCATCGGGCACACCCCCGCCGTGACCGGGGACGAGGTCACCACGTTGCTGCGCCGGGTCCACCGGGACCACCCCGACCTCAGCCCGCAGGTCAACCAGCGCTACCCGGGCGAGCTGACCGAGCAGCTGCTCGCCGGCGACCTCGATCTGGGACTGTGCCGGGCGATGACCCCCGCCCACGGTTTGACCCGCGGCACGGTGACCCACCAGCGCCTGCGGCTGGCCGTGTCCCGCGAACACCGTCTGGCCGACCGCGACAGCGTCGAGATCGGCGAGCTGGAGGACGAGTCCATCATGGTCTGGGGGCACCCCGGCCGCTCCGGCTACACCGATCTGCTCGTCGACCACTGCCGCAGGGCCGGGTTCGAACCCAGGGTGCATCGCAATCCGATCCAGGGAACCCCGCCGGTGACCGCGGTGCTCGACACCGACTACGTCGCCTTCGTCACCGCGGTTCCCGGCTCCGCGGCCAACGGGCACGTCAGCGTGCTCGAACTGCGGCCGCCGCTGTTCGTGCCGCTGCACGCCCTCTGGTCCCGGTATGCCACCAGCCCGTCGCGGGACGCTTTCCTGGAGACGGCGATCGACTGAGGCACCCGCGCTCGGGAAGCGCCGCGGCGGAGCCACAGGGGGCGGTTCCGCACCGGCACGCGAGTTCGGCGCTGTACGATCCCGCCCGCACGGTCGGCAATCACGTGGTGGAGGGGAACTCCTCCGCCTCGTGGTCTTTTCGGTGGTGGTTTCCCGGGGTACCGGAAACCACCGTGTCGTTTCCACGGGGGCGGATCTTCGTTGACTCCCACACCACCTGAGGGCCCGCCCGCACCGGCCCGTCGGCTGGGGACCTTCGACGCCGTGGTGCTCGGGATGGGCTCCATGCTCGGCGCCGGGGTGTTCGCCGCGTTCGGCCCGGCCGCCGCGGCGGCAGGCTCCGGGCTGCTGATCGCGCTGGCGGTGGCGGCGGTGGCGGCGGCGGTGGCCTACTGCTCTGAAAGCGGCGGAGGTACCGCCGCGATGACCACGGTGTTGCAGGCGTACCGATTCGCGCTCGACCCGACCGAGCAGCAGCGGGCCATGTTGTCCTCCCACTGCGGTGGGGCACGGTTCGCGTTCAACTGGGGGCTGGCTCGGGTGGAGGCCGTGCTGGATCAGCGCAGCGCGGAACGGTCCTACGGTCTCGACGAGGACCAGCTCACCCCGGCGATGAACTGGTCGGCCCACTCCCTGCGCAAGTCCTGGAACGCGGTCAAGGGCGAGGTGTCCCCGTGGTGGGCCGAGAACTCGAAGGAAGCCTACGCCTCCGGGCTGGCCAATCTGGCTGACGCGCTGGGTAACTGGCACAAGTCCCGCATCGGCAAGCGTGCCGGGAAGCGGGTGGGGGTCCCCCGGTTCAAGTCGAAACGTGGTCGATGGTCGTTCTGCATTTCCACCGGGCAGTTCGGGCTGGTCAAGCAGGACCGGCGGCACGTCACGCTGCCCCGCATCGGGTCGGTGCGCACCCACGAGTCCACCCGCAAACTGGCCCGGCATGTGGAGCGGGGCACTGCCCGCATCCGGTCGGCCACGGTGTCGTTCCGGCGGGGCCGGTGGCACGTGTCGTTCTCCGTGGAGATCACCAAAGCTGACCCCAACCCGGCTCCCCGCGACGGACCGGTCGGTGTGGACCTCGGGGTGAAGCACCTGGCGGTGCTCTCGACCGGCGAAACCATCGACAACCCGAAACATCTCGACCGTGCGCAGCGGAAACTGCGCCGACTGCAACGCCAAGCGTCCCGTCGTCGTGCTGGTGCTGCTCGTCGATCTGCGCGGCGCGATCGGATTCTCCAGCTTCGCTGTGCTGCTGTACTACACGCTGGCCAACGCCGCGGCGTTCACGCTGCCCGGGCCGCGACGGCGCGGGCAGCGCCCGCTGGCCGCGCTCGGCGGGGGAGGATGCCTGCTGCTGGCGGCCACCCTGCCCGTGCGGGCGGTGCTGGGTGGGATCGCTCCGATGCTGTGCGGGCTGGTGTTCCGCGCCGCCGGTGCCCGGTGGCGACGCGGGCGAGGTTCCGCCCGGCGCTGAGCCCGCCACCGGTGGGACCTCGCGCCGGTCCGGTTCCGTGCGGGTTGACGTCGGCCCGGCCTCGCGGAGGCCTAGAGTTGTCAGCGGCCGATTCGAAGCCGCTACAGGTGCGAGGTGCGTCGTGTTGCACGGGGAGTACAAGGTTCCGGGCGGGAAACTGGTGGCCGCCGACGTGGAGGTCGCCGACGGCAGGCTGAGCAGTGTGCGCATCAGCGGAGACTTCTTCCTCGAACCCGACGAGGCCCTCGACGAGATCAACCGGTCGGTGCGGGGGGCCGCGGTGGACGCGGACGTGGACACGCTCACCGCTCTGGTCCGGGACGGGACGGACCCGCAGGCGCGGATGGTCGGTTTCGGGCCGGAGTCGGTGGCCGTGGCGGTCCGGCGCGCCGTGACCGGATCCACCGGCTGGCGCGACCACGAGTGGAGGGTGATCCGGGAACAGCCCAGGTCGCCGTTGATGCACATGGCCCTGGACCAGGTGCTGGCCGAGGAGGTGGCCGCGGGGCGCCGGTCGCCGACGTTGCGGTTCTGGGAGTGGGCCGACCCGTCGGTGATCATCGGCAGTTTCCAGTCGGTCCGCAACGAGGTGGACATGGCCACCGCCGAGCACCACGGGATCGAGGTGGTGCGGCGGATCACCGGGGGCGGTGCGATGTTCGTCGAACCGGGCAACACGGTGACCTACTCGCTGTACGCACCGAAGTCACTGGTCGCGGGAATGTCGTTCGCCGACTCGTACGCGTTCCTGGACGACTGGGTGCTGGAAGTGCTGCGTGAGCTGGGGCTGAACGTGTGGTACCAGCCGCTGAACGACATCACCTCGGACGGGGGCAAGATCGGGGGCGCCGCGCAGAAGCGGGTCGCGTCCGGGTCCGTGCTGCACCACGTAACGATGTCCTACGACGTGGACGTGGAAAAGCTCGGTCAGGTGCTGCGCGTGGGCGGGGTGAAACTGTCCGACAAGGGGGTCGGCAGCGTGGTCAAACGCGTCGACCCGCTGCGGCGTCAGACCGGTCTGGAACGGCAGACGATCATCGACCGGCTGGAGTCCGGTTTCCGTGGCCGCTACGGGCTGGTCGAGGACCGGATCGGCGCGGACGAGCAGCGGCGTGCCGAGGAACTGATCGAGACGAAGTTCGCCACCTCGGAGTGGTTCCAGCGCGTGCCCTGAGCGGGGCCGTGCTCACGGCAGCGGAAGCGGCTCCGGAATCCCGGCGGCCGCGCGGGTGCGTTTGCGGCGCAGCCACACCTTGCGTGACCCATCGGAGTAAAGCAGCACCCGGGACAGCTCCCAACCGGCGAACTCCGCGTGGATGCTGAGTCTGGTCGCCGCGCTCAACCGGGACACCCCGGGAGGCAGGCGCAGGGGGTAGTACTCCCAGCCGGGATCGGACTCCACCGTGCTGGTCGCGCTCAATTCCTCACCACCTGTAGTCCTTCACCGGCTGCCGAAGCGATGTAGCGGGTGCCGGTTTCCGGGTTCACCGCGACCGATTCGGGTTGGCGGACCGTGGGTACGCGGTGGGTCTCCTTCGCTTGTCCCGTGGCCGTGTCGTAGCCGACGAGCTCGTTGCGAGCGGTCAGAGTGACCCAGGCCAGATCCTGGCCGGGATCGTAGGCGAGGCCGTAGGGGGACCCGGCCGCGGGGGAACGCTGTTTCATGATCAGCGGTTCGGTCGCGAACGCCATGAGCTCCTCGCCTCTGGTGTCGACGACCAGCACGCGCCCGAACCCGTCGGTCACGGCGCGGGTGGCTCCCTCGCCCGCGCGCAGCGCGGGCTGCTTGTCCCCGGTGTCGATGTCGAGTGGCGTCAGGGAGGTGGTCAGCCGGTCCAGCACGAGCACGGTCTCCCCCCGGCGGAGCAGTTCGCTGGCCCCGGGGAAGCCGCCGACGCGGCGCTGGATCTCGCCGTCGCGGAGGATGGCCACGTCCTTGGCCGCCGGGCGGGCGACGAAGAGTTCCTCGCCGACGGGCAGAGCATCGGCAGGGCCACCGGCCACGGGGGTGCGGTTCAACCGCCCGGTTTCGAGGTCGATCTCGGCGACCGTGTCGGCCTCGGGCAGCGCGGCGAGCAGCGCCTCTCCGTCCCGGAGGGGGCGCAGCGACGCCGCGGGTGCGGGCAGGTCGACGGTGCGGGGCGGCTCGTCGAGGGCGCGGGTGTCGAACAGGGTGAGGCTCGCGCGGCCCGCCCCGGCCAGGGCGAGGGTGTGCTGTTCGGGCAGAACGACCGCGTGGTCGGCGGGCGGGGCCTGCACGATCCGGCCCGCCGGTTCGGTATCCGTGGGCGGGGCGGTGGCCGGCGTCGCGGCGGTGAGCTCGTCGGTGACCTGCAGGGGGCGTGATCCGCTGTCGTTGCCGGCGCAGCCGGCCAGCAGCGCCGAGGCGGCCAGGCACGCGGCGATGAGGCGTCGCAACGGCGACCTCCCTGGGGAAGACGAGCTTGCGCGTCGGTGTCGACGTGTCCCCCAGGATCCCGCATCGGTTCGTTCCCGTTGTGACCGGGTTTGTCCGCTCAGCAGGGGTCACGAGGCGCTGACGTCGTCGAGGGCGGCTTGGATGGCCGGGGGCAGGGTCACCTCCTCGCACTCGAGACAGCTTTTGAGCTGTTCGGCGGTGCGGGCCCCGATGACGGGAGCGCCGACACCGGGGCGGTCGCGTATCCAGGCCAGGGCCACCGCGGCGGGGGAGGTGCCGAGTCCGTCGGCGGCGGTGGTCAGCGCGTGCACGATACGTCCGGCCCGGTTGGTGCGGTGGTGATCGAGGTAGTCGGCCAGCTCGGGGTCGGCGGCTCGGGAGTCGGCGGGGGGCTCGTTCTGGTATTTGCCGGTCAGCACGCCACGTCCGAGTGGTGCCCAGGCGAGCAGGGAGAGGTTGTGGTGACGCGCGGCGGGCAGGATCTCGGCTTCGGGGTGGCGCTGCAGCAACGAGTACTCGGTCTGGGCGCAGGCCAGGGGGATGCGCCCCGGCACGGCGCCCTGCAGGGCGGCCGCTGTGGCCATCTGCCACCCGCGATGGTTGGAAACCCCTATGTAGCGGACTTTTCCGCTGGTGACCGCCGTGTCGAGCGTGTCGAGGGCCTCTTCGACGGGCACGGTCGGGTCCCAGCCGTGCAGTTGCCACAGGTCGATGTGGTCGATGCCCATGCGGCGCAGCGAGCCGTGCAGCGAGTCGAGCAGTGCCGCTCTGGAGGGGTGCGGGCCCGTGGTGGTGGCGATGAGCAGCTGTTCGCGCGCGACCTCGTTGTCCAGCAGCTCGCCGAGCATCGTCTCGCTGCGCCCGCGCTGGTACTCGGGGGAGGAGTCGACCAGGGTCCCGCCGGCCTGGTGGAAGGTGGCCAGCTGGGCGGACGCCTCGGTGCTGTCGGTGCCGTGCCCCCAGTTCATGGTCCCCAACGCGAGTCGTGACACGCGCAGACCGGTGTTTCCGAGTTGTCGATAGCGCACGGTCGCACAGCGTATTCGTTCCCGGAACGTTCCGCCGAGTTTCGGGGTGAACACACTCGGTTCGCAATTTTTGTGTCATGAATCACTCATTGCCCTGTTGAGTGAGTCGAGCTTGCCCTCGAGTGGCGCAACGTGTCCGCAAGAACGGAGATTCGTCCACTGACCTGCCCAGTTGGGTTCGCGTTCACCGCGGGCGGCCCGCTACCACACCTGTTCGGGGCATGCTGCAAGATTTCCGGCCGAGAAAGGCCGTACGTGGTGCTCCGGACGGAGCGCGATATTCGACTGTGCTGGAGTGGATTCCGTTGACGTGGTTGCAGGCCGTGGTGCTTGCCGTGGTGCAGGGTTTGACCGAGTTCTTGCCCGTTTCGTCCTCGGGGCACTTGCGGGTCGTCTCGCAGCTGCTGTTCAACGCCGACGCGGGCGCGTCGTTCACGGCGGTCACCCAGATCGGCACGGAACTCGCCGTGGTGATCTATTTCTTCGCCGACATCGCACGCCTGATCGCGACGTGGTTCCGCGGCATGGTCAATCCCGAGGTGCGGCGCACCCAGGATTACCGACTGGCGTGGTACGTGATCGTGGGCAGCATCCCCATCGGGATCCTCGGGTTCTTCTTCCAGGACCTGATCCGGGGAGCGCTGCGCAGCCTGTGGATCACCGCGACCACGCTGATCGTGTTCGGCCTGCTGCTCGGGCTGGCCGAGCGTTACGGGCCCCAGCTGCGCAAGCAGGCCGAGCTGCGGCTCAGTGACGGTGTGCTCATGGGGCTGGCCCAGTCCCTCGCCCTGGTGCCCGGGGTGTCCCGCTCCGGCGGAACGATCACGGCCGGCCTGGCGCTGGGGCTGAACCGCCCCACCGCAGTGCGGTTCTCGTTCCTGCTGGCGATCCCGGCCGTGTTCGCGGCGGGGTTGTTGGAGCTGGGGCACGTGTTCGATCCGGGCGGGGCGGGTCTGCAACCGAGCGGTCCGCAGATGCTCGTGGCCACTGTGCTGGCCGGGCTGGTGGGCTATGCCTGCATCGCCTGGCTGTTGAGGTACGTGGAAAAGCACAGCGTCTACCTGTTCGTCTGGTGGCGTGTGTTGGTCGGCCTCGCCGTGTACGTGCTGCTCGGTTTCGGTGTGCTGCAGGCATGACCGTGTGACGACCAAGTGGACGACGAAAGGTGCCGCACCGGATGTCCGGTGCGGCACCTTTCGTACGTATGCTCGAGGCGTGGCGACGGTGATTTTGCTGCGACACGCGCGTTCGGCGGCCAACGGCGCGGGAACGCTGGCAGGCCGCACTCCCGGTGTCGGTTTGGACGAGACGGGCCGGACCCAGGCTTCCGGGCTGGTCGATCGGCTCCGCCCCGTCCCGCTGCGGGCCGTGCTGGCCTCCCCGCTGCAACGATGCGTCGACACGGTCGCCGACCTGGCCGGTCGGCGTGCCCTGCCGGTGGAAACCGACGAGGGGCTCTACGAGGTCGACTACGGCGACTGGACGGGCCGTTCGCTGAAGGAGCTGTCCGAACAACCCCAGTGGCGTGTGGTCCAGCAGCACCCTTCCGCCGCGGTGTTTCCCGGCGGCGAGGGCCTGGCCCAGATGCAGGCGCGGGCGGTGGCCGCCGTGCGTGCCCAGGACGCGCGGGTGGCCGAGGAACACGGTTCGCAGGCGGTGTGGCTGGCCTGCACGCACGGTGACGTGATCAAGGGGCTCCTGGCCGACGCGCTGGGACTGCACCTGGACGGTTTCCAGCGGATCGTGGTCGAACCGTGCTCGTTCAGCGTGATCCGCTACACCGAGACCAGACCGTTCGTGCTGCGGACCAACGACACCGGCACCGACCTGTCGGGACTGGTCCCCGCGGAGAGCGAGGACTCGAACGACGAGGCCGTGGTGGGAGGTGCCAGGGGAAGTTGAACGCATCGTGTGGTCGTGCCGTGCACGACCTGCCCGCCTTCTTCGGCGGGGACTGGTCGCTGCGGCGGGTGATCTCGGACCCGGACGGGGGCAGGCTGGGCGAGTTCGAGGGCTCGGCCCGTTTCGTCCCGGACGAGGACGTGCTGCACTACGAGGAACGGGGGTCCCTGCGGCTGGGCGAGCACCGGGGGCCCGCGTTCCGCGCGCTGCGTTACCACGTGACCGGACCGGGCCGGGCCCACGTGCATTTCGACTACGGGGACTTCTTCCACGCCCTGGACCTGCGGGAAGGCTACTGCCGAGCCGAACATCCCTGCCGGGACGATCTGTACCGGGGTGAGTTCGGCGTGGTCGACGACGACACGTGGTGGCAGCGCTGGGTGGTCTCCGGTCCGACGAAGAACCACGTGCTGTGCACCGAGTTCTCCCGCGGGCGAACCCCGCCGGGCCCGGAAGGGACCACGTGAGTGCCGCGGGGGTCGGTCGAACTCAGATCCGCCGCCGAGATCGGGGCCATGCGTGATGCGGGCCGTGCCGTGGCCGCGGCGCTGAACACCGTCACCGCGCGGATCACCCGGGGAACCACCGGCGCCGAGCTGGAAGCCACCGCCTGTTCGGTGCTGGCCGCCCACGACGCGAGGCCCGCCTTCGACGCGACGCGACACTCCGCCTCGCGCAGGCGGGCACTGACCGTGTCCCGCGAGGAGGTGATCCGCGGCCGCGCGCCGGACGGGAACGGGTTCGTCCCGGGCGAGCTGGTCACCGTGGAGTGCGCGGGCAGCGTGGGAGGCTGGTGTGCCTGGTCAGCGGCCACGGAGACCGTCGGCGCCGAGGACGAGCCCGCGCGGCGTTCGGCCGGCACGGCCCGGGAGGCGCTGCGCGGTGCCGCGTCCGCGGCCACGGCGGGCAACCGGCTGGGAGACCTCTCCCACGCGCTCGGTCTGGTGGTGCGCGGAGCGGGCTACGGGATGCCCCTCTCCTGTGGACACGGCATCGGACGCGCCCTCCGGGAACCTCCCGCGCTTCCGCGGCCCGGAAAGCGAGGCGAAGGGCTGCCGCTGCGCCCGGGCATGGTGGTGACGATCGTGGCGGCGCTGGCCGACGGAGGATCCGACGGGGTCCGGCACGGGCCCGACGGTTCGGTGGAGACCGAGGACGGAAGCCGCTGCCTCCTGCTCGGGGAGACGGTCGCCGTGACCGCCCGGGGCCCGCGGGTCCTGACGGTGCCGTGACCACGGACCAGCGGCCCCGACCGCGTGAGTTCCGGGGAGATCTGTCCACCACGCTCGGTCGGGATGCCGTTGTGGACGGTGTGACCGGCGCGGGGAAACGGCCGGGACCGAATGGAGGGAGCAGGTCGATGTCGCAGGAGGAGGACACCGCGCGCCTGGTCCACGACGTGCTCGGCGCGGACGTCGTCGGGATCTACCGCCACGGCTCCGCTGTGCTCGACGGGCTGCGCCCGCACAGTGATCTCGACCTGCTCGTCGTGTCCCGGCGGCGCATGACGTGGCGGCAGCGGCGGGCGCTCGTCGACGGCCTGCTGCGGGGGTCCGGTGCCGTCGGGCCACCCGGTTCGGCCCGGCCGGTGGAGTTGACGGTCGCAGTCGATACCGATCTGAGGCCGTGGCACTACCCGCCGCGCTGCGAGTTCCAGTACGGGGAGTGGTCGCGCGCGGAGTTCGAGAGCGGTGAGCTGCCGTCACCGGTGAGCAGCCCCGACCTGGCCCCGCTGGTGACGATGGTGCTGCTCGGCGACGCCGCGGTGTACGGTCCTCCGCCGGGGCGGGTGCTCGATCCCGTACCGCACGAGGATCTCGTCCGCGCGTTCGCCGCCGCCGTTCCGGAACTGCTCGACGAGCTGTGGTCCGACACGCGCAACGTGGTGCTGACGCTGGCACGCATCTGGTCCAGCCTCGTCACGGGAGTGATCAGCTCCAAGGACGCCGCGGCCGACTGGGCGCTCCACCGGCTCCCGGAGGGGCACCGCCCCGTGCTCGTGCACGCGCGAGCCGTCTACCTCGCCCAGCAGGAAGAGGACTGGGAGAACACGGCGCAGCGGGTCCGTGCCTGTGCCGAGTACGTCGTCGGAGAGATCCGGCGGTTGCTCGCACGAGGAAGCGTCCCGCGCCTCGGGCGTTGAGCACCGATTCGGGACCGCGCAGGTCCGCCTCGGTGACGGTGACCCGGTGTTCGTGTTCGCCCGGCAGGGGCGCTCCGGACGCGACCGCGGCGGTGCTCCCGCGAGCTCTGCCCGTTTTGGTTCTTTCGTGGTGCTGGCGATGTTGATGACGTCACTTTTGCGTGCGGGCGCGGGCGTTCGCCGTGTGCGGGGCGGAACAATCGAAACGAAAGTGGCGACAAATGCCAAAATTTTTCTCGAACGACGCTGCGAGGAAGTATGTCCCGCCATTTCGCGTTCATGGCACCACCCTTCGACGGGCATGTGAACCCGAACCTCCCGCTGGTGGAAGAGCTGAGGAAGCGCGGCCACCGCGTCAGCTACGCCACCGGGAACCGCAAGTTGGAAACCGTGCGGTCCAGCGGTGCTCAAGGCGTCGACACCAACATGGATTTCTCCCCGCCCACGCAATCATTCGACCGGATGACCCCGGAGATGTTGGCGGAGATGATGGGCTATCTCCTCGAGCACGTGCGTGTGTCCTTTCCCGTGCTGCGCCGGCACTTCACCGAGGACCCGCCCGACGTGGTGTGCTACGACATGATGATGATGGCCGGCCCGATGCTGGCCGAGGTCCTCGGAGTTCCCGGAGCGGCCCTGGTGCCCAACTTCGCAGCGAACGAGCACTTCTCGCTGCTGCGGACCTTCCTGCCCGAGGACTTCGACACCGAGCACCCCGCGCTGCGCGAAGTGGAGCGAAACCGCGCTGAGCTGGCCGAGGAACTCGGAGTCTCCCCGCCGGAGTCCGTGTTCTCCGCGAAACCCGCCGATTTGAACCTGGTGTCCATTCCGCGCCAGTTCCAGCCCGAAGCCGAGACCTTCGACGACCGTTTCCGGTTCCTGGGGCCTTCACTCGGCAGCAGGGCCACGCGGGAGTCGTTCACCCCGCGGGCCCCTGAGGCGCCACTGCTGTTCATCTCCCTGGGCACCGCGTTCAACAACCGCCCGGATTTCTACCGCCAGTGCCTGGACGCCTTCTCCGACGGGCCGTGGCAGGTGGCGATGTCGATCGGCGAACGGCTCGACCCGGACGAGCTGGGACCTGTGCCGGACAACTTCGACGTGCGCACCCGGTTCCCGCAGCCGGCCGTGCTCGAGCACGCGGACGTGTTCCTGTCGCACACGGGCATGAACTCCACGATGGAGTCGCTGTATCACGGTGTCCCTCTGGTGGCCTATCCGCAGATGCCGGAACAGCGGGCCAATGCCGAACGTGCCGAGCAGCTCGGGCTGGCCCGGGTCCTCCCCGCCGAGGTGACCCCGGAGATCCTGCGCAAGACGGTCGATGCCGTGTCCGGGGACGAGCGGATGCGGGCCGTGGCCTCGGCGACGAGTTTCGGCGTGCGCAGCGGTGGTGGCGCGGTGGCCGGTGCCGACGCGCTGGAGGCGCACCTGGCGACCTGAAGCGCTCTCGCCCCGGTCACACCCACCCGGCCGAACGGGCCACGGCGGCGGTCAGGCTCGTGACCACGATCCCGAGCCCGACCGGCAGCAGCGTGGCCACGGTCGTCCATTTCAGGCTCCGAGTTTCGTGCCAGATGGTGAGGATGGTGGTGCCGCACGGGTTGTGCAGCAGGCTGAACAGCATCAGGTTGACGGCTGTGAGCAAGGTCCAGCCTCCCGCCTGCACGAGCACGGTCCGGGTCTCGGCGGTCCCCAGCTCGAGCAGGACCCCGCTGTCGGCGCCGAGCAGATCGGGGCCGAGGGTCAGCGTCAGCATCAGGATGGTGGGAACGATGATCTCGTTGGCGGGGATGGCCACGACGTAGGCCAGCAGGATGAGGCCGTTGAGCCCCATCAGCCATCCCAACGGGGCGAGCAGCGCGGCGAGATGACCGGCCAGGCTCGCCTCGGCGATGGTGACGTTGCTGATCAGCCAGATGGCCGCCCCCGCGGGGGCGGCCATGGTCACCGCTCTGCGCAGTACTTTCAGGGTGCGATCGATGAGGCTGGTGTAGAGGGTCCGCCAGATCCTGGGCGGCCGGTACGGGGGAAGCTCCAGCGAGTACACCGAGGTCTCCCCGCGCAGCACCGTTTTCGACAGCCCCCAGGACACCAGCAGTGTGACCAGCACGCCGAGGAAGGCCACGGTCACGACACTGCCCGCGGCGACCACGCCCGCGAAGGCGGGCGGGACCAGTTTTCCGAGGAAGACGGTGCCCATCAGGATGAGCACGGGCCAGCGTCCGTTGCAGATGCTGAAATTGTTGGTGATGATGGCGATCAGCCGTTCGCGCCGGCTGTCGATGATCCTGGTGGAGGTCACTCCGGCCGCGTTGCAGCCGTACCCCATCATCATGGACAGCGCCTGCTTGCCGTGCGCTCCGGACCTCGCGAAGAGTCTGTCCAGGTTGAACGCGACCCTGGGCAGGTACCCGAAGTCCTCGAGGATCGTGAACAGCGGGAAGAAGATCGCCATGGGCGGCAGCATCACGGCCACGACCCAGGCGGTGGACAGGTACACCCCGTCGACCAGCAGCCCCGTCAGCCACTCGGGGACGTGCAGCGGAGCCACGAGCCGTGTCAGCCAACCGTGACCGTGTTCGACGAGCAGCGTGGACAGCAGCCCGGAGGGTGCCGCCGCGCCGGCGATGGTGAACCAGAAAACCCCGAACAGCAGTGCCCCCATGACCACGAATCCCCACACGCGGTGGGTCAGCGCCCTGTCGAGCAGTTTGTCCCAGGTCGTCCGGGCGGGGGATTCCCGGCGGGAGAGGGTGGTGGAGGTGATGCGGGAGGCTTCGGTGTAGAGGGATTCGACGATTCCGTCCCGGAAGTCGTCGTCCAGCTCGGCACGCAGGCGTGCGGCCTCGTCGAGGATCGCCGAGCGGTTCATGTCGTGTTCCCGTCCGAAGACGCCGCGATCACGGCGGCGGTGGACAGTTCACCCAGCGTGCCGTCGGCGACGGCACGCTCGACGCTGGGGTCGCCTTCGAGCAGCCGCAGGGCGATCCACCTGGTGTTGACCACCCCGGGGAACTTCCCTTCGATCCGTTCGGCGAGGCGGCTCACCGCCTGTTCGACCCGGTTGTCGCGGTGCTGGACCCGCTTGCCTCTGGTGGTGATCGCGCCCGAGGTCACCTGTTCCACCGCTTCCAGCAGTTCCGTCATTCCGGTGCCGCGGCGTGCCGTCATCGGGACCACGGGCACCCCCAGTTCCCGGGTCAGGTGCCTGGAGTCCACTGTCAGCCCGTTGCGCTCGGCTTCGTCGACGAGGTTGAGGGCGCACACCACTCGGTCGGTGATCTGCAGGATCTGCAGGACGAGGTTGAGGTTGCGTTCCAGCCGTGTCGCGTCGACGACCACCACGGTCACGTCGGGACGTCCGAACAGCAGGAAGTCGCGGGCGATGTCCTCGTCGTGGCTGGTGGACAGCAGCGAGTACGTGCCGGGCAGATCGACGAGCTTGTAGCGGCGCCGACGGTACTCGAAACTTCCCTCCGCCCTGTCCACGGTTTTGCCCGACCAGTTGCCGACATGCCGGCGTAGCCCCGTCAGCGCGTTGAACACGGTGCTCTTGCCGGTGTTGGGATTTCCGGCCACCGCGGTGACGATGTCGTGCCCCGCGGGATCCACGCCCAGTTTGCGCAGGTTGGAGGCGTTGTTGAGCACGCAGTCCCCGCAGGCGGGGGAGGTGTTGCTCGAAGAGTCCGCCGCGGTCACGTCGGATCTCCCTCGGGGAGGTCGACGTGGACCAGGTGGGCTTGTCCGCGGCGCAGCACGAGCAGACCGTCCCGCACCCGGTAGGCCGTGGGATCGCCGAGCGGGCTGACGCGGTCGACCGAGACCGTGGTGCCGACGAGCAACCCCATGTCCATCAGGCGCCGCCGTTCGGCGCCCTCGAGTTCCAGCGCGGTCACGGTGGCCGTTTGGCCCCGGTGAAGCCGGTCCAGGGTCGTCGACATCTTCCGAACCCCCGCGACACCAATCTTACGTCTTGCACAACTGGCTTTTTAGGGTACCCGAAAAATTTTGTTTCGGCACGCCGCAAAATGGGGTCGGGTGCTCCGGAGGGACCTCTGCTCCGCTCCGGAGGCGCCTGCTGCCGTGGGCAGTGCTACCGGCGCGGACCTGCAGGCACGTGCGTAGGACGTCGGAGCCTGCTGTGAACGCGCAGGCCGAGCGGGAGCCGGTGATCGCCCCCGGCGTCGTGGTGTTCACCGGGGGAGGACCGACGCGGCGTTCGCGCGGGCCGGTCAGCAGTTCGGCGCGGAGTTTCGCCCAGCTCGAGCAGCGGGGCGGTCGCCGTCGCGAGCAGTGGTCACCACAGGCTCATGTGGTGCAACCGCGGCCACAGCTGCGACCACGGTTCCTTCGGGGCTCCTGCCACCCAGATGCGCATGTCCTCGTAGTAGGTGGCGGCGTCGAGATCGGTCTCGACGGTACCGACCTTGCGGACGTCGCCGAACCACTTCTCCAGCTGCTCGCGGTCGGAGCCGAGGTAGACGACGCGCTCGACGTCCTCGCCGGGGCGGTCGAAGTACCAGAAACCCCGGCTCGGGCTGTATACATCGGACAGACCGTGTTCGGGGCCGAAGTGGTGCAGCGCACTAGCCGACCAGTAGTCGTGGGTGATCACGGCCGTGGGGACCTCGCCCGGCAGCGAGTGGTACTGCTCGGCGATCTGGGCGGTGATCGGCTCCCAGCCCAGACTGGCCGTGGCCACGACGTTGCCCGGCCGGATCTCCGAGACCGGGGCGATCGGCAGCGTGTTGATCGCCCCCTGGGAGGCCCAGGCGTAGCTCAGAGCCACCGCGGCCGTCCAACCGCGGAACAGCCAGCGGTAGGTGCCGGTGGCCGGACGTTGCTGCCACCAGAGCTGCACGACCACGGTGGCGGCGGCGAACAGGACCGCGTAGCAACCGGCCAGGTAGTAGGAGCGCCCGCTGCTCATCGCGAACAGCGCGGTGAGCGCCACGACGGTGACCCCGATGAACCGGTAGGGACTCAGCTGCCGCCGGAACAGCAGTCCGCACAGCCCCACGACCGTCAGTGTCCCCCCGATCGGACCGACCTGGGTGAACAGCACGCGCAGGAACGAAGTGACACCTCCGGTCTCGGAGTCGACCACCTCGGCCATCTCCAGCTGGGGCCAACCGTTGTCGACCTGCCACAGCAGACCGGGCAGGGCGGCCAGCACCGACAGGCCCCCGGCCACCCACAGACCGGGACGCAGCGGCAGCCGACGTGGTCCGAACAGCACGGCAGCGAGAACCAGCACCAGCCACAGCGCCGGAATGAGCAGTTTGAACTGCAGCGCCACGGCCGTGACCAGCCCGGCGCCGATCAGCAGCGGATCACCGGACTCGCCCTGCTGGTACTTGCGTGTCCACCGGACCACCAACCACAGGACCCAGGCCCACAGCGCCTGGTCGAACGAGTAGGTGACCAGCAGGTGCGCCGACCCCACGAAGTGGGGCGCCAGCATGCAGGCACCGGCGGCGCAGGTCTGCGCGAGGCGTTTTCCGCCGAGTTCGCGGGTGGTCAGCGCCGCGAAGACGATGTAGCCGATGGTGGCCAGCAGCGACGGGAGACGCAGCGCGACCAGCGAGTCGGGAAACAGCGTCTGCATGGCGCGCGCGACCAGCGGCACTCCCGGGGGCTGGTCCACGTACCCCGGTGCGGGATGGTCGCCCGCCGCGAGGAAGTACAGCTCGTCGCCGAAATAACCGTACCGGGAGGCGACCAGCATCCCGACGGCGAAGAAGCCGAGAGCGAGCGCGGTGATCGGCACCCAGGCGAACCGGGGGAGTGAGGTGGGGGCGCGTTGGTCCGCTTCCCGCGGAGTGGTGCCGACGGGTGCCGGCGGTGCTGTGGACATCACGCTCCGAGTGCCAATTGGTGGACAGCGTCCGATGCGCGGTCCGATACGCGCTGTGCCCCGGGTAGGTCGCGAGGCGGAAAATCCCCCGGTGTCAGCGTTTCTTCGGTGCGGGATCCTTGCGCAGCAGATCGGGCCCGAGGATGCGTCGAACGACGCGGCGAGCCAGGCTGCGCCGTTTCGGGCGTTCCGCGGTGGGTTCGGCCGCCGTCTCCGGAGTGCGCGCGGATTTTTCCGTGGCAGGCGAGGAGGGCGCCGCTGCCCGGTGCTCGGTGGGGGTGGCCACGCTCGTTGCCCCGTCCACGGAGCTGTCCTCGGCGGTGGGTGCCGAGGTGGCCGGTTCCGGGTTCAGCTTTTTGGCGAACTCCGGGGGCTGCTCGCGGATGGCGGGGATGAACGGCTGGGTGACTTCGAGCCGTTCCGCCCACGGTGCCGGGGTCAGCGGTTGGTCCGGAGGGATGAGTTCACCCTCGATGCGGGTGGTCAACGGTCCGGCATCGGTCGAGAAGTCATTGTGCGGTTGTCCGGTTGGCGCCAGTGGCTGGAACCAGGGTCGAGCACGGTCGTCTTGAAGTGTCATCCGTATCGACTCGTGATAGGAGCAAACGGCCAGTCCCACCGGAGGGTGAAACCCTTCCGGCGAGACAGAGCCTACCGGTAACGCTCCGATTAAGCACCACCCGCCACGCCTCCGCGGCGAAACCGTGGAGCACACGGCCGTTCTCCGAATTCGTCACACCTCGGGTGAGCTGCTGCCGACCCCGGCGAACGGAGACGTGGCACGCGTCTTCCCGAATCCCGCACGGCGCACCGTTATTGTCCTATGTAGTCGGAAAAGCACGTATCGTGATTATCGTGCGCCGTCGCGGGGTGGTCCCGGGGAGAGGTCACGCCGGGGTGGCTATGGCGTCGACTTCGACCAGCTGGTCGTCGTAGCCGAGCAGGCTCACGCCGAGCAGTGTGGCGGGAGGGGCGTGGGTTCCGAATTCGTCACGTACCGCGTTCCACGTGGTGCGTAGCCGTCCGCGGTCCCGGGTCGCCACGTAGACGGTGCAACGCACCACGTGGTCGAGGTCGGTTTCGGCCTCGCGCAGGGTCGCCGCCAGATTGCGCACGCACTGCCGGGCCTGTCCCGCGGGATCGTCGACGCACACGGTCGCGCCGTGCTCGTCCAGCGGGCAGGCCCCGGCCGTGATCACGAGCGGGCCGTTCGTGCGGGCGGCACAGGCGTAGTCCACCGAGCGGCACCCGTGTCGTTCGCTCCGGGGGAATACCGCGGAGGGGAACGGGGCTCTCCGCGGCATCCGGGCAGGGAGAGCCGCAGCGAGCGCGAGGCACCCCCAGAAGCCTCACGATCGCCGCGACCGACTCTATACTTAATATATTAAGCAATCAACATCGTGTAGTCGCCGGGGCGTCCTCCGGGGGACGTTCGGATCGCGGCGTTCCGCGCGCTTTTGTGACCTGGAGCATGGTCGCACCGTGTTATTCTCGCAGGACCAGGCGATGTCGGCTCGCACAAGCTCTGTTCGAAAGGACATTCGGAAAGTGCGCGCGCGCTATGAGAACGCGACGAACGAGTCCAGCACACTGGCCAAGCGGCTGCGCGCACTCTTCGACACCGTGCGTTACCGTGACAGACGCGGAAAATGGAAACCCTACAGCACGAAATTCGCGGCTGAGTCGATCAGCGCCGATCCCGAGCACGCGACCACGCTCGGGGCCAACTACCTCGACGGATTGCGCAACGGCAGGCACACCAATCCGTCCGCGGACGTGCTGCGAGCCATCGCGAAGTTCTTCAACGACCGTCGCCACTCCGAAACCGCGCCGGTGACGGTGGACTACCTGCTCGGCTCGGAAAGCGATGCCGACCGTGTCCTGCGGGCGAAACTGCAGGAGCACCGGGTGCGCGCCATAGCCATGCGTGCGGGTGAGCTCGACGCGGGACTGCAGGAGCAGGTGCTGGACATGCTGGAACTGCTCGACGAACACCCGGAGCAACAACGGGATCAGCGCTCGGACTGACCGATGCTTCCCCGCCGCGCTGACGGCGGGCGTGACGATTCGGCGCGGCGGCGCCGAAAAGGGCCCCGAGCAGCTAGCGCTGCCGCGGGAGGTTCCGCTCGACAACCACCTACGCCAGGGGAGAGCGGAAAGCCCCGCCGAGTTCCGGCGGGCGACGAGCGCCGGAACTCGGGGAACGGCGCCGGCGAACTGGCCGAGACCTCCGGCCGGGGACCGGAGGGTCGTCCTTTCGGGATCGCCGGAACCCGGCCGCGCAGCGTCGGAGGGCCGGGCGATCCCTCCTCCGCTCAGTGGTCGCGCCGGGTGGCCAGCCGCGCCAGCTCGGTCAGTTCGGACACGGCGGCCCCTTCGAGGCCTCCGTCGAGCTCGTTCAGGGCCACGCCCAGCAGCCGGTCGGCCTCATCGAGGCTGAACCGTCTGCCACCGGCACGTTCGACCAGGTTCGCCGCGTGTTGCACCTCCTGTTCGGACAGTGCTCGATCGTTCCGGTAGAGCTCGTTCAACTCCTCGGCCGCGGGAGTGTCCGAATGCAACGCGGCCAGTATCGGGAGTGTCTTCTTGCGGGACCGCAGATCCGAGTGAATCGGCTTGCCCGTCACCGATGGATCTCCCCAGATCCCCAGGAGATCGTCGACGTGTTGGAAGGCCAGCCCGATACACCGGCCGAACCGGCCGAGCCTGCTCACCTGCTGCTCGGTTCCTCCGCCGAAAGAAGCTCCCAACGCACAGGCACAACCGAGCAGAGCACCGGTTTTGGCCTCGGCCATGTCCACGCACTCGTCCACGGCGACGTACCGACGCTGCTCGAACTCCATGTCCGTGCTCTGACCGTGGATGAGCGTGTGCACGGTCCTGCTGAGGTCACGGGCCGCTTCCACGGCCACCGGGCTCTCGCTGGTCACCAGCACTTCTGTCGCGGCCGTGAGCATCGCGTCACCGGCGAGGATCGCCGCACCCGTCCCGAAAACCGCCCAGGCGCTGGGCCGGTGCCTCCGCGTCTCGTCCCCGTCGATGACATCGTCGTGCAGCAGCGAGAAGTTGTGCACGAGCTCCACGGCGACCGCGGCGGGCACGGCCGCCTCGGCCGAACCTCCCACGGACTGCGCCGCGGACAGCACCAAGGCAGGGCGCAGCGCTTTTCCGCCCCGGACCTCGTGCGGAGCGCCCTGCTCGTCGCACCAGCCGAGGTGGTAGGCGGCAACGGCGCGTGCCTCGTCGGGAAGCCGTTCCACCGAGGCCCGCAGGGCGGGGTGCGTCAGAGCACGGCTGTGCTCCAGCGTGTCGCGGGAGGGCCCCGCGTTGTCCCTTGAGTCGACGAGAGTCACTGACAACAGTCCTTTCCCCGCTTCAGCGGGACACTTCCACGTGCTCGAGCACTCCGAGCGCGTCGGGGACCAGCACGGCGGCGGAGTAGTAGGCGCTGACGAGGTAGGAGATGATCGCCTTCTCGTCGATGCCCATGAAACGGACATTGAGACCCGGAGCGTACTCGTCGGGGATGCCCGTTTGGTGCAGCCCGACCACCCCTTCGTTTTCCTCCCCTGTGCGCAGCACCAGAACGGAACTGGTGCCCGTCTCGCTGATGGGGATCTTGTCGCAGGGCAGCAGTGGAACGTCGCGCCAGGAAATCACGGGCGCACCCTGGTGCCGGATCGTTCTGGGGCGAATACCGCGACGGTTGCACTCCCGCCCGAAGGCGGCGATCACCCTCGGGTGGGCCAGGAAGAACTCGGACCTTCTGCGGCGAGCGAGGAGTTCGTCGAGGTCGTCGGGGGTGGGCGGGCCGCTTCGGGTGTGGAGGCGCTGGGTGAGGTCGGCGTTGTGCAGCAGCCCGAACTCGCGGTTGTTGACCAGCTCCTCCTCCTGGCGCTCGCGCAGCGCCTCGACGGTGAGGGCGAGTTGTCGTTCGGTCTGGTTCATCGGCTGGTTGTACAGATCGGCCACCCGGCTGTGCACCCGCAACACCGTCTGGGCCACGCTGAGCTCGTACTCCCGGGGAGCCGGCTCGTAATCCACGTACGTCCCCGCCAACGGCGGCTCACCGGTGTGCCCCGATTCGATGTGGATATCGGCTTCACCGCGCCTGTTGTGCGGCGGTACCGACTGGGAAACGACCTGCCGAAGATGAGTGTTCAGCCCCGTGAACCGTCGCTCCATTTCGCGGGCTTCCCGCAGGGGGAGGGTCAGCACGGTGCAGGCGGTGATGGCCTTGAGGGTGTGTTGCCAGGTGCCGGTGTCCTCGACCAGTACCCGCTGCCCGATGTGGTCCCCGTCGGCGAGAACGTCGAGCACGGTGTCCTCGCCGTACTCGCCGGGGCCGATCCGGTTGGCCTTGCCGTGTGCCATCAGCACCACCCGGTCGGCCGGACCGCCCCGTTCGACGATGGGATCTCCGGCAGCGTAGTGCTGCTGGGTGAACCGGTCGGCCAGCGCGGCCAGCGCCGACTCGTCGTCGAACCCGCGCAGCAGCGGAAGTTCCCGCAGCTCCTGCGGGATCACCCGCATCTCGGCACCGGTGCTGACGAAGGTCAACCGACCGTCACCGAGCAAATAGGTCAGTCGTCGATTGACGCGATAGGTACCCGCCTGGACCTGCACCCAGGGCAGCATCCGCAGCAACCATCGCGAGGAGATCCCCTGCATCTGCGGCGCCGACTTGGTCGTCGTCGCCAAATTACGGGCGGCCCCCGTGGTCAGGCTCGAGGTGTTGGTGGAAGCCGCGGTCTCGTCCGGTTCGGTGGTTGTCACAGCGCCGGTCACCAATCCTGTCGAAGAGCGGTGCGTCACACGTTTCCGTCGACCGTGTGAGGAGGTCTCGGCAACGTTGTCGGAACGAAGAAATGGGCGGTCGGGTCAGTGCGGTGCTTCGTCGCGAGTTCGGGGGAGGCGCGGGACGCCGGTGGACGCGAGACTCGCGTCCGGCCCGTGCAGCGTCCGTCGGGACGCCAACGAGGTGGTCCTGCCCGTGGTGCTGCCGCGCCCTGTGGTCAGCAACCAGCTCAGCTCTCCGGCGAGCCAGGTTTCGAGTCGTTCGAGAAGACCGTCGAGTCGTTCGTCCTCCCGCGGGGACGGTTCGTGCTCGACACGCAACGCGGGAATCTCCTCCGTGAGAAGGTGGTGGAAGCGCTGTTGGCGGGCTTCGATCAGATCGGCCAGGACAGCGCCGGCTCGTGAAGCGTCACAGCCGAGGAAGCGTTGTACGGTCAGTACCGCGTTCCCGCTTTCCGCGCCGTGCTCTTGCTTCCGGCAGAAGAGGTCGTTGCGCAGCGTGCCGATCTCGGCGAACGTCCGGGTCAGCTCCCGCAGCTGTCTGCTGCGGTGCAGTGTGTCGTCGAGCGGGGCGTCCATGGTGAGTCGGATCAGTGCCAGCGAGAGCCCACCTGTCCCGGTCCGTCCGCGTTTCCCGATGAGCTCGACGGGGTCGGCGATTCCGCTCCGGGTGAGGTCGACCGGTTCGCGCAGCCGGTTTCCGAGGAAGTCCCGCAGGTCTTCGGTGAATCGTCTTCGGGGGTGGGTGGGCATGCTCGTTCTCGTGCGGGCCAGCAGTTCGGCCAGTGCGTGTTCGGCCGGTCCGCTGGGATGTGGAGCCGTTTCGGGAGGCCGCTCCAGGACGGTGAGGAGTCTGTCGACGAAGATCCGGGCGCCGGCCGTGTCACGGGGTCGTTCGAATTCCGCGACGAACAGCTCGTCCAGGTAGTCCGCCCAGATGTGCCAGTCGGCGACCAGGGTAAGTTCCGCTTCGCCCGCGTCCGGGCGTGTGAGTGCGGCGTACAGGGCGTGGTCGGTCGCCGCGAAGGTGTCCTCGTTCCAGACGGTGGTTTCGAGCAGACCGTGCCGTTCGACCCAGGACCTGGTGTGTTCGCGCAGTTGGTTCAGCAGCGGATTCGGCGCGACCTCGTGGGGCGGGCGGGAATCGGTTGGTTCGAACGGCCGGTTCCGCTCTCGACCAGTGGGCCGATCACGCGTGGTGTCCGTGATCGCGCCAGGCGGGCATTGCTCTGGTGGGAGAGCCGACATTCCGGTTCTGCTGGGCAGGCCGAGCAGCCGGCTGATTTCCGGTGGTCCGCTCGGCTCGGAGCTCATGTACCGGCTCGAGAGCGAGTGCCACTCGTGTCCACCGGCCTGCCAGTCCCGCAGCCCTTGGACGTAGCCGAGAACGTCGGCACGTCCGGCCGGTTCGAGGGCGTGTTCGACGAACAGCGGCGGCAGTGCCGCGGCCGCGGTCTCGTCGAACCGGTGCAGTCGTGAGGTCAGCAGGTCGTTGGTGATGTCGGCGGCCCGCTGTGGTGAGCACTCGAAGAAGTGCTCGATCACCAGCACACCGTTGTTGACTTCTCCTTCCTCCTGCGTTTCTCGCTGATAGGAGAACAGGTCGTTGCGCAGGTGTACCCCGTCGGAGAACGCGTCGGCGAGCACGCGGAGCGGGTGGGTGTGGGCCATGGAAGGGGGAAGTTCGGCCTCCCTCGCGTACTCGACCAGGTGCGCCGCCCACTGCGCCCCGCCGAACTCGCGGTGTGTCTCGATGTGGTCGATCGGGTTCGGGACACGGTCGCTGGCGATGTTGACCAGTTCCCGCACGAGGCCCTCGAACAGGTTCCGGGTGCTTTCTGCGAAGCGCAGCGACCATCCGGGCGACATCTGCCCGGCCGTGCGAGCCCACAGGTCGGACAACCCGCGTTCGACGGGATCACCGGGCCGCTGGGGAGACTTCGTGGGACGGGTCGGCATGAACCGTTCCAGGCCACGCAGGTACTCCCCGGCCAGGTCAGGCCGGTCGGTTCGTTTGTGACGGTCCAGGAAGTAGTCGTCGAGGAAGAACGCCCACACGTACCAGTCGGTGACCAGTTTCAGTCTGGGCGCCGTCGCGTCGGGGTGCGTGTAGCCGCACAGCAGGGCGTAGTCGTGCTCGTCGAAGTCGGCTTCGGACCAGACGGCTGTTTCCCCCGGCGCCTCGTCGTCGGTGAGCATTCCCATGTCCAGGGCCCACTGTTTGCTGTGGACCCGTGCCGCTGTCACGTGCGGGTTCAAACGGGCCGAGTAGGGCATGTAGAAACCGGGGAGTTCGAAGGGCCGTGGCAAAGCGCTCAGTCCTGTCGCCCGATCTCGACGTGTTCGAGCACTCCGAGTGCGTCGGGGACCAGCACGGCGGCGGAGTAGTAGGCGCTGACGAGGTAGGAGAGGATCGCCTTCTCGTCGATGCCCATGAACCGCACCGACAGACCCGGCTGGTACTCGTCGGGGATGCCCGTCTGATGCAGGCCGATCACCCCCTGGTTGTGCTCGCCCGTTCGCATCAGCAGTACCGAACTGGTTCGTGTGTCGCTGACGTGCAGTTTGTTGCAGGGAAGCAGGGGGATTCCGCGCCAGGAGGGGACCTGGTGGCCGTTGATGTCGGTACTCTCCGGATAGATGCCGCGGCGGTTGCACTCCCGTCCGAAGGCGGATATCACCTTCGGGTGGGCCAGGAAGAATCCCGCGTCCTTCCACACGAGCGCGAGGAGTTCGTCGAGGTCGTCGGGGGTGGGCGGGCCGCTTCGGGTGTGGAGGCGCTGGGTGAGGTCGGCGTTGTGCAGCAGCCCGAACTCGCGGTTGTTGACCAGCTCCTCCTCCTGGCGCTCGCGCAGCGCCTCGATGGTCAGCCGCAACTGCTGCTCGGTCTGGTTCATCGGCTGGTTGTACAGATCGGCCACCCGGCTGTGCACCCGCAACACCGTCTGGGCCACGCTGAGCTCGTACTCCCGGGGAGCCGGCTCGTAATCCACGTACGTCCCCGCCAACGGCGGCTCACCAACGTGGCCGGAGGCGATGTCGATGGCGGCTTCACCGTAGGAGTTGTGCGGGGGGTTCGGGCTTTGTTGCGTTTCCTGTATGTGTGAGCGCAGCTCCTGAGCACCGGGGATTTCCTCGAGCGTTCGACGCGAGAGGGTCAGCACGGTGCAGGCGGTGATGGCCTTGACGGTGTAGCCCCAGGAGCCGGTGTCGTCGGCCAGTGTGTGCGCTCCCACGTATTCGCCGTCGGCGAGAACGTCGAGCACGGTGTCCTCGCCGTACTCGCCGGGGCCGATCCGGTTGGCCTTGCCGTGTGCCATCAGCACCACCCGGTCGGCCGGACCGCCCCGTTCGACGATCACGTCTCCCGGGACGTGCTCCTCCTGGACGAACCGGTCGGCCAGCGCGGCCAGCGCCGACTCGTCGTCGAACCCGCGCAGCAGCGGAAGTTCCCGCAGCTCCTGCGGGATCACCCGTACCTCGGCACCGGTGTTGACGAAGGTCAACCGACCGTCACCGAGCAAATAGGTCAGTCGGCGATTGACGCGGTACACACCGCCGTTGGATTGCACCCAGGGCAGCATCCGCAGCAACCACCGCGAGGAGATCCCCTGCATCTGCGGCGCCGACTTGGTCGTCGTCGCCAAATTGCGGGCGGCGTCGGTTCCCAGACTCGACTGTGCGTACGTGCGGTCTCCGGAGGTCTCCGGTGTGGTCATCTTCGGCGAACCAATCTCGTCGTACCGATGGACGGGTGCGCAGCGATCGGAAAATGCACATCCGTCAATTTCGAATGTCTCCCCGGAATCGAAAAATTTTCCCGAAGTCGACGGGGAAGACATTATCAGCGGAAAAAACGGCCGCAAAGTCACTCGAAAGTGGAACTTTTGTCGCCGGTCATCGGGTTGCGCACGCGCGGAAATCACCGTTTTGGCCGCTTGTTTCGAACGCAATGTGATCGACAAGCCGCCTTTCGGGTCTCGTTGGCGAACAAATGCGTGATGCGCGGCACGGGCGATTGGTTTTCCCGGGAAGCACGGGAGCGGTGCTCCATCGGTGGCAACTGGCACGATCGGGTATTTCCCGCGGAGGAGTTGTCAAAAAAAGAATTGCCGGATATTAGTGTCAGGGGGGCTTTCGATCAGTGGGAGCCGGTGCAATGTCGGAAAATCCGAACATGTGTCGACAGAGGCGACGACGGTGAGGTGTCGACGCCGGAGAGGACGAAGCGGTGAAGTGGAATCTGCGGCTCGTGGCGGCGCACCGCGGTATCTGGAAAGCCGGTGAACTGCAAAACCGATTGGCCGAACACGGGTTGCACGTCTCCGCGGGAAAGCTGTCGGGCCTGTGGTCCGGCACTCCGATCAGCCTGAAATTGTCCGATTTGGATGTCATCTGCAGCGCATTGGACTGCGAGGTCGGAGAGTTGCTGACCCCGGAAACCGGCGGATCCGCCGTGGGAGGAACCACGCGCAGTACCAGTACCGCCCCGGACCCTGCCCACCTGAACCGGGGGGAGAGGAGTGAATGAACCTTTACGTCAGTGGCTCGCTGTGGGTGTGTGCCGCCGCCGTGACGGCCGGGCTGGTCGGTTACCTGGTGCGCAAGTTCGGGCTGGACGAGGGCCGCCCGGGCAACAACGACGCTGCCGGGCAAGTGTTCGTGATCGTCAGCGGTATGCACGCGGTCGTGCTCGGTTTCGTCATGGTGACACTGTTCGACTCCGTGGGGACCGCTCGCGAGGGCGCCTACCAGGAAGCCCGAAATCTCGTTGCCGTCTCCTGGGCGGCTGACGCGCTACCGGAACCGACGGGGCAGCGGGTCCACGAGCTCACCGCCTCCTACGCCCGCACGGTCATCGAACGCGAATGGCCCAATATGCGCGCGGATACCACCGTCTCCGATGACGGTTGGCGCGAACTCGGCCGCATCAAGCAGGTCGTACTCGACGCGCAGGCCTCCGGAGACTGGGAGGAAGGCCGCAAAGCCGAAGCGATGGACCGGCTGCAGGACGTCTATCGCCAACGGCAGGACAGGCTGACCACCGCGTTCCACCGCGACGTGACCACCGTGGTCTGGTTCGTGCTCGTGCTGGGCAGCGTTCTTGTCGTGCTGCTGCCGAACCTGTTCGGCGGAACCAGACTGATCCCCCACGTGGTAATCGTGGCCACCCTGGCGGCGACCCTCGCGTTGCTGGTGTTCGCCATCTACCACCTGCAGAACCCGTTCGCCGGAGAGTCGAGGATCGAACCGACCGCGTTCCGGTGGGCCCTCGACAGACTCGTGGACAAGTGATGCCTCGACCGCGTTTCCCGCTGCGTGCAGCCGCGGCACCGTTGTCCGTCCTGTTCCTCGTGTCGGTGCTGGTTCCCGCCCCGGTCACGGCGACACCTCCGGGGGACGACTGTCCGATCCTGCGCGTACGGACGGAGCAGCACGGGAGAGGTTCGACGCTCGAGCGCGTCGTACTGCCCGAGGGCAGAGTCACCGCGCTGCGGGAGTTCGACCGGCGGGTCGACGCGCTCGGACACTCCGCGGACGAAGGGCTGACCTACGGCCTGGTGACCACATCACTCGGCCTCGCGCGGGTGATCACCTTCGACCAGCACGGGCGGAAACGGATCCCCACGCCCGGCGAGGGATCCCCTGACCCGAACGGCGTTCCGCTGGTGGGAGTGCCCGCGGGCGGGACGCTCTCCGACGGAAAGTGGTACGTGACAAGCCACCATCACCTGCACGTCATCGACGTCGACCCCACCAGCCCGGATTACCTCACGGTGGTGCGCTCCACACGACTGGGAGCACTGGTTCCCCCCATGCGGATCGAGGACTTCGACGTCACCGGGAACGCAGTGCTGCGAACTGTGCTCACGAACCACGCGGGAACGACAGTGCTGATCACAGTCGACACCGAGACGGGACACCTGCTTTCCAGCGAACCGGTGCCGCTGCCGGCAGCGCGGTACGGATCCGTGGTCGGCGGCCCGCACGGGGAGCTGTACGTCACGGCCGACAACACCGCCGGAGGCGCCAAGTCGTACCGAATCGACGAGCAGGCGAACACGACCGAGCTCGTGAGTGAGCCAGCCCGGGGCTACAGCGACGGGGCCGGGTGTCTGCATCTCAACCCCCGCCCACCGGAGCCCACGGTTCCACCGCCGGAGCCGCCCCCGGAACCGCCACCTCCCGAACCACCGACCACCCGAACACCGGACCCCACCAACACATCACCACGGCCGAGCAGTACGCCCACCACCCGCACACCGCAGGAGCCCACCTCCCCCTCCACACCTTCCGGCGCCGCGGAGTCACCACCGCCACCTTCCACATCCGGGGAACCCCCTCCGATACGCCCTTCGGACAGCAGGGGGCCCGCTCCGGAAGTCGACACGAGCACGAAACGGCAGTGGGTGCTGACCATGCTGTTGCTCGTGATCGGAGCGAGCACGGTGGTGCGGCGACTGCGCTGACTGGTGTTTTCCGTGCTCCCTGTCGCGGGGGTTGCTCGCGGGGCCTTCGATGCCGGCGGCACCGAGGAAAAACCTCGCCCCACCGACAACCCGACCGGGAAACCTCGGTGAAGCCGGTTCCGGGGCGGACGGCGTACCGAGGTGCTCGCCGTGAAGTCCCGCCGACGTTCCGTCATCCCCCGGTAGCGTGAAAATACGGCCGCACGATTCCGTGCGGTGCGACACTGCCCGTCGGCGGTGCTGCTCAGCGAAGCTCCCCGTATCCACCTACCTTGCGGACACGACGACGCCGGCGAGGAGAGAACCATGGCAGAACCGGGGCTTCCCCACAGGCTCGTTCCGACCTCCACCTCGTGGACCAACGCCCACTGTGGCTGGGTCCTCGGGTTCTCCCGGGATGACACCGCCACTCGAGCGGCTCTGCTGTACACCGACAACGGGGGGCTGAGCTGGCGACAACGAGCGGCTCCCGAGGTGACGGTGACTCCGTTCTCCGGGCACGTCAGAGTGCACGCGGCCAACGAGAAGGACGTGCTGGTCACCAACGGCGAAACCGTTTTCGCCACACACGACGCCGCGTCGAGCTGGCACCAGGTGGATCTTCCCGACACGCGTTCGCAGACCCTCGTCGGGGCCGTGGACTCCGGCCCGAGCGCCGCGTACGCCGTGATCACTTCGGGGCCCGACGAGGACAGGCGGACCCGACTGTTCAGCTCCCCGGTGTCCGAGACGCGCTGGGAACCGGTTCCGGAGCTCGAACTCGCCGGACCGAGTAGCGGCGCGGTGGTCGCTTCCGACGACGCGGTTTTCGTGACCCTCGGCGGTGGCGAGGCGGAAGGTCGGTACTGGACCACCGAGGACGGTCGACACTGGCGGGAGAAGGCACCACCGTGTCCCGAGGTGTACATGGCACCCTGGCTCGCGCTGCCCGCCGGGGACTCCGCCACGGTTTTCGCGTTGTGCGGCTATCAGGCGGACCAGCCTCCCGGACACACCTACAAGGACCTGAAGTGCTCGGTGAACGGTGCGCCGTTCGAGACGCTCGGAAGAGCCCCCGCCCCCGGAATAACTCGCGGTCTCGCCGTTCCCACACCGCTTTCGGCGTTGGTGAGTTCGGTGGGAGGCGGATTCGGGTTCCTGTTCCGCTCCACGGACGCCGGGGACAGCTGGGAAACGGCGCTGCGTCGGGAGCCGCCCTCGTTGCTCGACCTGGACTTCCAGGACCCCGTCCACGGAGTGGCTGTTCACGGCTCCGGAACGGGGGAGCACGGGGTGGTACTGCGTACCGTCGACGGTGGAGCGAGCTGGCAGGAACTGCCGTTGGAGTAGTTGTACGGACCGCCATGAGGCGAGGGCGGTGCCTCACTCCTCGGCACGCCCGGCGCTGCCCGGTTTGTGCGCCGAGTGCGAGTCCAGCTCTGCGGTCAGCCGCTCCAGCGCGGGAACGGCCCTGACCAGGGCGTCGCGGTCCTCGGCGGAGAGACCGGCCATCGCCTGTTCCAACGTGGTCCTGCTGGCTGTGTCGTAACGGTCCAACAGCTGCTGTGCGGTGGTGGTCACCGACAGGTTCACGGTGCGCAGGTCACTCCGCGAGGTCTGTCTGTCTATCAGTCCGGCGGAGCTCATCGTCCGTACGAGATTGCTGACCGTGGCGGGAGAGGTGCGCAGCCGTTCCGCTGTCGCCTTGGTGCCCATGGGGCCTTCGGCGGACAGTGCGCGCAGCAGTTCGATCTGGGCTTCGGGCAGGTCGGGGAGCTCCCCGGCGGCTCGGGTCGAACGCAGCACGGCTCTGCGCAGGGGGCCGAGTAGACGACTGAGCGAGGTGGCGATGTCCATCGGTTCATCGTGCCACATTTAGATTTGCTGCAAAATTACTCTGTTGTGGACTCATGTGGTGGGTGCGATGGTGCCGCCAGGGGCGCCGGATGCCCTCCGGGCGCGGGGCCGTCGAGCGATGCCGTGATGTGACGAGCCCGCCGGGTGGGGCTGGCCGCACATCCGCCGTTTCCTCGTCCCGCGTTCTTGTTCGCTCCGGACGTCACCGTGACGCAATGCCAACTTGGGAGACAGTAGGCGCACCCCGCGGAGGGTGTCGGTGATCGCAAGGCCGTGACCGCCGCCTCGAAGGGCGTGACGATCGCGATCTTGGCGCGGATCAGCGGTGGCGTGTTCCACCTCGATCGGTCGGGTGGGGCGACATCGCCCATGGTTCGTCGTCCAGCGGCTCGCTGTGGCACATCTTAACTTTTCTACAAAACTAGTTTGTAGCAAAATGAAGTTGTCAGTACAACGAAGCGACAGGAGATGCACGATGACAGCCGTGTCCTCGGCGGCCCCTCCCCAGGACCTGACCGGCATACTCGGAAAACACTTCATCTACACCTATGACAACGGCTGGCGGTACGAGATGTACGTGAAGAACTCCACGACGATCGACTACCGCATCCACAGCGGGATGGTCGGTGGCCGCTGGGTCAAGGACCAGCCCGTCGACCTCGTCCGGCTCGGGGAGAACAGCTACAAGGTGTCCTGGAACGAACCCACGGGAACCTCGGTCAGCGTCAACGTGCTGCTCGCCGAACGGCGACTGCACGGTGTGATCTTCTTCCCGCGGTGGGTGCACCAGCATCCGGAACGCACCGTGTGCTTCCAGAACGACCACCTGGACGAGATGACGCACTACCGCGACCAGGGGCCCACCTATCCGATCTACACCGTCCCCGAATTCGCGGCGATCACCTTCCTGGAGGACCGCGGCGAGAACGACGAGCACGTCGTCGCGAAGTCTCCCGAGGAACTTCCCGAGGGCTACGCCGCGCGCGTCAACTGAGAACGCTACCGCTCCGGAGGTGGTTCTTCGAACTCGGCCAGACGCGCCCGCGTCTCCTGAAGGTCGCGTTCGAGTTCGGCTATGCGGGACGCCGCGCTCAGGAGCGTGTGCTTCTGGTCGAGCAGCTCGCGCACTCGAGCGGCCAGCCGCAGCTGTTTGCGACTGTAACGGCGGTGGCCACCCCCGGAGCGTGTCGGCATCAGCAGCTCTGTGCTGTTGTCCAGACTGCGCAGGAAGTCGGGGGTGACCCCGAGGATCTCGGAGGCGCGACCCATGGTGTAGGCCGGATAGTCGGCGTCGTCGAACGCGTCGGCAGCGCGGTCGGTGGGACCTGGGCCGTCGGGCACGGTGCCTCCTGATCCTCGGAGTCGGTGTTCACGCCCGTTGCGGGACGAGATCCGTCGGGGGGTCAGCTGTTTCCGCTCTCGATGACCCGACGACCACCCCCGTGCTCGACCTTGACCTGCCGAGGTTTCGCCTGATCGGCGACCGGCAGCGTCACGGTCAGCACCCCGTCCGTGTAATCGGCGCTGATGTTGTCCACGTCCAACCCGTCACCGAGCGAGAGCTGCCGGGAGAAAGTGCCCCGCGGACGTTCCGCGGCCACATAGCTGACCTCGGAATCCGACCGGTTGCTCCGGCGGGTTCCACGTTCGGCGCGCACGGTCAGCGTACGGTTCTCGGCACTGACCTCCAGTGTGCTCGGGTCGACACCGGGGAGATCGAACTCGACCACGTAGTCGTCTCCGACGCGGTGGACGTCCATGGCCATCGACTGGGGAGCGCGATCACTGCCGAAAACCTCGGTGGCCAGCCTGTTCAGGTCACGAAACAGCGGGTCGAATGTCGTGGTCATCTCGGTGGACTCCTTTCCCACTCACAACCAAAGCAGTGTTCGATCAGCAACTTGCAGGAAGTGCGGGCGGCCGACGCGGGGCGGAGGGGCTCCGTCGCCGTCGAGCGGCCCGAGAAGGAAAGCGAGAGCGAAGAGGAAAGCTCGTGGTCACCTCCCGGTCCGTCTTCTCTCCCCTAGGGCTTACACCAAAAATTCTGGACCCATGACGCAAGTTTTTCAACCCTGGTACGCATGTTTTTGATGCTGATCACATCAGGAAACCCGGTAGGGCCGTATGAGAGCCGAGCCGGCGAAGCGCTGCGCACGACCGAGCAGCTCTCCACGACTCGCTTCCACTCCGTGCCGGGCACGTCCGCACGCTCCCGTCGACTCGGACGGCTCATGAGCGAGAGCGGAATGCTATACGGTTTTGGTGGCTCACCGTCGCGCCCGGGGTAACGGCTCGCCAGGTGGACCGGGACTTCGACGCATCCGAACCGGAGATCACGGATATTCATGACCGACACCACGGACGGCACCACCTCGCCTCCGGAGAAACTCGTAGCCGCCCTCACGCTCGAGGAGAAGGCCGCGCTCACCAGTGGGAAAGGGTTCTGGCACACCACCCCCGTCGTACGGTTGAGCCTTCCTTCGATCGTGCTCACGGACGGTCCGCACGGGGTTCGCAAACAGTCCGGCAACGGTGATCACCTCGGACTCGGGGACAGCGTCCCGGCCACGTGCTTTCCCCCGGCCGTGGCCATGGGGTCCGCCTTCGACCCGGAACTGCTGGAACGCGTCGGCCGGGCCCTCGGCGCGGAGGCACGCGCCGCGGGGGTTCACGTGTTGCTCGGCCCCGGACTCAACATCAAACGTTCCCCGTTGTGCGGGCGCAACTTCGAGTACTTCTCCGAGGACCCGATCGTGAGCGGTGTGCTGGCGAGCGCGCTCGTGCGCGGCCTGCAGAGCCGGGGTGTCGGTGCCTCGCCGAAGCACTTCGCCGCCAACAACCAGGAACACGACCGGATGCGGGTCAGTGCCGACATCGACGAGCGTCCGCTGCGGGAGATCTACCTGCGCGGTTTCGAACGTGTCGTGACCGAGGAACAGCCCTGGACCGTCATGTGCTCGTACAACCGCGTCAACGGCGTCTACGCCGCCGAGAACTCGTGGCTGCTCGACACGGTGCTGCGCGAGGAGTGGGGATTCGACGGACTCGTCGTGTCCGACTGGGGCGCGGTGAACGAACGCGCTGCTGCCGTCGGAGCGGGACTCGACCTGGAGATGCCCGCCGGCGGCAGCGAGGCCGACGAGCGACTCGCCGCGGCCGTGCGTTCGGGAGAGCTCGACGAGAACACACTGGACACGGCGGCTTCCCGGCTGGTGCGACTGGTCGGACGCGCCACGGGCTCGGAATCCCACGAGGCTCAGGAACCCGACCTCCGCACGCACCACGAACTCGCCCGCGAGGTGGCCGGACGCAGTGTCGTGCTGCTGAAGAACGCGGACGGGGTGCTGCCGTTGGCCGCGGACACCTCCGTCGCCGCCATCGGCGAGTTCGCCCGCACTCCGCGCTATCAGGGCGCGGGCAGCTCGTTGATCAACCCGACCGCCCTGGACAGTGCGCTCGAAGCGCTCCGCACCCGCGCCGGGAGTGAACACGTCACCTTCGCCGCCGGTTTCACCTTCGACGGGGCCGAAACCGACCAGGACCCGCTGCGCCGGGAAGCCGTCGAAGCCGCTGCCGACTCCGAGGTCGCCCTCGTGTTCCTCGGGCTGCCCGACTCCGCGGAGTCCGAAGGGTACGACCGGGAGGACCTGCGGCTGCCCACCCCGCAGCTGGAACTTCTCGACGCCGTGCTCGAAGCCAACCCGCGCACCGTCGTCGTGCTGTCCAACGGCAGTGTCGTGGATCCGGCACCGTTCGTCGACCGGGTTCCCGCGCTGGTCGAGGGGTGGTTGCTCGGACAGGCCGGCGGCGGGGCGCTGGCCGATGTGCTCTACGGCGACGTCAATCCCTCCGGGCGGCTCACCGAGACCGTCCCGATGCGTTTGGCCGACACCCCGGCTTTCCTCGACTTCCCCGGAGAGCACGGCCACGTGCGCTACGGAGAGGGACTGTTCGTCGGGTACCGGTGGTACGACGCCAGGGACTTCTCCGTGCGATTCCCGTTCGGCCACGGACTGTCCTACACGTCCTTTACCTACTCGGACCTCTCGCTGCGGGCCGACGAGGCGGGAATAACGGTGCGTGCGACGGTCACCAACACCGGACGACGCGCGGGACGCGAAGTCGTGCAGGTCTACACGGGAGTGCCCGGCTCCACGGTGACCCGCCCGCCGCGGGAGCTCAAGGGCTTCGCGAGCGTCGAGCTGGAAGCCGGACAGCAGCGCGAGGTGACGGTCGAACTGCGCAGGAAAGACCTGGCCCACTGGGACACCCGGTTCGGAAGCTGGGTGGTGGAGGGAGGCGAGTACACCGTCGCGGTGGGAGCTTCCAGCCGTGACATCAGGCTGGACGGAACGGTCGAAGTCACCGGCGACGAGACGCGCACACCGCTGACCCTGGAATCCTCCCTCGGGGAGTTGCTGCGTGACCCACAGGCCCGGCAGGTGCTGCAGCGGATGCTCGAACAGGCCCCCGGGGCGGACACCCTCTCCGCCGCACTGAGCGATCCGGGGCTGGTGAGCATGATGGAGTCGTTCCCGCTGGACCGGCTGCCCACCTTCCTGGGGCAGGAGTTCAGCCGTGAACGCATCGCCTCGCTGCTCGAGATCGTCAACGCGCAGCGCTCCTGACCAAGTTGTCGGCCGCCTCGGGGGCGCTTCTCGTCACGAGTCCGAACGGCCGGACGTCGAGTTCGGCACCGTTCAGCTCCCCCGCGGCGAGGTAAGGACCTCCGCGGGCCGACACAGCCGCGGTGGTCCGGTCGGACAACCGTTCCGAGGCGAGCTGCTACATGGTCAGGACGACGCGGAACCGGGCCTGGTTGCTCATCATCCGCTCGTAGGCCTGGGCGGCCTTGGCCAGTGGCATGGTGTCGATCATCGGCCGGACACCGGTCAGCCTGCTGAACCGCAACGTGTCCTCGGAGTCCTTCGAGGTCCCGGAGGGATGCCCCACGATCGAGGCAGCCGGCGTTATCAGGGAAGGTGGTGCCACCTCGAGCGGATCGCTCGCAGCGCCGAGGACGAGCAGCTGCCCTCGAGGGGCGAGTCCGGGCAGCACGCGAGCGGCAGCGGCCCCACTGGCCGCCGTGGCCAGCACCACTGTCGCGCCGCCCGTCGCGGCCAGCGCTTGTCCCGGATCCGTGGCTTCGCTGTCGATGTGCTCGTGCGCGCCGAGCTCACGAGCGAGTTCCGCTTTCTCCGAGCCCCGGGAGATCGCGACGACCTCCATGCCCATTCTGGCTGCGATCTGAATGCCGAGATGCCCCAGGCCGCCCACACCGAGTACGGCGACGCGGTCTCCCGGGCGAGCCACGCTCTCCCGCAACGCGTGATAAGTGGTGACCCCGGCACACAGCAGGGGAGCCGCCTCGATGGCGGAGAGCTGCTCGGGCATCCGCGCCAAGGCGTCGGCGGGCACCACCACCGCCTCGGCATAACCCCCGTCGAAAGTAATACCGGGCACCCTGCCGTTGGCGCAGGTGATGAAGTCCCCACGGCGGCACGATTCGCAGTGGTAACAGGCACCACCGAACCAGCCCACGCCCACCCGTTGCCCGCGTTGCCACGAACCCCGCACACCGGTTCCGACCTCGTCGATCACCCCCACGATCTCGTGACCGGGAACGATCGGGTAGGGCGTGCTCGGCAGCACGCCCTCCTTGGCCCACATGTCGCTGTGACAGATTCCGCAGGCCTCGACCCGGACCCGCACCTCACCCGCGGAGACCTCTGGTACTTCCCGGTCGACCAGCTCCAGTGGGCCACCGGGCTCGGCGACCTGAACAGCGCGCATCGAAGACATCCCGAACTCCTCGCCCCGTGCCGGATTCCGCTTCGTTCGTACCCGGGCTTCCGCGGACTCACACCCACCGAGGACTCCCGCGTGGCGGTGTTGCCGTGGGACCGCGGACAGCGCCGGTCCGCATCGTGGAGTTCCCGCGGGGACAGGCCGGTCTTCGGACCGGGAAGCACACCGACCGAGCCGACCGGTGTGGCGCGGGAACTCCACCCGCGCCACGGTGACGGTCGTTCAGCCGTTCCGCAGGGCGGCGACCAGCCATTCCGCGGCAGGTGCCACCTCTTCGGGGACGGGCCGGCCGTTGATCACGGCCAGCAGCCGCCAGTACCGCTCGTAGCGTCGATCGCCGGAGGACTCCAGCAGCTCCAGCAACCAGGGCCGAAAGGCCGGCCCGTCCGACTGCCCGGTGTGGCGGGCGTAGGCCGCGACGAGCTCGTCGACCACCGGTCGCGCCGCGGGCGAGCGCGGTTCGGTTCCCGCTTCGGTGGCGGCATCGACCCGCTGCCGCAGCAGCGTGGCCAGGGACTGGTTCGAATCGGTGCTGGGGCGGCCCACCTCCGCGGCGGCTCGGGCCTGCGCGGTGGCCGCCCGGCGCAGGCCGTCCCGGAATTCGGGGTCCTGGACGAGTTCGGCCAGCTCCACCCAGGCCTCGGTCTGCTGCTGCGTCGGTTCCTCGGGCAGCTCGGGCACGGCCCCGCGCATCATGGGCAGAAAGTCCGGCCCGAGATCGAGGTCGCCGAAGGTGTCGTCGATGAAGTCGTTGATCAGAGCACGTCGTTCGTCCGCGGACAGTTGCGCCAGTTTGTGCACGAGTCGGATCTCCTCGGGAGCGGTGCTTCCGCGACCGGCGACCTTCCGCAACACGGCACGATGCAGCCGCAAGGTACGGATCCGCAGCTCCAGAGCCGCCGCGTGCGCCTCGGCCACTTCGGGAATCGTGACCTCGCTGTCCAGCACCTCCTTGATCGTCGCGAGGTCCGCCCCCCAGTTCGCGCAGCGTGCGGACCAGGCCGAGACGCAGCTGCGTCGGGGTCGTAGAGCCGATAGCCGGCGCGGGTCCGGTCGGCCGGTGGAACCAGTCCCGCGTCGGACCAGAATCGGATGGTCTTGACGGTCAGCCCCGTCGTTCGGGCCAATTCGCCGATCGTGAGAAGCGTTTCACCAGCCACGTTGGCCACTCTGAAGTCTCCTGTCGCTGGAGAGTCAAATCCGCGCGAACCGCGCGGCGACGCTCGGGGGAGCAGGGTCGCTCATCAAGTGCCCGCCGCTCGTCCCGGACGAAAGAGCGGGGCCGAACCGCCCGTTGACCGGCCGGATCGGCCCCGCCTCGGAGTGCGGACCGCCTCTTTTGCTCCGGGCGGGCGGAGTGATCAGGAGCGCCGCGCCGCTCCGGGGAGAACGGTCCCGTCGGGAAAATCCCTCGAGCCCTCGTCCACCCGGGGCGAGGCCGGGGCGATTCCGGTCGGGTCCCCGACGGTGCCGTGCCGCTGTGGGCCGCTCCGGGGCCAGCGGAGCAACAGCAACGCGACCACGGCCACGGCCGCGGAAGCCGGTCCGAGCGCGTCCCAGCCCCACCGGGAGACGACGGCACCACCGGTGACGCCGCCGAGCCCCATGCCGAGATACATCGCCGAGGAATTGAAGGCGATCACCACGCTGGCCATGGCCGGTTTCAGCGCGATCAGCCGGTGCTGCACCGCGGGCATGATCCCCCAGCCCCCGAAGCCCCACAGGGCCAGCAGTGCGGCGCTGACCGGAAGTGCTGTCCCGGCCAGTGGCAGCAGAGCGAGACCGGCGGTGAGCACCAGCAGCGATCCGACGATCCCGACGCCCGAGCCGAACCTGTCGGTGACGCGCCCCACCACCACGTTGCCGGTCGCGCCGGCGGCTCCGTAGACGAACAGCAGCACACCGAGCGCGCCCGCGCTTGCTCCGGTCAACGATTCGAGCATCGGTGCCGCGTACGTGTAACCGGCGAAATCGGCCAGGGAGGCCAGCGCGGACACTGTCAGCACCAGCGCGACCGCCCGGTTGCGGAGAACACCGACACGTTCGCCGAGCCGGACCGGTGGTGGTGCGGGAACCGCCGGAAGCGCTCGCAGCGCGAGGGCGGCCACCACACCGAGCACCGCGACCAGCCAGAACAGCCCCTGGTAGCCGAGCACGCCGTTCAGCAGCACTCCCGTAGGCACGCCGATCACCGTGGCCAGCGTCAGCCCGGACAGCACCACGGAGACCGCCCGTCCACGCCGGTCCAGCGGGACCAGATCGCTCGCGATGACGACCGCCGTGGGAGTGAACAGACTCGCGCCGATCGCGCCGAGCACACGGGCGGCGGTGAGGGTGGCGAAGTCCGGGGCCAGCGCCGTGGCCACGTTGCTGGTGGCGAACAGTCCCAGCGAAAACCACAACAGCCGCCTCCGCTCCCATCTGGACACCATTGTGGACAGCACGGGTGCGCTGACCGCGTACGTCAGCGCGTGCACGGTGACCAGCTGTCCCGCGACCGTCACCGACACGCCGATGTGGCCGGCGATCGCGGGGAGCACTCCGGCTACGAGATACGAGCCGGTGTTGACGACGAAGGTGCCGACAGCGAGCACCAACAGCCGGAAAGACATGGGCATCCTTCGGGCACGTCCGAAACGAACAGGGCAAAACGGGGTCACGAGGCCACCGAAACGGATGGCCACGCGTGGTGGGAGAGATGTGCCCACCGGTGTGGGCACGGGATCCGCAACCGGGGCCCGGTCGGAGAGTGCGGTGGACGAGCACCGGCTGCGGCGGAGAATTGTTCGTTCGACCGAGGACCCTGCAACCGCGGCCGACCGTTCCGGCCGGACCCGTTCTCGGTGTCGACTCGCGAACACGGCCACCTCGAGGCCGCATCCGGATTTTCGCTCGGGCCGGCGGCGGTGTTACGCCACGTGTCTCGCTTCACAGCGAACGGCGAGGGTCGCTGTCGGTGGAACGGGAACGTCGTGGAGCGGCGGACCAGGATCTGACACCGCGCCCTGTGTTGCTCCTGCCCACCACAGTGGCCCGTGCCCCAGCGGAGCAGGGGCGGTGGTTGATCGAGACCTGTGCACGTCGTGCCCGGGATCCGGGGTGGTGAACCCCTTCCGCTCAGAGCGTTCGCGTGCTGGTGACCGCTACCGCCGGGGTGACCAGGACTCGGTCCTCGGGCGGTGCGAAACCGGGAACCTTCCGCAGGTCGTGACCGCGGTCGGCGATGCGAACGGGCAGGGTGGCGCGGTGCTGCTCGAGAACCAGCCGCACCTCGACACCCGAACCGGGTGTGCCGTCGAAGAGGATGCCGAAGCCCGCCTCCGGTTCGTCGATCGACAGCTGCCTGCCCGCGACCGTGGCGGCGCGCACCGTGGCCTGTTCGCCGGATATCCACAAACCGACTCCGGAGACACCACGTGCGGAGGACAACCGCAGGGTGAGCGCCCTGCTTCCGTCGGCGCGAGCGCGGTCGGTGAGCACCTCCAGCCGCGGCGCGGGCAGCTGCGCGGCCGGTGCCGGGCCGTGCGCGAGCCGTTGGTCGTCCTTCCAGGGGAAAGCGTCGTCGAGAACGGCCGGGCCTCGTGTCAGCAGTGACCGGCTCCAGGAGGTGTCCGGAGTGTCCGGTGCTGCCCAGCGGGCCTTTCCGGTGTCGGCGTCCACGGAGTACAGAATCCGCTCCTGCCGGGGCGGGGTCACTCCGGCACGGTTGACGACCAGCCCGCTCGCGGTGAGCGCCGTGACGAGTACGACCCCCAGCGCCGGAACCACTACGCGGCGCCGATTGGTGCCGGTGCGCGGGCGGCCGGGATCCGTCCAGAGGTTCTCGATCAGCGGCAGAGCCAACCACACGAACATCGCGAGGAACAACGTGCCCAGCGTTCCGCCCATCCCCAGGCCGACTTCGAAAGCACCGAGCACGTTCGGCCCGAGCAGCACAGCGGCGGGAACCAGCGCGAGCAGGAGCACGGCAGCGCGTCCGGTTCTCCAACGGGCTGGCATCAGCACGGTGACCAGGGCACCGAGCACCACGGGCAGCACCGGGGGCACCAACAGCGAGGACGCACCGGGCATCGCCGAGGTCGCCGACACCGCCAACAGCGCGAAAGCGAGCAACCCGCCCGGGGCGAGGGCGTTCGCCCCGATCCTGCGGCGCAGCAACGCGTAGCTGCCGAGCACCACCCCGGCTCCCGCCAGCAGCATCGCGATCCGGTACGGCTCGGGCCGGTACGGGACACCGACTGCCACCGAGAGCTGCCCCGGATCGACGGCCGCCGCCACCTTCCACACCGCGAACGCCGCGGCTCCGGCAGCGGCCGGCGTCCCCAGCGCGGCCACGGCACCCGCCCCGGCGTGGGGCAGGGTGAGAGCACGGCGACGTCGGGACAGTGCCACCACGCCCACCGCCAGCGCGAGCATCGCCCAGGCCAGCGGCGCCTCCACGGCCCGGGGATATCGAACCGGCCCCCAGGGCAGCGTGATCACGAGTTCGTGACCGCTTTCCCGGACCGCAGCCAGATCGGTGGCGGCGAGCTCGCGCGTCATCACCAGACTCGCCCGGCCCATCTGCTGCAAGGAGGGCCGGCTCAGACGTTCCGGGGTGTCCAGCGGGGTGTGGTAGTAGGCGCCCCCTCCGGTGACGGCCGTGTCATAGGAGTTCAGGTCCCCCTCGGTGAAGCGGGTGACATCGGTGTCGTTGGGCAGCGCTTCGAAGGCGGCCTCGAAAGCGGAATTGGCCACGGCCCCCGGCGCGTGGGACAGCACTTCCAGCAGTGTCCCGTTGGGGGAGGTGGTGCGGAAGGTCGTGGGCACTCCCGAGTTTCCGCGCGCCTCGTGGTTGAGCAGTACGGTGTGTTCGAACTCGTCGGCGTGGTCCCGCACGAACGCCTCGGCCCCGAGCAGCCCGAGCTCCTCGGCATCGGTGATCAGCAGTGTGACGTTGTTGCGGGGTTCGGCGTCGTCTGAGCTCAGCGCCCGGGCCGTTTCCAGCAACGCGCCCACGCCGATACCGTCGTCGGCGGCTCCGGGGGAGCCGGGTACCGAGTCGTAGTGCGCCGCGAGCAGCACCGTTCCGCTCGGGGCGGTTCCGGGCATCGTGGCGACGACGTTGGTTACCGCGGCGAGCTGTCGTGTGCTGTCGCCGGTGTCGTGGGTGGCTCCGACGCTCCTTTGGACCTCGGTGTTCCACCCCCACGAGTCGAGGCGGTCCAGCAGGTAGTCACGTGTTTCGGCGTGCTGCGTCGAGCCGAGCGTCCGCGGGGCCCCGGAGATCCTGTCGATGTGGTCCATCGCGCGGGCGGCGCTGAACTCCGAGACCGGTGCGCTCGGCGGCCGGGGGGCCGGTGGGCGACGGTCGAGAGCGGACAGTGCCCCGAGAAGCAGCAGGGCGATCAACCCCGTGATCGACAGCCATCGGGACTTCCTGGAGCGGTCCGGTGCTGCCACATCCGTCGAGGCGCTCATGGGCCGAACCTAGCCGTGCTCGCGGAGCGCGTACACAACTTGATCGAAAATGGTTCACTTTTTGGCGGCCCGCAGCACCGCCCTTCCCGGATTGCCTCGGAACTCGGCACTGCTCAGTCGTCGCGTGCGGCGAAGGGGCCACCGGTGCCGAAGATCCGTTCGGCGAAGCGTTCACCGATACGGCGGTGCGTGGCCGCGTCCGGGTGAAGCCGATCGGGCAGCGGAAGTTCGGCGGTGTCCGCTTCGCCGTAGAGCTCCCGGCCGTCGAGGTGGTGCAGGTTCGGGTCCTCGGCAGCCCGCTGCTTCACGATGCGGGAGAGCTCCTCGCGGATGACGTTGAGCGTCAGCTTGCCCGCGGCACGTTCCGCAGGGTCGCCACCGGCCCGGAAAGTCAGCTTGCCCGCCTCGAAGTCCCCGAAGTCCGGGACGCTGGGGCCGGGAGTGTCCTCGTGGATGGGGCAGTGGATGGGGGAGACGACCAGCAGCGGGGTACTGGGATGGCCCTCTCGGACGGTGTCGAGGAAACCGTGCACGGCAGGTGTGAAGGCGCGCAGCCGCATCAGATCGGCGTTGACCAGGTTGATGCCGAGCTTGACGCTGATCAGCTCCGCCGGGGTGTCGCGCAGGGCACGGGCGGTGAACGGGTCGAGCAGCGCGCTGCCGCCCAGCCCCAGGTTGATCAGCTCCACACCGCCGCGGAAAGCCGCCAGCGCAGGCCAGGTCGTGGTGGGGCTCGCCGCGTCGGAGCCGTGGCTGATCGAGCTGCCGTGGTGCAGCCACACTTGCCGGCCCCGGTCCGGCACGGCTTCGACGGGGGCGTCGGCGCGCAGTTCGACCAGCTGGGTGATCTCGTTGTGCGGCAGCCAGATCTCGAGCTCCTTCGGCTCGGCGGATAGCCCGGAGAACCGGGCCGTACCGACCGGGCCGGTCCGGGTCTCGACGGAGCCGGTGGTCATGTCCACGGTCCTGAGGTTGCCACCGGTCACGCTGGTCCGTGCGACCAGGTGACCGTCGACGAGCAGGTCGTACACCCCGTCGGGCCCGGGCGGGGCTCCCCGATAAGCCACCTTGGTGGGCAGCGTGTCCAGCTCGACGGCGGTGGCTCGGGTACGCAGGACCAGGCGCACGCCGGAAGGCTGAGCCTCCGCCATGGCCAGCTGCCCGTCGGAGCACTGGGCGCGGGCTCGGGCGGGCAGCCGGTGCGGCAGCGCTCCGTGCTCGGTGTGTTCCAGGTCGAGCGCACCACGCAGCAGGTCCGTGGTGACGGGTGTGCTGATCCACCCTCCGGTCTCGCCCCGCTCCTGGCGCGCCGAGACGTCACTGCTTCGGGAATCCATGGTCACCAGTTTCGCAATCACGGGCTCGAACCGCACACGGATTTGCCGTGTGCCCCCGCTCAGGGCAAAAAGGGTTGCTTCTCCCGCTAGTCTTTCGGAAGTGCCTGGAGACCTGGGAGGAACCGTGGATGTAGCCGCGCACTATCGCGGCCTGCTGGCTTCGCACTACAGCTGGATGCTGGGCGGTGACATCGAACGGGTCGCGGCTCAGGACCGCCAACTGTTCGAGAAGCTGGAACTCGGCGCTACTTCCGTCTCCGGGACGGCGGTGGATCTGGGCTGTGGGCCCGGCCCGCAGACCCTGGCGCTGGCCGACATGGGCTTCGGCACCGTCGTCGGTGTCGACACCAGCCGGGAACTGCTCGACGAACTCGCCGACCTCGCTCACGCGCGTCCCGCGGTGCGGACGCATCACGGCGACCTCCTCGACGCGCTGCCCGAGATGACCACGCCCGGTTCGGTCGACGTCGTGGTGTGCATGCGCGACACGCTCCTGCACCTGCCCGAACCGGACGCCGTGGACCTGTTGCTGACCCGCGTGGCTTCGGCCCTGGTCGCAGGCGGGACGCTCGTGCTGACCTATCGGGACCTGACCCAGCAGCTCGCCGGTACCGACCGATTCCTTCCGGTACGCAGCGACGACGAACGGATAATGCTGTGTGCTCTCGACTACGACAGTCCGGAGACGGTGACCGTCAACGATCTCGTCCACGTCCGCACCGGCGAAGGCTGGCAGCTGCACAAGAGCAGCTACCCGAAGCTGCGCCTCGCGCCCGAGAAGCTGGCCCAACGCATCGAGACCGCCGGACTCACGGTCACCCACCACGCCCCGGAATCCAACGGCATGTGGACGACCGTCGCGTCTTCCCGCCAGTGACTCGGAACAGCACCAGAACAGACACGGCCGCGCACGACTTCGTTCCGGGACGCGCCGGGGAAACGCTGAAGTGGGGCAGGACCTCGGCGCGACTTCCGTTCTCCAGGAGTGATCACGGATGAGCGATTCCGAGCACTGCGACCGGATCGATGCCCTGGAGGAGGTATGGGAACGCTGGGCCGAGATCGGCACAGCGTTGTCCGAGCAGCAGTGGTCGAGCGCGACTCGCTGCGCCGGCTGGGACGTGGCCGCGCTCTACGCGCACGTCGGCATGTTTCCACCCGCGGTGGCCGATCCGCCCGCCACCGCGGAGGAGATCACCGCGAATCCGGTCACCGCGGTGGACATCCTGCGTGGCTTCAACGTCCCGGGAGGGGCGGCTCACGAGATGGCCGACCAGGTCGCCCGAGCTGCCGCGTCCACGGCAGCAGAGCTGGATCGGGCCGGGCTGATCGCCCGCTACACCGACGGGCCGCGCGCGGTCGCCGCGTTGCGGGATCGCGCGGCGACGTCCCTCGTTCCCCGGCCGGGAACCAGCGCGGTGACGACCTGGAGCGAGGCCGTCCGCATCGTGCTGATGGAGTCGGTGATCCATCTGCTCGACGTGCTCGACGGGTTGAACCTGCAACCTGAGGTTCCCGCGGCGGCACTGCGCGAAACGGTCCACCTGCTCGCGGAGATCGCCGACCCCGTCTCGTTCCTCGAGGCGGCCACCGGGCGATCCGGACACTCACCGCTTCCCGTCCTCCGCTGAATCCGTGCACGAGGTGTATCGGTGATTGCGCTGCTCGCCGTCCCCGAAGGGCGACGGAGAACTCCTGGGTTGGTACGTCGGTCGAACAGGACTGTCGCGTTTCGGAACACTGTTGAGTGATCGTTAACATCGATGAAATCAAGATCCAAAAATGCGAACTTCGCATTATTGACCTATCGGTGCGAAGATCGTATGTTAACGCTCACTTGAATGGTGCCGACCACTCGCCGCCCCGAGCGGGAGAGGAAGGCACGTACGACGCCCGGTCGCCCCGCCCCCGGCGCGTGCCACGCGGTCGCGCGCACGACGAGAGAGTACGACACCGATGGCGAAGAACCCGTTGACCAGCAGATACCGACACGTGCTTTCGCACGTCGCGCTGACCTCGCTGCTGGCGCTGAGCAGCACACTGGTCACCCCGGCCGCCGTGTCCGCGGAGATCGGCGAAGGCTCGCCCGCACACCAGAGGAGATCGTCCGGTGGAACCGTGGTGAACGGACCCCCGGGGCACAACGGAAACTCCGGACCGCGGGCGGAGAAAGTCACCGAAGCGGCCGAAGCGCTCGTGGTGCCCCACGCCGACGACGTGCGGGGAAACATCACGTTGCCGACGAGCGGTTCGCACGGCACAGAGGTGTCCTGGAAGTCGAACAAGGCCAGGGTGATCACGCCGACCGGCGAGGTGAACCGTCCCGAGCACGGTGCCGAGCCGGCGTCGGTGAAACTCACGGCGACCGTGCGACTGGGCGGAACGAGAACCAAGCGCAGGTTCGATCTGACGGTGCGGCCGCTCCCGGAGCGGAAGCCGAAGGAGGGGTACCTGTTCTCCTACTTCACCGGAGAGGGGTATCCGAACGGCGAACAGGTGTATTTCGCGGCCAGCCGGGGAAACGACGCGCTGCGGTGGGACGGGCTCAACGGCGGTGAACCGGTGCTGGCCTCCACCAAGGGCGATCAGGGAGTGCGGGACCCGTTCATCATCCGTTCTCCACAGGGGGACAAGTTCTACCTCATCGCCACCGACCTGAAAATCCACGGTGACGGAAACTGGGACGAGGTCCAACGGCACGGCAGCAAGCACATCGAGGTGTGGGAGTCCACCGACCTGGTGCACTGGTCCGAACAGCGTCACGTCCGGGTGGCGCCGGACAACGCGGGCAACGTGTGGGCCCCGGAGGCCTACTACGACGAGTCCATCGGAGCCTACGTCGTCTTCTGGGCGTCCAAACTGTACTCCGAGGACGATCCGGAGCACGAGGCCGACACCCACAACCGGATGATGTATGCCACCACCCGGGACTTCCACACCTTCAGCGAACCCGGGGTCTGGAAGGACCCCGGACACTCGGTGATCGACTCCACGGTCGTGGAGGAGGACGGCACCTACTACCGGTTCACCAAGGACGAGCGGAGCAACTCGCCCGAGGCGCCGTGCGGCAAGTACATCACCGAGGAGAGGTCCGAGCAGCTGCGCAGCAGGGACTACGAACTCGTCGCGGAGTGCATCGGCGAGGGCGACGGCTCGGACTCGGGAATCAGCCGCGGTGAGGGACCGACGGTGTTCGCGTCGAACACCGAGGACAAGTGGTACATGTTCATCGACGAGTTCGGCGGTCGTGGCTACGTTCCCTTCGAGACCACCGATCTGGACTCGGGGGAGTGGAGCATGTCCGAGAACTACGACCTGCCGGACAGGCCACGGCACGGCACGGTTCTGCCGGTCACGGAGGAGGAGTTGAAGCGGCTGCGTGCGAGCATGTAGCCGCCCGCGCTCTCGACGGGAGCACGCGCACCGCGGCTGTCGGGCACGACTTCGAGCACCGGCGTCCGGCAGCCGCGGTGGCCGAGCCCGCGCGCCGCGCGTACGGGACTACGTCGCCACGCCGGAGCCCTCCCGCAACCGGCCGACGGTGCTTTGCCGGGCGACCAGCTCGGGAACGATGACGGCGCTGGTCTCGGCTTCGTCGGAACCGTCGATCCGCTGGAGCAGCAGTTCCATGCTGCCTCGCCCGACCGCGTCGAAGTCCTGCGCCACGGTGGTCAGGGGTGGGGTGAAGTAGGCGGACTCCGGTGCGTCGTCGAATCCCGCGACGAGCACGTCCGCCGGAACCCGGACCCCTCGCTCGTGGAAGGCGCGAAGAGCGCCCAGCGCCATCTGGTCGTTGGCGACGAACACGGCACGTACATCGGAGCGTTCGGCCAGCAGCTGGCCGCTCGTGTAGCCGGAAGCCGGACTCCAATCACCGCGCAACGGCTCGGGCGGTTCCACACCCGCCTGCTTCAGCTCGGCCTTCCAGCCGGCGAGTCGCCCCTGGGCCTCCAACCAGTCCGACGGGCCCGCGATGTGCCAGACCGAGTCCGCCCCCTGGTCGAGCAGATGCCGTGTGACCAGCCGCGCTCCTTCGGCCTGGTCCACGCACACCACGGGACGGCCGCCTCCGTCGCCGCCCTCGACGACCACCAGCGGCAGTTCCGAGGGCACGTCCCGCAGTGCTTCGACGGCGGCTCGTCGCGGGGCGATGGCCACGATCCCCTCGACGAATTGGTTGTTGAGACGCTCCACCGCTCGTTGCACGGCGGCACCGTCGACGTCTTTCACGCTCGCCACGCTGACGAAGTAGCCCGCCCGGCGCGCCGCTTGCTCGATGCCGTAGAGCGTGCTGGCCGGACCGTAGAGCGTGCTGGCCGGGCTGATGACGCCGATGACCCTCGTGCGCCGGGTGACCAGGGCCCGAGCCGCCGAGTTCGGCCGGTAGTCGAGTTGTTCGATCGCCGCGATGACCCGGCTGCGCGTTCCGGGGGAGACCGATGGGTGCTCGTTGAGGACTCGGGACACCGTTTGGTGGGAGACTCCGGCCAAGCTGGCGACATCGGCCATCACAGCACGGCGCTGCGGCGAGGTCGTGTTCCGGGGCATTCACACCTCCGCTGTCCGGGCCTTGGCACGACCGTACCGTTGCCGCCGCGAGCGCTTGTCGAGTGTGCGGGTCCGGACGCGGCGCCGGGGCCACCGCACAGAAGTCGCGGGGCGCTACCGAACGGCAGCGCCCCCGCGCACGTGCTGTTTCGAGGTTCAGCCGTCGTAGGCAGCCCTTTCCACGGCGGAGAGGATCCGCTCCCGTTCGGTAGCGGTGAAGGTGCCCTCCCGGCGCCGGTGTTGCGAGATCCGGGCCACCCGGCTCGTGAGCTCGCCCTTGTTGTCGAACGGCGCTTTCGCCCAGACCTCGTCCAGGAAGGTGGTGCCGTCCGCGGTCCGGCGGTTCGGAACGCCCGAGTCGACCGAGTCGAACACGATTCGGGGCTCTTGCCTGCGGAAGTAGGCGTGGTAGGCGTCGGTGGTGCCTTCGAGGAACGGGACGAGCTCCACGTCACCGATCCGGAAGTGCAGCGGCTCGCCCGGTACGGGCTCCAGCGCCCTGGACAGGTCTCCGGACAGACGCGCCGTGCCGTGGACGGCGAGGGGGATGAAATCGGTGCGCTCGTCCCGGGCGACCAGGTTGACCGGGCCGTACATCAGGTTCTGCACCGTCGGGTCGTCCGGAGTGCGTTCGGCACGCAGCTGGAACGGCAGGTCGACGTCGACGGTGTCACCGGTGCTCCAGTTGCGTGAGAGGGTGACGTACTCGCCCGGCCGTGCGGAAACCCGCTGCCGGGTGCCGTTGACCCGCACCGAGAACCCGTTTCCGGCCCAGCGCGGCACGCGCAGCCGCAGTTCGAAGCTCGCCGACCCGTTCACCCGCAGTCTGCTGTGCTCCTCGTACGGGAAAGCCGTCTCCTGTTCGAGGGTCACTCCTCTCGCCCGCCAGCGCAGTGTGGAGGGAAGGTAGAGGTTGACGTGGAGCGCGCTCTGGTCCTCGCTGACGAAATAGGCCGCGTCCTGGTACTTCGTCGCGTTCTCCAGTCCTGTCCCCTCGCAGCAGGTGGTTCCCTCCTTCGGGGTGAAGTCGCGGACCGCGCCGGGCTGCAGACCGATGAAGTAGGTGGTCAGTGGCTTGTCTTCATCGCTTTTGTCCTGTTTGGATCCCAGTATCTGGTTGAGCAGGGTACGTTCGTAGTACTCGGCGTAGTCGGGGTCGCCCTCCCGCAGGAACAGCGAACGAGTCAGCTTGAGCATGTTGTGGGCGCAGCACGTCTCGGCGGTTTCCGGCCCCAGCAGCTCGGCGACGGCCCCGGAACCGTGGAAGAACTCGCCCTCGCCGGTTCCCCCGATGCCGAACATCCTGGGCGGCACGACCATGCGCCAGAAGTTGTGCGCTGCCTGCCGGTACCGTTGTTCGCCCGTTCGCTCGTACAGCATCGACAGACCGGTGAAGATCGGAATGTGCTGATTGGCGTGCTTGCCGTCGAGAACGTCCCGGTCCTGCGCGCAGGCGTCGATCAGCGAATCCAGATCGAAGTACCCGGCCAACCGCAAGTGCTCCGGTTCGCGGGTGTGCTCGTGCGTGCGCAGTACCGCCTCGACCACGCCGCCGTACTCGCCGCTGGAGAAAATGCTCCACATCCGCTGGAGGTCGGTGTCGCTCAGCTTGCTCAACCGGGAGTGCATCCAGTCGCACATGCCGGAAGCCAGCTCGAGGGCCCGCTGGTCGTTCGTGGTCTCGTAGGCGTCCAGCACCCCCTGCAGGATCTTGTGCGCGGTGTAGTAAGGCGCCCACACCCGGTGGTAGTCGCTGGTGGTCATCGACTCCAGGAGGATGAACTGGGTTTCCGGGTAAGCGGCGAGGAAGCCCGGATGGCTCGGTTCGCCCCAGCTCCGCGCGTACCTCGCGTGCCGTCCGCCCCCCGAGCCGTCGTGCAGGACGGTGCCGTCCTGTTCGGCGCAGGCGTAGGAGAACCGGTCACCCGCCCCGACGGCGGTGTCGGCGGCTCTGGCGTGTTGCAGACGTTCGATCTGCTCACTCGTGAGAGCGGTCGACCACAGGTTGACGTCGTCGTATCCGCCGGCGTACACGGGGTCGTCGTAGTGCGACCGGCCGAGCCAGCAGTGGGCGAGCGTTCCGAGCTCGGCCGGAGTCAGCGACATCAGCGCGTTCCGGCCGACCCGTCGGCCGTTGACGTACAACGCTCCGGAGTTCTCCGCCAGGGTGACCGCGACGTGGCTCCACTCGTCGACCGGCAGTGGTTCCGAACCGACGATCCGCTCCTCGGACTCGCCTCCCGTGCGGGTGATCGCGAACCGTGGAAGCCCGTCCCCGCCGTAGGGGGTCAGGAACATGTTCGTCTCGGTGTCGTTGCCGAAGTCGAAGATCCTGGTCCACGGTTCGGCGACGGCAGGTCTGATCCAGGCCGCGAACGTCGTGCTCGACAGACCGTTGACCGCCTCCGCCGGTGCGTCGAAGTAGAGACAGGAACCGCGTCGCACGGCGACGGCGGTGTCGAAACGGCCCGTTGTGCCACGTATGGCCGGCTTCCGGTTCAGTGCCTCGCGGCACTCGTGCAGCGCGGCGATCATCGTGCGGAGTTTGCGGTCGAACACCTCCTCACCGGTGCTCGCGTGGGCCTGGGACAGCATCGTCATGAAGTGGCCGGTGAAGTGCCCCCGGAGATTGCCGTTGGCCTCACCGTCCAGGTTTTCCCAGCCGTCGGGGGCTTCCACCCCGTGGGTGGGCAGGTCCGCGTTCGCGCGGAAGACCTGCAGCAGCCGGTTCTCGTCGTAGCCGCGGGCGAAGCTCAGCATCCGAGCTCGTTTGTCGGCCAGGACGCCCCGGCCGAGCGTCACGTCGGACAGGGGGAAGCCCCGTAATCGCGTGGTGCCCGCGAGCTCGCCGGTCGTGGCGGGGGAGCCGGGTGCGGCCGCGGTGGTCGGTGAAGTCAGGAGCGGAAGGGAAGCGGTCGCCGCCCCGAGCCTGAGTGCGGTCCGGCGGTTGAAGTGATGTGCCATGGAGTTTCCTGCCCTCGCGGTAGGACTGATCGCGCACCGAGTCGCTGTGTTTGTGAGCGCTCACACAAGACGGGGAAGGATGTTAGCAGTGGGCGGAGTCACTTTCCACGGTTCAGGCAGGTTTCCGCCGTCTTCCATCCTGGCTCGCTCGGAGTGCCTCCTGTAGGGGCGGCCTGTTAACGCCCACATGATCGCTGTCGCAGGCGGTGGGCCGAGGAAACACGGCGGAAGGGGCGCTCCCTGCCGGGAAGGTGCCGATGGAAGCCTGCCGCCTGGCGCCGTGCGTGTGCTCAGAGCGCGTGGCCGCCGGCGACCTGTGGAGTACCTGCCCGGTGATCCAGCGCGCCTGGTGGGAGGCCAGGCAGACCACGGCGTCGGCGATGTCGTCCGGATCACCGACCCTGCCCATCGGCACGATCTCGGTCGCTTGAGCGATGCGGCCTTGGAGGTACCGTAACCGGTTTGACCGGGAAAAGCCCGGGCCGCGTCGGTCGTGATATTGACGACGGACAACGGGTCGTTCCCGCGGCGGAGACGGGCCGCCTCGGCGGTCAGGACCGCAGGAGCGATGGTGTTCACCCGGTAGTTCCGTTCCAACGAATCTGGGGTCAACGACTCGACGCCGTCCGGGTGCTCGCGGTGAGCAGCGTTGTTGACCAACACGTTGATCGAACCGGCCCGTTCGGCAACCGCTCGCACGAGCTGATACGTCTCGCCGGAGTCGGCCAGGTCGGCGTTGATGGTAAAGGACCCGTCGCCGAGCTCATCGGCGAGCTCGGCGGCGGCTGCGCTGGTATCGGGGGTGATGTGGGCCCAATCGACGTGGTCGGGTGCCGACGGATCCCGCACGAGGTGATGAACCGCCACGCACGCGCCCTGTGCTGCGAAAGCACGGCTGATCGCCGCCCCTATACTCCCGGCCCCTCCGGTGACCCAGGACAGTTTGGTCGGCAAGGCCGGGGTCGATCATCCTGTCGTCCTTTCCCGTCGGGGACGGTGCCAGTGGATCACGCCGCCGATGCAGTGCGGCACGGGGCAGACACACGCGAGCGTGTCTTGACAGGATGGATACTGATCACCTTTCAGATCTATAGGAAGGCGTACTCGTGGGCCAGTGGTTCGACAGCACCGTCGGTAGCGTGGATGAGACGACCCCGAACATCGCGCGCATGTACGACTACTTCCTCGGCGGGTCGGCGAACTTCGCCGTCGACCGCACGGCCGCCGAGGAGTTCCTGCGGGTGTATCCGGGAAACACGGCGTGGGCACAGATCAACCGAGCGCTGTTGGGACGTGCCGTGCGCCATCTGTGTGCCCGGGGGATCGACCAGTTCCTCGACCTGGGGTCGGGAGTTCCCACGGTGGGCAACGTGCACGAGATCGCTCAGCGGGAGAACCCCGAAGCACGGGTGGCCTACGTCGACATCGAGCCCGTCGCGGTGCACCACGCCCGGCACATACTGCAGGGAAACACGCAGGCGGCGGTCGTCCAGGCCGACATCCGTGAACCGGACGAGGTGTTGAACGCGCCGGAGGTGACCGAGCTGCTGGACTTCTCCAGGCCGGTGGGGGTCCTGGCCGTGGCGATCCTGGACATCCTCCACGTCGAGGACCCGCCGGGACTGGTGTCCGCGTATCGCGATGCGTGCGTTCCCGGAAGCGCCCTGGTGATCACCAACGGGGCGGAGCTGAGCATGACCCCCGAGGAACGAGAGGGGATCGACCAGGTCATGGGGCAGACCACCACTCCGCACGTCACGTTCCGCAGCCCGGAAGAGGTGGCCGCGCTGTTCCCCGGCTACACCCTGCTGGAGCCCGGGGTGGTGCCCAGCGCGCAGTGGCGTCCCGACGAGCCGATCAGCGAGGAACAGGCCCTGCGTTCCAACGGTTACGCCGCTGTCGGCGTTCTGTAGGGGCCGGGAAGAGGTCCGGACACAGTGGACCCGATTTCCGGTCAGGTGTCGGCATCCGGACAGTGCCCCTTCACACTCGGTTCGTGCGTACGTACGTTGCCGGTTCTGTCCGCGCACTACGCTCGCCGATCACCAGCTACCTCACCGAGGTGAAGGGATTCGCATGTACGGAACCGCAGCGCGAGGAACGACCGGGACCGACACCGCGTCGGAAACAACACGGGGGCGGCACTCGGCGTCCCCGGTTGTGAGACTTGGTGCGGGGCGACGACTCCCCAGAGTCCTGCTGGCCCTGAAGGCAGTGTTTCTGCTGTTGATCGCCTTTCCGGGGGCGGCCGTGGCCGAGACGGTCCCCCCGAAGATTCCGGCCGGCTCCGCACCGGAGGACGCGAAGTGGTTGCCCGCGTTCGACTACGACGGGGACGGTTGCTACCCCAGTGTGGCCATCGGCCGGAACGGAACGCTGAACCCGGGGTTGAACAACTCCGGGGCGCTCGACGGGCAGTGCCACGACCCGTCCGATCTCGACAACTCCAACGTCTACGCCCGCGCCAAGCGCAACAACGGTTGGCAGGCTTATCTCTACGACATGTACTTCCAGAAGGACCAGGCAGTGCCGGGCCTGGACGCCTTCGGGCACCGACACGACATCGAGCACGTCGTGGTGTGGGTCCACGACGGAAGCGCCAGGTACGTCTCCACCTCCGCCCACGGTGAGTACAACACCCACTCCACCTCCGAGGTCGGTTGGCACGAGGGCACCCACGCGAAAGTCGTCTACCACAAGGACGGAGTCGGTACCCACGCCTTCCGGCTCGCGGGCAAGGACGAGCAGCCGGAGAACGACTGGGGAACCTGGCACTATCCCACGCTGGTGAGCTGGAACAACTTCCCCGGTGACACGAGGGCGAAGTTGACCGGAGCCGACTTCGGAAGCGCCAGCCTGGCCATCAAGAACGGCGCCTTCCAGGACAACCTCGACAAGGCGAAACCGGACGGGATCCCGTTCGACCCCTACGCGTGATCCGAACACCGCCACGACGGAGCCGTTTCTCCGGGGAGGTTCCGGGAAGACGGCTCCGTCGTGCGGCGCCCCGGAAAACGGTGACGGTGCTGACGCCTCGAGCTCAGCCACGCTGGTCGTTCTCGAGAGCTTTCCGGATGTCGTTGAGCCAGCCGGTGAACTCGAGGGCGTTCAACCCGGCCGCCTGGCAGACCCGATCGGTGGCCTGCTCGAAGGTGTAGCCCACGGTCTCGAGGTGGTTTCGGTCGCGCAGCACCAGGGCGACCGCCAGCTGCTCGTCGATGGACCACTCGCCGGACGGGTGCTCCTGATTGTGGTCCCGTGCCCATCGGCACCGTTCGGTGATCTCGTCGATGTGCATGCCGTTGTTCTCCGTTCCCACGCCGTTTCGTTCCTCGCGGACATGCTAGTGACGGTCACCGGCTGGTGGAGGAGCCGGGCGCACGAGACGCGAGTGAGCGATTCGAGGAATGAGGAGTTGATTCAGCACGTCCTGCCGACGTACGACGCGAAACGAATGCCGTCGGTGCTGCCCAGCTAGGTGACACCGGGACCGACGCACTTCGTGCAGTCGGACGCCCAGATGGTGTCCACGTTGCTAACCACCGACGTTTTGTCGGAACAGTGGTTGTAGTAAGCGTCCTTTCTTTCCCGAAAGAATCACACATCCCCGTGCTCACGTGGGGTTGCAGCTCGGATGTGGACTATACGACCTTCGGTGCGTCCGTTGCTGCGGAAGCTGTGCGAGGTCGTGGCCTTCGACGCCTCGCCGGAGGCCAGCGGGTGTTGGCCGCGCTGCGAGACCTGCCCCGACTGTGGGGCGGGGGCGCAACAAGGTTGAGCGCAGCGAGATCGACGAAGGACTGCTGGTCGGCTCGTGGAAGCGCCTCGTGCTGGACGCCCCGCGGGACTCGCTGCATGTGCTCGACGTCTTGTATGACCGCGACGGCGGCAGGCCGCCGGAGATGCTGGTCACCGACACCGCCTCGTATTCCGACATTGTCTTCGGTTTGTTGAGCTTGGCCGACTGGACCGAGCCGGGACACCGTGCGCTGACATCGCACTGACACGTGATCAATTCCCGATAGTAACGCTTCGTGGTGGCGAGAGGTGGTGAGAGTCGGGCGACACACCGAGCGTGCTGTTCCGTTCGGTCTGCGAGTGCTCGTGCCAGCACCCGGTTCATCCGGCCTGGTGCGGTGCCGCAGGCGCGGGCGGTTCGAAGCTCCTGCCGGATCCTCCAGCGGGAGTCAGTGAGGTGTAAGTGGCCTGTCAGCGGATCCCGATACGAAGTGAGGTCGAGTAGTCGTCACTCCGATGCGCCGCGCGCTCTGCGCCTCGGGACGGGAGGAATGCGCACATGGCTGACTGGAGCTGGAACCTCGACGCGGCCTCGTCCGAGCCTCTGCGGAGTTACGAGGACGTCCTGGTCAAACGAATATTCCATCCGTGGGCGTGTCATCTGCTGGGGGTGCTGCGCCCGGAACCGGGGTCTCGCGCGATTGACGTGGCGACCGGCCCCGGAACGGTCGCGCGAATGCTGGCGGCGTCCGTTGGTCCCCGCGGATCAGTGCTGGGAACCGACATCAGTCCGGGGATGCTCGATCTGGCCAGGGCGAAGCCCCCCGTGGACGGCGCCGCGATCGAATACGCCGAATGCGGAGCGGACTCCCTGCGAGCTCCGGACGCCGCGTACGACGTCGTCGTGTGCCAACACGGACTGCAGTTCTTCCCCGATCGCCGAGCTGCGCTGAGCGAACTGCACCGCGTCGCCGCCGACGGGGCGCGTCTCGCGATCTCTCTGTGGGCAGGCCTGGAATCCAACCCGATGTTTCGAGCGCTGCACGATGCCGTTTCCGCGGAGCTCGGAGAACAGCAGGCGCAGGACTTCCGACAACCGTGGAGCCTGCCCGCGGACGAGGTCGTGCAGCTTCTCCACGAAGTCGGATTCGTGGACGTGCGGCGCACCCCCGCAGCGCTACCAGTCCACGTTCCCGAAGGGGCCGAGGGGTTGAGCTGCGTCTACCGCCTGTCGGCGATCGCCGAGGAACTTGAACAGCTTCATCCGACCGCGCACGAGGCGCTCATGCAGAACTTGCGAACCCGCCTCGCTCCCCTGCTCCACGACGGAACGATCCACGCCGTGACCAGCGCGGAAGTGGTGACAGCGACCGCCACGTCGACACGGCCTGCCTAGCTCCCGAGGAGGTCCCGAGCGGCCTCCCGGTCGGGACCCGCGCCGTTGTCGTCGCCGAGCAGCAGAACCGGAGCATGACACATGGACGACACGAAGAGCAGGATGGACGCCATCCGGGCCTCGGAGTTCCCGTATCTCGACGAGTCCGGGCAGGCCTACCTCGATTACACGGGTGCGGCGCTTCCTCCCCTGTCGCTGACGCGTGCTCACTGCGACAGGCTCTCCCACCGGGTTTGGGGGAATCCGCACTCCCGGAGCCCTGCTTCGCAAGCCTCCACCGAGCGGATCGAACAGGCGCGCACGGAGGTGCTGCAATTCTGCGGGGCGGACCCGGCGACCTACGAAGTGATCTTCACACCGAACACTACCGGGGCGATCCGCTTGGTGGCCGAGGCGTACCCGTTCGGGGCGGACACCCCGCTGGCGATGCTGGCCGACAACCACAACTCCGTGCTCGGCCTGCGCCACTACGCAACGCGGGCGGGATCGATCACCAGGATGGTGCCGCTCGGCGCAGATCTACGGGCTGACGAGCCACGTCTCGAGCAGGAACTCGAGACGTTGTCCGAGCAGGGAAGGCCGGGGCTGCTCGCGTATCCGGCCGAATCCAACGCCACGGGCGTGCAGCATCCGCTGTCCTGGGTCTCCACCGCGCACAGTCACGGCTGGCGCGTGCTCCTCGACGCCGCCGCCTTCGCGCCGACCAGCGGTCTCGATCTGCAAGCCGTTCCCGCTGACTTCGTGACCCTGTCCTGGTACAAGATCACGGGCTTCCCCGCGGGAGCGGGCTGTCTGATCGCGCGCCGTGACGCGCTCGAGGCGCTCCAGCGACCCTGGTTCACGGGCGGGACGGTCTACGCCTCGTCGGCCCAGGTGGATTGGCACCTCCCGCTGCCCGCACCGGACAGCTTCGAGGACGGCACACTACCGTTCCTGATCCTTCCGGACATCACCGAGGCCGTCCGGTGGCACACCGCGATCGGCTATCCGGCGATCCAGCAGCACACCGGGAGGCTCACCCGCCGACTGCTCACCGGCCTCCGCGAACTCGCGCACCCGGGCGGTCGGCCGGCTGCCCAGATCGTCGGCCCCGCTGACGACGAGCAGCGCGGACCGACGGTTGCCTTCAACCTCATCGACGAGGACGGTGCGCTGATCGACGAGCGAGCGTGCGAGGAGGCCGCCGCAGCCGCCGGGATCAACCTCCGGACCGGATGCTTCTGCAACCCCGGAGTGTTCGAACACCGCCACCAGCTGACGCAGGAGCGCCTCAGAAGCTCCCTCGCGCGAGGCAACCCCTGTGACATGGGCACCTACCAGCGGCTGCTCCCGGTTCGGACGCAGGGTGTGGTCCGAGTGTCCGTAGGGGTGGCCAACAACGATGCGGACATCGACCGAGTGCTTGAGGTGTGTGCCGACGTGGCCCGAAATCCCACCGACATCCGGGAGCCCCGGATCGTGTGCTGAGCTCGGGCTTGAGGGACATCGGAACGGAAACTGGCGCTAAGCCCCGGTTCTCCGGATTTGCTTGTTGACCGGCTTGCTCGGGTTGCTGAAGTCTGCGCGCTGCGGTTCCGCCGCAGTGGGCGGATGCAGACCTGAAAGGGCCGGTGAATGCCAGTTGAGTTCCTGTCCGATGAACAGCCGCGGCCTATTGCCGTCGGCCACATACACTTCGCGACGCCGCAGCGCATCCCGCAGCGACACCAATACGCACAGCTCGTACGGGATGCGCTCGATGCGGTCCCGCTCGTCGATGACGGCGTCCCGCCATGCCGTGGGCACCACCCCGTCGACGGGCACACTGTCCACCTCGACGTAGAAGCGGGTCCTGTCCCTTGATCGAGCGTGAGCGCCAGGAGCAGTGCCGAACTCCTCGACAGGCACTCCGACCTGCTCAGCCACGTAGTCAACCGCCTGTGGCGGGATCTCCTCGGCCTAGCAGCGGGAACCGCGCCCCGATCTCGAAGAACTTCAGCAGCAGTGCGAAACCCAGCCGAGTAGCCCCGGACTTGTTACCCATCAACTGCCAGTCCGCGCCGACCAGCGTCCACGACCCCACCAGCTCATCAGGCCGCCACTCGCGCTGCATTCAGGAACGCTACCGCCCCATGATCCGCGTGACCTCTGGCCCTACTTTGCCCCGCGGGCCAGCTTCGGGCGCCCAGGGCCTAGTGGAAACGGAACCCGGATCGCCGGGGCGATCCGGGTTCCGCCCACCGGACCCGACGCAACCGGAACCAACCGAAGGGTCTCGGACGTCGTCGTGTGCCCCAGCGGTTCCGAGGAGGGGAGGGGACGCGACTCAGTCGCCACGCAACAACTCGCGGATGCGCTCGGACAGGGAGGCTTCGGAGGGGGAACTTTCCTCCTCGGTGTCCTGTTCGTCCAGCGCCCGCTCCAAAGCGGACCGCCAGTTGGCGAGCTCGGTCGCTCCGTCCTGGCGGGCTTGTTCGGTGGTGGCCAGTTGGTGGCGCAAACCGCCGATGGTCTCGTGCAGTTCGGCGAGCTGCGTCGCGTGCTGCTGCTGCAGTTCGTCGCGAACTCGCTGTTCGGCCTCGGCGTGTTGTGTGCGGGTCGATTCGAGTTCGCGGTGTTGTTCCTGCTCGAGTTCACGAATCCGCTCGGAGTGTTCACCGCGCAGCCGGTCGAGTTCGGCGGCGTGCTCGCGCCGGAGTTGGTCCAGGGTCTCGGTGTGCTCGCCGACGAGCTGGTGATTGCGGTTGGTGGCCTCCTCGAGCTGCTGGCGAACCTCGGTCAGAGTGTGCTGCGTGCTGTGCAGTTGTGCCCGAACCTCGGCCAGTGTCTGTTCCGCCTCGTCGCGGCGTTGGGTGACCGCGGCCAGTCGTTGTTCGAGCTCGTTGAGCTGCGCGGCGTAGCGGTCGCGCTGGCCTTCGGCGTGGGACTGGGCGTGCTCCGCGGTGTGCCGAGCTTGCTCGGCCTGCTGCTGGGCCTGCTCTGCGACCTGCCGGGCGCGGTCGGCCTGATCGCGTTCGGCTTCCGCGGACTGACGGACGTGTTCGGCCGCTTCGGCCTGTCCGCGTGCCTCGGCGGCATCGGTTTCGGCCTCGGCCTGGGCCGCGCGCGCGGCGGCGACGTCCTCGTCGAGTCGCCCGTTCACGGTTTCCAGGGAATCCACCAGCTGGGTCAGCCACGGCTGCACACCGGTCAGCCCGTTCAAGGCCGTGGTGATCTGCTCTCCGAGCACCGCGGTGTCCACCGTGGCCGCGGGGGAGTTCTGTTCCCCGTGCGCCGAGCTCAGCAGCCGTTCGGCCCGCCCCAGCTCGGCGCAGGTCACCGCTCGTCCGTCCACTGCCCAGGTGCGATCCCGTTCGTGGCAGAACTCCCGTTTGCGTCCGGTGCGTGCCTCCGGCAGTACCGCGCGGCAACGACTGTAGCCGCAGCGCCGCGGTTCCGTCGTTGACCTGGACAAAGATTCGTCATGGGTTCCGTCATGTCCGTTTTTGCTCCCGGGGGATTCCTCCAGCGAAGTCGGGGAGCCATGGGGGGTGATCTCGTGCTGCGCGGCGCTCGCCGGTGCCTCCGGCACGGTTTCTTCCTCGTAGCCCTGCATGTCTGCACGATATCAGTTTTGTTTTGTTAAGTTAAATTGGTTAGTTTTATAAAGAGAACTATTTAATAGATGTCCTATTTAGTAGTTGATAATGCCGCTTATCTACTACTAAGGGGGTGATGGGGCGAGGCCGGAGGTTCGCCTCGCTCGGCCCGCATCAGGGCGAACGAACCAGAGACGTGGCAGACGCAGGCGGGCGCCGGGGAGCAGTCGTTCTCGAGCTCCTACGCCGAGCCGCGAAGTAGTGCCTCTCGTGGAGATCACCGACTGGTTATGGTGAGGTGTCCGTAGTCGGTGGTGCGGGGCACACCGCAGATCCCGCGATCTGCTGGACGGTCTTCTCGCGGGTGTTGTGGAACTGTGGGACGAGCTCCGCGCTACGCGGACCTCTCGGCATTGCCGCCGACCACGGGCTCGAAGGCGCGATCCTCAAACGCACGACCGGTCGCGGGCGGCCGCGAGATCACGTGTCAGGGGAGAGCTGCGTGCCCCTCACGTCGCGGGGTGTGCGCATGGACCGCGACCCGGCCGTAATCACCGTCCCGTTCCCGCGCCCTTGAGCACGTTGGACGGTCCACCGGCCCGGCGTCGATCGGGCCTGGACCGGCAGGACGGCAACGGCGAGCAGGACCTCGCGCACACCCGGAGACTTCGCCGTGATCCGCCACCACGGCAGCTTCGAGAGAACTGGACCACCCCCTGGTCGCGTCCGATCACCGATGCTCCGTCACTCCGGTCGGCCGGGGTTATGCGGTGTCGCGAGAACGCCCGGTTCAGGGGCCTTCACACCACCCGTTGCAGGTGTAGACCCATCCGGTTCCGCATCCGCCCACCCTGCGGCAGCTATCGCTGGGGACGCATCCCATCCAGCAGTAATCGCTGCTGGTGCTGCACTGACAGTCCGCCTTGGCGGGCGCGAGGTCCGGTGGACCGAGGGTCGCGATGAGGGACTGGGTTTCCCCGCCGAAGGAGGCGTTCACCTCGTCCCGGAGTTCCTGCAGCACCCGGTCCCGCTCGGACGGAGACGGCTGCGCGTACAGCGATTCGTCCCCGAGGACGTCCATGGCGCGCCGAAGCGCTCGTTCCTGGTCTTCCGACAGATCGGGATGCGTCGCACCGTACTGTCGGAGGTGCTCGCCCCACAGGCGACTCTTGGTCGCCGCGGACGAGGCGTTGAAGATCGCCTGGCGGTAGGCCATCGAATACTCGACGACCTCGCCGTACGACTGCGGGAGCCGTTCCCCGTTGGCCTCCACCCAGGCACGCGGATCGTCGCCGTTCCTGCCACCGCTGTACGGGTCGAGCTTGGTCAGGCTGGCCGCGACCGCAAGACCGGCGATCAGCGGCAGGGTGCCGAGACGCTTCCGATGCGCGGTTTGGCGTATCCGGCCCAGCGCGCCGAGCACGGCCAGTGTGGAGCGAGGGCCCAGGTGCCGGACCAGGGTGAATCCCAACGGGATGCCGACCCAGGCGCGGACCCGGTTGGATCGGACGCGGATCAGTGTGGGTGCCCACTCCGGGCTCGCACCGAGCGCCTGTTCGCGCCACTCCCGCACGTCCGGGTGCGTCAGCGGGAGCACTTCGAGCTTGTCACCGCAGGCGTCGGCAACAGCGCGGGACATGTTCCGGCAGACTCGGCACGAACCGTCGAAGGCCAGCACCCAACGGTCAAACGTATTCGTCATTGACGTTCCTTCATGGTCGGAATGAGGGTACGTGAGGTAGTCTTCCAAGGCCTCATGCCAGGTGTGACGCTTTCGCGAGGATTTCCCACACTCGGACCAGCGGAACGTCCGAACCGGTCCTGCCGCAAACGCATCCGGATTCCCGACTACGTAGGCGTCCCCGCCGGAGCACCGCCGCTCGGATTCCGTCCGGGGAACACCGACTGCTCGATCAACGGTCCCTGCCGGTCTCAGCCCCTGCTCGCCGCGCCCCGCGGTCTCCACCACCTACCTCGAAGCCGCCACCGATTCGTAGTCCGGCTGATGTGCCGGTGACGCGTCGGCCGCTGGTGCTGCGTCTGCGGGCTCTGATCAGGGGAGTGGCTTTTCAGGGGGTCGGATGGGATCGAACTCGCGGATCACCACGCTGGAGAAGACCGCCGCACCGCCCACCGTGAACAGCGTGACGCCGGTGTCGGTGGGGTCGGGAAAAACCAGGTGCGAGTGGACGTACCGGCCGTCGTCGAGGAACAACTCGATCGTCGTGCGGTCGACGAGCGCTCGTAGGTCCACCCGCTTGGCCGCCGGGTCGAACGGCGTGTGGCTCTCCAACCATTGCCCCGACTGGTCGGGGTGACCGGTCGCCGCGCGGTTGAGGTAGGCGTAGTCGCCGAACACCCCGAGATCGATGTGGCGACTGCCGTCACTCGACTTCCGCAGCTGCATTCCCACGTTCTCCAGCATGCCCCAGGTCACCTCCGCGCGAATCTCGTAGGCAACTCCCTGGAACGGCAGGGGGTGTTCCCCGTCGACGGTGATGGTGCCCAGGTCGATCGTGCGCGCGACGCGATCGTAGAGCGCGTCGACCGGGCGGGAGACCAGGCTGAGCTGCCCGGAGCTCTGCTCCCGCAGGGTGATCTCCCGCACGATCGAGTCCACGCCGTTGTACCCGTCCGCTTCGGTGGTGGGCGTGTTGTGGGCGTAGTCCCAGTTGTTCATCCAGGCCATTGCGTATCGCGTGGTGGGATCGACGCCGTCGCCCGCGGGTTTTTCCCAGGTGACCGCCGCGTACCAGTCGAATCCGTGGTCGAGCCACTGCGGGGCCGACGCGTCCGGGTGGAAGGTGGTGCCGTCGAAGTGCCCCGTCCAGTACGCGAAGGTCTTCGGCAGTCCCGCGTCGCCGCCGTCGGCGCTGACCCCGAGCACCCAGGTCGCGGATCCGTCGGAGGAGGTGAGGTGGAACAGGTCGGGGCACTCCAGCGGGCCGAGCCCGTTCTTGATGAACCCGCTGACGTAGTTCCAGTTTTTCAGGTCCTGCGAGACGTAGAAGCCGACCTTGTTCCCCTCGGCGAGCAGGGTCACCCATCGCCCGCGATCGGAATCACGGATGATCTTGGGGTCGCGGAAGTTCGACACGCCCGGATTGGGCATCACCGGGTCCTTCCCGTGGTTGGTGAAGGTGAACCCGCCATCGGTGGAGTACCAGAGGAACTGGGCCTGCGCACCGCCGTTCTGGCCGTCGGGCTGGGTGGCGAGCACGATGACGCTGCCCTCGCCGAACCCGGCCGTGTTGTCGGTGTCCACCACCACCGAACCGGACCACACGTCCCCGTTGGGGGTGGTGAACTTCGGGATGGAGATGCCCTCGTCGCGAAACACGACGTTGTCGGTCGTGGTGGCCAGCCGCCACGCGGTTCCCCCTCCGTCGCTGAGGTAGTCGGCGTTGTAGAGGTAGTAGTAGTGGAGCTGACCGTTGATGCGGATCGGCCGCTGCGGGTCGTTCTTCCACTGCTCGGGGACCGTGAAGTGGTATTGGCACCGGTAGGTCTGCTCGGTGGCGGCCCGCGTGGTGGCCGGCCGTGCAGTGGTGACGGGAACGGCGACGGTGGTGACACCGGCCGCACTGAGCTGAAGCAGTGTTCTTCGCGATAAACCGGACACGTTGGCCCCTCTGCGTCGTTGCGTACGAGTTCTCCCCGTGCCGTTTCCGGGCACGGCGGCGCCGGTGGGCACGACCGGTGCCGTCTGCGATTTCAGCGTGCCCCGGACGTGGTTGCGCTCAGCGAGCTGGACATGTCCCGGACCGCGGTTCCGCCGTCGGCGAGAGGGTGCCGTCCGGCGTCTCAGGGGCGACCGTGCCGAAGGCCGACGCTTTACCGTGGACCGCCGTCAGACGACGACCACGGCGGGACCGGCGGCCTCGATCTCATTCACGAGGCTGCTGTCCACCCCGTTGTCGGTGACGAAGGTGTCGACCTCCTTCAGTCCCTCTACGCGGGCGAAATGATCGTTGCCGACCTTGGTGTGATCGGCGAGCAGGACGGTTCGCCGTGCGCTCCGGATCGCGGCCCGCTTGGTCATCGCCTCGGACTGGTCCGGAGTCGTCATTCCGCGCTCGACCGACACCCCGTTGGTGCCGACGAACGCCACCTCGACGAAGGTGTCCTGCAACGCCTGCAACGCCCAGGATTCGACGGTGGCCAGGGTGCGCCCCCGCAGTCGGCCACCGACCACCATCAACTGCACGTTCGGACGTGCGCTGAGGGTGAAGGCAATGGTCAGCGAGTTGGTTACCACGGTCAGCTCGCGATCGGCGGGCAGTTGTTCGGCCAGCCTCCCGGTCGTGCTCCCGGCGTCGAGGAGGATCGCTCCGTCCGCGGGAACCTCGGCCAGCGCCGCCTTCGCGATGCGTTCCTTCTCCTCGGTCATGGTGGAGTCGCGCGTCCCGAACGAGGGCTCGAAACCGAGCCGCTCGATGGGGATGGCACCACCGTGCACCCGCCGCAGCACGCCGTGGCGTTCGAGTGCTGTGAGATCACGACGCACGGTCTCGTAGGTGAGGTGGAATTCGCCGGCCAGGTCTGCGACATCGACCCGACCAGCGGCCCGCGCCCGCTCGAGGATCATCCGCTGACGCTCCTCCGCGTACATGTAGTACCCCCGCGCTTCCACGTTCTTCAGAGTGATGCTAACCACAGTTCGTGTGGCCTTACAAGTTTTCACGTGTGGTTTCAGTTGCGTTTGGTTGTTTTTGCTTGACCAAGGGCGAAGTGCTGGGGCAGCGCCGGAGCACTGCCGAAGAGGCGCGGGGGCTCCGACTCCGCACGAGCGGACCTCGCTGATCACCACGCTCGAGCGAGCCGTGGTCGAACCCTTGACAACATCGCGACAGCAGGCATAATCGGTCAACATCAAAAACGAAGCCACACAAAAACAGTCAGAATCGGGCGTTGGTGTGGGGTGCAGAGGCAGCGACGTCAGTCGAGCGGGCAGCCGATGAGCAGGTGAACGGACCGTTCGCCCGCACTCATCCGGCTACGTCGAGTCCGCGCCTCTGCCTGCGCCCAGTGATCCAGTGCGCCGCCGTGAGACGAGATGACCCCGGCACCAACTTGTCCGTATCGAGAAGGGCTCCTGCTCATGTCCACGTCGGCCGTCTTGCGCGCTGATCACTCGAAACAGGACGTACAGCAGCTCGTCGTCGCACCACCGTCGCTCGGAGCGACCGCCGGTTTGCTCGGCGGTGCGAGTCCGGGGCGGCACGATGAAGCGCCGGGGGTGGGACTTCACCGTCGTGATCTCGGCACTGGGTCTGATCAACGCCATCACCGTGACCAGCCTGTTTCGGGTGCACGCCGGCCTTCGGCGTGCTCGGCCCGGTGTTGCTGTACCGAAAGCTGCCCGAACCCGAGGGGGACAGCTCACGAGGACAACGCTTATCTCCCACGCGGTTCACGAAGTTCGGGCGAGCGTCTTGCGTCGACGTAATGCGCTCGCGGCCAGGCCAACCACCGCTGGCTGTTGCCAGCGGGACAGGGACGAGGAGGTCGGCATGCACCACCCTGACGATTCGATCGAACCCCACCGGCAGGCACGCCTCGGCAGGCGCGGCTTCCTGCTCGGCACTGGCGCGCTCGTGGCTACCGGGGTCCTCGCGCCGCAGCCAAGGACCGCATTCGCGGGCGACAGCTCGGCTGGCACCCCGTACTGGCGGCCCACGGTGCACTTCACACCGGAACGCAACTGGATGAACGACCCGAACGGCATGGTCCACTTCCAGGGCGAGTACCATCTGTTCTTCCAGCACAATCCCCACGGCGATCAGTGGGGGAACATGTCGTGGGGACACGCGGTCAGCCACGACCTCGTGCACTGGACGGAACTGCCGGTCGCGCTCAGCCCCGACGAACTGGGCGCGATCTTCTCCGGCAGCGCCGTCGTCGATCACGACAACACGAGCGGTCTCTTCGACGCCGAGCCGGGAATAGTGGCGATCTACACCAACGCTGGGCAAACCCAGCAGCAGAGCATCGCCTACAGCACGGACCGCGGGCGCACCTGGACGAAATACGCCGGAAACCCGGTGATCGAGAACCCGGGTGTGGCCGACTTCCGCGACCCGAAGGTCTTTTGGCACGACGAAACCGAGCGGTGGATCATGTCGTTGGCCGAGGGAGACCGGATCAGCTTCTACGCCTCGCCGGATCTCCTGAACTGGGAGCGGCTGAGCGAGTTCGGCTCCGACCAAGGCGCGCACGGAGGCGTGTGGGAATGCCCCGACCTATTCCGACTCCCGGTCGAGGGGCAGCCGGGCCGTAGCAAGTGGGTCCTCATCGTCAGCATCAACCCGGGCGGCCCGGCCGGCGGTTCGGGAATGCAGTACTTCGTGGGCGAGTTCGACGGGACCCGGTTCCGCAACGACGGATCCCCCGGCGAGGTTCGGTGGGTTGATCAGGGCGCGGACTTCTACGCGGCCGTGACCTGGGCTGGCATTCCCGAATCAGACGGGCGCCGTCTGTGGCTGGGTTGGATGAGCAACTGGACGTACGCCAGCGAGATCCCCACCTCACCGTGGCGGGGCAGCATGTCCGTGCCGCGCGAGCTGTCCCTGATCGAGACCGGTGCCGGGCTCCGGGTGGCCCAGCGGCCCGTTGCCGAACTGGAACGGGTGCGCAGGAGACCGCGACGCTGGTCCGGTGCCGTCTCCGACGGGGGAGCGGCGCCGGAGTTCCGCGGGTCCGAGCTGGACATGACCACAGAGTTCCGGCTCACCGGGGCCTCGGCCACGTCGTTCGGCCTGGAGGTGTTCACCGATGGAGAGCAGGTCACTCGCATCGGCTACGACGTCACCGCCCGGCAGGTGTTCGTCGAACGTACCGAGTCGGGCGACACCACCGTCAGTGACGCGTTCCCGGCGCGCCACGCAGCCGAGCACGTTCCGGACGACGGTGTTGTGCGGCTGCGGATCCTGATGGATCGCTGCTGCGTGGAGGTGTTCGGCGACCGCGGCCAGGTCGTGCTCACCGACCTCGTGTTCCCCGCCCCGAAGGGCAACCGCGTGCGCCCGTTCGCCGACGGCGGGCGGGTCCACCTGGATTCGTGGGAGATCTACGAACTCAACGCCCACTGACCTCGGTGTTGCCCCGAAAACAGGGGCAGCGCACGGAGGGAACGGCGTCCCCCGGTGCGCCGCGAAAGGCGCGCGCCGCTCGGACGGCGGGAGAGTTGAGGCGGGTGTGGCGCTGCGGGACGGTCTGCCCCCGTCCCGCCGCCTGCGGCTCTGCCCCCGCGCCGGGGCTGACCCGATCAGGGGCTCCTGATCGGGTCATACCTCACGGCCGTGAAAACCCCGATGCGGCCTCACCGACGTCACCGTCGCAACGTCGAGCACCTTCGTCAGCAACTCGACCAGCTCGTCCGACGTCCGACCCTGACGCATGAGCGGACGCTAACGCCCCACCAACACCATGACCGAGTGAACACCACCTTGCTCCTCAGGACACCGGGAGCACGGGGCCGACTGCCACGACGGTCGACGAGCTGACCGACAGCCGGGGACGCGGTTTCGGCATGGAAACCCTTCACCCGCGGCACCGACGGCATGCCTACCCGGTTCGAAGGGCGACAACCACCCAGCAGTCCGCCGGACGACAACACCGGCCTAGGAGGTTGTGGCTGTCACTGCCGAAACGAACAGTCTCCATCAACGTCACACAGGCACACCGACAGCCGGTGTCACCGGCCCCCGACCGGCTATGTCGGTGTCGGCCGACGGCGCTTGTCGGCGCCCCAGGAAAGCGGTAGGACCTTCGCAGGCGTCGAAGTATCGATGAGTTTTGGCAGCGCTCGATGGCGGGGAAGGCCGCTCGGGCAAGCCGCTCGTCCGGCGGGAAGCCGTCGGCGAACTCATCCGGCAGTGACCTCACACCGATAGGGCGGGTTCGCGCCGGGGCGCGAGACTGTCACGGCGGCGGCGCGACCGGCGTAGGTCAGCACCTCGCGCCATGCGTCGGATGCGAGCGCATCCAACCGGGTGCGTGCGTCGGGCCCTGCCACATCCTTTGCCCAGAGCGCGTCGAGCAGGGCGGCGCCGATGGTGTCACCGGCACCGATGGTGTCGGCGACGACGATTCCCTCCGGAGTGGGAGTCTGTACCGCGCCGCTGCGTGTCAGCACGAACGCGCCCTCGTCGCTTTTTGTGACGACCACGGCGCGGGGACCTTGTGCCAGGAGGTCACGGGCGGCGCTGAGGTGGTCGAGGCCCGGGTAGAGCACGTCCAGGTCCTCCTCGGAGGCTTTGACCACGTCGCTGATCGCGACCAAGCGCTGCACGCGGGCGTGCACCTCGGGGCCGGTTCCGGTCACCGCGGGTCGAGCGTTGAGGTCGTAGCTGACCAGGGCACTGGCGCGGAGGTGGTCGACCAGCTCGTAGACCTGCTCACAGCCCGGAGTGAGCACTGCTCCGAGGGAGCAGGCGTGGAGTGCGACCGGCTGCACGTTGTCGGGCAGCGCGAGCGGGTTCAGCCGCCAATCGATGTCGAACCGGTACTCCGCGGCGCCGTCCGCGGCGATGGTGGCCACCGCCGCCGAGGTGTGGTCGATGGCGGCGACGTCGGTGGCCAGACGTACCTGGTCCCGCTCGAGGTGGTCGGCGATGAGCCGACCGTGCTCGTCGTCGGTGTAGCTGGTCGCGAACCAGGTCGGCCGGCCGAGACGGGCGAGGGCGACCGCGACGTTGGCGGCGCTGCCGCCGGGATAGCCGATCACCGATCCGTCTCGCTCGTGCACGATGTCGACCAGGGACTCACCCACGACGAGGGCTCCTTGCTGCATGGCGTCACCTTTCGTGGCCGGGACGCAGGCCCCGGCGCGGGGCTGTGCTGTCGCGTGGGTGTGCCCCGGGGGCCGTTCTCGGCCAACCCGGGGCACCCACGTCCGGTGTCTGCTCAGTCAGGGGTCAAGGAGTCGGAGCTGCCCCGGGACCGACCGGCGTCCGGGTGGCTGTCCGGGCTGTGCCGCAGCCCGAGGACGCCCTTCATCTCCTCCAGCGGCACCCCCTTGGTCTCGGGCATCAGCAACAGCACCCAGACGAGCTGGCCGACCATGCACACGAAGAAGAAGGTGAAGGCCGTCCCGCCACCGATCGCCTCTGCCAGCAACGGGAAGATCCAGGAGATGGCGGCCGCGAATCCCCAGTGGGTCAGTGAGCCGAACGCCTGCCCTCGTGCGCGGATCGAGGTCGGGAAGATCTCGGAGATGAAGACCCAGATGACGGCGCCCTGGCCGAAAGCGTGCGCGGCGACGAACAGCATCACCATGACCACCACGAGCAGGCTTGCCGCGCCGGAGAACGCCTCGCCCTGGCTGAGGAAGGTCACCGCGAGAACGCCCAGGGTGAGCAGGTAACCGAACGATCCGACGAGCATCAGCTTGCGTCGTCCGAGCCGGTCGATCACGACGAGAGCGAGCATCGTCGAGATCAGGTTGATCAGCCCCACACCGGCGCTGCTGAGGAACGAGGCGCTTTCGTCCATTCCGGCCGACTCGAAGATCGAGGGGGCGTAGTAGAGCACCGCGTTGATTCCGGAGAGCTGGTTGAAAGCCGCGATCGCGAACGCCAGCAGGATAATCTTGCGGTGCGGACGGGCGAAGAACGTGGTGCGTTGCTCGGTGTGGTCGGCCTCGTTTGCCTCGATGATCTCCTCGCGAGCCAGCCGCGCCTGGTCCGCGTCCGAGGCGAGGACCGTGATCAAGCGGTCGGCCTCCTCCACGCGTCCCACCTTCATCAGCCAGCGCGGGCTCTCCGGCACCAGCGCCAGCAACAGCACGAACGCGAGCGCGGGAAGCGCCTCGACCCCGAACATCCACCGCCAGGCCGTCGCGTCGGGCGCCACCTGGAGCACGACGTAGTTCGACAGATAGGCCAGCAGAATGCCGAGCACGATGTTGAACTGGAACAGCCCCACCATGCGGCCGCGGAGTTTCGGCGGCGCCACTTCGGCGTTGTAGATCGGTGCGACCGCGGCGGCCGCGCCGACCCCGATGCCGCCGACGAAGCGCATCACCATGAACGACACCCACCCGGGTGCCAAAGCGCTGCCAAGGGCGGACACCATGTAGAGGATCCCGATCGCGTACAGGACTTTCTTGCGCCCGATCCGGTCGGCCGGTTTCCCGAGCCCGGTGGCGGCGGCACCAACGATGGTGCCGATCAGGGCCGTCGCGACGGTGAAGCCGAGGCCTGCCCCACCCAGGGAGAAAACCCGTTTCAGCGCCTCGGTGGTGCCGGAGACCACGGCGGTGTCGAAGCCGAACAGCAGACCGCCGAGCGCGGCGATGACGGCGCTTCGGAGGACGAGCTTCTTACCGGCGAGGTTGCCTGCAGGGGTTGGTGCGGTGCGATCCTTCATGCCGGGAACCCCTTCTCGGTCCGGTACTGGGTGCCAGGGGCTGCGGTCGTGGTCTGAGCCGGTCGACTGCCGCCGGCCAGCGCCGCGGCGAACGAGGGCACGATCGGGAGCTCGGGCAGAAGAGCCGCCTGATAGGCGTGGTAGACATCGGGCTTGCCGGTCCACACCTCGGCGCTGGGGAGGTTGTCGGGACCGAGCTCGTGTCGCCAGGAGCCGTGCTCGCGATCGACGAGGTAGCGGTCGACGTAGGTCCACCAGCGATCGGCGTGATCGGCGTACGTGCTGTCGCCGGTGACTCGGCGCAGTGTCTCGGCGGTGTTGACCGCCTCGGCGAGTACCCAGTGCATACGTGTCCGCACGACCGGGCGGCCCTGCCAGTCGGTGGTGTACACGAACCCGTCGACTCCGTCGGCCGCCCAGCCGTCGGCGACGGCCCGGTCGGTGAGCGCGACCGCGGCCTCGAGCAGACCGTCCGGGGCTGCCTGACCGAGACTGGCGTCGACCGCCACGAGCAGCCTGGCCCACTCCAGACCGTGTCCGACTGTGGCGCCGAAGGGACGGAAGGGATCCGCCGGCTGGTCGCGGTTGTGCTCGAGCATCGGTGTCCAGGTGGAGTCGAAGTGCTCGGGAATGCGCCAGTCGTTGGCCCGGGCCCAGCCGACGACGGCGGCGGCGATCCGACCGGCGCGGTGGTGCCACACCGCGTCTCCGAGGACGTCACCGACGGCGAGGTAGGCCTCGACGGTGTGCATGTTGGCGTTGATGCCGCGGTAGTCGCCGAGCACCGTCCAGGCACGGTCCCACTCCTCGACCGCCAGGCCCACCTCGTCGTCCCAGAAGTGGCGCTCGTGCACGTCGACGGCCTCGCGGAGCAGGGCCTCGGCACCGGAGATCCCCGCCGCTGCCGCGGAACTCGCGGCCAGGCACACGAACGCGTGGGCATAGGCCTGCTTGGCCTCCTCGACCGGACCGTGTGGCCCCACGGCGGCGAACCAGCCTCCGTGCTCCTCGTCGGCAAAGGCGGTCGTGAGCGCCCGTACGCCGTGGGCCGCGAGATCCGTGAGGGCGGCTTGATCGGGGCCGCCGGGAGCCGGGGGTTCGTCGGCGAGCACCCCGAGGCTCATGACGTGGGTCATCCGGCAGGTGATCCACAGTTCGACGGGTCGCTCCGTGACGAGCTGACCGGCCTCGTCGAGCCAGCCGAAGCCGAGCTCGTGACGGGCGCCCTGGGCGAACCGGAGTAGGTCGGCGCGTTGCGCGGCGCGATAGGCGCGGTCGCCGGGACTGGGCATCTGTTCACTCCTTCGTGATGACCGGCTGTGGCCTGATTTGCTGTGCCCGAAACCACAGTTGGCGAGTCAACTTAGCAGGAATGTCATCGATGTCAAAGAGAGAATATAGAGCGCTTGCGGCACTAGTGGCAGCCAAATCACCGGTATTGAAGGTAGATAAGTGACATGATCGGGGAGAAACCGGATGCATCGAGCGACACGTATGTCATCGATAGACATGAGACGGGTGGTCCGGAACGACGCCGTCGTTGACGGTTAGGCTCAAGGTCGAGGAAGGGGGCGGACGTGACAGCTGAGATCCCTCCGCGGCAGGGGCACACCACGCTGCAGGATGTCGCCCGGCTGGCCGGGGTGAGTGCCAAGACGGCCGCGCGTGCGATCAACGGCGAGAGCAACGTCCGTGCCGAGACTCGGGAGCGCGTTTTCACGGCGGCCGCGGCGTTGAGGTTCCGGCCGAACCGCCTTGCCCGCGAGCTGCGTCAGGGCGCGCGCACCGGGGCTGTGGGCCTGGTCATCGGTAATCTCGACAACCCGTTCTACTCCCAGCTCGCCGCAGGCGTCGATCACGCCCTTCGTGAGCACGACCTCGAACTCATCATCGCCTCGACCGACGACGAACCGGAGCGGGAGAGGGTCGTTGTGCAGGCGATGCTCGAGCGCCGGGTCACCGCCCTGATGCTGGTTCCCTCCGCGACCGACCACAGCTATCTCGAAGGGGAGCGACAGCTGGGGCTTCCGATCATCTTCCTGGACCGGCCGCCGGTCACGGTGGTCGCCGACAGTGTGCTCTGGGACAACCACTCCGGTGTCCGGGAGGCGATCCACGAACTGACCACGCGTGGCCACCGACGTATCGCTGCCCTGGCCGACAGCCCCGAGCTCTTCACCGCCACGGAGCGGCTCACCGCGTTCCGCGAGGCGCTGACCGAAGCCGGTGCAGAGCCGGATGAAGCACTCATCGTGGCCAGAGTTCACGACGTGCCGTCCGCTGCCTCCGCGACTGCCGACCTACTCGCTCGCGACGACCCGCCGACCGCCATCATCGCCCTCAACAACCGGATCAGCGTCGGGGCTGTCAGCACGCTGCTGCGAGACGACCCAGCGTGCGCTTTCGTCGGCTTCGACGACTTCGACCTCGGCGAGACCCTGGGCATCAGCGTGATCGCCAACGATCCCCGAGAGATGGGCAATCACGCCGGTCAGATCGCGCTGCGGCGACTCAAGGACGGCACCGGTGCGCCCGAACGGATCTCCTTGCCGACCCGCTTGGTCCAGCGGGGCTCAGGGGAACGGCCGGTATCTTGACTGGCCCGTGGCGCCGGCTGAGCAGACCCGGAGCCGGGTTCCAGGTGGTTTGAGGATACCGGCGTGTTCGCCGGACGCTGGGGACCACGGAGCGGGTGTGCGCAAGGGGTTCCACTTGCGGACGCGTCCAGCCGAGCTCGACCAGTGACGCTCCACGGCGATCGTGTTCTCTCGTGGAGCGCGGATGCAGGCGACGACTTCGGTGGAGGAGCGGTTCGGGTCCGAGCGGTGCGCCACCCCTCGGATCCGAACCGGTTGCTCTTGCTGACCTTTCAGCATGGTTTTTCCTGGCTGGAGTGCTCGCCCTGAGCACGACGAGTTGCTCCGGCGCGTGAGGTGGACGCGTCCCGAGGTGGGAGGGCACGTGGCGCAGGCCGCTGCTCGAGGTGCCCTCCGACGCCGGCGAGGCGCCGACTCGCGTGCCGGAAGCCGACCGCCCGGGCGGTATTCCGCAAGGACTCCCTACTGCTCACTGTGCAGGCTGGTCGTGTAGTAGGTGGTGGTTGTGGGGCTGGTCAGGACCGCGTCGAATGCCTGCGGTACGGGGATAGGCAAGCTGGAGCCCTGGGCCCGGATGCGGTCCAGTCCTTCAGAGGGGGCGTTGCGGAGGTTGGTGAGGCTGATGTCGGTGCCGTATCCGGCGTCGATGACGGCGGCCTCGACACTTCCGGGCTCGGGGGTACCGAGGCGTTCCTCGGTGACGGTAAAGCCGGCTTCGGCCTCCTCGGTCGGATGCATTTCGACGACGTGCTCGGCGGTGTGGGTCTGAGCCAGCGCCCGGTAGCTGTCGCCGAGCGTGCGGTGGAGGTAGTAGCCCATGGGCAGGACGGCGAGTTCGTCGTCGAAGTACACCGGGGTTTTCTGGATGTGGTTGTTGTGGGCGGCCAGCGCGATGCGAGTGCCGGGTTCGGCGCGGTCGAGGTGCCAGTGCAGCGATTCGGCCATGTAGTGGTCCCGGACCGCGGCATCCCCGTCCAGTCCCCGGCCGGCGAAGAGGTCGCGCATGGCGGTGAACATGTAGTCGGCGTGCAGGGCCGCCTCGAGGTGACGCAACGCGAGGTCGTAGCCGGCCTGGTCGCTGCGTGAAACGTACAGCGGTTCCAGCGAACGAAACCGCAGCAGCAGCCGCGTCAACGAGGCGGTCAGCGCGTCCTGGTCGGCACCATCCAGCTGTGCCCATTTCGGGGCGGCCACAGCCACCGAGGTTCCGGTGAATCGGTCGGCGATGGCCAGCGCCCGCTCGACGAGGCCAACGAGGTCGGGATCCACCTCGCGTAGGTAGTCGGCCAGCGGTTCCAACGCCGGGCGCAGCTGGCCTCCGGCCGTGGGGGTGTCCACGCCGACGAAGCGCAACGGGTGTGCGCTGGTGCTGTTGTGTCGGCGCAGCCAGTGCACCAGCTGCGGATTCACCCCGGCGTTCGTGGTCCCACCCACCGTGGCCAGGTCGGCATCGTCACCGTGGCCCTGCAGCCAGTGGTCCAGGGCTGCGGCTTCGCTGAATCCGAACTCGAAGGCCACGACAGTGAATCCACAGCGTTCGGCCAGGAAGCGCAGCATCCGCTGCCGAGCATGGGTGAACTCGCCGACGAAGTGGGCACCCTCGCCCAGGGCCACCACCTGTGCGTCGCCGACGATGTCGCGCAACGGTTCGAGATCGTCCAGCGGCGCGTCCACATCGAAACCACGCAGGGTGCTGGTGTGCTCGCCGAACCAGTCAGACAGTGGGGTAGCGGAACGAGACATACGGTCAGTCATCAGTAGCTCAACTCTCGGTGTAGAAGCGAAACACAATCACCGAACGGGGAGGCGGACCCAAGCCGACTGGCCGTACAAAACGAGTGGCGGGGCAACGGCCCGACGCCACCGAACCGGAGGAGACATCACTCCGACCGTCCGCGCTCCCGCGAGGAGCGCGTCAGAGGAAAAGACTTCCCGTAGGCATGGCATGCACCCTAGCAGCCCGCTGATCATCTCGCACTGCTCACCACCAGTACGTCCTCCACTCGTGATCGGTTACCTCGCCAGAGCACACGTGCTGAAACCGTCAGTTTCGGGCAGAGTCCCCAGTGGGCTCGTGATCACGAACATGCCAGGCCTCTCACGTGGCATGGGGTCAAACGGACACATGACCACCAATGCCGGATATGACGAGATCGCCATCCGAGTGGCCGATCTGGACCGCCAACAACTGCCCGGGCAGACCGCTGTGCCGGTGCCCGGATACGGCACCGACCAGAACGCGCCGGGCGTCGAACCTCACGCCGAGACGGCGATCGCAAGCACAGACCATTCGGCAGAGCAACAGCCTGCTCGCCCCTCACGACACCGCACCAAGTCCCGCCGGAAACGCCGCTACACCGACATCGACAGCTACCAGCTCGAGGGGCTGCGCAGCACGACCGGAGATCTGCTCGGCTGCACCGTGGTCATCGCGGAGGACGCACTCGCATCACCCGCAGCAACCACCCCCGCAGGCGGCGGGCCTTCCCAGGCAGCTCAACCACCCCGGTCGAGCACATCGGAACAGGCCGGGCCGCACCAATCCGCGAAAAAGCCGTCATCGACCTACTAGCCCACCTCGGCATCCTGGGCAGCTAATCCGGTGCACGTGCGACGAGAGCGCGGGACCTCTTCGGCATGCCGCGGGAACCGCGCCCCGGTCTCGAAGAGCTTCAACAGCAGCGCGAATCCCAGCCGCGCAGCCCCGGACTTGTTGCCCACCAAGCGCCAGTCATGACCAACCAGCGTCCACGAGACCCCCACCAGCTCATCCGGCCTGCCCTCCCGCTGCACACGCGCACGCTATCGAGCCTCCAGGCCAGCACCCACCGGGATCGCTCCACTCCGCCCCTCGCAACAGCTTCGGGAGCACAAGGTCTGCTCGGGAGTGAGCGCCCACGACGGGGCACGGAGTTCGCGTGCGCCCGTATCGGCCGATCGGCAGCTTCCTCGGCGAGGTTCCTTCCCGGCTGGAAGGATCACCCACCGGCTGCTCGGGCTATGCGCTCGGCCAGCTTCCGCGAGCAGGTGATCAGTTCCGGGGGAGACTCGATGCTGTAGGGCACGCCGACCGTGGCGAGGGCGGCGGACAGCCACTCCCAGGAGTCGGTGCTGGTGGTGTAGCGGCAGCTGGTGTCGTCGATGGCTTCGAGGGAGCCGGATCGGGCGATCAGCCGCTCGGAGACCACCGAGACCGGGGCCGCGAAACGCACCACGCCGCGCCGCCCGGTTCGGGGGAACCGGGCGCTGTCCTGGACGAAGCTCACCGGATCCTCGGAGGGCAGCTCGCGGGGCGCGAAAGTGGTGCCCGGAACGGTGAGAGCACCGATTCGGTCGATGCGGTAGGTGCGCCAGTCGGCACGGTCGCGATCCCACCCCAGCAGGTACCAACGGTGCCCCATCAGTACCTGCCGGTAGGGCTCGACGCGGCGTTCGGTGCGTTCTCCGCCGCGGCTGGTGTAGTCGAAGCGCACGTCCTGATACGTGTGCGCTGCGGTGGCCAGCAGCTGCACAGTGCGCAGATCCAGCGTTCGGGAGGCGCGGGAGTTGACCTCGGTGGCGGCGGTCAGCGCCTGGATGCGGGCCCGCAGCCGCTGGGGAACAACTCGTTCGAGTTTGCCCAGAGCACCTTCGGCGGCCGCGCCGGCACCGCCCGTCTCGGTGAGGGCTGCGATACGCAGGCCGACGACGGTGGCGACCGCCTCCTCGTCGGTGAACAGCAGCGGAGGCATGGCGCGTCCGGCGACGAGCTGGTAGCTGCCCCCCGGTCCGCGCGTCGAGGAGACAGGGTAGCCGAGCTCACGCAGGCGATCGAGGTCCCGCCGCAGGGTGCGCGGTGACGCGCCCAGCCTCGCGGCCAGCTCGGTCGCCGGCCAACTGCGTCCGCTCTGCAGCAGCGACAGCAGCTCCAGCATCCGGGTGCTCGGATCGGTCATCACGCTCAATGTAATCGAGAGTTGTGGCCAGTATCCGACCACAACCAGCCGTAGCGTTGCGGGTATGACACCAGGACACACGCGCAGGAAGATCGTCGTCACCACCCCCACCGGACACGTGGGCTCGCGGGTCGTGCGACTGCTTCTGCAAGCGGGCACACGTCCGACGCTGCTGTTGCGCGACCCCACCAAGCTCGATGCCGCGATACGGGCGCGGGCCGAGGTCGTTCAAGTCGACCAGGGCGACGCCGAGGCGGTGGTCCGCGCGACGCGCGGCGCGGACTGTCTGTTCTGGGTCGATCCGCCGCACACGGTGGACGGCGACCCGGTGGCCGGATACGCCCGCATGGGCGCCAACGCGGCACGCGCGGTCGAGGAGAACGGCATCGCACGCACCGTGTTCCTCAGCAGCGTGGGAGCGGAGAAGCGCCACGGGGCCGGCGAGATCGATGGACTCGCCCGAACGGAGGAAGCGCTGGATGCCACCGGAGCCGGGGTGCTGCACCTGCGCTGCGGCTATTTCTTCACCAACCTGCTCATGGACCTCACCGCGCTGCGCGAGGGGGTGCTGCCCACACCGTGGCCACTCGACCATCCGATGGCCTGGGTCGACCCGCGCGACATCGGCGAGATCGTGGCCGCGCGACTGCTGTCGGACTGGTCGGACAGCCACGTGCAGGCCGTGCACGGCCCCGAGGACCTGACCTTCTCGCAGGTGGCCGACATCCTGGGCCGAGCAGTGGGACGCGAAGTGCGCGCCGAGCGGATCTCCGAGGACGATTTCCGCACCGCGCTGCGCTCCGCCGGTTTGAGCGGCGGACAGATCGAAGGCATCGTCGGCATGTCCACCGGGTTGAGCGGGAACTTCGTCGCCGAGGACGAACGCGGCATCCTCACGACAACACCGACCACGCTAGATGCCTGGGCACACACCCATCTTCGCCCCGCGCTCCGCGACACCCCACCGGGTGAGCTCTGAGGCCGCGCGGCGCCCCGGTAGCAGAAGCCGAAAAACAACGGTCAGCTCGACCGTGCTCGACACATCTCCCTCGCTCCGCCCGAGGGGGAGTCCGGGATGTCTCAGTGGGGTTCCCGAGTGGACATGCCACCCCTTCGGGCGGGTTGTGACTGTTCGTGAGGAGAGGTGGATGGTGCGGCCCATTCCGGGTGGGGGCCGTGGTGGAGGGCGGCGTAGATGCGGTCGCGGAGGATGTTGGCTTGGTGGTCGGTCAGAGTGCTGTCGAGGGGGCGCAGGACTGCTCGGACGAGAAGGTTGGCCTGTCCGGAGCGGGTGCCGAGGCGTTGTTGGGCCGCGACGGGCAGCTGCTCGTGGTCGGTGACTGCGCGGATCGTGAGGCTTTCCAGCATGTCGGCCTCGGAACCGAGAGCGCTGCGGGCGCGGTCTCCGAGCAGTTCGGCGTCGGTGGTGGCATCGGCCACGATCGATAGGTCGCGACGCACGGGCGGCATCATCGAGATCGGCCGCCACGGGGCGAGGTCGAGCATCTGCTCGGCGATGCGCGGCTCGCTGGCGCGCAGGAGGCGAATGTCGGGGATCCGTTTGCGCAGCATCAGCGCCCGGTCCAGCCCCATGCCCAGAGCGAGGCCACTCCAGCGTCCCGGGTCAAGTCCGGCCCCGGCCAGGACGTGCGACGCGGCTAGGCCGCACTCGGCGAGCTCGACCCACTCGCCATCGGCCTCGACGTCAACTTGGAGGCCGGAGGCGGTGTAGGGATGGACAGCGGGCTGGGTGCGCCAGTGCGCTGCGGGCAGGGCTGCTGCGACGACCGTGGCGATCATGTCGTCGAGGTCGGCCGGAGTCGGGGGCTGGTCCCGGGTGAGGCGCCACAGGTCGACTTGATGCGGGGTGCCGATGTGCAGCCGGTCGATGACATCCCGGCGGTAGCTCACCCCCGGCAGCACCAGCAGCAGGTCGGTCGGCGGGTGCTGTTCGGTCGCCAACGCGCGTAGCGCAGGCGGGATGCCGGCCGACGTGTGGCTGCGCAGCATCGTGGTGTCACTCGTGTAGCGGGTGTAGCGACGGTCTCGAGTGACCGCCTCGGGATCGTAACCGAGGCGGTCGTAGTTGTCTTCGATGCTGACCAGAGGCCGGGGCCGCACCGTGCGAGCTCGGCTGTCCCACCGGGTGGTGAGTTGCTCGACGATGGTGGCCAACAGGGTCTGCATGGCATGATCGCCGCAGGCCGGGTCGGTCAGATCACGAACCTGCAGGCACGCGGCGATCTCGCTGGGATCAAGCTGGGGAGTGGTCATCACACGGTTCCTCGTCGGTGGCAGCAACAGCAACGGAGGAAAGCCCCCGGCCACCGGCCGCGTGTGGACCTCTAGACGAGCACGATCACGCCCACGCGGCCGCTACACGGCCGGGGGCTGGGAAATCGCAGCTCGGAAATCATCACGAACCGAGGTTAACGCACGGCGTGAGCTCCGGCCAAGCCACGATGCTCATGCGAAAGTTCCCGGTGATCACGCGACGGCGATCGCCGCGCCTGAGCTCGGTGCGGTGATCGCGACCTTCGTCGGAACTCGGTGGCCCCCGTCCGTTCCCTCCGGCCGCGGACACGGACGGGGGCCACCACGGCCTGGGGCGCGGGCACGGTCAGCATCAGCGCGCTCGTCGCACCGACAGCGTGAGCGAGGGGACGGAACCCGCCAAGTGCGTGTGAAGGACGGGCACGGCCGGAGAACATGCGGAAACTCCTCGTCACGTACGACTGGGGAAGCACTTCGCCCGCGAGCTGTCGACGTGGCCGTACACGAGGGCCCGATGCTCCGTGACGGGGCGCTTTCGAACACGAGGACCGTTCCCGGGTGGTTACGAACACCGAACCACCCGGGAACAGCTCGACGAAGGACAGGAACCGTCAGGGAAGAACGGCGGAGTCACCACGGCACGCGCTGACCGTCTCGCGGTGCTGGCGCATCGTCTCCTCACCGTCCTCGCCCGGCTGCCGACCGAACCCGCAGTACATCGAGAGCCCGAACTCGTCGAGGTACTTCGACGCGGTCCTCATGCGACGTTGCAGCCCCGGAACACCGTCGATGGGCAACACCAGCCCCAGGAAGACCCGCGTGTCGCCGACATCGAGGTCGGACAGCGGACGGAAGAAACGCTCGTCCTCACTGCGCAGCGAGCGCGGCCCCGCCAAGTGCAGCCAGTCGACCCGCCGTCCGGACTCGGCGACGGCGTAGTTGGCCATGCGCACCACCGTGCTCATGTCCTGCGGCTCGTACATGGGCCACTCCGGGAACGTGCCGTAGCACAGGTGGTACCCGACGAGCACGTCCTCCGGGATGAGCCGCGTCAGCCGGGAAACAGGGCCCGCGAATCGTTCCCACGCGTCACCGGAAGTCCAGGACAGCACCCCCTCGACGTCCTTCGTCTCGTAGGCGCTGTCCCACTGGATGGCCAGATCGGCCGGCGGTATGGCCTCGGTCAACCGTTCGAGCTCACGGGCGACGAGGTCCTCGAACCCGCGTGCCGCCCTGGGATAGTCCCGCCCGAAGTCCGCCTTGAACGCGTTCATGGCGCTCGACGGAAACGGCAGCCCGACCTGGAACCGCAGATGGGCCGGGATCGTGCCCTGCTCGCGCAACTCGCGAAACACCTCGTAGGAGGCGATCGCGTCGTCGATGCGCGGCCAGGTGCCCCAGTGCAACCGTTCGACACCTTCCCGCACGGAGAACACGGGCGTGTCGTGCACATGACGCGGAACCCCGGTCGGAGAGGCCGTTTCCTCCACGACGACCACGTCGGGATTGGGGCGTACCAACCGCTCCCGCTCGTAACCCACCCAAGGGGCACGTGGCCCGGTCTCCCCGTCCGGCAGTGCGGCAACCAGGTCACCGAACCAGTGCGCGCCCGACCGGAACGCTTGTTCGGTCGAACCGGTCGGCAGGCTCCCGACCAACAGCAGATCACTCGCCACTCGTGGGCTCATCGCCGCATCCTCTTTCCTCGGCTCGTCGCGGTGACGGGGCTGCCGGTGGAGGGCCGACGGACGCGATCCCGCCCTCGTCGCCCGGCCACAGCCGCCCGATACGGGCACCGAGCGTGCGGGCGTTGTAGTCCACAGCACTACAGCGTTCTCATTCAGCGAGAGAAAAATCGGGTTCCGGATCGTAGGAGACGGAAGCGACGGGGTGATGAACCGTCGTGGTGCGAACGAGCACGGGCAGATATCCGTGCAGGCACCAGGCGGGTGCGCCAGTGGCTGTCGTGTCGTCGGTCATGAGACAGTCCGTTCCCGAACGTCCCCACTCCGGTCCGGCCGGGCCCGGAGAGCGAACCGTTCGCGGATGCGCCACTGCCCCTCGAAGACCACCAGCCACACTTCGGACAGCTCCGCCGTGACCGGAAGCAGTTCCGTCACCGTCCGCTGGATCGCGACCGCCGTTTCCCTGGAAGTGCCCGTGGCCACCGTCAGGTGCGGTTCCACCACCTCGTGACGCCCTTCATAGGGAACCACGTCCGGCCACCGGCGCTGAACCGCGTCCATCAACCGCTGAACGGGACCGGGCGGATCGGGGCGTAGGTACACGAACCCACCGTGCCGCGCACACTCCCTCCAGGACACTCGCAGCGGCGGCTGCTCGTCGAACAACTCGCGCAACTCACCGAACACCCGCTCACCGAGCTCGTCGGCGGCCAGGAAAGGGAACAGCACCGACACGTGCGCGGGCACTTCCCGCCGCACCGCCTCCGGATACCGTTCGCACACCGGCCCCAGCACGGTGTCGGCCTCCGGAACCGGGATCACCAGCCCGGTTCGACCGTCTCGTGGCACCCTCCCGTTGTACCCGAGACCGTCCGCCCGGGGCCGCACATCGGCTCTGCCGGACATCGCCCACCTCGCGCGGTCTGCCACCGGGGAGCGGTCACGATGACAGCAGGATGGTGCGCGGTTGGAGGAAGGGTCCGGGGGGCGAGGCATCGGCGACGGCATCTGCCGTCCCCGCTCTGGGCGGCTGGGTGACGTTACACCGGCGCTGCGGGAAAAACGAGTTGCCGGCGCACGGCGGCCCGCCCCTATGATCACGGCATGAACCACGGGGGCAGCGACACCGAGCTGGTCGAGGACAACCGGCGACACTGGGACGAGCGGGTCCCGCTCCACACCGCGAGCTCGTTCTACGATCTCGACGGGTTCCGCGCCGGGGACGAGGCCCTCGACCGGTTCCAACTCGACGAGCTCGGCGATGTCACCGATCTCGACCTGGCACACCTGCAGTGCCACATCGGTCTGGACACGCTGGGCTGGGCCCGCCACGGAGCCCGCGTCGCGGGGCTGGACTTCTCCGCACCGGCCATCCGCACGGCAACCGACCTCGCCGTCGACACCGGCCTCGACCAGCGGTCCCGCTTCGTCGCGGCCGACGTCTACGACGCGGTCGAGGAGCTCGGGGCCGGCGCGTTCGACGTGGTCTACACCGGAAGCGGCGCACTGATGTGGTTGCCCGACATCGACCGCTGGGCGCGCACCGTGGCGGGACTGCTGCGCCCGGGCGGGCGGCTCTACCTGGCCGAGTTCCACCCGCTGACCGACGTCCTCGACGACGAGCACGGGGCCACCGTCGCCCGCGACTACTTCACCCGCGACGCGCGCACCTACGACGCCCCGGGCTCGTACGCCGACTGGGAGGCCGCGACCACGTACAACACCGCCACCGAGTGGCACCACACCCTCGGCGACGTCATCAGCGCCATAGCCGCGGTCGGGCTGCGGATCGAGTTCGTCCGCGAACACGACACCATCCCGTTCCAGCGCTACGCCGCGCTGACCGTCGACGATGCCCACTTCCGCTATCCCGACCGGGCGGCCCGCCTGCCGCTGATGTACTCGCTGGCCGCCTCGGCCCCCGCACGGTAGAACGCCGAACGAGCAGGCCCAACCGCGGCTTCCGTGGTCCTTCCGGATAACGGTTCTGTCAGTGCGGAGCGGCCTCGCGGAGCAGGGCGTGCCGTTGGTCGGGAGAACGGCCGGGGCAGGACGAGCACTTGTCCTCGCCCGGGGCCCGGTAGAGCAGGCAGCACGAGGTTCGCCTGGTGAACAGCCGTGAGGTGCCCGCCTGCGAAGCGATCTCGGTGTAGCGCGGTGATGGCATCGGAGCGTCGATGGCTGTGACCAGCGGTGCGGCCAGGGCGGTGGCTCGGGCCGGCGTGCCCTGTGCGCGGCCTGCCCAGAGAAGGCACCCGGCGATGGCGTCGGTCGCGATCGCCCAGAGCGGGCGCTGCCGCATCCGGGCCGCGGCGGAGACCGAGGCGATGCTCCGTTCGAGGGTCTGCCGCAGTGCCTCGGCCAGTGATTCCAGCGGGGTGCTGCCGGTGAGCACGCTCACCGAGGTGACTCCGGTCAGCCTGCTGTCCGGGTGCCAGTGCAGTCGCAGGTCGGCCAGCCGGGGTGACAGCACCTCGCCGGTGACGACGAACGAGGCGACCGATGGTGTGATCAGCCTGGTCGAAGCCGAGAACCACCACAATGTGGCGAGCACACGCGCTTCCTCGGTGTTCCAGATGCGGCTGCGCAGCCGCATCTGCTCGGCCATCCAGCCGGGATCGTCGACCAGGGATCCGGGCACCTGTTGGCAGCCCTCATCCGGGAGCAGCCGACCGTGCTCGGTGGGACGTATCCCGTCGAGGGTGCGGGCGAGTAGTTGGTCCGCGTGCGTGGTCATGCCTCTCCTGGGGACGGCGGTGAGTCGCGGTCTGCGCGGCGACGGACGGTCAGTTTCCGAAGAAGACGGTCGGAATGCCCGTACGGGGATGGGCGCCGACCTCGGCGTGCACGCCGTACACCTCGGACAGCAACGACTCGGTGAGAACCTCGGCGGGAGTTCCGATCGCCGCCACCCCACCCGCAACCAGCACGCACATCCGGTCGCAGAACCGGGCGGCCAGATTCAGGTCGTGCAGAGCGGCGAGGGTCGTCACTCCCAATCGGCGCACGAGTGCCAACACGTCGAACTGGTGACGCATGTCCAGGTGATTGGTGGGTTCGTCGAGTATCAGCACCCCCGGTTCCTGCGCCAGTGCCCGGGCGATGAGCACCCGCTGCTTCTCCCCACCGGAGAGCTGGCCGAACGGACGACGGGCCAACTCGGCCATCTCGACCATTTCCAGCGACACTGTCACGATCCGCTCGTCGCCGAGCCGGTCCCCGCCGAGCCCCCTCCGGTGCGGTGCGCGTCCCATCTCGACCACGTCGTAGGCGGTCAGCTCGAACTCGGCGGGGAGTTCCTGGGGCAGCGCCGCGAGCCGCCGTGCCAGCACCCGACGCGGCATCCGGAACACGTCCGTCCCGTCGACCAGCACCTGCCCACTGGCGGGCCGCAGGTATCGGTAGGCCGTACGCAGCAGCGTCGACTTTCCGGCCCCGTTGGGACCGACCACACCGACGACCTCACCCGGCGCCGCCGTCAGCGACACGCCCGAGAGGACCTCGCGCCCTCCCGCGGTGCGGGAGACGTCCCTGAGCTCCAGCTCGGCCGGTCGCACCTCGTGATGGCTCATCGGTCACCCCTTTCCCGGTGCGCCTGACGGCGCAGCAACCACACGAAGAAAGGCCCACCGCACAGCGCTGTGAGCACCCCGATCTGGACCTCCTGCGGCGCGGCCACGGTGCGGGCGGCGAGGTCGGCGAGGACCAAGAACGTCGCTCCCAGCAACGCAGCGGCAGGCAGTACGCGTCGGTGATCGGCTCCGACCAGCATGCGCACCGCGTGCGGCACCATCAGGCCGACGAACCCGATGGAGCCGCTGACCGCCACCATCACACCGGTCATCAGCGACACCAGCACGAACATCCCGGTGCGGAAGCGGGACACGTCCAGGCCCAGGGTCCCGGCCGCCTCCTCGCCCGCGAACAGCAGATTCAGCGATCGGGCCTGCCACAGCAGACCGGCCAGACCGGCCAGCACCACGGTCACCGGCACAGGCAGGGTCTCCCACTCGGCACCGGCTACGCTGCCCAGTGTCCAGAACCGGATCGAGGACAACAGGTGCGGATCGGCGGCGGTGCTCAGCAACAGGTCGGCCAACGCGGACAGCACGTAGGACACCGCCACACCGGCGAGCACGAGGCGGGTGGTGGTTATTCGACCCCCCGAGCCGGCGAGCGCGTGGACGGCGATCAGGGTGGCCACCGAGCCGGCGAACGCGCCCACCATCGGTGTGGCGAACGCTCCGAACAGCGTGGCCCCGGACACCAGTACCGCCACAGCGCCCAGGGACGCTCCCGAGGAGATCCCGAGCAGGTAGGGGTCGGCGAGAGGGTTGCGGACCAGGGCCTGTAGCGCGGTCCCGACGGCCGAGAGCCCGGCACCGACCACTCCGGCGAGCAGCACCCGGGGCAGCCGCACGTCCAGCACGATCGTCTCGTAGGCGGTCGGCCAACCGGGATCGATCCATCCCGGAAACACTCGGCTCACGAGGACGGCGGCCACGTCGGAGGGGAGCAGCGAGACAGAGCCGACCGCGAGACCGATGACGACGGCCGCTGCCAGCGCGGCGCCGAGCAGGGCCAGCACCAGCGGGTAGGGAACCCGACGCTCGCGCGGCGAAACGCGTTCCGGGGCGGGGTGACGATCCGGTTGCGGTGACGAGGTCGTTTCCGCCGGTGCGGCGTTGTCCGCGCTCCTCATGTTGCCGCCGCTCACCGGGACCGACCCGGGTGCAGCTGTTCGCTCAGGTCGGCCACCGCGCGGGGAACACGCACCCCGGCCACCACGGAGGAGAGCGGCAGCACCGCGAACCGTCGGTGCTTGATGGCCGGGACGTCCGCCAGCGCGGGCTTGTTCAGCAGCATGCGCTTCTTCTGCTCGACCGTGGTCGATCCGTAGTCCAGGATCACGATCCACTCGGGACGCCGCTGGACCACCTGCTCCCAGGAAGCATCGACGAATCCCTCGCGCTGGTCGGCGAAGACGTTGTGACCGCCGGACATGCGGACGATCGCGTCGACGACACCGTCACCGCCCGCGGTGTAGGCCGTCTTCGCGCCGCTGTCGTAGACGAACGCGCTCACCGGCTGCGCGTCACCTTGCTCGCGCCGGGCCTTCGACAGCGTCGCGTTCATACGGTCGATGAGGCCCTGCGCCCGGTCCGGAACATCGAAGATCTCGCCGATCGTCCGGATCTCGTCGTGGACCTCGGACGCGCCCACCGACCCGTCGGTGCAGCTGGCGATGTTCAGGTGAGTCCTGATCCCGGCTTTGCGCAGCCGTTGGCGTGAGCGTCCGTCCTGCTGGTCGAACGCGCTGGAGTAACCGCCGTAGACGAAGTCGGGCGCTGTCTTCAGCAGCACTTCGTAGGAGGGGTACCGCTCGGCCAGCACCGGGATCCGCCGGTACTCGTCGCGATACTCCGGCAGGACGCTGTCGTCCAGGTAGGCGGTACCCACCATGCGGCCCGCCAGCCCGAGCGCGAGCATGATCTCCGTGGTGTGCTGGTTCATCGTCACCACACGCTGCGGAGGCCGCTGGTAGGTGGTGGCCATGCCGCAGTTGGTGACCGTGACGGGGAATCCGGGCGACGGCGCCCCCTGCTCGCGGGGTCCCGTGCGCGCGCCTGTGGTGCCGCATCCGGCGATCAGCGCGATCAGTGTCAGCGCGGCGAACGCCGTGGCAACGCGTCGTGACCGGTCGCGTCCGGCGCGAGGCCGGGCGACGATACATGTCGCCGGGTGGCGCATCTGTCCTCAATCCATCGTCGAGCGGATGCCTGCGCCGCAGCCGGTCTCCTGGCTTCCGGATCGTCACGTCCGCGCTGCCTTCCCGGCGCTTCGGCCGGTGGCGTCGTCGGTGCGGGACGCTCCCCGGTCACAGTGGCGAGGACCACGCCGGACTCACACCGGCTTCCCGAGCACTGCGGCGAGCACTGAAGCTACATCGTCGAAGCGCGGTGTTGGTCCCTCGCATGACATAAGCCACTCACCTGCTGCCGCACGGACTCGTCGTTGCCCGCGCCGATGACAACGGCCGACAACAGTTGACAGCCCCAACACCCCGACGGCATCGCCGCGCTGACCTGGGATCGGACTCCGCGCCGTTTTCCCGTGCTACCCCCGCCGTGCGAGCCCGCCGAGGTGCCGCCCGGACTCGTGGTGCTGGAGCTGGCCACCCCGGACGGTGTTCCGTGCTCGGTGGCCGACTGGCTGCACCGCCCACTGCGTACCCGAATGATCGGGCCCGACTACGAGGCGGCACGCGACAGGGGCCTCCGCGTGGGGACCGGCCCCTGCACGAGTGCGTCGAACTCCTGATCCACGCATCGCGGATCAACGCTCCGCACCCCCTGACACCCGCATAGCCGGTCCGGTGCTGCGGCACCCGACGATCAATCCCGCCTTCTTCTAATAGTTCGACTGGTCGGTTTAAGATTTGATCGTGGCCCGTACCGTCAATCAGCAGCAGCACCGGCAACGCCGCGAAGCCGTCACCACGGCGGCCGCGACCCTGTTCGCCCGGCACGGTTTCGCGAAGACCACCACGGCCGAAATCGCCAGGGAAGCCGGCATCAGCACGGGAAGCCTGTTCTACTACTTCCCGGACAAGCCCGCGATCTTCCGTGCGATCTTCGAACAGGACATCGCCGCGTCCCGGGCACTGCTCGACGAACACGCCGGAACCGAGGATCCGGTCGCGTCGATCCTCGCCGTCGTGAGCGCTCTCGCTGCCCCCGCCCGTGACGAGCGGGCTCCCGGACTGCTGGTCGAGCTGCTGCGCCAGGTCGGCAACGATCCCCAGCTCGGGGAAGTCGTCGCGATCAACGACACGATCGTGCGGGACGGACTGGCGGCGCTGCTGCGGCAGGCGGCCGCCGAGGAACGCGCCGACCCCGACCTCGACGCGGAACGGGCCGCGGCCTGGATCCAGGCGATCATCGACGCGACCTACCTCCACAGCGGGGACAACTCCGCCACAGATCCGCTGCCGATGCTGCGTCTGATCGTCACCCGGTTCCTGGGGATCGACGACGCCCCGGCAACAGCAACCGAGCACGACCCGAACGCGGAGGAGACCCGATGAGCGGACACCACGACCACGTGCGCATGCCCCGTGGCTACCTGTGGCTGTTCCGGCTCGGTTGCCCCCTCCTCGGCTTCGGGCTGGCGCTCGTCGTCAAACCACTGACACGGTGGCTGATCGAGACACTGGACTCCGCCCCCGGTCCGTTGCGGATCGCCGCCGAGATCCCCACCTCTTGGGCGATCCCGATCCTGATCGTGGTCGGCATCGGAGCGGGCTACTGGCTGTCGCGTGAGGCCGAGCGGGACAGCCTCGCGGTGACCGTACAACCCGACGGCGTCATCGCAGCGCACCGCGACACCGAGCGCTACATCCAGCGTTCGAGGGTCGGGGCCGTGTTCACCGACCCCCAGGAACTCGTCGTGCTCACCCCCGCCGGACGCGAGGTCTTCCGCGGTTCCGCGACCGACCTGTCGAAATCACACCTCACGGAGGCGTTCCAACGCCACGGCTACCCGTGGCGGGGAACCCGCGACCCCAACGAGGAGCAGTACCGGAACTGGATGGACGGGGACCCCGACCTCGACGAGGGGACGCACACCCTCCTGCGGGCACGGCAGGAGGCCTTACGGTCCGGAAACCGCGGGGAGACCGAGCGGATCCACGCCCAGCTCCAGGAGGAGGGGATCGCCGTCCGCGACCGGGACAAGAAGCAACAGTACCGCCGAATCACCGGGGGTGGTGTCACCACGCCCTGAACCGTCCTCACCGCGCGAGGCGGAAACCGCCGACGAGGCGCCGATTGTTCCGCGGGGCTCCACGGCAGGGAGCGGGGCGTGCCGGTTCGTCCGGTTGCTTCCGGTTACGGGTGCGGACGTTCGATCGGGCAGCCGGCCAGCACGGTCGAGATCCGGCAGCCCGCGGTGACCCAGTCGACGAGGTCGTCGTCGATGTAGCCCAGCAGGGTCACCACATCGTGGTGGCGGGCTTTGAGCGGCTGGTTCCAGACCCTCTCGTGGTGGGCCAGCCTGTTCCTGAACTCGTGCAGGCGCGTGACGGGGTGTTCGACGGTGGTGCGGGCCCGGTCGGGAGCGGCGGGGAAACCGCCGGCGATATCGGGCCACAGGGTCGTGGCGTAACGCTTGGCCAGCAGGAACCGCCAGAAACCGAATCCCAGCTCGGTCAGCGTCTGCCCCTCGTCGGCGACCTTGCCCTTGGCCCGCACCCGCTGACGGGCCGTGGCGATGTCCCGGCGGGCGCGGCCGTCGAGCTCGCGGGCGGTGTCGTCCAGCCAGGAGCCCGCCCGGCCGGCCGCGGCATGGCGTGCGGCGAGCCGACCTGCCAACACGTTGCGCAGCACGACCTCCAGATGCCCCAGGGTCTCCCAGAACGCGCCGCTGATCCGCGCGTTCCACCGGTACAGGTCGAGCGCGGCGACCGGATCACCACCGCAGGCGTCCAGGTAGCCCTGCATCCGGGGTGCTCCGAACAGCGACAGCAGGGCGCTGTCCGGCGGTTCGGTGGTATGCGGGTTGTGGGCGGGGCTCACGAGCGGGTACTGTAGTAGACGAAGATCCCAGGTCGGTCCCTGGTAGTCACTTTCGGTGACAGGTCATACCGCTGGGGTTACGAGCCGAAGAGGCGCCGCCCGCCCCGGGCGGCGCCTCTTTCGTTCCCGCAGCCGCCGAATCCGCACGCTCGGCCGTCGGCGGACGTCCGTCGGTGAGCGCTGAAACCCACACGCGAACCGTGCCGTGACGTGGAGACGCGCGATCCGGGGGACTTGCCGGAACCAGTCCGGCGAGCAGAACACGGCGGATCGCTCACCTCAGCACGCCGACCGCGCCGTAACCGTTGCTGCGGACGGCGTACTCCTCGGAGACGGGCTCGACGGGTCGCCATCGTGCGCTGGGAACCAGCCCCGGCTCCAACAACTCGTAGCCGTCGAACATCGCCAGGACCTCCGATCGCTCCCGGGTGCGCAGGGTCGGGGTGGTGGTGCTTTCGAAGACCCGTTGTGCTCCCTCGACCTCGCCGGTGGAGGCGTCCAGCGCGGCGGAGTGGGACAGCACGAGTGCGCTGCCGCCGGGGCAGGCGTCGCGGTAAGCGGTGACCAACGTGGCCGGGTCCGGCGTGTCGATGATGTCCAGAACCGCCGCGGCCAGCACGGCCACCGGGCGGGTGAAATCCAACAGCCCGGACACACCGGGTGCCGCCAGCACGGTCTCCGGTTCGCGGACGTCGGCCTGTGTCATGGTGACGTGCCGGTTCCCGGCCAGCAGATGTCGAGCGTGGCTGACCGCGATGGGCTCGATGTCCACATAAGCCACCCGGGCGGCCGGGTTCACCTGCTGGGCGATCTCGTGCACGTTGCCCCTGGTGGGAATGCCGGACCCCAGATCGAGGAACTGCTCGATACCCGCTTCGGCGCAGGCCCGCACGGCACGTCCCAGGAACGCGCGATTGATGTGGGCCCATTCGGTGTTGCCGGGAAAGGCCCGCAACAACTGCTCGGCCGCCGCGCGGTCGGCGGCGAAGTTCGTCGAACCCCCCAGGAAGTAGTCGTACATGCGGGCGATGTTCGGGGTGTGCTCGTCGAGCTCACTGGACCGGGGAGCCAACCTCGCGACGTTCTCCTCGTGATCGCGCATCGAGAACAGGCTGCCACGGAACGGTTCCGTCGACCATCGTTTCGGCCACCACGACACGGGTGACTCGTCGGTGGGGAGCTGTTTCGCCTCCTCGTCAACGCGGGCCGCAGGACCCCGCGCAACAGCAGGGGCCCACTGGCACTGAGCACCGAGGCGAACTCGGCGATCAGGGTTTCCCGGAAGAACTCGAGACAACAGACGAAGACCTCGGAGCGCGAACCCAGCGGATCGGTCGGTTCCGCGAAAGCAACCACCTGCGGGAACCCACGCACGATGCCGGTGGATGTCAGGGCCCTCTGGCTTCACCTCAAAGGGGGAGTGGTCGCCCGACGGCCCCGTAGAAGGAGCAGGACGCGGCGTCCTCGGCATCCTCGGGCAGGTCGGGATGCCATTCGGGCACGAACACCAGCCCGGGATCGACCAGCTCGAAACCGGACAGCATACCGGCGATCTCGTCACGGCTGCGCAGATAGGCCGGGTTCTGACTGTTGCGGTAGAGCTCGGCGGCCCGCGCGACGTCGGGCAGGGTGTCTCCGGACACGTGGGAGAACACCAGATACCCACCGCTGGGCATGCGACGTCGGTAGGCCTGCAGAATTCCGGCCGGATCGTCCCGGTCACCGACGAAGTGCAGCACCGCGACCATGAGCACCGCCACCGGCTGATCCAGATCGAGCAGCTCGCGCGTGACCGGCGAGTCCAGCACCGCCGCGGGATCGGTGAGATCGGCCTGCAGCACGGCGGTGTGCTCGGTGTCCCGCAGCAGCAGCTGGCTGTGCGCGACCGCGACGGGCTCGTTGTCGACGTAGACCACCCGGCTGTCCGGCTCGATGTCCCGGACCACCTCGTGCACCGGCCCCGCCGTGGGCAGCCCGCAGCCGAGATCGACGAACTGGCGTATCCCGTGCGTGGCCAGATAGCGCACACTGCGGCGCAGGAACGCGCGGTTGACCCGCGCCAGATGCGGCATCTGCGGGAACACCTCGTAGATGCGCCGGGCCAGCTGCCGGTCCGCGGCGAAGTTGTAGTTCCCACCGAGGTAGTAGTCGTACAACCGTGCCGCCGAGGGCACGTCCACATCGACTCCGGGAGGAACCCAGGAAGGCCGCGACACCACACGCTCCCAACAACGCCGTACGTTCACCACCCACCGTAGCGATCACCACAACCCGTCCGAGCGAGACGCGGATGTTTACGCCGCGAGAACCGGCGCCGCCCGGCCCCGGGACCGAACCGAGCACCGCGTCACGGCTCCCCACACCCCCGAAAGGAGCGACGATACCGTTTCACCGATGACGCTCACGCCGCCCGAGTTCCCCGACCTGCCGGTCCGTCCCGTTCTCGGCGAGATCGGTGACAAGCTGGACAGCGACGGCACCGCCGTGCTCGTGGCCCCGCCAGGCACCGGGAAGACGACCCTGGTTCCCCTGGCACTGGCCGAACGAGGACTGCGGGTGGTGGTGGCCGAACCACGCAGGCTCGCGACCAGAGCCGCGGCCACACGCATGGCCGAACTGCTCGGCGAGAAGGTCGGCGACCGCGTCGGCTACGCCGTGCGCGGCGAACGACGCTCCGCACCGAGCACGCGGGTCGAAGTCGTCACCTCCGGGCTGCTGGTGCGGCGCCTGCAGTCCGACCCCGAACTGGCCGGGGTGGACGCCGTCATCCTCGACGAGTGCCACGAACGCCACCTGGACGCGGACCTGCTGCTGGCCCTGCTGCTGGACGCGCGCGACGGGCTTCGTCCCGACCTGCGAGTACTGGCCGCCTCGGCCACGGTCGCCAGCGACCAGCTGGCCGAACTGCTCGGCGAACAACAACCGGCCCCGGTCGTCCACGCGCACGGACGTTCCCACCCCGTCGAGACACACCACGTCGCCCCCCTGCGCAAGGAACCGGTCGAGGCCACCGTGGCCCGCGCCGTGCGCACCGCGCTGGACGAACAGCACGGCGACGTGCTCGCCTTCCTGCCCGGTGCCGGCGAGATCGCACGCACCCGCGAGCGGCTCGCCGACGAAACCGACGTGGACGTGCTGCCGCTGCACGGGCGACTGCCCACCCGCGAGCAGGACGCCGCGCTGCGACCGCGCACGCGACGAAGAGTCGTACTGGCCACCGCGGTCGCCGAATCCAGCCTCACCGTTCCCGGAGTGCGCGCGGTGGTGGACTCCGGCCTGTCCCGCGTGTCCCGGGTGGACCACCGGAGAGGCCTGTCCGGACTGGTCACCATACGAACATCGCTGGCCGTGGCCGAACAGCGCGCCGGACGTGCCGGACGCGAAGGCCCCGGCCACGCCTACCGCTGCTGGCCCGCCCACGAGCACAGCACACTCGTGCGCTACCCGGAACCGGAGATCCGCACCGCCGACCTCACCCGGCTCGCCCTGGAACTGGCCTGCTGGGGAACCCCGGACGGCAGCGCGCTGCGCTGGTGGGACGCCCCACCGGAAGGCCCCCTGGTCGCGGGCCACGAGGTGCTGACCGCGCTGGGCGCCCTGGACGGCAACGGCGAGATCACCGAACGCGGCCGCCGAATGTCCGGACTCGGACTGCACCCGCGGCTGTCCCGTGCACTGCTGGACGGCAGCGCCTGGACCGGGCGCCGCACCGCCGCCGAGGTCGTCGCGCTGCTGGACGACGACACCCTCGCCCAGGACACCGAACTGGCCACGGCGCTGCGCAAGCTCCGGGACGGGGGCAACGGCTCCCAGCGCTGGCGGCGGGAGGTACGGCGCATGGAAGCGATGGTTCCCACCACGAGCAGTCCTCCCGACCCCGGCGACGATGCCCTGGTGGTGGCGCTGGCGCACCCCGAACGGCTGGCCCGTCGTCGTGCCCCGCGATCACGGGTGTACCTGATGTCCGGGGGGACCGCCGTGGAACTGCCCCGCTCCGAAGTGCGCGAGGACCCCTCGGGGATGCCCACGTCCGAGGGACTGGCCGGATCGGAGTGGCTGGCGCTCGCTGTCGCCGAACGCGACCCCAGCCGCGTGCACGGATTCGTCCGGCTGGCCGCACGCGCCGACCAGCGGCTCGCCGAACAAGCCGCCCCCGGGATGCTGGCGGTCAACGAGGACATCGCATGGCACGAAGGGGACGTCCGCGCACGCACCGTCCGTCGCCTGGGTGCGATCACCCTGTCCGAGAAAAAGCTGGAGAACCCCCCGGCCGGGGCAGTGCGGGACGCGCTGCTCGAAGGGCTGCGCAGCGAGGGACTGGAGCTGCTGCACTGGGACACCGAGGCTCGCCAGCTGAGGCAACGCCTCGCGTTCCTGCGCGGCGTGTTCGGCGAACCGTGGCCGAGCACCGCCGAGGACGACCTGCTGGCCGCGGCGGAGACGTGGTTGGAACCCGAACTGTCGAACGCGCGGACTCGCGCCGATCTGGAACGCATCGACGCCGGGCAGGCGCTGCGCCGCCTGCTGCCGTGGCCCGAAGCCGGACGGCTGGACGAACTCGCCCCGGAACGCATCGAGGTGCCCTCCGGTTCCCGGGTGCGCGTCGACTACGACACCGAACAACCGGCCCTGCCGGTGCGGTTGCAGGAAGTTTTCGGCTGGACCAGCGTGCCCACCGTCGCCGACGGGCGGGTGTCCGTGCTGATGCGCCTGCTCGACCCGGCAGGACGTCCCGCAGCGGTCACCGGTGACCTGACCTCCTTCTGGAACAACGGCTACCACCAGGTCCGGGCCGAACTCCGCGGGCAGTACCTGAAGCACCCTTGGCCGGACGACCCCTGGGCTGCCTCCCCGAGCAGACCGGGCCGGGGGCGGTGATCGAAAGCGGAACCGAAGCGGCGGTGCGGGCCACGTGGGGCGCGGCCCGCACCGAGTCGACCCCGACGGTGCCGGTGTGGTCGGCTCACCGCTGATGGTCCGACGAGGGGAGAGGTGCGGCCGTGCCGCGGCTGCTCTCCGGCGGCGTTCGGAATGGCGTGACGTGCGGGCCGACCCGCACGACAGCGGTCGACCCGCCATGCTGATTCCACCGGTGGCGTAATCGATTCCCGGCGCGCGGCCGCGGACCTACCGTGGCCGCATGCACTCACCGATCACGGGCACGGCTGCCGGTGTGCCGTTCACCGCGCTGCCGCCGAACGATGACGGCCCCGCGCCGCTGATCGTCACCTGGCACATGCTGGACGCGCCGAGGTCGGACGCCGCGTTCGCCGCCGCGCTGCCGATGAACGGTCTGCCCGCGTGGCGGGTGCACCTCGGCATGCCGATGCGCGGGGAGCGGATGGCCGACGGCAGCACGGCCGCCATCTCGGAACTGATCCGCGAGGACGCCCTGATGTCCTTTCTGCACCCGTTCGTCCGACAGGCGGCCGAGGAGTTCACGGCCGCGCTGGCGTCGATTCGTGCGCAGCTGTCGGTCGACGACGGGCCGATCGGCGTGCTCGGCGGCTCGCTGGGCGGGGCCGTCGCGCTGCGGGTCCTCGCCGAGACCGAGATACCGGTCTTCGCCGGAGCCGTGGTGAACGCCGCCATCCGGATGCGCTCCGTCGTCGACCTGCTGTCGGACGACTACCCCTATGACACCGAGTCCGCGAAGGCCGTCGACAGTCTGGACTTCGTCGCCGAGGCTGGCACCATCGCTGGTCGCTCGCCGTTGCTGGTCGTCAGTGGCGAGCTGGATCACCCGGCGCTGCGCACCGACGCGTTGCATCTCGTCGACGCCCTGGGGGAACGGGCCGAACTGCTGTCGATCACCGAGCTGGCCCATCCGCTCGCCGACGAACCCGGCATCGAGCCCGCGCCACAGCTGCCACCGGCCCGCGAGGTCGACGCAGGCCTGACCACCTGGCTCCGACGACACCTCACGGAGACAGGCCGGCTGTAGTCGCCAGGCCGGGGAACACCGCGGACAGTCCCCGGAGGTTCCTCACACCCCCGAGTCGCAGCACCGCAGCGAACACCGCCCGCCACACACACCGAGATCGTGCTAGGTTGCCGCGGGCAGCGTTCGGCGAACTCGCGGGAGACCTTCGATGGAGGCGGCACCACCCGAAAAACACACCACCCCCGCCCACTCGCGCGAAGCGGCCACGTCCACCGACGTGTCCGCCGAACTTCCCTCCGCCGCGCGTGAAACCCTTCCGGCCCCGGAGCCGGGACAGCGCTACCACCTGCGCGGGCTGACCGAACTGTGGGCCCGCGAACTCGTCGAACAGGCCGAGCGCGACGGACGCGACCCGCACACCGCCCGCTCCTACACCCACGCGGTGGCCCGCTGGCTGCGCTTCTGCCAACTGGAGAACATCGACCCGCTGGCGGCACGCCGCGCCGATGTGGACCACTGGGTCTCCGGACTCGACGTCGGACCGGCCACCGTCCGAACCCGCCTGGCCGGGGTGAGCAGCTGGTACGGCTACCTCATCGACAACGACGCGGCCACCAACGACCCCGCCTCCCGCGTCAAACGCCCCAAGCACAACCGCCGCTCCAACGGTTCGGACACGGCCTGGCTCTCCGACGAGGAGCTCAACGCGCTACTGGCCGAAGCCACCCGCCGGGCCGAGAACGCCACCCCCGAAACCCTGGAAACCGCCGTCCGCGACGCCGCGGTGCTGCGGGTGCTGATCACCACGGGCGTGCGCTCCGGTGCCGTGCGCAACGCACGACTGCCCGACGACCTGGGAACCCGAGGCGGGCACCGGCTGCTGTACTACAGCACCAAAGGCGGCGGGCAGTCCGCGAAACCCCTCGTGCCCTACGCCGCGGCCATGGTGGACAACTACCTGCGGCTACGAGCCGCCCGCCAGGAACTCGACACCGCACAACTGACCGGACCGCTGTTCGCCGGAACCCCCTACCGCGGAAAACCGGGAGGCAGGCCACTGTCGAACAGCTACCTGGCGAACATGCTCCGACGCACGGCCACAGCAGCGGGCATCAACGACCCCGAACGCCTCGTGCCGCACTCCACCCGCCACAGCGTGGCCACCTCACTCGGCAAACGCCGCTCACTGGCCGAGGTGCAAACCTACCTCGACCACGCAGACCCCCGCACCACACGCCTCTACCTCCGCGTGGACGAGAACCTCAACAACAGTCCCGCCTACACCATGGCAGGCGTCATCGACGACCCCCACGAATGACCCGCACACCGACGACGCGGGGAAACAGCGCCCGGCAGGGGAGAGGTCACCGGAACTCCACGGGCACGCCCGCCCCTCCCCGGGGGCGAGCCACTTACAGCAGGGTCAACTGCCGCTGCTCCCTGCGCTTGTTCGCGCCCTCCTCACTACGCACCGCCGAGGAACCCAGCTCGGACAGGAACGGCGACGGGGAACGCTGCCGCCCCTCGTCCGAGCCCCCACGCCGCGCGGCACGGGTCACGTACAACCTCCGCTGCGCCCGGGTCATTCCCACGAAGAACAACCTCCGCTCCTCGGCGTGCTCCTCCCGCTGGTCATCCGGCCAACGCAACGGCAACAACCCGTCCTCGCAGCCCACGAGAAACACCACCGGGTACTCCAACCCCTTGGCCGCGTGCAGCGTCAACAACGACACCGCATCGGCCCGCGGATCCAGGGTGTCGACCTCGGCACCGAGCAGCACCTCCCGGCGAAACCCCTCCACGTCCGCACCGAAACGCGAAGCCAACGGCCTCAACAGCTCGACAGCGGCGTGAACGGTGTCGTGCTCACCGGGCACGGTCGCCGCCACCCGCTCGGCGGCCGACCGCAGCCGCTCGGTCACCTCCCCGCCGTCTTCCGAGACGTACCCCAGCTCGTTCAACAACGGCTCCACCCCGGCACGCGCCGACAACGGGTCGTGACTGCGCTTCTGCACGGGGAAACCCTGCCGGACCAACTCCTCCCGCAGCACACGCGACTGCGCGTCCGTGCGGTAGACGACCGCGATGTCACCGAACCCGACCGACCCCTCCTCGTAGCCATCAGTGCGGCCACTGTCCAGGGAGTGAAAGGACGAACCCCCGAGAAGCTCGTCCACGGTGCGGGCCACGAACCTGGCCTCGGCGCTCTCGTCGGAAGCACGGTGCACCACGATCGGATGCTCGGCGACATCACCCACCGGATGCAACTTCCGGTCCGGGACCAGACTGCCCGGCTCGATGGCCCGAACAGCGCCCTCCACGATGTGGCGCCCGCTGCGGTAGTTCCGCGTCAGCTCCAACACGGGCGCCTCCGGGTAGTCCTGCTCGAAACGCAGGAAAAACCCGACATCGGCCCCGCGGAAACCGTAGATCGCCTGGTCCGGGTCACCGATCACGGTCACGTTGGCCGTGGCAGGCGCCAACAACCGGAGCAGCCGGTACTGCACCTCGTCGACGTCCTGGTACTCGTCCACGGTGATCCACGGGTAACGCCGCCGGTACCGCTCGACCAGCCCGGCGTCCTCCTCCAACAGCCGAACCGGCAGCACGAGCAGATCGTCGAAATCGACGAGCCCCTCCGCCCGCAACGCCTCCAGGTAGCGGGGCAGCAGCTGCCCGACCTCCTCCCGGACCTCACCGCCACGGCGTGCCCGGGAAATCTCCGAACCGAGCCGCCGCGCGCCACGCTCGTCACCGGTCAACCCGGCCAGGATCTCGTGCCTACGCCGACCGTCGGCCACACCGAACTCCTCGGGCAGCCCCAAAGCCGCGTGGTTGTCCCGCACGAGGTCCATGCCCAGCGAATGGAACGTGGCCACGGTGACCTCGGAGCCCTCCGAACCGACCAGCTCGCCGAGCCGGTCGGCCAGCTCGACAGCGGCCCGCCGGGTGAAAGTGATCGCCAGACACTCCCGCGCCGCGACACCGCGCTCCCGGATCAGATGGGCGAGCCGGTGCGTGACCGTGCGCGTCTTGCCGGTTCCCGGGCCGGCGACGATCATCAACGGCCCCGACCGAACCCCGGCGGCCGCCCGCTGATCGGGATCGAGACCGGCGAGCACCCCCGCACCGGCATCCGCACCCACGGCGGGAACCGGCCGTGCTGAGCCCTCTTCCCCACCGACGGAGGGTGGGGAAGTGGTCGGCTCGCCTTCCGGCGGTGCCGCCGACCGTGGTGCGGAATCCGACTCCGGGGAACGCGCCGCGGCCCGCAGCATCGAATCGTCGAATAACGAGACGGACCCCCTCGAGCGCAGCCGGGACAGCTCGTCGGGGTCGAAAACCCGGATCCTGCCGTACTCGCCGTCGAACCCGGCCTCCCGGTGCACCGAACCACTGCGCAACCGCTCGATCGCCTCGGCGACCAGCGGGTCGTCACCACGCAACCGCTCGACGGGAACATCCTCCAGGATGGCCAGCTCCGAACCGTGCCTGGCGGTCAGAGTGCTGATCTCGCCGAACACCTTCTTGCTCTTCGGCCCCACGCCACGAAGCTCACCGATGATCTCCGGAAGCGGAATCAGGTTCCGATAACCGGCCGCTTCGCTCGGCCGCACCCCGAAATCCCGGTCGGCCAGAACGTCGACCCTGTTGAGCACCCCCACCGTCAACGGCTTGCCGCACTCGGGGCACAACCGCCCGTGACTCCGCGTGTCCGCGGGATCGAACCGGATGCCGCACTTGCGGTGCCCGTCGAGGTGGTACTTGCCCTCCTCGGGGAAGAACTCCACCGTCCCCTCAACACCGCGGCCCGTTTCCAGCGCACGACGCATCGCGAAGTAATCCAGCTCGGTGTCGAAAACGGTGGCCTCCCGCGCGAGCATCGGCGGGGAGTGGGCGTCGGAATGACTGACCAGGGTGTAGCCGTCCAACCCGGAAAGACGCCAGTTCATCTCCGGATCGCTGGAAAGCCCCGTCTCCAGCGCGAAGATGTTCCCGGCGAGGTCCCGGTAGCACTCCTGAATGGAGTTGAACCCGGCCTTGGAGCCCAACACCGCGAACCACGGTGTCCAGATGTGCGCCGGAACGAGATAGGAGCCCTGGCCGGACTCCAGGGTGATCTCCAACAGGTCCCGCGAGTCCAGCCCCAGGATCGGACGACCGTCGGAACCGAGGTTGCCGATGTTGCCCAACCTGCGACTGAACTCCTCGGCCGCCTCGAAATCGGGCACATAGCACAGATGATGCACCTTGCGGGTGTAATCACCCTGCTTGTATATCGTGGCGATCTCCACCGACAGCATGAACCGCACCGGCGTGTGGCAACTCGCGGGCAACGTCCGCGACAGCTCACGCTCGTACTCCGGCCGCAACCGCAGCAACCCCGGCTCGGCCGGTTCGAGCACCTCACGCAGGTGCGCCCGCCAGGCCGGATGCGTGAAATCCCCCGTCCCGACGACGGTGACCCCCTTGCGTCGAGCCCACCAGGCCAGGTGCTCGATGTCGCAGTCCTTGCTGCACGCGCGGGAGTACTTGGAATGAATATGCAAGTCAGCGTAGAAGCGCACCCGTCGATCTTGCCAAACGAACCGACCGCCGCACCGACCCGCCAGCCCGAAACCGGCCCCCGCGCCGACCAGACCCCGGACCCCATACGTGGTACCCCAAATGTTCCAAATATCCGCTTGGGGAAGCTTTCAGTGTTCATTCGTCGTGTCACGACCACCGCTCGACGCACCCCACTAGGCGATCCGGGGGTGTGTGATTTAACTTGCCGTAGCTTGTGTCACACAGGCCAACGACAACCGACAACCGAACAGCAAGTCCGAAAATGCCCGACGTGTCCGAAAATTCGGTTCCAACGCGAAATTTCCGGGCCGGACACACTGAGAGGAACGAGGGTATTGGCTGCCGAAAACAGCAATGACACGAACACCGAGAAGAACCACACGGCACCGCCGCCGGACCCCACGGCCAGCATCGCCGATCCGGCCCCGCTCGGACTGGCCGCCTTCGCACTGACAACCTTCGTGCTCAGCATCTTCAACGCCGGCCTGCTCAGCTCCGACCTGGAACCGGTCGTGCTGCCGCTGGCCCTGTTCTACGGTGGTCTCGCCCAGTTCGCGGCCGGCATGTGGGAGTTCCGAAAGGCCAACACCTTCGGTGCCCTGGCATTCACCTCGTACGGATCGTTCTGGTTGTCCTTCGCGGCGTACGTGCAGTTCGTCGTCGGCGACCTGGGATCCGAAGCAGCCACCGCGACCGGGATCTACCTCCTCGCTTGGGGCATCTTCACCGCCTACATGACCGTGGCCGCCACCAGGGTCAACGTCTCCGTGCTGGCGGTGTTCGTCGCCCTGACCCTGACCTTCTTCCTGCTGGCCATCGGTGACCTCGCCGGCTCCGACGCAATCGCCCGAACCGGCGGCTGGGTCGGGATCGTGACCGCGATACTGGCCTGGTACGGATCGTTCGCCGGGGTCACCAACTTCACCTACAAGCGCACCGTACTGCCGGTGGGACCGCTGACCCCCTCCAGCTGACCCCCACTACACGGGCAGCCCGGAATTCGGGGCCGGCAGGAACGAAGTTCCTGCCGGCCCCGAATCGCAACGAACCGCCTCGCTCAGGCCAGTCCGAGCCCGCGCACGGTGTCACGCTCCTCGACCAGCTCCTGCACCGAAGCGTCGATGCGCTCCCGCGAGAACTCGTCGATGTCGAGCCCGCGCACGATCTCGTACCGCCCGTTCCGGGCCGTGACCGGGAACGAGGAGATCAACCCCTCCGGGACACCGTACGAACCGTCCGAAACGACACCGGCCGAAGTCCAGTCCCCCTCCGCCGTGCCGTTGACCCAGGTGTAAACGTGATCAATGGCGGCGTTGGCCGCGGAAGCCGCCGACGAAGCCCCACGGGCATCGATGATGGCCGCGCCACGCTTGGCCACCGTGGGGATGAACTCGTCCCGCATCCAGTCCCGCTCGACCAGATCGGCCGCGATCTTGCCACCGACCTCGGTGTGGAACAGGTCGGGATACTGCGTGGCGGAGTGGTTGCCCCAGATCGCCAATCTGCGGATCTCGTCGACCCCCACACCCAGCTTGGCAGCGAGCTGCGCCAGGGCACGGTTGTGATCCAACCTCGTCATGGCGGTGAAACGTTCCGCAGGAACGTCGGGAGCATGCGACTGGGCGATCAACGCGTTCGTGTTCGCCGGATTGCCCACGACCAGCACCCGCACGTCCTCGGCGGCATTGGCGTTGATCGCCTCACCCTGGGGCTTGAAAATGCCACCGTTGGCCTCGAGCAGGTCACCCCGCTCCATCCCCTTGGCACGAGGCCGCGCGCCGACGAGCAGACCGATGTTGGTGCCGTCGAAAGCCTCCCGGGTGTCATCGGTGACATCGATGCTGTGCAGCAGGGGGAACGCACAGTCGGTCAGCTCCATGGCCGTACCCTCGGCGGCCTTGACCGCCTGGGGAATCTCCAACAGCTTCAGCTTGATCGGAGTGTCCGGGCCGACGAGCTGCCCGGAGGCCAACCGGAACAGCAACGCATAACCGATCTGACCGGCAGCACCGGTAACAGTCACGGTAACGGGGGAACGAGTCATCGAGTTCTCTCCTGGTCGCCGGGTATTACAACGGTGATGCTATCCACTGAACAGCCGACGACCAGCGCCCCCGGCAACGGATCACACCCACCACACACGACCGACCCCACGAAACCGATTCAGCCGCGGAAGCCAGACACCCCCACCCGAACGCCCGACCTCCGGAAATCCGTGTTTCGCCCCGCACGGCGATCACGCAAAATGAACACATGCTGCAGGTCTGCCTCAACGGCGCCCGAGGTCCCCGGGAACACCACCATCTGCCCGTGCAACCCCCCGACCTCGCCAAGGCCGCGGCAGACAGCGTCGCGGCAGGCGCCGAGGACATCCATCTGCACCCCAAAACCCCCGACGGCACGGACAGCCTGGACCCGGCGACGGTGGCCGCCGCCGTGAACGCCGTTCGAGCCGCCGCCCCCGGAACACCCGTGGGAATCACCACGGGCACCTGGACCGCCCCGGACACCGAAGCCAGACTCACCGCCATCGGGAGCTGGACGGTTCTGCCCGACCACGCATCGGTGAACTGGCACGAGCAGGGCGCGGCGGAAATCGCTCTCGCCCTGATGGAACGCGGCATCGGGGTGGAAACCGGCATCCACTCGGGAACCAACGCGGAAGACGACTTCGCACAGTGGCCACAGCGTGGACGGGTGCTGCGCGTACTCGCCGGAGTCACCGATCCCACCCCGAACGGAGCCGCGAACACAGCCACGACGCTGCTCGAACGAATCGGCCCCGGAAATCTCCCGATCCTGCTGCACGGCAGGGGAGCAGGGGCGTGGTCCGTCCTCGCGCTGGCCAAACGACGGGGACTGCACACCCGCATCGGATTCGAGGACACGTTCACGCTTCCCGACGGGGACATCGCGAGCGACAACGCCGCTCTGGTCACCGAAGCGGTGCGAGCACCACCGAACACCTGACTCCCGCCAGCGGGCAGGCCGGGCGGCGCACGGTGTCGTACGAAGCGGCAGGTGGCCGGAGCGTTTCGACGATCTCGTGAGGCGTGCGTCGAAGCCGAGCGGCCGCACCGCGGACGGGACCGCGAGTGCACGCGCGTGCCGCGACAACGGTCTGCCTCGCAGGAGGTATCGACGCTCGACGCGGCAGACGCGACTCCGATGGGTTGGTTCCGGTGGGCATCTCGATCACGTCGTGGCGGTGGAGGGGCTCGACAAGCTTTACTTAACATAATGTGTATTATCGGATAATTGCTTCGAGTGGAGTGCGGTGCGAGAACGCCCCGAAAGCTCCTGCGTGGTCCGCTGTGTACGGGTGCGGGCTCGGGCCTGCGGCTGATCGTACGAGGCGCTCCGAGTGGATCCGGGAACTCGCGGCTTCGGTCCACGGAGCGGGCGTATCAGTTCAGTCGGCCGACTCGGTCTGTTGCTCGGCACGTCGGCACAGAGGAGTTGATCAATTGGCCCCGTGCGGAGCGTCTCCGGGCTCCGGGTGTGTGCAACCAGTGATTCGTCACGGTGATTCTTGTGGTGGCCACCAGTCCTTGATCACCGACGTCCTCCGCAGGAATCCGGGATGTTCGGGACTCCGCGGCGTGCGGCTCCTGCCGCGTCCCTTCCTCCGATCTGTCGGCTGTCGGGTGCTGTGACGCCTCGTGCGCTCGCTCTCGTGGTGCCACAACTCCCCGCCCCGCGCCACTGGCCCCTCTCGACATCTCCGGACGAACGCAGAACATGGATAATGAATATTATCCACGAAAATGGAGCTGTTCTCGTGGGCGAGTTCACCAGGCCGGCAAACCGACAAGCGGTGCGCATCTCGCTCGGCGGCTCCCCGGGGCCCAGTGGCCGGGATCCTCTCCCGAGACGTACGGTCCCGCCGTGATCGACACGACGGCCGCGCCGTGCCGTCCCCTGCCCCGGAGGTCCGCCGGTGCCCGTTCCCGACAGGTCGGCCGGTGACGCCGGAAACCTCTCCCCTGGGCGCTCCGGTTTTCCGAGGTCGATGGCACCACAGTGGGAAGGACTGCCCCCGCGCGGCGTTCCCCGGGCGTGTGCGGTTGCCGCTTTCGCCCGGGGAACGCATGCTGTGTGTTCGCGACCGCGTTCGGTGAGGAGGACTGTGATGGCGAGCTGCGAGGTCTGCGGCAACGACTACTGGATGACGTTCGAGGTGCACACGGCCGGTAGTCAGGTGCACGTGTTCGACTCGTTCGAATGTGCCGCTCACCGGCTGGCCCCGCACTGCGAGAACTGCGGTTGTCGCGTTCTGGGGCACGGTGTCGAGGACAGTGGGCAGTTCTTCTGCTGCGCACACTGTGCGCGCACCGCCGGAGCGGCGATGGCCGGTGAGTTGCGGGATGCGGTCGGCGCGCACCCGAGCTGAGCGGTGATTTCGACCTCGGTGGTCGGCCTTTCGGGCAGGTGGGGAGGATGCGGTCTCGTCGTGTTCTCCCCACCCGGGCGTATCGGCCTGGGTGAGTGCTGCGCGGGTCAGGGCATTCGGTGCTGCGCCAGCGCGGTGTCGACGCTGTCGTGGCAGTTCAGCCCCACGTCGATTCCGGTGAGTTTCAGGATCCGTTTCGCGCAGCCGGTTCCGGGGACCACGTGCAGATCGATCCCGCGTTGTTCGGCTCGTCGTTGTGCGCGTACCAGAAGTTCGGCGCCCGCCGTGTCGATGAACGACACCTTGTGCAGGTCGATGATCAGCGCGTGCAGCACGGCGGCGGTGAGTCGTTGCCGGATGAGTTCTGCGATGCGCGGCGCCGTGGAGAGGTCGATTTCGCCGTCCATGCCGATCACGGCGATGCCGGGGGCCGGGCGTTGTATGGACATGCGCAGCGCGGGATCGAGGCGGTGCGCCCCCTGGGAGAGTTCGCCTTCCCAGCTGTGCCGTGTGGGGGTTGGCGGTTGTGGTGGGGCGGCTTCGGTGTCGTTGTCCACCACAGCTTTCGAGCCGGTTCGAGAAATGATCACGTTTCCTCCCTTTCGGAGGCCGCCGGTCGGCGAGACCGGGGATGGCGACAGCCGCACGCATCCCCCGCCGTTCGGCGACCGGGATCGGTTCGTGCCTGTCTGCTCCAACCGTGTTTCCCACAGTAGTGCCCCTGCCCGAAAAACAACAACCGATGGTGTTTTCGGGCAGGGGCGGTTCAGCTGCTGCCGGTGGTGTTCTCGGCCAGCATGGGGATGAGTCCTCCGGCGAGGACGGCGCGGACCTGGCGGGGTGAGAGCCGGTGACGCACTCGGTAGTCGCGTCCGCGTGTGGTGTTGTGCAGGGTCAGTTCCGTCTGCTGGTGCAGGTTCTCGTGCAGGCGGTCCAGCCGCAGCGCCTCGCCCTGGGCGATGTCGTCGTAGTCCGCGGGGTCGATGAACTCCAGCGGCAGGATGCCGAAGTTGACCAGGTTCTGCCAGTGTATGCGGGCGTAGGACTTGGCCACGACCAGCTGCAGCCCCAGGTGGCGCGGTGTGATGGCGGCGTGTTCGCGGGAGGATCCCTGGCCGTAGTTGTCGCCGCCGATCACGGCGTGCCCGCTGCCGTGCTGCTGGGCGCGTCGTGGGTACTCGGGGTCGATGCGGGTGAAGGTGAACTCGGCCAGCGCGGGGATGTTGGAGCGCAGCGGCAGTGCTTGTGCTCCGGCCGGGGATATCTCGTCGGTCGAGACGTTGTCGCCGGTTTTGAGCAGCACGGTCAGCTCGAGTTGGCGTGGCGGCGGGGTGAACTCGGGCAGGGCCGAGATGTTGGGGCCTTTGACCGGTTCGATGTTCAGCGCCTCGTCCTCGTCGGGTGGGGCGAGCAGCATGCTGGTGTTGATCGAGGCCCGTTCGGGCAGGTGGGGTTTCGGGTCCGGCAGCTCGAGTTTCTCGGCCAGTTCGCGCGGGTCGGTGATGGTTCCGGTCAGGGCCGAGGCCGCGGCCGTTTCGGGTGAGCACAGCCACACGGAGTCTTCCGGTGTGCCGGAGCGTCCGGGGAAGTTCCGCGGGAAGGTGCGCAGGGAGTTCTGCCCGACCGCCGGGGCTTGCCCCATGCCGATGCAGCCCATGCAGCCGGATTGGTGGATGCGTGCTCCGGAGCCGATGAGGTCGGCGATGGCTCCGGTGCGGGCGAGGTCCTGCAGGATTTCGCGGGACGTGGGGTTGATGTCCACGCTGACCGCGTCGTTGGTCGAGCGTCCGCGCAGCATGTTCGCGACGACGGCGAAGTCGCGCAGTCCCGGGTTGGCCGAGGATCCGATGACGGTCTGGCTGACTTCCCGTCCGCTGACCTCGCTGACGGGGACCACGTTGTCCGGCGAGGAGGGGCGGGCTATCAGGGGCTGCAGGTTCGACAGGTCGATCTCGTCGGTGCTGTCGTAGTGGGCGTCGGGGTCGGCGGCCAGTTCGGTGAAGTCGTGTTCGCGTCCTTCAGCGCGCAGGAATTCGCGGACGGCGTCGTCGGAGGGGAACACGGTGGTCGTCGCGCCCAGTTCGGCGCCCATGTTGGCGATGACGTGGCGGTCCATGGCCGTGAGGTCGGCCAGTCCGGGGCCGTGGTATTCGATGATGCGGTCGACGCCGCCCTTGACGCTGTGGCGGCGCAGCATTTCCAGGATCACGTCCTTGGCCGACACCCACGGCGGGAGCTGGCCGGTCAGGCGGATCCCCCAGATTTCGGGCATGCGGATGCGCAGGGGTTCTCCGGTGATGGCCATGGCGACTTCGAGTCCGCCGACGCCGATGGCCAGCATGCCCAGTGATCCGGCCGCGCAGGTGTGCGAGTCGGAGCCGACCATGGATTTTCCGGGGATTCCGAAGCGCTGCATGTGGGTTGGGTGGGATACTCCGTTGCCGGGTTTGGAGTACCACACGCCGTAGCGTTGTGCCGCTGTGCGCAGGAACTCGTGGTCTTCGGCGTTTTTCCCGTCGGCTTGCAGGAGGTTGTGGTCGACGTACTGCACGCTGACTTCGGTGTGCGCCCGGCGCAGGCCCAGTGATTCCAGTTCCTGCATCACCAGGGTTCCGGTCGCGTCCTGGGTGAGTGTCTGGTCGATGGACAGCGCCACTTCGCGGCCGGGGGTCATCTCCCCGTCCACCAGGTGATCGGCGATGAGTTTGTGGGCCATGGTTCGTGCCGTCACGACGGTTCCCTTCTTCGGCCGATTTCTCGCGAACCGCTCGCCCGCCCCGTTCGGGGCGGTCTCGTGCGTCGTTCGCGGGTGTTTCGCTGTCGAGTTCGGGGTACCCGGGGTCGTGTCGGTTGAAACGATCAGCCGAGGTGATGTTCGGCACCGCGGGCGCGGCGGACGCGCGGTGCCGTGAGTGCCGGGGCGGTGTTCGCAGAGTTGTGGGGCGGAAGCGGGTCGAGAGCCATCCACCCGCGATCGTCCCGGGTTTCTCCTGCCAGCGTGGCCCCGGCCATCAGCACCCGGCCCGGCAGGACCTCGCGGTAGTCGGTGGCCTCCGCCCGGGCTCACCGTTTCGTGGTGGCGCTGTTCGTCCGGGTGGCGTGGCGCCCGCTGGGGGGATCGTCGATCAGCCGCACGGTCAGGGCGTCCTGTTCGGTGTCCACGAGCAGCCCGGTGCCTTCGGGGTGGTCGTCGTCCATGAGCAGGGTCGCGATGCGGTTGTGCAGTTCCCGCTCGATCACTCTCCTCAGGTGCCGGGCCCCGAATTCGCGGTGGTTGCCCCGGTGGACGAGCCAGTTCACGGCCGAGTCGGTGATTTCCAGATGGGTGTTGGTGTCGTGCAGGCGTTTCCTGGTGTCGTCGAGCAGCAGCAGGGCGATCTCGGTGAGTGCTTCGGTGTCGAGTGGTTCGAAGGTGACGATCTCGTCGATGCGGTTGATGAATTCGGGCCTGAAGTACGGGGCCAGCTCCTCGGTCGGGTCGGGCCGGTTCTCCGGGGGCAGCTCGAGGGCCCGTTGGGCGCCGATGTTGGAGGTCATGATCACCACGGTGTTGCTGAAGTCGACCGTTCTCCCGGTCGAGTCGGTCAGGCGTCCGGCGTCGAGCACCTGCAGCAGGGTGTTGAGTATGTCGGGGTGGGCCTTTTCGATCTCGTCGAGCAGCAGCACCGAGTAGGGGCGTTTGCGGACGCTGTCGGTGAGTTGGCCCGCTTCGTCGTGCCCCAGGTACCCGGGTGGGGCGCCGACGAGGCGGGACACGCTGTGCTTTTCCTGGAACTCGCCCATGTCGAAGCGGATGGCGCGTTCGTTCTCCCCGAACAGCGTGGCCGCCAGCGCGCGGGCCAGTTCCGTTTTGCCCACCCCGGTGGGCCCGGTGAACAGGAAGCTGCACAGCGGACGTTGCGGGTCGGCCAGTCCCGCCCTGGCGCGGCGGAGCGTTTCGGCGACGGTGCGGGTGGCTCGTTGCTGCCCCACGACGCGCTGCGCGAGGTGCGTTTCCAGTTCACGGAGCTTGGCTCGTTCGCCGGTGGCCAGTTCGGTGGTCGGTATTCCCGTTCGCGCGGCGACGATTTCGGCGATCGTCTCGGGGTCCAGCAGCGGTTGTCGCCGCGCTGTGGTGGTTCGTTCGTGGCGCAGCCGCAGCCGCGCGCAGGCGTGGTCGAGCACGTCGACCGCTTTGTCCGGTAGGGAGCGGTCGGGGATGTGACGGCTGGTCAGTTCCGCGGCCCGGTGCAGCGCCTGGTCGTCGATCCGGACGTTGTGGTGCTGTTGGAAGCGTTTCCGCAGTCCCCGCAGGATGTCCACCGTTTCGGGCACCGTCGGTTCGGGGACGGTGATCGGGTGCAGCCTGCGTTCCAGGGCGGGGTCCTTTTCGACGTGTCTGCGGTACTCCTCGGTGGTGGTGGCTCCGATCAGTGGGAGTTCGCCGCGGGCCAGCGCCGGTTTGACGATGGTGGCCGCGTCCAACGTGCCCTCCCCGGCTCCGGCGCCGACGAGCGCGTGGATCTCGTCGACGAAGATCACCAGCCCGGATCGTTGCTCGGCGATCTCGCGGAGCAGTTCGCGCAGGCGTCGTTCGAGGTCGCCCCGGTGTTGTGTGCCTGCGACCACGGCGGTCACGTCCAGTGAGATCAGTCGTTTGCCCGCCAGTGGTGTCGGTGCCGTCCTGTTGGTGATGCGGCGGGCCAGTTCCTCCACGATGGCCGTTTTGCCGACACCCGGTTCGCCGAGCAGCACCGGGGCGTTCTTGTCGTGCCGGGCGAGTACTTCCGCGATCTGTTCGAGTTGCTGTTCACGTCCGGTCACCGTGGCCGTGTCGTCGGCGGCGTGGGCCGTCATGTCGTTGCCGAACTCGTCCAGCCACGGTGTCGGGCTCGTCTGCTCGTCCGAGTGCGCGCGGGCTCGGTTGCGTTCGCCCTGCTCGATGGCGCGTGCCAGCGCGCGTCCAGCGGCGGAGTCGGCGTCGGTGGCCACGCCGAGCAGCAGGTGTCTGGTGCCCAGTCGGGCCGCGCCCTCGTGGCGTGCCTGCCGGTGGGAGCCGAGCAGTGCGTGCCGCGCGGCCGCGGTCATCCACGGGTTCGGTTCGGTGGTTCCGCCGGTGGCGTCGCGGGCCCCGGCCAGGGTGCGCAGGCTGCGGGCCAGCCGGTCGACGGCCACCCCGGTTTCGCGCAGCATCCGCGCGGTGGGCCCGGTCTGGGTCAGCGCCCACAGCAGGTGTGTGTCGTCGAGGGCGCTGCTCCCCCAGTCGCGGGCGGCGTGCACGGCGGTGGACAGCACTGTGCGGGCCTGGTCGTCCAGCAGGCCCGCACGTCGGTTGCCGGTCTCGTCCGGGGCGGGTTCGGTGCGGGGTTCCTCGGTGGGGGCGCTCAGTAGCTCGTCGAGCAGCGACTCGACTCCCGGGGACGGTTCGGGGGTGCTGCCGCCACTCACGGGACACTCTCCATCTCGGCACGGGGTTGCGCGTGGCGCGGGAGCCACGCGGTTCGGCGTCCATCATGGACAATGCCGGTCCGGATGTGTGGGGGTGGTCGCCCGTCACGCCGCGGACTCGGCGAGCAGTGTGCGCAGTTCGTCGTCGGCCACGGGACGGAAGTCGCGGTACCACTGGCCGACGGCGGAGAACGCGGCCGGACGTCGCGGGCACACCACCAGGTCGGCTTCCTCGCCCAACGCGGTGACGGCCTCGGGCGCCCCGACCGGCACGGCCAACACGATACGTTGCGGCTCGGACTGCCGAACCCGGCGGATCGCGGCTCGGGCGGTCGCCCCGGTGGCCAGGCCGTCGTCGACGACGATCACGTCCCGCCCGCCCAGCTCCACGGGGGGCAGTTGTTGGTAGTCCCGTTCCTGTTGCCGGGCGTGGGAACGTTCCTGTTCGCACTGCTGGTGCAGCTGTTGCTCGTCGAGACCGAAGGCGTGCAGCAGCCGTTGGTCGTAGGTGGCCGGGCCTTCGGCGGCCACCGCGCCCAGGGCCAGTTCCGGCTGGCCGGGGGCCCCGATCTTGCGGGCCACGCTGGTCCGCACCGGGGCCCGCAGCGCGGCGGCCACCTGCACGGCCACCGGGACACCGCCCCGCGCCAGCCCGAGCACCACCGGGTTGTCCAGCCGGTGCCCGGACAGCTCCTCGCCCAGTACACGTCCGGCGTGAGCGCGGTCGGTGAACACGCTGTCCTCGGGAGCGGGGGTGTCACGTTCTGGCATGGTCGTCTCCTCGAGCCGCTCGGCCGACCGGCGGCTGAGCCCCGTGCCTACCCGGTTCGTCGGCGCGGGGCGGGGTTCGTTCGTCCGGAAGCGGGACGATTTCGCTCCCCCGAGTGAATACCCGACCCGGTCCCGTCCCGAAACGACGTGGGCGGCTCGAAAGGACCTCCGGTGCCCGTGCGGGTGGACCCGTCAGTCCCTGAAGGCCCCGATCCGCAGGGTGCGCAGCCGGTTGAGGGCGGCGGCGAGTTCGAAACGGCGGGGGACGGCGAAGTCGCCGACGTAGCGGTCGTCGACCGCGTGGATCCCCCGCTTGGCCACCTCCGCGTCGAAGGCGTCCAGCACCTCGCGCACGGTGCGGTTCCCGTCGAGCAGTCCCGAGCGGGCGCAGTTGACCAGCGCCAGTCCGATACCGGTCACCTGGCTGGGGTCGACGAGTTGTTCGACGGCGCGCAGTTCCACGGTGGTCTGGCCGAGCGTGAGGGCGTCGGTGCCGCGGGAGCGCACTTTGGGGCGGTCGGTGTCGATCGAACGGGGGTCGGGCATGCGCGAGCGCACCGCGGGGAAGGTTTCGGCTTCGCGGTGCCGACCGGTGGGGGTGCTGGCCAGGCCGCGGGCGCGTTCGGTGACCTCGTGGCACCGGTAGGAGTCCAGCATCAGCACCCGGTCGGCCACGTCCATGTAGTCGCCGGAGCCGCCCATGACCATCACCGTGGACACTCCGTGCCTGTCGTGCAGCGGGCGGATCAGGTCCAGGAAGGGGGTCAGCGGTTCGGAGTCCTTGGCGACCAGTTCCTGCATCCGCGCGTCACGGATCATCAGGTTGGTGGCGGCGGTGTCCTCGTCCAGCAGCAACGCCCGGGAACCGGCTTCGACCGCTTCGACGATCGAGGCGGCCTGCGAGGTCGACCCCGAGGCGTTGTCGGTGGAGAAGTCGCTGGTGTCGGTGCCGGTGGGCAGGTGGCTGACGAACGGGCTGACATCGACCCGGTTGACTCGCCTGCCGTCCTCGGCGCGCACTTTGACCGTGTCCTCGCGGCAGACCACCAGTTCCCTGCCGTCGCCGGGCACGTGGTCGTAGATGCCGTGTTCCAGTGCGCGCAGCAGCGTGGACTTGCCGTGGAAACCACCGCCGACGATGAGGCTGATCCCCTCGGCGATGCCCATCCCGGCCACGCGTCCCCGGTTGGGGAGGTCGAACTCGACGCGCAGCGAGTCGGGTGAGGAGAACGGCACGGCCTGTTGCAGGGGGCGGTCGTCGATGCCGCTGCGTCGGGGCAGCACCGCCCCGTCGGCCACGAACGCCACCAGGTTCCGCTGGGGCAGTTGCCTGCGCAGCGCGTCGGTGTCCTCGATGGAGTCGACGAACTCCCGCACACGTTGCTGGTCGGCCGTTTTCCAGCGCAGCCCGTTCTCGACGGCGGAGGGCAGGTCGCGGCACAGCGCCTGCTCGGCCTGCTTGCCGTCGATGCTGCGGCCCTTGCCCGGCATGTCGATGCCCAGGCGCAGCACCACGGCTCCGTCGACGATCTGGCACGAGCTCCGGTCCAGCACCTGCTGGTTGCCCGCGTCCACGCCCAGCCTGCTGTCCCGCAGCCCGCGGTGCACCGCGCGCACCAGCACCCCGGCCAGGCCGCGCGCCCGCACCGGGTTCGACCACAGGTCCGCGGGAAAGCCCGCGTGTTCGGGGTCGACACGTACTTCGCACCGGCTGGCGGGCGCGTAGGGGTCCGGCTGGACTTTTTGGACGTCCAGGGTGAAGCCGTCGAACGACCAGTTCCCGCTCAGGGATTTGTAGCGCCCGTAGCTGGCGCCGTGCATCGACCGTAGTTGTTCGCGTAGCCCTTCGGCGGTCCGTTTGGCGGGAGGGGCGCCTTGCGCGCGCCCGCCGCCGGGGCCTCGATTGTTGTTCGCTCGTTGTGCCATCCCCCGATGGGTACCCGAGGCGACTGTGAATATCCAATCGTGGTCCGCCCGGCGCGTGCTGCACGTGACACAGCACAAATCCGGTAGTGTCCACCGCGGATCCGGTCAACACGCTGTGTGACCGTTCTTGCACAGTCAGGGTCCCCGATTGCGAGGAGGCTCAGCACCGTGATCGACCTCAGCTCCCCTCGCTCCCCCCGCCGGGAGAAGCACCGAGGCCGTGTGACCGGTGCCGCGCGTCTGGCGGGCGCGTTCGCGCTGGCCGTGGCCGGGCTGGGTAGCACTGCCGCCGCCGTGCCACACCCCGACGGTGTCGCCCCCGCTCCCCGAGATCCCGGGCCGTCCGTGCACGGCATGGACGTCAGCGGCCACCAGGGAGAGGTGGACTGGCGCGGCGCGTGGAGCTCCGGAGCCCGGTTCGCCTATGTCAAAGCCACCGAGGGGACCGGGTTCCGCAGCTCCACCTACCGGGCACAGTCCTCCGGGGCACGCGCGGTGGGGATGCTGCGGGGGGCCTACCACTTCGGACGTCCCGATGTGTCCGGAGCCGCCGAGCAAGCCCGTTTCTTCGTGAACCACGGGGGCGGCTGGGTGCCCGACGGGCGCACCCTGCCGGGGGTGCTCGACATCGAGTACAACCCCTACGGCCCCGACGACTGCTACGGGCTGGGGCCGGCGAGGATGAGCCAGTGGATCGCCGAGTTCAGCGACACCTACCGGGGGTTGACCGGCCGCTTCCCCGCCATCTACACCACCAGGAACTGGTGGAACACCTGCACCGGGGGGAACACCGGTTTCGCGGAGAACAACCCGCTGTGGGTGGCCCGCTACGGTCCCGAGGTGGGGCAACTACCCGCCGGGTGGGCCCAGCACACGATGTGGCAGCACGACAACGGGGGCACCTTCCCCGGTGACCAGAACCTGTTCAACGGCAAGATGGCCGCGTTGAAACGGTTCGCCGCTGGGACTCCGCGGCAGCGGGCGGCCGCGGAACGGTCGTGATCGCCGCGGCCGCCGTCGGGACGTTTTCCCTAGCCGCCGAGGGTTCCCTCGGGGACCGGCCGGTCGTTGGCGATCGCCTCGAACAGGCGGGAAGCCCGTGCAGAGTCCCACTTGACCACGGACTGGCCGTTGAGCGTGCCGAAACCGGAGATGGGCACGGTGCCGGTGATCCCGTTGCCCGACGAGATGTCACCCATCGACCAGGCCAGCCCCGTCAGGTGCCACACGTGGTCGCCGTTGTCCAGCAGGAAGGTGTCACCTGCCGCCGAGATCAACGGGAAGGTCCGTAGCGGGTTCAACAGCGTCGTCGGGCTGGTGGCCTTGTCGATCAGGGCACCGAGGAGTTTGCGCTGGTTCTCGACCCGCTGCAGATCCCCCTCCGGGTAGGCGCGGCTGCGCACGAAACCGAGAGCCTGCCGCCCGTCGAGCTGTTGGCACCCCTGCTTCAGGTCGATCCCCGCCTTGGGGTCGTTCAACGGCTGGTCCAGGCACATCTCGACCCCGCCGACCGCTTCGACCAGGCTGGCGAACCCGCCCAGGCCGATCTCGGCGTAGTGGTCCATGTGCACCCCGGTGGCGTTTTCCACCGTGCGCACCAGCAGCTGCGGCCCCCCGATCGCGAAGGCCGCGTTGAGCTTGTTCCGCCCGTTTCCCGGGATCGGCACCGAGGAGTCCCGGGGCAAGCTGATCAGCGACGGATCACCACCGCCGGCGGGCACGTGCAGCAGCATCATGGTGTCCGTGCGCCTGCCCCCGGCGTCTCCGGCGGACAGTTCCTCCCGGCGGGACTCGTCCAGCCCCTGTCTGCTGTCGGAGCCCACCAGCAGCCAGTTGGTCCCGGGAGTGTCGCCGACCCGACCCTGGTAGTCGTCCAAAGCGCCGGTGCGCTGCAGGGAACTGTCCACGTAGACCACGAGGCCCACCAGCAACAGCAGTATCACCAGCAGCGTGATCCCGATACGACGGCCCCAGCGTTTCTTCTTCTTCCGCGGAGTGCCCGGGCCCGCCGCGCCGGGCCCGGTGCCGGGCTGCTCCCGCTGGGAGGGGGCCCGGTCGGACGACCGCGGGTCGCGGTGATAGTAGTCGTAACCGTTTCCCCGCCGGCCACGGCCCGTGGCGCCACGCCGGTTCGGCTGATTCGCCGACCAATCGCTCATGGCCGGTAATCTATCCGCCCCCTGATCCCCCTTCGACCCCGGTCACCCGACCGGTGGGTGGCTACCCTGTGCCCACCGGGTCCGCCCGTGCGCGCGAGTCGGACACCGACAACGACCGACAACACGCGAAGCCCGCGCTGCCCCGCGAGCGCCGCCGCGGATGGAATCATCGTCGACGGGTCCTGTTCGCCGCCGACATCGAAGGGCATCCTGCAACCATGAGCGTCAACGACCAGCCGAGCGATCCGCGGGAAAGCACCGTCGTGGACGACGTTGCCAAGCAGCTCCTCGTCGACGGCAAATGGCGCCCCGCCACCGGCGGCGGCACGTTTCCGGTCGAGGACCCGTCGACCACGACGACCCTGTGCTCGGTGGCCGACGCCACCTCCGACGACGCGCTGGAGGCGCTGGCCGCCGCAGACAGGGCCCAGAGCTCCTGGGCCGCACATCCCCCGCGGGAACGCGGCGAGATCCTGCGGCGGGCCTTCGAAACGATCACCTCCAGGCACGAGGACCTGGCGCTGTTGATGACCCTCGAAATGGGCAAACCGCTGGCCGAGTCCCGCGCCGAGATCACCTACGCGGCCGAGTTCTTCCGCTGGTTCGCCGAGGAGGCCGTCCGCATCGACGGTGACTACACGGTCTCACCGAACGGCAGGGGGCGGGTGCTGGTGCTGCGCCAGCCGGTCGGTCCCGCGCTGATGGTCACCCCGTGGAACTTCCCGATGGCCATGGGAACCCGCAAGATAGGTCCCGCCGTGGCCGCGGGCTGCACCATGGTGATGAAACCGGCCCACCAGACACCGCTGACGATGCTGGCCCTCGGCGACATCCTCACCGAGGCCGGCCTGCCCGACGGGGTGCTCAACATCGTCACCGCCCACGGCGCCGGCTCGGTGATGCGCCCGATGATCGAGGACGGTCGGGCCCGCAAACTGACCTTCACCGGATCGACGCCCGTGGGACGCAAGCTGATCGAGCAGTCGGCCGGGCAGGTGCTGAACGTGTCCATGGAGCTCGGCGGCAACGCGCCCTTCCTCGTGTTCGACGACGCCGATGTGGACGCCGCCGTCGACGGGGCCATGCTGGCCAAGATGCGCAACGTCGGCGAAGCCTGCACCGCGGCCAACCGGTTCTACGTGCACGACAGCGTCGCCGAGGAGTTCACCCGCAAGCTCACCGAGCGCATGGAGGCGCTGCACGTGGGCCGCGGAGTCGACGACGGGATCGAGGTGGGGCCGCTGATCGACGCGGGCCAGCTCGACAAGGTCGTCGAACTCGTCGACGACGCGGTCGCCAAGGGTGCGCGGGTGGAAACCGGAGGGAGCCGGGGCGACGGGCAGGGCCACTACTACCTGCCGACGGTGCTGACCGGGGTGCCCTCCTCAGCCCGGATGACCCGGGAGGAGATTTTCGGGCCCGTGGCACCGATCACCACCTTCACCGAGGAGCACGAGGCCACAGCCGCGGCCAACGACACCGAGTTCGGCCTGGTCAGCTACGTCTACACCCGGGATGTGCAGCGCGCGCTGCGGATCAGCGAAACCCTGCAGGCGGGGATGGTGGGGCTCAACCAGGGGGTGGTGTCCAACGCGGCCGCCCCCTTCGGAGGGGTCAAGCACTCCGGAATCGGACGGGAAGGCGGCAAGGTCGGCATCGACGAGTACCTGGAGACCAAGTACGTGGCCGTCGGCGGTCTGTGACCGCCCGGGGACGTGCCACCGCACCCGGGCCGGTTCGAGCCCGTCCCGGGTGCGCGGTGGTCTACTCCTCCAGCGAGGACGTCAGCCGTTCCAAGGCGTCGTTCATGTGCGCTTCCAAGCGGCTCAGCACAAGCTGCTCGTCTCCCGCCTCGATCGCGTCCACCAACCCCTTGTGCTCGTCCACCAGTGCCTGCGTGTCAGCCGGGTAGGTGTCGACGAGGGCTCCCAGACACATGCGTTTCTCCACCAGCAGCGTCTGGGCCATCCGCTGCAGTCGAGGACTGCGGGAAGCCGCCACCAAGGTCTCGTGGAACTCCTGGTCGGCCTCGGTGAGCCCCGCACTGTCGTCCTTGGCCACGGCAGCGACCATCTTGGCGTGCGCGGCGGTCAGTTCGGCCACCGCGTCCACCCGGTGATGTCGCACTATCTGCTCGCAAGCGGTGCGTTCCACCGCCAGCCGCGCCACGTAGACGTCGTGAACGTCCTCGGGTTCCATCGTGGTCACGAACAGACCCCGGTGGGGTTCGCTCTGCAGCAAACCCTCCTGCACGAGCCGTTGCATCGCTTCCCGCAGAGGCCCACGGCTGACACCGAGTTGGGCAGCGAGATCGGCCTCCCCGAGTTGGCTGCCCGGTGCCAGCGATCCGTACATGATCGCCGAACGCAGTTGGTCGGCCACGATCGCCGCCGTGGATTTCCGCTGGACCGGCTCCAACTCCCCGGCCTGGTTCTGTTCGTCGACTCCCAACATCTCGCACCCTCTCGTCAATTCGAGGTCCCCACCCCGGGCCGCGGGGCGGGGCGGCTGCGGCGCGACGGCTGTGCGTGCACTCGTATCGCCCGGCCGAGCGAGGTGTCTCGTGCACCGATGCCCGAGCCGAGGACGTGTTCCCCACGTCTTCGCGCCGCATCCGACGCCGCGGCGGCCACGAGCACGGCACCCGGGCATGACGTCCTGCCCGGACAACCGCACGGATCCACGTACCCGAGGTCCCCACGACGGAAAACCACGTCTCGTGGGCCGACGACCGCTGCGCGCCACGAAGAGCGAGGCCACGCGTGCCGGAGCAACGACATTCGCACTCACGGTACGCGCCACCGACAACCCCTTTCGTGCATGTCGGCCCGAACGGGCGTGCGCAACGGCCTTTCGATCATCGCCACCGAGACGCCGATTGTTGACAATGCTACCCCTTTCGGGGCCCGCGTTTAACAATGAAGGAAATTCGTCTCATCGGAGCACGGTGGCACGCGGCCGCAACCGACGGGCCGCGCAACAGCACATCCGGTGCGCACAGCCGCCGCGCAGCCCAGGCATCCGGCCGTGGTGCGTCCCGTCACAGGCAAGGCGGACGTGCCGGAAACGACCGCTCCAACCGCGACGACCACCCCGCGAACCAACGCCCCCCTCCCCGACTGCCCACCGGCAGCACACGCCGAAGAAGCAGCGGCCAGCTCTTCGCTGGTGACAAGTGCCGTGATCACCTGGAACACCGCCCACCTCGAGCTCGTGCTCGAGCGGCTGGCCGAGCGACGCGGGCGCGTGGCCCCGGATCCACCGGCCCGCATCTCCCCGTGAGGCACCTGCGAATTCCCCGTCGGGGCCGAGCACGCGCGCACCGGCTGCCGAGCGTTGCGCGACCTCGCGAAGTGGGGCTAACGCGGCACGGTCTGGGTGATGCGCCACAGCCGCCGCGGTAGCTCGCCCTCGGTGAAGGGCTGCACCTCGTGCAGGTGCCAGCCGTCGGCGAGGTCGTCGACCAGGGCGCGGGAGAAGAAGTGCACGGCGAAGCCGCCGTGTTCGTAGATGTCGTCGCCGTGGGCGGTGCCGGTGCCGTAGTGGGCATCGCCGGTGTGGCGCACGGTGTAGACGAGGGCGCCGCCCGGCCGTAGCACGCGAGCGATCTCGGTCGTCAGGGCGTGGATCTCGTCAGTGGACAGCGCCATGCACAGCAACATGTGCGCGAACACCCCGTCCAGACAGGCCTCGGGGAAGGGAAGTGGCTCGCGGGCGTCGTGCGCGGTGGTGTGCACCTGCTCGGCACGTCCCTCGCAGGTGGCCTGGGTGCGGAGCTGGTCCAGCCCGGTGGTGCTGAAGTCCGCGGCGTGCACGACGAAGCCCTCACGGGCGAAGTGCATCGCATCGCGGCCGTGGCCGGCCCCGAGTTCCAGGACCGAGCCCGCACCTGCGGCGCGGAAGACCGCGGCGGCGTGCTGGGCGGGAGCGGAGGGCTGCCAACCGTACATCTCCGGGTTCGCGGTGTGGACCGACTGCCAGTGGTGCTGCTGGTCACGGTTCAGGCTGGCGGACATGTCTCCATTGTTCCACGGAAATATGGAACAATGGCCTCGTGGCCGTGGACAAGACTGATCTGTACGACGCCGTCGCCGGCACTGGTAAGGCCTTGGCGCACGGCAAGCGCCTGGAACTGCTGGAACTGCTGGCCCAGGGCGAACGCCCCGTCCGAGAGCTGGCCCGGACGGTGGAGCTGAAGCTGAGCACCGCCTCGGCCCACCTGCAGGTGCTGCACGAAGCCGGACTCGTGACCACGCGCAGACGGGGAACGAGCGTGCTGTACCAGCTGGCCGGCGCCGACGTGGCCGGGCTGCTGTCGGTGCTGTGCCGGGTCGCCGACGCCCACCGCGCCGAAGTGGAAACCGTTCGCCGTGCCCACCTCGACGCCGAGGACATCCGGCTGGTCGGCCGCGAGGAACTCCTGAACGCCGCCGGTGAGGGCCGGGCGCTGGTGCTGGACGTGCGTCCCGCCGAGGAGTACGCGGCCGGGCACGTACCCGGCGCGGTCTCCATCCCCCTGGACCAGCTGGCCGACCGGTTGGCCGAGATCCCGCCCGAGACCGACGTCGTCGCCTACTGCCGTGGGCGCTACTGCGTGCTCTCCTACGACGCGGTGCGGCTGCTGCGGGCCGGCGGACGCGACGCCGCGCTGCTGGAGGACGGCATCCTCGAATGGCGCCGCGACGGCCTGCCCATCACCACTGCTTGACCCACCACTTCCCCCGAAGGAACCGTGATGACCACCGCGCCCGCGCCCGCGCTGCACCCTGCCCAACGACGCATCCTGACCGTCCTCGTCGCCGCACAGATCCTCAGTGGCGCCGGGCTGGCCGCAGGCATCACCGTCGGCGCCCTGCTGGCCGAGGACATGCTCGACACCACGGGCCTGTCCGGCCTGCCCAGCGCCCTGTTCACCGCCGGATCGGCCGCAGCGGCCGCCCTGATCGGACGCACCTCCCAACGCCGGGGACGCCGCACGGGCCTCGCGGCCGGCTATGCCGCCGGGGCGCTGGGGGCTCTCGGTGTCGTGATCGCCGCCACCATCGACAACGTCGCGCTGCTGTTCATCGCCCTGATCATCTACGGCTCCGGCACCGCCACCAACCTGCAAGCCCGCTACTCCGGCGCCGACCTGGCCACACCCGCGCACCGCGCTCGCGCTCTGAGCACCGTGCTGGTGGCCACCACCCTCGGCGCCGTCCTCGGCCCCAACCTGGTCACCCCGCTGGGCACGCTGGCCCGGGCCTGGAACATCCCGCCGCTGGCCGGACCCTTCCTGCTGGCCGCCGTCGCCTACGGCGCCGCCGGAATCGTGCTGTGGTCGTTGCTGCGCCCCGACCCCCTGCTCACGGCGCGCACCCTGGACGACCCGGACACACCCCGACCGGGGAGCAGCACCGCGGCCCCGAACTCCTCGGCCGACAACAGGCGCCTTGTGCTGCTCGGGGCCGCGGTCATGGTCCTGGCCCAACTCGTCATGGTCGCGATCATGACGATGACCCCGATCCACATGCAGCACCACGGACACTCCGTCGGCGCGGCCGGAGCCGTCATCGCCGTGCACATCGCCTCGATGTACCTGCCGTCCCCGCTGAGCGGTCTCCTCGTCGACCGCTACGGCCGGACGCCCATCGCGGCTGCCTCCGGCCTCACCCTGCTGGCGGCGGGACTGGTGGCCGCCTTCGCCCCAGCACAGTCGGTCGCGCTGCTGGCGATAGCGCTCGGACTGCTGGGGCTGGGATGGAGTCTCGGACTGGTCAGCGGCACCGCGATCATCACCGACAACACCTCGCCGGCCACCCGCGCCAAAACCCAAGGCCTGGTCGACGTCACCATCGCCGTTGCCGGAGCCGGCGGCGGGCTGGCCTCCGGCGTGATCGTGGCCGCCGGAAGCTACACCCTGCTGTCCCTGGTCGGAGGCGTTCTCGCCGTGGCCCTGCTGCCCCTCATCAAGCTGACCACACGCACCCGTAGCACCCCGCACCCAGACGACCGGCGCGCACCCACACCAGTCGGCCACTGACGACCGACAGCACCCCTCGTTGCCAGACTCCGGGCGAAGGTCTCGCCACACCCCGCGCAAACGGTGTCCGACTCGGCCGGCCACCGGCCATGACACCCGAACAGGTCCGCCACGCCCGCGCCCGCTCACGTGATACGGCTCCGGTCGAACCGGCACACGGCGACTGTCAGGGTGTCCATCCGGCCGTCCACGACTTCATGCTGCTGGAGCCGCCCCGGGCGAGGTGTGTTTCGCGCGGGCACTCGAGGGCACGCGCGCCGCGGCTACCTTCCCGCTACTTCCCGGCCAGCACAGTGAAGGTGAACCCGGTACTCGTCGGACGGCGCAGCGGAATGTCGCACTTGATCCGGCGCAGCACCTCGTTCCTGCTGAGGCCGAGCCCGTGGGCGATGAGCCGTTCCGGGCGCACCGGCACCGGATCGTCGAAGACGACCTCCACCTGGACCGGCCACGTCTCGTCGAGCCAGGCCGACGGGGTGTCCAGCCGCCAGCTCCCCTCCCAGTCCAGGGCGACGCGGTTGCGCCGGGCGAGCAGCGGATCCAACAGCTCGGACGCCACCAGTTCCGGATCGTTGACGCGGTAGCCGTTCGTTGACGCGGTAGCCGTCGAGCTCGGCCCGACCGAAGGACCTGACCGACGCTCGCTCGTGCACGGTGAGCTTGCTCGTCCGGCCGCAGGACACGCAGCGGACCAGCAGCCACACGTCCAGCAGCTTGCCGTTGGCGTTGACGCGGAACCTGCCCTCGCCGGTGGTGGCCGACTTCGACCGGCAGTCCACGCACCGCAACGACAGCAGAGGCAGCCTGGTCCGACGAACGACCCAGGACAGCACGGTATGAGGTTGTGAAGGCATGAGCTCTCCAGAGACCTGACACGAGGCCGATCGCACGCGGCCTCGAACGCTGTATGACCGGGCGCGCATGGACAGCCCGGCAGAAGCCGACAGGAGGGTCGGCTTGAAGGTGAGCGGAAGAAGGTGTCAGCTCTGGAGATCAGGCGGGGTCACGCGGTTTTGTCCTCTGTCCTCACTGAGATGGGCCGCAGGCAACCTACGGGAGCGCCGAAGGGAACCTCAAACGGTTTTCCGAGGCGGAGAGCGTCCAGGGCACCTCGCCCCAGCCGCTGCACACCAAGCCCACCGGGCTGCTCAACTCGGGCGGGTTCTACGACTCCCTGCTTGCGTTCCTCGACCACGCCGTCGACGAACAGTTCCTGCGCCAGCCCCACCGTGATCTCGTGCTGGCCGAGGCCGATCCCGAACGGCTGCTGGGGAAGATGCGCGCCTGGACCGCACAACCGGTCCCGAAGTGGTTCGATCCCCCGCACTCGTCCGACACCGAGGCCACCGCCCCCGGTTGACCTCAACCGGGCGGGCGCGCTGCCGCTGCCTCGAGCGCGTCGACCAGCCGCCGCACGGTGTCGTCCCCGGCGCCGTGCGCATCGGCCTCGACGATGTGCAGCGCGGCACGCGGGAGATTGTCCGCGACGTCGACGACCGCGCTCAACGGCGAGGCGACGTCGAGCCGACCACGAAGCAGCGTCGCCGGGATGTCGGCGATGCGCTCGAGCCGCCCGACGATCCCGTGGTCGGGCAGGAAACCGTGGTTGGCGAAGTAGTGGGTCACCAGCCGGGTGAACCCGAGCCGGAACCGTGGATCGGCGAAGCGGGCAGCGCGCTCGACCGGGCCGCTGAGCGTCGCCAGCCGATCCTCCCAGGCGCACCACGCCTCGGCGGCTGGCCCGTGCACATCCGGGTCGGGCGAACGCACGAGCGCGTTGAACGCGGCGGGAATGCTGCCCTCGCGCCACTGCTCGGGCAGAGCGGCGAGCAGTTCCGCGTGTTCGTGGGGGTGGACGTGACCCATCGTGCGCGTCAGCCACTCGATCTCGTAGGCGCGCGTGGTCACCACCGCCCACAGCACGAGCTCACTGACCCGCTCCGGGTGCTGCACGGCGTACGCCAACCCCAGAGTGCTGCCCCAGGAGGCACCGAAAAGCAGCCAGCGCTCGATGCCGAGATGCTGCCGCAGCAGCTCCATGTCCGCGAGCAGGTGTTGTGTGGTGTTGTGGTCCAACGCGGCGACGTCGTCGCCGGCGTGGGGGTGCTGCGCCCGCACCCGCGCTGGTCGAACAGCACCACGCGGTACAGCTCGGGGTCGAAGAACCGGCGCCAGGAGGCCGGGGCTCCCGAACCGGGGCCGCCGTGCAGCACGACCGCGGGTTTGCCGTTCGGGTTGCCGCACGTCTCCCAGTAGAGGCGATGGCCCTGTCCCACATCGAGCACACCGGTTTCGTGGTGCTGTGTCACCGGATGGGTCATCGGCCCAACCTACGGTGGTCCGCCGTGCCACGTCACGTGGCTGCCGTCGCCCCGGCGGTCCGTTCGGGCACCGCACCGGGGTGCCGCCGAACGCGCCCCGGCGGCGATGTGCCCACCACCGGGGCGCGTGGCCAGCGGTTCGGTGTCATTCGAAGGTGATGTCCGAGCTGTCGTAGCGGCAGTTGTCACTGGGGCCGCTGCCGACCTTCTCGGGTTCCCCGCTGTCCTCGTTGCCCTCGTACCAGCCGCAGATCTCCATCTCGGAGTCGCCGACGACCGTGACGTCGGAGAACTCGGCGGTGTCTCCGTAGTTGGTGTTGATCCCGGCCAGGGTGAGCCCGGGGGCGGTGGCGGTGACGTTCTCGATGACCACGTGACGGTCGGTCTGGTCACTGCAGTTTCCGCAGGACCGGTACAGCTTGCCGAAGTCCTCGACCTGGAAACCGCTGATCGTCATGGTCCCGGCCCCGTTGGCCTGGAACACCTTGTCCTCGGCGAGCTGCGCGCCGCCTCCTTCCACGGTCATCGTCGCCGAGGCGCTGTCGGCGTCGAACGTCGCGGCGTCCTCGCCGACGTCCTCCCACCACACGTTGCGCAGTGTGCACGACCCTTCGCAGTGGATGCCGTCGGCGGCCGGCGCGCCGATGATCACGTTCTCCAACGTGGCACCGTCGGCGAGTTCGAAGATCGGTGGCTGGCCCTCGTCCTGGCCCCCGCCGCCGAGATCGCCCTCCCCGTAGTACCGGGTGAGTTCACCGTCCATCGTGCCTTCGACGGTGATGGTGGACCCGACCGCCTGCTCGCCCTGCGCTCCGGGGATGGGCACCTCGGCGTGGGAGGCGGGGGCGATCAGCGCCGTGCCGAGCACGGTCAGCGCGCACACCCCCGCCGCGTACAGATGTTTCCGGATGTGTAACGAAACGCGAGATATCAACGTCGGCTCTTTCCTCAGCGAGACAGAAAACGCTTTCCGGCTGAGGTTAGAGCGCCGCACGCGTGTCCCCCAGTGCCCGTTCTTCCCCTTCGGCTGGGGCGAACGGGCCCGTTCCGCCGCCTCCGCACGGGGCACTCGTGGCCGCTGCGGCGGGAAAACGCCGCGTCCGGTGTTGTCGTTGACTCGCCAGGGTGCTCGAAGGTCCCAGGAGTCTCCAGCAGCGTGGCTCAGCGTGTCGGGCAGCCGCGGAGGAAGTGTCGAACTCGCCCGTCACGGTCAGGTCAGCGCGGCCATGGCAGCCACGGTGGTGATCGTGACCAGCGCTGTCGACCCCAGTCCCAGCAGCAGGGCACGCGGCCCGGTGCGGATCAGCTCGCTCAGCCGTACCGATGTGCCGAGCGCGAACAGGGCTCCCGTCAGCAACACGGTGGTCAACTGCCGTGCCCCGTCCAGCACCGGTTCGGGAAGCACCCCACAGCTGCGGACCAGCACCGCGAACAGAAACCCGAGCACGAACAGCGGAATCAACGGCGGTTTGGTCGCGCCCTGCGCGCCGGACCGGCTGCGCCGGACCAAGCCCACCGCTGTCACCAGGGGCGCGAGCAGCACCACGCGAGCGAGTTTGACCGTCACCGCTACCGCCACGGCCGCGGATCCCGCCGGGGAAGCCGCGGCGACCACTTGGCCCACCTCGTGCACACTGCCACCGGCGATGCGTCCCAGTGCCGGGGCCGACAGCCCCAACGCATCGCCCACCAGCGGGAGCGCGACCATGGCGGCCGTTCCGTAGAGCGTCACCATCGCCACAGCGGTGGCCACGTCCTCGTCCTCGCGGTCGACGACGCTTTCCATCGCAGCGATCGCCGAGGCCCCGCAGACCGCGAAACCGGTGGCCACCAGCATCCCCAACCCGCCGGACGTTCCGAGCGCTCCGGCCAGGAGCACCGTCCCGAAGAACGTCACCAGCACCACCAGCAGCACCGCCACCAAGGTGCCCGCCCCGAGGGACAGCAGCTCCCCGGCAGCCAACCGCAGCCCGAGCAGCACCACCCCCAGCCGCAGCGCCACACGCAGCACCCGCGCCAGGCCGAGGCGGAGGCCTGCGGACAACCGGAAGACGTTGCCGACCACGAGCCCGCACAACACCGCCACGGTCAACGCCCCCAGACCCGGAAGAAGGGCCGACACCGCCAGGGCGACCGCGGTAGCCGCCCCGGCCAACACCGTCCCGGGAAACGCTCGAGCGGCCGCGTTCCGGAAACCCACCGACATCGTTCGCACAACCGGCAGCGTGGCCGCCACCGCACACCGCGCCTAGTCCCGATCCGAGCAGGTCGTCATAGCCGAACGGAATGTCCCCGGGGCAGGCGCCCCCTCCCGCGGAGGGCGGGCGGGGTCTGCGGCATAAACTCGCCGCATGTCCTCCCCGGATCCCGAGTCGCTGCGCGTGCTGGTGCTGGTGGGCAGGCTCGGCAGCATCGGCGCGGCGGCCGTCGAACTCGGGATCAGCCAGCCCTCGGCGAGCAAGAGACTGACCGGCCTGGAACGGCAGCTGGGCCTGACCCTGGTGGCCCGCTCCCGGCAGGGGTGTCACCTCACCCCTGCCGGGGAGCTCATCGACGAGTGGGCCCAGCAACTCCTGGCCCGGCTCGACGGGCTGCTCGACGGGGCGCGCGCACTGCGCGCCCAGCACGACTCGCGGTTGAGAGTGGCAGCCAGCATGACCGTCGCCGAGTACCTCGCGCCGAGCTGGATCGGTGCCCTGCGCGAAACCACCGACATCCGCGTGGAGCTGGAGGTGACCAATTCACTGACGGTGGCCGAGCACGTGCGGCACGGCCACACCGACCTCGGCTTCGTCGAAACCCCCACTCCTCCGGAGGGCGTGGCCAGCCGTCAGGTCACCACCGACACCGTGCTCGTCATCGCACCTGTCGACCACCCGTGGGCGCACCGGCGCTTTCCGCTGCGCGGCGAGGAACTGGCAGCCACCCCGTTGATCCTGCGCGAACGCGGATCCGGAACCCGGGAGACCCTCTACCGCGCGCTCGGATCGGTCGGGGTCGAACCGGTGGCCCCGCTGCTGGAGCTGCACTCGACCACGGCGGTGCGCAACGCCGTGGTCGCCGGGGCGGGACCGGCGGTGTTGAGCCGACTGGCCGTGGACACCGATCTGGTGCGGAAACGCCTCGTTCCCGTCGCCGTCGAGGGGCTGGACCTGAGCCGGCCGCTGCGTGCCGTGTGGCGGGCGGGTCACCAGCTGACCGGAACAGCGGCGACGTTGCTGGCGCTGGCGGTGCGCTCCTCCTGACCGCGGGCGGGGGCGCCGGCCCGCCACAGCACGGGCCCGTGCCTCCGGCGCCGGGCGGATCCGCGAGATCACTACTGTTCAGCGACACAACCGGTACGTAGGGTGTCCACCGTCAAGATCGCACGCATCACGTGACACGGGGAGACCATGGACAACAGCGCTCGCGAGCTGAACGTGGACCGTCCGAACTCGGCACGGCTGTACGACGTGTTCCTCGGGGGCAGTCACAACACGGCCACGGACAGGGAACTGGCCGAACGGATCCGTTCCAGCGCGCCACGGTGGTCGCTGGGGGCGCAGCTGAACCGCTCGTTCCTGCGGTGCGCCGTGCAGTACATGGCCTCGGCGGGTATCGACCAGTTCCTGGACCTGGGGTCGGGGATCCCCACGGTCGGCAACGTCCACGAGATCGCGGAACAGCACAACCCCGGGGCGCGGGTGGTCTATGTGGACTACGAAACGATCGCCTACAACACCTCGCGCGCCGAGTTGGCCGACAATCCGAACGTCACGATCATCAAAGCGGATCTGCGGGACCCGGACTCGGTGCTGAACCATCCCGAAACCGTCGAACTGCTGGACTTCTCCCGGCCGGTGGGGCTGCTGATCGTCGGGGTGCTGCTGTTCATAGGCCCCCGCGACAAACCGGGTGAGCTCGTGGCCACCTACCGCTCCCAGCTGACCTCCGGCAGCTACCTGGCGTTGTCCCAGGCCAGCGACGACGGCCTTCCCCCCGACCTGCAGACCGAGATCGACCAGGTCGTGGCCTCCTACGAGCACGCCGATGAGCAGCTCGTACTGCGCAGCTACGACGAAGTGGCGGGGTGGTTCTCCGGCACCGAGCTCGTGGAACCGGGCATCGTGCACTACCCGGACTGGAGTCCCGGACAGCAGGCCCTGGACGAATACCAGCGCAGCTGCCGGTACGGCTACGTGGGGGTGGGACGGGTCCCGTGACCGGAACACCGCCCCATCACGGTGGCGGGCTCACCTCGCCGTGGCTCGGGCGGCGGGGTGCTCCCGCCGCATCAGCCGCCGCTGCCGCAACTGAGCCAGTGTGCCGATCACCACCAGAACCAGCACCGGTAGATACGCCAACCTGTAGGACGGGCCGGCGGGCATCTCGGCGGCGAGCCGCAGGATCCCGCCCACCGCGAGCTGGATCAGCACAGCGGCCGTGAAACCGCCCATGTTCGCCGTCCCCACGGCCAGTCCGGACCGGTGGGTGGCGTTGGCGGCACGGACACCGTCGAAGGCCAGCATCGCCGAACCCCCCGCCACGCCGATGATCAACAGCAGCACCGTCAACAGCGCGGGGGGAAGCGCACCGGGCCAGCCGATCATCACCACCCACGCCAGGGCCACCGCCGTCGACAGCCCGAGCGCGAAACGCTGCCTGCGGTGCGGGCGTCCGGCCACGTACTGCCCGCACAGCCACGACCCGGCGAGGAAACCTCCCACGCACAGCAGCACCCAGCTGCTCGCGGCGGCGGAGTCGTAGCCCTGAGCCTCGATCAACCACGGCGGCCCCCACAGCACGGTCACCGCCACGAACTGGCCCATCATCACGAAGTGGACCCAGAAGGAGTGCCAGGTTCCACCGCGGGCCACCACCGCCTTCAGTGACTCGGACACGCCCTCGCGGGGAGCGGCCCCCGTCGTTTCCGCTGCCTCGTGCTCGGCGGGACCCTCGGGCCGGTCACGCAGCATCGTCCAGGCCGACAACGCCAGTACCGCGGTCAACGCCGCCGCCCCCGAGAACGTCCCCACCCAGCCGAACAGTCGCAGCGATGTGCCCAGCGGAGCCGTGGCGGCCAACTGCCCGATCCCGCCGACGAGGCCGGTCACAGCGGCCACTCTGCCGAAGCGGTCGGCGGAAAACCAGTGGGCCGCCAGCCGCAGCACGTTCGTGAACAGGAACGCGTCCCCGAAACCGATCAGCGCCCGCCCGGCGAGGCCGCCCAGCAGTGAGGCGCTGACCGCGAAGACCGCCGACCCCACCGCCAGCGCCAGCGTCGCCGCGGTGATCATGCGGCGTGGCCCGATCCGGTCGGCCAGCACCCCGGCCGGGATCTGCAACGCCAGGTAGACGGCCAGCTGCAGCGCCGACAGCACGGACAGCGTGGCCGGGCTCGTGGAGAACCTCTCGGTGGCGGCGTCGGCGGCCACGGCCAGACTGGAGCGGTGGAACAGCGCCACGAAATAGCAGGCGGCTGCCACCGACCACACGAACCACGCGCGCCGCAGTGGTGCGGGAAACTCCGCGCGGGGGGTTGTCTCGGACGGATTCGACTGATCGATCGTGGCGCGCACACCCACCTCCAAACTTGTATACATCTTAAATACAAGTTGGGCGGAAGTAGGATGACACCGTGTCGAACACAACACCCTCGGATTCGGTATCAACGGCCCTGACCAGCTCAGCTCCACCGGCGGCGAGCCAACCCGCCGCCGACCGCGCGTACCGACACGTCAAAGCCGGTCTGCTGGACGGTAGCTATCCGGACGGGCACCTGCTGTCCGAAGGTGAGATCGCCCAAGCCCTGGAAATGTCGCGCACCCCCGTGCGGGAGGCCTTCCTGCACCTGCAGGCCGAAGGATTCCTGCGGCTCTACCCCAAACGCGGCGCGCTCGTCGTCCCGATCACCCCTGCCGAGGCGCGCTCCCTGCTGGAGGCCCGGCTGGCACTGGAAAGCTTCGCGATCGACAAACTCGCCTCCGCACCGGCCGAGCAGCTCACCAGCATCGGAACCGAACTGCTCGAACACCCCGCCTGCGACCCGGCCGGGCTCTCCGACGCGGAGATGCACGAAGCCGACCGCGCCTTCCACGCCCGCATCGTCTCCGCGGCCGACAGCCCGGTGGTGACCGATCTATACAGCGCGCTCCGCGAACGACAGCTGCGCATCACCGCCACCGCCCGCACCCACGAGTCACCACGGCGCACCGTGGTCACCGAACAGCACACCCGCCTGGCCACGGCCCTCCGCGACGGCGACACGGCCGACGCCAAGCGCTGCCTGCACGAACACCTCGCGCACACGATGCGGGCCATCGGCGTGAGCGGCGACTTCCCCGCTCCCGGACAGTGAGCCGAGCGTGCCGGGCGACTGTGGCGAGTCCGGCGAAACGACCCGGGGCACCGGCGATGCCGATCAGGGCGGGATCGTGCAGAACCGAGGGCTTTCCCGGATGTGGACGGTACTGGCGGGTGTGACCCTTAGAGCAGTGCGTGTCCGTGCACGGGGGTTTCGGAGAGGTGGTCGAGAGGATGTCGGAACGGGTGACGCTGGATGCCAGGGCACATCGATTCCAGACGAGGTCGGCTGGAATCCTCGCACTGCTCGGCACCGTCCTGACGATCATCGGCCAGCTTCTTCAGCAGCGGGCGGACATTCCCCGGGGCGACCCGCTGGGGGTTTTCGGTTACATCGACGGGAAGCCGTGGTTCGTCGCAGCGCTCCTCGGGGTCTTCGGGATGCTCTGCTGGGCCGCGGCCTTCGTGGCGGCCGGGCACGCACTGCGGGATCCGATCAGCAGGTCGATTGCGCGGATGGCCGAGCCCCTGCTGGTGGTCGCGACCGTCCTGTTCGCGGTCAACTACGCGCACGACGGTTTCAGCAGCGGAATGCTCGCGCAGCAGTGGACCTCCGGTGAACTCGACCCGGACGCGGCGACAGCCGCCTACCGCGTCGTGGAAATTCTCGTCGGGGGCGTCTCCACCCTGTCCCAAGCCCTCGTGGGCCTGGCGCTGGCGGTGTACGCCCTGGCGATGCTGCGGAGCAGGCAGTACCCGCGCGTGTTGTCCTGGTTGGGCATCGTCGGCACCGTCGGATGGTTCCTCGCCGGTTCGGCGCTGTTCCTGCGACTCCCCGGGAGTTCCTTCGAACTGCTCCTGCCGTTCTCGGGCCTGGCCACGGTGTGGGTACTGGGCGTCGGAATCACCCTGTTGCGCCGCAACTTCTCGGACGTGCGGCTCGATCCCAGCTAGGCACGGGGAACCCGGCCAGCGGTTCGGGCCCGAGAAGCGCCGTATCACGACCGGTTCCCTCGCCGGTTCTGCAGCCACAACGCGGCACCGCCCAACGACAGCAGCCCGGCGGTCAAGGAATCCGGCCGGGAACGGGCTGAACGGTCCTGACCGATGTTGACACCGAAATCCCGGTTGGACAGATCCCGGGCCAGGGTGCGCGCTTGCTCGGGGGCGGCTCCGACCCCGAGCATCAACTCCGTCACCGTCCGAGCGGCCTGCGTCAGCGAGAAGTGCTCGCCCACCAGGTCGAGCATGATGCGCTGCATCTGATCCTGAAACACACCGGTCAACGACAGCTCGGGAGCCAAGCACCGCACCGACCCCTCGATGTTTCCGAAAGCCTTACCGAGCACGGAAATGACGGGATTGGTCTTGATGCCGCGCTTGGTGGACCGCTCGAGCACCGCCGTCAACGTCACACCGAAATTCAGCTCCTCCAGCGAGGCAGAAGCGATCTTCGGGGTGAGCGCCGACATGTCCGACATGAACGCCGTGACGTCGGCCCACGGAGTCGCGTACCCGAGATCGATCCACGCCTTGGCCGTGCCGTACCCGTCGTTCTGCGCGATGTTCAACAGCACGAGCATGATCATCATACTGGTGCGGCGATCGACCCGACCGACCATGCCCCAGTCGATCAGGCTCGCTTGACCGCCCGGTTGGACGAAGATGTTTCCCGGATGCGGGTCGGCGTGAAACATGCGGTCGACGAAGAAGCCCCGATAGGTGAACGACAGCAACTCCTCCCCGATCGCCAGACGCTCCCGTTCCGGCAGCTCCGCCCGATCGATCCCGCCAATGGACTTGCCCGGGGCCAGGGACTGCACCAGAACACGCGGAGTGCAGAACTCCACCTCCGGCACCGACAGAGTGCGAAACCCTTTCACCGCCTCTCTGGCCTGATCCATGTGCGAAGCCTCGACGGTGAAGTCGAGCTCCGGACGCATGGCGTCGAACAGCACGCCCAGCATCGCCTCGATGTCCACCACGGCATTGAACCGAGGAGCGCAGCGCCCGAACATCCGGGCCGCCCGCCGCATCATCCGCATGTCCTCGGTAACGGTGTCGCGGATACCCGGACGCTGAATCTTGATCACGCCGGGACGGCCGTCCCGCAGAGTGACCGCATACACCTGTGCCAGCGAAGCGACACCCAACGGATCCAGCATCTCGACGTGCAGGAACCGCTCCTTCCAGTCCGGCCCCAACTCCTCCTCGAGCACGGGTTCGAAATGGCTGAACGGAAGGGACGACACCCGGTCGTGAAGTTTCTCCAGTTCACTGATCACAGCGGGCGGCACGATGTCCGGACGTGTCGAAAGGATCTGGCCCACCTTGATGTAGAACGGACCCAGTCTTTCCAGCCCCCGACGCACCTCCCGCGCCCGCTGCTGCTCACGCCCGACCGAGTCGGCACCACTGTCGACCCCACGAGACCCACCGAACGCCCGACTCACCTCGTTCGCGAAAAGCCCGCCCAGAACTTCGGAGACAAGCCGAAGACGGTGAATACTCAAATCCGGTGTTCCTCACCAGTTCCCTGGGACAACGCCCCGGCATCGGCCGGAACGCATCGCATCGTCCCGGCCGGTCCGCGCGACTCACGCCGACTTCCCAGTCGGAGCACCGCCTCAATGCCCGCCGGCTACTTTCCCCGCCGATTCGGCCAGACCGCTCGCCGCACCCGTCGCGCTGCCTGCCTGTCCGGCAGCGCCCGCAGCGGCACCGAGACCGGGGACCTTTTCCATGGCCTTGACCAACGAGCTGACCGACTCGGTCAGCTCCGCGACCTGGCCGGGCAGCTTGGTCAAATCCCCCGCCGCGCTCGCGGCGTTCCCCGCGGCCCCGGCCGCGCTGCCCGCCGCGCTCGCGGCGCCGGACGCACCCTGCTGCACCGAACCGAAACAGTCCGTGTCGTCCCGATCGAGCAGTTCGTCGAAGGCCGTCTTGGCATCGTCGGCCACGTTGCCGATGAAATCCTTGATGGTGTCCAGCGTGTCGTTGTCACAGTTCCTCTTGGACACGGTATTCTCCTTTCCAGTGGATATCGGTTCACTGCGGATTCGGGCGACCCGTCTTCAGCGCTGGCGGCGGGTCGCCGTCTCAGCCAACTCGGCCAGACTGCGCCGAGCCGGCTCCGTCACGGGGGCTCTTTCCAGAGCGCCAAGGGCACGGTCACGTCGAACACGGATCATGTTCTCGACCACGTCCTCGGCACCTGTCTGCCTGATGATCTCGCGCAGCCGATCAGCTCCCTCCTCGCCCAGCTCGGGGTTGCCGTACAGCTCATCGAGAGCGGCACCCTGCCCCGGCGTGGCCTGCTGCCGGGCCAACGTCACGAGTACGGTGCGCTTGCCGTCCCGCAAATCTTCGAGATCGGACTTACCCGTCACGGACGGATTCCCGAAGACGCCGAGCAGGTCGTCACGAAGCTGGAACGCCTCGCCGAGCGGAGAACCGTACGCATCGCAGGCCTGCAACAACGATTCCTCGGCCCCGGCCAACGCGGCACCGATCTGCAACGGACGCGTGACCGTGTAGGCAGCCGTCTTGTGCCGGATGACGCGCCACGCGCGGTCGAGCTCATCGGACGGGCCGGACTCGCCTGTCTCCACATCGAGGTACTGACCGGCCATGATCTCGGTGCGCATGGCATTGAGAAACAGACGGGAGCCGCTGAGCCGTTCCGGGGAGACACCGGAGTCGTGCAGCAGTTCGTCCGACCACACCAGACAGATGTCACCGACCAGGATCGCAGCGCTCTCACCGAAGCGTTCCGCGGTGGCCACACCGTGGCGCTCTTCGACCCTCTGCGCGAGCAGTCGGTGAACGGTCGGGGCTCCGCGACGGTACGCCGACGCGTCCATCACGTCGTCGTGGATCAGGGCGAACGCGTGGAACAACTCCAACGCCGCACCCACTCGGAACACGGCCGGTGCGGCGACATCACCTCCTGCTGCCACCCAGCCGCATACGCAGAACAACGGACGAAGCCGCTTGCCGCCGCTGACGAAACCGCGAATCACCTCGATCAGGGGAGGCAGGCATTCATCGGCCGCCTGTCCCGCCTGCGCATCCATGAACTGCCCCAGCGCCGCGTCCACATTCCACCGAATCCGATCCAGGTGCAGCGTGGCGGCAGACGCGTGTGCCTCGCTCGCTGCCACGTCGACCGCCGGTCGTTCGGCGGTACGTCCGGTTGGCATGATCCCCTCCGATTCGCGCGGTGTCGCTCGCGGAACGCGTCGCTTCCGAGCGCTTGGAAATCACGACCCGAGCGGCGAACAACGCACAAGAAGCCGATTCTCGGTATTCCTGCACTCAAGCTCGACGTGAGAGACACTAACAGCGTTCCATCGCGGACGTGGACACCCAGTCCAGTGATCTCATATTCGAACAGCAGCAGTTGACACCAAAGCGTGACTTCACCAGAAAGAAGGAAAGAAGGGTTTCTTTCACTCTTTCTGGTGCAACTTTGTTGCCACGAAGACAATGCTCGTGATAGAGACGAAAATAGATCGAAGTTTCGCCGAGTGCACAATCGAACGGGTCGTGTTTCAACTCGGCCAGGAATCCAGGCGCAGGAGACGCAGGAGACCGTGCACCGGACAAGCACCTCGTCTCGCGTCCAGTCCCACGAGGAGAGAACCCGTGACCGGCCTCCGAGCACGTTTCCAGATGCCACCGTTCTACTGCCCGATCGAACCGGCGCTTCACCCGGATGCGGACATGATCGAGAAGAGGGCGATCGAATGGCTGGACAGAGTTGGCATCTACGAAAACGAGACCCAGCGAACCCGGGTCATCGGAACCAACAGTGCTGAATTCTTTTCACGATTCACGCCGGAAGGGGTGGACGACAATGTCCTCCTCGCGGCCCAGTGGGTGTACTGGGGTTTCGCCTTCGACGACGTTCGCTGCGACCGCGGGCCGCTGTCCGACCGCCCCGACAGGTTCGTGCGAGTGGCCGGACGCGTGCAACGCGTTATCGAGGCTCCGCACAGCGTCGACACCGCCGACGATCCCTACCTCGGCGCGCTGCACGACATCGGACTGACCATGCGGGAACTGGCCACTCCCACCCAGGTGCGCCGATTCATCGACGCGCACAGGGCCTGGTTGCACGCCGTCGCCTGGCAGATCGGCAACCAGGCCCGCAACGAGATGCCCGGGCTCAACGACTACATCACCATGCGCCTGGGAAGCTGCGGAGGGTTTCCCACCATGGCACTGCTGGAAATCGGCAACGGGGCCGAGGTTCCGGCCCACGAGATGGATCACCCGACGGTGCGTGCGGCTACCGAAGCGGCCGTGCTGACCGCAGGCCTCGACAACGACCTGCACTCCTACCGCAGAGAGCTCCAACAGCAGCACACCGACCAGAACATCATCAACGTGCTGATGCACCACGAAGGTCACGACCTGGAACGGGCTCTGGTCGAGGCCGTCGGCCTCCGCGACCGCATCATGCAGCTGTACCTACGGCTGCACGCTCAACTCCTCCCGGAAGCGAGCAACGAGCTACGCACCTACCTGACCTGTCTGGGGAAAGGAATCCGCGGCAACGTCGACTGGGCACTGCGGGTCCCGCGCTACGCCGCCCCGAGCCCCCCGGACGAGAGCTCCACCGGGTCACAGCACCGGACTCCCGTCTGGACCGACACTCCCTCGGACCGCACTCCCGGTCCCCCCGCGGTCCCCGCCATCTCCTGGTGGTGGGACAGAGTGGAACACGACGAGTAGCACCGCCTCGGTGTGCACGACAGCGCCCCGAGGGACGTGACGGGAACTGGGAGACGGGCTCCTCAGAGGAAGGCTGGTTCGTCCCCCTGCGCCCGGCCTGCCCCCGGAAGCGAAGACGGAACCCGCATCGCGGTCAGCGGTACTGCGGGCGGGCGTACGTCGACTGTTGACGACCGCCCGCGCACTCTCGCCTCCTGGGACGCCGAGCGGTACCAGCCGACTCGGGGAAGCAGGTGACGACGGCCCACTGGAGTTGTTCGTCGACTTGACCTGCGTGGTCGCGGTGGACTTCGCCGCGACCGGCCGGTCTCCTTCCTGACGGTCGCACAGCGGGTGGTCAATCGATGCCATCCGTCTCACTGAAGGACCCCGCCGTAGGGGTGGGGACCGGATACGCCGGAAAGGGACCGCGACGAGGTATCGGTGCTGGTCAGGGCCGGTTTCAGGAATTGGATTAGCTGCTTTTGGTGAGGTGGCGGTAGATGGTGGGGCGGGTGACGCCGAATTCGGCTGTGATCTGGTTGAGGGTGTAGCGGCGTCGGCCGTCGTCGCCGAGTTCTTCGTACATCTGGGGGCCAGCTTGACCTGCCGGGGACCGAGCTTGGGCTTTTGCCCGCCGGTGCGGCCGAGAGCCCGTCGATGGTGCGTTCGGACATTGTGGTCGAGGGCATGATCTTCAAAGATCGCACCAGTTGCCCGTGGCGGGATCTGCCGGAGCGGTTCGGCCCTTGGCAGAGGAGTGCAGTCCCGTTTCTACCGCTGGGCTGATGACGGCACCTGGGATCGCATCCTGATCGAGCTGCAGCAGCAGGCGGATGCCGCTGGCGAGGTGGACTGGACTCCTCAGCGTGGATTCCACCGTGGTCCGTGCCCATCAACACGCCGCCGGAGCAAAAGGGGGCACACGCAGGCACTCGGGCGGTCCCGGGGAGGAGTGAGCAGCACGATTCACCTGGTCGTCGACGGGCGTGGTCGCCCGCTGAGCCTGTGGGTGACCCCCGGGCAAGCTGGTGATGCTCCGCAGTGTCTGCCGTTGTTGGCGGCTATCCGAGTCCCCCGGCCCGGCCGTGGGCATCCGCGCAGTAGGCCGGTGCGGGTCATCGCCGACAAGGCCTACTCCTCACGAGCAATCCGCCAACACCTGCGACGTCGGGGCATCGTCGCCTCCATCCCAGAGCCGGCCGACCAGGCTGGACACCGCCGCAGGCGCGGCTCCCGCGGCGGACGTCCGCCTGCGTTCGACCGCACTGCCTATCGGCAGCGCAACGTCGTCGAACGCTGCATCAATCGCCTGAAGCAATGGCGCGGCATCGCCACCCGCTTCCACAAAAAGGCCCGCTACTTCCAAGCCAGCCTAACCCTGGCCAGCATCCTCCTATGGCTCCGCACATGACCACCCATCAGTCACGGCCTAGGAGAACCAAGAGTCCCCCTGCAGCTGGGGGCGTGGCGATCGGCGCGTCGCTCACCGGCGCTTCGGGCTCAGCCATCACCGCCCCGAGAGTTTCCCTGTCGAGTGCGACGCCCGTGGGCTTGAGAGTCTGGACAAACATCATGTCCTCCCTCGAAAGGATTAATCAGCCCTTGCGCCCTCAAAAATACCGCTACAGCAGACACCCCGCTCGGCGGTGACTCGGTGCCCTGGGGGTTCCGGTAGCAACAGCCGAGGAAATGACGAACATGCAGGTCACCGACAACCTCCTGCCACCGTGGGCACGGAAGAAGTCCCCGAAGACCACCGAGGTGCTGCCTCTGCTGTACCTGTACGGGATGTCGGCGCGATGAGTTCCTTGCGGCCATCGGCGCGCATGCCGATCATCACCAGCAGGCACAGTAGATTCGGGTTTTCGCTTGCTTCCACCTATGTAAGCAACTCCGCCACGCTGCTCAAAAGGAAATCATGCTCGGTCCCCTTGTCGAGCACCCCTCTGGAGACACACACTCGTCCCACAAGTCCAGTAATCGAAACGTATCCTTCCAAGGATTGTGAACAGCGCTCTCACCCGGCAGGCAACGGGTTTCAGTCACAGAGGCGCGGCGTGGTCTTCTCGGCGCCTGGGAGAGAGATGCCATGGGATCGTCATTCAGCCTCAACGTGTTCTCCGGTGCGACGCGACAGGCTGCTCTTCGAGCGATGGCACACCGGGATTCGGACGCTGTCGGACCGGTCCGCATCGCAGTCGCGGCCCCGGACACCGCCGATGGTGCCCAACCCACCGATGACGTTATCCACCGCAGCCGACTGTGGCTGGAAAGCGGCCAACCACGGCCGCCCGGGCTCGCTTACCGGGACAAGCCCCTCGACGGCGAAGTGGCGTTCGTCTTCACCAACGCCGCGATGGCCTACCCCGGCATGGGACGAGAGCTGGCCGAGGCCTTTCCGGAAGTCGCCGCGAACACCCAGCGTCTCGTCCCCGAGATCCCCTTCGACCACACCGGCTTCGGACGACACACCGATCCACCGCAGCCGTTGGATCAGACCACCGCGGTAACCCTGCACAGCTCCTTCCACGTCTCCCTCCTGCGTGACCTCGTCGGCGTTCGACCGGACGTAGCGGTGACGTTCTGCTCCGGCGAGATCTCCGCCCTCGTCGCGCTAGGGCTCTGGCCCGATCAGGAAGAGCTCTATCAGCGCGTAATGTCCTCCCCGTTGCTGAACCACGAGATCGCGGGAGACTTCTCCGCGATCCATCGAGCTTGGCAGGCCGGGAGCGTCGACGGCACGAGGTGGGTCAGCTACTTCGTCGGCGCGCCCGAGGAGGAGGTTCGGGCAGCGATCGCAGCGCACCCGACCGTCCACCTGATGTCGGTCTACTCCGACGAGGCGTGCGTCATCGGCGGTGAGGAACAGGCGTGCACGGGGCTGGTCGCCACGCGCTTCGCGGACAGAGCGCTTCCCACTCGGTTCGACGCGGCGGCTCATGTGCCGGAGCTCGAACCGCTTCACCCTCGCCTCCAGCAGCTCTTCGACTTCCCCACGAAGGACAGCGATCTACGGATCTACAACGGCGCACGACCGGGGCACTACACCCCCAACCGCGAGCGCACCGCCCGCGCCGTGGCCGACCAGATGACCGGCCAGATCGACCTGCGCACCGCCACGAACCACGCCTGGGCGGACGGAGTGCGCATCTTCATCGAAGTAGGACCACAGTCGCTGTGCACCGACTCAATCCATCGCACTCTCCACGATCGCCCCCATCTCGCCGTGGCCCTGGACACCAGAGACAACGCAGCCGTATCGCAGTTCCACCAGGCAGTGGCCGAAATCGCCGCTACGGGAATCGACATGGACACCGCGAACCCGACCAGCGGTGACAGCACCACGGCCATGACATCGACATGACCGGTGAAACCTGCCATGGCGAGCACGGCTCAACTGGGGGTTTGAAGAAGCACCGGGAAGGATTGAACGTTATCGCTGGTCACTAGGCTGGCTCAGCCATCGTCGGAGGCCGGCCATGTGCGCGCCCTCGAGGCTATGATCAGCTGTGATGCTCGCTAGCGTTTAATCTGTCACGGATCTTTCCCAGACCACGAGTCAGGGGATGTGCTGGTCCGCCTGTCGCATGTGCGGGCAGTGGCGGGCCTGCTCGAGGGTGGCCGGGCCAGGCGATGGCCGCCCAGACCCCGCGAGCGTCGGCGGTGTGGGTGACCGCGGAGGTCTCCACGTGTAGTCCGGGTAGGCCGCCACGAGCGTGTGCAGGGCTCGGCTCGCCAGCCGTCGGCGGTGGGCCCGCGCGTCGACGCGCACGTGTTCGACGATCCCGACCTGGCAGACGTCACACGTGCGGTAATCGAGGTCGCCGCCCACGACTTCGTCCACGACGATGGCGATCCGGACGAAGAACGTGGTGTTGACCTCCGTGCGGATCGTCGCGGCCATCTCGTCCAGCGTTGAATAGCCCGGCAGCTCGCAACGGGTCCGGACCAGCTCCTCCAACGCCACGTTGATCAGATCCGCCGGATTGTCCTTGGTCTGCACCGCCGCAAGGATCGCCTGCGTGTCCCGGACATGCTCGACGAGCACCGACGGCACGTCGGCCAACTTCGGGAAACACCCCAACCGCTGATACGACTTCAGCCGCACCACCAGAGCCAACAAATGCTGATCACGCTGGGTCTTACCTCGCCGCCCACGCCCCCTCCTCGGCCGACGGGGTGAACGCCTCCTCCAGCTCCCGCGCGGAGACCACCCGCTTGAACCGCGGATACGCGGTGCGATCGATCGAGGCCAATCCCACACCCCAGCACGGTCGTCAGTCCAGACTGCACAATCCTAGCCACCACAGAAAAAACGCCACCACACCGGCATCTGACCAGCACCGATCCTCGCCGCGGCCCCTTTCAGGCGTATCCGGTTCCCACCCCCCGTACGGAAGTTCAGAGCTCGTCGAGGTCGGTCGGACAGCCGGCCGCGTCCGTGGCGACCGCCTCCGGGGACCGCTCCGAGGGGATCAGGGCCCTCGCGGGAACAACGGGCGTCCGCCTCCTCTGCGGGACGCCGCAGGCTTATGCGAGGGCCGCAGCGGCCGTGCCACGGCCAACACCGCGCAACTGATCAACAGTGTCAGCAGCACGAAAACGGTGATACCCACCTCGACGAGAACTTCGATGAGCATGCTCAGCCCCCGTTCGCCGTCTCCTTCTCCACGGAACGACGCCCGGCACGCAGGCTGGTCACCGTGACCACCCCGAGAATCACCACGATCACCGACAATGAGACCGGGGTCGAGAACTCGGGAACAGCGGGCCAGAGTCCGTGTGCCCAGTGCAACATCAGCTTCACACCGATGAACGCGAGAATGAGCGCGAGCCCGTGGTTGAGGTGCACCAGTTTACCCAGCGCCGACTGCAGCACGAAATACAACGCTCGCAATCCGAGCAGCGCGAACGCGTTGGTCGTGAACACCAGGTAGGGATCCTCGGTGATGCCGTAAACGGCCGGGACCGAATCGACGGCGAACACCACATCGGTGGCGAACACGGCCACCACGACCAAGGTCAGCGGCGTCAGCGCGCGCCTTCCCGCCGAACGAACCGTCAGGCTCGTGCCGTGGTACTCCTCGGTGACCGGCATCCACCTGCGCAGCAGACGAACGGAACGCATCTGGGAGACGTCGCGCTCCATCGACTCCCCACCGAGCGCCTCACGCAGAATCTTGACCGCGGTGGCGAACAGGATCGCTCCGAACACCAGAAACGCCCAGGTGCCTGCCTGCAGCAACGCCGCGCCCATCGCGATGAAGGCACCACGCAGCACCAGCGCTCCGACGATGCCGTACAGCAGCACCCGCTGCACCAGATTCGTCGGGACCGCGAACGCCGTCAGCAGCAACATGAACACGAACAGGTTGTCCACCGACAGCGACTTCTCCACCACGAACCCGGCGAAGAACTCCAGCGCCTGGTCCGTGCCGAGCCACCACCACAACCCGATCCCGAACAGCACGGGCAGGGCGAGGTAGAACACCGACCAGCCGATCGCCTCACGCAACGACACTTCGTGCGGGCGATGCGTAACGGCGAAATCAGCGACAAGCAGAGCGAGCAGGGCGGCGATGCTCACCGCCCACAGCCAGCCGGAACCCACCGACTGCGTCTCGGCCGCGACAACGAACGAACTACCGGACAACCGAAGACCTCCCGAACAACGTCGTTCGAGGTCTCCTTCGCCCCCTGCAGGGACCGTCCTCCGGGAACATCCTGGATGTTCGTACTGACCGGACGAACGAGGTGAAGTACTCCCCTCTTGGGGGAAGTATAGGGGCTTTGTCGGGAATCGGTGCAACTGGGGGGCGCCGTAGTGCTCGCCGGGAATCGGGCTGGTACGCCTCGCCAGGACATTGATCTGGTGATCCTCAGCTGTCCCTCGGCCGCTATCGAACGAGTCGAAGCGCTCGGGGAAGCTTCAGTCGGACTCGGCCGGTTTCCGCGCCAGCAGAAAAGCCTGCGGGGTCCTTTCCACGCCCTCCACGGGCGCCCGCGTCTGCCGAGCAACAGGTTCCAGCCCCGCCTGCCCCAGCAGTTCGCCCACGGTTCGCGGGGACCGTCTGTGGAAAACGAGCGATATCGAACGCCCGAAGGCCTCCGTCAGATGCAGCGGCTCCTCCCCTTCCTGGAAGGCCAGCAGTACGTGCCCTCCCGGGGCGAGCACCCTGTGGAACTCCTCGAAAACGGCCGGAAGCCCCTCCGGTGGAACATGGATGATCGAGTACCAGGCGACTATGCCGCCCAGTTCCCCGTCGGCCAGGTCCAGCTCCGTCATCGAGCCCTCCACGAACCGCAGCCCGGGGTGGCTACGCCGGGCCTGTTCGAGCATCCGGGTGGAGAGGTCGACCCCGAACACGGACACACCCGCCTCGTGCAACCGTCCCGTCACCGAACCCGGCCCGCACCCGAGATCGGCGACAGGACCGCTCCAGCGGTCTGTCCGCCAGTTCGGAGCGAAAGTGTTCGGTGTAGTCCTCCGCCACGGAGTCGTAGGACTCGCGGGTCGCGGACAGGAAATCCGGTTCGATCACGGTTGAACACGGTAGCCGACCCCTCGAAGCGCCACGACCGACAACGACGGCACGGCCGGGGATCGAGTCGCATCCGTGCTCCGGCGAGCAGCCCGGGATGCGACACGGAATCAGCTCTCCCCCGAGGAGCCCGAGGCACGTGGTGTCGTGCTGAGATCGGTGGGCACCTCCTTGCGCGCCACTGCCTCGGCCGCACGCACGGCCTCGGCCACCTCCGGGTTGGAGGACATGTCGAACCAGGAGGCCACCGAAGGATCGTCCTGCTCCGGCGGAGCGGTCGGCGGCTCCTCCTCCGGAGGCTCGTACCGGAACACCCCGTCCTCACCGGGCGTGCCGAGCATCCGCGCGAACCCTTCCAAAGACTTGCTGAACTCGCTGGGCACGACCCACACCTTGTTGGCGTCGCCCTGGGCCATCTCGGGCAGCGTCTGCAGGTACTGGTAGGCCAGCATCTCCGGTGTGGGCTTGGAGCGCTTGACCGCCGCGAAGGTCTTCTCGATCGCCTTGGACTCGCCCTGGGCCATGAGATACTTGCTGGCCCGCTCGCCCTGCGAACGCAGTATGTTGGACTGGCGCTCACCTTCCGCGTTCAGGATCGCCGCCTGCTTGGCCCCCTCTGCGGACAGGATCTGCGACTGCTTCTGCCCCTCCGCGGTCTTGATCGCCGACTCGCGCTCGCCCTCCGCGTTGAGGATCATCGCGCGTTTCTCCCTGTCGGCGCGCATCTGCTTCTCCATCGAGTCCTGGATCGACGGAGGAGGGTCGATCGCCTTCAGCTCCACACGCGCGACCCTGATGCCCCAGCGGCCGGTCTCGCTGTCCAGCACTCCGCGCAGCTGACCGTTGATCTGGTCCCGCGAGGTGAGCGTCTCCTCCAGACTCATGCCACCGACCACGTTCCGCAGCGTGGTCGTGGTCAGCTGTTCCACGCCGTCGATGTAGTTGGAGATCTCGTACACCGCCGAACGCGATTCGGTGACCTGGAAGTACACCACCGTGTCGATGGAAACGGTGAGATTGTCCTGGGTGATCACCGACTGCGGCGGGAACGAGACCACCTGCTCCCGCAGATCGATTTTCGCGCGCACCCTGTCGAGGAAGGGCACGAGCATGTTCAGGCCGGGGTGAGCCACACCCCGGAAACGCCCCAGCCGTTCGATCACGGCACTGGTCGCCTGCGGAACGACCAGGATGGTCTTGGCCAGCACCGCCACGACCAGAACCACGATCACCAGCAGAACTATCCACGCGGCCGGATTCACATCCGCCTCCTCAGGGTTCGGCCCACACCACGGCGACGGCCCCGGATATCTCCATGACCATCACCGTTTGCCCCACATCGAGCACCTGTGTCTCGTCGAAGGACCGCGCCGACCACACGTCGCCGTCGATTCGGACCCGTCCGTCGTGGGCATCGACCGTGGACTCGACCCGCGCGCTTTTGCCGATCAGGGCGTCCACATTCGTGCGCGGTTCGAGTCCCTCGGCGGTCTCGCGCATCAGCCTGCGTTTGACGACGGGGCGGGCGAGGAAAACCAACCCCCCGGACAAGGCGGCGAAAACCACCGCGTCCAGCCACAACGGCGCACCGAGTGCCGCGACTCCGGCAGTGCCCACCGCGGCGAGCCCGAGCATCAACAGCACCAGCTCGCCGGAGGTCACCTCGGCCGCCACCAGAAGCACACCGGCGACCAACCACACCAACGCGGCCATGTACCCATGATGACAGATCAGAGCCGACCGTGTGATCTATTCCTCATAACGAACGATGGCCGACGCTGACACGAACGTGTTAGTAGATCGTCTGCTGCTCTTCGGTGGTCACGAAATCGATGAGTCGTTCGACGGCGCCGATGAGCGGTGACCGCAGAGCGCGGAAATCGCCGACCGCGCCGAGGACCCTGCGCCAGCCCTCCGCGGGGCCCTCCCAGCCGAGTTCCGCGCAGACACCGCTTTTCCAGTCGGTGCCGTGCGCGACCTCCGGCCACTCCGCGATACCGACCGATTCCGGGTGGACCGCCTGCCAGACGTCCACGTACGGGTGTCCCGTCACCAGCACATCGGGGCCGCGCACCCGCTCGGCGATCCGGGTCTCCTTGCTGTGGTCGACGAGGTGATCCACCAGCACCCCCAGTCTGCGGTGCCCGGAGGGGCCGAACTCGTGGATGTGGCGTTCCAGCTCGTCCAACCCGTGCAGCGGTTCGACCACCACTCCCGCCACTCGCAGGTCGTGGCCCCACACGCGTTCGAGCAGTTCGGCGTCGTGCAGCCCCTCCACCCAGATGCGGGCCGCCCGGGCCTTCCGCGCCGGAGCGGCGGGCACGGCGACCGAACCGGAGGCGGAGCGTTCGGGCTGCTGCCGAGGTTTCGTCCCGGTGGGCACGAGGGTGACGGGCTCACCTTCGACCAGGAAGGCCGCGGGCCGCATCGGAAACGCGCGTTCCCGGCCGTGCCGGTCTGCCAGCACCACGTTGTGCTTGGTGAACTCCCCGCGTTCCAACCGGACGACGGCACCGCAGAAATCACCCGCCGCCGTCTCCACGACCGTCCCCGGCTCGGCCGGAACCTCGGGGACCTCCCGCCCCCGCTGCCGCGGGCCGGCGAGCACGTCACGGCCGTAATCGATCGAACGCACGACCGGTATCCTACCCGCCACGAGCGACCGGGAGCTCCCACGACCCGCCCGTCGCCGCGGAGATCCCCACTGGCAGCCGCGGCACCGTCTTGCGTACCCTTGGCGGACGTGCCATGTCCGAGCGCAATTATGGTCGTGTGGACTTCAGCGTGGCTGCACGGCGCGGCCGCCTCCGATGACGTGCTCGACGCCGTCCAGGCGTGGGCAGAGGTGAACCAGATCCGCGCCGTCGACGACGCGACGGCGACCCGGCTGGACCTTCCCGCCCCCCACGAGACACCGGCGGGCCCCGCGCTGCTGCTCGCCGCCGTGCGCAGGTCCGGTGGTGACACGGGGAGCCTGGTGCTGCCGGTCGCCGGTGACGCGCGCGGGCTCGACGGCTCCACCGAGTTCGCGAGCAACGCCATGCGCCGCGGAGAAGCCGCCGTGTTCGCGGAAGCCGGGCTGGCGCTGGTTCCCGAAACGGTCGCGGAGGGAATCCTGGACTGGACCGTCCACGAAGTGGGCGAGCTGCCCCCGCGGGAACACATACCGGTGGGGGAGGCCGAGCACGACATGTCCTCGGCCATGCGCGAGGCCGCCAGCACCCTGACCGAGCTGGACGTCTCCCGCGGCCGCCCCGGAGTCCGCGAGGAGATCGCCTCGGCGATCTCCGCACGCCCCCAGCCCTCGTGGCCGGACGGGGTGCCACAGCGTTGTCTGCGCGTGCTGCAACGCGCCACCGAGGTCGAGAGCATCCTGTGGGTGGCCACCGAGGACGCCCCCGGCGGAGCGATGTCGGCCTCGGCGGACCGGGCCCGCGGCGACGCGCTTCGCCCCCTGTTCGACTCGGTGCGCACGGCGAGATGTGCCGCCGTGGACGAGATGGTGCGGGTGCTGACGCAAAGCGCCGACAAACAACGCTGAGCCCCGCGCCGGTTCCCCGGCACCGACCGAACGCGGAGTTCGCCCCTCCGGTGCTGCGGGAACCGCACCGGAGGGGCGAACTCGGGAAACCCCGCCGCGGGCGACGCCGTCAGGCGAGCACCTCTCGCCCGCCTCGCGCGGCGCGGCACCGCGCTCCCACCCGGGCCTGGTGGTTCAGCAGCAGCCCTGAGCGACGCACAACCGCCCGTTGGCGGCACAACCGGCTTCCACGAGCGGGGAAAGCTTGCGTACCCGGTGGTCCTCGACGTGCTCGGACACCAGTTCGCCGATCATCCGCGCGTAACGGGGATCGGTGCCTGCCGTGGCGGCACGCACGAAGCCCATCCCCAGCTCACTCGCCCTCTCCGCTGCCTCGTTGTCCAGATCCCAGACGACTTCGAGGTGGTCGGAGACGAAGCCGAGGGGACTCACCACCACCGCGGGCACTTCCCTGCCGTGCAGCTGGTCCAGGTGGTCGCAGACGTCCGGCTCCAGCCAGGGAATGCTCGGGGGGCCCGAACGGGACTGCCACACCACGTCGTAGTCGCTCACCCCCACGGCTTCGGCCACCAGCCGGGCCGCTTCGTGCACCTGCCGCGAATACCAGTGCGGACGACCGTCGGCCCCCGCGCGCTCCTCGGCACTCAACGGGACGGAATGCGCCGTGAACACCAGGCGCGCTCCCGAACGGGACTGCTCGGCGAGCTCCGCGTAGGCCTTGGTCACCGCGTCCGCGTTCGCCGCGACGAAAAGCGGGTGGTCGTAGAACTGCCGCAGCTTGACCAGCTCGGGAGCGCGGTCCTCACCGACGGCCGCCCTGGCACGGGCGATGTCCTCGTGATACTGGCGGCACCCCGAGTAGCCTCCCCACGCGGAGGTGGCGAACACCAGTGCTTTGCGCACTCCGTCGGCCGCCATCCGCTCGACCGTGTCCTCGACCATGGGGTGCCAGTTGCGGTTGCCGAAGTACACGGGCAGCTTCAACCCGCGTTCGGCGAGCTCCCCTTCCAGCGAGCCCATTATGTCGCGGTTGAGCCGATTGAGCGGCGAAACTCCACCGAAGTGGTGATAGTGCTCGGCGACCTCGTCGAGCCGTTCCGGCGGAACATCGCGACCGCGTGTCACGTTCTCCAGAAAGGGCCGCACCTCGTCGTGCCCTTCCGGGCCACCGAACGAGAGGTACAGCAACGCGTCAAAGTCTTCCGAGCTGTTCACACGACCATGATGCCGGGGCCGTTGTTGTGGCGCGCCCCCCGGGGGGGGGGCCCCACAAACCCCGGGGGCGCCGGGTTAAACGGCCGGGAAGCGGCGGCAGCCCCCCCCGGGGGGGGAACCCCCAACGGCCAGTTAAAAGGTGA
>NZ_JACBYW010000009.1 GCF_013408175.1 Actinopolyspora biskrensis
AGTGCGACCGCCTGCCTCGCCCGATCGCGGGCATGATCTCCGTCAGCGCCGCGTCCGCCCGCACGGGCGCCTCCGGCGGCGGGCTAGTCATCGACAGCCCCCTCGATCACGGTCGACTCGGACGCGTCGAGCTCACCCACCGGCAACGTCGCGGCGTGCTCCCGCAGAGCTCCCGCGAGCTGTTCGAGCGACTCGGCCACGTCGCGGCACTGCTGGGGCGTAGCGCGCCGACACCCGACGTCACGGGCGGCGTCGCCGAGTAGCTCTTCGCCGCGGATCATCAGGTACGACAAGCGCGAGTGCGGGCCGTGGTTGCTCATGCCTGCCCCCTGAGCGCCTCGTCGAGCACGTCCCGCAACTGTCGCGCCTGCTCGACCGTCCACGTGGTGCGGTTCCAGATCGTCGGCGTGGTGATCCGAATCTGTCCGTCCACCTGCGACACCCGGAGTGACACCGCCCCGCCCTCGGAGTCGCACGGCACCAGCTCGCCGGGGCCTTCCAGTGATCTGCGTCTCGTCGTCATGTCGTAGACTCCCGCTTACTCGAAGTAGTGGTCTCTGCGTGGTGTGAGACCACTGTGACGGTACCGATACCACGGGAACAATCGCCCATTCAGGCGATCTCTACGAGTCGCGCTCTGATTTACGGTGTGGTGCATGACCGGGACCACGAACCTTGCACCACGCGCCTACATTCTCGGATCTGAACTGCGAAAAGCCCGCCAACAAGCAGGATTCACGCTCCGGAAGATGGCTACGCAACTCGACGTGTCGCACTCGGTCGTTGTCCGTTGGGAGCGCGGTGGGCGAGTGCCATCCACCGAATCGGTCTCGGCTCTGTGCGCGGTATTGGAACTGCCCAGTCACCAAAGAGAGCGGCTACTCGACCTCACACGAGAAGCGGCAGCGGAACCAGTCAACTCGGTCTCGGTTGGTGCTACAGGCGAGGGCGACCAGTTGACCGCACTCTTGGAGTTCGAGCGCACCGCTACCACGATCACCGACGTATCACCGCTGCTCATGCCCGGATTGCTGCAAACCGGCGACTACGCACAGGCGATCATGGGCACGGGCGTTCCGAACGTAGACGAGCGCGTAACGCTTCGCCTCGGTCGTCGAGACGTCATCACTCGACGTCGAGCACCGGTCAACTACACGGCGTTCATTTTGGAATCGGTGCTGCACCAGCCCGTTGGTGACAACGAGGTGATGAACGAACAGCTGTGGCACCTCATCGAGATGGGACAGCGGGACAACATCGAGGTGCGCGTCATACCGCAACGACTCGGTTGGACACCCGCACACGCGGGACCGTTTATGCTGTTGGAGTTCGAACGCGCATCCCCGGTGGTGCATCTAGAGCACCACAGGTCAAGCGCTTTTTTGCGTGATGAGGGGGACGTTTCAGCGTTCATCGAGGCACGAGAAGATATCGATCGGTTGGCGATGAGCGCACAGGAGACGAGAGAACTCATCGCCGACGCAACCGAACGATTGGAGACAACGTGACTCTATCGCACAAGGCGAGCGCGTGGCGTAAGAGCAGCTACAGCAGCCAGGAAACCAACTGCGTCGAGGTCGGCCGCATCGGCGACGGCGCGGCGGTGCGCGACACCAAGGACCGCGGCCTCGGCTACTTCACCGCCGACCGGCAGCAGTGGCAAGCGTTCCTCGACGCGGTGAAGACCGACCGCTTCGAGTGAGCCAGGCACACGAACGGCGCCCCCGGGGACCCTCCCGGGGGCGCCGTTTTCGTTCCGCGGAGTACCTGCGCTTCCACGATTGGCACCCGGACGTCCGGGGCACGTCATCGTTCGGTTCGCTGGTCACGGTGGCCTCGCCACGGGTCACGCCCGAACGGTCACCGCGTCCGCCCGGCGGTGCCCGCGTGCAGCCTCATCCACGAGCGCGGCCCACCACCGCTCGCGGCTCCCGTCACACCGCGAGTCCGGTGGGGCAGGAGACTCCGGTCCCGCTGATCCCGCAGTAGCCGTTGGGGTTCTTGCTCTCGGAGAGGTACTGCTGGTGGTAACCCTCCGCGTAGTAGAACTCACCGAGCCGGGAGATCTCGGTGGTGATCGTGCCGTGCCCGGCATAGGTCAGCGCCCGCTGGAAACCGTCCCGGCTCGCCTCGGCCACCTCGCGCTGCCGCTCGTTCTCGACCAGGATCGCGGAGCGGTACTGCGAACCGACGTCGTTGCCCTGGCGCATCCCCTGGGTCGGGTCGTGGTTCTCCCAGAACACCTTGAGCACGCCCGCGTAGTCGATGACCGCGGGGTCGAACACCACCAGCACGACCTCGGCGTGCCCGGTCGTCCCGGTGCACACCTCCTCGTAGGTCGGGTTGGGGGTGTAACCGCCCGCGTAGCCCACGGCGGTGATCCACACTCCTTCGGTCCGCCAGAAGGTTCGCTCGGCTCCCCAGAAGCAGCCCATCCCGAGCACCGCGCGCTCGGTTCCCTCGGGGAAGGGGCCGACGATGCTCCGCTCCGGGTGGACGACGTGCCGCTCCGGCACGTCCAGGGGGGTGGAACGCCCGGGGAGGGCCTCAGCCGGTTCGATCATTCGAGTCTTGTTGCCGAACAGCGCCATGTCCCCAGACTACGCCGCACCCCGCCCCGGAAGGCCGGAAGACGGGCCACCCGTCAGTCTCCCGTGGGCCGCTGATCACCTTCCGGGACGCGCGGCCGCAGGGGAGTGGTCCGCTCCGCGTCCCCCTCGACCGGAACCAGCGGTGTGGTCCCCACCGGCTCGGTGGGGCGGTCGTCCACGGAAGCGCCGGTCGCCGCGGAGGCCGCCGGTTCGCCCCCCTCCCGGCGATGTGCCCCCGCGGAAGACCGCGCAACCGACTCCCGCTCCCGCGCCGGAGCGGCCAGCCGCTCCGCGCCGGAACGCCCGGCTCGGGAGGACCGGTCGGGGACGATGTAGTGGCGCAGATTCATGGTCGGTTCCTCGACGAACCGCCACGACAGGGTTCCCATCGCGTAGGCGAGCGGTACGGCGCACAGCATCAAGAGCCACTGGTCGCGCAGCCCGGCGAACACGAGCAGCTGCTGAATGGGAAAGCCCCACACGTAGACGCCGTAGCTGCCGTTGACCCAGAGATTGGGGACCCGCAGCCGCGCGGGCCAGAAGTGACCGGCGACGACGACGGAGTAGCTGACCGCGAGGGTCATCCAGAACGAGGTCGCCGTGTTCATGGGCATCGCGGCCAGGGCGGCCAGTCCCGCCAGGGAGGCCAGCGGCGAGAGCGGGATCCGGTACAGGTTCAGCACCACCCCGAGCGCGAAGGCCACGAGGAAGGCGATCAGCGGTTCCACCGGAACGCTGAGCAGTGAACCCGCGCTGTTGGCCCCCGGGTCCTGCTCCAGCCTGCGGTCGACGACGGCCACCACCACCAGGGCCACCACGGCGAGCCAGCGGCTCCGGCGCAGCCCCGCCCCGAGCAGCAGCAGCACGAACAGCCCCGCGTAGGCGAGCAGCTCCATCGGCAGCGTCCAGAGCGACCCGTTGACCGCCCCTTCCCAGGGGTTCTCCTCGAAAACCCCGGGAAGCCGGTGTTCCAGGGTCACGAGCCCGGTGTTGTTGACCACGTAGGCCCAGGTCCCGTGCGCGGTGAAGTACTCCCCCGGGACCAGGCTCGTGACCAACGGCCCGATCAGCAGGGCGGAGATCAACGATACGGTCAGCATGGGAGGCCACAGCCGCAGCACTCGCTTGACGGCGAACCGCGCCGGGTGCGGGTCGCGCATCCAGCTCTCGGTGATCTGGAAACCGCTCATGGCGAAGAATCCCATGAGCACGCCGTCATCCGGTTGCACGGGCCATTCTGGAGGAAAGAGATCGTTCCCACTGACCAGGGGGTAGCTGTGCCCGTAGATCACCAGGACCGCGCCGATCATCCGGATCCAGGCGAAACCGTGGTTCGGGTTCGCGAAGTGCTCGGGATGCGCGTGATCGACGCGTGGCGCGCGGTCGCCCATCCCCTGTGACCTCATCCGACAACTCGACCAGTCGACAACAGCGCGACGTAGCCTAACTCCGATCGTGGAGCGGGCGGGGCCGCTCCCTACAGTTCGACGGATCGTTATCCGGGTAGTGGGCCCGCGCAGCGGGGAGAAATGCGAAAATGAGGGGTGGTCGCATTGGGGTGCGGCCGGGAATCCGGAAAGGGCTCAAGCGGTGACCTGGGAAGACGAGCTGCAGCAACTGGACGCGGAACTCGCGGCTGGACGCATATCCGCCGACGAGTACCGACAACGGCGCGACTCCGTGCTCGGCCGTGCCCACGCGGAGCAGGCAGGGCAGTCGGGCTCCCCTTCCGGGGGATTCCCGGCTCAACAGCCCGCGTGGCCGCAGCAGCACGGCGCGGCCGACCCGCAGTCGGGTGGTTTCGGGCAGCAGCAGAACCCGTTCCCACCTGCCTTCAGCTGGCAACAGTACGGTGACCAGGGACATTCCGGGCCCCAGGGCGTTCAGCAACCCCCGCAGCAGACCGGTGGGGACAGCACCCAGGTCGTCAACGTCAACCAGCCCCCGGGCGCGGCGCCCCAGCAGGGCCAGCCGGGGTTTCCCCAGCAGGGCCAGCAACCCCCCGTCCCGCCGGGAGGCTGGCCGGGCTCCGGCCAGTTCCCGCAGCAGACCGGGGCTGAACAGGCGGCCTGGGGACAGCAGTGGCCCGCCGCGGACTCTCCGGGCACCCCGTGGGGCAACTCGGACCTGCCTCCGGAGCCCGGGGACACCAGCTGGATGCGGCAGGGCCCCGAGGTCTTCGAAACAGCGGGCAAATCGGGCAAGGGCAAGATCGCCGGCTTCGCGGTCGGCGGCGCGCTGCTGGTCGGCGTGATCGTGGCCGGAGTGTTCTTCTTCCTGTCCGGGGAGGACGGATCGCAGCAAAGGGCCGCGGGCCCGGAGACGTCGAGCACCACGCAGACCCCGACCTCCACCGAACCGCCGCTTCCGGAACCCCCCGAGGCCAAACCCGCTCCGCAGAACGCCGACAACGTGCTCATCCCCCCGCCGGGAGGCAAGGAGCACCCCTTCAACAACGAACCCGTGAAGCCGCCCGCGCTGGAAGGCGCGAAGTCCGGGGTGCTGTTCCCGCCGGTACGCGATTTCGCGCTGGCCAACGGCGTCTCCGACGGCTGGTTCAACGGGACGCAGAACCCGCTCGGCACGAGCCTGATCGCGGTGCGGATGCCGGACGAGGCCACGGCCGAGGAACTCACCCGGAAGTACCGGGACCAGCAGGAAGCCCTCACCGTCCTCGACGACCTGTCCTACCAGGGCGTGCCCGTCCACTCCTCGGGCGACATCCTGCGCGCCGCCTACACCAGCCACGACTGGATGGTCGTGGTCGAGGTCAGGGCCGGCGACAAGCCGGCAGGCGAGGCGCGTTCGCTGTTCGAGGACCTGCTGAGCAAGCAGCTGGCGAAGACACCGCCGACCGTGCGCGAGTGACCCGGGAGGTCCAGCGGTGGACCGTCCCGCCACCGGTTCGGGGCGGGACGGTCTCCGGCCGGATCCGCGGAGTCAGCTGTTCACCAGGTGCTCCAGCTCCGCGAGGGCGACCTCGGGGCCGAACTGGGCCTGCACCCCGGAACGTCCCGCCTCGGACAACCGGCGCCATTCCGCGTCGTCGGTGAGCAGCCGCACGACCCCCTCGGCCAGGCCGGGCGCGTCGTCGGCCACCAGCACGTCCCGCGTCGGCTTCAGCCGGATGCCCTCCATGGCCAGTTCCGTGGCGACCACGGGCACTCCCACCGCGAGGCTCTCGCCCACCTTGCCCTTGACGCCCGCTCCGAACCGCAGCGGGGCGAGGCTCACCCTGGCCGCGTCGTAGACGGCGGACAGGTCGTCGACCCAGCCGTGGACCTCCACCCCGTCCCCCTGCAGCCGGGTGATCTCCTCGGTCGGGTTGCTCCCGACGATGTGCAGCCGGGCCCCGGGGCAGCGCTCGCGGACCAGCGGCATGATCACCTCAGCCGCCCAGCGAGCGGCGTCGATGTTGGGCGGGTGGTCGAAACCGCCGACGAACAGCACGTCACGCCTGGATTCCGGCCCCTCGACGCTCCCGCGAACATCGTGCACGTTGGACAGCACACGCACGTCGGCGTCCTCGACCGTCTCGCTCAACAGCCGCTGCTCCGTCTCCGAGACGACGAAGGTGACATCGCAGCTGCGCACCAGGCCGAGTTCCATCTGCCGCGAGGCGAAGGCCTTGCGCCGCAGCGCGCTGCCCCGCTCGTGCTCCGCTTCGGACTCGGCCAGTTCCGCCTGCCGCTGCAACCGCAGAAAGTGCATGTCCACGGTGTCGTAGGCGATCACGGCCTGCGGAGCGTTCAGCCGGAGTTGCTCCAGCACGCTCCACGCCACCTGCGGCCGGGACAGCAACGCCAGGGTGATCTCCGAACCGGCCTCGTCGAGGAAGGCCTGCTGCAACCGCTCGTCGGCCAGCACCGTGATGCCCCGGCGCTGCAGATCGGTGGTGTAGGGCTCCAGCGCCGCGTGGTTGTTCGGGAGGAACACCACCCGCGCCCCGAGGGAGGCGAGCTGTTCCAGCAGCCGCCACATCCGCACCGAACCGGAGTCGTAGTTCGGCCGGGGGACCTGGTGGTCCTTGACCAGCACCAGCGGGCCGAAATGCCCGTACGTCCCCCGCTGGCGCGCCAGCCACAGGTTGCGGGTGCTCGACTCGGGCAGGTGCCGGGAGTGCAGCGTCTCCGACCACTTCTCCACGAAGACCCGCCGGTTCAGCTCCTGGTGCCTCTTCAGCCCGGAGCCCACGTCCGTGCCGTTGGACACCCCCTCGTGGTGCACCACCTCGGCCCTGGGCTGCACGAGCGTGCGGTAGCCCGCGTCCCGCACCGCGAACGCGAGGTCGGTGTCCTCGTAGTAGGCGGGGCAGTACCGCGTGTCGAAACCGCCCAACGACTCGAACAGCTCACCCCGCACGAGGATCGCGGCCCCCGAGCAGTAGTCCACATCGCGCGCCACGTTGTGCTCGGCGGCGGCGGGATCACCCAGCCGCCCGAGGTTCCAGCCGCTGCCGTCCGACCAGACGACGCTGCCGCACTCCTGCAGCCGCCCGTCCGGGTAGAGCAGCTTGGCCCCCACCAGGCCGATCCCCTCGTCGGACTCGAGCGTGTCCAGCAGTTCGTCCAGCCACGACCCCGTCACCTCGGTGTCGTTGTTGAGGAAGAGCAGCTGTCTCCCCCTGGCGTGTTCGGCCCCCAGGTTGCAGGCCCCCACGAAACCGAGGTTGCGCTCGGCGCGCACCAGTCGGACACCGGGGCACCGCGCGAGGTGCTCGGCGCTGTCGTCCGGGGAGGCGTCGTCCACGACGATCACCTCGAACGGGACGCAGGCCCGGTGCCCGGCGATGCTGAGCAGACACCTCCTGGTGTAGTTCCACTTGCCGTGCACCGGGATCACGACGCTGACGACCGGCTCGTCGCTGTGCGGAACCGCGACCGGATCGCCGGGCTCCTCCTCCCGCGCGGCCGAAGCACCCCTGCCCATGGCGAGTTCGTAGACATCCCGGCGCGTGGTGCCGCGCGGGGCGACCCGCTCGACCGCGCGCCGGTATCTGGTGACCGCGCGCTGCACGAGCGCCGAGTTCTGCTCCTCCAGCTCGGCGGCCCGCCGCCGCACCGAGTCCAGTTCGGACTCCAGGGAGGTCACGGTTTCCCGCAACCACTCGATCCTGGCCGACTCCCGCTGACGTTCCAGCTCTGCTTCGTGCAGCTCGCCCAGCAGCCGGTCGCGTTCCCGCTCCGCCTCGTCGCCCCGGCTCTCCGCGGAAACGCGGCTCGACTCCAGCTCGGCGATCTTGTTCTTGAGCTCGGCCGCCTCCGCGCGGTTCTCGCGGCAGAGCTCGTTCAGCCTGGCCACATCGGCCACCGCGGCGTCGCGCTGTTCGATCACCTCGTCCAGACCGGTGTCCCGATCACGGGCCAGTCTGAGGTCGGCGTCGAGCAGCACGGCCGCCGCGGGCAACTGGGGAAGCTGCCGATCCGAGGCGATCCCCAGCAGGTAGGTGTGATCCACCCCCTGCCGCACCTGCCAGGCACCGGACTCCCGCTGCCGCAGCGTCTGCAGCCGGACCCCGTCGGCCGCGATGTCCGGATCCCCCGGCTCGGAGGGGGTGACCAGCGAACCGACCGCGACGTTCTGCTTGAGCATCGCGGAGTGCCGGAAGGAGTCCTCGAGCAGCTCCTCGAACTGCGGAGCCGCCAGCTCCCTGACGTGGAAGGGGTTCTCGTTGCCGTGCTCCTCGTGGTAAACGGCGGTGTCCGGCGTGCTGACCAGCACGATTCCGCCCTGCGTCAAACGCGCGCGCATCAGGCGCAGCACCGCGTCGTGGTCGGAGACGTGCTCGATCGCCTCGAAGCACACGATCAGGTCGAACGGCTTGGCCTCGGCCAGCAGTTCCGCGTCGGTCATGGACCCGGTCCGGAAGGAGAGGTTCGACGACTCGTAGTTGAGCGTCGCGTGCTGCACGGTCTCCTCGTCGATGTCGACGCCGACCACTTCGGAGGCCTGTTCGGCCAGCAGGGCCGCGCCGAACCCCTCACCGCTGGCCAGGTCGAGCACCCGCTTGCCACGGGCCAACCGCGCGGCGATCGCGTAGCGGTGGTAGTGCTCGTAGACGACCTGCGCGTCGTCGGCCCACGGGACGCACCGTTCACCGGTCCACTCGATCAGCCGTCCCGGGTGTCGCGTCACCCGAGCACTGTCCTCAGCCATGCTGCCCCCTTCGAGTCGCCGAGCACCGGCCCACCACGATTCTGCCCCGCACCGGTGCCCCCGCGGGCACGGGACCGTCAATTCTGCCCAAACCGGGGTGGGCCGCCCCCGCGAGGGGAGCCCAATTTTGCCTATAACTGCGAGTTATCCACATGAGCTGTTCTCGAGCACGCACGAGCTCCGCGGCCCCGCCTCACCCCTTGACGCAGACGATCTGACGCAGCCGGGCCCGCACCTCCACGAGCGCGGACTGCGCCTCGATGACCGCGTCGATGTCCTTGTACGCACCCGGTATCTCGTCGAGCACCCCGGTGTCCTTGCGGCACTCGACACCCCGGGTCTGGCTGCGCAGGTCCTGCGAACCGAAGGTCTTCCTGGCCCTGTTCCTGCTCATCCTGCGGCCGGCCCCGTGAGCGGCCGAGAAGAAGGACTCCTCCGAACCGAGCCCGCGCACCACGTAGGAACCGGTCCCCATGGACCCCGGCACGAGCCCCGGGTCCCCGCTTCCCGCGCGGATGGCCCCCTTCCTGGTGACCAGCATCGTCCGACCGTCGATCGTCTCCTCGGAGACGTAGTTGTGGTGGCAGGAGATCGGCTCCTCGAAACCGATCCTCCTGCCCCGGAAGGAGTCGCGCAGCGTGTTCTTCACCAGTCCCAGCATGATCCAGCGGTTCAGCCTCGCGTACTCCTGCGCCCAGAAGAGGTCGTGCTGGTAGGCGGCCATCTGGGGAGTTCCGGAGATGAACACGCCCAGGTCGCGGTCGGGCAGGTCGCGGTTGTGCGGAAGCTCCCGCGCCCTGGCCATGTGCCGCTCGGCCAGTTCCTTGCCGATGTTGCGCGACCCGCTGTGCAGCATGATCCAGACGGCGTCCTCGTCGTCCAGGCAGAGCTCGATGAAGTGGTTGCCACCGCCGAGCGTGCCGAGCTGGCACCCCGCCTTGGTCCTGCGGTCGTGCACTCCGGCGTACAGCTCGTCGAAGTCCTCCCAGAGCTGCCGCCACCTCCCGGTGGGCACTTCCACGCGGGCCGGGTCCACGGGCTCCTCGTGCGCGTTGAACCCGACCGGAACGGCCCGCTCGACGCGGCTGCGGATCCCGCGCAGGTCACCCGGCAGGTCCGCGGAACGCAGCGTGGTCCGCACCCCGGCCATTCCGCAGCCGATGTCCACCCCGACCGCGGCGGGCGAGACCGCGTGGGGCATGGCGATGACGGAACCGACGGTGGCGCCCTTGCCCAGGTGGACATCGGGCATGACCCGCACCCCGTGCACCCAGGGCAGCGCGGAGATGTTGCGCAGCTGCTCCAGCGCGGCCGGTTCGATCTCGTCCTCCGGGGCCCACATGAGCGTGGAAGCCTCCGCACCGGACAGGGCGACCGGATAGTGTGCCACGACTGACTCCTCGAGAACGCTGTCCGAAAAAATCCCGCGGACGAAACGGATTCCCGCGGCGAGAACGGCGAAAACGCTCACCCGTCCGCCGGAACACCCCTGCGCGGGCAATGTCCCGGAGCCGTTCCGGATCCGGAAAACCCGGAGGAATGTGGAGGCGACCGTACTGCCGTGGCGCTCGACCCGTCGAACGATTTCTCCGCCGCGGCGCGGGCCCGCGAATTCGCGGGCACTTCCAGGACCGCACCGCTGCCGGCGACGACTCACTGATGTTTTCCTGTCGTAGTGATGGCTGGTGTGGTGCTTCGGCGCCCGCGGCGCCGAAGCACCACATTGCCCACCGGCGCCGCCGCGGGGTCTCCCGTGGTGCTCTCGCCAGGACGACCCCGACGTTGCGTAGCCGCTACCCGATGTCGGGGATCCCGCGGCGAGAGCCCGCGAGAGGTTCCGCCACGGAAGCACCCAAGCAAGCCGATCCGTGCACTCTTCAGGGCTACCGCCCCACCGCGTAACCCTGCGCGCCCCTGGCGTTGGCCGCGCCGTGCAGCAGCCCGGTCCCGGGGTCCCGCGCCACGGCGGACAACCTGCCCAGCGCCCACTCCCCGGCGTCGACCACCTCGTGACCGCGCCGGCGCAGCTCGTCCAGCCGCTCGGCGCCGAGTCGCGACTCGGCCATCACCCGGCGCGGCTGCCAACCACGCGGATAGAAGGAGGCGGGAAAAGCCGTGGTGTGCCAGGCAGGCGCGTCGATGGCCGCCTGGAGGTCGAGCCCGCCGTGGACGTGGGCCAGCCAGAAGCACAGCTGCCACTGGTCCTGCTGATCCCCGCCCGGAGTCCCGAAGGCCAGCACCGGCTCGCCCCCGCGCGAGGCCAGCGAGGGGCTCAGCGTGCTCCGCGGCCGCTTGCCCGGGGCCAGCGAGTTGGGCAACCCCTCCTCCAGCCAGAACATCTGCCCCCTGCTGCCGAGGCAGAAGCCCAGCTCCTCGATCGTCGGGCAGGACTGCAACCAGCCGCCCGAGGGAGTCGCCGAGATCATGTTCCCCCAGCGGTCCACCACGTCCACGTGCACGGTGTCCCCGCGGCTCTCCCCGCTGCGCGAGACCGTGGGCTCCCCCAGACCGACCCCGCTCGGATCGGGTGGCAGCGCGGCCCCCCTGCCGTGGGCCACGTAGTCCGGCAGCCAGGGCTCGAAGCCGCCCGGCCGCCCCGGGCGCAGCCGTCCGGAGGCGGTCCCGCCGATCAGCGCGCGCCGGGCGGCCGAGTACTCGTCCGACAGCAGCTCCGGCAGCACCCCCTCGCGTGCGGAGTCGCCGTAGTGGGCCTCGCGGTCGGCGAAAGCCAGCTTCGCCGCCTCCACGGCGTTGTGCACGGTGTCCGGCTCGGCCACACCCTCCCGGTACTCGACGGGCATCCCCTCGAGCATCCGCAACTGCTGGAGCAGCACCGGCCCCTGGCACCAGGGACCGAACTTCGACAGGCTCCAGCCGCCCGGCAGCTCCACCGAGGCGGGCTCCTCGTAGTGCGCGCTGAAGCGGGCCATGTCCTCACCGGTCAGCACCCCGGCGTGCTCTCGCCCCGTGCTGTCGCGAACGGGCGTGCGCGCGAAACGGTCCACCGCCTCGGCCACGAACCCCTGCGACCAGGCCCGGCGGGCCGCGTCGATGCGCGCCTCGCGGTCCCCTCCGGCGCGCTCGCCCTCCGCGACCAGCCGCTGCCAGGTGCGGGCCAGCCGGGGGTTGCGCAGTACCGATCCGGTGCGCGGCGCCCGGCCCGAAGGCATCCACAGCCGGGCGGAGGACGGCCAGTGCGCGGTGAACAGCTCGCCGACGGTGGCTATGGTGTTCGCCAACCGCTCCACCACGGGGAAGCCGTCCGCGGCGTAGCCGATGGCGAAGCGCAGCACCCGGTCGAGCTCCATGGTCCCGTGGTCGCGCAGCAACAGCAGCCAGCCGTCCCAGGCGCCCGGGACCGTGGCCGGCAGCAGTCCGGTGCCGGGGACCAGGCCCAGTCCGAGCTCGCCGGCGAACCGTTCGACGGTGGCCCCCTCGGGGGCGGGGCCCTGTCCGGACAGGGCGCGGGGACGCCGCCCCGCCGCCGCGAAGAGGGCGGGCAGTTCCCCCGCCGGGCCGTTCAGGTGGGGTTCGACCACCTGCAGGACGAAACCGGCCGCCGCGGCCGCGTCGAAGGCGTTGCCCCCTTCCTCCAGGACCGCCATGCCCGCCGAGGAGGCGAGCCAGTGGGTCGAGGCGACCATCCCGTGCGTGCCGGCCAGTTCGGGGCGAGTGGTGACCATCCACCTCAGGTTAGGGTGTCGGTCCTCTCGACTACGCTGCCGCCATGCCCACCCAGCGCAGCGACGCCACCGGGAGCACGGGGAAGAACGCGCGGCGGCGGGCGAAGTTGCCGGAACACCTCGACCCCGGAGGGGAACTCGTCACCGGGGACACCGAACTGGACGGAGCCCTGCTCACCGGGCCCCCACCTGACCCGGAGGACGAGCGGGTGGTGGCCGATGTCGGGCTGACCGCGAGCCGGTGGAGCAGCGGCAGGCTCACCGGTCGGCGTTTCCGGAGACTGCGGTGCGTGGACGTCGTCTTCGCCAACTGCGATCTGTCCGGTGTGGTCCTCGAGAACAGCGGGCTGCGGAGGGTGGAGTTCCGCGAGTGCCGCATGAGCGGCACGGTCCTGGCCGGCACGCGCATGGAGGACGTGCTGTTCCTCCGGTGCAAACTCGACACCGCCAATCCGCGCATGATCGCGGGGGACCGGCTGGAGTTCCTGGACAGCGAGCTCGGGCGGGCCGACTTCCACGAGGCGGCGCTGAAACGGACCGGTATCCACGACAGCGACCTGTCCGGGGCCGACTTCTCCGGAGCCGACTCGCGCGGTCTCCGGCTGCACGGTTCCCGGCTGCACGACATCAAGGGGGCGGGCGATCTGCGCGGCGCGACGATCGCACCGGACCAGCTGGTGGACGTGTCCACGGCGCTGTTCGCGGCCTCGGGCATAGCGGTCGGGGACCGGCGCTGATCGCCTCCCGCGGTCACCTCCACTGCCCTCTCCCACGTCCGGGGGTAACGCGTCCGGAGCCGTGACGGGACGCAGCGCGGCCGACTACGCTCGGTCGGCGTGGAACAGCGACGTCTGGGGAAGTCCGGTCTCGTGGTCAGCGCCGTCGGACTCGGTTGCAACAACCTGGGCAGACCGGGGACGGCGACCGAGTCGCCCCGAGGGGCGCAGGCCGTGGTGGACCGCGCACTGGAATCGGGGATCACGTTCTTCGACGTGGCCGATGTGTACGGCGCCCCGCGCGGACGCAGCGAGGAGCTGCTCGGCCAGGCGCTCAACGGACGTCGCGAGCACGCCGTGATCGCGACGAAGTTCGGCATGGACATGCAGGGGTCCAACGGCCCCGACTTCGCCGCCCGGGGCTCGCGCCGCTACGTGCGACGGGCGGTGGAGGCCTCACTGCGCAGGCTCGACACCGAGTGGATCGACCTGTACCAGTTACACCGCCCCGACCCGTTCACCCCGCTCGGCGAAACACTGTCCGTACTGGACGACCTCGTGCGGGAGGGCAAGATCCGCTACGTCGGGCACTGCAACCTGGCCGGGTGGCAGACCGTCGACGCGGCCTGGAGCGCCTCCAGCGCGGGGCTCGTCGGGCCGATCTCGGCGCAGACCCACTACTCGCTGCTGGAACGCGAGGCGGAACGCGAGGTCGTGCCGGCCTGCGAGAAGTTCGGGGTCGGCCTGATCCCGTACTTCCCGCTGGCGAACGGGCTGCTGACCGGCAAGTACCACCAGGGGCAGGAACCACCGGAGGGCAGCAGGCTCTCCGGCAGACAACGGCTGCTGGCCGACGCGCCGTGGGAACGGATAGAGCGTCTCCGCGCCTTCGCCGAGCAGCGCGGCATCTCCATGATCGCGACGGCTCTCGGGTGGCTGGCGGCCCAGCCCACCGTGGGTTCGGTGATCAGTGGGGCCACCTCGCCGGAACAGGTCGAGTCCAACGCCGTGGCCGGACAGTGGTCCCCGACCGGGGAGGACCTCGACGAGCTCGACTCGATCAGCCCACCCGCGCTGACCTGATCGAGCGCACCGCCCCTCCCGCGACCGCCTCGAAACCGGGCGCGAACACGGCGACAGCACGCGAAGCCGCACCGTCCCGTGAATCCGCTCCCGCGGAACTCTCCCGAACCAACCGAACGGACAGTAGGCTTCGCGTTGGTTCGCAACGAGCACGAGGAGGTCACATGCTGCCCACGGAGACAGCCGCGATCGTCACCGGCGGAGCTTCCGGGCTGGGAGCCGCCACCGCACGCACCCTCGCCTCGAAAGGCGCGCGCGTGTTCGCCGTGGACCTGCCGGACGCCGTAGCGGCGGCCCCCGAGGTCGAAGGAGTCACCTACACGTCCGCCGACGTCACCGACGCCGAACAGGTGCGGGCGGCCGTGGACCGGGCCGGCTCAGCGGACGTGCCGCTGCGCGTGGTCGTGAACTGCGCCGGCATCGGTCCCTCCGCGCGGATAGCCGGCCGCAAGGGACCGCACGACCTGGACGCGTTCCGCAAGGTCGTCGAGGTCAACCTGGTCGGAACGTTCAACATGCTGCGCCTGGCCGCCGAGGCCATCGGCAAGACCCCGGCCGACGAGCAGGGCCAGCGCGGGGTCGTCGTCAACACCGCCTCGATCGCGGCCTACGACGGCCAGATCGGGCAGGCCGCCTACGCGGCGTCCAAGGGGGGCGTCGCCAGCCTCACCCTCCCGGCCGCGCGGGACCTGGCCTCCTCCGGCATCCGGGTGATGACGATCGCCCCCGGAATCGTGGACACCCCGATGCTGGCCACGGTCGGCGAGGAGATCCGGGAGGGGCTGGCCGCGGGCGTACCGTTCCCCAAGCGTCTCGGCACCCCGGACGACTACGCGCGGCTCGCCCTGGACATCATCGAGCACGACTACCTGAACGGCGAGGTCATCCGGATGGACGGGGCGCTGCGGATGGCCCCCAAGTAACGTCTGGACTTGGTCGGCTCGGTTCGCGTAGCGGTACGGGTGGCGGAAGACCTCCCGCGACGGTGCCGATCGCTCAGGTGGAAGCTTCGGTGTCCCGGCACCGAAGCACCACGTCGATCTCCGACGCGGCGGGAAAGCGTCGGTGAACGCTCGATCCGAACGACCTCTCGCCGGAGGACTTCCCGTGGTTGTCCCGCCACCACCGCGGCAGCGTCCTGGCGGATTCGCGGGGTGTCGCAATACGGTCGCTGGGCGCCGCCGGAGAACGAAGTCCGGGGAGTGTGATGCGGCGGGACCCGTCATCGCTCGTTCTGGTCCCCTGTGGAGTGTGCGACTACTCGCTGTGTTCGATCTTGTTCGCCGTGTTGCGACATGAAGTGATCTCGATCGGTCCTCCCGAACCGAGATATCGAGACAACGAGGATGAGGAGAGACATAGCGTGCGTCACAGTCGAGCCGCACTGGCCGCGGTAGGGACCGCTGTGCTGGTTCCGGCCACGTTCACCGTTCCGGTCGCGCAGGCTCAATCGTCCGAGGCCGCGCCGAAGGCGACGGTGCTCGACAAGCCTGGTAGCGGCAAGTTCAAGCTGGCACCGGACACCGACACCGTCACCATGTACGTGTGGGGCAGTGGTGGCGGTGGCGCCGGTGGCGCCGCCGGCGGTTCCGGCGGCGGTGGCGGAGGAGGCGGCAATGGCAACCTCCTCGGCAGCACCGGTGGTGGCGGTGGCGCGGGCGGCCAAGGTGGCGGCGGCGGTGCCGGCGGCAGCGGCGGCGGTTCCGGGGCGTTCACCGTGTGCACCTTCACAGTGACTCCCAAGACCCCCAGGACCGCCAAGTACTTCGTCTCCACGGGATCCCCGGGCGGCAGGACCAGTAACCCGAATCCCGCCGGCTCGGCGGGCAGGGGTGGTGCCACCCTGGGTGGCAGCGGTACCAGCGGTTCCCGGGGAGGGGACGGCAAGGGGGCCTACGGCAGCGTCGGCACCCAGCGTGACACCTACATCACCTTCCTGCCCACGAAGTCCGGTCAGGGATTCCTCTACGCCAACGCTTCCAGTGGGCACAACAGCGACAACCCCGGTGAATGGGGTCACGGTGGCGCACCCGGCGGGGGAGGTACCAGCGGCAGCTCCTTCAGCAGCAGGGGCGCCGGAGGCACCGGCGCGGAAGGCGGTGGGCAAGCCGGTCAGCCGGGCGGGCCCGGCGGCCAGGGCGGCCAGGGCACTTCCGACCAAGACTCGTCCTCCCCCTCGAACTGCTACGGACTGGAAACGACCACGGTCCAGCAGCAGAAAGGCAATCCCGGTGCCACCGGAACCGCGGGCACGCGGGGCACGATCACCAGCGACGGGGCTCGGGGAGAAGCCGCCTGCGATACCAACGGGCTCACTCACGCCCCCGGCAGTGCCGCGGGCAGCGGGGGCCGCGGCGGCCAGGGCGGTCACGGCGGAGCCGCGATCAGTCACACCATCGGGTCCACTACCTACAGCTATGGCGCTGGTGGCGACGGCGGTAACGGTGGCGCTGGTGGCGACGGTGGCCGCGGCGGCAACGGCGGTGGCGGCAACGAGAGCTTCTCCCAGCGCGGGTGCTCCTCCGACCGTCAGGGCGACAACGGACGATCCGGCTCACCCGGCACCGCCGGAACCAAGGGCGCTCCCGGCGAGCACGGAGCCATCGTCATCGTCGAGACCCCCTGACCCACCCGGCCCCCTGCCCTACCCGGCGTCCGGTGGTCGACGTTCGTGGCCGTGATCGAGGCCGACCGTTTCGCCGGACACCGAGCAGACGCCACCACCGTCCCCGCCCCGCCCCGGCGGGGCGGGGCGGCCGCCTCCGCACGGGCGGTTCCCCGCCGGGCACGAGCACTGCGGCCCGCCCGTTCCTGTTGCAGGATGCTCTCCGACCCCGAGAGCGTGCGAGGTGGGCGATGACGCGAACGATGAAGGCCGTGCAGTACCGCCGGGTGGGCGGCAGCCCGGAAGTGGTCGATGTGGACGTTCCCGAGCCCGGACCGGGACAGGTACTGCTCAAAGTGGACGCAGCGGGGATGTGCCACTCGGACCTGGCCGTGATGGACTGGCCCGAGGAGGAGTTCCCGTACCGGTTGCCGTTGACGCTGGGTCACGAGGGAGCCGGCACCATCAGCGCGTTCGGCCCCGGCCGGCACAGGTACTCCGAGGGCGAGCGGGTCGCGGTGTACGGGCCGTGGGGCTGCGGGCTGTGCCGCACGTGCTCCTACGGCGAGGAGAACTACTGCCGCTACGCGGGCCGGATGGGCATCCACCCGCCCGGGCTGGGCGCCCCCGGCGCGATGGCCGAGTACCTGCTGGTGGACGACGAGCGCCACCTGGTCCCGCTGGGCGAGCTCGATCCGGTGGAGGCGGCCCCGCTGACCGACGCCGGCCTGACCCCTTACCACGCGATCAAGAAGTCGCTTCCGAAACTGGTCCCCGGCAGCACCGCCGTGGTGATCGGGGCGGGCGGTCTCGGTCACGTGGGCATCCAGCTGCTGCGGACGCTGACCCCCGCTCAGGTCGTGGCCATGGACATCAACGACCAGAAGATGGAGCTGGCCCGGCGGGTCGGTGCGCACCGCGCGATTCGTTCCGACGACTCCGCGCCGAACGAGACGGCCGAGCTCACCGACGGGCGGGGAGCGGAGGCGGTGTTCGACTTCGTCGGCAGCACGGCCACCACCCGCACCGCGGCCCGCTGCGTCACCACCGAGGGCGACCTCACGATCGTGGGAGTCGGCGAGGGCACGGTCCCGGTCGGTTTCGGCACGCTGCCCTTCGAGGCCTCGGTCTCCGCTCCCTACTGGGGGACCAGGGGCGAGCTGGTGGAACTGCTGGAACTGGCCAGGAACGGCTCGGTCCGGGTGCACGTGGACTCGTTCCCGCTGGACGAGACCCCGCGGGTCTACGAGCGGTTCCACCGGGGGGAGATCCCCGGACGGGCCGTGATCGTGCCGTGAGGCCCGGAGGTTCCGGATTCCCCGTGACGGCGGGAAACCCCCATTCGCAGTGCCCGCGCGGATCGGGCGAGCGCTCGCTCGATGGGCAAGCGACGCCAGTCGCTTCTCACCACCCGAGCGACCGGCACCGCCGGGGGTTCTCAGTCTCGGGTCTCGCGAGGACGGCCCCGACGTCGTGCAGGCCGCTACCCGATGTCGGGGCACCCGCAGCGAGAGCCCGCGAGAGGTTCCGCCACGGCACCACCCGAGCAAATCACCCTGCAAGGACTCCCAGTCAGAAGCCGCTACACGTCCTCGACGCAGGGGACCTCCAGCACCGCCTCCGAACTCATCCACCGCCGGATGGCCAGAGTGGCCCGGACGTCGTCCTCGTTGTACTCCAACAGCCGTTCCCGCTGCACGAGGTCCGGCTCACCGCCGTCGAAGCCGACCGCGTCCCGGTACCAGCGCATCGAGTTCTCCCCGCCCGCCTCGGAGTCACGCCAGGAGAACCCCGCGTTGGGCGCGATCACCTTCAACCCCTTGCCGTTCGGGCAGACGAACTGGTCCCGCACCACCGCGAACACGTCCACCCAGTCCGCGGAGTTCACGAACTCGCGCACCTCCTCGACGGGAGGAACGCCCGGCTTACCCGCGAACCGCTCCGCCGAGCTCAACATCCAACGGTTCTCGGCGAGCTCGTTGTAGCAGTAGGCCCGGAAGACGAGCCCGCGCTCGTGCGTGGCGCGGCGCAGCGCGGAGAACCAGGCCCAGAACTCGGCGAACGAACGCGCCTCGTCGTCCGAGGGCAGCGGGTCCCAGGTCACGAATCCCCGATAGCCGGACTCCGTCCCCAGCACCTCGGCCGTGCCCCGCGTCCCGGCGGTCCCCTCCTCGGGATAGGAGAGCAGTGCCCCCCAGAGGTAGGCACCCGAGTCCGAGTAGCTCTCCATGTCCACGTCGACTTCCACATCTCCCCTGGAGATGTCCACCCGCGGGACACGGCGTACGAGGGAGAGCCCGCGCAGCCACGCGCGCGCCAGCAGCACGGCCTCGCTCAAGCGTTTGGCGGGCAGCGGCGGGTCCGCGAACTCCTCGACGTTCAACGCGGCCAGATCGTCCACCTTCGAAACGCCCACCCGGCGCAGCCGCACCGCGTCGTCGCCGCGCACCACGAGACTCACGTCGTGCGCGGAGCGGAGCTGGCTCTCGCACACCGGCCACCAGGGGCAGCCCTTGCACTCCATGATTCGCGTCGGCTGGGCCAGCGCCCGCCCGCCCGTGGCGGCCGCCTCGGCCACGGCCAGCCGGTCCGCGAACCGCTCGTCGTACTCCTCCAGCACGCTGCGCTCGCCGGACCAGGTGCGGGACTCGAGGTCGTGCCAGACCACGACCTCACCGTCGGAACCGATCGTCCCGCCCAGTAAGCGTCCACCGGACTGCATCCCGCAGGCCTGCAGCAGCCGCACGGCGTGGGCCAGCCTGAGCTGGTCCCGCGAGTGCGGCCGCGGTTTGCGCTTCGGGTCGTAGCCGGCCGACTCGGGTCGGGGCTCGGCGACCGGGGAGGTGCGCGCCCCCTTGCCCGAATCCGCGACCTTGTGCCGCACCACGAGCACCGGGACGTAGCCCGCACCGCTGCGTACCAGCAGTTCCACGGCGCCCTGCCTGCCTCCCCGACCGTCCCTGGGAAGCCGGGCACCGGAGATGTAGGCCGTCCCCTGCCGCATCGCCGCGAGAGTGGCCTCCTCCCCGGCCCGCTCGCCCACGTCGCGGGGGATCTCCGTCCACTCGGAGCCGAGCGTGCGACCGAGCCGGCACGCCAGCTGCCTGCGGTACTCGGTGGCATCGGCGATGCGCTGCTCCACTCCCGGGTCGGGAGGAGCCTGCACGGCGTCGATCATGCTCGGGTCGTTGTCGAGATGCACGCGGCGGCGACAGCGTGTCACCACACCGCCGTCCAGCAGCACCTCTGAATCCACGCCTGCAGGGTATGTCCTCACCCCCCGTGCGGGCCCCTCACCCCGGTGAGAGATACGCCAACCAACTTCCCCCGCCCCGCACGGAACCCTGTGACCTGCGACTTTTATCACCACCAACGTGCGGGGGAGAGCACCTCGCCGCCCGGGGCACGAAGGACGCACCGCCCTCTCCCCGCCCCCGCAACACCCGGGCGGGTCCCGGACCCCGCGATTTCCTCCGCACACAAAGTGCTCGTCCCGTCGTGTCGCTGTAGCAGCGGTGGGAGGTACTGCCTAGACTGATCGGCACAGCAGCCGTACGCCCATCCGGGCCGGAGGTGTTCGCCGCAATGGCAGGTCACAAGCGAACGCGACGGGCGTCGGCCCGGGCTCGCCAAAAGCCCGGCAAGGTCACGGACGACGCCGGGGAGCAGCGTCGTTCGGAGCGGAAGGCTCGCAGGGCGGACAAGAAGGCGGACAAGAGAGCGGCCAAGGCGGACAAGAGAGCGGCCAAGGCGGACAAGAGAGCGGCCAAGGCCGTGAAGAAGGGCGAGCACGGGCGCATCACCCCCGGCAACGCCAAGAAGGCCGTGGGAGTGGCCAAGATCCTCGGACCGGTACTGGTCCCCTACGCCGCGCAGGCCGCCACCGGCGCCCGGGAGGCCTACGAACGCTTCCGGGCGCGCAGGCTCGGGGTCGCCGTGGAGGACGTTTCCCGCTTCTCCGGTCGCGGCGCCGCGCTGCACGCCCGCATCGCCGGCGACGCGAACGCGTTGGAGGAGCTGCGGCAGGGCGGTGACGAGGCGGACGAGTCCGTGACCCGCTTCGTGGACTCGGCTCAGCGCAGACTCCGGGAGATGTCCAGCGCGGTGCGCGCCGCCGAGCGGATGCCCGCGGGCAGGAGACGGGCTGCCCACCGGGCGGTGGACGGGGAGCTGGGGCGCATCGAGGACGACCTGCTGCGGCGCTTCGGCGCACGCACTTGAGTGGGAGTTCCCGTTCGGGCCGTCGCGGGTGGTTGCCCGGCGGCGCCGACGGGCGGAGTGGTGTTGACGGGCGGGGTGGTGTTCCGGCGCAGGCAGCGCCGAGGAAAGCCCCGGGCCGGTCAACAGCTCGGCCGGAGAACATCAGCGGTGTGCGCCGCCGCGGGCGGAGCCTCCTGTTTCTCGCTCTCCGGAACGACCGGAAAGTCGATGTAACGTTTTCCCTCCCTCGAACGATCGAACCGGCGGGAAGTGTGCCGGGACCGTGGCCTTCGGGATCTCCACTGATTCCCACGGCCCGGTTCGCCCCTGCGGCCCACCGGCACGAGTGGTGCGGTCGTGCTCGCCCCGCCGCGCGGAGCGAGCACGCCGGCGCGGACTTCGCCCGCGCCGAAGTCCGCGCCTCCGAACGGGACGTGGTTTCACGATGCGGAAAACCGACCGCCTCGTTGAACGGTCTGTTCGCGTCGGTGAGCAGCACGAGTTCGGCTCAGCCGATCACATTTCGAATCACGCGCCGTACCGGCGAAAATCCGCTCCGGAACCGACCCTCGCCCCGAAGGCGTGCCCCGCCCGACGTGTTCCGCCCCGGAGTTCCGCGACCGTGCTCCCCGCACGGCACAGCAACGCCGCGGGAACCCCGCCGGAACCGGCTCCGGGGGGTCGCATCCGGATCAGCGGTACGGAGACCACCGCACGGTGAAGTCGCGCTCCCGCATGGAACGCAGTCTCCTGTGGAGCTCACCCGCGACCGACGGGTTGCTGCGCAGGTTCGGCAGGACGCTCACCGTGATCTTGAGCTCACGCAGATCGCGCAGCACCGGGAACCCCTCCCAGGCGACGACGTCGAAGCCGTACGCGGCCACCAGCTGCCGGTAGGCCTCGGGAGAGCGCCCGAGCCGCAGGTAGCCCACAGCCATGGGGGTGAGGTCCCACTCCGGCGGACCGGCGCACAGCGAGTCGAAATCGCACAGCACCGGCCCCTGCGGCCCCATGATGACGTTTCCCAGGTGAGCGTCCCCGTGCGCGATGCTGCGGGGCAGGGCGAACTCCAGCTCGTCGAGACGCTGTTCGACCGCGTCGCAATGCCGCTTCAGGAAATCCCGGTCCACGCGGTCGAGCTCGTGCTCCCCCTCCGCGAGACGCCTCCTGGCGTCCGCGACCGGACGCCACTCCCCGACCGAGGGGGGAATCCCCGAGGAGTGCAGCGATCGAAGCAGCCCGCCCAGGTCGTAGCCGGTCGGTTCGGCACCGGAGTCGGGGATCTCCTCCCAGAGCGTCGCCACGTGTTCGCCCGCCCGAACGGGCTGCCGCACGCCGGGGAGCAACCGAACGGAGGGCACCCCCTGCTCGGCGAGCCAGCGCGCGGCCTCGACCACGTTGTCGGCCCGGTAGGCCAACGAGGACGTGAGCACGATGCGCACGACCACAGGTGCCGTGCGCAGCAGAAACACCCCGTTGTTGACGAAGCGCAGCAGTCGCGCCCCACTGGGGTCCAACCCCGCGGCGGCGCAGACCTCGGCCAGCGCGGATTCCAGTTCCTGCGGGATGTCGGACTCCCGTGCGGAATTCGGCGAAAAAGTCATGTTTGCCGATGTCATGCTATGTCTTCCGGGGTAAGCGCGCCGCCGACGCCCACGGGGCACTCCCGCACGAGCCGATCAAATCGAACGACTCTCCCTGAACTTGCGGACCTGCTCGGAGAAGTCGCGGGCGTCCGAGTTCGTGGTGTGCTTGGCCGCTTCCAGCTGCAGCGGTCGCAGCCGGTCCGGCACCCGGGCCGACTTGACCTGGGCCCCGATTTCGAGGGCCTGCCTGCCGACCTTGATCCCCTCCTGGACGTCACCGGCCCTTATGTGGTTCGTGGCCTGCATGCCCAGCCCGAAAACATGGCTGCGCTGCATGTCCACGTCATAGGACTCGTTGCACTTGATCGTCTCGGCGACGGCCATCGGCGCGTAGCGCTCCGGATCGAACTCGGCCAGCGCATCGTGCACCGAGCCCGTTACCGCGTGCAGGTCGTTCTCGTCGAAGAACCGGACCCAGTCCGGAGCCTCGTTCAGCCTGGCCCGCGCGAACTCGTCCCTGGTCCTGCCCAGCATCTTCGAGACCTGGTCCGGGAGGTTGAGCATCCCGTACGCCCAACCCTCGTTGGCGCACATGACCGCGACCGTGAGCGAGGAACCGGAGTCCTGGGCCGCTATCTGTCCGAGCTGGAACAGCTTCAAGGCCTCGTTGGGCTGGTGATAGTGCAGGTAGACCCGCCCCATCCTGTACAGCACGTTCGCGACCAGGCTGTCGTCGTTGGCCTGTTTGGCGAACTGGAGCGCCTGGCCGAAATGACTTCGGGCCGGGTCCATCAGCCCCATGTCGAACGACGTCCATCCCGCCAGGCTGTGCATGTCGGCGAGCGAAGTGAACAACCGTTGTTGAACCTGGTCCGTGCAACTGGCGTGCAGCAGCTGTTTCGCCCAGTGCAACTGGGCGACGACGGCGTCACGGCAAGTCCCCCCACCGTAACGATAGTCCAGGTCACGCAACGCTTTGGTCGCCGCCTGAATCTGCTGAACGTCGGCCATGCCGATACGCGACGGCGCAGGGGTCTGGGCACTGGCAGCGGCCCAGCCACTCTCCTCCGCGCCGAAGACGGAAGCCCCCATAGCAACCGCCGCGGCATGGGACAGAAACTTCCGACGCTTCACCGTCTCGTCCTCCTCAGCCGGGGAGTCGCCGCTGTCCGAATCGGCGACTCTCACTGCCGTCGCCCCGTCATAGGCGAGGCCCATATACCCCCTCGGGACGCCGAGACCATCCGCGATTCGGGCCAGCACGTCGTATGCGATGACCTGCCTGCCCTTGAGGATCTCCGAAACCTCGGATTGCGACTGTCCGGTGGCGGCCGCGATCTGGCGCTGCGAAACACCGTGCTTGCGCAGCAACTTGTAGATGTCGCTGATGTTCCGGCTGGCCAGAGCTTCCCGCATCTCCCGTCCGTCCCAGACCTCTGGTGCGACGAGAGAACCGCTCGAACCGATGGTGTTCATTTGAAGACCCCTCTACGCTTCTCGGGCGTCGGTCGCAGATTAAGGCTCCGCGCAAAAGACGGTGAAGCAACCACAAGAAGCGGTGATCGGCAGGGCCGAACATCCGCTGACCGCTCATCGCGCGGTACGTCCGGTCGTCGCCCATCATCTAGCCAGCCGGCCGCCACACGTTCCAATCTAGTCATCAGCAAGCAACGCAGCACCGAGAGGACATCCGCCAAGTGGTTTCCTTCGAACACTCCGAATCCGAGGATTCGGCGGACTCCGCCCCCCGATCGGAAAACCGCCGGGACGATTCCGGAGAGGTCGTCGGACGGAACCACGGACAGGTGCGATGCCTCGACGTGAACCACACGCCGAGGGCCCTCGAGGTGCTCGTCAACCGGGACAGGGTGGTTCTCGCCGGACCGCCCGGTGCAACCGCGGCGCTGTCGGCCGAAAGGGTCGGCCAGTTGAGTTCCGCGCTGCGGTTCGCCGCTGATCAGGCGAGAAAGTGACGGTGACGTACGGTGGACGCGATTCTGGGACAGGTTCTGCGCAACGCGGTCTGGGAGCGGCTCGATGTGCTTTCCGAGCTGACCAACCGCGCGGATGCGTCGTCCCTGCTGTCCGTGGCGCGTTCCGAGCTCCCGCGGCTGACCGCGGGATGGCGGACGCTGCTGACCGCACACGAACCGGACGAACGAGGCAACTGCCCCGAGTGCTCGAGCTGGCTGCGCCCGCGCAAGGCACCCTGCGCGGTGTGGCGCTCCGCCTACGAGCACCTCGTCGCCGGCGGCCTCGCCCCCCGTCCCGCACGGCACCTGCGACCGGCGCGGGAACTGCGCCGAGCAGCGCCGGTGCCGTAAAACCCGGCGGGCCCGGTTTCCGAACACCACACCCCCGAACCGGTTTCGGAGCCGATGCCCGCCGAGAACCGGTGATCGGCATGACGTGCCCCCCGACCACGGCCATGCCGATCACCGGTCTTCCCGTCCGCCTCCCGCGGCCGTGCACGGCGGGGAACGAACGGCACCGTGACAGAGCTCCACAGTGCCGTCGCCAACTCCACAATGCCGTACGACCACGCGCCGTGGGAATCACGGACCGGTGGACGGGTGCCGAGTTCCCGCCGACCGGGTGATTTCACAGATTTCCGCGAGCCGGTACCGACGTTACTCCCCTCCCCCGCACCGGTACCGGCTTGCGGATCCCACCACTCCGCCACCGGTGAATCGTCTGCCCGACACCCCGTCGGCGGCGGAGTAGTTCCGGGATCCCGGCACTCGTTTCCCCCTGGCGAGTGCCGGGATTCCGGCATATCAACGGATTCTTCGGGGACTCGGTTGTCGTAGCTGGTCGCTTGGCGGAGCCTCTCGCGGTCGGTCGAGTTACCCAGGCTCAAAGCGCTTTCGCTGGATTGACGTCCTGGTCTGGAGTTCCTGCTGAGAGCTCGGTGACTGTTGAGCCCGGTCAACCCCGCCGTCACTTGCGGCGCAACCGAGCTCTGGAACGCAGCTCCCCGTCCAACCGCGTCCCCTCCGAACACGTTCCGCGCAGCGGTAGTTCGGTGTACTGGGCGGGCACCATCATCAACGGTTGACGCCTGCCGAGCAGTGTGGAGTACGCGGGAACGAACCCCTGGTCGAGCAGCGAAACGGCGAAGTCGACGGCGATGTAGCCCCGAGCGTCCAGCACGCCCGTGCCCTGCCAGGGCAGCAACCCGGAGCCGCCGAGATAGGTGAACCCGCAGCGTCCCCGGGTCACGGCGCTGACCGTCAACCGGACCCGGGGGCTGAACAGCTCCTCGTATCCCAGTTCCTCGTCCACCCGCATGGTGGACAGGTAGCGGATCGCGTTGTGCCAGGCCCTGCGCAACACGGCCACGCGCGCCTGGCGCACCTCGGGCGAGATGTGCGTGTCGCTCAGGTTGTACACGTCCGCGTAGACCGTCCGGGCCCAGTCGAGCCGGTCCACACCGGCCGGAACCGGCACCGGCACGGAGTAGACCATCGACATGACCATCTCCCGGAACAGGTGCAGCGAACGCCCCGTCACCCCCTCCGCCCCGTTCCACTTCTCCGCGCGCTCCTGCACCTGGTCGAGCGTTCGGAGCGGGTTGTCGGTGATGTCGAAATCCGCCACGACCCGTTCCAGGCAACCGCGGAAGGAGTGGAACATGTCCGGCCGGCGGGACACGACCTTCGGCCCCAGCCGTTCCGCGGCCACGGTGTCGATCTCCCTGATCGACACGTACCCGTCGACGCCGGCCATGCTCGCGTACTCGTGGAGCTTGCGGGTGTAGGCGCGGGTCATCGAGGACGGGCGCGGACGGAAGTGCCTGCCGTCGGTGAGCACGTTGATGCGCAGCCCCGGCGGGTACACGCGCCGCACGGCCTGCTGCAGCTCGCGCAGGCGGACGAGCCCCCCGAACTCGGCGATGTCCGGCAGCGGGCCGTAGGCCTTCAACCGGTTCAGGGACTGCTTGACGGGAAAGCCGAGCAGCACCACCTCGATCGGTTCGCCCCGTGCCACGCAGCCGCCCACGTCGCGCTGCATGTCGGCCACGACGTAGTTGGAGCGGGATCCCTTGAGGAACTGCTTGCGGGTGAACACGTGGTGCAGGGCACCGACGACCGCTCCCACGCGCTCCCGGTCGTCCCGCCGGCGTCCGGCCTGGCCGCTGCCGGGGAACTTGGCCAGAGCTCCACAGGCCGTTCTCTCGGCGGCCCTGTCCGCGTCGTCGATGACGTTGGCCACGATGGACTCGGTCTCGGACCCGCTGAGCCGCACCGCCCAGCGCTGGGCAGAGCGGTTCTCGCGCAGAGCCGCCACGTGCAGCTCCTCCAGCGAGTGCGTGTTGGACAGCACCGGGCTGCGGCGCCCCAGCCGCTTCCGCGGGGAGGTTTCGAAGCTGTCGATCACCGAGGCCGCTCCGGCACCGGTGGGCGGTTCCGCGGTTCCGCCGGCGGAACCGCCCTCGCGCTGGCGGGGCATCACCTCCCCGGCGGAGAGCGAGACGACGAAGGTTCCGTGCGCGTCGACGGGCGTGCCGAGGTCCCGGGCCATCTTGTCGTCGAACACCGCGACGACCTCCGCCTGGCCGAGTTCACGCAGGCGCCGCACCGTCCACTCGGCGACCGACTCGGTGCTCTCCTCCGGAACGTGGATCAGGTCCGCCTCCGGCACCCCGGTCTCGTCCAGCGCCTTTCGCACGTACTCGCCGTCCCGGTCGCCGGAGAAGCAGAAGACCACCCGTCCCCCCGCGTCCCGGACGTCCCACACGAAGCGGGGAAGACCGCTGTGCACCGCCCCGGCCCAGAGCGGGGTCCCGGTGCTCCACTGGGGCGCTCCCCTCTCGGCCGTGCACCCCTTGGCGGGCTCCCCCGCCCGGGTGCGGGCCGACGTCCCCCTGCCCGCCCCCCTGGGACGGTCCTCCGGTTCCGCGGAGGGGTGGCTTCCTCGGCACAGCGGGACGGACGGGTCCCGTGCTTCCGGATCACCGAGGCGCTGGGGCGGTCTTCCCCCGGAAGTGACGAGGCCGCACGAATCGAGGTCGACCACCACCATCGGTTGCGGAACCCGTCGGTCCCAACGGCGCAGCCTGGTGCGCTCCTGCACGGTGTGCAGCACTCGCCGCAGCAGCGCGTCCTGTTCGGCCGGGACCGTGTGCACGAACCCCCGCAACGGGTGCTGCCCGGAGAGCACGTCGGCGCTGTCGGCTTCCAGGTCCCGCAGCTCGGCCGCGATCACGTGTTGCACGGCCGAGCGGGTCCGCCGCGAACGGGCGCCGCGCTCGCCGAACTCGAAGCTCTCGAACCCCCCGGCCAGCGTGTCCAGCGTGCGCGCCAGCGCACGCACCCCTTCGCGCACCTCGGTCGAGGTGACCCTGCTCGCGTCGCACACCCCGGCGGCGGAGGTGATCACCACCCTGCCGGTCGCCTGCAGCTCCGGGGACAGTTCCACGGCCAGGGCACCCACGCGCGGGGTCAGCAGCAGGGCCCGGGAGTTCTCCAGCACCAGCCGGAAAGCGCGCAGCGGAGGGCGGATGAAGTACTCCAGGAAGTAGTGCAGCGCGGTCTCGTCGCGTTCGAAACGGTTGGCCACGACCTCGCCGAGCAGGGTGCGGGGCAGCGCGGAGCAGGGGCCGAGCAGCGCGGGGACGGTGACCGGGATCGTCCCGCCGGGGAACTCGGGGTGTGCCGGCGAGGGGGCGCCCGGCACCGCGGTGTGCTCCGGTCTCGAGCCGGAAGTGGCGCAGTGCATCCGCAGCATAGGATCGCTGTCGACCATTTCGACCAGGTTCCACCAGTCGTCGTCGGGACGACGTCGCCGCTCCGGCGGGGCGTACGGGTCCAGCGCTCCGGTGAGCAGCGCCAGCCAGTCGGGGTCGCGGCGCTTGCGGGTGCTGCGCAGCCGGATCAGCACCCGGTAGAGCCGTGTCCAGGTGGGAGCCGTGCCCAGCGGGATTCCGCTGCCCGCGCGTTCCCCCACCAACCAGGCCAGGTGGTCGCGCCACACCACGCGCAACCCGTAATCGCCACCGGCCAGTATGGAGTTCGCTTCTTCCGCTTCGAGTGGCCACGTCCCGAACGGCCGTACGGTAGCCGTGCTCTTCTCGGGGCCAAGCCGGGGCCGACCGTCCAACGGGTATCTCCTTGTTCTTCCTCCGACAGAGCGCGGAGACTCACGAGCTCCGCGAATGAACCGCCCGGCGCGGGGATCCCCGGGCGAGGAAGCGCGTTCACGAACCGCTCGTGCGGGTGTCGTGCCGATGAGTACATCGCTCTCGTCCCGGTCGCACGGACACACGCCGGTCCGAGGGGGGACGTGCCGGGAATTCGAACAGCGATGTCCACGGCCGGACCGAATTTTTCTGTTCAGGTTGGCTCAGCTGCCCGCTCGGCGGAACCTCCCGCTCTCCCGTGAGTGGACGCACCGGCGTCGAGCGGCCCTCCACACCACGTCGAGCCGTCCTCGCGGGAGCACAACGGGGGAGGTCCCGCGGCGGTACGAGTCGCTCGGGTGGTCGTTTCGGCGCTGCCACGCCGAAAACACCACACCGGTCGCCAGCACGACAGGAAAGCATCAGTGAGGACACCACGAGAGCCCCCGGAATTACGAGAGTGAACCGGCGGGCGACCGTGCTCCGCGTGTCCGGCCGTGATCACGCGCACTCCGATCACGCTAATAAGCGATCTTTTCCGGCGGCAATGTGATGGAGTGCATAATCGCGGGACACGTGTTCCGTGCGCGCGGAGGTGACGGCGAGGCACCGGGTGGAGTCCCAGCGGCGAGGAGAGATCCACTTTCCGGGGAATAACCGGCCTCGACTCACCCTATCGACTGACACTCTGAAGGGCCGCTCAGAAAGCATGATCGCCGCAGGAACGCGAGACTGGGCAGGCCGTACCGCTTGCCGGGCAGCAGGTTCCCGGCGGCGCGTCTCGGACCGAGTCCGGAGAACGCTCAGAGCTCGTACAAGACCAAGGAGAAACCTTGCCCACCGAAGTAGCCCCGTTGCGCCGCAAACCAGTCCAACAGCGCAGCGCCCAACGCGTGGAACGGATGCTGGAGGCCTGCGCCCAGCTCATCGACGAGGTGGGATACGACGGCCTGACCACCACGTTGATCGCCGAGAGGGCCGGCGTGGCCGTCGGCTCGCTGTACCAGTTCTTTCCGGACAAGCGCGCGGTGGTGCAGGAGCTCACCCTGCGCAACCTGGAGAGGTTCGTCCAGACCGTCTCCGAACGACTGGACCGGATGGAACTCGCTCACTGGTGGGACGCCGTGGACACCGTCTTCGACGTGTACCTGGGCATGCACCGGGAGATCCCCGCGTTCAGCAAGCTCCACTTCGGGGATGTCGTGGACCTGCGGCTGCTGCACGAGAACAAGGACAACAACGCGGTGATCGCGGAGAAGCTCACCAGCCTCATCTCGGAGCGGTTCGGAATGAGCCCCACCGAGCTGGAGCTGCCCCTCTCGGTCGCGGTCGAAGCAGCCGACGCGGTACTGCACCTGGCTTTCCGGCGGGCCCCCATGGGGGATCCGACGCTGGTGAACGAGGCGCGGGAACTGGTCCGCGGGTACCTGTCGAGTCGCATCTCGGAGGATCAGCCGAAGGACTTGCCGGCTCCCCGATAGGTCCGCGCGGATCCGACCCTCCGACAGCGAGTCGAATCGTGCCACTCGATCAGGTGATATTCGTCGAATCTCTCGGCGAGTTCCCCTGCTTTGGCGTGCCGGAACCACACCCGATCACCGGGACGAAGCGCACCGGCTCCCCTGCCCACCACCGGGGTCTGCACCTCTCCCACTGCCTCGGTCCCGGTCAGGCGCAGCCCACTCGGCAGATACGGGCTGGGCAGCCGGTCCCGGCCCGCCGCGCCCGAAGCCGGATACCCTCCGCCGAACAGGGTCGCGCACCGTCTTCCGGGGCGGCGAACCACCGGCAGGGCGAACAGCACGGAGGGAAACGGCCTGAAGTCGTGGTACGCGTCGAACAGGGTGGGACCGATCAGCCCCGACCCCGCCGTCACTTCGGTGACGGCCCGCTCCGCCGCGGTGGTTTCCAGGCTTCCGGTGCCTCCCCCGTTGACGAACTCCAACTCGGCCACCCCGCCGACCGCCTCGACCACAGCAGCACGACGACGGGCGAGTTCCGCGGCCGAACGTCGCTGCACCCAGCGCACGGCAGCCGCCCGCAGCGGCTGCCCCGGCGGGGCGTCCCCCACCCCGGCGATCTGTCCTTCGTAGACGAGCAGGCCGACCAGCCGAAAGGCCTTCCGCCGCGACACCTCGTGCGCCAGTTCGCGGGCCTGGCCCGGAGAGCGCACCGGGGAACGCATCGGCCCGATGTGGACACCGGCGGCCGCTCCACGCCCCAGGTACGGGATCCGGCGCAGCGCGGAGTCCTCCAGGGGCCGCCAGGCGGCGTCGATCTCCAGGCACACCCGGATCCGCGCCGCGGAACGGCCACCGACCCGTTCGGCCAGGTCCAGCTGTTCGGCGGAGTCGACGGTGATGGTCACGGCCGAGGCTGCCCCCGGATCGGAGGCCAGTTCGGCCAGTGATCGGCGGTCCACCGTCGGGTAGGCGACGAGCAGGTCGTCGCCCACCCCGGTCCGGTACAGCCACAGCGCCTCCGCGAGGCTGTAGCACATCAGCCCGGAGAACCCGGGGCTTCTCGTGGCCCGACTGATCAGTTCGGGGCAGCGCAGGGACTTGGTGGCCACCCGTATCGGCTTGCCCCTGGCACGAGCCACGAGCCCGGACGCGTTGCGGTCGAAGGCGTCCAGGTCGGCCACTCCGAAGGGCGGGTCGAGCTCGGACGTGGCTGCGTCCAGCCGGGCCGCCGAAACGGCCGCGGATGGTGCTGCGGAGGAGTTCACGCCATCAAGGTAAGCCCGCACCTCTTGTTACGCGAGTTGCTTTCACATATTTTCCGCCAATCGGCGTCGCCGAACCGACCGGAGTCCCCCGAGCATCTACGGCAAGGCGCCGACTCACGTGACGGCTACCCGACCAACCGCGCAAAGTGCTGTTACGAGTTCCAAGGACGGTCTGGCCATGACACTCGACAAGTGGTCCAACTGGGCGGCGACGAGCACCGCCGCCGGTCAGCGCACGAAGCGACCGCGCGATCCACGCGAAATCGCCCGTACCATCACCGACGCCCGGGCGGAGGGCCGCAGCGTGCGACCACTCGGGTCGGGCCACTCGTTCAGCGACATCGCCACCCCGCGACCACCGCGCCACCGCGCCGGCGCGGTGGCGCTGGACCTTTCGGACTGGACGGGAATCACCGATGTGGACCGCGGCAGCGGACTCGTCACCGCACGAGGCGGCACACCGCTGCACCAGCTCAACGCCGAGCTGGACGAACTGGGGCTGGCCCTGCCGAACCTGGGTGACATCGACAGGCAGACGATCGCCGGGGCCGTCTCCACCGGAACCCACGGAACCGGCGCACGACTGGGCGGACTGGCCACACTGGTGCGGGCGCTGGAACTCGTCCGCGCCGACGGCTCGATCCTGCGCTGCTCACCCGAGGAGAACCCCGAGGTGTTCGACGCTGCCAGGGTCGGCCTCGGAGCGCTCGGGGTGATCAGCACCGTGACCCTGCGCTGCGTCCCGGCGTTCGCGCTCGCGGCCGAGGAGCACCCCCTCCCGCTCGACGAGGTCCTGCGGGACTTCGACCGGCACGCCGACGACAACGACCACTTCGAGTTCTACTGGTTCCCCCACACCGCGCGCACCCTGGTCAAACGCAACAACAGACTGCCGGACGGGGAACCCACCCGGCCGCTGCACCCCTTGCGTTCCTGGCTCGAGTACCGGGTGCTGGAGAACGAGCTGTTCGGCGCGGTCTGCCGGCTGGGCCGTCGCCGCCCCGGCCTGGTACCGGGGCTGAACCGCCTCTGCGCGACGAGCTGGTCCGGGCGCTCGTACAGCGACAGGGCCCACCGGGTGTTCGTCACGGGACGAGACGTCCGCTTCCTCGAGAGCGAGTACGCCGTCCCGCGCGAGAGCCTTCCCGCGGTGCTGACCGAGCTGCGCGCGGCCGTGCGACGACTCGAACACCCGGTGATGTTCCCGGTGGAGGTGCGCGTGGCCGCCGCCGACGACATCTGGCTTTCCACCGCCCACGACCGTCCGACCGCCTACGTCGCGGTCCACCAGTTCAGGGGGATGCCCAACCGCGAATGGTTCGACACCTTCGAGCGGATCGCCCGCGCGGCGGGTGGAAGACCGCACTGGGGGAAGATGCACGGCCTGTCCGCCGCACAACTGCGCGACAACTACCCGCGCTTCGACGACTTCCTGCGGGTCCGCGAACGACTCGACCCGGATCGGGTGTTCGGCAACCCCCACCTGGAGCGGGTGCTGGGCGAGTGACAGGAGGTCGTCCCGCACGGGACGAGCGCGTCCACGGGGCCTTTCCGGCGCACCCGAACGGCGGACATCGAGCGATCACCCTCGCCGAACCCACCGCGGGCTCACCCCCACGAGGGCGCGGGCGCCTCGCTGGCCAGCAACTGGTCGTAGACCACCTCGTTGACCCAGCGGGAAACGGCGGTCTGCTCCGTGGACGGGGCGTCCTCGAAGGACCTGCCCTCCAACTCGGTCCGGATCCCCTGCTCGTCGGCGCTGAGCACGGCCACACCGAACTGGCGGGCCCTGATGAGGCAGGTGGACACGAAGCCCTCGCGGTCGCTGACGTGCCGAGGCACCAGGATCGCGGCACTGGTGAACCTCGCGAACGGCACGGCCGCGGTCAAAGCTGTTCGCCAGTGGCGGGCCGGGGCCAACACCCCCGAGACCCGCGCCGCGGCCGGTGGAACCCGGTCGGTCATCTCGGGCCAGACCCAGGTGGCTATCTCCGTGCGGTCCAGCACGGGCTCGCTCCCGACGCAGACGCGTTCGGCGTGCGCGTCCGGAACCAGCTCGGCGACCGGAACTATCCGACGGCCCAGCAGGCGCATCGCGGAGAGCACACTTCCGGTCCACCCCAGTGCTTCGACGGCCGACTCGGCCAGCTCGTCCACGGAGGCGGGCAGTCCGTGCGCCCCCGTCGGACAGATACTGATCCTGCCGTTGCTGCGATCGTCTCTTGCGGCATATCCCGGCGTCGCGGTCAACTTTCCCGCCTCCAAGGGTGCTTGCACGAAATAGGGGCCGAACCGAGCAACGCCGCCGAGATGAGCGGACTCGGCGCTGAGGACTGTTCGGCGAATCTGCACGTGCACCCGACTAGAACAGCTACGGGCGATTTGTTCGCGGTCCCTTCGAGCTCGCTGCGACCGACGGCCAACAAACGTCGGTGGCCGGTCGATGAGCGGTCAAGGAGGTTCAGCCGGGCTTGACCGCCATTCGGGTGAGGCCACGACGGCCGTTGTCAGTCCGCTTCGGAGCGGAACGCGGTGGAGCTGTCCAACTGCCTGCCGATCGCTTCGGCGGCGGGGGCCAACGCCCGGACCAACTTGGCCACTTCCGCCTGCGCGGTCTGGACCACCAGCCCCAGCGAAGCCACGACATCACCGTCCTCGCGCACCGGAACGGCCACGGAACAGCTGCCGAACGTCATCTCCTCCGCGGTGCGGGCGAAGTCGCGCTGCCGCACACCGGCCAGCTCACGCACGAGCCTTCCCGGTTCGGCGACCGTGTAAGGCGTGTACCGGACCAGCCCACGCGCGCAGTAGTCCTGCACCACCTCGCGCGGAGCGTGCGCCAGCAACACCTTGCCCACCCCCGTGGGGTGCAGCGGGAGACGGCCGCCGCTGCGCGAGAGGATCGGTATCGAACGGCGTCCGCTGAGCTTCTCCACGTAGACCGCTTCCGGGCCGTCCCGCACGGCGAGCTGCACGTTGGCGCCGGTCTGTTCGTGGAGCTGCTGCATGTAGGGCATGGCCGCGTTGCGCAGACCGGTGTGCACCGGGGCGAGCAGGCCGAGTTCCCACAGCCGCAGGCCGATCGTGTACCTGCCGTCGTTCTCGCGCCGCAGCGCGCCCCAGTTCTCCAGTTCGCCGACGAGCCGGTGCGCCGTGGCCAGCGGGACGTCGGCGCGTTGGGAGATCTCGGTCAGGGACAACCTCGGCGACTCGGCGTCGAAGGCGCCGAGCACGCTGAACGCGCGGCCGGTCACCGTGCGACCGGACTCCCTGCTGTTGCCAGCCATCGCCCCGGACCTCTTCCCGCCGAACAAGTTCTCGCGGAGAGCAAGATACCTCCGCGAGGAGTGGCACCGCCCCCATTCGGAGCAAGCGCCCGCGTGGCTCGGGCGAGTACTCGCCCCCGGGCAAGCGGCGAAACCGCTCTCCGCCACCTACGCGACCGGCACGCGGGGCGGTGCCGACGGCGATCGTTCCGCTCACGGCGAAAACACCCGCACGCCGACCGCCCGTGGGGTCCGGCGCCGTAACCGAGGCGGACCGGGGTGTGAGACGTGCGACTGCAACCGGCGCGGAGCTGACCCGCGGCCGGGGAGAGACCACCCACATCCGGCACGCGGGGCGAAACCGGTGGGGAAAACAAGAAGGGCCCCACCGAAGTGGGGCCCTTCTGGCTGCTTCTCGTCGTCCCTGCGGCCGACTCGCGACCGTGTCCCTCCTGAGAGGACGAACACTCGTCGGCTCGTTGTGGGCGAGGGGGGATTTGAACCCCCACGTCCTTTCGGACACACGGACCTGAACCGTGCGCGTCTACCTGTTCCGCCACCCGCCCGTGGGTGCTTGTTTTACTGTACAACACTCCGAACTCGGCCCCGAAACCGGGGGGTATTTTCGCCCGAAGGGACATCCTCGCCGAAGCGAGCCCGTACAATCGAGCTGGAACCGCGTACCGTGATCGGCTCGACAAGAGTAACACGGCACGATCGGGAGGAACCGCACAGGGTCCTCCCCGGATGCGAACTAGTAGCTGTAACGACTCATCGCCCCGTATACGATGGGTCGCAGGAGTCGAGAGTGTGGAGGGATTGCCGTTGGGCCTCGTGCAGCGCTTCGAGCGCAGGCTCGAAGGCATCGTCGGCAACAGTTTCGCGCGCGTGTTCGGCGGCAAGGTCGTTCCGCAGGAGGTGGCCCAGAGCCTCCAGCGGGAGGCCGAGCTGCAGGTTCGCGAACTCGCGGGCGGAAGGCTGCTCGCGTGCAACCACTACGCGGTGCAGCTGAGCCCTACCGATCACGAACGACTCATGGAGGACGAGAATCGGGTCACCGACCTTCTCGCCGACTGCGTTCAGGAGCATCTCACCGAGCAGCGGTGGGACACATATGGTGACGTCGTAGTCTCCCTGGAGCGCTCTGAGACGCTGCACACGGGACAGTTTCGAATCAGTTCGTCCGTCGACCCCGACGTAAGCCGACGGCCGGCAACACCTCGTACCGCAGGAGACCGACCCATGAGCCAGCCACCAGGCCAATATCCCCAGGGGGATCCGTACGGCCAGCAGGGGCAGTACGGCTACGACCAGGGCCAATACGGGCAAGACCCGAATTACGGCTACGGTCAGCCCGGCTACGACCAGGGTTACGGCCAGCCCGGTGGCGCGTACCCGCAGTCCGGTGGCTTCCCCGACCAGGGTTACGGCCAGCCCGGCTATCCACCGCCGCCTCCCCCGGCCTACGGTCAGCCCGGCTACGACCAGGGTTACGGCCAGCCCGGTGGCGGATACCCGCCGCAGCCCGGTGGCGCGTACCCGCAGTCCGGTGGCTTCCCCGACCAGGGTTACGGCCAGCAGCCGCCCGGCTACGGCCAGCAGCCCCCCGGTTACGACCAGGGCTACGGCCAGCCCGGCTACCCGCCGCCGCCTCCCCCGGCCTACGGTCAGCCCGGCTACGACCAGGGTTACGGCCAGCCCGGTGGCGGATACCCGCAGTCCGGCGGCTTCCCCGACCAGGGTTACGGCCAGCAGCCGCCCGGCTACGGCCAGCCACCGGGGTACGAGCAGGCATACGCCCAGCCGCCCGGCTACGGCCAGCCCGGTGGCGGATACCCGCCGCAGCCCGGTGGCGCGTACCCGCAGTCCGGCGGCTTCCCCGACCAGGGTTACGGCCAGCAGCCGCCCGGCTACGGCCAGCAGCCCCCCGGTTACGACCAGGGCTACGGCCAGCCCGGCTACCCGCCGCCGCCCGGTCCCGGCGGCTACCCCGACGCCGCGCCGAGGCAGTTGACCGCCACTCTTCAGCTCGACGACGGCTCGAACCGTTCGTACACCCTGCAGCAGGGCAGCAACGTGATCGGACGTGGGCAAGAGGGTCAGTTCCGGCTGCCGGACACCGGGGTCTCGCGCAAGCACATCGAGATCCAGTGGGACGGTCAGGCCGCTATGCTGGCCGACCTCGGTTCCACCAACGGAACCACGGTCAACGGCACCCCGGTGCAAACCTGGCAACTGGCGGATGGCGACGTCATCCGTGTCGGCCACTCGTCTTTGGTGTTCCGGGCACAAGGCTGACCCGGTCCGCGTGATCACGAGAGCCGACCGACGAGGTAGGAGCGTCACCGACAAGTGTCCGAGCTGGTGATTCAGCTGACCAGAGTGGGGTTTCTCGCCCTGCTCTGGTTGTTCGTACTGGCAGCGTTGCGCGTGGTTCGTTCCGACCTGCGGTCGGCCTCCGGATTGAAAATGCCCGTACCGGGCTCGAACAAGAGCTCGAACAAGGGCTCGGACAAGAAGGCGAAGGCCTCCGGCAAGCAGTCCCGCCCCAAGTCGAAATCGCCACGCCAGCTGGTGGTCACCGAGGGGGCGTTGGCGGGAACCCGCATAACACTGGAAGGTCGCCCCATAATGATCGGCCGCGCCGACGACTCCACGCTCGTCCTCGACGACGACTACGCTTCGACGCGACACGCGAGACTGTCGCAGCGGGGCCAGGACTGGCACGTGGAAGACCTTGGCTCCACCAACGGAACGTACCTTGATCGAGCGAAGGTCTCGGGGCCGACCAAGGTTCCGATCGGAGCTTCGATCCGAATCGGCAAAACGGTGATCGAGCTGCGCTCATGACCCTCGTTCTTCACTACGCAGCCCGCAGCGACCGCGGCCTGGTCCGTTCGAACAACCAGGACTCGGTCTACGCCGGCCCACGACTTCTCGCCCTCGCGGACGGCATGGGCGGCCATGCCGCAGGCGAGGTGGCAAGCAAGGTCGTCATCGCGGCACTCGCGCCGCTCGACGACGACGAGCCGGGTGACGACCTGCTCGGACATCTGCACGACGCGATGCTGTCCGGCAACAACGCCATCTCGGAACTCGTCGCCAGTGACCCGGACCTCGACGGGATGGGCACGACGCTGACCGCGATGCTGTTCGCGGGCAGCAAGCTCGGACTCATCCACATCGGGGACTCCAGGGCCTACCAGGTCAGAAACGACGAACTCTCCCAGATCACCCACGACGACACGTTCGTGCAGTCGCTGATCGACGAGGGCAGGATCACCGAGGAAGAGGCGGCCAACCACCCGCAGCGGTCGCTGCTGCTGCGGGCGCTCACCGGGCACGAGGTCGAACCCAGCCTCGCCGTGCGGGAGGCGCGTGCCGGAGACCGCTATCTGCTGTGCTCCGACGGGCTCTCCAGCGTGGTCAGCGAGGAGACCATCACCGAGGCCCTGCGGATCAACGATCCGCAGCAGTCGGCCGACCGGTTGATCGAACTCGCCCTCAAGGGCGGCGGTCCGGACAACGTCACCGTGATCGTCGCCGATGTGGTCGACGTCGACTTCGGCGACGACGCACCGATCGTCGCGGGAGCGGCCGGTTTCGGCGAGCAGGAGACCCAGCCGCAGCCCGACTCGGCCGCGGCCCGCGCTTCCGCCGCCACGCGCCCGCAACCGACCGAGCAGCGACAGACCAACGTCTCGGACGCCCCCGAATCACCACCGGACCCTCCGCGGCGCAGACGTTGGTTACGCGGACTGCTGGTCAGCTGCGGTGTGCTCGCGCTGCTGGCAGGCATGGTCTTCGCCGGGAGGTGGTGGGTGTTCAACCAGTTCTACGTCAGTACCGACGAGTCCGAGAACGTGTCGATCTTTCAGGGCGTGCAGGGCAGCGTGCTCGGGGTGAGCCTGCACCGCCGGGTCGAGGGCTCCTGCCCGCCCGGCGCCGCCGAGGGGTGCAGCTCCATCGGGGTGAAGGACCTCAAGGAAGCCCAGCGCACCAACGTCGTCGACGGGATCACCCAGCTCAACAGCCTGGAGGACGCCCGCGAGACGATCCACCGGCTGCGGCTCACCGCCCTGCTGCCGCCCTGCGAGCAGAACGGCGGCGAGCAGAACGGCGGTGGCAGCGGCGACCGCACGGGGAACGACAACAACTCCGGCGGTGACGGAAGCAACGGCGGCGACCCCGACGCGTCGGACGCCCCGTCTACCTCCGAGCAGTCCGAGCAGTCGGAGGGTCCGAACAACCCCCAGCGGGGGCCGAGCGAGACCTCGGAAACGTCGAACGACTCGCAAACCGACGGCACACCGCTGCAATCCGAGGAGCAGGATCCGGGCGTCAACTGCCGGACGGTGAGTTGATGGCGCGCACCGAGACCGATCCCGACAACCCGAGCACCTCGGGTTCGGGCGCCCAGGAGGCGACGAACCCGCCCAGAACACCGAACCGGCGCGGCATCGAGCTCGTCATGCTCGGCTTCGTCGCCGTGATCGTGACCTCCGCGCTGGCCCTGATCAGCATCAACCAGGAGTCCCAGCCCGGCACCCAGGTCCTCTACTACGGCCTCGCCTTCCTCGCCCTGTTCGGCCTGACACACCTGGCCGTTCGGCGCTGGGCCCCGTACGGGGACCCGCTGATCCTGCCACTGGTGGCCTTCCTCAACGGGTTCGGGCTGGTGCTGATCCACCGCGTCGACATCGGCGACGCCGCCGCGGCGGAACGAGCCGGCGAAACGGCCAACGCCGCGGCCCCGTCGCAGGTGCTCTACACGGCCATCGGACTGGTGCTGTTCGTACTGCTAATCAAGATCGTCTCGGACCACCGCACCCTGGCCAAGTACGCCTACACCTGCGGGCTGGCCGGGCTGGTCGCGCTGGCGCTGCCCGCGGTACTGCCCGGTTTCATCGCGCCCACCAAGAACGGCGCGAAGCTGTGGATCAGCATCGGCTCGCTGTCCTTCCAGCCCGCCGAGTTCGCCAAGATACTGCTGCTCGTCTTCTTCGCCGCGTTCCTCGTCTCCAAGCGGGAGCTGTTCACCACGGCGGGCCGACGGTTCCTCGGCATCGACTTCCCCAGGGCGCGGGACCTCGCCCCGGTGCTGGTCGCCTGGGCCGCCTCGATCGGGATCGTGGTCCTGGAACGCGACCTGGGGACCTCGCTGCTGTTCTTCGGCATCGTGCTGGTGATGATCTACATCGCCACCGAGCGCGCGGTGTGGATAGCGATCGGTCTTTCGCTGTTCGCCCTGGGCTGCGCGGTCGCCTACCCGCTGTTCGGGCACCTGCAGGAGCGCGTGGACGCCTGGCTGAACCCGTTGACCAGTGACAGCGGCTACCAGCTGCGCAAGGCGCTGTTCGGCATGGCCGAAGGCGGGATCGGCGGCTCCGGGCTCGGTGGTGGGAGACCGGCCATCGTCCCGTACGCCAAGAGCGACTTCATCCTCTCCACCGCCGCCGAGGAGCTCGGACTGCTGGGGCTGGCGGTCTTCCTGATGGTGTACCTGCTGCTGACCGCGCGCGGCCTGCGGGTGGCGCTGGCGGCGCGGGACTCGTTCGGCAAGCTGCTGGCCGGAGGGCTGTCCTTCGCGATCTCCTTCCAGGTCTTCGTGGTCGCCGGTGGCGTCACCGGGCTGATCCCGCTGACCGGGTTGACCACACCGTTCCTCGCCGCGGGCGGTTCCTCGCTCGTCGGCAACTACGTGCTGGTGGCCCTGCTGCTGCGGATCTCCGATTCCTCGAGGCGCCCCCAGCAGCCGAGCAGACCGCAACCGAAGCAACCCCCGATCGCCGAGGCACATACCGAGTTGGTGGAGCGTCCACGATGAACAAGCCACTGCGTCGGGTGGCGATGGCCATGATGGCGATGATCGTGCTGCTGCTGGCCAACGCCACCTATGTGCAGGTCATCCGCGCCGACGAACTTCGTTCGCAGTCCGGGAACCAGCGGACGCTGTACAAGGAGTACTCCACGCCGCGCGGACAGCTGATCGCGGACGGCAAGCTGCTGGCCAGCTCCGAACCCACCGGTGAGGAACGGTTCAAGTACGAGCGCAAGTACGCGAACGGCCCGGCCTTCGCCCCCGCAACCGGCTTCTACTCGTTCGTCTACGGGTCCAAGGGGGTCGAGCGGGCCGAGAACGAGGTGCTCAACGGCAACGCCGACTCGCTGGCGTTCAACAGGCTGCAGGGCATGCTCACCGGCGAGGAGAAGAAGGGCGGCAACGTCGAGCTGACCCTGAACCCCGAGATGCAGCGCACCGCCTACCAGCAGCTCGCGGGAGACGGTGTGCGCGGCTCGGTGGTGGCCCTGAACCCGCAGGACGGGTCGATACTGGCGATGGCCAACGCCCCGTCCTACGACCCGAACGAGTTCGCGGGCCAGTCGCGCAACAAGCAGGCGGAGGCCTGGAACGAGCTCAAGGACGCCCCCGGGGACCCGATGGTCAACCGGGCCACCTCGACGCTGTACCCGCCGGGGTCCACCTTCAAGCTGATCACGGCGGCCGCCGCGCTGGAGTCCGGCAAGTACGACTACGACACCCAGGTGACGGCGGCCCCCTCGATCGACTTGCCCAAGAGCAACGCGACGCTGCCCAACTACGGCAACAACACCTGCGGGACGATGCCGACCGCACCGCTGTGGGAGGCCATGGCGCGTTCCTGCAACACGGCCTTCGCCGAGGTGGCCGGTGACGTCGGTGAGCAGAAGCTGCGCGAAGCCGCCCAGAGCTTCGGCTTCGGGGAGGACCTGAACGTTCCGATGAGCGTGGCCAACTCCTCGCTCGGTGAGATCAACGGTCCCGCACCGCTCTACCAGACCGGGATCGGTCAGCGCGACGTGCGCATGACACCGATGCAGAACGCGATGGTGGCCTCGGCGATCGCCAACGACGGCAAGCTGATGAAACCGCACCTGGTGGACAAGACGCTGGCCCCCGACATGTCCGTGCTCAACCGCACCGAGCCCGAGCAGCTGAGCCAGGCTGTGCCCGGCGACACCGCGCACACCCTCCGGGACATGATGGTCAAGGCCGAACAGCGCGCCGGCGACGAGGGGAAGATCAGCGGGGTGCAGATCGCGTCCAAGACGGGGACCGCCCAGCACGGCTCGGGCAAGGACCCCCACGGGTGGTACGTGGCCTTCGCTCCCGCGGAGAACCCGAAGATCGCGGTGGCCGCCGTCGTGGAGGACGGCGGGAACGTCGGGGCGAACGCGACCGGGAGCAAGATCGCCGCTCCGGTGGCGCGCGCCGTGATCCGCGCCGGTCTCCAGGGGGGTGGCTGACGGGTGCCGAATTCCGGTCAAACGCTCGCCGAGCGCTATCGGCTCGCCCAGCGCATCGCGGTCGGTGGCATGGGTGAAGTCTGGCAGGCCGTCGATGTGCGGCTGGACCGGACGGTGGCCGTCAAGATACTCAAGCCGGAACTGTGCGGGGACGCGGAGTTCCTGCACCGGTTCCGCACCGAGGCCCGCACCACTGCCTCGCTGAACCACCCCGGTATCGCGGCGGTGCACGACTACGGCGAGACCGCGGCCGTCCCGGACGGTCCCGAGGACACCGCCTACCTGGTCATGGAGCACGTCGAGGGCGAGCCGCTCGCGGCGATCCTGGCGAAGGAGGGGCGCATCGCCGCCGAGCACACCCTGGAGATGCTGGAGCAGGCGGGCAACGCCCTGCACGCCGCGCATCGGCGCGGCCTGGTGCATCGCGATGTGAAGCCGGGAAACATCCTGGTCACCCCCGACGGGACCGTCAAGCTGACGGACTTCGGGATCGCCAAGGCCGCCGACGCGGCACCCGTCACCCGCTCGGGGATGGTCATGGGGACCGCGCACTACATCTCCCCCGAGCAGGCGCTGGGCAGCGAGGCCACCCCCTCCAGCGACGTTTACTCGCTGGCCGTGGTCGGATACGAATGCCTGCGGGGCCACCGCCCGTTCCTGTCCGACAACGCCGTGACCGTGGCGATGATGCACATCCGCGACATGGCGCCACCGCTGCCACCCGACGTGCCTCCCGGCACGCGTGCGCTGATCGAGGCCACCCTGGTCAAGGATCCGCGCGTGCGCTACGGCGAGGGCGGGGAGTTCGCCAACGCCGTGGCCAGTGTGCGCGCGGGCAGACCACTGCCCGCGCCACTCGCGTTGAACTCGCCGCAGCCCCCCGCCCCGGGGCCTGCCGGACCGGCGCAAGCCGCGCGACCCCAGCAGGTCACGCCGCAGCAGATCGCACCGCAGCAGCACGGCCAGCCGCAGCAACAGCAGCCCATGGCAGCGCCGCCCCCGCAGCACGGCGGCCAGCCCCAGACGGGAACGCAGCACCCGGCCATCAACCAGCAGCAGGGTGTGGGGTACCAGCAGACGGGCAGGCACGTGTTCCCGAACGCTCCGGGAAGCGCACCGCCACCGGGGGGTGCGCCGTCCGGGCATCCGCACCCCGCGGGGGCACAGCCCTCGGGCACGTTCCCACCCGGAGTCATCCCGCCGCAGACGGGGCCGGGCAACCCTCCGGCGGGGGGAAACCAATACGTACCGCCGATGAAGAAACACGGACCGGGGCGCGGAACGACTCTCTGGGTGGTGATCGTCGTAGTGGTGCTGCTGGTGCTCGCCTGCGGCGCGGCGGCCACGTTGGCCTACAACCACTACGCCTCACCGCCCGACCACGGAGTCGACGACGAGGTCACGAGAACAGTGGCGCTTTCGGAAAGTGTTCGACAGGACACGACGGGTCGTGTGAGATTGGCCGATTTCGCTTCGCCGGGGGAGTTCAACACGAGCTCGTTGCGGCATCCTGAGGGGTGGCTCTCGCACGCTCCCACCTCGGCGATCAGCTCGCGGGGCTCCGCTCCGCACCGGAAGCAGCCGATCTCGTCGACCACCACGCACGCCGCGACGGGCACAGCCGTACGGGGTGAGGAACGGGAAGCCGGTACGTATGAAGTCGGGGGAACCGCGCACAGCGCCCAGACCTGGACCATATCGGCTGTCACAGGCTCTTGGGGCAATTTGATGGGACGCTCGTGGACACAGATCGGGACGACGCAGCGATGAGCTCACCGCGACTTCTCTCCAACCGTTACGAGATCGAGGATCCCCTCGGTTACGGCGGCATGTCCGAGGTGCACCGTGGCCGGGACGTTCGGCTCGGCCGGGATGTCGCCGTGAAGGTGCTGCGTGCGGACCTCGCCAGGGACCCCACCTTCCAGCTGCGCTTCCGCCGAGAGGCCCAGAACGCCGCCGCGCTGAACCACCCTGCGATCGTGGCCGTGTACGACACGGGCGAAACCGACTCGGAGAACGGTCCGCTGCCGTACATCGTCATGGAGTACGTCAGCGGCAGGACACTGCGTGACGTGGTCAAGAGCGAGGGACCGCTGGCCCCGCGCCGCGCGATGGAAGTCATGGCGGACGCTTCCGCCGCGCTCGACTTCAGCCACCGGAACGGCATCGTTCACCGGGACGTGAAACCGGCCAACATCATGATCACCGACTCCGGCGCGGTGAAGGTGATGGACTTCGGCATCGCGCGGGCCGTGGCGGACGGCCAGGCGGCGGTGACCCAGACCGCCGCGGTCATCGGAACGGCCCAGTACCTCTCCCCCGAGCAGGCCAGGGGGGAGACCGTCGACGCGCGCAGCGACGTCTACGCCTCCGGCTGCGTGCTGTTCGAACTGCTCTGCGGGCAGCCGCCGTTCACGGGCGACTCCCCGGTGGCCGTGGCCTACCAGCACGTCAGGGAGCAGCCGAGCAAACCCTCCGACTCCAACGGCCAGGTTCCGGACGCGCTGGACGCCGTGGTGCTGAAGGCGCTCAGCAAGAGCCCGGAGAACCGCTACCAGTCGGCGGCGGAGATGCGCACGGACCTGGTCCGGGTGCTGTCGGGACAGCGGCCGAAGGCACCGCTGCTGACGGCGGCCGCGGACGAGGACACCGAGAAGATGGGCGAGCCGGAGCCCACGCGGGTCAACCCCGAGCAGCCTCCGCCGACGGAGACGGCGGCGGCGGTTCCCCCCGACGACGACGGTTACGAGGAGCAGGACCGCAAGCGACGCAAGCGCTGGACGATCGGGCTGGTCACCTTCGCGTGCGTGGCCGCCTTCGCCGTGGTCGCCGGACTGGCCGCGATGATGGTCGGCGGTGGTCCCCAGCAATCCGAGAAGATCCAGCTCGGCTCTTACGAGGGACAGCGCATAAACGTGGCGCGGAACTCGGTTCGCGAGGCCGGGTTCCAGAACGTGCGGATCCAGACGCAGCCCTCCACCACCGGCGAGGAGGGCACCGTGATCGACCAGAAGCCTGCTGAGGGCAACTATTCGCCGGACAGGGAGATAGTCCTGGTCAAGGGAACCGGTCCCGAACAGGTGCAGGTGCCCGACCTGAGCGGGATGAACATCTCCCAGGCCCAGCGAGCGCTCGAGGACAAGGGGCTGAAGCTGGGCGTTCAGCGCGATACGAAGCAGGTCGAGGACCCGAGCAAGGTCGACAAGATCGTGGGCCAGAGCGAGGAGGGCAAGGTCCCGAAGAACACGGTCGTCAGGGTCACCATCGGCGAGGCCGTCCAGAAGCAGCCGGTTCCGGACGTCACCAGCTTCCAACTCGCCCAGGCCAAGCAGACGCTGACCTCCTCCGATTTCGAGGTCTCCACCAAGCGGGTGGACTCGAGCGAGAAGGCCGACACCGTGGTGAAGCAGAGCCCCCCCGGAGGAGCGAAGGCCGAACCCGGTGACACGATCACGCTGTCGGTGTCGAACGGTTCGCAGATGCAGATGCCCGACCTGAGCGGACTGGAAGCCTCCGAGGCCAAGAAGGCGCTACGCGACAACGGCTTCGAGGGCAACGTCTCCACGGAGAAGAAGCCGGTTTCGGACTCCTCCAAGGAGGACACCGTGGTGTCCACCTCACCGTCGGCGGGCTCCGAGATCGACAAGAGCCAGAGCGTGACCCTCTACATCGGCACGGAGCAGGAAACCCCGAGCTCCAGCAGTTCCACGGAGACCAGCGACGGGCTGTTCCCGTAACCGGCAGGCCGCCCCGCCGGGTCGCGTCAGCGGCCCGGCGGGGCGCGCCCGCGGAGCGAGCGGCTCGGAGCACCGGCCCGGATGCGTCGCGAAGCAGCGGGGCACGTGATGGACGGCTGCTCGGTATCGGGGCTCGGCGGGGCGAGAGCCCGCGGGAGGTTCCGCCACCCGCACCGCCACGCGAACCGGGACGACGAAGTCCTATTAGAGTCGCGGTATGACTTCGGGGGAAGTGACTCAGGTTTCGGAGACCGTCGAGCACTACGTGCGGCTACTCGACGCCGGTGACGTACCCGGCGTACTGCGGCTCTTCGCCGAGGAGGGTGTGGTCTCCTCCCCGATGCAGGGCAAGATCCCGGCGCGGGAGTTCTACCCCGAACTCGCGGCGACGCTGCAGCGTGCGGAGATAACCGCCCAGGAGGTCTTCGTCTCCACCACCGATCCGCACCGCGCCGCCGTACGCTTCCGCTACGACTGGACCGCGGCGGCCGACAACCCTCCGAACTTCGACTGCATCGACGTGATCACTCTCGACGCGGACGGGTTGATCTCGGAACTCAGGTTCGTCTACGACACCCACCCGCTTCGGGTGGCCTGGCAGAACGCGCTGGACAGGTTGCGCTGACCGCGTTCGAGAAGTTCGTCGCGAGCAGCCGGGCAGCCGCGAGGACCCCGCGCGGGGTCAGCGCAGCGCGTTCGCGGCCACCTCGCGCATACCTCGCTCCAGCTGCTCCACCGTCGCCTCGTCGGCGGGGTGCCCGGCGGCCTCCATCCAGTTGGCCAGCATCCGATGCCCGCCCTCGGTCAGCACCGACTCGGGGTGGAACTGGACACCTTCCAGTGGCAGCTCGCGGTGCCGCATGCCCATGACCACACCGCCGGCCGTGCGGGCCGTGACGTCGAACTCCTCCGGGACGCTGTCCGGACGGACGGTCAACGAGTGGTAGCGCGTCGCGACCACCGGCCGCGGAAGGCCGGTGAAGACGCCGACGCCCTCGTGCTCTATCTCGCTGGTCTTGCCGTGCAGCAGCTCCGGCGCCCGCTCGACGGTTCCGCCCCGAGCCGCGCCGACGGCCTGGTGTCCCAGGCACACCCCCAGCAGCGCCTTGCCCGTTCCGGCGCACTCCGAGACCAGCTCCATCGAGCGCCCGGCGCGCTGCGGCGTGCCCGGTCCCGGGCTGAGCAGCACACCGTCCGCCCGCTCGACGTCGGCGTCCGTGACCGCGTCGTTGCGGCGGACCACGCACTCCGCCCCGAGCTGCGCCAGGTACTGCACCAGGTTGTAGACGAAGCTGTCGTAGTTGTCGACCACCAGAACCCGCACGGCACCAGCCTACGGGTAGCTCGCCTCGCGGAGCGACCCCGGACGCTCCCGTGTCGGGGCCAACACCGCCCCCACCAGCGGGCCGAAACATCCGATTCACCCGTTGTGCTGCGACGACACCCCGGGTCGCGCGGCCGAACGGCCCGAAATGCGATAGCCTGCGCATCTCGTGGACACAAGTCGGTCGCCAGCTCCGAACGCGGTGGTAGCGCCGTGAGCCCCGCGGGCAGCGAACGGCGCGTTCTCACCCTCCCGCATCGCGTCGTGCAACCGCTGCGCAAGCTGTCCCGTGCCAGCCACCCCGCCAGGATGGTCGTCATCGGCTTCGCGCTCGCCGTGCTGGTCGGGACGGTGCTGCTGATGCTTCCGATCTCGACCCAGCACGGCACCACCAGCTGGGTGACCGCCTTGTTCACCTCCACCTCGGCGGTGTGCGTGACCGGTCTGGTCGTGGTCGACACCGCCGGGCACTGGTCCACCTTCGGCGAGCTGGTCATCCTCGGGCTCATCCAGGTGGGCGGACTCGGCATCATGACCCTGGCCTCACTGCTGGGGATGCTCGTGGTCCGCAGGCTCGGGCTGCGGATGCGCCGCAACGCGCAGACCGAGACCAAAAGCCTCGGGCTCGGCGACATCCGCTCGGTGGTCGCCGGGGTCATCGCCCTCAGCCTCACCATCGAACTGCTCATCTCCTGCGCGCTCACCGCCCGATTCGCGTACGGGTACGGGCAGCCGCTGGGGCACGCCGCCTACTTCGGGATCTTCCACGCCGTCTCCGCGTTCAACAACGCCGGGTTCTCGCTGTACCCGGACAGCCTCCAGCGCTACGCCGCCGACCCGCTGGTCTGCCTTCCGGTGCTGTTCGCGGTGATCATCGGCGGGCTGGGGTTCCCCGTGCTGTTCGAGATCGGCAGGAGGCTGCGCGGGAAACGGCGGCGCTGGACGCTCCACGCGAAAGTCACCCTCAACACCTACGCGGCACTGCTGCTCATAGGCGTGTGCGTGTTCCTGGGCTTCGAGTGGAACAATCCGGAGACCCTCGGCTCGTTCGGAACCGGCGGCAAACTGATGGCCGGGGTGTTCCACGGGGTCACCCCGCGGACAGCCGGGTTCACGACAGTGGACGTCGGGGAGATCAACTCGACCACGATGCTGGTGAACGACGTGCTGATGTTCATCGGCGGCGGCAGCGCGGGCACGTCGGGCGGAATCAAGGTCACCACCTTCGCGCTGCTGGCCTTCGTCATCCTCACCGAGGTGCGCGGCGAGTACCAGGTGCACGTGCTGCACCGCAAACTCCCCACGAGCGTGCAGCGGCAGGCGCTGACCGTGGTTCTCGTGGCCGTGGGCATGGTATTCACAGCTACCCTGCTGCTGCTGATGCTCACGCCCTTCGGGCTGGACGCCGTGCTGTTCGAGTCCGTCTCGGCCTTCGGTACCGTCGGCCTCTCCACCGGGATCACGGACCAGCTTCCCCGGCTGGGGGAGCTGGTGCTCACGGCCCTGATGTTCACGGGCAGGCTGGGGCCGATCACCATGGCCTCGGCGCTCGCGCTGCGGGAACGCGGACGCCGCTACGATTTGCCGGAGGAGCGACCGATCGTTGGCTAAGGACACCCAGAAAGCACGCCCGTCACGCGTGGTCGTGATCGGGCTGGGCCGCTTCGGCGGATCACTCGCCGTGGAACTGGTCGAACGCGGTTCCGAAGTCCTCGCCCTGGACAACCGACCGCACCTGGTTCAGCAGTTCTCCGACGCGGTCACCCACGCGGCCGTCGCCGACACCACCGACCCGGAGGTGCTGCGCCAGCTCGACGTGCCCGACTTCCGCAGGGCGGTCGTGGCCATCGGCGACGACCTGGAGGCCAGCATCCTGACCACCTCGCTGCTCGCCGACTTCGAGATCCCCCACATCTGGGCGAAAGCGGTCAGTCGTCAGCACGGCCGCATCCTGGAACGGGTCGGCGCGCACCGTGTCGTGCTCCCCGAGCACGACATGGGCGAACGGGTGGCCCACCTGGTCACCGGCAGGATGCTCGACTACATCCAGTTCGAGGACGACTACGCGATCGTCAAGACAAGGGCCCCCGCCGCAGCGGTGGAACGTCCCCTGTCCGAGACCAGGGTGCGCAGCAAGTACGGGGTGACCGTCGTCGGCATCAAACGCCTCGGCGAAGGGTTCACCTACGCCACCCAGGAGACCGTGCTGCACCACGGGGACATCCTCATCGTGTCCGGCAGGTCCCGGGACGTCGAGCGATTCGCCGACCTGACTTGACGGGGAGGGCCGTGCGAGTTGCCCGGGTGGTTCCTCGGCCCGCACGTGAGTCGGCGCCCTGCCGCGTCGGGCCCCTCCCCAGCAGCGGCCTGCGCCGCTTGAGAGACCTGTCGGGAACGCCGGGCCGGTGCGGCTCGTGAACCGCTCCCGGAGACGGTGGTCACTCCAGCGTCGGGTCCCCGAAGGGCAACCTCGGCTCGACCCACGGGAAGACCACGAACAGCAGCAGCGCCACGACCGCCGCGATCAGCAACAGCGCCTGGAGCACCCTGATCGGCAGCGGCCCGGGCAGGTGCCGCCAGATCCACGCGTACACTCACGTCACCTCCGCTGCCCGGCCGCTCGCGGTCGCCCCCGTTTCCACGGGTATCACCCCTCCTCCAGCTCGGGAGGCCGCAGCTCGGGCCGCTCGGCGACCTTCGGGTAGCGCTTGGTCAGCACACCGTGCACGATCATGCGCTTCTCCGCCGAGTACTTGGGGTGGCAGGTGGTCAGCGTGATCAGCCTGCTCCGCCACTCCTCCGGCACCGTGCCGGGCGGCCGCCCCGGAACCGGGTTGATCACCTCGCGTCGTGCGGGCCCGACCACGGTCCTGCCGTGAACCCCCTGGTAAGGACCCCCGATCGGTGCCACACCCGAGCAGTCCGGGTCCTGCTCGCCGCGGTTCCACCCCTCGGCCTCCTCGCTCATCGGCAGTACCCGGTAGACGAACCACTCGGCCCTGGTCTCGACCACCAGCGCATCGCAGGAGCTCAACCCGTCGAGCTCCCCGAAAGGGGCCATGCGCCCCGAGCGGTGGCCTGCCACGGCGAAATTGCCGCGTTGCCCCGGCAGCGCGGTACCGGCGTAGTGCCCCGGCCCGGCGGCCAGGCTTTCCCGGCCGGTCCCCTCCAGCACGGTGAACGGGAAATCCGGTCCCAGCGCCGGTACGTGGAGCCTGGCGAAACCGCTGCCGGGTATGGGATCGAGTCGCTGCTCCCCTTCGTCCCCCGAAGGCCGGTCCCAGCGCTGGCGCAGTTCTGCGGTGGCCGCTTCCTGCTCGCGCGCGGAGAACCAGCTGGTCACCTGGATCTCGTAGAAGACGAACAGCAGAACGATCAGACCGAGCGTGATCAGCAGCTCTCCGAGTCCGCGCAGCACGGAACGCGAACGCCGCGGCCCCGGCTCCGGGGGCGGGGCCTGTGGAGAGGCCCGCGTGGTTGTCACCGTGTAGCTCCTCCCCGAATTCGTTCGAGGGATCTCGCGGGAAGCATACGGGTTGTTCGGAAAATCCCGAGATTGCGTTAACGTGTGAGTGTAGATGGGTCGCCGTGGGGCGATTCGGTGCGAGTCCGGTCGAGGCGGTACGACGTCGGCCCTTCCGGGCTCTCCCGGGTCACCTCGCCGCGCGGCGCACGGAACGTGTCGAGGAGGCCGAGCTCGGCCGCAGGGCGGCGGGGATCGGCCGAACCACCTGGCGAGGACACCATGCCCAAGTCAAAGGTCCGCAAGAAGACCTCCACACCCCCGCCGGTCGATCGCCGCACACCGGTGAAGGCGAAGTCGGCAGGGCCCTCGCACCCGATCTATGTCGGCGTGATGCTCGGCATGATGCTGCTGGGTCTGCTGTGGCTGGTCGTCAACTACCTGGCGGGCCCGAAGATTCCCTTCATGGCCGAGCTGGGGCCGTGGAACTTCGCCGTCGGGTTCGGTTTCATGATCATCGGGCTGTTGATGACCATGAAATGGCGGTGAGCGAGATGCGAAGCGGGTTCCGGCGAATCACACGGATGTAACCTATCCCCATGTGGACAACCCTTGTGGACAACTCCGCTCGGGGCTGTTGTGCGGCAGGCTGACGACGGAGGAGGCGCGGAACCCGGCGGGAGTCTCCGCTGGAGCACCTCACCGGCCCTCATCGGGATCGGGTGGGTGCTGGCCTGCGCGCTCGGCCTGAGCCCGCTGCTGACCGGGAACGCGGTGGACACGGCTTTCGTCACCGCGGGGGCCCTGCTGCTCGCGGCCGCCTCCGGCTGCCTGACCTACCTGCGTCCGCGGCTGCGGGCCGACTCGGCGGGGATCGCGGTGCGCACGCTGGGCGGCGCGCACAGCTGGCCCTGGGAACGGGTTTCCGTCCGGATCAGCAGGAGCAGACGTCTCGGGCGCGAGACGCCCGTGCTCGAGCTGGACGTCCCCGAAGCCGACGTGCTCGGCGGACTTCTCGTGCTCGGCCGGTTCGACCTGGGGACGGAACCGGCCGAGGTCGCCGAACAGCTCGAACGGCTGCGACGCCGGTAGAGCTCCCGGAAAGCTTCCACGACTTCCCCGCAAAAAGACCCGCCGTCCTCGCGTCAGGGGGAACTCCCGGCAGAAGGCCCACGCCGAAGCGCAGGTGCTCTGAGCCCACGCAGGACGAGAAGCTCCGGTGCGTGAGTCGGATGCATCGCGAGGCGGGAGGGCACGTGGCGTGGGTCGCTCCTCCAACACTTCCCGAGGCGCGGCCTCACGTGCCGGAAGCCGACCCACCCGAGCAAGTCATACCGCAAGACATCCTAAGTAAGCAGGACGCACCTGTACTCACCGCGACTCATCCCGCAGACCGTGTCGCCCAGCGCCGCGTCCCGCGTGAACATCGCCGCGAGCAGCACCACGAGCAGCGCCAGCAGCGCGCCGGACTGCCACACGAGGCGCCGGTTCGCCGGTGCGTAGATCAGCGCGGCCGTGGCGGCCGTGCCCAGCACCAGGCCACCCAGGTGACCGAACAGCGATATCCCGGGGATGGTCAGGGTCAGCACCACGTTGAGGCCGATCACCAGCAGGATCGGCCTCATGTTCAGCTTCAGCCGCCACGCCGCGACCGCGATCCCGCCGAACAGGCCGTACAGCGCGGCGGAAGCGCCCACCACGGGTTGGAACACCGATCCGAACAGGAACACGAACATGCTTCCGCCGAGCAGCCCGAGCAGGTACACCGCGCAGAAGCGGATCCGGCCGAGCAGCACCTCCATGTCACGGCCGACGACCCACAGGGCGACCATGTTGACCACCATGTGGATCATCCCCTGGTGCAGGAAGCCGGAGGTGACCACGCGCCACCACTCGCCCGCCGCCACCTGCGCGGGAGCCATCCGCCACTGGAGGAACAGCTCCGAGCGGAAGTTCTCCGCGGCGGATCCGGCCTGAACGGCGCTGAGCACGAACAGCAGCACGTTCACCGCGATCAGCGCCGGAACCACGATCGGCTTGCCGCCCACCCTGGCTCCGGCGATCGTCACCGGCTCACGGGTGTTTCGCCGGCCCTGCCGGACGCAGTCCACGCAGTGGTAGCCGACGCTGGCCTCGCGCAGGCAGTCCGGGCAAGCCGGACGCTCGCAGCGAGTGCAGCGCAGGCCGGTGGGTCGGTCCGGGTGACGGAAGCAGCCGGGCATGGCCTGCGCTCCGTGCTGCTCATCGGGCTGTCCGGGCGGAACGTTCACGTCAGGCCCCACTACACACGCGGCCCGTCGGCTCGACGCTCACGCGTCTGCTCGAAAAGGGCCTAGGCGGATTCACCACGTTCGACGGTGACCTTCTCGATGACGATGTCGTTGACCGGGCGATCGCCCTGCCCGGTCGCGGTGTGCGCGATCGCGTCGACCACGTCACGCGACTCCTGGTCGGCCACCTCACCGAAGATGGTGTGCTTGTAGTTCAACCACGTCGTCGGCGCCACCGAGATGAAGAACTGCGAACCGTTGGTGTTCGGCCCCGCGTTGGCCATCGCCAGCAGATACGGACGGTTGAACTGCAACTCCGGATGGAACTCGTCGGCGAACTCGTAACCCGGACCACCACGACCCGTCCCGGTCGGATCACCGGTCTGGATCATGAAGCCGTCGATGACCCGGTGGAAGATCACACCGTCGTAGAAAGGACCGGACCGTTCCCCGCGGGCGTTCGGCTCCGTGTACTCCGCGGTGCCCTCGGCGAGTCCCACGAAATTGGACACCGTCTTGGGAGCCTGGTTCGGGAAGAGAACCACCCTGATAGCACCCTGCGTCGTGTGCAAGGTCGCGGTGACCGACTTCCCCACAAGCGATCCATTGTCTTCTGCCACCATCACATCCTCCCATCGGCGAGCGCACCCACCACCGCAGGGTGCAGTATGGGGTTTGATCGTCATCGACATCGCGGTACCCGAGATGGAAACGCCACGAGTTTCCGCGCCACACCGTCCGTCGACCGCCGCGGTCACCGTGGCGGGACGAACGATCAGGTGCCACCGAACTACAGGCTCGGGAAGAGCCCAGCATTAGGAGGCGAGAGCATGGACGAGGTCAAGGCTATGTCCCGCGCGGGCGAGAACGTGGGCAAGGCCATGGGCACCGGAGTCCGCACCGCCCGGACGGGCGCGGCCAAGGCCAGCCGCGTCGGTTCGGACGTGACCAGGCAGGCGGTGGCACTGGCCGAGCAGGAGCTGGCCGCGCGCGGAATCTCCACCGACGACCTGCAGGAGCGGATCGCTCAGCGAGCCACCGGGATGTCGCGCAAGGAGCTCGCCAAGCGCGGCAAGAAGGCCCGCAAGGAGTGGGACAAGCGCACGGCGAAGCAGCGCAAACAGCTCGCGAAGGGCACGAAGGCCGCCCGCAAGGAGCTCGCCGGGCGTATCGACCCGGCCAAGCCCAAGCGGCGCAAGTGGCCCTGGATCGTGCTGCTGCTGGCCGGGCTCGCCGGTGCCGCCGCGGCGGCGTTGTCGCGCAGGCCGGAGGAACTCCCGATCGACGACGGTGGCCAGTTCAAACCGAGCGGGGCGGGTGAACAGTCCTCCTCCACCGAGAACGGACAGGTCTCCGGGGTGCAGTCCCAGCAGGGTTCGCGGAACCACTGATCGAGGTTTCCGCTCCCCTTGTCGCATCCTCTTGTCGCAGGTGCTCGCCCTGCGGAAGCTCCCGCGGTCTCGTGAGCGGGCGCCCCGGCACCGGGTAGCGCCACCCCGCCGGAAAGGCGCGTGGGCGGGTCGGTGGGCTTCCGCTCGCCCACGCGCCGGGCACAACGGCCGAGACGAGCGCACGTGGCGCTCCGGGCGGCCGTCCCCGCTCCCGTGTTGAGCACGGGCAGCCTCACCACCGGTGCGCGCACAGCGCGCCGTCCGCCGATGTCCCGCCTCCGCGCGCCCGCGGTCGCGGGTGTCGCGCGAGCACGGTGCGGACGCCGCCAGGTCCCGCGAGTTCCCCCGACGTGCCCTCTCCCCGGGTCCCGCCGGCCGGTCGAGCAGCGGTAGCTTGCCCACCCTTCCCTTGCGTCGGAAAATTCCCCTTCGAAAGAAATCAACTCGTTTCGTGAAACCGCGTCATGCCCGAGCACCGCCTCCGTCCCGTCCACAGCGGGTGACTCCGGGGGGATCACCCGCCCCGAATGCCGCATTCGGGGCCCCGGGTTCGCCGGCATGTGTGGGAGGGCGACCGGGGCGGGCGTGGGAGGAGTCCGCGCACGGGGAGACGGGCTCCTCCCCGCGCCCCGCGACAGAGGGAGCACGAGGGGAACCGCCGAGGGAGCGCCGGCCCCGAAGGGGTTCGGCGCACACGCCGAGGCCACCTGCCCGGGACCGGCCGGGCAGCGGGTCAGAATCGACGGTGTCGAGGTTCTCGACCGAGATGGGAGGAGAAGATGACCAACAACGCCACGGACGAGACGAACAACCCGATCTTCGCCGAACTCACCCGCGAGCTGGCGGACCCGAGCGAGTCCGATCTGCGCGTGTCCCCCCCGCCGGAATTCGCCGAGCTGCTCGTGAACGAGGCGCTCAGCGGCAGGCACCGCGACAACGAGGACGGGGTCACCCCCCTGTCCCCGGTCCCGGACGAGCCCACCGAGGGCACGGATCAGGACTCCGACGACGGTTCGGGGCGGCACGCGCAACCGGGGTCGGGCCAGTAGGTCCTCACCGACTCGGTTCGCGCGGGTGGTCACTCGGCGGGTCCTCCCGTCGGCTCCCGGGAGCGGGTGCCCGACTTCGGGCGGGCACGATCACCGCCGCTCCCCGCACCCTCCCCCGGAGGGGTGGTGGGACTCGTCGGCCGCTCAGAAGCGGTCGCCCCCGTGCCTGTCTGCACGGCGAAATCGGCGTCCTCGGGGCAGAGGGGTCCCACTCCGCCCGCAACGCTCCGGGGCCGAGCAGCCTGCGCGCTTCCCCGCGCTGCCGGACCGCGCTTTCCGCGTGGAGGTCGAGGGGAACACGGGGTGCCGCCGAGGCGGGGTCGTGCTGCGGGTCGTTCCGGAGGCGCCGCCGTCGAAGCGGTTCGTGCGGGTAGCGAGCCCACACGCGGGAGCCCCCGCACAGCGCGCGCCGAACACCTCGCCACCCGTACCGTGGTCGGCGGTACTCCACCGGCGGCAGCCCCGGGGGAGGGCGGAGAGCGCCCCACCCGGGCGGACCACCGCTCCCCGCCGCGCCACGCCCGGCAACCGCGAACCGAAGAGCCCCGTGAACGCCGCGCAGTCGTTCCGCGAGCGGAAAGGGAGAACATGTCACGGGCCACCGTGCATGACCTGCTGGATCGCAACGAGATCGCCGCTCTGCAGCAGTGGCTCGCCGAACACCAACCGCACGAGATCGCCGACGAGCTCGGCCGAACCGACGAGCTGCGCGCCGTGCTCCTGTTCCGCCTGCTCGGCAAGGACGAAGCGCTGACGGTGTTCGAGGAACTCGACCCGCCCGAGCAGCAGAAGGTGCTGTCCGGGCTGCGCGACCAGTCGTTCCGGGACCTGGTCGAGGCCATGGACCCCGACGACCGCGTCCGCCTGCTCGGGGAGTCCCCGGCCAAGTTCGTGCACAGGGTGCTGATCGGGCTCAGCCCGCAGGAACGCGCCACCACGGCGGCGCTGCTCGGCTACCCGGAGGGTTCGGTCGGGCGCTACATGACACCGGAGACGGTGACCCTGCGCCAGGACCTGACCGCGTCCGAGGCCCTTTCCAGGATCCACGACAGGGGGACCGACGCCGAGACCGTCTACACCCTGCTGGTCGTCGACGATCGACGGCACTTCATCGGGACCGTCTCCCTCCGGGATCTGGTGCTGGCCTCCACGGAGCAGCCGGTCTCCGAACTGACCGACCCCGAGACGCTGCGGGTGCGGGCCGACGAGAACGCCGAGGACTCCGCCCGGCTCATGCAGGACGCCAACCTGCTGGACCTTCCCGTCGTCGACAGCGAGGACCGGGTGCTCGGGTTGCTCACCATCGACGACGCCGTGGAACTCATCGAGGCCGCCGACAGCGAGGACATCGCGCGGCAGGCCGCGGCGAGCCCGTGGAGCGGGCACTACATGTCCGCCTCGGTACTTCAGCTGGCGCGCTCCCGCATAGTCTGGCTGCTGCTGCTCATCGTCGCCGCCACGCTGACCGTCAACGTCCTGCAGTTCTTCGAGTCCACCCTCGAGGAGGTGACCACGCTGGCGCTGTTCGTCCCGCTGCTCATCGGAACCGGGGGCAACGCGGGCGCGCAGGCGGCCACAGCCTCCGTGCGCGCCCTGGCCGTCGGCGAGGTGCGCACCGGCGACGTGCTCCGCGTCGCTTGGCGGGAGTGCCGGGTGGGCCTCACCCTCGGTGTCACACTGGCCGTTCTCGGTCTCGGCATCGGCACCGTTTTCGTGGGCGTGGGGGTGGCGGCGACGCTGGCCGTTTCGCTGATCGCCGTGTGCGGGTGGGCGGCCATGATCGGAGCGACCATGCCGCTGCTGGCCAAGCGGGCCAACATCGACCCGGCCGTGATCTCCACCCCCCTGGTGACCACCCTCGTCGACGCCACCGGGCTCATCATCTACTTCATGATGGCCAGGGCCTTCCTGGGGATCTGACCGGCGCTTTCCGGGTGCGGCGATGCCGCTCCCCGGAGACGCGGTGATCGCCCCGCGGGGCTGTGACGACGCCGGGAGCACGAGCTGCCGCGCACCTCGGAGCGGCCTCCCCGCGCGCCTCGGGAGGAGCGGAAGACAATTCCAAATATTGGAATCATGATTCCACGCAAGGCGAGATATCTCATCGATCCGATCGTCGTGAAGCCTTCAGCGCGGAGACCGGTGCCTCGTACTTTGGTTCGAAACGGGAAGAGGAATGAGGATGGCATTGCACGAGTCATTGGACCCCATCTACGACCAGGTGGTCGCGCGCAACCCCGGTGAGGTCGAGTTCCACCAGGCGGTGCGGGAAGTGCTCGAAAGCATCGGCGTGGTGATGGGCAAGCACCCGGAGTACGCGCAGGCAAAGATCATCGAGCGTATCTGCGAACCGGAACGGCAGGTCATCTTCCGCGTTCCGTGGCAGGACGACCAGGGCCGGGTACAGATCAACCGCGGTTTCCGGGTGGAGTTCAACAGCGCGTTGGGTCCCTACAAGGGAGGGCTCCGCTTCCACCCCTCCGTCTACCAGGGGATCATCAAGTTCCTCGGTTTCGAGCAGGTCTTCAAGAACGCGCTGACGGGACTGCCGATCGGAGGGGGCAAGGGCGGCGCCGACTTCGACCCCAAGGGGCGCTCGGACCAGGAGATCATGTCCTTCTGCCAGAGCTTCATGACCGAGCTGCACCGGCACCTCGGCGAGTACACCGACGTGCCCGCCGGTGACATCGGGGTCGGCGGACGCGAGATCGGCTACCTGTTCGGGCAGTACAAGCGGCTCACCAACCGCTACGAGTCCGGTGTGCTGACGGGCAAGAGCGGAGTGTTCGGCGGTTCGCACATCCGCACCGAGGCCACCGGCTACGGCAACACCTTCTTCGTCAAGGAGATGCTGAGCGCCCGCGGGAACTCCTTCGACGGGAAGCGCACGGTCGTTTCCGGCTCCGGCAACGTGGCGATCTACACGATGCAGAAGGTGCAGGAGCTCGGCGGCAACGTGGTGGCCTGCTCCGACTCCGAGGGGTACGTGCTCGACGAGAACGGCATCGACGTGGAGCTCGTCAAGCAGATCAAGGAGCAGGAGCGCGGCAAGCTCGCGGAGTACGCCGAACGGCGCCAGGCCGCGAAGTACGTGCCGAACCGGCAGGTCTGGGAGATCCCCTGCGAGGTGGCACTGCCCTCGGCCACGCAGAACGAGATCACCGGCAAGGAGGCCGGAACCCTGGTGAACAACGGGTGCATCGCGGTCGGTGAGGGTGCCAACATGCCGACCACCCCGGAAGGAGTCCGCGTCTTCCGGGAGGCCGGAGTGGCCTTCGGCCCGGGCAAGGCTGCCAACGCGGGCGGAGTGGCCACCTCCGCGCTGGAGATGCAGCAGAACGCCTCGCGCGACTCCTGGTCCAGGGAGTTCACCGAGCAGCGGCTGGAGGAGATCATGGTCTCCGTGCACGACCGCTGCTACGCGACGGCCGAGGAGTACGGGATGCCCGGCGACTACACGGCCGGGGCCAACATCGCGGGCTTCACCAGGGTCGCCGACGCCATGCTCGCGCTCGGCCTGATCTGATCATCACGCCCCGCCACAGGGCCGGCTGAGCAGACCTCCGGAAGATCACGGAACGGGTTTCGCCTCGGCAACAGCCGGGCGAAACCCTCCCGTGTACCAGTCACCATTAATACTCGAGCGAGGGTGTTCCCCCGGCAGGGGCGTCAGGACCCCGCACCGCCTCCGGCGCGGCACGCAGGTCGTTTTCCGATCACGCCCCGGTTGGCACCCGCCCGCCGTTCACGGTGAGCGTGGGCACCGAACCGATCCCGACTCCCGAACCCGCACGAGCTCCGCGCTCAGCTCCTCCTCCCGCTCCGCGTCCGCACCGGAGTCCCGCTGGTGGCGGTCGAACAAGCTCTCCCCGGCTCGGGGGCGTGCGGCACCACCCGGAACGGGCGGAAAACCACCTCCAGCGGCTCACCGGCTCGCCGGTGCTCGGCGCCCCCCGTGCGAACCCGCGCATCCGAGGGACGACCAGACGCTGGCGATGTCCGGGACGAACTCGAGGCGCGGCGTTCCCGAACCGGTCCGGGCCCCCGGTCGGGACATGGCGGACGTTCCCTCCCGTTCGACGGTGCCGCTCATTTTCCTGTCCTCCCGTGCGCACACCGGCTCAGCAGCGCGCGTTCCGGGGGCGGTCCACGGCCCGCCCCTCCCCGGTGGCTTCCGCAGCGGCTTCGACCGCGGCTTCCCCGGGTGTTTCCTCAGCGGTTTCCTCAGCGGATGTGCTCTCGGCCAACGGCTTCTCCGGAAGGAGCAGCGCGAGCAGGAACGCCACCACCGCGACCATCGTCAGAATCAGGAACAGGTCCCCGAAAGCGGTGGCGACCTGGGAGCGGGCCGCCGCGGTGACCTCACCGGCCCCCTCGGTGATCGCGGACAGCTGCGGTCCCACCCGACCGGTGAGCAGCCCTCCGAGAGCACCGATGGACAACGTGGAGCCGAGCTGCCGGAAGAAGGTGCTCGCCGCCGTGGCCGAACCGAGGTCCGCGGCGGAGACGGCGTTCTGCAGCGCGAGCACGGAGGGCTGCATGGTCAGTCCGATGCCGATCCCCACGAGCGCCAGCGCGGCCGTGAACGGTCCGATCCCGGTGGCGGCACCGGCGGTGGCCAGCACCCCGAAACCGGTCGTCGTGGCCGCCGTGCCACCGATGAGGAACGGGCGGTACCTGCCCACCCAGGTGATGAGGTTCCCTCCGGCGAGGTTGGCCACCAGCACACCTCCGGTGAGCGGAAGCAACAGCAGTCCGGCCGAGGCCGCGGACCGCTCCTGGACGGTCTGCGCGTACAGCGGCGCGTGGACCACGGCGGCGATCATCACGGCACCGGAGATGAAGGAAAGGCCGACCGCGGCGGCCACCACCGGGGAGCGCAGCACGCGCAGCGGCAGCACGGGGTCGTCGTGGCGGGCCTGCCGGAGCAGGTACACCGGCACGGTCACGGCTGCGGCGGCCAGCAGCACCGCTCGGGAGCCCGCCGAGGCGAACGGGGTGCCCTCGCTGAGCGCCAGCAGGAACGCGGAAGCGCCGATCGCCAGCAGCGCCGCCCCGACGAGATCGATCCGGCGTTTCCCCGCCCGGGCCTCCGGGGCGGGCAGGAAGCGCCCCGCGATCAGCAGGGCGGGCAGCACGAGCGGCAGGTTGATCCAGAAGGCCCAGCGCCAGCCGAGGGCCGCTTCCAGGAAACCGCCCACCAGCGGTCCCACGATGCTGGCTCCGGCGAGCACGGCGCCCTGTATCCCGTGAAAGCGCCCCCTGATGCGGGAGGCGAACATCTGGCCGATGATCGTCGGGGTCAGGGCCATGAGACCTCCGGTGCCCGTCCCCTGCACCGCGCGCGCCGCCAGCAGGACCGTCATGTTCGGTGCGGAGGCGACGCCCAGGGAGCCGAGGAGGAACACCGCGGTGGCCACGAGGTACAGCCGTCGCCTGCTCGTCAGGTCGGCCGCCTTGCCCCACAGCGGGATGGACACGGCAGTGGTGAGCAGGTAGCTGGTGACCACCCAGGCGAGCAGTCCGGAGCTGCCCAGTTCGGCCGGTATCGCGGGGAGCACCGTGGCCACGACCGTGGAGTCCATCGCGGCCAGGAAGACCACGATCATCATCGCCCAGAACGCGCCCCGTTTCCCCCGCTCCTGCCCGGGGAGGCGACGCCGCTCGCTTCCCCGCGTGGTCCTCGTTCTCATCGCCCACCCCTTCGGTCGTTCCCGCGGACGGGGCCGGCATCCGCCGGAAGCGCGTTCCGCCGACGGCTGTTCGGCACCTCTCGCCCGGAAACACGCATTTCTAGTACAGTCCTGTACTGTAGATGGCGAAGCCGATCTGTGCAACAGACTTGTACTACAGTGGTGCGCATGAATCCCGAAGACCCGCGGGCGGTCCGCACCCGCCAACGCGTACTCGATTCGACAGTGCGACTGCTCGCCGAACGCGGCGTCGAAGCGATGACCATGGACGCCGTCGCCTCGACGGCCGGAATCTCGCGCAGCACGCTGTACCGGCACTGGCCGGAACGCCTTCGACTGCTCATCGACGCCGTGGAACACCTCGGCGTCCAACTGCGTGACACCGCCCCGGGGGACCCGGCCCCCGGAGAAGGGCTGGAGCAGGAGTTGCAACGAGTGATCGGGCAGCTCGGCACGGGACTCCGCTCCTCCCGCTGGGGAGCGATCGCGGGCAGTCTCGCCGTGGCCGCCGAGCACGACGAGGCGCTGGCCGAGGTGTACCGCGAATACGTTCACAGCCGACGCCGGGAGGTGCTCTCCGCACTGCACCGGGCGCAGCGGAGCGGTGAGCTCGCGGACTCGCTCGACCCCGAGTGGGCCGTCAGCCTGCTGGCCGGGCCGATCTACTACCACCGGCTCGTGCTGCACCAACCGTTCGACGAGCAACAGGTCACCGAACACGTCAGCCGCACGGTGTCCCTGCTGCGCTCGACCAACGGAACGAACGAGCGCTGATCCGCTCCGGAGGGACGACGACGCTGCCGGGCACGCGAATCCGTCTCCGCGGGCGCGCGACATGACACACCCCCATCGGTGGGTATGTATGGTGACGCGAAGTTTCGCAGGAAAGCGGTAACGACCGTGTGGGACTTCCCCGGAACGGCCGAAAGGCCACGCAGCCGCCCCGACGAACGCCCGGTCCCCGCAGCGGGCGGACGAGTTCGGCCGGGCGCGAGCCGGGGCCCTTCCCGGGGAGTCCCTCATCCGGGCGGAACCGCAGCCTCCAGCGACCGCTCCGCCACGTTGAGGGAACCGACATGGATCAGCAGGAGTCCGAGACGTTCGACGGCCCCGCCGAAGCCCCGGCGGTGCGGGCCGACGCGGCCAAGGTTCTCGCCGCCGAGGACATGCGCGAGTACGCGATCTTCTCGCTCGACGCGAGCGGCCACGTGGCCAGCTGGAACGCCGGTGCGGCGCGGATGAAGGGGTACAGCAGCGCGGAAGTCATCGGCAGGCACTTCTCCCTGTTCTACTCCGAGGAGGCGATCACCTCCGGATACCCGCAGTGGGAGCTGGAGCAGGCCGAGGCGCACGGCTTCTTCATCGACCGGGGCTGGCGGGTGCGCAAGGACGGCAGCCGGTTCTGGGCCCACGTGGTGATCACCGCCCAGCGGTCCCCCGCGGGCAAGCTGGACGGGTTCATCAAGATCACCCGCGACGAGAGCGAGGCCGGAGCGCGTCAACAACGATCGATGCGCCGCTTCACCGACCTGTTCGAACTCGCCCCGGTCGGGATCGCGCTGTTCGACCAGGCGGGCCACCTGCTCGACGCCAACGGCGCACTGGCGGAACTGCTCGGCTATCAGCTGCGGGACTTCTTCGAGATGGCCGAACACGACTTCCTGCACCCCAGCGACGAGGGCGGAGTGCTGTTCCCCAGCCCGAACAGCCCCGGAGGCGAGAACGTGGGCGGGCCGGTTCCGCACCGGGTGCTGGCCCGCTCCGACGGCCAGCCGGTGCTGTGCCAACTGCGCAGCGCGGCCTCGGTGAGCGACGACGGGAGCCGCTCGTGGCTGCTGGTCTTCCACGACGTGACCGCCCAGGTGAGCCACACCGAGGCCCTGCGCTACCAGGCCACCCACGACGCCACGACCGGGCTGCTCAACCGCAGGGGCTCCGAGGAGCTGCTGTCCACGCTGCTCTCCCGGAACACGGCCGAGAAGGTCGCCGTGCTGTTCTGCGACCTGAACAACTTCAAACGCGTGAACGACTCGCTCGGGCACACGGCCGGCGACGAGCTGCTCGCGGAGGTGGCCGAGCACCTGACCAGCGAACTCCCGCCGGAGTGCACCCCGGCCCGCTTCTACGGGGACGAGTTCGTGGTCTTCTGCTCCGACGTCGACTCCTTCGGCGGCCTGGAGGACTTCACCCGCGAGGTGGGCGAGCTCTTCCGGATGGACGTGCGGCTGCACGGTCGAGTGGTGCACGTGTCGGCCTCGGTCGGCTCCACGGCGGTCGTGCACCCCGAGACGACCCTGACCGAGCTCATGCGGTCGGCCGAGGCCGCGATGTTCCAGGCCCGGATACGTGGCCAGGGCCAGACGAACATAGCCCTCGGCCGTGTAGTGCCCAGCCAGGCCGGAATCGACCAGCTCGCCATGGAGCAGCAGCTCCGGGAGGCGATCGACAACGACCGGCTGGGGGTGCACTACCAGCCCATCCTCACCAACGACGGATCCGTGGCCCTGGCCGAGGCGCTGCTGCGGTGGAACCACCCCGAGCACGGACCGCTCACCCCGGACGTCGTGCTCACCGTCGCCGAACGCGGAGGGCTGCTGGCCGAGCTGGACCGCTGCGTGCTGCGCACCGCGCTGCGCGAATCCGCGGGCTGGCGGCGTCCCGACGGCCGCCAGGTGAGCGTCGCGGTGAACCTCGCCGGTCTGCGCCCCGGACAACCGGGCTTCGCCGAGGAGATCTCCGCGGCGATCGGCGACGCCGGGACCTCACCCGAGAACCTGGTGCTGGAGATGGTCGAAACCGTCATCGCGGAGCTGGAGGCACAACCGCTCCAGGCCATGCGCGAACTCGTGGACACCGGCGTGCGGTTCGCCATGGACGACTTCGGCAGCGGCTACTCCTCGCTGGCCAGGCTCCGGGACCTGCCCACCCAGATCATCAAACTCGACCGGAAGTTCGTCTCCGGGCTGGGCACCGAGATCACCGACCTGGGGATCGCTCGGGCCGTGACCGAGCTGACCCGGACCATGGGGCTCACCTGCATCGCCGAGGGCGTCGAGAACGCCACCCAGCACCACCTGCTCCGCGCGATCGGCGTCGACGCGTACCAGGGCTACCTGTTCTCCGCCCCGCTGCCCGCCGAGCGGTTCCGCGAGTACCTCGACACCAGCCCCACTCCGAACCCCGCGCTGTGAGGACCGCGCGGAACGGCTGCGCGGGACTCGTCCCGGCACGTGAGGCGGTGCCTCGGAAACATCCGGAACGTGAAGTCCCACGAACGCGAAAAGGCCCGGCGGACGCTGTAGCGTCCACCGGGCCTCGATGTGGAGACGAGGGGAATCGAACCCCTAACCCCCGCCTTGCAAAAGCGGTGCTCTGCCGATTGAGCTACGTCCCCGTTCGCCACGTCGGACCCTCATCGGCCGACGTGCGAAAACGACGCCCGAATCGGTGACCATCCGAAGGATCAGCTCCGAAGCAGGGGCGAACCATGGGCCGGTCCGGGCACTCAGGCCTCGGCCGTGGCCTCGCGCCACAGGTCGGCCTCCGCCTTGGCCGCACTCTTGCGCCGAACGACGAACAGGACCGCACCTGCAACAGCAGCAAGGATGAGCAGCTTCTTCACTTCGGATGCCTCCTACTACGAACGTGTGCCGCCGCCGCGATACTCGCAGCGGCGGCACGTGCCACGTGGGCCTAGGAGGACTTGAACCTCCGACCTCTTCGTTATCAGCAAAGCGCTCTAACCGACTGAGCTATAGGCCCTGCGTGCACTGCACACATTACACGTGCTCACGATCGCGTTCAAAGGGGGGTGCCCAGTGCGCGCCCCGGACCGCAGCGACAGCACACAAAGGGCGCTGAGCTGGGATTCCTCCACCGACGAACATCCGGGCACCCACCCGTCACTCGCGTTCGGACAGTGTCAGCTCGACTCCGCCCACGAAATCGGCCGCCACGTTGTAGATGAACCCGGCGACCGTGGCCAGCGCGGTGATCAGCACGATGTTCACCGCACCGATGATCATGGCCACGCCGAAGATCCTTCCGGGGCTGATCAAGGGTTCGGCCAACGAGTTCTCCGGCTGGGTCAGATCACTGAACGTGCCGTTGAGCTGCTCCCACACGCCCATGCCGCCGAGCACCCCGTAGAGCACCGCGACCGCGATCATCCACACGAAGAACAGGGTGACGCTCAGCACGAGAGCCAGCTTGAGCACCGACCACGGATCCACCCGGCGCACCTGGAGACTGGCGCGCCGTGGACCGCGGTTCGGCCTCCGGGAGCTGCTCCCCTGGGTGGACGTGCCCGAACCGCGCACGCCCCCCATCGCGGCGAACGAGACGCTCGAGCGCGCCGACTCCGCCGCCGAAGCACCCTCCTCCGGCTCGGAACTCCCCCGCAACGGATGCGGAATCTTGTGGGTTTCCTCGGAGTCCGACCCCGTCTCGGAGGCGGCGTCGGAAGGCTCGGCCGTCCCCCGCGTCGTGGTTTCCTGCCCGCTCTCGCCGCCCGGGGCAGCGGCCGAGCTCGACGAGCTCGTGACGCGCTGCCACGGCGGTGCGGGCTCGGAACCGTCGACCTCGCTGCCGGAGTCGCTGCGACCGCCCGCGTCCACGCCGCTGTCGGCAGTGTCCGTGGACATCCCCCCGGAAACCGAGGTTGCCGTCGCCTCCGCCGTAGTCGTGGTCGAGGTCGTGTCCTGCTCGCCAGTTGAACGAGACTCCGATTCCTGCGGCTTGTCCGAAGATGTCACGAGCGATCCTTCACTGATCGTCGGCTGTCTGCCACCCGGGCCTTCCGCGTGGCTTACTTCCGTTGCTCCGGCCCGGCGGCATCCGGATCGACGGCCTCGTCCGCGTTACGAGCGATGGCCACCAGCGAGTTGCCCTCACCGAGATCCATCAAGCGGACCCCCTTCGTCTGCCTGCCGGCTTTCCGCACCTCCTTGGCAGTGGTGCGAATAACCCCGCCCGTGGAGGTGATCGCGTAGAGCTCGTCGTCGAGTTCGGCGATGAGCGCTGCCACAAGCCTGCCACGTTTTCTGTCGTGCTGAATGGTCAACACACCCTTACCGCCGCGTCCCTGCACGGGGTACTCGTCGATCGGGGTGCGTTTGGCGTAGCCACCCTGGGTCGCGACCAGCACGTACCGGTTCTCGCGGACCACCCCCATGGCCAGCAGCTCGTCGCCGGAGTTGAACCGCATGCCGAGGACACCCGAGGTCGCCCGCCCCATGGGACGCAGCACCTCGTCGCTGGCGTTGAACCGGATGGACTGCCCCTCGGCCGAGACCAGCAGCAGGTCGTCCTCCGGCGAGCACAGCACCGCCCCGACCAGCTCGTCGCCGTCCTTGAGGTTGACCCCGATCAGGCCACCGGAGCGGTTGGAGTCGAAATCGGTGAGCTTGGACTTCTTGACCAGCCCCTTCTTGGTGGCCAGCACCAGGTACGGGGAGACCGTGTAGTCCTTGATCTGCATCACCTGGGCGATGTGCTCGTCCGGCTGGAAGGCGAGCAGGTTCGCCACGTGCTGACCGCGCGCGGTGCGGTTCGCCTCCGGCAGCTCGTAGGCCTTCGCACGGTAGACCCGCCCCTTGTTGGTGAAGAAGAGGATCCAGTCGTGCGTGGAGCAGACGAAGAAGTGCGAGACGATGTCGTCCTGCTTCAACGCGGCGCCCTGCACGCCCTTGCCGCCGCGCTTCTGCGCCCGGTACAGGTCCGTGCGGGTGCGCTTGGCATAACCCGTACGAGTGATGGTCACCACCACGTCCTCATCGGCGATGAGGTCCTCCATGGAGACCTCGCCCTCGTACGGGACGATCCTGGTGCGCCGCTCCTTGCCGTGCTTGTCGACGATCTCCATCAGCTCGGCGCGGACGATCGCACGCTGCCGCTCCGGCTTGGCCAGGATGTCGTTGAGATCGGCGATCCTCGTCTCGATCTCGGCGAGCTCGTCGACGATCTTCTGCCGCTCCATGGCGGCCAGCTTGCGCAGCTGCATCTCCAGGATCGCCGTGGCCTGGTCCTCGTCGATCCCGAGCAGCTCGATCAGACCGGTGCGCGCCTCGTCCACGGTCGGCGAGCTCCGGATCAGGTTGATCACCTCGTCCAGCTGGTCCAGCGCCACGGCGAGCCCGCGCAGGATGTGCGCGCGCTGCTCGGCCTTGCGCAGCCGGTACTTCGTCCGCCGGACGATCACGTCGATCTGGTGCCGCACGTAGTGGCGGACCACCTGGTCCAGACGCAACGTACGCGGCACGCCGTCGACCAGGGCGAGCATGTTCACGCCGAAGGTCGTCTGCAACTGGGTGTGCTTGTACAGGTTGTTGAGCACGACCTTCGGGATCGCGTCCCGCTTGAGCGTGATCACGATGCGCATGCCGCGGCGGTTGTTCGACTCGTCCGCGATATCGCTGATGCCCGAGAGCTTGCCGTCGCGGTGCATCGTGGCGATGTTCTCGATCAGGTTGTCCGGGTTCACCTGATAGGGAAGCTCGGTGACCACCAGGGCGGCACGCCCCTTGGCGTCCTCCTCGATGTCGACCACGGCACGCATCCTGATCGAGCCGCGGCCGGTGCGGTAGGCCTCGGCGATCGCGTTGGTGCCCATGATCAGCCCGTCGGTGGGGAAATCGGGGCCCTTGATCCGCTCGATCAGCGCCTCGAGCAGCTCGTCGTCGGCGGCCTCCGGATTGTCCAGCGCCCAGACGACTCCGTCCGCGACCTCGCGCAGGTTGTGCGGCGGAATGTTGGTCGCCATCCCGACCGCGATACCGCCACCGCCGTTGACCAGCAGATTGGGGATGCGCGCGGGCAGCACGTCCGGTTCCTGCGTGCGGCCGTCGTAGTTGTCCGAGAACTCGACCGTGTCCTCTTCGATCTCGGACAGCATGCTCATCGCCAGCGGCGCCAGCCGGGACTCGGTGTAGCGCATGGCGGCGGCGGGATCGTTGCCGGGCGAACCGAAGTTGCCCTGGCCGTCGATGAGCACGTTGCGCATCGACCACGGCTGGGCCAGCCGGACCAGGGTGTCGTAGATCGCCGAGTCGCCGTGCGGGTGATAGTTACCCATCACGTCACCGACCACGCGCGAGCACTTCACGTAGGAGCGGTCGGGCCGGTGCCCCGAGTCGTACATGGAGTACAGCACCCGGCGGTGCACCGGTTTCAGGCCGTCGCGCACGTCCGGAAGCGCCCGGGCCACGATCACGCTCATGGCGTAGTCGATGTAGGAGTTCTGCATCTCCTGCTGGAGATCGACCGGCTCGACGCGGCCGCCCTCGGGGGGCAAGGTCTCGGTCATACCCGTCCTTCTATTCAGTGGATTGGCTGTGGCGGCTCGCCCGGACGATCCGGGATCGTTTCGAGCGGTCGCACGAGTTCGTCAGGCTTCGTTCGGAGCCGGAGCGGCGGCGGTGGCCCGGCGCCCGGGCCGAACGGGGGATCCCGCTCCGGAGCACGGGCCGGGCCCCGGGCGTCCATCAGACGTCGAGCAGGCGGACTCCCCTGGCGTTGCGGGTGATGAACGAACGCCGCGCCTCGACGTCCTCACCCATCAACACGCTGAACAGCTCGTCGGCCGTGGCCGCGTCGTCCAGGGTCACCTGCATCAGCACCCGGTGGTCGGGATCCATCGTGGTTTCCCAGAGCTCGTTGGCGTTCATCTCGCCGAGCCCCTTGTACCGCTGGATGCCCTCCTCCTTGGGGAGCTTGCGGCCCTCGTTGGCGCCCTGCTCCATCGCCGCGTCGCGCTCGCGCTCGCTGTAGACGTACTGCGGCTGGGAACGCGGCCACTTGATCTTGTACAGCGGCGGGCTCGCCAGGTAGACGTGACCGTTCTCGATCAGCGGGCGCATGAACCTGAACAGCAGCGTCAGCAGCAGGGTGCGGATGTGCTGGCCGTCCACATCGGCGTCGGCCATGAGCACGACCTTGTTGTAGCGCAGCTTGGACAGGTCGAACTCGTCGTGGATACCGGTCCCCAACGCGGTGATGATCGACTGCACCTCGTTGTTCTTGAGGACCTTGTCGATCCGGGACTTCTCCACGTTGATGATCTTCCCGCGGATGGGCAGGATCGCCTGGTAGCGGGACTCCCTGCCCTCCTTGGCCGAGCCACCGGCCGAGTCGCCCTCCACGATGTAGAGCTCGCACTCGTCCGGGCTGTTGGACTGGCAGTCCTTGAGCTTGCCGGGGAGACCACCGATGTCCATCGCGGACTTGCGCCGCACCAGGTCCTTGGCCTTGCGCGCGGCCACCCTGGCCTGCGCCGAGGAGACGGCCTTGTTGATGATGGCCTTGGCGTCGGCCGGGTTGCGCTCGAACCAGTCGCTGAGCCACTCGAAGGCCGTGGTCTGCACGAAGGACTTGACCTCGGTGTTGCCGAGCTTGGTCTTGGTCTGCCCCTCGAACTGCGGTTCGGAGACCTTGACCGAGATGATCGCCGCGAGGCCCTCGCGGACGTCGTCGCCGGTCAGGCTGCCGTCCTTGTCCTTGAGCAGCTTCTTGTCCTTGGCGTAGGCGTTGACAACCCTGGTCAGCGCCGCGCGGAAGCCCTCCTCGTGGGTCCCGCCCTCGTGGGTGTTGATCGTGTTGGCGAAGGTGTAGACCGACTGCTGGAAACCGCCGTTCCACTGCAACGCGATCTCGACCTCGTGGCCATCGCCCGCGGAGCTGAAGCTCACGATCTTCTTGTGGATGGGGTCCTTCGTGTGGTTGATGTGCGCGACGAAGTCCTCGAGCCCACCGGGGTAGTGGAAGACGCGTTCGGAGGCCACGGCCGCTTCTCCCGTGGCGTCCTCGCCCGCGGTGTCCTCGGCCGCGGCGCGCTCGTCACGCAGCACGATGCGCAGCCCCTTGTTCAGGAAGGCCATCTCCTGCAGCCTGCGCGCGATGGTCTCGGCGTCGTAGCGCGTGGTCTCGAACGTCGCCGGGTCCGCCCAGAAGGTGATCCTGGTGCCCGTCCTGTCGGTGCTCTCCCCGCGCTCCGGGGCCGAGACCGGCTTGGAGTCCTGGTAGTGCTGCCGCCACACGTAGCCGTCCCGGAAGACCTCGGCCTCCAGCGCCGTGGACAGGGCGTTGACCACGGAAACACCGACACCGTGCAGACCGCCGGAAACCGCGTAGCTGTCGCCGCCGAACTTGCCGCCCGCGTGCAGCATCGTCAGCACGACTTCCAGCGTCGGTTTCTTCTCCACGGGGTGCTCGTCCACCGGGATGCCGCGGCCGTCGTCGGTGACCTGCACACCGCCGTCCGCGAGGAGGGTGACGGTGACCTCGCTGGCGTGCCCCGCCATCGCTTCGTCCACCGAGTTGTCCACAACCTCCTGCACCAGGTGGTGCAGGCCCCGTTCCCCGGTCGAACCGATGTACATGCCGGGACGCTTGCGGACTGCCTCAAGGCCCTCGAGAACGGTGATGGATGAAGCGCTGTATTCGTTCTTCTTCGCTGTCACGGGCCTCGGAGTCTCCTAGAGCCGAATTGCTTGAGTCTGGAGCCTGCGCGGACGGGATCGGCGAAGCCGCCGGCGCGGGCTCGGGTCGGACACGACCCCTGCCAATGCCCGACGCGACCGCCTCGCACGAGGCCGCCGGGCCGGACCCGTCACCATTCTACTGGTCGGCCATGTCAGGAACCCGCCAAGGACACCCCTGAATTGCTCACAGAGCTCCCGAAACGGATCAGGACACCTTTACAGGGCGGCGGCTGCGACACGAAGATTCTGACCGCACCGACCAGCTTCGCCCGACTCCGCCCCCCGAACGGGGGAAGAGTGCGGCTCCACGAGCACGAGCACTCACCCGTAGGTGTCGCGCGGGCCTCTCCCCTGAACGTGTCGTGGACCATAACGCCAGCTCGGAGCCGCCGGTCCCTGCACCCTGATGCTGCGCACCAGCCGCTGCCCGAGTCCGTCGGAGATGCGTTGCACGATCTGACGCTGCAGCAGGCGCAACTGGGTGGCCCACGCCGTGGACTCGGCCTGCAGGGTCAGCACCCCTTCGCGCAGCTCCACGGGCTTGCTGTGCGCGGCTATCTCCTCCCCGACGAGCTCGGTCCACCTGCCGAAGAGGTGCCCCCCGGCCAGCCGGTCCGACCAGCCGCGGTCGCTGGCCAGCCGGGAAGCCAGGTTGCCGAAGGCCTGCGGATCACGCTGCTCGTCGTCCCCGGCGCCGGACCAACCGCGCCTCCGCCGGGAAGGAGCCTTCTTCCGACCGGCCTGGGGACGCCCGCTCCTGCCGGAACGCTCCCGTGCGGCGCGCAGCGCGGCACGGGCCAGGTCCTGCCCGCTCGTTCCGTCCTCGCGAGCGGAGTCCCCGCCCCGGTTCGCCCGCTCACCGGAAGCGTTCGCGGAGTCTCCGAACGCTTCCGAGGCCTGCGCGCGCGCCCCGCCGGAACCTGCCGTCGAAGCGTCCCCGCCGGAGGGTCCCTCCGCGGGACCACTCCCCCGGCCGGGTGTTCCTTCGGGGAATTCACTCGACATGGCACACCTCCCCGTCGCGCACGTCGAAACGAACGCCGGAAAGCTCGACCGGCACGTCCTCGGGGACCGCGGCCGTGACCAGAACCTGCTCGGCCCCGGACACCGACCGCGCCAACCGCGCCCGGCGCCGGGAGTCGAGCTCGGCGAACACGTCGTCGAGGATCAGCACCGGCTCGGCACCATCCTCGGACAACAGGTGGTACGAAGCCAGGCGCAACGCCAGGGCGAACGACCACGACTCACCGTGACTGGCATAGCCCTTGGCCGGTGTCCGCCCCAGAACGAGTTCCAGGTCGTCACGATGCGGGCCGACCAGGCAGACACCGCGCTCCAGCTCCTGCTTGCGCAACCGCCGGAGCTGCTCGAGCAGCGCCGATTCGACAGCGGCCGGATCCACCCGCTCCCCCCCGGGAGTCCCGCCGTCCTCGGGAAGCTCCTCCACGCTGCTCCGGTAGACCAACCGCGCCGCACTGGCGGAAGGCCCCTCCGCGGCACCGGGATCCCCGGTGGCCACCTCCGCGTAGGAACGCGTCACGTACGGGTCCAGATCGGCGACCAGGTCCAGCCTGCCCGCGAGCAGCTCGGCTCCGCACCTGGCCAGGTGCCCGTCCCAGACCTCGAGGGTGCGCAGGTCATCCGGTCCCGCACCCCGTCCGGCCGACTTCAGCAGGGCACCGCGCTGCCGAAGCACCTTCTCGTAGTCGGAACGCACCCCGGCGTAGCGCGGTGCCCTGGCGACCAGCAGCTCGTCGAGGAAGGCACGCCGCTGCGTCGGGTCGCCGCGCACCAGCGTCAGGTCCTCCGGGGCGAACAGAACCGTGCGCAGGACTCCGAGCGCGTCGCGGGGGCGGGTCGGCGAGCCGCGGTTGATCCGCGCCCGGTTCGCCTTCCCCTGCGCTATCTCCAACTCGACCAGCAGCTCGCGGTCCTCGTTGACCACGGCCGCCCTGGCGACCGCGCGCTGCGCGCCGTGCCGAATCAGCGGCGCGTCCGTGGAAACCCGGTGGGAGCCGAGGTTGGCGATGTAGGCCAGCCCCTCCACGAGGTTCGTCTTGCCCTGACCGTTGGCCCCGACCAGGGCAGTGGCCCCCCGAAGCAGCGGCAGGTCCACTTGCTGCCAGGACCTGAAGTCGGTGAGCTGGAGATGACGTACGTACACGGCGGTCCTATGGAGCTTTTCCGGGGCGGCTGGCGTAGGTGCTCGGTTGGCGGGGCCTCTCGCGGGCTATCGGCCCGACGACCGGGACGTTTCGGCGCAGGCCGCGCCGGAGGGAGCCCCGGCCCCAACCGTCAACTCGACCGGAAATTCGGAAACGGCCCCGGGTCAGTCGTCGTTGGATTTGACCGAGTGCCCGCCGAACTGGTTGCGCAGCGCGGCGACAGCCTTCATCGCGGGCGAGTCGTCCTGCCTGGAGGCGAACCGGGCGAACAGCGCGGCGGTGATGGCGGGGGTGGGGACGGCGTTGTTGATGGATTCCTCCACGGTCCACCTGCCCTCGCCGGAATCGGTGACATACCCCTGCAGCTGCTCCAGCTCCGGGTCCTCCTCCATGGCCCGGACCAGCAGGTCGAGCAGCCAGGAACGCACCACGGTCCCGTGGCTCCACGCCTTGATCGTCCCCGCCACGTCGGTGACCACGTCCGAGGCGGCCAGCAGCTCGAAGCCTTCCGCGTAGGCCTGCATGAGCCCGTACTCGATGCCGTTGTGCACCATCTTGGCGTAGTGCCCCGCACCGACCGGGCCCGCGTGCGCGAATCCCCTGGACCGCTCGCCCTCCGGACGCAGGGTGTCGAACACGGGAAGCACCCGTTCGACGTCGGCGGCGTCCCCGCCCGCCATCAGGCCGTACCCGTTGCTCGCGCCCCAGACCCCACCGGAAACGCCGACGTCGACGTAGGAGATCCCGTACTCGGCCAGCAGGGCGGAGTTCTCCTGGTCGTCGCTGTAGGGGGAGTTGCCGCCCTCGACGACGAGGTCGCCGGACTCGAGCAGGCCGGACAGCTCCCGGATGGTGCTCTTGGTCGGCTCCCCGTGCGGAACCATCACCCACACGGTGCGCGGCGGCGTGAGCTTCTCCACCATCCCCGCTATCGAGGACACGTCGGTGACCTGCGGATCACGGTCGTAACCGACGACCTCGTGGCCCCCGGCGCGCAACCGCTCGCGCATGTTGAAACCCATCTTGCCGAGGCCGACCAGACCCAGTTGCACCAAGAACTCCCTTTCACACTCCGCTTTTCCCGGGAAGGCGCCGAACCGGGGTGCTCGCGGTCGTGCCGTGGCGCCCCGCGAGCACTCCCGACGCCTCAGCTCGGCATCCGAACCGGCATGAGCAGGTACAGATAGCCGGGCACGGTCTCCCCCTCGTCGTCGACCGGCTTGATGACCGCGGGCCGGCTCGAGGTCGTGAACAGCATCCGCGCGCGATCGGTCTTCAGCGCGGCCAACCCGTCCTGCAGGTACGCCGGGTTGAACGCGATCGTGAGCGGTTCACCGTCGAACTCGATCGGCAGCTCCTCCTCGGCGCTGCCCTCGTCGTCGCCTCCCGCGGTCAACCGCAGGCTCGTCTCGGAGAACTCCAGCCGTACCTGGGTACCGCGCTCGGCGACGAGCGAAACACGTTTGATGGCGTCGACCAGCGCGCCGACCTCGACCACGGCCGAGGCCGCGTGCTCGTCGGGCAGCAGCTTGCGGTAAGGGGGGAACTCCGCGTCGAGCAACCGGGTCGTGCTTCGACGGGTCGTGCCGGACAGGCCGAGCAGCCCGTCGGAGGAAGCCAGGGAGAGCTCGACCGTCGTGCCGGAGCCACCGAGGGTCTTGGCGGACTCGGAGAGCGTGCGGGCAGGTACCAGCACGGCCGTGTCCTCGGCCGAGCCGGCGGGTTGCCAGTTCAGCTCGCGCATGGCCAGCCGGAAGCGGTCGGTGGCCACGAGGGTCAGCTGGTCCTCGTTGATCTCGACGCGCACCCCGGTGAGCATGGGCAGCGTCTCGTCCTTGCCCGCGGCCACCGCGACCTGGGCGACGGCCGAGCTGAAAGCGTCCCCGGCCACGGAACCGGCCAGCTCGGGCATCTGCGGAAGCTGGGGGTAGTCCTCGACGGGCATCGTGGGAAGGCTGAAGCGGGAGCTGCCGCAGGAGATGCTCACCCTGGATCCGTCGACGGTGATCTCCACCGGGCGCTGGGGCAGCGCCTTGGTGATGTCGGCCAGCAACCGTCCGGAGACCAGCGTGCGTCCGGTCGATTCCACCTCGGCGTCCACACCGACCTGGGCGGAGACCTCGTAGTCGAACCCCGAGATCGTCAACCTGCCCTCGGTCTCGGCGTCCAGCAACATCCCGCCCAGCACGGGAACCGGTGGGCGCGAAGGCAGGCTGCGGGCGACCCAGGCGACAGCATCGGCGAGACCGTCACGTTCCAGACGGATCTTCATGAGTGTCCTTTCGGTTCCGCTCCCCCGGCGATTCCGCCGAGGCGAGCCTGATCGAACGGGATGCGGATGTGCGTACCGCGGACCGAAGCGGGTTCGTGGCCGAGTCGTACCGAGGGCCCCAACCGGGGTGGGTACTCCGCCGGCGGCTCTCAAAAGCTCGATGGGCCTTCCACGGTAGAGCGTTCGTTGCGCGCTCACTACGCGGGTCCGGGGCTCGTCGGGCGTGTCGGAGGGCGGCGGGAGCGGCTCGTCCACGTCCGTACGCGCTCTTCTTCTTCTCTTCTTCCCTATGAAAAGAATTAGAAGAACAGTTGCCGTAGTAGGGCTTGTGGATGTTGGGGACAAGCGGGGTTTTCGCAGCTGACTGGCTGTACACCGCTGTGGATGCTCCTGTGGGCAATCTGGGGATGAATCAACGCCGCTGTGGACTGATTTGTCCACAAGCTGAGCTGTCCACAGTTGAGGGGGTTTGGTCCACATTCGGTCCCCAGGTTTTACCCAAGTTGTCCCCATGTCCTGTGGACAAGGCTGCTTAGCTCGATCAGGTTGTGGATAAATCTGTGGATATCTTGTGGGCAACTTGGGGATCTCTTGTGGGCAACTCGGGGAAGTTTGTGTACAGCATGTGGGCGGTTCGAGCCCTGTCGCTGGTCAGCCCTGGGGAGCGTTGAGACTGTGCACAAGCCCACCTTCGAGTGATTTTCAGATGGGCGTGAATGTGGAAATTCACATACGGGTGATCTTTGCGCGAGCTGTTCACGGAGAGTGTTCCCCCGACTGTGCACAAGGCCGCTCCGCCCGTTTCGTCCGCTTCCGCGGTGGTCGTCCCGAGATCACGAGCTCTTGATCGAAGCTACGTGGTGATCGACCTCTCCGCGAGCACTGATCGTCGGCGTGTCCGCCGAAGATCCGCGAGTGCCCGTCGGCCACCTACGGGCCGGTTCGGCGACACCCCTGGACGAGTCGGCTCCCCGGAAGTGCTGTGGGGCGTTCTGAGCGGTCACACGGGCAGTGCGGCGGCAGGAACCCGAGCCGCCGGGCGGCGGCCCGACCGGAGAAGCCGGGAACTTCCGGCGAGAGGGGCCCGTCCGGCGCAGGGTGCTTCGGCCCGAGCGGCGCACCGGGGCCCCGGTGCGCGAACCGGATGCGTCGCGAGGCCGGGCCGCTCGCCGCGCAGGTCGCTGCTCGGGAGCGTCCCAACGCTCCCGAGCAGCGACTCACGAGACCGGCTAACCGGTCACCCACGCAGAGCTCAGCTGTGAGCTACGAACGGCGCTCACAGGAACGAGGCCTGCTGCTTGATACGCGCGGTCAGCTCCTGCACGTGGTCGTAGACGCGGCGACGCTCGGCCATGGCCTTGCGGATCTTCTTGTCCGCGTGCATCACCGTCGTGTGGTCCCGACCGCCGAAGCTCTGACCGATCTTGGGCAGTGACGAGTCGGTCAGCTCCCTGCACAGGTACATGGCGATCTGACGCGCCTGGGCCAGCGCCTTGGTCTTGCCCGGCCCGCACAGGTCGTCCACGGTCACGCCGAAGAACTCGGCGGTCATGGACATGATGGTCTGCGTGCTGATCTCCGGGGGCTGCGCGTCGTCCGGGATGAGGTCGCGCAGCACGATCTCGGCCAGCTGGACGTCCACGGGCTGCTGGTTCAGCGAGGCGAACGCCGTGACCCTGATCAACGCCCCTTCGAGCTCGCGGATGTTGCGCTCGATGCGCGCCGCGATGAACTCCAGCACCTCGGCCGGGGCGGCCAGCCGGTCCTGGGCCGCCTTCTTGCGCAGGATCGCGATGCGCGTCTCCAGCTCGGGTGGCTGGATATCGGTGATCAACCCCCACTCGAACCTGGTGCGGAGCCGGTCCTCCAGGGTGTGCAGGCTCTTCGGGGGGCGGTCCGAGGAGACCACGATCTGCTTGTTCGAGTTGTGCAGCGTGTTGAAGGTGTGGAAGAACTCCTCCTGGGTGCCCTCCTTGCCCTCCAGGAACTGCACGTCGTCGACGAGCAGCACGTCGACGTCGCGGTAGCGGCGCTGGAAGGCCACCTGCCTGTCGTCGCGCAGCGAGTTGATGAAGTCGTTGGTGAACTCCTCGGTGGAGACGTAACGCACCCGCATCCCGGGGAAGAGCCGCTGGGTGTAGTGCCCGACCGCGTGCAACAGGTGTGTCTTGCCCAGTCCGGACTCGCCCCAGATGAACAGCGGGTTGTAGGCCCGGGCCGGTGCCTCCGCCCCGGCCACGGCCGCGGCGTGCGCGAAGCGGTTGGAGGAGCCTATGACGAAGGTGTCGAAGGTGTACTTGGCGTTGAGCCGCGTCTGCGAGGTCGGTGGTCCGTTCTTCGGCGCCGTGTACGGCTGGCCCTGCTGCTGCTCGGGCTTGTTCTCCCCGCCGAAGGTGGGCCAGATCTCGTTGGCGGCCTGGAGCGCTTCGCCCTCCTCGTCCTCCTCCGCCTCGGAGTCGCCCTCCGCGTCCCCGGTGAGGGGGCTCGTCCCCGAGGAGGTCGATGCCGTGGGGTGCCGGGTGTGCTCCTGCGGGGGCAGCGGGAGACGCTGCTGTTCGGGAGGGCTCGCCGGTAATGCGCCACTGATCGACCCCGTGTGGGCGGTGTTGCCGTAGTCCTCCGTCTCGTGGGGCGAGTGCGGGCGCGGCCGGGTCTCGCTCGGCCTGCCGTGCCATCCTTCCGGCTCGCCCGCGGGCGCGTGCCCCGGGATCGCCTGTGGATGGGCGGGCGGGGCGCCGTAGCCGGTCTCGTAGGGCAGCTCGGCCTGCCCGAGGGGGCGTTCCTCCCACTGCGCGGGTTCGGCCGCGGGCTCGCTCTGGGGAAGTTCCTCCTCCGGCTCCTCCTCCATCGACTGGGGGGTGACCGGACGTGTCGGCGCCGGTACGGCGGTGTCCACCTTCACGGCGAGGGAGACGTCCCTGCCGAGCCTGCGCGAGAGCGCCTCGGTGATCGGGTCGCGCAGGGCGCGTTCGATCGCCTCCTTGGCGAAGTCGCTGGGCGCTGCGAGCAGCGCGGTGCCGTCGAGCAGACCGATGGGGCGCGTGACGCGCATCCACGCGCGTTGCTGGGGTGAGAGCGTTCCAGAAGACAGCTCGTGCACCACCTCGTCCCAGACTCTGCCGAGATCGGCTTGGTGGTCGGACACCGCTGAGCCCCCTCCCCTCGTTGGTGTGTGGCCGGTAGTGCCGGGCCGGTTGGTTCGTGATGCGGTTCTCGGGCCGCGCGTGTTCCGTGGAGACGGATCGATTCGGCTGTGTACAACGCGGGGACGGGCGAAATATCCACATGGTTGTCCACAGCGCTGCCGAAGGTACGACAGAGCGGGTGACTCTCGGTGCTCGGGGTTGCCGCGAGTGGGAGGTGAACGGTTTTCGAGCGTCTCGTCTCCCCTGCTGGGGCCCGATCGAGTGGCATCGGGACTTCGTTCGAGTGAGGGGGCATCAGCTCCCGCCGTCCGGTGGGAGTCCTCGCTCGTCGAGCACTCGGGTGAACCGGGACGACGAGGCCCCGCGCCCGGGGTGCTTCCGGGGCGTCGGACCCGGGCACCGGGCCCCCGGCTGTGTGTCCGGTGGCGCGGATAAGTACCCTCGTAAGGTCCCCCGCCGTAAAGCGGGCGTTCTCCTGGTGCGTGTCGGCGACACTTCCTCGCGGCACGGAGCCTGGTTCGTCCGCACGGGGCCTTACGCGCTGAGTCGTGTCCGGTCCCGGCGCGGATGGTGCTCGCAGCCGCTTCCGCTACCAAGCGCGGGGACACTTGACCGAGCCACACCGGCCATCTTGTGCCTTGTTAAGGCGCATGGTTGGCCTGTAGTAACCGGGAGAGCCGACCGTGAGCAAGGGCAAGCGCACCTACCAGCCGAACAACCGTAAGCGGGCCAAGATCCACGGCTTCCGGAAGCGGATGCACACGAGGGCCGGTCGCGCCATCGTGGCCGCTCGTCGCCGCAGGGGTCGTAAGCAACTCACCGCCTGATAGGAGGCGGGCCGTGCTTCCAGCGGCAGCGCGGCTCAGGCGCAGCCAGGACTTCGGCCTGGTCGTGCGTCGGGGACGTCGAGCCGGCAGGCCACGTCTCGTGATGCATGTCCTGCAACGCGACCTGTCCGCGTCCGGAGCGGCCGACCATCCGGTCGCCGCGGCCACGGACGTGTCCAGGGCGGGCGACGAGGGCACGCACGAGAGCGATACTTCGAACAGTTCGCCCACCCTGGGCGACCACGAGCGCCCCAGGGTGGGCTTCGTCGTCAGCAAGGCCGTGGGAAACGCGGTGCGCAGACACCGGGTGGCACGGCAGTTGCGTCATTTGATGCGCGAGCGCATCGCGGTGTTGCCTGCTGGCACACTGGTGGTGGTAAGAGCACTGCCGCCTGCGGCGGCCTCCACCAGCGAGGAGCTCGCACGGGATCTCGACAAGGCCATGCGCAAGCTGCGCCTGCCGAATCTCCGTGATTCAGCAGGTGGTGGTAATCACCTATCCACGGATCCCGCGTAATGGCAGAGCAAGAGCCCGGCGCGCTCGACGAGTCGGTAGCGCCCGCGCCCCGGCCGAGCCCGGCGGCACGGCTGTTGCTGCTACCGGTTCACGTCTACCGCAAGGTGATCTCTCCACTACTTCCGCCCATGTGTCGGTTCTATCCGAGTTGCAGCGTTTACGCGGTGGAGGCGTTGCGAACGCACGGGGCGCTGCGGGGCGGCTGGTTGAGCGTGTGGAGACTGCTGCGCTGTGGCCCCTGGCATCCAGGGGGTCTCGATCCGGTGCCACCGCCGAAGCAGCGTGACAGCGAAGCGGACCGAGCCCCCTGCGAGGAGTAGCCCAAAGTGCTGGACTTCATAAACTATCCGGTGTCGGCCATCCTGTGGTTCTGGCACTCGGTTTTCGGAGCGCTGCTCGATCCGGACAGCGGCTATGCCTGGGCCCTGGCCGTGATCTTCCTGGTCTTCACGTTGCGGGCGCTGCTGTTCAAGCCGTTCGTGCACCAGGTGCGTTCCATGCGCAAGATGCAGGAGGTCGCTCCTCGGATACAGGAGCTGCAGAAGGAGTACGCCCACGATCGTCAGCGTCTCGCGAGCGAGATGCAGAAGTTGCAGTCCGAGCAGGGCTTCAACCCCGTGAGCGGTTGTCTGCCGATACTGGTGCAGGTTCCGGTGTTCATCGGCCTGTTCCAGGTGCTCAACGGCTTCCGCCCCGGCGAGAGCAGCAACTTCGTCTTCGGCGAGGCCGGGGTGAACTCGTTCCTCGACGCGCACCTGTTCGGCGCGAGTCTGTCCACAGTGATCAGCGCGCCCGCCGAGAAGCTCGCGTCCTTCGGAACCGACCGGACCTCGATGTTGCTGGTCGGTGTTCCACTGATGATCGCGGCTGCCGTCGCGACCCATTTCACTTCCCGTCACTCGGTTGAGCGACAGCGTACGGAGCAGCGTCCGTCCGGCGCCGGAGTCCCCGGTCAGCAGGCGATGATGAACCGGATGGTGCTGTGGGTCTTCCCGATGTTCGCGATAATCGGCGGACCGTTCCTCCCCCTGGCGATCCTGCTGTACTGGTTGGCGAACAACTTCTGGACATTGGGGCAGCAGTACGTCGTGTATCGGCGCATCGACAGGGAGGAAGCGCAGCGCGCTCCGTCCGAGGACTCCGAGGCGACAACCACGGTGGTCGATTCGACCGTGGTCTCCGAGGAAGACCCGTCGGAGCGCTCCCGCAGTGACGAACAAGCCGAATTGCCCGGAATACCGGAAGATCGTTCCAGCGAGACGGATGCTCCGGACGAGCGCCGGTGAGTCCGTCGCACCTCCAGAGAGGAGACAGGCAGTGTCCGAGACCGTGCAGGAAGCCGGCCAGGACGAGCAGTCCGTGGCCGGTGGTGGTGCCGAACAGGCCGCTGATGCCGGGTCGGGGAGCAAGGGCGAGGCCGATCTGGTGCGGGAAGGCGATATAGCCGGTGACTACCTGGAACGGCTGCTGGACCTGCTCGATTACGACGGGGACATCGATCTGGACGTGGAGTCGGGTCGTGCCGTGGTGAGCGTGGAAGGCGGCAAGGACCTCGAGAAGCTCGTCGGTTCCCAGGGCGAGGTGCTCGAGGCCATGCAGGAACTGACCCGGCTGGCCGTGCAACAGGAAACCGGTGTCCGCAGCAGGCTGATGCTGGACATAGCGGGCTGGCGTGCGAACAGGCGGGACGAGCTCACCGATCTCGGGCGTCGTACCGCGGAGAAGGTGGCCGACAACGGCAAGACGCAGCGTTTGCGCCCGATGACTCCTTTCGAGCGCAAGGTGGTGCACGATGCGGTTGCCGCCGTTTCCGGAGTCACGAGCGAAGGCGAGGGTGAACCTCCCAACAGGCGGGTGGTTGTTTACCGGGTCGAGTGATCGCTCGGCGCGTACAAAGCAAGAGTGGATCTTTTGGTGAGAGGCTGCCCCCGTGATCGGAAGTCACGGGGGCAGCCTTGTTCGTATGGCCTCGTTTCACGTGAAACAGAGCGGGCCTCTCGGTTTTTCGTTCCCGTGCGTGTCCGGGCGGGCTACAGTTCCTGATGGGGCTATGTGGTTTCACGTGAAACAAGAAGTGACGAGGGGATGAGTGTGACCGGAGAGCAGGGGCCCGGGGCGACGTCGGACGAGTCGGCGAGTGAGGCGGAGCCTGTCGAAGGGGTTCGGCCGCCCGGCGCGGAAGGGAACGACCCGCACGTGTCGGAGGGACTCCCGGAGCGGGAGCTGTTCGGCGACCGGAGGGAGTTGGCGGAGAAATTCGCGGAACGTCTCCTGACAGACGGGGTTCAGCGTGGTTTGATCGGCCCCAGAGAGGGAGAGCGTCTCTGGGAACGCCATCTGTACAACTCCGCGGTGCTCGCGGAACTGCTTCCGGAGGGCGCCACTGTGGTGGATGTGGGATCCGGCGCGGGATTGCCGGGTGTTCCGCTCGGCATCGCTCGTCCGGACCTGGAGATCACCTTGCTGGAACCGATGGCACGCAGGGTCACTTGGTTGGAGGAGATCGCGGATGAGCTGGGGCTGCCGTTGACGGTGGTCCGCGGTCGTGCCGAGGAGACCTCGACTCGTTCCCGGTTGTACGACTTCGACTATGTGGTGGCACGTGCTGTGAGTTCGTTGGACCGGCTCGCCGAGTGGTGTCTGCCGCTGCTTCGGCCCGGCGGATGGTTGCTCGCGCAGAAGGGGGCGAGCGCTGTCGAGGAGCTGGAGCGGGATCGCGCTTCGATCGAACGGCGCGGTGGTGAGCGGGCAGTGGTTCGCGAGTGCGGGGCTTCGGTGTTACGGATTCCGGCCAATGTCGTCGCGATACGGCGTGCGGAAACTCCGGAACCGGGTGCCGCGGGTCGGAAGGTGAACGGCTCAAGGGCACGTCGGGCCGACAATCGGCGGAAGAGAAAGGAACGGTGACGGTGACCCCGGAATCGAACCAGCCCGGTGTTTCACGTGAAACACAGCGGCGCTCCGTGGGTGGTATGCGTTTCCCCGGAGGAGCGGGCGACGGAGCACAGACCGAGACCACGGCTTCCGAAGGGATCGGGTGGAGCCCGGTCGTGCAGGAAGACAGGAAGACGACCGACGCGCTGCATTCCGATGCCGCCCGACTCCCCCGCCCCGACCGGCGCCGGATCATGACCGTCGCGAACCAGAAGGGCGGTGTGGGAAAGACGACGAGCACGGTGAACCTGGCGACCGCGCTGGCGGTCCAGGGACTGAGCGTGCTCGTCGTGGACCTCGACCCACAGGGCAACGCGAGCACCGCGCTGGGAGTGGAGCACCAATCCGGTGTGCCTTCGGTGTACGAGCTGTTGCTCGGCAATGTCGGGGTGGCCGACGTCGCCGCGCCGAGTGCCCAGTCCGAACGGCTGGCCTGCGTCCCCGCCACCATCGACCTGGCCGGCGCCGAGGTCGAGCTGGTCACGATGGTGGCACGGGAGGCGCGGTTGCGTGAGGCGCTCACTCCGGAAGTGCTCGACGAGCTCGACTATGACTACGTCCTCATCGACTGCCCCCCGTCGCTGGGGCTGCTCACGGTGAACGCACTCGTGGCCGCGCACGAAGTGGTGATCCCGATCCAGTGCGAGTACTACGCCCTGGAGGGGCTCGGGCAGCTGCTGAACAACATCGACCTGGTGCAGTCCCACCTGAACCCGAGCCTGGGGATCTCCACCGTGCTGCTGACCATGTACGACGGCCGCACGAAGCTCGCCGAGCAGGTCACCGCGGAAGTGCGCGGGTACTTCGGTGAGCGGGCACTGCGCACGGTCATCCCCCGAAGCGTCAAGATTTCCGAAGCTCCGGGGTACGGGCAGACCATACTCGGTTACGATCCGCGCTCCCGCGGTTCGATGAGCTATCTGGACGCTGCTCGCGAGATAGCCGAGCGAGGGACGGAGAGGGAGACGGCATGACCGAGCGTCGTGGCGGTTTGGGACGTGGATTGGCCGCGCTCATCCCGAGCGGCCCCACCGATGAGGAGCAGGAGGCGGGCACTCCCGTCGACGCCTCCCCCGTGAGGAGTCCGGAGGCGAACGCGGCTCCGGAGGTGTCGGAACAGGGCACGGAGCACGCCGGTGTTTCACGTGAAACGAGCGGGGAGGTGGCCGGGGCTGTTTACCGCGAAGTCGAGATAGCCGCCATAACCCCGAATCCGCGGCAGCCGCGTCAGGTGTTCGACGAGGACGCGCTGGCCGAGCTGGAACACTCCATCAAAGAGTTCGGTCTCATGCAGCCGATCGTGGTGCGTGAACTCGATGGGGACCAGTACGAGCTCATCATGGGTGAGCGGCGGTGGCGCGCCGCTCAGCGTGCCGAACTTTCGACACTGCCCGCGATAGTCCGCAGGACCAAGGACGACGCGCTGCTGCGGGACGCGCTGCTGGAGAACATCCACCGGGTGCAGCTCAACCCGTTGGAGGAGGCTTCCGCCTACCAGCAGTTGCTCGACGAGTTCGGCGTGACCCATGACGAGCTGGCCGATCGGATCGGACGCAGCAGGCCGGTCATCACCAATACGATCCGGTTGCTGCGCCTGCCGCTGCCCGTGCAGCGACGAGTGGCGGCCGGTGTGCTTTCCGCGGGCCACGCACGGGCGCTGATGAGCCTGGAGGATCCCGCGGCTCAGGAGGAGATAGCCACGAGAATCGTCGCGGAGGGGCTTTCGGTACGTGCGGCCGAGGAGCAGGTGACCCTGAAGAAGGGTGAGGTGGCGGAGAAGCCGAAGCCCAAGCAACGGGGCAAGATGGAGCTCGCGGGCGCGGAGGAGCTGGAAGAACGGCTCGCCGAACGCTTCGACACCAGGGTGAAGGTCGAGTCCGGGCAGCGTAAGGGCCGTATCGTCGTCGAGTTCGGCTCCCCCGAGGATCTCGGCCGATTGAGTGCGCTGCTTCTCCCCGAGGACGCCAACAACTCGTAGCTGAGCTTTGCGTTGTTGCTCGGGCTGAAGCACCCGCGCCGGACGAAACCTTCCGCTGTCTCGTGAGCGGCTCCCCCGCTCGCCCACTGACCGCTCCGCAGTGACGCGTTCCGCGTGACCGCGGAGCGGTTCATTGTGTTCGGTCCGGTCGGCCGGACGGAAAAGCCGGTTCCGGAACCAGCCCGTGAACGGTGACACGCCGTGAGCAAATCCCGATCTTCCACCCGGGGTTATTCAGTCACGGTGACGATTCCCGGCGGAGTCGAAACGCGCGAACTCCCCCGGGGGCGAAGTTTCACGTGAAACTCCACCCCCGGAGGGAGTTCGCGTCAGGTGAGCTCGTCGTGGTCCGAGTTGGTTGCTTCGACGCGCCGGTGCCGGAACGACCCGAGCGATTCGCACCACCGCGAGAGGTTCCGCCACGCAACCACCTGCGCGAACCGATCCGTGTCGCGGACATCTCAAGAGTGGATGGCGCGCTCCACCAGCTTGCTGAACACTTCCCCGACGCTCCGCTCGGCCGCCTCGATCGTCATCGGCAGCAGGGAGGTCTTCGTGAGACCCGGTGAGACGTTCACCTCGAGGAAGTGCACCCGTCCCGCGGCGTCCACGATCGCGTCCGTGCGGGAGACGTGCCGCAGGCCGAGCAGGCGGTGCGCTGACACGGCCAGTTCGGAGGCTTCCGCGGTTGCTTCGGCGGAGAGCTCAGCCGGTGCCTGGTAGCTGGTGAGTCCCGCGGTGTAGCGGGCCGTGTAGTCGAAGATCCCGTTGGCGGGTTCGATGCGGACCGGTGGGAGCGCGTGCGGCCCGTCCGGGTCCTCCACGACTCCGATGGCTATCTCGGTGCCCTCCACCAGCTTCTCGGCCAACACCGTGTCACCGTAGGCGAAGGTCCCCATCATCGCGGAGGGAAGCTCCGCCCGGTCCCGGACCACCCGCGCACCCAGTGCTGAACCGCCCTGAACGGGCTTGAGCATCAACGGGAGCCCCATTTTGTCCACCAGGGCGTCCAGCACCGGCTGAGCTCCCAGCTCGCGGAATGTGGACTGCGGCAGCACCATCCAGTCCGGCGTGTTCAGTCCGGCCCTGGCCAGCTCCGCTTTGGCCGTCGGCTTGTCCCAGGCGCGGCGGCAGGCCCGCGAGTCGGTGCCCACGTAGGGGATGTCGAGCAGTTCCAGAATCGACTGGATGGCGCCGTTCTCCCCTTCCCCGCCGTGCAGGGCGACGAGGACGGCGTCGGGACGTTCGTTGCGCAGCCGGTGCAGCAAATCGTGGTCGGCGTCCTGTTCGGTCACCGTGAGTCCGGCCGAGCGCAGCGCGGCGGACAGCCTGCGTCCGGAACGCAGGGAGATGTCGCGCTCGTGTGACAGTCCGCCGGAGAGAACGGCGACCCAGCGATCGGTCAATTCCACTCCTGAACAACGAAGTCCACCGCGCCCGTGTGATCACGACGGGCACAGTGGACGTGACGTTTCGATGCGTCCGCCCCGCGGGCGGAGCCGCGATTATCCGGTATGTAAGGGAGCAATGCTCCTGCTTGGAACTTCTGACCAAAGACCGCTTCCGACGCGAGTGCTTCAGCCTGGCCAGGACGAGAAGCTCCGGTGCGTGAGTCGGATGCTTCGCGAGGCGGGGAGGGCACGTGGCGTGGGCCGCTACTCGAGGTGCCCTCCGACGCAGCAAGGCGCCGACTCACGTGACGGCTACCCGACCACTCACGCAAAGTTCCGCTGTGAATTGTCAGGCCGTGTCCGGCGAGGGGGCTTGCGGGCCCGAGATGTCGCGCTGCCCGGTCGAGCCGAAGGTGCGCAGCAGGTCCATCTCCTCGTTGAGCGTGTTCGCGAGCCTGCGCACGCCCTCCCGGATGCGTTCCGGGGTGGGGTAGCAGAAGGACAGCCGCATCTGCCTGCTTCCGAGCTGGTCCCGGTAGAACCCGGTGCCGGAGGCGTAGGCGACCCGCTGGGTGACAGCGCGCGGCAGCATCGCCTTGGCGTCCACACCTTCCGGTGCGGTGAACCACACGAAGAAACCCCCTTCGGGGTGGGTCCACTCGCAGCCTTCCGGCATGTACTGCTCGAGCGCTCCGAGCATGGCGTCCCGGCGTTCCCGGTACTGCTCGCGGAAGGCCTTGATCTGACCGAGCCAGTCGTGGGTGCTCAGGTACCGCGAGACGATCATCTGGTTCAACGTGGGTGGGCACAGTGTCGCGGATTCGGCGGCGAGCACGAGTTTCTCGCGCACGGCGTGCGGGGCGAGCACCCAGCCGACGCGCATCCCCGAGGCGAAGATCTTGGAGAACGACCCCAGGTAGACCACGTTCTCCGGGTCCTGGGCCTGCAGCGAGGGGTAGGTCTGTCCTTCGAAACCGAGCAGCCCGTACGGGTTGTCCTCCAGCACGAGGATGCCGTTCCGCGCGCAGATCTCCAGGATCTCCGGGCGTCGCTCGGGAGCGAGGGTGACGCCTGCCGGGTTGTGGAAGTTGGGGATCGTGTAGAGGAGCTTGATCTTCTTGCCCTGACGGTGCACCTCGTCGATCGCATGGCGCAGCGCGTCCGGGCGCAGCCCGTCGTCGTCCATGGCCACGTGCACCACGTCGGCCTGGTAGGTGGCGAACGCCCCCATGGCGCCCACGTAGGACGGTCCCTCGGCCAGCACCACGTCACCCGGATCGCAGAAGATCCTGGTGACCAGGTCCAGCGCCATCTGCGACCCCACGGTCACCATCACGTCGTCCGGGTGGGCCGAGATGCCCTCCAGTGCCATGACCTCGCAGATCTGTTCCCTGAGTTCGGGAACCCCGTGCGCGGAGCCGTACTGGAGCGCGGCCTGCCCCTGCTCGGAAACCAGCCGGGCGACCTCCTCGGACAGCGAGTCCAGCGGCAGGGCCGCCAGGTTCGGCATCCCGCCGGCGAGGGACACCACCTCGGGCCTGCTGGCCACCGCGAACAGCGCTCGGATCTCGGAAGCCGTCATGCCCGCCGTGCGCTCGGCATACCGTTCGGAGTGGGTGTCGAGGTTGCCCATGCTCCCCGTCCGGGCGACGGGAGCCTGCGACTCGTTCGGCTCCTGCTCCGTCGGCTGTTCGGACTGGTTCGAGTCTGGCTGGTTCGAGTGATCGGACATTTCCGCGCTCCGGGGTCGGTGGTGCGCCGCGTGGTCGTCCCCGATCAAGCCGGAAGGACCTGATCGGGTTAACCGGCGATTCTAACCGTCACATCGTGTGCGGCTCTCGGATGTGTAACGTGCGCCTCGAACAATCCCCGCCCACAGTGACCGATATCACTGCTTCGGGCAGCGTGGAACCGCGGGGTTCACGCCCCTTCGGCGCGGGCGAGCTCGTAGCGCAGCAGATCGTCGAAGGTGAAGGTCCCGGTGGGCTGGTCGTCCTCGCCGAGCAGGTACAGCCGTTTCACGGCCACCAGCACCGCCTCCGCGACGATGTCCCGGAACCCGGGGTCGAGCAGTCGGGCGTGGTCCTCCGGGTTGCTCAGGTAGCCTGCCTCCACCCGGACCGCGGGCATCTTCGTCCAGCGCAGCACTTCCCAGCCCTTGGGGTGGGTGCGGCAGTCCAGCATGCCGGTGCGGGCCACGATCTCGCGTTGCAGGAACCCGGCGAGGGCCTCCCCCACGTTCGAAGTGGTCCCGTTGCCGGTGCCGAAGTGGAAGGTCGCGACTCCCTGGCCCTGTGGTGAGCGGTTGGAGTCCACGTGCAGCGAGAGGAACAGGTCGGCTCCGGCCTCGTTGGCGAAGGCGGCCCGGTCGGCGTCGGGCGGGCAGGAGTTGGGCCCGCGGGCGATCAGCGCCTCCATCCCGGTCGCGACCATGCGTCCCTCGAGACGCCGGGCGAAGTCCCAGGCCAGATCGGCCTCGGCCACGCCGTTGACCACTGCCCCCCGATCGCTTCCGCCGTGACCGGGGTCGATGACTATGCGCTTGCCGCGCAGCTTGGGGCCCGCTCGCCGGACCTTCTCCTGCTCGCGGAGGTAGACGGGCCTGCCGCCGCGGACCTGCGGTGCGAGCTGTTTCAGCGAGCGCAGCGTGGCCGGGCCGCAGATGCCGTCCGAGTTGAGGGCGTACTCCCGCTGGAAGCTGCGCAGCGCGTGCTCGGTCTGCCTGCCGAAGATGCCGTCGGGGCGCCCGGCGTCGTAGCCGAGTTCGAGCAGTCGTTCCTGCAACGCGAAAACGTCGTCGCCGCTGATCGGGCGGGAGACGAAGTAGGCGAGCGAGCGGTCGCCGAGCCGCCATTTGGCGTCGGTGAGTGCCCGGTAGGTGGCCGGACCCACGACACCGTCGGTGATCAGGCCCCGTTGCTGTTGGAAGGCCCGTACCGCGTGTTCCACCGACGCGTCGTACATGATCGGTCCCGCGTGACCGTTCGGTGGTAAGAGGCCCAGCGTGACCAGAACGTTTCTGATCTCGGAAACTGCCGGGCCGACGTCACCGCGGTGGAGCAGCTGCATGCACTCCTCGCTCGATTCAGGCGCCGGACGGAGCCGACGCTAAGGACGTGTCATTACCCCCAAGTATCAGTTTAAGTGGATGCGGTCCGCTCCGATGCATTGTGCCTTGTCGTCCTCACCGCGACGTTACGGGCCGGACCCTCGCGACATCGGAGGGTGCTCACCGGGGCGTGGCGTGCTGATCGAAATCCGCGCGAACACGTGATCCCACCGTCCTCGCTCGTTTTCGCGTGGACGGTGGGATCACGTCGTGCGGTTGCTCCGGAAAGCACTCCGGGGCGGGATCAGGTTCGCGCGAGGGCGCTCTCCGGGGACGGCCGCCGTGGTTTCACAGGTAGTCGGCCAGGTCCTCCAGCAGCTGGGCCTTCGGCTTGGCGCCGACGATCTGCTTGACCGGCTCCCCGTTGGAGAACAGCAGCAGCGTCGGAACCGACATCACCTGGTAGTCCCTGGCGACGCCGGGGTTCTGGTCGATGTCCAGCTTGGCGATGGTGATCTTGCCCTCGTGCTCGGAGGCGATCTCCTCCAGGACGGGGGCGACCATCTTGCACGGGCCGCACCAGGTGGCCCAGAAGTCGACCAGTACGGGCTTGTCGTTGTTCAGGACGTCGTTCTTGAACGAGTCGGCGTCGACGGTGACCGGTTTGGCGGACATGTCATCTCCTTTGCGGTGTTCTGCTCTGATGCGGTTGTCAGCGGGCTGCCGCCGCGTCGGCCTCGGCGGCGGGACCGTATCCACCTCCGACGAGTTCCGAGGCGACCTCGGCGCTTTCGGAGGCTTCCTGTTCGGCGAGCCAGCGTTCCGCGTCGATGGCCGCCGAGCAACCCGATCCGGCGGCCGTGACGGCCTGCCGGTACGTCTTGTCCACCAGGTCACCGGCCGCGAACACGCCCGGGATGTTGGTGGCCGTGGAGGGCTGGTGCACCTGCACGTACCCCTCCTCGTCCACCTCGACCTGATCGGAGACGAGTTTGCTGCGCGGGTCGTGCCCGATCGCCACGAACATCCCGGTGACGGGGAGTTCGGACTCGGAGCCGGTGACGGTGTCGCGCACGGTCAGCCCCGAGACGGTGCTCTCGCCGTTGACCGCGGTGACGACCGCGTTGGTGCGCCAGTGGATCCTCTCGTTCGCCTGCGCGCGTTCGAGCATGATCTTGGAGGCGCGGAACTCCTCGCGGCGGTGCAGGATCGTCACCGAACGGGCGAACCGGGTGAGGAAGGTCGCTTCCTCCATGGCGGAGTCGCCCCCGCCGACCACGGCGATGTCCTGATCCCGGAAGAAGAATCCGTCGCAGGTCGCGCACGCCGACACGCCGCGCCCGAGCAGCTGCTCCTCACCGGGGACCCCGACGTAGCGGGCGGCCGCGCCCATCGCCAGGACCACGGCTTTCGCGCGGTACTCGACACCGTGCGCGGTCACGGTCTTGACCGCGCCACCGAGGTCGATCCCGTCGACGTCCTCGGTCTTGAGCTCTGCCCCGAAGCGGTCCGCCTGCGCGCGGAACTGCTCCATCAACTCGGGGCCCATGATCCCGTCCCGAAAGCCGGGATAGTTCTCCACATCGGTAGTGGTCATGAGTTCGCCCCCGTACTGGGTTCCCTCGAAGACCAGTGGTTGCAGCTCGGCCCTGGCCGCGTACACCGCTGCGGTGTAGCCGGCAGGGCCGGAGCCAACGATGATCAGGTTCCGGACGTCGCCAGTCACCGCGCCCCTTCCCTCGGTCACGTCGTTCGCGGGTGGTAGGTGTCCCCGCGCTTGTTCGTCAACGCGATACTAGGTCCCGCTTGTTCCCGGCCCCTCCGTACACGTGCCCGCACCCACATGTTGGACGGGGGCTCGTTGGACGGGGCTCGGCCGGGTGGGCGGTCCCGCCACGGGCCGTCGCCCGTCGCGGTGGTTCTCGGGTGGTCGCCGGCGGCGGGTCAGCCGCCCACGACGGTGTCCGAGAGCGTCGCCGGGTTGCCCGCTCCGCAGCCCGGTCCCACGGCCAGCAGCCGGAACCGGCCGATCTCCCCGGTGGACAGCACCATCAGCTGGGCCCGCTGCCCGTTGAAGCTGATCTCCCTGGATCCGAGGGGGGAACCGTCCTCGATCCCGTTCGCCCGTAAACACGCCAGCAGTCGCTGCGGATCGACCAGGGAGTCGACGTACTGCTCGGAGGAGAGCACCTCCTGGAGCCGTTGCCCCTCGAGCTCGACCCGATCGCCGGTCAACGCCAGCGGGGACGGTTCTTCGCCTCCCGGCTGCGGGGCCGCGGCCGTGTCGTCCGCTCTTGGGTCCTCCCGCGTCGACTGGTTCGGTTGGATGATCAGCACCACGGCCAGCATGGCCGCCGCGGCGGCCACCAGGCCGGAACCCAGTGCGAAGGCCCTCCGGCGGCGGCTGCCGCTCCCGCTGGCCCGGCCGATGGGGGTGACGTTGTCGGGAGGGGGGTGTTCGGGCTCCGCGGGCTCCGGGCCGGAGTTCTCCCGCGCTGATTCGGCCGCGGGATCGGCCCGTCCCGCCCGCCCCGTGTCCGCGGCGGGCGGGGGCAGCGGTTCGGCCGCCAGTGAGTTCTCGATGCGGGCCGCGACCTCCTCCGGTATCTCGAAGGCGGGTTGCCCCGCGAGTTCCGTTCGCGTGTCCTCCAGCGCCGTCAGTATGGCGACGGCCTCCGGGTCGGTTCTGGCGGCCGGGTCGATCCGCCCGGCCGTTTCCTCGTCGAGGGCTCCCGCGTGCAGATCGGCCAACACGTCCGGGGACCAGTCCGGGTCCCGAGGTGTCCCGGCGCTCAGTTCCTCGCCACTCATCGTCCCTCCCGTCGACGTGCGGCCATGCCTCCATCTGGGACGTCTGTACTGACACCCGGGTTCCGCAGGTGCCCGAGAAGTTGTGCGAGCTTCATCCGGCCGCGTGCGCAACGGCTCTTGATCGTTCCCTCGGCGACCCCGAGCATCCGCGCGGCCTCGGACACCGGGTAGCCCTCGACGTCCACGAGCACGATGGGGGCACGCTGGTCCTCGGGCAGCTGGGCGAGCGCGTCCTCGACGACCATCCTCGTGTCGTGCTCGGAGATCCTGTCGTGCGGGTGCGCGGGTTCTCCGGGGCCGCTTTCCGGCAGCGGGACGGTGGCTCTCGTGCGCTGTCTGCGCATCCGGTCGAGGCAGGCGTTCACGACTATCCGGTGCAACCAGGTGGTGACTCTCGACTCGGCGCGGAAGGAGCTCGCGTTGCGGAAAGCGGAGATCATCGCCTCCTGCAGCGCGTCGGCGGCTTCGTCGGGATCCCGCATCGTGCGCAGTGCCACGGACCACAGCCGATCGCGGTGCCGCCGGAAGAGCTCGGAGAAGGCCTGCCGGTCCCCGGAGAGGTGGGCCGCTATGAGGTCGGCATCCGAACTGGCGGTTTCTGACACGTCTCGAACCCTACTGATCACGTGCCGGAGCGAATCCACCAGATGTAGGTAGGAGAGAGTCGGCGGTTCGGTTCGCGTAGGTGGTCGCTTGGCGGAACCTCGGTCGGGGTCTCGCTGCGGGATCCTCGACATCGGGTAGCGGCCTGCACAACGTCGAGGCCGTCCTCGCGAGCCCCGGGACCGAGAACCCGCGGTCGGTCGGGTTGCGCAGGATCAGAGCGCCCGCGTCGGAGTGAGCCTCCTGATCGGGAGTTCCTGTCCGGGGGTTCGGCGCTGCGTTCCGAAGGGGAACTCTGCGCATTCCCGGGAGAAGGTTCCGTTCGAGGTGAGCGCTTCAGCCTATGCAGGAAGGGAAGCTCCGGTGCGTGAGTCGGATGCATTGCGAGGCGGCAGGGCACCGTGGCGTGTCGCTGCTCGAGGTGCCCTCCGACGCAGCGAGGCGCCGACTCACGTGCAGGCCGACCGGCAGGCTGCGCCAGCCGCGCCGGAGTGCCTCATCGGCTCAGGACTGTCCGGAGGTTCCCATCACCTCGATCTCGTCGATCTGGGAGCTGTAGCGGTCCCCGGAGGACAGCCCGGTGATCCACACGAGCACGTGCGAGGTCGGTTCGTCCGCTTTCACCGGTATCTCGGTGGTGCCGTCCTCCAGCTCTCCGGTGCCGATGACGTCGGCGTTCGAAAGGCTCGGCGAGGCGCTCGAAGCGCTGCGGACCTCCACTTCGGTCCCCGAGCTCGGGGACTGTATGTTCACTTCGCTGAGCTTCGACGGGGTCTCCAGCGTCAGGACGACCCCGATGCCGTTCTTGAACCCGGTCCCCAGCTGGTCGTTGTAGCTGTCGGTCTGCCAGTGCGTGCCGGGGTCCCCGTCGTGCACGTTGCCGACCTCGTCCTTGTGGTCGCGGTCCTTCTCGGTGACGAACACCTTCGAGTCGGACACCGAGACGGGTTTCGGCTGCTGCCGCGAGCCCTGGTCGGACTGCTCGCTCTGGGTGCTGCCGTCCTCGTCGGGGTTCAGCACCACCGGAGGACCGGAGGACCCCGAGCCGGCGAACAGGCCGATCAGGTTCGCCGCGAGCCAGCCGAGCACCACGACGGTGGCCACGGCGAGCACGCTGACGCTGAGCACGAGCTTGCGCCGCTTGGCCGGGTCGGGCTTGGGGTCCTCGCGGTTCCACACCTCGTTGCTGCGCGACTCGCCGCCGCCGGCCGGGGTGGAGTGCATGACGGTGTCGGCCGACTCCTGCTGGGCGTACTGCTCCAGCACCCGCAGGACGGCGGCGCCGGTGCGCACTCCTCCCGTGGTGCCGTGCGACTCGGGACTGCCGAGAGCGCGGGTGGACACCGTGGACAGTTCGAGCGGGACGGCCGGCCGCAACGTGCGCGGGGGGACGACGTTGCCCTCGGAGTCGGCCGGGGCGGAGGACACCCCTTCCGGCGCGCCGGGCAGGGCCCATCGTCCGGTCAGCAGCAGGTACAGCACGGCCCCGAGCCCGCGGACGTCCTCCCCCGAGCCCGCATGGGGCATCGGTCCGGGAAACGCCATCCTGATCTCGCCGGAGGCGGTGACCCGCACCCGCTGGGGGTGGTCTATCCCCAGCACCAGACCCGCGTGGTGGGCGGCCTCCACCGCGGCGGCCAGGGGTTGCAGCAACCGCGCCGCCCCTCCGGGGGCCAGCGGGCCGTCCGAGATCAGTTCGGTCAGGTCGCTGCCGTGGGTCCATTCCGCGATGACGATGCCGAGCACCCCGTCCGGGTCGCCCGGTGAGTTGTGTACCACGTCGAGCACTCTGGCCACGCCGACGTGGTTGAAGGTGCTCGCGTGCATCGCCCGTTCGAGAGTGCGCCGCGCGTTGGCGGCCTGTTCGGCGTCGGCCCGGTCCCCCACGATGATGGTCAGCGCCACGTCGCGGCCCAGCACGCCGTCCTTGGCGCGCCAGAGCTGGGCGTTGCAGCGACTGTCCGAACCGACCTTGGCGAGCAGCCGATATCGTCCGTGGTCGAGCACGGCTCCCGGTGCGAGCGGCGGCTCCTGGGAGTGCCCCGCGTTCGCGGGACTCTCCTGGTGCACGGTGTTGTCGTACTGGTTGGCGTCCTGCTGTCCGGCACCCGCCTGTCCGGTCGGTTTTCCGCTCACCTGCCGTCTCCCGATTCTTCCCGTCGGCGAAGATTCGCCGAACGCGATCCCCGCTCGTGCCAGGGGCGTTTCCGCGGCCGGAAAAAGGCCGCCGCTCTCGTACGCCCCGCCGTAGAGACTCCCCGTCCGAGAGTACGTGACGCTGCCGTCACCGGCGACGCAGCAGACCGGTGATTCGGCTGAACGCGGGTTGCAGTTCGGCAACCCGCAGCAGCCACATCACGGCGAAGATGACAACCATTCCGCAGGCGCCGCCGGAAACCAGCCGCAGCCAGCCGCTCGCGAGACCGTCACCGGGAACCAGGCCGTCGACGCCGACGCTGATCAGCCACGCGACCAGCGCACCGACCACCGAGGCCAGCAGCGTACGCCCCAGGGTGCTCAGGAAGCGCCTGCTTCCGAGCGGCCCCAGCCGGGAGCGCAGCCAGAACTCGCCCACGAACGCACCGACGACGAAGGTGAACGAATTGGTGAAGGTCAGCCCGAGGACCACGTTCTCCGGGGCGATGAGCGCTCCGACCGCGATCGCCATGAGCACCTTGAACACGGTCATCACGACCATGATCAGCGTCGGGGTGCGCGCGTCCTTCATCGCGTAGAAGGCGCGCATCTGCATCATGGTGATCGCGAAGGGCAGCACGCCGAAGGAGGAGACGGCGAGGGCGAGGCCGAGCTGCTCGGTCGAACCGCTGCCGTCCTTGATGGAGAACAGCGCCACCGCGATCGGCACTCCCAGCGCGGTCATGATCCCGCTGATCGGCAGCAGCGCGACCGTGGACAACCTGTTTCCCAGCGACAGGTCGTCGACCATCCGCGCGTGGTCCCTGTCGGCGGCCGCGGCGCTCATGCGCGGCAGGATCGCGGTCATCACGGAGAAGCCGATCACGCCGTAGGGCAGTTGCAGCAGCATCCACACGTAGTTGTAGATGGCCCAGGACCCCGGATCGGAGGAGGTGGCCACCCGGGAGAGCGCGAGCAGGCCGATCTGGCTGACCCCCACGTAGCCGAGCATCCACAGCGTCATCCCGCCGAACTCGGAGAGCCTGGAGTCCCAGCCGAGCCGGGGCACGAAGCTCAGCCCGGTTTTGCGCAGCGCGGGCAGCTGGATGCACGCCTGGGCGAGCACACCGCAGCTCACCCCGATGCCGAGGGTCAGCAGGTGGGCGTCGCTCATCCGCACCGGGTCCAGGGTCAGCTCCCCCGGCAGCGCCCTGTAGACGAGCAGCGTGGCGATGATGACCACGTTGTTCAGCACGGGGGCCCACGCCGGGGGCCCGAAGACGCGTTTGGACTGCAGCAGTGCGCCGAACAGCGCGCTGGCCCCGTAGAACAGGATCTGCGGCAGCAGCAGGTAGGCGAGGCCGGTGGCCAGTTCCGGACTGGCCTTCTCCGAGTCGCCCATGTACAGCCACACCAGCCCGGGGGCGGCCAGCAGCGACAGCAGGGTGCCCGCCAGCAGCACCAGGCCGGAGGCGGCGAGCAGCTTCTGGACGTAGGCCTGCCCCCCGTCCTCGTCGGTCTTCTGCGCCCGCACGAGGACGGGGACGATCACGCTGGTGAGCACACCGCCGATGAGCAGCTCGAAGATGCTGGTCGGGAGTGTGTTGGCCACCGTGAACGAGTCGTTGATCACGCCGAAGCTGACCGTGTAGGCCAGCACCAGTTTCCAGCCGAAGCCGGTGATGCGGCTGATCAGCGTGGCCACGGCCATCGAGCCGCTGGCCTTGAGCAGGGACTTCTTGCCCTCGGGCTCCTGCTCGGCCGCTTCGTGCTCCTCGTCCTCGGTGCCGGGGTGCTCGGACGTCCCGCTGCCGTGTGGTTCGCCCACTGTGGGGATCACCTCGGTGTGCTGTTCGGAGCGCACGTTGCCCGGGGTCCGCCCGAGTGCCGGGATCGGCTGGGTCAGTTCGTCGGCGTTGCCGGAGATGCCGTCCCGCTCCGGAAACGCGGTTCCGGTCAGCGGACCGGCCACCCGCGGAATCGGTTCGGTCGGGTGAGCTTCCTCCTCACCGGGACCCCGCTGCTGGTAGTCGAGGGCTCCGGCGCGGTTGTCTCCGTTCACCAACTCATTCCTTCGCTCGGTGTGCGCACCCGTGCGTGTACAACCCGGCCATGTTAGCGAAAGTGACCCCTCCGACGAGCGTTCTCGCCGAGTGTCCGGGTGCCGAGAGGCCGGGGCCTTCACCTGAAAGCACGATGATCCCGACGGGTGCCGGAGATCGTTTCCGGGCAGGAGGCCCCCGCAAAGGCTCTCACTGAGGTTCTCCGGCCGAGTCGACGGTCGGGGTGTTCTTTCGCGCGGGCGGCGCCGAGACGAGCACGCTGCCCACCGGCACCGCCGAGCGGGCACCCTGCCGTCCCGAGCGGAGAACTTCGATCAGCTTCGCCGCGGATCGTTGTCGGTGGCCGGTTCGCCGGTCCCCCGCTCGGGCGGGCCGCCGTCGCCCCCCGGACGGGGAGCCTCCTCATCGGGGGACGTCTCGGAGGGAGCGGGGTTGTCCTCCTCGGGTGTGGCCTCGGTCTCCCCGGTGTCCGGGGAGTCCCCCGGTCCGTTCGGGTCCGTTCCGTCCCCGCCGGTCGAGCCGCCGTCGCCCGAGCCGTTGCCGCGGGAGCGGATCCTGCGCACGATGCGGCGGGCCGACAGCAGCACGAGCAGCGCGGCCGCGGTGATCGTGAGGATCAGGGGCACCGTCCCGTAGGCGTTGGAGTCGACCCGCAGCCTGCGCGTCTGGCCCAGTTTGGCCCCTCCTTCGGTGCGCAGGGTCACGTCCACGGTGAACTTGCCCGAACGTTCCACGGTGGTTTCCGGCAGGAAGAGCCGACTGCCGTTGGCGGGCACCTTGAGCACCCCGAGGTCGTCGACCTGGACCCCCGGCGGGCTGTCGACGTGCAGCTTGAACCGGACGTTGACCGGCAGGTCGTTCTGCACCGTGACGAGGATCTTGCCCTGCGAGGAGGTCAGCGTTATCTGGCCCTCGAACTTGGCCGTGTGCACTCCGTCCAGCACCCCTTCGAGGGTTCGGCTGGCCACGTCGACCCAGTGGGACGCGGCTTCCCCGTTGCCCCGCCACGCGCTGGACGCCCCGTGCAACAGCCCGTTGCGCAGCGGGGTGGTAACTCTTGCCGGGTCCACGTTCAACGCGGGCTCGCGCTCCGCGGCGCTGTACAGCTGGCCGACCTTGTAGTTCTGCGCGGCGAGTTCGTCCAGCACCGACGGCGGGATCTCGGCTCGCTCGCTGCTGGCGGGGTACGTGGGCGAGACCCGCTGCGGGGCTTCGCCGGTGGACGAGGTGGACGTGTCCGCGGAGGAGTCGCCGCCCGTGTCGCCCGATTCCGCCGAAGGAAGCGGTTCCGGCCGCACGTAACCGGCCTTCCCCAGGCTCCGCAGTCCGGAGAGGAACCCGCGCAGTTCCGCTCCGTCCGGGTTCCACCTGCGTGGCGGGGCGATGATCGTGCCGCCCTCCACGGCGGCCGTGTTCGCCCGGAAGGTCAGCGCGGCCAGCCCGTCGAGCACCGAGGGCATCCCGTCCCCGGCGGGGGCCAGTCCGGTCGAGCCACCCGCCTGCTGCCCCCGTGCCGGGTTCAGCGCGTCGGCGACCAGCGGGTCGATCTTGCGGGCGGTGGGGGCGTAGTCCGGGTTTCCGGTGTTCAGCCGCACGGGGCGCAGCGTGCCGCTGGTGCCGGCCAGCGAGTCGGGGTGCATCAGCACGCTGCGCACGGGGGTGTCGGCCAGCTGGGAGGCGGTCGAGCGGTCGAGGGCGCCGTCGGCGGGCCAGAGGACGTCGTCGCGGACCGCGACGCCGAGCTCGCTGCTTATCAGCCCGGAACCGTCCATCGAACCCCGGATCAGGTCCGGCAGCCCGGCCCGGGCCAGCGCGACCAGGTCGGCGTCGCTGTACGGGAGGGAGAGCACGCAGCGCCCCCCGACGGTTTCCCGCAGCCGGTTCAGCCAGTCCGCGGCGGCTCGTGAGCCGGTGCCGCGCACGGTCTCGCCGCTCTGCTCGCGCACCTGGTACCCCTCGGCCATGGCCTTGGCCGTGACTATCAGGTCGGGGTCGATCGCGAAGCAGACGCTCTTTCCGAGTTCGGAGTCGGCCGGAACCTCCTCGGAGACGGCGTCGACGAGCTCGGAGAGCCGGCCGCCCGGGGCCAGCGATTTCGCGAGGCGGTCGTCGGTGAGGATGGTCGGCCGTCCCGGCAGTTGCTCCTGCGCCATGTGCGGGTAGTCGACCAGCGGTATCAGCGTGGTGATGCCGGTGCTTTGCGAGGGCGGCTCGGTGGAGCCACCGGGTAAGGACAGCACCGGGAGCATGAAGTTCGCGGAGCCGACCCTGGCCCTGCGTTGCGGGGCCAGGTCACCGTTGACGTTGAGCAGCAGGGGGTAGACCCCGGGGCGCTCCAGGCCCAGCGACTGCGGACCGGTCCCCTTCAGCTCGACGCGCAGCTCGAACGAGGTGCGCTGCCCCGGTGCGAGGTTGTCGGCCACCGTTGTGAAACGGGTGCGGGTCGAGGTCTTCGCTCCGCCGCGCATCGCCTCGACCAGGCTGGGGCGCGTCGCACGCGGTTCGCCGCGTTCCAGGCGCATTTCGAGCTCGTCGATCGCCTCGTCGCCGTTGTTGCGCAGAGTCCCGGCGATCTCGAGGAAGGGTTCGGAGCCGGAGCGGACCACTTCGGGGGTGACCGAGGACACGTCGATTCCGACCTGTTCACCCGGCTGCGCGGTCGCTTCGGGAGCTGCGGGGGCGAACGCCGTGAGCAGGACTCCGATCACGGCGACCAGTGCGGCCTTCGTCCACGTTCGCACGCGCACGGGGTTCTCCGGCGTGTGCGCGCCGCCCAGCTGCGGGCTCATCCGTGCTCCGTCCAGCTACCGAACTCCGCGCTGCCCGGAGCGTTCCCGAACAGCGTGATCACGTGCCGCACGAGCCTGCGCTCGTCGGCATAGGCCAGGATCTCGTCCAGTTCACCCAGCGGCACCCATGCCACCTCGGTGACCTCCACGTCCTCGTCGGAAAGCTCGCCGCCCGTGGCGACGAGCAGGAAGTGGTGCACGGTCTTGTGCACCTTCCTGTTGTCGGCGACGAACCAGTAGTCGATCGTCCCGATCGGGCGGACCGCCCGTCCGATGATGCCGGTCTCCTCGGCCACCTCGCGGACGGCGGTCTCCTCCGGAGTCTCTCCCGGCTCGATGTGGCCCTTGGGCAGGGACCACAGCAGTCGCCGTTGACGGTCCAGTCTCCCGATGACGGCCGCGTGCCGTTTCGAGGCGTCGACGACCAGTCCGCCCGCCGACGTCTCGTCCACGGTCCGCAACCTGCGTCGCCGGCGCGGGCTCCGACGCTTTGGTCCGGATCCGCCGGAACCACCGGGCGGGGGAGGCATGGGGCCGATGGTAATGCGATTCGGCGGTTAATCGTCGTTCTTGACAACTCACCGTGGTTCGACGTGTCGTGCGGCTGGTTTCTCTCCGACCCGTTCGGTGGAGAGCTCCGGTCGCGGTTGATCATTTCATCGTCGCCGTGCGTGTTCGTGGGTGGTTTGCCCAGGACCGGAAAAGGTGAGCTCGAACCGGCCGGGGTCTTCCTCGCGGGGCGGTCGGAGCGGAACCTCCCGCCGCGCCCGGGCCGGAGCTCGCGGAGTGACGACTCACCGGCGCGGAACACCGTTCGCGGTGACCGCCGTGGGCCGTCGCGGGATGGCCGATACCCTGGTCTGCCGTGTCCCCTTCCGTGTTCGACGCCGCCGACTCCGATTACGGTCCACGAGCCTCCGCCGCGCAGTCGCCGGGTGCCGGTGCGGACCCGGCACGAACGGCGCGGCACAACGCGGTCGAGGAGCTGCTGAGGCAGGCACCGGTCGCCGAGGAACTGGCGCGCCGCTTCGCCGCTTCCGGCTTCACGCTCTACATCGTGGGCGGCAGCGTCCGCGACGCGCTGCTCGGCAGGCTCGGTGGCGACCTGGACTTCACCACCGAGGCGCGCCCCGAGCAGGTGCAGGGACTGCTGGAGGAGTGGGCCGAGACGGTCTGGGACACCGGCATCGAGTTCGGCACGGTGGGCGCCTACCGGCGGGGGGTGACGGTCGAGATCACCACCTTCCGCGCCGACACCTACGACCGCTCCAGCCGCAACCCCGAGGTGGTTTTCGGGGACTCGATCGACGGGGACCTGTTCCGGAGGGACTTCACCGTCAACGCGATGGCCGTCGAGCTCGCGGAACGGGAGCTCGTCGACCCGCACGACGGGCTGCGCGACGTGATCCAGCAGCGGCTGGACACCCCGGCCACCCCGGAGGAGTCCTTCGCCGACGATCCGCTGCGGATGATGCGCGCGGCGCGGTTCGCGGCGCAGCTCGGCTTCGAGCCCGCCGAGCGGGTGCTGGAGGCGATGCGCCGGATGGCCGACGAGATCGAGCGGATCACCCCGGAGCGGATACAGGCCGAGCTGTCCAAGCTGCTGTGCGGGCGGCATCCGCGCAGGGGAATCGAACTGCTGGTCGACACGGGACTGGCCGATCACGTGCTTCCCGAGCTGCCCGCGATGCGGCTGGAGATCGACGAGCACCACCAGCACAAGGACGTCTACCTGCACTCGCTCGTGGTGCTGGACCAGGCCGTCGACCTGGAACGGGCCGATGACCCGGAGGGCGAGCCGGACCTGACGCTGCGGCTGGCGGCGCTGCTGCACGACATCGGCAAACCCGCCACGCGCCGCTTCGAACCGGGCGGCGGGGTCAGCTTCCACCACCACGAGGTGGTCGGCGCCAAGATGACCCGCAAGCGGCTGCGCGCCCTGCGTTATTCGAAGGACACCATCGCCGACGTGTCCAACCTCGTCTACCTGCACCTGCGGTTCCACGGTTACGGCGAGGGCAACTGGACCGACTCCGCGGTGCGGCGCTACGTCAACGACGCCGGTCACCTGCTGCAGCGGTTGCACAAGCTGGTGCGGGCCGACTGCACCACCCGCAACAAGCGCAAGGCGCGTGCCCTGCAGCGCGCCTACGACGATCTGGAAGCGCGGATCCAGCGCATCGCCGAGGAGGAGGACCTCGCCAAGGTGCGGCCGGATCTGGACGGCAACGAGATCATCGAGCTGCTCGGCGTGAGCCCCGGTCCCGTCGTGGGCCGCGCCTGGCGCCACCTGAAGGACGTTCGGCTCGACCAGGGGCCGCTGGGGCGGGAGGACGCCGTCGCCGAGCTGTACCGCTGGGCGCGCGCGGAGGGCGTCCTGCCGTCCGAGGGCGGTCCCGGCTGAGGTTCGGGGGTTCCTGGCACTCGGTCCAGTTACGGCGATCCCCAAAGTGGCTTCGGAGTGAGATCATGCCGGGCGTGGGAACCGACGCGGACGTGAAACCGGGGACGCTGCTCGTGGCGGCGCCGACCCTGTACGACGACAACTTCCGCCGGGCGGTGGTGTTCGTCATCCACCATCACGAGGAAGGAACCCTCGGCGTGGTGCTCAACCGGCCGAGCGAGATACCGGTGCACGACGTGCTGCCCAAGTGGGCCGAGCACTCCAGCGAGCCGCAGTCCCTGTTCGTGGGCGGACCGGTGGACCAGCGCACCGCGATCTGCCTCGCCGCGCTGCGCACCGGGGTGGAGACCGGAGAGCTGGAGGGGATCGTCGGGGTGAACGGGCCGGTCGGGCTGGTCGACCTCGAACAGGACCCGGACGAGCTGGCCGGGCTGGCCAGGGGGATGCGCTTCTTCGCCGGTTACGCGGGCTGGGGCAAGCAGCAGCTGGAAGGTGAGATCGAGCGCGGGGACTGGCACGTGATCCCGGCGCTGCCGGAGGACGTGATCGCCGACCCCTCGGTGAACCTGTGGGGGCGGGTGCTGCGCAGGCAGGGGCCGCCGCTGGCCTTCCTGGCCACGCACCCCGGAGACGTCCAGCTGAACTGACGTTTTTGCCTCGGGCGGCTCGGCCTGCGTAGGCGGTTGCGTGGCGGAACCTCAGTCGGCGCCCGGCTGCGGGTGCCCCGACATCGGGTAGCCACCTACACAACGTCGGGGCCGTCCTCACCGGGCACTCGACTGAGACCCCGCGGCGGTGCGGGTTGCTCGGGCTCAGAGCACCTGCGTCGGACGGAGCCTTTCTGCTGAAAGTTCCTGGCGGAATCCCGGCGGCTTCGGGACCCGCGCGGTGCCGACTGCGCAGGCCCGTAAGCGCCTGCGTTGGCGTGGATCCCCTCGGTTGGGAGTTCCTGTCCGGGTTCTCGGTAGCTCGATTCGTTCGCGGCGGTGCCGGTTACTCGGGTGACCTGGAGGAAGGCTCCTGCTGGCCGAGCATCGCGGCCGCGCAGTTTCCTCCGGAGGAGCAGAGTCCGGCGGCGGCGCAGCCGCCGCCCGTCGAATCGGGGGCGGCCCGTGCTTCCGCGCCTCCCGAGGGGGCCGCGCAGACGGAGCACCCGGATTCGGCCGGAACCGCCGCCGCGGCACGCGCCCCGAGCGCTCCCCCGGCGAGGATCAGTGCCACCGCGCCGACGGTGCCGATTCCCACGATCAGCCAGCTCGTCGCCGCTCCCCCCAGCGCGACCGCGCAGCCACCGGCGATCACGGCCACCGCTCCCCCGGCGAGGATCGGCGGCGCGGCCACCCGGTTGGCGATCCGGAAGGTCTGCTCGTCGCGCAGCGCGGCCGGGGTCCGCACCCCGGCGTAGCGGTTGCGCGGCAACGTGCCGCGCAGTCCGCGCAGCCCGAGGGGCAGGGCGGCCGCGCCGAGCAGGATCACGGCGGCACACACGATGATCAGCAATGCAAGCGCCACCCCGACAGCCTACGACCTCCCCGTGCGGTGACGGGGCACACCGCAGTGCGGGCGTGCCCCGGAGCACACCGGGGCGGTCCCGCGTGCGCTGCGGTCGTCCCGCGGGTCCCGGGCCCGCCTCCGCGACCGCTCCTTCGGCGATCCGCACGCCGCTCGGGGCATCTCCGCGTCCGCGACCACCGCGGCTGTTCCGGGGGCGCGCGCGACTTCGGCTCCCGTGCCCGTCCCGGCCCGCGTACCTGCTTTACCCACCGGTTATGCTGTTGCCGTGGCCATCGCCCGACTTCTTGTCGTGCCGCGCTGAGACGACGTGTCCCTCGGCGCGGCGACCCCTCGTGCCCGACTCGGGACGAGGGGGCCGAGGAGTGCGGACGGGGCGATCGTCGGGCAAGCGGCGCAGCCGCTTTCCGCCACCTACGCGGTCGGCGCCGCCGGGGTTCTCAGTCGCGGGTCTCGCGAGGACGGCCGGCACGGAGCGTAGGTGGTTGCTCGATGTGCCGGCTCCCGCAGCGAGGCCCCGAGTGAGGTTCCCCCAGCCGACCCGCCAAGCAGGTCAGCCCGCGGACTCTTTAGGTTTTCCAGGGGCGGCACACCGATGGGTCGTCCGGAGCGCCGGCCGGTGAGCCCGGGCGACGAACTAGGGAAGGAAACGCACACGATGAGTGGCGCGGAACGGAACTCGCAGGGCACGGAAGGTGCGGGCGACGAGACACCCCCCTTCCGGTACACCGCGCGGATCGCGGGGGAGATCGAGCGGAACTGGCAGCGGCGCTGGGAGGAACTCGGCAGCTATCACGCCGCGAACCCGGTGGGTCCGTTGAGCGGCGAGGACGCGGCCGCGGAGAAGCTGTTCGTCCAGGACATGTTCCCCTACCCCTCGGGAGCCGGGCTGCACGTCGGTCACCCGCTCGGGTTCATCGGCACCGACGTCTACGCGCGCTATCACCGGATGCTGGGGCGCAACGTGCTGCACACGATGGGCTTCGACGCCTTCGGGCTGCCCGCCGAGCAGTACGCGATGCAGACCGGCACGCATCCGCGCACCACGACCGAGAACAACATCGAGCGCTACCTGACGCAGATCCGCAGGCTCGGTCTCGGGCACGACGAGCGGCGCAGGGTCGCCACCACCGACATCGAGTTCTACAAGTGGACCCAGTGGATCTTCCTGCAGATCTTCCACGCCTGGTACGACACCGAGGCCGACCAGGGGCGCGGCCGGGCCCGCCCGATCAGTGAGCTGGAGGCCGAGTTCGCCGCGGGCAAGCGGTCCACCCCGGATGGCACGCCCTGGGAAGAGCTGGACCGCGAGCAGCAACGCCGCATCGTCGACTCGTACCGGCTGGCCTACCTCTCGGAGGCGCCGGTGAACTGGTGCCCCGGTCTGGGGACCGTGGTCGCCAACGAGGAGGTCACCGCCGAGGGGCTCAGCGAGCGCGGCGACTTCCCGGTGTTCCGCCGCAACCTCAAGCAGTGGATGATGCGGATCACCGCCTACGCCGACCGGCTCGTCGACGACCTGGACCGGCTGGAGTGGCCGGACAAGGTCAAGACCATGCAGCGCAACTGGATCGGCCGTTCGCAGGGCGCCGAGGTGTACTTCGGGCTGGACGACCGCGCCGAGCGGATCGAGGTGTTCACCACCAGGCCGGACACCCTGTTCGGCGCGACGTACATGGTGCTCGCCCCGGAGCACCCCCTCGCCGACGAGATCCTGTCCGCCCCGGAGAGGTTCGGCTCCTGGCCGGAGGGCACCGATCAGCGCTGGACCGGCGGTTACTCGGGCCCGGCCGCGGCCGTGGCCGAGTACCGGCGCGCCGCCGAGACGAAGTCCGAACTGGACCGCCAGGAGAACAAGGACAAGACCGGCGTGTTCACCGGGATGCACGCGGTCAACCCGGTCAACGGCGAGCGCGTTCCCGTGTTCGTGGCCGACTACGTGCTGCTGAGCTACGGAACAGGCGCGATCATGGCCGTCCCGGGGCAGGACCAGCGCGACTGGGAGTTCGCCGAGAAGTTCGGGCTGCCGATCGTGCGCACGGTGCAGCCGCCCGCGGACTTCGAGGGCGGCGCCTACACCGGGGACGGGCCCGCGATCAACTCCTCGTCCGGGGCGACCGGGCTCAGCCTCGACGGGCTGGACGTGGACGAGGCGAAGAAGAAGATCACCTCCTGGCTGGAGGAGCACGGCCACGGCAAGGGCAGCGTGCAGTACAAGCTGCGCGACTGGCTGTTCGCGCGGCAGCGCTACTGGGGCGAGCCGTTCCCGGTCGTCTACGACGAGGACGGCATCCCGCTGGGGATGCCCGAGGACCAGCTGCCGGTGGAGCTGCCCGAGGTGGCCGAGTACTCCCCGCGCACCTACGACCCCGACGACGCGGACAGCAGGCCGGAACCGCCGCTGTCCAAGGCCGAGCAGTGGGCCGAGGTGGAGCTGGATCTCGGTGACGGGCTCAAGCACTACCAGCGCGACACCAACGTGATGCCGCAGTGGGCCGGCTCGTGCTGGTATCAGCTGCGCTACATCGATCCGGAGAACCACGAGCGGTTCGTGGACGCGGAGAACGAGCGATACTGGATGGGTCCGCGTCCCGACCGGCACGGCGCGAACGACCCGGGCGGGCTGGACCTCTACGTCGGCGGCGTGGAGCACGCGGTGCTGCACCTGCTGTACGCGCGGTTCTGGCAGAAGGTGCTCTACGACCTCGGGCACGTCTCGGCCGAGGAGCCGTACCGCAGGCTGTACAACCAGGGCTACATCCAGGCCTACGCGTTCACCGACTCGCGCGGGGTCTACGTCCCGGCCGAGGAGGTCGTCGAGCAGGACGGCAGGTACTTCCACGCGGGCGAGGAGGTCAGCCGCGAGTACGGGAAGATGGGCAAGAGCCTCAAGAACTCGGTCTCCCCGGAGGAGATGGCCGATTCCTACGGCGTGGACACGCTGCGGCTCTACGAGATGTCCATGGGCCCGCTGGACTCCTCCCGTCCGTGGGCGACCAAGGACGTGATCGGTTCGCACCGGTTCCTGCAGCGGTTGTGGCGCAACGTCGTCGACGAGCGGACCGGGCAGCCGCGGGTCACCGACGCAGAGCCCGACGAGGACCTGCTGCGCGCGCTGCACAAGACCATCGACAGCGTGCGCTCCGACTACGACAGCCTGCAGTTCAACACGGCCGTGGCCAAGCTGATCGAGCTGAACAACAGGGTCACCAAGGAGTACTCGGGCTCGGTGGGTCCGCCGCGTTCGGTGATGGAGCCGATGGTGCTGCTGGTGGCCCCGCTGACCCCGCACCTGGCCGAGGAGCTGTGGTCCAGGCTCGGCAACGAGGAGAGCCTGGTGCACGGTCCGTTCCCGGTGGCCGACGAGGACTACCTCGTCGAGGACACGCTGGAGTACCCGATCCAGTTCAACGGCAAGGTGCGGTCCAGGATGACGGTGCCCGCCTCGGCCGAGCAGGACGAGCTCCGCGCCACTGCGCTGGCCGACTCCAGGATCCAGGAGCTGCTGGACGGTTCCGAGCCGCGCAAGGTGGTCGTGGTTCCCGGCCGTCTGGTCAACGTGGTCGGCTGACCGCGTCCGCGTCGTGGCTTCCCCGGTAGCCACACATCTTTTTCGGGGCTTCGGTTTCGCGGGCAGGAACCGAAGCCCCGAAAACGTTCCCTGGGAACGATCGGGGCGGGGTACACTGCGTGTCGTTAGCGATTCCCTGTGAAGCTGGGATGGGAAGACCGCAGTGGAACACGACGAGCGGGGCCGTCACCGCGGGCGAGGGAGTCGCGGTCACACCGGCCCCGAGCGCTTTCGGGCCTCCACTCCGGCTGAGCGGGCGCGGAAGCCCGACTGCCCGGATCCGTCCGAGGTCGTGGCCGTCAGTCCACCTGCGCTTCCGTCTCGTTCGGCGAACCGGTGAGGTCCATCCTGGACGCGGCCTTTGATGTCCACTGTGTATTTAGTTTCGATCTTCGCTCAACCCGCTGCGGATCTCGCGCGTCACCGGGGTGGAACACGGAAGAACGAACCGTGCGATCGGCTCCGGGGTCACAGGAGAGCCGATCGCACGGCGAGAGGAGCGAACCGCTTTGCGTACTACGCGTACGAGAACCGGCCTGTCCGGACTGGTGGGAACCGGAATCGCCGCGGCTGCCCTGGTGGTCGGCGCGCCGTTGGCCGCGGCCGCGCCTTCCCAGGACCAGCCTACTCCCCCGCCGATGTCGGAGGAGGAGAAACACCAGGAAGGCACCGACCAGCCGGAGGGGCTGCACGGCACCGCGTATCAGGACGTGATCAAGGGCCGTGGCGGCTACGACGTCATCTTCGGCAAGGCCAACGACGACAGCCTGTTCGGCAACTCCGGCAACGATGTCATCCGGGGCAACTCCGGGGACGACTTCCTGCACGGTGGTCCGGGCGAGGACTACCTCTACGCCGGCCCCGGTGACGACATCGTGATGGCCGACGAGGTCGGTCCCGACGACGAGGCGGACTTGATCGACTGCGGCCCGGGCGTCGACCGGTACAACGCCGATCCAGAGGACGAGGTCGTCAACTGCGAGATCCCCTACGACGGCAGGGGCTGACGCAGGTCGTTGGTTCGTCGTGCCGCTCCGGGGTGCCGGGGCGGCACGACTCGTTTCGGGCGGTGGCCGCTGTTCGACGTTCGTGCGTGGCGCCCTCCCCCGGGACGGTCGTACCGATTCCCCGGGCAGTGTGAACTTTTCGGGACGGTTTCTTCCCGCTCCGCATCAGCGTTGTTGATCTTCTTCGCAGGTGGAGGACGGTCTCGCGTGACGGAATCCGGGAAACCGGCCGCGCGGACGCGTGGCAGGACGACTGCTCGATCGTAGTAGCTCGCTTGTGTCGGACACTTTCCGGTGGCAGGTTCTCCGTGCGTTCGTTGAGCTTCTGTGGGCGCGATTGTCCGCGAACGATATCGGGAGAAACGAGAACTCGGTGGAGAAGAACCTCGTCAAAAACGGTACTTTCGAGAAAAAGTCGCCACCCCAGAACGGGTGGTGGAATTCCGGGGGTGTCCAGGACCAGTACTGGCCCGATCCGTGGGAACCCATATACACCACCAAGAACGGGAACCCGAAATGGGGTGGTTTCGACTACCTCAGCCCGGCCTTCGCCAAACACGACGACAAGTGCCCGGCGGTCGACCTGGGGCAGGAGTTTCAGTCGAACGGCGGGATCAAGCAGACCGTCGACACCGGGAAGGGAAGGAAGTACAGGCTCGTGTTCGACCACGGGCCGAATGCCTGGGGAAACTGCGTGGGGTACCCCAACAATTTCACGGTGAAAATACGGGACAAGAATTCCGGAGAGGTGATAGCTTCCCGCGAGTTCGACGCCGGGAAGACTCCCAAGGATGCCTCGCCCGCGTGGAACAGGGACGCGGAACTCGAGTTCGCGGCGGTGTCGGACAGGACCACGGTCGAGTTTCACGGAAACGACGAATACAGTTGTCAGGCCGGAATCACCGATGTGCGGATGTTCGAGAAGGACGCGGAATCCGGGAACGGCGGGGGGAACGGGAAGAACGACGGAAACGGGAAGGAAAACGGCGAGGAGCACGACAGCGGGAAGGACCACGACAGCGGGAAGGACGAGGGCGGCGGTCCGAACAAGAACACCGCCACCACCGGCGGCAAGTCGGTGACCACCACCGGGGGCGGTCCCCCTCCGAAGCCTCCGTTCAACAACCTCAACGAGATCCTGGAATCCCTGCTCGGAACGGTCACTCAGGCGCTGATGGCCATCGGCGGTTGCCGGTTGGGCAACATCCTGGCCCGGATCCTGGAGGCGCTGGCCAACATCCTGTCCACGATCGGCCAGGGGCCCTGCGAGTGCCACCGGAAGGAGCAGGGCTCGTGCGGTTCCTGCGCGGGGGACGACCAGCAGGGCGGGAAGAACGACCCCGGCAAGGGGAACGAGAAGGAGAAGGCGGCCAGCGGTGAGGGGAGCCGGTGATCCCCGGCGCTTCGGACCTGGTGCGGGCCGCGCTGTCCGGGCTGAGCCGGCCGGGGTGGAAGTCCGGCCGCACGGGCGGAACCCCTCCGGCAGCGCGGGAGAGCACCTCCGGTGAGCACCGCGCGTTGGCCTGGTCGGAACGTCTCTCCGCGGTCAACCACCTGGTTTCCAGCCTGGAGTACCTGAGCAACGGCCGGGACCGCGCCCGGGGCGGGCTGAACAACTGGGAGGTGCTGCGCGAGCGGGACCCGCGCGACCACGAGGCGCTGCGCCGGCTCTACGACGCGGTGGGCGGTGAGCGGGGAACGCGGGCGTTGCACGCGCTGCGGGTCCTCGCGGCGGGTGTGCTGTTGTCCCCGGTTCGCGGGCGCCGGGTGCGGCTGGTGGCCACCGCGCTCACCGCGGGTTCCTCGCGGTTGCTGCACCCGAGGCACCAGTACGGTTCCGACGGTTCGGACCAGTTGGCTTTCCTGGTGCAGACCACCTGCGGACTGGCCCGCGCGGGACAGCGGGACCCGCGTGCGGTGCGCAGCTGCCTGCGTTCGCTGGCCGCGCAGGTGAGTCTGGCCTACCTGGTTTCCGGGGTGGTGAAACTGTCCGGACCGGCCTGGAGGAACGGCGGGGCGCTGCCGGGAGTCCTGCGCACCCGCACCTACGGCGACTCCACGGCCTACGCGTGGTCCACGCTGCTTCCTTCGCTGACGCGGCTGGTCGAGCTCGGTGTGGTGGCTCTCGAGTGCGGTTTCTGCGCGGTCTTCGCCGGGCGGGGGCGTCACGCCGGGGCCCTGTTGGCGGCTGGAACGGTTTTTCACCTGGTCACGGCCAGAGTGATGGGTCTGGGGCGGTTCTTCTGGGCTTTCGTCGGCACGTATCCGGCCGTGTGGTGGGTGGCGCGTTCCGACGACGGGTGGCGCCTGCCGTTCGGCACGGGGGCTTCCGGAGCCTCCGTGCGGCGGAGAGCGGGGCCGCTCGGGATCGCGCTGTCGGTGTGGTTGCTGCTCACACTGCTGTGCCAGCTGCCGTACCGGGCTTTCGACCGGTTGCGGGCGCTGGACCGCTCCGGGTTGTTGATCCCGGACTGGCGGTTCTTCGCCCCGGAACCCGCTCGGCACGACTTCCGCCTCGCTTACCGCTTCGCGGGCCGGGACGGCGCGTGGTCCGCGTGGATGCCGGAGCCCGCGGCGAGGGCACGGAGTGCGGGGCACGCGGTGTGGTTCCCGCGGCGTCGGGAGGACAAGGCGCTGTTCGACGTCTGCTCGGAGCTGCTCGGGGCGGTCGAACACGGCCGGGACGAGCGGTTGACCGAGACGCCGGTTTTCCGGCTGCTGGCGGACCGGGTGCGCAGGAGGATCGCCGAGACCGAGCACATCGGGGCACCGGACGGATTCCGGTTCCGGATCGAGCAGTGCCCCGGCTACGGGTTCGGCGGTGCCCGGACCCGCTACGTCTCGCCGGTGCTCGACGGCGGGGCGCGCGGAGAGGTTTTCGAGGGTTTCCGAGAACGGAGGTAACGAGAATGACTTGGATCGACAGCATCGAGGTCGCGGCGAAGACGGGCAGCGAGGACGAGGCGGTCACCGTGGACAGGCTGTTCCTCGGCATGGCCGGGCGTGAGTTCCGCATGGACGAGCAGCACGTCTTCGGCAACAACGACACGGCGCACGTGGTCTTCGGGCCGACCGGCAACACCGACTCCGCGAAGTGGAACGATCCGCGCAGGCCGCGGCTGGCGATGACCGATCTGGACGTTTTCCCGAGCTACGTCCGGCTGGAGGGCGACGACGGGTGGCTGGTCGAGAGCTTCGTGGTGACCGTCGAGTCCCGCTTCGGGGAGCGCAGGAAGTTCGCCAACCCCAACGTCGAGGGGGAGGGACTCTGGTTGGACGAGCTCTCCGGGAAGTACCTCTACCTGAAGGACGTCAAGGGCGAATGATCTTGATGGTTCGGTGAGTCCGGTCGGTGTGGGGCCCATCGAACCGAGGTACTGGGCCGGGAATTGCTGATGTTTCGTGTGAGACGGGCTTTCCGGAACGAGTCCGGAGTGACCGTCTCGCGCGGAACGGTCCCACCAGCTGCACTCAGGCACCCGGAGCTTTCTCGCGTCGACTTCGGTGCGGGAAAGCTCCTACGCTCCCTCAGGCGAGCGATGCGGCGTTCCCATGCCTCAGCTCTCGGCTCGCCCGCTCCTTCCCGCCTGCCGCATCCACTCGGTCAGTTCGTCGACCCGCTCGCGGGCGGCTTCGAGGCGGCACGAGAGGTTCGCGGCGGTCTCGGGATCGTCGTGGAGCTCCTCGCCGAGGGTTCGTTCGGTTCTGGACAGCAGTTCCCCCAGCGCCGCGCCCACCGGATCCGCCAGTTCCCCCGCCGCGGCGTGCAGCGGTTCCAGTCCCCCGTGCTCGGGCTCGCTCTTCGAGCGCTCCCCCGCCTCGCGGCTGGCCTCGGCTGCCCGGCGCAGCGCTTCGGCGGCGTGCTGGAGGTCCACGGGGTCTTCCCTTCCGTCGCGCTCGGCGGGTTTCGGATCGTGCGGGCGGTCCGGAACAGCGGAACCGCCCTTCCAGCGTGTCCGCGCCGCGTGCGCCGGTCAATCGGCGCGGTCCGCTGTCCGGGGTCGATTCCCCGAAGGTGTGTGCTCCTCCGGGGATCGTGGGACGCGGCGCCAGCACTGCTCGAGGTGTTCCGGCAGCGCCTTCTCGACGACCGTGTCGAGCATGCGCAGGTCCTCCGCCACCGGACGGTGCTCGCTCGGCGCGCCACCGTAGGTGTCGAGCAGCACGTGCGTGGCGCCGAGCTCGGCCAGCCCGTCGAGGTCGCGCCGGATCTGGTCGAGGGTGCCCTGTCCGGCGAGCCTGCTCTCCTCGTCGAGCGGGGTCTCGCTGGTGCGCAGCTGGATGCGCGGGGCGAACTCCGGGACCGGGCGGTGCTGCTCGGCGGCGATCCGGTGCAGCGCGGGGACTCCTTCCCCGCGCAGCCACGCCATCCGCTGGTTGACGGGGTGCCACGCGTCCCCGGCCCGCACGGCGCGGCGCAACGCGGCCTGGCTGAGCCCGCCCACCCAGATCGGCGGGCGGCGTGTCGGCAGCGGGCCGGTGGCCACGTCGGTGAAGGAGACGAACTCGCCCTCGAAGGAGAACTTCTCCTCGGCCCAGGCTCTCCGGACGACCTCCAGGTATTCGTCGGCCATCGCCCCGCGCCGGTGGAAGGGCACTCCGAGGGCGGCGAACTCCGCGCGGGGCCAGCTGATTCCGACGCCGAGCACGAGCCTTCCGCCGCTGAAGCGGTCGATGTTGGCCGCGATTCGGGCGGTGTGCAGCGGGTGCCGGTACGGCAGGACCGCGACGGTGGTGCCGAGTTCGATCCGCTCGGTGCGTCCCGCCAGCCAGGCCAGGGTGGTGAACGGGTCGTAGAAGGGCGCCGGGTAGTGCTCGGCCACATCGGGGGTCACGGCCAGGTGGTCGGAGATCATCGCGGAGTGCAGTCCGCGCTCCTCGGCGAACCGGGCCCAGCGCAGCAGGGAGCCGGGGTCGGTCTCCGCCCCGAAGTTGAGGATGTTCACTCCGAAACGCATGTTTCCCGCTCCTGCTCGTGTGGGGAGATCTAGGCCGAGAGTACGTGAGCCGAGTGGAAGTGACCCTCGTCTCGGGGGATCCGTCCCGGAGTGGTGTGGCGACCCTCCGGCGGCCGCCCGTGACGGCGGGAAGCGTGCTCGAGCGGCAGACTGGTCCCCGTGGAGGTGTCCGGGGGGCCGGCCGGATGCCGGTCGAGTGGCCCGGACTGATGCTTTCCTGCTGTGTTGACGACTGGCGTGGTGCTCGCGGCGCGGCAGCGCCGGGACAACCAGCCGAGCAACTCGCGCCGCCGCGGGGTCTCTCGTGGTGCTCTCGCGAGGACGGTCCCGGCGTTGTGTGGAACCGCTACCCGACGTCGGGACGCCCGCAGCGAGAGCCCGGGAGGGGTTCCGCCGAGTGACCGCCTGTGACAAGGGCGGACGGAAAACTTCGATGGAGGACGTATGCGGGTTCCGAAGGTCCCCGGTGATTTCGACACGATCGAGTTGCGCGGCTTGTTGGACGGCCGCTGGGGCGAGGTTCGGCAACGGGTTCGGGAGGTGTTGGACGCCGAGCAGCTGCCGCCCGGTGACGGGCTGGACACCGAGTCCCACCGCGCCCGCACTTTCGAGCAGCTGGGCAAGCTGGCGGGCAGCGAGATCACCGCGCTCGGTTTTCCCGCTTCGCACGGCGGCGGGGGTGATCGCGGCGGTTCCGTGGTGTCGATGGAGATGCTGGCGGGCAACCTCTCGCTGATGGTCAAGGCCGGTGTTCAGTGGGGGCTGTTCGGTGGTGCGGTCACCGCGCTCGGCACCGAGCGGCACCACGACCGCTACCTGCGGTCCATCATGGACCTGTCGCTGCCCGGATGCTTCGCGATGACCGAGACCGGCCACGGTTCGGACGTGCAGCGGCTGGGGACCACGGCGACCTACGACCCGGAGACGGGCGAGTTCGTGGTGCACACCCCGGACGAGTCCGCGCGCAAGGACTACATCGGCAACGCGGCCAGGGACGGGCGCATGGCCGTGGTGTTCGCCCAGCTGCGCACTCCGGACGCGGAGGGGTCCGCGGAGGGCCACGGGGTGCACGCGCTGCTGGTTCCGATCCGCGACGAGGACGGCGCGCCCGTGCCGGGGGTGGACATCTCGGACTGCGGCCGCAAGGCCGGGCTCAACGGGGTGGACAACGGGCGGATCGTCTTCGACCGGGTGCGGGTTCCGCGTGAGGCGCTGTTGAACCGCTACGGCGACGTTTCCGCCGACGGCACCTACACCAGCCCGATCGACGGGGTGAACAAGCGCTTCTTCACCATGCTCGGCACGCTGATCACCGGCCGGGTGTCGGTGGCGGGAACGGCCGGTGTGGCCACCAAGCTGGCTCTGGAGATCGCGCTGCGCTACGGCGACGTGCGCCGCCAGTTCGAGAACCCGAGCACCGGAGTGGAGACCCCGGTGCTGGACTACCGCGGGCACCAGCGCAAGCTGCTTCCCGCGCTGGCCACCTCCTGCGCGTTGCACTTCGCGCAGGAGGAGCTGGTGAGCACGCTGCACGAGCTGCACACGAACCCGGACAGCGATCCGGACGGGCGGGCGCAGCGCGAGCTGGAGTCCCGCGCGGCCGGGTTGAAGGCGGTGACCACCTGGCACGCCACCCGCACCGTTCAGGCGTGCCGCGAGGCCTGCGGCGGGGCCGGTTACCTGGAGGAGAACCAGCTCTCCACTCTGAAGGCGGACACCGACGTGTTCACCACTTTCGAGGGGGACAACACGGTGCTGCTCCAGCTGGTGGCCAAGGGGTTGCTGACGAACTACCGCGACCGGTTCGACGAGCTGGGCACGCTCGGGATGGCCCGCTACGTGGCGGACCAGTTCGTGGGCACGGTCGTGGAGCGCACCGCGGCGCGGTCGCTGATCCAGCGGCTGGTGGACGCGGCTCCCAACCGGGACGAGGAGGACGTGCTGTTCGACCGGGGCTGGCAGCTGCGGATGTTCGAGGAGCGCGAGCGGCACGTGCTCGACGGGCTGACCCGCAGGATGCGCAGGGCCGGTTCGGGCGATGCCGACCCGTTCGAGGTGTTCAACGACGCGCAGGACCACGTGCTGCGTGCCGCGCGGGTGCACATCGACCGGGTGGTGCTGGAGGCCTTCGTCGCGGGGATCGACCGTTGCGCGGATCCGGCTTCGGCCGGGGTGCTGGAGCGGCTGTGCGATCTGTACGTGCTGTCCAACATCGAGGACGACCGGGCCTGGTTCCTGGAGCACGAGCGGATCAGCGCGAGCAGGGCGAAGTCGGTGACCGAGGCGGTCAACGCGCTGTGCGCGCGGCTGCGCCCGCACGCGGTCGAGCTGGTCGAGGCGTTCGGCGTTCCGCGCCAGTGGTTGACCGCGCCCATCGCGACGGGTGAGCAGCCGGGCACGCGGTGAGGTGGTGTCCGGCGCGGTTCCCGCGGGCCGCGCCGGGTGCGTGTGGCCATCGGTGCCGCTGGAACTACCGCCTGAGTGGTCGGTACCGCCAGGAAGGGGTGTCCCAAGCGGCGGAGCCGCTTTTCGGCGCTCAAGCAAACTGACCCGACGCGCTGTTCAGGCGGTGGCGGCCGATGTATCCGGGCTCCGGGGCGTAGCTGTCGGGGTGGGCGTCGATGCCGAGCAGGGCGGCGAGGTCTTGTTCGGCGAGGCTGGGGCCGTGGGCGAGGGCGTGGCGTAGCTGGCCGGCGGTGCCCGCGGGGTTCGGTCGGTGCGGCTGGTCGGGGTCGGTGGTCGGCCAGTGGACCGGGTCGGGCGCGCGGACCGGTGCGCGTGCCGGTGGGCCGGTCCGGTGCGGCGGGGTCGTGCCGGTGGGTTCGGCGGTCAGGGTGTGCACGGTGAGGGCGCCGGGTCCGGCTCCGGCGTGCTGACCGTGCCCGCCGCGCAGCGGGGCCAGCACGCTGCCCAGTGCCAGGGCCAGCACGGTGCCGAGGACGGGCAGCAGTCCGGCGGGTTCGTCGAGCAGGGCCAGCGGGTGCATCAGAACACCTCCCCGCTGCGGCCGAAGCGTTCCCGCAGCCTGCGGCGGGTTTCGGCCAGGCGTTCCTCCTTGGTGCGGCCGCGTTCGACGGCCGCGCTCATGCAGATGTCGCAGGTGGGCAGCAACCAGTCCAGCTCGCTCGGGTCGATCAGGACGACGTTGCTGCCGCACAGGGTTTCGCGGTTTTGGCCGGGACGGGTGCGCTGCCCGGCGTCGAAGGCGTGCCGGAACCCGTCGACCGGGTTCCACCACACCACCGGGCCCGGCCACTCGAACCCGTCCAACGGCACCTCGAGCATGGTGATCGCTCCTTATGTGATCCATACTTTGTGACCTTCACAAATAAGCATGATCCCTATTTTGTGAGGAATACAAGCTGCTTCACCTGATCGGGCGTTGCGTACGCTGCTGAGCGGCAAGGGCGGCAAGGAGGATCCATGGGATTTACTGGAAGTCCCCGGGTGTCGAAACGACGAATAGCTTTTGGGCTTACACGAATACGTCTGGATCTCGGCTGGTCACAGGCACATGTAGCGCGTCTGATGTCCTCTTCGGAGGGACGGATAGCCAACATCGAAGGGCAGCGCAACCTTCCCAAACCAGAGTTCCTGGAGAAGCTCCTTCGCATCTACGGACGCGAGGAAGAAACCGAGCAGTACCTCGCCCTGCTGGGGGAAGCGAAGGGCGACAGGGCAGGATGGGAGCACATCGATCTCACTGCTGATCCCATCGGTTACGAGGACTACCTGGGACTGGAACGTGGGGCTTCCAAGATCGAAGGCTACGAGTCACGGCTGGTTCCCGGACTGTTGCAGACCTACGACTACGCTCGTCACGTGATCCGGGGAAGGCAGCGCTCGGACAGCAACATGGAGCAGAAGATCGAGCTGCGAACTCGGCGTCAGGACATCCTGACTCGGGCCGACCACCCCGTTCGAGCGTGGATGATCATCGAGGAACAAGCCTTGGATCGCCCCGTCGGCTCGTCCGAAGTCATGGTCGATCAACTCGGGCACCTGCTGGAACTGGGCGATCTCGACAACGTGCAGCTGCAGGTGTGCCCCACCTCGCTGGGGCCGCACCCGGCGCTGACCGCGCCATTCACGATCATCCACGTGCCGATCCCCGATGATCCAGGCCTGGTGTGCTTCGAGACCCGCGTCAAAACGATCTGGTTCGACAAGCAGGCCGAAGTGGACCAGCACACGGAGATCATGGACCACCTGCGAACTCTGGCGCTTACGCCCGAGCAGTCACGTACTCTGCTCGACGGCAAGAGAAAGGAACTGCGATGAGTGACTTCCCCGCGTGCTTATGGCGCACTTCCAGCCGAACCAACGACACCGGCCACTGCGTCGAGGTCGCGTTGACCACCGGTGCGGTCGGTGTGCGGGACACCAAGGATCGGCGTGGTGGCACTCTGGTGCTCGCGCCGGAGGTCTGGTCGGCCTTCGTGGGACGGGTCAAGGACGGCGGCTGCGACCGCGGGTGAGGACCACGGCTGTTCCGTCCACTGTGCTCGTTGGTTGAGCGCTCGGAGCGCGGCCTGTTCGCCACGCCGGGGTGCGGGGTTTCACGGCGGTGATGCGTCGGTTCCGCTGACACCGGGTGGAGTGAACGGGCAGGATGCTGTCCGGTTTCGGATCGCGGCCCGCGTGGGCGAGGTGCGGAGTGCTCGTGGGCGGGTTCGTTGCCGAGGCCGCGGACAGCGCGTAGGCCGCTCCCCGGACACCGAAAGGCAGAGCTGACCCGTCGTGGACTTCAAGCGCGGATTCCGTCTCAGCGCCGTCGTCGTGGGCGGCGTGATGCTGAGCGGCGTGGTTCTCAGCATCGCTACGGCGGTGCGCTCCGATGTGTCGAGCGTGTACGAGGATGAAACGAGCGGACGCGAGTACAAGGACATGTCCACTGTGATCCCCTACTCGGATGTGACGGTCGCTGATCCGAAGGACGCGAGAGCCGAATACGTGTGCCATCTCGTTCCCGAGGAGGTCGCGGCGAGGTTCGGCCTCGAGCTCGAAGGTCGAAAGCTCTCCGACGGATTCACGCCGGAGGACCCCGACTCCTGCTCTCGGAGGAGCCAGGACCACGACGGGACCAAGAACGTGATCGTGGTGTCCGACGAGCACTCGATCGAGCAGTACTACGGCCGACCCACCGAGTACGACAACCCGGCGAAGTTGAAGATCGCCGGATATCACGCCGTACGGATCAACCAGCTGGATCCGATGAAGTGGGGGCGCTGCAACATCCTCATGGCGACTCAGGAGAACCAGACCGTCGAGTCCTACACGCGGGTGAGTCCCGATGACATCGGCGAGGTGGATCCGTGCGAGCTGTCGAAGAAGGTTCTGCGGCTGTCGGTGTCGTCGTGGCCCGCGGCGAAGTGAGCCCCGAGGGGGCGGGTTGAGCCGTGGAGCGGAGGCGTGCCGTGCGTACAGCTGTCCACCTCGGAGCGGCGGACTCGACGCTGGGACGCGTGACCTGATCGGCCTTAGTGAACCGGGGTGGGGAAGGTGGTCGCGCTCGATCGTGCTGACCGTGTGCGCGGTGTGCCCGGGTGAGCTGGTGGTTGCTCCGTTCGAGTGATCGGAAGGTGACTCGGGCACCACGTTAGGGTGTCGATCGTCATAGTGCGGACGGGCTGATTCCGCTGACGCCGGGCGTGGTGATCGGGCAGGATGTGGCTCGGTTTCGGACCACGACCTGCGTGGGGGAGGTACGACGTGACCCAGGACGGGTTCGCTGTTGACAAGGAGGGCCTGAGCAAGGCCATCGGGCAACTCGAAGACACTCGTGACAAGGCTGCCAAGTTATCTCGGGAGATGGGAAATGCGGCCCCGGGTGAGCTCACGGCCAAGGACGAGACTACCGGCCAGGCGCGTGAGGTGTTCGAGCAACGTATCAATGGTCCCGAAGGATCACTCACGAGTGCGGCTAACGATATAAGAGAGAGGCTTCAGGGGAAGATCGACTCGTACAAAGCGGTCCTGGGGGAGTACGACAAGGCCGAGGACAACGCGGACGCCGCGACCCGGGACACCGAAAGGCAGAGCTGACCGTCATGACCTTCAGCAGTGGATTTCGTCGTAGCGCCATCGTCGTGGGTGGTGTCGTGTTGAGCGCTGTGTTGACGGCGTGCGGCGGTTCCGGGGCCGAATCGCCGTCGATCGAGGACCAGTCCACAGGCACCTCTGATTCGCAGTCCTCCTCGGGGGCGGAGATCACCAACCCGAAGGATGCTGCGGCTGCCGATGTGTGCAGCCTGTTGCCTGTTGAGGTAGCTTCCCAACTTGGGTTCAAGGAGCAAGGCGAAAAAGAGTCCAGCATGACCAATCCGGAAGCTTCTGATGCCTGTTATTGGGAGAGTCCGGACGGTGGTGCGACCAAGAACTCTTTTGCGGTGTCCGACGGTCGGTCGATCCAGCAGTACTACGACAACCCTGATTCTTTCTACGATTTCAATAAGTTGAATATTTCCGGGTATCCTGCTGTCCGTGCTAACAAGGATGATCCGATGAGCGCGGGGAGTTGCAATATCTTCTTGGCTCCGAAGCAGGATCAGGTTGTTCAGTCACATTCGACTCTCAATGCTGAAGACACGGGCAAGGTCGATCCCTGTGCGCAGGCGAAGAAGGCTCTGAAGCTGTCGGTCTCGTCGTGGCCCGCGGCGAAGTGAGAGGTGGGGGTAATGTCTTCTGCTCCGCAGATGTGCTACATAAGCCAGGCGCTGCAGCTCCGCGCGAACATGGCCGGTTCCTCCGACGCGGCGAACCTGCCTTCGCCGCTTAAAGAGGGTGCTGAGCAGGTGAGCAACTCGGCGGGCGTGTTCCGAGACCTTATCGATGAAATCGGAACCGCGCTGAAGAAGGCCGAAGAGGCCCACACCGGCCGGGCCGCCGAGGCCGCCAACGCGTCGATCGCCGAGATCAAGCCGATCGCCGAGAACGCCGCGAAGACGGCCGAAGAAGTAAGCGGAAAGCTGGCCGAGCAGAACCAGAACCAGCACGGTACCTTCTACTCTCTCCCCATCGAGGGCGGCAAGCTCTCGGACGGGCGTCAGGCGCAGATGGAGCCGCCCGACAAGAACTGGGCCGAGCGCAACGGGGTGGACGACTTCCCCGGCCTGGGCTGGACCAGCGACTACGAGGACAAGCAGGCGCGGTTCCAGGCCACCAACGACGAGGCCCAGCAGGCGATGAGCCGCTACAACGCGCAGACCGCCAGCACCACCCAGTCCGTCCCCGAGTTCAAACCGCCGGACGACTCCGGCCGCACCGGCAACGACCAGGGCGGCTACGGCCGCGGCGCGGGCGGGATCATGGACGGCACCTCCTACGGCAGCGGTTCCGGCTCGGCCGGAACCAGCTCGGCCTGGGCCTCCGCCCCGAGCGGAGCCGGGGCGGGAGCCGGTGTGGGCGCGGGCGGCGTCGTGGCAGGCGGCTCCTACGCCCCCTCGGGCTCGAACGCGGCGGCGACACCAGCAGGAACCGGCTCCGCCTGGTCCACCCCGCCGGGCACGGTGCGCGGCCCGGACGGCACCCTCTACCGCCAGGGCTCCGACGGCAACTGGCAGCGGCAGAACCCCTACAACGGGCGCTGGGCCCCCTCCCCGCAAGGCCCTCCCGGAGGCGCGGGCGGCGGTGCTCGCGGTGGCGGCGCGGCCCCGCGCGGCGGTGCCGGCGCGGGAGCGGGCGGACGTGCGGGCGGCGGCTTCGGCCCGCGCGGCAGCGGCAGCTCGGAACTGGCCCCCGGCGGACGCTCCGGCACCGGCTCCTCCGGCTCCAAGGGCGGCGGCACCACCCCCACCACTGCGGGCGGAGGCGGCGCGGCCGGCGGCCGTGGCGGCGGCATGATGCGCGGCGCGGGCGGTGGCGGAGCCCAGCAGGGCGGCGAGGAGGAGGAACACGAGCGTCCCAGCTGGCTGATGGAGACCGAGGACGTGTTCACCAACGACATGCAACGCGTCGCCCCGCCCGTCATCGGGGAGACCCCCTACGAACAAGGCAACTGACGTGAGGTCGTCGGCTCGGTTGTCCTAGGCGGTCACTCGGCGGTGCGAGTTGCTGGGGTGGATGCTTCGGCGCGGCCGCGCCGAAGGCCTACTTCGAACGGCCGGGGCGGACGACACCGGAGGAAGAACTGCCGAGCACCGGTACCGCGAGCGGCCGAGCACGGCCCCCACGGCACGGCCGCTCGCCACCCCCGCGGCAGGAACAAGCGGAAAAAGCGGAAAGTGATGGCGCGCAACCAGATCTCGATCAGCCCGGTGGCAGCGGCCTACCTGTGCGAGCGCTACGACATGCGCCCGCACCCGATGCTGCGCATCGGGACGCTGCCCGGCGAGCCGGACGAGCAGCAGCGACGCGAAGCCAGTGACCAGGGGCGACGCGAACTCCAACAGCAGGGGGTGATCGACACCGACGAGGTGCACCCCTTCCTGGACGACGCCTGGCACCTGCTGGCGCACCCGCCGCTGGCGCTCGGGGTCGCGGTGCTCGACCACAGGCGCGAGAACTTCAACGCCGTGCTGGTCGAACAGGGGCGCAACACCTTCCAGGCCTACCAGGCCGACGGGGAGGACAACGAGACACTGCACGACATCGTGCTCACCCGGCACGACCAGGGCGGCGTGACCGGCAACGCGGTCAACCTGCTCGGCGAGCTCAGACTCGCCCCCGGCGGCTCGGCCAGCCTGCCCACGGAGCTGCTGCAGAACGCGGGCGACCGCATGTCCGCCGACCCGAGCGGCAGCGCGCTGACCGCCCTGGCCGCCTCCGGGGTGCGCCGGGAGGACGCTCAGGTGCTCGGCAAGGCGATCAGCGCGAAGCGCAGCATGGAAGCCCTGATCACCGTCCGCCTCTACGACCAGCGGGTGCGCCGGACGCACACGCTGCCGTTCGGCCTGCAGGTGCTCACCACCGAGGACGGCTCCTACATGACCCAGCGCAAACCCGGGGGCGACGGCCGCGAGTGGTACACCATGGCCCCCGCCGACGGGCGCAAGATATCGGCCAAGATCGACGAGATGATCCAGCAGCTGCGCGCCTCCATGCAACGGTAGGAACCACCGCCGAGGCGGTGCCGACCCGGCGGGGCGACGACGCCCATCCGACAGAGCCACTCCACGGGGATTAAAAGACTTTCATCTCCGTTTCATCCCGAGTCGGCCCGCACCGGTCCAGGGTGGTGGAACATGAGATCGACATTACGGACCGCCCTGCTGGTGACGGCCCTCGTGCTGCCGGCCGTGGCAGTGCTCGGCGTCTACGCGCTGAGCAGCGCCCCCCGGCAGCCCGAGGTGCCGGAGCGGGTCCGCGTCGTCCACACCTCCACGGAAACACCGCCGCCCCCGCCGAGCCCCCAGCGCTCCCCGGCCTCCCCGAACACCTCGAAACCCCCGTCGCGGGCACCCGCGCCACCGGAGGACGACGATCGCGACGACGAGGACGGACTCGGTCCGCCCGCCCCCGACGACGATCGCGACGATGACGAGGAGTGACCCGGCACGGCCACGCGGCACCCGCGCGCCCGCCCGGGTGCGGATCATGGCGTGGCTGCTGCTGGTGCTCGTGGTGGTGCTCGGCACCGTCGTGCTGCTGGTGCGCCAACACCTGCACAACCAGGCCACCGACCGGGTGACGACCTCCCTGGAGCAGGAGGTCGGCGAGTTCGCCAGGTTCGCCGCGGAAGGCACCCCCTCGGCGGGGTCCTCCACCGAACCGGAGAAGCTGTTCCGGTCCTATCTGAGCAACCAGTACCCGGACACCTCGGAAGCGCTGATCGGGGTGTGGCGGGGGCCGGACGGCCCGCGATCGCTGCCTCAGGCCCAGGACGACGGGATCAAACGCATCGTGGGGGACCCGGCGCTGCTGCGGCGGATCACCACGAGCCCCGGGACCTCCGGGATGGAACGAACCGAGGCCGGTCCGATGCGCTGGGCACGGGTACGGGCCGTGACCGGCGGCGAACAGCGGGCCTGGTTCGTCGTCGCCCGGTTCACCAGCGAGGACACCGCGCAGGTCGACCGGATCGTCCGGACGCTGGTGCTGGTCAGCGGTATCGGGGTCGTAATGGCCGCCGTGGCGGCCTGGCTCGTCGCCGGAGCGATCCTCGCCCCGGTGCGCCAGGTGCGGCGGACCGCGGCCGAGATAGGCGAACGGGACCTGACGCAGCGCATCCCCGTCGAGGGGCGCGACGACATCGCCGCGCTGGCCGAGCAGTTCAACGGGATGCTGGACCGCCTGCAGGAGGCGTTCGCCGCCCAGCGGGAGTTCGTCGACGACGCCAGCCACGAGCTGCGGACCCCGATCACCATCGTGCGCGGCAACCTGGAGCTGCTCGGTCCGGACCCCGAGGAGCGCGACGAGGTCGTGCGGCTGTGCACCGACGAGCTGGACCGGATGGGCCGGATCGTGGAGGACCTGCTTGTGCTGGCCAAAGTGGACCGGCCGGACTTCGTCACCCCGGAGCGGACCTCCGTGCTCGAACTGATCAGCGACATCGACGCCAAGGTCCGGACCCTGGGCGACCGGCGCTGGATCCTGGAGCACATCGCCGACGGGGAGGTGCCCGTTGACCCGCAGCGGCTTACCCAGGCCGTGGTGCAGCTGGCGCAGAACGCCGTCCAACACACCGGGAAGGGCTCCGAGATACGGCTGGGCTGCGCGCTGACCGAGGGCAGGCTGACGCTGTGGGTCAGCGACAACGGTCCAGGAATCGACCCGGCACAGCTAGCCCGGATCTTCGAACGTTTCGCGCACGGCAACGAGCGCCGCGGTGGTGCCGGACTCGGACTGTCCATAGTGCGCGCCATCGTCGACGCCCATCACGGGCAGGTGCGGGTGCGTTCGGAGGGCGGGGCGACTTTCGAGATCGAGATCCCCGTTCCGGTCCCGGACGAACGCAGTGAGGAGCCCTGTTCATGAGCAAGATCCTGATCGTCGAGGACGAGGACCGCATCGCGCGGTTCATCGAGAAGGGGCTCTCCGCCAACGGTTTCGCCGCCACGGTGGTCGGCGACGGGCAGAGCGCGCTGCACTACGCGATCACCGGTGACTTCGACCTGATCGTGCTCGACCTCCGGTTACCCGACCAGGACGGATTCGTCGTGCTGCGCAGGATGCGGGACCAGCGCGTCAACATCCCGGTGGTCATCCTGACCGCCAGGGACACGGTGCACGACACCGTCGCGGGGCTGGAGGGCGGTGCCGACGACTACATGACCAAGCCGTTCCGGTTCGAGGAGCTGCTGGCGCGGGTCCGGTTGCGGCTGCGATCCTCGGACGGCGCTCCCGAGACGACCGCGCTGAGCAACGGGGAGCTCTCCCTGGACCTGCGCTCCCGGCGCGCCCGGATCGCGGACACCACGGTGGACCTCACGGCGCGCGAGTTCGCGATGCTGGAGCTGTTTCTGCGGCATCCGGGCCAGGTGCTCTCGCGGGAGCAGATCCTGTCGCACGTGTGGGGGTACGACTTCGACCCCGGTTCGAACATCGTGGACGTGTACGTGCGGGCGCTGCGCCGCAAGATCGGAGCCGAGCGCATCGGCACCGTCCGCGGGATGGGCTACCGGCTCGGGAGGTGATCAACCGGGTGAAGACCCTTTCATGTCGGTTTCAGTCCTCCCTCAGATCCGCGGCGGAGTCTCGTGGTTGTCGGCGCAAGCACGGAAGAGAAGGGGAAGACCTTGCGCAACAAGAAGCGGATTTGGATCGTGGCCGCGGTGACGAGCGCGCTGGGACTCGGTGGTGCGGGGCTGGCCCTCGCCGGTGAGGGCGCGTCGAACGCACCGCAACCCTCCGGCGGGCAGAACGGCGCTGTCACCAGGGACGACGACCGGGATGACGCCCGCGAGGATCGCGATGACCGCCGGGACGACCGGGACGATCGTCGGGACGACCGGGATGACCGGGACGACGGTCGCGTCGGGACCGATGACGATCACGACGACCGGGACGGCGACCGCGACGACGACAAGGACGACGACCGGGAGGACGGGGACGACGGAGATGACGGCCGCGATGACTGATCCGCTCGTTATCGCTGTCGGGACGGTGTGACACCGGTTTCCCCGGAGCGCCACGCGCGGCGCTCCGGGGAGTCGCCGGCGCGGAACACCCGAGCAAGCAGCTCGCCGCGCTGTCCGGTGTCGTGGCACCCCGCAGCGAGAGCCCGCGAGAGGTTCCCCGCACCGCCGGGCGAAGGGACGGACCAAGTCCTACCTCGTCAGCTCAGTCCGGACTCCCCTGCCAGCTCGACCAGCATCGACTCGAACAGCCGGCCGGCCTGGCTGACGTCGAAGGGGAACTGGTCGAACACCTCCAGCGCCACCTGCCCGTACAACCGAGCCCACCAGCGCAGCAGCAGGTAGACGGCCTCGGCGCTGAGCGCCTCCCGCGGCATGTCGATGCCCTCGGCCTCGAAGGCCTCGGCGAGATCGCGCCTGCTGTCCCCCAACCCGTCCCGCAGCTCTTCGGGGATGTGCGCGGGCGGCGACTCGGCCACCCCCTCGGCCATCAGTGGGCCGGCCACCTTGAGGAAGACACTGCCCAGCTCATCGCGGCGGGGCATCTCCTGCTCGTGGGCAGTGCCGCCACCGCCCTGCCGCTCGGGGCCGCCCCGCTTCCGCGTGCCCTTGGCCGCGGGGGTGGCGAACACGAGGGCGAACTCGCGCGGGTGGGCCAGCGCCCACCACCGAAAACCCCGGCACACGGCGAAAACCTTGCTCAGGTGGCCCTGCTCCGTGGGCATGGCCGCGGTCAACTCCGCGGACAGGTCGCCGCAGATGTCCTCGCGGATCCGCGAGAGCAGCTCCTCACGGGAGGCGTAGTAGCGGTACAGGGCCGGGGCCGTGATGCCCAGCTCCCGCGCGATGGCGCGCAGGGTCACCGCTTCCTGTCCCTCCCGGACCAACAGCTCGCGCGCCTGCCTGCGGATGTCGAGCTCCGTGGCGGCTCGGGACTGTTCACGCCGAGTGACTTCGTTCATGGGTCACTCCATCGGGTGCTCGTAACGGCAGTTGTCGTTACAGTGGGCGAAGTAAACGCCGTTAACTCGGGATCGGTGGCCGCAGCCACTGTACGGCCCCCATCACGTCGCCGGAGGTCCGCGTGTTCTCTTCCTGGGGATCCCTCGCTTACCGACATCGACTTCCCGTGCTGCTCACGGTGCTGCTCGTCGTCGTGGCGGGCGGAATCTGGGGGCTCGGAGTGTTCGACCGCCTCGGGCAGGGCGGCTACGAATCGCCGAACAGCGAAGCGGCCGAAGCCCAGGAGGTCGCCGACGGAGCCCTCGGTTCCACGGGCGGCGACGTGGTCGTGCTCTACGACGTCGGCGACGGCGCGAGCATCGACGACCCTGAACTGGGCAGCCGGATCCGGGACAGGCTCGCGGCGCTGCCGGACTCCGCGGTCGACGAGGTCACCTCGTACTGGTCCACCCCCACTCCCGCCCTGGCGAGCGACGACGAAACGGTAGGTCTGGCCACCATAGACCTCTCCGGGGAAGAAAGCGGCAAAACGGCCTCCTACGAACGCATCGCCGACCGGCTCGACGTCGCGGGCGCGGACACGGACGTGGCCGGGGACGTGCCGATGCAGGCCTCGATGAACCAGCACTCCAAACAGGACCTGGCCATGGCCGAGGCCGTCTCGCTTCCCGTGGTGCTGGTACTGCTGGTGATCATCTTTGGCGGCGCGGTCGCCGCCGCGCTGCCGGTGCTGGTCGGCGGGGCCGCCGTGTTCGGCTCGCTGGGACTGCTGCACCTGATCTCGCTGCTGACCGAGGTCAACACCTTCGCGGTCAACGTGGCCAGCCTGCTCGGACTCGGCCTGGCCATCGACTACGGCCTGTTCATGGTCGGACGTTTCCGGGAGGAGCTCGCGGCGGGCGCCGAGACCGGACAGGCGGTCCGGCGCGGTGTCAGCACCGCGGGCCGCACCGTCGTGTTCTCCGCGACCCTGCTGGTGATCGCGCTGGCCAGCCTGCTGCTCTTCCCGCAGAGCTTCCTGCGCTCGCTGGCCTACGGCGGCATGTCCTCGGTGGCGCTGGCCGCGGTGATCTCCCTGACCGTGCTGCCCGCGATCCTCGGGATGCTCGGGCACCGCGTGGACAAACTGGCGGTGCCGTGGCGCGGGAGGCGACGGGAAGCCGGAAGCGCCCCCGCCCGCGGGTGGTACCGCTTCGCCTCGGCGGTCATGAAACGCCCGCTGCTCACGGCATTGCCGATCATCGCCGTCCTGCTGCTGCTCGGCGCGCCCTTCCTCGGGACCAAGTTCGGCACCCCGGACGAGCGCGTGCTGCCGAACGACGACCCGGCCCGGCAGGGCATCGAGAAGCTCCGCGCGGAATTCCCCGCGATGAGTGGCGACAACGTCCGGATGGTCGTGGACGGCGGGCAGACCCCGCCCTCTCAGCCGGAGCTGAGCCGCTACTCGCAGCGGGTCTCCGAGGTTCCCGGCATCGGCGAGGTCCGGCCGGTGGGCAGCGGAGAGGGCGTCGTCGTGCTCGAAGCGGGTCTGGACGCCGAGCCGTTCGGCGAGCGCGCCAACGACGCGGTGGACGAGATCCGCTCGCTGAGCTCTCCGGGGGAGAGCGAGGTGCTCGTCGGGGGGATGACCGCGCTGAACCTGGACAGCCTGCGCGACACCGTCGACATGTTGCCCTGGGTGGCGGCCCTGCTGGTCGGGGCCACGCTGGTGCTGATGTTCTTCGCCTTCGGCTCGGTGGTGCTGCCGATCAAGGCCGTCGTGCTCAGCGTGCTGAGCCTTTCGGCCACTTTCGGCGTGCTGACCTGGATATTCGTCGACGGCCACGGGGCCGGGCCGCTCAACGTGACCCCGGCGCCGTTGTCGGTGGGCATCGTGGTGCTGATGGCCTCGGTCGTGTTCGGGCTGTCCACCGACTACGAGGTGTTCCTGCTGTCCAGGATGGTCGAGGCGCGCGAGGCGGGGGCCGAAACCCCGGACGCGGTGCGCGACGGGCTGGCCCGCACGGGCAGGATGATCACAGCGGCGGCCCTGCTGCTGATCGTGGTGACGGGAGCCTTCGCCTTCTCCAGCGTGGCGATGATGCGGTTCATCGGCGTGGGGATGATCGTCGCCCTGGTCCTGGACGCCACCGTGGTGCGGATGATCCTCGTCCCCGCGCTGCTGCGGCTGTTCGGCGACGCCTCGTGGTGGGCGCCGAGCGCGTTGCGGCGGAGGCGGCGGACCGGCGCTTCGGACGACGACTCCGGAGCCGCCCCCGAGCAGCACCGGCTGCAGTCGACGCGCTGATCCCGTTTGGGGTTTCCAGGAGCGGAGGCGACGCGCATGCTCGGGGTGGCGGGACGCGTCGTCCGTGAGCCCGCCGGTTCGGTCCCGCCGAGCGGGCGCGTTCGCGCGGCCTCGCGGACCGTCGGGGCGGGCCGCTGTGCGAGACTCACGGATTCGAGAGATGTCGGAGGTAACCCCATGACCGCGGAACAGTCCAATCGGGAAGGCGCCGCCGAACGGGAGAACGCGGGCGTGCTCGTTTACAGCCGACCCGGCTGCCCGTTCTGCACGACCCTGCGCGCCGGGCTGCGCAAGCACGGCGTCCGTTTCGACGAGGTCGACATCTGGGAGGACGAGCAGGCCGCAGCGACCGTGCGCTCGCTGGCCGCGGGCAACGAGACGGTACCCACCGTGGTGATCGGCTCGTGGTCGGCGGTCAACCCCTCCGCCGAAGCGGTGCGCGAGGCAGCCTCCGAACACGCGCCCGCGGCGTTGCCCGCGAGCGAGCCCGGGCTGGTGGACGGGACGCTGAAGGCCCTCGGGCTGCGGCGGAACGAGTCGTGACTTCTCGGCTGCCGTAGGTGGTTCTGATGAGCGGAACCTCTCGCGGGCTCTCACCGCGGGTGCCCGCGCGGCAGGAGGTTCGAGGGGCTGGGGTCAGCCGTACGGGGGGCATTACGACCGACCCCAGCGGTTGTGATCGTCGATGGCGCGATATCGACGAGCAGCAACTGTCCCAGTGTGACGCGTAAGAACCCGAAAAGGATGCGGTTTTGCTCCGAATGACCCCCGATTGGGGGTGTATTCGGGCGGATACCGCTGCAGAAATCGGATGATCGGGTGAAAAGTTCACCCGGTCACGTCCGGGTCAGACCCGGGCCGCTGTGGAGCACCGTCCCGCCGGGCGCGGGGTTCGCGGTGATCCGCGGCGGCACGACCGCGTCGGGGGTCTTTTCCGGGTTCTTCGGGGCGGGGAGTCCTCGGCCGAGCCGGTACGGGTTCCCGTCCCCGCCTCCGGGATCCGTTCCGGAGGTATCGCGCTGGTGTCGACCGGTTCACCGAGCACGATCCGCGGGTTCGAGGCGGACGGTTGTGCCGGACGGGTGCTGCGGGGAGCCCTCACGTTTCGTTGTGTCATGCCTCCAGCCTGCTGGTCGGAACAGGGGAGGCGGATCCGTGCTGCTACTCAGGAGTTACCTATTGTCGGAGAACCGCTGGGCCGGAAGAGTGAAGTAGGAACCCCGGGATCAGCGGGCCGGCGGCTCGGTTTGCCCTGGCAGGTGGGTGAAAGCGGCTTCACCGCTTGCCCGGCTACCGGACCCGCGGGGCGAGTGCGCGCCCGGATCCGCGCGGGCACTTCGGTTGCTGCCGGCGATCTCCGGGGCACGATGTGTCCGCTTGTTCTTCGGTGTCGGTGGTGCGACGGTGTTTCGGAGCGGACGCTGGGCATCGCGGTGACTCCGGTACGAAAGGTATGGTCTAGACCATGTTGCGATTGAGTGGTGTCGGCGTCAGCGGCGGGCAGGCCGCCGGGCCCCTCGTGCGGGTGGCCGAACCCCTGCCCGAACCGACCGCCACCCCGGCGGTCGAGAACCACGATGCCGAAGCGGCCCGGATCGGCCCGGCGGCCGAAACCGTGGCCAACGGCCTGTTCGCCCGCGCCGCGGGAGTAGAGGGGGACGCGAAAGCGGTACTGGAAACCACGGCGGCCATGGCCATGGACCCGTCGCTGAGTTCCCGCGCCGAACAACTCGTCCGCCAGAACTCGCTGCCCGCCGCGCGCGCCGTGCTGGAAGCCGCGGAGGAGTTCGCCGAATCGCTGCGCGCCACCGGCGGCTACCTGGCCGAACGAGTGCGCGACGTCCACGACGTGCGCGACCGGATCATCGCCGAACTGCTCGGAGTGCACCCTCCCGGCGTCCCGCCCCTGGCGGAACCGAGCGTGCTGCTGGCCCGCGACCTCGCCCCCGCCGACACCGCCGACCTCGACCCGGAACTGGTGCTGGCCCTGGTCACCGAGGAAGGCGGGCCGACCAGCCACACGGCCATCCTCGCCCGCTCCCTGGGAATACCGGCCGTGGTGGCCGTGCGCGGGTCGCTGGCCGAGACCTCGGCCATCGCGGCCGAAGTGGACGGCGACGCCGGAACCCTGGGACTGTCCGAGGAACGGATCGCGGTACGCGCCCCCGAACGCGGCGGCGGAGAGAACTGGACGGGAACCGGAAGCACCTCGGACGGCCACCGCATCAAGATCCTCGCAAACGTCGGCGCGGCCACCGACGCCGCGGCCGCGGTGGCCTCCGGAGCCGAGGGCGTGGGGCTGTTCCGCACCGAGTTCTGCTATCTGGCGGTCTCGGACGAGCCGGACGTGGCGACACAGCGCGCGGCGTACGCGGAGGTCCTCGAACCGTTCGCGGGCAAGCCCGTGATCGTGCGCACCCTGGACGCGGGCGCCGACAAACCGCTCGGATTCCTCGACACCGGAACCGAACCGAACCCGGCGCTCGGGGTCCGCGGACTGCGGATCGCCTTCGACCGCGCGGACGTGCTGGACCGCCAGCTGGAGGCAGTCGCCGGGGCGGCGCGGGACTCCGGGGCCGAAGTCTCCGTCATGGCCCCCATGGTGGCCACGGCCGAGGAAGCCGCGTGGTTCGCCGAACGGGCCAGAGCCGCCGGAATCGCCCGTGCCGGGGTCATGGTCGAAGTCCCCGCCGTGGCGCTGGCCGCCGACGAACTGCTCCAGGCCGTCGACTTCGTCAGCATCGGAACGAACGACCTGGCCCAGTACACCTTCGCGGCCGACCGGCAGCTCGGCGCGCTCGCCGCGCTGAACGATCCCTGGCAACCCGCCCTGCTCCGGCTCATCGGAATGATCGGCAAGGCCGGAGTCGCCGCGGACAAACCCGTCGGAGTCTGCGGGGAGGCCGCCGCCGACCCGCTGCTGGGCCGCGTACTCGTCGGGCTGGGCGCGAGCAGCCTGTCCATGGTCGCCACGGCCGTGCCCTCCGTGGGCTCCGCGCTGGCCGGAGCCTCTCGGCGGAACTGCGAACGCGCCGCCGAGGCCGCACTGGCGGCCCCGGACTCGACGAGGGCGCGCGCCGCCGCCCGCGACGCGCTGGAGTGATCGAACCGCCCGGCGATTTCCCCCGCGAAGTCGTCGGGCACCACCACTGCGGAACTTCGTGGGGGTCTCTTCGGCGCGGGCAGCGCCGAAACCACCGACCTGGAACCCGGTCAACCTGAACGGAAAACTTCGCTGACGCTTTCCTGCCGTATCGGTGGCCGGTGTGGTGCTTTCGGCGCCGGAACGACTACGTTGCCCACCGGTGCCGCCGCGAGAGGTTCCGCCAAGCGACTACCTGATCAAGGGGCGAACAGAAAACCTCAGTCGATCAGCCCTCCTGCTGCTCGCCCTCCTGGTCGAGGCCGTGCTCGATCGCGTAACGAGCCAGCTCGACGCGGTTGTGCAGCTGGAGCTTGCGCAGCGTGGACTGCACGTGGTTCTCGACGGTGCGGTGCGAGATCACCAGCTTGTTCGCGATCTGGCGCGCGGTCAGCCCCTTGGCGACCTGGCGGAGCACGTCGGTTTCCCTGTCGGTGAGCTGCGGCGGCTGCGGAGCGGAGTCGTCGGGGCTGACGGCCATCCTGCGGTACTCGCCGAGCACGAGCCCGGCCAGCCCCGCCGTGAACACGGCGTCACCGACGGCGGTGCGCCGCACCGCGTCCACCAGCTCCTCCACCGAGGCCGACTTGACCAGGTACCCGGAAGCACCGGCCTTGACCGCCTCCAGCACGTCGGCGTGCTCCCCGCTGGCCGAGAGCACCAGGACCCGGGTCCCCGGGATCTCCTGGGTGATCTGCCTGGTCGCCTCCACTCCGGAGGTGTCGCCGAGATTGAGGTCCATCAGCACCACGTCGGGACGCACCGTTCGCGCTATCCGCAGCGCCGACACGGCATCGCCCGTGGTCGCGCCTACATCGAAACCGCGTTCGGTGAGATCCCGTGCGACACCGTCCCGCCAGATCGGGTGGTCGTCGACCACCATCACCGAAATCCCCGAGCCAGTCATGCCGTCGCTCCTCCGTGCTGCCCACGTGCCCGATCCCCGCTGTGCGCGGAATCGCCACGTTCCGCTCCGGAGCGGGGAACCTGGATCTCCCACTCGGTCCCCTCGCCCTCGGCCGTGTCCAAGGTGATCGTCCCACCCAGACTCTCCACACGACCACGGATCGACTGGGCCACACCCATCCTCCCCTCGGAGGCGGCCCGCTCCAACCGCCCCTCGGGGATGCCCGGGCCGTCGTCGCGGATGCTGAGCACCACCTCGTCGCCGAGGTCCTCCAGCAGCACCCAGGCCTGGGCCCGCGGCCCGGCGTGCTCCGCGACGTTGTGCAGGGCCTCCCTGGCCACCGAGAACAGCGCCGAGGCGTCGGCCGCGGGAAGAGTGACCTTCGTGGCGGGAACCGAGACGCTGACCCGCCCGCTGCCGAGCGCCCGCAGCTGCCCGGCCAGGTCCGTGCTCCCGGTCGAAGTCTCGACCGGACCGGTGGAGACCAGCGCACGCAACGCCGTCTCCTGCTCACCGGCCAGCGCGGCGAGCTCGGCGGCCTCCCCGCCCAGCTCGCGTCCGCGCCCGCGCACCCGCGCGAGCACCTGGAGCACGCTGTCGTGGATGTCCCTGGCCAGCCGTTCCCGCTCGGCAGTGGCCGCCTCGGTGCGCAGGGCCTTCGCGAGGCGCTCCGTGGAGGTCCTCGCAGTGTCCGAGGCCAGCCCGAGCAGCACGCCTATGGTCACGTGCAGGATCGTGTCCATCCACATGTTGGGGTCGATGTAGCCGCGCATGGCGAAGTTGGCGCCCGCGGCGACTGCACCGCTGAGCAGTCCGCTGAACGTTCCCCACTGTACCGCGGCCGCCGTGACCATCGAAGCGTGCCAGATGGTGACCACGGTGGGCTGACCGCTTCGCAGCTGCTCCTCGGTGAGCACGAGGTAGCACGCCGCGAACAGCACCATGGGCACGACCTGGTCCACGACGACGAGGAAGTTGGTCCGGCCGGAGGGTTTGCTGTAGCGCCAGCACGTGAAGGCGGTCCAGAACACCATCCCCACCATGACCACCACACCGAGCGCGGGACGCTCGTAAGCGGGGAACATGATCACGAACCACACGAACGCGTAAAGCAGTGCTATCACGCGGAGCCCGTTGTGCGCCCTCCACAACGGAATCCGGCCGTCGGTGACCGTCTCCCCCCGCTCGGAAGCGGAGTTCCCGGAATCGGCCCCCGGGGTGCCGCGTGCCACGATCGTCCGTAACAACCCCGACTCCTCCTTCCGGGACGACTCACCGGCCGGCCCGTCCGCGTCCGTTCGACGACTGCCCACGCTGCCCAACTTCGGAAATCCTTTCCGGCTGACTTGCCAGGGGCCCGCCCGTTCCGACGGCTGCCGCCCCCCGTCCGTTCCGCCGCCGCGGCATTCGTGGAAGCCCGCGGGACATCCTGCCGCAGCGCCGGAGGGAACCGCGGAACGGCCGAAGCCGTCCACGGAGCGGGAGACCTCCCGAGTCCGGTGGGAAACACCGGCTCACGAGCGGGATGGTGCGGACGGGAGCGGCGCTCGGTACGGGGCCCGCTCCCCGAGAGGGCCTGGCAGGGTTGGGGTGATTGTGCACACTGTCCTTCCGGGCGGTGCGGGGAACTCGGACCGCGTTCCCGGCCGGTGCTCGTACGAGGGTTCCCGCAGAGGAGCAAGGGGAGGAAACCGTGGGGGAATGGCCACTGTGGAGACTGCGGCCCGCGGCCCTGTGGTACGTGCTCGTCGTGCAGCTCACGGCGGTCGCGTCGATCTCCGCCGTGGTCGTGGTGACCGAGCGCCCCACCGCGGAGGAGCTGCACGAATTCGGCGCGCTCGCCGTTACCGGAGGCGCGGTGATCGTGGGGACCTCGCTGTCGATCCACCTGCGGGACGGGATCAGGCGCAACCCGTGGACCATCCACGTCTGCTACCTCGTCGCCGGGCTGCTGAGCCTGCCCCCGAACCTGCTCGTGCTGCTGCTGCTCGGACCGGCGCTGCACGGAGTGCTCGACGTGCGGGACGCGCCGCACCGCTGGATGTTCATCAACGCGGCGACCGTGCTGGCCACGTTCACCGCACGCGCCGTGCTGGGCTGGGAAAATCCGCACTGGTCCTTCTGGGCGCTGTTGGCGGCGTGCGCCACCCTGCTGCTGACGCGTGCCGCGCTCGTCGCGACCGGCTTACGGCTACGCAGCCCGCAGGCCCCCAAGTCCGATGTGCTCGGTGACCCCATAGACGTGCTGCTGGGCATCGTGGCGATCAGCCTCGGAGTGCTGATCGCCGTCGCGGTCGAGTTCCACCCGGCCAGCGCGCTGCTCGCGGCCCCGCCGATGGCGCTGCTCGACCTCGCCGGGCAGCTCCCGCAGTGGCGGCGTTCGGCGCAGCGCGACGGAAAGACCGGCCTCGTGAACGCGATGCACTGGGACAAGCTCGCGCGCACCGAACTGGCCAAAGTCGGCTCCCGAGGTCAGGAAGCCACCGTTCTGCTGCTGGACCTGGACCACTTCAAACGCGTCAACGACGAACTCGGGCACCTCGCCGGGGACGCGGCGCTGGCCTCGGTGGCGCTGATGCTGCGCGGCAGTGTGCGCAAGGGGGACCTGGTGGGCAGGTTCGGCGGCGAGGAATTCGTGGTGCTGCTGCCCGAGGCCGGCATCGAAGCCGCGGGCGAAGTCGCCCACCGGATCAGGAGAGCCACCGCGTCGCTGTCCGTGCCGGTCAGGGACACGGCAGGCGTGCAGCACCAACTCGACGACCTGACCATCAGCATCGGAGTGGCCGGAACCGCGCGCCTCGGGTACGAACTCGGCGACCTGCTCGTGGCCGCCGACGCGGCGCTGCTGGAGGCCAAAGCCGCGGGCAGGAACGCGGTCACCCTGGCTTGAGAGTTTCCGTGGTGCGGGGCGCCGGGGTGGGACTTCTCGGCGCCCCGCACCGCCCGCGCCGAGACGACCGGGCCTGCCAGGCCGAGTGACCGCCCAAGCAAACCGAGCCGTCGGACCTCGGTCAGGGGTGCCGCTCGGTTTGGTCCTCATCGGAGGGATCCGGCGTCCGTTCGTCGTCCGCCCCCGATTCGGTTCCATCGTCCTCGTCGCCTTCTCCCGATGAGTCCCCCTCCTCGGAAGAACCGGCCAGGGAACGCACCGCGGAGTTGAGCATCGCCATCACCGGAACGGCCAGCAGCGCCCCGATGATGCCCGCCGCTATGACACCGACACTGATCGCCAGCACCACCGCGAGGGGGTGCAGCCGCACCGCGCGGCCGATCAGCAGCGGCTGGAGCACGTTGCCCTCCAACTGCTGCACACCGAGCACCACGGCCAGCACCAGCAGCGCCGCGATCGGCCCGTTGGCCACCAGTGCGACGAGAATGGCGACCGCGCCGGAGGCCACCGCGCCGACGATCGGGATGAACGCGGCCAGGAAGACCAGCGCCGCCAGCGGCACGACCAGCGGCACCCCGATGATCGCGAGTCCGAGCCCGATGCCGAGCGCGTCCCCGATCGCGACCAGGCCGGTCGCGCGGATGTAACCGACCAGGGACTCGAAGCCGCGCGAGCCTGCCAGATCGATCCGGGGACGCACCGACTCCGGAAGCGGGCCGATCAGGAAGAGCCAGATCCTCCGCCCGTCGTGCAGGAAGAAGATCAGCGTGAACATCATCAGCAGCATCCCGGTCAGGAAGTTGCCGACCGTGGTCGCCGTGGCCAGCGCCCCGCTGGTCAGCTGCTGCTGGTTGTCCTCCAACCAGGTGCCGACCTGGCCGATGTAGTCGTTGATCTGTTCCTGCCCCAGGTGCAGCGGGCCGCTGGCCAGCCACTCCCGGATGGTGTTCAAGCTCGCGGTCAGCTGCCGCTGCAGGTCCGGCAGGCCGAGGATGAAGGCGTTGATGACGAAGCTCAGAATGCCGCCGACGGCGGCCAGCCCCCCGACGAGCACCACCGCCGTGGCCACCCCTCTGGGCACGCGCAGTCTGGTGAGCATCGAGACGGCCGGAGCGAGCAGGGCGGACAGCAGGAGTGCGATCGCGACGGGGATCACCACGACGGAAAGCTTGCCCACGATCCACCCGAGGGCGTACAGCATCCCGAAAATGATCAGCATGCGCCAACCGATGGCGGCGGTCAGGCGGATGGCGGGGGGGACCCTGGCGGCCTCGTCGGAATTCGTGACCTTGATGGCGCTCACACCGTAACCGTATCTGCGTTGGAGGGGCGGTTGGTACGACCAGTCGATTTCGGACGCGGTCGGCCACGCCCGGAGTCGCCTCCCCTCGGCGCAGCTCGGACGTGCGGAGCCGGTGCCGCGGGCCGGATCGGCGGCGAGTCGGGAGCGGCCGGGCGGGAAACTCCGAAGTGGATGCGCGGAGTACTGGACCACTCACACGATGTGAGTAACTCGGCGCGGAGCGGATGCGTTTCCCGGAGTCGTTTTGGAAGAGTGATCCTCGGTAATCCGCTTGGAGCGCCTCGCTTCCGTGAGGTTCCCACGGTCCGGAGAACGGCCGTGCGGAGCACGATCACGGAGCCCGGGTGGCCGGACGGCAGCGTCCGGACGTACTCGGCGGTGTTCCGGCGGGAACGCTCTCCGAAGGAGGCCGCGGAGTCCGATGTCCGTTGACGATCAGACTTCGGCAGGTGACCGCCAACGGCGGTGGCTGTGCCGTGCGCTGATCGTGGTCGGCGGCACGGTGGCCGGCATATCGGCCGCCTGTCTGTTCGGATCCGCCCAGGCCGCCGCTTCCGGAACCGACTCCGTGGAGGACCGCGGAGCCCTCATTCGGCTCGACCGCTCCTCCGCTCCGGAGAACGACGAGCACCCCGACAGCGGTGAGCGACGGCTCGACCGTGCCGACGGGCCGCTGCGGAACCTGTCGCGCACCCTGACCGGACAGGACGGTGCGGAAGGACGTTCCGCCCCGAAGGAACCCTCCGCCCCGGACAGCAGGCGACCCCGTTCCGAAGCCACCGCGGACTCCGCTCGCGAACCCCGCGGGGAGGATCGGCACGACCGTGACTCGGAACGAGAACTTTCACTGGAACCGGTGCTCGACCCCGTTTCCGAAGGAGTGGAGACGGTGCGGCGCGGAGCCGAGCCCGTGCTCCGGCCCGTCGGTCACGTCACCGGCACGGTGCTCTCCGGTGCCACCGGAGAGGAGTCGGTAACCGGAGTCGTGGAATCGGGCCTCGGTCGGGTGAGCGACTCGCTGGGAACGGGCGCGGCGGAGAACGTTCCGCCCGATGCCGAGCAGCACACCGAACACCCCCCGGCCGACGGTCTCGGCCGGACTCCGAGTCCGGCCGAGAACACCGCGGCGGGCCCCCGTCCCGACGGCGCCGAGCTCTCCGAGCGGGAACCGAACCTCACGAAACGTTCGTTCACCGCCAGGACGACGGTGCAGGACCGCACAACCGACGACGCCGGCAAGCGCGGCGGACAGCACCGGAACGCCCACCGCCCCGGTGACCTGCCCCCGTTCCCGTCCGGCGGCTGTGGCTGCGGTACCGACGCGAGCACCCCGGGCGGCGGTGGCTCCCCCGGATTCGGACTGACCGGGTGGACACCGGCTCTGCCGACCGACACCCAGGAATTCGACTCGCCGAGGATCTCGGGCGTCAAAGCTCCCGTGGAATCCGACGGCCCCCAGCCGGGAACCACCCCCGACTGAATCTTCCGGCCGCCGAGGCGACGCGTCCCCACACGGCTCGTGTCCGCGCAGGACCCCCGAGCCCCGGGCCGACGCACGCGTACGCCCGCGGCATCGATCGACGCCCGGAAAAGTTCGACAGCGGATCGAGCACCGAAAGTGCTCCCCCACCTCTTCAAGCGATTCAGCAACAGGCTTGCGTGCAGGACTCATTCCTGACGCGGGAGAAAAGTCCGAAGGAGAGTTTCATGCAGACTTGGGCCAGGCGAGGCGTGCAGGCAGCACTGGTCACCGGCGGAATGCTCGCGGCCGGTACCGGTGTCGCGTCGGCCTCGGGGGACTGCCCCGAGCGCCCGACCTCCCCGCTCGACGAACCGCGGACCCCGGCCGAGGCCGCGGGGGACGGCACCCCCAGCCGAAGCGGGCTGTGCTTCGCGGGGGAACTGTTCCCCGACCAGGAAGAAACGCGGATCCTACCGGCCCTGGGCGGTGAGCGGGAACTCGACGCCAGGCTGGCCGAGGCGGAGACCCTGGTCGGCACGATCGCCCCGATCACCGACGAACCCGTCGAAGCCGAGAACGAGCGGACCCTGCGGATCCCGCGCATCACGGAGGAGCGGGCCCCCGACCCCGCGGCCGACACCGAGCGGCAGTGGATCCCGCCTCAGGAGCTCCCGGAGAGGCACCGCTCCCGCGAGGCGCCCACCTCGGGACCGGCCTCCGCCGGAACGGACTCCCCCGCCGGAGCCGCCGCGCCGTCGGCCCACCTCACCCGCGGGCACGTGTCCACGGGCAAGCAGCCCAGGGAGCGGTCACGCGGCAGGCACGCGGCCGACTCGGGAGATCCGAAACCGGCCGAGGGGTTCCACCGGTCGCTGAGCTGGTCGGGTCCCATAGGAAGCGTCTCCGAGACCGGCCCCTCCGGTGAGGCGGAGGACGTCGACCGCGCAGAACCGCGACGTTCCGCCCTGGTGGTTCCGAGCAGTGATCCCGCGGAGTCCCCCGGGCTCTCGGAACGCTCGGGAGGGCTCCTCTCGATGTGGCGGCAGGCCAACCCGGACGGGATGCTGGCCACCAGCGCGGTCGACCTGACGAGCGTGGGCTTCGAAACCGGTCCGGATCTGCGAACCGTTCCGGACGAGGTGTTCCGCTCGGCGCTGTCGACCCGGACCGCGAACCGAGTCCGCGCGGCGGAGGACTCCGCACCGCTCGAACTGCCCGGTGAGGTGCACCAGCGGGTGGAAGAGATCCCGGCGGACGTCGATCCGGCCCTGCTGTTCTCCGAGTTCCCCGGGGAAGCCGCGGCCGAGCCCACCCGGGGTCCGGATGCCGGGACCACCTTGCCCGGATTCGGCGAGCTCAACACGCTGGGAGGAAACTCCGAGGCGGGCGAGTTCTCCAGGGTCGCCCGGGCCCTGAACGTCGACGGTCCCGACGCGCTGCGCGGGAGCGCTCCGGAGGAGGAGATCCGGTTCTCCGCCTTCCCCGAGCTCTCCCCGGCGACGGTGCGGGCGGTCGACGAGTTGGCCGCGGCCATGCCGGAACGCAAACAGGTGGCCTCCAACCCGTTCCGGGAGACGACGACCACGCGGAACGCGGACAGGGACGCGGAACGGAAGGAGGACGGGGGCATGGCACTTCCCGTGCTGGGGAAAGCGCTGAGCTTCCAAGCCGCCGAGGGCATGACCATGCCGCTTCCCGCGCTCGACGCCAACGGCACGCCGAGGTTCGGCGCGCCGGACACCGCGGCGATGCCGCGGGGCGCGTACAGCCGGGCCTGACCACACCGGATGTACGTGTCCGCCCCGCGCGGCGGTGACCGTTTCGGCGATTGTCGGTTGCCGCTCGCCGCGGGGGAACAGGGGCCGGGAAGCCACGAGCTCCCCGGCCCCTTTTCAATGGTTCTGCTCGGTCCGCTCGGGCGGTCCCGTGGCGGTGCCGACTGCCAGGGCGGCTACGAGCGGTTTCGTCGCTCGAAGGGGCCCTGGGAACTTCGGTACGTTTCGCGCGAAACGTTCCCACCGCGTGGGCCGGGTGGAGCTCCGGCGCTGCCGCGCCGGAGCTCCGAGTGCCCCGCTCGGGCGGGACTTCGCTACGAGTTCCGGGCGCTCGCGGGGTCGGCGGAATCCAGTGGGGGGATGTCCGAGACCCTGCCGGACTTCCGGTCCGCGAAACCGCGCCAAGCGTGGTACAGGAGGAAGGCGAGTCCGAGGTAGACGTAGGAGTTTCCGATCAGGTGCTCGAAGAAGTTCCAGGTGAGCTCCTTGCCCTCGCCCTGCGGGACCGACCAGTGCGGCCCGATCATGTAGAGCTCCGTGGCCAGCGCCGTTGCGATCAGCAGCGGCCAGTCCCGCCGCGCGTAGCCGTTGCCGAACAGCAGCACCAGCCCCGGAACGATCCAGACCCAGTGGTGCGACCACGAGATCGGCGAGACCAGCAGGCCGAACACGGCGTTGAGGACGAGCGCCGTGGGGAGGTCGCGCTTGCCCACCCGGGGGGACAGCGCGGACAGCATCCCGAAAACGGTCAACGCGGCGGCGAGCAGGATCAGCACGGCCAGCCCGCCGGACTGCCACGGTTCGGGGACGGCGAGCTTGGCCAGCAGGGAGCGCAGCGAGACGTTGCCCGCGTAGATGGACGCGTCGCCCTCGAACTGGGGGCCGAAGGAAACGTCACTGCTGCTGAAGACCTCGTGGAGCCAGAACCTGCGCGCGTCGTCGAAGGCGAGCAGGAACCCCAGCGCGACCGTGCCGAGCAGGCTCACCAACGCGGTGACGATCGTGCGGACGTCACGGCGCAGCAGCGGCAGCAGCAGAAAGACCGCGGGGGTCAGTTTGAGGCCCGCGGCGATTCCGATCAGCAGGCCGCGCGGGTAGGGCAGTTTGCGCTGCCCGTCGATGCGCCACAGCGAGTCGACGGCGACCAGCGCCATCAGCACCAGGTTGATCTGCGCGTAGGTCAGCGTTTCGCGGACGGGCTCGATGATCGTGGCCAGCGGCAGCACCGCCGCGGTCAGCAGTATGGTCCGTTCGCGGCGGCGTGCGCTGAACGGCGCCGCCCGCAGCACCACGTAGAGCGTGCTCAACAGCGCGAGGTGACTGACGAGCATGATCGCGGCGACGGCCTTCGTCTTGGACACCAGCGCCAGCGGGGTGAACACGATCGCGGCGAACGGCGGGTAGATGAAAGGCAGGTTCAGGCCCGACTCCGTGGGGGGAAGGTCCTGGTAGACGGGCATCCCGTTGAGCCAGGCCCGTGCCCCGAGCTGGTAGACCTCACCGTCTATGTGTCCGTGCGGGTTGATCGCCGAGACCATGACCAAGGCGAAGAACTCGCACAGGACGATCACCGGAATGATCCTGCGGTGCTCGTGGATCAGTCTCGCAAGGGGTCCCCTGTTAGAGGGAGGCTCGGTAGGCCGCACTCTTCCACCGCCCGTCGGTTCCACTCGTGTGTCGACTGCTCGGAAAACGACACCAGATTAGGAGGTCAGCTCCCGGACGGGGGCTCCCCACCGTGTTCACGCACTTGTTGTGGAACCGTTGTCCTGTGGATGAAAATCGATCATTCGGAGTGCTTTTTCCGCCTGTGTGTTGACGCTATGTGAGTAGCACAACGAAAAAACACCATGACGTGTGGTAGTCGGACTCTTGAATTTGGCCCCGTCACAAGGGGAGGCTCAAATTCACTGCTCCATCTGGTGGGGAGGGTAGCTCCGAATGAGTGTTGTCTATGCCACTAGCGCATCCCAGCTCACCGGAGTGTGGGATGAACTCATCATGGGACTGACCGCCGGATTCATGCTCACCGACGAGCGGGGTCAGGTGCTGGCCACCAATGACGCCGCCGCGGACCTGTTGCGGCTAGACCGCACCGAGCTGCTCACCGGGTCACGTCCCGATGGTTGGGCCATGCGGGACAGCACGGGCGCGCACCTGCCGGACTGGTCGGATCTGACCAGCCAGGTGCTGCGTACCGGCACTCGCATGTCCACTCCGGTGGTCGTTACCGAACACGGCGCGCCGAGCGGGCACGTCTGGATGGATTACCAGCCCGTCCGGATGCACTCGCAGCAACGCGTGCTGATGTTCCTGCAACCGGTGGACACCGACGTCTCGCACTCGCGGGGGATGGTGGATCCGCTGACCGGTCTTCCCGGTCGTGTACTGCTGCTCGACCGGTTGGACCAGGCACTGGCCAGGGCGCGTTCTCGCGGGACACTGGCGACGTTGGTGCTGGCCGACGTCCGCAGGCTCGAACAGTTCAACGTGGAGCACGGCTTCGCCCAGGGCGACGAGTTGTTGACCGTGCTGGCGGGGCGGCTGCGGCAGAGCCTCAGCGACGAGCACACCGTCGCCCGCTACGGGGGCGACGAATTCGCCCTGGTGGTGGAACATCCCAGCGGGACGGGCGCCGAGATCGCCGAGCGGGCCCGCGGTGCCGTGGTCCGGCCGATGCGGTTGGAGAACAAGCAGATCAGACCGAGCGTTCGGGTCTCCTGGGTAACCAGTGACGGTAACGCCTCGGTTCACTCGGTGATCAGTCGCGCCGAGCAGCAGTTGGAGAACTGAGCTCGTGTTCCGGCGAACGGATTCCAGCGCTCGGGTGTTGTCCACGGGCAGGCACCGTGCGATCCGATCCGGGTGTCGCTCTCGGCACCGCGCAGGAATCGTTGCCGGGCGGCGCGGCCGCCCGGAAGCCACGGTGCCCCCGGGGACTCCATCCCGAGCGCACCGACCCGCGTCCCGTCCCGGACCGGAGAAGCGGGGCTCGCGTCCCCGATTACAGCCACCGGGCGTTTTCCTCCGGTGAAGCCAGCAGCCCCCGGATCGTGCCCGGCGCGTCGGGTTTGGCGAAGAACCAGCCCTGACCTGTCTCACAGCCGATCTCGCTCATGCGCTCAGCCTGAGCCCGGGTCTCCACCCCTTCCGCGGTGACCGTCAGCCCCAGGGTGTGCGAGAGGTCCACCAGTGTGCCGACGATCCTGGAGTCCACCGGGTCGATGTTCCCGCCGTCGGCGAGGCCCTCCATGAAGGATCCGGCGATCTTTAGTTCGTGGACCGGAAGGTGCTTGAGGTAAGCTAGGTTGGAGTAGCCGGTGCCGAAGTCGTCTATCGCGATGCGGACCCCCATGCGCGCGAGGGCGCGCAGCTTCTCGAGCGGTTCGTCCGCGGTGCTCATGATCGCGCTTTCCGTCAGCTCGAGCTGAAGCATGGCCGGGTCCAGCCCGGTCTCCTCGAGGATCCCGGCCACGTCGGAGACGATGTTGGGGTCCCGGGACTGCCGGACGGCCAGGTTGACGCTCATGAACGGGGCGTCGCGCCCGAACTCGTCCTGCCACGCCTTGGCCTGCCTGCACGCCTCGCGCAGCACCCAGCGGCCGAGCGGGACGATCATCCCGGTCTCCTCGGCGAGTCCGATGAACCGGTCGGGCCCCAGTCTGCCGAGCTCGGGATGCCACCACCGCACCAGTGCCTCCACCCCCGACACCCGGTACTGCCCGAGACCGACCAGGGGCTGGTACTCGACGTAGAACTCGTTGCGCTCCAGGGCCGCCGGCATGGTGGCCGACAGTCTGAACTGGGCGACCTCGCTGGCGTTGCGTTCGGTGTCGAACAGTGCCCACTGGTTCTTGCCCTCGGCCTTGGCCCAGTAGAGCGTGACGTCGGCGTCGCGCATCAGTTCGGAAGCCGTCTGCCCCGTCACGGGGCGTTCCAGGATGCCGATGCTCGCCGACACGGACAGCTCCTGGTTGCCCACCCGTATGGTGGGACTCAGGGTTTCGAGGACCCGGTCGGCCACGTCGATGGCCTGCTGGGTGCCCTGGGAACCCTCTATGAGGATCACGAACTCGTCCCCGCCCATGCGCGCGACCATCCTGTCCGCGCCGTTCACGGTCGCCGCCAGCCGTTGCGCGACCGTGACCAGCAGGTCGTCGCCGACGTGATGGCCGAGACTGTCGTTGATGACCTTGAAGCCGTCCAGGTCCAGGTAGCACAGCGCCACGCGCCTGGGTGCCTCGTCCGGGTCCGGGTCCTCGCGCAGCGCCTCGGTGATGCGTTCGAGGAACAGCGCGCGGTTCGGCAGCCCGGTGAGCGGGTCGTGCAGCGCCTGGTGCCGCAGTCTGTCCTGCAGCCTCTTGCGGTCGGTGACGTCCTCCATCATGGCCACCTGGTACAGCGGCAGGCCGTCCTCGCCGCGCACCAGGGACACGATCAGCTCCGTCCAGGACTTGCTCCCGTCGGGGCGGCTGAACTGCTTCTCCACCCGGTACTGCTCCCGCTCACCGCGGATGAGCTCCTCGTGGGTCCGCCAGATGGAGTCGCTGTCCTCCGGTTCCATGAGGTCGTGGACCATCAGGCCGTTCATCTCCTCGGAGGTGCGTCCGAGGATGCGGCGCAGCGAGGCGTTGGCCTCCAGGATCCGTCCTTCGGTGTCGGCCACGCCGATGCCGATGGCGGCTTCGGAGAAGATGGCCCTGAACCTGGCCTCGCTGGTCCGCAGGGCCTGCTCGACCGAATCGCGGGCGTCCAGGACCGCCTGGCGGATCGCCTCCTGCTCGTCCAGGGTGCGCTTCCGCGCGGCCTGCATGAAGCCCGCGCTTATCGCCGCCTGCACGGCGGAGACACGGGAACGTAGTTCGGGGGTCTCGGTGAGGCCGAACAGCGGAAGCATCCGCTCCCCGACGCACTCCACCGTCCTCGCCAGTGATTCCGCCCCGGTGAAGTGTGCCGACACGAGGTCGGAGCCCACTTCGCGAGCGCCTTCGGTGTTCTGTGGTCGGCCGAGCAACGCATCGGCCAGCCGGGCGGTGTAGCCCTCCAGCTGTTCCTCCACCTCGGCTCCGGTCATCGGGACGTAGCTGGTCCCCACCAGAGCTTGGGTCCAGGCCGCGGCGAAGTCCCGCCTGCGTCCTCCGTCCACATCCGTCACGTCCTGAGCGCTCGATACAGGCGCTGTCCAGCCGGTCATGCCTGCGGCGCCCTCCGCTCGTCGTAGTCGCCCGCGCAAGGTACTCGGGGAGCATACGGCCGATGCCACCCGTCGGTCGAACGCGGAACCTGCTGTCGTCCAGGGTAGCTATCCCCGACGGGTCGGCAGGAGATGCGGACCAAGATCGAAACCGACGTTCATGTCACCCGAACAGGTCGAATTTTGCCGATTGAGCGTTGTCCGTTTTGCCTCGTTGTGGTCAAACGGTAACACGATACCTGGTGGAGGCGGTGAAACGCTCGCTTCGTTCGCCGCGCAACCGACACCCGACAAACGGCAGCCACCGCAGGACCGCGGATGCAGCAGAGCACCGGCACAGGCCGGAACCCGACCATCGACGCAAGGTTTTGTTGTAAGTTCTAAGGGGAAGCGCATGCACCGTTCAGTCAGATCCGGGCGCGCCGGCGCGTTGACCTACGGATTATCAGCGATCTTCAGCGCGGTTCTGCTGCTGAGCGCCTCCGCGCACGCCGCGGGGTCCTCGTCCGCGGGGCGCCAAGTCGGCGATCACTCGATGGGTTCACAGATCCGGAAGCACGAGGAGACGGTCCCCCGAAAGGGGCCGAACCTGCTGAACAACCCGTCCGTGCGCGGCATGGACGTCAGCGGTCACCAGAACAAGGTCGACTGGCGGTACTGGTGGGGAGAGGGAATGCGCTTCGCCTACGTGAAGGCGACCGAGGGAACCGGCTACACCAGCCCGGACTTCAACCACCAGTACGACGGTTCGTACCGGGTGGGCATGATCAGGGGCGCTTATCACTTCGCCCTGCCCGACCGCTCCAGCGGAGCGGTTCAGGCGCGACACTTCGTCCGCAACGGCGGGGGATGGTCCGCCGACGGCAAAACGCTGCCCGGGGCGCTGGACATCGAGTACAACCCGTACGGCCCCACCTGCTACGGGAAGAACCGGGGTCAGATGACCGCCTGGATTCGCGACTTCAGCGACACCTACCGGGAGCTCACCGGCAGGTACCCCACCATCTACACGAGCACTCGCTGGTGGAACGAGTGCGTCGACGGCAAATTCGGTTCGACGAACCCGCTGTGGATCGCGCGGTACAACGACTCCATCGGGGAACTGCCCCACGGCTGGGGGTTCCACACGTTCTGGCAGTACACGTCCTCGCCGCTGGACCAGAACCTGTTCAACGGCACCTACGAACAGCTGAGGAAGCTGGCGCGCGACAACTGATCGACGGATGGGAGACGTGTGATCATCCGGCGAGCTGCGTGGCGACGTTCCGATTCGGCCGGACCGACCGTGCGTCTCCGAAGGGGACGCACGGTCGGTATGCCCCTCGACTCGGAACCTCGGACAGGAGGCTTCGTTCGGCGCGGGCGCTTCAGCCCGAGCAGCGCGTGGATCCCGGCGCGTGACCCGGATGCGTTGCGAGGCGGCAGGGCACGTGGTGCGGCCAGCTACTCGAGGTGCCCTCCGACGCCCCCGAGACACCGGCCCACGTGACGGCCGAGCGGCCCCGCCCACGCGGAGCTCCGTCGCGGGGCGTCAGCCGAACAGGGCGGGCAGGGTTCCCTCCCAGGTGCTGCGCAGTTCGGACAGCGGGATGTCCCCCACTCCCTGTATCTCCAGCGACTGGGACTCGGTGTCGACGACTCCGATCTTCGCGCACGGCAGGCCCCTGGCGGAGCAGAGCTCGGTGAACCGCAGCTCCTCACCGCGCGGGACCGAGACCACGGCCCGCCCGGCCGATTCGGAGAACAGCCACACGAAGGGATCGGCCTCCTCGGGAAGGACGATCCGCGCCCCGGTCTCGCCGATCAGGGACATCTCCACCAGCGCCTGGGCCAATCCGCCCTCGGACAGGTCGTGCGCGGCCGAGACCAGGCCGTCCCGCGAACCGACAGCCAGGATGTCGCCGAGCAGCTTCTCCCGCGCCAGGTCCACGGCGGGCGGCGTCCCACCGAGGTGACCGTGGGTCACACCGGCCCACTCGGAGCCCCCGAACTCCTCGCGGGTGTCGCCGAGCAGCAGCAGCGACTCGCCGGGGGCCGCACCGATCCCAGTGGGAATCCGGCGGGTGACGTCGTCGATCACCCCGAGCACTCCGACCACGGGGGTCGGCAGGATCGGGCTGCTGCCCGTCTGGTTGTAGAAGCTCACGTTGCCGCCGGTCACCGGAATGCCCAGCTCGGCCGAGGCGTCGGCCAGTCCCCGGACCGCCTGCTGGAACTGCCACATCACCGCGGGGTCCTCGGCCGAACCGAAGTTGAGGCAGTTCGTGACCGCGACCGGCTTCGAACCGGTCACCGCGACGTTGCGGTAGGCCTCGGCCAGCGCGAGCTGGGCTCCCCCGTAGGGGTCGAGCCTGGTGTAGCGGGCGTTGCAGTCGGTCGCCACGGCGATGCCGCGTCCGCTCTCCTCGTCGATCCGCAGCACCCCGCCGTCCGAGGGCTGCGCCAGCACGGTGTTGCCGCGAACGTAGTGGTCGTACTGGCTGGTCACCCAGTCGCGGGAGCACAGGTTGGGGGAGGCCGCCATGCGCAGCAGCGTCTCGCGCAGCTCCTCCGCGGTGGAGGGCCGGGCGAGCGTGTCCGGGTTGTCGGCGGTGATCAGGTCCTGCTCGGCAGGACGCTGGAGCGGGCGCTCGTAGACGGGCCCCTCGTCGGCCACCGTCCGGGGCGGGACGTCGACGACGCGCTCCCCCCGCCAGTCGATCCGCAGGTTCTCCCCGTCGGTCACCTCACCGATGACGGTCGCGGTCACGTCCCACTTGCGGCAGACCTCCATGAAGCCTTCCACGTCGGTCGGGCGCACGATCGCGCACATCCGCTCCTGCGACTCGCTGGAGAGGATCTCCGCCGGATTCATCCCCTCCGCGCGCAGCGGCACCTCGTCCAGGTCGATCCACATGCCGCCGTCGCCTGCCGAGGCGAGCTCGGAAGTGGCGCAGGAGAGCCCGGCGCCTCCGAGGTCCTGCACACCGACCACGAGACCGGAGCGGTACAGCTCCAGGCAGCACTCGATGAGCACCTTCTCGGTGAACGGGTCGCCCACCTGCACGCTGGGCAGCTTCTTGCGCCCGCTGCCGGTCTCGTCCCCGCTGAAGGTCTCCGAAGCGAGCACGGAGACCCCGCCGATACCGTCCAAACCGGTGCGCGCGCCGAACAGGATCACCTTGTTGCCCGTGCCGCTGGCGTGGGCCAGCTGCACCTCGTCCGACTTGAGCACCCCGACGCACATGGCGTTGACCAGCGGATTGCTCGCGTAGGACTCGTCGAAGACGACCTCACCGCCGATGTTGGGCAGACCCAGGCAGTTGCCGTAGCCACCGATGCCCTCGACCACCCCGGGAAGCACCCGCGCGGTGTCGGTTGCCTCGGCCGGGCCGAAGCGCAACGGATCGGCCACCGCCACCGGGCGCGCCCCCATCGCCATGATGTCGCGGACGATGCCGCCGACACCGGTCGCCGCGCCCTGGTGCGGCTCGACGTAGGAGGGATGGTTGTGGCTTTCCACCTTGAAGGTGACCGCCCAGCCGTCACCGACATCGACGACCCCGGCGTTCTCCCCGATGCCCGCGATCATCTTGGACCGCATCTGCTCGGTGGTGGCCTCGCCGAAGTACTTCAGGTGAACCTTGGAGGACTTGTAGGAGCAGTGCTCGCTCCACATGACCGAGTACATCGCGAGTTCGGCCTCGGTGGGGCGGCGTCCGAGTATCCCGCGGATGCGCTCGTACTCGTCGTCGGCCAGCCCGAGCTCGCGGTAGGGCTGCGCGGCCTCCGGGGTCCGCGCCGCGTGCTCGGTGCTGTCCACGCGCTCGGAGCCGCCGTCGGCTCGTGCGGCGGATTCGTGGGGGGTTTCGGTCATGCTGGCACCAGGGTGTCGAGAGCGGACAGGAACATGCCGAGGCCGTCGTCGGTGGGCCCGGTGAGCGGGTCGATCGCGTGCTCGGGGTGGGGCATCAGCCCCGCGACCCTGCCCCGCGCGTCGGTGATCCCCGCGATGTCGCGCCGCGAGCCGTTCGGGTTTCCGTCCACGTAGCGGAAAAGCACCCGACCCTCGCCCTCGATCTCGTCGAGTGTGGACTCGTCGGCGACGTAGCAGCCCTCACCGTGCTTGACGGGGATCAGCAGATCGGCGCCGGGCTCGTAGCGGGTGGTCCAGGTGCTCGTGGTGTTCTCCGCACGCAGCCACTGGTCCCGGCAGACGTAGTGCAACCCCTCGTTGCGGGTCAGCACCCCGGGGAGCAGTCCGGCCTCGCAGAGCACCTGGAAGCCGTTGCACACCCCGAGCACCGGCATCCCCCGCTCGGCCGCGCGCACGACCTCGGTCATGACCGGTGCGAACTTGGCGATGGCCCCGCAGCGCAGGTAGTCCCCGTAGCTGAACCCGCCGGGGACGATCACGGCGTCCACACCCCGCAGATCGGCATCGGCGTGCCACAGCGACACGTCGGAGGCCCCGGACCGGCGCACCGCGCGACGGGCGTCCCCGTCGTCCAGCGAGCCGGGGAAGGTGATCACTCCTATCCTGGCCCCCGCCGCGCTCATGATTCCACCCGGCGCACGGCCCAGTCCTCGATCACGGGGTTGGCGAGGAAACTCTCGGCGATCTTGGCGAGCGTCTCGTCGTCGACGTCGTCGGCGACCTCCAGCTCGAACCGCTTTCCCTGGCGAACTTGCGAAATGCCTTCGAAACCCTGGCGGGGCAGCGCGTTGGCCACCGCCTGACCCTGCGGGTCGAGGATCTCCTGCTTCGGCATGACGTCGACAACGACTCGGGCCACGGGCGTCGCTCCCGGAACTTGTGCGGATCCGCCCCCGCGGTACGGCGACGGATGGTCGGCGTTACGGGTAAAGCGTAACTGAGCTGCGAGTTCCCTCCGAGTGGCCGGGGAGACTATGGGGTGTGGGTCACGTCCGGAGTCACCCGATCACGGGGTATCCCACTGGCGGTGCGGCGGAACGGCGACGTGGGGGGTAGGGTGGGAAGTGGTCGTTGTTTCCGAGATCGTGTTTCAACATGCTCGCAGGATTCCGATGCGGGCGAGCTTCCGTCTTTAGTTCAGCTGGAGTAGGTGCCGTCTGAGATCCACGACCCGGGCTTCCACGAGGTGTGGTCGTTCGTTATTCCGGCTCCGAAACAGGAGGTAGAACATGGCACAGGGAACCGTGAAGTGGTTCAACTCGGAAAAGGGCTTCGGCTTCATCGCCCCGGACGAGGGCGGTCCTGACGTTTTCGTGCACTACTCGGCGATCGACGCCGACGGCTTCCGCAGCCTGGACGAGGACCAGCAGGTGACCTACGAGGTCACCCAGGGGCCCAAGGGGCCTCAGGCGGACATGGTGCGCGGACTCTGATTCCGCGTTTCGCGTGACGGTGGCTGCCGGCTCGCTCCGGCAGCCACCGTTCGCCCGGTGAGCGGAGCTCCGCTCACCGCCACGGGCGGGCGTCCTTCCCGCCCGTGGCGCTCTCGAAGGAACGCCGTGGGCCTTTCGACGAGGCCCGGGCGGAGGAAGGAAATTTATCTCCACAACGAAATCACCGTTCTCCGGTGAGCAGCTACGTCGCGACGAGTCGGCGGGGGTCCGCCGACCGGTCTCCTCCGAGCAGTCGCACGGGGTCGACCGACGTGGCGCCCGGCGGAAGCAGTTCCCCCGCCGGCACGATTCCGTGAGCCCGGTCCGGTTCATCGAACCGGAGCCGACCGAGGGCTTCGAGCCGGAACCCGAGGCCGTCGATTACCGGCAGGCCACGAAGGGCGGGCTGAGCAACCCCTTCGAACCAGCTTCCTGAGAACCATTTACGTGGTGAGTCGTGATCGTGACCGGGTAGCCGTCCCGTGAGTCGGCGCCTCGGGAGCGTTGGGACGCTCCCGAGCAGCGACCTGCGCGGCGAGCGGCCCGGCCTCGCGACGGATGCGGCTCACGCACCGGGACCCCCCGGGGGGCTCGGGCCGAAGCTCCCGGAACCTTCGAACGTTTCGCGCGAAACCGCCACTCTGGAATGGCTCCAGAAAGAACGTTTCGCGTGAAACGTCCCCTCGCGCGGCTCGGGCGTCCGAGCCGCCTTCGACTCACGCGGCGTTCTCCGTGCCGTTCCGGCGTACCCGCCCCCGCAGATGGGTTTTGCCCGCGGTCGAGTGCAGCGCGAACGACTTCTCCGCCGAGTCCGGGGCTCCTCGCTCGGTGAACTCCACCCGTGAGGGCAGCAGCACCGGCTTGGCGAACTCGACGTCCACGGTGCAGGCCGCGGGCAGGCGTCCCTCGAAAGCCGCGAGGCAGCGCGCCGCGGACCACATGCCGTGAGCGATCGCCCGGGGAAAACCGAACGCCTTCGCCGCGAGCGGACGCAGGTGTATCGGATTGCGGTCCCCGGACACCGCGGCGTAGCGCCTGCCCAGGTCACCGGGCAGTTTCCAGCTCGCGGTCGGCCGTCCCGCCTCGACCTCGGCGATGCCCTCCTGCCGGGGGGCCGAATCGTTCTCGGGACCCCGGTGCAGGTAGGTGCTGGTCTCGGTCCACACGGTGCGCCCGCCGACACCGGTCTCGGTGACCACGTCGAACTGGGTCCCCTTCGGGTGCGGACGTGGACCGGCCAACCGCACCCGCTGGGTCAGCGTGTCGGTCACCAGCAGCGGCTCGTGCCTGGTGATGCTGTTGGCCACGTGGACCAGACCGACCAGCGGGAACGGGAAGCCCCGGTCGGTCATCAGGCGGACCGCGAGCGGGAACGAGGTGACGTGCGGGTAGGTGAGCGGCAGCTCGTCCCGGGTGCCGAATCCGCAGATCCGGTTGTAGTCGGCCAGGTGTTCGCTGTCGACGGGGACGTCGGAGCGGACGTACTCGGTGTCCGGCAGTTCCGCTCTCGCCGGGTCACCACGGCGCAGCGGGGCCGTGGCCGCGGCCTTCAGGTACAGCGGGCCGAGTTTCGGGGTCTCGGTGAGTTCTGCTGTAGACATCGTCGGTTTCGCCTTCCCGTTGGGGAGTGCTCGGATTGGTTGGCGTGGCGGCGCGGGTGGGAGAACCTCAGCCGGGGTCTCGCTGCGGGATCCCCGACATCGGGTAGGCACCTACACAACGTCGGGGCTGTCGCTCACGCGACCCGCAGCTGAGAACCTCCGGCGGTGCCGGGGTGCAGGTGGACGCAAGCGGCTCTGCCACTTACCTGAATGCTGACCCGACCGAGTGAGTCACCGCCCAACCCGTGGACACTCTTCAGAGGGGTTTCGCCGTTTCCTCCTGCCTTTCCCGGTCAGGCGCCCAACATGCTCTGCCCGCACACCCGGATCACGTTGCCGTTCACCCCGTCGGAGCCGGGATCGGCGTAGAAGGCGACCGTCTCGGCCACGTCGACCGGCAGCCCGCCCTGCGCGAGACTGTTCATCCGCCTGCCCGCCTCGCGGATCGCCAGCGGAACGGCTGCCGTCATCGCGGTCTCGATGAAACCGGGCGCCACGGCGTTGATCGTCACGCCGCGTTCGGCCGCGCGGTCCGCGAGTGCCTGCACGTGGCCGATCACCCCGGCCTTCGAGGTGGCGTAGTTCGCCTGGCCGACGTTGCCGGCTATACCGCTTATCGAGGCCACGCCGATGAGCCTTCCGCCCCGGCGCAGCGGTGAGGAATCCGCGAGCAGCGCGGCGTTGAGGCGTTCCTGCGCGGCCAGGTTGACCGTGAGCACCGGATCCCACTTGTCCTCGCTCATGCGTCCGATGGTCTTGTCCCGGGTTATGCCCGCGTTGTGCACCACGATGTCGAGGCCCTCGTGGCGTTCGGCGAAGTGCTCGACGACGCGCTGCGGGGCGTCCTGCGCGGTGATGTCGAGCTGCAGCGCCGAACCGCCGACCCGGTTGGCCACCTTCGTCAGGTCCTCGCCCTGGGCGGGGACGTCCAGGCACACCACGTGGGCCCCGTCGCGGGCGAGGGTCTCCGCGATCGAAGCCCCTATGCCGCGGGAAGCGCCGGTGACCAGCGCGACCTTCTCGCGCAGCGGTTGCTGCCCGTCGGCCTGTCCGGCCCGCCGCGCTCCGACGCGGATCACCTGTCCGGAGACGAAGGCCGACTTGGCGGAGAGCAGGAAGCGCACGGTGGAGTCCACGGACTGCTCCCCGCCGCGCGAGACGTACACGAGCTGGGCGGTCGAGCCCCCCTTGAGTTCCTTGCCCGCCGTCCGCACGAAGCCTTCCAGCGCGCGCTGTGCGGTTCGCTCCGCCGGGTCCTCGATCTCCTCGGGCGGGGTGCCGAGCACGATCAGCCTCCCGCAGCGGGCCGTCCGGCGGATCACCGGGGAGAAGAAGTCGCGCAGCTGTCCCAGCCGGGTGCTGCTCTCGATTCCGGTGGCGTCGAAGACCAGACCGGCGTAGCGCTCGTCCTCCGCCGGGGTCTCGTGGACCTCCGCGTGCACCGCCTCGAGGGTCCGCGCGAGAGGGGCGCCGAGCCGGGAGCCCTCGGCCGCGCCGACGAGTACCGGGCCGGAGACGACCGGATCGCCGGGACGGTACCTGCGCAGCGGGGTCGGGGTGGGCAGCCCGAGGCGTCCGGCCATTCGCCGTCCGAACTGCGAGGAGACGAGCTTGCTGTACGGGTCCGCCATGACTGAGACTCCTCAACGCGCGTGGTCCAGCACTCGACGCACAAGCTACCCGTCGGTAGGTTAAGTTGCCAGCCAGGATGGGCACCATCCTGGTGTCGGTATCCGTTGACCAGCTTCCGCGAAGGAGTCGGGCATGTCCACAACTCGCCGGGTCGCCATCGTCGGAGGGAACCGGATCCCGTTCGCACGAGCGGGCGGCCCGTACGCGCACGCGTCCAACCAGGACATGCTCACGGCGGCCCTCGACGGGCTGCTTGCACGCCACGGGCTGTCCGGGCAGCGGGTCGGGGAGTTCGTGGCGGGAGCCGTGCTCAAGCACAGCCGTGATTTCAACCTCGCCCGCGAGGTCGTGCTCGGCTCGGGGCTCGACCCGCGCACACCCGCGCACGACGTCCAGATGGCCTGCGCGACCGGGTTGGAATCCGTCGTCTCGATCGCCAACAAGATCGCGCTCGGACAACTCGAGTCGGGAATAGCCGGGGGCGTGGACTCGGCGAGCGACGCGCCGATAGAGCTCAACGACGAGCTGCGCCGGGTGCTGCTGCGCGCCAACCACGCCAAGGGCCCCGGCGGAAAGCTACGCGCGCTGAGCGGGGTGCGCCCCCAGCACGTCGTTCCGGGGATCCCGCGCAACGCGGAACCGCGCACCGGCCTCTCGATGGGCGAGCACGCCGCGAAGACGGCCGCCGCCTGGCAGGTGGGGCGCGCGGAGCAGGACGAGCTCGCGGCCCGCAGCCACCAGCGCCTCGCGGCCGCCTACGACCGGGGCTTCTTCGACGACCTGATCACTCCCTTCCAGGGGCTGTCCCGCGACCAGAACCTGCGTCCGGACTCCTCGGAGGAGAAGCTGGCCAAGCTCGAACCGGTGTTCGGACGCGGGGAGCAGGCCACCATGACGGCGGGCAACTCCACCCCGCTCTCCGACGGGGCGTCCACGGTGCTGCTGGCCAGCGAGGAGTGGGCGAACCACCACCGACTGCCCGTGCTCGCCTACCTCGAGGACTTCGTCTCCGGGGCCGTGGACTACGTCAGCGGTGACGAGGGGCTGCTGATGGCTCCCACGTACGCGGTTCCCGAGCTGCTGGACCGCGCGGGCAACACGCTCGACCAGTTCGACTTCTACGAGATGCACGAGGCCTTCGCCTCGCAGGTGCTGTGCACGCTCAAGGCCTGGCAGGACCGGGAGTTCTGCTCCCGGCGTCTCGGCAGGAGCGAGCCGCTGGGCGAGCTCGACACCGACCGGTTGAACGTGAACGGTTCCTCGCTGGCCGCGGGCCACCCCTTCGCGGCCACGGGCGGACGAATCGTCGCGACACTGGCCAAGCTGCTGGCCGAGAGCGGTTCCGGGCGCGGGTTGATCTCGATCTGTGCCGCGGGCGGCCAGGGGGTCACCGCGATCGTCGCACGTTAGGTGCGGGTCGGCGGCTCGGTTTGCTTGGTGGGTTGCGTGGCGGAACCTCTCGCGAGCTCTCGCTCCGGGGAGGCCCGACATCGGGTAGGCACCTACACCACGTCGGGCCTTCCGCGCGAGAGCACCACGGGAGAACCCGCGGCGGTGCCGATTGCCCAGGCTCGTAAGCGCTCGGGTTGGGGGCTGAGGCTTTTCGGCGGTGCCGGTAGCTCGGGCTCGGAAGCGCTCGCTTCGGTGGCCCTGATCGGAGGTTCCTGGCTGGATCTCGGCTGCTCGCTCCGAGGCGGCGCTGATCAGCCCACTGTGGTCGGCCTTGGCGAGGTCGTGCGGGACGCTCGCGACGGTTCACCCTTTTTGTCCTTTCCGGGAATGCGCGCTCGTCCTGGTCTTGTCCGCCCCGGGCGGTGGTGAGAGCCCGCGTGGCGGGGTCTCGTGATCGCCGGGAGCGACGCAACGGGCAGGATCGAACACGGTCGGTGCCAGTTGTTCGGAGTGCTCGCCGCGGCGTTGCACGCACGATCAATAATGTGACGTAGATCACTTCATGTCGAAGGTGTAACGCTTTGATGTACAGGCACGATGAACGGGGTGACTCCGTGATGCTGTCGGACCCCCGACCTGGCAGCATCACGGGGTTTCCACAACTCCCTTGTCCATTCTTCGGTCGACGTTGGATGGGCATTTCGAAACTTCCTCGCCCAACGGGTGGTTTCCACGCCGCCGGACGAGGTGTCTCTTCGTCGCGCGAGCGACGAGTCCGATAACCGGTGTCCCCTGTGCTGCAGGGCGATGCCGCGGCCCAAGCTTTACTACCGCGGGTGATCAATTGATCACTTGCGGTCTCGGACAGCCCTAAGGAGAGGCACCATGAACACCGCGATTGTGATGATGGGCGCGCTGCTGCCCATCTTGGCGGCCAGCGTGTTCTATGTGAGCGATCGCCGAGTGTCCCCCCAGGGCAACCGCCCTTCCCCGATGACGGGCGGGGCGAGCTCGGAAGGGATTTCCGGCTCCGGTGATCCCGTCCTGGAGACGGCGGGCGAGCCGGGAACGGTGGGGGAGACGGTCGGAGCCGAGCGATACTGAACGATACGGCCGTTCGGCGGCCCGAGCCGGACGAAGAACGGCTCAGGATGGTTTTCGCGAATCGGGACCTGCCGTGCTCCCCGGTTCGGGAGCACGGTGGCGTCCAGGTGAATTAATTTTCGCTGAGAATCAATTTCGAAATTCCTTAGAATTCTCTGAAATCTCGGTTTCCCGGGTGACGTGAGCGCGCCCGCCCGACCGGCGTGCTCCGCGGCGCCGGAACCGTCCCGCACCGGGATGTTCACCCCGCCTCCGAGCCCTCCGGTTCGGACTCCTGCCGGCCGAGCATCGCGAGGAACACGCAGCGGGCGGTGATGACCAGGGGCACGGCCAGCAGCGCCCCGACCACCCCGGCCACGAGTCCGCCCGCGGTCACGGCGAGCACGACGATCAGCGGGTGTACCCGGGCCGCGTCCCCGACCAACCACGGTTGCAGCACGTTGCCCTCCAACTGCTGGACCACCACCACGATGGCCAGCACGACGGCCGCCGTGATCAGCCCCTTGCTCACCAGCGTGATCAGCACCGCGACGATCCCGGAGACCAGCGCCCCGAGTATCGGCAGGAACCCCCCGAGGAAGACCAGCGCGGTCAGCGGCCCGGCCAGCGGAACGCCGAGGACGAACAGCCCCACCCCGATCCCGGTGGCATCGGCGATCGCGACCACGGTGGTGGCACGTGTGTAGGCGACCAGCGAGCGGAAGACGTCCCGCCCCGCCCCGGCGACGCGCTCCCGGTGCCGTTCCGGCAGCACCCCGCAGGTCCTGCTCCACATGCGCTCGCCCTCGTACAGGAAGAACACGAGGGAGAACACCACGAGCAGCGCGCCGGTGAGCAGCGATCCGAGGGTGAATACGGTCGACATCACCCCCTGCGTCAGTTGCTGCCGGTTGTGCTGCAACCAGCCCAGCGCCTCCTGCCGCATCCAGCCGATCCGCTCCGGAGCCAGCCCGAGCGGGCCGTGCACGGTCCACTCGTGCAGGGAACGCACCACCGTGGTCAACTGGCGGAGCAGGTCGGGCAGCCCGGCCAGGAACGACATCACGACGAAGCCGAGCACGCCGCCCACCAGGGCCAGCCCACCCAGCAGCACCGTCACCGCGGCCAGCCACCGCGGCCAACCCCGGTCGCGCAGCTGCCGCACCAAGGGCCCGAGCAGGGCGGCCAGCAGGATCGCGACGGCCACGGGCACGAGGATTCCCGTGACCTGGCTCCCCGCCTTGAACAGCGCCCAGAGCGCGAGCGCGATCAGCAGCCACCGCATCGACCACGTGGCGACCAGGGCGAAGCCCCGCTCCGCCCCGGTCCGGTCGTCGCCTCCCGAAGAATCGATCATCCGATTCGGAGTACCCGCCTCCCGCTGAACGGAAACGGGCTCGACCGGAGACCGCCCGGAAGCGCCGCGCACCGGCCGGCGGACCGGTGCCCGGCGGGCGTCACGGCGCGGCGGAACGCAGGGCGGGAAGCAGCTCGTTGCTCGCGAACGCGAAGAACCCGGCCGGGTCCTTGTCGACGCCCACCTGCACCAGCGCCACGTCGGTGAAGCCCGCCTGCCAGAAGGCGGACACCGACTTCACGATCGGCTCCACGTCCGGACCGCACGGGATCGCGGCGGCCACGTCCTCCGGACGCACGTACTGGGTGGCCGCGGCGAAGGACTGGGGGCTCGGCAGTTCGGAGTTGACCTTCCACCCGCCCGCGAACCAGCTGAACTGCTCGTGGGCCCGCTCCGTGGCGGCGGCGCGGTCGGGATCCCAGCAGATGGGCAGCTGGCCGATCTTGCGGTCGCCCGAGCCGCCGGAGGCCTGCTCCCACTCGCGGCAGAACGACTCCTGCGGTTCCACCGCGATCATCGCGTCGGAGACCGGCGCGAACCGCCTCACCGACTGCGAGCCCGAGACGGCTGTGCCGATGGGGACCCGCCTGTCCGGCAGGTCCCACAGCTTCGCGGAGTCCACCCGGTAGTGCTCGCCGAGGTAGTCGAGGCTGCCGCCGTCGAACAACGCGGAAATGATCTCCAGGGCCTCCGAGAGCATCTCGTGGCGCACGTTCACCGGTGGCCACCCGCGTCCGAGGAGGTGCTCGTTGAGGTTCTCGCCCGCACCCAGACCGAGCAGGAACCGGTCCCTGGACAGCAGCCCGACGGTGGCGGCCTTCTGGGCCACCACGGCCGGGTGGTAGCGCATGGTCGGTGCCGTCACGTAGGTCATCAGCTCGACATCGCTGGTCACCTGGGCCACCGCGCCCAGAACGCTCCAGGCGTAGGGCGAGTGTCCCTGCGGCGTCAGCCAGGGGAAGGTGTGATCGCTGATCACCTCGAAGTCGAACCCCGCCCGCTCCGCCGACGCCGAGTGCTCCACCAGCGACCGCGGACCGGACTGCTCGGTCAACAGCGTGTAGCCGATTCCGACCATGTCAGCCTCCGAGCCGTGCGCGCAGTTCGGGGATGAATTCCGCGTCACTGCGGCGTATATCGCCGAGATCGATGTCGTGCGGCAGCGAGGTGGAGGGCTCCTTCTCCAGCAGGTAACGCACCGACTCCGCGACCACCTCGTTCTCCTCGGGAGGCGGGGAGGTCAGGTCCTCCAGCGTGTCCTGCCCGAAGGTCACCCGGTGCTCGGTCGTCTGCTCGCCCTCGTGCACTTCGGCGGCGTACCTGCGTTCGCCCAACCGAAGAACGTCGACCCGCTCGCTCATCGCGGCCTCCAGGTTCGAAGGGATTCGGTGCACCGAACCGGTCAGTCCCGGCGGGTGCGGTCTCCCGCCGGGTACCCGTGCCCTCCGGCCCGTGACACCTCCCGACCGGGACGCACCTCCGGCGAGGTCGTTCCGGCGGACCGCCCGGGACCCTCCCAGCGGTCCCCGGGCCGGGGACCGTCCGGGGACGCCCGGGGGAAGGGGCTCGACGAGCTCCTTTCAGGCCCTGCCACGGGAACGCGCCACCCCGACGGTGACGGCCGAGCACACGGCGGCGAGCCCGCCCAATCCCGCCAGCAGCGCCCGCCTGCGCATCGACATCCACAGCACCGGGTCCCCGGAGTGAGCCCGCTCGTCGAAGGAGCCGTGCGCGCCCCGGTCGGCCTCCTCGTCGCGCGGTTCGAACAGGTTCGCGCCCCAGCGGGGCAGTCGCCGGTCGGTCTGCTGCGAGTCCACGCCGGTACGTCCGAGGAAGAGGTCGACCACCTTGGGGGCCAGGCGCTGCCCGAGGATCGTGTAGGCGGTGGCCACCCCCACCCACATGTTGTTCCGCGGATGTTCGGCGAGGAAGGCGATCGCCCTGCCCGCCAGTTCGGGCTGGTAGATCGGCGGCACGGGCATCGGATGACGCGGCATCCGCGAGGCGTTCCAGTTGAACTGCGGGGTGTTCAGACCGGGCAGCTGCACCATGCACAGCCTCACCGCGCTGCGCTCGTGCACCAGTTCGGTCCGCACCGACTCGGTGAACCCCTTCACCGCGTGTTTGGCCCCGCAGTAGGCGGCCTGCAGCGGGATCGCCCGGTAGGCCATGGCCGAGGAGACGTTGACGATCACCCCGCGGTCGCGCGGACGCATCCGTTCCAGCGCGGTCAGGGTCCCGTGCACCTGTCCGTAGTAGCTCACCTCCGTGACCCGCCGGAACTCGTTCGGGTCGCTGTCGGTGGCGAAGGTCAGCGTCCCGACGAAGGCCGCGTTGACCCACACGTCGATCTCCCCGAGCGTGTCCTCGACCCGCTGGGCCGCCTCGCGCACGGCAGGATGGTCGCTGACGTCGGTGGGCAGTGGCATCGCTCTGCGGCCCGCGCTCTCGACATCGGCGATGGCGCCCTCCAGCCCGGCACGTCCTCTGGCCAGTACCGCCACGTCGTATCCGGAGCCGGCGAGCGCGCGGACGGCGGCCCTGCCGACACCAGCCGTCCCGCCCGTGACCACGGCGACTCCGCGTCCGCTCGTCGTGCTCATCACGTCCTCCTCGTTCGTGCCGTGGGGTGCTCGTCGGGGGTGGTCAGTGCTCCGCCCGGGGAGACGCCAGTCTCGAGGCCGTTTCGAACGCGAGCGCGTGTACGAACGCCTGGGGAAGGTTGCCCCGCAGCTGACGCTGGTTGACGTCGTACTCCTCGGAGTAGAGTCCCGCGGGGCCGTAGGCGGACCTGTTGCGTTCGAACCACGCCCGTGCCTCGGTCTCCCACCCCTGCTGGTGGGTGGCCAGCGCCGTGAGGAAACCGCAGAGCAGGAAAGCCCCCTCCGCCTCGTACAGCGGTCGCCGGTCGTGCCGGAACCTGTAGACGTAGCCGTCCTGGGTCAGCTCGTCGCGCACGGCGCGCAGCGTGGCCGTGCTGCGCGGATCGGAAGCGGGCACGGCCCCCCGCACCGCTGCGAGCAGCAGCGCCGCGTCCACACCGGGATCGTCCGGGCAGCGTTGCCAACGCCCGGAGTGGTGCAGGCAATCCCGGCCGGTGTCGGCGACGAGGGCATCGGCCAGGGAACTCAACGAGGCGGCCCGCGCGGCCGTGACCTCCACAGCGGCGAAGGAGCGCAACCCCGCGGCGCAGATCAGCCGGGAATGTGCCCAGCGTGCCGGGGAGAGCTCCCACACCCCCGTGTCGGGCTCGGTCCACCGCCGCTCGATCGCGTTCACCGCGATCTCCATCGCGCGGCGGTGCCTGCTGTCCAGCCGGTCCTGGCGCGCGGCCGCGGCCAACAGCAGCAGGGCCTCCCCGAACACGTCGAGCTGGAACTGCTCGGCCACGCTGTTTCCGACCCGGTTCCCACCGCCCGGGTAGCCGTGCACGCGCGGCAACCTGTGCATGTCGGGCATCCGACCTCCGGTGACCGTGTACGCCGGGCGCAGCTCCGGGCCGTCGTCCAGCAGCCGTGCGGTGACGAATTCCACGGCGTCGTCCAGCAGCGGGTGCGGCCCGTCGGCGGCCACCGCCTGCCCCACGTAGCACTGATCGCGGATCCAGGTGTAGCGGTAGTCGTAGTTGCGTCCCGCCTCGGCCCGTTCGGGCAGCGAAGTGGTCACCGACCCGACCGTCCCGCCGACGGAACTGGTCAGCCCGCGCAGCACGGCGTAGGAGTGCTGGGCGTCCCGCTCCCCGACCACGCGGCCGAGCGCGGGGACCCCGCTCCTCCAGCCGTGCTCGGTCGCCTCCCACGCGCGGGAGGCGACCACGGGGTGCTCGGAAAGTGGGCGATCGGACAGTTCCAGCACCAGGTCGTGGGTAGAACCGGGCGGAACCCGCAGCGTGGTCAGCAGCCCGCCGTCGGCCCGGCGGGCCTGTTCCACACCCGACCAGCGCAGGTGCAGCGGTCCGACCCTGCCGGTCCACACGTCCCCTTCACGGGAGAGCGAACCGAGGCCGTGCCGCCCGAAGTCGGCGCGCGGGTCGAGGCAGACCCGTACCTCGGCGGGCCCTTCGAGGGCCCGGACCCGGCGGAGCACGACGACGGTGTGCGGATCAGCGGGGAAGGCCAGCGCCTCGCGGCACTCGATCGCCCCGGAGGAGGTCAACCACCGGGAGTTCCAGATCAGCGAGGTCTCCTCGTAGTAACCGCCCCAGACGTACCAGGGGTCGCCGGGTGAGACCGCGTAGACGCCCGCTCCTCCGATCAGCGTGGAGAACACCGCCCCGGAGTCCCACCGCGGGGCGCACATCCAGACGATCTCGCCGTGCGGACCGATCAGCGCGCCTCGCTCCCCGTCGGCGAGCAACGCGTACTCGCGCAGCACCTCCGGACGGAATCGGGGGCGCTCGCTCATAGCGGGCGCCGTGCCAGCCGCTTGCCCGCGCCGACCACGCCCGCTCCGAGCGCGCCGATCCCGCCGAGCAGTGCCGTTGTTCTGAGTGCCCTCCTGCCCGCCCCCGCGGGGGGCTTTTCCGGTGGGCTTCCGGGCGGGTGCTCTTCGGCGGAACCGTTCTGCGCCAGCCGCAGCACCTGGCCGCTGTGCACCGCCCGTCTCCGGCCGACCTGCTCGATCTGGCTGCGGCAGGAGAACCCGTCGGCGACGACGAGCGTGTCCTCGTCGGCTTCCCGCACCGCGGGCAGCAGCGCCTGCTCGCCGCAGTCCACCGAGAGTCCGAACTTGCCCCGCTCGTAGCCCCAGGCCCCGGCCACCCCGCAGCAGCCGCCGCTGACCGGGTCCACCTCGACGCCCATCCGCTCCAGCATCCGCCGGTCGGGATCGAGCCCGCCCGTGGCCCGGTGGTGGCAGTGCCCCCACAGCAGTGCCCGGCCGGACAGCGCGGGCACGGGCAGCTCGAACCGTTGGCAGAACTCTGCGAAGTGGTAGGAGTTGGCCGCCAACCTGCGGGCGTCCTCGTCGTGCGGCAGCATCTTGCCCAGCTCGTCCCGGAACACGGCCAGACAGCTCGGCTCCATGCCGACCACGGGGGTGCCCGCCCGGATGTCCGCGCGCAGCGTGGTCAGCACGGTGCGCAGGTAGCTCCGGGCCGTGCCGAGGAATCCGTAGTCGTACAGCGGTCTTCCGCAGCAGACGTGCCGTTCGGGCACGACGACCTGCCAGCCCGCGTTCTCCAGCGCTTCGACGCAGGCCACCCCGACGTCGGTGTGCAGGTGGTTGTTGAAGGTGTCGGGGAACAGCAGCACCCGGCGGCCGTGCGGATTGGACGTTCCACCCCGGTCGGCGAACCAGCGCCGCAGGGTTACCGGGGCGAAACCGGGCAGTTCGCGGCGCTGGTCGATCCCGCCGAGCCACTTGGCGGCGGAGCGCAGCAGCGGGGTGCGGGTGACCGCGTTGACCACCCCCGGCATCAGCGCGGCGAGCCGGGAGACCTGGTCGATGAAGCCGAAGGCGTAGGCGTGCCGGGGGCGCCAGCGACGCAGCGACCGGTAGTGGTGGTGGCGGAACTCCGCCTTGTATGCGGGCATGTCCACACCCACCGGACAGTCGCTGGTGCAACCCTTGCAGGCCAGGCACAGGTCCAGCGCCTCGGAGACCTCCCCGGACTGCCAACCGTCGGTGATGACCTCGCCCCGCAGCATCTCGAACAGCAGCCGCGCCCGTCCCCTGGTGGTGTGCTTCTCCTCGCGGGTCACCTGGTAGCTGGGGCACATGGTGTGCTCGGCCGAGGGGGTGCGGCAGGTGCCCACGCCCACGCAGCGCAGCGCGGCGTGCGCGAAGTCCCCGCCGTCCCGCGGGTAGGCGAGTTCGACCTCCGGCCGCGCCGGGTTGTAGTCCTCGCCCAGCCGCAGGTTCTCGTCCAGCCGGTAGGCGTCGACCACCTTGCCCGGGTTCATCTTCCAGTCCGGGTCCCAGATCCGCTTGAACTCGCGCATCGCCTCCACGAGCCGGGGGCCGTACTGCTTCTCCAGCAGTTCCCCGCGTTGCTGTCCGTCGCCGTGCTCGCCGGACAGCGTCCCCCCGTAGGAGGTGACCAGGTCGGCCGCCCGCTCCATGAAGGAGCGGTAGTCGCTCAGCCCTTCGGCGCTGACCAGGTCGAAGTCGATGCGGGAGTGGATGCAGCCCTCGCCGAAGTGGCCGTACATCGCCCCGTGCAGCCCGTATTCGGTGTAGAGCTCCCGGAGATCGCCTATGTAGTCGCCGAGGCGTTCGGGAGGTACCGCCGAGTCCTCCCAACCGGGCCAGTGGTCCTTCTCCCCCGGCGGGAAGGCCGTGGAACCCAGCCCGCTCTCCCGGATGCTCCACAGCAGCTGGCTGTTGCCGCCCTCCTGCACGCTCCTGGAGATCACGATCCGGTCGGACTCGCAGCCGAGTTCGGTACGCAGCCACTCGACGAACCGCTCGGCGCGCTGCTGGGAGCGCCCCTCGGTGTCGGAGCCGAACTGCACCATCAGCCACGCGTGGTTGCCCCCCAGCCGGGGGAGTTCGTGCAGTCCCTCCAGGTTGATCCGTTCCTGCTGCTGGTCGCGGACCAGGCGGGAGTCGATGCCCTCCAGTCCTATCGGCCCCCACTGCCTGATCCGGGTGATGTCCCCGGCGGCGTCGACGATGTCCGGGTACTCCACGATCACGGTGGTGCGGTGGAACATCGCCGGGGTGAGCAGCAGCGTGGCGTCCAGGACCGTGGCGCAGGTCCCCTCGGTGCCGACCAGGGCCCGTGCGACGTTGAACCCCTTCTCCGGCAGCAGCTCGTCGAGGTTGTACCCCGAGACCCGGCGGGGCAGCTCGTCCACCGACGGGAACCCCGCTCTGATGTCCGCGGCGTAGCGGTCCCTGAGGTCGCGCAGCGCGGCGTAGATCTCGCCCTTGCGCCCGCCCGCCGCGATGATCCCGTCGAGGTCCTGCTCCTCGTCGGTGCCCACCCGGAAACGTGCGCCGTCGTAGGTGAGCACCTCCAGCTCCCGCACGTTGTCGGAGGTGCGGGGGCCCGGGCCGTGGAAGTGGGCCTGCACCGAGTGGATGCCGCAGGAGTTGTTCCCGATGTTGCCGCCTATGGTGCACCTGGAGTGCGAGGACGGGTCCGGGCCGAAGACGAGCCCGTGCTCTCCGGTGCTCTTGTTGAGCTCTTCGTTGATCACCCCCGGCTGGGCCGTGACCGTTCTCCGCGCGGCGTCGACCTCCCCGGTGGCGGTCAGGTACTTGGAGAAGTCGAGCACCACGGCGATGTTGACCGTCTCACCGGACAGGCTCGTCCCACCACCGCGGGACAGCAGCGGTGCCCCGTAGCGGTGGCAGGCCACGGTGGTGGCGACCACGTCCTCGACCGTGGCCGGCAGCACCACCCCGAGCGGCACCTGGCGGTAGTTCGACGCGTCGCTGGCGTACATCGCCCTCGTGCCGGAGTCGAAGCGCACCTCCCCGAGAACGTGTCTGCGCAGCTGCGCCTCGAGCCCCTTCACGTTGACCGCGCCGGTTCCGGCCGTCCCGGCCGCGAGGTGGGAGTCCGGATGCGCCGGGACGGTGGTGCTGCCGTCCGCCATCAGCTTTCCCCGCTCCGCATCGAGCTTTTGACCGACTCGGTGAACTCGTGCATCTTCTGCTTGGCGCCCTTGGCGACGATCCCCCAGCTCTGGGGGTCCCCGTCCCGCAGCGCCTGGGCCACCTTCTGGGCCTGCATCCCCTTGATGTGCGGCGGAACCGGGGGAACTTCGCTGTCGACCACGACCTCCAGCACGACCGGCCCCTCGGCCCCCAGCGCCCGGTCCCAGGCCGAGCCGATCTCGTCCGGGGTGTCGCAGCGGATCCCGGTGAACCCGAGCAGCTTCGCCCACTCGGCGTAGGGCACGTCGGGGATGTCCTGCGAGCCGGGGAACTTCCGCTCACCGCCCATGGCCCGCTGCTCCCAGGTGACCTGGTTGAGGTCGCCGTTGTTGAACACGCAGAAGATCAGCGGGGAACGGTTCAGCCGGTCCAGGTAACGCTTGATGGTGATCAGCTCCAGCATGCCGTTCATCTGGAACGCGCCGTCACCGACCAGCGCTATGCACGGGCGGTCGGGGTAGGCGAACTTGGCGCTGATCGCGTAGGGCGTGCCCGGCCCCATCGTGGCGAGGTTGCCGGCGAGGGAGGCCGACATCCCCCTGCGCAGCTTGAGGTGCCGCGACCACCAGGTGGCGACCGAACCGGCGTCGGTGGTGAGCACGCAGTCGTCCGGAAGCCGCTGGGACAGCTCGTGGACCACCAGCTCGGGGTTGAGCGGATCGGCCTCGTCGTGAGCGCGGTCGTCGAGCACCCGCCACCACTCGTCCACTTCGGATTCGATTCTCTCCCGCCACGAGCGGTCCGGCTTGCGCTCGAGCATCGGGATCAGCTCACGCAGCGTTTCCCGCGAGCCCCCGATCAGCTGGGCGTCCATCGGGTAGCGGACCCCCATCATCCGCCCGTCGACGTCGATCTCCACGCCCTTGCACTGCCCCTCGGGGGGCAGCCACTCCGCGTAGGGGAAGCTGGTGCCGACGAACAGCAGCGTGTCGGCGTTCATCATCATCTCGTGGCTGGCGGTGGAGCCGAGCAGTCCGATCGGCCCGGTGACGTAGGGCAGGTCGTCCGGCAGCACCTCCCGGCCCAGCGAGGTCTTGGCCACGCCCGCACCCAGCTTCTCGGCCACCTCGACGACCTCGTCGGTTGCCTCGGCGGCTCCCTGACCGACCAGCACGGCCACCCGCTGTCCCTCGTTGAGGACGTCGGCGGCCCTGCGCAGCTCCTCCTCGGCCGGAATCGTCCGCGAGGCCGCGTGCCCGGCCGTGGTGTAGACGCCGCCGTGCACGCGCGGCGGCGAGGTCTGCTGCTCCTCCATCGCCACGTCCTCGGGGACGATGACCGTGGCGACCGTCCTGTTGGTCAGCGCGACCTTGCACGCCCTGTCGATCAGTTGACGAGCCTGCGCGGGGTGCATGCAGGTCTGCACGTACTCCGAGACGTCCTTGTACAGCGTGTTGGGGTCGATCTCCTGCTGGTAGGCGCTGCCGAGCGCGATCCGTTTCTGCTGGCCGACGATGGCGACCACGGGCTGGTGGTCGAGCTTGGCGTCGTAGAGACCGTTGAGCAGGTGGATCGCTCCACCGCCCGACGTGGCCATGCAGCAGCCGAGCTCACCGGTGAACTTGGCGTGGGCCGTGGCCATGAAGGAGCCCATCTCCTCGTGCCTGGGCTGGATCAGCTCCGGGTCGCCGTCGGCGCGGTCCAGCGCCCCCAGCAGGGAGTTGATCCCGTCCCCCGGGTAGCCGAAGATCCGGTGGACGCCCCACTGGCGGAGTCGTTCCAGTATGAAGTCGGCCGTTTGTGGCATGGGTTTCGTCCCCCTCGGACGTAGCTGACGGACGCGGTCCTGGTGCTACCCCCGGTGAACAGCTGTGAAACCCGAGTGGCCTGTGCGCGCGGTTGCTCGGCCTGCCGCTGACGGTGGTCCGCTCGACCGTCGTGGACGCCGGAGGGCCCCAGCCGCGAGGCTCCGCTGTCGAGCCGGGTGAGCCGTCCGACACCTGGGTGCCCCGCCGGGAACACCTCCGCAACCCGTTGTTGTTGACTGTGCGTATGAGCACCGAGCGGCACACCCCCCGACGAGCCCGCGTCCGCGCTCCCGAGCCGACCGGCCGGGCATGGCTGAACACAGGAGGCGAGCAGCTGCGGCTGGCCGACCTGCGCGGAAAGATCGTGCTGCTGGACTTCTGGGCGTTCTGCTGCATCAACTGCCTGCACGTGCTCGACGAGCTGCGCCCGCTGGAACGCGAGTTCGCCGAGGAACTGGTCACCATCGGGGTGCACTCGCCCAAGTTCGAGCACGAGGCCGACGCCGACGCGCTGGCCGCGGCCGTCGAACGCTACGAAGTCGATCATCCGGTGCTCGACGACCCCGAGCTCGCCACGTGGCGCGACTACGCGGTGAAGGCGTGGCCGACGCTGGTGCTGGTCGACCCCGAGGGCTACGTGGTGCACGAGGCCGCCGGTGAAGGACACGCCGAGGCGCTGCGCAGGATCGTCACGGACCTGGTCGCCGAGCACGACGCGCGCGGCACCCTGCACCGGGGCAGCGGCCCCCGCGTGGTGGAGGAGAAACCGGACACCACGCTGCGCTATCCGAGCAAGGTGCTCGGCCTGGAAGGCGGCACGATGCTGGTCGCCGACTCGGCCCGCCACTCGCTGGTCGAGTTCGCCGCCGACGGGGAGACTCCGCTGCGCCGCATCGGAAACGGCTCGCGCGGAGCCGCGGACGGCGACCCGGAAACGGCCTCCTTCCGCGAACCCGGTGGGATGACGCTGCTTCCGGAACACGTCGCGGCCCGTGTGGGCTACGACGTGGTCGTAGCCGACACGGTGAACCACCTGCTGCGCGGTGTCCGGCTGGCCGACGGCGCGGTCACCACCGTGGCGGGCACGGGGCGGCAGTGGCGTGACGAAGAGCACACCGGGCCCGCGCTGAGCACCGCGTTGACCAGCCCGTGGGACGTGGCCTGGTGGGAGCGTGCCGGGGGCGTGGTGATCGCGATGGCGGGCAACCACACCCTGGGGCTGTTCGACCCCGTCGAAGGCGCCGTCTCCCGCTTCGGCGGAACCACCGTGGAAGGACTGCGCGACGGTGCCCTCGACGAGGCCTTCTTCGCCCAGACCTCCGGGCTCGCCGTCGCCGGGGGAGCCCCCGAGTCGGAGGGGGGCGACAGGCTCTGGCTCGTCGACGCCGAGACCTCCGCGCTGCGGTGGGTGCGACCGGTCTCGGACGGCTTCGAGGTGCGCACCGCCGTCGGCAAGGGGCTGTTCGACTTCGGCCACGCGGACGGAACCGCCTCCGAAGCCCTGCTGCAGCACCCGCTCGGGGTCGCGGTGCTGCCAGACGGAACCGTGGCGGTCTGCGACACCTACAACGGAGCGATCCGCCGCTACGACCCGGAGAGCGACGCGGTGTCCACCCTCGCGACGGAGGTCGCCGAGCCCTCCGGTGCGATCACCTCGGAAGGGGAGCTGGTGGTGGTGGCCGGTGCCGCGCACCGCCTGGAGCGTCCGGTCCCTCCCGGGGTCACCGCGCGGCTGGTCGAAGGAGCCTCGCAGCGGGTGGCCCGCCCGGCCACCGAGATCGGACCGGGCGAGGTGGAACTCGTCGTGGTGTTCGACCCTCCCCCGGGGCAGAAGCTGGACGAGCGGTACGGCCCGTCGACCCGTCTGGAGGTGAGCTCCTCGCCGGAGGGGATGCTGGTCTCCGGATCCGGCTCCGGGACCGGGCTGAGCAGGAGGCTGGTGCTGGGCGACGGTTTCGAGCACGGGGTCCTGCACGTGGTGGCGCAGGCGGCGAGCTGCGACGACGACAGCGGCGTCGAGCACCCGGCCTGCCGGTTGACCAGGCAGGACTGGGGCGTGCCGGTACGGGTGACCCCGGACGGCGCGGACAGGCTTCCGCTGGTCATGGGTGGTCTCGACGCGCAGTGACCGCGCCGTCGCCCGCGGAGGGGTGGGACGCGCCGCGTGGCGTCCGGGAGGGCTGAACGGCCCTTTCGCCGCGCAGGATTTCGATGAAGCCCTGCGCTCTCGGTCGGCTCGACGCGGCGCGTAAACTTTCCGGGTGACCGATGCCAAGCTTGAGATCCAGATGCTGCATGACCGGGTCATGGTGCGGGTCTCCGAAGAATCCGGTGAACGTCGCAGTAGCGGCGGCATCGTCATCCCGGCGACCGCCCAGGTGGCCAAGAGGTTGCTCTGGGGAGAGGTCTACGGCGTGGGCAGTCACGTGCGGAGTGTCCAGGCCGGGGACCAGGTGCTGTTCAACCCCGAGGAGCAGTACGAGGTCGAGGTTCAGGGTGAGATCTACGTGGTGCTTCGCGAGCGAGACCTGCACGCCGTGGCTTCCGAGCGGACCGAACAGGGGACCGGACTGTATCTTTGATCGAGGTGCGCCCGGTTCGACGTGGCCGTCGTGCGGTTGACCGCACGTAGGATCAGGTCGGAAGCAGTGGAATGCCCCGCAGCCGGGCGGTACCGGTGATGGTGGTCGGCTGGCTGCTGTTCGTCGCCGACCCCACCGCACGACCGAGGAGAAGAGGACGCGGTGCCGGAAGACCACGAACGCCCCGAGCACACCGAGGGTGAGCGGGAACCGCGAGCGGACGAGCCGACCGAACGTATCCGGTTTCTTTCCGGTGATCTGAGCGAGAGCGTGGCATCCGGTGCCGCGGAAGGCGACCGGGGCTCCCGCTCCGATCCGCACCGGGACGACGGTGCGCCGGAGGGCGAGGACGACCTTTCCGAACGGGACACCAAGCCCAGGATGCGGGCCCCGGGGGAGCTCGGCCACACCGAAGCCGTGGAGGCCGAGCCGGACGACCGCCCCGGGGGGACGGGTTCCGCCTCCGCCCAGGAAGCGGAGCCGGACACCGAAGCGGAACCGGACGCCGAACGCACCGACACCATCCCGGTCGTTCCCGCCGCCGATCCGGCTCCCGCCGAGCAGGACACCGAGCGGACCGAGTCCATTCCGGTGGTGACCGACAAGATCCCCGAACCGGTGGCCGAGCCCGCGACCACGCAGGCGATGTCCACGCAGGCGATGCCCGGCTACCCGGCCGGTGAACCGACCCCGTTGGCGGGGGGCGAGCAGTACCGGACCGAGCAGAGCGGAGCACCTCCGTTCGGCATGGCCTGGGGGCCGTCCGGGGCGGAGCAGCGGCCGGAGGCGAACGGCGGGCGTGGAGGCTCCGGCCGCAACAGGACGCTGTTACGCACGCTGGTCACCGCGGGCCTCGCGCTCGGCGTGCTGGCGCTGCTCTACATCGGGGACCTGGCCTTCAGCAGCGGCGCCGTACCGCGCGGCACCGCGGTGGCAGGCGTCGACGTCGGCGGGCTGGACAGGGCGGCGGCCGAGCGGAAACTGCGCTCCGAGCTCGACACCACGTTGAGCGAACCCGTCGAACTGCGCGTGGGCAAGGCGCAGAGCAGCATCGAACCGGAGGCGGCCGGCCTGTCGATGGACTGGAAGGCGACGCTGGACGAGGCCGGATCGCAACCACTCAATCCGGTCACCCGGGTGACCTCCTTCTTCACCACCCGGGAAGTCACCCCGGTGAGCAATGTCGACCGGGAGAGCCTCCGGAGCGAGCTGAGCCGGGCACGTTCCGATCTGCACCGCGAACCGGTGGAGGGAACGATCCGTTTCGAGGGTTCCGAGCCCGCGCCCGTGTTCCCCGTGACCGGGCGCAACGTCAACGTCGACCAGGCCATGGACGTGGTCGTGCGGGACTGGGCGAGCAGGGGCCCGGTCGAGCTGCCCTTCACCACGCAGGAGGTCAAAACCACCGAGGCCGGGGTGCGGAGGGCGCTGGAGAACGTGGCCAAGCCTGCCGTGTCCGGACCGGTGACCGTCAACGGTGACGGGGTGCAGGCCACTCTCGCGCCGGCCGACATCGCCTCCTCGCTGCGCTTCGAGCCGAACGATTCGGGTGGTCTCAAGTGGCACCTGGACGTCCCCGGCGCCAAGGAGGTCGTCCGGCCGCAGCTGAAGTCGACCCTCAAGGAGAGCAAGAGCGCCTCGTTCGAGTTCGAGAACGGCAAACCGGCGGTCCAGCCCTCCGAGAAGGGCAGGGCGATCGACTGGGAGAAGACCTTCTCCCCGTTGAACAAGATGCTGACCGAGTCCGGCTCCGACACGGTCGAGGCGGTCTACACCGACGTTCCGGCGGAGCTGACCACCGAGAAGGCCAAATCGCTCGGCATCGAGGAGAAGGTGAGCACCTTCACCACGAAAGGCTTCAGCAAGGACTCGGGAGTGAACATCCGCAGGGTCGCCCAGGAGGTCGACGGGGCGATCGTCGAACCGGGTGAGACCTTCAGCCTCAACGGACACACCGGGATTCGGCAGAAGGAACAGGGCTACGTCGCCTCGGGCATCATCAAGGACGGGCGCCCGGACGAGGCCGTCGGCGGTGGCATATCCCAGTTCGCGACGACCCTGTTCAACGCCTCCTACTTCGCGGGGATGAAGGACGTCGAGCACTCCGAGCACAGCTACTACATAAGCCGCTACCCGATGGGGCGCGAGGCCACGGTGTTCCAGAGATCCGACGGCACCAGCATGATCGACGTGAAGTTCAAGAACGTCTCCGACAGCGGGATCCTGATCCGGACCAAGTGGACCCCGGACTCGATCACCGTCACCTTCTGGGGGACCAAGCAGTACGAGGTCAAGTCCGAGACCGGGGAAAAGACCGACGTCGTCAAGCCCGAGAAGAAGACGGTGCCCGCAGGGGAGGAGTGCATCTCCACCGAGGGGAAGGAGGGCTTCACCGTGCACGACACCCGGGTTCGGAAGGACCTGAAAACCGGCGAGGTCACCAGGAACCGGGAGAAGACCGTTTACGAGCCGCAACCGATCGTGGAGTGCGCCGAGAAACCCAAGGATTGATCACCTCACCGTGGGACGCGTCCCACGGTGGGATGTCACATAGCGTTTGCGGGAATCTCAGCGGCCGTTTCGGTGTGTGAACCCCTCGGAGGAGGTTCAACCCGAAACGGAGTGGTTTCATGCGTGCCGCTGTTATTCACGGTGCAGGAGACGTGCGGGTCGAACAGGTTCCCGACCCGGTGCTGTCCGAGCCGACCGACGCGATCGTGCGGGTCAGCCTGACCTGCATCTGCGGCAGCGATCTGTGGCCCTACCGCGGCATGGGCGAGGATCAGCCGAGCAGTCGGATCGGCCACGAGTTCGTCGGCGTGGTCGAGGAGACCGGTTCCGGGGTGAGCGGGTTGCGCGCGGGGGACCTGGTGGTCTCCCCGTTCACGTGGTCCGACGGGGAGTGCACCCACTGCAGGGAACAGCTGTTCACCTCCTGCGTGAACGGAGGCCTGTGGGGCTCGGCCGGTTCGGACGGCGCTCAGGGCGAGGCCGTCCGGGTCCCCCACGCGGAGGGAACCCTGGTCCGGCTGCCGGTGGAGCACGACGACGCGTCCCTGCCCGCCTTGCTGACCCTGGCCGACGTGCTGCCGACCGGGCACCACGCCGCGGTGTCGGCCGGGGTGCGCCCCGGAGGCACCGCCACTGTCGTCGGTGACGGCGCGGTGGGACTGTGCGGGGTGATGGCGGCCCGCAGGCTCGGTGCCGAGCAGATCATCGTCATGGGCAGGCACACCGCCCGCACGAACCTCGCCGTCGAGCTCGGCGCCACCCACGTGGTTCCCGAACGCGGGGACGATGCCGTCGAGCACGTGCGGGAGCTGACGAAGGGCGCGGGAACCCACTCGGTCCTGGAGTGCGTGGGTACCGGGGACTCGCTGCGGACCTCGCTGCGGCTGGCACGGGACGGCGGTCGGGTCGGCTACGTCGGTGTCCCCCAGGACGGCGAGGGCGTGGACGTGCGCGAGCTGTTCGGGCGCAACGTGGGACTCGCCGGCGGGGTCTGCCCCGCGCGGGCCTACATTCCCGAGCTGCTCCCCGACGTGCTGTACGGAAAGATCGACCCCGCGCGGGTGTTCGACAGGGAGACCGATCTCGACGGAGTTCCCGCCGGTTACACGGCCATGGCCGAGCGGGAGTCGTTGAAGGTGCTCGTCCGCCCCTGAAGAAGTGCTCCGTCCGGCACCAGGGGCGCCGAACGGGACCGAGTCCGGAACCGGCGGACGAGCGCACCCGACGAAGTCCTGCCGAGCCCTCCGGGAGTGCCGGGCAAAGAACGTCCCCTCCGGTGTGCCAGCACCGGAGGGGACGCCGAGCAGAAACCTCGATCACGTCAGAGGGCGGACTCGTCGACCTCCATCAGGGAGTTGTCGGTGGACTCGACGACACGGCGCCTGGAGGAGAGCTCGGGCAGCACGTTCTTGGTGAAGAAGCGGGCCACGGCCACCTTGCCGTTGTAGAACGCGGCGTCCCTGTCGGAGACCCCTCCGTCGAGGGCCCGCAGCCCCAGCTCGGCCTGGCGCAGCAGCAGCCAGCCGATCACCAGGTCGCCCATGCTCATCAGCAGGGTCACTGCCTGCTGCCCGACCTTGTAGATCTCGTTGACGTCCTCCTGGGCGGAGGTGGCGAAGCCGATCAGCGCACCGAGCATGGCCTGGGCGTCGTCCAGCGCCTGGTTGAGCAGCTCCCTCTCCTCCTTGAGCCGGTCGTCGGCGTCGGAGGCGCCCAGCGTTCGCTGGATCTCGTTGGCGATGTGCCCGACGGCCTGCCCGTTGTTCTTCACGATCTTGCGGAAGAAGAAGTCCTGGGCCTGGATCGCGGTGGTGCCCTCGTAGAGGCTGTCGATCTTGGCGTCGCGGATGTACTGCTCGATCGGGTAGTCCTGGAGGTAACCCGAACCGCCGAGGGTCTGCAGGGACAGCGTGAGCATCTCGTAGGCCCGCTCCGAGCCGACACCCTTGACGATGGGCAGCAGCAGGTCGTTGATCTGCTCGAAGAGCGTCACGTCCTCGCCGGATGCCTTGCCCTGGGCGATGCTGTCCTGGTAGGTCGAGGTGTAGCAGTAGACCGCGCGCAGTCCCTCCGCGTAGGCCTTCTGCAGCATCAGGATGCGCCGGACGTCCGGATGGTGCGTGATGGTCACGCGCGGTGCGGTCTTGTCGGCCGCCTGCGGCATGTCCGCGCTCTGCACCCTTTCCTTGGCGTATTCGAGCGCGTTCAGGTATCCGGTGGACAGCGTGCCGATCGCCTTGGTGCCCACCATCATCCTGGCGTACTCGATCACCTGGAACATCTGGGCGATCCCGTCGTGGACCTCGCCGAGCAGCCAGCCCTTGGCCGGGGTGCCGTGCTGTCCGAAGGTCAGCTCGCAGGTGGCCGAGACGTTGAGCCCCATCTTGTGCTCGACGTTGGTCACGAAGGCGCCGTTGCGTTCGCCGGGTTCACCGCTCTGGTCGTCGAACTGGTACTTCGGAACGAGGAACAGGCTCAGCCCCTTGCTGCCCGGTTTGGGTTCGATTCCGGGGCCTTCGGGGCGGGCGAGTACCAGGTGCATGATGTTCTCGGTCATGTCCTGGTCGGCCGAGGTGATGAAGCGCTTGACGCCGTCGAGGTGCCAGCTCCCGTCCTCCTGCTTGACGGCCTTGGTGCGTCCGGCGCCCACATCGGAGCCTGCGTCCGGCTCGGTGAGGACCATGGTGGCGCCCCACCCGCGGTCGATCATGAACTCGGCCCAGCGCCGCTGCTGCTCGGTTCCGTTGTTCCAGAGGATGGTGGCGAAGCTCGGGCCCGCCATGTACATGAAGATGGCCGGGTTGGAGCCGAGCATCAGCTCGGAGGCCGCCCACTGGACGGACGGGGGGATGCCGTATCCGCCCAGTTCGTCCGGCAGCCCCAGTCGCCACCACTCACCGTCCATGACCTGCTGGTAGGACCGCTTGAAGCCTTCGGGAAGCGTGACGGAGTGGGTGTTCGGGTCGAAGTGGGCGGGGTTGCGGTCACCCTCTTCGAAGGAGTCGGCTAATGGCCCGGTGGCGAGGGTGTTCAGTTCGGTGAGCACGCCGCGAGCTGCGTCCTCGTCGGCCTGTTCGAAAGCTCCGGTACCCAGTTGTTTCTGCACTTCGAACAGCTCGAAGAGGTTGAATTCGAGGTCGCGGAGGTTGCTCTTGTAGTGGCCCATGGCGTGGCTCCCTCGTGCTGAATCGTGTGGGCGGGCCAATCACCACGCCCTTACTCATCGGTAACCCGAGTATATTACCTAACGGTAACTTCTGCCAAGAAAGCAGTGCCGCCGAACGGAAGCGTCCCGCCGGAATCCGCCGATCGGGCGGCACGCCCTAGGCCGTCCGGATTACAGTTGCCGCACACCCACCGACGAACCCGGCGGAGGCGGTATGACGGAGTCGCCCGCACCCGCGGTCAACGCGCAGGCCCTGGTCAAGAACTTCGGCCCCAACCGCGCGCTGGACGGTCTGGAACTGCGAGCCGAGGAGGGGCAGGTCCTCGGGGTGCTCGGCCCCAACGGTGCGGGCAAGACGACCGCGGTGCGGATACTGGCCACCCTGCTGCGGCCCGACTCGGGCCGCGCCACCGTCGCCGGTCACGACGTGCGCTCCGAACCGCACGCGGTGCGCCGCTCGATAGGTCTGTCCGGACAGTACTCGGCCGTCGACCAGAACCTGACCGGTTACGAGAACCTCCACATGGTCAGCAGGCTGTACGGCATGTCCCGCTCCCGCGCCGCCGCACGCGCGCGCGAACTGTTGGACGACTTCAAACTCCGCGAGGCCGCCGACCGCCCGGCCAAGGGGTACTCGGGCGGAATGCGCAGAAGGCTGGACCTCGCGGGAGCTCTCGTGGCCAAACCGCCCGTCGTGATCCTCGACGAGCCGACCACCGGGCTGGACCCCCGGGGGCGCATGGACACCTGGCAGGTGATCTCGGAACTCGTGCACGACGGAACCACCGTGCTGCTGACCACCCAGTACCTGGAGGAGGCCGACGCGCTCGCGGACAACATCGCCGTCATCGACCACGGCAGGGTCATAGCCAGTGGGACTTCCGGGGAGCTCAAATCACTGGTCGGCGGCGAACGACTCGGGATGGTGGCCGACACGGTGCACGAGCTGCCCCGTGTCGCCGCGGTTCTGGAGGAGGTCGGAACCGGGGCCGTCCGGGTCGACGAGCGAGCCCTGCGGGCGCGGGTCGCCGTGGACGCGGGTTCCAAGGCGTTGATGGAGGCGGTGCGCCGGCTGGACGCGCTGGGGCTGGAAGCGCACGACATCGAACTGAGTCGTCCCACCCTGGATGACGTGTTCCTCACACTGACCGGAGAGTCGGCCGCGGCGGACGGGAACGCGGGGCGGGACGGCGAACCCGTCCGGACCTCCTCCGAAGCCCGCTCGGCGGAACGGGGCGGATGACGATGCCGAGAATGCCGGCGAGTCTGCGCGACAGTGGAGTGATCGCCAAGCGGAACCTGATCAACATAAAGCGCAATCCGGACTGGCTCCTCGAGGGCACGGTGCAGCCGATCATGTTCGTGCTGTTGTTCGCCTTCGTCTTCGGGGGAAGCCTGGGTGGAGAGCGCTACCGGGAGTTCCTGATCGCGGGCATATTCGTGCAGACGGTCGCCTTCAACTCCTCGTTCACCGTGATCGGCCTGGCCAACGACCTGCAACGGGGGATAGTCGAGCGGTTCCGCGCGCTGCCCATGTCCAGGGTGGCCGTGCTGCTGGGGCGCACCAGCTCGGACCTGGCCGTGAGCGTGCTGACCGTGGTGATCATGTCGGTGTGCGGCCTGCTGGTGGGGTGGCGGCTGCGTGGTGACCTCACCGATGTGGTGCTCGCCTATCTGGTCCTGTTGCTGTTCTCCTTCGCCATGTCCTGGGTCGGGGCCTTCATAGGGCTCATCGCGCGCAGTGTCGAGGTGGCGCAGAGCGCGGGACTGCTGTGGCTGTTCCCCGTGACCTTCATATCCTCGGCCTTCGTTTCCGCCGAGGCGATGCCGACGCCGTTGCGGGTGTTCGCGCAGTGGAACCCGATCACGGTGAACGCCGACGTGCTCCGGGAGTTGTTCGGCAATCCCGTGCGAGTCGGAATGCCCGCTCCGACGAGCTGGCCCGCCGAGCACGCGCTGCTCTACGCCATCGGGTCCTCGGTGCTGATCGTGCTGGTCTTCGTGCCGCTGGCCGTGGCGCGTTACCGCAAGGTGGCCAGCCGGTGAGTGGCGGCGGAATCGGGGACACATCGGGTTCACGCGTTTTCTCTTCGTGCGCGGCCCCGTGTTGTGCTGGTGTTTGTGTGGTGGTGGGGGGTGGGTGTGTGGGGGTGTGGGTGGTGGGGGTAGTGTGGTGGTTGTCGGCACGGCGGGAA
>NZ_JACBYW010000010.1 GCF_013408175.1 Actinopolyspora biskrensis
ACACCGCCGACCCAACCCCCCCAAGCCCGGCCCCCACCACAAGGGGGCCGGGCCATACTCATCTCTCACAACACAGCACAACACACACCCGCTCTCCGCCGCGGACCGCGGAGCCCTCGCAGGAGCCCGTAGTACACCGATCCCCCGATGGGGCTCGCGGTGCCCCTGCGTGATGCGGCCGGACCTTGCCGGACGGTATGTTCCCCGCACACGACCCGCCACTACCTACAAGAAGGAGTTCGGGTCAAAGGAGTTCGGGGCCGGTGAGGACGCCCCTCCGCGTTTCGATGTGCCACGGATCGGTGCGTGATGATCGAACAGCGTGTGGAACACGGGACCGGAGAGTCCCGTTCCCCGGTGCCGCACGGGATTCTCCGGGCGAGCTCTCCGACCGGCCCCGCAACGGGCACTGCCGTTCTGCTGTTGTGCTTCCTGGTTGGACAGTTGGCCAGTGCTCTCGGCCTTCTCGCGGTGCTCCTCGGTTCGGGCGAGGCCTTCCGGGGAGGTGCCGTCCGGTTGGATCTGCCGGCGCAGCTCGCGCTGACCGGAGGTTTTCTGGCCGGGGTTCTGGCTCTCGGCGCGTGGTTGACCGGCAAGGAGCGCCGTCCTTTCTCCAGCGTGGGCTTTCCACCGGTGCGGGGCGTGGTCCGATCCCTGCTGCTCGGGGCTGTCGTGGCCCTGGTCGCGGTGACGTTGCTCGTGCTCCTCGGTGTGGTCACCGGCCAACTCGTCCTCGAGCGGGAGGTCCTCCATTCGGTGGGAGCGGCGCTGGTGGTTCCGGCACTGCTGGGATTCGCCGTGCAGGCGGGCAGCGAGGAGATCCTCGTGCGGGGCTATCTGGTCCAGGTCACCTGGCGGAAGTGGGGCCTGGGCGCGGCTGTCTGCGCCCAGGCCGTGGTTTTCACCCTGCTGCACGGGCTCAACACGGGGTTCGGGCTGCTCCCGCTGGTCAACCTGCTGCTGATCTCCCTGGTGCTGGTTTTCTGGGCGTTGGCGGAGGGCGGCCTGTGGGGAGTGTGCGCTTTTCACGCGGTGTGGAACTGGTGCCAGGGCAACGTCTACGGCATCGAGGTCTCCGGCATGACGCTGACCACCACCCTGTTCCAGACGGACCCCGCGTCGACGGGTTCGACGTTGCTCACCGGGGGTGATTTCGGGCTGGAGGGTGGTCTGATCACCACCCTGGTGCTCGCGTGCTGCCTGGTGGTCGTGGTGCGTGTCTTCCTGCGTAGCGGATTGACCGGACCTCCCCGTCCCGGTTCACTGGGCGGAGCGTCGCGGAAGTGATGCGTTATCCTGGTCGCGGTTCGTGCGCGACGGACTCCGGCGGTGGGGCTCGCCGGGAGAAAACCGCGAAGCTGTTCGCCGACGGTCCCTACCCGTACGAGGGATTCCGGGTGGGGAGGACTGTTGTCCGGTGTTTTTCGAGTTCGAGCGCGACGGCGCTTCCCGTGGGCGGCGGTTCTCGCCGTGGCGCTGGGCGGCGCGCTGGGTTCCGTGGCCCGTTACGGCGTATCGCCGTGGATCGATCGGGGCGGCGCGGGGTTTCCCTGGAGCACCCTGGTGGTCAACGTGGTGGGCTGTTTGATCATCGGGGCGGTCACGGTGCTGCTCGAGGAGATCGGTGACCCGCACCGGCTGGTGCGTCCGTTCGTGGGAGTCGGTGTGCTGGGCGGCTTCACCACGTTCTCCACCTGCGTCGCCGACGTGGGCGGCCTGCTGGCCGCGCAACGTCCCGTCCAGGCGACGTTCTACCTCTTCGGAACCGTCGCGCTCGGTGTGGTGTCCGTGGGGTGCGGAGCGGCCTCGGTTCGGGCGATCGCGCGGCAGGCGACGGGGAGTGCGGAGAGGGCCGAGCAGTCGTGACGTCGTTGCTGGTCGCGATGGGCGGGGCTTGCGGGGCGCTGGCGCGTTACGGGATCGACCACGCGGTGCGGCGCTTCAACCGGGGAGCGTTCCCGTGGGCCACGCCGGCGGTCAATCTTCTCGGGTCGTTCCTGATGGCCCTGGTGACGGGGTGGGCCGCGTTCGGGGGATTCAGCCCCTCGTGGGTGCGTACGCTGCTCGTCACGGGGTTGTGCGGGGCGTTGACCACCTTCAGCACCTTCGGCATGGACACGGTCCGGCTCTGCTCCGGGGGAGCGCGTTCGCCGGCGGTGTTGAACGTGCTGGTCACGGTTCTGGGGGGACTCGTGGCCGGTGGGATCGGGTTCGGGCTGGCCTTTCTCCTCCAGGGGTGATTGCTTTTCCGACCCGGATCCGATCACCGAGCCGACCGGAAACGGAGAATCCGCGAGCTCTCGGCTGGTCCGTTTCGGGGAGCGCTTTGCGACTTTCTGACGTCCTTGACAGGATGAACGCCGCTCGATCGTGAAAGTCGTTCAATGCGCGGTGCGTGTGGAGCGCGTCCGCCGGTAGGCGATCGGAGCCGGTCGTACCCTTCGAGAAAGGTAAACTCGTTGCAAACCGCCGTGAATTCCACGACACATCTCGCCGAGGCTTCCGCCGCGAGTGTGGCCGACCCAGTGGTGAACTGGTTCACCGAGAACTCGGGCGCCTTCGTGTCCGGATTCATCAACGTTCTCATCATCCTGCTCGTGGCCGTGGTGTTCCGCGCCGTGACGGGGCGGGTGATCACCCACGGTGTCCGGCGGATGGTGAGCTCGCACCAGCGGCTCAACCAGGCCACGTCCAAGGCGGGGAACCTGGTGACCCGCCAGTCGAACAGCTCCGAGAGCGCTGGCCAGCGCCAGCAGCAGCGCGCGCAGACCATCGGTTCGGTGCTGCGCAGCGTGGCTTCCTCGGTCATCTTCGGTGTCGCCTTCGTGATGATCCTCGGAGAGTTCGGGATCAATCTCGGTCCGATCCTGGCCAGCGCCGGTGTGCTCGGACTGGCGATCGGTTTCGGCGCGCAGAGCCTGGTGCAGGACTTCCTGTCCGGCATCTTCATGATGATCGAGGACCAGTACGGCGTGGGGGACGTGGTCGACACCGGTGACGCGGTCGGAACCGTGGAATCGGTGACCCTGCGGATCACGAAGATCCGCGATCTCAACGGCGGGCTGTGGTACGTCCGCAACGGCGAGATCATGCGCGTGTGCAACATGAACCAGGACTGGGCGAACGCGGTCGTGGAGATTCCGCTGGATTACAGCGTCGACATCGCCCACGCCGAACGTGTGATCGAATCGGCCATCGACGATTTCGCGGCCGAGGACGAGTTCAAGTCCAGGATTCTGGAGAAGCCCGATCTGAGCGGCGTCATCGGCATCGGCAACGGTTCGGTGACCGTGCGCATCATCGTCAAGGTCAAGCCGGGCGAGCAGTGGGCGCTGGGACGTGCGCTGCGTGGCCGGCTCAAGAGCCGTTTCGACTCCGAAGGGGTGCGGGTCGCGTACCCGCTGCTGCCCGGTAACGGGGTCGGTGCGGCCAAGCAGGGCTGATTCGGAGTCGGACGTGTCCTCCCCGCGGGCCCGGCCGTCCTCCGACGGTCGGGCCGGGGCGGACGCCGCGACCGGCGCTCTCGGGTCAGCTCCGGTCACGGGTCCTGTTGATCCGCAGGATTCCCAGTGCGATCAGCCCGAGCAGAGCTCCCCAGATGATGTTGCTCAACACGATGCTGACCATGTTCCCCGCGGGCATGGAGATCTGGCCCACCCCGGCGAAGGCCGACACGGCGCGGTTGAGCACCACCGCGAGGACCCCGTAGCCGCCCCCGGTGATCACGAGCGTGAGCAGTGGATGCGGGACGCGGCGAACCACCACCGTCGCCACCCAGCACACCGCTATCAGAGCCGCCACCACCAACGGGGTCCACGGCCTGCCGAGCGTCCTGTAGACCCCGAGCATCCCCAGCGCCGGTTGGAGGAGTCCCACCACGGCGAGCACGGCGATGGTGAGCCAGTGCAGCTGCCCGAAGGTCGACCCGCTGTTCGGACCGGTCATCACGACACCTTTCCGCGTTTCTTGCGCTTGCCGCTCCTGCGCAGCTGCATGATCCGGGCGGCTCCGACCAGGGCGACGAGCAGTCCGCCGATGGCCGCTGCGAACAGCAGGGCCACTCCGAGGGGCAGCGCTCCGCGCACCCCGAGGAAGGTGACCGTCACTGCCTGCAGGTTCTGTAGAATGAAGATCAGCAGGATTATGAGGGCGATCGTCGCGACGACAACGGCGGCCCAGGTCCCCGCCGTCCGGGTGTGACTCTGTTCCTTCCGCGCTTCCGTTCCTCCGCGGACACTGCTTTCCCCGTCGCCCGGTGGACGCACTTCCGGCTCGTGCTGCCCGTTCTCCCCGTCGTCGGACCATCCTCGTGTTTTTTCGGACATGTGCCCATTGTGACCGGTCGCTTTCACCGAGCGTGCGGTGATCCTCGCTCCGCGTGTTCGGTGGGTGTTCGTGTGGCCGGGGAAGGAGTCCCGTGGTGAAGCCGCCCATCGAACCGGTGGTGTTGACCGGAGGCCCGGGTGCGGGCAAGAGCACGTTGATCGAACGGCTGGCGTCGAGCGGGTACGCGTGCGTTCCCGAGGCCGGGCGCCGCGTCATCCGGGAGCAGAGCAGCATAGGTGGCAGGGGAGTGCCCTGGGAAGACCCCGAGCTGTTCGCCGAACTCATGCTCAGCCGGGAGCTGGCCTCGTACGAGGGCGCTCTCCGTGCGCGTCCGCCGGTGTTCTGTGACAGGGGGATCCCGGACATCGTCGGGTTCCTGCGCGTCGTGGATCTTCCGGTGCCGCGGCACCTGGAATCCGCGGCCGCACGGTCGCGCTACCACCGCCTGGTGTTCGTCGCTCCGTTCTGGCCGGAGATCTACCGGCTCGACGACCAGCGCGCCCAGTCTCCGGAGGAGGCGCGGCGCACGTGCCGGGCGGTGGTCGACGCCTATGTCGAGTACGGCTACGAACCGGTCCTGTTGCCGTGCTGCGATGTGGACGGGCGGGTGCGCTTCGTGCGGGAGACGTTGGCAGCGGGCGGGTGTTCGTGAAAACGGGCGGACCCGTCGGCAGTGGTTGTGCTTGGATGCGGGCATGGGGTCGTCGCACGAGGTCGCGCACATCGGTGTTTTCCTGTTTCCCGACGTGGGGAGCTGGACGCGGTCGGGCCGTGGGAGGTGCTCGCCCACTGGACCGGCAATTTCCCGGAGGACGGCCGTGCCGTCTCCACCTTCTCCGCGGACGGTGGGCCGGTGCGCTGCGCCAAGGGGTTGACGGTCGAGGCGGATCACTCCTTCGCGGACGCTCCGGCCTGGGACGTGCTGGTTCATCCGGGCGGTCGCGGCACGTTGCCGATGCCGGAGGACGAGGCGCAGCCGGACCGGCCGGCCGAGCTGGATCCGAGTGTCGATGTCCGCGGCGAGCAGCGTTTCGTCGACGACGGGGACGTGATCACCGCGGCGGGGGTGTCGGCGGGCATCGACACGGCCCTGCACCTAGTCGGCAGGCTGGCCTCGTTCGAGCGTGCCGCCGAGGTGCGCGCCGGGATCCAGTACGACCCGCGCCCTCCGGTGTGACGGGGCCGGCGCAGGTGGAGCGGGAACGTCTGATCGAGCGTTGCGCTGCGCGCGCGTGGCCCGCGGAGACCGTCCGGTCCGAGTCCGGGTGGTTGCTGCGCGCCACGGAGCACTGCTCCCGGCGACGTGGGAACAGCGCCGTGCCGCCGTTCGGCGGCGGGGCCGCTCACGGCCTCTCGGCGGTGGAGGAGTTCTACCGCTGTCGTGGCACCCCGGTGCTCGTGCGGGTCACGCCCGCTCATCGGCACGGTGGGTTGGATTCCGAGCTGGCCCTTCGCGGGTATGCGGCGGAAGCTCCCACGCTGGTGCTGTGCGCCGAGCTGTTCGGCAGGGCGTGGCGTGGTTCGAGCCGGAGGGCGGAGTGCCGGGTGGTGCTGAACGCGCGTGATCCGCTGTGGGCCGAGTACACGGCGGCGCGGGGCGAGGTCGCCGCCGTGCGGCGCACCGTTGACCGGATCGCGCCCACGACGGTTTTCGCCAGGGCCGGGGAGCCGGGAGATCCGCTCGGGTTCGGCGCGGCCGTGTTCGACAGCGGTCTGTTGGGGATTTTCGGCATGTGGACGGCTCCGGGCCGCCGTGGCGGCGGAATCGCCTCGGCCGTGTTGCGGCGGCTGCTCGAGTGGGGAACGCGACGGGGTGCGCGCACCGCGTGGTTGCAGGTCGAGGAGTCGACCCCGGCGGCCCTGGCGCTGTACCGGAGGCGTGGTTTCGGCCTGTCCCACCGCTACCACTACCGCCGGTCACCCGAGTGACGGCGGCTTCCGCCCGGAGGGTCCGTAGCGGCGTGTGGTGCTGCTCTCGCGGTACGTGAGCACTCGGGGTGTCGAAGCTCGCAGTTGGGTCCGCATTCCAGGAACAGCGTTTACATCCTGGGAAACCCCTGTTAGGAACGTTCGAGTACGACCGGAGGTGTCCCGGCTCGTCCGGGACGCGACTCGTTCGAGGAGGTTTCGACCACATGGGCGCGTTACGTCGGGCCGCGGATCTCATCGGCCGCTGGTTCGCGCTGCTGGTGCTGCTGGGCGGACTCGTGGGCCTGCTGTTCCCGACGGCGACGAGCGCGCTTTCCCCGGCCATCACCCCGCTGCTGGGGGTGATCATGTTCGGTATGGGGCTGACCCTGCGCACCGCCGATTTCGCGCTGGTGCTGCGGCATCCGCAGGCGGTGCTGGCCGGGCTGGTCGCTCAGTACGTGCTGATGCCGCTGCTGGGCTGGGGGATCGGCACCCTGTTCGGCTTCTCCGCGGCGCTGCTGGCGGGCATGGTGCTGGTCGGGGCGACACCGGGAGGCACGGCGTCCAACGTGGTCGTTTACCTCTCGCGGGGGCACGTCGCCCTCTCCGTGGCCATGACCTCGGTTTCCACCCTGCTCGCGCCGCTGCTCACCCCGTTGCTGGTGCTGTGGCTGGCCGGGTCGAGCCTCCCCGTGGACGCGGTCGGACTGTTCTCCAGCATCGTCAAGGTCGTGCTGGTGCCCGTGGTGCTCGGGATCGTGGTCCGCGCGTTGCTGACCCGCTGGGTCGAACGCGTGCTGCCGCTGCTGCCGCTGGTCTCGGTCACCGGGATCGTGGTCGTGGTGGCGGCCGTCGTCGGGGGCAACGCGAGCACGTTGGCCTCGGTCGGTGTGCTGCTGTTGCTGGCCGTGGTGCTGCACAACGCCTGCGGGCTGCTGCTCGGTTACGGCGCGGCCAGGCTGGCCGGCGTGGCGGAACCGGCCAGACGCGCGATCAGCGTGGAAGTGGGGATGCAGAACTCCGGTCTCGCGGCGAGCCTGGCCACCACGCACTTCACCCCGCTGGCCGCGCTGCCCGCGGCACTGTTCTCGGTGTGGCACAACCTGTCCGGCGCGATCGTGGCCTCGTTCTGGTCGCGGCGCCCGGCGGGGGAGCAGGACTCCGCCGGAGCGGCTAGCTCCGCGCGGAGCTGATCCCCGCTGCTCGGCTTCTCCCCGGAGGCGGTCCCGGCCGTCCGGGAAGCGTGTTTCGGCGCTGCCTGCGCCGGAGGAGAAACCCCGACCCGCCCGGCAGCTCAGCCGGAGAGCTCCGTGATCCGGTGAAGGACCGACCATCGCCGCGGGCTCCCGGGAAACGCCGGAACGGATCCTCCGGGAGCCCGGGGTCGGGTCAGCCTCCGGCGCTGACGGCGTACAGGTACCAGGTGGCGTGCGGCAGCCACTGCTCCGTCCAGCGCCAGTCCCAGTCCTCGCCGGTCTCGGAGTAACCGCGGTTCCACAGGATCCCCGAACCGTCCCGGTTCCTTCCGGTGATGCCGTTGGCGATCCCGCCGGCCGTGTTCAGGAACTGCCAGGAGTCCAACCACATGTACCGGGGGTTGTTCCTGCCGCTGCCGCCGAGCATGCACACCTCGAACGGGTTGAGCCCGAGGATCCAGTTGAGCTGGTCGGCCGCGTAGCGGCGCAGCCCGGCGGCGAACTCCCCGTCGAACCTTCTGGCCGCCAGCCGGGCCGCGGTGGCCAGCGAGGCGATCCGGGCGTTCTCGCCCTGCCACCACCGGTCCTCGGCTCGCGGGGTCACGTCGTGCGGGAAGAAGAACGAGGTGTGCCGGTGCCCCGTGCCGTCCTGGACCAGTTCGCGCGCGTAGCCGTAGGGGTTGGTCACTTCCGAGGTGACCCGTAGTTCGAAGGACAGCGACCTGCGCACCACGTCCAGCACCCGTTCGGCCCGCGCGGGGCCGGCGATGTCCAGATAGGTCAGCAGGCTCACCACGGGAAGGCCCGCGTCGGAGGGGTGGAAGTACGGTCGGTCCCCGTCGTCGGCGCGCCAGTAGTCCCGGTGGCCGCGCCAGGAGGCCAGCCGGTTCAGCAGGTTGTCGGCCCGCTCGTCGGCGGCCGCGCGGTAGGTGCTGTCACCGGTGGCCTTGTGCAGTTCCACCGCGGCTACCAGGGCGTTGTAGTCGTCCTGGATGTTCTCGGCCCCGTCGTTGGTCATCTCGGTGTTGTGCCGCCGCAGGTGGGCGAAGGCGTTCTCGGCGGTGCGCAGGTACTCCTCCGGGGAGTGCTCCCCGGAGGGCTCGAGGGTGGAGGCCAGCGCCAGCGCCGCGATCGCCACACCGGCGCCCTCGCGGTGGTTGACCTGGCGGACCAGGCGTTCGCCGTCCTGCTCGACGGCTCTCAGGTAGCGCAGCGCCGGGTCCTTTGGCGGACCGGGCTGCATGACCGAGTGGCAGAACGTCCCCTCCGGACGTTTCACCCTGGTGAGGTAGTCGGCGCCGTACAGGCCCTCGTCGCACAACCAGGTCCGCAGTTGGGTGAACTCCGCGTTGTCGCGTGCGGTGAGCTGCTCGTGGGCCTTGAGCAGCCCCCATGCCGTCAGCGGGATGGACAGCGTGTTGAAGTAGCTGTGCCGTGAGAGCTGGGTGAAGTGCTTGCCGAAGTCCCCGGTGGCGTCGTACCAGCCGCCGTGCGCGTCGATCCCGCCCGAGCCGTTCTCGCCCACGGGCAGGGAGTGGTCCCGCCGGTCGAACCTCCCGGAGCAGCGGGTGGCCTTGAACCAGTGCGCCACGTGGGAGAGGGTGCCGCGTTCCAGCGCGAACGCGGTGACGGTGAAGGGCTCGGATTCGCCGTGCGGGCTGCCGCCCGCGCCCGCCCGCAGCACGTACTCGCCCTCGGTGGAGAGCTCGGAGAAGTCGAGCGTCCAGTGGTGCCGGTCTCCCCAGTCGTGGACCGGTCCGACGTAGTGGGGACGCGTCCGGTGGACGGTTTCGCCCGTCCCGGTGTCCACGAGCACGCACCAGTCGATGCGCACGCGGTGGTCGGCGGTGAGCACGGCGGTTTTCGGCGCGTGCGGTTCGTAGCCGACCTGGTTCACGTGCACCCGCGTCCCACCGCTGCCGCCGTGTCCGGGTGCGGTTTCCGCGGTGGCGCTTCCGGTCAGCGCGCTCACGGCCGTTCCGCCGCTGACGGCCGCCGATCCCGCGAGGAAACGGCGTCGGTCGATGTCTGTGGACATGGCCACCCTCCATTTTGGTCTAAACCTTTCGGGAGGTTAGGGGGCGGACTCAGGGGGTTGGCAAGGGCGGGGTCCCGGGCTTGCTGCGTTCGCGAGCCCGATTGGTCCTTTCGGGAGGCGGGGCACGAGCACTTCCGGAGGAACGTCCGGGGCGGATCCGGGAGGGTTCGTGGTTTTCACCCGGTGTTCGTGAAACACCCACCGCGGGGTCACCCGGTGCGCCTACGGTGCTTCCACGTCGAGGTGGAACCGAACGGTTGGGGCGGTATGAGCGAGCGGACAGGACCCATCGGGCGGCGTGCGTTGTTCCGGGCCACCGGCGTGGGGGCCGCCGCGGCAGCGGCGACCCCGGCGGTGGCCCGGGCGGGAACCGCGCGGGAGGACGGGGCGCCGGAGCCGAAGCTGCGCTTCCGGGAGGACGGGACCTTCCGGGTGGTGCAGTTCAACGACACGCAGGACGACGAGCGCACCGACCGGCGCACCGTCGAGCTCATGGAACGCACCCTCGACTCCGAGCGGCCGGACTTCGCGCTGATCAACGGCGACGTCATCACCGGTGGCTGCGACAGCGAGCTCCAGGTGAAGCAGGCCATCAACAACGTGGTCACACCGATGGAGTCGCGCGGTGTGCCGTGGGCGATCACGTTCGGCAACCACGACGAGGACTCCGAGCGGAGCTCCGGCATGTCCGAGCAGGACATGCTGGAGTTCTACACGAGCTACGAGCACAACCTCAACGAGCGAGGACCGCGGGACGGCAGCGGCACCGGGGACGCGGTGCTGACCGTGGCCGGTTCGCACGACGGACGGGCGGCTTTCGCGCTGTGGCTGGTCGATTCGGGCCGCTACGCCCCGGAGACCATCGCCGGGCAGGACTTCGAGGGGTACCCGCACTGGGGGTGGGTCCGCCCGGACCAGATCCGGTGGTACTCGGAGACCTCGCGGAAACTCGAACGGGCCGCTGGCGGCAGGGTTCCGGGGCTGATGTGGATGCACATCCCGTTGTGGGAACACCGGTTCATGTGGTTCGCCGGTGTGGACTCGCGCGGCGAGCAGGACCACGCCCGCGCGGTGGAGAAGCACGGAATCGAGGGCGAGCGCAACGAGGCCGAGTGCCCGGGGCCGTTCAACAGCGGCATGTTCACCGCGATCCTCGAACGTGGCGACGTGCGGGGTGTGTTCTGCGGACACGACCACGTGAACTCGTACGTGGGCGACTACTACGGGGTGCTGCTGGGGTACTCCTCCGGCACCGGTTTCGGGCCGTACGGGCTCGACGGCGCGGACAGGCACCGGCTGCGCGGAGCAAGGGTGTTCACCCTGGACGAGAACGCGGACGGGGTGCTGCGCGAGACCCGCATGGTCTTCGCCCGGGACTTCGGCATCGACATGAGCCCGCAGGACCAACCGATGGCTCCGCTGCCGCTGGGGCCGGAGCAGCGCTGAAGCGGATCAGCACGGGCGGCGCGCTGTCGGGGGATCTCGGCGGGACGCCGCCCGGCTGTTTCCGATTTCGCCTAAGGATTCCTTGCAGTACGACTTGCTCGGGTGGCCGGCTTCCGGCGCGTGAGGCGGCGCCCTGCTGCGTTGGACGGCACCTCGAGTAGCGACCTACGCCACGTGCCCTCCCGCCTTGCGATGCATCCACCTCACGTGCCGGAGCACCTCGTTCTGCTCTGGCCGAGCGCTCCAGCCAAGAAAAACCACACTGAAAGGACCCCTGAAACCGGAGGTTGTCCGCAGGGTTATCGCTCGGCGAGTTCCGGCAGTCGCCCGACCACTTCCTCCGGCGAGGGCATGGCGGCGATCTCGGAGGCCAGGCGGTTCGCCACCTCCCGCGGGGCCGGGTCGGCCAGCAGCCGTCGCGCCGCTGCGGTGACGGCCTCGGTTTCCAGCTGCTCGGGAAGCAGGCTCTCCCCCGCGCCGGAGGCGTGGATCGCCTCGGCGTTGGCGAACTGGTCGGCTCCCCTGGGCAGCAGCAGCTGGGGGACGGCCGCGCCCAGCGCTCCGAGGGTGGTCCCGCTGCCGCCGTGGTGCACGATCAGGTCCAGGTGCGGCAGCAGCTCCGACTGCGGCAGCCAGCTTTCCACGGTGACGTTGTCCGGCTGTTCCCCCAGCTCGGCGGGGTCCACGGGGCCGGTGGCGACCAGCAGGTGCAGGGGCAGCCGGGCGAGTGCCGCCGATGTCTCGCGCAGCAGCTCGGCGGTGCCGAAGCCGGTTCCGAAGCTCAGGTACGCCAGCCCGTGCCCGGGCTCACGGTGCAGCAGCCGTTCGGGTGGTGGGGCGTTTTCCGGTTGCGGGACCGGACGCAGCGCGAAGCGGCGGTGGTCGTTCCGCGCTTGCGCGGTGTGCAGCGAGGGCGGGTAGATGTCCAGGTGGGGGACCGTGCGTCCCGGTTCCGGTGCGGACAGGCCGAGTTCGGCGCTGAATTCGGCCAGCAGCCGCTCGTGCTCCTCGAATCCGGCTGGGGTGTCCGGGCCGATTCCGTGGGACAGCGCGGGGATCCCGGCGAGTCGCGCGGCGATCTCGGCTCCGCTGTTGGCGCTGTCGAGGACCACCACGTCCGGTGCGGTTCGCTCCAGCAACGGGGCGAGGTCGGTGAGGAAGCGGTGCGGCAGGGTCCTTCCGAAGGTCTCCGCGCCGACGCGGGCGAGCCGCTCCCCGGTGAGTCCGGGGTCGTCCGGTGTGGTGCCGAAGAGGTCGCGGATGGTCCGAGCTCCGGCTTCGCGGATCGAGGTGCCCGCGGTGAGCGGTTCGAATCCCGCCTTCCGCAGCGTCGGGTGCATGTCCGGGCCGGTGGCGAAGTCGACCTGGTGGCCGGCCGCGCGTGCGGCGGTGGCCAGCGGAAGCAGGGGGCGGGTGTGCCCGTGGGCGGCGAGGGCGGTGAACAGGAGGCGCACGTGCGGAGATCCTAGGGGACCGGTTCCGCGCGTGGGGCGGTCTCGGAGGAGATCGGGTGCTCGTGCAGGGGCCGTGCCCTCCTTCCCGCGTGCTTCCCGCCACGGAGCGGGAGGTGCGCGGAGCTACGCGACCGCGCTGACCAGTCCCGGGTTCACGAGCAGGACGGTTCCGGCTCCGGCGAGGAGTGCGCCGATCGCGCGACTGGTCCGTCTCGCGTGCGGCAGAACCTTCTCGACGGTGATGACGGCCGTGACACCCGCCATCCAGACGAGGCTCATCGTCCCGGCCGCCAACAGCACGACCATCAGCGCCCAGCAGCATCCGATGCAGTAGGCCCCGTGCCCGCAACCGACCAGCAGCGCGCCGCGCCGGCTGCGGACGGCCCGTTGACCGTGCTGGACCAGCAGGGCCATCGGTGAGCGGCAGTGCGCCAGGCACCACTGCTTCAGCCGGGTGAACTGGAACAGCCCCGCGATCAGCAGCACGATCGCTCCCCAGCGGGCCGCCGTGGTGCTACCGGCCGTGGCCAGAGAGTCGAAGGCCAGCAGGCACGCGTACGCCAACAACCCCGTCAGGGTCCAGGTGAGCAGGTAGCCGAAGGTCAACGCCGTCACGCTGCCCGTGCCGGCACGGCGTTGCCGCAGCAGCCTGCTCATGCCGAGGGTGAACGGCGTGATGCCGGGCAGCATCATCGCGGTCATCATGATCATCCATGTGAACAGGAAGAATCCCGCTCGTGCCCACTCGATACCGGGCGGGGTCATCGGCCGCGTCCCGGTCAGGATTCCCAACCGCATGCCGGGGGTGGCCAGGCTGTGAGTCAGCAGCCAGGCCAGCACGGTGAGCGTGAGCAGCGCGGCCGCCAGCAGGAGTTCGGTCCGCGACCACGTGCCGGGCCGCGGGATCCCACGCGACGCGACTCGATTCGTCACGGCGCATCCGGTCCGGACCATTCGAAGGGGATGAGCTTGCTGGAGTAACCGGACCGGTCCCATCGGAACCCGAACGCGTCGGTCCGGTCCGTGACGGCTCTGCCCCAAACAGCCGGTGGTTGTCCCGGCCCGACCTCCGCGCCGGGCAGGTTGTGGACCTCCACTCGGCTCCCCTCGGAGGTGGTGGGACCGGTCAGGGCTTCCACGGCCGCTTCGGCCTTACCGGGTATCCGCACGTTCCACCGCGCGAAGTTCTCCTCGAACGAGGCCTCGATGGGGGCGAACTCCATGCCGAGGATCTCGGGCCGGAACATCGCCCCGAACCGTGCGGGCCAGCCTCCCGCCTCGCCTCCGAAGATCGTCCGCAGGGCCTGCCGCTGGTCCTCGTCGGCGCGTTCGTCGATGAACACGGCGGCGTACGGGTCCGTGTGGTCGCCGTCCCACACGTTTCCGACGAAGGAGGTGAGCATCACGACGCTGAGTCCGTTCAGCCCGGTCTCGCCGTAGGTTCCGGTGCGAACGTGCCAGACGAGGATGCCGCTGCAGTCCCCGTACGTCGGGGGCTGGGCGAAAGCGCAGGGGCAGGGGATGGCGCACTTGCAGGCGTCGAACCAGACGCCGTCGAGGTGCCAACTCAGGGCGGTCGGAGTAGTCATGATCCACCTCGTCGTCCGTCGTGGTGGGCTACTTCCGTCTCAGTCTCCGCTCCCGGCGAGCGCGGGTGTCAATACGCGGTGCGCGCCGTTTCCCGAGCGAATCGGATCAGCCGGCTCGGCACGCGCGGCCGAGCTCAATGCGTGAAATACGTTCGTGATTCCGTGCTGCACGGAGTCGTACCGCACCACGTCTCCGGCCGTTCTCACTGCTGTGACAGGGCGAGAGCTCCGCCGAGCCCGATGAGGGTGGTGCCGCTGGCGGCGTGCTGGCGTCGTTGCCAGCGCGGGTTGTTGGCGAGCCAGGTGCCGGATGCCGCTTTCGGTACTTTTCCGGAGGAGGTTTGCCCCTGGGGTCGAGGTGGGGGCGCCACCGGGGAGGAAAAACGGGGAGCGATGCTGCGTCCTCTGGCACGGCGTTGTCTCGCCTAGCTTGTCGAACCCGTGTTCGATACTCTGTTTCCGGGGTGGTTGAGGTCCGTGTTCGAAGGCTCGGGAGGTGTCCATGCGCAGTGCTTCACCCGGTTCGGTGGGCCCCTGGGAAGGGCCGCGCGCTCTCACATCTCCTAGGCTTTCGGGTATGAGCTCCTGGAACGACGAGGAACGAGCGGCATTGGTGGCCCTGTTGCGGGCGCGCCCGGAAGGGATGTCGTGGCCGACGATCACTTCCGAGGTGGCCGAAGCCGGTAGTGCGCGTGCTGTTCGGGAGCGTTTCGGGACTCTTTCTCCCGGGGATGTTGCCTTGTTCGAGGTGACCTCGTCGGAGCGCCCTCCGGACGGAGGGCTCGAACGGGCGTTGGAGGACGTCGCCTCCTGGCGTGATGAGGACTTCGATTTCCTCACTTTTCAGGACGAGCACTACCCACCCCGTCTTCTCGAGGTGAATCAGGTTCCCCCGTTCGTCTTCGCTCGTGGAAAGCTCGTTCCTGACGAGAGCGCGGTTTCGGTAGTGGGCTCCCGTGCGGCTTCGGAATACGCTCGTGCGATTACCGCCGATGTTGCCCGCAGACTGTCGGGTGCGGGTTTCACGGTGCTTTCGGGGCTGGCGAGCGGAATCGATACCGCAGCGCACACTGCCGCGCTCGACAGCGGTGGCCGAACGGTAGCGATCCTCGGAAGCGGTATTCGTCGGGTCTATCCCGCGGCGAACCGGGAGTTGCAGGAACGGATCGCTCGGGAGGGGCTCGTGCTGTCCCAGTTCTGGCCCGACTCACCTCCGACCAAGCAGAGCTTCCCGATGAGAAACGCGACGATGAGTGCCTACGGCGTCGCCACGATCGTCGTCGAGGCGGGCGAACACAGTGGGGCACGAATTCAGGCGCGGATGGCTGTCGAGCACGGGCGTCCGGTGATTCTGATGAAGCCTGTGGCAAGAGGGACCGACTGGGGGGCGCAGCTGTGCGCGCAGCCCGGTGTCTTCGTCGTCGACACTCCGGAGGAGGCCGTCGGTGTCGCGGAACGGTTGGCCAGTGGTGAACGGGAGGTCTCACGGCTGCTCGCCTTGGCCACGTCGTGACTGACGAGGAAATTCGGACGGAGCTACGGCGGCAACTGACCCGTCGGGTGGGCGGGTTCTTCCACAATACGAGGAAGATCCACGGTGTGACCTGTCTGGTGTGTGCTGGACCGGTTTCCTCCAACGAGGATGTTTGTTCCAGGTGTGCCGGGCATCGTGCGGAGTTCGGTGACCGGCTGGCGGATCGGGTGCTGCTGCTGACGTATGTCCGTGGTCAGCAACCACGGACGCAGCACCAGTCGGCGCACACCGTGCGAGCGTACAAGTGGCCCTGGTCACCGGTGGAGAGGTGCCTCAACGATCTGCGGCTGATGGTTTTGGCCGCCACCCGTATTCACGCTCGGTGCGTTGCCGAATCAGCGGGACGAATCTGGGATTCGGTGACTTTCGTTCCTTCCAGGAACAGGCCGGGAGCGGAACATCCTGTTGCCGAGCTGGCACGTCATGTGGCTTTTCGTAATCGGTCCGAGAACCGACTGGTTTTGGAGATCGGCCCGGGATTCGATGCTTCGGAGCGTGTCGTCCGTACTGATCAGTTCGTCGTACCGGATGGGTACAGGGAACGTGTGATGGGCAAGCACGTGTTGTTGGTGGACGACACGTGGACTTCGGGAGCGAAGATGCAGTCGGCGGCTGTGGCGCTCAGTGACGCCGGTGCGGAACAGGTTACGGCGCTGTGCGTGGCCAGGTGGTGTCGACACGATTGGCCGGATCATCGGGAGCTGCTGGATTCCTGTGCCGAGCCTTATGACGCTTTCGGATGCCCTGTCCTGGGTGAGGGGTGTTCGGTAAGGTGAGCTCGTCGTGTGTTCGCACTCGCGGTTCACTGCTGTGACAGGGCGAGAGCTCCGCCGAGCCCGATGAGGGTGGTGCCGCTGGCGGCGTGCTGGCGTCGTTGCCAGCGCGGGTTGTTGGCGAGCCAGGTGCCGAGTGAGCCGGCGAAGACGGCCACGAGCAGGTCGGCGGTGGAGGCGAGCACGACGAAGGCCAGCCCGAGGGCGAGGAAGGCGATGCTCTGCGAGCCCCGTTCGGGGTGCACGAACTGCGGTATGAACGCCAGGAAGAACATCGCCGTCTTCGGGTTGAGCACTTCGGTGACCAGGCCCTGGGTCACCGCGGAGCCGCGCTGTTCCAGGGACGTCGTCCGCTGCTCCGCGGGTGCGCCGCGCAGTTCCCACAGGGTGCGTGCGCCCAGGTAGACCAGGTAGGCGGCGCCGAGGAACTTGACCACGGTGAACGCCAGAGCCGAGGTGGCCAGCAGCGCCGACAGCCCGGCCGTGGCGGCGAGCACGTGCACCGCTGCTCCGAGGAAGGTGCCATGGCCGAGCGGACCCCTTCGGCCCGGCCGCCGTGCAGGCTGCGGGCGAGCACGTACAGGATCCCGGGGCCGGGGGCGACGGCTATCAGCGTCGCGGCCCCCAGGAAGATCCACCATTCGGAGAGGTCCGGCATGGGGGCGAGGCTACAAGAACGTGGTCGGTGCGTGTTCCGACGACCTCCGGTCGTACCGGTGTTCGGGACACCGGGAGGCGCACCGTGCGGAGATCGCTCCGCACCTCGCGGAGGTCCACCTGGCCGAACCGGTCGGGTGGGAGGTCTGGAGAGTCTCCGCGGTTCGACGTTTCGGTGTGGCGCGGGGGCGCGCTCGGGAGCCGAGCGTGGAGGTGGCGCGGGGCCGGCCTCAGTCGGTGTCGGTGTCCTCGACGAAGAACAGGCGCCGTTCCAGGGCCGAGCCCCGCACTTCGAGCGCCCGCGCGTATTCGGGCGAGTCGTACCACTCCCGGGCGCGCCGCATGCTCGGGAACTCGACGACAACGACGCGCTGCTCCACCGGCCAGCTGCCCTCGACCACGTCCGGCGACGCGCCGCGGACCACGTAGCGCCCGCCGTACTGCTCGATCGAGTTCCGGGCCAACTCGCGGTACCGCTCGGCGAGTTGTTCGTCGAGTATCTCCACCTCGGATATCACGTACGCGGTCATCACCCGCCAGTCTGCCGCGGACGGCGAAGCACGTGTGGCCGTTCGTCTCGATTCCGGGCACCCACCGACGAATCGAGTCATGTTGGCACGTTCGGCGGATGAGACGGCGCGGAGCAGGCCGTAATTTTCGGGCATGTCGACGTTGTCCTTTCCCCGGCCGCCGCTGGCCGACGAGGTCGTCGCTTTGCGCCCGTGGCGGCGCGCGGACATTCCGCAGAAGTTCGCGGGGTTCTCCGATCCGCTGTGCCAGCGCTTCTCGTGGCCGTCGGCCGAGCGGTTCACCGAGGCCCACGTTCGACGGAATCTCGAGGACGAGGAACGGGAGCGGCTCAACGGGGAGGCGCTCAACTTCGCCGTGGTGGACGTGGCCGCGCGGGAGCACGTGCTGGGCGGTGCCCAGCTCTACGATGTGGACGGTGCGCGGTCGTGCGCGGCGGTCGGCTACTGGCTCGCCCCGCACGCGCGGGGACGCGGCATCGCCACGCGCACGGTGCGACTGCTGGCCCGGTGGGGTTTCGAGCGACTCGCGCTCGCCCGCCTGGAACTCACCTGCGGGCCGGACAACACGGCCTCCCAACGGGTTGCCGAGCGGTGCGGGTTCACCAGGGAGGGAATGCTGCGTTCGCACCTGCCGTTTCAGGGCGTGCGGCGCGACACCGTGATGTACGGCCTGCTGCCCGGGGAGTTGGACTGAGCCCGGCTGCTCCGGGGCTCACCAGGAGGTGCTCCGGAGCTCGGACGGCGGCTACTTTCCGGCGGTTGCGGACACGTCAGGAATCGCAGAAGTTCGATTCCTTCCCGGGGTTGACGAGGCTCGCCAACTGATCCTGGGGTGATGAGCCGCGGCCTCGGCGCCGAAGCTGGTTTCCCGCAGGTGGGGCGGGATCAGCGGTCAACACCCACGAGGGCCGCGGGGTCCCTCCGGTCCGCTCTCGCCCGGGTCGACACCAGTCTCGTGAAGACGCCTGCAGTGTGCCGCGGCTCCGCGCAGGACGGACGGACGAGCACGTTCACGTTCGTCGAACCTCTTTCGGGCGGAAAGTTCGGCCGCTGGTTCACCCGCGCCGGCGCGGGTGATCACGTGGACTCCTCTCACGTGCTTGCCGCGGCGGCCGCGTGCCGGACGGTGTTTCCGGACCCGGTGGACGGCGGGTGCGGCCTGCGGCTGAGGAGGACGGCAAGGGGAGAACGAGATCTTACCATTCCCGCAGGAACAAAAAGCGTTCCATTAAAGAGATTTCATATAGAATTCATTTTACTGTCACGAAAATTTTTGAATATCACGCGATCGAGTGTGTTCGATCATTTTTCTTTGTTGGTTCGCGATGTCGCCGATAGTGTGGTGGCGCCCTGGTGAGTGCAGTAATTCTCACTTGTTCCCCCGTGCTCGTCAATGCCGTCGAGCTTCCTTTTCGTGTCGATTTTGTTGGGAACGGCCAGCATGAGTACTTCGGCAGCAGGTGCGGACACCGACGCGTCACCGTCCCGGGAGCTGTCCCCCGACAGCGGACTCCCGACGGTTCTCATGGGGTTGACCGTGCTGAGCGGCATCATCGACGCGGTCAGCTACCTCGGACTCGGACGTCTGTTCCTGGGCAAGATGACCGGCAACGTGGTCGTGCTCGGGCTCTCCACCGCTCAGGTTCCCGGGTTCTCGGTGACCGTTCCCGTAGCGGCGCTGACGGCTTTCCTGCTGGGAGCTGTGCTGGGCGGGCGGTTGCGAACCGCTCTCGGGCACGCCAGGTTCCGCTGGGTGAGCTCGGCGTTGACGATCGAGGCGGTCCTGCTGGTCGCCGCTGCAGGAACCGCCGCCGTGACCGGCGCCGACGGTCCCGAACCGACCGACCTGGAGATTCTCGTCCTGGTCGTGCTGATGGCCCTGGCCATGGGGCTGCGCAACGCCACCGTGCGCAAGCTCGCGGTCCCGGACCTGACCACGACGCTCATCACGCTCACCCTGGCCGACATAGCGGCGGACTGCTTCCTGGCGGGGCGGCGCAATTCACGCCTGAACCGTAGGTTCGGAGCCGTGGTGTCCATCTTCGGCGGCGCGCTGCTCGGCGGGTACCTCGTGCTCAGGTACGGGCTGCTGCCGCCGTTGGTGGTTGCCGCTGCGCTGGCCACGGCACTGGCCGTCGGTTATCCGCTGCTGTGGCTGTGGTTCGCCCGCAGGCGCGGTCGTCGCTGAATCGGCCGGGCCGCGGCGAGCGGTGTCTCACGTGGCGACGGTGGGGAACTCGTCGAGCCGATGGCGTGTGTTCGTCCAGCTCGTGACGCGGAAGGCGGTCCGTGCCCCACCGACCGCGGTTGACCGTCCTCAACGGTCCGAGGTCGACCGGTGGTGGGGTGCTGATCGCGTGGACATGCCCCGAGGTCGTTACATCCGTGGCGAGAGCCCGCGAGGGATTCCACCAAACGAGCCCCTGTGCCGGGGGGAACAGAAAACATCGATGAGATGCTGGTTGATCGATGACCACGCACGCGCTCGGGCTGATCGGTTCCGCCACCGATGGTCTGGAGAACATCCGCACTTCCCTGATTGAGCCAGCGATCGCGCGTGGTTGGCGGGTCGCGGTGACGCTGACTCCGACGGCGGGAACGTGGTTGGAGGACACCGGGGAGCTGGCTCGGATCGAGGACGCTACGGGCCTGCCGTGCCGGGTGGCTCCGCGGATGCCGCGCGAGACGAGTCCGCACCCTCCGATCGACTGCTTCCTCGTCTGCCCCGCGAGTGCGAACACGGTCGCCAAGCTCGCGCTCGGCCTTGCCGACAACCAGGCGTTGACGACGGTCTGCGAAGCGATCGGTACTCAAGGGGTGCCGATCGTGGTGTTCCCGAGGATCAACGCCGCGCACGCCCGGCAACCCGCTTGGGACGCCCACATCTCCGCTCTGGAGCGTGCGGGCGTGCACCTGCTGACCGGGGACGAGTACTGGCCGCTGCACGAACCGCGCGGCGCACCTGCCGGCAAGGACCTTCCCTGGACGAGGATCCTCGACACGCTCGAGGAGGTGTCCGGCTGAGGGCGTGGAGTCCACCCCGGCCTGGCACGAAAAAGGCCCAGGCGGAACCCTGCGGGGTCCTGACCTGGGCCTTCATCGTCGGAGCGGGTGACGGGAATCGAACCCGCATTCTCAGCTTGGGAAGCTGATGTTCTTACCATTGAACTACACCCGCACTGCCTCAATGCGCTGATAACAACGCTAGCACGGCCACCATCGTCCGGTGTTCGCCCCCCGCCCGATACGCTGTGCGGGTGCTGCTCAGTGACCATGACCTGCGTAAAGAGCTCGATGACGGGCGCTTGGAACTCGATCCGTTCGACGACGCGCTGATACAACCATCGAGCGTCGACGTCCGGCTGGACCGTTTCTTCCGCGTCTTCGACAACTCCAAGTACACCCACATCGACCCCTCGCGGCAGCAGGACGACCTGACCTCGCTCGTCGAACACTCCGACGACGACGCGTTCGTGCTGCACCCCGGCGAGTTCGTCCTCGGCTCCACCTTCGAGACGGTGCGGCTGCCCGAGGACCTGGCGGGCAGGCTCGAGGGCAAGTCCTCCCTGGGACGGCTCGGTCTGTTGACCCATTCGACGGCCGGTTTCATCGACCCCGGGTTCGGTGGGCACATCACCCTCGAACTGTCCAACGTCGCGAATCTGCCCATCACCCTCTGGCCGGGCATGAAGATAGGGCAGCTGTGCCTGTTCCGCCTGTCCAGCCCGGCCGAGCACCCGTACGGCAGCAAAGCGGCCGGTTCACGATACCAGGGACAGCGCGGCCCCACCCCCTCACGCGCATATCTCAACTTCGTAAGGGTTGACACCAGTAGGTGAACACGATCGAGACCGAGTCGTTAGTCGTTCAGATGCAGCTCGCGTCGATTCAGCAACGTATGGTGTCTGAATGCGTCACAGTGGTCAGCATCACACTGAATCGTGGAAGTCAAGCGGGATGGATGTGACTTACGTTGTCGCGTAACCCGTCGTTAACGAGCGGTGTGCGAAATGGCACACCGGCGAACGGGGGCACAGGAGAACTTCGATGTCGGTAGATCAGACGAGAGGTCGTTCCACCGATCACCTGGCACACGTGGTGATGATCGCCGGGGCGGCTGCCCTGGGTGGCTTTCTGTTCGGTTATGACACTTCGGTCATCAACGGTGCGGTGCAGGCCATCCAGGACAACTTCGCCGTCGGCGCGGCGCTTACCGGCGTCACCGTCGCCGCGGCTCTGCTGGGTTCGGCTGTGGGAGCGGCCATAGCAGGTGGCATAGCGGACAGACTCGGCCGCACTCGGGTCATGCAGGTGGCGGCCGCGCTGTTCATCATCAGCGCCATCGGTTCGGCGCTGCCGTTCACCATTTGGGATCTGGCCATGTGGCGAATAGTCGGCGGCGTCGCCGTCGGTATCGCCTCCATGATCGGTCCGGCCTACATCGCCGAGGTGGCCCCGGCCGAGTACCGCGGACGACTCGGTTCGTTGCAGCAGCTCGCGATCGTGCTGGGAATCGCGGTTTCCCAGCTGGTCAACTACGCCCTCGCCTCCGCGGCGGGAGGCAGTGCCTCGGCCCAGCTGGGCCCGTTGGACACCTGGCAGTGGATGCTGGCGGTTGAGGCCGTCCCCGCGTTGATCTACCTGATCCTCGCCACGATCATCCCCGAATCCCCGCGCTACCTCGTCTCCGCGGGCAAGACCGAACTCGCCCGCAAGGTGCTGCGCCGCATCGAGTCGGCCGACGCGGACGAGAAGATCAAGGAGATCCGGGACGCCCTCGGCGGCGAGCAGAAACCGAGGCTCAGCGACCTGCGCGGAAGGTTCGGTCTGCTCCCCATCGTGTGGGTCGGCATGGCCATCGCCGCGCTGCAGCAGTTCGTCGGCATCAACGTCATCTTCTACTACTCCTCCTCGCTGTGGCAGTCCGTCGGCGTGGAGGAGAGCAACTCGCTGCTGCTGAGCCTGTTCACCTCCATCGTCAACATCGTCGGCACGATCGTCGCGATCATGCTGGTCGACAAGATCGGCCGCAAGCCGCTGCTCGTGATGGGCTCGACCGGTATGACGATCGCGCTGGCGATCACCGGGTGGGCGTTCAGCTACGCCGAGGTCAGCGGCGACCAGGCCAACCTGCCGTTCGCCTGGGGCGTGGTGGCGCTGCTCTCCGCCAGTACCTTCGTGTTCTGCTTCGCCGCTTCCTGGGGTGTCGTGATGTGGGTGCTGCTCGGCGAGATGTTCCCGCCCCGCATCCGTGCCGCGGCGCTCGCCATCGGCACCGCCACGAACTGGGTGGCGAACTGGTTGGTCACCGTGACGTTCCCGAGCATGAACGCCTGGAACCTCCCGGCGACCTACTTCATCTACGCGGCGTTCGCGTTGATCTCGCTGTTCTTCGTGGTGCGCTACCTCAAGGAGACCAAGGGGCGCTCGCTGGAGGAGATGGGCAGCTGATCGGAGCCGTCCGCTCGTTCTCGCCGGAGTGCTCGGCCGGCGGAACCTCCCGCCGGCTTCACCGCGGGAGGCGCGATGCCGAGCGGGTACGAGGTCCGGGCCGAGCCGGGGCCTCGTTACCCGCGGCAGCGCACATCGGGAGGGGCGTCGCCCGCCGCGACGCCCCTCGCTTCGCCGGGGCGGACGGATCCGTGAGTCGGTTCAGTCTCGCGTGTTCATCCGTCCGTACTTCTCGAAGGCGACGTAGTCGGTCAGCTCGTCCCGGCCCAGGTTGACCCGCTCGAACGAGCGCAGCACCCGCATCCCGCGGCGGTCCTCGAGCAGCCCGGCCGGGTCGAAAGGGAGCGGGAACGGCTCCTGTGCTTCGAATGTCGAGTCCGCCGGGGCTTTGTGCACGTCGTAAGCGCCGTCGTCACCGAGCCGCAGCAGTACGACCCCGGCGTGGCCCCTGGTGCGGGAGACCTCCACGCGCATGAAGCACTCGGTGCCCGTCTCGGCGCACGTGGCGGGTTCGTCGATCCGGTCGGCGAGATCGGGGTCCAGACACAGTGCAGCTCGACGAGTGGGTCGAACGCTCCGGTGTCGTAGGCAGGTGCGGCCACAGGTACCCCCTTCGGCCACCGCGGTGCTCATGCCCGAGACCGCCGCGAGCGATCGGCCGCGTGGGCCACCGCGCCGATCTCTCACCCCACCGGGGAGCAGCGTGATTCGGTCACCGGCCGCGCTCCGGCTGCCCGCCTCTCCGGCCGGGGTCGTTTCGCGGACACCGCTCCCGAGCACGAAACGGGGCCGGACTCCCGAGTGGGAATCCGGCCCCGTTCGTCGAACCGTCGCCGCTTTCCGAACGGGCGGCGCGGGACCGCAGCCGCTCGGCGCCAGCGGTCAGCCGCTCGTCTCGGCGTTCGCGGTGACCCCGTCCGAGCCCTGGTCGTCGTCCCCGGGGCCGTCGCCGTTCGCGTCGGAACCACTGTCACCGCGCTTGACGGACTGCAGCAGCAGCTGCGCCACGTCGACGACCTCGACGTCCTCCGAGGCGGTCTGCTCGTTCTGCCGCGTGGTCACCCCGTCGGTGAGCATGACCTTGCAGAACGGGCAGCCGGTGGCAACCTTCGACGGTGCCGTGCCCAGTGCCTCGTCCACGCGGTCGAGGTTGATCCGCTTGCCCGTGCGTTCCTCCATCCACATCCGGGCACCACCGGCTCCGCAGCACATCGCGCGGTCCGCGTGCCTGGGCATCTCGCGGAACGAGGCCCCGGAGGCGTTGACCAGGTCACGCGGGGGTTCGTAGACCTTGTTGTGCCTGCCGATGTAGCACGGGTCGTGGTAGGTGACGTCCTCGGTGACCGGGGCGACCGGGACCAGCCGCTTCTCCCGCACCAGCCTGTTGAGCAGCTGGGTGTGGTGCACCACCTCGTAGTTGCCGCCGAGCTGCCCGTACTCGTTGGCCAGGCTGTTGAAGCAGTGCGCGCAGGTGGCGACGATCTTGCGCTTGCTGGGCTCGCGCCCCTCGAACACGGAGTTCAGCGTCTCCACGTTCTGCTCGGCCAACATCTGGAAGAGGAACTCGTTGCCCGCGCGCCGGGCCGGATCGCCGGTGCAGCCCTCCTCCGGGCCGAGCACGGTGTACTTCACGCCCGCGATGTGGAGCAGCTCGGCGACGGCCTTGGTGGTCTTCTTCGCGCGGTCCTCGAACGCGCCCGCGCAGCCGACCCAGAACAGGTACTCGACGTCCTCGTCCAGCTCACCGTCGAAGACCGGCACCTCGAAGTCGAGCTCCTCGGCCCAGGCCAGCCGGTCCTTGTTGTTCTGACCCCACGGATTGCCCTTGTTCTCCAGGTTCTTGAACATCCCGCCGAGCTCGGTGGGGAAGTTCGACTCGATCATCACCTGGTAGCGCCGCATGTCGACGATGTGGTCGACGTGCTCGATGTCCACCGGGCACTGCTCGACGCAGGCGCCGCAGCTGGTGCAGGCCCACAGCACCTCGGGGTCGATGATGCCTGCTTCCTCGGGGCCGCCGACCAGCGGACGCTCCGACTCGGCCAGGGCCAGCGCGTCGATCCTCTCCTTGCGCTGTTCGGCGTCGTCGCCGGTGAGGCCGACCTCGTCGCCGGCCATGTCCTTCTTGCCGCCCTCCAGCAGGTACGGCGCCTTGGCGTAGGCGTGCTCGCGCAGGCTGGTGATCAGCATCTTCGGGGAGAGCGGCTTGGCCGTGTTCCAGGCGGGGCACTGGTCCTGGCACCGCCCGCACTCGGTGCAGGTGGTGAAGTCCAGCCAGCCCTTCCAGGAGAAGTCCTCGACGCTGCCCGCCCCGAAGGTGTCGTTGTCCGGGTCGGCCTGCTCGAAGTCTATCGGTTCGCCGTTGCTCATCATCGGCTTCAGCGCGCCGAGCGCGGTGCGCTCCGGGTCCCGCTTGAAGTAGATGTTGAAGAACGCGGTGAACCGGTGCCAGGCCACGCCCATGGTGATGTTCGAGGCGATGACGATGACCCAGATCATCGCCGAGAGGATCTTGAACGCGGCGAACAGCGACACCGCGAACGCGCTCGCGGGCAGGACGCTGCCGAGCGCGAAGCTGATCGGTGCCGACCACACCGGGGCGTGGAAGAGGTCGGAGGAGACCTTGAAGGAGCGCAGGCCCATGATGCCGACGCCCTCCAGGACGACGACGGCTTCGACGAAGTAGGCCTGCCAGAAGTTGGATCCGGCGAACCGGGAGACGCGTCCGGCGCGGCGGGGGTGGTTGAGCTGGCGTACCGCGCTGAGCCAGATCCCTCCGAGGATCGTGGTCACACCGAGGACCTCGATCAGCAGGTTCCACGGGCCGAACGACCCGAGCCAGGGGATCTCGAAGGGCGCGTGGAAGACTTCGCCGTAGGCGACGAGTACGCTGAGACTGAGTCCGCCGAAGCCCACCATGACGAACCAGTGGGCGATCCCCACGTGGCTCTTCTTGAGCATCTTGGTGTGCCCGAGGACTTCCTTGATCATGTTGCTGAACCGGGCGCCGAACGGCCCCTTGCGGTTCGGGTCCGGTTGTCCGAGCCGGATGGAGGAGATCATCCGGCGAACCGTCCTGACCACCATGACCACCGCGACGACGGTCACGGCAAGACAGATCAGGCCCAGGACGAGCTGTAGGGCTACCATGCTCGTGGCCTCCTGTTCGCGGGTTTGAGCGCCGAGCGTAACCCATGTTACTGGTCGGTAACCATTGGGGTTTCCGCTCGTGGTGGAAACAGCCGGTGATTGTGCGGAACGCTATCGCGAAAAACCGGTCGGGCAACAGTTCGGCGTTCCGGTCTCGGGCGATTCGGAGGTGTTCCACGGGGGGCCGCCTGCCGGGCACCGCTGTCGTTCGCCCCCGTGAGGACGGTTTCGCCCCCGGGGACGGCCTTCGACGGGCACCGCTCGCACCTCGCTCGCGCCGGGTGCGATTTTCACCACGTCGGGTCCGCCCCCGCCTGTCCGGGGGGTGGGGGCGCGTTCTGCGGTCCTGCGGCGGTGCCGCCGCGGGAAGCGGCTCGGTATGGTGGGCCCAACCCCTCGTGGGTGACCTTTCGGCGCCCGGTTTCTCCGGCGGTGTCGCCGCCGTTTCCGGTTTGGGGGAGCGATGGCCGAACCCGACGATTCGATCATGCGGGCTTCCGACGCCGACCGTGAAACGGCGGTGGAAAGGCTGCGTGGCGCGCTGAACGAGGGCAGATTGGACATCGCCGAGTTCGACGAGCGCGTCCGGCGCGCCTACGCGGCCGTGACCTGGGGAGAACTCCGGCCGCTCACGGAGGATCTGCCCGCCTCGTCCGCGGTGGCCGAGCAGGGCTCGGCACCCGCCCGGAAGGGGAGGGACCGGAAGCTCGGCAAGGAGTGGCGCGACTGGGCGGGCACGTCCTTCGTCCTGGTCGGCATCTGGGGGATGACCTCCCTGCTGTCCGGTGACCTCCAGTGCTTCTGGCCGGCCATACCGATGGGCATCTGGGCGCTCGTCCTGATGGCCGGGATGTTCTTCGGTTTCGGCGGCGCGGACCCCGCCGAGGACGCCGACTCCGACGACGAGGAAGGCCCCTTCGGCGGTACGACTCGCCGTTGATCGAGGTATTCGGGCTGATCGGGATTTCCGGCCCGGTTCGCGCGGCGGTGCGCGATGTGTTCGACACGGCTGCCGGTGGAGGAGTACATTCCAAATCTGGAACATCTGTTCAAATTTTGGTTGTTTCGTCGCCCACGCGGCGACGCGACGGTGCTCGGAGGCTTCGTGGTCTACATCGTGCTGGCGACGGCGATACTGTCGGAGGTGCTCGGGACGATCTCGCTGCGGTTCGTCGAAGGCCTGAGCAGGCCCCTTCCGCTCGCGCTGGTGGTGCTCGGCTACGGCTCGGCGTTCGTGGCGCTGTCCAAAGTCCTCAAGATGGGCATCCCCGTGGGGGCGGCCTACGCGATCTGGGCCGGTGTCGGCGTCGCCCTCGTGGCGCTCATCGGCGCGGTCTTCCTGAACGAGACCATGACACTCGTCCAACTGATGGGAGTGCTGCTGATCATCGGTGGCGTGGTCGCGCTGGAGGCCGGAGGAGCACATTGACCGACACCGAGAGTCCGGGCGAGCGGTCCGACGGACGCCGTGCCAAGGGCGAGCGCAGACGGCGCGCGATCATCGACGCCACGCTGCGCGTGGTCGAGCGGGACGGCATCGCGGGGGTGAGCCACCGCAACATCGCCCGCGAGGCGGAGATCCCGCCCGCTTCGATCATCTACTACTTCGACAGCATCGACGGGGTCCTGGTGGCGACCCTGCTGGAGAGCTGCGAAACGATGATCTCCGAGCTGCGTCGGTCGACCGAGGACGCCGCCGACGACCCGGAGCGGTGGGTGACCGCCACGGCCGAGATGCTGTCCGGGATGGTGCGGGACCACCGCGGGCGGACGCTGGCCGAGTACGAGCTCTACCTGCTCGCCGCCCGCAGGCCTGCGCTGCGGCCTGCGGCCCGGCGCTGGATGGAGGTCACGGCGGGCTACGTGCACGGCATCGGGGGCAGGGACTCCGGTGCCGTGCAGGCCATGCTCGCGGCCCTCGACGGTTTGTTGATGCAGGCGTTGATCGCCGAGCGACCCCCCGGCCCCGAGGTGTTCCGCCCGGCGCTGGCGGCCCTGGTGCGGCCACGGGAGTGAGCGGTCCGCGGCCGCGCGGGCTCCGGCGACGTCTCGCGGGCTCCGGCGACGTCTCGCGGGCACGGCTCCGTGCCCCGAGGCGTCGGTGGCCGAGCGGCTCCGCGGGCCTAGAGACGGCAGGCCTCCAGGCGCGTGACCAGTATCTCGGTGGCTCCCACCTCGGCCAGCCGGTCCATCACGTCCTGGACGTCGGCGCGGGGGACCATGCTCCGGACCGCGACCAGGCCCGGTTCCGCGAGGTTGGACACGGTCGGCGACTCCTTGCCCGGGGTGATCGCGGTGGCCGTTTCGAGCGCGGACTTCGGGCAGTTGTAGTCCATGACCACGAAGCTGCGCGCGTCGAGAACGCCGCGCAGGCGCTGCAGCAGCACCTGCACCGCCTGCTCCCGCTCCTCGGTGAGCGCCGTCTCCGAACCGCGCACGAGCACGGCCTGCGACCGCAGGATCGGCTCGCCCAGCGTGACCAGCCCGGCAGCGCGCAGGGAGGAACCGGTTTCGACCACATCGGCGATGGCCTCGGCCAGCCCCAGCTCGACGGCCGTTTCCACGGCCCCGTCCAGCTCCACGGTGTGGATCTTGATGCCGTACCGGTGCGCGGCCTGCTCGACCAGGCGGGGGAACGAGGTCGCGACCCGCTTGCCGTCCAGGTCCTCCACCGAGCGGACCGGGCCGTCGGCGGCGACGGCGAAGTAGAACTCGGAGCTGCCGAAACCGAGTGGCAGCAGCTCCTTCGTGCTCGCGGCCGTTCCCGCCCCGGCCAGCAGGTCCTGTCCTGTTATGCCGACGTCGAGCACTCCGGCGCCCACGTTGCGGGCGATGTCGCCGGCTCGCCAGAAGATGAACCGCACGTTGTTCGTCCGGTCCTCGGCGAACAGGGCCCGATGCTCGCGATGCAGCCGGTATCCCGCTTCGTCCAGCAGTTGGGTGGTCGGACCGTGCAGCGATCCCTTGTTCGGGACGGCGACGCGCAACATCAGCATCCTCAAATACAGCCTGCTAGGACTTCGTCGGCTCGGTTGTCGTGGGCGGTCGCCGAGCGGAACCTCCAGCGGGCTCTCGTGAGCGGGTGTCCCGATGCCGGGACCGTCGCGAGAGCCCGTGCGGGAGACCCCGCGGCGGCGGCTGCTCGGGTGGTGCGTTTCAGCGCTGCCGGCGCCGAAGTGCGACCTCGGACAACCGAGTGAACACACCTGACGAAGCACTACTATGCCCTGGAACCACCAATCCTAGTAGTGCGCTGTGGGGCGAGTTCGTTCGGCTGTTCGAGACCTCGCCCGTCCCTGTCCGCTCCCGGTGCTTCTCGGGGGAGTTCTCGGGGCGTGTCCGGGGTTTCGCCCGATTCCGCGCGGGTGGAACCGGCGTTAGCTTGATGGTGTCCGTATCGGCCCGCGGCGGAGGCGATGGTGATGGTTCGTACGGGGTTGGCGGTGGGGGGTGCCGTGCTGGTTCTCCTGGGTGGTGCGGCCCTGACCTGGGGTGAGCCCTCCGAGACCCGCACGGCCGCTCTGCCGGGGGTGTCCACGGTCGAACTGGAGCGGGGAGCCGCTCGAGTGGAGATCGACCGCGAACCGGGGGTCGAGCCCACGATCCGCACCGAGCGGACCGGATGGGGCGGTTGGGGAGCGGACGGCGGAGCCTCGTACCGCCTGGACGAGGACCGGCTCGTGCTCGAACCGCGCTGCGGCTGGGGGTGCCGGGTGAACTACCGGGTCAGCCTTCCCGAGCGGGCACGGGTGACCGGGGAGCTCGAATCCGGGTCGTTGCGGGTCACCGGGATGTCCGCGACCGATGTCCGGGTGGGTTCCGGCGGCCTGCGGTTGCGCGACGTCTCGGGAGGGGTCACCGCGAGCACCGGTTCCGGTGCCGTCGAGTTGGCCGATGTGGCCGGGCCCGTGGACGTGGACACCGGAAGTGGAACTGTCGAGGGCACGAATGTTCACTCCGAGGAAGTAACTACGCACACCAGTTCGGGTGGAATATCGCTGGACCTGTCCGATCCGAGGGCGGTGCGTGCCGATACGGGCAGTGGCGGCATCGAGTTGGAGGTCGCCGACAAGCCCTACAGGGTGGTCACCGACACCGGGAGCGGACGGACGGACGTCGAGGTCGAGCGGGATCGGGACGCGGGGAGTTCGTTGCGGTTGTCCACCGGAAGCGGTTCGATAGAGGTCGGTCCCCGGTAAACCTCGATGACCCCGGTAAGCCTCGATGAGCGAGCAGGCGGTGCTTCCGCCGGCCGCCGAGCGAGACGCTCCGGCGGACTTCACCCTCACCCACGCGGCGCGCCGCTCCGGTCTCCTGGCGCGCCGAGTCGGGGACATCGCGAGGTGCCGAGCCTCACGTGCGGGCGCTCGGCCTGCCTCCCCACGCGGAACCTGCGCCGAGCTCCCCCGGGCAGGGGTGGGAAGAGCCCCTCGGAGGGGCCCGGGGACCCACTGAGTGCCGCTCGACTCTTCGGGAATATCTGTGCAGGTCACAGAGTTGTTGGAAGTGCGTCCGGAATGCACGCTGAAGGTCGTGCGTTGAGCGGGCAGGAACCTTGAGCGTGCTCGACTCAAAGCTGGTTTGACGAAACGGATGCTGTTTCGGTAAAACTTGAGTCAGACAGGCTCAGGAGTTGTAAGTCCTGGCTGAGAAACCAACATTACTGGAGGAGACTTCCAATGGGGCGAGCGGTCGGTATCGACCTGGGGACGACAAACTCCGTCGTTTCCGTCCTGGAAGGCGGTGAGTCCACGGTCATCGCCAACTCCGAGGGTGCGCGGACGACACCGTCCGTCGTCGCTTTCGCGAAGAACGGTGAGGTGCTCACCGGCCAGCCGGCCAAGAACCAGGCCGTGACCAACGTCGACCGGACCATCAGGTCGGTCAAGCGCCACATGGGCACCGACTGGAAGACCACGGTCGACGAGAAGGACTACACCCCGCAGGAGATCAGCGCGCGGGTGCTGATGAAGCTCAAGCGGGACGCCGAGGCCTACCTCGGTGAGGACGTCACCGAGGCCGTCATCACCGTCCCCGCCTACTTCGAGGACGCCCAGCGTCAGGCCACCAAGGAAGCGGGTCAGATCGCCGGGCTCGACGTGCTGCGCATCGTCAACGAGCCGACGGCGGCCGCGCTGGCCTACGGGCTGGACAAGGGCGAGAACGAGCAGCGCATCCTGGTCTTCGACCTCGGTGGCGGGACGTTCGACGTCTCCCTGCTCGAGATCGGCGAGGGCGTCGTCGAGGTCCGCGCCACCAGCGGTGACAACCACCTCGGTGGCGACGACTGGGACGAGCGCATCGTCGAGTGGCTGGTCGAGAAGTTCAAGTCGCAGAACGGCATCGACCTGACCAAGGACAAGATGGCGCTGCAGCGGATCAAGGAGGCGGCCGAGAAGGCCAAGATCGAGCTCTCCAGCTCCGCGCAGAGCAACATCAACCTGCCCTACATCACCGTCGACGCGGACAAGAACCCGCTCTTCCTGGAAGAGACCCTGACCAGGGCCGAGTTCCAGCGGATCACCTCGGACCTGCTCGAGCGCACCCGCAAGCCCTTCGAGTCGGTGCTGCGCGACGGCGGTGTCGCCGTGGCCGACATCAACCACGTGGTGCTGGTCGGCGGTTCGACCCGCATGCCCGCCGTGACCGACCTGGTCAAGGAGCTCACCGGCGGCAAGGAGCCGAACAAGGGCGTCAACCCGGACGAGGTCGTCGCGGTCGGTGCCGGCCTGCAGGCCGGTGTGCTGCGCGGTGACGTCAAGGACGTGCTGCTGCTCGACGTCACGCCGCTGTCCCTGGGCATCGAGACCAAGGGCGGCATCATGACCAAGCTGATCGAGCGCAACACCACGATCCCGACCAAGCGTTCGGAGACCTTCACCACGGCGGACGACAACCAGCCGTCGGTGCAGATCCAGGTCTTCCAGGGCGAGCGCGAGATGGCCTCGGAGAACAAGAAGCTCGGCATGTTCGAGCTGACCGGGCTGCCCCCCGCGCCGCGCGGAGTGCCGCAGATCGAGGTCACCTTCGACATCGACGCCAACGGCATCGTGCACGTCAACGCCAAGGACCAGGGCACCGGCAAGGAACAGTCGATGACCATCACCGGCGGCTCGGCGCTGCCGAAGGAGGACATCGACCAGATGGTCAAGGACGCCGAGGCCCACGCCGAGGAGGACAAGAAGAAGCGCGAGGAGGCCGAGACCCGCAACCAGGCGGAGTCGATGGTCCACCAGACCGAGAAGGTCCTGTCCGACAACGACGACAAGCTGCCGGACGAGACCAAGCAGAAGGTGCGCAGCGCCATCGACGAGGTCAACGAGGCGCTGAAGGGCGAGGACTCCGACGCCATCAAGTCGGCGGTGGAGAAGCTGGCCACCGAGTCGCAGTCGCTGGGCCAGGCGCTGTACTCCGAGGCAGGCGGTGACGAGTCGGCCGCGGCGGGTGCCGCGGGTGCTGCCGGTGGCGCGGATGCCGGTCAGGCCACCTCGGGCTCCTCCGAGTCCTCCGGTGCTGACGATGTGGTGGATGCCGAGGTCGTCGACGACGAGGACGAGAAGAAGAAGTGACTCCGAACAAGCCAGAAGAAGGCCGGGGCCCCCAGGCCCCCGGCGCACAGGACGAAGGCGAACAGGAGCCCGTCGTCGTGCGGGACCGGCGCAGGATCGACCCGGAAACGGGGATGCGTCGGCCCGCCGAGGGCGACGAGCCGGAGGACGCCGGCGGTCGGACCGGTGAGGTGACCGACAGTATGTCCGGAACGCTGGACGACGAGCTGGCCCAGGTCGCTGCCGAGGCCGAGGCGGTGGAGAACGCCGCCGAGGCCACGGACGAGGAGTCCTCCTCGGACGCCGAGGCGCAGCTGCGCCGTCAGGTCGACGAGCTGACCGCGGACGTGAAGCGGGTCCAGGCCGAGTACGCCAACTACCGCAAGCGGGTCGAACGGGACCGGGACGCAGTCGTCAACAACGCGAAGGCCTCGATCGCGGAGTCCCTGCTGACGGTGCTGGACGACCTGGAGCGGGCCGAGTCGCACGGTGATCTGACCGGACCGTTCAAGGCGGTTTCGGACAAGCTCACCTCCGCGCTGACCGAGGCCGGGCTGGAAAGCTTCGGCAAGGAGGGCGAGGAGTTCGACCCGAGCGTGCACGAGGCCGTTCAGCACGACACCTCTCCCGAGGTCGACGGGCCGACCGTGACCACGGTGCTGCGTCGTGGCTACCGCTTCGGTGATCGGGTGCTGCGACCGGCGATGGTCGGGGTCACCGATCACGAGCCCGCCGCGGGCGGCGACGGCGACACTGTCGCGGCGGATTCTCAGGACGAGACTTCCGAACAAGGCTGAGTCACTAGACTGCTGAGGAACTGCCGTGTTCAGTAACTGCTCGAGCGGGCCCGTCCACGGGTTCCCGCGAGGCCGTTCGTTCGCGTCGGGGGGCCGCTCGGCGCCCCCGCGAACGGATCGTGACGAAAGGAGGGACGTCCGGTGAGTGCCAGGGAATGGCTGGACAAGGATTTCTACGCCGAACTGGGCGTCTCCTCCGACGCCTCGGCCGACGAGATCAAAAAGGCGTACCGGAAGCTGGCCAGGGAGAACCATCCCGATGCCAATCCCGGGGACACCAAGGCGGAGAACAAGTTCAAAGCCGTCTCCGAGGCCTACGGAGTGCTGTCCGATCCCGAGAAGCGCAAGCAGTACGACGAGGCCCGCAGGCTGTTCGCCTCCGGTGGTGGCGGCCAGGGTGGAGTCGGCGGCTTCGGCGGCGGCTTCGGGTCGCAGCCGGGGGCCGGTGGCGCCGGGTTCGATCTCGGCGACCTGTTCGGCGGCATGGGTGGTCAGTCCGGCGGATTCGGCGATCTCTTCGGTGGGGTCTTCGGCAATCGCGGAGGAGCCGGTGCGGGCAGCGTGAACCGCCCCACCAGGGGGTCCGATGTGGAAACCGAGGTCCGCATCGACTTCACCGAGGCGGTGAAGGGCGCGACGGTTCCGCTGCGTCTTTCCAGCCCGGCCACCTGCACGACCTGTCACGGCTCCGGAGCACGCCCGGGCACGAGTCCTCGGAGGTGCTCGACCTGCTCGGGTCAGGGTGCGGTCACCCGTAACCAGGGTGCTTTCGCGTTCAGCGAGCCGTGCCCGGACTGCCGGGGGCGGGGCAGGGTCGTCGACCAGCCCTGCTCCGAGTGCCGCGGTGAGGGCGTCAGCACCAAGACGAGGACGTTGACGGTGCGGATCCCGCAGGGCGTCTCGGAGGGACAGCGGATCCGGTTGGCCCACCAGGGAGAACCGGGGCGCAACGGTGCCTCCGCGGGCGATCTGTACGTGGTCGTGCACGTCAACCCGCACCAGGTGTTCGGACGTTCGGGGCACGACCTGACCATCACCGTTCCAGTGACCTTCCCCGAACTGGCGCTGGGCGCTACGTTGACCGTGCCGACGCTGGAGAGCAAGGTTTCGGTGAAGGTTCCCGCGGGGACCAACAGCGGCCGTACTCTCCGAGTGCGCGGCAAGGGAATCGGCAAGAAGGACGGCGGTAGCGGGGATCTGCTGGTGACGCTGCAAGTGGCTGTTCCGTCCAGGCTGGACGGAAAGGCCAACGAGGCGTTGGAGGCCTACGCGGCGGCGACGGCTCAGCACGATCCGCGTGCCGAGCTGAACGAGCTGCTCCGGAGGTCGGAATGACCGCGCGTGAATGGTCCTCGGAACCCGGCCTGGCAGCCGGGTTTCCTCCCGGCGCGTCAGAGGACACACCGGTTTTCGTGATCTCCGTGGCCGCGGAACTGTCCGGGCTGCACGCCCAGACACTGCGCAGCTACGACCGGCTCGGTCTCGTGTCCCCGGGGCGTACTCCCGCGGGAGGACGCCGTTACTCGGCTCGCGACATCGCGGTTCTCCGCGAGGTGCAGCGCCTCTCCCAGGAGGAGGGCGTGAACCTCGCGGGGATCAAGCGCATCATCGAGCTGGAGAATCAGGTCGACGCGTTGCGCAGCAAGATCAAGGAGCTGACCGAGGAGCTCGCCACGGCACACGTCGCCGCCGAGCAGGCGGCGGCACGGGTGCACGCCTCCTATCGGCGTGATCTGGTGCCCGTGCGCCAGGAAACGGCGTTGGTCGTGTGGCGGCCGGAGCGCCGCAGGAGCTGACCGCGCGTTCCGCGGCTTCCCGAGCTCCGAACCCGTCCGGTGCCGGACCTCCCGCTTTCGAGAGCGGGCGGGAGGTTCCGCCACGCAACCACCCGAGCAACCGGCACCGCCGAAGGTTCCCCCTCAATCCAGGGTGAACGGATCGTAGTGGATCCGCTCCAGCGGAGTCCCGGCCACGAGCATCCGCGAAACCGTCGTGCGGATCATCTCCGGGGAACCGCTGACCAGCACGTCGTGCTCCTCCCAGGCTCCGTGCCGCGTCACCGCGTCGGCCAGGGTGCCGTGCTCGGCTCCCTGCGCGGAGGGGTCGTCCTCGAGGACCGGGATGACCTTGAGCCAGGGATTGCTCATCGCGGCCTGTTGCAGGTTCCGCAGCTCGTACAGGTCGTCCCTGGTGCGTCCTCCGTAGAACAGGTGCACCTCGGGGTTGCCGCCGTACTGCGTCAGTTCCTCGATGATCGCCCGCAGCGGAGCCAACCCGGTGCCTCCCGCGATCATGACCACGTCGCGTTCGGAGCTCCGGTCGACGTGCATCCGCCCCATGGGGGCTCCCATGCGCCACTGGTCTCCGAGCTGGGCGTGTCCCACGATGGCTCGGCTGACCCAACCGCCTTCCACCGAACGAATGTGGAACTCCATGGTCCCGTCCTCGGAGGGCGGGTTCGCGGGGGAGAGGTAGCGCCACAACCTGGGACGTTGGGGCACCTCCACGCTGACGTACTGCCCGGCCTGGTACGGCACGGGGTACTCGGGGCGGACGCGCACCAGCGCCATGTCCCAGCTCAGTCGTTCGTGGTGCACGACCTCGCCGTTGTACCAGGCAGGCCCTTCGTCGGCGGCCGCGGCGTTGGCCATGGTCGTGGCCATGATCGTGTAAGCCTCGGCCCACGCCCGTTCGACGGCCTCGGTCCAGCTGTCGCCCGCGTGCTTCTTTATGGCGGCGAGCAGCGCGGTTCCGACGGCTTCGTAGTGTTCCGAGACCACACCGAATTTGCGGTGGTCCCGCCCGAGCTGTTGGAGGAAGGGCGTGAGTTCGTCCGGGCGGTCCACCATCTGAACCACGTGGACCAGGGCACGCAGCAGTCTGCTGCGCTGCACCTCCATGTTGACTGGGAAGAGCTCGCGGGTCGCTGGTGCGAGGCTGAACAGCATGCCGTAGAAGAAGCGGGACACTTCTTCCGAGTAGGGCTCGACTTCGGCCCAGCTCTCGCGGATGAGCTGGACCATGTTCGCGGCGTTGGCCAGGTGCGCGCGATTCTGTTCGTCGTTCGGCTGTTCCGGTTGTAAGGCGGCGTTGGCTGTCATCGCTCGGGCGAGTCTCTCCACATTGGCGGGCGTACCTGTTCAGGCACGGCGTCCGTGTACATGTCCCCCGACTGCCAGGAACTCTAACCCGTTTTTCGGGTTGTGTGACCCTTGATGCCACCTTTGAGTGGATGTTTAATACACACCGTCAGTGTGTGCTCACACAGTTGAGTTGATTTCGCATTCCAGTGCTTGCATGTTCTCCGAGGCGTGACACGGTGAGGCGCGTGATCCCGGACTGGTTGACCTCTCCCGAGGCTCGTCGCCCCACGGGGACGGCGAAGGCCGAACTCCTGGAACTGGAGCTCGCGGAGTCCACGCTGCCCGCGAGCTCGCCGGACGCGGACGCGACCGCCGGAACCGTCCGTTCCGGCCCCGGGGGCGGCTTCGACGCCCCTTCCGGGGACAGCCCGACACGTCCCACCATGAGGGCGGTCACCCCCCACTCGTCCACAATGGATGGAAGCTCCGCGGGTGGATATCCGGCCGATCCCTTCGCCACGGCCGGTGGGGAGCCGCGGTTGCCCGGCTCGTCGGGCGAGCACCTGTTGCAGCAGGCCTACGACACCGAGAAGCGTGCTCGCCGCTTCTACGACGATCAGGTCCTCGACCACCTCAATCCGCGCATGAAGGAGTTCATCGCCGGTATCGACCTGGCCTTCATCGCCACGGCCGACGGTCACGGCGAGTGCGACTCGAGCCTGCGGGCGGGCGCTCCCGGGTTCATCGAGGTGCTCGGTGACCGGCATCTCGCCTACCCCGAGTACCGGGGCAACGGTGTGATGGCCAGCCTGGGGAACATCAGCGAGAACCCCCACGTCGGCATACTGCTCGTCGACTTCGTGACCGAGTTGATCGGGCTGCACGTCAACGGCAAGGCCCGCATCCTCGAGGACGTCGACCTCAGGGCGATCCACCCCCAACTCCCCTCCGAGTTCGAACGCGGCCGCAAGCCGGAGCGCTGGGTGGTGGTGCAGGTGGAGGAGGCCTACATCCACTGCCGCAAGCACATACCGCGCATGGAGCCGGTGGAGCGGAACCGCTCCTGGGGCACCGACGACGTCAAGCGCAAGGGCGGGGACCACTTCGCGGCCAAGGGGACCCCTCGTCCCTGGCACGATCCACAGCCCCAGCACGGGTGACGGGCCGGATGTCCGCGATCCCGCCGTTGCCGTCAAACTGGAAGCGTCGGTGAACGGAGGGAGGCCCCGGTGGTGAGCGAAGCCCGTCCGGATGATGTTTCGACCGCGGACGCGGGCGCTGGCTCCTCCGACGAGGAACGCGACAGCGCGGCGGCCGAGGTCGAGCAGGAACTGGCGATGATGTTCCGCCGCGCGCGCAAGATGTCGTCGAGCGTCGCCACCGAGGTGCACCCCGAACTCGACCCGGCCTCCTACAGCCTGCTGTTGATGGTGGCCGATTCCGGCTCGCTGCGTGCCATGGACATGGCGGAGCGCATCGGCCTGGACAAGTCCACGGTGAGCAGGCAGATCGCGCACCTCGTGCGGCTGGATCTGCTGCGGCGGGTTCCCGACCCGGAGGACGGCAGGGCGCGGTTGATCCAGTTGTCGGACTCGGGCAGAGCGCGGCTGGACGAGGCCCGGAAGTGCCGTTCCCGCAGGCTGCGGGCGGACTTCGCCCAGTGGTCCACCGATGATCTGCACCAGTTCGCGCGGTTGCTGGGCAAGCTCAACGCCATGCACTGATCGGACTGGGAAGTCGGCGGATCGGTTTGCGCAGGTGGTCACTCGGCGGAACCTCTCGCGGGTTCTCGCCCCGGGCGCCCGACATCGAGTAGCCGCCTGCGCCACGTCGGGCCGCCCTGGTGAGAGCACCGAGAGAGACCCCGCGGCGGTGCCGACCGCGGGAGTGGTCGTAAGCGGCTGTGCCGCTTGACCGAACAGGGACGGCCGGGCGAGCGCTCAGGTCCTCCGGAAGCTTCGGTGTGTTCTCGGTCTCGCCCGCCGCGAAACAAGTTGCTTGGTGAAACTAATAATTTTATAGTTGCTTGTACCAACCAAAGGAATGGGCGATGACGTCGCACACCGAGGCCTGCGGGCGATTGCTGGGGCCGCTTCGGAATCTCCTGGGGTTCAGGCAAACGGCGCTGCAGCGGGCACAACAGAGCAATGACCTGACCGTTTCCGGCACCGGGCTGCTGGCCGAACTCGTGCACGGCGGCGAGTCGCGGGCTTCCGACCTCGCCCACGACCGCGTGGTGGACGCCTCCGTGGTGAGCAGGCAGTTGGGGCACCTCGAGCAGGAGGGGCTGGTCGAGCGCAGACCCGACCCGGAGGACCGCAGGGTCTCGTTGCTGCGGGCCACCGACCGGGGGCGGGAGGTGCTGGCCGAGCGCGAGGAGCAGAAGGCGCGCTGGCTCAGCCACGCGCTGCGCGACTGGGACGACGACGAACTCGTCAAGCTCGCGGAGCTGCTGCGGGGACTCTCCTGCGACCTGATCGAAGCCTCGCGCGAGGCGTTGGCCGGTCCGGACGAAGCGATCGAGGAAGGGAACCGATGACGACATCGAGCCTCGCGGAAACCGAGGACGGTCCGGCACCGCCGAACCCCGCGCGAGGAGCCGAGCAGCGGAGCGGGTCGGCGGAGACCGGGCGGAACGCTTCGAACGGCGACGCGATGACGCACCGGCAGGTGCTCAAGGCGTTCGTGGGGCTGATGCTGGCGCTGCTGGTGGCCATACTCAGCTCCACCATCGTGTCCAACGCGCTCCCCCGGATCACCGCCGAACTCGACGGGACGCAGGGGCAGTACACCTGGGTGGTCACGGCGATGCTGCTGACCTCGACGGCGACCACCCCGCTGTGGGGCAAGCTGTCCGACCTGTTCAGCAAGAAGCTGCTCTACCAGCTGGCCATCGCGATCTTCACCCTCGGATCGATACTCGGCGGGTTCTCCCAGTCGATGGGGATGCTCATCGGGTTCCGCGCGATCCAGGGGATCGGCATGGGCGGGATGCAGGCCCTGATCCAGGTGGTGATCGCGGCCATGGTCGCCCCGCGTGACCGCGGTCGTTACACCGGCTACATCGGTGCCACCTTCGCGGTCGCCACCACGAGCGGGCCGCTGGTCGGCGGTCTGATCGTGGATTCGCCACTGGGGTGGCGCTGGTGCTTCTGGGTGACAGCACCGATCGCGGTCATCGCCTTCCTCGTGCTGGGGCGGACGCTGCGGCTGCCCGTGATCAAGCGGGACGTCTCGATCGACTGGTTCGGTGCGCTGTTCCTGGTCGGGGGCGTGAGCCTGTTGCTGGCCTGGGTCTCCTTGGCGGGCAAGCAGTTCGACTGGATCTCCTGGCCGACCCTCGGCTTCGTCGCGGGCGGATTGGTTGCCCTGATCGTGGCCGTGGTCATCGAGACGAAGGTGCGCGAGCCGATCGTTCCGCTGGGCATGTTCCGCAACCCCACGGTCACGCTGGCGATCATCGCCATGGTGGCGGTCGGTACCGCCATGTTCGGCGGTTCGGTGTTCCTGGCCCAGTACTTCCAGCTGGGGCGCGGCTACACCCCGACGGAGGCCGGGCTGATGACCCTGCCGATGGTGCTCGGGCTGTTCGTCTCCTCGACGGTTTCCGGCCAGATCATCTCCAGGATCACGGGAAAGATCAAGCCGTTCCTCATCGGCGGGAGCGTGGTGCTCACCGTGGGGATGGGGCTGTTGAGCACGATCGACTCGGACACGCCGTTGCCTGTCGTGGACGTCTACCTCGCGCTGATGGGGATCGGCGTCGGTGCGTTGATGCAGAACCTGGTGCTCGCGGTTCAGAACAGCGTCGGCACCAGGGACATGGGATCGGTGACCTCGGTGGTCACCTTCTTCCGCACGCTCGGTGGTTCGGCCGGTGTGTCCGTGCTGGGCGCGGTGCTGGGATCGCGGGTGTCCGGCTACGTCAGCGACGGGTTGTCCGGGTTGCCCGGAGGTGCTTCCGCGGCTTCGGACATCGGCGGTTCGAGCAGCGTCTCCCTGGACATCGGCAGCCTGCCCGGTCCGATCGAGGAGATCGTGCGCGACGCCTACGGCATGGCCATCGGGGACCTGTTCCTCATCACGGCCTGCATCTCGGTGGTGACCCTGCTCGCCGTGTTGGTGATCCGCGAGGTCCCACTGCGCACCACCGTCGAGAAGCAGGAGCCGGAAGACGGGCACCGGGCTGTGGAAAATCCTGAAGAGCTTGTGGACAACTCGCCGAGTGGTAGCGCTGGGTCGTTGACCGGTGCGTCGACTTCGGTGCAGCCGATCAGGCGTGAAGGGGACATTTTGGAGGCGACGGGCCGCACTGTGCACACAACGGAAAAGCTTGTGGACAACTCTGTGGACAGGTCTGGGGACAACCTTGGGGAGAACTCGTTTGACAGCTGGTCATCGACTTCATCCGATGGTGGTTCCGGGGGGCACGCGTCCGGTGTGAACGGCACGAGCCTCACCGGTTCCCTCTACCCGGGTGACGGCGGCCTGACCGTGTACGGGGTGGTTCGCGGTCCGGGCGGTTCCCCGCTCTCGGAGGCGGTGCTCACCCTGACCGACTCGCTGGGCAACCAGGTGGACCGGGCCCGCTCGGATGAGCAGGGACACTATCGCGTGACACCCACCGGCGGTGGGACCTACGTGCTGATCGCCGCGGCCGGGGACTACCAGCCGTCCGCCTCCATGATCGCCGTGTCCGGGCGCGCGGTGCGGCACGACGTGGAGCTCTCCGGGGGTGCCGGACTGGCGGGGATGGTCCGCAGCGGCCCGGTTCCCGTCCCGGAGGCGACCGTCGTGCTGACCGACGTGCGCGGCAGCGTCGTCGCCGCGACCAGGACCGGCAGCGGAGGGGGCTACGAGCTCTCCGATCTGGTCGGAGGTTCCTACGCCCTCACCGTCACCGCGGACGGCTACCAGCCGGTGAGCACCGAGGTGACCATCTCCGAGGGCAAGCAGTCCACGCTCGACGTGGCCCTCGAGGCCGGGGCCGGGGTCAGCGGGGTGGTCCGTTCCGCCCGGATGGGGCACGTCGTTCCCGAGGCGCAGGTGACCCTGCTGGACTCCACGGGCGGGGTGGTCGCGTCCACGGTCACGGATGTGGACGGGGCCTACGAGTTCGCCGATCTCTCGCACGGTGAGTACACCGTGATCGCCACCGGTTACCCGCCCACCGCGAACACGGTTCGGGTCCGGGAGGAGCAGCTCGGTTACGACATAGCGCTCGGGCTGGAGTAGCCCGCGAACGGAATCGCCGCACGCAGCGGGACGCGGTCCGGTTCCGCGTCCCGCCGGATCACATGAGAGGAAGGCCGGATGGATTCCGGGCAGGACGCAGCAGGAGCGCGCGGGGAGCAGGAGAGCGGCGCGGTCGCGGTACAGGTCCGTTCGCTCGGTGGTTGGCCGATACCGGACGCGGTGCTGACCGTCACCGACGGATCGGGTGCGCAGCGCGGGCGTGTTCACGCCGACGCGGAGGGCCTCGCGCGTGCGGACGGTCTCGCCGAGGGGCGTTACACGGCGATCGTCACCGCCCTGGGGCACCAGCCCACCGCGCGGACGGCGATGGTGCGCTCCGGCCACGAGGCTGCGCTCGGCACCGTCGAGCTGTCCCCGGTCAGTGGTGGTGAGCTGCCCGAGCCCGGAGTCTGGCGCATCGACCCGGAGCACTCCTCGATCCGGGCCACGGCGCAGCACCTCGGGATAAGCAGCATCCACGGCCGGTTCAACGGGTTCGGCGGCGAGATCAGGATGGCCCGTCCCGTGGAGTCCTCCCGGGTGGAGGTGCGGATCGACGCCTCGAGCGTGGACACGGGCAACGAGCAGCGCGACCAGCACCTGCGCAGCGCCGACTTCCTCGACGCGGCCAACCACCCCGAGATCCTCTTCGAGGTGACGGGGATCGGCCGGCGGCAGGACGACAACTGGGACCTGGTGGGGCGGCTCACGCTGTGCGGAGTGACGCGCGACGTCCGGCTGGAGACCCGGTTCGCCGGGACCGGCCCGGACCCCTGGGGCGGCACGCGTGCCTCCGCCACGGCCACGACCCTGCTGCGCAGGGAGGATTTCGCGATGACCTTCAACCAGTCGTTGAGCACCGGGATAGCCGCGATCGGGACCACGCTGCGGATCGACATCGACGTGCAGGCCGTGCTGGCGGAGAGGACCGGTTGATCGCGCAGCCGGCCGTGGCCTCCGGGTGGAGCCGGGCTGGAGGACACGGCCGGGCGCCGTTCGGGTGCGGAGTTGCCGCGGAGCGAGGTCAGCTCCGGTGTTCGAAGGTCAGTTCGACGTCCGAGCCGTGGTAGTAGGTCCGCCCGGCTCGTTTGACTCTCCGCCACTTCCGTTCACTGGCGAGGCGGTACACGGTGCCGTGCGAGGTGTTCCACAGCCGGGAGACCGTTTCGACGTTCAACCAGCGGGGACGGGTGTTTCCGCCGTCGTTCGCCCCAGTCGCCCCGAGCCTCCTGCTCAGCTTGAGCCACTGGTGGCCGGACCAGCTGTGCGCGGAGTCGTCCTGGCAGGTTATCTCGAGCGGAGTGTGCTTCTCCGCCGGATGCAGCAGCGCGACGAGCCTTCCGGCGCAGCTCTTCTCCACGCACGAACCGACGTGCAACCTGCGGGTGGGGTCGGAGTGGAGCACGTCGCGGGTCTTCCGCACGAGCTGTGCGATCTCGGAGACCAGCTCCGCCGCGGCACTGTGTGAGACCAACCAATCGGAGTGCTTCACCAGAAACGCCGCCATGTCCGTGACGGTTCTCCGCGGGGCCGCGACCCTCCGCTGCTCCACGACCATGCCCGTCCACGAGCCGAGCACGTGGAGCACGGAGGTGCGGGCGTCGGACGCCCCCACGTTGAGCGGCAGGGACGGTTCGGAAGTGCCCGCGACCCGCTCGCGGAGTCGGCTCGGGCTGACGGTCGTTCCTCCGAGGGCGTGGCCGCACGCCCTGTGGAGATCGGGCAGCACGCGAAGCCCGTAGAGCAGCTCGTCCCGGCACCCGCCGCAGAGTTCCGCTGCTGCCGGGGCGGTCCGGTCGTTGTCCCCCGGGCCGGCTCGGCGGTGGCGTCCGGGACCGGCGCACAGATTTACCGGTGATTTTTCGGAGTCCGTGTTCTGCCACATTGCTTGCTCCCCCAGAGTGAGCTGTTGGCGATTGTTCCGCGCACTCCGGGGTGCGCGGCCCGAGTGGAGCTTAGAAACTCCGCGGGCATGTGACAACACCTGTTTTCGGTGTTGCTCGCGGAATTGATCGTCAATTTACCTTCGGTTTTCATTTGACGAAGTTCGGACGTGGTGTTTTCGGAAACTTGAACCGGGAACGGTTGACCACGTGGGGGGGTGGCGAAGAATATTGGTGACAACCTGGATTCCGCTGTCCGCAGGGGCGGTGCACAGTGGACGTGCCTCGTGGGAGCTGAGATTCGCCCGTCCGGGAAGAAGTGCGGAGGATCGCGCGGCTGGCGGGCTGTGCGGTTTCCGTGCGGTAGTCGGCCCCGGACGTGGATTCCCGCGCATGCGTCCTCCCGCTGCTCGGGCGCGCGTTCGGTTGTTCAGTCCGGAGGTGGATCGCTCCGAGCTGGTTTCTTCTCGTTTTTAGCCGTGGTTCGTGATTTTCTGGTGGGATTTCTCGTGGATTCGTGTGCTTCCGGAGGAAGAGTGTGTGACGAGGGCCAGGACATGAGGGTGGGCGACGCCGTTCCGGAGAGGCGGACACGCGGGCGGACCGGCGAGCGCGTTCGCCGTGAGGGCGCGCGGCCTCCGGAGCGCGTGGTCGAGCAGGACCCGGGTCCGTCCGTGGAGGGGGCGGCCGAGGCGGACGAGGACCACCTCGTGCGCGGTTACGACTGATCGTCTCTCCGGGGCGCGGAGGTGGAAAGCGCGGTCGTGCCGAGGCCGCAGCGTGGCTCGTCTCCGGCGCCGACAGCCCTCGCGGGCGGGGGCGGCGTGGTCGCTTGGCTGGTTGATCTCGGATGCGGGGTCCGACGACCTCATCCAAATGTCATGATCAATTGCTGTATTGGGAAAACATTGTCACTTGACATGACAATCCAGTGCTCTAGCATTGTTGGTGTGAGTGATCAGAGTAAGCCCCTGAACGAGGGGGAGCCGGCCATGGACCGGCCCGCGTTTCTGCTCTCGGCTCTCGGCCTGCACGTCGCGAGTGACTTCACCGAGAGACTGCGACCGTTCGGGCTGGAGCCGATCAAGTTCGCCCTGCTCGCGCATCTGAAGTCCGACGAGGGCAGTACTCAGCAGTCCCTCGCGGACGCCCTCGGGGTGCACCGCAACGCGATGGTCGGACTCGTCGACGAGCTCGAGGAGCAGGAGCTGGTGCAGCGCCGCCCCCATCCCAGCGACCGGCGGGCGAAGGCGCTCTACCTCACCGAGCCCGCTCACGAACTGGTCGAGCGCGGATATCGCGTGGCGGATGAACAGGACGCGGACCTGCTGTCCGTGCTGGAGGAATCCGAACGCCCCCAGCTGATCTCCCTGCTGCGGCGCGTCGCCGAAGCACGGGGGGTGAACCCGCAGGCCCACCTGTGCATGACGCAGAACTCCGGACCGGTCAAGCAGCCCCCCACGAACCGAGCGGACGAGGACTCCAAATGATCGAATCCAGTCAACTGACCCGGAAGTTCAGCACGAAGCAGGGCACGGTCGAGGCGGTCCGCGGTGTCGACTTCGAGGTCGCCGAAGGTGAGACGGTCGGTTTCCTGGGGGCGAACGGCGCCGGGAAGACGACCACGCTCCGGATGCTGACCACACTGCTGGGCCCCAGCTCGGGAACGGCGACCGTCGCGGGGCACGACCTGCGCGATGAACCGATCGAGGTGCGCAAGCGCATCGGTTACGTCGCCCAGGCCGGCGGGACCGATCCGCAGACCTCGGTGCGGGAGGAGCTCGCGCTGCAAGCCAGGCTCTACCGGGTGCCTGCCTCCGAGGTCCCGGAGCGAGTGCGGCGAGTGAGCCACCAGCTCGACCTGTACGACCTGCTGGATCGAGAGGCCGGGGCGCTGTCCGGGGGGCAACGCCGCAGGTTGGACATCGCGCTGGGACTCATCCACCGGCCGCCGCTGGTGTTCCTGGACGAGCCGACCAGCGGACTCGATCCGCAGGCCCGCAGCGCGTTGTGGGAACACATCCGGCGACTGCGCGACGAACTCGGAACCACGATCTTCCTGACCACGCACTACCTGGACGAGGCGGACGCGCTCTGCGACCGGCTGCTGATCATCGATCAGGGCCGGATCGTGACCGAGGGGTCGCCGGAGGAGCTCAAGAACCGGGTCGCCGGCGACCTGATCACCATCGAACTGCAGAGCGGGGAGCTGGTGGACCGGGCGAAGGCGCTTCTCGGATCACGGGAGGACGTTCGCGAGCTCGCCACAGTGGGATCGACGCTGCGACTCACGGTGGAGCGCGGCGAGCAGGCGGTCCTGGACATGCTGCGCGTGCTGGACGGAGCCGAGCTCCAGCCGATCGCCATCAACCTGGCCCGCCCCTCACTCGACCAGGTCTTCCTGGCCTTCACGGGCCGCTCGTTGCACGACGACCCGGGCGCCACGACCTGACCGATGTTCTCCGTTCGAGTCGTCGGCCGGCCTGAGGTCTTTCTTCGGCGCAGGCGGTGCCGAAACGCCCACCCGATCAGTCGGTACCGCCGCGGGGCCTCTCGTGTGCGCTCTCGCGCGGACGGCCCCGAGGTCGGGCAGGCCGCTACCCGAGGTCGGAGGCACCCGCTCACGAGACCGCGGGAGGTTCCGCCCAGCGAGCCACCTACGACAGGGAAGAACAGAAAACTTTAGTGAGCGAGGAGAGCTCCGTTGGAACTGTTGCTGGATACCCGCCTGATTTTCGGCCGCTACATGCGGCAGCTGATGCGCAACAAGATCGCTCTTACGTTCGGGGTGCTGCAACCCCTGCTCTACCTCGGTTTCTTCGGGCCGTTGCTGACCCGGATGCCGGGGTCCGGAGCACTCTACGACGGCCAGAGCGTCTGGCAGGGGTTCGTGCCCGGGATGCTCGTCATGCTGGGGCTGTTCGGCTCGGCCTTCGCCGGGTTCGGCATCATCGGCGAGCTGCGTCTGGGCGTCGTTGAAAGGATGCGAGTGACACCGGCCAGCAGGCTGGCGCTGCTCATGGGACGTATAGGCACGGACGTGGTTCGAATCGAGATGCAGGCGGTCCTGCTGTTGCTCGCCGCGTTCGGGTTCGGGCTGCGTGCCCCCGTCTTCGGGATCCTCATCTCGCTCGGGATCCTCGGTCTGATCACCGGTTGTATCGCGTCACTGTCCTATGCCATCGCGCTGTTCGCCCGCGAGGAGAACTCCTTCGCCCCGCTGCTGAACGCCGTGCTGCTGCCGTTGGTGCTGCTCTCGGGCATTCTGCTGCCGATGTCCTTGGCTCCGGGCTGGCTGAACGCGCTGGCGCACATGAGCCCGTTCCTGTACGTCGTGAACGGGCTGCGGGACGCCTTCGTGGGGGACTACGGTTCGTCCGCCATGCTGGTCGGGTTGTTCGTGACGTTCGTGTTCACGGCGGTTTCGCTCACGGTCGGTGCGCTGACCTTCCGCCGGGAGAACGCCTGACGGGGGAGCCTCCGGGCTGGCGCTTCGGAACGCGAGGGGCCGTTCGACCGGGTTGTTCCGCGCGGTTCGGTTCGGGTACGTCGGTCGGTGCGAGAGCACCAGCACGAACCAGCAGGTCGGACTCGCACATCGTAGTCGTTCGGTGGAACTTCCAAGCGGAGGGCAGCTCCGTCGATTGTGGGAATACATGCACATAGCGTTTGTTTCAGGACCCGCGCACGGGCACGTCAATCCAGCGTTGTCCGTGGTGGAGGAACTGGTGGAACGAGGACACAGGGTTACTTTCGCCACCGGTGCCCCCTTGGTCGGGGCGGTTTCGGAATCCGGAGCCACACCGGTCGAGATTCCCGCTACGCTCCCTCCCGTGCTGCGTACCAGCAATGAGATGACGGCTGACGACGTGGCCGGCATTCTCGAGCATTCCCTGGAAGAGATGCCCGGCGTCCTGGGAACGCTGGAGGAGCATTTCGCCGCGGACGTCCCGGACGCCGTGTGCTTCGAGATCATGACGAACGAAGGACAAATGCTCGCCTACCGGCTCGACGTTCCGGCTGTCAGCTGGATACCCACGTTCGCGGGGAACGAGCACTTCTCGTTGTTCTCCAGGATAGTGTCCGCGGACTTCGACCACACGAGTCCCCGGCTGCTGTCCGCGGTGGAGAGGACGGCGGAGATGGCGTCGAGCAACGGCGTCCCGCAGGAACGTGATCCCATCGCGGCACCACCGTGCGGACTGAACCTTTCCTTGCTGCCGCGCGAGTTCCAGATCGCGGGGGAGACGTTCGACGACCGCGTCCGCTTCGTGGGGCCGTCGCCGAGGAGGAACGGAGCCGAACGGGACTGGACCCCACCGGACCGCGATGCAGCGGTACTGCTGGTATCGCTCGGCACGGTGGCGAACAGGCGTCCGGACCTGTTCCGCTCCTGCGTCCGTGTCTTCGCCGGCGGTCCGTGGCACGTCGTGGTGGCGACGGGCGACCTCCCGGCGGACGAGATCGGGGAAGTGCCGGACAACGTGGAACTGCACGAGTTCGTACCGCAGCTCTCCGTGCTGCGGTACGCCAGCGCTTTCATCTCCCACGCCGGGATGAACTCGGTCATGGAGGCGATGCTGCACCGGGTGCCGGTGCTGGCCGTGCCGCAGACTCCCGAGCAGCGCACCAATGCCGCCCGCGTGGAGGAACTCGGGCTCGGACGGGTCGTCTGCGAGGAGCTCGACCCTCCGACCCTGCGTCGTCTCGTGGACGAGGTGGTCGGTGACGAGGTCATCTCCCGGAATCTGGAGTGGATGCGGGAGGCCATCACCCGGAGCGGGGGATGTTCTGCCGCCGCGGATGCCGTCGAGGGGTACCTGAGCCAGGAGGGGGAACGTGGTGAGTAGGCATTTCGCGTTCGTCGTGCCGGCCGCACATGGACACGTGACCCCGACGCTGCCGTTGGTCGGGGAACTCCTGCGGAGAGGGCATCGGGTCAGTTGTGCGACGGGGGAGGACTTCGTCGCGGACGTGGCCAGCACCGGTGCGAGGACCGTCGCGCTCCCGGCGAAGCCGCCTCCGCCGCTGCGCACGGTGGAGGGGAGGCTCAGTATGGACGATTTCCTCAAGATGGCCGATCACTCCAACGCCACCGCGCGAGCCTGCTTTCCGGTGCTGATGGACCACTTCGAAAGTGATCGCCCGGACTTGGTGTGCTTCGAGACGAGGGATCTCGCAGGCCGCATGTTGGTGGACCGCCTGGGGAGTGCCGGAGCGGCACTCGTCCCCACGCTCGCGAGCAACGAGAGCTTTTCGCTGCAGGCCGGTATGGTTCCGAGCTCGTTCGACCCGCAACACCCCGACCTGGTCGAGCTCGGGCGGAAGATGGAGGAATTCACTCGTGCGCACGGTGTATCCACGCCCACGGATCCGTCGGCCGCCGGCACGCCGGACCTGAACCTCGTGTTCATCCCCAGGGAGTTCCAGGTGCACGGTGACCTCTTCGACGACCGCTTCCGGTTCATCGGTCCCGCAGTGATCGACAGGGATGACACGGTGCCCGGGCGGGCGGGAGCGGAGGATCGTCCACTGCTGTTCGTGTCCCTGGGGACGGTTTTCAACCAGAACCCCGATTTTTTCCAGTCCTGTGTCGACGCCTTCAGGAACACCGAGTGGCGTGTCGCCGTGGCCACAGGAGGGAGTGTCGGACCGGAAGAACTGGAGGGAGTTTCCGATAACTTTGATATTCGTCCCCACTTCTCGCAGAGCGAGATGCTGAATCGTGCGTCCGCGTTTTTGTCGCACGCGGGGATGAATTCGATCATGGACGCCGTGTACTACGAGGTTCCTCTGCTGGCGGCGCCGCAGATGCCGGAACAGCAGATCAACGCGAACCGGCTGGAAGAGCTCGGTGCGGGGCGGAGGGTTCGTCCGGACGAGTTCACCGCCGACGGTTTGTACCGAGCCGTTTCGCGGGTGGCGACCGATGGAGGAATCCGGGAAAACCTCGCGGGAATGCGTGCTGCTCTGGATTCGTGCGGAGGGGCCTCGGAGGGAGCTGATGCTCTCGAGCGGCGTGTGGATGCGGTTGGTTCGCGCTGATGATTCGTCCCTGTGATGGCTGTTCGGGCGGGGCGTCGTCCCGAGCGCGGCGGGACGCGGTCATCGACGCTCGGCCGCGGGGCGTACCCGTCGGTGATGGTGGAAACGGTGATGTGTATCCAAATTTCCGCGTCAGGTTTTGTTTTTCTGGTTCTGTGACTGTTCGGCCCTCGTGGGAATGATTCTCGATTGGTTCGCGGAGGTGTACCGATGATCTTGGTGACTGGTGCCACCGGCAACATCGGCAGTGTGTTGGTCCGTCAGCTCGCGGAACAGGGGGTTCCGGCGCGTGCGCTGACAAGGGACGCGAAGCGGGCGGTCGTTCCGTCCGGGGTCGACGTGGTCGAGGGAGACCTGGGGCAGCCCGAATCGCTGCGTCCGGCCTGGGAGGGCGTGGAATCGCTCTTTCTGCTCCAGACGGGCAACGAGGATACGGAGGCTGTTCTGCGGTCCGCCCGGGAGGCCGGCGTCAAGCACGTGGTGATGGTCTCGTCGCTGCTCGCGGAGACACATCCCGACTCGCCGATCGGCGGTGGGGCGATCCAGGGCGAGCAGGTGGTGCGGGACAGCGGGATGTCCTGGACGATCCTGCGCCCCTGGGAGTTCGCCTCGAACGCGTTGTGGTGGGCGCAGGCGATTCGCGAGCAGGGTGTGGTGCGCGCCGCCGGTGGGGACGCGGGTTCGCCGGTGATCGACCCCGCGGACATCGCTTCGGTGGCGGGCCGGGTTCTTACCGAGCGGACTCACGAGGAGCGGATCTATTCGCTCACCGGGCCTGCCGAGGTCACTCCGCGCGAGCGGGTTCACAGCATCGGTCGGGTGCTGGGACGCGACCTCGTTTTCGAGGAGATGACCGTGGAGGAGGAACGCGAAAGGCTGAAGCAGTTCATGCCGGCTGAAGTGGCCGAGTCGATGGTCGAGAATGATTCCGGTGACGATCAGGGGCCCGGAATCCGGACCGCTGTGGAGGACGTGACCGGAGCGCCGCCGCGAACATTCGAGCAATGGGCGGCCGACCACGCCGATTCCTTTCGGTGAACCCCGGGTGTGACCTGCTGTTTTCAACCGCCGCGTTCCTGTGCCACGGATTCGGAACAGGAACGCGGCGGTTGTCCCGTCATTCCGGACCCGACTGATCTCGTCGTCCGTTCCAACCAGCGAATTCCTCGCGCCGGCGCGGCCGTGAGGTCCGAACCTCAGCGATGTTTCCTTCCGCGGCGGAACTGATCCCGCGCTTGGTAAGACGGTTCCGGAAGGATTTCCGCTGCGTCCCCACCGTGGCGGAGCTCTCGTCAGTCTTCAGCGGAACCTTCAGGACCTCGCCGCGCCTCACGGCCGGTTCCGCGACGAAACCCGCCACGAACCACCGTTGTTACATTCACGTCGATTGCACGAGGTACGGAGCGTTATGCGTCTTCTGTTTGCCACACCTCCCGGTTATGGTCACCTTTTCCCGATGGTCCCGCTGGCACACTCCGCGCTCGTCGCCGGGCATCACGTCCTGAGCGGAACGAGTGGGCCCACAGTGGAGGCCTCGGTCCACGCCGGTCTCCCCACGCTCGATGTTGCTCCGGACAAGCAGGTCGCCGCCCCTTACTTCCGCCTCGGCGAGGCGATCATGAACGAGGGGACCGCGACCGAGGACCTCGTCCGCGAGGTGTTCGGGAGGTTCGGAGAGATCAGCGAACTCATGCTGGACGGCCTTGTCCGAGCGGCCGAGGAGTGGGGAGCGGATGCGGTGGTCTACCCCCCCGCGTTCCCCGCAGGCCTCGTCGCGGCGCGCGTTGCGGGGATCCGTGCTGTGATGCACGGGATCGGCTTCCGGCGTCCCACGCTGCTACCTGCTCTGGAGAACCTCGAGAGCACTGACGGTGGACCACGGACGGCGGATTCGGAGAAGGAACCCGACGTCGAAATCAACGTGAGCCCGAGCTCGGTCGAACCGGAGCCGGTTCCCGGGGCGCTTCCGATGAGGTACGGCTCGTACAACGGGGGAGCCGAATTGCCCTGGTGGTCGCTCACCAGCACGGACAAACCTCGTGTCGCGGTCACCCTAGGTTCGATGTCGTCGACGGTCCGCGAGGGTGAGCTGTTGACCCGGATCATCCGCGGTGCGGAGAACTTGGGGGTGGAAATCGTCCTCACCTCCGCGAGCATGGACCTCCCGGCGTTGCCGAAACCCCTGCCGGACTACGTCCGCGTCGTCGACTGGTTGCCGCTCAACATGCTGCTGGCGACATGTCAGGCGGTAGTCCACCACGGTGGCTCGGGATCGACTTTCACCGCGCTTCGTGCCGGTGTGCCGCAACTCGTCGTTCCGCACGGCGGGGACCGGCTGGATAACGCGACGGCCGTGGAGCGGCGTGGTTGTGGTCGCGCGCTGTCGCTCTCCGAGACGACGTCGGCCGACGTCGCCGACAAACTCCGGGAGGTCTTCGAAGACCCCGGATACCGTGCGGCGAGTACTGAGGTCGCGGAGGAGATGGCTTCGATGCCAGGTCCGGAGAGCGTGATCTCCCGGCTCGACTCGGAGATCCTCGTCTGACCCGCTGTGGTTGGACGGGACGAACAGCGCACTGCTCCCTCTGCTCCGGTGGGTTGACGGAGCGGTGCGTTCGGTAAGCGGTGCCCGGAGTCCCTCGTCCGGCGGACCTCGAGCGGGAGCTGACTCGACGTGACGGGCGCTCCGTAGCGGAGCGGGGTGGCGGGCTCCTCCGCGGCCGCTCCGGGGACGTTCGACCGCCCGGTGGCCCCGGAGGAGTGTGCTCGGTAGTCGATCGCGGGGACCGAGGACGAGTGCCGGATGCTGACGAGCGTGACCGCCGTGCCCGGTGCGGAGGGCCCCACCGATACGTAGCGGGGCCGGTGACCGGTTGTCGGCGGGGACATGTCGAACGACGAGGGCACCGACCGTGCGTCCGGTACGTGACTGCCCGCTGCCGAGGCCGCTGTGGTCGAGGACCGGTCCCGCGCGCCCGGTGAGTGCGCTACCGCTCGCACCCGGTCGTTCGAATCCGATCGGTCCCGGGCCCGGTCGTCCCTCCCAGTGGAACGTGTTTTCCGGTGGACTCCCGGAATCAGTGCACTTCTTCGGGGGACGGAAAACTCCCCGGGACGCACGGTGCTGTTCCGGATCCGTGCCCGTAGGCGGCCGGACGGACGCAGCCGAACAGCGCACTGCTCGGAAAAGGGCGGGGGACCTTGTTCGGAGGACCTGCCGTGCCCGGAAAATTGATCGGCGGCAGCTGTCCTCCGAGGTGCTTTATACGGTTGTTCACCAGGGTGTGACCGGTTTGTCGAGTGACTTCTTCCCGCGGTCGCAAAATTGTCGTAAAAGGCTGTGACAGCACTGTCGTGCAGAGAGGTTTAGAATGAAGGGGATCATACTTGCCGGGGGCAGCGGAACACGTCTTCACCCGATAACTCACGCTGTTTCCAAACAGCTCGTCCCGGTCTACGACAAACCGATGATCTACTACCCGCTTTCAGTGCTCATGCTTGCGGGGATCCGGGATATTCTGATCATAACCTCCCCGGGAGACGTGAAAAATTTCAGCGCGCTGCTCGGGGACGGTGAATCACTTGGTATTTCCATAAGCTATGCGACGCAGGAAAAACCGAGAGGGATAGCTGACGCCCTGGCGATCGGTTCCGAACACATAGGTGGGGACTCGGTGGCGTTGATACTCGGGGACAATATTTTCCACGGCCCGGGCTTCTCGTGGTCCCTGAAGCAGAACCTGGATTCGATCGACGGGTGTGTTCTTTTCGGGTACCCGGTGCACGACCCGGAGCGCTACGGTGTCGGGGAAGTGGACTCGCACGGACGAATCGTTTCGATCGAGGAAAAGCCCGAGAAACCACGTTCGAACCGTGCCATAACCGGGTTGTACGCCTATGACAACGACGTCGTGTCCATGGTGGAGGAGCTGCGGCCCTCCTCGCGGGGGGAGCTGGAAATCACCGATGTGAACCGGATGTACATGGAACGAGGAAAGGCGCGGCTGGTCGATCTCGGACGTGGTTTCGCCTGGCTCGACACCGGCACCCCGGAAGCGCTTATCGAGGCTGGTCAGTACGTCAGGGCTCTGGAGGTGCGTCAAGGGGTGCGAATCGCTTGCATCGAGGAAATCGCCTTCCGCATGGGATTCATCGACCAGGAGTCCTGTTATCGAATGGGGCTGCGTCTGAACAAGTCGGAGTACGGTCGGTACATAATGGAACTGGCCGGGTAGTGGTCAACGGGTGCGCGGCGCACCGGAAAAGGAAATCAAAATGAATATTCTGGTCACAGGAGGGGCAGGATTTATAGGTTCGAACTACGTGCGAAAGCTGTTCCAAGGGGAGTACCCGTCCTTCGACGGAGCGGGGGTAACCGTTTTGGACAAGCTGTCGTACGCGGGGAACCGAAAGAACCTCGCTCCGGTGGAGGGCAGCGACCGGTTTCACTTCGTCCGAGGAGATATTTGCGACCCCGCCGTCGTGCGTAGCGCGATGCGTGATGCCGATGTTGTCGTGAACTTTGCCGCGGAATCGCATGTAGACAATTCGATCAAAGGATCGAAGGGTTTTGTCGAGACCAATGTTCTGGGTACGCAGAACCTGCTTCAAGAGGCTTTGCGCGCCGAGGTGGATAAATTCGTCCACGTGTCGACGGACGAGGTGTACGGCAGCGCCGAATCGGGCAGCTGGACGGAGGAGGAGCCACTGGACCCCAGGTCTCCGTACTCGGCTTCGAAAGCGAGCTCCGATCTGATGGTGATGGCTTTCAACCGGACGTACGGTTTGCCCGCTTGCATCACGCGGTGCTCCAACAACTATGGGCCCTACCAGTTTCCGGAGAAGGTCGTACCGCTGTTCATCACGAACCTGTTGGAAGGTGTTCCGGTCCCGCTGTACGGGGACGGCACAAATGTTCGTGACTGGCTACACGTCGATGACCACTGCGCGGGTGTTCAACTAGTTGCGGAGAGCGGAAGGCCGGGAGAGGTCTACAATATAGGTGGAGGAACCGAGCTGAGCAACCGAGAACTCACCGAACGGTTGCTCGAGGCTTTGGGGGAAGACCGGTCGATGATCACTCGGGTCCCGGACAGGCTCGGTCACGACTGGCGTTACTCGGTGGACAGCGGAAAGATTCGTGGCGAACTCGGGTACTGCCCGCGCGTGAGTTTTTCAGAGGGATTGTCCGAAACAGTTCGCTGGTACCGGGAGAACCAGGAATGGTGGGCCCCGCTCAAGCGTGCGAAATCGTAAACGAAATACCCAGGAGGCATCGTGAACATGAGTTCGGAGTCCGCGCTGGAAACATTCACCCTTCCGGACGGACGTGAGTTGCTTTGCACAAATGCTGATGACGCGGACGCGGTCTGGCGAGAGATCCTCGACGGTACGACGTACTCCGCGGCCGCGGAGTCGCTCGAGCCCGGTGAAACAGTAGTCGACGTCGGGGCCCACTTCGGTGTCACTTCGCTGTACTTCTCCGACCAGTCGAGCGAGGTTGAAGTAATCGCTTGTGAACCCGCACCGCAGTCCTTCTTGTGCCTCGAAGAAAATTTTGGGCGGCACCTGAAGAGCGGTGTGTGCGTTCAAACTGCTGTTGGATCCCGCTCCGGGGAGGCACAGCTCACCTACTACCCGCACCAAACCACGATGGCGACCCTGCACGTGGACGACGAGGATGACAAGCTCAATTTGGACACCATTTTGAGCAATATCGGCCTCGAGGAGTCGGCACGTGTCGCGTACTGGGACAGGTCGCGAAGTGGCTCACAGCATGTCACGGTGCCGATCAGGACGCTCAGCGACATATTCGCCGAGCGCGGTGTGACCAGGGTCGGTTTGCTGAAGGTCGACGTGGAGCGTTCCGAGCTCGATGTCCTCCTTGGGATAAGCGAATCTGATTACCGAATGATTCGCAACATCGTTATGGAGGTTCACGACGTCGATGACAACCTGCGACGTGTCAGTGATCTGCTCCGGTCGAGAGGGTTTCGGTTGGAGACTTCCCAGGACAGTGTTTTCGAAGGCGGAAGCGTGTACACCGTGCTGGCGAAAAAATGAAGCGATGAACCGATGATTTCACCTTCCGGCGGTGCCGGAAGGATTTTCTCGTTGGGCGCTCCCGCGCCTGGAGCGCCGTTTTGATCGTGCCGATCCAGCGCTGTTCTTTTTTCTTGGTTCGGTTTCGCGCGTCCGTCGATGTGTACTTTATCGCGGACTTTCCCGTTTTTGTCGTCCGGTCGGTGCGACCGACTCCGGTTTCTGTACCGATCTTGGTGAGGAGCTGTCATTGCGACTTCTGTTTACTTCTCCGCCGGGAATGGCCCATCTGTATCCGATGACCCCCCTGGCCCATGCCGCGCGTACCAGCGGGCACGAGGTGCTCGTGGCCACCAGTGGAGCCACGGTGTCGGCCGCCACCGGCGCCGGGCTCCACACAGTGGACATAGCTCGTGGGCAAGGGGTCGACCGGCCGTACGAGCAGCTTGCGGAAACGGTCAAGGAGTCCGAGCTCGCTCCTCCGGAGCTCATGGTGGAGGTCGCCACCCGTTTCGGAGAGATGAGTGAGCTCATGCTGGACGGACTGGTGCGGACGGCCAAGGCGTGGCGGGCGGACGCGATCGTCTACCCTCCCGCTTTCCCGGCTGGACTGCTCGCCGCGAAAATATGCGGTATCCACAGCGTCCTGCACGGTTTTGGGTTGCGGCGTCCGACACTCATGCCTGCCATGGAGCAGCTGCTGGATACGGCGAGTGGCTGGGGAGTGACAGCGCTGCCCCGAGATCCGGACCTCGAGATCAGCATAAGTCCGCCCACGGTGGAAGCCGCGTCCATGACACCGGACTCGATGCAGGGACAGGAGAACGCCGATGCCCTGCGTATGCGTTACCTGCCCGAAAACGGCGGAGCGGAGCTTCCGAGTTGGTTGGTCGAGGAGAGCGCACGGCCACGGGTAGTGGTGACTCTGGGATCGATGCCTTCCACCGTCGGGGACGGTGATGTGCTCTCGGAAATAGTCCGTGGTGCGGGGGACATGGACGTCGAACTCGTCCTGATGTCCGCTCGGTCCGACCTTCCGGGGATGCCGGAAAAGATTCCTGACAACGTGCGAATGGTCGGTTGGCTCCCGATTCCCGCGCTTCTGTCGAGCAGTTCGTCGATTGTCCATCACGGGGGCATGGGGAGCACGTTCGCCGCTTTCGCGGCCGGCGTTCCGCAGGTGGTCGTTCCACATGGAGGGGACCGCGTCTACAACGCCCAGGTCGTCGACGAGTGCGGTGCCGGGTTGAGCATCCCCCTGTTCGAGGTGGACGAGGCACGAGTCGGGAGAGAGCTTCGGCGCATCTTGAACACGCCAGGGTATTCGCAGGTCAGCGATGTGATATCGCGAGAGATGGCGGGTGGGATGAGCCCGCATGACGTCGTGCACCGGATGACGGAGATCTTCTCGTGACGGGGAGGTTCTCCTCGTCCCGCCCTCGTGGATCCGTTGTTCGTGCTTCTCGAATTCTGATGGTGAATACCCAGAGTTGGCCGGGAGATGGCTGTGGAAATTATAGGCAGAGGATTCCTTGCGCGACACTTGAACTTGAATATCGGTGACAGGCACCCGGACGTGACCGTGATCGCGGCCGGTGTGACGAATGTGGGGACCACTTCGGCGGAGGAGTTCGACAGAGAAGCCACTCTCGTGTACGAAGCATTACGCAGGTGCCGGGCACAGGGGCGTACGGTCGTGTTCTTCTCCACCGCCTCGGCAGGAATGTACGGTGCGACGGATTCGCCAGGAACGGAGGAGGGAGCGGTGTTTCCCTCCACGGCGTACGGGCGCCACAAACTGGGACTCGAGCGCGTGTTGGCCACGTCGGGTGCGGACTGGCTGGCACTACGAGTGAGTCACGTCGTGGGGAGCGGGCAGCGGAAGTACCAGCTGATGCCGGCCCTCGCGAACCAGGTTCGCGCCGGTGCGGTCACGTTGCACAGGGGAGCGGTACGGGACCTGATCGACGCCGAGCACATGGTGAGCATCCTTGACAGGCTTCTGGAAAAAGGTGTTTCAGGTGAAGTTTTCAACCTGGCTTCCGGTTTTTCGTACTCGGTGGAGGAGATAGTTGGGGAGTTGGAGAGTTCTTTGGGCGTGGTCGCGAGCAAGAGTGTGGTCGAGTCACCGACGGAGAACGCCTCGGTGAGTGTCGGCAAGATCCGTGAGTATGTTCCGGAGTTCGAGGAGTTCGGATTCGGTCCCGGGTACTTGTCCCTGTTGCTCGATCGGTACCTGTCGACGTGGTGATCGCGCAGGACGGTTGTACGAGCGTGTGACGTCGGGTGATGGTTCCTGCCTCGTGTTCCGCGATCGATTCGGCGGTGTGGAGGAGGTTCATCGGTGCGTGGCTGTTCCGCACGTGTCGCTCCTCGGAGGGGCCGTACGGCCGAAGCACGGGTCCGGCGGACCCCGGGAGGAGGGTGTTCCCCTCTCCTCCCCGGAAGAGGGGTGTTGTCGCACCGCTGCAGCTCCGGCGACCGGAAACGGTGCTTGTGATCGATATCACCGTCCGTTGACTTCCAGTTGGCTCGAAGTATCACGGTGTCGGGTGTTGCTGGGACCGATCACCGAGACCGATGGGGGAAATTCGATGATTCTGGTGACGTCGGCGACCGGGAACGTGGGTGGCCACCTGGTGCGCCAGCTGCACGAGTCCGGTTTCGCGGTGCGGGCGATGACCCGGGAGCCGAGCCGGGCCAGCGTGCCTGCCGGAGTGGAGATCGTGGAAGGGGACCTCGAGGCCCCGGAATCCCTCGGGGAGGTTTTCGACGGGGTTACCGGTTTCTTCGTCCTGGGGACGACGGGAGACCTTTCCGGCGTGCTCGGCAGGGCCTCGGCCGCCGGCGTGAAACGAGTCGTGCTGGTGTCCACGTTCCTGGCCCGGACACATCCGGATTCCGCCATCGGACGGGGTTCGCTGGAGGCGGAACGGCTCGTACGGGAGAGCGATCTCGAGGAGACCGTGCTGCGCCCCTGGGAGTACGCCTCGAACGTGACGGCGTGGGCGGAGGAGGTACGTGTCGAGGGCGTGGTGCGTCCTCCGACGGCGGGGCTGCCGTCTCCCGCCGTCCATCCCGCCGACATCGCCTCGCTGGCGGCGCACGCGTTGACGGAGGAGGGGCACGGCGGGCAGACCTACCCGTTGACCGGGCCCGAGGAGCTGACACCGCGGGACAAGGTGCGTGCCCTGGGCGAGGCTCTCGGGCGCGAACTCGGCTACGAGGAGCGGCAGGACCAGCGGGAACTGGAGCGGCTCTCCGAGCAGGCGCCGGACGAAACTACGGCCGGCTTGATGGTTCCCGGGGTCTGCTCCCTGGAAAGCCCCGGGGTGACCGACACCGTGGAGCGGATCACCGGCAGCCCGGCCCGGAGCTTCGGGCAGTGGGCCGCGGAGAATGCGCACCTTTTCCGGTGAACGGTTTCCCGCCGTGGTGATCGTCATCCGCAGGAAGGAGGGTCACTTCGCCGCCCGGAGGACGACAGGAGCGTTGCCAGCACGCGACGTGACTGGCCCCGTGCCCCGCGCGGACCTCGTTCGAGACGGTTTCGGAAAGTCCGGGAACTCCGGCGAACTCTTCGTCGGTGGTTTCGACCGGCCGGCGTGGATGCGTGTTCGTGGGGGCTCGGGCCTCGTTCTCGGGTGTTCGTTTCCCGACCGGTGACGCGCACTCATCGCGTGAGTGCGCGTCACCCGCTTCGCGGTTCGCGAGGTTTCGTTGGCCAGACCGCTGCCCGTGCCGACGCTCGAGGTGGTGACCACAGGCGCTGGTGGGGGCTGGTGGTAACAGCGCTGGCACACCTGCTGATCACACTGGACGCCACGATCGTCAACGTCGCTCTGCTGCCGCCCGGCAAGACCGCGGCATCTCGGCGACGGGCCGCCCCCGGGGCATCACCGCCCACGCGCTCGCTTTCGCGGTACTCGTGGTGCCGGTCTCGGTGAACCCGCTGTTGGGCAAAGGGTTTCCGGCGGGGGCTGACCCGCGTGTGAGGCAGGAGTCACTGCTCGGCAGCGACCGGAAACCGCTCCGAGCGGTGACCTCGCGTGTCGAACGGTGACACTTGCTCACCACCCCGCCGCACCTGTGCTCCGTCCGGGGCTCGCCCCGAACCGGTGGGAGGCGCTCCGCCCGGCCGTGCGTCCGTGGTGGGCGCCCGCACCACCGTGGGCCACGTCCCCCCCGGGGCGCCGCTTCCGGGAGGGTCACATGCGCGATCTTGCGTAGTTATTGCTTTTTCTTGTGAAAGTTTTCCCGCGGCACCGTTGACGAGAGGACGGTGTGGCGAAGAAACTGGGAACCAGGATGGAGATCCCGTGTAGTCGGGGTCTCCGCTTCTGGGGTCCGGGTGCTCCGGCCGCGCTTTCCGTGGTCGTGCTTTTCCTTTCCCCTGCTTCGTCGCCCCGATTTTCGCGGGGAGGGGGGCTCTTTTCAACGGCCCCGCGGCGCTCCGGTCCGCGGGGCCTTTCGATTCTTTCCGGGTTTTATTCGGGAGGGTGCGGAGCAGGGGGTTCGCGTTTCCTTCGGCCTTTTCGTGCAGTTCACGCGGAGTGCCGCTTTCGGAAGGTACGGGAAAGAATCTGCCCCCGCTTGGCGGGCGCGGACTCCGATGGAGGTTTTTGTGGAAAATTCCGTGATTATCGTGGGAGCGGGTCCGACCGGCTTGATGCTCGCCGGGGAGCTGCGGCTCTCCGGGGTTCCGGTGACGGTTCTGGAGCGGCTTCGAGAGCCCACCGGACAGTCCCGCGGGCTCGGGTTCACCGCCCGTGCCATGGAAGTGCTCGATCAACGGGGCCTGCTGTCCCGCTTCGACAGCGTGGCGACCAGCACTTCCGGGCACTTCGGCGGGATCGAGCTGGACTTCGGGGTTCTGGAGGACGGGCACTTCGGTGCCCGGGGGATCCCCCAGGCGCGCACCGAGGCCGTTCTGGAGGAGTGGGCCACCGAGCTGGGGGCCGAGGTGCGGCGGGGGTGCGAGCTCGTCGATCTCACCGACGACGGTTCCGGGGTGGACGTCGACTTCGAGGGCCCACAGGGCGCGGAGCGGCTGCGTGCCTCGTACCTGGTTGGGTGCGACGGCGGGCGCAGCACCACGCGCAAGAAGACCGGGATCGACTTCCCCGGCAGCGAACCGACCCTGGAGATGTTTCTCGGCGACGTGCGGGGGATGGGGCTGCGCTCGCGCTTCCTGGGCGAGAAGGTGACCGGCGGCATGGTGATGGCCGCTCCCCTGGAGGACGACGTCGACCGCATCATCGTGTGCGAACGGGGGACCCCGCCCAAACAGCGCACCGAACCCCCGGACTTCTCGGAGGTCGCCGCTGCGTGGGAACGCTTGACCGGGGAGGACATCCACGACGCGACACCGCTGTGGGTCAGTGCCTTCAGCGACGCCGCTCGCCAGGCCGCGGAGTACCGGAGGGGGCGCGTGCTGCTGGCGGGTGACGCCGCCCATGTTCACCTGCCCGCGGGAGGCCAGGGGCTCAGCGTTGGGGTGCAGGATGCCGTGAACCTCGGGTGGAAGCTCGCCGCCGTCCTCAACGGGTGGGCACCGAACGGTTTGCTGGACACCTACCACGAGGAGCGCCACGCGGTGGGTGTGCGGTTGCTGCGGAACACGCGCGCTCAGGGGCTGCTCTACCTGACTGGTGAGCACATGCGGCCGTTGCGCGAGATCTTCGCCGAGCTGCTCGAGCACGGTGAGGTGGCCCGGTATCTCGCCGGCATGGTCAGCGGCTTGGACATCACCTACGAGGTGGGACCGGGGGACCACCCGTTGCTGGGCAAGCGGCTACCACCGCGAAAGCTGCTGACCGGATCCGGAGTCACCAGCACCGCGGAGCTGCTGCGCTCGGGCAGGGGACTGCTGTTGCACGGCGGCGACGCGGGGATTCGCGAGTCCGTCTCCGGATGGGCGGACCGCGTCGACGTCGTCGCGGCCGAGTCCGCCGAAGACGCGGACCGGGACTTCTTCACGAAGGACACCGACGCCGTCCTGGTGCGACCGGACGGCCACGTCGTGTGGGCGACCCCGGGTGGAGGGGAACTGGGTGCGGCGCTGCGGCGCTGGTTCGGTTCCCCGGCGTGATCCGCCGCCGTCGGCGACTGCGCCTCCACCGGTGTGCTTCTCGATTTTTCCGAACGATCACGAACGGAGAGAACCAGCATGTACAGCACGTTGATAGTGGCGCGGATGGACCCGTCCGCCAGTCAGGACGTGGCCGGGCTCTTCACGGAGTTCGACAGCACGGAGATGCCCCGTGTGATGGGGACGCGGCGTCGTCAGCTGTTCTCCTACAGAGGGTTGTACTTCCACCTCCAGGACTTCGACTCCGACGACGGCGGCGAAGCGATCGAGCGCGCCAAGAGCGACCCGCGTTTCGTGGCCATCAGCAACGACCTGAAGCCCTTCATCGGAGCCTACGACCCGGAGACCTGGCGGTCTCCCTCGGACGCCATGGCGACCCGCTTCTACTACTGGGAGGACTCGGAATGACCGGAACGGGGATCCGGGAGGGCTGCCCGTCCTCGCACGAGGGAGGACTGTCTTGAACCGGCGAGTCGTGATCACCGGAATGGGCGTGCTCGCACCGGGTGGGACGGGGACGAAGGCGTTCTGGAAGTTGTTGACCGAGGGGCGGACGGCCACCAGGAGAATATCCCTGTTCGACCCCTCCCCCTTTCGTTCCCAGGTCGCGGCCGAGATCGACTTCGATGGTGCGGAGCACGGGCTGAAGCCGCAGGAAACACGTCGCATGGACCGTGCCACTCAGCTGGCGGTCGTCGCGACCCGGGAAGCGATGACGGACAGCGGTCTGGAGGACCGGGAGTTCGACCCGCACCGCACCGGTGTGACCGTGGGAAGCGCCGTGGGCGCGACCATGGGGCTGGAGCAGGAGTACCGCGTCGTCAGCAACGACGGTGACTCGTGGTTGGTGGATCACGAGTACGCGGTCCCGCATTTGTACAACCATCTCGTTCCCAGCTCGATCGCCACGGAGGTCGCCTGGTCGGTGGGTGCCGAGGGGGCGGCCGCGGTCGTTTCCGCGGGATGCACCTCCGGGCTGGACTCGGTCGGTTACGCCTGTGACCTGATTCGGGAGGGGACGACCGACGTGATGATCGCCGGGGCCACGGACGCCCCGATATCGCCGATCACTTCGGCGTGCTTCGACGCGATCAAGGCGACGACGCCGCGCAACGACGATCCGGAGCACGCTTCGCGGCCCTTCGACGGAACTCGCAGCGGTTTCGTGCTCGGTGAGGGCGCGGCGATGTTCGTGCTTGAGGACCTGGAAAGCGCCCGACGGCGCGGAGCCACGGTCTACGCCGAGATAGCCGGGTACGCCTCGCGTTGCAACGCCTTCCACATGACGGGGTTGCGCGCGGACGGGCGGGAGATGGCCGAAGCCGTCAGGATCGCGCTGAACGAGGGCGGCCTGGACCCGACCGACATCGACTACGTCAACGCGCACGGATCGGGCACCAAGCAGAACGACCGCCACGAGACCGCCGCGTTCAAGAGGAGTCTGGGCGAGCACGCCTACAGGGTTCCGGTCAGTTCCATCAAGTCCATGGTGGGGCACTCGCTCGGGGCGATCGGCTCCGTCGAGATAGCGGCTTCCGCGCTGGCCATCGACAACGACGTCGTACCGCCGACCGCGAACCTGCACGAGCCCGACCCCGAGTGCGATCTGGACTACGTGCCGTTGACGGCCCGGGAGCAACGCACCCGTGCGGTGCTGACCGTGGGAAGTGGTTTCGGCGGGTTCCAGAGCGCGATGGTGCTGACCGGAGCGGATCGGAGGAGTTCTTGAGTGCGCCGGTGGTGATAACAGGGGTCGGAGTCACCGCGCCCAACGGTTTGGGCACCCGGGATTACTGGTCGGCGACGCTGGAGGGACGCAGCGGCATCGACGTGGTCAGCCGGTTCGACCCGGAGCAGTATCCCTCCAGACTGGCCGGTGAGGTCCCCGGTTTCGAGCCGACCGAGCACCTCCCGAGGAAGCTGATCCCGCAGACCGATCACATGACCCGGTTGGCCCTGGTGGCGGCCGATTGGGCGATCGCCGACGCCGGGGTGGTGCCGGAGGAGCTGTCCGAGTTCGACATGGGAGTGGTCACGGCGAGCTCTTCCGGCGGATTCGAGTTCGGGCACCGGGAGCTGCAGAACCTGTGCGCCAAGGGAAACGAGTACGTCAGCGCCTACCAGTCGTTCGCGTGGTTCTACGCGGTCAACACGGGCCAGATCTCGATCCGCAACGGCATGCGCGGTCCGAGCGGGGTCGTGGTCAGCGACCAGGCCGGTGGGCTCGACGCCGTCGCTCAGGCCCGCAGGCAGATCCGCAAGGGGGTCGAGCTGGTCGTTTCCGGGGGCGTGGACGGGTCGATCTGTCCGTGGGGCTGGGTGGCCCAGATGGCCGGTGGGCGGCTGAGTCCGGTGAACGACGCGGAGCGGGCTTATCTGCCCTTCGACTCCGAAGCAGCCGGTCACGTCCCGGGGGAGGGCGGGGCGATCCTGCTGGTGGAGGACCGCGAAGCCGCACGTCGCCGCGGGGCGGACGACGTCTACGCGGAGGTCGCCGGATACGGGGCCACTCTGGACCCTCCGCCGGGCAGCGGCCGCGAGCCGGGGCTGCGGCGTGCCGTGGAACTGGCTCTGCGGGACGCGTCCGTCGGGCCGGACGAGGTGGACGCGGTGTTCGCCGACGCAGCGGCCGTCCCCGAGCTGGACCGCGTCGAGGCCGAGGTGATCACGGAGCTGTTCGGGGAGTACGGAGTTCCGGTGACGGCGCCGAAGACGATGACCGGGCGGTTGTACTCGGGGGCCGCGGCGTTGGATCTCGTCGCCGCCGTGCTCGCCATCCGGGACGGGGTCGTGCCACCGACCGTCAACGTGAGCGGGGCGCCCGAGTACGCCCTCGACCTGGTGGTCGGTTCCCCGCGCGCCGCGGACCTGGGAACCGCGATGGTGCTCGCCAGGGGCCAGGGCGGTTTCAACTCGGCGATGATCGTTCGCCGCCCCGACTGATCTCCCCGAGCGGTGACGTGGCCGCTCTCCGGCCTCCCGGTGCGGCGAGGCCCGGCTCCCGTGCGGGGCCTCGCCCGCGTGGACGGGCCCTTTTCCCGAGGAATCAACACACGAAGGAGCAGTGGAACATGTCCGGACAGGAAATCACGATCGACGATCTCAAGAGGGTGCTGACCGAGGCTGCCGGCGTCGAGGACGGAGTAGAGATAGGTTCCGATTCGCTCGACACCGAGTTCGAGGAGCTCGGATACGACTCGCTGGCGCTTCTGGAGGTGGCGGGGCGCATCCAGCGCGAGTACGGGGTCGAGCTGGACGACGACACCGCCACCTCCGCCCGGACGCCGCGCTTGCTCCTCTCCGCCGTCAACGGTGGCTGAGCTTCCGTCCGGGACCACGAGTGACCAGGTCAGAGGAGGGTTTTCATGACCAAGCCTGCCACCCGGCGGACCGGGGAGGAAACGGACTGGACCGTGTGCCCCGGTTGCGGGGACATGCTCTACGGCAGACGACTGGCGCGGAACCTGCGCGTGTGCCCCGAGTGCGGTCATCACCACAGGCTCACCGCGCACGCACGAGTCGAGCAGCTCTTCGACGAGGAGGGGCTGGAACTGCTGGACATCGCTGAGCGCAGCGTCGACGTTCTCGGTTTCAGCGACACCAAGCCGTACACCTCCAGGCTGGAGCAGGCCCGTGCCGCGACCGGGTTGGAGGAAGGGGTGGTGCTGGCCACCGGCACCATCCGGGGCCACCCGGTCGCGGCCGCCGTGATGGATTTCCGGTTCCTCGGCGGGAGCCTCGGATCCGCCACCGGGGAGGCCATCACGCGTGCCGCCGAGATCGCGTCCGACCGGCGCGTCCCGTTGTTGCTCGTGACGGCTTCGGGCGGTGCTCGGATGCAGGAGGGCGCGCTCTCCCTGATGCAGATGGCCAAGACCAGCCAGGCCCTCGGAAGGCTGGACGAGGAGGGACTCCTCACCGTTTCGTTGGTCACCGACCCGACCTACGGAGGTGTCGCGGCCTCCTTCGCGACGCTGTGCGACGTGATCATCGCCGAGCCGGGGGCCCGACTGGGTTTCGCGGGCCCGAGGGTGATCGAGCAGACCATTCGGCAGACCCTTCCGGAGGGGTTCCAGACGGCCGAGTCGTTGCTGGAACAGGGCATGATCGACGCCATCCGTCCGCGGAACGCGCAGCGGACGGCTCTGGCGCGGTTGTTGGCCGCGGGCCGAAGGCGCACGGGGCGGCCGAAAGCGGTCGGGACCGGCGATGTGGTCGTGCGGGAGGGGGCGGAACTCCCCCGGCTCGACGCCTGGCAGACCGTGCAGCGGGCCCGGGACCTGGACCGGCCCACGACCTTGGACTACGTCGGGCGGGTGTTCGACGATTTCGAGGAGCTGCGCGGGGACCGGGGCGGCGGTGAGTGCTCCGCCCTGATCGGCGGCGTGGCCCGGCTGGGTGACAGGCCGGTCGTGGTGCTCGGGCACCAGAAGGGCCACACGATCACGGAGCTGACGAACCGCAACTACGGCATGGCCACACCGGCCGGGTACCGCAAAGCGGCGCGTCTGATGCGTGTGGCGGAGAAACTCTCGATTCCCGTGGTCACCTTCGTGGACACTCCGGGCGCCTTTCCCGGTGTGGAGGCCGAGCAACACGGTCAGGCCGTGGCCATCGCCGAGAACATCAGGCTCATGGCGGGGCTGTCGGTGCCGATAGTCGCCCTGATCACCGGAGAGGGCGGGAGCGGAGGCGCTCTCGGGCTCGCGGTGGCCGACGAGGTGCTGATCTGCTCCAACGGCGTTTACTCGGTGATCAGCCCGGAAGGATGCGCCTCGATTCTGTGGAGTGATCCCTCGAAGGCTCCAACAGCGGCGAACGCCCTGGGAGTGGACTCAAGACGGCTGCTCGAACACGGAATCGTGGACGGGGTGATCCCCGAACCCGAGGACGGGAGCCAGTCCGACCACGCGCTCGTCGCCGAGCGTGTGCGGGGTGCCCTGGAAGAGGCGGTCGACCGGCTGGCCGCGGTGGACCCGACGACCCTCAGGGAGCGGAGGAGGGCGCGGTTCAGGCGGTTCGGCGCCACGGCCGCGCAACCGGACGAGAACGAGGAGGGAAAATGACACAGCGGGCGATGAACCGGCTCGAACGCGAGTTCGACGACGAGTCGACCGGCGTTCCCGCGGCCGGGTCGGAGTACGAGAAGCGCGTTCTCCTGGATGAACTGTTGGAACGGGTGCGACACCACTCCGTTCGTTTCCTGGCCGATGTTTCGCGTTCTCCCCGCTCGTTGCGAGTCAGAGCGGGAGACGTCTCCTTCGACATCGAGTGGTCCGAATCCGGTCACGACGTTATGGAAGCGGGCGATACAGCCTCCGTGGTGACCGAACGGGGCGACGCCGTCACCCGGGAGCACGACTCCCTGGTGTCCCCGACGGTCGGTGTTTACTACGAGGCCCCCGAACCGGGAGCGGAGCCGTTCGTCCGTGCCGGGGACGCGGTGGAGCAGGGACAGCAGGTGGGGATCGTCGAAGCCATGAAGCTGATGATCCCGGTGCGGGCGGAACGTGCCTGCCGGATCGTCGAGCCGTTGAAGGCGAACGGCGAGTCCGTCGAGTACGGCGAGGCCCTGTTCACCGTCACCTCGGTCGACGAGGACTGAGGAGGCGCCGTGTTCGACAAGGTGTTGATCGCCAACCGCGGGGAGATCGCGCTGCGGGTGGCACGGGCGTGCCGGGAGATGGGGGTCCGGACGGTGGCCGTCTACTCCACCGAGGACAGCGAGTCCGCCGTCGTCTCCTACGCCGATGAGGCGGTGCGAATCGGACCCGGTCCGTCCAAGCGGAGTTACCTCAGCATCCCCGCGGTCGTGGAAGCGGCGCTGCGCGCGGGTGCCGACGCCGTGCACCCGGGGTACGGCTTCCTCTCGGAGGACGCCGACTTCGCCGAGGTGTGCACGGACAACGGGCTCGTCTTCATCGGTCCTCCGTCGGAAGTGACGGCACGGCTGGGGGACAAGACGGCCGCGCGGGGGTTGATGTCGGAGGCGGGACTACCGCTGCTGCCCGGGAGCCTGGATCCGCTCTCCTCGGCGGAACAGGCCCACCGCCTGGCCGATGACATCGGGTACCCGGTGATCATCAAGGCCGCTGCCGGCGGCGGCGGTCGCGGTATGCGCGTCGTGCACGACAGCGCCGAGTTCGAGGCCGCCTACCAGGAGACCAGGGCGGGAGCGCTGGCCTTGTTCGGCGATCCGCAGGTCTTCGTCGAGCGCTACCTCCCCAACGGGCGCCACGTGGAGATACAGGTGCTGGCCGACCGGTTCGGCAACGCCGTTCACCTCGGGGAGCGGGACTGCTCGGTCCAGCGCAGGCACCAGAAGCTGATCGAGGAGAGCCCCGCGCCGCGGCTTCCGAGCGGGCTCGTGGAGGAGATGGGGCGGGTCGCCGTACAAGGGGCCCTCGCCGCGGGGTACGTGGGGGCCGGCACGTTCGAGTTCCTGGTGAGCCCGGACGGGGAGTTCTCCTTCATGGAGGTGAACTGCCGCATCCAGGTCGAGCACCCGGTGACCGAGATGGTCACGGGGGTGGATCTGGTCCAGGAGCAGCTGCGGATAGCGGCCGGGCACCCGATGACGCTGCGCCAGGAGGACGTCGCGGTGCACGGGGCGGCGCTGGAGTGCCGTGTCAACGTGGAGAACCCGGACGCGGAGTTCGCACCGACGCCGGGGGTGTTGCGGGAGTTCCGGCCGGCGGGTGGCCCCTTCGTCCGGGTCGACACCCACGGCTACCCGGGATACCGGGTGCCCGCTTCCTACGACTCCCTGCTGGCCAAGCTCATCGTCTGGGCGCCTTCGCGGCAGCGGGCGCTGGATCGTATGGACCGTGCTCTGGAGGAGTTCCGGGTCGAGGGGGCGGGAGTTCGCACCACCATCGGATTCCTCCGCGAGGTCGTGGCGGATCCGGGTTTCCGGGCCGGCGAACACGACACGACGATCGTGGACCGGATTCTCCGGGAACGCGGGGAACCCGGTTCGAGAAGTTCCGGAGAAGGTGTTTCCGGGGCGGCCTGATTCCGGCGCGTCCCGATTGTTCGAAACTGTGGAGAGGCGGGAAGAGAGCATGTCCGACCGAAATCGGAGGACCGTTGTCGTCACGGGCGCCACGAGCGGGATCGGTCTCGAAGTGGCCAGGGACCTGGCCGAGAGCGAGCACGCGGTGTTCATCGGGGCCCGGGACGCCGACGAGGTGAAGCTGACCGTCGAGCAGTTCCGTTCCCGGGGGCTGGAGGTCCAGGGGACGAGCTGCGACATCCGTGACCAGGACAGCGTCGGTCGCTTCGTCTCCGCGGCCGTCGACGGCTACGGGCCGGTGGACGTTCTGGTGAACAACGCGGGCAGGGGCGGTGGAGGTGTTACCGCCGACATCCTCGACGAGCTGTGGCACGACGTGGTCGACACCAACCTCAACGGGGTTTTCCGGATGACCCGTGAGGTGCTGAACACGGGAGGGATGCGTGAGAGGTCCTGGGGCAGGATCGTCAACATCGCCTCCACGGCGGGCAAGCAGGGCGTGGTCCTGGGAGCGCCCTACTCCGCCTCCAAGCACGGGGTGGTCGGCTTCACCAAGGCGCTCGGCAAGGAGCTCGCGCAGACCGGCATAACGGTGAACGCGGTGTGTCCCGGTTACGTGGAGACCCCCATGGCCGAGGGGATACGGCAGCGGTACGCGTCCGTGTACAACACCACGGAGGAGGACATCCTGGAGCAGTTCCAGGCCAAGATCCCGATGGGTCGGTACTCCACGCCCGAGGAGGTGGCCGGGATGGTCGGATACCTCGTCACCGACAGGGCCGGGTCGGTGACGGCGCAGGCCCTGAACGTGTGCGGCGGGCTCGGCAACTTCTGATTCCGGGTTCCGGCGCGGAAGCGCGGCCGGAGCATTTTCAATTTCCTTTTCTCTGCCGGCGTGCGCCGATTTTTTTCGGCGTCTGCGGTGTTTTTATTTTTTCGGGGGCGGGTTTCTCCGCGCGGAAAAAGAATGTCCAAGGTTCGCGGGCGGCGGTTCCGTCGCCCGCCCAGAACTAGTCCGAGGAAGCGAGCATGGTGGAAACCGGGGAACAAGAGGTCGAGCACGGGATCACGGTGAACGCGCCCGCCGATGTCGTCTACGGCCTGGTGGCCGACGTGGCGAACTGGCCGAACATATTTCCTCCGACGGTGCACGTGGAGCACCTGGAGAGGGGAGAGACCAGGGAACGGATCAGGCTGTGGGCGACCGCCAACGGTGCGGCGAAGACCTGGACATCGGTGCGGTACCTGGATCCGGTGCGGCGACGTGTCGAGTTCAGGCAGGAAGTGTCGCAGCCACCGGTGGCGAGCATGGGCGGCTGCTGGACGGTCGAGCCGGTCTCGGACACGGAGTCCAGGGTTCGACTGTCGCACCAGTACCGCGCCGTTGACGACGACCCGGACAACCTGGCCTGGATAGCCAGGGCCGTGGACGGGAACAGCGACTCCGAGCTCGCGGCCATGAAGGCCGAGGCAGAGATGGCCGCGAGCGAGTCGCGGCTGAAGATGGAGTTCGCCGACACCGTGCGGATGAACGGTTCGGTGGCCGACGCCTACGACTTCATCAACGAGGCGAACCTGTGGTCCGAGCGGCTGCCGCACGTGGAAACCGTGCGCATGGACGAGGAAACGCCGGGGCTGCAAACGCTCGAGATGGACACTCGCGCCAAGGACGGTTCCGTGCACACCACGAAGTCCATACGGGTGTGCTTCCGAAACGACAGGGTCTCCTACAAGCAGATCGTGCTCCCGCCGTTGATGAAGCTGCACACGGGGCTGTGGACCTTCGTCGAGGAGAGCGACGGGGTGGCCGTGACCTCGCGGCACACGGTGGTGCTCAACGAGGACAACATCACCGGGGTGCTCGGCGCGGACGCCGGGGTCGAGAAGGCGCGGGAGTACGTGCACAACGCGTTGAGCACCAACAGCCTCAGCACCCTCGGGCACGTCAGGGAACAGGTCGAGAAGCCACGGTGAACCACCGTCGTCGAGACCTCCGGCGGCTCGGTTCGTCCGCTCGAGCGCCCAGCCGGGACGGGCCGAGGTGCTCCGGGGACTGAGTCGGACGCTTCGCAGGGTCGCGGGGCACGTGCGCGCGGCCGCTCGAGGTGCCCCGCGACGCGGCGGGGCGCCGATTCAGCCGTCGGTTCCCCAGCCGCCGAACCAAGTCGTCGGCCGGTCTCCGAGGAGAGATATGCGAACTCAGGTGATAGTGGTCGGCGCGGGCCCGGTCGGGCTGATGCTGGCCTGCGAGTTGCGCCTGGCGGGGGCGGACGTGGTCGTCGTGGAACGGCTGCTCGAGCCCACCGGGGAGTCCAGGGCGTCCCAGCTGAACTCCAGAACCGTGGAGGTGCTCGATCAGCGCGGGCTGCTCGAGGCGCTGGGGGAGGTCCAGTACCAGCCCTCGGGGCACTTCGGTGGGCTTCCGCTCGACATGAGCGGTGTGGACAGTGTCCACCCCGGACACTGGAAGGTTCCGCAGTTCCGGACGGAAGCCGTCCTGGAGGAACGTGCCGGGGACCTGGGAGCGGAGATCTGGCGTGGTCACGAGCTCAGGGACCTCTCCGTCGGTCGGGACGGGGTGGAAGCCGCGGTCGAGGGCCCGCGGGGCGGGCTCGAGCTGCGCGCCCGGTACCTGGTCGGCTGCGACGGTGAACGCAGCGTGGTGCGGGACCTGGCCGGTTTCGACTTTCCGGGGACCGGCGCCACTCGGGAGCTGTTCCGGGCCGACGTGGCGGGGATCGAGGTGGCCGACCGCAGCTTCCAGCGCTACGAGCGAGGTCTGGCCATCTCGGCCCGGCGGCCGGACGGGGTCACCCGCGTCATGGCGCACGAGTTCGGGAGCGCTGCACGGGACCGGGACGGTCCCCCCTCCTTCGAGGAGGTCGCAGCGGCGTGGTTCCGGATCACGGGTGAGGACATCACCGGGGGGAGCCCGATCTGGGTGGACTCCTTCGGGGACGCCAACCGTCAGGTGGATCTGTACCGGCGGGGAAACGTGCTGCTCGCGGGGGACGCCGCGCACCTGCAGATGCCTGCAGGCGGGCAGGCGCTCAACCTGGGACTGCAGGAGGCCGTGAACCTGGGGTGGAAACTGGCCGCGCAGGTGTGCGGCCGGGCCCCGGAGGGGCTGCTGGACAGTTACCACTCCGAACGGCACCCCGTGGCGGCCCGCGTGCTCTCCAACGTCGGGGCACAGGCGCATCTGCTGCTCGGTGGTCCGGACATGGAGCCGATGCGGCGGCTGTTGCGTGGAATGCTGGAGTTCGACGAGGTACGCGAGCACCTGACCGGGATGCTCAGTGGTCTGGACGTGCGCTACGACGTGGGAGGGGACGGCCATCCTCTGCTCGGCGCGCGGCTGCCGCACTGCGAGCTGGTCACGGACACCGGGACCACCAGCACGGTGGAGTGCCTCAGAGCGGGTGGCGGAGTGCTGCTCGAACTGTCCCCGGAGGAACGCTCGGGCCGGGACGCGCGGAAAGTCCTGGAGCCGTGGCGGCGGAGGGTCCTGCCGGTGACGGCACGTGTGCCGTCGGGCGGGGCCCTGGACGGTCTCACCCGGGTGCTGGTCCGGCCGGACGGCCACGTGGTGGCCGTGGACCCGCCCCCCGAGGAACTCGGCAGCGCGTTGACCGCGTGGTTCGGCGCCCCCGAACCGAGCTGAGGGGCGGCGGGAGGAGCGGGACGTCCGGTGCCGATGACCGGCGGTCTCGGCCCGCGTCCGGTCGCGGGCCGTGCCACGCACATCCCCGGTGTTCGTCCGCGCCACGTGCCGTGGGCGGCCCGAAAGCGTACTGAGGAGTGCTGATACCTGTGTGCTCGGAGTCGTCGGGCGCGTCGCCCGAAGTCAGGGACGTGGTTCTGGAAGGGGCGGACGGGGTGCCGCTCTCCGCGCTGCTGGCAGAACCACGGCGGTCCCCGCCCCGCGCCGTGGTCGTCGCCCTGCACGGCGGGGGGATGCGCGCGGGATACTTCCACGGGCGTGCTCATCCGAGTCTGTCCCTGCTCACGTTGGGGGCCGAGCTCGGTTTCACGGTGTTGGCCGTGGACCGTCCCGGGTACGGGCTGTCGGCGGAGCGGATGCCCGAGGGCGGGACTCTCGAGGAGCAGGCGGGCTGTCTGCACGGGGCCCTGGAGAGGTTCGCGGCCGACCGTGCCGTGGGCGCGGGGTTCTTCTTGGTGGCCCACTCCTCGGGAGGGAAAGTGGCGCTGTGCATGGCCGCTTCCGACGAGCACCGCGGTCTGGTGGGGTTGGACCTCTCCGGATGCGGGCATCGTCACGCCGTCGACGTCAGGAGCTTCCTCGAATCGTCCGGCAGGGACGTGTGGCGACTGCACTGGGGTGCTTCGAGGTTCTACCCGGAGAGCACCTTCTCCGCGGCCCGCTCGCTGCTGACTCCGATGCCTCCCGTGGAGATCGAGGAAGCGGCGCGGTGGCCGCGGTTCTTCCCCGGGATCGCTGGTCGCGTGCACTCGCCCGTGCGCTTCACCTTCTCCGAGCACGAGTTGTGGTGGCGGCACGACGAGGAATCGGTCGGGGAACTGACGGCTCTGCTGGGCTCCTCCCGCGTGCGGGTGGATCGTCAGGAGGGGGCCGGGCACAACATAAGTCTCGGGTGGGCCGCCAGGTCCTACCACCTCCGTGCTCTCGCGTTCGCCGAGGACTGCGTTCGGGCCAGCGGAGCGGGGCGGCGGTGACCGCGCGGACTTCCGAACCGGGAGCGAGCACGTTGGGAGAGGTGGGAAATGTCGGGGTCTGTGTCCGGTGGTGGAAGCGAGGGGGCGGTCGCACCGCGTTCGGAGGAGCGATCCCGGCCGGGGAGTTCGGAGGCCCCCCGGCCGGGCCCGGTTCTTTCGGTCTTCTCCTCGCTGCGGGTGCGCAACTTCCGGTTCTACGCGGGGGGCCAGGTCGTTTCCCTGCTGGGCACCTGGATGCAGCGCATCGCCCAGGACTGGCTGGTGCTGGAGATATCCGGCGGTGACCCCGTGGCGCTCGGAGTCGCGATCGCCCTGCAGTTCGCGCCGATGCCGTTGTTCACGCTGTGGGCGGGTGTGCTGGCCGACCGCTTCGACAAGCGTTTGTTGCTGATCGCGTTGCAGTACGGGGCCGGTGGGTCCGCCCTGACGTTGGGACTGCTGGACGTGACCGGTGTCGTCCAGCTGTGGCACGTTTACCTGCTGTGCCTGGTGCTGGGGTGTTGCGGGGCCGTCGAGATGCCCGTTCGGCAGTCGTTCGTCATGGAGATCGTGGGCGGGGACAGGGTCGGCAACGCGGTCGCCGTCAATTCCATGATCATGAACACCTGCCGCATGTCGGGACCGGCCGTGGCGGGCTATCTGATCACCCTGAGCGGAACGGGGTGGTTGTTCCTGTTCAACGCCGCCTCGATGCTCGCCGTGGTGGCGACGCTGCACATGATGGACCCGGCGGCGCTGCGCCGGGACAGTACCGCTTCGTCCGGAAGAGGGCGGCTGCGCGAAGGTCTGTCCTACGTGCGCAACCGTCCCGACCTGATCCCGGTTCTGACCATGGTGTTCTTCCTGGGGACCTTCGGGATCACCTTCAACACCTCGTTGGCCGTGGTGGCCGGTGAGGTCTTCGGGCTCGGCTCGTTCGGCTTCGGGATGTTGCACGCCTCGTTGGCCGCGGGGACCCTGACCGGAGCGGTCCTGGCGGCCTGGCGGAGTTCGCACGGCCGCCCCCGGAAAGAGGTGCTGGTGGGCAGTGCGCTGACGTTCGGTTTCTGCGAGGCGCTCGCGGCCTTCCTGCCCTGGCTGATCCCCTTCGCGGCTGCGCTCCTCGTGATCGGCGCGGCACAGATGACCTTCATCCTGACGGCCAACAACACCATCCAGGTGTCGGTGAGTGCCGAGATGCGCGGACGCGTGCTCGCGCTGTACATGCTGTTGCTGCTCGGGGGAACGCCTGTGGGCAGCCTTCTGGCCGGGTGGTCGGCGGAGCATCTGGGACCGCGGTCGCCGCTGCTGCTCGGCGGTGTCGTGTCGTTCGTACCGGCACTCGTCTGCGGGATCGTCGCCGCACGCCGGGGTGGTGCGGTGCGCGCGGCCCCGCCGGCTAGCTAGGCGGCGAACTCCCGGACGGTGGTGTCCTGGAACGTCCGGCACGGTCCGATCGCGTTCGTGAGGACCGGACCGTGCCGGACGGCTTCGGTTTTCCCGCTCGTGCTTCCCGGCGGGAAGCCGAACAGTTAGTGCGCGAGCTCTCTCCGCTCTTTCCCTCCCGTTACTGGGGTTGCCCTATCCGGAAACCGACACCCCGCAGCGTCGTGATCCACGTGGTCGACCCAAGTTTGGAACGCAGCGATCCGACATGGGTGTCTATGGTGCGACTGGACAACGAGGACTCGTCGTTCCAGACCCTCGACATTATCTGTTTTCGGGTGAACACCGTTTCCGAATCGGAGGCGAGGAGTGCGAGCAGGTCGAACTCCTTGCGGGTCAGGTGAACCGATCGGCCACGGACTTCCACCTCCCTCGTGCGCAGGTCTATCACCATGGAACCGTGCGTGATCCTTCTTCGCGTGACCCCGGTTTGCTTGGTGCGGCGCAGAACGGCCGTTATGCGGGCGACCAGTTCTTGAATCCCGAAAGGTCTGGTCACGTAGTCGTCGAACCCCATTTGCAGCCCCAGGACGCGGTCGGGTTCGTCGCTTCGGTTGTTCATGGCTATTATGGGGACGTCGCAGTCCGTCCGGATGCGGCGGCATATCTCGAGTCCGTCTATGTCGGGCAATCCCAATTCGAGCAGCAGGAGATCGGCCGTCCGGCACCCCTCTATCGCTGCGGATCCGGTGTGTACGGTGTCGACGAAGAAACCGTGCCGGCGCAAATCATCCGCCAGGATCTCGGGATGAGCGGCATCGCTCTCCGCGACAAGTAAGTTCAACTGAAACCCTCCCCAGTTGTGTGTACCCAGCGCCGCAGAAGCTTTCCTTCCCCAGACGGGCTCTAATTTGGTGCGTGTTTTGACCGTCGTGGAATTCAGCGGTTCGGCTGACGGTGCTCGGCGTCTTCCCGACGGGTAGCGTTGCGGTGTCCTCCGGTAGGACGGCGACGGTGTGGCGTTGCTACCGGACCGCGTTCCCCAGAATCACGGATCCTCCCCAGTGGATCGTCTTCCCGTGTTCGCTCTCCGTGGATACGGACGAAGTTTATCATCCTATCGGGTGTCAGGGCTAATCTGGAACTGTTCAAGATAATTAATGGTGTTCGTGCTCACCGTTTTCGCGCTCCTGTCGGTCTAAGGGGGTGGAGTTTGGATTTCGTTTCATTTCGTGAGTGCCTTCCGTGTGTGTAACGCGTTTTGCGGCGCCCCCGGGCTCTGCTTCGGATGGAGCAGTGTTTGGGGTGCCTCTGGGGGCGGTCGATGTCGTAAGAACGGGGTAGCGTCCGCCGCTTCCGCGGCGGTGTGTAATCTTTGTCACTCCTCGCGCGGGTGGGGGTTTCGTTTGGATCGCTTGGTGCTTTGTTCGTTCGAGCGCGGACGTGAAGGGAAGTGGCGGAGAGGGCAAGGTGGTCGGCGTGGGAGTCACTCCGTGTGGTCCCGCGCTTCGCGTTCGGCTGAACGAGTGGGATGTTCTTCTTTCCGGGAAACCACTCGAATGGAAAATTTCCGTGAACAGCTTCGTGCGCGCTCGTGCGCTCGAACCGTGGGAGTTCGGTCCGAGGGGGCTCGAGGTCGACCAGCGGAGGATTTCGAGGGGTGCGGCTTCCGTGTCGGTGGAGCGGTGTTCGGAGGGGTGTGAACGCGTTGCCGCCTTCTGGGTCGAACCGGGCTCCGGGGGTCGGAGTTCTTCCCGGAGGCCGCGCACTCTTCCGGAAGGGACGGGGTCCGGGAGGAGGCCACGTGTCATCGACACCTGCGCGGAGGCGGACGGCGCGGAAGCCGCGCACCGACCACATCGATCCGTGCCGGGTTCACCTGTGGGGGTGGAACACGCCGCTGGAGGAGGCGCCGCGGGCGCTCGACGACGTCGTGCGCCCCGGCTGGGTGCTGCACGTCGGGGTTTCCGACGCCTCCGGCCCGGGGGTCGGGGCAACGCCCTCACCGAGTGGAAGCGGTGGACGCCGCTCGTCGGCCCGCGGGTCCCGTGCGACCCGTTGAACCGTGATGCCGGGCGTGGGCCGCTGCCGGCGGCGGAGGAGCTTCCGGAGTGCGCCGCCGTTCGGAGCGGTGGTCTGCGCGACAGTGTGATCGAGGATGACGCGAGTGCATCCGTGTCGTTATAGTTGAGTCAGATAGACTCAACTTTGCTTCTGCGGTTGATGCGAAGCAGTTGTCGCCGGTGGCCGCCCACGGGTATCGGAGTCGAAGGGGTACCCGGCAGGCGCGGACGAAGGGGACGAGTTCCCGATCACGACGAGGTGAGGAATGGACGCTTTCAACCCGACGACCAAGACCCAACAGGCGATCTCCTCCGCAGCCCAGGCCGCGACCATGGCGGGCAACCCCGATGTGGCCCCCGCGCACCTGCTCGGGGCCCTGCTGGCCCAGAGCGACGGACTGGCCTCCCCCCTGCTGTCCGCGGTCGGCGCCGACCCGGCTCGGGTGCGCTCCGAGTGCGAGCAGCTCGCGAGCGGACTGCCCGCGGCCTCGGGGTCCACGGTCTCCACCCCGCAGCTCTCGCGGGAGTCGGTCAAGGCCCTCACCCACGCCCAGCAGCTGGCCACGGAGCTGGGCGACGAGTACGTCTCGGCCGAGCACCTGCTGGTGGGCCTGGCGACGGAGGGCGGACAGGTCGCCGAGCTGCTCCGGCGCGACGGCGCCACCCCGGACGCGCTCCGGGATGCGTTCACCAAGGTGCGCGGTTCGGCGCGGGTCACCAGCCCCGATCCGGAGGGCACCTACAACGCGCTGGAGAAGTACGGCCTCGACCTGACCGAGCGCGCCCGCGGCGGTGATCTCGACCCGGTCATCGGCAGGGACACCGAGATCCGCCGGGTCGTGCAGGTGCTGTCCCGGCGCACCAAGAACAATCCCGTGCTGATCGGCGAGCCCGGCGTGGGCAAGACGGCGATCGTCGAGGGACTGGCCCAGCGCATCGTCGCCGGTGACGTGCCCGAGTCGCTGCGCGACAAGCGCGTGGTCGCGCTGGACGTGGGGTCCATGGTGGCCGGGGCCAAGTACCGCGGCGAGTTCGAGGAACGCCTCAAGGCCGTGCTCAAGGAGATCACCGAGTCCGAGGGGCAGGTGATCACCTTCATCGACGAGCTGCACACCATCGTGGGCGCGGGCGCGAGCGGTGAGGGCGCCATGGACGCGGGCAACATGATCAAACCCATGCTGGCCCGCGGCGAGCTGCGCATGGTCGGCGCGACCACGCTCGACGAGTACCGCAAGCACGTCGAGACGGACGCCGCGCTGGAGCGCAGGTTCCAGCAGGTCATGACCGGTGAACCGAGTCCGGACGACGCGGTGGCGATCCTGCGCGGGCTCAAGGAGCGCTACGAGGTGCACCACGGCGTGCGCATCACCGACGGTGCGCTGGTGGCGGCCGCGACGCTGTCGGACCGCTACATCACGGATCGCTACCTGCCGGACAAGGCCATCGACCTCGTCGACGAGGCCGCCTCGCGGTTGCGGATGGAGATCGACTCGCGCCCGGTGGAGATCGACGAGGTGGAGCGCGCCGTCCGCAGGCTCGAGATCGAGGAGATGGCGCTGTCGGCCGAGCAGGACCCGGACTCGCGGGAACGGCTCGAGACCCTGCGCCAGGAGCTGGCCGACCAGCGCGAGCGGTTGTCCGAGCTGACCGCGCGCTGGCAGCAGGAAAAGGAGTCCATCGACAGGGTTCGGGACCTGAAGGGACAGCTCGAATCGGTGCGCGGCGAATCGGAGCGCGCCGAGCGCGACGGTGACCTCGGCAAGGCGGCCGAGCTGCGCTACGGCCGCATACCGGAGCTGGAGAAGGAGCTGGAGGCGGCGACCGAGGCGCAGAACCGCTCCAAGGCGATGTTGCAGGAGGAGGTCTCCCCGGACGACGTGGCCGAGGTGGTCAGCGCCTGGACCGGTATCCCCGCGGGGAGGCTGCTGGAGGGCGAGACGGCCAAGCTGCTCCGCATGGAGGACGCGATCGGCTCCCGCGTGATCGGGCAGTCCGAGGCGGTGCGGGCGGTCTCGGACTCGGTGCGCCGTTCCCGGGCCGGGGTGGCCGATCCGGACAGGCCGATGGGGTCCTTCCTGTTCCTCGGTCCCACCGGGGTGGGCAAGACCGAGCTGGCCAAGGCACTGGCCGAGTTCCTCTTCGACGACGAGCGCGCGATGGTGCGCATCGACATGAGCGAGTACTCCGAGAAGCACTCGGTCGCGCGGCTGGTGGGCGCGCCACCGGGATACGTGGGCTACGACCAGGGCGGCCAGCTCACCGAGACCATCCGCAGGCGTCCCTACTCCGTGGTGCTGCTCGACGAGGTCGAAAAGGCCCACCAGGACGTTTTCGACGTGCTGCTGCAGGTGCTCGACGACGGCAGGCTCACCGACGGCCAGGGGCGCACGGTGGACTTCCGAAACACCATCCTGGTCATGACCTCGAACCTGGGCTCGCAGGCCATCGCGGACCGGAACCTCTCGGAGTCCGAACGGGACGAGGCCGTGATGACGGTGGTGCGCAGCCAGTTCAAGCCGGAGTTCCTGAACCGGTTGGACGGCACGCTGGTGTTCCACGCGCTTTCCACCGAGCAGTTGACCTCGATCGTGGACATCCAGGTGGACCGGTTGGCGCGCAGGCTGGCGAAGCGGCGGCTCACGCTGGACGTGAGCCCGGCCGCGAAGGAGTGGCTGGCCGTCAACGGGTTCGACCCGGTGTTCGGGGCGCGGCCGCTGCGGCGGTTGGTCGAGTCGGCCATCGGGGACGAGCTGTCCCGCAAGCTGTTGGCCGGCGACATCAAGGACGGCGACGAGGTGGTCGTCGACGTCGGTTCCGAGGGGTCCGCGCTGACCGTGGCCGCGGAGTGAGCCGGAGTGGGCGGGCTCGGCAGCCGGTGCCGTGCGCCGAACACGGCGTGCGGCCCGGCGGCCGGGCGCTGCCGGACGCAGGAGGCCGTGCGGTGCGGAGTGCTCCCCGCCGCGGGTGGTCCGCCACCGCTCCGGGGCGTCGTGTCCGGAGTGGTGTCCCACGTGGGCGTACGTGGGACGCGCGTTCGATGCTGACGTCCACTCGTGCGTCGGCGGTGAGCCGCCCTGTCGCAGCAGTCGCCGGGCTTCGCGCCGCGGCCGGGCTCACGATCGCTGATTACGCTGGTGGCGTTCGGCCTTGGCCCTGTTGCCGCAGATGGCCATGGAACACCACCGGCGGCGGCCGCTCGGTGACGGGTCGAGAAAGAGCCACGAGCACCGGCCGCACGTGCTCACCAGCGATCTCCGTTCGCCGAGCAGCAGCGCCGCGCTCGCCAGGGCTGCTCTGCGGGCGACGAGACGTGGTCCCAGTGATGTGGTGTCGAACTCCCAGGCCCGCTGGGCGTGGAACCGCTCCGAGGGTTCGGCCTGGCGCTGCGCTGCCAGGACGTCGGCTTTCACCCGGTCACGCACACCCGGTTCGCAAGCGGTGCGCTCGACGCCGGCCAGCAGGAACTCGTGCAGGGCTTCGCGTTGCTCACGCAGTTCCGTCAGCGCTTCGTCCGCTTCGGCCGGGTCCGCTTCGGCGCGGTTCAGCAGGTACTCGTGCTCGTCCTCGTCGAGCAGCTCGACCGCGCGCGCCCAGTCGGCCGCGTCGGCGAACTCGCGCAGGTACTCCACGTCGCGGTCCTTGGTGCGTCCTCCCACGGTGTTGACGAAGTCGAGCGCCGGATGGCCGCCGATCAACGAGGCAGCCGTCCATGTGGCCATGTTCCCTCCGAGAACGCGTCGACGGGCGGGTTGACGACTCGAGGTCGTTGCCACGACCATACTAACCATAAATCAAATAAAAGGGGTTAGTAGTGTTCGAGACATCGACGCGCGACACGTGGTGTCCGCCCGAGACGTTCGAGTTCCGGGGGCAGGAGATCCGTCACGGGGTGGTGGGAGAGGGTGAACCGGTGGTCCTGCTGCACGGCACGCCGTTCTCCTCGGTGGTGTGGCGACGTATCGCGCCGCAACTCGCCCGGGACCACCGGGTGTACTACTTCGACCTGCTCGGTTACGGCCGCTCGGAGCAGCAGGAGGGACAGGACGTCTCACTGGGCGTGCAGAACCTGGTTCTCACCGCGCTGCTCGACCACTGGGGGCTCGAGTCCCCGCACGTGGTCGGTCACGACTTCGGGGGAACCACCGCGCTGCGCGCGCACCTGCTCGACGGACGGGACTACCGGTCCCTGACGCTGATCGACCCGGTCGCGCTCAGCCCGCACGGTTCGGAGCTCGTGCAGGCCGCTCGGCGCCACGAGGACGCGTTCGCCGAGCTGCCCGGCTACGTCCACGAGGCGGTCCTGCGCGCCTACATCGGCGGAGCGCTGTGCCGGTCGCTGTCCGAGCAGGAGATGCGTTACTACCTGGAACCCTGGGTGGGGCAACGGGGACAGTCCGCGTTCTACCGCCAGATCGCCCAGATGGACGACCGCTACACCGACGAGATCCAGGACCGCTACGGGGAGATCCGCTGTCCGGTCGCCCTCCTCTGGGGCGAGCGGGACGCGTGGGTCCCCCTCGCGACAGGCCGGGCGCTGGCCGAACGCATGCCGCACGCCGAGTTCGGCGTCGTGCCGGGAGCGGGGCACCTGGTCCCCGACGACGCGCCCGAAGCGGTCGTGGCCGCTGTGCTCGACTCGCTGCGTCGGCTCGACCGTTGATCGGACGCGACCGGTCCGAGCCGGGCGGATCCGGTGCGTTCGCGACCGAACCGCAGCCCGGGGCCAACCGTCCCCACCTGTTGGCCGGGCCGACTCACGCCGTTGACCCGGATCCCGGTGAGCGAGCCACCGGAGACGGGCCCGGCGGTACCGCGTTTCGTCCGCCGGTGTTCCGCCGCGTCGGGGCTGAGTGACCGCCGATCGCCGGACCAACCGGCACGTTTTCCGGCTCACGCGGATTCCTCGGCGGGGTGTCCCTCCGAGACCTCGCGCCGCCTCTTTCCCGGTTCGAAGGGTTCAGCCGCGCTGCCTGCCGCTGCCGATCCCGGCCAGCGCGGCGAACGCCCCCGCGGCCGCGGCGAAGACGATCGTGGCGTTGTGCAGCCCGAACAGCGTGGTCAGGTAGCCGAGCAGGATGCTGGACCCCCCGGCGGACAGGTAGGCGACCACGTAGATCATCGCCGAGGTGCCCGCGCGCTGCTCGGGTGTGGCCAGCGCGCTGAGCATCCGGAAGCCGCCCGCGAACATCAGGCCCCAGCCCGCGCCCAGCACGACGGATCCGGAGAACAGCAGCGCCGCGCTGCCGGCGACCACGGCCACGGCCACGGCGGCCAGCCCGATCAGCAGCAGCGGGACGGCCAGCCGCACCGCGCGCGTGCCGTGCCAACCCGATGCCAGCACCTGCGCGATACTGCCGACGCCCGCCAGCACCGTCACGGTCAGCCCGCCGACGAAGTGGGAGTTGCTCTCGACCAGTCCGCTCGCCACCGACGGCCCCAGCGACATGAACATTCCGCCGATCGTCCACGCGGACAGCATCGTGGTGGCCAGCAGCGCGAACGTCCGTCCCCGGCCCTCCGGCACGGTCGGCCGTTGCGGGCGCAGCACCCGCTTCAGCTCGGCCCGCCGCTCGGTCACCGGTTCGGGCATCGCCAGCACCCCGAGGAACAGGAGCACCAGGGCGGCGATCAGCACGAGGTAGCTGAGTTCGGTCGGGGCGGGGGCGAACTGGACCAGCGCTCCGGCCAGCACCGAGCCCACGGCCATGCCGCCCGCCGCGGCGACTCCGTTCACCAGCGGTCCACGTCCGCTTCCCCGTGGTTGGAAATCCAGCAGCGTGGCGCTGACCGCGCTGGTCACGGCGCCGGTGGCCAGTCCCTGCAGCACGCGTCCCACGCACAACCACCCGACTCCGGGAGCCAGGGCCAGCACGAGCAGCGAGATCGTCTCCAGCGCTATCGAGCCGAGCAGCACCGGGCGGCGGCCCAGGTGGTCGGACAGCGAGCCGAACAGCAGCAGCGCGGCGAGTATCCCGACCATGTACACGGCGAAGACCACCGTCAGCACGGTGCTGGAGAAGTGCCATTCGCGCTGGTAGATCGCGTACATGGGGGAGGGCGCCGTGGAGGCCATCAGGAAGACCGCGAGCACGGACCCCGCGAGTGCGAACGAGCCCCTTCGCGAGAGGGTTCGGCCGCGCGCGGGGCGCGTGGGAGGTGGGGGAGTCGTTTCGACGTCCGGTCCTGATCGCATGATTCTCCTCACCGGAACGGATCATTCCGCTCCGGCCAACACGGCTTCGGAGGGGAGCATTCCGCTCCGAGTTAGCATGTGGGCATGGCCACAGCGCAGCACGCGACGGACTACGACGAACGAGTCGTCAACGCGGCTCGCGAGGTGTTCGCGCAGCAGGGATTCGCCGCCCCCATCTCCGAGATAGCCGAGCTCGCCGGAGTGGGGGTCGCCAGCATCTACCGGCGCTACCCGAACAAGCGGGAACTGGCCGAGCACGTACGGATCGCGGCCACCAGCCGCATCATCGCCGAGGCCGAAACCGCCCGGGAAGCTGAATCCGACCCCTGGAAGGCCTTCGAGCTGTTCATGCACGGGTGTCTGCGGGAACACACCGGTATCGGTGTCGTGCTGCCGCCTCACGCGGACTGCCGGGGTTTCTCGGAGGAACTCCTCACGCTCAGGGATCGGATGATCTCGCGAGTGGAGGAGCTCGTCGCGGCGGCGCAGCACGCGGGGGGACTGCGCGGCGACCTGCGGGCCGCGGACGTGTTCGTGCTGTTCAAGCACCTCAACCCCCCGCTCGCCACCGACGAGCCGCGCCGCGCCGAGCTGCGCGCGCGCTACCTGGCCCTGGTGCTGCCCGGCCTGCGGGACAGCTCCGTCCCGCTCCCGGGGGCGGCTCCGGACTGGGAGGAACTGCGACGGATGTGTGAGGGCGGCGCGGACTCCGAGCCCGCGGAGGAGCGAGTCGGCTCGGGGTGAGCGCTCCGCTCCTCCGCGGATTCCGCGGTTCGCGGCGGAATCGAAGGCAGGTGATCTTCGCAGCGATTCGTCGGCGGACTACCCTGCGCGTGTGGGCATACCTGCATGGGTCTGGTTCGTCGTGGCGGCCGTCGCGATCGCGGCAGGCGTCGCGCTGCTGATCACCGACCGCGCGCGGCGGACGGCCAAAAACCGGGAAAGACGACGTTGGGCGGCGCTGCGCGGATGGCAGTTCGCCGAGTACGACCAGGTGCTGCCGACCAAGTGGCGACGCGGATTACTGCCGCAGTACAGCGGAGCCGTGGCCACCGACATCGTCGCGGGATCCACGTTCACCGCCGACGGTCGGCGCCAGGTCTCGGTGCTCGACCTGGTCGTCGGTGGCAGGACCGTGGCCGTGCTGGTCGGGCTGCGGTGCCGCAGGCCGATCGCGACCACGCTGGAGTTGTGGCTGCCCGAGGTGCCGGTGCCGCACGAGTCCGAACTGGACCTGCTCGGTCCGGTCGGTTCGCGCTACGCGTTCGTGGGCGACGTGGCCACGGCACGTCCGAACGTCACCCCCGACGTGGTGGACGCCGTCGAGGAGTTCGGTGACGACGTCACCGTCGTCTGGGCCGAGAGCGACTGGGTGCTGGCCGCGCTCGAACCGGGCGCCGCCGACCCCGCGCAGCTGGAGAACGCCCTGCGCGCCCTCGGACAGCTGGCCGACCTGGTCGATCCGTTCGAAGTGGACCCCAACGAGGACCGGCCTTCCGAGCGTTCCGCGGAGGACGACGCCGCGGAGGAGCCCGCGGACGACACGGCGGACGAGCTCGATGCCGACGCCGGGACGGGGAAGTCGGTGGAGGGCGGAACGGCCTGACCGCAGGCACGGCAACGGTTCCTCGCGCGAGGGGGTGATCCGGTGCGCGGACGGCCCCTTACGGAGCCGTCCGCTGCACCGGAGCGTGCTCGTCTCGCGGGCGGGGTGCCGACATCCGAGTGGGAGCCCCACCCGTCGGCCGCTCCCCGTCCCGCGGTTCCGGCGCGGCACCGGCCGGCTTCGCACAGGCCTCGCGGGAGGGGGCCGGTCACTCGTGCGGGTAGGGTTCGGGGCATGTCTACCGCTCTCGTGACCGGTGCGACGGCGGGTATCGGACGGGCTTTCGCCCGCCGGCTCGCCGCCGAAGGCTATGATCTGGTGCTGGTTGCCCGCGACTCGGAACGGCTGCGCTCGTTGGCGGAGCAACTGCGCGAACGCTACGGGACGTCCAGCGAGCCGATTCCCGCCGATCTGACCGAACAGGCCGACCTCCGCGAGGTCGAGCAGCGCCTCGAGGACCCCACCCGCCCGATCGACCTGCTGGTGAACAACGCGGGCTTCGGCACCTCGGGGGCCTTCTGGGACACCGATCCGGAGACCCTGCGCGCCCAGGTGGATCTGAACGTGACGGCCGTGCTGCGGCTGGCCCGCGCCGCCGTTCCGGTGATGCGCGGGCTGGGGCGCGGTGACGTGATCAACGTGTCCAGTGTGGCCGGTTTCTTCCCGATGTCCGGGTCGACGTACTCGGCCACGAAGTCCTGGGTCACCACCTTCTCCGAGGGGCTCTCCGTCTCGCTGGCGGGCAGCGGGGTGCGCGTGATGGCGTTGTGCCCCGGATTCACCCGAACCGAGTTCCACCAGCGGGCCCAACTGGAGATGAGCGGTCTGCCGCGTGCGTTCTGGTTGGACGCCGACGGCCTGGTGCACGGGGCGATGGACGACCTCAGGAAGGGGCGGACGGTCTCCGTTCCCGGAGCTCAGTACAAGGCGCTCGTGTTCCTGGGGCGGCTGCTGCCGAACTGGCTGCAGCGGCTCATCGTGACCAGGGCAGCACCCGGGCGCACCTGATCCGGCGGCTCCGCTCGCTTCGCGCTCGGGGCGGGGCCCGGGCGTAGGTCGCCGTGGCTTTCCCCTTCCGGGACTGCCGGTTCTCAGAGGGCGAGGTAGCCCTGCTGCCACTGCACGGTGGTGGGGCGTGTCCCGGTGTGGGTGTATTCGGTCAGGGCCCGGCGCACGTCGGTTTGGGGGAGTGAGGCTGAGGCGGGCAGGAGGTCGGGGCCATCGCAGGCGAACACTAGTTCGGGGGCGTCCTCGGGGGCGTGTGGGTTGAAGGTGTCCAGTACCTCGGCGGTGCCGATCCAGGTCATCGCGCCCCACCCGGTGTCGGGATCAACCGCGACGCGGAGATAGGCAGGCGGGTACTGGGGTTCGCCCTCGTCGTGGTGCGACCGGGCGGGGCGGTCCCACACCGTGACCAGGGTGGTGCGGTTTCCCTCGGTGGATTCGGTGACCACGCGGTCGAGCAGCGTCGCGGTTTCCTCGGGTGTGTAGGCGTACTGTGACCCGCGGTGCTGGTCGAACATGACCGTGAGCACGGTCGCGGTGTCGATCGTCGTCATGCCTGTCCCTCGATTCGTACTGGTCGTGTCGCGCCTGGCTCGTACACATCGAGCACATAGCCTTTCGGCAGGATCGCGGAGACCGCGGTCCGGCACCCGAGCGGACCACGGTCCGGACGTGTTCGGCGGCCCGCATCGCTGCCGGTAGCTCGCCGGTGGGGGTGGCCTCGGTGATCTGCGGGAGTCGTTTCCGGATGTCGTCGCGCATCACCGGTCT
>NZ_JACBYW010000011.1 GCF_013408175.1 Actinopolyspora biskrensis
GGGAAACCCGCGACGACATGCACCAAGCCCTCCTCCAACTCGCCCACTGCATGATCCTCGCCCGCAAACACCCCGCATTCTGAAAGCACCCCTAAGTCCACCAACAACTCGACCGGAAGACATCAGCGAGCCGGGGAGCTCGGGCCGGTGCGATTCCCGGACCACCGGCCCGAGCGTCCCGATCAACCACGGCCACGACGCATGAGCACCAGGGAGCTCATCCCCAAACCGAGCAGCACTATCGCTCCACCCACGATCACGTTGCTGAGCATCATCCCGAGACCGACTCCGGCTCCGACGATCACGAACGGAGCGATTATCGTCCACGCTCCCAGCAGCGGAACCACCCAGGAGACGGTGTGCGTGCGGCTGTACGCGGAGGCGAAGCCGAGCGCCAGCACGGCCACCGTCAGACCGATGACCAGATTCCCCATCGCCACGTCGAAACTCGTGGCGCTGAACTGGATCACCCAGGGCGAGATCGCCAGGTACACCCCGGCCAGCAGCGTCCCCCCTTCCAAGGTCTGGCCCTGCGGAGTCTCGCTGGCCTCCTCGTAGCGCGCCCGCATCTCGACGAGATCGGGATGCCTCTCGATCGAACCGGCTTGCGACATCTCCATCACCCCTACCGTTCGCCGTTGCAAACGGCCCCCTCTGTCCGGCCGCCTCGATCGGTCGCGGCTCAATCCGCGGAGGTCGTAGGGCACCTCGTCGTTCCGCGGCCGGTTCGGAGAGCCCGCACCGCTACTGTGAACCCGTACACCGCGAATGTCCAGCTACAACCACCCGGCACACCCGAGTATTTTCCGTCGCACCGCCCGCCGGGGTTCGCCCCCGCGGAACCCGCTTCCACCCCTTCTCCGACATCCGGGCACGCACCTCGCGACGAGGGGCCCGGTACTCGGCCGGACCGGTGGCGGGGCGACGCTCCGAAGCCGGCCCCCGCTGGATCAGTCCTCCGAACCTCCCGGGTGACCACTCGTCAGCTCGTCCCGATCCCGCGACTGCCGCTCCTGCTCCTCCTGCTCGGCCGCCCGCAACTGCTCGGTCTCCTCGGAAGGATCGGGCCACAGCAAACTCCCCGGCATGGGACGTCCGGCGGCCCCCAGCTTGTTCATCTTCTTCGGAACCGGCGCCCCCTGGTAGGACAGCGGTTCGGGGTGACCGTGCTCGTCGGTGGGGCCCAGCGGTTGGTGAATCTCGATCACCTCCCCGTGGGGCAGTCTGCGGACGACGCCGGTTTCCACACCGTGCTCCAGCACGTGACGGTCGGCCCGCTGCAGACCCACGCAGATCCGATACGCCGTGTAGTAGGCGATGGGCGGTCCGAGCAGCACACCGATACGGCCCAACCAGGTCATCAGCTCCAACGCGATGTCGAACTTGAAGGCGACGATGTCGTTGGCCCCGCTTACCAGCACGATCGTGAAGAACGTGATGGCCATGGCCCCCAGCCCGGTCCGGACGGGGACGTCTCTCGGACGTTGGACCAGGTTGTGATGAGCGTCGTCACCGCTGAGTTTCCGTTCCAGGAACGGATAGGCCAGCGCCAGCGTGAACACCAGCCCCAGCCCCAGAACGAGCGGGAAGAACGGAGCCGGAAGTGTGACGCTCCCTCCGAAATAGACCTCCCAGGGTGGCCAGAGCCTTCCCATCCCGTCGGTCCACATCAGGTACCAGTCGGGTTGTGAGGCCGCCGACACCTTGGAGGCGACGTAGGGACCGAGGTTCCAGACCGGGTTGATCTGGAAGATCCCGGCCATGATGATGACCACTCCGGCCACCGTCGCGAAGAAGCCTCCGGACTTGAGCGCGAACACGGGCAGGATGCGCACCCCGACGACGTTGCTCTCCTTGCGGCGCACCCCCGGGAACTGCGTGTGCTTCTGGTACCAGACCAGCGCCAGGTGGACGGCGATCAGAGCGGCGATTATCCCGGGCAGGAGGAATATGTGGATCATGTAGAAACGCTGGATGATCTCGTCACCGGGGAACTCGCTGCCGAACAGCAGCCAGTGCAACCAGGTACCGATGACCGGAACGGAAAGCGTGATCCCCGAGGCGATCCGCACCCCGGTTCCCGACAACAGGTCGTCCGGGAGGGAGTAGCCGGTGAACCCCTCGAACATCCCGGTGATGAACAGCAGTATCCCGATGGCCCAGTTCGTCTCACGCGGGCGGCGGAACGCCCCCGTGAAAAAGATCCGGAACATGTGCACCACGATCGCGGCCACGAATATGAGCGCGGCCCAGTGGTGTATCTGCCGGGCGAACATCCCACCGCGCACTTCGAAGGATATGTCCAGCGTGGATTCGTAGGCACGGGACATTTCGACGCCCCGCATGTCGGTGAACACCCCGTTGTAGGTGACCTCGGTCATCGAGGGGTCGAAGAAATAGGCGAGATAGGTTCCCGTGAGCAGCAGCAGGATGAATGTGTAGAGGGCTATCTCACCGAGCAGGAAGGACCAGTGCGTCGGGAAGACCTTGTTCATCTGCCGCCGCGCCCCGGAGGCCAGCTGCAGACGTTCGTCCACTTCGTTCGCCTGACTCGCCGCAATCCGGTAGGCCTTGCTCGACTGCCTCGTCGGCCGTGTCAATCTGCTCATCGCGACGATCACGCCTACCCTTCGGGAGCTCCCCGGTCGGCGGTTTCCGCAATCTCCGCGTGTAAGCGTAAACAGACAGACCACGCTACGCGACTGCGCCGAGCCGGGTGCCGCGCTGAGTTGCGCAGGTGCCCCGCTCGAGTAGCGTCGGTGAGGTGACCCGCAAGTCGGCTCAGCTCGACGAGCAACTACACGAGTACCTGCTGGAGCACGGAGCACGGCCGGACCCGCTGCAGCGGGAACTGATCACCGACACCGAACGGTTGTGGCCGGACAGCGCGGAGATGCAGATATCGCCGGAGCAGGCCGGTCTGCTGACCCTGCTCGCCAAGGCGATCCACGCGCGGACCGCGGTGGAGGTGGGCACGTTCACCGGCTACTCCGCCCTGGCCATAGCCCGCGGGCTGGACAAGAGCGGAAAGCTGTTGTGCTGCGACATCAGCACCGAGTACACCGATGTGGCACGGGATTTCTGGCACCGCGCCGGTATGACCGAACGCATCGAGCTCAGAATCGGGCCCGCTCTGAGCACGCTGCGTGACCTCGAGGCGGAACCGAAGATCGACCTCAGTTTCATCGACGCCGACAAGACGAGCTACATCGCGTACTGGAACGAGATAGTGCCGCGCACCCGTTCCGGTGGCTTCGTCGTCGTGGACAACGTCCTGGCCGGTGGCAACGTGCTGGCCGCGGAACAGGACGAGAACGCGCACGCGATTCACGAGTTCAACAGGTACGTGCTGCGCGACCACCGCGTGGAACTCACGATGCTGCCGATCAGCGACGGGATCACCCTGGCGCGTCGACGCTGATCGAGGTCTCCGTTCCCCCGCCGTGAGTGGCTGCTGAGCGGAGCATCCCGCGGCGGGGCCGACGGTCGGGGGTTCCGGCGCCGCCTGCTCCGGAGAAGTCCCCGACCCGACCAACGACTCGACCGGAAAACACCGGTGAGTTCCCGGCCGGGACGCGGCCCGTGCCGCCTCGCGCGTTTCGATCAACGTCGGTGCGGGTAGCTCGTCACTGCGAGTTCCCGAAACGACGAAGGGCGAGTCATGACCCAACCGGAGTCCACTGGCCGCACGATGGCCAGCTTCCAGGAGCAGATCCAGCAGCGCACCGGGTTGACCGACGACACGGAGACCGAGAGGTTGGCCCGTGCGACGATCCGGGCGCTCTCCGAGCGGCTGGCGGCGGGCCAGCTGAACGACCTGGAACCCGCGCTGCCTCCGGAACTGCACGAGGAGTTGTACCGGTTCGACGGCCAGGCCATCTCCTTCGACAGGGACACCTTCCTGGACCAGGTCAGCGGGGAGGTGGACACGGTGGACATCGACGAGGTCGAACGCAGGGTCCGTGCCGTCTTCGAGGTGCTGCTGCAGTGGGCCCCCAGCGAGGAGATCGAGGACACCATCGCACAGCTGCCCCCGGACCTCGCGGAGATGTTCCGCTGACGGAGGTCCTCCGTCGAGGCCGTCGGGCCGGCAGGACCTCGGCGGCCCGGTTCTCTTGTCGCCCCGGTTCACGGGGTGTCCGGTTGGCGGATCCCACGGTCCCGGGAGCGGGTGTCCCGGCCTCGGGAATTGCTTCCGGGCCGGTTCACGCTCCGTCCGTGGGGGCGATCGTCACGTCGATCACGTCGCCCGCCGCCGTGAGCAGTTCCCGGTCGGCCCCGTCGTCGACGACGAGCCTGTCGTAGTCGCTCAACGGGGCCATCCGGTGCAGGGCCTTGCGCGGCATCTTGCTGGAATCCATCAACAGCACGTTCGTCCCCGCGGCCGAGAGCATGGCCCGCTTCACCTGCACGAGTTCGTGTTCCTGGTGGAAGGTCATGCTCGCGTTCATCGCCGAAGTCGACACGAAGGCCATGTCCACGGACAGCGCCCCGACCGCTTCGATGCAGGGCAGCCCGAGGAAGGAGTCGTGCGTCGCCGAGTAGTTGCCCCCCAGGCACATCAGGTGCACCTCGGAGAAGGTCTTGAGCACCTCGATGGCGGGGAGGTAGTTGGTGGCCACCGTCAGCGGGCCGACGCCTCCGAGCAGACCGGCGAGGGTGAGTGCCGTGGTCGAGTCGTCGAGCAGGATCGACGAGCCCGGTTCGACCATCTCGAGGGCGACCTTGGCGATGGCGTCCTTGAGTTCGCGATTGGCCCCCATCCGGTACTCGGAGCTTCCCTCGAAGACCGTGGAGGGCTGGGCCGAGACCCCTCCGTGGAACTTGCGCAGCAAACCGCGTCTGGCCAGCTCGTCCAGATCGCGATGCACCGTCATCAGGCTGACGCCGACCAGCTCGGCGAGTTCGGCGGCGCTGGCCGAACTCCTGTGGAGGACGTAATCCACGATCTGCTGCTGACGCTGCTCCCTCGAGCGCGTCCCCTTGGATGTCCTGCTCATTCCTCACGCCTATGCATTGGCCGTTCCGGCGCTCCCCGGCGACCGCGGCACGTGTCGGACCCCGCCGAGAGGTGGTCCCGCCGACCGCCGACACGGCTGCCGAGAACCCGACCGGGCAAATCTACCAATCGAGCGGAGGATCTTTCGCAGTCGATCTGTGCCCGCATGTGTCGCGTCGGCACCGCGTGGGTATCCCGAGGCGAAATCCCCCATAGCTGGAACGGTTGCCTTGACTTACGTGATCACTCAGCCCTGCGTGGACGTGCTGGACAAGTCCTGCATCGACGAGTGCCCGGTGGACTGCATATACGAGGGCGACCGCATGCTCTACATCCACCCCGACGAATGCATCGACTGCGCCGCGTGCGAACCGGTGTGCCCGGTGGAGGCCATCTACTACGAGGACGACGTGCCCGACGAATGGGCCGGTTACACCACGGCCAACGCGGAGTTCTTCAACGCCACGGGCCTGGGTTCCCCCGGCGGGGCCGCCAACGTCGGGAGGACCGGCACGGACGTGGCTCCGGTGTCCGAACTGCCACCGCAGGCCTGACCCCGGGAGCACTGGCACCAGGAAGGGTGGCGACACACAGCAACGGTACGATCGCCAAACGCACACGGGAGCGGTACCGTTCCGCGGAGACGAATGGTGCACACACCGGTACTCACGAGCCCGGAACCACCGCCGTCGAGTGCCGAGATCGGTGGAAGGACATTGGCCGGTGACCCCGCACGATCCACCCGACCGGAAACCGGAACGCGTGCTGCTGCTCAGCGCCGACATAGGTGAGGGGCACAACGCGACCGCGCGCGCCACCGAGGAAGCGCTGCGGCGGCTGTGGCCGGGGTGCGAAACACTCCGGTTGGACACCCTGAAGGTGATGGGACCCGGTGTGGGGCCGCTGTTCAGGTGGATCTACGTGCGCAACGTCGAATCCACACCGTGGCTCTACGACCTGTTCTACAACGCGCTGTGGCGTCAACGCTGGTTCGCCGACGCGTCCCGCGGGTTCGTGGGGGCCTGGGTCGGCCCGCTGCTGCGACGACGGATCCGGGACCACGCCCCCGATGTGGTGGTCTCCACCTATCCGATGGCCACTGCCGGGCTGGACCGTCTTCGCCGCGGAGGTGAACTGGCCGAGGTTCCGGTTTCGGCGATCGTCTCGGACTTCTGCCCCCACCCCTTCTGGGTCTACCCCGAGATCGACCTGCACTACGTCATGAGCCGGGCCAGTCTGCGGGCTCTCCACCGGGCTCAGCCCGACGCGGCCGGAGCCGTCTGCGTCCCTCCGGTAAGCGGGGACTTCCGGCCGGTCGCGAAGGAAACCGCCCGGGGCTCGGCCGGCGTGCCGGTGGCGGGGTTCCAACTGCTGGTCGCCTGTGGCTCGCTGTCGTTCGGTGCCGTGGAACGCGCCGTCGACACGGCACTGGCCGAACCGGGGATCGACCACATCGTGGTGGCCTGCGGCCGCAACGAACAACTGCGCCGGCGGCTGCTCGAACGCCCCGATCCCACCGGGAAACTGCTCCCGCTCGGCTGGCGCGACGACATGCCCGAGCTCACGGCCGCGGCCGACCTGGTGCTGTCCAACGCGGGCGGGGCCACGGCGCTCGAGGCGATGGCCTGCGGGCGCACCGTGCTCATGTTCGAACCGATCGCCGGACACGGCCGGGCCAACGCGGAGCTCATGGCCCGTGCCGGTCTGGCCGAGCTCTGCCACGACACGGACGAGCTGGCGAAAACGCTGCACGACCTCTCCACGGACGGGCAGCGGCTCGACCGGCGTGAGCGAGAAGTGCTGCGGCACGCCACTTCCGGGGATTTCACCGAACAGGTGAGCCGCCTCGCCCACCTGCCCCTGCACCGGGGAAGACGCGGACTGCGCGCGCAGGACCGGTTCTTCGTGCACGCGGCCGAGGCGGCCGTTCCACAGCAGACGGGAGCGATCCTGCGCCTGGACGGGGCGCCGGAGGGCAGCACCGCGCGGGACTGGGCGGGCCACCTCGCCGAGCTGATCGAACGGCGCGCCCGGCAGCTCCCCGTGCTGCGCAACGTGCTCGTCCAGCGTCGCCTGCGGGCTCCGAGCTGGTACACCGCCCCCCGGATCGAGCCCTGGCAGCATCTCGATCACCGGGACACCGACGAGCACGAGGCCTCCGGGGTGATCCGGGAGTTCTTCACCTCCGCGGTGCGCACCGACCGCCCACCGTGGCAGCTCATGGTGCTGCGCACCCCGGAAAGAACGCTGATCCTGGCCAAGCTCCACCACGCCCTCGGGGACGGCATAGCCGTCACCAGCACCCTCGTCCGGCTACTGCGCGACGACGGCGACCGGGGCGAGCAGCACGCCGAGGCCGCGAAACGGCAGGGGAAGTCCGCGGCCGGATCGGCACTGCCCACCCTCCTGAGCTCCCGGTTCCGGGAGGTCCGCACGGCGGCACGCGGCTTCCTCAGCCTGGCGAAGGCAGGACCCGCCCCGGACGGCCCCCTGAACGGCCCGAGCACACCGGGGCGTTCCTTCGACTCGGTCGAGCTCCCGATGCGGGAGGTGCGGGCCGCGGCCAGAGCGCACGGCGTTCCACGCAGCGTCCTGTTGATCGCTCTGGTCGCCGAGTCGCTGCACAGGGTGCTCGACGAGCACGAGGGCACCACGAGCGGGCAGCGAATGCGCGTCATGGTGCCGCGCACCACGCGCACACCGCGCGAGAACGCGACTCCCGAGGTCTTCGGCAATCACACCGTCGCGGTCTCGGTGGACCTCCCCGTCGGGCCGATGAGCCCCGCGGAACGCCTCGAACGGGTCACACGGCTGCTCCAGGACAGCCAGCGCAGCGGGCAGCCCCTCGCGGCCGGGATCGTCATGTCGGCCCTCGGGCTCCTCCCGACCCCGCTGCACCGTGGAATCGTCCGCACGATCTACCAGCGGCGGTTCTTCAACGCGATCGTCTCCGCGATGCCGGGCTCGCCCCGCCCACCCCGCGTGTGGGGTGCGCTGGTGGCCGGGGTCGTCCCGATCCTCCCGCTGGCCTCCGGTGTGGGAGCCGCTGTGGGGGTGATCAGCTGGGGGGAGATGGTCGGTATCGGGGTCACGGTGGACGCGCACAGCGGCCGCCTCGCCGAACGGCTGGGGCAACGAACACGTGAGGTCCTCGCGGAGCTGTCGAGCTCGCCCAGCGGACCGGAGATCTCACGTCCCATCCCGGAAGGACGAGGTTGAGCGCGGCCGGGGCCTGGTTCACGGTGGCCGTCCCCGCCGCCCTGGTCGGCGCGGCCAGCTTCGGCATGGCGAGCGCGGTACAGCAACGCGCCACCAAACAGGTCCCCAACATCCGCACGCTCAACCCCCGGCTGCTGTTCGAGCTCGTGCGCAAACCCGTCTGGCTGGCCAGCGTCGGAACGGTCATCGTCGGACTGTCGCTGCAGGTGGTGGCGCTGGCCTACGGCCCCCTGATGCTGGTGCAGCCGCTGCTGGTCACCAGCGTGCTGTTCGCGGCGGTGCACGCGGCGTGGCTGGCCCACAGGCGGCTGGACCGTCTCGTCGTGCTGGGGGCGCTCGCCTGCATGGGAGGGCTGTCCGCGTTCCTGCTGCTGGCCCGCCCCAAGGGGGGCACCGAGACGCTCGATCCACGGGCCGTTCCGCTGGCGGTGCTGCTGGGGGCGCTCACCGTCGCCTGCCTGCTGGCCGCGTCCCACTTTCCCGGCGAGATCCGCGTGATCGCCCTGGCGCTGGCCACCGGGGTGATATACGGCGTGACCGCGGCGCTGATGAAGGTCGTGGCCGATCAGTTCCGTACGGGCGGCATCGCGGCACCGTTCCAGCACTGGGTGCTGTACGCGGTGTGCCTGGTCGGTCCCTGTGGTTTCCTGCTGAGCCAGAACGCCTTCCAGCAGGGCAAGTTGATCTCCCCGGCCCTGGCCGTGATCACCACCGTCGACCCGCTCGTCGGTGTGGCCATCGGCATCAACTGGTTCGGGGAGAGCGTCAACTCCACACCGGCCGTGCTCGGCGGTGAGGCGGTGGCCGCGCTCGCCATAGTCGGGGGCATAGTGCTGCTGACCCATCGTGGGGAGACCCTGCGTCGGGTCCTGGAACGGGCCGACTCCCCCGGAGACGAGAACGACCGGACGTGGGGGTGAGACCGGTGGGAACCGCGCTGCGCGGACGGACGGTGCTGCTGACCGGCGGTTCTTCCGGAATCGGAGCGGCCACCGCCGAAGTGCTGGTACGACGCGGCTGTGACCTGGTCGTCACGGGAAGGGACGAGCAGGGGCTGAATCGGGTGGCCGAAAGGACCGGGGCGCGGACGCTGGCCGCCGATCTCGGTTCGGACGAGGGGCTGCGCCGGGTCGCCGATCGGGCCTCCCACGCGGAGGTCCTGATCAACAACGCCGGAGTCGGCTGGTCCGGGGAGCTGGAGGCGATGACGGGGCCGGAAGTCCACCGGCTGCTGGCGGTGAACCTGACCGCCCCCGTGGAGCTGACCAGGATGCTGCTGCCCGCCATGCGTGCCCGCGGCCGGGGCCACGTAGTCTTCGTCTCCTCGATCGCCGCGGTCGGAGTCGGCGGCGAAGCGGTCTACTCGGCGAGCAAGGCCGCGCTGCGGGCCTTCGCCGCCAGCCTGCGCTACGAGATCTCCGGGGACGGACTCACCGTGACCACCGTGCTGCCGGGCGCGGTTCGCACACCCTTCTTCCAACGTCGCGGTCTTCCCTACGAACGGAGCTTTCCCCGGATGCTGCCCGCGGAGAAAGCGGCCGAACAACTGGTGAGGGCCGTCGAGCGCGGCAGCGAGGAGATCTTCCTTCCCGGGTGGCTGGACCTCGCCGCACGTTTCCAGGGGGTGCTGCCCGGGACCTTCCACCGTTTGGGGCGCAGGTTCGGGCAGGTCCGCTGAGCGTCCCTCGCGGGACGGGCTTTCCACACGGCCGGGCACGAGCGCGGCGCTGCCTCGCCGCGGACGGCCGGGATCCGCTCAGCGAGCTCCGGACGGGAACGGCAACCAGCGCAACAGTCCGGCCGGCGTGACTCCCCCGCCGTCGCCGATCCGCAACCGGATCCCGTGGCCGCGCAGCTCTCTGCGAAACCACAGCAGCGACACCACGGCGGCAAGCGCTACCAGTCCGTAGGAACCTGCGGTGCTCACCAGCAGGAACTCCCCGATGGTGCGTTGTGCGAGCATCCACAGCGCTCCCACGCCGTTGGCGGTGAACACTGCCGCCCACAGCAGCGACACCCGCCTGAAGAACCGCTGCAGCGCCACGTGCCCGATCAGGTGGGGTGGGAAGACGCAGAAGTCGTCCGCGAGCCGTGCGATGAAGGTTCGTTCGAAGGGCACCGTCGCCAGCAGCACGGCCGCTATGAGGAAGTTCTGCAGACTCGGCTGGAGGAAGTAGAGGAAGGCACTCTGGGAGACCACCCCCACCACCGTCCGGACGACCAGCAGCGCGGTCGTCAGCATCAGCACGGCGGGAACCCGCATCCGCAGGACCAGACGACAGGTCACAGCGGCGACCGTCCAGCCGAGGGCGGCCAGCAGGCCGCCCGTCAGATCGGTCAGGCTGAGCAGCAGGTAGAACAACCCGAGCGGCACGAGCGTGGTCTCGAGGAGTTTCTTACCAGCGTGCGCCAAGTGGGTTCGAATCCCGCTCAGCTGGACGGTGGTCGATGTATGCATGCGTACCTCACGCGGCACGTGCGGGAGGGTCGGTCCCGCACCTGTGCCGTGGACGGTTTCATCGCGCTACGACTGTGCGAACTTGTGCGACGAGCGGCGCGGCGGAAACTTGCCTTGGGCTTTCACTGTATCCCGCCGGCACGCTACCGAACCGTCCCGCGTGAGTACAGCCACAACTGGAGACGATCACCCGCGCACGGCGCGCAGGGACTCGCGCAACGAGCCCATCGTGGCCATGACGGCGGTGGGTTCGTACCCGCAGTGCGCCATGCAGTTCGCGCACCGCGAGTCCCGTCCCCTGCCGTAGGACTCCCAGTCGGTCTCCTCCAGCAGCTCGCGGTAGGACTGCGCGTAACCGTCGGCCATGAGGTAGCAGGGGCGCTGCCAGCCGTACAGCGAGTAGGAGGGAATGGCCCAAGCGGTACAGGCGAAGTCCTTCTTCCCCTCCAGGAAGTCCAGGAACAGCGGCGAGTGGTTGAGTCGCCACTTCTTGCGCTTGCCGTCCGCGAAGGCCTTCTTGAACAGCTCCCTCGTCTCCTCGACTCCGAGGAAGTGCTCCTGGTCGGGAGCCTTGTCGTAGGCGTAGGCCGGCGAGAGCATCATCTGGTCGACCTGCAGTTCGTCGTTGAGGTAGTCCAGCACGTCGACGACCGTCTTCGGGGTGTCGGTGCTGAAGAAGGTGCTGTTGGTCGTTATGCGGAAACCGCGCTGCTGCGCGTCCTTGATGTTGTCCACGGCCTGCGCGAACACGCCCTGCTTGCTCACGGAGGCGTCGTGCCGCTCCTCGAGACCGTCGATGTGCACGGCCCAGGAGAAGTACGGGGAGGGTTTGATCTTGTCGATCTTGCGCGGCATCAGCAGGGCGTTGGTGCACAGGTAAACGAATTTCTTCCGCTTGACCAGTTCGTCCACGAGCACCTCGATCTCGGGGTGCATCAGCGGCTCACCGCCCGCGATGGAAACCACGGGGGCACCGCACTCCTCGACGGCGGAAAGGGCCTGGTCCACCGGCATGCGCTGCTTGAGCACGTTGGCCGGGTGCTGGATCTTTCCGCAACCCGCGCAGGCGAGGTTGCACGCGAACAACGGCTCCAACTCGAGAGTCAAAGCGTATTTCTTGCGCCTCAGAATCTTTTGTTTGGCCAAGTAAGCGCCGACCCTGATGGCTTGGCGGGGTGGAATGCCCATCACGGAACCTCTTTGCTCCAGCGAGATCGAACAGTGTCCTGCGAACCGGGCCCCGCAACGGTGCGGGACCACCGCAGCAGGGGGGCACCGGTGTCGCGTAGCCGCCGCAACGCCCCGACGAGTCGCCACGGCATTCCGGGGCCGATCAACGGTTGTCGCGGAGTGTCCAGAACGACCCGCACGACCGCGCAGGGGCGTTCCCCCGCCGCCGGGGCCAACACTCCCGACTCCATGTCCACAACCAGCGCGCCGGTGCGTGCCAGCGCGAGACGTTCGACTCCGGTCACGGGGTGATCGGTCGTCACCACGGTCCCCAGGCGAACGCTCAGACCGGATCGACGCAACTCGCGAGCGAGCGGCTCGGGAGCGCACAGCGGTCTGGTCCGCTCCCCCGTGAAGACCCCGGTCCCCACGACCACGTCGCCGGCACGCAACGTCGGATCGAGTCCGCCACCCAGTCCGGCCACCGCCAGCGCGTCGAAGTCGCCCCCGACGAGCCTCGTGGCCGAACGGGCACTGCGTCGCCGGCCGTATCCGGTTCGTACGACCCTGGGGCCGGAACCGCGCAACGCTGCGGACTCCACTCGCAGCGGCGCACAGACGAGTAGCTCCGGCCTCATGAACGCACCTATTCCCCTCGGACGGCCCGCCGGTACCGACCGAGCGCGGCGAGCGGGAAAACCTGCCGGTAGAGGTGGTAGTTGATGTAGAAGTCACCGGGAAAACCCGTTCCCGTGAACTGCGGCTCCGACCAGTACCCACCCGGTTGCTGGGTCGCCACCAGAAAAGCGATCCCCCCGCGTACCGCTCGCGTGTCGTGGCGCCCCACGGCGAGCAGGGCGAACAGTGCCCAGGCCGTCTGCGAAGCCGTCGAGTCCCCACGCCCGATCCACGCCGGGTCGTCGTAGGAACGCAGGTCCTCGCCCCAGCCACCGTCCGGGTTCTGGTGATCCTCCAGCCAACGCACCGCACGCCGCAACGCGTGGTGCTCCGTGGGGATCCCGGCCCGCACCAGGGCGGGGACCGCCGCCCCGGTGCCGTATACGTGGTTGACGCCCCACCGCCCGTACCACGAACCGTCGCCCTCCTGGTTCTCCAACAACCAGCGCACCCCGTCGCGCACCACCGGGTCGTCGCGGTCGCCGGTCTCGACCAGCGCTTCCACGACGTGGGCGGTCACGTCGGCGGAGGGCGGATCGATCACGGCCCCGAAGTCGCAGAACGGCAGCTTGTTGACCAACCAACGAGTGTTGTCCGCGTCGAAGGCCGCCCACCCCCCGTCCTTGGAGCGCATCCCGCGCAACCAGCGACGTCCCCTGGACACCGCCGAAGCGACCCGGTCCTGTTCGGCGTGGCCGGTGCGGGTGAACGCCAGCAGGACCTCGGCGGTGTCGTCTATGTCGGGATAGCCGTCGTTCTCGAACTCGAACGCCCAGCCACCCCCTCCCGGGAGCGTGGGGCGTCGAACGGCCCAGTCACCCCGGACCATGATCTCCTCACCGCGGACGTACTCCAGGGCGCGGTGCATCGCGGGGTCCTCCCCCGGGACTCCGGCGTCGTGGAGGGCCTGGATCCCGAGCACCGTGTCCCACACGGGGGACTGGCACGCCTCCATCCTGCGCACCCTTCCCTCTTCGGTGTCCTCCCTGATCAGGAACCCCTCCAGACCGGTGATCGCCGTACGCAGCACCGGGTGGTCCAGCGGATAACCCAGCAGGTTCAGGGCGATGATCGAGTACACCCACGGGGGCTGGATACCGCCCCAGCAACCGTCCGCCTCCTGTCGAGCGACGATCCACTCGGCGGCCCTGCGCATCGCCTGCCTGCGCAAGGGACGGACCGGGTGGCGGTCATAGCCGTGCAGCACCCGGTCGAGCGTGTGGAACACGGTGTCCCAGGCGGAACTACTCGAGCCCTGCTGCAGCCGCCCGGTCGGACCACCCGTGCGCAGTTCCTCGGTCCGCACTCCGAGCTCGCGCTGCGGCCGCAGAGTGCTCACCACCGTCAGCGGGACTATGGTCTGGCGAGCCCAGCACCCCCAGTCGGCCAGGTTCAGCGGGAACCAGCTCGGCAGAAAAACGATTTCCGGGGGCATCGTGGGGAGATCGTCCCAGGACCACTGGCCGAACATGGCCAACCACATCCGGGTGAAAACCCGGGTGCGCTCGACGCCGCCCTGCCGCAGGATCCAGTCGCGGGCACTGGCCATGTGCTCCTCGGCGACGTCGTCGCCCGCGATCTTCAGCGCCACATAGGCCTCGACGGTCACCGACAGATCGCCGGGGCCGCCGTAGAAGGTTCCCCACGTCCCGTCGGAGCGCTGCTGGGAGCGTACCCAGCGCGCGCTCTCGGCCGCCTCCTCCGCCGTGAGGATCCCGAGGAACCGCCGAAGCATCAGATCCTCGGCGTCCATCGTCACGTTGGTCTGCAACTCCCCCTTCCACCAGCCGTGCTCGTGCTGCAGGGAGAGCAGGTGGTCGCGGGCGGCCTCCATAGCGGCGAGCCAGTCCGGCTCCCCGCTCTCCCACCGCGTGTCCCCCCGGTCCGCCAGCACGGTGCGCGACCGCTCCCCCGTCTCGGGAGATGTCTCCGTCCCGTGCGCATCGGGCTCGACGGTCTCGGTTTGACGCAGGGATCCGGTCACTGATTCCTCCGGAGAACGAAATCGGCGAGTTCGGTCAGTCCTTCGGTCACGCCTTCGCAGTCGGCGCGGTGCAGTTGGCGGCGCGCGGCCGTCAATCTGCGTTCCGTCTCGGCTCTGGTCCAGTCCTCGGAACCGGAACGGCGCAGCAGTTCGGCCGCCTGCTCCAGCTGCGTCTCGGTGAGGGGTTCCGGCTGTTCGTAAAGCTCGCGCAGCCGCTGCCCCGCGTCCGTGCCGGAGTTGAGCGCATGAACCACCGGAACGGACTTCTTGCGAGCCCGCAGGTCGGAAAGCACGGGTTTTCCCGTCTCCTCCGGGTCCCCCCAGACACCGAGCAGATCGTCGACGAGCTGGAAAGCCATTCCCAGTTCGAAACCGAAGGCGTGCAGTCTTTCCACCGTGTGCTCCGAAGCCCCGGCCAGCAGAGCTCCGATGGAACACGAACAGGCGATCAGCGCGGCCGTCTTGCCCGCGATCATGCGCTGGCATTCCTCGATGCCGACGTCGATGCGTTGTTCGAAGTCCAGATCCGCCGCCTGGCCCGCGATGAGGCTGCGCACGGTTCCCGCGAGATCACGAGCCGCCCGCAGCGCACGCGGCGAGTCCTCCTCCAGCACCACGTCGTTGGCCAGTCCGAGCAGCGCGTCCCCGGCCAACAACGCCGTGGAGCGCCCGAAAACGCTCCACGCGGTCGGACGGTGCCTGCGGGAGAGGTCCCCGTCCATCAGATCGTCGTGCAGCAACGAGAAGTTGTGCACCAGCTCGACGGCGGTCGCACCGGCCAACGCGTCACGTTCCGTTCCGTTCCCCGCACGTGCGGAGAGCAGGACCAGGGCGGGACGCAGCGCCTTGCCCGAACGCTCCTCCGGAGTTCCGTCGGCGGCCGTCCAGCCGAAGTGGTACTCGCTGACCCGTCGGGTGTCCGGGTCCAGTCGGCCGATGGCCCGGCGCAGATGTGGGTCGACCGTTTCCCTGGCTCCGACCAGGACTGAGGGAACCGTCGCGGTCATGCGTCACCTCCACGCCACACTGCGATGGCTGTCGATGGCCCGGTCCACTACCCGGGCCGCCGTGTTCCCACTGCGCACAGCCCCCTCGAGGGTGTCCGGCCAGCCGGTGTCGGTCCACGCCCCCGCCAGCACCAAACCCGGTCGTCCCGTCCGCCCCGAGGGGCGCAGTCGTCCGGTTCCGGGTTCCGGCAGGAAGGTCGCGGCGGGTTCACGGGTGATGAAGAAATCCAGCACCCCGGCTTCACGTGCTGCCGGGAACAAGCTTTCCACCGCGGGCAGGAACTCGGCACGCAACCGCGCCGAGCGCACGTCGACTCGATCGTGTGCCGCCGACAGCGAGACCACCAGGTACTGTCCGCTCTCGGCGTTCGCCACCTCGGTGCGGTCGAACAACCACTGCACCGGCGAGTCGAGCGCAGCCGCCATGGGAAGTCTCGTGACCGGACGGTCGAAGTGGATGTGCACGTTGATGATCGGGGCACGCGACAAACCGCTCCAGTCGGGTTCCTCGGGCGTGCGTCGCTGTTCCAGCAGCTTTCCCGCCGCCACGTTGGGCACGGCGAGTACCACGGCATCGGCCGTGAGCTCCTGGTTCCGGTCCCCTTCCCTGGTCCGAACACGGTAGTCACCGAGTTCGCCGCTCACTTCCAGAACCTTGCTCCGGGGCAACAGCCGCACGCCGGCCTCGAGCAGTTTCTCCCTGGCAGGATCGCCGTGCACCTCGCTCAGCGGTCGTTCGACGGTCCCGATGTCCCCACCCGCGGCGGTGTCCAGCATTCCGGTCCGAAACACCTTGACGGCCAGGGCAAGGGAGGCGTGCTCCGGCACGGCGTTGAGCGCGGCCGTGCAGAACAGTTCCCACAACGCTGTTACCGCCCGGCGCGGCTCCCCGCGGGAACGAAGCCAGGAAGCGAAATCGGTCCGGTCCAGGCTCGGGTCGTCCGGGTCCAACCTCCGCAGCGCGAGCGCCGTGCGCGCGGCGGCGAGCCGCTCGCGCGGGGACAGCGCCTTGTGTCCGATCAGCGCGGGCAGCAAGTGCGCCGGGGCGGGAAGCCTGCTCCGCCGCAGCGTCCAGCTCGCGCCCGTGGGAGTGATCACGGGAACGCGGAAGCGCGGTTGGATCCGTACCTTGTCCACCGTTCCCAACCGACGCAGCAGGGCCGTGTACTCCGAATAGCAGCGCAGGAAAACGTGCTGTCCGGTGTCGACTGTCAGTTCCCCTCTGCGGAAGGAGTAGGTGGCTCCGCCCAGCCGCGCGCGGGCTTCCAGCAGGGTGACTTCGAACCCCGCGTCACGACATCCGAGTGCTGCCGAGATGCCCGCCAGGCCACCCCCGACGACGATCACGCGTCCAGGGGTCATGAGGACATCCCCGCGAAGGAACGCGCGGCGACCACGGCCTTCTGCCAACCGGACAGACCGGTCCGCCCGCGCATCACCAGGGCCGGGTCATCGGTAATGCGCCGCAGCAGTTCGTGGTAGATACCGGCCATCGCGGCACAACAGGCTCGGCTTCGATGATCGAGCATCGGCAACAAGCGGAGTCCTTCCCCGTACCAGCGTTCGGCCCGTTGGCTCTGGAACCGAACCAGCTCGGCCACCTTCGATTCGTCGTCCGTGAACATTCCCCGCGAGTCCAGGTCGAGAGTCACCCCGAAACGGCGCAGATCCTCCTGCGGCAGGTAGATCCGGCCACGGCGGCGGTCCTCCAGCAGGTCGCGCAGGATGTTGGTCAGCTGCAGGGCCACTCCCAGCGCGTCCGCGCGCTCGGCTGCCACTCCGGTCACCGGATGACCGAACACTCCCAGGGAGAGCCTGCCGATCGAGCCTGCCACGCACCTGCAGTACTGCGCGAGCTGCTCGAAGGTCTCGTAGTCGTTTCCGCGCACATCCGCTTCGCAGCCGTCTATGAGCTCGTGAAAGGCATCCAGCGGAATCGGCAGTCCGTGCGCGGCGTCGGCCAGCGCCACCAGCATCGGGTCCTTGGAGTCCCGGTGGATCCCCCGCAACTTCGTCCGCGTGTGGTCGAGTCGCTCGAGCTTCCGCTCGGTCGACAGCGTCCCGTCCCCGATGTCGTCCACTCTGCGCGCGAAGGCGTACACGGCTGACAGGGCCTTGCGCTTGCCCGCGGGGAGCAGCCGGATCCCGTAGGAGAAGTTGCGGGCCTGCGTTCTGGTGATCTGCTCGCAGTACTCGTAGGCGCTCTCGGTCCGGTCGTGCCCGCCCCCGCTCGTGGGCGCCAGCGAGAGCCGGGCCCACTCGCCCAGCATCCGCATCCGCCCCGGGCGGATCCGTACCGCCAGCGGGTCGTGACCTGCGGGCCGGAACGCACGGGCGGTGGCCAGCCCGCCTGCCACATAACCGGCCACGGCCAATCGCGCCAGCCCGGAGAGTCGCGCGACGAGCGGCTGTCCGGCACGAAGCATCCCGACCGCACGGTCCACTTCGAACCAGACGAGTCCGCGTAATTCGCTCGAGGCCGTGGAAGTGGCGAGCTCGGCTTCGCCGCAACCGAATTCGTGCAGGTCCTCGGCAGGAAGGTAGATCCGGTCCTGCTGGTAGTCCTCGGCGATGTCCTGCGAGTGTTCGAGTATCTGCAGCGCGGAGCAGATCCGGTCGGAAAGTTCCGTCAGTTCCGGGTCCGCCCTCCCGAAGATGTAGAGCACGAGCTCGCCCACCGGGTTGGCCGCGTACGTGCAGTAATCCAGCAGCTCCGCGAAAGTCCCGTAACGTCGCACGTACTGGTCCCGCCGGTTGGCGGTTATCAGCCGGGCGGGAACCTCGCGGGGAATCCCGCACTCGTGCACCGTGGGCGCGAAGGCCCGGAGCAACGGCAGGCGCGGACTGCCTTCGTAGACGCGAACGAGGTCGGAATCCAGCAGATCCAGCAGGCCTTCACGAGGCCCGCACGCCTCGTCTCCGGCGTAATCGACGAGCCGGGCGAAGCCGTACACCGCCATCAGGTGCTGCCTGATCCGATACGGCAGCACCCGAGCAGCGACCGTGAAGTTCTCCGACTGGGCCCGCGCCAGCACGTCTCCCGTTTCGGGCAGTTGGCCGGGCAACACCACCTCGAACGATCGTGCAGGCTGCCGAGCGGGGCGGGCACGGTCCGGTAGCGCAGCCATGTCCACCTCCTACCCCGCACAGTTGTTGAGGGCGTCCATTGTCGACAGCGTAGATCGCTGATGGACACGGCGCAGGCCTGCTGAGCTCATCCGATCGGGTGACTTGAAGTGGCAGAACCGGCACCCGGAGTACTCGCCCCGGTCCGATCAGTCCTTGACCGACCGCACGCTCAGCCGTCCCAACGCGACGGACGCGAGTGCAGTGACCAGCGCTCCGACCGCGAAGAAAAAACCGAGCTGGGCCCAAACCCACGTGCTCGGAGAGCCGAGCGGGGAACCGATCGCGGTGGCGACACCTTCGGTACCCCACAGCCGGCTCAGGCTGGGGCCGACCAACAGCCAAACTCCTCCTACCAGAGCAAGAGCACCTCCCATCGCGGCGAGGAAGCGATTACCGGCGGGCCCCAACACGAGCCCGCCCAGCAGAATCGCCACACCGGGCAGCACGCACAGCCACAACCGGTCGGCCGTGAACACCCAGGGCTGCCCCGAACCGAACCCGTAACCGAAGTACGGCCCCACGAAAGGGACCAGCCCCGTCCAGAGTCCCAACAACACCAGCAACAACCCGCTCACCGCGCCGCGACTGCGCGGCACGGCAGCGATGGAACCTCGTGCGGTGTTCGGAGCCCCCGAGTAGTGCTCGGTCAGCCTTCCCTCGAACTCGGGGCGCAGCTCGGGGTCCGTCGAAGCCGTGGGAGCGGATCGGACCTGACGTTTGCTCGCACTGACGCGCACGGCGTTCTCCCCGGGACTCGCGTCGTGCAACGGAACGAAACGCTGCTTGTTCCTGCCGGCTCGAACCACTCCCCAGGTCGGTGATCCCGACTCCGGAGCCAGATAGACCTGTTCCAGGGTCCCGAGTTTCGAACCGCCCCTGTCGACGACGGTTCTACCGGACAGGCTCGATCCCCGCTGCCCTTCGGAGCGCTCGGGACCGTGGGGTGCGGTGGACACGTCCCACCACCTCCACACTTACGTAGCACGATAGGAACCGCCACCGCTCTCGCCGGTGCTCCCACCGGAGCCCTCGGCCCCGCCGGGACTCCGGCGCTGCTCCCCTTCGGGGGCACCCTGCGGTTCCGGGGTGGTGCTGCCCGCACCGCGCATCGTCCAGCTCTGTGCCGATTCCTCGGTTCCCGTCCCCTCCGTGCCCGCGCTCGCGCGCTCCTCACCACGGACGGTCTGCCGATAGCTGGAATTGATCATATCGGCGGCGGCCTCACGCCCGCCCAGCCCGAAGGCGATGGCTGATCCGAGGGCGATGGCCCCCACCAGCGCCACATAAGTCACGGTGACGATCACCGGAGCGATACGCAGCTGCGTGAGGATCATGAAAACACCGATGGCCATCACCAGAGTCGGAGCCGCTGTCCGGGCCATCCGGCCCACAGGGGTGTTGCCCATCGTGCGGTCCACCAGCGACCCGACCGCTCCGGCCACCGCGGCGGCGAGCAGGAATATGGCCAGCGCGGCCAGCACTCTGGGGAGGTAGCCCAACACCGCGTTCATGAATCCGGTCAGGGCGGGAATGCCGAGCGTGCCGATCGCGGAGGAAAGCACGAACAGCATGACCACCGCGAAAACGACCGTGCCGATCAGCCTCGACGGGCTGCCCTGCGGGCTGAGGCTCTCCACGTAACGAGCCCCTTGGCCGGCTCGGGACATTCGAGCGTCCAGATGCAGCTTGCGCAGCACGCGGGTGACGATCATCCGGAGAACCTTGGCGATCAGGTAACCGATCACCAGCACGAGCAACGCGCCGATCAGCTGCGGCAAGTAGCCGACCAGCTGGGTGAAGCCGCTCTGCAGACTGTCCAACACGTTGAACCCGGTTCCTTGCGCGAGGATCATATCCATGGCGCGCCTCCTACTGCCGGCATCGTGTGCAGCCGATTGGAACCCCGCACCCGGGAACGCGCAAATGCAAGCAGTTCCCACTTCCGCGCGGCAGCACCCGAGCTCGCCTCGTGTGCCACGAGCACCTCCGGCAGATCCACCCGCGGGTAGCACAAAGCGGGTTTCGCCACCGCGCCGCGCGGGAACCCCCACGAACGTGGAACGAACGGAATTCAGGCACGAACTCGCCCAACAGCTGCGGGTGGACTCGATCAGGTCCTCCGCCGCCGCGGGATCCGGACACCCGACCTCGTCGATGTCGGCCGCCGATCTGATGGCGGCACTGCTGGACGGTCATCTGCGACTGGACTTCAGCCACCCGGACAATCCGGAAAACGACCATCTGATCTTTTCCAAGGGCCACGCCTCACCACTGCTTTACGCCTGCTTCAAAGCCGCGGGAGCCATCGAGGACGCGGAGATGATGACCTTCCGCGAATTCGGCAGCAGAATGGAAGGCCACCCCACCCCCGTGCTGCCGTGGGTGGATGTGGCCACCGGCTCCCTCGGCCAGGGACTTCCCATAGGCGTGGGGCTGGGGCTGACCATCAGCGCGCTGGACAACCTCAACAGCCGAGTGTGGGTGTTGTGCGGCGACAGCGAGATGGCCGAAGGGTCGATCTGGGAAGCGTTCGAACACGCCGCCCACTACCGGCTGGACAACGTGACCGCGCTCATCGACGTCAACCGGCTCGGGCAGACCGGGGAAACCATGCACGGTTGGGATCTGAGCGCCTACTCGGCCAGGGCACGCGCCATCGGTTGGCACGCCATCGAGGTGGACGGGCACGATCCCGCCCAGATAGAGGAGGCGTTCAACGAGGCGGAGTCCACCACGGGGCGCCCGACGGCCATCGTGGCCCGCACGCTCAAGGGGAAGGGCGTGAGCGAGGTCGAGAACCTCACCGGTAAGCACGGCAAACCGGTCTCGGACTCGGAGGCCGCAGTCACCGAGCTCGGCGGGTACCGCGACCTCGGTGTCAAGGTCTCCGCCCCGGAGGGGAACAACCGGCCGAGGACCTTCGAGAGCTCCGCCGCCGACCTCCCGAGCTTCGAGCTCGGTTCCTCCGTGGCCACCCGCAAGGCCTACGGGCAGGGGCTGCGCGCGCTGGGCACCCGGCGCGGTGACGTGGTCGCCATGGACGGCGAGGTGTCCAACTCGACCCATTCGGAGCAGTTCCGCGAGGGGCACCCCGAGCGCTACTTCGAGATGTACATCGCCGAGCAGCAGATGCTGGCGACCGCGGTCGGGATGCAGGTGCGGGGCTGGACGCCGTTCTCCTCCACCTTCGCGGCGTTCCTGACCCGTGCCTACGACTTCATCAGGATGGCGGCCGTCAGCCGGGCCGACCTGTGCCTGATGGGCTCGCACGCCGGAGTAGCGATCGGTGAGGACGGCCCCTCCCAGATGGCTCTGGAGGACCTGGCCGCCATGCGCGCGGTGCACGGCAGCACCGTGCTGTACCCGTGTGACGGGAACCAGGCGACTCAACTGCTGGAGCCGATGGCCGACCGGAGCGGGATCTGCTACATGCGCACCAGTCGCGGCGCCTCCCCCGTGATCTACGGCTCCGACGAGCAGTTCCCCATCGGGGGCTCCAAGACGGTCCGCGGCGGGGACCACGTGACGCTCGTCGGCGCGGGGGTGACTCTCCACGAGGCGCTGGACGCCGCCGAACGGCTCGAGTCGGAGGGCATCCGCGCACGGGTCATCGACCTCTACTCGATCAAGCCGATCGATTCGGAGACGTTGCGCTCCGCGGCGAACCAGACGGCCGGGCTGGTCACGGTCGAGGACCACTGGCCCGAGGGAGGACTCGGAGACGCGGTGCTGGCCGCGCTCGCGGATACGGGAACCCTCGCCCCGGTGCGCAAGCTCGCGGTGTCGGTCATGCCCGGCTCCGGCAAACCGGCCGAACTGCTCGGACAGGCCGGAATCGACGCGGCCGCCATCACCGAGGCCGCCCGCGAACTCGTACGCTGAGTCACCTTTCGGATGAATTAAGTTCTCCGGCCCCTCGGTTCGCGTGGCGGCACCTCCCGCGGCGGCGCCGGTCGCTCGGCTGCTTCTACGGCGCCGCCGCGCCACGCCGAGATCGCCCTGGCCCACCCGAACGGCGACAATGGGCGAGAATGCCCTCGCAACAAGGGCCAGCAGGTCGGTCGAAAGGCTGAACAGGAACGTGACGACGTCGATTCACCAAAAGATCGCCGAGGAGCTCGGTGCACGCGCGGAACAGGTGGCGGCTGCCGTGCAGCTGCTCGACGACGGGGCCACCGTCCCCTTCGTCGCCCGGTACCGCAAGGAGGTCACCGGCGCGCTCGACGACACACAGCTGCGCACTCTCGAGCAGCGGCTGCGCTACCTGCGCGAGCTGGAGCAGCGGCGCAACACGATCCTCGAGGAGATCCGCAAGCAGGGCAAGCTCGACGACGAACTGCACACCCGGATCTCCGCCGCCGACTCCAAGGCTCGGCTGGAGGATCTGTACCTGCCGTTCAAACCCAAGCGCCGCACCAAGGCGCAGGTGGCGCGGGAAGCAGGCCTGGAACCGCTCGCCGACACGCTGCTCACGGATCCGCAACAGGACCCGCAGGTCGTCGCCGCGGACTACGTCGGCTCCGACAACGGGATCGCCGACGCCTCGGCCGCCCTGACGGGAGCCCGTTCGATTCTGGTCGAGCGGTTCGCCGAGGACGGCGACCTGATCGGGGAGCTGCGCGAGCGGGCCTGGGGACGCGGCCTGCTCTCCTCCAAGGTCCGGGAGGGCGCGGAGAACGGCGGGGCGAAGTTCGCGGACTACTTCGACTTCTCCGAACCCCTGCGAACACTTCCCTCCCACCGGGCGCTGGCGCTGTTCCGCGGGGAGAAGGAAGAGATCCTCGAGCTGTCCCTGGACCCGGATCCGGAACACGACCCTACGCAGGGCCCCGGTGAGTACGAGACGGCCATAGCGGCCAGGTTCGACATCCGCGACGCGGGGCGTCCGGCCGACTCCTGGTTGCGCGAGACGGTTCGCTGGGCCTGGCGGACTCGGATCATGGTGCACATCGACATCGACCTGCGCGGCAGGCTGCGCCAACAGGCCGAGGACGAGGCCGTCCGGATCTTCGCGGGCAACCTCCGCGATCTGCTGCTGGCCGCTCCGGCCGGACCACGTCCCACGATCGGGCTCGATCCCGGGTACCGCACCGGTGTGAAGGTCGCGGTGGTGGACGGAACCGGCAAGCTCGTGGAGACGGCCACCATTCACCCGCACGAGCCGCAACGGCGCTGGGAAGAAGCGGTGGCGACCCTGGAGCGGCTGGCCGAGCAGCACGAGGCCGGACTCATCGCCGTCGGCAACGGGACGGCCTCCAGGGAGACCGACGAACTGGCGGCGCGGGTGGTGGCTTCCCGCGAGAACACGACCAAGGTTTCGGTGTCCGAGTCGGGGGCCTCGGTCTACTCCGCCTCGGCCTACGCCTCCAGGGAACTGCCCGATGTGGACGTTTCGCTGCGCGGGGCCGTCTCGATCGCCCGCAGGCTCCAGGACCCGCTGGCCGAGCTGGTCAAGATCGAACCGAAGTCCATCGGGGTCGGTCAGTACCAGCACGACGTGTCCGAGTCGAAGCTCTCGCAGTCCCTGGACGCAGTGGTCGAGGACTGCGTCAACGCGGTCGGCGTGGACGTCAACACCGCCTCGGCCCCGTTGCTCACCAGGGTTTCCGGGATCAACGCCGGACTGGCCGAGAACATCGTCGGGCACCGCGATACGCACGGCCCCTTCCGTTCCAGGCAGGGGCTCAGGGAGGTGTCCCGGCTGGGACCGAAGGCGTTCGAGCAGTGCGCCGGATTCCTGCGCATCACCAACGGTGACGACCCGCTGGACTCCTCCAGCGTCCATCCGGAGAGCTACCCCGTGGTGCACCGCATCGTCGATTCCACCGGCGGGTCGCTGACCGAGATCATCGGCAACGCGCGGCTGCTGCGCGGACTGCGCCCCGCCGATTTCGCGGACGACTCCTTCGGGCTCCCCACGATCACCGACATCATTTCAGAACTGGAAAAGCCCGGCCGCGATCCGCGTCCCGAATTCCGCACCGCCCACTTCGCGGAAGGGGTGCACTCGCTGAACGACCTGAAACCGGGCATGGTGCTGGAGGGCGCGGTCACCAACGTCGCCGCGTTCGGCGCCTTCGTCGACGTGGGGGTGCACCAGGACGGCCTGGTCCACGTCTCGGCCATGTCGAAGTCCTTCGTCGAGGACCCGCGCGAGGTGGTCAAACCCGGCGACGTGGTGCGCGTCAAGGTCAGGGAGGTGGACGTGGAACGCAAACGCATCTCCCTGACCCTGCGGTTGGAGGACGAGGTCGCCGCCGGGAGCGGCAGCACGAACGGTTCCGGCTCCGGCGACGAGCCGACCTCCGGCCGGGGCTCACGTCCACGCCGGGAGAACGGCAGCGGCGGAGGCGGTGGAACCGGCAAGAACGGGAAGAGCGGAAAGGCGGGCAAGCAGCGGGACGGCAAACGCGAGGGGACCCAGCAGGGCGCCCTGGCCGACGCCCTGCGGCGCGCGGGTTACGACGCGGGCTCCTGACCGCCGACCGCGTGGCCGGGGCGGAACTCGTAACCGCTGATCCTGGTGAACGGCCACTGGTGCACCGGACGGGCGAGCAGCTCTCCGGGAGGGTCCGTGAGCTCTTCCGGTGCACCGTCGAAATGCGCGAGGACGACCACCCGGTCCTGTCCGCCGCGGTAGACGGTCGCGTCGCGGCACGAGCCGTGCTCGCTCATCTCCGCCAGGGCGTTTTCCGCCCACCCGACCAGCTCTTCCAGCTTCCCCTCGGCGGCGCGGGCCTCCCACATGAGGGCCTCCGTCACGGCGTCTCCCCCCTCGCCTCGGCACGCAGCTCCGGTATCGCGGGGACCTGCGGGGCGTTGTCGATGTCGGCCCTGCTCATCCGGAACCGCTCGGGGTAGGCCTCCCGGGTGCTTCGCCGTGCTGGTTCGCTGGTGCGCCAGGTGTACAGGCACAGGTCGCAGCGCAGCACCTTCCACACCCCCGGCACGGGCGAGGCGGTGAGCTCGCTGACGTTCTCATCGGCACAACGTGGACACATCGTCTGCTGTCTCCGGTTTCCTCGTTCGGTGGTTCAGCGGTTCTCGCTCGCCCGTTCGGCGATCAGCGACGAGAGCTTGTCGATCCAGGCGCCGGTTTCGGGAAGGTCCGTGACCGGCTGGCCGTAGCGGCCGCGGTCGTCCGGTGCCACGGGGGTGGTCGCGTCGATGACGAGCTTGTTGGTCACCCCGGGCGGCTGCGATCCGGGATCCAGTTCCAGCACCGACATGTTCGGCAGGTTGACCAGGTCGGAAGCCGGGTTGACCTTGGTGGACAGCGCCCACATGACCTGGGGCAGGTCGAAGGGATCGACGTCCTCGTCGACGACGATGACCATCTTGCAGTAGCCGAGTCCGTGCGGGGTGGTCATGGTGCGGAGACCGACCGCGCGGGCGAAGCCGCCGTAGCGCTTCTTGGTGGACACGATCGCCAGCAGCCCGTGGGTGTACATCGCGTTGACGGCCTGCACCTCGGGGAAGTCGGCCCGCAGCTGCTGGTAGAGCGGAACGCAGGTGGCGGGGCCGATCAGGTAGTCGACCTCGGTCCACGGCATCCCGAGGTACAGCGACTCGAAGACCGGGGAGGTGCGGTAGGAGATCCGGTCCACGCGCAGCACCGTCATGCCGCGCCCGCCCGAGTAGTGTCCGGTGAACTCGCCGAACGGCCCCTCGATCTCGCGTTCGCGCCCCTCGATGACTCCTTCGAGCACGACTTCGCTGCCCCACGGCACGTCGAGCCCGGTCAGCGGGGCCTTCGCGATCGGCTCCGGCGTGCCCCGCAGCGCGCCGGCCATCTCGTACTCGGACTGCTCGTACCCGAGCGGAGTTCCCGCCACCACGGAGATCACCGGCTCGTTGCCCAGGGCGACCGCGACCGGAAGGTCCTCTCCGCGCTGTTCCGCCGCGTTGAGGTGCAGCGCGATGTCGTGCATCGGCACCGGCTGGAGCCCGAGGCGGTCGGTGCCCTTGACCTCCATCCGGTAGGTGCCCACGTTCTGCTTGTCGAAGTTCTCGGGGTCATCCGGGTCACGGGAGACGACGGCGGCCTTGTCCAGGTAGAAACCTCCGTCTCCGTCGTTGAGCCGGAACAGCGGGAGCACGTCGAACAGGTTCGCCTCCCCGCCGCTGACGGAGTTCTCCGCCCACGGCGGGTTCTCCCTGCGCTCGACGGGAGCGGGGAAGTTCTCCCAGCGCCGGATGAACTCCTCCACCTGCCCCCTGGTCGAGGTGTTGGGGGGAAGGTCGAACGCGACGGCGTGATTGGCCCACGAACCGTGCGTGTTCAACGCGATCCGGGGCTCGTCGAATCCGGTGACGTTGTCGAAGTACAGCGCCGGGGCCCGTTCACCGAGCCTGTTGGCCGCGTTGGCGGCGGCCCCCAGGTCGGGTTCCGGGGCGACCTGTTCCTCGACGTGCAGCAACTGTCCCTGCCCGTCTAGGGCTTCGAGGTAGGAACGCAGATCGTCGTGGGGCATGTGGCACTCTCCTGATGTTCGAGCGGCGAGGTGGGGTCACGAATCCGTCCGACGCGCGGCGTCGAGACCTCGCCAGCGTCCGGCCGCGGAGCTCGACAGGCCGAACTGGTCGAGCACGCGGGTCACGACGTGGTCGACGACGTCGCCGACGACTTCCGGGTGGTTGTAGAAGGCGGGCATCGGCGGCACCAGCACGGCTCCCATGCGGGCCAGCGCGAGCATGTTCTCCAGGTGGATCTCGTTGAGCGGGGTTTCCCTGGGCACCAGAACGAGCTTGCGGTGTTCCTTGAGAGTGACGTCGGCGGCTCGACCGATGAGGCCGTCGGCGTAGCCGGTGCGTATCCCGGCGACCGTCTTCATGCTGCAGGGCAGAATCACCATGCCGTCGGTGTGGAACGACCCCGAGGAGATCGTGGCCGCCTGATCCCCCGGCCCGTGCACCTCGTCCGCCAGTTTGGTGAACTCCCGCGCTCCGTATCCGGTTTCCAGTTCGACCGTGGCCCTGGCCCACCTGCTGAGCACGAGATGAGTGCGCACGTCCGGGTCGCCCCGCAGCGCTTCGAGCAGCCCCGCGGCCAACGGAGCCCCGGTGGCTCCGGTGACGCCCACCACCAACCGCATCCTCACTCCAAAATCGTTCGTAGACGAACGTTCGTGTACATACTAACACTGGGTGAGGCCGGGTCGCACGGGGTCGCGGCCCGACTCCGCGAAACGACCGCCCCGCGGGACGAACACGCCTCCCGAGCGGACGATGCTTCCCGGCAGGACGGACACACCGCAGCGGGACCTCTGCCGAGATCTCCCCGTCGAGCCGACGCCCCGCTGCCCTTCGGCGCGGCAACGCGGAAACGGCCACGCTGCCAGCAGGCGGCGCCGCGAGGGGCCCCGCCGACCGAGCACCTGAGACGGGGGAGAGCGGAAAACTTCAATAAGATGCACGAGCCCCCGACGACGACCGACTGCGAGAGAACACAGTGGAACTGGACGCGGCCGTCTTCCACCTGCTGCGCCGCACGCTGCAGGAGCACAACGCCAACTGGCAGGCACAACTGCCCGAGCTGACCAAACCGCAGTACGCGGTGCTGCGCGCGGTGGACGAGCACCCCGGCATCGAACAGGCCACCGTCGGCCAACAGGCGGCCATCGACAAGGCCACCCTGGCCTCGCTGCTGCCGAGGCTCGAACAGCGCGGACTGCTGTCCCGCACGATCGACAGCGGCGACCGCAGACGACGTCTGCTCCACCTGACCGAGCAGGGCCGGAGCGTCCTGCTTCAGGCGGACTCGGTCGCGGAATCCGTGAACGGGGCCATGCTCGCCCGCCTGTCCGAGGCGGAGCACGACCAGCTGCGCCGCCTACTGCTGAAGCTGGCCGACGAGCAGGACAGCTCCACCACCCCGAACCAGCAGGACGCCCCGCCCCATCGATCCCCGAAAAACTCTTGACTTCCAGTGAACTTCAAGTCATCTGATCGAACGACACCGATCCCACCACGAAGAAAGGTGCCGGCATGGACAACGGAGTGAGCTGGGCGACGATGCGGTCGCTGACCAGGGACAGTTCGGTCACCCGACAACGGCTCCCTCCCGGCCTGGCGAAACGGATACTGGGATACGCACGGCCCTACCTCGGCGTGATCGTGCCCTTCCTGCTCATGGTCGCGGCCACGGCCGTGCTCGGAGTGGTCACTCCCCTGCTGTTCAAGGCGATCATCGACCGCGGGGTCGTGCCGGGGCGCATGGGAGTGGTCCTCTGGCTCGCCGTGGCGGTGGCCGGGGTGGCCCTCGCAGAGGCGGTGCTGACACTGCTGCAGCGCTGGTACTCCTCCCGCCTCGGGGAGGGGCTGATCTACGAGCTGCGCCGCGACGTGTTCGACCACGTGCAGCGGATGCCGCTGGCGTTCTTCGTCCGCGCGCAGACCGGGGCGTTGACCAGCAGGCTCAACAGCGACGTCATCGGGGCGCAGCGCGCCCTGACCAGCACGCTGTCCTCCGTGGTGTCCAACGTGCTGAGCCTGGTGCTGGTCCTGGCCGCGATGTTCGCGCTGTCCTGGAAGATCACGCTGATCGCGCTGGCCCTGCTGCCGCTGTTCCTGTTCCCGGTCCGCTGGGTCGGCAAGAGGCTACAGCGCGTCACCCGCGAACAGATGGCCGTGGACGCGGAGATGAGTTCGCTGATGACCGAGCGCTTCGGGGTCGGCGGCGCCATGCTGACCAAGCTCTACGGCAGGGCCGACGAGGAGACCGAGCAGTTCGCGGGCAAGGCCGCGCGGGTGCGCGACCTCGGTGTGCTGTCGGCCATGTACAGCCGGGTCTTCTTCGTCGGGCTGACACTGCTGGCCGCGCTGGCCACCGCGGTGGCCTACGGCCTGGGGGGCACGCTGGTGATCGACGGTTCGCTGCAGCTCGGCACCCTGGTGGCGCTGACCTCGCTGCTCACCCGCCTGTACGGTCCACTGACCTCGCTGTCCAACGTGCACGTCGACGTGATGACGGCCCTGGTCAGCTTCCACCGCGTGTTCGAGGTGCTGGATCTGCAGCCGATGATCCGCGAACGGGAGGACGCGATCGAACTCCCCTCCGGGGTGAACAGCCTGGAGTTCGATTCGGTCTCGTTCCACTACCCCGGTTCCGACGAGGTCTCGCTGGCCTCCCTGGAGTCGGTGGCGCGCCAGGAGAGCACGCCCGCGCACCAGGTCCTGCACGACGTCTCCTTCCGCGCCGATCCGGGGGAGATGATCGCACTGGTCGGGCACTCCGGAGCGGGCAAGACCACGATCGCCCAGCTGGCAGGCAGGTTGTACGAGGTGGGTTCGGGAAGTGTCCGCGTCGGCGGGCACGACGTCCGGGACGTCACCCTGGCCTCGTTGTACTCCACCATCGGCGTGGTCACCCAGGAAGCGCACCTGTTCCACGACACGATCCGGGCGAACCTCGCCTACGCGCGTCCCTCCGCCACCGACGCGGAACTACTGGAGGCGCTGCGGACCGCCCAGCTCGAGGAGCTGCTCACCGAACTCCCGGACGGGTTGGACACCGTCGTCGGTGACCGGGGATATCGGCTCTCCGGCGGGGAGAAGCAACGCATCGCCATCGCGAGACTGCTGCTCAAGCAACCGCCCATCGTCGTGCTGGACGAGGCCACCGCGCATCTCGACTCGGAGTCCGAGGCCGCGGTGCAGCAGGCGCTGCGCGGAGCGCTCTCCGGGCGCACCTCGCTGGTGATCGCCCACAGGCTGGCCACCATCCGCCGGGCCGACCGCATCCTGGTGATCTCGGAGGGACGCATCGCCGAGCAGGGGACCCACACCGAGCTGCTGGAACACGACGGGCACTACGCCGAGCTGTACCGGACCCAGTTCGCGGACGGAGCGGAGTCCCGCTCCTCGGCAGCGGCGGACGGGGCCGAGCCCGGTCTGGCGGAGATCGCCGAGCACTCCGGGATCGTCGAAAGCGGGGACAACGGGCAGACAGCACGGCGGAGCTGAGCCCGAGACCGCCGGCCGGTTCGGAGGCGTTTCCGAGCCGGCCCACTCCCCGTCCCGAGTTCGCGTCACCTCCGTGCCCTACCCGTCACCGCGCGAGCGTCCTCCGGGAGCCCGGGCGGAGAGATCCGTCCGAGCGGAAAGCTCCGGCGGACTCGCTTGCGCCCACCCAGAAGTGAATGTACAGTCACTCACCATGAGGGCGGGTTCGAGGGCGACGGCCGGAGAGCGTCGGCGCGCGGTCATCCGCAGCGCGGTGACCGTGTTCGCTCGCCGTGGCTACGACACCAGCCCGGTCACCCGGGTCGCCGAGCACGCGGGCATCTCCTCGGCGTACGTCATGAAGCTCTTCCCGCGCAAGGTCGACCTGTTCGTCGCCGCGATCGAGGACTGCTACGACCGCATCGTGGGCACGCTCGAGGAGGCCGCCGACCAGGCGGAAAGCCCGGACAGCGCCGAGATCCTGGACCGCATGGGGGCGCGGTACGCCGAGCTGATCGCCGACCGCGACCTGCTGCTGCTCCAGGTGCAGGCACTGGCCTCGACCCAGACCCCGGAAGTGGCCTCGGCCGTGCGCGACGGCATCGGCAGGATCACCTCGCTGGCCGTTTCCAGGGCCGGAGCGGACGCGGCCCAGGCTCAGAACTTCCTCGCTCGCGGCCAGCTGTGCCACCTGCTGACCGCGATCGACGCGTTCGACACCGCCACCGACTGGGCGGCCGCGCTCACGGAGGGCTTCCGGCACAGTCCGTCTTCCTGACTCGCGCGACGGTTCCACGCCCAGTCGAAGGGCTCCGAGAGAACGGGCACCGCTTGTCCTGCCCTCAAAAGTGAATGAACAGTCACTCACGAAATTGAAGGAGTACTGATGACCACGACCACCGGTGAAACGCACGTCGTGCTCGGCGCAGGTCCGGCGGGAAAGACCATCGTGGACGAACTGCTCGCACGCGGGCTCCGGGTGCGCCACGTCAGCCGCAGTCCGCTCGAGGAGGCCCCCGCCGGGGTCGAGACGGTGCGTGCCGACATCTCCTCCGCCGACCGGGCCGTCTCCGCGACCGCGGGTGCCGCGGCGATCTACCACGCCGTCAACGTGCCGTACCACCTACAGGTCGAGCAGCTGCCGGAGATCGGCCGAGCGGTGCTCGCCGCCGCGGGCCGGAGCGGCGCCCGGCTCGTGGTGCTCGACACGCTCTACCCGTACGGCGAGGCGGACGGCACGGCCATCACCGAGCACACCCCCTGGGCGGCGACGAGCCGCAAGGGACGGATGCGCGCCGCGCTGGACCAGTCCTACCTGGACGCGCATCACGCCGGACACGCCAACGTCGTGCTGGGCCGTGCGGCCGACTTCTACGGTCCTCGCGTGCTGAACTCCACCCTCGGCGGGGCGTTCTTCCCCGCCGTGCTGACCGGGGAGCCCGCGCTCGGGCTCGGCGACATCACGCTGCCGCACAGCTACTCCTACCTGCCGGACGTCGCCCGTGGTCTCGTCGACCTCGGCACCACCACCGACGAGGCCGCCACCGGCCGGGTGTGGCACCTGCCCACCGTGCCCGCGGTCAGCACCGAACACCTCCACGATCTCGTCGAGCGGATCACCGGAAGCGAGATCACCGCACGAGTACTCGACCGGCCCACCGCCGCGGGCCCGTTCGACGAGCGGTTCATGAACGAGTACGCCGAGCTCTTCTACCAGCACCTCGTCCCGCAGAACATGGTCTCGGCACCGTTCGAGCGGCACTTCGACCGGCGTCCCACCCCACTCGTGGACGGGCTGCGGGCCACCCTCGACTGGTATCGCGACTTCCTGGCCGCCCAGTCGGCCGCGGAAAGCGCCTGAGCGGAAAAGAGCTCGGATCACGCCGAGACGCGAGCGCGGTGAGCACGCCCGTCACGAACGTGGGCCTCACCGCACCGTGCCCGGCCCCGTCTCCGGCGAGGTCGGTCAGTGCGGAGCGTTCCGGGTCAGCCCGCGCCGCCGGAGTCGGGGGGCGCGCCGCTTCACTCCGGCCAGGAACCTCTCCCACTCCGCGGCTCCCACCCGCAGTGCCGGCCCCTCCGGGGCCTTGGAATCCCGCACCGCCGCGGTGGCGGCACCCAACGCCACCTCGGCGCGATCCGAACCATTGCTGCTGTGACTCGACTTCCGCCACTCCGAACGGTGATCGGCGGTGGCCACACTTGCTGCGCCTCTCCACTTGGACCGGAGCCTCCGCGCGAGCCCTGATCACTCCGAGCGATTCCTCCTGTGAATGCGCGATAGAGCGCAGTGCTTCGGCGTTTCGGGTGTAACCGGTCACCTGGTCCTGATCCCGGACATGGATCGCCCCGTCCGGGACCTCCACATATCCGATCGACTGAGCCGCGTCGAAATCCAGCACGGTGAACCGTCCCTCCAAACCGTCGCGTCTACCAACGCTCGTGGGAGAACCAGCACCTCGACATTGGACCAGCACGCCAGTTCGAGTAGATGTTCGAACCGTGCCCGCATGATTTCGGTACTCCCGGTCGGCCGATCCCGGAGAAACACGTCTGATGTGGGCTCAGGGCCCGTGATCGGACTTCGCCCGGGGCCGGTTGCCGGCCGCGAGCCTCACCGCGCGCTGCTCCCGGCCTGCGGGGCCACCCGCAGATCGGCCTCGATCCTGGCCGCCGTCTCCAACAGCGGCGGAAGGAGCTCCTCGCGCGCCTGCTCGGGGCCGGTCCTGCTGGCGTGCGAGGAAACGTTCACGGCAGCCACCACCCGGTCGGAGCGGTCCCGGATGGGGGCGGCCACCGAACGCAGTCCCGCCTCCAGTTCCTGGTCGACGATCGCCCACCCCTGGGACCGGATGCGCTCCAGTTCACGGCGCAGCTCCCCCGCGCTGGTCACGGTCTGGGGGGCCAACGGCTCCGGGCGAACACGGTCCAGGTACTCCGCCAGCTCCGCCTCGTCGAGGCTCGCCAACAGCACCCGTCCCATCGAAGTGGCATAGGCCGGGAAGCGGGTGCCGATGTTGATGGCCACGGTCATGATCCGCGAAGTCGGCACCCGCCCCACGTAGACGATCTCGTCCCCGTCGAGCACCGACACCGACACCGACTCGTGCACCTGGGCGGTCAACCGCTCCAGATGTGGCTGGGCGATCTCCGGCAGGGACAGGCTGGACAGGTAGGAGAAACCGAGTTCGAGCACCCTGGGGGTCAGGGCGAACAGCCGACCGTCGGTCCAGACGTAGCCGAGCTGCACGAGGGTGTGCAGAAAACGACGGGTGGAGGCGCGGGAGAGACCGGTGGTGCGGGCGACCTCGCTGAGGGTCATCTCCGGACGCGTCTCGTCGAAGGCTCGGATCACCATGAGTCCACGAGCCAAGGACTGCACCGGCCCCACCCCGGAATCGGCCTCCGGCTCCATCACGCCACCCCCTCGTGGATCTCAAGCACCGCTCTGCTCGTCCTCTTCGGACAGTATCCGGTCGGCGAGCGCGAAGGCACTGTTGGCCTTGGGCACACCGGCGTAGACGGCCACGTGCATCAGCACCTGCCTGATGGTCTCCACGGCCACGCCGTTGCGCCGAGCCGCTCGAACGTGCATCGCGAGCTCGTCGTGATTACCGGTCGCCGCCAGGATCGCGAGGGTGACGCAGCTGCGGGTCGGCCGGTCCATCTCCTCCGAGGCCCAGAGCTCGCCCCAAGCGTAACGGGTGATGAAGTCCTGGAAGGGCGCGGTGAACTCCGTGGTCCGCTCGTTGGTCCGATCGACGTGGGCGTCGCCGAGCACCTGCCTGCGAACGGCCGTTCCGGTGCCGGTCCTGCCCGGGGCCGACCCGTCACCGGCGGCTTCCTCGGCACCGAGGGACATGCGCTGTTCCTCACCCGCGAAATGCTCGCCCAGCAGACGATCGACCTGCTCGGGCCGCTCCACATTGGCCAGGTGCGCGGCGTTTTCCAGCACCTCCAGGCGCGCACCGGCGACACTCCCGGCGATGCGCTCGGCGTGCTCGGGCGGTGTCGCCCGGTCATCATACCCCGCCACCACGAGCGTGGGAGCGGTGATCCCGGCCAGCCGCTCGTCCAGCTCCATCGTCGCGATGGCTTCGCAGCACCCCGCGTAGCCCTCGTCGTCGGTGGCCGCGATCATGGCGCCGTACTTGGCGGACACGTCCCGCCTGGAAGCCAACTCGGGCGTGAACCAGCGTTCCAGAGTGGACCGCACCATCGCCGAGGTGCCGTTCGTCCGCACGAACTCGGCACGCTCCCGCCAACCGGACGCGGGCCCGAGGGCCGCGGAGGTGCACAGCAGGGCGAGCCGGTCGATCCGTTCCGGCGCGTTGCACGCCAACCACATGCCGGTCATCCCCCCGAGCGAGACACCGGCGAAGTGAGCTCTTCCGATCTCGAGGTGATCCAGCAGATCGAGCACGTCACGCCCGAGCAGCTCCAGGTCGTAGGGACCGGACGTGGCCGGGGTCTTTCCGTGACCACGCTGGTCGTAACGCAGCACCCGGAACCGCGCGGACAGGGCGGGCAGCTGCGCGTCCCACATCGTCCGGTCCGTGCCCAGCGAGTTGGACAGCACCAACACCGGGGCATGCGGCGGACCGGTCAGTTCATAGTCCGGAATCACCGGCACTCGTCTCCTTCCAACGCGCGTACGCCTCCAGCGCACGGTCGACGAACTCCCCGGAGGAGCCCAGATAGCCCTCCGGGTCGGTCACCTCCAGCACGGCCTCCTCGGACAGCACCGAACGCACCGTCGGATCGTCGAGCAGCTCCGCACGCAGCCCGCCCTCGTCGTCCCCGATCCTGCTCACCAGCCCGGTGACCAGTTCCTTGGCCCGCCGCGCACCGAGCTCCGGCGCGAGGACCGCGGAGACGCGCTCGGCGAGCAACGCCCCCTTGGTGACGTCCAGGTTGGTGCGCATGGCCGTGGTGCTCACCCGCAGATCGACCAGCATCTCCCTGGTCAGCGAAGCCGCGGACCCCGTGAGCCGCAGCAGCTCCGTGAACGGTTCCCACTCGGCCTGCCAGTTCCCCGCACCCCGCTCGTGCTCCTGGGGCATGGCCGAGAGCAACGTGGCGACCAGGCCGGGAACCCGCCGCGCCACGGCCGTCACGCGAACGGCACGGACCGGATTCCGCTTGTGCGGCATCGCCGAGGAACCACCGGAACGCCCTTCGGAGAGCTCACCCAACTCGGTCTGGGCACCCAGCTTGACGTCCAGCGCGATCTTTCCGAGCGTCCCGGCCACGGTGCCCAGGGCGGAGGCCAGTTCCCCCGTCCTCGTACGTTCGGTGTGCCAGGGAAGCACCGGCTCGGCCAGCCCCAGGCGTTCGGCCAGCGCGGCCGCGACCGGGACTCCGTCCGTCCCCAGCGTGGCCAGCGTTCCCACCGGGCCCCCGAACTGGACCGCGAGCCGTTCCCGCCGCAACCGCGACACCGACTCGGTCGCGTCGACCACCCCGCCGAGCCAGCTCGCGGTCTTCCTCCCGAAAGTGGTCGGCAGCGCCTGCTGCAACAGGCTCCGGCCCGTCATCACGGTGTCCCGGTGCTCCCGCGTGAGTCGCGCGCACTCGTCGGCCACACCGTGCAGCTCCTCCAGCAGCAGGTCCAGGGCCGCACGAGCCACCAGCATGGCGGCGGTGTCCACGACGTCCTGGCTCGTGGCCCCCCGGTGCACCCAACCGGACACGTCCTCCGGCACCCGTTCGGTCAGATCGCCGACCAGGGGAATGACCGGTGTCGCCGAGGCGGCCGCGCGTTCGGCGATCGAGTCGGCGTCGAACCCGTCCACCACGCACTCGCGGGCGATCCGCTCGGCGACTTCCGGGTCGAGCACTCCGACGTCGGCCTGTGCGCGGGCCAGCGCGGCCTCGAAGTCGAGCATGGCGGCCAGCCACGCGCGGCGGTCGGTGCACGCGGCGAAGCGTTCGGTGACGAACGTTGGGGTGAACAAGCCGTGCCCGTCCTCACTGATGTTCGCTGTTCGGGTCGTCGTGGGTCCGCCGGAGCGGAACCTCCGCTGCCGCTGAGCCGGTGCCCCGAGCCATCGGGGAGCGACCGACTCGACCGGAAGACACCGGTCATACCGCGAAGAAGACGGTCTCGCCGGTTCCCTGCAACCTGATGTCGAAGCGGAAGGCCCCGTCCTCGACGCCCGCGATCAGGGTGCCGCGACGTTGTTGGTCCACCGTGGACAGCACGGGGTCGGCGGCGTTGGCCTCTTCCTCGTCCGGGAAGTAGATCCTGGTCACCACCCGGTCGAGCAAGCCGCGGGCCAGCACGGTCACGTCGATGTGCGGGGCCTCCCACTCCCCCTCCGGGGTGGGAAGCGCACCGGGCCGGACCGTGCGGAACCAGAACTCCCCGTCCGATCCGGTGGCGCACCGCCCGAAACCGCGCGCGGAGGTGCTCGAACCGCGCGGGTCGTCCGGGTGGGCGAAACGACCGTGCTCGTCGGCCTGCCACATCTCGACCAGACCGTCCGGAACCGGTTCACCGGCGCCGTCGAGCAGGCGCCCCCGCAGCAGGAAGGCGTCCTCCGTGTCCGGGCCGACGACTTCGGGACCGTCCGGCCACGGCAAACCACCCGGCAGCGCGAAGAAGGGCCCCACCGTCTGGGACGGCGTGGTCGCGGGACCGCCGTGCTCAGTCGTCATCGTCGTCCTCCTCGTTCTCGAACGGGGTCGCCCTGCTACCGCGCAGCACGATGTCGAAGTGGTACGACAGCGCCCATTCCGGGATCGTGCTGTCCAGATCGAACTCGCAGATCATCCGCTCGCGCGCCTTCGGGTCGCGCACCGAGTTGAAGATCGGGTCCTGATGGAACAACGGATCCCCGGGAAAATACATCTGGGTGATCAGCCGCTGCGTGAAGGCGCGCCCGAACAGCGAGAAATGAATGTGCGCCGGGCGCCAGGCGTTGTCGTGGTTCCGCCACGGGTAGGCACCGGGCTTGATCGTGACGAACCGGTAGCGACCGTGCTCATCGGTCATGCAACGCCCGACACCGGAGAAGTTCGGATCCAACGGGGCCGGGTGCCGGTCGCCCGCGTGCCGGTACCGGCCCGCGGCGTTGGCCTGCCAGGCCTCGACCAGCGTGTCCGGCACGGGTTTGCCGTCCGAGTCGAGCACCCGCCCACTGACAACTATCCGCTCGCCCAGCGGCTCGCCTTCGTGCTGGATCGTCAGGTCGTGGTCGGTTTCGGACACCCGCTCGTGGCCGAGCACCGGTCCGGTGACCTCGGTGAGGTTCTGCGGTAAACGTTGAAGCGGTTCACTCGGGTGACGCAGCGACGTGGACCTGTACTCGGGGGTGTCCAGCGCCGGATGGCTGGAGTCATCACGCGCGTAGCTGGGCAGGAGCAGCCGGTCGGCCTGCCCCTCGATCGAGTCAGTGGACATGCTCACTCCCGACGTCTATAGGGTTTTCCCGTTCCTCGTTGAGGTTTTCCGCTCGGGTTGCCGGTTGGGCCGGGGGTTTCCTTCCGGCGCTCCCAGCGCCGGAACTTCCGCCCCGGCCGTCAACACGACAGAGAGCACCGGTCACGCGCGCAGCACGACGGCAAGGCCCTGACCGACCCCGATGCAGATCGCGGCGAGCCCCCAACCACCCCCGCTACGGCGCAGCTGATGCGCCAGCGTGGTGAGGATGCGCGCCCCCGAGGCTCCGAGCGGGTGGCCGATGGCGATCGCGCCTCCCCGCTGATTGACGATCTCCGGATCGAGCTCGGGCCACTCCGCCAGGCAGGCCAACGACTGCGCCGCGAACGCCTCGTTGAGCTCGACCGCGCTCAGATCACCCCATCCGATCCCGGCCCGCTCCAGCGCGGTGCGCGCGGCCTCCACCGGTCCGATGCCGAAGACGTCGGGGTCCACGGCCGCGACCCCCCTGCTGACGACCCGTGCCAGCGGTTCGGCACCGGCCTGCTCGGCTCCCCGCTCGCTGCCGAGCAGCACGGCGGCGGCACCGTCGTTCATCGGGGAGGAATTGCCCGCGGTGACCGTTCCCCCCGAGCGGAAGACCGGCTTGAGCTTGCCGAGCTTGTCCGGCGAGGAATCCGTTCTGACCCCTTCGTCCTCGGTGAGCTCGGTCCCCGGAACCGGCACCACCTCGTCGGCGAAGAGACCGTCACGCCAGGCGGCAGCGGCCCGCTCGTGACTGCGCGCGGCGAACGCGTCCTGATCCGCGCGGGTGATCCCGTAACGATCCGCCAGGACCTCCGCGCTCTCCCCCAGGGAGATGGTCCACTCCGGCGGCATCTCGGGATTGACCATGCGCCACCCCAGCGTCGTGGAGTGCAGCGTTTCGTGTCCCCGCGGGTAAGCGCGTTCCGGCTTCTGCAGCACCCACGGAGCGCGGCTCATCGACTCGACTCCGCCGGCCAGCACCACGTCCCCGTCACCGGTCTGCACGAACCTGCTCGCCTCGATGACGGCTTCCAGCCCCGAGCCGCACAACCGGTTGACCGTGGCCCCCGGGACACCGGTGGGAAGTCCTGCCAGCAGCGCGGCCATCCGCGCCACGTTGCGATTGTCCTCGCCCGCCCCGTTGGCGTCGCCGAACAGCACGTCGCACACCCGGGCCGGATCCAGTTCGGGGCTCCTGTCCAGCAGTGCCCTGACGGTGTGCGCGGCGAGGTCGTCTGGACGGACCTCGGCGAGCCCCTTGCCGTAACGCCCCACCGGGGTGCGTACCGCGTCGAGTACGTATACCTCGTTGCTCACCTGTTCTCCTATCGGCGGAAGCCCCGGCGCTCACGCCGGGGAGGAAGCCGATCCCGAGTGTTGTTGGGTGCCCACGCTCCGGACTTACTCGTGATCGACTGTCGTGTAAAATGATCAGCATGCGGACGGCGTACAAGGTTCGGGCTTACCCGACCCCCGAGCAGGCGGCCCAGCTGGGCCGCACGTTCGGGTGCGTGCGCCTGGTGTGGAACAAGACCCTCGATGCGCGGCACCGCCGCTACCACACCGAAGGCCGCATAACCTCGTACAAAGAGACCGACGCGCAGCTGGCGGCGTGGAAACGCACCGATGATCTGGCGTTTTTGTCCGAGGTCTCCAGCGTGCCGCTGCAACAAACGCTGCGGCACCAGCACACCGCTTACGCGAGCTTCTTCGCCGGACGGGCGAAGTATCCGCGTTTCAAGTCCCGCAACGGAGGCCAGTCGGCGCACTACACGCGCTCCGCGTTCAAGCTCCGCGACGGGAAGCTGACGCTGGCCAAGCAGACGGCGCCGCTGGAGTTCGTGTGGTCCTGGGAAGCCGACCTGCTGGAGTCGTTGACCCCGACGATGGTGGTCGTCGCCCGCGAGCCGGACGGGCGCTGGTACGTGACCTTCGTCGTGGACACCGACGAGCCCGAACCCGCTCCACGCACGGGCGAGACTATCGGCGTCGACCTCGGAGTGAAGGACTTCGCTACCCTGTCCACCGGCGAGACCATCGCCAACCCGCGCCACCTGGACCGCAAAGCCCGCAACCTGGCCCGCTACCAGCGTCAAATGGCCCGCAAACAGCGCGGCTCCGCGAACCGGCGCAAAGCCAAGAAGAAGGTGGCACGGGCGCACCGCAAGGTTCGCCACGCCCGGCAGGATTTCCTGCACCGCACCACCACGAACCTCGTGCACCGGGCCGACACGATCGCGATTGAAGACCTCAACGTGTCCGACATGACCAATAGCGCACGCGGCACCGAGCAGCAGCCCGGCCGCAACGTCAAGGCCAAGGCCGGGCTCAACCGCGCCGTGCTGGACGCCGCGTTGGGCGAGTTCCGGCGTCAGCTGGAGTACAAGACCAGCCGCGCGGGCACGACCCTCGCGGTGGTCGACCGCTGGTACCCGTCCAGCAAGACCTGCTCCGCGTGTGGATACCTGCTGGAGAAGTTGAGTCTTTCCACCCGGGCGTGGACGTGTCCCGACTGCGGCACCCGGCACGACCGGGACCACAACGCCGCGAAGAACATCCTTGCCGCTGGTCGAGCGGTAGCCGGGCCGTAGCCGGGCGAAGCCTGTGGAGCCGATGTCAGCCTGCAAGGGTCCTCCCTTCAGCAGTCGGCAACGAAGCAGGAAGCATCGGGTGCGAGCCCGATGGGAATCCCCCGCCCCCAGGCAGGGGAAGAAGTCAAGACGACTCTCCGTTCCCGAGGGTTGCCTTCAGTTCCCGCAGGACCGTCAGTTCCCGCTCGGTGGGCGGTTCCTGCGTTCCCACCTCGTCAGCGGTGCGCAGCGGCCAGCCGGTGGCAGCACGTACCTGTTCCACCTCGACCTCGGGAGCGACCCGGCTCAGGACCAGCTCCCCGGTCGCGAGGTCCGGTTCCAGCACACCGAGGTCGGTGATCACCCGTACCGGCCCCTTGCCCGGCAGTCCCAGCTGTTCGCGCGCACGGCCGTCCCTGCCGTATCCCACCGAGGTGACGAAGTCCACCGCGGAGACGAACGCCTTCGGGTTGTGCCGCATCACGATGAGCACCTCACCGCAGGAAGTGGCGATCTCCGGCGCGCCTCCCGCACCGGGAAGACGGACCTTCGGGTCGTGGTAGTCCTCCCCGATGACGGTGGTGTTGATGTTGCCGTAACGGTCCACCTGAGCACCGCCGAGAAAACCGACGTCGACCCTGCCCGGCTGCAACCAGTAGTTGAAGATCTCGGGAACACCGACCACGGAGTCAGCGGTCTCCGCGAGGACACCGTCCCCGATGGACAGCGGCAACCGTTCCGGTTCGGCACCGAGAGTACCGGACTCGTAGATCAGCACCAGTCCCGGAGCGTGGGTGCGACGCGCGAGGTTGGCCGCCGTGCTCGGCAGGCCGATCCCGACGAAACACACCGCCTCGTCACGCAGCGAGCGGGCGGCGGCCACGGTCATCATCTCGTCCGAGGTGAACTCGCCCCCGGTTGCGGAATCGGATCGAGGACTGCTCATCGTGCGCTCCTCCCCGCGCCGTGAATCTCGGTGTCCAACCATTCCCGGAACCGCTCCCGGTCCCGGCCGATCGCGTCCCAGTCCTGGTAGTAGCCGTTGTCCCTCTCGTAGTACCCCTGGGCGTAGGAGGGATGCGCGCCTCCGGGGACCTCGGCCACCGCGGTGACAGCCCAGGTTGGCAGGACCACGGCCCCCGGCTGTTCCGGCAGTTCGTCGACCACCTCCTCGACGGTCACCAGCGACCGCGCCGAGGCGAGCACGGTTTCCTTCTGCACTCCCGTGATGCCCCAGAGCTGCACGTTGCCCGCCCGGTCCGCGCGTTGGGCGTGGACGATGCCGACGTCCGGGTTGAGGGCCGCGACGGCGGCCAGTTCCTCCCCCGTGAAAGGACAGCGGACCGTGCTGATCGTGTCGGTGTGGTTCGGCAGATCGGTGCCCGCGTAGCCACGCAGCACCGCGAACGGCAGTCCGGAAGCCCCCGCCACGTAACGATTGGCCATGCCGGCGTGGCTGTGCTCCTCGATCTCCAACGGCACGGGCCAGGAGTGCTGCACGGCGTCCCTGAACCGGTGCAGCGAGCCAACCCCTGGATTGCCGCCCCAGGAGAAGACGAGCTTGTCCGCGCACCCGGCCCCGATCAGCTGATCGTAGATCACGTCGGGGGTCATCCTGACCAGCGTCAGATTCCTGGTCCGTTGCCGGATGATCTCGTGTCCCGCCGCGACCGGAATGAGATGTGTGAATCCTTCCAGAGCGACGGTGTCCCCGTCGTCGACCAGCTCGGCCACCGCCGTGTCGAGCTGCAGAATGCGTGCCACTGGCCACTCCGTTCCGCGGTGTTCGCACAGAATCCGCACGGATCGCCGTCAGCCAACCTTGTTCGCTGAGAGAACGTACGTGCTTCATGCGAACATAATCGTGCGTTCCCCTCCGGTCAATACCGCCGCACGACCCGCGTTCCGCCACGGCCCGACCACCGCGGGGACCGCGCACGACGAGGGGAGCACCGGACCGCTCGGTGCCCGGGGAGTCCCCCGGACGAAGCGATACAACCCGGCTTGCGGGAGGAGTCGAACCACCGGCGGGGATCCCCGCCGGGCAGAGGAGGGCGGGATCGGAGCGTTCGCGGGTCGACGCTTTCCGACCCCGCCCGGCGAAGTCCGCCGTCGGCGGATCGCTTTCGGGCACCGCGGAGGCCCGCCGCATCGCCCGGACGACCCGCACGACTCGGCGGGCGGGACGAGCGCCACGGACACGCGCTCCCCGCGCGAGAGCCGCGATCCAGCTCCGCGTGTCCGGGCGACGGCGCCGCGAGGTGTTCTCTCAGCCCCGGAACGGGAAAGAACGAAACCCCGTTCCACCTGCTCGTGGAGGCTCCCGCGCACCTTCCGCGCTCTTCCGGATCCCGGCTCCGGAATCGGGGGCCTCCGGAGAACGGGTCCCGACGACGATCACAGCGGGTACAACCGCTTGCCCCCGTCGAGGACCTCCTCGTCACCTTCCGTGAAGGACAGGTGCGCGGACGAGGCCACCGCACGCGTCAACATTCCCAGCACGGCGTCCCGCGCCGTGGCTATGTCGGTGGTGGTGGTGTCCAACCGCAGATCGGGCTCGCCGGGCTCCTGGTACTCGGCGTCGTATCCGGTGAGGCCGGACAGCTCCCCTGCCGCGGCACGCCGGTAGAGCCCCTTGGGATCACGGCGCATGCACTCCGCCGCAGGAGTCGCCACATGAACCTCGAAGTAGGGGCACCCGTGCGCCTCGTGCTGTTCGCGCACACCGGAACGCACCTCCGAGTAAGGCGCTATCACGGGCACGAGAACGGTGACCCCGTTCGTGGCCAGCAACCTGGCCACGAACCCCGTACGGCGGACGTGCTCCGCCCGATCCGCCGCGCTGAATCCGAGATCGGCCGACAGGTTGGTGCGCAAGCGATCCCCGTCGAGGATCTCCACTCGCGCGCCCCGCCCCCGAAGGCTCTCCCCCACCGCTTCGGCGATGGTGGACTTGCCCGCCCCGGGTAAGCCGGTCAACCAGAGCGTAGCTCCCGAGAAATCCATCGTCGGTTCCTTCCCGTACGACACTGAGGTGGAACTGGCGGTGCGATCATCTCGAAACGCCCCAACCCGTACGCATACGTGGTGGCTACTGTACAGAAAACCGGACCCCCCGAGTCACCCTTTCAGGGGACCTCTAAGCCCCTCAGGAGGGAAAACCATTCCCGCTCGTTCCCGCCCGCGGAAGTGCCCGTCCCTTCCTCCGCGGCGCTCCCGATGATCACCCCGTGAGCGCCTCCCCGGGGTGGCCCGCGGGATTGTTAGGCTGTCGCACTCCGTTCAGCGTGTGCCCCCGAGTCATCACCGACTGGAGAATCGATGAACCCTGCAGGTCCCGAACGGGTCTACATCCACCTCGGCTCGCCCAAAACCGGGACGACGTACTTACAGGAAGTCCTCTGGAACAACCGAACGGACCTCCGCCGTGCGGGAGTGTTGTATCCGGGAAGCCGTCCCGACGCGCATTTCCACGCGGCCTTGGATCTGCAGCACAAACAGTTCCAGTCGGACTGGTTCGACGAGAACGTGCCGCACGCGTGGAGTCGTCTCGTGGCGGAGGCGGCCGAGTGGCCGGGGACCGTGGTGATCTCCCACGAGCTGTTCTGCACCGCCACCCCGGAACAGATCGAACGGGCGATGAACGACCTGTCCTCCGCGGAGGTGCACCTGGTGTGCACGGCGCGGGACCTGCTGCGCCAGCTCCCGGCCGTGTGGCAGGAGGACGTCAAGAACCGCCACACGCTGTCCTTCGAGGAGTTCGTCGGGGGCATCCGAGGAACGACCGAGGAGACGAACCCGCTCAGCGAGTTGTTCTGGCCGCGCCAGGACACGGCCGCGATCCTGGACAAGTGGGCCGCCGACGTTCCCGCGGAACGGGTGCACGTGATCACCGTTCCCCCCAGGGGCGGTGATCCGACCACGGTCTGGAACCGTTTCGCGGAACTCATCGGTGTCCAGCCGGAAGCGTTCGACACCGCGGTGCGTCGGCCCAACCGGTCGCTCGGCGTGGCCGAGACCGAAGTCATCAGAAAGCTCAACCAGCGGTTGAACGAGCGCATCCCCTGGTCCGAGCACGACGAGACGGTCAAAACCCGCATAGCGGGCGGCATCCTCGGCGGCAGGAAACCGCGGACCCCCCTCGAGGTCCCCGCCGAACACCGGCAGTGGATCGGTGAACAGTCCGAACGGATGATCTCCGAACTGGCCGAGAGCGGCTACCACGTGATCGGCGATCTGGCGGAGCTGCGCCCCGGGGAAAGCTCCACCGCCCCGCTGTCCCACCCGGACGCCGCCGACCCGGAGGAAACGACCGAGGTGGCCGTCGAGCTGCTGGCGGAGTTGATCAGCGATCCGCCCGTCCGCGTGCTGGAACCGGAGCCGGACCCACGGGATCCGGCACCCACCGGAGTCAGGCAGAGCCTGGTGCACCTCTGCGAGCAGCATCCGGCCTCCCGGAAGGCCCTGGAACTCTACCGCGGGGGCAGGCGAACGCTGCGGGAAGCGCGATCCCGTTCGACGCGGTGACCTCTCGGGAGCGCGTCCCGCGGGAAGGTCGTTCAGGTGTTCAGCCAGGCCGCGGCCCGCTCCAACGCTTCACCGGTGATCTCGTGCCCACCCCGGTGGCGATGTGCGGTCACCTCGGCGCCGCGCTCCCGGAGCGTCCCGGTCAACCGATCCACCGCGGGCAACGGTGCCATCGGGTCCCGTTCCCCGTTGGACATCCACACCCTGCTGCCCGTGAGCTCGTGCCACGGCGGATCGCCGACCGGCAGCATGGCCGCGAACAGAACGGCCTCACTGAGCACGTCCGGCCGCAACAGGGTCATCGCCGCCGCGATGTTGGCTCCGTTGGAGAAACCGGCGGCGACGATCCTGCGGTCGGTGAGCCCGTAGTGCTCGCGCGCCCGTCGGACGAACTCGGCCAGTTCCTCGGTGCGTTCGCGCACGTCGGCCTCGTCGAACACTCCCTCGGCGTGCCTGCGGAACCACCGGGCCGCTCCGTTCTCGGAAACCGGCCCCGCAGGGGCGAGCAGGGTCGCCGAGGGGGCGATCCGCTGACCGAGCACGGCGATGTCCTCGGGGCCACCGCCGGTGCCGTGCAACAGCAGCAACACCGGGGAACCGGGCTCCCCCTCGGCGAAACCGTGGCGCAGGAAAAGCCCGTTCGAGGTCATGAAGCCAGCCTTTCCGGGTTGTTCTCGCTCGGCAAGTCGAGCCGCGGCAGGGTCGCCTCGATCTGTTCCCTGTTCGGCTCCAACCACGGCGGGAGTTTGAGCGCCCGTCCCAGTTCGAGCAGCGGTTCGTCCGCGGTGAACCCCGGCTCGTCGGTCGCGATCTCCAGCAGCGTTCCGCCCGGCTCGCGGAAATAGACGGAGCGGAAGTACTGCCGATCCAGCACGGAGGTCACCGACACCCCGCTGTCCACGAGTTCGCTCCGCCAGGCGGCCTGGGTGGACTCGTCCGGGGCGCGCCACGCGACGTGGTGCACGGTGCCCGAAGCCACCAGTCCCCGCTCGGCACCCGGACGTACGACGACGTCCACGAACGCGCCCGGTCCGCCGGCTCCGGCGGCGAAGCGCAGCCGGTTGCCCTCCTGGCCGGACAGCGTGAGCCCCATGCCACCGAGCATCTCGGCCGTGGCCTCCTCGCTGTCCACCGAGAGAGTGACCGAGTGCAGCCCGCGAATGCCGTGCTCGGCGGGTACTGCACCGTTGTCCCAGGGATCCCGCGGGTCCGGCTGGGGATGCGCCACGAGCGACAGGACGAGCCCGTCGGGGTCGTGGAAGGTCAGCACGTCCTCGCCCTCACGGTTCTGCACCCGGCTCGCCTCGACCCCGGCCTCGTTCAGATGCCGTTGCCACCAGCCGATGGACTGCTCCGGCACCGAGAATGCGGTCGCCGTCGCCTGTCCGTTCCCGTGCTTGCCCGGAGGGGCGCCGTGGAAGGGGAAGAAGGTCATCAGCGTGCCGGGGCGCCCCGCCTCGTCACCGTAGTAGAGGTGGTAGGTGCCCGGGTCGTCGAAGTTGACGGTGGTCTTGACCATCCGCAGACCGAGAGTGCGCAGGTAGAAGTCAGCGTTGCGCTGCGGATCACCCGCTATCGCGGTCACGTGGTGCAGTCCGCTGGTGGAGATGGTCATACTCGACCTCCTGACTGGTGTGTTGTCCGTTCGGGCTGTCGTGGGTGACGGAAAGCGGCTGCACCGCTCACCCGACGACCGACCCGCGTGGAGCACCTCGCCCCTCCGGAGTGCTCGCCACCCGGACGCGGGAGCCGGACGTGCTCGGGCGGGAGCGCCTCAGGCCGCACCGTCACGCAGCGCGCGAGCGACGTCGACGACGCGGCGCGCCTGCACCGAAGCGGCCTGCCGGGTCTCGGCGTCCACCTTGAGCTCCCCCTGTCCGTCGACGTGGCTGGTCCCGTACGGATTTCCGTCGACGAACTTCGAACCGTCCGTGTACCCGGGGGCCACCAGGATCCCGCCGAAGTGGTGCACGCTGTTGTACAGCGCCAGGAGCGTGGACTCCTGCCCACCGTGCTTGCTCGCGGTCGAGGTGAAACCGCTGTAGACCTTGTCGGCGAGCAGCCCCTGCTGCCATTGCGGTCCCAGCGAGTCGATGAACTGCTTCAGCTGCGCGGCGACGTTGCCGTACCTGGTCGGAGTACCGAAGATCACCGCGTCGGCCCAGACGAGATCGTCCGCGGTCACCTCGGCGACCGAACGGGTGGCCTCGAGGTTGGCGCGCCATGCCGGATTGGAGTCGACGGCTGAGTCCGGGGCCAGTTCGGCGACACGACGCAGCCGGACCTCGGCACCCGCCGCCTCCGCTTCGGAGACCAGCGCGTTGGCGATCTCGGCGATGGTTCCCGTGGCCGAGTAGTAGACGACCGTGAGCTTCACCGGTGTGCTCATCTGGACAGCTCCCGTGTTTCGGGGTCGAACCGATCGACCCGCTTCCTCTTGCAACAGAAGACTACCATAAAACTTCTCGCTAGCAAGAGTTTTCTTTGCAAGAGTTATTACGGTGGGAGTTAGACTGCGTGAAGCGAAACAAACACGAGGAGAAAGGCGGCCAGGTGGGAACCGAGGACATCGCCCCCGCACCCCCGGCGGCGACCGACAAGGACACCGACGACGACGAGATCGTCACCTGGTGGGGACTCGTGATCGAGGGCTACCACACCACCCAGGAAAGACTCATGTCCGAGATCGCCGAACGATTCGAACTCACTCCGGGTGCCTTCGACATCCTCGTAAGGCTCGTGCGCTCACCGGAATGCCGCATGCCCATGACCAAGCTGGCCAAGGAGGCGGCGCTGAGCAGCGGAGGGTTCACCAAGGTGGCCGACAGGTTGGTCTCGGCCGGCCTGATCCGGCGGGAACCGTGCGACACCGACCGCCGGGTCACCTACGTCGTGCTGACCGAACACGGGCGCACGACGGCCGAGGAGGCCAAGCACGCCTGCGCCGAGATCCTGCGTCGTACCGTTCTCGATCCCCTCGGGCCGGAGAACTCGGAACAACTGGCCAACGCGATGCGCACGCTGCGCGCCGCCAACGCGGACGCGTGAACCCCCGCGCCGCATCCCCCCCACCCGGACGAAACGTGGGCCCCTGTGCCGCACGGCGCACGTGCTTCACAGGGGCCCACGAACGGATCGCCCTCGACGGGTCAGGCCCTTTCGTAGAGGCTCCGGGGATCGGCGGCGGCCACTTCCGACCGGGCGATCCTGCGCTGGTGCAGCTCGGCGCGCACCGCCCAGACCAGCCCCACGAGCCAGGCCAGGCCGAGAACAGCACTGACGAATCCGACCGCGAGCGCGGGGACGCCGAGCGAGTCCAACAGCAGCCGCACGTTCGTGAAAACGATCAGTCCGCCCGCACCGACCCCCAGCACGCGCACCGGCAACAAGCGCACCAACCACGCGGCCAGCGGAGCGGCCACCACTCCACCGATGAGCAAACCGAGGATCACGGACCACTTCCAGGCCCCTCCCCCGTTGTGCACCAGGAATCCCGAGGTCGCCCCGAGCGAGACGATCAGCTCGCTGGCACTGACCGTTCCCACGGTGCGCCGGGGCTGAATCCGTCCCGTGCTCAGCAGAGTGGAGGTGGTGACCGGCCCCCAACCGCCACCACCCACGGCGTCCACGAAACCGCCCACGCCCCCCAGGGGAACCAACCAGCGCCTCCCGGACGGGGTGAACCCCGATCCGCGAACGGGCTTCGACCAGGCGGAGAAGCGCAGCACGACATAGCTGCCCAGCACCACCAGCAGCACCGCCATCCAGGGGCGGGCCGATCCGGCCGCCACGGACGAGAGCGTCGAGGCCCCCAGGAACCCCCCGAGCCCTCCGGGGACGGCCAGCCAACCGACCATCCGCCAGTCCACGTTCCGCATTCCCCAGTGCGCGGCTCCCGAAGCGATCCCGGTGCCGATCTTGGCCAGGTGAACCGAGGCCGAGGCCATCACGGGCACGGTTCCCACAGCCAGCAGCCCGGTTGTGGCCGTTACACCGAACCCCATGCCCAGCGAACCGTCGACCAGCTGGGCGAGAAACCCGGCCACCGCCACGAGTAACAGAGTGGGCACCAACGCCTCCAGACCGTTTCCGCCCGTCCCGGTAACCACGGGCAGCATTTACAACTAAGTTGATAAAAACGGTACACTTTCCGGTGGACCGGTCAAGCCACTCCCATGACTCGGGACGATCGGCACGCTCGGACACGCTCAGCGCGACTCCCAGACCCCGCTCTCGCTGGTTCGCGCCGCCACGTCAGCCGGGAGCTCACCGGAGACGAGCTGGGCTATGGTGACATTCTCGAGCACCTCGCGCAGACTGCTGCGCACAGCGATCCAGACCCACTGCAGGACGGCTACCGAGGGATCGTACTGCACATCCTCCGCCCGGATGCCGTGTATGCTCACCAGCGGTCCGTCGGTCGCCCGAATCACGTCGGCTATCGAGATGGTGGCCGCATCCCGGTCCAGCACCCATCCGCCGGACTGCCCTCGTCGGCTCGCCACGAACCCGGCCCGCCGAAGATCACTGAGCACCGCCTGCAGAAAGTTGCGCGGAATCTGCTGGGCGTGAGCCACGTCCTCGGCGCTGACCGGCCCGGTCTCCGCGCGGGCTATCTGCACCAACGCGCGCAGCGCGTAATCCACCTTGGCCGAAATCCGCATGACTCGATTGTTCATCACCGAAAGAGCGACAGTGCCGCCAGCCCGTGATCGACACGCTCACCGGGGGCACGACAACAGGGACACGACAGCATCGGGGCCGTCCGTCTGATTCGACGGACGGCCCCGATGGCTCACGGACTCACACCCCAGAGGTGCTCCTCCGGATGAGGTCAGCCGGTGACCAGACTCAGTCCGTAGGCGCTCAGCGCCTCGTTGACGGGCTGGAAGTACGTCGTCCCACCGTAGGTGCAGTCACCCGAACCGCCGGAGGTCATCCCCTGGGCCTGGTTGCCGGAGATGAACGATCCGCCGGAGTCACCGGGCTCGGCGCACACGTCCGTGCGGGTCAGTCCCGAAACGGTCCCACTCGGATAGCTCACGGTCTGGTTCTTGGCCTCCACGGTGCCGCAGTGCCAACCCGTGGTCTGACCGGAGCGGCACACGGAGGAGCCGACGGGGGCCGACTGGGACCCCTGAACCGTGCGGGTGGATCCGTCGTGCGTGTCCACCAGCGGCCGGGGGGTGTCGTCGGAGCCGGTCTCCACGTAGGCGTAGTCGTCACCGGGGAACGACGACCCCGCGAACGAGCCGCTCGGGCTGTTCGTGCTGTCCCCGGGGCTTCCGCAGTGCCCCGCGGTGACGAAGCCGCCGGAAACGGAGAACCCGGTGGAGCAGATCGTCGATCCGTTGATGGTGTAGCGCTGCCCGCCGATCACGTCCGCGTAGGTGCGCGGTTGTTCACCGGACTCGACCACGCGCACCGCGTCGGTCGATGCGCCGGAGGACTCGACGAACCGCTCGGCTTCGTCGGCCGTTCCGAACCCGGTGGTCATGACCACCGAGTTGCTGGCGGAATCCACGTACCACCCGGTCACCGACTCCGGGGCCTGCTGTGCGTGCGCGTCCAACGTGGAACTGGCGCTCTCGAGGTCGGCACGGCTGTCGTCCACCAGTCGCGGGACCGCCCCGGTGGACCTCACCTCGTCGAACTGGGCCCGATCGGTGACGCCGACGACGAGATCTCCGCTCTCGGCCTTGTAGTGGAACCCGCCGAAACCGTTGCCCAGCATCCCCTTGACACGGTCGGCGATGTCCCGCGCCTCGGCCTCGTCGGCGATCCGCTGTTCGGCCTGAGCGTGAGTCAGTCCCAGATCGCGTTGCATGGCCTGCATCATCGTAGTCGCCCGCTCGGGGGCCTCGTTCTCAGGAGCAGCCGCGGTGTTCGCCGTGGCTGGAGCCGCCATGGCGGTCAGGGTTCCAGCCGCCAGCAGCGCGGTCGCGGCCATACGGCCGGCCATTTTCCGTTGCATCCGTGTTCTCCCTAACTACGAAAACGGATCGTCTTCGGTGACCGGCAAGTTTCCGGAGAAAAGGGACGGGCGACAATACTGCGTTTGCAGCAGCGCTCGCAAAAGGAGCAATCCCGAAAGATCACGATGCGTAAAAACCCAACGGAAATTACGAGCATAAATCACGAAAAAATTAAGATCATTTCCTTCGCGTTGTTGACATCACGCCGGAACCGGCTAGAGTAGCTTGGCTCTTTCGCGGCGTCTCACCGGAATAACCTGGGGTTTCACGTCCACGCAACATACCCGTCGGTCGTTCCTCCTGGCGAAAACACGACGAACACACTGGGTGGCACCGCTGACCATCCAGCGCGCCGATGCCGGAGAAGAACGCGAAAAACGGCAACGAAGAACGTGTCCGGACGAGGGTGGACCGCCCGCGGCGAAGAAGCAGGCCCGGTTTCCCGCCGTTCGCCCGCCCTACAGGAAGGACGCAGCACGACGGTTCGAGGTTGCTTCCGCGAAGCCCGAAAACGACGACGCCCCACATCGGCCGCCTCCGGGACAAGAAAAGTGGGGCCCCGATTCCGGGACCCCACTTTCGAACGCCCTACGACTCGGGAGTCAGGAAAGCGGCCGATCGGTCGGAGCGATGGGCGCCGGAAGCACATCGCGTCCGGTCAGATAGCGGTCGACGCCCGCGGCGGCGGAACGCCCCTCCGAAATCGCCCACACGATCAACGACTGCCCGCGTCCCATGTCGCCCGCGCTGAACACACCGTCCACGCTGGTCATGAACGAATCGTTCCGCGCGACGTTGCCCCTGGGGTCGAGTTCCACACCCAGCTCGTCGATCAGTCCCGCCCGCTCCGGACCGACGAACCCCATGGCCAGCAGAACCAACTGGCAAGGCAGTTCCCGCTCCGTGCCTTCCACCGGAACGAACGCGCCGTCCTCCCGGCGAACCTCGACCAGGCGCAGCGCGCGCAGATCACCCTGCTCGTCGCCGAGGAACTCCTGCGTGTTCACCGAGAACAACCGCTGTCCGCCCTCCTCGTGCGCCGAGGAGACCCGGTAGAGCATCGGGTAGGTCGGCCACGGCTGAGTGTCCGGCCGCTCCCCAGGAGGAGTGGGCATGATCTCCAGCTGCGTAACGGAGGCCGCGCCCTGCCGATGCGCCGTGCCCAGGCAGTCGGCACCGGTGTCACCACCTCCGATGATGACCACGTCCTTGCCCGCGGCATCGATGGGCGAACGCTCCAGGTCGCCCTCCTGCACCCGGTTCGCAGGCGGTAGGTACTCCATCGCCTGGTGCACACCGTTGATCTCCCTGCCCGTGGTCGGAAGATCACGGGAGCGGGTGGAACCACCGGCCAGCACCACGGCGTCGTGTTCCTCGCGCAACTGCTCGACCGTGAGATCCACACCCACGTTCACGCCGGTCCGGAACTCGGTCCCCTCCGCACGCATCTGATCGAGCCTGCGCTCCAGCCGGAACTTCTCCATCTTGAACTCGGGGATGCCGTAGCGCAGCAGCCCGCCGATCCGGTCGGCGCGTTCGTAGACGACCACGCGATGCCCCGACCGGGTGAGCTGCTGAGCGGCGGCCAGTCCCGCCGGTCCCGAACCGACCACGGCCACGGTGTGCCCGGTCCGCGCCTCGGGGGGCTGCGGCTGGACCCAGCCCTCCTCCCAGGCCCGGTCGACGATCTCGATCTCGACCTGCTTGATGCTCACGGCATCCGAGTTGATGCCGAGCACGCAGGCGGCCTCGCAGGGAGCCGGGCACAACGTCCCCGTGAACTCGGGGAAGTTGTTGGTCGCGTGCAACCGCTCGATGGCACCGCGCCAGTCCTCACGCCAGACGAGGTCGTTCCACTCCGGGATCAGATTGCCCAGCGGACAGCCCTGGTGGCAGAACGGGATCCCGCAGTCCATGCAGCGACCGGCTTGCTGCTGCAGGTTCTGCTGGGAGAACTCCTCGTAGACCTCCCGCCAGTCCTTGAGTCGGATGTCCACCGGACGGCGCCGCGGGGTCTCGCGCGGCGTGGTCAGAAAGCCCTTCGGATCAGCCATGTGCGGCCTCCATGATCGCCTCGTTGACGTCGCGGCCGTCGCGTTCGGCATCGGCCTTGGCATTGAGCACGCGCTTGAAGTCCTTCGGCATGACCCTGACGAAACGCCGCACGGCGGAGTCCCAGTCAGCCAGCAGGTCGCGCGCCACGGTGGAGCCCGTCTCCGCACGGTGCTTGTCGATCAGTTCGGCCAGCTCCCGCCGGTCCCCCTCTTCGAGCGGATCCAGATCCACCATCTCCTGGTTGACCCGCTCGGGACGCAGGTCGAGAACGTAGGCGAGGCCACCGGACATGCCCGCCGCGAAGTTGCGTCCCGTGTCGCCCAGAACCACGACACGGCCACCCGTCATGTACTCACAACCGTGGTCGCCCACTCCCTCGACGACCGCGAAGGCACCCGAGTTCCGCACGGCGAACCGCTCGCCGACCATCCCGCGGACGAACATCTCGCCGCCGGTGGAACCGTAGAGCAGCACGTTGCCCGCGATCACGTTCCGCTCGGCCGCGAAGCCCGCGTCCTCCTGCGGACGCAGCACTATCCGGCCACCGGACAACCCCTTGCCGACGTAGTCGTTGGAGTCGCCGACCAGCCTCAGCGTGATGCCGCGCGGTACGAAGGCACCGAACGACTGGCCCGCCGAACCGGTGAAGGTGAGGTCGATCGTGTCGTCGGCCAGTCCGGCTCCACCCCACTTCCGGGTGAGCTCGGAACCGAGCATGGTGCCGACCGAACGGTTCACGTTGCGTACCGGCATCTCCAGCCGCAGCGGGGACCCGTCCGACAGCGCCCCCTCGCTGAGCTGGATCAGGGTGTTGTCCAGCGCCTTCTCCAGCCCGTGCTCCTGCTTGCCGGTGCAGTGCCTCGCCTCGCCCTCGGCGACCTCGGGGACGTGCAGGATCGGTGAGAGATCGATGCCCTCGGTCTTCCAGTGCTTGGAGGCCGGATCGGTGTCGAGCACCTCCGTGTGCCCGATGGCTTCCTCGATGGAACGGAAACCGAGCGCGGCGAGGTGCTCCCTGACCTCCTGGGCGATGAACTCGAAGAACTTGACGATGTAGTCGGCCCGCCCGTCGAACTTGGCCCGGAGGTCGGGATTCTGCGTCGCCACCCCGACGGGGCAGGTGTCCAGATGGCACACCCGCATCATGACGCAGCCGGACACCACCAGCGGCGCGGTGGCGAAACCGAACTCCTCGGCCCCGAGCAGGGCCGCGAGTACCACGTCCCGGCCGGTCTTGAGCTGGCCGTCGGTCTGCACGACGATCCGGTCGCGCAGCCCGTTTGCCAGCAACGTCTGCTGCGTCTCGGCCAGTCCGAGTTCCCAGGGAGCACCCGCGTGCTTGATCGAGGACAGCGGCGAGGCACCCGTGCCGCCGTCGTGCCCCGAGATGAGCACGACGTCCGCGTGTGCCTTGCTCACACCGGCGGCGACCGTACCGACGCCGACCTCGGAAACGAGCTTGACGTGCACCCGCGCCCGTGGATTGGCGTTCTTCAGGTCGTAGATGAGCTGGGCTATGTCCTCGATCGAGTAGATGTCGTGGTGCGGAGGTGGTGAGATCAGCCCCACGCCCGGGGTGGAGTGCCGCGTTTCGGCGATCCACGGATACACCTTGTGGCCGGGAAGCTGTCCACCCTCTCCCGGCTTGGCCCCCTGCGCGATCTTGATCTGAATGTCGTCCGCGTTGACCAGGTACTCGCTGGTCACGCCGAAACGTCCGCTGGCGGCCTGTTTGATGGCGGAACGACGCCAGTCCCCGTTGGAATCCACGGTGAACCTGTCGGCGTCCTCACCGCCCTCACCGGTGTTGGACTTGGCGCCCAGCCTGTTCATGGCCACAGCGAGGACCTCGTGCATCTCCTTGGAGATCGAGCCGTAGGAGATACCGCCGGTGGCGAACCGCTTCACGATCTCGGAAACCGGCTCCACCTCGTCGATGTCGACCGGCTCGCGCGCACCTTCCTTGAAACGCAGCAGCCCGCGCAGGGTCATCAGCCGTTCGGACTGCTCGTCCACGTAGTTGGTGTATTCCTTGAAGATGTCGTACTGACCGCTGCGCGTGGAATGCTGCAGCTTGAAGACCGTGTGCGGGTTGAACAGGTGGGGGTCGCCCTCACGGCGCCACTGGTACTCCCCGCCCACGTCGAGTTCGCGGTGGTGGGCCTTGAGCCCGTCCGCCGGGAAGGTTTTGCGGTGCCGTTCGCCGATCTCGGTGGCCAGCGTCTCGAAGTCGAGTCCGCCGAGCCTGGAGGTGGTACCGGTGAAGCACCGGTTCACGATCTCCTCGCCGAGACCGATGGCCTCGAAGATCTGCGCCCCCGTGTAGGAGGCGACCGTGGAGACGCCGATCTTCGACATGGTCTTGCGCAGTCCCTTGCCGAGAGCCTTGATCAGGTTCTTGGTGGCCTGCTTGCCGTCCACGCCCGAGAGCTCGCCGCGTTCGGCCAGTTCCTCCACGCTCGCCATCGCCAGGTACGGGTTGACGGCGGCGGCACCGTAGCCGATCAGCAGCGCGACGTGGTGCACCTCGCGCACGTCACCCGCTTCGACGACGAGCCCGACCTGGGTCCTGGTCTTCTCCCGGACGAGGTGGTGGTGTACCGCCCCGGTCAGCAGCAGCGAGGGAATCGCCGCGTACTCGGAGTCGGCCCCTCGGTCGGACAGCACGATGATCCGCGCGCCGTCGGCGACGGCCTCGGAGACCTCGCGGGATATCTCCTCGATCCGCTCCCGCAGCGCCTGTCCTCCGCCCGAGGCGCGGTAGACCATGTGGATGGTCACCGATGCCAGTTCGGGGCGGTCGCCGTCGTCGTTGATGTGAACGAGCTTGGCGAGCTCGTCGTTGTCCAGCACGGGGAAGGGCAGCACGAGCTGACGACACGCGGCCGGGTCGGTTTCCAGCAGGTTGTGCTCGGGACCGACGTGCGTGCTCAGCGAGGTGACCATCTCTTCGCGGATGGCGTCCAACGCCGGGTTGGTCACCTGGGCGAACAGCTGGGTGAAGTAGTCGAACAGCTGCCTGGGGCGCTCGGACAGCGGGGCGAGCGGGGCATCGTTACCCATCGAACCGACCGGCTCGGCGCCTCCGGTGGCCATGGGCTTGAGAAGCCTGTCCACCTCTTCCGCGGTGTAACCGAACAACTGCTGGTGCTGCACCAGCGAGGAGTGCGTCGGGACCTCCCTGGACCGCTGCGGCAGCTCGTCGAGGTGCAGCAGCCCCTCGTCGAGCCACTGCCGGTAGGGGTACTGCGTGGCGAGGTCGTTCTTCACCTCCTCGTCGGGGACGAGGCGGCCCCGCTCCGTGTCGACGAGGAACATCCGGCCCGGCTGCAGTCTGCCCTTGCGGGCGATGCGCTCCGGCTCGATGTCCAGAACACCGGTTTCACTGGCGAGCACGACCATGTTGTCGTGCGTGATCCAGTACCGTCCGGGGCGCAGTCCGTTGCGATCGAGCACGGCGCCGATCTGCGTCCCGTCGGTGAAGGTCACGAGGGCGGGTCCGTCCCACGGCTCCATGAGATTGTTGTGGAACTCGTAGAAGGCCCGGCGCTGCTGATCCATCTCCGCGTGGTTCTCCCACGCTTCGGGGATCATCATCAGCACGGAGTGCGGCAGCGACCGTCCTCCCAGGTGCAGCAGTTCGAGCACCTCGTCGAACGAGGCCGAGTCGCTGGCCTCCGGTGTGGCTATCGGGTAGAGCCGGGACAGGTCCCCCGGGATCAGATCGGTGTCGAGCATGCTCTCGCGGGTGCGCATCCAGTTCCGGTTCCCGCGCATGGTGTTGATCTCACCGTTGTGCGCGATGTAGCGGTACGGGTGCGCCAGGGGCCACGAGGGGAAGGTGTTCGTGGAGAACCGCGAGTGGACCAGCCCGATGGCGCTGGTGAAGCGCTCGTCGGTCAGATCCATGAAGAAGGCGTCGAGCTGCGCCTCGGTCAACATCCCCTTGTAGACGAGGGTGCGCGCCGACAGGCTCGGAAAGTAGACGTCCGCCTCGTGCTCGGCCCGCTTGCGCAGGCAGAAGGCACGGCGCTCCAGCCGCATCCGCTCGTCCCGCCCGTCGGAGTCCACACCGGAGCCCTCGGTGACGAACAGCTGGCGGAAACGCGGCATCACGCTCCGCGCCAACGAACCGGCGCAATTCGGCTCGACCGGCAACGTGCGCCAGCCGAGAACGTTCAGCCCCTCTTCCTCGGCGAGCCGCTCGACCTCGGCCGTGGCTCGCTCGAACTCGGCCTCGTCGTCCGGGAGAAAAGCGTTGCCCACCGCGTAGTGCCCCGCGGGAGGCAGTTCGAACGGAACAACCTCGCGCAAGAACGCGTCCGGCACCTGGGTCAGGATTCCCACCCCGTCACCGGTGTCCGGATCGGCGCCTTTCGCGCCCCGGTGCTCCAGATTACGCAGCGCTTCCAGCGCGTTGCGCACGATCGCGCGATCTTTGCGTCCGGTCATGTCGGCGACCAGCGCCACACCGCACGCGTCGTGATCGTTGGCGGGGTCGTAGAGCCCCGCGCCGTCGGCGCCCCGTTGCGTCCGACCTCTCGCATTCTGGGAAACCGGCATTCGGATCCTCCCGTCGTCAGGCAACGATCTCAGCCGCACGAATACGACAGGCGAGACCGTGAAAACCTCTCCGGAGCTGACAAGAAGGATGCGCCGTTGCATTCTTGTTCAGTTTGCGGAACTATACAGATTTCCGGGTCGTGCGACTACGCGTAAGTAACACGTGTTACACCCACACGCCCGCGTCCCACATCCCGGGACACTTTGATCACGTTCCGCGATCGCGCGCACACGCCAACGACGCCGAGCGGGGGTCGCCACCTCCGGCGCCGGACGCCACGACCACGGCACTCCGCCGGAGCACCGCCGAGTCCGCGGCTGTTCCGCCTCGCGGGACCACGTGAGGATCACTCACTCGTCCCCGCGCTCGATGATAACCAACCACGTCCACACGGCAATGATTTTTTTGAGCACTGAAAACACGAACACTACGGACACAGCTGGTCACACGGTTGGCAGCCGCACAGCCCCACCGCAGGACCTGCCGGGGCACGCGAACGCCGTGCGTCCCCGGCCGATGTTTCAGCCCCGGACCGAACGTTCGGCGAAAAAGTTCCTCCCCGTGGAAAACCGACCCCGAAAATCGACTCCCCGCAAAGCAACGGACGAGAAAAGTTCCCCCGAAGAAACATTCCGCGTCGTTCGGTGGACGAAAACGCACACGAACGAGCGATCGGCGGTGGCCGAATCGTGTTTCCCCGGACGACGGTGCGCACCGGAGCACGAACCACGCTTCCCACCGCCCCGGCGCGCGGGGATCGGGCGGAACTTCCCACGGGACGACTCCGCCTTCCCGGGAGGCCTTCCCGTGAGCTCGGCACCCTCCCCGGAGGGAGGACCACAAGACTTCGTGCCGCCGATCCCGCACGGTCGGCGGAATCGGCGGCACGGACGTTCCCCGCTGAACGCACGGGACCCCTGCGGGACGGCCGCCGACGAGGCCGGGCGGCCGGTTCCCGCGAACCCCCGCCCCACGAGCACGGCACTCACGGCGAACCGAGCTCACGACCGGGGTTCACGACCTCGGATCCCGACGGGGACCGGTGCGCCACGCGGAAGGACCGCTCAGCCCTCGCGATGAAGCCCTTCGATGCGCTCGGCCAGGGCCAGGTCGTTCTCCGTTACACCGCCCGCGGAATGCGTGGTGATACGCACCGTGAGCCGGTTGTAGTCGTGCACGGACAGGTCGGGGTGGTGGTTGGCCTCGTTCGCCAGATGAGCGACGGCGTTGGCCAGGCTCATCGCGGAGAGGAAACCCTTGAGCTGCCAGGTCTTGTGCACCGCGCCGTCACGGTACTCCCAGCCGGAAGCGAGCCGCTTCTCGATCGTGTCCTGCTGCAACAACTCGGGCACTACGGGACCTCCTCACTCTCGTCCTACGTCGGCGGAGATGCTTTTCCGGAGGGAGCACCACGGATTCATCCGGAGGACGACTCCTGCTCGGGACGTTGCGGAACGGCGCTCTCGACCTCCGCACTGTCCCGGTACGTGCCTTCGGGCAGCGTCCGCAGCGCGCGCAGAGTCCGCGAATCGGCCTGGCGCTCCTCGGCGTAGCGAAGCAACCGCTCCTTGTCGGCCGGGAACTCCAAGCCCTGCAACGCCTTGTTCACACGGCGTTCGTCAGCATCCGTCATGGCACCCTCCTCGAGGCAAGGTACGTCCGGAGCCGCGCCGTTGATCACCCCGGGGCGATCAACGGCGCGCGCGCTCTCCGCCAAGGGGATACCGTCCGGTGAACGCGGGTAAACGTGCCTGCCGGATCTTTTCACTCGTTTTGCGGCTAGCCTGAGATCATGGCGGAATACGCACAGGTCATCACGACGACCGATTCGGAGGAGACCGCCGCCGAACTGGCGCGCGGTGTCGTGGCGGGCCGCTTCGGCGCGTGCGTCCAGGTGGTACCGATTCGCAGCTTCTTCCGCTGGGAAGGGGGCGTGCAGGACGAGCAGGAGTGGCAGCTACAGGTCAAGACTTCCCGCGACCGCGTCGAAGACCTGATCGAGCACCTCAGGCAGCGGCACAACTACGACGTACCGGAGGTGATCGCCACCCCGATCGTCACGGGCGCTGCCGATTATCTCTCCTGGATCGACGAGGAAACCGGTTCGTAACACCACCACCCCGAAAAGCGCACTCCGCGATCATCGACACGGACCGAGGCGCCGGCCTGCGCACCCGAAAGCGGTGAAGTGGAATCGCTCCGATTCCACTCGCCGGTCAGCGCGCGGCGGAGGGCGAGCACCGTTCGAACAGCGCGTGCCGCCCCAGCGACGACCAGGCAAGGATCCATCCGGATGAAACAGCCGACCATCACCCGCACGGACATCTACACGGCGACGGCCGCACCGGCCGCGGGACTGCTCCTCGCCATGTTCACCCTGCACTGGAACTGGCTCGTCACAGGAGTGCTCGTCGCCGTCGCGGGACTGGTGCTGAACCGGTTACGGGGGGCCAGGGCGAACTGGTCCGTGCGGATCGGGGTGCTGGCCCTGCTGGCCGGCTTCCTGCTGTGGTTGTGGTTCGGTGACGGCCGCTGGGCGGTCCTGGGCGCCTTCCCCCTCGTGTTCGTGTTCATCCGCGAACTCGCCGCGGTGGTCGATCGACGGGGCTGAGCCGAACGGACGTTCCCGCTCCGCAGGCGGCGGATCCGAACGCTCGCGGCGAACACGCACAGTACCGGCCGCTCACCGCCGAAGATCAGCACTATCAGCCGGCTTCCGTCCAGCGAAAGAATTCGTTTCTTCACAGCGACGAAACGTGTCCCGCACTGTCCAGTTGATCAGACGCGTGTCAACATTCGGTGATCAAACCAACTTCGACGCCGACGGTTCCCGCTCGCACAGCGCGCTGATCAAAGAACCGGGCGAACCGTAGGAAAGGACTGTCTTCGTGCACGTGCTATGGGGTATCGGCGGCATGCTCGTGCTGCTGCTGATCGCGGTCGCCCTCTCCACGAGCCCCCGCTCCATCCGTCCCCGCACGGTTCTCGGGGCGCTGGCCCTGCAAGTGATATTCGCTTTTCTGGTGCTGCGTTGGGAAGCGGGAAGAGCGGTCCTGAGCACGATGGCCGACGGGGTCGGCAAAGTGATCGACTCGGCCAACGAGGGCATCGACTTCATGGTCGGCCCCCTGCTCGAGAATCTCGACGAGAACACCACCCTGTTCGCCTTCCAGGTACTGCCGATCATCGTGTTCATCGCCTCGTTGACCGCCGTGCTCTACCACTGGCACATCCTGCAGTGGGTGGTCCGCATCATCGGGGGCGGCCTGCAGAAGGTGCTGGGCACGACCAAGGCCGAATCGATGAACGCCACGGCGAACATATTCGTGGGGCAGACGGAAGCCCCGCTCGTTGTCCGCCCCTACCTGCCCCGGATGACGCACTCCGAGTTCTTCGCCGTCATGGCCGGCGGACTGTCCACCGTAGCCGGGACGGTGCTGGTCGGTTACTCGCTGCTCGGGGCCGATCTGGAGTACCTGATCGCGGCGAGCTTCATGGCGGCGCCTGCCGGTCTGCTGATGGCCAAGATCATCGTCCCCGAGACGGAGGAGGCCGACAGCGACCAAGCGGTGGTGGCCAGCACGAAGACAACCGATTCCGACGCGCAGGTGCCCGATTCCTCCTCGGAGGAGCAGGAGCCCGAACCGTCCGCGGAGGAGCGGGCCTCCGAATCCGAAAGCAGCACGGAATCCGCGGAGTCGGACAAACCGCGGAACGTGATCGACGCCGCGGCGGTCGGCGCCTCGGACGGGTTGAAGCTCGCGCTCAACGTGGGAGCGATGCTGTTCGCCTTCATCTCCCTGATCGCGCTGCTCAACCTGATCATCGGAGGTCTGGGAGGTCTGTTCGGACTGGAGGACCTCACCTTCCAGCGAATCCTCGGCTACGTCTTCTCACCCGTGATGGCCGCCATCGGCGTTCCGCTCGACGAAGCGGTGGAAGCCGGAAGCTTCCTCGGGCAGAAGCTCGCGCTCAACGAGTTCGTCGCCTTCGCCGACTTCGGATCGGCCGCCTCCGAACTGTCCGACCGGACCACTGTCATCGTCACCTTCGCGCTCACCGGATTCGCGAACTTCAGTTCGCTGGGCATCCTCCTCGGCGGACTCGGTGGACTGGTCCCCAGCCGTAGGCCGTTGATCGCCAAGTACGCCATACGAGCCGTGCTGGCGGGCACCCTGGCGAACCTGATGAGCGCCGCCATCGCGGGCATCGTGATCGCCTGACCCGATGACCGGCCCGACTCCGGCCTCCGGACCGGGGTCGGGCCGGCCGGGTATCCCCGGGCCGAAAAGCCGGACGCCGACTCCCCGCGCACCGCAACCGTGCTCCGGGACCGGGCTCGGGACGGAAACGGCGTTTCTCCGGCCACCGCCCGGCTCCCACCCGCGTGGAGCTAGGCGGAGTTTGGCAGGCTACTGCCATGACCGCAGCCGATACGTTTCCTCGTCACAGCGCCCGGACCCAGGGGTTCACATTGGGGGCGCCGCGCAATTTCACCGTTTCACCGGACGGCCGGCGGGTGCTGTTCCTGCGGTCGGCGAGCGGTACCGACCGCAGCAACGCGCTGTGGATGCTGACCACGGAAGACGGCACCGAGCACCTCGTGGCCGACCCGGCCCGGCTCGACGAGGTCGACGCCGCCTCCCCCGAGGAACTGGCCCGGCGCGAAAGAGCCCGCGAACGGGCTTCGGGGATCACGGAGTACACGGTGGACGCCACGGTGTCCACCACGGCGTTCGCGCTGTCCGGTTCACTGTTCGTCGTCGACGCGGACACCGGACAGGTGACAAGACTGCCCGCGCAGCGCCCGGCGGCCGATCCCAGGCTCAGCCCGAACGGCGACCGCATCGCCTACACGACCAACGGCGCGCTGCGCGTGATCGGATCCGACGGCCTCGGAGACTGCCCCGTCGCCGAGCCGGAGCACGAACGGGAGCGCTGGGGCACGGCCGAGTTCATAGCCGCCGAGGAGATGAACAGGGGACGCGGCTACTGGTGGGCTCCGGACGGTTCGGCGATCCTGGCCGCCAGGGTGGACGAGTCGGAAGTCGCCCGCTGGAACCTCGCCGACCCGGCCGAACCGGCCCAATCGCCGAACACCATGCCGTATCCGGCGGCGGGTGAGGCCAACGCCGACGTCGCGCTCGAGCTGTTCGGGCTCACCGGCACGCGGGTCACCCGGCGCACCTCGGTGAGCTGGGACCGGGACGCCCACCCCTACCTGGTCGCCGTCCACTGGTCCGAACACGGCGCTCCGCTGCTGGCGGTGCAGAGTCGCGATCAGCGCAGCCAACCGGTGCTCGCCCTCGACCCGGGGACCGGGGGGACCCACGAGCTGCACCGCGAAACCGACCACAACTGGGTCGAGATCAAAAGCGGCTGGCCCGCCTGGACCCCAGGCGGATCGCTGGTCCGGATCTCGCCCGTGGAAGGGGCCTATCGGCTGCTGGTCGACGGGGAGGACCGCACGGGGGCGGAACTCCAGGTTCGTGCGGTGCTGGACATCGACGAGACGGACATCCTGGTCGCCGCCTCCGAAGCCGACCCGTCACAGGTGCACGTCTACCGGGTCGGCGAGCTGGGAGTGGAGCGCCGCACCGAAACGCCCGGAGTGCACGGCGCCGCACGCGGCGGTCCCGTCACCGTGCTGTCCTCGGCCGGTCTGGAAGAACTCCGCACCAGGGTGCGCGTGCTGCGCGACGACGCCCCGGTGACCGAGATCGCCTCCCACGCCGAGGACTGTTCGTTGGTTCCCCGGGTCGAGCTGCTCCGGCTCGGCGCCCGAGAACTGTCCAGCGCCCTGCTGCTTCCCCGTGACCACGATCCCGGGCACGGACGGCTCCCGGTGCTGCTGGACCCCTACGGGGGCCCGCAGGCACAACGCGTGCTGCACCGTCGGCACGGGTACCTGACCTCGCAGTGGTTCGCCGATCAGGGGTTCGCCGTGCTGATCACGGACGGACGCGGCACGGGCGGGCGCGGCCCCGACTGGGACCGCGCGATCGCGGGGGACGTCGCGGGGCCCGCGCTGCAGGACCAGGTGGACGCGCTGCACGCCTGCGCCTCCGAGCGCACCGACCTGGACCTGAACCGGGTGGCGATCCGCGGGTGGTCCTTCGGCGGCTACCTGGCTGCCCTGGCCGTGCTGCGCCGTCCCGACGTGTTCCACACGGCGATCGCCGGGGCCCCGGTCTGCGACTGGCGGCTCTACGACACCCACTACACCGAGCGCTACCTAGGCGATCCGAACACGTCCCCGGAGACCTACGCCGCGAATTCGCTGCTGTCCGACGCCGGGGACCTGAACGGGCACCTGCTGCTGATACACGGAACCGTCGACGACAACGTGGTGTTCGCGCACTCCCTGCGCATGTCCGAGGCGCTCACGGCGGCCGGGAAGTCGCACACCCTGCTGCCGCTGCCCGGAGTCAGCCACATGCCGACCTCGGAGAGCAAGACGGAGAACCTGCTGCTGCTGCAGCTGGACTTCCTGCGCCGGACGCTGTCCCCGAACAACCCGACAACGGCCTGACAGGGGTTCGCCGGATCGCTCCGCGCGCCGCGGCGGGCCGGCGGAAACTCCCGCCGGCCCGTCGCGGGAACGACTTCCCGGCCCCGAGCGGCGGTCACGACTCCTCCCGACCCGTTGCTCCGGCCCCGAACAACCGACCGGGCCCGCTGCTCGAGGTGCCCCGCGAGGCTGTCGCGGCGCCGGCTCGCGTGCAGGCGCACCCGACCAACCACGCAGGGCTCCGCCACGAGCCCTCAGAGGATCTCCAGTGGTTTCGGCCCCTCCGGCGGGGGGAAACGTTCGTTCAGCTCGGCCAGCTCCTCCTCCGACAGCACCACGTCCAGGGCCGACCGGTTCCGCTCGACGTGCTCGATCGTGGCGGCCTTGGGAATCGCGCACACACCGTCCCGGCTCAGCACCCATGCCAGGGCCACCTGTGCGGGAGTCGCACCACGTCGTGCGGCCAGTCGCCCCAGCACCGGATCGTCGAGCACTCGTCCCTGTTCGATCGGGGAGTAAGCCATGACGGGAAGTCCCCGACGACGGCACCACGGCAGCAGGTCGAACTCGGGCCCACGCCGAGTCAGGTTGTACAGCACCTGGTCGGTCTGCACCCCTGGACCCGCCGAAGTGGCGAACAGCTCGTCCATGTCCTCCGGAGCGAAGTTGCTGACCCCGAAATGACGAACCTTGCCACTCCGGCGCAGCTCCTCGAAGGCTTCCATGGTCTCTTCCAGCGGGACGGATCCGCGCCAGTGCAGCAGGTACAGATCCAGCCGGTCCGTGCCCAACCGCCGCAGACTGCGCTCACAGGCGGCCACCACACCTGCGCGATCGGCATTGTGCGGGAACACCTTCGAAACCACGAAGGCCTCGTCCCTGCGCCCGGACAATGCCGCACCGACCACCTGCTCGGCGCCACCCGAACCGTACATCTCGGCGGTGTCCACCAACCGGATTCCCAGGTCGAGACCGTGCCGCAACGCGTTCACCTCCGCGTCGCGCTCGGAGGCGCGTTCACCCATGCCCCAGGTTCCCTGCCCCAGCACGGGCAGGTCCTCACCGTCGGGCAGTCGCAGACAACGCATAACTACGCACCTTCCGTCGCTCTCGGAAACGGCCGGTGCCGGGGCGTGGACATCCTATCCGAGCACGGTGGTCGGAGACACCGCCGCTACTTCCGCACGTTCCTGCTCTCCTTGACCCGAACCACCACGCGCACCGGCGACCCCCCGAATCCGAAGGCCTCGCGGAACCTGCGTTCCAGGAATCTGCGGTACCCCGCCTCGATGAACCCCGAGCTGAACAGGACGAGGGTGGGCGGGCGCGTGTGCGCCTGGGTCGCGAACATGATCTTGGACTGCTTGCCTCCCCGAACGGGAGGGGGCTGGGCGGCCACGATCTCCGAGATCCAGGAGTTGATCCTGCCCGTGGAGATGCGCTGGTCCCACGAGTCCAGGGCCCGCCGCAGCGAAGGAGCCAGCTTGCCGACCGCCCGCCCGGTCTCCGCCGAGACGTTGACGCGCTCGGCCCAGCGGACCTGAACGAGATCGCGGTCGATCTCCTTCTCCAGGCTCCTCCTGCGGTCGTCGTCGACGAGATCCCACTTGTTGTAGGCGATCACGAGGGCCCTGCCCGACTCGATGACCATGCTGATGATGCGCAGGTCCTGCTCGGTCAACGGGTTCGACCCGTCGATGAGCACGATGACCACCTCCGCGGCCTCGATGGCCGCCTTGGTGCGCAGGGAGGCGTAGTACTCCGTCCCGTCCGCCGTCCTGACCCGCCTGCGCAGTCCGGCGGTGTCCACGAAACGCCACACCTCGCCGTCCAGCTCCACCAGCGAATCGACGGGGTCCACCGTGGTGCCCGAGGCCTCGTCGACGACGGCGCGCTGCTCACCGACCAACTTGTTGAGCATGCTGGACTTGCCGACGTTGGGCTTCCCGACCAGGGCCACCCGGCGCGGACCGCCGCTCCCGCCGAACTGCTCACGCGGAGTCTCGGGGAACACTCGCAGCACCTCGTCCAGCAGGTCCCCCGATCCGCGCCCGTGCAGCGCGCTGACCGGATACGGTTGCCCCAGTCCCAACGACCACAGTTCCGCGACCTCGGCCTCCGAACGCTGGTCGTCGACCTTGTTGGCAACGACCAGCACCGGACGCTTGGAACGGCGCAGCACCTTGGCCGCGGCCTCGTCGGTGGCGCTGGAGCCCACGTTCGCGTCGACCACGAGAAGGATCGCGTCGGCCGCGGACATGGCCATTTCCGCCTGGGAGGTCACACTCGCGTAGACACCCTCGGCATCCGGATCCCAGCCTCCGGTGTCGACGATCGTGAAGCTGCGCCCGTTCCACACGGCGTCGTAGCTCACCCTGTCCCTCGTGACGCCGGGAGTGTCCTTGACCACTGCCTGGCGACGTCCCAGCAACCGGTTCACGAGGGTCGATTTACCGACGTTGGGCCTGCCCACCACGGCGAGCACGGGTTGCCCGGCCGTCGTCGAGGCCTCGTCATCGTAATCCTCGACCAAATGGTCGTAATCGGCCCAGTCCGTTTCGTCGGACCAGGTGCCGTCGAGGCCGGCGCCGTCACTGGCGTCGGCAAGCGGCTCATCGCTCACGCCTCGTTACCTCTCACGTAGTCGTCTCGGTGTCGAAACCGGCCCCGGGCCCGTCCAGTTCCACGAGCAGCCCGGCCAGCTCGGTGCGTATTCGTTCGGTCGCCGCGGCCAGCCCGGCCCTGCCGCGAACTTCCGGGGGGTCGACGGGCTCGCCGACCAGGACGTCCACCTCGGGGCGGAAACGGCGCCGCCCAGGCACCGGAGCCGTTCCTCTGCAGGCCACCGGAACGAGCCGCGCCCCGCTGGAACGTGCCAACCACGCCGCTCCGTGCCGCGCGTCGGCCATCCCGCCCTCACGGGTCCCCTCGGGGAACACGCCGAGCACACCGCCGGAACGCAGCACCCGAGTCGCGACCGAGAGCGCACCACGGTCGGGAGCTCCCCTCCGGACCGGTATCTGACCCAGTTTACGCAGCGCCCACCCGAGAACGCCGTGGAACAGCTCGTGCTTGACCAAAAACGCGGCACCGCGTGGCAGCACTCCGAACAGCACGGGTCCGTCCACGAGAGAGCTGTGATTGGCGACGAGCACCACGGGCCCACTCGCCGGAAACCGTTCGGCGTGCCGAACACGAATCCGATAGACCGACCGCAGCACGGCCCCGCCCATCGCGCGGCCGAATCGGCGCAATCCGGCGGAACTCCCCTCGGGCAGCATACCCGGTTCGGACCGCCCACGCCGCGAACGATTCCCCGAGAAGCTCATTTGCCCGTCCGCTCCGACGCCACCAGCAGGCCCCGCCCCTCGACGAGCTCGTGCAACCGCCCCAGCACCTGCTCGACGTTCAGCTCCGTCGTGTCGACCAGCACGGCGTCCTCGGCCATCCTCAACGGCGCGACCCGCCTGTTCGAGTCGAGCGAATCCCTGCGACGCACGTCGGCGTGCACCCGCTGCGGATCGGAGGCGCGCCCCGCCGCCGCGTCCTGCGTCGACCTGCGCTGTGCCCTGGCGTCCGAAGAGGCGGTGAGGTACACCTTCAGAGCGGCCTCCGGCACCACCACCGTTCCGACGTCGCGTCCCTCGACGACGACGCCGCCACCGGAACCGGTCACCGTGGTGATCAACCTACGCTGCTCGGCGACCAGGATCTCGCGCACCTCGGGAACCGCCGAGACCGCGGACACGGCCCCGGTCACCGCCTCCCCCCTGATCTCCTCGCCGATGTCGCCGCCGTCGAGCGACACCCCGGGAAGTTCCGGGTCCATGCGCATCACCACACGGGACTCCCGCACGACGCGGGCCACTTCCACCGGATCCTCGAGGGAGACTCCGGCGCGCAGCACGGCCGAGGTCGCGGCACGATACATCGCCCCGGTGTCCAGATAAGCAGCCCTCAGAGAGCCGGCGAGCCTGCGAGCGGTCGTGGACTTCCCCGTCCCCGACGGCCCGTCAACCGCCACGATTCCGTTGAGTTCGGGCTGGGACACCTCGGACGACCTCCTCTACCGCGCCGGATCGCATCGCTCGGTCGGACTAACCGACCGATCCTTCATTCTGCCTGTCCGCGAACGGGAGGACTCAATCGCGTCCCACGAACCCGCCCCTCCGGCGGCGCCGGGCCCGAACACGATCCAGGCCCCCGCACGGCGGGGTTACCCGACCGACCGGAGAGGTTCTAAGATCGGTGTCGTGGATGTCACCGTGACCCCGCTGCCGGGGCTGGGCACGCAACAGGAGTTCACCACCGGTTCGGGACGCAGAATCGGGGTGATCACGTATCGGGACGGCCGGATGGAACTGATCGTGTCGGACCCGCGTGATCCGGACAAGATCTGTGCCGCGACCGACCTGAACGGGGAGGAGACCAGCACTCTCGCGAACCTTCTCGGAGCGCCACAGCTGGTGGGCAAGCTGACCGAGCAGCAGCGCGAAGTCACCGGCGTCACGACCTGGCAGTTGCCGCTCGTGCCCGGCTCCCCCTACGACGGGCGCGCTCTGGGTGAAACCGAGATGCGAACCAGGACCTCCGTCTCGATCGTCGCCGTCATCCGGGACGGCTCGGTGCACCCCTCCCCTCGCCCGGATTTCGTGTTCGCCGGAGACGACCTCGTGGTCATGGTCGGCACCGCCGAGGGGCTCCGCGCGGCCAACGAGATCCTGGAGAACGGCTGACCGGAGTCGACAGCTCCCGTGAACCGGTTTCGGGGTCGGCCGAAGCCGGCGAAAGCCAGTCGGCGAGAGGAAGCAGGTGCAACACACGGCGATCGCGCTGATCGAGCTGGGAGCGGTCTTCTTCGGGCTGGGAATACTCGGACGGCTCGCCTGGCGAATCGGTGTTTCCCCCGTTCCGCTCTACCTGATCGGCGGGTTGGCCTTCGGCCAGGGTGGGTTGATCCCGTTGACGGGGATCGAACCGTTCACCGAACTCGCCTCGGAGATCGGTGTCGTGCTGCTCCTGCTGCTGCTCGGGCTGGAGTACTCGGCCGCCGAGCTGGTCACCGGACTGAGACGCTCCTGGTCGGCCGGTCTGATCGACGTGGCGCTCAACGCGGCTCCGGGAGCCCTCGTCGCTGTCATGCTCGGCTGGGGGCCGACAGCGGCCATCGTGCTCGCCGGAGTCACCTACATCTCCTCCTCCGGGATCATCGCCAAGGTTCTCGGGGACCTCGGCCGGCTCGGGAACAGGGAAACCCCGGTGGTGCTGTCGATCCTCGTGTTCGAGGACCTGGCCATGGCCGTCTACCTGCCGATACTGACCGCCCTGCTGGCCGGGGTCGGTCTCGTCGGAGGCCTCGGAACGGTCGGCGTGTCCATCCTGGCGATCAGTCTGGTGCTGGTTCTCGCGCTGCGCTACGGGCGCTACGTCTCGGCACTCGTGGACAGCCCGGACCCCGAGGTGTTCCTGCTGCGCCTGCTGGGAGCGGCGTTGCTCGTGGCGGGGGTCGCCGCCCAGCTGCAGGTCTCGGCGGCGGTGGGGGCCTTCCTGCTCGGCATCGCGATCTCGGGGTCGACGGCGACCAACGCCACCAGAATGCTGACTCCGCTGCGCGACCTCTTCGCCGCGGTGTTCTTCGTCGTGTTCGGGCTGAACACCGACCCCTCGGCCATCCCACCCGTACTGCCCTTCGCGCTGCTGCTGGTCGTGCTGACCACGACGACGAAATTCGTCACCGGCTGGTTGGCCGCGCGCAAGCAGGGCATTCGTCGGATGGGCCGTGCCAGGGCCGGGGCGGCTCTCATAGCCCGGGGCGAGTTCTCCATCGTCATCGCCGGACTCGCGGTGGGTTCCGGAGCGGTCACCGGGCAGCTCGCCGCGCTGTCCACCACGTACGTGCTGCTGATGGCGATCATCGGCCCCGTTGCCGCCCGGGTCGTGGAGCCCGTGGCGCAGTGGGCGGTCAACTCGCGCGCGAGCGCCCGGACGTGATCCCCGCCGGGCGGAACGGACGCGCGAACGCGCCCGGAGTCACATGCCCACCGCGCGGTAGAGCGATCCGAGTTCCTTGTTGTCCAACGGGCGAATCGCCCCCGGACGCTCGTTGGTCAGCCGCACCGAACCGATACCCGTGCGGACCAGCCGCTGCACCGGGTAACCCGCTTCCCGGAACAAGCGGCGCACGATGCGCTTGCGCCCTTCGTGCAGCACGACCTGAACCATGGTGCGTGTTCCGCTGTCGTTGCGGTCGATCATCTTGAAGGAGTCGACCCGGGCCAGCCCGTCCTCGAGCTGGATGCCGTCCTTGACCGTGCGCCCCAGGTCCTTGGGAATCGGTCCCTGCAGCTCGGCCAGGTAGGTCTTGGGCACCCGGTAGGAGGGGTGCATGAGCCGATTGGCCAGCTCCCCGTCGTTGCTGATCAGCAGCAACCCCTCGGTGTTGAAGTCCAGACGGCCGATGTGGAACAGCTTCCCGCTCCGTTTGGGCAGGTAGTCACCTATGCAGGGGCGGTCCTGCTCGTCGGACATCGTGGACAGGATTCCGGCGGGCTTGTTCAGCAGCAGGTGCGTGGCCTCCTGGTCGACCACGATCCTCGTGCCGTCCACGTGAATCACCGAGCTGGAGGGGTCCACCCTGGTTCCGAGGGTGGTCACGGGAGCACCGTCGACCTCCACGCGCCCCTCGTTGATCATTTCCTCGGCCGCCCGCCGGGAAGCGACCCCGGCCTGCGACAGCACCTTCTGCAGCCGAACACCGCTCTCCTCCCCTTCTCGGGCACGGGTGTTCGAACCTGCCGAATCACGTTTCTGAGACATCATCGATCGCATCCACTTCGGGCAACAACGGGGCCAACGGCGGCAGATCCCGCAACGAGGACAAACCGAGCCGTTCGAGGAACAACTCGGTCGTACAGTAAGCGGTACCGCCTGATTCGGGATCCGTACCGGCCTCGTGGATGAGTCCACGCGCCAACAGAGTACGTATTACCCCGTCCACGTTAACACCGCGCACGGCAGCCACCTTCGAGCGAGTCACCGGTTGCCGGTAGGCGATCACGGCGAGGGTTTCCAGGGCGGCCTTCGTGAGCTTCGCACGTTGCCCGTCGAGCAGATAACGCTCCACCACGGGCGCGTAGACGTCACGAGTGTAGAACCTCCACCCCTCACCGACTTTGCGCAGTTCGATGCCGCTGCCCGCGGCCGTGTACCCCTCGGCGAGCCCGCGCAGCGCCTCCCGCACCCGTTCCACGGGCTGGTCCACGGCCTCCGCCAGCAGCTCTTCCCCGGCCGGGACGTCCACGACCAGCAGCAACGCCTCCAAAGCCGCTCTGAGGGCGTCCTCGGAGGTCAGGTCGGGCCACTCACCGCCCTTCCCGGAGGCATTCGCGGAATCGCCTTCCGTGCCGCTGTGGGACGCGTCCTCCTCCGCAACGCCGGAGGCACCGATTCGCTCCCGTTCGCTCACCCGTAATCCTCTTCCTCTGCACTGTCCCGCTCCTGCGCCGCGACCGAGCGGGCGTCCTCCGCGCTGCCCCCCACCCAGCGCACCAGCAGCTCGTCCAGCGGAGCGGACTGTTCGAACATCACAACGGTTTCCCGGAACAACTCGAGCAGGGCCAGAAACCGCGCGATCACCTCGATGGTGGCCGTGCAGTCCCGAACCACTTCCGCGAAACGCGCGCTCCCCCGTTCGGCGAGCATCACACGCAGCACGGCAGCGTGTTCGCGCACCGACACCTGGTGCTGGTGCAGGTGCTCGAGCGAAACCTCCGGAGGAGGGGCGGGGCGGAACACCGCCGCCGCCACCTCGGCGAGCCCGTCCGCGTCGACACCGAGCACCACTTCCGGCATCAGGTCGAGGTAACGCTGCTCCAGCGAAACCGCCCGAGGATACCTGCGCAGCGCACCTGCCTCCAGTTGTCTGAACAACTCGGCCACCCGCTTGTAGGCCCGGTACTGCAGCAGGCGCGCGAACAGGAGATCCCGCGCCTCCAGCAAAGCCAGGTCCTCCTCGTCCTCGACCTCGGCTGCCGGAACCAGCCGAGCCGCTTTGAGATCGAGCAGGGTGGCCGCGACCACGAGGAACTCGCTCGTCTCGTCGAGGTCGGAACGCTGCCCCAGTTCCTTGGTGTAGGCGATGAAATCATCGGTCACGCGGTGCAGCGCCACCTCGGTGACATCGAGCTGGTGCTGCGAGATGAGCTGCAGCAGCAGGTCGAAAGGGCCCTCGAAGTTCTCGAGCCGCACCGTGAAACGCCCGCCGGAGGACTCCTGCGCGTCCGCGAGTTCGGGAATCTCCTGCGACGTCTCGCCCTCAGCGGTTCGTGCCTCGCTCACATCTCCTCATTACCAGCTGTGGAGCTCTTCCGTTCCGGTCGGCGGGGTGCTCGGTCGGCGGAACCTCCCGCGGCGGCACCTGCCGCGCGGTGGGGTGTTCTCGGAGCTGCTCGCGCCGAGGCACCACACCGCTCGTCGACACGACGGGAAAGCGGCAGTCGGTGGTCCCGAGCCACTCACCGGGCGATGACTTCACGGGCCAACGAGCGGTACGCCTTCGACCCGGACGATCGCGGCGCCCAGCGGGTGATCGGCTCCCCCGCGACGGTGGTTTCCGGGAAACGCACCGTGCGGTTGATCACGCTGTCGAACACGATGTCGCCGAAGGCCTCGACCACCCGGGACATCACTTCACGCGAGTGAAGTGTACGGGGGTCGAACATGGTCGCCAGGATCCCGCTGATCTCCAGGTCCGGATTCAGGCGCTCCCGCACCTTCTCGATCGTGTCGATGAGCAGTGCGACACCGCGCAGACTGAAGAACTCGCATTCCAGCGGGATCATCACGCCGTGTGCCGCGGCCAGGGCGTTGACCGTGAGCAGCCCGAGCGAGGGTTGGCAGTCGATCAACACGAAATCGTACTCCGCGAGCACGGGACGCAACGCCCTTTCCAGGGATTGTTCCCTGCCGACCTCGGCGACGAGCTGAACCTCCGCCGCCGACAGATCGATGTTGCTCGGCAACAGGTCCATACCTGCCACGCTGGTCGATCTGATCACTTCCCGCAGACCCGTCGAACGCTCCATGAGGACGTTGTAGATGGTTTGCTCCAGTTGGTGCGGTTGCACCCCGAGGCCGACCGACAGTGCACCTTGCGGATCGAAATCGACCAGCAGCACCTTACGTCCGTACTCGGCGAGTGCGGCCCCCAGATTGATGGTGGACGTGGTCTTGCCGACACCGCCCTTCTGGTTGCACATCGCCAGTACCGAGGCGGGACCGTGCGTCTCCAGTGGAGAGGGGTCGGGAATGTGCCGACGTGGCCTCCCGGTGGGGCCGACGTTTCCACCGATCGGATCGCTGTCGGGGACCTCCCCGTTGGCCAGCTCCGAAGCGTCCGGGGTGATGCTCAGGTCGACCGCGCCCCGGCACCGCCCACCGGCGGAGGGCTGCGGCGTCGACATGGCGGTGGTGACTCCTTAGTTGTGCGACGGCGTTCGAGAAACCTCTTCGGTGCGCAGCCTAGGCGGCACGCGCACACGGCGGCAACGCGCCTCGCCGTTGACACGGCGAAAAGCTTCACGTCACCGCGCGACCCGTCTTCGACGGATCACCGGATACTTTCGGACTCAGTCGTGAGCACGAGGATGCGTCGTGGCGTACACCTCGCGCAGGGTGTTCATGGTGACCATCGTGTACACCTGAGTCGTCGCGACGGACGCGTGCCCGAGGAGCTCCTGCACGACCCGGACATCCGCCCCGCCCTCCAGCAGATGGGTGGCGAAGGAGTGCCGCAGCGTGTGCGGCGAGACCGAGCTCGTCAGTCCCGCCCTGCTCGCGGCCGCTTTCAGGACGCTCCAGGCACTCTGCCGGGACAGTCTACCGCCCCTGACGTTGAGGAACAGCGCAGAAGCCTGCGTCTTCCCCGCGGCCAGACTCGGCCGCGCACGAACGAGGTAGGCCTCCACCGCCTCCAACGCGGGACGTCCTACGGGGACTCGACGCTGACCACCCCCCTTGCCGTCGAGCAGCACAGTACGCTCGTGTGTGTCCACGTCGTCCACATCGAGCCCGACCACCTCGGAGATGCGGGCCCCGGTGGAGTACAGCAACTCCAGCAGAGCACGATCCCGCAGTCCGCGAGGGCCGCCGACGGTCCCCCTGTCCAACAGGCACAGCACCTCGTCCAGGGACAACGCCTTGGGCAATCTGCGCGGCAACGCCGGCGGAGTGACCTCGCTCGCCGGATCGTGCTCGGCGATCCCCTCCACGAAGGCGAACCTGTGCAGTCCGCGGACCGCCACGATCGTGCGTGCCGCCGAGGCCGGAGCCAACGGGGCCCCGTCGCGTTCCCCGGTGCGAAGCGTGGCGAGGAACTCGCCCACCAGTTCGGAGGAGACTCCCCGCAACGTCCCGGCACCGGAGTGGACCAGGTAACTCCCGTAACGACGCAGATCGCGCGTGTACGCTTCCAAGGTACTCGAAGCAGTGCCGCGTTCCACCACGAGATGATTCAGATAGGCACCGAACACCCGGCGCAACTCGTCCGGGAGTTCGTCGAATTCCGACATCGGGACGCTCCTGCGGAGACCGGCCGTGCACGGGGGCACTCGTGACGGGACGGCGTCGCGTCCCGTCCTCACAGAGCTTTTCCGGGCTTTTCCGGTCGAGCTGTTGGTCGGGTGACCGGGTCCCTGCGGCGAGAGCCCGCGAGAGGTTCCGCCGAGGACCACCTACGACAACCCGAGCAGAAACACCGGTCAGCCCTCGGACCGGGCCGCGAAACGGGTCGGCCGGTCCGCCCATTCCGCGTCACCGGATCTGGGACGGACGTGTCCGTCCCGTACGGCCCTGGCCGCCAGCAGACCCGAAACGGCCGGAGCGTTGACGATCTCTCCCGCGAAGACCGATTCGATCGCCCGGTCGAGTGGCACTCTGTCCACGACGAGGTCGGCTTCCTCGTCGGCGACCGGTTCCGGACGAGCGACCTCGCTCAACCCGCGGGCCAGATAGACCCGCTCGGCCTGGTCGGTGAATCCGGGTGAAGCAGCTACGTCCACCAACACCGACCAGTCCCGAGCGGCGAGACCGACCTCCTCCGCCAGTTCGCGTTGGGCGGTGTGTCGGGGGGACTCCCCACGCACGTCGAGCAGCCCGGCCGGAAGTTCCCACAACCTGCGCCCCAGCGGGTAACGGTACTGGTGCACGAGAACCACCCTGTCCCACTCGTCCAACGCGACCACCGCGACAGCCCCGGGGTGCTCGACGACCTCCCTGCGGGAACGTCCTCCACCCGGCATCGCGACCTCGTCACTGCGCAACGCCAGGACATTGCCGACGTAGACGTCGGAAGTGGACAGTGTCGTGAACGGGTGCCGACCGTTGGTACGGCTGATCGGCCCTTCCGCGGGCCCGGGGTTCGCGGACATCTCGCTCCTGACTGATGCTTTCCTGCCGTGTTGACGATCGATCGGCGTGGTGCTCCCGGCGGCCGGCAACGCCGAAAGATCCGCCCGAGCAACTCGCAGCACCGCGGGCCCCGCGTGCGCTCGCACGAGGACGGCCCCGACGTCGGGGAGAACGCTACCCGATGTCGGGGCCCACTCACAGGACAACGGGAGGTTCCGCCAAGTGATCACCTCGTCGGGGGCGAGCAGAAAGCCTCGATGAGTGGGCCGCTCAGACGCTCGCCGTCGTCTGAGCGGACTCCGGAAGTTCGACCGGCAGCCTTTCAGCGGCCCGGTAGTCCAACGCGGCACGCACGAACGAGCTGAAGAGCGGATGCGGGCGGGTCGGCCTGCTGCTCATCTCCGGGTGGGCCTGGGTCCCCACGAAGAACGGGTGCTGCTCCCGCGGCAGCTCGAGGAACTCGACGAGACGTTCGTCCGGCGATGTCCCGGAGAACACGACCCCCGCGTCGTTCAAACGCTGCCTGTAGGTGTTGTTCACCTCGTAGCGGTGCCGGTGCCGTTCGGAAACCCGGAGGCTGCCGTAGGCCTCGGCCACGATCGAGCCCTCCTGCAGCGCGGCCGGATAGGTTCCCAGCCGCATGGTGCCACCCATGTCGCGTTCGCCCGTCACCACGTCGTGCTGATCGGCCATCGTGCTGATCACCGGATGCCGGCAGGAACTCGCGAACTCCGTGGAGTTGGCGTTGGGCAGTTCGGCCAGATCACGCGCGACCTCGATGACCATGCACTGCAGGCCCAGACACAGCCCCAGCACGGGAATGCCGTTCGTCCTGGCGTACTCGATCGCGCCGAGCTTGCCCTCGATACCGCGCACCCCGAAACCTCCGGGGATCAACACACCGTCCATCCCGGACAAGGCTCGGGCGGCGGCCGCTTCGCTCGCGCAGTCGTCCGAGGGCACCCAGGCGATCTCCACCTTGGCGCGGTGGGCGAAGCCACCCGCCCGCAGCGCCTCGGTGACCGAAAGGTACGCGTCCGGCAGGTCCACGTACTTGCCGACCAGGGCTATCCGCACCGTCTCGGTCGGATTGTGCACGCGCTCGAGCAGATCACTCCAGACCGACCAGTCCACATCCCTGAAGGGCAGCCCGAGCCTGCGTACGAGGTAGGCGTCCAGCCCCTCGCCGTGCAGCACCCGGGGGATGTCGTAGATCGACGATGCGTCGGGGCACGCCACGACCCCGTCGGAATCGACATCGCACATCAGGGCGATCTTGTTCTTGAGTTCGGACGACAACTCACGGTCGGCCCGGCACACCAGCGCGTCCGGGGCGATCCCGATGTTGCGCAACTCCTTGACCGAGTGCTGCGTCGGTTTCGTCTTGAGTTCGCCGGAGGGAGCGAGATAAGGCACCAGGGAAACGTGCAGGAAAAAGCAGTGGTCACGACCGACGTCGTGCCGAAGCTGCCGGCACGCCTCCAGGAACGGGAGGGACTCGATGTCGCCGATCGTTCCGCCGATCTCGGTGATCACGACGTCCGGCGTCTGGCCGTTCTCGTCGGGCTCGGCCATCGAACGGATCCGAGCCTTGATCTGGTCCGTGATGTGCGGGATGACCTGAACGGTGTCCCCGAGATACTCGCCACGCCGTTCCTTAGCGATCACCGCGGAGTACACCTGGCCGGTGGTGATGTTGGCGTTGCGCGTCAGAGCCCGATCGAGAAAGCGCTCGTAGTGCCCGATGTCGAGATCGGTCTCGGCCCCGTCGTCCGTGACGAATACCTCACCGTGCTGGAACGGATTCATCGTTCCCGGATCAACGTTGAGGTACGGGTCGAGCTTTTGCATGGTCACCCGCAGTCCGCGGGAGGTGAGCAATTCGCCCAGGCTGGAAGCCGTGAGCCCTTTGCCGAGAGAGGAGGAAACTCCCCCTGTTACGAATACATGCTTGATCGTCCGTGCTTGCGGCACCAAGAAAAGCTCCCCGTGGTCGATGCCGTCACCGTGCAGGTGTTTGTGCTGGCAGGAACGCTGACACCGCCGCTCCCACGGGACTTCAGCATATCTCACTTGTTCGGCGGAGCGCAGCTGACCCCACCGGACTCGGCACACGCCCGATCCCGGCGCTGCGCACACGCTGGGTAACCAGAGAATCAGCCTTCCGAAGTATGCCGCTACGCGCGATTGTCGTGCATGCTCGTCCGGGACGAAGTACAACCGAGCCGGCCCGGTGCGACGCTCCCTCCCCCGATCGCGCCGGGTCCAGCCGGGCGGCTGTCACGTGCGCACGCCGCCCGGCACACAACACTCCGTGGGCTGGCAAGACTTCGTCGAGTCTTGATGTCCCCGTCCGCCTGCGGTGGTTCGCTGGCGCTCTTCGGCACCCCGGTGCCGAAACGACCACTCACGTGGTCGGCGGCCGCCGCGCGAACCGGGCCGACAAAGTCCTACTGAGTGATCATCCCAGTGCAGAACTCGAGAACGGCTTCCGCGAACCCCCCGAGGACGGTGAGGTGGGGGGAACCGATCCCGGACGCGGCCAGTGCGAGAAGTCCCACCAGCAACACGCCGAGCGCCAGCACGAGGAACACGACGTTCGAAAGACGGCTGCGTTCGAACTCCAACGCGGCCGAGCCGTCCACGACCTTTCCGGCCAGGCGCATGCGGGTCAGGAACGTGGAGGGGTTGCTCAGCCCCCTCTCACGGTCGAGAAACTCCTCCAGGCTCGCCCTGGAACCCGCCGTCACCACGAGCGCCGCTCCGTGCACATCAGCCAGCAGCAGAGCCAGATCCTCCGGGTTCCCGCCCGCGGGAAAGGTCACCGCTCCGATACCGAGCTCCTGGATGCGGGCCGTTCCCGGCGCGTGTCCGTCGGAGCCCGCGGGGATGACCACCTCGGTGGCCTCCCTGAGCGTCCGCTCGCTCAGCGGCGTGGGATCGCCCAGGATCACATCGGGCTTCAACCCGTGGGCGCGCAGTGTGTCCGCCCCTTCCGAGACACCGATCAGCACCGGGCAGTACTCGCGCACATAACGGCGCAGCCGTTCGAGTTCGGTTTCGTGCCCGTCCCCCGGAGCCAGCACGAGCACGTGACGCCCGGACATCCCGACCCGAACCTCGGGAACCCCGATGCCGTCCAGCACGAGCATGCGCTCCCTGCGCAGGAACTCGACGGTATTGGTCGAGAACTCCTCGATCCGCGCGGACATCGCGGACTTGGCTTCGCTCATGCGGGCGGCGACGGTCTCGGCGTCCTGTTCCGAACCGTGCACGACCAGCTCCTCCCCGCGCTTCCCGCTCAGGAAGACCCCACCGCTGTGCAACCGCACGGTGGCACCGTCCCTGATCCTGCGGAGGGCTTCGGAGCCCACGTCGTCGATCAGTTTGACCCCCGCGGCCAGCAGTACCTCCGGCCCGAGGTTCGGGTACTTTCCCGAGATGGAGGAGGAGGCGTTGATCACCGCGGAGACCTCGTAGGCGACCAGCGTCTCCGCGGTACGACGATCGAGATCGACCCGATCGAGGAAAACGATGTCCCTGGCAGCGACACGTTGCGGAAGAGTGCCATCGCGTCGCTGCAGACGGGCGGTCCCGGTTATTCCCGGCAATGTCTCCTGCTGGCTCCCGAGCAGGCCACTGAGTCGCATATACCGATGGTGACAAAACAGACACGTATCGCTGTTGCGCCACGCCGAGCACCTCCCGCGAACTCACGGAAACCGCGGTGACGAAAAGACCGTCCCCTGCCCGGACGGCTTCCGGGCAGGGGACGGTCACACCCGTTGAACGCGGCCCGATCCGCCCGACGAGTCCGGCGATCACCTCTCCGGGTGATTCCCGCCCGCGTGCTCCGCCTTGTACCGATCGGCCACCGCGAGCAGCTCCTCTGCATGGGCGCGCCCGGTCTCGGTGGAATCGAGCCCGGCCAGCATCCGGGCCAGTTCGGAAACCCGCTGTTCGTCGGCGACGACGCGTACGTCGCTGTGCGTGAAACCGGTTGTTCCCGTGGCCTTGTCCACCACGAGATGACGATCGGCGTAAGCGGCCACCTGGGGCAGGTGCGTCACCACCAGCACCTGATGGCTGCGGGAGAGCCGCGCGAGTCTGCGGCCGATCTCCACCGCTGCCCGTCCACCGACCCCCGCATCGACCTCGTCGAAAACGAGAGTGGGCACGGTGTCGGCGTCCGCGAGGACAACCTCCAGCCCCAGCATCACCCGGGAGAGCTCACCTCCCGAGGCCCCCTTGTGAATGGGCAACGCCGGCCCACCCGGATGCGAGCGCAGCAGCATTTCCACATCGTCGACGCCGTCGGGACCGGCGCGCACCGGCTCCCCGTCCAACGTGATCGCCTCGGAGTCCGAGCTGCCCGCCCGGTTCGGGGTCACCGACACGTCGAACTCGGCCTGGGCCATGGCGAGCCCGGCCAGCTCATCGGTAACCGCCTTGGCCAGGCGCCCGGCTGCTTCGACACGGGCCGCGGTGAGCGTGCGCGCGTGTTCGACGAGCTGTTCGGCCAGCCGGTCCCGCTGTGCGGCCAGTTCGGCCAAGGCCTCCTCGGAGGTGTCCATCCCCCGGAGACGAGCACGTGCCTGTTCCGCCCACGCGAGCACACCGTCGACGTCCTCGGCGTACTTTCTCGTCAACTGCTTGAGCTCGGCCTGGCGAGCCAGGATCCGCTCCAGCTCGGCAGGATCCGCCTGGAGATCCTCCAGGTAGGAGCTCAGGTCCGCGCCCACATCGCTCAACACCGCCGCGGCCTCCGCGAGCCTGCCCTCCAGCTCGCGGAGCCGTGGATCCTCCGCCGAACCGAGCAGCCGCCGCGCCTGTCCGACCAGCGTGACCGCACCGGTCGAGTCCGGGTCCTCCTCGGTCGCACCGCTCACCGAGGACAGAGCACCCGTGGCGACCTCGCGCAGCTGGTCGATGTCGGAAAGCCGACGTGCCCGCTCGGTCAGCTCCGCGTCCTCCCCCGGCTGCGGGGCCACCGTCTCGATCTCGGAGAGGCCGTGCCGCAGGAGGTCGGCCTCACGCTCCAGCTCACGGGAACGTTGCCTGCGGTCGGCGAGTTCCCGGACCACCTCGATCCACTCGGCTCGGACCCTGCGGTACTCCGCCAGGGGGTTCTCGACGGTGGCTCCGGCGAACCTGTCCAGGGCGGAACGCTGCTCACCAGTACGCAGCAGTCGAAGTTGATCGTTCTGACCGTGCACGGCGAGCACCTGATCCGCGAGCTCGGACAGCACCGTGTTCGGCACCGAACGCCCACCGAGATGTGCCCGCGACCTGCCCTGCGCGTTGACACTGCGCACCGCGATCAAACTGCCGTCATCATCGGGTTCGGCCCCCGCCTCGCCTGCGACCCCGGCGGCTCCGGAATCGAGCTCCACGGCAAAACGCCCCTCGACGACCGCCCGCGAAGCACCGCTCCGCACACGGGAACTGTCCGCACGGCCCCCGCTCAACAGGTGGAGCCCGGTGACGACCATCGTCTTGCCCGCGCCGGTCTCACCCGTCACCACGGTCAGTCCCGGGTGCAGTTCGAGGGTGGCGCCGTCTATCACGCCCAGCCCTTGGATGTGCATCTCCGCCAACACAGCACGCACCCTAGCTGGAACCGCCGAAGCGTGGGGGGCCCATCGCCCGGATCAAGCTCCCCGACAACCGAGGCCCCGCCCGTTCCGGGGAGTGCGGACCTCCCGAGCTCTCCTATTCGGAAACGGGGCCACGCCACCCGTGCACCGGCAGCTCGAACTTGCGCACCAACCGGTCCGTGAACGAGGTGTCGTGCAAGCGCACCAAACGCAGCGGGTTCTCCGAGGCCAGCACCTCGACGCGCGCCCCGGCGGGAAGATCGAAGTGTCGTTGGCCGTCACAACACAGCACGGCGTCGTGGCCGTTGTGATCGACTTCCAGCGCCAGCACCGAATCACGCGCCAGCACCAGCGGACGAGCGAACAGGGCGTGCGCGTTGCTCGGGACGACGAGTAAAGCCTCCACCTGTGGCCAGACCACCGGTCCTCCGGCGGAAAAGGCGTACGCCGTCGACCCCGTGGGGGTCGAGCAGAGGACACCGTCGCAGCCGAACGTCGAAACCGGGTGGCCGTCCACTTCCACGACGACGTCGAGAATGCGTTCCCTGCTGCTCTTCTCGACGCTGGCCTCGTTGAGCGCCCAGGTCGTGGCGAGGACCTGGTTGCCGAGTCGCGCGGTGACGTCGATGGTCATCCGCTCGTCGACGTGATAACGTCCCTCGACCACCGCGTCGACGGCCTCGTCCAGCGCGTCGAAGTCGGCCCCGGCCAGGAAGCCGACCCTGCCCAGGTTCACTCCGAAAACCGGTACACCCGCCATCCTGGCGAGCTCGGAGGCACGCAGCAGCGTTCCGTCTCCCCCCAAGACCAGCACCAGCTCGGTTCCCTCGGCAGCCAGCGGCCCCGGGGCGACGACCCTGCTGTAACAGGTCGGGCTCAGCTGCGGTGCCTCCTCCGCGAGCACTCTGACCCTCATGCCGGCACCGATCAACCTGCCCGCCACCTTCTCGGCCGTGCCGAGGTTGTACTGCCTGCCCGTGTGGAGCACGAGGAGAACATCGCGGTTCACAGGCCGTCACCCTCTTCGCGATCGTTCGCGGAGGCTCGCGCTCCGTCCCCGGCTTCCCCCGACGAAGCGGTCACGGCCTCGGTAACCATGGTGGTCACATCGGGGCGGTACTCCGCCGGTCGCCGGTTCAACCACACGAAGAACTCCACGTTTCCGGAAGGCCCGGGCAGCGGGCTGGGCACCACAGCCTGCGGACGCAGTCCGTACTCCCCGGCCGCACCGATCACCCCGACGACGGCCTCGGCACGCAGCGCGGGATCACGTACCACCCCACCGGAACCGAGACGCTCCTTGCCCACCTCGAACTGTGGTTTGACCATGAGCACCAGATCGGACTCACTGTGCACACACTCGCTCATGGCGGGCAGAATCAAACGCAGCGAGATGAAGGAGAGATCCGCCACGACCAGATCGACCGGATCTCCGATGTCGGCGAGGCTCAGATTCCGCACGTTCCTCCGCTCGCGCACCACCACCCGCTCGTCGGTACGCAGCTTCCACTCCAACTGGCCGTAGCCGACGTCGACGGCGACGACCTCGCGGACGTCCCTGCGCAGCAGCACATCGGTGAAACCACCCGTGGAGGAGCCCGCGTCCAGGCAACGACGTCCCTTGACCTCGAGGCCCTCGTGCTCGAAAGCCTCCAGAGCGCCCAACAGCTTGTAAGCCCCCCTGGAAGCCCACTTCGGGTCCTCCACGTCCTCCGCGACCACGATCGAGACGTTCTCCTCCACCGAGGTCGCGGGTTTGTGCGCGATGAAACCACGTACCGTGACCCGCCCCGCGGAAATCAACTCGGCGGCGTGCTCACGTGAGCGAGCGAGCTTACGCCGCACCAGTTCCGAGTCCAACCGTGCTTTACGAGGCACCGCCTCAACTCCCGCTACCACTAGATCCGGACAACAGCTCGTCGGCCTGGTTCAGCGCATGCGTCAAAGCCTCGTGCACCGCGTCGAACCGCGCGACGTGCTCGGAAACCGGAATGTCTTCCAAGCCTTCCAAACCGCCCACACATCGCCGAACGGCCTCCTCGGCCTCCTGGACTCGCCTGGTGGCCTCGTCAGCGGATCCACCCGGGCCGGGCTCTCCACCAGCAGGCTGCCCCGTAGAACCCATCACCTTCCCGCCTCATTCACACCAAAAGCAGTGATGCCAATCACAGCAGTCGAACGCCACAGCCGAAAAGAGCTCGAGCTTCGTGAACGCCACTACCACGCTATCGGACTACAAGAGCACCGTGGCACGAGCGAAGTCGGGACGCAGCGGCCCACGGGCCGGAGGACGGAAGCGCGCGAAACGTGCTCCACCGATCGAGAACGCCGGGCTTCTAGTCCTGCATTCCCAGCCCGTGCAGGACGGACTTGGCCGCGTCGTCTCCGGCACGGACCCGGACGTCGCCACTTCCGACGCGCCACCAAGCCGCGCACAACGCGCGCAGGGCCGCCAGAGCGCTCTCCCCGAAAGGTTCGGGCATCGTCGGGAACTCCCCGACAGCAGTGAGGGTCAACTCGGCGGCACCCGCTTCGACGTTCCAGGCCGACTGCTCCGTGACCGCCGATTCCTCCGCCGGAGCGGAGAGCGCCGTCAGATCGGCGGCCACGAAGTCGGGACGCGCCTGTTCGGGGGCCGCGAGCAGGTCCAGCGGACCACTCACCCCGGTGAGCACCAGCAACGACGCCATACCGGCACGTCGAGCACCCGCGATGTCGGTTTCCAGCCGATCCCCCACGAACAGGGGATCGGCCGCCCCCGCGGAAACCGCGGCTCTGTCCAGCAGGGGGCGCTCCGGCTTTCCCGCGACCTCCGGGCTCCGTCCGGTCGCCATTTCCAGCGCGTACACCAAGGCACCGTTACCGGGGAGCTGACCGCGTTCGGTCGGCAGGGTCGCGTCCCGGTTACAGGCCACCCAATCGGCTCCGGCACGGAGGGCCAGGCAGGCTTCGGCGAGGTCTGACCAGGTCGTGCTCTCGGAGTGCCCCTGCAGGACCGCGCTCGGCCCGGAGGCCACGTCACGAACGGGGCGCAGCCCGAGCGCCGCGAGCTCGTCCGCCAGTGCGGCGGTACCGAGCACCAGTACGGAGTCACCTCGTCCGAAGCGCTCGGCGAGCAGTGCCGCCCCGGCTTGAGCGCTCGTGCTGACCTCGGCGTTCGTGGCCGGAATCGAGAGCGAGTTCAACTTCTCGACCACCGCCTCCGATGGCTTGGACGCGTTGTTGGTGACGTACCGGACGGTGCCTCCGCTCGCACGTACTCGCGAGACCGCGGCCTCCGCACCGGCGACCGCGGTACCACCCCGGTACAAAGTACCGTCCAGATCGAGCAACAGCGCGTCGTGCTCTTCGTCGAGTGCTTGCGACATACCCGTTCCCTCTCCGGGCCCCTGCGAAGGTGACTCGACCGGTTCGGTCAGTCCCAAACACCGAGGTCGACGTCACGTGAGGTGCCGGCCTGACCGCCCTCATCCGGTTCCGACTCGTCGGTGTCGGCCGCGACATCCGCGTCCGCCCGCTCCACCAGTTTTTCGGCTTCCTCCGGCCCACCGAGCACCGGGACGAGCTCGTCCAACCTCTCCGGAGCATCGGTGGTTTCCTCGTCGTCGGCATTGGCCGCATGGACGAACCAGGTGAACGCTTCCTCGTTACGGCCCGCAGCGACCAGATTGTCGGCATAGGCGTAGAACAGCCGTACGCTCCACTGTTCCTTGCGCTGCGGGTCCAGCTCTGGGATCTGGAGTCCGACTACGGCGGCTTCGAGCTGGCCCAGATCACGACGAGCCCCCGCGCCCACGATCCGCAGCTCGATCTGCTCGTCCTTGGACAGCTCAGAAACATCCTCTGAACGGAGCAGGTCCAGAGCGCGTTGCGGCCTCCCCAGGGCACGCTCGCAGTCGGCGATGATCGCGACATGCGACTGCCCGCCCATACGGCGGGCCGCACGAAGTTCGGAAAGCGCTTCGCTCCAGTTCCCGACGTGGTAGGCCGTTATCCCGTTCGCCTCCCGGGCGGCGGGTATTCTCGAAGCCTTCTTGCGCGAGTAGCGCGCGTGTTCCAGGGCTTGTTCCGGATCCGAGTCCAGCAACATCCCCGCTGCCACCACGTGGGCTCCGACGTCCTCCGCGACCATCTTCGGCAACGAGCGGAAATCCCGCCGCACCTCCGGGTCCAGATGTGCCGCGTCCGCTCCCTCCGGAAGTTTCGGAGCCCTTGCGCGCCCATCGGCCTCGGCGGTGGCTGCGGCGTCCTTTCCGGAGCCGCGTCCGCGCGGAGAGCCCTTGCGGAACTCTCCCTTGGAGGAGTCGTTCCTCCCACCTCCGGTGGAAGGTTTCCCGGAGCCTCGCGGAGGTTTTCCACCTCCTGCGGAACGCCTTCCGTCGTCACGGGAGTGCCCCGCTTTTCCGTTCCGTCCCCTCTCCGAACCGCGATCCTGCCGCCTGTCGTCCCGCTGCTCGGTGCGGCCTCGATCATCCCGTTTCGGCTCCGCGCGTGAACGGTCGCCCCGCTTGTCGTCCCGCCCCCGGGCTCGTCCGCTCTGCTGTCCCGCGCGCCCACCCTTCGGCGCACGGGAATCACCACGTTCGGGTTTGCTCACGTGATTCGAACGCTTACTCTGCTCACGTCCGCTACCGGTGTCGTTTCCACGACTCCGAGCACCACGCCTGTCGTCAGAACCGGACACCGGACCTCCCGAAAAACAATACGAATAACAACACCAGCCTAACCGCACGCACGCAGAAGTGGTGCGGCGGTAGTGCCGATCGATTCCCCCACGGCGGGTGTGTGTTGTGCTGTGTTGTGAGAGATGAGTATGGCCCGGCCCCCTTGTGGTGGGGGCCGGGCTTGGGGGGGTTGGGTCGGCGGTGTCCG
>NZ_JACBYW010000012.1 GCF_013408175.1 Actinopolyspora biskrensis
GGAAACCCGCGACGACATGCACCAAGCCCTCCTCCAACTCGCCCACTGCATGATCCTCGCCCGCAAACACCCCGCATTCTGAAAGCACCCCTAAGGAAATATTCCCTGCGGACGGAGCGCACCATGTGCGGTATCTGCGGCTGGGTGGACTTCCGGGGCCACCTGGACCAACAACGCGAAACCCTCGACGCCATGTGCGAGACCATGGCCTGCCGGGGCCCCGACGCCGGGGGAACGAGCTTCCACCGCAATGCGGCCCTGGCACACCGCAGGCTGGCGATCATCGACCTCCCCGGGGGGAACCAGCCCATGACCACCGAGACCCCCGACGGGAAGGTCTCCCTGGTCTACAGCGGCGAAACCTACAACTTCACCGAGCTGCGCAGCGAGCTGCGCACCCGTGGACACCGCTTCGACACCGACAGCGACACCGAAGTGGTGCTGAACGGCTACCTCGAATGGGGCGAGGGCGTGGCCGAGCGGCTCAACGGCATGTACGCCTTCGCCATCTGGGACGCGAGGTCGGACAAGCTCGTCCTGATCAGGGACAGAATGGGCATCAAACCGCTGTACTACTACCCGACCGAGCACGGCGTGCTGTTCGGCTCCGAACCGAAGGCCATACTGGCCAACCCGCTGGCCGAGAAGGTCGTCGGCACCGACGGTCTGCGCGAGATGTTCGCCATGACCAAGAAACCGGGGCACGCGGTCTGGTCGGGCATGGCCGAGGTGGAGCCGGGTACCGTGCTGACCGTCGACCGCGACGGCACACACCAGCACACCTACTGGAAGCTCGAGGCCCGGGAGCACACCGCCGACGCGGCGGAGACCAGCGAGCACGTTCGCGAGCTGCTCGACGACATCGTCGCCCGCCAGCTGATCTCGGACGTCCCGCGCTGTGTGCTGTTGTCCGGAGGACTCGATTCGAGTGTCATAACCGCGCTCGCGGCCAAGCAGCTCGAGTCGTCCGGAGAGCGGGTTCGCAGCTTCGCGGTGGACTTCCTGGGACAGACCGAGAACTTCGTCGCCGACTCGCTGCGGGACACACCCGACGGTCCCTACGTGCACGACGTCGCCCAGCACGTGGACTCGCAGCATCGGGACATCGTGCTGGATCCCCGGACACTGGCCGATCCGGCCGTACGGCGCGCGGCGGTCGGCGCACGGGACATCCCGCTCGGCCTGGGCGACATGGACAACTCGCTGTACCTGTTGTTCAAGTCCATTCGTGAGCACTCCACGGTCGCCCTGTCCGGCGAGTCGGCGGACGAGATCTTCGGGGGCTACAAGTGGTTCTTCGACCAGCGGGCCCGCGAGGCGGACACCTTCCCGTGGCTGGCCGCGCTCGGAGAGGAGCACCCCGGCGGGGAGAGCGTGCTGGACCCCTCCCTGGCCAAGACTCTCGACCTGCCCGAGTACGTCGACGCGGAGTACCGGAACGCCGTGCGCGACCTCCCGGAGCTCGCCGGGGAGAGCTCGTTCGAACGCAAGATGCGCGAGATGAACCACCTGCACCTGACCCGGTTCGTCCGCATGCTCCTGGACCGCAAGGACCGGATGAGCATGGCCGTGGGACTCGAGGTCCGCGTGCCGTTCTGCGACCACCGGCTGGTGGAGTACGTGTTCAACGCGCCCTGGTCACTCAAGACCCACGACGGCAGGGAGAAGAGCCTGCTGCGGCGGGCCACGTCCGACGTGCTGCCGCGCTCGGTTTCCGAAAGGGTGAAGAGTCCCTACCCGTCCACCCAGGACCCGAACTACGCGGCCGAACTGCAACGCCAGTCCAAGGAGCTGCTCACCGCGAACGACCCCGCGGTCGACCTGCTCAACGGGGATTGGCTCAGGAAGGTCGTGGATCAGCCGGCCGAACAGGTGGACACGAACATGCGCAACTCGCTCGAACGCCTGCTGGACGTCTCGATCTGGATGCAGCAGCACAACCCGACGATCAAGGTCCAGTAGCACTTCGCCCTCCCGGCGGCGGGCCCGGCTCCGAGGGGTCGGGCCCGCCGCCGGGTCCCGTCTCACCAGTGCGGTGCGGCGGGAAGGGGCTGGCAACCGGGGCAGGAGTACGCCGAACGCTTCATGAACACGTCCCTGCGAATCGCGGCACCACAGCGCGAACAGGGTGAACCGGTTCGTCCGTACACCGCCAACGAACGACCGAAGTAGCCGGACCGCCCGTTGACGTTCACGTAGAGCGCGTCGAAGGAGGTTCCGCCCGCGTCGAGGGCGTCCCGCATGACCTCGCCGACGGCCTCCAGCAGGGCACTCCCGTCCTCACGAGCGAGTTTCCCCGTGGACTGTGCCCAGTGCAGCCCGGCCCGCCAGAGCGCCTCGTCCGCGTAGATGTTGCCGACCCCGGAAACCAGGCTCTGGTCGAGCAGCGCCCGCTTGATCCCGGTCCTGCGGGAGCGTATGAGCTCGACCACGGCGTCCCTGTCGAACGCGGGTTCCATGGGGTCGGCGGCTATGTGCCCGATGGGGTCGGGAACGAGGGCTCCGCTGGACCGCACGAGATCGGTGAGGCTCAAACCGCCGAAAGTGCGCTGATCGACGAAGCGGAGCTCGGGGCCGCCGTCGTCGAATACGAATCTGACTCGCAGGTGTTTCTCGTCCGGCGCCGAGGGAGGCTGCACCAGCAACTGGCCGCTCATCCCGAGATGCGCGAGCACCGCCTGTTCCGAACGGGCCGACTCACCCTCGGGGCGGGAGACCTCCGTGGAACGCGCTTCCCCCAGGTCCAACCACAGGTACTTCCCCCGCCTGCGGACGTCCAGGAACACGCGCCCGCTCAACTCGGACTCGAAGTGCTCCGCTCCGCGATCGTGCTTGCGCACGGCACGCGGATGCAGCACTTCGACCTTCGAGAGAGCACGGCCACGCACGTACTCGACCAGACCGCTACGGATTACCTCGACTTCGGGTAGTTCGGGCACCCGACCATCCTCGAACACGCCTCGCGGAACACGTGCACGGGGCCACCCGTGGAGTCACTCCTCGGAAGTGGAGCCACCCGAATCCGCGGAACCACTGTTGAGCTGTTCGGAAAGGGCCCGCCAAGCCGTCTGCGCGGCCTTCTGCTCCGCGTCCTTCTTCGTACCGCCGTCCCCCTGGCCGAAGACCTCACCGTTGATGACGGCGTAGGCGCTGAACTCCTTGCGGTGATCCGGGCCCTGTTCCTCGACACGGTAGTCGGGAACCCCGAGACCGGCCGAGGCGGTCAGTTCCTGCAGACTCGTCTTCCAGTCGAGGCCCGCACCGAGCATCGGAGCCTCGGTGAGCAACGAATCGAACAGCCGGTGAATCACCCGGCTGGCCGTTTCCACTCCGTGCTGCAGATAAACAGCACCGAGAACGGCCTCGAGCGAGTCGGCCAGGATGCTGGCCTTGTCCCGACCTCCGGTCAGTTCCTCCCCGCGTCCGAGCAACAAGTACTGGCCGAGTCCGCCCTCGCCCAGTTCACGAGCCACTCCGGCGAGAGCGTGCATGTTGACCACGCTCGCCCGCAGCTTCGCGAGCTGCCCTTCCGGCAGGTCCGGATGATCCCGGTAGAGACGATCGGTAACGACCAGCCCGAGCACGGCGTCACCGAGGAACTCCAGCCGCTCGTTGGGTTCGAGGCCACCGTTCTCGTACGCGTACGAGCGGTGCGTCAGAGCAAGCGTGAGCATCTCGGCGTCGAAGTCGACGCCGAGTGCCTCAACCAACGAAGACCGGTCCGACGTGCGGCCTCGGGACTGCTGCTTTCCCCCCACGGCCGACGCCTATCAGGCAGGGCTGACGATCTGACGACCGCCGTACTGTCCGCAAGAGGGGCAGACCACGTGCGGCGGCTTCTTCTCACTGCAAGCCCGGTTGGGGCACGCCACCAGTGTCGGCGCGGACGCCTTCCACTGCGAACGACGCGTACGGGTGTTCGACCGGGAAACCTTGTGCTTGGGGACAGCCACGACTACTTCTCCTCCTCGGTCCCACCGAACCGCTCACGCAACGCGGCCCAGCGAGGGTCAATCGTCTCATGATGGTGCTCCGGGTCGAGCTCGACCCACTTGGCACCGCATCCGGGACACAGCCCCGGACAATCCGGCGAGCACAGCGGAGCGGTGGACAACGACGTCAGCACCGTATCCCGAACCACCGGTTCGAGATCGATCAGATCACCGGAAACACGGCTGACCTCGTCCTCATCGGTGCTGCTGTCGGTAGCGCTGTCCGGATAGGCGAACAACTCCCGAAACTCGACGTCGGCCTCCTCGGAAACCGGGTCGAGACACCGCGCGCACTCACCGCTGGCTTTCACCCTGACGGTACCGGATACCAGCACACCCTCGACCACTGCCTCCAGCAGCAGATCGAGTTCGAGTGGCTCACCCTCGGGCACCCGGATCATATCGAGACCGAAACCGGCGGGAGCCGGAGGGTGGAGGGTGTAGCTGCGGCTGCTGCCCGGACTACGACCGAACTCGCGAGTATCGATCACCCAGGGGCTGTCCCCGGAAGGCTGCGCAACTTCTTGTTTCTGAGACATCTGTGGTTTCGGCTCGGCATTCCACGGTTGACGGGCCTGCACACCCGACCGGAAGGTTCACGCCACCGGCCGCCCGCCGCAACGGACCCCGACGAACGAACGGCAGCGCATCACGTGATCGTACTTCGCGGCTCTGGCGCGCCGACGAGTACGGAACCAGGCAGGCCACCCTCTCCAGGCTACGCGACCACCGGAACGAGGACGAAACCGCGCCGAGGAGCCCCGCCCCTCGGAGCGGAACCGCGCGGCCGGGGCTCTCAGTGCTCGCCCGCGGGCGAACCGTTCTCCGAGGGCTGCCACTCCTCGTAGTCGAACGGCGCGCTGATGGGGCGACGCAGCTGCTGCCTGCCCTTCCCCACGGTACGCAGCGTCCGACCGAGCAACTCCTCGAAATCGGCCAACCGCGAGTCGACGTAGGCGTCGCAGTCACCGCGCAAACGCTCCGCCTCCTCCTTGGCCTCCTCGACCAGACGCCTGGCCTCGTGCTGGGACTGCTGCACCACCTCGGTCTCGGAAACCAACCGCGCCTGCTCCGAACGCCCCTCGTGGAGCGACTGGTCGTAGGCGGCACGCCCCGCCTGGACCATTCGGTCGGACTCGGACTGCGCTCTGGCCACGTACTCCTCGTACTCACGCCGCGCGTTGTTGATGGTCTGCTCGGCCTCGGAACGAGCCTGCGCGATGATCTCGTCGGCACGCTCCCGCGCGTCGGCGAGCATCTTCTCCGCCTCGGCACGCGCCTCGGAGGAGGTCTTGTCGGCCTCCGAACGCGCGCTGCTCAAACTCTGATCGGCCTCTGTCTTGGCCTTGTTGACCAGTTCGTCCCGGTGATCGAGCACGTCCTGAGCATCGTCGAGCTCGGAGGGGTACGAATCCCGCACCTCGTCGAGCAGCTCCAGGACGTCGCCACGCGGCACGACGCATCCAGAGGTCATCGGAACACTTCGCGCTTCCTCAACGATCGTGACGAGCTCGTCGAGCGCCTCGAACACCCGGTACACGTCGATCTCCCTGCAGTTGTGTTCACCCGAAGGATACTTGCCCGGCCGGGTCAGCTTCTCAGAGCAAGCGGCACCTGTCGTGGATCACCCCGGAACCGGGCGTTTCGAACCGGTCACCGCGGGTTCCGACTCGCGATCCAGTCTGCCCGGCTGAGCAGCCGGTACGCGGGATATGGGACACCGCGTGTCCACGGTCCGCGGGTATCGTCCCCTCCCGGGCCGGAACGCGCCGAAGGCCACGCGCCCGGCCCACGGCATCGCAACTCTCCCCGATGAGGACCGCTGATCCCGGAGGTCGGCTTGTACACCGTGCTGTTCCGCCTGCTGCAGCGCTTCGTCGGCATTCGTTCGTGGGCCACCCCCGCCGTCGTGATCGTCTTCGTGTTCTTCACGAGCTGGCCGCTGATGGCACTGTTCGAACCCGCCGACAGCGCGCTCGTTCGGCCGGCCAACTACTGGTGGTGGTTCCTGGTCACCACGTCCACCGTGGGCTACGGGGACTTCTATCCGGAGACCACCGGAGGGCACATCGTCGGCGTGTACGTGATCGTCGGAGGGATCGCGACGTTGACGACCCTGTTCACGCATCTGGCGACGAAACTGGAAACGGCTAGGGGCAAGCGAATGAGCGGGACCGCCACGCTGCACGTGTCCGGACACGTGCTGATGCTGGGATATCACTCGGGGCGCAGTGAACGCATCCTCGACGAACTGCTGGCCGACGGACGTCACTCGGTCGTGCTCGCCGCCTGGGACGAAGTGGACAGGAACCCCGTGCCGGACCGCGGTATCGGCTTCGTCCGCGGTGACATCAGCACCGACGAAGTGCTGCACCGAGCGGGACTGCAACGAGCCCGTTCGGTCCTCATCGACGCCCACGACGACAACGAGGCACTCGCCATAGCCGTCACCGTCGACCACGTCAATCCCGAGCTGGCCCCCGTGGTCGCCCTGCGGGACATGAGCAGGGCCGAGCACCTGCGCTACGTGAACAGCTCCATCAGGTGCGTCCAGTGGCACACCCCGCAGATGATCACCGAGGAGCTGCTGGACCCCGGGATCACCCAGGTCTACGCCGAACTCGCCACCCACGGCGGTGGGAACACCTACTCGTGCCGGCTGCCCGACTCGCTCGACAGGGCGACCTACGGCGAGTGCCAGGTCGCCCTGGGCAGGCGGTACGGCGCGACGGTACTGGCCGTCCGCACCCAGAACGACCTGTTGATCAGCCCGTCGTGGGAAACCCGGCTACCCGCGGGCAGCACGCTGTACTACATCGCCAGGCAACGGGTCTCCCCGGACAGGATCGCCCGCGCGATCCGCGAGGAGGAGAACGCGTGACCGCCCCGCTCCCACCGCGGGGAGCGGCGGTGGGAGCACCGTTCCCGCGCGGAGGAACCGGTCGTCGAACGACCCGCTGCTCAGGAGTTGATGTCGGTGAGCCGGAAACTCTCGTAGTGGTCGTCGGTGTAGAAGTACTCGCCCTCGGAGCCGACCACGAAGCGCCGGGCACCCCTGTGATCGACTCCCGGGGTGTCGACGGTGTACTCGTGGTAGTAGCCCTCCGAGCAGTCGGGCAGAATGCCTTCCCAGTTGTGGAAGACCCCGCCGTCCTCGGGGTACGGGTAGGGCCCTCCCTGCTGGATCAACCGCACGGTGTCGGTCGCCTCGGGAGGAAGATCGGACAGTGCGACCCGTTCGAAACCGGAGGTGTTGCCGCACTCGGCGGGCAGGGCGGCCGAGCTCCCCACCGAGTGCGACGGGGCGGGCTCCGCCGAGGCGACCGTGGCGGGAACCAGCAGTCCCAGCACGGCGAACAGACCGGCCAGCAACGCCTTCGGGGTTTTCGCAGTGTGTTCGCGCATGATCGCCACGTTAAATCCGACACGTGGCCGCGGGCTAGCGTTTCCGTTAATCCCCGGTGGCGAGCTGTTCCACGCTGAGGCAACGGGAACCGCTCCACTGATCGCCCGATGGACGACGTGGGCGGCGAAGTGAGCTTCCGCCGCGCGACGCCGACCCGAACCAGCTGCTGATCGTCGCGGAGCGGGCGGGGAGATCGTCGGCCCCCTGCAGCCGAGCCTGATCGCGGGCCTGGCGCACCTCGGCACCGAACGGGCCCGGCTCGAGGCGGTTCGGGTGCGTTCGGACCTGCGCGGCCCGGAGCTCAGAACGCATGCGCGAACCGGCGATCTCCGCGGCGCGGCAGCGCGGTGCCGGACAGCTCCAGCCGACCTCCGAGCGCGGCCGCGCCGACGCGCACCGCCTCCACGAGGGACTCGGGTTCAGAGCCGCTCACGCGGGCACGAAGATGCTCCGGACCGGCTCCTCCCGCCCCTTCGCCGCGCGACGCCGCGGAGGCCGGCCTCACTCGGCCGTTTCGGCCAACCGGTCCAGCAAGCGCCGCTCGATCTTGGGGGGAAGCAGGTTGGACACGTCGCCGCCGTAGGTGGCCACCTCCTTGACCAGGGAGCTGGCCAGGAAGCTGTACAGCGGGTTGGTCGACATGAAAAGCGTCTCGACTCCCGAGAGCCGCTGGTTCATCTGAGCCATCTGCAACTCGTAGTCGAAGTCGCTGACGGCGCGCAGTCCCTTGACGATGGCGCCGATACCGTTCGCCTTGCAGTAGTCCACCAGCAGACCGTGCCAGGAATCCACGACCACGTTCGGCCACGGCTTGCTGACCTCGCGCAGCATCTCGATTCGCTCGTCGACGTCGAACAGGCTCTTCTTGCTCTTGTTCACGAGGACGGCGACGGTCACCTCGTCGAACAGACCGGCAGCTCGCTCGATTATGTCCAAATGGCCATTGGTGACCGGATCATAAGAGCCTGGACAGACGGCACGCCTCATGAGCGGCAACTTAGCAGTATCCTCCGGAGGGACTCAGGTCGAGGTGGCGTGATTCACCGCGCCCGCCGGGCAGCATCCCGGTGCCCGGCGGCTCGGGCGAGTGCTCACCTGCGCGGACGTCGCGGCCTTCACTGCCGCACGACGTGTTCGGCCCAGTACACGGCCGCGTCGCCGTAACGCTTGCTCCGCAGCGGTTCCAGCCCTCGCGGCCACTCCGGAGCCGGGGTGTTCCAGAACCTCTCGACTATGACCAGCCCGTCCGTGCTCAACCACTGGTTGAGCACCAGCGCCGTCCAGCACTCGTCCAGCTCGGCAGGGTCCATCGCGAAGGGCGGATCGGCGAAAACCAGGTCATAGGGTTCACGTGGTGTGCCGGACAACACCGAACGCACCGGGGCCTGGCGCACTTCGAAGGAGTCGAACCCCAGCCCCGCCGCGTTGCGGCGCAGCACTGCGGCGGCCTTCCGGTCCGACTCGACGAACGTGGTGTGCGCAGCCCCCCGGGACAGGGCCTCGAAGCCGAATCCGCCGGACCCGGAGAACAGGTCCAGCACGCGCATGCCGGACAGATCGGTCATCGCCTCTAGCGCGCTGAACAAGGCCTCCCGCACCCGTTCGGTGACTGGCCTCGTCCCGCGCTGCGGAACCTCGATCCGACGTCCACCGGCGCTTCCCGCAACGATTCTGGTCACCGCTCCATCCTCGCCCATTCGGGCGTACCGCGAACACGGAGGGTGGGCCGCGAGGACGACACGCGCTCCCGGCCGGTCCGCCGACCCGCTTCGTCCCTCCGGTCGGGCCCCTCCGGGGAGGGGCCGGGCAGCGGTTCCCGCACCGACCGCCCGGCCACCCGCACGGAGTCGCTCGGGAAGAGCCGTTCAGCCGAGCTCGATGATCAGGTCACCGCCTTCGACCTGTTGGATCGAGCCGATCGCCACGCGTTTGACCGTCCCGCTCCGCTGCGCGGTGATCGCGGCCTCCATCTTCATCGCCTCGATCGTGGCGACCGTCTGCCCGCTCTCGACCGCGTCGCCCTCGGAGGCGGACAGCGTGACCACTCCGGAGAACGGGGCCGCCACGTGGTCGGGGTTCGTGCGCTCGGCCTTCTCCGCCACGGGCAGTTCGGAGGCGACCGACCTGTCCCGAACCTGGATCGGACGCATCTGACCGTTCAGGATCGCCATGACGGTGCGCACGCCGCGTTCGTCGGCCTCGCTGATGGCCTCCACCCCGATCAGCAGCCGCACGCCCTGGTCCAGGTCCACCGCGTACTCCTCGCCGGGACGCAGACCGTAGAAGAAGTCCTTGCTGCTCAGCAGCGAGGTGTCGCCGTAGGCGTGGCGGTGTTCGGCGAAGTTCTTGGTCGGTTTGGCGAACAGCAAGCGGTTCAACGTGGCGCGCCGCTCCGTGACCAGGCCCTTGCGGTCCTCCTCGGAGAGGTCGACCAGGTGCCTTCCCTCGGAGCGCCCCTGCAGCGCACGGGTGCGGAACGGCTCCGGCCACCCCGCGGGCGGATCCCCGAGCTCGCCCTGCAGGAATCCGATGACCGAGTCCGGGATGTCGAACTTGTGCGGCTCGGCCTCGAACTCGGCCGGATCCACACCGGCACCCACCAGGTGCAGCGCGAGATCGCCGACCACCTTCGAGGAGGGGGTCACCTTGACCAGCCGCCCCAGCATCCGGTCCGCCGCGGCGTACATCGCCTCGATCTCCTCGAACTTGTCGCCGAGTCCGAGAGCGACGGCCTGGGTGCGCAGATTGGACAGCTGTCCACCGGGGATCTCGTGCCGGTAGACGCGTCCGGTGGGAGCGGCGAGCCCCGCCTCGAAGGGCTTGTAGATCTTGCGGACCGACTCCCAGTAGGGCTCCAGGTCGCAGACGGAGTCCAGGTCGAGCCCGGTTTCCCGCTCGGTGTGGTCCGTGGCCGCCACGATCGAGGAGAGAGCGGGCTGCGAGGTGGTTCCGGCCAGCGAGGCGGAGGCGCCGTCCACCGCGTCCACTCCGGCCCCGATCGCGGCGTGGTAGGTCGCCAGCTGTCCGCCGGGGGTGTCGTGGGTGTGCAGGTGCACGGGCAGGTCGAACTCGCTCCGCAGGGCGGAGACGAGCCGTTCGGCGGCCGGTGGCCGCAACAGCCCGGCCATGTCCTTGATGGCCAGCACGTGCGCCCCCGCCTCGACGATCCGTTCCGCCAGGCGCAGGTAGTAGTCCAGCGTGTACACCTGCTCGTCCGGATCGGACAGATCACCCGTGTAGCAGAGCGCCACTTCGGCGACCGAACGGCCGGTGTTCCGGACGGCCTCGATCGCCGGACGCATCTGTTCGACGTCGTTGAGCGCGTCGAAGATGCGGAAGATGTCGATCCCGGTGTCGGTGGCCTCCGCGACGAAGTGCTCGGTCACCTCGGTGGGATAGGGCGTGTATCCGACGGTGTTGCGTCCGCGCAGCAACATCTGCAGGCAGATGTTCGGCACGGCGGCCCGGAGCGCGGCCAGCCGCTCCCAGGGGTCCTCGGCCAGAAAGCGCAGCGCCACGTCGTAGGTCGCCCCGCCCCAGCACTCCAGGGACAGCATCTCCGGGGTGGTGCGGGCCACGTGCGGCGCGACCGCGGTGAGGTCCTTGGTGCGCACCCGGGTGGCCAGCAGGGACTGGTGCGCGTCCCTGAAGGTGGTCTCGGTGACCCCGACCGCGTCGGATTCGCGCAGCCACTTCGCGAACCCTTCCGGCCCCAGCCGGTCCAGCCTGTCCTTCGACCCGGCCGGCGGCGGAGTCCCGAGGTCGGCGGAGGGCAGCTTCTCCCGCGGCTCGGGCGTGGCGGGACGCTCTCCGTAGGGACGGTTGACGGTCACATCGGCGAGATAGCTCAGCAACCGGGTTCCCCGGTCGGCCGAGTGGCGCGCCGTCAGCAGCTGCGGGCGCTCGTCGATGAAGGATGTGGTGATCCTTCCCGCGCCGAAGTCGGGATCGTCGAGCACGGCCTGCAGGAAGGGGATGTTCGTGGCGACCCCTCGGATGCGGAACTCGGCCACGGCACGCCGCGCCCGTGCCACGGCCGTCCCGAAGTCGCGTCCGCGGCAGGTGAGTTTCACCAGCATCGAGTCGAAGTGGGCGCTGACGCTGGTCCCCGCGAAGGAGGTTCCCCCGTCCAGCCGGACTCCCGCGCCTCCGGGTGAGCGGTAGGCGCTGATCATCCCGGTGTCCGGCCGGAAACCGTTGGCCGGGTCCTCGGTGGTGATTCGGCACTGCAGAGCGGCACCGCGCAGCCCGATGTTGTCCTGGGACATGCCGAGTTCGCCGAGCGTTTCCCCCGCCGCGATGCGCACCTGGGACTGGACCAGGTCGGCGTCGGTCACTTCCTCGGTGACCGTGTGCTCCACCTGGATGCGCGGGTTCATCTCGATGAAGACGTGGTTTCCGTTCTCGTCGACGAGGAACTCCACGGTGCCCGCGTTGGCGTAGCCGATCTGTTCGGCGAACGCGACGGCGTCGGCGCAGATCCGCTCGCGCAGGTCCGGATCCAGGCTCGGGGCCGGCGCGATCTCGATGACCTTCTGGTGCCTGCGCTGCAGCGAGCAGTCGCGCTCGTAGAGGTGTACGACGTTGCCCGTCGAGTCCGCGAGGATCTGCACCTCGATGTGGCGCGGGTTGACCACGGCCTGTTCCAGGAAGACCGTGGGATCGCCGAAGGCCGACTCCGCCTCGCGCATCGCCGCTTCGAGGGCCTCGCGCAGGGAGTCGAGCTCGTTGACCCTGCGCATACCACGACCGCCGCCCCCGGCCACGGCTTTGACGAACACGGGGAAGGTCATGTCCGCCGCTGTTGCCAGCAGCTCGTCGATGTGGCTGGACGGGGCCGAGGACTCCAGCACCGGAACTCCCGCGGAGCGGGCGGCCTGGACGGCGCTGGCCTTGTTCCCGGTGAGCTGGAGGATCTCGTGCGAGGGGCCGATGAACGTGATGCCCGCCTGCTGGCACGCCTCGGCGAGGTCGGGGTTCTCGGAGAGAAAGCCGTAACCGGGGTAGATCGCATCGGCACCGGCCGTTCTGGCCGCCCGGATGATTTCCTCGACGGACAGGTAGGCGCGGACCGGGTGTCCCGGTTCGCCGATCTCGTAGGACTCGTCCGCCTTGAGCCGGTGCAGTGAGTTGCGATCCTCGTGGGGGAACACGGCGACGGTTTTCGCGCCGAGTTCGTATCCGGCGCGGAACGCGCGGATCGCGATCTCGCCGCGGTTGGCGACGAGGACCTTGCGGAACATGCCGGCTACCTCCTGGGGCAGGTGTCGGATCGCCTGCGAACACTACCCCGAAAATTCTCCTCTTCGGGAGCTCCTCCCGCGTGATGGAACTCATGATCACCCAGTGAGGCGCGGGTGACCTGCTCGTTCGAAAGTTCACGACAAGGATCGACCAAAAGAAATAATACAAAATTTCACGAAAGTGGCTTCCGGGTGATTTTTTCTTTCGGTCAGGCGGTACCCCTCCCCGCCGGAGGCCTTGACCGACCTCACCCGCACCCCGCATGACGAGTGTCACACACGGCACAGCACCTCGCCGTGCAGCAGGACGAGCCAGCCGTCCGGATGGCTCGCCCGCTCCCGCCACGCCTCGGGGATCTCCCCCAGCTCCTCCGGGGTGGCGTGCCCACCGTCGACCGCCTGCTCCGCGGTCCGCGAGTCCGTGACGCGTTCGGCCCGCACTTCCCGTCAGGCACGTTCCTCGGGGGTCACGTGGCACCACACCGAGTTGTCCACAACACGCCAGTACTGCGAACGGACCACGCCCTCCGCGTGCCCCTTCCCGCATTCCGCTTCGCCGGATCCCACGGGGAGAGCCAGGCCGTTCTTCCCACTGTGTGCAAAATTTTCCTCACGAAACGGGAGACTCTCGATGGGAACGGGCAACGAGTGACGGTGAACAACGCTGATCAGCGCGACGACGACAGCCGTCGAACAGCCCACGAACGGGAAACGCGTTCCTCCGGGGCGTCGAACGAGGTGAGGCGAGGAGGCGAAACCCCCGTGAGCACCTGACCGATGTTTTCCGGCCGGAGGGGCGAACGAGACCCCAGGTCAGGCCTTCTCCAGGAAGTCGGCCCGCTCCTCGGCCACCAGATCGGCGACCATCGCGGCCAGCCCCGGGTACGAGTTCAGTTCGGGATCCTCCCGGACGAACTCCTCCGCCTCCGCCCTCGCCCGAGCGATCAGCTCCTCGTCGTGCACCAGGGACAGCACACGCAGCGTGGACTTCTTGCCGGACTGCGCCGCCCCGAGCACGTCACCCTCCCTGCGCTGCTGCAGGTCCAGTCGAGCCAGTTCGAACCCGTCCGTCGTGGACGCGACCGCTTCGAGCCGGTTCCGCGCCGGTGTCTGCGACACGGCCTCGCTGACCAGCAAGCACAGCCCCGGGGAAGCGCCACGTCCGACCCTGCCCCGCAGCTGGTGCAGCTGACTCGTGCCGAAGCGGTCCGCGTCCATGATCACCATCATCGTGGCGTTCGGGACGTCCACCCCGACCTCCACGACGGTCGTGGCGACCAGAACGTCGATCTCGGCCGCGGCGAAGCTGCGCATGACCGAGTCCTTGTCCTCGGAGGCGAGCCTGCCGTGCAGCGCACCGATCCGGAGTCCCTCCAAGGGGCCGCCCCTCAACTCCTCGGCGAGTTCCAGGACCGCGACGGGAGACCGCTGCTCGCCGTCCTCCCCGCTCGTGGTCTCCTCCCGAGAGCCCGAGTTCGACTCGTCCCCCACCCTCGAACAGACGACGTAGACCTGGTGGCCCGCGTCGACCTCCTCGCGAACGCGCTGCCAGGCGCGTTCCAACCAGGCCGGCTTCTCGGCGGTGGGCACCACCGTGGTGCTGATCGGGGAACGCCCGTTGGGCAACTCGCGCAGCGCGGACGTGCGCAGATCCCCGAAAACCGTCATGGCCACCGTGCGCGGTATGGGAGTGGCCGTCATCACCAGCAAGTGAGGGCAGCTTCGCTCCCCGGCACGAACGCGCAACGCGTCCCGCTGCTCGACGCCGAACCTGTGCTGCTCGTCCACCACCACCATCCCGAGATCCGCGAACGAGACCCCGTCCTGGATCAGGGCGTGCGTACCGACGACTACGCCCGCGGCACCGGAGGCAACGTCCAGCAGAGCCTGTTTGCGCTGCGCCGCGGAAAGCGATCCGGTCAACAGGGTGACCTTCGTCGCCCGGTCGGACGCCCCCAGCTCACCGGCTCCGGCGAACTCACCCAGCAGCTCCCGCAGGGAGCGCGCGTGCTGGGCCGCCAGCACCTCGGTGGGGGCGAGCATCGCCGCCTGCCTTCCCGAATCGATCACCTGCAGCATCGCCCGGAGCGCGACGACGGTCTTGCCCGAACCGACCTCGCCCTGCACCAGTCGGTTCATCGGGTGCTCGTGGGCCAGGTCCTCCGCGATCCGCTCCCCCACCTCGAGCTGTCCCGCGGTCAGCGTGAAGGGCAGGTCGGCCTCGAAGGCCGCGCCCAATCCGTCCTGCCTGCGCGGACAGGCCGGGGCCGGGCGCGTGCCGCGCTGCTCGCGCGACTGCGCCAGCGACAACTGCACCCCCAGGGCCTCGTCCCACTTCAGCCGGTGCTTGGCCCGTTCCACCTGGGCGAGGTCCTCCGGCTGGTGAATCCGGCGCAACGCCTCGTCCAACCCGAGCGCGTCGATCCGCTCGCGCAACGACTCGGGCAGCGGATCCACGACCCCGTCCCAGCCGCTCAGGACCTGATCGACACAACGCGCCAGCGACCACGAGGGGACCCCCTGGGAAGCCGGGTAAACCGGGATGAGCGCGCCGGCGAACTCCCGCGCGGCACCCTGCTCGTCGGAGTCCTCGTCCTCGGTGAACAGCTGGTACTCGGGATGCGCCAGTTGCAACTCGCTGCGGTAGGCGGTCACCTTGCCCGCGAACATCCCTCTCCGGCCGGGCAGCAACTCCCGCTCACGCCAAGCCTGGTTGAAGAACGTGCAGGACATGGAACGCGTGCCGTCGGTGATGCGCGCCTGCAGGATCGTCCCCTTCCGCGAGCGCATCCTGCGCTTGCTGACGCGTTCCACCCGGGCGAGCACCGTGGCGTGCTCCCCGGTCTCCAGTCCGCCGATCGGAGTGAGCTCACCGCGCTCGGCGTAACGCCGTGGGTAGTGCCGCAGCAGGTCGCCCACTGTGGTCATACCGAATGCGCCGTTCAGCGCCTTGGCCGTTTTGGCCCCGAGCACTCGGTCGAGTTCGCTGTCCCAGCCGGTCATCGCTTCACCAGTCGCGCCACGGCGGTGTGGTCGCTGTTCGTCGACATCGGGCGAGCCGTCCGCACCGCCGTTGCCCGCGCCTTCCCTCGCCCGGAAGAGCTCACCCCTCCCGGAAGCGCGGGCACACCCGTGGCCGAAGGACTCGGGGGTCAAGTTATCCGACCCCTCCGACGGCCCCGTTCCGGGTCGGCTCCACGCACGCGACCCGCTCACGCGGACGGGACAGTCACTCCACACCCAGCATCAGCTCGGTGGAGGACTCCCCACAGGGGTAGCAGGTCAGCTCCACCTCGGGATGGGTGCGCCGCAGGTGCTCGGCCAGGCTCTCGGGCAACGCCGCCGGGGCGTGCTCCGGCACGAGCGCCGTCACCAACTCACCACCGGCCGAGAGCATGCGGTCGGCGAGGTCGCGAGCGGCTTTCGCGCGGTCGCTGCCGATCAGCACGACCTCGCCGTCGAGCATCCCGAGCAGATCACCTCCACGACAGCGCCCCGCCCACGTGAGCGCCTCCCCCGAAGCCACGACCAGTTCACCGCGCCGCGTCGCCGCGGCCGCCTCCGCGAGGGCGACCGTGTCCTCCGCGGTACGCCTCTCCGGGTCGTGCACGGCCAGCGCGGCCAGCCCCTGGACGGGGGCGGCGGTCGGGATCACCACGGCGTCGATGCCCGCCCGAACGGCCGCGGCCGCGGCGTTGTCGGCCTCCTCCACGAGCCGCTCGTCGTTGGGCAGCAACAGTACGTCCCGCCGGCCGGTCCCCAGGACCGCTTCCAGCATCTCCCGTGCGCCGGGATGTTCCGCACCGTCGATCGTGAGGACCCCGGCCCCTTCCGCGCGGAACAGCTCCGCCAGTTCGGTTCCACGAACGATCGCGAGCACCGCTCGCCCGGCCGGGACGGAGCCCTCCGCTCCGTACTGCTGGACGTCTCCCCGGCCACGTCCCTCGTCGAGCTGATCGGCGAAACGGGTGACCCGAATTCCGTGGACCCGCCCGACCTCGACCCCGGACTCGATCGCGGCACCGATGTCATCGCAGTGCACATGCACTGCCCAGGTAGTTCCCCCGGCGTCTCGCCCGTCCTCGCCCGCATCCGCGACGGAGACGCAGTCACCGATGCCGACCAACCGTTCGCGCAGTTCACGGGCGACGGAGAAGGGCGCCCCCGACAACAGGTACATGACCTCGTAGTCGTAGCCGGAGTCGTGTCGCGGGAACGGCGCGCCCTCCCCGGCCGGTTCCTCCGGAACCTCGGGGACGAGCCGCTGACCGTCGCAGACGACGGCGTACAGCGCGTCCAGTATCAACACCACGCCGCGCCCACCCGCGTCCACCACACCGGCCGAGGCCAGTTCGGGACGCTGCGCCGTCGTGGCGCTCAGGGCCGTGACGGCCGCGAACGTGGCGGCGTGCACGGCGTCGGGAAGCTCCGCCTGCTCGCGGCAGGCACCGGCTGCCGCCCGCAGAACCGTGAGCATGGTCCCTTCCGCCGGTTCGGCGACCGCACCCGCGGCCAGCTCGCATCCGCGTTCCAACGCACCCCCGAAGCACCGTCCGGACATGCGCTGCCCCGCACCCGCGTGCTGGGCCATGCCGCGCAGCATCTGCGACAGCAGCAGCCCCGAATTGCCCGCGGCGCCGTGCAGCGCTCCCTCGGAGAGCGCGGTCAGCACGACGTGCGCCTCCGCCGCGCGCACGCGATCGGCCGCTTCCAGCGCGGAACGCATGGTCTGCAGCAGGTTCGTACCGGTGTCGTTGTCCGCGACCGGGTACACGTTGATGCGATCGATCGCCGCGCGGTTCGCTGTCAACGCGAGCACGGAGACCTCGCCCCACCTGCGTGCGGCGGATCCGTCCAGCGCATGCAGCACGGTTCCTCCAAAGACTCGGCCACCTCGCCGCGAGTGCCGTCGAGAATAGCCCCCGCCTCGGAAAGACCCCGCAAGGGCGCGGCACCCGAGGTGAGCGCGGCCTGTCACACTCGGTGGGTTAGACTGTGGCGGTTCCCGGAGGTCGTGTACCGATTCACCGGGTCGGTGGGTGCCGCCGGAAGAGCGGTGCACAGGCACGCAGTCACCCCTGGGTGGACGGCTTCACCAACGTGGGGTCGCCGCGTGGCCTCTCAGCGCTGTCACCGCACGAGCATGGCCCGCGCCGGGCGGCGCGGGGTGGACATTCGAGCGAAGTTAGGGGTGTCTGACGTGGCTGCCGTCTGCGACGTCTGCAACAAGGGACCGGGTTTCGGTATGGCTGTCTCGCACTCGCATCGGCGTACCAAGCGCCGGTGGAACCCGAACATCCAGACCGTACGCGCCAAGGTCAGCTCGACCCAGCGCAAGCGGCTGAATGTGTGCACCTCCTGCCTGAAGGCGGGCAAGGTCGCACGTGGCTGAGTCGGCCCTGCCAGCCGACGGGTCCCCGTGACCCTACGAACGCTCGGCCGGACGATCCCGGCCGAGCGTTCGTGTTCGAAGGGCGATCCGCACCACGGAGTGCGCGAAAACGAAAAACCGGGGCGAGCTCCCGCGTGGAACTCGTCCCCGGCGAGGTCATCCTCCCGACCGAACGATCAGGACAGTTTCCAGTCGATCGGTTCCGCGCCGCGCTCGCGCAGCATCTCGTTCGTCCTGCTGAAGGGGCGCGAGCCGAAAAAGCCGCGGTCCGCCGACATCGGGCTCGGGTGGGGCGACTCGACGCATCCCACACCGGGCATCAGTTGGCGCAGGCTCCGAGCGTCCCTTCCCCACAGGATCGCCACCATCGGCTGGGAGCGTTGGGCCAGAGCCCTGATGGCCTGGTCCGTGATCACCTCCCAACCCTTGCCGCGGTGCGAGGCCGACTTGCCCGGCTGCACCGTGAGCACGCGGTTCAACAGCAGCACACCGCGTTCGGCCCACGGGGTCAGGTCACCGTTCGACGGCTGCGGAAGCCCGAGATCGTCGCTGTACTCCCGGAAGATGTTGGTCAAACTCCGCGGAACCGGGTCGACGTCCGGAGCGACCGAGAAACTCAACCCCACGGGATGTCCCGGCGTGGGATACGGATCCTGGCCGACTATGAGCACCCGCACGTCCTCGAACGGTTGCTGAAACGCGCGCAGCACGTGCTCTCCCGCAGGCAAGTACTCGCGCCCCGCGGCGACTTCCGAACGCAGAAAGTCACCCATAGTGGCTATCTGGTCCGCCACCGGCGCGAGCGCTTCGGCCCAGCCTGGTTCCACAATCTCATTCAACGGGCTCCTGGTCACGGACCATGACCCTAGCTACCGCCTTGATCAACGATGCCGACCCCCTGACCGGACGAGCGTGTGGTGCTCACGGCCCGGTCCGCTCCGCGATGCCCGGATCACTGTCTCCAGTGCTGCCAGCCGGACTGCTGTTCGTACTCGGCTCCGTCCACGGTCACTCCCGTTCCCTCGCCTGTCCGGCCCACAGCACGCCACCCCGCGGGGACGGCCCCCTCGGGGAAGGTCGCCACCAGGGCCTGGTCCTCCCCTCCGGTCAGCACCCACTGCCACGGGTTCGCCCCGAGTGCGGAGGCGACCTCCGAGAGCCGCTGGGGCACCTCCAACCAGTCGGTGCGCACGTCGACGGAGACCCCGGAGGACTCGGCGATGTGGCCGAGATCGGCCAGCAGCCCGTCCGACACGTCGATCATCGAGGTGGCCCCTGCCTCCGCCGCCTCCGGCCCAGCCGAGTAGGGCGGTTCGGGCACCCGGTGCGCCCCGACCACGGCCAGGGGGGAGCGGAAACCGCGGGCGAGCACTGCCAGCCCCGCCGCCGACCACCCCAACCTGCCCGCACAGGCCACGACGTCCCCCGGGGCGGCCCCGCTCCTCGTGACGGGGGGACGCCCCTGGAGATCGCCCAGCGCGGTCACGGAGATCGTCAGGGTCGGCGAGGTCGCCATGTCGCCACCGGCCAGGTCGATCCCGACCGTTTCGGCCTCCTCCCACATGCCCGCCGCCAGACCGTCGACCAGCTCGGCGGAGGCATCGGGCGCGCACCCCAGCCCGACGAGCAGACCGGTGGGCACCGCGCCCATGGCCGCTATGTCGGAGAGGTTCACCGCCACCGCCTTGCGTCCCACCTGATGTGGGCTGGACCAGTCCAGCCGGAAGTGCACGTCCTGAACGAGGACGTCGGTGGTGGCCACCACCCGGTTGTCCGGCGCCGAGAGAACGGCCGCATCGTCCCCCGGCCCGAGCAGTGTGTTCCTCGCCCGAGAACCGCCTTCGGTGACCCGCCGAATGAGGCCGAACTCACCGAGCTCGGAGACGGTCCGCCCGTCCTGTCTCTGCTCGGGATCCAATGGACCTTCCTTTCCTGAGCGTCAGCTCGGGACAATGCGGTAACTTGCCCGTTTAGTTTCCTATGCCGGGCGCACTCGACCAGACGAAGGGGCGATCCTCGTGGTTCAGGCTTACATCCTCATCCAGACCGAAGTCGGCAAAGCCGCCGCCGTCGCCGGTGAGATCTCCGGCGGCACCGGCATCATCAGCGCCGAGGACGTTACGGGGCCGTACGACGTCATCGTGCGTGCCGAGGCCGAGAACGTGGACCAGCTGGGAAAGATGGTGGTGGCCAACATCCAGAACGTCGAGGGGATCACCCGCACACTCACCTGTCCCGTCGTGCACCTCTGAGCGGTGCTTTCCGCTCTCCCCCTCCGTGGGGACCGCCTGGCGGGCCGGACCCGTTGCGGCGGCGGAACCAGTCCGTGCTGTAGTTGGTGACGTGCAGAAACAATCCGGTTCAGGAGGCCTGCCCAAGGGTGTGCTGATCGTGGCCGTCTCACTGGGTGTCCTGTTGGCGCTCGGGGTCGCCACCCTCGGCGTGCTCCGCGGAGGGACCACGTCCGAAACGGGACGGGCAGGCGCGGACACCTCGGCGAACAGCGCACGGGCCGGGAACGGACCGGTCGCCCTGCCCCCGGTCAAGGCGCCGGACGCCGAGTCCTCCGCGTGCCGGAAGGTCCTCGACGCCCTTCCCGACGAGCTGAGCGTCGACGACACTCCCGTACCGCGTCGCGAACTGGCCCGGCCCGCGCCTCCCGGAACCGTCGCGTGGGGGGATGCCGAGCACAACCCGATCACCGTGCGCTGCGGGATCACGGCTCCGGCCGAGTTGACGAAGACGTCCGAGCTGATGAACGTCTCCGGGGTCGACTGGTTGCCGATCAACAGCGGTGACGACACGAGCTGGATAGCGGTCGATCGCCCCGTGTACGTGGCGCTCTCCGCTTCGGAGACGATCGGTCTCGGGCCCGTGCAGAGGCTGTCCGAGACACTGCGCGGCACCCTTCCCAAGCAGGAGGTCTCCCCCTGACCGGTGTCTCTCGCCCTCTCCCGGCTCGGGTGGTCGCTGAGCGGAACCTCCGCGACCTCGCGAGCGGGCACCCCGGCATCGGGCAGGCACCTGCCGGTACGCCCCGCTCGGCTGCGCACTCCAGCCGCGGCGGGCGTTCCGGAAGCCCCTGCTCGGAGCGGTTCGCTCGCTCAGCGCAGACCGGTACCGCGCGCCAGCGCCGTGTCGATCAACGTGCTCAGCAGTTCGGAGTACTCGATCCCCGAATGGGCCCACATCCTCGGGTACAGCGAGATCGGGGTGAATCCCGGCATGGTGTTCACCTCGTTGACGATCACCCGGCCCTGCTCCGTGAGGAAGACGTCGACCCTGGCCAGGCCCTGGCAGTCCAACGCGCGGAAGGCCGTTACCGCTGCCTCGCGCAGTCGTTCCGTCTCCTCGTCGGAAGCCTTGGCGGGGATGTCGAACTCCGTGACGTCGTCGAGGTACTTCGACTCGAAGTCGTACCACCCGGTTCCACCGTCGACACGGAGTTCCGCGGGTTCGGAAGCGGCTACACGGCCGTCGGGGAACTCCAGCACGCCGCACTCGATCTCGCGGCCGGAAACGGCCGACTCGACTATCACCTTGGGATCGATCTTCCGTGCCTCGGCGACGGCCTCGTCGAGGTCGGCGAAGTCGGTCACCTTCGTGATCCCGAGCGAGGAACCGGCGCGGGCCGGTTTGACGAACACGGGCAGACCGAGCCGCTGCCTGCGTGACTCGTCCAGGGTCTCCTCGTCGCGCCGGAGCACCTCGTAGTCGCCCACGGCAAGCCCCTCGGCGGTGAGGAGTTTCTTCGCGAACTCCTTGTCCATGGCCACGGAACTCGCCAGCACCCCGGGACCCGCGTAGGGCAGCCCGGCCATCTCCAGCAGCCCCTGGATGGTGCCGTCCTCGCCGTAGGCACCGTGCAACATCGGCAGCACGACGTCGACCGCGGACAGCCCCTCCCCCACGCTGCCTGCCTGCAGGGAGATCAGTTCGTTGCGTACCGGGTCGGCGGGCAGCGTCAGGGCCGCACCGTCCGTGATCTCGGGCTCCTGCCTGTCCCGGATCCGCAGCTGCTCGGAGTCCTCCGGGCCCAGCACCCAGCTGCCTTCGCGGGTGATCCCCACCGGGACCACCTCGAAACGCTCCCGATCCAGATGGGCCAGCGCACTCCCCCCTGACACGCAGGAGATGCCGTGCTCGTTGTTCCGCCCGCCGAAAACGACGGCCACCCGGATCTTGCGTTCTGCCATACGCAGACGATACCTCTTCGGAACCGCTCACGCGGCGGGCGGCCGATCACTCCCCGCCCAGTTCCCGCACCAGCGTCGGAAGCGTCGCGCGCAGTTCCTCCCGGGAACACGCCGCGTAACCGAGCGCCACCCCGTACCACTGCTGCTCGAACCGATGGTGCCTGCTCAGGCCGTCGACCAGCACCCCACGGGCACGCAGTCTCGCCAGCACCTCGCGTTCGGAGTCGGCACCGCCCAGCGGGACCAGGATGTGCGCACCGGCCCGGTCGCCGGCCGATTCGATCCCCGCCCCGGCCAGGGTCGCCACGAGCAGTTCCCTGCGTCCGGAAAGCTCACGGCGCAGCCTGCGCAGATGCCGTCCCAGGTCCCCGTTCCTGGCGAGTTCGGTGAGCAACCACTGCCCCGCTGGCGCAGGCCGGGTCCCGGTCAGCTCGCGGTACTCCAGGATCGCCTGGCTCACCCACTCGGGGGCCAGCAGCCACCCCACTCCGAGGGTGGGGGTGAGGATCTTGCTGGTGGTCCCGAGGTGGACCACCACATCCGGTGCCATCGAGGCCAGCACCGGCAACGGGGACACGTCGTAGCGCAGTTCGCCGTCGTAGTCGTCCTCCACGATCAGCCAGCCCGCCGCACGGGCGCGTTCGATCAACGCGATCCGGCGTTGAGCGGGCAGCCTGCCACCGATCGGGTACTGGTGGGCCGGTGAGCAGTAGAGGGCGCTGACGTGCTCGGGAATGCTGTCCACCACGACTCCGGAGTAGTCCACCGGCGCGGGGACGACCTCGAGTCCGGAGGCGTGCAACGCTTCCACGGCACGCTGGTACCCCGGTTCCTCCACCGCCACCGCGGCTCCCCTCGGCAGCACGGAAGCGGCGAGCTCGGCCAGAGCGCTCGTGGTTCCCCCCGTGGCCAGCACCGAGTTCTCCGCGGGCCCCTCGACGACCAGTCCGCGGTGCCGAAGCAGGTGCTCCACCACGGCGGCACGGTACTCGGGGACGCCGGCGCGGTGGGGCAGGGTCGCCGGAGCGTTGTCCCCAGCGGCTCGCCAGGCACGCCGCCACGCGGCGCGGTCGATGCCTTCGGCCCAGGGCGCCCCCGGAGTCAACAACGTCCCCCGGAAGGAGGCCGACTCGTCCTCGTGCACCTCTCCGCCCCTGGAGACACCTTCGGCACCCGGCGGGGCCGCCGTCACATAGGTTCCGGAACCGTGACGGCCCGCTATCCATCCCTCGGCGTGCAGTTGCTCGTAGGCGGCCGCGGTGACCGTACGACTGACGGCCAGGTGCCGCGCCAGGGCACGCGTGGAAGGCAGTCGGTCACCACGGCGCAACTGCCCGCGCGTGGCCGCGAGCCGCAACGCGTCCGCGAGCTGCACGGCCAGGGGCCTGGGGCCCGTTCGATCGAGTTCGATCGCCAGCTCCAGCAGTGGGGAGGCCGGGCCGGGAATACTGGGTGGCATCTCGAAACACTCCCTGATTGGACCTTCAATACTGCCAGTTCGGGAGCGATCTTGAACGTGTGACCCACGGACACCCTGGCCGGGCCGAGCGCGGCACGGTGCCGCGCGGAGCCGGACGTCCCACCGGGTGTCCCCGTCCCGAACACGTCGGCGCACGGAGACCACTTTGAACGTACGGGAACTCGGGCGGGAGGAGCTCCGGAGAGCCTATCCGGTGCTGCGCGAGCTGCGCCCGCACCTGACCTCGGTAACGGCTTTCCTCGAGGCGTTGGAACCCCAGCTCGACCAGGGATACCGGCTGATCGGCGCACTCGCTGCCGACGACGAGGCCCGCGCGGTCCTCGGTTTCCGCGTGGCCGACTGCCTGGCCTGGGGACGGCATCTGTACATCGACGACCTGTGCACCCTTCCGAGCGCTCGCGGGAACGGCTACGCCACCCTCCTGCTGGAGTGGGTCGAGCACGAGGCCCTCCGGCTCGGAGCACGGCAGATCCACCTCGACTCGGGGCTGGGACGCCGTTCCGCGCACCGGCTCTACGCGAGTGCCGGGTTCACCACGCCCTCGCTGCACTTCGCCAAGAAGCTCTGAGCGGATTCCCTACTCCCGGAAGCGAGGAACGGCCGGGACCGGACGCGGCGCACCGAGCGAACGAGGAGGTGTTGCCGCCGCGCTGGCGCTCGACCGGTATCGGCGCGGCGTCCACGGCGTTCGTGGCACTGCACTCCACGCTGGGCCCCTGCTGCAAGCACGTTCCGGTCTTGGCCACCGACGCCATCCTGCTGGTGCGGCTGGCCGGACTGCTGGTGATCTCGGCGGTCCTGGTCGCCGCCAGCTCTTCCCACCCAGCACGCGACTGAGCACTCCGTCGGGAACAGGAGAGCCGGGAGAGGACTCCGACAGGAGTCCCCTGTCCCCTCGCGGGCTTCTCAGCGTCGGCCGGCCGTTCAGGAGGACGGGTTGACCGCGCGCCACGGCCGGTACACGTGGATGCTTATCGCCGGATCGGGGCCCTCGTTGTGCACCTGGTGGGCGTAGTTCGGACCGAAAACCCTGGACTGCCCCGCGACGAGGGTGTGCAGCGCCTCGGCCGGGTGGTGCCCCGAATCGGAGCGCACGGCTCGTTCGTTCAGCACACCGGAGACCACGGTGAAGGCCCCGTCGGCTCCGCCGTGGTCGTGCAGCTCGGTGTGCTGGCCCGGCAACCAGCTCAGTATCCAGACCTCGTAATCGGCGGTGCGGCGCAACAGCACGGCCCAGCGCCGCTCCCTGTCGTAGCGCACCAGATGTGCCCAGGAACGGCGGGTGTACGCCGTCTCGCGGGCGATTCGTACGGGATGCGCCCGAGCGAGGTCGGACGCGTTCGCGACAGTATTGGGTGGCACGGCGAACAACGGTTGAACAGTCCTTCGTGATCGAACGAGCGGAAAACGACACGCGACGGAAGCGATCAACGACCTTTTCGATCGCCGACCGGGAGAGCCTTCAGCACGACGGACACAACGCGCTGGCCACCAGGCGCAGTTCGACGTGGCGACGCGGGCCACGAGATGCCCGGACCGTCGCCGACAAAGTCTTCACAGCGCGCAACAACACGATTCCGAGTCAAGCAACGCTGCTCAGCACCGTCAAGCCCCGTACCAGTGGGAAGGCAAGATCTCACACGGTCGTGGTCACCGCCGCGGGTCACGCCTCGTGCGCGCTCTCCGCACCACCCGGGCCGGACACGCGCTCAGTCCAGGGCACCGAGAACGTCCGCCACCAGATCGGCGGTGTCCTCGCAGCCCGCGGAGAACCGTACGAACCCCTCGGGAACCGGGTCCCCCCACTGCGCCCGTCGATCGGCCGTGCTGTGCACCCCTCCGAAACTGGTGGTTCCCGAAACCAACCGGCTGCGTTCCAGCAGCCGCCGCACGGCTTCCGCGTCCCGCAGCTCGAACCGCAGCACTCCACCCCAGCGCCGCATCTGCCGACTCGCCGGCCCATGGGCGGGGTCGGAGGACGCCCCCGGCCAACGCAGCCCCGAAACGGCGGTGTGCTCAGCCAGCGCCTCGGCCAGCGCGGCCGCGTTGGCGGCCTGCCTCTCCAACCGGAGATCCAGGGTGGCCAGACTCCGATGCGCCAACCAGGTTTCGAACGGCGCGGGTATGGCGCCCGAGAGAGTGCGGGTCCCGGTCAGTCGTCGTGCCAGTTCCTCGTCGGCGGTACTGACGTGCCCGAGCAGCAGATCGCTGTGTCCGCAAACCGCCTTGGTGTCACTGGCGACCACCGCGTCGGCGCCCAGCTCCAGCGGACGCTGCCCGAGCGGTGTGGCGGTCGTGTTGTCGACGGCGACCAGCGCACCCGCGGCGTGGGCGCGCTCGGCCAGCTCCGCGATGTCGCAGACGTCCAACCCCGGATTGGACGGGGTCTCCAACAGCACCAGACGCGCGTCGTCGAACACCTCCGGCGGAAACGGCCCCGAAGTGGGCACCTCGCGAACGTCGAGGTTCAGCTCGGACAGCTCCGTGCGGACGAGGTCCCGCGTGGCGTAGTAGCCGTCCGAGGGGAGCACGAGCGCGTCCCCCGCGTGCAACACCGTCCGCAGCAGCGTGCCGATGGCGGCCATTCCGGACGGCAGCAGCACACAGTGGCCGCCGTCCAGTTCACCGAGAGCCCGTTCCAGAGCACGCCATCCCGGGTTCCCGGCCCGTCCGTAGAAGTCCGCGTCCCCCACCCGGTCGGCACCGCCCAGGTGGTACGGCGCGGCGAACACCGGTCCCGGCATGAGCGGCTCGGCCACAGCCGGTTCCGACTCACCGCCGTGCACACAACGCGTACCGTCACCGAGCAAGGAAGAGCTCCTTCTTCGCGATCCGTTCGTTCGTCCTCGTTCCGGGCCCCACCGGCCCTTTCGGAAGCCGCATCCGTGCACCGCTGCGGGCCGGACTCACGAGGAGCAGGCACGAAAGCGGGCACCGAGGCGACTCATTCGGGCTTGCGCTCCCGCCCCAGCAGCTCGACAGCGGCGGGAACGGGTTCCAGGCCCTCGTGGCACACGCGGTGGACGATCTCCGCGATCGGCATCTCCACCCCGTGCCTCTTCGCGAGCTCGCGCAGCGCGGTACAGGACTTGACCCCCTCCGCGACCTGTCCGTGCGCGGCCCGCTGCGCCTCGGTGATCGATTCCCCCCGGCCCAGTCGTTCCCCGAAAGTGCGGTTGCGCGACAGCGGTGAGATGCAGGTGGCCGCCAGATCCCCCATGCCTGCCAGCCCCGCGAAGGTCATGGGCTCCGCGTCGAGAGCCGCTCCCAGCCTGGTCGTCTCGGCAAGACCTCTGGTGATCAGGGTGGACATCGTGTTGGATCCGTATCCCAGACCGGACGCCACGCCGCAGGCGAGGGCGATCACGTTCTTGCAGGCACCGGCCACCTCCACCCCGACGAGATCGGTGTTGGTGTACGGCCGGAAGTACCCGGTGGAGCAGGCCCGCTGCAGCGCGACGGCCCTGTCGTGGTCGGAACACGCGACGACCGTGGCCGTCGGTTGCTCGACGGCTATCTCCTTGGCGAGATTGGGGCCGGAGACGACGGCCACCCGGTCGTCGGCCACATCGGCCACTTCAGCGACGACCTGGCTCATCCGCTTCAGCGTGCTCAGCTCCACCCCCTTGGCGAGGCTGACCAGGGTCGCCCCCTCGGGGAGCAGCGGTCGCCAGCCGGCGAGGTTCTCCCGCAGCGTCTGGCTGGGCACCGCGAGCACGACGGCATCGGCGCCGCTCAGGGCCTCGGCGGAGTCGTCCGTGGCCTTGAGGGGCCCGGGAAGGGTGATCCCCGGCAGGTACTCCTCGTTGACCCGTTTCCGCTCCACCGCCTCGGCCACGTGCGCCCGCCTGGCCCAGAGGCACACCTCGGTGCCCGCATCGGCCAGGACCTTCGCGAAGGTGGTTCCCCAGGAACCGGCCCCCAGCACGGCCACCCTTTCGATCCTCCGCCCCCCGGACGCCGTGACGAGCCGCTCAGACATGGTCCTCTTTTCCGCTCGCGCGTTTCCGACCCGAGTAGAACGAAACCGGCGGTTGCTCGCCCCGCACCTCCCCGAGCAGATCGCGCACGCGCGACATGACCAGTTCGGTCACCTCCCGCAGTGTCCGGTTGTCCACCTCGCGGTCGCGGTACTCGGACAGGTCGACCGGCTCGCCGAAGCTCAGGGTGACCTGTTTGCGCGGCAGGGGGCGGAAGCGCTTGTTGTAACCGTCGTAGATCTCCCTGGTGCCCCAGCGAGCCACCGGGATCACCGGAACGTCGTGTTCCAGCGCCAACCGCGCCACCCCGATCTTGGGGGTCATGGGCCAACCGTCGGGATCCCTGGTGATGGTCCCGTCCGGGTAGATCAGCACGATCTTGCCGTTCTCGAGGGCCTCGTGCGCCTCGCGCAGGCTCTTCCGCGCGTCCACCGTCCCCCGGTAGACCGGTATCTGCTCGACGCCGCGCAGGACACCGCGCAACACCGGAACGTTCCAGAGCGTGTTCTTGGCGAGGAAGCGCGGGAGCCTTCCCGCGCGGTGCACCGCCACGGCGTCGTAGACCGGGTCGAGATGCGACACGTGGTTCAACACCAACAGCGCGGAACCCTCGGCCGGGACGTTGCGCAGCCCGACCAGGCGAGTGCGGGCCAGCAGTGCCTTGATCGGGTAGAACACGGCCACGGCGGTCCCCAGCCAGATCCTGCCCAGTACACCACGTCCGCGTTCCCTCGTTCCGCTGCGAGAACGCCGCAGGCTCTTCGGATCGGACACCCCAACTCCTTTTCGTTTCCGGCGACAGCCAACATACCCCTTGCCGTGATTCGACCGGGAACGACCGGCAGCGTGGCAAAACATCGTTCCGGGGGCGCAACATGGTGGAGTGACACCCGGAGTTCAGCTGCTCGTCCCGATCAAGCCGTTGCACCTGGCCAAGACCCGCCTTCGCGGCGTGAGCGAACCCGAGGAGCGCCACTCCGAACTGGTAGCGGCACTGGCTTCGGACACGGTCGTCGCCGCGATCTCCGCCACACACGCGGTGGAAGTCGTCGTAGTCACCTCGGACGCCGAGCTGGCCGCCCGGTTCCGCGGACGCGGTGTGGAAGTTCTCGACGATTCTCCCGTCGCGGGACTCAACGCGGCCCTGCGGTACGGCGACCAGGTGCTGCGGCGGCGGAACCCCGAAGCTCGGGTGGGCGCTCTGCAGGCCGACCTCCCCGCGCTGAGACCCGCTGATCTGGACACGGCGATTTCCGAGGCCGGCACCGACCGGGCCTTCTGCTCCGACGGGCAGGGCACCGGAACGACCCTGCTGCTCGCACGTCGGGGAAGCGCGTTGCGCCCGGAGTTCGGCCCCGAATCGGCGCGGGCGCACCGGAACGGCGGCGCCCGTGAACTGCGCGCCCCGCTGGAGTCCCTGCGTCGCGACGTGGACCTGCCGGCCGATCTGGAGGCGGCGGCGGCACTGGGCCTGGGGGCGCACACGAGCACGCACGTCCGTGAGGCCGAGAGCCCGGAATCCGTCCGCGGCCCCGTCTGATCGAGGTTGCCCGTTCGGGGCGGCGGGGTTCGTCGGCCGGTATCTCCAGCCCGCACCCGCCCGACGAGCCCGCCGACGGGAGCCGCCCCGGCAACGTTCCGCAAAACTCGAGCGCACCCGAATGACCGGGCGGGCACTCCCCACGATCGCGAATGCCCGGCCGAGAGCCTCCGTTACCCGTTCAGCAACCGATCGGAGGACGAGCGAAATCACATGGCAGGCATCCGATCGGGTGAGCGTTTCCCCTGCTCCATGGGTGAGAATGGGGGCGTGAGCACGGACGGCGACGATCGGCTTTTCGGGACGGTCCCACAGCAAGGCAACGAAGACGGCCCCCATCGGCCGCGGCAACAAGGGCCGTCCGACGGAAGCGCGGAGGAGACCAGCCACTCCTCCACGCCTTCGGAAGCCCCCACCGAATCGGCCGAGCAGCGCACTCGCCCGGACGGGGCACCGGAAGGAGCACGCGTTCCCGCCGCCCCACCCGCCGTGACCAGAGCCGCCGCGAGCACCGACCTGCCGGAGAACCGCTACCTCAACCGCGAGCTGTCCTGGCTGGATTTCAACGCGCGAGTTCTGGCCGTTGCCGAGGACCAGTCCCAGCCTCCCCTGGAACGAGCCAAGTTCCTGGCCATCTTCGCCTCGAACCTGGACGAGTTCTACATGGTGCGCGTGGCGGGCCTCAAAAGACGTGAGGAAACCGGGCTGTCCGTGCGCAGCACGGACGGACTCACGCCGCACGAACAGCTCGCGCGCATCGCGGCACGGAACCAGGACCTGGTGGAGAAGCTCGACCGTGTGCTGTTGGACGAGCTCCTCCCCGAGTTCGAGTCCAACGGCATCCGGATTCTGCGCTGGGCCCAGCTCGACGACGCGGACAAGGCCAAGCTCACCCGCTATTTCCAGGACCACGTCTTTCCGGTACTGACCCCGCTCGCGGTCGATCCCGCGCACCCGTTCCCCTACATCTCCGGGCTGTCGCTGAATCTCGCGGTGATGGTCACCGATCCGGACGCCGGGATCAAACGGTTCGCACGGGTCAAGGTGCCGGACAACGTGTCCAGACTGATCCGGGTGGAGGAGGAACGCGATCAGCAGCGCATCACGTTCGTGCCGCTCGAGGAGATCATAGCCGCCCACCTGGACAAGCTCTTCCCCGGCATGGAGGTCACCGAGCACCACATCTTCCGCGTGACGCGCAATGCCGACCTCGAGGTCGAGGAGGACCGCGACGAGGACCTGCTCCAGGCGATGGAACGTGAGCTCTCCCGTCGTCGCTTCGGCCCTCCGGTGCGGCTCGAGATAGCCGACACGATGAGTCGCACCATGCTCGAACTGCTGCTGCGCGAACTCGACGTCGATCCCCACGACGTGGTCGAGGTGCGCGGACTGCTCGACGTGTCCTGCCTGTTCCAGCTCGAAAAGCTGCAGCGCCCCGATCTGAAGGGGGGCCCGTTCGTCCCCGCCACGCACCCGGCCTTCGCCGAGGGCAACACTTCCAAGAGCATCTTCGCCACCCTCCGCGAGGGGGACGTGCTGGTGCATCACCCGTACCACGCCTTCTCCACCTCGGTGCAGAAGTTCGTCGAGCAGGCGGCACTGGACCCGCAGGTGCTGGCGATCAAGCAGACCCTCTACCGCACCTCGGGGGACTCCCCGGTCGTCAACTCGCTGATAGACGCGGCCGAAGCGGGCAAGCAGGTGGTGGCCCTGGTCGAGCTCAAGGCTCGCTTCGACGAGCAGGCGAACATTCAGTGGGCACGTGCGCTGGAACGTTCCGGTGTCCACGTGGTTTACGGCCTGGTGGGCCTGAAGACGCACTGCAAAACCGCGTTGGTGGTGCGCCAGGAGGGTTCCACGTTACGCCGCTACTGCCACCTCGGGACGGGCAACTACAACCCGAAAACCGCCCGCATGTACGAGGACCTCGGCCTGCTCACAGCCGACGACGACATAGGTGCCGACCTCACCGACCTGTTCAACGTGCTCACCGGATACGCCAGGCACGACACCTACCGCCGCGTCCTGGTTTCGCCCCAGGGGATCCGCACCGGGATCGTCGAGCGGATCGAGGCGGAGATCGCCCTGGCCCGGGCGGGCAGACAGGCCGGCATCCGGATGAAGGTGAACTCGCTGGTCGACGAACAGATCATCGACGCGCTCTACCGGGCTTCGCTCGCGGGCGTGCGGGTTCGGATCGTGGTCCGCGGGATCTGCGCCCTGCAGGCGGGAGTACGAGGTCTCAGCGAGAACATCGAGGTCAGGTCGATTCTCGGCCGTTTCCTGGAGCATTCGCGGGTGTTCCACTTCCGGGGCACGGACGAACATTGGATCGGCAGCGCCGATATGATGCACCGTAACCTCGATCGACGCATCGAGGCACAGGTACAGGTGACCGACCCCAGGCTGACCGCCGAGTTGGACGCGTTGCTGGATTCCGCGCTGCACCCGCAAACCCGCTGTTGGGTGCTCAACGAGAAGGGCGACTGGGAGGCCTCTCCTCGTCAGGACCAGCACGTCAAGGACCACCAGGTGGAGATGCTTCGGCAGCACGGCGCGAAGGTGTGAGGTGAGATGCCCCGCGGCGAATCGGACTCCGATACCGGATTCGCGAGTTTTTCGACGGTGCCGACCACTGCCCCCGACGACACCGTGAACGACGCTCGGGACGCGACCCCGGCCGACCACCTGGTCGACGAACAGGCGCCCACGGTTCACGCGGCCGGAACGGTGCTGTGGCGTGCGGCGCGGGAGGGGGACCCGGAGGTCGCCGTGGTTCACCGCCCCCGTTACGGGGACTGGTCGCTACCGAAGGGCAAGCTCGACCCGGGCGAAACGCCGGCCCACGCAGCGGCGCGCGAGGTCTCCGAGGAGACCGGGTTGGACTCCGTGCTGTCCCGGCACCTGCGCCGGATCAGTTACACGGTCCCCACCTCCGACGGAGGCCGGGCTCGCAAGTTCGTCCACTACTTCGCCGCGCGAGCCCGCCCCGGCGAGTTCGTCGCCAACGAAGAAGTGGACCGGATGCACTGGGTCCCCGTCACCCAGGCTCACGAATGGCTCACCTACACTGACGACAACAGCGTGCTGGACTCCTTTCGGAGCCTTCCCCCCTCGTTGAGCACCGTGCTGTTGGTACGGCACGCCAGGGCGGGCAAGCGTGCGGACTTCGAGGAGGACGACAGCCTGCGGCCGCTGAGCGGCCAGGGGTGGGTCCAACAGCACGCGTTGCACTCCCTGCTGTCGCTGTTCGGCCCCGAAAGGGTGCACTCCGCTCCACGAGTCCGGTGCGAACAGACCGTGGCTTCCGTCGCGGAGGAGCTCGGAGAACGTGTGGAGTCCGAGCCCGCGCTGTCCGAGGAAACCTACCGCGCCGATCCGGAAGCCGGGAGGCAACGCCTGCTGCGGATCGCTTCCGCGGGCGAGACCGCCGTCGTGTGCAGCCAGGGCGGTGTGATTCCCGATCTGATCGGCCGACTGGCGAAATCAGCGGGAGTCGATCTCGGTGAGGTCAACAGCCGCAAGGCCAGCGTCTGGGTGCTCTCCTTCCTCCCCGGAACGCATGAGGGCAACGGGACCGGTCCCACACCACGGCTGGTCGCGGCGGACTACTTTCCCGAGCCGGCCCCGGAGGCCGCCTGAACACGACAACCGCCGGATTCGTTCCCTTCGGCCGACTACTCGGGCCGTCTCCGAACCGCCCGGCAGGCAGCTGGTCACGACCGTGCGGACGGCCTGACGCGTCACTTCTTGGTTCCACGCCCGGTGGTGGACTTGCGGCTCGAAGCGGTGGAACTCTTGCCGCTCGCCGCTTTGCTCGTGCCGCTCTTCTCGGTGCCGCGTGAGGTGCCACCGGTGCTCGTCTTCGACGAAGCCGACTTGCTCGTCCCCGACTTGGACGCCGCCCCACCGGACTTGGTGGCCGTGCCGCCCGACTTGGTGGCCGCCCCACCGGACTTGGACGCCGTGGTCCCCGTCGACCGCGAAGTACGCGACTTCGTACCGGCGGAAGCCGTGGCACGACTCGTCGTGGTGCTCGCGGCAGCCGTCTTGCCGGTGCCGCGTGAGGTGCCACCGGTGCTCGTCTTCGACGAAGCCGACTTGCTCGTCCCCGACTTGGACGCCGCCCCACCGGACTTGGTGGCCGTGCCGCCCGACTTGGTGGCCGCCCCACCGGACTTGGACGCCGTGGTGGTCGACTTGGACGCCGTCCCACCGGACTTGGTGGCCGCCCCACCGGACTTGGACGCCGTGGTGGTCGACTTGGACGCCGTCCCACCGGACTTGGTGGCCGCCCCACCGGACTTGGACGCCGTGGTGGTCGACTTGGTGGCCGTGCCGCCCGACTTGGTGGCCGCCCCACCGGACTTGGACGCCGTGGTCCCCGTCGACCGCGAAGTACGCGACTTCGTACCGGCTGCGGGGGCCGACGACTTCGCGGTGGCGCGAGCGCCACCCGTCGCCGTCGTGCGTGTGCTTCCGGAGCCGCTCTTCGCGGTGGTGGAAGTCCCTCGGCTCGCGGTGGTCCCCGCCCTGGCGGAACCGGCCCTGGGAAGTTTCCGCTGTCCTCCCACGACTTCCTTGAACTGGGTCCCCGCCCGGAAAGCAGGCACGTTCGTCTTCTTGACCCGCACCGCCTCGCCGGTGCGGGGGTTGCGCGCCGTGCGGGCGGCGCGGGCACGTTTCTCGAAAACGCCGAAGCCGGTAATGTTCACCTTCTCGCCCTTGTTGACGTTGCGGACGATAAGGTCGACGACGTTGTCCACTGCCTGACTCGCGGTCTTTTTGTCACCGAGGCGTTCGGCCAGTTCCTCGATTAGTTGCGCCTTGTTCACGTCAGTCCCTCCCAGGACAACTACGGCCCGTCGGGCCGACTCAAGGGCCACGGTAAATCTCCGCACCAGCCGATGCCATTCGCCACGCCCGTTTTCCCCACGGCGCCGCGCCGTTGCCTCCGGGAGGAGCGGACTACGAGGTGTCCGCGCTCCTACTTCCCGTGGGCGCGTTTTCCCGGAAAGCACCGACGAAAACGCGCCCACGAAGAAGGGGTCATGCCGTCGGAGCGGACAGAGTGCGTGGCAAAAAGCCCGGCCTGGAACGCTCGAAGGTCTCGATGGCCTCCTCCGAACGCATCGTCAGACCGATGTCGTCCAGCCCCTCCAGCAGACGCCAACGCGTGTAGTCGTCCACCTCGAAACCGATGGTCAGGTCCTTGGCCTGCACCGTCCGGGCGCTCAAATCCACCGTGACCTCGGTTCCGGGCTCGGATTCGAGCAGCTTCCACAGCAACTCCACATCGGACTGTTCGCACTGCGCCGCCAACAATCCCTGCTTACCCGCGTTGCCGCGGAATATATCGGCGAACCGCGAAGAAATGATCACGCGGAACCCGTAGTCCTTCAACGCCCAGACGGCGTGTTCCCGTGACGAACCGGTACCGAAGTCGGGGCCGGCCACCAGCACGCTTCCCCGATCGAACGGCTCGGTGTTCAGAATGAAATTCTCATCGGAACGCCAGGCGGCGAACAACGCGTCCTCGAATCCGGTACGCGCGACCCGCTTGAGGTAAACGGCCGGAATGATCTGATCCGTATCCACGTTGGACCGCCGCAACGGCACGCCGATGCCGGTGTGTGTGGTGAACGGTTCCATGTTTGGCTCCCTGTGTCGCGAGACCGCGAGCTACGCGGCCGGAGGACTTCTCGGGTACGTTCTCGAGTTCGACGGACGGGGTCACGTGCCCGGACCGCCGGTCCCCGCACCGGAAGACCGGGGCCTCACCCGGTCACTCACCGATGCTCTCCTGTCGTGTTGGTGATCGGTGTGGCGCTTCGGCGCCCCGGCAGCGCCGAAACGGCCCCACGTCGTGTGGCACCCGCCCGACGTCGAGGCACCAGCTCGCGAGAGGTTCCGCCGAGCAACCACCTCGTCAAGAGCGGGCGGAAGACCTCGATCAGAGGTCCTCCGGCGAGGACAGCGTGCCCCGCACCGCTGTCGCGGCCGCGACCACGGGCGAGACCAGATGAGTGCGTCCCCCCTTGCCCTGGCGCCCCTCGAAGTTGCGGTTGGACGTCGAGGCCGCGCGCTCCCCGGGGCTCAGCTGATCGGGATTCATGCCCAGGCACATGGAGCACCCGGCGGAACGCCACTCGGCTCCCGCTGCGGTGAACACCTCGTTCAGCCCCTCTTCCTCCGCCTGTTGGCGCACCCGCATCGATCCGGGGACCACGAGCATCCGCACGTCCGAGGACACCTCGCGGTCCCGCAGGAGCTCGGCGGCGCTGCGCAGGTCCTCGATCCTGCCGTTGGTGCAGGAGCCGAGGAAGACCGTGTCCACTGCCACGTCGCGCAGCGGGGTTCCGGCGGTGAGGTCCATGTACTCCAGGGCCTTCTCCGTCGCCGCCCTCGCCTCCTCGTCGGCGATCTCCTCGGGATCGGGCACCCGCTCCCCGAGCGGGACGCCCTGCCCCGGGTTGGTCCCCCAGGTCACGAACGGGGTGAGCGTGTCCGCGTCGATCGTCACCTCCGCGTCGTAGACGGCGTCCGAGTCGGTGCGCAACGACTTCCAGTACTCGACGGCCGCGTCCCAGTCTGCGTCCCGCGGCGCGTGGGACCTGCCCTTGAGGTATTCGAAGGTGGTCTCGTCCGGCGCTATCATCCCCGCGCGCGCACCGGCCTCGATCGACATGTTGCACATGGTCATCCGGGCTTCCATGCTCATGGACTCCACCGCGGAACCGCGGTACTCGAGCACGTAGCCCTGTCCGCCACCGGTGCCGATCCGGGAGATGACGGCGAGGATGACGTCCTTGCTCGTCACGCCGGGGCGCAGAGTTCCCTCCACATTGATGGCCATGGTGCGGAAGGGGCGCAGCGGCAACGTCTGGGTGGCGAGCACGTGCTCGACCTCCGAAGTGCCGATGCCGAAGGCCAGCGCCCCGAACGCCCCGTGCGTGGAAGTGTGGCTGTCCCCGCAGACAACGGTGGTCCCCGGTTGGGTCAGTCCGAGCTGTGGTCCCACGACGTGCACGATGCCCTGCTCGGTGTCGCCCATCGAGTGCAGGCGTACCCCGAATTCGGCGCAGTTCTTGCGCAGGGTGTCCACCTGGGTCCGTGAGACCGGATCCGCGATGGGGAGTTCGGCCCCCTCCGTGGGAACGTTGTGGTCCTCGGTGGCCAGGGTCAGATCGGGACGACGCACTTCCCGACCCGCGAGTCGCAGTCCCTCGAACGCCTGGGGACTGGTCACCTCGTGCACGAGGTGAAGGTCGATGTAGAGCAGATCGGGCTCGTGTCCGGTCCCACGACGCACCAGGTGCTCGTTCCATACCTTCTCGGCGAGCGTGCTACCCATCGCTCCTCCCCTCGTGGACGTGGGACCCGAGTGGCACGGCTCCCACTTTGTGGACATCCCATATGACGGGACGTTAATATCGCCCCGTGGGAGAGCATAGCGGTATAGGTGTTCTGGACAAAGCAGTGGCCGTCCTTCAGGCGGCCGCCGAGGAACCGTGCGGCCTCGCCGAACTCTGCGAGCGTACGGGTTTGCCCAGGGCAACGGCACACAGACTGGCAGTGGGACTGGAAACGCACCGGATGCTGCGGCGCGGTTCGGACGGCCGCTGGCGCTCCGGGCCCGCCCTCGGAGAACTCGCGGGAGGCGCCGTCGATCCGCTCCTGGAAGCGGCCGCTGCCGTGCTGCCCAAACTCCGCGACATCACCGGGGAGAGCGTGCAGCTCTACCGGCGCGACGGCATGCAGCGCACCTGCGTGGCCACGGCCGAACCGCCCAGCGGGCTGCGCGACACCGTCCCCGTCAACACGGCGCTTCCCATGACAGCGGGATCCGGCGCGAAGGTTCTCGCCTCATGGGCCGACTCGTCCACGCAGCGAGCCGTGCTGGCCGAGGCCGTCTTCGGCGAACGAACCCTGATGGAGGTACGGCGCCGTGGCTGGGCGCAGAGTGTCGCCGAACGCGAGTCCGGGGTGGCGAGCGTGTCCGCTCCGGTGCGGGACTCCGCGGGCACCGTAGTGGCGGCCATCTCGGTCTCCGGCCCCATCGACCGCATGGGGCGCCGCCCGGGAAGCAGATGGGCCGCGGACCTGCTCGCCGCGGCCGACGGCCTGCAAAACAGGCTGTGAGCGGACTCGCGCCCGCCGCGGCCCTCGAGCCCCTCCCGCGCCGGTAGGATCCCGGCGCGGGGGAGTCTCCCGAACCATGCCCATGACCGGACTTCGCCAAGCTCCCGTGCACCCGTTCGGCTGCGGCACCCCGGCCGACGCCCTTCGGCACCGGCAGCGCCGAAACGACCACCCACGCGAACCGGGTCGACAAAGTACCGATGAGTGAGCCACACGGAACGCACTTCGTCCGATCGGCCGAGAAGACGCTGGCCGTGCTGCGCGCCTTCACTCCCGAGCAGCAGGAACTGACCCTCAGCGAGGTCGTCCAACGCACCGGTCTCGACCGCTCCGGAGCCCGCCGCTTCCTGCTCACCCTCGTGGACCTCGGCTACGTCTCCCACGACGGGCGGCTGTTCACGCTGACACCCCGGGTCCTCGAATTCGGCTACTCCTACCTGTCCGGCAGGTCCCTGCCCGAACTCGCACGTCCCCACCTGCGCAAACTCACCGAGCAGCTGGGGGAGATGACCGCCGTGGCGGTACTCGACGGCGACGACATCCGCTACGTCCTGCGGGTTCCGAGTCCGAAGCTGCTCTCGGTCGCGATTCCGGTGGGGGCCCGCTTCCCCGCCCACGCCACTTCGATGGGCAAAGTACTGCTGGCCGGGTTTCCACCCGAGCAGCTGGAGGCACGTCTCGGCTCCATGACACTGCGCAGGCTCACCGAGAGCACGACCGCCTCCAGGGAGGCCCTGCGCGCCGAGCTGACCGAGATCCGCAACCGGGGGTTCGTCGTATGCGACGACGAGCTCGAAGCAGGGCTGCGGGGGGTGGCCGCCCCGCTGCGGGACGCAGCGGGCGAGGTCCACGCGGCCGTCAACGTTTCGCTGGACGCACGCGGAACCACCCCCGGGACGGCGCGGGAGAGGATCGTACCTCCGCTGCTCACGACGGCCGCGCGCATAGAGTCCGACCTGCGGCTGAAAAGCGGGGGCTGACGCTCGGGCCCCGCTCCGCGCGGGAACCCCGCACCCCGGTACACACCTCCTCGTCCCGGACAGGGGCAGGACAGGACAGCTCCGACGAAAGGCTTCGTCCGACCCGGGTGCTCAGCCCACGCGGAGCGCGTGGATCGGAGCGCGTGAGTCGGATGCGTCGCGAGGCGGCAGGGCACGCGGCGTGCCGCTGCTCTACACGCCCCAACGCTGCCGAGGCACCGACTCACGTGACTGACCGGCCCCTGGGCAGAGCTCCGTTGCGAGTCCCAGGAACGGTTCCCGCCCCGCGGACCGGGTCCCTCCTGCCCGCGGGGCGGGTCAGCGGTACCAGCCGTCACTCGTCGACCGGATCGAGCTCGTCTTCTTCCCGGTACAGCTTCTCCGCCACGTGGATGAAGAAGTCCGGTTCCGAATCGGCGTAGCTCGCCTGGAAGTCCCCGAAGGTCTCCAACCGCTGGAACCCCACGTCCCGCAGCAGACCACGCATGTAGTTCTTGCGCAGCGGGTACATGTTCAGGAAGTACTCGCTTTCGTCCGGGAAGGTGTACTTGTAGCGGGCGAGCCCCTGATCGACGTGATCGGGCTCGGCGGCGACCTGGGCGCCACAGTAGTAATAGGTGTGGCTGTTGGAGGACTCCCCGTCGAGGAGCGCGTCGTAATTGCGCTGATCGATGATCAGAACACCGTCGTAGCGCAGCTTGGCGTAGAACTCGGCCAACGCCTTGCGGCGGTCGTGCTCGGAGAACAGGTGTGTGAAGGAATTCCCGAGGCAGATGATCGCGTCGAACTCACCGTGGACATCACGGTTGAGCCAGCGCCAGTCGGCGTTCACCACCCGCAGGACGTGCCCGCCGTAGTCGAACCCGTTCCGGAAGGCCCGCGCCAACATCTGCGGACTTCCGTCCGCGCTCACGGTGTCGAATCCCTCTTCGAGCAAACGCACGGAGTGGAAGCCCGTCCCGGTCGCCACATCCAGCACGGTGCGGGCCGAACGAGCACGCAGCTGTTCCGTGAAGAAGCGCCCCTCCGTCTCGTAGCGCTTGCTCCAGTCGATCAGCTCGTCCCACTTGTCCACCAGGCCGCCGACGTACTCCCTGGTGTAGTGGTCGGTGTCGCGAACCTCGGTCGGATTGTCCCCGAACACCTGTTGATCCAGCATCGCCGGTTCCCGTTCGTCCCGCGTCGTTCCCGCATCGGCCGTCATGGTCCTCACCTCTCGTTCGTCGATGCCACGTTCGGCGCTCCTGCACCGCACCCGGGGGACGCTAGGCACTTCCCCCCGGAAATCAAGTACCGAGATCGAGGCCCGCTTCGACCGGTTCCGGCCCCAGCGCGGCGAGCTCCCGAAAAACACCCCTCCCCACCAGGAAGTTCACGAACGCCCGCCGAGCGGGGCGGGGTGTGAACGGGCACGGAGGACGGCCACGTCACATGTTCACCATGCGACCACGCGGTTCACGTGGTGCTCGGCACGCTGTCCCGAACCGGTGGACGGACGAGCCGCCGTGAGACGGACGTCCGACCGGCACCGCCTCCTCGCCGCAGCCCGAAAGCTCCCCGGAGCACTCCCCACGGCCGAAGCACGGGCCCGCCGCGGTTCGGCACGGAAGCACGTGGGGAAAAGAAAAAGCCGATGTGCGAACGCACATCGGCTTGGTTTCGGAGTAGTCCCGATGGGATTCGAACCCACGTTACCGCCTTGAGAGGGCGGCGTCCTAGGCCTCTAGACGACGGGACCGCACTTTTCGAATGATTATTCTAGTAAACCCGGAGACCACTGTGCAGTCCCCATGTTCGCACGGATGAGAACTCCCGTGGAGTTCCACCCGATTTCGTAGTCCCGATGGGATTCGAACCCACGTTACCGCCTTGAGAGGGCGGCGTCCTAGGCCTCTAGACGACGGGACCGGGCGAAGACTCCCACTTCATGACTGAAGCGGGTCTTCCAGCTGGGGTACCAGGATTCGAACCTAGACTAACTGAACCAGAATCAGTCGTGCTGCCGATTACACCATACCCCATCGGCACCGCTGAACATCGTATCACCCTACGAAGTTCCCCGAAGCCCCGGGGTCCTTCACTTGATGACCTCTGTTCATCGCGTTGGTTAATATACTAGACCATGCCCGCGCCCCCTTTGAAACCACCCCCCGATCACGACGATTTCGCAGGTGAAAGCGGCGGGACCCCGAAAGCGGGAACAGCCCCGCCGCACTTTCCCGATCAGCCGGACCCGGCGAGGCTGTCACACCGCGCGGAAACCCCGACCTCACCGCCGAGGTAAGGCAGGTCACACACCAGCAGCTCCGGCAGCTCGTACAGGTTCGCGATCACCGAAACCGGATCACCGGAGACGGAGAGCCCGGCGCTCGCACGCGCCTCCCTGTCCAACCACACCCCGTGCATCCCGGCCCGAGCGGCCCCCTCCGCGTCCACGTCCAAGCTGTTACCCACGTGTGCCACTTCGTGCGGCGCGAGGTCCAGGGCCGCGCAGGCGGCGTAGAAGATCCCCTCCGACGGTTTGGAGACACCGCACTCACCCGAGATCAACATCGCGTCGAACGTGTCCGCCAGCCCCACGGCCGCGAGTTTGTGCCGTTGGTACGCCCCCGGTGCGTTGGTGATGACCGCCACTGCCAGACCGCTGGCCCGCAACCAGTCCAGGCAATCGGTGACGTCGTCGAAAAGCTCCCAGGAGTCCCGCATCGCACTCATGCGCCGCCGTTCACGAGCGCGGACCTCGTCCTCACCCAAGTGCTCCCCGAAAGCCGCGAAGAAGTCACGCGTCCGGCTGAGGCACATCGTCTCGAAGTCGATCTCTCCCGCCATCATGCGCGCGTGGTACTCGGCCGTTATCCGCTGCCACATCGGCCACGCGGCGTCGTTGCCGGTCAGCGCCATGAAAGCGCGCCTGGCGGAGCGCTGACTGTCCAACAGGGTGTCGTCGATGTCCAGGCAGACGGCTTTGATCCTGCGAAATTCACCGGGTATCGGTACCTCACGTGCGGATGTCACCCCGTGAGGCTAGGCCCCCACCCGGAGTGGCCGACTCGACCAATTTGGTGATACTTAAATCACTGTCGCGATTCAGCTCGCGCGTGCATCAGCACATGAACCCGACCACCGTGTCGGTTTCGCCGGACGAAACCGACACGGTTCGGGCGTTCTACCCCGCTCCCCGGCGGGAACACGCGCTCCGGGCTCACCGCTCGGAGCCGTACTCCAGAGCGGTACGCAGCCTGCGGAGGCTGGTCTGCCTGCCGAGCAGCTCCATGGACTCGAACAGCGGCGGTGAAACGGTACGGCCGGTGATCGCCACGCGCACGGGCGTGAAGGCCTTGCGGGGTTTGATCCCCAGCCCCTCCACGATCGCCGCCTTCAACGCGTTCTCGATCTCCGAAGTCACCCATTCGGTGACACCTTCGAGCGCTTCGACGGCCGCGGAGAGCACGGGGGCCGCATCGGCGCCGAGGGCCTTCTCCGCCGCGGCCTGCTCCGGAGCGAACTCGGAGCCCGCGAACAGGAAGCCCATCATGCCCACGGCGTCCGACAGGACCACCACCCTCTCCTGAACCAGCGGCGCGGCCTGCCGCACGAGTTCCCGCTGCTCCGCGCTGGGCTGCTCGGGCAGCACCCCGCCGCGCACCAGGTGGGGAACGACCCTGTCGACGAAGTCGTCCAACGAGAGGGCACGCAGGTGCGCTGCGTTTATGGCGTCCGCCTTCTTCTGGTCGAACCGGGCCGGGTTGGCGCTGACCCTGCCGATGTCGAAGGCACGCACCATCTCGTCGATGCCGAAGACGTCCCGGTCCTCCGCGATGGACCACCCGAGCAGGGCCAGGTAGTTGAGCAACCCCTCGGGGATGAAACCGCGCTCCCTGTGGTGGAACACGTCGGACTGCGGATCACGCTTGGACAGCTTCTTGTTGCCCTCGCCCATCACGAAGGGAAGGTGTCCGAAGCGGGGGGTGGCATCGGTGATGCCGACACGCTGCAGCGCCTCGTAGAGCGCGATCTGACGCGGGGTGGAGGACAGCAGGTCCTCGCCGCGCAGCACATGCGTGATCCCCATCAGGGCGTCGTCGACCGGATTGGTCAACGTGTACAGCGCATCACCGCTGCCGCGCACCAGCACCGGATCCGGCACACTCCCCGCGGGGAAGGTGACCTCCCCACGGATGAGGTCGGTGAACCCTATGTCCCGTTCCGGCATGCGCAGCCGCAGCACCGGGCTGCGTCCCTCCGCGCGCAGTTCGGACTTGCGCTGTTCCGTCAGCTCGCGGTCCGCGTTGTCGTACCCCAGCTTGGGGTCGCGGCCCGCGTCCCTGTGACGCTGCTCCACCTCCTGAGGAGTGGAGAACGACTCGTACAGTTCCCCCGCTTCCAGGAGCCTGCGCGCCACATCGGCGTAGATCTCGCTGCGCAGGCTCTGCCGGTAGGGCCCGTGGGACCCGCCCACGTCGGGGCCCTCGTCCCAGTCGAGCCCCAACCAGCGGAGCGCTTCCAGCAGCGCCTGGTAGGAGTCCTCGCTGTCCCTGCTCGCATCGGTGTCCTCGAGCCGAAAGATCAGGGATCCGTTGTTGTGTCTGGCGAACGCCCAGTTGAACAGGGCGGTGCGAATCAGTCCGACATGCGGTGTCCCCGTGGGCGACGGGCAGAAGCGGGCGCGCACGGGACGGTCGGACTCGGCGGCTGTGGTGACATCTGGCGTGCTCATGACAGGTTCAGCTTATCCATCGTGTTCCGCGGGTTGACCGGCGCGTCCACTCCGCGCATGCTGAAGTTATTCAACGGTTGTTGAATTTTGCTAGGAGGGTCGTGATGAGGCGAACCACCTGTTGCATCGTCGGGGGCGGCCCCGCGGGCATGGTCCTCGGCCTGCTGCTGGCACGCTCCGGCGTGAGCGTGACCGTGCTGGAGAAGCACTCCGACTTCCTGCGCGACTTCCGGGGTGACACGGTGCATCCCACGACCATGGCCCTGCTGGACGACCTGGGCCTGGCCGAACGGTTCGCGGAGCTCCCGCAGAACAGGCTCGACACGGTACGGCTCCCCGTCGGCCCCGACGGGGAGCTCCACACCGTGGGAGACTTCCGACGACTGCCGATCAAGTACAACTACATCGCCATGGTCCCGCAGTGGGACCTGCTCGATCTGCTCGCGGACGAGGGACGGCGGGAACCGAGCTTCACGCTGCTGACGGACGCCGAGGTGACGGGGCCGGTCCGGGAGCACGGCAGAGTGACCGGCGTCGAGTACCGCTCCCCCGACGGAAGCACGGAACGGCTGCTGGCTACCGTGACCGTCGCCTGCGACGGGAGGAACTCCTTCGCACGCGGAATTCCCGAACTGGTTCCGCGCGACTTCCCCACACCGATGGACGTCCAGTGGTTCCGCCTGCCGAAAACGGCGCGGGACCCGGCCGGAGCCTTCGGAACGATCCGCAGCGGCTCGTTCACCGTCCTGCTCGACCGGGGGGACTACTACCAGGCCGCCTCGATAATCGCCAAGGGCACCGACGCGGCCGAACGCGCCCGGGGCGTCGAGAACTTCAACCGCGACCTGCGACGACGCCTGCCCTGGCTGGACGACGGGCGGCAGCTCGTACGGAGCTGGGAGGACGTGAAGCTGCTGCACGTCAGCCTGGACCGGATGCGCAAGTGGCACATCCCCGGGCTGCTCTGCATCGGTGACGCCGCACACGCGATGTCACCGGTGGGTGGAATCGGCATCAACCTCGCGGTTCAGGACGCCGTGGCCACGGCACGGCACCTCGCCGGCCCCCTGCGCGCGGGAAGGCTGCGCAGGCACCACGTGGCCGCGGTACAGCGCCGCCGGAAACCGGTCACCGCGCTGCTGCAGCGGCTCCAGCGCACCGTCCACGAAGACGTGATCGAACCCGCACTGCGCGGAAGCATCGACTTCGAGGACCGGGCGAGACTACCGCTACCGCTGAGGCTGCCGCCGAAGGTCCCGTGGCTGCGTGCGATACCGCCGTACGTCTTCGCCTACGGAGCCTTCCGGGAACGACCGCCGAGGAGCGCCGTTCACTGACGCCCGCGGCGACCGTTCCCACACCCCGGTACCCGACCGGATCCGGGACGGCTCACCGACGTCTTCCCGTCGAGTTGTCGGCCGGTGCGGGTTTTCCCTCGACGCGGGCAGCGTCGGGACGCACCACCCGAGCAACCGGCGCCGCGGGTTCTCCCGTGCTGCTCCCACGAGGACGGTCCCGAGGTCGTGCAGGTGGCCACCCGGTACCGGGGCACCCGCTCACGAGGCCGCGGGAGGTTCCGCCACGGAACCATCCGCGGCGACCCGAGCAGCGAAAACCGGTCAGGCCTGCTGCACCGGATTGGTGAGAGTTCCCAGCCCGTCGATGGAAACCGAGACCTTCTGCCCCGGCTGCAGCGGACCGACCCCCGAAGGAGTTCCGGTCAGGATCACATCGCCGGGCAGCAAGGTCATGACGCGGGAGATGTACGAAACCAGACCGGCCACGTCGTGTACCAGCAAAGAGGTCCGCGACTCCTGCACCGGTTCGCGGTCCAGTTCCGTGCGCAGCGCCAGGTCCGAGGCATCCGCGGCCGTGTCGATCCACGGTCCGAGCGGGCAGAAGGTGTCGTAGCTCTTGGAACGCGTCCACTGCCCGTCGGCCTGCTGCTGGTCCCGTGCGGTCACGTCGTTGGCGATCGTGTAGCCGAGCACGACCTCGGTGCCGCGGGCCTCCGGAACGTCCTTGCAGGGCTGTCCGATCACCGCCGCGAGCTCACCCTCGTAGTCCACCCGCTCGGAATCGGGCGGCATCTTGATCGGCGCGCTCGGACCGACGACCGCCGTGGACGGTTTCATGAACAGAACCGGGTTCGGCGGCACCTCCGATCCCATCTCCCGTGCGTGTTCGGCGTAGTTCTTCCCCACGCACAGCACCTTGGTCGGCAGGATCGGCGCCAGCAGCCGCACATCGGCCATCGGCCATTTGCGGCCGGTGAACGTCGGCTCCCCGAACGGGTGCTGGTCGATCTCGACGGCGAGCACCTTCTCACCGGGGGACTTGGGATCCGGCTCCAGAGCGACGAACGAGACCCCTTCGGGTTGAGCAACACGTGCCAGGCGCAAGCGAAACCTCCGTTATCTACTTTCCCCGGACAGCCTACGTGCCGCGCACCCGAACAACTCGCCTGGTCACCCGCTGCCCGGCAGGCTCACCTCGCCGATCCCGGCCCGCCGTATCGCCTTGTGGGCGAACGCGTCACGCAGCGCGTACCAGCTGGCCTCGACGATGTTGCCGTGGACTCCCACGGTGGTCCACTCGAGGGAATCGTCCCGCGATTCGACGAGCACCCGGGTGACCGCGTCCGTACCCGAGGTGTCGGTGAGGATCCGCACCTTGTAGTCCACCAGCTCGACCTCGTCGAGCCAGGGGAGCCGCGGAACCAGCCCGGCGCGGAGCGCCGCGTCCAACGCGTTGACCGGGCCGTTCCCCTCGGCCGTGGCGATGACCCGCTCACCGTCCACGTGCAACTTGACCGTCACCTCGGACACGACCTGCCCGTCCGGACGGTGGTCGAGCGAGACCCGGTAGGACTCCAGCTCGAAGGGAGCTCCGAACGAGGCCCCGACGGAGGTCTCCGGCTTCCCCTCGCGGACATCTCCTCCCCCGGCGATCGCGAGTTCACGACGCAGCAGCAGCTCCAGCGAGGCGTCAGCCCCCTCGAACGACCACCCGTGGGCTTCCAGCTCCTTCACCCTGCGCACCGCGCCGGTCACCGCATCGGGCGAACCGCTCAGGTCCAGCCCGAGCTCGGCCGCCTTGAGTTCCAGGCTCGCGCGTCCGGCCATCTCGGTGACCAGCACGCGCATTCCGTTGCCCACCCGTTCCGGATCGATGTGGTTGTACAGCTCCGGGTCCACCTTGATCGCGCTGGCGTGCAGTCCCGCCTTGTGGGCGAAGGTGGAGGTGCCCACATAGGCCTGGTGCGTGTCCGGGGCGAGATTGGCGATCTCGGCCAGCGCGTGCGAAACGCGGCTGAGCTCGGCGAGGTTGCCCTCGGGAAGCACCGGGATGTCGAGCTTGGTCTCCAGGTTGCCGATCACGGAGAACAGATCGGCGTTTCCCGCGCGCTCGCCGTACCCGTTGGCCGTGCACTGGACGTGACTCGCCCCCGCCTGAACCGCGGCCAGCGTGTTCGCCACGGCACACCCGGTGTCGTCCTGGCAGTGGATTCCCACTCGGAAACCGGTGCGCCGAACGACCTCCTCGACCGTTCGCGCCAGACCGGTGGGCAGCTGTCCGCCGTTGGTGTCGCAGAGGCAGACCAGATCGGCCCCCGCGTGCACGGCCGACTCCAGCACGCGCAGCGCCGTGTCGGGGTCGTGGGCGTACCCGTCGAAGAAGTGCTCGGCATCCAGGAACACGCGCCGCCCGTGTTCGACGAGGTGGCGCACGGTGTCCGCCACCATCGCGCAGTTCTCCGCCACGTCGGTGCGCAACGCGTGCTCGATGTGCCTGCTGTCGGACTTCGCGACCAGGGTCACCACGGGCGCCCGGGATTCGAGCAGCGCCGCCACCTGCGCGTCCTCCCGCACGGAGGCGCCGGGCCTGCGCGTGGAGCCGAAGGCTGTGAGTACGGAGTGCCTGAGTTCGAGCTCGCCCTCCGCCGCTCGTTGGAAGAACTCGGTGTCCTTGGGCAGCGCCCCGGGCCAGCCTCCCTCGATGAACCCCACGCCGAGGGCGTCCAACGTGCTCGCGACGGCGAGCTTGTCCGACACCGAGTAGGAGATACCTTCACGTTGGGCTCCGTCACGCAGTGTGGTGTCGTAGACGTGAAAAGCGTCCGCGGACGGAGTTCCTGCCGGGCTGGTGCGGGTCACTGTCCCTCCAAAGGACGATGTTCGGTTGGTCCGGAACGTGCTGTGGACGCTTGGCGGATCCACTGGGAAACAAAAAAAGACCCCTCGCGGATGCGAGAGGTCTGCGCGTCGGGCGAAAGGAACTCGATTCACCCGACGCGCTTGCCAATAATGTCCTTCACGTGGCGGAACACGCGGCCATGCTCGCACACACCGCTTTCGCTCCACTCACTGGGCCCTTTTTCCCATGATCCGGACACGAGGAGGCGTGTCGACGTTCCGCCGGACGAACCGCGCCCGGTCAGGTCTGCTGCACGACCTCCCTGGAGGAAACGAGCGCGGCCAGCCGGTCCCCGATGGCGTGAGTGGCCCCGGGGGCGGAATGGTCCCGGGTCGCCAGATCGAACGACACGGAGGCCTGGACCCGGCGCGCCGCCTCGGTGTAGCCCACGTGGTCGAGCAGCAGCGCCACGGAGAGCACCGCGGCGGTCGGGTCGGCGGTCCCCTGCCCGGCGATGTCGGGCGCACTGCCGTGCACTGGCTCGAACATGCTCGGGTTCCGCCTCGTGGCGTCGATGTTTCCGCTGGCGGCCCGACCGATACCGCCCGTCACCGCCCCCGCGAGATCGGTGATGATGTCGCCGAACAGATTGTCGGTGACGATCACGTCGAACCTGCTCGGGTCCTGGACCAGGTGGATCGTCGTCGCGTCGACGTGCTCGTAGGCCACGGTGACGTCCGGGTACTGCAGCGAGAGCTCCTCGACGACACGCGACCACAAGGATCCGGCGTGACTGAGCACGTTGGTCTTGTGCACCAGGGTCAGGTGCTTGCGCGGACGGGACGAAGCCCTGGCGAAAGCATCCCTGACCACGCGCTCGACACCGAACGCGGTGTTCAGGCTCACCTCGGTGGCGACTTCCTGGGGGGTGTCCTTGCGCAGCAGGCCGCCGTTTCCCGCGTAGGGCCCCTCGGTGCCCTCCCGCACGACCACCATGTCGATGTCGCCCGGTTCGGCGATCGGACTCTGGACTCCCGGATACAACCGCGCGGGACGCAGGTTCACGTGGTGGTCGAGCTCGAAACGCAACCGCAGCAACAGCCCGCGTTCGAGGATTCCGCTGGGCACCGACGGGTCCCCCACCGCACCGAGCAGGATGCCGTCCTGCTCCCGCATCTCCCCCAGCACGGATTCGGGCAGTAGTTCCCCGGTGTTGTGCCAGCGAGCAGCGCCCAGATCGTACCGCGTGATCTCCGTTTCGGGCACCACTTCTCCGAGTACCTTCAGAGCCTCGGCCACCACTTCCGGCCCGATCCCGTCACCTGGGATCACAGCGAGCCGCATGCACACACCTCCCGAGTACTGCCCCGACCTGGGACTGAAACGTCGCCCCGCAGACTACCGTCCTTCGATCACGCCGCGGCACGCCGGACCCTTCAAGTGGACAGCACTTCCCGCGCAGTGGGACACCCGAATGGGTGAGTATCCACCGTTCAAGCGAGGGCAGCACCCCTGTCCCACCTTTCGGCATCCGATCAGCCACGCGGGGTGGCACCCCCGGTTCCGCAAAGAGGGGCCGCCGCTGCGCGCGACGGCCCCTCCGGGAACGAGCGGTGTGGATCCCACCGGATCACACCCGAGGACTCACTCGAAGCTGACGGTGCGCACCGTCTTGGCCCCAACCGCGGCTCCGATGGGCTCGAGGACGCCCGCGTCCACCGGACGATCCACGCGCAGCAACATGATCGCGTCCGAGCCGTCGTAGGTCTGGCTGATCTGCGCGGCCTCGATGTTGATCCCGACCTCGCCGAGCAGCGTGCCGACCTTGCCCATGACGCCCGGGCGGTCCGGGTACTCGAGCAGCAGGACGCTGCCCTCGGCCCGCAGGTCGAAGTGCCTGCCGTTGACCTCGACCAGCTTCTCGACCTGCTCCGGCCCGTCCAGAGCACCCGAGACCACGCCGGTACGGCCGTCGGACAGCACCGCGCGCACCGACACGACGCTGCGGTGGCTCGCGCTCTCCGGAGAGGTCTTCACGTCGATGTCCACTCCGAGGTCCTCGGCGAGCTGCGGAGCGTTCACGAAGGTGACCTGGCTCTCCACCGCACCGGCGAACACCCCGCGCAGCGCCGCCAGCGGCAGCACGGACACGTCCTCCTCGGCGAGCTCGCCGCGGGCCTCGACCGTGACCGAGGTCGGGGTCGACCCCAGCACGGCAGCGAGCAGGGAGCCGAGCTTCTGCGTCAGGGGCAGGTACGGGCGCACCTCCTCGCCGACGGCCCCTCCCTGGACGTTGACCGCGTCGGGGACGAACTCTCCGCGCAGCGCCTGCAGCGTGGAGTGGGCGACATCGGTGCCCGCGCGGTCCTGGGCCTCGGCCGTGGAAGCCCCGAGGTGCGGGGTGGCGACCACGTTGGAGAGCTCGAACAGCGGGCTGGAGGTGTTGGGCTCGGTGCTGTAGACGTCGATGCCTGCGCCACCGAGGTGACCGCTGCGCAGGGCGTCGGCCAACGCGTCCTCGTCGATGAGCCCACCGCGGGCGGCGTTGATGACGATGGCGCCCTGCTTGCACTTCTTGAGTTCCTCGGCACCGATGAGTCCGAGGGTCTCCGCCGTCTTGGGCAGGTGGATGGACATCGCGTCGGCGCGCTGCAGCAGCTCGTCGAGGCTGACCAGTTCGATGCCGAGCTGGGCCGCGCGGGCCGCGGAGACGTAGGGGTCGTAGGCGATCAGCTTCGCACCGAACGCCTCGAGTCGCTGCGCGACGAGCTGACCGATCTTGCCGAGACCGATGACACCGAAGGTCTTGCCGTTGAGCTCCACACCGCTGAAGGCGCTGCGCTTCCACTCGCCCTCGCGCAGGCTCGCGTCCGCGACTGCGACGTTGCGGGCGACGGCCAGCAGCAGCGCGATGGCGTGCTCGGCGGCCGAAACGATGTTGGAGGTGGGGGCGTTGACCACCATGATGCCGCGTTCGGTCGCGGCGGGAACCTCGACGTTGTCCAGTCCCACGCCCGCACGGGCGACGATCTTCAACCGCGTGCTCGCGGAGTAAACCTCGGTGTCGACCTTCGTCGCCGAACGGACCAGCAGCGCGTCGGCGTCGGCGACGGCCTCGAGTAGGGCGGGGCGATCGGTACCGTCGACGTGGCGGATCTCGACCTCGTCTCCGAATGCTTCCAGCACCGAAGGAGCCAGCTTCTCAGCGATCAGGACGACAGGACGGCTTGCGTTGGTCACGGGCGCGCTCCAGTAACAGAGATCAGGGTCGAAGCAAAGGCACGCCATTGTGCCGGACGGTGCAGCAGTTTAACGCCGATATGAGAATCCGTTCACACAAGTGTTGGACGTATCACCGTAACGCCGTCTTCGGACTTTCCGGTCGAAAACGACATCGAACAATGAAACCGCAGCACACAGCTTCGCGGACAGTGCGGTGCACCTGCCCGTCACCATCACGGGCAGGTTACGGTGGAGGATTCACGGTTCGTCGAACTCGCCGTCCTTGGCGCCCGCGACGAACGCGTCCCACTCCTCAGGAGTGAACACGAGCACCGGCCCCTCCGGGTCCGCACCGTTGCGCATGCCTATGTAGCCGTCCACGAAGGCGATCTCCACCCCGGGCTCGTCATCGTCGTCGGTACTGGTGATCCACTCGGCCGTGCTGAAGTCGAGCTGATCCCTGATGTGCGCTTTGTCGTCGACCGGCTGCGTTTCCTCGCTCACGGAGCGGATAATACCGATCCGGGCCACTCCCCCGACAGGAAGGGCGCTTCTCCCCGCGCGAGAACGGGTCGCCCGCCCGGAGCGACACCGGACGGACGGCCCGCCGGACCGCTCGGACTCACTGGTGCTCGCTGTTCGCCCTCGTCGCAGGCGCCCGGGTGGTGCGCCCCGGCGCCATCGGCACCGAGGGGAGAACCCCGCCCCCACCAACAAGTCCGCCGGAAAGCACCGGTCAGCCCTTGGTCCAGGACATCAGCGAGCGCAGCCGCTTGCCGACCTCCTCGATCTGATGCGCGTTGCCCTCGGCCTGCAGCCGGTTGAACTCGGGCCTGCCCGCCTCGTCCTCGGCGACCCACTCCTTGGCGAAGGAGTCGTCGCGGATCTCGGACAGCACCTGCCGCATCGACTCCTTGACGTTCTCGTCGACGACCCGCCGGCCACGGGTCAGGTCACCGTACTCGGCGGTGTCACTGCAGGAGTACCGCTGACCGGCGATACCGCCCTCCCACATCAGGTCCACGATCAACTTCAGCTCGTGCAGCACCTCGAAGTAGGCGATCTCCGGCTGGTAGCCCGCCTCGACGAGCACCTCGAACCCGGTCTGCACCAGGGCGCTGGTTCCACCGCACAGGACGGCCTGCTCACCGAAGAGATCGGTCTCGGTCTCCTCGGTGAAGGTGGTCCTGATGACCCCGGCCCGTGCTCCGCCGATCCCGGCCGCGTAGGCGAGGGCGAGCTGCTGTGCGTTCCCGGTGGGGTTCTGCTCCACCGCGATCAGGCACGGCACGCCCTTGCCGTCGACGAACTGGCGCCGCACGAGGTGGCCCGGCCCCTTCGGAGCCACCATGGCGACGTCCACGTCGGAGGGCGGCTGGATCAGGCCGTAGCGGATGTTGAAGCCGTGACCGAAGAACAGCGCGTCACCGCTGTTGAGGTTGCCCGCGACGTCCTCGGAGTAGATCTGCCGCTGCTTGGTGTCCGGGGCGAGGATCATGATGAGATCCGCTTCGGCAGCGGCTTCGGAGGGCGTGACCACACGCAGTCCCTCCTCGGCGGCCTTCTCCCGCGACTTGGAGTTCTCCGGCAGTCCGATCCGGACGTCGACACCGCTGTCCCGGAGGGACAACGCGTGGGCGTGCCCCTGGCTGCCGTAACCGATGATCGCGACCTTGCGCGACTGCACCAGTCCGAGATCGGCATCGGACTCGTAGAAGATCTCGGTTGCCATTGCTGCTCGTTTTCCTTTCTGTAGCGGGCCCGCCGGGGCGGGTCACCGCACTGCGGTTGCCGTGATCGAACGTGCTCCTCGGCCGATGGCGACCATTCCCGACTGGACCATCTCGCGAACGCCGTAGGGCTCGAGCATCCGCAGCAGCGCGTCCAGCTTGTCCGAATCGCCGGTGGCCTCGATGGTCAGCGCCTCCGGAGAAGCGTCGACCACCTTCGCCCTGAACAGCTGCACCGTCTCGAGGACCTGGCTGCGCACCGAGGCATCGGCCCGCACCTTCACCAACAACAGCTCGCGCTGCACCGACGAGTCCGGGTCCAGCTCGACGATCTTGATGATGTTGACCAGCTTGTTGAGCTGTTTGGTCACCTGTTCCAGCGGCTGCTCCTCCACCGAGACCACGATCGTCATCCGCGAGATCTCGGGGTGTTCCGTCGGCCCGACGGCCAGGGATTCGATGTTGAAGCTGCGCCGGGAGAACAACCCCGACACCCTGGCGAGCACACCGGGAACGTTCTCCACCAGCACGCTGAGTGTGTGTCGGCTCATCGACGCGCTCACCCCTCGTCGTCGTCGAACAGCGGGCGGATTCCGCGCGCCGCCATGATTTCGTCGTTTCCGGTTCCGGCGGCCACCATCGGCCACACTTGCGCGTCCTTGCCCACCACGAAATCGATGACCACGGGTCGGTCGTCGATCTCCATCGCCCGCTCGATGACGCTGTCCACGTCGGCAGCGGACTCGCACCTCATCCCCACGCCTCCGAGCGCCTCGGCCAGCAGCGAGAAATCGGGGATGCGGTGTCCGTGGGTGCCGAGATCACTTTGTGAGTAACGCTCGGCGTAGAAGAGGTTCTGCCACTGCCGGACCATACCGAGGTTGCCGTTGTTGATGACCGCCACCTTGATCGGCAGCCCCTCGATGGCGCAGGTGGCCAGTTCCTGGTTGGTCATCTGGAAACAGCCGTCCCCGTCGATGGCCCAGACCTGCCGGTCGGGGGCCCCTGCCTTGGCGCCCATCGCCGCGGGAACGGCGTAGCCCATCGTTCCGAGCCCACCGGAGTTGAGCCAGCTGCCCGGACGTTGGTACTCGATGAACTGGGCCGCCCACATCTGGTGCTGCCCCACTCCCGCGCTGTAGACCGCCTCCGGTCCCGCGAGCTGCCCGATCCGCTCGATCACGTACTCGGGCGAGAGCGTGCCGTCGGCCGGCCAGTCGTAGCCGAGGGGGAAGCGGCTGCGCCAGTCCTCCAGCTGCTCCCACCACTCGGACAGGTCACCGCGACCCCGCTCGGTGGAGGCGCTGTCCACGGCTTCGAGGAGCTCGGCCAGGACCTCCTTGCAGTCCCCCACGATCGGCACGTCGGCGACCCTGTTCTTGGAGATCTCGGCCGGATCGATGTCGGCGTGCACGACCTTGGCCTCCGGTGCGAAACCCGACAGCTGCCCGGTGACCCTGTCGTCGAAGCGGGTCCCCAGCGCGATCAGCAGATCGGACCGCTGCATCGCGGCCACCGCGGGAACCGTCCCGTGCATGCCCGGCATCCCCAGGTGCAGAGGGTGCGAGTCGGGGAACGCGCCCCGGGCCATCAGCGTGGTGACCACCGGGATCCCGGTGTGCTCGGCGAGCCTGGCCAGTTCCGCGGACGCCTCGGCCTTGAGCACCCCGCCGCCGACGTAGAGCACCGGACGCTCGGCCTCGCTCATCAGCCGCGCCGCTTCGCGAACCTGCTTGCCGTGCGGTTTGCCGACGGGCCGGTAGCCGGGCAACCGTTGTTCCGGTGGCCAGGAGAAGGACATGGTCAGCTGCTGGACGTCCTTGGGAATGTCCACCAGCACCGGTCCCGGACGACCGCTGGATGCGATGTAGAACGCCTCGGCGATGGTGCGCGGGATCTCGGCCGGATCGGTGACCAGGAAGTTGTGCTTGGTCACGGGCAGTGTGATGCCGCAGATGTCGGCTTCCTGGAAGGCGTCGGTACCGATCAGGCCGGTGCTCTGCTGCCCCGTGATCGCCACCACCGGAACCGAGTCCATGTGCGCGTCGGCCAGCGCGGTGACCAGGTTGGTCGCCCCCGGCCCCGAGGTGGCCATGCAGACTCCGGTACTTCCCGTGACCTGCGCGTATCCGGCCGCCGCGTGACCGGCGGCCTGCTCGTGCCGAACGAGCACGTGGCGCACCTTGGTCGAGTCCAGGAGTGGGTCGTAGGTGGGAAGAATCGTTCCGCCCGGTATGCCGAAGACCACCTCGCAGCCCACGGCTTCCAGCGAGCGGACCAATGCTTGGGCGCCGGTCGCTCTTACCGGGGCGCCGTTGGGCGGGGCCGGCTTCGGACGTTGCCCCGGGGACGCTTCCGGGGCCGGGTTCTGCCTGGTATTGGCGCTGGTCATCGATTCTGCCTCGCGGTCGATGAATGGGGCCGGGCACGAAAAAACCCCCGCCGGCTACATAGCCGAACGAGGGTTGGCGCGTCGACGCTGCGTACTTCTCAGGCGTCGACGCGCCCGGGAAGTACGAGAATGTCGTTGATGCGCAGCATGGTTCGGAGATTAGTCCCACCGGGCACGGAAGTCAAACCAACGGGAAAGCTCTCCCGCATCGTGGACCACGAGGGAACGGGACTCCCCGGTCGCGCGGCGCGAGCGCTGCCGCGCACGCTCCGGTGAGAACATCGGCTGCGCAGGTGAGACCATCGAGGGGTGAGTGAGACCCGCGATGAGACCACGGAACCGGACACCGCGACTTCCTCCGGAAGCCGCACGGCGGACGAGCAGACCTCCTCCTCGGGAGGCGAAACCGGTACCGCGCCCGCCGACTCACGGGAGGGGCCCGCGGTCGAGGCATCCGACCCGACCCCGCCAACGGGTACCCCGGAGGACACCCCCTCCGGGGAAGGCCCCTCCGAGGAGAGCCGTGCGGACGGCGGCACCGCGCGAGCACCGCGGCTGGTTTTCCGCTTCACCCGCGTGAGCCTGCTCGTGCTCCTGATCGTGGCGATCTGCATCAGCCCGGTCGCCGCGTCGATCCCCTGGCTCTCGCTGCTGTACCTGGTTCCGCTCGGCCTGCTCTACTGGGTGATCCGCATGCGGACGGTCGCGGGCCCCTCCGGACTGACCACCCGTTCGCTGTTCCGGACCGAATCCCTGGAATGGACGGAGATCAAGGCGCTGCGGCTCGACGAGCGCCGCTGGGTCCGCGCGATCACGCACTCGGGCCGGGAGATCCCCCTCCCCGTCGTCCGGGTCCGGGACGTGCCACGGCTGGCCGCCACGAGCGGAGGACGGTTGCGCGACCCGCTCGCTCCGACCGACAACGACGGAGAGCACGCCCGGGAGTGACCCCTACCGGGCCCCGCCCGAGATCGTCCGCTTTTATCTCACCAAGTGGGAACAAACCCGGCGGAGGCCGCTCCATATCCACACGAAGGCCGGAGTAGGCTCGTGTTCACCGCTGATGCCCGGCGTCCACAAGGCGCGGCCCGTTCTCCGCCTCAGGCGGTATCCCACGAAGTGAGAGCTTACAATCATGCCCGAGTTGCGCTCCCGAACCACGACGCACGGTCGCAACGCCGCGGGCGCCCGCTCGCTGTGGCGCGCCACCGGCATGACCGACAGCGACTTCGGCAAGCCGATCGTGGCCATCGCCAACTCCTACACCCAGTTCGTGCCGGGACATGTTCACCTGCGCGACCTGGGCGAGGTGATCGCGGACACCGTTCGAGCCGAAGGCGGCGTCCCACGCGAGTTCCACACCGTCGCGATCGACGACGGCATCGCGATGGGCCACCACGGGATGCTGTACTCGCTCCCCTCGCGTGAGCTCATCGCGGACTCGGTGGAGTACATGGTCAACGGCCACCGGGCGGACGCGCTGGTGTGCCTGTCGAACTGCGACAAGATCACCCCGGGGATGCTCAACGCGGCCATGCGGCTCAACATCCCGACCGTGTTCGTCTCGGGCGGACCGATGGAGGCGGGCAAGGCCGTGGTGGTCGACGGTGTGGCCCACGCTCCCACCGACCTGGTCACCACGATCGCCGCTTCGGCGAGCTCCCTGGTCGACGAGGACGGGCTGAACGAGGTGGAACGCTCGGCGTGCCCCACCTGCGGCTCGTGCTCGGGAATGTTCACCGCGAACTCGATGAACTGCCTGACGGAGGCGCTGGGACTGGCGCTGCCGGGCAACGGCTCGACGCTGGCCACCCACCGCAAGCGCAGGGAACTGTTCGAAAGGGCGGGGCGCACGGTCGTCCAGCTGGCACAGCGCTGGTACGAGCACGACGATCCCACGGCGCTGCCACGCTCGATAGCCGGCAGAAAAGCCTTCGAGAACGCGCTCGCCCTCGACGTGGCCATGGGCGGATCCACGAACACCGTGCTGCACACCCTCGCCGCGGCCCGCGAGGGGGAGATCGACTTCACGCTCTCCGACATCGAGGAGATCAGCAGGAAGGTTCCCTGCCTGGCCAAGGTCAGCCCGAACTCCTCGTACCACATGGAGGACGTCCACCGAGCGGGCGGAATCACGGCGATCCTCGGCGAACTCGACCGGGGCGGTCTGCTGCACCGCGAGGTTCGCCCGGTGCACAGCACGAGCCTGTCCTCCTGGTTGTCCGAATGGGACGTTCGTGGTGCCGATCCGGCTCCGCACGCCGTCGAGCTCTTCCACGCCGCCCCCGGAGGAGTTCGCACCACGGAGGCGTTCTCCACCGACAACCGCTGGTCCGGCCTGGACACGGATTCCGAGGGAGGGTGCATCCGCGCCGTCCCGCACGCCTACACGGCCGACGGTGGTCTGGCCGTGCTCCGGGGCAACCTCGCCACGGACGGAGCTGTCGTCAAAACGGCGGGCGTGGACGAGGAGCTCCAGCGCTTCCACGGAACCGCACGAGTGCTGGAAAGCCAGGAGCAGGCCGTCTCCGCCATCCTCAACAGGGAGATCCGTTCCGGTGACGTGCTGGTCATCCGCTACGAAGGCCCCTCGGGGGGTCCGGGTATGCAGGAGATGCTGCACCCCACGGCGTTCCTGAAGGGCGCCGGGATGGACCGGGAGTGCGCACTGATCACCGACGGGAGGTTCTCCGGAGGAACCTCGGGTCTGTCCATCGGGCACATCTCCCCCGAGGCCGCCAACGGCGGAACCATCGGCCTGGTGCACGACGGCGACGGGATTCTCGTCGACGTCGCCGAGCGCAAGCTGGAGCTCCTCGTCGACGAGGAGACGTTGGCCGAGCGGCGCGCCGAGATGGAAAGCTCCGAACACCCGTGGCAGCCGAACGCCAGGGGCCGGGAGGTGAGCACCGCTCTGCGCGCTTACGCGAGCCTGGCGACCTCGGCCTCGTTCGGCGCGGTACGCGCTCTCGGGAACTGATCGGGTCCGCGTTCCGCGGGTGCCGCGGCACCCGCGGAACGCGGACTTGTCAACGCATGCCCAGCAACACCACCGCGGAAGCGGCCACGGCGATCAGCAGTCCGATGCTCGCGCTGAGAACCGGGCGCCGGAACCACGCCCTGCCCTTGTCCGCGGCCACCCTGCCCGGACCGGTGAACAGCAGAGCCAGCGCGGCGGCCCCCAGCACGGCCGGGTACTCGATCCCCCCGCCGTCGAGAAAAAAGCCGGCATCCGCCCCGAGCACCACGGCGTTGGCCATCACGCCGAGCAGTCCCGCGGCGGCCAGCGGGGTGAACAGGCCGAGAGCGACCAGGATCCCCGCCGCGAATTCGGTACCTCCGGTCAGCGGAGCCAGAACCTGGGTCTGACGGAACCCCATCGTGGCGAGCATGTCGGCCGTGCCGTCCAGCCCGGATCCGCCGAAAGCGCCGAAGAGCTTCTGGGCACCGTGCGCGACGAACACGAATCCCAGAGCCAGTCGCAGCATCAGCAGCCCGAAGTCCGCTCCCCGGTGCCAGCGCGCCGCTTCGACCGAGTCCGGAAACTCGTCGTAGAAGTCCAGGTCACGCCGCAACGCACCCTCGCCCGACCCGCCGTAGGCCTCGTCGTCGTAGTAATCGAGCTCCCCGGTGACAGCGTACTGACGCGTACCGGGCTCACCTCCTCCGACAGTGGAATCTTCCGGTGAGGTCGTCCACCCGTGCTCTTCGGGCCGGAAATCACGGTGAGAGCGGTCATCGGGATAGCCGCCCGCGGCATCGGGCCGATCATCGTGGATTCGCACGGACGAAAGGCTAGGACATCGGCAACCGGCTGTGCGACCGTTTCGGAAAATCCGAATTATTTTCCCGGATGTGCCGCCCACACCGGACGGGGAGAAACGGCGACGCCGCGCCCCGTCTCCACGCCTCTCACCTCGTGTTCACCGCGAAGAGGATATGGTCGGCGACTGTGGTGGTCCCTCCGGTCAATCGACGTTCCCTCGGCCGAGTTCCGCGCAGGAGCACGGCGATCGGTGCGGTGCTGGCCGCCGTCGCCCTGGTCAGCGGATGTGCCGATTTCCCGGAACAACACACCCAGGACTGGCGCGAGCAGCCGTCGTTGCGCCCGCAGGCGGGCCCGGAACCCCGGGTGGAGGGCCAGGAGGAACCGCCTCCCTCCGGAAAGCGCTCCTCCTCCCGGGAACCCGAGCAGCCGGAGGGGTGTTCGGACCCCGACCCCGCCGTGATCGCCACCTGCCTCGATCCGGTCGGAGCCGTTGCCGCGCTCCCCGGAGGGAACTCCGCGCTCGTGGGCGAACGCGACACCGGCCGCGTCCTGCGGGTGAGCGACGGGAAACAACCCGAGGAAATAGCCCGGGTCCGAGTCGATCCCACGGGCGGCGGTGGACTGACCGGGCTCACCCTGTCCCCGAGCTACGCGGAGGACGGGCTGGCCTACGCCTACGTCACCACCCCCGCGGACAACCGGGTGGTCCGTATCGCGCCCGGCGATCCCCCCGACCCCGTCCTCACCGGTATTCCGCGCGGCTCCAGCGGAAACGCGGGGGCCATCACCGCCGACGGGTCGAACTCCCTGGTCGTCGCCACCGGAAACGCCGGGTCCGCGGCGCAGGCGGCCGACCGTTCGGTCCTGGCCGGAAAAGTACTGCGGATCGATCCGTTCGGAGACCCCGCCGAAGACAACCCCGATCCGGGGTCACCGGTGATCTCGACGGGACTGAGCTCCCCGGGCGGAGTGTGCGCGTCGAACCGGGACGACGCCTTCTGGGTCACCGACCGGAGAGCGGAACGGGAAGTGCTCCACCGCGTCGCCCCCGGCAGGCAGGCGGACGTTCCCGCGTGGAGCTGGAACGGCCACCCGGGGGTTTCCGGTTGTGCGGCCGCCGGGGGCACGCTGATCGTCGCGCTGACCGAGGAAGCCGCCGTCTACACCATGCGACCGGGGCCGCGAGGTACGTTCACCGGCGAACCGCAACCCGCCATGGAGGACACCTACGGACGTTTCTCCGCGGCGACGAGCGACCCGAACGGACTGTTGTGGCTGGGCACCTCGAACAGGACGGGCGGGGATCCGGTTTCCAGCGACGACAGGGTGATCCGCGTCGAACCTCCCTCGGGAGGGGCCGCGGGCAAGGAGTGAGCGTCCGTCCTCACGTCCGCGGGAAACCACCGCACCCGCGGGCCCGTCCCGAGGGGTTTCCAGCCGAATGCCGGGGCGGCGGACCGCCCCGACCCGACCACCTCACTGCTGTCCGCACGCGGCCAGCACCAGCTCGCGAACTCGTTTCGCGTCGGCTTGCCCCTGAGTGGCCTTCATGACGGCACCGACGATCGCCCCGGCGGCCTGGACCTTGCCGCCCCGGATCTTCTCGGCCGCGTCGGGCTGAGCGGCCAGGGCCTCGTCCACGGCGGCCTGAAGGGAGGAGTCGTCGGAGACCACCTCCAGCTCGTCGGCCGCGATGACCTCGTCCGGCCCCCCGCGGCCGTCCAGCACGCCGTCCACGACCTGCCGGGCGAGCTTGTGCGTGAGCTTGCCCTCGTTCACGAGCTCGATGACCCGTGCGACCTGTTCCGGAGTGATCGGCAGGGAGGCCAGCTCGCCACCGCGTTCGTTGGCCCGCTGCGTCAGGTAGGCGACCCACCAGGACCGTGCCTCCGAGGGCGAGGCCCCCGCGTCCACCGTCGCGGCGATGAGATCCAGCGCCCCCGCGTTGACCAGATCGCGCAGCTCCTCGTCGGACAGCTCCCACTGCTCCTGAGCGCGCCTGCGCCGCTCCCACGGCATCTCGGGAAGAGTGCCGCGCAGCTGTTCCACCCAGTCGCGTGAAGGTGCGATGGGGACGAGATCCGGCTCGGGGAAGTACCGGTAGTCCTCGGCCTCCTCCTTGCGCCTGCCCGAGGAGGTCTCCCCGGAGGACTCGTCGAAGTGCCTCGTTTCCTGGACTATCTCGGCACCCTCGTTCAACAGCGCCGCGTGCCTGCGCATCTCGAAACGCACCGCACGCTCGATGCTGCGGAACGAGTTGACGTTCTTCGTCTCGGTCCGCGTTCCGAACCGGGTACTGCCCTTGGGCGTCAACGAGACGTTCGCGTCACAACGCAGCGACCCCTGGTCCATCCGGACGTCGGAGACCCCCATGGAACGCAGCAGGTCGCGCAGGGCCGTGACGTAGGCCCGCGCCACCTCGGGGGCGCGTTCCCCCGCGTCGGTGATCGGCTTGGTGACGATCTCGATCAGCGGAACACCTGCCCTGTTGTAGTCGAGCAGCGAGTGCTCGGCGCCGTGGATGCGTCCCGCGGCACCTCCCACGTGCGAGGACTTGCCGGTGTCCTCCTCCATGTGCGCGCGCTCGATGCCCACGCGGAAGGTCTCCCCGTCGTCGAGCACGACGTCGAGATGGCCGTCGAAGACGATCGGTTCGTCGTACTGCGAGGTCTGGAAGTTCTTCGGCATGTCCGGGTAGAAGTAGTTCTTCCTCGCGAACCTGCACCACTCCGCCACCTGGCAGTTCAGCGCCAGGCCGATCCGGATGGCCGACTCCACCGCCGTACCGTTGACCACGGGCAGCGCGCCGGGCATCCCCAGGCACACCGGGCACACCCGCGTGTTCGGCTCAGCACCGAACTCGTTGGCACAACCACAGAACATCTTGGTTGCCGTGGACAACTCGACGTGTACTTCCAGCCCCAGTACCGGGTCGAAATTCCGCAGGACCTCGTCGTAGTCCATGATCTCGGCGACCGCTGTCATTCCTGTCCCGCCTTACGTACCTCGCGGACCGCCAGCGCCACCCCGGTGATCAGCCCGAGGACGGTGACGATCGCGTCGGCCATCACCAGTCGATCGTTGTCCCTGCGTGCCTGGCGAATCTTGCCACGAAGGCCGATTCCCCTGGACAATTCCGCTCCGACGGCGATCATTGCCCGTACCTTCGGATTCATCGGGCCACCTCCAACTGCGGAATGCGGTCGACCAGGGAACTGCCGGAAGCGGCGTCCCGAGCGGTTTCGTAGGCGGCACCCACCCGGTACAGCCGGTCGTCGGCCATGGCGGGAGCCATGATCTGCAGCCCGACCGGCAGACCGTCCTCCGCCGAAACCCCGGAGGGCACGCTCATGGAAGCGTTCCCGGCGAGATTGCTGGGGATCGTGCACAGATCGGCCAGGTACATGGCCATCGGATCATCGGCGCGTTCGCCGATCCGGAAGGCCGTGGTCGGGGTGGTCGGCGAGACGAGCACGTCAACCTGCTCGAAGGCGGAGGCGAAATCCCTGCTGATCAGGGTGCGCACCTTCTGGGCCTGACCGTAGTAGGCGTCGTAGTACCCGGAGGACAGCGCGTAGGTCCCGAGCATGATCCGCCGCTTGACCTCGGCGCCGAAGCCCTGCTCCCTCGTGAGGGACATGACTTCCTCCGTGTTGTGCTCCCCGTCGTCACCGACGCGCAGCCCGTAGCGCATGGCGTCGAAACGGGCCAGGTTCGAGGAGCACTCGCTCGGCGCGATCAGGTAGTAGGCGCCGAGAGCGTACTCGAAGTGCGGGCAGGAGACCTCGACGACCTCGGCCCCCAGCGAGGTGAGCGTGTCCACGGCCGCGTTGAAGGAATCCAGCACTCCCCGCTGGTACCCCTCTCCCGCGAACTCGCGGACGACGCCCACGCGCATTCCCCTGAGGTCGCCCGCGGCCCCTTCCCGCGCGGCCGCGGTGACCTGGGGGACAGGCGCGTCGATCGAGGTCGAGTCCATCCGGTCGTGCCCGGCTATGACCTCGTGCAGCATCGCCGCGTCCAGCACGGTGCGTCCGCACGGGCCCGCCTGGTCCAGCGAGGAGGAGAAAGCGACCAGTCCGTACCGTGATACCCCGCCGTAAGTCGGTTTGACCCCGACGGTTCCGGTGACGGCGGCGGGCTGCCTGATGGAACCGCCCGTGTCGGTCCCGATCGCGAGGGGGGCCTCGAAAGCCGCCAGGGCCGCCGAGGAACCACCTCCGGAGCCCCCGGGGACGCGCTCCAGGTCCCAGGGGTTGTGCGTGGGCCCGAAGGCCGAGTTCTCGGTCGAGGACCCCATGGCGAACTCGTCCATGTTGGTCTTGCCGAGGATCACCACTCCCGCTTCGCGGAGACGGCCCGCCACCGTCGAGTCGTACGGCGGAGTCCAGTCCTCCAACATCCTCGACCCGCAGGTGGTCGGCATGTCGGTCGTGGTGAACACGTCCTTCAGCGCGAGGGGAACCCCGGCCAGCGGCGAGGCCGCCCTGCCGTTCGCTCGGTCCTCGTCGGCCCGACGCGCCGCTTCGAGGGCCTCCTGCCCGTTCACGTGCAGGAAGGCGTGCACATCGGGTTCGACCGCCTCGATGCGGTCGAGGTGCGCACGGGTGACCTCCTCGGCGGAGACCTCACCCGCGGTGATCTTCGCTGCCAGTTCGGAGGCCGTCAGACCGGTGAGCTCGGTCGGTCCCGACCCCTCTGGACCGGACGTAGTCGAGGTCATCACGCCTCCTCGTTCAAAATTCGTGGTACGCGGAACCTGTTCTCCTCCGTGGCGGGCGCACTCCGCAGCGCCTGCTCACGGGACAGTCCCTCCCGCACCTCGTCGTTCCGGAAGACGTTGGTCACCGGAACCGCGTGCGACGTGGGCGGTATCTCATCGGCGGCGACCTCACCCACCCTGGCCACCGCATCGAGGATCACATCGAGCTGGCCGGAGAACTTCTCGAGTTCCTCCTCGGAAACGGCCAGCCGGGCAAGTCCGGCGAGGTGCGCCACCTCGTCACGGGAGATCGTGGACAATGCGCGGGCCCCTTATCATGTCCGGTTCGTTCGGGTATCCGGTCGTTCGCGGCTACCACACGTGTTCGAGGTATTGAGGTGCCTTCGAGTCTATGAGAGCGCACCGACCGGGCTGCGCGGCGGTACCGCCGGCAGGCGTCCCGCGGGGACCGCGCCACGGGCCCGACCGGCCCCACGACCGCGGAAGCGGACGGGCAGGACCCCATCAGGCCGCACCCGTCCCGGACCCTTCCACATCTGCCACAATTTGTCCGGTCTGCTCCACGCACGGCGGTCGCGAACCGCACGTGAACCGGTCAGGCGCGGACGGCGAGGTGCCGCGCACGATGCTGGAGGCGTGAAAAACCGGTGTCCTTCCTCATCCGGGTCCAGGTCCCGGACCGGCCCGGCGTCCTCGGGGCGGTGGCGAGCGCGCTGGGCGAGCTCGGAGCCGACATTCTCGGTGTGGACGTGGTCGAGCGAAGCAGTGAAGCCGCCGTGGACGACCTGGTGGTCGAGCTGCCCCCGGGCAGGCTTCCGGACGTGCTGATCACCGCGGCCGAGTCGGTGGACGGGGTCCGGGTGGACGCGGTCCGCCCCTACGCGGGGGTGCTGGACACGCACCGTGAGCTGGAGCTGGTCGAGGAGATCGCGGCGGAGCCGGGCAAGGGGCTGGAGCTGTTCGCCGAAGGGGTCCCCCGGATCATCCGTTCGGGCTGGGCGATGATCTTCGGGCACCGCGCGGGCGGGGTCGAGCACCTCGCCGCCAGCACTTCCGCCCCGGAGATCGACCACCTCCGCCTGCCCTGGCTTCCCCTCGGCAGGGCGACGATCCTCGACGCGGACGACTCGTGGGTGCCGGAAACGTGGCGGGAGCTGGGCACCGAACTGGCCGCCTCCCCCATCGGGAAGTCGGACCGCGTGCTGTTGGCCGGACGCCCCGGCGGCCCGCTGTTCCGCACTTCGGAAGTCGCCCGCCTCGCGCACCTGGCGGGCATCGTCGCGGTCGTGCTGGACGAGTGACCCCGGAAGGACCACCCGGCAGGCCCCGAACGCGCCCGACCCGGTGAGGCCGGGCTGGGCGGAACCGGTCACTCGGGAGCGAGCGCGACTTCGGCGGCCTCCCCCGGCCCCCGCTCCAACAACACCCGGAATCCCTCCTCGTTCAACACCGGGACCCCGAGCTGGACCGCCTTCTCGTACTTGGAGCCCGGTGAGTCACCGACCACGACGAAGGCCGTCTTCCGCGACACCGAGCCGGCTGCCCGGCCGCCCCGGTTCATGATCCACTCCTTGGCCTCGTCCCGCGAGTAGGTGGGCAAGGAGCCGGTGACCACGATCGACAGCCCCTCCAGATTGCGCGGCACCGAGGCGTCGCTCTCATCGGCCATGCGCACGCCGGCGGTGCGCCATTTGCGCACCACCTCGCGGTGCCACTCCACGGCGAACCACTCGCGCACGGCTCCCGCGATCGTGGGGCCGACCCCGTCCACTGCCGCGAGGTCCTCCTCCGCCGCCGCCTCGATGGCGTCGACGGACCCGAACTCGCGCGCCAACGCCTGGGCCGCCGTCGGTCCGACGAAACGAATCGAAAGCGCGACCAGCACACGCCACAGCGGCTGCCGCTTGGCCGATTCCAGGTTGTTCAGCAGTTTCCGACCGTTGACGGTCAGCGCCCCCTCCTTGGAGCTGAACTGCTCGGTGCGGAGCAGCTTCTCCTCGTCCAGGTGGAACACGTCCCCCTCGTCGGAGATGACGTCGGCGTCCAACAACGCCGAAGCCGATTCGTACCCCAGCACCTCGATGTCGAAGGCTCCCCTTCCCGCGAGGTGGAACAGCCGCTCACGCAGCTGCCCCGGACAGGAACGCGCGTTCGGACAGCGGAGGTCGACATCGGTCTCCTTCTGCCGGTACAGCGTCCAGCCGCACTCCGGGCAGGTGTCGGGCATCACGAACCGGCGTTCCGTCCCGTCCCGGGCGTCCACCACGGGACCGAGCACCTCGGGGATGACGTCCCCCGCTTTGCGGATCACCACCCGGTCGCCGACAAGCACGCCCTTTCGACGTACCTCGTCCTCGTTGTGCAGTGTCGCCATCGCCACCGTCGATCCGGCCACCTTCACCGGGGTCATCACCGCGAAGGGGGTGACCCGACCCGTGCGCCCCACGTTGACCCGAATGTCGGTCAGGTCCGTGGTCGCCTGCTCCGGCGGGTACTTGTAGGCGATGGACCACCGGGGAGCGCGGGAGGTCGTACCGAGCCTGCGCTGCAAGGAGACCGCGTCCACCTTGACCACGATCCCGTCGATCTCGTGTTCGGCACCGTGACGGTGCTCCCCCCAGTAGCGAACGTGCTCGACCAACTCGTCGAGCGAGGACAGCACGACCGTGTGCTCGGAGACCGGAAGTCCCCAGGCCCGCAGCGCGGCGTACGAGGCCGACTGGGTCGCCGGTTCGAAACCGTCCCTCCTGCCGAGTCCGTGGCAGATCAACCGCAACGGACGGGATTTGCTGATCCGCGGATCCTTCTGCCGCAACGATCCCGCCGCACCGTTCCGCGGATTCGCGAAAGCAGGCTTGCCCGCCTCGACCAGGGAAGCGTTGAGCTCGGCGAACTCGTCCAGCCGGAAGTAGACCTCTCCGCGGATCTCGACCAGCTCGGGCACGGGGTAGTCCGAGCTGTCCGCCAGACGGTCCGGGACGTCCTTCATCGTCCGGATGTTGAGGGTGACGTCCTCGCCCGTGCGGCCGTCCCCGCGGGTCAGGGCCCGCTCCAGCTGCCCGTTCCGGTAAAGCAGGTTGATCGCGAGCCCGTCGATCTTGGGTTCGCACAGGAAACGCGGCGTGGTCTCCGTCTCGCGTTCGACGCGGTGCACCCACGCCGCGAGTTCCTCGACGGTGAACGCGTTGTCGAGGCTGAGCATGCGCTCCAGGTGGTCGACCGCCGTGAACTCCGTCGAGAAGGTCCCGCCGACCTGCTGCGTCGGCGAGTCGGGACCGCTCAGCGCCGGGTGCTCGGACTCCGTCCGCTGCAACTCGGCGAACAGCTCGTCGAACTCACCGTCGGTGATCACGGGTGAGTCGAGCACGTAGTAACGGAACTGGTGGAACCGCACCGACTCCACGAGCTCGCCGTGGCGCTCCCGCGTTCCCCGCGGGACGTCCTCCAGCCCCTCGGCCTGCGCACCGTCGGAAGAGGCCGCGGGGAAACCGTCGGCGGCCGAATCGGTCCGTTCCGAGTCCCCCCGGGAGCCCGCCGTCCCGGAGTCGTGCTCGTGCGTGCGTTCGCTGCTGGTCACATCCCGAGACTAACCAGCACCGCCGACAACGGCGCGCGGTCCCCTTCGAACGGCTTCCCTCCCGTGCGCCCGGGCCGCCGGCCGCCGAACCCGCGCGTCAGCGGGCGGGCTCCCCGCGTTTTCCCGGGGTCAGCTCTCCGCGGCACCACCGGGGGAGCCGTCCTGCTCGGCGATGGCGCGGACGTGTTCCCGGAAACTCAGCAGATCGACCGCGTTCTCCGGCAACGACTCGGCGGTTTCCACCCGGCCGATCCGGTCCGCCGCCAGCTTCTCCCCGAGAGTGGCGTGCAGCGGGAGGAAGGTCAGCGCCTCCCGCTCGGCGTGGTCCAACTCGGCGAACCCGGGATGGTACACCGCGACGTCGACCAGACTCCTGTTCTCGTCGAACTGCGCGGCCACCCGTACTTCGTCGAGCGGATAACGCTTGCCGTGCAGGTTGACCGTCACTTCCGTGGGGTCGGGCACCGGCGGGACCGCGTCGTGGTATTCCCAGAGCGAGTCCGGCTCGGGCGCCGCCGCCTTCCACGCGTCGGTGTAGGGACGCAGCTCCGGATCGGCCTGGGAGGTGACGACCAGCGCGTAGACGGCATCGCGTCCACGCTCGATGGAAAAGTTCAGGCTCGGATGCAGCAGAGCGACCGCCTCGGCCAACCGGTGGTCCATCCGTTGCGGCTCCCCGTCCCCCAGGGCCGAGCCCACCTCGGGCAGCAGTTCCTCCCAGCGCCGCCAGAAGGCCTCGGCACGCCGAGCCGCTTCGGCCGAGGAGACCTCCCCCTGCTGCTCGCGCTTCCCCCCGGAAGCACGTTTCCGGCCGAACAGGCGACGCAGAAACCGCATCATGCTCTCCATCCTCTCGGATCCCCCGATGGTCGGGCACGTCCGGCATCCCCGGTTGCCCCCGGGTACCCGGTCGTGGTCAGTCCCTCACACGAATTCACCGGGCAGGTGAGGAACTGCCCCGCGAACCAGTGCGGCATCAGCTCACACCCCGTGACTCGGGCCGCCAACGCGAACATGAGCGGGACGTCCTCGGACTCGTGCCAGGGCAGCCCCGCCCGCACCAGCTCGAGATCGTCGGGCCGCGTTCCGATCCGGTACTCGGGAAGGGCGGCTTCGAATGAGGTGCGCACCTCACCGTGCACGGCATGGCTGAACGTGGTGGCGCGGTCGAGGTCCCAGTAGATCGATACCGCCTCGGTCGCCGCGCTGGCGTTCTCCAGCACATCGTGTCGAACACCCTCGAAACGACTCTCCTCCGCGACCAACGTCCACGCACCGACGGCGCGCAGACCGATCAGGGACTGCCTGTCCGCACAGGCGAAGGCCTCCTCGCAGAACTCCTCGAAACTCCAGTTCCGGCCTTCTCCCGGGTCGGCACCGAAGGACCGGGCCACGAGACAGGCATCCGCCTCGCGCACCAAGGTCAAACACGCGGCGTCCCTTATCGGACTGCGGATGATCCAACCGTAACGACTGACTTCCGCACTGGCGCTGCCCACACGTGACTTCCTATCAATCCCGGGTTCGTTCTCGTGGTGTTTCCGGGAAATCGATCGGGCCGGTGATCACTTGTTGCCCTCGACCCACTCGCTCCACGGAACCTGCCAGTCGCCGAAACCGTCCCAGGAGGACAGCTGCTGGCCACCGGAATTGGTTATGTTCACCACGTCGCCCTTCTTCACCAGGTCGTAGACCCACTCGGCGTCGGAGAGGCTCATGTTGATGCACCCGTGACTGACGTTGCGTTCGCCCTGGTCCCCCACCGACCAGGGAGCCGCGTGCAGGAACTCACCACCGTTGGAGATGCGCACCGCCCACTTGACCCTCGTGCGGTAACCGCCCTCTTCCAGGCTGAGCCCGAAGGTGCTCGAGTCCATGAGGTAGCTCTCGTGCTTGCGCATCACGACGTGCGTGCCGTTGTGCGAGGGGAACGACGGCTTACCGAGCGAAACCGGGATCGTCCGCTTCAGCTCTCCACCGACCTCGACCCTCATGCGGTGGCTCTCCCCGTCCGCGCGGAGGATCACCCGCTCGCCGATCCGCACCGTGGCGCTGCGGTCCTCCTCGCCGTAAACACCGTTGCCCAGGTCCTTGCCGTACACGTTCACGTCGATCGTGATCTCGGTGCCCGACTTCCAGTAGTTCTCGGGGCGCCAGTGCACCTCACGGTCGTTGAACCAGTAGAAGGCCCCCTCCACCCGGGGGGTGGTGCTGATGTCGATGGCCTGCTCGGCGCGCTGCTTGTTCGGCGCGGGCGCGTCCTCGCTGAAGTAGAAGGCCAACGGTTGCCCGACCCCGACGGTCTGCCCGTCCAGGGGGTTCATGGACACGTAGGTGAGGTTGTCGGGATCCACGGTGGTGAATCGTGAGCGCTCGGTCACCGTTCGACCGTCAGCGCCCTTCGCCGTGGCCGAGAACTCGTAGGTCTTGCCGTACCCGAGGGGTTCGCCGAGGGTCCAGCCGCTTCCGTCCTCGCCGATGCTGCCCGCGACCTTCTCCCCCTCCGAGTTGGTCATGTGCACCCGGGTCAGTTCGGCGTTGTGCGCTTCGACCCCGATCTCGCCCACCGGAGAGACGTCCGTGGCACCTCCTGCCGGGCTGAACTCGACGGACGGCGGCCCACTCGCCTCGGTCCCCCCGGAGCCGTGCTGTCCCGCGTCCCGCTGGTCCGCGGTCACCCCGCAGCCCACCGCCAGCAGCGCGACGAGGCCGAGCACCGCGAAGCGGAATCCACGACCGAAGGGAATGGAGATCTCCCCGTAAGAGTGACGTAAAGACTTCATCAGTGACATTCCGTTCAATCGGGCCGTCAGTCCTCCAGTCGCACGGTGATCACAAACTACCCAAAAGGATGACGACCATGACACTACTCAACCAAAGGGGCACAAAGCGTGAAAACCGCACAACTGTTATCCGGTTGACGCCGCCGCTTCAACGCGGGTTGTCCTCGCGACCGCTCCGTAGTCTTTCCGTAATCTCACCAACACCCCCGGGAGGCACCCCGGAGATCCACGAGGACCCGGACACCGCACGAACTCCCCGCGAAAGCTGGTCAGCACTCACGCGGCCGTGGCACACTCGGGGCAACGGGGAGCGGCTCGGAGAGAGCCGGAAACCGCAGGACAGGCCGCACGTCTCCGGCCGGGGGTCAACAGGGCCCACCCCCTCGAATCGGGGATTCGGGTCCCGTGCTATTGTTTTACTTGTCGCCAGGGCGAGAGGGAAAACGAGCGAGGCGGCGGGAAAACGGAAAACGAAGCGCCAATAGCTCAAGCGGCAGAGCAACTGACTCTTAATCAGTGGGTTCGGGGTTCGAGTCCCTGTTGGCGCACTTCATCCCCGGATCAGACGATCCGGGGATTTTTTGTTGAGGTTTTCCGCTCAGGTCGCCCCGGGCGCTCGGCGGGCTGGTCTCCCGCCGGTTTCAGCGTATCGGAGGTCACACGAACGATCCCGTTCCGAAGTCGCCCGCTCCATGCACAAGTAGACTCGAAACCCGGTGAACGGCCGCACGAAGCCCTCCCGGAGTAATATCCATGACGATGGCCCCATCCGGCGACGACCACCGAGCGACGGACCGGAACGGGAACGGCGAGCAAACCGCCCCCCGGCACGCGAGCTGGCGTGAGCTGGCGGCCTGGTATCCGTGGGTCGTCCCCGTACTCGGCCTGGTCGTCGCCGCGCTGGCGATCCGGCTGTTCGCCGTCATCACGGAACAGGTCTACGAGCACAGCGCGGTTCTCGCCCTGGACCGCAGACTGCTGGAAACGATCGAACCCCTGCGCGGTCCGGCCGTGGTCACCGCGTTCAACGTCATCACCTACCTGGGTGATGGAATCATCGTGGCCGTCGTCGTACTCGCGGCGGCGGTGTGGCTCGGCACCAAAACCCGTAGCTGGACCCCGCCTGCACTACTGCTCGTCACTTCGGTGGGGACCGGACTGACCGTCTTCCTGATCAAGCTCACCATAGCCCGTTCGCGGCCGATCCCCGCACCCAACGCCGCCACGGAGGACAGCTTCGCCTTCCCCTCCGGGCACTCCGCGCACTCCGCGGCCGTGTACCTCATGCTCGCCTTCCTCCTGAGCAAGCTGCTGCGCGGGCAGCGGGCACGGGTGAGCGCGGTGATCGGTGCGGTACTGCTCGTACTGATCACCGGGTTCTCCCGTCTGGTGCTGGGAGTGCACTCACCCTCCGACGTCGCGGCAGGATGGCTGCTCGGCGCCGCTTTCACCCTCGTGCTCATCAGCCTGCAAACACTGTCCGCGCGGCTCGCTCCGCTGCGGACACGCCTCGTCGAACGTGCCCGGACCCGCGAGAGGAGTGGGGACTCGAGTCCCCACTCCCCGGGAACGGACACGAATCGGACCGAGGAATGAACCTCCGCACTCCGACCACCGGACACCGTGATGCGTGCTCATCGAGTAAAGCCGGAAAACGCCGGCCGCGGACGAACGCCTTCCGCTCTTCTCCGGTGCCTCACCCCCTCGGGTGGGCCCACCGTGGTTCTGGTCCTGCACGGAGGACGTTCCCGCAGTGTCGAACCGGTGAAACCGTGGCGACTGGCTTACCTGAGAACGTGGTGGCTGGCACTGCGGATCCGCCGGACAGCACGCGCGATCCCCGATGTGGGCGTGTGGCTGCTGCGCAACCGGGTCCGTGGCTGGAACGAACCCACGCGCGACCCGCTCGTGGACGCGCACTGGGCGCTGGCGGAGATCCGGAGCCGGTACCCGGGGACGAACGTGGTGCTGATCGGACACTCCATGGGCGGACGAGCCGCACTGCTGCTCGCGGCAGAACCTGAAGTCAGCGGTGTCTGCGCACTGGCTCCGTGGATAGCTGCGTCCGATCCCTGGGAACACCTCGAGAACACCGTGGTGCTCCTCGCACACGGCGACCGTGACCGCACCACTTCGGCGACGGCTTCGAAGGACTACGCCCACAAGGCCGGTCTCGCCGGGCACGACGTTCGTTTTCGCACCTTACCCGGTTGTGGCCACGCGATGCTGCGTCATCACCGGCGCTGGGACAACCTGGTGCGGGACTTCGTCACCGGCCTCCTCCGGAGTCCCGCGCACGAGAGTGGGACCGAATCCTCTCCCGAGTGAGCCGGCAGACGGGCCCGACCGAGGGGCGGCACGTTTCACGGGACCAGCTCCGGAACGGTTCCGCGGAGGTTCCGAACAACGTGCTCACCCCCCCGGGGCGGGCAGTCCCCGGAACGGATCCGGTTCTCAGCAGACGGCACCCCGCGCGGCCGAACCGACCAGCTTGGCGTACTTGCCGAGCACCCCGTGTCGATACCGGAGCTCCGGCTCACGCCACTCGGCACGACGCCGTTTCATCTCCTCGTCCGAGACCAGCAGATCCAGCGTTCTGGCCTGCAGGTCGAGCCGAATCGGATCACCGTCCTCAACCAGGCCGATCGGGCCCCCATCCGTGGCTTCCGGAGCGACGTGCCCGAGGCACAGCCCCGTGGTCCCACCGGAGAAGCGACCGTCGGTGAGCAGCAGTACGTCCTTGCCCAGGCCCGCACCCTTGATGGCTCCCGTCACCGCCAGCATCTCGCGCATTCCCGGACCACCACGTGGTCCCTCGTAGCGGATGACGACGACGTCGCCGGCCTGCAACGAATTCTGCTCCACCGCGTCCATGGCCGCCTGTTCCCCGTCGAACACCCTCGCGGTCCCTTCGAAGGAGTCCGCGTCGAACCCGGCGCTTTTCACCACGGCGCCCTCCGGAGCCAGCGAGCCACGCAGCACGGTGACTCCCCCGGTCGGATGTATCGGCTCGGACAACTGGTGCAGCACCGAACCGTCCAGTTCCGGCGGGTCCAGTTCCACCAGGTTCTCGGCGACGGTGCGTCCCGTGACCGTGAGGCAGTCCCCGTGGATGAGCCCCGCGTCCAGCAGGGCCTTCATCACGACCGGGACCCCGCCGATGCGGTCCACCTCCGTCATCACGTACTGGCCGAACGGCTTCACATCGGCCAGATGCGGGGTACGGTCACCGACCCGGTTGAAGTCTTCGAGGGTCAGGTCGACGCCCGCCTCGTAAGCGATGGCCAACAGATGCAGCACGGCATTGGTCGAGCCCCCGAAGGCCATCACGACGGCGATGGCGTTCTCGAAGGCCTTCTTCGTCAGCACGTCCCGTGCGGTGATGCCCTGCTCGATCATTCCGACGACAGCCTGTCCCGCCGTGCGAGCCCCGGCGTCACGCCGACGATCCACCGAAGGCGGGCTGGCCGAACCCGGCAGGGACATGCCCAGCGCCTCGGCCGCGCAAGCCATCGTGTTCGCGGTGTACATACCACCGCACGCTCCCTCGCCCGGACATATCGCGCGTTCGATGCGGTCCACTTCCGAACGCGGGATCAGACCTCGCGAGCAGGCGCCCACCGCCTCGAAGGCATCGATGATGGTGACTTCCTTGCCGTCCACCTTCCCCGGGAGAATCGACCCCGCGTAGATGAACACCGAAGCGAGATCCAGGCGAGCAGCCGCCATCAGCATGCCCGGTAGGCTCTTGTCACAGCCCGCGAGCAGCAACGAGCCGTCGAGCCGCTCGGCCTGCATCACGGTCTCCACCGAATCCGCGATCATCTCACGGGACACGAGCGAGTAGTGCATTCCCTCGTGGCCCATGGAAATGCCGTCGGAAACGGAGATGGTGCCGAATTCCAGCGGGTAACCGCTCGCGGCGTGCACGCCCTCCTTCGCGCTGCCGGCGAGCCGCTGCAACGAAAGGTTGCAGGGAGTGATCTCGTTCCAGGAGGAGGCGACGCCGATCTGCGGTTTCGCGAAATCGTCGTCCTGCATACCGACGGCACGCAACATGCCGCGTGCCGCAGCGCGCTCGAGTCCGTCCGTGACCTCGTAACTACGCGGTTTGAGAGGTGTGGAGCCCCGCTTCCCCGGGGAGGAGGCTGTCATAGTTGTCTTCGAATCGTTCGAAGCGATGTCTTCACTCACGACCCGAGGGTAATCCGCACCCCGGAGGCCTTGACGGGGAGCCCCTGGTGGTGGGGGTGGTGGTGTGAGTATGGCCCGGCCCCCTTGTGGTGGGGGCCGGGCTTGGGGGGGTTGGGTCGGCGGTGTCCGAGTCTCCCACACCCGTGGGGGTGCAGTACCT
>NZ_JACBYW010000013.1 GCF_013408175.1 Actinopolyspora biskrensis
TGGGAGACTCGGACACCGCCGACCCAACCCCCCCAAGCCCGGCCCCCACCACAAGGGGGCCGGGCCATACTCACACCACCACCCCCACCACCAGGCCGACGCCGAGAGCGCAGGACTCGGCAGTCAACGCGGCCACGGTCGCCGGGAATCACGCGCGGGTGGAACGTCGCAGCAGTTCATAGCAGAGCACGCTGGCCGCCGCGCTCACGTTCAACGACTCCGTTCCGGCGCACATCGGAATGCTCACGCGATCGGCGACACGTTGTTCGACTTCGGGGGACAGCCCCGCCGTCTCACTGCCGAGAACGAACACCGCACGCTCGGGAAACTCGGCCTCGAAAACGTCCGACTCGGCTCGTGCGTCCAACGAGTACATCGGATATCCGAATTCGGTGAGCGTTTCCGCCGCTGTTCCCGCGTCGGCAGCACGCAGGATCGGGGCGTGGAAAGCCACCCCGGCGGACGCCTTGACCACCAGGGGATCGATATTGGCCACACCGCGGTGGGGCAGTACGATCCCGTCGATTCCGGCGGCGGTGGCCGTGCGAAGTATCATTCCGACATTGGCCGGGGTGGTGAGTCCGTCCAACAGCAGCATCCTGCCCGGAGCGCTGGAGTGGTCGGCCAGCGCGTCGTCCAGCGGCCGCATCTTGCGTGCCACGACGTCGGCGACCACACCCTGATCGTGCCGTCCGTTGCCCGCCAGGATCTTCACCCGGTGCGCACTGGCTCGCTGAACAGGTACCGCGCGGTCCGCCGCGGCTTCTCTGATGTCCCGAACCGCGCCCCCCGTTGCTCCCTCGGCGAGAACGACCTTGTCCACCCGGAGATCGAGGTCGGTGAGTGCTTCCAGCACCGGTTTGCGTCCGTAGACGGTGACGAAGCGGTCCCGCGGGGAAACGTGCTCGGACAAGGGGCCGATCTCCTTTCGAACGGATCGGCCCCTTGCGCAAGAAGGCGGACGATCCGGACACAGATTCGTCGACTACTCGACTTCCGGGGGGACGCGGATGGGCCTGCTTGGCGGGTCGGGTGGCCCCGAGCGGCTGCACCGCTCGCCCGGCGGCCGGGCCCGGCCGAGCGAGTAGCCGCCCGATCCACGCGGGCACTCAGTATCACATGTGCCCGCGCTCTCCCTTCGTCGGCCTGCGAACATGTGCCAGTATCGCGACCATGGCCGATCGACTCTCCGCGCTCGACGCCTCGTTTCTGTACCTCGAGGATCACACGACACCGATGCACGTCGGTGGGGTGGCGGTGTTCGACAGGCCGGGCTCCGGATTCGATTACGACGAGCTGTTGGCTTTCGTCCGGCGCAGACTCGGTTCCGTTCCGCGGTATCGCCAGAAGGTCGTTCAGGTTCCGGGCCACCTGGCACGTCCGGTCTGGGTCGACGACCAGGAATTCGACATCAGCTACCACGTGCGCCGCTCGGCTCTGCCGAAACCGGGCAACGACGAGCAGCTGCACGAGCTCGTCCAGCGGCTGATGTCCAGGAAGCTGGACACCACGCGTCCGCTCTGGGAGCTCTACCTGGTCGAAGGGCTCTCGGACGGACGTGTCGCCCTGGTCACCAAGACGCATCAAGCCATGGTCGACGGTATCGGTGCGGTCGATATAAGCCAGCTGATTCTCGACTCCGCTCCGGAGGGGGAACGGGACCGCGAAGAGGACCTGTGGATGCCGCGTCCGGAGCCGGGGATCGTCGATCTCGCGGTCGGCGCCGTGGCCGAGGCGGTCGGCCGTCCGGGAGAGATCGTGGAGAACCTCCGGGCCGCCGCGGTCGACGCGAGGGCGAGCGTGCGCAAGTTGACCGGGGTGCTCGGCGGAGTTTGCTCGGCTTTGAGCACCGCGCTGCCTCCCGCCTCCGGCGGGCCGTTGAACTCGCCGACGTCACCGCAGCGCAGGTTCACGGTGGCGCGGGGGAAGTTGGAGGACCTCCGCGTGATACGCCGCGAGCACGGTGGAACCGTCAACGACGTGGTGCTCGCCGTGTTGACGACGGCATTGCGGAGCTGGCTGTTGTTCCGCGGTGAAGCGGTGTCGGCGCGGACGACGGTGCGGGCGCTGGTTCCGGTGTCCGTACACGCGGACGGTCCTGCCGCGACGGAACGGGACGAACCGGCGGGGGTTTCCTTCGACCGGGTATCGGCTTGTCTGGTGGACCTTCCGGTGGGGGAGCCGAATCCGCTCATGCGATTGCACCAGGTGGGACACGCGATGCGAGCTCATGCGGAGTCGGGGCGCTCGGTGGCAGCCGACGCGCTGGTTCGGTTGTCCGGGTTCGCCCCGTCGACGCTGCACGCCCTGGGAGCCCGGGTAGCGGGCGGGTTCTCCAACAGGGTGTTCAACCTGCTGGTCACCAACGTTCCGGGGCCGCAGGTCCCGTTGTACGCGGCGGGGGCCACCATGTCGGAGATGTTTCCGGTGGTACCTCTGGTGAAGAACCAGTCGTTGGCGATAGGTATCACTTCGTACAACGGGGAAGTGTTCATCGGGCTCAACGCCGATCGGGCCGCCATACCGGATGTGGACGCCCTTGCTGCGATGATCGAGGAATCGGTGGAAGAAATGATCGGGACGGTCGGACAATGAGGATCTACATACCCGCCACGCTGCGGATGCTGCGGGATTTCTTCGAGCAGCGGAGTCTGCAGCCGTTGAGCGGGACCGCTTTCGCGCTGACTCCGGCACTCCGGGAGGCCTATTCGAGTGGCGGAGACGAGGAGCTGGAGTACGCGGCGATGCGTGAGGCCGCGCGTGCCTCGTTGCGGTTGATCTCCGGGGAGCAGGACGAGCAGCAGGAAGCCGAGCAGCAGGACGAGCAGGGCGAAGAGCGGAGCGGGCAGCGGACCCGGCGTGTGGTGGTCGCGGCCGACGCGCAGGACGTGACGCTGCGTCCGGACCTGGATCACGCCGTGGTGCGGGTTTCCGGCCAGGTGCCGTGGAACACGGTCGCCGCGGTGCACGTGGACACGGAGGAGGCGGAGCAGGACGTGCGTGCGGCCGCCGGAGTGATTGACGCGGCCGACCTCGGGGACGAGCAGGCCGAGCTGACCCTGGGGGACGCGGAGGATCACGAGCTGGCCTGGTTCGCCCCGCAGGAGGTTCCCTTCATGCTGGAGTTGATGTGAACCGGGGGACCACGGGTGTCCCCGTCCCGTTCCCGGCGCGGGAGCGGACCCACCGGGTGGGTCTCCGGTGTCGTCGTGACCCGTGAGCCCGCTCGAAGGGCTCCCCGCCCCCGGTGGGATCACCGTGGAGCGGGGAGCCTGTTCGGCTGAGCGCGGCCGGGGATCAGAACTCGTTCACCTTGCTGGCGGGCGGAACGGTTATGTCAACCGGCTCTCCCCAGTCGGAGTAGGTGATGGTCCGGGTGCTCTCCGGGATCTGCTGTCCGGCGATCTTCATCGACGGGGTGACGCTTTCGACCTTCATGAGAAGGTTGTTCGAGTCGACCCAGAGCGTCTTGCTGATCTCGTTGACTCCGGCGTTGATCAGGGTTTCGAAAGAACTCTTCTGCAGTCCCTCAGACTTGGCGGCGGCCTTCTGCAGGTCGGTGACGGCGTCGTAGCGCGTGGCCTGCTCCCCGTTCAGCTGAACCTCCTTCTGGTCGGTGATCTCCGAACCAGGGGGGAGGATGGACTTGATGTCCGAGAACTGCAGCATCTTCCCCATCTGCCCCATGTTCTTGGAAAGCCCCGAGGAGTTCAGGCTCTGCTTCATCCAGGGCTTGCCGGACTGACCCTGGCCGGGCATCTTGATGTACACCGCGTCCTCGGTGACGATGCTCTCCCCGGCGCCTTCGCAGGCGACCTTGGCGTTGCTGATGTCGACCTGGCAGGTTTGGTTCTGCAGACCGGCGGCGGGAGAGCCCTGCATGGCGCCGCCCTCGGCCGACACCTTCATCGTCACGGTCTTCTTGTCGTTCATCTTGGTGGATGCTTGGGAGACGAGAGCCGAGACGTTCTGGAGCGCGGCGTCGGAGGAGGACTGCTGGTTGCCGCTGTCGCCGCTCTGCTCGGGCGAGCTGCCACACGCCCCCAGTGTGCTGATCAGGGCCAGCGCTGACAGCGTCAATGTCGTGCGGCGCACGGAGAACTCCCTTCGCTAAGTTTCACCCTGGTGGGCGGATTACGGGCAAACTAGCAAAGGTCCACCGGGTCGGGTGGGTTTTTCGTGAAAGACGTTCCGAGGTCGCCGACCGCGACCAATCCGGGCGGGTTACGTCAGCTTTCGAGCCCTTTGCGCGAACGCAGCAGTCTCCGCAGCGAGGCGAGCTGCTCCCGGCGTTCCTCCGCGGCCGCGAACTCGTCCAGGTAGCAGTCCGGGTCCTCGGGGGCGCCCAGATGACCGCAGTTCGGCGGGCACTCCTCGGCGGCCTCCGCGAGTTCCTCGAACGAGTTGACCAGGTCGTCCACGGTGACGTGCGCGAGACCGAAGGAACGAATGCCCGGTGTGTCCACCACCCAGCCGCCCGCGCTGTCGGGCAGGGACATCGCCACCGCCGAGGTCGAGGTGTGCCTGCCCTTGCCGACGTCGCTCACTTCGGCGGTGGTGCGCCGGGCCACGGGGACCAGTCGATTGACCAGGCTGGACTTGCCCACACCGGAGTGACCGACGAGTGCCGACACCCGTCCGCTCAGCACCTCGCGCAGTTCTTCCGGCTCCGTGTCCGGGCGGGTGGTGAGCACGGTCATGTCGAAGTTCGCGTAACCCGCCGTCCACTCGTCCGGGTCGGCCAGATCCGCCTTGGTCAGACACAGCACCGGTTTGAGACCGCCCGCGTAGGCGGCGATCAGACACCGGTCGATGAACCCGGAGCGCGGGGGTGGATCGGCCAGCGAGGACACGATCACGAGTTGTTCGGCGTTGGCCACGACGATCCGCTCGTACGGATCCGTGTCGTCCGCGGTGCGGCGCAGCACGCTCGTCCGTTCGGCGACACCGACTATGCGTGCGAGGGTGTCCGGCTTGCCGGAGGTGTCACCGACCAACCGGACCCGGTCGCCCACGACAACCGGGGTGCGTCCGAGTTCCCTGGCCCGCATCGCGACGACCTGGTGGCTCGGGTCGCCGTTGATCGCGCAGGTCCACCTGCCCCGGTCCACGCCCACGACCATGCCCACCAGGGCGTCCGCGTGGGCGGGGCGTTGCTTGCTGCGCGGTCTGCTGTTGCGCCTCCCCGGACGCACCTTTATGTCGGACTCGTCCAGGTCGCGCCATTCTCGTTTGGTCATCACCGCACCGTCCTCAGCATGCGGGTCCACATATCGGGGAAGTCGGGAAGGGTCTTGCTCGTGGTGGCGATGTCGTCGACCGCCAGTTCGGGGACGCGCAACCCCAGGATCGCACCGGCCGTGGCCATGCGGTGGTCCGCGTAGGAGTGCCACTGCCCACCGTGCAGGTCCCGCCCCCTGACCAGCAGTCCGTCCTCGGTCTCGGTGACCTCGGCCCCGACACCGTCGAGCTCCCGGCGCAGCGCGGCGATCCTGTCCGTCTCGTGCCCCCGCAGGTGAGCGATCCCCCGCAGCCGGGACTCCCCGTCGGCGAGGGCGGCGAGCGCCGCGACCGTCGGGGCGAGCTCGCCGACGTCGTGCAGGTCGAGGTCCACGGGGCGCAGCTGCCGAGGGCCCGTCACGGTCAGCCCGTCGTCGTCCAGCACCAGCTCCGCGCCCATGCGGGAGAGAATGCCGCGCATGGCGTCCCCGGCCTGGGTGGTGCTTGCGGGCCACCTCGGGATCGTCACGCTGCCCCCGGTGACCGCCGCCGCGGCGAGGAAGGGGGCCGCGTTGGACAGATCGGGTTCCACGGTCAGATCCAGGGGGCGGATCTTCCCCGGGGACACGCTCCAGGAGTTCGGCAGGGAGTCGTCGACCTCCACCCCGTTCTCGCGCAGCATCTCCACGGTCATGGCGACGTGCGGCAGGGACGGGACCGCGGCACCTTCGTGGCGAACCGTGAGACCGTGTTCGAAGTGGGGTGCCGACAGCAGCAGTCCCGAGATGAACTGCGAGGACGCCGAAGCATCGATGGCGACTTCCCCGCCGGGCAGGTATCCGCTCCCCAGCACCGAGAACGGCAGCGAATCCCCTTTGACGTTCCCGCCCAGCGCGCGCAGGCCCTCGAGCACCGCTCCCAGCGGACGTTCCCGTGCCCTGGAGTCGCCGTCGAAGGCGATCTCGCCCTCGGCGAGGCAGGCCAACGGTGGCAGGAAGCGCAGCACCGTTCCGGCGAGCCCGCAGTCGACGGTGGCCGGGCCGCGCAGCAGTCCCGGGGTGACCAGCCACTCGCCGTCCGACCCCTCGGATATCCGCACGCCGATCGTGCGCAGTGCCTCGGCCATGAGATCGGTGTCCCTGCTGCGCAGCGGTGATCTCAGCACCGATGGTTCCGAGGCCAGGGCGGACAGCACCAGAGCCCGGTTGGTGATCGATTTGGAGCCTGCTACTTCGACGGTGGCGTGCACTGCCCCACGAGCAACGGGGGCGAGCCAAGGCGCGGTCATGGCCCAATGGTCTCGTATCACACCCCCCGCTCTCGGTCGCGGGTGCGCTATCCTCGGTTCCCCGGGCACGAGCGGCTCGGTGGAGTTCGCGGGGCGTGACCGAGCCGGCAGCATACGTGCGACGTCGCCGAGCCGGGCCCGCCGGTGGCCCGAGCGGTTCGCGACGGTGTTTTGGGAGGTGTTCCGGCGATGTGCGGCAGGTATTCCTCCTCGAGGAGCCCGGAAACGCTGGCAGTCGAGTTCGGGGCGAGGGACGCCACCGGGGAGCGGGCTCCCGAGCCCGACTACAACGTGGCCCCGACCAAGCCGGTTTTCGCCGTTGTCCAGCGTCATCCGAAGGACTCGGAGGGCAACCGGGACCTCACCAGCTCCGAGCGCAGCCTGCGGGTGATGCGCTGGGGGCTGGTGCCGAAGTGGGCCAAGGACCCCGCCGTGGGCAGCCGCATGATCAACGCCAGGTCGGAGACGGTTTCGGTCAAGCCGGCCTTCCGCGGCGCGATCCGGCACTACCGCTGCCTGCTGCCCGCCGACGGTTGGTACGAGTGGAAGGGCGACACCAGCCCCAAGCAGCCGTACTTCGCCGGTTCCGCCGACGGGCACAGCCTCGGCATGGCCGGTATCTGGGCGACCTGGCGCGATCCGGCCGACCCCCAGGGGCAGCCCCTGGTGAGTTGTGCCGTGCTCACCACGGAGGCGGTGGGTGAGCTGGCCGGGATCCACGAGCGGATGCCTCTCGTGCTGCCCCGGCGCCACTGGGACCGCTGGCTGGATCCCGACAACGAGGACGTGGACGAGTTGCTGAACCCACCGGGACACGATCTCGTGAACGGGCTCGCGCTGCGGCCCGTCTCCCGAGCGGTCAACAATGTGGCCAACAACGGGCCGGAGCTGACCGAAGCGGCCCCCGACGCGGAGAACACGTTGTTCCGATCATGACGAGGGTCGAGGTGGAAACCCCGCACGGTTCGGCCCGGGCGGAGCTGCACAGCGCGGCCGAGGGGCGCGCTGCACTGCTGCTCGGACACGGCGCGGGAGGCGGTTTCGGGACCGAGGACCTGATCAGCACCGCGCGCACGGCGACCTCCGCCGGTGTGCACGTGGCACTGGTGGAGCAGCCCTATCGGGTCGCTGGCAGGCGTGCTCCCGCCCCGGCGCGGCAGCTCGACGCCGCGTGGCTGGCGGTGGTGGAGGACCTGGGGCAGCGCTGGTTCCCCGAACTTCCGTTGATCTTCGGCGGCCGCTCCTCCGGTGCCAGGGTGGCCTGTCGCACTGCGGAGGAAGGGGGCGCCTCGGCAGTGCTGTGCCTGGCCTTTCCGCTGCATCCGCCGGGCAGGCCGGACAAGGACCGCGGCCCGGAGCTGACCGGGGTGGAGGTCCCCACCCTGGTGGTGCAGGGGGATCGCGACCCCTTCGGGGAGCCGGAACCGGCCAGCAACCGCGAGGTGGCCCTCGTGCCGGGGGACCACTCGCTGCGCGCGGACGCGAACGCGCTCTCCCGGGCCGTGGCCGAGTGGTTGGGCCGGATTCTGCGCCTGCTGGACTGACCGGTGTTCTCCGGTGCGGCTGTCGTGGGGGCTTGGCGGAACCTCTCGCGAGCTCGTGAGCGGGTGCTCCGGGCCGGGAGCGGTTCAGCGGCTGATCGATGCCGTGCTCGCCCCGGTGAGTTCCCGCAGAGCGCTGGGAGCCAGCTCGATCTCCAGCCCGCGTCTTCCCGCGCTCACGTAGACGGTGTCGAACTCGGTGGCAGCGGAGTCGAGCACGAGCGGCATGGAGGTCTTCCGGGCGAGCGGGGAGACGGCTCCGAGGTGATAGCCGGTTCGGCGCTGCGCGGTCGAGGAGTCGGCGAGCACGGCTCTCCTGCCGTGACGGGCCCGGGCCAGCGCCTTCGGGGCCAGCTCGCGCTCGACCGCCAGCACCGCCGTCACGGGGGACCCGTCGACGAGGGCCACCAGCGTCTTGAGGACCCGCGCGGCGGGCACACCCAGCTGCTCGACGGCCTCGGCACCGTAGGACCTCGTTCCCTTGCGGTGGTCGTAGCCGTGCAGTCGGTACGGGATCCCGTTGGCGTCCAACAGCGCGGTCGCCGGTGTGCTCCTGCCGACCATCGGGCGTGACGGTAGCGCACCGGGGCGCGCGGGTTCCACGGAGCCGTGCGGGCACCGGGCGGCGAGTCGGAATAACCCCGGCAGGAGTCGCGTTGCACGGGACGTGTTGACGGAGCAGAGTGGCGCGGCCGTGTGCGGCCAGCAACCCAGCATCAAGGAGTGCGTGTCCTCACGCGAAGTCCGGAACTCTTCAACGCGTACGCAGGAGTCCACCGGGGTAACCTGGGGGAGCACTCATGTCGGCGAGGGCATGGGAACGTCACCACTGTCGACCTGGTGGCGGGAAAGGAGCCCGGTGCCTGGTACCAGGGGGCAGGAGGACACTGCCGAGAACGCGCGGCCGGAGACAGCAGCCGGTGAGCAGCGGCCGCAGGCGACGACTCAGCAGGCGGCGGAATCCGAGCGTTCCGAGACCGCCGAGGAACGGGTCGCGCGCTTCGAACGTGACGCGATGCCGCTGTTGGACCAGCTCTACGGTGCCGCGCTGCGCATGACGCGCAATTCGGCCGACGCCGAGGACCTCGTCCAGGAGACGTACCTCAAGGCGTACTCGGCCTTCAAGTCCTACACCAGGGGAACCAATCTCAAGGCCTGGCTGTACCGCATCCTGACCAACACCTACATCAACGGTTACCGCAAGCGGCAGCGGCAGCCGCAGCAGCAGCCGACCGACGAGATCGCGGACTGGCAGCTGGCACAGGCGGAGAGCCACACGTCCAGCGGGCTGCGCTCGGCGGAGCTGGAAGCTCTGGACCGCTTGCCGGACACCGACGTCAAGAACGCGCTGCAGCAGCTGGCCGAGGAATTCCGCATGGTGGTCTACCTGGCCGACGTCGAGGGGTTCGCCTACAAGGAAATCGCCGAGATCATGGACACGCCCATCGGCACCGTGATGTCCCGGTTGCACCGGGGCCGCAGGCAGTTGCGCGGGATGCTGACGGACGTGGCCCGGGACCGTGGCTTCCTCCGGGCCGGGAATCAGGAGGTGAGCGCGTCGTGAACTCCGGTGATGAACCGCAGACCTCGTGCGAGGACGTGCTGTCCGAGGTCTGGCTTTTCCTGGACAACGAGTGCGACCAGGAGCGCCGTGCGACGCTGCGCAGGCATCTCGACGAGTGCGGCTCCTGTCTGGAGCACTACGGGATCGAGGAGCACCTGAAGGAGCTGCTGCACCGCAAGTGCGGTGGTGAGCACGCCCCGGCCGAGCTGCACAACAGGTTGCGCAGCTCCATCAGGGAGAACGTCCTCCGGCAGGCGGACGTGACCGTCGAAAGCGGTCCGGAGGGAACCTCGGTCGAGGTGCGGCAGAAGCCTGCTTCCTCGGCGGAATGAGCCGGGACGCCGGGTCCCGCACCACTGATTCGACGGCCGGGAGCAGTCCCCGGGCGGGCACAGCCTCGAGGGCAGGCTTCGGGACCCGTACGCGGGAGGCCGTCGAACGCTCCTCGACACCAGCGGCATGAAAGCGGCCCCCGAACCGTTCGACTTCGGTTCGGGGGCCTGCTGTATGCGGCCGCGGAGGCGGCACGGTGCCGCTTGGGGACGGGCGAGCCGCTCCAGTCCGCGAGGACCGTCACTTGCCGCGCAGCGGACGCTTGCCGTGGTTGGCGTTGTTCTTGCGCGCGGCTTTCTTCTTGCGGGCCCGCTTGGCCATGGGGCACTCCTAATCCGACTCGAGTTCGAACTCCTACAGTCTGACATGTTCGGTGACCTGCTGTTCGTGGGCGGTTGCCCGCATGGTTTCCTTGTGGTTGGCCCGGCCGAGAAGGGAAGCGGTAGCTGATGGCGCAGGAGATCCGTGCCGAGATGGTGGCCAACGTCATGTCCGTCGACGTGAACCCCGGTGACCGGGTCTCGGACGGCGAGTCGCTGGTGGTGCTGGAGTCGATGAAGATGGAGATTCCGGTGCTGCTCGAAGGACCGGGCCGTGTCGACCGGATCGCCGTGCAGGCGGGCGACGTCGTCCGCGAGGGCGATCTGCTCGCCGTCGTCGAGGGTGTCGAGAGCGCGTGAGGGGCTTCGCCGGACGGGGTTCGGGAACATCGCGGAGGACTGCTCGTGTCCACGCTCAGTGATCTGCTGGCCGAACACACGGGGTTACCCGGTTCGGTCGCGGACCATCTCCAACTGGTCGTCGCGGAGTGGCAGTTGCTCTCCGACCTGTCGTTCGCCGACTTTCTGCTGTGGGTGCCGGTCGGCACCGAGGACTCCGGCGACGGCCGTTTCCTCTGCGTGGCCCAGGCCCGGCCCACCACCGCCCCCACGGCTCATCCGGAGGACATGGTCGCGACCGAGGTGACCCCGCACGAGCACCCGCAGCTGCGGCGCGCGGTGCGGGAGCGCAGGATCTGCCGGGAGGAGGACCCGCGCTGGCACATGGGGGTTCCGGTGCGGCGCGAGACCATCCCGGTGCGGCTGGGCGAGACGGTGGTCGCGGTGTTGAGCCGGGACACCAACCTGGCCGTGCCGCGGGTGCCCAGCCCGTTGGAGATCTCGTACCTGGGCAGTGCCGCGGATCTGTGCCAGATGATCGCGGACGGGAGCTTCCCCACCTCCGAACCGGCTCCCGACGTGCACACCAGCCCCCGCGTCGGGGACGGACTGATCCGGCTGGACAGCGAGGGGACGGTGGTCTTCGCGAGTCCCAACGCGCTGTCCGCCTATCACAGGATGGGACACGCCGCGGACTTGGTGGGCGGCCCGCTCGCCCCGCTGACGCGGTCGTTGCTGTCCGATCCTTTCGACGCCGACGAGGTTTCCCAGCGGATCAGGCAGGCTTTGGACGGCCAGCCCGGTATGCGGATCGAGGCGGAGGCGCGGGGCGCCACCGTGCTCTTCCGGGCGCTGCCGTTGCAGCCGCGTGGTCAGCAGGCGGGCGCCCTGGTTCTGGTCCGCGACGTGACCGAGGTCAAGCGCAGGGACCGTGCCCTGATGTCGAAGGACGCGACGATCAGGGAGATCCATCACCGGGTGAAGAACAACCTGCAGACCGTGGCGGCGTTGTTGCGGCTGCAGTCGCGCCGGACCGGGAACGGTACCGCGCGTCAGGCCCTGGACGAGTCCGTGCGGAGGGTGACTTCGATCGCGCTGGTGCACGAGACGTTGTCCATGTCGGTCGACGAGCGGGTCGATCTGGACGATGTCGTCGACCGGGTCATTCCGATGATGAGCGATCTCGCCAGCGCCGGTGCCGGGGTGAGCGTTCGCAGGGAAGGCCGATTCGGTGTGGTCGCGGCGGAGTTGGCCACGCCGCTGGTGATGGTGTTGACCGAACTCGTCCAGAATGCCCTGGAGCACGCCTTCCCGGAGGGCAGTGGGGGTGAGGTCGTGGTGCAGGCGGAGCGTTCGGCGCGTTGGCTGGACGCGGTGATCTCCGATGACGGCCAGGGCCTGCCGGGGGATTTCTCCCTCGAACACGCCGAACGCCTCGGCCTGCAGATTGTGAGAACCCTCGTGGAGTCCGAGCTCCGAGGGTCGTTGAGTTTGCGCGGTCGTGAACAGCGGGGCACGGAGGCGGTGTTGCGGGTCCCGCTGAAGTACCGCCGCTGATTTCGGGGGCCGCCGGGTGCGTCGATGCTCTGCGCACACCGGATAGGGTGTGCGCGGGTCGATCCTGTCGGCCCCCCTGTGGAGCGCGTAGCCGCGCTCGCGACCGACATCGACGCGGATCGACCTCGTGGTGTTGTGGTTTTCGATACGTGTCCGGTGTTTCCGATCCATCGCCCCGTCGGATTCCGTCGGGCCTGCCCGCCCGTTAGTACGGAGTCCTCTCAGGACAGTTGGTTCGGGGGTTCAGGCATCGGTGCGAGCGCGGGTACGTGCGTTACGCCGCTTGAGGGCGCGACGCTCGTCCTCGCTCATGCCGCCCCATACGCCTGCGTCCTGTCCGGTTTCCAGGGCCCAAGCGAGGCACTCGGAAGTCACCGGGCAACGACGGCAAACAGCCTTCGCTTCGGCGATCTGCAGCAGGGCAGGACCGCTGTTCCCGACGGGGAAGAACAGTTCGGGGTCCTCGTCACGGCAAACCGCGCGTTCGCGCCAGTCCATCGTCCTTGCTCCTCGCTAGGCACGCCGATGCGTGCCGCTCGTTGGTTCGGGGTGTTTGTGAATGCTTTCACGGAGTCCGTGCGCTTGTGAATACTTTCACGAACTCGCGCAATGTCAAGGGGACGATCACAACCGAGTGAGCGACGTCACCCGGAAGATCGACTGGCCTTGATCTGGGGGTGGAGGTCATCGGGTGCGGCGCAGCCGACCCGCGTGACAAGTCCGTTGTGCGAATTATTCGACGACGTGGAGAGCGTTCGGAACCGACTCGAAATCGATCGTTGAAAGCTCGCCGAGGGAGTCGCCGTCCACTTGAACCCGCAACGGCTCCCGACAGACTACTCGTAAGTGCCCGGTGTTCGCACGCCTGAACAAAGTTTTTCCGTGTGGTTTAGCTCTATCGCGGAGCATTTGCACTACATGTCGTGACACGGCGTGAGGGAGCATGCTCCGGAGGGCGAATATGCCGATGCCCGTATCGAAGCTGGTCTCGGGGTTCGTGTGTACTGCTCTGCGCCCGAGGTAGGTCCACGGATCCGCGTTCGAAATCATGGCCGCGTGTACCCCGACGACGGGATCTTCGTCGTCGATGTGCACGGTCAGTAGTGGTTCGCGGTGGATCGAGCTCAGGTAACAGGCCATGGCGGCCCGGGAGTAGAGCCAGGGAGTCACCCTGCGGCCGCTGTCGCGCAGCCGTTCCACCTCGGCCACCACGTCGGCGTCCAGCCCCACGCCGGCGTTGAAGGTGAACCAGCGCCCGTTGGCCCTGCCGAGGCCCAACCAGCGTCCGCGTCGCTCCTCGACGGCGTGCAGCAGGCGGTGCGCCGCCTCGAGCGGATCGCGGGGGATCCCCAGCGCGCCCGCGAAGACGTTGGCCGAGCCCCCGGGGATCACGGACAGGCTCGGACGCCCTTCCGCGCGAGCGGGCTCCGCGCGCAGCATCCCGTTGACGACCTCGTTCACGGTGCCGTCGCCGCCGTGCACCACGACCAGGTCGAAATCCTCGCGGGTGGCTCGGGAACCGGTGTCGGCGGCGTGGCCGCGGTAGCGGGTCTCGACGAGTTCGAGTTCGGTCGCGTCGGCCAGAGCGTATGCGAGTACGTCCCGGCCCGCGGAACTGGTTGAGGTCGCCTCCGGGTTGACTACGAGAACAGCGCGCACACCCGAAGCCTAGTCACACCGTTGCCCGATCTCACCCGACCGGTGAACTCGGGTGGCCCTTTCGAGGGGCGAACCCCGCTCCGAGGTACCGGGCACCGTGCGGTCGGTCCGCACCCCCGTCGCCCCGAGCAGCGGTCGAGGTGTGGCGATCGGGCGGTATTACCATCGAAAGTGGGTACGTAGTGTGACCATCAGCGCGTTTAGCAGGAAAGAGGCCGTCGTGTCGGCAACGCCAGCCCCTCGTACAGTCCGCTTCGCCGGTGTGGTGACCGTTGTGCAGGCGGTCGCCGGCCTCACCTTCGTCGCAGCGCTGCTGGTCCGCGCCGCGCAGGCCGACATGGGCTCGGTCGGCTCGCTCACCCGGGGGTCGACCTACGGGGAGGCGGGCTACTTCGGTCTGATCTCGTTGGGCGTGCTCGCGGCCGGGGTGGGGTTGCTGCGCAGCAAGCACTGGGCCCGCACCCCCGTGCTGTTGCTCCAACTGCTGCTGCTGGGCGTGGCGTGGTTCGCGATGGGGCCTTCGGACAGCCCGCTGATGGCCTTCGTCTTCGCCGTGCCCGCGGTGTTCGTGCTGTGGTGCCTGTTCAACCGCGCCGGCCGTGAGTGGTGGATGAGCTCGAGGATCGCTCCCGACTCGAACAGCGGTTGAGGCCCTTCCGGAACGGTTCGTTCGGCGGCGGCTTCCGAGTTCGTCCTTCGGCGCTGACAGCGCCCCCTCGATCAGCCGGTGCCGCCGCGGGTTCTCCCGTGGTGCTCTCGCGAGGACGGTCCCGACGGCGTGCAGAACCGCTGCCCGATGCCGGGGTACCCGCTCACGAGCCCGCGAGCGGTCCCTCCCGCGGGGGGACCACCCGAGCGAACCGAGCCGCCGCCCCCTCTAACGGCGTTGACCGGTCGGGGCGCCTCCTTCTCCGCGATTGTCCGCGGGGAGACTCCGCGGGTTCGCCGTGGCCCAGTTCTCGGCTATGCGGGCCAGCGCCCCGGGCTTGTCCCAGTCCGAGGGATTGGCCGGAATGGTCGCCAGCCACGTGTCCCGGTCCTGCGCGGGGTCCTCGGAAGGGCGGTCGGCGATCGAGAAGTGCTTGGGGCGGGTCACTTCGATGAACGGATTTCCCTCGACGACGTAACCGCGTTTGACCGCGATCTCCCGGTCCCCCTGCGCCCAGCGGAAGGTCAGCCCGTGGTTGAAGTACCTGCTGATCGGGCGAGTGGGCATGGTGACACCTCGTGTGGTGGTGCGCTCCGTGTGACCTTGGCAGACTATCTTGGCAACGCCCGCGTGAAATCCGTCAACCGTGGGCCATTCGTTCGAGTGGACCCTCCGCCAAGCGGAAGACGGTCCACTCGTCCATGGCGACGGCCCCGATGGACTCGTAGAACTCGATCGCCGGACGGTTCCAGTCCAGCACCCACCACTCGAGCCGGGAGTAGCCGCGGCGCACGCATTCCGCGGCGAGCGTGGCCAGCAGTGCTCTCCCCAGTCCGTGTCGCCGGTGTCCGGGCTCCACGTAGAGGTCCTCCAGGTAGATTCCGTGCGTCCCGCGCCAGGTGGAGAAGTTGAGGAACCACAGGGTGAAGCCGACGACTCTCCCGTCGGCCTCGGCGACGTGCCCGTACAGCGCGGGGCGCGGCCCGAACAGCGCGGCCTCGAGCTGCTCGGCGGTGAGCTCGCACTCCTGGGGTGCCTTCTCGTACTCGGCCAGTTCGTGCACCAGCCGTACGACGTCGGCGACGTCGTCCGGTGTCGTTTCCCGAATACGTGGATCAGAATGTTCCCGCACACGGACAGGTTAGGTGCCCGCGCGGATCGGGCGAGCACCAGCTCGGTCGGGTGGCGGAGCGGGGGGACGCCTCGGCGGGAGGTCCCGGCGTCCCGGCCGGGACGAAAAAACGGCGCCGACCGACGAGAGCTCGTCGATCAGCGCCGTTCTCAGGACCGGGGGGTCAGCCCTTCTTGGTCTCCCAGAAGATCTTGTCGACCTCCGCGATGTAGTCCAGCAGCTCCTGACCCGTCGACGGGTCCATCGAGCCCTTGGTCCCCGCCGCACCCGCGGCCTTGGTGGCCTTGTTCACCAGCTCGTGCAGCTGCGGGTACTTCTCGAAGTGGTGAGGCTTGAAGTAGTCGGTCCACAGTACCCACAGGTGGTGCTTGACCAGCTCCGAGCGCTGCTCGGCGATGTTGATCGCGCGAGTGCGGAACTCGGGGTCCTCATTGTTCTGGTACTTCTCCTGGATGGCCTTGACGGACTCGGCCTCGATCCGCGCCTGGGCCGGGTCGTAGACCCCGCACGGCAGGTCACAGTGCGCGGTCGCTTCCAGACGCGGGCCGAGAAGCCGCGACAGGAGTCGCATACTTCCTCCCTGACAGTGACAGTGAATGCTCCGACGGGGCCGACCCTACTCCGTTACGATCGTTCTTGTCTTACGGAGGTGGGTGTGAGTTCGCTCGGTCGCCTGAGGTGGCGCAGGTTGCGAGTGCGGGGGGCTTCGATGGCCCCTACACTGCGGGACGGCGACATCGTGCTGCTCAAGCTGCGGAGCGAACCGGCGCCGGGCGATGTGGTTCTGGTGCGGTGGTCCTCCCGCCCCGAACAGCTTTCGGTCAAACGCGCGGTGTGCCGGCAGGACGGTGGCTGGCACGTGACCGGCGACCACACGGAGGCGTCCACGGACTCCAGGAAGCTCGGGCCCGCCGAGGTGCTCGGGGTGCTGCACTGGCGGCTCGTTCCCCGCCCCGGACGAATACGCTGAGTGACCGAGAGTTCGTTCGATATCATCACATCGTATGTGATTGATTCGGATCGATGGGCCGGGCGGGCAGCGGCGTTCCAGGATGCCCCCGATGGATTCCTATTCGTTCTCCCGGAGACGCCTGCTCGGGCTCACCGCCATGGGAACCGCCTCCGCGCTCGGGATCGGGCGGGTGGCCACCGCCGCCGAAACACGTTCGGTGACACCCCCTTCGTTCGTTCCGGCCCTCGTCGTCGGGAGCGGGTACGGAGCCGCGGTGAGCGCGCTGCGACTCGGGTCGGCGGGCGTGTCCACACTGGTGTTGGAAACGGGCCAGCTGTGGAACGAGGCCGGTTCGGACGGTTCGGTCTTCTGCTCCATGGTGGACCCCGACCGCCGTTCCACGTGGTTGCACACGCGTACTCAGGCCCCGTTGGGGACCTTCCTGTGGCTGGACGTGGTCAATCGCGACGTGCCCCGGTACACCGGGGTGCTCGATCGAATGGACCATCCCAACATGTCCGTCTACCAGGGCCGTGGTGTCGGTGGTGGCTCCCTGGTGAACGGCGGGATGGCCGTGGTGCCGGAACGGGAGCACCTCGAACGCGTGCTTCCCGCTGTGTCCTCGGATCCGATGTACGAGCGGTACTTCCCGCGCGCACGCCGCATGCTGGGGGTAAACCGGGTATCGGAGGACTGGTTCGAGGGCGCTGAGTGCTATCGCTACGCCCGCGTCGCGAGGCGGCACGCCGCCAACGCCGGTCTGGGCTCGACCCTCGTGCCGAACGTCTACGACTTCGACTACATGCGGCGCGAGGCCGCCGGGGAGGTTCCGGCCTCCGCCCTGGCCGCCGAGGTGCTCTACGGGAACAACCACGGCAAGCGCAGTCTCGATCAGACGTATCTGGCCGACGCGGTCGGTACGGGCAACGTGCGCATCGAGAGCCTGCACCGGGCGCATTCGATACGTCGGGAGTCCGACGGCACGTTCGTCGTCGGAGTGCAGCGGCTCGACGAATTCGGAAACGTGCGCGAGGTGCACGAGATCGGATGTCGGTACCTCTTCCTGGGAGCGGGGAGTCAGGGGACGACCGAGTTGCTGTTGCGCGCGAGGGAGACCGGTGGGCTGCCGGAGTTGAGCGAGCTCGTCGGGCAGGGGTGGGGGACCAACGGCAACGTCATGCTGGGGCGGGCCTGCAACCTGTGGGACCCGACCGGAGCGCTGCAGTCCTCGATCCCGGCGCTGGCCGTCGATGATCCGCACAACGAACACGGCCCGGTCTTCGCCGAGAGCGTTCCGATACCCGCTGGTGTCGAAACCTTCGTGAGCCTGTACTTGGCCATAACCCGGAATCCGGAGCGCGGTCGGTTCGTGTTCGACGAGGACACCGATTCGGTGCGACTTCGCTGGTCATCCGACCAGGGACAGCCCTCGGTGCGAGCCGCGCGGGCCACGTTCGACGGCATCAACCGAGCGAACGGAACGGTCTACCGACACGACCTCTTCGGGGACACCAGGGCTTTCGAGGACCGCTTCACGTATCACCCGCTCGGTGGGTGCGTGCTCGGTTCGGCCACGGACGACCACGGTCGCGTTCGCGGGTACCGCAACCTCTACGTCGTGGACGGTTCGTTGATCCCCGGGTCCACCGGAGTGAATCCGTTCCTGACGATCACCGCTCTGGCCGAGCGCAACGTGGAGCGAATACTTTCCGTGGACGTCGAACACGGCTGAGCGAGCGTGCCCGGGGTGTGCGGGTGAGTGGTTCGCCGGGGCGGGCCCGCCCGGGCGGGCCGGAACTCAACCCGAGGAGCGCAACCGCTCGTAGTGCTCGAGGCAGTCCTGGTAGGAGGGAAGCGTGCCCGCCGCGGCGGCCTCGGCGAGGGTGGGCGCGTTCCGGTCCTTTTCGGACAGAACCGGTTCGGCGTCCAGCTCGTCCCACGGCAGGGCGAGTTCGGGGTCGAGCGGGGTGACGGCGTGCTCGGCCCGCGGGTTGTAGGGAGTCGAGCACAGGTAGATCATCACGGTGTCGTCCTCCAGGGCGGCGAAGGCGTGCCCGAGCCCTTCCGCCAGGTAGACGGCGTTGTACCGCTCGGAGTCCAGGTGGATCGCCTCCCAGCGCCCGAACGTGGGAGACCCGGTGCGGACGTCCACGATCACGTCCAGCAGGCTCCCGCGCGCGCAGTAGACGTACTTGGCCTGTCCCGGGGGGACGTCGGCGAAGTGGAGCCCGCGGATGACTCCCCGGCCGGAAACGCTGTTGTTGATCTGGGCCAGGGGCATGTGGTGCCCGGCCGTTCCCGTGAAGGGGTCCTGCTGGAACGGCGCGACGAACAGTCCGCGGTGATCGGGGAAAACCGGGGGGGTGAACTCGATGGCGCCGCTGATCTCCGTGTGACGTGCTTGCACGACGGCAAGCCTAGACGGCCTCGCCGGAAGCGCGAGCACGGCTCGCGGGGTGGGGAGCGCCCGGCAGGCAGCGGGCCCGATCCGGGCGCGCTTCGTGTCGCCCCGAACTCGATCCGTGCGGGGGAGAATCGGAAATTATGTTGACAATTTGTTGAATTTGCTGCTGGGCTGTGACCCCAGTCGCAGACAGGCGCGGTGCGGGCTGGCACACTCGTCGAACCGCAGCGTCCGCCGAGCCGCTGCCCGAACCGGGTAGTCAGTCTCGGTCGCCCCTAGGCGCCACCCGAGGGCACCAGCCCGTCGAGTGCCGCGTCGCCCATCTGCCGGCGGGAGGTTCGCTCCGGCCGGCCAGGTCAAGGCAACAGGAGGGACGCCGTGACCACCGTTAGTGATCAAGAGAACACGCCCGATTCGACGAGAATGCCCACCCCGGCGAGCGCGGAACCGACCGCCGAGGAGATCTTCCGCGCGCACGAGGGCGGCAAGTTGTCCGTCACGCCCTCCGCGGCGTTGACGACCCCCCGTGACCTCTCGATCGCCTACACGCCCGGCGTGGCCAAGGTCAGTCGGGCGATCTCCGCGGACGAGGCGCTGGCCGCGCGCTACACCTGGACGAACCAGCTGGTCGCGGTGGTCAGCGACGGAACCGCGGTGCTGGGACTCGGGGACATAGGCCCGCGCGCCTCCCTGCCCGTCATGGAGGGGAAGGCCGCGCTGTTCAAGTCCTTCGCCGACCTGGACTCCTTCCCCCTGGTGCTGGACACCACCGACAACGACGAGATCGTCGACACCCTGGTGCGGCTGCGCCCGTCGTTCGGAGCCGTCAACCTGGAGGACGTCGCCGCGCCGCGCTGCTTCGATCTCGAACGTCGGCTGATCGAGGCGCTGGACTGCCCGGTCATGCACGACGACCAGCACGGGACCGCCGTGGTCACCCTGGCCGCGCTGCGCAACGCCTGCGAGCTCTCCGGGCGGGAGCTCGGCTCGCTGCGGGTCGTGATCTCCGGGGCGGGCGCGGCGGGAGTCGCCTGCGCCGAGATCCTCGACGCGGCCGGTGCCGGCGAGGTCGTCGTCGCCGACTCGCGCGGTGTGATCCACGAGGGCAGGGACAACCTCACGCCGATCAAGAGCGAGCTGGCGCGGCGCACGAACCCGCGCGGGGTCACGGGCGGGCTGGACGAAGCGCTGCGGGGAGCCGACGTCCTGATCGGGGTCTCCGCGGGCACCATCCCCGAGCAGCAGGTGGCCACCATGGCCGAGAACGCCATCGTGTTCGCGCTGTCCAACCCGGACCCGGAGATTCATCCGGACACGGCTGCCGCGCACGCGTCCGTCGTCGCCACCGGGCGCAGCGACTTTCCCAACCAGATCAACAACGTGCTGGCCTTCCCCGGGATCTTCCGGGGGGCGCTGCAGGCCGGGGCGCGAATGATCAGTGACCGGATGAAGGTCGCCGCCGCCGAGGCCATAGCCGAGGTCGCCGCCGAGGGGCTGGCCACCGACTACATCGTGCCGAGCCCGCTCGATCCCCGTGTGGCCCCCGAAGTCACCCGGGCCGTCGCCGAGGCCGCGCGGTTGGACGGAGTCGCCACGGCCTGAGCGAGCGTCGGGGACCGACTCCGCACCGAGTGCGCGAGCACGTCCGGCCCGGTGGGAGGATTCGCGTCCTCCCGCCGGGCCGGACTTCTTCTCGGAGGGCGTGCTCGATCGGACCGTCCTACGGGGAACCCCCCGGAAGTTCACCGGTGCGATCAGCCCGGCACAGCGTCACATCCTCGGCGAGCGTGCGTCTCACCTTGAGAGTGTTCATTCACGACGGTGACGTCGTGACTGAACTTTTCACCTGAACGCCGGTATGGTCGTAATAACTTGGTGTGCTGTTCACCACGTTTCGAAGTCCGACCGGCCGGGTACGGCGCGAGCGCAGTGGTGATGCGGAGGTTGTTCTTGACCGAACGCGGCAGGCGAACCCGGCGTGTGCCCGGAGCGCCCCTCTCCGTCGACGACGCCGAGGTGATCGACCCGGACGTCGTGGAGTCCTCGCACACGGTCGTCGAATCTTTGCCGGACGCTCCCGCGCTGCTCAGCACTTCCGACGGCGTCGTGCTGCGCGCAACCGAGCAGGCGGCGCTGCTGTTGGGAATGGACTCCGGAGGTGAACTGCTCGGAAGCAGGATCACGGAGCTGATGCTGGTCGAAGGGGAGTTCGCACGACCACGCGGGCACGACTCCCGTCCGTGGTTCCGCGCGTTGAGCTGGTCGCACCAGCAGAACCCGCTGTTGACCGTGACGCTGCTGGTCGACGTCTCCGACCTGATGACTCCGACGGCGAGCCTGCTGGCCTACGAGCGCCGCAAGCTGCAGAACGCTCAGCGTGCCGCGCGGATGGGTACCTGGGAGTGGGATCCGCGGACCAACAACACCCGCCTGTCGGAGATGTTCTTCGAGATCACCGGGACCCCGCCGAGCACGGGGACGACCTTCGAGCACTACCTGGACCACATTCACCCCGAGGACCGCTCCCGGGTGGCGGCGTGCTGGAACCAGCTCGCGGAGGAGCACACGCCCATGGAGGTGGAGCACCGCTACATCCGCCCGGACGGGGCGATGCGCATTCTGCTCTGCCACGGGGGCGTCGCCGACGACGGGGAGGGACGTCCCTTGATGGTGGGAACGGCCCAGGACGTCACCGAACAGCGCACGGCGCTGCGCCGGATGGAGAGGTCCAGCCAGCGGTTCACCGACCTGGTCAGCCTCACTCCCGTGGGGATCGGGCTGTTCGACCAGGGCCAGCGACTGGTCGACGCCAACGACGCCCTGTGCGAACTGCTCGGCTACGGCCTGGAGCAGCTGCGCGGGACGAACGCGGTGGGGTTGACCCACCCCGATGACCGGGGGATCGATCTCACCGAGACGGAAACCCGTCGATCGCCGCGGGGACACCGCCGAGCCCCCGTGCAACGGATGCTGGTCCGCTCGGACGGCCAACCGGTCTACTGCGAACTGCACAGCACACCCTCGGTCCAGGACGACGGAACCAGGTTCTGGCTGGTCGTTTTCCAGGACGTGACCGAGCGCCGCCGCAACTCGGAAGCACTGCGTTTCCAGGCCACGCACGACGAACTCACCGGGCTGCCGAACCGGGGCGCGGTCAAGGAGATGCTGGCCGACATGCGGGCGGGCGGTGAATCGGAGCGCAGCGCGGTGCTGTTCTGCGACATCGACAACTTCAAGCGCGTCAACGACTCCCTCGGGCACGACGCCGGGGACGACCTGCTCGTGGCGCTGGCCAGGCGGTTGGAGGGCGGGCTGCCGGACGGTTGCGTGGCCGCGCGCATCTCGGGTGACGAGTTCGTGGTCATCTGCGTCGACGTGGACGTCGTCGGGGGGACCGGTGCGCTGGCCACCCGGGTCTCCGGGCTGTTGAACACGGCCGTTCCGGTGCGTGACCAGCTGGTGCGTGTCTCGGCCTCCGTCGGGGCGGCGGTGCCCGACGGGAGCGACACCGACGGCAACGATCTGCTCAGGTTCGCCGACGCCGCGATGTTCGAGGCCAAGGGCACCGGTCCCGGGCGGGTCTCGCTGGCCGGTCCCGCCCTGATGGCCTCGGCCAACAGCCAGCTGCACCTGGAGGGCCAGCTCAGGGAGGCGCTGCACCGGGACCAGCTGACCCTGCACTACCAGCCGGTGGTGAACTCGGAGGGGACCGTGGTCAGCGCGGAGGCGCTGCTGCGCTGGCCGCACCCGGAACGCGGGATGCTGACGCCCGGGGCTTTCCTGCCCGTGGCCGATCAGGGCGGCCTGCTGCGGGAGATCGACCGCTGGGTGCTGCGCAGGGCGCTGCGGGAGGCGGCAGGCTGGCCGGACGGCGCGGCCGGTCCGGTTTCGGTGGCCGTCAACCTGGGGGGACTGGTTCCCGGGGACCACGACTTCGTCGACTACGTGACCGACTGCGTCGCGGAGGCGGGCATCGACTGGAGCCGGGTCGTGCTGGAGCTCGTGGAGACCGCGCTGGTGGACCTGCCCTCGCGTCCCCGGAGCGCGATGCAGGCCCTGGTCGGCCGGGGCGCGCGGTTCGCCGTCGACGATTTCGGGACGGGCTTCTCCTCGCTGGCGCGGTTGAAGGACCTGCCCGCGCAGATCATCAAGGTCGACCGGAAGTTCGTTTCCGAGATCCACTCGGACAGCTGCGACTTCGCCGTGGCCAAGGCCGTCGTCGACATGGCCTCCGCCATAGGGCGTGAGTGCGTGGCCGAGGGCGTGGAGAACGCCGAGCAGTTCGAGACGCTCACCGGGACCGGTGTGGACAGCTACCAGGGGTGGTTCTTCTCGCACCCGGTCCCGGCGAACGAGTTCCGCTCGATGCTCGCCACGGGAAGGTTCCGCCGAGCGACCACCTAGGGACGCGAAGCCCCGAAACGTCAGACGCCTTCGCTGTGCAGCAGCGCACTCAACCGGTGCCGCGGCAGGTCGATCAGCCGCAGTCCGAGGTCGGCGGTGTCGGCGACCAGAGCGGCGACGTGCTCGGCGGCCTCCCGCTTGGTCAGCTGCGCGTCCGAGTGCGCGATCAGCGCCTCGCGCCAGGTGTTGGCGATCTTGCCGTGCGCCCGGTGCAGCAGGTACCCGGCGATCCCGCCTTCCGCGCCGTTCGTCGTCGCGACCACCACCGCGTGGGTGGCGTCCGGGCTGCTGCGGTGGAACCGCAGCGTGTACTTCGCCCCGATCACGTGCGTGAGCGCGTGCTGCGCGTGCTCGCTGGTGATGTCGGGGTGGCGGTTGTCGACGAGGAAGGCGACCTTCTCGGCGTTGCAGGCCAGCAGCATCCGCAGCAGCCAGGGCCCCGGGTCGGCCCGCAGGTCGAACACGGCCACGTCGTCGGCCGCGCGCAGCGGTCGCTGCCAGCCCACGGGACGCAGGCTCCGCACCGTCGTTCCGGTGACGGTGCCGATCCCCTCCAGCAGTTCCGGGGAGGCGTCCCCGGTGGTGCCCTCCACGGCCTGCGGACCGTGGGTGTAGATCGTCTGCTTCTGCCGTCCGGCGGACTTCCGCGCCCGTCCGGTCGGCTGGCACACGTACAGGTCGCTGGTGCTGCCGATGGCCTGGGCGCCCTCGTACTCGTTCAGGTCGGCGACGATGCTCTCGAACACGAACCCGAGCCGCAGCAGTTCCTGCTGCACCTTGTGCCCGAGTGCCGGGCTGCGAGAGCTGAAGCCGTAGGCCAGCAGCAGCCTGCTGGTGCTGGAGGACATGGCCTCGAGGGCGCGTGCGCCGAACAGCCCCACCCCCTCCGGGGTGTACGGGGGGTCGGTGAAGACCAGGTCGAACCCCGCGGCCAGCGAGGGCGGCAGGCCGAACCGCAGGTCGGCGTGCACGGTGTGCACGGCGAGGCCGTGCTCGGCCGCCATCCCGTCGATGTGGGCGAGGATGCGCTCGTCGATGTCGACCACGGTGGCGCGCAGGCCGGGGACGAGCAGGCAGCCGGCCAGCGAGGTCAGGTCGTGGTCGCCGAGCAGCAGCAGCCTGGCTTCGTCCAGTTCGTAGTGGTCGCGCAGCCACGTCGCGCGGCGCAGGGCGGTACCGGGGGTCGCCGTCACGTGGTCCAGCGCGGCGGCGGGTGCGGGGCCGGTGGAGACGAAGCCCTCGAGGAGCTGCTCGATCTCCTCGGTTCCTCCGGCGCTCTCCGCGAACAGGACCCGCTCCCGGTACAGCGGCAGCGCCCGCTCGGCCAGGCGGTAACCCTCCGGTCCGCTCTCGACGTCCTCGCCTGCCAGCCCGATCAGTTCCTCGACGGTGCGGCGCGGTGCCCTGCAGACGCGCACCAGTTCCTGCAGCGAGTGGGGACGCCGGGACATGAGCGCGAAAACCTGCCGCAGCGGGCGTGCGAGCACACCTTCCCGGCGGATCCGTCCGCGGACCGCCTCGACGCTCGCCGTTTCGGGAACGGCCTCGAATTGTGTGCTCATCTCACGTCCCGGAGTCGCGTAGCTGCGCCCGCTCGTTCCAACGGGGTGGGTCCAATTGTCCACAACAGCGGTGGGCGCACACGCGGCGCCCGTTTCGGCGCCGTCCGCACCGGAGGAACGTCCCGGAGACTCGACCGGAAACCTTCTGTCGGGGGATCCGGAACCGGTTACGCAGCGACACGTGGCCACGCGTAAGCCTCATTACATCGCGTGAAACCTCTGATCGGGTTACGCTCGGCGAGGCTTGTGACGGTCGGCGAGTGACCGTCGGTGATCCACGAGGGGGCTCGGTGATCGAGTTCCGAACCGTGCGCAAGCAGTACGACGACGGCGCGGTCGCCGTCCAGGAACTCAGCCTGACCGTTCGGGCGGGGACCGTCACCGCGCTGGTCGGGCCCTCCGGGTGTGGCAAGACCACCTTGCTGCGGATGGTCAACCGCATGATCGAGCCCTCCTCCGGGACGGTGCTGCTCGACGGGCACGACGTCCGCGACTCGGACCCGGCCGTGCTGCGCCGCGGGATCGGGTACGTCATCCAGCAGGCGGGACTGTTCCCGCACCGCACGGTGCGGGACAACGTGGCGACCGTTCCGATGCTGTTCGGGCGTTCCCGCAGGAGGGCGCGGCGCGACGCCGAGGAGCTGATCGAGCGGGTCGGGCTCTCGCGGGAGATGGGCGGGCGCTACCCGAGCCAGCTCTCCGGTGGTCAGCAGCAGCGGGTCGGTGTGGCCCGCGCGCTGGCCGCCGACCCGCCGGTGCTGCTCATGGACGAGCCGTTCAGCGCCGTCGACCCGGTGGTGCGCGCCGGGCTGCAGGACGAGCTGATGCGGCTGCAGGAGGAGCTGGGCAAGACCGTGCTGTTCGTCACGCACGACATCGACGAGGCCATCAAGCTGGGCGACCGGGTGGCGGTGCTGCGGCAGGGTGGCCACCTGGCCCAGTACGCCCCTCCGGAGGAGTTGCTGGCCCGGCCCGCGGACGACTTCGTGACCTCCTTCGTGGGACGCGACCGCGGTTACCGCAGGCTGTCCTTCGTGGATTCCGCGGGGCTGGACCCAGCCCCGGTCGACACGGTCCACATCGGCGACACCAGCGCCGACGTGCCCAGCCGGGCCGAGTGGGTGCTCGCGCTGGACGCGCACGAGCGCCCGCGCGGCTGGCTCCATCCGAACGCGACGGTTCGCGGCCAGCTCACCGAGGACCAGCTGATCGCGGGCGGATCGCTGCACACGCTCGGATCCCCGCTGCGCGGTGCGCTGGACGCGGCGCTGTCCGCCCCGTCGGGGCTCGGGGTGGTCGTCGACGGCGACGGGGGCTTCGTCGGCGTGGTCACCGCCCGGCACGTGCTGGACCTGATCGAGGCCAGGCAGCACCCGGCGCTCACCGAGGGTGCGGCCTAGTGTTCGAGCCACTGGTCCGGTACTTCTCCAGCCCCAGCAACCGGGAGGTGCTGTTCGAGCAGTTCGCCCAGCACGTCTACATGGCGCTGGTGCCGCTGGTGGTCGGTGTGCTGCTCGCGCTGCCGCTCGGGCGGCTGGCCCAGCGCGTCCGCTGGCTGCGCGCCCCGCTGCTCGGCGGCGCGGGCATCGTCTACACGCTGCCCTCGCTGGCCGTTTTCGTGCTGCTTCCGAGCTTGATCGGCACCGGCTACACCTCGCCGTTGAACGTGATCATCGCGCTGACCCTCTACACGGCAGCGCTGCTGGTGCGCCCCGTGCTCGACGCGCTGGAGGCGGTCCCGTCCCACGTGACGACCGCGGCCGAGGCGCTGGGCTACCGCCCGCGGCGCAGGTTCCTGTCCGTCGAGCTGCCGCTGGCCGTGCCCGCGCTGACCTCGGCGGTGCGGGTGGCCTCGGTGAGCAACATCAGCCTGATCAGCGTGGGCGCGCTCATCGGGGTCGGTGGTCTCGGCAGGTTGTTCACGGTGGGCTTCGAACGTCCCGACGTGGTCCAGACGGTCGTCGGGATCGTGGCGACGGTGCTGCTCGCCCTCGCGGTGGACCTGCTGCTGGTCGGGCTCTGGCGGCTGCTGACTCCCTGGGAACGCGCCGGTGGGGCGGTGATCGGCGAGTGATCACCGAGATCCTGGCCTGGCTGACGGATCCGGCCAACTGGAGCGGGGCGGACGGCATTCTCGCCCAGACGTGGCTGCACCTGCTCTACAGCGTCCTAGCCGTGGTCGTGGCCGTGCTCGTCGCGGTGCCACTGGGGCTCTACATCGGACACACCGGGCGCGGTTCGGTGCTCGTGGTCGGTTTCGGCAACGCGATGCGCGCCCTGCCGACGCTCGGGCTGGTGACCCTGCTGGCGATGATGTTCCGGGGGAGCGCAGCGCTGGCCGCGCTGGTGGTCCTGGCGATACCGGCGGTGCTGTCCGGGACCTACTCCGGGGTGCGCGCGGTCCCCGCGCACGCCGTGGACGCTGCCAGGGGCATGGGGATGACCTCGGGCCAGCGACTGTGGAAAGTGGAGCTCCCCAACGCGCTCCCGCTGCTGATGGGCGGGGTGCGCAACGCGATGTTGCAGGTCATGGCGACCACGGCCGTCGCGGCCTACGTCGGTCTCGGCGGGCTGGGTCAGATCCTGATCAGCGGCCAGCAGACCGGTGCCTACGAGCGGATGGCCGGGGCGGCGATCCTGATCGCGCTGCTGGCGGTGCTGACCGACCTGGCCCTGGCCGGGTTCTCGCGGCTGCTCGTGCCGCGCGGTGTGCTGCTCGCCGCGGCGAAGAGCGGGACACGGTCCCGATGGAGGAGGTAACGATGAAGCGGTTGCTCGCACCGGTGCTGGTGCTGGCGACGGCCATGGGGATGCTGGCCGGGTGCTCGGACCCGACGGAGGCGGGTGACGACTCCGGCGGTCCCATCGTGGTCGGTTCGGCGAACTTCAGCGAGAGCCAGCTGTTGATGGAGATCTACGCGGAGGCGCTGCGCGGCGCCGGGGCCGATGTGGAGACGCGGGGGCGCATCGGCGCGCGCGAGGTCTACGTCAAGGCGGTCCGGGACGGGGAGATCTCGGTGATCCCCGAGTACACCGGGAACCTGCTGCGGCACTTCGACGAGCAGGCAGCGGCGACCGGTGCGGATCGCGTCGACTCGGAGCTGCGGAAGAAGCTGCCGGACGGCCTGCGGGTGCTGGAGCGGTCCGCGGCGGAGAACTCCGACGTGCTGGCCGTGACCAGCGAGACCGCGGACAGCGGGCTGCGCTCCATGGCCGACCTGGGGCAGCGGTGCGGCGAGCTGGTTCTGGGCGCGCCCGCCGAGTGGAAACCGCGCTGGAAGCAGCGGATCTCCGAGCTGTACGGCTGCACCTTCTCCGACATCAGGAACCTCCAGTCGGGCAGCGTGCGGGTGCAGGCGCTGACCGAGGGGCGGATCCAGGTGGCGAACCTGTTCAGCACCACGGCGGCGATCGACCGCGAGAACCTGGTCAAGCTGGACGACCCGAAGAACATGTACCCGGCGCAGAACGTGCTGCCGCTGGTGCACCGGGGGGATTTGAACGACGAGCAGCGCAAGGCGCTGAACAAGGTCTCCGAGCGGCTGACCACCGAGGAGCTGACGCGGCTGAACAAGCGGATGTCGGTGGACAAGGCGAATCCGCGGGACCTGGCCAAGGAGTTCGTGAGCGGCCTCGACCTGTGACGCTCCACCACGAGTGAGCGCGTTTCCCCGGCCCGGCGGTTCCCTCCCGCCGGGCCGGCTGGTTTTCCACGCACAAGCGGGCGCGGCGGTCCGTTCGTTCATGCCGCTCGTGCTTCCGGGGTTCTCCGCGTGCCCCGCTGTTCCCAGTTTTAGGCAAAACTGGAGGTTTTCCACACCCGCGGGACCCACGCGAACCACCCCCGGGGAACTTCGCTCAGGACGAGTGCACGGCGGAGGAGGGCCAGTCACCCTCGTCGGCGAAGTACTGGCCCCAGTAGAACGGGTTGAGCTCCCGGAGGGTGCGCACGCTCCACCCGGAGTCGGTTTCCGGGGCGGCCACACCCACCTGGACGTCCGGGCCCCACAGCGCGAGGCGTTCCTGGCAGATTCCGCAGGGTGCCAGCACCGAGAAGCTGTCGTCCTCGTTCCACCTGTTGACGAACACCGAGGCGGTGATCGCGAGTCCCAGCGTGTAGGCCTGGCAGATCGCCCCGGCCTCGGCGCACAGCGTGGCCGCCGCGTTGAGGTTGTCCAGCGCCAAGCTGGTGACGATCCGGCCGTCGTCCAGGTACACCGCCGCGGCCTCGGTTCGATCGCGCCGGTCCATCTGCTCCACGGCCGCGTCCACCAGTTGCTGATCCAAATCCATGCGACAAGTCTGCCCAGTTTTAGGGGTCCTTGCAGAATGATCTTGGTTTGGCAGGGTGGGGTGGGTGGTGATCACGTTCGCTGTGTGAGTGGAGCGTGGGATGGCTCGGGCCAA
>NZ_JACBYW010000014.1 GCF_013408175.1 Actinopolyspora biskrensis
AAAACTGGGAGCACCCGCTCCGGGGTGGACACTCACCCCACTGCCGCGGCGACCCGTTCGGACGGGTGCGCGGCGGCTTCCTGCAGCTCGGCGCGGTACAGCTCGTCCAGCCAGAACAGCGTGTGCAGCAGCTCGTGCGGCTGGCCGCTCCCCACGCCCAGCACGGCCTCCCTGGCACAGCTATGGAAGGCCCGTTCGTGCTGCTGGAGTGCGGCCGGCAGTCGAACCTGGTGTACCCGGAACACCGGGGCAGCAGCGCGTTCCTGGAAGAGCCCGAACCCGTCGCGGCCACGGAGAGGTCCCTGCGGTGGTTGCGCGAACTCGCGCTTTCCCCGGATGATTCCAGCGAGATCATCGCGCGCTCCGCCGATGACCCCGCGATCGGTGAAGGAGCGAGCAGGTGGACACCGTGACGAACTGGCGCAAGAGCAGCCACAGCAGCAATCAAGGGTACTGCGGGGAAGTCGCGTTCACCGAGCACGGCATCGCCGCTACTCCCCCATGCCCGGTGGAACGACTTCCTGCGCAGCCGCGAGCACGTGCGCTCCGGGACCTGAGCGTCGCTCACACGCGGAACCGACACCAGGCCCCGGCCTCACATCACCGCTGCTCGGAGGCGGCCTGCTCCGGATCGGCCCGGCCCGAGCTGGTCCGATCCGAGCCGCTCTGATCCGAGTCGGTCCGTTCCGGGGCGACTTGTTCACCCTGATCGGAGGTCCCCTCCGCGGAGGCCGCTGTGGTCGTGCTCGTCCTGCCCGGCAGGAAGAACCAGGCAATCAGCGCGGCGACCGCGATCAGCCCGGCCGCGGCCAGGTAGGCGACCTGGGAGGCCTCCATCCAGGCCCGCGAGACGTCCTGGGCGAGCTGTTGTCCCCGCTCACCGAGCCGCTGGGCCACCATCATCCCCCCCGGCAGCGAGTCCTCGGCGGTCTGGCGCACCTGCTCGGGCAGTCCGGTCAGCGAGTCGGAGATGCGGGCGGCGTAGCTGCCACCGAGCACACTGCCCAGCACCGCCACACCCAGCGACGCTCCGACCTCGCGGGTGACGTCGTTGGTGGCCGATCCCATGCCCGCGCGCTCCTTGGGGACGTTGGACATCAGCTGGTCGGTCGCCGGGGCCATGGCCAGCGACATGCCCGCGGCCGTGCAGGACAGCGGCAGCAGGATGTGCCAGTAGGTGGAGTCCGCGGTCAACGTGCTCAACCCGGCCATCCCGACAGCCGCGAGCAGCAGTCCGCCCGCGATGGTGTTGCGCGGCCCGAACCGCCCCACGATCCTGGACACCTGCGGGGCGATCAGGATCATCATCACCGACATCGGCAGCATCGCGGTGGAGGCCGTCAGCGGTGAGTAGCCGAACACGATCTGCAGGGTCTGGCTCAGCGCGAAGAACACGCCGATCATGGCGAAGAACACCAGGGTCAGCGCCACGGCCGAGGCCGAGAACGCGCTGCTGCGGAACAACCGCACGTCCAGCATCGGGTCCTGCTGCCGCCGCTCCCACAGCACGAACAGGGCCAGCAGAATCAATCCGAGCGCCACCATGGACAGCGTGCGCACGGAGAGCCAGCCGACGTGCTGGGCCTCGATCAGCGCGTAGACGGCGATGGTGATCCCCGCCGTGGACAGCAGCGCACCGAGCACGTCCAGCCCACCGTGACCGCCCTCGGTGCCGGTGTGGGCCGGGATGTAGCGGATTCCGGCGATCACCCCGATGATCACGACCGGAACGTTGATGACGAAGACGGACTCCCAGGAGAAGTACTCCAGCAGCAGTCCGGCGATCACGGGGCCGAGGGCGCTGCCCGCCCCCGAGACGGCGGCCCAGATCCCGACCGCCTTGGTGCGCTCCCCGCTCGGGAACACGCTGGTCAGAATGGACAACGTCACCGGCATGATCATGGCGCCGCCCACACCGAGCAGCCCGCGGGCGGCTATCATCTCCGCACTGGATCCGACGAACAGCCAGACGTAGACCGACACCACGCCGAACAGCACCATGCCCGCCTGCAGCATCCACTTGCGCCCGTAGCGGTCGGCTATGGACGAGCTGGTGAACAGCAGCCCGGCGAACACCAGGGCGTAGGAGTCGGAGAACCACTGCTGCGCCGAGGTGGAGGCATCGAGCGCACGCGAGAGCTTGGGCAGTGCGACACTGAGCGAGGTGTTGGCGAGCATGGTCGCCGACAGCGCCAGGCAGAGCACGATCAGTGTCGCCCATCTGCGCCGGTACACCGTTACGTCGATACCTTCGGCAATCGCCCCCTGTTCCCCCGTGGTCGGTCTCGATTCAGCGGCGGCTCCGCCGTGGCGGGCTTCGCCGTTGGACATACGCACTCCTTTCTCCGCACAACAGAATATGGCAGTACTGCCATTTGACATAAGTGACAATAGGCACAGTTGACGCTGAGCTGCGATTCCGAGGAACCTGAGACTATGACCAGCGTTGCGGCCTTTCCGGCCGAAGGACCCGAGGTGCGGGGCAGAAGAGCGCTCAAGGCCGCCAGGACCAGGGCGAACATCGAAGCGGCGGCCCTGAACCTCTTCCGCGAGCAGGGGTTCGAATCCACCACGATCGAACAGATCGCCCGAGCGGCCGACATAGCCCCGCGAACCTTCTTCCGCTACTTCCCCAGCAAGGACGCGGTGCTGTTCGGCGACCTCAGCGGCGAGCTGGAACGCGTGCGCGAGGCGCTGAACGAGCGAACCGGAGACGAGCACCCCATGCACGCCCTCGCCGTGGCGATGCTCGACGCCTCCGACCGCATAGAGGTGGACCGCGAGCAGCACCTCATGCGTGCCGAACTGCTGAACGCGCTCGACTCCACCGGCGAGTACGAGATGCACCTGATGCGGCAGCGCTGGATGCAGGACATGACCGAACTCGTCGCCGAGTACCTGGGAACCGACCAGAGATGCGACCCGCGTCCCGGGGCGTGGTCGATGACCATGGTCTCCTGCTTCGGCTCCGCGATGCACTCGTGGCTGACCCGCGGTGACGGAACCACGCTGCGCGAGATCCTCTCCGAGATACTCGACAACACCGCCCGTGGGCTGACCCAGGCGGCGGACCGGGCCAAACGCTGGTAGGGGTCCGCGCAGGTCACCACGGCGGAACGTCGACACGCACGCCCCGGACGCGGAGGCGAGCCGGGGTCACCCCGCCCTGGCGGCGGCCACCGCCACCGAACACAGCTCGTAGGCCCGGCGAACGGTCTCGCCGAGGTCCTCCGCGCGGGCCCGCGCGACGATCGCGTCCAGCCCGTCCAGCCCGGCCCTGCTCAACAGCGCTTTCTCGTTGGTGATCCACTCCCCGCGAGCGGCGAGCACGGCATGCGCGCTCTGCGAGGCCGCCTGGGTCAGCAGCGCGGTGCACTGCGCCAACCTGCCGCAGGGCCCGTGGTTGGCCCGCGCGTACTCGAAGACCATCTCGGCAAAGCCCCACCAGGTGCGGCAGGCGCGCTCACGCAGCGGTTCGGGAAACTCCGGCCGCGGCAGCTCGCCGTGCAGCACCCGGTTGCTCGCCAGCTCGGCCAGCAGAAGGTACGACGGGATGCCCGCCAGGTGGAACAACAACGGCTCGTGGCGAAAACGCCCCAGCCGGGCCTCGGCGATCTCGTGCTCGATCACCTCCAGGTCACGGAAGTGCACGTCCACGGGTCGTTCCTCGATCCGCAGCCACGCTCCCCCGTCGAAGATCCCGCCCCACGCCCCGAGCTCGGAGACCTCACCCGGCCAGCCGACGTCCCGCAGGTCCTGCGGGTCGAACCGGCCGCGGTAGTAGATCGCGAAATCCCAGTCGCTGTCCGCGCGGTGGGTGCCGAGCGCCCGGGAACCTCCGAGGGAAACCGCGTGCACTCCGGTGATCCCGGCCAGCCGGTCCGCGACGCGCCGGGGGAAGGAGTCCTCGTCCATCCCGAGGATGATCGCACGGCTCCTGCGCTCCGCGCCGCTGATTTTTCCACTCAGCGCACGGTGATCTCGTGCTCCGCGCGCTCCACGAGCTCGCCGATCACCGGGACCCCCGGAAGTTCACCCGCCACGAGCAGCCCTCCCGAGGTCTGCGCGTCGGCCAGCAGCAGCGCCTCGTGCTCGTCCACCGCCGACAGATCGGTGCACTCCCGCACCCATTCGAGGTTGCGGCGGGTGCCACCGCTGACGTGACCGCTCCGCAAGGCCCACCGCGCCCCCTCCAGGTAGGGGACGGCGGACGAGTCCAGCACCGCGGAAACGCCACTGGCCCGGACCAGCTTCCGCAGGTGCCCCAGCAGCCCGAACCCGGTCACGTCGGTGGCGCAGTCGGCACCGGTCGCCGCCGCCCGCCGCGCCGCGCTCTCGTTGAGGGTGGTCATCGCCTCGACCGCCTGGGGAAAGACCTCGCCCGTGGCCTTGTGGCACGTGTTGAGCACCCCGATGCCCAGCGGCTTGGTCAACGACAACGGGGTCCCCGGCTTTCCCGTGTCGTTGCGCAGCAGACCGGAGGCCGAAGCGGTTCCCGTGACGGCCAGCCCGTACTTCGGCTCGGGGTCGTCGACGCTGTGCCCACCGGCCAGCGCGCAGTTCGCGGAGGCGGCGACCTCTGCCCCGCCCCGCAGCACCCGCTCGGCCAGCTCCATGGGCAGCACTCCCCTGGGCCAGCTCAGCAGGTTCACCGCGACCAGCGGAAGCGCCCCCATCGCGTACACATCGGACAGGGCGTTGGCCGCGGCGATGCGTCCCCAGTCGTAGGGATCGTCCACCACCGGGGTGAAGAAGTCGGTCGTGGCCACGATCGCGGTGTCGCCCTCGAACCGGACCGCCGCGGCGTCGTCACCGGATTCGAGACCGACCAACACCTCACTCTGGCGGGGGAAGTTCACTCCCCCGACCATGGATTCCAGCTCGTCCGGCGGGATCTTGCAGGCACATCCGCCACCGTGCGCGTACTGTGTCAGCCGGTAGGTTTCGCCGGTGGGAACCTCGATGTCGGTCATGGACGTGAACCTAGGGCATCGGGCGCGCAGCGGCACTCCACGAAAAGGTGAGACAGCGCTGGAGGCGTATGGGTGCCTGGTGGCCCCCGCGGTCTTCAAAACCGACGTGGCCGAGCAACTCGGTCAGGCGGGTTCGATTCCCGTCCGCCTCCGCCACACCACTACGCGGACCAGGCAGCGCCGGGGAAACTCAGCGCGCGACCCTGCCGCGCACGGTCCCGTGCCACCAGCTGCGCAGCCTGTCGCGCACACTCGACCTCCCCGCCGGTCTCTCGGCGGGGAGGGCGGCCTCGTCCGCGGCAGCACCGGCCGCGGAACGCTCCGAGCCGGTGGCACGTTGCTGCCTCCACTGCCGCACCGCCTGCTCGACGTCGACCGGGCCCACCTTGATCTTCGGACCGCTCGGTGCGCGCAGCCACTCGACGATGCGGATGTTGAGCTCGTCGACGAGTTCGCGCACCGCCTGCTCGGAGCGCTGCTCGGCCACCCGTTCCGGAAGCCGGTCGATCTCCTTGCGCAGCTGCACCGCAGGCGGCAGCAACGACTCGCTGGACAGCCCCTCCCGCTCGACGTACTTCTTCACCCAGGAGAGCTCGTCGTCCGAACTCGGATCGGGCAACGGTTCACCCGTCCCGGGGAGATCGTCGAAGTCCCCGCGCTCCCGGGCGACCCTGACCTGGCGGTCGATCCAGCTCTCGAAGCTCGTCCCCGGAGGTTTCCGTTCTGTCATGGCGCGGCTCTTTCCGTGGTCCCCGTACCGCTCGGGCGGACGATCACGCGCGGAGCCCGCACCACCCGGTCACCACGCGAGTCGTCCCCTCCCGATACTGCCCACCGCTCCGGCCGGAATCCACCTCCGCCCGCCCGCACGACGAGCCCGTGCTCACCGGTAGCGGTACGAATCGGAGGAGGAGTTCCCGTCCCGCGGACGCACCCGAAACCCAACCGCCTCAGGACGAGCGCGTCGGCTCCGTGGTGTCGTGGCGCAGGTCGAACAGCCGATGGCAGAACTCGTCGGGGGCGTGGTGCTCGCGGGGCCGCCACTCCTCCGGTACACCGTCGGCGAGCCGGCGCATCAGGTCGGGAATCGCAGCGGTACCGGCCGGAGGACCGACCTTGCGAGAACGTGGAAGGTGCTCTCTCGTTGTCCTCGCTGTTGGTTCTGGTTTGGTTGGTTCGAGTTTATTTCAGTTAAAACTGAAAACACGATACTGACTAACTCACACGAACAGCCGAGGGCCGCTCCCCTTCGAGAACCGGAAGCTCCCAGCCCCGGCGACCGGGGTCCACCACCGCCCCGCCCGAGTGATCACCCCTCATTGCGCACCGAGCGACGTGCCCACGCGCCTGCACCACGGGAGACCGCGTGGACGGCCGACGTCAGCGGGACCAGAACCAGCGACGGCAGTCACTTCCGCGCTTCAACCAACCCGATCGTTCGAAAAACACCTTCGGAGATGATCACCAAGTGACGACTTCGCTTTGTTTTAATTTTATTCGATACTGAAACCACGGTACTGATTGTCCTTGTCGAAGTAGCGACAGGCGGAGCGATGAACACCGGACGCGCACCGAGGTGCTCGTACGGTTTCCGGTGTGGACGAGCGTCGCAACATCCCCGCCACCGATCAGCTGCTCGGCGATCCCCCCGTGGCGGCCGCGATCGAGCGCTTCGGGCGGGACCGCGTCAAACGCACCGTGCTGACGGCACAGCACCGGGCCCGGGCTCGGGAGATCTCACCCGAGGACGTCGTCGAGGAGGTGCGGGCGAACCTGCCCCGGGAGTCCGGCGGGCTGCGCAGGACGATCAACGCCACCGGGGTCCTGCTGCACACCAACCTGGGGCGAGCGCGGCTGTCCGAGGCCGCCGTGCGGGCACTGCACGAGAGCGCGGGCACCTGCGACGTCGAACTCGACCCGGAAACCGGCCACCGTGGTCGGCGTGCCGCGAGCCTGCGCCGGACACTGCTCGAAACCGTACCCGCGGCCGCGGACGCGCACGTGGTCAACAACGGCGCCGCCGCGCTGTCGCTGGCCGCCACGGCGCTGGCCACCGGGGGCGAGATCGTGCTGGCCCGGGGCGAGATGGTCGAGATCGGCGACGGGTTCCGCATCCCCGAGCTGCTGGAGGCCACCGGAGCGCGCCTGCGCGAGGTCGGCACAACCAACCGCGTCAACATCGAGGACTACCGCGCGGCCGTGGGACCGGACACCGGCTTCGTGCTCAAGGTCCACCCCTCCAACTTCGTGATCAGCGGGTTCACCTCCACCGTCGGAGCCGGGGAGCTCGCGGAGCTGAACGCCCCCGTGGTGGTCGACATCGGCTCCGGACTGCTCACCGCGCACGAGAAGCTGCCGGACGAGCCGGACGCGAACAGCGTGCTCACCGCGGGAGCCGACCTCGTGACCGCCAGCGGGGACAAACTGCTCGGCGGCCCGCAGGCCGGGCTCCTGCTGGGCACCGAACGGATCACCGCCAAACTGCGCGGACACCCCCTGGCCAGGGCGTTGCGCGTGGACAAGCTCACGCTCGCCGCGTTGCACGCCACCCTGAACGGGCCCGCCACCCCCACGGCCCGCGCCCTGCGGCGCGACCGGTCCGAGGCCGAACGGCGTGCCGAGGCCATCGCGGAGAAGCTGAGCGCGGCGGGCATACCGGCCACGGCCGAGACGAGCTCGGCGACGGTCGGTGGCGGCGGAGCCCCCGGAGTGACGCTGCCGAGCGCGGCCGTGGCCCTGCCCGAGCACTACGCGCGACCGCTCCGCGCGGCAGTCCCTCCCGTGCTGAGCCGCGTGGAGCACGGACGCTGCCTGGTCGACCTGTTCGCGCTGGACCCCGCGGACGACGCGGAGCTGACCACGGCGATCCTCGGCGCGGGATCCCCGGCCCCCGACGCCGGTGGAGGCCCGTGATGAAGGTCGTCGCCACGGCGGGGCACGTGGACCACGGGAAGTCCACCCTGGTCCGAACCCTCACCGGGATCGAACCCGACCGGTGGAGCGAGGAACGGCGGCGCGGCCTGACGATCGACCTCGGTTTCGCCTGGACCGAGCTCCCCTGCGGCGAGACGATCGCCTTCGTCGACGTCCCCGGGCACCAGCGGTTCGTGCGCAACATGCTCGCAGGCATCGGCGAGGTCCCCGCCGTGCTGTTCGTGGTGGCCGCCGACGAGGGCTGGATGCCGCAGTCCGAGGAGCACCTGCAGGCGCTGCACGCCCTCGGAGTCGCGCGCGGGCTCCTCGTGATCACCCGCGCGGACCTCGCCGACCCCGAGCGGGCGCTGCTGCAGGCGCGGACCAGGCTGTCCGAGACCTCGCTGGCCGGGATCCCCGCCGCCACTTTCGGCTCCACCACCGGCCGGGGCGAGTCCGAGCTGGGCGTGGAGCTCGAAACGCTCGTGGGCTCGCTCCCCGACCCCTCCCCCACGGGCGACGTTCGGCTGTGGCTGGACCGGGTGTTCAGCGTTCGCGGAGCGGGGACTGTGGTCACCGCCACCCTTCCCTCCGGGGAGCTGACCGTCGGCGAGGAGCTCGTGGTCGGCAGGACCGGGCGGCGCGTCGTGATCCGGGACCTGCGGAGCCTGGGCGAACCGGTCCAGCGGGCGCGGGCGACCGCGCGCGTGGCGCTGAACCTGCGGGGCGCGCACGTCGACGAGCTCGAGCGCGGTGACACCCTGCTCACCCCGCGGGCCTGGTGGACGACCGACTCGGTCGACGTGCGCCTGACGAACCACTGCTCCGCGGAACTGGCGCGTGAGCTCACGACGCACATCGGCTCCGCGGCCGTGAGGACGCGGGTCCGTCCCCTGGGCGCGGACACGGCGCGGCTTTCCCTCGACCGGCCGCTGCCGCTGCGCATCGGCGACCGGGCCCTGCTGCGCGATGCGGGCAGGCACCACGTGCCGAGCGGGGTGACCGTGCTCGACGTCCGGCCGCCGGCACTGCGCCGCCGCGGTGCCGCTGCCGCCCGTGCGCGCGAGCTGGACGGTTACGACGAGCACACGGCGGGCGGCGCGCTGCTCGCGCGGCACGGGGCGCTGCGCGCCACGCGGCTGCTCGCCATGGGGGCCACCGCTCCCCCCGACGCCCACGGAACCGGTGACTGGCTGCTGGACGCGCGTGCGCGGGAGGGCTTCGCCGCGCGGCTGGTCGAGCTGCTCGAACAACGCCGCCGGGAACAACCGCTGGCCGAGGGGCTTCCGGAGCGGGAGGCGCTGCGCGCTCTGGGGCTCGAGGACCGGGCGCTGCTGGACCTCGTGCTGCGCTCCCCGCAGGCGGCCGAGATCACCTCCCACGGCGGGAAACTGCTCCTCGGCGCCTCCCGTGCGGAGCAACACCTCCCGGAGGGGATCGCCGCGCTGCGCGCGCGACTGCACGAGCGCCCCTTCCGGGCCCCCACCGCGGAGGAACTGCGGGAGCTGGAACTGGACCGGAAACAGCTCGCCGCCGCCGCCACGGCCGGGAAACTGCTCGGCGTCGGAGACGGTGTCTACCTCCTGCCCGACGCGTTGCAACTGGCGGTGCGCAGGCTCGCCGAGCTCCCCTCCCCCTTCACTCCCGCCCAGGCGCGCGAAGCGCTGAACACGACCCGCCGAGTAACGATGCCGCTGCTGGAACGGCTGGCGAAGGAGGGGCACACGCTGCGGCTGCCCGACGGCACCCACCGGCTGCGCCGAACCCGGTGATCCGTGGACCGCACGGCACGACGGACGACGGTGCGAGGTTTGCTCGGCACCACCGGCTGGGCATCCACGGAGGGACGCGGCGCGTCGATCGCGGTGCGACGGGCGCTCGCGGTGTCGGCGAGCTCGCCGACCGGCCGTAGGAGGAAGGGCATGCCGCAGAAGATCTGGAACGGGTCGATCACGTTCGGGCTGGTGACCATCCCCGTCGGCCTCTACAGCGCGACCGAGGACCACAGCGTCCACTTCAACCAGTACGAGCGCGGCACGCACGACCGCGTGCGACACCTCAGGATCAACGAGCGCACCGGTGAACAGCTGCGCGCCGAGGACGTCGTCAAGGGGCGCGACGTCGGCGGAACGCTGGTGACCGTGGAGCAGCGGGAGCTGGACGAGCTCGTGCCGCTGCGCTCCAGGACGATCGAGATCGAGGGCTTCGTGGAACTGTCCGAGATCGACCCGGTGCACTTCCACCGGACCTACTGGTTGGCCCCGACGGAGGAGCAGCAGGACCGCCCCTACAGGTTGCTGCACCGGGCGATGCTCGAAACGCGCCGGGCCGGCATAGCCACGCTCGTGCTGCACGGCCGGGAGTACCTCACCGCGATACGGGCCACGGACAGGGCGTTGGCCCTGAACACGCTGTTCTTCCTGGACGAGGTGCGCGACCCGCCGACCGCGGTGGGCCCTCCGAGGGAGGACGCGCGCAGCGGCAGGGAGCTGCAACTGGCCATCGACCTCATCCGCTCGATGAGCGAGCCCTGGCGGCCGGACCGCTACACGGACACCTACACCTCCCGGGTGGAGCAGCTGCTGGTGGACAAGGCCGCGGGCCGTGCCCCGCGACCGGAGTCCGAACCGGCCGAGCCCTCCGAAGTGCCGGAGCTCACCGAGGCGTTGCGCCGCAGCACCGAGCGCGCCGGACGGGTCGGCGACCCCGCCTCCGGTGCCGCGGGCGGGGCCACCGCGCCCGCGCGGGAAACGAGCGAGTCGGTTTCCACCCTGAGCCGGGACGAGCTGCGGCGCCGGGCGCGGGAGCTGAACATCAAGGGGCGTTCCAAGCTCAACCGTGCGCAGCTGGAAAGGGCCGTGACCGAGAGACCCGCGACCCACCGGGAGGAGCCGTCGCGGGGCAGCCGGAGTCACCGCCCCTCCGAATCCCCGTGATCCGGTCCACAACTACAAGATCCGAGCAACCTTGAGTCGGTTGGATGCGTTAGCCTTGAGCGAAACCGACGCAGGAATGCCAACCGGCATCGCTCATGTTGGAAGCGATGAGCTTTCCAACGAAGCGTGCGAACGAAAGAGGTAGTGATGACCAACTTTTTCGGTTCCGGCGGGCCCGGTTCGAGTCCCTTCGACGACTTCCTCGCCCGCTTCCTCGGCGGGCAGGGTGGAACGCCGCGGCCGGTGCAACGCGTCGACATCACCCGGCTGATGACCCAGCAGGCCCAGGAACTGATGGCGACGGCCGCGCGGTTCACGGCCGAACGCGGCGGTCACGACCTGGACGCGCACCACCTGCTCTGGGCGGCCACGCAAACCGAGACGACCCGAGCGATGATCGAGCGCGCCGGGGCCGACCCCGCGACGATCGCGGAGGGCATCGAACAACAGCTGCCGCAGACCGAAAGCACCGACCAACCCCCGGCCCTGACGCCCGCGGCCAAGCGCGCGCTGCTGGACGCGCACCGGGTGGCCCGGGCCGTGGGGTCCTCCTACATCGGCCCCGACCACCTGCTGCTCGCGCTCGCCGCCAACCAGGAGTCGACGGCGGGCCAGATCCTCGCGGCCGCCCACGTCACCCTGGAGTCGCTGCAGAGCGGGGCAGCGGCGGCCCGCGGCGGCGGCCCCGCCGGCTCGCAGAGCACCGAGACCCAGCAGAGCAGCACCACCCCGACCCTGGACGAGTACGGCCAGGACCTGACGGCCAAGGCCCGCGAAGGCGGTCTCGACCCGGTGATCGGCAGGGATTCCGAGATCGAGCAGACCGTCGAGGTGCTGTCCCGGCGCACCAAGAACAATCCCGTGCTCATCGGTGAGGCCGGTGTCGGCAAGACCTCCGTGGTCGAGGGCATAGCCCAGCGCATCGTGGACGGCGAGATCCCGGACGTGCTCGCCAACAAGCGGGTGGTGCAGCTCGACCTCTCCGGCGTGGTGGCGGGAACCCGCTACCGCGGTGACTTCGAGGAACGCCTGAACAAGATCATCGACGAGATCACCCAGCACAGCGAGCAACTGATCATCTTCATCGACGAGCTGCACACCGTGGTCGGCGCGGGCGGCTCGGAGGGCGCCGTCGACGCGGGCAACATGCTCAAACCCCGGCTGGCCCGCGGTGACCTGCACGTGGTCGGGGCGACAACTCTGGACGAGTACCGCAAGAACATCGAGAAGGACGCGGCGCTGGAGCGTCGTTTCCAACGCATCGACGTCGCCGAGCCCAGCGTCGAGGACACCGTGCAGATCATGCGCGGACTGCGGGACCGCTACGAGGCGCACCACCAGGTGCGGTTCAGCGACGACGCGATCAAATCGGCGGCCGAACTGTCCGACCGCTACGTCACCGACCGCTACCTCCCGGACAAGGCGATCGACCTGCTCGACCAGGCCGGCGCGCGCAAGCGCCTGCGCACCCGCACCCCCACCACGGACGTGCGGGAGCTGGAGGAGCAGGCCGAGCAGTTGAGCAGGGACAAGGCCCAGGCCGTCACGAACGAGGACTACGAGCAGGCCTCCCAGCTGCGTGACCAGATCAACCAGGTGCAGTCCAGGATCCGCCAGGAGCGGAACAACCCGGACGGGATCCCCGAGGTGGACTCCGACGACATCGCCGAGGTCGTGTCGCGGGCCACCGGCATCCCGGTCACCCAGCTGACCGAGGAGGAGAAGGGCCGCCTCATGCGGCTCGAGGAACAGCTGCACCACAGGGTGATCGGACAGGAGGAGGCCGTGCAGGCGGTCTCGCGCGCGGTCCGGCGCTCCCGCACCGGAATGGGCGACCCGAACAGGCCGGTCGGGACGTTCCTGTTCCTCGGCCCCACCGGTGTCGGCAAGACCGAGCTGGCACGTGCCCTCGCCGAGTCGCTGTTCGGCGATCAGGACCGCATGATCCGCATCGACATGAGCGAGTACCAGGAGGCGCACACCGCCAGCCGGATGGTCGGAGCTCCCCCGGGCTACGTCGGCTACGGCGAGGCGGGGCAGCTCACCGAGGAGGTCCGCCGCCGCCCCTACTCGGTGATCCTGCTCGACGAGATCGAGAAGGCGCACACCGACGTCTTCAACATCCTGCTCCAGGTCATGGAGGACGGCAGGCTCACCGACGGCCAGGGGCACACCGTGGACTTCCGCAACACGGTGCTGATCATGACCAGCAACCTCGGCTCGGACATCATCTCCAACCGCTCCGGGGTGCTCGGCTTCACCACCAGGGAGGACGAGCAGACCACCGAATCGGCCAGGGACCGGCTGATGGTGCGGTTGCGCGACTCCTTCCGCCCCGAGTTCATCAACCGGATCGACGAGATCGTGATGTTCCGCAAGCTGGAGTCCGAGCAGCTCAGGCGCATCACCGAACTCCTGCTGGACGAGACGAAGCAGCGGCTGCGGGCCCAGGGCATCGAGGTCACCTTCGCGGACTCGGCAGTGGACTGGCTCACCGAGCACGGGCACCAGCCCGAGTACGGAGCCCGGCCGCTGCGCCGCACCATCCAGCGCGAGGTGGACGACTCCATCTCCGACCTGCTGCTGGAGGGACAGCTGGAGAACGGCCAGCGCGTCGTGGTCGAGGCCGATCAGGACCAGCTGAGGTTCTCGGTGCAGAACGCCCAGACCGGAGCACCCGCGTGACCCGTCCGGGAAACCCGCGGGGGCGGCGATCGGAGCCGATCGTCACCCCCGCGTTAGTTTTCCGGCACGGAACGTGCCGACCACGCGGACTCGGCCGGCAGGTCGCCCCGGCACGACGAGGAGAGCGCGGAGCACGCCGAACTCGGCTCCGGCGCCGCGGCGAGCACCTCGGGCACCCCGATCGGAGCGGTCCGGGCCGTGCGCGACTCCGGCCGGAAATGACAGGCCGGGAACGAGGTCCCGGTCCGGCCGCCGCGAACGGACCGGGGCCGCGGAACGCTCAGCCTCCCCTGCTCCGGGCCAGTTCGGCCAGCATCGCGTTGTAGGCGGCCAGGTCGTCGTCACCCTCACGATCGGCTCTGCGAGCCGAGCGGGTGTCGTACCGGTACCACTGGGTCAACAGGGCCAGCAGCACCAGCACCAGCGGCACCTCCCCCATGGCCCAGGCTATTCCCCCGCCGAGGAACTGGTCAGCCAGGAGGTCGCGCGGCCACGGCAGCTCCAGCGCCCGGTAGAAGTCCTCGGCCAGCGGCTCCGAGAGGCTCATCGTGATGATCCCGAAGAACGCGTGGAACGGCATGACGGCCAGCACCACCCCCAGCCGGGCCACGTGGGGCAGCGGACGTGGCGCGGGGTCCACGCCGATCACGGTCCAGTAGTACAGCCAGCCCACCAGCAGGAAGTGCGCCTTCATGAGCTGGTGACCCCAGTACTCGAACATCCCCAGTTCGAAGAGGTCCGTGAAGTACAGCGCGTAGAAGGAGCTCACGAACAGCACCGTCGCCACCCCGGGACCGGCCACGAACCTGGTCAGCGGGGAGTGCAACCAGGCGAGCAACCACTCGCGCGCCCCCGCTGCCTGCCCACGCCCGCGTGCGGGCAGCGCGCGCAGCGCGAGCGTCACGGGACCGCCCAGCACCAGCAGTACCGGGGCCAGCATGTTGAGCACCATGTGCGTGAACATGTGCAGGCTGAACACCCCGCCCGCGTAGACCCCTACTCCGGACGAGGTGACGAACAGGACACAGCCCCAGCCGACCAGCCAGGCCGCCGTCCTGCCCGCGGGCCACGCGTCCCCCCTGCGGCGCAGCCTGCGCACCCCGAGCAGGTAGACGGCGGCGCACACGACGGCGCAGGTGCCGAACAACAGGTCGAAACGCCACCCCAGCAGCAGGTTCCACAGGGTCGGCGGTGCGGCGAGATCGTAGCCGAGGACGGCCTCGCTCGCGGTGACCTCCGCCCCCTCCGGCGTGGAGGCCGAGACGACCATGAGTTCGGACACGGCGAACCCGGCCACCAGCAGCGCGAGCTCCGAACCGAGCAGCCACGACACCGCGCGTCGTCTCGCTCCCGTCCTCTCCGGGGCGGGGAGGGTGACGCGGCGCCGCGCGAGGACGCCGAGCACCGCGACGGCCACCAGACAACCGATCTTGCCGAGGACCACGGCGACGTGCCCCGCATCGCCCGTCCCGTACTCCCGTGCGGCCACGAGGACGTCGGCCGTGCCGGAGACGGCCAGCAGGGTCCAGCACCCGGCCGCGAGGCACCGGTAACGCCTCAGCACCAGCCGCGCACGCTCCTCGGTGCGCCACAGGTGCAGCCCGAGCGCGAGCAGCACGCCGAGCCACACGGCGGCGGAGGTGACGTGCAGCACCACCGCGTTCGTCCCGACGTCGTGCCCGGGGGCGTCCCCCGAGCGACGGGCCACGGCGGGAGGCAGCAGCCCGAGCAGCGCCACCCCCGTGAGCACCGAAGTCGTCCTCCACCCCCGAACGCCCCGGCAGGCGAGCGCCAGCACCAGGGCGAGCACGGCGGTGATCACCGCGGCCACCGGTTCGGCCGAGCCCCCGGCTCCGGAGGCTCCGGAGGGAGCGCCTCCCGTGAGCAGGCCGGAGGTGAACGCCCGCAGCAGCTCGGCACACCCCCACAGGACCGCCGCCAGGCCCGCGCGCCGCACGTGGCCACGTGCCCGTTCCGTGAGCCGGTCGCAGGTGTCGGACGCGAAGAACACGGCGAACACCAGCGAACCGACGCACACCGCCCCGGAGAGGTCTCCCAGGGCACGAAGCACGAACTCGAACGCCCGCGTCGCGAGCACCTCCCGCAGAAGCACCGTTTTCCCACCCATCGTCTCGTCGGGACGGAAGAAGCCGTCAGAGAACGCTCGCGGCGAGCATGTAGGCCATGCTCGCGGCCATGACCGCCAGGCTGAGGCGGATTCCGAGGGAGCGATGGGCCACCAGGCCGAAGCCGCGCCCGCTCCCGACCGCGGGGGCCGGTCCGGCGGCGCCGGGAGCCTCGGACAACTCGACACCGGAAGGGATCCGCGGGCGGATCCGTGAGCTCGGCAGCCGTTGCCAGAGTCCCCCGGCCCAGATCACGGTCTCGCAGCAGAGGTAGGCGACCAACACCAGGGTCAGCCAGGTGGGACGCAGCTGGACGGGGATCATCATGTAGGTCATGATCAGCGTTCCCGCGGCCGCCGTGCCCCACAGCGGGTTGAGCCCGCCCTCACGCCGCCCGATCGAACTCGCCGCCACCACCTCGACCAGCGTCACCAGGGCGAACAGCACCAGCCCCACCCGGTAGAGGCCCGGATGGCGCATGTGGGGCAGCAGGTACATCACGGCCATTCCCGCCGCCATCAGCGTGTGACCGACGTGCCACCACCTCGGCTGACCGGACATCCTCCCGGCGTGCAGCGCGTGTTGCGCGAACACGATCACCAGCAGCAGCGCCCAGAGCGGACGTGACCAGTCCGGCAACAGCGACATGCCCATCGGCGCGTCCATGCGAGTTCCTTCCTAGCGCGACCCTTCGTCCCTGCTGGTCGCCGCGCGCCCCGCACCGGTTCCCGACCGGACCCGAACCGGGGGCCGATGATGACGACCGTCACAGCTCCCCGCTCCGGGAATCCCGGCAGCGCACCACGGGGGAGCTTTCCCCGCTGTTCGAGCGAAGTCGGCAATGTGTCCCGATCACACTTCCGAGCGAGCGGATATGGCCGACGATCACATAGTGAATCCGGGGCGCACCGGCTAGCGTGATCCGACATGACGACGGACCCCGGGCCGGAGCTCGCTCGAGCGACCGATCTCTCCGGAGCCACCGCCTTGGTCACGGGCGCGGCGAGCGGAATCGGCTACGCCTGCGCCGCACGGCTGGCCACGGCGGGATGCGCCGTGCACCTGGTCGATCTGGACCGGCCTTCCGTGCTGCGGGCCGCATCCGAACTCGACGGCCACCCGCACGTGGCCGACCTGACCGAGGAGTCCGCGATCGGACGGCTGCCCACCGAGGTGGACGTCCTCGTCAACAGCGCCGGAATCCAGCACGTGGCCCCGATCCACGAGTTCCCGGCCGAGCTCTTCACCCGGATCCAGCACCTCATGGTCACGGCGCCCTTCCTGCTGATCCGGCACTGCCTGCCCCACATGTACGCGCGGGGCTGGGGGCGGGTGGTGAACATGTCCAGCGTGCACGGGCTGCGGGCCAGCCCGAACAAATCGGCCTACGTGGCCGCCAAGCACGGCCTGGAAGGGCTGAGCAAGGTGACCGCGCTCGAAGGTGCCCGGCACGGCGTCACCAGCAACTGCGTGGACCCGGGCTACGTGCGGACCCCGCTGCTGGAGGGCCAGCTCGCCGCGCAGGCCGAAGCCAACGGCATCACCGAGGACGAAGTCGCCGATCGGGTCTTCCTGCACCACAGCGCGATCAAACGACTGATCGAACCGGAAGAGGTGGCCGAGGTGGTCGGCTGGCTCTGCGGGCCGGGGTCGGACCACCTGACCGGAACGTCCATCCCGATCGACGGTGCCTGGACGGCGCACTGACGGAAAGCGGAGAGTCCCGAATCCGCCGACGCGGAAGGAGTGGCAGATGAGCTCGACGGAATCCGCCGCACCGACGAGAGGGGCCCTGGCCCGGATCGTAGGGTCGAGCATGATCGGCACCACCATCGAGTGGTACGACTTCTTCCTCTACGGGTCGGCGGCCGCGCTGGTGTTCAACAAGGCGTTCTTCCCGTCCGAGGACCCGCTGATCGGCACGCTGCTCGCGTTCTCCAGCTTCGCCATCGGGTTCGTCTTCCGCCCGCTCGGCGGTCTGGTCTTCGGCCACTTCGGGGACCGGCTCGGGCGCAAGAAGCTGCTCGTCATCAGCCTGCTGATGATGGGCGGGGCCACCTTCGCGATCGGTCTGCTGCCGGCCTACGGAGCCATCGGCGTCGCAGCCCCGCTGCTGTTGACCCTCCTGAGGGTCGTGCAGGGCTTCGCGCTGGGAGGCGAGTGGGGCGGGGCCGTGCTGATGGTCTCCGAACACACCGACACCGCCAGACGCGGTTTCTGGGCCTCGTGGCCTCAGGCGGGCGTGCCCACGGGAAACCTGCTCGCCACCGCGGTGCTGGCGCTGCTCTCGGCGTTCCAGTCCGAGCAGGCTTTCCTGGCGTGGGGCTGGCGCATTCCCTTCCTGCTGTCCGGGCTGCTGGTCCTGGTCGGACTGTGGATCCGGCTGTCGATCAGCGAGTCCCCGGTGTTCCTGGAGGCCGCCGACCGCGCGCGGCAACAGGCCGCACCGGAACCACCTCCGATCATGCGGGTGCTGCGCTTCCAGTGGCGCGAGGTGCTGATCGCCTCGGGAGCGCGCTTCGTGGAGAACGTCTGCTACTACGTGATCACGGCGTTCGTGCTCACCTACGTGACCGATCAGCTCGGACTGTCCGAATCGATCGCCCTGAACGCGGTGCTGCTGGCCTCCCTGGTGCACTTCGCCGTCATCCCGATGTGGGGAGCCCTGTCCGACCGCTTCGGCCGCAGGGGGATCTACCTCATCGGAGCCGTCGGGAGCGGGGCGTGGGCCTTCGCCTTCTTCCCGCTGATCGACACCGGGGCCTTCGCCATGATCACGTTCGGTGTCACCGGAGGGCTGGTCCTGCACGGAGCCATGTACGGCCCGCAGGCGGCTTTCATGTCCGAACTGTTCGGAACCAGGGTGCGCTACTCGGGGGCCTCTATCGGCTACCAGCTGGCCTCCGTCTTCGCGGGCGGACTCGCTCCCGCGATCGCCACCGGTCTGCTGGTGACCTTCGACAGCTGGGTCCCGATCGCGTGCTACGTCGCGGCCGGGGCCGTGCTCACCTCGGTGGCGATCCTGTTCGCGACCGAGACCAAGGGGAGCTCGCTTCGTTCCGAGGACGCGGAACGGCCCGCCGCGCCGCGCTCCTGATCGGAGTCCTCCGCCCCCCTGTCGTGGGGGCACCCGACGGGACCTCCCGCGGTCTCGTGAACGGGTGCCCCGGCATCGGGCAGCGACCGCCCCCTGGGGCACCGTGGTCACGGCGGGATTGCTCCCCGGCAGCCGCACCGCCGAGGATGAGCGCCATGCACGAGCCGGCCGAGCACCTGTTGCGCCTGTTCGAACTGCTCGTGGAGGACGGGGACGAGGAGCAGCTCGCCGAGGTGGTCACGGCGGCGCGCGCCCGCGATCCGCGGCGGGAGCACTCGGGATTGGTCGAGCGTGCCGGCGAGCTCGCCCTGCGGCTGCGACGCACCCTGGAGGAACGACGCCGCCACGAGTCCGAGTTGGCCGCGCTCTTCGACACCGCGGGGGACCTGGCACGCGTGCGGGACCCGGACGCGGTGCTCGGCGCCATCGTGCACCGCGCCAGGACACTGCTGGGCACCCACGTCGCCTACCTGAGCCTCAACGACGAGGACGCCGGGACGACCTACATGCGGGTCACGGACGGATGCGTCTCGGAACTGTTCCAGCGGGTGCGGCTGGGCATGGGCGAGGGGCTCGGCGGGTTGGTGGCCCAGACCGCGCTGCCCTACTCCACCGGAGCCTACTTCGCCGACACCCGCTTCACCCACACCGCCGTGATCGACGAGGCGGTGCGGGACGAGCGGCTGGTCGCCATACTCGGGGTTCCGCTCGCAGTGGGGGGTTCGGTGATCGGGGTGCTCTACGCGGCCGAGCGGACGGGACGCGATTTCTCGCAGGACGAGGTCACCCTGCTGTCCTCCCTCGCCGACCACGCCGCGATAGCCATCGACAACGCCGGGCTGCTGCAGGAGACCCGAAACGCGCTCGAGGAACTGCACACCGCCCACGAGACGATCCGCGAGCACAACGTCGCGATGCGTCGCGCGGAACGCGCCCACGACCGGCTCACCGACCTCGTGCTGCGCGGGGGCACGGTCGACGACATCGCGGAGGCGGTCGCCGGTGTGCTGGGCGGCGGCATCGTGGTGCACGACGCGGAGGGGACCGAGCTGGCCTGCGCTGAGACGGCTCCGCTGCCGTGGCCGCGTTCCGCGGTGCACCGCTCCGGGAACAGCGGCAGGGCGGTCCAGTGGGGTGCGAACCTGGTGTGCGCGGCGCTGGCCGGCCCCGAGCCGCTCGGCAGCCTGACCCTCGTCGGGTGCGGCGAGCTCACCGACGCCGACCGGCGGCTGTTCGAACGGGCCGGAGTGGTGACCGCGCTGGTGCTGCTGATCCGGCGACGCACCGCCGAAGCCGAGCAGCGGGTGCGCGGTGACCTGGTCACCGAGCTGCTCAGCGCTCCCTCCCGCGCCCGGGTCGGATTGCCGGACAGGGCACGTCGCGTCGGGGTCGAGCCGACGGGTGACAAGGTGGTGCTGGTCGCCTCGGCCGATGTCGCCGATCGTGAGCGGTTGGTCTCGGCGGCTTCCCGCTACGCGGAACAACGCGCGGGACTGGCCGGAGTCCATCTCGACCACCTCGTGGTGCTGCTGCCCGGAGCGGACGCGGGCGACAGGGCGCACGAACTCGCCCACGGGCTCGGCTGTTCGACGTCCCGAAGGGTCACCGTCGGCGCGGCCGGCCCCGTGGACGGGCTCGAGGAAGTCACGCGCGGCTACGAGGAAGCACGCCGCTGCTTGGACGCCCTGATCGCGCTGGGCAGGACCGGCGCCGGTGCCGCACTCGCCGATCTGGGCTTTCTCGGTGTGCTGCTCGGCGATCGCGGTGATCTGGACGGGTACGTGGAACGCGCTCTCGGGGCCGTGCTGGACTACGACTCCCGGCGTGGGACCGAGCTGCTGCGTACGCTGCGTGGCTACTTCGACTGCGGGAGAAGTCCGAACCGGACCGCGCGCGAGCTGCACGTGCACGTGAACACGGTCGGACAGCGCCTGGAGCGAATCTCAGCGATACTCGGCTCGGACTGGCAGTCCCCCGAGCGTTCCCTGGAGATCCAGCTGGCCCTCCGGCTACACCGCTTGCGGGCGGGGAGCTGAGCCGGGGCCCGGAGCGCCGTTCTCGCCCGGACACCGGCCGGAGGGCGGCTCACAACCGAACCGGACGGGATCACCCTTACCTCCGGGGGCGTGGACTCCCTCGTTCGTGTCGGAGATCTCAGCGGCCGGCCCGGACGAACCGGAGGCGAGAATTTGAAGGGACTCAAGCGGCTTTCTAGACTGAATCGCGCGAACACGGACGGTTTTCCCGATCATCCGTCAGGATCAGCACATCCCAACGCACTCACCCCGTTCCGGAGGAAGACGTCGCATGCGGACCGTAACCGGACCCACCGATCACGTAGTCGTCGTGGGGGCTGGGCTTTCCGGTTTGGCTGCCGCGCTGCATCTGCTCGGGGCGGGACGCGAGGTCACCGTCGTCGAGCGCGAGACGACACCGGGCGGACGGGCGGGGCGACTGGACCTCGCCGGATACCGCATGGACACCGGCCCCACGGTGTTGACCATGCCGGAGCTGCTGGACGAGGCGCTCGGAGCGGTCGGCGAATCGGTACACGAACGGCTCGAGCTGATGCCGCTGGACCCAGCCTACCGCGCCTGGTTCGCCGACGGCTCCGGCATCGACGTGCGCACCGACGGTCACGCGATGGAGCAGGAGGTCCGCGAGTTCGCCGGACCGGCCGAGGCGGCAGGCTACCGGAAACTGCGCCAGTGGCTGCACCGGCTCTACGCGACCCAGTACAGGACCTTCATCGACGCCAACTTCGACTCGCCGCTGAACCTGGTGGAACCGAACCTCGCCCGGCTCGCCGCGCTCGGCGGCTTCGGCAGCCTGCACCGGGCCATCGGACGTTTCCTCGACGACGAACGGCTCAAGCGCGTGTTCTCGTTCCAGTCCCTGTACGCCGGTGTCGCACCGCACGACGCCCTGGCCGCTTACGCGGTGATCTCGTACATGGACACCGTGGGCGGTGTCTACTTCCCCAGCGGGGGCATGCGGGCCGTGCCGGACGCCCTGTCCGGTGCCGCGACCGAGGCCGGCGCGACCATGCGCTACGGCAGTGCGGTCGAACGGCTGGAACGCGACGGCTCGCGGGTGACGGCCGTGCACACCGATCACGGGGAGCGCATCCCGTGCGACTCGGTGGTGCTGACCCCCGATCTCCCCGTCTCCTACGGTCTGCTCGGTCACACGCCACGACGGCCCCTGCGGATGCGCGCCGCCCCCTCGGCGCTGCTGATCCACACCGGCACCGACCGTGAGCAGCCGCTGCTGCGGCACCACACCCTTTCGTTCGGAACGGCCTGGAAGCGCACTTTCAAGGAGCTGACCCGCCAGGGGCGGTTGATGACCGACCCCTCGGTGCTGATCACCAATCCGACACGCAGCGATCCGTCCCTGGCCCCGGAAGGCAGGCATCTGCACCACGTGCTGGTGCCCTGCCCGAACCTGGAGCTGGCGGGGCAGGACTGGCAACGCATCGCCGAGGGCTATGCGCAGGAGACGATCGAGCTGCTGCAGGACCGGCTCATGCCCGGTTTCGGCTCCTCCATAGAGGTGAGTCGCATCGTGACACCGCAGGACTGGGCCGCGCGGGGACTGCTCGCGGGCACCCCGTTCAGCGCGGCCCACACCTTCCCGCAGACGGGGCCTTTCCGCCCGCGCAACCTGGTGCGCGGGCTGGACAACGCGGTGCTCGCGGGCTGCGGGACCACGCCGGGGGTGGGCGTCCCACCGGTGTTGATCTCGGGAAAACTGGCGGCCCGGCGCATCCTGGGCGACGAGCGCGGCAGCGGTTCGGCCACGCGCACCACGGACCTCGGAGCGGGCCGGCGATGAGCGCGCACGAGCTGGACGCGGCCGGTATCCGCGACCACGGTCTCAGGGCCGCTTACCGGGACTGCCGCTCGCTCAACTCAGCGCACGGCCGGACCTACTTCCTGGCCACGCGCATGCTCCCCCCGGCGAGAAGACCCGCGATCCACGCCCTGTACGGGCTGGCGCGTCAGGTGGACGACATCGTCGACGACCCCTCGGACACGCTCGATCACGAAACCAGGCGGGTGAGACTGGACCAGCTGTCCACCGAGCTCGACTCCGCCCTCGGGGGCGGGCACAGCGATTCCCCCGTCGTTTCCGCCGTGGCCGACACGGCGCGGCGCTACGGCATCGAGCACCGACACTTCACGGCCTTCATGTCCGCCATGCGGCAGGACCTCACCGTCACCGACTACCCGAACCGCCGCGCGCTGGACGAGTACGTGCACGGCTCGGCCGAGGTGATCGGGCTGGAGGTGCTTCCGGTGCTCGGAACCGAGGTCCCCAGGAGCCGGGCCGCCCCCTACGCCGCCGCGTTGGGGAACGCTTTCCAGCTCACCAACTTCCTCCGCGACGTCGGGGAGGACCTGCGGCGCGGCCGGGTGTACCTGCCCGCCGACGAGCTCGCGGTGTTCGACGTCGACCGGCAACGTCTGTACCGGTGTCTGCGGGACGGCCGCCCCGACCGTCAGGTGCGCCGCGCGCTCGGCGATCAGGTGGCGCGCACCAGAGCTCTGTACCACTATGCCGCGAGCGGTATCGAAATGCTCGATCCGATAGCCCGACCGTGTATTTCCACCGCTTATACCCTTTACGGTGAGATCTTGGACCGGATCGTGGAGTCGGATTACGACGTTTTCGCCAACCGGGTGTCGGTGTCCGGAGCACGTAGACTCGGCGTGGCCCTCACGGGCGCGGCCGAGGTCGCGAGTGCCCGGATCCGCGCACGGTCGACGGAAGCGCGCGAACACATGTCTTCCTTTTCGACGTTGGGTGGCCCCTAGACGATGAATTCGACTCTGTCCACCTCCGCCACGGAACTGGTCGTCCTGCTGGACGAGACCGCCAATCCGGTCGGTACAGCTCCCAAATCCGAAGTGCACCACGGTTCGACCCCGCTGCATCTCGCCTTTTCCTGCTACGTGTTCGACCAGCGGGGCAGGCTGCTGGTAACCCGTCGGGCCCTGGACAAACGAACCTGGCCCGGGGTGTGGACCAACTCCTGCTGCGGTCACCCCTCCCCCGACGAGGAGATGGAGCAGGCCGTGCACCGCAGGGTCGGCCAGGAGCTGGGGATCCGGATCGGCGAACTGCGGGTCCGACTGCCCGACTTCCGCTACCGGGCGGTCGACGTCACGGGAACGGTGGAGAACGAGGTGTGCCCGGTGTACACGGCGGTCACCACCGAAGAAGTGCGCCCGGACCCGGCGGAGATCGCCGACTCCACCTGGACGGAGTGGGCGGACTTCGTGAGCCTCGCCCACCGGACGCCGTGGGCGATCAGCCCGTGGGCCGCCGAACAGATCCCGTTGCTCGAACCGGAACTCGGAGGGAACAGTGCGGCGGGGGAACCGCGGGCGAGGTGACGAGCGCGCCGGGATTCGAGCGCGGCGTCGGCCCCGGCAGGGGCCGACGCGGCCGCCCGGGGACGGCTCTTCGGACTATCCGGTGGTCGGGGGGTTCGAACGGGCGGCCGAACGTTACGACCTGCTCGTGGGGCTCTCCCCCGGGTACCACGGGGCGCTCACCCGTTCGGCCGCCCGGCTGCGGTGCCCGGACGGTGGACGCGGGCTGCGGCTGCTGGACGCCGGTTGCGGGACCGGAGCTTCCACCGCCGCCCTGTTGCGGGTGGCCCCGCACGCCCGGATCGTCGCCGTGGACGCCTCGGCCGCGATGCTGCGCAGGGCACGGAGGAAGTCCTGGCCCTCCACGGTCGAGTTCGTACACGCCTCCCTGGAGGAGCTCGACCGGGCCGGTGTTCGGGGCCCGTTCGACGGTGTTCTCGCGTGCTATCTCCTCCGGAACCTCCCCGCGCCGGAACGCGGGGTGCGGCTGCTGCGTGACCTGCTCGTCCCCGGTGCGCCGCTGGCGCTGCACGAGTTCTCCGTGCGCGGCCGCCCCTCCGCCCGCCTGATCTGGACGGTGGTGTGCTGGTTCGTGATCATCCCGCTCGGCCGTGCGGCAACGGGACGTTCCGGCCTGTACCGCTATCTGTGGCGCAGCGTGCTGGAGTTCGACTCGACATCGGAGCTGGTGGAACGAATGCGGCGCAACGGTTTCCACGACGTCCGGGTCGGGGCGATGCCGGGTTGGCAGCGCGGCATCGTGCACACCGTGCTCGGCCGACGACCGTCTTTGGAGCAGGCTTGACCGGAATCCGCCGGAAGACCACCGGGCGAACCGGATCGGAGGCGATCCTGCCCGGCCGCGATCCCAAAGCGGTGCTGCACCCGGCACCCCCCGGGCACGCCGACGCGGGGCGTTTCGGCACACCGCCCCGGGTCGTGGTGGTCGGCGGCGGCATCGCCGGGTTGTCCGCCGCCGTCGGCCTGGCCGAGCGCGGCGTCGCGGTGACCGTGCTGGAGCGGGAGCCCTACCTGGGAGGCCGGGTCGGGGGGTGGTCGACCGAACTGGCCGACGGTTCGACCGTCGGGATGAACCGTGGGTTCCACGCCTTCTTCCGGCAGTACTACAACCTGCGTGCGCTGCTGCGTCGCGCCGACCCGCGGCTCGCGGGGCTGGTGGGGCTCTCCGACTACCCGCTGGTGCACAGCGCGGGGTACCGGGACACCTTCGCGGGACTGCCGCGGACTCCCCCCTGGAACGCGTTCGCTTTCGTGGCCCGGAGCCCGACGTTCGGTTGGAGGGACCTTCCACGTCTCGGCACGCGTGCCGCGCTTCCGCTGGCCCAGGTCTCGCTGCCCGAGATCTACCACCGGCTGGACCACCTGGACGCCGCGACGCTGTTGGACCGGATCCGCTTCCCGGCAGCGGCCAAGCACCTGGCCTTCGAGGTGTTCTCCCGCAGCTTCTTCTCCGCTCCGCAAGAGCTGTCCGCCGCTGAGCTCGCCACGATGTTCCACATCTACTTCCTCGGTTCCAGCGAGGGGCTGCTGTTCGACGTCGCCTCCGACACGTTCCCGGAGGCGCTGTGGGAACCGCTGGGCAACCACCTCGGTTCCCTGGGGGCTTCGGTGCGGACGAGCACCCGCGTCACCTCCGTCGTTCCCGGCGGTTCCGCCCGGTTCGAGGTGCGGACCGACTCGGGAGGCCTGGAAGCCGACGCCGTCGTGCTCGCCACCGACACCACCGGACTGCGCGATGTCGTGCACCGTTCCCCCGAGTTGGGTGCCCCCTGGTGGCGCGCTCGGATCGGGCGGCTGCGGCAGGCCCCGCCCTTTCTCGTGTCCCGGCTCTGGCTGGACCGCCCGGTGCGGAAGGACCGCCCCGGGTTCCTCGGTACCAGTGGCTACGGTCCGCTGGACAACGTCAGCGTCCTGGAACGCTACGAACGGGACGCGGCCCGATGGGCCGGTCTGCGCGGCGGATCCGTGGTCGAACTGCACGGTTACGCGCTTCCGGGAGAGCCGAGCGTGGACCGGTTGCGCTCCAGGATGCTGGCCGAACTCGCCAGAATATATCCGGAGACCTCGGTCGCCGGGATCGTCGACGAACGGCACGAGCTGCGGGAGGACTGTCCGCTCTTCCCGCCGGGCGGTTTCCCCGAACGCCCCTCGATCACCACTCCCGATCCCGCTCTCGTGGTGGCCGGTGACCTGGTCCGGGTGGATCTTCCGGTCGCGCTGATGGAACGCGCGGCGACGAGCGGGATGCAGGCGGCCAACGAGCTGCTGCGCGGTTGGGGGATCCACGGGCACGCCCTGTGGAGCGTGCCCGACCGGGGCCGTTCGGCCGCGTTGCGGGGGCTGACCGTCGACCGCCGCTGAAGTTTTCCGTCCGGTTCGACCAGCAGGACCGTGCTGGCCCGGTTGTCGTAGGCACTCACTTGGCGGAACCTCTCGCCGGCTCTCGCCGCGGATGCCCCGAGCTCGGGGCGTTCTCCCCTGTCAGCCGGGGAACCGTCCGGTGCTGCGCAGCTCGTAACGCCGTTGCGCGTAGGCGAGGTCGTCGACCCACAGCCGGAGTGCCACCCGCCGGATCAGCGGACGAAGCAGTGCCGCAGCGGGCAGCACCGCGCGGAAGCCCCTGCGCCGCGAGTGGGCGACGGTGGCTTCCACGACGGCGGTGCGCGGTTCGCCTCTCGAGTCCGTCCCCAGCGGGGTGGCGTGGGTTTCCACCACGCTGCCCGCGCCCTCCCCCTCGAGGATGCGCATCACGACGGTGCGTGGCTCCGGGCAGGTGAACCCCGCCGTGACCGGAACGCCGACCCCCGGGAACACCTTGAAGGTGACCAGGACCTCGAAGAAGTCGTCCTCCTCCGTGCTGTCGACCGCCGGAGCGTGCCGCACGCTGAGCTCGGCGAACGAGTACGGGTGGAACCAGGATCCGTGCCAGGGGTCGAGTCGGTTGGCCACGATGTCGTCGGGTTCGCACACGCCAGCCGTGGTCGCCACTTCGGCGATGCTCTCCCGCAGCGCGGGCCGCCGCGGCACCACCGGTGACTCGAGCGGTCGTTCACCGCCGACCGAATCCAACCGCACCCACGCCAGCACACCGTCGTCGTGGGTGGGGAACGGAGTCCATCCCGGACCGCCGCGCTCGGTCAGCCGCAGCCCGTGCCACCTGCAAACGAGTTGACCGCGGTCCACCGCCCCCTCCCCGAGCGGCGCTCCCAGGTGGGGGCAGATCCCCGGACCGGCGTGGAGCCCGCCGTCCGGCGTCCGCCAGGCCACCACTTCGATACCGCCGATCGTCCGGGTGAACGGCTCGTCGTTTCCGACCTGTCTGCTCCCGGCCAGCACGAACCAGTTTCCCGCCGGACGGGCCCTGGCACGTTCGAGCGCGGCCGCGATCGTCGAGGGGCGGGCCGAACGCCACGTCCCCTTCTGCGCGGCCCATTCAGGATTGCGCAGCCTCCGGAACGGGGAAGCACGATTCCGTGCCCGGTTCCTTCCCGAGTGCCCGACCATCGCGGACTCCTTAGTTCGCCGCACGACATCCGGTGGACGACCGGACGGGACGGCGGCGAGACTAGCGCGTCCGGAGCCAGCACGCGCGGATCCGATTCACTTCGCGCGTCGTGTCGTCCTGCTCCGGGCCCGGTAGGGCCCGGTACCGGGGCCCCTCTGCGACGAACCGTGCTCGCGCCGGGCGGTGTGCGCTCGATTCAGTCCTCGTCGCGCAGGGTCTGCGCGGCACGTCGCGCGCACTCGCCCAGGTCGGCGGCGGCGGCCGCGGCCTGATCCATCGCGATGTGCGCGGGGCGCTGTTCGGGAATCCCCGGGTTCTCGTAACGTTTGGCCAGTCCGTCCAGCAGCGTGGCGAGCCGTTCCCCGATGACGGTGACCGTCCGTAGCAGCTCGTAGGCGATCTCGTACTTGGTCTCGGTGTCCCGCTCGGCGTCGAGTTCACGAACGGCCTGCTTCAGTCGGTCAGCGTCATGGGCCACCACACTCCAGGTGGGTGCTTCCGTGGTTCTGTCCATCAGTGTCTTCCCCCAATTACCGCGTTCCCCGCGGAACGGGTCGGGTCACCGTCCGGACTCCCTTCGGAGACCGTTCCAAAGTCGAAACACCGTATTCGGCGCAGAAGTCCCTCGCCCGTGTTAACGAACGTAGTCATGAACCACTCAGATCACAATCCGATTTCGAATAGTATATGTGAAACCACCGTGTGACCTTTCACGCTACTGCGGCGTCCACGACGGATTCGTGCGACAGTCGTGATGAGGACGAGAGCCGCGACAGAACCGCGATGCAGGACCGCCGGAACGGACGGTGCGCGATGAGTGAGGACAGCAAGATCGTCGTGGGTGTGGACGGTTCGGCTTCGTCACTGGCCGCCCTGGACTGGGCGCTCGGTCAGGCCGAGCTCACCGGGAGCACGGTCGAAGCCGTCACCGCCTGGGAGTACCCGGCCTTCTACAGCTGGGAAGGGGGCGCGATATCCCCGAGGGAGTTCGAGAGCGCCGCCAGTGTGACCGTCGAGGACGCGGTGGACAAGGCCGTGGACCGCCGAAGTTTCCCGCCCCGGGTGCGGACGAAGGTGTGCCAGGGCGACTCGGCGCAGGTGCTGTTGGACATCGCCGCGGCAACCGACCTGCTCGTCGTCGGCAGCCGCGGGCACGGCGGGTTCGTGGGCGCCCTGCTCGGCTCGGTCAGCCACAGGTGCACTCAGCACGCCCGCTGCCCCGTGGTGGTCGTGCACGCCCAGGGGGAACGTGGCTGAACGGTGTCTTCCGTTCCCCCGCCGCAGGTGCCCGCCGAGCGGAACCGCCCGCGACGGTGCCGACTTCCCGGGGGGGGGTGTGCTTCGGCGCCGCCCGCGCCGAGGAAAG
>NZ_JACBYW010000015.1 GCF_013408175.1 Actinopolyspora biskrensis
TGTGGTTGGTGTGCCTGCCGGTTGGTGGGTGTGTTCTTTGAGAATTCAACAGTGCCTTGACGCGTGTGTGGCTCTTGTTTTTTGTTTTTTTGTGTTTTTTGCTGGGGTTTTTTCTCTGGTTCATTGTTGGAGAGTTTGATCCTGGCTCAGGACGAACGCTGACGGCGCGCTTCACACATGCAAGTCGAACGCTCGCACCCCGTGTGCTCATTCTTTCGAGGGTGGGTTGGGGTGTGGGAGTGGCGGACGGGTGAGTAACACGTGAGTAACCTGCCCCGGGCGTGGGGATAACCCTGGGAAACTGGGGCTAATACCGGATGTGCTGCATGCCTCGCATGGGGTGTGTGGGAAAGGTTCACCTTTGTGAGGGGGTGTTCCGGCCTGGGTGGGGCTCGCGGCCCATCAGCTTGTTGGTGCGGTGAGGGCGTACCAAGGCGATGACGGGTAGCCGGCCTGAGAGGGTGATCGGCCACACTGGGACTGAGACACGGCCCAGACTCCTACGGGAGGCAGCAGTGGGGAATTTTGCGCAATGGGCGGAAGCCTGACGCAGCGACGCCGTGTGGGGGAGGACGGCCTTCGGGTTGTAAACCCCTTTCGGCCCTGACGAATGTGACGGTAGGGGCTAAAGAAGCGCCGGCTAACTACGTGCCAGCAGCCGCGGTAATACGTAGGGCGCGAGCGTTGTCCGGATTTACTGGGCGTAAAGGGCTCGTAGGCGGTTTGTCGCGTCGGTCGTGGAAATGCGCAGCTTAACTGGGCACGTGCGGCCGATACGGGCAGACTCGAGGGCGGTAGGGGCAAGCGGAATTCCTGGTGTAGCGGTGAAATGCGCAGATATCAGGAGGAACACCGATGGCGAAGGCAGCTTGCTGGGCCGTTCCTGACGCTGAGGAGCGAAAGCGTGGGTAGCGAACAGGATTAGATACCCTGGTAGTCCATGCTGTAAACGTTGGGCGCTAGGTGTGGGGACCGTTGTGGTGTCCGTGCCGTAGCTAACGCATTAAGCGCCCCGCCTGGGGAGTACGGCCGCAAGGCTAAAACTCAAAGGAATTGACGGGGGCCCGCACAAGCGGCGGAGCATGTGGATTAATTCGATGCAACGCGAAGAACCTTACCTGGGTTTGACATACACCGGATTGCCTCAGAGATGGGGTTTCCCTTGTGGCTGGTGTACAGGTGGTGCATGGCTGTCGTCAGCTCGTGTCGTGAGATGTTGGGTTAAGTCCCGTAACGAGCGCAACCCTTGTCCTGTGTTGCCAGCGGTTCGGCCGGGGACTCGCGGGAGACTGCCGGGGTCAACTCGGAGGAAGGCGGGGACGACGTCAAGTCATCATGCCCCTTATGTCCAGGGCTTCACACATGCTACAATGGCCGGTACAGAGGGTGGCGAGACCGTGAGGTGGAGCGAATCCCGGAAAGCCGGTCTCAGTTCGGATCGGGGTCTGCAACTCGACCCTGTGAAGTCGGAGTCGCTAGTAATCGCAGATCAGCAACGCTGCGGTGAATACGTTCCCGGGCCTTGTACACACCGCCCGTCACGTCATGAAAGTCGGTAACACCCTAAGCTCATGGTCCAACCACACGGTGTGTGGGGGGCGTGGTCGAAGGTGGGACTGGCGATTGGGACGAAGTCGTAACAAGGTAGCCGTACCGGAAGGTGCGGCTGGATCACCTCCTTTCTAAGGAGCAAGCTGGTCACGCGCGTGGTTGGGGCACTGTTGGGTTCTCTGGGGGCGCACCCGTGTGGGTGGGCTCGCTGGTGTGTTGGTTGATAGGTGGATAGTGGTGGCGAGCATCGTTGTGTGATGTCGCGCGTGTGTGCGTGTGATGTCGTGACAGCTTTGTGGTTTTGTGCACAGTTGTTGGCTGTGTGGTTCGTGTCTGTGGGCGTACGGTGGATGCCTGGGCACCAGATGCTGATGAAGGACGTGGGAGGCCGCGATAGGCCTGGGGGAGTTGTCAACCGAACTGTGATCCCAGGGTGTCCGAATGGGGGAACCTGGCCGGGGTGATGCCCGGTCACCGGTGTCTGAAGAGATTAGGGCATCGGGAGGCACGGGGGGAACTGAAACATCTCAGTACCTCCAGGAAGAGAAAACAAGAGTGATTCCCTGAGTAGTGGTGAGCGAACGGGGATGAGGCTAAACCGGGTGCGTGGCAAGCCGGCAGGCGTTGCGTGCTCGGGGTTGTGGGAACATGCCGGATCCATGCTGCCGTGTGGGTGCGGGTGCTGTGGCTTCAGCCGAAAGCGTTGGGAGGCGCTGGCGGAGTGGGTGAGACCCCCGTAGGCGAAGAGGTCGTGGTGGCTCGTGGGTGTGTGTCCCGAGTAGCGCGGGGCCCGTGGAATCTCGTGTGAATCGGCCAGGACCGCCTGGTAAGCCTAAATACGTCTGGTGACCGATAGTGGATGTGTACCGTGAGGGACTGGTGAAAAGTACCCCGGGAGGGGAGTGAAAGAGTTCCTGAAACCGTGCGCCTGTAATCCGTCAGAGCATGCCCGTGTGGTGTGTGATGGCGTGCCTTTTGAAGAATGAGCCTGCGAGTTAGTGGTGCGTGGCGAGGTTAACCCGTGTGGGGGAGCCGGAGCGAAAGCGAGTCCGAAGAGGGCGGTGGAGTCGCGTGCTCTAGACCCGAAACCGAGTGAGCTACCCGTGGCCAGGGTGAAGCGCGGGTAAGACCGTGTGGAGGCCCGCACCCACCAGGGTTGAAAACCTGGGGGATGAGCTGCGGGTAGGGGTGAAAGGCCAATCAAACTCGGAGATAGCTGGTTCTCCCCGAAATGCATTTAGGTGCAGCGTCACGTGGGTGCTCCGTGCTGGTAGAGCGACTGGATGGCTGATGGCCCAGTGTGGGTACTGACGTCAACTAAACTCCGAATGGTGCGGATGTGGACCGTGGCAGTGAGTCCCTGGGGGAAAAGCTCCAGGGTCGAGAGGGAAACAGCCCAGATCACCGGCTAAGGCCCCGAAGTGTGTGCTGAGTGGAAAAGGATGTGGGATCGCCGAGACAACCAGGAGGTTGGCTTAGAAGCAGCCATCCTTGAAAGAGTGCGTAACAGCTCACTGGTCAAGTGATCCTGCGCCGATAATGTAGCGGGGCTTGTAAGCACACCGCCGAAGCCGTGGCGCCGGTCCCTGTGTGGGGCTGGTGGGTAGGGGAGCGTCCTGCACGCCGGTGAAGCATCCTTGTGAAGGGGTGTGGAGGGTGTGGGAGTGAGAATGCAGGCATGAGTAGTGCATGGACAGTGAGAATCTGTCCCGCCGAAAGACCAAGGGTTCCAGGGGCAGGTTGATCCGCCCTGGGTGAGTCGGATCCTAAGGCGAGGCCGACAGGCGTAGTCGACAGGACAACGGGTTGATATTCCCGTACCCGCGTATCCGCGTCCCATACCAACCCCCGGGCAACGCATGATCAGCCGTGACCGCGGGTGGGATTCGTCCCATGCCGGGGTGATGGTGGTTGTGGTTGGTGGGTGTGTTGGTCAGCGATGGGGTGACGCAGAAGGGTAGCCCAGCCCGGGCGATGGTTGTTCCCGGGGTAACGGTGTAGCACGACGGCCCAGGTAAATCCGGGCGGTCGCGGTGTGAGACCGGAGGCCGAGCCAGTGTGGCGAAGTGGGTGAGCCCAGGCTGCCGAGAAAAGCCTCTAGCGAGGGGATACGTGGTCCGTACCCGAAACCGACACAGGTGGTCTGGTAGAGCATACCGAGGCGAGCGGGCGAACCGTGGTTAAGGAATTCGGCAAAATGTCCCCGTAACTTCGGGAGAAGGGGAGCCACGGCCGGTGATCCCCCGGTGCGGGGTGAGCTGGTGGTGGCCGCAGAGAATGGGCCCAAGCGACTGTTTACTAAAAACACAGGTCCGTGCGAAGTCGTAAGACGCGGTATACGGACTGACGCCTGCCCGGTGCCGGAACGTTAAGGGGAGCCGTGAACCCACCTGGTGGGTGAGGCGGCGAACCGAAGCGCCGGTAAACGGCGGTGGTAACTATAACCATCCTAAGGTAGCGAAATTCCTTGTCGGGTAAGTTCCGACCTGCACGAATGGCGTAACGACTTGGGCGCTGTCTCGACCACGGACCCGACGAAATTGCATGACGAGTTAAGATGCTCGTTTCGCGCGGCAGGACGGAAAGACCCCGGGACCTTTACTACAGCTTGGTATGGGCGTCTGGTTCGGCTTGTGTAGGATAGGTGGGAAACTGGGAACCTCGCACGCCAGTGCGCAGGGGAGTTGCTGGTGAAATACCACTCTGGTCGTTCCGGGCGTCTAACCTCGGTCCGTGACCCGGACCAGGGACAGTGCCTGGTGGGTAGTTTAACTGGGGCGGTTGCCTCCTAAATGGTAACGGAGGCGCCCAACGGTTCCCTCAGCCTGGACGGAAACCAGGCGGCGAGTGCAAGTGCACAAGGGAGCTTGACTGCGAGACTGACGGGTCGAGCAGGTGCGAAAGCAGGGACTAGTGATCCGGCACCGGCATGCGGATGCGGTGTCGCTCAACGGATAAAAGGTACCCCGGGGATAACAGGCTGATCTTGCCCAAGAGTCCATATCGACGGCATGGTTTGGCACCTCGATGTCGGCTCGTCGCATCCTGGGGCTGAAGTGGGTCCCAAGGGTTGGGCTGTTCGCCCATTAAAGCGGCACGCGAGCTGGGTTTAGAACGTCGTGAGACAGTTCGGTCCCTATCCGCCGCGCGCGTATGGAGACGTGCGGGGAGCTGTCCCCAGTACGAGAGGACCGGGACGGACGAACCTCTAGTGCGCCAGTTGTCCCGCCAGGGGCACGGCTGGTTGGCCACGTTCGGCATGGATAACCGCTGAAAGCATCTAAGCGGGAAGCCCACCCCAAGATGACGTCTCCCCCCACCATGTGGGATAAGGCCCCCAGCAGATGACTGGGTCGATAGGCCCGACATGCACGCACAGCAATGTGTTCAGTGGACGGGTACTAACCGGCCGAACGACGAACCCACACACACGGCCCCACGCCGCGGCAACACACAACGATGCCCGCCACCACACCCACCACCACCAGCACACACCTGTGACAACAACACAACCCAGCCCACACCGGCGGCCCCCGCCGTGTTTGGGTCGGTGGCCATAGCGGAGCGGGACACGCCCGGCATCCATCCCGAACCCGGAAGCTAAGCCCTCCAGCGCCCAAGGTACTGCACCCCCACGGGTGTGGGAGACTCGGACACCGCCGACCCAACCCCCCCAAGCCCGGCCCCCACCACAAGGGGGCCGGGCC